>NZ_JACCFF010000016.1 GCF_013449725.1 Mycobacteroides sp. LB1 | reverse complement strand
GCGGCGGTCTCGGCTTGGGAAATCGTGGAACGCATCAGTGCGGTCTTGGCCCCGAAGGTGCCCTCAGCGGCCACCAAAGCCGGGATGTGTGCATCAAGCAAACTCATATGAACCTCTCCTCAATCATGTTGTGTTGTCTTAATTTTGGTTGTTTGTGGCCGTTCAGGTGCTTGCCCCCCTTTCCCCGGGGGGTCCGCTGTCGTCGGGCGCGGGCGGGGTGTGTTCGGGGTCGGTGCCCCAGGTGGTGGGGAGCATGGGCATGGTGCGGGTGCCATCGATCGAGTCGGCCGTGTTTTCGCGTTCGATTAGACCTGCGGCTGTTGTGGTCGAGGTTGTTTTGGGTACGGTGCCGGTGAATCCGAGTTGTCCCGCACCGCGCCCGGAGGCCCCCACAGTCGCCGTTGCCCGCACTGCGGGTTCGGAAAAGTCGGGGTCGACGGTGGAGTTCATGTCCATGTGTTGGGGGGCGGGGTCCTTGATTCGGGCGCCGCGTTTGCGTCGGGCTCGCGAACGCGCCGAGGCCGCCGCCGCGGCCGCCGCGGCGATTCCCGCCGCCGGTGCCTTAGC
>NZ_JACCFF010000015.1 GCF_013449725.1 Mycobacteroides sp. LB1 | reverse complement strand
TCGCCGACCGGAATGATCTCGTTGTCGAAGTGCCCGTTCCGAATTGCCGCAAGTGCGCGCTGGTGGCTGGACAGCGCGAACTGCTCCATGTCTTCGCGGCTGATATCCCATTTCTCGGCGATCATCTCGGCACCACGGAACTGGGAGACTTCCTGGTCGCCGTAGCGATGCAGCCAGCCCTCGGACTCGGCCGTGGGCGAAGTGAATCCGTACTCCGTGCCGACGAGCATCGCTGCAGAGATCGGAATCTGGCTCATGTTCTGGAAACCGCCTGCGACGATCAAGTCGGCGGTGCCGGACATAACACCTTGAGCGGCAAAGGAAATGGCCTGCTGGCTCGATCCGCACTGACGGTCGACGGTGCAGCCCGGCACTTCCTCGGGGTATCCGCCCGCCAACCATGCCAGCCGCCCGGCATTCCCGGCCTGCCCGCCGATGGCGTCCAGCACGCCCATGATCACGTCGTCGATGGCGTCGGGGTCGACGTCGACGCGGTCGAACAGTCCCTTGAAGGTGGCCGCACCCAGATCCAATGGGTGCACCTTGGCCAACGAACCGTTGCGCTTGCCGACGGCGGTACGCACAGCGTCGATGATGTACGCCTCAGACATGGTGAATCTCCTTGGTTACTAGGTG
>NZ_JACCFF010000014.1 GCF_013449725.1 Mycobacteroides sp. LB1 | reverse complement strand
TGGAGTTCATGTCCATGTGTTGGGGGGCGGGGTCCTTGATTCGGGCGCCGCGTTTGCGTCGGGCTCGCGAACGCGCCGAGGCCGCCGCCGCGGCCGCCGCGGCGATTCCCGCCGCCGGTGCCTTAGCACCGGAGCCCTCATTCAACCTCGGACCAAACCGCGCCGCCGGCGGATCCTCACGCACCGCATACACCAGATAGGCGGGCGGGGCGGTCGCTGGAGCGGACGGTGCGGACGCCGAGCTGCCCGGGGTGGTGGGGGCGGAAGACGAACCGCCCGGCATCGACGGATTCGAAGGAACGTGCGTGAGCGGCAGCTCCTGTTGCGGGTGTCTGCGCTCGACCCGCGCAGGCTCGCGGCCGGGCTCGTCCTCATGGCCAGGCTCCTCGACGCCGGCAGGCGGGGCCAAGGCCGACAGCGCGAGCCCGAGAACGATGGGCAGCCAGGCCGGCGCCGAAAGCAAGACTCCCCAGAAGGTGAACCCGAAGGGGATGAAGAAGGCCTCATAAGCGATGAAGAACAGCAGCGGGAACCACGCGAAGAATGCGGCGATCGGGTTCTTCATAAAGTCTTCGATCATGTCCTGCAGCGTGCCGAGCGGGTCGGTCATGAAGCGCATGAGCTGATCGATGATGTTGTTGCTGTTATCCAACGCGGTGCCCGACTCGAGGGCTTGCGGCTGCGCGGCCATCGAAGTCATATCCGCGGACATCCGGGACATTTCCCCGCCGGGCGCCATGATCATCGGCGTCGGCTGTGTGGGGGCCACCGATAACACCGCCGCGGTCGAAACTCCTTGGTACACACCCATGGTGGTGGCGGCCTGGACCCACATCCGGATGTAGTCGGCCT
>NZ_JACCFF010000013.1 GCF_013449725.1 Mycobacteroides sp. LB1 | reverse complement strand
TGGAGTTCATGTCCATGTGTTGGGGGGCGGGGTCCTTGATTCGGGCGCCGCGTTTGCGTCGGGCTCGCGAACGCGCCGAGGCCGCCGCCGCGGCCGCCGCGGCGATTCCCGCCGCCGGTGCCTTAGCGCCGGAGCCCTCATTCAACGTCGGACCAAACCGCGCCGCCGGCGGATCCTCACGCACCGCATACACCATGTACGCCGGTGCTGCCGCCGCAGCAGCAGGGGAAGCCGGCGCGTTGGCAGGTGTCGACGGCGCACCCGAACCACCGGACAGCGGTGCGCCGCCGCCCCCGGGCATTCCGGCCATGGCAAATGATTGCTGCTGAGGCGAATTGCGTTCGATCCGGGCAGCTTCCTGCGCGGGCTCATCGCCGGGTACGTCCTGATCGATAGCAGCCGGGGGAGCGAGCTGGGCAAGTCCGATCAACATCAGCGGAAGCCAGAGCGGTGCGGACAACATGATGCCCCACGCGGTGAACCCGAAGGGGATGAAGAAGGCCTCATACGCGATGAAGAACAGCAGCGGACCCCAGGCAATGAGTGCTTCGAGAGGATTACGCATGAAATCCTGCAGGATCTTCTGAATGGTGCCCAGCGGGTCCGTAAAGAATTCCTGAATCTGCCGCATCAGCTTGTCGAAGAAGCTCTCGCTGCTGTCCAGCGCGGTGCCGGATTCGGCAGCTTGGGCCTGGGCGGCCATGCCGGACATATCCGCGGCCATCCGGGACATTTCTCCGCCGGGCGCCATGATCATCGGCGTCGGCTGTGTGGGGGCCACCGATAACACCGCCGCGGTCGAAACTCCTTGGTACACACCCATGGTGGTGGCGGCCTGGACCCACATCCGGATGTAGTCGGCCT
>NZ_JACCFF010000012.1 GCF_013449725.1 Mycobacteroides sp. LB1 | reverse complement strand
GTTCAGAGCGCAAAGGAGCAGCTCCATGGGTAATCCAGTCATTGTCGAAGCGACACGCAGCCCTATCGGCAAACGAGGTGGATGGCTCGCGGGGCTGCATCCTGCCGAGCTGCTGGGCAGCATCCAGAAGTCGGTGATCACCCGCGTAGGTCTTGATCCCCATGAGGTCGAGCAGGTCATCGGTGGCTGCGTGACACAGTTCGGCGAGCAGGGCGGACACATCACCCGGCAGGCATGGCTGCACGCCGGACTGCCCGAGGCGGCCGGCGCCACCACCATCGACTGCCAGTGCGGCAGCGCGCAGCAGGCCAACCACCTCATCGCGGGACTGATCTACTCGGGCGCGATCGACACCGGTATCGCCTGCGGTATCGAATCGATGAGCCGCGTTCCGCTGGGCGCCAACGTCGGCGGCACCGGCATCCCGCGCCCCGCCTCCTGGGATATCGATATGCCCAACCAGTTCGAAGCAGCAGAGCGGATCGCCAAGCGTCGCGGCATCACCCGCGCCGACGTCGATGGGCTCGGCGTGCGTTCGCAGGCGCTGGCCAAGCAGGCCTGGGCCGAAGGGCGCTACGACCGCGAGATCACCGCGCTGGACGCCCCGCAGGTGGACAAAGAAGGCAATCCCACCGGCGAGACGCTCACCGTCAGCCGCGACCAGGGCCTGCGCGAGACCACCCTGGAGTCACTTGCGGGCCTCAAACCCGTTATAGCGGAGGGCATTCACACCGCAGGCACGTCCTCGCAGATCTCCGACGGCGCCGCCGCGGTGCTGCTCATGGACGAAGACAAGGCTCGTGCGCTGGGCCTCACGCCGCGTGCACGCATCGTGTCGCAGGCTCTTGTGGGTGCCGAGCCCTACTACCACCTCGACGGCCCCGTGCAGTCGACGCAGCGTGTGCTGGACCGTGCGGGCATGAAGATCGGCGATATCGATGTCGTCGAGATCAACGAGGCATTCGCCTCGGTGGTGCTGTCCTGGGCGGCCGTACACAAGCCGGACTTCGATCGCGTCAACGTCAACGGCGGCGCCATCGCGCTGGGTCACCCGGTCGGCAGCACCGGTGCCCGACTGATCACCACGGCGTTGTACGAGCTCGAACGCACCGACAAGTCAACGGCTTTGATCACGATGTGCGCGGGCGGCGCGCTGTCCACCGGCACCATCATCGA
>NZ_JACCFF010000011.1 GCF_013449725.1 Mycobacteroides sp. LB1 | reverse complement strand
AGTGGGATGTTTTTGTGGCGGCCGCGGCGGTTGGGGGCTTCGGCGAGTGCGCGGGTGAGGACGGCGCGGGTTTGTGAGGGTTCGATTTCTTCGTCGACGACGCCGATTTCGATGGCGCGGTCGACGCCGCCGGCGATGCGTTCGTGTTCGATGGCGAGTTCTTCGTGGAGGGCTTCGCGTTCTTCGGGGGGTGTGGCGGCGAGTTGTTTTTTGTGGAGGATGCCGACGGCGGCTTTGGCGCCCATGACGGCGACTTCGGCGTCGGGCCAGGCGAAGACTTTGGTGGCTCCTAGTGAGCGTGAGTTCATGGCGATGTAGGCGCCGCCGTAGATTTTGCGGGTGACTAGGGTGACGCGGGGGACGGTGGCTTCACCGAATGCGTGTAGGAGTTTGGCGCCGCGGCGTACTACGCCGCCCCATTCTTGGCCGACTCCGGGTAGGTAGCCGGGGACGTCGACCAGGACGATGAGGGGGATGCCGAAGGCGTTGCAGAGGCGGACGAAGCGTGCGGCTTTTTCGGCGCTTTCGGAGTTGAGGCAGCCGCCTAGGCGTAGTGGGTTGTTGGCTAGGACTCCGACGGAGCGTCCGGCGAGGCGGCCCAGGCCGATGACCATCGAGGGTGCCCATTTGCCTTGGAATTCTTCGAAGGAGTCCGCGGGGTTGTCGCGGTCGAGCAGGGCGTTGATGATGGGGTGGACGTCGTAGGCGCGTTTGGCGGATTCGGGGAGCAGGGCGCGTAGGTCGGTGTGGTCGGCTTCGGCGCGGCTGCGGTCGAAAACGCCTTGTTGGCAGAAGAATCCTACGAGTTTGCGGCCGCGGGTGTAGGAGTCGAGTTCGTCGTCGGCCACGATGTGGCAGACACCGGATTTTTTGTGGTGGGCTTCGGGGCCGCCGAGGGTGGCCATGTCGACGTCTTCGCCGGTGACGCTGCGGACCACGTCGGGTCCGGTGACGAATACGCGGCTTTCGGGGGCCATGATGATGACGTCGGTTAGTGCGGGGCCGTAGGCGGCGCCGCCGGCGGCAAATCCCACCACGATGGAGATTTGTGGGATGTATCCGGAGGCGCGGATCATGGCTTCAAAGACCAGCCCGACGGCGTGCAGGGCGGAGACTCCTTCGGCGAGGCGGGCGCCGCCGGAGTGCCAGATCCCGATGATGGGGGATTGTTCTTCGATCGCGATGTCGTAGGCGGCCACGATGTGGCGGCAGCCCTCGATTCCCATGGCGCCGCCCATGACGGTGCCGTCGGTGCAGAAGGCGACGGTCTTGACTCCGTTGACGGTGCCCGCAGCAGCCAACACACCTGAGCGGTCACGCTCGTGGAGCAGCTCGAGGCTGCCGTCATCAAAAAAGGTGCTCAGCCGCAACAGCGGATCACGCGGATCAAGCGATTCATC
>NZ_JACCFF010000010.1 GCF_013449725.1 Mycobacteroides sp. LB1 | reverse complement strand
ACCCGGTCGGCAGCACCGGTGCCCGACTGATCACCACGGCGTTGTACGAGCTCGAACGCACCGACAAGTCAACGGCTTTGATCACGATGTGCGCGGGCGGCGCGCTGTCCACCGGCACCATCATCGAGCGGATCTAACCTTCTCTGCGAAAGGCCCCCGGCACCGCGGTGTCCGGGGGTCTTTTCGTCAGCTGGCGCGGCCGTAACCTGCCGGACAGAAGTCGACCTCCCAGTGTTTGACGCCGTTGAGCCATCCCGAACGCAATCTGTCGGGCTCTCCCGCCGATGCGAGGTCCGGCATGTGATCGGCGATGGCATTGAACATCAGGTTGATGGTCATCCGCGCCAGGTTGGCACCGACGCAGTGGTGCTCGCCATTTCCCCCAAATCCAACATGCGGGTTGGGGTTTCGCATTATGTCGAAGGAGAACGGATTCTCGAAGACCTCTTCGTCGAAGTTGGCGCTGCGGTACATCATCACCACGCGCTGCCCCTTCTTGATCTGCACACCACCAAGCTCGGTGTCCTCCAACGCCGTCCGCTGGAAAGACGTCACCGGCGTCGCCCACCGCACAATCTCATCGGCGGCCGACTCGGGACGCTCCCGCTTGTACAGCTCCCACTGCTCCGGAAACTGGGTGAAGGCGTGCATTCCGTGCGTGATGGAGTTACGGGTCGTTTCATTGCCGGCCACCGCCAAAAGCATTACGAAGAAACCGAATTCGTCATCGGAAAGCTTCTCGCCGTCGATATCGGCATTCACCAGATCAGTACAGATGTCCGTACCGGGTTCCGAGGTCTTGCGCGCCGCAACCTGCATGGCGTACATCAGCAGCTCGGCGCTGGCGGTGGCGCTGTCGTCCTCACCATTATCAGAATCGTCGGAACCCACCAGCCTGTTGGACCAGTCGAAGAGCTGCTCACGCTCATCCAGTGGCGTACCCATCAAACCCGCGATGGCTTGCAGCGGAAGCTCACAGGCCACCTGCTCCACGAAGTCACCATGCCGCATCTGTGCCGCCGACTTCGCGATGCCCTGCGCCCGAGCATTGAGGTCGTCCCGCAGTCGGCCCACCGCTCGCGGCGTGAACCCACGGCTGATGATGTGCCGCAACCTGCTGTGCCGGGGCGGATCCATGTTGAGCATGATCAATCGTGTCGCGTCGATCCGCTCACGCGGAGTGGTGGAGAGATAGCGCGGTATCGCCGTGTTCTGCTCGCTGGAGAACACATCGGATCGGAGCGAAACCTCCCTGACATCTTTGTGTTTGGACACCACCCAGAAGCCCTCGTCGTCGAACCCGGCGACCCTGCGCTCGGTGTGATTCCACCAGATCGGCTCGGTGTGCCGCAGCTCTGCGAGCTCACGCTCCGGGATCCCACGCACGAAAAGATCAGGATCGGTGAAGTCGATACCTGCGGGAAGGTTGGGATGTACCACGCTGTACCTCCTGGCCTGTGACGTATTTCACTAATGGCTCTAGTCGCAGTGAAGCACAGAAATCGACCCCAGGACAAGGGTGTGCGGAGGAAAAAACCCAGATCTAGAACGTGTTCTAGGTACGTGACAGCTTGGGGACGAAGATCGCGCGGATGTGGTGAATCCGCGGATCGTCGGCCGGAATTTTGAACGTCTCGTCTACTTTGGCGACAACGCGCCAACCGGCCGCCTTCGCCTTGGTCTCGATGACGAAGCTCGCGATGACGTTCTCTCCCTCGACGCGGAACTGCCGATTGGAGGCCGCCGCGATAAGACGGAACTGCGGACCGTTATTCAGGCTGCGCCGCAAGTGATCTCCGGAGAACCCGGTCTTGACACCCTGCTCGATCCGCACGCACTCCGGGGCAAATGGCACCGCGTCCGCCTGATGAGTAACCAACGCTTCGATGTACGCGTTGGCGGCGGCAATTCGTTCGGCATCGGTGACTGTCGGCACCCTCACAGGATAGGGGTACGGTGCCGATATGAGCGCACCTGCCCAGCTGAATTCCGAGTTCGCCGGCAAGCTGATCAAGTGGATGACCACCGCCAACGTGTGGCTGTACCAGCGGACCGACGGTCGTCTCGGCGGAAAGTGGCGTGTAGGTGCAGCTTTCCCGTGGGGCATACCGGTGCTGCTGGTCACCACCACCGGCCGCAAGACCGGGCAGAAGCGGCTGAGCGCACTGCTCTATCTGCCCGACGGCGACAAGATCGTCCTGGTGGCATCGCAAGGCGGGCGTGCCGGCAACCCGGCGTGGTACCTCAACCTGAAAGCGAATTCTGAAGTCAGCGTTCAGATCAAGGGTGATATCCGCACTATGACGGCTCGCACCGCGACCGATGAAGAGCGCGCGTACTACTGGCCCAAACTGGTCGAGCTGTACGCCGACTTCGACAAGTACCAGTCGTACACGACCCGCACGATCCCGGTCGTCATCCTCGAGCCGTAGTTGCGTCGACACGCCGCCTCGTGGCGGACACGTACGGATACGAATCCGCCGCGATACGGCGTGTCGGCGGGGAGAGCTAAGCCTGCGAGCCGTAGACCGGAACCGGCGTGCGCGCTTGGCCGAGCAGGTCGCTGACCACGGGACCCAATTCGCTTGGATCCCAACGTGCTCCCTTGTCAACCTGCGGTCCGTGCGCCCAGCCCTCGGCGACGCGAATGATGCCCGCCTCGACCTCGAACACCTTTCCGGTGACCTCACGAGACTCGGGGCTGCCCAGCCACACCACCAGCGGCGAGACGTTCTCCGGGGCCATCGCGTCGAACGCGCCGTCCTCCGGCTTGGCCATGGTCTCGGCGAAGACCGCCTCGGTCATCCGGGTACGGGCGGCCGGAGCGATGGCGTTGACGGTGATGCCGTAGCGGCCCATCTCGGCGGCGGCCTGCAGGGTCAGGGTCGAGATACCGGCCTTGGCGGCGGCGTAGTTCCCTTGCCCCACACTGCCTTGCAGACCAGCGGCGGAACTGGTGTTGATGATGCGCGCGTCCACCGCATTGCCTGCCTTGAACTCGTCGCGCCAGTAGGCGGCGGCGTGACGCAACGGTGCGAAGTGCCCCTTGAGATGCACACGGATCACCGCGTCCCACTCCTCCTCGCTCATGTTGGCAAGCATCCGGTCGCGCAGGAAACCGGCATTGTTGACCAGAACATCCAGGCGGCCAAAGGAATTGACGGCGGTGTTGATGAGGTTCTTGGCGCCGCTCCAGTCGGCGACGTCGTCACCGTTGGTGACGGCCTCTCCACCGGCAGCCTTGATCTCCTCCACGACCTCCTGTGCGGGGCTGGAGCCGGCCGAGCCATCCAGGCCCACACCGATGTCGTTGACGACGACCCGTGCGCCTTCGGCTGCGAATGCCAGCGCGTGCGCACGGCCAATACCGCGGCCCGCACCGGTGATGATGACGACCCGTCCATCGAGCAAACCTGGCACGTTACTTCTCCTTAGCGTTGACATTGGCGGCGTCGAGGAACGCGGGGCGCTCTCCCCCACCGTGAACCGTGAGGACCGAACCGGTCACATACGAAGACAATGGCGATGACAGAAATGCTGCGGTCCAACCGATCTCGTCAGGGTTGGCCAGACGTCCGAGGGGCACCGTCGCTCCCACAGAGGCGATACCGTCTTCGTCGCCGTAATGCATTTCCGACAGCTCGGTGCGGATCATCCCGGCGGCAAGCGCATTCACCCGCACCTTGGGTGCCCACTCCACGGCCAGGCTCCGGGTCAGGCTCTCCAGGCCGGCCTTGGCGGCGCCGTAGGCGGCGGTGCCCGGTGACGGACGGCTCGCGCTCACACTGGTGATGTTGACGATGGTGCCGCCCTCGTCCTGCTTCTGCATCACCGCGTTGGCCCGCTGCGAGACAAGCAGGGCAGAGAGCAGATTCAGCTCGATGATCTTGCGATGGAAGTTGTGGCTGACGTCGGCGGCGAGGGCGAAGGGAGCCCCTCCGGCGTTGTTCACGACGGCATCCAGACGGCCATGGTTGGAGACGATGGTGTTGATCAGCGCGTCCACCGACTCTTCGTCGCGAACATCGCAGGAATGAAATTCATAAGGGGTCTCGCCCGGACGTCGCGCACAGGTAACCACTGTGGCCCCTTGGTCGGCGAAGACCTGGCTGATCCCGGCACCAACGCCGCGGACGCCTCCGGTGACCAGTACGACGCGACCGCCGAGGCCGAGATCGTATGACGGCGCCCGATGCTCTTCGCCGGCGCTCATCGCTGCCACCTGACTGTCCTCCTGCCGATTTCCTGCGCTTTCCTGCTGCGCACGGGCCATGGTAGCGTACCAAGCAAGTGCTTGTTTCGGTACCTTGAGGAGTCTCATGGGCATCATCACCGCGACGGTTGAACCGGGCATCGTCACCGTCACCGTCGACTACCCGAAGGTCAACGCCATCCCGTCGCGCGGGTGGTTTGAGTTGGCCGACGCCATCCTGGCCGCGGGTAATGACCCGTCCACCCACGTGGTGATCCTGCGGGCCGAGGGCCGCGGGTTCAACGCGGGTGCCGACATCAAAGAAATGCAGCGCACCCAAGAAGAGGGCAAGGGTTACACCGCTCTCATCGACACCAACCGGGGCTGCTTCGAGGCCTTCAGCGCGGTGTACCGCTGCAAGGTGCCGGTCATTGCCGCCGTCAACGGTTTCTGCCTCGGCGGCGGAATTGGCTTGGTGGGCAACGCCGATGTGATCGTCGCATCCGATGACGCGGTGTTCAGCGTTCCCGAGGTGGACCGCGGCGCGCTCGGTACGGCCACCCACCTGCAGCGACTGGTCCCCCAGCATGTGATGCGCCGGCTGTTCTACACAGCGGCCAAGATCGATGCAAAGACGCTGCAGCAGTACGGATCCATCCACGAGGTGGTTCCGCGCGACGAGCTGGACGAGGCCGCGCTGCGCGTCGCCCGGGACATCGCCGCCAAGGACACCCGCGTCATCCGGGCCGCCAAGGAGGCCATCAACTTCATCGACCCGCAAGACGTCGAGTCCAGCTACCGCATGGAGCAGGGCTTTACGTTCGAGCTCAACCTGGCGGGTGTCGCCGACGAGCACCGAGACGCGTTCGTCGAGACCGGAAAGCCGAAGGGACAGTAAATGGGAGACAAGCGCACCACGCTCGACGAGGTCGTCGCCGAGCTGCGCAGTGGAATGACCATCGGTCTCGGCGGCTGGGGTTCGCGCCGCAAGCCCATGGCGTTCGTACGCGCGATTCTGCGTTCGGACATCAAGGATTTGACGGTCGTCACATACGGCGGACCGGACCTCGGCCTGCTGTGTTCTGCAGGCAAGGTCAAGAAGGCGTACTACGGTTTCGTCTCTCTGGACTCCCCACCGTTCTACGACCCGTGGTTCGCCAAGGCGCGCACCACAGGTGCGATCGAGTCCCGCGAGATGGACGAGGGCATGGTCAAGTGCGGCCTGGAGGCCGCCGCCGCTCACCTGCCGTTCCTGCCCATCCGGGCCGGGCTGGGATCCGACGTCATGAACTTCTGGGGCGATGAGCTCAAAACGGTCACCTCGCCCTACGCGGACTCGTCGGGAAATGCGGAAACCCTGGTCGCCATGCCCGCGCTGAACCTGGACGCCGCCTTCGTGCACCTCAACCTGGGCGATGCCACCGGCAATGCCGCCTACACCGGCGTCGACCCATACTTCGACGACCTCTACTGCATGGCCGCCGAACGTCGGTACCTCTCGGTGGAGAAGATCGTCTCCACCGAGGAACTGGTGAAATCCGTACCTCTGCAGTCGCTTCTGCTGAACCGCATGATGGTCGACAAGGTGGTCGAGGTGCCGGGCGGTGCGCACTTCACCATCGGCGCCGCCGACTACGGCCGCGACGAGAAGTTCCAGCGGCACTACGCCGAGGCGGCCGGCGACCCGGAGACCTGGCAGAAGTTCGTCGACACCTACCTGTCCGGTTCCGAAGAGGACTACCAGGCAGCCGTTAAGCGCTTTAAGGAGCAGCAGGCATGAGTGAGGCAACCCGCGCCGAGGTATGCGCCGTCGCATGCGCCGAGTTGTTCAGGGACGCAGGCGAGATCATGGCCTCTGCGATGTCGACGATGTCCACCGTCGGCGCCCGACTGGCCCGCCTCACTTTCTCTCCCGACCTGGTGCTCTCCGATGGCGAGGCCGTCCTGATGGCCGAGACACCGGCGATTGGCGGCACCTCGCCGATCGAGGGGTGGATGCCCTTCCGCAAGGTGTTCGATGTGGTGGCCTCCGGCCGTCGGCATGTCGTCATGGGCGCCAACCAGATTGACCGCTACGGCAATCAGAACCTCTCGGCGTTCGGGCCGCTGCAGCACCCCACCCGGCAGATGTTCGGTGTGCGGGGCGCCCCCGGGAACACCATCAACCACGCCACCTCCTACTTCGTGGGCAACCATTCCGCGCGGGTGTTCGGTAACTCGGTCGACGTGGTGTCCGGTGTCGGCTACGACAAGGCCGATCCCGCGAACCCGGCATTCAAATACCTCAACGTGTTCCGGGTGGTCTCCAACCTGGGCGTATTCGACTTCAACGGCCCCGACCGACAGATGCAGGCACTATCCCTGCACCCCGGAGTCTCGGCCGAGGACGTCGCGTCAAACACCGGCTTCGAGGTACACGGACTGGCCGACGCCGCCGAGACCCGGCTGCCGACCGACGAGGAGTTGCGGATCATCCGCGAGGTGATTGATCCGAAGTCATTCCGCGACAAGGAAGTGAAGGCGTGAGTGCCCAGGTGCTCAAGACCCCGCTGACCGAACTTGTCGGCATCGACCATCCCGTCGTGCAGACCGGTATGGGCTGGGTGGCAGGTCCGCGCCTGGTGGCCGCCACCTCCAACGCCGGCGGACTGGGCATCCTCGCCTCAGCGACGATGACGCTGGAGGAGCTGGTCGCAGCCGTCGCGAAGACGAAGTCACTGACCGACAAGCCCTTCGGTGTGAACATTCGCGCCGATGCCGGTGACGCCAACGAGCGCATCGACCTGCTGATCAAGGAGCAGGTAAAGGTCGCATCTTTTGCGCTGGCGCCGAAGCAGGACCTCATCGCGAAGCTGAAAGACAATGGTGTCGTGGTGGTTCCGTCCATCGGAGCGGCCAAGCATGCCAAGAAGGTCGCGGCCTGGGGAGCCGATGCGGTGATCGTGCAGGGCGGTGAGGGCGGTGGACACACCGGTCCGGTCGCCACCACCCTGCTGCTGCCCTCGGTACTGGACGCCGTGAAGGACACCGGAATGCCGGTCATCGCCGCGGGTGGGTTCTTCGACGGACGTGGCCTCGCGGCGGCGCTGTCCTACGGTGCCGCGGGTGTCGCCATGGGCACCCGCTTCCTGCTGACCTCCGACAGCACCGTGCCGGATGCGGTCAAGCAGCGCTACCTGGCCTCCGATCTCGGCGGCACCGTGGTGTCGACGCGCGTCGACGGTATGCCGCATCGCGTGCTGCGCACCGAGCTGGTTGAAAAGCTCGAAAGCGGTTCGCGGGTACGCGGTTTCAGCGCCGCAATCCGCAACGCGGCCAAGTTCAAGAAGATGTCGGGCATGACATGGCTGTCCATGGTCAAGGACGGTCTGGCGATGCGGCATGGCAAGGAGCTCACCTGGTCGCAGGTGCTGATGGCCGCGAACACTCCGATGCTGCTCAAAGCCGGTCTGGTCGAGGGCAACACGAATGCGGGCGTGCTGGCCTCGGGTCAAGTCGCGGGCATCCTCGATGACCTGCCGAGCTGTCAGGAACTGGTCGACTCGATCGTCGCCGAGGCCGTCACACACCTACGGGCAGCCAACGCCACAATTCTCTAGGCGATTCTCCCGCAGCGAATTCCCGTCATTCCGACAGCGGATTCACAGAATGCGGGAGAATCCTGGAGATATGAGACACCGCAAGTTCACCTTCTCGACAGCTGCCTGTTGTGTGGCAGCCTTGGCAACCCTTGTACTCGCGCCCGTGGCCCTGGCCGACCCCGACGCGCCCTCAGTGCCGGAGCAGCCAATTCACGCGCCCGCGCAGGGATCCATGGAATTACCGACCGACCGCGGCCGGGCTCATGTACTGCCGCGAGACCAGAAGATCGGCGGCGCCAATCCGGATGTGCCGTACGGTACCGATCCCTACGTCCCAGATCACGCAGACAATATCGGCGGCGCCGATCCGTCCACTCCGGACGGTACCGATCCAGATGTGCCATTCGGGACGTGGGCTCAGAGCTAGTCGCCCGGTAGGGGAGCTTGTGGCAGACCATCATCCGGTGCCTGGGCAGGCGCCTCGGGTGCCGGGGTGTTGAAGATGTCTATGCTGTCCCGCTGATTCCAGCCATTCCAGGGGCTGTCCCCCCAACCTCCCGGGTACTGCGACAGCTGTGGCGGGAGATCGCCCATCGACTGCGGGAGGAATCCAAGTCCGCCACCGGGTAGTCCGGGGATTCCGGGGATTGAACAAATCTCCGGCGGGCACGGTTCCGCATTCGCCGGGGCACCGCTTGCGATGATGCCGAACGCCGCTGCCATCGTGCCGATCAAGACTCCTGCGCGCATATCCCTCAGGCTACGCCCGCGAATGTCGACCTTTCGTTGGAAAAGCCGCAGAAAGGTCGACATTCGGCCGTGAATTCAGAGGCGCTCGATGATGGTGACGTTGGCGGTACCGCCGCCCTCGCACATCGTCTGCAGGCCGTAGCGGCCCCCGGTGCGCTCCAGCTCGTTGAGCATGGTGGCGAAGAGCTTGGCG
>NZ_JACCFF010000009.1 GCF_013449725.1 Mycobacteroides sp. LB1 | reverse complement strand
CTCCGTTGACGGTGCCCGCAGCAGCCAACACACCTGAGCGGTCACGCTCGTGGAGCAGCTCGAGGCTGCCGTCATCAAAAAAGGTGCTCAGCCGCAACAGCGGATCACGCGGATCAAGCGATTCATCGATCGCCTCGGGAGCCATGATCGTCATCTTCGCACCTCTCTGGTTCTTAGTACTTGCCAAAGGCAAGCGCGACGTTGTGCCCACCGAATCCGAACGAGTTATTGATGGCGTATTTAAAGTCCCCGTAACGGGGCTCTCCCGCAACGACATCCAGGTCGATTTCGGGATCAAGGTTGTCAAGATTGAGCGTCGGCGGGATAACGCCGTCGCGCAGGGTCAGCACCGTCAGTACCGATTCGAGCGCGCCGACGGCACCGATCGAGTGGCCGAGAGCCGACTTGGGGGCGTAGACCGCGGCATGTTGCACGCCGGCGACGTGAATCGCGTTGGCCTCGGCGAGATCCCCGATCGGGGTGGCGGTGCCGTGGGCGTTGATGTGGTCAATGTCCTTGGGGGACAGGCCGGCTGTCTGAATCGCGCGCTTCATTGCTGCGCCAGCACGCTCACCGTCGGGGCCCGGGGCCACCATGTGATACGCGTCAGAGGTGATACCGGCGCCCATCACGCGGGCGATGATCTGAGCGCCACGAGCCTTGGCATGCTCCTCGGTCTCGATGACCATGAGCGCGCCGGCCTCGCCGAACACAAATCCGTCGCGGTCCCTGTCGAACGGACGAGAAGCCTTCTCCGGCTCATCATTTCGCGTCGACATGGCACGCATCATGGAGAACGCAGCGATCGGCAGGGCTTCGATCATGCCCTCGACGCCACCGCAGACGACCATATCGGCATCGCCCATCACGATCTGGCGCCACGCGTGAGCGATGGCCTCCGAACCGGAGGAACACGCCGACACCGGCGTGATGACACCGGCGCGGGCGCCGATCTCCAGGCCGACCACTGCGGCCGCGCCGTTGGGCATACACATCTGCACGGCCAGCGGCGAAACCTTGCGGATGCCATGCTCGTTCATCGTGTCGTAGGTCTCGACGATGCGCTCGCCGCCACCCAGGCCGGTGCCGATAACGACCGCGAGGCGGTCCTTGTCGATGTCATCGGGGGTGCCGGCGTTCTGCCACACCTGACGGCCTACGAGCAGCGCCATGCGCTGCACGTAGGCCATCCGGCGAAGCTCCAACCGGGTCATGTGGGTATCGATGGGCTCCTTGAGGTGCCCGCCGATCCACACCGGCAGCCCGAACTTCTCGACGAATTCGTCCTCGAGAACCTCGATGCCGCTTTCCCCGGCGATGAGTCCCTTCCACGTGCCCTCGATGTCAGGCGCGATAGAGGTCGTTGCGGCGAGAGCCGTCACAACGACATTGGGGAAGCCACCGTTAGCAGTGGAAGGGGTTGTCACTGGTCCTAGCCCTCCAGCTGCGCGCGGATGTTGGCTGCGGCCTCGGGGTTCTCCTGCTCGAGCTTCTCGATGTAGTTGACGACATCGCCAACGGTCCGCAGACCGGCCAGATCCTCATCGGGGATCTTCACGCCGTACTTGTCCTCGGTCTGAACGGCGATCTCAACCATCGACAGCGAGTCGATGTCCAGGTCGTCGACGAAGGACTTCTCGAGGGTGACCTCGGAAGGCTCGATACCGGTGACCTCTTCGATGATCTCGGCGAGACCGGCGACGATGCGATCTTTTTCTTCTGCGGTGGCCACTCGGTGGCTCCCTTCGGTGTTGTGGACTGCGGGCGCAGTCCTGGGGTGAACTCTTGTTATCGGAACTGGCTGACGGGCGACGCTGCCCGATCAGCCGGGGTACTACTTTTTGGTGGTTTGGCCGCTTACAGCTCGGCCAGGGCGTCTAAGTCGTCGAGGGTTTTGAGGGCGCGGTTCGTAACGCCGCGCATCTCACGCTTGGCGATGCCGGCCAGTGCACCCGACGGCGGCAGCTCCACGACTGCGTTGACGTCTGCGGTCTTGAAGTACTCGGTGCACAGGTCCCAGCGGACCGGCGAGGTGAGCTGGTTGACCAGCTTGTCCATGGCGTCGGCGCCGGAGGAGACGGGGCTGCCATCGAAGTTGGACAGCAGGGTGGTGACCGGTTCGGCCGGAGTGATCGCGGATGCGGCGGCGGCGTAGGCCTCCTGCGCGGGAGACATGAAGTGGGTGTGGAAGGCGCCTGCGGTGGCGAGTTGGCGGACGCGGGCCTTGGCCGGGGGGTCCTCGGCCAGCTTCTCCAGGGCGGTGATGCGGCCGGCCGCGACGATCTGGCCGACGGCGTTGCGGTTGGCGGGGACGAGCTCGAGGGCCTCGAGGCGCTCCAGCACCTCGGCCTCGTCGCCACCGAGCACGGCGGACATGCCGGTCGGGTCCAGGGCGCAGGCCTTGGCCATCTCGGCGCCGCGAGTGGCGGCCAGGGTGATGGCGTCGTCGGCGGAGATGACCCCGGCAATGGCATAGGCGGCGATCTCGCCGACGGAGTGACCCGCGACCACTGTGGTCTTGGTGTTGAGGTGGCCGCGCTTGGTCAGCTCGTCATAGGCCAGCAGGGTGAGGGCGACAACCAGCGGCTGGGTGATGGCGGTGTCGGTGATTTCCTCGGCGGTGGCGGTGGTGCCGAGACGCACCAGATCCAGTCGGCTGGCCTTCGACCACTGCTCAACCTGGTCGAGTACCCCGGGCAGTTCGAGCCATGGAGTCAGCATGCCGGGGGTCTGGGATCCCTGTCCGGGAGCGAGCAGTGCAATCACGTGTCTAAGAGAACACTGTGAAGGGGTGTTTGCGCCGTGTAAGAGAAAATGAATCTTGTCTTAAGTATTTGTGGAGTGTTCACAAAAAGTCATCCGTTGCGACCCGATCTACACCGTCTCGCAATGTGGGACCTCGCAGGTGACCGGCCAGTAACCTTCCTAAGCCTTGATTACGTTAATTGTGACTGGTGCGATGCCTGGTTCAGAAGTGAAAGCATCGGCGTGATCCCGAGCCAGTCTGCCGACGGTTGCTGCGATTCGCAGCACATAGGCATCACGCGGGGACGTTGGGTCCCTTCCGGTGAAATCGGTGATTCGCTTAAGTCGATAGCGCACAGTATTTGGGTGAACAAAGAGTGTGCGCGCGCACGCCTCGATGGCACCGCCGGAATCTAAGTACGCATCGAGGGTTTCGGTGAGCGCGGGGCCGGCATCGGCGAGCGGACGCATCACTTCGGTGTTGAGCGACGCGATGGCGGCCTTATCGCCCAAGAGCGCGCGCTCGGGCAGCAGCTCGCGCGAGGACACCGGGCGGGGCGCGCCGCGCCACCCGGACACCGCGTCCATGGCCGAAAGTGCCTCCACGGCGCTCGTGTGCGAGGCGCTGAGTGTTCCCGCGGTGGGCCCGACCACCACCGGGCCGTCGGAGAAGACGTTGATCAGGTCGGCCAGGAACTTGTCGTGGGTGGTGATCGACCCCGACACGATGGTCAGCAGCCGGGTGCCCTGGATCACGGCGAGCGCTCCGCGCCCATGCCGCTGGGCCACCTCGTGCACCAATGTTGTGGCATTGGCGATGGTCTCCGGTTTGGGGGTGCCGACGACGACCGTCGCCGGTGCGGTGGTGTCCCAGTTCAGGGCGGCTGCTCGCGACAGCATGTCCGGCCCGGTGTCACCGCGTACCACCGCATCGACCACGGTCGCCTCCAGGCGCGAGTCCCACGCCCCGCGGGCCTCGGCGGCTTCCGCATAGGCGCTGGCCGCCCCGAACGCCAGATCGCGGCTGTAACGCAGGATGCCCTCGGTGAGCGTCACCAGCTGCTCGTCATTGCGGGCGAGCAGGGGCAGCACCTCTTCGAAAAACTCCATGGCGGTACGCACCATGTCGACGGAATGGCGTAGCGCAATGCGTTTGGCCAGGTCCTGTGGCACCACCTCGAAGGCCTGCATGGTGAAGCCGACGGTGCCCTCGGGGTCGCGTATCCACTCGACGAAGTTGTTGACCGCCGTCTGAACCACCAGGGCGACGCTGGCACGCTGTGACGCTTCCAAGTCGATGAAGAACGGCAACCGGTCTTCCATGATGTGTACGGCCTCGGTGGACAGCCGGCCGGAGTACTGCTTGATCCGATGCAGGAGCGCCTCGGGTACTTCGGCCCGCTCGCGGGGCTTGCGCGTGGCGCGAAACCCGCGCGAAGCGGTGGCCGGATTGTCGGTCATCCCTAAAAGGTACCCCGGATACCTAGTAGGAAACCGCCAAATGTCTGCACTTTTGGGTCAGTGGCGCAGTTTGCGCCGAATGCCTTCGATGACCAGATCGAGGCTGTCGCGCAGGACGGTGATGTCCATGGTCGCCCGCCCCATCAGCATGCCGCCCTGCAGGGTGGCAAGGATCGTCGCGGCCAGCCGCTGGGGATCTTCGTTGTGGTCAAGGTCGCCGCGATCCTGCATCCGGGTCAAGCCGTCGGCAAGCAATGACTGCCATTGGTGGAACCCGGCGGCGAGTGCGGGTTGATACGCCGGATCGTTCTTGAGCTCGGCGGCCATGCTGCCCAACGGGCATCCGAATGGGCCACCGGGCACTTCGTGCATGGCCAAGATCGCCTGGGCCCACTGCTCAACACCCTCCATCGAGTCGATCTGGGCGAGTGTCGGCTGTGCCTCCAGGACGAGCTCGGTCTGACGTTCCAGGACCGCCCTCACCAAGTCGGACCTGTCCTTGAAATAGTGGTACAGCTGCGACTTGCCGGTATTGGAGGCGGCCAGGACGTCGTCGAGACTGGTTGCCGTGACACCCTTTTGGTACATCATCTGCGCGGCCGCATCGACGATGGCCGCCCGGGTGCGGCGGCCGTGCGCGGTCGCGGGCAGCTTGGCGGCGCTATGTGGTGACGACTTACCTACCATCTCGAACAACATTAGCTGTGACTTTGGCTCGTCTTAGTCGCAGTATTGAGTAGTGGCCGCTCGGCGTCGGAAACGCGATGATCAGCGCCGACAGCGCCGCCATCACCGGATACTGGCTGATCAGTTGGTCCGAAGTCCAGTAGGTCAAGAGCGTCAACAGCGAAACCATGGCCGCGGGTTGGGGAATTAGCCCCAGGATCAGGATTGCCCCGAGTGCCACCTCCAGCAGGGGGATGGTGACACCGAAAAGGCCCGGCCACGCTCGGAGCACGCTGTCGGAGAAGGCGGTGAAGTACTCCGGCACCCGGGTGTTGGACTGCGCGCTGTGGGCGATGAGCAGAATGTCCGCGCGGCCGAAGTGTGCGCTGTATTTGAAGATTCCCTCGTGCAACCACAACGCGCCCAGTGCCACCCTTGCCACGCCGAGGGCGATCGGCGCGGCAAGGGCGATCCATCGTGCGGAGGTTCTCACATCAAGGCTGCCGCGCCGAAGGCCTCTTTGGCCTTATCGCAGTTGATCAGAACGGTGTCGTACATCGCGGTGTCCGCGCCACCCACGTCGAACGTCTGGGACGCCATGTCGGAGGCGACCGTGCCGAGCTCCTTGCCCGCGCTCACTGAGCTCTGGTCTGAGCCCTTGGTCAGGTAGATGTGCAGGTCGGGTCCCTTGTCGGAGGAGAATCCGGTCAGGCTGACCCGCCCGTTGGCGATCGTGACAGTTCCCGCGACGTGCTTTCCGTCGATTCCGCTGAACGCGCCCGTACGCGTGGCGCCGGCCATGGCCTGCGATGTCATGGGCATTGACGACATCGCCTGCGGTGGCTGGGTGCTTGGTTGAGCGTCACGAGATGGCGCGTTACACGCGGCAACGGCCAAGCCGATGCCCAGAAGTGCTGTGCCAGTGAGAATTCTGAACCGCATGGTGGATTCCTTTCCGAGGGTTTGAGCGAGCGATCTCGACTGTACCGATCGGTACAATTGATGTCGACAAGAAAACGCGAGCAGACACGTATTGCACTCGCGACCTGCGATTTATGTGCAATACGTGTCTGCTCGCGCCAGAAGGGTTATGCGCTGCCTGTGTCCTTGAAGGACACGTCGGCCGCCGCCACATCGTCGATCCGGTATTGGGCGGCCGCCTGAACAACCACGTCGCGGTCGACGGAGCCCTCATCGGCCAGTGCCTCCAGCACCGCGACGACAACCGACTCGGCATCGGTGTTGAAGTACCGACGTGCGGCGGGCCGGGTGTCGGAAATACCGAACCCGTCGGTGCCGAGCGTCCGGTACGTCCCGGGCACCCAGGGCCGGATCTGCTCGGGTACCGCATGCATCCAGTCCGAGACCGCCACCTTCGGCCCTGGCGCGCCGTCCAGTGCCTTCGTCACGTACGGAACACCCTTGCGGCGGTCCGGGTGGCGCAGCGCCTGATGCTCGATGGCCAGGCCGTCGCGATTGAGCTCACCCCAGGACGTCACCGACCACACATCGGCCGCCACATCCCATTGCTCGGTCAGCAGGTCGGCCGCCCGCAGCGCCTCGGGCAATGAGACCCCCGAGGCCAGGATCTGCGCCTGATGCTTGCGCGCCTCGGGCGCCGCGCGGAACTTGTGGATACCGCGCAGGATGCCCTCGGCGTCGACGTTCTCCGGCTCGGCCGGCTGCACGTACGGCTCGTTGTACAGCGTGATGTAGAAGTAGACGTTCTCGCTGTTCTCGCCGTACATCCGCTGCAGGCCGTGCTCGACGATATGCGCAATCTCGTACGCGAACGCCGGGTCATAGGCAACCACAGCGGGATTGGTGCTCGCCAGCAGCAGTGAGTGCCCGTCGGCGTGCTGCAGGCCCTCGCCGGTCAGCGTGGTGCGGCCCGCGGTGGCGCCCAGGACGAACCCGCGCGCCATCTGATCGGCGGCAGCCCACAGGCCGTCACCGGTGCGCTGGAAGCCGAACATCGAATAGAAGATGTACAGCGGGATCATCGGCTCGTCGTGGGTTGAGTACGACGTGCCCACCGCGGTGAACGTCGCGGTGGATCCGGCCTCGTTGATGCCCTCGTGCAGGATCTGGCCCTGCGCGCTTTCTTTGTACGCCAACATCAATTCGGCATCCACCGAGGTGTACAGCTGGCCGTTGCGGTTGTAGATCTTCAGCGACGGGAACCACGAGTCCATACCGAAGGTGCGGGCCTCGTCGGGGATGATCGGAACGATGCGGTTCCCAATGTTCTTGTCCCGTAACAGTTCCTTGAAGGTCCGCACCAATGCCATGGTGGTGGCGACTTCCTGCTTGCCCGAACCCTTCTTCACCGAGGCGTAGGCCTCGGAGCTCGGCAGGGTGAGCGGCCGCGACTTGGTACGGCGCTGCGGCAGGAATCCACCGAGGGCACGGCGCCGGTCCAGCATGTACCGGATCTCTCGTGCCTCGGGCCCGGGGTGGTAGTAGGGCGGCAGGTACGGGTTCTCTTCGAGCTGGGCGTCGGAGATCGGAATCCGCTCGCGATCGCGGAAGTCCTTGAGGTCGTCCAGCGTCAGCTTCTTCATCTGGTGGGTGGCGTTGCGGCCCTCGAAGTGCTTGCCCAGGGTGTAGCCCTTGATGGTCTTGGCCAGGATGACCGTCGGCTGGCCCTTGTGCTCGGTGGCCGCGCGATAGGCGGCGTACACCTTGCGATAGTCGTGGCCGCCGCGCTTGAGGTTCCACACCTGGTCGTCGGTAAGGTTTTTCACCAGTTCCTTGGTGCGCGGATCGCGCCCGAAGAAATGCTCCCGAACGTAGGCGCCGTCGTTGGCCTTGTAGGTCTGGTAGTCGCCGTCGGGGGTGGTGTTCATCAGATTCACCAACGCGCCGTCGCGGTCGGCGTGCAGCAGGGTGTCCCATTCGCGGCCCCACACCACCTTGATGACGTTCCAGCCGGCGCCACGGAAGAACGACTCCAGCTCCTGGATTATCTTGCCGTTACCGCGTACCGGACCGTCGAGACGCTGCAGGTTGCAGTTGATGACGAAGGTCAGATTGTCGAGGCCCTCCAGCGCGGCGATATGCGCCTGGCCCCGCGACTCGGGCTCGTCCATCTCGCCATCGCCGAGGAAGGCCCACACCCGCTGATCAGAGGTGTCCTTGATGCCACGGTCGCGCAGATAGTGGTTGAACCGCGCCTGCATAATCGCGTTCATCGGACCCAAACCCATGGAAACGGTTGGGAATTGCCAGAAATCGGGCATAAGCCGCGGGTGCGGGTAGGAGGGCAGGCCGCCGCCGGGGTGACTCTTTTCCTGACGGAACCCGTCGAGCTGATCGGTCGTCAGCCGGCCTTCGAGGAAGGCGCGGGCGTAGATGCCGGGGGAGGCGTGGCCCTGGATGAACACCTGGTCGCCGCCGCCCGGGTGGGCGGTGCCGCGGAAGAAGTGGTTGAACCCGACCTCGTAGAGGGCCGCCGAGGAGGCGTACGTCGAAATGTGGCCGCCCACACCGACCCCTGGTCGCTGTGCACGGTGCACCATGATCGCGGCGTTCCAGCGGATCCAGGCGCGGAAACGGCGTTCGGTGTCCTCATCGCCGGGAAACCACGGTTCGTTCTCGGTGGCGATGGTGTTCACGTAGTCGGTGGACGTCAGCGCGGGGATGGCCACGCGGCCGGCGTTGGCGCGTTCCAGCAGGCGCAGCATCAGATATCTCGCCCGCGCCGGACCCGACCGGGCCAGCAGCCCGTCGAAGGATTCGAGCCACTCAGTGGTCTCGTCGGGGTCGATGTCCGGGAGGTAGGACGCGACGCCTTCGCGGATCACCCGAACGCGTTCGGATTGATTTGCGACGCTTGAATTTCCGGCCAGGTCCTGGCGAGAGAACTCCGTGGTCAACTTTTCTGCTCCTTAGGGGTGGGGGTGCAGATCTCAGTCACAATCAGATCGGTATCCCCATCGTGCCGCAAGCCCCTTGCTACTAGCGAGTCTGTTCCAGTCACAGGGTCCTGAGCTGCCCTAGCGGGTACCGTCATGACATGCGTATGGCGGCGCTGTTGATCGCGCTCGCGGCCATCTGTGCAGCGGTCGTGGCGGGCTGCACCGTGACCACAGGCGGGCAGGCGTCGGCGCCCAGCGATTCGGTGTCGGAGTACCGCACGTACGTCTCGCAGTCCCTGGAGACGTCGCGGACGCAGGAGTCCAAGCGGCAGGAGACGTCGCGTCAGCAGGCCATGGCCGATGCGTGTGAGACATTCGCGATGACCTCGGATGCGGCCGTCACCGCGGGTAATGACCTGATCTCGGTCATGAACAACGAGGGCGGGTACGGCTCGGCAGCGGAGGCCAAGGTGGGGCCGGTTATCAACGCGCTGAACACGAGCGCCAGCCAAATCGACTCCATCAAGGCGAACGCCCAGACCGACGACCTGCGCGATGCGTTGGGTCAGTACGTCGAGCAGTCCCGAAAACTGGCTGGCGCGTTCGATAATCGGCTGAGCGAAAGCACTCTCAACTCTGTGGTTCGCACTTTCAACGACGCGAGAGAGCGTGCCGGGAAGATCTGCGAACCGCTCTTACAGACAAAAGGCCGATAGCGGATGACGGGGATTGCCATCGGCATGCGACGATGTGACCATTCATCCCATGTGCAAGCACGCACTTGTTGACTAAGGAGGGGCCGAACGGTGGTCGCGGCGGCTGACGCCTCGAATAATGCCCGGAAGCTGGGCATCCAGCGCAACCAGCTGGTGCAGGAGCTGGGCTGGGATGAGGACACGGACGACAATATCCGGGCCGACATCGAGGACGCATGCGGTTCGGAGCTCCTCGTCGAGGACTCCGACGATGTGGTCGATGTTGTCCTGTTGTGGTGGCGCGATGACGACGGCGACCTGGTCGACGCGTTGATGGACGCCATCACTCCTTTGGCTGAGGACGGCGTGATCTGGGTGTTGACGCCCAAGACCGGCATGCCCGGCCATGTGCAGCCCTCAGAGATCGCCGAATCGGCGCCGACGGCGGGGCTGGTGCAGACATCCTCGGTCAACCTGGGGGATTGGAGCGCGACGCGTCTGGTGCAGCCGAAGTCATCACGCGGCGGGCGGCGCTAATGCTGCCGGTTGGCACCGAAGCACCTGATTTCACCTTGCGTAACCAGAACAACCAGCTCGTTAGCCTGAGCGATTTTCGCGGCAAGAAGGCCGCGCTGCTGGTGTTCTTTCCGCTGGCGTTCACCGGGGTCTGTCAGGGCGAGCTGGACCATGTGCGCGACCACATCGGAGACTTCGAGAACGACGATGTGCAGATCATCGGGCTGTCGGTGAGTGCCGGGCCGATCCACAAGATCTGGTCGAGCTACAGCGGGTTCACCTTCCCGATCCTGGCCGACTTCTGGCCGCACGGTGCCGTTGCCGAGGCGTACGGGGTACTCAACGAGAAGGCCGGGTATCCGAACCGCGGGACATTCGTGGTGGACTCCGCCGGAATCATCCGTTTCGCCGAGATGCTGGACCCCGGGCAGGCCCGTGACCAGTCAGGTTGGGTGGAAGCGCTAGCCGCGCTAGATTCGTGAGCTGATTCCCACGTCGGTGACGACGTGGACCGGGCGTGTAGCTCAGTGGTAGAGCTCTGGTTTTACACACCAGCGGTCGGGGGTTCGAAACCCTCCGCGCCCACCAAAAAGTGCAGGTAGAAGGGTTTTTCTCTCTTCGTGGACGTCTGCGTTGACTCACCGTTGACCCATTTTTGTACGTCCATGGTCTCTATGGCGTCTGTGGAGTCCGTGTGGTCACTCTGGTATCAGGGACTGTCGGGCAGGGTGAGATTCGGTCCTCACGGTCCGGAGTGGGACCTTCCTGTGTGTTGGATTTGCTGTTCTTGCTTCTGGAGCAAACTATTTGATCTGCTGTCCGGTTCTGGTGGCAGGTGTTCATTGCCTGCCTGCGACCGTGTGCGCCAAGCGCTTCGGGCGGATCAGCGTGGATATGACGGTTCCGAGTAAGCGAGCCAGGTGGCAGGCTTGGCGCCAGAACGGTGGTCCGCCGAGATTAGGCCTCCTAACTCGTGTGACTTGGGATGTCATCCTTGAGTTGGGTCATGAGCCACTGCTGGCGCGCATCACCGTCGGAGATCGAATTCATGACCACTTGACCCCCAGTCAAGTGCTTGATATCCCACTTGGGTCGCGGAGCCCTTGTAGCTCGATCGGCTAGAAGCGCCTGCTCATCCCTATTGCCTGGCAAATATCCTTAGTGCGGAGAACTGCACTGCGTGGCGGAGCGCCGCGCGGTGCAACTGCTGCTCGCAGACCTCCGCACACCTGGGATCAGGTGGGTTTGGCTGTTTTTATGGGTCATTGCTACGGGTCGTGGTGCTCGCCTGTGGAGCGCTTCGTAGATTTTCTTATTGTGGCTCTGTGATTGATGTTTTCGTATGGTGGCCGTACTTGTGGACGTAGATCTGTCAATATTTGCGGATACTGGCAGGTGCGGGTGTCATTCGCTTCGGCGGGGCGATCTAGCTGAAGTGATGCGCCGCGGACAGCTCGCTTGGGTTACGCCGAATTTCGGCGTGTCGTGACTGTGGGCTCGGCTCCAGGAAACCAACTGGCACGCTGGATGCATGAATGAAACGAACTCTGTGCCCGATTTGGCAGCCGCGCTTGCGATGTTTGTCACCGCGATCGCCAAGGAGCAGAAGGTGCCCAATCCTGGACCAGAGAATCTACTCACAGTGAACGAGGCAGCGGCTTCGCTGCGCTGCTCTCGTGCGTTCCTGTATGCGCGGATCCAAAGTGGGGACCTTTCCGCGGTCAAGCTAGGGCGTCGCCGACTCATCTCGACAGAGGCGCTTCGGGAGTTCGTGGCACGTAGCGCTGCCTGATCTGCTACCTGCCGTTTCGCTGTCTCACGGTCGCTGGTATTCGGCCAGCCGGCCCATCCGCGCGGCGTGCCAACATTGAGTCGGCAACGCTAGAAGCAGGCAGGTCCGTCGCCGTAGCGTGGGCAGAGACTACAGAGGGACGCTTCTGGCCTCGTTGCCAGCAGTTCACTCCGACGTGCCCCGTGCGTGTGGCTGATGTGTCTCGGTGGAGTGGGGAGTCGGGGGAGGTTGTCGACACGGAGCGTTTCGAGGCGCACGCGTGGAACTTGATCTCGCAGCTACCCAGGTCTGTTCTTTGCGCGGTGATTCGCAACCCGGAGAATCTGTCTGCGTCTGCGTCACTTCGTGTGGTGCGCAACAGTGTTGCGCATGACGACGATGTCTCGGAGTTGATTCCGGAGTTTCTTCTTGCGCAGGGTCGGGGTTTCGGAGTTCCAGGGCTATTGCGAGTCTCTGAGTCAACGTAACTTTGAAAGGTCCGTTGTGGTGCAAGCGGATTGGGGGGCGGCTCTTTCGGCGTCGTATCTGATTGGCAGTGTGTCGCGTGGTAACGGTGGCGTTGTGAAGTTCTGGCTGGCGGGGCCGCCGGTATCACCTGAGTCGACTTGCAACGTCTAGCTGTTTGGTCGCCGGTGGCGTGAGTTTGCGGCACACGCGATCACGAGTGCGGTAGCGGGACCGACAACGCCCCTACTGGGTAGTCTCCGCGTACCTCGATAGAGGAAGCAGATTCGGCTACCTTTCCACAGGTCGCGACCACAATACTCGCAAAGATCTTGATTTGTTTCCTGTAACAGCTTTTATCCCAGTTCATCGTGCTCTACCATGTTCCCCATGGCCTCAGGCGACTCCAGTGATGGCAACCACTACACGACGTACTGGTGCCAAAGACTGCAACTTAGGGTTGGAACCCAGGCTGAACTTCGTCAGACGCCGTCGATGCTTCGCAGGTCATTGGCTGTGGTTGCTGCAGGGGCTGTGGTCGTCGGTGCGGCGGTCGTGGTGAATGACACCACCACGCCGGGTAGCGGTTTTTCCACCATGGCGACGGTGGGAGCGGATCCCACCGGCCCAACAGGAGGACCGGGCGGCGGCGGTGGGATGGACGGAAGCCAGTTTCAGCCACCGTCTATGCCTCAGCAGATGCCGGATTATCAGGGAGGCAACAACTTACCGCCGTTAGATCAGAACAGCGGGATCTCCATCTACAACAGCGGGGTACAGGGCGCCTCGCAGCAGGGCGGGCAGGCTAACGGCCCGCAGCAAGGGCTCCAGCCGGGGCAGAACTCGGATGGCTCGTGGAACTCTGCACGCAACGGCGAGCAGAACCCGCCGAACTACAGCACTGCGCCGGGGATGACTGGCGCACAGTCGATCCCGAACACGGCGCCGCAGCAGCCTCAGCAGAATCCGCCCTCGCAGGCGAGCCAAGCCCCAACTCAGACGCAGCAACCCACACAGACTCAACAGTCAACGCCCACACAGACGCCCACCACCACCACCATGCCGACGACAACCACGCCAACCACGACAACAACAACGCCGACAACAACGACGCCGACAACAACGACGCCGACTACTACGGCCACCACCACAACTACACCGACAACCACAACGACAACCACAACCACAACTACGACCACACCGCCGACAACCACAACGACAACCACAACCACAACTACGACCACACCGCCGACAACCACAACGACAACCACAACGACGACGCCGACGACCACTACAACGACGCCGCAAAGAAATTCGGATTCGGAAAGATCTGCAGACGTCGCGAACAAGTACCGCGGACGCACTGCAGAGGATCTGATAAACAGCGGCTTGATGCCTAAGACGCCATTGGATCTGTCCTGCGCGAACTTCGTGACGACGGTGCTCAACGAGAACGGAATGACAAATATCGGGAACGGTGAACTGGCTAAAGTCAACGTGGACGCACTAGCTTCAACGCTGCAGAGCCAGGGTTGGACTAAGACCAGCCTTGCCAACGCAAAACCTGGTGATGTGTGGATAAATCCCGGCACGCATACGGAGATGGTATTTAGCAATGGCGATAAGGTGACGCTAATTGGATCTAATAATGATCTGCCGAACGGAAATCAGATAGTAGGCACCGATGGGGGTTCGGCGTACATTCCTGGAAGTTTCATCCTCACACCACCCGCGTAGAAGGCCGGTAGACTTCAAAGATGCTCAGGCTAGGAGAAAGAACTCACATGCGATTTTCGTCATTCTCGCGCTGTGTATTTATTGCTGCATTCTCGCTCGTGCTCGGTCTGGCTACCGCAGCGTGCTCGCCCGCTGATCCAAACCCAGCCGCCGACCGCGACAGTGTCGTGGCCACCGTGCTGCCTAAGCTCGAATCGGAGCTTGGCAAGCCTGTAAAGCTCGACGTGAAAACACTAAACATCGCTGATGGCTGGGCGATGATCGATGGCAAAATATTGGACATGAACGGCCAACTCGTGGACTACGCGGGGACGAAGTACGCCCGAGAAATCGCCGGCCCAAAATCCAAGAGATATGACGGGCTCCTTAAGGAAACCGACGGTAAATGGTCAATTGTGGAAAGTGCCATCGGTCCGACAGACGTGCGCTGGGCGGGCTGGAAGGTCAAATATCCTGAAGCCCCAGCTAATATTTTCGACCTGCCGATGGAATAGGTGCCGAACGGGCCAAACAGATTACGATGCTCAGCGCCGCCCACTCCGTGTCGAGGTCGGACCGGATGAGACCGCGCTGTGCCGGCCCGACGGCACCGAGACAACCGAATACGATGTCCGCGTACGGATCTGGCGCAAGCAGTTCGTCGGGCACTACGACGCCGAGCATTGACTGGCCGAACTCGATTACTGACCGTTGTCGCGTGTGTCCCTCGCTTCCTTTGTATCGGCGGCGGCGATCACGCCGCGGAGTGTGCGTACACATTGATCGCGTAATTCTTCTCGTGTAATCGAGGGGTCGTCCAGCCAGTCCAGGCAGACGGCGATGAGGAATGCGATCCACCCCTGAACCGCTAGCCGAAGCGGGGCTGGGGCGGCCTGGTCCGGAGATAAGACCGAGAGTATTCGATCGCGTTGAGTGGTCTGGTTTCTCGTCATGATCGCCCGCACTGCGCCCTCGGCACCTAAGGCGCCTAGATATAGCGCGCGGTAGCCGCGCCGATGAGTGTCTACGTACTCAAGGTAGCCGTCGAGGCTGGCCAGGAACCGTTGCGTTGCAGGCAGTTCCGGGTGCGGTCGGGTGGCTTCTAGGAGTTTGTTCGCTTCGTTTGCGACTACGGCCAAGAAGAACTCTCGCTTGTTGCCGAAGTAGTGGTACAGCAAGCCATTCGAAATCCGCGCAGCCTCTGCGACCTGCTCGATGCCCAGGCCCTCGTATGGGCGGGTGCCCAGCAGATCCGCGCCGATCTCCAGAAGTTCGAGGCGGCGCGCTTGGACCGATAGGCGTCGGCGGGTTGGCTTAGCCGATTCCGTCGGTGCGTGGTCTCTGGCGATTGACATCTGCTCCTTAACGCTAATAGGCTGCTTATTATAGAACCTTTCAATAGTGGGAGCAAGCGCATGAAACGACTATCAGTGCAGGTAGCGGCAGGGCTATGGCTGGCGGGCACGTCGACCGCGCTGGTTACGCAGGGTTTGTTTAGTCGACGGTTCGCCCGCGACACCGCCTGGGGCTACAACGGTGGCTGGCAACGCGAGATCGCAGTGTGGAATCTAGGAACCATCGTCGCGGGAGCGGTGCTGGTACCTATGGGGCCCGAGCCTGCGCGCGCGCAACTTCGCGGATTGATGGTTCTGTCCACGCTGTTCGGCATCAACCATCTAGTGGCCGCCGCGCAGTCGCCGCAAAGCTGGAGTAACTGGATCGGTGCTGGCATGAACGCGGTCGGTCTGGCGATTGGTCTTCCTGCGCTGAAGACGCCGGATTCCCCACGTCCGATAGATCTTTGAGGGACACCGATGAAGTTGAGGTGATGCTCACGTGGTCGCAGGCAAGGCTGTAACACCCAGCGAGCACAGCGCCGATAAGTACTGCCCCGCGCGCCGCGGCCGTGCCCAGGGTCCGGATGCACCAACCTGATCGGCTTCACCCGCGCATCACCCGTCGGAGATCGAATTCATGACCACTTGACCCCCAGTTAAGTGCTCGATATCTCACTTGGGACGCGGCGCTCTTGTAGCTCGATCGGCTTCACTGAACTTGTCAACCCCAGCTTGACGGCGAGTTTTACCGCGAGGACTCTGAATCCCACCAGGCGAGCACTCTCGTCCCAATCAGGGTCAACCACTTTGATGGTTCACCCACGGATGCATCCGTCTCGAACCAACCCGCCCAGGCTGGCGCCCAGTCTGAAGCCAGGTGCCGTCGGGTTGCTGTGCAGCACGGATCATTTCGATGGCCTCGCTCATGCGCGGGTCGGCTTTTACGCCGTCGAATAGCGTGGCCTCACGGAAGTAATCCGCGGCATTGAGAGCACTGTAAGTCCAGCGGAAGGCGTATCGATCCGCCAACCGCATCTGCCGAGGGGCCTGGGCGTTGTGGTCAGGCGTCGCAGTCGCTGTACAAGTTGGCCAAGGAGCTGATCGTTTCACTCCAGACGTGGCAGGCGCCATCGCAGTTCTCGATCAGCACCTGCAGGTCGTCGAACTGACGGGCGCCGAAGTAGTCGGCCGCCCGGTTGATCGTGTCTGCAGTGTTCTGCGCTTCTGCTTTGATCTCCGGATCGGTCGTCTCTCGTGCGGCTTGCTCGACGATTGCGGCCCGGTTGCGGAAACGTTTGACCACAGCAGCGGTGTCCTTGCCGCCGTGATCATTCGCTGTAGCTTGGTCCATTCGCTCTTTGGCGGCGACTACCGCATCGCAGCGGCCAGGATCTGCTGACGCAGACACCGACCCCACCTGCAGCAGTACTCCGATAACAGCAGCCACTACGACCATACGTATGCCACTCACATTGCCCCCAGTTTGACTCGCCAACAAGATTGCTGGAGGAACTGTATCGGCAACACCTGGAGTTTGTCCAGCAACTACAGCTGGCAGAGAAAAAGCCGTGAGACACCGGCTATTGGGGCGAAGGCGAATCGTCCAGCAAGATAAGGCCGCCGAGAGTCGCCGTTGACCGTCCAAGCTTGCTACAGCCGAACTCGGACAGCTCGGTGCGAACGCCGGAAAGCGGTGCTCCGGAAGGCCGCAACGCGCGGAGTGGGCCCTTTCGGGCACACGGACGTGCCGGGCTCAGAACCGCCGGATCAGGTAGCCTCGCCCCACATGGTGGCGAAGTGACAACCGAGCGAAATGGCACCGTGGACAGCGCTGAGGTCGTCTATGAACCCGGCGTGGATGTCAAATGGGTGCTCGACATGAGCAGTTTTGCAGACTCCGACACGGCAACTGCTGCAACCGAATCGGCGCGGAGCGTTCTACGGACGATGCTGGAAGTCGAGCAGGCCATAAACGTGTGTCTGGACGAGCGCGGCGGCGCTGTCGCTCGCGTGGTGCATACCTTTGGTGTTCGCGATATCTATCTTCGGGACGGCTCCAGAATCGAGTATCGATGGGAGCTTTTTGTCTCCGACTGGCGATGTCTCGGTTGCGGTCTCGACATGTCTACCGTCTACGAGTACTACATGCTCAAGAACAACGTATGGGCACAGGCGAATCCCGATATCGATGGGCACCTTTGTATCGCTTGTGTGGAAGAGCGCCTCGGCAGAACTCTCACCGCCGCCGACTTCACTGATTCACCGATCAACACCAGCACAGGGAAGCGGAGCACCCAGCGATTGACTGACCGTCTCAGTGCCGGCGTCAGCCAGGGCTGACCATCTCGTCACGTGCGCGTCGCCGGCGTGGTTACGCGTCGTCCCCGTACTGCCGCTTAACCGCTTGGACCTCGCTAGCCGAGAGGATCCCGGTGAACGGGGTGCACGAGCGCAGCGTGACGCCGTGATCGGAGGGATCGAGCATCGCATCGATGAGTGACGGGATGTCCTGCTTGAGTAACCGGTCCCATTCGCGGGTGTACTTCTCGCTGTGGGCATTCTCGGTCTTGAGATCTCGCTCGACGTTGCGCCGGGCGATCTCCAACACGCGCTCCGGGTCGCCCAGCAGCTTGGAGACGATCACCGCGTGCAGCGCCAGTGACTGCTCGTGGCCATCGCGACGACGTCCAGACGTCACGGGCGTTGGGTGCCATGGCGCGCCGATATGCGCGGGACATACTCGGCGTTCAGTACAAGCGTCATGTCGCCCATCATCCGCCTGTGGGGCTCCGTTGACACCGCGACGGGGCGGCGTGGTCGAGTGTGGCGTGTAGACCGGCGATCGTGGGTCTGCGACTTCGCGCGGTGCCTGCGCGAAGTCCAGGGGTCTGCGGAACCTCTGGCCGATTAGCCCTCGCAGGCGACCCCGTCGTTGTCCCGGTCCAGCTTTGGCCGGTACCCGGGGTCGCCCTTTTTGATGTTATAGGCGCCGTCGGCGTGTGCTTCCTTGCCGCTGCCATATGGCGGATCGACCTGTGCAGGTGTGGCAGCTCTAGCGCTGAAAGGTACTGATGCGGAGAAGAGCCCGGTGTGCGCCGCTGCTGGCCCACTTCTGGATTCCGGCCAGGCAGGCTCATCGACGTCGGTCAGCTCGTCAACCGTCCGCAACCGCTTACTCCCGTCAATCGTTACTAGTGGCGTCCTGTCCTGGAGCGTTTCGCGCGGTTGCCTACTGCGCCAAAGTGATCTGGCGGGGCTCAACATCTGGGCCACCGGCGCGGATGAGTGCTCTTGTGGGGCTGGGTGAGAATCGACGGGCGATAGGTTCGATCGCTTTCCAGATTTCGTCGCAGCTGGGTCCATGCAGGTAGATGGTGGCGGTGCCGTTGCCGCTTTCATTACCGTCTACTTCGCCCAGAAGGCGAGGGGATATGGCTTCTGTCAATTGATCTTCTGCTTCAAAGATGAACTCCAGTGGCGGTTCGATGTCCCATTCGATGATCACCGCTTGCTCGGTCACTTTGCCTGGCCGCTGCCATCTGGGAGCAGGATGTTGATTTCGTTGGGTCCGCTTATGTCGTCGATTGTCGTGCGGGTGAAGATCCGTAGTCGCTGCACACCGGCCTGGCTCAGTGGTACGCAGTGCATGTCCTCGGGATCATCAAGAACGCCGCCAATGGCCAGTATTGGTTGAGTCAGAGTCAGGGTGCCGTCATATATTCGGTCACCCAGATCCGCTTCATTTTCCCCGCACAGGACTTGGATTTTGACATCCGCCTCAACATAGTCGGCGTCGTCGGCGGTCATCGTATAGATGAACAGTACGTGTTCGCCGCCGTCGATGGGCGTCACATCCGAGCTGGCGGTGGCCGGACTCTCAAGCGTCCCGTAGTCCTCGACCTTGATCTGGTGCCCCATAGGGTAGATCTGGGTATCAAGCAAAACTGTGTTCTGTATCAACGTATTTCACCGATTCCGCTAGAACACTCTCGGGTCTGGTGTCAGTTCAGGTCGTAGCGAATCAGGATGTTGACTTCGCTGGGTCCACTGACTGGGCGCTCGCCATGGTCTGGGTATGTGACTGACTTGATGGCGTTGTCGGTGAAGATCTGTAGGCGAATCGGTCCGTTTCGTTCTAGCGGAATGTGATTCAGCTCGTCCTCGTCGTGAAGGATCTCGCCCACCCCCAAAAAAGACTGGGTGAAGGTTAGGGTCTGATCGAAGATCATTCCACCGAGACCGTCTGTGTCGGTTCCTTTATAGACGCGAGCGATCACGTCACGTTCGATCATTTCGGCTTCGTCAGCGGACATCGTGTATACAGAGACGCTGCTATCTGACGCATCGAACGCCGCGCCTTCTGTCACGCCCTCCGAGATGTCCGATGTGCCAGGGTCTTCTATCTTGATCTGACTGCCGTCCGGATAGATCTCACCTTCGAAGAGAAGCTCATTTGCCATGATCTAGTGGCGTCCTGTCCTGGAGCGTTTGACGCGGTTGCCCTTGCCATTGCCCTTCGTCACGGTGGCTAGCTACTGCCATCTGGGAGCAGGATGTTGATTTCGTTTGGTCCGCTTACGCCGTGAAGGGTCGTGCGGGCGAAGATTTGAAGAGGCAGTAGACCAGGGTTCGCCAGTGGTGTCTGGTAAAGGTCCTCTGGTGCAGCCATTATTTCGCCTATAGCGAGTACCGGTTTGGTCAACGCTATGGTTCCGTTGAAGATGCGCTCGCCAAGATCGTGATCGCTTTCGCCTTCGTATACGCGGACTTTCACGAGTGCGTCTAGCTCGATTGAATCGTCGTGGGTCATCGTATATACGAACAGGATGTGATCCCCGGCTTCGACTGGGGTGACGTCGGATCCGGCTATGGACACTTCCTCGCGAGTTCCGAGGTCAGAAATGACGATCTGGTGGTAGTCCGGGTAGACGTCTACTTCGCCGAGTAGTCGGTTCTGGCTGATCTTTCAACTCCCTTGCATCTAGTGGCGACCGGTTCGGCTGCGCTTGGCGCGGTTGCCCTTGCCGTTGCCGCTGTTCTTCTTGCTGCCGTTGCTCTTGGAGTGTGAGCCGCTGTCGTGCGAGCTGCCGTTCCCATTATGGGTACTGGCGGTGCTCTGAGCAGGCCGTGCTGCCTCTCTGGCGTGATCACGGGTCTGGTTGGTGACCGATGTGTTGCGCACGGCTTGGTTATCGCGCTGCTGGGCTTCCGATTCAGGGCGCGCTTGCAGGGTCTGTGGTTCGTTGTTGTGCTGCGACTGCTGTTGGGCAACGCTGTTGACCATCCGAGCGCCAGTCAGCGCCTTGGAACGCTGTGCTTGGGATGCCTGCTCGGCGCGGGCGGCCTGGACCTGACGCAGATCAGCCGGGGAGGACGGGCGCTCCGGCGGCCGCGAGGGCGCTTGCGGTGCTGGAGGATTGCGCACACAGCGCTGGCAGTTCAGCTGCCCCTGTTCGTTGCGATATGCGAACTGGAAATTATCGCCCGGCTGGATGTCGTGCCGTTGGTAGAGCGCTCGCAGGAGTTGACCCTCTTTGTCGCTTTCCTTCTTCGGGAGGGGTCGAACGCTAGCCATTCCATCGCGAGCTTCCGCTGAGGACGCCGGGGGTGATTCGTCGTTGGCCATGTTGTCACCGGCACGGGGCTTACCCCGTAGGTTGCCGCGTCGGTTGATGTTGGTCTGTTCGATCGTTTCCTTGTTCATCACATCCGGGGCGGTCTCAACCTTGTGCTCGTAATGCCCCGGCATCTCAGTCTTGTTGTATACGGCGGTCGGGTTCTCGGTGACGTGCCCGCAGTCCATGTGTGTGCACGCCGGATGGGTTTCCGGGACGTACTTGCCCGGTGGCGCGTTGGGGGCTTTCGGAACCTGAGGAACCTTGCCCGCTGCGGCGACTTCTTGAGACAGTTTCGTTGCGTCGGTGGCGGTTTCGGGGGTGACGCGGGTAATGGTGGCTGCTTCGGAGGCAACGTTGTCGGCGCCTGTTTTCAGGCCTTGTTCCACAGCGTTCTCGGTAGTTTTCGCGAGAGCCTGCTTGCCGAGGCCCTGTGGGGTGACCGCCGCGACGATCGACAGCCCGGCCGAGAAGTTTTGCAGGCCCTTGTTGTTGGGGTCAGCCGCAGCGATGGCCTCGACACTGATGGAGGCATTGTTGACCGCGAGCGCCGCCTCGGTGAGCAAGCTTGCGCCGGGCGCAGAGCCGACGCCGGTGGCCATCAGCGCGGCGCCGCCTATGAGCATCGCCGATTGGGTGGGGTGCTCTTGAACGGTTTGGGATACCGCTTGGGCCTGCAGTGCATTGCCGTCGGCCTGGGCGCTCATGGCGTTGCCGACGAATTCCCCGGCCTTCTTGAAGCTGGTGCCGATCGCGCTGCCCGCGCTTCCTAGGGCATCTCCGACATCGGACCAGCCGAACTGGGCGAGCCCGTCACCGACTGCCAGCGGTGGGTCGACATAGACCGGCCACGTGGTGGATTCGGTGGGTGAGATGACTTCGGAGACTTGATACAGCTGCGGGGCGAGCTGTTTGGCCACATACGCCGAATAGACAATCCGGCCGGTGGCGTCGCGGGCCTCGGCTGGGGACATCACCCCGAGGGTTTCGGCTTGCGGGGTTGCCTTGTTGAGGGTGAGGTGGCCGCTGGAGTGCATGAGCATCACCGTGTCGGCAGGTGTGCTCACGAAGGTGGTCACCGATCGGGCGCCGGAGGGCTCGTTGATTCGGGCGACGGTGCGATAGCCGTTGCGGGTGTTTTCGGCCAGTAGGTCAAACCCGGCACCGGCATCGGGGTACACCATCTGTCCAGCCGAGGTGAGCTGGCCGCCGCCGAGGTTTGCGGGCAGCACCATTTCGATGGCACCGGCCGGGCTCGGGGACGCCAGACCGGCGGCGGGGTTGACCGGCAGGCCTGCGGCGCGTTGCTTGCTGGTTAAGGAGGTGTCCAGGCCTGCTGCCGAATCGGCGAAGGCTGCGGTGGCGCCCTGTCCGAACTGTTCGGCGGCCGAGGCCACCGGGTCCATGGCCCTGGTGGGCTGCACACCGGTGAGCGGGATCGCGACGGCGGCGAGGACCGCTAGCGCCTTCTTCGCCGAGGGCAACCTTTTGGCCGGGGTCTCTAGGAAACCTTTGTCGAGGGTCTCGTGTCGGCGTGCGGGCCATATCCGGTGGCATTCCCGCGTGGAGAGAAGCTTGCCTCTGCCGGTGCGGGAAGTCTTGTTCTCGGACATAGCAAAGCAATGTACCCGCCGTCGATGACATATAAAAGACGAAGTAGAGCGCGATTAATGAGGATCTTGCTGTGGGCAGATAGGAAATTGGCGCCGCAGTGGCAGCGAGCTGCAGAAACTTCGCTCCAGTGATGTCCATCGCAGAGCGCTGAATGGGTCATGGTTCATTGCCAGGGAACTCTACGGTTGCCTAGTCGCAAACACCTAGCCATGCCGCGCGGTGCGCTGGACTGCGCGGAGATACTGGAAGAGCCACGAAGGGGCGAAGGTGCCCCCGCGCTCGAACCATCGGGGGGTGAGGTGAGCGCGGGGGCGATCGGAACTGTAACAGTGGATCGGCAAATAGTTCGCTAGAGGCGGCCTTCGGGTAGTGGTGGCATGTCGACGCTGCCGCCTCTGGTGATCCATGTGCGTAGCGCGCGCAGGTGTGCCAGGGCGATGCTGAGCAGTTTAGTTTCGGTGTCGAGCTGTGTTTTCACTGCACCGACTTCGGCGACCAGGGCGGTGACCCGGCCGTCCACTAGCTCGATGGCGGCGTTGTGGGCTTCGCGCTCGGCCACGGCCGCTTTGAATGTTTCGCGCTGCTCGGTGGCGAAAGCCTTCCAGTCGGCAACACCATTGGCTTCCTTGCCGTTTAGGCGGTCGACCCACGACTTAATGAGTGTGCCGATCACGCCGCCAGCCAGTAGCCCGACCGCGAGGTCAAGCCACTGATCAACGGCCACTGCTCGAGCTCGCTTGACCCACCGGTGCGGCGGTCCTGGTTAAGCTTGAGTCCAGCTAGGCCTGTCCCTCCGATGTTCCCGGTGTTGCGGTAAGCGACGGAATGAATCCGTGGGTGGGGGAGCCGGGCTGGTCCAGCGCGGCGATGATCCGGGCGTCAGGGATGCAGTAGGGGAGGGCGATGCTGAATCCGAGGACGCTACGGGCGTGGAACTCTGACCGCAAGCAGCAGCGGCAAGGAGCGCTGCGGCGGTGGTTGCCGCCACGGCGATCCGCAGGCTCACGAGCGATTCTCCATCGCGGCACGATACTCGCCGGATTCAAGGAACGGTGCGAAGGCACTGCACGCCGCAATCGGCTGTAGCGAGCTGACGCATCAGCCCAGGAGGGTTGGCCGGACGGATTGCCACCAACCGACTCTGGGACGTCGAGGACTAGGCGTTGCGGGCGTTGATGCGATCGACCTGCTTCTGGGCAAGCTCCTGCCACAGCGCAAGGTCAGCGGGCTCGTCCCCCGTGGGCTCCAATTCCAGGTAGCCGAGAATGCCGTTGGTGACGTACACAACTCCGGGAGTGGGCAGCTGTCCGTCCTTCTTGATGGTGAAGATCTGGGCGACCTGTGCTTCGACTCCACGCAGCCTCATAGGGCTGGGGCGGGCGCCATACTCACCGGGCCGAAGGCCTGTGTCCGGGCAGCTCGTCAGGATGGGGCCCAAACTTGCGATGGCGGCGCGGCCGACCTGTGGATCGTCGAGGCTAACCAGCACCGAATACGCGGTCGTACGCTGCGATCCATCGGCCGCGATCCGGCTGATATCGCCCCGGTAGGCCACGGCATCCACGGGCATCTTCGACACCGAATCGGCGATGGCGGCGCGGCAGGCAGGATTCAACTCGTACTTGCCCAGCCCGCCGCCCAACTTGCTACCCGTTTCGTACACGTCGACGCTGTGGCCCGGCAGCCCATTCAGGACCAGGCTCGCTGTTGCCGTCGCGGCACTGGCCGATGGCAAGTGCCCAATGGCCACTAACACCCCCGCTGCAGCCATGCTGATAGCTGCTTGCCCAAGATTCCGCATAAACCACTGCCCCTAGATCTGTTTCCTGCCGAAACCACTCGATGGTAACTGAGGGCCGGTCTCAGTAGACGTCAGCGGATATTTCTGGCTTGTTGAAGAATATTCGCCACGCGTTAGCTATCGAGATGCGCAAGTCCGGAGGCGGCACCGCCACATGCTGATCATCTCGGGATGACAAGAAGACAACCTGTTCCCCGGGCCCGCGGTTTCGGCCGCGGACCTGCTCGCCCCTTCCCGCGCAGCCTGCATATCTGGTTCGCAGAGCATTAGATGCGCTGTTGCACCTCAAACGGTGCGCAAGGTCAATGAGCACCGTTTGAGATCCTGTTAGCGCCATAGCACTTCGAGTGAAGTGCCGCCCCCCGTGTAGTGCTCAAATCAGATGCACGAGTGCAAAAAGAGGAGCTGCGGCACACATATTTTCAGGTGTTTTGACGTGACATCTGACCGTGTGTGCCGCAGCTATCAGCTAGTTTAACTTGCGCTAGCGGTTGGGAGGTAGGTCTCGACACGCGCAGAAGCCTGCCCGTGCCCACAGCCGGAAATTGGTTGCGGCTCAACTGTTGATCGAGGGCCTGCGGGGGATCCTGCGGTATCAGCTGGACCCAACGGAATCACCACATCCGGCGCTACGGCCCTGCATAGCGAAGCAAGAAGCGGTGGCACGGCAGGTGGGCCTGGTAGATCTCGACACTTGTTGGCCCGCGCGCCGTGAATTCAGAGGCGCTCGATGATGGTGACGTTGGCGGTACCGCCGCCCTCGCACATCGTCTGCAGGCCGTAGCGGCCCCCGGTGCGCTCCAGCTCGTTGAGCATGGTGGCGAAGAGCTTGGCGCCGGAGGCCCCCAGCGGGTGGCCAAGCGCAATCGCGCCGCCGTTCGGGTTGACCTTCTTCAGGTCGACATCAAATTCCTTGGCCCAGGCCAGCACGACGGGCGCGAAGGCCTCGTTGATCTCCACGACGTCGATATCGTCCATCGTCAGTCCGGTCTTCTCCAACGCGTACTTCGTCGCGGGGATGGGGCCGGTCAGCATGAACACCGGATCGTCGCCGCGGGCGCTGATGTGGTGGATTCGGGCACGTGGCTTCAGATTGTGCGCCTTGACTGCGCTTTCCGAGGCGACAAGTGTGGCGCTGCCGCCGTCGGAGATCTGGCTGGCCAGTGCCGCCGTGAGACGGCCGCCCTCGACGAGAGGCTTGAGCCCCGCCATCTTCTCCAGCGTGGTCTCGCGCGGGCCCTCGTCGACGCGGAAGTCGCCGACCGGAATGATCTCGTTGTCGAAGTGCCCGTTCCGAATTGCCGCAAGTGCGCGCTGGTGGCTGGACAGCGCGAACTGCTCCATGTCTTCGCGGCTGATATCCCATTTCTCGGCGATCATCT
>NZ_JACCFF010000008.1 GCF_013449725.1 Mycobacteroides sp. LB1 | reverse complement strand
GCCAGGCCAGGTATGGCGTGTGGCTGGCGACATACTGGGTGGCGCTGGGCCCCTGCCAGGGTCCGGCAGTGGTGGCAGCGAGCAGCTGGGTCAACTCCGTTGCCGCCGTGGCGTACTGCGTCGAGAGTGCCTGCCACTGCGCGGCCGCGGCCAACAGCGCACCGGGACCGGGGCCACTGGATAGCAATGTGGAATGGACCTCGGGAGGTGAGGCCATCCAGATGGGCGCGGACACCGGTCCTAGCCCCGCGCCATCACGTACGTCGCAGCGGCCTGCATATCGCCGGTGGTGTAACTGGCAGCAGACTCCGAGACACCCAGACCAGCACGGCCCAGCTCCTCAACGGCCAGGGCGGCCACACCGGTGTGCTCCACACCGCGCACGCTGAACGCGGCCGCGGTCTCCAGTGACACCGGATCGGCGGCAGGCGGCACCACGGCACCGATCACCGGAGCGGCCGCCGCGTGAGCCGCGGCCAAACGCGCGGTGAGCGCCTCAACCGCGGCACTGGTGGCGAGCAGGCCTTCCGGAACGACATTGAGATTCATCGTGGGTACTCCCTTCCCTGAGCAGCATGTTCAATGACGAGCGAACTAGCGGCCGATGCCTGCCCGGGGGCTTCATCATCGGATGGCGCTCCGCCCAGGCGCCGTAGAGAGATAGCTGTACCAATCACTGGTGATCGACAGGTCTCGCGAATCGGCGGCCGCATGGGGGTTAAGTTAGCATCACCTAATTGTGCTGTCGATAGTTCGCTCAGCATCAATATGCAGAGTCTGACCTGTTTAATTATCAGACAGATAGATTGCTAAATTCCATCCGGTATTACCCACTGTTCCCGGCTTTCGAGCGTGACCTGGGCGGATCGTGGTCTTGCCGCAGAGAAACCGGCGGCGTGCGCTATGCCGCCAACACGGACGATGGCTGCACAGTTGTGTCATAGGTCACTAGCAACGGACCGGCTACCGCCCCGGACCCCGCGCGGTCAGTCGAGCGGGCGGTCCGAAAGCGCCGCGAGAGGTCGTCACCATCACTGAGGCCCAGGGATGCAAGTGCCGGGAACCCGGTTGGCGGACCCGCACATATGGAGTGAATCGACACCTCGCGGTAAGGCCGAGACAACGAAGGCCGGAAACCCCTCAGGGTCTCCGGCCTTCCGTCATTGGGCTTCCTGGCCCACTATCTTGTGGGCGAAGGGGGACTTGAACCCCCACGTCCCGAAGGACACTGGCACCTGAAGCCAGCGCGTCTGCCATTCCGCCACTCGCCCCAACGACCGCGGCAGCTTATCACGGTCGCGGACCCACCTCCGAACCGAGAATGACCCGGCGAAAGCCCGTCCACCCACGCCAATCCCAACAAACCTCGTGCATAGAAGGCCTCTTGGTGCCAAGACGATGTCGTCTCGTAATAGAGGAGTGGGTCCCGACGATCATCAAACCGATACCATCTAGTCGAGATCCGCTCGCGGCGGTGCACTGTGCCATGCGCCCAGAACCTGCCGTGCGATCGCCGAAAGGAGGAAGGCATGGGAATTGTCCAACGCTTCGAGCGCAAGCTCGAGGACGTGGTCGGCGATGCCTTCGCCCGCGTCTTCGGCGGCAGCATCGTCCCGCAGGAAGTGCAGGCCTCGCTGCGTCGCGAGGCCGCCGATGGAGTCAGGTCAGCGGGCCAGGGGCGGCTGCTGGCTCCCAACGAGTTCTTTGTTCTCCTCAGCACCGGAGATCACGAGAAGGCGGCGGACGACCGCGATCTCAACGCAGACACGTTCGCCGAACACCTGCGCGAATATGTTCGCGATCAAGGGTGGCAAACGTATGGTGAAGTTGTTGTCCGATTCGAACAATCACCTAGCTTGCACACCGGCCAATTTCGTACGCGCGGTGTAGTCAATCCCGATACCCAGCGGGACCATATGCACCAGGCCCCTTCGACCCCGGATTCACAACCAGGAGCACCCATGACTGACAACCCAGGTCCCCAGCAGGGACGCCCCGGCGAAGAGTACGGCCGAGATGACGACCGGTACGGGCGTCCCGATCAGGATCCGCGTGGTCAGCAGCCGCAGGGCGACCAGGGCTACCCCCCGCGCCAGGGCGGCCACGAGGGCGGAGGCTACGGCCAGCAGTACCCACAGGACTACGGTCGTCCACCGGCCGGCTACGAGCAGGGCGGCTACCAGCCGCGTCCGCCGCAGCAGGGCGGATACGACCAGCCCGGGCGTGGGGGCTACGACCAGGGTGGCTACGGCGCACCCCCACAGCAAGGCGGCGGGGACTACGGCCGTCCCCCCGCTCCTCCGCAGCAGGGTGGCTACGGCGCACCCCCACAGCAAGGCGGCTACGGCGAGCCTCCTCGCCCGACCTACGGCGAGTACGAGCAGGGCGGCCCGGGTGGCGGATACAGCTCCCCGCAGGGTCCCCCTCCGGGCCAGGATTACGGTCGCCCCCCCGGCTACCCACAGCAGGGTGGCTACGGCGCACCGCCGCAGCAGGGCGGATACGGATCACCCCAGGGTGGTTACGGTGAGCCCGAATACGGCGACTACGAGCACGGCGGCTACCAGAGCAGCCCCGACTACGGCGCTCCCGCGAGCAGCCCGGGTGCCGGTCGCACCACGGTTACCTTGCAGCTGGACGACGGCAGCGGCCGCACCTACCAGTTGCGTGAGGGCACCAATGTGATCGGCCGTGGACAGGACGCGCAGTTCCGGCTGCCTGACACGGGCGTTTCTCGCCGTCACCTCGAGGTGCGCTTCGACGGGCACGCCGCCCTGCTGTCGGATCTCAATTCGACCAACGGCACCACCGTCAACAACGCGCCGGTCACCGAGTGGCAGTTGGCCGACGGCGACATCATCCGGCTGGGCCACTCCGAGATCATCGTTCGGGTGCAGTAGGACCGCACCCCACAACACCACGTTCGAGACAGGCTGCACATATCGGGCCCCGTCGGGTAACCCGGCCAAGTATCGTTGCTCTGCCGAGCCATAACCATCCGGCGTCGACGATCCACCGGGTACGTCTCGGTAGGGTCCAGTCTGCCGGACACCCTCGCCGAGGCGCGACGGACCAGCGAGAGGAACGACAACCGGATGCAGGGACTGGTGCTCCAGCTCACCCGCGGGGGGTTCCTGTTGCTGCTGTGGGTGTTCATCTGGTCGGTCCTGCGCATCCTGCGCACCGATATTTACGCACCGACCGGGCAGCTGATGGCCAATCGGGGGCTGAACCTGCGTTCCATTCGCCCCGCTAAGGCCGGCCGGCGACAGATGCAGTACCTGCTGGTGACCGAAGGTGCGCTGGCGGGCACACGGATCACGCTCGGCACGCAGCCCATCTTGATCGGCCGGGCCGACGACTCCACATTGGTCCTCACCGACGATTACTCCTCGACGCGGCACGCGCGGCTATCGCCACGCGGATCGGATTGGTACGTGGAGGATCTAGGATCGACCAACGGCACATATCTGGATAGGGAGAAGGTGACGACGGCGCTGCGGGTTCCCCAGGGGATGCCGGTACGTATCGGCAAAACAGTGATCGAGCTGCGCTCGTGACGCTGGTGCTGCGCTACGCGGCGCGTAGCGATCGCGGACTGGTGCGGTCGAACAACGAGGACTCGGTCTATGCCGGGGCGCGCCTGCTGGCGTTAGCCGACGGTATGGGCGGTCATGCAGCCGGTGAGGTTGCCTCCCAGCTGGTCATCGCGGCGCTGGCACCGCTCGACGATGACGAACCCGGTGGCGACCTGCTGGACACCCTGGCCGACGCGGTGTACTCCGGCAACGCGGCAATCGCCGATCATGTGCGCGCCGAACCCGAGCTGGATGGGATGGGCACCACCCTGACGGCGTTCCTGTTCACGGGAAAACGGCTGGGCATGGTGCATATCGGCGACTCGCGCGCTTACCTCATGCGTGACGGTGAGCTCAGCCAGATCTCCAAGGACGACACCTTCGTCCAAACCCTTGTCGACGAGGGTCGGATCACCCCGGAGCAAGCCCACAACCATCCGCAACGCTCGCTCATCATGCGTGCGCTCACCGGCACACCGGTCGAGCCGACGCTCATCATGCGCGAGGCACATGCGGGGGACAGATACCTGCTCTGTTCGGACGGGCTCTCCGATCCGGTGAGCCACGAAACCATCGCCGAGGCGTTGGAGATCGCCGATGTCTCCGCTGCGGCCGATCGGCTCATCGAATTGGCGCTGCGCAGCGGTGGACCCGACAACGTCACCGTCGTCGTCGCCGACGTCGTGGAGCTGGACTACGGACAGACCCGGCCGATCGTGGCGGGGGCGGTATCCGCCGATGCCGACACCGACACTCCGCCGCCGAACACGGCCGCCGGACGTGCCGCCGCGATTCAGCGGGCCCTGAAAGAGCCTGAGCCTGCGGCAGACGAAACCGATACCGAGACAACCGAATCCGATACCGCTAAGCCCAAGAAACACCGTCTGCGCTGGCTGATAGCCGCGGTACTCGTGGTGCTGGTCGCGTTGGCCGGGCTGGCCATCGGACGCCGCGTGGTGCTCAACAACTATTACGTGAGTGCCTACGAGGGCAACGTCTCCATCATGCAGGGAGTCCAAGGCGCGCTGCTGGGCTACCGACTGCAACGGCCGGACCTTGTCGGTTGCCTCGACTCCCGCGGAGACATGTCGCTGGTGAGCTACGGCGAGCCCGCATCCGGTCTGTCCTGCAAGTACTTCAAGGTGTCGGACCTGCGCCCGTCCGAGCGTCAGCAGGTCGAGACCGGCCTGCCCGGCGGCACCCTCGACGAGGCCATCGGCCAGCTGCGCCAGCTCACCAAGAACGCGCTGCCGCCGTGCCCACCGCCCGCACCCAAGACTCCGACAACAACACAGCCTTCGCCCACGCCCGTCACGTCGGGACGCACCCCGTCCACCACATCCGGTCCCGCGACAGCCACGACGACCACAACTACCCGGCCGTCTCCTACGCCTACGTCCACAACGAGCCCTGGCGCCAGCACCACACCGTCCACATCTGCGCCGGCACCTTTGCCTGCGCCCCCACAAGAACCGGGTGTCACCTGCCGGACCGTGTCATGACGACGGCGCCCCAAACCGCTGTCGTGCCCAGCGTGGGAGGCAATGTGCAGCCCGCACAGCCGACACGACGCAGCGCGGAGTTGGGGCTTCTAGGATTCGCTGCCGCCATCACCACCGTCGCCCTGATCCTCGTGGAGGCCAATCTCGAACGCGGTCTGTCGCTGGACCTGCTGAAGTATGGCCTTGCCTATCTGGTCCTGTTTGCACTGGCCCACTTCGCAATTCGGCGCTACGCCCCCTACGCCGATCCGCTGTTGCTGCCCTGTGTGGCGTTGCTTAACGGCCTCGGCCTAGTGATGATCCATCGGCTGGATCTAGCGAAGGTGGCCGCCGGCGAGGGCGACGGCACACTGGAAGCCAATGCGCAGGTGCTGTGGACGCTGGTGGGTGTCGCCGCACTCATCGGGGTGCTGGCGACCGTCAAGGACCACCGGATGCTGGCACGGTACGGGTACACCTTCGGGATTATCGGCATCGTATTGCTGGCCATTCCAGCGCTGCTCCCCTCCTCGGTCTCCGAACAGAACGGGGCCAAGATCTGGATCGAGTTGCCGTTCTTGTCGATTCAGCCCGCCGAGGCCGCCAAGATTCTGTTGCTCGTATTCTTCGCCGCCTTCCTGATGACCAAGCGCGATCTGTTCCGCACCGCGGGGCGGAGTTATTGGGGTGTGGAGTCACCACGCGCCAGAGACCTGGGGCCCCTGCTGGCCGTCTGGGCAATATCGGTGGGAGTCATGGTCTTTGAGAAGGACCTGGGCACCTCGCTGCTGCTCTACACCTCGTTCCTGACCGTGCTGTACATCGCGACGGCGCGGATCAGCTGGGTGCTAATCGGGCTCGGTCTCTTCGCCGCCGGCGCATTCTTGGCGTACTTCCTGTTTGCGCACGTGCGCGTGCGCGTCGAAACCTGGCTCGACCCCTTCGCCGACGCGGACGGTAACGGGTACCAGATGATGCAGTCCCTGTTCAGCTTCGCCACCGGAGGCATTTTCGGCACCGGCCTGGGGAACGGTCAGCCGGGCACAGTGCCCGCTGCCTCAACCGATTTCATCATCGCCGCCATCGGGGAGGAACTCGGGCTGGTGGGCCTAGCCGGTGTGCTGTTGGTATTCACCATCCTCATCGTCCGCGGCTTCCGCACCTCACTGGCCGTCCGAGACAGCTTCGGCAAGTTGCTGGCCTCCGGACTATCTGCGGCGCTGGCACTGCAGCTGTTCATCGTCGTCGGCGGCGTCACCAAACTGATCCCGCTGACGGGCCTCACCACGCCCTGGATCTCCTATGGCGGGTCGTCGCTGGTGTCCAACTACGTGCTGCTGGCCATCCTGCTGCGCATCTCGCATATCGCGCGCCGGCCGCTCACCACCAATGCCGCGCCCAACGCAGCCCCCATCGCGGAAGCCCGCACGGAACTGATCGACCGCGTATGAACACATCGATCCGCCGAGTGTCTCTCGTCGTCATGGGACTGATCGTGCTGCTCCTGGGCAATGTCACCCTCACCCAGGTTTTCACGGCGCCCGGACTGCGCGCCGATCCCCGTAACCAGCGGGTGCTTCTCGACGAGTACTCGCGTCAGCGGGGACAGATATCGGCGAGCGGGCAGCTGCTTGCGTCCTCGGTGGCCACCGACAGCCGGTTCCGCTTCCTGCGGCAGTACGCGGACCCGCTGGTGTACGCACCGGTCACCGGCTTCTACTCACTCAACTACTCGAGCACCGGGCTGGAGCGCGCCGAGGACACCGTGCTCAACGGATCCGATCCCCGGCTGTTCGGACGGCGGCTCGCGGACTTCTTCACGGGTCGTGACCCGCGGGGCGGCAGCGTGGTCACTACCATCCGCCCCGATGTGCAGCAGGCCGCCTATGACGCCATGCACCGCGGCTGCAAGGACGGCTGTCGCGGCTCCGTGGTGGCACTGGAGCCCTCCACCGGAAAGATTCTCGCGATGGTCTCGACACCCTCATATGACCCCAATCTGCTCGCCAGCCAGGACTCCGCGAAAGAGAATGAGGCCTGGAAGCGTCTGGGGGAGGATCCGGCGCAGCCGATGCTCAATCGCGCCATCTCGCAGACGTACCCGCCCGGCTCGACCTTCAAGGTGATCACAACGGCCGCGGCGCTGGCCGACGGCAAGACGGTCAACACCGAGGTAACCGCCTCTCCGACGATCTTCCTGCCGGGCAGCAATGCCACCCTGGAGAACTACAACAGGGCCTCCTGCGGTGGCGGCGACACCACCTCGCTCAAGGAGGCGTTTGCGCGCTCCTGTAACACCGCCTTCGCCAAACTGGGTGCCGAACAACTCAAGCGCGACAAACTGGTCAAGGCGGCACAGGCATTCGGCCTCGACCGCGAGCTCGACGGCATCCCGCTCCAAGTAGCCACCTCCACAGTCGGTCCGATGTCCGACGACGCTGCCGTCGCGATGTCGAGCATCGGGCAGAAGGATGTCGCGATGACCCCCCTGCAGAATGCGATGGTCGCCGCGGCCGTCGCCAACAAGGGCGTGCTGATGCAACCGCATCTGGTCGATAGCCTTAAGGGTCCAGACCTTTCCAATTTGTCCACCACCACCACCGATGACATCGGCCAGGCCGTGTCACCTGCTATCGCGAACACATTGACCGAACTGATGATTGCCTCAGAACAGCGCACCGCACAGACCGGTGCCATCCCCAGCGTGCAGATCGCATCGAAGACCGGCACCGCCGAGCACGGCACCGATCCACGCAACACCCCGCCGCACGCGTGGTACATCGCCTTCGCCCCGGCATCGAGCACACCGTCGGATGCACAGTCCTCCGCGATGACCCCCAAGGTCGCCATCGCAGTCCTCGTCGAAGATGGCGGAGACCGCGCCCTGGCGGCCACCGGCGGCTCTGTCGCCGCACCCATCGGCCGCCAGGTCATCGCCGCCGCACTACAGGGAGCCTCATGACGGTACGTGTGGGAGAGACGCTTTCGGGTCGCTATCGGTTGCAGCGGCTCATCGCCACCGGCGGTATGGGCCAGGTGTGGGAGGGTGTCGACAGTCGGCTGGGCCGCAAGGTCGCCGTCAAGGTACTCAAGGCCGAGTTCTCCTCGGACCCAGAGTTCATCGAGCGGTTCCGGGCCGAGGCGCGCACCGTCGCGATGCTCAACCATCCGGGGATCGCCAGCGTGTACGACTACGGCGAAACCGATATCGACAGCGAGGGCCGCACCGCCTACCTGGTCATGGAGCTGGTCCACGGCGAACCGTTGAACTCGGTGCTCAAGCGCACCGGTCGCCTGTCGCTGCGCCACTCCTTGGACATGCTGGAGCAGACCGGCCGCGCCCTGCAAGTAGCCCACGCCGCGGGCCTGGTGCATCGCGACGTGAAACCGGGCAACATCCTGATCACGCCCACCGGTCAGGTCAAGCTCACCGACTTCGGCATCGCCAAGGCCGTCGACGCCGCCCCGGTCACCCAGACCGGCATGGTGATGGGCACCGCCCAATACATCGCACCCGAGCAGGCGCTGGGACACGACGCCACCCCGGCCAGTGATGTCTACGCGCTGGGAGTCGTTGGATACGAAGCGGTTTCGGGTAAGCGCCCGTTCTCCGGGGACGGCGCGCTGACGGTCGCGATGAAGCACATCAAGGAAACGCCCTCGCCGCTGCCCGCCGATCTGCCACCGAACGTGCGCGAGCTCATCGAGATCACGCTGGTGAAGAACCCCCAGAACCGCTACACCACCGGCGGTCTATTCGCCGATGCGGTGGCCGCGGTGCGTGCCGGTCGACGCCCGCCACGACCCAACCAGGCGCCGACCATAAGCAGGGCCACGCCGGCGGCCATCCCGCCTGCCACTGCGGTCCGGCCCGCCGTCGGGGCACCCAGCCGGGTCGCTCCTCCCACCTCCCGGACACGCCAGCCAACGGGCTCGCACCGGCCGCCGCCACCCCGCCGCGGCACGTTCTCACCCGGCCAGAAGGCCCTTATGTGGGCTGCCGCGGTGCTGGGCATCTTCGCGATCATCATCGCGGCGCTCATCCTCCTGCGCGCCAGTGAGCAGAAGAATGACTCGCCGACCACCCCGGCAACGGTCCCCAGCAGCGAAGCACCCTCAAGCCCAGCTTCAGCTTCGCCAGGAGCGCTTGCGCCAGCTAATATCGTGGCTCTGCTTCCGGTCGCCGAACCGGACCCTAGCCCTGGGATGAAATCACCCTAATGACCACTCCGCAGCACCTCTCGGACCGCTACGAGCTGGGGGAGATCCTCGGCTATGGCGGCATGTCCGAGGTTCACCTGGCGCGCGACCAGCGGCTGAACCGCGACGTCGCGATCAAGGTGCTGCGCGCAGACCTGGCCCGGGACCCGAGCTTCTATCTGCGTTTCCGCAGGGAGGCACAGAACGCCGCCGCACTGAACCATCCGGCGATCGTCGCGGTCTACGACACCGGTGAAGCCGAGACGCCCACCGGGCCACTGCCCTACATCGTGATGGAGTACGTCGACGGCATCACGCTGCGTGACATCGTCAAGGATGACGGCCCCATGCCGATCCGCCGGGCGATCGAGGTCGTCGCCGACTCCTGCCAGGCGCTCAACTTCAGCCACCAGCACGGCATCATCCACCGCGACGTCAAGCCCGCCAACATCATGATCAGCAAGACCGGCGCGGTGAAAGTGATGGACTTCGGAATCGCGCGCGCGGTGTCGGACGCGGGCGTCAGCGTGACCCAGACGGCAGCGGTTATCGGTACCGCGCAGTACCTTTCGCCGGAGCAGGCTCGCGGCGAGACCGTGGACGCGCGCTCCGACGTCTACTCGCTGGGCTGCGTCTTATACGAATTGCTCACCGGAGAGCCACCTTTCGTCGGCGATTCACCCGTTGCGGTGGCCTACCAGCATGTGCGTGAAGACCCGGTAGCGCCGTCCAAGCGCAACCCGGAAATTCCGCCCGGCCTGGATTCCGTTGTGCTCAAAGCACTTTCGAAGAACCCCGATAATCGGTATCAGAATGCGGCGGAGATGCGCACCGACCTGATGCGCGTGTATCAGGGTGAGCAGCCCGACGCCCCTAAGGTCCTCACCGACGCCGAGCGCAGCTCGATGCTCAATACACCCCCCAACACCAAGGCATTTCCGAGCTCCGGATCGCAGACCGGTCAGCTTTCGAACCATTACGCGGAGCCCCGGCGGAATCCGCTGAGCCGCTGGCTGGTTGGCCTTGCTGCACTGGTGGTACTCACCGTGGTGGTCACGTTCGCGATCATCTGGGGCAGCGGACCGTCTCGGGATGTGCAGGTTCCCGACGTGACGGGCAAGTCTCAGTCCGAGGCCGTGGCGGCCCTGCAGAACCTCGGCTTCAAAACCAAGATCCAAAAGAACACGAGCTCAAAGCTGTCCCCCGACAAGGTCATTGACACCGATCCCGCGAAGGGCTCTACGGTGTCGGCGGGCTCGGAGGTCACTCTGAACGTGTCCATCGGGCCGGAGAGCCAGCAGGTACCCGACTGCCACGGCCTCAGTTTCGGCGACGCGGTGAAGAAGCTGCAGAGCGCCGGTTTCAAGGGCACCTTTACCCAGAGCGAGACCAAGTCATTGCCCGAGGACAAGGGCAGGGTCATGGCCACCAACCCATCTGCCGGCCAGTACTCGGCCGTCACCAACAACATCACCATCGTTGTCGGCAAGGGTCCCGGCGAGAAGCCCGCGCCGGATCTCGTCGGTCAGAACATCGATGTCGCCCTCAAGAACCTGCCCACCTACGGATTCACCGCACCACCCACCGTGATTCAGATTCCCAGCCCAGAAGCGAAGGGGCAGATTCTGAGCACGAATCCTCCTGCCGGAACGATGTTCCCAGAGGACGGCGTCATTGAGATCCGGGTGTCCCAAAGCGGGCAGTTCCGCATGCCAAATCTCGTAGGCAAGTTCTGGACCGATGCCGAGCCGATGCTGTACCAGGCCGGATGGCAAGGCGGGGGCCTATCGACCGAGGACGTGCCCTCCGACGGCAACAACAGGGCCCGCGTGGTTTCACAGGATCCGCCGGCCGGCGCGGGTGCCCCGTTCAACGGCCCGATCCGGCTGCGCTTCGGACAGAGCTAAATCCCGTACGCAGACGGTTCCTCGGTTAGCCGCCGAGGGCGGCGACCCGGCCGGAAACCCCGTTCAGCGCCGTAGCGACCTCGACCTCGAGCGACCGCACCAGCGATTCGTCAAGGGGCGCACCGCAGTAGGTGAGCCAGTTGGCCAACATTCGGTGCCCGCCCTCCGTGAGGATCGACTCGGGGTGGAACTGCACCCCGTGGATCGGCAGCTCGGTGTGCATGACGCCCATGATCACGCCGCTGGCGGTCCGGGCGATCACCCGGAGCTCATCGGGCACGGTGTCGGGCAGGATGGTCAGCGAGTGATATCTGGTGGCCGTGAACGGATTCGACAGGCCGCGCAGGACTCCGGCGTCCTCGTGCTCGACGGAGCTCGTCTTGCCGTGCAACAGCTCCGGAGCGCGATCGACGGTACCGCCGAACGCCACCCCAATCGCCTGATGTCCCAGGCACACCCCGAGTAGCGGAGTGCCCGTCTTCGCACACGAATGAACCATCGCGATGGACACGCCCGCGCTCTCCGGCGTGCCCGGACCGGGGCTGATCAGCACGCCGTCGAAGTCAGCGGCCACCGCATCGGTATCCGCCAACCGTGGGTCGTCGTTGCGCCACACCGTCGCGTCCACACTGAGCTGACCCAGGTACTGGACCAGGTTGAACACGAAGCTGTCGTAGTTGTCGACCACGAGGATGCGCACAGATCAAGGGTACGGACACGCGCCAGCGGTTTCCCCGCCGGTTCCCAGCCGGTTTACAAGATGACGCCTACCGACCCTCCAACGGAATCGCGCGGCCCGGCCCGACCGCGTCCCGGTATCCGGCCACCTCAAGGTGATGCCCGCGATTCACCGTGTACCCCAAGCCAAATCGCGCCACGTATTGCCGATACAAGTTCACCAGCGGCGCGGCGTCGAGCGCTGCCTGCATGGCGTCGGCATCTCCGATCGCCGTGATCACGTACGGCGGGCTATAGGTGCGGCCGTGGAGCAGCAGCGTGTTGCCCACGCATCGGGGCACCGACCCGGCTACCAGCCGCTGGTCATCCTGCATCTGAATGGCCTCGGCGCCCGCGCTCCACAGCGCATTGAGCACGCCCTCGACATCCTGCTGGTGCACCACCAGGTCGTCCGGGGACGCATCCCTGGGGAACCGGCCGTACGCGTCGCGCTTGGCATCGGTGAGCGTCACCACCAGCCCGGGGCCGGTGACGGGCCGCACGCCCGCGGCATCGGCCATCTCGCCTGTTTCGGCGAGCGCCGCCGCCACCTGACTATCACCGCCCGCCGACTGCTGGCGTGCGTCGGCCATCTCATTCGCCAGGCCGTCGCGGGTGGCACTGAGCTTGTCTACCGACTTCTGCGTCTCGCGCACCAGATCCACCAGTCGAGGGGAGGGAGAGTCGCCGCGGCGGATCTCGCTGCCGCCCGACACCGTGTGCGTCGCGGCCAGCAGAAAGCCGGCCAGCGCGCAGACGAGCGGCACGCCGACCCGCCAGATGAGAGGTTTCCGGGGCTCATCGGAGCCTGAACCTCTTCGCGCTAGCGGCTCATCGGCGGTCACCAGAAGATTGTCGCAGCCCTGGGCTGTAACCTGCGTAAGAACCCATTACGACTCCGGCCGCGGCGATCACTCGTCGTGCCGCCCTATCCGAGATGCTCCCGAGGTAGTCGATGCCCAAGTCCAAGGTCCGTAAGAAGTCCGCGTTCAACGCAACCACGGTTAGCCGTACGCCGGTCAAGGTGAAGGCTGGCCCGTCCAGCTTCTGGTTCGTCGCGTTCTTCCTCACCCTCATGCTCATCGGCCTGGCCTGGCTCATGGTCTTCCAGCTCGCCGCACAGCACATCACGTGGATGCTGGATCTGGGCCCGTGGAACTACGCCATCGCGTTTGCCTTCATGATCACGGGGCTGCTGCTGACGATGCGGTGGCGCTGATCATCCGCATGCTGTCGTTGCCGGTGCGGTTAACGCCTGTTTCCGCTGAGTCCACCCTTCAGACACCCAATCACAACGATGTGATTTATCCCCACTGTGGATAACGCCTGTGGATAACTCGCCCGCATCTCCTGCCGAATGGGGCCCGAAACCTGCCGGCATCGCCGCCACGGCCCTTGTTGGTGCCGCCTTCGGCATCGCCGCCGTCGCACTGGTCTCGGATGCGCCCGGCCGCCTGCTGGCCTCGGTGGCCGCTCTCGGTCTGCTGGGGTTCGCCGCCGTATCGTGGCGCTGTCGTCCCAAGCTACGTATTGCCGATGACGGACTCGTGCTGCAAGGTCTCACCGGTAGCACGCTGCTGCCCCGCGCCTCGGTGGACTCGGTGAAGGTCACCGAGTTCCGGCGGCTTGGTCGACGGGCCCGACTGCTGGAAATTGAATCCGGCGATCGACTGATTGTGCTGAATCGGTGGGATCTCGGCACCGACCCCCGCGATGTCCTCGAAGCGCTGCACGCCGCCCGCTATCGGGCGTGAAAACCGTCACCCGCGTATCGTTGCCTTAGGTAATTATTCCTGGGTAGCGGAACCTTCGAACAAGGCGGGCACATGACACGAACCGACGGCGATCAGTGGGACATTGTCAGTAGCGTCGGCTTCACAGCCCTCATGGTGTCCTCGTTTCGCGCACTCGAGACCACCCGTTCCGAACCGCTCATCCGAGACGAATACGCCCGCGCCTTTGTCGAGGCTTCCGGCGAGCGCCATCTCACCGAGGCCCTGGCGGCGCCGAAACCCGAGTCCGAGTGGGACGCCGCTACCACATATCTTGTCAATCACCTTGCCGTCCGCACCAAGTTTTTCGATGAATTCTTCACTGCTGCAACGGCTTCTGGTATTCGGCAGGCGGTGATCCTGGCGGCCGGCCTCGATGCGCGCGCCTACCGGCTGCCCTGGCCGGACGGCACCGTCGTCTACGAGCTCGATCAGCCGAAGGTCCTCGAGTTCAAAGACCAGGTCCTGGCCGATCAGAAGGCGACACCACTGGCACAGCGGCGCGAAGTAGCCGTCGACCTTCGCGACGACTGGATCGCGGCCCTGGAGACGGCGGGCTTCGACGCGAGCAAGCCGACAGCCTGGCTCGCGGAGGGTCTGCTGGCGTATCTGCCCGGAGCCGCCCAGGACGCACTGTTCGAGAACATCACCGCGCACTCCGCCCCCGGCAGCTTCCTGGCCACCGAGTGGCGCCGGCGGGTGGCCACCGCCGATCAATGGCAAGACGCGGTCAACAAACTCAGGCCGGACTTCGTCAAGGACATCAATATCGGCACCCTTATCTACGACGACGAGCGCAAGGATCCGATCGACTGGCTGCGCGAACACGACTGGCGGGTAGACACCGTCAATCGGCTGGAGCAGGCCGCCACGTATGGGCGACCGGCCCCGAGCGAGCACAGCGAAATCACCTCGCTGTGGTCGGACGCATACTTCATCACCGCCACGCGCTAGCTGTAGGCCGCGCGGGACACAGTTCTGCGCTTACGCGAGAGCTTCCCTCTAGCCTCGACTAGAGTTTCCCATGCAATCACTAAAGAGTGTTCCGTCTGGACCAATGAGCGAAGCGGCAAATGCCTGCGGTTTGACGGCGGGGATGAGGGCTGGGAAGTATGGCTGGCAGTGCGGGTGCCGGCGGGGAGTTCGCCCGTCGGGGCATGCAGATCGAACTGACCATCGCTGCGATGCGCGCGCTCGAATCTCAACGCGCCCAGCCGCTGTCATATGACGAGCACGCCCAGACGATCATCGACGCCGTCGGGGATCCGTACACACGGGCACTCCTGAACATCGGCGTCCGTGAGGATCCGTCGACAGAGAACGAGACCCGCACCTACTTGCTCACCAACTACATGGCGGCGATGTGTCGGTACTTCGACGAAGCCCTGCTCGCTTCCGTGCAGGACGGCGCTCGGCAGGTGGTGCTGCTTGCCGGGGGCCTCGATACCCGCGCCTACCGACTCTCCTGGCCCGCCGGAACCGTCGTTTATGAAGTCGACTATCCCGAGGTCCTCACGCTCAAGATGAAGGCGCTCGACAACGCGGGCGCCGAACCCCGGGCGACACAGCGCATGGTCCACTGTGGGCTCGCCGAACAGTGGCAGGCCGAACTGACCTCGGCTGGTTTCGACCCCGACGCTCCCACGGCCTGGCTGGCCGAGGCCGTCATCTCCAACCTCCCGGGCGGCAGCCAAGACGCGATGTTCGAGCGGATCATCGAGATGTCGGCGCCCGGCAGCACGATCGCGACGGATAACGATCCGCTGACCCCGTCGGGGCAGGTGTGGGACGACCTCGTGGACGCCATCGCCCCCGAGACCATCCGCGATGCCGACTACTCGGTGCTCGCGCACTACGACGAACGCACACTTCCCGGTGATTGGCTTGCCGGGCATGGCTGGCTGACCCAGACATGTACGGGTCGTGAGCTGGCACAACGCTATGGTCGCCCGTTCGGCGATGTGCTGGCGCGGGGATTCCAGGATCTTGCGGACCGTCGTTTCCTCACCGCGACACTGCCCACCGACTACCTGGGACGTTCGACGGAACCGCCGGACACGCAAAGAGATCCCGGTCCATAACTGGTACAGGCCGGTAGCTTGCCCGACACCATCACAATTGGGGCGCCGTGTCGATAATCTTGAATTCAATGTGCAGAAAGCGGGTGATTCTTTGGATGGCCAAAGGGAAAATGCCGTGACCTCACCTGCGCACAAGTACCAATTCGATCTGATCGCCGCGGCTCTGCGTGCGCTGGAAAGTCAGCGCGGCCATCCGTTGGTCCACGATCCGTTCGCCGCTGTGCTGGTTACCGCCGCGAATGAGCCACTCAGTGGCGCCTTCCTCGCGGCAGGATTTCCCGAGAACCCCTCGGCGGCAGACGGCACCTTTCTTCTCATCAACGCGTCAGGCATCTTCACACGCCACGGCGACGACTTCATCACCACGGAGCTTGGGCTGGGCACCCGGCAAGTCGTGCAGTTCGCCGCGGGCCTGGACACTCGGGCCTACCGGCTCCCGTGGCCAACGGATGCGATTCTGTACGAAGTGGACCATCCGCACACGTTGGAGTTCCGCGGTCGCATCCTCAAGGAACACGGGGCGGTGCCGTGCGTTACCCAGCGTTTGGTGCCCATCGCTGCCTCGACCGACCCTTGGGTGGAAGTCCTGTGCGACGCAGGATTCGATCCCGAACAACCCACCGCGTGGCTCATCGCACCGCTGATCATGGCCGGCCTACCCGGGACTGGTCAGGACCTGCTTTTTGAGCGAATCATCGAGCTGTCCGCGCCTGGCAGCGCCATCTGCAGCGACGCCAATATCTTTATCACCTCGACCGAGACGTGGGATTCAATCGCTGAACCTGTTGTCCCCGAGGACGTTCGGGCCGCCAATTTCTGGATGTTGACATACCCGGATTCGCGCATGCCGCCCGCGGACTGGCTCACGGAGCACGGCTGGATCACCGATGTTCAAACGGCCGCCCAGATCGCCGCGCACTACGAGCGGCCCTTCACCGACGATGTTCCGGACATCGTCAAACAGCACACACAGTGGCAATTTCTCGCCGCCAAGCTGCCGTCGTGACCTATCCGGAGTAGGTCAGAACCTTCGCCAGGATGAGCGCTACCGACAGCGCGGTCACCACTGCCGCCAGCACCCACGGCGTCGACGGCTTCTGGACGAGCCCGGACATCCCCGTCCACCGGCACACCTCGCGGTGGTACAGCAGCGCGCCGGCACTGAGCACGCCGAACAACAGCCCACCCATATGGCCGGCCAATGAGATACCCGGCAGCGAGATGCTCAGCCCGATGTTGAGCACCAGCACAATGATGATGGTCTGCGGGTTCAAACGCTCGCGCAGATACAGCACCAGCGCCGCACCCAGCAGGCCGTAGATGGCACCGGAGGCACCGGCCACCAACGCATTTGGGCTGAACCACATCGCGATGGCACTACTGCCGAGCAACGCGGTGCCGTAGATCGTGGCGTACCGCTCGCGACCGAACGCGTGCTCCAGGCCGGGACCGATCATCGCCAGCGAGAGCATATTGACCCCGATGTGCATCAGACCGAAGTGCAGGAAGCCTGCGGTGATGGTGCGCCACAGCTCACCCTGTGCCACCCACGGCAGGTACAGCACCAGGTCCCGGAACAGCGGGCTGGTGGTGACGGCCATCGTCTCGTCGGCGCTTCCCACCACGGCGGCGTACACCAAAACGTTCACGGCGATCAGGGCCCAGGTGATCCAGGCCCGCGCCTGCTGCAACGGTTTGACCCGGCGCATCGATTTGGCGCCCTCCGCGACGCATTCCACGCACTGCTGACCCACGGGCGCTGATCGCATGCACGCCGGGCACACGGGGCGCCCACACCGCACACAGCGCACCGCGGTGGCCCGGTCCGGGTGCCAAGCGCACCCGTAGACCGGTACCTGCCCGGGATGAGCCATCGGGACCTAGCTGATGGTGATGGAGTTGATGACGACGTCCTCGCTGGGACGGTCACCGCGATCGACGGCGGTGGCCGCGATCGCGTCGACAACCTGCTGCGAGGCCGGGTCGACGACTTCACCGAAGATGGTGTGCTTGCGGTTCAGGTGCGGGGTCTTGCCGACGGTGATGAAGAACTGCGAGCCGTTGGTGCCCGGTCCGGCGTTCGCCATGGCCAGCAGGTACGGCTTGTCGAACTGCAGCTCCGGGTGGAACTCGTCGCCGAACTGGTATCCCGGGCCGCCGCGGCCGGTGCCGGTGGGGTCGCCGCCCTGGAGCATGAAGCCCTCGATGACGCGGTGGAAGATGGCGCCGTCGTAGAAGGGGCCGCTGGCCTCGCCCTTGGCGTTCTTGGTCGAGTAGTCCTTGCTGCCGTCGGCGAGGCCGACGAAATTGGCCACGGTCTTCGGGGCGTGATTGCCGAACAGCGCGATGACGACGTCGCCACGGTTGGTGTGCAGGGTGGCGGTCTGAGTCTGGATAGGTGAAGTCACGATGACCATCGTGCCACCTGGCGCAGCCCGCTCCGCGAGGCGCCTGCGGCACGCCGCTGCGCCAACTCCTCGCCAGGCGCCGGCGAGTGCGCAAAGATGGCATTGAGCCTTGAACCGTCCGAACCCAGATCACCGCCCAACGAAGGGACCTGCTGACGATGAACCTGCTGACCAAGACCGATGAACCTGCCGTCAAGCTCACCTCCGGGGAGCGTCTGGTCCGGGGACTCAAGGAGGCGGCACTCGCCCCTATCGACGTCTCACGCGGCACCGCCGGACTCGGCTTCGGGCTGGCGAAGTCCGCGGCGGGCAAGCTGTTCAGTCGGGGCAAGGCGGTGTCATCGGAAGTGCAGGACGCCGTCGCCGATGTGGTTGACACGCTGCCAGAGGTGCTGAGCGCTGCCCGCAAGCGCAAGCTGCCGCGCGCGCTGGCCGGGCTTGCCGTGGTGGGCCTGCTGGGTGCCGGGGCGGTGGCATTCACTGTGCTGCGCCGCTCGGGACAGCCCGAGCCATCGACGCTGGCGCCGAGTGTCGATACGCAACCTCAGCCGTAGGGCTGATCGTCGCGAGCGGGATGGAACTGAGTGGAGCCTAGGAGAATCGAACTCCTGACATCTACCTTGCAAAGGTAGCGCTCTACCAACTGAGCTAAGGCCCCTCACCTGCTGCTGTGTGCCACACTTCCATGTTGTTGCGTGCCACGGTGATTGCGGCCGCGTAGGCCACGCCCAACAGTGCGAGTACCAGCAGCAGCGCTCTCACGTGGCGGACCTCCCAACAAGTGTGGTGGGGCTAGGAGGACTCGAACCTCCGACCTCTTCGTTATCAGCGAAGCGCTCTAACCACCTGAGCTATAGCCCCTTAGACCGAACGCAGAGATTACCGCACAGGGCGGGTGCATCCCAAACCGTTAGTCGCGATCGGCCAACGTGACCTCGATACCGCCAACGAGATCGGTGGTCAGGTTGTAGATGAACGCGCCGATGGTGGCGGCCGCGGTCATCAGCACGATGTTGACCAGGCCGATGAGCAGCGCGGTACCGAAGATGGTGCCGCTGGACACCAGCTCGCCGCCGCCGCTGTTGGTGATGAGCTCGCCGACGTTCTCGTTGAGCTTCGACCACACGCCCATCGCGCCGAGCACCAGGTACAGCATGGCGACGGCGATCATCCAGACGAAGAAGAACACCACCGACAGCACCAGTGAGACCTTGAGGGTCGCCCAGGGGTCGACGCGCCGGATCTGCATGGCCGCGCGTAGCGGACCCTTCCGCGACGGTCCGACGGTGACTGCCGAACCACCCTGCGCCGCATCGCTTCTACCACGGGGCGGGCGGGGGACTGGGCCCGAGAGATCGGGCAGGTCGTTGTTCTTGACGGCGCGCACCGGCTCCTGTGCGCTGGATTCTCCCCAGGGGGTACTCGAACGCACCCGCTCGGGCCGTTCGGTTCTCTCGGGACGCTCCGGCAGCTCGTCGTGGGGCTCAAGCTCGGGTTCCAGATCAGGTTCTGGCCGAGTCAGCGGTGTGGTGAATCCGGCCGGGGCAGCGGTCCCGGAAATGAACCTGCTGAGCCGGGCATCCAATCCCGCCGACGGACGGTTTCCGGGGCGGGGCGCCGGGGTGGGTGCCGTGGGTGGAGCGGCGTCGGCGTCGATCACGGGGATGATCTCCGTCGGTACGCCGCCGGGGCGCGGCTCACGGCCGGGCACCCGCTGCGGACCGGTAGCAGCGGCGTGTGAGCCACGCCGCCGCTCCGCCCGCTGCCAGGGAGGCAAGTCCGTTTGGTCCACGGGGCGCTCGCTTCCGCCAGATTCCCCGGAATCGTTCGGTGAACTCACCTACGGCTCCTTACTCGCTTGCGGTGTCTGCTGCGCCGTCTTCAAGCTCAGCGTCCCCTTCATCGGCATTATGCGCGATGGCCAACAGGGTGTCGCCTGTCCCGAGGTTCATCAGGCGCACACCCTTGGTCTGGCGTCCGGCCTTACGCACCGACTTCGCCGTTGTACGGATGACACCGCCGCCGGAGGTGATGGCGTACAACTCGGCCTCCTCGTCCACGACGAGCGCACCCACCAGGGCTCCGCGGCGCGGGTCGTACTGAACTGTCAGCACGCCCTTGCCGCCACGTCCCTGCACCGGGTACTCCTCGATCGCGGTGCGCTTGGAGTAGCCGCCCGAGGTGGCCACCAGCAGGAACGTGCCCTCACTGATGACGTTGAGCGACAGCAGCTCGTCCTCACCGTTGAAGCGCATGCCCTGCACACCGGAGGTGGCGCGGCCCATCGGCCGCAGCGCCTCGTCGGTGGCACTGAACCGGATGGACTGGCCGTGTGCCGAAACGAGCAGCAGATCGTCCGCGGCGGCGCACAGCACCGCACCCACGAGTTCGTCACCGTCGCGCAGGTTGACGGCCACCAGGCCACCGCTGCGGTTGGAATCGAAGTCGGTGAGCTTGGACTTCTTGACCAGCCCATTCTTGGTGGCCAGCACCAGGTACGGCGCGTCCTCGTAGCTCTTGATCTGGATGACCTGTGCGATGCGCTCCTCCGGCTGGAAGGCCAGCAGGTTGGCGACGTGCTGGCCGCGCGCGGTGCGGGCGGCCTCGGGCAGGTCGTACGCCTTGGCGCGGTAGACGCGGCCCTTCGTGGTGAAGAACAGAATCCAGTCATGCGTCGAGCACACGAAGAAGTGCTTGACGATGTCGTCCTGCTTCAGGCCCGCACCCTGCACGCCCTTACCGCCGCGCTTCTGGCTGCGGTACAGGTCGGTCTTGGTGCGCTTGGCGTACCCAGTTTCGGTGATGGTGACGACGACGTCCTCGCGTGCGATGAGGTCCTCGTCGGCGACGTCCCCGTCCGCGGAGATGATGCGGGTGCGACGGTCGTCTCCGTAGCGTTCGACCAGCTCGCTGAGTTCGTCCCGGACGATGGCGCGCTGACGTTCCGGCTTGGCCAGGATGTCCTCGAGGTCGGCGATCTCCGCTTCGATCTTGGCGAGGTCCTCGACGATCTTCTGTCGCTCCAGGGCCGCCAGACGACGCAGCTGCATATCGAGGATGGCCTGGGACTGAATCTCGTCGACGTCCAGCAGCTCGATCAGACCCTGGCGGGCGATGTCGACAGTCTGCGAAGCACGGATCAATGCGATCACTTCGTCAAGCGCGTCAAGCGCTTTGACCAAACCGCGCAAGATGTGCGCACGCTCGTTGGCCTTACGCAGCCGGTAACGGGTACGCCGGATGATGACGTCCAACTGGTGGTTGACGTAGTGCCGGATCAGCTGGTCCAGGCGCAGTGTGCGCGGCACGCCGTCGACGATCGACAGCATGTTGGCGCCGAAGCTGGTCTGCAGCTGGGTGTGCTTGTAGAGGTTGTTCAGCACCACCTTGGCGACGGCATCGCGCTTGAGTATCACCACGATTCGCAGGCCGACGCGGTCGGAGCTCTGGTCCTCGATATTGGAGATGCCGGCGATCTTGCCGTCACGAACCTGGTCGGCGATCGAGGTGATGAAGTTGTCGTGGTTGACCTGGTACGGCAGCTCCGTGATCACCAAAGACGTTCTGCCCTTGGTGTCTTCCTCGATCTCGGCCACACCGCGCATGCGGATCGAGCCGCGGCCAGTGGTGTAGGCGTCGTGAATCCCTTGCGTCCCAACGATCAACCCGGATGTCGGGAAGTCGGGGCCGGTGATCTTCTCGCAGACCGCGTTGAGGGTGGTCTCCTCATCGGCCTCGTGGTTGTCCAGTGCCCAGTAGACCGCCTCGGCCAGCTCGCGCAGGTTGTGCGGCGGCATATTGGTGGCCATACCGACGGCGATACCGCCGCTGCCGTTGGCAAGCAGGTTCGGGAACCGGCTCGGCAGCACCGTCGGTTCCATGACGCGGCCGTCATAGTTGGGGATGAAATCGACTGTTTCCTCGTCGATTTCGCGCAGCATCTCCATGGCCAGCGGGGTGAGCCGGGCCTCGGTGTAACGCATGGCGGCGGCGGGGTCGTTACCCGGGGAACCGAAGTTTCCTTGGCCGTCCACCAGCGGGTAGCGCAATGACCAAGGCTGCGCCATGCGGACCAGGGTGTCGTAAATAGAGGAGTCGCCGTGCGGGTGGTAATTACCCATGGTCTCGGCCACCGAGCGCGCCGACTTGGCGTGGCTGCGGTCGGGCCGGAAGCCGGAGTCGTACATCGCGTAGAGAACGCGGCGGTGCACGGGCTTGAGGCCGTCACGCACCTCGGGAAGTGCGCGGCCCACGATGACGCTCATGGCGTAGTCGATGTAGCTGCGCTGCATCTCTTGCTGAATATCGACCGGTTCGATGCGGTCGACGATGTCATCGTCCCCCGGGGGGTTCCCCGGCGGCAGCGTGGTGTCGGTCATGTGCTCCTCATTCGTCTTCCGCCCGGCAGTACAGAAACCGGGCAACCTCCCCAGCCTAGTCATTCCCCCGACAGGTTTCCTGGATGCAGCGCCGTACGTCCCGCTGAGCGGCTTTAGATGCCGATATCTGAAGTATCCGGTACTGTTTGTTACGCAGGCTTGAGCCGCGACGAGGCGGCCAGAGCTAACTTAGGGAGCTGCCCACCATGACCACACTGACATCCCAGTTCACAGACGAATCCGCAGGTGAGCGCCTACGCCGCTGGGCCGATGAATGGCGGCGGATGGCGGCGGTCGCCGTGTCCTCGACAGGCGGCCTCAAGACCGGACAGATCTACGACATCGTCGGCACCCAGAACTTGTTCGGCGAGGAATCGCTCTTCATCAACTTCGGGTACTGGCGTAACCACCCCAGCACGCTCGATGAGGCCAGCCGCGACCTCGCACGGCTCGTCGCGTCCAGCGCCGGGTTCACGGCCTCCGATGTGGTGGTGGACTGCGGCTGCGGATATGGCGATCAGGACATCCTGTGGGCCAACGAGTTCAACGTGAAACACATCACCGGGGTAAATCTGGCCGAGGAGCAGATCGCCATCTCCACCCAACGCGTCGCCGAAGCGGGCCTCTCCGAGAAGATCGAGTACGTGAAGGCCTCGGCCACCGATATGCCGTTCGGCAACGAGTCGTGCACCAAAGTGGTCGCACTGGAGTCGGCATTCCACTTCCCGTCACGGATCGACTTCTTCCGCGAGGCGCTGCGGGTGCTCAAGCCGGGTGGGCGGCTGGTGACCGCCGATATCGTGCCGCGGCGCACCGGACTCACCGCGCTGGCACGTAATCAGGTGGCGCGCAAGGGCTGGCAGAATGCACCCGCCAATGCCGTGCAGTGGGCGGTGGACGTTCAGGGATATCGGGATCTGCTGCTGGACATGGGCTTTGCGCGCGCCGAGACCTGGTCGATTGGCAAGGACGTATATCCGCCGTTGGGCAAGTTCCTCGGTAAGCGCCTGCGCCAGCCCGATATGAAGCACATCAATCCCGTGTGGCGCGGCGCGTTCAACTCGGTCACGATGCGGATGACGGGCTCGTATTCCGACTACATCGTGGCGGTGGCCCACAAGGCGTGAATGCGGCTTAAAGCAACGTCTTTCGTTCGGCGAGAAGGTCCACGTACTGGGCGATGCGCCTGGCGCGGGTCTCTGGCTTCTTGATCGTGGTGAGCCGGTACAGGAACGGCCAGCGCGCGGTTTTGGTGAGGGAATCGAAGAACGTCTCCGCGGTCGGGTTGGCTTGTAATGCCTTGGCGAAGTCGTCGGGAACTTCGATGGTGGCTTGCGAGCTGTAGGCGGCGTCCCAGCGGCCGTCGGCCTTGGCGGCGTCGACCTCACGTTGGCCGGCGGGCCTAACGCGGCCTTCCTTGGTGAGCCGTTCGATGTGGCCCACGTTGATCTGTGACCAAGTGCTGCGTGAGCGTCTGGGGGTGAACATGCGCAGGGAGTAGGTCTCGTCGAGCGATTTGGCCTGCCCGTCGATCCATCCGAAGCAGAGCGCTTCCTCCAGGGCTTCTTTGTGGTTCACGCTGGGTATGCCGCTGGCCTTCTTGGCCATCTTGATCCAGACGCCGGGGGAGTCGCCGTGGTTCTCTTCCAGCCAGGTCTCCCAGTCCTGTTGGGAGGCAAAGAAGATGGTGGGGCGATCGACGGCCATGCCGTCACTCTACGAGTGACCGGTGACAGGCATCAGAAGGTCCCGCTGCCTGACCGAAGGCGGCGGACACAATTGGCCCCGCATTGTGCTCTGACGTGACGAACTCCCACTTACTTCCGGCCATCTGCCAAACATGATCTGCCGCGCTACTGGCATTCGCCGCTCAACAAGTAAGTTGTCCCACCATGTGGAACGGTGACGAACTCGAGCTCGACGAGTACCTGGCCTTCATCGGCTTCGACGGCGACCGCTCGCCAACGCTGGACACCTTGCGCCTCCTGCAGCGTGGGCACGTCCTGAACATCAAGTGGGAGAACCTCGACGCGGTGCTGCACAAGCGTGTCGCGTTGGACATCCCCACGGTCCAGGCCAAGCTGTTGCGCGGCCCCCGTGGGGGTTACTGCTACGAGCACGTCGCATTGTTCGCCGCCGTGCTACAAGGACTGGGGTTCGACTTCTTCGGTATCCAGGGCCGAGTTCAGATGGGCGCCACCACAGTGCGGCCGGCCACACACGGAATGCTTGTGGTTCGGCTTGGCGGAGAACGGTGGCTCTGCGATGTCGGATTCGGCGCAAGTCCACTGGCACCCATCCGCCTGGTCGACGAGGACGTGATCACCGACGGGTCGTGGACCTATCAACTGCTGCGTAGCGAGGTCACTCCGGGTGCCGACGGGTGGACACTATCGGAGGCTGCGGGGGACGGCACCCAGCCCGGATGGATGAGTCGGCACACCTTTGTGCTCGAGCCGCAGTATCCGGTCGACTTCCGGATGGCCAGCTACTTTGTGGCCGCCAGCCCCAATTCACCTTTCAGCACAAGGATTTTCGTGCAGCGCTTCGAACCCGACCGCCTCCATGTTCTGGATCATCAGACGCTGCATGACATTCGGCCCGGAGTGGGGCGCGAGACCCGGGTACTGACCGCCGACGAGGTACTCATCACGCTTCGGGAGATCTTCGGTATCGAACTTGGCATCGAGGATTCCGCGCTGCTGTTGCAGAGGCTGGCCACGCAGTAGCGTCGACACATGACTGAGTCCGTGCCCTCGAAATCGCGGCTACTGGTGAAGCTGCTCGTCACAAACATCGTGGCGACAATCGCGTTGGGTGGGTTGTTGATCCTGGCCGCCGGCACCTGGAACTGGCCGCAGCTGTGGGTTCTGGGCATCGAGGTCACCCTCCTCAACCTCGGCGTGCAGCTCTGGCTGCTGAACTACAACCCCGCCCTACTCGCCGAGCGACTCGGATCTCCAAGCCAACCGAACCAAACCGCCTGGGACAAAGTCTTCGTGGTCATTGCGATGGTGGGCACGCTGGCGTGGTTCGCGGTGCCGGGGCTTGATCATCGGTGGCACTGGTCCGACGTCCCCGTCTGGCTTCAGATCGTCGGTGCCGTGCTCATTGTGGTTTCGTTGCTTTCGATGGTGCTTGTATTCCGCGCCAACAGCTTTGCCGCTCCCGTTGTGAAGATCCAGGCAGAGCGCGGGCATTCGATCGTCGACTCCGGACCGTACGCGTACGTACGGCATCCGATGTACACGGGCGCGATCCCGTTCATGATCGGTATGCCGCTGCTGCTCGGTTCTTGGTACGCACTCATCGGGTCGGCGGTAACCGTGGTGGCGCTGGGATTTCGAGCAGTGGGCGAGGAGCGGCTGCTTACCAAGGAGCTTGACGGCTACCCGGAGTACGCGGCGCGGGTCCGCTACCGACTTGTGCCCTACGTGTGGTGATCTCTCGGGCTGACTGCAGGGTTGCCCCAAACTAGAGCTATCGGGGGTCCCGCGCTCGGTTACCGAACGCCGTATTCAACGCCCCCCGAATCCGCCGGCCAGCTCCCTCCTAGAACCCGGCCGGGCGACTCTTCTGGCAGTGGCCGTGGCGTTCCTCCACACCCGCAAATTCGATGGAACCGAATCAGGCATACCGGCGTCTCAACATGTAGATGGCGGAGATCTGTCACTTCCAGTCTGTGAAAGGACACGGGTTATGGGGTACGCGGACCGGCTGTACGCCTTGCAACTGGAGTTTGGGCGGGCCTCCGAGAGTCGGAAGCTAAAGACTGCGCAGCGCTTCCAAGAGATACACGCGGAACAGGCGCGGCAGGCGCGAGAACGGGCGGCCTGGCAGGCCGGGGAGGCGGCGAAGGCCGTGGAAGCGCCTCTTGCCAAGGATGCACCGGCGAAGCGGCCGGCCATACCCGGCTGGGATGACGAGGACAGTTTCTGGGAATTTCGCGGCAATCGGTTGAAGTACTAGGGCTGAGGGGTTTGTGGTGGTGGTTTATGACACGGGTCGGCAGGTGTTGGAGGACGGCGCCAAGATCCGGGATTTTTGTGGGTACTGGGAGATTTTGAAGAGGCATCAGGGTGAGTTGAGCGAGGCTGGGGTGAA
>NZ_JACCFF010000007.1 GCF_013449725.1 Mycobacteroides sp. LB1 | reverse complement strand
CTTTCGGGCGGCTTGGAAACCGTATCAAGTTCGATGAACTTGAGTCAAATTCCCGGTTTTGGCTGGTCACTTGCGCACCATCCGATCGCCGAGATATCTGAATTTCTTCTTCTATTTCGGCTTTTGCTCTATCTAAGCGGCCCGGGAACCTTATCAAGTTCAGTGAACTTGAGTCAAACTCCCGGTTTCGAGCTGGTCAACTGCGCACCAACCCAGACCGGAATTTCGGAATCGCTTCCTTGTCCCGGCCTCGCTCATTCAGGGCAACCCCACCACTGTACCAAGTCCAATGAACTTGAGTCAACTTCGAGGTTCGGGGCTGGCCAGCGCTAGCTGACCCGCTCGACTTCGGCACCCAAGCTCTGGAGGTTCTCCACGAACAACGGGTAACCGCGGTCGATATGGAAGACATCGTATACCTCCGTGACGCCGTCCGCCACCAACCCCGCCAGCACCAGCCCCGCACCGGCCCGGATATCCGATGACCACACCGGCGCACTGGACAGTTGACGGATACCCCGAACCACTGCGTGATGCCCGTCTGTTCGCGCGTCGGCGCCCAATCGCATCATCTCCTCGACAAAGCGGAATCTGGCCTCGAAGACGTTCTCGGTGATCATGGAAGTGCCGTCGGCTATCGCTGCAAGACCAATTGCCATGGGCTGCAAGTCAGTTGGGAATCCCGGGAATGGCAGCGTGGCCACGTTGATCGCTTTGGGACGCTCGTACTGAACCACGCGAAATCCGTTGTCGTCCTGGGTAACTGTGGCCCCGGCATCGTGGAGCTTGTGCAGCACCAGCTGGAGGTGCTCTGGATCAACTCCGGTGACCGTGACATCACCCCGAGTCATCGCGGCGGCGATACCCCAAGTGGCAGCGACGATTCGGTCTCCGATAACGCGATGCTCGGTGGGATGAAGCTGAGGCACGCCGGTAACCGTCAACGTCGACGTTCCAGCACCTTCTATCTGGGCGCCCATCTGCACCAACATGGTGCAGAGATCCACCACGTCTGGTTCACGCGCCGCGTTGTGGATTGTGGTGATGCCATCGGCAAGCACAGCTGCCATCAAGATGTTCTCGGTCGCACCCACCGACGGGAAGTCAAGTTGAATATTGGCCCCGTGCAACGCTTTTGCCTCGGCGACCACACAGCCATGCTCGATCGTGCACTCCGCCCCCAGCTGCCGCAGGCCCGCCTGGTGCATGTCGAGCGGGCGAGACCCGATGGCATCTCCACCCGGTAACGCCACCTTCGCCCGTCGACACCGGCCCACCAACGGACCCAGGACGCAGACCGAAGCCCGGAACTGACGTACCGCCGCGAAGTCGGCGTCGTATTTGAGCTCAGCCGGCGAGGTGATCGTGACGACGTCGCCTTCGAGTTCCACCGTGGCACCCAATCCGCGCAGCACCTCGGCCATCAAGGGCACGTCCAGGATGTCGGGGCAGTTGGTGATGGTGCTGACTCCCTCCGCCAGCAGCGCGGCCGCCATCAACTTGAGCACGCTGTTCTTGGCGCCGGTAACAGCCACTTGACCTGTAAGCCGGGCGCCGCCGGTCACCAAGAAATGCTCGCTCACGCCCGACAGCGTAGCCGGGTAACGTTTCAACGCATGACCGATGAGGCGCCCGCAAGCGGGAGGGACCCCGAGAGTGCGCGGAGAGCATCGAGTGGTGTGCATCTCACTCGCATCTACACCCGGACCGGAGATGACGGGACCACCGGTCTAAGCGACTTCTCACGAGTGCCGAAGAACGACCCACGGCTCCTCGCATACGCCGATTGCGATGAGGCCAACGCCGCTATTGGCGTCGCAGTGGTGCTCGGGAACCCGAGTCAAGCGATCAATTCGGTGCTGTTGCAGATCCAGAACGATCTGTTCGACGCCGGCGCAGACCTGTCCACCCCCGTCGTGCCCAATCCTGAATACCCCCCGCTGCGGATCACGCAGCCGTATGTCGACCGCCTAGAAGGCTGGTGTGACGAGTACAACGAGGATCTACCGAAGCTGAATTCCTTTGTGCTGCCGGGCGGTACCCCACTATCCGGCTTATTGCACGTGGCACGGACCGTGGCGCGTCGAGCGGAACGTTCGGCCTGGGCCGCAATCGATACGTATCCCGACAGCACCAATGTGCTGACCGCCAAATATCTGAACCGGCTCTCGGATCTGCTGTTCATCCTGTCGCGGGTCGCCAACGGCGGCAAGGACACGCTCTGGAAGCCCGGCGGACCGGCACAGCCCGCCTAAATCCTTCAGATCCTCCTCGACATACCGCCTCGTGGCGAAAACACGCGGTACGAAACCACCGCAACACGACGTGTCGGCGAGAAATGCCTAGCGGCTGCGGCGCTCTGCCCGCGGCGAGGGCCGCGACTCCATCCACGACATGAACGCGGTCAGCGCACCGCGATCCAGCGCCATTTCGTATTCACGCGCACCGTCACGCAGCTGCAGCACCACGATTTCGGCGGTCATGATGTCGTACTCATCGCCGCGCGGAATCCGACGATCGAGGATCTCGAGATCACGTCGCGACAGCCGGCGATCCGGCCACAGTCGAATACTGGACAACCGATAGAACTCCGCCTCAGATTCGCGGTAACGCATGACGCCGTGGCGCCAGCGCCGCTCCTGCGATGAGCCGCTTACGCGAAGAACATCTGGGCCGGTGTCCGGTCGAGCATCCCGTAACAACGCGGCGGTCCCGCCATGTCGCAACTTGAGCAGACGAAAACTCAAGGCAGCCACCGCCAAAACGAGAACGGCGATGATCGAGATCTCGATCATCGCCGTCACGCTCAAAGCGGTATCCCTAGGTGGGTAATGCTAAACCGTCTGTCCGAGCGCACGTAAGCGCGCGCGTCCCTGCGCGGCCACCCGTGGAACGTCGGAACCGGAATCGGTCTTGGCCTTGGCCTCGTCAATATCCGCACGTGCCTGCACGGACTCCGCCAGGATGCTGACCTTGGTGTCGGTGATCGACAGGAATCCCCCGTCGATCGCCCACCACAGGTCGTCAGCGCCCTCGCGCTCGATCTTCACCGCGGCATCGTCCACCAGCTGCGCCACCAAGGGAATGTGGTGCGGCAGGATTCCGATTTCACCGGAGGTCGTGCGGGTAAAGACGAATGTGGCCTTACCCGACCAGATCTCGCGCTCGACGGCGACAATCTCGACGTCAATTTCGGACATTCAGTGCACCTCCTTCAGATGGCTAGCGACGAATTACAGCTTGGCGCCGAGGCTTTCGGCCTTCTTCGCCAGGTCGTCCAGACCACCGATGAGGAAGAACGCCTGCTCGGGCAGGTGGTCGAACTCACCCTTGGTGAGCTTGTCGAAGGCCTCGATGGTCTCCTTGAGCGGCACGGTCGAGCCGGGCTGGCCGGTGAACTGCTCGGCAGCCATCATGTTCTGGCTCAGGAAACGCTCGATACGACGGGCACGGCCCACCAGCTGCTTGTCTTCTTCCGACAGCTCGTCGATACCGAGGATGGCGATGATGTCCTGCAGGTCCTGGTAGCGCTGCAGAACACGGATGACTTCCTGCGCAACCCGGTAGTGCTCCTCACCCACCACGGACGGCAGCAGAATCGTCGACGACGAGGCCAGCGGGTCCACGGCCGGGAAGATGCCCTTGGAGAACACCGCACGAGAAAGCTCGGTGGTGGCGTCCAGGTGCGCGAACGTGGTCGCCGGCGCCGGGTCGGTGTAGTCGTCGGCGGGCACGTACACGGCCTGCATCGAGGTGATCGAGCGACCGCGGGTCGAGGTGATGCGCTCCTGCAGCTCACCCATCTCGTCGGCCAGCGTCGGCTGGTAACCCACGGCGGACGGCATGCGGCCCAGCAGGGTCGACACCTCCGAGCCGGCCTGGGTGAACCGGAAGATGTTGTCGATGAACAGCAGCACGTCCTGACCCTGCTCATCGCGGAAGTACTCCGCCATGGTCAGCGCCGAGAGCGCGACGCGCATACGCGTGCCGGGCGGCTCGTCCATCTGGCCGAACACCAACGCGGTGTCCTTGAGCACGTTGGCATCGGCAAGCTCGACCCACAGGTCGTTGCCCTCACGGGTGCGCTCACCAACGCCGGCGAATACCGAGGTACCACCGAAGTTCCGGGCGATGCGGTTGATCATCTCCTGGATCAGCACGGTCTTACCCACACCGGCACCACCGAAGAGTGCGATCTTGCCACCACGCACGTACGGGGTCAGCAGGTCGACGACCTTAAGGCCGGTCTCCAGCATCTCAGTACGCGGCTCGAGCTGGTCGAAGGCCGGGGGCTTGCGGTGGATGGACCACTTCTCGAAATCGCTACCGTAGCCCGGCTCGTCGAGGCAGTCGCCCAAGGCGTTGAAGACGTGCCCCTTCACGCCGTCACCGACCGGCACCGAGATGGTGCTACCGGTGTTGGTGACATCCACGCCACGCACCAGGCCGTCAGTCGGCTGCATGGAGACGGTGCGAACGAGGTTGTCGCCCAGGTGCTGTGCCACCTCGAGGGTCAGCGTCTTGGCCATCGCTTCGTAGGTGATCTCGGCGTTGAGGGCGGAGAAGAGCGGCGGCACGGCGCCACGCGGGAACTCCACGTCGACGACCGGGCCGGTAACGCGAACCACTCGTCCGACGGTCTTGTTAGCAGTTGCAGCAGTCATCTGGCTCGACTCTTTCTATTCTTAATGTTCGCTTGCGGCGGCCGAGGCAAGCGCGTCCACGCCGCCAACGATTTCACTGATTTCCTGGGTGATCTGGGCCTGGCGAGCACGGTTGGCTTCCAGGGTGAGTCCCTTGATGAGGTCATCGGCGTTATCCGTGGCCGCCTTCATGGCGCGCCGGCGGGATGCCGACTCCGAGGCTGCCGCCTCCAGCAGCGCCGCGTACACCCGGGTCGCCAGGTAGCGAGGCAGCAGGGACGCGAAAAGCGTTGTGGCGTCAGGCTCGAACGAGTACTGGGTGGTCGGTCCAGCGGCCTCGCCGACGTACTCGATCTCCATCGGCGCGATCCGCTTGGCCACGGCCGACTGGGTCAGCATCGACTTGAACTCGGTGTACACGATATGCAGCTCGTCGACGCCGAGAATGCCATCGGCACCGGGCTCGTCGCCGTCGTCATCGGCACCCGCCAGGAAGCCATCCACCAGCACGCCGGCGATTTCCTGGGCGTGTGAGTACTCGGGACGCTCGGAGAACCCGGTCCAGGACTGAGTGACCGTGCGGCCACGGAACTTGTAGAAGTTCAGCGCCTTGCGGCCGACCACGTAGATCACCGGGGTCTTGCCCTGCTCACGCAGCAGCGCGAACAGCTCCTCGGCGACACGCAGCACGTTGGCGTTGTACCCACCGCACAGCCCGCGATCCGACGAGACGATGAGCACGCCTGCCCGCTTCGGCTCGGCCCGCGCCACCAGTAGCGGATGATCCAACGCGGCATCATCGGCGAGTGCGGTAAGCACGTTGGTGATCTCGGCCGCGTACGGACGAGCCGCCACCACACGTGCCTGCGCCTTAGAGATGCGCGATGTCGCGATCAGCTCTTGCGCCTTGGTGATCTTCTTGATCGATCCGGCGGATTTGATCCGCCGGCGCAGTTCTCGGATTTGTGCAGCCATTTTCTGGAGGTCCTACTGCTCTACTTTTTTGCCGGAGCCGGCTTGCGGACCTGGACGGTCTCCTGACCGACCTCGGACTCGTCGAGCGCCTCGGCCGCGACGTCCTTGACCTCCACCGAGCTGCCATCAGTGGCGGCGAAGCTCTTCTTGAACGCGTTGATCGCGGCCGTGAGCTTGGATTCGGTGTCCTCCGAGAACTTCTTGGTCTCCTTGATATCGGTCAGAATGTCGGCGTGTGAGCCGCGCACGTGGTCGAGGAATTCCTGCTCGAACCGAATGACATCACCGACCGGCACCGAGTCGAGGTGTCCACCGGTGCCGAGGTAGATCGCCACGACCTGCTCCTCGACCGGGTACGGCGAGTTCTGCGACTGCTTGAGCAGCTCGACCAGGCGCGCACCACGCTCCAGCTGGGCCTTCGAGGTGGCATCCAGGTCCGAGGCGAAGGCCGCGAAGGCCTCCAACTCGCGGTACTGCGAGAGCTCCAACCGCAGCGAGCCGGCTACTTCCTTCATTGCCTTGATCTGTGCGGCACCACCCACGCGCGACACCGACACACCAACGTTGATGGCCGGGCGTACGCCCTGGTTGAAGAGGTCGGTCTGCAGGAAGCACTGTCCGTCGGTGATCGAGATGACGTTGGTGGGGATGTAGGCCGAGATGTCGTTGGCCTTGGTCTCGATGATCGGCAGACCGGTCAGCGAGCCGGCACCCAGCGCGTCGGACAGCTTCGCGCAACGCTCCAGCAGACGCGAATGCAAGTAGAAGACGTCACCCGGGTATGCCTCGCGGCCCGGCGGACGGCGCAGCAGCAGCGAGATGGCGCGGTAGGCCTCGGCCTGCTTGGTGAGGTCGTCGAACACGATGAGGACGTGCTTGCCCTGGTACATCCAGTGCTGGCCGAGGGCCGAGCCGGTGTACGGCGCAAGCCATTTGAAGCCCGCCGCATCGGAGGCCGGGGCGGCCACGATGGTGGTGTACTCCAGCGCGCCGGCCTCGTCCAGGGTGCGGCGCACCGCAGCGATGGTCGAGCCCTTCTGTCCGACGGCGACGTAGATGCAGCGCACCTGCTGCTGCGGATCGCCGCTGTCCCAGGCCTGCTTCTGGTTCAGGATGGTGTCGACGCAGACGGCGGTCTTGCCGGTCTTGCGGTCACCGATGATCAGCTGGCGCTGGCCGCGACCGATGGGGGTCTGCGAGTCGATGGCCTTGATGCCGGTCTGCAGCGGCTCCGCAACACTTTGACGCTCGACCACACTGGCGGCCTGGAGCTCGAGCGCGCGAGTGGTCTCGGCCTCGATGTCGCCGCGGCCGTCGATCGGCTGACCGAGCGGGTTGATGACGCGACCGAGGAAGGCGTCGCCCACCGGTACCGATAGGACCTCGCCGGTGCGCTTGACCTGCTGGCCCTCTTCGATGCCGTGGAAGTCGCCGAGGATAACGGTGCCGACGCTGCGCTCGTCCAGGTTCAGCGCCACACCCAGCACGCCGCCCGGGAACTCGAGGAGCTCCTGAGTCATGACCGAAGGCAGACCCTCGACGTGGGCGATGCCGTCACCGGTGTCGGCGACGATGCCGATTTCTTCGCGGGCGGGGTCGGCAGAGAACGTCGCGACGTACTGCTCGATCGCGCCGGAGATGTCCGCCGAGGAGATCGTCAACTCTGTCATGGCTTTTCTCGTCTTCCTGTTCCTGGCTCTTCTTGCGGGGTAAGTCTGGTGGTTGCTTAGTTGGGCAGGTGGAGGGCGGCCGCGGAAAGCCGGGTGGACAGGCTGCCGTCGATCTCCTCGTCACCGATGTTGACGACGAGCCCGCCCAGCAGTTCGGGATCCACATCCAGCTGCACCGCGATGGTGCGGCCGTAAATCTGCCCGAGCACCTGGGCCAGCCGTGTGCTCTGAGCATCGCTGATCGGGGCGGCCGACTTCACGTGAGCGACCGACTCGTTGCGCCGGGCAACCGCCAATTCGGCGACATCAAGTACTGCGATATCTGCGCGCTTACCGCGCAACAGACGCACGGTCTGCGCCAGCAGGCTGGTCACGATCAGGTTGGAACGACCGGCGAGGACGTTCTTCAACAGCGTCACGCGATCGGCGGTAGGCGCGGCGGTGTTGCTCAGCAGCAAGCTCAGCTGCGGCTCGCCGTCGAGGACGCGGCTGATGCGGAACAACTGGTCTTCGACATCGTCGATCTGACCGTCGCGTTCGGCCCGCTCCAACAGAGCGAGGCGGGCGATGTGTTCGATCGCAGTGATCAGATCACCGGAGGCAGACCAGCGGGCGGTAACGGCCGAGCGCACGACCTCGAGCGCCGGCCGTCCGATCTTGGAAGTGAATATCGAGTCGACCAAGGTGATCTTGGCTGACAGCTCGCTGGCGTCGACCGGCTCGGACAAGTGCTTACGCAGCACCAACTCCTTAATGAGGAGCTCGGCGACCGCGGTCAGATCATCGGCCAGCGCGTTGAGTGTCAGGCTATCGAGCGAGACCGCGTTGGCTTGAAAAGCGGATACCTGCTCGGCGAGCGACTCGCGGCTGGCGGCGTGCAGGCCTGCTCCCCCGACTGCCAACGGCCGGCGTTCGGTGTTGACGCTGCCAGCCATCTGGGTCAGCTCATCCAGGAACCGGTCGACGGTGGCGGATTGCGCTGCCGCGTCACCGACATGTGAACGAACCAAATCGCCTGCACGGTTCACGGATTCAGTACCGAGATCACCGCGGAGCTGACGGATCAGCTGCTGGCGCTGCAGCAGGATCTGCTCCTGGCCGTGCACCTTGATCCGCTCGACCTCGGCGTCGGCCTGCTCGCGCAGCTGCTTGGAGATCTGCTTGGCATCGGCCTTGGCTTCTTCGGCGATCTCGGCGGCGTCGGCCTTGGCGTCTTCGATCGCCTTGGCATGTGCACCCTCGGCCTCGACGAGCTTGGCCGCAGCCGACTTACTGTCGGCGAGCTGCTGGCGCACCACGTCCTGCTGCTTGCCCATCAGCGTGCGCACCGGTGGCACCACGAACTTGACCACCAGGAACACGATGACAGCGAAACCGATGAGCTGCCCGATAAATGTCGACATCTGTACCTAGCCTCGCCCTGCATTCGCTGGTTCCGAAAGGCTCACGCCGAGAACGCGTTCGGCGAGCGTTCGGGACAGGCTGTCGACGTTCGCCGCCAGCTCTCCCGAAGTTGCCTCGCCCTGACGGGCCAACGATTCGGCCGCCGCTGATGACACAGCATTCGCTTCCGCATTGGCCCGCTGACGCATGTCCTCGAGAATTCCGCGTCCCTCGGCCCTGGCCTCGTCGCGCACCGCTGTCGCGGCACCGCGAGCCTTGGCCAGCTCATCCTTGTAGTCGGCCTCGGCGGCGGTGAATTGCTCGGCGGCGTTCTTGGTGTCCTCTGCCGTCTTGGTGACCATGTCCTCGCGTGCCGTGAGCACCTTTTGGACCGGCGGCACCACAAAGGTACCGATGACCGCTAGGACGATCAGGAAGATCGCTAGGACGACGAAGAAGGTGCCGTTGGGGATGAGGAAGTTCGACTTCTCCGCACCCTCTTCGGCGGCCTGCGCCACGACGACGCTCTGCAATTCACCCATGCCGATTAGCTAGCGCCGGGAGTAGCGAAAACGAACAGCGCCATGAAGGCCAGGTTGATGAAGTACGCGGCCTCAACCAGACCGACGGTGATGAAGAACGGCGTGAACAGCCGGCCTTGAGCCTCAGGCTGGCGAGCTACACCGGAGATCAGGGCGTTACCGGCGATACCGTCACCGATACCGGCACCGATCGCGCCGCCGGCCATGATCAAACCACCGCCAATGAGGGCACCAGCAACAATTGTCGGGTCCGCCATCTCTTTCCTCCTTATTAAGTGGTAGCTGTGCTACCAGGGTCTTTCAGGTTGGTCTATGTAATTAGTGGTGTTCGTCGGTTTCCATCGACTGGCTGAAGTACAGGATTGTCAGCAGCGCGAAGATGAAGGCCTGGATCAGACCGACGAATAGATCGAACGTTTTCCAGATGGCGTTGGGCGCCCACATGATGTACGCGGGGAACAGCGCGATCAGCGCGACCATGATGCCACCGGCAAACATGTTGCCGAAGAGCCGCAGCGATAGCGATATCGGCTTGGCGATCTCCTCGACGATGTTGATGAGCGCCAAGGCCGGAACGTGTCCCTTGATCACCTTGATCGGGTGACCGATGAGGCCACGCCGCATGAACCCTGCGGCGTGATAGCAGAGGAACACGAACAATGCCAGGGCCAGCACGTAGTTGATATCCGAGGCAGGCGGTTTGAGGAGTTCGGCGGTGGCGCCGTTGGCGTCGGTGTACTGCACCGGCAGCACCGAGATCCAGTTGGACACCAGCACGAAGACGAAGATCGTCACGGCCAGCGGCAGCACGAACGGCGCGATCTTCATGCCGATTGCGGCCTCGACCTGGTTGCGGAACTGGACGGTCACGGCCTCGAAGAACAGCTGCACACCGTTGGGCACACCGGTCGAGGTGACCTTGGCCCTCAGGAAGAGCGCGAGCGCGATGACGATCACGCCGGCAATGGCAGAGGCCAGGATGGTGTCGGTGTTGACCTCACCAATGAGCGGCCAATGCGCATGAGTGTGGTGGCCAACTTCGATGGCGCCTTCGGCCAGAAAAGTCGTGGTGCTCATGGTCGGCTATACCTCCGCCTGATTCACTGAACGGATCCCTTTCCACACCGGCACAGCGGTGGTCAACACCAGCAGCACCTGGAACAACGCAACTCCGAAGAACACCCCAAGACCATCGGGGCGGAAAACGAACGCGATAACCAGGGCAAGGACGGTAATGACCATCAACCGCGCAGCGGAATTGATGGCCATTTTTTGCTTGCTTGGATTGTCTTGCGCGGTAATGACTTCCGCGGACTGGCGAACGAGGAGAGCGTTCACCAGTCCGAGTCCAAGCCCGGTAACGAAGAAGACGCCGATCGCCCAATGCCCCAGAAGTGCAGAGGCCAACAGAGCCAGGGCGCCGAGAACGCCACAGAGAACCGTCAGACGCAACGGGCGGAACGCCAATGCCGGGAGTACAAACGGGGCATTGGGGTTTGCCTGGGGCGCGGTCATCTGGGGTGTCACCTCACATCTTTGTCGGGGTGGCGATACAAAAAATTGCGTTCGTCGGTGTCAGACCCTATCGGAGGTCCGCGGGCTCGCGGAACTCACCTCAAAGGACAGCTCTCTGTCGGTCAGTTGATCGGTCCGGTGGCACCTGGAACATTCGGACAAATGCTCTCAGAATCCCGCCGATCCGGTGTGGCCGGCACCCGTGAGTTTTCGGGTATGCCAGAACGGTATCACATGGTAGAGGCCGTTAATGCACCCCTACTACTTTTCGTCGTACACGGCTGGTTCCCTTGGCGGACTGAGGTCCGATTCGACATCCGGCACCACCGCATCTGCCACGGTCGGCCGATCGGATTCACGGCGCAACAGTGGGATGACCGTCGCGACAATCGCGATACCGATCGCGCCTAACACCACCGCTCCCGCGTATCGGGGTTCGAAGAAGATGGTGCTGGCCGCTCCGAACGCGATGATGGCCACCCAGAGGTAGATGATCAGCACCGCCTTGCGATGCGAATGCCCGATCTGAAGCAACCGATGGTGCAGATGCATCTTGTCCGGGCTGAAGGGGCTACGGCCCGCCCGAGTCCGCCGGATGATCGCCAGCAAGGCATCCAGCGCCGGTACCAGCATGACCGCGATCACCAGCAGGAACGGCGACAGCAAGACAAACATGTCCTTGGCACCGTAAGAACTCTGCGAGATGGGGCCCGCGGCCGTCGTCGACGCCGCCGCCAGCATCAGGCCGATCAGCATCGACCCCGAGTCGCCCATGAAAATCCGGGCCCGGTGGAAGTTGTGCGGAAGAAAACCCAGGCACGCCCCGGCCAGCACCACCGAGATCACCGCGGGTGGGTAGTACAGGACATCGCCGCCATGGCTGCGCAGTAGCCCAACGGAAAAGATGCAGATGGCGGCCGCGGTGATCAAGCCCAAACCGGCAGCCAGGCCGTCGAGCCCGTCCACGAAGTTCATGGCGTTCACGATCGACACCGTCAACGCCAGCGTGACCAGGATGGACGACATCTGGTCCAGCACAATGGTCCCCACCCCGCCGAACGGGATGTAGATCATGCTCCAGGCCACACCCATGGTGACCAGAACGCTGGCGGCGGTGACCTGGCCGGCGAACTTGGTCAGCGCGTCCAGGCCCCATTTGTCGTCGATCAGACCGACGACCATGATGATGCCGCCTGCGACCACTACCGCCGGCAGGCCCGAAGAATAGACGAAACCCCTTGTCAGGGCCGGTAGTTGCGAGGCCAGGAAGATCGCGGCGCACACACCGAGATAGATCCCGAGACCGCCCATCCGCGGTGTCGGCTGCAGGTGGACATCACGTTCGCGCGGGTAGGCCACCGCACCCACACGGGTCGCAAAAAGCCGTACTCCACCAGTGCAGAAGAACGTCGTGATGGCGGCGGTCAGACCAACAAGGACAAGCTCTCGCAGCGGTACGCCCGCACCTCGATCGGCAAGCGCCAACAGTTCACTGGCCACGGCGCTCACCGAATCTGGGCTCACCGAAATCCACGCATCTGACCGTACTTCAAGATCCTGTGGGTTCTGCGCCATCGGCAGGTCCGATCGCAGTGCCAATGACACTGACGATCTGGTCCCGGGTGATCGGCCCTTCCCGCACGATCATCGGCGCCGGCCCGGTGAGGTCGACGATCGTCGACGCCGCACCCAGCTCCGCCGTGCCGCCGTCCAGATACACCGCCACCCTGTCACCCAATTGATCGCGCGCCTCTTTGCCGGTGAGCGCCGCAGGCTGCCCCGAGACATTGGCACTGGAGACCGCCATCGGACCGACGGCACGCAGCAGGTCGATCGCCACCGGATGCAGGGGCATACGCAGCATGACGCTTCCCCGGGCATCCCCCAGATCCCAGGACAGCGATGGCGCGTGCCTCACGATGATGCTCAGCGGTCCCGGCCAGAATGCCTCGATGAGCTCGCGGGCAGCGGGCGGAACGGCGAACACCAGTCCGTCGATGGTGTGCCACGACCCGACGAGCACCCCGACGGGCATATCCCGCCCCCGCCCCTTGGCTGCAAGCAGCGCCGATACCGCGTTGGAATCGAATGCGTCACAACCCAATCCGTAGACAGTGTCGGTGGGCATAACCACCAATTCGCCTGCCTTGAGCGCGCTCACCGCCGCGTCGATCCCCTCCTGGCGGGTCGCTGCATCCTGGCAGTCGTAGACGACGGTCACCGGACAAGTCTATGACGAGGACGTTTTCCGGCGAGCGGTGACGAATCGCGGCCGGCCCCCAAGATCTTGCCGCTGTGTGACGTCATCGAATAAGCCGCTTGCCGTGAATAGCTCGCACGTTCCATCTCCGTTGCTGTCATCGTGCTCTACGCCGATGCAGCCTCCCGGAGCGAGCAGTCGACCTGCTGCCGTCACGATGGGCGCGATGACTGACAGCCCGTCCGCGCCCGCGAACAGCGCCAGCGGCGGATCATGCTGCGCCACTTCGGGCTCCAGTTCGGCATTCTCAGGGATGTAGGGCGGGTTGGCGACGATCAGATCGACCGTGCCATCAAGATCGGTCAGCAGCGCGGGCATCGTCACATCGGCCTGGATCACCTCGACCGGAGTTCCGGCGGTATTCCGGCGCGTGTATATCAGCGCCTCGCCGTCGAGCTCAACGGCGAGGACACGGGCGGTCGGCTCGTCATGTGACAGGGCGATCGCGAGAGCCGCCGATCCGGCACATAGCTCGACGACCGTCGCGTGTGGCGCCAACTCGCCGGCCGCCCAGGCGTACAGCGACTCCGTCTCCGGGCGCGGGATGAACACTCCAGGACCCACGGACACCTCGATGGGGCCGAAGGCCGCGTTGCCGATCAAATGCTGCAACGGGATCCGCCGCGCCCGCTGCACCACCAGGTCGCGGTACCTCTCGGGAAAACCCGGGGTGATCTCGGTAAAGCGCAGCCGCGTCCGCGGGACGCCGAGCAGGTGCGCGGCGAGCTCTTCGGCGTCTACCTGCGGGCTGGAAACCCCTGTCCGGGAAAGTGATTCGACCGCCTCAGCGATCAGTTCGCGCAAGCGGCTCATCTAGCCCCCAGTTCTTTCGCGCAAGCGGCTCATCACGCCTCCTGCAGGCGCGCCTTCCGGTCCGCAACGGCCAGTGCGTCGAACAGCGCATCCATGTCACCGTCGAGCACCTGATCCAGGTTGTGGGCCTTGAATCCGACGCGATGATCGGTGATCCGGTTCTCAGGGAAGTTGTAGGTGCGGATCCGCTCGCTGCGGTCGACGGTGCGGATCTGGCTCGCACGGCCCGCCGACGCGTCGGCCTGTGCCTGCTCCTCGGCGAGGGCCTGCAGCCGCGCCGCCAGCACCTGCATGGCACGGGCCTTGTTCTGCAGCTGTGAGCGCTCGTTCTGGCAGGTCACCACGATCCCCGTCGGCAGATGGGTGATGCGGACCGCGGAGTCGGTGGTGTTGACGCCCTGGCCGCCCTTGCCTGAGGAGCGATATACATCGATTCGCAGATCCGATTCGTCGATCTGGACTTCCTCGACCTCTTCGGGCTCGGGGTACACCAACACGCCAGCCGCCGAGGTGTGCACGCGCCCTTGGGATTCGGTGACGGGAACACGTTGTACGCGGTGCACCCCACCTTCAAACTTGAGTCGCGACCAGACGCCGTCCGCGCTGTCGCCCTTGCTGGCGATGGCCAGCGTGGCGTCCTTGTAGCCGCCGAGATCAGACTCGGTCTCGTCGAGAATCGTGACCTTCCAGCCATGCCGCTCGGCGTAGCGGATGTACATGCGGGCCAGATCGGCAGCGAATAGCGCCGATTCCTCGCCGCCTTCACCGGATTTCACTTCGAGGAGGATGTCGTCGCCGTCATGGGGGTCGCGAGGTGCGAGCATGTCCGAGAGCTGGGTTTCCAACTCCGCGATGGACGATTCCAACTCGATCAGCTCATCGGCAAATGAAGGATCGTCCGCCGACAGCTCACGGGCGGTGGCCGCATCGTCGCGGGCGGCGAAGAGCTTGCGGTGGGTGGCGACGATCGGCGACAGCATCGCGAACCGACGTCCGGCCTTGCGCGCTGCGCCCGGATCAGCATGCAACGCGGGGTCGGCCAGTTGCTTCTCCAGCTCAGCGTGCTCAGCCAGCATCGCCTCGATCAGTGGCGTCTCGCCCATGCACCCTCCTCAGACGTTCACTACAAAAAAACCGACGCCCGGTCTGCATCAGCAGAACGGGCGTCGGCATGGAAGCTACTGGTCGGCTGCGGCCTTGCGCTTGCCGTACCGCGCCTCGAACCGGGCGACGCGACCGCCGCTGTCCAGGATCTTCTGCTTGCCCGTGTAGAACGGGTGGCACTGCGAGCAGACCTCGACCACGATGTGGCCACTGTCCTTAGTGCTGTGAGTGGCGAAAGTGTTGCCACAGCCGCAGACCACATTGGTCTCGACATACTTGGGGTGGATACCCGATTTCATGGTGATTCCTCTTCGTGTAGTGGTCGCCGGGTCGCCTGCGTTGCGACGTGAACCGGAACCCGTCAAAGACTGAGAGGCCATTATGCCAGCTCAATTACGTAGAACCTAAACGGCAGCGACCAGCGCAGTATTCCCATTTCCTAGCCGCGGCGTACGTTGGGTGGCAGTACGCCGATTCGGAAAGGAAACGCATGAACATCAAGAGATTGATCGTCACAGGCGCATCCGCTGCGGCAATGGGATTGGCCGCCTTCGCGGGCGCGCAAGGCCTGGCCTACGCCGACCCCATCACGCCTCCGCCGCCACCACCTATCCCCCAGGCGCCCCCGGTTCCGGAGGTGCCCCAGGCACCTCCGATTCCGCAGATCCCACAGATTCCGCCCATCCCACAGCCGTGACGCCCGCCTGAGCACCGGCACGTAACGGCGATTGACATCCTGTCGATATCCAATTGGGCAGCCGCGGCATAACCACCGCGGGGCCGCTGTTGAGTATCAGCACCTTCGGTCGAGTCGGGGCGAACCGCCGAGATAATCGGACAGGAGTCGCACATGAATCTGAAAAGCGTTGTGATCCAAGGCGCTATGATCAGCGCGCTGACCGTCGGCACGCTTGGACTCGGTGCCATACCGGCTTATGCGCAGCCCGCAGGTCCGCCCGGTTACATCCAGGATCATCCGAATCGCCCCCACGGCGACGACGATGACGACTGGGGTGATCACGACGGTTACCGCTACAACGACGGTTGGCGCGGTAATGACAATTGGCGCGATCGCGACCAGGACCGGCGGGATGACCATCGGTGGCAGGACGACCGTAGGGAATGGCGCGATAACCCATGGCATTACAACCAGCGCCCGCCCTGGGGCTGGGCCGCGCCGCCGCGCGCGGAATGGCGCGGTCCGCTCCCCGACCGCTGGGGTCCACCCCCGCGGTCCATCGACTACTGGGGATATCGGGTACAGCCGGTCTGGGATGACGGGTTCCGCACCTGGGGTTTCTGGCTCCTCGGCATCTGGATTCCGTTGGCTTCGGTGGGCTGAACCGGTTCCGCCCGTCGGCGTAACAGCAGAAGGACGATGTCCCGAATGGGTCCCACCACCTCAGGGCCCTACCCAATCGTGAACTCGCAATCGGTCGCCCGAAGAAAAACCGCGCGCCGGGTTGAGCGGTATCTCCATGTCCTGCGCGTGGATGATGACGTCGAGCGCAAACCCGGCCCGACCGCCGGTCGGGCCCGGCTCGTGGTGCTGAGCGCGCACGGAAAGAAGCAGCGCGATATCGCGCAGCGCGAGGTCACCAAGGTTCACGCCGAATGGCGAAAGCATTTGAGCACCAAGGAATACGGCCAACTCGCGGCCACCCTGGCAAAGCTGCGGGAGGTCACCGATCCGTATCGGTGATACTGTGCGCACTCTGGCAAAACTGGATCACAACGGGGGCAAAATGGCAGACGCGCGCAAACCCTGGTGGCGTGGATTCCTGATGCGGATCGCACTCGCACTCGTGGTGGGTGTCATCGCGATCTTCGTGCGGCATTGGATGAGCGAAAAGAACACCGAGTCCGCGGCACGCAAGGAGTTGGACAAGTACACCGTGGGCCAGTGTGTGGTGCTGACCAAATCGGGCACGGGGATCGGCAGCGTTGACGCCGCCGACACACCCTGTGATCGCGATCCCAGCTACACCGTGGCAAGCCGTATCGATGCGAATGCCAAGTGCCCCAACGAGAACTACGTCGAGTACAGCTATGAGGTGGGCTCAAAGAGCGCCGGCAAGCTGTGTCTGGTCGAGAACCTCACGCCCGGACATTGTTACGAAGAAGAACTGCTCACCAAGATCACCAAGCTCAACAACAGCTGCAGTGGCCTGGCTTCATCAAACCCGTTCCGGGTGCAGAGTCGGACCGAAACCGACGGTGCGCCATGCCCGGACGACACGACGCCGATCGTCTACCCACAGCCGCCCCGCACCTACTGCGTGACGGCCGTGGACACGCTCTAGCTGTACTGCGGCTCGTCGGCGCCGTTGCTGCCCGGAGTGTTCTTCGAGACCGAGACCAGGAACTCGTAGTTGGTCTTGGTCTTGCGCAGCTGGCTCATCAGCAGGTCGATGGCCTGATGCGAATCCAAGCCCGACAGCACGCGGCGCAGCTTGTGCACAATCGCGAACTCGTCGCCGCTCATCAGCAGCTCGTCCTTACGGGTACCCGACGGGTTGACGTCGACAGCCGGGAACACCCGACGCTCGGAGATCTTGCGGTCGAGCTTGAGCTCGGCGTTACCGGTGCCCTTGAACTCCTCGAAGATGACGGTGTCACCGGTGGAGCCGGTCTCGACCATGGCCGTGGCGATGATCGTCAGCGAGCCGCCGAACTCGATATTGCGCGCCGCGCCCAGGAATCGTTTGGGCGGGTACAGCGCGGTCGAGTCGACACCACCGGAGAGGATGCGACCCGAGGCGGGCGAGGCGTTGTTGTACGCACGGCCCAGGCGGGTGATCGAGTCCAGCAGCACCACCACGTCCTTGCCCTGCTCGACCAGACGCTTGGCGCGCTCGATCGCCAACTCCGCGGCCTGAGTGTGATCTGACGGCGGGCGATCGAAGGTCGAGGCAATGACCTCACCCTTCACCGAACGCTGCATATCGGTGACCTCTTCAGGCCGTTCGTCGACCAGCACCACCATCAGATGGCACTCGGGATTGTTGGCCGAGATCGCATTGGCGATGTTCTGCATGATCGTGGTCTTACCGGCCTTGGGCGGGGACACGATCAGCGCGCGCTGGCCCTTACCAATCGGCATGATCAAGTCGATTACCCGAGTGGTCAGCTTCTCGGTGGTGGTTTCCAACCGCAGCCGCTGATTCGGGTACAGCGGGGTCAGCTTGTTGAAGTCGGGGCGATTCCTGGCGTCCTCGACCGGGCCGCCGTTGACGGTGTCGAGACGCACCAGCGGGTTGAACTTCTGCCGCTGATTTTCTTTGGACGCGTCCGAATCCCGCGGCACCCGCACGGCGCCGGTAATCGCGTCACCACGACGCAACCCGTTCTTGCGCACGAGGTTCATCGAGACATACACGTCGTTCGGGCCCGCAAGGTAGCCGGACGTCCGCACGAAGGCGTAGTTGTCGAGCACATCGAGAATGCCGGCTACGGGCTGGACGACATCGTCCTCGCGCAGCTGCTCGGTCTCGCCGCCACCGCTTTCGTTGCCATTGCGGTCACGACCGCGGCGCCGTTCCCGAGTGCGACGGCCGCGACGGCCACGGCCATCGCCATCGTCGCCACGGTTCTGGTTGTTGTCCTGGTTCTGGCCGTCCTGGCCGCCGTCGCGGGCGGAGTTGTTCGAGTTTCCGCTGTTTTCGCGACCGCCATCCTGCTGCTTGCGCTCGCCCTCGGCGTTCTGATTCTGATTCTGGTTGCGACGCCGCTCGCCGCGGCCCTCGCGGGGCGCGCCGGCCTTATCGGCGTCTTTACCCTCAGCGCCCTCAGCGTCCTGGGCGGAGTTGGTCTCCGGGGCGGACTTCGGCGTCTCGGACGGCAGATCCAGCGCCGTCTGGGTCGGCTCGGGCTGAGCCGACTCCTTCTGCGCGGGCTCGGCTGGGGCAGAGGAAGCCTGGGGCTGCTGAGTCCGCGTAGCCGCCTGGTTGTTCTTCGGTGCGCCGAGCGCGCCCTGATGCTCACGAATGGCGGCAATCAAGTCGCCCTTACGCATTCCGGAGGTGCCCTTGACGCCTACCTGGCCAGCCAGGGCGCGCAGCTCCGGCAACACCATCGTCGACAGTGCACCCAGCTCGTCCCCTCGGCGCTCCTTGCCGGCGCGATCAGAGGAAGCTGTGGTGGGCGCCGCCGGGGTCTCCGGGGCGGCTTCGGTCGCGATGAGGTCCGTATCGGTCACGGATTTCCTTTCCTTCCCCCGCCAAACATGGGGCGAGGGGTCTCACTTCGGCCAGACAGGTTGCTGGCCGCGAAGTTCATGCTGCGGGCCCACACAGATAGGGCCGCGCGAGGTCCTGAGAAATGGCAGCTGACCATTGACCTTGCCCAATATCGCCGCCTGTCGGCGACGACTGAAACATTAGGAAGAATTTGTGATCGTCCTCGTTCTCGGCGCAGGTGCGCAGAAGCTGCAATTGCTGGGACTGATACCGAGGATAACCCTCAGGTGAGCATCAAGCAACCAGCGCCCCCCGGCGAGTCCCCCGCTCACCAGCCATAACGTCGATTATCGAACCGACACACCCTCCGACACGGACATCGCCACGACTGAGAATCCTTGATCTTCAGCGTATTTCACTGCCGAGTCGGGAAGCTCGCCGGTGGTCAGCGCCAACACCGCAGGTCCAGCACCGGAAAGGACCGCCGCAATCCCTTGGCTGCGCAGGTACCCGAGAACCTCCGCGGACGCCGGCATAGCGGGTGCGCGCTGCGGCTGATGGAGACGATCCTCGGTGGCGATCATCAGCAGATCCGGCCGCGACGTCAGCGCGAGAGTGAGCAATGCCGCTCGGCTAATATTGAATCTTGCGTCTACATGGGTGATAGATTCCGGTAGCAACACCCGAGTGTGCGCAGTAGAAGACTGTTCCTCCGGGATGGCGGCAACAATCCTGATATCCGAGTGCACATCGAGACGAACCGCCGCATAGGCGGTGGTCACGCCCGCGGTCTCCGATAACGGTTGTCCATCTTCGCGCGAGCGGCTCATCCAGACTTGATTATCTTCGCGCGAGCGGCTCATCCAGGCCACCACCGCTCCCCCGAGCACACTGGCCGCCGCGTTATCGGGATGCCCCTCGAACTCCGAGGCCAGCTGCACCAGCATGTCGTCGGAGAGCACCGGACGCCCCGCCTTGGCGAGTAATCCGTTCGCGACCCCAAGACCCGCCACCGCCGCGGCGGCCGAAGAACCCAGCCCACGCGAATGCGGAATTTTGTTGTGGCACTGAACGATCAGACCCGGGGCGGCGACCCCGCCGGTGGCAAGCCCGCGTTCGATGGCCCGCACGACGAGGTGACTGCCATCAAGCGGAACCTCACCCGCACCCTCACCTTCAACGGCCACCTTGAGACCGGATGCGATTGTGTTGACCTCGATCTCGTCATACAGGGACAGAGCGATGCCGAGGCTGTCGAAGCCAGGGCCCAGGTTCGCGCTCGACGCGGGCACCACCACGGAGGTGGACAGGCCGACGGGGAGAAGCTGAACGTGATGGCCCTCGCCCGAGAGGCTCATCCCACTCACGCGAGTTCCAGTGCCTCGGCGACCGCGCTCGCCTCCACCGGAATGGGGGTCACCTCGGGCATTCCGCTCAGTGCGTTATCCGGATCCTTCAAGCCGTTACCGGTCACGGTGCAGACCACGGTGGAGCCCTTCGGAACCCACCCGTCGGCAACCGATTTCAGCAGGCCCGCAATGCTGGCCGCCGACGCAGGCTCCACGAACACACCCTCGCTGGAGGCGACCAGGCGGTAGGCGTTGAGAATCTCCTCATCGGTGACGGCGAGGAACTTGCCACCCGACTCCTGTTGTGCGGCAACCGCACCCGACCACGACGCCGGGGACCCGATCCGGATGGCGGTGGCGATGGTCTCCGGATTCGCCACCGGCGCCCCGTTCACCAGCGGCGCTGCACCAGCGGCTTGAACACCCAGCATCTTGGGCAGCCGGTCCGACAGGCCGTCACGGTAATACTCGTTGTAGCCACGCCAATAGGCCGTGATGTTCCCCGCGTTGCCCACGGGCAGCGCATGGATATCGGGCGCAGTGCCGAGTGCATCCATGATCTCGAAAGCGGCGGTCTTCTGACCTTCGATGCGCACCGGGTTGACGGAGTTGACGAGCGCAATGGTCGGGTAGTCCGATGTGGTCTTGCGCGCCAGCTCCAGGCAGTCGTCAAAGTTGCCATCCACCTGAATGATCCGAGCGCCGTGGATAACGGCCTGGGCGAGCTTGCCCATCGCGATCTTGCCCTGCGGGATCAACACCGCGCAGGTGATACCGGCCTTCGCGGCATAGGCAGCGGCGGAAGCCGAAGTGTTTCCGGTCGAGGCGCACAGCACCGCGCGCTGGCCGCGGGCCAACGCATCGGTCACGGCCATCGTCATACCGCGGTCCTTGAACGATCCGGTGGGGTTGAGGCCTTCAACCTTCAAATGCACCGTGCAACCGGTGAGCTCGGAGAGCCGCGCCGCGGGCAGCAACGGGGTGCCGCCCTCGCGCAGGGTGACCGGCTCCCAGTTCTCACCGATCGGGAGTCGGTCTCGGTAAGCGGCGATGAGGCCGGGCCAAGGCGTGTGAACGGTCACTCTTGTGTTCCTTCCAGCCGGATGACGCTCGCGACACCCAGCACCACATCGAGATCGGCAAGTGCGGCAACGGTTTCCGATAGCGCAGCGTCGGTCGCCTTATGCGTGAGCACCACCAGCCGGGCGCCCGTCTCGTCGACCTCGCCCTCCTGCCGGACGGTCGCGATGCTGACCTCGCGCTTTGAGAACTCAGCGGCCACGGTGGCCAGCACGCCGGGCCTGTCGGCGACCCGCATACGCACGTAGTACCGCGTCGGGATGAGACCGATCGGCGCGATGGGCAGCTGCGCGTAGCGGGACGAGCGGGGACCGCGTCCGCCCTGCACCCGGTTGCGTGCGGCCATCACCAAATCACCCAGCACCGCGGAGGCGGTGGGTGCCCCGCCTGCACCCTGGCCATAGAACATGAGCTGGCCGGCGGCCTCTGCCTCGACGAAGACGGCGTTGAACGCGCCGTTAACGCTTGCCAGCGGATGAGTGAGCGGCACCAGCGAGGGGTACACGCGGGCTGAAACCCGTTGGCGTCCTTCCTCGTCGGTGATTCGTTCGCAGATGGACAGCAGCTTGATGGTGCACTGCAGCGCCCGCGCGGAGTCGAAGTCGTCAGCGGTGATCTTGGTGATGCCCTCGCGGTACACATCGTCGGCACTGACCCGAGTGTGGAAGGCGATGGATGCAAGAATCGCTGCCTTGGCGGCGGCGTCGTAGCCCTCGACATCGGCGGTCGGGTCGGCCTCGGCGTATCCGAGCTCCCCGGCCTCGGCGAGGGCGTTGGCGTAGCCGGCACCCGTGTTATCCATGGCGGACAGGATGTAGTTGGTGGTGCCGTTGACGATTCCGGATACCCGGATCACCGAGTCACCGGCCAGCGACTGAGTCAGCGGGCGGATAACCGGAATGGCACCGGCCACGGCCGCCTCGAAATAGAGATCAACCCTTGCCTTCTCGGCAGCTTCCGCGAGCTCTCCGGCGGATTGCGCCAGCAGCGCCTTGTTGGCAGTGACCACCGACTTGCCGGCGTTGAGCGCACCCAGGATGCCCCGCCGCGCGGGCTCCACCGGACCCATGAGCTCGACCACGATATCGACGTCATCGCGTGCCACCAGCGCGTCGATATCGTCGGTGAGGAGGTCGACGGGCACGCCACGGTCTGCGGCAACGCGGCGCACTCCGATACCCCGAATCTCCAACGGGGCACCGATGCGGGCAGCGAGATCGCTTGCGCTGCTTTCGATGATGCGGGCTACCTCGCTACCGACATTGCCCAGGCCCAGGATCGCTACACCTATTGGCCTACCGAGTTCGCTCATTCACTTACCTCCAAACTCACCAAATCCTCGACGGTTTCGCGCCGCAGGATCAGTCGCGCCTTACCGTCCTTGACGGCGATGACCGCCGGACGGGTCAGCAGGTTGTACCGGCTGGACATCGAATAGCAGTACGCACCGGTCGCGGCAACCGCCAGCAGGTCGCCGGGGGCCACGTCCTCGGGAAGCCACGCGTCCCGGACCACGATATCGCCGCTTTCGCAGTGCTTTCCGACCACCCGGGATAACACCGGAGCGACATCGCTATCGCGGGACACCAGCTGGGGGTGGTACTCGGCCTGATACAGCGAGGTGCGGATGTTGTCGCTCATCCCGCCGTCGACACTCACGTATCGGCGCTGGCCGTTCGAGAGAATCACATCCTTGGTGGTCCCCACCCGGTACAGCGTGACGGTGCCGGGGCCGGCAATGGCACGGCCCGGCTCGATCACCAAACGCGGCTCGGGCAGACCGACCAGTGCCGACTCGGTGCGCACAATGACGTCGAGCTTGGCGGCCAGATCCTCGATGGGGGGCGGATCGTCGGAGGGCACATAGCTGATGCCGAGGCCGCCACCGAGATCGATGATGTTGAGCTGCGCGGTCTTCTCGGTACCGAACTCGGCGACCACATCACGCAGCAGTCCGATGACCCGGTGCGCGGCAACCTCGAACCCGTCGACATCGAAGATCTGCGAGCCGATGTGGCTGTGCAGCCCGACGAGTCGCAGGTTGTCGGTGGCGAAGACGCGACGCACTGCCTCGAGCGCCTGGCCACCCGCGAGGGACAACCCGAACTTCTGGTCCTCGTGAGCGGTGGAGATGAACTCATGGGTGTGCGCCTCGACACCGACGGTGACGCGCACCAGAACGTCTTGCACCACACCGGCGTTGCCCGCGATCAGATCCAACCGGTCGATCTCGATCATCGAATCGACGACGACGTGTCCGACACCTGCCTGTACCGCCTGCGCGAGCTCCGCCTCGGATTTATTGTTGCCGTGCAGCGCGATTCGCTCCGGAGGGAAATCGGCCCGTAGCGCGACGGCCAACTCTCCCGCAGAGCAGACATCAAGACCCAGACCCTCGCCGGCGATCCAGCGCGCGATCTCCGTGCACAGGAATGCCTTCGAGGCATAGTGCACGCGCGCGGCACCGCCGAACGCCGCGGCCATATCCCGGCAACGCGAGCGGAAGTCGTCCTCGTCGATGACGAACAGCGGAGTTCCGTACTCCTCGGCGAGTTCGGAGACGGTCAGGCCTGCGAGTGACACCTCACCATTCGCGCCGCGGGTGGCATTACGGGGCCATACATTCGGCGCCAAAAGAGTCGGGTTTTCTGGAGATGCGGTCATGACGGTGTGCTGTTCCCCTTCTGCGTGGCGGGGGCCTGCCGGGTGTGCGCTCACATCCGCTCCGGTGCGCTCACGCCGAGAATGTCCAGGCCGTTGGCGATGACTTGACGGGTGGCAAGGCACAGCGCAAGCCGTGCCGCGTGCAGGTCTCCCGGCGTTTCATCACCCTGCGGGAGCACTCGACACGAATCGTAGAACCGGTGGTAATCACCGGCGATGTCTTCCAGATACCTTGCGACCCGGTGCGGCTCGCGCAGTACCGCGGCGCTCTCCAGAATCCGACCGAACTCGCCGAGTCCCCGGATCAGCGCACCTTCCTTCTCGTGGGTGAGCAGTTCAAGATGATCGGTCGAGTGCTGCAGGCCCAGATCGGCGGCGTTGCGCGCCAGCGCGCAGAGCCGTGCGTGTGCGTATTGCACGTAGTAGACCGGATTCTCGCTCGACGCGGAGGCCCAGAGTTCCAGGTCGATATCGATCGAGGTGTCCACCGAGGACCGAATCAAGGCGTAGCGAGCGGCGTCGACCCCGATGGCATCCACCAGGTCGTCGAGGGTGATGACGGTGCCTGCGCGCTTGGACATTCGGACGGGCTGGCCGTCGCGCACCAGGTTGACCATTTGGCCGATGAGCACCTCGACACTGTCGGCGTCGTAACCCAGTGCCGCCGCAACGGCTTTCAGCCGTGCGATGTAGCCATGGTGGTCGGCGCCGAGCATGTAGATGCACAGGTCGAAGCCGCGCTCACGCTTGTCGAGGTAATAGGCGATGTCACCGGCGATGTAGGCGGGGTTACCGTCGCTCTTGATGACGACGCGGTCCTTGTCATCGCCGAAGTTGCTCGCACGCAGCCAGGACGCGCCGTCCTTTTCGTAGATGTTGCCGGTCTTACGCAGCTGCGCGATGGCCTCCTGCACGCGGCCCGAGGTATGCATCGAGTCCTCGTGGGTGAAAACGTCGAATTCCGTGCCGAATTCGTGCAGCGACTCCTTGATGTGGGTGAACATCAGGTCCACACCTACTGCACGGAACGCCTCGGCCTTCTCGTCTTCGGGCAGCGACAGCGCGTCGGGACGCTTAGTGAGGACCTGCTTGGCGATATCGGCGATGTAATCACCCGCGTAGCCGTCCTCCGGGGCTTCTTTGCCCTCGGCAGCCGCGATCAGCGATCGGACGAATCGGTCGATCTGCGCACCATGGTCATTGAAGTAGTACTCGCGGGTGACCTTGGCGCCCTGGCGGGTCAGTAGGCGACCCAGTGCATCACCGACCGCCGCCCAGCGGGTACCGCCGATGTGGATCGGCCCCGTCGGGTTGGCCGAAACGAACTCCAGGTTGACGGTGTGCGTAGCCTGCGAGTCGGAGTTGCCGTATGCCTCCCCCGCATTCAGGACGTTCGTGACGACGGTGCCTTGCGCCTCGGCGGCGATCCGCAGGTTCACAAACCCGGGTCCCGCGATCTCGGCGGCAGCGATCGCCTCATTGGAGGTCAGGGCATCGACGAGCCAGCCGGCCAGGTCGCGCGGGGCGACACCCACCTTCTTGGCGACCTGCAAGGCCACGTTGGTGGCGTAGTCGCCGTGCTCGGGGTTACGGGGCCGTTCGACAGTAACGACGGCCGGTAGCGCCGACGTGTCCAGGCCACGCTCGTCCAGCACCGTGGTGGCGGTGGAACGTAGCAGGTCGGCGAGGTCGTCGGGAGTCACGGCGATCATCTTATGGGCTGGGGTATCCAGGCCCCGAATCCTTTATCCGCGACCGAAACGGTGTCCGGGGCCGCGATCAGGATGCGCTAGGCTGTCAGGGCCTTGATGCCCTCGTAGCTCAGGGGATAGAGCGTCTGCCTCCGGAGCAGAAGGCCGCAGGTTCGATTCCTGCCGAGGGCACACACATTTACTCGGCCGCGGGCCTTTCCGCCGCGGCGGCCTCGCGGGCCTGCTGCTTCTCGGTCTTCACCCGGCGATACCTCTTACGCACCGTGAAGAACGAAACGACCAGGACGATCACCAACGCGATGATCGCGCCTATCACCGTCGCCCCCCGAAACCCCGGTGCCTCGACATCAAGCACACGCTCACCGGCATGTGCGGAATTGCTGGTTCCGAGCACGATGGTCAGCGTCATGAGGTTGGGCAAGGCGAGGATCAACGAGAGCAACGCGAGCACCCCGGCCATGAACTTGCCGCCACGACGTTGCCATAGAAGCGCCGCGGAGAGCAGGAGCAGCAATGGCACCCCCGTGCACACCAGACCGAGAACCAACCCACTCCAAATCCCCTGGGTGAAGCTGCCGTGGCCCGACATGCCGGCGATGCGCTGTGCCCACCAGCGTGGGATGAAGGCCGACAACGCGAAGTACACGGCCAGAAGGGCCAGCAGCAGCGCAACAACCGCTATCAGGCGCCCCCGCCACCTGGCCCAGAGCGACTCCTTGCCCACCGGTCTTGCTTCGCCTACGCCAGCCATAGCGAAAGGCTATTCCAATACAATGGAACTCGTGTCCAAGGCAGCGGTAATCGGTGTGATCGGTGCGGTATTGATGCTGTGCGCACCGGCCGCCTATGCCGACCCGATTCCGGTCTGCCCGTTCAACCAGCCCTCGGGTTGGAACGGGCAGCAGTGTTTCCCGCAGCCGTGCGTTCCTCCCTATGCACCCGGTGTCCCGCCCTGTTTCATGCCGCCACCGACAATCGGGTCCAACGGCCTGCCGCAGATCTAGTCAGCCGCAGGCAGCGGCTCGGACCTCCACCGCGCGTACAGCAGCGAGAGCGCCAACACCCCGAGACCTGCCACGGCAAGCGCCGCCCCGACGAGCGAGGGGGCCCGGTAGCCGTACCCCGCGGTGATAACCAGCCCACCGAGCCAGGCACCGCCCGCGTTGGCGATGTTGAGCGCCGAGTGATTGAGCGCAGCGGCCAGTGTCTGTGCATCCTCGCCGACGTCCATGAGGCGCGTCTGCAACGCGGGCACCAGGGACGTCCCGGATACTCCTACCGCAAACACCAGCACCAATGCCGCCCAAGGATTTCCGGATACAGCCACGAAAATCACGAGCATCACCGCAACCAGCACCAGACCGACGGTGATCGCCCTGACCACACTGCGGTCGGCCATCCAGCCGCCCAGCACGTTTCCGGTCACCATGCCGATGCCATAGAGGGCCAGCGCGAGCGGGACGACGGCCTTCGGCAGCCCGGAGACGCTCGTGAGCGTGGTGCTGATGTAGGTGTAGAAGGCGAACATGCCGCCGAAGCCCACGATTCCGATCAGCAGGGTGAACCACACCTGTGCGCGGCGCAGTGCCCCGAGCTCGGTGAGCGGGTTCGTGATGGTCATGTCCGTCAGCCCAGGCAGGAACCGCAGCAACGCCACGATAGTGACCACACCGATGACCGCGACGACGGCGAAGGCCGCACGCCAGCCCACCGTGTTGCCCAGCCAGGTCGCGGCGGGAACCCCCACCACATTGGCCACTGACAGACCGAGCATGGTCTGCCCCACTGCCTTGGCACGTCCGCCGGGACCCGCCAGGTGTGCCGCCACCAAGGCCGCGATACCGAAGTAGGCACCGTGCGGCAGGCCGGAAACGAACCTGGAGACGATGAGCGCCGCATAACCGGGCGCGAACATGGTGGCGGCATTGCCGATGGTGAACGCGATCATGAGGGCAATGAGCAGCGTCCGACGCGCGGCGCGGGCGGTAAGCGCCGCGATGATCGGAGCGCCGACCACGACGCCGAGCGCGTAGGCGCTGATGACGTGCCCGGCCTCGGGTTCGGTGACACCGAAGCCATGCGCGATATTGGGGAGTAGGCCCATCGCCACGAATTCGGTTGTCCCGATTCCGAATCCACCGATGGCGAGCGCGAAGATGGCGGCTCGCCGGACTCGCGGCGACACCGGCAGCACGGGCTGCGTGGGTGTTTCGACAAGGGCAGTCATCAATGGGCTCCAGGGCGGTATGCGAAGAATGCGCACACCGGTGAGCGCCACGATCGGTAAACCAACGATCCCGGCGGGTTCATTCCCGACGGGCGGTTGCTCTGTGAAGAGTAGCGCTTCCGTGTTACCGGAACGGGCTGATGATGTCGCGCATGAACTGACCGATATTGGTGGGCGCATCCCCGTCGGGGAAACTCGCGGTGGCCAGCACGTTGCCACCCGCGTCGGTGAAGTTCCGGTCAGCGCGCTGCTGGTGGGTCGAGTTCGTCACCAGGATGATTCCGGATGCACCCGCCTGCTTCGCCAGCGGCACCGAGAACTGCGCGTTCTGCACCGTGCTGTTGGCCCGGGGCTCCACGACGATCCGGTCGGACGGATAGCCAAGGCCGACAAGCATGTTGCGCATCTGCTCGGCCTCCGACACGCCATTCTGCGGATTGCCTCCGGTCACGATGATGAACGAATTCGGGAACATGTTGGCGATCGTTCTGCCGGTTGCCACTCGCTGATAGAGCTTGTCCCGCATCGAGCCGTCGGGCTTGAGTCCGTAGCCCAGAATGACGACGGCCGGTTTCGAGAAATCCTTGCCCACCGCCATCGGTTCGGCGCTCGCGGTCCCAGAGGTACCCAACACGGGGACACCAAACGCGAAGACGACGGCGACAACGATCGCGGTCGTCCATCGAGTCATCAATGCGTCCTCCAAACCACAGTGACTTCTGAGCCAGGTGAGGTACATGGTGCCAGAGGTACCCCTGTCAAGTCGACCCGCCGCAGAAATCGGCCTCAGTTCCCCCTGGTGTGACCGACATGACAGATGTACGATCCTTTATCAGACACATGTCTACTAACACCACAACGCCGTGGAGGGTGACGTGACCGAGGCCTCAACCATCGACCGGGAAACGGCTGCGTCCGAGCCAAGCCCGCCGCCAACGGTGCCATTCCCCAAGCTGGCTCAGGGCATCGCATTCGTGGCCTCGCGCCGCTGGACAACCCGCCAGCTGGCCAAGCAGTACGGGAAGATCTACACGATCAACATTCCCAAGTACGGGCGCACCGTGATCGTTGGCGACCCGGACCTCGCGCGTCAGGTGTTCAGCACCAGCACCGAGGCCCTGGGCAACATCCAGCCGAATCTCAGTCAGGTACTGGGGTCCGGCTCGGTGTTCGGGCTCGAACGCAAGGAACACCGGCACCGCCGCAAGCTGCTCGCACCAAAGTTCCACGGCAAGGCGATGGTTCAGTACGAGCAGATCATCGAGGAAGAGACGCTGCGTGAGTGCGCGTCATGGCCCGAAGGTCAACAGTTCGAAATCATGGAACCGATGATGCGGATCACGCTCAACGCGATCCTGCGCGCGGTCTTCGGCGCCGACGGCGCCGAGCTCGACCAACTACGGAAGCTCATTCCGCCCTGGGTTGTCCTCGCCTCGGCCGTCACCAGATTCCCGCAGCCCAAACGCATCTATGGCCGGTTCAGCCCGTGGGGCCAGCTCGAGACCAAACGCAAGCACTACGACAAGGTCATCAACGTCCTTATCGACAGGGCTCTTGCCGCAACGGATTTCGAAGATCGCACCGATATTCTCGCGCTACTGCTGCGCTCGACCTACGACGACGGCACCTCAATGTCGCGCAGCGATGTCGGCGACGAACTCCTCACCCTGTTGGCGGCCGGCCATGAGACCACGGCCACTACCCTGGCGTGGGCGCTCGAGCGGATAAGCCGCCACCCGCGCATACTCACGCGTCTGGTTGAGGAGGCACAGACCGAGCACAACGAGTATCGGCAGGCGACGATCCTGGAGGTACAGCGCAGCCGGCCGGTCATCGACTTCGCGGGCCGCCATGTGTTCGCGCCGTATGTGGACATTGGGGACTATCGCATCCCGCATGGCTGGACGGTCCTGGTGAGCGTCAGCCTCATGCAGGACGATCCCACCGCATTTCCTGATCCGGAGCGCTTCGACCCCGACCGTTTCGCGGACACCAAACCCGGTAATTCCTGGGTGCCCTATGGCGGCGGTACCCGACGCTGTGTTGGGGCCGCGTTCGCGAACATGGAGATGGACGTTGTGTTGCGAACCATATTGCGACACTTCACCATTGAGACCACCAACGCTCCCGACGAGAAGTGGCATTCACGCGGCGTCGCCTCATGCCCGAAGGACAACGGGCTCGCCACGGTATATCGGCGCACCTGAGACACGCGGGCATCACGCAGTGAGTCTGCGCAGCTCCGCCTCGACATTGCTCCGCGCGGCGGCTTCCCAGCGCACTCTGCCGGCTTCGGTGTGGAATATCGAATCCTGTTCCAGTAACGCACCCAGGATCCGCGCCCGCTCACGATTGAAGACATGGTCCGGCACCACCTCGTACTCCTCGCGTACCGCCGCCGCGTACCGCGCGTAGCGGTCATCAGAGGACCCAAGCACCGACAGATCGGCATCGCTCAGCACGGCGCCGTTGACGTCGCCTGGTTCCACGCGATGAGTCTCGGTGATCAGAACCAGGCGGATAACCTCCCGGCTGGCGTTGGGAGGCAACAGATCCTGCGCTAATGCGGCCGACTGCACCTCGTTATCGCCATGCCCGATCTCGTACACCGCATCGTGGAACCACACCGCCAATTCGACGGGCTCCCTGTCAAAGACCATGCCGTCACCAGCGAGCAGGTCAACAGCATCCAGCACTTCACGCAGATGCACGAGGTTATGGTGGCGCCGGTGCGGTTGCAGCCACCGAGCCGTCAACTGGCCACGAAGGGCCTCGGTAAGGATCGTCACTCCACCAGTGTCACGGATGCCGTCGGCGCAGCTTCATCAGGATCTCACCCTCGGGCCCGCCGGTGAACGTCACCTCACGGCGCGGATTCTGTCCCGGCAGCATGTCCAACTCATATTGCTGGGCCAGCGCCGCCACTCCGATGACGGCCTCCAGGTTCGCGAAGCCCGACGCAATGCACATCCGCTTACCGGCGCCGAAAGGCATGTGCGCCTTACGCTGTTCCGGCTCCAGGTTCTCCTTGAGGAACCGTGAGGGATCGAACTTCGAGGCATTCTCCCAGACTCGCTCATTCTGATGAATGCTGTCGATGACAATCGCCACTGTGCTTCCCGCCTCGATCGGGTAGTCCCCCAGCACATCCCGCTCCTTCGCGGTGCGCGCCACGCCAATAATCGGCGGACACACCCGCATCGCCTCGTTGACCACTGCGGCGGTCCACGGCAAGTTGTCGACATCCTCGGCGGTTGGCAAACGACCCTGCAGCACCCGGTCGACTTCTTCGCCCAGCGTGACGCGGGCCTCGGGGTTGCGCGACAACAGGTACCAGGTCCACGCCAACGCCGCGGCCGTCGTCTCGAAACCTGCTCCCAGGAACGTCATCAGCTCGTCGCGGATCTCCAGGTCCGTGTATTTGGCACCGGTCTCCGGGTCCTCGGCCGCCATCAGCAGCGCCAGCAGATTGTCTTGCCGGGTGATGCGCCCGCTTCGATGGTCGGCGATAAGCTGATCGATGGTGTGCTCAATCCACCGCAATCCACGCATGGTTCGCGGCGCGATCACCGAGGCTCCGATGCGCAGCGCGCGAATCGCCAATCGCGGTGTGTGTGAAGATAATTCGTCCGGCCCATGAGTGGCGAGCTTGTCGACTATCCAACGCAGCGGGGGTGCCGCGCCCGCTATGAATCCAATACCGAAGAGCTTGAGCAGCCGCGCGAAGCTGATCCGCATCCGCTCGGCCATATCGCCAGAGAGATCGATCCCGAACATCGTCTGCGCAACGATATCCATGGTCAGATAGTTCATCTCGGCGGTGATGTCCACCGGCTTGCCCTGGGCATATAGGTTGTCCCAGCGTTCCAGGGTCCGGGCGCTAGCCTCGGCCATCTGCGGCGCGAACAGGTCAACCTGCCGTTTAGCGAAGATCGGCTGGACCAACCGACGGTTCCGGTTCCACTGCGCTTCGTTCAGATCGGTGACCAGACCGCGGCCGAAACCGACTGCAAGCAAATCATATTCGGCACACTTGATGTAGTTGTCCTGGTTGGCCACCAACACATACCGCGCCATTTCCGGGTTGCGGACGACGACGAGCTTGCGCATGGGAGCCCGCGCCACCAACAGGTCGTCTTGGCCTGGCATGTCGGAGACATACTCGAAGATGGAGTGCCGATACACCGACCACACGGCGCCCAGCGCGATGCGCCAAGACTTAAAATAGCCGACCTTCGTATGGTGCCACCGCAAGAACGTGGGCCCACCGGGATACAGATCGTGATTGACCGGACAACCGCCGGCCGCCGCGGCGGTCGGCACGGAAAGGGATTCGGGCTGCAACGCTGGAGCCGACACGGTTAGACCCTCTCCTGCTCGGAAGCGCCGCCGCGCGCCTCGTCAACCTCTGAGTCGGAAGTCACCTCTTCCACCACGGCATCGATCTTGTCATCGGCGATCTCGTCGTCAGCAACGTCATCAGCAACATCAAGATCCTCGTCCTCGTCATCGAGATCGACATCGCCACCCTCGTTGGCGTCCCACCGTTCTTGGTCAGCACGCGCCCGCTTACTGGCCTCGGCGATCTCGAACCCATCAGCCACGACGCCGCTCACTTCGCGTGCAACTTCCCCCACCGTCCGCGTGATAATGCGGATGATCCGGCCTACACGAGACCCGACCGACTCCACGACTTCCTGGACGACGTTGACGTTGCGCTCAACAGGTCCCACCATGCTGCACTGTCCTTTCGGATTCAGTAACCAAATAGTGAACAATTGTGCACTGGACTTAGTGTGCGCAACGTAGATGAACCTGTCAATACGGCCGAACAACGTGGTTTCGAACAAATCACCCGATCACCAAGAGCACGCTCGTACACTGACACGTATGCGCCATAGCCGTGCCGAGAAGAAGTTGCACACCCGCCGCGCATTGCTCGACGGGACCTTGGACCTACTCAAAGTTCGTGGCTTCGCCACCCTGAGCCTGCGCGAGGTGGCACGATCCGCAGGTTTGGTTCCCACCGCCTTCTATCGACACTTTGAATCGATGGAAGACCTGGGCACCATCCTCGCCGAGGAGAGCATTCGCGCGCTTCGTGACACCTTTCGTTCGGCCCGGCGTGAGGCGGGCAGTGACAACCCCGCCAAGATTCTCGGCCTCATGGTCGACCGCGTGAGCGAGCACGCGAACAACTTCCGGTTTCTGGTGCGTGAACGTCACGGTGGCTCGGCTCCGGTGCGTCGTGCCATCAACAACGAAATGCGCATGCTCACCAACGACGTGGTGGTGGAGCTGGCACGCAACCCGGCAATGAACCACCACACCACCGAGGACCTCGAGATCGCGGCCGAACTCATCGCCGGCTCGATCCTCAACACGATCGGCATGCTGGTGGACACCGATCACCCCACCGACGCGGACGCTGCCGCCGCCCTGAATCGCGCGCTGCGTCAGCTAGATCTGGTCACCAGCGGTCTGGCTCACACCGGCCTCGTCAAGACCGTCATTCCGGAGCCCGCCGTCCCCGAGGACCAGGGCGAACCTTCTGCCACAACAGCAGCCCTGTAAGCAGGCCGACCGCATCGGCGAGCAGATCCAGCAGGCTGCCGTCACGATGCGGAATCCACAACGCTTGAATCACCTCCGAGCATGCCGCGAAGGCCAGAACCCATGCCAACGTGGGTTTCTCACCGATCCTCGCGAAACGCGAGGACACCGCCAACATCCCGAATATCAGGAAATGCACCACCTTGTCGGCCCCGGGAGGACCTGACGGGACGGTACCGCCGGGAGTGAACAACAGCAGACAGGCGAATGCGAAGGCGCATAGCAGCGTGAACTGCGGAAACCATGACAGAACTGTGCGAATCATCGTGACCTATATTGCCGCTTCGGTTCTGGGTGATTCAAAGCGATGCCGCCAATTGACACTCTGCGTACAACGAAGACATGACTTCCGCCTCGTCAGTCCTCGACATCCGCGCGCTGCCCGGCACCGAGACCTACCGGAATCTACTCGCCCAGGTTGCGAACGGGGCGCGTGATCGCGATCTGGCTGACGAAAATCCCTTTGACCAAGTTCGCCTGCTGAAGGAGGCCGGCTTTGGGCGGCTGCGCATCCCGGCCGAACTCGGTGGCGCGGGACTTTCTGTGCGGCAACTCTTTTCCGCCATCATCGATGTCGCGCAGGCCGACCCCATCGTCGCGCACATCTTCCGTACCCACTTCTGGTTCGTCGAGGAACGGCTGCGCACGCTGCCTGACGCCGCCTCGGCAGCTTGGCTGACCAAGGTGAACGAGGGGAACCTCTTCGCCAACGCGTTCAGCGAGAAGGGCACATTGGCAGTCGGCGGCCTGGTGTTCAACACCCGTCTGCTGCCGGTCGGTAATGGGTATCGCCTGAACGGTGAAAAGTTCTACAGCACCGGGACGTTGTTCGCGGACTACCTGACGGTCACCGCCACCACCGACCGTGATTCGGTCGCATCGGTGATCGTCCCCGGTGACCGCGACGGTGTGCGACTCGTGGACGATTGGGACGGCTTCGGCCAGCGACGTACCGGTACCGGCACCACCATCTTCACCCAGGTCGACGTCGAAACCGACGAAATCCTTTCCGACACAGCGTATGACGCATCCCCGGTACCCACCACGCAATATGCGTCACTGCAGCTCTACATCCTGGCGATTGTCGCCGGCGTGCTGCGGTCAGTGGTGGATGACGGCGCGGCGCTGCTCCGCTCCCGTCAACGTAACTTCAGCCACGCTCTCACTGAACGCCCCGTCGACGACCCACTGCTGCAACGCACCCTCGGTGAGTTGAGCGCAACCGCGTTCGCCGCAGAGGCGGTGGTTCTTGCGGCGGCAGATGCCGTCGGCGCCGCCACCGCATCACTGCGAGAGGGAATCCCCGACGCGGAGCTGGCAGAGGAAGCACAGTTGGCAGTCGCCAAGGCCAAGGTGCATATCGACGCCGTCGCGCTCGATGCCACGACCAAGCTGCTGGACCTGGGCGGCGCCAGCGCCGCCAGCCGGAGCCGCAACCTGGATCGGCACTGGCGCAATGTCCGGACCATCAGCCTGCACAACCCGGTGCACTACAAGGCCCGCGTGATCGGCCAGAACCTGCTGCACGGCACACCGGTGCCCGCAAACGCCTACTTCTGAGGGGTGTGGGCGAGCTGCTCAGGCTGACAAGCTGATTCGCTGTGCCCCGGTGACCGCGTGGTAGCGCTCGGGACTGCAGGTCAGCACGATCACCTGCGCCTCGGTACCCACCGCGTCGAACACCTCGCCCATACGCTGCAGCCTGTCGCTGTCGGTAAACCCCAGCGCATCATCGATGATGACGGGCACTGCATCCTGAGGTGCCACGAGTGCGGCACTGGCCAGCCTCGCCACGATCCCCAGCTGCTCCTTCGCGCCACCTGAGAGCGACTCGTAGGGGACAGTCCTGCCGTCGAGTGTCCGGCTGCGGATACTCAGATCGCTATCGATATCCACTTCGAAGGTGGGGCCGAAGACCATGCGGCCCAACCGTTCCAGCTCCGCGCGGAACGGGTCGACATAGCGCAATCTCATACCATCACGGTGCCGCAGCATCACCGATCGTAGCGTGTCGACGGCCCTAGCCTTCGCACCGATACGCGTGAATTCCGTTGCTGCATACTCATGCTCAGAGGCTGCAGCATCAAGCTGATCCTTGCGCCCTTGCCTGCCGAACACCTCCAGACGCACCGAGATGTCACGCAGCTGATGACGCAGTGACTCATGCCGCTGATCCAATGCGAGCGCCCGCCCGGAAACCTCGGCGAGTTCAGCGCGCACCCGGTCGGCCTCCAGCTTCGCCAACTGGCTCACGAGATCGGCGACACGCCGAGTGGTCAGGTCTGCCGCCTGTACCGCTTGGTCATGGCGCTCTGTGAGCGCATCATCGGAAGCCGAGGCCCGCACCTGGGCAAGACGCTGCTCGACGGCGCTCAACTCCTCCGCGCGGGCGGCTTTCTTCTCCCGCAATACCGTTGCCTCGGTGGCCTTCTCGGCGAGCCGCTGACTCGCCGCCTGGACCGCCTGGCGGTGGGTGACCTCATCGGCCTGCATGCGTTCCACCTCGGCCACCAACCTGGTGACCTCGGCGCGCGCCTGCGCCGGATCGATGGCATCCCACAATCCGGTGGCCTCCGGCGCCAACTCGCGTAACCTGCCCAGCTTCTCGCGCAACACGTCAAGATTCTCCGACGCCAATAGGCCGTCGAGTAGCGCCGTCAACCGGTCGCGTTCGGCACTCAGCTCAGTACGCCGCTCATACTGCTTCTGCGCCTGCTCTACATCGGCGACACCGGCAGCGGTCAATGCGACCGACAGGGTATTGCGGGTGGTATCAAGGTTGTCACGCAGCTGAGCGGCATTGGCCCCCGGAATGATTCGGGTGACCGCCACACCGGGAGCAGTGATCTCGATGGTGTCCGAGGCAGCGCTCGCCCACTGCTCCCCCGCCGCGACCCGCAGCTGCTGACCGTTGGCGGTGATCTCCACATCGACGAGCGCCCGGACCTCGACCTGTGCCGAGGCGGTCTCCAGAGCTACCTCTGCCATCCCGACAGCGCGTGCGGCGGTCTCGATCGCGCCCAGAGTCTGCGGAGTGATCACCATCGCCGAAAGCTCCGCGCCGGCCATTGCCAACTGCCGGGTGGTGAGGTCGATACGCGACACCCTGGCCGCCAACCCATCCACCTCGTCCCGGGCGAGCGCGCGATCCAACGTATCCCGTGCCGACTCCACGTGCGCACGGGCACCGTCAAGGGTTTGCGTCGCCTGGACCGCGGCGGCCTCAGCGGCCTCGGATACCTGCTGTGCCGTCGCGTGTGACTCCGCCACGGCGGCAACGTGTTCCGCGAGCCCGTCGATCGAGGCTCGCCGGGCGTGGGTATCGGCGACCAGCTGAGCCCGCTCATCGCGTTTCAGCTGCGCTGCCATCACAGCGGCCTGTGCCGCCTCGGCGACCACGGTGGCGTTGGCGTGCTGTTGCACCAGCGCCGAAACGGCTTGGGAGGCTTGCTCCAACGGAGCCAGGCGACGGCCCACCTCGGCACGGCCAGCGATGACCGAGGCCAGCTCCCGTGTCAGCTCATCATGCTCGCGGACCTGCTGATCGACCTCTGCCACGGCCGCGTTAGCGACGGCGAGGGCATCCTCGGCGGCGGTCAGACGCGCAGAGGCCCTGGCCCATTCGCCAGTGGGACGTCCGGTCGCGGTGAAATACAGCGCATATTCCGCGTCGATCCGCTCCACCAGGTCCGGCTCGCTGCCCGACAATGCGACCGATTGTCCGGCGGCCAGATCCAGGGCCCGGGTCAGCGCATCACTCGATGACAGATCGAGCGCACCCGCCCCCGCTGACTGCAGAACCCGTTGCGCCTTCCACAAATTCATGTCGATCGACTGATCGAGCATATCCAGCACCCGCTGATGCGCCTCATCTCCGGAGAGCTGTTCGCGTCGCGGTTCGATGATCGTCAGGTGTGTCTCAGCACGCTTGTGGAAACGCTTGTGATACACGAACCGGTAAGGACCACAACTGATCTCGGCCTCAATCTCGGAGCCGACATCGGCGAAGGTGGGCTTGACCTGTTTTACGTCCTTCTTGGTGGAGCGGTCCTTCGATTCGATCAGCAGGTCCAACGCCTCGATCATGGACGTCTTGCCGATCTCGTTCGCACCACTCACCACCACCACCCCTCGATCAGGAAAGGTGATGTCGCGGTGTGCGATTCCGCGATAGTTGGTGACAGAGAGCCGATGCAGCTTCACGCCGCCGACCCTCTTTTCGTTGAACTGCCCAGTGCCGGGCCGCCCAGTCCAGCACTAGAGGTGAGGCGCAGTAGCAACGACAGCGCGCCCTGAGCATCTGCGGACGCTGCCCCACCGGCGGCCGCCATCTCCTTAAGCTCGGCGATCGCCGAGCCGGCGAAACCGCCGACACCGAGATCGCTGAACTCGCCGTCGACGGGTATCACCGCAATATCGGTATGCCGCTCCCACGTCCGCACGCTCGCGAAAAGGCGGGTGTACTTGTCCAGGCACTCTTCGAGCACGGCGTTATCGGTCACACTGAGCGTGCCGGTAAGCGCCAACCGCACCACCGTGCGCTCCTTATCCGGCAACAGTTCGAGGTTGAGTCCCAGATCGGCGATATCGCGCGCGTGGTCCACCGACCGTCGCAGCGTCACAAACCGCCACCGGCCCACATGATGGGCATCCACCTGAACCGCACCCGATTCGTCCAGATTCACCACAAGGGCGTGCCCCGGGTCGGACTCGATATCGTCGTAGTTGGTGACCTCGGGTGCCCCCGAGTACCAGACCCGCCCGCTGGCACCCACCTGAGTACGGGAGTGCTTATCGCCCAATGCCACATAGTGGACCGCACCCCGGGCAACGGCGTCCTCGACGGCCTTCAGCGCGATGAGCGCCGGTTTCGTCGGGTCGGGGTCGAGTATGTCGATACCGCCGTGGGCCACCACGATGCGTCGGGTGCCGTCGACGGGCAGTCCCTCCAGCTGTTCGGCAACGAGATCGTGTGTGGGCGCCTTCGATCGCCACGGCACCGCGACCAGCTCCACACCGTCGGCCACCCGATGTACCCCGGCGGTATCGAGCACGTGGACGTTCGCGGGTTTTTCGGCCAGGAACAGCTCACTGGTGTACACCGAGGCGGCGTCTAACGGATCATGATTGCCAGGCAGCAGATAGATATCCACGCCGACCCCGCGCATGACCTCCAACGCCTGGCTGATGACGCGCGGCGCCAGCTGATTGGACTCGAAGACGTCTCCGCACACCACCATGAAGTCGCAACCCTGCTCCACAGCAACGTCACCAACAGAGGCAATAGCCTCCCGACGCGCGGCTGAGTACTGCGGCTGGGCCTCGCCGGCAAGGAAATGCCGCGTCATGCCCAGCTGCCAGTCAGCGGTGTGCAGGAACTTCACATGCCGAAGTCTATGGCCGCCGACCGACAACCCCGGGGAGGCAGCGCCCGATCCCTTGGACCCTGCAATACAGCCTATCCACAGGTCGCGCATTTGCCCGGTGCTCGTCACGTAGCCGGGCTACGGTACGACTCATGTCGGAGGACCAGTTGGTGAAACGCACCCTCATCCTGATGCGACACGCGAAGTCGGCCTACCCACCCGGGGTGGACGACCACGAGCGTCCACTGAACCTGCGCGGCAGCCGCCAAGCCACTCAGGCCGGAACCTGGCTGCAGGACAATTTCAATCGGATCGACGCGGTGCTGTGTTCCACCGCCACCCGGACCCGCGCGACGCTGACTCAGACCGGGGTCCACAGTCAACTCGTCAGATTCAGCAACAAGTTGTACGACTCGACGGTGGGGATCACCCTCGGCGAGATCAATGCGGTGCCTGATTCCGCGATCACCGTGCTTGTCGTCGGGCACGAACCCACCACATCGCAGCTGGCGCTCGCACTCGCCGACGCGGGTACGAGTAGCGCCGACGCCGCGAACCGCATCTCCACCAAGTTTCCGACCTCGGCATTGGCGGTCCTGACGACTCGTTCGCCGTGGTCGCGGCTCGAACTGGGCGGAGCCTCGCTCACGACGTTCCACGTGCCGCGCTAGAGGCGTACTCAGACCTTCTCCGCCACCTGGGTGGACAACTTCATCGCACAGTGGCACGCATCTGATGAGGTGCCGTGACCGGCGCCGAGCAGGGTGACCGCCAATTCAAAGAACTGGCCGTCCCCATATTCGAGGGCGGTGACGCACATCCCGTAGGTCGAGCTGATGAAACCGCGCTTACCCCCGGCCGAGAAGTCCTTGACCTCGTCCCTCGTCCGTTCCTCCCCCTCACGTTCGCGCCCAATCGGGCTGCCTCGATACCAGGTGAGAGCGACGTTCGGCAATGTGCTCCAGGATCCGCTGGGAGACCACGTGCAACCTGCGGGGGTTTTCGCAATCAATTTGAGGTCGGTACGACGCACCACCGCCGCGACATCAGGAGTGGTGAGGCTGCCGCACTCGGAGTACGCCGGGCCCACCCGAACGTCATTCGCGGTCGTTACCTCGTGGCCGCCGAGTTCACGGTGGTGGCCAGAACATCCGGCGCTGAACAGGATTCCCGGGGCCAACACGGCACACAGAAGTATCCCGACGATCCGGGACGAGCGAACATGACGCGTCAGATGTTCACTGACAGCGTCATCTCCATCAATTTGATTGCCTGCGTGCATGAGTCTCCGCCTTGGCCCTGCGGGTTGACCCACCATCCAACAACACCTGCGGTGTCACTGGCAACTCCACAGGCACCCGGCTGATCCGGCGGCCTCATCACGATCGACGGAATTCCTTGTATCGCCCGTTCCTGGACGTTGTATTTCAGGCTGTTCGCTGTGGCCTTCTCGGCGTCGAGGCTGCCGGTCTCGAACCAGAAGCGGGTGATATCGACCAGGCCACCGCTCTTGCTCATCGCCTGCCACCGGCACACGGCACCCACGAATGTGCTCTGAATGTCCTTGGGGTCCGCGTCGACGACCTTGGCGAGGATGTCCGTGGTGAGCACTTCACATTCCTTGAGCAGGTTGGGGTACTTCTGCTCGGCGTTGGTGCCGTCCCCCGTGTCGCCACTGCCGGGCATTACCGCCTCGCCGTCAACGGTGCCGCCGCAGCCCGCCGACGTGAACACGATGAGTGCCGCGCACAACGTCGCGAACAATGACTTTGTCATCCGATATGTCATTTCTTGGCCGCCTTGATGGATGTCTCGGTCAGCTGTTTGGCGACATCGCAGGAGTCGGGGGCACCGGTTCCGGGCTCGAAGTTGATTGACCATTCGATGAAGTCGTTTCCGAAGTCCATGCCGATCTCACACAGGGTGGTCGCGGTGCCCGGGTAGCCGTTGGTCGCGATGAATCCCTTGTACCCGGCAATCTCGACGTCTTCGACGCTCGGGCGCGTCCGCTCTTCCGTCGCCCGCTCCCGGCCGATAGGGCTGCCGCGATACCAGTTGAATGAGAAGTGCGGTCCCGCGATGCTGCCACCCCGGAGCCAGACACAGCCCACAGAATTCTTGGCGGTGCCCACCAGACCCATGACCTTGGTCAGCTGCATCATTGCCTGGTCGCTGACCCCGCCACACTCCGCGAACATCGGGCCTTCAACGCCCTTGGACTTGGTCTGCTGAGGTGACGTGGCGTTCGGCCCGGTGCCATTGGGCGGATCGGACTTATCGCCGCCCGAGCAGGCAGTCAACACCAGTGCGACCATCGCCAATGCGACAACACACTTGCTCAACACGTTGCGTGAATCCAGGCCCAACCTCACATGTGCACTGTAGCGGCACAAACCCGAGTCAACCACTGAGCTGCGGGTTTGTTGCCGGAGTCGTGTGCGACAGTTGTGCCCATGCCTCAGGGTCAGTTGCGGGCCCTCCTGTCACGTTATGTCCGCCCCTACCGCAGCCTGGTCGCCGTCGTCGTCACGCTGCAGATCGTCAGCACACTGGCGTCGCTGTATCTGCCGACCGTCAATGCAGCGATCATCGACGACGGGGTGGCACAAGGCGATACGCCCACGATCATGCGGCTGGGCATGGTGATGCTCGGGGTGACACTGGTGCAGATCGTCTGCTCGATCGGCGCGGTGTATTTCGGGTCCAGGACGGGTATGGGGTTCGGCCGCGATATGCGGTGGGCGCTGTTCCACCACATCACCGGCTTCTCCGCCGAGGAGTCGGCCGGATTCGGTGCACCTACGTTATTGACCCGCACCACCAATGACGTGCAGCAGCTGCAGCTGCTGGTCCAGGTCACCTGCACCATGCTGGTGACGGCGCCGATCATGTGCATCGGCGGTATCGCCATGGCGATTCACCAGAACGCAGGGCTGTCCTGGCTGCTCATCGTGAGCATGCCGGCGCTCGGTCTGGCCAACTGGTACATCGTGCGGTCGATGCTGCCGATCTTCCGCAGAATGCAGCGACTCATCGACGGCATCAATCGGGTCATGCGTGAACAATTGACCGGCATTCGGGTGGTGCGCGCATTCACCCGGGAAGCGGTGGAGCGCAACCGATTTGGGGCGGCCAACGCTGAAGTGTCCGAGGCGGCCCTAGCTGCGGGCCGGTGGCAAGCCCTGATGTTGCCCACCACCTCGCTGGTCATCAACACCTCCAGCGTGGCGCTGATCTGGTTCGGCGGGCTACGCATCGATCAGGGCCAGATGCAGGTGGGATCGCTGGTGGCCTTCCTGTCCTACTTCTTGCAGATCCTCATGTCGATGATGATGCTCACGATGCTGGCCATCATGGTGCCGCGCGCATCGGCGTGCGCCGAACGGATTACCGAAGTGTTCGAAACGGTCGGATCCATCACGGCCCCGGCGGATCCTGTTGGCGTCGACGCCATGGATCCCACCGTTGAGTTCGCTAATGCGGGGTTCCGCTATCCCGGCGCCGAACGCGCTGTTCTGGACGGGGTTTCATTCACGGCACGGCCCGGAACGGTCACCGCCGTGGTCGGCGCGACCGGATGCGGCAAAAGCACGCTGGTGTCCCTGGTCCCCCGTTTGCACGACGTGACGGCCGGTTCGGTACGTGTGGGCGGTAACGATGTGCGGCGGTATGACCCCGAGAACCTCTGGACCGTAATCGGTTTGGTTCCACAACGGGGATACCTGTTCTCCGGGACGGTGGAAAGTAATCTGCGTTACGGCAAGTCGGATGCCACCGAGGATGAGATGTGGGAGGCACTGCAGGTTGCGCAGGCGGCGGATTTCGTCCGAGCACATGGCGCAGGCCTACAGATGCCGGTATCGCAGGGCGGTATCAACTTCTCGGGCGGGCAGCGTCAGCGCATTGCGATCGCACGCGCGGTGGTTCGTCGTCCGAGTATCTACCTATTCGATGACGCGTTCTCGGCACTGGACGTGCGCACCGACGCGCGACTGAGAGAAGCGTTGCGCGGCGTTTCCTCGAGCGCGACTATCATCGTAGTGGCACAACGTATTTCGACGATCATGGATGCCGACCAGATCGTAGTACTGGAGGATGGCCGCGTCGCCGCGGTGGGTACCCATGCCGAGCTGCTGGGGTGCTGCGGAATGTACCGGGAGATCTGCGACTCGCAGGCGGTGTTGCAGGTATGACTCGAGCGATCGGATTTCGGGGCGTACAGCAGGGGCCCGCTGAACGTTCCCGAGACTTCCGCGGCACCGCCATACGGATGGTGAAGCGTCTCGCTCCGCAACGGCTTCTGACCGCCGCGGTGATTACCCTCTCGATGACGGGTATCGCGATCGGGGTAATCGGGCCGCGCATCCTGGGGCACGCCACCGATCTGTTGTTCAACGGAGTAATCGGACGGGAGCTGCCCGCGGGGCTCACCAAGGAACAGGCCGTCGAGGCCGCCCGCGCCCGGGGGGACGGCCAGTTCGCGCAGATGCTGTCCGGCATGAACGTCATACCCGGGACGGGTGTCGACTTCCGTGCGGTGGGGATGACGTTGGCGATGGCTTTGAGTTTGTATCTGGTGGCCGGGTTGTTGGCGTGGGCGCAGGCGCGGCTTCTCAACGTCACCGTGCAGCGGACCGTGGTGGCCCTCCGCGCCGACGTAGAAGACAAACTGCACCGGCTTCCATTGTCGTACTTCGATTCCCGGCAGCGTGGTGAGATTCTCAGTCGCGTCACCAACGATGTGGACAATATCCAGACATCTCTGCAGATGAGCATCAACCAACTGCTGAGCTCGATGTTGACGCTGGTGGCGGTGCTGGCAATGATGCTCAGCATTTCGCCGCTACTGGCCGCGATCACGCTCGCGACGGTGCCGATGTCCCTATGGGTGACACGCACGATCGCCCGCAGGTCGCAACGGCTGTTCGTGGCTCAATGGGCCAACACCGGGAAACTGAACGCGCATATCGAGGAGACGTACAGCGGTTTCACCATCGTCAAGACGTACGGGCATCGCGCGGAAGCGGAGGCGATCTTCGCGGATCGAAACGCCAAAGTATACCGAAGTTCCTTTGGTGCGCAGTTCTTCTCGGGGTTGGTATCACCGGCAACGGCGTTCATCGGAAATCTGAGCTATGTGGCGGTGGCCGTGGTGGGCGGCCTCAAGGTCGCCTCGGGCGATCTGACCCTGGGCAGCATCCAGGCATTCACGCAGTATGTGCGGCAATTCAATATGCCGCTGACGCAGGTGGCCGCCATGTACAACACTTTGCAGTCCGGACTCGCCAGCGCCGAAAGGGTTTTCGAGCTGCTCGATGCCGACGAAGAATCGGCGGACCCGGTATCTCCGGCCTCGATTCCTGTCGGGTCTCCCAGTGTCGAGTTCGAGAACATCAGCTTTGGCTACTCCCCCGATACCCCGGTGATCGACGGACTGTCACTCACCGTCGAACCGGGGCAGACGGTCGCGATCGTCGGGCCGACCGGGGCGGGAAAGACCACTCTGGTGAACCTGCTGATGCGCTTCTACGACGTCGACTCAGGGCGAATACTGCTTGACGGCGTGGATATCTCGATGATGAGCCGTCATGACCTGCGGTCGCGGATGGGGATGGTCCTGCAGGACACCTGGCTGTTCGGCGGATCCATTGCCGAGAACATTGCCTACGGGCGGCCCGGGGCCTCCGAAGACGAAGTTCGGGAAGCGGCACGTGCCGCCTATGTGGACCGGTTCGTGCAGACACTCCCCGACGGATATGACACCAGGATCGCCGACGACGGTGAGAACATCAGCGCCGGCGAGAAACAGTTGATCACTATCGCGCGGGCGTTCCTGGCGCGTCCACAGCTGCTAATACTCGATGAGGCAACGAGTTCGGTGGATACCCGAACCGAGCTGCGGATCCAGCAGGCCATGGCCGAGCTGCGCCGAGATAGGACGAGTTTCATTATCGCCCATCGGCTTTCCACCATTCGTGATGCCGACCGGATCGTGGTGATGGATGGCGGCAGCGTCGTCGAGAGCGGCACCCATGCTGAACTCCTGGCGCGCCGAGGCGCCTACTTCGCGATGACGCAGGCCTAGAGCTGCGGACCCTGGGTTCGCAGATCCCGAACCTCCGTCATGGCGCCGCGTAGCTTGTCCAGCCAGTCCTCGGTGTGCTCACCGACCAGCCGCACCGCCCAGGCCAGCGCGTCGGCGCGGGAGCGGGCGACTCCGGCCTCGACCAGAGTGTCGAGCACCTGACGCTCGGGCTGTCGCAGCCGCGTCATCACCGGAACGGCGATGTGGGTGAACAGGATTCGCTCTGTTGCCTCAGCGGCGCCAACATCGACACCCCAGGAAACCTTGCGTCCATACCGGGCCTGCGCCTCGTCGGCGATGCGCATTCGATGAGAGCGAGTCTCTTCCCGGAAGCGAGAGGCACGGCCCGATGCGCGAGCCTCGCTTTCTTTGTCGTCCTCATCGGCGGGCAGCCGACCAATGACCGTGATTTCTTCGCGGTCAACGACCACTTCGGGGTCACCGCTGAACCAGCCGTCGGGCAGGCGCCCGGCGAACCAATCCGCGGCGTCGGAAGCGTCGGATTGTTGATCTCGTTTCATGATTACAAGATTACATACTTACAACCGGCAGGGCGTTCGCCTACAGCGAACAGCGAGAGAGAAGCTGGGCGCGAGCTCGCACCCAATAATCGCGAGCTAAATCAGCTGCGGCGCATGACGATCGCGGCGCCACCGGCGAGCACGATGACGACGGTGAGCACCAGCGCCCAGCCGAGACCCGCGATCCACCACACCGCTCCGAGCACTGCCAGCACCGGGACGGCGGCGAACAGCGCCATCCCCGGGTGCTGACGGATCACCGCCAGCGCGGCACTTGCCCGCTGCTTATCGATTTCCTTACCAGGCATATCACCAGCATGCCAGGTGAGCGAGGTGCGCGCACTCATGCCGATTCTGGGATGAGCGGAAGAGTTCGTCGCACTGCGCGACGCCGCGGGGGCGAACTGCTGTTGTGTGAGAACTTTCTTTACTGCCCCAAGATTCCGCGGGTGTAGTGATCGCCGTCGCATGCCAGCCCTATGCCCTAGTTGGGCGGTCGCAGTGAGGAGTAACGCTTACATACATATGTTTCTAGCGCGCTGTCGTGGCGGAACGGTTTCGCAGGAAGTCCTGCGTCGTGGTGTGGCCGTTGTCGTGCGTGCTGTAGTCGAGGATTAACTTGTTCTTCTTCGCATACGCACGTCCCATTTTGTCAATCAACTTGCCCAAGAGTCCTGTTTCGGCGTGCGCTCGCCGACGAATTACGCCACTTCCCGGAACGTGGTCGACAACGTTGCTTGTGAGGGCCGCGATTTTCATACCTCGTCGTGTCCACCGCCCCGCTCTTGCGAAATCGATGTTCTCGTATGCTGTGTCGGCGAACGCCAGTCGCGTCGTCTCAGTGCCCATGATGAGCACGCCCAGCCCCGCGAGTAGGTAGGCAAAGAGCCACTTGCCTGTTTTGGATGGTTCCCCACGCGCGGTTTCCATTCCGGAGAGATGCACAAAATTTGTGATCAGCGAATCCAGGAGCTCAGCACGCTGCGGCCCCGGACGGCCTGACCGGGCCATCAGATAGTCAAAACTGCGCATCGCGTGCATGCCGCCCTTGGGAAGCAACGGGTCACTCACTCCGAACAGGTATGACCAGTACGAGAAGTAGTGCCAGATGTCGTCGTAGTCGTCGACGGTGCAGGTGCGGCCCAGCGCGTGATCGATCAGCAGACCAGTGGAGGAGGCCTCCCAGAATCCGCACAATGACGCGTTTGATATCGGGTTGCCGTGCTGGCGATAGTGCTCATCGCCCCAGGCTTTCCGGAGACCGTGCCTGGCGAACGAATGCATCAATCGGACGCGCAGCGCCAGCCGGTACCCGTCGCCGCCCGGCAGCACCGCCCCGCGCCGGCCCGCTTCGGAGACGATGAACATGGTCTCCGCCGTCCGGTTGGCCCCGTCGTAACGGAATCTCCCGCTCGCCCCGGTCGACGCTGAGACATCCGTGTTCAGCACCGTGTCGAATAGTCCGAACACTAATGTGGCGAATTGCGCGGGCAGCGAAACCGCTAGCACCCGCTGGCGCCCCCGTTCAGCTTTCACCGGATCAAACCATTCTGGGAGCTGCTCCATCTCCTTGAACAGGCGCAACAGCTCCTCGGGAGGATCACTTAGCGAATCGATGCCAGATCGCAACGCCTGCTCAAAAAGTGCCCGTCCTTCTTTCGTCCCGATCCGGTGAAACAGGGCGACCACCGCATCCATCGGCTCATCGCCCTGCCACATGTGGTCATCGAACAGCCGCGTCTCCGCTGTCGGGGCCACCTCGTCTTGGACCTCAAACCAATCGCTGAACAGGAACCCCCGGCAATACCGCCAAATCGGGTCCCATTCCGCCTTCGCCGGAGGTATAGGGCGCAGCGCCATCCCAGGTAGATATGTGTAATCGCAGCTAAGAGAATCGGATCCTTGTATCACGAGAACCGCAGCTCCTTGTCTAGATACGTTGCCGAAATACGGCACCGAACGCCTGTGGACTGGATCGTTAGACCGAAATTTCATGCCAACTACCGGTGGCACCCGGGAAACGGCGGTGCAGCCCGCCGATGAGGCGGTAGGACTCGTGGAGGTCCCGTCGCAACGAGGCCACGTGCTGGCGCTGGCGAAGTTCGGTGACGCCGTGGGTTGCGTTGTGCCGGAGGCGATGTTCGATGGCTGCCATCTTCTGCGACACCTCACTGGCATGCGCGTAGAGCGAGGCCAGCAGCAGCCGCGCCTGCGCGACAGAAACATTCTCATCCACACACGCATACTTTCACCGCACTCGTTAAAAATCTACATCTATCAAAAGATGTCACTTTTTATCACTTCTCACGTATGGTGTCAGCGATACCTGAGATCGTTCACGCCGAGCGAGTTAGCTTGTGACACTACATACAAGATCGGAGCCGCGCCGCTATGAACCGAGTCGTTCACATAGAGACAAATGTGTTGATACGTCCGGCGTGTGTCGGCCGGGCTGAGGAGCGGTAGTGGCGACACATCAGCTCAGCCCGTTGAGCGAGCCAAGTGCAGTCAGCACTATTCGGCTGTGGGGAGCCGGATATCTTGACCGCCATCCTGTGCGAGCCATCGCGACGGTAGGTCAGCAGTTCGTCTTGGGTGTCCACGCTGTCCGGTACCTGATAGCTGATGTTGGTCGCGGCCGGTTTCAGTTCGCGGAGTTCGTCCGCCAGGGGGCGTTCATGGCAAGCACTGCGGTTGTGCCGACCCTGCTGGTCGCGATGCCGATTGGGGTGACGCTTTCGATTCAGTTCGCGCTCATTGCCGGCCAGATCGGCGCCACATCACTTGCTGGCGCTGCAACGGGATTGGCGATCGTCAGACAAGGCGCCTCGCTCGTGGCCGCCATTCTTATGGCGACTGTCGTCGGTTCGGCCATCTGCGCCGACCTTGGTTCACGAACGATGCGCGAAGAGGTCGATGCCATGGAAGTGATGGGGGTGTCTGTGATCCAGCGACTCGTCGTTCCTCGACTGGTTGCAGCGGTTCTGGTGGGCGTCCTGCTTACGGGGGTGACCTGTGTGATTGGCTTCGTCGCCACGTACATATTCAACGTTTACTTCCAGAACGGGGTGCCTGGAAGTTTCGTGTCCACATTCGCATCGTTTGCGACGGTCAGCGACATGTGGGTCGCGCTGCTCAAAGCGGCGATCTTCGGAGCGATCGTGGCGGTCGTGGCTTGCCAGAAGGGGCTGAGTACTCGTGGCGGCCCCGCAGAGGTTGCCAATTCGGTGAATGCTGCTGTCGTCGAGTCGATTCTGGTGTTGCTGGCGATCAATGTTGCTGTCAGCCAGCTGTATATTCTGCTGTTCCCGCGAACAGGGCTCTGACGATGACAGTGTCCCGCTACATGCCACTCGGCGCCAGCCACGTCGTGCGCACTCTTGAATACGCAAGAAGGCCGCTGATCCGATTCGGCCACCTGGCGACATTCTTTCTTCGTGGGCTGACCACAGTTCCTGCGGCGTTGCGTTATTACAGCCACGAATTTCAGCGACTCGTCGCAGACATATTGTGGGGCAACGGTTCTCTCGTGGTGGGCGGTGGTACCGCCGCCGTGGTCGTCGCTCTCGGCGCCATAATGGGGGCGCTTATCGGAGTCGAGGGCTACAACATGCTCGATATGCTCGGACTGGGACCTGCGACGGGTTTCATCTCCTCGCTGGTTTGCACCCGAGAGCTGGCGCCGTTGATGGCCGCGATGGCTTTCGCAATGCAGGCCGGTTGCCGGTTCACCGCGCAGTTGGGGGCCATGCGTATTTCTGAGGAAATCGATGCGATGGAATCGCTCGCCATCCGGCCCATCCCGTATTTGGTGACTACCCGACTGCTTGCCTCATCGGTTGCTGTACTGCCCCTCTATATCGCCTGTATTGCCATCATGTACTTGTCCTGCCGACTGGTAGTGATGCTGTCAGGAAGCGGGTCGATGGGCTCATACATGCACTACTTCTCGATGACGCTCAGTGGCACCGACATCGTGTACTCGGTCATCAAGGCCGTGATTTTCGTGTGGATCGCGTCCACAATCCAATGCTATTACGGTTTCTACGCGGCCGGTGGCCCAGAGGGCGTGGGTATCGCCGCAGGCCATGCGATGCGCGCAACCATCACCGCGATCATCGCCGCAAATATGTTGCTGACGATGGCCTTGTGGGGGATTGATGCTGGCGCAAGGTTTGGTGGCTGAGATGCCAAGCATCTTCGAACCCAATGCCATCGGGCCGTCCGACCGAAGCCTGGCAGTGCGAGGTGTCGTCGTCCTGATCGTTCTTGTCGTCGCCACAGCGGTGCTTCTCGCAAAGTCGACCGGAGGGCTTGAGCGGCAGGTGCAGGTCACCGCGGAGCTGATCAATGTCGGTGACGGTCTGCCCGCACGTTCGGATGTGAAGTACCGCGGGATGCTGGTCGGTGCTGTCACCGACGTAATTCCGGCAGAACACGGGGTTCCGAATCTGGTTCGCTTGGATCTGAAACCCGATTTCGCAAAGACCATCCCATCGAGTGTTACCGCGCGCGTAGTGCCCAGCAATGTGTTCGCGGTGTCCTCGGTCCAGCTGGTCGATCGCGGCGAGGGACGTGCCCTTCAGAACGGCGATCGGATCGCGGAAGACACAGAGCTTCCCACCGTCCTCTTCCAGACAACAGTCAGCAAACTACGCGATATCTTGGCGGCGGGCGGCCGCAGCCGCGGCGACAATACGGTTGGAATCTTGGAAACCCTAGCCAAGGCCACCGCGGGTCGTGGCGACACACTGTTGGCCTCCGGAGCACAGCTCACACGTCTTCTTGACAGCCTCAACTCGGTCATCGCCACTGACACCGATGTATCCAACCCCTCGACCTTATCGGCGCTTGTGTCCGCGGCTCACGACCTTAAAGCCACGGCGCCAGATCTTTTCGATTCCCTCCATCAAGCTGTGGTACCGATGCGCACCTTCGCAGAAAAGCGCTCTCAGCTCCAGGATTTACTGAACAAGAGCCTGCATACCATCGGCACGACACGTGCAGCGTTCGACAACCATACCGACCGTCTCATCAGCATCACGACAGATCTGACACCTGTCGTTGGTGTGCTCGCAGAGCGCGGCGAGTCGTTCACCGGTGTCGCCAACAAGCTGAGTAGCCTCTCGGCCAAACTCATCGAGCAAGCATGGGACCCCGTGCGGCAGCGCGGAAATCTGAAGGCCATCGTCTCGTTTACTCCGACAACGCTCTACACCCGCGAGGATTGCCCACGATATGGGGAGCTTGAGGGGCCAAGTTGTCAGACCGCGCCGACACGGAAGTCCGGTGGTGTGACACCTGACGTACCTCCCCGCGCCTGGCCTGATCTACCGCCTCAGCTTCTTCCCGAAAAATTCATTCCGCCACCGGGTTTGGGTTCACTTCCACCTGATGTCGGTAAATTCGCTGACCCGTCAACGCCGATTCCCCCCGCAGGAGCCAACGATGCGGCGGCCCAACCATCGTCATATGGCGGCAACGTCGGACCAGTGGGCAGCCCACAGGAACGTGACCAGTTAGGCACCATCACCGGAACGCACGCCACATCCGCCACCCAACTATTGCTCGGACCCGTCGCCCGCGGAACAACCGCGCATATTGTCCCGCCCAGCTCGCCGGCCGGCCAGGAGACGAAATGAACTACCGCACACCGCTGCTCGGACTATCGATCTTCGTCGTGATATCGACAGTGTTGACCTGCATGGTCTTCACGACATTGCGGCGCAATGTATCGGGGCCCACAAACGTGTACTCGGCTGTGTTCAGTGACGCCTCCGGCCTGCGAGAAGGCGATGACGTCCGCATGGCCGGCGTCCGGGTCGGGCGGGTTCAGAGTGTCCAGCTTGTCGAGGACACTCTCGCAAAGGTCGTCTTTCAGGTCCAAGACGACCAACAGGTTTACGGCAACACCGTGGCCTCTGTCACTTACCAGAACATCGTCGGGCAGCGATACCTCGGCCTCGCTCTGGGACACACCGGCGGTCCTGCCGAGCTGGCGCCCGGTAGCGAGATCCCCCTCGAGCGCACCGAGCCGTCATTCGATATCGGCCTGCTGCTCAACGGATTTGAGCCCCTGTTCAGTGTTCTCGACCCAGGCAAAGTCGATGACTTGACGAGTGGAATCATCCAGGCGTTGCAGGGCGACGCCAATTCCATCACCGGACTGGTCGACCGGACGGCGACCATGACTGAAACTCTCGCGGGCCGGGATGAGCTGCTTGGCGACGTGATCACCGGACTCAACCAGGTGGTCAAAAGCCTGGCCCAGCAGAACAACAACCTTAATTCCGTGCTGGTACAAAGCAGACGGATCATCACCGATCTGAACAGCCGCAGGGCCGCGCTGGTCTCGAATATGGGGTCCATTGCGGCTGTCATCCGGCGTCTTTCGGATATCTCGCAATCGGTGTATCCATCACTGCGAGAATTGATTAACCGACAGCCTGGCTTCGCGCAACACATGGCAGATATCGAGCCCCAGCTGGCGTTCTTCGGAGCCAACCTCCCCGTGATGATGAAGACCGTCTCCAACTTCTTCGGACAAGGCGCCTATGTCTCGGCATACGCCTGCAACTTTGATATCTACGTGCTACCCGGTCTGTGGCAAGTCATTCCGCAGATCCTGGACAGAGCGGATCCGTCAGGGCATCCCACCAATTCGCCGAAATGCAGGCCAGCCGGATGAAGAACCGTACTTACTTGTTCACACGGTTCTCGAGGACGGCAACCACGCTGCTTCGACGTCCGCTGACGTCCTGGAACGCAGTCACCGTCGGGCTCACCACGATCTGTGTGGTCGTGGTGCTTGTCGCGACCACACTACTGATCAACAGGGTCGGTATCGGCTATACACGCTACCGGGCCGAGTTCTTGCAGGCCGCCCAAATCAGGCCGGGTGACGACGTCTCCATCGCTGGAGTCTCCGTGGGCAAGGTCACCGGCACCGAACTCGCCGGTGACCGCGTCATCGTCGAGATCCGGGCGCGGGACAACGTGCGGCTGGGTGCGAGCACTACTGCCGGTATCAAGCTGACCACTTTGCTCGGTTCGCGGTATCTGGAACTCAAACCCGGACGAACCGGTGCTCTGACTAACCGCACGATCCCGCTCGCGCAAACGACGGTGCCGTACGACCTGCAGGCCGCCCTGCAGGACGCGACGAGCACCTTTGAACAGGTAGATGCAGAACAAGTCGGAACCTCGCTGACGGTCCTGAGCCATCAACTCGAAGGCCTGCCACCGATCGTCCCCCGGGCGGTGAAGGACATCAAGGATCTATCTTCCATTGTCGCAAAACGCCGCAACGAGGTCGGCAGTCTGTTGGAGAGCACGGCGTTGATAACCGGAACCTTGCGCAATCAGCAAGCAAGTATCGGCTCACTGGTCAGCCAGGGCCGCGACGTGCTCGCCGAATTCCTGTCCCGGCGAGAAACGTTCCACCGCATGTTATCCGCTGTCACCGGGCTGCTCGACGTGCTCAATAAGGTCGTGGTCACAGACCGGGCGGGTATCGACAACATGTTGACCAGCCTGAAAAGAATGACCGCACTGATCAGTGACCATGACGACTACTTCCGAAATCTGCTGCAGACCTCCCCTATCGTTCTTCGGGAAGTTACCAACGCGTTCGGGACGGGCAATTCGATTGATATCCACCTCGCCAACGGATTTGTCGTCGACTCCTGGATGTGCGCAATCAGCGGACGGGCCACACAGTTGAACGTGCCCCAATATTTCAAGGATTGCAAATGACTCGACGCTTACTTGCGGCGCTTGTTCTGATCATCGCAGTGACAATCGCGGCCGCGGCCACGTGGCCGCAAATAGGTCCGGTGAATCAGCAAGTCACTCTAACAGCGCAATTCGCTGATGTGTCCGGTCTGTACGTCGGCAATGTGGTGTCTGTGCTGGGAATGCCGGTCGGTACGGTAACTACCATCACGCCCAACGCCGACTATGTAAACGTCACCTTCACCGTTGACAAAAAGATCAAAGTTCCAGCAAACGTGCAGGCAGTCACGGTATCGACCTCTATCCTGACCGATCGCCATATTGAGCTCACTCCGCCCTATCGCGAGGGACCAGCGCTGCGGGACGGAGATCTTATTGGCCTCGCCAGAACAAAAACTCCTGTGCAGTTCGACAGAGTGCTCGCAATGGTTGACCGCCTCGCGAAGGCGCTGAAGGGCGAGGGCAACGGGAGCGGACCCGTCGGTCACCTGATTGCCATCGGTAATGAGGTGACATCAGGCCGCGGACCGGAAATCAAAGACGCCCTTGACCAGCTCTCCCAAGCCATGAGGCTTAGCGCCGATGGCGGCACGCAAACCAAGGACAACATCACCCGGATAGTCGCTAGCTTGAGTTCTCTGACCCAGGCGGCAGTCGACAACGACACCACCATCCGGAAGTTCGGTTCGGATGTCCACCAGCTAAGTCGGATACTGGCTGATGAAGATTTCGGTTCAGGAACCGCTGGCAAGCAGATGAATCAGCTCCTCATCGAGGCTGCTGACCTCCTGGATAAGAACCGCGACAGCCTCAAAAAGACGATCCTGCAGACGACAACCATTACCGACACTGCGGTAAACAAACAACGTGAGATCGCGGAGGTTTTCGACGTACTACCCCTGCTCGCGGGCAATATCGGCAACGCCGTCGATATGGAAGGCGGAGCAATCCGGGCACATTTTCTGCTCGACAAGATGATGTTCGACAGCGGTCTTACCAAAGAGATATGCAATCTCATGGGACTTCGTCAACTTGGTTGCAGCACCGGCACTCTCCAGGATTACGGACCAGATTTCGGTTTAACATACATGCTCGATGGACTGGTAAGGATGGGGCAATAGCTGTGCGCACCAAAACCATTCGGCACGTTGCCGCTGTCATGGCCGCAGCAGTGGCGATCCCGCTGACGCCCGCGTGCAGCACCGGATTGGAAAGCCTGCCGCTCCCAGCGCCGGCGCTCAACACCACGAGTTACGCACTGAACGTCGTTTTCGCTAATGCACTGAATCTTCCCGCCAGAGCACACGTCAAGCTCGCCGGCGCGGATATCGGCGAGCTTGAGTCAATATCGGCGAAGGGTTACACCGCCCATACAACCTTGCGTATCAGAGCAGGTATCCGCATCCCCGTGGGCACCACCGCTGAACTCCGGTCCGCGACCCCCCTGGGCGATGTATTCGTCTCGCTGAAGCCGCCCGCATCGGCCGCCGATGACGCCCCTCTGCTCGGTGACGGAGCAACTATCGGGCTGGAATCCACCACATCGGCGTCCACTGTCGAAGCGGTGCTGAGCTCGGCGGCAGTACTGGTAAACGGTGGGGCAGTCCGGAACATGACTAAGCTGACCAATAGCCTGGGAAAGGCCGCCGGTGGCAACGGTGCGGCGTTTGCCGACATCCTGCGGAAGTCCAATCAGCTGCTGACGGCAATGAACTCTCGCTCCGGTCAATTCGAAGCCGCGCTATCCGAATCAAATCAGCTAGCTAAAATCCTCACGGCAAGTCAGGACCAGATCACTGACATCTTGGCGGCCGGCGCTCCGGCCACCGAAGCACTGGCAGACAATACGGGGCAGGCTGCCGAGATGATCGGCCAGCTGAGTGGGATAACCCGACAGCTCTCCAGGTTCCCATCAATACAGGGCACGGACACCCGCAGCATCCTGGCGGATGTCAACACGATCTCCGATAAGTTCAATCAGGTTGCGACACATCCCGATCCGCTCCTATGGGGCATCAATCGGCTGCTACCCCCGTTCATTAAGACAGCTCAGGGCACAGCCATCCCAGGACAAATCGACGTCATGAAAATCGCGCTCGGATCGATACCCGATATCGGGTATCCCGGTGATCCCGGGTTCCACGGGCCGAAACGAGCTGACTGGGATGCGATGATCGGCTCGTTCCGGTACAGCTTGCTCCGCCTGCAGGAACGCGTTGTGGGTGCAGGGCCGAAATAGCCATGACAACAAGCCTTTTCGAGCCCTTAGCCCGGGGCGTGCTGACGATGGTCCAAGCAGGGATGCGGCGCCGGTCCCTGACCTCGGCCATCGCCGTAGCTCTGATCCTGGCGCTTGGTCTCTGGTACCTCATGTTTGGGGCGCTGCGCGTCAACCCCGCCGCTTCCACGATCGCCGTCAGGATTCACCTTGCGGAATCCGGCGGGCTGCTGCCCAACCAAGACGTTACTTTGCGGGGTGCACCGATCGGGCGGATCGAATCCATCGCTGCCGACGGCAGCGGCGTCACCGCGGTCGCCAGGATCGACTCCAGTGTGCAGATTCCAGAGAGCAGCACCGTAGAGGTCTCGGGCCTTTCCCCGGCCGGCGAGCAATACGTGAACTTCCGGGCCGATGGCCGCTCCGGCCCATACCTGGTGGCTGGCAGTGTAGTAGATCAGCAGCGAACTTCCGTTCCCGTTTCGCTAGCGCAGATGCTCGCCGACTCGGACGGGCTACTTGCCCAAATCGATCCTGTCAAACTTCGCGCAATCACACGTGAGCTGGGCGTGAGCCCCACTGCACCCGAAAAGCTATCCGCAATTCTCGGCGGGGCGACGTTCCTGCTCTCGACACTTGATGCGGTACTGCCGGAGACGGTAAGCGTCCTCAAGAACAGCCGGCTGATTCTGACCACACTTAGCGATGTCAATCCTGGGTTATCGGAGACGTCGCGAAACCTCCGTCCGCTCCTTCATGGCATTGCGGCGATGGATGGCGGCTATCGCTCCATGCTGGCTAACGGGCCCGACACACTGGCCAAGCTTGACGCACTGTTCGCCGATAATTCCGACACCATGGTGCAGCTCCTGGGGAATCTGGCTGTCATCGCGCCGCTGTCGTATGTGCGCGTGCCCGCACTCAATCAGTTCCTTCGCCCGGACCGGGTATCGATGGTCGATGCTCTCGGTGCCGCGGTACACGACGGTGGCCTCTGGGCGATCGCCGATATCTATCCCCGCTACTCCTGCGACTACAGCACACCCCGAGAACCACCGTCAGCTGCTGACTACCCCGAGCCGTACGCCAATACTTCGTACTGCAGCAACCCTGATCCTGCGGTATTAGTACGGGGAGCCCGTAACGCCCCCCGACCGGCCGGGGATGACACCGCGAACCCTCCACCCAACGCTGATCCGTTGCAGCGAACAGACCCAACTCCCAAGGGAAGATTCTCAATACCCACGCCGTACGGTGGTCCCACACTGCCCATCGATCCCCCGCCGCCGCCCGAGCCTGTATCACCGCCCCGGTCAGGCAACTAGAGGGAAGCGGTCAGGCTCGCAGTTTGCCTGGACGCGGCTGCCTAACCTTGAGTGACTGACGCGATATGTCACGAGATAAGTCGGCGCAAGACAGGTCAATGAGAATGTATGATCTCGGCGCCGAAAGGTGCGGGATCGTGGTGAACTATCGGAGACGAGACGTTCTTTGCGAGATTGCGGCAAATATGGAACAAAATTCCATCCTGTACGGCAGGATACTCCTTGGTCGAGGAGTGTCGATTATCGTAGCTTCCTCGTCATGCTCTGAGCTGTGAGAGGTCGGCATGGCGGGCGGGGCGCAAGATAAATTGGCTACGCTCGTTGAGACTTATCTCAGTGAAGGACTCTCCGATACTGCTGGCGGTGATCTCTGAATGTACAGCCCCATTGACGAGAAGATAGCGTACCCCTGGATCCAAGTTTTCAAATTTGAGCTTGGTCTTCGCTTGAGGGCCATTGCCCGGTTGTAGCGTTATATAAAGAGATTCGTTTTTGACGTGTGCGCTGACTACCATGACATCAGGGAATGCGACTTGCGCCAGTCTTGGGCCGGACTCGGGTGCGTTGGTTGCAGTAGCCCGGTAAAAGCGGGCGCTGATATATCCGATATTTGTTACGACGGATAGTTTCGGGAAACGCATCGCGCCGTCTAGTTCTACCGGCTCATAGGTGGCATCAATGATATTAAGCATCGCTTTTAACACCTCCGTATCGCCCATGACACCCGCCGCGGCCGCCAGGGCCGAGTATGTGGTCATCAATGACGGCCGATACGTGCCCGGGTCGACGCGCTCCCAGGGCGCCATCTTCACTTTGGGTATGGATTGTGTCAGGTCGATTACCTGCATTCTCATTACTTCCCAGGTGCGAGTAGCGATATCAGGCAACACGGGCAGGAGTGCCATGGCAATCGCTGCATCGACGGCGGCCATGCGCAGAGTGGGCAACGTCAGCCCTAGACGGCTCGAACGCATAAACAGCAGGCGCCCGGAGAAGCCCATAAAATTGTTTTCCAGTGAGTCACGGAAGCGATCCGAAATCTGTTGCGCTAGACCTGTGCCGTGATTATGGTCGTATGATGCTAGCCCCGCTAGGGCGATTGAATTACATACCGGATAAACGAAGTTTGGTTCACACGGATAAAGGCAGAGGTTACTGTTTAGCATGTTGGCGAGTACTGCGTGAGCCACGCGATGCTGATCGTATTCGAATACATCTTCTTTATGATGGAAGCTGAGCGACCCGGCCTGATCGAACGTGCTATCCCCGGTCACTGTTTGGTACGCCCCGAGCATAGTGGCCAGATAACCACTGAACATGACATTGTCTTTGACTATAGGATCATGACCGACTCTGAAGTTGCCGATTAGGCTCTCCCAGAACCAATAGCCCCAAACCTTGCGGTGGGTCATTTTGGTAATTAAGGCGTGTTGAGCTTCAGCAAGATAACCCCCAAATGCTGGCGCGTGTGAGGCTTGGTAATTTGCGAGCGCAAGTTGGGTGGTGAAGAGCTGATAACGAAGCGAGCTCCCTTGGAACTGTTCTAGCAGATCGAAACCCTCGAAAGAATCGAAAGGCTGCAATGCAAGATTGACCGTGTACCTCGCGAATGCCATGTCTTTTTCGGTCAGCTCATCCGGTTGCGCGTGCCGCGACGTTGACACCCCAATTCGTTCCGCGTGCCGTTGCACAAGCTTACGATTAATGACCTCGACAGTATGTTTGCTGCGTTGCCATGCCCAGTATCGCCAAACAAGCGAACCCACTACCACACCAGCAGTCGCCAGCGGCACCATCCACAAGGCTGAATGCCACAGCCCGCCGTGGTGGGCATGTCCACGCGAGTGATACTCAGCGTGATGGGCTGCTAGCGCCGCCGTAGCTATCCAGGCGATCGGCCAGACAAACATTGCGCCGGTCAAGATCCAGATCAACCCACCCACGACCACAGCCGCCACCGACACCAGTGCCATGACGACGTCAGCTGCGTACCAGAAGCCACCCCCGGGCACGATCAGGCCCAATCCGAAGGCTCGCCATCCAGTCGAAGGGGTGACCGCTGCCAGCGCGACCCCTAATGTGAACACCATAAAATAGACAAAAAATGTCTTCTGAAGCTTTCGGGCCGTCGCCGGACCGGATATCCGGTCTCGCACAGGCAGCAGGCACGCTTCGGATCCGTACTCCATTGGTGCACTTTGGCTATAGACGTTCGACATTGCCCACCCTTACAGTTGCAGAATGATCTGTTGTGTCATCGTCGGCGGCTTACTCGCCGTCTTGCTCGCGCCGCTAAGAGTGGCGTATAGGATTTTCAAGCCCGCACCAAATCAGTTTCCGCCCAGCATATTTCGAGGCTTCGAACTGAACGAAACCGTCGCTGACGAGGCGCCTGCCACGCGAGCCCACTAAGCGTCATGCCGATGACGGCTGGCGAGATCCACGATCTGCAGTATATACACAGATATGCGATGTTTGTATATATAATGTGTCGACGGGTGGTTTAAGTGAAGACAGGCTCAGGATCGGGTGGATGGGCCATCAGCGCCGGCAAAACGAACACGCGGACGTAACGTCTGACCTGGTCCGGATCGCTAACTCCCGGGACGAGTTCAAGTAACAGACCCAGCGCCACCGACAGCACATATCTGGCCGCATCCGCCGGACGCACTCCATCTCGGATATTGGCCACCTGCCCGCTGAACACACCCGCGTACATCGACGTCAGCAGATCGGCAAGACTGGGCGCGTTGACGATCAACGACGCCACCGTGCCCCGGCCATCCCGGTCAGCCAGAACACGCAGCAGCGGATTAGCACCCACTTCCACCGACACTGCAACCATCGACTCGGTAATGATCTCGCCGAGGTCATTCAGGACGATCAGCCGACCGGCCATCTTGGAGATTTCACTCATGGTTGTCCGGACCACGAGCGCGTCCATCAAATGGTCACGGTTCCTGAAGTGCCGATACATGACAGCCCGGCTATACCCAGCTTCCCGGGCGATTGCCTCCATCGTGGACGCGGCATATCCTCGCTCCACGAAAAGCCGCTCGGCGGCATCAAGCAGCTTCGCTTGGGCTTCTTGAGCAGTGCTGCCTCCACCGACTGGTCTGCCGCGGCTGCGCGTTTGCGACGCAGCATCATCTGATTCGTGCGCCACGAACGGCTCACCTCCTCAGAACAACATATCGCCAGCACCGCACCGTGAACCCGGATCACTCCCACAGCGTCAAGACCAGAGCAATCCGCCGCATCGGAAAGTCAATCTGCTGGTACTCCTGTCGACTCGGGATTCACCGGCGCAGTCTGTATGTCGATGCCGAACAGGTCGCGGTAGGTCTCAAGTAGCTGAGCGCCATCGATGAGTTCGTGTCTGCTCTTGAGGTCGCCGTCGACGACGATCAGGGTGTGGCCCACGAGCGAGATCCGGGCGCTCTCCGTGGGCAGAAGATGGAGTCCGGGCAACGGCGACGCCACCCTAGGCCGTGCCACTCGGCAATACATCGCCCGTCGCCGACGCGGCCAGCGAGGGAGGTAGCCCGTTCGAGTCGGACTGGGTCCGGATACCCATCGATTAGGCTAGCGCTAGCTCTAGTGGCGTTGTTGTACGAGCGGGCAGCAGCGCCGCGTAACAGGTGCGCGTTCTTTGGTTAATCCATTTTGCCCCAAGGAAATTGGCCGCACCTTGTGGGGGGCCGGGCTGGTTACGTATCCGGCCTGGCGGCGGGGGGCAGTAACGCGGCCAGGAACATTGCGATGTGTGAGCCGGGGATGGCGGGGTCCGCGGCTCGTTGCAGGCCCAGGCCTAGAGCAAGCGCCAACGCCCCGATCATGAGGTCGTTGGGGTCCGCGGGGAGCTCGATGCCGGCGCGCTCGGCAACGGCAGATAACACCGCGGCGCCTGTGGCACGCAGCCGCGCATAGCGGAGGGCGTTGGCTTCGCGGATCTCCTCGTCATCAGAGGCTGCTGCCATGACGTCGAGTTCCAGACGGGCCCAACGGATATCGCCGATAGTGGCAGCACCCCAGGCCGAAAATATCTCCAGCATGGACTCCCAGGTGGCGGACGACTCGTTGAACTGTTGTTGCAGCACTGCGGCTTCGCGCTCATACAGCAGGTCAATCACTGCTAGGCCGAGTTCAGTCTTGCCCGCGAAATTCGAATAGACCGCACCATGGGAGAACCCGGCCGCGTCAGCGACCTGGCCGATCGAGGTGGCGCGGAAACCGTTCCCGAGGAACAGCACTGCCGCGGCGGACAGGATGCGTTCGCGAGTCCGTTGCTGACTCTCGGCCCGGGTAAACCGTTGCATGTTGGCATCCTAATGTGTGATGATCCCCTAATTCAGATTATTGGATCATCTAGATTAGGAGATCATCCGTGGTTGCAGCTGTTGTGCGCGAGGTCATCGTCATCGGCGGTGGGCTCTCCGGAATTGGGGTGGCGATCAAACTTGACCGCGCCGGATGCAGTGACTTTTTGATACTGGAGGAAGGCGATGGCGTGGGAGGTGCCTGGCACTGGAACACCTATCCGGGTGTTGCAGTGGATATCCCGTCATTCAGCTATCAGTTCTCCTTTGAGAAGCACCCGGACTGGTCGCGGGTTTACGCACCTGGCAGTGAGCTGAAGGCCTACGCGCAGCGGTGCGCAGACAAGTACAGGCTATGTGGCCGGATCCACTTGAATACCAGGGTCACTGCAGCGCATTTCGACGAAAGCACGCACGTGTGGCGGCTAGCGACATCCAGCGGCTCCGAGTACCTTGCGCGACACGTCGTGCTGGCCACTGGTGTGCTCAGTCAGCCCAAACCACCGGCTATCAATGGACTGACCGACTACCGGGGCACCGTTGTCCACACCGCACGCTGGGACCACACCATCGATCTGAGGGGCAAGCGTGTGGGGGTCATTGGCACAGGCGCCTCGGCGGTGCAACTGATTCCATCGATTGCCCCCGAGGTCGAGCAACTAGTGGTTTTCCAGCGCACACCGATCTGGTGTTTCCCCAAGCTCGATGCCACGTTAGGCCCCCGATTCCGAGGCATTCTGAGATACGTACCGGGCGCGCAGCGGGCGGCTCGATTGGTCAGTCAGATTTTCGTCGAGCTCGGGTTCCCGATCTCCATTCACTTCGCCGATCGGCTGCCACTGTTGGCATCCGCGCGCCGGGTTGGCGACAGATTCCTGCAGCGTGAGGTGTCCGATCCGGTCGTGCGAGACAAGCTCACGCCACTGTATGCAGTCGGTTGCAAACGTCCCACCGTCTCCAACCATTATCTGCGCACATTCAACCGCTCGAACGTTCATCTAGAGACCAGCGCTATCGAAGCCGTCACCACCTGCGGTGTGCGTACCGTCGACGGCACCGAACACCCAATCGATGTCCTCGTCCTGGCAACCGGATTCAAGGTCTTCGAGGCTGGCAACATGCCACCGTTCCCCATCACGGCCGGGCACCGCGACCTCGGCCAGTGGTGGGACCAGCAGCGCTACCAGGCATACCAAGGCGTTAGCGTGCCAGGCTTTCCGAACCTGTTCGCAATCCTGGGCCCCTACGGCTATAACGGCTCCTCATATTTCAACCTGATTGAGACCCAGAGCCGACACATCGTGCGCTGCCTGCGGCACGCACAGAAACTGCGCGCCACCCGGATCGAGGTCACTGAAGCAGCCAACACCCGCTACTGGCAGCGGATGCTGAAGCGCCGCAAAGGACAAGTTTTCTACCGCAACGATTGCTCACAAGCAAACAGCTACTACTTCGACAAGCACGGCGACGTACCCTTCCGGCCCGCCCTAACAGTCGAAACCATGTGGGAAAGCGCCACATACAACCTCAACAACTACACCTACGCCCCCGCTACCACAGCCGCCCGACCAACCTCCAGCTGAAATTGACCGTGAGCAGCGCGTCTGGCGGTGCACCACGACAACGCGGACACCACTCCCGCCGCCACCGCCAATAGTCAAGCGACCTGAATCGTTGCCAGCAGACCAACCGCCGCGCGTGCCACCGTGATGGATTACAAAACTACCTGGTGCAATCCGGCTTACCTTGCCGCGCAACATGACTAATGGTGCCCAGAATTCAGCTAGCAACACTTCCGACGCCGGCGGGGCTGCGACGAACACAAGCCAGGGCAGAAAAGAGATAGGTTAGATTAACAACTTGCAAGGTTGTCGATTTTGGTGGACCGCCTGGAACCGTTGTGACAGAAGTGAATTAGCGAGCCGCACGGGAGCGGGCCGCAACGGTAATCAACTCTGCCAACGCAATCGCACCCGCCGCGACGGCGGCAGTGGCCGCCCATCCGAACCATTCGACCGCGGTGGCGCCGAACGCGCTGCCCACGCTTCCACCGACGAAGTAGACAACCATGTAGGCGCTGTTGAACTGCGCCGGTGCGTTCGGCTGGATGGCCAACACGGTGCTCTGGTTCGCTACCTGAGCCGCGAACAGTCCAGCGTCGAAAAGACCAAGGCACACGAATACCACCGCACTGTTGGAGAGCGCCACGCAAAGCCCCAGAGAGGCAACAAGAGTCACCGCCAAGCCGATGACGACGACCCGGTGTGCCCCGACGCGGTCGGTCCATGCCCCCGCAATCCGTGTCGCGCCAATCCCGGCCAGCCCGGCGAGAGCATAGAGACCGATCTGTTCCGGGGAAAACGAGTAGGGCGGCTGGGACAGCGCTACGGCTAACCCCGACCAGATCGCGCAGAAAGCGAAGAACCACAAGGCGCCCCGCCCTGCCGCAAGCCGCAGCGCACTCCATCGAAGGTAAAGCCCGGGAATGCCCCGCAGGGTCGCGAGATACCCCGTGTTCACAGTTCCGGACGCGCCCGGCAGCACAACCAACGCGGCGACCGCAAGAATTGCACAGGCGGACGCGAACACCAGAATCATTCCGCGCCAACCGATCAGTTCTACCAGCCAGCCTCCGACGATTCGGCCGGCGAGAATTCCAGCCGAGATTCCGGCAGTAACGATTCCTAGGTCGGTGGCGCGACGACGGGTTTCGGCGAAACGCCCAGCCACCGAACTGAGCTGGGCCCCAACCGATGACACGGCCCCGACCACACCGATGGCGATCCCAAGGATCCACGCGCGTCCTGCGGCCGCGTTCATCACCAAACCCAGCGCCATCACCACGAACTGAAGACACACGACCTTTCGGGGTGCGAATCGATCGACCAGCGGCACCAAGACCGCCAGGCCGATCAGGTAGCCGACCGGACCGCAAGCCAGAGCCACACCGACGTCGGTGATCGAGCCATGGACCGACCCCGCCACTGTGGCGATGGCCGGCTGAAGCGGATAGATCGCGGCAGTACCGACAGCAGCCGCAAGGGCCATGAACCACACCGTGGGGCGAGAAAGCACGATGGCGGCGGGAGGAGGACGTAACTCGGTATCCATGGCGGCAACGCTAGAAACGCCGCGGCAAGTGCGCTGGCGGGAATCGGCCGACATAGTTGGCCAACCGACGCCCCGCTACGGTGTGCTCATGTCGTGTGTCTTTTGCGCCATCGTCGCCGGCGAGTCTCCGTCGTTCCGCGTGTACGAGGACGAGGCCACGCTCGCCTTCCTCGACATTCGCCCCATCACCCGCGGGCACACGCTGGTGATCCCGAAGGCCCATGCACAGGACCTCGTGGACCTGAAGCCCGATGACGCCGCCGCCATCATGACGGTCGGCCAGCGCATCGCCAACGCCATCCGGGGTTCGGAACTACGCAGTGACGGCACCAACCTGGCGCTCAACGATGGCCGTGTCGCATTCCAAACGGTCATGCACGCACACCTGCATGTGGTGCCCCGCCATGGCGGCGACAAACTGGCCTTCGCCAAGGGATTCGTCGTCCGTCGCGATCCTGACCTGGAAGGGACCGCCCGCATCATCCGCGAGGCAGTGCACGCCGACTAGCAGGGCGCCGGTCCAACCAAAGAAAATCGCTCGACCGGCCGCACCAGCCGCTGCTACGTTTTCGGCGACATGTCCACTCCGACGGCGGATTCGCCGACAATCGATCAGGTGAATCGCCGGCCGGTCTTCCTGCTGCTCTTCGCATCCGTTGTGGCCGCCATCGGCAACGGTGTGTCGATCGTCGCGCTCCCCTGGCTGGTCCTGCAGCGCACCGGCTCTGCCGCGGATGCGGCCATCGTTGCCGCCGCCGGAACCCTGCCGCTGGTCTTCTCCACCCTGATCTCGGGAACCGCAGTCGACTTCTTCGGACGCCGCAAGATGTCGATCATCTCCGATGTCCTTTCTTTGTTGTCCGTCTCAGCCATACCGATTCTGGCCATGACGACCGGACTCAGCGTGCCTCTGCTCGCGGCCCTCGCCGCAATCGGCGCCATCTTCGATCCCGCCGGAATCACCGCACGCGAATCGATGCTGCCCGCCGCCGCGAAGGCTGCCGGCTGGTCGCTCGACCGGATGAACAGCATGTACGAGGCGGTATTCAACGTCGCGTACATCGTGGGCCCCGGTCTGGGCGGTCTGCTGATCGCCTCCATCGGCGGCGTCAACACCATGTGGGCCACTGCTTCGACCTTCGTCGTGTCCGCCCTGGCAATCGCCTTCCTCAAGGTCGAAGGTGGCGGGAAACCGGCCGCCGAAACCAAGCCCACCGGCGTCGTCAGCGGTGTGGTCGAGGGATTGAAATTCGTCTGGAACGTCAAGATCCTGCGCACCTTGGCGCTCATCGACATGGCCATCACGGCGTTGTATCTGCCGATCGAAAGTGTGCTGCTGCCCAAGCACTTCAGCGATGCCGGGACACCCCAGCAGCTCGGCTGGATACTCATGGCGATCTCTGTCGGCGGGCTGCTCGGCGCTCTCGGGTACGCCACCATGGTGCGCCACGTCCAACGCCGCACCATCATGGTGTGCGCCACCTTCACCGCCGGCATCACCACACTGGGCATGTCGCTCCTCCCGCCGATTGCCGTACTGCTGGTGCTCGGCGCATGCCTGGGCTTCATCTATGGGCCAGTGGCACCGATCGCCAACTACGTGATGCAGACCCGCTCCCCCGAACACATGCGCGGGCGGGTGGTGGGTGTCATGACGTCCACCGCGTACTGCGCCGGGCCGCTCGGGTTCATGCTTGCCGGACCCATCGCCGACAAGTTCGGCGTCGCCTCGACCCTGACCATCCTCGGGGTGCCCATGCTGCTCATCGCGGTCGCCAGCATCCGCATGCCCGTCTTGCGAGAGTTGGACCGGGAGGAACAGCGGCCCCAATAGAAGCCGACTCGGTAGGGTCGGCTCCGTGGCTGACTTCGAGGGAAAAATTGCACTGATCACCGGCGGCGCGCGCGGCATGGGCCGCTCACACGCCCTCGCTCTGGCCCAGGCGGGCGCCGATATCGCGCTCTGCGACCGCTGCGAAAACAGCGATGTCGTCGGGTATCCGCTGGCGACCGAGGCCGACCTCGCCGAGACGGTCGAATTGGTGAAAGCCACCGGACGCCGGTGTATCTCCGCGAAGCTCAACGTCACCGACCGACCGGCGCTGGAATCGTTTGTTGCCGAGGTCGAAGACTCGCTCGGCGGTATCGATATCGCGATCGCCAATGCCGGGGTCAGCACCATCGCGCTGCTGCCGGATGTCGAATCGGCGCAATGGGACGAGGTGATCGGCACCAATCTGACCGGAACCTTCAACACCATCTCGGCGGTCGCGCCCGGGATGATCAAACGCAACTACGGCCGGATCATCACCGTCTCCTCGATGCTCGGGCACAGCGCGACATGGGCTCAGGCCGCTTATGTTTCGTCCAAATGGGGTGTCATCGGACTGACGAAGGTCGCCGCGCACGACCTCGTGGGATATGGCATCACCGTCAACGCCGTCGCACCGGGCAATATCGAAACCCCCATGACGCAAAACGATTTCGTGTTCGGAATCATGCGACCCGATCTGGAGAAGCCCACCCTCAAGGATGTCGAGTCCGTCTTCGCCTCGCTGCACCTGCAATACGCACCCTTCCTCAAACCCGAGGAAGTCACCCGTGCCGTGCTGTTCTTGGCCCACGAAGGCAGCTCGCATATCACCGGCACCGTGCTGCCGATCGACGCCGGCGCGACGGCACGGATGATATGAGCCAGACCGCCCTCAACGAGCTCGCGACCACCCTCGGCGAGGGGGCGGTCATCACCGATCCCGATATCACCGCCTCCTACCGGCAGGACCGCGCCTTCGATCCGGAAGCGGGTTCGCCGCTGGCGGTGGTGCGTCCTGGCAGCACGGAAGAGGTTTCGCAGACACTGCGCTGGGCCAGCGCATATCGCATCCCCGTCATACCTCGTGGCGCCGGAACGGGGTTGTCGGGCGGTGCCACCGCCCAGGACGGCGCCATCGTGCTGTCGACCGAACGGATGCGCACCATCGCGATCGACACCACCACCCGGGTGGCCATTGCACAGCCCGGAGCCCTCAACGCCGAGGTTAAGGTGGCCGCCGCCGAGCATGGGCTCTGGTATCCGCCGGACCCGTCGTCATTCGAGATCTGCAGTATCGGCGGCAATATCGCCACCAATGCCGGCGGACTGTGTTGTGTGAAGTACGGCGTCACCACCGACTACGTGCTGGGCATGCACATTGTGTTGGCCGATGGCACGATCCTGAAACTTGGCGGCCCACGACTCAAAGACGTTGCCGGACTGAGCCTTACCAAACTCTTTGTGGGCAGCGAGGGCACATTGGGTGTTATCACCGAGGTCACGCTGCGGCTGCTGCCCCCGCAGCCGCCACCGTGCACCGTGGTGGCGACGTTCAATTCGGTGGCAGAGGCCGCCGATGCGGTGCTCGCGATCACCGCGCAGATCCGGCCGTCGATGCTGGAGTTCATGGACTCGGTGGCGATCAACGCCGTCGAGGACAAACTGAAAATGGGGCTGGCCCGCGACGCCGCCGCCATGCTCGTGGCCCGCTCGGACGAGCGTGGGCGAGCCTCCGCCGACGATGCACAGCTCATGAGCCAGATCTTCACCGATCACCATGCCGCCGAGGTCTTCTCCACCGACGATCCGGGCGAGGGGGAAGCATTTGTTGCAGCACGAAGGTTCGCGATCCCGGCGGTGGAGGCCAAGGGTCCGTTGCTACTCGAGGACGTGGGCGTCCCACTGCCAAGGCTCGCCGAGCTGGTGGAAGGCGTGGAAGCCATTGCCGCACAACAGCGGTTGCTTATCTCGGTGATCGCGCACGCCGGCGACGGCAACACGCATCCGCTCATCGTGCACGACCCCAATGACCCCGATGAATCCCAACGCGCCCATACCGCGTTCGGCCAGATCATGGATCTGGCGATATCGCTCGGCGGCACCATCACCGGCGAGCACGGAGTCGGACGGCTCAAGAAGCCATGGCTGGGCAATCAGGTCGGCCCCGAGGTGCTGGAAGTCAACCGCCGCATCAAGCAAGCACTCGACCCTGAGGGCATCCTCAACCCGGGCACGCTGATCTAGTTCTCGCGAGCAGACGTTTAGTGCACACCCCACCAGGGCTTTCTGTGCACTAAGCGTCTGCTCGCGAGGAAAACCGGTATTGACACTTTCACTGATATGCCTTACACATAAGACATGTCAGTTGATGTGTCTCATGCCGTTGTGCCGCGCTACATCCCCGGGGCCTCCGACAACTGGACCAATCCATGGCCGATGTACACGGCGCTCCGCGATCACGATCCGGTGCACCACGTGGTGCCCGAGCACGCGCCGACAGACGACTACTACGTGCTCACCCGGCATTCCGATATCTACGAGGCCGCTCGCGACTGGGAGACCTTCTCCTCCGCGAAGGGCCTCACCATCATGTATGGCGACCTGGAAAAGACCGGAATGGGCGACAATCCGCCCTTCGTGATGCAGGACCCGCCCACACACACCGACTTCCGCAAGCTGGTATCCCGCGGATTCACGCCGCGTCAGGTCACGTCCGTCGAACCCAAGGTGCGCGAGTTCGTGGTGGAACGCCTTGAGCGCCTTAAGGAACGCGGCGAGGGCGATATCGTCGTCGAACTTTTCAAACCGCTGCCCTCGATGGTCGTCGCACATTATCTAGGGGTGCCCGAAGAGGACCGCCAACAGTTCGACATCTGGACCGACGGCATCGTCGCGGCGGCATCCGGCGGCGCCATCGACATCGAGGCCATGCAAGGCGAGGTCGCACAGACCATCGGCGAGCTGATGATGTACTTCACCGGGCTCATCGAGCGGCGACGCGCCAAGCCCGAGGACGACACCGTCTCACACCTGGTCGCCGCAGGAGTCGGCGCCGACGGTGACATCAGCGGGACGCTCCAGATCCTCGGCTTCGCCTTCACCATGGTCACTGGAGGTAATGACACCACTACCGGAATGCTGGGCGGCGCAATACAACTGCTGCAACAAAACCCGGATCAGCGCCAGCGGCTGATCGACGATCAATCGCTTATCCCGGGCGCGGTGGAGGAATTCCTGCGCCTCACCTCTCCGGTGCAGGGCTTGGCACGTACCGCAACCCGTGACGTCACCATCGGCGATACCACCATCCCGGCGGGAAGGCGCGCGCTGCTGCTCTACGGCAGTGGCAACCGGGACGAGCGTGAATATGGCAATGATGCAGGCGAATTGGACGTCCTCCGGAAGCCGCGCAATATCCTCACCTTCAGCCATGGGAATCACCATTGCCTGGGCGCCGCGGCGGCGCGTATGCAATCGCGCATTGCACTCGAAGAACTTCTCACCCGCATACCCGATTTCGAGATCGACCTCGACGGGGTCACCTGGGCGGACGGCTCGTACGTGCGGAGGCCCCTGACGGTGCCCATCCGCGTGCGATGATCCTCTTGTGAGTTGGCTGGCTGATACCCGCTCGTCGGTGGCCGCGGAGAAGATTCTCGACGCCGCCGCCGAGCTGTTCGTGCGCGACGGCGTCGCTACCGTCGGCATGAACGAAATCGCCAAGGCCGCTGGGTGTTCCCGCGCAACGCTGTACCGGTATTTCGAGAATCGCGAGGCGCTGCATATTGCGTATGTGCACCGTGAAGCCGGGTCCATCACCGGGAAGGTCGCCACGGCCGTCGCCGGAGTCGACGATCCGACGGAGCGTCTGGTGGAAGCGATGCTCATCTCACTGCAACTGGTGCGAGAAAATCCCGCGTTATCGGCTTGGTTCCGGCCCGGTGAGTACTTCGGCGGATCGCTTGGCTTGCACTCCGAGGTCATCAACGCCATGGTGTCGGCATTCGTGGCGGCCGACGGCGTCACCACCGAAACTCACCTCAAGGCGAAATGGTATGTCCGGGTGATCATCTCACTGCTCGCCCACCCCGAGGACAATCCGGAGGACGAGCGGACGCTGATCACCGAGTTCGTTGCGCCGCTGCTTGCCTCAGACGTGAACCCCACCTCAGCAGCACCTGCACGGTCCGGTGGATCAGCCACGCAGCGGGCACGCTGACCAGCATCGATACCAGGAACACGATCACCACCGACCCGGTGTAGACGTGATAGTGCAGCAGGTCGACCATCACGATCTCCTGCAGGATCATGTGGATGAGGAACAGCTCATAGGAGATCTCACCCAGCCACACCATGGGCCGCGAGGCCAGGAACCTCACATACCAGCCGGTGTCGCCGAGCCCCGCAGGAGCGACCAACAGCGTCGCGATCACCACGTAGAAGATCGATTTCGTCAACGCCTGCGGCAGCGCCCACGGTGAGGTGGTGGGATCTCCCGCGATCCGCGTCGACACGATGAGGTAGCAGATGATCGCCAGCGGCACCGTCACCAGCGCGTAGCAGCGCACACCCATGACAGACAGAACGGACAAAATCATGCCGCCCACGAACCACGACAGATAGGCCGGCAGCCACAGCTTCGACCCATCCGGAAAAGCACTAATGGTGTACACCAGCGTCATCCACACCGGAGTCACCAGGGCGAGCACAGCCAGGCCGCCTAATAGGCGCCCCGGGTGCCACTGTCCCCCACAGAGTTTCTTGACGAGCAGCCACGCCAGGAAGGGCAACGCGACATAGAACGCCGCCTCCACGGCGAGGCTCCAGATCTGCGTCATCCCTTGGTGGATATAGCGATATCCGTAGTTGGAGGTGTAGATCTGGGTGAGCGTGAGATTCCGGAACAGACCCAGCCAGGTGTGTCCGGGGTTGGGGTACTGGTCCCGGATGTGATACCAGATGTAGGCGATCGCCACCAGAATCCAGTAGGCCGGCATGATGCGCCGAAACCTGTGCCAGGCATACCGTTTCACCGAGGGTGACGCGTTACCGTCGGCGGTCGCCCGCACCCAGGGCAGGAACAGCAGAAACCCCGACAGCACGAAAAAGATCGGCACACCGATCTCCAGGCGAGACTGCAACAAATTCAGATAGGCCCGCCATGGGGAAACCCCATCGACCACATAGTTCCCGGTGCTGTAGGCCGCGTGGGTGGCCACCACGAGGGTCGCGGCCACCGCCCGGATCCCGGTAAGCGCCGCGACACGTCCCGCTCCGGTGGCTACCGGGGCGCGACGGGCCTCGGACACCGCCGTCACGGCTTCTTCGGGGACCGCTTTGGCCTCTTCGCCCCCGAATGCTCGTGGCTGGTGTGTTTACGGTCGGAATGCTTGCGGTCCGTGAATTTGCGGTCGGGGCGTGCCGCGCCGTCGGACGGGCCCGCGGGGCGCAGTTCGATGAGCACACCTGAGATCCGCGTGCTCTCCAGAGCCTTCAGCGTCTTGGGCGACATTTTGGCAGGCAACTCGACAAGTGAATGGTCAGGCCGGATCGTGATGTGGCCGAAGTCGCTGCGGTGCAAACCGCCTTCGTTGGCTATCGCCCCCACGATGGCGCCGGGCATCACCTTGTGCCGCTTGCCGACGGCGATGCGGTACGTCGCCAGACCAGGAGTTCCTGGACGTGCCTCACGGGGCCCGCGCTCGGGGCGCTCGCCGCGCTCCTGGCGTGGGTCGCGGGGAGGATCGGGTTTCAGCAGGAACTGCTCACCGTCACGCGAAAGCACCGCCAGCGCGGCGGCTATATCGGCCACCGGCACATCGTTATCGCGTTCGTAGTCCTCCACGAGCCGACGGAAGAGCTCGACCTCCGGTGCCGAGAGCGCGGCCGTGATGGCATCGCGGAATTTAGTCACACGCTGGGCATTGACATCGTCGACCGATGGCAGCGCCTCCTCGGCAAGATTAGCTCCGGTCGCCTTCTCGATGGCCTTGAGCAGATGCCGTTCACGCGGAGACACGAACAACACCGCCGTGCCCGAGCGGCCCGCGCGACCGGTGCGGCCGATGCGGTGGACATACGACTCGGTGTCGTGCGGGATGTCGTAGTTCAGCACATGGGAGATGCGTTCGACGTCCAGGCCGCGCGCGGCGACGTCAGTGGCGACGAGGATGTCAACGGCACCGCTCTTCAGTCCGTTGATGGTGCGTTCGCGCTGGGACTGGTTGATATCGCCGTTGATCGCGGCCGCAGAGAACCCGCGCGCCTTGAGCTTGTCGGCCACCTCCTCGGTGGCCTGTTTGGTCCTGACGAACACGATCATCGCCTCGAAGGTCTCGACCTCGAGAATCCGGGTGAGCGCGTCCATTTTGCGATGTCCGGCCACCTGGATGAAGCGCTGGGTGATGTTCTCGGCGGTGGAGGTCTTCGCCTCAACCTTGATCTCGACCGGATCGTGCAGATACTTCTTGGTCAGCCGCCGGATGGTCGCGGGCATGGTGGCCGAGAACAGGGCTACCTGCTTGTACTCGGGGGTATCGGCCAGGATGCGTTCGACATCCTCGGCGAAGCCCATGGTCAGCATCTCGTCGGCCTCGTCCAACACCAGGTAGTCAAGATGCGAAAGATCGAGGGTGCCGCGTTCCAGGTGGTCGATGACACGCCCGGGGGTTCCGACCACGATGTGGGCGCCCCGCTTGAGCCCGGCCAGCTGCACCACATAGGACTGACCGCCGTAGATCGGCAGCACATTCAACTTGGGCAGATGTGCGCCGTACCGGCCGAAAGCCTCGGCGACCTGCAAGGCCAGCTCACGGGTGGGCGCGAGGACCAGCGCTTGGGTGTTCTTCGAGGTCAAGTCGATTTTTGAGAGAATCGGGATGGCGAACGCCGCCGTCTTCCCGGTGCCCGTCTGCGCCAGCCCCACCACATCCGAACCTGCTAGTAGCGGGGGGATGGTGGCGGCCTGGATCGCCGAGGGTGTTTCGTATCCCACGTCGGACACCGCACGCAGCACCGCGGGGGCGATCTGCAGGTCCGCGAAGGTGACGGCGTCATCCGCACGGGGTGCGATCGAATCGCCGGTGTCGGGCGTGGGGTTGTCTGTGGAGGTCATGGCGTTAAGAAGTCTAAGCGCAACTTCGCACAACTCCCGCCTCCGCTGAATCTTCGGTAAAAGTCGGTAGTGTGCGGGGCCGTGCGAAGGATGGTTCTGACAGCCGCGATCGTCTCGCTTTCAGCGCTCGCCTGCGCATGCACCGGTGGCGACACCACGGTGTCCAAGACCCCGACCAACACCATCACGTCCCCGCCATCGGCCGCGGGCGCCGCGGACCGGCCAAAGCCACCGCCATCGACCAAAGACGACTGCGCGGTCAACGTGAAGGACCCGGCGGTCGCGGCGGCCATCGCCCTGCTTCCCCCCGTGCCCAATAGCAGCGAGGCCACGTGGAATCCGGTGCCAGTCGCGGGGAACTACAGCAAGTGCGCTCCGCTGTCGGCGGTCATCGTCACCGCCGGTACGGGAACTAACCATTCGGGGGACTCCGGTACCCGCGCCGTGTTCTTCCACCTGGGCAATGTGATCTCCCACGGTGTTCCCGACACCTACGGCTACAACGCCATCGACCTGTCGGCGAGCACTTTAGACACTGTGGTGCTCAACTTCTCCAACGGCATACCTGGCCTGGAGAGCGTGGTGTCCTTCCGCTGGAACGGTTCTGGCGTGGAGAAAGTCCAAGCGGCAGCACCTCGGTAACGCCGATTCGTCGGTGGCAACACCTACAGTGATGCGGGTGTTCGTCCTCGACGGCCGGGTCGTCTACAGCGCTTCGGATCTCGCTTCCGCTGCACGCTGCGAGTACGCCCTGTTGCGGGCGTTCGATGCCAAGCTCGGTTGGGGACCGGCACCTCCGCGTGACGATGAACTACTGGCGCGTACCGCGACTTTGGGCGACGCCCACGAAGCCCATCACCTTGCCGAATTGCGGGAGCGTTTCGGCGCCGGGGTGGCCAGTATTCCCTTCCCCACATTCACGCTCGACGGCCTGAGCGCGGTCGCCGCACAGACTCGACAGGCCTTCAGCGAGGGGCATTCCGTCGTCTACCAGGCCGCGATGTTCGACGGTCGGTTTATTGGTTTCGCGGACTTCGTGGTGCGTGAGGGCGTTTCCGACGGCGGAAGCGCGTACCGGGTTTGTGACACCAAGCTGGCCCGCAGTGCCAAGGTGACGGCCTTGCTGCAATTGGCCGCCTATGCCGACAGTTTGGCGGCGACGGGTGTGCCGGTGTCAGCTGAGGTGCGATTGATTCTGGGCGACCGGTCGACCGTCGACTATCCGGTGGCCGATCTGGTAGGCGTGTACCGGCAGCGGCGAATCCAATTGCAGGACTTGCTTGATCGCCATCTGGCGGGCGGTGTGCCGGTGGACTGGGCCGATGACACCGTGCGTGCCTGCTTCCGTTGCCCGGCCTGCGGGCCCGAGGTCGAGCGCACCGATGATCTGCTGCTGGTCGCCGGCCTGCGAGTCAGCCAGCGTGCGGCACTGTTGGAGGCTGAGGTCAGCACCGTCGTGGAGCTGGCCGAGCGCACCGAGCCCGTCGCCGATCTGTCGGCGCGCAGCCTGCAGCAGCTCACCGCGCAAGCCCGCTTACAGGTTCGCCAACGAGAAAGCGGTACACCGCAGTTCGAGGTGGCCGACCCGGTTCCGCTGGGTACGTTGCCCGCGCCGAACCCCGGAGACATCTTCTTCGACTTCGAGGGTGATCCGCTGTGGACCGAGGACGGTGTGCAGTGGGGGCTGGAGTATCTGTTCGGGGTGCTCGAATACGACCGATCCGGAAACGAGAAGTTCCGGCCGATTTGGGCGCACGATCGCCGTAGTGAGCGTCGGGCGTTGGTTGCGTTCCTAGACCTGGTGGCCAAGCGTCGACACCGCAATCCGGGGATGCATATCTACCACTACGCGGCATATGAGAAGACCGCGCTGCTGCGCCTGGCCGGACGATACGGCGTCGGCGAGGAACAGATCGACGACTTACTGCGCGATAACGTGCTGGTCGATCTTTACCCGTTGGTACGCAAGAGCATTCGGTCGGGTTCGAGCGGCTACGGCCTCAAGGCCCTCGAACCCCTGTTCATGGACGGTAAACGCTCCGGCGAGGTGACTACTGCGACCGATTCGATCACCGAGTATGCGCGGTACTGCGCATTGCGCGATAACGGCGATCCGGCGGCGCAGGAGGTGCTGGACGCGATCGCCGAATACAACCGCTATGACTGCGCATCGACCCGCAAGCTGCGGGATTGGCTGCTGATGCGGGCTTTCGAGCACGGCGTCACCCATCTGTCCTCCTCGGGTTCCGTGGCCGAGGAAACCGAGCCGGAACCCGACGCGGTCGGCCTGGCCCTGGCGGCGTTCGTGGGTGATTCCGGCCCAGCGGATCGCAGTGCCGACCAGACGGCGGTCGCCATGGTGTCGGCAGCGCGCGGGTATCACACCCGGGAACGTAAACCGTTCTGGTGGAGCCACTTCGACAGGCTGAACAACCCAGTCGACGAGTGGGCCGATACCGCAGGTGTTTTCATCATCGACAGCGCCGAGCTGGTTGAGGACTGGCACAAATCGGGCAATCAGCGCAAGCTCCGACGACATGTGAGGGTGACGGGCGACCTTGCCGGTGGCGTCCTCGACGACAGCATTTACGCACTCTATGAACCGCCGGCCCCGGCGGGGCTAGGCGACGGAGATCCCGACCGACGCGCCGCCGGGTCGGCGAGTGTCGTCGAGATTACCGAGTCCGGTGGTGTACCCGTCGATGTGACGATTCAGGAGCTCACACCCAAGAACGGCGAGCCGTTTCACACAATGCCAATGGCTTTGGCACCGGGATCGCCGGTGATGACCAAGGCGCTGGAGGCCGCCATCGAGGAGGTCGCCGCCGCCGTCGTCGATGGGCTGCCCGCTACGCCCACGACCGCCTCTCTCGATATCCTCTTGCGCCGCAACCCCCGTGGTGGTGAGTTGCCGACGGTAGGTGACAACGGGTATGCCGGAGCAATCACCACCGCGCTGCGAGGCCTGGATTCCTCATACCTTGCCGTGCACGGACCGCCGGGAACCGGCAAGACCTTCACCGCGGCACATGTCATCGCCGAACTGGTGACACAGGACCGATGGCTGATCGGCGTGGTCGCTCAATCGCATGCCGTCGTGGAACACCTCCTCGACCAAGTGGTCGCGGCGGGGGTCCCGCCCGGGCGCGTCGCCAAGAAGGCGTCTCCGTACAGCGGAGAAGCTGCCTGGACGCAGATTCGGGACAGCGACTACGCCGGATTCATCGCCTCCCACGCCGGCGAGGGGGCAGTGATCGGTGGCACCGCATGGGATTTCGCGAATGTGGGGCGGGTACCCGACGGCGCGTTGCGCCTGCTGGTGATTGACGAGGCCGGCCAGTTCAGTTTGGCGAACACGCTTGCGGTGGCGCGTTCCGCACGGAACCTGCTGCTGCTCGGCGATCCCCAGCAGCTGCCGCAGGTGTCTCAGGGTGTGCATCCCGAACCCGTCGACGGCTCGGCGTTGGGCTGGCTGGTCGAAGGAAACGGTGCGTTGCCCGCGACCCGTGGATACTTCCTGGAACGCTCGTACCGTATGCATCCGGCTTTATGCGAACGGGTTTCGCAGCTGTCCTATGACGGGGAACTTGAGTCTGCGGCGCCTGTGCGCGTGCTGGCGGGCCAGACCCCGGGAGTGCGGACGGTCCTGGTCGATCATCAGGGCAATGCGACCAGTAGCCCGCAGGAGGCTTCCGCTATTGCCGCCGAGATAGGCGCGTTGATCGGTACGAACTGGACCGACGAGTCCGGCAGCCGAGCGTTGGAACAGTCCGATGTGTTGGTGGTCGCGCCGTACAACGCGCAGGTGCTGACGTTGCGGGCCACGCTGGCCACCGCCGGACTGGACCGGGTGTTGGTGGGGACCGTCGACAAGTTCCAGGGCAGACAGGCGCCGGTGGTGTTCGTGTCGATGACCGCATCCGCCGTTGATGACGTGCCTCGCGGCATGTCATTCCTGCTCAACCGAAACAGGTTGAATGTAGCGATCAGCCGAGCCAAGTACCAGGCGACCATCGTGCGCTCCCCCGCGCTGACCGAGTACCTCCCGGCCACGCCTGACGGCTTGGTGGAACTCGGGGCGTTCCTGGCGCTAAGCCCGGATCCAACGCGGTAGCGCCGTGCCAGACTGAGCCCATGTCCGCGCTCGTCGATGCCCTGGTTCAGATTGTCGGCGACAGGTACGTCAGCACCGACCCCGACGTGCTCGCCGGACGAGTCATCGATCACACCGGGCGATACAGCGGTAAGGCGAGCATCCTGGCGCGCCCCGGGTCCGCCGACGAAGTCGCCGCGGTCCTGGAGACCTGCAAGGAACACAGGCAGTCCGTCACAACCCAGGGTGGGCGCACCTCGATGGTCGCCGGGACGGTCCCCGAGCACGACGATGTGCTGTTGTCCACCGAACGGCTCACCGATATCGGCCCCATCGACACCGTCGATCGACGCGTCCGGGTCGGCGCGGGAGTCACCCTCGCGGCCTTGCAGCAGGCAGCCGCCAGGGAGAACCTGCAATTCGGTGTCGACATCGGATCACGCGATTCGGCCACCGTCGGCGGTATGGCATCCACCAACGCGGGCGGGCTGCGCACCGTCCGCCACGGAAACATGCGTGAGCAGGTGATCGGTGTCCAGGTCGTATTACCCGACGGCTCAATCATGGAGCGTCACAGCGATGTTCGCGCCGACAACACGGGCTACGATCTGACCAGCCTATTCGTCGGGGCCGAGGGCACCCTCGGGGTCATCACAGCCCTCGAACTGCGATTACATCCGGTTCCTAAACACCGCGTTGCCGCGATCACCGGATTTGATGATCTCGATCAGCTCGTGGAAGCCAGTCGGATTTTCCGCGATCTGAACGGTATCGCCGCGCTGGAACTCATGGACTCCCGGTTGGGCGTACCAAGCCCGGTCGACAACCCCTGGCTGCTGCTCATCGAACTCGCTCGCGATAGCGATCCCACCGAGGACCTGGCCGAAGCCCTGGACGCCGCCGGAGTGGCAGAGCAGGCGGCCGTCGGCCTGGACGCCACCTCCCGCGAACGCCTATGGCAGGTACGCGAATCCATCGCCGAAGCGCTGGGCACATACGGCCCACCGCTGAAATTCGATGTGGCACTCCCGCTGACACATATCGGCGAGTTCGAGCGGCGCGCCGCTGCGCTGATCGCCGAGACGGTTCCCAACGCGATCCCCGTGCTGTTCGGCCACGTAGGCGAAGGCAACCTGCATTTAAATGTGTTGCGCTGCCCCGACTCCACCACGTTGTATCAGCCCATGATGACGCTCATCGCCACCCTGGGCGGCAACGTCAGCTCCGAACACGGAGTCGGGACACTCAAACGCGATTACCTCGGTATGGCCCGCACGCCCGGGGATATCGCCGCCATGCGGGCAGTCAAGACGGCCTTCGATCCCACCGGATTCCTCAACCCCGCGGTGCTATTCGGGCGAAGCGCGGAAGAAGACAACACGAGCGGGCGAAGCCCGGCAGGAAGCAGCACAGTCGGAGACCAACGATGAGACGCGCAGTCGACCCCGATGAATTCACCGAAGCGTGGTTCGCTGCGTGGAATGCTCACGATGTCGAGGCAGTGCTTGCGCATTTCCACGAGGACGCGGTCTTCACCTCGCCGTATGCCGCGCAGATTGTGCCCGACAGCCGCGGCGTCGCCAAGGGCAAGGAGGCGATACGCGCCTACTGGTCCACGGCACTCGAGAGCAACCCGGATCTGCACTTTGAACCCGTCAACGTCTACGTGGGCGTGCAAGCTCTCGTCATCAACTACCGGAACCACCGGGGTGACCTGGTGAATGAGGTCCTAATCTTCAACGGGGACACCGTGATCGAGGGACACGGCACCTACCTCTGAACCGGCGGGCCGCATGAACAGCGCGGCCACCAAACCGACCACCAACGCGACAATCCCCAGCAGCATCGACTGCGCCATCGCCGCCGAGAACGGCGCGCGCAACGACTCTGGCAGCGCCCCCACGTGCTCTGAAGATCCGCCCGGCGGCGAAGGCATTTCAGCAGCCAGCCGCGCGGACATCAACGCGCCCATCGCCGAACTACCCACCACCCCGCCGGTCTGGCGCAGAGTGTTGTAGACGCCCGAGCCCGCGCCCGCCACCGCAGCCGGCAGGTTCCGGGTTGCGGTGGTGGCCAACGGACCCCATATGCAGGCCATGGCCGCGCCGATACCCACCGCGGGCAGCATAAGCTGCCACATCTGCGTCTCGGGCCGCATCATCGCCGTCCACCACAGCGTCGAGGAGATCATCAACGAGATGCCACCGCCGATCAGTATCGACGGACGTACCCGATCGACAAGCCACCCGGCCAGCGGCGCCAAGACCCCGCTCACGATCGCCGTCGGGGCCTGCGTCAACGCCGCCTTGGTCGGCGAAAAACCCAGCGCCAGTTGCGTGTAGAACATCATCGGCAGACTGGTGGAGATCACGCAGAAACTCATCGACGCAATGCTCACACCAGATAACGAAAAATTGCGGTCCGCGAACAACCGCAGCGGTATCAGTGGCTCGTTGCGGTTCGCGGACTGCCACCACACAAACACGCCGAGCGCCGCCAGACCGGCCACCATCAGCACCCAGATGCCCGGCGCCCAGTGGAAGCTCTCCCCCTCCTGCAGGGCGAAGACGAACGCGAACATACCGACTGCCGAAAGCGCCATACCGCGCAGATCCAACCGATGTGGACGTGTCGGCATCCGCGGAATGTAGATCGCGCCCAGGATCATTCCCAGCACACCCACCGGAACGTTCACGTAGAAGATCCACTGCCAGCCCCACCCATCGACCAGCACCCCACCGGCTACCGGACCGACCAGGGTCGCGATCCCCGCGACCGCACCCCACACCCCCATCGCGGTACCGCGTCGCTCCGGCGGGAACACCCGCTGCACCACCGTCAAAGTCTGTGGTGTCAGCATCGCCGCACCGACGCCCTGCACCACACGCGCGGCGATGAGCATGCCGATCGATCCGGCCAGCCCACACCACAGAGAGGCGGCGGTGAACACGGCCAGCCCCGCCAGGTACATCGATCGTGGCCCGAACTGATCCCCCAGCCGCCCAGTAATCAGCAGCGGCACCGCGTAACCAAGGAGGTAAGCGCTCGTCACCCACACGGTCGCCGAGTAGTCGGCACCGAAACCGGCCTTGATGGCGGGATTGGCGACCGACACGATCGTCGAGTCGAGCAGGATCATGAACAGCCCGAACAGCACCACCCACAACGTCCTCCACGGACGCGGGTACTCGGGTTGCATAGGCCTCGATCTAGTCGGTGGTCAGGCGGTGGCGCGGTTTCTCACCATGGCCAGCCCGGCCAAGGCCAGCACCACCCCGATCGTCATGACGATAGCCACGGCCAGTGCGTTGTTGCCCAGCGCCCCGACCAGTGGCGCGATCACCGCACCCACACCGAACTGCGCCGCACCCAGCACTGCCGCCGAGGTACCGGCCGCCTCACCGTGCCGGGACAACGCCAGTGCCGGGGCATTGGGGATGACGAATCCCATCAACGCCATCAGCGTCCACACCGGAGCCACGAATCCGACGAGCCCTCCGATGCCGAGCCCGGCCAGCACCAGCAACACCACCGCCGGAATCAGGGCCAGCGACAAGCACCACTGCACGATCTGCTGCGGTTCGAATCGGTTGAGTAACACCACATTCAGCTGTGAGGCCGCGACAAACGCAATGGCGCCCGCACCGAACACAATGGCGAAAACCTGCTGGTTCATGCCGTATTGGCCTTGCAACACGAAGGACGCACCCGAGATGTACGCGAACAAACCGGATAGCGAGAGCCCGGCGACAAGCACAAGAACCACGAACACCTTGTCGCGCAACAGATCGCGATAGGTCCGCAGAATCGACCGCGCATGCAGCGGCCGCCGTGCTGCCGGCGGCAGCGTCTCCGGCAGCGCCACCACGGCAAGGATGAGGAGCAACACCCCAAGACAGGACAGTGCGGCGAACACGTTCTGCCACGAGCCGTGCACCAGCACGGCGGCGCCCAGCGACGGGGCCAGAATCGGCGCGATACCGATCACCAGGGTGAGTCGGGATATCACGGTGGCCGCGGCCTTATCGGTGTACAGATCGCGCACCACCGCCATCGCCACGACCATCGCTGCCGCGGCGCCCACCCCTTCAATCGCCCGCAATACACCCAGCACCACGATGTTCGGAGCCATGGTGATGGCCAGCGACGCCACGACATGCAGGGCCGCCCCAGCGATCAACGGCAAGCGTCTACCCAACGAATCAGACAGCGGCCCGACCAACAGCTGCCCCAGTCCCAGCCCCACCAGTGTTCCAGTGAGTGTCAGCTGCGTGAGAGTCGAGTTGACGTGCAGATCCGACCCGATATCGGGCAGGGCCGGCAGGTACATGTCGATGGTGAGCGGCCCCAAGGCAACCATCGCGCCCAGCACGGTGATGAGCCACGCTCTGCCCAGACGTGTAGAGGGCGCCGACACCGAACCGACCGGCGTCGGAGTGTCCGTCGCGACGTCCGTGGTCTTCTCGGTCCGGGCAGCAGTCACCTCAGTGCTCAGCGCACGCACGCTATAAATCCTTCCCTCGTCTAACAAATGTGAGCTGTGTCTCACGGGCAGGTGTGGCACCGGAGATGCCCCCGCCCGCGATTCCTAGCGCAACGACTTTGCTCAAGATCATCCGAATCCCCGTTTCCCCACCACAAGCGGGGTCGCCTGCAAGACCGTCTCAGGTTACCTATCAACCGACCCTCCGACCAGCCAAATCACTGTGTGAACAAATGCATCGCACACTCAAAAATGTCATGCAAAACACCTCGTTGAGCCGCCACGCAAGGAACGAAAGACACACGTCATTCGTCTTCACTACTGTGAGGATGGAACTTCGCTCGCACCAGTGGACCCCACCGACTAAGGAACACACGCCGATGAGCACTCGCATCACCGAACAGCAGCGACAGCTCGCGCTGGGAGGCAAGGGTAAGGAGTCCAAACCCGGGGCCTCCGGCAAGCTGCTCTCGCTCATCCTGGATCAGAGCACCAAGGTTCAGGAGCCCGCGGTCCGCGCGTATGTGCAGAAGCTGCGCGCCACCCACCCCGATGCCACACCGCGGGACCTCATCGCGATGCTGGAGAAACGGTACCTGGCGACGGTGATAGGCAGTGGCGCAGCGGTCGGTGCCGCCGCCGCATTCCCGGGGGTGGGCACGCTGGCCGCGCTGTCGGCGACCGCCGGTGAGGCGGTTCTGTTCCTCGAGGCGACATCGTTGTTCACTCTCGCGCTGGCCGCCGTCCACGACATCGAGCTCGCCAAGGTCGAGCACCGGCACACACTGGTGCTCGCGGTCCTGCTGGGCGAGGACGGAGAGACAACGGTCTCCGATGTGCTGGGCAAGGAGCGCACCGTCGGAGGCGGCTGGCTGGCCGAAGCCACCTCGACCCTGCCGGTCCCCGCACTCAGTCACTTGAACGCCACCCTGCTCAAACGGTTCACCAAGAAGTTCGCGGTGAAACGCGGGGCAATGGCATTCGGCAAGCTGTTACCCGCCGGGATCGGCGCCGTCATCGGGGCCGGTGGCAACCGGTTCATCGGAAAACGGATAATCACCAACGCGCGTAATGCCTTTGGGTCGCCCCCAAAGTCGTGGCCGGCGCAGCTGCGTCTGGTCGCGCCCGGGCGCTAGCACCCCTGACGTCGCGTGTTCACCGCCGGGCAGTGCTCCGGTCACTATCGGCGCCGATGATGTCGCCCCTGTCATGGAACGGTGACATGTCGCCCCCAATGGCGACGCGTTAGCCTGGTACCGGTCGCATATGGGTTGCACAAGGAAAGAGGCGAAGACTGCCGTGAACGGTTCAAATCCCCAATTCGGGCAGAACGAATGGCTGGTCGAGGAGATGTACCGCCGATTCAAGGAGGACCCGGCGTCGGTGGACTCCAGTTGGCATGAATTTCTGTCCGACTTTGGAGCCGAATCAATAGCCGAGCCGGTGACCGAATCGGCCGGCGCCGCGGCCAACGGTCAAGCGGCCGCCCCCGCACCGACCTCTGCAACACCCGCGCCTGCCGCACCGCCCGCCGCACCCGCGCCCGCCGCACCGGCGACTCCCGCACCGGCAGCTGCGCCGACCCCCGCTCCCGCCGTACCGAAACCGGCCGCCGCTCCGCTGCCGACAGCGGAAGGTGACGAGACCCAGGTGCTGCGGGGCGCTGCCGCAGCCGTCGTCAAGAACATGTCGGCCTCCCTCGAGATTCCGACCGCCACCAGCGTCCGGGCCATCCCCGCGAAACTGATGATCGACAACCGCATCGTCATCAACAATCACCTCAAGCGCACCCGCGGCGGCAAGATTTCCTTCACCCATCTGCTGGGCTACGCCATCGTTCAGGCCGTCAAGAACTTCCCGAACTTGAACCGGCATTTCGCCGAGGTGGACGGGAAGCCCACGGCCGTAACGCCCGCTCACATCAACCTGGGACTGGCTATCGACCTGCCCGGCAAGGACGGTAACCGCACCCTTGTCGTGGCCGCCATCAAGGGCTGCGAGACAATGGCTTTCGGCCAGTTCATCACCGCCTACGAGGACATCGTGCGGCGCGCACGGGACGGCAAGTTGACGGCCGAGGACTTCTCCGGGGTCACGATCTCGCTGACCAATCCGGGCACCATCGGCACCGTGCACTCGGTGCCCCGCCTCATGCGCGGTCAGGGTGCCATCGTCGGTGCCGGCGCGCTGGAGTACCCCGCGGAGTTCCAGGGCGCCAGCGAGGAGCGCATCTCCGATCTGGGCATTGGCAAGCTCATGACGCTGACGTCCACCTACGATCACCGCATCATCCAGGGTGCCGAATCCGGCGATTTCCTGCGCACGGTGCATCAGCTGCTGCTCTCCGACGACTTCTTCGACGACATCTTCCGTGAGCTGGGCATCCCCTACGAGCCAGTGCGCTGGCGCATCGACAACCCCGACTCGATCCTCGACAAGAACGCTCGGGTGCTGGAACTGATTGCGGCATACCGCAACCGGGGCCATTTGATGGCCGATACCGATCCGCTGCGTCTGGACAAGACCCGTTTCCGCAGCCACCCCGATTTGGATGTACTCACCCACGGTCTGACCCTGTGGGACTTGGACCGCGAGTTCAAGGTCTCCGGGTTCAAGGGTCAGGAGTATATGAAGCTGCGCGATGTGCTCTCGGTGCTGCGCGACGCGTACTGCCGGCACGCCGCAGTGGAATACACCCACATCCTGGAGCCCGAACAGCAGAAGTGGCTACAGGATCGCATCGAGGTCAAGCACGATAAGCCCACCGTCGCCGAGCAGAAGTACATCCTCTCCAAGCTCAATGCCGCCGAGGCGTTCGAGACCTTTTTGGCCACCAAATATGTTGGACAGAAACGGTTCTCGCTGGAGGGCGCCGAGGGTGTCATCCCGATGATGGACGCCGTCATCGACCAGAGTGCCGAGCACAGCCTCGACGAGGTGGTCATCGGTATGCCGCACCGCGGCCGCCTCAACGTGCTGGCGAACATCGTCGGCAAGCCGTACTCGCAGATCTTCACCGAGTTCGAGGGCAACCTGAACCCGGCGCTCGCGCACGGCTCTGGTGACGTGAAGTACCACCTGGGCGCCTCCGGCACCTACATCCAGATGTTCGGCGAGAACGACATTGAGGTGTCCCTGACGGCCAACCCCTCGCACTTGGAGGCCGTGGACCCGGTGCTGGAAGGCCTGGTGCGGGCCAAACAGGATGTCCTCGACGTCGGCACCGACGGCGGCCGCTTCACGGTGGTGCCCCTCATGCTGCACGGTGACGCCGCATTCGCCGGACAGGGCGTGGTTGCCGAAACCCTGAACCTCGCCAACCTCCCCGGTTACCGGACCGGCGGCACCATTCACATCGTGGTCAACAACCAGATCGGTTTCACCACCGCACCGGAGCATTCGCGATCCAGCGAGTACTGCACCGACGTCGCGAAAATGATTGGGGCGCCAATCTTCCACGTCAACGGGGACGACCCCGAGGCGTGCGTCTGGGTGTCTCGACTGGCCGTCGACTTCCGGCAGCAGTTCAACAAGGACGTCGTCATCGACCTTGTCTGCTACCGCCGTCGCGGCCACAACGAGGGCGACGATCCCTCGATGACCAACCCGCAGATGTACGAGGTGATCGACACCAAGCGCGGTGTGCGCAAGACCTACACCGAGTCTCTGATTGGCCGCGGCGATATCTCGATGAAGGAGGCCGAGGACGCGCTGCGCGATTACCAGGGCCAGCTGGAGCGGGTGTTCAACGAGGTTCGCGATCTGGAGAAGTACAAGCAGCGGGCCAGCGAGTCGGTCGAAGAAGACCAGCAGCTGCCGCAGAAGCTGGTCACCGCCGTCGACAAGGCGCTGCTGCAGCGCATCGGTGACGCGTTCCTGGCGGTACCGGAGAACTTCAGCGTGCATCCGCGCGTCAAGCCGGTGCTGGAAAAGCGCCGCGAGATGTCCTACGAGGGCAAGGTCGACTGGGCCTTCGGAGAGCTACTTGCGCTCGGCACTCTCGTCGCCGAGGGCAAGGTGGTGCGGCTCACGGGCCAGGACTCCAAGCGCGGCACCTTCACCCAGCGCCATGCGGTGATCATCGACCGGCACACCGGCACCGAGTTCTCCCCACTGCAGCTGGTTGGCACCGATACCGGGGGCAACCCCACCGGTGGGCGTCTTGTGGTGCATGACTCGTCGCTGTCCGAATACGCTGCCGTTGGCTTCGAGTACGGCTATTCCGTGGGCAATCCCGACGCAATGGTGTTGTGGGAGGCGCAGTTCGGTGACTTCGTCAACGGCGCACAGTCCATCATCGACGAGTTCATCTCGTCGGGAGAGGCCAAATGGGGTCAGCTCTCCGAGGTGGTGTTACTGCTCCCCCACGGCCACGAAGGCCAGGGCCCCGATCACACTTCGGGCCGCATCGAACGGTTCCTACAGCTGTGCGCCGAGGGCTCGATGACGGTGGCGATGCCGTCCACACCCGCCAACTACTTCCACCTATTGCGCCGGCACGCCCTGGACGGCATCACCCGGCCGATGGTGGTGTTCACGCCGAAGTCCATGTTGCGCAACAAGGCCGCGGTCAGCGATATCAAAGACTTCACCGACCGCAAGTTCCGATCGGTTCTCGAAGAGGCCGGCTACGAAGACGGTGTCGGTGATCGCAGCAAGGTCCGCAGGATCCTGCTGACCAGCGGCAAGCTGTACTACGACCTGCTGGCACGTAAGAACGCCGACAAGCGCGACGACGTTGCGATCGTGCGCATCGAGCAGCTGTACCCCATCCCGCGCTACCGCCTGGAGGAGACTCTCGGCCGGTATCCCGATGGAACGCAGTACGTCTGGGTGCAAGAAGAGCCCGCCAACCAGGGCGCGTGGCCGACCTTCGGCCTGAACCTGCCCGAGGTGGTACCGCGTCTGACGGGTCTCACCAAGATCTCCCGGCGTGCCATGTCTGCACCTTCCTCCGGCTCATCGAAGGTGCATGCCGTCGAGCAGCAGGAGATCATCGACGAGGCATTCGCTCCCACATCTGAGTAGGAGTGAGCGAACCCAAGATCAGGCCCGCCCCTTAGGGGGTGGGCCTGATTCATTACCGGACCCCTGCCTCGTTGCGCGCGTGTTCAATACGCTGCACCAATGACGGCCAAGCCCGCACCCGCAATCGAACCGATCACGCTACCGGTCGAGGAATGGCCACCGCTTAACGGCAAGCCCAGACCCTCGCCTGAGGATCCTTTCTACCTTCCTCCGCCCGGCTGGGAGAACACACTGCCAGGAACCGTACTGCGGCGCAGGAGAATTCGTATCGCCTTATTCGGCATAGTCCCCCTGCGCCTGCAGGCCTGGCACCTGCTCTACCGCACCACCGATCTCCACGGCGCACCCGAGACCACAGTGACAACATTGCTGGTGCCCCGCGATGCCCGCGAGACGTCACCGGTCCTGGCCTATCAGTGCGCCATCGATGCGGTGTCACCACGAGCCTTCCCCTCCTATGGGCTGCTTCCCCGAACATTCGGCCTCAACCAGACCCAGAACGAACTGGTGTTGATGGTGGCCGCACTCGCCCGAGGTTGGGTGGTTTCGGTTAGCGATCACGAAGGGCCACAAGGACTATGGATGGTGGCCAGGCAGCCCGGGTATCACGTCCTCGACGGCGTGCGCGCAACCTTGAACGCCGGCGGCGCGCATGGCATACCCCGGCTCCCGACCGATGCTCCCGTCGGATTCTGGGGGTACTCCGGAGGCGGGACAGCGAGCACCTGGGCTGCCGAGATGGCGCCCGTCTACGCCCCGGAACTCAATGTCGTCGGAGCGCTGCTTGGTGCTCCCGCGGCCCGGCCCGGCGCGCTCGTGCAGAAGCACAGTGGCAGATTCGCCTCCGGACTAATCCCACCGGTACTGGCCGCGATGACGCGGGCGCACCCGAGCACGCTCGAGTTCCTCGGTGGGCACCTGACCCTGCGGGGGCGTCAGATCATCGCCAAGGCAGCGGAGGTAAGTCTCGCGGAATCGGTCTTACGGTGGCCATTCAAGAACTTCGACACTCTCGTCGATCGGCCCATCGAAGAATTGATGAAGGCGCCCGAAATCGCCAGAGTCACCGAAGAAATGGAACTGGGGCAACGCGCACCCAGCGCGCCGGTCTACCTATATCACGCCATCCATGACCAGCTACTTCCGATCGCGGCCTCCGATCAGCTGGCGCAGGACTACATCGTGGGCGGCACGCATGTCACCTACCGCCGCGACCGGAGCACCGAACACATTCTGCTGGCCATACTCGGCGTCAACGACGCACTCGGCTGGTTGGCCGAGCGGTTAGCGGGTAAACCATTACCGCCGACATCGGATGTCCAGACGGTCCTCTCGACCTCCCTCACCCCCCGGGCGGTGTGGAGCCAGCTGCGATGGCAATGGGGCACGGTGAAGCTACTACTCGGCCGTCTGTAGCCGTCACACGGCGCCGCAATTCCCTCGATTCGAGAACTTAACCAAGAAATAGAATAAGATTTCTTTTTTTCTAGCCGTCGGCTGCTAACAACCCACTGGGCAGTGATGATCGCCGTCCCAATGGAATATCGAGTGCCCGAAGACTGACTTCGACCGTTTGCCTCATCGGTGACGAACTACAAGGTCCGATGAGCACCTTAGGGGGTAACCCCGATTCGACGACGATTCATTGGCATGAACCATTCTTGTTGAATACGCTGCGCGAATCCGCGGTTCTTACTATCGACGTCGCTCAATGATTCGGACGGGAAGACCACAACAAGGACAGGAGCCAGATGACAGCCGGCACTGCGCCCACGTCGACCCCGGCGGCTCCGCCGATCGAGGCCTGGCCGATGCAACTCGGCAGACCACTGCCGTCCCCAGACGACCCGTTCTTTCTCCCGCCGGACGGCTGGGAGAAGACCGCACCCGGAACACCCCTGCGACGCAGGCGGGTCCAGATCGGGTTATTCGGACTCATCCCCCTGAAACTGCACGCATGGCAGGTGCTCTACCGCAGCACCGATTTACACGAGGCTCCCGAGACGACCGTAACCACGGTGCTCGTCCCGAAGAATGCGACAGAGGCGGCGCCACTGCTTGCCTTCCAGAGCGCGATCGATGCCGTCACCCCTAAAAGATTCCCCTCCTACTACCTGCAGCACCGCACCTTCGGCATCAACCAGTCACAGAACGAGTTCCTGCTGGCAGTAGCCGCACTCCAACGAGGATGGATCGTCACCATCAGCGACCATGAGGGGCCAAAGGGTCTCTGGATGGCGCCCAAACAACCCGGCTACCACGTGCTGGACGCACTGCGCGCCACCATTGCCGCATCCGGCGAGGACGGCATTCCGCAACTGTCCACCCAAACACCGACAGCAGTGTGGGGTTATTCGGCCGGTGGCAACGCGACCGCCTGGGCCGCCGAACTCGCCGGCGAGTACGCGCCCGAACTCAACCTCGTGGGGGCACTGATCGGCGCGCCCGCCCCCCAACCCGGCCCCCTCATGCACCATCTCAGCGGCCAGTACTCTTCCGGGCTCATCATCATCGTGCTGGCGGCCATGATGCGGGTCAGCCCCTCCATCCAAGAGTTCCTGCAGAAGCACCTCACCAAGAGAGGCCGCCGGATGGTCGAGAAGGCCGAACGCCTTACCGTCATCCAGGCACTGCTGTACTGGCCATTTCTCAACTTCAACAAAATCTTCGACCGTCCCCTCGAAGAGGTGATGGACATGCCGGAGATCGCCGCCCTCACCGACGCGATGACGCTGGGGCTGCGCACCCCCACCGCGCCGATTTACCTCTACCACTCGATCCACGACGTACTCCTGCCGGTTTCCAGCACCGACCAACTTGCCGAGGACTACATCGCCGGCGGCGCACATGTCACCTACCGGCGCGACCGAGCCAGCGAGCGCGTCTTTTTGTTACTGTCCGGCGGTCATGATGCGCTCGGCTGGCTCGATGAACGTATGCGCGGCAAGACATTACCGGCACCACCCGATATCCGAACGGTGTTCTCGACGGCCCTCTCGCCCCGCGCTCTGATCATGTACGTCCGACAGCTTGTGGCGGTCGTGAAGCTCCTCGCCGGGCGGCTCTGAACCGGACTCAGTGAGCCTTCACGGCCAGTAGCGCGGCCGCGAGAATCCGCGCCGCCGACGGCTGGGCGGGATCCAAGCCGGTGAGTTCGGCGACCCGGCGCAGCCTGTAGTCGAGGGTATTGGGATGTACGTGCAGCGATTTAGCCGCAAGCTGCCGCCCGTGCTCGTATTGCAGGTACGCACTGAGAGCTTGCTGCAGGTGCGGGTGCGCCGTGAGCGGTAGGACCGTCGCGGCGAGCAGGTCACGGGCTCTGCCCGGGCGGGTGATCTGGTACTCAAGGAGTAGATCGGAGAGCCGGTACGTGCCCGGCACCCGACCGAGTCTCAGCGCGAGCAGCGCCAATTCGCGTGCCTCGGCCGCGGCGACGGCAATCTCGCCGGGATCGGCCACATCGGAGACCCCGAGCGTGACGGGCCCCCCGGCGACGTCGGAGAACAACGGCAGCAGCGATTCCACCTTGCCCACCGCAGGCAACAAGATGGTGCCACCGCGGCCGTCCAGGGAGGTGAGCACGGGCTCGCGTGCGTACTGATCGACGATGTCCTGCACGCGGTGGGCTCGACGCCGGGCCACCACCGTATTCCCCGCCGGCTCCGGCATGTACAGGAACAGCACGTTGTACGACAGCGCCAATGTCACACTCGCCCGCTCGGCCGCCTCCGCCCACGGGGTCCCCTTCACCAACGCATCGAATAAGTCACGCCGGGCTTCCGTTGTCGCACCGTAAAGACCTTGGCGCGCTTCGAGATACGCGGCGGTGACCGCGGGCACCATCAACTGCAGGTATCTCTGCAGCTGTACGCTGATCGCCAATACCTCACCGACCTCGTCGGGGGTTGCCAACTCCCGCAGTGTCTCTATGCCGACCCGCGCGGCAACGCTGTACGCGGCTAGGAGCGCTGGGAGCGGGATGTCCTCTTGCGCCCGTCGTGATGCCGCCAGGATCGGCCCTGCTAACTCGTCCTCAGTCGGTGGCCGCGACTCCAACAGGACCCGGACGAAAATCCGGAAGTTCTGCTTGGTGAATTCGGTGATCTCACCATCGAGAACCTCTCGTGGCAGCATCCCGTAGTACGGCACCTCGGCAGCGAAACAGTCCACCGTGCGGCGCACCGCCCCCGACAGCTGGCGCATGAACCGATCACTGAGCGACGCCGTCATACCAGCGGACCCCAACCTTCTCCCACTGCTTTGTGGAACACCTGTACCGCTCACAGATCGCATCCGCGAGACCACTGCGCACCCTACCGTCCGGCAAAGGAGTTTGGAGGTTTGCTCACAGGTTTATCCGCAGGACGAGACGGTGTTTGGGACCGGTCATAGCTCTCGCCGGTTGGGCTCGTATCTTTCACAAGATCCCGCCGAGTCGCGGACGTTCCCCTCGATCGCTCCTAGGTTCCAGAGCATGCCAACCACCGTTCAACGGCGTTCACTCAACGAACTGGTTACGCGGTACTGGACCGTGATGTCGCGGGTGTACAACTTTCCACTCGTGCAGCGCCATGTCTACAGCCCGGCCCAGGCCGATACGATCGAGCAATTACGTGCACACGGCGCCCAACGTATTGCCGATATCGCTTGTGGCACTGGGATACTGGCGTCACGCATCCAGGTCGAACTGCAATCAGACTCGGTCTTCGGCGTCGATATGTCCGACGGCATGCTCGCCAAGGCCAGGGCCCGGTCCACCAAGGTCCAGTGGAAGAAGGCGCCCGCAGAAGAACTCCCGTTCGAGGACGCCACTCTCGACGCCGTGGTGACCACATCGGCGTTCCATTTCTTCGACCAACCCGCCGCCCTCGCGGAGTTCCACCGCGTGCTGAGCCCGGGCGGTATGGCCTCAGTCGCGACAATCTGCCCGAAAGAGCGCCGGTGGATGCGGCGTGGAACCAGCGAGCGTGGCCCGGCACATTTCCCCACTGCCGACGAAATGCAGCAGGTGTTCGCGGGTGCCGGATTCGACGTCGTCCTGCACCGTCCGGTGGCGCGCCCCTTCACGCCTCCCCTGGTCCCGGTGGACTGGATCTGCGTGGGTCTCAAGACGTGACTGTCATCGGCCAGCTGCCCTGACAAGACCGCGGCACCATCGGCTACCCTCACTGATTGACATACGCCTCGCAACGTAAATCTTGAGGAGAGCTCAATGGAGGGCTTCAACGGGAAGGTCGCCGTCGTCACCGGCGCCGGTTCGGGTATCGGGCGGGCGCTAGCGGTGGAGCTGGCACGTTCCGGCGCCAAGGTCGCCATCAGCGATGTCGATACCGAGGGACTCGCCGAAACCGAACGCCAGATCAAGGCTCTGGGCGCCGAAGTCCGCGCCGACCGCATCAATGTCGTTGAACGCGAAGCCTTCCTGCTATACGCCGACTCCATCAAGGAGCACTTCGGCAAGGTCAACCAGATCTACAACAACGCCGGAATCGACTTCCACGGCGATGTCGAGGTCAGTCAGTTCAAGGACATCGAACGCATCGTCGACGTCGACTTCTGGGGCGTCGTCAACGGCACCAAAGCCTTCCTACCGCACTTGATCGCCTCCGGCGACGGCCACGTCATCAACGTCTCCAGCATCTTCGGCATCATGGCGGCCCCCGGCCAAAGCGCTTACAACGCCGCCAAATTCGCGGTCCGCGGCTTCACCGAAGCATTGCGCCAGGAAATGATCGTCGGCAAGAAGCCCGTCGCCGTCACCTGCGTACACCCCGGAGGGGTGAAGACCAACGTGGCCCGCAACGCGACCATGGCCGAGGGGTATGACCACGCGGAATTCGCCAAACTGTTTGATCGGGTGGCCCGGACCAGCCCGCAGGCGGCAGCTCGAATCATCATGACCGCCGTGCGCAAGAAAAAGCCGCGCGTACTCGTCGGGCCGGACGCCAAGGTGATCGACTTCCTGGTCCGGCTGACGGGCGCGCGCTACCAGGACGTTTTCCTCGTCGCCGAGCGGTTCCTGCTACCCAAGCGATCCAACTGACGCGCTAGTCTGACTATTTGACGCTCGTCTAATAACAAGGAGACACACATGGAAGGCTTCAGCGGCAAGGTCGCCGTGGTTACCGGCGCCGGCTCCGGCATTGGACGCGCCCTGGCCATCGAGCTGGCCCGTTCCGGCGCCAAGATTGCCATCAGCGATGTCGATACCGAGGGACTCGCCGAAACCGAACGCCAGGTCAAGGCGCTGGGCGCCGAAGTCCGCGCCGACCGCATCAATGTCGTTGAGCGCGAAGCCTTCCTGCTGTACGCCGATGCCATTAAGGCGCATTTCGGCAAGGTCAACCAGATCTACAACAACGCCGGTATCGCCTATCAGGGCGAGGTGGAGGAAAGCCAGTTCAAGGACATCGAGCGAATCATTGATGTCGACTTCTGGGGTGTGGTCAACGGCACCAAGGCCTTCCTACCGCACCTGATCGCCTCCGGCGACGGCCACGTCATCAATGTCTCCAGCCTCTTCGGCGTCCTCTCGATGCCCGGCCAAAGTGCTTACAACGCCGCCAAATTCGCGGTCCGCGGCTTCACCGAATCGCTGCGCCAGGAGATGATCATCGGCAAGAAGCCGGTGGCGGTCACCTGTGTGCACCCAGGCGGGATCAAGACCGCCATCGCACGCAACTCCACCGCCGCGGAGGGCTACGACGTCAAAGCCGGGGCCGCGCTGTTCGACAAGTACCTGGCGAACACCAGCCCCGAAGCGGCCGCACGCATCATTCTCACCGCCGTCCGCAAGAAGAAGCCCCGCGTGCTCGTCGGCCCCGATGCCAAGATCCTCGACGTGATTGTTCGAGTCACCGGAGCGCGCTACCAGGACATCTTCTCCCTGTTTACGCGCTACCTGCTGCCCAAGCCTACGAAGTAGCGCTGCTTACCGGGCCGCACGAATGATCGACGGCAAGAAGGTGCCGATGATGGCCTGGTCGAAGATCATCGTGCTGGGCAGCCGGTTGTGCACGATCGCAACGGAGATCTTCCGTTTCTGATCGGCCCAGCCGAAGGAACCGCCAGCCCCGATATGCCCGAAGCCGCCACCGATCACCGGGACCGCCAGGGAGTGATACCCGCGGTGCCAACCCATCGGTATGCCCAACGTGTGGTCAATCCGGTAGCTGTTCTTGCGTCCCAGCCCCTCGGTGATCTCCGGAGACAGCAGACGTGTCCCGTCGACACTGCCGTCACCGGCCAGCGCGGCGTAGAGCTTGGCCAGTGCCGGTGCGGCACAGCAGGCACTGGCCGCACCGCAGCGCATATCCATCGTCGGCGCACTCGCATGGCCGTCATCGGCCAGCAGCATCTCGGCACCCGGCATATATAGCGTGGACGCGGCACCCTTGCCTCCGGGCACCCGGTCCAGCACTCCCATGACAGGCGGCGCAGCGCGGCGAATGAAACCAGACCGCGCCACGCGATCCAAATGTGGTGTCAGCGCTGCCGGCTGCGAGGGCGCATGCTCCGGCGGCTTGCCGAAGTGGATTCCGTCGACCCCGAGCGGCTCGGCGAGCTCGGTGCGGTACAGCTCCTCCAGCTCCTTGCCGGTGACGGCCTTGGCCAGCCGTCCCATGAGCCAGCCAATCGACAGGGCGTGGTAGGCGGGCTTACCGAAGTATCTGTCCACCGGGGCCGCAGCAAGCCGGTCCGCCATCAGGTCGGGGTCGAACATCTCCTCGTAGCTGTTCGCGATACCCGTCAGCCGCGACAATCCCGCCGTGTGAGACAGGATTTCGTCGACGGTAATCGCGCCCTTGCCGTTGGCCGCGAACTCGGGCCAGTAGCGGGCGACCGGAGCGTGATACTCGAGCAGGCCGCGGTCCACGAGCCGGTGGATCATCGTCGCGGTGACACCCTTGGACGCCGAGAAGATGACCGGCGCGGTATCCCGCGTCCACTGCTCGCCCTTCTGCGCCTGACCGGCCCAGAGATCGAGAACCGGTTCGCCGTCCACGTACACACAGATGGCGCCACCCCCGACGCGGTATCGGGTGAAGGCCAGGGCGAAGACCCGCACCACCCCTCGAAACTCGGGGCGGGCCCAACCATTCACCCCCGGCGGCAGCTCTAGACCTCGTTCCAGAGGCGGGTAGGAAAATTGCGGGCGGTTGGGTTCGGCGGCAGCGTCATCGAGGCCGTGGGGTTGTGCCATAAGTAACAGTGAGTACCAGGTACTTGGCGTGAAGACAAGGGTGTCCGAACAGATGTCGGGACAGATACCTAATCGACGCTCACCGATTGAGGGCGCTTCACGACCTCGGCTATTGGTCTTCGCCCGAGCGGCTCATCCTCAGCCGACGGCCTTGATGATTTGTGGCCACAGGAACACGAACGCGATCTGATCCAGTGCCATGGTCGCCGGCAGGCGGTTGTGCGCGAATCCAACCGAGATCCTGCGCTTCGGGTCGGCCCAGCCCATCGAGCCACCGAGCCCGATATGGCCGAATCCACTCCGGAATCCGCTCATCGGCAACGACATATACCCCAGGTGCATTCCCATCGGGAACCCGATGGTGTGGTCGATACTCAGATTAGGTTCACGGGCAAGTCCGGCAACGGTTTCCGACGAGAGAAACTCACGCCCCTCGACGGTGCCGCCACCGGCGAGGGCCGCGTACATCTTGGCCAGGGCGGGCGCAGTGGCCACCGCGTTAGCGGCGGGCGCCTGCATGTCGTACAGCGCCGCGGTCAGGGTGCCGTCATCGGCGAGAATCCGCTCCATCCCTGGCTCGTACATCGTGCCGATGGCGCCTTCGAAACCAGGAAGGCGGTCGATGGCACGTATGACCGTCGGCAGCACCCGGCCGACGAGGGGCCTGCGCACCAGGGGGTCCAGGAAGGGGTACATCGACGCGGCCTTGGTCGGTGAGGTGCGCGGGGGGCGGCCGAGATGGATCCCATCGACCCCAAGCGGTTCGGCGATCTCGGTGCGGAACAGCTCGCGCATGTCCGTGCCGGTAACCGACCGCGCCAGGCCGGCGAGCAGCCACCCGAAGGTGAGTGCGTGATACGCGCGCTTGCCATAGAACTTGTCGACCGGTGCCGCGGCGAGGCGCTGCTCCATCAACTCATGATCGGCGACTTCCTCTGCGTGGTAAGCGATCCCCTCGAGGCGGGAGAGTCCAGCGCGGTGATCGAGCACCTGCCGCACAGTGATCGACGACTTGCCGTTGGCGCCGAACTCCGGCCAGTACCGCGCGACCGGAGCGTCATAGGTAAGCAGGCCGCGGTCGACCAGGCGGTGAATCACGGTGGCGGCAATGCCCTTCGAGGCAGAGAAGACGAGAGCACCGGTATCACGTGTCCAGCCCTGCCCGGAGGCGGCCGCACCCGCCCAGATGTCCAAGGCCGGTTCGCCGTCCACGTAGACGCTCAGACCGCCACCGCCGAGGCGGTACTTCGTGAACATCCACTCAAATGTCCGGACGACGGAGGCGAGCTCGGGCCGCGCCCAGCCCTCCACTCCGTTGGGCAGCCGCAATCCGGGCTGGTCACCCGGGTACAGCTCGTCGCTACGTGCAGGTGCAGTGGCCGCAACATTGGGGCCCAGTGGGATCGCCATAGTCAGATGTGAGTAGCACGTGTCAAATAGAGAGGTCAAGTCACGATCTGATCGCTGATGACGTTCTCGCAGGTCATGAGGCCCAGAGTGACTAGCGCACCAGAATCTGGTGGTCATTGAGCCAGGTGTCCACCACGCGGCCGGGGTCGCCTCCCCCGGAAACCTCCCGGGTCATCGCCGCCAGCTCTCCGGTGGTCAGCTCGCCCGCAACCTTGTTGAGCGACAACACCTGCGGCTCGGTCAGCTCATTACGCCGGTACAGCGGCACGACGCTGTTAGCAGGAAGCCAGTCCTTCTCGTCGTCGAGCAGCGTCACGCCGTCGACGGGCAGACTCGGGCTGGCGGTACTGGTCCAGGCCACCGCGATCTCACCACGTTTGAGCGCCGCGAAAAGTTCACCACCGTTGGCGAATTCGCGGGGCACGCCGGTCTCGCACGGCCCGATACGCGGCACCGGCACGGGCCCCCGGCCAACCTGCCCGCCGCGGGCCAGCTGATCGCAATGTCGAGCCAAGGCCACCAGGGTGGGCTTGGACGAGGCACTCACCGAGGCGGCTGCGACGGCCAGGGCGGGGCGATCCTCGGCGGTCCCGTAGTCGGCGGCGGCGACACCGGCGGGCAGCGCCGCGATCATGGCCGTATAGGTGGCCTCCACGTCCCCACTGGGTCGCTGCTGCGGCGCGAACTGACGCAACACCGCTCCGGTGAATCCGGGTGCGACACTCGCGATCCCAGTGTCCAGCTCCGCTACCGGATCAGCGCTCTCACGCACCTTGGTGTCGATACCAGTGGCCTTCACCACGGCCGCATAGATATGCGCAAGCACCCGGTACTGCGGATCATTTGTGGTGACCACCGTCAAATACGGTGCAGGGCCGCCGTTATCGGAGCATCCAACGCCGCCGGCCAGCACGGCCACTGCGACCAGCAGCCCCACAGCCCACGCGCGAAAAATCAAACGGGATCAGTCGCTCTCGTGCGCGACAGCCTGGACCGCCGCCGCAACGGCGGGACCAACCCGCGGATCCAGCGGACTGGGCACAATCTTGTTGCGCGCCAGGTCCGGTTCCACAACCGAGAAGATTGCTTCGGCCGCAGCCACTTTCATTCGCTCAGTGATCTTCGTAGCCTCGGCGTCCAGCGCCCCGCGGAACACGCCCGGGAAGGCGAGCACGTTGTTGATCTGGTTCGGGAAATCACTGCGCCCAGTCGCGACGATCGCGGCGTACTTGGCCGCGATATGCGGGTGAATCTCGGGGTCCGGGTTGGAGCACGCGAAGACGATGCTCTGGTCTGCCATGGTCGCGATAAGCGACTCATCGACCTTTCCGGCCGAAACACCCAGGAACACATCGGCTCCCGCGAGCGCCTCGGCGACACCTCCGGTCAACCCGCGCGGATTGGTGATCGCGGCCAGCTCGGTCTTGCTCTCATTGAGATCATCGCGACCGCTGTGCACGATCCCGCGCGAATCCAGCACCGTCACATCGGTAATGCCATCGGCCACCATGATTTTGGCGCACGCGACCCCGGCCGCACCCGCACCCGAAATCACCACCTTGAGCGACTTCTGGTCCCGGCCCAGTACCCGCGAGGCGCCCATGAGCGCGGCGAGCACCACGATCGCGGTGCCGTGTTGGTCGTCGTGCATCACCGGACAGTCCAGCGCCTCGATCACTCGGCGCTCAATTTCGAAACAGCGCGGGGCAGAGATGTCCTCGAGATTGACCGCACCGAACGTCGGGCGCAGGCGGATCAGCGTCTCGACAATCTCGTCGGGATCCTTGGTGTCGAGCACAATTGGGATGGAGTTGAGCCCGGCGAAGGTCTTGAACAGGGCACTCTTGCCCTCCATGACAGGCAGCGAAGCCGACGGACCGATATCTCCGAGCCCGAGCACCGCACTACCGTCGCTGACCACGGCGACCAGGCGATGCGCCCAGGTGTACTTCTTAGCCAGGCTGGGGTCGGCGGCGATGGCCCGCGATACCTGCGCAACACCGGGGGTGTAGGCGATAGAGAGCGCGCGCTGAGTGTCCAGCGGCGACCTGAGCTCTACCGAGAGCTTTCCATCGATATGTGCTTCGAAAATCTCTTCATCGGTCACGACAACATCGGAGGCGGTCACAGCGTGAGACTACTGGCCGACCCGGAGGTCACACGTGGCGACTCTGGATCTGTGAGCCGCGTGTTACGCGCCCGCCACGAAACCGCGCACCGACTCGGCGATCATCTGTACCGCAATGGCGGCCAGTAGCAGACCCGCCACGCGGGCCAACAGCATGATTCCGCCCTCCCGAAGCACCCTGATCAGCACCGTCGAGAACCGCAGCGTCAGGTACAGCACCAGGTGCACACACAGGATCGCGGCACCGATAGCCAGATACGTACCCACCCGTCCCTCGGCTTGACGGACCGCAATGATGGTCGCCGCGATGGCCCCGGGCCCCGCCATCAGCGGGGTGCCCAGTGGCACCAGCGCAACGTTGACTCCATTGTCGGCGTCCTGACTCGTCGCCCCGCCCATCAACAACGACAGGCCGGTGATGAGCAGCAGCAGGCCACCGGCGCCCTGCAGGGCGGGGACACCGATATGCAGATAGCCCAGGATCGCTTGGCCGCCGATCGCGAACATCGAGATGACGGTCAACGAGACCGCCGGAGCCTGCCAGGCGGCCCGATGCCGCTCGGTGGCGGGCAGACGGCCTGTCAGCGACAGGAAGACCGGTACCGTACCCGGGGGATCCATGATGACCACCAGAGTGATGAATACCGAGGTGAACACCGCGACGTCGAAGATCACGATCTCAGTGTCCCAGGCCAACCTTAAGGTGCGCGGGTTACCATCGCGCAGAACGGTTCCGCAGAAGGATTGGTTCGCGAGCAGGGAGCCCACATCATGGCGCGATTTCCGTCGGTCAATCCGTCGTCGTTGCGTTCACCTATCCGCGGCCGCGAACCACTGACGGACGCCAAACGCATCCCGGTTCCCCTCGCGCGTGCCATCGTCGATTGCGGCGTCTACGTCGACGGGGTACGCCTGCCCGGGAAGTACACCCCGACGGCCGCGCTGGAGAAGGTGCGTTCACTGGATCGTGGGTTCGTCTGGGTCGGTCTGCACGAACCCGACGAACATCAGATGGAAGCCGTCGCGGGCCCGTTCGGTTTGCACCGACTGGCCGTCGAAGATGCCGTGCATGCGCACAACCGTCCCAAGCTGGAGCGGTACGACGACACCCTGTTCCTGGTCCTTAAGACTGTCAACTACGTTGAGCACGAATCAATTTCAACCGCACGCGAGATCGTGGAGACCGGCGAGATCATGATCTTCGTCGGCGGCGACTTCGTAGTGACGGTGCGCCACGGCGACCACAGCGGCCTGGCGAAAGTGCGCGCCCAGATGGACGCCGACCCCGACCACATGCGGCTTGGCCCATACGCCGTCATGCACGCCATCGCCGACCGAGTCGTCGACTCCTACCTCGAGGTCTCCGATCTGGTGGAAGACGATATCGATTCCATGGAGGAGAACGTGTTTTCTCCGCGATCGGCGACCGATATCGAACACATCTACATGCTCAAGCGTGAGGTAGTCGAGCTGCGCCGGGCGATCAGCCCGCTGTCGGTCGCGCTAAGCAAGCTCACACAGGATCACAACGACCTGATCACCAAGGAAGTTCGCCGCTACCTGCGTGACGTGCTGGATCACCAGACCCATGCCGCCGACCAGATCTCGAGCTACGACGAGATGCTCACCTCCTTGGTGAACGCCGCAGTCGGCAAGGTGGCGATGCAGCAGAACACCGATATGCGCAAGATCAGCGCCTGGGTCGCCATCGTGTCCGTCCCCACCATGATCGCCGGGATCTACGGCATGAACTTCGATTTCATGCCCGAGCTGCATCAGCCCTGGGGTTACCCGGTGGTGTTGTTGGTCATGGTGAGCGCCTGCACGTTCGTGTACCGAACTCTGCGCCGCAACCGCTGGCTGTGACCGCGGCGTCGGCTAGGACGGCTGCGCGTGGGCGCGTGACGGATCCATCACGTCGATATGGGCCTGCCGCCACGTATCCCGGAGCGCATCGGCTCCCTTGAGTCGCACCCAGGCGGCCTCATTGGCCGTGATGGGAACCGCCGCGACGAACCGTACGGGCGAGAGTGGTTCGGGCAGGGAAAGATCCGGGACGTCGCTGAGCTGCAGGAGCACGGCGGTGTACGCCTGCCCATCCCATAACGGCTGACCAAGATCGACGAGCGCATCCTCGGCCAGCACCAACCCCTCCACCGCGGGCGACGCGGCCAGCACCGCGAGTGACCGGACCAGACCGGGAAATACACTGCCTCTCAGGCTGATCAGCACCTCAGCACGCGGACCCAGCTCATCGGAGACCAGCATCTCCCCCGGGTCTTTCATGGGATGCCGCGCGGCTCCCGCAGAGACGAAATGCGTCACCCCGGCATCGTCGGGGCCATAGCGCAGCAGTTCATAGGGTTCGGACCCCAGGAAGGTGACGGAGGCCGAATCCGGCTCCCCCGCGCCAAGACCCGCAAAATAACCGGCCAGGTGCGCCCGCACGGTGCGGACTATCTCGTCGGAATTCACTCGCTGTCGGCGACGAGGGAAAGGTTCTCCCCCGACTCCGCATCGAAGATCACCAGCTTGCCGGTATCGATGATCAGCTCGATGGACTGTCCCTCCACGACCTTCGATGCCGCGGAGAGCCTTGCCACGAATTCGTTCTCGCCGACCTCGGACTCCTCAGCCAGCTCGATGAGTTCGGCGGACGTGGCGGCCCCACCCTCGGTGGTGAAATGCACGTACTTGTCCGAGCCCAGTGACTCCACCACATCGGCGTTGACCGTCAGCGTCAACCCGGTGATCCGCTTGTAGGTATCGACCAACGTGGCGTCTTCGAACTGCTCGGGCCGGATACCCACGATCACATCCCCTCCCAGGGACCCGGCCTTCTTGGCAGCAATATTCGCGTACACCTGGGCATCCAGAGTCACCTCGCCAAAAGGCAGCTGCACACCGACATCGGTGAGCGTCGCGGGGAAGAAATTCATGGCCGGCGATCCGATGAAGCCGGCCACAAACAGGTTGGCCGGGGTGTCGTACAGCTCCTGGGGCGCACCAACCTGCTGCACCTTTCCGGCGCGCAGCACCACCACCCGGTCCCCAAGCGTCATCGCCTCGGTCTGGTCATGCGTGACGTAGACGGTGGTGGTGCCCAACCGTTTTTGCAGACGCGCGATCTCGGTGCGCATCTGCACCCGCAGCTTGGCGTCGAGGTTTGACAACGGCTCGTCCATCAAAAATGCCTTGGGACTGCGGACGATCGCGCGGCCCATCGCCACCCGCTGCCGCTGTCCACCGGAGAGGTTGGCGGGCTTGCGATCCAGATAATCGGTCAGATCCAGAATCTTCGCGGCCTCGTCGACCTTGGCTTTGATATCGGCCTTGCTCATCTTGGTCAGGGTGAGCGGAAATGCGATGTTCTGGCGCACCGTCATATGTGGATACAACGCATACGATTGGAACACCATCGCGATATCGCGGTCCTTGGGCGCCTTCTCGTTCACCCGCTCGCCGGCGATCGTGAGCTCGCCCGAGGAGATGTCCTCAAGTCCGGCAATCATGTTCAGCGTCGTCGACTTACCGCAGCCGGACGGCCCGACAAGAATGATGAACTCGCCGTCGGCGATGCTCAGCGTGACATCCTGCACCGCCGGGGAACCGTCCGCGTACGTCTTGGACACCTGGTCGAGCACAATCTCAGCCATTGCTAACCCTTCACCGCACCGGAGGTCAATCCGGCGACGATCCGTCGTTGGAATATCAGCACGAAGATGATGATCGGCACCGTGATCACGATGGCGCCCGCCGCAATCGACCCGGTCGGCTCCTCGAATTGCGAACTGCCGGTGAAGTTCGCGATGGCCACTGGAGCGGTGATGGACCGGTCCGTGGCCGTCAGCGAGATCGCCAGCAACAGGTCGTTCCACGCAAAGATGAACACCAGGATCGCGGACGTGACGATGCCGGGGGTGGCTAACGGAGCGATCACCTTCCAGAACGCCTGGGCCGGTGTGGCGCCATCCATCTTGGCGGCTTTCTCCAATTCCCAAGGGATCTCACGGAAGAACGCCGACAGCGTATAGATCGCCAGAGGTAGCGCGAAGGTGATGTAAGGGATGATCAAACCCGGCCAGGTGTCGAACAGACCGACGGAGCGCTCGATATTGAAAATTGGTGTCACCAGCGAGATTTGCGGGAACATCGCGATGAGCAGGGCAGCACCGACGAGTGCCTTTTTCCCGGGGAAGTCCAGCCGTGCCACCGCATAGGCCGCCATGGTGCCCACACTGACGGCGATCACCGTCGCGATGAGCCCGATACCGATGGAGTTCACCAGCGCCGAGGTGAAGACGTTGCCGCTGAAAATGCCGCGATAGTTGTCGAAGGTCACCGGCCATGGAAAGAACTTGCCGTCCTTGACCGTCGAGGTGGGCTTGAGCGAGAGGCTCAGCACCCACAGCACCGGCACCAACGCGTAACACAGCACCAGCACATCGGCGATCAACCACCCCGACAACTGCCGAGCCCGGCGCGGGTCGTGCACAGTCATCGTCCGTCCTCACCGTCCGCGGTGGGCGCCGAGGCGCCGAAACCCTTGATGAAGATGAACGCGATGACGGCCACACACAGGAAGATCAGGACACTGATCGCCGATCCGAGCCCGACATTGAACGCCTTGAACAGATTGTCGTACCCCAGAATCGACACCGATCCCGTGTTGTTGCTACCCCCGGTGAGCACGTAGATGTTGTCGAATATCCGGAACGCATCCAAGGTACGGAACAGCAGTGCAACGAGAATCGCGGGCTTCATGATCGGGATGGTGATGCGGATCAGCCTGCTCCAGCCGTTGGCGCCGTCGACCTGAGCGGCCTTCAACAAATCGTCGGGTACCAACGCCAGCCCTGCCAACAACAGCAGCGCCATGAACGGTGTGGTCTTCCACACCTCGGCCAAGATCACCACCGCAAGCGACGGAATCTGTTGTGTCAGTGGCGCGCTGCCCGAGGGAAGGAGATTTGCCAGGTATCCGGTGCCCGGAGTCCAGGCGTAGTACCAGCTGTATGACGCTGCCACGGTGACGATCCCATACGGGATCAGAACCGCGGTGCGCACGATCCCCTTACCGAAGATGGTCCGGTGCATCACCAGCGCAAGCACCATCCCGAGCGTGAGCTCGATGACCACGGAAATCACTGTGATGACAAGTGTCACGACCAAGGCGCTCCACCAGTACCTGTCCGACAACACCGTGACGTAGTTGTCGAACCATACGAACTTGCGATCCTGGGGGCTGGCGAAGTTGTACTTCTGCAGGCTCAGCCACACGGCGTAGCAGATGGGATATGCGGTGACCGCGATCATCAGGATCGCAGCCGGCGCGATGAGCAGCAGTCCGAGCCGGCGCTCGGCCTTCTTGCCCTCGGAGCGGGACAGCTGGGTCGACGCCTGAGTCATGGAATCAGCCCCCGCCCGTCGACGGCCTTCTGCACCTGATCGGTCAATAGGTCGGCGGTGCGCTCGGGGTCGATCGCGGTGATCGGCGCCAGTGCCGCCGAGACCCTGGTCGAGATCGCTTGGTAATAAGGCGAGGCCGGACGGACCGCCGCGGTGGCGAGCTGCTCGCGAATGATCGCGTACGCGGGGTACTTGGCCTGGAACTCGGGATCGTCGTAGAGAGAGGAGTCCACCGCGGGCAATCCGCCTTCGATGGCCGTCGCCTTCTGGTTCTCCCGGCTGCGCAAGCAGTTCAGCGCCTCGAAGGCTTGCGCCTTGTACCGCGTTGTCCTAGCGACCGCGATATTCAGTCCGCCGATGGTGACCCTGGCGGGCCGATCGGCGAACACCGCCGGATAGGGGGCGAAACCGAGTGCCGCATTGGTCGCCTCGTATGCGGCGGTGAACTGCTCATCACTTGGCGCGAATCGGCCCGCATCGCCGATCGCGCCGGTCAGATCCGGGCGCCTGTCCAGACGCAGGAACGGCACCCCGCCCTTGATGGCGTTCTCCATCATGCTGGCCATCACGAACGGCCAATTGACCTCGAAAGCGGCCTTACCTTGTTCCAATGCCAAACGCGCTGTGCCCTCATCGGTCTGGGTGATCGATGGGTCCGCACCGTCGGCAGTCGCGATCGATTTGATAATCCGCAACGCAGTGACGGTGGCGGTGCGATGCTCGGGGGTATCGGTCAGAGTGACCGTCTTACCGTCATCGCCCAAAACGGAGCCGCCTGCACTGGTCAGCAGTGTGTTGAACAAAACTACCAGGCCTTCGTACTGCTTACCCTGCAGCGCAATCCAACTCGGTCCGCCCGATCGTGCGAGGCTCTCCGCCTCCTGCACCGTCTGATCCCATGTCGTCGGCGGCTCGGGTACCAGATCCTTGCGGTACCAAAGCAATTGAGTGTTGGTGCTCAACGGGGCGGCGTACAGCCTGTCTTTCCACCGAGCACTCTCGAGTGGGCCCGCGAGCGTATCGCGCTGGGCATTCTCCTCGGTCACGCCCGCCGGGTCAGCGGAAAGCGGCAGTGCCCAACCTGCTTCGGCGAACTCGGCGGTCCAGACCACGTCCATGCCCATGAGGTCCAGCGTGCGATCGTTACCGGTCAGCCGGCGGGCAAGCTGCAACCGTTGCTCGTCTGCCCGCTTCGGGAGGCTGACCTGCCGGATGGTGAACCGGCCACCGAGTTGCGCATTGCATCGCTGCGCGGCGGCCGTGAAGGTTCCGGCCTCACTGGCCGGCGTGTAGAAGCGGATGACGATGTCATCGTCGGAGCGGGCACATCCCGTCAGCGAGGCCAGCGTCAGGCAGGTGACGCCCAGCGCCACACCCTTCCGTCGGAACCATCCGGCCGACGACTCCAGCACGACCGCCTCCTGGTCCGTTGACGCGTCTCGGCACCTCCGTGTGCCCGCACGGCGGGCACACCCGTCCCGCGCGGCAACCGTAGAGCTAAAACCAGGTGACATGCAACATGTTCGGCGCGAGTCCCACTCGCCGACCGATTCCCGAGCCACTGGTAACACCGCAGGCCAGCGCCGCACGGCGCCGCGCAGGTGCCGACTAGATAGCTAGCTTGGCCAACATATCGCGCGCGGCCTCGGCCTGACCCGGTTCACACAACACGTCATACCGCCCCGCAACAAGCTGCATGGTCGATGCGAAATCCCTTGTGCCTCTTGTCATCGCATACGGCACGGCGGCGGTGACCAATCCGAACACCAACCCGACAGTGAGTCCCACGATGAGCGAGCCCGCCAGATTTGTGCTGAACAGCCCCAGCACCAGGCCGATGAACAAGCCCAGCCACGCCCCGCTGACCATGCCGCCGCCAAGCACCTTGGGCCAGGACAAACGACCGGTCACCCGCTCGACCTGCATCAGATTCACTCCGACGATCGTGACGTTCTCGACAGGGAATTGCTGGTCCGACAGGTAGTCAACGGCGCGCTGGGCCTCGGCGTATGTCGGGTACGAACCGATGGGCCAGCCTTGCGGCGGTGTCGGCAAAGACAGTGGGGAGGCCAACGGGGAACGCTGTGACGACGAGCGGGGTGGTTGGCCGGGTGTGAGTGGTTGTCCCACGAGTTCGGTCCTCCTGGAGAGTCGGCGATGCATGGTGGCGCACTAGCTAGCAGTCATTTAACGCCCGGCGGCACCAGTTGGTGCCCCTTTGACCGCTACCTGCGGCTTTCCGCTCCGCAGCGCGGCCAGGAGCGCCCTAGATGCGCTAGGTTGGCGCCATGACTTCCCCGGGCAGCGAACCCTTCGAGACAGGCACCGGCCCCGGCCCCAACACCTCGCCCGACGCCTCGTCTGGGGAGACATCGTCGGGGTACGAGTATCCGTCCCTGGAAAGGTCCGCGCCTCCGGCCGATTCTGCCTCCTCGGCCTACCAGGTGCCACCGAGCATCCCACCGGCATGGGAGACACCCGGTGCCCCACCCTCCTACCCGGCCGTTCCACCCGCGTATCCCACCGCGCCTCCGCAGTATCCGACGGCACCTCCCGCATATCCGCCGTATCCCCAGTACGGCCAGGGCTACCCCCCGTATCAGTCGGGGCAACCAGGCGCGTACCCACCACCGGTATACCCCGCCGCGGGCGGCTATCCGGGATATCCAGCGCCCGGGTACGCCGACCCGTACGGGTATGGCGCATACGCGCCGACCGGCGGCACCAACGGGCTAGCCATCGGATCGCTGATCGCGTCGGTCATGGGGCCCTTCACCTGTGGTCTCGGATCGGTGGCGGGGCTGATCATGGGCTTCATCGCACTCAGCCAGCTCAAGACGTCACCACAGGACGGTAAGGGCCTCGCGATCACGGGCATCGTCATCAGCGCCGCCGTCGTGCTGTTCGGGCTGTTGTTCCTCATCATCGGCATCGCCTCACACGGCGGCAGCTCATCGGGCTCCTACTAGCCCGTCGGAGGCTCGAATGGGGGCGCTTGCCGCGCCATACCCGCAGCGCGTCCCTTACCCGCGATCACCAGCGCCATCTTGCGGCTGGCCTCGTCGATCATCTCGTCACCGAGCATCACCGCACCGCGTGCACCGCCGGCAACTGAGGTGTGCCACTGGTAGGCGTCCAGGATGAGCTCGGCCCCGTCATAGTCCTCTTGACGGGGGCTGAAGATCTCATTGCCCGCCTCGACCTGCGCGGGATGCAGCACCCATTTCCCGTCGAAACCCAGTGCGGCGGAACGGCTCGCCACCACCCGGAAGGCATCGACATCGCGCACCTTGAGGTAGGGGCCGTCAATGGCGTCGATTCCGTGGGCACGCGCGGACACCAGGATGGTCATCAGCACGTGGTGGTACGCCTCGCCGTCATAACCGGGCGGCTGCTCCCCGACCACCAGCGTGCGCATGCCCAGGCTGGCCATGAAATCGGCGGGGCCGAAGACAAGTGACTGCACGCGCGGGCTTGCCGAAGCGATCGCGTCGATATTGGTGAGCCCTTCGGCGTTCTCGATCTGCGCCTGGATGCCGATTGCCCCCACCTCGAGTCCGTGAGATCGCTCCACCTGGGTCAGCAGGAGGTCCAGCGCCGTCACATGCGAGGCGTCCACCACCTTGGGCAGCAGGATGTTGTCGATGTTGGCACCCGCTTGAGAAACGACGGCTACAACATCGGCATAAGTCCACTCGGTGGTCCAGTCGTTGACACGAACCGACCGCAGCTGCCCCGCCCACCCCGGCGCGTTCAGCGCGTCGGCAATACGCTGACGCGCCTCCACTTTCGCAGGGGCGGCGACGGCATCCTCAAGGTCGAGGAAAATCTCGTCCGCCGGAAGGGTTTTCGCCTTGTCGATCATCTTCTGGCTGCTGCCGGGGACCGCGAGGGTGGTGCGACGGGGACGATATGGAGCGGCTGCTGTCACAGCTAGCCAGAGTAGAGCCCGCCCTAGGCGGTGGCTCGCCTCCCGTACCTGTCCTTGGCTTCCGCCGGTGTCAGGGTGATGGGCCGGACAGGGGTCTTGGCCGCGTGGAAATCACGCAGCGTCGTGGCGGTCATCGGCAGTTTGGCAAATCGCGCGATCGAATCCTCGATCGCCGGGATGCTGGCGATCGACATGGCTGCCGAGACCAACGGCCGGTATGCCGCGTCGACGAGCCCGGGCTGATCGAACTGTCCCAGCTCCCGCATCCACCGCGGCAACGTCGAGATAGTCGCTGGGGCCATCAACCTGCTCACTGCCCAGAATCTCAGGCTGCTGTTGCTCCGCGGGGTACGCAGCAGATAGTGCATGGCATTGTGCGCCCGCTCTGAGGTGCACAGGCTCGGCTTGATATCGGCGAAGTACTGCCGGACCTCGTCACGGGAACGCGGGACATCGGCGGGGTTAACCGTCTGCAGTTCAGCTGCGATCACACATTCGGACCAATAGCGGTCCTCCTCGGCGGGGCTGAGCGGTCCGGGACCGAACATTTCGTAGCACTTGAGCACCGAATGCCAGCCCGTGACGTGAATCCACAGCTGCGAGGCCGGATCGTTGGCGCTGTACCGCTTACCGGTGACCGGATCGACGCCCTTGGAACGGGCATGGACCTTCTGCAGGTGCTCGGAGGCCTCAACGGCGGTCTTCGAATCGGCCGTCGCGACGATCAGGAAGTAGGCGAGGGTCCCGTCCATCCGCCCACGGGGATCGCGGTAGATACCTGCGGAATCCGCGACGGCCGCGGCCAAATGGGGCTCGAAATGTTCCAGCACCACCGAGCGCTGGAATCCGATCAGCGCGGTCGGGCTGGTCCACACCTTCCACGTCGGAGAATCCGGCCCGAAGAAGCCGTAGTCCTCGCGAGGACGATCCGAACCGAGTTCCCAATGGACGGCAACGTCCGGTGATGCAGTCATGCGCTCACGCTACCAACTCATTATGTTTACGTCTAGACACTGACTGTAAGTCAGTTGAACGGGCAACCGTCGGGCCGAAGATAGCCACTCGCCCATTTTCCATCGCACGCTCTCGACCGAACTCGGCATGCTCAGGCCCTATTCGGTGGTGATCCGGGATTCGCTGGGGTTTGCCCATTTTGCAACCCGTCCGTCATCTCACCGGTATGGTTGCTCCGGTTCACATCGGTCACATCCGTCACGCGCGCATAGGCCAGAATGAGTGCGACAGATGGGACCCGGAGGTACGAGCAGGGACCCGAGAGATTAGGGGCCCAAGGGAAGGGACCGGGTGGAGCTTCCGGGTTGGGTTGCGACGTCGGTAAACCATGCCCGCGACGCGGTCCACCGCGCCAAAGATGCCCACGTGCCGTGGCTTCGGGTTGGGGGCCTCAGCGCGCTGGTGATCGTCGGCTCGGCCGTGGCCGCAAGCAGTGCCCAGGTCAGCGGCCAAGCCGTCGTGCCTGTCCCGATCCCCATGGCCTCTGCGGTCGCAGCACAGGCGGAAGCGGGTCCGCTGAACCTGGTCACCGTGACGCGCCCGCCGACCCAATACCGCGTCGTGCCGACCGCTGCGATCGCCCCACCTCCACCGGCGATCGTGATGGCCCCTGGTGGACTTGGCATCCCGAAGATCGCATTGGACGCCTATCAGAACGCCGAACGCATGATGGCCAAGGCCACACCTGGCTGCGGAGTGAGCTGGAACCTGCTGGCGGGTATCGGCCGGATCGAATCGGGCCACGCCAACAATGGCGCCACCGATGTGAAGGGCCGCGTGGTCCGTCCCATCTACGGCCCAAGTCTCGACGGCACCCTCCCGGGTAACGAGGTCATCGTCGACCATGAGAAGAGCCAAAACCAGGCCGCTCAGGTGTACGTCCGGGCCATGGGGCCCATGCAGTTCCTCCCGAGCACCTGGAACCACTACGCCTCCGACGGCGATGGCGATGGAAAGGCCGACCCACAGAACGTCTTCGACGCGAGTCTGGCCGCCGCCCGCTATTTGTGCAGCGGCGGATTGAATTTGCGGGATCGCACGCAGGTGATGTCGGCCATCCTGCGCTACAACAACTCAGTGGCCTATGCGCAGAATGTGCTGGCCTGGGCGGCCGGGTACGCCACCGGCGTGATCCCACTCAACCTGCCGTTGCTGACCGCTGCCGATGTTGCCCCCGAGCGCAAGGCTCACCTCGGCGGCGAGTCCCGCGGGCTCGGCCCCGGCTCGGTGGCCGATGTCGCCGCGCTCTCCCCCAACGATCCGCTGGCACAACTACCGATCGTCACCCCGTTGACACCCGACCGGGTAGGCGTCGTGGGCCCGCTAGGAGCCATACCGGCACCGGAGGCGCCTCAGTCGCCGTGCGTCATCTTCTGTGCGCAGCCGCCTCCCGCCGAACCCTTCAACCCGTTCGCCCCGCCGCCGGCCGAACCCTTCAACCCGTTCGCACCGGCTCCCGCCCCACAGCCGTTCAATCCGTTCGCCCCGCCCCCGCCACCGGTGCCATTTGAGCCGATCGGCCCGCCTCCGGGACCGGCTCCCGCACCGGCAGCGCCAAAGCCCTGATCGGCACGCCCTAGACTCGGGTAGTGACATCCGAGCTCACCTCGGCAGTGCGAAGCGCACTCGCCGGGGTCATCGACCCCGAACTTCGCCGTCCCATCACTGAATTGGGGATGGTCAAGGACATCACGTTCGATGACGCCCATAACGTCGAGATCGGGATCTACCTCACTACCTCCGCATGTCCGAAGAAGGCTGAGATCGCTGAGCGGGTAACCCAAGCGGCCGCCGATGTCGACGGCGTGGGCACCGTGCGGGTGCAGCTGGATGTCATGAACGACGATCAGCGCACCGAGTTGCGTAAACAGCTGCGCGGCGACAGCGCCGAACCGGTCATCCCCTTCGCCCAGCCCGGCTCCCTCACCCGTGTATACGCGGTGGCATCCGGTAAGGGCGGCGTCGGAAAGTCAAGTGTCACAGTCAACCTCGCGGTTGCGATGGCGGCCAAGGGCCTGTCGGTAGGCCTGCTCGACGCCGATATCTACGGCCACTCGGTGCCGCGCATGATGGGCACCTCCGACCGCCCCACCCAGGTGGAGCGGATGATCCTGCCCCCCGTGGCCCACGACGTGAAGGTCATCTCGATCGCTCAGTTCACCCAGGGCAATACCCCGGTGGTGTGGCGCGGACCGATGCTGCACCGTGCGCTGCAGCAGTTCCTGGCCGATGTGTTCTGGGGCGATCTGGACGTGCTGCTACTGGATCTACCCCCGGGCACCGGGGACGTGGCGATCTCGGTTGCCCAGCTGATTCCCGGCGCCGAGATCCTGGTGGTCACGACGCCGCAGCAGGCCGCCGCCGAGGTGGCCGAGCGCGCGGGCGCGATCGCGACGCAAACCCGTCAGCGCATCGTCGGCGTGGTCGAGAACATGTCCTGGCTGGTGTTGCCCGATGGCTCACGCATGGAGGTTTTCGGGTCCGGTGGCGGCGAGAAGGTCGCAGAGAGCCTGACTCGAGTGGTGGGTACGAAAGTGCCGTTACTCGGCCAGATCCCACTCGACCCCGCGGTGCGCGAGGGCGGCGACGACGGGGTGCCGATTGTGCTCAGTCAGCCGGATTCGGCTGCGGGCCAGGCCCTCCGGACGGTGGCGGACAAACTCTCGACACGCAGCCGCGGGCTGGCGGGCATGTCGCTGAACATCGACACCGCCCGACGCAACTAAGTTCCTACGTCGCGTCGGCGTCGAAGCGGGCCGGGCCGGGCTCCGCGGGTTTGGTGAGCTCGGGGTTGACAACCGGCGTAGGCCCCGGTTCCGACACTGCCTTCTTCACGTCCTCGAGCGGTTGGGTAAGCGAGTTCAGTACCGAATCATCGCCGTCCAGAAGGTGTTTGGTGATGACAGCACGTGGCGTCATACCGCGCAGCTTCTGCAGTTCGGCGAGCGGCTTGCGCACATCGTCAAATTCCGGCCCCAGCTCCTCACGCAATGAGGCCGTCGCACCGCTGGCGTAATCGCGGGCCTTCCGCAGCGATTCGGTGGTCCACCGAATCGCACCGGGCAGCCGCTCCGGGCCAAGCACCACGAGCCCCACGACCAAAAGGACCAATAGCTCCCCCCAGCCGACACTGCCAAACATTAGCTGCTATCGGGGCCGGGAGTGACTTTGAGCTCGACCGGGCGGCCCTGGCGCAGCACCGTGATGGTGGCCTCCTGCCCAATCTTCAACTGCCGCACCGCGACCGCGAACTCGTCTGCATCGGCCACCGTACGAGAACCGACCTTCACGACGACGTCGTTCTCCAGCATGCCGCCCTTCTCGGCGGGGCTGCCGGCCTTGACATTGGCCACTTCGGCGCCCGTCGCGGTCGCATTGCTGACCGTGCGAGTGCTGATGCCCAGTGTCGCGTGCACGACCTTGCCATCGCGGATCAGCGTCTGCGCCACATCGGCCACCTCGTTGATGGGAATCGCGAAGCCGAGGCCACTTGAGCTGTCGCTCAGTGACTTTCCGGCGGTATTGATTCCGATCACCTGAGACTTCATGTCGATGAGCGGGCCACCGGAGTTGCCGTGGTTGATGGCGGCGTCCGTCTGGAGAGCATCGATCACCGTGTCGGTGTCGCTGCCCTCGCCCGAGAGCGGCACCGGGCGATGCAATGCACTGATGATGCCGCTGGTCACGGTGCTCCGCAGACCCAGCGGGGAACCGAACGCGATGACCTCGGCACCAACTGCCACCTTGTCGGAGTCACCCAGGCGGGCCACCGCCAGATTGTCGACGTTATCCACCTTCAGCACCGCAATGTCCGTCTTCGGGTCACGTCCCACGAGGTTGGCGGGCACCTTCTTGCTGTCGTTGAAGATGACCTCGATCTTGAACTTGCCGGGGTTCTTAGCGGCATCAGAGATCACGTGGTTGTTGGTGACGACGTAGCCCTTGGGGTCGATGACAACTCCCGAGCCCTGGGCCACCTCGTCATCCGAGCTGGCCTCAATGGTCACCACCGCACCCTTAACCGCATTGGCAACCGCGGTGAAGCGAGACTCGTCGGGCTGGGTGCTGTCATCGGTGGTCAACGTGACCTTCGACGTGGTGAATGCCTGCACCACCTCGGCCGTCTTGCGGCCGACAATGCCGCCGACCAAGCCGATCAATAGGGCAATCGCCGCGAGGATGGCGAGCGCCGGTATCGAAACCCGACCACCGAACAGGACATCACGCACACCAAGCTTCGGTGCCTCTGCACCGGACACCGCGATGGGCGCCTTGGTGACCCCTGGCCTGCCCAGCTGGACCTGCGCCTCGGGGTCGCGCCATGGATCCTCGGCGGCGTCCGGGCCCTCGTCAGCGGCGTTGAGCTTGCCGGCGTCAGCGGGATGGCGTTGCAAGGAAGTGGTGGTGTTATCGGGCCGTCCAAAAGCCTGCGCCAGCACCGGATCGGGAGGCCCGACCCTTGGTGTGTACTCCCCCTGGTCTCGGTACTTGTCCAACCCCTGGAACGAACCGGATACCCCCGAAGGACGGCCGAAAGCCCGCTGCGAAGCCGGATCGACGGGCGGCCGGTCAACCGGGCGCGGCGCCAACCGAGGAGCGGTGTCCTGATTTGCGGTCACCGGCTCACCCTACCGGCGCTTACGGCGACGACGCACCTCATCACTGGCTAACGCGGGCGGCAAGTCGCCGTCATGTGATGACGGTCGCGGCGATGTCGCCTCATGCGGAATATGTGGAATCTGGCTGAGTAACCCGAGTAACGAACCGGGCACCCGGATCCCCCCCGAATCACGCAGTGCGCTGCGCGCTTGGCGCTGTGCATCGATCTCCAGCGCGCATTCGGGGCACATCGACAGGTGGTGCGCAGCCCTCAGGTGCGCGCTCATCCGTAGTTCGCCATCCACGAACGCCGCTATCGCCTCTGTCGAGAGATGCTCGGTGGACCCGAACTGCCGCGGAGCACCTACCGGCGCCTCACTTTGCGAGGCGAATGGGGACGGCAGCCGCGAGAACGATGAGAAACTTGAGAACGCCCGGCGGAACGAGCCGCTATCCACCACGGCGACGCTCCCTTCGATCCGGAACGGTCGGCGAACTCGCTGCGACCTACCTCGAATGTAGCGCGTGAATGTACTCATTGCGTACCAACCTGCACGAACGGTGTCGTGCGCTACTCGGCGGCCGCAAGCGCGGACGTCGAGTGAGCGGCCAGGTACTCGCGGATCGCCTGCCGGCCGCGGTGGATGCGGCTGCGGACGGTACCGAGCTTCACATCCAAGGTGGCGCCGATTTCCTCGTAAGACAGACCCTCGATATCGCACAGCACCACTGCGGCACGGAACTCCGGTGCCAGCGAGTCCAGTGCAGCTTGCAGCTCGGCGCCCAGATGAGCGTCGTGGTAGATCTGCTCAGGATCCGGGTCGGTGGCCGGCACGCGGTCGTAGTCCTCGGGCAGGGCCTCCATGCGGATGCGCCCGCGACGGCGAACCATATCGAGGAAGAGGTTGGTGGTGATGCGGTGCAGCCATCCCTCGAAGGTGCCGGGCTGGTAGTTCTGCAGCGAGCGGAAAACCCTGATGAAGGTGTCCTGGGTCAGATCCTCGGCGTCTTGCTGATTGCCCGCGAGACGATAGGCCAGGCGGTACACGCGGTCGGCATGCTCGCGAACCAGCTCGTCCCAAGACGGCATGGCTGCCTGATCTCCGGTGGCGTCGAATACTGCGGTCCCGGATAGTTCGGCGGGATCGGTGGCCTCGACGAAGTCGGTGTATTCGGCCGACTCGCTGATAGTCGTGAGCGAAATCGCGTGTTCCTCCTGTTCGGTCCTGACGGCCGTAGCCCCGGCGGGGAGGCTGTCAGCCCGGTCAACCCAGGTGCCATCGGTGTTATTCCCTGTGTGGGTCCCCGTGGCCGGGCTTGCGTTCAGGATGGATCGCGACATGTCATGACCTTCTACCACCGAGGTGTGGGGCACTTATGAGCTAACTTAACTCTTCCTGAGAATGCGGTCTCGATCCGATCTCAGCAGGGGTTTCCGGAACGAGAAACCGGCCGATCCTTCGTGAGTTCGGCGTGTCGCAGGACAGATCCCCCTCCAGCTCGACAGGATCGAATCGTGACCAGCAGCGCAGATCGATCCCACGTCGAGGCGATGGTCAGCCACGCCGAGGGCGCCATTTCCGAAGACGATATCGTCGTCGCCGCCCGGGAACGTGCCGTTGACCTGGGCGCGAACCCGGTGACACCAGCGGTCGGCGCTCTTTTCAGCGTCTTCGCACGTCTATCCGGCGGTAAGGCCGTCGTCGAGGTCGGCACGGGCGCGGGGGTCAGCGGGTTGTGGCTGCTCTCAGGGATGCGCGAGGACGGCGTACTCACCACCATTGACCTGGAGCCCGAGCACCAGCGCAGCGCCAAGCAGGCTTTTTCGGAAGCAGCCATCGCACCGTCGCGCACCCGGCTGATCGGCGGGCGCGCCCAAGAGGTGCTGCCACGGCTGGCCGATGAGTCGTATGACCTGCTTGTCATCGATGCCGCACCGGCCGATCAGCCCGACTTCCTGTCCGGAGGTATTCGGCTACTGCGCCCAGGTGGGGCGGTTGTGATCCATGGGGCATCCGCCGGTGGGCGCGCGGGAGATCCAGGGGCCAACGATCCCGACGTAGTCGGAGTTCGCGAGGCGGCGCGCATCATCGCCGATGACGGCCGTTTCACCGCGGTGCTGATTCCGCTGGGTGACGGCCTGCTGGCCGCCACCCGCGACTGAACATCCGGTCGCCGACACGCCCCGTTCCGCGGGCCAATCGCGAAATGACGCTGAAACCGTAGTTTCGGCGCACCCTTTCGCACCGTTTTCGTAAAGACACGAATCCCTCAACAGCTAGATGCTTGACGCTCGGCTGAACGCGTGTTTAATCTACTAAACATGCGTTCAGCCGAGGATCTCACCGCCACCGCCCGAATCCGGGATGCCGCCATCAAGCTGTGGGGTGAGCAGGGGTTCGGGGCGAGCGTGCGCGCGATCGCCGAAGCGGCGGGTGTCAGCCCCGGGCTGGTGATCCATCACTACGGATCCAAGGAAGGCCTCCGACAGGCGGTCGACGGATACCTGTTGGAGTACATCCGCTCCGAGAAGTCGCGCACCCTGACCTCCAACGACCCGAAAGTCTGGCTCGACGCCCTTGACGAAATCGAATCGTTCGCGCCGATGGTCAGGTACCTGCTGCACAGCGTGCAGTCAGGAGGTGAACCCGGCCGCGCATTCCTGCAGCGCTCCATCCATGACGCCGAGCAGTACCTCGACGATGGGGTGCGGGCCGGCACCATCAAACCGAGCCGCGACCCCAAGGGCCGGGCGCTGTGGGTGTCATTGACCGGTGTGGGCGCCCTGGCGATCTATGTGCAGATGTACCCCGACGACGATCTGCGCACGATTTTGCGCCGCTACTCCGATGAGCTGATCTTCCCCGCGATCGAGATCTACACCGAAGGTTTGATGACCGACCCCACCATGCTCGATGCCTTTGCCGCACAGCAGGAGAACCCTCTCAACGAAGGAGATTCGAAGTGACCCACGCCAACTTTGCCGTCGAAATACGCGGCCTCTCGAAGTCCTTCGGGAAGACCAAGGCGCTCGACGGGCTCGATCTGTCGGTCGCCCACGGCGAGGTGGCCGGCTTCCTCGGGCCGAACGGCGCCGGGAAATCCACCACCATCCGGGTACTCCTCGGCCTGCTACGCGCCGACGCCGGCACGGTACAGCTCCTCGGCGGCGATCCGTGGGTCGATGCAGTCGATTTGCATCGGCTCATCGCCTACGTACCCGGAGATGTCACCTTGTGGCCCAACCTCACCGGCGGACAGGCGATCGACTTCCTCACCAGGATGCGTGGCTCCGAACATATTTCACTACCAAGACGCAACGAACTCATCGAGCGTTTCGAACTTGACCCCTCCAAGAAAGCACGCACTTACTCCAAGGGCAACCGACAGAAGATCGCGCTCATCGCCGCGTTCTGCTCCGACGCCGAGCTGTTCATCCTCGACGAGCCGACCTCCGGCCTAGATCCGTTGATGGAGACGGTATTCCAACAGTGCGTCGCCGAGGTGGCCGCGCGGGGCTGCGCGGTCTTGCTGTCCAGCCACATCTTGGCCGAGGTGGAGAAGTTGTGCCATCGGGTGACCATTGTGCGCGCCGGTCGCACGGTGCTCTCCGGCTCCCTGGCCGAGCTGCGACATTTCATGCGGACATCGGTCACGGTACGCACCTTGGCCAATCCCTCAGGGCTCAAATCCATTCCGCAGCTCCGCGATCTCACCATCGGCGGCAATCGGGCGTCCTTCACGGTGGATCGCAGCGACCTGGACCGCACCATGGAACAGCTGGCAACTCTCGGGATCGTCGACCTCACGGTGGCGCCCGCATCGCTTGAAGAACTCTTCATGCGCGAGTATCAAGGCGTGGCCCGGTGAGTACCGACTTCGCAACCCTCCCCATCCGCCGACCGATTTCCGACGGCACCCCCAGACACCCCCTGACCGGTACCGGCACATTGATCATGTTGGCGCTGCGCCGCGACAGATTCCGGATCTGTATGTGGGTGGGCTGGCTGACCCTCCTCATGACCTATACACCGCTGGCTTTCAAGTCGATGTATCCGACGTCCGCCGACCGCATGGCGCGGGTCACCATGATGAAGACGCCGGCCGGAATCATCATGGGTGGACCCAATTTTGGGGTCGACGAGACCGATGTCGGCGTCATGGTCGCCAACGAACTGATGACCGTCATGATTGCCGCCGCCGCCATCATGTCCATCCTGACGGTAATCCGCCACACCCGCGCCGAAGAGGAATCCGGTGGTGCCGAGCTGGTCATGTCGGCGGTAATCGGCCACCAGGCGCGCACCTACGCGGCGCTCATTGTGGTGGGGCTGATGAACGCCGTCCTGGCCGTCGCGATGACGGTCGCGTTGTCCGCGGCGGGATTCGATTTCGCCGACAGCCTGGGGATAAGTCTCGGAATCACCGGGGCCTCCATGGTTTTCGCCGGAGTCGCAGCAGTCACATCACAGTTGTGGCGCACCTCCCGGGCAGCCAGCGGCGTCGCCATGGCGGCCCTCGCCGCGGCGGTAGTGGTTCGTGGACTCGGCGACATCATCGATAACAAGGGCAGCGCGCTGAGCTGGTTCTCGCCCCTGGCGTGGGCCCAGCAGATGCGACCGTTCGTCGACCTGCGCTGGTGGCCCTTCCTGCTGTTGGTGGGTATCGCGTTGGCGCTGATGTCGACCGCACATGTACTCGAAGGGCATCGTCAATACGACGCAGGGGTGCTGCCCTCCCGCGGCGAGAATGTCAATGCTCCCGAGATCGGGTCCGTGTTCGCGCTCAACCTGCAACTGCAACGCGGGCTGCTGACAGGCTGGGCGGTCGGAGTCTTCCTGGGCGGTATGGCATTCGGCTCGATGGCCAGGAGCCTGCGGGAATCCATCGACACCAATCCGCTGCTGGCCCGGGCCTTCAAGACACACGGCCTCGACAGCATCTTCGCCACCTTCAACCAGGTGCTCGCCATCGCGGTCACCGCATATGTGGTGTCGGCGATCGTGAAGCTCGCCAAGGATGAACAGTCGGGTATCGCCGAGGCGGTACTGGCCCGTGCCGTGTCACGCTGGAACTGGCTGTTGTCCGCGGTAGGAGTGACGGCACTGGGCAGTGCGCTGCTCATGGCGATCGCCGGTTTAGGCGGCGGCCTGGGCGCTGCCGCGACGCTGCACAATCCGGATTTGGTGTGGCGCCTTACGCTCGCCGGGCTGGCACAGATTCCCGCTCTACTGGTCGTCTGCGGTATCGCGGCCATGGCGGTTGCCGTGCAGCAGAGCTGGATTGGCTGGCTCGTGGTCGCATTCTCCGTCGGCATGCTCTACGCCGGAATACTGCAGCTCCCCTCCTGGATGGTGAAGCTGTCTCCGGTGATGCGGGTCAGCGCTCCCGTGGAGTACCCATGGCTCACCATGTTCATCCTCGTCGCGATCGGTGCAGGGCTCGCCGCAGGCGCGGGCAAGATCTATCGCCGTCGTGACGCGATCTGAGAAAGGAAAATCATGAAAACTGCTGTACAAGCTGTTGTTTCGGGCATCATCGGCCTCGCCGTGTTCGGCGCGGCACTGTTCTGGCCCGCGGGAACATTCGCCTATTGGCAGGCCTGGGTGTTCCTGGCGATCTTCGTGATCAGCTCGGTGATCTCCTCGATCTACCTGGCCACGACGAATCCTGCGGTGCTAAAGCGTCGTTTACACGGCGGCCCCATCGCGGAGACTCGCCCGGTGCAGAAGTTCGCTGTCACGGTGCTGCTGAGCTCGTTCCTGGCGCTCGTCGTGGTGAGCGCCTTCGATCACCGGTTCGGCTGGTCACATGTGCCGACTTGGCTGGTGATAGTCGGCGAGGTACTGGTGATCGTCGGGCTGGGTGCGGCCACGCTGGTGGTGGCCCAGAACAACTATGCGGCCGCGAGCATCACCGTCGAGTCCGGGCAGACCGTTACCTCGACCGGGCTGTATGGGCTGGTTCGCCACCCCATGTACACCGGCTCACTGGTGATGTTGGTGGGTATGCCGTTGGCGCTGGGCTCGTATTGGGGCTTGCTCGCGATCATTCCGGCCTTCGCCTCGCTGGTGGTGCGGATCCTGGACGAGGAGAAGATGCTGCGCCACGATCTGCAGGGGTACGACGAATACACCGAGAAGGTGCGCAGCCGCCTGGTGCCGCTGGTGTGGTGAGGGCCGCGCGCCCAGCACCAGGGTTCCTAGATCCAGACGCCCTTGCCGACGGCGACGACGCCGCCCGCGCTGACATTGAACCGCTCACGGTCACGTTCGATATCGACACCGACCTGTTCGCCCACACCGATAACCACGTTCTTGTCCAAAATCGCGTGCCGCACCACCGCGCCACGGCCCACTCGTACACCGGGCATCAACACACTGCCCTCGACAACGGCGCCGTCGTCGACGACGACATTCGAGGACAGCACCGAATTGCGGACGGACCCCGCTGAAACGATGCTTCCGGCACCGACCACCGACTCCTGCGCGGAGCCGCCGTTGACGAACTTGGCGGGCGCCAGGTTCTCCGATTCACCGCGGATCGGCCAACGACGGTTGTACAGGTTGAACACCGGGTGCACAGACACCAGATCCATATGCGCGTCATAGAACGCATCAAGGGTTCCCACATCGCGCCAGTACGCGTGATCGCGTTCGGTGGCGCCGGGCACAAGGTTGGTGTTGAAGTCATAGACCGCGGCGCGTCCGTCGGCCACCAGCCGAGGAATGATGTCGCCGCCCATATCGTGATCGGAGTGGTCGTCCTCGGCATCCGCGCGGATGACGTCGACGAGTTCCTTGGTGGTGAAGATGTAGTTCCCCATAGACACGAACGCGGCGTCCGGATCGTCCGGCGTGCCCGGAGGATCCGCCGGTTTTTCAATGAACTCCCGAATCCGGCCGGTGTCGTCGGCATCGATGCAGCCGAATGCGGTGGCCTCCGCGCGGGGAACGCGGATTCCCGCGACCGTGACGGCCGCACCACTGTCGATATGGAAGTCGAGCATCTGCTCGGGATCCATTCGGTACACGTGATCGGCACCGAACACTGCGATGTACTCGGGATCCTCGTCGTAGATCAGGTTGAGCGACTGGTGAATGGCGTCGGCGCTGCCGGTGTACCAGCGCGGGCCGAGTCGCTGCTGTGCGGGGACCGGCGTGATGTACTCCCCCGCCAGACCCGACAGCCGCCAGTTCTGCGATATGTGCCGGTCCAGTGAGTGCGACTTATATTGGGTCAGAACGCAAATCCGCAAGAACCGCGCATTGACCAAGTTGCTCAGCACAAAATCGATGAGGCGATAGGCACCTCCGAAGGGCACCGCCGGTTTCGCGCGGTCGGCAGTCAGCGGGTACAGCCGCTTGCCCTCACCGCCGGCAAGCACGATCCCCAGAACGTGTGGCGATGCCCTCATAGCAATCAACCTATCGGCACTCGGCACAAGCGGCCAGCGCTACACCCCTGGCGGGCCTGCGGGCGTCCGAGCCACCTACTACGGTCGTGGCATGACGCGGGTGGCGATGATGACGCGGGAGTACCCACCCGAGGTGTACGGCGGGGCCGGGGTCCACGTCACCGAGTTGGTGGCTCAGCTGCGCACACTGTGCGATGTCGACGTGCACTGTATGGGCGCTCCCCGCGACGGCGCCTTGGTGCATCGGCCCGATCCCGCACTGGACGGCGCCAATCCGGCGCTGACGACCTTGTCGGCCGATCTGGTGATGGCTGCCGCGGCCGCCGGTGCGACGGTGGTGCATTCGCACACCTGGTACACCGGCCTAGCCGGACATCTGGCCAAGCTGCTGCATGACATCCCGCACGTGTTGACCGCGCATTCCCTGGAACCGCGACGTCCGTGGAAGGCCGAACAGCTCGGTGGCGGATACCGGGTGTCGTCGTGGGTGGAGCACACCGCGATACACGCCGCCGACGCCGTCATCGCGGTCAGCAGTGGGATGCGCGAGGACATCATGGTGACCTATCCCGATTTGGATCCCAACCGGATTCATGTGGTGCGCAACGGAATCGACACCGCAACCTGGTACCCGGTGGATCCGGCGGAGGCAATTACCCAACCAGGGTCGGTACTCGCGGAGCTGGGCGTGGATCTAACGCGTCCGATTGTCGTATTCGTCGGGCGGATCACCCGGCAGAAGGGGTTGGCGCATCTGGTGGCGGCCGCACACCGCTTCGCCCCCGAGATCCAATTGATCCTGTGCGCGGGCGAGCCGGACACCCCCGAGATCGCCGAGCAGATCACCGGCGCCGTCACCGAGTTGGCCGCGAGCCGGCCGGGCGTGCACTGGATACGCGAGTTCCTGCCCACCCGCAAGGTGCGGGAAGTGCTTTCCGCGGCAACGGTTCTTGTCTGCCCGTCGATCTACGAACCGCTGGGCATCGTGAACCTTGAGGCGATGGCCTGCGGTACGGCAGTCGTAGCGTCGCGCGTCGGCGGGATACCTGAGGTGGTCGCCGATGGCACCACCGGGACATTGGTGGCGTACGAGAGCAGTGAGGCAGCGGCGTTCGAGACGGGGCTCGCCGATGCGGTCAACGCTCTGGTCGCGGACCCTGCCCGTGCCACCGAGTTCGGCAACGCCGGCAGAGCCCGCTGTATCGAGGAGTTCTCGTGGGCGCACATCGCGGAGATGACGCTGCAGATCTACCAGAAAGTCTGCAGCTAGCCCGAAGGCAGTGAGGTGGGGGACCTCCCGCTTACGGGGGCCTAGCTGGTGACGTTCTTGAGCTCGTCGCCGAGCGCGGCAGCTTCATCGGGGGTCAGCTCGACCACCAGCCGACCGCCACCTTCCAGCGGCACGCGCATGACGATCCCGCGTCCCTCTTTCGTAGCCTCGAGAGGACCGTCGCCTGTTCGGGGCTTCATGGCCGCCATCGTGTTGCTCCCTCCAAATTCCACCCAAGGGTGTTCGGCATCTCAGACTATTGTTCCCTATCTGAGCTGCCGTTTCATTGGACCATTCTTCCCTATGCGGGTATCTGGGGACACCAGACCCTCAACTGGGCCCTTCGGAGGGGGCTGTATCGGCTCGCGGAACCCAGCAGGACCGCAGGTGATCGTCCACCATCCCGGTGGCCTGCATCAGCGCATATGCCGTGGTAGGGCCCACAAAACGAAAGCCGCGGCGCTTGAGTTCGGCGGCCATCGCCTTGGATTCTTCGGTGACGGCAGGCACGTCGGAAAGATGCTGTGGCCGGGCGCGGCGTTTCGGTGCGAACGACCACAGCAGGTCCGAAAGATCGGTGTCCAGGTCGAGGACGACACGGGCGTTGGAGATGGATGACTCGATTTTGGCGCGGTTCCGCACAATCTCCGCATCGGCCATCAGCCGGGCGACATCCTTGTCGCCATACCGGGCGATCCTCTCGGGCTGGAACCCGTCGAACGCGCGCCGGAAGCCCTCACGTTTGCGCAGGATGGTGATCCAGGCCAGACCGCTCTGGAACGCCTCCAGGCACAGCCGCTCGAACAAGGCGTCACGCCCGTACAGCGGGCGTCCCCATTCGTTGTCGTGGTAATCGGCGTACAGCGTCGACCCCGGTGGGTCGACCGCCCAGGCACACCGGGTGCGCTCCTTACTCGGCATTGGCATTGGCCGCGCCCCGGGCCTCCGTGAGCTCGGCGCGCAGCTCGTCGATCTGCCGGCCGAGCCGGTCCAACACCCAGTCGACCTCACTGGCCTTGTAGCCGCGGAACACCAGGGAGAACTTGACGGCATCCACATCTGCACCCGTCACCTTCTCAGCGGGCAGGACGGTCGCCGTGGTGCCCTTGGGCAGGGGCGGCAACTCCTCACCGCGACCGAAGAGCGTCGAGCCCAGCACGAACAGCACAGCGGCCACCGCGATGAGAACCAGCAGATACGTCAGAGCGAACGTCACGACACCGATCTTGCCAGCGAGGTCCGACAACGTCGTAGCATCGGCACGTGGTCTCCTGGAACGAGTTCACACAGCGGGCTCCCGTGATCGCCGGAGTCTTCACCCGTCGGCATGCCGCGACACGCAATCTCTGCTTCCTGTCGACGCTTCGACACAGCGGCGCTCCCCGGATCAGTCCGATGGAACCACGGGTCTTCGCGGGCCGCTTGATCGTCGGCGGCATGCCGGGCACCACGAAGCTCGCGGACCTGGCCCGTGATCCCCGGTTCGAACTGCACACCGCTACGGTCGACACCCAGGTCAGCGAGGGTGACGCGAAGGTTTGGGGCACGGTGCGCGACGAACAAGACCTAGACCTGCATACCGCGTTCGCCGAACATCTGTACGCGGCTATCGGATTCGACCTGCGCGGGCGACGGTTCGCGCCGTTCTACGTCGCCGATATCGAGGGAGCATCCGCCGTACGCCTGGAGGACGGCCACATGACCGTCACCGTCTGGTCGCCCGCCGCAGGCGAGCGCGAGATCCGAAAGGCCTGAGGCCCCCGTCAGCGCAGAGTGTTCATGGGTGGGCGGTCGTCCAGCGAGACCGTCGAACTGCGCGGGGTGAACCCGTCGCCGTCGGCGAAGAACTGGGTGATTCCCACCCCAGAGTCGGGGATACCGCACCGCGACAACATGGTCGCCATCACCTGCCGGCTCATCACCCCAAGTTCGACCAACGGCCGATTACGGTGGCTGCGCACGCCGAGGTTCACCTGACCGATCGCCCCCAGTCCGAGCCGGTCATAGGTGTCGATGAGCAGGCCGATCTCGACGCCGTACCCGGGCGCGAACGGCACTGAGGACAGCAGTTCACGGGTTCCCGCGTACTCGCCACCCAAGGGCTGCACCACGCAGCTCAGCTCGGGCCGCAGTGCGGCCAGCATGGGCCTCGCCACCAACTCGGTCACCCGTCCACCACCGTTGGCATCCTCAGCCCCGCTCACCTTGAGCGGACGCCGATAGAAGCCTTTGACGAGGTGTACACCGGAATGCAGCAGCAGCGGACCCAGCAGATGCGGCACGAACATCGGGTCGGGGTCGATGAGATCAGAGTCGACGAACGCGATCAGGTCGCCTGTCGTCGCAGCCACCGACCGCCACAGCACCTCACCCTTGCCGGGATTGGGCGGCACTTCGGGCAGTGCCTGTTCACGGCTGACCACCCGTGCTCCAGCGGACACCGCACGGATCGCGGTGTCGTCGGTGGAGCCTGAGTCGAGCACGATCAGCTCGTCCACCAAACCACCCAGCAGCGGGCTGATGGTGTCGACGACGGCTGCGACGGTCTCCTGCTCGTTGAGCGCGGGGAGCACCACCGAAACGGTGCGGCCCTTCTTCGCGGCGATGAGCTGTTCGATTGTCCACTCAGGCCGGTTCCAGCTGTGGGTGTCGAGCCAGCTCGGGTCGATTCCAACAGTCTCGGCCAGTTGATGGGTCATGCCAGCCCCCTTACAGTTCTCGCCGGAGGACGGGTTCCGACGATGGAGCCCACCATTTCCAGCGTGCGACGGGTGGGTCCGACTTCATGCACCCGGAACATCCGGGCACCCGCCGCCGCCGCCAGCGCGGTGGCGGCAAGAGTGCCCTCGAGTCGTTCCGTCAGTCCCACACCAAGAGTCTCCCCGATAAAATCCTTGTTGCTCAACGCCATCAACACAGGCCACCCGGTATTAACGAGATCGTTTACCTGGCGCAACAAAGCGAGCCCGTGGAACGTGTTTTTGCCGAAATCATGGGTCGGATCGATCAGAATCGCATCCCTGGCAACCCCCAGCGCTACCGCCCGCTCGGCGGCGGTGGTCACTTCGGCGATGACGGAACGCACGACGCCGTCGACTTCAGACCCATAGTTGACGCGAAACGGCCGAGTACGCGGCACTGCACCACCGGTATGCGAGCAAACCAGCCCGGCACCCCGCGCGGCCGCCACACCGGGTAGGTCGGGATCGGTCCCCGCCCAGGTGTCGTTGATCAGGTCGGCGCCGGCCGCGCAGGCCTTGTCCGCCACCGCGGCACGCCAGGTGTCGACACTGATCAGCAGGTCTGGATGGGTATCCCGCACCCATTCGATGAAGGGCACCACGCGGGCGATCTCGGCCTCAGCGTCGACGTTGTCCCCCGGGCCGGCCTTGACTCCACCGATGTCTACAACATCCGCGCCATCGGCTACCGCTTTGTGCACGGCCGCCTGGGCGGCCTCGTCGGTGAAGGTGGCTCCGCGGTCGTAGAAGGAGTCGGGTGTGCGGTTGACGATCGCCATGATGAGGGCGCGATCGGTGCGGACGGGTCGTCCACAGAACGTCTCCTGCACGCCCTCATTGTGCAGGCCAGGCCCTCCACGCTCGCGCCGAGTGTGAAGTCATGGCGAGATTTCGGCCGATTTCCCGCCATAGCTTCACGCTCGGCGCAAGAAATGCACGCTGCAGCGCGGGGGCGCCGACGTGCTCGGCATCCCCGAGCGGCGTGTACACCGCCTAGGCCTGCGCGCGGGTGACCTCCACGTAGCGACGCAAGAAAGCGGTCTCGTCGAGCCGTTTACGCCGCATCCAGCTGGTCACTTCCGCATTGCACTTGCTGGCGTTGCACGATGCGCAGGCGGGCACCACATTGGATCGGGTGTACCGCCCACCGCGTGAGATCGCCTGAACGCAATCACGTTGCAGCGGAGCCCCTGTTTCACCGCAGTACGCGCAGCCACCCCAGGCGTCCATCAACGCCGACCATTCGGCATCGGTCAGGTCGTTGTCGGCAAGCCGTACCCGTCGCTGACGGCGGCGCGCCGCACGTACCCGACGGGTGACTCCCACGCTGGAACAGTAAACCCTTGAGCGCCTATCCCTTGGGACGCTGACCGGCCGCTACCTCGGCCGCGTACTCGGGATAGAACGGAACGTAGCCTTCGGCACGACCGGCCAGCACATACAGCGGATCGGTCACCGCCTCGCCGTAGGCCTCGTCGCGCAGCTCAACCTTGCGGCTCTTGAAGGTGGTGGTGTGCTCCAGGCTGTCCACGATCCTGATGAACAGCGGCAGCGCGTAGGCAGGCAGATTTTGATACGCCTTGTCGCCCAGGGCCTTTAGATCGAGTTCCACACCATCATGCAGTTTGATGGCGGCCATACCGGCGCGACCGTCGGTGCCCGGCACCTCCACCCCGAACACCGTGGCCTCTTCGATCGAGTCGTCGTGATCGAGCGCGCCCTCCACCTCGGTGGTGGCGACATTCTCACCCTTCCACCGGAAGGTGTCACCGAGTCGGTCGCCGAACGCCGCATGGCCCCAGCCGAGATTGCGCATCAGATCGCCTGTGTTGAACCAGGTGTCGCCCTTCTTAAAGGCGTCGTGCACCAGCTTCTTTTCGCTCGCGGTCGGGTCGGTGTATCCGTCGAACGGCGCGAGACTGGTGATCTTGCTGATGAGCAGGCCCGCCTCCCCGGCCCCGACCTTCGTTAGGAAGCCCTTCGCGTTGCGCAACGGTTCGCCGGTCTCCACGTCGTACTTCACGTAGGCGATGGGCATCGGGCAGATCCCCACCGTCCGGTCGATATTGAGCGCATTGACGAAGGCGGTGTTGGACTCGCTGGCCGAGTAGAACTCGCACACCCGCTTGATGCCGAAACGGTGGGTGAATTCGCCCCACAGCTCGGGCCGTAGGCCGTTCCCAATGATGACGCGCACCTTGTGCTTGCGGTCGGTCGGCTTCGGCGGCTGGTTGAGCAGGTACCGGCATAGTTCGCCGATGTAGATGAAAGCCGTTGCGCGGCTGGCGATGACTTCATCCCAGAATCGCGATACCGAGAACGACCGTCCGATGGCCAGGGTGGCTCCGGCGTTGATGGTGGTGGAAACCGCAAGGGTAAGGGCGTTGTTGTGGTACAGCGGCAGACAGCTGTACAGCACATCGTTGGGACGTAGGCGCAACGCCATATCGCCGACACCGGACATGCCGCGTAACCACCGATAGTGCGTCATCACACTGGCTTTCGGCAGTCCGGTGGTGCCGGAGGTGAATATGTAGAACGCCCGGTCCTTGGTCATCACCGCATCGGTGGCGGCGGGATTGGTAGTAGGCGCCAGGACCGACAGCCGGTCGAGCTCATCGGCGGTCAATTGGGAGACCACGTTGGCGCCGGATTCGCCGACGGCATCCACGAATTCGGCCTCGGTGACGAGCATCTTGGAGTCGAGCAATCCGATGCTGTGCGCGAGTACATGTCCGCGCTGGTTGTAGTTGAGCATGCCCGCGATGGCACCGAGCTTCACGGTGGCCAGCATCAGAAGCACGGTCTGCGGGGAGTTGCGCAGCATGATGCCCACCACATCGCCCCGGCCGACACCGTGGGAGGCCAGCGTGGCGGCGTACCGGTTGGCGGTGGCGTTGGCTTGGGCGTAGGTGATGTCGTTGCCCTCGAAGCGCAGGAACACCCGGTCGGCGTGCTTGGCGGCTCGATCGGCGAACAAGGCACCGATCGACCAGCGCGCCTTGGGGTTGTACTTGATACCGCTGAGGACGCCACGCACCAGGATCGGCAGATCGAGGGCCATACCCGGAAGCTGCGCGAGCACTTCGGTCAGTCGGACCCGCTCGCGGGCGTTCGACGGAATAGCGCTGCGTGCGGACATCTAGTTCTCCCTGTTCTTACCGCCCAGTAGGAAATGGCTCACCGCATTGTTGACGAACGACCTGTCCTCGTCAATCCATCGGTTTGCACGCGTCGAGGGCAGACGCGATATCGGTGTGCACCAGCAGCCGGTCCCGGGCAGGAGCTGACACGTAGCCCTTGTCCTGAAGTTCGTCGAGCCAGCGCAGCAGCCCGGTGTAGTGACCGTCGGGGTCAAGCAGTACCACCGGCTTCTCGTGTAATCCCAGATAGCCGGCCGTCCAGGTCTCAAAGATCTCTTCGAGGGTGCCGATTCCGCCAGGCAACGTGATGAAGGCGTCGGACCTGTCCTCCATGATCTGCTTGCGTTCGCGCATGGTGGTGGTGACGATGAGTTCGTCGGCGTCGGTATCGGCAACCTCGCGGTGCACGAGTGTCTTCGGGATGACGCCGATGGTCCGTCCACCCGACGCCCGGGCTCCCTGGGCGACGGCCCCCATGGCCGAGACGTTCCCTCCCCCGGATACCAAGGTCCATCCGCGTTCGGCGATGGCGGCGCCCAAGCGGGTGGCCAGGTCGAGCAGTTCGGGGTGGCGCGGGCCGGAGGCGCAGTACACGCAGACCGAGTGGCTCATGAGCGTGCTCCATTCCCGTTGGCCGCCTCGGCCCTGACGATGATCTCGATGGCCTCCTCAATGCTGTCGGTCACCGAGAGCAGCGCGATGTCCTGTTCGCCGACCTTGCCGGCGGGCAGCAGCGTGCCGCGGATCCAGTCGAGCAGCCCGGACCAGTACTCGGTGCCGAGCAGGATGATCGGGAAACGCGTGACCTTGCGGGTCTGCACCAGGGTGAGCGCCTCGAAGAGTTCGTCGAGCGTGCCGAATCCGCCGGGCAGACAGACGAAGGCCTGCGCGTACTTGACGAACATCGTCTTGCGGACGAAGAAGTAGCGGAAGTTGATACCCAGGTCCACCCATTCGTTGAGGCCCTGTTCGAACGGCAGCTCGATGCCCAGGCCCACCGAGTAGCCGCCCGATTCACTGGCACCGCGGTTGGCAGCCTCCATGGCGCCCGGTCCGCCGCCGGTGATGACGGCGTATCCGGCCTTGACAAGGGCAACGCCTAGCTCGCTACCGAGCCGGTATTCAGGTGAATCTGGCTTCGTTCTGGCCGAGCCGAAAACTGTTACCGCCTTGGGGGTTTCCGCGAGAGCGTCGAAACCCTCCACAAACTCGCCCTGGATGCGCAGCACCCGCCACGGATCGGTGTGGTTCCAGGTGGTCGTATCGCGGGTATCCAGCAATCGCTGGTCGGCGGTGACGTTCTCGCAGCGGTCACGGCGTAGCTGAACCGGTCCGTGCAGTTGGGGTTCGGGGCTTTCTGGCACGTTGCCAGCCTAGGGGCCGCTGACCGGCCCCGCCGACACGCCGCCTTACGGCGGATTCGTATCGCACAATCCCTCCACTAGCGGGCGTGTCGACGCAAGGTACTCAGCTCACCCAGCAGTGCCAAGGTGCGCGCCTCGTCCTCCGGTCCGCCCAATTCGGTATGGCTGGCGAAGACCTCGGTGGCCCCGGCGTCGAAGTACCGCTGCAGCTCCTTGGCAACATGCTCCTCGTCACCGACGATCGCAAGTTCCCCGGTGTGCTGAACACCTTGGGCGTCAAGCACTTTCCGATACGACGGGATGTTCTCGTAGAACGCCATATCCTCGATGGCCAGCGCCCGCACACGTTCCGGGTCGGCGGTGACGACAACGGCCACTCCGGCGATGACACGTGGCCGTGGCCGTCCGGCCCGCTCGGCGGCACCATCGATGACCGGCACGATGTCCTGACTCAGTGCGCGCGGCCCGGCGTGCAGGGGAATTGTGCCGTCGGCCAGCTCTCCGGTGGCCCGCAACGCCTGCGGCGCCATGGCTGCCACCAACACGGGGATGTTCTCGCCGCCGGGCTGCGAGGTAGTGAATTTCGGTGCAACCGTGATGGTTTCACCGTGGAAGTCTGCAGTTCCGGTATCCAACAGCTGCCGTAGAACGGTCAGGTACTCGCGCAGGTGGCGGATCGGTTTGTCCACGCGCAGGCCGTAGCTCGGACCCTCGATGACCGGGGCGCCGAGCCCCAGCCCCAGCTGGAATCTTCCGTGGGTGGCTGCCTGCGCTGTCTGGGCAGCGGCGGATACCTCGATGGGGTGGCGTGGATTGATGGGAATGACCGAAACCCCCACGGTGACATCCGGAACCGCTTGGCCGACGAGCGCGGCCATCGTGATGGAGTCGTAGTGATACATCTGCCCGAGCCATAGCGTGCCAATCCCGGCATCGGCCACCCTGCGCCCGTGCGCGATGAAGGAGTCGACGAGATTAGTGTCGCCCTGTTCGCTGAGGGGTCGGCCGATGGCTACTCCGAGCTTCATACTCGGCCAACCCCCACGTTCGGGTCGCTATTCCCGCCCGGGCGACGGCAACAGGCCGGCCAGCACAATCGCAAGAATCGACACGAGGCGAAGAGTGCTGCAAGCTTCCGATAAAATCCCATTTTATGTTGATTACCCGCCACATCACCGGCGTGATGTCGGTGCCCGGTGGGCAGCGCATCGACAGGCACTGGCATGAGGTGCACCAGATCGTGTACCCGGCCACCGGGGTGATCGCGGTGACCACTGCCGAGGGCACCTGGATCGCGCCGCCGAACCGTGCGCTGTGGATCCCCGCGGGCGCCCGTCACGAGCACCGGTTCTACGGGCTCACCGCATTTCATTCGGTGGGCTTCAATCCCGATAAGTACGCCGTGGACATGAGCGGCCCGACGGTGATCGCGGTGTCACCGCTGCTGCGGGAGCTGATCATCACGTGCTCCGATCCCGGGTCGCTACCCGAGGACGAGATCGCAAGGCTCCGTGTCGTTCTCGTCGACCAGCTGCGGCACAGCCCGGAACAGGCCCTCAAGCTGCCCACTCCTCGCGATGAGCGCCTGGCGGAGGCGTGCGCGCTGGTGGAAGCCGATCTGACACAGATATGGACCGTGGCCGAGCTGGGACGGCGAGTGGGCGCCAGTGAACGGACGCTGACCCGACTGTTCCGCACCGATATGGGTATGACGTACCCGCAGTGGCGCACCCAGATCCGCCTTCATCAGGCGTTACGGCTGCTCGCGGAGGATCGACCGGTGACCTACGTGGCGCATCAATGTGGTTGGGCCACACCGAGCGCGTTCATCGATGTGTACAGGCGCACCCTCGGTCAGACTCCGGGGACGTACGCCTCACCCGTTACGCGCTGAGGTAGCGCTGGAGCACCTCGGCGACATCGGTGATCTGCTCGACCGGAACGTGTTCGCCGCGGGTGTGCGCCAGATTGGGATCACCCGGTCCGTAGTTGACTGCGGCGATACCGCGTGCCGCGAACCGGGACACATCGGTCCATCCGTACTTGGCCCGCACCACTCCCCCTGCCGCGCCGACCAATTCGGCGGCCGCGGGTCGATCCAGGCCCGGCAACGCCCCGGCGGCGGAGTCGGTGAGCTCGATCTCGACGTCGAGCCCGTCGAAGACCTCGCGCACATGCACGAGCGCCTGCTCGGGGCTGCGATCGGGGGCAAACCGGAAGTTCACGGTGGCAGCCGCGGCGTCGGGGATGACGTTCCCTGCGACACCGCCATCGATCCGCACCGCAGACAGGCCCTCCCGATACTCGCAGCCGTCGATATCGACTATGCGTGCGCGATACGAGTCCAGCCGCTGCAGCACCATGCCGAGTTTGTGAATGGCGTTGTCGCCCAGCCAGGACCGTGCCGAATGCGCGCGGGTTCCCGCGGCCCGGACAACCACCCGCAGCGTGCCCTGGCAACCCGCTTCGATGAGGCCGGCGGTGGGCTCACCGAGGATGGCCAGATCGGCATCGAGCCACTCGGGCAGTTCACGCTCGATGCGGCCGAGGCCGTTGAGCGAGGACTCGATCTCCTCGCAGTCGTAGAACACCAATGTCAGGTCGACACGAGGCGTGACAGTGGCGGCCAGGTGCAAGAACACGGCATCGCCGGATTTCATGTCGACGGTGCCGCATCCGAAGAGAAGATCGCCCTCGCGGCGGCTGGGGACGTTATCGGCGGCGGGCACCGTGTCCAGGTGCCCGGCCAGCATCACGCGGGTGTCATGGCCGTTGTTGGTGCGGGCCAGTACCGCGTTGCCGTTGCGGATGACCTCGAAGCCGGTGGTCTGTTCCCGCAGGGCCGCCTCGACCGCGTCCGCGATCTGGGCCTCATGCCGGGACTCACTGGGGATGTCCACCAGTGCAGCAGTCAGCGCAACCGGGTCACCAGCGAGATCAAGCACCACCGATTCAGGCTAGCGTGTACACCGTGAGCGGAGCAGTAGCACTTGGCCTGGCGACCATCGCGGCAGACGGATCGGTTCTGGATACCTGGTTCCCGGCGCCCGGATTGACCGACGCACCCGGCACGCCGGGCACCGAACGTATCGACGGAACAGTGGCACCCGCTGAGCTGGCTGCGCTGGCCGGCACAGACGCCGACCGCGGTGTCGAGAAGGTGTTGGTGCGCACCACGATCGGCTCGCTGGCGGATAAGCCCACCGACGCCTACGACGCGTACCTGCGGTTGCATCTGTTGTCGCACCGGCTGATCCAGCCGCATGGCGCCAGCACTGACGGGCTGTTCGGTGTGCTCACCAATGTGGTGTGGACGAACTTCGGGCCGTGCGCCGTCGAGGGATTCGAGACGACGCGCGCGAAGCTGCGTGCGCGCGGCACCGTGACGGTGTTCGGCGTCGACAAGTTCCCGCGCATGGTCGACTACGTGGTGCCGGCCGGTGTCCGGATCGCCGACGCCGACCGCGTGCGCCTGGGCGCGCACCTGGCCCCCGGTACGACGGTCATGCACGAGGGCTTCGTGAACTTCAATGCGGGCACGCTGGGCGCCTCCATGGTCGAAGGGCGCATCTCGGCCGGTGTCGTGGTCGGGGACGGTTCCGATATCGGTGGCGGCGCATCGATCATGGGCACCCTCTCCGGTGGCGGCAGCCAGGTGATCTCGGTGGGCCAGCGCTCACTCTTGGGCGCCAATTCGGGTCTGGGCATCAGCTTGGGCGACGACTGCATCATCGAGGCCGGGCTCTACATCACGGCGGGCACCAAGGTCGCTACACCGGACGGCAAGACCATCAAGGCGCTGGAACTGTCCGGCACCAATAACCTGCTGTTCCGGCGCAATTCACAGACCGGTGCCGTCCAGGTGGTGGCCCGCGACGGCGGCACCTTCGAGCTGAACGCCGCCCTGCACGCCAACTAGCCAATCACTGCCGGGCGTATAGGTCGCGCAGTAGCGCAATCTCCGCGCCGTGATGGATCAGCTCGCGGTTGATGTGCAGGACGAGCGTCGCGAAAGACCGGTGGCCCCATGGGCCCTCGGCGGGGCCGCAAGGAGTCAGCAGCCCGGCCTCATCCTTGCTCGCGATGCCCTCGCGCCATGCCGCATAGAAGTCGTCGAGCTGCTGTAGGGCACCCTCAGCCGTACCTGGGTAGTCGAAGGTCATGTAATCAACGGCCGGCCCGTTGAAGTGGCTGGCGATGCGTGCCCCGAGCACGCCTATCAGGATGTGGCCAAGCCGCCAGGCGATCGTGGTCACCGGTGCCGGGTCCGGCGGCGGGGCAGCGAATTCGATGACGAAATCGCCGGATCCTCCTACCAGTGGCGCATTCGAGGTGCCACGGGGACGCAGGCTCCAACAGTCGCGTACCGGCTCCCAGAAATACTCGTCGTCGGTGAGTCCGTCCAACCGCGGGCGCAGCTGGGTGCGCCAGTGCAATTCGATCTGATCCAGAAGTTCTTCGGTCCAGTTCATGTGATCAGCTCCCTTTTGAGGACCTTGCCCATGGCGTTCCGGGGCAGCGCATCCACCTTCCGCACCTCGCGGGGACGCTTATGTACCGATAGTTGTTGCGCTACGTAGCCAATGACGTCATCCTCCGCCACGTCACCGACAACGTAGGCGACGATGCGTTGCCCCAGGTCGTCGTCGGGAACTCCCACGACCGCTGCCTCCACGATCCCGGGATGCCCGAGCAGCACGGTTTCGATCTCACCGGCACCTATGCGGTAGCCACCCGATTTGATCAGGTCAACTGATTCGCGTCCGACAATGCGGTGCATCCCGCCCTCGTCGACGACGGCGACATCGCCGGTGCGATACCACCCGTCCTCCGTGAGCACCTCGGTGGTCTTCTCCGACAGGTTGAGATAGCCGCTGAACAGCGTTGGCCCCTTAACCTGTAGCTGGCCAACGGTTTCCCCATCATGCGGGGCTGCGGTGCCATCCTCACCAAGCAGGCGAGTCTGAACGCCCGCCAACGGATGACCGACCCAACCGGCGCGACGTTCGCCGTCGACGCGCGTGGAGAGCGTGATGACGGTTTCGGTGGCTCCGTATCGTTCGACGGGGGCCTGCCCCGTTAGTCGGCGCAGCTCATCGAAAACCGGCACCGGCAGTGGAGCACTACCCGATACCAGCAGCCGCGCGGTAGACAGTGCACGCGCGCAGGATTCGTCCGCCACTACCCGGGACCACACCGTCGGCACGCCGAAGTACAACGTGCCCTGCGCAGCCGCATAGGCCTCGGGTGCTGGTTTGACGGTGTGAATGAACCGATTTCCCACCCGCAGCGATCCGAGCAGGCCAAGCACCAGACCGTGCACATGGAACAGTGGAAGCCCGTGCACCAGAACGTCATCGGGTGTCCACGCCCACGCGTCAACGAGCCCGTCGAGGCTGGCGGCCAACGCGCGTCGACTCAGCTGAACCCCCTTCGGTGCGCCGGTGGTCCCCGAGGTGTAGACGATGAGTGCCGTCGACTCGGGGCGCGGTTCTGAGTATTGATGCCAGGATCGGGCGTGCCGGCGCACCGGCACATGCGGCAATCCCTCTGGTTCATCCGGTGATTCGCCCAGCCAGGCGATCGCGCCACTGTCGGCAAGTATGTGGCGGCGTTCGGCCACTCCGACGTCCGCGGGTACGGGCACTATCGGCACCCCGGCGATGAGGCCGGCGATGACCGCCAGCACTGTCTCGACGCTCGGGCGGGCCAGCACGGCGACCGGTCCTGCCGCGCCCCCGATCCGCTCGGCGGCGGCGGTGGCAGCACCCACGAGGTCGCCGCGGCCCCAACTGTCCTCACCGATACGAACCGCATCCGCGAGGTCGGGCGCCGTGGGGTGAAGAGAGTTCAGCAGCATCTGGCCAGCCTAGAGCTACCCCCGGGAGAGCAGCGCGCGCAGGAAGAATGTCATGTTGGCGGGACGTTCGGCGATGCGCCGCACGAAGTACCCGTACCACTGCTCGCCGAACGGCACGTACACACGCATATGGTGGCCTTCACCGGCGAGTCGACGTTGTTCGGCATCGCGGATCCCATAGAGCATCTGATACTCGAAATCGCCCGGCCCTCTGCCTGTCTCGCGCGCCATCAGCCCTGCCGCGTCGACGATGGCAGGGTCATGCGAGGCCACCATGGGATACCCTTCGCCCTCCATCAGTACGCGCAGGCAGCGCAGGTAGGCGACATCGACGTCCTCGGGGTCTCGGTGCGCAACGGACTCGGGCTCGTCATAGGCGCCCTTGCACAACCGGATGCGTGAGCCTTCGCCCGCGAGGTCCGCGCAGTCGGCATAGGTGCGTTTCAGATATGCCTGGAGCACGGTGCCCAGCCATGGAAAGTCGGCACGCAGTTCACGCACGATGCTCAGCGTTGATTCTGTGGTGGTGTGATCCTCGGCGTCGACGGTGACCCACACACCGGCCTGATCAGCCTTGGCGCACAGCAGCTGTGCGTTCTCCAGGGCGATACGCTCCCCATCGCGCGGCAGCGCCTGCCCCAGGGCGGAGAGCTTGAGGGAGATTTCCAGCGGCCGTACGCCGGTATGCACGGTGTCACTGCGCCACGCCAGGGCATCCAGCAGTGACAGGTAGGCCGAAACCGTGCGAGTGGCCTGCTCGATATCGGTGGTGTCCTCCCCCAGGTAGTCAATCGAGATGAATCGCCCCGAGTCGAGCAGCGCCGTGCCGGCCGCGATCACATCGTTCTGGGATTCACCGGGGACGAAGCGGCGCACCACCTGCCGGGTCAGCGGCATCCGTTCGGCGGTGTGCCGCAGCCGCCCCGATCTACTGGCCGCCAGGATGACAGGTCTCGCCGTTCTTCCGAACCATTCAGCCATCCCCATGCTCCCCGGCTGCTGGTCGTCGCGCAAGCGGCTCATCCATATGCGGGTATCGATATTCTGTTGGGGCGTTGAATGTTTCCTTGATGGTTCGCGGCGACAGCCAGCGCTGCAGATTGAGCGGCGATCCGGCCTTGTCGTTGGTGCCGGACGCCCGGCCGCCGCCGAAGGGCTGCTGGCCGACGACGGCACCGGTGGGCTTGTCGTTGACGTAGAAGTTTCCGGCCGCGAAACGAAGCCGGTCGCCTGCCACCCGAACGGCCTGCCGGTCATCGGCGATGACGGCACCGGTGAGTGCGTATCGCGAGCCGGTGTCGACGACATCGAGGATGCGCTCGTAGTCGTCGTCCGGATAGACGTGCACCGCCAGGATGGGACCGAAGTACTCGGTGGAGAATGCCTCGTCGGTCGGGTCGTCCGAGAGCAGCACGGTCGGCCGGACGAAATATCCTTCGCTGTCGTCGTATTCGCCTCCCGCGGCAATCGTCACCCCGGCGCTCTTGGCACGATCGATTGCGGCCGCATTGCGCGCGAAGGACTTTTCATCGATGACGGCACCACCGAAGTTCGAGAGGTCTGTGACGTCGCCGTAGGTCAGCGCGGAGGTGGCATCGAGGAATTCATCGCCCATCTGATCCCATACCGACCTGGCCACGAAGGCGCGGGAGGCTGCGGAACACTTTTGACCCTGGTAGTCGAAGGCGCCGCGAATAAGCGCTGTACGCAACACGTCTGGACGGGCCGACGTGTGTGCGACGACGAAGTCCTTGCCGCCGGTCTCACCGACGAGCCGCGGGTAGGTGTCATACCGGTCGATATTGGTACCGACCTCACGCCACAGATGCTGGAACGTTCGCGTGGAGCCGGTGAAGTGGATACCCGCCAGGCGCGGATCGGACAGTGCCACATCGGATACCGCGATCCCGTCCCCGTTGAGCAGGTTGATGACGCCGGGCGATAACCCGGCCGCTTCGAGGAGCTCAAGGGTGAAGTGTGCGGCGAAGGCCTGGGTTATGGACGGCTTCCAGACCACGGTGTTTCCCAAAAGCGCTGGGGCCGTGGGAAGGTTACCCGCAATCGCGGTGAAGTTGAATGGCGTGATGGCATAGACGAAGCCCTCTAGCGGCCGGTATTCCATCCGGTTCCACGCACCGCCGCCACTGTCCGGCTGCTCGGCGAGGATACGCCGCGCGAATTGCACGTTGAACCGCCAGAAGTCGGCCAGCTCGCAGGCCGAGTCGATCTCGGCCTGATAGGCGGTCTTCGACTGCCCGAGCATGGTGGCCGCATTGAGCGTGGCACGCCATGGGCCGGACAACAGATCAGCGGCACGCAGGAAGACCGACGCCCTGTCATCGAAAGATAGTGCCGCCCAATCATTTTTAGCAGCAAGGGCGGCTTCTACCGCGTCGCGAGCCTCGGCATGTCCGGCGTTGGTGACGGTGCCCAGCACGGCGCGGTGGTTGTGCGGCTGCACCACGTCGATGCGTTCACCATCGCTCATCCGGCGAGCGCCACCGACGACGTGTGGCAGGTCGATCGGCGTCGCGGCGAGGCTGGACAGTGCCGCAATCAATCGGTCGCGTTCGGGGTTGTTCGGCGCGTAGGTGAGCACCGGCTCGTTGGCGGGAGCCGGCACGTTGGTGATGGCATCCATGCGTCCAGCATCGTCCTGTTGCCCCGCGGGTGTCGAGGATTCCGGAGAATGCGCAACGAAGCGCCAGGTGCCGGCCGAATCCGGCAAGACGTTACGTGTGGTAGCGCGGGTCTTCGACGGTCAGTCCGCGAGGCGGGCGACGGCGGCGTCGATGCGCTCATCGGTTGCGGTCAGTGCCACCCGAACATGTTCCTTACCGCGGGGGCCGTAGAACCGTCCGGGGGCCACCAGGATCCCCCGCCGTGCCAGATATGCCAGCGCGTCGTCACAGGAGTCACCTCGAGTGGCCCACAAGTACAGCCCAGCCTCGGAATGGTCAATCCGGAATCCATTACCGGTCAATGCCTTCGAGAGCTTGGCGCGGCGACCCTCGTAACGTGCGCGCTGGTCGAGCTGGTGTTGGTCCTCGCTCAGTGCCGCAGTCATCGCGGCCTGCACGGGGCCCGGCACCATCATCCCGGCGTGCTTGCGCACCGCGAGCAGCTCGCCGACCACCGATGCGTCACCCAATACGAAACCTGCCCGATACCCCGCCAGCGATGAGGTTTTGGACAGCGAGTGCACCGCCAACAACCCGGCCGCGTCGCCGTCGCAGACCCGGGGATCCAGCACCGAGACCGGCTCGGCGTCCCACCCGAGGCCGAGGTAACACTCATCGGAGATGACAAGAGCGCCTCGCTCACGTGCCCAGTCGACGACCTTGCGCAGATGCTCGACCGGCAGCACCGCGCCGGTCGGATTGCTGGGCGAGTTGAGATAGATCAGCGCGGGGTGCTGCGGTCCCAGCTGCGTCAGCGAGTCCGCCCGAACCGTGGGTACCCCGGCCAACCGTGCGCCCACTTCGTACGTGGGGTAGGCCAATTCGGGGATGACGATCAGATCGTCGGCCCCCAAGCCGAGCAGGGTGGGCAGCCACGCGATGAGCTCCTTGGTACCGATGACCGGCAGCACCGCATTGTCGGCCAACGGAATGACGCCATATCGGCGGGTCACCGATTCACGAATCGCCAGGCGTAGCTCCGGTGTGCCGGCGGTCGCCGGATATCCGGGCAGGTCGCCAGCCGCGGACAACGCCTCTCGGATCGGCGGCGCGACGGAATCGACAGGGGTACCGACAGAAAGGTCAACGATCCCATCGGGGTGCGCCGCAGCCGTCACCTTGACTTCGGCGATGGTGTCCCAGGGAAACTCAGGCAGCAAGGAGGACACAGCCGATACCCGGCGTCGAGACCCAGACGACGAGCTCAGTGTCCTTCACCCATGGGAGGAAGCTCCTTGACCGACGGCGGGTCGTATTCGGTCTTGCCGACCTTCGCGGCACCGCCGGGCGAGCCCAGGTCTACGAAGAAGTCGGCGTTGCCCTGGATGTAACCGGTCCACTGATCCGGCACATCGTCCTCATAGAAGATGGCCTCCACCGGGCACACCGGTTCGCAAGCACCGCAGTCCACACACTCATCGGGGTGGATGTAGAGCATGCGCCCACCCTCGTAGATGCAGTCGACGGGGCATTCTTCGATACATGCCTTGTCCATAATGTCGACGCACGGTTCCGCGATCGTGTAGGTCACGCAGGTCTCCTCGATGTCCAGTTCATGCGTTGCGGCCAGTATTCCGGTCCGCAGCTGTGCCCAACGACACAGGCTGTCCTAACTTGCCGGACCATCTAGCCGTTTCTACCGGTTACAGATACTTAGCTTATCGTTTAACTTGGCCTGGCGTCCAGCAGGCGTGCCCAGACCTTGCGCGGGAGTTGCGGGACGAGGGGTACGTCCCGGTCGATCTTGCCGGCCTTCCGCGCGCTGGACGTCGAATCGAGATCTGCGAAGAAGTCAGCATTCGCCCGCACGTAGCCACTCCACTCGTCAGGCACAGCATCCCAATAGAGGATCGCTTCCACGGGACAAACCGATTCGCACACATTGCAATCCGTGCACTCGTCCGGGTGGATGCACATCGCCCGAGCACCCTCGTAGATGCAATCCAATAGGACACTCTTCGACACACGCCTTGTCCATCACGTCAACACACGGTTCGGCAATCACATACGTCACGAGAGAACCTCCTGGTGAGTTCCGGGCGACTACACGTTTCTAGCAGTTACAGTTACCGATGGAAACACTTAACTGATCTGCCGTATGCAGACTGTTGCACTGCAACAAGTTGCATAGGGGTCCCGTTCCGTGCCAACATGCTGCCGTGGCACTCACCCACGCCCTCTTGTTGTCCCTGGCCGAGCAGAACGGGTCGGGTTACGAGCTCACGCGCCGGTTCGACCGGTCGATCGGGTACTTCTACAGCGGCACCCACCAGCAGATCTATCGCACTCTGCGCCGGATGGAAGACGACAGCTGGTTGCGCTGCACGGTCGTCGACCAAGAAGGGCGGCCAGCCAAGAAGGTGTACGACGTTGCCGAGCTCGGCTATCGCGAGTTGTCCCGGTGGGTCAACAGCGCCCAGGGCACCGATATGCGCGACTTGGCTCTCAAGGTCCGCGCAGGCACCTATGGCGAGATTGAGGTTGTGGTCGAGAACATCCGCGTTCAACGCGACACACACGCCGCCATGCTCGATAACTACCGCCAGATGGAAAAACGCCAGTTTTCCGCTCCGGATCAACTCACCGGCGCGGCCCTGCACCAATATCTCGTCCTACGCGGAGGTGTCCGCATGGAAGAGGGCTTCATTGATTGGTGCGACGAAATGATCACTTCCTTGTCCACAGCCCGGACTGAAAGCGAGAATCATGAGTAACCCCTATCCAACCCTGCTGTCCCCCTTGGATCTTGGCTTCACAACGCTGAAGAACCGCGTCGTCATGGGATCCATGCACGCCGGCCTAGAGGATTTCCCCTGGGACACACCGGCTTTGGCGGCATATTTCGCGGAACGCGCCAAGGGCGGGGTCGGCATGATCATCACCGGTGGATATGCCATCAACCGCGCCGCGTGGCTTAAGCCGCTGGCCGGAAAACTCACCACTTCTCTTGAGGCATACCGGCATCGGATCGTCACGAACGCGGTGCACAAGAACGGCGGCAAGATCATCGTGCAGCTCCTGCACGCAGGACGCTATGGATACCATCCATTCTCGGTCAGCGCGTCGAGCAAGAAGTCGCCCATCACCCCGTTCAAGCCTCGCAAGCTCAGCACCAAGGGTGTCTGGCAGACCATCGACGACTGGGCACACAGCGCCAAGATGGCCAAGAAGGCCGGGTACGACGGTGTCGAGATCATGGGCAGCGAAGGCTATTTCATCAACCAGTTCCTGGCGCCGTACACCAACAACCGCACCGATGAGTTCGGTGGCAGTCCGGAGAACCGGCGGCGGCTGGCGGTCGAGGTGGTCAAGAAGGTCCGCGAGGCCGTGGGCCCAGACTTCATCATCTGCTATCGGATGTCCATGGCGGACTACGTACCCGACGGCCAAACCTGGGACGAGATCGTGGCGCTCGCCAAGGAGATCGAAGCCGCCGGTGCAACCATCATCAACACCGGTATCGGCTGGCATGAGGCACGGGTGCCCACCATCGTCACCTCGGTCCCGCAGAACGCATTCGTCGACCTGTCCAACAAGATCGCCCAAGAAGTCAGCATCCCGGTAATGGCCTCCAACCGGATCAACATGCCGCAGTCCGCCGAGCAGATTCTCAACGACGGTCAGGTGCAATTGATTTCGATGGCCCGCCCACTGCTGGCCGACCCGGACTGGGCCAACAAAGCATCGGCTGATCACGCCGACGAGATCAACACCTGCATCGCCTGTAATCAGGCCTGCCTTGACCATTCGTTCGTGAACAAGAAGGCCAGCTGCCTGCTCAACCCCAGGGCAGGTCACGAGCTGACGCTCAAGCTGCTGCCCACCCGCCACACCAAGAAGGTCGCGGTAGTCGGCGCCGGACCCGCCGGGCTGGCAACCGCGGTGAGCGCCGCGCAGCGCGGACACAAGGTCGTGCTGTTCGAGGCCAACGCCGAGATCGGCGGCCAGTTCGATATGGCGCGGCGCATCCCCGGTAAGGAAGAGTTCAACGAGACCATCCGGTACTACACCGCCATGCTCAAAAAGTACGACGTCACAGTGCTTTTGAACAAGAAGGTGGACGCCCAGGAACTCATTACCGGCAAGTTCGATGACGTCATCCTCGCCACCGGCGTGAAGCCGCGCGTTCCCGCGATCCCCGGTATCGACCACCCGATGGTGCTCTCCTACCCGGAGGTCATCAAGGGGGGTAAGCCCGTCGGTAAGCGGGTGGCGGTCGTCGGCGCGGGCGGTATCGGCTTCGACGTCTCAGAGTTCCTGACGATCGACGAGTCACCGACGCTGAACCTCAAGGAGTGGCGCGCCGAGTGGGGCATCTCGGAGGAACACGATTCCCGCGGTTCGCTCACGAAACCCATTCCGGCTCCGGCGGTTCGCGAGGTCTATTTGTGCCAGCGCAAGAAGGGCTCGCTGGGCAAGGGCCTCGGCAAGACCACGGGCTGGGTACACCGGGCATCGCTCAAGGCCAAGAAGGTTACGGAGCTTGCGGGGGTCAACTACGAGAAGATCGACGATGCCGGGCTGCACATCAGTTTCGGTGAGGAGCGCAAGGACCCGCGCGTTCTCGAGGTCGACAACGTGGTGATCTGCGCGGGCCAGGAATCGGTGCGCGATCTGGAGGACGTGCTGAAGGAAGCCGGAGTCACCGCGCACGTCATCGGTGGGGCCTTACTCGCCGGCGAGCTTGATGCCAAGCGCGCCATCAGGCAGGGCACGGAGCTGGCCGCCAAGCTGTAGTTTCCCTCGCGAGCAGACAGGGGCTACATCTCCAGGGCGACCTCGTACACCGCCGGGTAGGCAACCGCACCGAACTCGGCGGCGGCTTCGCGAACCATGGCTTGAAACCGGTCACCGCTCGTGGCCGTGGTCAATGCTTCGATGCTCTCCCAGGTCGCGATGTTCACGAGCTGAAACCGAGCGCCCGGCACCACCGCCCGGTGTATCCGGAACGACAGGAACCCCGGCTGCTCGGTCATGAACTCAGCCCGTTTCCGCCATCCGGCGAGGAACGCGTCGACTTTCTCTGCGGCGACTTCGAAAACGTTGATGAAGACGATCGGCTCACTCATGCACCCAGCGTGCGCCGACTCGCAAAACATGTCAATGCGACTGACAAATGCGCGGAGAGTGCCTATCGCGTAGGCGCCCCGGTGGGGCTTTCCAGCTTCCCGTCTCCGATACCGGCACCCGCCTTGACACCGCCCGGTGGCGCCGGCGCGTCCACCCCCGCGGAGATCTTGGGGCCACGCGACGGACCCGACATCAGCACCGGTAGTTGCGTCCCTCGCGACGGACGCAGTGCAGGAAGCTGCCCGGGCACGAAGACCGGGTTGTAGGGCGCCGGATTCGGAGGCGGTGGCGCGGCGGTGACAGGCGCGGCAAGTCCGATCGCAAGTCCGGCGATAATCGTTGCCACACAGAGTGATCGAATCACGGTGTTACTCCTTCTGACAGTCCACGAGGGTCCTCCAGCTGCCCGCCGGTCATCCCGGCGCCGATCCGAGTGGTGTACCCGGAGTCGACACCGGCCGAGATCCGGGCTCCGCGCGGCGGTGCCGGGGATAGTCCGAAAGGCGGCTGGGACGCAGTGGCCGCATAGTTGGGCGTCCCACCGGGCACCGGAATAGGTACTGCGGGGTTCGGCTCTCCTGCGGCCAGTGGCGCCCAACACAACGAGCACACCAAGAGTGTTGCGGCGCAGACGAATTTCATCGTCAGATCTTGATCGGATCGCCGTAGACGGCGAACTCGGTGTGACCGGTCTCGGTCGAAGCACGCAAGGAGGCGAATGAGCGGATCGTCACGTCACCACCGCAGGCGTCGGCCTTCACGTGCACGTTGTCCAAGTCCAGTGCCCCCGTACCACCATGGGAGAGCACCATATTGCCCATCGGCAGGTTGACGATGACACCAGGCTGCACCACGGTCTGCACGAACCCACTCACCCCGGCGCTCCCACCCACTCCCACTGAGGGGGTGGGAGCCACACCTAGGCTCACTGACGGGGCGATACCTGCCGATCCGCCGAGCTGCAAACCCGAGGAAACATCGGACTGGCAACCGAGTTGGTAGCCGATGACGAAGAGGCTGTCGGTGATGGGGTTGGTGCCGCCGTTCGCCGTCGCAGTGCCCGACAGGGTGATGAACGCCTCGCGTGAGTTGGTGGCCGCCGCCAGATTGGGCACCGGGTTCACACGTTCGTTATCGAGCCGGATCTGCAGCTGCCAGCCGTCCCGGGTCGTCCTCGAATAGGACTGCGGCGCCATTTCTCTCGGCTCAGCGTTGGCCGGGGCGGCATCGGGAAACCCAAGCATGGCAACGATGAAACTTGTCGCTACAAGGCGGGCAATCACGAACATCACGATGCCCAAAACGACCCACGGAGTTAACTCACCGCAAACCAGTCAGTCAGGTGCGGACAGAGACCGTCAACTTACCGGTATCCCTCACAGTCGCGGCGCGGATGCAGCTCGTGGCACAACCGGCCCTCCCCTGGGCGCGTCGGCACGATCTCCGTCGGCGCTACCTCCGTCGGTGCAACCGGCGCGGGCGTCTCAACCACCACGGTGGTTTCGATGACGGTACTGATCACGGTCGGAGGCGGCGGCGCTACCGGCACCGAACTACTTGGCGCAGCCGGACGTTCGGTTGTTGACGTCGCCGGGGCCGGTGTCGCCGGCTCCTCAACCTTGTCGACCTCCACCAGGGCCAGGACCAGCGCCACCACAATGGCCACGCCCGCTGCTGCGCAGATGATCCACACCCAGCGCCAAGAGCGATCACGCACGAGGATTTCGGAATCATCGGCCTCGGAGTACGCGGTTGAAGGCGAGTCCAACGGCCGCTGGGTAGTCGGCGGCATCGACCCCTCATCGGGCGGGATACTGGTCATCAGGGCACGAGGCTATCTCGCCGAGCGTGAACCTGTGGCGGAGATTCTCGAGAAATCCCGCCATGGCTTCACGCTCGGCGTCAGGCGGCGGACGGCCGCCGCGAGTAGGTGGTGGTGCGTTCCACCGCGGGACGTCCAATACCCTCCGCGATCTCCTGCAGCTCGGCGATGGTTTTGGCAGATCCGTGTTCGGAGCCGGCCATCCTGGAGATGGTTTCCTCCATGAGCGTTCCGCCGAGATCGTTGGCGCCGCTTTGCAGCATCACTCGGGTGCCTTCGATACCGAGCTTGACCCAGCTGGTCTGAATGTTGTCGATACGCCCGTGCAGCATGATGCGCGCCAGCGCATGTACGACCCGGTTATCCCGATTTGTGGGCCCCGGGCGGGCGGCGCCCGCTAGGTACAGCGGTGCGCTCTGGTGCACGAACGGCAGCGGCACGAACTCGGTGAACCCGCCTGTGCGGTCTTGAATTCCGGCGAGAACCCGCAGATGCCCCACCCAATGTTTGGGAGTGTCGACGTGCCCGTACATCATGGTCGAGCTGGACCGTAGCCCCACCTCATGCGCGGTGCTGATGACGTCGATCCATTCGGAGGCGGGCAACTTGCCCTTGGTCAGCACCCACCGAATCTCGTCGTCGAGGATCTCGGCGGCGGTGCCCGGGATGGTGTCCAGACCTGCGGCACGCAGCTCGGTCAGCCAATCACGCACGCTCTGACCACCTTTGGAGGCGCCATTGACGATCTCCATCGGGCTGAAGGCGTGTACATGCATGCTGGGCACCCGCTTCTTGACCGCGCGCACCAGGTCGGCGTACCCGGTCGCAGGCAGTTCCGGGTCGATGCCGCCCTGCATGCAGACCTCGGTGGCTCCGGCGACATAGGCTTCCCACGCCCGTTCACCCACCTCCTCGGCAGACAGGGAGAACGCGTCGTCATCACCCTTACGCTGCGCGAACGCGCAGAAACGGCAACCCGTGTAGCAGATGTTGGTGAAGTTGATGTTCCGGTTCACCACGTAGGTGACGTCATCGCCGACCACATCGATGCGGATCGAATCAGCGAGCGCCGCAACGGCATCCATCGCAGGCCCTTCGGCTGTCGCGAGCGCCAGATACTCGTCATCGCTGCATCCGGCCGGATTCCGCTCGGCCGAACGTAAGGCCGCCAACACATCGGAACTCACCTTCTCCGGTGCCCGCGCGTTCAGTTCTCGTACATGTTCGCGGATCGACTCCCAATCCCCGAACGCACTCGCCAGATCGCTGCGGGTATCGGTATTGCGGCCCTCCGAATCGATGGCCGCGTGCAAATCGACCCGGCCCGTGGACTCCCACGTCTCGTCGGGCTCCTGCCACGGCGACCCCGTCGGCGAAACATCCAGGGCGTAACCGGTTTCCGGGTCTGCCAGGGCCTCCACGTGCCCACGCACCCGAGGATCGATCCACGCCGACCCGGCCTGCACGTACTGAGGCTGCGCCGTCAGACGCTGCACCAGGTCGTATCCGGCTTCCGCCGTCACCGAAGCCAAATCCTCCAACGCCGGCCACGGCCGCTCGGGGTTCACATGATCGGGGGTCAGCGGCGACACCCCACCCCAATCGTCCACTCCGGCACCTATCAAGGCCAGGCATTCGCTGCGGGACACCAGATTCGGCGGTGCTTGCACCCGCATCTTGGGACCCAATACCAAACGGGTCACCGCGATCGTCGCCAGGAAATCGTCAATATCGGCATCGGGCACCGTCTGCATCGCGGTATCGGATTTGGCTCGGAAGTTCTGCACGATCACTTCCTGAACATGACCGAACTCTTTGTGCACCTTGCGGATCGCGTGAATGGTCTCCGCACGCTCGGTCAGATCCTCGCCGATCCCAACCAGCAGCCCTGTCGTGAACGGGATCGACAGCCGGCCCGCATCGGTCAGCGTCCGCAGCCGCACGGCAGGGTCCTTATCGGGGCTGCCGTAGTGCGCCTCACCGCGGGTCTCGAACAACCGGCGCGAGGTTGTTTCCAACATCATGCCCATCGACGGCGCCACCGGCTTGAGCCGCGCCAGCTCCGACCAGCTCATCACCCCCGGATTCAGGTGCGGGAGCAGACCCGTCTCCTCCAACACCCGAATCGACATCGCCCGCACATAGTCCAGCGTGGTGTCATAGCCGCGCTCATCGAGCCACTGCTTGGCCTCCGGCCAGCGGTCCTCGGGCCGATCCCCCAGCGTGAACAAAGCCTCTTTGCATCCCAATTCGGCGCCACGGCGGGCAATATCCAGAATCTCGTCTGGCTCCAGATACATACCCTGACCCTGGGCGCGCAGCTTGCCCGGAACCGTCACGAACGTGCAGTAATGGCACTTGTCGCGGCACAGATGCGTGACCGGGATAAACACCTTGCGCGAATACGAGATCGGAAGACGGCCCAACGCACCCAGGCGGCCCGCAGATTCCAACCCGGCATCACGCACCCGCGCGGCACTGGCCATCAGATCGGCCAAGTCCTCACCACGCGCGGTAAGAGCCGTCGCGGCCTCGTCGACGTTCAACACCACGCCGTCTCGTGCGCGACGCAACACCCGTCGCAGCGCCGCAGAAGACACCGCCTTCTTAGCGGGAAACGCAGGATTCGGCAGCGGCTTTACGTCGTCGGGCACGCCTGTACAACCGTCGGTCACCCCCAGATCATCCGCCCGTACCAAAAAGCCGACCACTCGGGGGCTCATCAACGGGGCCACCCTGCGGAAACGCCAGGGATCGCTAGGCTGATATCCGTGAGTCTCACCAGAACCCTTAAGCAGAAACTTCCGTTTCTGCGGTATTCATTTCTGCGGGCGGTATTCGGCGGTTTGACCGTCATGCGCACCGGTCAGATGGGCGATGGCCGCGAGGAGGCCACCGCCGAGCACGTCATCGCCACCGCCCCGGCGGGGGATGTCGACGCCGCCATCGAGGCCATCGACAACTTCGCGTACGACCAATCGATCCTGATGAATGTCGGCGACGAGAAGGGGCAGCTGCTCGACGCCGCTGTCACGCGCGCCAACCCGAAGATCGCCCTGGAGTTGGGCGCCTACTGCGGGTACAGCGGCCTGCGGATCGCTCGTGCGGCTCCGGGCGCCAAGGTGTTCTCCATAGAGAAGTCCGGCGCCAACGCCTCGGTCGCTCGCCGGGTCTGGTCGCATGCCGGCCTGGCAGACCGTGTCACCTGCATCAACGGCACGGCCGACGACGGCACCACCCTGAACGCACTGACCAAGGACTACGGGTTTACCGAAGGATGCCTGGATTTCGTGTTCATCGACCACTGGAAGGACGTGTATCTCGACGACCTGCAGCGGCTGATGGAACGGGGCTGGTTGCATCCCGGGACGATCGTGGTCGCCGATAACGTCGGATTCCCCGGCTCCCCCAAGTACCGCGCGTACATGAAGGAACAGCAGGGCAAGCTCTGGCAGACCGTCGAGCACGAGACCCATGTCGAGTACCAGACGTTGGTGAAGGACCTGGTTCTCGAATCCGAGTATTTGGGCTAGCCGTTCGCGCGACGCAAGACATACGCCGCGGGCAGCACGCCGACCACCATCAGCAGAAGGGGCCAGAGCCCGGCGAAGACAACATCGCCGCCCGGCCCACCGAAGAGCAGCAGCGTCGTGGTCGCCACGAACGCCCAGAGCGGCGCGCCCGCCCACCGCGGCGACGGCGCCCACTGGTCGGCGCACCACACCAGCAGCACGTTGAGCACAGCGCTAATGATCAGACCGAGCGGAACAAGCACCCCGCCGATCCGCAGATTCAGGAGAGCGGCGCCGAGGATGGCGCTGATGATCCCGTCGACAATGAGCGCGGTCAGGACGAACGCGCGCAAGAAACCGTTCAGGCGTCTAGATCGGGATCGAGTCGAGCTGAGCCGCCAGCGAGCCGACGACCCATTGGAAATTATCCAGCCGGTCTTGCCAGTGCTGCTGGTTGGGATCCAGGTCTTGATCGGGTGGCATGGGTCGAGCTTACAACTCCACCCCGGCGAACAGATCGGATTCCCACCCGCTGTCGACGCCGCGCACACCACGCACCAGCACGAAATGTTCGGTGTCCGCGATGGGCAACGCGATCAGGTTCGACAGCGCCAACGCGGTCCCGTCTTCGGAGACCGTGAGCTGGGTGGCATGCGCGCGCAGCGCCGCAGCCTTTGCACCGCGGTGGGCCGATACGTCGATGGCGGCGCTGATCTCCTCGTCGGCATAGGTGGGTATGAGATCGACGGGTGCCGGTTCACATCCCGGAGGGAGCTGCGTCATTGCTGCGAGTCCTGCATCCAACGCGCTGGTTGCGATGACGGTCCAGTACAGCTTGGACACCTGCCAGGTGGCTTTCTCCACAGCAGCAGTGGTCACCAGGTGTGCCTGGATGTGATCGGGATGCCCGTATCCACCGAAGGGGTCATAGGTGACGATGACCTGCGGGCGGTGCTCCTCAATCAACGCAGTCAGCGCCGCCACCGCCTCGCCCATGTCGGCGCCGGCAAACGCCCGTGGATGCAGCGGTCCGGTGTCCGCCATGCCGGAGTCACGCCAATGCCCCGTACCACCCAGAAACGTGGGCTCATTCACACCGAGATGCCTTAGTGCGGTGGATAATTCAGCGATCCGATACCCGCCGAGTTGATCGGCGTGATCGACGGCCAACTGTGCCCAGCGCTCGCCGATCACCTCGCCTTCCTCACCGAGGGTGCAGGTCACCACGCGGACGTCGGCACCTTCGGCGGCATACCGCGCAATAGTGCCGCCGGTCGTGAGAGATTCATCGTCGGGGTGAGCGTGGACCAGCATGAGTCGTCGGGTCATGGGCGTGTCTTCTTCCACTCCCCGGCCGTCGCGACGATACCCACCGGGACCGCGCCGGTCAGCTCGACATTCTGCACGCTGGGCCCCGCCGCGGCGATCGTGGTGTCCTGCATGATCGGCAAAACCGTTGCCATCTTCCACAATTGAGGCTCGGCCTGATCGACGATCTTGCCCACATCAGCGTGACCGGTCAGCGCGGCGTCGATACCGGCTTGCAGTCCCTCATCGCACAACCCGGTGAGATTGCTTGGGGCACGGACAGATTCCTCCCTAGACGGCGGAGACGGCGTATTGCTCGCCGGCGGTGGAGGGGGCGTGGTGGTGCGGGTATCGGGCACCTTGCCCGACTGCAGCGCCGGGCAGCCGTACCGAGAGGCCAGCACGGTGGCCAGATCCCCACCGGACTGATGCCAGCCGACGATGGCGTCGACACGACCATCCGGAATCGCCTGGCCATACAGCGTGGGCGGATCGAGGGCGAGGACAGTGGCCCGCACCCCCGCATTGCTCAGCTGATCGGCGGCGGTGTTGGCGACGGCGACCGAGGTCGGATCGTTGGCGGCAGCGCCGATGACGAGCCGCAGCGGCTCTCCGTCTTTGGTGATCTGCGCGGGACCCGCTGGTGCGCCGGGTGGTGGGGGCACCTCGACCGCCTCGTACCCGGCCTCCGTAAGCAACGCGAGGGCGGCGTCACGGGTGAGGGCGACGGGCGCGGTGGGCTTGTATCCGGGATCCGAGGGAGAGCGCACCTGCGCCGCTGCCAGGGTGACGGCGTTGTCGTTCCCCGCGGCCACCGCTGCCAGCAGCCCGATGTCGAGCAGACCGAGCAGCCCCCGGCGCACCTTGGAATCGGTGAGCGTCGGCTGCCCGGCGCGCAGCGTCAGCTGCAGGGTCCGCGGTGCGACGATCCGTGCGGTCCGCACGCCGGGAATGTTGGACAACTGGGCGAAGGTCACCGCGCTGCCATGTACCTGAGCCACTTGGGTGTCCCCGTTGCGAACGGAATCCGCCAATACCGTCGGAGCACCCGCGCGACGGAACAGGATCTCGTCCGGAATCGCTTGGGCTGCCCAGTACCGGTCGTTACGGGCCAGCAGGATCTCGTCCCGCTGAGGGTCGATCGCGTCCACCCGGAATCGTCCCCCGGAGGCGGGCATCGACTTGACCAGCCCGGAGGCGAAGCCGCCCGGGATGTCCTTCACGATGTGCGCGGGCAGCAAGTCGGTGAACAGCTCGCGCCAGGCCGGGTACTTGTGGTCGAAGGTGACAACCACACGCTTGCCACCGTCGCGCGACTGGACATCGGTGATGTTTCCGTAGCCCGCAGGGTCGACAGTCCCGGGCTGGGTGAGCATCTGTTGCCACAGGTAAGAGAAGTCATCGGCCCCGATGGGTGCGTTATCGGTCCATTGCGCCTCGGGGCGGATCGTGTAGGTCACCGTGAACGGCTCCTGGCTGGTTTCCTCGGCGGATACCAGCAGCGTCGGGTCCAGCTCCCAGCGTGAGCCGGTGGTGGTCGCGGAATCGGGCACCGGGCGGAACGCACTGGGCAGCACCAGCGAGCTGATCGCCGAATTCACCGGCGACTGATCGGACAACAGATGCGGGTTGAATCCCGCGCCGATCGAATCGATACCCACCACGATCTGCTCTTTCTTGGGTGGTGGCGGCGTCGTGGAGTCGGTTGTTTCACTGCCCTGCACGGCCGGAGGCGCACTGACGGTGCACCCGGCGAGGAGCACGGCCCCAGCCAGGGCAGCGAGTCGCGACGTGAGCATGAGGACCAACCTTAGTTACCCGCCACATGCACCTGCGCCCCAACTGGTTATGGGGTCACGATCGCGAAGTCTGGATCCGGCTGATCAAGCACCGCGACCAGCCGCACGAACCCGCCTGCATCACCGTCGACGGTGATGTCGCCTGAGGCGAACGCCTGGGCAGGATCGCCGCCGCCGAGTAGCACCGCGATCAGGGCGGGTCGGGTCAGGGTGAAGGTCACATCGGCGGAGGGCAGCGATGTCCCAGACGGGCGTGGGTAGTGCACCAGCACCCCGTTGCGCAGCTCCAGGCGATGGACACGATCCTCGTCGGTGAAGTGCCAGTCACTGACGAACCGTTCATTCCACGCCTTGGGCCCGTTGACGCGGAGCGCGAGCGCATCGAAGACCTGGTCGATGGTCAGCGCAGCGAGCATGGTCGGCGCGTTGGTCGCGATCGGGGTCCCGACGCTCCCGTGACGCAGCTCATGGGCACCCATCAGGTAGAAGTTGCGCCACGGCGCGTTTTCCGCGCCATATCCGAGCTGTTCAAAACAGCTGGCTTGCAATGCTTTTGCCGGCTCATTGGCGGGGTCGGCGAAGATCACATAGTTGACCACCTGCGCCACCCAGCGATAGTCGCCTTCATCGAATGCCTTGCGCGCCTTACGCAGCACCTCGTCGGCGCCACCCATAAAGTCCACGTGTCGTTGCGCGCCGGCCACCGGCGGATGTTCCCAGAGATGCGCGGGATTGCCGTCGAACCAGCCCATGTAGCGCTGATAGATGGCCTTGACGTTATGGCTCACCGAGCCGTAGTAGCCGCGGGCATGCCAGGCGCTGGCGATGGCCGGAGGCAGTTGAAAGGTTTCAGCGATCTCCGAACCGACATAGCCCTGGTTCAGCTGGCGCAGCGTCTGATCGTGCAGGTAGGCGTACAGGTCACGCTGCAGGGAAAGGTATTCCACCAGACGTTCGGTGCCCCAGGTGGGCCAGTGGTGCGATGCGAACACCACATCGGAGTCGTAGCCGAACAGGTTGATCGACTCGGTGAGGTAGCGCGCCCACACATGCGGATCGCGGACCAGCGCGCCGCGTAACGTCAGCAGATTGTGCAGGGTGTGAGTGGCGTTCTCGGCCATGCACAGAGCTCGGTGCGCCGGGAAGTAGAAGTTCATTTCAGCCGGGGCCTCGGTACCGGGGGTGATCTGGAAGACGATGCGCACACCGTCGACGGTCTCCTCCTGCCCGGTGTGCGTGATGTCCAGTGTTGGCGCGATCAGGGTCACGGTGCCGATCGAATTGGTTTGTCCGAGACCGGACCCCACCTGCCCGAGCGGCCCCCTGGGCAGTACCGCTCCGTACATGTAGACAGCACGGCGGGTCATGGCGGTGCCGGCGTAGACGTTCTCGGCGACGGCGTGCTCCAGGAACCCGGCGGGCGCGATCACCGGACAACGCCCTGCCGCCACATCCTCATTCGTGGTGACCCCGAGCGCACCGCCAAAGTGGTCGACATGCGAATGGGTGTAGATCAACCCGGTGACGCTCCGGTCGCCGCGGTGGCTGCGATACAGCGCGAGTCCGGCAGCGGCAGTCTCGGCGGACACCAACGGGTCTATGACGATGACACCGTCATCGCCCTCGACGAAGGTCATGCTCGACAGGTCGAGACCGCGGACCTGATAGATGCCTTCGGTGACTTCGAACAACCCCTGCTTAATCACCAGGCCGCATTGCCGCCACAGGCTCGGATGCACCGACGACGGGCAGCTTCCCTGCAGGAACGAATAGGAGTCGTTGTCCCACACGATCTTCCCGTTTCCGTCTGTGATGACGCCGGGTTCGAGCGCCGCGATGAACCCGCGGTCCGCATCCTCCTGGTCAGCGGTGTCGGCGAATGGGAGCTCCTGCGCCGCACGTTCGTTCTGGGCGATGATGTACGAGGTTGGCTCAGACATGCCCGTGATGGTACCGACCATCACTGGGAGAGCCCGGGCGAAAGCTGTTATCTCTCACACCAGTTCGGCCGGCTCTGAGAACTTCCGTTACCAGAGCGCCGGGGCGGGACTCAGTCGAGGTCGACTCGGATGGTCAGCAGTTCGGTACCGACTGCCCTGACAACGGCACTGTTCGCCGTCGGCAGCTCTCGCAGTCTTGCTCGTGCATCGTCCTCAGGCAGCAGGTGCGCAGTACCGGTGCGCCACTGATCGCGGATGCGTAGCCGCACCGCGGGGTTGGCTTTGATGTTGCGGACGTAATCCGAGTGCTCGCCATGCTCGGAGACCAACCAGAACTGGTTGTCGACGATGCGACCGCCGACAGCGGTGTTACGCGGCTGCCCGCTCTTCCTGCCGATGGTCTCGAGCATGGTGACCGGCGCGCGCCGGCCGACGGGGTTGACGACGTACTTCTGCACCGTGTGCACCACGCGCCGCTTGACGGCGTTGAAGTCGGCCACGTAGTGCAGTGTGCGCCGATTTCGTCGGCCGCGCGAGCGTAGGGAGAGAAATCCGCCAGGTCAGCTGTTGTTGGAGGCGGCCTTCGCCCGCGAGCGGTTGCGCGCGCGGGTGTTGGCGTCCAGGTCCACCTTGCGCACCCGCACGATTTCCGGCGTCACCTCGACGCACTCGTCGCCCGCGCAGAACTCCATGGCCTTCTCAAGGTCGAGTTCCATCGGTCTGGCGAGGGTCTCGAAGACGTCGGCGGTCGCGGACCGCATGTTGGTCAGCTTCTTCTCGCGGGTGACGTTGACGTCGAGGTCCTCGGCACGTGGGTTGATGCCGACGACCTGGCCCTCATAGGTGGCATCCCCCGGCTCCACGAAGAACTGCCCGCGATCGGACAGCTGGGTCATCGCGAACGGGGTAACAGAGCCGGTGCGGTCGGATACCAACGACCCGGTGTGCCGCGCGCGGATCTCCCCGGCCCACGGCCGGTAGCCCTCGAAGACGGCGTTGGCGATGCCGGTGCCTCGAGTCAGTGTCAGGAAGTCGGTGCGGAAGCCGATGAGACCACGGCTGGGCACGATGAAGTCCATGCGGACCCATCCCGCGGCGTGGTTGGCCATCTCCTCCATGCGGCCCTTGCGGGCTGCCATCAGCTGGGTGACAGCCCCGACGAACTCCTCGGGACAGTCGATGGTCATGGCCTCGAACGGCTCGTGCAGCTTGCCGTCGATCTGCCTCGTGACCACCTGCGGCTTTCCGACGGTCAGCTCGAAGCCCTCACGGCGCATCTGCTCGACGAGGATGGCCAGCGCCAGCTCACCACGACCCTGCACCTCCCAGGCGTCGGGGCGGTCGATATCGACGACCTTGATCGACACGTTGCCGATGAGTTCCGAATCCAGCCGCGACTTGACCATCCGCGCTGTCAGCTTGTGCCCGGACACCTTGCCTGCCAGCGGCGAGGTATTGGTGCCGATGGTCACCGAGATGGCGGGCTCGTCGACGGTGATCCGCGGCAGCGCGTGGGCATGTTCAGGGTCGGCCAGTGTGTCGCCGATCATGATTTCGGGCATTCCGGCGACGGCCACGATGTCACCGGCAACGGCTTCGTCGGTACTGCTGCGCTCGACGCCCTCGGTCGCCAGGAGTTCGGTGATCTTTGAGTTGGTGATGACGGGGTGGCCGTCCACCTCCCGCATCCACGCCACCTGCTGGCCCTTCTTGATCCGGCCCTTGTAGATGCGGATGAGCGCGAGACGGCCCAGGAACGCGGATGCGTCCAGGTTGGTGACCAACGCCTGCAGTGGAGCCTCGGGGTCGCCCTGCGGCGGCGGGATGTGCTCGAGCAGCACGTCGAACAGCACATCGAGGTTCTCGCCGTCGGGATTGGCACCATTGGCGGGCTCGACGGTGCTGGCGATTCCGGCGCGGCCCGATGCGTACAGGACCGGCAGACCCAGCGCCTCCTCGGCGGCCTTCTGCGCTTCGTCATCCAAATCGGAGGCGACGTCGAGCAGCAGGTCGTGGCTTTCCGAGACGACCTCGGCGATGCGGGCATCGGGCCGGTCGGTCTTGTTCACACACAGGATCACCGGCAGGTGCGCGGCCAGCGCCTTGCGCAGCACGAAGCGGGTCTGCGGCAGCGGGCCCTCGGAGGCGTCGACCAGCAGCAGCACACCATCGACCATGGACAGGCCGCGCTCCACCTCGCCGCCGAAGTCGGCGTGCCCGGGGGTATCGATGACGTTGATGACCGTCATGGACCCGTCAGGGTTCTGGCGGTGCACCGCGGTGTTCTTGGCCAGGATGGTGATGCCTTTTTCCTTCTCCAAGTCACCGGAGTCCATCAGGCGTTCGATGGCGTCATCACCTCGATGCGTGAGCGCACCGGACTGTTTGAGCATCGCGTCGACCAGGGTTGTCTTGCCGTGGTCGACGTGCGCAACAATGGCTACGTTCCGGAAACTATGGGTCACGTCTGTCAATTCTGGCAGTGAACACCCCAGTTCACGAAACTGGCGTTATCACGTGTGACGCCCGACATAGATCCAGACATAGCCCAAGACACATTTAGACCAGAAGTAGGACACCCAGTGAAGGCCAGCAAGGTCGCACGGCTCAAGCCCAAAAAGAAGTGCTGTAAAAGCAAGCCACGCTGCATGAAGTGCCCCGTTGTGGTGCACAAGATGCAGAAGGCCGAGCATCACGGGCTGACGGAAAAAGAGCTGAAAAAGGCGCTACACCGGGCGCGCGGCCACTAACGCGTCCCGTAGGGCCCCGATCCATTCGCGGTCGGCGGCCACCCACTGCACCGCGTCCAGGTCGTCGGACTTCACCCAGCGCAGCGCCAGATGTTCATGGGGATGCGGCGTGCCACTGTGCAGCTGTACCCGATAGGCCCGCAGCACCAGATTTCCGGCTGGGCCTATCCCGACGACGTCCTCCCCCAGCCGCGACCCGACGGTCACCGTGATACCCAGTTCCTCGTGCAGCTCACGAACGAGCGCCTGCGGCTCCGACTCGCCCTCGACGACCTTGCCTCCAGGAAGCTCCCACTGCCCGGCCAGTTCGGCGGGTTTGGATCGCTGCGCTATGAGCAGCTTGTCCCCATCGATCACCGCGCCCGCGACCACTATCGCCATGGCGGTCGACGTTATACGTTGAGTCCATGGCCCTGCTCACCGATGACCAGATCAGCGCAGCGCTCACCGGACTTCCCGGGTGGACTCGCGAGGGTGACACACTGCGCCGCGCCGTCAAGTTCGACGCCTTCCTCGACGGTATCGCCGCGGTGCGCCGCATTGCCGAGCACGCAGAATCGGTCGACCATCACCCCGATATCGATATCCGTTGGCGCACAGTGACGTTCGCGCTGTCCACCCATTCCGAGGGCGGTCTCACCGAGAAAGACGTGGCGCTGGCCCAGGCGATCGACTCGGAGGTCGGGCGCTAGCGCGTCACGGGATCACAAGATCGCGGTGACATTGCCGTGCCGCATGACCCGGTCTTCACAGTGCCAGGCCACCGCACGCGATAACACGAGGCGTTCCACATCGGAACCGAGCCGCACCAGGTCTTCGACGGTGTGGGTGTGATCGACCCGGATCACGTCCTGCTCGATGATCGGTCCCTCGTCGAGCTCCCGCGTCACGTAATGCGCTGTGGCACCGATCATTTTGACGCCGCGCTCACGCGCACGCCGATACGGCATCGCACCGGTGAACGCGGGCAGGAACGAATGATGGATGTTGATCAGCGGACAATCGATCTCGGCCAGAAACTCCGGCGACAGGATCTGCATGTATCGGGCCAGGACCACCAGGTCGACGTTTCCCTGTAGCAGGTCCAACTGCTTACGTTCGGCCTCGGCGCGATTCTCACGGGTAGCCGGGATATACACGAAGGGCAACCCGAATGAGCGCACCTGCTCGGCGAGGTCGGGATGGTTCGAGATCACCATCACGATCGACATGTCGAGCTCGCCGCGGCGGTTGCGCCACAGTAGATCCAGCAGACAGTGATCCGTGCGCGAGACCATGATCGCGACACGCTTGGGCTTGGTCGCCTCGCTAAACCGGTACTGGATATCGAATTCTTCAGCAATAGAGGCGAATTCTGTCTCCATGCTCTCTCGTGCGGCGGTGAGTCCGGAACGGTGGAACACGGTGCGCTGCATGAACCAGCCGCCCTGCGGTTCGGTCGAGTACTGCGCCAGCGAGATGATGCTCGCTCCGGCGTTGGCCAGGAAAGCGCTGACTGCGGCCACCACGCCGATCCGGTCGGGACATTGCAGTAGCAACCTGCCGATGTCCTTGGAGTGGAAGGCATCTGAAGAACCGGTCGGGTGCATACCTTGCGGAAACATGCCCTACCTCGACTTCAGACCGTGCATGCGCGCCAGGAACTTGAGAAACGGTCCGGCGGGCAGCAGTCGCTGGGCGGCCATGATGAGCGGAGCATTACTACCCTTGGCGTACAAGGGTTTCGGATTCGGATTCAGTGCCACGTCGACGACGAGACGCGCCAGGTCGTCGGAGGCCATACCGTGCTGTTCCCGTGCGGCCATGGCCGCGTCGACCGTCTGGAACGCTTCACGATAGACAGAGCCCTCGGACACGACGCGGTTGCGCCGTGTCTCGATCCCGGTCGCAATGACTCCGGGTTCCACGGTGCTCACGGCGATCCCGAACGGCGCCACCTCGTAGCGCAGGCAATCGGCCACGGTATGCAGCGCCGATTTCGCCGAGCTGTAGGTCGACCGGAACGGGACATGCAGGGTGCCCGCCATCGACCCCACCATGACGATGGCGCCCCGACGCCGTTCCCTCATACCGGGCAGCACCGCCTTGATGAGGGCAACGGGCCCAAAGACATTGGTGACGAACAGCTTCTCGAAGTCATCCATCGGGACGTCTTCGAGCGCGCCAATCTGACTCTCTCCAGCATTGTTGACCAGCACGTCCACCTCGCCCGCCTGCGCGACGCAATCGGCGATACTCGCCTTGTCTGTCTGATCGAGCTGCAGATACTGCACCCCGGCGATGGGGGCGGCGATGGTGTCGGGGTTGCGGCTGGTGCCCAACACACGATGCCCGCGTTCGACGAAGATTCGGGCCGCGCTCGCACCGATCCCGCTGGAGGCGCCGGTGACAAGGACGGTGCGCTGCTCTGTCATGACGGCAACGCTAGCCGGTGGTCGATACCGCTCGACCTGAAGCCCGCGCCGACCTGATCCCGGTCACCGCCATCCAGGTCAGCGTCGCCACCGCAGCCGCGATGTCCACCAGCCCTGCCCAGGCCAGGGGCCACGGGCGATCGATCCGCCAGATATCAGGTTGGGCGAAGCTGAGCAGCCAGGGCACTCCGACCAGCAGCAGCGCCAGCCACCCGTAGCCAAAGACCTTGGCACCCAATTTCTCTCGCCACGGTCCGTAGATCAGCCACACCATGAACGGAACCATCCACACCCAATGGTGTGTCCACGAGATGGGCGAAATGAGGAGGCCGAATATCTGCACCACACAGATCTGCCCCAGCCTGTCGTTCACGGCGCGCCATGCCAGGAAGGCCAGTACGGCGGTGATCAGGCAGGCCACCAGCACCAGCGCTCCGGATCCCGCGTCGTGTCCGAGGATCCTGGAGATCCCGCCACGCCAGGACTGGTTGAAGACGGTGGCGATCGGCCCGATCCGGTCCGGCTTACCCAACAGGTCGGTGAAGTAGTACCGGCCCTGCGCCCCGACGACTGCGACGCCCACCAGCACAGTGAGCACGAAGACCAGGCCGGCCCAGATGGCCGTCGTCCAGCGGCGCGCGCCGAGGAAGTAGAGCCCGCTGACCAGTGGGGTCAGCTTCACCCCTCCGGCGAGCCCCACCAGCGTGCCGGAAATCCACCAGCGCGGGGAGCTCACCGCCAGCAGGATCAGCAGCATCAACAGCACGTTGATCTGCCCGTAGTCGAGCGTCGAGCGCACCGGCTCGGTCCACATCGTCACCGCCGTCCACACGGCCGCCGCGCGGGCGTCGTCGAATCCGAGCAGCCGCTGGCTCAGCCGAACCACCGCGTACAGCGCGGCGATGGTGCCGAGAATCCAGCACAGCCCAAGCAAGGTGAACGGAAGCAGGTGAAGCGGCCAGAACACCACGGCCGCGAAGGGTGGATACGTAAAGGGCAGCGGAAAGCCTGGCGTCTTATCCGCATAGGTGAACTCGTAGAGATTTCCGTGTCCCAGGGTGGCAGGACCGCTGACGTAGACGTGCAGGTCGACAAGGTCGGCGCCATGCGGTGTCAAGTAGGCCCAGGCGACCCGCACCGCGACACTCAGCACAAGCAGCCACGGACCCCATTCCCGGACACGCCGCCACACTGCCGCGCCGCGTGTCGGCACCAACGGCTCTTCATCCGCCCTGGTCGGCTCGGTTCGCTCCGTTTCCATGGGGGCTTAGATAACCTCGCTCACTCGTTTTGGTAACGGTTCCATCTACACCACTCGCGTCACTTGAGTAACACCAGTAACGGATTACCTTGGCGTTTAACACCGGTACACATGTCTAGCGAAACAGCATTGGAGTTCAATATGTCACGGTTTATGTCCCGGCTCCCCAACGTCTTCGTTGGCGCGTCGATCGCGGCCTTCGCCTCGGCCGGCCTGGCACTCGGCCTGGCCTCAACCGCCGGCGCTGACCCCATCCCGGCCCCCGGGCCGAACCCCACCAACCCGGCCGCGATCCTCGGCCAGGCCGCCTCGGGCTTCGGTAATGCCCCCGCCGCCCCGGCTGCGATAGCTCCTGCGGCACCCGCCGCGATCGCCGCACCTGCGGCACCCGCCCTGGCGCCTGCCGCTCCGGCGGTCGCACCGATTCCTGGTGTGGCACCCGCCACTCCGGCAGTGGCACCGGCACCGGGTGTGGCACCCGCGGCCCCGGCCGTACTGCCTCCGGTCGCCGCACAGGCACTGACCCCGGCCGCCGCGCAGGCCTTGTCACCGGCTTCGGTCCCCGCCGCCAACAACCTGCCCGCCATTCCGCAGATTCCCGGCGCAGAGGGCGTTACCTCCACCGTTGATCTGTGGGCCACCAACCTGCCCAAGCTGCTACCCGCCGGTGTGCAGCAGGCGCTGGTCCCGCCGGCGCTGGTCAATGGAGTCCCGGCCGCCGTCGCTCCGGCCGCGGGGCTGCCCACTGTGGCCACCCCGGGTGCGGGCCTGGTTCCGTCGGCACCGATGTTTGCGGCGCTGCCGTAGTTTTTCAATACAGAGGCAAGGCGGTCAGGGCGTTATGCCTTGGCCGCCTTTGCTTTGGCAGCCGCTTTCATTTCCTTTTTATGAGCGCGCACAAGACCCAGAGACTCGGCGTCGACGACATCCGCCACCGACAGATGCGTCCCCTTCTCGCCGTAGTTTCCCGCGGCCTTACGCCAGTCCGCGGGCTGAACTCCGTACTGCTTGCCCAGCAGTGCCACGAAGATTTTGGCCTTCTGCTCGCCGAAACCCGGAAGCGCCTTAAGTCGCTTGAGTAACTCGGCCCCATTCGGGTCGCCGGCCTTCCATATGTTCTCGGCGCGGCCGTCGTACTCCTCGACGATCTCTTGCGCGAGCACCTGCACACGCTTGCCCATCGAGCCGGGGAATCGATGTATCGCGGGCCGTTCGGAACATAACGCCACGAACTTGTCGGGGTCGTACTCGGCGATCTGGTGCGCATCGATACCGCCGATCCGGTCGGCAATCTTCTTGGGCCCCGCGAACGCAACCTCCATAGGTATTTGCTGGTCAAGGAGCATCGCGATCAACAACGCCAGGGGATTCTCCTCCAGCAACTCATCGGCGGCCGGGTCCTGCGCTAGCTGCAATTTCGCCAATGTGACATTCCTTCCTTCCCGACTTTGACAACCTCAGCGGTGCTAGGCTACGGCAACTTAGGCGACCAAGATCGTCGTTGCTCGGGGAGGCTGCCGCTGTCACGCCAATTGGACGTTGATCTAGAGGCGTTGCGCAAGCTGTCGCCGGAATTACGAGAACAGGCTCAAAAGCTATGCAGCAGGGCCGCCAACCCCACGAGGGTTGAATACGGGGATGCGCCATCGCTGACTGCAGTCAGGCGACTGGTTACCGAGGTGATTCCCGAATTGCAGCGCATGTTCGCTGCGCGCTGCGAGAACATGGCCGATCTATCCGAGCAGGCGCAGACTCGCTTCGGTGACACCGAAGAGTACGTGCGGCAGACCATCCTCTCGGCCGCCTCGTTGTCGAGGCCACGATGAAATCCGAGTACTCGGCCAGACGGTTGCTGACCAATCACCCCGAGCAGTCGATCGTGCCGTTGCGGCAAGCGATGCTTGCTGCCGCCGAGCTGCAGCATCGCGCCCAGGACTACAAGCATGCGGTGGAAAGACCTGGCGGCCTGCCCTGGGACGGTGAGACCGCGCGCGCGGTCCAAGAAACCGCAGCCAACGACGAGAAGACTATCTACATGGCCACCGAGGTGCTACTCGAGGACGCCCCGAAAGCCTTGGTCACCTTGGAGTTCCAGGCAATCGAGTATCGCCGCGAGGCGGTCGACCTGTACAACGAGGCCATCGACCACGGCTACACCGTGGCAGAGGATCTCACCACCACCTGGATCGCGCAGGCTCGCTCCACCCCGGAGATCATCGAGAAAGGGAATCAGTACGCCGCCAAGTTCACACGGATGATGCGGACCGCCTACGACAAGTGGTGGGGAGCCGAACTGGAAGCCCAGCATCAAATCGACGCTATTTGCGATGAGCTGGCGGCCTCCTTCAACCCCTTCAGCGGGCTGACCTCCACACAGGGAAATCAGGACGGGGCCCATTTCCAAGAGAGCAGCCAGCGAGATCCGAACGTGCTGAACCGGGTCAACGCGGCATCACTCCTGGACGATCGACAACTCAAAGACCTCGCGGCCGGCAAGAGCGTGACGATCCCGTCCAACCAGCTGCAGTATCTGTACGAATTTGCACAGTCCTTCGATGGCAAATCCTCCGCTGAGATCGCCGCAATCAAGGCAGGACTACCCGAGGAATCTCAGGACGCCATGGCGCGGGCGTTCTCCCTGGTGTCCAACGATCAGGTCAAGTCCGGCGTGCCCTATACCGATGGCGCATTGAAGAACTTCATACCCGATGTGGGTTCCGCACCCCGCCTTCCCGACGGCATCGTCAGCGAAACGATCACCATGGCTCCCCCCAGCGAGCCAACCGATGCAGAGAAATTCTTGCGTGCAGTCAACCAACAGTATTGGGAAGATCCGTCACCCAAGAAGGTATGACGTTCAGGCCCACCGACCCGGGCCTTGTCAGATGAACACCTGACTAATCAGCGCTGGAAACCCCGCGGTGTGACCCCGGCCCTCATTACGCTCTCCCAGCAGCCTGCCAGGTATCGACAAGGAGCCCGCGTTGACCGCTATCGATCCTCCCGAGCTATCCACCGAACGCGCATTGGAACTCCAGGCCAGCCCAGAGTTTCGAGAGCTCCGGAAAACATTGCGCCGCTTTGTTTTTCCTATGACTGCGTTCTTCCTCATCTGGTATGGCCTCTATGTGGTGCTCGGTGCGTTCGCTCACGATTTCATGGCGATCAAGCTCATCGGCAATATCAACGTGGGACTAGTGCTGGGCCTTGGTCAGTTCGTCACGACGTTCGTCATCACCGGCCTCTACGTCAGGTTCGCCAATCGCGAGCTGGATCCGCGGGCCGCAGCCATCCGCGCCGAGGTGGAACAGGCATGACCACTCCATCGACGCTGGCGGCCGATACCGTCGGCAATCCGGCCACCAACATCGCGATCTTCACCGTCTTCGTCGCCGTCACCCTCTACCTCGTCATCCGAGCCAGCGGCAGCAACAAGACCGCCGAGGGGTTCTTCACCGGCGGCCGCGCGTTCTCCGGTCCACAGAACGGCATCGCCATTGCCGGCGACTACCTTTCCGCCGCAAGCTTTCTCGGAATCGCGGGAGCCATAGCCGTATACGGCTACGACGGATTCCTATATTCCATCGGGTTCTTGGTGGCCTGGCTGGTTGCCCTGCTCCTTGTGGCCGAATTACTGCGCAACACAGGCAAATTCACGATGGCCGATGTGCTCAGTTTCAGACTCAGGCAGCGTCCGGTGCGGCTGGCGGCGGCCACATCCACCCTCACGGTGTCGCTGTTCTACCTGCTCGCACAGATGGCAGGCGCCGGAGGTTTGGTGGCGCTACTGCTCAACATCCACAGCCGAGTGGGTCAGTCGGTGGTGATCGGAGTGGTGGGCCTACTGATGATCGTCTATGTCCTGGTGGGCGGCATGAAGGGCACAACCTGGGTGCAAATCATCAAGGCAGTGTTGCTGATCGCCGGCGCCGCACTCATGACGGCAATGGTGCTGGCCAAGTTCGGTTTCAATTTCTCCGACATCCTCGGCGCGGCTCAGCATGCCATCTCCGGCAGCCACACCAAAGGTGTTGCATCCCGGGATGTTCTGGCTCCGGGCGCACAATACGGCGGCTCGTTGACATCCAAGATCAACTTTCTGTCGCTCGGACTCGCGCTGGTACTCGGCACCGCGGGTCTCCCCCACGTCCTGATGCGCTTCTACACCGTCCCCACCGCCAAGGAGGCGCGTCGATCGGTGGTGTGGGCGATCGGACTGATCGGCGCCTTCTACCTCTTCACGTTGGCGCTGGGCTACGGCGCCGCGGCGCTCGTGGGACCCGATCGCATCCTGGCGGCGGCCGGCGGCCAGAACTCGGCCGCGCCCCTGTTGGCCTTCGAACTGGGCGGGGTCATTCTGCTGGCGGTCATCTCGGCGGTGGCCTTCGCGACCATCCTCGCGGTGGTGGCGGGACTGACGATCACCGCATCGGCATCCTTCGCGCACGACATCTACGCATCGGTCTTGAAGGGGCACAAAGTTTCCGAGGAAGAGCAGGTACGGGTGTCACGGATCACCGCGGTGGTGCTGGGCGTCGTCGCGATCGGGCTCGGCATCCTGGCCAACGGGCAGAACGTCGCGTTCCTGGTAGCCCTGGCGTTCGCGGTTGCGGCAGCAGCCAACCTGCCGACCATCATCTACTCCCTGTACTGGCCGCGGTTCAACACCCGCGGTGCGCTGTGGAGCATGTATGGCGGGCTGATCTCCACTATCGTGCTGATCGTCTTCTCTCCCGCCGTCTCCGGCACCAAGACGGCGATGATCCCGGGTGCCGACTTCGCCTGGTTCCCACTGGCCAATCCGGGCATCGTGTCGATTCCGTTGGCCTTCCTGCTCGGCATCGTCGGGACCCTGACGTCCAAGGAAACCGGTGACCCGGGGCTGAACGCAGAGATGGAGGTGCGCTCCCTGACGGGTATCGGCGCGGAGAAGGCCGTCCAGCACTAGTAGACCGCCGCCGAGATGACGTTGACGCTGGTCTTTGTGAGGTAATCACCCATGTAGATGTCATCTCGACGGGAACAACCTTCCATCGCCCACGACTTACAGTGAGTTGTGATTGCCCGTCTGCGCCGTTCGGCAGCCTTCGTACTGCTCGCGTTCAGCTTCTCCGTAGTCATGATCGGCACCACGATGCCGACCCCGATGTATGCGCTGTACTCGCAGCAGATGCACTTTTCTGTGCTCACCACCACGGTCGTCTACGCCACCTATGCCGCAGGGGTGCTGTTCGCGCTCCTGCTGTTCGGCAGCTGGTCAGACGTTCTCGGCCGTCGCCCACTGCTGCTGACGGGCGCCGGATTCGCCATCCTCAGCTCGGTCATCTTTCTCTTCGTCGACTCAGTTCCCCTGCTGCTGATCGCGCGAATCGTTTCGGGGCTATCGGCGGGGTTCTTCACCGGCGCAGCCACGGTCGCGGTCATCGAGGCGGCACCCGAGCAATGGCGCGGCCGGGCGGCCGCGGTGGCTACCGTCGCCAACACCGGCGGCCTGGGCCTGGGCCCGCTGATGGCCGGGTTCCTCGTCCAGTACGCCCCCTGGCCGACACACCTGGCATTCGTCATTCATATCGCACTTGTGCTCATCGCCGTGGTGGCGTTACTCCTGGCACCCGAAACCGCGCCAAAACACGGAAAACTTGGTGTGCAACGTCTTTCATTGCCGCAGGAGGTGCGCACCACATTCGCCGCCGCCGCGACCGCCGGATTCGCCGGATTCGCGGCACTGGGGTCGTTCACCGCGGTGGCACCCGGATTTCTGTCCACCGTGATCGGCATCGACAATCATGCCGTGGCCGGGGCAACCGTCTTTCTTGTGTTCGGATCCTCTTGTATTGCACAGATATTCGCCCGACAGGTACCGGCGGCCCGGGCGCTGATCATCGGTTGCGCGATCCTGCTCGCAGGAATGCTGCTCATCGCGATCGCGCTCTTGACATCATCGCTGCCTTGGTACTTGGCCAGCGCCGTGGCGGTTGGCGTCGGCCAGGGCATCAGCTTCAGCCGCGGCCTGGCCTCCATCGCCGAAAAGGTTCCCGAGGACAACCGCGCCGGGGTGACGTCCAGCTATTTTGTCGTCGGCTATATCGGAATCGCACTGCCGGTTATCGGTGAGGGGCTGGCCGCTCAAGAGTGGGGACTGCGCACTGCGGGGGTGAGTTTCTCCCTCGCGGTAGCCACCCTGACTGCGCTATGCCTCATCGCCGTCATCTGGCAGGAGCGTCCACGTCGAGAAGTCGCGGCGAGCACGACCACCGGCTAATCAACTGCCGTTGCCACCACACCCCATGTCCACAGCTTCGCTACCGAAAAGATAGGTAGCACAGCACAGTTCACCTCTCCAAGATGGACGCTGGTGTCAGAAAATCGTTCATCCGACAAGGGTTGTACCGGATCCGGATCGGCGCTACGGTGTCGGCGACCCCGCCTGTCTTTTGTCTTTCGGGGGCATACACCGGTTATTTCAGAAGGAGTCGATGGGTCGTGCCTGAAGTCGTGCCGGATGACGGAGAAGCCCCAGTCATTGTCAGCCTCGTCGATGCGGCGGTGCATATGTACGCATCCGCCATCGACACCTTGCCTGAACCCACCGACCCCGAGTACGGCGAGCGTGTCGCTGTCGTTCTCGGTGGGCTGCGCAAGCTCGAGGGCGCTATCGCGAAGGCGGCCGGCCGCAGCCGCGTCACGCCCTCGGTCATCCTCGCGCTGAGCGGGGTACGCCATCGGTATGACGATCTGATGAAGGATGCCGCCGACAGCTCCAGCGCGACGCTGGGCCAACGTCTCTACACCGCACGTCGGCGTGCGCGGCTCACCGCGCAGGAAACCGCGAACGGTGCCGGTCTGAAGGTCGGATTCCTGACGGCGGTCGAAGCCGAGGAAGCCGTCACCGATGACGAGGCCGCGCGCATCAAGGACCTCATCGCCGCTCTCGGCGGCTAGTCCTACTGCCAGGCCCAGGGGAAATTACCTAGCAAGGTCGCGTAGCGACGCGCTGTGTCGGCGCGATCCACTCGACGACGCTGGGTGCATGACGACGACTCTGGGCTTGCCCACCGCCGACGAGGTGTGCTCAGCCACCCCGACAACGCGCGACCGTGCACTTGACGTGATCCGGATCGTGTCGCTGGTCGGCGTGGTTCTCGGGCACACCATCATGGCGGTGAGCACCATCGACAACGGTGTGCTGCTATGGGGCAACCTGCTCAACGGGCGCCCGATTTTCCAGGCGTTGACCTGGATTTTCCAGATCATGCCGTTGTTCTTCTTCGCCGGTGTCGCCGCGAGCGTGGGGTCCTGGAAGCCCGGGACCAGCTGGGGGTCCTGGCTCATGCATCGCTGCACCCGGCTATACCGCCCGGTGTTCTACTACGTGGGCTTCTGGGCAGCGGCGCTGCTGATTCTCCGGCAGATCCTGCCGCTGCACGTGTACGAGCCGGTCGCCGGTGTCAGCACCCAGCTCCTCTGGTTCCTCGGCGCCTATGTGCTGGTGTTGGCCGCGGTTCCGCTGCTTGCCCGCATCACGACGACGCGGAGCATGTTCGGCGCGCTGGCGGGGATCTACCTGGGAATTGCGGCGGTCGACGTGCTGCGTCTGGGGCTCGGAGCACCCTCGGGCATCGGGTACGTGAACTTCATGGTGTGGCTGCTGCCGGCGGTTTTGGGCGTGGGGTACCGCCGGCAGTTGATCACCCAGAAGGCGGCGCTGATGCTCGCGTTGGCCGCACTCGCGGTCAACATCGCACTGGTGACGTTCGGTCCGTACACGATCAGCCTGGTCGGAGTGGCCGGGCAGAAGGTGCCGAACATGATCCCGCCGTCGCTGGTACTGGCCGGGCACGCAGTCATCCTGTCCGCACTCGCCATCGCGGCGATGCCGGCCATCAATCGTTGGGCTCAGCGCCCACGGGTGTGGTGGGCGGTCGCCATCGGCAACTCGGGCGCGATGACGCTGTACCTCTGGCATATGCCTGCGCTACTGGGTATGCACCTGGCGTTCGACTTCCTCGGGTTTCCCCGATACGACACCGCCGCACCCGATTTCATACTGCTCACGGTGTTGCAGGTGGCGACAATGCTCGTCCTGGTGGCCGGGCTTTTCCTAGCCCTGCGACCGCTGGAGAACAACCCGCTGCCCGGCTGGGACGGAGGGTACGTCGCGCATGCCGGTCTACGCAGTGCCGCCGTCGGGGTAGCACTGATGATCGCAGGCGGATTCACCCTGGCCTCAGTCGTCTGGGGGCTCAAGGGCTTTGGCCTCGTGTGCTGGGTGGTGGTCCTGGCCGGCTTGATCACCGCACGGGCACTGGCCAGTGACAAGAAGGGTGTCTAACCGCCGCTCTTACGACGGAATTCGCGGTGCGAGCCGGCCCGGCCATGTGCGTGGGTCGGCTTGCTTCCGGTGTCCTTGTTGTCGGCGGCCGCTGAGGCCTTGGTGTTCTTACGCTCGAGCGCCTCACGGAACCTGCGCTTGGCGTCGTCAGCGGCCGGCTCGCCGCTCCCGTTCGATTCGGTCATGCCAGCTAGCCTATCCAAGGGAGAGCCCGGTCGTCGCACCATTTCACTAGCATCAGATTCATGACCGAGTCTGATGCTCTTCGCCCAAGCGGCTCATCGCGGATCAGCGGGGACAGCCTGGAGGGTGTCTCGGCTACCACCTTGTGGACATTGCACAACCGCGGAACCGAGGCCAAGCGCCCGGATGGTGTGATCCAGGACCCGCTGGCCGCAGAGCTCTTCGACGCCATCGAGTACGACTACCGCAAGTTCGGCCGCCCATCGCAGACCCATGCGCTGCGGGCACTGGCCTTCGACACGCAGGCACGGGTGTATCTGGCGACACACCCCAAGGCAGCGGTGGTCGCTCTCGCCGAGGGCATGCAAACCAGCTTTTGGCGGTTAGGCGGCGCGGAATCCACAGCCCAATTTGCTTGGTACTCGGTCGATCTTCCCCCAGTTATGGAACTCCGCAACAAACTGCTGCCCAAGAACGAGCGGATCGTCGAGCTGGCGCAGTCGGCCCTGGAATTGAGCTGGATGGACCGGGTGGACACCTCCAACGGCGTGTTCATCACGGCCGAGGGTCTCCTCATGTACTTGCAGCCCGAGGAATCGCTCGGACTGATCGAGGCCTGCGCCAAACGCTTTCCCGGCGGGCAGATGATGTTCGACAACATCCCGCACTGGTTCAGCAAGCGCACCCTACAAGGATTCAAACTGTCCGACCGTTATGTGGCGCCGCCCATGCCGTTCGCGCTGACCCCCGATGAAGGCGAGGCGTTGACCTCTGTTCCGGGCGTGGTGGCGGCCATCGACATACCGCTGCACCCGGGCCGCGGCATCTGGAAGTTCGTGAACTCCAAGCGTCTCGATCGCGGTTTTCTGCGGCGAACCCGGCCCTCCATGACACTCCTGCAGTTCGGATAGGCATGCCCGCACCGAACGTGCTGTGGCGTCACCTGATCACCTGGGAGAAACCATGACCAGATATGCCGCCCTCTTGCGCGGTGTCAACGTCGGCGGCATCACGATGAAGATGGCCGATGTCCGCGATGCCATCGAGGCCGACGGATTCACCGGTGTAACAACGATTCTCGCCAGCGGCAACATGCTGTTGGACTCCACGGAATCTGCGTCCACGGTGAAGGAACGACTACAGCAGGTGCTCGGCGCTCGGTTTGGTTACGAGGCCTGGGTGCTGGTGTACGACCTGGACACCATCGGCCGCATCATCGCGGAATTCCCCTGGGAGCCCGAAATCGAGGACGTCCACTCGTACGTGATGTTCTGCAGCGACCCATCGGTGCTTGCCGAGCTAGCCGCGCTCGGCGGTGACCTCGACGAGACCGAACGCATAGCCGCCGGTAATGGCGTGCTGTATTGGCAAGTACCCAGGTCACAGACGCTGGGCAGCCCCATCGGGAAGACCACCGGAAAGAAGCGGTACAAGTCGACGACGACCACCCGAAATCTGCGGACGTTGCACAAGCTCGTTCGCTAGTACTCTGGCAACCATGGCTGCCATTGACGCCCGCCACCTCGACGGCGTATCCGAGACCGCGCTCATCACCTTGAATCAGCGGGCCACCGAGGCGGCTCGGCTGGACGGTGTTCTCGAAGACCCGATGGCCATCGTCCTGCGCGACAGCCTCGACTACGACTACCAGCATTTTGGTCGCACCCATCAAGGTATTGCGCTGCGGGCGTTGACATTCGATAACGTGTCCAACGAGTACCTGGCGGATCACCCGCGCGCCACGGTGGTGGCGTTGGCCGAGGGACTGCAGACCAGCTTCTGGCGCATCGATAACGGCGAGCTGAACTGGCTGACCGTCGATCTGGAACCCATCGTGCGGCTGCGCCAGCAGTTGCTTCCTCCGACGGATCGGCTCCGCTATCTCGCGCAGTCGGCACTCGACCACTCCTGGATGGATCAGGTCGACGACTCCAACGGCGTACTGATCACCGCCGAGGGGCTGTTCATGTATTTGGAGCGCGATGTGGTGTTCGACCTCATCGCCGCCTGCGCCCGACGATTTCCCGGTGGATGGATGGTCTTCGACACCATTCCCTGGTTGATGAGTGTGTATTCGCAACGGCGCGGCTGGAAACTGAGTGAGCACTACACCGTGCCGCCGATGCCCTTCTCCTTCACCGCCCACCAATACGGTGAGCTACGTGCCCTCGACGGAGTTCGCGCGGTGCGGGAGGTACGGATGCCTCCCGGGCGCGGCACCTTCCTGAAGTTGGCGACGCCGCTGTTCTACGATCTCCCGTTTTCCGATCGGGTGAGGCCGGCCATGACCGTCGTCGAATTCGGTTGATCCGCAGGCTTTCCCCTAGGCAGGCTTGACCGCACGTCCGATCACGACCGACGAGGACGGCATCGGAATACCCATAACCTTCAGCCAGTCGTCGCGTTGCCCCTCGATCTCGAATCCGGCCCGTTCGATCGCGGCCAGTGTGTCTCGATGCGTGTGGCAGTTGCCGAACAGTCGCGGCCAGAAGGTCGCATCGACCGCACGCTGCGTCAGTCCGAGTGCACCGCCGTGCGCCACGTGTTCGAAGAAGCGCACCTCGCCTCCTGGCTTGAGCACCTGGAATGCCTGCGCGGCGGCGCGATCGGGGTCGCTCACCGAACACAAAACCAGCGAGCACACCACCGCGTCGAATCGGTCTTCACCCGTGACGGTGAGGTCCTCGAAGACGCCCGCGGTCACGGTTATCGGGATGGCGGCTGCGGCGGCCGCATCCTGCGCCTGCGGGCGCAGCCTGGATTCCGGTTCAAGCGCCGTCACGGAGGTGACGGTGTCCGGGTACAGCGGGAAGTTCGAGCCGACTCCCGCACCCACCTCCAGGACACGTCCGGTGAGACCGCGCAGATTCTCGGCACGCAGCTCCTTGATCTCAGGAGGTTCCCGCCGTGCGATGGCCGACCAGATGGCCGAGAAGAGTTTGTTGTCGAAGCTGACGGGCGTCGCCATATCTCCAACCTAGCCCCGCCGACGCTGATCTAGCACCCACCCACCACCCAATCAGCAACCCAACTCTGGAACACTGGGTTCATGGCACAGATCACGTTGCGCGGAAACCCCATCAACACGGTCGGCGAGCTTCCCGCTGTCGGCTCTCCTGCCCCGGCATTTGAGCTGGTAGGCGCCGATCTCGGCCCCGTCACCAGCGAGCAGTACCGCGATAAGCCGGTGATCCTCAACATCTTTCCCTCGATTGATACGCCCGTCTGCCAGACCAGCGTGCGGACCTTCAATCAGCGCGCCGCCGAGGCCGGAGCCCCGGTGCTCTGCATCTCCAAGGATCTGCCGTTTGCTCAGAAGCGCTTCTGTGGTGCAGAGGGCATCGAGAATGTCGGCACCGCCTCGGCATTCCGCAGCTCGTTCGGCGAGGACTTCGGCGTCACCATTGCCGACGGCCCGATGACCGGCCTGCTGGGACGGGCGATCGTCGTCATCGGCGCCGACGGCAATGTGGCCTACACCGAGTTGGTGCCCGAGATCGCCCAGGAACCCGATTACGACGCGGTGTTCGCGGCACTGTCCTAAGACTGATCTGAGGAGCTGTGTCGAGCACCCCTTATGCCGACGAGCTGCTGGCGACCGTTCAGGCGTCGCCGGCAGCTGTCGGTGCACATGACAAGGACACCTGGGTCGGCCTGTTCGCCACCTACGGCCAGGTGAATGACCCGGTAGGTTCGCGACCGCACATTGGTGAGGACGCGATCAGCAAGTTCTATGACACCTTCATCGCGCCCAACACCATCGTGTTCGAGGTCGAAAACGACGTGGTCGCCGGAATGTCGGTGCTACGCGATCTGACCATTCATACGACCATGTCAACGGGCGTCACGATACACATTCCGATGCACCTGCGCTACGACCTGGTCGAGGACGGACCGGCCTCATCCCTCAAGATCGACCGTTTGTTCGCGTACTGGGAATTGCGCGCGATGATCGGCCAGCTGTTGGGCGCCGGTAGTGACGGTCTACTCGCGAGCGTGAAGCTGGGTCCGCAGCTGCTGAAGAACCAGGGCCTCAACGGAGTACTGGGATTCATGCGTGGACTCAAGGGCGTCCATGACACGGGAAAGCAGCGCGTCCAGGAGCTGGCGGCAGCCCTAACGGCCCGCGATATCGCGACGGTCACCAGGTTGCTTTCTCGTGACGCCACGCTGTCCGTCGACGGGATATCCGAAGCATCGCTGGATGAGTTCAGCTCGGCGGCAAGTTCTTTGACGGTCGACAAGATGTTGGCCGCGGGCTCCTCCGTCTCCGCGACGGTGCGTCTGGCCGACCGGCGCGGAGTCGGGCTCTTCGAGTTCTCCGACAACTCGGCCGCCCCGGGCACGCTGTCCTCGGTGCGGCTCTACTTCTGACGCGGCAGCAGGCCGGTCAGGTCGATATCGCTGACCGCCTGACCCAGGCAGGCGACACGTAAAGCGTTGTCGGCGAACACCTCCCCGTCACCCCAGGGCAGGTACGGCTTGGTGACCAGCATCGATGCCACCCCATGCGCCGCGGCCCAGAGCTGTAAGCCCATGGCCACCGTGTCACCGTCGGGGTAGAAACCTTCGGCGACTAGTTCCTGAACTCCTTTGTGCAGGTGTGCGAATGCCGCACTGACCAACGTTTCATCCAGCTCACTGTCGTTGCGCGGTGGCGCCGAGGTGGCCAGCCGATACATCAACGGTGTCGCGACGGCAAAGCGCACATAAGCCATTCCCTGCGCGTGCAGGCGCTCCAGGGCTGTCGGCTGGTCGAGGGCCGCGGTAACCATCTCATCATCGAGTCGCTGGTAGTACTGGCCACATACCGCGTCCATCAATTCGTCCTTGTCCGCGAAATGCAGATAGATCGACGGCGGGGTCACACCGATCTTGCGCGCCACCTCACGAATCGATGGCGCCCGCAGCTCCGTGGTATCCAAGACCAGATCGATTGCGGCGTTGACAATCTCGTCGCGGAGTTGTTCACCTTCGCCACGCGAGGAACGCTGGCGGCGCGGACTAGTCACTTACCCCAATCCGTTCGTGGAGTTTGACCAGTGGCTTGGGCGCCCACCAGTTGAAGCGCCCGAGTATTCGCATGAACGACGGCACCAGCAGCATCCGGATGACGGTGGCGTCGACCAGGATCGCAATGGTCAGTCCGGTACCAAACATCCGCATGAAGGACACCTGCGCGGCCATGAGCGCCGCAAAGGCAATCGACATGATCACTGCCGCCGCCGTGACCACTCGGCCGGTGCGGGCCACCCCGAGCGCCACCGCCTCATCACTGTCGGCGCGCGTCTGCCCGGACGCCACCCAGTATTCGCGGATCCGCGATATGAGGAACACCTCGTAGTCCATCGACAGCCCAAACGCTATACAGAACAACAGCATCGGCATGGAGGCGACGATCGTGCCGGTAACCTCGGTACCGAGACCACCCAGGTGCCCCTCCTGGAATATCCAGACCAGCGCGCCGAAGGTGGCCGTCAGTGACAGCACGTTGAGTACGAGAGCCTTGAGAGGCAGCACCACCGAGCCCGTCAGCAGGAACAGCAGCACGAAGGTGACGATCGCGATGATGGCCAACACCAAGGGAAGTTTGTGCACGATGCCGTCGACAGCATCCCGATCCAGCTGAGCTCCCCCACCGATCTTGACGGCGACGCCGCCGGGGCCCGGTAAGGCATGCACGGCGTCGAGCTGACGATCTGCGGCGGGGGTATACGGCTTGGCCCCCGTCTGAATTGTGAAAAACGCTGTACCGTCCTTGATTCCGGTCGCACCAGCCGGGGGGCCTACCTTCATCCCGCGGATGAAGGCGCCGGTGGGTGCGGCCACTTCCTTGACATCCTCGATCTTCGACAGCTCCGTGGCGTACCGGTCGATTTCCGGTGGCCGCACCGGACCGACGCCCTCGGCGATGACGGACAGATTGGTGGAGCTGTTGTTGTCAAAGTCTCGACGGATCTCATTGCCGACCTGATGCGCCGACGCGGATGCGGGAAGCACTCTGTCATCAGGGAAGCCGAACTTGCCGTTGAGGAACGGCAGGCCGAGAACCACCAATGCCGTCACGATCAGGATGCCGATCGGAACCGCCCGGGCCATTACCCGTTTGGTGGTCCGGTACCAGAAGGTTTCGGTGACGTCCTTAGCTGCGGGTTCGGGCCTGCCCAGGACTTTCCGAATGAGCCGGCGCACATCGAGGGCATCGATCCGATCACCCAGCAGGGTGATCACCGCGGGCACGATGACAAGGGCCGCGATGGCACCCACGAAGACCGTGGCGACACCCGCGTACCCGAATGATTTGAGGAAGTAAATCGGGAACAGGATCAGCGCCACCAGCGCAAGGGCGACCGTCAGCGCCGAGAACAGCACGGTGCGGCCGGCCGTGGCCATGGTCAGTACCAGCGCTTCGTCCCGCGGCTTCCCGGCGCTCACCTCCTCCCGATAGCGACTGATGATCAACAGCGAGTAGTCGATGGCGAGCGCCAATCCCAGTGCGACAGTGAGATTCAGCGCGAACACCGACACATCGGTCAGGTAGGTCAGGCCCCGCAGTATCGACATCGCGCCGAGGATCGCGAACACCCCGACGACGAGGGGTAGCAGCGCCGCGTAAAGCCCTCCGAATATCCACACCAGCACCACGAAGCTGATCGGAATCGCGATCGATTCCATGACCAGCAGGTCCTTCTCGGTCTGCGTGACGATCTGGTTGTACAGCGTCGCAACGCCTCCGGCCTTGATCGAGACTCCGTCGCGATCGATGGCGAGCGTCTTGATGAGGGTCGCTGCGTGTTTCTGCGCGAGGTTCTCGCCTCCGGTCAGTCCGGCGACGATGAGCCCCGACTTGCCGTCGGTGCTGAAAAGCTCCCCAGCGACGGGCGGCGGAGCGGTCCACGCCGAGGTCAGGTTGAGGACCACGCCCGAGTCTTTGAGTTTGCGTTCCAGGTCGGCCGCGACGGCGCGCGTCTGCGGGCTCTGGACACCCTGCTCGCTGGTGAGCATGAAGACCAGGGATTGGTCGCTGATATCGAACTTCTCGGTGAGAGCCTTTGCCACATAGGCGGATTCTGAATTGGGATCCTGCTGCCCGCCCGCGGCGAGATACTTGGTCACCGGCACCCCGAAAATGGCGGCGCCCACCGCGATAAGCAGTGCCACCCCTAAGACCAGGCGGGGTGCCGCGATGACCGATCGAGCCAAACGTTCCAGCATCTTGCCGCGCCTTCCCTCAGAAGATAACGGCGTTAAGTTATCAGCGGTAAGTTAGGCGGTCAAGGGTGGTTTGCGGATGCGTCGAGCGGCGCGAATAACTTCCACCAGGCCGGGCAACCCAAGAAATCTTGAAAATCATGGAACCGAATCAGGCTCTACCCCGTCGGATCGTTACATAGGGGCCTGCATGCCGCACAGACGAGGAGAGCCAGACATGTCGAGCGTTTCCGGTCCATCGGGTGGCCACTTGCATGTAGACCCGACCGAACTGCAGATTCATGGGGACCGGCTCCACCTGCACGCTTCCGATCTCAAGGAAGCACACGACGCTGCCCATCGCGCGTTGACTGACGCTCAGGCGGGCTTCGGGTCGGGGCGCGCCGCCAAGGCGTTGAGCAGCCGGATTTCTGATTGGGAGAAGGAAACCGCGGACCATCATGCCGAGCTCAGCAGCCACGGCGAAAACCACAAGACGGCCGCGGTCAAATTCGTGACGCGCGATGACGCCAATCGTGCGGGCATCGAGCAAGCCGGACCCGGCAACGCGGTCTAAGGGGGAACGAATATGGGGATGACACTCGACGAATTGCAGCACTGGCCACCGCAGATCAAGGCACTCGCAGACGCCGCGTCCAAGCGCGGTGACGCCAGCCAACAAGCTGCGGACAAGGTGCAGGCCATCGTCGACATGTCGACCTGGAAGGGTGATGCGGGCGACGCCGCCCGGGACGCGATGAAACGCTCGGCCTCCCGATTCGACACCGCGGGATTCCAGGCGATGTATGTCGCGATGCACGCCAATAAGGCCTACGGAGAGTCGCAAACGCTGGCCAACGACATCGGCGCCTTCTTGGCCTACGCCGCCGCTCCTCCCAAGGTCGATATTGATCCCAAAACCAACGGTGTGACACCCCCGGACATCACGGGGATGGATAAAGACCAGCTACAGAAGGTCATCGACAAACTCAAGGACCTCAAGGACCGCGTAACGGGTCTATTGGCGCGCGGCGACATGCTGGACGACTCGCTGGCTCGTGTGCTCGACGAGGGTACGGGCGGTCACACCATGGCCGAAAAACGCATCGCAGAAGGAAGCCCCGAACAGGCCGAACACGATGTGCACGACGTGCTCAATGGAACTGCCACCGAAGAAGAGAAAGCGCGGGTGCAGGCGGCATCGGTCCTGAGCCCCGAGCAGATTGCGGACCGAGACGCCGGACGGCCGGTGCAGTTGACGCGTTCGCAGCAGCAGGTGTTGGGGCAGCTGCAGGCACAGATGAACGGGATGTCGGTGGAGGACATTCACCGGGCCGAACGGCGCTTGGGCGACAATAAGAGCGTCATCGGCAACGCGCTGCAGATGATGGGCTCCAAACAGTACGCCTATGCGAAGACCGAATTACGTCCCGGCGCAACGGGTTCCACCGACGAGCTCACCACGGGCGGGTATGACAAGCTGCCCACCTCGGTTCAGAACGCGTTGAACGACAAGTCGCCTGGATTCAGCTATGTCCCGCAGGGACCTGGGCAAGGAACCGCACCCGTGACCGAAGGGTCGACCCTGGGCAATCTGGACAGGCTGTCGGACGTCATCAAAGATGGCGATGCCGGTTTCCAGCACGGCACCGAGCTCGATCAGAAGCTCATGCAGCGCGGCGCCGATATCTTGCATTTCGAGAACGAAAATCACGACAGCCACGAAGGCGCTGCGGATTCGACGATTCAGAACATCTTCTCAGCAGCTGGCCGAGACCGCATCGTCGACCACGACATGATGGTCAACCCCGATGGCAAGCGAAACGACCAATTCCTGGGCGATCTCACGCATCACCAGTTCATCGACGGCGGTAAGGCGGCCGGCAGTTTGATGAGTTGGACGCACGACTCGGCTCAGGTGGGACCAGGTGTATCCGCCGAGCAGGCCAAGATCTCCGGGGAAACAGCGCACGCGTACGCCAGTTACGTGTCCGAACACAAGGAGCTGAATGCGTTGCCCACCAACGACAACCAGGGCCTTGGAAAGGGAACGAAAACGCTCGGCGAGCTCAGCCCCGAGCTAGTGAAGGGAATGGCGTGGGGCTTGGCGCCATACACCGCTGCCATTGGTGGCGGAGATCCTGCGATATTCGGGGCCACCCCCGGTTTCGATAAAGCGTTGGACACCGATGAGGCAATCGGCAATGGTTCCATGCCTCAAGCCAAGGCACTTTTCAAGGTGCTTGACACCAATGTAGATGCCGCGAAGACACTGGGTAGCGCGCTGTATGGAGATTCGATCATGGCGACGAATCACTACGCCGAAGCCGTGAAGCAATTCGGCACCGGCCCGGTCGGCGATCTGGATCAGGCGGGTAGATTCCGTGGCCTGGCAGACGCCGGACTTGCTGCAGGCAACGATGCACAACACAACGCCCAGGCCGTCTCCAAGGAGCAATACGCCAAAGATCTACAGAAACTTAAAGAAGCCGCGTACGGATCAATTACTAAGGTCTTGCCGATACCGGACTACGCAACAACTCCTTTTGGGATCATGTCCGACACGCTCAAGGAGAGCATCATCGGATCGGCTCCCGACCCCACACAGCTCGTCAACACCACTGTGCCAGACATGAATCCGGCAAAGGCTCAGCAGCAGCTCCTGAACGCCTACGTCGTCACCGGAGTGCTACGGCCCGATCAGTTCCCCCCAAACATGCTTGTGCCCGTGCCCGAACACCCCGGAGCCTGGCAAGTGGGGACTTTGGAGCAACTGCAAGCGTTGCGTCTTCCCGACGGGAACCTGGCCAATCCTGGCCTCCGTTCGGACTCGTACCACACCATGGTCGACGGCGCTCTCAGCCAGGTACCAGGGAGAGCGGGCTCGGCTGCGCCACTGGTCGAGGCATACAACAACGCGGTGAAGACCACCCAATGAACGTCCCAACAGGAACAACAGCGAGCGCAGGGAGATTCAGGTGGTGAGTAAGACGGCTCCATGGACTGTCGCCATGGTCTTGCTGATGACATGCGGCGGTTGCGCGACTCAACAACAGACGCCGGTGGAGAAGACCGAGCCACCTCCAAGCACTTTCGTTCAATCAGGCGATCAGAACCAGACCACCATTGCACTGACAGGCGATATCAAATGCGCAGTTACGAGCAGCGTCGTTGTATGCAATGGGCCACAACAGTTCACAGCGCAACGCACAGGTCATGCCCCTTTACAGACACGATTGGCAGTCCTCGGCGAACTCCCGGAGGGTGTTCAACTCGAAGGTATGACAGTAGAAGACATTCAGCCAGGCGACATCATTGAGAACTTTCCTTCTGCGCCAAGCAATCTTGTCGTGGCCACCGCCCCAGCAGAGAACTTCAAGCTGCCTGTGGTTGATGCCGACGGCCATGCTGCGACCCTCGCCGGGGTATTCCGCGGTTTTCGGCTCCCAGACGGACAACCCCTTGAGACATTGCCCGCCGCTCGCGATACCGAACGCGGGATTTACAACTGGACTGTTACTAAGTCTGACGGAGGTGCAGTAGTCATTGCGCCCATTGTCGGCGCCGGCAAGAAATCAGGTACCCAGACTCTGACGATTACGACTCCGCACTGATGCAGGACACGACATTCGCTAAGAGCGAACCCGACGGCCGTCCACCTGGGCTGGCCCGCGACCGGACCGCACCCTTGGCACACCAATACAGACACGCGCATACTGGCAACCACTACAAGGGGAGGAAACGATGACCTGGAACAGCGATGCGGCGCTGGACCCCGACAACCTGTTTCTGCGGGACGGAGCTGCGGACAAGGTGGGCAACGACTTCACCCAGCTCGCCACCAAGCTGGAGACACTGCAAAGCAAATTTGCTAACTACCACGCGAATATGGGGATGTCTGGTTGCACAGAAGGTGATTCCTGGAACGAGGTGGTTAATGACGCGGCCGGGCACGTCTTCGATGCGATCGGTACCTTCATCGACCGCGCCAATCAATACGCTCAACGTGCCCATGCGACGCAGAAGGCGTGCCAGAACACGGACGAGAACAACGCCCACTTGTTCGAACCGGTTGACCGCACTGCCGCGCACCCACCCGTGGCCCCGCACGCATGAAATCCCCTGTTGTGGCGGGCGTGGCGGCTGCTGGTCTCCTGCTTGCGGCGTGCCAAACGTCAACGGGCGGAATCGCGACCGTGAGCTCGGGCGCGGTATCTTCGCCTGCAACGACAACCTCGACCGCGCTAGTTGGAGTATCTCCACCAACCGCTGCCGCGCCCAATCCGAAAGTCACTGGAACCACCTTCGACGGTTGCGCCTCGGTTACCGATGCAGAGGCAACGTCATGGGGCCTGGATCTGTCCAGCAAGCGCACTACCGCAGACGATAACGCCGTCGGAGCAGACAGTGTCCGCGGTTGCGTCTGGGATGGCGATAAGTGGCAAGTTCGGGCCTACGCAGTCAACGGATCGATCACGGAGTGGGGGCGACCTAGCCCCGATTTCGACCGTAAGGAGCAGGTGCAGTTCGGATCTCGGCAAGGCTGGCTGGCCCACGGTGCTCGCATACCGGATTGCACCGCGGTCGTCGGATCCGAACAAGGGCTAGCCGGCGTCCAGGTGATCCCCCATAGGGCACTTCAGCTAGACCATACGGACGTCTGCCCGATCACCCAGCAGATCATGACGACGATTGTGTCGAGAATCCCATAGCGGCAACAGGATTTAGAGGAGAACGACATGTCCAAGCAGGTACAGCCTCAGGGCTGGTATCAGGAATCTCACCAGCAGATCTATGACACCGCGCAAAAGTTCGATACCAGCAGGCCCACCGCGGAGGCAAAACCGTTCCATGACCACGCCAACGAAATGAGCGCCGAAGTCACTGCAATGGGTAAGACCATTCAGGGTGTCGTCGCCGATGATTGGCGCGGTAAGGCCGCCCAAGCCATGCAGGCCGAGTACAACAAGTTCTTTCACGACGTCGATAACTATGTGCAACGGATGCACGAGTTCGGCGACAAGCTGCCTCCGGTCGAGCCACATATCCAGGCCGCCAAGAACATTCCCGCGCCGATGTCAGCGCTGCAGGAGGCGACAGTTCGGGGATCACTCGCTGGTTCTGGCAAGAGCCGTCAAGATATCGACGCGGCCGTCGCCAAGAAGCGCGAAGAAGACCAGGACTTTGCCCGCTATCAGATGACCGGCCAGTTCAGCGAGCCGGTGGTAAGCAACGGAAGCAACGCCAGCATGGACGACCCGCCACCAGGCATCGTCGAGCATCGCAATGAGATATTCCAAGGCACAGGTGGCGGCGGCCAGAACGGCGGCGGTAGCGGCCAGAACCCAGGCAGCTCAAACAATCTGGCCAACAGTCTCGCCGATAAGAACACCAAGCCTGCTTTCAGCGACGGTTCGGGTAACCAGAGCGGACAAGGTCAAGGCGCGGGTTCAGGCGGCGGCAGCGGCTCGGGCGGTGGCAGCCCCCAGAGCGGCTCCGGTGGTTCGGGCAGTGGCCTGGGCAATGCACTTAATGGCCTCGCGGGCGGCCTGGGCAAGGACGGCTCCGGCCTAGCCCCCGGCACCACCACCTCCGCGGGCTTCAGCTCGCCGGGCTCAGGTTCGGGCACCGGAACCCTCAGCGGCCCAGGCGCATTGCGCGCGGGCTCGGGTGTTCCCGGCCCCGGGGCCGGCACCAACCCCGCGGGCATCGGCGGCGCTGGAATCCGTGGTGGCGCAATGGGTATGGGCGGCATGGGGATGGCCGGTATGGGCGGCGCCCACGGTCGCGGGGGCAAGGGCGAAGAGGACGACGAACATCAGACACCCGAATTCCTCATCAACTGGGACAACGGCAATGAACTGTTCGGCGATCTCCCCAAGGCATCCCCCGGCGTTATCGGTGATTGGACAGAACACGAGCGCGCCGAGAAGCAGCGGCGCGACTCAGAGAAGCGCCGTTACAAGTCCATGGGCTGGAACGTCGATTTCGGCGACGAGGATTAGGGATCGAGCACCGACCGCTGCTCCTCGACGGACGATCCGTTGAGCAGCACGCGCAGCTGATCGCGGTGTTGTTCTAGTAGCTCGACGAGCTGGCGCATCTGGAGTAACGCCAGTACGGCGCTGTCCACGCCCGGCGAGTGTTGAGCCGCCATCTGGCGCAGTGCCGCGATCTGACCCTGCACATGCCGGGCGCGGGACCGCTCTCGTTCCAACTCGCGCGCATGATTCGCCGGCTCTACAACCTGGCTTCGAGAGGCTCCCGGGGCGCTGTCGGCAAGGCTCGATTGCAATTGGGCCCGGCGTTCGACCCGCTCGTGCACCGCCTGCTGTTCGGCCTGAACGAGTCGATCCTCACGCTTCCGCCGATGCCTGGCGCATTGCGGACAGCGACAGCCGCGTGTGTACCCGGTACAACTCTCGACGGCCATCGCGTTCAGTGTATGAAGCTCCGGCAAAACATGCCGCACGCGACGGCGTCGGCCGATGTGGAATGTCTCAGGAGCCAGCCGTCGCTGCGGCCACGGCCTCCCGAGCCGCCGCGATATCGAGCTTGCGCATACCCATCATGGCTTGCATCGCCGCGTTACCGGTGACGGGATCGGAGTGGAAGATCAGGTCGATCAGCTCGCGCGGAACCACCTGCCAGCAGACCCCGAACTTGTCCTTGAGCCAACCGCATTGAGACTCCTCTCCCCCGTCCGCGGTGAGCGCCGTCCAGTAACGGTCGACCTCCTCCTGCGATTCGCAGTCGATCTGGAAGGAGATCGCCTCATCGAAGGTGAACTGGGGTCCACCGTTGAGAGCGGTGTACCGCTGCCCGTCGAGTTCGAACTCCACCGTGAGCACCGTGCCCTCCGGAAGTGGAGTGTTCGGCCCGTAGTGGGTGATTTCGAGAATCCGTGAGTTCGGAAACACGGACAGATAGAACTTGGCGGCCTCTTCGGCCTGGGTGTCGAACCAGAGGCAAGGGGTAATAGTCGGCATATCCATATCGACCCGTTGCACCGTAAAAACTCATCGCAACTGGCGGGATACCTCGGTGAGTGCGTCGGCCAGCAGGCTTTCGTAGTGGTCGGCATCGGGCATCACCGCCGCGCTGGTGTGCACACTCACCGTTACGGTGTCACCGATCCCGTGCACCCCGTGCGTCAGACCCATCACCGGTGACAGCGCCGGAAACCCCGCGGTGAACACCACTCGCCCACCGGCGAGCGTCAGGTCCGCGGCGCCGCGAACCACGCTCGACACCACGGTGTTGCCCGCGACGGTGGGCGGCATGACATCGGGCCTGAACGCGTTCACTCCGGCCCACATCATCGGTGCGGGTATCGCCGCACCGCCCGCGCGTTGCGCGACCAACACCGGGTGCGCGGCCCGACGTCGCCTGCTGTCGATGCCTTCGGAGATCCGCTGTGTCCGGGTAAGCAGATTCGGCTCGGTCCAGCACAGGTCGACTCCGACATTCCGAAAGTGATTGCGGGCAGCCGATTCTCCCGGGTCGGCGACGGTGAGCTCGGCACCCAGCCGATCCGGAACCCACTGCCCGCGGTCACGCAGGTACTGCGGCAGCGCGATGCCGATCGCCACCATGACCGCGACGGTCACGCTCACGTCGGAGGTCCGAAGCTCGTCGCGCGGTCGCACGATCATGCGGATCTCGCGACGATCGTCGGGCCGCGCATTGAGTGAAGTCAGCGGAAAGCCTTGCGGTTCCGGCTCCAACTCGCCCAATGCGACGAGTTCCTGTTGCCGACGGTAGGCCAGGTAGCCACCCCTGCTCGCACCCAGCAGCCGTCCCAACTTCACCGGGAAATCCACCAACCCGCGCAGGGCGGTGTGCGCGGGCACCGAAGGCTGCGCCCCACCGACCGGTGCCTCACCGCCGAACAATGCGCGCGCGGCGGCGCTGGCGCGGCGACCGTCGGCCAGCGCGTGTGATACCTGCAGCACCGCAACGAGCGCTGGGACCGACACCTGAGGTGCACCGCTCACTCCCGGGAAAAGATGCAGGTGCCACGGACTTTCCCGAATGTCCACGGTGCTGGTGAGCAGCGCTGCGATAGCGGCCCGGCAGTGCCCCCAACTGGGTTCGGCGAGCGTATGCACGGTCACTGGCCGGTGCGATTCGTCGCGCGGCCCCCAATACGGATAGTCGAGATGGCCGGGGACGTCGACGGCCCGTACCCGGAGGTCTGCGATCAAGGCCGCACGCTCGGCGATCGTTTCGCCCACAGTGGCGAGATCGGCGGTGGGCGCGTCGAAGCAGAACAGCAGAAACTGATCGTTCGGGATCTTCGCCGACATCCAGTACATCTGGGCGTCGCGCGGCGCCATCTGCTCAATAGTCATATCGGGCACCTACTTGTAGGTGCGCCAGGTGTCCCACAGCTGTTGCCACGGCGCAATTCTGCCGTAGTAGCGGTAGACATGCGCCTCATCCTCGTCGGGCGCGTGCAACAGCTCGATCCGCTGCACACCCCGGAATCCTTGGGCAAGTGTGGGATCCGGATCGTCGACGCCGATGTACATCATGTCCGTCATGGATTCCGGCGGCGCCCCGAAGTAGTAGTAGCCGCGGTGGAAACTGTAGGCACGGGAGATGCCCTCGCGTCCGGCCTCAAGGTCATAGGCGGCGGCCATGGGGTAGATCTGCAGAACCAAGGCGGTGCGGTCGCGTACGTCCGGCGGCATCGAGTCGTAGGTGTCCCGGGCTACCCGGCGCAGGCCGTCCGTGGAGTGGTCCCCTTCGGACAGCATGGTGGGGCCCATGGGCCCTGCCCAGGAAAACCAGCGCGCGGCAGTCGATTCAGACACGACGGGAAGCCGGACTATCGCCATGATTACTGACGCCGCGGTGACCAGCGCGATAAGTCCATAGACCACCCCACGCAGCGCGGGCCGCGAAGGTCGCCACCGTGAAAGCCCCACCGCGCCCGCGGCTATCAGCAGCGCGTACAGGCCCATGGCGTAGTAGGCACGGCCGTGGGAAACGAACATGAAAGCCCCGACGAGCACAGCCGCCACACCGAGGTACCGGTAGGGCCGCAGTGACGGCGCCGCCGACAGCGCGACGATTCCTGCCAGCAGCAGTACCAATCCGATGACCGCCGAGCCGACGAGCATGCCGGCCAGTAGGGCCGCTCCGCGCTCGGACTCCGCGGCCACGATCCCGGCCATTCTGAGGTAGGGCCAACCGTGGGTGGCCTGCCAGATGAGGGTCGGGATGGTGGCGACGACGGCGACGGCCGCCCCGATCCACAGCTGCCTACGACGCAACAGCGCGCGCGGGCCGAGGACCGCGGCACCCAGCAGCACCGCCAGCCACAAAGCCGGGATGAGGAACTTGGTCTGCATGCTGATCGCGGTGACGATTCCTGCCCACAGCAGCAGCCGACCATCGGGTAGGCCTTCTCGGTATCCGCGGGTCCAGCGCACCAACAGCCAGCACACCACCGACCACAGAGCCGGATCGATCGCCGGCGTTTGCAGCCAATGGGTCAGGATCTGGAACATCGCGGTGGCATAGGCGATCGCCGACAGGGATTGCGTCATGCGACCCCCACCGAGCTCCGCGGCGATCAGCCCGCACATCAACGTCCCGATCGCCACCGCCGCCGTCGCCGCGAGGCGCAGCACGAACAACGACCCGGGGGCGAGGTTGTCGGCCATGCCCGCGATGAACGGCACCAGCGGGGGCTGGTCGAAGTATCCCCAGGACAAGTGGTCGCGTCCCGCGACCACGAAGTAGGCCTCGTCGAAGAAGTACCCGTAACCCCTGCTCGCCCACCCGAACATCAAGGCAGTCACGACGGTGATCGCTGTCAGGTCGGCACGCGCAACCCGTACGGACGGTATGCCGGGGATGTCGTTGCCGTCGTCATACCGGGAAGTGACCGCCGCCATAGCGGACTCACCATAGCGCGCGTGTCATAGGATTCCGAGGTGCCGAGTGCGGATCAATATAGTGAAGCGTTGACCCGCAACGATATTGGTCTGCTGACTCTGCGTGTCGCATTGGGTGTGGTGCTGTGCTGGAGCGGCATAGAGCTGCTGTTCGGGTCAACACAGTTGGCGCAGCTCGGTGGATCACCCGCGCAGTCGTATCCGGATTTGGCGGCACGTCTACTCGTCGGCGCGTACACGATCGGTGGCGCCATGCTCGTCGCCGGCGTGCTCACACCCTTCGGCGCCGGCGCGGTGCTGGCCTCGATGTTGTACATGGGACTGCACGGCTACTCCGCGCGATCCGACCTAGGGCTTACCCCCGATTGGGAAGCGATCAAGTTCCCGCTCGTGCTCGGGATGGGCGCGATGTCCGCGATCCTGCTGGGGCCGGGGCGCATATCTGTGGACGGCCGGTTCGGGCGCACGCAATGGCCCACGGGGGTGTCGATGGTGCTTCTTGTGGCCGGAATCGGGGCCGCAATCGCCTTCTGGATGCTTGTCAAGGACCCAAATCCGCTTTCTTAGGACTCCAGCAAGGTCGTACGTGTACCACGACCTGCACAGATGCCCGCTCCGAAAATTGCCAGACTTTTCCGAATCGTGACTCAATGATTTCTTAATGGTGACCCCTACTGTTCAGTACATGACGAACGAGGAATTCGGTGCCACGGTCATCGAGATCGACTTCGAAGCCATCTACAGCGGCGAGATGCTGGTAGAGGGTGACAACACGGAGCAGACCGATGAGTGGTTCCCGCTAGCCGTATAACGGCAGGTAGGCGAACCCCAAAGGGGGGACGCATCGGCGATGTGCGTAGCGCATCGCATGCCGGGCAAGTCCCGGATGTTTCTCACTCACCCGTTCAAGCGAGGACAGTCAATGACTGTCCTCGCTTTTTCTTTCCGCCAGAGAGCTCGCCCCACCATAAATAAGGCGGCGTCTGCGTCATTCCTGGCTTTCGGCCAGCTCCATCCACTGCACCTCGGCAGCATGCTTGTCGGCGACGACGGCAGTCAGTTCGGCGGTCAGGGTCACCACGCGGTCTGGATCGGTGGCATGTTCGGCGAGCTGCCTGTGCAGCGCGGCCTCCCGTTCATCCAGCTTGGCAACAGTCCGCTCGAGCCGACCAAGCTCCTTCTGCACGGTCCGTTGGGCAGCACCATCCCGGCCGCGATCCGATGTGGTCTTTGTTGGAGCAGCAGGAGTGTGGCGGCGCAGGTACTCCTCGATACCGCCGGGCAGGTTGGTCAGCTTGCCGTCACCGAACAAGGCCCACGTCGAATCGCAGACCCGCTCGATGAGATACCGATCGTGGCTGACGACCACCAAAGTGCCCGCCCAGCCGTCGAGCAGGTCCTCCACCTGCTGGAGGGTCTCGATATCGAGGTCGTTAGTGGGCTCGTCGAGAAGAAGCACATTCGGCTCCGCCATGAGCACGCGAGTCAGCTGCAACCGACGACGCTCTCCACCGGAGAGGTCCCCGACCGGTGTCCGTTGACGCGCCGGGCTGAAACCGAGCATCTCGGCAACCTGTGAGGCCGACATCTCCTTATCCCCCAGCGTAATTCGCAGGGCGATCTCCTCGATCGCCTCGAGCATCCGGATATCCGCCGGTAGGTCGTCAAGTTCCTGACGCAGCCAACCGATGCTGACCGTCTTACCCTCCTTGCGACGTCCGGCGGCCAATGGCACCGCACCGGCGAGAACGCGCAGCAGGGTCGTCTTCCCGGATCCGTTGACCCCCACCAGACCGATGCGTTCGCCGGGAGCCAGCCGCCAGGTCAGATCTCGCGCCAATTCACCGCCGTCGGGCGACGTCACCGTCGCTTCCTCAAGCTCGATGACGACGCGTCCCAGCCGCCGACGTGCAAAAGCGGAAAGCGCCACGGAGTCTCGCGGCGGCGGCACATCGGCAATCAAGGCTTCGGCCGCCTCGATCCGGTATCGCGGCTTGGATGTACGCGCGGGTGGACCGCGCCGCAGCCACGCCAGTTCCTTACGCGCAAGATTGCGGCGGCGCGCTTCCGCGGCGTCAGACTGCCGCCCACGTTCGGCACGTGCGAAGGTCCAGTCGGCATACCCACCTTCGTACGATTCGACGCCGCCATCGACCACTTCCCACGTGCGGGTGGCGACGGTGTCAAGGAACCAACGATCGTGCGTGACGACCACCAGCGCGGTGCGCCGCGCGAGAAGATGTTCGGCGAGCCACTGCACGCCCTCGACATCCAAATGGTTCGTGGGTTCGTCGAGTATCAGCAGGTCCAGATCGCGCACGAGGGCCGCGGCGAGCCCGACGCGGCGCCGCTGGCCCCCGGACAGCTGATCGACACGCCTGTCGAGGCCGAGCCCCGCCACCCCAAGACCCTCGAGAATCGAGCGGATCCGCGCATCCCCGGCCCATTCGTGTTCGGCGACTCCCAGGGGTGCGATCGCGACATCGAATACCGTCGTACCCACAAGATCGTCACGCTGCGTGACGACGGCCTGCCGCAGGTCCCCGACACGGCTCACTCTGCCCTGATCCGGCGGCTCGATGCCTGCGAGCACCTCCAGCAGGGTGGTCTTGCCCCCGCCGTTGAGGCCGACAACCCCGATGCGGTCCCCCGTCTGCACCCCCAGACTGACATCGGAGAGCAACGGCTTGACCCCATACGACTTGGAGACGCTCTCGAGATTGACGAGGTTAACGGGCTTAACGGGGACTGTCATGGCCTCCACAAACTACTCACGCACGGACGGTCGGCGCCACTTCGCTGCCCTTGTCCAGCAATCCCGCCCGTCGCAGCGCGAACAGCGCCGCGGCACAAACCAGTCCGACGCCGGTCAGGGATACCCACAGCAGGGCGGGCCTGCCATGCTGCTGGGTGTACCCGAATATCGTGCCGGTCAAGAGATTTCCGACCAGGATGCCGACACCGACGATCGTGTTGTACAGCCCGTAGTGCGTGGCCACCAGCCGGTTACCCGCCAACCTGACCACGGTGTCCATCTCGAACGGGAAGGTCGCGATGGTGCCGACGGCCAGCAGCGCCGCCGAAAGCAGCAGCGCAGCGATCGCCGGGACCGATCCGGCGTCGGCCGACGGTAGTAGCGCGAGCGGCACAAAGGCCGCGGCGATGACCAGCATGCCGAGCACCAAGCTTCGGCTGGGACCGAATCGCGCCGAAAGCCAGCCTGTGAGTCGCACCTGCCCGGCGATCGCCACCAGCCCGGACACCACGAAGATGCTTGTCACCAAAATCGTTTCGGACTTCTTGTCATCGGTCAGCAGTCCCGCCTGGAACGGCAACGCGAGGTACACCTGGAACGTGAGCACGTACGAACCGATCATGGCACCCGAGAACAGCAGGAACGCCCTGTTTGACACCACCGAACGCCAGCTAGCAAGCACCGGAGCATGATCGGCATTCGCGTCCTGCTCGGCACGGTTCGGCGGGAGTGCCATCAACTGAATCACCGTCAGCACCGCGAAGACCGCTGCGGCGACGGCACATGTGATCCGGAAGTCCCAGGCCGTCAACGCCAGGCCGAGGATCGGGCCGAACAGGATGCCCGCCTGATAGAAGACGTTGAAGACGGCAAAGGCTTCTACCCGGCGCTCCCCCGAATCCTCGGCCAGGTAGGCACGCACCGCGGGATTGAACAGAGCACCCGCGAAACCCGTTGCCGCCGAGGCGATCAGTATCGCCGGTAGCGTGCCGACGAAGGCCAACATGAGAAATCCGGCAGTACGTAGCAGACAGCCGGCGACGATCAGCGGCTTGTATCCGAACCTGTCGGCCAGGGTGCCGCCAACCAGAAACATGCCCTGCTGGGAGAAGTTTCGGACGCCCAGCACCAGACCCACCATCCACGCGGCCAAACCCAGTGGTCCGGCCAGGTACCCCGCGAGATAGGGCATCAACATGTAGAAGCCGACGTTGATGGCGAACTGATTCACCATCAACGTCTGGCTGGGACGATCGAAAGACCGGAACTGACGGAAGGTTTCGATCACGCAGGTCTTCCTATCGGGTCGATCACACGGGTCAACCTGGTCCACCGGTCCACCACTCGGTCCGTCGGATCGTCGATCACATCGGGATCCTGCGCCGGTGGGCGGTCCAGAAGATCGTGACTGCGGCAGTATTCGTCATCGTAGATCGTGCCGTGGTAGCGCATCGGACCGTCGGGGAAGATGGCGGCAACACGCGTCCCCGGTTCCGAGGTCCGTGCCACCCACCCCGCGACCAACGCCACCGCCCCGACGCTCCATCCGCCGCTCGCGTGGTAGGTCGAGGCCAGGGTCCGGGCCGCCCATACGGCCTCATTCGGCGCAACCCAATGGGCTTCGTCGAATGCGGAATAGTCGACATTCCCCGGATAGATGCTCGAACCCAGGCCGCGCATCAGTCGCGAGCCGGCGGGCTGTCCGAATATTGTGGAGCCGATGGTGTCGACACCCACCAACCGCAGGTTCGGATTATGTTCTCGCAGTACGCGTCCCACTCCCGCGGAATGTCCGCCGGTTCCCACCGAGCAGACGAGGGTGTCCACGGTTCCCAGCTGGTCGATCAGTTCTTCGGCGAGCCCTCGGTAGGCGTCGACGTTGTCGGGGTTCTGATACTGGTCAGGGCACCACGAATCCTGTTCGGCAGCAAGTATTTCCACGACACGATCCTTGCGTGCCTGTTGCCATCCCCCGATCGGATGCGGCTCGGTCACGATTTCCACCCGCGCACCGTAGGCGGTCAGCATGCTCCGCACGATCGGCTCCAGGCCCGGATCGGTGACGAGAGTGACGGGGTGACGGTAGATGATTCCGGCCAGGGCCAGTCCTAAACCCAATGTTCCGCTGGTCGATTCGACGATCATGGCGTCCACTTTGAGGTCGCCGCGCGTCCGGGCCTGCTCGATCATGTGCAGTGCGGGGCGGTCCTTCATACCGTTCGGATTATGGCCTTCGAGCTTGGCCCAGAAGCCGGTGCCGGGCGCGGAGAACGGCTCCGACACCCACAGCACCGGAGTGTTGCCGACCAATGTATTGGGGTCGTGGAATCGCGGACCCAAATGGGTGCAGCTACGACGAGAGGACAGAGCGATGCTGTTGTTCATGAAAGGTCCCTGCGTGAGGGCCGCATGACGCGGCCGGGAAGCTGATGACGGCGTATGTGGGCCTGGCGGAACCCCGCCTCGCCCACCGGGCCGTATCAGCGCCGAATGACGCAGAGATTGGTGAGGATGTCGCGGCCCGTCCGGGCCCCGTGATGACCGACGGCCAGCGGCGGCCCGCGGGACAGGTGCGCCGCCACCGGCTGGAAGATCAAGGTGACGAGGGCCAACGCCGCCAGCACGATAAGAACGCGCAGCGGGCTGTGACCCCGAGTCAGCGCAATCAGCCCGTCCACGGTCTGGCATGCCATCTGGTGCACCGCGTTGTCCAGGTGTGGATGGGTGGCCGAGAGGCCGTGCCCAACGAGTGCGGTGTGAGTTGCCTGATGATGCGGCGCGTCAGCGCCACCGTGGGTGTTGGGGTCGCTTGAGACGCAGTGCAAGATCGGCAGACTCGCGACGATTCCCACTAGGACTGCGACAAGCCATAGCCGACCGCTGCCACTGCTGCGGCGCACCCTGGTCGGCATAACCGCCAGGCTAGCACGATTTTGCATACCCTCATGGGGTATGTGACCTGATTGCTACCTATCCGTGGTCAGCACTCAACACTGACATGCATGACTCGGTAATCCACTACCTGCACCAGCGGACTGGTGGGATCGGCAGCGCGTACGCGCTGCCAGCGATACGCCGACCTCCCCTCACGCACCGAGGTCGCAATGCACTCGTTCAGTGGTGCGCTGCCCCGACGGTCGATGACAACCTTGTCGCCCCTGGCCTTCAGGGACGCGATGACGGCATTGGCGTTCCCAAGATTCTTGGGGCCCGCGTCGGCGATCGGTGCACCGACAACGGCAATGACACCTGCGGTTGCGGCGGCCACACCGAGGCCGCCGATGCGGTGGAAAATAAGGCGTCCATACATAACTGATTCCCTACGTCTGCGCCGCACTCCATGCGGCGAAGCCTTCAATGACGGCGTCGTGCGGCGGACGGCGCGAGGCCCGTCACCGCAGGGCCTTCGTCAGCGTCGGCTCACGCAGATCTGTTGCAGGCGGCCACGACCTCCAGCCATCGCCATGTACACAAGACGACGCGGCGGTGGCGCACGTATCGCGCGGACCCGTAACGGGTGCAGCACAAGGATCATGGTCATGACCAGCGCCGTAGCCCACAGCAATCGGAATGAATTGCCGGAGCGAATTTTTCCCGCGATCACATCGAAGATCTGGCTGGAGAAGTCCTCGGCCGTCCGACCGATGTGATGGCTCGCGTCCTCGAGGCACCGGACGCGGCTCCGATGGAGTGATGCGACATGACCGGGAGCGCGGTTTCGGCGGCGACGGTGCAATGAAGAATGGGAAGGGCGGCGATCACGCCTACGACGATGACGGCGATCCATCGCCATCGCGGCTGTCGGCCGATATTCAGCACGTCAGAGCCTGCGCACGAATGCCCGACACGACGTAGCCCCGCCACACCGGTTGCAGTTCGCCATTGGACGGCAACACATTGCGACCGTAGCATACAGTTGCCTAAATATACCCCTACGGGGTATATAGAATGCATGACGCCACGCATGTCACCGCCACTTGGCCGACGCGAACTCCTCCGAATGGGCATGACGATTGCCGCCGCCGGGTTCCTCGCGTCCTGCACCAAAAGCCCCGCGGGAACTGGCGCACCACAACGAATTACCGCGGACTCTCCACGGGTTTCAGCCGTCGAGGCGGCTCGCCGTGGCGCCTCGGCCGGGGTGCGGCAGGTGACCCTTACCCCCGCCCCTACCCAGATCGACCTTGCGGGAACTCCGGCATCCACATGGGCATACGGAGGACGGGTACCCGGCCAAGAGATTCGTGTTCGCCAGGGCGAAATACTCCGCGTGCAAACAGTCAACAACCTCCCCGCGCCCACCACGGTGCACTGGCATGGCCTCGCGCTGCGCAATGACATGGATGGGGTGCCCGGCCTCACTCAGCCGGAAATCCCGCCGACAGGAGTGTTCGACTACGAGTTCGCGGTACCGCACGCGGGGACGTACTGGTTCCACCCCCACGTCGGAACGCAAATCGATCGCGGGCTCTACGCGCCGCTGATCATCGAGGATCCCGATGAAGGTGCCAACTATGACCACGAACTGGTGGTAATCCTCGACGATTGGATCGACGGCACCGGCACTGATCCCGACCAAGTGCTGGAAGGGCTACGCGCCAAAGGAATGCCGCCTATGGATCACTCCATGGGCGGCATGGGAGCGGACCCGACTGCGCCACTCGGCATGGACAGCGGTGATGTGACGTACCCCTACTACCTCATCAATGGACGGGTGACGGCCGATCCGCAGGCGACGACCTACCGCGCCGGACAACGAGTGCGGTTGCGCATCATCAACGCGGGCGGGGATACAGCGTTCCGAATCAGCATTCCCGGCGTACCCATGACCGTCACCCACACCGACGGCTTCCCAGTGCAGGCATACAAGGCCGACACAATCCTGCTCACCATGGGAGAACGAGTCGACGCCGTGGTCACCATCCCGGGTTCGTCGGTGCCGCTGGTGGCCGTGCCCGAGGGGAAAAACGGCTTCGCCCAATTGATTCTGCGTTCGGGCGATACACCGGTTCGCGGGCGCGCCGAGGACGCCGCGATGCTGATGAAGTCCCAGATGCCGCTGGATACTGCGACACTGACCGCCGCCCCTGAGGTTCAACTTCAGCGTCGCGAACCCGATGTCACTCATGACGTGCGCTTGGCCGGCCCAACCGGTAAGTACACGTGGACCATCAACGGCAAAACCTACGATCCTCGGGATGGTCTGCCCGTGCGTGAGGGTCAGCGTGTACGGCTGCGGTTCGTCAACGACTCAATGATGTTTCACCCGATGCATCTGCATGGACACACATTTGCGGTGCGCGATTCCAACGGAGGTTTTCGCGCCCGCAAGGACACGGTCCTGGTGGCTCCGATGAAAACCGTCCAAGTGGACTTCGATGCCGACAACCCCGGGCAGTGGCTTACCCACTGCCACAACATCTATCACGGCGAGTCCGGAATGATGGCCGTGGTGTCCTACGTGCAGGACTAGTACCCCTGCGGTGAAGCATCGGCGTCGCCGGGCTCATGCATCTAATTCGATTGGTTCTCAAGCATATTGCGCCGTGTCAGACGTCTGATTCGTGGACGAAGTGGACGTACTCACCGAGGTCGAGCGGGTTGCCGTCGCCGGCAGGTAGTAATGCAGTTCGAACTGCGAGTCCGTGGCCCCGGCGGCCGAGCCACCGTACAAGGTGCTGTTGTGCGATCCGCCGGATTCGAAGTTGACTCCATTGGGGAGCGTGGCCGCCATGTGTGAGTTCATGCCGCCACCGCCACGGTGAATGCCGACGTTGTACGCGCCCGGCATGTATCCCTTCTTGAAGCCAAGTGCCTCAAAGTCGGATTCGGTGGTGAAATACCTTGTGCTCTGCGGCTTTCCGGTTGCAGCCGCAAAGACCGCGGACTGCGCGCCCGAGCAGTCGTATCCGGGACCGGTGCCGCCGTAGACGTACGCGCGCCCGTCTCCGACTGACTGCGCCAATGCGATTGCCTTGGCGGCCGCTTCGGTCGTGCCCGCAGAGTCTGCGGCATCGCTGACGGTCGCCGCTGCCTGCGCCACCGGCTTGTCCATCACCGCAAGCCTTATGGCAAAAGCGATTTCGTCATCCACGGTCATCGCTTGGATCATGACGTTGGTGACCCGCTGCTGGAAGCCGAGCAGAACTCCCATGGACTGCGGCGATAGTTCGTGGCCCTTCTTGAAAGCGCAGGCGCCGCTGTCGTCCACCTCGATCTGCTTGCCCTCGGCCTCGTCCAGCAGCTCCACGAGCCGCTTCTTGACCTGGCGGACACCGGTTTCGGCCGTCGAGAGGGCGCGCGCCACCACCGCGGACTCACTGCCATCGGCTTCAATATCCGTACGCGCCTTACCGGCTGCCGCGGTGAGGGCGTCAGCCGTTTCGCCCTTCCAATCGGACAGGCGATTGTTCATCTGCTGGATATTGCATCCGAAGGTGTCGAGCGTCCCTTGACGCTTCTTGCAGACCTCGAACACCGCCGCGAGAGATGGCGCGTCCCATCGAAGGATGTCGGGAACAGTCAGTAGCCCCATCACACCTCCCGCGTCTCGCCCGGAGGTTGCAAACCTTCGAGGTCCAGATTCAGAAACTGCTTGGACGCGTCGTTCAGGATCTGTCCTACATTGCCCATACGTTCTTCATGCTCGAAATGGCGCGTCTCCCACCGCTCCATCAGATCTTCGAGTGCCGATAGTGAGGAGCCGACCCACCCTTCGGCGTGAGCGCGGATATCGCGGGCATGCTTGGCGAGATCAGCCGCCGCATCGCTGGTTGCATTGGACGCGTTCCAGGCGCCAAGATGCACGGATTCGGGGTCAATACGAACCTCGCGTGATGACATACAGAACCCTCCAAGCAACCCTTTAGGCGGCAGGCTACCCCACTGTAAGCATCCCCCGGAAGTCTGACAACGGGCGTTTCAGCCTGTTGCGCCAGCTCACAGCAATAGGTTGCTGCAGTCGATTAGCTGAGTGACCGAAACTCACAGATAAATCCTCAATTACCTGCATTGATGCAGCACTACAAACGTTGTAGAGGATTTTCACAACGGTCACTGCAGATGTAGTGGGCAATCGGTTGCGCTGCCTAGAGGTGGCTATCGTGGCCCGCGGGTTCGACACTTGAGCGCGGCAGGCATGGCTAACGATTCGCATATGCACTCACAATGACAGGGTGACGAATCGCTGGTTTGGACTCACCATCGACTGCGCGGACCCCGCGCGGCTCTCGTTGTTCTGGAGTGCACTGCTCGACCTGCCACCTTCTGCCGAACACGGTGACGATCCGGGGTGGGCGACACTGGGCACGCGCAACGGCGATCAACCGCGAATCACCTTTCAGCGCGTGTCAGAAGCGAAGACCTCGAAGGTGCGGCTTCATCTCGACGTTGAGGTCGATGATATCGAGGTTGCGCGCGCTCACGTCGAGGGCCTGGGTGGATCCTGGTCGGGCGATCGCCATGACTATGACGAGGGCGTAGTGCTCGTCATGCTTGATCCCGAAGGGCATGAGTTTTGCCTCGTCCAGTTCTACAACTGACGACAGGTCATACTCCGAACTTGGCGCGCGCTAGGTCCGTGACCTGAGTGAACAGATCGACGAGATTCCCGTCGGGGTCCCGGAACAGCAACGCGCGGTTCCCCCACGGCATTGTCGTCGGCTCGGTCAGCCCGTCATGCTCAGCTGCTGGGCGAAGCGTCTTGTCCGCTGCACGGCACTGGTCTGTTGTATGCCTGGTTCAGCGCCGACCCCCTGGTTTCGCTCGCCAGTGGGTCATTGTCGTACGTGTTCTTTAACATGCGTTTATGGCCCAGATGTCTGACGATTCCAGCGTCCCACCGTGGAGGGGCAGCGAGACGCCCGCCGCCGATCTCCGCACCCAAACGCACGGCTTGCTAACGACGCTCGCTGATGCCTTCCGCACGGCATCCGGAGACTCCGATGTCCCAGGTCATCTGCACGCAGAAGACATCGACAGGTTGAGGAAGATTTTCAACCCCGGACAATGTCGCGCCATTGGCGAATTTACGAGTGAACTAAAAGAACTTCTATTCAATTCTCCGCTAGAGTTTCCCAGCTTTCGCGAGAATGGCGGCGATGTTTACATGGTCGAGTTTATGGATAATGCGCTGTTAGACGACCTCAATCGGGCCGTCTCCCACTTTTTCACGAAAGCAGGCGAAAAAGAACTATCACCGGATCCTAATACTCTAACCCATTACCTCCAGACGTGGAATGCTCAGCTCAACTCCACAATCCAGGTAGCCGCCCAGAAAGAACAGAGGCCCTCGACTACAGCTGCCCTCTACCGCTGGGCAGGAAAGCTTCAGGAGTCCGGCAGCAAGTTTACTCAAGCACTTGACCTTGCGCAGACGGCAGCGATTGCGCATGAGGCCGCCGTGGAAGCGACCTACGCTAGAGACGCAGCCCGTCGTGCTGCATCCGAAACTGGCGCTTTAACCATGGGCACCCACTTTTGGCAGATAGCTACCGCCGAAGGCAAAAGCGCGTGGATGTGGACTTTGGTGGCATTCGGATCTGTATTTGCTGTCATCGGACTAGGCATCTGGATCGCCTCAAGTCTTGACACGTCGAAATGGATGGAAACAGTCGTCCATCTTGTCGTTATTTTACCCATAGTAGGCGCCGCATCCTACGCCTCAAGAATTGCTCGGCATCATCGGCTTCTCGCCCGATGGGCCAAAACAGCGTCGGTCCAAATCAATTCTGTCGAGGCATTCTCAAAACAACTTTCCTCGCCCCAGAACCGTGACAAACTGATACTTGAACTGGGTCGGAATATTTTTTCGACTCCGACATACGGCGATGATGCCAAGGGAGACCAGTTGTCGGCAGTGCCAGTCGAAATACTCGACACGCTGAAGGAAATTGTACAGAGACTCCCTAACCGACCTGCCTGATAAGCACGCAAAAGTCCTCACTTTCGCAGCTAAGTTACTGCCTACACGTTGAAACGGAAACTAGACCGGGTACTGCTCCAACTCACTGCGATAATCGTGCTCCAGCCCCAAACGTTCCTGCCACTCGTCCACCAAGTGACTGGCGCTATCACACGCCCATTGCGCAATGCCCGCGCCCAGCACCTTATTGGGAAATCGGGGCGGACCAACCGGCTGTTGATTTTCGCCAGCACGGTCCATCACGCGGACGAACGACTTTTGCAGATCGACCGTGTTGGCACTTTCAGAGTTAAAGTGCATCAAGGTATTCCGGAGTTCAATCAGTGCGGCTACGTCCTGCAGCGGCCCTCGCCCCAGGTCGAACGTCGATTTCCCTGCACATAGCAGCGCGAGCTGGTACTTGCGGATTATCGAGATCCTGTCGCTGGGAACCGCACCACCCTTCCACAGCTCCCGCATCTGCTCGAGTGCCCTGTCTGTCAGTCCCCGGGTACGCGGACTACCGCCAGGTTTGTCGGCCGCGTCGGAGAATAGTTCGTTGACGAACCCCTCCAAGAACATCACCGATGAGACGACGGCGTTGATCGCGTCAGCTCTATGCCCCGGGTCAAGACGATGAGTTCCTTCCGCGACGAGATTCGCCTCACGCTCGGCACACATGCGTGCGGAGCGGCGCGCGGACCACAAGGCGTGCACGCTCATGTACACCCGTGCCAATCCGTTTTTTCCGCCGCCGTGGAACGTCACGGGATCCCACCCCAGGAGGTACACCTCGACTATTGCGCTGTCGGAGCCGATGCCCGTGTCTCCCGCCGACTCCACCTGATCATCCATAGGCGCCCTCGAGCCTGTCAGTTCTTAGATCTAGACATTGAACCGGAACTCGACCACGTCACCATCGACCATGACGTACTCCTTGCCCTCCATCCGCACCTTCCCGGCGGACTTGGCGGCTGCCATCGAACCCGCCTCGACGAGGTCGTCGAAGGACACCACTTCGGCCTTGATGAAGCCCTTTTCGAAATCGGTGTGGATGACGCCGGCCGCCTTCGGCGCGGTGTCTCCCTGATGAATCGTCCACGCCCGCGCCTCTTTTGGTCCGGCGGTCAGGTACGTCTGCAGCTTCAACGTATGGAAACCCGCATGTGCCAACGCATCCAGGCCCCGCTCGGTCTGCCCGATCGACTCCAATAGCTCGGCAGCGGACTCCTCGTCCAGCTCCTGCAGTTCCGACTCGATCTTCGCGTCGAGGAACACCGCATCGGCAGGTGCCACCAGCTCCCGCAGCTGCGCAACGCGTGCCTCGTCCCCGAGCACTCCCTCGTCGGCATTGAACACGTAGAGGAAAGGCTTGGTGGTCATCAGGTTCAGCTCGCGCACCACCGACCAGTCCTGCCCCGTCGAGAACAGCGTCTTGCCACTGTCGAGCACCTCCTGCGCGGCCTTGGCGGCATCGAAGAGCGGCTGACGGTCCTTCTTGGTCTTGGCTTCCTTCTCGAGCCGCGGCACCGCCTTCTCCAGCGTCTGCATGTCGGCGAGAATCAGCTCAGTCTCAATCACCTCGATATCGGCCGCCGGATCCACTCGGCCGTCGACGTGGACGACATCGTCGTCGGCGAATACCCGCACCACCTGGCAGATGGCGTCACACTCGCGGATGTTGGCCAGGAACTTGTTCCCGAGTCCCGCTCCTTCGGAGGCGCCCTTGACGATTCCGGCGATGTCCACGAACGTCACGGTCGCGGGCAGCGTGCGCGCCGACCCGAACACCTCCGCCAGTTTGTCCAGGCGTGGGTCCGGCAGCGGCACCACGCCTTCATTCGGCTCGATGGTCGCAAACGGGTAATTGGCCGCCAGCACGTTATTGCGGGTCAGCGCGTTGAACAGCGTCGACTTCCCGACGTTCGGCAGACCAACGATTCCCAAGTTCAGGCTCACGGGAAGGAAAGTCTACGGACAATGCTGGGGTGACCTATCGCACCAAGCGGATCTACGAGACTCCCGACCCGTCGGACGGATACCGCGTACTGGTCGACCGCCTGTGGCCACGGGGTGTGAGCAAGGCCGCCGCGCAGGTCGATCTCTGGTTCAAGGACATCGCGCCGAGCCCTGACCTGCGCGTTCGCTGGCACCATGCCGCGCCCGAGGATTGGGCCGTGTACGCGGGGGAGTATCGCGCGGAGCTCGCCACCAGCTCTGCGGTGGACACCGCGCAGGAATTCGAGCGCGAGCACGGCACCGTCACGCTGCTCTACGCCGCGAAAGACCCCGAACGCAATCACGCGATCGTGCTGCTGGATTTCCTTGGTGGTTGATATCAGCAGGTGATGTCGACGTGCATCACCCGATGATTCGACAAGATCGAGCCGCCCCAGCTGGCTCCCGGCGCGTTGATGGACGCACCCGGCGCCAACAGCCGTCCCGGGCGGACGGCGGTCGCCTTGCAATCAGCCATGGGCCCGCTCCCCACGCGGTTGACGACCACGATGTTGCCGCGCGACTCCAGGTCGGCGATCACATCGGCGGCGTTCTCCCCGTCTGGACCGGCATATGCCGACGGCGCCGCGAGAAGTGTTCCTGCGACGGTCAACGCGAACACCGCGGAAGAAAGGGTCCTGATCATGGTTGCCTCCTGTGTAGAACCGCGTTAGTGCGGCATGACTGACATGGCCGGATCACACCGACCGCATCAGCACCTGTTCACACAGCCGCTGAGCAATATCACACGGCGGTCGCGGCCAAAAATCCGTTGCCGCACAGGCGAACCCCGTGGCGCTGTGAGCAGCACGTAGCGCAGCACAAAGGCCAGCACCAGCAGCATCGCCCCCGCAAGGATCCCTCGGCACATCTTGGCGATCTGGACGACCTGAGCGAAGGCATCGACCTGAGGCGCGTCCGCCGGAGCGGCACTTGCCTCATCGTGATCGAGGGCGTACGCCGTCGTCATTGATGCGGGCTGGCCCACAACACTTCCCGGGTTCACCCCCACGAAGCACAGAACACCGGCGACAAGGACCAATACAGTAACCCGTAGGGGGTAGTCGTATGGTCGCATGCCCGCACACTACCCACGGTTTAGCCCCGTGCAGAGCCCCGTCCACCCGGTGGTTACGAAAAATTAACTTTCGAGCCCGCGGGCCGCGGTCACTGGTCCCGAGGAATGAGCACCCATAACACCAGGTAGGCCAACACCTGCGGCCCGGGAAGCAGGATCGACGCGACCGTGAGCGCCCTGACGATCGTCACATCCCATCCAAAGCGCTGCGCGATGGCCGCGCATACCCCGCCGATCATCGCCCCAGCGCGGGGGCGTCGCAGTGCAGTAGTCATGAACTCACCGTAGGCCGCCGAAACATCCTGGCGCATCAGGGAAGCCCCTGATCTTTCCCCGGAGTTTGGCGGCTCAGCATTTCAGGTCCACGTAGTAGGTTCCGTGGTCCAGCACCTTCGTGGGTGCCGTGTTGGAATCGGCACCCACGGCCCGCTCGTACCGGTAGACCGAGGGCCCCTGCCGCACCCGGGCTACCGTGCAACTCTCCAGCGGGCAATGTCCCGTACGGTTAAGAATGACGTAATTTCCCTGCGCCTCAAGAGAACTGATCACCGTCTCGGCATCGCCGTACCCTTGCGGCCCGGCATGCGCAACGGCCGCCAGCGCCACCGCCGCAACCGGAATGACCGCCACCATGGCCTCCAAAGCCGTTGCAAACCACACTGTTTTGCTCATGTCTCGACGCTATGAGCGGAGACTATGAGGGGCATCAGGGATGGCCCCGATCTTTCCCTGAACTTGAACACCGCCCCGATGTGCTGCCCGGTCATCGGCGGGCGACTTAAGGTAACGCGCATGGCCACCACCGCCGTAGAGCCCCAGGACGTGACTCCCCCACCCGGCGTCGAGCTGCTGCGGACCGATCCCGACCTGCCACCGGTCGCTGTCATCGATAACCGGGGCCCCTCGCCCACCACCCGCGTGGTGCTGGTGTTGGTGGCACTGCTGGGAGCCTTTGCCTGGACGATGATCGCGCTGCTGGGCGGCGAGCACGTCAACGCCGTCTGGTTCGTCGTCGCCGCGATCTGCACCTACCTCATCGCATACCGGTTCTACGCCAAGCTGATTGAACGCAAGCTCGTCAAACCGCGTGACGACCAGGCGACCCCCGCCGAAGCACTCGACAACGGGAAGGACTTCGTCCCCACCGACCGGCGAGTGCTTTTCGGTCACCACTTCGCCGCCATCGCCGGCGCCGGTCCCCTGGTCGGCCCGGTGCTGGCCGCTCAAATGGGGTACCTACCCGGAATCATCTGGCTTGTCGTCGGCGTCGTTCTCGCCGGCGCGGTCCAGGACTACCTGGTGCTGGTGATCTCCACCCGACGTGGCGGTCGCAGTCTTGGCCAGATGGCCCGCGACGAGATGGGGACCGTCGGTGGGGTCGCCGCGATGGTGGCGATCTTCGTCATCATGGTCATCCTGATCGCGGTCCTGGGCCTCGTCGTTGTCAACGCCCTTGGCGAAAGCCCATGGGGCGTGTTCTCCATCGCGATGACCATCCCCATCGCACTGTTCATGGGCGTATACCTGCGCTATCTGCGGCCCGGGAAGGTCACTGAAGTGACCGTCATCGGCGTGGCACTTCTGCTCGCTGCGATCATCTCCGGTCGATGGGTTGCCGAATCGGGATGGGGCGAAACACTGTTCAGCCTCGACAAGACGACCATCGCCTGGCTGATGATGTTCTATGGTTTCGCCGCCTCGGTGCTTCCCGTGTGGCTGCTGCTTGCTCCCCGCGATTACCTGTCGACCTTCATGAAGGTCGGGACAATCGCCATGCTGGCCGTCGGCATCCTGCTCGCCCGCCCGGTGGCGCAGCTGCCCGCGGTGAGCGAATTTGCCTTCAACAGCTCGGGACCGGCCTTCGCCGGATCCCTGTTCCCGTTCCTGTTCATCACCATCGCCTGCGGGGCACTCTCGGGCTTTCACTCGCTCATCGCCTCGGGCACCACGCCCAAGCTCCTGGAGAAGGAGAGCCAGGCGCGCTTCATCGGCTACGGCGGCATGCTCACCGAGTCCTTCGTTGCCGTCATGGCGTTGGTCACCGCGGCGATCCTCAATCAGCACTTGTACTTTGCGATCAACGCCCCCACTGCGGCAACCGGCGGTACCGCCGAAACCGCAGCCGCGTACGTCAACAACCTGCCGATCGGCGGACCGGATATCACCGGTGAACAGCTGACCCAAACCGCCCACGATATCGGTGAGACGTCGATCGTCTCGCGCACCGGCGGCGCCCCCACCCTGGCCATCGGAATCTCACAGGTCATGTCGGACGTATTCGGCGGCAGCGGTTTCAAGGCGTTCTGGTACCACTTCGCGATCATGTTCGAGGCGCTGTTCATCCTCACCACCGTCGATGCCGGCACCCGGGTCGCTCGCTTCATGCTGTCGGACTCCTTGGGGAACCTGGGCGGTCCGCTGCGCCGCTTCAAGGACACCTCCTGGCGGCCCGGGGCATGGATCTGCTCGGCGATCGTCGTCGGCGGCTGGGGTTCGATCCTCCTCATGGGGGTCACCGATCCCCTCGGAGGCATCAACACCTTGTTCCCGCTGTTCGGCATCGCCAACCAGCTGCTGGCCGCGATCGCCTTGACGGTGGTGTTGACGATCGTCGTCAAACAGCAGCTGTACAAGTGGGCGTGGATCCCGGCCATCCCACTGGCCTGGGATCTCACCGTCACCATGGCCGCGTCCTGGCAGAAGATCTTCTCCGCCGACCCGGCCGTCGGGTACTGGAAACAGCACCAGCTCTATGCGGCGGCCCGGGACGCCGGAATGACGAGCTTCAAGACCGCCAAGACACCCGAGGCCATCGACGCCGTGATTCGCAACACGTTCGTCCAGGGGACGCTGTCGGCTGTCTTCGCCTCGTTGGTGTTGGTCGTCGTCGCGGCCGGAATCTGGACATGCCTGCGCGCGGTGCGCTCGGGTGGTCTGCCGACCAGTGAGGATCCGGCAGTGCCCTCCAAACTCTTCGCCCCCAGCGGTTTCCTGCCCACCGACGTGGAGAAGGAAATCGAGAAACAATGGGCAGCACGCGATCTCGCAGGGACCCGAACATGAAGGTGATCAAGGGACTGGTGTGGTGGTTCACCTCTGTCATGGGAGACCACGACTACCAGCGATACGTCGAACATCTGCGGCGCCGCCACCCCAACCGTTCAGTGCCCACCGAGAGCGAATTCTGGCGTTCGCGGTACGCCGAAGCCGATACGAATCCATCGGCGAGATGCTGCTGACACAAGATCATTGACGGGCACCGTTACCGAACATCCGGCCAGACACCGGTACCTTTCAACATGTGACAGGTCAACGCGCCCGCTCATCGGTGGAGGCCGATCACCGGTCGGCGCACCCCGATATCCCGGGTGTGCCGTGGTGGGGTGCCATCCTTATCGCCGTCGCTGGTACAGCACTCGGCTTCGCAATTGACGCGATGACAAATGGTGAGAAGCTGACCGGCGCATTCGCTGGCTGCTATGCGGCGGGATGCGTCGTCGCGGTTTTCGCGGTCCGCTACGCGTCGATCTTCACCGCCGTCGTGCAACCGCCGCTCATCCTCTTCGCGAGCATTCCCGCGGCCTACATGGTCATGTCGCAGGCACCGCTTTCCGGCGGAAAGTCGACGGCCATCACCATCGGGTACCCGCTGATCGAACGGTTCCCGCTGATGATCAGCACCGCGCTGGGCGTGCTGATCATCGGGGTGGTGCGCTGGTACTGGGGAATCTTCACCGGCAAGCCCGCCAGCGATAAGCCCAAGACGTCCAAGCCGAAGGCCACAAAGGTGGCCAAGCCGAGGACAACCAGACGGACCCGGGTGCAGGCCCTGGTCGATGCCGACGCCAAGACCGCGAGCAAGACCGCGGGAAGTACCGAGAGGAGCCGCCGTCCCCGCACGGACGAGGCCACCGCTCGGACACGCCACGGACGGCACGAATCCGCGTCGCGCCGTCGTCCCACGCACGATTCCGAACCCGTCTCGCAGCGGACGCCGCTCGGCACGCCGTGGGAGGACGAACGCCCGATGCGGACCGAACGCCGTCCCGCACGGCGGGTCCGCGACGAATACGAGGATTACGGCTACGAGGAGCGGCCTCGCTACCGGGAGCCGGTCAGGGAGCCGTCAGAGCCGCCGCGCTCACACCGCCCGATAGTCCGCTACCGAGATGAGCAGCCCCCGGCACCGCGACGGCGTCGGCAGGACTCCTCCGACGCGTGGGATTACGACCGCTAGCGCGAACTAGCGCCGTGCGGCACGCAGCTCTCGAGGCAGCGAGAACACCAGCGTCTCGTTGGCCGTGGTGACCGGCTGCACCTCGCCATATCCGTACTCTGCGAGCCGCTCCAGCACCCCGCGCACCAGTACCTCCGGCACCGAGGCACCCGAGGTGACCCCGACCGTCGTCACACCCTGAAGCCAGGCTGGATCGATGTCTTCGGCGTAATCGACCAGGTACGAGGCGTGCGAGCCCGCACCGAGGGCAACCTCGACCAGACGCACCGAGTTGGACGAGTTGCGCGAACCTACGACGATCACGAGTTCACATTCGGGGGCCATCGCCTTCACCGCGACCTGACGGTTCTGGGTGGCGTAGCAGATGTCGTCGCTAGGAGGGTCCTGCAGCGTCGGGAAACGCTCCCGCAGGCGCTGGACCGTCTCCATGGTCTCGTCCACGCTCAACGTCGTCTGAGACAGCCAGATGACCTTGTTCTCGTCACGCACGGTGACCTTGTCCACCGAGCTTGGGCCGTCGACCAGCTGCACGTGGTCCGGAGCCTCACCGGCGGTACCGACGACCTCCTCATGCCCCTCGTGACCGATCAGCAGGATGTCGTAGTCGTCGCGGGCGAAACGCTTGGCTTCCTGATGCACCTTGGTGACCAGCGGGCAGGTGGCGTCGATGGTCTTCAGGTTGCGTGCCGCGGCGTCCAGGTGCACGGTCGGAGCCACACCGTGCGCGGAGAAGACGACGATCGCACCCTCGGGCACCTCATCGGTCTCCTCGACGAAGATTGCCCCCGCCTTGGCGAGGGTTTCCACCACGTAGCGGTTGTGCACGATCTCGTGACGCACATACACGGGGGCGCCATGTTTCTCCAGCGCACGCTCTACGGTCTCAACGGCACGGTCGACGCCCGCGCAGTAGCCGCGAGGCTCGGCCAGCAGCACCCGCTTGCTGGTCGAGGAGCCGACAATGGTGCTGACCATCCCCGGAGTGCCCATATCCACCGCTGCCATAGCCACCAGCTTACGGCCCACTCTTTCGCTCCACGAGCCATGTAAGGCAAGCTTGCTCCTATGATTCGTCCTCCGTACGGAGTCCGGCTGATCCTCGGGGTGGCCGCGACCGTTCTCGAAGAGACCCGCAAGCTGCCCCAGGCCGTCCTCACCTACCCCATGACAGCGGCTAGCCAAGCCGTGCAGAACTTCATGCGGTTCCAGCAGACGGTGACCGAATTGGCCATCAAGGGCGACGAGACCTGGGAAAACATCTTCCCGCCCACCGACGAGCAGCCGGAGTGGGCGACCTTCGATGAGGACGTCGACGAGCTCGATGCACCCGCGCCGGATGAGTCGCAAGCTACTGCGGTCTATGAGGATGCCGCCGAGCGCATGACGAACGGACGGTTCGCGCTGTACTCGTCGGAGCCGTCCGCGCCGTCGGTGCCCGAGCCCAAGTTGCCGTCGGCGGCCGAGGAGCCGGCAGCACCCGAGCCCAAGCCCGCAGCGAAGAAGGCCGCGCCGCGTAAGGCACCAGCGAAAAAGGCTCCCGCCAAAGCGGCACAGCAGGCTGCGTCGGTAGCGCCCGCTGAACCGGCGGATCCGAACGCCCCCGACGTCGTCATCGAGCTCGGCTACCACGATCTGACGCTGGCCCAGCTGCGGGCGCGGCTGCAGTCTCTGTCGGTGAGCGATCTGGAAGAACTGCTGACCTACGAAGACGCCCACAAGGCGCGGGCGCCTTATCAGACCTTGCTCGCGAACAGGATCACACGCGCCGCTGCCCGTGGCTGATCCGGGGACAAGCCCCGAAAACCCCTGGCCAGTCAGGGCTGTCGCCACCCGGGTAGCCAAGTGGATCGACCGCCTGGGCGTGGTGTGGGTGGAAGGCCAGCTGACGCAGATCGACATCCGGCCCGGTAGCAAGACCGTGTTCATGGTGCTGCGCGACCCGGCCGCCGATATGTCGCTGACCGTGACGTGCCCACCCGATTTGGTACGCAACGCACCGGTGAAGCTGACCGAAGGCACCCAAGTCGTGGTGTGCGGCAAGCCCAGCTTCTACACGGTACGTGGATCATTTTCGTTACGGCTCAACGATATTCGCGCGGTGGGCGTGGGCGAGCTGCTGGCCCGAATCGAACGGCTGCGTCAGCTGCTGACCGTCGAGGGGCTGTTCGATGCACGGTTGAAGCGGCAGGTTCCGTTCCTGCCTCGGTGCATCGGGCTGATCACCGGCCGCGCCAGTGCCGCCGAACACGATGTGATTTCCGTCGCGACGGCCCGATGGCCGGCGGTGCAATTCGCGGTACGCAACACCCCGGTTCAGGGCCCGCACGCGGTCGCCGAAATCGTTTCCGCGTTAAAGGCTTTGGATACCGATCCCGCCGTGGATGTGATCGTGTTGGCACGCGGCGGTGGCAGCGTGGAGGATCTGCTGCCGTTCTCCGATGAGACGCTGTGCCGCGCGATCTCGGCGTGCCGAACTCCCGTGGTCAGCGCAGTCGGGCATGAGCCGGACAATCCGCTGTCCGATCTGGTGGCCGACCTACGGGCCGCCACGCCCACCGATGCCGCCAAGAAGCTGGTGCCCGATGCCGCCGCAGAGCAGGCGTTGATCCTGGATCTGCGACGAAGGTCGGCACAGGCGTTGCGCAACTGGGTGCAGCGCGAGCAGCGCGGTCTGGATCAGATGCGTAGCCGCCCGGTGCTGGCCGATCCATTGCGGATGCTGACGACACGTCAGGACGAAATCTCCGTCGCGCGAACGGCACTGCGTCGCGACATACGGCGGCTGGTGGAATCCGAATCGCAACGGGTGAAGCATTTGTCGGCACAGCTGGCCACGCTGGGTCCGGCCGCCACCTTGGCTCGCGGGTACTCGGTGGTGCAGCGAGTACGCGACGATGGCACGGTGGAGGTGCTGCGAACGGTGGCCGATGCACCGGCCGGGGCATCGCTGCGCGTACGCGTTTCCGATGGCGCCGTGACCGCGACCGTGACAGGAGAGGGTTCATGACCAATCCCGCCGAGCTGGGCTATGAAGAAGCACGCACCGAGCTGATCGAGGTGGTGCAGCAGCTAGAGCAAGGCGGCCTGGATCTGGATACCTCGCTGGCACTCTGGGAGCGCGGCGAGGCGCTGTCCAAGCGTTGCGAAGAGCATCTGGCAGGAGCCCGCAAGCGCATCGAAGACGCGCTTGATTCCTAGTCTCTTTCGCGACGAGATGACAATGACGCTGGCGATTAGGCGGAAATCACCCGCATAGATGTCATCTCGGTGGCGTGTCAGTGGGCTATGCCAGTCTCGCGCTCATGGGGGATCCATTCATCGGCACCGAACTGCTTGGCACAGGCGACCTCAGCCGATGGAAATTGAGCGCCCGCCATACACGTGTTTATCCCGACGTGTACGTCCCGAACGGCGCCGAACCTACCGCCGCCGATCGCGCAATCGCGGCGTGGCTCTGGTCGAAAAGAACTGCGGTCATCGCCGGCTTGTCAGCGTCTGCCCTCATGGGTTCGAAATGGATAACCCCAAACACCCCAGCGGAATTGATCGTCGCTCGTCGGCACGCTCCCCGCGGAATCACGGTGCACCGTGACCAATTATCGCCCCACGAACGTACAATCCGCGACGGCGTTCCACTGACGACGGCGGCACGAACAGCATTCGACATCGGACGGCGAATGCCGTTCACCGAGGCGCTTATTCACCTCGACTCGCTTTCACGCGCGACCGGGCTCAACGCCGACGACGTACAGACATTGATCGATCATCACAACGGTGCGCGCGGCATCATGCAGCTACGTGAACTCCTTCCGCTCATCGACGGCGGAGCTGAGTCGCCGCAAGAAACGCGCACCCGGCTCGAACTGATCCGTGGCGGATTGCCCAAGCCGCAGACTCAGATTCGGGTAATCGACGAGTTCGGCTGGATATTCGCACGCATCGACATGGGCTGGGAGGAATGGAAAGTCGGCGTCGAGTTCGACGGTGCTCAACATTGGACCGACCCGGCGCAGCGCACCAAGGACATCGACCGACTCGCCGAGCTGGAAGAACTGGGCTGGCGGATCATTCGAGTGAGCAGTGACATGCTGCGCAACCGGCGAGCCACGGTCGTGAGCAGAGTCGCGGAGGCACTGACTGCGGCTGGCTGGCGTGGCGAGATGACAATCACGCGGGCGATTGTCGAGAAACGACCCGCGTAGATGTCATCTCAGCGCGGCAGTGGTTTGGCCGTCTGTACCGCGCGGGCGACGGTCTGGAAGGCCTCAGTGTTACCGGCCCCGGTGACGGCGACGGTCACCGTGTTGTCCAACCGCGTCACCCAGACCGGCTCGACACCCTCACCGCCCTCGTAGGCAACCCAGTGCACACCATCGACCTCTTCGGGTCCGCGCGGGACAAGTGAACTGTCGAGCTTCGGGACGACCTTCTCTTCGGCCGCTCCGCTTTGCACCACCGCCATGTACGCGCCCGACGGGCTCAGATACCCCACCTTGGACAGAGGCATTCCGTCGATGCTGTCCCGACCACCGGAATTCGCCTGCCATCCCTCTGGCAGCGACGGCTCCCGAACCGGGAACGGGAACTGCCGGGCATCGGCCTGCAACGCGGCGTGCGCGTCATAGGCGGGCGGCTTGCCCACCGTCGGCCCACTCGGAGTGAAGGAGCACATACCAAGCATTCCGGCCAGCAGGATGCACGCGACCACCAGCGGGGCCATCGACCAGAACATGTCGCGGCCGTCCTGGAACAGGCGCGGCTTGGCCGGCCTGGGAGCCGGGACCGCGATCCGGTCCTCGGGTCCCTCCGGCGGGGATGCATCTGCCACGCCTCCCATACTCGCAGGCGCGCATGAAACAATCACAACCCATGAGCCCGTCGCGCAGAGAAGCCCCGGACCGCAACCTGGCATTAGAACTGGTCAGAGTGACTGAGGCGGGTGCTATGGCCGCGGGCCGGTGGGTCGGCCGCGGCGAGAAGGAAAAGGGCGACGGTGCTGCCGTCGACGCCATGCGCGAGCTGGTCAACTCAGTTTCCATGCGCGGTGTGGTCGTCATCGGCGAGGGCGAGAAGGACAACGCCCCGATGCTCTACAACGGCGAAGATGTCGGCAACGGCGACGGCCCGGACTGCGATTTCGCGGTGGATCCAGTGGACGGCACCACCCTGATGAGCAAGGGCATGCCCAACGCCATTTCCGTGTTGGCGGTCTCCGAGCGCGGCACCATGTTCGACCCTTCGGCCGTCTTCTACATGGAGAAGATCGCCGTCGGCCCCGACGCCGCCGATGTCATTGACATCACGGCCCCCGTCTCCGAAAACATCAAGCGCGTCGCCAAGGTGCGCAACTGTTCGGTCTCCGATATCACCGTCTGCATCCTGGACCGGCCCCGTCACGGCGAGCTGATCCAGAACGTCCGCGATACCGGCGCCCGCATCCGCCTCATTTCCGACGGTGACGTGGCGGGTGCCATCTCGACGGCCCGCCCCAACTCGGGTACCGACATGCTGCTCGGTATCGGCGGCACCCCCGAGGGCATCATCGCCGCGGCCGCCATGCGCTGCATGGGCGGCGCCATCCACGGCAAGCTCGCACCGCGCGATGACGAGGAACGCCAGAAGGCCATCGACGCCGGCTACGACTTGGACCAGATTCTCACCACCGAGGATCTGGTGTCCGGCGAGAACGTCTTCTTCTGCGCGACCGGCGTCACCGACGGCGATCTGCTGCAGGGGGTCCGGTACTTCGGCGGCGGCTGCACGACGCAGTCGATCGTGATGCGCTCCAAGTCCGGCACCGTCCGGATGATCGACGCGTACCACCGCCTCACCAAGCTCCGCGAGTACTCCGCGGTCGACTTCACCGGCGACGACGACGCCACCCACCCCCTCCCCTGATCACTCCCTCATCGACGACGGAAGGTATCCATGTCTGAGCAGCAGTACCGCATCGAGCACGACACCATGGGCGAGGTCCGGGTGCCCGTGGAAGCACTGTGGCGCGCGCAGACTCAGCGCGCCGTCGAGAACTTCCCCATCTCGGGGCGCGGGCTTGAGCGCACCCAGATCCGTGCGCTCGGCCTGCTGAAGGGCGCCTGCGCACAGGTGAACAAGGACCTGGGCCTGCTCGCGCCGGAAAAGGCCGATGCCATCATCGCCGCCGCGGCCGAGATCGCCGACGGTAAGCAAGATGACCAATTCCCCATCGACGTGTTCCAGACCGGCTCGGGCACCAGCTCGAACATGAATGCCAACGAGGTGATCGCCTCGATCGCCGCACGCGACGGCGTGACGGTGCACCCCAATGACGACGTGAACATGTCGCAGTCGTCCAATGACACCTTCCCGACGGCCACCCACCTGGCCGCGACGGAAGCCGCTGTGCGCGACCTGATTCCCGCGCTGGAGTACCTACAGCAAGCACTGGCCACCAAGGCCAAGGCGTGGAAGACCGTGGTGAAGTCCGGCCGCACCCACCTCATGGATGCGGTGCCCGTGACGCTCGGCCAGGAGTTCGGTGGGTACGCCCGCCAGATCGAAGCCGGCGTCGAGCGGGTCAAGGCAACGCTCCCCCGCCTTGGTGAGCTGCCCATTGGCGGTACCGCTGTCGGCACCGGCCTGAACGCTCCCGACGGTTTCGGTATCAAAGTTGTTGAGGAGCTGAAGAAGTCGACGGGCCTCTCGGAACTGAAGACGGCCGCCGACTCGTTCGAGGCACAGGCCGCCCGTGATGGACTGGTCGAGGCCTCGGGTGCGCTGCGCACCATCGCGGTGTCACTGACCAAGATTGCCAACGACGTTCGGTGGATGGGCTCCGGCCCGCTCACCGGACTCGGCGAGATTCAGCTGCCCGACCTGCAGCCCGGCAGCTCGATCATGCCCGGCAAGGTGAACCCGGTGCTGCCCGAGGCAGTCACCCAGGTGGCCGCACAGGTCATCGGCAATGACGCCGCGGTATCCGTTGGCGGTCTGTCGGGTGCCTTTGAGCTCAACGTGTACATCCCCATGATGGCGCGCAACCTGCTGGAGTCGTTCACGCTGCTGGCCAACGTTTCTCGGCTGTTCGTCGACAAGTGCGTCGACGGGCTGATCGCCAACGAGGATCACCTGCGGACACTGGCAGAGTCGTCCCCGTCGATCGTCACCCCGCTGAACTCGGCGATCGGCTACGAGGAAGCAGCGGCCGTCGCCAAGGAAGCGCTCAAGGAGCGCAAGACAATCCGGCAGACGGTCATCGACCGCGGCCTCATCGGCGACAAGCTGAGCATCGAGGAACTCGACAAGCGCCTCGATGTACTCGCCATGGCGAAGGTCAAGGATTAAGACTCGGTTCGTCAGTTTCGCTCTCGTCGCCGCCGGTATCTATCAGGCGGTGACGGGGGCTTGGACGATCGTGGCTCCAGAGTCGTTCTTCGACACTCTGGGCGCATTCGGTGTGCGAAATGACCACTATCTCTTTGATTTAGGGTCATTCGCCCTTCCACTGGGGCTGGCACTGCTGGCCGCGGTGAAGTGGCCGTCGTGGCGGGTGCCGACACTGGCCATTGCGACCGGACATTGGGTGCTGCACACCGTGAGTCACCTGGTGGACACCAACCACCACCAGGGCCAGACCTTGGGATTGCTCGAAGGCCTCGGCCTGTTGGTGACGGCGGTACTGCTGGCGCTGGCGCTCTGGTTCGCCGCCGCCGAAGAGGCCTAGCGCTACTGCCCGACGGCCGGTCCGCCCGCACCCTGATTGGGCAGGTCGGTGATCGGAATGTTGGTCATCGGCAGCGGCGACGGAGTATTGGGCAGCGGCGGAATCTCGGATGCCGGAATGTCTTTCAAGAGGTTCTCCGGCGGGCCGTTGTCCCGGCTGCCATAGCTGCTGCCGGGCTCGCGTGGGCCGAGTAGCTGAGTGACGGTGACCGCATGGTAGCCGTTTGCCTTGAGCACGGGCAGAAACTGCTCGACCAGATCCACTGTGCTGGAGTAGGTGTCGTGGAACAGCACCACCGACCCCGGCTTGATCTGCGACATCAGGATGGCCCGGGTGGCATCGGTGTTCGAGTCGTTGGCCCAGTCGAACGGGATGACGTCCCAGTTGATATCGGCCAAGCCCTGCTTCTTGGCTTCGGCCAGTACCTGGTCGTTGATCAGGCCACCGGCCGTGCGGAACAGCTTCGGGCGCTGGCCGGTTGCCGCTTCGATAGCATCGCTGGCCTTGCTCAGCTGGGTTGCGATGGCTTCCGGCGGGATGGTCGTCATGTTGGGGTGCTCCCAAGTGTGACTGCCCAATTCCATCCCGGCATCCACCACGCGCTTGGCACCCGCCGGATCGCGCTGGACCTTATTACCGATCTCGAAGAAGGTCGAGTGCGCTCCGTTGGCCCGCAGTATGTCCAGCAGCCGATCGGTGAACGGGCTCGGCCCGTCGTCGAATGTCAGCGCAACACACTTCTCGCGTTGGCAGTCCACCGGCTCGGCGAGGGCGCGCTGCTTGTCCGTGACGACGATCGCGGCCGCAATCAGACTTCCTACCGCGGCCGCGACCATCGTCCAACGAAAGACGTCACGCTTGGTTAGCACACCTAACAGCTTAGTAGCCGGTTCATACCGGCACTACGCAGAGTGCCCGGGCCCGAACTCCTCCAACATCTCGGTGACCAGCGCGGCGATGGCCGAACGCTCACTGCGAACCAGTGTGACGTGTGCGAACAGCGGATGCCCCTTGAGCTTCTCGATCACGGCGGCGACACCGTCGTGACGACCGACACGCAGGTTGTCGCGCTGGGCGACATCGTGAGTGAGCACCACCCGCGAGCCCGTGCCCAACCGTGACAGCACTGTCAGGAGCACGTTGCGCTCCAGGGACTGCGCCTCGTCGACGATCACAAAGGAGTCGTGCAGGGACCGTCCGCGAATATGCGTGAGCGGGAGCACCTCAAGCATGCCGCGTGCCAGCACCTCTTCAATGACAGCCGGTGACGCCAGACCTTCGAGGGTGTCGAAAACGGCCTGCCCCCACGGACCCATCTTCTCGCTCTCGCTGCCCGGCAGGTAACCCAGTTCCTGACCGCCGACTGCGTACAGCGGTCGAAACACCACTACCTTGCGGTGACTGCGCCGCTCCAGCACCGCTTCGAGTCCGGCGCACAGCGCCAGCGCCGACTTACCGGTGCCTGCCTTACCGCCCAGGGACACGATGCCCACCGACTCGTCAAGCAAGATGTCCAGTGCCACACGCTGTTCGGCAGAACGGCCGCGCAACCCGAAGACCTCGCGGTCACCGCGAACCAGCTGAACACGCTTCTCGGAATTGACCCGCCCGAGCGCGCTGGAGGTGCCACCGAGGAGCCGAATTCCGGTGTGGCACGGTAGGTCCCGAGCCGACTCGAGATCCACCTCACCGGCTTCGAAGAGTGAGTCGATGACGTCGGGGGCGGTGTCCAACTCCGCCATACCCGTCCAGCCAGAGTTCACCACATCCTGAGCCCGGTATTCATCGGCCGCCAAGCCCACCGCACCAGCCTTGACGCGGAGCGGAATATCCTTGCTCACCAACGTAACCAGCTTGCCTTCGGCGGCGAGGTTGAGCGCGCACGCCAGGATCCGCGAGTCGTTGGAGTCGGTGCGGAAGCCCACGGGCAGTACCGAAGGATCGGTGTGATTCAGCTCGACATGCAGCGAACCACCTTGGGTCCCAACAGGAATGGACTGATCAAGGCGGCCGTACTCCAACCGCAGATCGTCGAGCATCCGCAACGCAGTGCGGGCGAACCAACCCAGCTCATGATGATGGCGCTTGCCTTCCAGCTCGCTGATCACCACCAGCGGGATCACTACCTCATGTTCGGCGAATCGGTTTGTGGCCCAAGGATCAGACAACAACACCGAGGTGTCGAGCACATAGGTACGGATTGATGAGCCGCTCGCGCGAAGGTCATCAGAGGTTGTCCCAGCGGTCTTTGAAGCAGTCACCGAACGCTCCTGACATCGGTGCGGCACCACACACGATCTGTCGTGGACGCGGTCGGTACCGTGTGTGGACCGTCATGAGACCGTCCACATCAGGACCGGGGCCGGTCCTGTCGCTTTCGCCACGATCAGTACCTCCCGGATAGCAAAGCATGTCGCTAGCCATCGGTTTTGACGCTACTCGTACCTACACGCGGATGCCGCGCATGAAACCAAGCGTGTTGACTAACACCGGGTTAACGCCGGTTACAAGCGTGCGGCGGCGGCTCAGAGCCGCTCGGTCACGCCCCACTTGTCGGTGAGCTCGCGGACCACGTCCTGCACGGTGCCCTCATCGATGATTCCGGCCTCAGCGACCGCGGCGACCTTGTCCTCGTAGCCGTCGATATCGGCGCCGATGACCTTCAGTTCCGCGGCCCGGGCCTTAATGGCGGCGATGGTGTCCTCAGGGTGCAACCGCAGGCATTCGAGAACGATATTGCTGTACATCTGCTCATGCCGACGCTCGTCCTTCTCGATGTTGGCGAGCAGGCCCTTGAGTACATCGTCGTCGGTCTGCGCAGCGAGGTTCTGCACGTATACCGCGTGCATCTGCTCGAAGAACGCGTTGAACACCAGCGTCTCGATCTGGGTGTACGAGTCGGCGCGGTAGCCCTTCATCACATGGGCCAGCCGGGTGTCCTCATCGCCGCTGGGGTCAGCGTTGCGGGTCACCACCAGGTACTCACGCAGGGCGATAGCGTGCAGGTTCTCCTCGGCAGTCCAGCGCCCGATGAAATCGGCCCACGGGATGACCTCGAGGCTGAAGTGCTCGACCATCTCACGGTGGTAACCCGCAAGGTTGTCCTTGGTGATCAGCAGGATCTGGATCGCGTCGACGATGGCCTTGGGCAGCTTGACGTCGGACGGCTCCCAGTCGCGTCCACCCAGGAAGGCGAAGTTCTCGCCCTCGTCGAAGGGCACGTGCTCATGGGCGTACCAAAGCTCCGCGGTATCGCGATGCCGGTCGATGTTCTCGGCGACGACATCCGTCAGCTCAAGAGTCAAGGCATTGGGTACAGGTTTCTGTGCCATGCGGTAACACTAACTCCACTCGGAAAAAATGTGAAATCGCCGCGCGACGAGTCATGAGCGCATACAAAAGCCCCCGTCACAGCGGCGTTTCGGGGGCTTTTGACTCTAGAAATCTAGAGCGTGAGGCCCGGGTAAAGCGGGTTGGCGGCCAGCAGCTCGGCGGATGCGGCCTTCACTCGATCGGCGACGCCGTCGGCAAGCGCGTACTTGGCCTTGGAGGTCCCATCCGCCGTGGTGTTGGACAGCACGTCGACCACGAGCTCGGCTACCTTGTCGAACTCGTCGCCGTCGAACCCGCGGCTGGTGAGCGCCGGGGTGCCGAAGCGGATACCGCTGGTGTACCAGGCCCCGTTGGGATCGGCCGGGATGGAGTTCCGGTTGGTGACGACGCCGGCGTCCAGCAGCGCCGATTCGGCCTGCCGTCCGGTGAGTCCGAAGGACTGCACATCGAGCAGCACCAGGTGGTTGTCGGTGCCACCCGTGACCAAGCGTGCGCCCCGCTTCAGGAAGCCCTCGGCGAGCGATTTGGCGTTATCGGCGACGCGCTGCGCATACACCTGGAAGGAGGGCAGGCGCGCCTCGGCCAGGGCGACGGCCTTGGCGGCCATCACATGCGAGAGCGGTCCGCCCAACACCATTGGGCAGCCCTTGTCGACGGCATCGGAGTACTCGGCAGTGGCCAGCACCAGGCCGCCGCGCGGGCCGCGCAGCGATTTGTGGGTGGTGGTCGTGGTGATGTGGGCGTGCGGCACCGGGTTCTCGTCGCCGGTGAACACCTTTCCGGCGACCAGACCGGCGAAGTGCGCCATGTCCACGAACAGGGTGGCGCCCACCTCGTCGGCGATCTCACGCAGCTTGGCGAAGTTCACCCGGCGCGGGTAGGCGGAGTAGCCACCCACGAGGACCAGCGGCTTGAACTCGCGGGCCGCGGCGGCCAGGGCGTCGTAATCCAGCAAGCCGGTCTCCGGGTCGGTGCCGTAGCTGCGCTGTTGGAACATCTTGCCCGAGATGTTCGGGCGGAAGCCGTGGGTCAGGTGACCGCCCGCGTCCAGCGACATACCCATGAGCCGCTGGTTTCCGTACTGGTGGCGCAGCTCCTCCCAGTCGGTCTCGGACAGATCGTTGACATTGCGGACGCCCTTCTCGGCCAGCGCCGGAGCCTCGACGCGCGTCGCGAGGATCGCCCAGTAGGCAACAAGATTGGCGTCGATACCCGAATGCGGCTGCGCGTAGGCGTACGGCGCCCCGAACAGCTCGCGGGCATGCTCGGCCGCCAATGCCTCGACGGTGTCGATGTTCTGGCAGCCGGCGTAGAAGCGGTGGCCGATGGTGCCCTCGGCGTACTTGTCGGACAGCCAGGTACCCATGGTCAGCAGCACGGCCGGCGAGGCGTAGTTCTCGCTGGCAATCAGTTTGAGTGAATCGCGTTGGTCGGCAAGCTCTTTGCGGGTCGCATCGGCAATCCGCGGCTCGATGGTCTCGATGACCTCGAGAGCCGACCGGTACGCGGCGCTGGCGGTCTCGGCGTACTGCGCGCCCTGCGCGATATCACTGGATGCTGATGTCGTCATGGTCATCAGCCTAGTCGGCGGCTATACCAAGGTGGAGGCCACCAGGGGCTCGTCAAGCAGCCTGCCGAACCGGGTCGTCAACGACTGCTCGGGGGGACGACGGTCGAGCCATCCCTTCAACAATTGATAGCCCTCCACGTAGGTGGAGATGTACGCCCGCCACAACGGCGAGGACAGGAATTTGAGCATGTGCCGGGCGCGCTCATCCGAGACAAGCAGCCAGCGCTTCAGGAATGCGATGACGTCCTCGACGTCACGGTGCTCGTCATGCAGCATCAGGGCGGCGTCTTGGCGGACGTTGATCAGCCCGGCCCGTGCGCGCCCAATGGTCTGAGCCTGCTCACCATCGAAGCGCAGCCCCAGGTCGGCATAGATCTCCTGAGCCCACGGTCCCCAGTCCTCGCCGACGGCGGCGTAAAGCGCGAGGTCGGCGAGCCCCTCGGCCATCAGACACTGCGGCGTGTTGACCAGAAATATGGTTTGTTCCTGCTGATCACCCAGGTGCACCAGACCGGCCTCCTTGCGGCAATGCTCGGTGTGGTGTCCGGGATAAGACTCGTGGGCGATCAGCGCCGGCACGTTGTACAGGAACTGCTTGAGATCGGAGTTGACGGCCACCGTCGACCGGTAATTGCCCTCGTAGTAGTTGAACCCCGACCACGGTTTGTCGCTGACGATCTCGTACGTCACCGTCTCGGTCTCGGGCAGCGGAAACTCGCCCCGTACCCGGTCGCGTAGTGCGCTGGAGAAGGCGTCCACGCATTCCTGCAGACGATTCGGGTCGATCTCCTGCGAGCGGTCATAGGCGGTCTTCCGCTCGAGCAGCGAACCACCTTCGGGCAGCACACTTTCGAGCGCCTCATGTGCTTGCTTATAGCGCTCTTCGTCACCCTTCGCGATGCGCACATCGAAGTAGTCATGCACCTCATCGACAAACCCGATGTCTTCGCCGGCGAACTTGCGCCCGGCGCATGCCAGCGCCTTCAGATGGGTGTCGATGAAGGCCTTGCGCACCTCATCCAGATCGCTGGAAGCCAACTCACCGCGCAACGCCGCGGCCTGACGTGCGAGGTCGGCCGGATTGGGCGTTGGCTCGTTCTCCACCCGCTTCCGCAATGTCGGGTCGCCGGTGAACGAGTCGACGTACCCGCTCTCAATGCGGTCAAATCGCAGCCCAAGCAGCAGGTATTCGATGACGAGACTATTTTTCAACCCGCCGTTATTGCCCATGTCACACAACCCTAGTGCCGCGTTTACGGACGGTTCCTGTAAGACTTGGCTTCATGCCGCGGCTGAGCGAGCCGAGCCCCTACGTGGAGTTCGACCGGAAACAGTGGCGTGCGCTGCGCAAGGCCACCCCGCTGGTCCTCACCGAGGAAGAGCTCTTCGGATTGCGCGGCCTGGGCGAGCAAATCGACCTCACCGAGGTCGCCGAGGTATACCTCCCACTGGCCCGTCTCATCCATCTTCAGGTCGCGGCGCGGCAGCGACTGTTCGCGGCGACCGCCACTTTCCTCGGGGACCAGCACCCGGACCGCCTGGTCCCCTTCGTCATTGGGGTCGCGGGCAGCGTGGCCGTCGGCAAGTCGACCACCGCCCGCGTGCTGCAGGCACTATTGGCGCGCTGGGACCACCATCCCCGGGTGGATCTGGTGACCACCGACGGCTTCCTCTACCCCAACGCCGAACTTTCCCGGCGGAACATCATGCACCGCAAGGGTTTTCCGGAAAGCTACAACAGGCGCGCACTTCTGCGGTTCGTCACCGAGGTAAAATCGGGCGCGCATGAAGTCTGTGCGCCCGTGTATTCGCACTTGCTGTACGACATCATCAAGAACGAGAAACACGTTGTGCAGCAACCGGATATCCTCATCCTCGAGGGCCTCAACGTACTGCAGACCGGCCCGACCCTGATGGTCTCGGATCTGTTCGACTTCTCGATCTACGTGGATGCCCGCATCGAGGACATCGAACAGTGGTACATCTCCAGGTTCCTGGCAATGCGTTCGACGTCCTTCGCCAATCCGTCCTCACACTTCCACCACTACGCCAAACTGAGCGATAAGCAGGCAACCCTTGCCGCACAGGAGATTTGGCATTCTATTAACCTGCCGAACCTGTTGCAGAACATCCTGCCGACCCGCCCGCGCGCCACGCTGGTGCTACGCAAGGATGCCGATCACTCCATCAACCGGCTGCGTCTGCGCAAGCTGTAGCCGCCGTGCACAAAGTAGACCGAATGGTATATTCGGCTCATGATCAACAACGTGGTTGAAACCTGGCACGGCATCATCTCCGGCGCCACCCCAGAGGCCCTTAACGAGCTGCTTGCCGAGGATGTCGTCTTCCACTCCCCCGTGGTGTTCACGCCGCAGCGCGGCAAGGCGATCACCACGATGTACCTGCTGGCCGCGTTCGCGACCCTTGCCGGACCCGAAAGCGACTTCCACTACGTCAAAGAAGTCCTCGACGGGAACACCGCAGCGTTGGAATTCGAGTCGACCATCGACGGCAAGTACATCAACGGAGTCGACATCATCACCTGCGACGACGCCGGGAAGATCGTGGAATTCAAGGTCATGATCCGCCCGCTGCAGGCCATCAATGCGATCCACGAGAAGATGCGCGCGGCTTTAGAAGCCGCGTCCTGATTTACGGTGCATCGGCGGCAACCAACCAGTAGGTTGACCGCATGGACTATGACTACGACGTAGTCGTCATCGGGTCCGGTTTCGGTGGGAGCGTTGCGGCCCTCCGCCTCACCGAAAAGGGATACCGAGTCGGCATATTGGACATGGGAAAACGCTGGAAACCCGAGGACTTTCCCCCGAACAACTGGCATGTGCGCAAGGCCATGTGGGCACCTGGGCTCGGCTGTTACGGCCCGCAACGACTGACAGTGTTGGGCAAGACCTTCATCGCGAGCGCGGTGGGTGTCGGCGGCGGTTCGTTGATCTACGGCAACACGCTGTACGAGCCGTTGGAGAGGTTCTACACCGATCCGCAGTGGGCACACATCACCGACTGGAAATCCGAGCTCGCCCCCTATTACGACCAGGCCCGCCGGATGCTCGGGGTGGTACAGACACCGCACACCACACCGCCCGATGATGTGCTGCTGGCGGTGGCCAGGGATCTAGGTGTCGAGGACACCTATCACCCCACCAATGTGGGCGTGTTCTTCGGCGATGAGCCCGGCAAGACGGTGCCCGACCCGTTCTTCGGCGGCGCCGGCCCAGATCGCGCCGGATGCATCGGGTGCGCGCAATGCTTCACCGGATGCCCGCACAACGCCAAGAACACCACCGAGACCAACTACCTGTATCTGGCCGAACATGCTGGTGCACAGATTCATCCGCTTACTCAGGTTCTCGATGTGCGCCCGCTCGACGGAGCAAAAGGCTACACCGTCAGCACCAAGCAGACCGGGCGCTGGTTCCGTAAGAACAAGCGGGACTTCACCGCGCGCCACGTGGTGTTCTCCGCAGCCTCGCTGGGCACCCAGCGGCTGCTACACCAGCTGAAAGACACTGGGTCACTACCCAATTTATCGGAGCGGCTCGGAGAGCAGGCGCGCACCAATTCCGAAGAGGTGCCCATCGTCTACTCACCCAAGAGGGACGACTTCTCCCAGGGCGTGGCCATCACCTCCTCGATCCATCCCGAGGCCAACACCCACGTCGAGGTGTGCCGTTATGGGCCGGGTTCCACCTTCCTGAGCATGCTGGGCACCAACATGGTTGACGGCGGTCCATGGCGTTTCGCACGAACCTGGCTGGCCAACATGCTCCATCCCGGCATGATGTTCCGCTCCATGTTCCCGTACCGCGCCGCGCAGCATTCGATCATCGTGCTGGTGATGCAATCACTGGACAACTCGCTGACCACGTACCTCAAGCCCGGGTTGTTCGGCAAGAAGATGACCACGAAACAGGGCTCGGGAGAACCGAATCCGGACTGGATCCCGGTCGCCCATGATGTGGCACGCCGGATGGCCGAGAAGGTCGACGGGTACGCGGGCAGCACGCACCTGGACTCGATCAACATCCCGCTCACCGCACATTTCATCGGCGGCTGCCCGATCGGTGACTCCGCCGAGACCGGTGTGATCGACCCCTACCAGCGCATTTACGGCTATCCGGGGCTACATGTGATCGATGGGTCGGCGATCTCGGCGAATCTCGGCGTCAACCCGTCGTTCACCATTACGGCTCAGGCCGAACGTGCAATGGCGTTCTGGCCCAACAACGGTGAGGCCGATCCACGCCCAGAGCTGGGATCGGTGTACCAGCACATCGCACCCGTACAGCCCCAACACCCGACGGTTCCGGGGGCCGCCCCGGGCGCACTGCGTCTACCGCTGGCACCGGTCTAAACATGAAAGGTGCCGGGCCACCAAATGGGTGACCCGGCACCGGCTCACTCTCAGCGGGTGAGCATATGGGCGGCTACGCGGAGCGTAGGCGCCGTAGTCCGAGGAACTGGATGTCCGCCATGACGGCGGTGTAGACGCCGAAAACTATCGCCAGGGTTACCCCCACAGTGGTGAGCGGCACCCATTTCATGACACCCACCGCCACGTACAAGACGGTGGCCAGCAGGTTACCGACGATGTAGACGATGCCGATGGTCCCCAGCTTCGACGTGTCTGCCCGGCTCAATGCGTACGCCACGGCCCCGTACCCGATGAGGGCGGCGGCGTGTGCCACCTGGAATCCCAGCGAGGGTCCGAGCGGCTCGACAAGCCATTTCGCAGCAATCAGCAGTACGACGGCAACCGATCCGGTGGCAATGCCGTCGAACCCGATTCCAAATCGCAGAAGTGAGTCGGGTTGAGCGAATCGTGTGCGAAGTACTGACGCGTTTTCTGATGCGATGGACATTGCGGCTCCTTGAGGTGCGTCGATGAACCTGACACCACCGACATTGCCTCTTATGCACTGCCATCTCGACATTCCGCACTGCCAATTCCTGCCAGTTCGTCGCGGTGTGTGCCATCATCTAAAGATGACAACAGCAGATGTCATCTCTGTCGCGCCCGGTGCACAGCTCGGCCCCCGCTCATTGTTGTGGCGTTGGGCTGGTGATATGCGTATCGCATTCACCGGCGGCACGGCCGGGCTGCTGCAAACGATGGATCCCGCGATCGGCTACGCCCTGATCGAGCACTCCAACTTCTTCGAAGACCCCGTCGACCGGGTATTCCGCTCGCTGCCTCCGATCCTCGGCACCGTGTACGACGACCCCGCGGCCGGAACCGGCACGAAAGTGCGCGACTTTCACCGCGATATCAAGGGGATCCAGCCCGACGGGGTCCGCTATCACGCGTTGAATCCGACGACCTTCTGGTGGGCGCACGCGACCTTCCAGGTGATGGTCGAACAAACTGTGGACCGTTACTCGTCCCACCGGCTCAGCGATGCAGAGCGTGAGCAGCTCTACCAGGAGGGGGTCGAGTGGTATCGGCGGTACGCGATGAGCGAGCAGCCAGTACCGCCGAATCGAGCAGCATTCCAAGAGGAATGGGATCGGTACTGCGACGAAGTACTGGCCCCCAACCCGGCGGCGGACTATCTGATGAAGGTCATCGAAAGACGCACTGTCCCGGATATGAGCCAGTCGCCGTATCTGCCGGTGTCACCGTTACTCAAACCCGCTGCTCGGTTGGCACTGCCGACCGTACCGATACGCGCAGCGTTGGCGCCGCCGTTGCGACTGACCATCTACGGCGGCCTGCCACCCCAGGTGCGCAAGCGTTTTGGGATCCGGTGGAACATGGCAGACGAGACGGCCTACCGCGCGCTGTCGCGCGCCGTGCCGCTGGTGTGGCCGTTCATCCCGACATCGTGGCGATGGCATCCCGGCAGTCATGACGGATGGCGACGGGAGCGAGGACGGCTACCGCGACCCTGGTGACACGGATGAGCCGCTTGCGCGAAGACCATTGGACGGCGATGAGCCGCTTACGCGAAGACCGTCAGCCACGGTCTGTGCGCGCAGATCGGCCGCGATCAACTTGGCGGCAGCGTTCTGCCAGTTGTGCAATGACCGCTGCGGAACCTCGGTGACCAACCACTGCCACGCCTGGCGCGATACCGGGTCCAACCCCGCCGCCGTCGCGCCCTGGGCATAAGCCCGCACGCCCATGACGTAGGGGAAGTACAGGGCGTTGTAATAACGCCACTGATCGGTGACACCGAAGTCCCCTTCCTCCCGCGGCTTGAGCCGTGAGATGGATTCGGCGAGAACCGCTCTGAGTTCGTTGGCGCGTTCGACGGGTTGATCAGAAGCGCCACGGCCGCCCAGGCGCTCGCCGATGACCGGCAGCGAAGCCAGCGGGCTGGCGACGAGTTTGGCGAGATCGCCATAGTGACTGAGCGCACGGCGAGTGAGCCGGGTGAACGTCTCGTCGTCGACACCTTCGATGGGCGATGCCGACTTCAGCGGCAAGGCCGCCTCGGTGCTGCGCAGCTCGGAGCGTTCCTGGCGCAGCTGCGGGGAACGCGAGAATGCCATGCGATCAAGCAAGTCGGCGAATGGACCCGATTGCACCTGGATACAGATGGCCAGGCCGACGCTGGTGAACAGCAGCACCACCAGAGCTACCGACTGACCCACAACGGCCATACCGATCATGGCCTGGGCGCCGAACAGTGCGCCGACGAGGATCGACGCAACGAAGGAGCGCAGCATATCGGCGCGCAGTGCCTGCCCCTCGTCGAAGGCGTCCCAGAGTGCAACGCCCAGACCAAGCAGCACCAGGTCGAAGCCCGTCGAGGCCAATGCCAGCCAGCTCGGCAGGATGCCGAGCGGAATGATCAGCTGAGCGTCGCCGAGCGTGAAGAACATGGTGGCGACCAGGACGACGCCACGTGCTGAACCGGGTATCGACGCGCGGCGCCGGAATAGCAGAATCGCCGCCCCAACGGCTGCGGTTCCGCTGGCACAGAACATGATCCAATGCCCCAGCGTGGCGGGACCTTCGATGGTGCCGGCCATCGTCGCACCAACCAGCATCGCGATGGCAAGCACCAAGGCGGGCACCGCGATGGCCGCACGGTCACGCCGGCGATCGCCGTTGTTGGTGAGTTCGAGCAGCACCATCAACCAGGCGACGCTCGGGACGATCGCCGTGAAGACCTCGATACGACCAAGGAGTTCGGCATCGGATCCGGGAGTTACCCGAATGGCGTCCAGTGCGACGACGAGTGAGTAGCCGATCAGCCCGACGGCCGCGAGGGCGAGCACCGGCTTGCGGGGGTTGCGCGCGAGTAAGTACAGACCCAGCCACCAGCTGAGTCCGAACACCAGTGCCGACATCGCCACCATCACTATCAGTGTGACAGGTGCCGGACCCCGGAGCTACGGGACTACCCGTGCACCGCCCGAGGCCGTGCCCAGCCAGGTGTGCGGGTTCCGGTCCCAGCACCATCCGAGTTTCGGGCGCCTATCGGAAATCCAGATCGCCGGCACCCGCTGCCCCTTCCCACGCGACGCTGCCAGCGAGAAACATTTGTTCTTGCGCAGCATGTCCGGCCGCGCCGTCACGAGCGCGATGCCCTCGTCAATCGTGAGCGGGGAACGCCCACAGGCGGTGATCGCCTCCAGGGCCGTCTCCGGTGTGACGTTGCAGAACTCGCCACCGGTGTCGATATCGGTGAGCAGGTATGCGCCAGAAGGGATATCCACAATTGATCGGTAGACGTCGACGTCACCGTCATCCATGACGTGAAATCCGCTGCGTCCGTTAAGAGTCATCAACGGCGCCGTCTGCTCATAACTGGTCCCGGTGACGACGAGAAGGAACGGAATGTGATCCTCGGGGTTAACGGTCGAGGCAGGCAGGCCCTCCACCAACGGCCGCAGGCGGGTAACGCTATCGGTGACCGGATACCCAAGGTCGGTCAATCGGGCGAGCTGGCGGTCGAATTCATCCAGAGCAGCGGGCATTGCTCGTCAACGCACAGACAATGCCACAGGTTCCCGCGAGATGACATTGACGCTGGGAATCACGAGCGAATCCACCGCATAGATGTCATCTCGGCGAGGATTTGGTGCTACACCACCGTCAGCGGCAGCGACTTGCGAGGCTCGAAAGTGAACCTCGATCCCCCACTGACATTGGCGATCATCACCTCCGGCAGCTGCCTGTCCACACCCTCATGCTCAACGAACGAGGCCACCCAATCCTCAGCATCTCCCGAAACCTCCACGCGGATATGCGGATCGACCGCAGTTGCGATGGCTTGCAACGGCCGCGTTTCGGACGGCCCACACAGCGAGATCCACGCCTGCTCCTCGTGAGCGGGCGACCTCCATACATGAAGCTCACCGCCTGCAATCTCGGCGTTCACATATCCGACAGGGCTCAGCAGCGGATGCAGTTCGAGCACCCGCAGCACACCCTCGATCCCGCCGGGCAGCTGCAACGCCTGCGTGATCCGCGCGGCCGCGACGCCAGCGAGTCCGATGAGCTGTTGGGTGCACACCGTTCTTGCCAACTCCACCTCGGCGCGCTTGCGCACCGCGATCGAGAACCCGAGGAACAGCAGATGCATCTGCAGACAGATCTCGTCGGCAATTCGCACGAGCGCCGAATGCGAGAAGGCACCGAAGTCCAGATCGGACAGCAGTGGCCCCGAGTAGTCGGAGGCCCCCTCATCGGAGGTGTCGATATCGCTCAATTCCCAACCGGCGGCCACAGATCCGCCGACAACATCAAGGGCGGGGATCCCGGACACCGCGGGATATGACTCATCGATTGTCACCGTCCACGCGCAGTGCGGATGCCGGTCCGCGGGTGTGCGCGGCGGGCGGTGGATCGGCCGCACCTGGGCATGCGGGTTGGTGGCAAAGGCCGTCGCATCGAAGGTGGGATCCTCGATGTCATGGCACATGCCCGTTACGTACTCGGGCCCGAGTGGTTCCACGTCGAGCAACGCTCCGCAGTGGTCGAGGTGAAACTCCCCGTGCCACTTGTCATGCACGGTGTACCGGAAATCCATGAACTGTGGCGGCGCACCGATATCGAGCTGCATGCCTTTGAAGATGGTGATCACGTCGTCACCCTCGAATCGCAATGCCTTCTGCATGCGCCGGGTATAGATGGGGCTGGATGACGCCCACTCTTCGATGGCGACCTGCAGCATCTCCTCCCTGCCGAAATGCTGTATGCAGTAAGCCATTCCGGAGCGGTCGATCAGCTGACCGATCAGCAGCAGCTCCGGAACCAGAACTGCCAGCTGTTCCCGAGACAACCCGGAGAATCGGCTAGTCACCGGAGGATTCCGTGTCTTTCTTGGCACGCTTGGCGATAGCCATCTCGACATGCTTGTTGACCCGCTGCCCCAGCGGCCACCCGACATAGTGCGTGATGAACAGGGCCACCTCGCGCAGCTCGGCGTCGGTGAGCTCGCCGTTCTTCAGCGCCGCGCTGGTCTGGATCTCCAGGATCTCGTCGAGCCCCAAGGCGCTGACCGCGCCGAGGAGCAACAGCCGGCGATCACGGATCGAGAGCTCGGGGCGATCCCAAATTGTCCCGAAGAGATGGTCGGCGGTGTACTTGAAATAGTCGCCGGGCAGGTCTGGCATATCCCAGCCGTAGACCTCTTTCATCTTGTCGAGGCCCTTACGACGCAGCTCATCCATTAACTTCTCCCTCTCTAGATGGCACAGCATGTGGCACACCGAGACTGGCCGCCAGCCGCTCACGGGCCAATGCCGCCAACGGCAGCTCGACCGACATCTCCTCACCCAGTGCCAGCGCCAGGCTGAGATCTTTCTCGCCGAGGCCCCGCACATGGGTGAAGATCGGGTTCCAGAAGCTGTCCTGATCGACCGGTGCCGTGGTGTCGCGCAGCATGATCGCGCCCGGCCCGCCGGTGATCGCATCCGTGTGCCTGACCACCTTGCCCAGAGCAGTGATGTCCAGGCCGCAGCTTTCGGCCAGGCGCTGCGCCTCACCCGCCGCGGTGAAGGCAACGAAGTGTAAGAGGTTACGCGCCAGCTTCATCCGTGTACCCGCACCCGGAGCGCCGGCATGGATCACCAGCGATGCCCACTTCGAGAACGGCTCCTTGATACGCGTGAAGATCTCGTCATCGGCGCCGACCATGGTGGCAAGCTCACCCTTGTGCGCGCCAGGCGCGCCCCCGCTGACCGGTGCGTCGATAACGTGAATATCGTGCGGCGACCAGCACTGTGCCAGTTCAACGGCCGTCGCGTCGCTGATGGTGGAATGGATCGCGATAATGGTGCCGGGCTTCGCCTTCGGAGCAATGGCGGCAACGACTTCCCTTACCTGTGCGTCATTCAGCACCGTCACGCTGATGAGGTCGGCCTCCGCAATGTCCGCGAGGCCGTCAGCCGCTCGCGCACCCGCCTCGACGAGGGGCGCCATCGCCTCGGGCCGCAGATCGAAAACGGTCAGGCCGCCGGGCCAGTCGACAAGTCGTTGGGCCACGGGCGCGCCCATGTTTCCCAGGCCGATGTATCCAAGTTTCATGACCGGATGATCTGTCCACCGTCGACGTTGAACACTTGGCCGGTAATCCAGGAAGCCTTGTCCGACAGTAGGAACAGGCACATACCCACCATGTCGTCGACGGTACCCATGCGACTCAGCGGAATATTCTTGACGAGCTCGTTGCGGAACTGCTCCGGCACCGTGCCTCGGGTGGCGTCGGTATCGGTGGGTCCCGGCGCGATGGCGTTGATGCGGATCTTCTGTCCACCCAGCTCACGGGACAGCTGCTGGGTAAGGCCGTTGATGCCCACCTTGGCCAGCCCGTAGAAGCCCGAGTACAGCCATGCGGCCGTGGAGGATTGGTTGACGATGGCGCCGCCGCCGCGCTTGGCAATGTGCTTGTACACGGCGCGCGTACACACCAGCGCCCCGTCCTGGTTCACACTCATGAACTTCTTGTAGTAGTCCCAGGGCACCGTGAGCAGCAGGTCGAGCTTCATGCCGCCATAGATCGCGGCGTTGTTCACCAGGTAGTCGATGCCGCCGAACTCGGAGACCGCCTTGTCTGCCATGGCGATTGCCGATTCGGGGTCGGACACATCGACACCGGCGAAGATGGCCTTGCCACCGTCGGCGACGATCTGCTTGGCGACGCCTTCGCCCAACTCGACGTTGATATCGGCCACCACCACCGCCGCGCCCTCCCGGGCCAGCGCAAGCGCATACGCCTCACCGATGCCCTGTGCGGCGCCGGTGACGATGGCAACCTTGTCCTGAAACTGCCCAGTCGAAATCACCTTTGATCCTCCTATTTCACAGCCGTCGCAATGACTTTGGTTTCCAGGTATTCCTCGAAACCGGCCACACCCATTTCCCTGCCGATACCCGATTGCTTATATCCGCCGAAGGGTGCGTCTGCGGAGTACCAGACACCGCCGTTGACGTTCACCGTCCCCACCCGCAACCGGGATGCCACCCGCGCCGCACGCTCGTCATCCCCGCTGAACACCGTGCCGGACAGTCCGTACGGTGAATCGTTGGCGATCCGCACCGCGTCGTCGTCACCGTCATGGGCCAGGACCACCAGTACCGGCCCAAAGATCTCCTCGCGCGCCACCCGCGCGTCGTTGGTAAGACCGGCGACGACGGTGGGTTCGATGAAGTATCCCCGGTCCTTACCTTCTGGCCGCCCACCGCCGCAGGCGAACGAACCACCTTCGGCGACAGCCAGATCCAAATAGGACTGAACCCGGTCGCGCTGGCGCGCCGAGATGACCGGACCACAGATCGTTCCCGGACTGGTGGGATCCCCCGGCTTCAAAGACCCCATAGTCGCCGCGGCAGCCTGCACCGCCTCTTCGTATCTAGCACGCGGCACCACCAGTCGGGTGGTGATGGCGCATCCTTGGCCGGCATGCATCGCGGCCGTGAATGCCGACATCGAACACGCCGCGGCCAGGTTCGCGTCATCGAGCACAATGAACGCCGACTTGCCCCCGAGCTCCAGGAACACCTTCTTGACGGTGGCCGCCGCATCGGTCATCACCGCGCGACCGGTGGCCGTCGATCCGGTGAACGACACCATGTCCACGCGGGGATCCGTCGACAGCTGCGCACCGATTCGATGGTCACTCGACGTGACGATATTGATGACGCCCGGTGGGAAATCGGTGTGCTCCGCGATGATTCGCCCCAGCACCGCCGCGCACCACGGGGTGTCCGGGGCGGGCTTGAGCACCAAGGTGTTTCCGGCGGCCAGCGCCGGGCCCACCTTGGCGAGGTTGATCTGATGCGGAAAGTTCCACGGCGTTACGGCCCCGACCACACCAATGGCCTCGCGTGCGAGGGTGCGCTGGGTTTTGATACCCATGGGCGAGGCAACACCGAGATCGGCGTTCCAATCAAAGGAATCGGCGGTGTCGGCCCCGAACCGCAGGTCATCTACCGGTCCTTCGAGTTGCGCTCCGGCGGTCAGCATCCGAGGTGCGCCCACCTCCGCGATGGTCAGTTCCCGCAATTCTTCGATATGAGCCTTCATCCCGTCGCGAAGCTGACGGAGACACTGCACGCGCAACCCCACATCCCGAGACCAGTCGGTGCCGTCGAACGCACGACGTGCCGCCTCAATCGCGCGGCTCATGTCCTCGCTGTCCGCATCGGCCGCGGTGCCCAATATCTCTTCGGTAGCCGGGTTGATCGTCGGGAACCGCCCGGCACCTCCGGGAACCAGCTTTCCGTCGATGAATAGATCGCTTTCACCATCGGCCAGGAGTGCCATCGTCACCTCATTCCAGAAATCTGGACAGCTGTCCATTCCTTACCCATGAACGATAACCAGATAGATCCCAACATGGCAAGACCGCATTCCTTTCACATCAAATAATTGCTGTTGTACAGCATTTTTCACTTGGCATCTTGCCGGAACCCGTCGCCCGCGATAATCTGGACAAGTGTCCAGTGAAGTTGCGGTACCCCTCACAGATAGTGCGCCCCGAAATCGGCGGCAGGAAGAGACGATCCGCAAGATCGTCACCGCGGGCCGACAGATGCTCGGTGAGACCACGTACGCGGATATGACAATCCGTGGTGTCGCCGCCCGCGCGAAGGTCGCGGCTGCCACCGCCTACACGTACTTCTCTTCTAAGAGTCATCTGGTCGCCGAGATCTACCTCGACCTCATCCATGAGGCGCCCTACTTCACCGACGTCAACGACAGCCAGGCCGCCCGCGTCACCAAGACTCTGCGGAGCCTGGCGCTGGTGGTTGCCGACGAACCCGAGATCGCGACTGGCTGCACCACTGCCCTACTCAGCAACAACGACGAACCGGTGCATGCCGTACGCGACAAGATCGGCCTGGAAATCCACCGCAGGATCCGCTCCGCGATGGGCCCAGATGCTGATCCGCGCGTGGTCTCGGCCCTTGAAATGACGTTCTTCGGCGCACTCATGCATGCAGGCAGCGGCACCTTCACCTATCACCAGATCGCCGACAAACTCACCTTCGTGGTGGATCTCATGTTGGGAGAGCGCTCATGACGGCCGCTCATACGTCCTCGTTGGTGTTCGACCCGTACGACTACGACTTTCACGAAGACCCGTACCCGTACTACCGGCGATTGCGTGACGAAGCCCCGCTATATCGCAATGACGACCTGAACTTCTGGGCACTGTCGCGACATCAGGATGTCTTACAGGGGTTCAGGAACAGCGAGGCCTTGTCCAATGCCAACGGCGTCTCCATGGACAAGGCCTCCTTCGGGCCGCATGCAAAGCTGGTGATGTCGTTTCTGGCCATGGACGATCCCGAGCACCTTCGACTACGCACCCTGGTGTCAAAGGGGTTTACTCCCAGAAGAATTCGTGAACTCGAAGGCCGGGTCGTCGAGCTGGCGCGTACGCATCTGGACACCGCGTTACAGTCGGAAAGCTTCGATTTTATCGGCGACTATGCCGGCAAGCTGCCGATGGATGTCATCTCGGAGCTGATGGGGGTGCCCGAGGCCGACCGCACCCGCATCCGGGAGCTGGCCGATGGCGTCATGCACCGTGAGGACGGCCTGGCCGATGTGCCACCCGAGGCCATTCAGGCGTCCTTCGACCTGATGCGCTACTACATCGACATGGTCAAAGAGCGGCGACGTCGGCCCTCAAACGATCTGACTTCCGCTCTGCTGCAGGCAGAAATCGACGGCGACCGACTGACCGACGAAGAGGTGCTCGCCTTCCTTTTCCTGATGGTGATCGCCGGCAACGAGACGACCACCAAGCTATTGGCCAATGCCGCCTACTGGGGGCACCGCAATCCCGATCAGCTCGCCGGCGTCTACGCAGATCACGAGCGGATACCGCTGTGGGTGGAGGAATCGCTGCGCTATGACACCTCCAGCCAGATCCTCGCGCGCACCGTGGCCGAGGATATGACGTTGTACGACAAGACCATCCCCGCCGGTGACATCCTGCTGCTGCTGCCGGGATCGGCCAACCGCGACGATCGAGTGTTCGAGGATGCCGACGACTATCGAATTGGTCGCGAGATCGGCTCCAAGCTCGTGAGTTTCGGCAGTGGTGCGCATTTCTGCCTCGGCGCACACCTGGCGCGGATGGAGGCCAAGGTCGCCTTGACCGAGCTGTTCACCCGGATACGACACTACGAGATCGACGAAAGCAACTCCGTGCGTGTGCATTCCAGCAATGTCCGCGGATTCGCCTATCTGCCCATCACTGTGCAATTGAGGGAGGACACCTGATGCCGCGATTTGCCCCACACCCGGACCGTCGCCCAACCATCGTCGCCGGTGCCTCCTCCGGCATCGGGGCGGCCGCGGCAACTGAACTGGCGGGTCGCGGATTCCCGGTGGCGCTAGGCGCCCGCCGCGTGGACAAGTTGACCGAGCTCGTCGAGAAGATCCAGGCCGATGGCGGAGAGGCCGTTGCGTTCCCACTGGATGTCACCGATGCGGACTCCGTGAAATCGTTTGTCGGACAGAGTATCGACGCGCTGGGCGAGATCGACCTGCTGATATCCGGGGCTGGAGACATGTACCCCGGCCGGGTGCATGAGATGAGCGCCGATATCTTCGCCTCCCAGATCCAGGTGCACCTGCTGGGCGCCAACCGGCTCGCCACCGCGATCGTGCCCGATATGGTGGCCCGCCAACGCGGCGATGTGGTGTTCATCGGGTCCGATGTCGCGCTGCATCAGCGCCCGCACATGGGTGCCTACGGTGCGGCCAAGGCGGCGCTGCTCGCGATGGTCAACACCATGCGCATGGAGCTGGAGGGCACCGGAGTCCGCGCATCGATCGTGCATCCCGGTCCCACCCTCACATCGATGGGCTGGCAGCTCTCCGCCGAACAAGTCGGTCCCATGTTGGAGGACTGGAAGTCCTGGGGCCAGGCGCGTCACTCCTACTTCCTGCGCCCCTCCGATATCGCCCGTGCGGTGGCCTTCGTGGCCGAAACTCCCAGGGGCGCACATATCGCAGAGATGGAAGTGCAGCCCGAAGCACCGCTGAAGGGCGCTCCGGCGGACAAACAGAAACTTGAACTCGGTGAGGAAGGAATGCCGTCATGACGACGACCCCGATCGGAGGGCAGGAGCGTAGCGACTCGGGACTAAGCACCGTTCCCCGGGTATCCGGCGGCGAAGACCAGTACGGGCACCTGGAGGAGTTCCGCACCGATCCCATCGCGCTGATGAAACGCATCCGGGAGGAATGCGGAAACGTCGGCACCTTCCAGCTCGCCGATAAGCAGGTGGTGTTCCTCTCCGGCGCTGAGGCCAACGAGTTCTTCTTCCGCTCCAGTGACGAGGATCTGGACCAGGCCGAGGCGTACCCATTTATGACGCCGATCTTCGGCAAGGGTGTGGTTTTCGACGCGGACCCGGAACGCCGCAAGGAGATGCTGCACAATGCGGCGCTGCGCGGTGAACAGATGAAGGGGCACGCGACCACCATCGAAAATGAAGTCCGCCAAATGATCTCGCACTGGGGTGAGAGCGGCGAGATTGATCTCCTCGAATTCTTTGCCGAGCTGACCATCTACACCTCCTCGGCCTGCTTGATCGGCAAGAAGTTCCGCGATGAGCTCGACGGCAGGTTCGCCCACCTGTACCACCAGCTTGAGCAGGGCACCGATCCACTGTGCTATGTCGACCCGTACCTGGAGATCGAGAGCTTCCGCCAGCGCGATGAGGCGCGAAAAGGCTTGGTAGCACTGGTTCAAGAGATCATGAACAGCCGGATCTCCAATCCCCCGACCGATAAGAGTCAGCGCGACATGCTCGACGTGCTGATCACGATCAGGGACGAGAGCGGCAATCCCCGCTTCACCGCCGACGAGATCACCGGCATGTTCATCTCGATGATGTTCGCCGGGCACCACACCAGCTCGGGCACCGCCTCCTGGGTGCTCATCGAGCTACTACGTCACCCGGATATCCAGACGCAGGTCATCGACGAGCTGAACGAGCTGTATGCGGATGGAAGCGAGGTGAGTTTCCATGCGCTGCGCCAGATCCCGAAGCTGGAGAATGTACTCAAGGAGACGCTGCGACTGCACCCGCCGCTGATCGTCTTGATGCGGGTCGCCAAGGGCGAGTTCGAAGTGGGCGGTTTCCCCATTCACAACGGCGATATGGTGGCGGCCTCCCCAGCTGTCTCGAACCGGATCGCCGAGGACTTCCCCGATCCAGACGGCTTCGTGCCGGACCGCTACGAGAAGCCGCGGCAGGAAGACATCGTCAATCGCTGGACATGGATACCGTTCGGGGCCGGTAGACACCGCTGCGTGGGCGCCGCCTTCGCCACCATGCAGATCAAGGCCATCTTCTCGGTGCTGTTGCGTGAGTATGAATTCGAGATGGCACAGCCGGCCGACTCGTACCACAACGACCACTCCAAGATGGTGGTGCAGCTGGCACAGCCGGCCAAGGTTCGTTACCGCCGGAGGACCTGATGCCGTTTCGGGTCGATGTCGACCGCGACCTGTGCCAAGGCCACGCCATGTGCGAGTTGGAGGCCCCGCACTACTTCCGCGTGCCCAAGCGCGGCACCGTCGAAATCCTGAATCACGAACCCCCCGAGGACGCGCGCGACGAGGTCGGGCGCGCCGTCGAGGAATGTCCCGCTCGAGCTTTGTTCATCACCGAGAAATAGGAGCGTCAACGATGCCGCAATTCCCCCGCCAAGAGCTCGACGATGTCGTCGCAGACTGGCTACAAGCCAACCTGGATGCCGAGAAGGCAGGTGACTGGAAACCGTTGGCACGCTTCTATACCAACGATGCCACCTACGGATGGAACATCGGTCCCAAGGAAGACGTGATGTGCGTCGGTATCGACGAGATACGCGATATCGCCCTCGGCCAGGAGATGGAGGGGCTGGAAGGTTGGACCTACCCGTACCAGAAGGTGATCGTCGACGACAAGCAGGGCGAGGTGATCGGATTCTGGAAGCAGATCGCTACCGGCGGTAATGATAGAGCTGGGAGTGACGATCTGACCGTTTGCGGTATCGGTGGCAGCTGGTTCCGTTATGCCGGTAACGGCCAATGGAATTGGCAACGCGACTTCTTCGACTTCGGTCATGTATCGGCCGTGTACATGGACCTCATCAAGGCGGGCAAGCTCAGCGAGGGCATGCAGAAACGCATCCAGCGCGGCCTGTCGGGTGAAAGGGTGCCCGGCTACTACCCCCTCGGCAAGACTCCGGTCCCCCTCTGGTGACCGCGATGAAGAGCGCTGCGGAACTGGGTCTCCCGGAAGGCTTCGATTTCACCGATCCCGCGTTGTACGGGGAACGGATGCCGCACGAAGAGTTCGCAACCCTGCGTCGCGAAGCGCCCGTCTGGTGGAATCCACAACCGCGCACGGTGGGCGGATTCGCCGACGACGGATACTGGGTGGTATCCAAACACCGTGATGTGCGTGAGATCTCGCTGCACACCGATATCTTCTCGTCCGGCCGCAAGGGCGCCATCCCGCGCCTTGAAGACCACATCAGCCCAGAGGAGTTCCAGGCCACGCTGTCGGTCCTCATCAACAAGGACGCCCCCGAACACACCCAGCTGCGGGGGCTGGTGTCCCGCATGTTTACCCCGCGCTCCATCGCGGCGCTGCGCATCACCCTGGAAGAGCGCGCGGAGCGGATTGTGCGAGCCGCACTCGAGGGCGGGCACGGCGAGTTCGTGCGCGAGGTGGCCAGCGAGCTTCCGATGCAGGCCATCGCCGAATTGATCGGTGTTCCTGAGGAAGACCGCGTCAAGCTCTTCGAATGGAGCAACCAGATGACGGGGTACGACGAGGCCGATGTCGAGATCGACCCGCGTATCGGCGCCGCCCAGATACTCGGATACTCGTACCAGCTCGCCGAGCAGCGCCGTGACTGTCCGGGGAACGACGTGGTTTCCCGTCTGCTCGCCGGAACCGTGGACGGTGAGCAGCTCACCCCCGAGCAGTTCGGCTTCTTCGTCGTCATGCTGTCGGTTGCCGGCAACGAAACCACCCGCAACGCAACCACAATGGGCATGATGGCGTTCCTGGAACACCCGGACCAGTGGGAGCTGTTCAAAAAGGACCGACCGGCATCCGCTATCGACGAGATCGTCCGATACACCTCACCGCTGATCTCCCAACAACGAACCGCGCTACAGGACACCATGATCAGTGGCGTGCCGATCGCGGCGGGCGAGCGGTTGGTGATGCTGTATCCGTCCGCCAACTTCGACGAGGAAGTATTCGAGAACCCGCACACCTTCGATATCACCCGTGACCCCAACCCGCATCTGGGTTTCGGTGGCACGGGGGCCCACTACTGCCTGGGAGCCAACCTGGCGAAGGTCGAGTTGGAGATCATCTTCAACAAGATCGCCGACCGGATGCCGGATATCTCGCGGATCGGGGAAGCCCCCCGGTTCCATTCGGGCTGGATCAACGGTGTCAAGAAGTTCGAGACGGCATACTGCCCGGTGCCGCATTGAGCGGTCTCTCCTGTGTGGTGGTAGGCGGCAGTCGTGGAATCGGCCGCGCCGCTGCACATCTGCTGAGCGAGCTCGGCGCCAATGTCGTCGTGAACGGCCGACATTCAGAGGCCGTCGACGAAACTGTCCGCAGCATGACGGCTGCAGGCGGTGCAGCAGTCGGGTTCGTCGGCGCACCCGATAACGACCGAACAGCCACCGACCTGATCGAGGCGTGCCGGACGGAATACGGCGGTATCGATGTGCTGATCAACTGCGCGGGCATACCGGAGCCCGCCGGATCCTCCATTCTCACCATCACCCCCGACGACTTCCATCGACTGATCGATGCACATCTCGGTACCGTGTTCCACACCTGCCGCGCCGCCGCACCGCTCATGGCCGCCCAGGGGCATGGGACCATCATCAACACCGGATCGACTGCGTCCCTGGGTATCTACGGCGGCACCGGGTATCCGGCGGGCAAGGCGGCCGTCAACGGACTGACCTTGGCCATCGCCGCCGAGTTGAAGCAGAGCGGCGTGCGCGCGAATGTGATCTGTCCGGGCGCCCGCACGCGGCTATCGGAGGGCGATGAGTACATCGCGCATCTCCACGATCTGCACACGCGGGGGCTACTCGACGAGATGACACTGCAGGCCTCGCTTGCCCCGGCGCCTGCGGAGTGTGTGGCACCGTTGTACGCCTATCTGGCCAGCGATCTCTCCGCACGCATCACCGGCCAGATATTCATCGCGGCGGGCGGTTTCATCGGGCGATTCAAACGCCAGGTCCCCACGCCGCTGGGCTACCGCGACCACACCGAATCCTCGCAGTGGTCAGTCCCGGAGATCGACGAGTTGATGGGCAGGCGATAGCTACTGCCCGAACCGCCGGTTTCTCGCGGCGTAATCGCGTAGCGCGCGCAGGAAGTCCACACGCCGGAACTCGGGCCAGTACGCGTCGGTGAACCACATCTCCGAGTACGCGCTCTGCCAGAGCAGGAATCCCGATAACCGCTGCTCCCCCGATGTCCGGATCACCAGGTCCGGGTCCGGCTGCCCCGATGTGTACAGGTTCTCGGAGATGCCCTCGACCGTCACCTTCTGCACCAGCTGCTCGGCGGTCGCGCCGTTGGCCAGCTCCTTGTTCAGCAGGGTGCGCACCGCATCGGTGATCTCTTGTCTGCCCCCGTAGCCGACCGCCACGTTGACATGGAAACCCGCATCCGAGGGCGCGGACTTCACCGCCTGACGCATGCGCTCGGCCACCGCGTCGGGCAGCAGATCGAGGTCTCCGACGCTGCGCACGCTCCAGTTCTTCTGCGGGGAACACAGCTCCTCGACGACATCGGTAATGATCTCCAGCAGCTCGCCGAGCTGTTCGGGATCACGTGTCAGATTCTCGGCCGACAGCAGATACACGGTGGCCATCTCGACACCGGCGTCCTGACACCAGCCGAGCATCTCGCCGATCTTGCGGGCGCCCATCCGGTACCCATGGCTGACGTCCGTGTACCCCGCCGACCGGGCCCAACGACGGTTTCCGTCGCACAGCACGGCGATATGCCGCGGTTTCGCCGCCTTGGCCAGCTCCTGGCGGAGCCGCATTTCGTAGAGCTTGTATAGCGGTTCTTTCAGCCTTGGCGGGATGATCTCCACGGAACCCAGCCTAGCGAGCCCGTCGCACGCCCGAGCCACGACAGTGCACGAGACGCAGATCTGCACACAACCTTCACAACCGGATTAGTTGGGTTAGATACTGTGACTTATGCAGACCGATGAGGCCCCCGCAAGCGGGAGGGACCCCCAGCTTGCACCGGAAGCACAAGGTTCCGAGCGTTCCCTACCCATGGCCGCACTGGTCGGCGGTATCGAGACGCTCCCCGTCAAACCCAAGGCACGCGGTTGGATCCACCTCTACGCATGCATCACCGCCGTCGTCGCGGGCATCGTGCTGGTGTCGGTGGCCTGGTCGCTACGCTCGCCGGAAGCGGGGCTGGCCACCGCGATCTACAGCCTGACAGTCTTCGGCGTTTTCGCCGTCAGCGCCGCGTATCACCGGGTGAACTGGAAATCCGAGACCACCCGCACCTGGATGAAGCGACTCGACCATTCGATGATCTTCATCTTCATCGCGGGCAGCTATACCCCGTTCGCGATGCTCGCGATGCCACCCGCCGACGGCAATTTGGTGCTCGCCATCGTGTGGGGCGGCGCGCTCGCCGGGGTAGTCCTCAAGATGTGGTGGCCGACGGCACCGCGCTGGGTTGGAGTGCCGCTCTATCTGCTGCTCGGGTGGGTGGCGATCGGCTTCTCGTCGACACTGCTGCACGGCGCCGGGGTGCCGGCACTGGTGCTACTGATTGTCGGCGGAGCCTTCTACAGCGTCGGCGCCATCCTGTACGCCGTGAAGTGGCCCAACCCGTGGCCCCTGCACTTCGGCCACCACGAGTTCTTCCACGCCGCGACGGTCATCGCCGCGACCTGCCACTACATCGCGGTCTGGTTCGCGGTCTTCTAGTCACCTTGCCCCGCCGAGTGTGAGCACCAACGTTCACACTCGGCGAGCGAGGAGAGCGGCGACTAGAGCTGCTTGATGTCGTCCTGGGTCCAGAAGGCCCGCATCGAGCTGATCTTGCCGTTGTCATCGAAGGTCATCACATCGATCGGCGCGATCACCATGCCGCCGTGCTCATGCGTGATGGTCAGCTCGAAGTGGAACGCGGCCTCGTTGGCTGTGGCACGCACCAACTTCAGCTCGCCGCGGCGGTTCAGCGGCTCAATGGTTGCGTAGAAGCCCTGGATTGCCTCGCGCCCCTTGAGGACGTCGGCACCCAGCGGATCTTCAACGGTCGCATCATCGGCGTACAGATCGGCGATCTCGGCGGCTGTGCCACTGGTGAGCAGATCGCAGTAGCTCTGGACGACGGCGAGAACTTGTTCGCGGGTAACGGTCATGCCCGCCGACGCTACCGACCCAACGCGGCGTCTAATTGTTCGGTCCCGGTCACCGGAAGATCGCAGACAGTACCCCGGCACACGTAGGCCGCGTCGACACCGCCCACCTGCCCCCTGTCGCGTAACAGCTCGCTCGAATCCTTAACCCCGCCAACCACAATCGCCCCACCGGGTGCTGCCAGCCGCGCCCGTCGCAATAGTGGCGAGGTCTCGGCGTCGCACGCCACCGCGACCTGGATCGGGCCCCGGACCGCGGCCTCGGCCACCGCCAGCCAATGACCGGCCGATCGAGGTGCGCGCGCCAGCGCCATGGACGCCGCCGACAGCGAGGCGTGTGCCGCCTCCCGATAGCGCGAGTCCTCCAGCAGGTAACCGGCGATGAGCAATGCCTCGGTCACCGATGACGCCCCCGACGGGGTCGCGCCGTCGAGCGGATCGCTCGGCCGGAGTACCAGCTGCTCGGCGTCGTCGGCGACATCGAACCACGCACCGGGCGATTCCGGATCGGCGAAATGGTCGAGCGCGGTATCCAGTAGCTCAGCGGCGGCCTCGTGCCAACGCCATTGGCCTGTCGCCTGATACAGCGAGAGCAGGCCCGTAGCGAGCGTGCCGTAGTCCTCCAACACACCGTCGCCGTCAGACACCTGCCCACCCAGACTGGCGCGCCGCAGCCGCCCGTCGCGCAGATGCAGATCCAGCAGCCGGGCGGCGCATCTGGCCGCCGCATCCAGAAGATCGTTTCGATCCAGGGTGATCGACGCCTCCACGAGCGCAGTGATGGCCAGCCCGTTCCAGGCGGTAACGGCCTTGTCGTCGCGGCCGGGTTGCACCCGCTGCAGCCGCGCCGTCAACAGCGTCTCGCGTACGCGACGCCACCGGTTCACATCTGCTTGCTCTTCGGGATCGCGCAACAACTGCAGTACCGAGCTGCCGTGTTCGAAGGTCCCCGCCTGAGTCACCTCGAAAAGCGCTGCCGCCCAAGAGCCATCTTCCGGGCCAAGGACCTCGGCGAGTTGGGTGGGCGTCCACACATATGTGGAGCCTTCGGATCCGTCGGCATCGGCATCCAGCGATGACGCGAACAGGTCGCCCACACGCAGCTCATCCAGCAGAAAATCGGCCGTCTCGCCGGTAATTCGTCGCGCGAGTGCGTCGCCACTGCGGCGCGCCCAATGCGCGTAGACACGCAGCAGAAGCGCGTTGTCATAGAGCATCTTCTCGAAATGCGGCACCACCCAGGCCGTGTCCACGCTGTACCGCGCGAAGCCTCCGGCCAGCTGGTCGTAGATGCCGCCACGCGCCATCGCCGTCGCGGTCCTGGCCACCACACCAAGCACCGCCGCATCGCCGGTGCGTTCGTATCCGCGCAGCAGCGCCTCCAGCAGAGATGACGGCGGAAACTTCGGCGCCCCACCGAAACCCCCGAAGCGCACGTCCTCGGCCGGCAGAATCGCGGCGATGGCCGCGTCGCATAGTGCGGTATCCACCCCGGGCCCGGCGGGGAGCCGTCCCGACATCGCCTGTAACTGCCCGGTGATGCTTGACGCTGCTTCTTCCACCTCGTCTCGGCGCTGCTCCCATGTCTCGCGGACCGCCGAAAGCAACTGCAGAAAACCCTGTTTCGGGTAATAGGTCCCGGTATAGAAAGGCCGCCCATCCGGGGTGAGGAAGCACGTCATGGGCCAGCCGCCCTGCCCATTCATCGCGACGGTGGCGTTCATGTAGACCGCGTCCAGGTCGGGACGCTCTTCGCGGTCGACCTTGATGTTGACGAACCCGGCATTCATAACCGCGGCCACCTCGTCGTCCTCAAAGGACTCGTGGGCCATCACGTGACACCAATGGCAGGCCGCGTACCCGATCGACAGCAGAATCGGCACATCGCGAGACTGCGCTTCCTGCAATGCCTCTGGCGTCCACTGCTGCCAGTGCACCGGGTTGTCCAGGTGCTGGCGCAGGTATGGGCTGGTTGCCTCGGAAAGGCGGTTAACGGTCGTCGCCCCGCTGCTCGGTGGTGTCAGACGGAGGCTCCTCAGCCGCTGCGCCCACTGTGCCCTCGTCGGCAGCCTGATCGGCCTCGGGGTGTTCGGGATCGAACGCCTCCGGCAGCTTGCGCAAATGCGCGTTCATCGACCGAATCAGGAAGAAGGTGCCCACCATCAGCAGCACCACAACCGTCAAACCAAACGGACCGGCCTTACCGAAATCCGGTCCGACATTGGTGGGCCCCTTCTCGTCGGCGAGCACCAGCACGGCGTCCATCAGCATCATTTGGCCTCGATTCCGGCGAACAGGTCGTCTTCGGGAAAGCTCGTCGGCACTCGCGATGTCGCTAACTCAAAGTCTTCGGTGGGCCACAGCCGGCGCTCAAACTCGCGTGGAACCGAGAAGAAGCTGCTGTCCGGCGGGATCTGCGAGGCGTGCGCACGCAGCGCTGCGTCCCGAGCATCGAAAAAGTCCGCACACGGCACGCGAGTGGTCACCCGCCGATCGAAGGTGTCGTCATCGGGGGGCCAGCGCTCAAGCCATTCATCGAACGGCCCCTTGTGCCCATGCTTCTTGCACTCATCATTGAGTAATTGCATACGCGCTCGCATGAATCCGTGGTTGTAGTAGATCTTGCTGACCGTCCACGGCTCACCCGCCTCGGGGAACTGGTTCGGGTCTGCCGCGGCGTCAAAGGCCGCCATCGACACCTCATGGCATCGAATGTGGTCCGGATGCGGATATCCGCCGTTCTCGTCGTAGGTCGTCATGACGTGTGGCCGGAATTCCCGAATCACCGCGACCAGCTTGGCGATCGGCTCTTCGATGGGCACCAGTGCGAACGAATCCTCAGGCAGCGGAGGCAGCGGGTCTCCCTGCGGAAGTCCCGAGTCCACGTATCCGAGCCAGCGGTGTTGCACGCCCAGTTCGGCAGCGGCCTTGGCCATCTCCTCGCGACGGATCATCGCAATGTTCGCGGCGACCTCGGGACGATCCATCGCCGGATTGAGGATGTCGCCCCGCTCACCACCCGTCAGCGTCACCACCATGACGTCGTTGCCTTGGGCGGCGTAACGCGCCGTCGTGGCGGCGCCCTTGCTGGCTTCGTCATCGGGGTGGGCGTGAACCGCCATCAATCGCAATCCGGTCACCCGTGCGCCCGCCTCTTCCTGATCTTCTCTATCCGGCCTTCTAGGGATGCTCTAGCGTCCCCCATCGTTTCATCCCACTCATACCCGTCATACCGTTGACCCGTGGATGAGCCGCTTGCGCCAGGACCAGCAGAGCCAGATGAGCCGCTTGCGCCAAGACCAACGGCACTACGGCCACCAGGGGACCGCTACGGAACCAAAGCGAGCACACCCCGTCGTGGCCGCTGGATCGCGATCGGGCTAACCGTGTTGGTGGTAATAGCCGGAGTCGCGATCGCCGCGATCGGATACAACCGGTTGGGCCCCGGAGACGTCAAGGGCGAACTTTCCGCCTACCGGCTCGTGGACTCCTCGACCGTCGCCGTCACCGCCTCGGTAGAACGAAAAGACCCGTCCAAGCCGGCGGTGTGCATCCTGCGGGCACGGTCCATCGACGGCAGCGAAACGGGCCGCCGCGAAGTACTGGTGCCACCCTCCTCCGAACGATCCGTGCCGATCACGGCCCTGGTGAAGTCGACGCGGCCTCCGGTGACCGGCGATGTCTACGGATGCAGTCTGGCGGTTCCGCCGTATCTGATCGCATCCTGATCCCAATTTCTTCCACGAGACCCAGCACAGACGCTTCGGGCACCGCCGGCCAGACATCGGCAACGTTCACATCGGGCAAACCTCGGCCAAAAATAGGCTGAACATCACAGCGACAGTGGTATGCTGGCTCAATACACGGATCCCGGCTGGGACCGTGTATTGCTGCATTTTGGAGAGTGCGAGTCGCAGCAATGGACCCGACCCGCACCCGATAGATGAGAGCCAGCGGAGGTTGCTGGCCTGAGACAAGGAGTACCTGCACCATGACCGACACCCAGGTGATCTGGCTGACCCAGGAATCACATGATCGGCTCAAGGCGGAACTCGACCAACTGATCGCCAATCGCCCCATCATCGCCGCCGAGATCAACGAGCGCCGCGAAGAGGGCGACCTGCGTGAAAACGGTGGCTACCACGCTGCCCGCGACGAGCAGGGCCAGCAAGAGGCGCGCATCCGCCAGCTGCAAGAGCTGCTCAACAACGCCAAGGTCGGCGAGGCGCCGACGCAATCCGGCGTCGCGTTGCCCGGTTCGGTCGTCAAGGTTTACTACGACGGCGACAAGGGCGATACCGAGACATTCCTCATCGCCACCCGCCAGGAGGGTGTCAAGGACGGCAATCTCGAGGTGTACTCCCCCAGCTCACCGCTGGGTGGCGCGCTCATCGACGCCAAGGTCGGCGAGACCCGCAGCTACACGGTGCCCAACGGCACCGAGGTAAAGGTGACGCTCGTCAGCGCCGAGCCCTACCACGACTAAGGCTCCACACCTTTTTCCATCGAGTGCGAGCCTCACGCGGAAATCCGACCCGAAATCCGCGTGAGGCTCGCACTCGATTTGGTTTTGGCAGCATTTCTGAGGGCCTCGTCAACACGCGCGACAATCGTGCCCGCCCGATGACGGAGCATGTCGGCACTCACGTGCACGATCACCCATCCGTCCGCCGCCAGTTCAGCCGATCGGTCGATATCGCGAGATCTCTGGCGTACATCGGTCCAGTGCTGGGCGCCGTCGAATTCGACCCCGACCTTCAGGTCCTCCCAGCCCATGTCGATCCGAGCAACAAAGTCGCCGTATCGGTTGACGACCCGGATCTGCGTCTGCGGCGGCGGAAACCCCGACTTCACCAGCAGTAGGCGCGTTCTGGTCTCCTGTGGCGACTCCGCACCACCGTCGACTTGTCCCAAGACGTCGACCAGACGCGCGAGTCCACGAACCCCACTGTGTGCCCGGATCACTTCTTCGACGTCTGCCACCTTGAGAGCCGTTGCGGCCATCAGCGCGTCTATCCGCTCGATGGCTGCAGCCCACGGCAGCCACCTACCAAGGTCGAATGCGGTCCGAGCCGGGCTGGTGATGGCGATCCCCTTGGCATGTGCAATCTCGTTACCCGTCAAGGTATCCCGGTGGACTCGCAATCCCGCGGCGACCTTGTGGTGTCGGTGGATGACGTCGACAGTCATGCTCGCATCCACCCACTTAGCGCCGTGCACGGCCGAGGCCGATACCCCCGCGACCACGCCGCCACGCTCAGTCCACAACCACGCGGCATAGGCGCGCTGCGTCGCGGTCAACTCGGCTTCGCTCGGCACATAAATGCCCGGGTAGACCTGGCGATATCGGGTCCGCATGCGATGCTCCGTGATGGCGCCGGCCGCCAACAGCTCGGTTGACCGGAACGGCCACAAGATCTCCCCCATAGCCCGCAGCATCACACCGTCCGCCGACAAGTCACCTGGGACCGCATCGAGTGCGAGCCTCACGCGGAAATCGGGCCCGAAAACCGCGTCACGCTCGCACTCGGCGGATATTTGGGGCCTACCGCTCTTCCTGAACCGTCAGGCCGGCCGCGACGATTGCGTCGAGGACGGCCTGACGGTGTTCTGGCCCCCGAGTTTCGACGGTCGCCAACACATCCACCTCACCCAGACGCAGACGCTCGCTGTTTCGCCAGTGCGTGATATCGACGACGCTGGCCCCCGCCGCTCGGAAGACATCGAGGAGGCCCGAGAGGCCGCCCGGCGCATCGGCAATGGTGACCCGCACCGTCAGGTAACGTCCGGCCGCGCGCAGACCGTGGGTGATGACGTGCGTGAGCAGCAGCGGATCGATGTTTCCGCCCGAGAGCACCGCACATACCTGGCCGGTCAGGCCCAGCTCCTCGGCGGACAGGGTGAGCAATGCGGCCACCGCGGCAGCACCGGCGGGTTCCACCACCAGCTTGGCCCGCTCCAGGCATAGCAGCAGGGCGCGCGACAGTGCCTCCTCGCTGACCGTGACCACCTCATCGACCAACGCGACGACATGCTCGAACGGCACCGCCCCCGGCTTACCGACCGCGATGCCGTCGGCCATGGTGTCCATGGACTCCAGTGCCACCGGGTGCCCGGCTTTCAGCGACACCGGCCACGCGGCCGCACCCGCGGCCTGCACCGCGACGATCCGCACCTCCGGCCGCGCCTCTTTCACCACTGCCGCAATCCCCGCGACGAGCCCGCCACCGCCCGCGGGCACCACGATGGTCCCCACCTCGGGAAGCTGCTCCAGAATCTCGAGCCCGACAGTCGCCTGACCGGCCACGACATCACGATGATCAAAAGGATGGATGAGCACCGCGCCGGTTTCCGCCGCGAACGCGGTCGCCGCCAACAACGCCTCATCGATGGTGGTACCGGTGAGGTGCACGGTAGCGCCGTAGGCGCGGGTCGCGACGACCTTGGGCAGCGCCGCCCCCACCGGCATGAAGACCGTCGACTGGATGCCCAGCGTGGTCGCGGCCCAGGCCACGCCCTGGGCGTGGTTACCCGCGCTGGCAGCGACCACGCCATTCACGCGCTGGTCATCGGGCAGCAGACTGATCCGGTTGTAGGCACCGCGCGGTTTGAAAGATCCTGTGCGTTGCAAGTTTTCGCATTTGAGCCGCACTTCGTGCCCGCAGCGTTCGCTCAGCGCGCGAAAAGCCACCACCGGTGTGCGCCGCATCACAGGGGTGAGGCGCTCCGCCACCTCCCGGATCTCGTCGACCGTCACCAACCCTGTTGCTCCCGCTGACTCCGTAGCCATGCCAGGCATCATGTCACCAGTTCTGCAGCTATTGTCCCCTCATGCCACAGATTGCGGAGGACCTCCTGCTTCTGTTGCTGAACAATGCCTCGGGGCGTCCGCTGTTGGACAAGAATCGGCGGACACAGGCCCTCGCCGCCGCTATCGTGCTGGATCTCGCTCTGGCCCAACGTGTTCGACCGGCGACGCAGGGTGAACCGGCGAAGGCCGGTCATCTACTGGTGCTCAATGTGCCGCACACCGGCGATCCGGTGCTCGACCGCGCGGTGCACCGGCTCCGCCGACGGCCGATGAGCCCGGTCGAAGCGATCACCAAGGTCCGGCGCGGTGTGGACTCCCAGATGCTGCACCGGCTGGAGATCACCGGTGATATTCACACCGTCCGCAGCGGTAACCGGCTGTTCCCGGAGAAGTACTGGCCGGTGACCAACAATGAGCGTGCGAATGCGGTGCGCCAGGGCGTCACAGATGTGTTGTTCCACTATGCCCCGCCCGCGCCGAGCACTGCCGCGATCATTGCAGTGCTGCACGGCGTCAACGGATTCGACGCAATATTGAGCCTCGACGCGGTGGGCAAGCAGCAGGTGTCCCGGTGGTCGCAGACCATCGCCGACGGCGGATGGGCGGCTCAAACCCGCGACAATCGTGGCCCGGCGGTCAATCTTGCAGTGACTGCCGCGGTGATTTCGGCGGCCCTGCATTCGATGAGCTAGCGCTTATCGAAGCGCCTGCTCAAGGTCGCCGATCAGATCGCCGACCTCTTCGATACCCACCGACAGCCGCACCAGATCCTCGGGCACCTCCAGCAGCGACCCGGCCGTCGACGCATGCGTCATGGCACCCGGATGCTCGATCAGCGACTCGACGCCGCCCAACGATTCAGCCAGAATGAAAAGCTCTGTTCGCGAGCATAAGTCGAGTGCGGCCTGGCGCCCTCCGGCCAGCCGGACACTGATCATCCCACCGAATCCACGCATCTGCTTGGCGGCCACCGCATGTCCGGGGTGACTGTCCAGTCCCGGGTAGATAGTCTGCGCAACCGCGGAGTGAGCAGCCAGGAACTCTGCCACTGCTTGGGCGTTCTCGCTGTGCCGCTGCATGCGCAACGCCAACGTCTTGATGCCCCGATAGGTCAGGTAGGCATCGAACGGGCCCGGCACGGCCCCCGCGCCGTTCTGCAGGAATGCAAAGGCTTTGTCCAGCTCCTCGTCGTTGGTGAGCAGCGCACCGCCCACCACATCTGAGTGTCCGCCAATGTATTTGGTGGTGGAGTGCAGCGCGATATCGGCGCCGAGGTTCAGTGGCTGCTGCAGTGCAGGCGACGCGAAGGTGTTGTCCACCAGGAGTTTCACGGAATGTTCACTGGCCACCTGCGCGACGGCCGCGATATCGGCGATGCTCAACAGCGGGTTGGTTGGCGTCTCCAGCCAGATCAGCTTCGTGCTGGGTGTGATCGCCGCACGAATGGCGTCGACATCGGCTACGGGCACCGGAGTGTGGCTAATTCCCCACTGCGAGAACACCTTGTCGATCAGCCGGAAGGTGCCGCCGTAGGCATCGTTGGGAATGACCAGGTGATCACCGGGCCGCAGCAGCGCACGCAGGACACAGTCGGTGGCCGCCATTCCGGAGCTGAACGCCCTGCCGAAGTGTGCTTCTTCCAGTGCCGCCAGCGAGGATTCGAGGACAGCACGGGTGGGATTGCCGGTGCGTGCGTACTCGAAACCGCCACGCAGCTGACCGACACCGTCCTGGGCGAAGGTCGAGCTGGCGTAGATCGGCACGTTGACCGCGCCGGTCTGCGGATCGGCATGGAAACCGCCGTGGATGGCTCTCGTGGAAAACCCTTGCCACCGAGACGCGTCGGCGGCGCTGCGCTGCTCACTCATCGGGTCCGAGCCTATACCGGACCGGTGGGAGTGAGACAGCCCAGCGCCGCCTGACGGGTTACTTCTACTTGGGGACGACGACAGTCTTCACTAACATGTCGGCGATCGTCTGCCGCTTCGCCGTGAACAGCGGCAACAGGAAACCGATCATGCAGATGATGTAGTCGAGAAAGTGCGCAATCTGTCGTACCACTGACATGCCGAAGCCGATCGGCTGACCGGTGGTCTCACCGAGCACCTGGATGCCCAGGAGGTTCTTGCCGATCGTCGAGCCGGTGTCACCCTGCTTCTTCAGGTTCCACAGGCCGAAGGCCAGAGCCCCCAGACCGAAGATGGTGATCGCCGCCATGCCGAGGCCCGAGAAGCTGAAGACCTGCACGTCATCGCCGTACGTCATGCCACCGCCGCTGAGCGGGTCACCTTCGTAGACGCTGGTCGAGACCGAGCTCTTTTCGGCTGTCAAGAATGCGATGAGGTAACCGACACCGTAGATCACCCCAGGAATGAGGCTATCGACGATTGCGGCACCGACACGCTTGATCCAGACGTCAAAACTGCTGCCGGGCAAGGCGGGCGGACCGGCTGCCGGAGGCGGCGGCGGATAGGCACCCGGATCCTGTGGCGGGAGTGGTGGAACTTCGGTCACGGTCGTCCTCCAGTTCGTATGGCACGCATCAGCGTCGAGCAAAAGAGGACATTACGCTTCCAGCGTTTCCACAGGTTGGCTTCCGTGAAACGATTTGAGGCCAGATTCAGTGCCGGGCGCTCCTGGCCGACGAAACGAATCCGAGCAGGTCATGACGGGTAATGACACCGACGGGCTTACCCTCGTCGACCACCATCACCGCGTCGGTATCGCGCAGCATCGAGCCGGCGGTGCTCAGCGGCTCACCGGCGCCGACCAGCGGCAACGGTGGGCTCATATGCTGGGACACGGCGTCAGCAAGTTGCGCCCGACCCTCGAATACCGCTGACAGCAGCTCCCTTTCGGATACCGACCCGGCGACTTCACCGGCCATGACGGGCGGTTCGGCGCCGACGACCGGCATCTGCGAGACCCCGTATTCACGCAGGATCTCGATGGCATCGCGGACCGTCTCCGATGGGTGGGTGTGCACCAAATCCGGTAGCGCACCAGACTTTCCACGCAGCACGTCGCCGACCGTGGGCTCGGAAACACTGACGTCCAGGCGGCTGCGCAGGAACCCGTAGGAGGACATCCAGCCGTCGTTGAACACCTTGGACAGGTACCCGCGCCCGCCGTCGGGCAGCAACACCACGATCAACCCGTCAGGACCGACCCTCTCTGCCAATCGAATTGCGGCCACCACTGCCATCCCGCAGGATCCTCCGACCAGCAATCCCTCCTCGCGCGCGAGACGGCGAGTCATCTCGAACGAATCGGCATCGGATACCGCAATCACCTCGTCGACCACGCTGGGGTCATATGCGGTGGGCCAAAAGTCCTCCCCCACACCCTCAACGAGATACGGACGGCCGGTGCCTCCGGAGTACACCGACCCCTCCGGATCGGCGCCGACGACCTTCACGGCCCCGCCGGACACCTCCTTGAGATATCGGCCCGCACCGGTGATCGTCCCGCCGGTCCCCACCCCGGCGACGAAATGGGTGATCTTGCCGTCGGTGTCGGCCCAGATCTCCGGGCCGGTGGTCTCGTAGTGGCTAGCAGGGCCGTTGGGATTGGAGTACTGGTCGGGCTTCCAGGCGCCGTCGATCTCGCGCACCAGTCGATCGGAGACGTTGTAGTAGCTGTCGGGGTGCTCCGGCGGTACCGCAGTGGGGCACACGACGACTTCGGCCCCGTAGGCCCGCAATACGTTCCGCTTGTCCTCGCTGACCTTGTCGGGGCACACGAACACGCAGCGGTATCCCTTGCGCTGAGCGACCAGCGCCAGTCCGACACCGGTGTTGCCCGAGGTGGGCTCGACGATGGTGCCACCGGGCTTGAGCAGCCCCGCCGCCTCGGCGGCCTCGATCATCTTGACGGCGATGCGGTCCTTGGAGCTGCCGCCGGGATTGAGGTACTCGATCTTGGCGGCCACCACCCCGCAGCCCTGAGGCACCACCGAGTTGAGCTGGACGAGGGGGGTGTTGCCGATCAGATCCGAGACATGCTGGGCGATGCGCATGCCGGTAACGCTATTCGACCGGCCACCGGTCCGCGCACAGAGGACCCACCGCAGGGAATCGGGCCGATGAGCCGCTTGCGCGAAGAGAGACTAAACCGCCGCAGGTGCGACGAACTCAGCCGAGGAAGTCTCGGGCACAGCGTCGCGGATGTACTGGCCGATCTGCGCCAGGGACACCTTGGCCTCGGGCACGATCTTGGTGGCCAACTGGAAGACGTGCATCTGGCCGGGCCAGATCTTGATCTCCACCGGCACACCCTGCTCGGCAAGGCGCTGCCCCAGCAGCCGCGCGTCGTACAAGAGCACCTCTGACCCGGAGCAATGCACCAGCGTCTGCGGCATCCGGCCGTCGACCTTGTCGATGATCTCCCGCGGCGGGATTCCGCCACCGGCCTTGGTGAGGATCTGCTGCAGCGCCTCAAAGCAGTTGGGCGGCAACATGACATCGGTCTTAGCGTTCTCATGCGCCACCTTGGGCGCGGGGTCCAGTTCGATGAGCGGCGAGATGAGCGCCAGCGCGGCCGGCGCCTCGCCGTCCTCGGCCAGAACGCGCTCGACCACCGCCACCGAGAGGAAACCGCCGGCCGAATCACCAGCCAGCACAATCTGCTCCGCCGCGTATCCCTGAGCGCGCAGCCAGCGATACCCGTCGACGCAGTCGTCGACGGCCTGATCCAGGGAGGCCTTCGACGGCATGCGGTAGTCGACCACCAGACACGGCGCGTCGGCATGCTTAGAGATCGTGGACACCATGGCGCTGTGGGTATTTGGGCCGCCCACGATGAAGGCGCCACCATGCAGATACAGCACCACGCGTCCGGTGCCGTCGACCGGCCCTACGCCCTTGGCGCGAATCAGACGCGCGTTGGTATTCGCCAGAGTGACGGTCGCCCTGACCGTGCCACGCGGGGGAACCATGACGCGGCCGAGTTCTTCCAAGAGCCTAAACGGGTAAGGGAGTGTGGGGGCGTGGCTGCCGATCTGCAGGACCGTGCGCACCGTCATCCGGACACCGAATCCAAGCAGCCGGGCGGCCAGACTCGCCGCATCCTCGATCACCTCGACGGCGGCGCCGTCGCTCATCGGAAGGCTGCGGACCAGCGTATTCAGGGCACTGGAGGAAGAACCCACATGCCCGTATTCGGGAGCGCGCTTCGGTGCGGTCATCTGTTCAGGCTCCTTTGCCTAGCCAGTGTCCTGCGTTAAACAGGCTGCTAGCTAGCAGCTAGCGCCCGATGGACTATACCTATCAACAGGCAACAAACCGCTTTCGATACCGCATCGTCCTCGCCTCTTTTCCCGTGATGCTGGTCAGAGGACTGGCGCCGTGTGTCGCGGTCAGTGAAAATAGCCAGCGTGAGCATCCTCGCCGAACGGCGGCGCACGATCTGGGCAGCCCTGAGCACCGGGGCCGCGGGAGCTGCGATGGGTACCGCCGGATGGGGCGCCTACAGCTTCCTGAACGCGCAGGCCAGGCAGGTGCGGCGGGTGGTTCCGAAGACTCACGACGCTCCCCCGGTCGCCGACGGCGTCTACGAGCGCGGTGGCAGTCCAGTGACCCGATACAGCCGCGGGGTGCAGTGCGACCTGCACCTGGCGATCTTCGGTGACTCCACTGCCACCGGCTACGGCTGCCACATACCCGACGAAGTGCCCGGAGTACTGCTGGCGCGCGGATTGGCCGAAGAGTCGGGCAAGCGAATCCGTCTGTCCACCAAGGCGATATCGGGTGCCACATCCAAAGGTTTGGCCGCGCAGATCGACGCCATGTCCATCATCGGCCCGCCCCCGGACGCCGCAGTAATCATGATCGGCGCAAATGACGTGACCTCGCTCAACGCGGTGCGGGCCTCCGCGCGGCGCCTGGGCGAAGCGGTGCAGCGGCTGCGCGCGGCGGGGTCAGCCGTGGTGGTGGGCACCTGTCCCGATTTCGGCGTGATCACCGCCATACCGCAGCCGCTGCGTGCGGTGGTGCGCTCGAGAGGGCTGCGCCTGGCCCATTTCCAGGCTGCGGCAGTCCGGGCTGCCGGTGGCGTACCCGTTCCGCTTGCCGACCTGCTGTCGCCGGAGTTTCTGCAAGCACCCGAGGAGATGTTCGCCGACGACCACTACCACCCGTCGGCCGCCGGATATGCGCTGGCAGCGCGGCTATTGTTACCGGCCGTCGCGCACGCCCTCGGCGAATGGACGGGTGGCCCCATCCCCGATTTGCCATGGGTGTCCGCCGCCGCGGAAGCGGACACCATAGGTGCCCGGATGCGCATCCTGGGACGGATCTGGCGGCGCAACGCTACGGAGATCGCCCTGGCCATTGGTGAGCCCGCTGTCCAGCCCGACAATCGGGCCGTCGTGCCGCTGCATTAGATTCCTGGGGAGTAGAACCAGTACTAATTCCCCTATACCAGGAGTTTTCATGCCCGAAGCCGTGATCGTTTCCCTTGCACGCTCCCCGATCGGGCGAGCCGGTAAGGGCTCGCTGGTGAGCATGCGCCCAGACGACCTGGCCGCGCAGATGGTGCGCGCCGCCCTCGACAAGGTGCCTGCGCTTGACCCCAAGGACCTCGACGACCTCATCATGGGTTGCGGCCAGCCCGGCGGTGAGGCCGGTTTCAACATCGGTCGCACCGTGGCGGTGCAGCTGGGCTATGACTTCCTGCCCGGTACCACCGTGAACCGCTACTGCTCCTCTTCGCTGCAGACCACCCGGATGGCGTTCCACGCCATCAAGGCCGGCGAGGGCCACGCCTTCATTTCCGCTGGGGTGGAGACGGTTTCGCGTTTCGCCAAGGGCACTCCCGACGGCTACCCGGATAGCAAGAACCCGCTGTACGACGACGCGCAGGCCCGTGGCGCCGAGGCCGCGCAGGGTGCCACCGAATGGCACGACCCGCGTAACGACGGCCTGATCCCCGATGTGTACATCTCGATGGGCCAGACCGGCGAGAACGTGGCACTGCACACCGGTATCAGCCGCGAGGACCAGGACCACTGGGGCGTGCGCAGCCAGAACCGCGCCGAAAAGGCAATCGCCGACGGCTTTTTCGAGCGTGAAATCACCCCGGTGACGCTGGCCGACGGCACCGTCGTGTCCAAGGACGACGGCCCGCGCGCCGGTACCACCTACGAGGCGATCAGCCAGCTGAAGCCGGTCTTCCGCCCCAACGGCACCATCACCGCCGGTAACGCCTGCCCGCTGAACGACGGTGCGGCCGCGCTGGTGATCCTGAGCGACACCCGCGCCAAGGAGCTGGGCCTGACCCCGCTAGCGCGCATCGTGTCCACCGGTGTCTCCGGCCTGTCGCCGGAGATCATGGGCCTGGGCCCGATCGAGGCCGTCAAGCGTGCACTGGCCCACGCGGGCAAGTCGATCGGTGACATCGACCTGTTCGAGATCAACGAGGCCTTCGCGGTGCAGGTGCTGGGTTCGGCTCGCGAGCTCGGAATCGACGAGGACAAGCTCAATGTCTCCGGCGGTGCGATCGCCCTGGGCCACCCGTTCGGCATGACCGGTGCTCGCATCACCGCCACGCTGCTGAACAACCTGACCACCTACGACAAGACCTTCGGCGTCGAGACCATGTGTGTCGGTGGCGGCCAGGGTATGGCGATGGTTATCGAGCGGCTCGTCTAACAACGCTTTTCGCCGACACGCCGTGTTGCGGCGGGTTCGTATCGCACGTGCTCACCACAACACGGCGTGTCGGCGGCATTAAGATTCAGTCGCGATGACCACTATCGGAACTCCCCTGTCACCGCGCGCGACGCGGGTCATGCTCCTCGGCTCAGGCGAACTCGGCCGCGAGGTACTGATCGCCCTGCAACGTCTGGGCGTCGAGACCATCGCCGTCGACCGCTATCAGAACGCCCCCGGTCACCAGGTCGCCCACCATGCGCACGTCATCTCGATGTCCGATCCGGAGCAGCTGCGGGCATTGATCGAGACGGAGAAGCCAGATCTCGTAGTACCGGAGATCGAAGCGATCGCCACCCCGACGTTGGAGGCGCTGGAGGCCGAGGGCGCCGTGCGCGTTATCCCCACCGCTCGTGCCGCACGGCTCACTATGGATCGCGAAGGCATCCGCCGCCTGGCGGCGGAGACACTCGGATTACCCACCAGCCCTTATCAATTCTGCGATTCACTCGTCGAACTGCAGGCCGCGATCGACGGCGGTGTCGGGTACCCGTGCGTCGTAAAGCCGCTCATGAGCAGCTCCGGTAAGGGTCAGAGCAAGCTTGATGGACCAGCCGATGTGAGCGCCGCATGGGACTACGCCATGGCAGGCAGCCGGGTAAGCAATAGTCGCGTGATCGTTGAGGGATTCGTCGACTTCGATTATGAAATCACGCTATTGACAGTCAGGGCACTGGGCGAAGGCGGGGAGATAGAAACGAGCTTCTGTGCGCCGATTGGGCATCGACAGGCCAACGGCGACTACGTCGAGAGCTGGCAGCCGCACCCCATGTCGGACGCTGCATTACAGCGTGCACAGCGAATAGCCCTCGCCGTCACCGAAAACTTGGGCGGACAGGGCATTTTCGGCGTCGAGCTCTTTGTCAAGGGCGACCAGGTGTACTTCAGCGAAGTGAGCCCGCGCCCACACGACACCGGCATGGTCACCATGATCACGCAGTGGCAGAACGAGTTCGAACTGCACGCCCGCGCCATCCTCGGGCTTCCCGTCGACACGACGTTGAAGACCCCAGGCGCTAGCGCGGTGATCTACGGCGGGGTCGACGCGGAAGGAGTCGTATTCGACGGTGTCGAGGCCGCCCTGCGTGTACCGCGTACCGATCTGCGATTGTTCGGCAAGCCGGAGAGTTTTGTCACGCGCCGCATGGGCGTGGCCCTGGCATACGACGAGCATGTGGAGACCGCGCGGCGCAATGCCGCCGAAGCCGCAAACCGGGTCCGCGTTTCTCGATGACATGAAAAAGGGGCGCCCCTGTGCGGGGCGCCCCTTTTTCGAGAAAATCGCTAGTCGTTCTGGAAGTAGCTCAGCAGTCGCAGGATCTCGACGTAAAGCCAGACCAGGGTGACAGCCAGGCCGAGCGCCACACCCCAGGCGGCCTTCTCCGGCGCACCGGCGCGCACCAGCTGGTCGGCAGCGTCGAAGTCGACCAGGAAGCTGAATGCCGCCAGACCGATGCAGACGAGCGAGAAGATGATCGCGATGGGGCCACCACTGCGCAGGCCCATGTCGATTCCGAAGAACCCGAGCACCACGTTGCCGAGCGCCAGCACCAGCACGCCGACAAGACCGGCCATCAGCATCCGCTGGAACTTGGGGGTAACGCGGATGGCACCCGAGCGGTAGACGAACAGCATGCCGATGAATACGCCGACGGTGCCCAGCACCGCCTGACCGATCAGGACGCCGGCACTCGCGCCGCCAAGACCGACACTGGCGGGGATGACAAACGAGATGGCACCGACGAATAGGCCCTCGAGCCCGGCATAGCCCAGCACGATCGCGGGGTTGTCCTGCTTACGCCCGAAGCTGGCGATCATCACCATGACCAGACCGCCCAGCCCACCGACCAAAAGGAACGGCAGTGCGAGCGCCTGGTTGGCGCTGACGAGGAAGAACGACGCGATGGCGACCGTGACGATGACACCGAGGGTGATACCCGTTTTGGTCACCACATCGTCGATCGTCAGCGGCCGGGAGACGCCGGCCTGTGCCTCCGGGTAAGCGGTGTACGGGTCCTGCTGCATCTGCTGCGCCATCATGGCGCCCGCACCTGCCGCACCCGCCCCGAACTGCGCGTAGCCGCCGCGCTCTTTCCCGGGCAGCGTCCGAAGAATGGGATTGCTGGTGGTTCGCACCGTCGTGATCCTCTCCTGGAAGTGCGGTGCCGCACTATGCGGCGTCCGCAGATGACGTCAACAAGTCAACTGGTGATTCAACGAGCCGGCAAGTGCAAGAGTTCCGCGCTTTCGCCACTGGTCCCGAGACTGTCCGGCCACGTCGTAGGCCCACATTACCGCCAGGGCACTGCGGTTGCGGCAAATCCCTGTGAGATCACTGTGAACAGTCGAATTTTTACCTGGACGTCCTACTAGACATTACCTGGATGTCCAACTAGATTTGGAAATACCGACCTCCCTGATTCTCAACCGCTTCCCAAGGGGCTACACCATGAGTTCGTTACCGCAATTAACACATTTCGTCGCCGGTCAGCGCGTCCCCGGGACGTCCGGGCGTTACGCCGATGTCTACGACCCGTCGCTTGGCAAGCCTGTGCGACAGGTGCCGCTGGCGGACGTTTCCGAAGTCGAGGCGGTCATCTCGAACGCCGCGGAAGCTCAGCCCGGTTGGGCCGCTCGCAACCCCCAGCAACGTGGGCGGGTACTCGCGAAGTTTGTCGACCTGGTCCGCGCGGAGATCGACGAGTTGGCCGCGATGCTGTCCCAGGAGCACGGCAAGACCCTGGCCGACGCCAAGGGCGATATCGAGCGCGGGCTTGAGGTCTGCGAATTCGCGACCGGCATTCCCCATCTCATCAAGGGCGAGTACACCAGCGGGGCCGGGACGGGTATCGACGTGTACTCGCTGCGCCAGCCCCTCGGCGTGGTCGCGGGCATCACCCCGTTCAACTTCCCAGCCATGATTCCGCTCTGGAAGGCGGGCCCCGCGCTGGCGTGTGGAAATGCCTTCATCCTCAAGCCCTCCGAGCGCGACCCGTCGGTGCCGCTACGCCTGGCCGAGCTGTTCCTCGAAGCGGGCCTGCCGCCCGGCCTCTTCAACGTCGTCAACGGCGACAAGACCGCGGTGGACGCGCTTCTCAACGATCCGCGCGTCGCCGCCATCGGATTTGTCGGCTCCACTCCGATTGCGCAGTACATCTACGAGACCGCCACCGCGAATGGCAAACGCGCCCAATGCTTTGGCGGCGCCAAGAACCACATGATCATCATGCCGGACGCGGATATCGACCAGGCCATCGACGCATTGATCGGCGCCGGGTACGGCTCGGCCGGTGAGCGCTGTATGGCCATCTCTGTCGCGGTGCCGGTCGGCGAGTCCACCGCCGAACGGCTCGTCGACGGCCTGACCAAGCGGGCCCGCGAGCTGGTGGTCGGCCCGTCTCTGGACGATAGCGTCGACTTCGGTCCGCTGGTGGGCGCGGACGCCCTCAAGCGGGTGCGCGATTACATCGATATCGGGGTAGCGGAAGGTGCACAGCTCGTCCTGGATGGCCGTGACCTCAAGGTCGCCGGCCATGAGGACGGATTCTTCATCGGCGCATCACTTTTCGACCACGTGAAGCCCGGTATGCGCATCTACAAAGAAGAGATCTTCGGGCCGGTCATCTCGGTAGTACGTGCCAAGGACTACGACGAGGCGCTGCGATTGCCGTCGGAGCATGAGTTCGGCAACGGTGTCGCCATCTTCACCCGTGACGGTGACACCGCGCGCGACTTCTGCGCCAAGGTCAACACCGGAATGGTGGGGGTGAACGTTCCCATCCCGGTTCCGGTGGCGTACCACACCTTTGGCGGCTGGAAGAGCTCCGGATTCGGCGACCTCAATCAGCACGGTCCCGACTCCATCCGGTTCTACACCAAGACCAAGACGGTGACCCAGCGCTGGCCGTCCGGCCTCAAAGAGGGCGCCTCCTTCGTGATCCCCACGATGGATTAGTCATGTTCGAGCTGACTGATGAACAGCGCGCAATCTGGAATACGGCGCGGGAATTCGCCGATATCCACATCGCGCCCAACGCCCTGGACTGGGATCGCGACAAATACTTCCCAGTCGAGGTGTTCCCGAAGGCCGCGGCGCTGGGCATGGGCGGTATCTACATCGACCCCGAGGTCGGCGGCTCCGGACTGACCCGACTGGACGCGTCGTTGATCTTCGAGGCGATGGCCACCGGATGTGCCGCGGTATCGGCATTCATCTCGATCCACAATATGGCCGCTTGGATGATCGACGAGTTCGGGAACGACGAACAGCGTCAACGATGGCTGCCGGCGATGTGCACCATGGAGACCTTGGGTGCCTACTGCCTCACCGAGCCCGAATGTGGAAGTGATGCATCGGCTTTGCGAACCACCGCGGCCCGCGATGGTGACGAGTATGTGCTCAACGGCGTCAAACAGTTCATCTCTGGTGCCGGTGCCGCAGACCTGTACGTGGTGATGGCACGCACCGGCGGACCCGGCCCACGGGGCATCTCCACCATCGTCGTCCCCAAGGACACACCCGGGCTGTCGTTCGGGCCTCCCGAACGCAAGATGGGCTGGCACGCCCAGCCGACCGCGCAGGTCGTCTTCGAGGATGTCCGGGTCCCGGTGTCCAACCGAATCGGCGAGGAAGGCATCGGATTCACCATCGCGATGCGCGGCCTCAACGGTGGCCGGCTCAATATCGCGTCATGCTCGCTCGGGGGTGCGCGTTCGGCATTGGAGAAGGTCATTGAGTATCTGCGCACGCGTAAGGCGTTCGGTGAGGAGCTGATCAAATTCCAGGCGCTGCAATTCAGACTCGCGGATATGGCCACCGAGCTGGAGGCCGCCCGCACCATGGTCTGGCGCGCCGCGTCTGCCGTACAGGAGGGCAATCCTCGGGCGGCCGAGCTGTGTGCCATGGCCAAACGCATTGCCACTGACGTAGGTTTCACGGTGGCCAACGACGCGTTGCAGCTGTATGGCGGCTACGGCTACCTGGCCGAGTACGGCATCGAGAAGATCGTGCGCGACCTACGGGTACACCAGATCCTGGAAGGAACCAACGAGATCATGCGAGTCATTGTGTCCCGCAAGCTTATCCAAGAAGGGCTCCCGGCGTGACGGATCAGATCGAGACCCGGGTCGAGAAAGGCGTCGGCCTGCTCACGCTCAACCGCCCCAAGGCCATCAACTCGCTGACCAACGACATGATCACCGCGATGTCGGCTGCCCTGTCCGAGTGGGAGGCCGATGACGCGGTGCGCGCCGTGGTGCTCTCGGGTGCCGGGGAGCGCGGCCTGTGCGCGGGTGGTGACGTGGTGGAGATCCACAACAGCGCCAAGATCGACGGCGTAGTTGCCCGCCGATTCTTCCGCGAGGAGTATCAACTCAACGCCCAGGTCGGCCGGTTTCCGAAACCGTATGTGGCACTGATGGACGGCATCGTGATGGGCGGTGGCGTCGGAGTGGCCGGACATGCCGACATCCGTGTCGTCACGGACACCTCCAAGGTCGGCATGCCGGAGGTGGGGATTGGCTTCATCCCCGACGTGGGCGGCACCTATCTGCTCTCGCGCGCTCCTGGCCAGCTCGGTCTGCACGCCGGGCTCACCGGCGCCCCCTTCTCCGGTGCCGACGCCATCGCGTTGGGGTTCGCCGATCATTTCGTGCCCCATGACCGGCTCGACAAATTCGTCAAGGCCATCATCGATAGCGACATCGCGACCGCACTTGCGGTGCACGGCACCAATGCCCCCTCGAGCGACCTGCTGGCGCAGCGTAATTGGATCGATGAGTGCTACGCCGGCGAAACCGTCGCCGATATTGTCGCGGCGCTGCAGGCGCATGGCGATGAGCGGGCACGTGCAGCCGCCGACCAAATCCTGACCCGCTCCCCCATCGCCTTGTCGGTGACGCTCGCGGCGGTGCGACGGGCTCGGGACTTGCCCTCGTTGGAAGCGGTTCTCACGCAGGAATATCGGGTGTCCAGCCAGTCGGTGCGTTCACACGACCTCGTTGAGGGCATCAGGGCTCAGCTGGTCGACAAGGACCGCAACCCGCAGTGGGATCCGAAGACACTCGCCGCGGTCACCACGGCCGACATCGACGCCTTCTTCCAACCGGTCAGCGATGATTTGGAGTGGTCATGACGAGCACAATCGCCTTTATCGGCTTGGGACACATGGGGTTACCGATGGCGGTCAACCTCACCAAGGCCGGGCACACTGTGACCGCCTTCGACCTGTCCGAGCAGGCACGCGGCGCCGCCACCGAAGCCGGTGTGCCGCTGGCCGAGTCTGGTGCGGCCGCCGCCGCGACCGCCGATGTGGTGATCACCATGCTGCCCAAGGGTGAGCATGTGCTCGCGGCGTATCGGGAACTGCTGCCGGCCGCGAGTCCGGACACGCTGTTCATCGACTCGTCCACCGTCGACGTGGCCGACGCCCGCGCAGCACACGAGGCCGCGACCGCTGCCGGGCATCGCTTCGTCGACGCCCCGGTGTCCGGCGGAGTTCCCGGCGCCACCGCGGCGACGCTGACGTTCATGGTGGGCGCCGACGATGCCGTATTCGCCGCCGCGGAACCAATTCTCGCGGCCATGGGCAAGCGTGTGGTGCACTGCGGCGGCCCTGGTGTCGGCCAGGCCGCGAAGATCTGCAACAACATGATCCTCGGGGTCTCGATGATCGCGATCAGCGAGGCATTTGTACTCGGCGAGAAGCTCGGACTGTCGCACCAGGCCCTGTTCGATGTCGCGGCCAACGCCTCGGGCCAGTGTTGGGCGCTGACCTCCAACTGTCCGGTTCCCGGGCCCGTACCCACCAGCCCGGCCAACAGCGACTACGCCCCCGGATTTGCGGTGGCGCTAATGTCCAAGGATTTGGGCCTGGCCGCCAATGCGGTGCGCGCCAACGGAGTTGATGCGCAGCTCGGGCTCGCGGCGGCGCATATCTACGACGATTTCAACACCACCGGCGGCTCCGGCCTAGACTTCTCGGCGATCTTCACGCAAATCCAAGGAGCGTCATGACCTTCGAAACAATCCTGACCGAGCGCATCGACCGAGTTGCCGTCATCACGCTGAACCGACCCAAGGCACTCAACGCACTGAATTCACAGGTGATGAAGGAGGTCACCGCTGCGGCCGCCGAGTTCGACACCGATCAGGGCATCGGCGCGATTGTCATTACCGGCAGCGAGAAGGCCTTCGCCGCGGGCGCGGACATCAAGGAAATGGCCGACCAGTCGTTCGGTGACATGTTCGGCACCGACTTCTTCGCAGCCTGGGCCAAGCTGCCCGCAGTGCGCACCCCAACGATCGCCGCGGTGAGCGGATACGCCCTCGGGGGTGGATGCGAGCTGGCGATGATGTGCGATCTGATCATCGCCGCCGAGAACGCCAAGTTCGGCCAACCCGAGATCAAGCTCGGCGTGCTGCCCGGCATGGGTGGCTCGCAACGGCTCACCCGGGCGATCGGCAAGGCGAAGGCCATGGACATGATCCTCACGGGACGCAATATGGATGCCGCCGAGGCCGAGCGCAGCGGTCTGGTATCGCGCGTGGTACCCACCGAGAGCCTGCTCGACGAGGCCAAGGCCGTCGCCAAGACCATCTCGGAAATGTCCCTCTCGGCCTCGATGATGGCCAAGGAAGCGGTCAATCGGGCCTTCGAGTCCAGCCTCGCCGAGGGATTGTTGTTCGAGCGCAGGATCTTCCACTCAGCGTTCGCGACCGCCGACCAGTCCGAGGGAATGGCCGCGTTCTCCGAGAAGCGTCCTGCCAACTTCATTCATAGGTAAGCCCATGTCCCTGCCATTCGATCCCGTCGACGACGCCCAACGCCATTGGGTCGAGAACGGCTGGGGCGAGGTCTCCGACGGGATGGCCGCGGTCACGTCGGTGATGCGGGCGCATCAGATCATGCTGGCCCGGGTCGAGGACGTGCTGCGGCCACATGGCCTGACGTTCTCCCGGTACGAACTGCTGATGCTGCTGTCGTTCAGCCGGGCCGGCTCCATGCCAATGGCGAAAGCCAGTGCACGCCTTCAGGTTCACCCCACATCCGTCACCAACACCGTGGATCGTCTACAGGAAGCCGGCCTGGTGCGTCGCGTTCCCAACCCCGCCGACGGCCGCGGCACCCTGGTGGAGATCACTGATGCCGGACGCGATCTCGGTTCGCAGGCGACCACGGACTTGAACGCGAAGGTGTTCGCACAGATCGGACTATCCCCGTCGCGCACCCGCACCCTGGTGTCGGTGCTGACGCATCTACGGCGCGATGCGGGCGACTTCGGGTAGCCGCCGGGGTCGCTAAGCTCCAGCCCGCCGAATCAAATCAAGATGCCCTTGTCCTTGAGGGCCTTATATCCACCGATGACATCGGTGGCACGGTAGAGGCCGATCTCCTGCAGCGAGGCGGCAGCCAGGCTGGAGGTATAGCCCTCCTGGCACAGGATGACCCATTCGACATCGTGGTTACCCGCCTCCGGGATGCGCGCGTCGCTTTCCGGGTCAAGACGCCACTCCAAGACATTGCGTTCGATGACCAAGGCGTTGATCACCTCACCCTCTTGGGCACGTTGCGCCGCCGGCCGGATGTCCACCAACCGCGCACCGCGGCCGAGCGCGGTGGGCAGCTCATCGGCCGGCAGACGGCGCAGGCGCCCGCGCGCCGAGGCCAGCAGATCGTGGATCGTCATGCCGCAGGCCCTTCCGGCTCATCCGTGAGGATGGTGCGGCTACGTCGCAACGTCTTGGCCTGAGTCACTTCGTAGTAGGACATCGCGGTCAGCGGCGGCGAGTACGCGTGCACGCTCAGAGTGGGCCCGATTTCGGCAGGAATCGGCGCTCCACCCGATTTCACGGGGGCGCGCATGACGTCGTGCACCCAGCCGAGCGGAAAGCCCGCCTGATCGCCCGCGTCGAGCCCGCGACGAACCAGTTGGCTTCCATTCCAGCGATATTCGTGTAGCGAACCGCTAAGCACGGTAAGCGCACCGAGCGATCCGCAATGGTCGTGCAGTTCGGTGGACTTGTCGGGCACCCAGCTGATCAGCCAGACGTCGAGCTCGTCGTCGGTATGAATGCGGGTGGCCCACCGCTCGTCGATGGGAAGGCCGCCCGCGGGCAGCAGATGGTCAAACCGACCGCGCAGGGCGTCGTCGGCGCCCTCATCGGTGATGCGGAGCAGATCCGGCAGTCGAAGTCGGGTGGGTGAGGATCCGGCCGAGGCGGGGCGGCGCAGATCCAGGACAGATGCAGTGGTCATGAATGCTCAATCGATGGAAGGGGCAGGGGTGGCGACGGACTAGCAGCGCTAGCCGCAACACCACCCCTGAAAACCCCTGTGTCCCATCACAGCTCATATGGTACCGGCGTTTTCCAGCGGTTTTCCTCTCGGAGCAAAAGCTCTGAGTGAGTAAATGTTGTTGCTGGTAGGTACTTGCTAGTTTGGAGTGGTGACCGTCCCAACACGCATCGTCGCGACCCTGATTGCCCTCTGCGTCCCGTTGATCGGTGCGGGATGCGCGTCGAAGTCCGACGACAAGGCGGCGCCGAGCCCTTCCGCCAGCACCACCGCTCCGATCGAGAGCCCCGCCGCCCAGCCCTCGGACTCCGGGTCGGCACTGTCGCCCTCAGGCGTCACGACATCCGTCAACGCCGCACCCAGCTCGTTGGAGGAGGAGTACTACCAGGCCTGCCGAGCAGCGGCCGATTGGATGACCGGGAAGCAGGACGGCCACGTGCAGCTCGTGGAGGGATACCTCCAGTCCATTCAGACATCCGGAAACGTCGGCCCGGGAACCTTTCACAAGTCCTGGCATGAGCTGCCCGCAGACCGGCAAGCTGCGGTGATCGTCGCGACGAATGCCGCGGCCGAGCAGCAGTGCTGAGGGCTAACCAAGAAACCTTCTGTAATTCGACAGAATTCGGGCAAATAGGCGTTTAGCTGGCGTCCAGCAAATCTAAAGCACAGCCGTTACATCTCGCCTTGGAGGAACCTGAGCGCGGTGTTAGCATGCTCCGGTCAGTGCTCATGGGGTCACGGATGCAATGAATGCGTCCACTCACCGAACGGACGGTAACGACGTTGGCAAACTCAGATCAGCTTCCCCCGAAGCCCTCGCTGGTTCATTGGACGATTGTCGGTACGGCGATTGTCGCAACGATCGTCGCGGCGGTTGTCGGATTTACATCCAGCGACACCGAACTCGTACGATTCGTTCAGGGCATCGTCACTCCACTCCTTGCCCTCGTCGCCGGGATCTTGATTGCCGATCTGTATCACCGCATACAGCAGAGCAACAATCTTGACCGCAATGTTGGACAGTCGGCGTACTCCACGATGGTGACGCTGCAGGGAATGATCGACGTGGACAAGCACCTTGCGGCCGCGTCGAACGACCTCAACGAGGGCAATAAGCCGGCTGCGTCCAGCGCCCTCAACCTTGCCCTGACAATCAGCCGTCTGACTTTGCGCCACGCCTTCCAGGCATTGCGCGAATCGGAGAATGTATCCAGCACCGCGGTAGCCAAGGCCAAGACCGATTTCGCGACGGCAGAGACCGCCGGACAGCCAGAGCGGCAAAGGATTGAGACCGCTCCGCGAGCGAACAACTACACCGTCGGTGTGGGCAATGCCTGAAGAGACGAAGCCAGCGGAGCAATCGGCTGGTGAGCAAGAGTCCGAGCCACTGGACCCGATAATCGGGAAGGTGGCCGATATCGTCGACCGCTACTCGGTGCTGGTCAACAAGGGTGATGACGCCGGAGTAGAGGTCGGGATGATCTTCTCCGTCATCGGCGCCACCGGGACCGCGGTGCGCGATCCCGAATCCGGCGAGGACCTGGGCACTCTGCCCATCGAGAAGGCCCGCATCCGGGTCACCGAGGTGTACTCCAAGTTCTGCCAGGCCGAGACCTATCGCGTCACCGAGCCCGCGGTCGCGGGCCTGATCAGCGACATCCTGCAGGAACAGTGGCCCGGAACCACCGACGACTTCGGTCGCGAACAGTTCCAGCTGAAAGTCGTGCCCACTCCCACGGTGCCGGAGGCGGCCGAGGTGCATATCGATGTCGGCGATTACGTCTGTGAGCTGACACCCGCTTCATAGCGGCTTAGCGATTTTGCACCGAAATCATCCCGTGGCCGACAGGTGAACATTGAAAAACTCACCTATATGCGGCGTCTAGGTTGTTACGTTCGGATCATGGATACCAATCTGATGAAACGAGCAGCAGGCGCGGTCTCCATCGTCGCCATATCCGCGGCTGTCGTGGTCGCGTGTTCCCAAGAAGACAAAAACGCCGCCAAGGAGTCGCTGTCCAGCGCCACGAGCGCGGCATCGTCGGCCATCAGCGCTGGTGGTAGCGCCGCATCGAGTGCCGCATCGTCGGCAAGCAGTGCGGTGTCGTCCGTCATCGCCGGGGCGCCATCAACGGTTAACGTGCCGGGCGTCGGCGATGTGACGCTGGAACCGCCAGTCGCCGAGGCGTACACCAAGGCCGGTGGTGAAGCCAAGCTCGGTCTGCCGACCGGGCAGCCCGAAAAGGTTGGCGACGGCACCGTACAGGCCTTCGCCAAGGGCACCATCTTCAGCTCGCCGTCGACCGGTGCACACCTGGTGCAGGGCGAAATCCTGAAGGTGTACACCGAGCAGGGTGGAGCAGGCGGCACGCTTGGATTCCCCACTGCCGACGAGGCCGAGACGGCAGGCGGACCTGATATCGCCAAGGGCGGTTGGGTCGGCGAATTCCAGAAGGGCACCATCACCTGGCTGAACCAGGGCGACGGGACCTTCAAGGAAACCGTCACCCAGAAGTAGCAGACCGCGATCGACGGCTAGCGCCCGCCGCGGAACCAGCGCGGGTTCTCGGCGGGCGACCAGCCGGGCAGCGTCAGGTCCGGCCACGGCGGGCGACGGATGATGGCTACAAGTCCCAAGACCGCCGCGAGCAGACCGGTGAGTATGCCCAACGTCGAAGCGCGGTCAGCGTTAAAGGCCGGGCACCATTGGGCGTGCCCGTCTTTGACGACGAACACGCCTAGCGGTCTGGCAAGTGTTTCCAGAGGTGCACCCTCTGGGCCGCGACTGCGGCTGCGCACCTTGGCAACAGTGATGACCATGGTGCCGTCGGCCGTTGTATATGGCTCGCCGTAGACGATCGAATTACCGCCGTCGGTCGCGAGTCCTTCGAATGAGGTTGGCAGTCGCATGCGGTCATTGTCACCCCGAACCGCATCGATGGCGAGAGATTCCTTCAGGCCTCGGCGCCGGAGAACAGAATGAGGTTGCCGTCGGGATCCTTCACGATGAAGGTGACGCTCCCCCAGGATTCCTCCTGCAACGGCTGGTGGAACGCCACGCCTGCGGCTCGATACTCCTCATACAGTGGGCCCAGTTTGTACAGCGTCAGCACCGCGGACAGCGGATCACGCTCTGTGGCAAGGAAATTGCTGTCGAATACCGGACCCGCGACCTTGCGGAGATTGAGGCTCGCACCGCTGCGCCCCACCTGTCCGTAGAAGGGTGGTTCCCCATATATGAAGGCCAGCTCAAAACCGAGCTTCTCGACGTAGAAGCCGATGGCACGTTCGAGGTCGGTGACGAACAACTGCGGTTCGGCGACAATGACATCGGTCGAGGCCATGACGAAACGCTACCGCTACGAGGCGCTCGGTGTGGGACCATCTGTGAGTGGAGCCGGATGGTGATCCCGAAGCCAGAATCCGAGAGCTGGAACGCTCATTGAGCGAGGCGGCGCGGACGTCGGAACTCGGCGTCACGAACCGGAGCCCGTATCCGCCGCCGGTGTATCAAACGACTTACGCACCACGCCCACCCGTCCGGAAGTTCGGCCGCTGGTTCGCTGTCTTCTCTGCCCTCATAGCGGCGGGGGCGGCGGGACTCGTCTTCTATGCCGCCAATCCCACCGTGCCCCGGAATGTGCAGACAAGTCCGGGTGCGACGACCACACGGCCGGTCAGATCAACCGTCGTCAAGCTCCCGACGCGTGCCACGGCGACGACCACCTCGGTCCCCGGCCCTACGTATGCGCCGCCCGGTTCGACTTTCAGTGTCTCCGGCACGCACAAGCAGATAACAGTCAACTGCGACGACTGCTCGGTCAACGTCAGCGGTGTCTCGAATACCGTTGAAGTCCAGGGCAATTGCGACACCCTCACGGTATCCGGTGTCGAGAACGCCGTAACGGTCGAGACTGCACGAGAGATCCGCGCCTCGGGCTTCGACAACAAAGTCACGTATCACTCCGGGGAACCGGAAGTCTCCAAGTCGGGTGACCGAAATACCGTGGAGCAGGGCTGAGGGCCCACCACTCAACTGACCGGTGAGCGGCCATTCGACGCACGCCCGGCAGCCTCCAACAGGGCGTCCCGGAACTGCGGGTGCGCGATTGCCGCCAGCGCTTCGCCGCGCTCTCGGACCGTCCTACCCTCCAACTCTGCAGCGCCGTACTCGGTGACGATCACGTCGACCTGGTGACGCGGCGTGGTGATAACGACGCCGGGTCCAAACCACGGCACGATTCGCGACTGCAACACACCGTCTTTCTCGAATGTCGAGGGCAGGCAGATCAGCGAACGGTCCGACAGCTCCAGCCCGGCCCCGGCCACGAAGTCCTCGGCACTACCGATCCCGCTGAACTGCCCTCCGGCGATGGTGTCGGCGACCACTTGCCCCTGGATGTCGATGGCGAGCGCACCGTTGATCGAAATCATGTCGGTGTTGGCGCCGATCACCTCCGGTGCGTTGACAATCTCAACCGGCAGGAACGCAACATCGGGGTTGGCGTCCAGCCACGCATAGAGCTGCGCTGATCCGAAGGCGAAGGTCGTCACACTAACGCCGTCGTACTGCCCCTTGCCGGTGTTGGTGACCTTGCCGGCGCGGTGCAGTCGCATGCAACCGTCGGTGAACATCTCGCTGTGCAGCCCATAGCCGGCGCCGTCCCCCTCGGCCAACAGAGTCGCAATCTGGTTGGGAATTGCCCCGATTCCGGTTTGTAATGTCGACCCCGAACCAATGAATGCCACGGCGTGTTGGGCGATGGCCCGATCGATATCCGACGGCCCCCCATCGCCGCCGGGTAGCGTCAGCGGGGCATCCGTCGAGTGCACCAGGATGTCGATCTCGTCGAGGTGCAGCGCGTGGCGATGCTGCTCCCCGAACCCGAACGTGCGCGGATATCCTTCCGAGACTTCGACAATGAGCAGGCGCTCCGGATCAGCGCCTGCCCGGCGCAACTCACCGATCGTCCCGCCCGCATGCAGCGACAGAGAACACCAGCCGTCGGCATCGGGCGGCGTCGCGACGGTGGTCATCACCCGAGGCGACTGGCGCTCAATCAGCGGGCCGAATCGGCGGAAGTCCGCGGCGGCGAATTCGATATCGGCGCCCATATCCCGCAGCGCGCGCTCGATCGGCCCGAAAAAGCCCGACAGGTAGTGCACACCCGGACGGGAGAACAGTTCGGTGCCAACCGCGAGTAGCGCGCCGTACACCCGTAAATCCGCCCAGTCCCGGCGCACGCCGAGGGCGCGCAGGAAAGCTGGCGGCTGGCCGGGGCCCAGCGGGATTCCCAGCGTGTCGACGGGGTTCAACCGGGCAGCGGCCTGTTCGGCGGTGAACTCCTGCGGCATGACACCAATCTTGCATGACCTGCGCTCAGCAGTCGGACTCGAAACGGCACTGAGCGGATTTCTAATCCGCTGCCGCGGCCAATTGGGTTGCGGGGCTCACCTAAGAACCTCACATAAGCCCACATTTCGCAAGAGCGCCAGGAGTAGGCTCCGCATATCCCGACCGCGCCTCCGCGCGCCGGGCAACCCGGTCTCGCGGGAGGCCACCTTGAGCCGACTGGACAACGCCGATACGACCCGGCGCGAACTGACCATCGAACTGCGCAATGTAGTGCGCGAGTACAGGGTTGGTGGGCAGACGGTGCGCGCCCTCGACGAGATCAGCCTGCGCCTCGCCGGCGGCCAGTTCGTGTCGGTCATCGGGCCATCGGGGGCGGGGAAAAGCACACTGCTACATCTACTCGGGGCGTTGGACTCCCCCGACTCGGGATCGATCACCTTCGACGGTGAAGAGATCGGCAGGCTCCGCGACGAGCAACAGTCGGAGTTCCGCCATCGTCGGGTCGGGTTCGTCTTTCAGTTCTTCAACCTGCTGCCGACGCTATCGGCGTGGGAGAACGTGGCAGTGCCGAAGCTGCTCGACGGCATCCGGCTGGGCAAGGTCAAATCGGATGCAGTTCGACTGCTGGACCGGGTCGGCCTCGGTAAACGGACCGAACACCGGCCGGCCGAACTGTCCGGCGGCGAGATGCAGCGAGTCGCGGTGGCACGAGCGATGATGATGGATCCACCGCTGATCCTTGCCGACGAACCGACCGGGAACCTGGATTCCCATACGGGTACCGCCATCCTGGCCCTCCTCGCCGAGGTCGCCCATGAAGAAGGCTCCGGCCGCCTGGTAGTGATGGTGACCCACAACGCCGACGCTGCCGCGGCAACCGACCGGGTAATCACCCTGCAGGACGGTCGGCTCGGTTCCGACGAGATGTCGGTGGCGCCAGGGTGAGAGGCCGCGGACGCGAGGAGCAGGTCGGCCTCGGAGACACCATCGCCGCCGCAGCGAGCAGGCTACGTGTGTTCAGTCTGCGCGAACTGACCGTACATCGTCGACGCACAATTGCCTCGATTGCCGTAATGGCGGTTTCTGCAATGTATCTCGTTGCGATATTCGGCATTTTCGGGTCGATCACCGGATCGGTCAACCGGTTGGCGGACGGAGTCTCCGGCGTAGCCGCACTCGAGGTATCAGGTATCACCGACGCGGGGTTCCCCGAAGCGGTATTGGCCGATGTCGCCAAGGTTCCCGACGTGGCGACTGCAGCACCGATGATACGGATGTCCGCACCCACAGCATCGGAACCGGTTCTGCTGTTCGGCGCCGACGACCGCAGTGCCGCGTTGGAAGGCGCCTTGAAAGATGCTGTCGGAGTGCAGATTGAGGCGCCATCACGGGCAGCCGCTGGTGTCCAGGTCGGGCCGGCCGTCGGCCATGCGAAAGGCGATACATTCCAGCTCGGCTCGGGTTCGGTCACCGTCGCCGAAGTGCTCGAGGGCAAGCAACTCGCGGATCTCAACGGTGGACACTATGTGCTTGCTCCCCTGCCGTTGGCGCAGGATGTCACCGGACGGCAAGGTCAGCTCGATTCAATTCTGATCACCACGAGACCAGGTGCGGATCTCGCCGCAGTCCGAGAGCAGGTCACGGCCGCCGTGAACGGCCGGGCGATCGTCGCTGAACCGAGCCTGCGGGCGGCGCGGGCCGGCGACGGTGTCAAGCTCATGAACTACATGGCCCTGATGGGCGCGGCGGTCGCGTTGGTGGTCGGGGCGTTCCTGATCTACACGACGATGACGATGGCGATTGCCCAACGCCGCCCGGCCATCTCGATGCTGCGCGCAATCGGCGGCCGCCGCGTCATGATCGTTCGCGACATGCTCGCCGAGGCCGCGCTCCTCGGGCTGATCGGCGGCGCCATCGGGTCGGCCCTCGGAATAGTACTGGGCCGCTTGGCGATTGGCCGTTTACCGCCGACGGTGACCCAAGGGCTCGAAGCCCGTATCGAGTACTGGCTGCCCGACTACGCGATCCCGGCCGCCGTCGCTGCGACGGTACTCACCAGCGTGGCCGCATCGGCGATGGCTGCGCGGCAGGTGTACAAAGTGTCACCGATCGAGGCGTTGGCACCCGTCGGGGTTTCCGTGGCCGACAACGTGCCGCGTTGGCTGCGTATCGCCAGCGGAGTCGTGGCGGTGGCGATACTGACGGCGTCGATCCTGACCGTGTTCTACCAACCAGGGTCGCTCGCCTTTGTCGCGATCGCCGCCCTGTTCATTGCCGAGATCGCGCTGGGCTTCGCGCTCGCCGGACCCATCGTCAGCGTGACAGCCACGGTGGCTCGACTGTTCGGTTCGCCCGGGGCGCTGGCGGCGGCGACGGTCCAGCGTGCGCCGCGGCGGGTGTGGGCCACCGTGATGACCGTGCTCATCGCCGTGGTCACCACCGTGGTAATCACCGGGACAAACAACGACATGATCCGATCCGCGCGCGACATCTTCGCGCCAGTCGCCGATGTCGATGTCTGGGTGAGCGCTAACTCACCCGACCGCTACCCCACCGATGTTCTGCCGCAAGGTCTTACCGAGAAGGTGGCGGCGGTGCCGGGTGTCGCGAACGTCGCCGAAGGCGCCTCCGGATTCGCCGTCGTCGGCGGCACGCGCGTGATGCTCGATGGATTCTCCCCCGGCACCCGCGATCCGCTTTTCCGTGCGCTCGACGAACAAGTACGTCACGAAGTGCTCATCGGGCGGGGCGTGGTGCTCTCACAGAACCTGGGCAAGACTCTCGGCGTCCGGGTGGGCGACGGACTGCAGCTGCAAACGCCCCACGGCCCACAGCAGACGCCCGTGCTGGCCCTGGTGCCCTACTTCTCGACGGTCATCGGCACCGTCGGGATGAGCCTGGATCACATGCGGGCATGGTTTGACCGCCCCGGCAAGACGACACTCCAAATCACCGCCGTGGACGGCGCAGATCCGGGACGGCTGCTGGCCGACGTCCGCGGTGTGGTGCCCGCACCGAACTACGTGTACGACGGCCGCACCGCGTTGGCTGGTTTAGAAGCCCCGCTGCACCAGAGCATGCTGATCGCCAACGCCGTGTGGATCATCGTGGTGTTCGTCGCTGCGGTCGCGCTGCTGAACACGTTGACGCTCTCGGTACTCGAACGACGCCGGGAAATCGGTGTGCTGCGGGCGATGGGATCCAGCCGCCGTTACACCTTGGGCATGGTCCTTGCCGAGGCCGCGGCCATCGGCGTCGTGGGCGGTGTCTTGGGGCTGCTGGTCGGTCTGATCGATCAGTGGCTGTTCAGCCTCGTCAGCGGCAACATCATGAACTTCAACGTCACCTTCCGGCCGAGCCCGATGGCACTGGTCTTCACCGTGGGCGCGCTGGCGATCAGCCTGCTCGGCTCCGTCCCGCCCGCACGGCGTGCGGCGCGGCTCAACATCATCGAGGCCGTCAGTGTCGAATAACTGTGTCGAATAGCACTATTCGGCTACGGTGGCGATGCCTTGCAGGTGCGGTGTGCACGGCGGCGGCACCAGGGTTCGTCGAACGCTGCGCAGTCCCCCGGTATCGAATCCGGCTGCGGCAATCGCTTCGACGGTCCGGCGGTTCGGCTCGCACCCGGACGCCAGCAACGACCACGGCTTGGCGATCAGATCCTGGAACCGCCCCATCAAACCGTCCCCGCGGACATGCTCGAGGACCACCAACCTGCCTCCCGGTGCGAGCACCCGCCGGATCTCGCCGAGGGTCGCCGCCACATCGTCGACCGAGCACAACACCAGCCCGACATGCACCGAGTCGAAACTGTTGTCCGGGAACGGTATCGACTCCCCGACCCCATCGACGATGTCGACGTCAACGCCGCAGCGGCGCGCAAGGGCGCCAGCCATCCGGCGCATCGCCGCCTCCGGCTCGACCGCCGCGACCGATGTCACCGCGGGTGGAAGAAACATGAGGTCGGTTCCCGGGCCAACGCCCACGATCAGCAGCCTGCCGGTCGCAAGACTCATCGCCTCCCGCCGGTATCGGCGATAGAACAGTCGGTCGAATATCGGCATGCCGAGCCGATATACATACGGGAACAACGGATTACGATGCTTCATGTGTCGCCGCTACCCAAGTCCATTCGGAATGGTGGGTATTCGTCGCACATCAACGAGACGTACACGGCCACCCGGTAACGCCACCGCACGATTCCCATGAGGAGGTCGAACATGCCTTGCGAAACCGTGCCTGTGGCCAACAACCGCACCGCGGAAATCACGCACAGGACCTGCAGCAGTGGCTCCATGGCCCAGCAGATGATGATCTGCGGCAGTGCCAGCAACAGCTTCACCAACACCGCCCAATGGGTGAGTTGTTCCGGATAGTCGACCTCGAGTTCGCCGGGATAGTCGGGCCGCGCGGCAAGCGTGAATGGCGGGTATTCGTCGGTGCTATTCATCGGAAACCGGTAGTTCATCACCCGCCAGGACCAGCGCAGCACCCCGATGTTGAAATCGAAGATGGGCCGCGGGTATCGCCCGGTGAACAAAATGGCAATACCGGCGACGACGGTCAGCAGCGGATACACCAGGTAGAGGACGATCAATATGGGGTAGTGCGGAACGGCCAACACACACCATTTGACGAGCCAGAGCCAGCGAGAGGGCGCGTCGATCGCGCCTCGTACCCGAACCGCGTTCATCATGGCTGACAGCTCGCCGCCGCCGCCGCCAGGTCCCGGCTGATGTCGGCGGCGATCTGACGGTGACTCACCGACTGTAGGAACGTCGCTAGCGCCCAAGTCATGAACCGGTCCGAGATCATCGCTGCCGTCCGCAGCACGGGCTCACCGTGCGAAACCTGCAGCGAGGCCACCCGGGACACGGCTGCAGCGCGGCGTCGACGGGTCTTCTCATACCAGCGCAGCGCATCGGGCAGATCAGTGTTGGTACCGCGCTGGAATTCCGAAACCGCCTTGCACAGCACCATCGTGTCGAGCAGTGCCTGGTTGGCCCCTTGCGCGAGGGTGGGCGGCATGGTGTGGGCCGCATCGCCGAGCAGGGTCAGCACACCGTGGCCTGGTCGGGGAATGGGATGCCGAAAATGGGGATAGGGCGAATGGACCAGATCCTCGTCGGTAAGCGTCGCAAGCACTCGATCGACGGGCTCGGACCACCCGGTGAACGTGGAACGAATCATGTCGATCGGGCGTGCCGGCCTGACAAAGCCGGACGACCAAGGCAGGTCGAACCACCACTGCACATCGGAGCCTCCGGCCGGCCACAGGCCGAGGCTTCCGTGCTCACCGATGACGACGAAGGCGACGTGCTCATCGGCGCCGTTCGGGAGGGTTGCCAGTCCCTGCCAGCTGCACCAGCCGGTCGGCTCCCCGCGCCCTGCGCCGACGACATCGCGAACCATCGAATGCCTGCCATCGGCTCCGATCACCAGGTCTCCCTCGGCCACGCTGCCGTCCGCGAACTCAACCCGCGCCCCGTCGCAGCTGACCACCACTCCGACGGCCCGGGCATTACACCGAATGCATTCCACCGGAAAGTCTTTCAGTAGCCGATCAAGCAGGACATGACGCGGGACCATCCGAACCGGCTCGCCCAGCCGGTCGGCGATCGTGGCCACGTCCAAAGTGGCCAGCGGGTGCCCCGTCGATGTCATGACACGCACGGTGGACAGCTGCTGGCCGGCCCGGTCCATATCCACGCCCAGCTGTCTCAGCACCGTCGCGCCATTCGACCAGATGGTCACTGCACCGCCGCCGGCTTGCAGATCCGGGCGCTGCTCGTAGACGGTGACGTTATGGCCGTCTCGCAATAACCCCCGAGCGATGGAGATACCGCCGACACCGGCACCCACGACCAGGACCCGCAACGACGGCGCCTTCGCTGCTGGCATCAGCTTCGTGGGTCGGCTCGTGAGCCGTTTTGGCTCCACGGCTCAATGTATGACCGCGACGGGCCCGCTGTACAGGGTTTGCCCCCCTAGAGCGGCAGCTGGACGAAACGACCGCCAGTTCATGCCTTTACCGCTTCGCACTCGGTGCCCCCAGTCGGACTCGAACCGACACTTGGCGGATTTTAAGTCCGCTGCCTCTGCCAATTGGGCTATGGGGGCCTCGCAGGTCAACGACAGTTCTACCCGGCGCTCCCCGCGACGCCAACTTGCGTGTCCTGATGACACGCCGCGAACGTGCATACGACCAAAATCACATCCACCCCGTCGACCACCCCGGATCACATTGGAAATTGCCGCCGGTGGGTGATACCTGTTGAAAGACACTAGAATTCAAACTGATTCTAGTGCTGAGTCGTCACCAGATTTCGAGATCGTCGACATCGAAAGTTGCCGCTCAACACAGGAATGGCGAATCACCTGCGAGCTAGCGGATTATTTAGTTAGCGCAGGTAGTGTTTATACGTGAGTCGGGAGTTGGATATGTCAGACGGAGTGGCCGTTCGCGAGAGCGGAGTTGAGGACTATCTCGGTGCCGACGGCACGATCCAACTCCCTCCCGGCTCGACGCTGCTCTCGAACTTCGAGCGCAACATCGCCGAGCTCGGCAGCACCATCTCCTACCGCTACCTCGACTTCACACGTGACGACGACGGCGTGGCCATCGAGCTGAGCTGGAATCAGCTCAGCACCCGGATGCGCGCGATCGGCGCACGCCTGCAGCAGGTGACCGAACCGGGCGATCGCGTCGCGATCCTGGCCCCACAGGGCATCGAGTACGTCATCGGGTTCTTCGCAGCCATCCAGGCCGGAAACATCGCTGTTCCCCTGTTCGCACCCGAGCTGCCCGGCCACGCAGAACGCCTCGACGCGGTGCTCACCGACGCAACGCCGTCGGTCATCCTCACCACCAACAGCGCCGCGGAATCGGTAAACACCTTTCTGCGCAAGCTTCCTCGCCAACGCCGACCGCGGGTCATCGCCATCGACGCGGTACCGGACTCGGTCGGCGAGACGTTGACACCCGTCGAGCTCGATACCGATGACATCGCGTATCTGCAGTACACCTCGGGCTCGACGCGCACCCCGGCCGGTGTGGAGATCACTCACCGCGCGGCCTGTACGAATGTGCTTCAGATGATTCTGGCCGGCGGGCTCGACGCGAGTACACGCAGCGTGAGCTGGCTGCCCCTGTATCACGACATGGGGCTGATCATGATCCTGTTCCCGGCGCTGTGCGGCGGTCACATCACCCTGATGTCACCGTTGGCGTTCGTGCGACGCCCTCGCCGGTGGATCAAACAGCTCGCCGCCGAATCCGCCTACGGGCGGGTGTTCGCGGCGGCACCGAACTTCGCATTCGAACTCGCCGCACAGCGCGGACGCCCCCCGGCCGGCGAGACCTGGAATCTGAGCAATGTCGCGGGCCTCCTCAACGGATCCGAGCCGGTCACCCTCTCCGCGATCGAGAAATTCAATGAGGCCTTTGGCCCCCATGGATTTCCGCCCGCCGCCATCAAGCCGTCCTACGGCATGGCAGAGGCGACGCTCTCCGTCGCCACCATCGCCTCCGACGCGCTCCCCAGCATGATCTACCTGGACCGTGCCCAGCTCGCAGAAGACCGTGCCGTCCCGGTGCCCCCCGACGCTCCGACGGCGGTACCCCATGTCTCCTGCGGTCAGGTGATCTCCTGCCAGTGGCTGGTGATCGTCGACCCACGAACCGGAGCCGAACTCCCCGAGGGAGAAATCGGAGAAATCTGGCTCCACGGCGACAACATCGGCCGCGGCTACTGGGGCCGCGCCCGCGAGACGGAGGAGACCTTCCACAACAGGCTGCGCTCAAGGCTCGAACAGCGCAGCCACGCAACCGGAACCGCCGACGACAGCCGGTGGCTGCGTACCGGCGATCTCGGGGTGTACCTGAAGGACAACCTGTATGTCACCGGTCGCATCAAAGACCTCGTCATCATCGACGGACGCAACCACTACCCCCAGGACATCGAAGCCACCGCCTCGGAGTCCTCTCCAGCCGTCCGCTCCGGATATGTCGCGGCATTCTCCGTCGCGGCCAATCAACTCGCCGAGGCCGCCATCGCCGATACCAGCGAGCGACTGGTCATCGTCGCCGAACGGGCACCCGGATCGGGGCGGGTCGAGCATGAACCGGTCGTCGAGGCCATCCGCGCCGCCATCTCACGCAAGCACGCACTGCCGGTGGCCGATATCCGGCTGGTCGCCGCGGGTGCGATTCCCCGCACCACCAGCGGGAAGCTTGCGCGCCGAGCCTGTCAGATCGAGTACCTCGCGGACACATACCGCTAAACCGAGCACTCAACTGTGCGTTGAATCACACCCGGAGTCTGCCCCCTCGCGTTGAGGGCGCGTCACATCAGTGTTTGACTTATCCGATGGCCACTACGAGCCCGCTGCAGGCGCCCATCCAGGACGCCAAATCCGCCGAGGCGAACCTCGCTGATCGCATCAATGCGCTCTTCCAGTCGCATCGGCGCCCCGACGGACGCATGTGGACCAACGACGAGGTCGCAAGCGGTATCAAGAAGGCCAACTCCGATATCAAGGTCGGCGGCGCCTACCTGTCGGCGCTGCGCACTGGAAAGCGCGCCCGCCCCGCCATCGACCTGCTCGGCGCGCTGGCCGACTTCTTCCGCGTTCCGCTGTCCGTGCTCACCGATCCCGAGCGCACCTATTCGCTCGATGAGCGCCTCGGCGCCCTGGACGAGACCACGCGGGATGAGGTCGAGCTGATCGCATTGCGCGCGATCGGCCTGAATAAGCAGAGCCTGGAAACCGTCGCCGCGGTGCTCGATCACGTGCGCGCACTCCAGGGCCTGCCCACGGTGGACAACTCGGCCAGCAACGGGCAGTAATCATGCCGAAGATGCGTTGTGTCACAACCGATCTACGGTCCACTCGCGAACTTCAAGCAATACACCAACGCTGCAGCCGCAAGCTCACGGATCTGGGGCTGGAGACGCTGACCGCTGTCGAAGACATCCGCGCCCGCGCCAGCGAGCTCAGTGAGCGCGATATTCAACTCGTCCCGTACTCCCTCTCGGGCAGCGGCGTGCACGGCCTCCTCGTCCGCACCGACGCCACCGACTACGTGGTGTACGACAGCGACACCACAACCATGCACCGCGAGCACATCATCTTGCACGAGCTGAGCCACGTGATGTGCGGGCACACCAGCAACAGCCGCCGCGATCTTGCCGAAGTCCTTTGCCGCGAAACCTATCTGGACGATCAGGAAGTCGAAGCGGAGATGCTCGCCTCGATGATGGGACAGCGCGTCAGTCCGGACAGCCACCGCCCCATCGCCGTCACGAACGCCAACCTGCGACGCATTCTGGAATCACTGACCTTGGAAGGTGCGCCGGCGGCACCGTGACCTCAGTTTTCGAAGACTCCGCCGCGGCGTATTCGGTTGCGGCCGTCTTCAGCTTTGCCGCCGTAGTGGTGGTTGCCGCCAACATGCTGCGCTCTCGAGTCCGCCCACCCGCCTCAGTGGCGCTGTTGTTGTCGTTCCTGTTCAAAGGGATTGCCGTCACCTTGGCAACCCCGCCCTTGTATGAGAAATTCGACAACCTGGTCGGCGTGCACAACATGGGCCGGCTCGTCCTGAACCTGTCCGGCGGTATGGCGTGGACTGCGTGCGTACTCATCGTCATCACGTTCTGGGGTGAATCTGGGCACCGGGCCGTACAGCGCGCACGGCTGTGGATCGGCATGGCAGTGGCGGTTGGCGGCGCTCTGACTCTCTGCTGGTTTGTGGCACCCACCTCCGAGCTGCCACAGGATTTCTACGCCTCCCACGGCGCCAAACCCGCCTGGGTCGCGTACATGATGATCTACCTGATCACCTACGGCCTGGGCGCACTCCTGATTATCGTCAAATGCCTCCAGTACGCCCGGTTTCACGATGTGGCGTGGCTGCGACGGAGCATGCTGCTCACCGCCGCCGGGGCAACGATGTGCCTGCTGTTCTGCATCATGCGGGCCCACTCGGCGATCTACGGGATGATCACCAACGACAGCTACTCCTGGCAGCGCCTGGCCCCACTCGCCGCCACGATCGGGCAGATCCTCATCGTGATAGGCCTTGCCGGACCATCCTTTTCACAGCTGGTGTCGTCGACTCGACAACGCATCCAGACCTATCGTTGGCACCACCAACTGGAGCCGCTGTGGACCGCACTGTACGAGGGCAACAGCCAGATCGCGCTGGCACCACCTCGGGCCGCGATCGGCGATTACAATTACCGGCTCTACCGCAGAATTGTCGAGATTCGCGACGGCCTGAGTGCCATCCGCCCGTACCTCGCCGAGGACTCATCGACCACGTCCGCCGCCCGCCAGATCCATTCGGCCATCGAGCAACAGCGCACCGCGCCGCGGAGCGAGAGCTCCTCTGGCACCAAGATCATCGGCGAGCTTCCCGGAGCCAACCGCAAGGAGGAGCTGAGCTGGCTCCTGGCCGTTGCGCGCGAGCTCCAGAAGATCAACCGCCAACACACGCCTGAGGCGACGGCACTGGCCTTGGTTGCTTCGTCTGCCGGACAGGCGGTTTCCTCGTCTTCAGGGCCCGCACAATCTCGCGGATAGCGATGAACACCAGGTAAGAGCCGAATACCAACGCGAGCCATCGAGCGTTGAGGGCGAGCGCCAGCAGAGCTCCTACCACGGTGCCCGGCAACGCGAATGCGGCCAACCGGAAGCCGATCCACGAATCAGCCGTGCCCTGCCGTAGATGTGTGGTCGACGCGACGAGCGCGTTGGGCAGCATCACCATCAACGAGGTGCCCTCGGCCACGTGCAGGTCGGACCCGAACAGCACCAGCATGGCCGGAACCGTCAGCAGCCCACCGCCCAGACCCAAGGCGGCCGACCAGGCGCCCACCACGAAGCCGACGAAGGCCCCGATGGCGATTACAGATGGGACACTGGACAAGACGCCGTCGGGAAGCAAGGCGTCGCCCGCAGACGGATCGATACCCGAGGCACTGAGCAGCAGCTTGAGCGCCGTCGCCAGCAGCACGAAGACGAACAGCGCCTTAAGGATCCATTCCGGGATTCGTGCCACCAGCTTGGCCCCCACCACTGCGCCGATCACCCCACCGGCCATCAGCCCGGCGCCGGCCACCACATCCACCTTCGCTCCGTGCAACGCGTAGACGGTGCTACCCGCTATAGCGGCGGAGACGTTCGGCAGCGTCGAGGTGCCATGAATGACCGCCCTGCTCAACGCGGTTGCCCGCGCCAGCGAGGGAACGGTGATCACACCAGTGCCACCACCGAGCAGCCCGCCCGATATCCCCCCCAGCACGCCGATACGCGCAAGCGTCCCCAACCCGGGACGCTCGGTCATCCGGCCACCCGGAGCTTCTCGATATCGGAGAACTCGGATAACCGGAAGAACGCCTCGGCGCGGTCCAGAATGGGCTCGCGCATCGTGACGGTCTGCCCGTGATCGCACCCCGCCAACAGCGTGAAGTAGGCGCGGGGCATCCGCACCGCGGCCTCACGCGATTCCGCCAGACGCAGCGGGTCCTTCGACCCGGCGAAAAACAGTGTGGGCGTGTAAATCTGAAGAAGGTCCTGCTCGGCGACGCCGGGTTCGTCATCCCACTGCCGCAGCAGCGCCGACAGCCCACGTTGCCCCAACGCCTCGATCGTCGCACGGAATGCGGACCCCATCCGTTGATCTCGGTGCGCCTCCCACCCCGCGATGAACCCGTCGAGCCCCGATTCCTCTACCACCCGAACGGCATCCGGGAAGATCAGCATGTCCACCGCGCCGCGCTGCGGCCGGTGCGACGAGCCGGCGACCACCAGCGAAGTCAGCCGTTCCGGCGCTACAGCAGCCAGCGTCAGTCCGATTCGTCCACCAAGCGAGTAACCGATGTAGTGCGTGCGCTCGATGCCCAGGTGATCGAGCACCGCGCAGACGTCCCGCACTGAAGAGGCGATGGCGTAACCGCCGGGATGATCGGGTTTCTCGCTGTCACCGTGGCCGCGCACGTCGATGGTGGTCACCCGATACTGCTGAGATAGCTGGGTGATGTATCCGTGCTTGGACCACACGCTCGAGGACTGCAGGCTGCCGTGAACCAGCAACACATGCTCGATACCGGGCCGTGCCTTCCCATAGGTGCGATAGGCGATCGCGGCACCGTCACTGTCCGGGCGTCGCACGAAACCTGTTTCAGTGACTCCAATTTCGCGTACTACGGCGGTGGACATCGAAAAGGACATAACCAACCAAACCTTCCGCACCTAACCAAACATCCGCTGATCCGGGCTCGTGCGCGACGCTGCGCCTACTCAACTGACCGTTTACAGGACATCAACTGCCCGTTATTAGATCGTGTTGATATATCAACTGTCAGTTGATTTGATGATCTTGTCAACTGCTGGAACATGAAGACTGTCAACTTGTCACCCATGTCACACCATGGGCATTAAGCCGGAGTTAACTAGCGAAGAGACATCGCGATGCCGTCGAGGATGTCGTGCTCGCTGACCACCAGCTCGACGATTCCGGCACGGTCCGATAACTCACGCGCCAATTCCTGCACGACAATGGATCCACCGCCGATGACGTCGACACGCCCCTCGTGCATCGGCCCCAAGGCGGCTCGCTCCGATCGCGGCATCGCGATCAACGAGGACGTCACCTCGGCAAGACGCCCCAGCGGTACCCGCGACAGATGGATTGCGGCGGGGTCGTACACGTCCAACCGGTTCGCCAGTGCTGCCAGCGTGGTGAAGGTGCCTGCGACCCCGACCCAGGTTCGCGCCTCCTCGACCGGCACCGCGTCGAATGTGCGCACCAACTGCGCACGCACCACATCACGTGCCGCCTCAATCTCGTCAGCTGTGGGCGGGTCCGAATGCAGGCACCGCTCGGTGAGCCGCACACAGCCGATATCTGCCGAGAAGCTAGCCTTGACCCCGCCGACGTCACCGATCACCGTCTCCGTCGATCCGCCACCAAGGTCGACAACCACGAAAGGCCCTGCCGCCGAGTCCAGCTCTCCTACCGCGCCGGCGAACGACAGTGCTGCCTCCTCGGTGCCCGTGATGACCTCCGCGACCGCCCCCGGAACCACCGTTCCGAGCAGCTCTGCGGTCATCGTGAAGAACGCCTCACGATTGGGGACGTCGCGCGCAGCCGAGGTGGCTACCATGCGAACACGCTGCACCCCAATAGATTTCATCAGATCGGCGTACACCCCAAGCGCTATCCGGGTACGCGCGATGGCCTCCGGCGCGAACTCCCCCGTCGCGTCGACGCCCTGCCCCAAACGCACGATCCGCATCTCACGATGCACATCGGTCAACCGCCCTGAGTCGTCGACATCCGACACCAACAGCCGAATCGAATTGGTGCCGCAGTCAACGGCACCTACGCGCACTACCACTGCTCCGGAAGCACACCGGGAATGGTACCCGTCAGCTCTCGAATTGCCTCATCCCCCAAGGGATTTACCCCCGGCCCCATCGCGAGCGAATGAGCAATCAACACGTGCAAGCATTTCACTCTGTCGGGCATACCGCCTGCGGTGACCGCGGTTCCCAACGGCTCGATGACATCGCGCTCCGCGAGGTAGCTCTCATGTGCACGCCGATACGCCGCAGCCAGATCCTCGTCGGCGGCAAGGCGTTCCGTCATATCGCGCATCAACCCACTGGATTCCAGGCGGCTAGCCGCAGCCGTGATGGCCGGGTGCGTCAGATAGTAAAGCGTGGGAAACGGCGTCCCGTCAGGCAGCCGCGGAGCGGTCTTCACGACAGCGGGCTCACCGTTGGGGCAACGGAACGAAACTTCCAGCATTCCTCGCGGTGCTCGGCCCAATTGCCTTGTGACCGCAGCGATATCATCTTCTGAGATCACGAGCGTGGCGCCGGTGCTGAGGGTAGTGGGCTTCCCGTGTTTTCACCGGGGAGCGCCGTGGGCGAGTCCGCGATGTTGTGCCATAGGTTGGTGTACCAAGGATTGCCGTTATCCACCGGCCCCTGCCCCTGCGGCCTGGCGTCGACGGGGGTATTCGGCAGCTGCACCTGGAACGGCACCTCACCGGGCATCACGAACCCCAGCCGCTCACGCGCCTGGGCAGCGATGTAGGCGGGATCCGCCAGTCGTCGCTTCTTATCCTCAAGCGAGGAAATCTGGTCCCGCAGTTGCGCTTCCGCTGCCGCGAGCTGACTCCTCTCGGCCTGCTGCGAGAAGTAGGTGCGAACCGGGCCAGCCACGGTCAAGGTCAGTGCGCACACCACGGCGGCCAAGATGGCGGCCCGCCGCGCGGTGGACCCGAGGCGCTGCTCGGACTGCTGCTCGGCGCTGCGTTCGATCGACGCGGCCACCGCGCCGGTGGCCCCCGTCACCTTGGTTGCCTTAGCCGCCTTGGTAGGCGCCGCTGGGCCTGTCCGAGGGGCACCCCTGACGACCTTCTGCGCCGGGCGCTTCACCGGCGTCCGTTTACGCGCAGCGGGAGCCGGTCCCCGCGACCTACCGGACGCGGGGCGGCGTTTGGATTCAGCCATAGCTCGGCCTCAGCCCGTCAGCTTGTCCGCTAGTCGGACGTCTCGATCGAAAAGCGTGGGAATGCAAGGTCTCCCGCAAAGCGGGCAGCGTCCCCAAGAGTTTCCTCGATGCGCAACAGCTGGTTGTACTTGGCCACCCGCTCGCTACGCGCCGGGGCGCCGGTCTTGATCTGGCCGCTGCCCACCGCGACCGCCAGGTCGGCGATGGTGGTGTCCTCGGTCTCGCCACTACGGTGGCTCATCATGGTCTTGTAGCCACTGGCGTGCGCCAGCGTCACCGCGTCCAGGGTCTCGGTGAGTGTGCCGATCTGATTCACCTTGACCAGCAAGGCATTCGCGGCACCCCGCTCGATGCCTTCCTCCAGGCGCTCGGGGTTGGTGACGAACAGGTCGTCACCAACCAGCTGAACGCGATCACCGATCGCCGTGGTCAGCGCCACCCATCCGTCCCAATCGTCCTCCGACAGCGGGTCCTCGATGGATACCAGCGGGTAAGCGTCGAGCAGCTCGGCGTAGAACGCACCCATCTGCTCGGCGGTGCGCTTCTCCTTCTCGAAGCTGTAACCGTCAGCGGCGCTGTAGAACTCGGTGGCTGCCACGTCCAGAGCCAGCGCTACGTCCGAGCCCAGCTTGAGACCCGTCGCCTCGATGGCAATGCTGATCAAGTCCAGGGCGGCCCGCGTTCCGGCGACATCGGGGGCGAATCCACCCTCATCACCCAGACCGGTGGACAGGCCCTGCTTCTTGAGCACGGACTTGAGCGAGTGGTAGACCTCGGTGCCCCAGCGCAGCGACTCCTTGAAGCTGGGCGCGCCAATCGGCGCCACCATGAACTCCTGCACATCCACCCCGGTGTCGGCGTGGGCGCCGCCGTTGACGATGTTCATCATCGGCACCGGCAGGATGTGCGCATTCGGGCCGCCCAGGTAACGGAACAGCGCCAGGCCTGCCGAGTCGGCGGCGGCCTTCGCGACGGCCAGGGAGACGCCAAGGATGGCGTTGGCTCCCAGCCGTGACTTGTCCGGAGTGCCGTCGAGATCAAGCAGCGCCTGATCGATAAGGCGCTGATCATCGGCGCTCAGTCCGATGATGGCCGGGGCAATCTCGTCAAGCACGGCGTTCACGGCCTTGGTGACGCCCTTGCCGCCGTAGCGTGCGTCACCGTCGCGCAGCTCGACGGCCTCATGCTCACCGGTGGAGGCACCAGAAGGGACGGCCGCCCGCGCGAACGTGCCATCGGTCAGGACGACCTCGACCTCGACGGTCGGGTTGCCGCGTGAATCGAGGATCTCGCGGGCGCCTATCTGCTCAAGAATCGGCACTGTCTCTCCTTAGGGTGCACTCCGGTCGGGTCTCGAGAGACAGACTAGTGCTACGGCGACCCACCCTTGGCGTAGGCCGTGGCCCAGTCCCGCACCTGCTCGGCATACACATCGGACATGTTGTACGCCCATAGCGCCTTGATCCAGCCATCTGTCGTGCTCAGGTCGCCGCCGCGGGCGCACAGGTAACCGGCCGCCGACAGCGCCGCATCATCGATGCTGTCCGGGCTGGGCTCACCCTCCCCCGCAGCGCGGACACCGTAGATACGCCAGGTCTCCGGGATGAACTGCATGGGCCCCATCGCCCGGTCCTGATTCGGGTCGCCGTCCAACACACCCTTGTCGGTATCCGGAAGCTGCAGGTTTCCGTTGGACCCGTCCAGACGCACACCACGGATGGGCGGCAGCGCGTCGCCATTGGGTTGCAGTTCGGCGCCGTGATAGGTGCCGTTATGGCTCTCGACGGTGCCGATTCCGGCCAGCGTCGTCCATGCGATCTTGCAGCGCGGGTTCTCCCGCTCGGCAACCTTGGCGGCGTAGGCGTACGCCTCCAGGGCGATGACGGGAATTCCCGTCCGCTCCGCACGCGGTGTCGACCACTCGCGGAGCTGGTCGGCGGGACGGCCCTGGATATGTGCGGGCGGCGTCGCGATATCGGGCACCGCATCACCGGAAGGCGGCGGCACCCCCTGCGGTAGCGGCGTACGCCCACCCAATTGCCAGGAACAGCCCGCTGCCAGCAGAAAAGCCGACAGGGAGACGACGAGCAGGATTCGCACTAAGCGCACCGACAGGGAGCGCACGGCGAGGGACGACACGACGGAACTCCTAGACGGTGCGATGGATTGCCCCCATCGTCGCATGAGACGGTCACACTGCAGCGCAGCCGAGGCTGTCCCATCGCGTCCGAGCGTCCTTTTCGGGTAAGGTCAGCCGCACCTTGGCAAGCATTGGCTAGCCAAAGTCAAGTAGAGGAAAAGGACCCTGGACATGCGCAGCATCGGCGTCCTCGCTGACGGGCCGACAAACTTCTCGCAATATTTCAGCAGCGGCCTCATCGGACTGCGTGAAGGTCTTGAATGCGGGATCGTAGTGATGATCCTCATTGCATTTCTGGTGAAATCCGACCGGCGCGACGCGGTGCGGTGGGTATGGGTCGGCGTTGCCGCTGCAATTGCGATGACATTCATCGTGTTTGGTGCCATCCACTTCGGGAGCTACACCATCACCGGATTGGGCGCGGAGGCCATAGCGGGGGTGGCATCACTTGTTGCCGTGGCAATCGTCACCACCATGGTGCTGTGGATGCGGGCGGCTGCTGCCGGTATCGCCGGTGAGCTGAGGGCGGGTATGGCCAAAGCTCTCGAGGCGGGAGCGATGGCAGTGCTCGCGCTGTCCTTCCTCGCGGTGGGCCGGGAAGGGGTGGAGACCGCCCTGTTCATGGTCGCCTACACAGAGGCAGAGACGGCACGCCCGCTCATCGGTCTGGTTGCCGGATTCCTCGTCGCTGCCGCACTCACTTATGGCATGTACCGCGGCGCGGTACGTATCAACCTGAGCAAGTTCTTCAAGTACACCGGCGCCTTCCTGGTGGTCGTCGCAGCCGGAATCCTGTCCTACGGCATTGGCGCGCTGCAGACCGTGGGCTGGCTACCGATGCTGTCGCACAAGGCCTTCGACATCACCTCATGGTTCGACTGGAGCACCTGGTACGGCGAGGCGCTACGCGGAATCTTCAACGTGACGCCGACGCCGACCGTGCTGCAGCTGATCTGCTGGCTCACCTACTTGATCGTGGTCCTGGCGCTATTCCTGCGCCCCGTTGCCCCCAAAGCCTCTGTAACTAGTCCCGAAACATCTGAAGCAGTACTCGAATCCGAGAGGTCCACTCCATGAAATCAGCCCTCACCTGCGGCGCCGCCGCGCTGGTCCTCATCACCGGCGCCGCACTATCCGGCTGTACCGCCAAGGAACCCAAGTCCGAGGGCGGCGGTGCGGCCGCCGGGGGCCAGGAGATCACCGTCAGCGCCACCGATACCGGCTGTGAAGTCTCCAAGACCGAGGCCACCACGGGGCCAACGACTTTCAAGGTGACCAACAACGGATCCAAGGTCACCGAGTTCTACGTCTACGACAAGGGCGACCGCGCGCTCGGCGAGGTCGAGAACATCGGCGCTGGCCTGTCCCGCAAGCTCATCGTGCAGTTCAGCGAGCCCGGCACCTACCAGACCGCCTGCAAGCCAGGGATGATCGGCGACGGCATCCGCGGCGACTTCAAGGTCAGCGGCAACGCGGTCAAGCTGGACGCCGAGGGCAAGTTCAAAGATGCCACCGACCGCTACCGCGGCTACATCATCACCCAGGTCGACGCGCTCAGTGAGGCCGCCACCAAGTTCGTTGCCGCCGTCAAGGCCGGCGATATCGCATCGGCCAAGGCGCAATACCCGACCAGCCGCGTGTACTACGAGCGCATCGAACCCGTCGCCGAGGCCTTCCCCAACGACCTGGATCCGCGAATCGACTTGCGCGAGGCCGATGTTCAGCCCGGCGAAAAGTGGACGGGTTATCACCGGCTGGAAAAGGATCTGTGGACCACCGGGCTACAGCCCGATACCAACGCGATCGCCGATCAGCTGCTGAAGGACATCAAGGAGCTGTCTGACGGCGTGCGTGCCAAGGACTTCGATATCAACACCACGAAGATCGCCGGCGGTGCGCAAACCCTGCTGGACGAGGTGGCCAGAACCAAGATCTCCGGCGAGGAAGAGTTCTTCAGCCACACCGACCTGTGGGACTTCCAGGCCAATATCGACGGCTCACAGAACGCGATCGCGACCGTGCGACCCATCCTCGACGAGCGCAAACCTGAACTGGGACAAGCCATCGACAAGCGCTTCAAGGAAGTCGACGTGCTGCTCGGCAAGTACCGCAAGGGTGACGGATTCGTCTTCTACGACGCAGTGACCCAGGACCAGCGCATCGAGCTGGCGCATGCCATCGATGCGCTCTCCAAGGAGGTCAGCGAGGTGCAAGGTGTCATCGCAGGACGGTAGTGGGTTCAACCGCCGCAAGCTGCTGGGCGCGGCCGGGGTCACCGCCGCCGTCGCCGGCGCAGCGGGCGCCGGAGTGCTCGGCGGTCGCGCAAGCGCGGCCAGCACGGGAGCGGTCAACGTCAAGGTCCCGTTCCGCGGAGATCACCAGGCCGGGATCGTCACCCCGGCGCAGGACCGGATGCACTTCTGCGCCTTCGACGTCATGCCGAACGCCACCCGCGGCGAGGTCCAGGCGATGCTGCGCCAGTGGACAGATATGGCCGAACGGATGTCCCAGGGCCAGGAGACCACACCCGGTGGGGCGGTGGACGGCAATCCCTATGCCCCGCCGACGGACACGGGTGAGGCGCTGGATCTGGCCAGCTCCGCGCTGACGTTGACGATCGGCTTCGGCCCCTCGTTCTTCCGCAAGGACGGAGTGGACCGATTCGGAATCGCCGACAAGCTGCCGCAGCCGCTGCAGGAGCTGCCGAAATTCCGTAATGAGAAGCTCGACCCCGCCCGCTGCGGCGGCGATATCTGCATCCAGGCGTGCGCCGACGACCCGCAGGTCGCCGTGCACGCGATCCGCAATCTGGCCCGGGTGGGCTTCGGAACTGTCGCGGTCAGGTGGTCACAGCTGGGGTTCGGCCGAACCTCCTCTACCAGCCGAGCACAGTTGACTCCGCGAAACCTGTTCGGGTTCAAGGACGGTACCCGCAACATCAAGTCCGAGGACACCGGGAAGGTCGACACCAGCGTCTGGGTGGCCAAGGGCGACAATCCCGAGTGGATGACGGGCGGCACCTACCTGGTGGCGCGGCGTATCCGGATGCTGATCGAGAGCTGGGACCGCACGGTACTCAATGAACAGGAGCGGGTCATCGGGCGCTCCAAGGGATCTGGTGCACCGATCGGCCAGGCCGACGAGTTCGGGGCCATCAACTTCACGGGTGATAAGCCCGACGGGGAACCGCTGCTCGATGTGGACGCGCATGTGCGACTTGCTTCCGCCGAGGAACTGGGTGGTATCGAGATCCTGCGCCGCGGTTATAACTTCACCGACGGGTCGGACGGGTTCGGCCATTTGGATGCCGGGCTGTTCTTCATCGCCTTCGTGCGTAATCCGCAGACCCAGTTCATCCCGATGCAGCGCAAGCTGGCCACCGAGGACGCCCTCAACGAATACATCCTGCACACCGGGTCAGCCATCTTCGCCTGTCCGCCGGGTTTGGGAACCAAGGAGTACTGGGGTCAGGCGCTCTTCGGCTGATCTGAGTCCTCGGCCTCGTCCTCGTCGTGAACGTCCGGCTGCTGTTCCTCAGCGGTGATTTTTTGAGTTTTGGACCCGCCGACGCCGGGTTCTTTCGGCACCTGCAGCCAATGTGCTTGCCATTCCTCGGCACTCACCTTGCGTAGATCGCTGATATCCAGTTCCACCGCGACATCCTCGCCACGGCGGCCCGCCAGAATATCCTTCTCGGCACGCCGCACGGTATCCATGAACTCCAAGACGTCTGCGCGCAACTGGTTCTCGGCGTCGCCGTCGGGGTCGATCGTCACCGAAAGCAGCTGCCCAGGGATCAGCTCCACGGGCAGCCCGGCGGCCGTCACCCGGCCGAGCACCTTTTGAGTGAGCGCCAACGCCGGTTGACTGCTGGGGACACCGTCCAAACAGGAGTCGCGGTCCTTCTCCTCGGCCTTGCGCTCTTCCCATTGCGCCAGTTGCTCTTCCAGCGTGATCGAACTGGAATCCCCACCGGCACCAAGTATTACCGGGATGCGGTTGCCCAACTTATTCAGCAGCGTTTCGGCGATATCGTCGATGTTGAAGGGATGCTCGAGGGCATCCTCGGCGATGCGGGCATGGAAGAGTACCTGTAGCAGTACGTCCCCCAGCTCTTCGCGGAGCTCGTCGGCGTCGCCGGTGCGCACGGCGTCGAACAGCTCATAGGTTTCTTCGAGCAGGTACCGCCGCAACGAATCGTGAGTTTGGATGCCTTCCCACGGGCCATTGGTTCGCAGCCTGTCCATCACGGCCACCGCATCGATGAGCTTCTCACCCTGACGCGCGGGCGGTTCGATGACCTTGGCCCCGGCGTCGATCCGCGCCTTCACCTCTGGGTGGTTGCGGTCCGAGGACAGCAGCGCGGGAGCATCCTCACCGATGTACACCGGGCGCGCGGTCGAGAGCGTCCACGCCAGCCGGACCGGAAGCTCCTCGGTGTACTGCAGATCGCCGGCGAGCAAACCGATTGCCTCGACCGGGACCATCGAAGGATGGCGCGAGTCCACAAGGATGACAGTCATTTGCTCACCTCCACTGGTGTTATACCAACACTGCCCGCGGGACGCCCCGACAATGCCAGCACCAGATCGACGATCATGTGCACGAGCTCCAGGTCGCGGATCCGGTCCGAGCCCACGCCTCCGTCGCCAGAACGCGGGACTGGAACCTGCACAACGGAAGTGGTCGCGCGATACTGAGCGGCCGGGTGCAAACGTTTGAGCCGCAATTGCCCCGAGTCGAGCAGCGGCAACGGCTGTATTCGGATGTTGGTGCCGACCACCGAAAGATCGGTAATCTCCATCTCGCGGCATAGCAAACGCAACGAGGCGACGGCCACCAGTCGCTGCACCGGAAGGGGCAGTGGCCCGTAACGGTCGGTCAGCTCTTCCACCACCGCACCGATCTGTCCGGCATCGCCTGCGGCGGCAAGCCGGCGGTACGCCTCAAGCCGCAATCGGTCGCTACCGATGTAATCCGTCGGCAGGTGCGCGTCGACCGGAAGATCGATGCGCACCTCCTTGGGCTCCTCGGCGGTCAGCACCGTCTTCCCGTCAGCAGCGGCGCGATACGCCTCGACGGCCTCGCCGACAAGTCGGACATAGAGATCGAAGCCCACCCCGGCGACGTGACCCGATTGCTCGACGCCCAGCACGTTCCCGGCGCCACGAATTTCCAGGTCCTTCATGGCGACAGCCATACCGGCACCCAGATCATTGTTCTGCGCGATCGTCGACAACCTGTCGTACGCGGTCTCGGTGAGCGGCACCTCGGGGGAATACAGGAAGTAGGCGTATCCGCGTTCCCGGCTGCGGCCGACGCGACCGCGCAGCTGATGCAGCTGCGATAGACCGAAGATATCGGCCCGCTCCACGATCAGGGTGTTGGCGTTGGAGATATCCAGCCCGGTCTCGATGATCGTGGTGCACACCAGGATGTCGTACTCCCTGTTCCAGAATCCCTGGACGGTGCGCTCCAGCATCTCCTCCGGCATTTGACCATGCGCCACAACGACTCTGGCCTCTGGGACCAGTTGCCGCACCCGGGCGGCGGCGTTGTCGATAGTGCTCACCCGGTTATGCACATAAAACGCCTGACCATCACGCAGCAGCTCGCGGCGCAGTGCCGCCCCCACCTGCTTGTCGTCATGCGGACCCACGTAGGTGAGCACCGGGTAGCGCTCCTCGGGCGGAGTCAAGATGGTCGACATCTCCCGGATGCCGGCCAGGCTCATCTCCAGGGTGCGCGGAATCGGGGTGGCGCTCATGGTGAGCACGTCGACGTGGGTACGCAGCGCCTTGATGTGTTCCTTGTGCTCAACCCCGAAACGCTGCTCCTCGTCCACGACCACCAGGCCGAGGTCCTTCCATCGCACAGCGGTCTGCAGCAGACGATGCGTGCCGATGACGATATCGACTGAGCCGTCGGCCATTCCCTCGATCACCAGCTTCGAGGTGACCGGGTCGGTGAAGCGCGAGAGACCGGCCACCTTGATCGGGAACCCCGCCGTGCGATCGGTGAAGGTCTGTAGATGCTGGTCGGCCAGCAGCGTCGTGGGTACCAGCACCGCAACCTGCTTACCGTCCTGGACGGCCTTGAATGCCGCGCGCACCGCGATCTCGGTCTTCCCGTAGCCCACGTCGCCGCACACCACCCGGTCCATCGGAACCGGCTTCTCCATATCGGATTTCACCTCGGTGATGGCGGTCAGTTGGTCGACGGTCTCGACGAATCCGAAGGCGTCTTCCATTTCCCGCTGCCACGGGGTGTCCGGCGCGAAGGCATGTCCAGGCGCGGCCTGACGCGCCGCATACAGCGCGACCAACTCACCGGCGATCTCACGAACCGCCTTGCGCGCCTTGGTCTTCGTGTTGGTCCAGTCGCTACCGCCGAGACGGCTCAGGCCGGGCGACTCGCCGCCCACGTACCGGGACAGCTGGTCCAGGGAGTCCATTGGCACGTACAGTCGGTCGCTTTGTCCACCGGCGGCGGCAGCGCCGCGCTTACCCGACGCGTACTCCAGCACCAGGTACTCACGACGGGCGCCGCCGACCGTCCGTTCCACCATTTCCACGAATCGCCCGATACCGTGCTGATCGTGCACGACGAGGTCGCCGGCGGTGAGGGCGAGCGGGTCAACCTGGTTGCGGCGCTTGGCCGGTAACCGCTTGCCGTCGGTGGCGGCCACCCGACTGCCGGTCAGGTCCGTCTCGGTGACGATGACGATCTTGGCTCCCGGCAACACCACACCGTCGGTGAGGTGCCCGCGCAGCACACCGACCACGCCCTCGGCGGGCTCCGCGCCGGGCTCCAGCAGTGTTGCGGGCGTTTCCGTTTCGGCGAGCTGCTCCATAATCCGGTGCGTGGTGCCCGCACCGGCGGCCACCACCGCCGCACGTCCGCCCGTCATCACATGGGCACGCAGCATTGCGAAGATTTCCGCCGCGCCCTCCTTGTGTCCACGCGAGGACGGTGACGGCCGCACCGCCAGCGCGACCGCCCGATCGTCATCCATGCTCAGTGGACTCAGCGACCACCACGGATGTCCGGCGCCATCGGCGCTACGCCTGACGTCATCGAGCTCACGGAATCCCGAATCTGCCAGCGCGGCAATATCAATCGGTGCGTCGGAACCTATCGCGGCGACCGACCAGGACGCCTCCAGAAACTCCCGGCCCGTGCGCTCCAGGTCCGCCGATCGGGTCCGCACCTTCTCGGGATCGCAGATCAGCACGGGAGCGGTATCGGGCAGATGATCGACCAGCATGGTGAGCTCACCCGAATGCAGCACGGGCAGCAGTGATTCCATCCCGTCGACGCAGATGCCGTCCGCCAACTTGGCCAGCATCTCCCCCACTCCGGCCCCGATCCGGTGCTCATCGGGTAGATCCCCGGAAGCACGCGCCACGGCGGCCAAGGCAGCGGCCCGGGCACGCACTGGTTCGGTGAGCAGCAGTTCGCGACAGGGCATCGCGAGCACGGAGGTGACCTCCAGCTCGGGGATCGATCGCTGGTCGGCGACCGCGAAGTAGCGCATCTCGCTGACCTCGTCGCCCCAGAACTCGACACGCACCGGATGGTCTGCGGTGGGGCTGAAGACGTCGAGAATGCCGCCGCGCACCGCGAACTCGCCGCGACCCGCCACCATGTCCACGCGGTTGTACGCGAGCTCGACCAGGCGGGCGATCAGTGCGTCGAATTCCGATTCGGCGCCGACCGTGAGCTCCACCGGCTCCAGATCGAACAGCTCGGGGGACATCGGCTGCAGCAGCGAGCGAATCGTGGTGACCACGACTCGAAGCGGCGGCCCCATCCGGGCATCCTCCGGATGCGCCAGCCGATGCAGCACCTGCAACCGCGCACCTACGGTGTCGACACCAGGCGACAACCGTTCGTGCGGAAGCGTCTCCCAGGAGGGCAACAGGGTCACCGCATCGCCGTACACATCCCGCAGTTCGGCGGTGAGGTCCTGCGCCTCTCGGGTGGTGGCCGTCACAACCAGGACGGGTGCATCGCTGGCATCCGCCATCCCCGTCACCACGAATGCGCGGGCACAGGAGGGCGCTGTCAGATCGAGGCCGGTCTTGGCGGCGAGCGCCGGGGCGAGAACATCGAATGCGGGATCCCGCAAGGCTGTCCGGATCACCCCGGCGAGAGGCGGGGGTGTCGCAGTCATGATGGCAGCCATTCTACGGCGTCCAGAAAACGCCAATTTCCGACCCACCGACGTCAAGGCCGCGTCAAGAAACTCCGCAGGGGGTCGCCACCGGCGCACGGTGGAGGCATGACACTTCTGGACATCCTGCCGTCCTTACATAATGTGGCGCGGCCACGCGTCGACCCGGCCGTTTGGCCGGTGACCACGCACCTGGATGAGCAGGGCCGGATGTGCGTCGGAGAGACGGTGCTCTCGGAGATCGCCGACCAGTTCCGCACCCCCGCCTACGTGGTCGACGAGGAGGACTTCCGCTACCGCGCCCGTCGCTATCGCAGCACACTGCGCGAGGTCGAGGTCGCGTACGCCAGCAAGGCGCTGCTGACGGCCGATATCGCGCGGTGGGTGGCGCAAGAGGGTCTGTCGTTGGACGTCTGCTCCTCCGGAGAGTTGGCCACCGCCCTCGCGGGCGGTTTCGATCCGGAACGAATCATCATGCACGGCAACGCTAAAACTCCCGATGAACTCAGTGACGCGGCCGCAGTGGGTGTCGGTCGGATTGTCGTCGACTCCTACACCGAGATCATGTTCCTGGCGACTCGGCTGTCGAAGCGCCAGCGGGTGCTGGTGCGGGTAACCCCTGATATCGACATCCACGGGCATGCCGCCGTGACGACAGGAGTCACCGACCAGAAGTTCGGGTTCCCGCTGCATGGCGGGCACGCCATCGAGGCCGTCCGCCGTGTGCTGGACCAGCCGATGCTGGACCTGGTGGGACTGCACTGCCACATCGGCTCACAGGTCACCGACTGTGCGCTGTACGGCGAGACCATCCGCCGCATGATCGCCGCGATGGCAGATATCCGCGCCAAACACGGCGTCATCCTGGGTGAACTCAATATCGGTGGCGGCCACGGTGTTCCTTACCGCTCGGGCGACCCCGAACTCGATATCGCCGAGCTACGCGATTTCATCGACGACGCGCTCGACGCCGCCTGTGCCGCAGAGCGCTTCCCCCGTCCGCGTGTCGTGGTGGAGCCCGGCCGCGCCATCTCCGCACGCGCGGGGGTCACGCTGTACCGGGTGGTGTCGGTGAAGACCCAGCCGGGCGGGCGCACCTTCGTCGCCGTCGACGGCGGCATGAGCGACAACCCCCGAGTTTCCCTCTACGACGCGAAGTACAGTGTTGCGCTGGCCAATCGGCATCCCTCTGCCCCACCTCAGTTGGTGACGGTGGCCGGGCGGCACTGCGAATCCGGCGACGAGATCGCCCGCGATGTCAGCCTGCCCTCTGATGTGCATCCCGGCGATGTGCTCGCGGTGGCCTGCACCGGTGCGTACAACCACAGCATGGCCTCGTCCTACAACCTGGTCGGTCGTCCCCCTGTGCTCGCGGTGCGCGACGGGCGGGTGCGTGAGCTGGTACGCCGCGAGACGATCGCCGATCTGCTCGCGCGGGACTGCGGCGCGCGTTAGGGCCAGCGACCGGACTAGTCAGCCCGACCGTTAGCGAGTCCTCGCCACATTCGGCTAGAGCGCGGCACCGCTCTTGGTCGGCGCCACCGTCAACGGCGGTGCCGGGATATGGGCCGTCGGTGTTGAGTGGAGCTCGGCATCACCGGGCTCGGAACAGACCTGTTCACCCGGTTTTGGCGCACTGCACTTCTCGTGCCCTCCAGACGGCGGGACAACTGCGGTCGGGAGGGAGCAGGCGGCTGCACCGGGTGCGCATGGGGGATCGGCATTCGACACCCCAACTGCGAGCGGCATACCGATAGTGACACCGGCGGCCACCAGCAATGCCGCACGCCGTACCAGCAGAGACATCATGAGACGACGATAGGTCCGCCTGCCTCATCTAGCCATCAGACCAGCGCTTTACCAGTCGGTTCACAGCTCATTGCCAGCCGCGCACCATGGCTCAGGGGTGGTTACGCGCCTCACCCGGAGCATTTATCATCTGCCACGGCGGAATGTTGGCCTGCGGAACCTGCGGAACATTGTTCGGATTTGGCGCGGAGTGCAGCTCCGCATCCTCGTGCACCGGCGCCGGAGTGGGCGCCTGGCACATGGCCGGATCAGCGCACGGCTGCTCTGCCCCTGCGACCGGGGCCAGCACCGCGGGCGTGACGACCAACGCGGCGGCGGCCGCTCCGGCCACCATCCATCGCATTACTACTGATGCCATGACAAGCACCTCGCCCATCGATCAACCCCAGGGTTTCACTGTAGGCGTTTTTCGCATGTCATACAGCTAGTTCACAGCTTTTTCGAACCTACTGAACAGATTTACGCGCATACCTCCCCCGATAACCACCTCACAGGTTGTCGGGGCGCACCGGAACGTCGGGCGGCGTCGGCAGATCGGCGGGGTCAGGCCACGACCGGAGTTCGGCGTCACCCGGACTGACGCAAACCTCCGCACCAGTACGCGGCTGCGTGCAATTCCCGTGTCCTCCGTGAGCGACACTCGCCGGACCCGCTATCTCAATACCGACAGGAACAGCCGTAAGCAGACCCGTCGCCACCAGCGCCATGGCATATCGAAGGCCAGGCATGGAACAACACCCCTTAGATGCTTAGATTTCCTAACAAGTCAAAATTAGACTCGTTAGGATCCGAAAGCAACCATTGAGGGCGGTGTCGCCCTGGTTTCTACTGGTTAGCGGCCCATGCCGGGATTACCGAAAACCATCCAGGGCGGAGTCTCGGCCTGTGGCACCGGTGGGATGTCTGCCGGGTTCGGCGAAGAATGCAGTTCCGCGTCCCCCGCACGGGTGCACACCATGTCGTCGGGTCCACCGTTGCAACTCTCGGGGTTGGGCGGCTCGGATTGACACATCGCCGGGTCCGCGCACTGCGGATCGGCCGCGGCAACCGAGGCCAGCGACACGGGCAAAGCGCCCAACGCGGCGGCGGCGGCCCCAGCCACAACCCATCGCACAACTACTGACGTCATGACAAACACCTCACCTAAGTGGTCAACCCCAACAAGTTAAATTCTAGGTGATCGATGCATGTCACGCACTGCTTCGACCCGACTGCGCCATTCCGTCACGGGATCCAGATACCCGACCCAGAGCCGCCGACAACCAACCACGGCGAGGCCTGCGGAACCTCCGGTATGAACTCACGGTTCGGTGTCGAATGCAGTTCGGCATTGCCCGGTTTCACGCACACCCGCGCGGTCAGCGGGCCGGTGCACTCGTCCGCCAGCGCAGCGGGCGCACCGAACAGGCCGAAGCAGATCGCGGCCGCCGCACCAAGGGTGAGACGTAAACCCGTCACAACCGACCGCCTCCTTCACGAACCACTCGTTATGTCGAACGGTGTGGTGCTCCCGAATGTTCCTGCTCACTCATCCTGGAGCTGCGGATCGGCTTCCAAATGCTTCAGGCCATGCCAGCACAGGTTGACGATATGAGCCGCCACCACTTCCTTCTTGGGCTCCCGGGCATCCAGCCACCACTGGGCCGTCATCGACACCTGCCCCACCAACGCCTGGGCGTACAACGGCGCCATCTCGGCGTCCAAACCGCGGCGCTGGAAGTCGCCCGCGAGGATGCTCGACACCTGGCTGACCGCATCGTTGAGCAGGCTCGAATACGTCCCCGAGCTCACCCCGGGCGGCGAGTCCCTAATCAGGATCCGGAAGCCGTCGGTGCGGTCCTCGATATAGCTCAGCAGGGCCAACGCCACCTGTTCGAGTCGCACCCGTGAGCGATAACTCGTCAACGACGAGGTAATGCCGTCCAGTAGCACCGACATCTCGCGGTCCACCACGACGGCGTAGAGCCCCTCCTTGCCGCCGAAGTGCTCGTACACCACGGGTTTGGACACCCCGGCTCGCTGGGCAATCTCCTCGATGGAGGTGGCCTCGTACCCGCGTTCGGCGAACAACGTCCGCGCCACATCGATCAGCTGGCGGCGCCGCTCCGAACCGGCCATCCGGACACGAGGAGTCCGTCCGGGGCCATCGGACTTGTTAGGTACCGCCATGTGCCATCACTTTCTCGGCCCCTCGACGGCCACGTGGCCGAGCTCGGTGGTCGACTACAGTCTTCATTCTGTAGCAGTCCGTCGTGGTGTAATCGGCAGCACCTCTGATTTTGGTTCAGATAGTTCAGGTTCGAGTCCTGGCGACGGAGCAGTAAGGAACAGAAATGCCAGACGAAACCGCTGTCATCGTGCTGGCGGCGGGTGCCGGCACCCGCATGTGTTCGGATATCCCCAAGGTGCTGCATACCCTCGGCGGCCGCTCCATGCTGGCACATTCGGTACATGCCGCCGCCAGCGTGAATCCCGCGCATCTGGTGATCGTGTTGGGGCACGACCGCGAACGCATCGCCACCGCCGTAGACATCCTCGCCGAATCGCTCAACCGCACGATCCACGTCTCCGTGCAGGAACAGCAGCTCGGCACCGGGCATGCCGTGGCCTGTGGCCTGCAGGCTTTGCCCGCGAATTTCCGCGGCACCGTCATTGTCACGTCCGGCGATATCCCGTTGCTCGACGGGAACACGCTGGCGGAGTTGATCAGCCGACATACGGCCGAACCCGCCGCCGCCACGCTGCTGACCACCACGCTCGGCGACCCCACCGGCTATGGACGCATCCTGCGCACGCAGGACCGCGAGGTCATCGCGATCGTCGAGCAGACCGACGCCACCGACAGCCAACGTGCCATCGGCGAGGTCAACGCCGGGGTGTACGCCTTCGACATCGAGCCGCTCCATGCCGCATTGGCTCAGCTGCGCTCGGACAACGCGCAACATGAGCTCTACCTGACCGATGCCGTCTCGATCATCCGCCAGAGCGGAAAGGTGGTGCACGCCAACCATGTCGACGACAGCGCCCTGGTGGCCGGCGTCAACGATCGCGTGCAGCTGTCCGAGCTGGGCGCCGAGCTGAATCGGCGGATCATCCGCCACCATCAGCGCGCCGGAGTCACCATCGTCGACCCGTCGAGCACCTGGATCGATGTCGATGTCCGGATCGGTCAAGACGCCACCATCGCACCCGGTACCCAGTTGCACTCGCAGACCGTGATCGGCAGGCACTGTCACATCGGCCCCGACAGCACCCTCATCGATGTCACCGTTGGCGACTCGGCAACGGTGATCCGCACCCACGGCCAGGGCGCCACCATCGGCGCGCGATCGGTCATCGGGCCTTACACCTATCTGCGGCCGGGCACGGTGACCGGCGAAAGCGCCAAGCTCGGCGCGTTTGTCGAGGTCAAGAACTCCACGATTGGCCGGGGCACCAAGGTGCCGCACCTGACCTACGTCGGCGATGCCGATATCGGCGAGCACAGCAATATCGGGGCGTCCAGCGTGTTCGTCAACTACGACGGAGAGACCAAGCGGCGCACCGTGATTGGCTCGTACGTGAAAACCGGCTCGGACACCATGTTCGTGGCCCCGGTGACCGTCGGCGACGGTGCGTACACCGGAGCCGGGACGGTCATCCGCGAGGACGTGCCGCCGGGCGCACTGGCGGTGTCGGCCGGCACGCAACGCAATATCGAGGGCTGGGTGACGCAGAAGCGCCCGGGTAGCGATGCAGCCAAGGCCGCCGAACAGGCCACCGGCCCGGCCGAGCGCGCAAGTACGCACACATCCGTCGACAACAGTGGTGCGTAATTGCGCGCTCGCGGGGAGGGGTTTCGACACCTGGCGTTCAAATTCCGGCAACCCACTCCCGGGCAGCCGGAAAAGGTCCGTACCATTACCCCGACGAGGCGGTACCCGACCCGCCCTCGTCAAAGCCCACGATACGACCTACCAAGAGGACTAGCTGCGCCGTGAGCACCGACTGGACGGATAACCGCAAGAATCTGATGCTGTTCTCGGGTCGTGCGCACCCTGAGCTGGCCGAACAGGTCGCCAAGGAGCTCGACGTCGAGGTGACCGCGCAAATAGCGCGAGATTTCGCCAATGGCGAGATCTTCGTGCGGTTCGAGGAATCGGTACGCGGCTGCGACGCGTTCGTCCTGCAGTCACATCCGGCGCCGTTGAATACCTGGCTGATGGAACAGCTGATCATGATCGATGCGCTCAAGCGCGGCAGCGCCAAGCGGATCACCGCGATCCTCCCGTTCTATCCCTATGCCCGCCAGGACAAGAAACACCGCGGCCGCGAGCCCATCTCCGCTCGCCTGGTGGCCGACCTGTACAAGACCGCCGGTGCTGACCGCATCGTCACCGTCGACCTGCACACCGACCAGATCCAGGGCTTCTTCGACGGCCCGGTGGACCACATGCGCGCCCAGTCGCTGCTGTGCGGGTACATCGCCGAGCACTACGTAAGCAACGGCGAGGACGTCGTGGTGGTCTCCCCCGACTCCGGCCGTGTGCGCGTCGCCGAGAAGTGGGCCGACTCGCTGGGTGGCGTGCCGCTCGCCTTTATCCATAAGACCCGTGACCCGCGGGTCCCCAACCAGGTCAAGGCCAATCGCGTCGTCGGTGACGTGACCGGTAAGACCTGCGTCATCACCGACGACATGATCGACACCGGTGGCACCATCGCCGGAGCGGTTGGACTGCTGCACGAGGCAGGCGCCAAGGACGTCGTGATCGCCGCGACGCACGGTGTGCTGTCCGATCCCGCCGCCGAGCGTCTGGCCAATTGTGGCGCCAGGGAGGTGCTGGTCACCAACACGCTGCCCATCGGCGAGGAGAAGCTCTTCCCGCAGCTGACGGTGTTGTCCATCGCCCCACTGCTCGCCAGCACCATCCGCGAAGTCTTCGAGAACGGTTCGGTAACAGGACTTTTCGACGGTAATGCGTAGCGCCGCACTGGTTGCCGCGTGCCTGATGGCGCTCACGGGAACCGGGTGCGGATCGAAACAACCTGAACCGCAAGCCGTTTCATCAGACGGCTCGGCATCAAACAGCCCGGCATCGAGCAGCTCGGCTGCACCCACCAGCACTGCGCCGACTTCGATGAACGAATACCTGCAGAGCCTCGGCGTCAAGGTCATCCCGTTGTCACCGGATGCCGTCGCGAGTATCCGCATCGAGGTGCCGCTGCCCGCCGGGTGGGAGAATCTCGGCCCGCTCGATCCCGCCTACCTGATCACGGACAAGCCCAGCGATGCCGATCAGGGAAGAACACCAAGCGCGGTGATCTACCTCATCAAACTGGATGGCCCGCTCGATGCCCGCAAGGCGATCACCGAGCACGGCTTCGCCGACGCGCAGAACACCCAGAACTTTCAGAAGATCTCCTCATCCCTCGAGGACTTCCAGGATTATCCGTCGGCCGCCATCGAAGGCACCTACGACAACCAGAACGTGCGTGTGCACGCGTGGAACCGGGACGTCATCGTGCCCGCTGGCCCGATCCACTACCTCGTGCAACTCACGGTGACGACGACGGAGGCGCAGTCCGCGGCGCTGGCAAAGGATGTCGCCGCCCTCACCGAGGGACTGAGAATCACGAAGCGTTGAGGCTCCGGACAAACACGAGCTGATCCAAAAAGGCATCGACTTCGGTCTCAAAGGTCATGATCTCGACGTTATCTCCGGGAAGCCTTAGGGTCGCTGTCGTGAGCACATGGACCGCCAAGGATCTGCCGTCGTTCGAAGGTCGCACCGTCGTCATCACCGGAGCCAACAGCGGACTGGGCCTGGAGACCGCACGCGAGCTAGCCCGAGTCGGCGCCCACGTCGTCATGGCGGTGCGTAACACCGAGAAGGGCAAGGCCGCCAAGGCTTCGATCGACGCCACCAGCACCGGCAGCACCGAGGTGCGCCAGGTCGACGTCGCCGATCTGGCCTCGGTACGAGCCTTCGCCGATACCGTCGACAGCCTCGACGTACTGGTGAACAACGCCGGCATCATGATGGTCCCGCACACCACGACAGTCGACGGCTTCGAAAACCAGATCGGCACAAACCATCTCGGTGCGTTCGCGCTGACCAACCTGTTGCTGCCCAAGATCACCGACCGGGTGGTCGCGGTGGCTTCGGTGGCACACCGCGCCGGAAGCATAGACCTGACCGACCTCAACTACGAGCGCCGTCGGTACACCCGCACCGGGGCGTACGGTGCATCCAAGCTGGCCAACCTGCTGTTCACGAGCGAGTTGCAACGCCGCCTCACCGTGGCGGGATCGCCGGTGCGTGCGGTGGTCGCTCATCCGGGTATCGCGGCGACCGAACTGCAATCTCACAGCGGGCACCCGATCTTCACCTTCGCCCTCAAGGCCGGGAACCTCTATGCGCAGGACGCCACACACGGTGCGTTGACGGTGCTCTATGCGGCATCGCAAGACCTGCCGGGCGATACCTACATCGGACCCGACGGCCTCTTTGAGGCGAAGGGATACCCCAAGAAGGTCGGCCGCAGCGGCAAGGCCAAGGATGCGGCCACCGCTCGCGGGCTCTGGGACCTGTCCGAGCAGCTCACCGGGGTATCCTTCCCGTCCTGATTGGCGTTCCGAACCCGCGCTGGGCTACTCTGAGCGGGCTGTCACGGCGAGGGTGGGTCCTTTTACCCACCGTTATCGACGGGATCATGAGCATCATCGTGATGTCCTTCCTGCGCCGTGCCTAACGAGACGCAAGGAGTCGACCACATGTCCAAGAAAAACGCCCCCAGCGGCAATAACCTCGACGTGACCGTCCGCCAGGACACCGGTAAGGGTGCCTCGCGCCGCGCGCGTCGCGACGGCCTGGTCCCCGCCGTCCTGTACGGCCACAACACCACCCCCGAGCACCTGAACCTGCCGGCCCGTGATTTCTCGGCCGTGCTGCGTAACTCCGGCACCAACGCGGTGCTGACCCTGAACATCGAGGGACGCGAGCAGCTGGCCCTCACCAAGACCATCGAGATTCACCCCATCCGCCGCAACCTGGTGCACGCCGACCTGCTGGTCGTGCGCAAGGGCGAGAAGGTCACCGTCGAGGTGAACGTCCACATCGAGGGCGATGCCGCGAGCGGCACCTTGGTCGCCCAGGACGCCAACACCCTGGAAATCGAGGCCGAGGCGCTGTCGATTCCCGACCACCTCACCGTGTCTGTCGAGGGCCTTGAGGCCGGTACGCAGATCACCGCAGGTTCGATCGAGCTGCCCGCGGGTTCCACGCTGATCTCCGACCCGGACACTCTCGTTATCAACGTGGTCGCCGCGCCGACCTCCGACGAGATGGACGCCGAGGGCGGCGGCAACGAAGGTGCCGGCGAGGCTTCTGCCGCAGGCGACGCCGCCGAAGCCAGCACGGAAGAGTAGGTCGAGTACGTCGTGCCCGACTTATCCGACGATGCCGTGCTGGTGGTCGGCCTGGGCAACCCCGGGCCGACCTACGCCAAGACACGGCACAACCTCGGATTCATGGTCGCCGATCTGCTGGCGGCCAAGGACGGCGCGACATTCAAGCCGCACAAGAAGTCCGGCGCCGAGGCGACGACGATTCGTCTCGGCGGCCGGGCCGTGAACCTGGCCAAGCCCCGCACGTTCATGAACACCTCGGGCCCCCAGGTTGCCGCGCTGGCCAAGTTCTTCTCGGTCTCCCCGGGGAATGTCATCGTGCTGCACGACGAGCTGGACCTCGATTTCAGCACCGTACGGCTCAAAATCGGCGGCGGCGAGGGCGGCCACAACGGGCTGCGCTCGGTGTCCCAGTCATTGGGCACCAAGGACTACCTGCGGGTTCGTCTGGGCGTAGGCCGTCCGCCCGGACGCAAGGATCCGGCCGCCTACGTGCTGGAGAACTTCACCAAGACGGAGGCCGAGCAGGTGCCGCTGCTGTGCGAGCATGGCGCCGATGCGACGGAGCTCCTGGTTCGCCTCGGCCTGGAGGCGGCACAGAACCAGGTACACGCCTGGGGCTAGACGTCTGGATGTGCCCGCTATGGTCTCCTCATGACCGTGATAGCGGAGACCACCGGCGTCAACAAGATCGGCCTGCTCAGCCTGGGGACGTACCGTCCCGAACGCGTCGTCACCAACGATGAGATCTGCGAGCACATTGAGTCTTCGGACGAGTGGATCTACACCCGCACCGGGATCAAGACCCGTCGGTTCGCTGCCGACGATGAATCCGCCCAGACCCTGGCCATCGAAGCCGGACGCAAGGCCATCGCCAACGCCCTGCTCACCGGCGCCGAGATCGACGCGGTGATCGTTGCCACCAGCACCCACTACTTGCAGACGCCGGCGTCCGCCCCGGCCGTCGCCACCGTATTGGGCGCCCAAGGTGTCCCGGCGTTCGACCTGTCCGCCGGCTGCGCCGGGTTCGGCTACGCAGTGGGCGTCGCGGGCGACATGATCCGCGGCGGCAGCGCCAGCAAGGTGCTGGTAATCGGTACGGAAAAGCTCTCCCCCGCATTGGATATAACCGACCGCGGCAACTGCTTCATCTTCGGCGACGGAGCCGGCGCGGTTGTCGTCGGCGAGACCGCCGAACAGGGAATCGGCCCCACGGTGTGGGGCAGCGACGGAAGTCAGGCCAACGCTATTCGGCAGGACATCGACTGGATGGATTTCGCGGCCAAGCCCGAAGGCCCGCGTCCTTATCTGCGGATTGAGGGAACCTCGGTATTTCGTTGGGCGGCATTCGAAATGGGCAAGGTCGGCCAGCGCGCCCTGGAGGCCGCGAAGGTGGGCCCCGAGGACATCGACGTGTTTGTCCCGCATCAGGCCAACAGCCGGATCAACGAGCTGCTCGCCAAGAATCTGCACCTACGCCCGGATGCGGTGATTGCCAACGATATCGAGCACGCCGGCAACACCTCAGCCGCATCGGTTCCGCTGGCCATGGAGGGTCTGTTGTCGACGGGCGCCGCCAAGCCCGGCGATCTGGCGCTGCTCATCGGCTACGGTGCCGGACTGAGCTATGCCGCCCAGGTGGTCAAGATGCCACCGGTCCCATTCGAGTGATGCGCCCGTCGCGACAGTAACGCCACGCAGGCATTTCGGCTCGAACTCCTGCGTGGAGGTTACTGTCGGCCTTCAGAGCACGATGACGTCGTGCACGGCCGTGACATAAAAGGTACTCGAATCACGCCCTGCAGTTCCGTCACCGTCGGCACCGCTGACGACTACCCAGACATCTTCCAGCGGCCAGGTATCTCCGAACCAGATATCTTGCTCGACATCATTGCCGTGCCACGAGATTCGCGCGTGTTCCCCTTGCTCGGGGTCACTCGACAGCACCTAGATGACGAGCGCCACCGAAGTCGACCTACGCAGCTTGCCCGACGGAGTCTTGGGAATGCTGCCCGGTCCGAGCACCACCACATTGCGCGGCCGCACATCGACCTCGGCGACGACCTCGTGAGCGACCTGCTGCTCGATCCGCCGAACCTCGTCCGCATTCTCGAATGCGTTGGACTCCACCACAACCGCGAAGGTCTCGCGCTGGTTCTTGGGATCGACTCCGGCCTCCAGGCGCACCGCGACGGCACAGCCGGGCCGCACGCCCGCGACGCGACCCGCGGCGCGCTCGATATCGGTCGGGTAGATATTGCGCCCGGCCATGATGATGACGTCCTTGACGCGGCCGCACACCACCACGTGTCCCTTTTCGGTGAGGTAGCCGAGGTCACCGGTGTTGTACCAACCGTGTTCGTCCTGTGCGTCCAGCAATCCGCCCATGGTGACGTAGCCGGGGGTCACCGACTCGCCGCGTAGTTCGATGACGCCAACGCCGCGCGGGGGCAACACGTTCAGATCCTCGTCGATGACCCGTGCCTCGATACCCGGCAGCAGCGGGCCCAGTGTCGCCAGGTGGCGCAGGTTTCCGCGGCTAGCGGGAACGGCACGGCGCAGGGCTGCCAGCAGGTCGGCATCGACCTCGTCGACGATGAGGCCACCGGCCTCGACCTCCGAGAAAGACACGGCCAGTGCGGTTTCGGCCATACCGTACGCGGGCACCATCGCAGACCACTTGAACCCGAACGGCTTTCCGGCATCACACAGGTCCTTGACCACCGCCGGGTCCACCGGCTCGGCACCGGAAAGCACGAACCGCAACGTCGACAGATCGAAGTCACCCGGCTTGGCCTGGTTACGCAACCGCTTGGCGAACAGCGAGTACGCGAAGTTCGGGGCGGCCGTCATAGTGCCCTTGTACTTGTCGATCAGCCTGCCCCACAACAGAACATCTTTCATGAAGTCCAACGGGGTGATCTTCACCAGCTCGGCGCCGAAGAACATCGGCACCGTCAGGAAGCCGACCATGCCCATATCGTGGAACAGCGGCAGCCAGCTGACCATCACGTCCGATTCGGGCTTGTACTTGGAGGCGACGTACATGCCGTGCGCGTTGGCGTACAGGTTGCGGTGGGTGATCTTCACGGCCTTAGGAGATCCGGTAGATCCGGAGGTCAGCTGCATGAGCGCAACGGCGTCCTCGTCGACCTCGATGGGCTCGAGGGGCTCGGCATCCCACAGATCCTTGATGTGGACGACGATGACGCCCTTCTCCTCCAGCACCGGAGCGGCGGCATCGAACGGCGCGGACACGATGACGGCCTTGGCGTCGATCATCTCGACGACCTTAAGGGTGTCCTCGGCCCACACCGCCAGGTCGGTACGCGGGGTCGGCTGGTGCAGCATCGTCAGCGAGGCACCGCGCATCCACACTGCCTGGATCGCCGGGGCGATCTCGATGGGCATGCCAACCAACATGCCGATCGCATCGTCGGGGCCGAGGCCCGCTGCGGCCAATCCACCGGCGAGCTGCTTGGCGCGCTCGTGCACCTGCTTCCAGGTGTGCCGAACAGGAGTATCGGGTTCTCCGGTGACCATGCCCTTGACGCTGGACAGCGCGTTGGCATACAGCTCGTCGGTAAACCTGCTCACAGTTTCCTCCTTGCCTCGGCCCGATTGGGCGAGTCACGCTTCCTTATCGGATGGTCCGCCACCGGTGCCGCGACGTGCAGTAGACACGCGCAGGCCTGGTAGCAGCGGATTCATATCGTTCAGGTGACAGTCCGGCTGCCTTCTTTTGGTCCGGTAGCATCTTAGGCTTTTCTTAATCAGCGACCAAACCCACTGTGATCTGGGCGTACGGCGTGTCGCGATGATCGGCGTGTTGGCGCAAACAGATCAAGGCACATAAGAAGCCGATGCCCTTCGCCCGAGAGGCTCATCGCTAGCCGTCGCTGCGTCCCCGCACCACCTGCGCACCGTGAACCGGCCCGCTAGCCACCCGGACCGTCCGGCACACACCCGCACCCGCCAGCTCGGCGCTCACCTGCAGCGCATCCTCGGCGGAGGTGCACAAGAACGCACAGGTTGGGCCCGAACCGGACACGATCCCCGCGAGAGCACCCGCGGACTCTCCTGCCCGTAGCGTCCGCCGCAGACCGGGGTTCAGGCTCACCGCCGCGGCCTGCAGCTCGTTACCGAGCAGCGGCGCCAATCGGCGCGCATCACCCGCGGCAAGTGCACCAAGCAATTCGTCAGACTCGTCAAGTCGCGGCGGATTGCCGTTCTCACGCAGCCGGTCGATCTCCCGGAATACGTCCGGTGTGGACAAACCACCGTCGGCGAAGGCGAACACCCAGTGAAAGACATTGCGCGCCAACACGGTGGCCAGCTGCTCGCCCCGGCCCGTGCCCAGCGCGGTTCCCCCATGCAGCGCGAACGGCACATCACTGCCCAACCTCGCGGCCAGCTGGTGCAGATCGCGGCGCGGGACTCCGGCCCGCCAAAGTTCGTTCATCGCGACCAGCACCGCTGCCGCGTCGGCGGATCCGCCGGCCATACCGCCCGCGACCGGAATGTCTTTGTTGATGAAGATCGAGACATCGGGAGCACGGCCGACGTGGTCGGCGAAGAGCTCGGCAGCCTGCCAGGCGAGATTGCGTTCGTCGGTGGGCACCGTGCCCTCGCCCTGCCCGACGACGTCGACGGACAACACATCGGCATCTCGAACCGTGACGTCGTCGGCCAGCGAAACCGCGTGGAAAACCGTGGTGAGCTCGTGGTAGCCGTCATCACGCAGGTCGCCGATGGCGAGATACAGGTTGACCTTGCCAGGCGCCCGGACGGTTACCGCGCCGGTAGGCAGCCAATCGGAGACGGTCTCGGACACGCCCATGAGGGTACGTTCTGGCGGCGCGAATGGCCGTTACCCGTCAAACAACGGAGACATCGCGGCTTTATCTGACTAAAGTCAGATAAATGACCGATGCCCTGGTGGACGGCCTGCGCAGCTTCAACAGAACCGTGACGCAGCGAATAGGAGTTCTCGAGAGCGAATATCTCGCACGCGACCGCCCCCTCGGCCAGTCGCGGGTGCTGTGGGAGATCGGCGCGAGGGGACGCGATATCCGCGAACTGCGCGCCCAACTGGGCCTGGACTCCGGATACCTCAGCCGGCTGTTGCGGGCGCTGGAAGGCACCGGGCTCGTCGAGGTGACCGCAGCCGAAGGCGATACCCGGGTGCGCACCGCACGCCTCACCGAAACCGGTCGTGCCGAACTGGACGAGCTCGATCGCCGTTCCGATGACCTGGCCCGATCGATCCTGGCACCGCTGAGCGCGAATCAGCGGCGACGGCTCGCCGACGCCATGGCCGAGGTCGAGAGACTCTTCGTGGCCTCGCAGGTTCAGGTCGGCATCGTGGACACCCGCTCCCCGGAGGCCCGCTCCTGCATCCGCGCCTACTTCGAGGAAATTGCCGCCCGGCTGGACAGCGGCTTCGACCCGGCACTGGCACTGCCCGCCGGCGATACCGAACTGTCCGCCCCTGCCGGGCTTTTCCTCGTCGCGAGCCTGCATGACCAGCCCGTGGGCTGCGGTGGGCTGAAACTGCCCCGTGACACCCCGGTCGCCGAGATCAAACGCGTGTGGATCTCCCCCAACGTCCGCGGCATGGGCCTCGGGAAGCGAATCCTCGCCGAACTGGAGCGGCAAGCGATGACGCACGGCGCCACTGCGATTCGCCTGGATACCAATCGGGCACTCACCGAGGCGATCGCGATGTACCGCTCGGCGGGGTATCACGAGGTCGCTGCGTTCAACGACGAGAGGTACGCGCACCACTGGTTTGAGAAACGGCTCGACGCCTAAGGCTCTTTCACGTACCCGATACACGTGGCGGCGAGTAGCCGGGTGAGCGTGCTGCCGAAATCGGTGTCCCAATCGTCCGGAAAGCCGGGCTCTTCGGCGAAATCATGTTCGAGACCCTCGGGAGGATGGGTGAACTGCCAGAGCATCCCAGCGAGCGCGAAGGCCGACGTGACGATGTCGAGGGCACTCTTGCGGTCGAGCTCGGGCGTCGACCGTTCTATTGCGTCGACGATCGTCATCGCGGCCGCTTGGTTGGCGCGCTGCGCCTCACGGACGTGGTCGATCTCCACTTCGTGTTCTAGGTGCAGATACTGACTACCCAGCAGGTCGCAGAACAACGGCGCCGCGATGAGAGCACCCGAGAGCGCGGCGCCAACATCTGCGGGTGATCGCTCCCCTGGGCCATTCAGCGTGGCGCACACCGAGTCCGATAGCTCAGCCATCCCCTCGGTCGCGAGCCGCAGTAACACCTCTTTATGTGAGCTGAAATAGCGGCGCACCGCGGAGTGATGGACACCCGCCCGATTGGCCACACCAGTGAGAGTGACCGACGCGACACCGGCCTCCAGCGCGAGCGAGCGCGCGGCTTCTACGATCGTTGCCGCACGTTGACGCTTGTTCTCCTCCGAACGTGCGCGCCGGAAATTGGGCTGTGTCATCCGTCTCAAGATAACGCACGGCGTGTGACTTGCGGGCCAATGAACCCGCTGGTAGGTTGTCCATAACGCACATGTCATGCGTTAAGAAATGAATGCTTCGTACGCTTTCACGTCAACGGTTCACTCCGACGTGCTGCGTGAAGCACTCGTTGTGCAGCTAGTCCGCGGTAAGCGATCTGTTCGACAGCAACGGGTGAAGGGGTCCTCCGATTCTCAGCGTTCTGAAGCGGGCTTGGATCCCGGTAGTGATGGTGCTTGTCATCGCCATTGCCGGCTTTGCGGTATGGCGAATTCGCGGCATTTTCGGTTCACAACAGTTGCCCACCTATGCCGGCAGCATGACCGACGACAAAAACAACTCCAAGCCCAAACGTGTGATGTACGAAATCTACGGTCCGCCGGGAACCGTCGCCGATATCAACTACATCGACAAAGAAGGGGAGCCCCACCAGATCAACGGGGCAGCGCTACCGTGGTCGATTGAGATCGTCACCACGGCGCCGGCAATGACGGGAAACATCTTGGCGCAGACACGTAATGCCAATTCGCTCAGTTGCCGTATCACCGCCAACGACGAAATCAAAGACGAGAGGACCTCCAACGAAGTGAGCGCCTACGTCTACTGCTTTGTGAAGTCCGCATGAGCGGGGCACACGGCAGCGGGGAGCCCACCTTCCTGGCCAAATGGATCCGACGACTCTCCATCCCCATCGTCATCATCTGGATAGCGGTTGTCATCGGCCTCGGCCTGGCCGCACCTCAGTTGGAGCAGGTGGCCCAAGCGAACACCGTCTCGCTGAGCCCCGCCGACGCGCCGTCCATGAAGGCGATGAAGAACATGGGCCGGCTGTTCCAGGAGTCCGACTCCAACAGCGCAGCCATGATCGTCCTCGAGGCCGATAAACCACTCGGCGCCGGCGCACACAAGTTCTACGACGAATTGGTGTCGAAGCTGCGCGCCGACACCAAACATGTTCAGCACGTTCAGGACTTCTGGGGCGATCCCCTCACCGAGTCCGGCGCGCAGAGCACCGACGGCAAGTCGGCCTACGTTCAGCTGAACCTCGCCGGAGACATGGGCGAGACGCTCGCGAACGAATCGATCGAATCCGTCCGTAAGACCGTTGCGGACCTCTCGATGGACGAACACGGCAATCCGAAGCCGATGCCGGACGGGCTCAAGGTGTACGTCACCGGTGCGGCCGCACTTCAGGCCGATATGGCCCATGCCGGCGACAGCAGCATGATCAAGATCACCGGACTGACCTTCATCGTCATCATCGTGATGCTGCTGTTCTTCTACCGATCGATCTTCACCGTGCTGTTGGTGCTCCTCATGGTGGGCATCCAACTGGGCGCCGCGCGCGGCATGATCTCGGTGCTGGGCGACAACCACATCATCGGACTGTCCACCTTCGCGGTGAATCTCCTTGTGGTGCTGGTCATCGCGGCGGGCACCGACTACGCGATCTTCTTGATCGGGCGATATCAGGAAGCCCGAGTCAGCGGGCTGGACCGCGAAGCCGCGTACTACGAGATGTTCCATGGCACAGCACATGTCATCTTGGGTACGGGGTCGACGATCGCGGGCGCCATGTACTGCCTGAGCTTCACCCGTATGCCGTACTTCCAAACCATGGGCGTCCCCTGTGCCGTGGCGGTCCTGACGGCGGTGGCCGTCGCCCTCACGTTGGGGCCTTCACTGATCACCATCGGCAGCCGGTTTGGGCTGTTCGAACCCAAGCGCGCCATGCGAATTCGCACCTGGCGCCGCATCGGCGCCGCTATCACGCGCTGGCCCGGCCCGATCCTGGCGGCCTCGCTGGCGATCGCCATCATCGGCTTGGCCGCACTTCCCGGATACAAGACCAGCTACGACGACAAGAAGTACATCCCCAAGGACATCCCCGCGAATCAGGGATTCCAAGCCGCTGACCGACACTTCGATCCGGCCCGGATGAACCCCGAGATGCTCGTCGTGGAATCTGACCACGATATGCGGAACTCCACAGACTTCCTGGTCATCGACAAGCTCGCCAAGGCCGTCTACCGCGTACCGGGAATTGCTCGCGTGCAAGCGATCACCCGCCCGCAGGGCACACCGATCGAGCACAGCTCCATTCCATTCCTCATCAGCGCGCAGGGCGTCGGCCAGATTCAGAACATGAAGCTGATGAAGGACCGCATGGCCGATATGAAGGTCCAGTCCGACCAAATGGGCGTCATGGTCGGCGTCATGAAAAAGATGCTGGCCAGCATGACCGAGCTCACCGGTGTGATGCACAGCGTGGTGAGCGATATGCACAAACTTCAGGGCACCATCCACGACATGCGGGACAGTATCGAGAATTTCGATGACTGGTTCCGGCCGATCCGTAACTACTTCTATTGGGAGAAGCACTGCTTCGATATCCCGATCTGCCAGGCATTCCGGTCGATCTTTGATGTGCTGGACAAGATCGACGAGTTGACCGAGACCATGGACGTGATGGTCACGACCATGGACAAGATGGATCTCCTGATGCCGCAGATGGTCGCGGACATGCGGGACATGATCCCCCTCATGGAATCCATGCAGAACATGATGGCGACGATGCACAGCACCATGGGCGGCATGTACGACCAGATGGACGAGATGAGCAAGGACTCGACCGCCATGGGCAAGGCGTTCGACAAGGCCAAGAACGACGACTCGTTCTATCTACCGCCGGAGATATTCGACAACCCCGATTTCAAACGCGGCCTCAAGATGTTCTTGTCCCCCGATGGCAAGACACTGCGCATGATCATCTCGCATCGCGGTGACCCCACGTCACCCGAAGGACTTTCACATATCGAGCCGATCAAGCTGGCGGCCGTCGAGGCGGTCAAGGGCACACCGCTGGAGGACGCCAAGATCGAACTCGGCGGCACTGCAGCGACATTCAAGGACATGGCCGACGGCGCCCGCTACGACTTGCTCATCGCCGGCATATCCGCGCTGTGCCTGATCTTCCTGATCATGCTGCTCATCACCCGCAGCTTCGTCGCGTCGCTGGTGATCGTCGGCACCGTACTGCTGTCCCTGGGCGCATCGTTCGGCCTGTCGGTCATCATCTGGCAGTACATCTTGGGCAAAGAATTGCACTGGATGGTCATGCAGATGGCGATCATCGTGCTGCTCGCCGTGGGCTCCGACTACAACCTGCTACTGGTTTCCCGACTCAAGGAAGAACTCCCGGGTGGCTTGAAGACGGGCATGATCCGGGCCATGGGCGGCACCGGCAGTGTGGTGACCTCCGCGGGCCTGGTCTTCGCCTTCACGATGATGGCCATGGCCATCAGCGATCTCACCATTATCGGTCAGGTGGGTACCACCATCGGTCTTGGTCTGTTGTTCGACACCCTGGTGGTGCGGTCCTTCATGACACCGGCCATCGCGACCCTGCTGGGCCGCTGGTTCTGGTGGCCGCTGAATGTGCGCGCCAGGCCGCTGCCCCCGCCGAGAACACCTCGGGCACCGGCGTCCGCTCAGCCTGTACCGCCTCCCCCGGCGCCGGCACCCGTCGGCGCGGGACCGGATCCAGTGACTGGAGTGTCTTCGGAGTTTCCCAGACACGCGTACTAGGGTGAAATCCCCCACCGCGCTGGGTGACTCATGACACCCTCGGTGCATGCCTGCACCGGGTGACGAATTCAACGGCTACGTCATCGACTCAATTGCGGGCCGCGGCGGGACTGCACAGGTCTACCTGGCACACCGGGCTGCCGGCGATGACACCGGTACGGTTGCGCTGAAGGTACTGCACCCACGGCATCGCAACCCGGAGAACATCGACCGGCTGCACCGAGAGTTCGATCTGGCCCAACGGTTTTCGCATCCCCGCATCATCACGGTCTACGAACGCGGTGACGCCTGGCTAACCATGCAGGCACTCGACGGCGGCTCGGCGAAAGACCTGGTGGGAACGGATCAGAGCTGGGTCATCCCGATCAAAATGACTGCCCTGCAACAGATCGCCGGAGCACTCGATTACATCCATGAAGCCCAAGTGGTGCATTGCGATGTCAAGCCGTCCAACATCATGCGCACTCGCTCAGGTAATGCCGTGCTCACCGATTTCGGTATCGCGCAGGAGCGTGCGGACGGGCCCAAGGTGCCCGTTGTGCAAACCTCGCTGCCCTACGCGGCGCCTGAGGTGCTGCGAGGACTGCCCGTGACGGCAGCCACCGATCAGTACGCGCTGGCCTGCACAGCAGTCGAGCTATTCGACGGCAAACCCCCGTTCACCGCACACACGGCGATGAAACTCGCCGACCTGCATCTCAACGCCACCCCCTGGCCGATCTCCTACCGCCATAAGTACATCCCCCGAGCTTTCGATTCCATCGTGGCCAAGGCCATGGCCAAGGATCCGTTAAGCCGCTACCCGACATGCACCGAATTCATAACACTTTTGACACACGCGATGACCTAATCCCCGGTACCGTCGCCCCATGGCGTCCCCGGCTAACTACGACATGTCCGCCCTCGCCCGTGAGGACGAGGGCTATCACAAGGGCCTGAAGAACCGGCAAGTCCAGATGATCGGTATCGGTGGGGCCATTGGCACCGGTCTGTTCATGGGTGCGGGTAAGCGCTTGCACGAGGCCGGACCGGCGTTGTTCATCGTCTATGCCGTCTGCGGCATATTCGTCTTCTTCATGCTGCGCGCCCTCGGCGAGCTGGTGCTCCACCGCCCGTCCTCGGGATCCTTTGTCTCTTATGCCCGCGAATTCCTTGGCGAGAAGGCCGCATACGTCGCAGGATGGATGTACTTCGTCAACTGGGCAGCCACCTCGATCGTGGACGTCACCGCCATCGCCCTGTACATGCACTACTGGGGTGCGTTCAAGGCTGTCCCGCAGTGGACCATCGCGCTCATCGCACTTGTCATCGTGCTGACCATGAACATGATCAGCGTCAAGGTCTTCGGCGAGATGGAATTCTGGGCAGCACTCATCAAAGTCGTTGCGCTGGTGACCTTCTTGATCGTCGGCATCGTGTTCCTCGCCGGCCGATACACCGTCGAGGGCGCCACCACCGGCCCATCCGTGATTGCCGACAACGGTGGGCTCTTTCCCACCGGTGTGCTGGCGCTGGTCGTCATCACCTCCGGGGTGGTATTCGCCTATGCCTCAGTGGAGTTGGTGGGCACCGCCGCAGGCGAGACCGAGAACCCCGACAAGGTCATGCCGAAGGCGATCAATGCGGTGGTCATCCGCATCGCCGTATTTTATGTCGGCTCACTGGTTCTCCTGGCATTGCTGCTGCCGTACACCACCTACAAGTCCGGGGAGAGTCCATTCGTCACCTTCTTCTCGCGGGTGGGGCTGCCGCACGCCGGTGACATCATGAACTTCGTGGTGCTCACCGCCGCACTGTCGAGTCTCAATGCGGGCCTGTACAGCACCGGCCGGATTCTGCGCTCCATGTCCATGAACGGCAGCGCACCACAAGTGTTGTCACGCATGACATCCAACGGAGTTCCGTTCGCGGGTATCGCACTCACCGGATGCTTCACCGTGGCCGGCGTCTTCATGAACATGGTGATCCCCGAGCAGGCCTTCGAGACCGCGCTGGATGTCGCCGCACTCGGGATCATCGCTTCCTGGGCCACCATCGTCATCTGCCAACTGCGGCTGTACCAATGGTCACAGCGGGGCATCCTGCAGCGCGGCAAGTTTCAGATGCCAGGCGCCCCGTACACCGGGTACGCGACGCTCGTCTTCCTGGTCGTGGTGCTGTTGCTCATGTGTTACGAAAACTATTGGAACCTGGTGGCTCTGGCGATCTTTACGCCCCTGCTCATCATCGGCTGGTACCTGTCGAAGGAGCGCGTCCTGCAGCTGGCGCGCGAGCGGGTCGGCTACACCGGGCAGTATCCGGTGATCGCAGAGACTCCCATGATGGACGACCCGCCCAACCTCGGCGATAAATAGTCGGGCGCGGAGGCTCGAGTGTGTGAATTCTGTCGAGAATTCGCACAAAACCAACACAATCCGCACACTCAGCGCCGAAGTGAGACAGCGCGGGGAAACCCGGACGCTAGACGGACTCCGAACGCTCCAGCAGCCTCGCGAAATCGGCGACATCCAACGTCTCCCCGCGACGCGCCGGGTCGATGCTGGCGGCCAGCAGCCGACGTGCCGACTCGTCACCCGAGCCCGCCCATTCGGCGAATGCATTACGAGATGTCTTGCGGCGCTGCGCGAACGAGATATCGATGAGATCGAAAAGCTCGCGGCGGAACTGGGCGTCGGACGGCCATGTCGCGTCCGGGTGCCGATCGATACGCACCAGACCCGAATACACCCGCGGAATCGGCCAGAACACCGCCGGGGACACCGTGCCGAGGCGCTTCACCTTCCCGAAGTAGCGCACCTTGACGCTCGGCACACCGTAGATCCGCGAACCGGGCTCGGCCGTCAGTCGATCGGCCACCTCGGACTGGACCATCACCAAAAGTGTCTTCACCGAGTCGAATTCGGTCAGAATCCGCAACAGTGCCGGGACTGCGACGTTGTAAGGCAGGTTGGCCACCATCGCCGTCGGCTCGCCCGGAATATCGGCGGGGGTGAGCTTCAGTACATCCTGGTGAATCACCGAGAATCGGTTGAATTCGCTGTGCGAGTGCTCCTTGATGGTGGCCGGCAGCCGCCGCGCCAGCACCGGATCCACCTCGACCGCGGTCACCTCGCACCCCTTGTCGAGCAACCCCAACGTCAGCGAGCCCAGACCGGGCCCCACCTCGATGACGTGATCGCCCTTACCGACACCCGATACCGACACAATGCGGCGAATGGTGTTGGCATCGTGAACGAAATTCTGGCCCAGAGTCTTCGTCGGTCGGAAGTCGAGATCCTTCGCCAGTTGTCGAATCTCGGTACGGCCGAGCAGCGTGATGGTCAGCGGGCACCGACTCTCGCGCTGCACACCGGCCATGCGCCCCAACCCTGCACGGCCAATGTCTTCTCGGCGATGGCGATCTGCTCCTCACGCGTCGCGAGGTCAGCACGCGGCGCGTACTTGTCGCCACCGTGCGCCAGCCAGGTGCCGTAATCGAACTGCACACCACCGTAGAAACCGTTACCCGTATTAATGGCCCAGTTGCCACCGGCCTCACAGGAGGCCAGTGCATCCCAAGCGGATCCGCGAGTGATCGTGGGCACCTCGGTGCCCGGCTTCGCACCAACCCGCAGCACCGAGTCGCGGGCGGGGGTGAGCACGTTGTTCGATACAGGCATGCGGCCGGTTTCGCGACCGTTGATCGTCAACACCGAGTACACGATGTCCTGGGATCCGGGCGCACCCGGGTCCTCGACCACCGAGCGGCTCATGTTCATGCTGGCGTCTTGGATCTTCTGAGGAGTCGGCGTCAACGAGGCCTGCTCGGTCACCTGGCTGACCCGGATGCGCGTCACGGTGATCGGCATATCAGCGGTCACCGGCGTGCTAGCCGAAGGCTCGACGGTGTCGAACTGCTGCAGCGGGTTGCCGCTGGCCTCCAGGAGCTTCCCCACGGTGGGGGCGGCGATCCGCGGTGTGCTGATAGCGCCACCATCGTTGAGCTGCACGGTCTTGGCGCTGACGACTGGCAGGGCCATGCCTTCCAGCGGGAGGCGGCTGCCACGGGTGGCAGCGGTCGGCGCGGTGTCGGTCATCGACAGGTCGGACAATGCCTCGTTCACCGTGGTGGCAGTGGTCCAGACCTGCTGGGCGCCCTGCCCGTCCACCGAGATGTCCAGCGGCCGAGAACGCTTCAGAACAATCGTGTCGCCATCGCGGACCGCGTCGTGCTTGGCGGGGGCGACATCGTCGCGCTCGGAGAGCGCATATCCGTAATCGGAGAGAACGTCGGACACCTGCGACTTGACGGTCGTGACCGTCATCGCGTTTCCGTCGACGTTGAGAGTCAGAGTTTTGTGCGCAGCGATGGCGTAGCCGCCGCCGGCGCCGATCACTACCAGCAGAGCGGCCACCAGGGCGCGTAGCAACGGCGATCGCGTTGCGTTGAGCTTTGTCAGTGCATTCACGAGTAGGAGATTCCTGCGTTCGTTTCGGTGCCTTGATACCGGACGTCAACGGTGACCAGCCCCGGCAATGTGATCACGACACGGTAACGAAAGCATCGCACGGAGGCAACTCATCAACAATCTTGAACACCCTGATGGCCGTCGCGGTGGATGCGGCGGCTAATCGCTCGGCACGTTGCCCGGTTATTTCCGCGAGCGCACGAACGGTGTACGGCAGGCAATACGACTCGTTGGGCGCACCCCGATACGGATGCGGTGTCAGGTAGGGCGCGTCCGTCTCTACCAGCAGCTGTTCGTCGGGAATGAGCGCAGCTGCCTCGCGCAGGGCGCGTGCATTCTTGAAACTCACCGTCCCCGACAGACTCAAGATCCAACCCTCAGCGACGCACTTTTTCGCCATTTCGGCGTCCGATGAAAAGCAGTGGAAGATAACCGAGGGCGGCGCGCCCTCCGACTTCAGCACGTCGAGCACTTCGGCATCGGCGTCACGGTTGTGAATCATCAGCGGCTTGCCCGTCCGCTTAGCCAGCTCGATATGCCAAGCAAATGCTTCGCGCTGAACCGACGGCTCCGCACAACCCTCCAATCGACCCGGCCAATACAGATCCAAACCGGTCTCCCCGATCGCCACGACGCGAGGATGTCCAGCGAGCTTTTCCAGTTCATCGCGTGCGCTGTCGGTGAGATCGCCCGCGCGCGTGGGATGCAGGGCGACGGCGGCATACACCCGCGCATCGCCCTCGGCGGCCGACACCGCCCACCGCGCCGACTCCAGGTCATCGGCCACGGTCACCACACGCCCCACTCCGACCGCCGCGGCGTGGTCGACGATGGCACGGACGTCCTCGACGGTGTCGGCACCGCAGGCATCTAAATGGGTGTGGGCATCGATGAGGGGCGCGAGCGGCAGCGGGTCGGGCGGGCGGGAACGAACGCGGTCGGGCGGGGCTTGCCGTTTATCGCCGGGCGTCATGGTGTTCCCAGTCTATAAAGTGACAGCCACTATGGCCGATCCGTTCTACATCACCACTGCTATCGCGTATCCGAACGGCGAGCCGCACGTCGGCCACGCATACGAGTACGTCGCAACCGACGCCGTCGCCCGCTTCAAGCGGCTGGACGGCTTCGATGTGCGGTACCTCACCGGCACCGACGAGCACGGTTTGAAGGTGGAGCAGGCGGCCGCGGCGGCCGGAATCCTCCCGGCGCAGCTCGCGCGCCGCAATTCCGATGTCTTCGAGGCGTTACAGCGCAAGCTCAACATCTCCTTCGACCGATTCATCCGTACTACCGACCCGGATCACTACGAGGCATCCAAGGCGCTCTGGCGCAAGATGGCCGATAACGGCGACATTTACCTCGACACCTACTCCGGCTGGTACTCGGTGCGCGACGAGGCGTACTACACAGACGCCGAGACCACCGTCGCCCCCGATGGCACTCGCACCGCCACCGCGACGGGCACCCCCGTCGACTGGACCGAGGAGCATTCCTACTTCTTCAAGCTGTCGGCCTACCAGGACAAGCTGCTGGCGCATTACGAGGCGCATCCGGAGTTCATCGGGCCGGTGGTGCGTCGCAATGAGGTCGTCAGCTTCGTCTCGGGCGGGCTGCGCGATCTGTCCATCTCCCGCACCACCTTCGACTGGGGGGTTCCGGTACCCGACCATCCCGATCACGTCATGTACGTGTGGGTGGACGCCCTCACTAACTATTTGACGGGGGTGGGCTTCCCAGACACCTCATCGGAGTCGTTCAGGCGGTACTGGCCGGCCGACGTACACATGATCGGCAAGGACATCATCCGATTCCACACCGTGTACTGGCCCGCCTTCTTGATGTCGGCCGGAATCGAGCTGCCCAAGCGGGTTTTCGCGCACGGCTTCCTCACCAACAAGGGCGAGAAGATGAGCAAGTCGATCGGCAACGTCGTTGACCCGATCAACCTCGTCGACACGTTCGGCCTGGACCAGGTGCGCTACTTCCTACTGCGCGAAGTGCCCTTCGGGCAGGACGGCAGCTACAGCGAGGACGGGCTGATCGGGCGGATCAACGCCGACCTCGCCAACGAGCTGGGCAACCTGGCTCAGCGGTCCCTTTCCATGGTGGCCAAGAATCTCGGCGGAATCGTGCCGGAGCCAGGCGAATTCACCGTCCACGACACCGAGCTCCTCGGCGCTGCCGGCGCGCTGCTGGAACAGGCACGTACGCATTTCGATGTGCCCGCCATGCATCTTGCGCTGGAGGCGATCTGGCAAGTACTCGGCGCAAGTAACCGGTACTTCTCTTCCCAAGAACCCTGGGTGCTCGGGAAGAGTGACGATGCGGCCGATAAGAAGCGCTTCGACACGGTGCTGTTCACGACGCTCGAGGTGGTGCGGATAGTCGCGCTGCTGGTGCAACCGGTGATGCCCGATTCGGCCGCCAAGCTGCTGGATCTCTTGGGCCAGTCCGAGGATCAGCGCGACTTTGCGTCCATCGGTGAACGCCTGAAGCCGGGGCTGAGCCTGCCCGCGCCCACGGGGGTTTTCCCCAAGTATCAGGTGGTCAAGTAGTTCGCCAAGGGTGATCCCAGTCACGGTCTGTCACAGATTTCGTTCCACCGGTGTCTTGAGGGCATCCAGGATGAAAGGAGTGCACCATGACCACACAAACCAATGTCATCGTGATCGGCGGGGGTTACGCGGGAACCCTGGCGGCGAATCAGCTGCGGGCTAACCAAGACGTGACCGTAACGCTGGTCAATCCGCGGCCCCATTTCGTCGAGCGGATCCGTTTGCACCAAATGGTCGCCGGTAACCGGGGCGCGACGGTCGACTACAACCAGCTGCTCAATCCGGCGATCCAGCTCGTCGTCGACAAGGTCACCCGCATCGACGCCGGCGGTCAAAAGCTGGAACTGGCCTCGGGTGCAGTGCTGCCATACGACTACCTGGTGTACGCCGTGGGAAGTACCGCGACGGCCCCCAACATCCCGGGTGCGGCCGAGTACGCGTTCTCCATCAATGAGTTCGAGCACGCGCAGCAGGTGCGAGCACGGTACGAGCGGCTGGCACCGGACGCACCGATCGTCGTGGTCGGCGCGGGACTTACCGGCGTGGAGCTGGCCGGAGAACTCGCCGAGGCTGGACGACAGGTAACCCTGATCTGCGGCTCACAATTGGTGCCCTCGATGGGCGAACCCGCCCGGCGCGCGGTGGCCAAGCGGCTGGCCAAGCTGGGCGTGGAGGTGCTGTTGCCCGCGACCGTCACCCGGGTGGACGAGCATGCGGTGATCCTGTCCGACGGACGCGAACTACCGAGCGCACTGACCGTATGGACCGCAGGTTTCGGTGTGCCGCAACTGGCTGCGGACAGCGGACTACACACAGACGCGCTCGGGAGGCTGATCACCGACGAGACCCTGGTGAGCGTCGACGATCCGCGCATTGTCGCGGCCGGTGACGCCGCCAGCCCGTCGGGCGTGCCACTGCGGATGAGCTGCCAGGCCGCCAGTCCGCTTGCCGCGCGGGCGGTCAAGACGGTGCTGGCGTTGGTCGACGGGCTGCAGCCGGTAGCAGGCGGGCAGATCTTCGTCGGGCAGAATGTCAGCATCGGACGCCGCGCCGCTGTCATCCAGACCTCACGAGCCGATGACACGCCGCGCAAGCTGTTCATCGGTGGCCGTGCCGGTGCCGCCATCAAGGAAATGGTATGCCGCGGAACGGTTTACTTCCTGACGCAGGCCGCCAAGCATCCGAAGGCCTACTACTGGCCCCAGGGCGGCGTACGCACCGAAGCACTGCTCTCTGAGGCCTAACGCCATGAATCACGCCGACCTGTTCACCCACCTGCGCCCACTGCTGTTCACCATCGCGTACGAGATGCTCGGGTCGGCAACCGAAGCCGATGATGTCCTGCAGGAGAGCTATCTGCGGTGGGCGCAGGTGGACCTGGACACGGTGACAGACACCAAGGCGTATCTGGCGCAGATCGTCAGCCGCCAATCGCTGAACACCTTGCGTGCCAATAGCCGTCGGCGCGAGGAATACGTGGGGCCGTGGCTGCCCGAACCCATGCGGGTGGCCGAGGACGACGCCTCGACCGATGTCGTCCTGGCCGAATCGGTGTCGATGGCGATGCTCGTGGTGTTAGAAACCCTGGCACCGGACGAGCGTGCGGTATTCGTCATGCGAGAGGTCTTCGGCTTCGACTACAGCGAAATCGCTTCCACCGTATGCAAATCGGAGGCCGCGGTGCGTCAGATGGCGCACCGCGCCCGAGAGCATGTGCAGTCACGCCGGCGCCGGTTCACCCCCACCGACCAGCAGACCGAAGAACTAACCACCAAGTTCCTGCTGGCCGCCGCCGGCGGCGATGTCGAGGCGCTGGTGGAAATGCTGGCCCCCGACGCGGTGTGGACATCCGACGGCGGCGGCAAGGTCAGTGCCGCACGGCGTCCGGTGTACGGGGCCGACAGAGTGGCACGCGTCGCGATCGGGCTCTCGCGGGCGGCCGCCTCATTCCCCGATGTCCGCCTGGAGCTGAGCACCTACAACAGCATGCCCGCCCTGCTGATCTACAGCGAAGGACGTCTTGACGCCGTACTTGCCGTCTCGATCACGGATGGCAAGGTGGCGCATGTTTTCGCGATCCGCAATCCCGACAAGCTGGCCACCGCCGAAACAGCGCGCCACATCAGCAGATAACCGGTGGCGGTCGGGGCGGATCTTCGGACACAATCACCCACATGTTCTGTGATATCGAGATGGCTGCGCGCATCGAACGCGCCGAAGCCGACACCATTGCCGCGGGAACCGCGAGGTACGAGAACGGCCTTGTGATGTCGCTGGCCGGCGGCGTCGCGTCGTTCGCCGCGCCGGACGCGCCCCTGAACAAGATCGCCGGGCTCGGGTTCAACGGTGTGCCAACAGAATCCGAGCTGGACGCCATTGAGCAGGAGTTCGCCGCGCGCCACACCCCGGTTCAGGCCGAGGTGGCGAGCCTGGGCGATCCCGCCGTCTGCGAGCTGCTGACCCGTCGAGGCTATCGACTGGTGTCCTTCGAGGACGTACTGGGCCTGACACTCCGCGACATTGCGGCGCCGGTGGTTCCCGACGGCATCACGGTGCGGCACAGCGGGAACGATGAGCTGTCCAGCTGGCTCGATGTGGTGGTCGAAGGATTTGCCGTACCCGATGAGCAAGGGGTCCCGTCCCACGAATCGTTCCCGCGGGAGGTGCTATCCCGCGCCATCGAGGCGCTCTCCACCGTTGCGGGGGAGCAGCGCTACATCGCACTACGTGACGGAGCGATTGCCGGCGGCGCCAGCATGCGTGCCCTCGACGGCATCGCACAGCTCAACGGTGCGGCCACCGCTGCCCCACATCGTCGTCGCGGTATCCAGACAGCTCTGCTGACAACCCGGCTGCACGACGCCGCGCAGGCCGGTGCGGACTTGGCGGTGGTCACCACCCAGCCCGGTTCCGCATCCCAGCAGAACACCCAGCGCCAGGGCTTCTCCCTGTTGTACACCCGCGCGATCCTGGTGAAGGGTCTGCGAAACTAGACCGATGCGCGTTCAGCAGCTCGGCGACCTCGGCCCCGCGCCGACCGTGCTGCGCGCCATCGCCGTCGCGGCAGCCGAGACGGGCCGACCATCACCGGCGGCATTGACCGGATCCTGGTTCGGCTCTCAGGCAATCATCGCGCCCGCATTGTCCGCTCGCCCTGTGCTGCCGCGACAAGCGTTCAGCGACAAAGTGTCTGACGTGGGCCCTGTTCCGCCGGGTGCCGTGGGGGGCGGCTGGATCGGCTACCTCGGATATCCGGACCTGACCTCAAGGAGCGAGGCTCGACGACTCCCGGCGGCGGCCGGCGGCTGGACCGAAGCGGTGCTACGCCTCGACAGTGACGAATGCTGGTGGTACGAAAGCCTTCTCGATAGGTACTGTCCTGAGTGGATACTCCACGCAGTCACGCAATCTCAAGATCCGCTGCCGTGGTGCATCGACTGGACGGCACCTGAGCGCGAACACCATCGCATCGCGGTCGGCCGCTGTCTGGAAGCCATCGCGGCCGGCGAGGTGTACCAAGCCTGTGTCTGCACCCAGTTCCGCGGCGCGCTCGCGGGCGACCCGCTGGACTTCTTCGCCGACGCGGTCGCCCAGACCGCACCGGCGCGCGCGGCCTTCGTATCCGGCGCATGGGGTGCAGTCGCTTCGTTGTCCCCCGAACTGTTCTTGCAACGCAACGGTATCGATGTTCGGTCCAGCCCCATCAAGGGCACACTGGCCGCGACCGAGAATCCCGCAGCACTGTTGACCTCGGTCAAGGATGTCGCCGAGAACATCATGATCACCGATCTGGTGCGCAACGACCTGGGGCGCATCGCCGTCACCGGAACCGTCACGGTCCCCGAACTTCTCGCGGTCTACCCGGCGCCCGGCGTGTGGCACTTGATGTCCACCGTCGCAGCCCAGGTGCCTTTGGAAACCACCGCCGGCGACCTCCTTACCGCTACATTCCCACCCGCGTCGGTGACCGGAACACCGAAAACCCGTGCACGCCAGCTGCTTCGCCAATGGGAAACACAGCATCGGGGGGTGTACTGCGGCACCGTCGGCATGATGTCTCCCGCAGCCGGCCTAGAACTCAACGTCGCGATCCGCACCGTGGAAATCGCACCCGACGGCACCGCCGTTCTCGGCGTGGGCGGGGGCATCACCGCCGACTCCGACGTCGACGCCGAATGGCAGGAATGTCTACACAAGGCGGCCGCCACCGTCGACCTCACGGCGATGGCAGCGCTTAAACCCGCGCTTTGACGACCGCGTCGTAAAGGTCGCGTCGCGACAGCGTCGCGCCGGACTCCCCGATGGCCTTCGCGCAGGACTCACGCAGCCCCATCCCGTCGTCCGTCAACTCCTCCACCCTGGCCACCAGGACGTCGATTTCGGGAACCGGCGGGCCGCCGCCGTCGAGCACCACGGTGATCTCCCCCAGCACGTCGCCCTCGGCCCACGCGGCCAACTCGCGCAGCGTGCCACGCAGCACCTCTTCATGCGTTTTGGTCAGCTCGCGACATACCGCCGCGCGGCGCTCCGGCCCCAGCACCTCCACCGCATCGGCCAGGGTGTCGGCCAGCCGTCGCGGCGACTCGAAGAACACGCAGGTGCGTGGCTCGGTCACAAGCGCGGCCAACCAGCGCTTGCGGGGTCCCTGCTTGCGGGGCGCAAATCCCTCGAAACAGAATCGGTCCACCGGGAGCCCCGATACGGCCAACGCCGTCGTCACCGCCGAAGGCCCGGGCAGACACTTGATCGTTATCCCCTCTTTGACGCATGCCGCGACCAAGCGGTAACCCGGGTCGCTGATCGACGGCATCCCCGCATCGGTGACCACCAGCACGTCATACCCGGCGTGTAGATCGGCCAGCAGCGGTTCGATGCGGCTGGCCTCGTTCTGGTCGTAGAAGCTGATGATCTGCCCGCTGATCTGTACGTCCAGCGACTTGGCGAGCGCCCGAACACGCCGGGTGTCCTCGGCGGCCACCACCGAGGTCTTGGCCAGCGCCTCACGCAGTCGAGGCGATGCATCCCCAGGCTCCCCCAGCGGTGTCGCCGCCAACAGCAAGTTCCCCATCCCGGCAGTTTAGATCCCCAGGTCGCCGCGCTCCTGCCCGCCGGACCTAGATTGCCGCACCGGAGTCCTCCCCTACGATCGACCGTGTGACCGCGCCCGCAACCCTGCCCCCCTCGGGGGAGACGTGTCGGAGCTCAGGCAGCACCGAGTCCCCCGGGCCCCGCATACCGGCCGCGGACTTCGGACCCACCGACCGGCTGCAGGGCTGGGTGATGACCGCCGTCATCACGGCGATCGCGGCGCTCACCCGGTTCATCAATCTCGGAGCGCTCACAGATCGCGGCACCCCCGTCTTCGACGAGAAGCACTACGTGCCGCAGGGCTGGCAGGTCGTCACCAATAACGGCGTCGAGGACAATCCCGGCTACGGGCTCGTGGTGCATCCGCCCATCGGCAAACAGATGATCGCCATCGGCGAATGGCTGTTCGGATACAACTCTTTCGGCTGGCGATTCGCGGCCGCCCTCTCGGGCACGATCCTTGTGCTGCTGGTCGCCCGCATCGCCCGACGGATCGGCCGGTCCACCATGGTGGGCGCCATCGCCGGGGTGCTGCTGATCGCGGACGGGGTCAGCTTCGTCACCGCACGCACCGCGCTGCTCGACGCGTACCAGGTGCTCTTCGTGGTCGCCGCCTTTGGCGCGCTGATCGTCGACCGGGATCAAGTTCGGGAACGGCTGTACAACGCGTATCTCGACGGACGCATTGGCGAGACGGCGTGGGGCCCACGCCTCGGTGTGCGCTGGTGGCGTTTCGGCGCCGGAATCCTGCTCGGATTGGCCTGCGGCACAAAGTGGTCGGGGCTCTACTTCATCGCGTTCTTCGGGGTGCTGTGCATCGCGTTCGACATCGCGGCACGGCGCGCGTATGGGGTACAGCGACCATGGGCCGGCACCCTGCTGCGCGATCTAGGACCCGCCCTGTATGCGCTGCTGGTCATTCCATTCGTCGTGTACCTGGCCTCGTATTGGTCGTGGTTCGCTTCCGAGACGGGTATCAACCGGCACGCCGAGGGACGCCAGATCGGCCTCGGCGGCTGGCTGCCCGATGCCATCCGATCCCTCTGGTACTACACGCACAGCGTGTACACATTCCATTCGACGCTGACCAATGCCAATGGGAATCACCATCCGTGGGAATCGAAACCGTGGACGTGGCCGATGTCGCTGCGACCGCTGCTCTATGCCATCGAGGAAAAGAACATCCCCGGCTGTGGCGCCAATTCCTGTGTGCGCGCGGTGCTGTTGGTCGGCACCCCGGCCATCTGGTGGTTGGCGGTTCCGGTGCTGTTGTGGGCCTTGTGGGCGGCACTGATCCGGCGCGACTGGCGCTATGCGGCAGCACTCGTCGGATACTGCGCGGGGTGGCTGCCGTGGTTCATCAATATCGACCGGCAGATGTACTTCTTCTATGCCACCCCGATGATCCCGTTCCTGGTGATGATGATCGCGTTCATCATCGGCGACTTCTTGCGTAAACCTGTTGCCAACCCAGAGCGAAAATCGTTGCGAATGTTCATCGCAACGTTCTATCTGGCGGTGGTGGTCACCAACTTCGCGTGGCTCTATCCCATCCTCACCGGGGCCGCCATCTCACAGTTCATGTGGAACATGGAGATGTGGCTGCCCAGCTGGCGCTGATTTCCGACGCCGCCGAAAAGGGGCCGCGCTAGAAGCGGCCGCCCCAACCGCCGACACGCCGTGTTGCGGCGTGTTCGTCTCGCACAAGTTCGCCATAAGACGGCGTGTCGGCATCAGATGAAGTCGCGGGATACCGGGCAGGACATGCACCGCGGCCCACCCCGGCCGGTGCCCAGCTCCGATGCCGAGATGGCCAGCACCTCAACACCCGAGGCCTCCAGGCGCGCATTCGTTTCCACGTTGCGCTCGTAGGCGACGACGACACCGGGCGCCAACGCCAGGGTGTTGTTGCCGTCATCCCACTGCTCGCGCTCAGCGGTAACGGGATCCAGCCCGGTATCGATGACGCGCAGCTTGCCGATGCCCATCGCATCAGCCGCCGCTTCCACGAATGGCGCCGAACCCGAGATGCTGACACCAGCATCGGAGCGACGGATGGTAAACGCCGACAGCGAATCCTGTATTGCCGGATACATCACGACGGCATCGGTGTCGACCATGGTGCAGACGGTGTCCAGATGCATGGACGCACGTTCCTGCGCGATGGGCACCGCGAGCACAGTGTGCGCCAGGTCGTCATCGAACAGACTGCGCGCCAAGGCTTCCGCACCGGCAGGGGTGGTGCGCTCCCCCACACCGACCGCCACCACACCGGGACCCAACAGCAACACGTCGCCGCCCTCGACGGGAGCCGAATGCGACTCGTAGGCGCGACGCACCCCAAGGAACCGCGGGTGGTGGGCATAGATCAGGTCGGTGAGCGATGTCTCGCGCACCCGGGCCGGCAACGCGAGCGAGGTGATCGCGAACTTGCGACCGATCCAGAACGACGAGTCGCGGGTGAACAGCAGGTTCGGAAGAGGCTCGATGACGAAATCCGATCCGTGGTGCATAGTGCGCACCAGCGACGGCTGCGCCACCTTGCCGCCAACCGGCAGCTCGTCGAACGTCATCCCGGACATCAGCACGTATGCGAGATCGGCGGCACCCAGTGACCTCAGGTACTCCGAAAGATCTTGCGCCAGAACATAACCCAGCCTGCGCGCGTTGACCGCCGCGGAGATGCCCTGCACTCGGGCGGCACCGCTGGCGAGCGCCTCGCGCAATAGCTCGGAGAGCAGCAGCACCTCGACACCACGGGACCGCAACACCTCAGCGAAGGCGTCGTGCTCCTCCTGCGCACGTGCCACCCACGGCAGACCGTCGAACAGCAGTTGGTCATTGTTGCGCGGAGTCAGCCGCTTGAGCTCGTCACCGGGTCGGTGCAACACAACCGCCCGCAGCCGTCCGACCTCTGAATTGGCACCCAGCACTGGCGCATCCGTCATGAGATGACGCTAGCTTGCCATGCAATCGAACATGTGTGCGATACGATGTGGAGGTGACACGCGCAGCACAACACGCTGTTCAGGCATCGCTGTTCGGCGCCCCACCGGTCCCTCGCCGCCAATTGACAGGCAACGCTTGGCTTGAGGTGCACCACGAATGGCTGGGACGTGCAGACAATCTCATGGGCCAGCTCATGACACAGGTGCCGTGGCGGGCGGAGCGTCGCCGCATGTACGACCGCACCCTCGACGTCCCCCGGCTGGTCAGCTTCCACGATCTGACCGCGGGCGCACCACCACACCCGGTACTGGAGACGATCTGCGATCGGCTCAACGGCGAGTACACCGACGAGCTCGGCGAGCCGTTCACCACAGTGGGCCTGTGTCAGTACCGCGACGGCACCGACAGCGTCGCCTGGCACGGCGATACCATCGGTCGCGGCCTGCGCGAAGACACCATGGTGGCGATCGTAAGTATCGGCGCCACACGCACTTTCGCGCTACGGCCACGACTTGGCGGTGACTCGATCCGCGTCAACGTGGGTCACGGCGACCTCTTGGTGATGGGCGGCTCCTGCCAACGAACCTGGGAACACGCGATCCCCAAGACCTCCAAACCGGTGGGGCCGCGCATCAGCCTGCAATACCGACCGCGCGACGTACGCTAGGTCCGGACGGCGGCAACCGCCTTGACCAGCAGATCCGATGCACGTTTACCGTCGGGTGGTGCGGGCGGAACATTTCCAACGGCGACCGGGCTGACCGTGACCACCACCATGTACCGGCCGAGATAGGCCGAGTAGTTCAACACCTCCTGGCCGACCGTCTTGCCGGAGGTTCCACTGAGTACGTCGCGCTTCATGCCGAGCGTGCGCGCGCCGTCAATGGCGGGCGCGTCGATCACCTCGGTGCGTCCCACAATCCCATTGCCGCGGAAGTCGACCTTCTTGCATTGCTCGGACACTGCGGGGTCGAAGGGAACCTCCTGCGAGGTTTCCACCGCGACCGCCACATATTGATTACCCGCGCCGGTCGCGGTCAGCGCGGCCATGTTCCCCTTGAGCCCACCCGGGACGGCGCTGCCGCCGCTGTACTTGGCACAGCCAGCGGGGTCGACCGTCATACCCGGCGGCAGTGGAGCGGGCGAGAGCATCTTGGGGTCCATCCCCGCCGGTTCCATCGCCTTGACCGTGAACTCCGGCCCGAACTGGCTTTTCAGCGAGGCGATGTTCCCGATCTTCACATGGTGGTTGACGGGATCCTGAACGGTTCGGCTGCACCCCGACACGACTAGCGCAAGCGCACAGGCGCCCCAAACTCCGCATCTCTTGACGGTCACCGGCTTCAGCACCCGGCCACTGTATCGATTCGGAACGAAAAAACGATTGCACCTATGAGGAACAATGCTTGTGTGGCCCAGCGTTAAAATCTGTGAGGATGGTGTGTGGGATGAAGACGGTGGTTCGGCTGAGTCAGTTGTGCCTGACAGCATTGGGCGTCGGCGCATTGATGGCCATTACCCCCGGGACGGCACTCGCCGATGACGCACAGTCGGTCATCAACCAGTACCAATCGCAGGGCTACCAGGTCATCGTCGACCGAAACGGCTCCGCCCCCACCAACAAGTGCACCGTGTCGAACATCCGCAACGGGCAGGATGTCTACCGCACCGAGTATCAGCGGACCTGGATGCCCAGCGGTAAATGGTTAGTGCTGCCGGTACGGGTACTCGACCATCGATTGGTGTACATCTCACTTAACTGCAACGTGTAGTTAGCCTTACCTAACTAGATTTGCCAGTTCGCTGGCTGCCGCCTGCATGCAGGCCCTGTAGCCGCGCCGCCTGAGAGAGTGCGCAGACCCGGCTATGAATTCGACGTTAATTTCCCCGAGTGGGAATCATTCCGAGTATTACCGCGTTGGACTGGATAGATTCACGAACGTTGATGATTCAGAGCCGGTTTTCAGCGTCGGGGTCAGGCCTTTGAGTGGTACGCGGATACATTGCCGTAACACCTGGGCCACGGGGAACGAGGCAAAGAGGAGTGAAATTGTGAAGAAATTGTTATTTGCAGGTATTGCGGCAGCTGGCATCATCGGGGCGTCGCTGGGATCGGCAAGTGTTGCGCTCGCCGGACCGACAGGATCGGGCGATGCCAACACCGTCATCAATGACCTCAAGTCCAACGGGTACCGAGTGATCGTCTCCAAGACGGGCGCCGGTGACCTGACCAAGTGCACCGTCGAGTCGGTCACACAAGAGTCGCCCGTCAACAACGTGCAGGCGGCCCGGGATGTGCGGAACAACCCCACCACCGTGCCGACGGTCGATCGCAAGGTCGCGCACGTCGCACTGAGCTGCTGAACCGCAGCAGGAACCAACAATGACCCGGGCCACAAGCCCGGGTCATTGTTGTCTCTACTTCAAATGATCAACCAAGGTGCCCTCGGCACCGAATAACTCGGCGCTCCACCGGTCCAGCAGCGCATCGGTGTTGAGATCGTCGGGATGGAAGTCCTTCTTCATGTAGACGGCCAGCCGAAGGATCATCCCGTCGTTGAGCAGGGGGCCACGGATCAACCCGACCGTCTCGCGGATCACCCGCCCCAGCTGGCGACGTCCGTCCGGATCGCTCCACGCGATGGAGAACCACGAGCCACCTGTGGCGAAAGGAACGGTTCCGGCCCAAATGACGGCCATCACCGCGCGCCGCAGCCATTCGGGTCCGCCGACCGCACGATAGACGTCGAAGGCGACCGATTTGTGCTCCAGCTCCTCGATCGCGTGCCAGTACAACAGATTCCGCACCTCGTCGTCGGTCACCATGGCTTGGAGCTCCCCGCTTTCCAGCAGGCGCTCGGCCAGGACCGCGGTGTAATGCTCAAGGGCCGCGGTGACGGCAAGCATGGTCAGCCTGGCGTACTTCAGGCGGTCCATGTTCGGCAGGTACTTGTCGACGTAGTCCTCGACCTTGCCTGCGCGGCGACCAATCGTCTCGACCATCTTGCTGCGATAGCCCATTTCTGTGAGCTTCTCGTTGAGCTCACGATGATGCAGGCCGTGGGTGACCTCCTGCCCGATGAATCCGGCGACGCGTTTCTTCAACGTCGGCTCGGTGATCCTGTCGGCGTAGCGACGCACCGATCGGACGAAGAACTCCTCCCCCGGCGGGAACACCGCCGAGGCGCCCGCGAGGACATGACTCAACGCGATGTCGTTATCGGCGAAGTGCCTTCGCATCGGAACCGGGTCGCCGAACCAGAATTTGATGCGTCGAGTCTTCGGATATGAGGCCGTTACCGGAGCAGCCATGTCGCACCACCTCCACTTTGATCGTGTAACTCAGTGTTACACGAATCGCTTACGTTTTGAAGTAGTGCGTAAAGGCGGGGGCTTAGGTCCCTACAGCAGCCCAGGAACGATAGCCCTGCGCTCGCACGGGTACTCGTCAGGGAACGTCTCCCGGTACCAGCGATGGATCGAGAGCGCGCGCGGCAGCAGATTGGCGATCGAGAACACCACGAAAATCAAGCCGGGCAGCGTCCACGCCATCAGCGCCCAGCCTGCCCACAGGATGATCTCGCCGAAGTAGTTGGCCGCCGACACCCAACGGAACGCGCCGCCATACGGGATCCGGTAACCATCGAATCCGTCGGCCCGCAGGTTGATGAGAATGCGGTCGGCCTGGAAGTTCACGATCCATCCGGTGACGGCGACGATCACGCCCAGGATGAACCGGGGGTCGGTGAACCAGGCCGCGGTCTGCAGATGCGCGGCAAACGCGACCGCACATCCGTTGGCGAAACCATTGACCGCGTTGAAGACGAAGCCAAACGCAATCCCGCTGTAAGGAAAGCGTTTTCCGCTGTCTTTACGGGAGAGCGGATAGATCAGTCCGCGGTACAGATAGTGACACTGCCACAACACATACAACACCAGCGCCGGTGCGCCGTGGTGGTGCGCGACAGTCCAGAAGGTGACGGTGAACGCCCACCACTGCGGGCATTCGAAGGTCAACCACCCGATCTTCGCGGGCGCGGTGAACTTCTCACCGGGCTTGGCGAAGCGGCCATAGGGATTGGTCAACCAGAAGCCGCTGATGAAGGTGACGACGGCCAGCACGATCAGGAAGATGATCGCACCGTGATACAGCTCTGTAAGCACACCGGGACAGTACCTACTCCAGCGGTGGTTCTAAGCAGGGTCGATGATGTTGGTCTTCATCTGGTTGGCCACCTGGCCGGCGACCTCGGGGTTATCGGTTGCCCCCGAGGAGGTCACCTCATACACCACGTTTCCGGTGGTATGTACGTCCGTGGCGCCCGCGTTATCGGCCCACTCGAGTGTGATCGGGTTGTGCATACCGAACGCGTTCGGGTCAGCAGACTGCGCCTTGCATTTGCTGAATGCCTCTGTCAGCCGGTGAAATTCGGTTTGGGCGGCGGGCTTGTCCGGAAAGATCGCGATGGCTTCGCGCAGCACCTGAGACCGGTTCGTCGTGCTGCCGATGGACAACTGACGGAATGCCTGCCAACCATCGCCCAGGTCACCCTGCGACGTCACGGCACGCAACAACCCACAGGGCTGCCCGGGGTCGATGCCGGGTCCGGAGATCGGTGCGGTCTCGGTGTGCGTCGTGTCTGCCGTCGGGAAACCCAGGAACTTGACCTCGTCGAGCCCGGCGAACAGTGAATCCGCTGCCGCCGCACTGACATTGAGTTCGGCAATCTCCGGGGTGGGCGGCTGTTCCGCGACCGGACTCGCCGGATGCGCACACCCAGCCACCCAAGCCATTGCAATGAGACCCAACCCGGCCCAACGCGTCCGCGTCATCTGCAGAGTGTGAACTGCCAACCTGGGAAAAACCTGGACGGTGCCGGCTATTTGAAGGCGTCGATGGCCGCGGCGATCCGATCGCCGGCGTTCTCCAGTACGGCCTCACCATGGCCGAAACCGGCGATCTGGGCGCCCGTGACAGCGAGCCTGGCCAGGGAGTTCATCGCGGCTTCCCGGTCGGTGTTGAAGACGCCGAGGATGACCTGCCCGTTGAACTCGGCCACCGAATCGCCCGTCAGCACGGCATCGGCTTCCGGCAAGTAGAGCGCGATACTGCCCGGAGTGTGACCGGGCACCTCGATGACGCGCGCACCGCCAGCGAAGTCCATAACGTCACCATCGCGCACGGGACGGTCGACACGGCACGCCGGACCGTGCGGCGGCTCGTCGAATCCCGGGTGCAGGGCCCGCTCCCCTTCGGTCAGCACTGGCACCGGTCCGCGACCGTCTCCCGTCACGAAGGCCGAGTCAGCCCCTCCCGCAATCACATCGGCCGTCGACCAGCTGGCTATCTCCGCGGCAGCGCCGACGTGGTCCTCGTGAAAATGCGTGAGCACAATGCGCTTGACGTCTGCGCGGTCCTTACCAAGATGGTGCAGCGCCTGTTCGATCAACGCTGCGCTGTTTGGCCACCCGGTATCGACGAGCGTCACGCCGTCGGAACCGAGCCACAAGTAGCAATTCAGCAGGTGCGCCCGGCCGCCCGGAATACGCAGGCGGTACAGCGCGGGCGCGAGCTGCTGCAGATCGGGAGTCGGCACGCACGCAAGGCTACGTGGCGGGGGACATGATGTTGCCCCGTCGAGCATCACATGACCTAAGGTTCATCGCTATGAGCCGGACCGCGATCATCATCATCGTCGGAGTTATCGCAGCACTGGCGTTCCTTGCCGTCGGCGCCTTGGTCAAGAAGGTAGGGATACAGAGCGCCGTCACGCACTTCCTGGTCGCCTGGGCCGGCGTTGCTGTGTTCAACATGGGCGTCGGAGTCTTCGAGGCGGGGTACGGAGTCGCCGAGGAGCTCCCGGTCCTGCTAGCAATATTTGCCGTCCCCGCCGCGGTGGCCGGGATCGGCTGGCTAGGGGCTCGGCGCCTCTATCAGTCCTGATCGCCAGCACCAACAGCTCGGGGCGCAGGTCAGCGCATGACGATACTGTGGGGCGTATGACGACAACGTTCGTCGGGATAGCAGTGATCGTGGCGATGACACTTATCGGTGTCGGCATGAATTCAGGGCTCTTCAACACCCGCAGAGCAAGACAGGCGATACCACCCCTGGTGGCACGGGCGGCGGGGCCCGTATTTGCGCTCAACCGCCGTATTGGCAATCCTGGCCGCACTACGAAGCCCAACACTGAGGAAAAGCCCGAATCTGTTGGCGAACCCGACGAGTAAATGAGCACTGCCACGAGCGCTGGACCCGTCGGCCAAAGAAAAACCCCCGACTAGCGGGGGCTTCATGGTGGAGCTAGGGAGAATCGAACTCCCGACCTTCTCGATGCGAACGAGACGCGCTACCAACTGCGCTATAGCCCCAAGACCGGTAAGACCTTACCAGCCGTCCCGCGTCTGACCGAATCAGATAACTACTGACCCACCGCATGCGGCATGCGTTGCGGCCGCGGCTCGTCGTAGTAGTCCAGGTGCTCGAAAACCGGGTCCTCATCATCGATTTCGAGGACAGCGGCCCCCGGCCGACGCAGGCGCTGAGGTACCACATCAAGCTCACGATCGGCCACGTTCTCCACACCCACCACGCGCGCACGCTGGTAACGCGCGGCGCGGCGCCGGCGCAGCTGCTCCTCGATACGTGTCTGACGGCGCAGGTAACCCAGGTAGAGCGTTGCCACCACAGCAAGACCGCCGCACGCCCACCAGGCGCCCGTAGTCGCGGTCGCGGCCACCACACCGGCGAGGACCATCGCCCCAACCAGACCCATCAACACCCGCTTACGGAAAGCGAACTTGCGTGCGTTCTCCTTGGCCATCGTCTCGGGGTCAAACCGGCGGCGGCGTGACGAGCTGTACACGGGCGGGGCCTGATGGCGCTCCCGCGAAGGCTCGGCGGGAATGGTCAGACCGGAGGTGTCGTCGATGTATTCGTACGTGCCCGAATCGGTTTCGGCGACAGGCGCCTCCTCCAGATCCTCAAGGTCATCGGACAGTGTGACTTCGCCGGCAGGCAGCGCGGTCGCGTCCTCGTCGACGACATCAACGTCGACGGGCTCATCACCCTCGCTCGATTCGGACCGAACCTTCTCGACCCTGCGGACAGCCATGGCCTTCACGGCCCGCGCGGCGTCCTGGTCTTCCTCGGTGAGCGCACTCGCGATCACTCCAGTCGAGGTTTCGTCTTCCTCGTCCTCAAGTTCGTCGATGTCCTCACGACGGAAGTCCGGGTCGCTGCGGTGACCCGCGGCGGGACCGGCACGACGCAGCAGCTTGGCGGCTTTCCCGTTGAGAACCCGGGTCGCCAGGGCGACATCGCTGGTGCGTTTCACCACGTCACGTTTGTTGATCAGCATCGGTACCAGGACGAACAGCCACAGCACGACCAGTCCGATCCACAGCACCGATTGGGGGATGCTAGGCATGTCAGCCTGCTCCTTTCTCTGTGCGCGTCTTTCGTGCTTGGCCCCGAGCCTCAGGTCAAGGCTAGGTTGGCGATCTGCGCACGTTACGAGGCGCGCCGATACCAATTACACACCTGTAATTCTACAGGGGCAAGCATCACAGGCCCCAATAGTCACATCTGTCTCAGTAATATCTCGGCGAGCAGACGCTTAGTGCACAGAAAACCCAGGACCCGCGTGCAGTACGCGTCTGCTCGCGGGGAGAAACGAAGTGACCTCTAGGCCCAGCTGGCGTTGCCGGAACGCACCAGCATCGCGGCCACCGAACCCCGCACCTCTTCAACCGTCATCGCCACCAGCAGGTGATCGCGCCACGCACCGTCGACGTCGAGGTACCGCTTGAGCAGGCCTTCCTCGCGAAAGCCGACCTTGGACAGCACTGCGCGGCTGGCCCCGTTCTCCGGCCGCACCGTCGCCTCTACCCGGTGCAGAGTGACGGGCCCGAAACAGTGATCCAGCCCCAGCGCAAGCGCCGCGGTCGCCACCCCCTGCCGGGTTACCGTGCTGACCACCCAATATCCGATCCACGCCGAACGCAGCGCGCCGTGCGCGACATTGCCGATCGTCAGCTGTCCGACGAAATTCCCGTTCAGCTCGATCGCGCACGGAATCATCCGCCCCTTACGCGCCTCGGCGCGCAGGCCCGAACACAGCGCCGGCCACGACGACACACCGTGTCTCGCCATCCAGTCAACCTCAGAGGACGGCTCCCACGGCTGCAGATGCGACTGATCGGCCAGCCTCGCCCGGCTCCACGCCATCCCGTCCCGCAACCGGATGGGCCGCACCGACACCACCCCCGCAGGCACACGCAGCTTCCCGAGCGGCATCGGCCAGCCTGGGTGCGCACTCTCCTGACGCCAGACGCTCATCCGCACCCCCGGCCTTCGCGCAAGCGGCTCATCCGCGCTGTGCCAGGAACGCGACCTCGACGATCTCCCCGGTGCGGACCTGCTCAACCTCGGCGGGCACTATCACGAGGCAATTCGCTTCAGCGAGCGTCGCGAGTAGATGCGACGACGCACCCGGGGCGCCAAGAACCTGCACCAGGTACTCGCCGGTGTCCTGGTCGCGCATCAGCTGTCCCCGCAGGAAGCCCTTGCGGCCCGCAATGGACGTAATAGGAGACACGGCACGCGCCCGCACAATTCGACGTTGCGAGTGCCGGCGTCCCAACGCCAGCCGAATCAGCGGCCGCACCATCACCTCGAAGACCACCAGGGCACCGACCGGGTTCGCGGGCAGCAGGAAGGTCGGCACCGCATCGCGGCCCAGCTGACCGAAGCCCTGCACCGAACCCGGATGCATAGCGATACGCCCGACCTCCATATCGCCCAATGCCGAAAGCGCCTCGCGAATCCCCTCGGCAGCGGCACCGCCTACCGCACCCGAGATGACAACCACCTCGGCCCGGTTCAGTTGGCCCTCGACCACCTCGCGGAACGCAGCGGGCTCGGCGCTGACGATGCCCACCCGGTTGACATCGGCTCCGGCATCGCGCGCCGCGGCAGCCAGCGCATAGGAATTCACGTCGTACACCTGGCCGTTCCCCGGCGTCCGGTCGACGTCGACAAGCTCGCCACCGACACTGATCACCGACAGCCGTGGCCTCGGATGCACGAGCACCCGATCACGTCCCACCGCCGCCAGCAATCCGACCTGGGCCGCGCCGATGATCGTGCCCGCCCGCACGGCGACATCGCCGGGTTGCACGTCATCGCCGGCGCGCCGCACATAGTCACCCGAACGCACCGCGCGCAGTACCTTGACCCGCGCCTCGCCACCTTCAGACCACCGCAATGGCAGCACCGCGTCCGCCAGCGTCGGCATGGGGGCGCCGGTTTGCACCCGCACCGCCTGACGCGGTTGCAGCCGGGTGGGCGTGCGCTCCCCCACCCGCACCGTGCCGACGACGGGCAGCTCGACCGTTCCGATCTCGCCGCTGGATTCCTCGCCGTCGTCTTCTTCATCCGGACCGCCGCCCTCACCCGGGCTGATAACACGCACCACACCACCGGCGGCCTGCACGTCGACACTGCGCACGGCGTACCCGTCGATGGCGGCCTGATCGAACCCGGGCAGCGGCCGAACCGTCACCACTTCCTCAGCGCACAACAAACCCTGGGCTTCGGCGATCGCCACCCGAACCGGGCGCGGCGCAACCGCAGCCGCCGTCACTCTGGCCTGCTGCTCCTCGACCGAACGCACTGGTCCCTCTCGTTAAAAGCCCTCGCGGACCGCCTACTAGGATTCAGGCAGGACGGCCGGCCCCAGGCCGAGCCGTTCGACTAGCCACTGCCGCAAGCCTGGACCGTAATCGTCGCGGTCCAACGCAAAGTCAACAGCAGCCTTGAGATAGCCGCCGGGATTTCCCAGGTCGTGTCGTGATCCGCGATGCACGACCACATGCACCGGATGCCCCTCGTCGATCAGCAGCGCGATGGCATCGGTGAGCTGTATCTCGCCACCGGCGCCACGTGGGGTGCGCTTGAGCGCGTCGAATATCACCCGGTCCAGCAGGTAGCGCCCCGCCGCCGCATAATTCGACGGGGCGTCCTCGACCTTGGGCTTCTCGACCATTCCCTTGACGCGCAACACATTCGGGTTGGCGGCATCGGGGACGATCTCGACGTCGAAGGCGCCGTAGGAACTGATCTCCTCAGGTTTGACCTCGATGGCACAAAGCACAGAGCCGCCCCGCTTGGCCCGGACCTTAGCCATGGTCTGCAGCACTCCGCGCGGCCACACCAGGTCATCGGGCAGCAGCACCGCGATGGCGTCCTCGTCGTCGTCGAGTACCGACTCGACACAGCCCACGGCATGCCCGAGACCTAGCGGCTCGGCCTGCACCACCGACTGCACCTTGATGATCCCGGGCGCACGGCGGACCTTCGCGAGCATCGCGTGCTTCCCGCGGTCCTCGAGAGTGCCCTCGAGCACCAGATCCTCGACGAAGTGTGCGACGACGCCGTCCTTCCCTTCGGAGGTGACGATCACCAGCCGCTGTGCCCCGGCCTCGGCGGCCTCCTCGGCTACCAGCTCGATACCGGGGGTGTCGACAACCGGTAGCAGCTCCTTGGGCACCGTCTTGGTCGCCGGTAGAAATCGGGTTCCCAGGCCGGCCGCGGGAACCACCGCGGTGCGGGGGATCGACACCTCGGCGGGAGATGAGCCGCTTGCGCGAAGACCGTCTGGCGTCGTCATAGCCACTCACCCTAACCACTGACCACGGAATTGCACTGGCAAGGCGGTACCGTCACGGAATCGGCGCCTCTCAGAACATCAAGCACGTCCTGCGGCAACAGATTGTGCAGGCACGACGCGCGATGTCGTGCGCCGAGCGCGAAAAGCAGAACGACGCGCTCACCGCGCATGTCCTGACGGCGACCTCGGGATTGTCGACTATCGCCGCGTACCTCCCCGTGGGATCCGAGCCCGGATCGGTCGAGATGCTCGACGCCCTGGTCACCCGCGGCGTACAGGTTCTGTTGCCGGTCGCGCGCAATGACGAGACGGGAACGCCAACGGCGCTGGCCTGGGGGCAATACCGTCCCGGAGAACTGGTGGATGCCCCGTTCGGCCTGCGAGAACCCGGCCCCCCGGTCTCCGGTCCGGCCACCCTCGCGGAAGCCGAGCTCGTTCTGATTCCCGCGCTCGCGGTGGATGGGAGGGGCAACCGGCTGGGCCGTGGCGCGGGGTTCTACGACCGATCACTGGGGTTCGTCGCCGCCTCCGTGGCCCTTATCGCACCCCTTTATGTCGGCGAGATCCTCGACAAGATCCCCGCGGGCCCGCACGATGTGCCGGTGACGCATGCGCTGACCGCCGACGGATTGGTCACACTCGGCTGACCGATGTGGCGGCCCTGGCACTCCAAACGGTAGAGTGCTAGTGGCGTTTCATCTTCCGGAGGACCCATGCCCACCTATTCCTATGCGTGTACCGACTGTGGCGACAAGTTCGACATCGTCCAGGCGTTCACTGACAATGCCCTGACCGTGTGCCAGAAGTGCTCGGGCACGCTGCGCAAGTTGTTCAACTCGGTGGGCATCGTGTTCAAGGGCAGCGGCTTCTACCGCACCGACAGCCGCTCAGGCAGCGTGGACGCCGCCGCGAAGAGCGATTCCGGTGCCAAAACCGAATCCAAGACCTCGTCCGCGGAGACTTCGGCGAGCAGCTCCTCGTCGACTTCGAGCACATCCGGTGCAGGTTCTTCCTCGTCGCCCGCCACCGCTTCCGCAGCCGCCGGCTGACGGGTTATCCACAGCAGCGAATTGGGTGCTGACACCGCAATAGGCGCAGCCCTAGCGTGGGAGCATGGCCCACTCGCCCCTTGATCCCACTGCGCTGCAACGCATATCGGCAGCACTTCGCCCCGATTGGGCACGCACAGCGCTTGCCCGCAGAATCACGGCGGCGATCCTGGTGCTCTTTGCGGCAGTGCTGGCATTCCGCCCCGACCCGGCCAACGATCGCTCCGATGTCGTAGTTGCCGCCCACGACCTGCCCCCTGGCACGATCCTGGCCGGCGATGACGTGAAGCTCGAAAAGCGGTCGGCATCGACCCTTCCCGATGGCGCCCGTACCGAAGCCGGGTCCGTCGTGGGCGCGACGCTGGCCGGACCGGTTCGGCGCGGGGAAATGCTGACCGATTTACGTGTGCTGGGCCCGAGGTTGGCCGAGTCGGCCGCGGGCAAGGACGCCCGCATCGTCCCGGTGCCACTGGCCGATGCCACTGTCCTCGACATGATCCGCACCGGCGATATCGTCGACATCCTGACGGTGGCCGACCGTGGACCGGGCACGTCCAGCGACTCTCCGCCCGAACCCACGGTGCTGGCTACCGGCGCCGTGGTCGTGCTGGTGTCACCGAAACCCGCCACCAAAGGCGTTGGGACGCAGCGGGCCGTAATGGTCGCTCTGCCACCACAGCAGGCAAATCGTGTTGCCGCAATCGCGTTGGTGCAGGCGGTAACGCTGACCTTCCGTTAAGGTCGGACCATGCTCAAGGGATTCAGAGATTTTCTACTGCGTGGCAACGTCATTGACCTCGCGGTCGCGGTCGTCATCGGTGCCGCCTTCACCGCGGTGGTCACCAAGTTCAGCGATGCCATCATCCAGCCATTGATCAATCGGATTGGCACCGGCTCCAATTCCGATCACCCTGCGCTCAGAGTCGGCATCGGTGGCGGGCAGTACCTGGACTTCAACGTCCTGATCACCGCCACTATCAATTTCATCCTCATCGCGGCGGTCGTCTACTTCGTTGTCGTCCTGCCGTACAACACGCTCAAAGATCGCCTGGCCAAGTCCGGTGAGGAGCCTGCGGCGGCAACCGAAGCGGAGCTGCTCGTCGAGATTCGCGATCTGCTGGCCGAGCAGAAGAAGGCGTCCTAACTTCTGCCCGACCCTGCCTGGGTCGTCACTTCATATCCCAGGTCTCGCCGTAGGTGGTAACGCTGTCACCCGCGCTGCTGATGAGGCGCGCAAAGGGGCGGAGCAGCACACCGCCCGCGGCGCCGGTCACGGTGCCGTGTGCGTTGCTCACCGCGACAGCACCCTTGGGGCCGGCGATGGCAACGGAGAAGGTGGCAACTTCCTGGATACCGGGGCCATTGCCCAGGTCCACGTTGATACCGGCCGATGGCAGCAGGTTGGTGGTCTGAATGTACGAGGCTTCCGGCGCACCGTTCGGGAACACGTTCGGGATGCCGTACAGCACCGAGACATTCGGGGTCGTGTAGTTGAAGTTAAGCCCCACGCCCAACGACCACGGGTAACCCACCTGGTAGCCCAGCTCCAGAGTTCCCTCGAAGGCATCGGCACCCGGACCCGTCACCTCATAGACCGCCCGCCCAGAGTGGAACCACTCGCGCGTCAGGCGGTTGCGGTCCAGCGGAAACACACCATTCAAGAAGGTGTCCCACTGCTGAACCCTGAGCGTGCGCCCCTTGCCATCCACCAGAGTCAGCTCATCATCCAGACCCGCGGCGGCGGTACCCGTCCCGATAACCGCCAGGCCGACGACACAGGTGACAGTCAGAATCAGTCGCGTGAGGGTGTTGTGCACGACCTGCCGAATGCCAACTGTTCTCATTTAGTTCCCTCAGTTCTCGGGGCGGATACGCGCCAGGGCAAATGCCTACTTCGCCAGAACCACATTGTTGCTCAGGCGGGCCAAACGTAACGGCCGAATCGTCCCTGTGAGTTTCCTGTATGTTTCCGGGAAGCTAACTCACAACAGTGATTGACAGACTCGGCCACCGGGCAGTCTGCTACGGCACCGGGCCTATTGAGTAATGGCGACAGCCGCATATCCCAGGACTCGTAATGGCCACAAACACCACGTCCACGCACTCGAGCGTCCAACACACACTGCTGTGCATAAGAAGACCCCCTGACCCGCGTGATGACGGCTCGACGTTCATGAGGCCGTCAATCTAGCAGGAGAAACTCCTATGTGAAAACGCTTGTTGCCCAGATATTGACGAAGGTTCCGTTACTTCATGTCCCAGGTCTCGCCGTAGGTGGTGACACTGTCACCCGCGGAACTGATCAGTCGGGCGTAGGGGCGCAGGAGGACACCGCCGGCCGCGCCGGTCACGGTGCCGTGTGCGTTGCTCACCGCGACGGCACCCTTGGGGCCGGCGATGGCAACGGAGAAGGTGGCAACTTCCTGGATACCGGGGCCATTGCCCAGGTCCACGTTGATACCGGCCGATGGCAGCAGGTTGGTGGTCTGAATGTACGAGGCTTCCG
>NZ_JACCFF010000006.1 GCF_013449725.1 Mycobacteroides sp. LB1 | reverse complement strand
GCGTCGACCGCGCCATCGAAATCGGCGTCGTCGACGAAGAAATCGAACCCTCACAAACCCGCGCCGTCCTCACCCGCGCACTCGCCGAAGCCCCCAACCGCCGCGGCCGCCACAAAAACATCCCACTGTGACAGTCGGCACCACACTCACCGTCGACGGACACCGGCTGGCATATCGCCAGTTCGGTTCCGGGGACCGTGTTGTGGTGCTGTCACACGCCTTCCTCACCTCGCATTATCTGGAGCATGCGTGGGCAAAGGAATTGGCCGAGCGCGGTTTTCGAGTGATCTGCCTGGATCTGCTTGGCACCACCGCGGACGAGCGCCCGCTGGAGCCCGACCGCTATAACTCACAGGCCTTGGGACGTCAGCTCATCGGCGCCCTGGATGCCCTGGGGGTCGAGCGTGCGGTGCTCGGCGGAACCTCGGTCGGCGCCAACATTTCGGTGGAGGCGGCGGCATTGGCACCCGAGCGGGTGGCCGGCTTGCTGCTAGAGGGACCGTTCCTAGAGCGGGGCATCGGCGCGGCCGGGTATCTGTGGTCAGCCGGGCTCACCCTGTTCACCCTTGGTCGGCCACTGGTGTGGCTGGCCGGCGCGGTAGCCCGATCGTTCCCCGAAACCGAACAGCCCACCCTCGGCTTGATCCGTGAATTCCTGACCGCTTCGCCGGCGCGGTCTGCGGCATTCATGAAGGGGATGCTGGTGGGTCGGATGGCACCACCACGTGCGGTACGCCGGGCCGTGAGTGCGCCGACGATGATCCTCTCGCTGTCCGCCGATCCGCTGCATCCAGCGGCCGATGCTCACAATCTGGCGATCGATATCGTTGGTGCGCAAGTGATTTCGGTCGGAACACTGGCCACCCTCCGGTTCTGGCCGCGTCGGGTGACACCCGCGATCGTGAGCTTCCTAGTAGAGACGTTCGGTATCGACGTCACCGCTCGGCAAGCCGATGCCTAGCTCTTGCCCTCACTGTTAGAGTGACGTTTCATTCACATAATCGACAAGGGAGTCTGGGGAATGGCACTGCGGCGTAAGAAGGCACTTAAGTTGCTTGTCGACGGTCAGCCGACCGCGACGCTCGTCACGACCAAGGTCGGCCCGAGCCTGTTCCAGCGGCTTTCGGCACTTATCCAGACTCTGGTGCGTCTCAGCATTCGCCTCACAGGTATCGGCTTCCGGGCGGGCGGCGCAGGACTGGCAGCCACCGGTGTGGCGCATTTCGTCGCGCCCCAGCCGTTCGAGTCTCTCTCCAAGGTCGCCTTCCCGGAGGACACCCGCCGCTGGGTTTACCAGAACGGCGTCACCGAACTGCTGCTCGGGCTGGCACTGGCGTTCCGGCGTACCCGCATCGTGGGTAGCCTCGGTGGCCTCGCCTACATCGGCTTTCTGGTCAGCCGGGTGATCGGTAACGCCGGCAAGAGCTGAGGCTCTATCCGACTCCGCGCAGCCAGGTGACCTCGGCGCCGTCGCCGCCACTGCGGTAGGGCTCCAGAGCGTCGTCCCATGCCGTGCCCAGCATGGTGTCGAGTTCGGCGGTGATGCTGCCGAAATCGGAATCCATCAGCCCGCGCAACCGCATTTCACTGACCATGATGTCGCCGTTGGCGCTCGTACTGCCGCTCCACATGCCGAGCTGCGGAACGTGGCTGAACCGCTGACCGTCCACGCCCTCGCTGGCATCCTCGGTGACTTCGAAGCGCAGCACCGGCCATGAGCGCAGGGCGTTGGCGAGACGCGCACCGGTACCGACCGGACCCACCCAGTTGGTGACGGCACGCAGCTGCCCCGGCATGGCCGGTTGGGCCTGCCAGCGCAGCTTGACCGTTTCACCGGCGCGTCCGGGCACCATCGATGACAGGGTTGACGACAAAGCCCACTCGACGTGCGGGCATACCGCTGCCGGTGAGGCATGGAGGTACACCACGCCGGTTGTCGAGTCGGCGAACTGAGGCGACGCGTGCATTCGTAGTGCTCCTTTGTCTTCGACGAGAACGTCTTCCCCAACGGCTCGTGAAGCTTCTAGAGCGTGTTACCGAATTACACCAATGTGCCTTGTGACACCATTGTGCCCCGTGATGCGCGTGTTGCGCCAGTCCTACCGACGACTTTGAGGTAACGGCTTCCTGAGAATTTGTGGCCGGCCTTCCGCTCACGCGGGAATCTCAGCCGAATTCCGCCAGCACCGCGTCCGAGAGCTGCGGCCACACCTGGTTGGCCCAGCCGTCGAAGGACCGGTCGGTGAGCACGACGAGCGCCAGGTCAATGGCCGGATCCACCCAGATGAAGGTGCCCGCCTGCCCGAAGTGCCCATAGGTGGCAGGCGAGTTCTCGGCGCCGGTCCAGTGCGGGATCTTGGTGCCCTTGATCTCGAAGCCCAGACCCCAGTCGTTGGGCCGCTGCACGCCGTAGCCGGGCAGCACCCCGTCCAATCCCGGGAAGACGACGCTGGTGGCACGTTGATGCGTTTCGGGAGTCACAATGCGTGGCCGCAGCAGGTCACCGACGAAGGCCACCAGGTCGTTGACCGTGGATATTCCCCCATACCCGGCGGTTTCTGCCCCGCCGGGCAGCACCGTGTCTCCCATACCCAGCGGCTCCAGCACAGCCTCACGCAGATACGTGCCGAACTCGATGGTGGCCCCGGCGGCCACCGCATGCGCCAGCACTGCGAAGCCATAGTTCGAATAGACGCGACGCGTGCCCGGCTTGGCGATGATGGCGTCAGAGAGCAGCGACAACCCCGAAGCATGTGCGAGCAGATGCTCGACGGTCGAGCCGGGAGGCCCGGCCGGGGTGGCGAGGTCGATGGCCCCCTCTTCGAGCGCTACCTGTGCCGCCCGGGCCACAAGCGGTTTGGTTACCGACGCGAGAGCGAATTGGTGCGTCACCGGGCCGATTTGGGCCCTGATCCCCTCCGGCCCCACCACCGCGGCGGAAACCGTGGGCACGGGCCAATCGGCGACAAGGTCAAGGGCACTCACAGGGATGACGATAGTGTCTCGGCATGGCTCAAACGGTGCGCGGTGTGATCGCTCGGTCGGTGAAGGCTCCGGTGGAATTGGTGGACATCGTGATCCCCGACCCGGGCCCCGGCGAGGTGATTGTGAAGGTGCAGGCGTGCGGGGTATGCCACACGGATCTCACCTATCGCGAGGGCGGCATCAACGACGAGTTCCCGTTCCTGCTCGGCCACGAGGCGGCAGGCATCGTCGAAACCGTCGGTGAGGGTGTCACTTCGGTATCGGCAGGCGATTTCGTGATCCTGAACTGGCGTGCGGTATGTGGAGAGTGCCGCGCGTGCAAGCGCGGCCGCCCGCAGTACTGCTTCGACACCTTCAACGCGACACAGAAGATGACGCTGACCGACGGCACCGAACTCACCCCCGCCTTGGGCATCGGGGCGTTCGCCGAAAAGACCCTCGTGCACGCGGGTCAATGCACCAAGGTCGATCCCTCGGCGGATCCCGCGGTGGTGGGGCTGCTCGGGTGCGGGGTTATGGCCGGGCTCGGTGCGGCGGTGAACACCGGCAATATCGGACGCGATGACAGCGTCGCGGTGATCGGTTGCGGCGGTGTCGGGGACGCCGCGATCGCGGGCGCCGCCCTGGTGGGGGCGCGCAAGATCATCGCCATCGACACCGATGACACAAAACTGGCCTGGGCCAAGGACTTCGGTGCCACCCATACCATCAACGCCCGCAATGTCGAGGACGTGGTGACCGCGGTGCAGGAACTCACCGACGATTTCGGCGCCGATGTCGTCATCGACGCGGTGGGCCGCCCGGAAACCTGGAAACAAGCCTTCTATGCCCGCGATCTGGCCGGCACCGTGGTGTTGGTGGGTGTGCCCACCCCCGATATGCGCCTGGACATGCCGCTGATCGACTTCTTCTCCCGCGGCGGCTCGTTGAAGTCCTCCTGGTACGGCGACTGCCTACCCGAACGCGACTTCCCCACCCTGGTCAGCCTGTACCAGCAGGGCCGCCTGCCGCTGGATCGCTTTGTCTCCGAACGCATTGCGATCGGAGACATCGAGGAGGCATTCGAGAAGATGCATCACGGCGAGGTACTGCGCTCCGTGGTGGTGCTGTAACAGGATCCTCCGTTGTCTATCAACCGGAGGCGGTTTGTGATCGGAGGTGCCACCGTGGCCGCTGCCACAACCGGTTTGGCTGCACTCACCGGGTGCGACGATGGCACCGCACCCGACGGCCCTGACGCCGGAGCCGATCTGATCTTCGTGGGCGGCCCCGTGGTGACGGTCGACGGTCAGGGCACCACGGTCGAGGCGCTCGCCGTAGCCGGTGGGAAGATCGCCGCCGTCGGTACACGGCAGAACGTGATGAAGCTGCGCACCGCCGAGACGAAGTTAGTCGAACTCGACGGACGTGCGCTGCTTCCGGCGTTCGTGGAGGCCCATAGCCACCCGAGCCAGATCGCCGCGACGCTCGGCCCACCCGCCGTGGATGTCCGCCCGTTCGTTGTTCCCACCGGCACGGAGGTCATGCAGAAGCTGGCCGATACCGTTGAGGCCACATCGAAGGGCACGCAGGTGCTGCTATACGGCATCGACGTGCTGCTGCAACCCGATCTCCAATTGCCCACGCGCACACAGCTCGACGCGTTAGCACCGGATAATCCGGTGGTCATTGTGGCCAATAGCGGACATGCCGCCTACGCCAACAGCGCCTCCTTCCGGCTCGCCGGTATCACCAAGGACACTCCCGACCCCCTCGGCGCCGAGTATGTGCACGGGCCCGATGGTGAGCTCACCGGTGAGGTCCGGGAGACGGCGGCGTTGATCACCTTGGTGACGCCGTATCTGCGGAATGTCGCGGAGCCCCATGCCTACCCAAACCTGCAGTGGGCCTGCGGGCAGCTGGCGGCAGCGGGAATCGCCACGACCAGCGAGCACAGCTACAGCGCGGCCCAGCAGGGCGATCTGTACCGCAGGCTGGCCGCCGACCCTGACGTCACGCTGCGTATCCGCGCCTACGAAATGGGGACTCCCGAACTGGCCAAGGACCCGGCGCATGTGGCGGGGTCCGCTGTCGGCGCGGACCAGATGTTCGCCCAGATCGGCATGAAGCTCTGGGCAGACGGATCACCTTGGCAGGGAAACATTTTCACCTCGTTCCCCTATCTGGACACCGAGGCGACGCGCCGCATGGGCCTGGAACCGCACCACCACGGCGGTATGAACTACACGCCCGAACAGGTCACCGAACTGGCGACGGCCTTCATCACACAGGGCTGGCAGCTGTCCTGCCACGTTCACGGCGACCGCGCGGTGGACGTGGTTCTGGACGCATACGAGAAGGCCCAGTCCCCCGTCTCGGCGCGCTCCCGCCTCGAGCATGTCGGTGCGATGACCCCCGCACAGTTCCAGCGCGCGGCACGCCTGGGTGTGCACCCAAGCCTGTTCATCGCACACGTCTACTTCTGGGGAGATCCGCTCATCGACGAGCTGTTCGGTGCGGACCATGGTGCGCACTGGATGTCCGCGAAGTCGGCGGTGGACGCGGGACTGCGCATTTCCTTCCACAACGACGGCAATGTCACCCCGCCAGATCCGTTGGGCAACATCGCCGCCGCAGTCACCCGCAAGGCGAAGGGATCCGGCCGAGTGCTGGCCCCTGAACAACGGCTCAGCGTCGCGCAGGCCGTGCGGGCGCAGACCATCGACGCGGCCTGGCAGCTGCATCTCGATACTGAAATCGGCAGTCTCGAGGTGGGCAAGTACGCCGATCTAGTGGTGTTGTCGGCAGACCCGCATGCTGTCGACGCGGACGCGTTGCGGGATATCACGGTGCGGGCCACCTATCTCGCCGGGCGGCAGACCTACGCCGCACCCGAGGGCTGACCGGTACGCACTCAGTGTTGGGTATCCAGCATCCCACGAGAGCTTTTGACCTTGTATAACTCGTAATCCGCTTGCTGGACAAGCGAATCCAAGTCAAGTTTACGGCCGGTTTGGGACTGCCACGCGGCACCGACGCTGATGCTCCAGGAGTCAATCCCCGCGCGCGGAGTGCTGACGCGGCGAATGGTGCCGTCGATATTCTCGGCACGGCCAGGGAACGCCACCACCAAGAATTCGTCACCACCGATGCGCGCGGCGATCTCACCGACCCGTGTGTTCGCCGTGAGCATGGCTGCCACTGCTTTCAACATCGCATCGCCGGCGCCATGACCGCGGGTGTCATTGAGTTCTTTGAGCCCGTCCACATCCATCAAGACCACGACGACGTCGACGGCGTCGATGCGACCGCGGTGCAACAGGTCAATCGCGGTTGTCACGCCTCGACGGTTCAACAGACCCGTGAGCGGATCTCGGTTCGCGGAGACTGCCGCGGCCATGATTGAGTCTCGGCCTCCTTCGAGGACTAGTTGGATGATGACCGGCATCAGTACCACCGCGGACAGCGCCGGTGCGCCGTAGGTGAACTGCGCGGACAACGTCGCACCGTCAACCATGACGTTCATCGCCACCAGCAGGCCGAACAACGCCAGGGCGAACGCACAGTGGATCACCAAGGCGCGCCTACCCAGGAAGAAGGTGGGCAGGAGCCCGACCAGGCCAAGGTATGCGACCGCACAGAGCCTGGCCGTCGGGTCGGAAAACATGGCTGCCGCAATCGCCAACGTCACATCCGCCCACATCACGAACGCCACCATGCCGCGCCGACTCGGCCAGGAAAACATGATCCAACACAGGCCGACGATCACCGCCATCGCGGCCGCGATCGCCTGGATAGTGCGTGGCCACACCCCCTGGGGCCCTAACGGGTTGAACTGGTTGGCTCCCGCCAGAACCACGATGGAGAAGCACAAGAGCCCGATGCCCACCTTGAGCTGCCTCAACTGCCCCGCGCCTCGAAGCGCATCGGTAACCAGAAGGTACTGAAACCCTGGCTCTAGCTGCTGCCGATTTTGCACACCCGATTATGACCCTTGCAATCACCGTGAGCAGGTGCCTTTCGCGCACAAGATGGCACGCCGATAGTGGCGGGCATGACGACACGACACGGACGCAAGGCGGCCATCATCGGTGCCGGTCAGACCGGCGCTACGGCCGCACTGGGACTGCTGGACAGAGGTTTTGACGTCACCATCTACAGCGATCGTGATCAGCGGAGTTTGCGGCAGGATGTGCCCGCGACCGGCACCGCGCTGATCTTCGGCGAAGCGCAACGTGCCGAGGCGGGCCTGGGGCTGTCTAGCTACCTGGAACCGGGGCCCACCTCGACCGGGCTCAGTGTGCGCCTGGTCGACGGCAGCGATGCCGCGCGAACCGAGCTGATCGCCTTCGACGCCGACTTCGACGCGGGTACGCGCGGCGTCGCAGTGGATACCCGGCTCAAGGCCGATGACCGGCTGACCGAGTTCCGGGAACGGGGCGGGCAGTTCATCGTGGAGCAGGTGGATCCGGAACGGCTCGACTCCATCGCCGCCGCGCACGATCTGACGCTGGTGGCGACCGGCCGTGGCGGATTGTCGTCGCTGTTCCCGGTGGATACCGCTCGCACGGTGTACGACCGCCCACAGCGCCGCCTGTTGATGCTGACGGTTGCCGGGTTGGGTCATGGGCCAGAGGTTTTCGCGCATCGCGGCCCCGCCGGTGGCCGTCACAGCGCGTTCTCGTTCATCACCGATCAGGGTGAGGCGTGGTGGGGTCCGTATCTGCATAAGGACGCCGGACCGTCATGGTCGTTCCTGACCTGGGCCAAACCCGGTAGCGAGTGGGAGCGGCGGTACTCCGCCGTCGACAGCGCTGCCTCCGCCCTGCAGGCGGTGACCGGTGTGCATCGCGACTATCTCGACTGGGACCTACCGGAGGTGTTGTCGCTCAACGTCATCGAGGAGGATCCGCATTCGTGGATCACCGGTGCCGTGACGCAGCTGGTGCGGCACGGGGTGGGTCACACCGCCAGCGGGCATCCCGTCGCGGCGCTCGGCGACACCGCGGTGGCCTATGACCCGATTGCCGGGCAGGGTGCGCAGGGCGGCCTGGTCCAGGCGGCCGCTCTGGTCCACAAGGCCGCCGCGCATGACGGGCACTTCGACACCGCATGGCTCACCGAGGCATTCGAGGAGTTCTACGACCGGCGTGCTCGTGCCGCGCAGTTGGTGACGAGGCTCTATCTCGGCGACGACGAGCTGCACGATTATGGCGACCTGTTCTTCGCGGCCGGTCATGTCCACGAGGGATTCGCGTCGAAGCTGTTCAGCCTGCTCGACGATCCGAAGCCGTTCGAACGGGTTACCTCAATCGAGTCGGCCAAGGAGCTCATCACCGAGTGGGCCGGTGAGCCGGCCGATGCCATCCTGGACCGATTTTCCCCCGCCGGCCGATTCACGCGGTCGGGTCTGGTGTACGCCGCCTAGTACATAGCCTCGATCAGTTCGCGGTACTTCTCTCCAATCGGCTTGCGCCGCAGCTTGTTCGTCGGCGTAAGACAGTCCGATCCGGGCTCCCAGACCTCGGGCAGCACGGTGAAGGTCTTGATCTGCTCGACGCGTGACAGGGTGCGGTTGGCGTTTTGCACACACTCGTCGACCGCTGTGCGCACCGCGGGATCCGATGCGAGCTCGCCATGCGGCCCACTGAGGCCGTGTTTTTCGGCGAACCGCGCCAAGGCGTCGGGGTCCAGCGTGATAAGCGCGGTGTTATAGGGCCGCCGATCGCCGATCACCGCAACCGGCCCGGCCAGTGGCGTGTTCGCCGTGATCGCGTTCTCGATATTGGTCGGCGACATGTTCTTGCCGGCCTCGTTGATGATGATTTCCTTCTTGCGGTCGACGATCTTGAGGTATCCGTCCGCATCGAACTCGCCGATATCCCCGGTGTGCAGCCACCCATCAGAATCGACGGTCTCGGCGGTCTTTTCGGGCATCTTGCGGTATCCACGCATGATGCTCTTACCGCGCAGCAGCACCTCGCCATCAGGACCGAGTGATACCTCGACGCCGGGGACCGGCAGACCAACCGTGCCAATCTTGATCCGGTCCGCACGGCTGATGGTGCCCGCGGCGGTGCATTCGGTCATTCCGTAGCCCTCGCTGATCGGAATCCCCAGGGCGAGCAGGTACTCGTGTACGTCGACAGGGATGGGCGCCGCACCGCTGGCTCCGACCTTCACTTGATCCAGGCCAATGCGGGTACGGATCGAGGACAGCACCAGCCGCTCGGCAATGGCGTGGCGTACTCGGTCGGGCGGCCCGAGACGCCGTCCCTCAGAGTCGGCACGCGCCCGGCGCCGGCCGACGCCGATGGCCCAGCGCGCCAACGCACGCCGCAGCGGGCTGACCTCTTCCAACGCCGCATCGAGTCCCATCTTCGCCTTGACCCAGACCCGGGGTACGCCGAGGAACATCGTTGGGCGCACATCAGCCAGCGCGGTAAGAACCTGCTTGGGATCGGCCACCGTGGTGACCTGCAGCCCGTACAACAGATTCTGGTAGTGGCTGAACCAGCGATTGGCGGCATGCGCGTCGGGAAGGTAGGAGACGGCCCGGTCGTCGAACCCGATCGGCCCCATCTCCTCGGTGATGCGGGCGTTCTCGATGAAGTTGGTGTGGGTGAGCTCGACACCCTTGGGTGGGCCGGTGGTGCCCGAGGTGTAGACGATGGTTAGTAGGTCATCCGGGCGCACCGAACGCCAGGTGTTCTCGAAGTCGAAATCGGCAGCGGGCACCAAAGTTTCCAAGTGCACCGCCCCCGCGACTGCACCGTCCACACAGACGATGTGCTCGACCTTGCCGCCTTGCGTGACGGCGGCCCGGATCTGCGGCAGAAACTGCTGCTCACAGATGACCACCCGGTTGTCGGCGTTATCGAACTGGTAGGCCAGCACCTCGGACGGGTTGGTGTTGTACACCGAGAATGGTGTTGCCCCGCAATGCAATACCGCGGTATCGCAGAGATGGAACTCGGGGCTATTCGTCAACATCAATGCGACGGTGTCCCCTGGGCCAACGCCCAGCCCGGCCAGGCCGGTGGCGATCTCGCGGACCCGGTCGCGATACTGCCGCCAGGTAATCGTCACAACGTCACCGACGGTGCGCAGCGCAACCCGATCGGGCTGCTCCGCGGCGGTCTGCTGAAACGCCTCGCAGAGCGTCGTCGGGCGGGTCATCAGATGCGCCCTCGAGACTGTGTCATCGCGCCATCCTATGGATCAGAGCCCGGTCAACGCTGCGCCGGACGATACGCTGTGACAACCACTGAACCACCGAGCCCGATGTTGTGCTGCAACCCGACACCGTCCTTGGTGGCAGCGCCGGCGACCTGGCGCTTGTCTGCCAGACCCCGTAGCTGCCAGTTCAATTCGGCGCACTGGGCCAGTCCGGTCGCGCCCAGCGGGTGTCCCTTGGAGATCAGTCCGCCGGACGGGTTGACCACCCACTTCCCGCCGAAGGTGGTGTCCTCATTGTCGATCAACTTCCCTGCTCCACCCTGATCGCACAGCCCAAGCGCTTCATAGACCAGAATTTCGTTGGCAGAGAAGCAGTCATGCAGTTCGATGACGTCGATATCCCCGGGGCCGATCTGCGCCTGCTCGTACACCGTGTCGATCGCCGCCTTGTTCATATGCGCGCCGACGATGCCCGCCGCGGTGCCATCGAAGGTGTCGGCGCGGTCGGTGACGGTGGCCTGCCCGACGATCTCCACGGCCTGATCGGCCAGCCCATGCTTGTCCACGAATTCCTCGCTCACCACGACCGCGGCCGCCGACCCGTCGGAGGTGGGTGAGCACTGCAGCTTGGTCAGCGGCCCCACGATGGTCCGCGAGGCCAGGATGTCCTCCAGCGAGTACTCGTCCTGGAACTGGCTGTACGGGTTGTTGACCGAGTGCTTGTGGTTCTTGTACCCGATCCAGGCCAGCTGTTCGACGGTCAGGCCGTACTCGCGCATGTATTCCTCGGCAGCTGCGGCGAACATCCACGCGGTCATCGGGAACTGCGGCTGGCTGATCTCGCCGAGCGCGGTGAGCTGCGGACCCAGCGGTGATTCCCGGTCGGCGAACTTCATGCCGAGCGAACCGGGTTCCATCTTCTCGAATCCCACCGCGAACACCGCATCGGATTGTCCGCTGCGAATGGCGTTGGCCGCCATGAACAATGCGGTGGATCCCGTGGAGCAGTTGCTGTTGACGTTGTAGATCGGGATGCCGGTGTGGCCCAGCTCGTAGAGCGCCCGGTGGCCCGAACACGAGTCGCCGTAGACGTTCCCGATGAAGGCCTGCTCGATCTGCTCGTACCGGACACCGGCGTCGTCGAGCGCCTTGGTGCCGGCCTCCTTGACCATGGCCGGGTAATCCCAACCCGCCGCATGTTCTTTTGGCTGACCCGGCTTCTCGAATTTGGTCATGCCGACGCCGACGACGAAAACCTTGTTGTGCTGCTTCATTGCCACTCCTTACCCGCGCCTCGTCACAAAGACCGAGAGATGATTTCCTTCATGATTTCGCTTGTGCCACCGTAGATTTTGTTGACCCGGGCAGCCGCGTAGGCCCGCGCGATCGGGTACTCCATCATGTACCCGTAACCCCCGAAGAACTGCACACACCGGTCGACCACGGATACGCCCTTGTCCGCGGCGATCAGCTTGGCGATCGAGGCGGTCGCGGGGTCGTTGTTGCCGTCGAGGTATTGCTGGATGCAGTAATCCACCGTGGTCTTGATGGACAGCACCTCGGCCTTGAGCTCGGCGAGCTGGAACTTGGTGTTCTGGAACTTGATGAGCGGCTTACCGAATGCCTCACGCTCCTTGGTGTATTTGATGGCCTCCACCAGCGCACCCTCGGCCATACCGGAGCAGGCCGCAGCGATGATGAGCCGCTCGCGGGCCAACTGGGACATGAGCTGATAGAACCCCTGTCCCTCTTGCTCGCCGAGCAGATTGCCGACCGGCACCCGCATATCGGCGAAGAACAGCTCGCGAGTGTCCTGACCGTGCTGGCCCACCTTCTCCAGCACGCGCCCCCGCTGGAAACCGGGCAGGTCCTTGGTCTCGGCAACGATGAGCGAGACTCCGGCAGCACCTTGGGACGGATCGGTCTTGGCGACGATGACGAGCAGATCGCAGTGAGTGCCGTTGGAGATGAACGTCTTCGAGCCGTTGACGACGTAATGATCGCCGTCGCGGATCGCGGTGGTGCGCACCGCCTGCAGGTCCGAGCCGGTGCCGGGTTCGGTCATCGCGATGGCCAGTACCAGGTCGCCGCTGATGATGCCCGGCATCCAGCGGGCCCGCTGTTCCTCGTTGCCGTAGGTGTTGACATAGTGCGCGACGATCGGCGAGTGCACGGCCCAACCGGTCGAGGTGTCCTGTGCGAGCGCCAGCTCCTCGCCTACCACCGCGGACAGGCCGAAATCGCCACCGGCGCCGCCATACTCCTCGGGCAGGTCCAGGCCCAGCAGCCCGGCGTCGCCCATCTTGTTCCAGAACTCGCGGTCCACTTGGTGCTGCGCACTCCAGCGTTCCTGGTTGGGCGTGGACTCCTTACGCAGGAATTCGGCGGCATGCTTGCGCAGGTCGCGGTGCGCATCGGTCTCCCAGGACGCACGGTAGGCCGGGAAAAGTTCGGACATGTGTTGGACCTCCTCGTCGAGTCAATACAAGTGTATTGTTTCAGATTCATTTGTAAAGGGCTGCGGTATGATCTGCCCCATGGCAAACCCGCGCGCGACCGATGAGGACCTCACCGCAAAGGCGCGTATTCGGAATACAGCGCTGGATCTCTACGCCCAGTACGGCGAAGAGCGAATCTCGTTGCGTGCGGTGGCATCCGAGGCCGGGGTGACCCTCGGGCTGGTACAGCACCATTTCAAGACCAAGGCAGGCCTGCGCGAGGCCGTCGACCAGCTCGTCGTCGACTACTTCGTCGACACACTGCGGTCCGTCAGCGGCGAGAAGGACCCGCGCAAGCTTGCGGCAGCTCGCGACAGCGCGGTGACGCACATGCTTGAGGCGAACCCGCCCGTCGTCAACTACGTGCGTCGAGCCGTGCTGGAGCCTTCCGATTCACAGATGCATCTGCTGGACGCGCTGATCGGGCTGACCCGCGATGAGGTGTCCACACTGCGCAAGGAGGGCATGGCCCCGACGGCTCGTGCCGAATCGACTCAGGTTGTCTCCGTGCTGGTTCGTCAGATGGGCGCGTTGCTTCTGCAGCCACTCATCGATGCCGCGTGGGATCGGGTGCAGCACGGGAAAGCACCTAAGCCGACGCTCTCGATCAAAGTGCTCGACTGACCGCGTGAATTCATCGCACGGGGATGCCGGGCGGTTACGGTATTTGAGTGCCACCACGTAAATCCAGCACGTCGCGACCGACAGGGCGCAGCCCCGGCTACCGTCCGACCGACGATGAGCTGCTCGATCTCGTGCTGCCGGTCGTTGCCGAATATGGTTGCAGCGCAGTGACCATGGAGCAGATAGTGGCATCCGGCCAGGTCACAAAACAGACGCTGTACGCACATTTTGGTTCCAAGGAGGGACTACTCATACGGCTTGTCAGCCGTGAGGCGGCGTTGATGCGCGCCATCTTCGACAATGTGTCAGCACCAGAAATGGTCAACCTCGATGATCCGGTGGCCTCGTTGAGTGCCGCGCTGGAACCGTTCTTCGTCCATGCCGCATCACGCCCACTCGGAATGCGATTACTCGCCGATTCCACGGCACCTCGGATCCCTGGGTTCAATGAGCAGGTTCTCACCGACGCGGTCACCCGGATCACGACCGCCCTTGCGCCATTGGATACGACGGGTGCTGCCGACCCGCAGCGACGCCTGCTGTTGGCGACCATGTCCGCCAGCGCCATACGGTCCGGCGTCATGGCTGCGATTGCGCACGGAATTGACCCGGAGGTCGCGGTGCGCGCATGCGCGACCTTTATCGTGGCCGGCGGCGCTGCCACGTATTACCTGTAGCCCCCGACCGCCGACACCTGGTAGCCAAAATTGGCTCTTGCCACTCCCATTCACAAGGTCTACCGTCGAGCTTGACTATACGTTCTAGCTACAACGGTGTAGAGGAAATGGGTGTCATCATGGAAGTAGATTTACTCTCCGACGAGCACGTGCTGCCCGTCGATCGCGAAGTCACCGCCACCACACTCAAGGTGACAGGCGAGATCCCGAAGTTTCTCAACGGGAGATATGTGCGCACCGGACCCAATCCACTACCCGGACAATATGACCCGAACAACTACTCGGTCTTCGGGCTCACCGGCGACGGCATGGTGCATGGCGTTCGGCTGCGCGACGGCCGCGCCGAGTGGTATCGCAGCCGGTGGGTGCGCACACCGAAAGTGTCCAGATTGCTCGGCGAGAAGCCGAAGCCGGTCAATCACCGCGTCGGCACGTCCCTGGTCGCGCCACAAACGACCGTGTTCGGGTTCGGCGGTAGGACGATCGTCGGCGCCGAGGGCGGCGTCGCGCCCTATGAATTGACCGATGAGCTGGAGACCGTCGGAACCTGTGATTTCGGCCGAACATTGGAAGGCGGCTATACCGGCCATCCCAAACTCGATCCGGTCACCGGTGAGCTGCACGCCGTCACCTACCAGCTCGTCGGCCCCGCAATCGCCCACTACGTGGTGATCGATCCCAATGGGACGGTACGCAAAAAGGTCCCCCTCGACGTTCCCGGCCGTCCGCTCATACACGACATCGCGTTGAGCGAGAACTACGTGATGATCTTCGACTGCCCGCTGGTGGTCGACCTCAACCTGCTGACGCGCAAGGTGGCACCATCGGCAACACCGCCATTCATCACCCGGATGGCGGCAGGGCTCCTCGGCCGATTCGAGCCGCCGGCACTGTTCGGGCCGATGGTGGCCAGAGCACCCCTGCCCAAGACGGCCGAGGTACCGCTTCGGTGGAAGAGCTCGCACCCCAGCCGAATTGGGGTGATTCCCCGCCACGGGCCAGCCACGGTGCGGTGGTTCGAGATCGAACCGTGTTACGTGTTCCACACCCTCAACGCCCACGAAGAGGATGGCACCATCGTCGTCGATGCGTGCCGTATCACTGGGCCCGACGATGACTCCGAGTACCACATCTCCGACGTATTAGGTACGGGGCGGCCACGCCTGCACCGGTGGGAACTCGACCTGGAAACCGGAGTCGTCAAGGAATCATGGACCGACGAACGCCTCCAGGAGTTCCCCATGATCGACCCGCGTCGGGTCAGCCTGCCGCATCGATACGGCTTCACTACGAGCGTCGGCGACACCGATATCGACACCCTGGAAAGCCTCGATGACGCACGCGCCTCACTGATCCGCCACGACCTCACCAACGGCGGCACCACCGAACACAAATTGGAGGCCGGACACATACCAGGCGAGTTCTCCCCCGTACCGCGTTCCGAGGACGCCGATGAGGGCGACGGGGTGCTGATCGGATATGAATACGATCGCAGCACCCGGCTGAGCAATATGTTGATCGTCGACGCTCAGTCGATGGAAAAGATTGCCACCATTCATCTTCCAGCACGGATACCGTTTCAGTTCCACGGCAACTGGATCCCGTCCTAGGAGTTCTTGGCGAGAAACCTCCGCAACAGCAGCCAGGCGATCAACACGTTGTAGACAGCGCCGATGACCACATACGGCCACCACATGCCGTGATCACAGGCCAACCAGAACGCCTTTGCCGCCCAGAACGGTGGCAACACGCCGAACGCGAGCCCCCATGCCGAGGGGATAAACCAGGGCAGGCAGGGCAGCCCGGCGATCAGCATGCCCAGCGCTCGGACCGCCGCCAGGCCCTGAATCTTGTTGTTGGCAAAGGCGATCACCAATAGCAGGGTGACGACACCCGATAACCCCGCGAGCAACCCGATCGGGATGAGAGCAGGCAGCAGGCCGGGGCCGAGGATTCCACTGAGCGACAAAGTGACGACCACATATACCGTGGTGACCAGGACGACCGTCACCGCACGATAGAGGAAGTACCCAGACAACGGCACCGGGGTTACCCGCAACGCGGTCAATGTTCCCGCGTCGACTTCATCGAGAACTAGGAACGCGCCCAGCGCTCCGGGAATGATGATGCTGGTGAGCAGCAGGAACGCCGTCAGCACCAGCGGGTAGTACGGCGCCAGGTCGAATCCCTGGGTGGTGGACAACATTTCAGTGGTACGCGGGGTAAGCACCGCCACCCCGACGGTCCAGATGACGGGTGCGAACACCACCATGATCAGCAGCGGGTCGCGGTAGGTTCCGCGAATATCGTTGCGGCCAAACGCGGCCCACACTCTTGCGGGCATCATCACATGCCTCCTGATTTCGCGACGATATACTTACCGAACGCAGCCTGGGACAACCCGAAGAGGATGCCCACACACAGCACTGGATAGATCAGGGCGTACGCGACCTGCCAAGGTGCCAGCACCACTTGATCGAATGCGGTGCCCAGCAGCAATAATGGGCCGTTCGTGGGGATCAGGTACAGCGCGGGGTTTGGCCAGACGCCCGAGAAACTCAGGATCGGCAGCGTCAGTATCGACAGCGGAATGGTCGCCGAGAGAAACCAATCGCTGATGGATGCGAACGGCAACGAAGTGAGAAATCCGGTGAGCAACATGAGCAGGGTACCGATGACGACCCCGGCCAACAGGGGCAGCGCACGATAGTGGATACCGCTGGCAATGGTGGACACCCCAAACGCGACGAACACCGAAATCGCCAGCAGTACCGTAAGTTTGACGGCAAGGTATTCCCGGAAGCGTAGCGGCGTACAGATCACGGCTCCCAGGGTGTGCTCCTGCTTCTCGAAGAACACCGTGCCCGCGATGAAGAAGAATCCGATGATCGAGATATCGCCGAATATCATGTACGGCTCCATGACCGGCCGCAGGCCGTCGGACATCGGTAACAGCACCGCCAGCCAGATGAATCCGGAGAATATCGCGGCGTGCAGAAACTTCTGCCGCACCTGCAGTGTCAGCTCGAGCCGCAGCGCCGTGCCAAACCTGTTCATGCGAGCTGCCTGCCGGTAACCGCAACGAATACATCGTCAAGACTGGCTTCGGTGCTGTGGATGGTCTCCACGTCGTGGCCGCGCAGCACCGCGTGGAAATCACCGTCATCGGCCAGCCCGTCAAGCGGAAACTCGGCCTCTTCCAGACCCCCATTGACTCCCCGGTATTCGACGCGCACCGCACGGCGTCCGCGTGCCAGTTTCAGCTCCGCCGGCGCATCGAGCGTTGCGATGCGGCCGTCCACCACGAAGGCCACCCGGTCACACAGTTCATCGGCTGTCGACATGTCGTGCGTGGTGAGAAAGACGGTGCAGCCCCGGGCTTTCAGATCGAGCACGATGTTCTTGACCTTGCGCGCGTTCACCGGATCCAGGCCCGAGGTGGGTTCATCCAGGAAGAGCAACTCGGGATCGTTGATCAGTGCGCGCACGAACGTCAGGCGCATTTGCATGCCCTTGGAATAGGCACCGACCCGGGTATGAGCATCGTCGGCGAGGCCAACGGATTCCAGCAGCTCCATGGGATCGAGAGTCGGACCGCCATACAGGGACGCAAAAAACTTCAGATTCTCCAGGGCGGTGAGCTTTTGGTAATGGTTGGGTAGCTCGAAGGACACGCCGATGCGCTGGTAGTAGTTCTTGCCCCAGGCCCGCGGACCCTTCCCCCACACGGTCGCCTCGCCACCATGTCCACGGAGCAGGCCGATCAGCAGCTTCTGAGTGGTGGACTTGCCGGCGCCACTGGGGCCCAAAAACCCGAAGATTTCCCCCGCATCGACACTGAAATCCATTCCCCGGATGGCAGGTTCGGCATGCTTGGAATTGGCGCCGGGATAGGTGAAGGTCAAGTCGCAAACCCGAATTACCTCGGTCATGTGCGCAGTGCGCTCCTCTCGGTGGTGTTCCGTCACTGTACTCAATTTTCAGTAATTTCTGAAGATACTGAATATTAAGAATTTCTAGTAACCTCGCGATGTGGAGGATTCCGCCGAGCAGCTCGCACTGATGCTGACCACCCACGGCATGCAACGCATGACCGCCCGGGTACTGACTGCCTTGCTCTTCAGCGAGGAACCAACCCTTACCTCCAGCGAACTGGCAGACCAACTCCAGGCGAGTTCTGGGGCAATCTCGACCGCCGTGCGCATGCTGACGTCGGTGGGCCTTGCCGAGCGGGTACCAATGCCGGCGAGCCGACGCGACCACTACCGACTGCGCGATAACGCTTGGGCAGTGTTGTTCACCAACCAGAATGTTGTCATCTCCGCCATGCAGGCCGCAGCCGCGGCCGGGATCGCCGAGACGAAAACGGGAAGCCTGGCACGGGCTCGGCTCAAGCAGATGAACGACTTCTATGCGTTCCTGCTCGGAGAAATCCCAGAGCTACTGGAGCGGTGGCGGCAGCAGCCCACCGAGAAGCGCTAGCGACCGGCGACCGCGATCCGCACGCCGTCCTTGCCTGCAGCCAGTAGATCCTGCAACACCTTCTGGACGACCTGCAGGTCCGCATTGCTGTACCGCTGCAGGAAATCGCTTACACCGCATTCCATCTCGTCGTGCAGCTGACGGTGCACCTCGGCGACCGCACGCCCATCGGCGGTCATCGTGAGCTCGATCTCCTTGCGGTTACCGGGGATCGGCGCGCGCTCCACCCAACCCGCGTCCACCAGCCGCTGCACATGCTTGGATACCGTGCCCTTGAGCTGACCCGAGCGTGCAGCCAGGCCCACCACACTGACCGGCCCGTCGGCGATCGCCGCCAGCAGGTGCAGCGACAGTGTCGGCAGGGTTCTGATGAGATGTTCCATCCGCGGCGGAAGCCGTGATGCCATAAAATCCCGCTCGGCGTCCCCGTCGTCATCCGACTCGAACTTGTCCCCCACCGCACCCACCAGGGTGTTGATGCTGCCGATCAGCGCCAACTTGGTTTTCATGGAAACCATATTGCCATCCGGACGGGGGCGTCGTACATTGTTTTCGATGGTTTCGATGGAAACTATTTCTACGGAAACTTGAGGAGTGAGCCATGAAGGCAGCAGTCGTGCATGAGTGGGGACAGCAACCGGCCTATACCGACTTCCCGGATCCGCAACCCCCCGAGGACGCAGTGGGCGCCGAGGTCGCCACCGTCGAAGCCTCCGCCCTGACCAACCTCACCCGGGCCGTCATCTCCGGAAAGCACTACAGCAGCAAGGAAACTCGCCTTCCGGCAATCGCCGGCGTCGATGGCGTGGCCAGGCTTGCCGACGGCAGACGCGTGTACACCGGGGCTATCGCGCCGTACGGCCTGATGGCCGAACGCACCATCGTCTACCCCGCGGGTGCGGTCGAGGTGCCCGAGAACGTCGATTCGGTGACCGCCGCCGCGATACCCAATCCAGGACTGTCGGCCTGGCTGGCCCTGTCCTATGCCGCCGCGGTGCAGCCCGGCCAGCACGTGCTGGTGTTGGGCGGTACCGGGGTCACCGGATCCTTGGCGGTGCAACTGGCGAAATCCGTATTCGGGGCCGAACACGTGACGGTGGCGGGCCGTAACGCCGAGCGGCTGGCCTGGCTGCGTACGGTGGGCGCAGACGATGTCATCGCACTGGGCAGCGACGACCTCACCGAACACGTCATCGCGCAGCACACGAAGCGCCCGTTCGACGCCGTGCTGGACTATCTGTGGGGCTCCCCCGCCGAGCAGACCCTGAACGCACTGGCGGCCAGCCACTCGTCGGCGCACTTCCATGCCACCCGCTTCGTGCAGATCGGCGCGATGACCGGCGAGACCGTCAGCGTCAACGCCTCCACCCTGCGCAGCACCGGCATCACCCTGTGCGGGGTCGGCATCGGCAGTGTCCCGCCCGAGTCCCTGCTACAGGCCCGCACAGAAGCCCTGCCGAAGCTGTTCGCCATGGTCGAGAGCGGAGACCTGCACCTGCAGACGCTGTCCCGGCCGTTGGCCGATATCGAAACCGTGTGGGCGGCGAGTGAGCCGTCCGGAGTGCGCGTGGTGGTCACCCCGCAGTAACCTGCTGGTCGCCTGTTTCCGGTTTCCCTATGCGCCATCCGATGGCACGGTGTGGGCATGGATGAACACTCCCGCACCGGACTGACCGCCGAACCGCTGCAGCGGGCCATCATCGACCACCTGCGGTACTCGATCGGGCGCCCGGCGAGCGTGCTCACTCCCGCGCATTACTACCGCGCACTGGCCCTCGCGGTGCGGGATCGCATGCAGCAGCGCTGGATCGCCAGCATGCAGACCTATCTGGACCTGAGCCGCAAGGTGGCGGTGTACCTGTCCGCCGAGTTCCTGATGGGCCCGCAGCTGGGTAACAACCTGCTGAACCTGCAGATCGAGGCCCAGGCCCGGGACGCCCTGTCGGCACTGGGTCAGGACCTCGATGAGGTGCTGGCATGCGAGGAGGAGCCGGGACTGGGCAACGGTGGCCTCGGACGCCTGGCGGCCTGCTACATGGACTCGTTGGCCACCCTGGACCGACCCGCGATCGGCTACGGCATCCGCTACGAGTACGGGATCTTCGACCAGGAAATTCGCGACGGCTGGCAGGTCGAGAAGACCGACAACTGGCTGGACAACGGAAATCCGTGGGAGATAGCCAAACCCGACCTCAACTTCCTCGTCGGGTGGGGCGGTCACACCGAGCAGTACCTGGACGGGGCCGGAAACTTCCGTGCGCGCTGGATCCCGCAGCGCTTCCTCAAGGGCATCCCCTACGACACCCCCATCCAGGGCTATGGCGTGAACACCTGCAACACGCTGACCCTGTGGAGTGCCCGCGCCGTGCAGTCCTTCGAGCTGGACGCCTTCAACGCCGGTGACTACTACAAGGCCGTCGAGGACGAGGTGGCCTCCGAGACTGTCACCAAGGTGCTCTACCCCAACGACGAGCCCGAGGCCGGTAAACGGCTGCGGCTGCTGCAACAGCACTTCTTCGTCTCATGCTCGCTGCAGCGGGTATTGCACATCCTGGAGGATGTCGCCGAGCGGCCCGTCACCGAGCTCGCCGAGCAATTCTCGTTGCAGCTCAACGATACTCACCCGTCGATCGGTGTCGCCGAGCTGATGCGGCTGCTGCTCGACGAGCGTGGGCTGAGCTGGGATGAGGCCTGGGAGATCACCGTGGCCTCGTTCGGGTACACCAACCACACGCTGCTGCCCGAGGCGCTGGAGACCTGGCCACTGGGACTGTTCGCGGAATCCCTGCCCCGGCATCTGGAGATCATCTACGAGATCAACCGGCGCTTCCTCGACGAGGTGCGCTCGCGCTTCCCCGGTGACGACGCCCGACTGCGGCGGATGTCGCTCATCGGCGAGGAGGGCGGCAAGAGTGTGCGCATGGCGCACCTGGCCACCGTCGGCAGCCACGCGGTCAACGGTGTCGCCGCGCTGCACTCGGAGCTGCTGAAAGAGAGTGTGCTCAAGGACTTCTTCGAGCTGTGGCCCGAGCGGTTCAGTAACAAGACCAATGGGGTGACGCCGCGCCGGTTCCTGGCGCTGGCCAATCCGGGGCTGCGGGAGTTGCTCGACGACACCATCGGCGAGGGCTGGCTGACCGATCTGGACCGGCTGCGTGAGCTGGAACCCTACGCGGAGGACTCGTCCTTCCGGATGCAGTGGCGAGAGGTCAAGCGCCTCAACAAGGCCCGGCTCGCCGAGTACGTCCTGTCGACCACCGGGGTCGATCTGGACCCCAACTGGATGTTCGATATCCAGGTCAAGCGGATCCACGAGTACAAGCGTCAGCACCTCAACGTGCTGCATATCGTCACGCTGTACCACCGGCTCAAGCAGAACCCGGATCTGCGGATCGCGCCGCGCGCCTTCATATTCGGCGGTAAGGCCGCGCCCGGGTACTTCATGGCCAAGCGGATCATCAAGCTCATCAACGCGGTCGCCGAGACCGTCAACAATGATCCGCACGTGAGCCAGTACCTCAAGGTGGCGTTCCTGCCGAACTTCAACGTCAAGAGCGCGCACCTGATCTACCCGGCCGCTGATCTGTCGGAACAGATTTCGACGGCAGGCAAGGAGGCATCGGGCACCGGGAACATGAAGTTCATGCTCAACGGTGCGCTCACCATTGGCACCCTCGACGGTGCCAATGTCGAGATCCGCGAGGAGGCCGGGCCCGAGAACTTCTTCCTCTTCGGGCTGACCGTGGACGAGGTGCAGCGCCTGGTGCACGACGGCTACCGGCCCGAGGATTTTGTCGAGCTGAACGACGAGCTGCGCGCGGTGCTGGATCTCATTGGCGGCGGGCACTTCTCGGGGGGCGACCCGGAGGTGTTCCGCCCGGTGGTGGACTCGCTACGCGGCCACGACCCATTCCTGGTGCTGGCCGACTACTCCGCGTACATCGAGTGCCAGGACCGAGTATCCGAAGCGTGGCATGACGTGACGGCGTGGACGCGGATGTCGATCCTCAACACCGCCCGCAGCGGCAAGTTCTCCTCGGACCGCGCCATCGCTCAGTACTGCGAAGAAATTTGGGGTGTGCAGCCGGTTACTGTGCAGGTGTGACAAGCTTCGTCGCTCCTGAGTGGGACCGGGCCGCGCTGGTGGTCATCGATGTGCAGGTCGAGTTCGTCTCCGGTGTCATGACGGTGCCGGGGACCGCCGATCGGATACCCCAGCTCGGTCGGCTTGTTGCGGCGTTCCGCAGGGCCGGTCGGCCCATCGTGCACGTGGTGCGGCTCTATGCACCGGGCGGCACCGACACCGATTTGCCCCGTCGCGCAGAGATTCTCGCGGGGCGCGAGGTCGCAGCGCCGGGAAGTGACGGTTCACAGATCCCGGCCGAGCTCCTACCGAACGGTGAGCGGCTGGACCCGGAGCTGCTGCTGGCGGGCGGTTTCCAGGAGATCGGTCCCGCCGAGCACATTCTGTTCAAACCGCGCTGGAGCGCCTTCTACCGCACCGGTCTGGAGGAACATCTGCGCTCGCGGGCCGTCTCGACCGTGGTGGTGGCGGGTTGCAACCTGCCGAACTGCCCGCGCGGCACGCTGTTCGACGCCTCCGAACGCGACTTCCGCGCGGTGCTCGTCGAGGACGCGACCTCGCAGGCGACTCCGGAACGGTTACAGGACCTAAGGCTGATCGGTGTCAGTGTGGCCGACACCGCATCGGTGGAAGAGGAGCTGGCGCGGGTCTGAGGTTTGGGCCGCTACTTGCTAGCCGTGATGATTGCGGCGAAGGTATCGAGGAGTTCGTCGGGACTGCCGTCGTCGACGTTGGGGATAATCCCTTGGCCGAAGTAGAGCTGTATCTCCTCGTCCCACTTCTCTGGCCGGCTTTCGATGACCTGTATGGCCACATGGTTGGCGCCCGCAACAAAGTGCTGTTCCAGCTTGGCCACGATGTCCCCCACTGTTCCCGACGCCACAACGGCATCGAGCAGCCTGTCGCTTCCACCATCGGCGAAGTCCGCGTCGGCAAAGCCGTACTTTTTGAGGTTCTGAACGTAGTTAGGCATCTCCCAGTACCTGTGAATGTAGCTGCGGGCCCTGGCCAAGGCGGATGACCGGTCCCCTTCGAGAACCACCTTGTGCTCAGGAATCACGAGAGTGTCGTCGCCGACAATGCTGCGGGCGTTTCCGGTATTTTCTGCCGGAGCGAGGTAGGGCAGTGTCCCGGCCGTGCGGTCAGCGGCCAGACGGAGCATCTTCGGCCCGAGTGCGGCGATAAACCGCTGATCTTCCGGAACATGCTCTGTGTCAAGAACATCAAGATATTCGGCCATCAAGGTCAGCGGCTTGACTTCCCGGCCCGGGAGTTTCTCTTGATGCCCGATCCCCAACCCCAGTGCGACCCGCCCGGGGTAGTCCGCGTTGAGCTCGGCGAACTCACGTCCAACTGCGCGCGGATCACTTCCGAAGATGTTCGTGATACTTGTACCCACCACGACTTTCGACGTCGCCTCCAACGCGGCCCGCACCGGGCCGAGATCGGCAACGGAGCCTCCCAGCCAGATCGCGCCGTAGCCCAAGTCCTCAATCTGCCGGGCCCTCTTGGGAGTAACCCGCCAAAACAAGGACCAGGCACCGTACTTACCCAGAGTGACCATGACTGCCAACAACCTCGCGAAGCCATCGAGAATTCCCGGGGAATACTGCTCGCTCCGCGCCTCGGTCACGTCGCGCGGAAAATCAAGCGAAGCCGTCGATCTGGGATAGCACCCGCATCATCACCTCGTCGGCTCCGCCGCCGATGCTGAGCAGACGCTGATCCCGGAAGAACCGCGACGTCCACGTCTCGGTCATGTACCCCATGCCGCCATGCACCTGCAGGCACCAGTCACCGGCCTCGCGGACCAGCGGCCCGGCGGTGAGCTTGGCGATAGTCACCTTCCGCGTCACGTTCTCTCCCGCCATGTACCGGGCGGCGACATCGCGGGTATAGGTCTCCAGCATGTCGGCCCGCGCGGCCAGGTTTGCGTACTGGTAGGCCAGGTGCTGGTTCTTGGTGAGCGGCTTGCCAAACACCTGGCGCTGCAAGGCATATTCCTTGGTGCGCTGCAACGCCCTGTTCACGCTGGCGGGGATGCCATAGGCGCCGAACATGCGCTCCATCACGAACTGCGACATCTGCTGCTGGAACCCCCGCCCCACCTCGCCGATGGTGTGTGACACCGGCACCCGCACATCGTCGAACGTGATCAGACCGGTGTCGGAGGCGTGCATGCCGAGCTTGTCGAGCTTGCGGACCTCGTATCCGGGAGTCTTGGTTGGGACGATGATCTGGCTCATCCCCCCGTAGCCGCCCTCATTGGAGGTGCGGGCCAACACACACAACCAGTCGGCCTGAACAGAGTTGGTGATGAACATCTTTGAGCCGTTGATCACCCAGTCGTCACCGTCGCGGCGCGCGGAGGTCTTGATGGCGGCCACGTCAGAACCGGCGTCCGGCTCGGTCACCGCGATGGCGGCGATCTGCTCACCCTGCAGCGCCGGTGCCAGGAACTCGCGCTTGAGCTCGTCGCTGCCGTGCTTGTGCAGCGATGGGGTCGCCATCGCCACGTGAACTCCGAATGCCATCGGGAAGGAGCCGTGGTCCACCCGGCCGAGTTCCTCGGCGAGCACCAGGGTGAAGAGGTGATCGGCGCCCTGCCCGCCGTACTCGGGGTCGTATTCGAGACCGACGAATCCGAGTTTGGCCATATCGGCGATCACGTCGTGCAGCGGCATCATCTGCTCGCGTTCCCACTCGTCGACGTGGGGGTTGATCTTCTCCTCGATGTACCGGCGGACGGTACTGCGGAAGTCTTCGTGCTCGGACGAGAACGTCATCGGTCTCTCCTTCATGGGATGTGAGGTCCCATCTTGCCTCAGCCGAGCGAGCTAACATGGAGGCGGAGGTTCGTCATGCGATTAGGTGCGGTGCTTGTGTCGCTGGTAATTGCGCTGTCACTAGCGCCGACGGCTGCCGCGGACCCCAGCTGGCCAATAGCCGGTTCGGGCTCGGCCAGCGAAACCATCTCGGAACTGGAGAGCCAGGGTTACGAGGTCCAGATCAATTGGGTGCAGGGCAACACTCTGACGCCGCTGGAGTTCTGCACCGTCAACGGGATCAACAACCCCGATCGTTCCGGCACGCAGGTCAAGGCGAACACGACCGTCTACGTCGACGTCTCCTGCCCCAACTACTGGGACACCGGCGACTAGAGCCCGACCTCTGCCCAAGCCTCGTCAATCGCCGTTGCGGGCGACCCGACGCTGGGGCGGGCGGCAGCGATCTGCCGGGTGAGTTTCGCGAAGACCTTGAACGTCATGTTCTTTCTTGCCTTCGGGCTGGTCAGCGCGTCATACCAGACTGTCCCCACGGCCTCCCAGGATGCGGAGCCGTGTTTGGTCGCCGCGAGGTAGAACGCGTGGTTGGGGATGCCGCTGCCATCATGCGGGTCACTGCCGGGAACATAGTCGCGATAGTGAGCCGGTTGTGGCGAGAGGCAGTGGCCGGCGCCGGGGTCCGCGAGATCCCGCAGGCACGTGTACCCCTTGTCGAGGGCACGCGGCCCCAGGATGTCCTTGCCTATCAGCCAATCGGCCTTGTCCGCGGTCTGTTCTGCTTGCCATTGCCGGAACATCGAACCGAATACATCCGAGACACTCTCGTTCAATGCCCCGGCCTCGTTCTCATAATTCAGGCCCGCGGTGAATTGCGTAACACCGTGTGTCAGTTCATGACCGATCACATCGTTGGCCTTGGTGAAGTCCAGAAACAACTGGCCGTCACCATCGCCGTACGCCATCTGGGAGCCGTTCCAGAATGCGTTGGTGTACTTGACACCGTAATGAATGGATGAGACCAGCGTCATGCCCGCGTTGTCAACGGAGTTGCGCCCGAAGCATTCCCGGTAGAACCGCACGACCGCGGCCGTTTCAGTGAAAGCCCGCCGGGCGGTGGCGTCATCGGAGGTGGCGGGCTCGGCCACGGCCACGCCCGGCAACGAGGTGGTCTGCCGACAATCGAATACCGGTGTTTCGGGAACCTTGGCCAACGCACCGGCCACCGACCCGGCCTGGGTAGCTCGCGTGTGCGCATTTCGCAAAGTACGCCAAGACAATTCGGATGCCGCCGTGGACAACAGCGCGACTCGCGAGTCTTCGGCGATATCGCCATCCTCGGCCAGTCGCGACAGTACGGCCAGCGGGATGATGAAACGCGTGCACATTACGAGTCACCCTACCCGGCAGCGTGCATGCCCGCTCGGCTCGTGAGCGGTGAACTGTCAGGTCCGGCCTCGAGCCGTCCGTCAGATCCGTTCTTGGACAACCTGCCGGACGGCGTCGGGCAACAGACTCTCCGGGATGTTCCGGGTGGTCCGGTCAGACCCGCTGACCCGGGTCACCGTGTAGGTGAAGCGGTCAGCCCCCGGGTCGCCTGGCAGCGATCCGGGGCTGTCCAACAATCCGTCCAGTGCACGCCGAGCCTCGGGGTCCAGGCTCTGGTCGGTAGCCGTCCCGCTTGCCGGAAGGCCGGTGAATCCGCCCCGTCTGTCGATGAGGTACTCCACCATGACGCCGACGCTACAGTCCGACCGCGGTCCACGCGTCGTCAATCGCCTTATGTACCGATTCGGCGGCCGCGTTGGCTGCGGAGATCTCGCGAGTCAGGTTGGCGAAGGCCTTCATCTTCATGTTCGGACGGGCCTTCGGGCTGGTCAGGGCCTCGTACCAGACCGTCCCCACACCCTGCCAGGAGTACGAGCCGTGCTTGGTCGCCGCGAGGTAGAACGCGTAGTTGGGGATACCGCTGCTCTCATGCGGGTCACTGCCGGGCACGTAGTCGCGATAGTGCGAGGGCTGCGGCGAGAGGCAGTGCCGGGCACCCGGATCCGCCATATCGCGCAGGCAGGTGAAGCCCTTGGCGATCGCACGCGGACCCATGATGTCCTTGCCGATCAGCCAGTCGGCCTGATCCACGGTCTGACCGGCGCTCCACTGCCGGAACATCGATCCGAACACATCCGACATGCTCTCGTTGAGGCCACCGGCCTCGTTCTTGTAGAGCAGGCCCGCCGTGTACTGGGTGACGCCGTGCGTCAGCTCGTGGCCGATCACGTCGTTGGACGCGGTGAAGTCGACGAAGATCTGGCCGTCACCGTCGCCGTATGTCATCTGCGAACCGTTCCAGAACGCGTTGGAGTAGTTGACGCTGTAGTGCACGGAGGACACCAGGGTCATGCCTTCGTCGTCAACGGAATTTCGTCCGAAGCATTCCTTGTAAAACTTTGCAACCGATGCGGTTTCGGTGAATGCGTGCTTGGCGGAGGTATCGGTGGAGGTGCCTGGATTCGCGATCGTGATACCGGGTAGCGAGGTGGTGTGCTTGCAGTCGAACACCGGGGTGCCCGGGGCCGTGGCCAGCGCCTTGGCGACTCCGGCGAATGCATCGGCACGGGCCAACAATCCGGCCTGGGTGGCCTCGGTGTGCGCGTCGCGCAGTGTGCGCCAGGCCGATTCGGACGCGGCCGTAGCCGCCAGGGCCGTCCGCGAATCGTCGGCGACGCTGTCATCGTCGGCCAATCGCAGCAGGACATCTTGGGGGATAATGAAACACATCGTGAGTCTCCTTGACATAGCCGCACGTGCGCGGTGTTGGACATGACGAGCTCAGCGTGCGTGCGGAGTCATCCCCCTGGCGTGCGTACTGCACTACCCCATTACCGGTTCCGCCCTCCAGCGCGCCTGCTCGGCCCCGATGTCCTCAAGGAAACCGAGGTCGTGGCTGGCGACGATCACCGCACCCCGGTAGTCGGATAGCGCCGAGACCAGCGCGTCATAAGACGCGAAGTCCAGGTTGTTGGTCGGCTCGTCGAGCAGCAGCAGCTGTGGTGCCGGGTCTGCCAGCAGCACCGCGGCCAGCGTCGCCCGGAACCGCTCACCACCCGATAGCGTGCCCACCAGGCGGTCGGCGGCGTTGCCCCGGAAGAGGAACCGGGCCAGCCGCGCCCTGATGGTGTTGATATCGGCATGTGGCGCCCGCGCGGCGACGTTGTCCACAACGCTGAGCCCGTCGTCCAGCAGATCGAGACGCTGTGGCAGGAGTCCCAGCGGGACATGCACGGTGACAACACCTTCCGCCGGGGCGATCCGCCCGGCGATCGTATGCAACAGCGTGGTCTTGCCCGATCCGTTGGGGCCCACCAGCCCGACGCGCTGCGGTCCGCGCAGCTCCAACGCGGCGGCCACCCCGTGACGCAGCACCAGGTTGTGGGTGGTGAGCACGTCGCGCCCGGTGGGGACCTCGGTACCCAGCAGATCGATACGGATGGAGCGGTCGGCACGCAGCCGGCTCTGCGCCTCATCCAGATTCTCGCGGGCCTTATCCAGCCGGTCGGTCTGGGTCTGTTTTAGCGCGGCGGCCGATTCCTGCGCCGACCGCTTGCGCAGGCCCATGACGATCTTGGGTTCACGCTTGTTGGCCTGCATCTTGGCGCCGTACCGCTTGCGCTGCGCGATCACGCGTTCGGCCTCGGCCAGGTCGCGACGCTCACGGCGTACCTCGGACTTGGCCGTCGAGATCGCTTGCGCGGCAGCCTCTTGCTCGGCGGCCACCTGGTTGGCATAGACGCCGTAGCCGCCGCCGTACCAGGCGATGGAACCCTCGCGCAGGTCGCCGATGCGCTCGACACGCTCGAGTAGTTCCCGGTCGTGGCTGACCACCAACAGAGTGCGCGGCCAGGTCTCGACAAGATCGTAGAGATGCGAACGGGATTCACCGTCAAGGTTGTTGGTGGGCTCATCGAGCAGCAGGATGTCCGGGCGGCGCAGCAGCAGCCGGGCGATACCGAGCCGGATGACCTCACCGCCGGACAGTTCCCCCAGCCTGCGTTCCAGCACGGCCCTGGGCAGCCCAAGGCGTTCCAGTTCGGCGGCGACCCGGTCGGCGAGATCCCAGTCATCCCCGACGGTGTCGAAGTGCAGCTGATCGGTGGACCCGTTTTCGATGGCCTCGATGGCCGCCAGGACGGGGGTGAGGCCAAGCAGGTCGGGTACCGATTCTTCGGCACGGATGGTGAGATCCTGTGGCAGATAACCAATGTGGCCCGAGGCACGGACGCTGCCCGATGTCGGCTGCAGCTCCCCCGCGATGAGCTTGAGTAGCGTCGACTTACCGGAGCCGTTGACTCCCACGAGGCCGGAACGGCCCGCCGGAACCAACATGTCGAGCCCGTCGAGGGCGACGGCACCGTCGGCGTGAATGTAGGTGAGAGCGCTGGACGTAATGACGGCAGACAAAGAGAGCCTTTCGAGTGAGGTGGGTTTGAGACCGGACCTCACAGCTCCATGTCGTACCTTCCGTCGGGGATAAGGACGTCAGCCAGGCTAGATGCGGCAGCGTTGGGAGACAAGGAATTTTCCTCCCAGGTCAGGCCGCCGCGCGTAGCATGCTGCCATGCCGACCGGAGCAACGTCGGAGGAGCCAGCGCGTCAGCCCGCCGATGCGCCGGGAGACGACGGCACTCCCGCCCCGACCGCCATCGAGGATCCACCGGACCCGGTATCGGTCCTGCGCCCTGTTATCGCGGTCATCACCACGGTGGGTACCCCGTTGACGATGATCACCGCGCTGCTGCTGTATTTCGGGTGGGCACGCAGTGACGCGCAGTCACAGTGGATGGGGATCGAGGTAAGCCTTTTCCGCTTCACCACGCAGGACTATGTGCTGCGCAGTATCAGCACCCTATACCTGCCGATCCTGGCCACCGCAATCATCGGAATCGCCTGGCTAGCAGCGCATCGCGTGTTGACCGAGATGATCGGGCGAGACGGCGTGACCGGTACCGTCCGGGTGATCTGCCGGGCCGCGATGTTCGGTGGGCTGGTTGTCGCGATACTCGGCGTGGTCCTGCCCCCGATGACTCGCCGCTGGGAACCCGGGACGGTGGTGTGGCCGCTCATGATCGCAGTCGGCACCGCGGTGGCGGTATACGGGCGGCACCTGAGCCGCCAGGGACAGGAGCGCACCCGGCCGCGCAGTGTCATTGCCCGCCCCCCAGATGTGCTCGAGGCCGTGCTCATCGGCATCGTGATTGCGGCAGCGGTGTTCTGGGCGGTGCAGGGGTACGCCGATATCGTCGGCCGGGGGTATGCGCAGCGCTACGAACAGTCGGTGTCGACACTGCCCCGCGCGACGGCGGTCAGCGAGAGCCCGCTGGGTATCGACTCCCCCGTCGTGCGGACGGAGCAGATCACCACCGGACCCAAAACGCTGTACCGCACCACCGGGTTACGGCTGCTCGCCGAGTCCGGCGGCCGGCTGTTCCTGATGACCGAGGGGTGGACCATCCAGAAGGGCAGCATCATCGTGCTGGAGGAGGACCAGTCGGTGCACTGGCAGTTCTCCCACTGACTCACCGCCCGGACGGTGTGGTGGCTGTGGTGCTAGAGGTGGTCGTGGATGACGTTGTGGTGGTGCTAGATGTCGTGGAACTGGTTGTGGAGGAATCGGTCTCGCCGTTCTCGTCCGGTGGCACGAAGCTGTTGTTATCACGCGAGCATGCGGTCCGGCCGTCGGTCTGCGGAAACGACAATTCGGGCGCACTGCCCGGATGCTTCTCATGCCAGGCCAGCAGCGTGGTGACCATAGCCGCGATGGTGTCGTCGACGCACTGCGCCGGGCCGATCTCAATGCCGGTGCCACGCGCCGCGAACGCCGTGGCCGCCACATTCCATTGGCTCTGTTCACCGTTCACCGCGGCACGGCATACGGCCACCGCTGCCTCGTAGAGATTGCCCTCGGGTTTCTGGACATTCTTCAGGCTCGCGCAGTCGTGCTTGAGGAAGTAGGCGTAGACGTCCCATCCCGGTGTCGGGAAGGCAGGGTCCTTGGGCCCGTACGGCACCCACGCAAGGCCGTCGTCCTTCGGCGTCGCGGACGAGGACGAACCTCCGCCGTTGGTACTCCCGTGGGAGCCGCCGTCCTCGGTGACGGTCGTCTGGTCGGTGACGGTCTGGGTCACCGTGTGAGTGACGGTTTCGCCGGCGCCGCCGCAGGCGGCCACGAGGGCTCCGGCGAACACCACGAGGAGGGCGCTGCGGCGAAGGCACCCAACGGGAGTCGGTGAAACAGGCATGGCAACCTCCCAGGCGGATCGATCGACCCGAAAAGGAAATTACTCCGGCGGGCCCCTATTGCACTGGGTACTGGACTACTCGACTTTTCCCGAGAAAACGGAACAACCGTCTCGTCAATTGACCGGTGCGTTGAGGAAAGGCCGGTCAACCCCGGCGCCCGGCCCGTCGAAATGCCACCACTCCCCCGAATACACCTGCAGCCCGCCGGCCTGCATGGCGCTGCGCAGCCGGGCACGGTTGGCCTGCTGGTCGGCGCTTACTCCCTCGGTGGCGTAGGCCAGGGAACGGGGTGAGAAATCGTCGAAGCCGGTACCCATATCGACCAGACCCCGCGCGTTGGCGAGGGTGACGTCCACGGAGCGTCCGGCCTCATGGCTGCGCGCGTACTGGCCGGGTTTGGCGACCCAGTTGGGATTCGGCACCACCTGGAACATGCGCACCTGGACTTCATGCGGGCGGTAACAATCCCAGAAGACCAGCCGCTCGCCGGTGGTGCGCAGGGTGTCGGCGGCAGTCTTGAGCCCGGGCGTCATGGATTCGTGCACCAGGCAGCGAGCGTTGGCCGGGTACAGCTGGATACCGGTGAAGTTGTTGGTGGTGGCGTAACGCAGGTCGATGATCGCGTCGGGGACGGCGGTGCGCACGTCAACCAGCCCGGCGGCGCGAGCGGCGTCGCTGACGGGTGGGATACCGGGGTCGGCGCCGGCAGGTGCGGCCTGGCTGAATACGCATCCGAGACCGAAGGCGACGAGGACGAGACGCTTCAACATCGTTTCATTGTCCCCGGTGCACTCACAGATTCGCGTATTAGGCTCGATTCGTGGCCACACGAAAGCTGGACCGCCGCATGTTCATGGGCCTGGCAGCCGCCGGAGCCGTCACCGTCACGGGGCTGGGTGGGTTCTTGGCCTTGGAGGGCCGGGTCGGGTCTCGGTTGACCGGACGCTCCTTCATCAACCTGTTCGAGACCACCGGCGGACGGTTCGTCGGGTATCGACGCAACCACGCCAAAGCTCTTGCGGTGTCCGGACGTTTCGAAAGCAACGGAGCAGGGGCCGAGGTGTCCTCGGCGACGGTGTTCGCCAAGGGCGTGCACCCCGTCGTGGGACGGTTCTCGGTGGGCGGGGCGAACCCGCACCAGCCGGATACCGGTTCCGGACAGGCGCTGGCCCTTGAATTTTCGCTTCCCGGCGGGCAGCAATGGCGCACCGCGATGGCTGCCGCACCGGTATTCATGGCGCCGACGCCGGAGATGTTCTACGGGCTGCTCTCGGCACGACTTTCCGGCGATAAGGACAGGGCTGCGGCCTTTATACGGGATAACCCTGCCGCCGCGGCCGCACAGAAGCTCATCGAGGCCGCACCCAAGGCATCGTCGTTTGCGGAGGCCACGTACAACAGCCTCAACACCTTCATTGCCGTCGGCAAGGACGGTGCACGGACTCCGGTGCGGTGGCAGGTGATCCCCGACGGGAACAATGCCGGTACCCCGGCGAAGATCGGGCCCAATTGGATGTTCGAGGCGCTGGCCAAGGCGATTCGGGGTGGCGAACTGCGATACCGGCTGCTCCTACAGCCTGGTGTGCCCGGACAGGACCCGACGCACGATCCCACGCTGCCGTGGCCAGCCGACCGCCCACAGATCGATGTTGGGACGCTGGTGCTCGGACATGCGATTGTTCAAGAACAGGAACGGATCCGGGATACCAACTTCGATCCGACGGTGCTGCCCAACGGGATTGAGATCTCCGATGATCCGATCCTGACGGCACGTGCGGCCATCTACGCGGAGTCGTTCCGGCGTCGTGCGCGAGAAACTCCCGCGCCGGTGGAACCGTTCGGTCAGGACGCGTGATGGCTGAGGATTCCCGGTTCGGTCTTCCCGCACAGCTTCTGCATTGGGTGATGGCGGTCGCGATCATCACGATGCTAGTGCTGGGCGCGCTGCTCGTCGGATCGCTCGGCGATTACCCGTTGGTGCTCGCCTGGCATAAGGCCGTGGGTGTGGTGGTGTTGGTGCTCGCGGTGCTACGCATCGGGAATCGCATCTGGCATAAGCCGCCGCCTTTGTCGCTGGCGCAGCCGGAGCGGTTTATCGCAGCGGGGTCCGAGCTCGCGATGTACACGTTGTTCCTGGTGCAACCGGTGATCGGGTGGGCGCTGGTATCGGCCTCGGGAGTGCCGGTCGAGATCGCCGGAATGCGCTTTCCGTCGATCGCGCCGACCAGCATCGGGTGGTACGGCACGCTGCGCGAGACGCACGCATGGGTGGCGTACGCGTTGCTCGCCTGTGTGGTCGCGCATGTCAGCGCGGTGCTGTTTCACACCATCGGGTTGCGGGACGGGTTGCTCGCACGGATGCTGCCGCGCCACTAGCAGCCAAAATGGCCGGGGCTGCGCCCAATGGCCAGGTACAACCATTATCGTTTCGGGGTGCCCGAAATGGATCGCCGCAAGTTGATACTCACCATGGGCTTCGGCATTGCCGCAGCCGCCGCCCTGCCTATCGCCACGGCGCAGGCCGATCGGGTGCGTCCGCCGACAGCTCCGCCCGACGCTCAGACGACGGGTTACATCTTCAGCGACGAGTTCAACGGACCCGCGGGTTCGGCGCCGGATGGCTCCAAGTGGGTGGCCTCAAAGTTCCGCGAGAAGATCAAGAACCCGGTGTTCTGGGATCGTCCCGAGAACATGGGCGAGTACCGCGACAGCCGCACCAACATCTTCGTCGACGGAAACTCCAACTTGGTGATCCGTGCGACCAAAGAAGGCAACAAGTACTACAGCGGCAAGCTGCACGGCACATTCCGCGGCGGCATCGGCCACACTTTCGAAGCACGTATCAAGTTCAACTGCTTGACCAACGGTGCATGGCCGGCATGGTGGCTGCTGAACGACAACCCCGAGCGCGGCGGCGAGATCGACCTCGTGGAGTGGTACGGCAACGGAGACTGGCCGTCGGGCACCACGATTCACGCACGCCTGGACGGCACCTCATTCGAGACGCTGCCGATGCCGGTGGACAACAACTGGCACACCTGGCGCTGCACCTGGAACGAGGCCGGGCTGTACTTCTGGATGGACTACCACGACGGCATGGAGCCGTACCTGACGGTCGACCAGAATTCCCTTGAGGATTGGCCGTTTAACGATCCCGGATACACACTCCAGCCGATGCTGAACCTGGCGGTCTCGGGTTCCGGTGGCGGCGATCCCTCCGGTGGTTCCTACCCGGCGGAGATGCTCGTCGACTACGTGCGCGTCTGGTAGGCACCGGTCCCGGATGTTGACTCCGGGCGATCGGCCACAATGCGCGCGAGGGCACTAAGCGCATTGTTCGACTGGGTATTCGGGGTCGGCACCAGAAACGCCAACATCGTTTCGGGAGCCTCGGTGCGCTGGTAGATCTGCCAGTCGAGGGTGAATTCTCCGACAACAGGATGCCGGTAACGCTTGCGGCCGGAGGTGCTGTGGTGCGCGACCGTCTGCGATGTCCACCAGGATTGAAAGTCGCGATCGCCTGCCGACAGCTCCTCTACCAATTCGGCCAGACGGGGATCATTAGGGCGGCGTGCCGCGTCCATACGCAGGTAAGCCACGCACGTACGGCCCACTGACTCCCAATCGAGATACATTGCGCGAACTTGGGTTTCCAAGAACGCCAGCCAGACGAGGTTCCGATGCTCACGCGGCAGTTGCGCGAAGTCCAGAAACAACGCGGACGCAAGGGTGTTCCAACCAAGGACGTCCAGGTAGGGGCCGAGCACCAGCACGGGTACATCAGTGAGGTGAGCCAGAAGGTTGCGGGTTGAAGCATCAACCGTCATATCGCCGGTCGAGTTGGGGATCGCCGGCTTGCGAGCCAGCGTGCGGACGTAGGTTTCCTGGTCCGGATTGAGCCGCAACGCTTCACATACCGCGGCCAACGTGTATTCCGAGACGCTGGAGAGTCGCCCCTGTTCAAGCCGCGCGTAGTAGTCGGCGCTGATCCCCGCGAGCTGGGCCACCTCTTGGCGGCGTAAGCCGCTGACTCGCCTTATCCCCGCTGCGGGAGGTAATCCCACCTCCGCTCGAGTCAGCTCGGCACGGCGCGCCCGCAGAAACGGTCCTAGCTCGATATTGGCCTTTGCGATATCTGCCATGGGCAGAGCATGCCACCCCGGATCATCCTGCCCAGCGCTGCTACGGGTAGGTAAAAAGTACCTAGGGACAGGGCCTGGTTGCACAACGAAATCTCAACCAAGATGAGTTGGTAGCGGCTGGTTGGTGGTCGGTAGCAGAGATCCGTAGCAGAAGAGGATGCGAATAATGCCCGAGAACGTCCGGTTCCCTAGCAAAGGTCTGCAATTGGCAGGGAACTTGTACTACCCCGACAACACCGATGAGGCGGGCCTGCCTGCCATTGTGGTGGGCCACCCGTTCGGCGGAGTGAAGGAACAAACGGCTGGCCTGTACGCGCAGAAGCTGGCCGAGGAAGGTTTCGTGGCGCTGACGTTCGATGCGAGTTATCAGGGTGAAAGCGAGGGCGAACCACGCTTCCTGGAGGATCCGTTCACCAGGGCGGAGGACGTTCGGTCAGCAGTGTCGTTTTTGACGACGGTGCCACGTGTCGACGCTGAGCGAATCGGTGCGCTGGGTATCTGCGCATCCGGTGGGTACGTTCCCAACGCCGCCGCCACCGACGTTCGGATCAAGGCGGTCGCCGCGGTCAGCGGCGCCGACATCGGATCGCTGTACCGCGACGGGCTCGGCGGTGGACAGAGTGTGGAACAGCTCCAACAAGCGCTCGCTGTGGCGGCCGCCGATCGCAGTGCCGAGGCCCAAGGCGCCAAACCAACGCTCGCCCATATAGTTCCCGAGGCCGACGAGATTACCGCTGATACCCCGGTGTTGTTTGCACAAGGATCCGACTACTACCGAACACCCCGGGCGCAGCATCCGAACTCCCCGAATTGGTATGTGGCGTCGAGCATCGTTTCTATCGCGGCGTACTCGTCATACGACCATGTCGATCTCATTTCTCCACGTCCACTGTTGATGATCGCGGGAACGGAAGCGGACACGCTGTACTTCAGCGAGCATGCCATCGCCAAGGCCGGTGAGCCGAAGGAGCTCTTCTTGATCGAGGGCGCGACACACATTGACCTGTACGACAAGCCGGAGTACGTCGATCCTGCCGTCGAGAAACTCGCCGCCTACTTCAGCAAGTACCTGTAACGGGCCACGCGGCGGCAACGGCCGCTTCTCCCAGACAGGCTAGCGGCACCAATCACCGCGCTGTTCCTTTCTGAATTGGGTTAGAAGAGAAGGCTGTTGCCGTCCTGGCGCAGCACGAAACCGCGCGGCTCGGGCTGGCTACTATCCCTGCATGCGGTGAAATCGGGTCCGACCGCGCACAACTCTCCGTTAAATTCAATCTTGTGTCCCGAGGGCAAGATCGGACTATCGAGTAGCCGTGACAAAGTGTCTGATTCGCTTCACATCTGGTCCATATCGCAGGACTTCTTCGCGCGGTACATCGCGCCGTCGGCTTCCACCAGGAGGTACGGGACGATAGGCGCAAGCGAATGGATCACTGTGCGATCCGATTCCGGCAGCACGGTGCTGGCCACGCCAACACTGGCAGCCACCGGCACCTCGTCGTCCTCACCGGACAGTGCCTCATCCACCGCGCGCCGGTAGTCGACGTCACGCGGTGAGTCGTTGAGCGCGACGATGCCGAACTCGTCGCCGCCGAGCCGGGCCAACAGGGCATCTGGTCCGGCCACCGCGCGCAGGCGGTGCGCTGTCCGCTGCAGCACCTCATCGCCGACGTGGTGGCCGAAGGTGTCGTTGACCGACTTGAACGCATTCAGATCGACGACAGCGACGGCTACCTGCATTCCGGGCACGCCTGCCCATGCCTCGTACGCCTCCTGCAGACCGCGCCTGTTCAGCAGACCGGTCAGGTCGTCATGGCGGGAGAGGTGGTCTTTCCCGACGGCATGCTCGGCGAACTGCGCCTTGCCCAAGTAGACCAGCCATCCTGCGATCACATTGGCCAGGAGCATGGTGCACACCATCGCCGTGAGCACCACCACGCTGGCATCCTGACGAAGCACGGCTCCTGCGACCGCCAACACCGTCCCGGCCGCGGTCACCAGCGATTGGGCAACGACCGCCACCCGGCCGTGGAGCACCGACACGTAGACGTTGGCGCCCAGCAGCCATCCCAGTTTCAAAAAAGCGGCGCCCGAGGCCGTCACCACACAGATACCGATCAGAATGGCGACGTCCCAGTACACGACGTATGCGATCGATTCCACATAGGTCACGGGCTTGTTCCGTGCGAATCGGATTCCCCATCCGAACGCCGGAATCGCGATGCAAACACACAGCGTGGGAATGATCGACAAACCGGCGGCTGCCATCAGAATGGCTGCAGCGCCGATCGTCGTGATACAGACCGCGGAGACCAACGAGACCACCCGACGCAGCCGAACCCGTTCCAGGAGTTCATTGTTGGCCTCGTAGATCCGTATGGCTCTGCTGCGCAATCCCGGGCGCGCGTCAACCCGACCCCGACCTGTGATGCCCACTTATCGCCCTTACCAAAGCAACTATCGATATGCGTCAACCGACATTGCCCGACCCGATCAGCAGCTAGCCAACTGTGGTCACTGCCAATCCCCAATTAAGCGATAGTAGACCACTCGGATTAGACCCAAACAGACAGTGCTCTCACGCATTAGCCGAGCGTGCCATTGATCAAGCGCGCGAGACGGTCACCGCCCAGCCGCAGTTGCGCCTCGGCAATGGGCCGGTATTCATTGGTGTAGTCGACGCCGATGGTCGAGGTGCTCGGGTAGGCGCCCACCGCTATCTGACAGGTGGCCTGCGCCCAGTCGACAGGATCGGCGCCGCCGAGATCCGGGGCGGGCAGGCCCAGGATCACCTGGGTGTACTGGGAGTCGTTCAGACCGCGGGTATTCAGTAATCCGCTGTCCCACAGCGAATGCAGATTGGTGGACCGGCCGTTGTAGGTCAGCGGGATGTCATTGCCACCTCTGTCGCGGGCGTACCCGTCATGCATCGGCTGGTGAATATCCCCGACGAAATGCACGACGAACTTCAGCGCCTCCCGGCGTTCTGCATCGGGCTTGGACCGATCCGCAAGGATCGCGGTCTGGTTGCGGATCGCTTCGATGACGTTATTGCCATTGTCGCCATTTATTGCGGGCACGTATTGGCAGTTGTTCTCGGCGATATCGGCGTAATGCCAGGGTGCGGTGTCCGGCCGGCTGGGCCGCACCTGGTCGGCCCAGTTCGCGACCCCGGCCAACGTCGGGTTGGCCTCACCGGCCAGCAGTCGGCTGACCTCGGCGCGGACGGCCGGGGTGAGCTCCGAATCGGCAACCGCCCCCACGATGTTGTGCCCCTGCGGGCCCCATGCGGCGGCCAGCGGGGCCGTCGCCAGCAGTAGGGCGACCGCGACCGCCAACGCACCAAGCCTTTTCATCACCCCTCCACGGTGACATAGTGCGGCGGCGATGGCTCGAGTAGACACCTACTCGTTCTATGTGTTCACCGCATCGTCAATTAGTGCCTGCCTACGGGGCGTGGCAGCGCGTAGCATCCGGTGCGTGAGTGAACCTGTGATCCGCGCAGGCAGCAGCATCTGGCGCCGCACCGATGGGAAGCACACGGGCGTGGGCCGCGACGAGCCCGCGGCCGAGTGCGGCAGCGAGCCGGAGACGATCGAGACCAGCGAGCCTGGCCCCGTCTACATCTGGGATGGCGCGACGCCCGAGGACCGGCAGGGCGGATTCGCGGTCGACGAGTACCACCCGGGGTCGGCGGTGACCGGGCAGATCGTGATCGCTGCTGCGCACAAGCCGCCGTTCGGTGAATGGGAACAGCTCACCGAGTGGCCCGCCTAATCCTTGGCTAGTCCTTTGAGAAGGCCAGCGCCAGCTTCTTCTCCAGGTTTTCGTACGGCTCCCCCGAGATGTCGACAACCACCTGGGCGATGGTTCCGCCGGTGAACGCGTACGGCACTTTGTAGGCCGAGGACACTCCCGAGCCGCTGTTACGCCCGACGGACAAGCCAGCCCCGGCCAACCCGAATGTGCCCGGGTGGGTTTCGACGCCCGGCAGTGACCCGACGACCTGTTCGTCGATGAAGAGCGTCACGTCGCCGACTGGGGTATGACTGCCCGCGACGGTGCCGGTCTTGGTGAAACGGGCGCCGAGCACGTGGGCGCCCAGCGGCACCGCGCCCGACGAGGACACCTTCTGCTCCTTCTCCCCCATGAAGTTGTAGATGTAGTGCAGCCGCCCGTCCTGCATGAACAGCACGTGGCCGCCGTGGGCGCCGCCCTGTTTGAAGATGACGCCCTCGGCCCCCGTCGTGTCGATCGATACCTCGGCGAGCACCGAGAACGACTGTCCCCGAATCTCTACCGCGGCACCGAGACCGACTTCGGCGGTGTTCGGGTAGTAGATGAACGAGGTGCGCTCTCCCGCCAGGTAGGGCCGCCACCTGGTGAGGGTTTCGAGGATGTTCAGGTCGGCCAGCGGCAGGCCGTTGTATTTGGCGGCCTCATCGAACCAGAGCTGTTTGAGCTCTTCGAGTTTCGCGGGCTCGGCCTGCGCAAGGTCGCGACACTGGCTGCGGTCGGACTCGATGTGGAACAGCTCCCAGCGGTCCTTGTCGAAGTTCGACCAGCCCGAGGGCGTGGCGGCGTGCACGGTGTTGGCGAACCAGCCCTTGTGCCAGATACCGCGGGTGCCGAGCATTGTGTAGAACTGGGTGTCCTTGCCGGTCTGTGCTTTTGGGTCCTTAAGTGCTGCGGTGAAACTCACGCCGTCAAGCGGTTTCTGGGCGATGCCCTTCACCGCCTCGGGGGGTGTCATGCCCAGCAGGTCGTAGATCGTGGGGGTGATATCGCTGACGTTGACGTAGGTGTCGCGGACCTGGCCGTGCGCGGCGATCCCGTTGGGCCAGCTGATGATTGCGGTGTCCGCGATGCCGCCCTCGTGTGAGGCGTAGCGCTTGTAGAGCTTGTAGGGCGTGTTGAAGGCCATCGCCCAGCCAATTGGATAGTGGTTGTAGGTGTCGGTGCCGCCGAGGTTGTCGTAGAAGCGCAGGCTCTCTTCGGCGGTGTCGATGTAGCCGTTGAAGAACTTCACCTCGTTGACCGAGCCGTTGGGGCCGCCCTCACCGCTGGCGCCGTTATCGGAGATCACCACGATGATGGTGTTGTCGAGCTGGCCCGACTCCTCCAGGTAGTCCAGGACGCGGCCGATCTGGTCGTCGGTGTAGCTCAGGAACCCGGCGAACACCTCGGCCATCCGGGAGAACAGGCGCCTCTCCTCGTCGTTGAGCGAGTCCCAGGGGCGCACGGTGTCCTGTAGCGGCCAGGGTTCGCCATTGGGTCCCTTGACGTCGAGATACGGGTTGACGGGCGATAATTCGGTGTCCGCGGGTACGATGCCGAGCTTCTTCTGGTTCTCCAGCACAATCTCGCGGTACAGCTCGTAGCCCATGTCGAACGTGCCGGCGTACTTGTCGGCCCATTCCTTGAAGACGTGGTGCGGGGCGTGCCCGGCGCCGGGACACACGTAGGAGAACCATGGCTTGTCGGGCGCGATGACCTTGGCGTCGCGGATGAACTCGATGGTCTTGTCGGCAATGTCCTTTGACAGGTGATAGCCGTCCTCGGGAGTGGCGGGCGGATTGACGGGGTGGTTGTCGTAGACCAGGTCCGGGTACCACTGGTCGGTCTCGCCGCCCATGAAGCCGTAGAACCGCTCGAAGCCGCGCGAGAGTGGCCAATGCCGTTTGGTGGCCGCGAGATTCGCTTCTTCCAGCGGGGTCAGGTGCCACTTGCCCACGCAGTAGGTGTTCCAGCCCTTTTCGGCGAGCACCTCAGAGAGCAGCGCGGTGTCGAACGGGATACGGCCGTTGCAGTTCGGGAAGCCGTCGGTGAATTCCTCGATGGTGGCCATGCCCACGGTGGTGGCGTTGCGGCCAGTCAGGAGCGATGCCCGGGTAGGCGAACAGAGCGCGGTGGTGTGGAACTGCGAAAGCCTGACGCCGCGCTCCGCGATGCGGCTCATGGCAGGCATCTCAACCAAGCCGCCGAAGCAGTCCCAGGTGGCGATGCCGGTGTCATCCCAGACGAGATACAGGATGTTGGGGGCACCCTCGGGAGCCGTCGGAGCGGCGTAGGGAGTCCAGTCAGGCTCGGAATCCCTGATGTCCAAGGCGATTTTGCCGTTGAATCCGGAGTCTGGTGATCCCGTCATGGCCGCTCCCTCGTAGGGGTTTCAAGATCCAAGAACGGTGTGATCGTAGCGAGGTGATGGGGCCGCTGAGAGGGCTTCCACCCGAATATCAGGCAACTCCAAGGGCACAGTCAGTTCGGTGGCTCAGTTCACCGGTCCAGGCACTTGGTTCACCTTGCGAAGTTAGAGTGCATACGTGCCCTCCTTATCCATGCGCTCTGTGAGCGTGTCTGTGCTGGCCACCGTTGCCGCCATCTTTGGTTCTGCTGGCGTAGCGGTGGCGGCGCCGCACGATTACTGCGCCGACCTCAAGGGCAGCAATACCGGCAAGACGTGTGAGATCCGCCTCTCCGATACCGGGTACAGCGTCGACATCACCATTCCGCTGAACTACCCGGACCAGAAGCCGATCGCCGAATACGTTGCCAAAACGCGCGACGCGTTCCTCAACACGGCCAAGTCTGGCGCGGCCCGCAGTACGCCGTCTCAGTTGAGCATCAAGCCAACGGAATACACCTCGGCGATTCCCCCGCGTGGCACGCAGACCGTGGTGTTCAAGGTGTACCAAAACGCCGGCAGCGGGCAGCCGCAGACGACGTACAAGGCGTACAACTGGGACCAGAGCTATCGCAAGGCGATTCTCTACACGGCCGCAGCGGACGACAAAGAAAATGTGCCGCTATGGCGGGTGGACGATCCGCTGAAGACCGTCGCGCCGGTAGTCCAGGCTCAACTGCAGCAACAGCTGGCACCGCCGGTCGCGCCTCCCACGCCGACTACAACCTCGGGACAGCCGACTACCACCACGTCGGCCACCACTACGACGCCACCTCCCCCACCGCCGCTGCCGTTCTCACCGGCTTCGCTGTACAACCCTGCCAACTACCAGAATTTCGCGGTGCTCAACGACGGGGTGATGTTCTTCTTCGACCAAGGCGCGATATTGCCCGACTCATACGGGGCGTTGCAGGTGCTGGTGCCGCGGTCGGCGATCGACCCGATGCTTACGTAGCGCTTTCGACTTCTTCTCGGTCACCGAGATAAAGACGCGGGCGTATCCGGCTTGGCGACAAGGCATCTCATCGCCTCGCTGTCATGCCGACTGCGGGTGGCGTTGCGTCCGTCGAGCAGCGATGCCCCCGACGGGTGAGAGCGCACTTACAGCACAGGCCACCGAAGCCCCCCGTATCTCTCTGTCTCCACGGATCAAAGCCCGGTTGTATGGACGCACCCTTCAAACCTCCGTTGTTCTATCGACGGCGCTGGCTACCATCGGGCCATGCAGCACGAACATCACCAGTGGCTGGAGGACGTGAACCGGTCCATCGTTGAAGCCTACGAACGTGAGCAAGAAGCAGCGCGTCAAGCGAACAAGATCCAAGAAGTTGGCCATGGTGTTGAGTCAGTCTGGGATGAAGTGCTCTCAGATTGGCTACCTCCTGACTATGAGATCCGTAAGCGCAAGTACCTGCTGCTTGAGACGGAAGATGGACCTGCCAAGTCGAGAGAGGTCGATCTGGTTGTGTTCCATCCCCACTATCCGAAGCCACTTCGGAAGAAGCGCGATGTCCTGGCATCGGGAGTCGCCGCTGCGTTCAGCGTGAAGCGCACGGTCAACCGCAAAGAGATCGCTGAAGCTTATGAACAAGCCGCGATGATCCGACAGGGTATGAAGATTCGTGAGGGGACACCACGGGATCACCTGGCACCACCCATGTTTTTCGGCCTTCTGGCCGAGTCGCATAGCTGGAAGAAGGCCGACGATCCGAAGCTCAAGGTGAAGGCTTTGGTTGAGGGGTTCGACAAGGACGTCAGAACGCCTCGTGACGGGCTCGACATGCTGTGCGTAGCCGATCTCGGTTATTGGGTTCGCTCAACATCGATCGTCAAGGGCGAAATTCTACGTTCGATGAGGATGCCGCTCTCGCTAGCGCAGAACATACCCCCGGAGATAGCCGAGCTTATGAGCGGGCAAGACATCGTGATGTCTGGGCTCCGTCACGACTACGACGACGAAGATCCACTATCCCCGCTCGCTCATTTAATTGGATCGCTGTGGGGAAAGCTAGCCATCAATGACAAGACTCTCCGGCCGCTAGCAGATGGTTTCCGAATTACGAAGACCTACCCTGATCGCGGGGGTCTCACGTTCAGGCGGTGGCCCCTTGTTGAGGTGACGAACGAGCACATCGCCAAGAACGTGAAGAGGGGATTCATCCCAAACGCTGATTGGCAGTACTTGTTCTAGCTACTCTCCAAATGCTCAGATCGGCTGCCAGGGAACGCGATCGACCGTTGATTCGACCCACATCACCGCCCGCGACCTGTCCCTGACCGCCAAACTGCGCTTGGATGAAGAGACACGTCGGGCTGCAACGCCAGGACGCCAGGCGCCACAACGCCGGCGACTCATGCCGACACCAGGAGGGGAGGAGACAAAGGTGACCAAGGAGCGCATCGAAGGCGATATGTCATGCGACGCGGGATTTCTGGTCCTGCCCGAGTGTCTGGATCAGAGCTACGAGTCGCGTATGCCCTGCTTCCCGCTGACGGTGAGGCTCCCCAGGTTTGATCCGGACGTGCATCACCACAATCTCATCGCGCCCCACTCCAATTTCCGAGCCGAACGAGATAAAAGGGATGCGGCAGAAGCCCATTACGCCGGTGATAGCGCATGGGGGTCCATGCAAGAGTGGAGCGACCCGGACCCCTCGGAAGACTGGAACACTGCCGTCCTCCCGCCGAAATACTTCGTAGTGGAGCAACTTCGCTTCATCACAGAAGGCGCAGCAGGCGATGATGACGAGTTTCAGCACACTCGCGACCATCTGGTCACACACCGAACTACCTGGTGGTCGTTGCTGGCGGACTGGATCGGAGTGGTAAGCATGCAGGACCTGATCGAACTCGGCAGACAGCGGCGTCAGTCATTCAGTCGGACAACTATGTGGATCACTGAGCCGCGGTACGGGCAGGAGCCAGGGTTTTCTTGGGTTCAGATGCCTCAACTACGGCCGTATGTCGGAGATCCTTTGACTAAGGCTCAGCTGGAAAGGTGCATGTCGCTTACCGGCGAAGCGAGGCAGCCACCCGATGCCCGGCTGATGCTTCGGGATGCGCGCTCACTCCTGAACACAGGGGAATATCGTCGAGCCATTCTCGACGCGGGTACGGCCGCGGAACTTGCCCTCACGGCAAGACTCGACGCGCATCTCGCGGTCAACAGCAACCCCGACATGGCCGAAGCGCTGATGGACAAGCACAGGATGCTTGGGCCCCTAACAGAGCTTGCGAGGAAGTTAAAGGTCGCCGCACTGCCCGACCGGTTCGGGCCGCAAGTGATCGAGCCACGAAACAAGGCCGTGCACGGCGGTAAGGAGATGACGAAGGACGTCGCCGAGAAGGCGGTGGCGACCACTTCGGAATTACTCCAAGCAACCCACCCGCTGTCAGATTTCGACTTTCCGTCAGCCTGAACACAGGTTTCCTTGCCTGTTATCGCCACACAACGCCGCACAGCATGGCGCAGGTGTTCGATGCTCCCGTCCTATCGCATCGCTGGGGCCGGTCACACAGATCACGCAGACCAGCTTTACCGGAGCTGGCGTATCGCCTGACTGCTCTGAACTACCACCACGCTCATCGCGTAGCACTTGCGACGATTCGATTCGTTAGCACGATGTCGTGGATAACCGCTGCTATCCAACTGGTTTCGGATATGTGTTCGCCACCGCTAACAGACCTGCGAAACGGGTGGGCGCCGGCTATCTTGCGTTAGGTCGAGCCGATCCGCCAGCGTCAGATGCCGGTTCACCGATAACACCCCACTATGGCACGGTCGGGAACTATCGGACTGTCGGTTCGAATGGGTTGCGCACCATAGCTGGCCATCGCAGGTCCCTCTGTACTAAGCGTCGGCCCCAACCCTGCCATCCGTGACGCTCTTCCAGACAACTCGCGGCCTCGGTGCTTGCGGCCATTTGTGCAGCCGATCAGATGCTGGCTCGGGAAGTGTTGGGCCTATGGCGAGCAGACCAACGCCAGCTCGCCCAACGCGCCGGGCGAGGCAGCTTCAGTGGGTCACCTGCGATGGACGACTTGTATCTGGCGGAACCACCGATGCACCTAGCGGCTCACGTTCTATCGATTCAAGACAAATTCACCTCGAGGCCTGGACGTCAGACTTATGTGCAGGCGCATCCTCGGCCGCCAAGGAGCCGGGCCCTCGACGTCGTCGGTTGGGAAACCCTTGCCAGATCTCCGAGAACTCGCTTGGGTACCTGGGCGTGAACCTCAGAACTTCGTTTGGATCGCCAAAACTTGCTGCGCGAAGAAGATACTGGGCCTCCACTAGTCGCGGCAGGCCCATCCAATCAAGTGTTGTAGGCCTCGCAAAGAAATGCTCGTAGCTTCGAGGTCCGATGAATTCATGGATTCGTTGACCCCACCGATCTTGGACCACGGCTGCTGGGGAGAACATAAGACGACAGAAGCCCATGTTTTCGATCTTACTAACGCTTTGCCGGGTCGCCTCAAGGGCATTCTCAATACGGGTGACATTAGGCGCAATTCGACGATAATGCATGTAGTCGTTACGGACTTGGTTGACTTCAGCTTTGGCCATCGATTGCGAAATTTGCTCTAAACTCTCTATGATGCGATCTTGACTGGGTCTGGAGAGGTCAAGAAACGGCAAAGTTGAACGCAAAAGGTAACGCTTAAGTTCGGTCTTACCATCAAACTCCGGAATCTCCGCGGCCGGACGCTCGTAAAGTTCTGGTGTAACGCGGCAGCGGTCGAGATGCTTAGCGAGCACCCGAAAGCCGTCCATGAGAGCTCGAAGATCGACGCGCGAACCGGTGTAGTCGATATCGTAAGTACCGCCAGCGGATTCTATAACCCAAGCACTTTGCAGTAGAGCCAGACCCGCCTCACGGTCATCCGAGTTATCGTAAGTGAACGGCATGTCCGTTCTGGTGTGATCTACAAGCAAGGCCCATGATGTAAACGCGAGAGAATCGAGCAGAAGACCCTCAAGTATCGTGAAATAGGGCATTGCGGTTTCTTGAAAACGCTCCGAACTGCTTGCCACCGTCAGCGACTGTGTAAGCGCCCAGAGACGTTCGTGCCGCTCCCAAAATGACTTATGCGGATCCTCGTCCGACTCGATAGGAAAACCGAGTTTCCAGAGCAGCGTCTCGATAAGGGCCGTATCCGTTAATCCTTCATCGTGATCAACCCCGACTTCATGGCAGGCGGTGACTGCATTAGATTTGCGTGCCAAGACAAGGCGTCTGAGCGCTTCCGTAGGAGCCTTAGTTTGGTAAAAATGCTCTAACTTTTCATCAAGATCCTCGATATCGATCCCCCGCAACTGCCACTCGAGCTCTTGAACGTCGGTACCCGGTTCGCGCACATAGAGCTTGTTGAGGAGTCGACGTTCTCGCAGCAGTGCAAGACCAGGATCATCCGAGACGAAGCGGACTCCGTAATGCCCCAGCTCGGCATGCAGGCGGAACGCGCCTGAACGGACGTTGCGGTTGACGACGGGTCTGCGCACATCACCCCGCGGCACCTTAATATCTCCCGCACGAACCAACCGATCGAGAGCACAAGCAATCGGTTCTTCTCTTGCAAGTAGAACTATTTGAAGCAACTCGGCCCTACCGAGAGCCTCGACACATGATCTGGCGTCGCCAACGTTCAGAAATGGCGAGACGGCCTCACGAAGCTGACCCTTAGTGTTGTCAAACAGATTGGATACCAGGCTCCGCAACTCGCCATCCGACAACGTATCGCCGACTAGTGGCAGCAATACCGCAATCTGCTGGTCGCCGTAGCGAGTGCTTGCTCCACCGCTGAGCTCTGCAGCGTATTGCCACCAGTCGCTAGCGTCTGCAGGCATATTTTGGAGGGCGTCTTCCAACTTCACACGATCGCGATTTATTGACGCGTTGCTTCCCGTTTGTAACGAAACTGGATGGATCGCAAGGCACGCAGGAACCGAGCAGTGGTAACCGGGTACGCGTCGACTTGCCGATATCTTCCGGGGCTCAGAGCTTTGGCATACTCCGTAGGGACCAATCGTAAAAACTCCATATTGGAAGACACCGCTAGGCAGCTTCTCTAAAAGTCGAAGAGTCTCTTCGTTGGACAGGAATTCCCGCTCGTCATCGAACATTTCTGCATAGGTATCATAGAATTCACGGCCATAGATAAATGGGAATCTGATTGCACCCTTCTTAATCCCCGCGTCGATAGCCTCAGAGAGCTTGATGATGTCGGTCGCATCGATATCAACGAAAATTTCATCATGCCCCAGAGTTAGCGCGCACATGAGGCGCGCGTCCTTCGCATTTACTTTTTGCCGAAGCAGTCGGCCCATTAGCTTGTTGCCGGCCTCGCTCAACTTTATAGCCGCGTTTAACTCATCCGAGACAACATAGTTGTCAGAAATGATGCAGTCTGCGAGAGCCTCCATCAGTCCACAGAACTCTATGAATTTTTCCCGCCAATCTACATCCGGGTAGTCAACTTTGAGCTGATCGACCGTTCGGCCCGCCATCGCACCTCCATCTAGTCAAGCGGATGCTGGTACGTCCTAACGACGCACGCCACGAGGTCACCACTTTAGGCTCAATTGGTAGCTGATCGATCAGATTGCACGAATCAGTCCCCGCAAGCCGATACAACCTGGCTTTCATCAAGACGCAGCAGCCAAGCACAGCTTGCCGACTCACGTCACTGCAACACTGCGCAATCAACACTCGCTGCCCGCAGATCGCGCGAAACCTCCGACCCAAGTTAGGACACCACTGTGAAGGCCGGCTAGAACGCAAAAGCAGCAGAGGCAGATCGAAGTACCGATCGGTGTGCATAAGGCCAGCGCATCGCTTCGCCGTCGCATCTATTCTCGATAGCTAGGTTAGAGGCCAAGTCACCGCTTTGCGCCCACCGAATTAAGGAGCCCGCTGACGCCACAACAAAACGACGACCGGGAGCACTCATAATCGGACCCCAGGACTTAAAGCCATTGCGTCGGATGTGTGTTCTCAGGCCACCTGCACCCCAGTGCAGAACATCAACCCCGGCCAACCATTCAGAAGTAGGGCGGGCGGGGCTCGAACCCGCGACCAATGGATTATGAGTCCACGGCTCTAACCAACTGAGCTACCGCCCCTAGCAGCACTGAACTCTAGCCGATCTGCCGCCAAGGCCCTGGAAGCCAGGTCACCTACCGTCGCGATCCACGTTGCACGAGGTCGGCTTCACCTCAGCGGCCCGGACCTTCTCCCGGCTCACGTTGTACTCGTACCAGGGCGCCGTCGCCCGCTGTTGCTCCGCCATCCGTCCCTGCACGCATTCCCGCACCTCCTCGGGCAGCGACTTCGTCGCCTCGAAAGCATCCGAGGATAGGCTCCCCATGTACCACTGATCGATCTTGCCGGTCTGCTCAAAGAACTGAACGTTGCGCTGCGCCACATAGCTTTCCGGGTTGAAGATCGCCAGCCCCAGCATCCCGAACGCACCGACCGCCACCACCGCGGTGGGCAGCCACCGGGCACTCATCCGGATTCCCGCCACCAGGATCAGCACCAGTACAAGACCCATGCCCAGTTCGATCCAGCGCACCAACAACCGCTCCACGCTGTACCCGTACGCGTTCTCGTACAACGACATCCGGTGAATGGCCGAGGCCACGATCACCAGCGTGGTGATACACAGCCCGCCGATCAGCACCCGCAGGTAGAGTCGGTCGCGGGCATCGTCACGCCCCGCCACCCGGATCGCCACCGCGATCACGCCCATCACCAGGATGGTGACAAACAGCAGCTGCCAAAAGCCCTGCCGCGCATACTCCGCGTAGGTCAACCCCTCAGTGACCTGCACATGCTCATCTCCCCCAAACAACACCGAGATCTGCACGCCCACAAACGCGATGAACAGCAGGTTCAGCGCGGCCAGCGGCAGGCTCCACTCCCAGCGCGGCAGCTTCTTGGGCTCGGTCGGTGCCAACCGGTCAAAGCTCGGAGGCTGGGCCAACACGTAAATGGCGCCCAACGCGAACCCGCCGACCAACACACCGACGACAACCCGCCCGACCACATCCCCGAACGACACGAACGGCAGGACCCCGCTGATCAATACGCTGAACCGCGCATCGGCGTCGGCCAGCAGTGCGCCAAACGCCGCCACCAGGCCGAGCGTCACCAACACGACGATCGCCGCCCGGTCCGGGCTGATCTTGCGTCCGCGCGACATCGTGCGGGTCCCCCGGCGCATCCAGCCCGCCACCCGAAACGGCGCCCTCAGCATCACGAACTGCCCGTAGATCAGTCCCGTCCAGGTCCGCGCGGGAGCCAGTGCGTACACGAACAACGCCCCCGACGTCAGGACACACAGCGCGACAAGCCATCCCGCATCACGCACGGTTGGCACCACCGCCAGGCACAGCGCCAGCAGCAGTGCACCGATGCGCGTGGCCGTCCACTGCACCCTCTGCGACGCGAGGGCCGCCAGAGCCACCGTGAACGCCGTCAGCGTCCAGCCCAAGCCCGGAAGCGAGGACCGCCAGCACAACGCCGCCACTAAACCCGCGCCCGTACCGCTGAGCAGTGCGCCCTGGGTCATCTTGGAGCGGATGTCCCGCGGCCAGGCCGTCAGGAACCGCGACGGCGGCCCGAAGATCGGCACCGGCGGGCGCGGCACGGGCGGCCCTGCAGGCCCAGCCGGAACTGGTGCCCCCGGAGTCGTATACGGCGGCGGCGACACTATCGAACCAGTTGTCATGAATTCCCCTCCTGTGAATCTGAATCAAACTGCGGCAATGTGACTCGCACCCGGCAGCCGGGTGCGTCCACGATTTCGATACGGCCGCCGTGTAGATCGACGGCCCATCGCGCGATGGCTAGCCCCAAACCGGTGCCGCCGTCGCGCGATCCCCCGTGGGTGAATCGCTCGAACACTCTTGATCTTTCGTGCGCGGCGATGCCGGGCCCGGTGTCGGCGACCTCGAGTAACAGCGCGCCGTCCTCGGCGCGGGCGAACACCGACACCTGTCCCCCGGGCGGGCTGTGCCGCGAGGCGTTGTCCAGCAGGTTGGCCACCACTTGGTGCAGCCGGGCGGTGTCGGCGACCGCTTCCAGATCGAATGGCTCGACGGTCACGTGATAGCGCACCGGGCGCCCAATCGTCTTCACCTCCGCGACTGCGTCGTCCACGAACTCACGCACCGCGAACGATCTGCGTTGCACCGGAACCGATCCGTTTTCCAGCTTCGACAGATCCAGCAGATCATCGACCAGCCGGCCCAGCCGCTCGGTCTGCGCCAGTGCGGTTTTCAGCGTCGCAGGGTCCGGCTCGGCCACCCCGTCGACGATGTTCTCCAGCACCGCCTGCAGCGCCGTGATCGGCGTACGCAGCTCATGCGAGACATTCCCGACCAGCTCACGCCGATATCGCTCCGCGGACTGCAGCTCGGCCGCCATGTGATTGAAAGCCGTTGCCAGCTGGCCTACTTCATCGCGGGAGGTCGAACGAATCCGGCGCGAGTAGTCGCCTTGCGCCATCGACCGAGCCGCTGCCGTCATATCGCGCAGCGGAGAGGTCATCCCGTGCGCCAGAAACCATGTCACCCCAAATGACACAAACAGCGCGAGCGTGAGCGCGTACCGCAGCTTCCACTCTGCGGTGATCCAGAGAAGGCACGTGGCAATCAGCAGCGCCACCCCCACCAGCACCGCGGTCTTGAACTTGAAGGAGCGCAACGGATCCAGCGGGCGCGGTAGAAGTTCCAGCAGTTGACTCATCGCGGCACCTCCAGTGCATACCCGATCCCGTGCACGGTGCGAATCAGCTCTTGACCGAGCTTGCGACGCAGCGCCTTGATGTGGCTGTCCACGGTGCGCTGGCCCGACGGCAGCCCATCGCTCCAGCCCCACACCTGATCGAGCAGGCGCTCCCGGGTGATCGCCACCCTCGGATTGCCGGCTAGGTACGCCAGCAGATCGAACTCGGTACGGGTCAGATGCACCTCATCGTCTCGGTGGTACACCCGGCGTTCGGAGACGTCGATCCGCACGTAGCCCACCTGCATATCGGTGCTCGGCGCCGCGGCTCGCTCGGTGCGGCGCAGCAGCGCCGCGACTCGGGCAACCAGCACCCGCATGCTGAACGGCTTGGGCAGATAGTCGTCGGCACCCACCCCCAGGCCCACCAGCATGTCGGTCTCGGTGCCGCGCGCGGTGAGCATCAGCACGGGAATCGGCGCGTGCGCCTGCACCTGGCGGCAGACCTCCAGCCCGTCGAGCCCGGGCAACATGACGTCCAGCACCATCAGGTCCGGCGGGTTTTCGCGGCAATGCCGCACCGCATCGAGGCCGTTGTCCTCGGTGTCTACCGAATATCCCTCGGCGCGAAGCCGCGCGGAGATTGACGCACAGATAGTGGGCTCGTCATCGACAACCAAGATTCTTCGCTGACTGGGCACATGAACAGCCTATTTGACGCTTGTGGCGATCGCTGGAGCCTTTTGTGGAGGTTCTGTGGAGGTTCACCTAACTACTTCCCCATCGCCTACACATTAGTCATACTTCATGTATCCGATACCAGCAGTATGCCTATTCGTATAGACTCCGTTCTGCTCAGCAAACCGCACGAATAAAGACTCTTGACCAGGAGAAACAGGATGAGGGAACAGGCACTGACCGCCACTGCGATCTCCATGGAGACTCCCGACGTGGCTCCGCCCGTCGACGCAGGCCACGTCGCATTGCACGCTCGCAACGTCACGTTCGACTTTTCACACTCCCCCCTGACCTGGGTTCCGGGCGAACCGATCGCCTCCTACGCCCTCTCGGCGTTGAACCTGATGCTCCCGGTCGGCGAGCAGATGTTTGTCGACGTGTTCAGCCGTGCCCTGCCGTACATCAAGGACGAACGCCTGCGGGAAGACGTCATCGGATTCATCGGCCAAGAGAAGATGCACTCAGACACCCACGACCACGCGCTGCGTGAGTACTTCACCCAGCACGGCATCGACCTGAGCGTGTGGATCAAGCACTCCGAGCAGCTGTTCGAACAATTTCAGAAACGCATGGACTCGCTGCCGCCGAAACTCCAGTACCGCGTCATGGTCCAGGGCGTGACGATGATCGCCGGTCTGGAACATCTGACCTCCACCGCCGGCGATTGGCTACTCAACTTCGACTTCGAGAAGTTCGGGGCCGACCCGGTCATCACCGACATGTTCCGCTGGCACGGCGCCGAGGAGGTCGAGCACCGCAGCGTCGCCTGGAATCTCGCCCGTTACTTCGGGGCCAGCCGTACTCGGCTGATGGTCTACTACCTTGCCAGCTGTGTGCCTATTGTCGGCGGACTGGTCACCGGAGGCTGGCTGCTGGCCCGCGCGGACCCGTCTTTACCCAAGTTCGGTGCACGCCAGTTTGCACGAGAACTAAGACTCGCCATGAAGCGAGAGGCGACGCTGAGTTTCGCTCTGCTCGGAAAGGCGTTCAAGGCCTATCTGCGGCCCGATTTCACCCCGGAAGCCATCGGCGACACAGCGCAGGCCGTCGCCTATCTCGCGAAGTCTCCGGCGGCCAAAGCCGCCACCGCCGCATGACGAGACCTCATCCGTCGCCACCGCACGCCCCGGGCAGGCTGGACACCCTGATGCGGCTCATGGATCGCGTGGCGCCGCCGGTGTTGACGGCGCTGGACAAGGCGATGCCGGTCGTGTTGCGGTTGGCGCCACTGATTACTCCCAAACCTCCCGAGCCGGAGCTGATAGACCGGACGCTGCACCTGGTGGTGCGCAGCCGATCGGTGGTGGCCGCCGACGACAACGTGGTGAGCCTGGTATTCACTGCACCGGACGGCGGCGAGCTGCCCAGCTGGCGGTCTGGTGCACATCTCGATGTCACCCTGCCCTCCGGTGCGCTGCGCCAGTACTCGCTATGCGGTGACCCACGCAATCGCTCCTACTACCGGATCGCGGTACGGCGCATCCCCGACGGCAATGGCGGCTCCGTCGAGCTGCACGACGAGGTCCGAGTCGGCGACACTCTGCAGATAAACGGGCCACGAAATGCCTTCCCGCTGGCCACTTCCGGACATCTTAATACGGCCAAACGCCAGTTCCATTTCATCGCGGGCGGTATCGGTATTACTCCCATCCTGCCCATGCTGGCCACCGCCTCCGACCTATGGCTGCCCTGGACGATGACCTATGTGGGCCGCAGCAAGGAGTCGATTCCGTTCCGCGAGGAGCTCGCTCGCTACGGCGATCGCATCACCATTCGCACCGATGACGAGTTCGGGCTGCCCACCGCCGAAGACCTGATCCCGGAGCTCCACTCGAACCTGGCGGTCTACTGCTGCGGACCGGGACCGATGCTCAAGGTGGTACGGGACGCGGTCGCCGAATACCCGGGTGCAGAGCTGCATTTCGAGCGATTCGCCGCACCACCCATCGAAAATGGGGTGCCCTTCGACGTCGAGCTGAAGCGCAGCGGCGCAGTCATTTCCGTCCCCGCCGACCGCAGCGCCCTGGAAACGATACTGGCCACCCGCCCCGGTACCGCCTACTCATGCAGGCAGGGATTCTGCGGTACCTGCAAAGTACGCGTGCTTGACGGCGTACCCGATCACCGCGACACCATCCTGACCGACCAGCAACGCGCCGCCGGAGACATGCTGATCTGTGTCTCACGCGCCGAAGGTGGACGTTTGATTCTGGATCTCTAGGCAGCACACCGATATTCGGTGATTTTTGTTCATTCCGGGTGACCGGGAGTCACCACAACAGAAAGCGCGAACGGAAGCCACCATGACGAGCACCATCGATCCCAAACCCACATTGGCCGGGGACGACACCACCGAAATAACCGAGCATGTGGTGCGCAATGGCGACATCCACGTGGCCTACTTCGTACAGGGCAACCCCACCGGAGAGACCATCCTGCTGACGCACGGCTGGCCCGACACGCATCATCTCTGGGACGGCGTGACCCCGCTGTTGCGGGACCGGTTCCGGTTGGTGGCCATCGACAACCGTGGCGCAGGAAAAACCACCAATCCGAAGAATTTCCGTGATTTCCGGCTCACCGAAATGGCCAGCGACTACGTCGCCGTGGCCAATGCCGTCAGTCCCGACAAGCCGGTGCACGTACTGGCCCACGACTGGGGCAGCGCCGCCTCGTGGGAGGCCATCTGCGACCCCGAACTGGAGCACCGGTTTGCCTCGTTCACGTCGGTGTCCGCGCCGTGTGCCAGCCACATGAGCAAATGGGTGCGGGCTCGGCTAGCGCATCCCACCCCCAAGAACCTGGCGTTGGCTCTGGGCCAGATCGGATCTGTCCTCTACATGCTGGCGTTCGGCACGCCCGGTCTCCCCAACCTGCTCATGAAGCTGCTGGTCAACGAGACACGTTGGCGTACCGGTCTTTCCATAGGGGAAGGCGCACCGGCCGAACAGATCCACCTCGGCCCCACCTTCAGCAGCGATATCACCAGGGCGTTGCGCGTCTATCGGGCGAACGCCATTCCCGCCGTCTTACACCCCGAAGATCGCTACACGAACGTCCCCGTTCAAGTCATCGTCGGAAAGCGCGATCCCGCCATCAGGCAGTCGTGCTACGACGACGAGCCCATCTGGAACAAGCAGACCTGGCGTCGGGTGCTCGACGGCGGTCACTGGCTGCCGTTCTCGCACCCGCAGGTGCTGGCGGCGGCGACCGTCGAGCTGATCGACGCGGTAAGCGGTAAGCCGCCGGCGCGGGCACTGCGACGTTCCGAGATGGGCAAGAGCCGCAAGCCTTTCGAGGATCATTTGGTGGTCATCACCGGCGGCGGTAGCGGTATCGGGCGGGAAACCGCCCGGGAGTTCGCCCGTGAAGGCGCCGAGGTGGTGCTCTCGGATATCAACCTCGACGGCGCCAAGGAGACCGTGGCACTGATCGAGCAGGACGGCGGCATCGCACACGCCTACCAGCTCAACGTCGCCGACGAAGCGGCCATCAACGCGCACGCCGACGAGGTATTCGCCAACCACGGCGTACCCGACATACTGGTCAACAACGCCGGCGTCGGCGCTGCGGGCGGGTTCCTGGAGACACCGGCCGCGGAGTTCAAGCGCGTCATCGACATCAATCTCTACGGTGTGGTGAACGGCAGCCGTGCGTTCGGTGCCAAGATGGCCGAGCGTGGCCTTGGCGGGCATATCGTCAATCTGTCGAGCATGGCCGCGTATTCGCCGCAACAGAAGTTCTCCGCGTACTCGACCAGCAAGTCGGCGGTCTTCATGTTCTCCGACTGCCTACGTGCGGACCTGGCCACCCACGGAATTGGCGTGACCACCATCTGCCCCGGCATCGTGCACACCAACATCATTTCCACAAGCAAGATTTCAGGTGTGAGCGCCGAAGAAGAAAGTCGCATGCAACAGGCCGGCGACAAGGCGTATGCGATGCGTCGCTACGGCCCCGAAAAGGTGGCCAAGCAGATCGTGCGCGCGGTCCAGAAAAACAAGCAGGTCGTTCCGGTAACACCGGAGGCGCGCCTGCAGTACCTCAATAATCGGGTCGCTCCCGGCTTGGGCCGCTTCTTCGCCAGCAAGGGCGGCATGACCGACCTGATGAAGCTCATTCCCGGACAGAAGGAAGGTCGATGACGACGTTCTCCGCGGCCCGCGCGATAGGCAACGATGCCGTCCCGGCGTACAAGGATCTGCTGGTACCTGATCTGGTCGCGGTCGTCATCGGAGCCGGGTTCGGCGGACTCGCCGCCGGAAACCGGCTCCGTAAGAAAGGTATCGAGAACTTCCTGATCCTCGAGAAGTCCGACGGGGTCGGTGGAACCTGGAGGCACAATACGTATCCGGGCATTGAGGTGGACATCCCCTCGATGGCGTACTCCTACGCGGAGGCTCCCAACCCCAAATGGTCCCGAATGTTCGCACCCGGCAGTGAACTTCGGCAATACGCGCAGGACTGCGCCGACAAATTCGGGCTGAGGGAAAAGACACGGCTGAACACCACCGTCCGTGGCGTCGTCTTCGATGAGATCAACGACCTCTGGCGGGTCCGCGCCGTGGACGCCGACGGCGAATTCGAGATCACCACCCGATTCATCGTGTCCTGCCACGGCGCCTTGAGTACACCGGCCGTGCCGGATATTCCCGGGCTGGAATCCTTTGCCGGCAAGACGATCTTGTCACAGGAGTGGGATCATGACTATCCACTGGCAGGCAAGAGGGCCGCGGTGATCGGTACCGGAGCCTCCGGTATCCAGATCATCCCGGCGATCGCCGATACGGTGAAGCATCTGACGGTGTTCCAGCGCACCCCCATCTACGTGGGCCCCAAGACGAACCCGTCGATACCTCCCGTCCTTCGGCGGGTATTGCGATACACCCCATTTCTGCTGCGGTCCATCAGGTTCGGTGGTGCGCTCGGCGGCGATCTGGTACAGACCGTCGGCGTGGTGCACTACAAACAGTTCCCGTATGCCACCAAGGTCGCGGGCGCCGTGGTCAAGGCCAGCATGAGAGCTCGCATCAAGGATCGTGAGCTGCGTAAGAAGCTCATTCCCACTTACGGTTTCGCGTGCAAACGGCCCTCTGCGTCGGCCAACTACCTTGAGACATTCGCCCGCACGGACGTCGATCTGGTCACCGACTCCATCGCCCGAATCGTCCCCGAGGGAATCGAAACCGCCGATGGCGTCCTGCACCCCCTCGATACCCTGATCCTCGCTACCGGGTTCAAGGTGTTCGACCTGCCCTACACGGTGCAGGGTATCGATGGAGAGGACCTCGGCGACTTCTGGGAAAACAACCGCATGCGCGCCTACCAGGGTGTTGCGGTGCCGGGATTCCCCAACTATTTCCTGGCACCCGGACCCTATGGCGTGGTCGGGTTCAACTGGTTCGACACCATCAAGATGTGCACCAGTCACGCCACCGAGATGATCGCCGACGGCATCATCCGGCATGCGACACGCGTGGAAGTCAGTCAGGAAGCCTTCGACCAATTCTTCGAACGGGCCGTGACCGCGACCGAAAACCTGGTATTCAAAAGCCCCAACTGCGCGAACTCCCACAGCTATTACGTCAACAAGGACGGCGACACCCCATTCCTGCGGCCGTTCGCGATCGCACATTCGAATGCGATGATGCGTTCCGCGGGAGAGGCTTACGTCCAGTCCCGCAGATATCCGGATACGGACGGACGGGTAACCGTCTACCCGTAGGGTCGGGCCCCGGACTCTGCCGCGAGCTACTGGGCGGCGCTCACCGACGACATGTGGAAGTCCGGGATCCGCAGCGCCGGCATGGCTTGCCGGGTCGCGTAATCGCTCCACTCGCGCGGCAGCGTGTACTCGGTGGCACCCACCTCGGTGACCCGCCGCAGCAGATCGATCGGGCTCTCGTTGAACCGGAAGTTGTTGACGGCGCCGGTGATCTGACCGTCGCGCACCAGGTACACCCCGTCGCGGGTGAGTCCGGTCAGCAGCAGCGTCGTCGGGTCTACATCGCGGATGTACCACAGCGTGGTCAGCAGCAGACCGTTCTCGGTGGTGGCGATCATCTCCTCCAGCGTCGCCCCGCCTCCCCCGGTCATGATCAGGTTATCGGCGCCCACCGTTGGCGCGGCATCGAATTCGGCCGCATCGGCGCGCGTGTAGCTCAGCGCGTTGATCACGCCGTCCCGTACCCAGTCGACCCGCTCGATGCCCACGCCGTTGTCGAAGACCGACAACGATTCCCGCGAAATGGGGGTCGCCACAAACGGGCTGCTCTGCAGTCCCGGGTACGACGGATCCGAATAGACTGTGACCGGCAGGTCGGTGAGCCGTTCACCGATCCGGGTGCCACCCGGCCCCGCGAAGGCGTTGCGGCCCTCGTGCGCACCGCGCCCACCCATCGTCCACACCAGGTACTGCATGAGATCCCCGGTGGCCGACGGCGGCAGCAGCGTCTCGTAACGCCCGGCCGGAAGCTCGATCTGGTTCTGCGCGGCCGTCAGCCTCTCCGAGAGCTGACGCAACAGCGATTCCGTTGGCACATTGATAAATTCAGGAGTGCATACACCGGCCCAAGCGCTGCCGACACCGCGTTTCGCGTTGATCTCCACCTGCCCCGTCGGCTGGGTGAACCGACGGCGCAGCCCTGTCGACGAGGCCAGGAAGGTGGTCTGACGCTCGTGCCTGGCGTACCCGTACAAGGTGTCGGGACCATCGAAGCCGGTCGATAGGTCAGCGGCCAACGATCCGAACACGTCTGCGCCGGTGGGCGAGATCTCCGCATTCCACGCCTCGCCCGCGGTATCGCCGGGGCCCAGCAGCGGCATGGCGTCACGCGATGGGGGTGCCGACGCGGCCTCGGCCTGGCTGGCTGCCACCAGAGCCGCGAGCGCAGCCGGATCGGCATCCTCGGTGAGCACCGAGCCAACCCGGACCTGCTCCCCCTGCCGGACAATAGAAACCACCGCGATGCCGCGTTTGACGGACTCACCGTTGGTAGTCATGGAGCTGCCCGCCCAGCGCAACGATGCCTCGCTGCTGTCCTGAATCAGGACGATGGTGTCATCGGCACCGCCGCGGCGCGCGGCCTCGGCCAGCACATCCTCGGCGAGCTGCTGTGCGGGAATCATGCGGCACCACCTTCCTGCTTGGTGTTCAGCACGCTGACGCCGCGGAACAGTGCCGACGGGCAGCCATGGCTCACCGCCGCCACCTGCCCGGGCTGGGCCTTACCGCAGTTGAACGCTCCCCCCAGACGCCAGGTCGATTGCCCGCCAACGGCTTCCATCGACCCCCAGAAATCGGTGGTGGTGGCCTGGTAGGCGACATCGCGCAGCTGCCCGTCCAGCTTGCCGCCGCGGATGCGGAAGAACCGTTGCCCGGTGAACTGGAAGTTGTAGCGCTGCATATCGATTGACCACGACTTGTCGCCGACGATGTAGATGCCGTCCTCCACGCCGGAGATCAGATCGTCGGTGCTGCGCTCATCCGGGGAGGCCAGCAGCGACACGTTAGCCATGCGCTGGATGGGCACGTGGTGCGGCGAGTCGGCGTACGAGCAGCCGTTAGAGCGCTCCTGCCCCAGCCGTGGTGCGAACACCCGGTCCAGCTGGTACCCGACGAAGATGCCGTCGCGCACCAGATCCCAGCGCTGCGAGGCCACCCCCTCGTCGTCGTATCCCACCGAGGCAAGCCCGTGCCGCTCGTTGCGGTCGGCGGTGACATTCATGACGGGCGAGCCGTACTTCATGGTGCCGAGCTTGTCGGGAGTCGCGAAGGAGGTGCCCGCGTAGGCGGCCTCATAGCCGATGGCCCTGTCGTATTCGGTGGCGTGGCCGATGGATTCGTGAATGGTCAGCCACAGGTTGGTCGGATCAATCACCAGGTCGGTGGGGCCCGCGACAACGCTGGGTGCCTTCACCTTCTCGGTAAGCAGCTCGGGGATCTCGCGCAGCTCGGTGCTCCAGTCCCACACCCCGTCGCTACCGATGGCTTCCCAGCCGCGGCCCATCGGCGGGGCCAGGGTGCGCATGGTTTCGAAGGACCCGGTAGCGGCGTCGACGGCGATCGCGTCCAGCTGCGACATGACCCGGACCCGCTGCTGGGTGATCGACGAGCCGAAGGTGTCGGCGTAGAAGGTCTGCTCCTTGACCGCCGTCAGCGTCGCCGAGGCGTGGTCCACCCCGTCGGAGGCCAGCAGCCGCCCCGAATACTCCTGCAGCACCGCGATCTTGTCGGCCTGCGCCACCTGGAACGGGTCGATCTCGTATTCGGACACCCACTGAACGTCGGCATAGACCGGCTCCGCCGCCAGCTCGACGCGTTCGCGGTTCAGGCTGTGCAGTCCGCGCGCGACGGCCACGGCCCGGCGCGCGGTCTCGGCAGCGGCCGTCATGTCGAGCTGCACGTGGGAGGCGAATCCCCAGGTGCCGTCGACGATCACCCGCACCGCCAAACCGATGGTGCGTCCCGATACCGCCGTCTCCACTTGCTCATCGCGAAGCACCAGCTCCTCGTTGATCAGCCGATGGATGCGCAGGTCGGCATAGCTGGCGCCAGCGGTGCGCGCCGCGTTCAGGGCGGCGTCGGCAAGTTCGGCGCGGGGTAGCGCCAGGAAATCAGGATCTACGGACCGAGTCACGCGCTCAACCGTACCTACGCTGTCCACGGTTTAATGTCCCAGTGACACGCTCCCGGCAGACAGCCGTCGCGTACGGACTGCTGGCCCCGAGCCTGTTCGGGGTGGCGGCGTTTCTGCTGCTGCCCATCCTGGTGGTGATGTGGCTGAGCCTGTGCCGCTGGGATCTGCTGGGCCCCATCGAGTTCGTCGGCCTGGACAACTGGCGTTCGGTGTTCTCCGATGGCGCCTTCGGCCATTCCCTGCTGGTGACGCTGCTCTTCGTGGCGCTGGTGATTCCGGTGCAGACGGCGCTCGGGCTGGCTGCGGCGACGCTGCTGGTGCGCGGCCTGCCCGGCACCGTGCTCTTCCGGACCATCTACGTCATCCCGTGGATCTGTGCGCCGTTGGCCATCGGCGTGCTGTGGCATTGGATGCTGGCGCCCACCGATGGTGCGATCAACGCGCTGCTGGGGCAACGCATCGAATGGCTCACCGACCCGAACCTGGCGCTGCCGGTGGTGGCGACGGTCAGTGTGTGGACCAACGTCGGCTACGTGGCGCTGTTCTTCATGGCGGGTCTGTTGGCTATCCCCGGCGATGTGCACAACGCCGCCCGGGTGGACGGCGCGACGTCGTGGCAGCGGTTCCGCCGGATAACCCTGCCGATGCTGCGGCCCACGTTCTTCTTCGTCCTTGTCACCGGTGTGGTGAGCGCGGTGCAGACCTTCGACACCGTGTACGCGCTCACCAGCGGCGGCCCGCAGAACCGCACCGACCTGGCCGCGCACCGCGTGTACGCCGAGGCGTTCGAGTCTGCCCATGTCGGACGCTCGGCCGCCATGTCGCTGATCCTGTTCCTGATCCTGGTCACCATCACGGTGATTCAGCACCGCTACTTCCGGACCCGGGTGAGCTATGACCTGGTCTAGGAATGCTCTGGTGTATCTGCTGCTGACCGTCGGCGCCGCGATCACGCTGGGCCCGTTCCTGTTGGCGGTCTCGGCATCACTGAAGTCGACGCGGCAGTTCGCCACCGACTCTCCGCTAGCGGCGCCGAATCCGTTCACGGTCGCCAACTACACCGGCCTGGCCGATGCCGGGTTCGGGCGCGCGGCCCTGGTGACGGTGTTGATGACGGCGATCATCGTGATCGGTCAACTGACGTTCTCCGTGCTCGCCGCATACGCCTTTGCGCGCCTGCAATTCCCGGGACGCGACGGACTGTTCTGGGTGTATCTGGCCACGCTGATGATCCCGGCGACAGTGACCGTGGTGCCGATGTATCTGATGCTCACTCAGGTCGGATTGCGGAACACGTTCTGGGCATTGGTCATCCCGTTCATATTCGGTTCGCCCTATGCGATCTTCCTGCTGCGTGAACACTTCCGCACCATTCCCGACGACCTGATTCGGGCGGCCCGCCTCGACGGCGCCAACACCCTCGACATCCTGTGGCATGTGGTGGTGCCGATAAGCCGTCCGATCCTCATCACGCTGACCCTCATCACCGTGGTCTCGCAATGGAACAACTTCATGTGGCCGTTGGTGATCACCAGCGGAGGCACCTGGCGGGTGCTCACCGTGGCGACGGCCGGGCTGCAATCCCAGTTCAATGCGCAGTGGCCCATCGTGATGGCGGCGACCACCGTGGCGACCGTGCCGCTGGTGATCCTCTTCGTGGCATTCCAGAAGTACATCGTCCGTTCCATCACCCTGTCCGGACTCAAGTGATGAAATCCTCCACCCGCGCCGTCCTCACCCTCGGGCTGGTCGCCCTGCTGCTCTTCGGACTTGCGGCATGGCTCGGGATTCCCAAGACACCGCATGGGAAAACGGTTGTCACCGTGCGGGTGTGGGATGAGCAGGTGGCCAACGCCTACCGCAGCTCCTTCGATGAGTTCACCCGGCGCAATCCCGACATAACCGTGGTGACCACGGTGACGTCCTATGCGGGCTACTTCAACTCCCTGCGCACCGATGTGGCCGGGCGCGGCGCCGACGACATCTTCTGGCTCAGTAACGCCTACCTGTCCGACTACGCCGACACCGGCAATCTGATCCCCGTTGACCCGCAAGCCGACTGGGATCCGTCCGTCGTCACGCAGTTCACCCGAGCAGGCAAGCTCTGGGGTGTCCCCCAGCTCAGCGACGCCGGGATTGCCCTGTACTACAACAAGAACCTGCTCGACGAGGCGCAGGTCGACCCGGACGAGCTCGCGGATCTACGGTGGGACGCCGACCCCGCCGTCGACACCCTGCGCCCGATGCTGCACCGGCTCACCGGGCCCGGACACTGGGCATACAACGCCGCCAACGACTTACAAGGCATCTACCTGAACTACCTGGGATCGGCGGGTGCCGTCTTCCAGCAGGACGACAAGTTCGCGTTCGCCAATCCCCAGGCCGAGATGGCGTTCAGATACCTCGTCGACCTCATCAACGTCGACAAGGTGGCGCCGTCGGCCGCCGATACCAACGACAACAACGACTTCTCCCGCAACCAGTTCCTGCAGGGACGGATGGCGCTCTTTCAGTCGGGCACCTACAACCTGGCCCAGATCCAACAGAACGCGACCTTCCCCTGGGGTGTGGCGATGATGCCGGCGGGCCCGGAGGGCCGCGTCAGCGTTACCAACGGCATTGTGGCCGCCGCGAACTCGTCCTCACCGCATCCCGAGGCCGTCAAGAGGGTGCTGGCCTGGATGGGCAGCACCGACGGGAACTCATCCTTGGGCCGCAGCGGCTCGGCCATACCCGCCGTGCTGACCGCACGCGAGCCATACCTTCAGCACTGGGCCGACAAGGGTGTCGATGTCGGCCCGTTCTTCGAGGTGTTGAACGGTGCACAGATCGCGGCCCCGGGTGGCCAAGGATTCGGGGCCGGATTCGCCGCGCTGAAACCGTATTTCGCGGAGATGTTCCTGGGCCGCCTCGATGTTCACACCGCACTGCAACAGGCACAGCAGGCCGCGAACAGGGCTCTCGAGCGGTAGCCCCGCGCCGAGTGTGCCAATAGTGTCGAAACTCAGCCAAAAATCGACACAATCCGCACATTCGACATCAAGTCCCGCGCTACAGCACCTCGAAAAATACGACCGCGGTCCCGATCGCAATGACTACCAACAAGGCGACCGCATCCCGCAGACCGGGCCGCGCCGGATGTGCCGCGATCTGTCCGGTGCCACCGCGTGCCGTGATGGCATCCCCCATCTCCGAGGCACGCCGCAAGGCGACGGTGATTGCCGCAGTGATCAAGTCGACAACCTCGGCCACCCAGCTCAGCCCGCGTCGACCCTCGCGCACCTGAGGAGGACGCAATCTACGGGCTGCGATCAGCACCCGGAACTCGTCGAAAAGCATGGGGAATGATCGCAGCGACAATGCCAGCGTGGCTGCACGCTCGTCGACCGGAATCCCGAAGACCTTCAACGGTCGCCCCAGCACCGCGACGGCGGGTGCGATTTCGGAGACATTCGTCGTCCACGACACCATCGCTCCCGCACCGAGCAGCACCATCGCGACCGCGGTCGTCCGGGCCACCGCGAGCACACCGTGGAATCCGATGGTCAGCCCGCCGATATGCCAGAAGGGCGGCCCTCCGCTGAAGAACACCGTGAGGCTGCCACCGATCACCAAGGCCACCATCCAGAGCGGAATGGTGGGCACCGCTCCGCGAGGGATACGCGCCAACCACGCGGTAAGGACCACTATCCCGGCCACCGCGCCGATCGCCGTCCAGGTGGGGAACAACGTCAACAGCACCGAAATAAGGAATACCGCAATAAGTTTGGTACCCGCCCACAGCTCATGGATCGTCGAAGTACCGGGGACCGGGCGCAGCAATACCACCGGACGGCGCGGAGCACGCGTTGTCATGACCGATCCCCTGACGCCACTGACTCCGGCAATAGCACACCGGATTGCAGATGCACCGTCCGCGGACACAGGTCCTGCATGCCATCGAAGTCATGCGAGATCACCACGATGGTGAGCCTTTCACGCTCTCGCACCTCAATCAGCAGCCGCAGCAGGCCCGCCTGCGACTCGGCGTCCAGACCCGCCAGCGGCTCATCGAGAATCAGGGCACGCGGGGAACGGGCCAGCAGCCCGGCCAGCACCACCCGGCGCATCTGGCCACCGCTGAGCTGGTCGATGGGACGCTTGACGAGGTCGGCATCGAGTCCGACGCGGGCCAGAGCCTGCACGACGCGGTCGGTGTCACGGGCTGAAAACCCTGCCGCCGAAGCAATTTCATAATCGACGCGGCTGCGCAGCAGCTGCAACCGGGCGGCCTGAAAACAGATGGCCACCGACCCCACCTGATCCGATACCGGCTTGCCATCCAACAGGCACTGCCCCGACGTCGGTTTGGTGAGACCCGCTGCGATCCAGGCGAGCGTCGACTTTCCTGAACCGTTACCACCATGGATGAGCACACCGTCGCCCTCGTGCACGGTCAACGACACCTCGTGCAATGCCGTTTTCGTCCAGGGGGTTCCACTGGCGTACTGGTGACCGACGGCGTCGAACTCGAGAACGACAGGCGCTTCGACGTCGAGTCTCGCAGGCGTGGTGGTGGGCACCGGCACGGTCTGAATCGCGCTGATCGCCGTTTTTCCGTTAACCGCGCGCAGGGCGATCTCGCGGTCCGCGGCGGCGGCCTCGGACTGAAAATGCGTGATGTGCACCAGGGACATTCGGTGCTGATCGGTGAGCCGCGATAGCACTCCCAGCAGATCCTGGCGCCCCTGTGGATCGACCATGCTGGTGATCTCATCGGCCACCAGCAGTGCAGGGTCGCGCGCCAACGCCGACGCCACCGCCAGGCGTTGCAGCTCCCCACCCGAGAGGGATGAGGTGCTGTGTTGACCCATCCCCTCCAGGCCGACCTCGCGCAGCAGACCGTCGATATCGACCTCATGATCGGCGGGCAGACCCCACACCACATCGTCGGCAACCTTCGTGCCCAACACCTGACTTTCCGGGTGCTGCATGACGATTGCGGTGCCGCCAATGGCGCCGAGCCCCACCGATCCCGGCCGCTCGATCTCGCCGGAGGTGGGTTCACGCCCAGCCAGGATGCGCATCAAGGTGCTCTTACCCGAACCGTTGGGGCCGGTGATCGCGACATGCTCACCGACGTCGATGTTCATCGAGAGCGGCGCCAGCGCATCGGATTCACCGCGCGGATAGCGGAAACTCACCTCCCGCAGGCGGGCGGGCACCGGCCCCACCTCGCCGGTCAATACCGGCGGATCGAGTTGGTGCACATCGGGAATCACCGACAGTCGCCGAATCACCCGGGAGAGCACCCACCAGCCGAACATCGTCGACAAGAACGTGAACGCGAAGATGATGCCGCCGATGAACCACACCCAGTTGCGTATTGCGTAGTCGATGGCGCTCGTCGCGTGCACACCAACGGTTTCCAGATGCGGCAGGTGGCCGATCATCTTGAACAGGCCCTCCAGCGAGGCGCGCAGGGCATCGAAGATCAAGTTCCGCATCCGGTTCAGCAAGGCCAGCGCACCGACCGCCAGACCCGCGATGATCGCGCTGCAAATGACCCCGAGCACCGTCAGCACGGGCATCCCGTGACCACGACGGCGCACCACGCCGGTCAGGCCACCGATGTAGACGCAATTGCCCATGGCGATCAATCCGCCGAGCCCGGCGAGCAGAAACGCGATGACGCCACCGGCCACCGCCGCGGCCAACAGCACGCGGATGCGGTAGCGATAACCCAGCAGACCCATGGGAATGGCGCCGAGCAGTTGCAGTGCGCCGAAGATCGGCAGGGTGATCCCGACGATGACCATGGCAGCGGTGAGCGCGGCCATGACGGCCGCCTGAGCCAATTCATCGGGTTTCAGGGGCACCCTGGCGAAATTCACTTCACAATTCTGCCAGCCGACCAGCCCGTACTCAGCACATTCTCAGGTTCGCGGGGTGGCGCGCTAATTCACCGCGACGCCGATCAGATGCCCTATCACGTAGGTGGCCCCGATTGCGATGGCACCAAAAGCCAACTGCCGCAACGCACTCAGCCACGGAGATCGCGCCGTGAAACGCCCGGCGACCCATCCGGCGATCAACAGACCCACCCCTCCGCAGGCCAAACCGGCCAATAGTGACGCGAATCCCAACAGGAACGGGATCAGCGGCACCACCGCACCCACCGAGAACGTCAGGAACGAGGAAATTGCGGCCACCCATGGCGACGGGGTGTCGTTGGGGTTGATCCCGAGCTCTCGGGTGAGGTGAATCGTCACCGCCGTGTTCTCGTCCTGATGGATCTCGTCGACGGCCGCGGCGGCCGTCTGTGGCGAGAGCCCGATATCGCCGAGCATGGCCATCAGCTCCTGCTTCTCGGCCTCGGGATGCAGCTGGATGGCGCGACGTTCCACGCTCACCTCATGCTCGATCTGCGAATTGGACGTCGACACCGATGTGAACTCACCCAGCGCCATCGAGAACGCACCCGCCACCAGGCTGGCGGCACCGGTCAGCACGATCGCGTGGGTATCGAGCCCGCTGGCACCCACACCGGCGACCAGCGCCGTGTTGGTAACCAGACCGTCCATGGCGCCGAAGGTGGCCGCGCGCAACCATCCCCCGGACACATCCGGGTGCGTATGGTCAAATTCATGCGGTAGTTCGGCAGATCCCGTAGAGCCGTCGAGTGCCACGATGTTTGAATCTACGTCCAGGCTCCTGAATTCGCACTGCTCAGAGGGGAATTACCAACATGAATCGCTCACTCGCCGCTATCGGCACCGTCGTGCTGACCGGCGGACTGCTGCTGGCGTGTTCGAACAACGACAAGAAGGACGAGTCCGCGGGCTCCTCGGCAAGCAGCGCCACCAGCACCGCGGCGGCCGCTAGCGGCATCGATATCGCCAAGATCGACACCATCAAGGACCAGTTCCCCGCCGGGTACACCGCGACGGTGCAGCCCAAGACCACGGTGACCCAGCAGATGCTCGATCAGATGAAGGGCGTCTTCGAGCAGGCCACGTTCACGCCCCAGGCGTGCGCCGACAAGATGCTAGGCGCGATGCCGAAGGTCACCGGGACCTCGATGCAAGGCGTCACCGGCACCAAGGGCGGCGACCCCGCGAACCCGATGTCGAAGAACATGATCATCGCGGCGGCGATCGAGACGGTCAACGCGATTCCCGAAGACACCAGCGGCGGAGAGTGCGACAAGTTCACGCTGTCGCTCGCCGGCATGGCTGAGGGCACCGGCGAGAAGATCGAGGCGCCCGCCATCGACGGCGTAAAGACGACCGGTACCGCCACCTCCATCAAGGTCAGCGCTCCCGGTATGGAGCAATCGATGGAGCAGACGACCTACTCGGCGCAGCTCGACGACCACCACGCCGTGACGGTGTCGGGCATGGGTGACATCGACCGCAACGACCTGTCCGATGTGTTCGTGAAGGCCGTAAACGCCGTCAAGGGATAGGACGGATCGGGATGCCCGCCCCGGCCAGGGGCGGGTAGCCCGGCGCTCCCCAGTACGCACCGGGCGGGTAGTACCCATAGCCATACCCAGCCGAACTCGGTACGCCCTCGCATCTGGTGGTGAATCCGGCGGAGGCACAGACAGTCGCCTGGGCCGTGTCAGTTCCCCGATCGGGGAACACAAATGGCGCTGAAGCCAGAGCCCCGGCGATAAACACGGAGCAGAGAATTCGCGCCACATTTCGTGGTCGCTTCATGACTCCAGGATAGCGCCGCATTCGCCGGTTTCCGTGATCATGATCGGCTTCACACTGGTTAGGGTGAGGCCGTGATTGGCGATCAATGCGTGTTCTGCAGCATCCTCTCCGGCGGCCTCCCCAGCGTGAAGGTCGCCGAGGATGCGACGACCTACGCGTTCATGGATATCAACCCCGCCACCGAGGGGCATCTGCTCGTTATTCCCAAGCGGCACAGTAAGGATCTGCTCGAGATACCCGGTGACGATCTCACCGCGGTCACCCTGGCGGCACAACGGATTGCCAAGGCCGTAATCGGCGAACTGGGTGCGGACGGTGTGAACCTGCTCAACTGCTGCGGATCCGACGCATGGCAGACAGAGTTCCACTTTCATCTGCATGTGATTCCGCGGTACCGCGACAGGTCCAAGGATCGGCTCCAGCTGCCCTGGCAGCCCGGCATCCGAGGTGACGCGCACACCCTCAGCGCGCTGGGCGGACGTCTGGCCGCGGCTCTGAAGTAAGCCAGGCACACAAGTCAGCAACATGCTCTATCTCGTGAGCATGAAGAATGCGGCATCACCAAGACCACTGAGCCAGTCCTTCTGGCAGTGCTGAGCCCGTTTGTCTAGTCGGGCCGGATAGACAACGGGCCGCTGGTCGTGCGGTGAGCTGGATGGTGACGATGTCCTTCATCTTCGTGCTCATCGACGTCGGAAGATTAGAAAACGATAGATAGTGCAGATGCCTGATCAAGATCACCATGCTGTACTTAAGCAAACCTGGCGGACAGCGGGTTAAACATCACCGGGGACGGTCTTGGCCACAATGTATAGAACGACACTCGCTCTACTCATTCTCGCGACCGCAATACCTCTCGGCACCCCTGCCGCTAGTGCTGACTCCGGCTTGAAGGTATCCATGTCGCGCGAGGACTGCGACGCTTGGAAGGAGCCGCTGTTTTCAGGTAAAGCGAAGTTAGAGCTGCAAATGTCTAGCCATGACAAACGCCTACAGGCTCTCAAAGCGGCTATGGCCAGGCATAACAACACACAGATCGACACTACAAACCAGGCGGCGGTTGACGCATACAACAGAGAAGCCGATCAACTGAATGCGCAGAAGGACCAACTCAATGCCGAAGCTGATCGACTGAACGCCCGGGTAGACGAATACGAACAAGAGTTTGACCGGTTTCTCGCCCAGTGCGGGGACTATTACGAACCCTTCGCTCCACAGCAACCGGCCCGTCCGCTGAACAGTGCTGGCTTGACTGACCTCACAGCGAACCTGGTGCAGCCACCTGGTGAGTAAGACCAACGTCAGGCAAAGGAAATTCAGCGACTCGCCGGTGCCGGGGCGTTAATCAGATGACCCGAGATGAACTCGCAGCCGATGCCGCCACACGTTTTGACGGCACGGTGCTGGCCGTCTCCAACAACGGAGATGTTTCAGATGACGAAAAGCTCAAGACTCCGGCGTGGTGGCTTCAACTGATCGACTCCGAGAGTTCCGAATCGATTCAACTCGCACTCCGCGCATGGGAAGAGACACTGCCGGGAGCAATGAGGCGATTCCACGAGGTCATACAAGAACATGGCGTAGACGTCTCGCTGGTCCGGATGAGCACTGCCGAGCACGCCGGACTCGCGCTGCAGTACACCTTCGACGCACCCGAAGGACGTGAGTTCTTATTTGGCTACCCACCCGATTCCGATGCATCGCCCATTGTCGCCAGCCTGCCTACGAGCGTCCGGAATTTCTATACCGGCCTCCACAATGGCCTGCACAACGAACCTGTTTCTGAACCAGTCGGAATTTACAAGGCCGACAAGCTCATAGATTGGGAAACCTGGCTGGGCGAAGCTGAACTCCACTATCTCTCAGTGCCTCCCGAGGACCCACCGCTCGCCAAGAACCTAGTCATGTTCTACACCGACGGGGCGGGCGGATATATCGTTATCAACACCGACCCACACGGCACCGAAGCTTGGAACGTAGGAGCAGGACTTTTCGATGACCATCCGCCAGGACTGTGGGACATTGTCGACGATTGGCTAGCCCTCACACTCACAGGCGACTTCATCGAGTAGCGACAAAAGTCTTTCAGGCACTCGCCCTAGAGCGTTCACGTCGGCAGTCGGGGCTCTGCTGACATCTAATACGAAGCACCCGAGACTGCTTCGGTTCCAACAATTTTCAACTAAGTTGAGAGTTTCTGACCGTCACACCGACAGCGGCGGATAGCACCAAGAGTAAAAGGCGGCGGCCTGTTTGGCCGCATACGCTATCCCCGGTCCGAACCCTCGGGACAGAATCGCGTGCGACTCTCAAGCAGATTGCGCACAGATTGAAGCAAGCCGTAGTCCACAGTGTTGGCCCGTTCCGGGAACGGCGGGTGCCCAGGACGACTGATTGAGGCCTCGAACGCTGCGGCGGAGTTGGGCGCGATTATCTCACCCGCGAAATACGCGTCGACCATCTCAGCATCAGCGCGTGATTTCGCCGCGAACCGCCGGTACCCTTCGGCCTGCCACCGGATCAGGGCAGTGAGCACTTGAAGGCTGGCGGCACCCTGGGGTGAAATCCCTTATCCAACAACATCATCGAGAACAGCGTCAAGCTGCCAGGCCGCCATGTCGTACAGGCCCGCAGCCAGGTCCAGCCGGGGCGGGTCGAGTTGGGGCTGCGGCTTGATCATGGAACGGTGGTGTCAAATCGCTCGTCGCGCAGGCGATCAAGCGCGCGGCCGTCCGCCAGTTCGGCGCGATCCTCGGGGTGTTTCCAGTAGTGCCGAATCATCCAATACAGAGCGACTCCGCCTGGCGTGAACATACCGGTGGCGTTGAAGGACCGGGTGGTGTCATCGGCCAGGTTGAAGACGATCAGTCGACGGCCCTTGCTCTTGGGGGTACTGTCGGCGACCTTTTTGATGTCTGTCCAGCGGCTCTCGAAGGACGAATATCCGTCGTCCAGTTTGATCCCACTCACTGTCAGATGCACATAGCACATTCCTTCTCGCCGAAGAGATCTCACCAGCGGAATGAGTAACAGGACAGCAATTACACCGGCCCAGATCGGGTAGAAGGTGTAGCCCCCCTCGGAGAGGTGAAAACTCGTTTTCCTGAGTGGGACAAGGATCGCGAATAGGGCGGTGGACGTAACACCGGTCAGAAAGCTCGCGCGGTACAGGACCTGGACTTTTCTGTCGGGCAGCAACAGCGTCGCATCGTGTTCCTCTTTGATGAGGGGAGTGATCGACTGAGCAACGGCGACAAGGGCTAGGGTGCCCGCGAGCAAGACCAGAGCGGCGCCTGCGGCAAGAGCGATCGTGGCAGTTGGATAGTCAGCAGCAGTTACGGATTCGACACCTTTGATACCGCATGGCACAGCGGCACCAATGAACGCGAGGGAAACGGCGACGCTCAGCGCGGTTCGATCGCCTCGCCACGCCACGGGGCGTGGCAGTGCTACCCCCCGCATACGGCGCGACCTACCTTGTCGCCCACCCAGCCAAAAAGCTGTTCACCAGCTACAGAGCCAGCCCCCGCCACAGCGACATCAAGTGGACCTGACTCGATACCGAGCAGGCCCGTAACCGCTCCGCCGCCCCATGCTCCGGCGACGCCGAATCCTCCCGATATGCCGGCGACACACGCTTCGGTTGGATCTTGGGCGTTGGCCATGTCGTACAGTGTCATCCCGATTCCCAGTGCTGGCCCGGCGAAACGCGCTCCCACGCCAACCTTTTCGACGGCCTCCTGGCCAAGGAACGGAATTCCGGTTTCAGATGCCTTGTCGATGGCGGTGAGTGCGCCGCCGACAGATGATGCCACGGGGTGCGCCAAGAACTTGTACGGCGGGACTTCGGCGCTTTTGCCGTCCGCGGTGGTGACCCACGCGGTCTTAGTGCCGTCCTTGTACTCGCGCATGTTCACAAACGTTTGGTTAGGCCAGTCCACCTCGGTGTTCTTAGTGCCGTCCCAGTCTTTCCAGGATGTGGTCGTCGAGATGGCGCTGCCATCAGCCGCGAAATGCTGGATCTGCACCTTGTCAGCCTTCGACCTGTCGGCTTGAAACCCGAAATCGGTCTCCACTTGCTTACTTCCGTCTTGCATCGTCAACGTGATCGTTTTGGTTCCCTGAGCATCCGGCTCCGATTCCTGGCGATCCCGAACCGTGACCCCCATGTCTTCTTTGAGGATTGACTGCTGCTGGATTATCCCAAGCGGTGTAGACGGATTCGGTACCTCGTCGCTAGGTTTCGGAATAACCAGCCCTGTAAGGGGATTGGGCTCAAAGCCATGCTTTTTGGCGGCAGTTTGCATCGCATCCGCGGTCGCATCGTCGGCCTCGCCCACAGTCAAAAGGAGCTGATCAACTCTCAGCTGGTCAGCTTGCGCCTGCTGCTTGAGGGCGGCGGCTTGTTCTGCCGTCATTTGTGCGGGCTTGATCAGAACCACCCATTGGTCAGTGACATGGAACTGGCCCTGGTCGATCTCGTTCGCCTTGTCCAACAGAGCCGATCGTGCGTTTCCAATGCGAGTGCTTCCATCGCCCAGAGCGTGCCCAATATCGGTGGCGTAATCGGCCATATCAGCCGCGTAACGTCGAGTGCGACCGAACATCTCCACAGCAGCGTCATGCGATTGGCCCGCCCAAACCTTCAGATCGGGCATGTCTCCAACATCGCTTTCCAGACCGCGAGTGGCATTCTCAACCGACTCACCACCTGTGGTGATCGATGCGCCTGCTGGGGCCAGCGAAGCTGGATTCCAGCCGATCAATGTTGGTCGCGATGGGAGCATCAGCGCGGCCAGAGAGTCTTGAAAGTACCAGCCAGATCCTCGTCTTTGACCTGGAATGTGTCGCCTGTTCCCCGCACAGCAGCAGCCTCCCGCTTGAGACCATCGGCGATCTTGTCGAACGCCGTGGAGACATTCGCGCCGATCGTGCGGGCTGCCCACTGCGTGGCCGAACCGTTCAAACCGTCAGCGGCTGTAGTTACCTTCTTACCGACGTCCGCGTCATGCACCAACGACGACGCGTGATCAACACTGCCCGCGAACGCCCTGAGAATCTTGGGATCAACAAGCATTGCGCCCCCTGCCATATGCATCGGTATCAGCTTTTTGCGACATCAACGCCATCCACCTACTCGACCAAACCTGTTGCGTTCACTCGAACTTGACATCCCAGCCCATGGACTTGTAACGGCGGATCTCAGCCTCGCGCGCCTTCTTCTCGGCGGCCTCACTCTCGGTCCAGTCACCAATCACGCCGGGGGACGCCTTGATCTCCTCACCGAACAGTTCGTTGCCGTTGTCGACGTTGATCAAAAAGCTCGGGGTCTGGTGATCTTCGTCGTCTTCGCCCTTACCGCCCTTGCCATGTGCACCAGCGCCGCCCATCATGCCCATCGGCCCCATACCGCGCACACCCGTGGCACCCATAGCCGCCGGATTCACCCCGCCTGCACCACCTGCGGCACCACCGGGAAGCCCTGCGCCGCCACGCAACGCACCGAGGCCACCGCTCGCGATGCCGGAACCCGAACCTCCAACAGCGCCGGTCGCAGACGGCGAGAACCCAGCTGCAGTCGTACCACCCACCGGCAATCCCGACCCGGAATCCTTAGAGCCAGAACCAAACCCGGAACCCGCACCACCGGAGCCTGAGCCGCCACCCGATCCGGATCCTTGACCACCGCCGGAACCGCTGCCCTGCCCCTGACCTTGACCGGCACCACCCTGCTGACCATCACCGGACGCGAGTTGCGGTTTGGTGTCGCCCTTGGCCTTACCTTCGGACGGCGACGGAGTCTGCGTCCCACCACCGGAACCACCCGAATTATTGCCACCGCCGCCAGTGTTGCCGCCACCACCCTGGTCATTCGGCGTCGGCCCAAGCTGCTGCACGTCGGGGTCGGTGACCTGGGGCCGATTCGCCGACATCGGATTCGTGTACATACTCTGCGCCTCGTTGCGAATCGCGTTGAGCGCCTGCTGCTTTTCGTCCTTAGAAGCTTTCTCATCAGGGACGGGATAACTCTGCGGCACCCTGCTAGCCACAATGAGGGTTTCGGCGTCCTGGTCGGCGGCCTGGCTCAGCTTCCCCGCCTCGGCCGCCAATCCCGTATCCGGGTTCGCAATCTTCTTGTACGTGCGATCCACGCTGTCGTACGCCGAATTAGCCGCCTCGCCCGACCAAGACTCGGTATCGAGAAGCTTGCTGCGCACCTTCATCGCCGTATCCACCGATTCGGAAACGGCTCCGTAGACGGTGCTCCACCGGTCAGCTTCTGCACGCGCCGACTCCACCCCCAAACCCGACAGCTTGGAAATGATGTCCTGATGCGACATCCCCTGCCAACCATCATCAGCCATTACTGACACCCCATTTCACTTCGGAAGAGTCGGAGCCACCGCGGTGGCCACCTCGGTTGCTTTCGCGCACGGATCGGAAACACCCTTGGCCCGCTTCGGGTCGAAGATCAGGACTATGACGCCCACCGATGCGTTCTGCACGGGAAGTGACACCGTGCAGCCCGGAGCCGACGCGTTGCCGCCCTGGTAGATCACGCCATCAAGACCGGCGATCGTGATCGGCCGCGGGTTATCGAACAGCTCGGGATCGAGGTATGACGAAGCTTTCGTGTTGGCCACCGTGAGGCCAATCGACCAACCGTCTGCGGACCATCGACACCCACGAACCTGGCGATCCTCGACTCCCCGATCGTCGACCTGTGCGGGATCTACGCCCCATGACCGAATCTGCTCGGCCGTGTAAGTCAGGCATGGGTCATAGCTTGTCCCGTCGTTCCAGTGATTCGGCGGTGGATGCGGTTCGGTCAATGTGCTCGATACCTGCGGCTGCGACGTTGTCGCAGCGGACACGCTTGTCGATGCTGAGGCCGACCCGGATCCGCTGACATCTGCCGGCTTAGTGATACCCGTCGATGTCGAACAGCCGGCAGCCAACAGTGCCCCCACGCAAGCCAAGCCCATCCGCATCATCAGTAGTTCACCGTCGCCGTTCCATCCTTGTACGGATTTATCCGACCGGCGTTGCGCTCCTCGGTGTTGCGAAACAACATCTCCGTCGCGATGAAGTGATCCGCGTGAGCCTGGTAATGATCGCGAATCTTAGTCAACGCATCGAAGGCCTTCTTGCGCTGTTCGGCATAGTGCTTGGCCGCTGCGTGCCCGGACGGAAGATCCCCGAGAAGGAGATCGCGCGTGTCGGCCGCCAGCTTGAGCTGCTTGTCGATGATGTCGCGAGCCCGGAGCATGTCCCCCGCTAGCTCCACGCCATAGCCATCTTTGAAACGCAGGGTGGTGCGGGCGGCTTCCGAAGCCTCCTGCCGAGCATCAGGAGACATCCCGTTGATGTCGAACTTGTACTCCCCCATCGCCCACCTCACGTTTCGTCGTAACAACTGCCATTCATCTAGATAGGACGGCACGGGATTCGATCCGGTTCCATCAATCTTCAACAAAAATCAACCGAGTACGAAGACGCCGTCCGATGACCAAAGGATCAGCCTGGCAGCCACCCGGCGGGCTTCTTAACTGCTCGCACGCATGTGCTCGCATGTACGCCGGGCGTCTCGCATCGAAGGCACGAAAAAACCCGGGTAGCTACACCTCGCGCTACACCGGGTTTCTCAGAATATGTGCTGGTGGCTCCCCCGCTTGGACTCGAACCAAGAACCGTCCGATTAACAGTCGGAAGCTCTGCCAATTGAGCTACAGGGGACTATCTGGTTCGCATTGGTTGTGCCGCGAACCGGCATGACTTTAGCGTATGGGTGGGGGTGAAAGCCAAGTCGGTTCCCCCTCGGTGCGCCCGGTCACGTCGCCGTGTGAGTCCTGGCTCAGCCACTCACAGGTGCGTCAGGCAGGATAGGGAGAACTTCGTTCGTTGGTGGAGGGTTCCGTGATTCGGGTTTTGTTAGTGCTGGCGGCTGGCTACGTGCTGGGCGCGAAGGCCGGACGCCGCCGATACGAGCAGATCGTCAAGGGGTACGAGGCTGTCACCGGCAGCCCCGCCACCAAGAAGATGATCGAGCTCAGTCGTCGTCGGCTCGCCGACAAGCTCTCCCCCGACCCGCACATGGTGGAGCTCACATCGATCGATGAGACGACGATGATCTTGGAGCCCGAGCCTCAGCTCGACAACAAGTAGCGCGACGGCTCTACACCGACAGATCGTCCCCGCTGACCTGCTCCAGCAGGCTGCGTCGATACGCCTCCAGCGCCACCAAATCGCCGAACAAGGCGTGGTACTCGTCGGCGTGCTCCACCGGTGACATCCGCTGCAGCTTGGACTTGACCTCGGCGACCTGCCGCCCGACCCACACCTCTTGCAGCCTGGCCAGCACCGACCCGATGTACCGCGGTAGCCGCTCGTCGCTGTCCACCTGGATCGCGTCGACGGTCAGCGCATTGATCAACGTCACCTGGTTCTGGGACGACGCGCTCTGGCGCACCTTGTCGGTCCACTCCGCGCCGACGACTCCCGCGGCGGTACCCCCGGCAGCCTCGATCGCGGCGTGCACCGCCACATACCCGGGATGAGTGAAGCTCTCGGCGGGCAGTGAATCGAACACCGGTCCGGCCAAGGCGGGGAACTGCAGTGCGGCCTTGAGGGCTTCCCGCTGTGGAGACAGCGTGGGGTCCTTGGGGTCCGGCATGGTGACCTTCGGCGCCGTGGTTTCGGAGCTGCGGGCCCGACGATCGGGCGATACGGAACCGCCCTTCGCCGCCTTACCGGCCTCCTCACGCACTCGCGCCAGCAGCTGGGCCACATCGTCCCAACCGACCCATCCGGCCAGCTGCCGGGCGTACTCGTCGCGTAGCGTCGGGTCCTTGATCTTGGCCACCATCGGCACACACCGTCGCAGCGCGTCGACACGCCCCTCGGCGATCTCCAGGTCCGACTCCGCCAGCGCCGACCGGATCGCGAAGGCGAAAAGCGGGATTCGCCGCGCGACCAGATCGCTCAGCGCCCCATCCCCCGACTTCAGCCGCAGATCGCAGGGATCCATTCCGTCCGGGGCGACCGCCACAAACGACTGACCTGCCAGGTTTTGTTCTCCCTCAAAGGCTTTCAAGGCAGCTGCCTGACCGGCGGCATCCCCGTCGAACACGTAGATGAGCTCACCGCGGAAGTACGAGTCGTCCATCATCAGCCGCCGCAGCATCGACAGGTGCTCATCACCGAACGCGGTACCGCAGGACGCCACGGCAGTAGTCACTCCGGCCAGGTGCATGGCCATCACGTCGGTGTAGCCCTCGACGACCACCGCCTGGTGCCCCTTGGCGATATCGCGCTTGGCCAGATCCAAACCGAACAACACCGAAGACTTCTTGTACAGCATGGTTTCCGGGGTGTTGACGTACTTGCCCGGCATGGTGTCGTCATCGAAGATCTTGCGAGCCCCGAAGCCGATCACCTCTCCACTGCTGGCGTGAATCGGCCACAGCAGCCGCCGGTGGAACCGATCCATCGGACCGCGGCGCCCCTCCCGGGACAGGCCTGCCGCTTCGAGCTCCTTGAACTCGAACCCCTTGCGCATCAAATGCTTTGTCAGGGTGTCCCACCCAGCGGGCGCGAATCCACAGCCGTACTGCTTGGCCGCGGCGGCGTCGAAATTGCGTTCGGTCAGATACTGGCGCGCCGGTGCCGCCTCGGGCGAATCCAGTGCCGCGGCGTAGAACTCCTGTGCGGCCGCATTGGCGGCGACGAGCCGGGCCCGAGTGCCACGGTCGCGTTGCACCGCGGTGCCGCCACCCTCGTAGTTGATGGTGTAGCTGATGCGGTCGGCCAGCCGCTCGACAGCCTCCACGAAGCTGACGTGCTCGATCTTCTGAATGAAGGTGTACGCGTCGCCGCCCTCACCACAACCAAAGCAGTGAAAGTGGCCGTGATTGGGCCGCACATGAAAGGACGGCGACTTCTCGTCGTGGAACGGGCACAGCCCTTTGAGTGAGTCGGCACCCGCGCGTTTGAGCTGAACGTAGTCGCCGACGATGTCTTCGATCCGGGTGCGCTCACGGATCGCCGCGATATCGCGATCAGGAATCCGGCCGGCCATCGGGCCAGCTTAACCAACCGCGCCGTCACGCCCAGCTTGCTTGCACACCCTGGCTATCGCGGTCCACCCGCTCAAGCCGGCTTTCGGTGTACGAGGCGATCTGATCCACCACCACTCGGGTGCGGGCCGCGTCGTCTGCGGCGGCCTCGAACGCGGGCAGGAACACCGGATCCAGCGTGGCCGGAGCCCCCGCGGCCAGCCACTGCGCCACCCGGTGGATGCGCTCACGCTGACGTGCCTGCACCGCGATATGCCTGGGATCGGACATGATGAATTGCAGCGCAAGCATTTTCAGCACCGCCACCTCGGCGGCCACCACATCGGGCACGGTCAGCTCGGCCGCGAACCGGATCAGCGATCCGCCGCCGGCCACCTCCCGGGTGGCCCCGATCGCGGCCGAGGCGAACCGGCCCACCAATTCGCTGGTCAGCCGCTTGAGGTTCGTCGACGCGGTCAGGGTGCCGTCATACGGGCCGATGGCCGCGACCACCGGCATGGTGGCCAATCGTGCCGCCGCCTCTTCCAGCGGTCCCTGCTCGAGGCCGCCGAAGGACTTCACACCGAGCTCAGCCAGTATCTGCGCCTCGCCGGGTGATGCCAGTACCCGCAGATCGATGCGCCCGGAAATCACCCCGTCCTCGACGTCATGCACCGAGTAGGCGACGTCGTCGGACCAGTCCATGATCTGTGCCTCCAGGCAGCGACGCCGTGGCGGCGCCCCGGCACGCACCCAATCCAGGGCCGTCGCGTCCTGGTCATAGGCCCCGAACTTTCCGCCGCCCGGCGGGCGCAGCCACGGGTACTTCGTCGCGGCATCCAGGGACGCCCGGGTGAGATTGAGGCCTGCGCTGTTGCCTTCACCGTCAACAATTTTGGGCTCCAGCCGGGTGAGGATGCGCAGGTTCTGGGCATTGCCCTCGAACCCACCGCAGTCCACGGCCACCTCGTCGAGCGCGCGCTCGCCGTTATGCCCGTACGGCGGATGGCCGATGTCGTGCGCCAGCCCGGCCAGGTCCACCAGGTCCGGGTCGGCACCCAGCCCGGTGGCGATACCGCGCCCGATCTGCGCCACCTCCACGGAATGCGTCAGCCGGGTTCGTGGCGTGTCACCCTCGCGCGGGCCCACCACCTGCGTCTTGTCGGCGAGACGGCGGAGCGCGGCACTGTGCAGCACCCGCGCGCGGTCGCGCGCGAAATCGGTCCGGTAGTCCTGGGACTGCGCGGTGGGGATGGCTGGGTATCCAGCGACGGCCGCCGTCTTGGGTGCTTCGGTGACGACGCGTTCACGGTCGGAATCGTTATAGGTGCCCACTATCCGCCTAGTCTGCCAGGACGGGTCGGCGCGCCTCGCGAGGCACTAGATTGGCGACCATGCGTCTGCTCGGTCTCAAAGGGAGCCTGCTGGGATCTCTGATCGCGGTGTTCATGGTGTTTGCCCCGGCCCTGCTGATGGCACCGGCGGCGACCGCCGATCCACCCTTCCGGATACCCGGCTACGTCACCGACCGTGCCGGGGCGCTCAAAAGCCCGGCCAAGGTGCGAGCCGCCGTCGACCAGCTCTATGAGAAGCAGAAGGTGCGGCTCTGGGTGGTCTACGTCAAGGACTTCGGCGGCATCGATGCCGCTGACTGGGCCAACCAGACGATGAAGAAGAGCAGTTTCGGGGACCGGGACGCCTTGCTCGCGGTCGCGACCGAAGACCAGGCCTACACCTTTATGGTCCCCGCGAGTATCAGCAACGTCACTGACTCCGAAGTTGCGAACCTGCGCTCCAACACGATCGAACCCGCACTGCGCACATCAGATTGGGACGGCGCCGCCATCGGTGCTGCCAACGGCCTCGACTCCGCCGTCTCCTCGTCGTTCTCGGTTCCGTGGAAGCCAATCCTGGGCGCACTCGCCTTCGGCGCCCTCATCGTCGGGGCGTTCATGCTGTACTCCTGGTTCAGAACCCGAGCACGCCGCAAGGCGGAGCTCGAGGCGGCCAAGGGCATCGATCCCTCCGACCCCGAAGCCCTCGCAAGACAATCGGTCGATGCACTCGATGGCCTGTCCAAATCGATTGTGGTGAATGTCGACAACGCCGTGCGCACCAGCGAGGCCGAGCTCGCGTTGGCGGTCGAGGAGTTCGGCACCGAGCAGACCACGCCCTTCAATAAGGCCGTCGAAACCGCGAAAGCAACATTGGCGCAGTCACTCTCCGTACGTAAGCAGCTCGACGACGCAATCCCGGAAACACCCACCGAACAACGCCGCCTGCTCATAGACGTCATCACATCCGCCGCACGCGCGGACCGCACGCTCGATGAACAGTCCACCGCCTTCGACGCGTTGCGGAACCTGGTCATCAACGCGCCCACAAAGCTCGACGGCCTCACCCAGCAGGTGGTGTCGGTGACTGCCCGTGCACCGGAGTCGGAGCGGGTTCTCGCACAACTGCATACCGAGTTCGACGGCACGGCGCTGGCGTCCATCACCGACAACATCACGGAGGCCCGCGAGCGGGTCAGCTTCGCAGATTCACGTATTACCCACGGGCGCGAACTCGCCTCCCGCGCCATTGAAGGCCAGCAGATGGCCCTGGTCGACGCCATCCGTGGCGCGGAATCCGCACTGACACAGGCCGGCGCCCTGCTGGATGCCGTCGATAACGCCGCCACCGACATCCGCCGCGCCACCGACACGCTGCCCGCCGCGATCGCCGATACCAAATCCGGTATCGCCAAAGCTGAGGAACTTCAGAAGCAGGGCTCCGTGCCCAGCGGCGAGACCCTCGCCGAACTGACCCAAGCGCATGACGCCGCAGTGGCCGCCACCGCGGACGCCGAACGGATCGGGTCGTCGGATCCGCTCACCGCCTATACCCATCTGGCACAGGCCGATGCCGAGCTGGACAAACTGTTGGCAGCCGTGCAGGAGGAGACCGAGGCCGCCGCACGCCGGGCTCGTGCCCTCGATCAGGCGATCGCCACCGCGCGACAACGGCTGAGCTCGGCCGGTGGGTACATCGGCTTGCATCGCGGAGCCGTCGGTTCGGTCGCTCGCGGAGAGGTCGCGGAGGCGGAGCGCCAGATTGCAGCTGCCGAGTCCGCGCGCGGCTCGAATCCCTCGCAAGCCATCCTGCTCGCCAACCGCGCCGCCGAACTAGCCGCCCAGGCAGAGCGCCGCGCGATACAGGAAGCGCAGAATGCACGCTCGTATTACGGAAACGGGTACGGCAATTCCGGCGGATACAGCGTCGCAGGCGACGTGGCCGGCAATGTCGCCGGCGCGGTGATCGGCGGGATCCTTCGCGGCATGCTCAGCGGCGGATCAGGCCATCACAGCTCATGGTCGGGATCGGGGTCCTCGTCCTACGGCGGCTCGTCCCGGTCCTCCGGTATGAGCTACCGCGGCGGTAGCGGCCGCTTCTAGTCGGCGTATCCGTCGGCGACGTTCAGCGCCTCGTCGAGGATCGACAACCCACGCCGCAGATCCTCTTCGCTGATGATCAGCGGAGGCGCCACATGCGTGCGGTTGAAGTGCGTGAACGGCCACAGGCCGCTCTTCTTGCACGCCGCGGCGAAGGCATTCATCGGTCCCGCCGCCTCGCCGCTGGCATTGAACGGCACCAGCGGCTCGCGGGTTTCCTTGTTACGCACCAGCTCCACGGCCCAGAACAGGCCACGGCCGCGGATCTCGCCGACGCTCGGGTGGGTGTCCACCCAGCGCTCCAGCTCCGGGCGCACCACGCGCTCACCCAGATCGCGGACACGTTCGAGGATCTTCTCGTCCTCAAACACCTTGATGGTCTCGACGCCGACCGCGCACGCCAGCGGGTGACCGGAGTACGTGAGGCCACCCGGGTACGGGGTGTGATCGAAGCTGGTGGCGATGGCATCGGAGATCACCACGCCGCCCAGCGGCACATAACCCGAGTTGATGCCCTTGGCGAAGGTGATGAGGTCAGGGGCGACGTCAAAGGCGTTGATGGCGAACCATTCCCCGAACCGGCCGAACCCGACCATCACCTCGTCGGCGATGAACACCAGGCCGTACCGGTCGCAGATCTCCCGCACACCGGCCAGGTAACCCGGCGGCGGCACCAGCACACCATTGGTGCCGACCACCGATTCCAGGATGATCGCGGCAATGGTGGGCGGGCCCTCCAGCGCGATCACCTGCTCCAGATGCTCCAGCGCCCTTTGAGTTTCCTCCTCGGGCGTGGTGGCGTGGAACACCGAACGGTAGGCGTAGGGGCCGAAGAAGCGCACCACCGAGTTATCGCCGGGATCATTGGCCCAACGGCGCGGCTCACCGGTCAGCGACATCGAGGTGGTGGTGCCGCCGTGGTAGCTGCGGTATGCGGCAAGCACTTTGCGACGGCCGGTGTGGTGGCGTGCCATGCGCACCGCGTGCTCCACGGCCTCGGTGCCGCCGTTGGTGAAGAAAACCTTGTTGAGGGTGCCGGGGGCACGCTCGGCGACCAGCCGGGCGAGCTCACCGCGCACGTCGTTGGCGAAGGCGGGCGCGATGGTGGCCAGCCGGCCGGCCTGACGCTGGATGGCCTCGACCAGGCGCGGATGCTGGTGTCCCAGATTGAGATTGACCAACTGCGAGGCGAAGTCGAGGTATTCCTTGCCGGTGTAATCCCAGAACGTCGCACCCGACCCGCCGGCGATCGGCAGCGGGTCGATCGCTGCCTGCGCCGACCAGGAGTGGAACACGTGTCCACGATCGTTAGCGCGGACCTCGGCCTCGGCAGCGGGGTCGGCGATCGGGGCCAGGGCGGGATCGGTGGCGATATCGGTCATGTGAGTCTCCTCGGCTAACAGCCCTTGAGTGTCTTGGCGAGATGATCGGCCACGCCGCCGATCGGAATGCGTTGTTGGGTCATCTCGTCGCGGTCGCGGACGGTAACCGAGTCGTCTTCGAGCGAGTCGAAATCGACTGTGACGCAGAACGGGGTGCCGATCTCGTCCTGTCGACGATACCTCCGGCCGATGGCACCGGCATCGTCGAAGTCGACGTTCCAGTACTGGCGCAGCTCGGCGGCCAGCGCCTTGGCGCGCGGGCTCAGATCGGCATTACGCGACAGCGGCAGCACCGCGGCCTTGACCGGCGCCAGGCGCGGATCCAGACGCAGCACCGTGCGCTTATCCACGCCGCCCTTGGCGTTCGGGGCCTCATCCTCGTGATACGCATCGACCAGGAAGGCCATGAAAGAGCGGGTGAGGCCGGCCGCGGGCTCGATCACGTAAGGGGTGTAGCGGCGATCCTCGGCTTGGTCGTAGTACGACAGGTCTTCACCGGAATGCTTTGAATGCGTGGACAAGTCGAAGTCGGTACGGTTCGCCACACCTTCCAGCTCACCCCACGGGTTGCCGCTGAAACCGAACTTGTACTCGATATCGACGGTGCCGTCCGAGTAGTGCGACAGCTTCTCCTTGGGATGGTCGTACAGTCGCAGGTTCTCCGGGTCGATGCCCAGGTCGACGTACCACTGCAGCCGGGTGTCTATCCAGTACTTGTGCCACTCGGGCGCAGAAGACGGCTCGACGAAGAACTCCATCTCCATCTGCTCGAACTCGCGCGTGCGGAAGATGAAGTTGCCGGGCGTGATCTCGTTGCGGAAGCTCTTGCCGATCTGGCCGATACCGAACGGCGGCTTCTGGCGCGAGGTGGTGACGACGTTCTTGAAGTTCACGAAGATGCCCTGCGCCGTCTCGGGACGCAGGTAGTGCAGACCCTCTTCGGTCTCGATGGGGCCGAGGTACGTCTTGAGCATCATGTTGAAGTCGCGCGGCTCGGTCCACTGACCCTTGTTGCCGCAGTCGGGGCACACGATGTCGGTCATCTGCACCGACTCGGGATCGTCGATCCCCTTTTTCTCGGCGTACGCCTCCTGCAGGTGATCCTGCCGGTGACGCTTATGACAGTTCAGGCATTCGACCAGCGGGTCGTTGAACACCTCGACGTGACCGGAGGCGACCCAGACCTGGCGGGGCAGGATCACCGAGGAATCGAGGCCCACGACATCGTCGCGGCTGGTGACGATGGAACGCCACCACTGCTTCTTGATGTTCTCCTTGAGCTCCACACCGAGCGGGCCGTAATCCCATGCCGACTTGGTACCGCCGTAGATCTCGCCGCAGGGGTACACCAGTCCCCGGCGCTTGGCGAGGTTGACGACGGCCTCGATCTTCTTACCGGCGGCGTTCGGCTTGGCGGCCACGATCTGCTCAGGCTCCTCTTGAGGTCCACAAGACTGCAAGTAATTGACCTGAACAGCCTAAGGGCCGCGCAAAGCGCCTTTTACCTCGGTGGCTTCTAGCAGCTACTTCAGATGGTCCAACAGAATGCCCTCGGGGCCGAAGTACTCGTCGCGCCACTTCTCCAGCAGGGGGCCGTGGTCGATGTCGTCGGGATGGAAGCCGGAGCGCAGGTAGCACCGGATCTTGGCCCCGAGCCCGGCGAACAGCGGTGTGCGCGGCAGCGTGACGATGCTGCGCAGGGTCGCCGCGGGATGGCGCCACGCCCACGGATCGGTGAGGATCGAGGCCAGCAGGATCAGCGTTCGGCTCAGGAAAAGGGCCAGCGTAACGGCCATCGCCCCGATCCTCATGCGCTCGGTGCCCCCTACGTGGCGATACACATCGAAGGCGACGGACTTGTGTTCCATCTCCTCGATGGCATGCCAGTTGAGCATCGCGCGCACCTCGGGATCGGTCAGCTGCTGCTGTATCCACGGGATGCTGAGCACCTGCTCCCCGAGTACCGCCGTGAGGTGTTCGACCGCCGCCGTCACCGCGAGTGCGGACCGGGCCACCCGATCCGGTAGCCGGTCTCTGTTCTGCTTCATCCGCGTGACCAGCCGCGTGCCCACCCTGTCCATCAACCCGGTGGCCCAGTAGCCGCGCTGAACCAGCTGCGTGTTGAGCTCGCGGTGCTGGATCCCGTGCGTCATCTCCTGCCCGATGAATCCGGCGACCTGCTTCCTGAGCACGGGGTCGACGATCTGGCTGTCATAGCGCCGTACCGACTGGATGAAGAACTCCTCCCCCGAGGGAAAGAAGCCGGACAGCAAGGCAACCAGGTGGCTCATCGCGATATCGCCCGCGACGAAATGCCGTCGCGAAGGAGACGCCCCGTCGAAGGTGAACGCGATCCGGCGGATGTTCACCGCCTGTCCTGCAGCAGAAGGAGGACGCGAGTGTGGATTGTTCGCCGGCATCTACTACCTCGGTGGCTCGATAGGCAGCGCCGGGCCGCCGTAGGGCGTCGGGATCGTGTACCGGCCGCGGGGCGTCGGGTCGGCGGTGGCACCCAGGTCCGCACCGGCCGGTGGGCCAGCCGTGTCGTCCCCCGCCGGGCGCGGGGCGTTCTTGGCACCCCGGACTAATACGGCGGGATCGTCATCGCGGCAGTGGGTGTGCAAGAACGGCTCCGGGTAGTCGGCCGAGGAGGGTGGGTGCCGCGGGGTGCCGTAATCGCAGGCGTACCGCGGATACAAATCGGCGGTCACCCACAGCCCGTGGTCGTGCATGGTGCTGATGAACGCCTCCAGTGCCGAGCCGCGATAGTCGGGGAACAGTGCGTTCAGCGCCGGTACCCGTACATAGGACAGCCGCGCGTTGGCGGCAAGGTTCGCCAGCAGCTGCACCATGGTGTCGGAGTTATCGGTGAAGAGATTGTCCGCCGCCCCCAGCACCCGCGGGGATTGGTCAATGAGTTTCCGGTAGCCGCCGTCCATCGCATTGATGCCCGCGAGAGTGCCGCGCAGGTTACGAGAGGTGGCCGCGATACCGCCGTTGACATCGACCGCCGCCGATAGCACCGTCCGGCTGTCCCGAATTGCGCTCACCGTCTCGGGTAGCACCGAATCGAGGGTGGCGAGCAAGAACACCCCGCCGTCGACGATCGCCGTGAGCTTGCGCGGCCCCTCGGCGCTCAGGCTCAGTTCCTTCTTGATGCGTTCGATCGTGGCCGGGTCCACTTGGGCGAGAACACCGTCGGCGTGGGCCAGCAGCTGTGCCGGCGTGACCGGGATGGCGGTGCGGTCCGAAGTGATCACATCCCCGGCAGAGAGAAATGGGCCGGCATCGGATCCGGCGGAGAAATCGAGGTATTGCTCACCAGCCGGGGACAGCCCGGACACCCGCACCGAGCTGGAGGCGGGGACACGGACGCCGCCGTCAACGCTCACCGTCGCGTTCACCCCCCGGCCGGTGAAGGTGAGGGAGTCGACCGAGCCGATGCGCACCCCGTGCAGCGTCACGTCCTGATTGGGCAGCAGGCCACCGGATTCGGCGAGCTGGATGGTCACCGGGTAGGTCGATGCCAGCGGCCTGATGTGCAGCACCCCGACAAGCAAGTAGGTGACGGAGACCGCCAGCGTGAACACCAACGACAAGCCACTCACCCAGGCCCGGCTCATCGCGGGGCCTCCTGCGCCGCAGGCCCTTGACCCACCACGCGTTCCTGCAACCGCCACAGTGAGTACTTGAGGGTCCCGACGAGCTTGCCCCAGTCGTACCGCTTGGGGCCGTGGAAGCCCGGGTCGCCCCCGAAGCCCGCATCCGGTATCGCGCCCAGCACGAGGCGATCGATACCGGCACTGCCGGAGATGGCCGAACCCGCGGTGATCTTGATGAACGGCGCGTACAGATGGTTGAGCGAGAGCAGGCTGGTCTCCGGATCCAGCACCACGTCATTCCAGACCCGGGAGATGGCATTCGCGTCGGCGACAACGCTGCGACCGCTGGTATCGGCACCCGCGATGGACGGGAACCTGCTCAACTCCTGCGCCATGTCACCCAGCAGCAGAACCAGATTGGAGATTTGGCCGGCGTTATCCCGCAAAGTCGACGTCGCCGGGGCCGCCGCCTGCAGTACCTGCGCAAGCTCCTCGTTCTTTCCGTCGAGCGCCTCGGCCAGCCGGACCGTCTCGGTCATCGCGGCGTCCAGCTGCCCAGTGCGGGCATTCAGCTTGCCCAGCAGCTCATTCGATTTGCCGATGATCTGCCCGAAGGCCTCCCCGTTCGGGCCCGCGGCCCGGCCCATACCGTTAGCGACGTTGGTGAGGTTGTGCACCGCGCCGCCATTTACGAGGATCGCCGCCGAGCTGAGGACCGACTCCACCGTCGCGGCCGCCCCAGTCCGGTCAATCGTGATGGTGTCGCCGTCCGAGAGAATGCCGCCGCCGGTTTGTTCCGGCGGGGTGACGGCAATGAACACATCGCCGAGGGGTGTGGCGGTGCGCAATTGCGCGGTGCTGCCCGCCGGGAGCGTGACGCCATCCCGGATCCGCAGGGTTGTCACCGCACGGAAATCGCGGGCCGCCATGGACTCCACCTCGCCGATATCGGCACCGGCCAGTTTCACCTTGGCACGCTCGGGGAGATTGAGCGCATTCGCGAAGACGGCCGTCAACCGGTATCCCCCGGACCCCAACCCTGGGGCCGGCAGCGGCAGGTCGGCCAGGCCGCTGGTGGAACACCCTGCGCCGACCAACACCACCGCCAGGGCACACAGCACGCGGCAGGAGGCGGCCATCATTTCTGCCCCATCGCCGCGAGACCGTCGAGCATGTAGGTCAACCCGAAGTCGGGGCCGTAGTCCTGCAATGTCCCTGTGCTGCAACCAAGTTGACGCAATCCCAGCATATTGCAGATCTCCTTGGCCATCTGCCCGTCGAAGACCATGCGGTCGGCCAGGAAGTGGGCACGTATCGCGCCGTTGCGTTGGTCGATGGCGTTGTAGAGGTTATCGGCCATCAGCGGCAGCACGTCGAAGAACTCGGCGACCTCCCGCTGCCGGTCGTATACCGTCTGGATGCTCTTGTTGCCGTTGACGATACCGTTGTGGATGGCATCCCGATTGGACTCCAAGAGCTTCCCCGTCTGCTCGATCACATCGTTAAACTGTCGACCGGTGCTACCCGAGCCGAAGTTCTCGCGCGCCAGGATGTCGCTGAGCTGGCGCACCGTGGTTCCGAACTGCCGCAGACCGGCATCGTTGCGGGCCGCCGCATCCAGCAGGCCGCTGACATTCTTGACGATCGCGGTCATCTGCTCGCGGGTATGAGCCCCGCCGTCGGCGCCGAGCCGCAATGCCCGGGACAGCTCGTCCAGCGCCGTCTTGATCCGGTCACCGTTCCCGGCCGCGACACCGTCACCGGCGTTGAGCACCGCGGCGATGGGCCCGTCGCCCGCACCATCACCGTGCAGTGAACCGGAGAGTTTGTCGAGCATGCCGAGCACCCTGTCGAATTCGACCGGGGTCTTGGTCCGGTTCAGGCCGATGGTGTCGTTGTCGCGCAGCACCGGCCCGCCGCGGTATGGCGGCGACAGCTCGATCTGACGATCGGTCAGGATGGATGTCGAGAGCGTGACTGCCTGGACATCGGCGGGGATCTTGACCTGCCTGTCGACGGTGAACTCCACTTCTGCGTACCCGCCCCGGGCGGTGATCTTGGCGACCTGCCCCACGGGCATGCCGAGAACCGCCACCACATTGCCCGGGTACAGTCCGGCGGCGCTGTCGAATTGGGCTGTGACAGTGATGGTTCCATCGACTCGCGCGACGGACCACGCCGCACACACGGTCGTCGCGGTGACGGCGAGCAGCCCCAGCCCGAGCAGCAGCATTGTGCGAATCTTGGTCACTGGCAGTCCTTGAAGTACTCGATCATCCCGAATTGCTTGGCTCGGCCGCTGATCGCACACATCCACGAGTCGATGAGAGCGCCCCCCGGCGGGTTGGCCTCGATCGAGTTGCCGAATCCGGTGGCGTTGGCAATCTCCCTGATGGGCACGGGAGCGATCTGGAGCATGTTGCGCAACAAGGCATCCTGCTCGGCGAGCTTGCCGCTGAGCTCTTCCATGGTGCGGATGACACCGTCGAGCGCACGGTGGTCGCCCACCACGATGCTGCGCAGTGAGCCCACGATGCTCTGCAGCGAGCGCATCATCGCGTGGAAGGCGGCCGCGCGTGCCACGAACTCCCCCACCAACTCCTGCCCCTGGCGGATGAAGGTGCCGATATCGGACTGCTGGCGACGCAGCATGCTGGTGACGTGCTCGGTGCTGGTCAGCAGCGTGCCCAGCTGTTCGCGCCGCTGTGCGATGACCGAGGACAGGGCGCGCACGTTCTCCATGGCCTGCGGGACCACGTGCGGCAGGCCATCGAGCTGGGTGCCCAATACGTTCAGCGAGGAAGCGATGCGGTCGGCATCCACCTGTTCGAAGGTGCGGGTGGAATCGGCGAGTGCCGCCTGGAGATCGTAGGGAACCTCGGTGTGCTGCAGGTTGATCCGTCGACCCACCGGCATACCCGTACCCGCGGGCCGCAGATCGACATACCGGGAACCGAATAACGTGGTGATCTTGATGGCCGCCCGTGCCTCGTCGCCCACCGGGATGTGGTCGCGGACCCGCAGAGTGGCCTCCACACGGTCACCGGCCAGCCGCACGCCGGTCACCGAACCGACCTGCACACCCGCGATGGTGACGATGTTCCCCGGCCGCAGCGCGGCGGCCTGGAGGAATTCGGCGGTGAACTGCTTGTACCCGATTCCCAGTTCCTTCACCAGCAGCAGCGCACCGATGAGCACCACAATGACGGTCACTGCGCCGACGCCGAGCCAGGTCTTGCTGTAGGAGTCCAGCGGCCTACGAATAGAGGAGAGCCAGCGTGGCCTAATCATCTCAGCCGCCATCGCCGGCGTTCCTACAGCGTGCCGTGTGCTTCGCCTTGCCGCCCGGGGTGGCCGCGTTGACGATGATCGGGACGACGTCGTTGAGCCCAGGGAAGAATCCGTAGATATTCACATCGCACGCATAGGCATTCATATACGAGCCCTCTCCGAACATGCGCGCCAGACCCTTCAAGAACAGTGGCGTGTTGAGCCCCGTGTAGGCAAGCTGCGGCTCGATGTCCAGCATGTGCTGGGTGTAACCGGGCTCGCGCGTGAGCAATTCGTGCAGGGGTGGGTCGACGTCCCTGGCGATCCGGGACAGATTCCTGACCACTTCGGTCATCTTGCCGACTGAGGACACCAGTTCCGGCCTGCGGCTGTCGAACTGGCCGACCACCTGACGGGTCGCGGCGATGGCGCCCTCGAAATCTCGGTTCTGCGCCGCGAGGCTGCCCACCACACGGTCCAGGCTCGCGATCGCATGGTCCAGGGCATCGTCACGACCCGTGAATGTCTTTGTCAGCGTCGATGTCTGGTCCACCAGGGTCGCAAAGGCGGCGGTATCTCCCTGCAGCGACCCGATGACTGCCTGGGTGAGGTTGTTCACCTGCGCGGAGTCCAGCACCGCGAACAACGGCTCGTACCCGTTGAGGAGGGTGCCGATATCGAAGGAGGGCTCAGTGCGCTCGACGGGGATGACACCACCCGGTGCGAGCAGGCCTGCCGGGCCGGTGTTTCCCTGTGCCAGTGCGAGATACCGCTGCCCGACGATGTTCTGGTACGTCACCGACGCGGTGGCGCCTCCGGGGAGTCGCTGGCTGTCCTGGACGGCGAAACTCACCTTCGCGAGCGTGCCGTTGAGCTCGATACGCTGGACCCGGCCGACGCGGACTCCCGCGATACGCACGTCATCGCCCTCGCGCAAACCGAAGACATCGGTGAACATTGCCGCGTAGGACACCGTGGAGCCCTTGACGTCCCGACGAAGGGTCACGTACACCAACCACGTGAGCACCGTGGCGATCACCAGGAAGACGGCGAGCCCAATCACGGGGCCGCGCGTTGTCGTGCGCCTCATCGGGCACCTCCCTCGTTATGCGGGACCTGGGTTCGGGTCACGGTGGTGCCGCGGGCGATGGGCCCGAGCACGAGCTGGTCTGCCGCCGTTGCCGGCTGCCCTAACAGACGACCCAGCTGGCCGCGTTCCTGAGCGCTGCCGACGGGGCCCACATTCCCGCCGAAGGATGCCGGCGCGGCGGTGGGTTGGCCCGGATCGGCGCTGCCGGGTACCGGCGGGGCGGGCGTCAGCCACGACGGCACCGGCGGGTTGGGGTCACGCAGGTCCGGGTTGGGATTGACCAGTGGCGGAGCGACGGCGACGAGATTGCCGTCGGGGCCGACCACCGTGCCGCGCGGCGGCGCCAGGTTGGCCGGCGGGTGGTAGTTCTGCGGCAGCAATACTTCGGGGAGATCGGGCCGCACCGCGATCTGTGGCGCGGTGAAACAGCTGGGCCCCTTCAATTCCCCGTAGCGCGGGCAGTCGGCCCGCGTGTAGGTATAGGACGGGGTGAACGACAGGTTGACCCGTCCCCGGGCAGTGGTCAGCGCGGGATCCCACACTTCCTGGAAGAAGGTGTCCGAGAACTTGGTGATGCGCTGCGTAATCGGCACGAAATGCTGGGCGTTATCGGCCAGCACGCCCAACACCGGGGTCAGGTCTGTGGTGATCTGGATGAGCTGGTCGGTGTGATTGCGCAGCGACTCCGCGGTGGTACCGGTGGTGTGTACCCCGGCACCGATGAAGGTGCGGAACTGGTCCCGTTTCTCGGCGAGGGTGCGCATGGGCCCGACGGCCTGGTGCAGCGCGTCCACCAGATCCGGTGCGGTCTGGGAGAGCCCGCGTGCCGCGTCCACCAACGCCGATACCGTGGAGGGCCCCTGGTCGGTCGCCACGATGGCATTGAGCTGATCCAGGATGCGGTCGAGTTGTGCTGCACTGGTGAGTAGTTCGGTGCGCCGGTGGTTAGTGGCCGCCCCGACCGCCGCCAGAATACCGACTGTGTTGTCACCCCGGCCGCGGCCAGCGGCGGTGAGGATCTCACGCAGCTTGTTGACCGTGGTCTGGAACAGCACCGTCGGGAGCCTGGTGTCCTCACCAATATGCCCACCCTCACGAATGGGCGCACCGGGTCCCCGGTCGACGAGCTGCAGCGCGGAGACGGCGAAGACGTTACTGGGCACCACGCGTGCGGTAACGGTCGCGGGGATCGAGTTGGCGTACATGGGTTTCAGCCGCACATGCACCCGGTTGGGCTGGGCACCGGCTGCCCGGGTGACGGCCTCGACGGCACCGACGAGCACACCCCGGTACTTCACGTCGGATCGTGGCGGCAAGCCGTCACCCACGTTATGGAGTTCGGCGACGATGTTCACGTACCGGTCGAGAACACCGGTGGACTTGACCAGGAGAGCCGAGGTCATCACGGCGACGACGGCCAGCGCGGCGCCCCCGCGCATCAGCAGCTGGCGGCGCGAGAAGAGCGCGCCATCCAGGTCATAGTGACTATCAAGGTGATTCGTCACGTCATCCCCCGAACCGGGCGCCGGAGTCGACACTCCACAGCGCCATAGTGAGCAGCATGTTGACGACGATCACCGCGGTGATGCTGGCGCGCATCGCGTGCCCTGCCGCGATACCGACACCCTCCGGTCCGCCGTCGGCGCAGAAGCCGTAGTAGCACTGCACCGCCGAGGCTATCCAGACGAAGACAATGGCCTTGAACACCGAGTAGGCGATATCCGTGCCGCTGGACAACAGCGTGAAGTAGTGCAGGTATGGCCCCGTCGAGCCGCCGCTGACGATGCCCACCATGACCTGGCAGGACAGATAACTGATGGTCAGGCAGGCCACGTAGAGCGGGATGATGGCGACCACCGACGCCAGCAGGCGGGTGGTGACGAGGTACGGGATCGGCCGGATGGCAAGGGAATCCATCGCATCCACCTCCTCGGAGATACGCATCGAGCCGAGCTGGGTGGTGAAACGGCATCCCGCCTGCACCGCGAAGGCCAGTGCCGCCATGATCGGGGCGAGTTCGCGCGTGGTCACCAACGAGGAGATGACACCGGTGGCCGGGCCCAGACCCATCAACTCCAGGAAGTTGTAGCCCTCGATGGCCACCAGGGCGCCCGTCGTGATGCCGAGCACCAGCACCACACCGGCCGTTCCCCCGCCGACGACGATCGACCCGTTGCCCCAGGTGATATCGGAGAGGAGGCGCAGGAATTCACGGCGGTACCGGCGCAGCGCGATGGGGATCGCCAGGAAGGCATGCACGAAAAAGGTGACCATATGGCCGAACCGCGCCAGCGGCCTCATTGCGGCATCTGCGCCGAATGCCATGGGCTGCAGAGAGGCTCGGCGGACCGGTAGCGTGGCCGTCACAGCATGGCCCTGGGGAACAGCATGGTGTAGACCTGACTCACCACGACGTTGACGATCATGAGCAACAGGACCGATTCCACGACGGCCGCATTCACCGAATTCGCCACCCCGGTCGGGCCACCGTGCGAAGCCAATCCCTTCTGGCAGGCGATCACCGCCACGATGGCCCCGTACACCGCGGCCTTCAGCAGCGCCAACACCAGATCACCCGTGGTCGCGAACGATGCGAACGTGGTGACGAAACTTCCTGGGGCACCACCCTGTACGTACACGTTGAATAGATAACTGGCCAGGAAGCCGACGAAGCAGACCACACCGGTGAGCGCCACACCGACGACGATGGCCGCCGCGAAGCGCGGCACCACCAGCCGCCGCACCACCGACACGCCCATGACCTCCATGGCCGCGGTCTCCTCTCGCATGGTGCGGCACCCGAGGTCGGCAGTCATTGCCGAGCCCACCGCCGAGGCCAGCAGCATCGCCGCCACCAATGAAGCGGCCTGCCGCACCACCGCCAGACCACTGGCCGCACCGGCCAGCGAGGTCGCCCCGACTTGCCCTGCCAGCAACGCGAATTGAATGGACAGCGTGACCCCGATGGGCAGTGCCACCAGCACCGTCGGCACCACGGCCGTGCCCGCCATGAATGCGGCCTGCCGCACGAACTCTGCCCACGGGAAGCGGCCGGTCACCAGGTCGGCGACGAAGTACCGCAGGGTGTGCACACCGAGGACGAATTGTTCGCCGACGGTGGTGAGCGCGGCGATCGGATGGTGCCGCAGATATCGCGCGCCGCGATCACCAAGTGTGCGAAGCCCTTCGGGCATCCAGGTGCGGACACGGAGGAATTGATCCCGTGTCGTCATCGGGCCGGTTCACACCTCTTCAGCCGTTCGGAGGTCTCCCGTCGCCGCAGCTTCCCCGAGGACGTCTTGGGAATCCATCCCGCCGGGACCACGTGGACATCACGCGGGCTCACCCCCAAGGTGCGGTACACACGGTCGGCCACCTCGGCGCGGATGCGCGCGCTCTCGGCGGTATCGGCATGCAGTGCCGATTCGGCCACCAACGCGAACCCCTCCCCGGCCGCCGCCGTGGACAGGCGGACCGCGGCGATACCGCCGGAACGGACTCCCGACACCCCGGCGACGGATCTCTCGATGTCCTCCGGGTGCACATTGCGGCCCGAGATGATCAGGATGTCCTTCTTGCGCCCGCAGATCACGGGTTGCCCGTCCTCGGTGAGATATCCGATATCGCCGGTGGGTAGCCAGCCCTGCGCGTCGAGCATTGACTCGAACCCGGCCGCCGTGCGGTACCCGGCGGTCACGTTCTCACCGCGGATCTCGAGCTCACCGATTGCCTCCGCGGGCAGCACCGAGCGGTCCCCGTCCACCACCCGTACTTCGCAGCCGGGCAGCGGAAGACCCAGCGCAACACGCGCACTCGCCTCGTCGCCCTGGGCTGCGACGAGATCGGGATGCGGCGGACACACCCGGTAGCGCTCGCCGCGGCGCACAAAGGACACCGCCAAGGTGGCCTCCGCCATGCCATAGGCGGGGACGATGGCGTCCGCCCGCATGCCGAACCGGGCGCCCTCGGTGGTGAAGCGTTCCAGGGTCGCGACATCGATGGCCTCGGCACCGCTGAGCGCAAACCGCAGCGAGGACAGGTCGTATGCGCCGTCGGGTGCCTTGCGCAGCCGACGGGCCAGCAGTGAGTACGCGAAGTTGGGCCCGGCCGTCATGCTGCCGCGGTACGTACTGATCAGCTCGGCCCACAGCAGCGGGTCACCGAGGAAGTCCATGGGGGTCACGCTGACGGTGCTCAGCCCCTGACACATTGGGACGATCAGGTAACCCATCATGCCCATGTCGTGGAAGAGCGGCAGCCAGCTCACCACCACATCAGATTCGGGGTCGGCGCCCGAGGCACTGACCATCGCCCGCAGGTTGGCCTCGATATTGCGGTAGGTGATGCTGACAGCCTTTGGCGTGCCCGTGGACCCGGAGGTCAACTGTAAGAAGGCAACAGCGTCCTGGTCGACATTGGTGATCTCCCCCGGCGTGCCTGCCAGCAGGCCCGGCAGCTCCAGCGCACGGGCACCGACGGCCCCGAATTGACCGGCAGCCGCCAGGAACGGGTCACCCACCACCACAGTCGCGGAGCCCACCGCGGCCAGCGCCAGGCCGGTGTCCTCGATCCACAGCTGCATATCGGACCGGTGGGTCGGCTGGTGCAGCATCGTCACGGAGGCGCCGGACATCCAGATGCCCTGCACCAACGGTGCGATTTCACCAGGGGCACCGGCTAATACGGCCACGGCGTCGCCGGGGCGCACCCCCGCCGCCTGCAGTGAGCCCGCGATGCGCAGTCCCCTCTGATGCACGTCGGCCCAGGGCACGGTGCGCAGCTCGCCCAAAAGCGATGTCCCGTCGGCCGCGCTGGGCGCCGAGGTGAGACCGCGCTGGGTTACAGCCGCGCTGGCGCGCAGCCTGTCGATAACCGGGTTCGAAGTCGGACGTTCTTCCCGCGAGCGGCTCATCACAGGCGGCTCTCCACCAGTTCGATCAATGCCCCGAGCGTCTTGCATTCGAAGACATCGTCCTTGGTCAGCTGGATACCGAAGCGGCCCTTGATCTCCGAGACCCCCACCGCGAACGACAACGAGTCGAACCCGAGGTCGCCGACCAGTTCGGAGAAGTCGTTGACATCACCCGTGGGCATCTCGAGTTCCTCGGCGATGAACTCGATGAGGAACTCGCGGACTTCTGAAGTAGTTTCCATTTTCTTTCTAAGCCTTCTACTTACCTATTTTTCGGCGGATCACCAGATGGATGGGGATTTGCAGCAGGGCGAACATGCCGAGGGCCACCAGGGAACCCTTCACAACGGCCATCGCGTCGAAACCGCCGTACATGATGGTCGACGCGGCGGACACGATGTGCGAGAAGGGGTTCGCGTTGATGCTGATTCTGAGCCAGTCGGACAGGAACACCGAGGGCATGAGCGCCTGACTGACGAATAGCACCGGCAGTGCCAACGGCAGCATCGCCACCGGAGCCTGCGGGTTGAGGGTGCGCAGTGCCACCAGGTAGAACAGCGAGCTGTATGCCGCCGACCACAGGAACATCACCAGGACAAGGAAAATCCCGGTCAGCAGGCCCGCCCGCAGTGGTGCGTCCAGGAAGGCCAGCAGGGCAATGACAATGACCGCTGCCGGCAGGATACGGAACATCTCGAAGCCGATCTTGGCCGCCATGATCTGGCCGGTCGACACACCGTAGAGCCGCAGCCGGTCGGTGAACCCCGATCTGATCTCGTCGATGAGCGTTCCGGCCCCGTACCCGGCACCGAGCATCGGGATGAGCATGATGAGCCCGGGCGCGATATACGCGGTGTACGAGGACAGCGGGAAACCCGGGAGGTCGGCAACACGCTGGAACATCGATCGCACGAAGATCACCAGCACAACCGGGAAGACGATCGGGAAGATGAATCCGAACACCGGCTGCCGCAGTCCCACTACGACATAACGGCGGAAAAGCCTTGCGGTATTGGACAAGGCGCTCACTGGGTCACCTCCAGGAATGCGTCGCGCAGCGAGGTGGACCGCACTTCGATATTGGCCGCACCCAGGCCGATACGGTCGAGTTGGGCGCTCAAAGCCCCCAACTCCGAGGCCGAGGCGGAATCCAAGGTTCCCGACAGCGCGCCGGAATCATTCCGCTGCACGGCGTAACCCGCGGCCGCCAACTCAATGGCCGTATCTTCGGATATGCCACCATCCGCGGAGATCTCGACCGCATAGCCGTGACTGCGGGTGAACTCCTGAGTGGATCCCGAGGCCACCAGCCGACCGCTCTTGACGATGCCCACCTCGTCGGCCAGGGACACCGCCTCATCCATATCGTGCGTCGTCAGCACGACGGTGCGCCCTTCGGAGCGCAGCAGCCGGATAGCATTCCAAACCTCCTGTTTGCCTTCGATATCCAGCCCGCTGGACGGTTCGTCGAGGAACAGCATCTGCGGGTTATGGGCTACCGCCAGCGCGACATCGACGCGGCGACGCATACCGCCCGAGAGCGCCCCAACCTTCCGGTTGAGGTAGCTGCCCAGGCCGAACTGCTCGATGAGTTCTTCCTCGCGGGCCTTCCGCTGTGCCTTGGGCCAGCCGGCGATCGCCAGGCTCATCCGGATCTGCTCGACCGGCGACATCCACAGGTCCAGCGCCACCTCTTGCAATGCCACGCCGATCAGGGGGCGCAGCTCCTTGGTCTTGTCGACGGGAATGCCGAGCACCTCGAGCTCCCCGCTGGTGGGTGCCAACAGTGTGGTCGCCATGCGGATGGTGGTGGTCTTACCGGCGCCGTTCCTGCCGAGCAAGCAGTAGACGATCCCGCGCGGGATGGTCAGGTTCAGGCCATCGACGGCACGGGCTTCCGACCCGGGGTAGGCCTTGACAAGATCGGCCGCGCGCAGCGCGGGAGTCTGTGTTTCCGTTGTCATGAATCAGTCCCTCACTTTCGGGAGGACATGGCGTTCCAGCTTTTCGGTGAGACCGATGCCCTGCGCTGTCATGCTCACGTCGATCGACGTGAAAAGCGGGAAGCTGCCGACTGTGCTGTCCTTGGGCACCTCGTTCACCTGGTGGATCTGGCCGCTACTCGCGCCGGAGATGGTGAGATCCACAACGGTGCGGACGAGCTCGACGGGTTTGTCGCGCCATATCGCCTTGCGGCTGCCATCGGCCCTGACGTGGCCGTGCACCTTCGCTCCCCCGCCGCATGTGCCGGTCAGCTCACGTTCACCGTCGTTGTGCACCAAGGCGATTCCGCCGTCAATGACGCATTGCAGGGTCACCCGCGAATCCAGCGGGTTGACGATGGTGATGGCGTCCAAAGTGCTGGGCTTGCCCTCACCGCCGGTGACGATCCCGGTCTCGTACGGGAAACGGTCGCCCTGGTAGTACTGCTCGATCTTCAGCTCGCCGCGCCGCGGCCCCGGCCCGACGGTCATCACACCGGCGCCGGGCAGCGCGGTGGTCTCGCCGAGATAGGTCACCGAGCCGGACACCTCCAGCGCATAGTCGCCGAAGGGCGACCTGCCCTGCGGTTCAGCCGCCGGGTCCCCTTGTACCGCTGGGTACTTCAACAATTGGAAGGCGTGGCCGACGGGTTTACCGGCCTCCTCGTTCACCGGTGCGCATGCGGTGGCCACCGCTACCGACAGCACCGCGGCAGCACCTGCGGCGAGCCGTCTCACCGCGGAACCCCGGTGACTGACAGGGTCCGACTCAGCCGGCGGTGCCGGTGCGCGAAAAAGGCCGCCAGTACCTTGCTCATCAGCTTGCCCCACCCGGGAATCAGGCCCATTGGCGCCTGCGGGGCCAGGGTGATCTCATCGGTCACCCTGGTCTTTTCGCCCGTCTCAGACGCCACCGGTTCCAGGGTCCGGTGGTGCACCCAGACCCGCATGCCGGTCATGAGGGACTCCTCGCGGAACATCCGTCCGGGCTCGAGCCGCGCCACGGTGATGTCGTCGAACCCGAACGGGAGGACCCCGAACAGCAGCAGAAAACTCTTGCCGATCCGGGTACCCGGGCTGACATCGCCAATCGACTTCCCCCGGAACTCCTTGGGCATGGTCATCTTCATGTACGGGCCCATCTCGTCATTGATGCCCTCTTGGGTGGTTACCCGTTCCCACACTTTGTCTACGGGACAGTCGATCTCGCTGACCTTGCGGAATACATGCTCTTCGGTGTGAATCGATCTCATCTCGTTCTTTCCTTATCGGGTGACGGGTATGCAGCACGGGCGGTGGCGGTCAACAACGAGCCGTCGCGGACCGCCTCGGCGGCGTCGGGTACGAAAGACCCGCTGATGTCGACGACGGCCGGCACGCTGTCGGCGCCGATGTAGTTGGGCAGGATGTCACCGATCTGGTGCAACCGGTCCGGCAGCAGGTGGTGGTACCAGTCGAACAGCGGCACCACCAGTGCCACCGTTACGAACCGAACGCCCTCGGTGGCGAGGCTGCCGAAGAACTCCTGCCAGATCTGTTCGATCATCCCGGCGCGGCGCTGCTTCTTGCATACTCCTTGTGTGGCGAGCTCGGCGATGCACTCCGCCGCGATGCCGTCGAAGAACGAATCCCATTGCGGATACAGGTAGTTGCGCGCCACCTTGCCGCCGTCCCGGTAATTCCGGGCGTCACGCAGGGTGCTGAAGCTGTCGAGCCCGAGCTCGGGATCATGGCGCAGTGAACGCAATACGCCTACGGGGTGCTCGGGCGACTGCGCGGAGAAGCCCACGTAAATCTCCGAGGACCGCTCCCAGGTGCGGTAGTGCACCATCTCGCCCGCGGCAAGATCGGCGTCGTCGGCGAAATCGTTCTCCAGGCCGAATATCGAGTACTCGACGTTCTTCGCCCACGGGAAGCGGGCATCTGATGCCCGGATCCGCTCGACACGCACCAACGGATTGCTCATACGGTGCTCACCTCCAGGGCGCGGGCACGCCAGATCCGGTTGCCGTGCGCGGCAATCTCGGAGACCATTGCGGCCGCCATCGACGCGGTGATCAACGGGTTGACGAATGTCAGCTTGATCGCCTGACCTCCGGCAGCGCTGGACCGGCCCACGATCGCTCTGCCGGTGCGGGCCAGCTCCGCACGGATCGCGTCGTTGATGCCATCACGTTTCTCGGGCACCACATCCGGCTGCCGCCAGCGCAACACCACGGTGTTGGTACACACGGGCGCGGCCAGTTCCAGGTCCGGGTGTTCGGCCGCCGCGTGTGCAGCGGATGACGCCGCCGCACAGGTGGCGTCGATCATCGCGGCGATATGCCGCTGGCCCACCGCCCGCAGTGTGACCAGCACCTTGAGCGCGTCGAAGCGGCGGGTGGTCTGCAGTGACTTGCTTACCAGATTGAGCACATCATGCTCGGAGTCGCTGGCAGGGTTCAGGTAATCGGCATGTGCGACAAGCGCATCGAAGCTCGAGCGGCTGCGTACCAGCAGGGCACTGCAACTTATCGCCTGGAACAGCAGCTTGTGGAAGTCGATGGCGACCGAGTCGGCCTGTTCGATTCCGCGCAGTAGGTGCCGGTACTTCTCGCTGAAGATCAGGCACCCGCCCGCGCAGGCGTCCACATGGGTCCAGATCCCGCGCGCACGAGCGACGGCGGCGGGTGCTTCCAGCGGGTCGATCGCACCGAAATCGGTTGTCCCGGCGGTGAGCACGAGCGCAAACACGGGGGTCCCCGCACGGTCCGCCCCCTCCAGGATCCCGGTGAGGGCCTCGGCCCGCATCCGCCCGGCATCATCCGTAGGCACCTCGATAATGGCGGCGGTCCCTAGCCCCAGCAGCCGGAGTGCCTGCTGTACCGAGAAATGTGTCTGCCGGGTGCACAGCACTCGCCACGAACCGGCCTCTGGCGGCAGTCCCCGTGCCGCGATATCCCAGCCGTAGGTGTTGCGGGCGAACAGGTCCCGGGCCAGCAGCAATGCCTGCAGATTCGACTGAGTACCCCCACTGGTGAATGTCCCGTCCGACCCGGGCGCGTACCCCATTCTGGTGCAGAGATATTCGATGACCTGCTGCTCGATCGCGGTGGCGGCGGGAGCCTGGTCAAAAGAATCCATCGACTGATTGAACGCACTGACCAGCACCTCAGCGGCCAACGAGGGCAGCGCGGGCGGGCAGTGCAGGTGCGCCAAATACGCAGGGTGGGTCACCACCACGGACTTCTCGGCGAGCAACCCCGCCGCCTCATCCAATGCCCGGCTCAGCCCGACCCCGTGGGGATCGTCGAGGTCGAGTCGCCCGGCATCACTTTTCAGCGCCGCGTAACCGTCCACCAGCCCTGGCTTCGTGGCGCCGCCCAGCGCGCCGCTCGCCCGATCGGCCGCCAGCGCGATGGCTTCGCGGTACGTGGTTTCGCTATCGCCCGTGAGGAAATCACTCACGAAGGGGCTCGGGTTGGGCGTCACCGTGACACCACCAATGCGGGCTCGCCGGCCGATCGAGTGCGCGCTACCGCACCGAGAGCGGAATCGAATGCGTTCAGTGCCGCGGCGATATCGGCTTCCTCGATGGTCAGCGGCGGCAGAAATCGCACCACGTTGCCGTATTGGCCACCGGTCTCGACGATGAGGCCGTGCTGCAGGCAGGCACTCTGGATCTGTCCGGCAAGTTCGGGCGCCGGCGCCGCGGCATCGCCAGGCCACGGCTGGTCCGGGTCCACAATCTCCACACCTAGCATGAGCCCTGCCCCACGCACCTCGCCCACCAGTTCCGACTGGGCCGCAATGGCATTCAACCCATCCAGGAAAAGACGGCCACGGACGGCGACCTGCCCGGGTAGGTCGTTCTCCCGTGCGAAGCGGATCACCGCGCTCGCGGCGGCGAACGCCATGGCGTTTCCGCGGAATGTCCCGGTGAAGGCGCCGGGTTCCCACACGTCGAACTCCTTGCGTACCACCAAAACCGCAATCGGGATACCGGAACCAAGGCCCTTGGAGATCACGACCATATCGGGTTCGATACCGCAGTGCTGGAACGCCCACGCCGGTCCGGTGCGGTACACGCCCGCCTGTACCTCGTCGGCGATCAGCGGTACCCCGAGCGTCGATGCGGCCCTACGCAATGCCTGTCCCCACCGCGGCGGGGCAGGAATCACGCCACCCTCACCCAGCATAAACTCGGCGATGAGCGATGCCGGTGCCGTCACGCCGCTGTGCGGGCGCGCAAGAGCGTCGGCCGCCGCGACCGCCAGCTCGACACCCTGTTCCCCCGCCACCCCGAATGGGCTGCGGTAGTCCTGCGGGTACGGCAGGAAGCTCGTGTGCGGTGACAGCACCACCGGCTGCTGACGCAACCCGCCCCCGGAGCTCGCGGCACGTGCGGCCCGCGTGCAACCGTGGAAACCGCCTTGTACACCAACGTGTTCGCGGCCGCCGGTGGCGACCTCGGCGAGCATCAGGGCAGCCTCGACCGCGCTCGCTCCACTGGGCGAGCACAAATGGATGCTCGCGTCGGCGGCCAGCCCGACCGGCAGTATGGACAGCAGATCCTCGACGAATCGTTCCCGGGCCGGGGTATGAAAGTCGAGTGACAGCAACGGCTCCCCGGAGGAGACCGTCTTCATGACGGCCTCACTGATGACGGGGTGGTTCCAGCCCAGCGACATGGCCCCGGCAGCGGCCAGGCAGTCGACATACCAGCGGCCGTCGTCGGCACGAACCCGGGAGCCCCGCGCCTCGACGGGGCGTATCGGCAGCCGCCGCGAATACGTGGATGCCGCGGATTCTCTTGCTGTGGAAGATAATTGGCTGGCAGTCATAGCGCCTCCTTACGCGGGTGGGCGAGCAGCCGCCGCAGCGATGAGGCGAGTGAACGGTCTTCGGTCGACCAGTACCCGGCATCGGGCGGGGTCGCCGCCGCGAGCCGGCGGCGCGCCTCACCCAGCTGGTGGTAAGGCAACTGGGGGAAGAGGTGGTGCACCGCATGAAAACGCAACCCCACCGGCGCCCACAGTGGGCCCAGTACGGGTACCGACGGGTGATCGATGGAATCGAGAACCTGCTCGGGAAAGGTCATGCGCTCGGTGCTGCCCTCATATCGGTGCGCCGCCAGCACCCGCAGCCAGTTCACGAACAACGCCAGGGCGATCACCAGATACGCCTCCAGCAGCCGCCTCGGCGAGTACGCGCCCAGAAGCAGCAGCACCAACAGGGCCGATGTGTATGCGAAACAGGAGATTTCCTGCACCAGCCAGGGTCGGGGTGCGCCTGCCGGCGGCAACGGGCGCTCGAAATCTGCATCGATCATCAGCGACGATGCCCGTGTCAGGACAATGGGCCTGATCGCGGGAACCAGCCAGCTCAGCGGCGCCAGCACCAGAAACCGGAAGACGAACGCCAACGGCCCGGCCAGCGCGCTGAACGGCAACAGGATGACGCGCCAGCGCGGCTCGCTGGCGTAGGCCACGTACTCCCCGTCCTCGGCAGTGCCGTAGGTGCGTGATGCATGGTGCTCATGATGGAACTCGAATGTGAATTTCGGTGTCAGCAGCGGGATTCCGCACACCAGATGCCAGACCACCGAGAACCAGCGCAGCTCGCGCTCGGCGTGCACGATCTCGTGGACAAACAACACGCCGCGGTAGAACGCGAAGGCCGCCAGCACAATACACGCCGCCGCCCGGAGTGACAGCAGGTCGTCGACCGGACACAGCAGGAATGCCGTGTACCCGACCACCATGCAGGCGGCCAAGTCCAGCCAATAGATCCACTGACGGCGCGCGGCGAGGTCTGCTACCAGCGCACGCGCATCGGCCATCGATATGCCGAGCGCCTCCTTGGAGCCGCCCTGCGCCTGCCGCGCTTCGACCGTCATCGCACAAACTCCGCTATCAACTCGTCGGTAGACACCAGGGGAATTCCCAGCTCTCGCACTGCCCTGTCGGGCGCGTAGTACAGCTCGCGGGCCATCAGTTCGACGTTCTCGGGAACCAGCGCGTCGTCGGGGTCGAAGCGCGCGGAGACATCACGCAGCAGCCGGTTCCCCTTGCCCAACGTCCGGAACAGCCCCATAGGCGCGGACCGCACCGGGTGCTCGCGCCCCACTGCGGCCACGAGCAGCTCGCCGAGCTGCCGGTAGGACAGGTTCGCCGAGCTCAGGATGTAGCGGCGCCCCTTGTCCCCCTTGGCCATCGCCGCCGTAATGCCGACAACGAAATCTCGCGCCGAGCACACCGCGGTACCGCCGGGCGGTACGACGCGCAACAACCCCTTGCGTGCGGCGACCAGCAGCCCCTGCCAGGACCGGGCCGGGCCAGATCCCGGCGCGAACACGGCGGCGGGGTTCACCACGACCACATCCAGGCCACGATCGGCGAAGTCCAGCACCAGCCGCTCACCCGCACGCTTAGTCGCCGCGTACACGTTGTCGAGCACCGAGTCCTGTGGGTCGAAGTCCTCGTCGGCCACCACGCCATTGGCCGGGTACCCGATGGCAGCAGTGGAGGACACATGCACCACCCGCTGTACACCGTGCCTAAGCGCGGAGTGCGCCACGTGGTAGGTGCCCAGCACATTGGTCTGCCAAATCCTGTGGCCAAGGCGAGAATTCGGCGATGCGATACCGGCCAGGTGGTAGACGTGGGACACACCCCGCATCGCGTTGTCGATGCTCTGCGCATCGGTGATATCGGCGCAAGCCGTATCGACATTCCGGCCTAGCTCGTCGCGAAGTACGGCAGGGTCGTGCGGGTTCGTCAGGACGGTGACGCGCTCACCGGCCTCCACCAGGGACGCGACGAGCGTGGAACCCAGGTACCCGGTGGCGCCGGTGACCAATGTGCGGCCGGCCATCACAGCGCCTTCTGGTAGACCCGGTGAATTTTCTCCGGATCTGTTTTCATCTGGGCAGTAAGCGAATTCGACCACACGTTGTCCTCGTGTACCCATGTGGTAGCAACCGAGGAGTACCCGCTGCCGGTAATCGTCCGGACGATCTCCCCCGCCAGGATCCTGCCGATGCCCGCGCCGAACTGGGTCTGCACCGCGCCGATGAGCACCACGACAGCGGTGCCGATCCCGCGGATGCGCCCGTCGCGCCGGGCCGCTAGCCGGGCCAGCAGCGCCGGGGTGAGACGGCCGGAGCGTCCGGCGATCTCGTTGACGTCGGGCAGCATGAGCAGGAATCCCACCGGGTTGCCCCCGGATTCGACAATCCGGACGATATTCGGGTCGATCAGCGGCCGCATCTCCGCCGCCATCCCCGAGAACACCTCGCGACTGAGCGGGACATTCTCGGGATGGTGGGCGAAGGAGTCGTTGTAAAGCCCGCGCAGCACCTCCAGCTCGGCAGCGTAATCGCGCATCCGCACCGAACGCACCGTCACTCCCTGGTCGCGCATCACCGCGTCGGCCCGCTTGAGCAGGCGCTGCCGCACCTCCTGGCTGCCGTCAAGTTGCCAACGGTAGGAGGCGGTATCGAACTTCTTGCGGTATCCGGCCGCCTCCAGCAGCCGTGGGTAATACCGCGGGTTGTAAGGCTGCATAACGGCCGGCGGCCTGTCGTACCCGGAAATCAGCAAGCCGACCTCCTCGCGGGAGGTGTAACTGAAGGGGCCGACGATCTTGGTGATGTCCCGGCGCGCGGCCCATTGCTCGGCCGCCCCGAGCAGAGCGCCCGCGACCTCCTCGTCGTCATCACTCTCGAAGAACCCAAAGAATGCGCAGTCGCCGTAGCGCTGCACGTATGCCGAGTCGATACTGGCGGAGATGCGGCCAACCGGGCTGCCACCGCGGTAGGCGACGAAGTTCTCGATCTGCACCTCCCGGTGCAGCGGGTTGTGCTTCGAGTCCATCTTCGCGCGCATGACGCGGCGCAGCGTGGGCCGCCAGCAGGGATCGTCACCGTAGATCTGCCACGGCACCGCGATGAATTGCTTGGCCTCACAGTGCGATTCCACTCGGCGTACCGTCACCGGCGATCCGGCGAGCCGCTGCCCGGCCGAATTCTCGATCAGACCTCTATCCAGCACGAACGATTCCCAGATCATGGGCCAGTTCGGGGTTGCCCTTGCTCTTCCACAGTGCGCCGTCCATGTAGAAGTGGTGCAGCACAAAGGTCAGCGGAACCGCGAAGATGACCGTGTCGAGCTGCCCTGCGAGGACCCCCAACCCCGCGAAGAATGCGATGTACAGCGGCAGTGCCTTGCGGGTCGACAACCGCGCCAGCAGCAGCTTCTTCTCGCCCGGATCCTCGGTGCGCGCGAAGCGGGTGTTGTTCCGCGTCCAGTTGATCAGGTGGTACTGCAGGCTGTGTGTGGTCGTCGCGATCAGAATGAGCGCGAAAAGGTCTGAGACCAGCAGGTAGGACAGGTTGTAGGACAGCGCCGCAATAACGAAGGTCGCCACCGACATGGCCGGAAGCGCACGCTGCCCGGCCCGCTTGAGCTGGAATTGCTCCCAGACGGCCATACCCAACAGGACTGCGGCGCAGACGAATCCACCGATTACCACGAATCCGGGGATGGGCGGCACCGGCACGCTCAGACTCGAGAAGGGCAGCCGGTGACCTAAGACCACGTACTCGGAGAAGTTCAGGCCATGGCTCGCCCGGTACAGCACCGGGGCCAGGCAGACCGCGTACAACGCGTACTTGATCCGGTCGCGCGGACCCTTGTAGCCGTTCTTCGCGGCGTAGATGTTGATGATGCCGAAGTGCTGTTTGACGACGTGGAACACCTGCCAATAGGCCCAGATGGCCAGCAGTGGTACGAGCCAGCCGCCGAACCACAGCGTGCCGACGATCGCGCCGACCACGATGAAGCTGATCACGTAGTGCGCCCAGAACCGCGACCGTTCCCGCGGATCCATCCAGACCCGGGCCGTCGTCGTCAGCACATGCGGCAGGTCGGACAGCAGTGAAAAGGCCACCGCACCGACGAGGAATACCCCCTTGTGTCCGTCGGCCGCGAAGAGCACCGCCGACAACAACGCGCCCAGCCCGAAGACAAAGAGGATGTCGACGCGTCTGCTGACGAACCACCCCGGCCGATTTCCACTGTCGGTGTTCTTCAGCTCATTGGTGTCGGTAGCAAAGGTAGCCATCGCGATCATCCTCGGGTAGGCGTCATGGTCTCAATTGGAAATGATTATCGTTTTCATAACGTAGAGACTGCGCCGTCTCATGTCAACGCAGCAGCCTGTGAGCGCGCTGTGACTCTGCTCACCCACAATTGGCCAGGTTGAGAACATAATTTTGATCGGAGGGAGCCGAGGGGCACGACGGCACAGACCCGGGAGTGAACGCGGCGCCGACGCGGCACGAATCATCGATTACCGCGACGCTTGCAGGCCCGCCGTGCCGAACACCGCCGGGCACGGTGGCAGATCGAGGCGATTCAGCAAACATCCAAGGAGCTCGGCACTCGACCCGGCCACAGCAGGGGTCTGCACCGGGCACCAACCGCCACGGTCACACCCTTACCACCAGAACGGCAATAGGCCACTACCCTCAATAGATGGGTCCGGTTTGCCGCCGGACCGAATGTTGGGTCTCCGGACAGGCCGGGGCGTGATTCAGGTTGAGGTGAAGCGCCGTGGTGAACACCGTGCTTAGTTCCGCACATGACGAACCACCGCATGCTCCGCTCACGCCGCCCGGGCCGCTGCCCCCGCGCGAGATCCTCGAACAGTCCGGTGAGCTGCTCCGTGCACTCGCCGCACCGGTACGTATCGCGATCGTGCTGCAGCTGCGCGAATCGCAACGCTGCGTCCACGAGTTAGTCGACGCCGTCGGTGTCGCGCAGCCGCTCATCAGCCAGCACCTGCGGGTGCTCAAGGCGGCCGGCGTGGTCTCCGGGGAACGCCAGGGACGAGAGGTGATGTACCGCCTCGTCGACGATCACCTCTCCCATATCGTCGTCGACGCGGTAGCGCACACCGAGGAACAGCGATGAGCCCCGTGCGCGAGGAACGGCCCGCTCTGCCGGGCGCCGTGCGTTCGACCCGTCAACGCGCGGCCATTACCGCCTTGCTGAAGCGGACCGACGAATTCAAGTCGGCTCAGGAGCTGCATGACGATCTCAAGCGCATGGGCGAAGGCATCGGCCTGACCACCGTCTACCGGACCCTGCAGTCGATGTCTACATCAGGTGAGGTCGACGTCCTGCGCAACGACACCGGCGAATCGGTCTACCGTCGCTGTTCGGACGGGCACCATCACCACTTGGTCTGCCACAGTTGCGGTTTCGCGGTCGAGGTGCAGGCTGGTGCGGTCGAAGCGTGGGCCACCGATATCGCCGAGGAGCACGGCTTCACCGACGTCCACCACACGGTGGAGGTCTTCGGCTTCTGCCGGCGCTGCAGCGCCGCTCGCCCGGCCTCCTAGTTACCCGTTTCTTTAGTTACCCAACGCCTTTCGGGCGTCGGCACCGGTGGCGAACACCATCAACAACAACGTCACCAGCGCCTCGTCGGAAATGCCCGTGGCGGGAAAGTTGTAGCGCAGCAATACATCTGCCTTGCGCCCCTTGGCGATCAGCAGGATGTTCCCGAACAGAGACTTCTGCACGAGCCCGTCGACCAGATGCCGCGATTTCGCGTTGACGGCCACATCCCAGGCCAGCACCTGCGATAACGACACCACCTCCAGGCCCGGCGCGATGGTGACCGCGCGGATGGAGGCCAGCGTGCCCTCGTAGTCGGCGGTCAGCGCGCCGTCGGGTTCCTTGGTTACCGGCAGCACCGGGTGCAGCACTCGGTACACGCGGTCAAGAACGGCCTGAGCGTCTCCGTTTTCGAGGTCGCTCATTACGCAGATCCGAATCGACGGTCCCGCTGCGCAAATTCCAGGCAGGCCGCCCATAGGTCGCGGCGGTCGAAATCGGGGTAGAGCTTCTCCTGGAACACAAACTCGGCATACGCCGCCTGCCACATCATGAAATTGCTTGAGCGCAGCTCGCCGGACGGCCGCAGGAACAGGTCAACATCGGGCATATCCGGCTCGTCGAGGTACTTTGCGACGGTCTCCTCGGTGATGCGGTCCGGCTTGAGCTGACCGGATTCCACCAGACGCGCGATCCTCCTTGTCGCCTCGGCGATTTCGGCCCGGCCGCCATAGTTGATGCAGGTGGTCAACGTCAGTGTGCTGTTGTTCTTGGTGAGCTCCTCGGTGATCTCCAGCTCTTTGTAAACGCTGCTCCACAACCGCGTCTTCTGGCCTGCCCAACGGAACCGCACTCCCATGTTGTTCAGATCGTGTCGGCGCCGCTTGACCACATCGCGGTTGAAGCCCATCAGAAAACGCACCTCGTCCGCGGGGCGGCGCCAGTTCTCCGTCGAGAAGGCGTACGTGGTGAGCCACGGGATGCCCATCTCGATGGCACCACAGACCATGTCCATCATCGTGGCCTCGCCCATCTTGTGGCCCTCGGTACGCGGCAACCCGCGGGCCCGCGCCCAGCGCCCGTTACCGTCCATCACCACCGCGACGTGCCGGGGAACCAGCTCCTTGGGAATGACCGGCGGGATGGCGCCCGACGGATGCTTCGGCGCAGGATGCGGCCGGGTACCGCCAGTGCCCGCACCGGGCAGCAGCTTGGGGAACACCGCAGGGAACACCGTCTTATCCGGGAACGTCGGGGCGTAGCCGGGCGGGACGTCGGCCCAGTCGGTGTAGTACTTATCCTGCTGCGGATCGGGCTGGCTGTTCTTCACCATGAGTGATATTTAACCTGGTCCCGCGTTCGACGAGCGGCAGTGTCCGTAGCTTGCGTTCCAGATGCCACTGCAGATGCGCCGCGATCAATCCGCTGGCTTGGGTGCGCTGCGTCTGCGGCACCTCGTCGGTGGCCGCCCAGTCACCGTCGTGCAGTGCCGCCATCAGCTCCAGCACACCCTGTGGCGGGGTCGCCGCCCCCGCGGGACGGCAGTGCACGCAGACGCTGCCACCCGCCCCCACGTGGAAAGCACGGTGCGGACCGGGAGCGGCGCAGCGCGCGCACTCGCTGATGGCGGGCGCCCACCCGGCGATACTCATGGCACGCAGCAGATATGCATCGAGGACCAGCTCGCGGGAACGCTGCTGATCGGCGATCGCTCTCAAGGCGCCGACCGTCAGCCGGTGCAGGGCGAGAGCCGGGGCCCGCTCTTCACCGGCGATCCGCTCGGCGGTCTCCAGGACGGCGCAGGCGGTGGTGTACCGGCCGTAGTCACTGACGATGTCCGCGGCGAAGGCATCGATGGCCTGTACCTGGGTGACGATGTCGAGATTGCGTCCCGGATACAGCTGCACATCGATATGCGCGAATGGTTCCAGCCGTGACCCAAACTTACTGCGGGTGCGGCGCACTCCCTTGGCGACTGCACGCACCAGGCCATGTTGGCGGGTCAGCAGGGTCACAATGCGGTCGGCCTCGCCGAGCTTGTGCTGCCGCAGCACGACAGCACGATCCCGATAAAGCCGCATTCAAGCAGTTTCCCATCTGGTACCGACGAATCCCCGCATTGACGCACTATTCCGACGGCTTACCCTTCTGGTCATGTCGGGCTTTCCCACGCTGACGTCCCAGGCAGCGGCGCTAGCATCCGGGTCGGTGAGTTCGATCTCGCTGACCCTCACCGCGCTCAACGCGATCAAATCCAGCCAGTCCACCCTCAACGCGTTCCGGGTGGTGTGCACCAAGAGCGCCCTTGCCGACGCCACCGAGGCCGATAAGCGGTTGGCCAAGGGCGAACGGCTGCCGTTGCTCGGAGTGCCCATTGCCATCAAAGACGACACCGACTTGGCAGGCACCCCAACCGCATTCGGTACCGCCGGGGCCGTCGGCTCGGAGTCCCAGGATGCCGAGCTGGTGCGACGGCTGCGCGCGGCGGGCGCGGTGATCGTCGGCAAGACCAATACCTGCGAGCTCGGCCAATGGGCCTTCACCAGCGGGCCCGGCTTCGGGCATACCCGCAATCCGTGGAGCCGCGGTCACACACCCGGCGGGTCCTCGGGCGGTAGCGCGGCGGCCGTTTCGGCCGGGCTCGTCGCCGGGGCAATCGGTTCAGATGGGGCCGGGAGCGTCCGAATTCCGGCTGCTTGGACGCATCTGATCGGCATCAAGCCGCAGCGTGGCCGGATCTCCACGTGGCCACTTGCCGAGGCGTTCAACGGGATAACGGTGCACGGGCCCTTGGCGCGCACCGTTGCCGATGCCGCACTGCTGTTGGATGCGGCATCGGGCAACGTGTCCGGAGATCTACACAAGCCGCCGCACGTTCGGGTCCTCGACGCGGTCCACGAGGACCCGGGCCAGCTTCGTATTGCGCTGTCGTTCAAGGTTCCGTTCTCGGGGTTCCCGGCGCACATCCATCCGACGATCGAAACCGCCACCCGCTATGTGGGTCACCAGCTGCGTTCGCTCGGGCACATGGTGTCCGAGGGCGATCCGGATTACGGAATCGGTCTCGGCCTGAACTTCCTGCCACGAGCGACCGCCGGGCTGCTGCCATGGCGGGAGCGGCTGGACGCCGGGGCACATTGGGACCAGCGCACATTGGCGAACACGCGAACGGGTCGGCAACTCGCCGGCTGGGCCTTGCGACGGGCACGAGCGGCGGAGCCGCGGCTGCAGGCTCGCGTCGGCAAGATCTTCGGCAGCTTCAACGTCGTGCTGGCACCGACGACCGCGCAACCACCCACGGGTATCTACGATTTCGACGGTATCGGCAGTGTCGCAACGGATCGCGGGCAGATCGGCGCCTGTCCCATGACGTGGCCGTGGAACGTGCTCGGGTGGCCGTCGATCAATGTGCCCGCCGGGTTCACCGAGGACGGGCTGCCGATCGGCGTCCAGCTGATGGGGCCGGCGAACAGCGAACCGTTGCTGATTTCCCTTGCCGCACAGCTGGAGTCGATTAACAACTGGGCGTCGGAGACCCCCGACCCCTGGTGGTGACCTGCGCCGGGCCCCTCACCGCCCGCTCACCTCGCCGCCCTCACCTCACCTCGCCGCCGACACGCCGTGTTGTGGCGGTTTCGTATCGCATGTTCTCGCCATAAGCGGGCGTGTCGGCGGTCATGCGGCCCGCGCCCTAGCGCGGTAGGCCGCCCTGACCCGCGCCACAACCGCACCAGGGTCGTTGGCCAGCTGGTCACGGCTCACGCGGACGAGCTTCCAGCCCATCGCTGCGATGAACTCCTGCCGTTCAATGTCGCGACGATGCTGCGTCGAGTCCCCCCAGTGCTGGGACCCGTCGAACTCCGCTGCCAAACATTCTGCGCGCCAGCCCATGTCGAGGCGAACCACCCGACCGTTTGAACCCCGCAGCTCGATCTGCGTTTCGGGCCGCGGAAGCCCTGCGCCCACAAGACAAAGACGCAGCCGTGTTTCCTGCACCGATTCGGCCCCAGGATCCGCCAGGAAGAGCACATTCTGCAGGCGCCGAAGCCCGCGAGCGCCGCGATGCCGAGCGATCAGTGCGTCCACTTCGGTGGCATCACAATCACGGAGCAGCACATCAGTCAGCTCGACGGCTCGACTTGTCTGTACTCGTCGACCGATATCGAAGATGGTTCTCGCCGGCGTAGTCACTGCGACATCGCCGACCATCGTGCATTCGTCGGATGACAAACAGTCGCCGCGGATGACGATTCCCTTCGGCGCATTCCGCCGCTGCCGATTCAGCTCCACCACACGATCACCAGAGATGTACGAGTTGCCATGCAACGCAGCGGCCGACACCCCACAGATAACGCCCTGTCTGCCGGCCCACAGATATGCCGCCCTTGCGCGCACACCCGCAGTTAGTTCGGCCCCGGCAGGCAGATACACATCGCGGAAGACCGTGTCGTAGTGCTGACGAAGCTCATGCCGTGTGAGCACCCCCGCAGCGATGGCCTCGCTACCCACAATGAGTTTGTCCATGCGCGGACCCTGCCACGCACCACCGACAAAGCCAGCCGAGCCGCCGACACGCCCGTTAGTGGCGGAAACGTGCGATACGAATCCGCCACCACACGGCGTGTCGGCGGGAGCTGGGGTTCTGAGCGCAGCTCAGAACCCCAGCTTGCCGAGCTGTTTGGGATCGCGCTGCCAGTTCTTGGCGACCTTGACCCGCAGATCCAGATACACCTTGGTGCCGAGCAGCTTTTCGATCTGCTTGCGCGCGTTGGTCCCTACTTCGCGCAGCCGCGAACCGCCCTTGCCGATGACGATGCCCTTCTGGCTGTCCCGCTCGACGTAGAGGATGGCGTGTATGTCGATCAGCTCCGAGCCCTCGGGCCGGTCCTCGCGTTCGTTCACCTCGTCGATGACCACCGCCAACGAGTGCGGAAGCTCGTCGCGCACACCTTCGAGCGCCGCCTCGCGGATCAGCTCGGCCATGAGCACCTCTTCAGGCTCATCGGTCAGCTCACCGTCCGGGTAGAACGCCGGCCCGGGCCGCAGCTTCGACGCCAAAACACCTGTCAGCACATCGGTCTGAGAACCGGAAACCGCTGACACCGGCACGATGTCCACATCGGGGCCCACGAGCTTGGACACCGAGAGCAGCTGCTCGGCGACGCGCTCCTTGCTCACCTTGTCGATCTTGGTGACGATGGCGATCAGCGTGGTGCGCGGCGCGACCAGCTTGATCTGCTCGTGAATCCACTTGTCCCCCGGGCCAATTCCCTCATCCGCCGGGATGCACAGTCCGATGACATCGACCTCGGAATACGTGTCGCGGACCAGTTCGTTGAGCCGCTTACCCAGTAGCGTGCGGGGCCGGTGCAGACCCGGGGTGTCGACGAGCACGATCTGGAAGTTCTCGCGGTGCACGATCCCGCGAATCGTGTGCCGGGTCGTCTGCGGCCGGCTCGAGGTGATGGCCACCTTCTGCCCTACCAGGGCGTTGGTCAGCGTCGACTTGCCGGTGTTCGGTCGCCCGACGAAACAGACGAACCCGGATTTGAACGCCGCATCGGATCCACTCACAATTGCCCCGCAGGCACGCCGGTGCGATCGGTCACGATGACGGTCGCCGACGGTGACAGCTCCCGCACCGCCTCGATACCCGGGTCCTCGTGAGAACCACCGACCAGCACCGCCGCTTCAATGGCTGACGCTCCACTGGACACCGCCGCCGCCACGGCCGCCTGCAACGCCGTCAGCGACAGCTTCGAAAGCGTCACCGGCGCACCGGCATAGGTGCGGCCATCGCCATCGCGCACCGCCGCGCCCGATCTCGCCTCGGCGCGCCCCATCGCTCCACGAGCCAGCACCACAAGCTTGTTATCTTCAGCGTCCAACTCACTCATCTCTTACCTCCGCTTTATCGCCCGCTGCCACCGCACCGCAGTCGGGGTCGGGTTGCACCAGGATCGTGCCGATGCGTACCCGACCACGCGCATCCGGTCCGCCCTCGGCCTGTAACAAAAGTCCATGCGAGGTGGCCCCGGCGCCCGGGAGCGGAACGCGACCCAGCTCAAGTGCCAGCAACCCACCCACCGTCTCGACGTCCAGGTCCTCGTCGAATTCGATGTCGTACAGCTCCCCCAGGTCCTCGATCGGCAGCCGCGCCGACACCCGGAAGTTCTTGTCGCCCAGATCCTCCACCGGAGCGACCTCATCGTGGTCGTACTCGTCGGCGATCTCCCCGACAATCTCCTCCAGCACATCCTCGATGGTCACCAACCCGGCGATCGCCCCGTACTCGTCGACAAGCAACGCCATGTGCTTGCGGTGCTGCTGCATCTCCCGAAGCAGCGCATCCAACGGCTTGGAGTCCGGAACAAACACCGCGGGCTGCATCACTTGCGTCACCCTGACGTCCTGGCCACCGTTCACCGAGTAGTACGTCTGCTGCACAAGGTCTTTGAGGAATACCACGCCGATGACGTCGTCGACGTTCTCGCCGATCACCGGGATACGCGAATGCCCGCTGCGCACGGCTAAAGAGGTCGCTTGACCTGCCGTTTTGTCAGATTCGATCCACACCATCTCGGTGCGCGGCACCATCACCTCGCGAGCGGGGGTATCGCCCAGCTCGAACACCGACTGAATCATCCGGCGTTCGTCATCGGCCACCACACCGCGCTGCTGCGCCATATCGACCACCTCACGCAGCTCGATCTCGGAGGAGAACGGACCGTTACGGAAGCCACGTCCGGGGGTCACCGCGTTACCGAGCAGGATGAGCAGTCGCGAAATGGGCCCGAGCAGAACCGAAATAACCTGCAGCGGAACGGCGGCACCCAACGCGATCGAGTACGCATGCTGGCGCCCCAACGTACGCGGACCCACCCCGATCGCCACGAAGCTCGTCACCACCATGACGATCGCCGAAATCATCAGCGCAGCACCCAGACTCATCCGCGCGGTCAGGTATCCGACCAGAAACACCGTCGACAAGATCTCACACACGGTGCGCAGCAGCACGACCAGGTTTATGTATCGCGGGCGCTCCCGGATCACCACAGAAAGCCTTACCGCACCGGGCCTTTCCTCGCGAACAAGCTCATCGACGCGCGCCGAGGACACCGTGTTGATAGCCGCATCGATGGCCGCGAACGCACCGCCGAGGCCGACCAGCAGAATCGCCGACAGCAGCAGCCCTATACCGCTCATGCTCGGGCCTCAGGTTCTTCGCGCAAGACGCTCATCACTCGTCGAAGTTGCGGGATTTGTCGAGCAGCCGGCTATCGCGATACAGCTGGGCCTGCTGCTCGTACCAGTCCAGCAGCAGCTGGTTCTGGAGCGCGAACATCTCGCGCTCTTCCTCGGGTTCGGCGTGGTCGTACCCAAGCAGGTGCAGCACGCCGTGCACAGTCAGCAGCGCCAGCTCATGAGCCAACGAATGTCCCGCCGCCTCAGCCTGTTCCGCGGCGAACTGCGGGCACAACACGATGTCTCCGAGCATCGACGGCCCGGGCTCGGGAGCATCGGGGCGTCCGCCGGGCTCGAGCTCGTCCATCGGGAACGACATCACATCGGTGGGTCCGGGCAGATCCATCCACCGCATGTGCAGGTCGGCCATCGCCGCGAGATCGACGAGCATCATCGAAAGTTCCGCTGCCGGATGGACATCCATTGCCGCGATGGCAAACCGCGCGACGCTGACCAACTCGCCCTCGGCAACGTCGATACCCGACTCGTTGACAACCTCGATGCTCATCGGTGCCGGCTCCGATTCCCCGACGCACGTCGCTGCTCTCGATTGCCCGCCTGCACGTCGGAGTCTTCAAATCGCGCATAGGCGTCCACGATCTCCGCCACCAGCCGATGACGAACCACATCGGCACTCGTCAACTCCGAGAAGTGAATTCCCTCGATATTGTCAAGAATGTCGGCTGCGGCACGCAGCCCAGAACGGGCGCCACCCGGCAGGTCGACCTGTGTCACGTCACCGGTGACCACCACCTTGGAGCCGAAGCCGAGGCGGGTAAGGAACATCTTCATCTGCTCGGTGGTGGTGTTCTGCGCCTCGTCCAGAATGATGAACGCGTCGTTGAGTGTCCGACCCCGCATATATGCCAGTGGCGCAACCTCGATGACCCCGGCCGACATCAGCTTGGGGATGAGTTCGGGGTCCATCATGTCGTGCAGCGCGTCGTACAGCGGCCGCAGGTACGGGTCGATCTTCTCGCTCAGCGTGCCGGGCAGGAAGCCCAGCCGCTCCCCGGCCTCGACCGCCGGGCGGGTCAGGATGATCCGGGTCACCTGCTTGCTCTGTAACGCGTTGACCGCCTTGGCCATCGCCAAGTAGGTCTTGCCGGTACCGGCCGGGCCGATACCGAAAACCACCGTGTTGGCGTCGATGGCATCCACATAACGCTTCTGGTTCAGCGTCTTCGGGCGGATGGTCTTGCCGCGCCGCGACAGGATGTCCAGGCTCAGCACCTCGGCGGGTGACTCGCCGTGGTCGCCGGTGAGCATTGCCCCGGTATGGCGCACCGTCGAGGGCGTCAGCTGCTGGCCCCGACCGGCGATCACCATCAGCTCGGAGACCACACGCTCGGCCAACGCCACCTCGGCGGGTTCGCCGGTGAAGGTAATGGTGTTTCCGCGAGCGTGGACATCGGCCGCCAGCATGTCCTCAAGCTCGCGCAGGTTTTCATCAGCAGAACCCAGCAGGCCCATGATGAGATCGTTCGGAATCTCGACGCTGCTGCGTACATCCGAAGACGGCACAGCAGCACCTTGTTCTCGGCTCGTCACGTGGTTAAGGTCGCCTGCTTTCTTGGGTTGTGAAGTTGCCTCGAGTTTACCGCTGGCAACCGTCAGGCTCCACGCGTTTGTGTTCCAGCGGGGCAGCCGCCCACCGGGAGGTGAGTACCCCAAGCGCGCCGAGCGCGACGGCCGCGGCAGTCGACGTACGCAGCACCGTCGGCCCCAAGCGCACCGGAACCGCACCCGCGTCCGTCAAAACCCCCAGCTCCTCGTCCGCGACGCCGCCCTCGGGCCCCACGATCAGCACCACCGACGGTGCCGACGCGAGCCGGTCACCCTCCAGGCTCAGCGCAGTGGTTGCCGATTCGTGCAACACCAGAACCACAGCCCCCGTGGCGGCCCGTTCCCGAACAAGATGCGCCAACTCCGCCGTCGAGTATGGCGCCCCCACCACGGGCACAAAAGCCCGCCGGGATTGCCGCGATGCCGCACGGGCGACCGCCTCCCACCGCCGCTGCCCCTTCTCGGCCTTCTGCGCATCCCAGCGCGACACACAGCGCAGCGCCTGCCACGGGACTAGCTCGTCGACACCCGCCTCCACGGCCAATTCGACGGCCAACTCGGCACGATCGGATTTGGGAAGTGCCTGCACCACAGTCACTTTCGGCTGGGCCGCGGCAACACTCCAACGCTGCGTCACCTCGACCGACAGGCCCGCACGTTCGACGGACGCAACGACGCCGTCACCAACCTCGCCCGCGCCGTCGCACAACATCACCGGTTCACCGACCCGCATGCGCAACACCCGCGCCGCGTGGTGCCCCTCGTCCCCGTCAAGGGCCACCGTTTCTCCGGCCCGGGGGACCCGCTCGACGTAGAAGATCGTGGCAGCCGCCATTGATTACCGGCCCGTGAACGCCTCGCGCAGCCGCGAGAACACGCCGCCCGAGGCTGATTCCGCCCACACCACCTCGGCGGCCTCCTTGCTCCGGGTCTTCTTGAAGTCGCGCAGCAGTTCGCGTTCCTTGGCATCCAACCGGGTCGGCACCACCACATCGAGATGGGCGTGCAGATTTCCGCGGACGCCGGTGCGCAGATGCGGCATGCCCTTCCCGCGCAGCGTCACCACCGAACCCGGCTGCGATCCCGGATCGACCTTGATGACGGTCGGGCCGTCGACGATGGCGTCCACGGACACACTGGTGCCCAGTGCCGCCTCGACCATCGGCACCCGCACGGTGAAGTGCAGGTCGTCTCCGTCGCGAATGAAGATGTCGTGTGGCTTCTCATGCACCTCGACGTACAGGTCACCCGCCGGGCCGCCGCCGGGGCCGACCTCGCCCTGGGCCGCGAGCCGCACCCGCATCCCGTCGCCGACACCCGCCGGGATCTTGACGGTGATATCGCGCCGCGCGCGCACCCGGCCGTCGCCGCCGCACTTGTGGCAGGGATCGGTGATGACCTCACCGGCGCCCTGACATGTCGGGCAGGGACGCGAGGTCAACACCTGTCCGAGCAGGGAGCGCTGCACTGTCTGCACCTCACCACGACCATCACAGGTCTCACATGCGCTCGGCGCCGAGTTCCCGTGGGTGCCCTTGCCGGTACATCCATCACACAGGATCGCGGTATCGACGGTCACCTGCTTGCTGATGCCGGTCGCGCACTCGAGGAGGTCAAGCCGCATCCGCAACAGGGAGTCGGATCCGGGCTGCACGCGGCCACGCGGACCACGCGATCCGCCGGCCGATCCGCCGAAGAACGCCTCGAACACATCGCCAAGACCGCCGAAGCCCGAACCGAAGCCGCCGCCGAAGCCATTGCCCCCACCGCCGTTCTCCAGTGGGTCGCCGCCAAGGTCGACGATGCGTCGCTTCTCGGGATCGGTCAGCACCTCATAAGCGACGCTGACCTCCTTGAACCGCGCCTGCGCCTGTTCATCGGGGTTGATATCGGGGTGCAGCTCGCGGGCGAGCTTGCGGTACACCCGCTTGAGCTCGCTGTCGCTGGCACCCTTGCTCACCCCGAGGATGCCGTAGTAATCACGCGCCACTGTGTTCGTTCGTCCTCATCTGTTCACATACTGCTAGCGATTGGCTAGCACTTCGCCGATATACATGGCAACCGCCGCGACGTTCGCGATGGTTCCCGGATAGTCCATCCGTGTGGGTCCTAGCACACCCATGCCGCCGAATACCGCTCCGCCCGCACCATACGGGGTAGAGACAACGGAGGTGCCAATCATCTGCTCAGCCGCGGTTTCGTGACCGATGTGCACGGTGACGCGGCCGGCCTCCTGTTGCGCGGCGAGCAAGCGCAGCACCACCACCTGCTCCTCCAGCGCCTCCAGGACCGTGCGCAACTGACCGCCGAAATCGGCAGAGTTACGCGTCAGGTTGGCGGTGCCGCCAAGCAGTAGACGTTCCTCGTGATGCTCGACAAGCGTCTCCACCAGCACCGTTGCCGCCCGAGTGAGCGCATCGCGCAGGTCATCGGAGGCCTGCTCGGCCAATTCGGCGGCGGCCACCGAGGCCGCCGACAGCTTCTTCCCGTCCAACGCCGCACCCAACAGCAGCCGCAGCCTCGCCAGCTGTTCGTCGTTGATGACGTCACCGAGCTCGACAATCCGCTGATCGACCCGCCCGGAATCGGTGATGACGACCAGCAGCAGTCGGGCCGGGGTGAGCGACACCACCTCCAGGTGACGCACGCTGGACGAAGACAGCGTCGGGTACTGCACGATGGCAACCTGGCGGGTCATCTGTGCCAGCAGCCGCACCGCCCGGCGCAGCACGTCGTCGAGGTCGACGCCGCCTTCGAGGAAGTTGAGGATGGCCTTGCGCTCGGCACCCGAAAGCGGCTTGACGTCGTCGAGCCGGTTCACGAATTCGCGGTAGCCCTTTTCCGTCGGGACCCGCCCTGAGCTGGTGTGCGGCTGCGCGATGTAGCCCTCGGACTCCAGCACCGCCATATCGTTGCGGACGGTGGCGCTCGAAACTCCGAGGCTGTGCCGATCGACCAGGGCCTTGGACCCAATCGGCTCCTTAGTAGTGACATAGTCGGCGACGATGGCGCGCAGCACCTCGAATCGCCGATCGTCGGCACTAGCCATGGTCACCTCCCTCGGGCGCGATATGCCCTCATTTTACGGTGCCAGGCTGCGCCAACCCTCCATCGAGGCCGTTCACGCTAACCTCAGGTGTTATGACGGCCGATACGGCGGATCGATACGGATTGATTTGCAGTGATATTTAAAGGCGTTCGCGAGGGAAAGCCCTATCCGGAGCACGGGCTATCGACCCGAGATTGGTCACGCATCCCGCCCCGGCAGATTCGTCTCGACGAGCTCGTCACCACCACCACGGTGCTCGCATTGGACCGCCTGCTCAGTGAGGACTCGACGTTCTACGGGGATCTGTTTCCGCATGCCGTGAAGTGGCAGGGCGTCATCTACCTGGAGGACGGGTTGCATCGAGCCGTGCGAGCGGCGCTTCGTAATCGGGTTGTGCTGCACGCCAGGGTTTTCGATATGGACCAGTTGCGGGCTGTTTGATTCCCAGGTCGGCCCCGCACGCGACACCTAGTCCAGGATGGTGCGCACCACGCCGTCGGCCAGGAGCCGTCCCTGATCGGTGAGCACCAGCCGATCACCCACCAGCTGCCCCAGCCCCTTGGCCACCACGGCGGGTACCCGCTCGCGCTCGTCAACTGTCAAGTCCGCCAAGGCGATTCCGGCGCTCAATCGCACCGCCAGCAGCACCTCCTCGGTGTGCCGTTCGACGGGACTCAGGATCTCGTACCCAGCGACGGGGAGCTGCCCCTCCCCCAGCTGCTTCGCATAAGTGTTGGGGTGCTTGACATTCCACCACCGCACCCCGTTGACGTGTCCGTGGGCACCGGGTCCGGCACCCCACCAGTCGCCGCCTGCCCAGTAGCCGAGGTTGTGCCGGCACTGCCCGCCGGGACGTGCCCAGTTGGAGACCTCGTACCAGCCGAGCCCCGCCTCCGACAGCGCGGTGTCGAGGAGCTGGTAGCGATCGGCCAGGGCGTCCTCGTCGGGGTTCGGTAGCTCGCCGCGGCGAACACGCCGCGCCAGGGCCGTGCCCTCCTCGACGACCAGCGCGTAGGCCGACACATGGTCCACTCCGGCCTCGAGCACCGCGTCGACGGACCGGCGCAGGTCGTCATCGGTCTCTCCGGGGGTGCCATAGATGAGGTCGAGGTTGACGTGCCCGAGACCGGCCTCGCGCGCTTCACGCGCGGCCGCCACCGCACGTCCGGGTGCGTGCACGCGGTCCAGCGTCGCCAACACGTGCGGGGCCGTGGACTGCATGCCCAACGAGACGCGGGTGTACCCGGCGGCGCGAATGGTCTCGAAGAACCTTGGTGAGGTGGATTCGGGGTTGGCCTCGGTGGTGACCTCGGCGCCCGGCGCAAACGTGAAATGGGCACGGATCGCGTCGAGAACCTCGGCGAGCCCCGAACCGCCCAGCAGGGAAGGTGTCCCGCCGCCGACGAATACCGTCTCCACCTGCGAATTCCCGTCCAGGGTCCGCGCGGCCAGCTCCAATTCCACACGCAACGCCTCCAACCAGCCACCGGTCGAGGTGCCCTCGCCGAGCTCATCGGCGGTGTAGGTGTTGAAATCGCAATATCCGCAGCGTGTCGCACAGAACGGCACGTGCACGTAGATCCCGAAGGGACGCCCCGCCGCCGGCACCAACGGCGGCAGTATCGCGATTGCTTCGGGTCTCACCGATCAAGTGTGTGCCAGTGCCCGGCAGGAGAAAAATTCTGTGCGGTTCCTGCCGGGATTAATGTGAGCCCGCTGGGAGTTTTGCTCAGTGTGAGCAGAATTACGACCCGGTCGCGCAGGGTATCAACTTCGCATGGCACAATTGGCCGGGTGAGCACACATCAGGTTCCTCTTGTCGCGCGGCGACACATCGACCTGAAGCGTGTCTGTAGCGCGTGTTGTCTCCCCTAGTGACGTAGTCCTACCCCGTCTGCCACCCAACGGTCGTGAGGATCTGCGCCTCCGGTCAGCCCCCGGTGTGTCGCCCACGACTGTGTCTGCCTTTTTGAGGAGCACCATGACCACCAGCGAGACACGGCCCGCTCGCCCCAAGCAACAGCGCAGCGAAGGCCAGTGGGCGCTTGGATACCACGAACCGCTCAACTCCAACGAGCAGGTGAAAAAGGACGACCACCCGCTCAACGTGCGTGAACGCATCGAAACGATCTACGCCAAGCAGGGATTCGAGAGTATCGACAAGACCGACCTGCGCGGCCGCTTCCGCTGGTGGGGTCTGTACACCCAGCGCAAGCCCGGCTACGACGGCACGTGGACCGGCGACGACAACACCGACATGCTCGAGGACGAGCACTTCATGCTGCGGGTCCGCTGCGATGGCGGCGCGTTCTCGGTCGATGCACTGCGCACCCTCGGTGACCTTTCCACCAAATACGCCCGCGATACCGCCGATATCTCCGACCGGGAGAACGTGCAGTACCACTGGATCCGCGTCGAGGACATGCCCGAGATCTGGCGGCGTCTCGACGAGGTTGGCCTGTACACGACTCAGGCCTGCGGCGACTGCCCCCGCGTGATCCTCGGCTCCCCGCTGGCGGGCGAGTCGCTCGATGAGGTGCTCGACCCGACACCGGCTGTCGACGAAATCGTGCGCCGGTACATCGGGAAGAAGGAGTACTCCAACCTCCCCCGCAAGTTCAAGACGGCGATTTCCGGTCTGCAGGATGTGGTGCACGAGATCAATGACGTCGCCTTCATCGGTGTGGTCCATCCCGAACACGGCCCGGGTCTCGACGTGTGGGTGGGCGGCGGCCTGTCCACCAACCCGATGCTGGCTCAGCGCTTGGGTGTGTGGGTGCCGCTCGACGAGGTTCCCGATGTCTGGGAGGGCGTCGTCGGCATCTTCCGCGACTACGGTTACCGGCGACTGCGGGCCAAGGCGCGGCTGAAATTCCTGGTCAAGGACTGGGGCGTGGAGAAGTTCCGTGAAGTTCTCGAAACCGAGTACCTGAAGCGGCCCTTGCTCGACGGCCCCGCGCTGGTGCCCCCCGCGCATCCGATCGACCACGTCGGTGTGCAGCGACTCAAGAACGGGCTCAACGCCGTGGGTCTCTCCCCGATCGCGGGCCGGGTATCGGGAACCATCCTTTCCGCGGTCGCCGACCTCGCCGAGAAGGCGGGCTCGAACCGAGTGAGCTTCACGCCCTACCAGAAGCTGATCATCCTCGATGTCCCCGACGACAAACTTGGCGAACTGACCGAAGGACTGGACGCACTGGGACTGCCCTCGCGTCCGTCGCATTGGCGCAAAAACCTGATGGCCTGCACGGGTATCGAGTTCTGCAAGCTGTCCTTCACCGAAACCCGTAAACGTGCACAGGATCTGGTACCCGAGCTGGAGCAGCGGCTGGACGACCTGAACGCCCAGCTGGACACGCCGGTCACCATCAACATCAACGGCTGCCCGAACTCGTGCGCACGTTCACAGGTCGCCGATATCGGCTTCAAGGGCCAGATGGTCGACGACGGCGACGGCGCGAGCGTCGAAGGTTTCCAGGTGCATCTGGGCGGAAGCCTGGGACTGGACAGCGGTTTCGGCCGCAAGCTACGCCAGCACAAGGTCACCAGCACCGAGCTCGGCGATTACATCGACCGGGTGGTGCGCAACTTCGTCAAGCAGCGCACCGACGGAGAGCGCTTCGCGCAGTGGGCGGTTCGCGCAGAGGAGGCTGACCTTCGATGAGCGTTCTGGAGGGCCAAAAGAACGCCGACCAGCTGCGTGACATCGCGGCTCGCGGTGCCGCCGAGCTGGAGGGCGCCTCCGCCGAGGAGCTCCTGCGGTGGACCGAAGAGAACTTTGGCAGCGACCCCCACGGATACGTCGTCGCCTCCAACATGCAGGACGCGGTGCTCATTGACCTTGCCGCGCAAGTGCATCCGGGTGTCGACGTGTTGTTCCTGGACACCGGATACCACTTCGCCGAGACGATCGGCACGCGCGATGCGGTGGAATCGGTGTACGACATCCACATCGTCAATGTGGGCCCCGACCAGACGGTGGCACAACAGGACGAGCTGTTGGGCAAGGACCTGTTCGCGAGCGATCCCGCCGAATGCTGCCGACTGCGCAAGGTGGTGCCGCTACGCAAGTCCCTCGCCGGATACTCGGCCTGGGTGACCGGGCTGCGCCGCGTCGATGCACCCACCCGGGCCAATGCGCCGCTGATCAGTTTCGACGAGGCGTTCGGGCTGGTGAAGATCAACGCGATCGCGGCCTGGACCGATGAAGACATGCAGAAGTACATCGACGAGCACGGAGTGCTGGTGAATCCGCTTGTGGACGAGGGGTATCCGTCGATCGGCTGTGCCCCGTGCACAGCCAAGCCCGCGCTCGACGGCGATGCGCGGAGCGGACGCTGGCAGGGCCAGGCCAAGACAGAATGCGGGTTGCACGCCTCATGACGACAACCGAAATCGGAACGGAATCTGTGTTGAATCAGACTGAGACCCTCACCGACCTCGAATCCGAGTCGATTCACATCATCCGCGAGGTGGCCGGCGAGTTCGAGCGCCCGGTGCTGCTGTTCTCTGGCGGCAAGGATTCGACGGTGCTGTTGCACACCGCGCTCAAGGCCTTTTGGCCTGCGCCGCTTCCTTTCGCGCTGCTGCATGTCGACACCGGACACAACCTCCCCGAGGTGCTGGCCTTCCGCGACGAGATCGTCGAACGCCACAACTTGCGCCTAGTCGTCGCGAAAGTTGAGGACTACCTGGCCGACGGCCGACTGACCGAGCGGCCCGACGGTATTCGCAACCCGTTGCAGACCATCCCGCTGCTTGAGGCCATCACGGACAACAAGTTCGACGCCGTGCTGGGTGGCGGACGTCGCGATGAGGAGCGCTCGCGTGCCAAGGAGCGAATCTTCAGCCTGCGCAATGCGTTCGGCCAGTGGGATCCGAAGAAGCAGCGTCCCGAACTCTGGAGCCTGTACAACGGCCGGCACGCACCGGGCGAGCACGTCCGGGTATTCCCGATCAGCAACTGGACCGAGCTGGACGTGTGGCGTTACATCGCTCGCGAAAATGTGCAGCTGGCCGATCTCTACTACGCGCATGAGCGCGAGGTGTTCAACCGTGACGGCATGCTACTGACACCCGGCCCGTGGGGCGGGCCACGCGACGGCGAAGAGCTGCAAACACTTTCGGTGCGCTACCGCACTGTTGGCGACGGATCGACCACCGGTGCCGTGCTCTCGGATGCTGCCGACGTCCATGCAGTGCTCGCCGAGGTGGCCTCATCGCGGATCACCGAGCGGGGCGCGACCCGCGGCGATGACCGAGTGTCCGAGGCGGCGATGGAAGACCGCAAGCGAGAAGGGTATTTCTGATATGTCTGATCTTCTGCGCATTGCCACCGCCGGCAGTGTCGATGACGGCAAGTCCACCCTGGTGGGCCGGTTGCTGTACGACACCAAATCGGTGCTCATCGATCAGTTCGATGCCGTCGCAAAGGCTTCGAAGTCACGTGGGCTCGACGCCCCCGACCTATCACTGCTTGTCGATGGTCTGCGCGCCGAACGCGAACAGGGCATCACCATCGACGTGGCGTATCGGTATTTCGCCACCCCGAAGCGCTCGTTCATCCTCGCCGACACCCCCGGGCACGTGCAGTACACCCGGAACACGGTATCGGGGGCTTCGACCGCACAGTTGGTGATCCTTCTCGTCGACGCACGCAAGGGCGTCATCGAGCAGACCCGTCGCCACGCGGCGGTGCTGGCACTGCTGGGTGTGCCACGGCTGGTGTTGGCGGTCAACAAGATCGACCTGGTTGCCGATAGCGCACGTATCTTCGAGGCGATCAGCGCCGAATTCCACGAGCTGACCAGCTCGTTGGGTTGGAAGCCGGAGAGCGTCGTGGAGATCCCCGTATCGGCATTGCACGGCGACAACATCGCCACCCGCAGCGAGCGGACAGGTTTCTACAGTGGGCCGACCCTCATCGAGCATCTGGAATCGATTCCGGCACAACAGGAGTCGAGCACCGTGGGTCTGCGTTTCCCGGTCCAGTATGTGATTCGGCCGCGTACCGCCGAGTACCCCGACTACCGCGGCTACGCCGGGCAGGTGGCCGCCGGTGTCGTGCGGGTGGGCGACGAGGTGGTCATCTCTCCCGCCGGGCAGCGCACCACGGTGGCGGGCATCGACACCGCCGATGGGCCACTTGAGGTCGCCGAGGCGGGCCGCAGCGTGACGCTGATCCTGGCCGATGACGTGGATGCGTCACGTGGCGATCTGATCGCATCACCCGATGTGCCAGATCCGGTTTCAGAGATTGACGGCACGGTGTGCTGGCTGGCCGATAAGCCATTGAAGGCTGGCGCGCGCCTGCTGCTCAAGCATGGAACCCGCACCGTTCCCGCGATCATCGGGGAGCTGGTGGAACGCTTCGACGAGCAGAACCTGTCGGCAGATCCCCAGCCGGAGTCATTGGAACTCAACGATATCGGTCAGATAAGCATCCGCCTCGCCGAGGCGATCAGTGTCGACGAGTATGTCGACGACCGGATGGCGGGGAGCTTCCTGCTGATCGATCCGTCGAGCGGTAACACGTTGGCGGCAGGGCTGGTCGGCGATGCCCTGCGCGCCGTCGAACTGAATCGTGCGTAAACCAACGCTTGTCGCCGTCGCGCACGGGAGCCGTGACCCGCGGTTCGCGGAGAATGCGCACCGCTTGATAGCGCAGGTACGGACGCTACGGCCAGACCTGGATGTTCTGCTGGCGTTCCTGGAGCTGTCCGAGCCGAATCTCGTTGATGTGCTGGGTGACCTGAGCGGTGACGCCGTTGTGGTGCCGCTACTGCTGTCCGACGCCTACCACGCACGTATCGACCTGCCGACGCTGTTGTCCGACCATGCGCCCATCGGGCTGCGGGTGGTGCAGGCCCCGGTGCTCGGAGCCGATGAACGGCTGCTGCGGCTGGCCCGACGTCGCATCGCCGAGCTCGGCGTCGACAATCCGGGTGTCATCCTTACTGCGGTGGGATCGTCGGACGTCACCGCCAATGCCCGCACCCGGACTCTGGCCGCGCAGTGGACGAGGTCAACCACGGTCTTCGCGACAGGTGAGTCGACCACCCTCGCCGACGCAGCAGACGCGCTCAGGTCTCGCGGCGCCACGGAAATCGTTGTTGCACCGTGGTTCCTGTCCCCCGGCCTGCTGCTGGACCAGGTGCGCGCCGTGGCCGCTGAATCCGGCATCCGCGTGGCGGCCCCGCTCGGTGCGGACCGACTGGTTGCCGAGGTTGTGGTGGAACGGTACGTGTCGACAGTGGCGGCGCTGGACCGCCGCACCCCGTTGCCCCGCTAATCAGTCCCCTGCCGCCCGGATCAAATACCTTGCCGTCCGGCACTTCTGTTCAACACATTGTTACATGCGCATGTATGCGATAGTCTCGTCCACATGACGAGCACCGAGCACGAAACCCACGCGCATCCTGATCATGTTCACGGCCCTGATTGCGGTCACGAGGCAGTCACCCACGACGACCACGTGGACTACATCCACGACGGGCATCGCCACGCAGCGCACGGCGATCACTACGACGAGCACTAAACCTCAGGTAACGAATGGCCTCCGGATAACACCGGGGGCCATTTCTTTATCTGTCCCGCACAGAAACACTCACCTTTGTGCCCGGCTACGAGCGACAACAGCGCCTTCTCCCGCAGAAGTATGCGGTGTTCGGTACCGCGTGGAATTCCGCCAGGGCCATAGCTCCCCCAGTCGTGGTGGATCACCCGGCCTCGGCGTACCTCCCGGCACAGCGCGTCGGATATCGCCTTCGAGGCACGCCCGCCGGTATCGAACCCCTTGTGATCCAACATGTCCACAAGTTCCGACACTGTCGTCGCGCCAAACCGATGCACGTACAACGTCAGCAGATACCGCAGCTCAATCCCACGTACCCGAATCTTCGCCGTCATGACCGCACGATGACACGCGCCACCGACAGAGCGGGATTTGTCGCTCGTAGCCGGGCACCTGCTGGCGTCTTCCGGAAACGCTAAGGCGCCCTAGGACGCGACTTCGATCACGTCGCCCAGATCAGGGACTCGGGTCACTCGCACATACACGTGGTCACCTTCGTGCAGCCCGAGCGCTTCAGCATCACCCCGCGTAATCTGCGCGGTGAACTGCTCCCCGGTGGCGGCACTGGTCAACTCCACACGCACCTCGAAACCGAGATGCACGACCCGTCCTACCGTCGCCTTGGTAACCCCGGTGGTCTCTCCGGTGCCCTCCGCGGCAGCGCGAGAGAGGTCGGCATTGCGGCCCACCCGAATATCGTGCGGGCGTACCAGAATTCCGTTCAGTTTGGCCACCGGACCCAGGAACGACATCACGAAGCTGTTCGCCGGGCGGTCGTACAGGTCGTCGGGGGAACCCACCTGCTCGATGCGGCCCTTGTTGAGCACCGCGATCCGGTCGGCGACATCCAGAGCCTCGGCCTGGTCGTGGGTCACCAGCACCGTTGTGACATGCACCTCCTCGTGCAGTCGACGCAGCCAGGCTCGCAGATCCTCACGCACCTTGGCATCGAGCGCACCGAACGGCTCGTCCAGGAGCAGCACTTCGGGGTCAACGGCGAGCGCCCGGGCCAGCGCCATGCGCTGACGTTGTCCACCGGATAGCTGGTTGGGATAGCGGGCGTGGAAACCGCTCAGCCCCACCACTTCCAGCAGATTGTCGACCTTCTCCTTGATCTCGGCCTTTGGCTTCTTACGGATCTTGAGGCCGAATCCGACATTCTCGCGCACGGTCAGGTGCTTGAAAGCGGCGTAATGCTGGAACACGAACCCGATACCGCGTCGCTGTGGCGGGACACCGGTGACATCACGCCCATTGATGGTGATCGTGCCGGTATCGGGCTGGTCCAGCCCGGCAATAGCCCGCAGCAGGGTCGACTTGCCCGAACCACTGGGCCCCAGTAGCGCGGTCAGCGAGCCCGACGGCACTTCGAAGTCGATATTGTCCAGCGCGGCGAAGTCGCCGTAATGCTTGTTCGCGCCGCGAACGGTAATCGCGTCAGTCATTCTGTGGCTCCTTGCTCATTCGCTATTGGCTTTTGCTCGTCGCGCATCGATGACCACCTGGACGACTAGGACGATCACCGCAACAGCCATCAGCAACGCTGAGACGGCATAGGCGCCGTACTCGGCGCCGCGCTGATGGCGATCGGACACCAGCAGAGTCAGAGTCTGCGATGTCCCGGGCAGGTTCGACGAGACCATGATCACCGCGCCGTACTCACCTAGCGTGCGCGCGATGGTCAGCACGATGCCGTAGGTCAAACCCCACCGGATCGACGGCAACGTGATACGCCAGAACGTCTGCCAGGCAGTGGCTCCCAGCGTCGCGGCCGCCTCTTCCTGCTCCGTGCCGAGTTCATGTAGCACCGGCTCGACCTCACGGATCACGAACGGAATCGTGACGAAGATGCTGGCGAGCACGATGCCCGGGAACCCGAAGATGATCTTGAGACCGAAATCGTTCTCAACGAATCCGAACACGCCCGCCGACCCCCACAGCAGGATCAGCGCGACGCCCACTACCACGGGCGAGACCGCGAACGGGAGGTCGATGATCGCCTGCAGCACCGCTTTACCGCGGAACTTGTTCCGCGCCAGAACCAAGGCCGTGGGAATGCCAAAGATAACGTTCAGCGGCACCACGATCGCGACGATCAGCAGCGACAGCTGCAGGGCCGACACTGCGGCCGGGGTGGCGATCGAGTCGAAGAACGCCCCAACCCCTGGCTCGAACGCGCGCCACAGGATGAGCCCCACGGGGACGATCACCAGGATGCCGACATACAACAGCGCCGCGTACCGGGCCAGATACTTGACGAGCGGTGACGGCGTCACTGCGCCAGCTCCTCTCGCTTGGCCGCACGCGACCCGATGGTGCGCAGGATGAACAGCACAACGAACGAAATAAGCAGCAGCACAATCGAGATCGCTGCGGCACCGGTTCGGTCGTCGTTTTCGATCAGCGTCCTGATCCACTGCGAGGACACTTCCGTCTCACCGGGCACGGCGCCACCGATCAGCACCACCGAACCGTATTCGCCGATCGCACGTGAAAAGGCGAGTCCCGCACCAGATAACAATGACGGGAGCAGCGCCGGAAGGATCACCGCCCGGAAGATCGTCCAGTTGTCGGCCCCCAGGGAGGCGGCGGCCTCCTCGACAGACTGGTCGAGTTCCAGTAGGACCGGCTGCACGGATCGCACCACGAACGGCAAGGTGACGAACAGCAGCGCAATCCCGATACCCCAACTGGTGTGCTGGATGTGGATGCCCACCGGGCTGCCCGGGCCGTACAGCGCGAGCATCACCAGACTCGCCACGATCGTCGGCAACGCGAACGGCAGGTCGATGACGGCGTCAACCAACCGCTTTCCGGGGAAGTCATCACGCGTCAGCACCCAGGCCACCAGCAGCCCGAAAAACAGGTTGATTACGGCCACCGCGAACGAGACCCCCAGGGTGACCCGGAACGAGCTCACCGCGGCGTTAGAGGTGACGGCGTTCCAGAACGCGGTCCATCCACCGCCGGCCGACTGCCAGATGATTGCGGCCAGTGGCAGCAGCACGATGATGCTGAGCCAAATCGATGCCGCACCGACCCGCAGCGAGGTACTGCCGTACCGGCGCCTCAACAGCCCCCCCGTCTGCCCGGCACCGACCTCACGGTCGGGCCGGGCAGACGGTTTCGGCTCGGAAGCCGGTTCCGTCGACTGTTCGGTGGACGCTGTCATCCGGTGGCCTTCTTGTAGATCTTGGTGATGCTGCCGTTTTCCTTATCAAACAGTGCAGGGTCAACGGTCTTCCAGCCGCCCAGTTCGGCGATGGTCCACAGCTTCTCCGGCGTCGGGAAGTCCTTGGCGAATTCTGCCGTAACGGCCGGATCGACAGGACGGAAACCTGCCTCCGCCCAGATCTTCTGCGCCTCCGGGGTGTACAGGAAGTTCTTCAGGGCGTTCACCTTGTCGAGGTGCGCGCTGTCCTTGACGACGGCAACCGGGTTCTCGATCTTGAACGTCTGGGGCGGATTGACGTGCTCGACGTCCTTACCCTGGCGTTCGACGTTGATCGCCTCGTTCTCATAGCTGATCAGCACGTCACCGCTGCCCTGCAGGAACACGTCAGTGGCCTCGCGCCCGGAACCGGGGCGCTGCTTGATGTGCTCGCCAACGAGCTTGCTGACGTAGTCGATACCCGCCTGGTCATCGCGGCCGCCGTTGCTCTTGGCCGCGTAGGGCGCCAGGAGGTTCCACTTGGCCGAACCCGAGCTCAACGGGCTGGGGGTGATTACCGTGATTCCGGGCTGGAGCAGGTCATCCCAGTCCTTGATGTTCTTCGGGTTGCCCTTGCGCACGACGAGCGAGACCACCGAACCAAACGGCACACCCTTGGTGGCGTCTGCGTTCCAGTCCTCGGAAACCTTGCCCGCCTTCACCAGACGGCTCACATCGGGCTCGACCGAGAAGTTCACGATATCGGCGGGCTTGCCGTCGACCACGGCGCGGGACTGATCCCCGGACGCCCCATATGAGGTGGTCACGCCGACACCCTTGCCTTCGGCGGTGTTCGCGAAGGCCGGAATGATCTTCTTCCAGCCCGGTTCCGGAACGGCGTAGGCGACCAGGGTCAAGGTGGTGTCGGCATTCGAGTGCGACTCGCCACCGGCGACATCGCTTGCTCCCCCACCGCAGGCGGAGAGAACAGTTGCGGCTGCAGCAAGAACTCCAATGCGGCGCCAGCGGCTGGCACTGACCGTCTTCGCGACGTTGATCAGGGGGTCAAACATGGGATGCCTTTCGTGGGATGGCGATTATCTGGGGCAATACTCTGAATCCCGTGACGACAGAAAGGTAGCGAAACAGCCAGTGGGCCTTCGAACCAGGCGCTACCGACACCAAACCGCGGACGGGTATGGGTCTAGCGACAACAGTGAACGTCTGCAACAGCGCATGTGCCGACCGCGATGAGCGCCAAAATGTGGCGCACGCGGCTACCGGGAGCGGTGTGCATGGGCGGAAGCGTAGCAGAGCTTCTTGATGCCGTCTTAACGGATGAACGAGCAGGTAGGAGCACTAATGGATCAACCGGCAGGCGCTAGCGGCTCAACAGCCAGGCGACTATCACCAAAACCGCCAGCGCAATCAGCGCCAACGTCACACGCGACTGGGGCATACCACTCATGACGGGTCCACCGGGGCGACGGAGGTCTCGATGGCACGACGGCGCGCCGGGTCAAACCAACCGAGGTGGTTCACCGCGCCGATTAGGAGAAACAAGATCTTGTCACCGGCCATCGCCATCGCATACGCCAAAGTCAGAACCACCGGCATCACGATGATCGTTTGCAAGATGAACCCGCGTCCGCTGAGCCACAGCTCCACGCCGTCCCACCAACCCAGTAGGCCGATCACGCTGTCGCTGTACACGCCGCCAGTTTAGGCGGACCACAACGGGCGCTCGCCAGGGCAGGGCAGACTGGATCACGATGAGCCGCTTGCGCGAGATATGCCTACCGCTGGTACTGGCACTCCTCGCATTGTTCAGCACAACACCCACGGCCGCGGCTGACTCGGCGAACGCAGGTGCCGATGTACAGGTCGCCCAGAGTCTCGGCCAGCGCGAGCTCACCGTGGTGGCGCGCCGTGTCACCAGCATTCCCGGCCCGCTGCGTGTCGATGTCATCACTCACCAGGGCACCGCGGCCGGCCCGCTCCGGCTGCAGCTCGTGCCCACCGGCGCCAGTACCGACGAATATCAACCCGCTTCGGGCGTTCCCACGTCGACCGCGATGGTGATCCTCGGTGAAAAACCCGGCCCGTACGGTGCAACCCTCGACGTCGACCGCACCGGGCCGACCGACCTCACCATCAGCGACGGTGTACACACCGCTCGGATCCCGTTGGTCCTCGTGGGTCAGGCGATGTCACCACCCGAGCGGGTGGCCTATGTGGGCCTGGCCACCACTGGACTGCTGTTGGTGGTTTCCCTCGTCGTGGCCACGCGGGTACGTCGCGGGGTATGGATCGCGCTGCCGGTGACCGCCACGGTGACGGCCCTCGCGGTCGCGATTACCGGCGCCGTGCTCTCCACGTCGGCACCGCCACCGCCCGAACCGGGGCTGCAACGAGACCCCACCGTCGACAACGCCGCCAACCCCTACCGGATCGACCGTCCCGCGGTTACCGACTACTCCCGCCCCTCGGCCATGCTCATCGCCGAACAGCCGGTGGTGGATTCAGGGCATGCAACAGACGTCTTCTTCTCACTCATCGATACGGCGACCGGACTGCCCGCCGACGATCTGGTCATCCACGACAGCGCATTGATCCATCTGTTGGTGGTGGCCCCGGACGGGCAGCTCTCCCATCTGCATCCGATAAGGGTTGCGCCGGGCCGCTATTCGGTGCCGCTGTCGCCAACGGCGGCGGGCCGCTACGCGGTCTCGGCCGAGTTCACCCGACGCGGCGGTGGAGTGCAGACGGTTCGTCTACCCGGTGGGCTCATATCGCGCGGCGAAAAGCCCGCTGCACCCGCGCCGTTCGATGGACCCGGTATGCGCATGATCGACGGGCTGCATGTGCACGTGACTGCCACCGGCCTGCGTGCGGGACGTCCGACGACGCTCACCGCGACCGTCGGATCCGATCCCGTGCTGCAGCCATGGCTGGGCATGCTCGGTCACCTGGTGATCGCCGGCCCGATTCCGCGCGACGCCCCCGCTGACGATCTCGGGACCGCGGTATTGGACTCGGCTGTGTGGGCGCACGCTCATTCCATGGGCGGTCACGGCGGCGCCGACATGCCCGGCATGGAGCACGGCACCAATCATCGGGGTAATAGCGAACCGGTACAAGATGATTCAGCGTCTTCTCTACCTCCGATGGTGGGGGCGCCGCCCCTCAACGGCGATAGCCCGCCCGATGAGACGGTGACTGCCTTCGGGCCGGATGTACCGTTCACCTTCACCTTCCCTCGGCCGGGTCGGTATCTCGTCTGGATCCAGTCCCAGCGTGACTATCGGGTGCTGACGATCCCGGTACGACTGGACATCTCATGACACGTCGCGTGTGGGTGGGGCTCGGGGTGATCGTGGCCGCGGTATTGGCGTTGGCATGGATTGCTTGGCCCAGCCCGCCCAAGGCCATCACCCTGTACTCCGGTACCGAGCACTACACCATCACGGTGACCGTAGACAATCCCCGCGTCGGGATGACCGCGCTGGAAATCGCCATCGCCGACCGGGAGGATCCGGGTCTCCCCGAATCTGAATCGGTGACAGTCGAATTGGTCATGCCGTTGATGGGCCACGCAATGCCGCCGCAGCGGGAGATCATATCCGGACGCACGAAGTTCGACCAGGTGATGCTGTCGATGGCCGGGCCCTGGGAGATAGTCGTGACCGTCACGCCGCCGTCGGGAGACCCAGACGAACGCGCAACGATGCCACTATGGGTAAGTGGAGGTTGAGATGAGCACCGGTACAGAACAGACGACGCGAATCACCCGCGCCACCGTCGAGAAGTACGCACCGCTGGGGGCGTACGGGGTCCTGCTGGGAAGCGTGGTGGGTGCGATTGGCACCACCTGGGACGTGCAATGGCACAGCGACGTGGGACCCGACACGTTCTTCACGCTGCCACATCTGTTCCTGTACTCGGGCAGCGCGATCGGTGGGATCACCAGCCTCATCATGGTTTTGATGAGCACGGCCGCACAGCGTGCGGGCGAAAACATACCGCGCTGGGTGGGTGGAGTTCCGATCCGCGTGTTCGGCGGCAGGTTTACCGCGCCCCTGGGCTTCCTGATCTCCGGCTGTGGCGCCGCAGCCTTTCTCATGTACGGACTACTGGATCTGTGGTGGCACACGGTGTACGGGTTCGATGCCATCCTGGCCTCGCCACCACATTTCGCGTTGTTCGTATCGGGGACCGTCGCCGACCTCGGCAGCATCGTCACCTTCGCCGCGGCACGCCGATTCCGCTGGGGCACGGTCGGTTTGATGGCACAGTCGTCCCTGGTGGCGGCGACGACGGCCGTTCCGTTCACCGCACTGTACGTCTTCAAATTCGAGTTCAACCCGCTCTCACTGGGGTCCGCGTTCATCGTTCCGCTCGTCCTGCTGATCGTTGCGGGCGTATTGCGGTCGCCACTGGCTCCGTTCGGCGTGGCGGCGATCATGGGCGCGCTCCAGGCAATCTTCTGGTGGTTCTCGCCATGGGCCGCACGCGAATACGCCGCAGCGGTGGGATTGCCCCTGCGGGACGACCTGTGGGGCGGCCCACCCACAATACCGGGAATGATGCCGATGTTCCTCGGGATCTTCGCCGCGCTTGCCGCGGGACTGCTGTACCTCGTCAAGGATCATCCGTGGCAACGGCGGCCTATGACGATCGTCGGCGCCATTGTGGGCTCGGTTGCGGGCATGGGCTATCTGGCGCAGGGGGCGATGCTGTACCCCGACGGGACCGAATCCGCGAGCAGCTACGTCACCGTGGGCCTGGCCGGACTGGTGTTGGGCGCGCTCGCCGGATTCCTGGCCCAACGCATTGCACTGATGTTGCGGGTACCCGGGAACGACGCCGACCCGGTAGAGGCCGTCGCATGAGATACACCCGAATGCTGCTGGCGCTCTTCGCCATCGTCGGCCTGTCCCTCGGGATCAGCGCCCCCGCGAATGCCTACGCACCCGTCAACGTGGTGCACACCGAACAGGTGAACGCGGGCCCATACCAGCTGACCGTCGGGTTCTCGACCTGGCCGCTGCGCGCCATGCAATCGCTGGACTTCAGCTTCATCCCCGCCGATGGGATCACCGGCAAGTCGGGCACGCTCACCGTTGTGACCCCCGACGGGCGGCAGCCACGCACCGAACCGTTGGCCCGCCACCCGCGCAAACGCGAGGTTTGGGGCTTGGATATCCGGGCCCTGCAAGAAGAAGGGCAGCACCAGTTCATCTTCGATATCACCGGTCCGCGCGGACCCGGGAAGGGCACCCTCAACTTGGAGGTGCTACCCCAGCCGGGACCGCCGCTGGGGTTGAGTTGGATGATCTCGTTGATACCCGTGTTCGCATTGGCCGGGATCCTGATCGCGGCATGGAGGAGAACTCGTGACGAAACCTGATCAGCCGCAGAGCACCACCTGTGCGATCTCCGGAGGAGGACCCGCCGGAATGATGTTGGCGCTACTGCTCGCACGTGCCGGTGTCAACGTCACTGTTCTCGAGAAACACCCCGATTTCCTGCGGGACTTCCGTGGAGACACCGTGCACGCCAGCACTCTGAACCTGCTCGACGAGTTGGGGCTCGGCCCGCAATTCGCAGCCATGCCGCACAACCTCGTTCAGCAGGTGACGGTGGACCTCGGTGAGCAGACGTTCCGGCTGGGCGATCTCAATCGGCTTCCCGGACCGCATAAGCACATGGCGATGGCACCTCAGTGGGACTTCCTGGAAATGCTGGCCAGCGCCGCAGAGACCGAGCCCACCTTCCGGCTGTTGCGCAGCACTGAGGTCACCGGGATCCTGCGATCCGGTGACCGCATCACCGGAGTCGAATATCGCACCACTGCAGGAGAAACCGGCCAGATCAGGGCGGATCTCACCGTTGCCTGCGATGGCCGCGGCTCGGTGCTGCGCGCAGCGGCAGGAATGCGACCTCGGTCATTCGGCGTTCCGATCGATGTCTGGTGGTTCCGCCTCCCCAAGCATTCCGATGACCCGCAGGGACCGCGCGCACGGGTCGGCGCCAACCGATTCATGGTGATGCTCGATCGCGGCGACTACTTCCAGTGCGGCTATCTCATCGGCAAGGGCACCGACTCGCAGATGCGCAGCGGCGATGTGCAGGTGCTGCGTGACCGAATCGCCGAGATGGCGCCCTGGCTGGCCGATCGCACCGATGCCATTACCAGCTGGGATGACGTGAAATTGCTTGATGTGCAGCTGAATCGGCTCCGTAAATGGTACCGAGAGGGCCTGCTGTTCATCGGTGACGCCGCACACGCCATGTCCCCGGTCGGTGGCGTCGGTATCAACCTCGCGATCGCCGACGCGGTGGCCACCGCGCGCATCCTCGCCGAGCCGCTGCGCGAGGGAACACTCACCACCGCCGACCTTCGCAAGGTGCAGCTGCGCCGGTGGGGGCCGACCGCCCTGATCCAGCGTGTGCAACGCGCCGTACACCGGCGGGTGTTCTCGGCGGTCGACTCTGCGACCACGGTCACCCCAAGCACCAGGATCGCTTCGGTGTTGTCGATTGCCACCAAATACCCATGGTTGCAAGCGATTCCGGCATACGGTGTGGCGATCGGGCCGCTGCCCGAGCATGCACCCGATTTCGCCCGCCGCTTCCCTACTGGCTGAGCACCTTCTGCATCTCCGGAGCCACCAGATCGCGAATCCGCTCCCAGGGCACGGCAACCGGTATGTAGTCCCCGGCAACATGCGCAACGGAGACATAGAAGGTCAGCCCCTTAGGTGCCGGCAGCCAATGCAGGAATTGCTCGGACTTCATGTCCACGGCGGCCTTGATGCGATCGGGCGGACCGAGCTCCAGGGCCAGTTTCCGCAACTGCACTCGGGCCGCCTCCTGATCGAGGAAAACCTGATCGAACATCACCGGCTGGGCCGTATCGGTGTTGATGGTGATCGTCGCCGCCGACTGGTTGGGGTGTGCACCGCCGCCATCCCAGAGAAATACCGCCAGGCCCGCCACCACATGTGGGCCGATGAAGGAGACCCGGCTCGATTCGCGTACCGCCAGCTGCCCGTCGCCTATCGTCGCCGGTTTCGTGAGCTTCGGATCATCCAAGTCGCGCACCACATCCTGAAGTGCCGCACGCATGCCTTCGTTGAATCTGTCCCGAGCCGCGGCCTTATCCCCGGTCACCTGCGGCAGCTGGACCTTGTAAGTCACTCGCCCCTGTTTACCGCTCACCGCCTCCAGCGTCGGGGTGAACCCGAACGCGGGCTTGGCGGTCGGCGGCGCTTGCGCCGGGGTGAGAGATACCGTCGGTTTCGATGTCGTTGTGCTGGTGGAAGACTGGACTTCAACCGGCTGGGGCTGATCCGGCGGTTTGAGGCACCCGCCGACCACGCCACACGTCAACACCAGCGTCAACCCGAGACCATATTTCACAAGCACAGACCCTCCCCGCTATTGGCTCAGCACCGGCAAGATTTCGGGAGTGACCAGATCACGGATCCTCTCCCAGGGCACGGTGACCGGAACGAAGTCACCCGCGTCGTGCGATACCGGCACATAAAACCGCAACCCGGTCGGTACCGGTAGCCATTGCTCAAGTGGCCCATAGATACCGTCGCTCCGTAACCTCCCGGTCGAATCGAGCTCGGGCAAAACCTGCTTGAGGCGTTGCAGAGCCGCGTATTGCTGAGGGAACAGGTCGTCATAGGTGACGGGTTGCGCGGTGTCGGTATTGATCACGATGGTCGCGACCGACTCGGTGGGGTGCGCGCTGCCGGCGAACGACCGGTACAGCTGAACACCGGCCACCACGTGCGGTCCGATCATGGCGACGCGACTACTCTCCGCCTCGGGCCCGAGGTCTGTGATCGACACCTCCACCGTCTTCTCAGGTCCGAGCAGCCCGTCGATCAGGTCACGCAATGCGGTGCGCATACCGTCGTTGAATCGATCTCGCACGACGGGCATGCCGCCGGCGAGTTGCGGCAGGTGCACGTCGTAGGTGACGGCCCCCTCAACACCCTTGACCGCCTCCAACATCGGGGTATACCCAAATGCCGCAGGCACCACCGAAGAACTGGACGGCGTTGTCCTCGAAGAGGACTGAGCCGCGGTAGACGTCTGCTCGGACTGATCGACTGTGCGGCCGCAACCACCCGCGACCACACACAGCATCACCGCAACCGCGGCGGCGTCGGCCCGAGCCCTCACGTGGGTGCGTTAGCGGGCTGGAAAGTACCGCTCACATCTGCCTCTTCTTCGGCTCGAATCACATGCACGACGGCGTTGATCAAGGCCAGATGGGTGAATGCCTGCGGGAAGTTACCCAGGTGCCGTCCGGTGCGCGGGTCGATCTCCTCGGCGTATAACTGCAGTGGGCTGGCGAAGGACAGCAGCCGCTCGCAGAGGTGCCGTGCGCGGCGCACCTCGCCGATCTCGACGAGCGCCGACACCAACCAGAACGAACAGATGGTGAAGGTGCCTTCCTCGCCACTCAATCCGTCATCGGTCTCCTCCACCCGATAGCGCAGCACCAGACCGTCATGGGTCAGCTCATCGGCGATGGCCAGCACGGTGGCGCGAATCCGCGGATCGTCGGGCGGCAGGAAACGGTTGAGCACCGCGAGCAGCAGCGACGCATCCAAAGCCGTTGAACCGTAACGCTGCACCAGCACCCCGCGGCTGTCCACGCCGTGTTCGAGGATGTCGTCCTTGATCTCGTCGGCCACACCGCGCCACTGCTGGGCATAGCTCTTTTCGCCGTGCATCTCGGCGAGTTTGGCGCCGCGGTCCATCGCCACCCAGCACATGATCTTCGACGAGGTGAAGTGCTGTGGCTCTCCCCGCACCTCCCAGATGCCGCGGTCGGGCTCGCGCCAATGCCGCGCAGCCTCTTCGGCCTGATTCTTCAGGATCGGCCACAACGTCGCCGGAATCTGTTCCCTCGACTTGGCATGCACGTACACCGAATCGAGCATGGTTCCCCAGATGTCATGCTGGATCTGATCGAAGGCGCCGTTACCGATCCGCACCGGCCGCGCACCGTCGTACCCGGACAGATGCGGCAGCTCCCCTTCGGTCAATGTGCGTTCGCCACCGACTCCGTACATCACCTGCAACGGGTGTCTCTCCCCGTTGTTCGCACCCGATGCGTCGGCGATGAATGAGAAGAAGTCGTCAGCCTCGCGGTCCAGTCCCAGCGTGTACAGACCCCACAGTGCGAACGTCGAGTCCCGTACCCAGGAATACCGATAGTCCCAGTTACGCATTCCCCCAGGCGTTTCCGGAAGCGAGGTGGTGGACGCCGCCAGTAGCGCGCCGGTCGGCGAGTACGCCAGCCCCTTGAGAACCAACGCGCTGCTCTGTAGGTACGAGCGCCAGGGATGGTCGGGAAATTCGCCGATGTTGATCCACTGCCGCCAGGCTTCGGCGGTCTTCCACATCTTGTCGGAGGCCTCCGCATATGTCTGCGGGACAGGGTGTTTCGACCAGCTGAGCGCGACGAAGGCGCTGTCGCCCTCGGTGAGCCGAGTACGTGCCCGCGCTTCCCGCCCCTCTAGTCCAAGCCGAAGATTCGTGGTGAGCTTGAGTGTCGGATTGGCCTCGGGATTCTTGTCTGCCCGGGCTATCGCCTCACCGTATCCATCGCCGGAGTACTCCCAGGTGGCCCCGTCACGGTGGTAGTCGAAGGCGGGCTCGCAGTTCATCAGCACCTCGACGGTCCCGCTGACACAGCGCACAGTACGCAGCAGGATGTGCTCGGCATCCCAGTCCGTCGGGGTCCGCCGGTGTGTTTTCGACCGCGAATCGACGTCGTGCCAGGGCCCCAGCACCAACGCATCGCGGACGGTGAGCCATCCGGTCTTGGTCTGCCAGGTGGTTTCCACCATCAGGCTGCCCGGCAGATATCGCCGCGAGGCCGGGACGCTGTGTCCGTACGGGCCGATCCGGAAATGGCCTGCACTGCGGTCGAGGATGGCCCCGAAGATACTCGGCGAGTCCGGCCGTGGCACGCACATCCATTCCACCGACCCGTTGGAGGCAATCAGACAGGTGTTCTCCCAGTCCGAGAGGAATGCGTAGTCGGCAATCGGCGGGAAGGGGCCGCGACGCTGAGTGGGAGACTGACTGGAAATCAGTCCTTCTAACGACAGCTCGGGATCAAGGGACGACACCATCGGACCATCGTATGTGCGCCGCCGGGCACACCCCGGTTTATTTAGCGTCGGCGACGAAGGTAGATGCCGAGTCCGGCGAACAGAATCAGATTGAAGACCAAGAGCCCCACCAGGGCACCCGTCGAACTTCCACTACGCGGCCCCGCCGAGTAGATCAGCAGGTCGAGGCCGATCAGTACGGATGCGGCGATGACAACGACCCAGATCAGAGTGACCGGTTTCATATCGGCGCCTACCCCCGAGCCGTATTCAGCTCGGCGGCCAGGGTGACCATCAGTTCCGCCACCGGCAATGCGCGGGCACGGTGATGTTGGGTCCCGGCCCACAGCGACATCACATCCGGGTCGCCGCTTGCCCGTAGCTCCTTGGTCGCCGAGTTCAGCGCCGGGAAGCTCACCGGGGCAACCGATTCCATATCCCGCTGGAATGCATTGGAAATGCTGCGCGCCGGCCGACCGGAGAACACCCGTGTCACCACGGTTTCGGCGGGTTGCAGCAGCGCGTCTTTGTAAATCTGTTTGGCCCCCGACTCCTCAGTTACCACCAGTGCGGTACCCAGCTGGGCGGCCGCAGCCCCCGCGGCAAGCACCCGCGCGATATCGGCGCCGTCCATGATTCCGCCGGCGGCAACCAGCGGTAGTACGGTCACCCCCCGCACGCTCGCAATAAGGTCCGCCAGCGGTTCCTCGGGGGCGCTGGCATCGAAACTGCTGCGGTGCCCACCGGCCTCCGGACCCTGCACAATCAGCGCATCCGCGCCGATACCCTCGGCGATCGTGGCCTCGACGGCACTGGTCACGGTGATCCACACCTCGGATCCGGCATCGCGCAGCCTGTGCGCATCCGCGGCCGAAGGCACCCCAAAGGTGAACGACACCACGGGCACCGGATTGGCGATCAGATATTCGATCTTGTCGGCATAGGCATCGTCATGCCACACCGGGTCACCCGGTGCGACCTCAAGTTTGTCGGCCCAGATCTTCAGCTTGTCCAGATACTCGCCGAGGTCCGCACCCAGATCCGGGGTGGGCACGAACACGTTGAAACCGAAGGGAAGCTCACCCAACGCCTCGCGGTCTTGCTCCAGCTGCGCAACGGTCCGATACCCGGCGGGCATCAGGCCGAAGCCGCCTGCCGCACTTACACCTCGCGCCAGCGCGGCGGTGGTGATTCCCCCTGCCATCGGGGCACCGACCACTGGAAGACGAAGCCCGGCAAGCACGGTACTCATAGACCTCAGCGTATCGACGCGATGAGTTTTCGAACCACAGTGGGTCGGTATGTGTATGACAACTCCAACTGCCCACCCCAGCGTCGCGAGCCGCGAGGACTGGCTGGCGGCCCGGAAGAAGCTGCTTACCCGCGAACGGGAGGCCACGCATCTGCGCGATGCCGTGAACGCCGAACGCCGACGACTCCCCATGGTCAAGGTCGAGAACGACTATCTCTTCGAGGGTCCCGACGGGCCGGTGCGGCTCCTCGACATGTTCGAGGGACGACACACCCTGTACATCCATCACTTCATGTGGATCGACGAGATCGACCGCGGGTGTCCCAGCTGCACCGGGGCCGCCGAAATGACCTTCACCGAAAAGGACCGCAAGCTGTTGACCGACAAGGGCGTCACCTTCGCCTGCGTGTCCCGCGCACCGTATGCGAGCATCACGCGCTACCGGGACGAGCACGGGTGGACGTTCCCGTGGTACTCGACCAACGACGGCGATTTCAGTTACGACTTTCACGTCACGCTCGACCCGACACGTGCTCCGATCCAGTACAACTACAAGTCGCTCGACGAGCTGCACGCCGACGGTTTCAGCGACGAGGACCTACACGGTGATTGGCCGGGCGCCAGCATCTTCGTGCGGCGCGGTGATGAGGTGTTTCATACCTACTCGGCCTTCGCGCGCGGGCTGGACCATTCCGCGGTCGGGTATCCATTCCTGGATCTGACGCCGTATGGACGCCAGGAGCCGTGGGAGGACTCGCCCGCCGGCTGGCCGCAGGGCGGGGCCATCGTCGGTATGCCTAGTCAGGAGTGCGAGCACTGAGCCCGAGCGTGCGGATTCGGTCGGAATTCAGCGAGATCTCGACACCATCCGCACGCTCGACGGAACTACCGACCGGCGAACAGCCGACGGCTACTTCTTCGGCTTGTCCGCGGCCGACTCGGTGGAAAGCGCCGCCACGAAGGCCTCCTGCGGAACCTCGACCCGCCCGATGGTCTTCATGCGCTTCTTGCCCTCCTTCTGCTTCTCCAGCAGCTTGCGCTTACGGGTGATGTCACCGCCGTAGCACTTGGAGAGCACATCCTTGCGGATGGCCCGAATATTCTCGCGGGCAATAATTCTCGCCCCAATGGCGGCCTGTATCGGCACCTCGAACTGCTGGCGCGGGATGAGCTCCTTGAGCTTGCCGGTCATCTTGTTGCCGTAGGCCGCGGCGCTGTCCTTATGCACGATGGCACTGAAGGCATCGACAGCCTCTCCCTGCAACAGGATGTCGACCTTGACCAGATCGGCCTCCTGCTCGCCGGCCTCCTCATAGTCGAGGCTGGCGTAGCCGCGGGTGCGCGACTTCAACAAGTCGAAGAAGTCGAAGATGATCTCGCCCATCGGCATGGTGTAACGCAGCTCGACCCGCTCCGGGGACAGGTAGTCCATGCCGCCGAGCTCGCCGCGCCGCGCCTGGCACAGCTCCATGATCGACCCGATGAACTCGCTCGGCGAGATGATGGTGGTCTTGACCACCGGCTCGTACACCGAGCGGATCTTGCCTTCGGGCCAGATGGACGGGTTGGTCACCTGCGTATCGGTCCCGTCCTCGGTAACCAACCGGTACACCACGTTCGGTGCGGTCGAGATCAGCTCGAGGTCGAATTCACGCTCCAGCCGCTCGCGGGTGATCTCCATGTGCAGCAATCCCAGGAAGCCGCAACGGAATCCGAAGCCCAACGCCACCGAGGTCTCGGGCTCGTAGGTCAGCGCGGCGTCATTGAGCTGCAGCTTGTCCAGTGCCTCGCGCAGGTTCGGGTAGTCGGACCCGTCCATCGGGTACAGCCCGGAGTACACCATCGGCTTGGGTTCGCGATAGCCGGTGAGCGGCTCGGTCGCGCCCTTGCGCGCTGAGGTGACGGTGTCACCAACCTTGGATTGACGCACATCCTTCACCCCGGTGATCAGGTACCCCACCTCACCGACTCCTAGGCCCACAGAGGGTTTCGGATCCGGCGAGACGATGCCCACCTCCAGCAGCTCATGGGTGGCGCCCGTCGACATCATCGCGATCTTCTCGCGAGGGGTGATCTTGCCGTCGACCACACGGACGTAGGTGACGACGCCGCGGTAGATGTCGTACACCGAGTCGAAGATCATCGCACGCGCCGGGCCATCCGAATTGCCTTGCGGCGCTGGGATCAACCGCACCACCTCGTCGAGCAGCGCCTCGACTCCCTCGCCGGTCTTGCCGGAGACCCGCAGCACATCGGAGGGCTCGCAGCCGATGATGTGCGCGATCTCTTGCGCGTATCGGTCGGGGTCGGCGGCGGGTAAATCGATCTTGTTGAGGACCGGGATGATCGTCAGATTCTTGTCCAGCGCCAAGTACAGGTTGGCCAGCGTCTGCGCCTCGATACCCTGCGCGGCATCGACCAACAGCACCGCGCCCTCACACGCCTCCAGTGCGCGGGACACCTCATAGGTGAAGTCGACGTGCCCGGGTGTATCGATGAGATGCAGGACATACTCGGCGGAATCCGCTGCCGTGCTGATTTTCCAGGGCAGCCGAACGTTCTGCGCCTTGATCGTGATGCCACGCTCACGCTCGATGTCCATGCGATCCAGGTACTGGGCGCGCATGGACCGCGCATCGACCACACCGGTCAGCTGCAGCATCCGGTCAGCCAGCGTCGACTTCCCGTGGTCGATATGGGCGATGATGCAGAAGTTACGGATGCGCGCCGGGTCCGTGAACGTCGTGTCGGCAAAACTTGGCACCGCACCATGCTCCCATGCCAAGAGACCTGCTTCTTACACACGCGGGGGGCACCTCCCACTTGTGAGAGCCCCATCCCGCTACCGGTCAGTATGCTCGCACCATGGCGTCACAGTGGCAGACGCTCGGGCGGAGGCTCGGGAAGATCGCGGAAACAATCGTGTTCCGCGAAGGCCCGAAGGTGCTACGGCAACTACAGGGGTCGGAATTCGTCCAGCGCGGACTCCAACGCGGCCTAGAGGCGATCGGTGTCGTAGAGACCGAACAGCAGACCGCAATTCCCGGCCGGCCGGTAACCAACCGCAGTGTGCCCACGGCCCACCGGGCCCGTCGGATCGAATACATGCCCGACCTGGATGGCCGCGCCGATCCCGGGGAGATCGTGTGGACATGGGTGGTCTACGAGGACGACCCCAGCCAGGGGAAGGACCGTCCCGTGCTCGTGGTGGGACGAGACGGCGCGATACTCCTCGGCTTGATGCTGTCGAGCCAGGACCGTCATGAGGCCGACCCGGATTGGGTGGCGCTCGGCAGCGGAAGCTGGGACTACGACGGCCGACCCAGCTGGGTACGACTCGACCGAGTGCTGGACGTCCCCGAAGAGGGAATCCGGCGCGAGGGCGCGATTCTGGACGTGCAGCGATTCAACATCGTCGCGGCACGTCTGCGCACACACTTCTCCTGGAGCTGAACGCTCAACGGATCAGTGCGCCTCAGTGTTCTACAGAGTTGTGCACCGGCGACGGCGTGAACATGGCCTGATCGACGAACTGGGCGGTGTACTCGGCCAGTTCCTCCCGCTCCAGACGCAGCCGTCCGTCGAGCCAGGCAAGTACGGTGCCTGCGACTCCCGCAGCCAGGGCTTCGGCCTGAACCGCGGTGTAGTTCGGATCGGCATCCGGGTCGAACTCGGCACGGGCGGCACCGAGCATCAACGCCATGTAGTGCGTCAACCGCATGCGACGACGAGTGAGCCGCTGACTACCCATCGCCTCGGTGGCGATCACCCGAGCGCGCCGCGGGTCGGCGGTCAAGGCCGTCACCGCACCCACAACGCCGGCGTGCACCTGTGAGCGTGAGTCCTTCTCGGCCGTGGCCATCGCCGAACCTGCCGTGGCGATGCTGTCCTCGATGATCCAGTCGAAGACGGCGACGAGCAGCTCGTCGAGGCCGTCGAAGCACTCGTAGAAGTAACGGGTGTTCAGTCCGGCTGTCTTGCAAATCTCCCGAACCGTTGTCGCTGCCCAGCCTGAGCTGGCCATAACCTCGAGCCCCGCCTCAAGGAGGCGTCGCCTCCGCTCCGCGCGGCGCTCGTCTGCCGTTCGTCCGCCGTATAGCCCGGTAGCTTGTTTGGTCACCATGGTCTACGCATTATTACTCTTCTTGCCAGACACCTGTGCAATAACCCGCAAATTCCAGCGCGTTAGGCGAGTCGTGTGATTTCGACCACGACATCCAAATCCGTCGAGCCGCCCCCCGAATAGATGCCTTTGAGTGGACTCACGTCGGAATAGTCTCGACCGATGCCTATGGTGACGTACTGCTCGTTGATCTCGCTGTCGTTGGTGGGGTCGTAGTCCCACCAACCGCCCGCCCATCCCTGGATCCAGGCATGGCTTTGTCCATCGACCGTCTCGCCCACCACCGCGTCGCGCTTGGGGTGCAGATAACCCGACACATAGCGTGCGGGGATGCCCATGCTGCGCAGCAGCACCAGTGTTAGGTGTGCGTAGTCCTGGCAGACGCCCTTGCGTTCGCGGAGCGCATCCAGCGCCGACGAGTGCACACCGGTGGTCCCCGGTACGTAGTCGAGCTCCGAGTGCACCCATTTCGACGCCGCGACAATGGCCTCGGCGGGAGTGACGTCCTTCGAGATCTTCTTCCCCACCGCCTGAACTCTCTTGCTGTGCGGGACATATGCGCTGGGCGACAAGTATTCGTTAAATCGGTCGATCACCGCCGTGGTGTGCACCTCATCCCAGTCCACAGACTCCTCGAGCTTTTCGACGAGATCGGTCTCCACCACCGACAGACCCGTCACCTCCAGCTCGGTATGCGGCGCATGCAGGTCGAATGTCGTGACTGCAGTACCCCAGTAGTCGACATACCGATACGAGCGCGTGGGCGGGACTGTCTCCACGCGGTTGAGGATGACGTTCTGCCGACCGTCGCTACGCGGCGTCAACCGTGCCTCGTTGTAGGAGGCGGTCACCGGCGTCTTGTAGGCATAACCGGTGGCGTGGACGATGCGCACGCGCCACATCAGAGCTCCCCCTCCTCGATGGGTTCCAGATCTTGATCGTTACCGGCATCGCTCCACGCCACCCATGGCGCGGCGTGGAAGTACTGCAGCGCTACCGCCTCACCGAGATCTCGGCAGGTTTGTTGCAATCCGGCCAGCCGCGTCGGCAGATCCTCCAGCAGCACACCGGGACGCATGAACTCCAGCTCGCTGCGGGCGCGGCCCAGTAACCGTTGCGCCTCGGCACGCGCACCGACTCGGCTGTGCGGTCGGTGATCCAGCTCGTCCAGGCTCAGCTCGGCCTGCCGCAACGAATGGAACACCGATCGGGGGAACAACCGATCCAGCAGCATGAACTCGACAACCCGATTGGCATCCAGCACCCCGCGGTAGGTGCGCAGGTAGGTGTCGTGTGCGCCCGCGCTGCGCAGCAGCGTCACCCAGGCCGGCGAGGAGGCCCGGTCGCCGACACGCGAAAGCAGCAGCCGCACAGTCATATCCACGCGCTCAATGGACCTACCGAGCACCAGGAATCGGTAACCGTCATCACGGCTCAAGGTGGAGTCGGCCAACCCCGCGAACTGGGCGGCACGCCCCTCCACATAGGTGAAGAACTCGTGCGGGCCGAGCCTGCGGGCCGCCCGCTCACGATCCGCCAGCGCGTTGTAGGTGGTGTTGAGACACTCCCACATCTCGGTAGAAGTCACTTCGCGTGCGCCGCGGGCATTCTCGCGGGCTTCAGAGATGGAGTCGACGATCGACCCGCCCTGCACTCCCCGGCTGAACGCAACAAGCTCGGTGAGTGACCACACATCGAGCTCGATGTCCGGCGCATCGATGCCCAGCACCCGCAGCAGCACCCGGGAGGCGTGGTCGGGATCCACGCTGGCGTCCTCGAGCAGCTGATGCACCGTGATATCGAGGATGCGCGCGGTGTCATCGGCACGCTCGACGTACCGGCCGATCCAATAGAGCGACTCCGCGTTTCGCGCCAGCATTAGGACATCACCTGCTGCTGTTGTTGTTGCTGTTGCACCTGCAGCCCCGTGGTACCCGCCTCGGGGCCCTGTTCAACCTCCGTCGCCTGCGGCAGTTCGGGAACCACTTCAGCCCCCGAAAGCTCACGGTCGGCGACGGATGCCCGCGAGGCCAGCACCCAGGTGTCCTTGGAGCCGCCACCCTGGCTGGAGTTGACCACCAGCGACCCCTCCGGCAGCGCCACCCGGGTGAGGCCTCCAGGCAGCACCCACACGTCATCACCGTCGTTGACCGCGAACGGGCGCAGGTCCACGTGCCGGGGTACCAGTTGATCGCCGATCTTCGTGGGCACCGTGGACAGCTGGACCACCGGCTGTGCGACCCACCCGCGCGGATCGGCCCTGATCTTCTTGGCTATCGCGGCGCGTTCCTTCTCGGATGAATCCGGCCCGAACACGATGCCGTACCCGCCGGATCCCTCCACGGGCTTAATGACGAGCGCGTCGATGCGATCAAGCACTTCCTCGCGCTCCTCATCAAGCCAACATCGGTAGGTATCCACGTTCGCCACAATGGGTTTCTCTCCGAGGTAGTACTCGATGATCGTCGGCACATAGGTGTAAACGAGTTTGTCGTCCCCTACCCCATTGCCGACGGCGCTCGAAATGACGACGTTCCCGGCACGCGCGGCGTTGAGCAGCCCCGCGACGCCCAGCACCGAATCGGGCCGGAATTGCATGGGGTCCAGGTAGGTGTCGTCGATGCGGCGGTAGATGACATCCACCTGCAGCTCGCCTTCGGTGGTGCGCATGTAGACCTGGTTGTCGCGGCAGAACAGGTCTCGGCCTTCGACGAGCTCGACACCCATTTGGCGTGCCAGCAGCGAGTGTTCGAAGTACGCGGAGTTGGCCACACCCGGTGTGAGGACAACAACCGTCGGATCGGCCTCGTTGGTGGCCGCCGATTTGCGCAGGGCCCGCAGCAGATGCGAGGCGTAGTCGTCCACCGCGCGCACTCGGTGCGAGGTGAACAGGTCGGGGAACACGCGCGCCATGGTGCGGCGGTTCTCCATCACGTACGACACCCCGGACGGGGACCGCAGATTGTCCTCGAGCACCCGGAAGGTGCCCTGCGCATCGCGCACCAGGTCGATACCCGCGACATGGATGCGTACCCCGTTGGGCGGGTTGATCCCGACGGCCTCCCGGTGGAAGTGCTCACAGGAGGTGATCAAGGCACGTGGGATTACCCCGTCACGCAGGATCTCCTGGTCGCCGTAGATATCGGCGAGGTACATCTCGAGCGCCTTGACCCGCTGGGCGATACCCCGCTCCAGTCGCGACCACTCGGCGGCGGCGATGACTCGCGGCACCAGATCCAACGGAAACGGACGTTCCTGACCGGACAACGAGAAGGTGATGCCCTGATCGACGAATGCCCTGCCCAGCGCGTCGGCACGCGCGGCCAGGTCGGCGGCGTCGGTGGGCGCAAGCTCGGCGTAGATCCCCTTGTAGGGACCTCGCACGTTGCCCTCCGCGTCGAACATTTCGTCGAAGGCCTTGGAGTAGGCGCCCTTCTCCGACACCAGTGCGCGGTATCCGCCGAAGATCTGGTCATCGCGCCGGGTTAGCCGGGGAGATGACGCCGTACGTGTCGGCCGCCCCGAGTTCGGCATCACTGTTCGCGGGCTCACCACGAACATGCTGCACCAATTCGGCGCATTCGGCAGGGCGAGCGCGCGTATCGGCGATACTTGCTGGCAACCTGGTGGTCATCAGACCGTTGGCGGCATCCCTGCGGTTTCAGGTTCCGCCGGTGGCCTGGTAGTCTCTTCCCTTGCGGCGCTGATCAGCTGCCCTGGATCCAACGATCTGGAGGCCCGCCGCCCAACTAGACGATTGACGAAGGAACTGACGCGTGGCCAATATCAAGTCGCAGGAAAAGCGCATCCTCACCAACGAGCGTGCTCGGTTGCGCAACCAGGCGACCAAGTCGTCCCTACGCACGGCCGTCCGCGGTTTCCGCGCGGCTGTCGCCGAGGGTGACAAGGACAAGGCGGGCGAACTGCTCGTGGCGACCAGCCGCAAGCTGGACAAGGCCGTCACCAAGGGCGTCATCCACAAGAACCAGGCCGCCAACAAGAAGTCGGCGCTGGCCCTGGCCCTGAACAAGCTCTGATTCTTTTCTTTCCGATCAACGCCGAGTGAGCGCTAACGCGCACACTCGGCGTTTTTTCGTGCCCTAAGGCTCATCCCCGGCGCATCACGTGTTCACCAATTCGGCCACCCGCCGCACCGCAGATTCCAGGGCGTAGTCGGCATCGGCTGCCGCACCCTTCACATCGGCGTTGAGCGCGGCCACCACTCGCATCGCCTCGGCCACCGCATCACGCGACCACCGGCGTGCCTGTTTCTGTGCCTTCTCGATACGCCAGGGTGGCATCCCCAGCTCGGATGCGGCCGCGTAGGCGTTCTGTTTGATAGGTCCCACCCGCGCGATGGTGTGTACCGCCTCGGCGAGCGCATCGGCCAACAACACATGTGGAACGCCCCGCTGCATCGCCCAGCGCAGCGCCTCCGTCGAGCCGGCGACATCCCCCACCACCGCCTTGTCGGCGATATCGAATCCGGATACCTCCGCACGTCCGGAGTGGTAGCGGCGCACCGCGGCCTCGTCGACATTGCCGTCGGTATCGGATACCAATTGCGAACACGCGGCCGCCAATTCGCGGATATCGGAGCCGACGGCATCGATCACGATGGCGACCACATCGGCATCGACCTTCTGCCCGAGACGACGAAATTCCTTGTGGACGAAATCGGCCCGTTCGGCGGCCTTAGCGATACGCGCACAGTTGTGCACCCGGGCACCGAGGTTCTGCAGCGTGGTCGCCAATGCCTTCGCGCGGCCACCACCCGAATGCTGCACGAGCAGAAAGGTCCCCGGCGGCAGATCCGAGGCAGCCTGCTCGATGAGCACCACCGCGTCCTTACCCGCCTCGGCCGCGGCGTCGACGACGATGACCCTTTCGTCGGAGAACAGCGAGGGGCTCAGCAGTTCGGCCAGTTCCGCCACGTCGATCAGGCCCGCACGCAGCCGGTTGACGGGGATATCAGCACCCGCCTTGCCGCGGACCGCATGGAGCACCGAGGTCACCGCACGCTCGACCAGTAGTTCTTCGTCTCCCAGGATCAGGTGCAGCGCTTCGGTCACCCGACGATCGTCCCACGTGGTGAAGACAGCTTGGCGCGCCCAGCCGCACAGGTCTCAGAGATGCAAATCTAAGGTTTTTCTAAGAAATTAAGAGAGTAGTAAGAGTAGGGTGCATCGAGACGAAAGGATCAGCGATGACACCTGAAAAGCGGGAACACAGAGATCACGCGGTAGTCCTCGGGGCTGGGATGGCCGGACTACTGGCAGCCAGGGTGCTGTCGGAGTCTTACGAATCGGTGACTGTGGTCGAGCGCGACGAATTGGGCGCGGGTGCCACCCCACGCAACGGCGTGCGACAGGGTCAGCACATCCACATGTTCATGAGTTCAGGCACCGAGGCGCTGGAACAACTGTTCCCCGGAATTCTCGGAGAGCTCCGGGCGGACGGAGCCACTGTCTGCGATGAGGGCGACCTCTCGCGCGTCAGGATTCTGATCGGGCCACATGAGATGTTCAACCGATCAGACAAGTTCCGTGACCCAGAGACTTTCAAGCTCTATCTCACGACCCGCCCCTTTCTGGAATCTCATGTTCGACAACATGTTCGACTGATCGACAATGTCAGGTTCCTCGACGGACACGATGTCATCGAGCCGATGACCGAGGAGCACCGCGTCACCGGCGTTCGCGTAGCGCGGCGATCCACGAATCTGGTCACAACCCTCATCGCGGACCTGGTAGTCGACGCCACCGGACGGACTCCACGGACTCAAACCTTCTTGGATCGGCTCGGGTGCGAAAGGCCTGCCGAGGTCCGCATGGCATCGCCCGTAACGTACGCCAGTCAGCTCTTGCACGTTTCCGATGACATCGCCCTGGACAAGCTGACCTTCTTCAACCCGGCACCAGAACACCCGCATGGCGGAGCCATCGCCCGTTGCGAGAACGGCACCGTGATGATGACCCTTGGCAAGTTCAATATGGAGGAACCGCCCACCACCTTCCACGAAATGACGTCATTCGCAGAACAATTCGTTCCCCAAACACTATTGGACACCATCCGGTCCGCGGTACCGATAGGCGACGTGCACACCTTTCGGCATCGCGACGCTGTATGGCGGCGCTACGACCAGATGCAGGAATTCCCGGAGGGTCTGCTGGTGATCGGCGACGCGATCTGCAGTCTGGACCCCATCAAGGGCCAGGGGATGACGATGGCCATCGTCGAGGCGGTTGTGTTGCGGGACTGCCTCGACGAAGGTGATGCCGGGCTCGCCCACCGGTACTTCGGCGCCGTCGCCAAACGCATCAACGTGGTGTGGCAGCAGAACAAGATGGCAGCTCCCCTGTTCACCGCACCGCCCGCGAACGCCCGCCTCGGACAACGGGTCTCCTGGAGACTGACGACGTGGTGGGCGGGCAAGATGATGGCCGCGGCGCAGAACGACATTCGAATCACCGAAACGATCCTCCGCGTCAACCACCTGCACGACTCACCATCGCTGATGCGACGACCCGCATTCCTGCTCCGGGTTGCCGCTCATAGTTGGCGACGACACAAGGTAGCGGCGGAGGCACCTCGCCTCGAACTCGCCGTTTCCGCGGCATAGTCCGCGGTGCCCGACTACGAGCGACACGAACCTGGACGACCTCATCGAATGACCGGAACGGACCCAACATTGGCAAGTGGAAGCGTCGCCGTCTAGCTCACCAGTCTTGCCGACACTATCAACGCGAGTACGCACAGCGCGCCGCACCACCCCACCCAGCGGAACCACCGTCGACGCCATAGCCACACCGAAATTCCAACCGTGACAGCGATAACGACGAAACCGATCGCGCCCGATGGCACCGGGATTGCGGTCGATCCGCCCGCAGACGAGTAGTCCGCGGCTCGCAGCAGCCACCATAGTTCCGGGCCGCAGAACCTCACGAGGAGACCCGCGGCCACCGGGGAGATGACGGCAAGCCCCGCTGCCGCGGTGCCCAGGATGGTAATCGGCGCGATGACCAGGCCCGCAACCAAATTGGCGGCAACGGACGCCACACTGACGCTCCCTGAGATCGCGGCGATCAGCGGCGCGGTCACCAACTGGGCTGCCACGGCAATGCATAACGCGTCAGCGACCGGCTTGGGCCAGCCCCGCGAGGTCAGGTGCGCCGACCACCGCGGCGCCAACACCACCAGCGCGGCGGTGGCAACCACGGACAGCGTAAAACCGATATCAACGGCAAGACCTGGTGACACTGCCAGCAGCACCAAAATCGTTGCCGCCAAGGCAGGTACGGCTTGCCGGCGACGCGCGGTCAGCACGCCAAGCAGGCCGATCGCACCCATCACCGCAGCTCTCAGCACGCTCGGGGAAGGTCTGACGAGGATGACGAAGCCGACGAGGACCAGCGCCGCCAACACCACCGCGGCCCGCGGTCCGATCAGCCGCCCCAGCAGCAGTATCGCACCACACACGATCGACACGTTGGCTCCCGAAACCGCCATCAGGTGAGCGAGCCCCGATGTCCGAAACATCCCGATGGTGCCCGCATCGAGCGCACTGGTGTCGCCGAGGACCAGCGCCGGCAACAGCGCGGCCTGATCAGCGGGCAGCACACTTCGCGCAATATCGACAAATCGATTCCGAATGCTGTTGGCCGTGCCATGAATTGGCGAGCCACCGATCACCCGGGGGTCTCCGGTCGCCGCTAGTGTGGCGACAGTCAGATCATGCCGTCGGGAGCGCGTGACCGCCGCGCGCAACTGAAACGTGTCACCGACGGCGACCGCGCTGAGTAACGACGATGACCCGAAGACCACCACCGGGCCGGCGCTCGGCTGCGCCGGCTCGCCCATCGAGACGAGATCTGCGCGCACCATCGCGCGGCCACCGGTGATGGTCCGCGGGTCGTCGGTCACCCGTAGATGCACCGTAACGACTTTTCCAACAAGAGATCCCAATGGGTGATTGCGCACCCCGTGGTATCTCATCGCCGCTGCCACCGAGAATCCAATACCGGCAATGAGGACCGCTAGCGCCATGGTGACCACGCCCTTGGCCAGCCGCCCGCGAAGCAGCTGCACCGCAAGTGCTCCGATCCCTAGCACTGTTGCGGTGACATAGCCGACCGGCCACAGGATTCCCGCGGCGGTCGCCGCCCAGGCGGCGAGCGCGGGCGGCACTAGTCGCAGATCCAGGAGAGGCTCGTCGGCGCCGGCCGAATGCACGGAGCGGGCACGCGTCACAGCACGACAAAAGCTCGCAGCTTATCCAGCCGCGCGGGACCGATTCCGTCCACCTCCGACAGCTGGTCGATGCTGGTGAACTTCCCATGTTCGGATCGCCACCGCACTATTGACGCCGCCATAACCGGCCCCACACCGGGTAGCGCATCGAGCTCGGATTCTATTGCGGTGTTGAGGTTTACCCGACCCGACTGAACCGTCTCCTTGGGGGCGGGACTACCGGTCGACGCCAGCCCGGCAGCGATAATCGAGCTCGCCATCCCGACCGGCTGTCCCGGCGCCGGAGCCAGACCGACCACTATCTGATCGCCATCGACCACCGGTCGAGCCATGTTCAGCGTGACCACATCGGCGCCGTCCGCGGCTCCCCCGGCCGCGGTCACCGCGTCGGCGACGCGGGCGCCACCGGACAATGTGACCAGCCCGGGCCGCTTGACCAGTCCGACCACACTGATGACCAGTGAACTTGGCGCGGATACCGAGCTCGACGAAGCAGGTTGCACCGGAGGGAGGTTCGCACTCACCGGAGGCGGCGGCTGACGCATCACCGTGAAGACAGTGACCAGTACCGCCAACACACCGACCGCGCCCAGCGCGACTATGCCGGCACGACCAGGATCGGTGCGGATGGACTCCAGCCAGCCGCGCGCACCGCCCGTCGTCAGTGAATCCGGGAGCCAGCGCAACGCTGATTCCGACTCCAACCCAGCCGTCGTCCCCACGACGTCATCATCATCATCGTCATCAAGCTCGCGACCGGCCGGAGCCAGGCGTCGGTGCAGCAGCTCGGATTCCATGTCTCGACGCTAGAAAGCATCGGACCGTCCCACCAGCGGACGAACGGAAACTGTGGATCAATTCTGATCTGTGGAGAACCGCGGACGCCGTACGTCAGTCCACGGGCTCGGCACATACCCCGACGGCACCGGGACCCACATGCACCGCCAGCACCGGACCCATCTCCGAGATCACCGGATCATGAGCGGTGATCAACCGGGAACACACAAGCTCGTTCACCTTCTCGGCAGTTTCGGCGTTATCGACGTGATGGATGGTCACCGAGACACGACGCTCACCCACGAATTCAACAATGTTGTCGACCATCGCCCCGATTGCCTTGGTGGCGGTACGAACACGCTGCGCGAGAACAAGTTTGCCATCATCGTCGATCTGTAGCACTGGCTTGAGGGCCAATGCGGTACCGAGCCAGGACGAGGTTGCACTGATTCGTCCGCTGCGCCGCAGATGGTCCAGCTTGTGTACCACCATGACACATCGACTGCGCCCCACCGCATCCCGTGCGGCCTGGTACGCCGCACCCAGATCGGCGCCGGCGGCCGCGGCCCGTGCCGCGGCCAGCGCGACGAAACCACTGCCCATCGCCGCCGACCGCGAATCAATCACTCGTATCTGCTCACCGCATTCGCGGGCCGCCTGCTCGGCGGCCTCGAATGTGCTCGACAACCGTCCCGACAGATGCACCGCGACCACACCGTCGCCGCAGCTGTCGATGAGGGCCCGTTGGTAAGCCTCGGCCAGCTCGGCAGGCGACGCGCCTGCGGTGGTGGCGCGACCCTTCTCATACACCGAAGCAGGAATGGGATCCACGCCATCGCGCAGATCCAGATCGCCGGTCAGCACGTGCAATGGCACCAGTCGGATGCCCAGCATCTCGACGTCTTGCGGTTGCAGTCGCGCCCCTGAATCCGTCACCACTACAACCGGCATGGATCACCGAACCTTGAGCTCGGGCAGCACGGTCTGCAGTGCGTTGATCATCAATTCGGCAACGCGTTCATGTGCGACAAAGTTCCAGTGGATCCCGTCCGGATTTCCCCGGCCCGAGAAGATCTCCTCGCCGACGGCTTCCTTCAGGTCCACCACGGGCATCTTGTGTTCGGACGCCCATGCCTCGATGGCCGACGCGGTCGCCTCCCTGCCGGAGTGCACGCGACCGTACGACTCGGCGATGTGAACCGATGGCAACGAGGCGATCATGGGAAGCCCTGGACGGTTGAAATCCAGTGCACCACGAGTCTTTTCGAGGTATTCCACGGTGAGTTTGGGCGGCAGCGCCACCCGAGCAATGGGGGAAAGCCGGGGCTGCAGCCAGCCGTACCCGTCGCGGATCCAGCTCCGCAATCTGGGCGGACGGATCAGCCTGATCGACTCCCGCAATGCCGTCGGCAGCGGCGACGGCAGGGAGTCCATCCCGCTGGTCGCGAAGATGACCGCCCCTGTGCGTGGTACCGCCGCCCATGCCCGCGGGTCCTGGATGGCCGCCCACCAGACGTCCCTGCAGGTCCAGCCAATTCGCGCGATCAGCTCGACATCCCAACCGAGGTGCTGACCGACGATATTGGGCCATATCCTGGGATCGTCGGCAGGTAGGCCGCCGGTGGGGCCGTAGTACGACAGCGAGTCGGCGAATATCAGGAGCGTCTTGCGTTCGGTGCCGTCGGTCCGATCAGAGGACGTCATTGGTTACCTGCGCTGAGGCGTTCCACACGTCCAGACGCCACCGGATGTCCTCGAACCCGGCATCCGGCGCCGAATGTCCGCCCAGCTGAACCCAGCTCGCATTGCCCATCCCGCCGAGCACCGGCCAATTGCTCACGTCCAACCGAAGCAGTGCCGCGGTGAGTGCCGCAATCAGACCTCCGTGCGCAACCAGAACCACCGGATGATCGCGCTCATCGGTTCCCCATTCCTTCACCGTGTCAACGAGTTCCGCGACGAGGGGCATACTGCGGTTCGCCACGTCTATGCGGCTCTCTCCCCCATGTGGCGCCAGCGTTGCGTCATCGCGCCACGCGGCCCGGGCACCGGGAGCGATGGCATCGACCTCATGATGTGTCAGGCCCTGCCAATCGCCGAGATGTGTTTCCCGGAGGCGTTCGTCGACGGACACCTGGACATGGCAGCGCTCTTCCAGCGCTGTTGCGGTGTCGTACGCCCGCTGCAGATCCGAGGACACGATGGTCAGGGGCTGCCGCTTGGCCAACACCTCGGCGGCGGCAATGGCCTGCGCCCGGCCCAGATCCGACAATCCGGTATCCAGCTGTCCCTGCATCCGGCTATCGGCGTTGAAGGTCGTCTGCCCGTGCCGCAGCAGCACCAACCGCCGAATCACGCGTCTTCCTCAGCATCGGACGGGCCGTCCACCGGCAGCGCATCCAGGTCAACCGGGATGGTCGGACAGTCACGCCAAAGACGCTCCAGCGCGTAATAATTACGCTCTTCTTCGTGCTGAACATGCACGACGACGTCCACGAAATCCAGAAGCGTCCAACGGCCCTCGCGGCCGCCCTCCCGCCGTACCGGCTTGTGACCGGCCCGGCGCAACTTCTCCTCGACCTCATCGACGATCGCGTTCACCTGGCGCTCATTGGCCGCCGAGGCGATGACGAAGCAGTCGGTGATGACCAACTGCTCGGAGACGTCGATGATGACGACATCGGTGGCAAGCTTGGAAGCGGCGGCCTGGGCGGCCAGCGACGCCAGCTCGATGGCGTCTGGGGCGGCGGTCATGCGGGGTCTCCTCGATTTTCGCTGTAGAGCTGGTGCTTGGCGACGTACTGCACCACCCCGTCGGGTACCAGGTACCAGATGGGCCGCGATTGGCCCATCCGTACCCGGCAGTCGGTCGACGAGATGGCGAGCGCCGGCACCTCGACAAGTGTGAGCCCGTCCGGCGGCAGCTCGGCATGGGCGATGTGATCGGAACTCAGTTCGTACCCGGGTCGGCTCACTCCGATGAACTTGGCCAGGGTGAAGAGCTGTTCCCAGTTCTCCCACGACAGGATCGATGCCAGCGCATCCGCACCGGTGATGAAGTACAGGTCGGCATCGGGATGCGCATCACGCAGATCCGTGAGGGTGTCGGCGGTGTAGGTGGCCCCGCCGCGGTCGATATCTGCCCGGCTGACGGTGAACCGCGGATTTGACGCGGTGGCGATGACGGTCATCAGATATCTGTGCTCGGCGGCGCTGACATTGCGTCGCTGCTTCTGCCATGGCTGGCCCGTCGGCACGAAGATGACCTCGTCGAGCCCAAACCGGTCGGCGACCTCACTGGCGGCGACCAAGTGACCGTTGTGGATCGGGTCGAAGGTTCCGCCCATTACCCCAAGTCGTCGTCGGGCCGATGAGCCGCTCACGCGCAGAGGAGACGGGTCGGATGGCACGAATGGCCAGCTTACTGGAGTGATGGTCGGCGTTAGACCGGTAGCAGGTTGTCGATCACCGCGGCCAGCTGCTTAGCCGATCGGCATTCATGCATGGTGATGGCGTCCTGGTACCGCGTGGCGGCCGAATCACCCGTTCCCCAGTGGTTCTTCGGCTCGGGATTGAGCCAATGTGCGTGGCGGCTGGAGGACACCATGGATCGCAGGGTGTCGAGCTCGGGACTCCGGTAGTTGGTGCGCCCATCGCCAAGGATGAGCAGTGAGCTGCGCGGGGACAGTGCCGTCGGAAAATTCTGGACAAACGTCTTGAAGGCGTGCCCGTAGTCGCTGTGCCCGTCGCCGGTGAACACCTGCGCCTCCCGGGTAATCCGCACGATGGCCTCAGCCAGATCGGTATTTGGCGTGAAAAGGTGAGTCACCTCGTCCGTGGTGTCGATAAAGGCAAAAACGCGAACCCTCGAAAACTGCTGACGCAGCGCGTCCACCAGCAGCAGGGTGAAATGCGAGAACCCTGCTACCGATCCCGACACATCGCACAGCACCACCAGCTCGGGGCGGGCCGGGCGCGGCTTCTTCTGCACGACGTCGATCGGCACGCCACCGGTAGACATCGACTTGCGCAGGGTGCGACGCAGATCGATCTGGCCGGTATGCGCACGCCGACGCCGGGCCGCCAATCGGCTGGCCAGCATCCGCGCCAACGGCTGCACCACCCGGCGCATATTGCGCAGTTGCTCCCCCGAGGCGCGGAGAAACTCCACGTTCTCGGCGAGCTGCGGCACCCCGTAGGCGGTGACCCGTTCCCGCCCCAGCTGTTCGGCAGTGCGGCGCTTGGTCTCCGCCTCCACGAGCTGACGCACCTTTGAGATGCGCTGTTTGGCAACAGCTTTCGCGACCGCCCGGTCCGTTGGTGACGCATCGTCGCCACTGCCGAGCAGGCCCATCAGCAGCTTGGCCTCGATCTGGTCCAGCGACAGCGACTTCATGGCCTGGTACGCCGAGTACGAAGTGCCCCGTGTCGAGTTGTACTTGCCGTAGGCCTCCACGATCTGGGCAATCAAGGAGTTGAGCGGAACGTCCCCCGCGTCGGCAGCCAACAGGTCCACCAGCTGATCACGCACTTGCTCGATATCGTCAATATCGCGCGGCTCACCCTCTGAAACGTCCACGGACCGCGCGCCCAGCGCGAGCGGGAACCACAGGTCGAACAACACATCGAATGTCGGCCGGTGATCGGCGCGGCGCAACACCGCACAGGCCAGGCCTTCGCGCAGCTCGGTGCGGCTTTGCAGCCCCAGCACCATCATCACCCGGCCCGCGTCCACCGTCTCCGACGGGCCCACCGAGATCCCTTGTTCACGTAGCGCTTCCACGAAGCCCACCAGATGACCAGGCAGCCCGTGCGGTGCCAGGGGCAGCACCGCCTTGGGAGGCTTACGCGCGGGCATTAGTTCAGCCTCAACTCTCCTGCGGCGCGCTGCTGATCGGAGTGGTGTTTGAGAATCACTCCGAGGGTGGACGCGATCACCGCGTCGTCCAGGGTGTCCAGGCCGAGCGCCAGAATGGTGCGCCCCCAGTCGATGGTCTCGGCCACCGACGGGACCTTCTTGAGCTGCATATTGCGCAGTACGCCGATGATGCGCACCAGCTCCTCGGCCAGCGCGGCGGGCAGCTCCGGCACCCGCTTGAGCAGAATGCGTCGCTCCAGCTCGGCATCGGGGAAATCGATGTGCAAGAACAAGCAGCGCCGCTTGAGCGCCTCGGACAGCTCGCGGGTGGCGTTGGAGGTCAAGAGGACGAAGGGCTTCCGGCTGGCCTGGATGGTGCCCAGTTCGGGCACGGTGACCGCGAAATCGCTGAGTACCTCCAGCAGCAAGCCCTCGATCTCAATATCGGCCTTATCGGTCTCGTCGATGAGCAGAACCGTGGGGTCCTCGCGGCGGATCGCGGTGAGCAGCGGCCTCGACAACAGGAATTCCTCGGTGAAGACGTCGGTCTTGGTTTCGTCCCAGTCGCCGGACCCGGCCTGGATACGCAAGATCTGCTTGGCGTGGTTCCACTCGTAGAGTGCGCGCGCCTCGTCGACGCCCTCGTAGCACTGCAGACGCACCAGGCCCGAGCCAGTGGTTTGCGCTACCGCCCTGGCCAATTCGGTCTTACCGACACCCGCGGGCCCCTCCACCAGCAGCGGCTTGCCCAGCCGGTCGGCAAGGAATACCGCTGTCGCCGTGGCGGTGTCAGCGAGATATCCGGTCTCGGCCAGCCGGGCGATGACGTCGTCGATGCTCGTGAACATCGGCGCGGTCTCGGTTCGATCCACTCGTTCTCCAGGTGTTAGGCGGGACGGATCTGACCGTCTCCGAAGACGATCCACTTGGTTGTGGTCAGTTCGGGCAGCCCCATCGGGCCGCGGGCGTGCAGCTTCTGTGTCGAGATGCCGATCTCGGCGCCGAAGCCGAACTGCTCGCCATCGGTGAACGCCGTAGAGGCGTTGACCATCACGGCTGCGCTGTCGACACGATCGGTGAATTCCTGGGCCGCACCGAGATTCGCGGTGACGATGGCATCGGTGTGACCGCTGGAGTACTGCTCGATGTGGCGAACCGCGGCGTCGAGGTCGTCCACGACGGCGGCCGCGATATCCAACGATAGGTATTCGGTACCGAAGTCCTCTTCCGTCGCCGGAACGACGCCCGGTACCGCTAGATCGCCGTGCACGGTGACCCCGGCCGCCTGCAGCGCGCCAATCAGCCTGGGCACCGCCGTCTCCGCGATATCCCGGTCTATGAGCAGCGTCTCTGCCGCGTTGCACACACTGGGCCGACGGGTCTTGGAGTTCAACAGGATCCGCTCGGCCAGATCGAGGTCGGCATCGGCATGCACGTACACGTGGCAGTTACCGACCCCGGTTTCGATGGTGGGCACCTGCGCATCGCGGACCACGGCATCGATCAGGCCGGCTCCACCGCGCGGAATGACCACGTCCACCAGACCGCGCGCCTGGATGAGATGGATTACGGTCGCCCGGTCCTGGCTGTCCAGCAGCTGGACGGTGTCGGCGGGCAGCCCGCCGGCGACCAGCGATTCACGCAGCACCCGGACGAGTTCGGTATTGGAGGTTGCGGCCGAGGAGCTACCCCGAAGCAGCACCGCGTTTCCCGACTTGAGGGTCAATCCGAAGGCGTCGACCGTGACGTTCGGTCGCCCCTCGTACACCATGCCGACGACCCCGAGCGGCACCCTGATCTGGCGTAGTCGCAGTCCGTTGGGTCGCGTGGAGCCGCGCAGTATCTCGCCGACCGGGTCGGGCAGACCTGCGACCTGACGCAACCCGGCAGCAATACCGCCAATCCGGCCTGCGTCGAGGGCCAGGCGATCGAGCATGGCGTCACCGATACCGGCAGTCCGTGCGCGCTGCAGGTCATCGGCATTGGCCGCAATGATGGAATCGGTGGCGGCGATGAGGGCATCGGCGGCCGCGAGCAGCGCAGTGTTCTTGGTGTCGGCAGTCAGCCGGGCCAGATCGCGGGCCGCGACACGTGCTCGACGGGCTGCAGCATGAACGTCCGCACGCAGATCGGATGTCGCCGACACTGCGACTCCAGGCTCCGGAGGGGCGCCTGAGACGCCCGCTGCGGGCTGGGCAGATCCGCGGGCCAACTCGTTGGTTGAAACGCTCATCGTGTCAGGGTATCCGGGTGCCCGAAATGTAGCTTCGCCAGTACTAGCCTGGGCAAGTGACTGAGTTAGCCACGGTATGTGTCCTCGGCAGCGTCAACATGGATCTGACGTTGCGGGTGGACTCGCTGCCCGCCCCTGGTGCCACAGTGCTGGCCACATCGGCTCGCCCTGCCCCGGGAGGCAAGGGCGCCAACCAAGCGGTCGCCGCTGCGCGCGCGGGTGCCGCGGTGCAGTTCATCGGCGCGGTGGGCACCGACGGCGCGGCACCGATGCTGCGATCTCACCTGGAGGACAACAATGTCGGCGTCGACGGGCTCGTCGAAGTCGACGGTCCCAGTGGAATGGCCGCCATCACCGTCGAGGACTCCGGCGAGAACAGCATCGTGGTGGCACCGGGCGCCAACGGTACCTTCGCCTTGGACGAGAAGGTGCACAAGGACATCATCTGTTCCCACGATGTGCTGTTATGCCAGTTGGAAATCCCGGTTCACGTCGCGCTGATGGCGGCGCGGTGGGCCGTCGAGGCGGGAAAACAGTTCGTGCTCAACGCTTCCCCGGTGCCCGAACGCTCGCCCGACCTGGCGGAGCTGGCTTTTCGAGCGAGCGTGGTCGTCGTCAACGAGACCGAGGCCAGATCCTGGCTGTACCCGTCACGACACCTGGTGACCACGCTGGGTGACGAAGGGGCGCGTTACCGCAGCCCGCAGGGGGAGATCACGGTTCCGTCGTATCCGGTGCGGCCGCTGGACACCACCGGCGCCGGCGACGTATTCGCCGGCGTGCTGGCGGCATGGTGGCCGCACGGACCCGAGATCGCCCTACGCCGCGCGAATGTTGCCGGTGCGCTCGCCACGCTGCGCTCGGGCGCCGGGAACTGCGCCCCGAGCGCGGCCCGGATCGAGCTGTCGCTGAAGGGCGCCTGAATCAGCGGACGGTCAGTACCGGGTTGCAGTAGCGCCACGCGTCGCGCTCATAGGTCAGGTACCAGTCGGACGTGGACGTCTTGGGCGAGTCGTTGCCCCACACCGTCGACGTGGTCACCGTCACCGTCGCGTTCTTGGCCTCGATGACATTGACCTTGTCGATATTGGCGACCGTCAGATGCGAGTTCTCCCGAACCACCTGGACCGATGCCTGCCGGAAGGCTGCGGCATCCTTCCGCTTGGCGGCGTCGAGTAACTGGTCGAGGGTTTCCTGGGTGAGCTTGGGGAACTTGGCGTACAGGTCCGTGGGCTTGACGAAGTCGTCCCAGGTCGGGATCCGGGACTCGTTGTTCGCCATCTCCCGGTCACGGTACTTATCGCAGGTCAGATCACCGATCTTGTTGGTGTCAACATCGTTGTACGCTTTTTCCCAGGCCCGAACGTGTTCTGCCACCGCGTCTCGGTTGGGCGCAGCACCCGCAGCGGGGGCGCCGAGGGTCGCCAGCACGGCAACCGCCGCGGCGACGACGAGCGCTCGCTTCACGGTTCCCTCCCCTGGTTGGCAGTGCTTCATGACGTTATCGCCCCAGGACACCGGGTCCGTTACTTTCCGGCTAGGCCCCGCCAGTCGGCGGCGCGCAGTCCAGCCACTTTCCGTTTTCCTTGATGTACTTGACGGTCTGCTGCTCGTGGGACGGCGGCTTGTCTCCCGCTGTGGTGGTGATCGTGAGATCCGCGGTCGCCTGGTCACCCTTGATCTCGATGTTCTGGACATCGGTGACCTTGACGGTGATCAACGACTTCAGCAGATTCCGCATCGCCGTCTGATACGCCTGCTCATCCTGGGCGACGAGGCTGTCCACCACCGCATTGATGACATCGGGCGGCACCGTGGGGAACTTCTGAGCCAACAAACCCCGCAGCGCATCGCCTGCACCGGGCACCGTGGCGATCTCCGGCGGCGCGATTTCACTCATCGCCGGAATGGGCGGTCCGCTCTTAGCGGTGGCTTCCCGATACTTGGCGCATTTGGTCTCGGCCAGCTTCGCGAAATCGAAACCCGCGGTGTAGGTGTTCTGCTGCTCGATCAGGGCCTTGATCTGATTCTCGCTATGCGCCGTCGCGAGCGCTTCCGCGTTGGGCTGTCCGTCCCCCGCGACGGTTTGCGTGCAACCCACACCACCGAACAGCAGCGCTCCCAAAAGCACCGCTCCGGCCCATCTACGGCACACCATGACAACCCTCGCTCGTATCGACCACTCGTCTCCGAGCTAATTTCTATCAGTCAAGATCAGCTCGTGCACCCTCACCGAGCAAACCTACCAGTCAGTGAGGGCCTGGAATGGCGCTCAGCAGCCGGTCGGGTGCCTTAGCGATCGCGTCCGAAACAGCCCCGGCTAGCCCTCGGCACCGATCAGGCTCTCCTGCAAGGGGGCATCGTTACCGATCGCCGAATCAGACTGCGTGGACTCGGGCGTGCAGTCCTTCCAGACTCCGGCCTCGTGCACAAACTTCCTCGGCTCGTTCCCGCGCCCCTGGGTGTTTCGGAAGGCGATGGTGGCGTTGGCCGTATCACCGTTCACCGTCACCTTGGTCACCTTGAAGGTCAGGTGGGCGAAGGTCTCAACCCAGAAACGGTGCCATGCGGACGAAAACAAGTCCTGGTCCTGGTTTTCCACCGCAGTGACGAAGTCGTTGATGGTGGCGTCCGAGGCGAGCGGGAAGATCTCACGAACCTTCGCGCGCAGCTTCTTCGAATTCGCACCCTCCAGCTTGCTGACCTCGGGCGGAGAGAACGATTGTCCCCAATCCGATTCGATCTTGTCGCGCAAGTCACCACAGAAGAACGAGGCGTACTGAACCGCGTCAACGGTCTGCAGTGCCGAGAGGCGACCAGCGGTCACGTCCCGGATCGCTGCCTCATCGGTCTCCGTGGCGCTCGCCACCGCTGTTTGCGCAAGCAACCCGAAGGTCACGAAAAACGCTGCTAACCAACCGAAGACCCGTCGGGACATGTGCGTCACCTCTCTGCTTATCGACACTCGGGTCACTCCCCGGTGAGCGGAGCGTCCAGCAGACCCTGCTGACCTTGGCCGCCCACAAGCCCACGAGCGGTCTCCTGCTCAGCCGGAGCTGTGCAGTCCTTCCAGTCCTGGCCCTCGCGGATCAACTCCCAGCGCTGGTTACTGCTGCTACTGCCGACGCGAACGGCCACGGTGGCTTCGGCACTGTCACCGGTGACGTCGACGTTCTTCACCCGATACGACAACTTGGCAAACGAGCTCGCCCACAGCTGGTGCCACGCGGAGTCAACCTCGCTCTGGTCCACATCGGCAACGGCCTGCACAAACGCCTCGACTGCCACGCTCGACGCCGAGGGGAAGATCTCTTTGATCTTGGCGCGCAGCTTCTTGGCATTAGCACCCTCAAGCCGTGTGACATCGGGCGGCGTGAACATTTTGCTGTGGTCGGCCTCAATCTTGTCGCGATACTCCGCACAGTAGGTTGCGCCGTATGCCACGGCATCGACAGCCTGAAGCGCGGACAGCTGGCCCGCGATGAGGCCCCTGATCTGCGTCTCGGCGGTGTCGGGCGAGGCGCTTGCCACGGCCATCGAGCTGAGCAACCCCACCACTAGCGCCACCGCGCTCAAAAAAGCGCTGACGATCCCGATTTTCCGGCCTGCCATCTGAAACCCTCCCAAACGAAGCCCGGGGCACATCCCCAAGCTGCGAACCCGCTGACAATTTCTATCAGGCACCGTTGCGATGCGCCACTCTTTAGAGCAAATGTGCGAAGCGCTCAGGTGACCAGGTCGTCGGCGTGCACGGCAGGGCGCCGAAGATCCTCCGGCAGCTCGTTGGTCGACCGGCCCAGCATGGTCGCCAGTTCGCCCACGTCGTAAGCCACTACACCGCGGCCCACCATGGCTCCTTCGGCATCACGGAGCTCGACGACATCGCCACCATGAAACCGCCCGGAGACCTCCGTGATCCCGGCGGGCAGCAGCGAACGCCGCGAAGTCACCACCGCCCGTACCGCGCCGGCGTCCAGCGTCAGCGAACCCGTCGCCTCGGCGGCGTAGCGCACCCAGAACTTACGGGCCGACATACGTTGCGGTCGTGCGGCGAAGACCGTTCCGCACGATCCGTCCCCCAGTGCCGCCTCGGCCTCGGTCGCCGAGGCCAGCAGCACCGGAACACCGGCGTCCGAGGCCAAAAGGGCCGAGGAGAGTTTCGAGGCCATGCCCCCGGTTCCACGCGAACCGCCCGGCCCCGCGATCACGTCGTCCAAATCCTCCGGTCCACTCACCAGGGGAATCAGGCGCGCAGGATTGTCCGGGGACGCCTTTCGAGGATCGGAATCGTAGAGCCCGTCGATATCAGAGAGCAGCACCAATGCGTCGGCACCCACCAGATGGGCGACAAGCGCCGATAACCTGTCGTTGTCGCCGAAGCGAATCTCATTGGTGGCCACGGTGTCGTTCTCGTTCACGATGGCGACCGCGTGCAATGCCCGCAGCTTGTCGAGCGTGCGCTGTGCATTGGTGTGATGCACGCGCATGGAGATGTCGTGGGCGGTGAGCAGCACCTGGCCCACGGTGCGTTGATACCGGGCGAAGGCCGCGCTCCAGGCGCTGATGAGGGCAACCTGTCCCGCACTTGCGGCGGCTTGCTTGGTCGCCAGATCTGTTGGGCGCTTGGTCAATCCGAGCGGAACCATACCCGCCGCGATGGCTCCCGAGGATACGATCACCACATCGGATCCGGCCTTCATTCGGCCTTCAATGGCCTGAACCAGGTACTCCAACCGATCGGCACTGAAGGTACCTGTCGCATCGGTGAGGGCCGCGGTACCGACCTTCACGACGACGGTGCGTGCCGCCTGAATAGCTTGGCGTGCTTGCGCACCCGGACTCATTCCGGGTCCACCTGCCCGCGCCGCACCCGCCGAGCCTGGCGACGTTCGGTCGCACCGACACGGTCTGTCTGGTCGATCCGCGTATCGGTGCCGCGCCCACTGGGCGTCACATCGACACCGGCCGGGGTCTGCGGTTCCCAGTCGAAGGTCATATTGCCAATGGTGACAGCGCAACCAGGCTGTGCACCCAGCTTGACCAGCTTCTCTTCGACACCCAGACGCGCGAGCCTGTCGCCCAGATAGCCGACGGCCTCGTCGTTTTGGAAATCGGTCTGCCGGATCCAGCGCTCGGGGCGCACCCCGCGCACCACAAAACCACCGGGTGTGGCCGGGTCCGGGGCCACGGTGAATCCGGTCTCGTCGACCGCGATGGGCCTGATAACGGGCCGCGTTCTCACCACAGGAGGCGCGGCGGCACGTGCCGCCTCGATCATCTCCCACAGCCCAAACGTCAACGGCCGCAGTCCGTCACGGGTCAGAGTCGACACCTGGAAGACGGGCCAGCCGCGCTTGGAGACCTCCTCCGTGACGAAATCGGCAAGCTCGGCGGCCTCGGGCACGTCGACCTTGTTGAGCACCACCGCGCGAGGCCGATCTGCCAGGTCACCGAGCGCCGAATCACCTTGCAACGTTGGCTGATATCGCGCCAATTCATTTTCCAAGGCCTCGATATCGGAAACCGGGTCGCGGCCCGGCTCCAGGGTCGCGCAGTCCACCACATGCACCAAGACCGCGCACCGCTCGATATGGCGCAGGAACTCCAGGCCTAGCCCGCGTCCCTCGGCGGCACCAGGAATCAGCCCCGGGACATCGGCCATCACGAACGAATTGTCACCTGCGGACACCACCCCAAGGTTGGGTACCAGTGTGGTGAACGGGTAGTCGGCGATCTTCGGCTTCGCGGCCGAAAGCACTGATACCAGAGAGGATTTGCCCGCCGACGGGAATCCGACCAGCCCGACATCGGCGACGGTCTTCAGTTCGAGAGTGAGCTCGGCTTCGGCTCCGGTCTCGCCAAGCAAGGCGAATCCGGGGGCCTTGCGGGCCCGGGATGCCAACGCAGCATTGCCCAATCCTCCACGGCCACCCGCGACGGCGTCGAAACGCGTACCCGCGCCGACCAAATCGGCCAGGATCCGGCCCGCTTCGTCGAGCACGACAGTGCCGTCGGGCACCCTGAGAACCAGGTCGTCGCCGTTGGAGCCACTGCGGTGGCCACCCATGCCCTGCGTGCCGCTGGGTGCCAGTACATGGGGGTGGAAATGGAAGTCCAGCAGGGTGTGCACCTGCGGGTCCACTTCCAGAATCACACTGCCACCGCGACCGCCATTACCGCCGTCGGGCCCGCCGAGTGGTTTGAACTTTTCACGATGCACGGATGCGCAGCCATGCCCGCCTGTACCGGCTTTAGCGTGGATGACGACACGGTCGACAAAGCGAGGCATAAGGCCTCCTTTCAACCGCCGATTGTGACGCTATTGCGGGACTCTCTTCGAGAACCTCGCGCTTGCGTCACATTCGCGTGAAAGTCCTCGCCTCTTAGGCGTCGACGGTTTCAGCGACGACTGGGACGATGTTGATGACGCGGCGACCGCGCTTGGCGCCGAACTCGACGTGACCGCTCGAGGTTGCGAACAGGGTGTCGTCACCGCCACGGCCGACATTCACGCCGGGGTGGAAGTGGGTACCGCGCTGGCGAACCAGGATCTCTCCGGCCTTGACCAGCTGACCACCGAATCGCTTGACGCCGAGTCGCTGCGCGTTGGAATCACGACCGTTGCGCGAGCTAGACGCGCCCTTCTTATGTGCCATGAGTCAAATCCTCTACTTGATCCCGGTGACCTTGAGCACGGTCAACGGCTGACGGTGACCCTGCCGCTTGTGGTAGCCGGTCTTGTTCTTGAACTTATGAATGCGGATCTTCGGGCCCTTGGTGTGCTCGAGGATCTCGCCGGTCACCGCGACCTTGGCCAGCTTGTCTGCGTCGGTGGTGACGGTAGCGCCATCCACGACCAGAGCAACGGGCAGCTGGACCGAGGAGCCAGGCTCCGATTCGATCTTCTCGACCTTCAACACGTCACCGACGGCAACCTTGTACTGCTTGCCACCGGTCTTGACGATTGCGTACGTCGCCATCGTTGCGCTACCTCTGCTCTGCTCTTCGGACGCGCGCAACCAGGTCGGCTGACGCATCTGGATCGTGGGTGGGCCCGCTCAAGTTCTTCCACTAGGCCGCATGTCGCGGGCCGGAAGCCTCGTGACAACTGCTCAAGGCTACGTGACCAGCGGGCTAAGGGTCAAACTGACACCCTTAGTTGGGGCTATCCGGTCTCGTGATCTACCGGAGGCCCCGCGGCGCGAGCGGCCGAACGCCTCCGTCGGGGCCGCGTAGGCGCCTTAGCGGCAGGTTCCGGGGCTACGGGGCTCGCCTCGGATTCGTCGACAGTAACCTCAGGCGCACTTTCGGCCTCGGTTTCCTGCGTGACGCCACCGTCGGCGGGCACGGACTCAGGCTCGGAAACCTCGTCGCCTGGGGTGAGGGTGTCCTCGGCGATGGCCTGCGACACGTCATCGGCGGCATCCGCATCCTCCGAAGCGATCAGCTCCAGTTCGTCGCGGTCCACATCGTCGTCGTCGGAATCCTCGTCCTCGGGGTGATCATTCGCCGCCGCCATCGCCCGGAACATCGGGTGGTCGCCCTGCGGGTGAGGTGGTGTGTGCGCCACCACCACCACCACCTCGTCGGCCTTGCCCTTGCGGGAGCGCTTGGCGCGCCTCCCGGTTTCGGTCTTCTTGGCAGTACTGGGCGCGGCGCTGGCGTTGTCGACGGGGTCGACGTGCAGCACGATTCCACGGCCGGCGCAGTGGGTGCAGTTCGACGAGAACGCCTCAATCAGGCCCGTGCCGAGTTTCTTGCGGGTCAGCTGCACCAATCCCAGCGACGTGACCTCGGATACCTGGTGGCGGGTGCGGTCCCGGCCCAACGCCTCGGTCAGCCTGCGCAACACCAGGTCCCGGTTGGATTCCAGCACCATGTCGATGAAGTCGATGACGATGATTCCGCCGACGTCGCGCAAGCGTAGCTGTCGCACGGTCTCCTCGGCAGCTTCCAGGTTGTTGCGGGTGACGGTCTCTTCCAGGTTGCCGCCGGCACCGGTGAACTTCCCGGTGTTGACGTCGACAACCGTCATGGCCTCCGTGCGGTCGATGACGAGAGTTCCGCCCGAGGGCAACCACACCTTGCGGTCGAGCGCCTTGGCCAGCTGTTCGTCGATGCGGTGCACCGCGAACACATCCGGACCTTGTTCACCGTCGTACCGTCCGATCCGCGAAAGAAGATCGGGGGCAACATTTTTCACGTACTCGTCGATGGTGTCCCAGGCGGTGTCACCCTCGACGATGAGCTTGGAGAAGTCCTCGTTGAACAGGTCACGGACCACCTTGACCAGCACGTCGGGCTCCTCGTAGAGAGCCATCGCAGCACCGGATGCCTTAGCTGAGAGATCGGCGGAACGCTGCTCGATCCCGTGCCACTGCTCCTGCAGCCGCTGCACGTCGGCCCGGATCTCCTCTTCCCGCACGCCTTCTGAGGCGGTGCGGATGATGACACCGGCATCCGACGGGATGATTTCCCGCAAGATCTCCTTGAGACGCTGACGCTCGGTGTCGGGGAGCTTGCGGCTGATGCCAGTCGACGACGCACCCGGCACGTACACCAGATAGCGGCCTGCCAGTGAGATCTGGGTGGTAAGCCGGGCGCCCTTATGTCCCACCGGGTCCTTGCTGACCTGGACAAGGACATAGTCGCCGGACTTGAGAGCCTGTTCGATCTTGCGGTTCGAACCGCCGAGACCGGCGGCGTCCCAGTTGACCTCACCGGCGTACAGCACACCGTTGCGACCACGGCCGATGTCGACGAATGCGGCTTCCATGGAGGGCAACACGTTCTGCACGACGCCGAGGTAGATGTTCCCCACCAAAGAAGCAGAAGCCGCCGATGTCACGAAGTGTTCGACGAGCACACCGTCCTCCAGGACGGCGATCTGCGTGTACCGAGCGCCCTCATGCGGCGGCTCGGTGCGGGTCTTGTCCCGTACCACCATCACCCGGTCGACGGCCTCGCGTCGGGCCAGGAACTCCGCCTCGGTCAGGATCGGTGGGCGGCGCCGTCCGGCATCGCGTCCGTCGCGGCGGCGCTGACGCTTGGCCTCCAGACGGGTTGACCCGGAGATGCCCTGAATCTCATCGCTTCGCTCGGCACGCGGCTTGCGCTCGTGCACAACGGTGTTTGGCGGATCGTCATCCGACGTGCCCTCGGCATCGTCACCGGTTCCAGCCTTGCGGCGACGACGCCGACGCCGGCGCCGGCTGGCGCCCTCGGGAGAGTCGCCGTCTTCGGCGCTCGTCTCATCGCCGTCCGATGAATCGGCAGCGTCATCGGTATTCTCGGGCGCGTCCTCACCGTCGGTGACCTCGCCACCCTCGGCATCAGATTCCTCTGCCTCGTCGGCACCTGCCTGCTCGCCTCGACCACGCCCCCGGCCGCGGCGTCCCCGACGCCTGCGACGCGCGGGACGGTCACCGTCCTCATCGGCTTCAGCTTCGGGGTCATCCGTGTCGATGGAGTCTTCGTCGGCGTCCTCGGTGCTCTCAGCGCGGACCGGTGCGGGACGCTCCTGGGGCTCCGGAGCCTGCGGTGCCACGAAGAGCGGACCGTAGTCATATGCGGTGGGACCTGATGTCGCCTGTGCCGGTACCGCGGCAGCCTCGATGGCCGTCACCTCCGCGACAAGGGTCGGCGCGGTCGCCGGTGCATCGGGATCCTGGGCCGGGTCCTCGACGGCTACCGGCGCTGGTTCCGCAGTCGGTTCCGGGGCCGCCTCCAAGGTCGGTTGCACAGGAACTTGTTCGGCCTCATCGGCGAGCACCTCGCGCACCTTCGCGGCGTCCTGCTTGTCGACGTTCGAGTGGGGGCTGCGGGCGCGCCCGTCCAGTTTGGACAGAGCGTCGAGCACGCGGCGGGTGGAGGTGCCGAGGACACGCGCAAGGGAGTGCACCCTCAGCTTCTCGGGTAGTTCTCCCTGCTCAGCAGGGGCTTGCGGGGTGTCCGGCGTTTGCGCGGCCTGGTCCCCTTCTGGAGTGCTGGTGTGTAGGTCTTCTGGTAGCTCAAAGTCGGCCACTTATTCTCCTCAAGCCCCCGGGCGCGTCACTAGACGCGGCCACGCGAGGGCTTTCTCTCTATGTACCCGGGCTAGGTCCGGGTTTGTGGTGGTCTCGCTCCGAGCGATCCGCGACGCGAACCCACTCAGTGCCTGGCTGGAATGATGGCGTGACGCGCTGCGGTGTCGTTCAGTCGTGCAACCGCGCTCGTCGTGCCGTCATTCGGGATGCCGGCCGGCCCCTATTGGGGTCGAAGTGCCGTAGCCCACACCTAGTATCCCATACGAATCAGATGGCAGGCACCAAGCGGTGAACCTGTGCGATTCCCGGAGCCCCAAATAGGTCAAGTGGGCTAGGTGTCAGAGCGCGGGGAACCAGAGCGCGATCTCGCGCGCCGCCGACTCGGGTGAATCGGATCCGTGCACCAGGTTCTCTTGGGTCTCCAATGCGAAGTCCCCGCGGATGCTGCCGGTTGCGGCCTTCTCCACGGGATCGGTGCCGCCGGCAATCTGGCGGAAGGCGGGAATCGCCCGCGGCCCCTCCAGCACTGCCGCCACCACGGGTCCCGAGGTGATGAAGTCGAGCAGCGAGCCGAAGAACGGCTTGTCCTCATGCTCGGCGTAATGCGCCCGGGCCAGTGGCTCGCCGACGTTCTTGAGCTCGAGGGCGACCAGCGTCAGGCCCTTACGCTCAATCCGATTCAGCACCTCACCGACAAGTCCCCGTTGCACACCATCGGGCTTGATCAAAACCAGCGTCCGCTCAGTCACGGGCGACAGCCTACTGGTCGGTAGAGGTGTGCTGTTACCCGATGCTCTTCGCGCAAGCGGCTCATCCGATCAAACCCTCTTCGCGCAAGCGGCTCATCCGATCAAACCCTCTTCGCGCAAGCGGCTCATCCGATCAAACCCTCTTCGCGCAAGCGGCTCATCCGATCAAACCCTCTTCGCGCAAGCGGCTCATCGCTGACCCGGGAGCTCCCCGCGGCTCTGACGGTCACGGACCTGATTGCGCATGTACCAGATCAGCAGCCAGACGCCGAGGAACAGCAGCCCGACGAAGCCGATCGCGGCGTGGACGAAGAATCCCGCAACGAGAACCACCTGGAGTGTCAGGTTGGCCTGCAATGCCCACGACCGGCCCTGTCTGCCCGAGAGCAGGATCATCACCGCGGCGACCGCGATGAGGTAAGTCAACGACAACGTTGTCAGCCCGCCACCGACCATCTTCACCACCGGGATAGCCAGCAGCACCACGATCGACTCCAGGATGAGCGTGCCTGCCATCACCCCGCGGAAACCCCGCCAGGGATCCGGTGGCGCCGGTTGGGTTTCCCCCTCTTCGCTCTCGGTGCTCACTCTGGGTCCTTTCCGAACAGTGTCCGTGCTGCACCCGCGGTGACGACCGATCCGGTTATGACGATTCCGGTGCCCGAAAAGCCTTCCGCTCCCCCGTCTTCAGCCGCTTCCTCCACCATCGCGGTGGCGGTTTCGATCGCATCGAGCAGTGTGGGTGCGACGACGACGCGGTCCTCGCCGAAGATTTCCAGGGCCAGTTCTGCCAGTTGATCGGCACCCAACGCGCGGGGAGAACCGTTGTGCGTCACCACGATCTCGTCGAATGCCGGTTCGAGCGCGGCAAGAATTCCGGCGACGTCCTTGTCAGCCATCACGCTGATGACGCCGACAAGACGCCGGAAGTCGAATTCTGATTGCAAGGTGTCGGCCAACGCGGCGGCACCGTGCGGGTTATGGGCGGCATCCAGGAAGACGGCGGGAGCGCTGCGCACTCGCTCCAGCCGTCCGGGCACGATCACAGACGCGAATCCCGCGCGCACTGCATCGATATCGAGTTGTCGTTCGGCACCCGCACCGAAGAATGCCTCCACCGCGGCGAGCGCGAGCGCCGCGTTATGCGCCTGATGCTCACCGTGCAGGGGCAGAAAGACCTCCGAGTACGCCCCACCGAGACCCTGTAGTTCGAGCATTTGCCCGCCGACGGCGACCTGACGGGACAACACCGAGAACTCCGAGCCTTCCCGTGCGACCGCGGCGTCGGCCTCGACGGTCTGGCTCAGCAGCACCTCCATCGCCTCGGGCGTCTGCTGTGCGATGACGGCAACTGTATCGGAACCGGCCTCGCCCGTCATTCCATCAAGCTTGTGCCGCTTGATGATTCCGGCCTTTTCCGAGGCAATTGTCGCAATGTCCGACCCCAGGAATTCGACATGGTCTATACCGATCGGCGTGATGACGGCGACCGGGGCGTCGATGATATTGGTGGCATCCCACCGGCCGCCGAGCCCGACCTCCACGACCGCGATGTCGACAGGCGCGTCCGCGAACGCGACGAAGGCCATGGCGGTCAGCACCTCGAACTTGCTCATCGCGGGCCCGCCCTGCTCCTGCGACTGCTTGTCCACCAACTCCACGAACGGTTCGATCTCGGCGTAGATCTCGACGTAGCTCGCCGGCGAGATCGGTTGGCCGTCAATGGCGATGCGCTCAACTGCCGATTGCAGATGCGGACTGGTGGTGCGTCCCGTGCGCCGGTGCAGCGCCGTCAACAGCGCGTCGATCATCCGCGTCACCGAGGTCTTGCCGTTGGTGCCGGCGACGTGAATGGCCGGATATGCGCGCTGGGGCGAACCCAGCAGTTCCATCAGGGCGACAATGCGGTCGGTCGACGGTTCGATCTTGGTTTCCGGCCACCGTTGGTCGAGCAGATATTCGATCTGCAGCAGAGCGGCGATCTCGTCGGGCGAGGGTTCTGGATTCATGACTGGTTACACCAACCCGCCGAGGCGGGCGGTGATCCGCTCGACCTCCTCGGTGGCCAACCGCTGGCGGCCACGAATCTTCTCAACCACGGCGTCGGGCGCCTTAGCCAAGAACGCATCATTGCCCAACTTGCTTGTAGTGCCGTCGAGTTCCTTACGTGCGGCGGCCAGATCCTTCTCCAATCGCCGACGCTCAGCCTCGACGTCGACGGTGCCGGAGGTGTCCACCTCGACGGTCACGGTGGCGCCGGACAGCCGCACCTCCACCGAAGCCGTCGGGCTGAAACCTTCCTCGGCGGGGGTCAGCCAGGCCAGGGAGGTCACCGCGGCAAGCTGTCCGTCCAGTCCCGCCTCGGAGACACCGGCCAGACGGGCCGCGACCTTCTGGCGGTCACCCAAGCCCTGATCGCTGCGGAATCGCCGAACTTCCGTCACCAGCTTCTGCATATCGGCAATACGCTGCACCGCAGCGTTATCCAATTCGATACCCGAGGCGGTCGGCCAGGCCGCGATGACCACCGACTCCTGGCCGGTGACCGCCTTCCACAACACCTCGGTGACGAACGGAATCACCGGATGCAACAGCCGCAGCAAGGCGTCCAATACCGTCGCCAGCACAATGCGGGTGCCCTCCGGCTTCTCGGCCATCTGCACCTTTGCCAATTCCAGGTACCAGTCACAGAACTCGTCCCACGCGAAGTGATACAGCGCCTCGCAGGCCACGCTGAACTCGTAGCGATCCAGTGCGACATCCACCTCTGCCCGCACCTGTTCGAGGCGGCCCAGGATCCACCGGTCGGCATCGGTGAGATCGGCGGCGGAAAGTTCGCCCAGCGCGGCACCGTTCATCAATGCGAATCGGGTGGCGTTGAACAACTTCGTGGTGAAGTTACGTGAGGCGCGGGCGGCATCCTCGCCGACGGATAGGTCACCACCCGGGCTGGCGCCCCGGGCGAGCGTGAAGCGCAATGCGTCGGCGCCAAACCCTTCCACCCAGTCCAGCGGATCAATACCGTTGCCCTTGGACTTGCTCATCTTCTGGCCGAACTGATCACGGATCAGGCCGTGCAGGAAGACGTTCTGGAATGGGACGCGGGCGTCGCCCAATGCGGGATCCCCAGCCACGAACGTGCCGAACATCATCATCCGCGCCACCCAGAAGAACAGAATGTCGTACCCGGTGACCAGAACGCTTGTGGGATAGAACTTCTCCAGCTCCGGGGTGGCATCGGGCCAGCCCATCGTTGAGAACGGCCACAGCGCCGAGGAGAACCAGGTGTCCAACACATCCGGGTCCTGCTCGTAGCCCTCGGGGGCGGTCTCGTCGGGACCGAGACACACGATCTCCCCGTTAGGGCCGTGCCAGATCGGGATGCGGTGGCCCCACCACAGCTGACGGGAGATGCACCAGTCGTGCATATTGTCGACCCATGCGAACCAACGCGGCTCCAGGCTGGCTGGGTGAATCACGGTGTCGCCATTGCGAACCGCATCACCGGCGGCCTTGGCCAGCGACTCGACCTTGACCCACCACTGCAGGGATAACCGCGGCTCGATGGGCTCGCCCGAACGCTCGGAATGACCGACGCTGTGCAGGTAGGGGCGCTTCTCGGCGACGATGCGCCCCTGCTCGGCCAGCGCCTCGCGCACCTTGACCCGCGCCTCGAACCGGTCCATGCCGTCGAACTGAGTTCCGCTGTTCCAGATCCGGCCGTGGATATCCATGATCGTCGGCATCGGCAGCTTGTGTCGCAGCCCGATCTCGAAGTCATTCGGGTCATGCGCTGGAGTGACCTTGACGGCGCCGGTGCCGAATTCGGGGTCGACGTGAGTGTCGGCGACGATCGGGATGCTGCGGTCCTGGAACGGGTGCGCCAGCGTCTGACCGATTAGCGCACTGTATCGATCGTCGTCGGGATGCACCGCGATGGCGGTATCCCCCAGCATCGTTTCCAGGCGGGTGGTGGCCACCACCAGATGCGGTTCGTTGTCGTCCAGGGAGCCGTACCGGAACGAGACCAGCTCGCCCTCGACCTCCTCGTATTTGACCTCGAGGTCGGAGATGGCGGTCTTCAGTTCCGGTGACCAGTTGACCAACCGTTCGGCGCGGTAGATCAGCCCGGCGTCGAACAACTTCTTGAAGATGGTGCGCACCGCGCGGGACAGGCCCTCGTCCATGGTGAAGCGGTCACGGCTCCAGTCGACGCCGTCACCGAGGCGGCGCATCTGCCCACCGATGGCGCCGCCGGACTCACGTTTCCAGTCCCACACCTTCTCGATGAACAGCTCGCGGCCGAACTCCTCTTTGGTCTTGCCGTCGGCGGCCAGCTGCTTCTCCACCACGCTCTGAGTGGCGATACCGGCATGGTCCATACCGGGCAGCCAGAGCACCTCGTAGCCCTGCATGCGTTTGCGGCGGGTCAGCGCGTCCATCAGGGTGTGGTCGAGCGCGTGTCCCATGTGCAGGCTGCCGGTGACATTCGGCGGTGGCAGCACGATCGAGTAGCCCGGCTTGTCGCTGGACGGATCGGCGGTGAAGTATCCGGCGTCGACCCAGCCCTGATACAGGTCCGCCTCTACCGCTCCCGGGTCCCACGAGGTGGGCAGGGAGCTGGCGGCGTTCGTGTCAGGGGTTTGGGTCACCCATCAGATTCTAGGGTTGCCGGTCCACGGCATTTCACGCGCCGAGTGTGACCCCACCGCGGGAATCCGGCCCGAACGCCGCGCTGACGCCACATTCGTCAGACCGGATGGGCTATAACGCGACGAAACCACCCGGCCCGTGAGGCGCCGGGTGGTTCCGTGTGAGGCCGCGCGGTTACTTCTTGCCGCCGAGCAGGCCGCCCAGAATGCTCCCGAGGGCGTCGCTGCCACCCTTGCTGCTGAGGACGCTACCCAGGATGCTGCCCAGCGGGTTGTTACCACCGGAGGCTGCCCCGCCACCGACGGCGCTGCCGAGGATGTTGCCCAGGATGTCGCCAATACCGCCACCGCTGGCCGCGGGCGCCTCGGCGGGAGCAGCCTGCGCGCCTCCACCGGTGAGCTTCTTGGCGACGAAGGCAAGCACGATCGGCGCAAGGATCGGCAGCAGCTGCTTGATCAAGTCGCTGCTGCCGGCTCCGGCGCCGGACAGCTTGGCGGCTACGTCGTCGGCATTGTTGTCACCGAACAACGAAGCAACGACCGCGTTGCCTGCGTTCTGATCGACATCGTCGACATTCACACCGCCGTCAAGGAGGGTGCTCGGCGCGCTGCTGACATTGGCCTGCAGATCAGCGGCCTTGTCCGGGTCGTCGGCGTTGGCCTGCAGGCCGCCCACCAGCAGCGGCACCACTGACTTGATCGCCTTCTCGGCCGTCTCGTTGTCGACTCCGAGCTTCGCGGCGATCTGATCGGTCGGAATCTCGTTAAGTAGCTCTTCGAGTGTGGCCATGGGTCTCCTCCTAGATGTCTGGGTTTGGTGAACCTTAGCCAAGCAGATCAGCCCCGAGTAAACGAATGCCGAACATCACAGACCCAGACCCTTTACCCCTGTGGGGTCCGCCCATACCGTCGAACCATGAGCGGCCACATCGTCGTGGTTGGCGCCGGGATCGCCGGTCTTGCCACCGCAGTCGCGTTACAGCAGTCCGGGCGCGATGTCGTGGTTCTCGACGATCGAGATGGCACCTCCACAGGCTACGCGATTACCTTATGGCCCAACGCATTAGCGGCATGCGACGCCCTCGGTGTCGGTGACGACGTGCGTGATGCGAGCGCGCGGGCGGAGGCGGGCATGATGCGCTGGCGGGATGGGCGAATACTCCGAGAACCTCCGAACGGACAGCTCACCAGGGCAATCGGCGAGCCCGTCGCGGTCACCGAACGCAATCAACTCCTGGCGATTCTGGCGGGCCGGCTCACGCCGGGGACCGTCCGCTACGGCGCTCGCGTGGCCAGAGTTCGCGACGGGCTTCACGGGACCTCCGTCGAGCTGGCCGACGGCGAGGCACTCACCGCCTCCGCGGTCATCGGTGCCGACGGGATCGGATCGCTCGCAGCGCAATATCTCAATGGACCACTCGCGTTCCGATACTCCGGGTACACCGCATGGCGCGGTATCGCCGACATGGCGGTCTCCGAGGAGCTGGCCGGGATCACCCTGGGACCGGGCATCGAATTCGGCCATCTGCCGATGCCCGGCGGCCGTACATACTGGTTCGCCGGCGAACGATCCCTCGAAGCACAACGCGCGTCCAACGGCGAAATCGACTACCTGGCAAGAAAGTTCAGCGATTGGGCCGACCCGATCCCGGACCTGCTGAAGCAGAGCGACGAGTCGTCGGTGCTCCGCGGCGATATCTTCGACCGCGGGCGCCTGCGCCGAATCACCGGCGGGAGGGTCGTGCTGGTGGGCGACGCGGCGCACCCGATGCGACCACACTTGGGCCAGGGCGGATGCCAGTCCCTTGAGGACGCCGCAGTGCTCGGCGTGGCAGTATCCGAACGATCCTCTCTGCCAAGCGCTTTCCGTGAATACGCGCGCCAGCGCAAATCCCGCACCCGCACAGTGGTCAATCGGAGCCGTCACATCGGTCACGCGACCTATGCGCGCCCCGCCGTGTTGAGCGGACTGCTGACCCGAGCATCGGCTCGGATACCCGCAGCCGTGTTCTGGCGCCAGCTACGGGGCATCTCCGGATATGACGCGTGTGACATAACCGTTCGCCCATAGGATTCGCCTGTGTCGATTCCCATGCCCAGTGCCAGTCTCAAGGACTTCTGCATCGACGCGATGCTGCCCGTGCCCGTCGCCAAGTTCTGGGCCGCGGCCATCGGGGGTGAGGTCGATGTCGACGAGGCAGGCGAAGCGCTGATCCGGCGCGGCAAGGATGTCGATATCTGGGTCAATCGCGTCCCGGAGCCCAAAGCCGTCAAGAACCGTGTGCATTTCGATGTATACGCACGTGGCGCCGAGGACCTCATCGCGCTGGGCGCGACGGTGGTGGCGGAGTATGGGCCAAACCGGGCCGTACTGGCGGACGTCGAGGGCAACGAGTTCTGCGCCTTTCTCGATCCGCAACTCGAAAGCGATACGCCTGCAAGGCTATTCGCAGTGTGCACCGATAGCGAAAATCCGGTCGAGATCGCCCGGTGGTGGCAGGGCCTCGTCGGCGGCACACTGATACCCGGCTCCGACGGGGCGCCGCGGTGGCTGCGCGACGGCGCCGGATGGGGTGACCTGATCTGGAAGTTCGTTCCGGTTGCCGATGAGCGTGTGGTCAAGAACCGCTGGCACTGGGATGTACGTGCCGATGCCGCCGAGTTGGTGCACGACGGCGCCCGCGCGCTCCGCGGCCCCGATACCGATATCCGCTGGACTGTGCTCACCGACCCGGACGGAAACGAGTTCTGCGCCTTCGGTTAGGGCCGCTTGCCCGCCTTCGGCTAGGCCCGCTTGCCTGGTGTCGCCAACGCCGCTGCGATCGCAGTCGTCAACGGAACCGACAGCACCAGGGCGATGCCACCCACCGCGGATCTGGCGATCTCGATCGCCACTCCCTCGCTAGTCAGTACGTCACCCAGGGATCGATTGGCGACGCTGAACAACAGCAGGAGCGGCAGCGAGTTCCCGGCATACGCCAGCACCAGCGTGTACACCGTGCTGGCGATGTGATCGCGCCCCACCCGCATGGCGCCCAGGAAAATGTCGCGTCGCGTCGAGCCGTCGCCGAGCTCTGCCAGTTCGAAGACCGTTGAGGCCTGCGTGACCGTCACGTCGTTGAGAACGCCGAGCGATCCGATGATGAACCCGGCGAGCAACAACCCGGAGATCGACACCCCACCCATGTACGCGGCGACTTCGTTGTTCTGCTCGTCCGATAGGCCGGTCAGATGTGTCAGCCCGATGACGGCCCAAGACAGTCCGGCCGCGAACAGCATCGCCGTGAGGGTGCCCAATAGCGCCGCACTGGTGCGCATGCTCACACCGTGAGCAAGGTAGATGACCACGAACAGGATCAAGCCCGACGCCACCAGCGCCAGCGGCAACGCGGGGCCGCCGTCACGCACTGCCGGAAGCAGGAACACGGCGAGCACCATGAACGCCACCACGATGCCCACCAATGCCCGTAATCCGCGCCAGCGCGCCACCAGGCAGATGACGATCGCGAAGGCTGCGGCTACCGCCGCCAGCGGCCACGCGCGTTCGTAGTCATAGAAGCTGTAGGTGGTGGCGCCCTGCGCGTCGACCTGCCTGGTGATCCGAATATCTTCTCCGGCAGCGAGAGTCGGCTGCCCGCCACCGGCCGTGAATTCCAGCTGAGTCTTGGCGCCCGAGTTGGGGCCGGAGGTGATGGCGATGAGGTCGAGCGAGCACGTCGACTCAGGTGTCTGACCCGGCACCGGGTCAGCGGTGAGCACCTGCCCGGTGGAGGGGCTGCCGCACTCACCGATACGCGTCGCTACCACCTGGCCCGATTCTGTGGTGACCGCACCGCCATGGGCATTCTGATACGGCTGCGGTATATCCACCGTGCGGTGCTCCGGCCACAACACAACGAGGCCGACGAGGACCGCAATCCCCATCACACCGAGGAGACCCACCACGGTCCGGGCGGCGGTGGAGCCGAAAGGGGCGGGGCCCGTCGGCATCGTGTGGGAATGGGTATGCGAATGCGCCACTCTGTCAGGGTAGAGGTGGCAACGCGGCCAGCTCCGCCTCCGTGTTCACGTTGGCGACCCATTTCGGGTTGGATATCGAAATTCGTTGCGCACCAACGCTCTCGAAAAGCGAGCCGAGCCGTCGCTCCCCGGTGGACGTCAACTCATCAATGGTGTCGCATAGGTCCGTGTCATACACGGCCGCCAGGTAGTGATCCCGGCCGTCCGCAGTGGCGAGGGTGATGCGGCCACCGCCGGTGGCGAGTTCATCGATGAGCGCCGAGGCAAGCAACGGCATGTCGACGGCACAGACAAAGGCTCTGAGTGCTCCCCGTTCCGCGGCGGCCCGCAAGCCCTGTCCCAGCGCCACCAGCGGCCCCTGCCCCGGCTGCGGGTCGACGACGACGACCGTGTCTAAACTCCCTCCGAGATCACCCATGTCCTGATGCGGCGCGCGCACCACGATCACCGGCGCACAGCGTGAGCTCACTGTTCGCACGATGCGTTCCGCCAGGCTCTCCCCGCCCCAGCGGATGGTCGCCTTGTCGCGGCCCATGCGGCGCGAGGCTCCCCCGGTGAGCACCACCGCCGCGAGTGCGTTCATACGGGAAAGGTACGCACAGATGCCAACAAGCCACCAAGGGGTAGGTTCACCGGTCGAGGTGTGCCACGCCCTTGGTGGCTCGTTGAGGTGGTTCTACGGCTTAGCCGCGCCGTCCGCAGACCGGCCATGCGCCGATCCCCTGACGGGACAGCACGTTCTCCGCGATCCGGATCTGCTCCTCGCGCGAAGCGAGGTGCGGTGAGCCGGCGCCGCCGTTGGAGCGCCAGGTGCCCATGTTGAACTGCAGGCCGCCGTAATAGCCGTTTCCGGTGTTGATTCCCCAGTTGCCACCGGACTCGCAGTTAGCGATGGCATCCCAGTTGACCGGATCCGCACTCGCTGTTCCAGCCAGCGCCATCGGAGCCGCGACGAGCGCGCCGGTGATGGCCGCCGTGGTGAGCGTTTTGCGGATGTAATTCATGTCGTTCCTCTCGCCGGGCACGCACCGACCACCACCCGCTTGCGGATAACCGCAGCGGGCTCTGGCACACCTACAGGCGAGGTGGACATCTTCGTCGGATCGCGCCGTCTCGGTCGGGCGCGACAAGGGAGGCGGCTGTTGCCTCACCGGCTCATCTCGCCGGCGGCCAGGAACTGCCTACTGGCGTTCCTGTCCCCATTTACTTACAGGGTTCACGGTTCGGAGTTTTGCTCCGATTTGTTGACCCGTCGGACCGTACGGAAGGACTCAGCGAAAGTCATCCCACGACACGCACATCCCAAACCAATAACAAAACAATCACGGAGGGAATCTATAGCGACTAACCGCAGGTCACTTACGAAATTCTCAGGTTGGCCCAGAGTGCGCTCTAGCTGGCACAAGTGAGTCAGATCACGGCAATATTGTGAGCCACGCCACGATTCAGCAAATCACACGCGTCACGATAGAAACTTCAACAACATGCGGCGTGGCTAATTGACAAATTAACTCTATTCACATTGGTATCACAAGTAACTCAATTTGCCAATTGCCACAAATGTAGACAGCAGAAAGGAAATCATATATTCCCAATACCCAAGGGATTGACCAAAAGCCAAGGGGTGTCTACGAATTCGTTACCGCAGCGAGTGACGTCAGCAAGCGCCATCGCAGGCGCACACAATCCACCTAAGTGAGATGTGAGTGAGGTACGCGCCCGACACGGGGGCAACCTGACGGTGCCCTACCTAGACACCAAAGCCGGTGCCACCAAAGACTTTCCAGCCAGCCGGCGGACCCCATCGGCGCTATCGCGCATAGCATCGCCGACCGTGTGGGTTACGGACGCATCCCGCCCGTTTCGCGACCTCCCCCCACACTCGACGAGCGAGCCCGGGGACAGGGTCAGCTAGAAGTTCTAGCTAGCCGACGGTCCAGGTGTCGCGACCGGTCAACAGCGCCTGCAACGCGGCGGTGTCGCTCGGCTTGGCCGCCGCAGCGACGGCCAGCTGCTCCCGAGCCATATCGTCATAGCTCGGCCGCTGCACGCTGCGGAACACACCCATCACGGTGTATTCAAGATCCTGTTCGGACAACCGTGACAGTGCGAACGCGTAGGCGGGATCATCCGAATATGCGTCGTGCACCACGATGTCCTCGGCCTTCACATCCGCAGTCTTAGCCACTTCAAGGCTGAAACCGGAACGGACGACACAGAGTTCACCCTCGGCGCCGAAAGTGATCGGCTGGCCGTGGCTCACATTGATAACGCGCTGCTCGAAGCCTTCCTTGCGCAACAGGTCGAAGGACCCGTCGTTGAAGATCGGGCAGTCCTGCAGGATCTCGACAAGCGCCGAACCACGGTGCGCGGCCGCGGCACGCAGCACCTCCGACAGGCCCTTCTTGTCCGAGTCAAGTGCTCGGCCGACGAAGGTGGCCTCGGCGCCCAGCGCCAACGACACCGGGTTGAAGGGGTAGTCCAGCGAGCCCATGGGCGTCGACTTGGTGACCTTGCCGGTCTCCGAGGTGGGCGAGTACTGCCCCTTGGTGAGGCCGTAGATCCGGTTGTTGAACAACAGGATTGTCAGGTTCACGTTGCGGCGCAGGGTGTGGATCAGGTGGTTGCCGCCGATGGACAGCGCGTCACCATCACCCGTCACCACCCACACCGACAGGTCCTCGCGAGCCAGCGCCAGGCCGGTTGCGATGGCCGGGGCACGCCCGTGAATCGAGTGCATGCCGTAGGTATCGAGGTAGTAGGGGAACCGGCTGGAGCAACCGATGCCGCTGATGAACACGATGTTCTCGCGCTTGAGACCAAGCTCGGGCAGGAAGCCTCGGATGGTGTTGAGGATGACGTAGTCACCGCATCCGGGGCACCAGCGCACCTCCTGATCGGAGGTGAAGTCCTTCGACTTCAGCTGCTCGTCGCTGGTGGGCACCAGCGCATTGGCGCTCAGGCCAAGATCCACACCGGTGAGACCGTTCACGCTGTCGGTTCCGTTCAAAACGTCGGTCATGCTCGATCCCCTACGGCCACCGCTGATTCGCGCGCGAGTACAGCCTTCTGACTTTCCTTTTCGGCGAGTGACCCGTCCAGGGCCGCATCGATGATTTCTTCGACCTCGTCGGCGAGGAAGGCCATACCCTGCACCTTCGTCACCGATTGCACATCCACCAGGAACTTGCCGCGCAGCAGTAGCGAGAGCTGTCCAAGGTTCATCTCCGGCGCAACGACCTTCGGGTATTTGCGTAGTACCTCACCCAGGTTCTGCGGGAACGGGTTGAGGTGACGCAGGTGGGCATGGGCCACCTTGAGGCCCTTCCGGCGGGCGCGCCGGCATGCCTCGCCGATGGGGCCGTACGAGCTGCCCCACCCGACCATGAGCAGTTCGGCACCGCCGCTCGGATCGTCAACCTCCAAGTCCGGCACGGTGATTCCGTCGATCTTGAGCTGGCGCAACCGCACCATGAGGTCGTGGTTGGCCGGGTCGTAGGAAATGTTGCCCGAACCGTTGGCCTTCTCCAGGCCGCCGATACGGTGCTCCAGCCCGGGGGTGCCGGGCACGGCGAACTGGCGGGCCAGTGTCTCGGGATCGCGGTTGTAGGGCGCGAAGTCCTGGTCCGGTGTGGCGAATGTGTGCTCGATCGCCGGGTAGCTCGCGATATCCGGAATGGCCCACGGCTCAGAGCCATTGGCGATTGCTCCATCGGACAGGATCATCACCGGGGTCCGGTAGGTGAGCGCGATACGCACCGCCTCGACGGCGACATCGAAGCAGTCCGAGGGCGACCGCGGTGCCAGCACCGCGATGGGTGACTCACCGTTGCGCCCGTAGAGGGCCTGTAGCAGATCGGCCTGCTCGGTCTTGGTGGGCAGACCCGTCGACGGTCCGCCGCGCTGCACGTCGATCACCAGAAGCGGCAGTTCAGTCATGACCGCCAGCCCCACCGCCTCGCTCTTGAGCGCCACACCGGGGCCGGAGGTGCTGGTGACGCCCAGGGCGCCACCGAACGAAGCCCCAAGGGCCGCACCGATTCCAGCGATCTCATCCTCGGCCTGGAAGCTCAGCACGCCGAAATGCTTGAGCTTGCTCAGCTCGTGCAGGATGTCGGATGCCGGGGTGATCGGGTAGGTACCGAGCACCACCTGGGTTTTCGCAAGCTGTCCCGCGGCGACAACGCCGTAGGACAACGCCGTGTTACCCGAAACCTGCCGGTACTCGCCAGGCGGAAGCGAAGCCTTGGCCACCTCGTAGGTGGTTCCGAAGGCTTCGGTGGTCTCGCCGTAGTTCCAGCCGGCCCGGAAGGCCAGGATGTTGGCCTCGGCCACATCGGGCTTCTTCGCGAACTTCTCCCGCAGGAACTGTTCGGTGCCCTCCAAGGGACGGTGGTACATCCAGGACAGCAGCCCCAACGCGAACATGTTCTTGGTGCGTGCGCCGTCTTTCTTCGAGACTCCGGCGGGCTCGACGGCACCGAGCGCCAAAGTGGTCATCGGGACCTGATACACCACATAGTCCGACATATCGTCGTGCTCGAGCGGATCGGACTGGTAGTCGACCTTGGCCAGGTTCCGCTTGGTGAACTCATCGGAGTTGGCGATCACCATGCCGCCGCGCGGCAGATCGCCGATGTTGGCCTTGAGAGCCGCCGGGTTCATCGCCACCAGTACGTCGGGCCTGTCGCCCGCGGTGAGGATGTCGTAGTCGGCAATCTGAATCTGGAAGGACGAAACACCGGGCAGCGTGCCCTGTGGGGCGCGGATTTCGGCGGGGTAATTGGGCTGTGTGGCGAGGTCATTACCGAAGACCGCGGCCTCGGAGGTAAATCGGTCTCCGGTGAGCTGCATACCGTCGCCCGAGTCTCCAGCAAACCGGATGACGACCTTTTCCAGCTTCTCCGATACGGCTCCGTCGCCCACCGGTGACCTACCTTTCACGACGAACTCCGGCGGTGGCGGTACGTACGCCACCATTCAGCGGAGTTTTCTGTCACTCTCAGTACCGATTATTACACTTTCGCACCGCTGACCTTGACGAGGGCGTGCCCGTAGGCGCGAAACTTGACACCTGTCGAGACAATTCCTACTGCCTGGCCAGTGCCGTTGCCTCACTACCCGCCAGTAGACGTGAGGCAAATCACAAGGATCAGCCAAGCATCTGCTTGGTTGCCCGTTGGCGCCATCGCTCCGCGACGACTATCAGGGGGTTGTGGCGCCGAGACCGGCCGACAGGTCCAGAATGAGAATCATGACCGGGCACCGGATACCGACGGTTGGTGACGGCTTTGGCCACGGCAGCGCGCCTGAGTCGGGTGAAGGCGGCGAACCCCATATCGCGGTCACCGGGGCGAAGGACGTCGCCGCAGGAATGACCGCGGTGGGAGTTTCTCTGCAACGCGCCTTCGAACAAATGGGTCCGCTACGCACCGTCGCGACACTGACCAAGCTGAATCAACGCCACGGCTTCGACTGCCCCGGCTGCGCCTGGCCCGAAACTCCGGGCCACCGCAAACTCGCCGAGTTCTGCGAGAACGGGGCCAAAGCGGTGGCCGAAGAGGCAACTAAGCGCACGGTCACCCCGGAGTTCTTCGCCCAGCACTCCGTAGACGAACTCCGTGAGCTACCCGAATACTGGCTCAGCCAGCAAGGTCGCCTCAGCCACCCGATGGTGCTGCACACGGGCGAATCGCACTACCGGCCGATCGACTGGGACGACGCCTACCGGCTCATCGCCAGTGAGATCAACGCCGCTGCCGACCCAGACCGCCTGGCGTTCTACACCTCGGGGCGCACCAGTAACGAGGCAGCATTCTGCTACCAGCTGATGGTCCGCAGCCTGGGCACCAACAACCTGCCCGACTGCTCCAATATGTGCCACGAGTCCTCGGGTACCGCACTGACGGACTCGATCGGAATCGGTAAGGGTTCGGTATCCATACCGGATATCGAGCACGCCGACGTCATCCTCATCGCCGGCCAAAATCCCGGCACCAATCATCCCCGCATGCTGTCGGTGCTGGAGAAGGCGAAAGCCAACGGCGCCAAGATTATTGCCGTCAATCCGCTCCCGGAGGCCGGGCTGCTTCGGTTCAAGGACCCGCAAAAGGTCAACGGCGTTGTCGGCCACGGCGTGGCGATCGCCGACGAGTTCCTGCAGATCCGCCTCGGCGGCGATATGGCGCTCTTCGCCGGCCTGGGCAGGCTGCTCCTGGAAGCCGAAGACGCCAACCCGGGGAGCGTCGTCGACCGGCAATTCATCGAGGAGCATTGCGCGGGATACGAGGAATGGGCCGCGCAAACCCGGACGGTCGACTGGGAAACCGTCTCGCAGGCAACGGGAATCGAGATGTCCCAGCTGCGTACCGTGGCGAACCTGCTTGCCGAGTCAAAGCGCACCATCTTCTGCTGGGCGATGGGCCTCACCCAGCACCGGCATGCGGTTGCCACCATCGGCGAAGCGACGAACCTGCTGCTGATGCGCGGCATGATCGGCAAGCCGGGTGCCGGAGTGTGCCCCGTGCGTGGTCACTCGAACGTCCAGGGTGACCGCACCATGGGCATCTGGGAGAAGATGCCCGAATCATTCCTGGCCGCATTGGATTCCGAGTTCGGCATCACCACCCCGCGCAAGCACGGGCTCGACACCGTCGACGCGATCCGGGCCATGCGGGACGGCAAGGTCTCGGTCTTCATCGGCATGGGCGGCAATTTCGCCTCCGCCACCCCTGACACCGCCGTTACGGAGGCCGCGCTACGCAATTGCGCACTGACGGTGCAGATCTCCACCAAGCTCAATCGCAGCCACCTGGTGAACGGTCGCACTGCACTTATCCTGCCCACCCTCGGGCGCACCGACCGCGATATCCAGAAATCGGGAAAGCAACTTGTTTCCGTGGAAGATTCGATGTCCATGGTGCACCTGTCGCGCGGCAGTCTGCACCCGCCCAGCACGGAGCTGCGCAGCGAGGTGGCCATCGTCTGCCAGATGGCACGCGCCGCCCTGGGCCCAACGCATCCGGTGCCGTGGGAGAGGTTCATCGAGGACTACGACACCATCCGCGATGCCATCTCACGAGTAGTGCCCGGATGCACTGACTACAACACCAAGGTCCGCCAACCAGACGGGTTCGGTCTGCCGCATCCGCCACGTGACGATCGCCAATTCCCCACCCACACAGGCAAGGCCAACTTCTCGGTGGCACCGCTGGAATGGGTGCAGATCCCCGATGGCCGGCTGGTCTTGCAGACGCTGCGCAGCCACGACCAGTACAACACCACCATCTACGGCCTGGACGACCGATACCGCGGCGTCAAGGGCGGCCGCCGGGTGGTCTTCGTAAACCCAGAAGACCTGGTGGCATTTGGGTTATCCGAGGGCGCGCGGGTGGATCTTGTCTCCGAATACACCGGCGCCGACGGAACACTCGAGGAGCGGCGGGCCGAGGACTTCCTGGTGGTGCCGTATTCCACGCCCCGGGGTAACGCGGCCGCCTACTATCCCGAAACCAATCCGCTTGTGCCCCTTGATCACGTCGCGGAGCGTTCCAACACCCCGGTGTCCAAGGCGGTCGTGATCCGGCTGGAAGCCCGTGGGTAGGGTCACCGACAGGCGGCGCATTCGGCGCATCGAGGGTGTCGAACACAACGACCGCAGCGAGACACTGGTCGTCGAGGAGCCCCTGGAGATTCGGGTGAACGGGCAGGCGGTGGCCGTCACAATGCGCACCCCCGGATCGGATGTCGAACTCACCCAAGGGTTCCTGCTCACCGAAGGGGTCATCGCCGGCCGCGAAGATCTGTTGACCGTGCGCTACTGCCAGGGCGAAGGACCCGACGGTCTGAACACCTACAACGTCCTGGATGCCACCTTGGCCCCCGGAGTTCCCGCACCGGACCCGGCGGTGACGAGGAACTTCTACACCACCTCCTCCTGCGGTGTCTGCGGCAAAGGCTCCTTGGAAGCGGTACGCACAATCAGCCGCTTCTCCCCCGGTGACGACCCGTCCACGATCGAGTCGCACACACTGGTTGGCCTGCCCGACAAACTTCGTTCGGCACAAAAGGTTTTTGCGACGACGGGCGGCTTGCATGCCGCGGCACTGTTCACCATCGACGGCACCATGCTGGCAGTGCGCGAGGATATCGGCCGGCATAACGCGGTGGACAAGGTCATCGGGTGGGCACTGGAGAACGACAGGCTGCCACTGACCGGAACGGTGCTACTGGTGAGCGGAAGGGCCTCCTTCGAGCTCGCCCAGAAGGCCACCATGGCAGGGATTCCGATCCTAGCCGCGGTGTCGGCGCCGTCCTCGCTGGCCGTCGATCTGGCGGCGCAGTCGGGGATGACGCTCGTTGCATTCCTGCGAGAGGACAGCATGAATGTCTACACCCGGGCAGACCGCATCCGTTAGCGCCTCACGGCACCTCGACGGCGATCTCCCTACCCAGTGAGTAGCCCGGCGCCAACGGCAAGCCGTCGCCGCTCCAGAACGATCCCGGGTCGAAGTAGTTCGACCGCTTCTCGGTGAGGAGCAGTCCCATCTCCTCATAGCTGATCGCCACCGTCTCTGCACAGAACGCAGTCTCCAACCCGGCCTGGCGGTGTTCCACCTTGTCGCGCTCGGCCACCTCGCGAACCTTCTTGTGCACGAACGGGATTCCACGTGTCCAATCGCTGACGGTCGGAAACCGGCCTCTCATCCAGCGGCCCGTCAACCGCGCGGTGGCCGGAAAGGGCGTCCCGTCCATCCGGGCGACGACGCGCAGCGCGGCGTCCTCCTGCTCGCGACTCAGCCGCGGGCTCAGCTGCCGAAGCCAGCACCGCTGCCCGTACACGTGTACCCATCGCTCGATCGCCGCGCGCGCATCGTGCAGCTGCACTCCTCGGTGATTATCGCCGGTCCACACATCGGTGAGTTTGTTGCCGAGCTCGGCGTGCCACATGAGCGGCGGCAGGTCGTCGATCGCCAACGTCATGCCAACATGATTGACCGGGCTGTTCGACAACGTCTGGATAAGACGATCGGGGCCCGACCGTCCGCGGAACACCCAAATGTCGCCGGTCCGTGTCGCATCGAGCGCCTGCTCAATCGACACGGACCGATTGTCTTCGCGCAAGCGGCTCATCCTGTCGCCTTCTCGATCATCTCCGCACCGTAGCCTGGACCGATGGCCAACATGTGGAAGTGGCTCGGGCTCGCCGGGGCCGTCGGGGTGGCGGCAGGGGGCGTACTGGTCGCCCGCGATCAACGCAGACGCAAGGCGTACACCGTGGACGAGATCCGCGACCGGCTGCATCAGCGACTCGGCGAATCGGAGCGTCGCGACTAGCGAGGCCTCGAACTAGCTGGACTTCCAGTTCTGCAGGCCGACGAAGGCCATCCTCAACGAGCTAGTCGCGGTACTGACCACCTCATCGGTGTCGGCATCTGGCTGTACCAACTCCGCGACCGCATTCGCGGCGATCGACAGAATGAGATTCGCCGCCGTCGTCAGGTCGGCGGAGTCCCACATCCGCATCTGATCGCGTCGAGCCAGGTCGATCGCCAGCTCCCCCGCCAGCAGCCGCATCTCGATGTTCACCGCACGCCGCACCTCGGTGGGCGCGGTGTATCGCTCGGTCACGACGAACCGCAACTGATCGGGACTCTGCCGCACCTGCTCTGCCAGGATTCCCATCGCCTCGCTCAGTGTCTTGGGCTCGCCACGGCGGATCTCGCGCGCTATGCCCCGCGCGCTCCTCATCCCCTCCTCGGCCAGGGCCACACCCAGCTCGTCGAGTGACGAGAAGTGGCGGTAGAACGCCGTCGGCGAGATCCCGGCTCCACGCGCCACATCGCGCAGGCTCAGGCCCGAGAAAGCCTGGGTACGGGAGAGATCAAGAGCGGCCTCGATCAGTGACGTCCTGGTGCGCAACTTCTGCTCACCCCGGACCGATTCACGCCGCGCGGAACCACCCGAATGCGGTCCCCGCTCACGACGACTGGTCATGGCGGCCACTTTATCGCTGTGATGGCCGACACGGTGATTGCGGCTTGACTGAGTGGGGGTCTCTTGGTTCACAATTTCAGTGTACATTCGTTAACCTAACGGAGGCAGTTCGAATGACATTTCTAACTAAAGCCACCCGGCGCATCCTGACTCCCGAGTCCTCATTGGGCCGGCTACTGTCAGCCGCGCTCACCCCACACGCCGTCGACCGCTACCTCGAACTCGTCGACCCGATGATCACCTGGGAAGAGGCCCGCGCCCGCGTCGTTCGCGTCCAGCGCCGCACTACTCGATCGGTGACCTTGACCCTGCGCACAACCCGCCAGTTCAAAGGCTTTCGAGCAGGTCAGTTCGTCCAATTGGGCGTCGTCATCGACGGTGTGCGGCATGTCCGATGCTTCTCGCCCTCGTGCGCCGACGACGCCCGGGAAATCATCGAGCTGACCATCGCCCGACGACCCGAAGGCTTGGTCTCGAACTATCTGTACAAGCACGCCGCGGTCGGTGATGTGTACAGCATCACCCCGGCCACAGGCAGCTTCACCCTGCCGAACCCGCGACCCTCGCGGACCCTACTCATCGCGGGCGGTAGTGGGATTACACCTGTTATCTCAATGGCACGAAGCCTTGTAGGAAATGGGTATCCGGGAACCCTGACAATCCTCTACTACGCTCCTAGCGCCGCGGAGAACCCGTACGCCCGCGAGCTGGCCGAGCTGGCCGAGCTGCCCTCGGTCACGGTGCACACCGAGTACACCCGCGCAGGCGGCCAATACTTCGGCCCTGAGCAGCTTGACGCAGTCGCGCCATGGATGAGTCCCCCGCAAGCGGGAGGTACCCCCAGCTTGCGCGAAGACCAGGCCCCTGCGCATGCCGACACCCAGACATTCCTGTGTGGCCCGCCGTCTCTGCACGAGGCAGTCGGCGCGCTGTATGCGGAACGCGGAATCTCCGACCGTCTGCACACCGAAGAATTCACCCTCACCACGTCGGGCACCACTGCCGAGGCCGGGGGCGTGCTGCGATTCGCCACGTCCGACAAAGGCACAGTCACCGCCGAAAACGACGGCCGGCCCATCCTCGAACAGGCCGAAGCGGCCGGTCTGCAACCCGAGTTCGGCTGCCGGATGGGTATCTGCTTCGCCTGTTCGGCGGTGAAGACGTCCGGGTGCACCCGGAACCTGCGTACCGGCGACGAGAACGACGACCCCGATCAACACATCCAGCTCTGCATCACCACCCCCGTCGGTGACGTCGACATCAACCTCTAAACCCGGCTACCCACCAGGAAGGCAGCGAGATGACAAGCAACGAAATCACCATCAACGCAGCAGATGTCGAGGCACTCGGCAGGGAGTTCGACGCGCTGCGCTCCCGCGTCGTTGCCGATTTGGGCGACCGCGACCGCGAGTACATCTACTCCATCATCAAGACCCAGCGCGGCTGCGAGCTCGCCGGACGCGGCCTGATGTACCTCGGGTTCATCCCGCCGGTCTGGCTCGCGGCGGTGGGCGCTCTTTCTGTTTCGAAGATCCTCGACAACATGGAGATCGGGCACAACGTCATGCACGGCCAGTACGACTGGATGCGCGAAAAGGGGCTCAATTCAAGGGAATTCGAGTGGGACACGGTGTGCCCCGCCGATCAGTGGCGGCATTCGCACAATTACTTGCACCACACCTTCACCAATGTCGTCGATATGGATCGCGATATCGGTTACGGCATCCTGCGGATGGTGCCCGAGCAGAAGTGGAACCCGTACTACCTGGGGAACATCGCCTGGGCGACGGCCCTGATGCTGCTGTTCGAGTGGGGCGTCATGGTGCATGACCTGGAGGTCGAGAACATCCTCAAAGGCAAGCGCAAGTGGTACGACGTCAAGACACTCGTCAAGGGCATGTGGCGTAAGGCAGGAAAGCAGGTCCTCAAGGATTACGTGATCTATCCGGCGCTGACCGGGCCGCTGTTCCCGATCACCTTCCTCGGTAATGCGTCCGCCAACCTGATACGCAATATCTGGACGTTCTCGATCATCTTCTGCGGACACTTTCCCTCCGGTGTGCAGACATTCAGCAAGGAGGAGACCGCGAACGAAACGCGCGGCGAGTGGTATGTCCGCCAGCTGCTCGGCTCTGCGAACATTGAGGGCAGCAGACTGTTCCACATCATGAGCGGCAACCTGTCGCACCAGATCGAACACCACCTGTTCCCCGACCTACCCGCCAACCGCTACCCAGAGATGGCACCCGAGGTCCGGGAGCTGTGCCAGAAGTACGGACTGCCGTACAACTCCGGCGGCTTCTTCCAACAGATCTCCTCGACGTGGAAGAAGATCGCGCGTCTATCGCTGCCCAACGGCTGGTTCGGCGGCGAGCCGGAGCTCGTCGTGCATATCGATCGAGAGAAGCGGCCCGAGATCGTCGTAGTTGACGAGCGCGGCGAGCTGGTCGACGCGTAAGTTAGGTGGCGTGGTGAGCAAGTTCGAACGCAACAAGGACCTGGCACAGGAAGTCGTGTCGTCGACCGCTGAGCACGTGGGCGAGATCGCCAAGATCATCACCAATGCGGTGGTGGATGTCACCAGGCAGATCGGTGAGATCGCCACCGACGCCTTCGAGATGCGCGAGGCTGCGAAAACAGCCGAGCGCGACCAGGAAGAAACGTAATACGTTGACTCTGCGCTGAGGCCGGCCAGCACCGCGAAATGTCCGCCCTCAGCGCGGAGTCACGTCAGTCGGAGGCTTCTCGCCAGTCGGTCGCGGTGATGGTGAAGTACACGTAGTTCTCCAGTGCGCCGTTGATCTCGCGCTTCTGGCGGTGATGCTCCTGGGCTCCGATCTTGGCCAGCGCCCGCTGCGACCGCACATTGGTGGCACCCACGTGGAACCACACCAGGTCCGCGTTGATGAAGGCGTAATCCAGCATGAGCGTCTTGAGCTCGGCGTTGACGGTGCCACCCCAGTACTCGCGGGTGATGAAGGTATACCCGATCGCGACCTCGCGCGTCTCCGGATCCCATTCGTAGAACCGGGAGGACCCGATCATCTCCCCCGTCGAATGGTCGATGATGACAAGCGATTTCGCGGCAAGAGCCTCGGCGAACCACCGCTCGAAGATAGCCCGCTCGTGGCGGTCCGGGCTCGGGTGTTGCTCCCAGATCAGCGGATCACTGGCGGCGAGGTACAGCGGCTCAAGGTCGTCCGCTTCCAACGGACGCAGGGTCAACGTGGGACCCTCGAGAGTGGGCTGGCTCAGGAACTCCGCGGACATATATCCAGCATACGGACATCTATGAAATGTGTTGTGCCAGGGTTGATTTACCCGGGCCTTCCAGGTCTGTGAGTGCGTGTGGGCGTGCGGCCATCGCCATCAGCAGCGCTTCCGCGGGACCGGTGACCTCGGGCCCGCTACCGCGCGACCAGTCGATGTCGGTGGCCACCAGACGGACCCCCCTAGCCCGCAGCGCGCCACGAACCGGAGGGGCCCATCTCGCGAAATCCAGTGCCGGGACCAGCCGCTCTTGCGGGATGATGCGCGGGATGCCCAGCGGACGGCGGATGTCTTGTTGGTGGACTATGCCGTCCAGCAACGCAATCCGACCCCCGAATCCCGATGTGAGTGAGCGCGGAGTTTCCGAGGCGCGGACCATCTCCAACAGTTGCGCGGGGGTCCTATCGGCGAGCTCGGCGAGGCGGTTGGCATTGATCCGGTTCGGGTTGCAGCCACCCTTGACAACGCGGGGAAAGAACTCGGCGTAGCTGAGCTCTTCGTAACCGATCAGGTGCGTGACCACGTCACGCACCCGCCATTTGGTGCAGAGGGTCTGTGCATCCCACTGCTCAGGGGCTAGCGCTGCCAAAAACTTCGCGAGATCGATACGCTCTGCCCGCGCCAACTGCATGGCGCTCATGACGACGAGCTATGCAGACTTGTCGCGCCGCTCAGTGCGCGAGGGCTTACGCGGCACGATGGTCGGCAGCACGTTGTCGATGACGGTCTCCCCAGTCACCACAACCTTGGCGACATCGTCGCGGCTCGGGATGTCGTACATCACTGGCTGCAGCACTTCCTCCATGATGGCGCGGAGCCCGCGGGCACCGGTGCCACGGTGGATGGCCTGATCGGCAATGGCCTCAAGCGCATCCTGCTCGAATTCCAGCTCGACGCCGTCCATTTCGAAGAGGCGGGTGTACTGCTTGACCAACGCATTCTTCGGCTCGGACAGGATCGTGATGAGCGATTCGCGGTCGAGGTTGGTCACCGAGGCGACAATCGGCAGACGGCCAATGAACTCGGGGATGAGCCCGAACTTGATCAGGTCCTCCGGCATGACGTCGGCGAAGTGGTCGGCGGTGTCAATATCGGCCTTCGACTTGACCTCGGCACCGAAGCCCAGGCCGCGCTTGCCGACACGGTCCGCCACGATCTTCTCCAGGCCCGCGAAGGCACCGGCCACGATGAACAGCACGTTCGTGGTGTCGATTTGGATGAACTCCTGGTGCGGGTGCTTACGGCCGCCCTGCGGGGGCACCGAGGCCTGAGTACCTTCCAGGATCTTCAGCAGCGCCTGCTGCACACCCTCGCCGGACACATCACGCGTGATCGACGGGTTCTCGCTCTTGCGGGCGATCTTGTCGACCTCGTCGATGTAGATGATTCCGGTCTCGGCGCGCTTCACGTCGTAGTCGGCCGCCTGAATCAGCTTGAGGAGAATGTTCTCGACGTCCTCGCCCACATATCCGGCCTCGGTGAGGGCGGTGGCGTCGGCGATCGCGAAGGGCACGTTAAGCATCTTGGCCAGCGTCTGCGCCAGGTAGGTCTTACCGCAGCCGGTGGGGCCCAGCATCAAGATATTGGATTTGGCCAGCTCAACGGTCTCGCCGCGGGCGTCACGGGCCTTGTCTCCGGCCTGGATGCGCTTGTAGTGGTTGTAGACGGCGACGGCCAGCGTCTTCTTCGCATTGTCCTGGCCGATGACGTAGTTCTCCAGGAAGTCACGGATCTCGACGGGCTTGGGCAGCTCATCGAGCTTGACGTCGTCGGCGTCGGCCAATTCCTCTTCGATGATCTCGTTGCAGAGGTCGATGCATTCATCGCAGATGTACACGCCGGGGCCGGCAATGAGCTTCTTGACCTGCTTCTGGCTCTTTCCGCAGAACGAGCATTTCAGCAGGTCGCCGCCGTCTCCAATACGTGCCATGGTGGCCAGTCCTACTTCCTGTCACGCGGTGGTGGATCGTGGTGTCAGCACGTCCTCTGACCTGTTCGTCCCGACGCTACCCGCTACACCGGACACCCCGCGACCGATAAACCGAATAGCACCGACGGCATTTACGCCCGCCGTGCTGGAGAACATATCGCCTCACACCGACCGCGGCACCCGATGACGCGCGACCGAGACCGGTGTGTCGCAACCGTTACGAAGCGGCGCTGGTCGCCGAGAGCTTGCGGTACTCCAGGACGACGTCGATGATCCCGTACTCCTTGGCCTCTTCGGCCGTGAAGATCTTGTCGCGGTCGGTGTCCTTGCGGATGACTTCTTCGGCCTTACCGGTATGCCGGGACAGAGTGGTCTCCTGCAGCACCCGCATGCGCTCGATCTCTTTGGCCTGGATCTCCAGATCGGTGAACTGGCCCTGGATAACTCCCGACAGTGACGGCTGGTGAATGAGCACGCGGGCGTTGGGCAGCGCCATCCGCTTACCGGGGGTTCCCGCGGCGAGCAGCACCGCAGCGGCCGATGCGGCCTGGCCCAGTACCACCGTGCGGATATCGGAGCGGACGTACTGCATGGTGTCGTAGATCGCCATCAACGAGGTGAACGAGCCACCCGGGGAGTTGATGTACATGGTGATCTCGCGATCGGGATCCAGCGATTCCAGCACCAGCAGCTGGGCCATGATGTCGTTGGCCGAGGCGTCGTCCACCTGCACGCCGAGGAAGATGATGCGCTCCTCGAACAGCTTGTTGTACGGGTTGGACTCTTTGACACCGAAGCTCGAGTGCTCGATGAACGAGGGCAGGATGTACCGGGCTTGCGGCGCCAGTTCTGGGTTGAGGTGCTTGCTGATCACTTTGAAGCTCCCTTGCTGCCGTTCAGGTTTGCGCGGGTGATGATCTGGTCGACGAAGCCGTATTCGAGTGCCTCCGGCGCGGTGAACCAGCGGTCGCGGTCCGAATCGGTCTCGATCTGCTCGACACTCTTGCCGGTGAACTCGGCGTTGAGGCGGAACATTTCCTTCTTGATGACCTGGAACTGCTCGGCCTGGATGGCGATATCGGACGCGCTGCCGGTCACGCCACCAAGCGGCTGGTGCATGAGGATGCGGGCGTGCTGCAGGGCATGCCGCTTGCCCTTGGCACCGGCCGCCAGCAGGAACTCGCCCATGGAGGCCGCCATGCCCATCGCGTAGGTGGCGACATCGCATTCAGAGAGCTGCATGGTGTCGAAGATCGCCATACCGGCGCTGATCGAGCCACCCGGCGAGTTGATGTAGAGGTGGATGTCCTTAGTGGGATCCTCTGCCGTCAGCAGCAGGATCTGCGCGCAAAGCCGGTTGGCGATGTCGTCGTCCACCTGCTGGCCCAGGAAAATGATGCGCTCGGAGAGCAGGCGCTCATACACCGAGTCGATGAGGTTGAGCCCGGCTGTCGCCGAACGCATTTCAGTCACTGTGCAACCTGCCTTCGTCTAGCTCTTCGGGATATCGCTTTGGAACCAATTCCGTGTACTGCCGACATTAACCAACATCGGCGGTCGTGCACTCCCCACCACGGGCGAGTTCGCTCAGAGCGTTATTTGGTGTCTTCCGCATCATCGGCGCCGTCAGCATCCGCCAGGGCCTCGCGACGCGGTCCCAGCACGGCTTCGACGTCAACATCGGCGCCGGTGGAATCGGTCACCTTGGCCTGACGAATGACCTCCGCGATCGCCTTGCCGCGGCGCACGTCGACATACAGCCCAGGCAGCTGCTGCTGCTGGGTGAGGTACTGAACCAGCTGCTGCGGCTCAATGCCGTACTGGCGCGACATGAGCACGAGACGTTCGGTGAGGTCCTGCTGGTCGACGTTGATATCGAACTTGTCGGCGATCACGTCGAGCAGCAGCTCGGTCTTGATGGACTTGGTCGCGGACTCACGCAGGTCCTTGTCGAACTCCTCGCGCGTGGTGCCCTGCTCCTCGAGCAGTTCGTTGAGCTTGTCCTCGTTGTGGTCCAGTCCGTGAACGGCCTCGTGCAGGCTGTTCCCGATCTGCTCCTCGAGGATCTTCTCGGGTACCGGAATCTCGATGGTGTCGAGCAGCGTGGTGATGGTCTCGTTGCGGATCTCATCGGCCTGCGCGATGCGCTTGCGGCCCTTCACCTGCTCGGTGAGGCTCTCCTTGAGCTCGCCGATGGTGTCGAATTCACTTGCCAGCTGGGCGAAATCGTCGTCGGCGGCGGGAAGCTCGCGTTCCTTGATGGACCCGACCTTGACGGTGACCTCAGCGTCCTGTCCGGCGAACTCACCGGCGGCCAGCGTGGTACTGAACACCTTCTCTTCGCCGGCCTTCAGGCCGATGATGGCCTCGTCCAGGCCGTCGATCAGCTGCCCGGAACCGATCTCGTGGGACAGCCCGGAGGTCGCGGCTTCCTCGACGTCCTTGCCATCGACCGTGGCCGACAGGTCGATCGACACGAAGTCACCGTCCGCGGCGGCGCGCTCGACGCCCTTGAGGGTTCCGAACCGCGCACGCAGCGCGTCCAGCTCGGTCTCCACCTCGGAGTCCTCGACGGTGACCGGCTCGACGGTGACCGTCACGGTGCTCAGGTCGGGCAGCTCGATCTCGGGACGCACGTCGACCTCGGCGGTGAAGGTCAGCTCCTCGCCGTCCTCAATCTTGGTGACCTCGATCTCCGGTTGACCCAGCGGCTTCACATCGGAGGCGGTGACGGCCTCGCTGTACCGGGTCGGCAGGGCCGAATTGACGACCTGCTCCAGCACGGCGGCGCGGCCAACGCGGGCCTCAAGCAGCTTGGCCGGAGCCTTGCCGGGGCGGAAACCGGGCAGGCGCACCTGCTGGGCCAGCTCCTGGTAGGCCTTGGAGAAATCTGGTTCAAGCTCTGCGAAGGGAACCTCGACGTTGATGCGAACCCGGGTCGGGCTCAGCTTTTCGACGGTGCTCTTCACGTGCAGTGCTCCTTTATAGTTCGCGGCAGATCGTCGTGACCTGCAGTTCTTCGTGCTGTCGTGCTGTCGGGGTGACAGGATTTGAACCTGCGACCCTCCGCTCCCAAAGCGGATGCGCTACCAAGCTGCGCTACACCCCGTCCAACCAATCCGCGGCTGGGCGTTTGACCAAGCGATCCTACGGCGTTCCACATGCTCTTCGCGCACGCGGCTCATCGCATGACGTGGCCTCGGCCCTTAAATTGGATTTGATCCGCCCCGGCGCTGTACATTCGTCAACGCAAGCGGGGCAACCCGTAAGCGTGCGGGCGTAGCTCAATGGTAGAGCCCTAGTCTTCCAAACTAGCTACGCGGGTTCGATTCCCGTCGCCCGCTCCACCAGTCAGTACAGGGCCGCGTCCCGCCGCACGGATGTTTGGGTAGGCGGGGCGGCAAGTGGACCGATATGGAGATGCTGCTCACGCTGGGAGCGTGCGAACGCACTGCCGGGAGTACCGGGCCCTTCCTCAAGCCGGCCGGTTTCCAAATGACCCGGGTCGTCCCGACAGCGTCACCATTCGGCCTCGTCGAGGCTGAAGTCGAGTAGTCAAACACCAGTACGGTGGTTCCCATGGAAATCATCCTGGGCCTACTTCTCGTTGGCGTGATCGTCGGCGGCGCGATCATCTACACGCAGGGATCGAGCCGCCGTCGCGGCGAGCAGCTCGAGGATGCCAAGGCCGACGCGCGCCGCCTCACCGAGCGTCTCGGCGGCCAGGTGCTGGGGCTTTCCGGTACCGATGATGCCTCGAAACAAGCTCTCGCGGATGCCTCCGAGCGCTACACCGCCGCGTCCTCGGCCATTGAGCAGTCCAGGACCGCCGCGCAGGCGACGCTGGCCAAGGAGAGCGCCATCGAGGGACTTTATTACGTCCGCGCTGCTCGGGTTGCCATGGGTATGGATCCCGGGCCGGAACTCCCCTCGACCACCGGACAGAGCAGAGCCGGTTCGGTCAGCGAGGATCGGCGGATCAACTTCGAGGGCCGCGAGATCGAGGCCTCCCCAGAGCCGTCCGGCCGGACACCCAACTACTACCCCGGCGGCTCCGTCGCCGGACGTCCGGTTCCCGCCGGCTGGTACTCGGAGCCGTGGTGGAAGCCCGCTCTCGTTGCCGGCGCCTGGGGTGTGGGTTCGGCCCTGCTGTTCAACTCGCTCTTCTCCGGTATGCACGGAGTCGGGTATGGCGCCTCCGGGTTCGAAAGCGGCTTCGGGCAAGGGTATTCGGACGGATACGACGCCGGACTCGGCGCGGGGAACGAGGGTGGTGGCGCGGATCAGAATGGCTGGGACCAGGGCGGTGCCGATCAAGGCTCGGGCTGGGACCAGGGCGGCGGTGGTGGCTGGGATGGCGGTGGCGATTTCGGTGGCGACTTCGGCGGTGGAGACTTCTAGCCGACCTTTGGCTCGTTGGGCGCCAGCAGGATCGGTGAGAAGGTCTCGCGGGCAAGGGCCCTGACCTCGATGGGATTGGCGAGATCAACGGGAGACTCGGGTGACACGAGATATCCGAGCACGATATGGATCAACACGTCAGCCTGACGTTCCGAATCCCCGGGGGGAATCCGGCCCTCGGCACGTAGCTCGTCGATCTTCGACACGAAGTAGCCCCGCGCGAGATCCTTGGGCGAGGGCGATCCCTGACCGATAGCGTCGATGAAACTCGCGCGCCCCCGAGCGGATGCGTTGCGCAACAACGGATGGCCGGTGATTTCAATGCACACCGCAAATGTCTCGGCCACGCGGTCCGCGACATCGTCGAAGTTCTCGGCGCGTTGTTGGACCTCGCTCAGGAATCGGTACATCTCCCGACCGAGGGCACGCTCGAAAAGTTGGTCCTTGCTCGAGAAGCGCCGAAACACTGTGGCGCGGCCCACCTTTGCCCTGCGCGCCACCTCGTCGATGGTGGCGGACTGGGTGCCCTGTTCGGCAAGCACCGCGATGCTGGCATCCAACAAGCGCGCCTCGATGTCATCGGGTTCGGGGTGTGATCCCAATCCACGAACTGCGCGGGCCATGAGCTTTCCCAACGGCGCGCCCGGTCGCGTCATTAACCCGCCTCTCGGTTGTTCGCACTAGCTACTTGGTACCCGGCGTCCCACTCTAGCAACCAGATGTGTCATTGCGGTGACATCAGCGCATTTGACATGAGGGGCACCAGAACAGGTTTCGCGCCTCCAGCTCCGCGGTGAGGATGGGTGTGCCGCACACCCGACACGGCGATCCCGCGCGTCGGTACACATAGGTGCGGGGACGGTCCCGCGCGTATGACGGTTCTCCGCAATCGTGTTCGGCATCGACGGTGACGATCTTGCCGACCCGCAACCCAACGCGCATCCGGTCGACTAAATCGCCCCAGAGCGCACTGAGCTCTTCCGGATCCAATCGACGACCCTGACGGTAGGGGTCGATCCGACGACGGAACAGCACCTCGCTGCGATAGACATTGCCAACCCCGGCGATGATCTTCTGATCCATCAGCAAGGCGCCGATTGGTCTGTGCGACTTTGCGATCCGTTCGAAGGCCGTTGCCGGGTCGGATCGGGGACGCAATGGGTCGGGACCGAGGCGCGCCAGGATCACGTCAACCTGCTCAGGACCGATCAGCTCACACGCGGTCGCGCCACGTAGATCGGTCCCGAACTCATGTCCTTCGACGCGCATCCGCACCTGACCGACAGGTACACCCATCGGTACCGGCAGCTCGGTGAAGGTGCCGTACAACCCCAAATGCACGTGCACGACCCCCGCCGAGCCGTAGTCGTGAAACAGATGCTTGCCCCAGGCATGCGCTTTGACGAAGGTGCGTCCATTGACTGCGGCCGCACCTTCGGTGAACCGTCCCTGCGGACTGCTGACCGCCACCGGTGAGCCCGCGAACCGGCGCTGATGCAACCGGGCCAGCCGGTGCAGGGTATGCCCTTCAGGCACAGACGTTTACGACTTGGCGCCCGGTACCGGCGGCGCAACGCGGGTCGCCTCATACTCGGCCAGGATGTCGATGCGGCGCTGGTGCCGCGGCTCCTCCGACCAGGTGGCCGCAAGGAAGGCGTCCACGATGGCAAGCGCCTCCGGCACGGTGTGCATGCGCCCGCCGATCCCGATCAGCTGCGCGTTGTTGTGCTCACGGGCCAGCACCGCTGTCTCCAGGCTCCACGCCAGCGCGCAGCGGGCACCCGGGACCTTGTTGGCGGCGATCTGCTCACCGTTACCCGAACCCCCCAGCACGATGCCGAGGCTGCCCGGGTCGGCGACGGTGCGCCGGGCGGCGTCGATACAGAACGCCGGGTAATCATCCTGCGGGTCCACCTCGTAGGCACCGCAATCCACCGGCTCGTGGCCGCGGCCGCGAAGGTGCTCGATGATCTTCTGCTTCAACTCGTAGCCGGCGTGATCCGCTCCCACATAGACGCGCATGTCCCAATTGTGACAGCCGTGTTGTGTCAGGTTGCGCTTCGGTCGGTTACCGTGGCGCGCATGTACCCGGTCGGACTGCCCCAGTACACCTATCCCCCGCGTCGCCATCCGTGGGAGATCGGGTTGCTCGTCGTCGTCATCCTGTTCACGCTGCTGCTGTATGTCGTCGCGATCTTCAGCATCATCGGGTTCCTCGCCGATCCCGAGCATGTCCAGCTGAACATCATCATCGTCGCGCTGGCCGCTACTCCCCTAACGCTGTACCTGGGCCGCGGCCTCCTCTATGGGCAGCAGCGGGTGAATGGCGTGAAGATGTCGCCCACCCAGTTCCCCGAGGGATTCGCGATGGTGGTCGAGGCGGCGCAGCGGTTCGGCCTGCACGAAGTGCCCGACGCCTACGTCGTGCTGGGCAACGGCCAGATCAACGCCTTCGCGAGCGGGCACGGCTTCCGCCGGTTCGTCGTCATCTACAGCGACCTTTTCGAGATCGGCGGCGAGGCCCGTGATCCGGAAGCACTGGCCTTCATCATCGGCCACGAGGTCGGCCATATCGCCGCCGGGCATGCGTCGTATTGGCGCCAGTTCGCTCAAACCGCGATGAACTTCGTCCCGTTTGTCGGCACGTCGCTGTCACGGTCCATGGAGTACACCGCCGACAACCACGGATACGCCATGCGCCCCACCGGGATTCAGGGCGCAATCGGGGTAATGGCGGCCGGCAAGTACCTGCTCAAACGAGTCGAGTTCGACACGCTGGCCAACCGCGCCACCCTGGAGACCGGGTTCTTCGTATGGCTGGTCAACATGCTGTCCAGCCATCCCGTGCACACCTGGCGCGCGGCGGCGTTGCGGAATCGGCAGCAGGCCGGGTCGTTGTTCTTCCGACCCAAGTTGCTGCCGCCGACTCCCATCCCACCGGTACCGCCGCTGCTTCCCCCCGCACCGCCCCCGATACCGTACGGATACGCACCGCCTCAGCAGGGCTACACGTTCGACAATCCACCCCCGCGTTATTAAGCCGCGTTACTAGTCGAAGGTCGGCGGTTCGGTGCGCGTCCGCTTGAGCTCGAAGAAGTACGGGTACGACGCAAAGATCACCGACGCATCCCAGAGCTTGCCCGCCTCTTCGCCGCGCGGGATCTTGGAGATCACCGGGCCGAAGAACGCCACACCGTTGACGTGGATGGTCGGGGTGCCCACATCGGGCCCCACCTTGTCCATGCCGGCGTGGTGGCTGACGCGGAGCGCCTCGTCGTAGTCGGTGGATTCGGCGGCCTCCGCGAGCTCGGCGGGCAGACCCACCTCAGCCAGCGATTCGGCAATCACGGCGGGTAGGTCTTTGTTGTCCTGGTTGTGGATCCGGGTGCCCAGCGCCGTGTACAGCGGCTCCAGGATCTCCGGGCCCTTGGCCTGTTCGGCGGCGATGGCAACGCGCACGGGCCCCCAGGCACTCTTCATCAGTTCCACATAGCGCTCCGGCAGATCGTCGCGTCCCTCGTTGAGGACGGCCAGGCTCATCACGCGGAATTTCACATCGATATCACGAACCTTCTGGACCTCCAGAATCCACCGCGAGGTGATCCAGCACCACGGACACAGCGGATCGAACCAGAACTCGGCGAGGTCCTTCTTGCCTGCAGACATAGCGCGCCTTTCGAATGTGAGTTGGACGGGAGGGTCCTAGTGCATCCCAACTCCCAATCCTGCCGCCCTGTTCCCGTCGCGCACGAACACGGTCCCTCCCACCGCCCCGCCCGGCCGGCTACCGGCTACCTTGGGTACGTGGCACTTCCCAACCTCACCCGTGACCAGGCCGCGGCCCGCGCCGCTGCGATCGACGTCCAGCACTACGCAATCACCCTCGACCTCACCGACGGCGAAGGCGGTCCGAGCGAAGAGACCTTCCACTCGTCGACGACCGTGACCTTCACCGCGCAGCCGGGGGCGTCGACCGTCATCGATATCGCTGCGCGCACGGTGCGGCGCGTCGAGCTCAACGGCGCCGACGTGGACGTCAGCTCTTACGACGAGGAGCAGGGCATCACGCTGCCCGGGCTGTTGGCTTCGAACACCGTGGTGGTGGAGGCCGATTGTGAGTACTCGCACACGGGCGAGGGCCTGCACCGCTTCGTCGATCCGGTCGACGACGAGGTGTACCTCTACTCGCAGTTCGAAACCGCTGATGCCAAGCGGATGTTCGCCAGCTTCGACCAGCCCGACCTCAAGGCGACCTTCGACGTGACGGTGACCGCGCCCGCGCACTGGCAGGTGATCTCCAATGGTGCGACGCTGTCCGTGGCCGACGGTGTACACACCTTCGCCACCACTCCGAAGATGAGCACCTACCTGGTGGCGCTGATCGCCGGCCCGTACGCGCGGTGGAACGATGAGTACTCCGATGACCACGGCAGCATCGATCTGGGTATCTACTGCCGCGCCTCGCTATCCGAGTTCATGGACGCCGATCGGTTGTTCACCGAGACCAAGCAGGGATTCGGCTTCTATCACAAGAACTTTGGCGTCCCGTATGCCTTCGGCAAGTACGACCAACTCTTCGTCCCGGAGTTCAACGCGGGTGCCATGGAGAACGCCGGCGCGGTGACGTTCCTGGAGGATTACGTCTTCCGCAGCAAGGTCACCAAGTACTCCTACGAACGCCGCGCCGAGACCGTGCTGCACGAGATGGCACATATGTGGTTCGGCGATCTGGTCACCATGCGTTGGTGGGATGACCTGTGGCTCAACGAGTCCTTCGCCACCTTTGCCTCGGTGCTATGCCAGGCGGAGGCCACCGAGTACACCGAGGCGTGGACCACATTCGCCAATGTCGAGAAGTCGTGGGCGTACCGCCAGGACCAGCTGCCGTCGACCCACCCGGTGGCCGCCGATATCCCCGACCTGGCTGCGGTGGAGGTGAACTTCGACGGCATTACCTACGCCAAGGGCGCCAGCGTGCTCAAACAGCTTGTGGCATATGTCGGTTTGGAGAACTTCCTGTCGGGTCTGCGCGCGTACTTCACGGCGCACGCCTTCGGCAATGCGACATTCGACGATCTGTTGGGCGCTCTGGAGGAGGCCTCGGGACGCGATCTGTCCGACTGGGGCACGCAGTGGCTCAAGACGACCGGGTTGAACACCCTCTCGCCCGATTTCGAGGTTTCCGACGAGGGCACGTTCACCCGGTTCGCCGTCAAGCAGTCCGGCGCGGCGCCGGGTGCCGGCGAAACGCGGGTGCACCGGTTGGCCGTCGGGATCTACGACGATGTGGACGGCAAGCTGGTCAGGGTCCACCGCGAGGAACTGGACGTCGAGGGGCCGTTGACGGATGTTCCCGCGCTGCAGGGTATTTCCCGAGGCAAGCTGATCCTGGTCAACGACGATGACCTGACGTACTGCTCCCTACGACTGGACGACGATTCGCTTCAGACCGTGCTATCGCGGGTAGCCGATATCGCCGAGCCACTGCCACGCACGCTGGCATGGTCGGCCGCCTGGGAGATGACCCGCGAGGCCGAGATACGGGCGCGCGACTTTGTCGCCCTAGTGTCCTCCGGTGTGCACGCCGAATCGGAAGTCGGTGTGGCACAACGCCTCCTGGTGCAGGCGCAGACGGCGTTGAACTCGTACGCGGAACCCGAATGGGCGAAAGAGCACGGTTGGCCGGCATTCGCCGACCGGTTACTGGAGCTGGCCCGTGCCGCCGAGGCGGGCTCGGATCATCAGTTGGCGTTCGTCAACGCGTTCACCACCTCGGTGCTGTCGGCGGGGCACACCGTGGTGCTGCAGGCACTACTGGACTCCGATCCGGCCTCACTGGATCTGCCCGGCCTGACGGTGGATACCGACCTGCGGTGGCGAATCGTGAACGCGCTGGCGGCATCCGGCGCCCTGGAGCCGGATGCTTCGGTGTTCATCGACGCGGAGCTGGAGCGCGATCAGACCGCGGCGGGTAAGCGTCAGGCCGCGCAGGCGCGGGCCGCTCGACCGGTCGCCGAGGTCAAGCAGGCCGCGTGGAAGCAGGTCATCGAGGATGACGCGCTGCCGAACATCACCGCACGATCGGTGATCGCGGGAATCGTCCAGCCCGGACAGGCCGAGCTGCTGGCCCCGTTCGCGGGACGCTACTTCGATGTCATCGAAGAGGTGTGGGCGCGGCGTTCCAGCGAAGTGGCTCAGACCGTGGTGATCGGCCTGTACCCGTCGTGGGATATCTCGCAGCGGGCCGTCGAGTCGGCGGACGGCTTCTTGGCCAAGGAGATCCCGGCAGCTCTCTACCGCCTGGTATCTGAGGGCCGCGCGGGCATCGTCAGGTCATTAAAGGCCCGCGAGTTCGACGCCCAGTAGCAACCCCTCTCTGCGAACCCCTTTGCGCCGAGCGTGAATCCACGGCGGGATTTCGGCCCATTTCCCGCCCACGTTTCACGCTCGGCGCAGGGCTAGCGCTTCGTGTACTCGGCGGATGATGTCGTCGGGATGATCCTCGGCGACCACCCTGACGATCAGCCAGCCCAGGCCTTCGAGCATCTCGAGGCGCTTGATGTCCTTCACGTATTGCCGCCGGTCGCTGCGGTGCTGGTCGCCGTCGTACTCGACACCGACCATGACGTCCTCCCAGCCCATGTCGATATAGGCGAGCGGAACGAAATCGCCGTTGTGCACCAGGATCTGCGTGCTTGGGCGGGGTAGCCCGGCCCGTATCAGCAGCAGTCGGAGCCAGGTCTCCTTAGGAGACTGCGCACCGGCATCCACCAAATCGATGGCTGCCTTCACCTGTCGGATGGCGCGACGGCCCTTGTAGCGCTCCGCCAGCTCCAGCACCTCAGACGGTTTGAGTTCGGTGGCCCGGCACAAAGCATCGATGGACGCCACCGCGTGGCCTGTCGGGTACCGGCACGCCAGGTCGAGCGCCGTGCGCGCAGGTGTGGTGGCCCGCATGCCGTCAATGAGGCAGATCTCGTCGTCCGAGATGTCCGATGACCACACGGCGACGCCGGGCGGACTGTGTCGATTGTCGTGAATGATCTCGGCGTTGCGCGCGGGATCGACCCAGCCTGCACCATGCAAGGCCGACGCAGAGTGGCCCGCCAGAACTCCGCGGCGATCGGTCCACAGCCAGCATGCCTTCGCTCGCGATGACGCCGTCAGCACCTCATCCCGCCGGATGAAAACATCCGGGTAGACCGCGCGATATCGCGTCCGCAATGCATGACGGGTAAGGACGCCGGACCGCACCACCGCGCTACCGACGAATGGTTCCCCCATGTGCGCAGTCTGCGTTCACGGTCCGACAAGTCGCCGAGCGTGAATCCATGGCGGGAAATGGACCGAAATCCCGCCGAGGTTTCACATTCGGCGCAAAGAGGAACTTATGGACGCGCGATTGCGGCGCTCATCACGCGAACGGCGCTGATGATCCCGTCGAGCAGGTTGCCTTCCTTGAAGGAAGCCACCGCTGCGGCGACACCAAGGTCGGCGGCAGACTCGGCGCCACGTCCCTTGAGTGCCTCGCCGTAGACGACCTCCACGACATGCTGGTCGGGCGATACGGCAATCAGCACGGACTCGTCCGGAGTCGGCACCTTGAGGAACACATCGCGCGCTCCGGAGGTCGTGTCGGACCCCAAGTCGCCGATATACACCGCGAATCGCGCCTTCGACGAGCGGCTGCCATAAGTCAGGGCATCGTCCAGGGTCGCCAGCTCGTAGTTCGGGAACGGGTAATCGACCGAGAGAGCGCCCGGTTCTGTAACGCCCGAGATCCGTCCGGTTGTAGTCAGCACCCATCCGCGCGGTAATTCGACGGGAGCAGTCTTGGTGACTTCACCACTTGCCACGTGCGGACCCTCCAATCGCCTCAGCGCTCGCGTGATCGCCATGCCCGTGGCCGTGGCCACTGCCAACGTTCTCGTCGACGGCTGCCCACAGGACCGGGGGGTGCGTCCAGCCGTCGTTCATGTTGAATGTCGCGGGGTGCGGGCCCTTCTTGCGCATCGTCCACAGACCGACGAGCACGAAGAAGACTGGCGCAATCAACACCACCCAGACCGGTGCCCCGATGTATGTGGGGCTGTTGAGGAAGCTCACGATGCAAACCGTATCCGAGCACTCTGGTGTTCGCACAAGCGGCTCATCCGTGGTGTCATGCCGCACCTTCGCCTAGGTATCGCACCCAGGCCGGGTCGAGTTCCTTGACCGACGACAGCAGCCGCCAGTGCTGCCCCTTGGGCGGCATCGGCGTGGTGTGCAACACCCAGCCGAGCTCGGCCAGCAGCCGGTCCGCCTTGCGGTGATTACACGAGGAGCAGCAGGCCACACAGTTCTCCCACGAGTGCGCACCTCCCTTGCTGCGCGGGATCACGTGGTCGATGGTGTCGGCCCGCCCGCCGCAGTACGCGCAGCGGAACCGGTCGCGATGCATCAGGGCCGCGCGCGTCATCGGAACCCGCGCCCGGTAAGGCACCCGCACAAAGGTCCTCAGTCTGATCACCGACGGGACCGCCACCGACGTCGTCGCGGAATGAATGACGGGAGCACCCGGGTCGTCGTGCACCACATCGGCCTTACCGCACAGCAGCATGATGACGGCGCGCCGCATCGGCAGTGCGGTGAGCGGCTCATATGTGGAGTTCAGCAATAACACGCGACGCCGGCCCCATAGGGAACCGGCGTCGTTGGACTGCTGCGGGGGAATGGCCCCGGGGACCCTCGTCCCTGGGACACTGTGCAGTATTCGGACCGACCCGTTCTGGGTCGGCCCAGCGCTGGCACTGTTACGCCGGTGCCCACGGCTCTTCTTCTGTGGCGCCATTACAACCAGTGCACCACGATTCCGCGGTCTTCGCACGACAATTTCTGCCGTGCCCGCAGGTCAATCCAATGAACATCCCGTAACCAACCCGGCTGATCGCCCGAAGCAGCTACCGGCACAATGGCCTACGTGGCAGAGCTCTCCCCGGCGCCTACGCCGAGTAACTTCTACGACGCCGTCGGTGGCGCCGCCACTTTCCACGCGCTCGTGGCCCGCTTCTACCAGCTCGTGGCCGATGACGAGGTGCTACGCCCCCTCTATCCAGAAGAGGACCTGACCGGCGCCGAGGACCGTCTCCGGATGTTCCTCGAACAGTATTGGGGCGGGCCGCGCACCTACTCGGACCAGCGCGGACATCCACGGCTGCGGATGCGTCACGCGCCATATCGGATCGGCCCCATCGAACGTGATGCGTGGCTGCGATGCATGCGGACCGCCGTCGATTCGATCGACCGGCACACCCTTGACGACGACCATCGCGCCCAGTTGTGGAGCTACCTGGAGATGGCGGCACAGTCGATGGTCAATTCGCCTTTCTGATCCGTGGATCTTGGTTCAACACCGCCCGCGCCATGGTGCAGAATGATCAACCGTGACTGCCGCCTACTTGGGCCAACGTGACGACCCTTGGTGGTCGCGCGCCGTTTTCTATCAGATCTATCCGCGGTCGTTCGGCGACAGCGACGGCGATGGCGTCGGCGATCTCGACGGCATTTCAGCAAAACTTGGCTACCTTGACCTACTCGGCGTCCAGGGAATCTGGCTAAATCCCGTCACCAGATCTCCGATGGCCGACCACGGCTACGACGTGTCCAACCCGCGGGAGATCGATCCGTTGTTCGGCGGGCTGACGGCGATGCACCGGCTCATCGCCTCGGCTCATCGGCACGACATCAAGGTCATCATGGACCTGGTCCCCAACCACACCAGTTCCGAACACCGCTGGTTCATCGAGGCGCTGACCGCAAAGCCCGACAGCGACGCTCGTTCGCGCTACATCTTCCGCGATGGCAAGGGCACCAATGGTGAACTGCCGCCTAATAATTGGCCTTCAATCTTTGGGGGTCCGGCCTGGACTCGTGTCACCGAAGCCGATGGCACTCCCGGTCAGTGGTACCTGCATCTGTTCGCTCCCGAACAGCCGGATCTCAACTGGGACAACCCGGAGGTGTTCGACGACTTCGCCGACACCCTGCGCTTCTGGCTCGACCGCGGCATCGACGGATTCCGCCTCGACGTCGCCCACGGTATGGCCAAAGCTCCAGGGCTGCCCGATATCGAGGACACCGACACCTTGATACTGCATGCCACCGACGAAGACCCGCGGTTCAACAACGAGGGCGTACACGAGTACCACCGCAAGATCCGCAAGGTGCTCGACCAATACCGCGATGTGGTCGCCGTCGGGGAGATCTGGGTGAACGACAACACCCGCTTCGCCGAATACGTCAGGCCCGACGAGCTACATCTCGGATTCAACTTCAAATTGGTGGAGGCCGATTTCGACGCCGAGAAGATCCGCGCCGCTATCGACAACTCGCTTGCCGCAGTGGATTCCGTAGGAGCAACACCTACGTGGACGTTGTCCAACCACGATGTGGAACGTGAGGTGACGCGTTACGGCGATGGCTCGATCGGCCAATGGCGGGCCCGCGCCATGGCTTTGGTGATGCTGGCGTTGCCCGGAACGGTGTTCATCTACAACGGTTCCGAGCTGGGCCTACCAAATGTGGACCTGCCCGACGCTGCCCTGCAGGATCCGGTCTGGGAGCGCTCCGGCCATACCGAGCGAGGCCGTGACGGCTGCCGGGTGCCGATCCCCTGGGAGGGCACCGATCCCCCGTACGGCTTCTCGAGTAACGACCAGACATGGCTGCCGATGCCGCACGGCTGGGCCGATTTAACCGTGGAACGCCAGCTGGAGCGCACCGATTCCACACTGTCGTTGTATCGGCGTGCCATCGAACTGCGCAGGAGCCGCAAGGAATTCGACGGCACCAGCCTTGAGTGGTATGGCAGCCCGCCGAACACACTCGCGTTCCGCGTCAAGGGTGGCGGGCTGACCTGCGCCTTGAACGTCAGCAGCGACCTGGTGGATCTGCCTCCGGGCGAGGTCATCCTGGCCAGTGGGCCACTCGTCAACGGCAAGCTGCCACGCAACACCGCGGCCTGGATCGTCTAACGCACTAGCAGCGAAAGATCGTTACGCCGGCGGTACACCGATCCGAAGCGGGCGTCCAGCCGCAACCATGCCTGCGATGCCCGCACCCGCACCGGTTCGTCTTCCGCGGGGCTCGTCGGAATGAATCCCATTGCGGTCAAGGCAAACATGCATCGCATGGGCACATCGACCTGTTGGCCGTCGGCTCCATCGATGGTGACGACCGACTGGTCAAGCAGCGACGTGGGCGGGCCGTGGGCGCTGCCATGTTCGCGGGCCAGCTCTCCCCCGCGCTGCGCCAGTTCGAGCACTGACCGCGCGGGTATGTCGTCGAGATACTCGAAGCCGTTATCGGCAGGCAGCGCGCCTCGCCACACCGAGTCCATCGGGAATCCCGTGTTCACATATCCACTCGCGTCCGGCGTCTGAAGGCCACGCAGCAGTTCGTCCGCGGCGGCGGTGATATCGGGTGTGCCCAGCTCTCCGCGTACCGCGCGGCAGGCCAGGACATCGAATTGTGTTGCGGCCCAGATAACTATCCGTCCGTCAGCACGTGCACGCAGCCTCACCACGGCCGCCTCGTCGATGCGCGATGTGCGGGTGAGGAAGGTCGCTAGGTCCTGGCGATCAACCGCCTCGGGTACCCGCAACGGAGCCTCGCTCATTCTCGAGACCACCGCTGCAGGTACTCGCGGTGGGTGTCGGTGAGACGCAGCATGGTTTGACTGTCGAGGTGGAAGGTCACCAGTTGGGTGTCTGCGACCACCGCAGGCTTCGAGTCCGGCGCCGCGCTCACCGAACGCACCTCGTAGTTGATCGTAAAGTCCACCGCCCGGATCTTCGATACCCACATGGTGACCTGCAACGGCGAGTCCGCGAGCCGTACCTGCCCCTTGTACTTGACGTGGACATCGGCGATGAGCAGGCCCGTGGTGGTGATCTCGGCACCAAAAACGTCACGCAGGAAGGGCACTCGCGCCTCTTCCAGGATCGTCACCATCGTCGCGTGGTTCACGTGCTGGTACATATCGATATCGGACCAGCGGACCGGCACCGCCGCGACATAGCCGGGCTTCTCAGAACTCATGGCTCCATCATGCAGGACCGGTGATGCTGCTCCTGATCATCCCTCGGATCTGGCGTGATGCTACCGACAGTGTCGCCAGATCCGGTTCTCCAGAAGCGAAGATCTCGGCCAGCGTGCCGCGGGCCCGCTGCAGCCGCGCCGCATTGGTGAACTCCCATTCTGCGATCTTCTGCTCACCCGTCTCGTCAGGCTCACCAACGGCGAGCACATCCATGGTCAGCGCCCGCAGCGAGGAGTAGATATCGTCGCGGATCGCCAACCGGGCCAATGAATGCCACCGGTCGTTGCGCTCCAGTTGCGACACGGCCGTCAGCAGATCGTCGACTCGCAGGTCGTCCATCAGGGTGAAGTACAGGTCGGCAACCTCCGCGCCGTCGCGGTCCGCAATGTCCGCAATGTCGATGATGTCCAGCAGGCTGAATCCGTAGAGGCAGCCGGCGACGTCGCCGGCGAGATCTAGCGGAACACCCAGCGCCATCAAGTCTTCGGTCTGTTTGGTGACGATCTCCAGATCGTGACCGCGCAGCCAGGTGTTGAGCAGTGGGGTCAGCTCAGCAATACCTTGCGCGAATCGGTTGATCTCGGCACCCACCGCCAGCGGCTGCGGCCGGTAACTGATGAGCCACCGCGAGGCGCGGTCCAGCAGACGGCGCATGTCCAGGGTCAGCCGATCCGAGACCGCCACCGGCAGATCGGCATGGCGGATGCGATCCCACAACGAGCGCAGCCCGAAGATGGCCTCCACCGCCACATAGGTCTTGAGACCGTCCACCGAACCCGTCCCGGCGTCTTCGAACAGCCGGTACACATAGGTGATTCCGCCGCAGTCGACCACCGCGTTCACCAACATGGTGGCGTAGATCTCCTTGCGCAGCGGGTGCTGGCGGATTTCCGCGTCGAAACGTTCCCGCAGCTGGTTCGGGAAGTAGTGCACCATGCGCCGTAGCGTGACCTCTTGTTCCGGGGCGTCACTGGCCAGCAGATCCGCCTTCAGTGCCAGCTTCACGTGCGCCATCAGCGTCGACAATTCCGGTGACGTCAAACCGATTCCGAGTGCAGCGCGGCGCTCGATCTCCTTCTCCGAGGGCAGCACTTCCAGCTCACGGTCCAGTCCACGTTCGGCGACCAAATAGGCGATCTGGCGCGCGTGCACGCTCAGCAGTGAGGCAGCATTGGCGCGACTGGTGCCCATGAGGTGGTTCTGGGACTCGTTGTCGGCCAGCACAAGTGCGGCGACATCGTCGGTCATGGATTCCAGCAGCGCCGTGCGCTCAGCGGCCTCGATCTTGCCGGCGCTGACCAACGAGTCGACCAGGATCTTGATGTTGACCTCATGATCGGAGCAGTCCACACCGGCCGAGTTGTCCAGCGCATCGGTGTTGACGCGACCGCCGTTGAGTTCGAATTCGATCCGCCCGCGCGAGGTCAGGCCGAGGTTACCGCCTTCACCGATTACCTTGGCGCGCACCTGGTTTCCATTGACGCGGACGGCGTCATTGGCCTTGTCCCCCACCTCGGCTTGCGATTCACTCTCGGCCTTGATGTAGGTGCCGATGCCGCCGTTGAAGAACAGGTCAACCGGGGCCAGCAGGATGGCGCGAACGAGCTGGGGAGGCGTCATCTCGCTGATATCGCCGGCGATTCCGAGCGCCTCACGAACCTCGGGGCTGATCGGTACCGACTTTTGTTCCTTGCTGTAAACGCCGCCGCCGGCGCTGATGAGTGCGGCGTTGTAGTCGGCCCAGCTGGAGCGCTCCAGGGCGAACATCCGCTTGCGTTCGGCCCAGGAGGACGCCGGATCGGGATCGGGATCCAGGAAGATGTGCCGGTGGTCGAAGGCGGCCACCAGCTTGATGTGCTGGGACAGCAGCATGCCGTTACCGAACACGTCCCCGCTCATATCGCCGACCCCGGCGACGGTGAAATCCTCTGTCTGGGTGTCGATTCCCATCTCCAGGAAGTGCCGTTTTACGCTCTCCCAGGCGCCGCGGGCGGTGATGCCCATGGCCTTGTGGTCGTAACCGACGGAACCACCGGAGGCGAATGCGTCGCCCAGCCAGAATCCGTACGACTTGGCGACGTCGTTGGCGATATCGGAGAAGGTCGCGGTGCCCTTGTCCGCTGCCACCACCAGATAGGTGTCAGCGCCATCGCGGCGGCGCACCCCGGGCGGCGAGACGACGGCGTTGGTGGCCCGTTCCAGATTGTCGGTGAGGTCGAGTAGACCGCCGATGAATCGTCGATAGCATTCGACGCCCTCAGCGCGGAACGCATCTCGATCCACCGCCGCATCGCCCGTGGCCTGCGGCGGCTGTTTGACGACGAACCCGCCCTTGGCGCCGACGGGGACGATGACGGCGTTCTTCACTGCCTGCGCCTTGACCAGTCCCAGGATCTCGGTCCGGAAGTCCTCGCGGCGATCCGACCAACGCAATCCGCCGCGGGCAACGGCGCCGAAGCGTAGATGCACTCCTTCGACGCGGGGTGAGTACACGAAGATTTCGAATCGCGGCCTCGGCTCGGGTAGTTCCTCGATCTCACGCGGGTTGAGCTTGAAGGCAAGCACTCCCTTTGCCCGGGCCGAGTCCTCTTGCGTCACAAAGTAGTTGGTGCGCAGTGTGGCCTGGATCAGCGCAAAGAACGCACGCAATACCCGGTCGGTGTCGAGGCTGACGACCTTCTCGATCTCGGCGAGGACCTGCTCTGCCTTGGTGTCGGCCAGAGTGTCGTCGGTGATGGCCGGATCGAAGCGGGCCTCGAACAGTTCCACAAAATCACGCGCGGTCGCGGAGTTGTCGGCGAGCACCGTCTCGATATGTGCCTGGCTGTACGGGAACCCGGCCTGACGCAGGTATTTGGCATATCCGCGCAGGATGGTGATCTGACCGGCGGTGAGTCCGGCGCGCAGCACCAGCTCGTTGAATCTGTCGGTCTCCACACGGCCGTTCCAGACATCGTCGATCGCGTCCGTGAAGAGCTTCGCGCGGTGCTGCACGCCCTCGGCATCGAAGGCACGCGCGATCGCCGGATGTACCACGATGCGGAATGCGTAGAGCGATACGGCGAGGCCGTCCGGACGGATGAAGTGATAGGGGCGCTCCTCCAACACATCGACGCCCATGCTGTGCAGGACCGGGAGCACCTGGCTCAGCGAGGCTGAGCGCCCGCCCAGGTACATGCTGAGCACGCCGGTGGCCGGCTCTTCGGCGGCGTCATAGGCGAGGTCCAGCGAGTTATCCTGGAGTCCTTCGATTCTTGCGATGTCGTCGAGGGCATCCGCGGGTGCGACGTTCGTCTTGAAGACCTCGGGCAGGATGACCGAATAGCGTTCCGCGCAGGCGCGGTCGATCGGCGAGTCGGGGCGCACCGCGCTGACCAAGCGGTCACTCCAGGTACGGCTGGTCTGAGTCAGCAGGCCCTGCAATCGAATCCGGTTGGCCTCAGAAGTGTCGACATTCGTGGACAGATTGTCCTCGGGCATACGGATCGTGAAATGCACCAATGCCCAGGGGGATTCGCTGACTCGCGCGGTGTAATCGATACCGGTGCCGCCAAGCTCGCGCACCAAGGTGTCCTGCATGGCCAGTCGAACAGTCGTGGTGTAGCGGTCACGGGGCAGGTACACGAGGGCGGTCACGAAGTTTCCGAGCTCATCGGATCGCAGAAACAGCAGCGAACCCGGGTGTGCACCAATGTTCCTCACGGCGGTGACGATGTTTTGCAGTTGGTCCACACCCACCGCGAACAGCTCCGCACGGGGCAGATTCTGCATGATGTCGATGAGCATGTGCCCGGCCAACGAGTCCTGGTTGGCGTCCGAACGCGCCAGCACCTGGTGGACCCGATCGGAGATCACCGGGATATCCAGAACATCCGCGTTCATGGCTGCCACTGTGAACACGCCCACGAGGCGGTGCTCGATGGCGGGACCGGTGCCGTCGTCCTGCCTAATCACCACGATGTTCGGATAGATCGCATAACGCAGATACGTCGGCACAGTGGCCTGCGCCAGGACCAACAGCTCGTCGTTGTGGGTGAGCTGCGGAAGCACCTCTTCGCGCCGCTTGAGCAGGCCGAGCCGACTCGATTCCTCCACGGTGGCCCGCCCGTCCTCGACGGTGCAACGCTGATATCCGAGCACCGTGAAGTTGCCTTCCACGAGCCAGCGCAACAGGTTGGCCACCTCGGTCAACTCGGCGGAGGAGAACCGGGCGGTGCCCGCGGAGGCGTCCAGGTCGGCAGCCAGGTCGATGACCGCATCACGCATGGCATCGGTGTCCGCAGCGACATGGCTGCCGTCTTCGAGGGTGTGCGGCAGCTGCGTCTCGATGAAGGCGAGCCGCTCGGCGTCGATGGACGGCGGCAGCTGCAGGTGGATCCAGCACTCGGCACCGATGGCGGTATCGCTGTGTGGGTTGTCGACCGGTATCGCGGAGAGAAGAGTGCCGTCGGCGGAGCGCTCGACGATGAAAACCGGGTCCATCAGGTCCACGATCGCCACACCCAAACGTCGCAACAGCACGGTGACGGAGTCGGCGAGCAACGGCGTGTAATCGGTGACCAACTGCAGGGCGGTACCGAGGCCGGCATCGTCTCCGTTGCGGTACACGGCCATCGAAATCGCATGCGGTCGACGTTGTGCGGCCAGGCGCAGCAGCGCCCGCATGAGCGCTTCACGCACGGGCGGCGTCGGCGACGTGGCATGGCCGTCGGCGTCGCCGACTTCGTCCCATTCCTGGTCACCCAGGAAGCGGGCGTGGCTGAACGCAGCCGCCAGAACGTCGATCGTCGGAACGCCAGATCCATTGGTAGATGGCGTGTTTTCGGAAGTTGTGGTCCCAGTGTTAACCGTCACGCAAAGCACTCCTGGCCGAGGTTGCGTGCCGGGCATTGGCACGCAACCTCACCCTAGTCGCGTGTCAGGCGGCGGTGGGTCACTCTGTGAGGTCTGGCTGCATCGATACCCAAACGTTCAACTTTGTTTTCCTCATACGCCTGGAAGTTGCCTTCGAACCAGAACCAGGACGCGGGATTGTCGTCGGTTCCCTCCCACGCCAGGATGTGCGTGCAGGTGCGGTCCAGGAACCACCGGTCATGCGAGATAACGACCGCGCAGCCGGGGAACTGTTCGAGCGCGTTCTCCAGCGAGCCCAGGGTTTCGACATCGAGGTCGTTAGTGGGCTCGTCGAGCAGGATCAGGTTGCCGCCCTGTTTGAGGGTGAGCGCCAGGTTGAGGCGGTTGCGCTCACCACCGGACAGCACACCGGCTGGCTTCTGCTGATCCGGGCCTTTGAACCCGAATGCGGAAACGTAAGCCCGCGAGGGCACTTCGTTCTGGCCGACCTCGATGTAGTCGAGACCGTCGGAGACGACCTGCCACACGTTCTTCTTGGGGTCGATCCCGGCGCGGCTCTGGTCGACATAGCTCAGCTTCACGGTTTCGCCCACCTTGGCAACACCACTGTCGGGCTCTTCCAGCCCCACGATCGTCTTGAACAAAGTGGTCTTACCGACACCGTTGGGCCCGATGACACCGACAATCCCGTTGCGGGGCAGGGTGAACGACAGGTCCTTGATAAGCGCGCGGCCGTCGAACCCTTTGTCGAGATGCGCAACTTCGACCACCACATTGCCCAGCCGCGGGCCAGTCGGGATCTGAATTTCCTCGAAGTCGAGCTTGCGGGTCTTCTCCGCTTCGGCAGCCATCTCCTCGTAGCGTCCGAGGCGGGCCTTGTTCTTAGCCTGGCGGGCCTTGGCGCCCGAGCGGACCCAGGCAAGTTCCTCCTGTAGCCGCTTATGCAACTTGAGGTCCTTGCGTCCCTGGACCGCGATCCGGTCGGCCTTCTTTTCCAGATAGGTGGAGTAGTTGCCCTCGTAGGGGTAGGCCCGCCCACGGTCCAGTTCGAGGATCCATTCGGCCACGTTGTCGAGGAAGTACCGGTCGTGAGTCACCGCCAGGATGGCGCCTGGGTAGCTGGCCAGGTGCTGCTCGAGCCACAGCACGCTTTCCGCGTCGAGGTGGTTGGTGGGCTCATCGAGCAGCAGCAGGTCTGGCTTAGACAGCAGCAGACGGCACAGTGCTACCCGGCGGCGCTCACCACCTGACAGATGTGACACGGGCTCGTCTGGCGGCGGGCAGCGCAGCGCATCCATGGCCTGCTCCAGCTGCGAGTCGATATCCCAGGCGTCGGCGGCGTCCAACTCTTCCTGGAGCTTGCCCATCTCTTCCATGAGCTCGTCGGTGTAGTCGGTCGCCATCAACTCGGCGACCTCGTTGTAGCGATTGAGCTTGCCCTTGATGGCCACGCCCGACTCGACGTTCTCACGTACCGTCTTCGTCTCGTCGAGCTGCGGCTCCTGCTGCAGGATCCCTACGCTGGCGCCGTTGGCCAGGAAGGCCTCGCCGTTGTTCGGTGTGTCGAGCCCCGCCATGATCTTCAGGACACTGGACTTACCGGCGCCGTTGGGACCGACCACACCGATCTTGGCGCCGGGCAGGAAGCTCAGCGTGACATCGTCGAGGATGACCTTGTCGCCATGCGCCTTGCGGACTTTCATCATCGTGTAGATGTACTCAGCCATTGCCGCGCTGTCGCCTCTCCTCTAAGTTCTTTTGCCGCAGCTCACGACCGTTCCGGTGAGCTGCCCGACCCATCCTAGGTGAGAGGCGACCGCGCGGTCGCCGGCGTCAGCTCAGATATCAAGCACTCAACGGAAGGTTTACCGACTCCTCGCTGCTCTCGTCGGTATCCACGGGCTCCTCCATCGATTCCTCGGCCCCGGAACCGGGTTGCTCCCCGGCCGTGGTGTCCTCCTGCTTGCCGGTGTATCCGGCCTTCTCTATCCGGGCGATCGTCCGTGATAGGTCTGGCCCGACGGCGATCGCTTTCATCTCGGTGACCTGACGGCGGTTGCCGTCCTTGTCCTCGAACTCGCTGGTGTGCAGATGGCCGTGCACGATCACCGGCGCTCCCTTCCCCAACGCCGCGCCGACTCCGGTGACCAGCCGGCCCCAGCACGTGACATTGATGAACAGGGAGTTGGAGTTCACCCAGCTGCCGTCGTCACGCCGACGACGTGCATTACTGGCGACGCGGAACTTGATCATCTCGTCGGAGCCGACCTGGCGCCGCTTGAGGTCTCCAACGATGGAGCCGATGACAGTGACTGGAGTTTCAAACATTGTCCGTGCCTTTCCCTTTTTCATTCGTGCACCGCCGAACCGGGTGCCCTTGGTGGCTCCAGTAACTCGTCTCGTACCGACACCCCGGCCCGACACATACGGAGCCGCGGGTGCTGATTGTGGATGGGCGTCGGATTGGGGATAACTGGCCGATGAGTCCGGCCACCCGTACCTTGCTTGACATGACGGTTTGGATCATGCGCCGCCCCGAGGACGACATCGCCGCCGAATTGGCGGGCTCATCAGGGCCGTTGGCCAGAGTGCGACTCGCGGTCAAGGACAACGTGGACGTCGGCGGTGTGCCCACCACCGCCGCCTGCCCGGAGTACGCGTACCTTCCCGAACACGACGCCCCGGTGGTCGCAGCCTTACGTGGCGCGGGTGCAGTGTTCGTCGGCAAGACGAACCTGGATCAATTCGCGACGGGGCTCGTCGGCACGCGCTCCCCCTACGGTGCGGTATCCGACTCGCGCCGCCCTGAATACATCAGCGGCGGTTCCAGTTCGGGATCCGCAGTCGCGGTCGCAACCGGACAGGCCGATATCGGGATCGGAACCGATACCGCGGGATCCGGGCGAGTACCCGCAGGGCTGCAGGGCATCGTCGGGATCAAACCGACCGTCGGCGTCATCTCCACCGAGGGTGTAGTTCCAGCCTGCGAATCCTATGACTGCGTCACCATTTTCGCCCGGACGCTGGACACCGCCAACGCCGCGATGGCTGCCATGGGAAGCGCTGTCGGGCCGCGCTCCTGGCCCACCAACACACGACTGGCCGCTCCCCCACAGCCCACCGTCGCCATTCCGAGCGAGCTTCCCGCACTGGATGAGACGTGGCGCAATGCGTTTCACGCGGCGGTCGAACGTCTTCGAGCAATCGGAGCGACAATCGTCGAGATCGATCTGGCGCCCTTCCTGGCGGCCGCGAAACTGCTGTACGAGGGCGCGCTAGTCAGTGAACGTTATGCCGCCACCGGTGAATTCATCGATGCCAACCCTGAGGCCGCACTCGATCCCACTGTTGCACAGATCATTTCGAATGCACGCGATATCCCCGCGCACTGGCTGGTGCGAGACCGCGCCGAGGTGCAGCGTCTCCGCAGGGAAGCCATGATCTCCCTCGCGGGTGCGGACGCACTGCTGGTACCCACCGCACCGCTGCATCCGACTATCGAGCAGGTGGCGGCCGACCCGATTGGCGTCAACGCGGCGATGGGGACCTACACCAACTTCTGCAATCTGTTCGATCTGTGTGGGGTGGCAGTCCCCGCGGGAACCGCGGGTGACGCCCAGTTCGGGGTGACGGTCCTAGCCCGCGCCTTCGACGACGCGGTCGCCTTCGATATCGCCGCGATGGTCACCGGAGATGCGGTGGGACAGGACGTTTGGCCCGCTGCGAGCACCCTGTCACATGAGCTTGCGGTGTTCGGCGCTCACCTCAAGGGTGGCCCGCTGGAGTTCCAGCTCACCGACCTGGGGGCACGTTGGATCGGCCCGGTACGTACCGCGCCGAAGTATCGAATGGCGGCACTGCACACCACACCACCCAAACCCGGCCTCACCCGCTCCGAAGAGGACGGGGTGAGCATCGGCGGCGAGATCTGGCGGCTTTCCCCCGCAGCGCTGGGCACCTTCCTCGCACAGCTGCCCGAGCCAATGCTGCTGGGCAAGGTCGAATGCGATGACGGCCTGTGGCGCACCGGATTCGGCTGTGACGGTGCCGCGGCGCGAGCGGGCACCGATATCAGTGAGTACGGCAGCTGGCCGGCGGCCATCGCCGCAGGTGCGGTGGGTTAGCTCGGCTTCTCTTCGTACTGAGCCATTTTGGCCAGCATGGCGTTGTAGGCGGCCAGATCGGCGTCGTCATCACGTTCGGCGGCACGGTCCTGTCGGCGGGCCAGCCGCTCATCCGAACGTGACCACTGGATCACCAGGGCAATCATGACCACCAGCAACGGCAGTTCCCCCGTCGCCCAAGTGATGGCGCCGCCCATGTGTTGATCGGCGGCCAGATCGATCCGCCACGGCAAGGCCAGATTGCTGTAAAACTTTTCGCCGAGAATGGCTTTCGTGCCCATCAGGATGACGCCGAAGAACGCGTGCAAAGGCAGTGACACCAGCACAATGCCCAATTTTGCGACCGGAGGCAGACGCCGCGGAGACGGGTCGATACCAATAACCACCCAATAGAACAGGTACCCGCTCAGCAGAAAGTGCAGATTCATCGCCAGGTGCGCGGCGTGCACATCGACGGCGGCGTCATAGAGCCCACTCAGGTACAAGCCGTAGAACCCGCCGATGAACAACGACGTCGCCACCAGCGGATGCGTCACGAAGCGAGAGAACGCGCTGTGCAGTGCCATCTGCACCCACTCGCGTAGCCCCGGCGGATCGTCCTTGCCCGCGGCGGGCAGTACACGCAGCAGCAGCGTGATGGGGCCGCCGAGAACGAGGAGCACGGGCACCAGCATCGAGAGCGTCATGTGCGCGACCATGTGAATGCTGAACATCGCGGGCATGTACCGGCCGACGCCCGACGATGTAGCGATGAGCAGAAAGGCGCAACCGAATACCCATGAGATGGTGCGCCCCACCGGCCATTCGTCACCGCGTTTTTTCAGCCGACGGACACCGACCAGGTAGGCGACGGCGAAAACAATGGCGGCCGTTCCGAAGATGAGGTCGAAGCGCCAGTCGAACATCAGACGCTGCGGGGTCGGCGGACCGGCAATCGGGTAACCGATGGCGACCTCGACCGGTGAAGGGTTGAGGTTCAGCGGCGGCGGTGGCGGGGTGCGACCCAACCCGACGGCGATTCCGAAGGTGACCGCGAAGATGACCGCTTCCAAGCCTGCGAGCCGAATCAGCGGCCGACGATTCTGTGGATCCTCGGCCAATGCCGTCATCGCCGAACGCCGTTGCAGATATCCCAGCACGCCGAGGACAAGCAGCGCGGTCGTCTTGCCGACCAACAACCATCCGTAGCGGGTGGTAAGCAGGTCCGAAAGCTGCACCCGGATAAGCGCGTTGATGATTCCGCTGAGCCCTATCGCGACATAGCACCACAGTGCCACCGTGGAGAACCTGCGCGCCGCCACATCGAGATAGCCGCCACCGCGCAGCGCGTGTATCAGCAGCGCCAGCAGCCCACCGGCCCACAGCGCCGCGGAAACCAGGTGGATGATGAGGCTGTTGGTTCCGAGGTCGTGCGCGCCGCCGGATGCCGAATGCCCCACCAATGCCAGCGGCATCAATGTCGCCACCGATCCGAGTACCAGCAGCGGCGTCCATGCCCAGCGCAACACCACCCGGCTCGCGATCGCGACGCCGGCGGCGATGAATGCCATCCAGCGCCACGCGTTTACGGTGTCGATTTCACCCGCGAGCGACCACAGCTCGCCGGGGTTCAGGAAAGTACTCACCGGCTGACCCGACACATCGGACACCGACAACGGCACCATGGCCGCCGAGAACACCGCCAGCGCGGTTGATGCGGCCGTGCCGATGCGCAGCGAGCGGTAGCCGTCCACGTCGAGCACGCCGTTGGATTGCGGTGGGACGAAAAAGGCCGCGAGCAGGAATGCGCCGACGGCGCCGACGGCGCAGATTTCGGCGGCGGCCCGAACGAACGGCACGCCGTAGGAGGTGACGAGGCCCGGGTTTGGCAGACCGGTCGCGAGCAGGGCGTCGGTGAGCGAAAGCGCCCCGATAGTGGCCGCGACCAGGCCCGCTAACGCGGCGGCACCGACAACGACCGTCCAGATCGGCGAATCGGTCTGCCTGGCGGTGGGGGTCGTCGTCACCAGTCAAGGGTATGGCGAGATGCGATCCGCACGGTCACCGGTTCGATAGACTACGGTCCGGCTAGCGCCACATGCCTCCGTAGCTCAGTCGGATAGAGCAAGGGCCTTCTAATCCCTAGGTCGCAGGTTCGATTCCTGCCGGGGGCGCAGTTCAGATGCTGTTTTTCACCGTAATTATCCGCTGTGAGAAGGCTCGTACCCGCGCAGCGTCCTCGCGCGGATCAATGGTGCGTTCCCGGCAAGGTTTGCACTGGCGGCCGGGGAAACGCCACGCCCACAGCACACACTTTTGTCCTGAAATCTGTGGGTGCGGTTACATTCGCGGATTGCTCCGTGCATACTTTGCTCATGATTCGCTGGATGGGATCCGCCGCGACCGTCTTCACACTTGCAGCCGGGGGTATTACCGCATCTGCTGTTGTAGCGCCGGGCGTAGCGTGCGCTTGCTCATGCGTCGCTGTCCGCAAGGACGCGGCCTCGGTCAAGGAATGGCTCGGGCACGCGCAAGCAATCTTCGTCGGGACACCTACTGACACCTTCGGGATCGGCAACCCCGACACCGGCCGCACCATCTACGAGTTCGCAGTCCGCGAGGTCTACAAGGGTGATGTCGGTGCAGTGACAACAGTCAAGGTAGAGAACTTCGGGCCATCCTGCGGGCGTGGGTACGACATTGGTACGGAGTACTTCGTGGTGGCGGGTAAGCCCGACGAGATACCCAACGACAGCAGACCCAACGCACCCGCCGCCTACGGGGACAACATGTGCTCCTTGACTCAAGTGGCCGCAGGGTCCGACCTACCCGGCCCTTCGGAAGCCGTCTACGGGAAACCTCATGCGGCTACTGGGCCGTCTGTCACGCTGCCCACATAAGGCGTCGCCCGGGATAGCGCTTCCAGCGACGCCCCGGATGATGCACCCCGCACCTGTCGAGTACCTCGCTCATCATTGATCTCAGCGCTAGCAGAGCGGGGCGGTGCCGAGGCCGTGGGAATGTCCTGGTGTCTGCCCCTGTCTGGAGCTAGCGGTTATCTATTACACGGAACAGGTATGGGGGTTTCCTGCCGGGGCACTTACCAACTGCGCGCTTGTCAGTCCTGGGGCGGCGCTTCTGCCGTCAATTCGGCTTTCTGACGGTACAGCTCCATTTCGGCACTCAGCGCGTCGTCAAGCGCACGGTTCATGGCGGCGTGTGTTGAATGGCTCGCGGCCCGCCGCATTGTCCCAACAAGGTCTGTAGCCCAAGCGATTTCGTCATCGGTGCCCGGAATCCAGCCAGGCCCGCGCTGGCGGGTCACCTCGTCATGCGCGGCACCGATAAGTACACGCGCGGCATCGTCGAGCTTCTCGTTCATCTTGACGTGGATATCGACCAGGTTGGCCAGCGCCATTCCGCGCGAGATCAACGCTGCGAAGGTGTCGATCGTGTCCAGATCATTGACGAGGTATGAGTCGGAAGCATCAACGGGTTCGAGTAGCCCGGCATCGACCAACCGTGCCAGTACCGCGGGATCGATGGGGCCCAGTAGCTCCTCAAGCTTCCCCATCGACAGCGTCCCTTGGTCCGCGTTGGACCACCGCTGCTCAAGCAGGCCCTCAAGATCCGAGAGATCGAGAACATCGGCAAGCTGGGCACCCCGCTGCAGCCCGGTGAAGAACTTGGTGATGTGTTTAAGGGTGAAACCCTCACTGAGCAAGCGATTTATCGCCCGCAATTGCCGAAGATGCCAGTCGTTGTAGATAGCGGTCCTGCCCCGGCGCAGCGGCCGGGGCAGGAGCCCTCGTTCTTGGTACCCGCGGATATTCCGCGTCGTCGTCCCCGAGGCTTGTGCGAGGTCGTCGATCCGGTACTCGGTCATGGTTTCGAGGCTGGCCCTGTCAGTATCAGTTCGTCGCTGGTGTGCGAGACAGTGATTTTATAGTCCTGCAGGTCGAATCTCTTGAGTTGGTTGACGTACTGCGTGGCGAATCCAGGGAACATCGTCGCATTGAACCCGTCGTCCGTGAGGTACCAACTCTGGCACCCTGAGTTCCACGTGGTGGATTGCAGCCGACGTTGGATGTCCTGGTTGTAGCGTTCCTGGATTTCGGGGCGTGCGTCCACCGATTTCCAGTCGTTGGTGATCAGCGCAGAGATCGCGTCGGTGATGTAGTTGATCTGCGCCTCCATGTACACCAGCGCCGAGCTGTGCCCGGGTCCTGAGTTGGGGCCGAAGGTAAAGAACAGATTCGGGTAGCCCGATACCGCCACGCTGCGGTAGGCGTAGGCGCCACCGCCCCACTCGGCGGCCAGGTCCCGGCCGTCGAGCCCGATGACCGGGTAGGGCGTACCTGCCTTGCACACGTCGAAACCGGTTGCGAAGACGATGCAATCGAATTGATGCTCGATGCCCTCGACTGTGCGGATGCCCTTCGGGGCCAGCCGGGCGATGGGCCAGGTGACCAGCTTGCAGTTCTCTGCCTGCAGCGCGGGGTAATAGTCGCTGGTCATCAGCAGGCGCTTGCACCCTGCCGAGAAATCGGGCTTCAGCTGCCGGCGCAACCAGGGGTCCTTCACCTGTCGCCGCCGATGTGCGGAGCTGACCGCCTCGACGATGCGGGTGAAGGGGGTGTCCCAGACCACGCCCAGCGCCACCGACTCGTGCCCCCAGAACCACGCCGCACGCGCCAGCCGCTGGCTGAGCGGCCAGTCGCGGTACAGCTGCTTGAGCCGCCCGCCAGTTGTGCGGTTCAGACGCGGCAGAACCCAGCCGGGCGTGCGCTGGAACACCTTCACCATTTCGGCGGTCTTCACCAGCTCCGGAATGATCTGGACGGCACTGGCTCCCGTGCCGACGACGGCAACGCGCTTACCGGTGAAGTCGTAGTCATGATCCCAGCGGGCACTGTGGATCTTGTGGCCCTCATACGTGTCGAGACCCGGGATCGCCGGAAAACTCGCGTTCGCGAGCGGGCCGGAGGCCATGATGACGCTGCGGGCACGCACCGGTTCCTGGTTATCGAACTCTAGGGTCCACTCCCCTGCGCCCTCGTCGTATGTAACCCCGACGACGTTGTGGCCGAAACGGATATACGGCGACAGCGTCGAGGACTCGACCATCTGGTCGATGTAGCCGAGGATCTCGCCGCTGTCGGAATACGTGTGCGACCACTCGGGATTGGGGGCAAAGCTGTACGAGTACAACCGCGAGGGGATATCGCACGCCGCCCCGGGGTAGGTGTTATCGCGCCAGGTACCGCCCACCCGGTCGCCGCGCTCGAAGATCGCGAAGTCGTTGACGCCCTTGTCTTTCAGGCGGATGGCGGCACCGATACCGGCGAACCCGGCGCCGATGATGGCTACGGAGATATTCATGCTGGCTGCTTTCACGCGACGGGTTCGTAGGTGAGTTCCTGGGACCAGGTGGGGGTGCGCTCCACCAGTCGCATCGGGATGACGCCGGTGATCTTGACCAGCGAGTCCGCTATCCAGTGGTATTTCGACTTGCGGTTGATCACCTTCATCGCATGCCAGGAGATCAACCGGTACATCGGCAGCCGCCGGACGTATTCGCTGCGCTCACCGACACTCTTGAAGCGTTTCATCGCACCGTAGAGGCGCTCCTCGTCGACACCCATGGCCACGATGTTGTCGCGCATCTTATTGAGCAGCGGCACATAGCTCAGCAAGCCGATCAGCAGGCTGGGCTTGAGCCAGCCGCCGACGAGCTCAGTGAGCAACTTGCGCATCTTGGAGTGGCCCAGGATATCCATGACCTCGAAATCCACTGCAAGATGGCGAGATTCGTCAGAGTTGATCCGCTTGAATGCTTCCTGCGCGATCGGGTCCTTGACCTCGTCGGTAATGAATTTGATGAGGGCTCCGTCAAGGGCGACCTCCAGCATCGGGATCACCGTGCCGAGAAAGGACAGCGACATCCCGTCGGAGTACTTGTCGAGAAAGTTGATCACCAGCTGCACATTGATACTCGGGGAAGGGATCTCGTCGTTCTCGAGCATCCCCCACCGGCGCATCAGCGCAAGCTCTGCGTTGGCGTGCTTCTGTTCCTCGGCATGGAAGTGCTCGTAGATGCTCTTCAGGGTCGGGGTCGGCGCCTTCTTGGCCAGTGCCGCGAATCCGCGTGCCCCGACATTCTCGATCCACATCAGGTCCGCGATGAACGGCTTGAGCTTCGCATGCAGCTCAGGCTCGATCAGCTCGGCGCCAGGTGCCTCCCAGTCGATATCAGCAAGTGCCCACTGCTTGTCCTTGATCATCTGCAGCATGTTGTCGAGATCCATTGCCATGGAATGTTTTCCCTTTCAGCGAGGTAGTGAGAAGTTCAGTCGGTGGGCAGGAGCCGGCCCAGCAGGCCGGCTCCCCGCGTGTACAGGGTGGGAAAGTGCCGTTTGAGGTGCCAGATGACGTTGGCGTCGAATTGCGGCAGCACATACAGACGGCCGCGGTCATGGGCATCGAGGGTGCGGGCGGCGACCTTCTCCGGGGAGAAGCCGGTTAGCTCGATGATCCGGTCGAGCAGGCCCGATGTGGCCGCCCCGGTGAGGCGCCCATCCTTGAAGACATTCGTTTTGACGACGGTGGGGCACAGCACGGTCACGTTGATCCCCGTGCCGCTCAGTTCGGCGGCCAGGGTTTCCGACAGCGACATGACGCCTGCCTTCGACACGTTGTACGCGCCCATCGCCGGTGCCGCGGCGAACCCAGCCGCGGAGGCGACGTTGATGATCCCGCCGCGCCCGCCGGCGCGGAGCAACGGCGCGAACAGCTCGCATCCGTGGATGACGCCCCACAGGTTGATGCCAAGCGCCCAGTTCCAGTCGTCCAGACCGATCTCCCCGACCGGTTTGCCGCCGATCCCGACGCCCGCGTTGTTGATCACCAAGGTGGGCGGTCCGGAGAAGACCTCCTGTGCCTCGAATGCCAGCGCCTCCACCTGGCTCCGTGAAGCAACATCGCAGGCAACGGCATGAGCACGGCCTGTGGAAAGCCGGTCCACCAGAGCCGCGGTCTCCGCGGCCCGCTCGGCGTTGATATCCGCACAGACCACGTGGCCACCGCGCCGGGCCAATTCGAGGGCAAAAGCGCGCCCGATACCGCTGCCAGCACCGGTGACTACCGCTTTTGCATCTACCGAAATCGGCTGGCGTCTGAAGACGTCAAGAAGCCCCATGGCGGAATACAACATCACCAACTGTGCCATTTGTCAACGGCACAGTTGATGATGACAATGAGGTGTTGACCACTCCGGAAGGAACTCGTATGCCGACGCACACGGCCACCGCACCCGGCGCTTACGCGCTGGAGGTGCTCGAAGTCATCGCCGAGACGCCCGATGCGGTCTCGATCGTGTTCGCCGCACCGCCCGATGCCCAAGCAGACTTCGCCTACAAGCCTGGGCAGTTCCTGACCCTGCGCGTGCCGGCTGGCACGGATACCGATGCGGTGTCCCGGTGCTATTCACTATCGAGCGCACCAAGCATCGATGAACACCTGAAGGTCACCGTCAAACGAACCGCCGGCGGCCGGGCCTCGAACTGGCTCTGCGACAACGCCCGAGCCGGAATGGTACTCGAATCACTGCGCCCTGCAGGAACATTCACCATGCGCGATACCACAGCGGTTCCGGTGTTCGTGGCGGCCGGCAGCGGCATCACGCCGATCATGTCCATGATCCGCACGGTGCTGCCCGAGTCCACTCAGGACGCCGTCCTCGTATACGCGAACCGAGACCGCGACTCGGTGATCTTTGATGCCGAACTTGCAGCACTGCAGTCAGAACACGGACGCAGGCTGACCGTCTTGCACTGGATTGAGGCCGAATCCGGGTTGCCGACCGCCGACGGGCTGCGCGCACTCTTGCCAGCCGACAGCACCGCCACGGCCGCGTACCTGTGCGGCCCAGCCGCCTTCATGGACGTGGCAGCGGCCGCGCTGTGCGGTATCGGCCTGGCGCGCGAGGACATCCATCGCGAGATCTTCGTGTCGCTGACCACCGACGCCTTCGCCGCCGCACCGGAGCCTGCGGCCGTACCGGCCGATCCGGACGCGGTAAGCGCCACAGTGGAAATCGATGGGAACACCCACCAGATCTGCTGGCCGAAATCGCAGATCCTCCTCGACGTACTCCTGGGCTTGGGCATCGACGCGCCCTATGTATGCCGCGAGGGCAACTGCGGAGGCTGCTCGTACACCCTCCGAGCGGGCGAGGTGACGATGCAGGTCAATGACGCCCTCGATGACCATGAGATCAGCCACGGCGTGCGCCTCGCGTGCCAGTCGTTGCCGCAATCGGATCAACTCAGCATCGCCTTCGACCGCTGACAGAACTCCACTGCCTGGCATCCGCCGTTCAAACGCCAGTACTGATTACGCCTTCACGGCATCCCAGGCCGCTTGCCCCAGAACCGGAGCCGCGGAAAGAACGTCAAAATCGGCCGAACGTGCCAGCCACAGCCGGGCATATTCCACACAGGGCCCCATCCATAACGACTGGCACAACCTGGGCGGCAGGGGCTTGATACGACGCTTCTCGACGTGCGGTTGTAACCACGCACTCGCCTTGCCGTAGAAATCCTCATTCAGCGCGGCGATCGCCGATCGCGACTCCTCGATGACTTCGAACTCCCTGCAGTGAAAGAGAAAACGGGCCCGCAATTCGTTCGCGGCAACCCACTCCAGGTGAAAGCGAACGGTGCCTTCGATCCCGCGGCGAGCACTCGAATTTCCCTGCAGCACAGCAAGATAGGCGTTGTAGTAATCCCGCAACGTTTCGAGGTACAGCTCGGCGGCCACACGCTCTTTGCTTCCGAAGAAGTGGTAGATGCTGCCCACACTGGCCCCGGACTCACGGTGCAGGGCCTCGATTGTGGTGCCCGCCACCCCATTCTTCAGAAAGCTCGTCAGCGCCGAATCAAGGATCGCGCGCCGGCGCGCTACGCCGGCATTCGAGGCAGTGGACACCACCAAGACAATACTGTCCCGCCTCTTGACTGGAGAATTGTTCTAGAATATTTTTCTAGTCACGAAACCCCATCGGATCACCGAAAGGACTGTGGCGGATGAGCACGAGCACCGACGACCGCACAAGTAATGACGCGCGACGAACGACTCCCCTCGACATCGCCCTCGGCGTCGCCTGCGTGGTGTGGGTCGTCATGACGCTGTGGTCGGGCATTTCGACCGGCGGCGCGGGTCTACCTGTCATCGCGCAGACGATCACCACATTGGCACTGGTGGTGGCGGTCTTCGGGCACATGCTCAAACACCTGGGCGTCAAACTCGCCTTGGCATATTTCGTCATCGCGTCTGTTGTCGAGTGGGCATTCGAGCAGGCAAACATCAGTTTCGGCGGGTTCATTTGGGGAGATCTGCGCTACGGCGACATACCGATGATGGGCCCGCATATCGGCAGTGTTCCCCTACTGGTTCCCATCGGAATGGTCGCGTTGCTGTGGCCGGTCTACGTGATCATCAACGTGATACTCGACGGGAAGATCGTGGTGGACCCCCGCACACTGCGTCCGTGGCAGGTCGTGTGGCACTGCGTGCTCTACGGCACGCTGCACGCCTGGATCGCCTTCACAGCCGACGGCTTTTGCACGAAGTTCGGCATCTATGAATGGGTCGGCAAGTCCAAGGCCCTAGCCCCCGAGGACTCGTTCTTCGGAGATCCGGCACTGCCGATCGGCTGGGCAATCTGGGGTTTCCTGATCACCCTCATCATCTCCTTCGTGCTCCTGCCCATCCTGGGCAAGGATGCCCTCGCGCGGTCGGAACAGCGTCCGCTCAGCTGGGTAGACGCCGCACCCATCGTGGTCATCGGGGCATACGCCGTCGGACTGTTCCTCAACCCGGTAAACCAAACCACCGGCAGCGTCATCCTGTTCATGTTCGGATTTGTTTCGCTGCTCTCCCTCTACCGATTCACGGCAGCCGTGCTGGAGCAAGACCGAAACCACTGATGTAGCACGACCCGGGAATCACCCAGACTGCAAGCAGATCATGACAGTCAGCAAGCCACCTACTTACTGCTGATCAAACAGATACTCGACGAGACCGGGGCGATCCAAGACACCTGTTACCGGTGAACCGTGCTCTCCGGTAGAACCGGTGGGGTGCTCCTCGTACGCCGCTTCTGCCGTGATGACTGGGATTGGGTACAGGAGTGGTTCCGGGACCCCGTGCTCGATCAGGAACTCGGCCCGCTGGATGACGAATGGTTAGAGCACGTCCTCACCGACCCCGGCAGCGCTGAGCTGGTCGTCATTCGGGAGAGCGAACCGGTCGCTCTGGTGGGATGTGTCTGGGGCCCAATCGAGCACACCGTGTCCGATATCGCGGTGCCGCGCTCATTGCGCCGGTCGGGTGTGGGCAGCCTGGCGCTGCGCGCAGTCTTGACCTGGCGCGGCCATCCCCCGGTATCGCGGTGGGTGGCCTACGTCCATCCGTCGAACCCTGCGGCCTTCGGATTCTTCACCGAGCAGGGCTGGGAGCACTTCGGTATCGACGACGGCATGCATACCTTCCGCCTCGTACTGACCTGACTCACGCCATCCGCTGCCGCGTTCTGTCGTCCGTATTCGGTAGGGTCCCTGCGCGTGACTCAGAGCGTGACCGTGAAATCTGTAAATGCCCGCCTAGCTGCGGAACTTGCTGTCGCCGAAGCCCAGGTGGCGGCCGCCGTGCGGCTGCTCGACGAGGGCTCGACGGTCCCGTTCATCGCGCGTTACCGCAAGGAGGTCACCGGCAGCCTGGACGACGGCCAGCTGCGCGATCTGGAGGAACGGCTGCGGTACCTGCGGGAACTCGACGACCGTCGCGCCACGGTCCTGGCCTCCATCGAGGAACAGGGCAAGCTCACCGACGATCTCAAGGCGGCGCTGCTGTCGGCCGATACCAAGGCGCGCGTCGAGGACATCTATCTGCCGTACAAGCCCAAGCGACGCACCAAGGCACAGATCGCTCGCGAGGCCGGGCTCACCCCACTGGCCGATCGGCTGCTGGCGGACCCAAGCCTGGTGCCCGATGAGGTGGCCGCCGAGTTCCTCACCGAGAACGTCGCCGACACCACGGCCGCACTCGACGGAGCCCGCCACATCCTCATCGAGCGCGCGGCAGAGGATGCCGAGCTCGTCGGTACCACTCGCACCAAATTCTGGTCGGAGGGCGCCCTGCGGACCGCACCCTGGTCCGAGGAGTCGGCGAAAACCGATGCAGCACAGAAGTATCGTGACTACTTCGAGTTCTCCGAATCGCTGGAGACCATGCCCTCGCACCGCGTTCTCGCCGTCATGCGCGGTGAGAAGGAGCAGGTCCTTGCCCTCAATTTCGATGGCGGCGACGACGCGCCGTATGAGGCCATGGTCGCGCAATCGCTCGGGGTCAATCTCACCGCGAAGACCCCGGCGACAACGTGGCTGGCCGGTACCGTTCGCGTCGCCTGGCGCGCCAAGCTCATGTTCTCCGCTTCCGTCGACGCCCGCTTGAAGCTGCGTCAACGGGCCGAGGAAGAGGCCGTCGCGGTCTTCGCCCGCAACCTCAAGGATCTGCTGCTCGCCGCTCCCGCAGGTACCCGCGCCACGCTCGGCCTAGACCCCGGCTTCCGGACGGGTGTCAAGGTGGCCGTTGTGGACAGCACCGGCAAGGTGGTGGACACCTGCGCGGTCTACCCCCATCAGCCGCAGAAGAAGTGGGATGAGGCCAAGGCGACCCTGGCGGCGTTCGTCGCCCGCCACGGTGTCGAGTTGATCGCCGTCGGCAACGGAACCGCATCCCGCGAAACCGATGCCCTGGCAGCCGAACTCATCGCCGATATCAAAGCGGCGGGCGCCAAGGCTCCAACGAAGGCGATGGTGAGTGAAGCCGGCGCTTCGGTCTACTCCGCCTCCGCCTATGCCGCACATGAAATGCCCGACCTCGATGTGACGCTGCGCGGCGCCGTGTCGATCGCACGACGCCTGCAGGATCCGTTGGCCGAGTTGGTGAAGATCGAGCCCAAGTCCATCGGCGTCGGGCAGTACCAGCACGATGTCACCCCCGGGACACTCGCCCGCAGCCTGAATGCGGTCGTCGAGGATGCGGTGAACGCCGTCGGAGTCGACCTGAACACAGCCTCGGTGCCGCTGCTCGCGCGCGTGTCCGGGGTGACCGAATCCCTCGCTGAATCCATCGTCGCGCATCGCGAGAAGGTGGGCGCGTTCCGCAGTCGCAAGGGGCTGCTGAAGGTTCCCAGACTGGGCCCCAAGGCTTTTGAACAGTGCGCCGGATTCCTGCGTATCCGCGAGGGCGACGATCCGCTCGATGCATCCGGGGTGCATCCGGAGTCCTACCCGGTGGTGCACAAGATCCTGGACCGCTCGGGCATTACCCTCGCCGAGCTGATTGGCAACGAACGCTCGCTGCGGTCACTGAAGCCCACCGACTTCGCCGATGAGCGGTTCGGAATTCCCACCGTGACAGACATTCTCGGCGAGCTGGAGAAGCCGGGACGGGATCCGCGGCCCGCGTTCACGACGGCCACCTTCGCCGCCGGCGTCGAAAAGGTGACAGACCTGAAGGTCGGCATGGTGCTCGAGGGTGTGGTGACCAATGTCGCGGCCTTCGGCGCCTTCGTCGACGTCGGCGTGCATCAGGACGGCCTCGTACACGTCTCGGCGATGGCGGATCGATTCGTGTCCGACCCGCACGAGGTGGTCAAGTCCGGTCAGGTGGTGCGGGTCAAGGTCACCGATGTCGACATTCCGCGTCAGCGGATCGGTCTGAGCCTGCGCCTGAACGACGAGCCACAGCGCACCGAAGGCAAGCGTCCCGACCGCGGCGATGCACCCCAACGCGACAACAAGAATCAGGGTCGGCCAAACCAGAACCGCGGCAAGAATTCCCGCCAGCGCGAAGAGACCCGGCCGGGAGGGTCCATGGCGGACGCATTACGCAACGCGGGCTTCGGACGGTAGTCGCGTCGGGGGCTCGGCGCCGCCCGCCACATGTCGGTGCCCCTGGTTAACGTGGCCCCGTGCTCACCACCGTGGCCATCCGGGGATACCGCTCCTTGCGTGATCTAGTACTGCCGCTTGCCCAACTCACCGTCGTCACCGGCGCGAACGGCACCGGAAAGTCCTCGCTGTACCGGGCACTTCAGCTACTGGCCGACTGTGGCCGCGGCGAGATCATCGGCTCGCTGGCCCGCCAGGGCGGATTGCAATCGGCGATATGGGCCGGACCAGAGAATCTCAAGGGAGCGCGCCGCACCGGCACAGTGCAGGGCACGGTCCGCACTCGGCCCGTGTCGATCGAGCTGGGTTATGCATCAACAGACTTTGGCTATCTGGTAGACCTCGGCCTGCCGATTCCGAGCGATTCCGCCTTCGGTCGGGATCCGGAGATCAAGCGAGAGGCCGTGTTCACCGGGCCATCGCTTCGCCCCAGCGCGACCCTCGTGCGACGAACCCGCCCCGTGGTGGAGGCGCGTGCAGATTCGGGTCGCGGATTCGAAGATTTCAGCCGCTCGCTGCCGACGTACCGCAGCGTGCTCTCTGAATTCCCCGGGAGGTTCCCCGAATTGGGTGCGGTCCGGGACACCCTGCGCGGCTGGAGGTTCTACGACGGGTTTCGTGTGGACATGCTCGCGCCTGCGCGCCAACCTCAGATCGGTACGCGCACAACGGTTCTCTCCAATGACGGTAGCGACTTGGCGGCTGCCATCCAAACGATCATCGAAACCCGTAGCGACACCCTGGACAAGGCCGTTGCCACAGCGTTCGACGGCGCCTCGGTGGCGGTCGGTGTCCGCGAAGGGATCTTCGATCTGCAGGTGCAGCAGTCCGGCATGCTGCGCCCGCTGCGTGCCGCGGAGCTGTCCGATGGCACCCTGCGTTTCCTGCTGTGGGCTGCCGCGCTGCTGAGCCCCGAACCGCCGCCGTTGATGGTGCTCAACGAGCCGGAAACCTCGCTGCATCCTGATCTCATCGCTCCGCTCGCGACGCTCATTCGCGCGGCGGCCGCGAAGACCCAGGTGGTGGTGATCACCCACGCCAGCGCTCTGGTGGATCATCTTGCCGCGCGACCGTTGCGCGAGATCCTGGCCGGCGATGAGGACCGATTCGACGATGCCGGTTCGGCGGTGCGGCTCGAACTCGTCAAGGACTGGGGCGAGACTAAGATTGTGGGACTCGACGCGCTGAAGGCCCCGTCGTGGCATTGGGGTTCCCGCTGAGCGCGTACCGGGTCACCACTGGTTGTTGAACTTCGCGCCTCCGCCGTTGATGACGCTCTGGTGGCTCGCGTCGCCGGTCTGGGTGACGGCGTGGTGGTGGTGGGCGCTCTGGCTGCCGCCTTCGGCGACGACGCTCGGGGCGGCCATCATCCAGAAGGCGGCCACTGCGGGGGCGAGGACTGCGAGTACCAAACCTGCCCAGATGACGAGCTTGCCGGCTGCGTTGACGACGAGATTCTTCATGGTCATTTCCTTTGCGGTGGAGGATGTCTTGCTCATGAACTAATCGTCGATCCGGCAGCGATCGGGCAGTAGACCCCGCGAATTTGTGGGCTCACAAAGCTGATTTGTGCCTAACATGGATCATGTTGAGCGCTCGCATGCCAGAGCTGTCCGCGTTCGAGGTGCTGCTGGGAATCGCGAGGACCGGCAGCCTGGGTGCGACAGGCCGCGATCTCGGCCTGACCCAGCAGGCGGTGTCGGCGCGCATTGCCTCCCTCGAAGCCCAGACCGGCGTACCACTGGTCACCAGGACTCCACGCGGTTCTCAGCTCACCGCGACCGGCGTGGCCGTGGCCGAATGGGCAGCAAAGCTGTTGACCGTCGCGACCCAGGTGGACACCGCGCTGGCGTCGCTCCGCGAACAGGGCCGGGCCCGCGTCAAGGTGGCAGCGAGTCAGACCATCGCCGAGCAGCTCATGCCACGCTGGTTGGTGTCGTTGCAGGCTGCGGCGGCCCGTTTGGGTACCTCTGCCGCCACCGTCGTGCTCACCGCGACCAACAGTGAGCATGCCGCCGAAGCGGTGCAGGATGGGAGCGCCGATGTTGGATTCATCGAGAGCCCCCTCGCGCCCAAGGGCTTACGGAGCAGGGTTGTCGCCCATGACCAACTGGTTGTCGTGGTGGCACCAGATCACAAGTGGGCCAAGCGCACCCGCCCGGTGACCGCACTCGAGCTGGCCCAGACACCGCTTGTCGCACGCGAAGCCGGATCGGGCACCCGCGACTGGCTCACCGCGGCATTGCGCGACGCGCTCGGCACCACCGAACAGGCCGCGCCGGTCCTGGAGCTGTCCTCCGCCGCGGCGGTACGGTCGGCGGTACGTGCCGGAGCCGGTCCAGCGGTGATGAGCACGCTGGCGGTCAGCGACGACCTGACACTGGGCAGGCTTCGCGCTATCGCGGTGGCGGACGCTGATCTGCACCGCGACCTTCGCGCCATCTGGCGCGGCGCACGGGTACCGCCCGCCGGCGCCGTTCGTGACCTACTCAGCCATATCGTGGGGTTCCGGGGCGAGCGGCGGTAGCCGCACCGGCACGCCCACCGCGGGCGAGTTGCTCCCGGTGAGCCGAAGGGTTGCCAGGCCGCCGATGCAGACTGTTGGGTGAACGGTCGAACCTCGGGAAGGGAACGAAGTGCCAGAAGCGTCACGGGACAACGTACTGATCGTGCATTGGCACGACCTTGGTCGCTACCTGGGCGCCTACGGACATCCCGACGTGTCCAGCCCACACCTGGATCAGCTGGCCGCCGACGGCATCCTCTTCACCCGCGCCCATGCCACGGCACCGCTGTGCTCACCCTCACGTGGTTCCCTTTTCACCGGGCGCTACCCACAGAGCAATGGCCTCATCGGCCTGGCACACCACGGCTGGGAATACCGCGCCGGTGTGCGCACCCTCCCCCAGATTCTGTCCGGATCGGGCTGGCACACAGCACTGTTCGGAATGCAGCACGAAACGGCGTATCCGGCCAAGCTCGGATTCGACGAGTACGACGTGTCTAACTCGTATTGCGAATACGTGGTGGAACATGCGACCCGCTGGTTGCGCAATTCACCCGACAAGCCGTTTCTGCTCACTGCTGGATTCTTCGAGACGCATCGCCCGTTCCCCCGGGAGCGCTATGAACCGTCCGACGCCCAGACGGTGAACGTCCCCGACTATCTGCCCGATACCCCGGAGGTACGCGAGGACCTCGCCGAGTTCTACGGTTCCATCTCGGTGGCCGACGCCAAGGTCGGCGAGCTGCTCGACGTATTGACCGAGACCGGCCTCGACCAGAACACCTGGGTCGTGTTCATGACCGACCACGGCCCGGCACTGCCACGGGCCAAGTCCACCCTGTACGACGCCGGCACCGGTATCGCATTGATCGTGCGGCCCCCACGGGCCCATGCCACCGAATCCCGCCGGTACGACGAGCTCTTCAGCGGTGTCGATCTGCTACCCACGCTTCTAGAGCTACTCGGTGTGGAGATTCCCGAGGAGGTGCAGGGAGTTTCACACGCCCGCAATATCGCGAAGGCATCGGGCGAACTAGAACACGTTCGTTCTGAGCTATTTACCGCGAAGACATATCATGATTCCTTCGATCCCATTCGAGCTATTCGAACGAAGCAATACAGCTATATAGAGAATTACGCGCAACGACCAATCCTCGACTTGCCGTGGGATATTGCCGACAGTCCACCGGGCCGGGCGGTTGCCGCGCATATCACCAATCCGCGCCCGCATCGAGAGCTCTATAACCTCGACACCGATCCAGGAGAGACGCACAACCTGCTCGGACTCGACACCAATCAGGAATCGACGGCCATCGCGGACGATCTGGCGCTGCGCCTCAACGACTGGCGAGAGAAGACCCTCGACGTCATTCCCTCTGATTTTGCGGGCACGCGCATTTCCGCGCGATATACCGAGACATTCCTGCGCGTCCATGGTCGGCCCGGGGCCAACCGTTCAGCCATCGCCGACGAACGCGGTATCGAGCAATAGTTATTTTCGCGGTGATTGCAATTCACGGCGAACCCAATTAGTCGAATGCAAAACAATTGCGGTTAGGCTACTGCGCATGCCCGACCATCCCACCGCATATCTGGTGCTTGCATCGCAGCGCAGTGGCAGCACCCTGCTGGTGGAATCCCTGCGCGCGACCGGTGTGGCCGGCGAACCGCAGGAGTTCTTCCAGTACCTGCCCACAACCAGCCAGGCCCCGCAGCCGCGGGAATGGTTCGCCGGCGTCCAGGACGACTCGATCCTGCGTCTGCTTGACCCGTTGGACCAGGGCAAGCCCGATCTCGCGCCCGCGACAATCTGGCGCGACTACATCCGCACCGTCGGGCGCACCCCGAACGGAATCTGGGGCGGCAAGCTCATGTGGAATCAGACGCCGCTGCTGCTCAACCGCGCCCAGGGGCTCCCCGACCGTTCCGGCGACGGGCTGGTCGACGCCATCCGTGACACCGTCGGGAGCGACCCAGTGCTGGTGCATGTCTACCGGCCGGACGTTGTTTCCCAAGCGGTTTCGTTTTGGCGTGCGGTGCAGACCCGAGTGTGGCGCGGACGTCCCGACCCGGTGCGCGATGCCCGCGCCGAATACCACGCGGGGGCCATCGCCCACGTCATCACGATGCTGCAGGCACAGGAGGCCGGGTGGCGCCGCTGGTTCGCCGAGGAGAACATCCAGCCCATCGATATCTCCTATCCGTACCTGTGGCGCAACCTGACCCAGGTGGTCGCCACCGTTCTCGAGGCCCTCGGGGAAGACCCGCGGCTCGCGCCGGCACCAGCCCTGGAACGGCAGGCAGATCAGCGGTCCGACGACTGGGTGGACCGATACCGAGCCGATGCGGAAAAGGAGGGGCTGCCACTATGAGCGACACCACGACGACACTGGAAAACCCACTGCAGGTCAACGAGCTTCGGCTGCTTGAGGCCGAGGCGGTGCACATCATCCGCGAGGTGGTGGCCGAGCTGCAACGCCCGGTACTGCTGTTCTCGGCGGGCAAGGACTCGATCGTCCTGCTGAGGCTCGCGGAGAAGGCCTTCCGGCCCGCGCCGCTGCCCTTCCCGGTCTTGCACGTGGACACCGGGCACAACTTCCCCGAGGTCATCGAATTCCGCGACCACCGCACGACCGCGCACGGCCACAAGCTGATCGTGGCCTCGGTGCAGGAAACCATCGACGCCGGGCGCGTCGCCGACCCGGGCCCGGGTGCCTCCCGGAACCGGCAGCAGACCCGAACGTTGTTGGACGCCTTGGAGGCCGGTGGTTTCGACGCGGCGTTCGGCGGTGCACGCCGCGACGAGGAACGCGCCCGCGCCAAGGAACGCATCCTGAGCTTCCGGGATGAGTTCGGGCAGTGGGACCCGCGGGCGCAGCGGCCCGAACCCTGGTCGCTGTACAACGGCCGCATCCGTAAGGGCGAACAGGTTCGCGTCTTTCCGTTGAGCAACTGGACCGAGCTCGATATCTGGCGCTATATCCAGCTGGAAGACCTTGCGCTGCCGCCGATTTACTTCGCACACCAGCGCGAGGTCTTCGAGCGTGACGGCATTTTGCTGGCCACCTCCGAGTACGCCACCCCGCGCGGTGGGGAGACCGCAGCCACCGAATGGGTGCGCTACCGCACCGTCGGCGATATGACCATCACCGGCGCCGTCCGGTCCCAGGCCACCGAGATCGAAGGGGTGATCGCGGAAATCTCTGCGGCCACCGTCTCCGAACGCGGCGAGACCCGCGCCGATGACCGCACGTCCGTGGCCGCCATGGAAGACCGGAAACGAGAGGGCTACTTCTGATGAGTACTCAGACTGCGGTGGACACCCGCCAACTGCTGCGCATCGCCACCGCGGGTTCGGTGGACGACGGCAAGAGCACGCTCATCGGGCGGCTGCTGCATGACACCGACAGCCTGCCGGTCGACCACCTGGAAGCGGTCACCGACGACGAGGGCGTGGCCGATCTCGCCGCACTCTCGGACGGCCTGCGCGCCGAACGCGAACAGGGCATCACCATCGACGTCGCCTACCGCTTCTTCTCCACCGAGAACCGCAGTTACATCCTGGCCGACACCCCCGGCCACGAGCGCTACACCCGCAACATGTTCACCGGCGCCTCCAACGCGCATGTCGCGATCCTGCTCGTCGACGCACGGGCCGGGGTACTGCGCCAGACTCGCCGCCACGCCCGCATCGCAAAGCTGTTGGGTATCAAGCATTTCGTGGCCGCGGTGAACAAGATCGACCTGGTGGACTTCGATGCCCAGCGCTTCGACGAGGTGGCTCGCGAGCTGCATCTGCTGGCCGATCGGCTCGGCAAGGTGGACATCACGGTCATACCGATCGCGGCCAAACACGGCGACAACGTGGTGCATCGCTCCGAGAACACCTCCTGGTACGCCGGTCCGACCCTGCTCGAATACCTTGAAGGCGTCGAGCTTTCGCCCCCGCAGCCAGAGGCCGCCAAGCTTCGCCTACCCGTGCAGTGGGTCTCACGGCCCACCGCCGATCAGCGCCGCCGGTACACCGGCCGGCTCGCAGCCGGCACGCTCAGCGTCGGAGATCCGGTGGTGAACCTGCCGTCGGGTGCACGCTCGACGGTGACAGTGGTCGACACCCTCGACGAAAACCGTTCCACCGGTGTGGCTCCACTATCGGTGTCGATCGAATTGGCCGACGATATCGACGTGGGCCGCGGCGATGTGTTGGTGAGCGGCGCCGAAGACGCTGAATGGCCGGTGCTGGCCCGAGAACTGGATGCCACGGTCTGCTGGTTCACCAATGGCCCGCTACGGGCGGGCGACCGGTTGGCGCTCAAACAGGGCACCCGAACAGTGCGGGCCACCGTTCAGGCACTGCACACCCGCCTCGATCCGGAGACCCTCGATGAGCTGGACGGCCCGGTTGAGTTGGCACTCAACGACGTCGGCTCGGTCACCTTGCGCACCAGTTCGGTGGTGGTGGCCGATTCGTATGCGGAGAGCAGGGACAGCGGCGCGTTCATCCTGATCGACGAGGCGTCCAACGACACCGTCGGCGCCGGCACCATCACGGAGGCGCGCGAGGTCAAGCCCGAGACGCACTCACGCACCGATATCCGCTGGCACCCTTCGGCGCTGGACCGCGAATATCGTTGGGACAGCACCACTCAGCGCGGCGCCATCATCTGGTTCACCGGCCTGCCCGCATCCGGAAAGTCCACCATCGCGGTGGCGGTCGAACGAGCACTGGTGGAGTCCGGGCAGGTGGCCTATCTGCTCGACGGCGACAACCTGCGCCATGGACTATCCGATGACCTCGGGTTCTCCCCGGGCGACCGCGCCGAGAACATCCGCCGGGTATCGCACCTGACGCGGTTGTTCGCCGATGCGGGGGTGGTCGCGCTGGCATCGCTGGTGTCGCCGCTGCGCTCAGACCGCGAGACCGCGCGCAGTATCAACGCCGCAGCCAAATTGCCGTTCATCGAGGTGTACATCTCCACACCGCTGTCCGAATGCGAGAAGCGGGACCCCAAGGGTCTGTATGCGCGGGCACGTGCGGGTGAGTTGAAGGGTTTAACGGGTGTCGAGGCACCCTATGAAGCTCCGGAGAATCCCGAGCTGGTGCTCGACACCACCGGTGCCGATATCGACGGGCTGGTCGCCCAGGTGCTTGATGTTCTCAACCGCGCTCGCTGAGCGCGGTTGAGAACAAACTGGCTTAAGTGCGGTTGGCTGCGCGCTCGAGGACGGGCCGCTGTTCGGGGCAGTACTCGTCGATGGAAGCAGACAGGAACTGCCACTTCTGCTCGGTGCTGGACTTCCGATCGAGGCTCTTGGCCAGGAAATCGGCGGCCTGGTAGGCGTCCTTGTCGATACCGGTATCCAGCCGGTGGCAGGCGATCTTGCCGAGGTACGCGGTCTTGTCCGGCGGCGCGTAGATGCCGTACGAGTGCAACGTCTCGTTGAAACTGACGTCATCGGCATGTGCCGGAGAGGCCATGGCGATCGCGGCGGCGCCAGCACCCATAGCGATCGCTGCAGTAAGACTGAGTCCCTTCATGGCTGTGAGTCTACATCCGTTGACCTCACGGGACATAGGTTCGCGGATGTCATCGTGATTGACACCACTATCAGCGCGATCTGGCGATCGGGGCTCCCCACCTCAAGATGTTGCCAAGACGGGTGAAATTCACGGTTTCGGGGCCTACTCTCCCCCGGTGATTCCTGCCCCGCCCACCCGTCCCGCACCGCAACGCGTCGCCGACCCGCGACTGCGACGTGTCCTGAAGGACGACGCACACAAACTGACCTCCGTCGGCGGGCTCGCCGCACTGTCCCTGGATGCACTGTCCTCTGTGGCCTATGGCCCGGAGGCCATCGTGCTCGCCCTGATCGCCGGCGGTGTCGGCGCCATCGCCTTCACCCTGCCGGTGGCCATCGCGATCACGGTGCTGCTCATCGTGCTGGTTTTCTCCTACCGTCAGGTGATTGCGGTCCACCCCGAGGGCGGGGGCTCGTACGCCGTGGCCAAGAAGGACCTCGGCCGCGGGGCCAGCCTGTTGGCGGCCGCGAGTCTGGTCGTCGACTACGTACTGACCGTCGCGGTAAGCCTGGCTGCGGGGGCGGCAAGCCTGGCAAGCGCTTTCCCCACCCTGGCTCCGCATCTGCTGTCCATCACGTTGATCGGCCTGGCGATCCTGACCGTTCTCAACATGATCGGAATCAGCGAGTCGGCCAAGGTGCTCATGCTGCCGACATTCGTTTTCATCGTCTGCATCGTGGCGGTCATCGTCTTCGGGCTCGCACACTCCACTCCGGTCGCCGTCATCGGCACGGATCTCGGCCCCATCGAGCCTGCCAGTGCGCTCGGAATCATCCTGGTTCTCAAGGCATTCGCGGCCGGATGCTCGTCGTTGACGGGTGTGGAAGCCATCGCGAACGGTGTCCCCGCATTCAAGACACCCGCCATCAAGCGGGCCCAGCACACCGAGGTTGCCCTCGGAATCCTGTTGGGCGTCATGCTGATCGGGCTCAGCATCCTCATCAAAGCGCACCATGTGGTGCCCCGCGGTGACGTCACCATTCTGGCGCAACTCTCCGCGGCTGCGTTCGGCACAGGATTGCCCTTCTACATCACGAACGTAACCGTGGCGCTGATCCTCGGGTTCGCCGCCAACACCAGTTTCGGTGGACTGCCAGTGCTGATGAGCCTGCTCGCCAAGGACGACCGGATGCCTCACCTGTTCGGGCTGCGGGCGGAGAAGCCGGTCTATCGATACGGTGTCGGGGCGCTCGCCGTGTTCGCGGCGCTGATTCTCATCGCCAGTGCCGCCGACACCCACCGACTGTTGCCGCTGTTCGCGATCGGCGTCTTCATCGGATTCACCATCAGCCAAACCGGTTTGGTCAAGCACTGGTTCGGCGCGCGCACCCCGGGCTGGCACTGGAAGGCTGCCCTCAACGGGTTCGGTGCCGTGCTATCGGCCATGGCGATGATCGTCTTCTTCGCCAGTAAGTTCACCGAGGGCGCCTGGCTGCTCCTCATCGTCATCCCGCTGTTGGTCCTGCTGTTCGGGCGTACCGAGAACTACTACCAGGGTGTCAAACGCGAACTGGCGCTGGATAAATTGCCCCCGCTCACCCCCAATCCCCCGGACCAGACACCCTTGGTGATCGTGCCGATCGACGACATCAACAAGCGGACAGTCCAGCTGTTGGAGGCCGCACTACACCTTGGCGGCGAGGTGGTACCGGTCATCATCAGCCGCACGGATCAGAAGGCGGAGGCGATCACCACGCGTTGGGCGCAATGGAATCCAGGGCTTGAGCTCGTCGTCCTGCCTACCGGGCATCGGTCCCTGGTGACCCCGCTAGTCGAGTACGTCAAGAAGCGGCAGTCCGACGGTCGGCAGGTGACGGTCCTCATCACGGAGATCAAGACGAAACGGCGCTGGCAGCAGATCCTGCACAATCAGACCGGTATCGTGCTGACCGCCAACCTCATTGACCGCACCGACGCGATCGTCGCCAACTATCCCTACCGGATGAACTGACCGCCGCACCTCACGCGATCAGCCAGTCGTGGCGGCTGCCTTCTCGGCAGGGGCAGGGGCCTCCACGGTGTCGCTGCCGGCGTGATCGTCGAGCATGGTTGTCTCGTCGAACGGATCGGCACCCGAAAGCACGGTCGTGATCCGGTCGCGGTCCGTGGTCTTGGTCCAGGTCCCGATGAGCAGTGTGGCCACCGCATTACCGGAGAAGTTGGTCAACGCCCGCGCCTCGGACATGAACCGGTCGATACCGACAATCATGCCGACACCGTCGACGAGTTCCGGACGGTGGCTTTGCAATCCACCTGCGAGCGTGGCCATTCCGGCGCCGGTCACCCCGGCGGCACCCTTGGAAGCGATAATCATGAATGCCAGCAGCGAGATCTGCTCCCCTAACGACAGTGGCTTACCCATCGCGTCGGCAACGAACAACGAAGCCATCGTCAGATAGATCGCAGTCCCGTCCAAGTTGAATGAATACCCGGTCGGGACAACGATTCCCACCGTCGACTTCTCGACGCCCAAGTGCGTCATCTTGGCGATCAGCCGCGGTAGTGCCGATTCGGAGGACGACGTCGACACGATCAGCAGGTACTCGCGCGCCAGGTAGCGCACCAGCTTGAAGATCGACACCCGGGATACCACCCACAGCAGTGTCCCCAGCACACCGAATATGAAGATCACGCATGTTGCGTAGAAACCGAGCATCAGTTCGCCGAGTTGGGTCACGGCCTCCCACCCGGTCTGGCCCACCACATTCGCGATGGCGCCGAAGGCGCCGATGGGTGCCAGCCACAGCACCATGATGAGCACCTTGAAGACCAGCTTCTGCAGCATCCCGATACCGCGCACAATCGATTCACCGGTGGCGCCCAGGGCCTGCACCGCGAACCCGACCAGCAGTGCGATGAACAGCGTCTGCAGCACACTGCCGGAGGTCAGCGCGGAGAACATGGTCTCCGGCACAATCGATTTGATGAAATGCCAGCTGCCGCCGGCCGCGTGGGCCTGGTCGGCGAACTTGGCGCCCGCTGCTTGGTTCGCCCCCGACACATGCATGCCAGTGCCGGGCTTCAGCAGGTTGCCCACGACGAGCCCGATGGCCAAGGCGACGGTCGACATCGCCAGGAAGTACACGAACGCCAACCCACCGACCCGTCCCACACTGGCGGCCTTGCGCACCGATCCGATGCCCAGCACGATCGTGCAGAAGATCACCGGGCTGATCATCATCTTGATGAGGCTGACGAAGATCTCGCCGAGCACACCGACCGATTTTCCAAACCCCGGCCACAACATGCCGACGATCACACCGAGTACCACCGCGACGATAACCCCGATATACAACCAATGCGTTCGGTCCTTTTTGGGTTTCGGCGTCGACTCGGGAGCGGCAGGCGATTCGGGCACTGTCATGTGCCCTATCGTGCCGCACGGTGACTGGGATCACAGCCGATTGTCGCCATTCGGCGACGTCCCGCGACGAACCGCCGAAAACACATCTGACCTGCTTTCACCTGCATTGATGGCTTGACGGGTACCCTTGCGGCCATGGACAGCAACCGCCGCACCGATGCGGCCGCCTCGGGCGGATCCGCGTCATACGGTTCGTGGCCGCAGTCCAACCAGCCGCTGGATTACCCGGACGACCCGGCCTACGCCTCGCAGGCATACGAGTATCCCGCGCTGTCCAGCACCGCCCAGCCCAACCAAACGGCGGTGCTGCCGCAGCAATACGGTTCCTATGGCCCTCCGCCGCAGGATCCTGAGCCGCCGCGACGATCGAATACGTTCTGGTTGTGGGTGGTCGGCCTCGGCGCGCTGGTGGTCATCATCGCGCTGATCATCACGCTATTCGTCCTGATCCAGCGCGAAGACGACAGGCAGCCAACGGTTGTCGCGACGCCGTCCACCCGGACCCAGACGACGACCGCGCCCACCATGCCGCACATCCCGTCGATACCAAGCTTCACCATCCCGCCCATCCCGGTGAATCCACCGACTCAAGGAAGCCAAGCCGCGACAGAAACCGTGGTCTACGAGGTCGGCGGTACGGGATACGCCTTCAACATCACTTACATCGACACCACCGGGTCGCTGCAGACGGAGTTCAACGTCAAGCTGCCCTGGCGCAAGGAGGTCAAGCTGAGCCCCCAGCAGCTAGAGACCGCGATGGTGATCGGTTCCGACTTCTCTCATGAGGTGTCCTGCTCGCTGGTGATCAACGGGACACAGAAGAGCACCACCTCGGGGAAGATGGCCACCTGCAGCAGTGCGGGCTAGCTTGCGTCGCTGACGTTTCGACCGCTGACAGGGTCATAACGCGGCACCTTCACGAAAGTCAGCACCACCATTCCCAACCCGATCATCAACACCAGCCCGGCGATACCAGCACGGGTCGCGTGGAACACCAGCGCGAAGGTGGCGAACAGCCAGGGGCCGACGAACGAGACGGCGCGACCCGTCATGGTGTACAGACCGAAGACAAACGCCTCCCGACCGGCCGGGGCCATCCGCAACACCAGCGTGCGGGCCGCTGACTGAGGAGGCCCGACGAAGACCGCGATCGCGAGCCCACAGATCCAGAATGCCGACGGACCCGACATGCACATCATCGCGGTGCCGAGGGTGACTATTGCCGCGAGCGAGCCGATGATGACCCGCTTGGAACCGAACCGGGTATCGATCAAGCCCCCCAGAACCGCGCCGACTGCCGCCATCACATTCGCGGCCACCCCGAAAAGCGTGATGTCCGCACCGGACAAATGGAACACCGCGTTCGCGATAACCGGGGTCAGCGCGAACATTGCCACCAGCCCATCGCGGAAGATCGCACTGGCGATGAGGAAATAGATGATTCGCCGATCCAGGTGCCACTGCTCGACGACATCGCGCCACAACTCCCGATACACCCCGAGCAGTCCGGGCGAGCTGGGAGGCGGAGCCCCCAGATCGACAACCGGTCGAGTGAGCACCAACGGCAGAGCAAACACCGCGAACCATGCCGCCGCCAACACGACTGACACACGCACATCGAAACCGTCGGCTGCCGATATCTGAAGGAGGCCACGCGTCGGCCCGTCTCCGGAGATGAAAAATACGTAGCAGACGAGTAGGACCACGACACCGCCGATATAGGCGGCCGCCAGGCCGAATCCCGAGACACGGGATGCGTTGGCCGGTGTGGTGAGCGAATGCAGCATCGCGTTATAGGGCACCTGCGCCAGCTCGTTGAACACCGAACCCGCGCAATACAACCCGAGGCCCAGCCAAAGGTAGCGATTGTCCTGGCGCACCAGGCTCATTGAGGTAGAGACCACCACTACCAGGGTGGTGAGCACGGCCAATGCGGTGCGTCGACGCTGTGGGGTATCTGCCCACACGCCGGTCAGCGGTGCGAGCAGGAAGACCAGCAACCCGCCCAGGCCCATCATCCAGCCGAGTAGGCCTTGCGGCACACCGTCGGGCATCCCCGCACCCACGCGACCGGTCAGGTACGGCGTGAAGATGAACATCACGATGACGGTGTTGAAGGCCGCAGAGCCCCAATCGAACGACGCCCACGCGGCTATTCGACCGCGTGCGGAGAGGGTGTCCACTACTTCGTCGCTACGCCCTACGGGCCCGTCGACCCCAGGCATGCTCATCACCGACCAGCGTAGCTTGGCGACCGATCCCGGCCCGGCGCTCTTCCCCGCAAGCGCTCATCGCCGCCTGACGCTCTTCGCAAACCCTTTACGATTGCCCCATGCCGATACCCGCCCCCAGCCCCGATGCCCGCGCCGTCGTCACCGGCGCCTCCCAAGGGATCGGCGCGGCGCTGGCCGAAGAGCTTGCCGCCCGTGGACACAGCCTGATCATCACCGCCCGCCGCGGCGAGATCCTCAACGACCTGGCCAACACCCTGACCGAGAAGACCGGGGTGATCGTCGAGGTACGCGCGGTGGACCTCGCCGACAGCGGCGCCCGCGAGGCACTGTGCAAGGAACTGTCCGAACGCAACATCTCGATCCTGTGCAATAACGCCGGGACGGCGACGTTCGGACCGATCCGCACGCTGGATCCCGAGGGTGAGCGTAAGCAGGTGCTGCTCAACGCTGTTGCAGTACATGACCTTACGTTGGCAGTGCTGCCCGGCATGCTCAAGCGCGGGGCCGGCGGCATCCTGACCTCGGGATCGGCGGCAGGCAACTCCCCCATTCCCAACAACGCCACCTATGCGGCGACCAAGGCATTTGCAAACACCTTCTCCGAGTCGTTGCGTGGTGAGCTCAAGGGCACCGGTGTGCACGTCACGCTGCTGGCGCCCGGGCCGGTGCGAACCGTCGAACCCGATCCCGCGGAGGCGTCGATCGTCGACAAGGTGGTGCCGGACTTCTTGTGGATCAATGGTGAGTACACCGCACGGGTCTCGCTGGATGCTTTGGAACGCAACAAAATGCGTGTCGTCCCCGGTATCACATCCAAGGCGATGTCGGTGGCCGCGGGCTATGCCCCCCGTGCCATCGTCGCCCCGATAGTGGGCAGCTTCTACAAGAAGCTTGGCGACTAACCGTCGCCCCGCAGGTCCAGTAACGCCGCCCGAGCAGTCTCCGCCTTTCCGGGGTCGAGCGCCCGGTCCGCGTCGACGATGACACCCTTAGACCGCAGAAACACGTCGACCGAGGCCCATAGCGTCTCGGCGAGGCGCCCGCTGGCGGCCTCATCCGGTGTGGCATCCCGGGCCACTAGCCATATCGCCGTGGTGGCCGCTGTGCCGATCAATCCGGCGGCCAGCTGATCGGCACCGGCCGGGTGCACATTGACGCGCTCCAGAAACGACGAGATCGTCGCCGCAAGTTCGGCGATGGCCCCGCCTTCTCGCAGCGCCGGAGCGGGCTTCCTGCGCACGCTCACCATCTGGTGCTCAAAGAGAAAGCGCGATGACTCCGGGAACCGTTCCACCAGCTCGATGAGGCGGGATGCGGCGCGCTGCGCGGACTCACGCGGCGCGGTGCGTATATCAACGGCCGCCGTCAGCTGGCGCCGAAGCGCCGCCACCATGGTCTGCGCCACCGAGTCGAAGAGATCGGCGCGGTCCTCAAAATGCCTGTACAGCTTGGGTTTAGCGGAGTGAGCCACGCGAACGACATCCTCCACAGTTGCCGACGGGCCGTTCCGCTCTATCGCAACCAGCGCGGCGGCGATGAATTTCCGGCGCACTCGCACCTTGTGCTGCGCCCAGCGGTCACGCCGGGCATCACCGCTAACTGGCATGCCATTGACGCTACCGTAAGTACCCGGTACTTTTTGGTACTACATACAGCAGGGCGGGTAGCCGGCCACTGAACCGCGGGAGGCATCTCATGTCAGAAACACCCATCACCCTGGACGAATCAGCCGTCGAACGCACCGCGGTTCGGCTCCTGCGCTCGTCGGTCGAGCGCTCCTACGACCCGGTGGTAGACATCGACTGGGATGCGCCCGATGTTCCCGGCCTGCGCTATGTACCCGATAAGTACATCTCGCTATACGGCACGAAGATCTTCGACCAGTTGACCGAGGAAGAGAAGATTCAGCTTGGGCGCCTGGAGGCGTCGGCCCTGGCCAGCTGGGGCATCCTCGCCGAGAGCGCGTTGATGCATCCCATGCTCAAGCTCGCCTCGGTCAGTGATCCCCGCAGTGCCACAGCGCAATACGCGCTGACCGAGGTCGCCGACGAGTGTCGCCACTCGGTGATGTTCGGCCGCCAGATCAACACACTCAGCGACCGCAGCTACGACCCGCCCATGATTGCCCGAGCCCTGGTGGGCGCCACCGCGCTCGCACCACTATCCGCGACGATCTTCTCGATGATGCTCATGGTCGAGGAAATACTGGACCGGTTGCAGCGCCAGACCATGAACGATGAGACCCTCCAGCCGCGCACCCGGGCAATAGCCAAGATCCACGTCATCGAGGAAGCTCGGCATATCAGCTACGCGCGGGTGGCCTTGAACCGTGCCGTCGAGAAAACCGGCCGCGCCCGACTGGCCGTGGAGCGGTTGATCGTTGCCGCGGGTGCGTCAGTGGTTCCGCTGGTCATGGTGCAGCCGGCCGTATACCGCGATGCAGGTCTTCCGCCGCTGCGGACGGCGTGGGCCGCACTGCGCAATCCGCACTATCACGCGAACCTGAGGTTCTTCGGCGAACGCCTCGTGCGGGTCATGGACGAGGCCAACATGATTGAGGGCCAGCTGGTCCAGTACCTCTGGCGGCGCTCACGCATGCTGCCCGTGGACTTTGTCCCGAGGTCAGCCAAGGCGGCGGCCGCCTAGCCTCAGCGGCGGCGCCGACCGGTGCCGAAAATGCTGCGGGACAATTCGCGTCCGGCGGCGGTGGCCGCCGAGCGCAGGAAGCTCTTGACCGCCGAGTTGCCGAGCACCTTCTCGACCATGCTGGGCCCCTCGGGCTCGGCGGGAGGCGGTGGCGCGTCGGCGGGCGCCGGAGCATCGACAGGCGGAGGCGGCGGGGCAGTCTTGGCGGCGAGGCGTTCGTAGGCCGATTCGCGGTCGATGGTCGGCCCGTACTTGGGTTGCAACGGGCTCGCCGCGGCGGCCGCCTTGATCGCGTCATCGCCAATGGCACCCATCAGGGAACGCGGTGCCCGCATCCTGGTCCAACCCACAGGAGTCGGGGCGCCCACCTCGGAGAGCACGGTGACGATGGCCTCACCGATCCCCAGCGAGGTCAGCGCCTTCTCCAGGTCGTACACATCGGTCTTGGGATACGTACGAACGGTCTTGGTGAGCGCCTTTTGGTCATCAGGGGTGAAGGCGCGCAACGCATGCTGGATCCGCGCACCGAGCTGCGACAGCACATCGTTGGGGATATCGGTGGGCAGCTGGGTACAGAAGAAGACACCCACCCCCTTGGAGCGGATCAGCTTCACCGTCTGTTCGACCTGCTCCAAGAACGCCTTCGAGGCGTCGGCGAACAGCAGGTGCGCTTCGTCGAAGATGAAGACGAGCTTGGGCTTGTCGACATCACCCACCTCGGGCAGGACGGTGAACAGGTCGGCCAGAATCCACATCAGGAACGTGGAGAACAACGCCGGCCGTGCCGCCTGGGCGCCCAACTCGAGCAGGGTGATGATCCCGCGGCCGCCGGCTGTACGCATCAAGTCGGCGGGCTCGATCTCGGGTTCCCCGAAGAAGGTGTCACCACCCTCGGCCTCCAGATTCACCAGCGCGCGCAGGATCACTCCAGCCGTCGCGGCCGACACGCCGCCGATCGACTTCAGATCGGCCTTGCCCTCATCGCCGGTGAGGTAGGTGATGACCGAACGCAAGTCCTTGAGGTCCAGCAGTGCCAACCCCTGCTGGTCTGCCCAGTGGAAGATCAGGCCCAGCGTCGACTCCTGGGTAGCGTTGAGCCCCAACACCTTCGATAGCAAGATGGGACCGAAGCTGTGAATGGTGGCGCGGATCGGGACGCCGATGCCGGTCGTCCCGAGGGACATGAACTCGATGGGGAACGACGAGGGCGCCCAGTCGTCTCCGGTGTCCTTGGCGCGGGCGGCGGTCTTATCGTTCGCCTCGCCCGGCTTGGACAGACCGGACAGGTCACCCTTGACGTCAGCCATCACGACGGGAACTCCCGCGGCGCTGAGCTGTTCGGCAATCACCTGGAGTGTCTTGGTCTTCCCGGTACCGGTGGCTCCGGCGATCAGGCCGTGCCGGTTGAGGGTGGCCAACGGGATGCGGATGCGCGCGGCCGGGTCCACGGTGCCATCGACAACGACCGACCCCAGTTCAAGTGCTTGACCTGTGGTGGCGTATCCGGCGGCGATCTGCTGTGCGGGCGTGGTTCCCGCGGTGGTCTGCTCGGCCATGGCCACGACCCTAATGCCCCGGACACTTGCCGTCATCGCCGAGTGCGACGTCACCGCGAGTTTCTGCTTGAAACTGCCTGCGAATTTCCGCACCGACGTCGCACTCACGGATCGCGGGTACCGCTACTGTGGTCAGACTGTGAGTGCCCCACGTGAAGAACTGGTCTGGATCGACTGCGAGATGACCGGGCTTGATCTCGGCTCCGACAAGCTGATCGAGATCGCCGCCCTGGTCACCGATGGCGACCTCAACATCCTCGGCGAGGGCATCGACCTCGTCATTCACGCCGATGACGCGGCCCTCGCCGCGATGCCTCCGGTGGTCGCGGACATGCACGCCAAGTCCGGGCTCACCAATGAGGTCCGCAAGTCGACGGTCACCCTGGCGGAGGCCGAGGCACTGGTGCTCGACTACATCCGTAAGCACGTGCCGTCGGCCAAGGTCGCTCCCCTGGCCGGGAACTCCATCGGCACCGACCGCGGATTCATCGCGCGGGATATGCCACAGCTCGACGGCTACCTGCACTACCGGATGATCGACGTCAGCTCCATCAAGGAGCTGTGCCGCCGCTGGTACCCGCGGATCTACTTCGGACAGCCGGACAAGGGCCTGGCGCACCGGGCCCTCGCCGATATCAAAGAGTCGATCCGAGAGCTGCGCTATTACCGTCGCGCAGCCTTCGTACCCGATCCCGGACCTACGACCAGCGATCTTGTCGCAATCGTGGCCGAGCTGGATGCCGCTTCGGCCAACTCGCCGGATAACGATTCGGCTGAAGGCACCGCCACCGGTTAAGATCGTCCACGCCGCTTCGCGCGGCAATGGTGGCTGTAGTTCAGCTGGTAGAGCACCAGGTTGTGATCCTGGATGTCGCGGGTTCGAGCCCCGTCAGCCACCCCAGCAGGTGGGAGGGCATTTTTGTCCTCCCACCTTTTGTATTCACGAGCACTTGCCACCTCGTACACCCAGGCAAACCAAACGACAGGCCGTCCGCTGCACCTGGCTATCTAGGCGGCCATTATCGTCGTGAGTACCTGCTCGACGTGGGAGTTGCTGCGCTCGTTTCCCACCGTCAACCTGATTCCGTGGCCGGATATCAGTCGCGCCATGACGCCTTCCGCCTCGAGTTGCGCGCTGAGCGTTGCAGCTGCGGACCCGACGCCCAACCACAGGAAGTTCGCGCCGCTCGGTGGCGTGTCGATTCCCAGTACACCGAGGACTTTCCATAGTCGGTCACGTTCCAGGGAGATCTTCCGCACGCGCTCGAACAATTCATCCTCGAGTGTCAGTGATTTCAGAGCGGCGGCGACCGCGATGGAGCTCACGCCACACGGCACGGCGCATTTCCGGAAGGCGTCGGCGAGTAGCTCATGTGCCAGCCCGTACCCCACGCGTAGTCCCGCGAGTCCATAGGCTTTCGAGAAGGTTCTCAGCACGACGACATTCTGATGTTTGCGATAGAGGTCAACCCCCGAAGGGCCTCGATGATCCGGTATAAATTCGGCATACGCCTCGTCGATCACCACCAACACCGTTTTCGGAAGGTCTGCAACGAAGGCTTCGAGCTCACTCCCCGAGACGACCGTTCCCGTGGGATTGTTGGGGTTGCAGATAAATACCGCTCGAGTTCGCGTCGTGACCTGCGCCGCCATCGCGGCGAGGTCGTGTCGGCCGCCAAGTAGCGGCACCTCGCGTGCCACACAGTCCGCCACGTTGGTAACAATCGGGTAGGCCTCGAAAGACGGCCAGGCATAGATGATTTCGTCACCCGGACGCAATACAGCCTGAGAAATTTGTTGGTAGATCCCCATAATCCCAGGCCCGGTGACGACGTGACATTCAGGAACGTCGAGGTGTTTCGCGAGCCGCGCGACGAGCTGTGTGGGTGCGATCTCCGGATACCTGTTGATCTCGGCCGCGGCGCCGGCAATCACCGCGATCACCGACGGCAGCGGCGGATAGGGATTCTCGTTGAGGAACAGTCGATGCGACTCCGCTCCGACGCGCGGTTGCGGCGGCTTCGGCACATAGAGGGGCACGGTCTGCAATGCCGCGCGTGGTACCGGCCCCTCCCATCCGCCGTGGATGCCGGCCTGCTCGTCCCGCTCCGTCGAAACCCTCACAGTTGGTCTCCGGTGCCCGCGCTCGACCTGTCCAAGACTTGGGCAACGTAGAGCCCTGACATGATGTCCTCCACGGCGAGACCGAGGGATTTGAAGAAAGTGATCTCGCTGTCCCTCGTTCGGCCGGGATGCTTTCCTAGCAGCACCTCGCCCAGCTCCGCTACCAGATCGGTGGGCTGTACCAGCCCTTCCTGCAGCGGATTCCGGAGATCGCCCGACTCTGCAAGCGCCGATTCTCGACTGTCGACAAATATGGTCGTTCGCGCAACGGCCTCCGAGGTGAACTCCCTGGCATCGGCGAAGGATCCACCCACGGCGTTGACGTGCGCACCCGTACTCAGCCAATCAGCCTGGACGACGGCCTCTTTGGTTGCCATAGTCGTGCAGATGAGGTCTGCTCCATCGAGTGCACCAGCCGGATCGGCCATGATCTCGACCGGTGTGCCCAACCACGTGGAGGCCCAATCCCGATACTCGACCGCGTGCTCCAGCGTCCGGTTCCAGATCCGGACCCGTCGCAACGAACGCACTGCCGAGATTGCCTCAAGATGGCTGCGGGCCTGAACACCGGCACCCAAAATCGCGAGATCACCGCTGTTAGGTCTGGACAGGGCACGGGTGGCGACCGCCGATACCGCAGCGGTCCGAATTTCTGTGATCGCACCTGCGTCCATGACGGCCGACGGTGACCCGGTTTGCGGGTCGAACACCATCACGACACCGACATGCAGCGGCAGCCCGCGGGACGGATTTTCTGGTTTGAGCACCATCACCTTGAGCCCGAAACCGGCGAAGTCATCGCCGCCGACATGGCACGGCATGGCTCCGAGAAGTCCCGTCTCGGTCTCCGGCCGCACGATGGTACGCAGCGGCTGAGTGATCAGACCTGAGCTGTACCTGCGCATCGCCTCTGCCATCAGGTCGATCGCCACCGCCATCGGCAGGGCTTCCCTTACGGCGGCGTAGTCGAGAAACCGTGGAGCAGCGACCGCGTGCAGTGCATTGCTGTTCATTGCCGGGCTCCCTGACTTCTGCCGTTTCGCACGAGAGTGACGGCGTCCTCCTCGACCAGATCTGCAATGACCCAATCGCTGATCTCGCGCCAGCGCTCGATGGCCTTCTGGTGGAACGGATGCACGAGGTAGCGGTCCAGATCATGTTGGTCTCGGACCATGCCCATCACGACGAAGTCGTAAGCCACAGGGCGATGCGAAATGTTGCGGCCCGCATACCAGCTCATCAATTCCGGCACTTCGTCACCGACGCGGTTTGCATACTCCATAGCCAGCTTGGTTCTCGATTCGTCCCAAGTCACCGCCGGGTGAAGTTTGAACAGCACGATGTGACGAATCATTAGCCATCCTTCACCGCATGCGCGGATTCCAGTGGCGGTTCCACGCTGTTATGGGTCAGACGGAAGACGGTCCACAACATTTCGATGGGCCTCGTCCTCGAAATGAACTCCAGGTCGTAGATCTCCGCGGCGATATCGGTGGTCAATGCCACGTCCACTTCCTTGCCGTCGACGGCGGCGGCTGCGGCGCTGGTGGACGACATGGGGACTACGACAGAGACAGTTACATCCGCCGGCAGCAGCTCTTCGATCAGCGGAATCGGCGATGGGTGGGTGGCGACGACAATGCGGGAGGGGATCTGCGCACCGCGGCATTTGGCGAGTCCGTAATTCGGGGTATTGAAGCGATAAGCTGCCGCAATTTTCAACTTCGGATCCATGTAAAACTTGCTGATTTCCCGATACGCATTCGCTACGAGCAAGTGCGTTGCGCTTGCGGTCAGCACAGCTTCCTTGGCATGTTCGTACGTCGAAAAAAGTTGGACCGGTCCGCCGCGGGCATTGTGGTCTTGCGCTGCCCAGTCCAACAGATGCTGAGCGCTTGCCTCACTACTTGTCCCGGCCGGTCCGAGTGTCGCGATTGACATCGCCTCGCCGGGTGTCAGAGCTATGTCGAGGATGTGGGGTACTTGCACCGTCGTGTTCATGACTGCACCAATCGTCGATCCGCCAGGCTTGCAGCGGAAGTAATCCAATGTCGATATTTGGGTAGTGCGCCCCGAACTGCGTCCCGATAGACGCCGCGGACGGCGTCGGTTATGGGGCCGATAACGCCGGCACCGATTGGTCGGTGGCCGATCTCGATCACCGGCGCGACCTCCACGCCGGTGCCGGTCAGAAAACATTCGTCAGCGTCGTAGAGATCGGAGAGTCGCACCTCCCTTTCGTGGGTGGGCATATCGAGTTCTTGCGCGGCCAGTTCGATGACCGTTTGTCGTGTGATCCCGGGGAGGATGTCCGCGGTAACTGGTGGTGTGACCAGCCGCCCACCCACAACGACGAACACGTTCGAGGTGGTCGCCTCGGATAGGGTGCCCCGCATGTTGAGGAGCAGTGCGTCATCGAGACCCGCCGATTGGGCGTCTTCCATGGCAAGTGCGTTGTTCGCGTAGCTGCCGGTGATCTTGGCGCAGGCGGGCAGCGCGCCGTCCGGCACACGGCGCCATGTACTGATCGCGCACCGCAGTCCGGCCGGGTTGGTGTAGCTGCCCATCGGAATCATCGTTATCGCGAACTCGGTACTCACACCGCTCAGCCGGACCCCGAAGCCCACTCCCGGAAGTAGGGCCGACTTGAACACGATCGGACGCACGTAGGTGTCATGTTGCGCATCGTTGGCAGTCAGCAGATCGATGACGAGCGTGGACATTTCCTCGGCCGACAGATCGAGATCGAGCCGCATCAACTTCGCCGACCGCTTGAGACGATTCATGTGGTCTTCCAGCCGGAACACGTTCAGCGCCGACCGGGTGTGGTTTGTATATGCGCGAATTCCCTCGAATACGCCGGTTCCATAGTTGAAGGCTTGGTTGGTGATCGAAATGCGCGCATCGTCTCGCGGGATCAGCTGCCCGTTGAAGCAGACCAGGCCCGGCACCCCGTCGAGGCGTTGCATCACTGTCGCCGACTCGCTGCAAGGCGTTGCGCGACAATACGTTCGTCGTCAACGCCGGTTGATCGGCGATCGTGGAACCGGGCGGCCTTCCAGCTGACCATCGCGGCCGTACCGGTCAGTGCGTCGGTCTCACCCCGTCGTACCGTCGTGCGCACACCGAGGCGGAGTTCGACATGACGCGCGAGCAGTTCGACCTGCGAATCATCTTTGGCATAAGGGATTTCGATCACGATGTCTAAGAACTCTCCCCCTTCCCCGTCCGTCACGCTGATCTGATAGTCCAAGCAGCCATTGAGGTGCTCGAAGATCGAAGCTTCGATCTCGTAGGCCGTGAACTTTCGGCCGCAGAGCTCTACCGTGTCGCGAACCCGACCGACGGGCTCGATCACCCAGCCACCGTCGCCGGTCGCGCTGGCGACGACCATGTCCCCGGTGCGGTATCGGATGAGCGGCTTTTGCCCGCGATAGAGATTGGTCACGACCAACTCACCTCTGGCATCGCTGCCGTCGAGAGGCACTTCGATGTGGCGAGTCGTATCCGGGTCGATCAGCTCGTAGTAGTTGTTCAGCGGGACCGTGCGTTGCTTACCGTCAGCACAAACCACTGCCAGGATGGACGCCTCCTGGGAGGCATACATACAGTTGTATATCGTTGTGTTCCATATTGTTCCGAGGTTGGCCAGCAGTTGCGGTGTTATCAGCTCGCCGAGGGCGAACAAACATTTCAACCGCAACTTGGCCGGGCTTTCGCCTGCGCGAATCAGGTGTCGGGCCAGTTCAACAGCAACGCCGGGCGTACACACCAATGCGGTGATCCCTAAATCTTCAATCAGGTTCAACGCGCGCTCGATGCCAACCAACGGAGATCGTGGCCACATTTTTACGACTGTGTGCCCGAGCGCCCGGAAGACGTCCTCGAAGGTATCCCCCGTGGAATGGAGTTCGGTTGGCCCCATGATGCCGATGATGTGTACGTCGCCATGCTGCGCCAGCACCTCCCGATAGCGGAGGATGAGCGCCGTGTTGTTGACGATCGAGTCGATCTCATTGCGCGGGCAGGGCGTCGCAGGCCCGGTTGTTCCTGTGGTCTCGTAGTACACCCAGGCCTTTTCAAGCGGCTGCGACGCGATATCGTGCCGAGCCGTCCGCAGGTCGTCCTTGGTGGTGAAGGGAATATGGTCAACGTCCGCCAATTCGAATCCGTTGGGGTGAGCGGCGACGAAAGCGTCCAGGCGACGCGAGTAGAACGTCGAATTCGAATGGGCATACTCGAGAACGGATTTCAATCGGTCGCGCTGAACTGCCGCGACGGACGTGGTGGAGTACCCACCGGTCTCGTAGCGGAGTTGTTCGTCGTACACCTGCGTCGCTACTGCTGCGAGTTCTGGGTGAAAGAAGGCGTACATTCCGCTCCTACTTCAATAGCGAGAAGCTTCCGGCCAACTTATTCACGCTCTTGCGTGGCCCGACGATTCCTACGGCTGACAGCGGGATCTCAGCGCTGTCAGCGGCCGAAAGGAGCGCCTCGTACTCGTCGTAGGTCTTGCAGGACTGCGCCAAGTTGCTGAACGGAAAGACGATCATGTCCGGATCGTCGGCAGCGCGAAGATATTTTGCGCGTAACTCCATCTGCGGGGCTACCAGGATCGGTAGTGGCGCGAGCACCACCCCCGGGTACCGGTGCCCGTCCCGACTCTCCAGTGGCGGACCGACTAGTCCATCCAAAGCGCGACCCATCGAGACTCCGATCACGCTGACCGCGTTGGCCGAAAGGCCGATGGGGAGCTCTTCGTCCACGAGAACAACCGACTTGTGAATCGCTGCAATGAACGCCATGCCCGGCTCTCGCACTAGGAGCTCCTTTCAGCGGTTCGAGTGTACAGCGACAGCATGTGTGCAATATCACAATTGGCTACTCGAATGCGGTAACGCCCTCCGATCATCGCGAACCACGATCCCGCCGGGCGGCGTGGGCCAGAACGCGATTTCGCGTTCGGTCTGTGCGGTGGTGGACAAGGACCCGTTGACGCCCCGGGTCGTAGAAATCGAACCATCACCCAAGCAACAGGAACGCCATCTACCGAGGTAGACGACGTTTTCGTTTGACCGGCGATCACACCGCGATCAGGCTTTTCCCGTCATCGCTACCCGGCCTCGCGCAATCAAGATCGGTTTCAGGAAACGACCTCTATAGGCCGCACGTTCTGAAACCGTGCCTATGGCAAACCAGACGGTACCGACCTCATACGCCCACAGTGATCTCTGCCAGAAATAGCTAGCAAATTCAACCCGTAAACCCCGCCAGTAGTGGCGAATCCGTATCCATCATGCTGACCCTGATCACTCTTGAACACGCCGACCAATATCAGCGCTATGACCAGGCATGTCAGAGGTGGGCAATCTGGCAACGCAGCGCACCACTATTTACCAACACTGCTATACGTGAAGTGGGCACGCGTGTAATACTCTTCGCGGGCTAACGCCTTCCCACTACTTCCATACCTGTTTTCAAGGGGTACCCGTGACCGCGACCACCACCAATGAGTCCACTCGGAACTTCACCCGTACCCGCAACGGGTACGACCCGATTGAGGTCAACGAGTACATCAGCCGGCTGACGATCATGCACCAGTCGGGGCTGAACGATGTCGAGACGCTGAAGAGCCGACTCGAGGACTCCACCAATCAGATCACCTCACTGAAGGGCGAGGTGTCCACTCTCAGCGACACCTCACCGTCAGCACATGCGATGACCGACCGGATGGCCAAGATGCTCCGCATCGCCGTCGACGAGGTCTCCGAGATGCAGAGCGAGGCGCGCACCGAGTCGGCCGCCCTGGTCGCCTCCGCCAAGTCCGATGCCGAAGCCATGCGCACCAAGCACAAGGAAATGCTCGCCGATATGGCGGCACGGCAAAGCGCCCTGGAGACCGAGTACACCGAGGTCATGGCGCGGGCTCGTGAGGAAGCCAATCAGATTGTCGCCCAGGCGGTAAGCGAGTCTGAGCGGCTGCGCGCCGCCGAGAACAAGCGGCGCGACAAGGCAGAGACGGAGTTGGACGAGGAGCTGACCAAGCTGCGCACCGAGACCCAGTCGGCCGTCGACGAGCAGCGGCGCAGCATCCAGGCCGAGTGCGAGAAGCGGCTGACCGATGCCAGGGACGAGGCAGATCGCCGCCTGCGGCTAGCCGACGAGCAGATCGAACGTCGCCTGGAGCAGGCCCGTCGCTCCGTGGAAGAGGTTGGCCAGCAGCGGATCTCAATCCTTGAACAGCTGATGAGCGTGCACGGCAAGCTCGAAAGCATCCCGTCGATCTTGGAGTCGGCGTACCGCGATCGCGACAACTCGAAGTCGATCATCATGGTGCCGTCCAAGCGAGTCCTGGATCAGAAGGTCATCGAAGGGTAGTTATAGCCGCGCGTTTCCGGCTTTCCACTGTGACCACGGGATGTTCCAGTCGCCCAGACCCTCGGTGCCGGAAAGCACCGGCCCCACGGTGTTGGAGACAATCACGAGGTCGCCGCGTTTGGTGTTCTCGTAGAACCACTTTGCGTTCGCAGTGCTGACATTCAGGCAGCCGTGACTGGTGTTGGTGCGACCCTGCGCTCCAACAGACCACGGCGCGGCATGAACATAGATCCCGCTGTAGGACATCTGGGTGGCGTACTGCACCTTGGTGCGGTACCCGTCGGGCGAGTTGACCGCGACACCATAGGTCGATGAGTCCATGATCAGATCCTTGAACCGCTCGCCGATGATGTAGGTACCGTTATTGGTGGGCGCCTTGTCCTTACCCATCGAGGTCGGCATCGTTTTGATGATCTCGCCGTTGCGCTCGACGTTGACGACCTTGTTGTTGTCATCCACGCGGCTGATGATCGCGTCGCCAACGGAAAAACGGGATGTCACGTTGTCCTGCCCGAAGACACCGCTGCCCAGGTCCACCCCGTAGGTGTTGACCTTCACGTCGACCGATGTTCCCGGCTCCCAGAACGCCTCTGGGCGCCAACGCACTTCGCGGTTGTTCAACCAGTAGAACGCACCCTCGACAGGCGGGTTGGTGGTGATCTTGATGGCTTTCTCGGCCGCGGCCCGATTCGGAATGCTCTCGTCGAACCGGATGGCGACCGTCTGACCGATCCCGACCACCTCACCGTCGCCTGGCACGACATACGGCATCGTCATGTTGTCCGGCGAGTGGGTGCGGAAAGTCGCGTTGGCGCGGGCCACACCGCCGAGACCCCGGGCGTCCGCGATGAGCGTGTACTGCTTGTCGTAACCGAGCGGTTCGATGGTCGACCAGGTCACACCGTCGGGGCCGACTTCGCCGGCAATCTCTTTGCCATCGGAGTTGACCATGGTGACGGTTCCGAGCACACCCTCGCCGGCGCTCACGGTCACCGGCGCATCAACTGGCACACCGACGGCTCCGTCCTTAACCGACATCGCCAACTTGGGCACCAGCAGATCGGCGTAAGGCGTTGCCTTGTCAATGACTTTCGATGGTTCCTGGGGCGCAGTGCCCGCACATCCGACCAGTACAGCGGTTGCCACGACAGAGAGAGCAAGCGCAGCTGTCCACCGCCGGCGCGCGCCAACCAGCAGGCGTGGACGACCCTGGGTCATGCTTTGCTCCCTTTGAATCTTTATGCATCAAGTTCAGCGATGATTGTACGGCTTCGCGATGGTCGGCGACGACCTCAATCAACGTGACCGGGCTATCGCGCGGATTAGAATTTTCGTTACGGGCACCGAGGCTGCTAAGGTCTTCCACGCACGTTAACGCGCCGTTAGCTCAGTTGGTAGAGCAGCTGACTCTTAATCAGCGGGTCCGGGGTTCGAGCCCCTGACGGCGCACCATAGAAACGCCTCGTTCTCAGCCAAGTTCCCATGGCTGGGCACGGGGCGTTTCATTTTTGTGGAGATGCCCGGGAATACTCGGCGGCGGGTCGCGTTGCGTTGACCGTGACGGTTCCTTATGAAGTCCCCGATGTGACGCTCAATTCCGGTACCACGATTCCCCAGCTCGGTTTCGGTGTCTGGCAGGTACCCAGTGACGGCGCCCAGGCTGCCGTTCTTACCGCCCTGCAGGTCGGCTATCGCAGCATTGACACCGCGAAGATCTACGACAACGAGGAGGGCACCGGCCGCGCCATTGCGGACTCCGGACTCTCCCGTGGGGACGTCTTCCTGACCACCAAGCTGTGGAACTCCGATCAGGGCTATGACAGCGCGCTGCGCGCCTTTGACGCCTCCCTGGCGCGCCTGGGCACCGATTACGTGGACCTGTATCTCATCCACTGGCCGGTGCCCGAGCTCGATGAGTACGTGGCGAGCTTCAAAGCATTGCAACGGATCCAGGCGGATGGTCGCGCCAAGGCCATCGGGGTCAGCAATTTCACCATCGAGAACCTCCAGCGCGTGATCGACGAGACGGGAGAAGTCCCTGCCCTCAACCAGATCGAGCTACACCCCCGGTTCACCCAACCCGAGCTGCGTGCCTTCCATGCCGAATACGGCATTGCCACCGAGGCGTGGTCTCCGCTCGGTCAGGGCACCGTCCTGGAGGATCCGACGATCGGCGCCATCGCGCAAGCCCACGGCGTGACTCCGGCCCAGGTGATCCTGCGCTGGCATCTTCAGCTGGGTAACGTGGTGATCCCGAAATCGGTTACCCCGGAACGTATTGCGGCTAATTTCGACGTGTTCGGATTCGAGCTCGACGAGGAGGCGGTACAGCGCATCACCGCACTCGACGTACCCGACGGCCGCATCGGCCCGGATCCCGCGACGTTCAACCTGCGTTAACAGTCGATTCACCACGCCTGCCGGGACCGTCATCCCCTGCCGTCGACGGTCCCGGCAGGAAACGGATACTTGATCTACATACTGCGTTTGCCTTCTGTTCTTCAGCCAGAAATGCGGCTCTCTTAGAAATTTCCGGAGATACCCGTACCCCTCATGGGTACTGGACATCGCCGCGTCGCGACATCCCCCGCGGATGGACGCTGTCGGACAACTGAGAGGCAATGCCGCCATGCTGAAAAGCCTTGTCGCCCTGACCATCATCTGCACGCTTGGAGCCGCCGCGCCAAGCGCCCTGGCCAATCCGCCGGGCGGCGAACCGCTACCGGAACAGCCTGTCGCCGATTCCGTGCCGCCTATCGACAACGGTGCCGTCGCCTCCGCCGAGCCGGGCACCCTGCGTACACGCGACGGCTGGATTCTGGTGGTCGCGGCCAAGGACGAGACTCAGTTGCCCGTCGCGCCGCTGACCACCGCCCTGTCCTCCCGCGAGTACTTGGTGGGCGGCACGTTCATCGGATCCATCCAGGGTTCCGGTAAGACCGCGCTGACCGACGGGATTCTGGAAGCCGGATATCAGATCGGTTGTGGCATAACGGCAGCCGAGGTCGATTTGAGATTCGGTGGCGGTATCACGCCACAAATCAGCCCCGTTGGCGTGCCCAGTGTGGGTGCCAATGTCTTCGCACAAGTTCGCCCTACGCTCAAACCGGGGACCGCGACCATCATCCCGGTCACCAAGATGGCATTCGAGGGCGAGACCTCGGCGCGCGTGACAATCACCGCATTCCGCATCAAGATCGACAGCTGCGTGGGCCAATCCTTCATTCGCTCCTACGCCACATTCACCAGCTCAACCGAAGACACACAAGACGTGATCACCTACATGGGCGCCACCAAAGCCGTATAAGCCACATCCCATATCGTTCAATGCATTTCAGCCCCGAGAGGCAAACTCATGATGCTCAAAACTCTTGCCACACTGACTGCGGCCTGCACAATCGCGGGGACGGCACCGCTGGCGCGGGCGGACCCCGATTCCACTCCGCCGCCTATACCCGCCGCCGATGCGCTGCCGCAACCCGCCGAGGGTGAGCCGGGCCCACCGCTGGACAACGGCATCGTCGCCTCCGAGGAGCCGAGCACTGCGAAGACACCCGACGGTTGGGTGCTGACGCTCGCCGCCGAGGAGGAGACCCAACTGCCGATCCCACCGCTGACGACCGCCGTTTCCTCCCGCGAGTACCTCACTGGAGGCACCTTCACCGGCAGCGTCAAGGGCAGCGGCAGCACCAAACTGAAGGGGGGAACGGTGGAGGCGGGCTACCAAATCGGCTGCGGCATTGAGCTGAACTCTGTCCGACTGACGGGCAGCGTTGGCCTATCGTCCTCGATAGGCCAATCCGGTCTCGGCAACATCAGTATGCCCTTCGTAGGCAACATTGAGGTCAGGCCCAAACCCGGCGAGGTCATCAACGTCTCGGTGACCAAGAAGAAATTCAAAGGCACCGAATCTCGGGTCACTCTCAAGGACGTACACATCAAAATCGACGGATGTGTCGGACAGTCCTTCCTACGGTCATACGCGGTCCTGACCAGCTCCACCACCGGGACTCAAGATATCGTCGCCTACTACGGGGTGACCAAGACCGTCTGATCCGGATCAACCAGCCTCACTGCACGATGTAGTGGCTCTCCTCGGGAGATGCGAGCATGCGCTCCATGGTCTTTCGATCGAATGGCCACAAGTCGACCGATCCGTCCTCAGTGAGGTACCACGAGTTACAGCCGGTGGCCCACACCGTGGGTTTCATCGCCTCGCGCGCTTGGTCATTGAATTCGTCCGTAGCCTCACGGCTCACCTCAACCGTGGTGATCTCACCGAGGGCGAAACGACGAAGCCAGCTGACGATATATTCGGCGGTGCGCTCGGCCGTGTGCTGAAGCCAGATCGACCCGGTCGGCGAGTTGGGACCGAGCACGGTGAAGAAGTTCGGGAAGCCGGGGATAGCGGTCATACGGTAGGCCTTGGGCCCCTTCTCCCATGCCTCCTCAATCGAATATCCGTCTTTGCCAACCAGATTCATGGGACGCATGTAGTTGTGCGCCTGGAAACCGGTAGCCAGCACAATCACATCGAACTCACGCTCGACGCCATCGACCGTCACGATTCCGGTTGGCGTGACCCGGTCGATACGGTCGGTGACAATCTCGACATTCGGCTTCTGGACGGCGCGATGGAATGACCCGGATAGCACCTGCCGTTTGCACAGCGGCTCGTAATCCGGAGTGAGCTTCTGGCGCAACTCTTTATCGCGGATCAAATGCAGACAGGCCCGCGCGTACTGCTGCACCAGACGCCGCCCCCAGTTGGGCTTGGTCACGATGTTGACCAATGCATCGGTGCCCGTCAGCGCGCTGAACCGCACAATACGTTCCGTGGGCAACGCCTCCAACACCTTGGTAACGAACTTCGGCTGCCGCATCCCCATCGGTGCCCACAGCACCCATTGCGGGGTCCGGATAAAGGACGTCACCTGATTGACGATCGGTTGCAGCGCCGAAACCACCTGCACTCCAGTGGAACCCGTTCCGATGGCGGCGACTCGCTTGCCCTCCAGTTCCACCGAGTCATCCCAGCGGGCGGTGTGCACCACCGTCCCCCGGAAGCTGTCGAGCCCAGGGATATCGGGAATGTTCGGGTGATGCAGCACGCCGGTGGCGGCGATCAGGAAATCGCATTCGAGTATCTCCCCCGCCGCAGTGGTGACCCGCCACCCCGATCCAGTGAACTCGGCTGCCGTCACTTCCTGCCCACACCGGATATGCGGCATCACACCGAGGTCCTCGGCTGCCCGCCGGTGATACGCCTGAATCTCGCTACCGGTGGCGAAGACGCGGGGCCAGTCCGTTCTCGGCGCAAACGGGTACTGATAGGCCTGGGAGGGCACATCGCATGTCAGTCCCGGATAGCGGTTCCAGTACCAGACGCCGCCGACGTCATCGCCCTTCTCCAGAATCGTGAAATCGTCGAATCCGGCCTCTTTGAGCTTGTGGCCCACCGCAATTCCCGCCATGCCCGCGCCGATGACAATGACCCTCGGGGTGCGTTGGTTGCTCATTTCTCGTGCTCCCTACTCTGACGCTCGATCCGTTCGAGGTAGGCGCCGCGCGCGGTCAGGTCGAGCGACGTCAGGGCGCGGCGGTCGTCGATGAGCCGCCGGGCAAGTCGCTCAACGGGTTCGGGCACCAGCAGGTCCACCAGTCCCCAACCGAACGCGAGCCAGCCCGGCACCGAGATCTGTGCGCGGCGGGTGTCGACGCTTCGAACAATCGCGGCGCCCACATCTTCTGGGTCAACGGTCGGCATACCCTTCCCCAACGGCGCACCCGAGGCGAGTTCGGTCCGGACCGCGCTCGGTAGCACGCAGCTGATGCTCACGCCGCTGTTCCCGTACTCCTTGCGCAACGCAATCGATAGTCCGACAGCACCGAACTTGGAGGCGTTATAGGTGACCATGCCCGGGACTGCCAACTTGCCCGCCATCGACGCCACGTTCACGATGTGTCCGCGCCCGCGCGCCACCATCTCCGGCAACGCGGCCCGCGCACCGTTGAGCGGGCCACGCACGTTCACGTCGAGAATCAAGTCGGTGGTGCGCTCGTTTTCTTCGACGAATCCGCCCAGCGGCATGACACCCGCGTTGTTGATCAAGATGTCGACAGGTCCGGATTGGGCGCGCACCTGCTCAAGAAACGCGGTCCAGGACTCGGGCTTGGTGACATCGAGGGCGCCGGCCTGCGCTCGCGGGATTCCCTCCGCGGTCTCTTTGGCGACTACGTCATCGACATCGCCGATCCAGACATCGGCTCCCTGGTCAGCGAAGAGGCGCGCCGTCGCGGCCCCGATTCCCCTGGCTCCGCCGGTGATAACCACCACCGCGCCGCGCAGCTCGATCCTCGGATAACGACTCACATCAACCTCCAACGGAATGGATTGTCAGTTTCGGAATGATATGTCATTCTTGATGAGTGTCAAGGTCGGTAGGATTGCCGCGTATGACGTCCAGCCCGTCCACACTCAGCCGCGCCGAGCGCAAGAAGCTCGAGATGCGGCAGGAGATTCTGGACGCCGCCTTTGCCTGCTTCGCCGAGCAGGGCTATCACGCGACGGGCGTCGCGGATATCGCCGGACGAATCGGGATCGGTCATGGGACCTTCTACCGGTACTTCAAGAGCAAGCGGGACATCATCGAGCATGTCATCGATGACGTCACCGGACAGATCTTTCAGGCGATCAGCGCCGAGAACGCCGCGGGGCTCGCCGACGATATCGCCCAATACCGCGGACAGTCGGTGCGTATCGGCGCTGCTCTCGCCCACCTGTTCCGCGAGAACCCGAAGCTGCCACTACTTCTGTTGGAGGCAGGCTCGGTTGACAGCGAGTTACGCGAGCGCGTGTTCGCCATGCTCTCCACAAGCGACCAGCTGACCGAGGCCTACCTGCGGCACGGTGTCGAAAAAGGTTACCTCCGTGCCGATCTCGATACCGAGAACACAGCCCGAGCGGTGACCGGCATGATTCTCGCCAATGGGTTGCATGCATCCCGGGGCGGCGAGGTGCAGGACACCGATCGATTCTCGGCGGCCGTCATCGCATTGATGTACGGCGGAATCGGCCCTTAACCGCCCACCCGGCGACACTGGGGGACGGCTCTCAGGTTCCACCCCCTAATCTTGCTGTCATGGCCGCAGTGAGCAAGGTGTTCGCAGCCAGGCTCTCAGGCCTGGTCGTTCTTGGTCCGGACGGTGAATCAATCGGACGGGTCCGCGATGTCGTGATCGGCATCGGGGTTGCTCGAAAACAGCCCCGAGTCATCGGTCTTGTCGTCGAAATGCTCACGCGCCGAAGGATCTTCGTTCCCATGCTGCGGGTCACCGCCATCGAGCCCGGCTCGGTGACCCTGACGACCGGCAATGTGTCGCTGCGGCGGTTCGCCCAGCGCCCCGGTGAAGCACTGGTCCTGGGGCAGGTGCTCGACACCACAGTCCACACCGACGATCCCAAGCTCGAACAGCTCGTGGGCGCCGACCTGACAGTGGTTGACCTGGGCCTGGAGCAGACCCGCACCCGCGACTGGGTGGTCACCCGGGTGGCGGTGCGCAGCCCGCGGCGGCTGGGTCGCCGCTCCGGGGTGCAGGTAACCGACTGGACTCACATCCACGGACTGACTGCTTCCACTCTGGAACTGCCCGGTCAGGGCGTGGCTCAGCTGATGCTCCAGTTCGAGGGCATGCGGCCCGCCGATGTCGCGGACGCGATCCGGGACCTGCCGCAGAAGAGGCGCGATGAGGTACTGAGCGCCTTCGACGACGAGCGGCTGGCCGACATTCTCCAGGAGCTGCCGGAGGACGACCAGGCCGACGTGCTGACCAGTCTGGAGAACGAGCGCGCTGCCGACGTGCTGGAGGCAATGGATCCCGACGACGCCGCCGATCTATTGGGCGAACTACCCCCGGCGGAAGCGGAATCACTTCTGGCACTGATGGATCCGGAAGATTCGGAACCTGTCCGTCGACTGTTGACCCACTCCCCCAATACCGCCGGCGGTCTGATGACCCCGGAACCGGTAGTCCTCAGTCCCAGCACCACCGTCGCCGAAGCCCTTGCACGCGTGCGCAATCCCGATCTGACCCCGGCACTGGCCTCGCTGGTATTCGTGGTCAGGCCGCCCACGGCGACTCCCACCGGGCGTTACCTAGGGTGTGTGCATCTGCAACGACTGCTGCGCGAGCCCCCGTACGCCATGGTGGGTGGCATCCTCGACTCCGATATGCCGCACCTCGACGCCGAGGCACCGCTCACCGAGGTAACCCGCTACTTCGCCGCGTACAACCTGGTGTGCGGCCCCGTTATCGACAGGGAGAACCACTTGCTCGGCGCGGTCACGGTCGATGACGTGTTGGACCACCTGATGCCAGAGGGCTGGCGCGCCGACGAACCCGAACCAGTACTGGGAGGTGACCGCCCGTGAGCGAGACATCGGCACGCCAGCGGCTCGACACCCCACGTACCTCTCGGGGGCTGTCGCTCGGCCTGAACGTGGAAGCGGTCGGGCAGGTCAGCGAGAACATCGCCCGGTTCCTGGGCACCGGTCGCTACCTCGCCATGCAGACGGTGTTCGTCATCGTGTGGATCATCCTGAATCTCTTCGCGGTGAGCATGCAATGGGATCCGTACCCGTTCATCCTGCTCAACCTCGCGTTCTCCACTCAGGCTGCCTACGCCGCGCCGCTGATCCTGCTGGCCCAGAACCGCCAGGAGAACCGCGACCGAGTATCGCTGGAAGAGGACCGTCGCCGGGCCGAACAGACCAAGGCCGATACCGAATACCTGGCGCGGGAGCTGGCAGCACTTCGGCTGGCGGTGGGCGAGGTCGCCACCCGCGACTATTTGCGGCGCGAGCTTGAAGAGCTCCACGAAGCAATCACAGCGCTTCGCGAGAAGTAAACCCAGTGACCCTATTTGGGTGTCACGATGCCCTGGTCATAGGCGTACACAATGGCCGCCGCCCGGTCCCGAAGGTCGAGCTTGACGAATATTCGGCCGATATGACTCTTCACCGTCACCTCGGAAATCACCAGCTGCTGGGCGATCTCGGAATTGGTTGACCCGGATGCGATGAGCGCCAGCACATCCAGCTCACGCGCGGTGAGCTTCTGCTCGACATCACCCGTGGTGGCGGCTGGTGCCCGCCGATAGGCGCTGAGCACGCGCGAGGTCACCGACGGATCCAAATATGCCTCGCCGCGGGCCACGGCATGCACAGCGCGGACCAGCTCCTCTGCCGGAGAGTCCTTGAGGATGAAACCCGCGGCACCGGCACGGAGCGCCCCCGAGAGCAGCTCGTCGTCGTCAAACGTGGTGAGCGCCAGTGCCGGCGGCCCCTCAGAGGCATGAAGTAGCCGAATGGCCTCGATACCGCTCATCTGCTTCATGCGCAGATCCATGATCACGACATCGGGCCGCACCCGAGTTACCGCCGCCGCGACCTCGCTGCCGTCGGCGCACTCCCCCACGATCGCGAACCCATCCTTGCGGCGCAGAATCCGGCGCAGCCCGGTACGTACCAGCTCCTGGTCGTCGACCAGCAGCACGCCCACCTCGGTTTCAGTCATGACGCCACAACACCTTCCGCCGCGGACGGCACGCTGATCCGGTGGACTCCAACGGCACCGTCGCCGACACCATCCAGCCGTCCCGCTCCCGCCCGGCACGGAACTCGCCGCCCAGAACCTCGACCCGCTGGCGCATACCCGATAGCCCACCCCCCGCACAGGCGACCGGACGGGCGCCTGTCGGGAGGTCGTTGCTCACCGTCAGAGTCGCCGCGGCCCCGTTGATATCGAGGCGTACCGCGACCGACGATTCGGGGGAATGCTTGGCGATATTGGACAGCGATTCCTGTGCGACCCGGTAGAGCGCCAAACCCACTCCGGCACTCACGGACTCACCGGGCTCGTCGATTGTGGATTGCACCGTCATCCCCGCGGTGGTGAAGTCGGCTATCAGATCGGGGATATCGGCGATGCCGGGCTCCGGCGCCAACCGCATCGGCTCGACACCACCCGGTCCCGCGCTCAGCAGACCCACAGTGCCACGGATATCCGACATTGCCTGACGCCCAAGGCGTTCTGCATCGACCAACCCGGCGACGGCATCCTCCACATCACGATCCTCCTGCAGCGCCCGCCGGGCGCCGGTGAGGTGCAGCATCGTCACCGAGAGGGAATGGGCTATCACGTCATGGATTTCGCGCGCGATGCGTCGCCGTTCATCGGAGGCGGCCTGTTCCTGCATCCGGGCCTGCTGGGCCCGTTCCTGCAAGAGAAGCCGCTGTTGCAGCTGCAAGATGTGTCCGATCAGCCACCCGACCAGCACGAAGAACGCGTTGTAGAGCGAGAACGTCCCGAGGTGATGCAGCTGCTCGGCCACCACGAGTAGCGCTACACAGGCGCCGCAGGCAAGTAGCCCCGCACGCACGGAGGCGAGCGCGCCCACCTCGCCGATCATGAACATCAGCAGGAACGGCGCGGCGTCCACAACGTTCGCGGGCCACGTCAGGAACAGGGCCACTCCCGCAAGGCTGTAGGCCGCGCTCCCGAAGGTGCCGAGCTTGTATCCCGCCGTAAAGATGAGGATCGGAGCCAGCGCCACCAGGGCCGCCAGTGCCAGCAGCCACGGCCGGGTGAAACCGCGTTGTACTACTGCACACCCCACGACCAACAGCGTCCCGGTGTACATGACGACGGGGACAGTCCACGGGAACTCGTACGGCACCAGGGCACGGCGGCGGTACGCCCATTCCCGGAGCCGGTTCATAGTGCCAGCGTAGAGGCGGTAACCCTGTCGCACATCATGCTCGGCGCGGATGCGCGTGTCCTACCACGGTATGAGAAGAAGTGTCGCCCACAGCACGACGACTGCGCCGCCCGGTGTCCGTAACTTCACATGGCATGTGGGAAGCCATCGCAAGGTTCTGCAGCCGCTATGCGATTTTCGTCATCGGGCTCTGGATACTCGCCGCAGCGGCGGGCAATCTGCTTGTGCCGCAGGTGGAAAGCACGGCACACAACCACGCCCGTGGCTTTCTTCCGCAGAGCGCACCGGTGAACACCGCGGGCGCCGCCATGGGCAAGCAGTTCCAGGACGGCGACGGCGGAAACCTCAACTATCTGGTGTTGGAAAGCGACCACAAACTGGGGCCCGTCGAGCATCAGTACCACGATCGGCTGCTGACAAAACTGCGTGCGGACACCGCCCATCTGGACTCGGCGATGGACCTGTGGGCCGACCCGATGACGGCCGAGGGCGCGCTCAGCCCAGACGGGAAGGCCGCATACACAATGCTGCGCGTGACCGGCGAGCTCGGCGGTGCACAAGCCAACGCTTCCCTGGACGCCGTCCGGCAGATCGTTGCCAACGAGCCTGCGCCCACCGGCATGCACTCCTGGGTTACCGGGCCCGGCGCCACCATCGCCGACGAGCTCACCTCCATCGATACGCAGATGCTCACAATCACCGGCGTCACGGTGGTGCTCATCGCGGTGCTGCTGTTCGCCGTGTACCGATCGGCGATCACCGCTGCGATCCCATTGATCACCGTGGGTGTGGGCCTGGGCGTGGCACGCTCAATCGTGGCTTTCCTCGGGGAACGCAATCTCATCGAGGTTTCCATCTTCTCGGTAGCATTGCTCGCCGCCCTCGTGCTCGGCGCGGCGACCGATTACGGCATCTTCCTGCTCGGGCGCTATCACGAACAGCGGCGTTCGGGGCTGGACCATGAACAGTCACTAGCTATCGCCAACCGCAGCGTGGCACCGGTCATTGCGGCATCTGGGCTGACCATCGCCGCCGCCCTGTCCTGCCTGATGTTCGCCCAGGTCGGAATGCTGCGCAGCGCCGGATTACCTTGTGCCATAGGGATCCTCACCGGTATGGCAGCCTCGCTGACCCTGCTCCCCGCGCTTATCGGATTGGCCGGCCGCCGTGGACTGGCCCAGCCGCGTGCACTGCGCGATGGGGCGAGCCGGCCTGGACACCGTTGGCGCCGGGTAGGCACCGTGGTCGCCCGCTGGCCGGGCCCGGTACTGGTCGGCTCAACGCTGGTGCTCATCGTGTGCGCCCTTCCCATCGCCGGCCTACGCCTTGGTTTCGACGAGCTTGCCGCGCAGCCACTTTCCACGCACGCCAACCGTGGATATCAGGCGATGGATAGGCATTTCCCGCCGAACCGGTTGCTGCCGGAGATCGTCTCGATCCAAGCGGACCACGACCTGCGCAACCCGGCTGGCGTCATCGGTGTCGAGCGAGTTACCAAAAAGCTCATGGAAATTCCAGGAATTCGGATGGTGCAATCGGCCTCCCGTCCCGCGGGCGCCATCCCCGAGCAGGCGGCGCTGACCGAACAAGCGGGAATCATCGCCGATCAGCTGGATGACGGAACGACACAGATGAGCCAACGATTGGGGGCCGTCGACCAGCTCTCGTCGACCCTCAGCCAGTTCTCGGGAGCAATCGCCCAGCTGCAGAAGGGCCTCGCGGGCGGGGTGAGCGGTCTGGGAGAGCTCAGCGGCGGCGTCGGCGACATGCACTCGGGAATGAAGGCGTTGCAAGACAATGTGTCTCAGGTGTCGGAGTACATGGATCCGCTGCGCAAGTTCACCAACGGTAATCCCAACTGCGCCAATGACGGCATCTGCTCCCTTGTACTCAAGGCCGTCGAACCGATGGACTCCGTGGTGGCGGCGACCGCCTCACTGACCTCCAGCACCGCCAAATTCGGCGCAGGTGCCCAGGGAATGGAGAAGTCGTTCTCCGGCGCCGTCGATTCGGTGAAGAACATGCGCTCGACGGTGGCACAGTTGAGCACGATCACCGATCAACTGACCAAGGCGGTCGGCGAGACTCGCACCATGTTCTCCGGGCTGACCGAATACCTGCGCGCCATGCGCGAGGATTTCCGCAGCAGCGGCGAGGGTGGTTTCTACCTGCCCCAGCGCGCGTGGCAGGACCCGCGCTTCCAGCGGGCTGCCGGGCTGTACTTCGCCCCCGACGGCCGCTCGACCCGCATGCTGGTTTTCGGGGACGGCAAGGTTTTTGGCGCGGACGGCGCACATCGATCTCCACAGATCACACTCGCGGTGAGCGAGGCCACCAAGGAGGGCACCCTCGCTGGCAGCACGATGAACATCGCCGGATTCGGCACCGGCACTGCCGAATTGCGTGGATACGTCAGCGAGGACTTCTTGCTGCTCGCGGCCGTGGCGCTCGCGCTGGTCTTCATCATCGTGCTGGCAATGCTGCGCAGCCCCGTGGCAGCCGCCGTGGTAATCGGCACCGTCGTCGTCTCGTACGCGTCCGCGCTCGGGATCACCACCCTGATCTGGCATGACTTGTTAGGACGCGATCTACACTGGTCGGTCCCATCGATTGCCCTCATCGCGCTGGTCGCGGTGGGCGCTGACTACAACCTGTTATTCACCATGCGTATGCGCGAAGAGATATTCCTGGATGGCGCCGGCCTGCGTACCGGGATGATCCGCGCCTTCGGCGGCACGGGCGGCGTGGTCACCACGGCCGGGATCGTCTTCGGTATCACTATGTTCGCAATGCTCTCCAGCGACGTGCTGAGCATCGAGCAGGTGGGCACCGCGATTGGCGTCGGGTTGATTATCGACACACTCATCGTCAGAACGTTCGTCGTACCCGCGGTGGCGGGACTGCTGGGCAAGTGGTTCTGGTGGTCGCCGGTGCCGCTGCTGCACGGACTGTTGTTCCGGTGGTCCAAGGCGCGCTCACCCCGCACGGCCGGTGTGCTCTCGTACTTGGTGACGAGACCGTCGCGGCTCGAGAGAACAGGAGCCTAGACGTCCGGGGTGGCGTCCCTATCGATGAGGTGGCGTGGAAACGCCAGAATCCCGGCCACCGACAGCAGCCACGCGAGCAGGCGCACTATGCCGATTCCAATACCGGGCGCCAGACTGTGGTCGATGACCCAGGTTGACCATGCATCGAGGATGAGGGCGATGACCAGGCCGAACGCGACCGCGATCGAGACTCGGTCGAACTTCTCCCGCGCCGGCCAATAGTGCAGGACGGTCGCTGCGATCCCGACGAGAAACACCACGGCAAGGCGCACGCTGTCCACGCCGGAGAACACTGTGAAGGCGAACCCTACGACGTAGAGCATCATCGCCGACGCTTTGACCGAGGTCGCGTCCAGCCGCAGACCAGCGACGATAATCATCGGAGTACCGCCAACGCAAGGAAACTCGGCACGAGCTAAGAGTACCCAGGTGACAGTGCAATTGCGACGCCATACAGCGAAGTTTTTAGAATGAGGGTTGGCTACCCCATTCTGCGTGCGAGATCCTCCCTCGCCGATTGTGCCTGGCCTGGGGTCAACAGCGGGTTGGCATAAACATCAACCAAGGTCGCCGCCATCTTCAGATCACCCTCGGGCGAACCGATATCCACGCCGAGTCCGCGCGAAACATGTTGCTGAAGTAGAGGCACCGCCAAGGCCATGGCGGTAATGACGGTCGCGCGGGACTTGACGTCGATATCGGCCGGATAGACGCGGTTGTGGTCAGCACTGGCCAGCCAGCCTTCGGTCATCGCGACCATCTCGTCGAATATCTGCCCCGCCGAGCCGTCAACCAGCGCCCTGGTGATGTAGTCCTGGTACTGGCCGATCGGAATGCGGGCGGAAACGTAGTGCACGTCACCGCGTTCCACATTCGCCTGGACCTGCTCATTGATGTTGCGCATCGTCTTGACGAGGTATTCCTCGCATGCATCGCGCAGTTCCTGCTTGGACCCGAAATGATGGCGCAACAGTCCTGAGGACACACCAGCGCGAGCGGCGATCCCCCGGATGGTGGCGCCGTCATATCCCTTCTCGCCGAACTCATGTAGGGCCGCATCCCGTATCCGGGCGCGGGCGGTGAGGTCGTCGGGATCCACGGTCTCCATTTCCAAATGCTACACGACTGGACAATTGACTACACGCTTGTATAGTCGACTTCATGCGTATCGACACCAGCGGCATCACCCCCGAGGAAGAGACCGCCTTCCTCACCCTCAAGGCCCGCGCCGTCAACAACGGTTGGAGGCGACCGATCCTGTCGGACCCGGGCGCAGCGGCGGCCGTCGACCAGATCGACTACAACTTCGACGCGCTGGGGGTGATCAGCCCGGTGGTGTGCCAATCATCTTTGCGCGCAAAACTTCTCGACGATCGCGTACGTTCCTTTGTTACCGAACATCCCAATGCCGTGGTGGTCGACCTGGGAGCCGGTCTGGATGACGGGTATCGACGCGTAAGGCCACCCGCGACCGTCGATTGGTACAGCGTCGACCTCCCCGGGATGGCGGCATTGCGCGATGACGTCATGCCCCCAGGACCGAGTGAGCACACCATCGGGGTGTCCGTCACCGACCCGGCGTGGATCGCAGGCATCCCATCGGATCGTCCGGCGATGGTCATCGCCGACGGCCTTTTCGCATTCCTGACCAAGGAACAAATCATCGCCGCAATGCGGGCCATCACCGACCACTTCCCCAGCGGACAGTTGGCATTCAACGACTATGGCCGCATGGCGATAGGTGTGTGGATCTCAAAACTGTTCCCACAGAAGATGTTCAAGAAGGTCAACCAGCTACGCGGATTTGAGGGATACAACGATCCACGCACCCCGGAGCGCTGGAATCCTCGGCTGCGATTGGCGGAGGAGTTCAGCTTGGTGGATGCGCCCGAAGTGGAGCTGTTTCCGACCTGGGTGCGGATCTCGTCACGGATGGCGCGGTACAGCGAGTCGATGAGACGGTCGGCGCGCATCCTGCGGTTCTCGTTTTAAATGACTACGTGGGGGTGTCCTTCTCCGGCGGCCTGCCCTATAGATCAACTCCCCGGTCGCCCTTAATGGAACCGGCTAACGAGGGGTAGTCGACAGCTTGGGTCCTGGATAGCCCGAGCACCGGGATCGCCCGTGAGGTCTTCCGTTGGTATTCCGCGTACATCTCGAATCTGTCTGCCAGCGTGCGGTAAATCCGGTCGCGTTCCGCACCGGCCACCTCGCGGACTGCCACCGGATAGTGGTCGTCGCCTATTTCGACGGAGACCTGATCGGGGTGAGCTAGCACGTTGTAATACCAGCTGGAGCTGCTGTGTTCCCCCCTGTTCGAGGCAACCACGAAGAACTCGCCTTCTTCAGAAGGCTGATAAACTAATGGATTTCGCCGCTGCTGGCCCGACTTGGCGCCTACTGTGTGCAGAATCAACATGTCGAACTGCGCGAACCACCCGTCGGGTTTTCCTTGCCCGCGGATGTGGGCCATTGCCCTCGAATGGAATTCGTTCTCCTTTTCGGCTCCGCGTACGTCAGGGATGTTTGGGTTAGTCATATTGCTTCCTCTCGATCAGTGGCGACCGGACATGCCTGTTCATCGCACAATGCCGTCCGGCTCAGCGACAAAGCCGACCCGCGGCGACGCACCAACTCGAATGCGTTGGGCCACATCATTGCCCTTGGCGGGGCCCATCGCTGTTCCAGTGGATCACTCCATCGATGCTGCGGCCCGCTGACGGGAAGTCGGTGCCGCCCAATGGGTAGGCGACGGGGAACATGTAGCCGACAGGGTGATGGTTCGGCGCCATGTTGGTCAGCCGACGAAGCAGTGAGACGCCCCCTGGCGCAGAAAGGCCCCACCCACCCCAGGCAGAGACAAGACCCCGGGCCCGCAACGCGAGATGCAGGCTCCATGCCGCCGGAAGAATCGAGCCGTAGAGCACGGCCGGGCCGTTCATCTCGGAGTAGTAAACCTCCTCTATGGGAACTGAATTCTCTATCGTTGGAATGACGAAAACCGGGACGCGGTGAAAATTCTTTGAGACGCTTTCCGTGCCGGAAATGACCGCGCGCACCGTCTTTGCACTCGACAACAACTGCGATTCGACCATCTCCTGCCAAGCTTTCAATCCCTTTGCGGGACCGTACAGTAAATCCTCGAGCGCCTTCTGGAGCTCGGCTTTGATATCGCCGTCGTCAATCACATACCAATGCCATCGCGGGTGATCATCAGCAGTCGGCGCCTGCACAGCGACCCTGATTGCACTCTCGACGATCTCCCGCGGCACCGGGCGGTCGAAATCAAGCCGCTTGCGCACAACGCGCGTGGTGGTCAAGACATAATCCACTGCTCCGGCATCGAGTCGATTCGTTGCCAAAGAAGAACTTTCACTTCCGGAAGTGCTCACAGCCGAACCTTCTCCACCACATTCTTTCCATTACTTCTGGATTGATTCCTGAAGGCGCACAACCACTTAGTGTGTCCATCACACGATGCCGTCTAGTTCGGCGATGTCCTGCACATCGAGGGCCAGGGTCGTCGCGGCGAGATTCTCGCGCAGATGCTCCGGCGAGGACGTTCCGGGAATGAGCAGGATGTTCGGCGAGCGCTGCAGCAGCCACGCTAGCGCGACCGCTGCCGGTGTGGACTCCAGGCGGGTAGCAACTGATTGCAGTGCCGCCGAATGCAGCCCCGCGTAGCCGCCTAGCGGAAAATATGGCACATAGGCAATCCCTTGCCCCGCAAGGAAATCGATTATGTCATCGTCTTGACGGTCGTCGAGGTTGTACAGGTTCTGCACACACACCACCGGCGCCATCGATTGGGCCTCGACGATTTGCGCAGTGGTGACCGCGCTGAGGCCGAGGTGTTTGATCAGCCCTTCTTGTTGCAGTTGTGCGAGCACGGCGAAAGGCTCAGCAATCGACTCGCTGTTGGTGCCGTCGGCGCCAGTGCCGGCACGCAGGTTCACCACATCGAGTGCATCCAGGCCAAGATTGGCGAGGTTGTCATGGACGGCCTGCCGCAACTGCCCGGGAGCAAGTGCCGGGAGCCAGTCGCCGTCGGCGTCCCGTCGATGCCCGACCTTGGTGACGATCCGCAGGCCGTCGGGGTAAGGGTGCAGAGCTTCCTTGATGATCTGGTTAGTGATGTGCGGGCCATAGAAGTCGGCGGTGTCGATATGGGTGATGCCGTGCTCAACTACTTGGCGCAGTAGCGCTATCGCTGCACCACGGTCGGCGGGTGGGCCAAACACCTGCGGCCCGGCAAGCTGGATGGCGCCGTAGCCCATGCGGGTGACGCTCAAGTCCTGCCCCAGCGTGAATGATCCGCCAGTAAACGTGTTGGCTTTCATCGAGTCCTTCCTCGTGCCTATATGTCTGCGCAGTCAGTTCGCGCATGGCAGCTCCAGATTCAGGCCTACGGCAAGAAATAGGCAGAGCCCCCTTGATCCTGGGAGTGACAGGGCACAGGCACAACGTCATCTAGATCGCTACCGTGGTGGCTATGAGCAAGGAAAATCTGCTCGGCGACTACCTACGCGCCCGCCGCGAGCTGGTAGCGCCCTCCGATGTCGGCTTACCTGCCCGGGGCGTGCGGCGCGTGGCAGGGCTGCGGCGCGAAGAGGTCGCCATGCTCGCCGGCATCAGCTCCGACTACTACCTACGCCTGGAACGGGGCCGCGACCGCAACCCCTCAACACAAGTCCTCGAGTCACTGGCCCGAGTCCTGCAACTCGATCAGGCCGGCGCCGACCACTTGCTAAGTCTGTCCGGACCGCAGCCCCGGCAGCGCCGCCGCCGAACCCGCCGCGAACCCGTCCCTGCTGGCATCCTGCAGCTGCTCGACACCCTCGCGCTGCCGGCCTTCGTCTTCGATCGATGCTTCGACATACTCGCCGCCAATGGTCTTGCCCACGCCTTGTCACCTAATTTGCGGGTCGGCGATAACTACCTGCGCACACTTTTCCTTGATCCGGCCGATCAGGCGCTCTACCCGGACTGGGAGCTCAACGCCGGCGTGCTGGTCGCTGTATTCCGGAAATCCATCGGAAGCGACATTGGCGACCCTCGGGTCATCGAGTTGGTCGGTGAACTGTCGCTATCCAGCGAACACTTCCGGCGGCTATGGGCCCGCAACGATGTTGCCCCTCCCCAAAGCTTCCCGATCCGTGTCCAGCACCCTCAAGTCGGAGACCTCACCCTTAATCTTGAGAAACTCGCCATCACCGGCACCGAAGGCCAGCTCCTATCCATCTTCCACCCTTCACCCGGCACCGTCAGCGCCGAGAAAATGGGGTTACTCGCGTCCCTTGCCAGCACCGCCGACACCGCGGTGTCCAAGTCCGCGGTCCACCCGCACAGTAGCCAACCAGACATAGACCAGAAACAGTCACCAGCCAGGGATGGACGGGGAGGTCAGCAGGCGAAGATGGTGGTCGAGGCTCCCCTCGATGAGGAAATCTGACACCAGTTCAGTCGATTCCGGGAAACGTTCGGCCCGAAGAAAAACGGACCTGGGATCACATACCGCAAGTACCTAGCCCAGCGACGAAGCAAGTGTCGCCAGTTCCACGGCAACTTGGCCGGATAAATCCTCCACTAATGGGAGCGGAGAGGAATACCGCTATCGGAGGCCAGGCGCAGGAAGGAAACTCCCAATCCGACTTGGCGTCATTATGACGGCTTATACGACGGCCAGTAGTCCATCGAAACGAGCGCGAGTTGAGGGTCGACTCGACCATCGCTCCATGAACACACTGATCGATCGCCGGGTAGGCCCGGCTCGCGCCGCCTCAGTCTTGACGGAACTTGCCTAAGACCTTTCGGACCACCAGCACCGCTACCACGGCGCCGAAGCCCAGGATGGTGAACTTGATGGCCGGCTTGTTCAGGGTCGCGAGCACCGAAGCCTTAGCATCCTCGGCCAGACGCTGTGGATTGGCGCGGTCACTCAGGGTGTCGACTGTCGCCGCAAGCTGATCGCGCGCCTTGTCGATGTCGGCCTTGATTGCCTCGGGATCCCTGGCCACCTGACACTCCTCCACGTCTGCAGTTGAACTCAAGCAACTACCCTAGGGCAACAACTGTACGGGTCAACAGAAAGGCACCGGCCATGGCGGAGACCAAGCGACTCGAGGTTGGCGACAAAGCGCCTGCGTTCACCCTGCTCGATGCCGACGGCAACAAGGTGTCGCTGTCCTCATATAAGGGCCGCAAGGTGATCGTCTACTTCTATCCGGCTGCCCTGACGCCCGGCTGCACCAAGCAGGCCTGCGATTTCCGCGACAGCCTCGCCGAACTCAACGGTGCCGGTCTCGACGTCGTCGGCATCTCCCCCGACAGGCCCGAGAAGTTGGCCAAGTTTCGCGAGCACGACGGTGTGAACTTCCCGCTGCTGTCTGATCCGGACAAGACAACACTCACCGCGTATGGCGCCTTCGGTGAGAAGAAGCTGTACGGGAAGATCGTCGTGGGCGTCATCCGATCAACCTTCGTCGTAGACGAAAAGGGCAACATCGAGGTAGCGCAGTACAACGTGAAGGCGACCGGACACGTCGCCAAGCTGCGCCGCGACCTGTCCGTCTAGGCGGCCGACTCGACGCCGTTCAGACGCTCGGACTCTGAGTTGGGCGCACTTCTGAATCCTGTTCGCGCAGGTGATGTTCCAGCGTGGTGCGCAGATCGACCATGAAATCGATGAACTGCCGACGCTGCTCGGCCGGGTACTGACTCATCATCTCGTCGAGGCGATCGCCCAGCGGTCCGAAGTACTGCTCGGCCAACCCTCGGACGTGCTCTGTGGCGTGCAAGCTGACCACGCGCCGGTCCGCGTGTTCCCGTGTACGTACAACGTGATGCGCACGTTCGAGCCGATTGACCAGCGCCGTCGTCGCACCCGATGTCAGGGCGACACGCTCGCCGAGCCTGGCCGGTGACAACGGTTCATCTCGCTGCTCCGCCTCAACGATCTCCAGCAACGCGACCGCGTCGGTGTGATGCATCCCCAGCGATGCCGCGAGGTGCCTACCCAGCTCCGCGAAGGTCGCGTCCAGGCTGCGCATCTCTGCCATAAGCAGAATACGTTGTGCCACAACGTCGCCAGACGTCTTCCGTGCCACGGAACCTCCTTTGCCTCCGTTTCCGGCGGCATTTTGACAAGCAACTCTCGACACCATACCTTCTTCATGAAGTTACTTCACCATGAAGGAATATCATGAACCTGCCAGATAACGCCCGCAGATGGTTGGGCTTGGTCGCCATCGCGTTAGGGGTGGCCCTGATCGTCGTGGACACCACGATCGTCAACGTCATCATTCCCTCGATCGTGCGCGATCTCGGTGTTACGTCCGTTCAAGCGCAGTGGGTGCAGGAGTCCTACGCGATCGTGTTCGCGGCGCTGCTATTGCTCGTCGGCCGCGCTTCCGACATTCTCGGCGCCCGCCGCGTCTTCCTCACCGGCGTAATCATTTTCGGTGCTACTAGTCTGCTGGCGGGCCTGGCTCCGACCGGTGAGTGGTTGGTGCTGGCACGCTTCTTGCAGGGCGCGGGAGCGGCCCTGATCTTGCCGACATCGCTTGCTCTACTCAACGTGCTGTTCACCGGCAAGGCGCGAGGCCAGGCGTTCGCGATCTGGGGGTCCACAATCGGCGCCGCTACAGCGCTGGGGCCCCTACTCGGCGGCTGGCTGTCCGAACATGCCTCGTGGCGTTGGGCTTTCGGGATCAACATTCCTCTCGTCGCGGTGATCTGCATTGGCGCCCTGATGTTCATCCCGCGCTCACCACGCACCAGCGCGGGAGTAGATGTCCTGGGCGCGGTGTACTCGACCATCGGCCTGGGTCTACTCGCCTTCGGTTTGATCGACGGCCGCACATACGGATGGGTCCGCAGCACCGAGCCGTTTCAGCTTCTCGGCATACGGTGGATGTTCGGCATCTCGCCCGTATTCGTCGCTCTGGTCCTGGCGGCGTTGGCCCTAGTTGCGTTCACTGCCCGCCAAGTCGCCCTGACCCGCGGCATCGCGCCGGGGCAGCCGACCAAAGCTCTGATGGATGTCCGGCTCCTATCCATCAGCTCTTTCCGCAACGGCAACATTGCAACGCTGATTATCGGGCTGGGCGAGTTCGGCATCGTGGCGGTCCTTCCACTGTGGCTGCAGTTCGCGTTGGGATACAGCCCCGTCCAGGCCGGATTGGCTCTGGTGCCCGTGGCGCTCGGCAGCTTCGTGGCTAGTGCCGCCAGCTTCGGCATGGCCCAAAAGATCTCGTCTCTCGGCCTGGTCCGTATCGGTTTGGCGTTGGAGGCGTTGGGATTGGCCGTGCTCGGATTCCTAGCGCGGCCCGACAGCACATGGTGGGCCATCGCGGCGACACTGTTCGTCTACGGAATTGGCGTCGGGTTCGCGACCGCGCAGGTGACCAACGTGGTGCTCGCCGACGTCCCCGAGCACAGCTCCGGTCAGGGGTCCGGCCTGCAGAGCGTGTTTCGTCAGCTCGGATCAGCCCTGGGGATCGCGGTACTCACGTCAACTTTCTTCAGCGTTCTCGGCTCGCGGCTCAGCGGCAGTCTGGCGGCACTCGGCGTGCCCGGGCCCCAATCCGAGGCCACCACCCACGCGGTCGTGGGCAGCGCGGGCGCCGCTATCGAGACACTCGCCGCGCAACCACACACGGCGGCAATCGCCAACGCCGCCCGCGACGCAATGGCGCACGGCGTCGCGCTGGGCAGCTATCTAGCTGCGAGTTTTCTCGTGGCAGGGCTCATTGCGACTGCACTCATCTCCTCAGTCCCAGCACCGACTGAGCCGGCTGCCGAAACCCGAATCTGAGGAATTGAGCTAAGCTTGCGGCTGGTCACCCTGCTCCAGGACGACGAACGCCGCCGCGGTGTCACCGTCGTGGGTCAGGGTCACGTGCACCGTCATATCGGCCAGGTACTCGGCTATCGCCCCCGAAAGCCGAATGCGCGGACGCCCCCACGTGTCCGTCACCACCTCGATATCGCGGTGGATGTTCTCCGGCAGCACCGGCCGCTGCGAGTATCGCGACCCAGACCACGCCTTGATGACGGCCTCTTTCGCCGCCCAACGCGCTGCCAAGTACCGTGCCTCGCCACCGGTCTTTGAGGCCGCGTCACGCCGCTCCCCCGGCGTAAACGCGGACCCGAAAGCCGTTCCGGGACTGGCCAACTGCTCCCCGAACTCGGAGATGGTGACCAGGTCGATCCCGATACCGACAACGGTCACCGGTGGTAGACCTCGTCCTCACTCAGGCGCGCACCCGGATCCAACAGCATGGACGCTTCCTGACGCTTCTCCGACTCATCGTGATCGTGGTCGAAGCGACGCCCGTCCGGCCGCTCGTACATGGGCCGGCCGCCCGCCATCGCCGACGCGAGTCGACGCTGGCCCTTGAGAATGCGCTCGTGCGAACGCTTCTCGTAGTCGTCGCGATCCTCCGGACGCAGCGAGGCGATGAAGGCCTGCGGGTGCACCAGCGCCACCAGGCCCGATACGTGACCGAAGCCCAGGCTCGTCACCAGACCCGCCTTCAGCGGCAGCTTCTCCTTGAGCGGCAGCGACTCGCGCAGCCACACAAAGTGCTGGCTGGTGGCCAGCTCGTCATCGACACAGTCCAGGCTGCGGTTCGGCGGGATGACCCCGTCGCGCAGCACCTGGCACAGGCCCAGCATCTGGAACACCGCGGCGCCGCCCTTGGCGTGACCGGTCAGGTTCTTCTGCGAGATGACGAACAGCGGCGCGCCGTCCGAGCGCCCCAGCGAGGCCGCAAGCCGCTCGTGCAGCTCAGTCTCGTTGGGATCGTTGGCGAGCGTGGACGTGTCGTGCTTGGAGATCACGGCGATGTCATCGGCCGTCACGCCCAGCTTGTTCAGCGAGCGCGCCAGATCCGAGTCCTTGCCGCCACGCCCGGCCGCCAGCGCACCCAGACCCGGAGCCGGGATCGAGGTGTGCACGCCGTCACCGAAGGACTGCGCGTACGCAACCACCGCCAGCACCGGCAGACCCATCTTGAGCGCCAGGTCACCGCGCGCCAGCAGCACGCTGCCGCCACCCTGCGCCTCGACGAACCCGAGGCGACGACGGTCGTTGGCGCGCGAGAATCTCTTGTCCGCAATGCCCTTGGCCCGCATTGTCTCGGTGTCGGCAGTCGCAGCCATGTCACCGAAGCCGATGATGGCCTCCAGCGTCAGGTCGTCGAAACCACCGGCCAACGCCAGATGCGCCTTGCCGAGCCGGATCTTGTCGACGCCTTCCTCGACGGACACCGCGGCGGTGGCACAGGCCGCTACCGGGTGGATCATCGAACCGTAGGAACCGACGTACGACTGAACCACGTGCGCGGCAACGACGTTCGGCAGCACCTCTTGCAGGATGTCGTTCGGCTTGTTACGGCCCAACAGGTTTCCGTGGTACATGGTCTGCATCGAGGTCATGCCGCCCATACCGGTGCCCTGGGTGTTGGCCACCAGGCTCGGGTGCACCCAACGCATCAGCTCGGTCGGGGTGAAGCCCGCCGACAGGAACGCATCCACCGTCGCGACCATGTTCCACAGCGCCACCCGGTCAATGGATCCGACCATGTCCGGGGTGATACCCCACACCGTCGGATCGAAACCGGTCGGGATCTGCGCGCCCACGGTCCGCGACAGCTTGGTCTTGCGCGGGACGCGAACCTCGGTGCCCGCTCTGCGAGTCACCTGCCAGTCGCTGCCCTCCGGCAGCGGCTGGATAACGGTGTGCTCGGGATCCCACCTCACGAACTCGCGGGCCTCGGCCTCGGTGGCCACCGTGAAGGTGAAGTCCTTGTCCAAGAACACCGAAACCAGCAGCGGCGAGGCATGATCGGGATCGATCGCACCGTCGTCCACGAACTCGCGGACACCGATGTTGGCTACCACCTTGTCGTGGTAGCGCTCCACCAACTCCGACTCCGGCACCAGTTCACCGGTTTCGGCGTCGTACCAACCGGCCTCGGGGTCGTTCTCCCACTTGACCAGTCCAGTGGTCCAGGCAAGCTCCAGCACACCGGCCGCCGACAGTTCGTCGCCGACCTCCATCTCGTAACGGGTACGCGACGAGCCCAGCGGGCCGAGCTCGCCACCACCGACGATGACCACCAAATCGGCCGGGTCGACATCGAGGTCGGCCCATTCCGGCGGCAGCGCCGAGGTGTATCCACGCGGCGGAGATGGCAGTGCCGCAATGAAATTCGGATCGTCTTCATCGTCGGAGGCCGTGGCGGCTTCGGCCTTCGCCTTGGCTTCCATTTCCTCGCGGGCCTTCGCGGCCAGCTCGGCCATATCGAGTTCAACCTCGGCCAGCCCACCGGTGAGATCCTTCTCGACCGGTGCCTGCGCGGCCTGAACCCGTGCCTCCGGGGTGCACAGCGCCAACAGCATGGACGCCATATCCGCGGTGGAGTACGTGGTGACTCCCGCTTCTTCCACGCCGGTGACGATGGCGTCGTTGTGACCCATCAGCCCGGTGCCGCGGGTCCAGCCGATCAGCGCGTGCGCCAGGCTGACGCGCGATGCCCACGACGACTCCGCCTTCCAACGAGTAACCAGCGCATCGAGGGCCGCCTTGGACTCGCCGTACGCACCGTCGCCGCCGAACATGCCGCGGTTCGGCGAACCGGGCAGCACCACGTGCAGACGCGAGGCGATATCGCGCTCGGCACCGATGGCGGACAAACCGCCGATGAGCCGTTGCACGGCCCACAGCAGCACCTTCATCTCCATCTCGGCACGCGCGCCGGCCTCCGACAGATCCCCGACCACCTTCGGTGCGGCGAACGGGAATAGCAAGGACGGGGTCTGCGCGTCCTTGAGGTGAATCGACATCGGCCCAAGGTTTTCCGACTGCTCGCTGCCGACCCACTGCACCAATGCGTCGATATCGGCGTACGAGGCCATATTGGCCGGTATCACCCACAGCTTGGCGCTGAACCGTGCGCTCTCCCGATACAGGTTGCGGTAGAAGGCCAAACGGTCCTCGTCCAGACGCGAAGTGGTGGCGATAACCGTCGCTCCACCGGATAGCAGCTCGGCCACCACCGACGCGGCGATCGAGCCCTTGGAAGCACCCGTCACCACCGCGACCTCGGTACCCCACTTGCCGCTATCCGGGCTCTCGGCTCCGGCGGCAATGCGTCCGAATAGCGAGGCGTGGACATTGCGTCCCTGCGCCAGCGACTTGCCCTGCCACCAATTCGCCTGCGCGGCAACAGCGTGCCCGGCACCTTCAAATCGGAGGCCCAGACTCTGCCAATCCTGGTCAATCTCGCCTTCGTCGGTGATCCACAACCGCGCCAAATCCTCGCGGGCGCTGGCCCAGCGATCGTCGAACACCACGGCCTTCTTGCCGTCGAACGTCGGAGCCACCAAACGTGGCCAATCCGAGCCCAACTCGGCAGATACCAGCTCGACGAGCTCGGTGTCGGTGGCACCGTCGGGAGTGACGACCGGGGCCGCGAGGCCCAGCTGATCGAGCACCAAACGGGCCGCCGAGGCGAGAACTCCGTCGCGACCAGTGATCTGGTCGGTGAACTCGCTCAGCGCGGCGGCATCGACCGTCGCGCCGGCGCCACCGCCCGCCGAAGGCAGCGTTACGCCGACACCGCGACGCGCAGCCACCGCGGCAACTGCAGCGTCGATCGCCGCGTCCACCGCATTGCCGTCCGTCAGCGTGCTGGCCGCCAGGCCGCCGAGATCGCCGCCGCGGACGCTGGTGCCCTCACGGGTACCGAGTGCCAGCTCGAGGGTCACATGCTTGACCCAACCCTCGCCGAGCTCCCAGGTCTTGCGCACCCGCTCGCCGATGGCGGCGGGACGCTTACCCGACGGTCCGAAGACCGTCTTGAGCTGATCATTGATCGAGTCCGACAGCACCGGGCCGAAAGGCTTGTAGGTGCGCGCCAATTTGGTGACCTGCGTCCGCAATCCGGACAGGTCCGCCTCCGCGGCTCCGTCGATAGCGCTCAGGTTCAGCTCCGAACCCAGGTCGACCAGCAGCTGGTTACGACGCGAGGAGGCGCCGTCAGTGAGGCTCTCGATGGAGTCCACCGGCTCGATCTGGTCGATGCGCATTTTCGTGGACAAGGCGATGAGCCCAAGCGTCGCATCGGAGGCGTCGAACCCGATATCGTCCGGCCGCGGACCACCGCTGGGTGCGGCGGGGGCGGCAGCCGGGGCGGCCACGGCGGGCGCGGCGGCGGAATCCGCCGGTGCGGCAGCCTCTTCCGGCTCGGGATCGGGTTCAGGATCGGTATCCGTGCCGAACAGCACGGCGTGGTCGCGCTCGACGTTGAGCACCTCGACCGAGCTGTGGCTGAACTCGGGCAGCTTCAGGGTGTTGTTGGCCAGACCGGCGACGGTCGGCATTGACTTCACACCCACCTCGACGAATCGCTCGACACCGAGTCCGCCCGCGGCCTCCTCGGTGAACAGCAGATCCTGGGTCTCGATCCACCGCACCGGGCTGGCGAACTGCCAAGCCAGCAGCTCGATAAGCACCTTGCGGCACAACAACACCGGCTTCTCGTTACGCCAGGTGTCGTAGTCGGCGAGTACCTCATCGAGCGGCTCGGCAGGAACCAGATCGCGGATCTCCTGGATGAATTCGCGGTCCAGGGTGAACGGCTTCGGCACCAGGTTCGGGATGTACTTGCCGAGGATCAGGTTTGGGTCGCTGTCCATTGGCAACACCCGCTCCAGGGCACGGCGGAACTCGGCGACACCGACCCGCAGCACCTCGGAATGGAACGGCACGTCGATACCGGGCACCATGATGAAGGAGCGCCGTCCACCAAACTCTTCGCGACGCTTCTCGACCTCGGCCTCCAGCAGCTCCAGACCGCGCACCGTCCCGGCGATGGCGTACTGCGAACCGCGCAGGTTGAAGTTAACGATCTGAAGAAACTCCCCAGAGCGAGCCGCAATCTCCGCGACGAACGCGTCGACATCGGCATCCTCCAACGCGATCTGCGACGGACGGATGGCAGCCAGACGATAGTTGCTGCGGCCCTGCTCATCTCGGGGCACGATGTCGTGCATCGCGGACCCACGGTGGAACACCACTTCCAGCAGACCATCCTGTGGGATGACTCCGCTGACGGTGGCCAGCGCGGTGTATTCACCAACCGAGTGGCCGCAGGTGATGGCGTCGTCGACGAAGGCTCCTGTCTCCTTCATCTCTGCGATCTGTGCGGTCGCCACGGTGGCCATGGCCACCTGGGTGAACTGCGTCAGGTACAGCACCCCCTCGGGGTGCTGGTAGTGGACGCCACCGGCGACGAGGCTGATCGGGTTGTCCTTGACGACGTGCAGCACCGAGAAGCCAAGACGTTCACGGGTGAACTTGTCGGCGTTGTCCCAGACCTTGCGAGCGGCCTTGGAACGCGAACGCACGTCCATGCCCATGCCCTTGTGCTGGATTCCCTGGCCCGGGAAGGCGTACACGGTCTTGGGGGCCGCGAGCCGAGCGGTCGCAGACATCACCAAGTCGGTGCCGACCTTGGCCTGAATTTCCACAACCTCTGCACCGGAATCGATTCCGACACGGTCCACGCGCACGTCGACCTCGTCACCAGGCTGCACCATTCCCAGGAAGCGAGAGGTCCAGCCGACCAAGGTGCGGGGCGGAGTGCTGGAGGTGTCTGCTGAGGTGACCACGTGCTGCGCGGCGGCCGAAAGCCACATACCGTGCACGATGGGCGATCCCAGCCCTGCCAGCAGCGCGGCCGACTTGTCGGTGTGGATCGGGTTGTGATCTCCCGAGACCACCGCGAACGCCCGCATGTCGGTGGGCGCGAAAATCTTGACGTCACGACGGCGACGACGAGTCGTGTCTGCCTCGTGCTCGGAGAGTGCACCACCGGCACGCACCGGGTCGCCCAGCTCGGCGGCCCCGTTGCGACCCAGGATCGCGAACCGCTCCTGCAGGGTGGCCAGCACGGTGCCATCAGCCGTCGCCACCGTGACGTCGACCGGGACAACCCGGCCAACCTCGGTGTCGGTGGCCGCGGAAGCCGTTGCGGTGACGGTCAGTTCGGCATTCTCGGCGGGCAGCGCGGAGATCAGGTGGGCTGCGTGATCCAGGTGCACCAGCGAGAGCAGACCCTCGATCACTCCGATGCCGTCCTGGGTCTTGGCATCGCCGATCGCGGCAAACACCGCAGGCCAGCACAGGCCGACCAGTGCGTCGGGCACGGTCGACGATCCGGGAGCCAACGGCGCGGGAAGCACCGCGGTGACGCCCGTATGGTCCGCGACGCGCTCCGGATCCCACTGCGCGACAACCCGTACCGTTCCGTTATTCACTAAAGGAAGATCCGCTGAGTCATCAAAGCCGGCAGCCACCGCGAGCACGGTCCGCATGGCCGCGGCGGCGGCTTCGGTGGTCACCACCGGGGTGCCACCGTCACGGGTGGTCGTAGGCAGGGTCAGGTCGATATCGACCCAGGTGCCCGACAGCGGCACGCTCAGACGCACGGCGTCATCGCCGGTGACCTCAAGGCGGGCACCGGTCGACGGGTGTGAAGCAGTGCGGTCCTCGAAGACCTGCCACGCTCCGTCGGGAGCGATCCGATGCACGGGGTTGACGGCAATGCGTCCGGACCACAACACATCCGGCGCGTCCAGCACGGTCGCCAACGGACCCTCGACATCCCAGCGGCGACGCAGGCGCGAGCGCACCGGCAGCGGTTCCACACCGGCGGCCACAACCTCGTCGATGGCAGTCTGCTCGAAGCGGTCGAGCAGCTCGCCCACCGGCTCGTCGACCCGGGTGATCCCGGCAACCGCGGCGGTGCCGGGAATGATGCACACCTGCTCGGCGGTGTAGCGGGCATCGTGGGCCTGCCACAACGAGTCACTGCGCCACCAACGGCGCACATCCTTGTCGATGACGGGCACGAAGTTGACCGGCTTGCCCAGCGTCTTGCACAGCGCGACGAATAACGGCACATCGGCCGGGTGCAGCTTGATGGTGGCCGCGTCCGGGTAGCGCTCAAGAAGCCCGGCAATGGCCTCGGCCGGGCGCTCCAACAGCGACTCATCGACGAACAGGGTCTCGACGGGCCCGAAGTCCTTGGGGTGCAACCGGGCCTCGGCGCGCTTGAGCATCTGCTCGAAGCGGTCCCGCCAGGTGACGTCCAACCAGGGCGAGTGCGCCACGACGGTGTCGGCGGTGCTGTCGCCGTCACCGATGGACAGCTCAACGTAGCGGCTCAGCCACTGCGCGTACGTCATCTCCTCGACATCGCCGAAGTACTGCTTGGCGGTCAGCTCCATCGCGGCGACGATCTCGTCGCGGCGCTTGGCCACCGCATCGGCGTCACCGGCGACCTCGTCGAGCAGACGACCGCAGCGCGAAGCCGCATTGTCGATCTCGTGAATATCGGCGCCCAGCTGGCTGCGCCCGGAAGCCATGCCGCCCTGTGCTTTTCCGGCGGGAACCCAGGTGGGTGTGCCCGCGGTCTCGACCAGCATCTGCTTGACCGACGGCGAGGTGGTGGCCTCCAGTGTGGCCATCGCCGCGGTGCCGACCAGGATGCCGTCGACCGGCATCAGCGGGAATCCGAACTTCAGTGCCCAACGGCCGCTGAGGTATTCGGCTGCCTGCTCGGGCGTACCGATACCGCCACCGACACACACGGTGATATTGGAGCGCGAACGCAGCTCCGAGTAGGTGGCCAGCAGCAGGTCGTCGAGGTCCTCCCAGGAGTGGTGTCCACCGGCGCGGCCACCCTCGACGTGCATGATGATCGGGCGGGTCGGCACCTCGGCCGCGATACGCACGACGGAGCGGATCTGCTCCACAGTGCCCGGCTTGAACACGATGTGGCTGAAGCCGATTTCGGTGAGCTCGTCGATGAGCGCGACGGCTTCTTCCAGTTCGGGAATGCCGGCGGTCACGACTACACCGTCGATCGGCGCACCGGCCTGACGGGCCTTCTGCACCAACCGCTTCGAGCCAACCTGCAGCTTCCACAGGTAGGGATCCAGGAACAGCGAGTTGAACTGGATCTGACGACCCGGCTCCAACAGGCCGGTGAGTTCTTCAATGCGGGCGCTGAAGATCTCCTCGGTGACCTGCCCGCCGCCGGCGAGCTCGGACCAGTGACCCGTGTTGGCAGCAGCCGCAACGATTTTCGAATCGACGGTGGTCGGCGTCATACCCGCCAACAGGATTGGCGAGCGCCCGGTGAGACGGGTGAACTTGGTGGACAGCTTGACCGAGCCGTCGGGCAGCGACACCACGGTCGGCGCGAAGCTGGACCAGGCGCGGGCGACCTCGGGAACGGCGCCGTGGGTGAACAGGTTCCGCTGTCCACCGCGGGTGGCGGTCGGCACGATCCCGATCCCGAGTCCGCGGATGACAGGGGCGGTCAGACGGGTGAGGAGGTCACCGGGGCCAAGATCCAGGATCCAGCGGGCACCGGCGTCGGCGACATGGCTCACCTCATTCACCCAGTCGACCGGGGCCACGAGGACCGACTCGGTCAAGGCCTTGGTCAGCTCGACGTCGAGGCCTGCAGCGGCCGCCCAGCGGCCGGCGATCTCGACACCATCGGCAAGGCGCGGAGAGTGGAAGCCCACCTCGACATTGACCGGGTCGAAGACCGGACTGAACACCGCGCCCCCGCGCACCTTGTCCTTGCGCTCGGCGGCCTCGCGGTCTGCGATCTGCTCGCAGTACAGCTCGAACCGTGACAGCTGCTCGGGGGTACCGGTGATGACGACGGAACGGCGTCCGTTGCGGATGGACAGCGCGGGCGGCTGAACGGTGCGGACATCCTGAGCGAAATCGTCGAGTAGCGCCTTAATGCGTTCGGGGTCGACATTGGTCACCGACACCATGGGGGTGCGGTTACCGCGCACCACGATGCCGCGGCGCCGCGCGACCAGGGTCGCCGCGGCGCCCACCAGCTGAGCGATGGCCAGCAGCTCGACATCGCGAGCACCGTGGGCCTTGAGCGCCTCGACCGCGAGCACGCCCTGTGAGTGTCCGACGACGGCGACCGGCGGGAGCTGGGCCAGATCCAGGCCTTGGATCTTCAGTGCGCGGACAGCGGCCAACTGGGCCAGCAGTACACCGGGCATGGAGACCGCGGCCGAAGTGAGCTGCGCGGCGACAGGCACAGGCTCCTCGGCGGTCAGCGCACGCATCCAGGTGAGCGGCGTGAAGCCGACCGGACGCACCACCACAAGTTCCTTGGCGACGGGCTCCAGGAGCAGCTCGGCCTCACCGGCCAGAGTCGCCAGCTCCGATTCGATACCGGCCGAGGCCGCCAGGTCGGCGAGTGACTCCAGCCAATCGCTGCCTTGACCCCCGAAGGCCACCGCGTAGGGCTCACCGGACTCCAGGCGATCAATCAGCGCGGGACCCGCACTGGGACCCGGATCGGCCGCACCGTTCGCGTCGGGGCCCTCAGAGCTGGTCACCTTGTCGTACTCGTTGATAGTCACGTCGCCGCTACCCGTCTTTCCGTCAGTCGTGAATCCAGCCGTACCCCGTGTCGTCGTCTCTGTCGATCGGGATTGATTGAGGCCGTGTTTTCGTATCGGTATCCGCATCACCGCAGGTCTGGACTTAAGAGTGTCATAAGAGGGGTGGCGATATCTTCTGGCGTAATAGTTACTGCCGAGTTCTACGCAGGAGTAACCACCGCTTACGTAACGGCAGGCCAAGTGCTGGCAACCAACCGCCCAATCAAACGCGCTGCATGCGGGTGGTTACGGCCGAGTAGGTATAACATCGCAGATCAGACATTGATTGTTATCGAATCGTTATGCTTGATTCCGGTAGCGGCGACCGCGTTCGCGCGTGTCGCGTTCAGCGCCTTCAACACGGTCATCCACACCAGGAAAAGCCAGAACATGTGCCATAAGTTTGCTGGCACACCAACGCGTTTCCAACTTGTGTTACCAGTGCGACTGGTGATGTTTAGCCAGCTACGTATCCGACCGCGAAAATGCTCAGGAGGCGCGTCAGCGCTGGTGAGACTCGACGCCTAGACCCACTGCCCGAAATTGGGCTGAAGAATGTCGTTGAGGTCGACGCCGATTCCTCCGACCTCGCGCTTGTCGATCTCGAACTGATGCAGATGAGCCTGGGGATGGACGAAGCCTTTAGGGCTGCCCCAATTGTGCTGCCAGAAGTACGAGCACAGCCCGTCCTGCAGGGCCCAATCGATGGTCTTGGAGTTGCCGTACAGCCCGGTGCGGGCATGTCCCAAAACCGACTCCCAGGCCTTCAGGTACGGCGCCACCTGGTTCTTGTACTGCTCAGGTGTCGGGTTGTCGTCGACCGAGACGTAAATCGGCACGTTGTAGGAGCCACCGGCGGCGACGTGCAGCTGCCACCCGCGTTGCGCGTGTTTGATTCCTGCGTCATGGCCACCGAGCCAGTCCGCGGTGTCCTGCTTGCCGTATTGGTAGTTGGAGACGATCTTCAGGCCGGCGCGATACAGATCGCGCGCTTCGGCAAGTTTGATGGGCTTACCCGCCGACAATCCCGGGCTGCGCGGATCCGATACGTACCGAATCGCACCCAGGTGTCCGGCGGCCTTGATCGACTCCGGAGACGGGACACCACCGGCGTAGTCGATGAGTGTCCCGAGCGAGGCAGCGTTCGCCCGCGCAGCCGTCAGGGAGGCTGTGGCACCTCCCAGTGCTACCGCGGCGGGTATGCCAGCGGCGTATTTGAGGACACCCCGGCGGGATATGGACACCACTACCTCACTGAAGCTGTTCGAAGTGCTGTTTTGCAGAACTCAAGCCTCAGATTACGACAACTGCCTCAACAAACACGGTAGCCACGCTAGTCACATACGCCACAGCGGCGTCTAGACGGGCGCCTACGCGTCCGCGATCCGAAACACCTCGTCGGCGATCAATCGCGGTTCGGTGAGGACAACCTGATGTCCGGATTTGCGAGCGAGCACATGGCGTGCCCCGAGCCGATGCGCCGTCACCTGATGGGCGGCGTTCAGCTCGGACCGTGTCTCCTCGTTCAGAAACTCAGCGCGGGCTCCCGATATGACAGTGACGGGAATGCCGTCGAACATCGGCGGGTTATCGCGCAATCGGGCCATCCCGTCGACAAAGCGGCGCTCCTCCTCGTTGGCGGCGCGTCCAGCCCGCCACGTGAGATCTTCGGACGTCATATCGTCGACGACATCGCGTGGCATCCGGGGCATCATGCGGCGCACGAGGTGCGCCAGCAGACCCACCCGCCCCATCGCGTCGAGCGTCGCACGATGGATGAACCCGAGGATTCGCGTGCCGATCGAGGCCGGACGGAAGTAGGAATCCAGGTTCTCGTCAGAGTGGTCGACGAGAACGATGCCCGCGATGCGTGACGGATCAGCCGCCGTCGTCGCCAGCGCGATGGTTCCGCCGTAGCTGTGCCCCACCAGGATGTAAGGCCCCGAATCGAGGGCCGTCAGCAAGGCGCCCAGGTCCGCGGTGATTCGCTCCAGCGTGCGCGGCTCCGGGTCGTCACCACTGCGCCCCAAGTTCGCACGGTCGTAGACCACCGACCGAAAACGCTGGGCGACAAGGGGTTGCACTAGACCCCAGGCCGACCGCGAGAAACCCATTCCCGATTCGAACACCACGGTCGGCTCACCGGATCCGGCGACCATGTAGTGCAACTCGCGCCCGTCGGCGGTCGTCACGTAGTTACTCGACCCCAGGGTGTGGCTCACCCAGCCACCGTACGGAATGCACGCTTCCCAGGTTTGGTGCCCTACTCCCCCGAGCGCAGCAGCAACCGCAATCGTTCGGTCTTCTCCGGAGTCCAGCCGGGCGGCTGCAGGATGGCTGCCCAGGCATCGGCGACGGCCCGGACATAAACGTGACCGTGACCATCGGGAACATCGACCGCGACAGCCATATCGGCGGATACCTGTAGGAACGTCACGAACGGTATCCACTCCATGCTCGGCAACACGTCGTAGCCGCGGGGTTCACGCAGCCAGTCAGGCTTGCTCAGGATGAGGTCCGGATTCCACCACGCGATCGGATCGGATGCGTGCTGCAGGTACACAATGCGTGGGCGCGCCCAAGGATCAGCGGGCCGATTCAGGTCCTCCGGGCGTGAGGCGAACCGGACGTTCCGCCCGTTGTCGTAGATGGGCAACACCTCCGGCGACCCGTCATCGCGGTTATGCGTGGCCTCAAGCCACATGGTGTTGTTGAACGTCGGGCCGGAGAACAACGCACCGTCGGTGCGGGCCACGATGTTGTTCACCGACAGGAACGGCGCTTCACCGCCGAATGAGCCGAGGCTCTCACCGAACACCACGAGCTTGGGCCGCACACCCTCCGGCATTGCACGGACCCGTGCCGAAACGGCCTCGAACAGCGCCTGCCCCGCCTGGCGGGCGTTCTCCTTGTCGACCAGGAACGAAATCCAGCTGGGCAAGAACGAATACTGCATGCTGACGATGGCGGTGTCACCGTTGTACATGTATTCGAGGGCGTCGGCCTCCGCTTCGTTGATCCAGCCGGTTCCCGTTGTGGTGGCCACCGCCACCACCTTTCGGTGAAGGCCGCCCTCACGTTCCAGTTCACGGGCGGCGAGCTCGGCCGTCGCCTTAATATCGTCAGCGGATTCCAGGCCCGCGTACGCCCGGATCGGTTCGGTCGCCGGAGCCTTGTTGAACGCCGAAAGCTCTTGTGTAGTGGCACCGCCTCCGATGAAGGCACGGCCTTGATTGCCCAGCGAGGCCCAGGAGACCAATGAATTCGGTCCGCCGGAACGCAATGAGGTGGTGGGCGGCGGGTTGTCGGGGTTCTCCTCGTTGTTCACCGCCGAGAATGTGTTGTTGAGGGCGCGCATCGTGAACCTCACGACGACGCCGTTGATGAGTGCCATCCCGAGGACCACCACCAACGTGACGGCGACCACCGCGGATACCCGTTTGGGGGCTACGCGATTGAGCCGCTCGACGAGGAACAGGATCAACCGGCGAATCTGCTGGCCGAATTCGACCAGGACGAACAATGCGATGACCGACATCACCGCGGTCTGCGGGTGCGCCCAGAATCCCAGCCGCGGCACACCCATGAGGTCACGCACCCGGTCCTGCCAGAAGTGGAACCACACGATCATCAGGGCAGTGCCGATAATCCCGAACACGATGAGCATTCGCCACGCGATGGCGGGCGGCGGCGGACTCGAATCCTTTGACCGCATGTACCGCACCAGCCATACCGCCAAGACGCCGAGCCCGTACCCGATGGCACCCGCGCCTCCGCTCACCAACGCCTGGAACAGCGGGCCGCGCGGAAGTAACGACGGGGTCATCGACAGCCAGAGGAAGGCCAGGCCCACCGCGGTACCCGTGAACGTGTACTGCCGCACCCACCAAGGGGTTTTCTCGGGCTTCGATACGGCAGCGTCTGCCGCCGGTTCCGTTTCGATATCCCTGTCGATTGCCATTGCCAAGCCCTTCCCGATGCCGCCAGCTGCGAATGCCAATGGTGCCCGCCGTCAGTGCCCCGCACACGGGTATGGCCAGAACAAGATCCATGTGTACTGCGGGAGGTACCCGGCGCGCAAAGCCCTGAGTCTGACCGCGTGCCACCGGCACAGCGAACTGAGCCAAACAGGGAGCTGACCGTGCCCACAGTTCTCTGCGGTATCCTGCCAACTTGCTACCAGGGCCTTTAAACCGTGGGCGGGGACAGATCGACGCAACGGGGGTACGACGAGGATTACACATGCAACATGCCGGTGTCGGCCGCGAGGCCAAGACGACCAGCACACAAGGCCCAAAAAGAGAACGGCGACGCCGCGGCTCCATCACTGCCGAGGACATCATCGCCGGAGCATTTGAGCTCGCCGAGGAGATAGGGATCTGCGGGCTGAGTATGCCGCTGCTAGCGAAACATCTCGATGTCGGTGTCACCAGCATCTACTGGTACTTCCGCAAAAAGGGCGAACTGCTCGATGCGATGACCGATCGCGCCACCAAGCAGTACCACTTCGCCGCACCCTTCATCGGAGACGAAACCTGGCAGGACGCCCTGCGCAACCACACCCGCCGGATGCGCCAGGCATTTCGAACACGCCCGGTGCTGGTCGAGCTCATCCTGATGCGCACGAGCGAGCTCAGTGCCGAGGCGCTGCAGGCGAGCATTCAGAACCTGGAATCCCTTGTCCAGACCCTGATCGGCGTCGGATTCAGCCCGGATAATGCGATAGACGTGTATTTCTCTCTGTCCCTGCATATTCGGGGCATCGTGGTGCTGGAACACTTGGATACCGTCATGCCTGCCTCCGGCGACGCCCGCAACCTGGCACCGAGCGCCACGGTCGCGCCCACCCTGCATGACCTCGCGTCCCGCGGCCATTCGATCGCGACCATCTCGGATGCCAACTTCGATTTCACCGTCAATGCCATCATCGAACGAGCCGAGCACCTGCTCACCCAGGACATCGCGGCACGCGAATCGTCCTGACCGGTCGTCACACCTTGGAGTTGAGCAGCTCCTCGATCTTCTGAAGCCGTTTGTTCGACAGTGCCCTATTGTCGATCGACCGATCCGCCGAACAAGTGACGAGCTGCGAGATCACGTTCGCCTTGGCGATTACGGTGAACTCGCAAACCCATTGATCACCATTGAGATTCGTCGACCAACGCACCATGTCCGGTGAACCGGGTACCACCGGACCGGGTGTGACGGTATGACGTTTCTCGTCATCGCCCCAGGCTGCGACCTGACGCTGGCACTCGGAGACGGTCGAGCGTACGGAGTCCAGAAACTTCACCGCCTGGAAGTCGCCGGGGTAGGTGGCCGACACCTCGAGGAGTTGGTGCTGGTTCGGGTACTGGTTGTCAATCTGTGTCCGCGCTTCACGCCCGGTGTAATTCGTGGGGAAGAGCGGATATCGGCCGTATCCGACGACACCTTGACATTCCGCGGGATCGGCACCGATCCAGAGGACCGACTGCATATCGGTTTCGAACAGCGGCTTTCCCGGCGTAATGGTCAGCGACTGCGCCGGAGTCAGGAGTTGGTCGAGCTGCGCCGGCTGAATAGGCCCCGCCGGGTCCGGCCCCTTATCGGCCGTCGCTTCCCCGTCGACACCACGTTGACAGCCCGTCGCCACGAGCAGTAATGCGAGCAGCAGCGGCACAGACCACCTCATGTCGGCAAACATTACCCGCACCCATCGCTCCCCCGGATTTCGGCATTGTCCCGTGGCAGGCATGAGAACTCGGGTAAGAAGAGTCCAGTCAACACAACACGTCGGTAATGCGATAAGGCACCACGACCCGAAAAGGAGCGCGCGGTATGTCCACCAAGCTGGCGACACCACAGGAGCTACTGTCCCTGGGCAGAGTTGAATTGGGTACCAGCAGTTGGGTTCAGATCACCCAGGAACAGGTCAACGAGTTCGCGGACGCGACAGGTGACCGGCAGTGGATTCATACCGACGCCGAGCGCGCCAAGGCCGGCCCATTCGGCGGGACCATCGTGCATGGATACCTCACCCTCGCGCTCGCCCCGGCCTTCCTGGACGAGGTGCTGGAGATCGCGTCCTACGACGCCGTGCTCAACTACGGGGTCAACAAGGTTCGGTTCCCAGCGCCGCTGCATGTGGGCGCGCGGGTTCGCGGCCACGTCACGCTACTGTCGGCCAAGCTGCGCGACAAGGGCACCGTCGAGGCGACGTACGGCATCAAGTACGAGACCGAGGGCAAGGACCGCCCGCCCTGCGCCGCCGAGAGCGTGTATCTGTACCAGTAGTCACGGCCTCGTCGAGCGCCGAGAACAACAGTTCCTGCGCGAGCACCTGAATCACCCGCTGGTGGCCCGCCCAATTACCTTGGGTGTCAACACATGCCCGCGACTGTCGATCCGTAAGGGATGGGGTCGAAAATTGCGACGAACACACCCAGCAGCACCGCATACGGCACGCCGACAGCCGACATAGGAGCGTCGGCGCCAGTTGGCGCCTAGATCCCGTTTTACTATGTGTACGAATAACGTACACTTAGCGCATGGTCCCCCGCGGAGAGGCGCGCAGCGCCGCAATACTCGATACCGCACTACAGGTATTGATATGCGACGGGTATGACCGATTCTCTATGGATTCCGTTGCAGCACAGGCACATGCCAGCAAAACTACGATATATCGCAGGTGGGGAAACAAGGCCGAGCTGGTGAAGGCCGCCCTGGACGCCCACGACGCGAGCTTCAACGACGAAGTCCCCGACACCGGCAATCTGCGTGGGGATCTCATTGCGACGCTGGGCATGCTGCGCCGGAAGGCCGAAGCAGTCCCACCGGCCCTCTATGCCGACCTCATCCGTGCGATGGGACACGACGAGGCGCTGACCGAGGCGATCAATCGTCATCTCGCCGATCCTGGCCTCTCGCCCTTCGATATGCCCCTGTCCCGGGCCATCTCTCGCGGCGAGGTGTCCGCCGAGGTCGACCGGGAGCTCATTCACGATGTCGCTGAGGCGATGATCACGCACCGGCTGACTCTGGACGCCCCCATCGACGATGCATTCATCGAGCGGCTCGTCGACCATGTGCTGATCGTGCTTATCCGAGGTGGTGTTTTATGACGGTAGTGATCGCCGGCGCCGGCCCCACCGGCCTAACGCTGGCATGCGAATTGGCACGTCGCGGGATCCCGTGCCGGGTGTTCGACAAGGCACCCGGCCTCTTCCCCGGTTCTCGCGGCAAGGGGCTGTCACCGCGCACCCAGGAGGTGCTCGACGATCTGGGTGTCGCGGATGCCATCGAGGCCGGCGGCATGGACATGCCACCGTTCCGTATCTACGCCGGACGGGAGACCGTCGGCGAACGAACTCTGGCCGAGATGGTCGGCTCGGGTGTGCCTTGCGGCCCCGGTGTGCCCTATCCACGCTTCTGGATGGTTCCGCAGTGGCGCACCGATGAGATCCTGTTAGGCCGTCTGCGTGAACTCGGAGGCGATGTTGAATTCAGTAGTGAGGTAATCGGTTTCGAGCAGGACGGCGAGGGGGTGACCGTCACGTTTCTTCGCGACGGCATCCCGGTGCGGATACGCGCGTCGCACCTTGTCGGCACCGATGGCGGGCGTAGCGCGATTCGCAAGGCCCTCGATGTGGGATTCGCCGGGAAGACCTTCGAGAGCGAACGAACACTGATAGGCGATGTCCGCGCCGACGGTTTGGACGGCACGTTCTGTCATGTACTGACACGCGGCGGGCAGGTGTCCGAACGGTTTTCGTTGTGGAACCTGCCGAGCAGTGATCACTATCAGTTTGTCGCGAGCATGGCCACCGACGATGTACCCCCATTGACGCTCGAGGCCGTACAGGGCCTCTTGGTGGAGCGGTCCGGACGCGATGACATTGTGCTGCACGACCTCCGGTGGATATCGCTCTACCGGGTCAACGCACGGATGGTGGACCGATTCCGCGTGGGCCGGGTGTTCCTGGCCGGAGACGCCGCCCACGTGCATTCCTCCGCGGGCGGGCAGGGTCTGAACACCAGCGTGCAGGACGCCTACAACTTGGGCTGGAAGCTGGCGGCAGTCATCTCGGGCGCCTCCGAGCAGCTGCTGGATACCTACGAAGAGGAACGGATGCCCGTCGCCGCATCGGTGCTCGGGCTGAGCACCGACCTGCACTGCCGCAACTTCGAGCCCTCCAATGAGACTGCGCCGCAGTTGCATCAGCTGGATATCGGGTATCGCAGAAGTTCCCTAGCGATCGACGACCGCGCGTCCCCCGGAAAGCTCCGGGCCGGGGACCGAGCGCCCGACGCGGCGCTGCAGGGCGGACGTCGTCTCTTTGACGTGCTCCGCGGAACCCACTTCACTGTGCTCACGTTTGAGAACCGCGCGGTGCACATCGATGGAGTACGCGTGCAACGCCTCGCACCGTCGGCCGAGTACGACGTCTCGGAATCGACACTCGCATTGGTGCGCCCCGACGGTTACCTCGGTGTCATAACCGAATCCGAGGAGACGGTGCGGAAATACGTCGCCAGCGTGCGTTAGACGCTAACCGCCAGCGGCTCGATACGCGCAGGAACGTGCTTGTGCCATGGGGTACCGGCGTACTCGTCACGCCAGGCCGATGAGGTGAGCGCATTCGGGGCGACACCCGGCACGTGCCTCACGCCGGTCTCGTCGGTGTAATCGAGCCCAAACCCGTTCGGCAATGAGGCATGGCCGGGCTGCATCATGTCGCTGATCTCGACGGTGGCCTCGGCGCTACCGGCCGCAGTGGCGACGCGCACTCGTTCACCGTCGGCGATACCGAGCTGCTGCGCATCCTCCAGGCTGATCCGTAGTGCACCTTGCTGGTCTCGCTTTCGCCACGACGGGTCCCGGAGGATGTCGTTGGCGGTGTATGCCCGCCGCTCACCCGCGGAGAGCACGATCGGAAATTCGGGTGTCGTCAGCTGGGCCGGGCGAGATGCCAATCCCCGGATATCCTCAAGCATTTCGGGGATCACCAGCGCAATCTTGTGGTCCGCATGAGTGATCAGCGCGAAGTCGTCCTCGTAGTCGTGAACGGTGAAGGTGACACCGGAAGGACTGTTCAGGATAGCGTCGAAAAGCGCGTTGCCATCGCGGTGGCCGGCTCGCGCCACCGCCTGCGGGTAGGTCATCATCGCCTTCTGCGCCAGACCCCAGAGTGCGGCGGCACCTTCCAATCCCTGGGGCAGGGTCGGGCCGAGGGTTTCGTATAGGACATAGGGTGCCAGCGAGGCGAGTGCCGGATTGGCCAGCACCGTGAAGAACGCCTGCAGATAGGCATCCCGGCCCTGTGCGGCGGCTTCGCGCAACGGCTGCAGATCCGCATCGTCCACCACACCCAGCGCCCGGACCAACCGCGCCCAGATCTCGGGCTCGGGGAGCGTTCCCCGCTCGGGTTCGAACAGCGGGTGTCGCAGCTGAAAGGTGTTGTGCGGAAACTCGAGATTGAAGAACGTCGCCTCCACCTTCTCGAATTGTGTGGCAGCTGGCAGCACGTAATGCGCGAGGCGGGCGGTCTCGGTCATCGCCACGTCGACGACGACAAGCAGCTCCAAGGTTTGGAACGCTTCCTTGCATCTCGCCGAATCCGCCAGGGAGTGTGCGGGATTGCTGCTCTCGACAATCATCCCGCGGAACCGGTCGGGGTGATCGGTGAGGATCTCGTCGGGGATGACGTTCGAGGGCACCAAACCGCCGATGATGCGGGCGCCGGTTACCGGGGTGTTTCCGAAGAAGCCACCCATGAGCGGTGCCATCCACGAATGCAGATGCTGGCCTCCGCGCTTGGCGAAACTCCCGGTGAGTATCCACAACATCTTGTTGAGGTAGGAGCTCAGTGTGCTGTTGGGGGCCTGCTGAATCCCGAGGTCTTCGAAGACCGCCACGCTCTCTGCGGACGCGACCCGACGGGCCGCCCGCCGAATGAGATCCTCGTCGACACCGCTGCGCTGTGCGTAGTCGCCGATCGGTACCGCACGTAGCGCGTCCCGAACCTCTTCGGTACCGGTGACATGTTCGGCGAGAAATGTTTCGTCACACAGGTTTTCCTGGACCAGCACCGCGGCGAGTGCCGCAAGGCACCAGGCGTCGGAGCCGGGTCTCACCCGGAGGTGAAAGTCGGCCATCTTGGCGGTATCGGTGATCACCGGGTCGATGACGATCATCGAGCGCTGCGGATCCTTGGCGATCTCGTTGAGCACCACCCGTGCCCGCGGAAAGCTCTGCGACATCCATGGGTTCTTCCCCACGAACACCGACACCTCGGCGTGCTCGAACTCCCCTCGGGTATGCCCGCCGTAGAGGCTCTTGTCGATCCAGGCCTCCCCGGTCTTTTCCTGGGCAAGGGCGTTGGAGCGGTACTTGGACCCGATCGCCTTGAGGAAGGCGCCGCTGTACGCGCCACCCAGATGATTCCCCTGGCCTCCACCGCCGTAGTAAAAGATCTTGTCTCCGCCATGGTTGTCGCGGATGTCTTTGAAGCCCTCGGCGATCTCCACGATCGCAGTGTCCCAATCGATTTCCTCGTAGGTGCCGTCGGGGCGGCGGCGCATCGGCGAGGTCAGCCGGTTGGCGTTGTTCTGGTAGTGATCCAGGCGCAGGGCCTTATTGCAGGTGTAGCCCTTCGAGCCCGGATGTTCTTTGTCACCGCGAATCTTGGCGAGCGTGCGGCCCTCGGTCTGTACAACGATGCCGCAGTTGCACTCGCACAGGATGCACGCGGTGGGCAGCCAATTGGTGGCGGTCATGACAGGGCCTCCTCGATCAGTGTGCGTAATTGCTTATGCACCACATCGATTGGTGTGACGTCGCGGATGGATCGCGCGACGATGATGGCCCCCTCCAGCGAGGTCGTCATCAACATCGCGAGTTCGTCGGCGCGGGTGCGAGTGGCACCGGCGGCGGCCAGCTTGTCCGCGATGAGGCCGACCCAGCGCTGGAACACCACCGCCGAGTGCGCGATGAGCTTCGCATTGCTGGCCGGACTTTCCGGGTCTCCGGCCTCGACAGCGACCGCTACCACCGGGCACCCTGCCCGAAAATCTGTGCGCACCAGTTGCTTCCGGTAGAGGGCGACGAGAGCGTCGAGAGCGTCCGTAGCGGTGGGCTTCCCATCGATCATCCCGGCGATGTACTCCCCCGCGAGATCCACGGCTTCGCCGAGCAGTTGGGTACGTCCGCCGGGAAAGTAGTGGTAGGCGGAGCCGCGCGGTGCACCGCTGTGTTCGAGAACATCGGAAATGGCGGTGGCATGTGCGCCGCGCTCGCGGATCAGTAGGGCCGCCGAGGCAACCATTCGTTCACGCGGCGTGCTCATCCTCGGCCTTCCGGTGTTCTCCCTCGCCCTGCGGCAACTATGTATGCTGCTCTACATAATCCTCGGTGTGGACGGAGAAGTCAATGAGCGAGTACGAAACCCTGAGCATCCGGCGTGAGGGATACGTCCTGGTGATCGGCCTGAACCGGCCGGCCAAGCGCAATGCGTTCGATAAGGCGATGCTCCAGGAGCTGTCCCGGGCATTCGGCGAATTCGACGCGGATGCCGATCTGCGGGCCGCGGTGCTTTACGGGGAGGGGACCATGTTCACCGCCGGCCTCGACCTGGCCAGCGTGGCGGCCGAGATTCAGAGCGGCGCGTCGTTAACAGCCGAGAACGGGATCAACCCGTGGCAGGTCGACGGTACGCATTTGTCCAAGCCGCTTGTCGTTGCCGTGCACGGCAAGGTGCTCACACTGGGTATCGAGTTGGCACTCGCCGCCGATATCGTGATCGCCGACGAGACCGCTACCTTCGCCCAGCTCGAAATCAACCGTGGCATCTACCCATTCGGCGGTGCCACCATCCGCTTCCCACGCACCGCCGGCTGGGGCAGTGCCATGCGGTGGATGCTGACGGCGGAGCCCTTCGACGCCGCCGAGGCGTATCGCATCGGGATCGTGCAGGAGGTCGTATCTGCCGGTGAGCATGTCGACAAGGCGATCGCTATCGCCCAGACGATCGCGCGCCAGGCGCCGCTGGGTGTGCAAGCCACCTTGCGCAACGCCCGGTTAGCCCTAGCCGAGGGTGAGGCCGCTGCCGAGGCGCAGCTTGTGCCCACCATCCGCGAGCTGTTCACCACCGAGGATGCCGCCCTGGGTGTGCAGGCATTTTTGACCCGCACCACCGCCGAATTCGTCGGGCGCTGATGACAGCCTGCGCGAAGAAGCTCAAACCCCGCGCGCGCTCACGGCCTTTCGCACATCTCCAAGCTCCCCGATCGGCACCGTGCGGGTCGAGGCCACCGGCCGCACCCCCGGGCCATCGGGTTTGGACACCATGACCACGCTGTCGATATAGGGCTGGATGGTGGTGGTGTTCTGCACGGTGGCGACGATCACCAGCTGGAACCCGAACTTGCGGAACGCCGACAGCGCCTGCTGCGCGAACTGTGGATCGGATTTCGAGAACGCCTCGTCGAGCATCAACTGCGCGAATACCGGCCGGTTGTCCCCGGTTTCGGGATTGGCGAGGTTGAAGCTCAGCGCACCGGCGAGACAGAACGCCATCAGCTTCTCTTGTTCCCCACCGGAGTTCGCACCCGCATTGCTGTAGGTACGGATCACCTCACCGGTGGTGGCGTCACTCTCCTCGCAGTACAGCACGAACCGGTTGCGCACATCCAATGCGTCGCGCGTCCACTGTCGGGCCTCGGGAGTCTCGGCCGCCAGCAGGTTCCGCAGCTGCAGGATGTCCTGGTACTGGTCGTGGATGGCCTTCTCGTCCCCCATGGACACCGCGACCGCGCGACCGGAGATGTGCCGGGCGCGTTCGTTGAGCTCACCCACCGCTTCGAGCGCCTTGGGCTCGGCCCGCAGCGTCAGCCGCGTTCCCCTGTTGAACTCCACCGAGCCCAAACCACTGTTGACGCGGTCGATCTGGTCGGTGATGCGATGCGCCTCTTCCTCGGCAAGCTGGTGCAGCCGCAGCACCGCAGTGGGTGCCTGCTCGGTGATGAGCCGCAGCATCTGCTCATATGCGGCAGGCAGGTCGCGCTCGTCGATCCGGCGGCACAGCGCCACGTAGTCGTGGATCTTCTCGTCGAAGTTCTCGCCGTCGTTGGGAATCGAGTCTGGGAAATCCCGGTCGTAGGCATTGAGGATTCGGGTGAGCTCGTTGCGCGAGCGGGTCACGCTTTCCCGCAGCACGGACTGGTCCTTCTCGATCTGGCGCCACAGCTCCAGCCGGTAAGCATCGGGCTCGAGCACATCCAGGCTGGACGACAGCTGCGGGACATAGACCTCGATACCGGAACGGGTGTGCCCGCCCACCTCCCGTGGGCTGAGGTTGTCCATCAGGTCAAGCAGCCGAGTACGGCGTGAATCATGTTCGGATTCTTGCCTTCTCAACGCACCGATACGCTCGGAAAGCTTCTTGATCTCGTCGAGATAGGAGTCGGCCTGCTGCTGAAGACCTGTCAGGTCCGGGTTGGCCTCCAGCATCGCGTCGTACTGATCCTGCAACCGCCCGACGGCCGCATCGGCCGACTCGGTATCGATCTGGCTCCAGTACTCGTACTGGCCGTGCAGCTTTGACCACCGCACCACCTCGGAGCGAAGCTCCTCACGCTTGGTGTCCATCTCGCCGATGAACTTCTCCGCGTCCCCCACAGACTGCTGCGCCTCGACCACATCGTCGGAAAGCGCGGCCCGCTTGTCACCGGCATTGCCTTGGTAGATGTACTGAGAGGCACGCAGTTCACGCCGGTCGTCCTTGACCGCCCTGCGGTCACCGTCCTTGCGCAACCCCTGGTCGGTGACGGCCCGGCGGTGCTTACTGAACTCGTCGGGGCTGTCCACCAATGCGTAGTCGCCCACTGCGATAACGAGATTCATCGCGGCGCTTGAGCATTCGTGGTTGGGGTTAGTAAGGCGCAGGCAATCCGCGAGGGTGCCTGGCTCGGCTCGACGCGGCGCACCGGAAGGGATCACCCGTTCCATCTGCAGGTAACCCCGCATCGGGTTCTCGTTGACGTACCGCAGCACCTGCCGGTGGTGCTGGTCGGGAACCAGCAGGCATAGGCCGGTAGATCGGAGCACCTTCTCCACGGACCGGCGCCAGCGCTCCTGCCCGGGACGCAGGTCCATCAGCTCGCAAACGTAGGGCAGGTCCTTGAGGGTGAGGCCCAGCGCCGCAACGATTTCCCCGCGCATGCGGTCCTCGTCCGGCGGCACCGGAGTACCGACATGCTCGACCCGCTTGAACTCGGAAGATGCGGACCTGAGTTGGTCTCGCGCGGCGGACAGCGCACCGGCCGCCATGACATAGGCGTCGTGCCCGGCTTCCAGCTCGGCATTGATCCGGGTGACCGACCGCAGGCTTTCCACCCGCATGGCCTCGAACTCCTCGGCGGACTCAATATCGTCCGCGTGCCCAAGGTCCCACAGCGCGCTCTCATACGCGGTGCGCCGTCGCGACACCTCTTCGGCACGGGCGCGGGCGTGGGCCAGCTCGCTCTTCAGCGGTGCCAGGTTGCTATCGGCGGCAGCGATGCGCCCCAGCAGTTTGTCGCGCTCACCGGTGAGAATGTCCTGGCGCGTCTGGATTTCGTCGCACTCCCCGCCCAGGCGGGTGATCTCGGTGTCCAGCAGATCAATCTCCGGGACCGCCAGCGCCAGGCGCTGCTGGTCCACGTAGTCGCGCACGGTGTGATGATCGACGACATCGACAGTCGCAAGCTGAGCCGCGTCGCCGGCGTAAGTCTGCTGGATCTGTTCGATATCGCCCAGTGTCTGCCGCTGACGCTGCGCCACCGCCAGCGCGCCGCGGGCGTCGACCAATGGCGTGATCTGGCCCAAGGCTTCGGAGATCGCGGCCATCGACTCAGGTTCGTCGAGCATGTACTCGCGCACGAACTGCTCAAGACCACCGACGCTCTTGAGCGATTTCGCCTTACCCAGCAGCTGCTGGGCCGCCGAGGACCCCTGAATCCCGACGGTGGCATAAAGCTGTTCCAGATACCAGCGCTCGCTCTTGTGGCCGCGCCAGCCGGCGCTCTCAAAGACCGAGCCCGAGTACCCCTTGCTGGCCCACCCGTTGCACAGGTCGCGAATATCGGTATCGGCGTCGATGAGGTAGTAGCGGCTCGAAGAATCCGAATCAGAGCCCGGAGCAAGCCATTTGAGCACAAGGCCGGTGATGACGCGGCCGTCGGTGCCGGCGTAGGTGACCGCGATGGCCGACCACGCCGCACCCTTGCCGCGCAGAAACATCTGCTTGGGCCGCTCCCCGGGGTTCTTCAACTCACCCCACAGGCCGCGTATGTACTTGTCGACGGTGCGTTTGCCCATATTGGAGCCAGCGGCGGTGGTGTCGCTGGACGCGTTGAAATTGCGGCGGTTCGAGGACAGGAACGCCAGCGAGATCGCGTCCAGCAGAGATGATTTGCCGCTACCGGAGGAGCCGGTGATCAGTGTGCCGCGGCGGCTGAACTCGATGCTGTGGTAGCCGTCGAAGACACCCCAGTTGATCACCTGCAGTCGGGACAGCCAGAACTGCTGGGTGGCAGAATCATTCAGGCCGTCATTCGTCGTCATCGGTATCGCCATCTTCTTCGTCGGTGGAGTCTTCCGGCGCGGGGCCGCCGCGCTGGAGCTGCTCGTACTGGCGTTGCAACGCCTCGATCATCTGCGCGGACATCAGCGCGTTGATGACCGGACTGATGCTGTAGCTGTGCTCGTCGTCGCGAGTGCGCTGCAGGATTTCGGCCTTGGACAAACGTTTGATGGCCTCGTCGACTCGGTCGCGCAGCATCGCCTCGTCGCGGTCGATATCGTGACTGACGTTGGCGAAGAGCTCGTGGATATCGTCACGGCTGACCAGGACATGTTCGTCGTGGGCGGTCCGTGCGATTTTGGCCAGGTGCAGCGCGACGATCGATGCGTAGGTGCCCAGGGGTTCGCGGCGCAGTACCCGGGCGCCGTACGGGCTGGGGTTCTCCAAGAGCGCCGGTTCTGCGTACGCAACCTCAAGGTCATCGAATACCCGCAGTCGTAGGTCCAATTCGGAGAGCCGTGCGGCGAGCACCTTCCGGTGCTCGATCATCGTCGCCCACAGTTCGGGCTGACCGTCCTTGCTCAGGTAACGCCGGGCAACCAGGTTCTGCAGTGCCCAGCACGCCTTGTCGGGCAGCTCGCTGGTATCGCCATCGAACCGTGGTCCCTTGACGGTTCTCGGCGCGGAGGCATCGGGTTCGACGCCGGGGAGGTCGTCAAAATTGATATTTCCCAAGGGCTTACCAGTGGACACGGCGCTCATAACTCACTCCCAGTCACCAGCACGGGTTCACGGAACATCAGCTGAGGTACCTCCATCACCCGGTCCTGTCCGTCGAGGGACCGGAACTTCACCTTTGCGGATTCACGGTCGGGGGCGGATCCCGCTTCCGGGTCCTGTTTGAGCGCCAGCGACCACAGCACGATGACATCGCCCAGATAGGGCGCATCGACGTGAGAGATCATGTCGGGCAGCGACACCGGCCCCTTGGCGACGGCGCTGTTCACCGTATCCGCCAACGAGGCCATATCCACCTGGGTGACCAACGCCGAAAATCCGCTCAAATCGAGCAGCCCCGACTGCGCGTCCTGAGCGAGCACCGGCGGCGCGGTGTCCTTGATGGTGAACGACAAGGCGCCGATGGACGCCGCTGCAGAACGGCCAATCGGCAGTTCGGCGTCGATTGGCGAATCCGCCGTGGACACTTTAAGCAGGGCGTGCCCGGAGGCCAGCGCGTCGTTGAGCTGTCGTGCGCGGCCACGTGCCTGCTCTGTGGTGCCCGCCGCGAAGAATCTCCGGATGCGCTGTGCGCAGCGCTGTTCGATGCGGGAGACCTCGGCGATCTGCTGCGAGACCAGCTTGAAAAAGTTCTTCATAACATCGCGCAGCCCTGGGTCGAGCGCGGGTAATCCCTCAGCGACACAAGCGATATCGGTGCGCAGCGCAGCACGCTGATCAGGGTCCTGAATGGTGCGCGTGAAGGCCGCGTAGGAGGCGCGTTCACGCGAGTCGAAGAGGGTGTCATAGTCGGCGAACATCCGTCGCGCACGGTCCCGGAACCCGGAATCGGAATCCTCGGCGGCATCGATGAGACCTGCGGTGATCTCATTCTGCATGCTGCCGTAGCGGACGATATCGGTGATCACCTGTTCCATCTGGTAGGCAATGGCGCGGGTCTCATCTTCGAGGTCCACGATGTCCGGTTCAGGGCGGTATCCGTCGTCGACGGCGTGCAGCTGGGTCTGCAGCTCGGCGATCTGGGCTTCGATATCGGCGCGCATGCGGGCAGGGTCGCCGTCCAGCTGCGTGGCGACCCGTTTGAGGCCCGCGGCGATACCGGCGATGGACCCGCCGGTGGCCACGGTGTCTGCTCGACGCAGGCGACGGACGAAGGCCAGCGCGCTGCGGGCATCCTCGGTCAGCGAGCAGACATTTTCGGCGTCCGGACCGGTGCCGTCCGACACCCGGTGCAGCCAGCCGTCGCTGGCCCAGCTCTTGATCAGGGCGAGACCGGACTGTTCGCCCAGGCCCACGGCGTTCAGATCTCTGTCCAGCTTGGCCACCAGCGCAGGTTCGGAAACCTTCGCACTGCGGTCCAGGTGGCGTTCCATCAACGTGATGTACGGCGCCAGATTCTTAGCGGCCAACAGCCGGACCGCACGGGATTTCTGCACGTCATCGTTGTGCGCGAACAGCTCTTCGACGGTTAGGTCATTCATCGCACACCTCCATCACGTTGCTAACGGTTTGTTCCCCAGCCAGCGCAGCTGCCTTAGCCACTGGCCCGGAAAACCTACCGGGCCGAGAGGGGCGTGGCGAATGGGCTCGCTGACGTGGGACAAATGAGGCAAATGAGTTAGCTGGGGTCTCAGCGGATGCCCAGGGCGTCGTCCAGGTACTGGAGGCGGCAGGCCCTTCGTGCCAGCTTTCCACTGGTGGTGCGCGGGATGGCTCCTGCGGGCAGCAGTCGCACGTCGGAGGGTTCTAGCCCGTACTCGGCGTCGACTGCGGCCCGGATAGCGTCCACGGCTTCCTGCGGGTCGGCCTTGGCGGTACGCGAGGCGCGCTCGGCGACGATGACCAGACCTTCGTCGACGGTGAACGCGGTGACGTATCCGCGGCGCACGATCGGCGAGGCGTCGGCGACAGTGGCCTCGATGTCTTGCGGGTAGTGATTCTGGCCGTCGACGGTGATGTGGTCGGCGAAGCGGCCGGTGATGTACAACTCGCCGTCCAGGTAGAAGCCCATATCGCCGGTGCGCAGCCAATCGCCGTCGGCATTGGCCTTAGCTGCATGACTTTTCGGGGCTGTCCCGCCTAGCCGGGCGCGGAACGCTCTCTCGGTATCTTCGGGACGCCTCCAATATCCGCGCCCAACGTTGTTGCCCTGCAACCAGATTTCCCCGATATGACCGTCCGGAAGTTCGGTCTCGGTGATGGGGTCCACGACGACGCCGTGGAGGCTGCGGGCCAGTTGGCCACAGGACACATGGGTGGACGCGTTGGGTGCATCGGCGGTCGTTGGCACCGCACGGCCTTCGGCGAGCTGCCCGCGGTCGAGGTGCACGACGGAGGGCTCGGCATCTGGGGCGATATTGGAGATGAACAGAACCGCCTCGGCGATACCGTACGAGGGCTTGAAGGCGGTCGGTGGTAATCCAAAGGGCGCAAAGGCTTTTTCGAATGTACGGATGGCGTCGATACTCACCGGCTCGGAACCGATGATCATGACCACGCTGCCGAGGTCGATATCTGCGCCCGCCTCGGGCACACCGCGCTGTGCGGTGTATTCGTACGCGAAATTCGGAGCGGCGGTGATCACGCGGCCCTCCTTACAGCCATCGGAGAGCGCCTTGATCCAGCGTTGCGGGCGGCGAATGAATGCCGTCGGCGACATGAGGGTGGAGTTGCCGCCGTAGACGGTCGGGAAGCCGATCATCGACAGGCCCATATCGTGGTACAGCGGCAACCAGCTACAGCCGTGGGTGTTTCGGTCCAGCAGGTCGATGGACAGGATCATCTGTGTCAGGTTGACGCCAACGGCGCGATGGGTGATCTCCACGCCGACCGGCGGGCGGGTGGCACCCGATGTGTACTGCAGGTGTGACACGTCATCATCGACGAGGTGGACGTATTCGAAGGTCTCTCCCGCTTCGTCGGGTATCTCGTCGATGACCACGATCTGCGGCGTTTCAATATCTTTCAGGCCGCCGAGGAACTGTTGCACGGCATCCCGGACGGTAGATGTGGTGAGGATGGTTGTCGGCGTGCAGTCCCTTAGCGCCGTGTCGAGGCGTTCGGCGTGGCCGGGCAGCTCTGGCGCGAAGAGCGGCACTGCGATGCCGCCGGCCTTGATCGCAGCGAAGAAGCCCACGATGTAGTCGAGGCCCTGTGGGGCCAGGATGGCGACGCGTTCTCCGCGTTCGATGGTCTTCTGCACCTCCGCGGCGACGGCCCGCAGACGGATCCCGAGCTCCGACCAGGTGAGCTCGATGGCCTGCCCGTCTTCCGAACCGGTGAAATCGAGGTAGCGATACGCGACGGTGTCCCCGACGTTTCTGATGTTCCGGTCGATGAGGGCGATCAGCGTGGTACCGGGCGGTAGACCGATGTTTCCATCGGCGTCGAGGCAATCCTCGATACGAAGCAAACCGTCAGGGACAGACATGTTTTCAGTCTAGGGCGGTTAGCGATGACACTTCGGTGGCCAACAAGACCAAGTGGTGCGGGCGGAGGGAGTCGAACCCACACGTTCTTTCGAACACGGGCACCTAAAGCCCGCGCGGCTGCCATTTCGCCACGCCCGCAGGGCTCCGATCATACCTCGCGGCTGTCAGTGGCCCCGGTTACGTTCGAATTGTCAGCTGCCATCCCACTACTCCAAGCACTGGCCATGCCTGTTCCCTTAGCATGGCCCAGGCCGCAAGCATTCACCGAAGATCGCCCTCGAACGCTGGCAGCAACATCTCGTGGATCAAGCCACCGAGGATTTCATTCGCGGCCTGATCCACAGCGACGGATGCCGAGTCGTCGCGAACGATCGTGGTGTCGCCAGCGTCCGATACCACTTCACCGCCGCCCTCGACCACCTCGGTATCCCCTGGACGCGATCGACCAAGTACGTCGTCTCCATCTACCGCAAGGTGGCCACCGCACGTCTCGACGAGTTCATCGGACCGAAGCGCTGACCAGGGGCATTGGCATCTCCATCGACCTCACGCGGTACCGTCAGAGGGTGTCCACTACACGGCGTCGGAGGCCCGCACTCATCGTGCTGGTCGCCGTCAGCGCGGTCGCCTTCCTCGGCCTGGCGTGGTGGCAGTTCCAGCGCTTCGAATCGGTGTCAGGAGACGGCCAGAACCTCGGTTACGCACTGCAATGGCCGCTCTTCGCAGTGTTTGTGATCTACGCGTACCGCCGCTTCGTCCAGTACGAGGACGAGGGCCCGCCCCCGCCGCCGGCCGACCTGGTCACCGAAATTCCGGAGGGCTTGCTCCCCGATCGGCCCGCCGCAGCGAAACCGGACCCCACCGACCGCACGCTCACCGAGTACAACGCCTACCTCGCCGCCCTGACCGAACAAGATAGGAATCCCGCCTCGTGACCGAGCAAGAAGCCACGTCCGACACGCCCACCGTCACCACGCCGGTCGAAAAGATCCGTAGCGCACTGTGGCGCTACCGCATCCTGGCGTGGACCACCGGTGTCTGGCTGATCGCTCTCTGCTGGGAGATGTGGCTCAAATACATTGAGCACGTGCCGCATCCGCCGAGCTGGATAGGGATCGTGCACGGGTGGATCTACTTCGTGTACCTGATCTTCACCACCGACCTGGCGATCAAGGTCCGCTGGCCGTGGCCCCGCACTGCCGGCACCCTCCTGGCGGGCACCATCCCGCTACTCGGCTTCATCGTCGAGCACTACCGCACTCAGCAGGTCAAGCAGCAGTTCGGTCTATAGGCCTGTAGCCGCAAAAAGATCCCTGATGTCAGGAATACTGACATCAGGGTGCGGGTTTGATAGCGGTATGACCACCACACATGTAGTTGTCGCCACCGCTTATGGTGCACCCGATGTCCTCGAACTCCGCGAGGTGCCGATCGACGGCCCCGCCGAAGGCCAGGTGCTTGTCGACGTCAAGGCCGCGGGAGTCAATCCCATCGACTGGAAGCTGTACTCCGGGGCCTTCGGCACCGACCCGTCCGCGCTTCCGATGCGCCTCGGCCTCGAGGTGTCCGGAACGGTCGCCGCCGTCGGACCGGGTGTCGACGGGCTCCAGCCCGGCGATGAGGTCATCGCCGCCGGGCAGATCGGCGGCTACGCCGCTCAGATCATCGCCTCGGCGGACGAGGTGTTCAGAAAGCCGGCGAATTTGTCGTTCGCCGAAGCTGCCGGGTTCCTCCTCACCGGGCAGACCGCGGTCCACCTGTTGGAAGCCACCAATGTCACCGAAGGCGACACCGTGCTCATTCACGGCGCCGCCGGGGGCGTCGGCCTGCTCGCCATCCAGCTCGCCAAGGCCCGCGGCGCCAAGGTGATCGCCACCGCAAGTCCCGCCCGACACGAGCAGCTGCGCAGCTACGGCGCGATCCCCGTCGAATACGGTCCTGGCCTCCTCGAGCGAGTCACCGCCATCGGGCCGGTGGACGTCGCCCTCGATCTCGTCGGCACCGACGAGGCCGCAGATGTCTCCCTGGCCCTGGTGTCGGACAAGGACCGAATCGCCACCATCGCAGGATTCGCCCGCGCGGCAACCGATGGCTTCAAGGCGCTCGGCGGCGTCGGCCCCGACGCCGGCACCGAGATCCGCCTCGCCGCCCGCCCTGAACTGATCCGTCTGGCCGGCAACGGTGAGCTCGATGTCACCATCGATCGCACCTTCCCGTTGGCCGAAGCCCGGCAGGCACACGAGTACGTACAGACCGGCCACGCCCGCGGAAAGATCCTGCTGGTTCCGTAATACCCGCGAGCAGACGCTTAGTGCACACAGATCCCAGGTGGCACGTGCACTAAGCGTCTGCTCGCCGGAAAGATGGCGGAAAGAAGTCAGGGTGCAGTGCGACCCAGCGCGACGAAGTTGCGCAGCATCGGCAATAGCGCCGCGAGCGCTCGCCCGCGATGCGATACCGCATCCTTTTCCTCGGGCGTCATCTCCGCCGCCGTCCGAATACCACCGCGCGGAACGAAGATGGGGTCGTATCCGAAGCCGTTCTCCCCCGCGGGTTGCCGCGCGACCGAACCCTTCCAGCGCCCTTCGACGACGACCTCTTCGCCCTCCGGCGTCACCAGCGCACACGCCGATACGAACGCCGCACCGCGACGATCGTCGGGTACCTCGGAAAGCTGTGCAAGTAGCAGCGCGGTGTTGGCGGCATCATCACCATGACGGCCGGACCACCGTGCCGAAAGCACACCGGGCATCCAGTTCAATGCGTCTACGGCAATCCCGGAATCATCCGCGACACAGGCCAATCCGGTATGGCGCACCCCCTCACGCGCCTTGATCAGCGCATTGTCCTCGAAGCTGGCCCCGGTCTCGGGTACTTCCTCGTAGGCAGGTACATCGGCTAGCGACACCAGCTCGACACCGGAAACTCCGGCAGCTGTGAGCACTCGTTCAAGCTCGCGAAGCTTCTTCGAGTTACGGCTTGCGACAAGTATTTTCATGGCCCCCCGCCTACTTCGAACCGAATGCCTTCTTCTGTGGTGCGTCCGGCAGAACCCCCGGGTACGGCAACGCCAGCGCTTCCTTTTGTAACACGAACAGCTGGTCGGCAGCACCCACCGCCGCGTCGAGCAGCTTGTCCAACGTCGAACGCGGGAAGGTGGCGCCCTCACCGGTGCCCTGCACCTCCACCAGCGTGCCGGTGTCGGTGGCCACCACATTCATGTCTACCTCGGCGCGCGAATCCTCTTCGTACGGAAGGTCGACACGCACCCGACCGTCCACCACGCCGACGCTCACGGCGGCGATCGCGCACGACAGCGGCTCGTCATCGGCCAGCTTGCCGTGTGCGGCCAAGTACGTCACCGCATCGGCCAGTGCCACGTAAGCGCCGGTGATCGCCGCGGTGCGGGTACCGCCGTCGGCCTGCAACACATCGCAGTCGATGGCAATGGTGTTCTCCCCCAACGCCGATAAGTCGATACACGCCCGAAGCGAGCGTCCGATCAGGCGGCTGATCTCCTGTGTGCGGCCACCCACGCGTCCCTTGACCGATTCACGATCGCTGCGGGTATGAGTCGAGGCCGGCAGCATCGCGTATTCGGCTGTCAGCCAACCAAGTCCGGAACCTTTCCGCCAACGCGGCACACCCTCGGTCGCGCTGGCGGTGCACATCACCCGCGTCCCGCCGAACTCGATGAGCACCGAACCCGCCGGATGTGCGGTGAATCCCCGCGTGATGGTCACCGGGCGCAGTTCGTCGTCTTGTCTGCCGTCTTCTCTTCTGGACACGCCTTCGACCTTATCTTCTCCGTCGCCGCGTCGAGTGTGAGCGGCGATGTGGGTGATTGCGCCGAGGGTGAGCGCTGCTGCTCACGCGCGACGGGAAAGGCGAGAGTGCCCTCCAGAACTACAGGTCGATGGTCTCGCCGGCGACCACGGCCCGGACCGGTCCGTCGAACACCGACTTGGCCTCCGCGATGACATCCTCACGCGAAGTCCACGGCGGGATGTGGGTCAGGAGCAGTTCCTTCACACCCGCCCGGGCGGCGATCTGGCCGGCCTCGGTACCCGACAGGTGCAGGTCCGGTGGACGGTGTCCCGGCATATGCGTCCACGACGCCTCGCACAGGAACACGTCCGCATCGCGTGCCAATTCGACCGCGGCATCGCATATGCCCGTATCCCCGCTGTACGCCAGCACCGCACCCGAGGCATCCTGCACGCGCAGCCCGTACGACTCGGGCGGGTGCGCCACTCTGGTGGGGGTCACAGTGAGCGATCCGAACTCGACGGGCTCGCCCTCGATCCAGTGGAAGATGTCGAAGATATCGGTGAAATCGTCCACCTCACCCCCGATCTCGGCGGAAGCAGCTCCCACCCGAACGAGCGTGTCGGCAGGCCCGTACATGATGGCCTTGCCCTTGGGTGGATTCGGGTGATAGCGACGCCACACGAACAGACCGGGCAGATCTAGGCAGTGGTCGGCATGCAGGTGTGAAAGCAGAACGCTGACGGATCCGGGATCGGCGAAGCGTTGCAGAGAGCCCAAGACACCACCACCGAAGTCGATGACCAACGGTGGCGCATCCGGTGCCGTCAGGAGGTAACCAGACGCCGGGGAATCCGGTCCGGTGACGCTGCCTGAACAGCCGAGCACGGTGACTCGCACAGCCCTAGCTTGCCACGCCGGGCAAGCGTCTCGGCAGAGGGTTAGAGAGGTGTTGCAATTTCGGTGTAACCCGGAACACCGCTAGCTCGAGTTTGCACTGCCGTCACAGCCGGGCCGAGGAATCGGGTCGCTAGGGCGCGGAATGCATCCGGGTCGCCGGTTGCCTCGAAAACGCGGTTCGGACGCGAGGCACTCGGGTTATCCGGATGCGGCCGCAGTAGATCCCTCTCCGACAGAACCCGCAGCAGGTCCTTGGCGGTTTCCTCGGCGCTGGACACCAACGTGACGTCCTCGCCCATAGCGAGCTGGATCAGCCCGGACAGCAACGGATAGTGGGTGCAGCCCAGCACCACGGTGTCCACCTGCGCCCGCTGCAGCGGCTCCAGATACCCCTCGGCAAGCTGCAGTACCTGTCGGCCGCTGGTGATGCCGCGTTCGACGAAATCGACGAAACGTGGACACGCCACCGCCGTAATTTCCGTGTCGCGCGCGGCCGCGAAGGCATCCTGGTACGCACCCGATGCGATGGTCGCCTCGGTGCCGATGACGCCGATCTTGTTGTTGTGCGTGGTGTGCACGGCCCGCCGCACGGCAGGCAGCACCACCTCGATCACCGGCACCGGGGCATAGCGTTCACGGGCGTCGCGCAGGCATGCCGCCGATGCCGTATTACACGCGATAACCAGGGCTTTCACCCCGCGATCGACGAGGTCGTCGCCGATGGCCAGCGCATGCTTGCGAATCTCCGGAATGGTCAGCGGACCGTACGGCCCATTGCCGGTATCTCCGACGTAGACGATGTCCTCATCGGGCAGCTGATCGATGACGGCCCGCGCAACGGTCAGTCCCCCGACCCCCGAATCGAAGATCCCAATCGGGGCGCTCGGAAGTGTCACGTCGTCAACCTCGGTGGCGAACCCTCCCGCGCCTTACGTTCCCTACCGGACAGCCAGTAGGCCGCAAGCACGCCGGCGATGGCCCCACTCAGATGGCCCTGCCAGGACACCCCGAACTGTCCGGGCAGCACACCCCACAACACCCCGCCGTAAATGATGATCACGACGACGCCGATGAGGATCTGCCCGACGCTGCGGTTGAAGAACCCTCTGACGATCACATAGGTGAGCCAGCCGAAGATCAGTCCCGACGCCCCGATGTGGTTGGTCTCGTAGGGCGAGCCGAGATTGCCGATGAACCATGTCCCCACACCGCCGAGCACCCAGATGATGGCGGTAGCCAGCAGAAAGCGTCCGAGCCCGGCCGCGGCGGCCAGGAAACCCAGCACGAGCGCGGGCACCGTGTTGGCAACCAGGTGCCCCCAGTTGGCGTGCAGCAGCGGCGCGAAGAGGATGCCGTCGAGTCCGTCGACCTCCAGGGGCCGGATGCCGTTCTCGTCGAGGCGGTGTCCGGTGACCGAATCGATGCCCTCAACGACGTACAGCAGCGCGACGAAGGCGGCCACCAGAATTCCTCCGGTGACCCATTGCGGACGTCCGGACCGCTGATCGGGGTTGGCAGGGCGGTATCCGTCGGGGCCGCCGCCATATCCCGTCATGCCCACAACTGCCCTTCCAACGCGTCCTCTGCGTCATCCACGGTACCGGCGTAGGCGCCGGTCGACAGGTACTTCCAGCCCGCATCGGCCACCACGAACGCGATATCGGCGCGCTCCCCGGCCTTGACGGCCTTAGCGGCCATGCCGAGTGCCGCGTGCAGGATCGCGCCGGTCGAAATGCCCGCGAAGATGCCTTCGACCTGGACCAGCTCCCGGGTGCGACGCACCGCGTCGAACGATCCGACCGAGAAGCGGGTGGTCAGTACCTCGGGGTCGTACAGCTCGGGGATGAAGCCCTCGTCGATATTGCGCAGTGCATAGACACCCTCGCCGTAGCGCGGTTCGGCGGCGACGATCAGCACACCCGGCACCTTCTCGCGCAGGAACCGTCCCGTGCCCATCAAGGTGCCGGTGGTCCCGAGCCCGGCGACGAAATGAGTGATCTCCGGCAGGTCGGCCAAAATCTCCGGGCCGGTGCCGTAATAGTGCGCATCGGCGTTGGCAGGGTTGCCGTACTGGTACAGCATCACCCACGAAGGGTTTTGTGCGGCAATCTCTTTGGCTGTAGCGACAGCGGTATTGGAGCCACCTTCGGCCGCAGAGAAGATGATCCGGGCACCGTAGAGCTCGAGCAGCTGGCGCCGCTCGATGGAGGTGTTCTCCGGCATCACGCAGATCATCTTGTAGCCCTTGAGCTGCGCGGCCATCGCCATCGAGATACCGGTGTTGCCGCTGGTGGGTTCCAGGATCGTCGCCCCGGGTTCCAACAGCCCGTCCCGTTCAGCCTGTTCAATCATGCGCAACGCCGGCCGGTCCTTGATGGATCCGGTCGGATTGCGGTCCTCCAGCTTGGCCCAGAGACGCACGTGGGGGGCATCGTCACCGTCCGAATCCCACCGAGGGGACAGGTTCTGCAGCCCGACCAGCGGGGTGTTCCCCAGTGACTGCAGCAGCGAGTCATAGCGGGTCATGCGCCGCTAGCCACCTGCCACGGCAGGCAGGATGGTGACCGAATCGCCGTCGGCGATCTCGGTGTCCAGCCCACCCGAGAACCGCACATCTTCGTCGTTGACGTAGATGTTGACGAAGCGGTGCAGCTTGCCGCCGTCGACGAGTCGCTCGGAGATCCCGGAGTAGTTGGACTCCAGATCCGCGATCACCGCCTGCAGGGTAGAACCCGTTGCGGGGACCCGCTTCTCGCCACCGGTATGGGTGCGCAGGATGGTGGGAATCGATACTTGAATCGACACGGCGGACATCTCCTTAATTCTCGTACTGCTCTTTAGTACTGCTCGACAACGGAAATGTCCTCTTCGGTGACCACCCCGTCGGCGATCCGATAGCTGCGCAGCTCGTGCTGCTCAGGATCGCGGGTGGACACCAGGACGTAGTGGGCATCGGGCTCGGCGGCCAGGTTGATATCGGTGCGGCTGGGGTAGGCCTCGGTCGCGGTATGCGAGTGATAGATCACCACGGGCACCTCGTCGGCATCATCCATTTCCCGCCAAACCCGAAGCTGCTCACCGGAATCAAAGCGATAAAAAGTCGGGGACCGCTCCGCATTGAGCATCGCCACGTGCCGCTCGGGGCGATCGGAGCCCTCCGGGCCCGCCAGCACGCCGCATGCCTCATCGGGGTGGTCGGCACGGGCGTGCGTCACCATGGCGTCGACCAGGTCGGCACGGATTACCAGCACTAGCACCCCTTCCGGACTATCAAGAAAACGCTCCAGGCAACACGTCACGATATGCGGGTATTCCGGCGACGCTCGCGGCGCCCACCACCGCACGCACCACGGCCCGCTCGACACACTCGGCGGCGGCGATCCCCACCGCGACGGTCAGCGCATCGGGATCACCGTCGCCCGTGCCTGTCGCGAGTACGTACAGCGTGTCCCCGTCCATCGGGGTGTGCGCCGGTCTGATGGCCCGAGCCAACCCGTCGTGGGCTGCGATGGCCACGCGACGGCACTGCGCCTTGCTCAGCGGGGCGTTGGTGGCCACCACACCGATGGTGGTGTTCAACGACACCGATTTGTCGGGCAGGCCCCCCAGCTTCTCGACCTCGCCGACCGGGGGCACGCTCAGCTCGGGTGCGGACTCAGGGCTCCAGGGCAGACCGGTCGCCGGATTGATCACCAGTCCAACGGGATTAGCGACGACGACGGCGCCGACGATGATTCCATTGCCGAGATCCGCGCTAGACGATCCAACGCCCCCTTTGAGGGTGCCCGCCCGTGCTCCGGCACCGGCGCCCACTGCACCCCATTCCGGCGTATCGCTAGCGAGTTCAGTTGCACGGTAACCGAATTCGGCATCGGGCCGGTTCTTCCAAGCGCCCACCGGCAGATCGAAGATGACGGCCCCCGGCACGATGGGCACGGTGCCACCCAATAGTGCGACTCCCCTGCCCCGTTCCTCCAGCCAGCGCATCACACCGTCGGCAGCCGCCAATCCGTAGGCACTTCCCCCGGTGAGCATGACGGCATCGACGGTCGAGACCGTGTTCGCCGGGTCGAGCAGATCGGATTCGCGCGTTCCCGGAGCTCCCCCTCGCACGTCGACGGCGCCCGTGGTCCCGGGTGGTGCCAATACGACGGTGGTGCCGGTGGCCCATCCCGATCCCAGGGTGGCATCGGGATCCACCCGCTGGTGATGCCCGACCAGAATTCCCGGAACGTCGGTGATCGCCCCAGAGAACAGGCTCATACCGCTGATTTCCCCATCAACGCGAGTACCAGCAGCTCCTGCATGACGGTGAGCCAGTGATAGATGTCCATATGCCCGGCCATCGGATCGTCTGTGGGCAGTTCTCGCGGCCCGTCGCTGTCGATCCCCAGCATCGCGCCGAGCGCCAACCGCACGTCATTCAGCGCGGTCAACCACGCCTGCGCATCCTCTTCGGACAGCTCAAACCGCCCACCATCGACCGGAAGTGTCCGCAACAGCTGTTGCCCGGCCTCGCGTTTGGCGTCGATGATCTCCGGCTCGTACAGGCTGCGCAGCGCGCTGTTGAGTCCGCTGACCACCTCGATGCTGCTGGTGCCGTCCTGGTCAGGTCGGTGAAAGTCCGGAAGCAGCCGCCCCAGTGTGACATCGGTGGGGGCCGCGGTGTTGCCCGTGCGAATACCCGTCAGTTGCTCCAATTCGTCACTGGGAGCTGATGATTCGCGCTCATCCAACATCGCCAACATGGATGTGACCATGGACTGCAAGAGCGCCGCCTCGTGCGGCTCAATTTCCGAACGCAGCCGAATTTCATCGGAGGCGTTGATGCGCTTCCACTTTCGCACAGGTCTGCGCTACCTCGCCGCTATCTCTTGGTGCACGATCATCGGTCCTGCTGCAGCGTGGCCCACAGGCCCGCGGAATGCAGCTTGCTGACGTCGATCTCCATCGACTCGCGAGCGCCGCATGACACCACCGCCTTGCCCTCGTGATGTACCTGCAGCATCAGATTGGTCGCCTCGGTCTCGCTGTAGCCGAACAGCTGCTGGAACACGTAGGCGACATAGTTCATCAGGTTTACCGGGTCGTCCCAGACGATGGTGACCCACGGCGACTGGGTCGCGTCGACATGCTCGACGGACCGCTCCGCTGTAGTCCCTGGCAAGGCTCGCGCCGGCGCACCCATAGGCCCAGAATACCGGGACCGCTGAGTCTGTCAGCATGGAGTTCGGAGTTTCGACGGCGCCTGGGGGCCGGTCACGGACCCGGATATCCCGCTAACGTTGCGCCCATGGGGCATATGTCTACGTCATTGCTCACCGACAAGTACGAGCTCACGATGCTCGCCGCGGCCCTGAGCGATGGCACCGCGGGACGCCGAGCCACCTTCGAAGTGTTCGCCAGAAGGCTCCCGGACGGACGCCGGTACGGCGTGGTCGCGGGCACAGGTCGGTTACTCGACGCACTCGGCGAGTTCCGATTCGGACCCGAAGAGCTGAGGTCGCTGTCCGATTTTCTGGACAACGACGCACTCGAGTACCTCACCGCGTATCGATTCGGTGGCGATATCGACGGCTACCCTGAGGGCGAGCTCTACTTCCCCGGGTCCCCGGTGCTGACCGTGCGCGGAACCTTCGCCGAATGCGTCATTCTCGAAACCCTGACATTGTCGATCCTGAACCACGACAGCGCCGTCGCCTCGGCCGCCGCCCGGATGGTGTCCGCGGCTTCGGACCGCCCGCTCATCGAGATGGGGTCGCGGCGCACCCATGAGCTCGCCGCGGTGGCCTGTGCCCGCGCCGCCTATCTCGCAGGATTCGAGTCGACCTCCAATCTGGAGGCGCAGCGCCGATACGGGGTGCCTGCCCGGGGCACTGCCGCACACGCCTTCACTCTGCTGCACGCCCAGGAAGGTATGAGCCCCAGCGAGGCCGAACGCGAAGCATTCCGCGCCCAGGTAGAGGCGCTCGGTATCGGCACCACCCTGCTAGTGGACACCTACGACATCACCACCGGTGTCGAGAACGCCATCGCCGTCGCAGGCCCCGAGCTCGGGGCCGTGCGTATCGATTCGGGCGATCTGGGCATGCTGGCCCGTCAGGTGCGTGCACAGCTCGACGGGTTGGGCGCACACCGAACCCGCATCGTCGTCTCCGGCGACCTCGACGAGTACTCCATCGCGGCGCTGCGCGCCGAGCCCGTCGACATCTACGGGGTAGGCACCTCGGTGGTAACCGGCTCGGGAATGCCGACGGCCGGCATGGTCTACAAGCTTGTCGAAATCGACGGCATCCCGGTGGCTAAGCGCAGCAGCCATAAGGAATCCCACGGAGGTCGCAAGTGCGCCCTGCGCACCGCCAAACCAACCGGCACCATCACCGAAGAGGTGGTGTACCGCGCGGCCACGAGCGGGCCGGTGATAAACGAGCCACACCGGACGCTCACCGTTCCACTGGTGCGCGGCGGCACGTCGGTCTCGGCCGACACACTCGAAGCCGCCAGGGGGCGCGTACGAGCCGGACTGCTGAGCCTGCCCTGGGAGGGACTCGGCCTTTCCCACGGGGATCCTGCGATCACCACCCGACTGATGGGATAATTCCTGCCGGAGGTCACATGGCGGCCAGAAGGCAATGGGCGGGAACCACTCCCGATGAGCGTCGGGCGACGCGTCGACGCGCACTGCTCGACGCGGGTATCGCCGCGCTCGGCGCCGTCGACGGCCCAGCTCTGACCATCCGTACCGTGTGCCGATCTTCCGGTGTGTCGGAACGTAATTTCTACGAGGAGTTCGGTGACCGCGACGACTTTGTGCGCGCGGTGTACCAGGACGTTCTCGAATCCGTGATGCGTGTCGTCACCGAATTCACCGTGGATGGTGACGATCCAGAGACCCGTGCGGTGGAGACCTTCATCGGAGCGACAGTCGACAACCCGACGTACGGACGCATCATGATGCTGGCTCCCTTCACCGAGCCGATACTCGGCAGTATCGGGTTTGCGGGTTCGATGGCCTTCGCCTCGCTCGCCGAGAAGGCACTGGTCGATATCGACGATCCGGGACGACGCCGGTTCCTGTCGGTATCGCTCGTCGGTGCCGCGTCGGGCGCCATCATCGACTATCTACGCGGTGATCTGGCCATCACTCGCGATGAGCTCATCGACTACATATCCCGCATGGGCCGCCACGTGTCGACAATCTTCGACTGAGCACCAACAGAGGTACGGTCGGTCCATGGGCAGGGCACTTATCGTGGTCGACGTGCAGAACGACTTCTGCGAAGGCGGCTCCTTGGCGGTGCCCGGCGGTGCGGCACTGGCCCGGACGCTCAACGGCCTCACCAACTCCGGCAGCTATGACGCGGTGGTCGCCACTCGCGACTTTCACGTCGACCCCGGCAACCACTTCTCGAAGGAACCGGACTTTGTGACGAGCTGGCCCCCGCACTGTCGGGTCGGCACGCCCGGCGCCGACTTTCATCCCGATCTGAATCTCGCCATCGTCGAGGAGGTGTTCTCCAAAGGAGCGTATGCCGCCGCATATTCCGGCTTCGAGGGCGTCTCCGCGGATGGCACCGCACTGGCGCCGTGGCTACGCTCCCGAGATCTGGACAGCGTTGACGTAGTGGGTATCGCCACCGATTACTGCGTGGCCGCCACCGCCCGCGACGCGGCCGGTGCAGGGCTCAATACCCGCGTACTCACCGCGTATTCCGTTGGCATTGCCGAAGAATCGGTGGGTCGCGCCCTGGATGAGCTCCGGGGCGCCGGCGTCGAGGTGATCACCTGAGCGGCTCATCCAAACTCAATGGTCTTCGCGCGAGCGGCTCATCCAACCCGGCGTCTGGTCTCCTTGCCACTGCTGTCGCCGCGCTCGGCGGCACCGAACGCGCCGGACAGTCCACCATGGCCACCGCCGTGGAACACTCCCTGCTCAGCGGTGAGCATTTAGTGGTCCAGGCCGGCACCGGCACCGGCAAGTCCCTGGCGTATCTGGTGCCTGCAATTGCCCACGCAATCGAGGAGTCATCCCCGGTCGTAGTCTCGACGGCTACCATCGCCCTGCAGCGCCAGCTCGTGGATCGCGATCTGCCCCGGCTTGCCGAAGCGTTGACACCTTCGCTGCCTCGTAAGCCCAGGTTCGCGATACTCAAGGGGCGAGGAAATTACCTGTGCCTCAACAAATTGCACAACGGTGGTGCATCCGACCAGGAGGCTCCCGACACTCTCTTCGAGCCCTTCGCCGCCAGCGCGCTGGGCCGCGATGTACAGCGGCTCAACACCTGGGCGGATGCCACCAAGACCGGAGATCGGGATGAACTCAAACCCGGTGTCCCCGAACGTTCCTGGTCGCAGGTCAGCGTGTCGGCACGCGAATGCCTGGGTGCCACTCGGTGCCCGTTCGGCACCGAGTGCTTCGCCGAGTTGGCCCGGCTCGAGGCCGGACAGTCCGATGTGGTGGTCACCAACCACGCACTGCTGGCCATCGACGCCATCGCCGATATGAACATCCTGCCCGAGCATGACGCGGTAATCGTCGACGAGGCACACGACCTCGTCGACCGAGTGACGAGCGTTGCCACCCAAGAGCTTTCCGCCGTCGGGCTCACCGTGACCATCCGGCGCATCGCCCGGCTGGTTGCTCCCGAGACGGCGAGCCGATTCGAGGCGAGCTCTGCGACATTCTCCTCGCTGATCCACGACAGCAGGCCGGGAACCATCGACCGCGCGGACGAGGAGACCGTCACGTACCTGACCGCGCTGCGCGATGCCGCGGCAGCGGCGCGGACCGACATACCGACGGGCCAATCCACGGACCCGGCGACCGCCGCAGCACGTACGGAAGCGGTTGCCGCACTGGATGATATCGTCGATACCGCCTCCCTGGTGCTGGCCTGCTGGGCCGAACCGGAGATCACGGTGCGACCCAACGTGGTGTGGCTCGATCATGAGGACAACCGAGGCTCGGTGCGGCCCGTGCTGCGGATCGCCCCATTGTCGGTAGCCGGGCTGCTGCGCACCAGGCTCTTCGGCCAGCGCACCGTCATCCTCACCTCCGCCACCCTGGCTCTCGGTGGGAAGTTCGACACGATGGCCGCCTCGTGGGGACTGCCCGCCCGAGAACCCAGCACAGAGACCGCTACCGAGGCCAAGGCCACCTGGCACGGCATCGATGTCGGGTCACCTTTTCAGCACGAGAAGTCCGCGATCCTCTACCTCGCACGACACCTTCCCGCCCCCGGCCGCGACGGCCTGGGTGCGGCGACACTCGATGAGATCGAGACCCTCGTGCAGGCGGCGGGCGGACGCACCCTGGGGCTGTTCTCCTCGATGCGCGCCGCCAAGGAAGCATCCGAGGAGATGCGCACCAGGCTCGACACCCCAGTGTTGTGCCAAGGCGACGACGCAACATCGGTTCTGGTCGAACAATTCAGCGCCGACCCCGAAGCCTCATTGTTCGGCACCCTCTCGCTGTGGCAGGGCGTCGACGTGCCCGGCCCCTCGCTATCACTCGTTCTCATCGACCGAATCCCGTTCCCTCGCCCCGACGATCCGCTGCGGGCGGCCCGGCAGCGCGCGATCAGTGCGCGCGGAGGCAATGGGTTCATGGCGGTGGCAGGCACCCAGGCGGCGCTACTGCTGGCTCAGGGCACCGGACGGCTGCTGCGCAGCGCGCAGGACAGAGGCGTTGTCGCGGTGCTCGATTCACGGATGGCAACGGCGGGTTACGGCGGATTTCTGCGTGCATCGCTGCCCCCGTTCTGGACGACGCACGATTTGTCGGTGGTCACCGCGGCGCTGCAACGCCTGATGACGGAGCATAAAGCGACATATGCTGGCAAGGGTTCCCGCACACAGGGATAGCCACGACAGAGAGACGGCCATGTCGATTCCGGTCAGGTGGTACTCCGCGCCGAAGGTAATCCTGGCCTGCGGTGCCGTCTTGGTCCTCGTGCTGTCGGCGTGTGCGAATGCCGTTGACGGCTCCCCGGTTTCGCAGCTCGGCAACGCTTACCAAATCGCCGGGCTTCCGGCCGTCGACGGTCCTTCCGGGCTGCGTCCACATCCCAAACCGGCCGACAGGGCCGTGCACGGCACCGACGGCGGCGAGATGGACCGGCTCGCGGTCAACGCGATCGCCGACATCGAGGACTTCTGGCAAGAGGCCTATCCCAAGACCTTCTGGGCCAAGTTCCATCCGGTCGAATCGTTGATCTCCTGGGATAGCATCGGCCCCGACGGGACGGAATTCTGTAACAACCCCACCGCCGGCTTCGACAATGCCGGGTACTGCATCAGCCAGAATGCCCTCGGCTGGGACCGCGGCGTGCTACTGCCAAGGCTGGAGCGCATGTTCGGGTCCATGGCGGTACCCATGACGCTGGCCCACGAGTACGGGCACGCCGTCGCACACCAATCAGAGATGGTTGACTCCGGGACGCCGACGCTGGTCGGTGAGCAGATGGCCGACTGCCTCGCCGGAACTTACCTGCGGTGGGTGGCGCAGGGCAGCTCACCGCGTTTCACGCTGAGCACCGGCAACGGTCTCAACCATGTCATCGCGGCGCTCATCGCCTTCCGGGACGACCCGATCGAGGCCGGCGATACCGTCGACGCGCACGGATCCGCATTCGAGCGGGTGTCGGCATTCCAGCGCGGATTCGTCGACGGTGCAGCGGAATGCACCCGGATCGACATGGCAGAGATCGCCAAGCGTCACGGCGGGCTCCCGGTCAACTTGCCGTCCGGCGAGTCCGGAGGCATGCCCGTCACCGTCGATACCTTGCGCACACTGATGACGGTGCTCAGGGCGATCTACGCACCTGAGGGAAACACAGCGGCGCCACGTCTCTCGGTGTCGGGGGCCGCATGTGATGAGCCCGGCCACCGCGCGGAGTCGCCTGCGGTGGTGTACTGCCCAGACTCCAACACCGTGGCTCTCGATCTACCGCGACTGGCCCAACTAGCCCGGCCCAGCCACGATCAGGGACAGATCACCGGCGATTTCACCGCATACTCGATGGTCATCTCGCGCTATGCGTTGGCCGTCGAGCATCAACACGGACTACCGCTCGACAACGGGCAGAGCGCATTACGCACCGCCTGCCTGACGGGAGTCGCGTCGGCGGCGATGGCCAAAACCACCACACCCACCCAGGAGCCGAACCCGATGGTGCTCGCTGCCGGCGACCTCGACGAGGCGGTATCCGGACTGCTGACCAACGGGGTGGCGGCCAGTGATGTCAACGGAACCACTATCCCGGCGGGCTTCTCCCGGATCGATGCCTTCCGCGACGGAGTGGCCGGGTCGACCGACCGCTGCCTCAAGCGCTACGGCTGATCGCGTTCAGAACCTAGTGCTCCAGGTCGCTGGCGGCCAGTACCGCCAGACCCAGCTCACCATCCCCGGCCAGCAGCGGATGGTGCGGAAGCACCCGCACCGTGTACCCCACGGACCCGGATACCGGCAACGTGGTGGTGGTGGAGAAGGTCTCGACCCCACCGCCACGGCTACCGGTATGTGTCATCGGAATGTTCACCGCTTCGGAGAGCTTGTCGTCCAGGTCAACTCGTCCAATCACCGCCTGAACGGCGACCTCCGACGGGGCCAGACCGGACAACTGAACCGACGCGGTGAGCGTCAGCTGCGATCCCAGCAGCGGGGTATCCGGCAGGCCCGAACTGTCGACCTCGGTGATGACCAGCGACGGCCACACCTGCTGTACCCGCTCCCGATAGCGCGCCAACTCCTTGGCCGGGGCGAACGAATCGCCGGAACCGACCGTGGCGCGCAACGACTTGGCCGCGGGAGCGTAGTAGCCAACGGTGTAATCGCGAACCATCCTGGATGCCAACACCTTTGGACCCAACTTTTCCAAGGTGTGGCGAACCATCTCGACCCACCGCTGCGGCGTGCCGTGCTCATCGCGTTCGTAGAACTTGGGCGCCACTTTCTGCGCCAATAGCTCGTAGAGTGCCGCGGCCTCCAGGTCATCGCGTCGGGCGTCATCGGTGACGCCATCGGCCGTCGGTATCTCCCAACCGTTTTCGCCGTCGTACCACTCGTCCCACCAACCATCGCGGATGGACAGGTTGAGCCCGCCATTGAGCGCGCTCTTCATCCCCGAGGTACCGCAAGCCTCCAGTGGGCGCAACGGATTGTTGAGCCACACATCGCAGCCAAAGTACAGGTAGCGCGCCATCGACATGTCGTAGTCGGGCAGGAACGTGATGCGGTGTCGCACATCGGCCTGATCGGCGAATCTGACGATCTGCTGGATGAGCCCCTTGCCTCCGTCATCGGCGGGATGCGACTTACCGGCGACGATGAGCTGAACCGGATGCTTCTCGTCGAGCAATAGCTCGCGCAGCCTGTCGGGGTCACGCAGCATAAGGGTGAGCCGCTTGTATGTCGGCACCCGGCGCGCGAACCCGATGGTCAGCACTGTCGGATCGAAAGCGCTGTCCACCCAGCCCAACTCGGCCTCGGCCGCACCGCGTTGCAGCCACGAAGCACGTATCCGCCGACGCACGTCCTCGATCAGCTGAGCACGAAGCTGCGACCGTATCCACCAGATGTGGCCGGGGTCCACCTCGTGGATGCGCTCCCATCCGCTGGCATCGTTGAACGCCTCGGCGCCGACAAGCTGCTGCCCCAGTTCCAGCCACTGCGGAGCCGCCCAGGTGGGCGCGTGCACACCGTTGGTGATCGATCCGATGGGGACCTCTGCGGCATCAAATGACGGCCATAGTCCGTTGAACATCGACCGACTCACCTGGCCGTGCAGCAGCGATACGCCGTTGGCACGCTGCGCCAGTCGCAGGCCCATGTGTGCCATGTTGAAGGTGGACGGATCGTCCTCGGCGCCCAGCGCGAGGATGCGGTCCACCGGCACACCGGGCAGCAAGGTGGAATCACCGGACTCACCGAAGTATCGGCGCACCAGATCGACGGGGAATCGGTCGATACCGGCGGGAACCGGTGTATGCGTGGTGAATACAGTGCTGGACCGCACGACCGTCAGTGCCGTCTCGACATCCAGCCCGTGCTGTCCGATGTACTCGCGGATGCGCTCCAGACCGAGGAAGCCCGCATGTCCCTCATTCGTGTGGAAAACCTCGGGGGCCGACGCACCGGTCGAGGCGACATAGGCGCGGATGGCGCGCACGCCGCCGATACCGGCCAGGATTTCCTGTTTGATGCGGTGATCTTGGTCGCCGCCGTAGAGCCGGTCGGTGACGTAGCGCAGTTCCCGATCGTTCTCGGCGATATCGGAATCCAAGAGCAGCAACGGAATCCGACCCACCTGGGCAATCCAAATGCGGGCCGAGAGCACCCGGTCCTGCGGCATCGGCACAGTGATGAGGATCGGGGTGCCGTCCTCGTGCGCCAGCAGCCGCAACGGTAAGCCTGCCGGGTCGACCAGCGGGTACTGCTCGGTCTGCCAGCCGTCGGCGGTCAGGGACTGCCGGAAGTACCCCGACCGGTAGTGCAGTCCCACCGCAATGAGCGGAAGCCCCAGATCGGACGCGGCCTTGAGATGGTCGCCGGCCAGGATGCCCAAACCGCCCGAGTAGTTGGGCAGCACCTCGGAGACGCCGAACTCCATCGAGAAGTAGCCGATCGCGGCGGGAAAGTCGGACGTGCCCGCCGCATCTTCTCGCCCGCGCTCCAGCTGACGCTGGTACCACATCGGCCGGTTCAGGTAATCGTGGAGATCTGCCGCGAGGGCGGCCACTCTGTCGACGAAGCCGTCATCAGCCGCCAGTTCGTCCAGCCGCTGCGCCGGGACCGATCCCATCAAGGCCACCGGGTCGTGATTGGTCTGTTCCCACAGCCGGTGGTCGATATCGGCGAAGAGGTCCCGGGTCGGCTGGTGCCATGACCAGCGCAAGTTGTTCGATAACTCGCCCAGCACCGCTAACCGCTCCGGTAGATGGGCGCGAACCGTGAATCGACGAAGGGCTTTCACCCTTCAGAACCTTACTGAGATTTTGGTCGTGCGCATGCCCTGCAGTCATTCCACACCGCCACGCCTTGTCGACGTCGGTTTCCACACCATGTTCGACACCACGCCGCAAGGCCCTGTCTACTACGGTGGACGTGGTGACCGGACGTATAGGCATCGACGATGTCGGCCCCGTCATCTCGGGTGGACGCTATCCGGCCAAGGCCGTCGTGGGCGAGGTCTTGCCCGTGGCCGCCACCGTCTGGCGGGAAGGCCACGAGGCCGTGGCCGCGACCCTGGTACTGCGCTGTCTGGGTCCCACCTATCCGCAACTCGCGGAGGGTCCGTTGCGCCGAATCTCGGCCCCTCGCGACAAGGACAAGAGCGCGACTCGGATCAAGCCGCTGCACGTCCAGATGCAGCCGGGCGGGGCACTCGATCGTTTTCACGCCAGCTTCGTCCCGGATCGGGAGGGACTGTGGACCTTCCGGGTCGACGGGTGGGGTGACCCGATCGGAACCTGGCGTCATAACGTCCAGGCCAAGCTGGAGGCCGGCCAGGGCGCCGCGGAATTGGCCAACGATCTGGAGATCGGTGCGCGGCTGTTCGAGCGTGCGGCGACCGGGGTGCCGCGCAAGCATCGCCAGCCGCTTCTGGATGCCGCGGAAGTGCTGCGAACCCAGGACGATCCCGGTGCACGGTTTCAACACGCGCTCTCCGGTGAGGCGCAGGCGCTGCTTGACGAGTACCCATTGCGCGACCTACTCACCCGCGGTACGCAATACGGCATCTGGGTGGACCGCCCACGTGCACTCTATGGCTCCTGGTACGAGCTGTTCCCGCGTTCCACCGGTGGAGTCGGACCGGACGGTCGGCCCATGCACGGCACCCTCGCGACGGCTGCCGCCGATCTCGCCCGGGTTGCCGCGATGGGATTCGACGTGGTGTACCTACCGCCAATTCATCCGATCGGCGAGATAAACCGTAAGGGCCGCAACAACAATCCGATCGCCGAACCCGGCGAGGTCGGCTCGCCGTGGGCCATCGGCAGCGCCGCCGGCGGCCACGATGCGATCCACCCAGAGCTCGGTACCCTCAAGGATTTCGACCGGTTCGTGGCCACCGCCGGCAAGCTGGGTCTGGAGGTGGCGCTGGACTTGGCGTTGCAATGCGCACCGGATCATCCGTGGGTGGGCGCGCATCCCGAGTGGTTCACCGAACTCCCCGATGGCACCATCGCCTACGCAGAAAACCCTCCCAAGAAGTACCAGGACATCTATCCCCTGAACTTCGACACCGATCCTGCGGGCCTGTACACCGAGGTACTACGTGTGGTCCAGCACTGGATTGCCCACGGAGTCAAGATATTCCGGGTAGACAACCCACACACCAAACCGCCCGATTTTTGGCAGTGGCTCATCGCCGAGGTCAAGGCGGCCGATCCCGATGTGCTGTTCCTCTCCGAGGCGTTTACTCGCCCGGCGCGGCTGTACGGCCTGGCCCGGCTGGGGTTCACCCAGTCGTACACCTATTTCACCTGGCGCACCGGTAAATCCGAGATCGCCGACTTCGGTAGGGAGATCGCCGCGCAGGCGGATTTGGCCCGCCCGAACCTCTTCGTCAACACCCCGGACATTCTGCATGCCAGCCTGCAGCACGGCGGGCCAGGCATGTTCGCCATCCGCGCTGTGCTGGCCGGCACGTTGAGTCCCACCTGGGGTGTGTACTCCGGATACGAGCTCTACGAACATGTTCCGTTGCGTGAGGGTAGCGAGGAATACCTGGACTCGGAAAAATACCAGCTACGCCCGCGCGACTACAAGGGTGCCGTGGCGCGCGGCGAATCGTTGGAGCCGTTCATCACTCGGCTCAACGAGATCCGCCGGCTGCACCCGGCCTTGCACCAGCTGCGCAACATCACCTTCCATCACATCGAGAATGACGCTCTGGTGGCGTATTCCAAGTTCGACCCGGTGACCGGTGACGCGGTGCTAGTCGTCGTCAATCTCAACCCGTTCGGCCCCGAGGAGGGCACGATCTGGCTCGATCTCTCTGCGCTCGGTCTCGACTGGCACGAGACGTTCTGGGTGCGTGACGAACTCACCGGTGAGCAGTATCGCTGGGGCCAGGCCAACTACGTGCGGCTCGATCCTTCCAAGGGCGTCGCCCACATTCTCAACCTGCCGCAGGTTCGTGAACCTGCCAGGGCGCACCTGGTGTACCGGCCGTGATCAAGGGCAGCGGCGCACCGCCGCTCTTCCTCAAACCGGACGCCGCCGATATCGCCAGACTCGTGGCAGGCACCCATCACAACCCACATTCGATCCTCGGCGCGCACGAGTACCCGAATCCGGGCGGTAAGGGACACACCGTCATTCGCGCATTCAAGCCCGGGGCCGCCGCGGCCGCCGCGGTGGTGGGCGAGGAAATCCATCCGATGACCGATCTCGGGTCGGGACTGTTCGGCGTGGCACTGCCTTTCCTGAACCTCATCGACTACCGCCTCGAAGTCGACTACGACGGCACCACGCTAGTGATCGCCGATGCCTATCGATTCCTGCCCACGCTCGGTGAGGTGGACCTGCACCTGTTCAACGAGGGCCGTCACGAGCGGCTCTGGGAAATTCTCGGTGCACACCCGCGCTCATTCGTCACCGCGGACGGCGAGGTCAGCGGCATCTCCTTTGCGGTGTGGGCACCCAACGCGGGCGGCGTCTCGGTGATCGGGGATTTCAACGGGTGGAACGGCAATGACGCACCCATGCGAACGCTGGGATCGTCCGGAGTCTGGGAGCTGTTCTGGCCCGGCATGACGCTTGGCGCACTGTATAAATTCCGCGTGCACGGCGCCGACGGGGCGGTGACCGATCGCGCCGACCCCTTCGCGTTCGCAACCGAGCTGCCACCGGCCACCGCATCGCGGGCCACCACCTCGTCGTACTGCTGGGAGGACGACGCATGGATGTCCCAGCGCCCCTCACGCAATCCGGTGTTCGAGCCGATGAGCACCTACGAGGTGCACCTGGCCTCATGGCGTCCGGGACTCTCCTACCGACAGCTAGCCCAAGAACTCACTGAATACGTTCTGACACAAGGTTTCACCCACGTCGAGCTGCTGCCGGTGGCCGAACATCCCTTCGGTGGATCCTGGGGTTACCAGGTGACCTCGTACTACGCACCCACGTCACGACTCGGCACACCCGACGATTTTCGGTACCTGGTCGACGCGCTGCACCAGGCCGGAATCGGCGTCATCGTCGACTGGGTGCCCGCACATTTCCCAAAGGACGCGTGGGCGCTGGCCCGCTTCGACGGGACGCCCCTATACGAACACGCCGATCCGCATCGTGCCGAACAACTTGACTGGGGCACATATGTTTTCGACTTCGGACGTCCCGAGGTCCGCAACTTCCTGGTCGCCAACGCCCTGTTCTGGCTCGACCAGTTCCATATCGACGGGCTGCGAGTGGATGCCGTCGCGTCGATGCTCTACCTGGACTACTCGCGCCCCGAGGGCGGCTGGACGCCCAATATCCACGGTGGGCGCGAGAACCTCGAAGCGGTGCAGTTCCTGCAGGAAATGAACGCCACCGTGCACAAACTGCATCCCGGGATCGTGACGGTGGCCGAGGAATCCACGTCCTGGCCGGGCGTCACCCGGGCGACAAGCCTTGGCGGTCTTGGGTTTTCCATGAAGTGGAATATGGGCTGGATGCACGACACCCTGGGCTACCTGGGACGCGATCCCATCCATCGCAGCTTCCACCATCACGAGATGACCTTCTCGATGCTGTACGCGTTCAGCGAGAATTTTGTGCTGCCCGTGAGCCATGACGAGGTGGTGCACGGCAAGGGCACGCTGTGGACCCGAATCCCGGGGGACGACCATGCGAAGGCCGCCGGACTGCGCTGCCTGCTGGCATACATGTGGGCGCATCCCGGAAAGCAGCTGCTGTTCATGGGGCAGGAGTTCGGGCAGCGCGCCGAATGGTCCGATGAGCGCGGTGTCGACTGGTTCCAGCTGGGCGAGGACGGGTACTCGCCGGGAATTGCGGCCCTGGTGGCCGATCTGAATTCCACATACCAGCAGCGCCGCGCGTTGTGGTCACAGGACACCGCGCCCCAAGGGTATTCGTGGATCGATGCCAACGACTCGACCAACAACGTACTGAGCTTCCTGCGCTTCGGTGACGACGGCTCGGTGCTGGCGTGCATCTTCAATTTCGCGGGTGTCGAACACAGCAGCTACCGAGTGGGACTGCCTCTCACCGGACGCTGGCGTGAGGTCATCAACACCGATGCGCTGCAATATCACGGGACTGGCGTCGGGAATCTCGGCGAGGTCATCGCATCGGCGAACCCCTGGCACGGCCGCCCCGCCTCGGCCACGCTGGCACTGCCGCCCGCCGCGGCCATCTGGCTGGAACCCGTCTCCGAGGACCTGTAGGAAACATTAGGATGCGCTAAACGCAGACACGCGTATTTAGGGGGAGGCTCGATGTCCAAACGGTGGATGGCACTGCTCGTGGGCCTGGTGCTGGTGATCACGTCATGTGGCCGACCACTCGGTGGGCAACCACAGTCGATCTACGCCGATCCCCTGCGAGTGGCCGGTATGCCCGCCGTCGACGGCCCATCGGGCATGAAGCCCGGCGTACAGGTCCCTAAGCGCGAGATCCAGAACACCGACAACGGCGAGATCGACAACTACGTCCGGGTATCGCTCGCCGATATCGAAGAATTCTGGACACAGTTCTACGGTGATTCATTCGCCAACTTCCGCCCCGTGTCCCGCCTCATCTCGGTTGACTCGCGCAAAGACAACAGCGATATCGAGTTCTGCGGAGGTGACCTGAACGACTTCATCAACGCCGCGTTCTGCTTCGCGGACAATTCATTTGCCTGGGATCGCGGTCAGCTGTTCCCCTACCTGCGCAAGCAGATGGGCGATATGGCTATGAACACCGTCATGGCCCATGAGTACGGGCACTCGATCCACTACCACGCACAGCTCATCACCCCGATCGACGATCCGAAGATCAGCAAAAAAGACGTCGAGTACCTCATGGACCTCAACCAGGAACAACAGGCCGACTGTTTCGCTGGGTCCTATCTGCGCTGGGTCACTCAGGGTGATTCGCCACGATTCACCCTGAACACCGCCGATGGCTTGAACAAGGTCATGGCAGCGATGATCGCGATCCGCGATAACGACACCAGTAAGGCGTGGGCCATCCACGGTTCCGCCTTCGAACGGGTCTCGGCATTCCAGTTCGGGTTTGGCGACGGCCCCATGGCCTGCAAGCGCATCGATTCCCGCGAGATCCTCAAACGCCGGGGCGAGCTTCCCAAGGGCCTGGGTGTGGGGCCCAACGGCGACAACTGGCCCGTCAACCCCGACACCATCGACGTCGTGTTGGCCGCCGCCGCACAGGTCTTCCCCATGGACAACCCGCCCAAGGCGGTCTATGGCGAAGGGAAGTGCTCCGATGGTTCGGGTACGGCGCCTGCCTCGTTCTGCCCCAAGGACAACACAATTGCCCTGGACCCGAAGGCCTTGCAGAAGATGGCGACCCCCGCATCTGATCGCGCCCTGTTCTCCGCGCAAGTGAACGGCGACTACTCGGCGTTCAGCGTTGTCGTCTCTCGATACGCGCTGGCGGCCCAGAAGGCCGCCGGACTGGAGACCGAGGGCATCATGACGGGGCTGCGCACCGCCTGCCTGACGGGCTACTTCACCTCGCGCGCCGCGGGTAGGGGCATTGTCACCCCGCGCTCGCCGGTCATCCTGTCCGGCGGCGACCTTGATGAGGCAGTCTCCGAATTGCTCTCCAGCGGTATGGCTTCCAGCGATGTGAAGGGTGAGACGGCTCCGGCCGGATTCTCGCGTATCGACGCCTATCGAATCGGCGTGCTGGGCAACGACCAAACGTGCGCCAAGCGCTTCCCGTAATCCCGGATTTCTCCCGCGAGCGCAGGAAAACTTAGAAGAGGGCGTTGGCGAGCTTGCGCCGCCCGGCGATCACCGCGGGGTCAGCAGGATCGAAGAGCTCGAACAGCTCCAACAACCGGGCACGAATCTTCGCCCGGTCATCTTCGCTGGTGACGCGAACAAGCGCGACGAGCCTATCGAAGGCCGAATCTGGCTGCTGGGCAAGCACTTCCACGTCGGCGGCAGCCAACCCTGCGTCGATGTCGGTCGGCGTGGAATTGGCGACGACTACCGCATCCTGTTCCTGACCCGTCGCACGGATCAGAAACTCGATCTGGCGCACCGACGCTGTCGCCTCGGCCGCTACCGCACCGGTGGCGCCGTCATCCAGCAGGCCCCGATAGGCGGCAAGGGCCGCCTCGAAGTCCCCGGTATCGAGGGCGTCACGCGCGGCGGCGAGCGCCGGGTCGACCGTCTCTTCAGCGCCGTCGTCCTCCGACTGAGCGGCATCGGGCAGCTTGCCCACGACCGCGTCGAGAATCGAATCGAGCCACCGCCGAAGCTGATCGGCCGGCTGCGGTCCCGTGAAGCTGGTGATGGGCCGGCCGGCGGCCACCGCCACCACGGTCGGCACGGCCTGCACGCCAAAGACCTGCGCGATCTGCGGGCTGGTGTCGACATTGACACTCGCGAGCGTCCACGTGCCACGGTCCTCGGCGACCAAGTCGCCCAACGTGGCGGCGAGCGCGGCCGAGGCCTCGCTACGCGGCGAGCCCAGCAGCACGATGACCGGGGCGCGGTTCGACTGCGCGAGCACCTCGGCTTCCAGATTCGCCTCGGTTACCTCGATGGTCCAGTCACCCCCGGCGGCAGGCTCACGGGGTGTAGCGGGCTCCTGGGCGCGTTGTTTGAGAGCAGAAAGGTCGACGGCACCGGACATGGCCGCAGCCATCGCGGGACGTGGTCGGGTCACGCTGTCCAGTCTGTCACGGCTCGCGGCCTGCGCACTACGGCGCCGTGTCACCTGTCGCCGCGGCCCCGGCGACGGGCAATTTGCCCGCCCTATCTGCCCATATGACAAAGATCACACTGCACAAAGGGGCGAGCCCAGCTAACAACGCGAGCAACCAGGTGAGCGGCCGCCAGCGGTATTCACGGCCCGCCAGGAATCCCACCACCAGGTAGGTGATGAAGATGATTCCGTGGATCCACCCGAAGATCTTCACGCCGATCTCGTTACCGGGGTCCGGCACGTACTTGAAGAACATCCCGGTGAGCAGGCCCGCCCAGCTGACGGCCTCGAGCAACGCGATGGCGCGGAACCTGCTGGCAGTGCTACGCAGGTCGAAATGCTGTGTCATGCCCTCATTGTGCCCGACCCCGCGCCCATCTACTACGTCACGTCGTAAAGCCGAATTTCACACGCGCACAATCAGGGCATCACCTTGGCCGCCGCCACCGCACAGAGCCGCGACGCCAATTCCGCCGCCCCGACGCTTGAGCTCCTGCGCCAGATGCAGCGTGATCCGAGCACCCGACATCCCGATGGGGTGACCGATCGCGATCGCGCCGCCGTTGACGTTGACCTTCGCCGGGTCGATGCCCAAGTCCTTGATCGAGGCCAAACCCACCAACGCAAAGGCCTCGTTGATCTCGACCAGATCGAGCTGCTCGGGGGAAATCCCTTCCCGCTCACAGGCTTTACGAATGGCGTTGGCCGGTTGCAGCTGCAGGCTGGAATCTGGACCCGCCACCACGCCGTGCGCACCGATTTCGGCGATCCAGGAGAGTCCTTCACGTTCGGCACGGTCTTTACTCATCACCACGACAGCACACGCGCCATCGGAGATGGGCGAGGAAGACCCCGCAGTGATGGTGCCGTCCTTGCTGAACGCCGGACGCAGCCCGGCCAGGGAGGCGGCAGTGGTGTCCGCACGGATGCCCTCGTCCTCCGAAAACTCGATCGGATCCCCCTTGCGCTGCGGGATCTGCACCGCAACCACTTCGTCGGCGAAGACCCCGTCCTTCCAGGCGCGAGCGGCGTTCTGGTGCGACCTCGCCGCGAACTCGTCCTGCTCCTCGCGGGTGAACTTGTCGGAGACATTGCGCTGTTCGGTGAGTATGCCCATCGCCTGGTCGGTGAAGGCATCGTGCAGACCATCGAAGGCCATGTGGTCAATGAGCGTCACGTCGCCGTACTTGAACCCGAACCGGCTCTTGGGCAGCAGGTGCGGCGCATTGGTCATGGATTCTTGCCCACCGGCGACCACCACCTCGAACTCACCTGCCCGAATCAGCTGGTCAGCGAGAGCAATGGCATCCACGCCGGAGAGGCACACCTTGTTGATGGTGAGCGCCGGGACATCCATACCGATACCGCCGGCAACCGCGGCCTGCCGCGCCGGGATCTGACCCGCACCAGCCGTCAGCACCTGCCCCATGATTACGTAATCCACCGCGGAGGGCGCCACCTTGGCCTTCTCCAGGGCGCCCGCGATGGCAACGCCACCCAGCTGGGCACCCGAGAAGTCCCTCAGCGACCCCTGGAACCGGCCAACAGGCGTGCGCGCTCCAGCAACAATGACGGACTTAGTTATCGGGGCCATTGGGGTCCTTCCAGATTTCTCGATTGGACGCCGTTTTCTAGCACGAGTTACCGTTACGTTATGACGACATCGTCTCCTCTTGATGTACCGACGATCCTATCGACCGGGCTGGTAACCGCTATCGACCACGTCGGTATCGCGGTGCCCGACTTGGACGTCGCGATCGAGTGGTACCACGAGCATCTGGGCATGATCCTGGTGCACGAGGAGATCAACGAGGGCCAGGGCGTCCGCGAGGCAATGCTGTCCTTCCCGGGTGCCGAGCCCGGCGGTGCACAGCTTCAGCTCATGGCCCCGCTCAACGAGTCCTCACCCATCGCCAAGTTCCTGGATACGAAGGGCCCCGGCCTGCAGCAGCTGGCCTACCGCGTCACCGATATCGACGCGCTGACCGATCAGCTGCGCGCCGCCGGACTACGGGTGCTCTACGCCGAGCCCCGTATCGGCACGGCGAACTCACGCATCAACTTCCTGCACCCCAAGGACACCGGCGGCGTGCTCGTCGAGCTCGTCCAGCCGGCAGATTCTCACTAACTCCATTTGCGAGTCGGGCCCCGGTTGGCCCGGTTGCCCCAGCACGGTGAATGCCAGTGGCGGCGCTCGTCGACTCCCCCGTCGTAGGAGCCGACCGGCCACACCACCACATGCGCCACTCCGACCGCGATCTCGTGATCACACCCGGGGCAGCGGTATACCTTGACCGCGCGTGCGCCCGCGATGCGGCGCACCCGGTAGTCGAAACCGTCGGCACCTTGCTCCACCTGATCCCCGCCGAGGGGCGGCAAACCAGGAAGATCGGGGATGTCGCGGCGCGGCGGATGTCGGCGGCCCATACGGTGATTCTATGAGTGGCGAAGCGATTTCAGAACAGACGGAATTCGCTTGAGTCCATCCCCCGCATCGCGTCGTAGTCCAGTGTGAGACAACGGATTCCGCGGTCCTCGGCAAGGGTGCGGGCCTGCGGCTTGATCTGTTGGGCCGCGAAGACGCCCGCGACCGGCGCCAACGTGGTGTCCCGATTGAGCAGTTCGAGGTAGCGGGTCAGCTGTTCGACACCGTCGATCTCACCGCGGCGCTTGATCTCCACCGCGACCGTCGCACCCCCGGCATCGCGACAGAGCAGATCCACCGGCCCGATCGGGGTCATGTACTCACGGCGTACCAGGGTGTAGCCGGCACCGAGCAGCGCAACATGCTCGGCGAGCAACTCCTGCAGGTGCGCCTCCACGCCGTCCTTGACCAGTCCGGGGTCCACCCCGAGCTCATGTGCGGAATCGTGCTCGATGTTCTCGAGGGTAATGCGCAGCTGCTCACCTGCCTTGTTCTCCACCACCCAGACAGTCGAATCCTCGGGTTCTGCAGCGGTTTCGGTAAGCCAGCACGGCGGGCTCATCCAGTTGAGCGGCTTATAGGCGCGGTCATCGGCGTGCACACTCACCGAACCGTCCGCCTTGATCAACAGCAGCCGCTTAGCGGAGGGAAGGTGAGCGGTCAATCGTCCGACGTAATCGACCGTGCACTGAGCTACAACAAGACGCACCGGCCCACTCTAACGGGCGTTAGGCTGACCACAACTATGGCAAACGAGTCGATTCGCGCAGTGTCGCGAAGAGTAGGCGCGGCGCTTGCCGCCATCACCGGTCAGACCGGGCGGCTCCAGGCCGGTAACGGATACGGATCCTGGTTGCTCGGCACAGCTGACGAGAGCACCCGTATCCAACGGATCCGGATTCAGCTGATCCTCACCGTCTTCGTGGTGGTCGCCAACCTCATCGGTGTCGCCGTCGTCATCCTGCTGGTGCTGGTGGCAATACCTGACCCCAACGTCTTCGATGCGCCCTGGTGGATCAACTTTGTAGCGGTGCCTGTCTACGTAACGCTCGCAGTCCTCATCGGCGCGTACTGGGGTACCCGGCGCATCTTCAAGGTGGTGCGCTGGGCTATGGAGGAGAAGACGCCGACTCTCGCAGACCAGCGAAATACGTTCGCGGTGCCGTGGCGGCTCACCGTCGTGGAAGCAATCCTCTGGGTTGGCGGAACAGCCTTGTTCACCACGCTCTTCGGCTTGCAAGACCCGATGTACATCCCAAAGATCTTTTTCGCCGTCGGCTTCAGCGGAATTGTCGTCTGCGCCGCGAACTACTTGTTCACCGAATTCGCGATGCGGCCGGTCGCTGCACGGGCCCTCGAGGCCGGTCCCCGCAAGCGAAGACTCGTCTCGGGGATCATGGTCCGCACCCTTCTGGCGTGGATGCTGGGTTCGGGGGTCCCCGCCGCGGGCATCATGCTCACTGGTCTCGGAGCGTTGATCTTCGGCAACTTCACCCTGAATCAGCTGGCGATTGCCGTCATAATCCTGTCCGGCGCACCATTGATCTTCGGGCTGATCCTCATCTGGACCGCGTCTTGGATGACAGCCACCCCGGTCAAGGAAGTGCAGGCCGCGCTCAAGCGGGTGGAACAGAACGATTTGGACGTCAATCTCGTCGTCTACGACGGCACCGAGCTCGGCGAGCTGCAGGCAGGTTTCAACACCATGGTGGAGGGCCTGCGTGAACGCGAGCGGGTCCGAGATCTGTTCGGCAAGCATGTCGGCCGGGAGGTTGCCGCCGCCGCCGAGCTGCAGCAGCCCGAGCTCGGCGGTGAAGAGCGCCATGTCGCGGTGCTTTTCGCCGATATCGTCGGCTCCACCCAGATAGCGGCCACCCGTCCAGCCATCGAGGTGGTCGCGCTGCTGAATCGGTTCTTCACCGTCGTCGTGGAGGAAATCGACCGATTCGAGGGCATGGTCAACAAATTCGAGGGCGACGCAACCCTTGCGGTATTCGGAGCGCCAGTCCGGCTGGACCGTCCCGAGAGTCAGGCGCTCGCAGCTGCGCGGGCCATCGCCCGCCGGCTACGGACTGAGGTGCCCGAATGCCGGGCTGGCATCGGCGTTGCCTCGGGGCAGGCAGTCGCCGGAAATATCGGCGCCCATGACCGATTCGAATACACCGTCATCGGCGACCCGGTCAACGAAGCAGCCCGGCTCTGCGAGCTGTCCAAGACGGTGCCGGGACACCTGGTGGCCTCCCTCGACACGGTCCTGCGCGCCCACCATCGGGAGGCCTTGCACTGGCGTTCGGGCGATACGGTAACGCTGCGCGGCCGAACCGAGCCCACCGAGCTTGCGGTACCGGTCTAGCCCGTCTCGCCTACTCCGACTGCTTCCACCAAGCCTCGACGTAGAGCACCATCGCCACCACCAGAGCAATGAGCACCCACAGCACAAGCGCCTGATCGATCCAGGCGCCGGGCGGGGGCGCACCGGGCAGTATGTTGCGCAGCGGCACGATCGCGAAGAGCATGGTGCCGAACCAGGTGGTCAGCGGCGGGTGAAACTTCTTTCTGCCCTTCACCGTCTCGATCGCGACAATCAGCGCCATTGTCGGCAGCGTGATCAAAACAAGACAGATACCCACGTCGAATGCGAGCGTGCCGCGGGCCCGTACCAGCGTGACCGTGGTCTCGTCCCCCGTGCCGCCGGGCGCGGGAGACGTTTCCGAAGACACCCGCCATCCGCCCAGGCTCCCGATCACTTCGATGCGAGCGGGCACCGGGCGCCGCCCCTCGCCGTTGCCCAGCATGACCTCGGCGCGCAGATGCGCGGTGGAGTATTCGTCGAACGGCCAGATCTGCGCGTCACCGACGGCGACCAGGGTGTCATCCATGGCCGCGGGAACCGTGCCGCGAGGAAAGCGCCGTTCCCCGTAATCGAGTGAAGACACCAGTCGCACAGACATATCAGCCTGCAACAGCCCGAAACTGTCCAGGGTCGATTTCGCAGGCAGCACCACAACCTCGGCGTCCAGTCGGTTATTCACCGTCCGTAAGTCTTGGAGGTCGATAACCACCACAGTCTCATCATCTCGCGAGAGATCCAGATCAGCCGATAGCGGTGGTGTCGAGTGCTGATCCAGCATCCGGTAGATAACAAGAAATCCCACGTAGATGACCAGAACGAGTACTACCGTCCCGACGGTCGTGGCGGCCGGCTTCAGCCTGAAGCGACCCTTGAATGCCTGCACATGATTCCTATCTCTACAGCCAGAAGATGATCAGAAATCTAACAGTAGATATGAAAATACCCCCCAGTTTCCTGGGGGGTATTTCCAATTTATGTTCGGCGGTGTCCTACTCTTCCATTCCGTGTAAAGAACAGTACCATCGGCGCTGAGAGGCTTAGCTTCCGGGTTCGGAATGGGACCGGGCGTTTCCCTCTCGCTGTGGCCGCCGTAACTCTGTTGTGCGATAAACACACAAGTTATCTGGTGGTGGAGTGTGGTCGTCAAAATGACGACGAATAGTGGTTGCGATTTATTAGTAAGTTTTCGGTCGATTAGTGCCAGTTCCCTGAACGTATTACTACGCTTACAGGTCTGGCCTATTGAACCCATAGTCTGTGGGTGACCTTATCCCTCTAAAAGGGTAAGAAACCTGGTCTTGGAATAGGTTTCCCGCTTAGATGCTTTCAGCGGTTATCCTGTCCGAACGTAGCTATCCAGCCGTGCTCCTGGTGGAACAACTGGTACACCAGAGGTTCGTCCGTCCCGGTCCTCTCGTACTAGGGACAGGTTTCCTCAAGTTTCTGACGCGCGCGGCGGATAGAGACCGAACTGTCTCACGACGTTCTAAACCCAGCTCGCGTGCCGCTTTAATGGGCGAACAGCCCAACCCTTGGGACCTGCTCCAGCCCCAGGATGCGACGAGCCGACATCGAGGTGCCAAACCATCCCGTCGATATGGACTCTTGGGGAAGATCAGCCTGTTATCCCCGGGGTACCTTTTATCCGTTGAGCGACACCCCTTCCACTCAGAGGTGCCGGATCACTAGTTCCGACTTTCGTCCCTGCTCGACTTGTAGGTCTCGCAGTCAAGCTCCCTTGTGCACTTGCACTCAACACCTGATTGCCGTCCAGGTTGAGGGAACCTTTGAGCGCCTCCGTTACATTTTAGGAGGCAACCGCCCCAGTTAAACTACCCACCAGGCACTGTCCCTGGACCGGATATACGGTCCGAGGTTAGAGGTTCAATACGATCAGAGTGGTATTTCAACGATGACTCCACAAACACTGGCGTGCCTGCTTCATAGTCTCCCACCTATCCTACACAAACCGAACCAAACGCCAATACCAAGCTATAGTGAAGGTCCCGGGGTCTTTTCGTCCTGCCGCGCGTAACGAGCATCTTTACTCGTAGTGCAATTTCGCCGAGTCTATGGTTGAGACAGTTGAGAAGTCGTTACGCCATTCGTGCAGGTCGGAACTTACCCGACAAGGAATTTCGCTACCTTAGGATGGTTATAGTTACCACCGCCGTTTACTGGGGCTTAAATTCTCAGCTTCACCCCGAAGGGTTAACCGGTCCTCTTAACCTTCCAGCACCGGGCAGGCGTCAGTCCGTATACATCGTCTTGCGACTTCGCACGGACCTGTGTTTTTAGTAAACAGTCGCTTCTCACTGGTCTCTGCGACCTCGTCCAGCTCACGGAGCAAGTCCGGTCACCAAGCGAGGTCCCCCTTCTCCCGAAGTTACGGGGGTATTTTGCCGAGTTCCTTAACCATAGTTATCTCGTACGCCTTGGTATTCTCTACCTGACCACCTGTGTTGGTTTGGGGTACGGGCCGTGTGTGAACTCACTAGAGGCTTTTCTTGGCAGCATAGGATCACTGAATTCGCCTCAATCGGCTATGCGTCACCTCTCAGGCTTTATGACATCCGGATTTACCTAGATGTCGCCCTACAGGCTTGCTCCGGTATTACCACTGACCGGTACAGCTACCTTCCTGCGTCACCCCGTCGCTTGACTACTACCACCGTGGGTCCCACGCAGCGGGTTCATGTCGCACTCCGAAGAGATTGATCTAGAACCTTTTGGGTGGTTAGTACCGATGATTCATCATGGGCGCGCACACACGGGTACGGGAATATCAACCCGTTGTCCATCGACTACGCCTGTCGGCCTCGCCTTAGGTCCCGACTTACCCTGGGAGGACTAGCCTGGCCCAGGAACCCTTGGTCATTCGGCGGACAAGTTTCTCACTTGTCTGTCGCTACTCATGCCTGCATTCTCACTCCCGCACCCTCCACTGCTGGATCACTCCGCAGCTTCGCTGGGTGCAGGACGCTCCCCTACCCATCCATGCCACTGCCCCGAAGGGAATGTATTGCATGAATGCCGCGGCTTCGGCGGTGTACTTGAGCCCCGCTACATTGTCGGCGCACAATCACTTGACCAGTGAGCTATTACGCACTCTTTCAAGGGTGGCTGCTTCTAAGCCAACCTCCTGGTTGTCTTTGCGACTGCACATCCTTTTCCACTTAGTACACGCTTAGGGGCCTTAGCCGGCGATCTGGGCTGTTTCCCTCTCGACGCACGGAGCTTCTCCCCCGCCGTCTCACTGCCGCGCTCTAACTTATTGGCATTCGGAGTTTGGCTGACGTCAGTAACCTTTTAGGGCCCATTGGCCATCCAGTAGCTCTACCTCCAACAAGAAACACGCGACGCTGCACCTAAATGCATTTCGGGGAGAACCAGCTATCACGGAGTTTGATTGGCCTTTCACCCCTACCCACAACTCATCCCCTCAGTCTTCAACCTAAGTGGGTTCGGGCCTCCACGGCGTCTTACCGCCGCTTCACCCTGGCCATGGGTAGATCACTCCGCTTCGGGTCCAGAACACGCCACTATGGGCGCCCTATTCAGACTCGCTTTCGCTACGGCTACCCCACACGGGTTAACCTCGCGACGTGTCCCTGACTCGCAGGCTCATTCTTCAAAAGGCACGCCATCACCCCACTTGGAGGCTTTGACGGATTGTAGGCACATGGTTTCAGGTACTATTTCACTCCCCTCCCGGGGTACTTTTCACCATTCCCTCACGGTACTAATCCGCTATCGGTCACTAGAGAGTATTTAGGCTTACCGGGTGGTCCCGGCAGATTCACAGCAGATTCCACGAGCCCGCTGCTACTCGGGTGGTAATACAAGACAGGTGTCGGATTTTCGCGTACCGGACTCTCACCGTCTGCGGCGGGCCGTCCCAGACCACTTCCGCTAATCACGACACTTTCTTACTGTCCGCCGGCCTGGTAGAGCCGGCATGTATTACTCCCACAACCCCGCACACACAACCCCTACCAGGTATCACATGCATGCGGTTTAGCCATCTTCCGCTTTCGCTCGCCACTACTCACGGAATCACTTTTGTTTTCTCTTCCTACGGGTACTGAGATGTTTCACTTCCCCGCGTTTCCTCCCAAAGCCTATATATTCAGCAGTGGGTAACACGACATCACTCGTGCTGGGTTTCCCCATTCGGACATCCTCGGATCAAAGCTCGGTTGGCAGCTCCCCGAGGCTTATCGCAGCCTCCTACGTCCTTCATCGGCTTCTAGTGCCAAGGCATTCACCATGTGCCCTTAAGAACTTAGCTAATAAATTGCAAAAACTAGCCTCACTCGTAAACGAGCGAGGCTTGTTAGATGCTCGCAACCACTATCCATAAGTCAAGGACCACACCCCACCACCAAGCGGGGTGACAACACAAAAAGCGTGTTGCCTCAGGACCCAACAGTGTGCCAGCATTTCAATTCTATTGACGGTTTTAGCGTTTCGCTGATTACCTGTTCACGGGGTGAACAGGATTTATAAAACATATTCACCGAGTGATCGCCCACTACAGGCGTTCACAAATGTCTCAGTTCATTCGACTGAGAAATGGTGCTCCTTAGAAAGGAGGTGATCCAGCCGCACCTTCCGGTACGGCTACCTTGTTACGACTTCGTCCCAATCGCCGATCCCACCTTCGACAGCTCCCTCCAAAAGGTTAGGCCACTGGCTTCGGGTGTTACCGACTTTCATGACGTGACGGGCGGTGTGTACAAGGCCCGGGAACGTATTCACCGCAGCGTTGCTGATCTGCGATTACTAGCGACTCCGACTTCATGGGGTCGAGTTGCAGACCCCAATCCGAACTGAGACCAGCTTTAAGGGATTCGCTCCACCTTGCGGCTTCGCAGCCCTCTGTACTGGCCATTGTAGCATGTGTGAAGCCCTGGACATAAGGGGCATGATGACTTGACGTCATCCCCACCTTCCTCCGAGTTGACCCCGGCAGTCTCCTACGAGTCCCCGGCATTACCCGCTGGCAACATAGGACGAGGGTTGCGCTCGTTGCGGGACTTAACCCAACATCTCACGACACGAGCTGACGACAGCCATGCACCACCTGCACGCAGGCCACAAGGGAATACCTATCTCTAGATACGTCCTGCGCATGTCAAACCCAGGTAAGGTTCTTCGCGTTGCATCGAATTAATCCACATGCTCCGCCGCTTGTGCGGGCCCCCGTCAATTCCTTTGAGTTTTAGTCTTGCGACCGTACTCCCCAGGCGGGGTACTTAATGCGTTAGCTACGGCACGGATCCCAAGGAAGGAAACCCACACCTAGTACCCACCGTTTACGGCGTGGACTACCAGGGTATCTAATCCTGTTCGCTACCCACGCTTTCGCTCCTCAGCGTCAGTTACTGCCCAGAGACCCGCCTTCGCCACCGGTGTTCCTCCTGATATCTGCGCATTCCACCGCTACACCAGGAATTCCAGTCTCCCCTGCAGTACTCTAGTCTGCCCGTATCGCCCGCACGCCCACAGTTAAGCTGTGGGTTTTCACGGACAACGTGACAAACCACCTACGAGCTCTTTACGCCCAGTAATTCCGGACAACGCTCGGACCCTACGTATTACCGCGGCTGCTGGCACGTAGTTGGCCGGTCCTTCTTCTGTAGGTACCGTCACTTTCGCTTCGTCCCTACTGAAAGAGGTTTACAACCCGAAGGCCGTCATCCCTCACGCGGCGTCGCTGCATCAGGCTTGCGCCCATTGTGCAATATTCCCCACTGCTGCCTCCCGTAGGAGTCTGGGCCGTATCTCAGTCCCAGTGTGGCCGGTCACCCTCTCAGGCCGGCTACCCGTCGTCGCCTTGGTGAGCTATTACCTCACCAACTAGCTGATAGGCCGCGGGCTCATCCCACACCGCAAAAGCTTTCCACCACACGCCATGAAGCGCGTGGTCCTATTCGGTATTAGACCCAGTTTCCCAGGCTTATCCCAAAGTGCGGGGCAGATCGCCCACGTGTTACTCACCCGTTCGCCACTCGAGTACCCCGAAGGGCCTTTCCGTTCGACTTGCATGTGTTAAGCACGCCGCCAGCGTTCGTCCTGAGCCAGGATCAAACTCTCCAATAAAATTTGATCCCAGCGAAACAACTGTCAAAAGAATTGTTTTCGACATATAATGTCGAATTAAACACTGACACACTATTGAGTTCTCAAACAACACACTTCAAGTTGTATTTGGCGATGAATTCCGGAATTACTTCCTTTGTTCTCGCCTTTGCCCTTTCGGGCGGCTTGGAAACCGTATCAAGTTCGATGAACTTGAGTCAAATTCCCGGTTTTGGCTGGTCACTTGCGCACCATCCGATCGCCGAGATATCTGAATTTCTTCTTCTATTTCGGCTTTTGCCCTTTCGGGCGGCTTGGAAACCGTATCAAGTTCGATGAACTTGAGTCAAATTCCCGGTTTTGGCTGGTCACTTGCGCACCATCCGATCGCCGAGATATCTGAATTTCTTCTTCTATTTCGGC
>NZ_JACCFF010000005.1 GCF_013449725.1 Mycobacteroides sp. LB1 | reverse complement strand
CTGGATGCTGCCCAGCAGCTCGGCAGGATGCAGCCCCGCGAGCCATCCACCTCGTTTGCCGATAGGGCTGCGTGTCGCTTCGACAATGACTGGATTACCCATGGAGCTGCTCCTTTGCGCTCTGAACGTTGTTGGGGTGTGTTTTAAAGTTCACGTTGATAGGCCGTGATGAGGGGCTCGGCCATCTGCCTGCCTTGTGCAGTGATGATCAGCCACCAGTGGTACTGCCATCCGAACACGTCAAAGTTGTCGATGTAATCGGCGTAGATGTGACGCAGTGCAACTTCGGGATCGTCGGCCCGCGCAAATCCCTGTGCGTGCGGCGCCATAGTGCCCAGCTCGAACAGGCCGTCGCGGATAAGCGATCGGATCGTGTGGAGTGTGGTTGCTCGGATTCTCGGTAAGTACGCCTGCCTGTTGGATTCCTGGACGTGCCAGTGCACTGCCAGCAGGCATACCCCACCGCCAAGGCCCTCCATGAGGATCTTGGCGTGCGCTGAGTCGTCGGCGTAGCTCACTGGTGTGACCTTTCCGCTCGCAAGGCATCGTCGAGCAGTCGTATACGAGGGTCTGCAATGTCTTAGCGCTGCAGTTTCCAGACCACGAAAACGGTTGCACTCATGAGCGCGATGAGTGTTGCGATGGACGTCCAAGAGTGCATACAGGCTTCCTGTCAGGTGTTTGTGGGGTAGATACCGCCGGCGTGGGTGCGGGCGTGAGCGATGGCGGCATCGAGGGTGCCGATGAGGTGCTTTTCGTGACGTAGGGATTCGATGACACCGACGTTGGTCAACAGTGTGAGGTGCTCGGGGCGTACGCCTTTGATGATGACGGTGATGCCGCGGGCTTCGAGATCTTCAGCGATCTGTGCCAGCGTGTGTGCGCCGGTGGCATCGAGCATGCCCAGCTGGGACATGCGGATGATCACCACACTGATATTGGGGTGGTCGGCGTCGGTGATGGTATTCGAGATACGTTCGGCCGCACCGAAAAACATGGAGCCATCCAGGCGCAGTAGTGCGATCTTCTCGTCCCCGGGCATCGGTGAGCCGGGTAGTTCTTCGCGGGTGACGCTGCTACGTCGGGCCACCACACGTAGCGCGAAGAACGCGGCCACGACGACGCCGATTTCGACCGCCTCGATCAGGTCGAAACAAATGGTGACAACGGCGGTCAGCGCGAACGTGGCGGCATCGGAGCGGGTCGAGCGCAGGATCGTGATCGCGGTGCGCGCCGAGATCATCCGGAAGGAGGTGACCATCAGGACCGCTGACAGCGCGGCCAGTGGTATCGCACCCACCGGGCCGCTGGCCAAGTACACCACCGCCAACAGCAGCATCGAATGGGTAATCGCCGCAACGCGGGTGCGTGCCCCCGAGCGCACGTTAACCGCGGTGCGGGCGATCGCGCCGGTGGCCGGCATCCCACCGAACACCCCCGAAGCCACCGACGCCAGGCCTTGCCCGAGCAGCTCACGGTTCGGGTCATAGGGGCCGGTGGGAGCCATGGTGGCCGCCACCCGCGCCGACAACAGCGATTCGATCGCAGCCAAGGCGGAAATCGCCACCGCTGCACCCAGAAGTGCTTGCAGGGCAGCCAGATTAGCGTGCGGGAGCAGTGGTGCGGGCAGCTGCGAGGGCAGCTCGCCGATACGGGCAACAGATAAACCTACTACCCCCACTAGCGCGGTGGCAGCGACCACAGCTACCAGGGATTCGGGGATCCCGCCGTGTAGCCGCGGCAGCCCGACCATCAGTGCCGCCACCAATCCCACCACCAGCAAGGCCGGTGCGGCGACGCTCCAGCGGGCGTGTGTGAGAACGTCGATCGCGGCGGCCAACGGGGGATGGCCGCGGGGTGCCGGTTGGCCGATGGCGGCGGGGACTTGCTGCAAGAAGATGATCGCGGCGATCCCCAAAGTGAAGCCCTCGATCACCGGCCACGGGATGAAGGTGACCGCCCGGCCCAAACCGGTGATGCCGGCGGCCGCCACAATGATCCCGGCCAGCACGGTGACCAAAGCCAAACTGCTGCTGCCGTATTGGGCGACGATCGGGGCCAGCACGACCGCCATTGCCCCGGTGGGCCCGGATACCTGCACGTGCGAGCCGCCGAACATCGCCGCTACCACACCGGCGATCACCGCGGTGATTAGACCGGCGGCGGCCCCGGCGCCCGAGCTGATCCCGAACGCCAACGCCAAAGGTAACGCCACCACACCGACGGTGATCCCGGCCAGGATGTCGCAGCGCCACGACCGACCCAGACCGGCGTAGTCATCGCGGTGCGGCAGCAGCCGCGCCACCGCGGCGATACCGACTGCACCCATCACCGGGTCCAGTGATCGATGCGACCCCGTCGCGGCGCGGGGACCTCATGTGCGCTGATGGTCACCGTGATTGGGTCAGCGAGCCGGTGCATCCTTGCCGGGCTTCGGCCAGTCGTGCCCGCAGTGCGCCCAGTTCGGTGCGCAGTTCGTCCGGTAGGCGGTTGCCGCCGATGCTGGCATACCAGTAGTCGATGGATTCGGTCTCTGCGACCCATTCGTCGATGTTGACCGCCAACGCCTCCTCGAGATCCTGATCGCTGATATCCAGGCCGGTGCGGTCCAGCGCGTCAGCGGTGGGCAGGTAGCCGATCGGGGTCGCGACCGCGTCGGCTGCGGCCTCGAGGCGCTCCAGCGCCCACTTGAGGACGCGGGCGTTTTCCCCGAAACCGGGCCACAGGAACTTGCCATCGGCGCCGCGGCGGAACCAGTTGACATAGAAGATCTTCGGTAGCAGATCCGGGTCGCTGCGGGTGCCGATATTGAGCCAGTGCTGAAAGTAATCGCCGACGTGATAGCCCAGGAAGGGGCGCATCGCCATCGGGTCGCGGCGTAGCACGCCGACTTCACCGGCGGCAGCCGCGGTGGTTTCCGAGGACAGCGTGGAGGCCAGGAACACCCCGTGGCGCCAGCTGCGGGATTCGGTGATCAGCGGGACGGTGCTGGCACGCCGGCCCCCGAAGAAGATCGCCGAGATCGGCACCCCAGTGGGGTCATCCCATTCGGGGGCGACGGTCGGACACTGCGCGATCGGGGTGCAGTACCGCGAATTCGGGTGCGCAGCAGGATGGTTGGATGCCGGCGTCCAATGCTGTCCGCGCCAGTCGGTTAAGTGTTCGGGCGGGGTGTCGGTCGCACCTTCCCACCACACATCCCCGTCATTGGTCAGCGCGGTGTTGGTGAAGATCGAGTTGCCCAACTCGATGGTGTCCATCGCGTGCGGGTTGGTGCCCCGCCCGGTGCCCGGTGCAACCCCGAAGAACCCGGCCTCGGGGTTGACCGCGTACAGGCGCCCATCGGCCCCGAACCGCATCCAGGCGATGTCATCGCCGATCGTCTCGGCGGTCCAGCCAGACAGCGAAGGGGCCAGCATCGCCATGTTTGTTTTGCCGCACGAGGAGGGGAACGCCGCCGCCACATACTTCACGACACCTTGCGGGGAGGTGAGTTTGAGGATCAGCATGTGCTCGGCCAACCAGCCCTCGTCGCGGGCCATCACCGACGCGATGCGCAGGGCGAAACATTTCTTGCCCAACAGTGCGTTACCGCCGTAGCCCGATCCGTAGCTCCAGATGGTGCGGGTGGCCGGGAAATGCGAAATGTACTTGGTCTCATCACACGGCCACGGCACATCAGCTTGCCCCGGCGCAAGCGGGGCGCCCACCGAGTGCACGCACTTGACGAACCGGCCGCGCAGCCCAAGCCGATCCCACACCGGGGCGCCAGAGCGGGTCATGATCTGCATCGAGGCCGCCACATATTCCGAATCGGTCACCTGCACACCAAATTTCGGGTCATCAGAGCCCAGCGGGCCCATACAGAACGCGATCACATACATGGTGCGCCCAGCCATCGCACCCCGGTATTCCTCGGTCATGATCGTGGTCATATCCACCGGGTCCATCCAGTTGTTGGTCGGACCCGCATCGGCGGCATTCTCCGAGCAGATGAACGTGCGATCCTCCACCCGCGCCACATCCGCCGGATCCGACACAGTCCAAAACGAATTCGGCTTACCCCGCAGCGGCACAAACGTCCCCTTAGCCACCAGCTGTCTGGTCAGGCGATCCCACCCGGCGCGCGACCCGTCACACCACACCACCTTCTGCGGGCCCAACAGCTCGGCCATCTCCGCCACCCACAACACCACCCCCGCATGGGTGGTCGGCGCAGGCTCCAACCCCTGCACCGATTGCGCCGCACCCACTGCATCCACCGAACTCACCACAACCACTCCTCACCAGCTCTTCAGAACCTGACTATCAACAAAGCATGCTAATTAAGAAAACAAGCAACTAGAGGGCGCTAGCCGGAGATAACGTCCGATACCTCCGGCTAGCGCCGGGCCCGCGTCGCCCGCGCGGGCCCCACTGTGACCGGATCGGCGCCATCGAGCCATTCGGCCTGATCGGCTACGACCCCGGTCAAGATTTTGCGCGCGGCGGCCAGCAGTTCGGCCACCTGCGGGGAGGTCAACGTGTACAGCACCGACAAACCCTCACGCCGCGCCGTCACCAAACCCGCCCGCCGCAGGACCGACAGCTGCTGTGACAGATTCGCCGGCTCGATCCCCACCTCCGGGAGCATCTCCGACACGGCTTGGTCCCGCTCACTAAGCAACTCCAACACCCGTATCCGCACCGGATGACCCAGCGTCTTAAAAAAATCCGCCTTCATCCGATACAGCGGCTGACGCGCATCCACCACAACACCACCTCACCACAACGATCAACATGCAAACATTAGCAACCCGGCAACGATGCAGGGCAAGGCCCCGTCTATAGTTCCCCTTGGTTCTCGCCGGGGCACTTTCTTGCACTCATCAGGGCCTGTCTGATGCCCGCCCCGGCGAGAACCACCCAACGCCCGTACTGGGCCGTTGCGCCCGAGTAGACGCACCGGGCATGTGCACGACTAGACGCCCAGGAGTTTGTCTATGGCCGCCGACCGGCCCACCGCATGGCAGTACATCGCTTACTCATATGGGAAGCGCCTGCCCGGCAGCATGCGTGACTGGGTGGCCAATGACCTGTCTGGCCCGGGAGCGATCCGTCGCCACATGATCCGATACGTGATTCCGCCCCACTTCCTTCTGGCTCCGTTCTGGCTCCTGCCCGGTGGGCTGCTGCTTCATACCGCGATCACGCTGCCTATTTACGTGTGGGCCATCCTGATGACCCACGCACTGAACAAGATCTGGCGCCGCCACCGGCTTGCCACACACGGCCTGGATCCCAAGCTCGCCGACAACGTCAACCGCGAGAAAAACGCACGCAAGCATGAGGCATATGCAGAGCGCTACGGTGCGCGCCAACAGACCGATAGCTACTCCAGCAGCGACCCCATCTGAACCGCCCACGACAGCAGCTTCGTTCGTGCGCCGGTCATTGAATAGGTGACAGAGACAGCGGAGCGGTTCGTCGATGGTGACGTATTCCCATCGCCTTCGCACACGACCTGCGTGCTGGAATGGCCGTTGGCGCGCTCCACCTACTTGCATCGGCGCAGTCAAAAGCTGTTGCCCTAATCCGAACCGGTGTACTCCAATTCGCGCAGACCCCCACGTCCGTAAGGAGTCCAGCCGTTTCTTAGGACAACGATCGGCGCCGGTCAACAAGTCCGCCAACCGCCCCCAGCCACCGCAGCCGTCTCATGTAGAGCGATATCAGGCAGCGGATCCAATGGGGCTGCGAAACCCAGGAGCTGAAGGTGGATCCGCCCTGTCCGCTCAACACCACTCCGCCAATGCAGTGCAGCTTGGCGCTACGGATCCGGATACCAGCCGGCCAGTACATTCATGCCCCCGCCTCTCTAGCTGACCGCCTGCTGCTATCCGCGGCCCAACGAACTCGCGACTTAGCCCTCGCAGGCGACGCCGTCGTTGTCCCGGTCCAATTTCGGGCGGTATCCGGGGTCGCCCTTCTTGATGTTGTAAGCCCCGTCGGCGTGTGCTTCCTTGCAGCTGCCATATGGCGGATCGGCCTGTGTCGGTGTGGCCGCATTGGCGCTGAAAGGTACTGATGCAGAGATGATTACGCCCGCCAAGAGTGCCCCGATGATTGCATGATTGACCGCGAGCTTCATTGCCCCCGCCTACCCGTGATTCGATTGTGGTCAGCGGAATGTACGCCCACTCAACTTGATTGCGGGTGTTTTCGGGGAGAAGTGTTTGGCGCCGTTCGTGTGCCAGTTTGTTCGCGTATCCGTCCGGAAGCCCACAATTACCGGCCTCAACGCGGGTCCTTCAGCCACGAGTCCGCTACTTACTTCTGGGTCTCGGTGCAGATTGTGAACTTGCGCACCGCGTGCGGGAAACCGCCGGTGGGGCAGCCTGCATTGGTGGTGGTGTTCAAGATGACGCTCAGTGGCTTCTCGCGGTTCGGGTGCGAGCGGTCGTCGCACCTGCCGCGGGTTGCTTCGTATTTGCCGATGCTCAGGCAATTGCCGCGAGCCCAGTAGTAGTCGAGGCAGGCCGTCCACTCTCCGCCATCGGCGGTGTTGGTGTCCCAGTATCTTTGCTCGGTGTCGCTGACACAGTCGGTGTGCTTCCGAACCTGTTGTATCACAAAGTAATTGTTGTCCGGTGCCCCGCATTCAGCCTTAGACAACTGCATGTGAGTCGCCGTCGTATGCAGGTGAACACACGTCCCGGCAGGGTAGTCCGGATTGACAGTTGGGGTGTCGGCAGGAAACCGGCTGTCGATCTTGGAGAAGTTCGTATTGACCGTTTTGGCGGCGAGCTCCGAACGGAATTCATGCCGCACCTTCGCATAGACCAGAAGTCCGAAGCTCGCCATGGCGCACAACGCCAGTGCTGCCACGACACTCAAAGCTGCGATGCCCAGCACTGTTGGCCACCGACGACGACCGGGCGCACTCGCGGTACCCGGCGGCCCGTTCCAGGAATCTGCCACTCACTTCTACTTCTGTGTTTCGGTGCAGATCGTGAACTTGCGCACCGGATGCGCGAAACTACCGTGTAGGCAATCGGTATTCGTCGTCGTATTCATCTTATGGGCTACCGAACGGGCTGGTGGGCGAGGTCGATGCTAGACCTGACGGGGTCGCAAAGGTGCGAATCCTGTTTGTTTCCAGTAAGTCTGGTGAATCCACCATCTTGGGCGAGCTTGCGAATGTCATCAGTGAGCACGCTAGGCGGGGTTGTGGCGATCAGGATTTTCATGGGCTGGCTGCTGGAGAAACACACGCCGAGCACCGGCCAGTCTGGCGGTGGCGGGTCGGGCATGTCCCCCGTGTAGCTCCGTGGATATGTTCCGGATAACAGTATTTCGGGTTGCCAGGTACCGGAGTGCAGCAGTTTTTCGGCATCCGCGTACGGCTTAAGGACGAGTTGCTCGCGCGTCACTACTAGTGAGTCGTCAATGCGGACGGTGCTCGATGACGCGGTGACGGTAACCGTCTTGGCCGTTGACTCTTCGTGGCCGCTTCCGCATGCGATGAGCGGGAAGAGCGACAGTGCTACCAGGGCCTTACGGTGCGTCATCGTCATTGGTTTTCCCCTCCAATTTTGCTAGAAATTCTTGCGGGGTCGGTCCGGCATCTGGCCCTGTCGTTTGGTGCACGACCACGCCAGGCTCAGGGTTATCGCGGAAGTCGCGCCCGACCGCTACCGTGCGGTCGGGCGTCATGTATCGCCTGTATTCGGCCACAGACTTCTCTCGTAGCTCATCGAACGTGTCGGCGGTGATGGCCCAGTCCTGTCGCGGGTATCGCCGCTCCCAAGTGCCATCAGATAGCTGCGTGGTTACCGGTTTCCACTGGATAGACCAGCAGTACTTTTCAAGGAGCAGTCGGCCTTCCTCGGCGCTGACTTCGTTGTTCTCGATTGCCTGCATGTCACGCTCGAACTCTTCTTCAATCTCCATTGCCCAGACTCCTCACGGGAACATGTACGTGTGGCTGAAGATGACTTCACCGTCTGCATCGTAGATAACACAGTTCTTCTGCCCGGACGGACCGAGCACGATGCAGTCAATGACCCAGCTCGTTTGCTTGCTGACTTGTTGTACCTGGCCTTGCAGAGGTTGTTGGGTGGGTTGTTGTTGCGGCTGTTGTGGTGAGTTCTGTTGCGGCGCCTGGTAATCCGGGTTCGCCTTACCGGGGCCTTGGGTGTAAGGCGTGGCAGTCTGGTAATCCGGTATCTGCGTCCCGTGCTGCGGTTGCTGATTGCCTGGCTGTTGTTGCGCGCCTTGCTGACCGCCTTGCTGGGGTGCTTGCGGGGCGCCGCTGTTATAGATGGACACACCATTGTCCTGATTCAACGGCGGTTGATTCCCGCCCTGGTAATCAGGCTGCTGCGCAGGCATTTGAGGCGGCTGGAACTGCTGGCCCCCGTCCATGCCTGGCCCGCCGGTGGGTCCGCCCGGACCTGTTGGGTCCGCAGCGGCGGTCTGGACGGTTGAGAACCCTGTGCCGGGCATTGTGTGGTCGCTAGCCACCTTCGCCCCGCCAATAGCAAGAGCCGTAATCGCCACAACTGCCGATACTCTGCGCAAACCCGGCGACGTAGGCCACCGTTCACTCATAACCACGTCCGGAAGACCTCCCCGCTCCGTGCCCCACGCAGCCCGCGCGTGTAGCTGCTCCCCGGATCATGGCAGATCATATCTGGATTTGTCTAGAGAACGGCGTTTGCTGGATCAAGCCGGAGGGTGCGGTGTCGGCACTGAACCTGTGAGTAACCTGCCGTCACCTGGAAATATGTCGAACCCGATGTCAACCCCAGGTGGCGAACCTGGCTCGCGGCTACTGGTCCGGGGTCTGGGAGTGCCTGACGAGTTCGGCGTGGTGTTGCTCGATGAGTTGATGGATCTGTTGGGCTTGATGCAATAGCAGCTCATCGAGAGTCCCGGGTTGGGCTTGGCGCTGCACAACGGCAATCCGGTTGCGTACATGTTTGGTGGCGAGGCGCTGATCAGCAAGCAGCCATGCGTAGTCCGACGTGGCGATGGCTTCGCGGCGCTGGCGCGCATATTCGGCCTCAGCTTTAGCCTGGCGGCGCTCACTGGCAGCCGCCTGCTGCTGGCGCTGGCGCTCCCGGTCACGTCGGCCCGCAGCCTTGGCCTGTTTGCGCCACTGGTGCCCGACACGGGCCAACGCGGCGTTCTCGGCGCGCTCAAGCCTCTGGCGCTGCGTGGCGCCTATCTCGGCGCGCGGCCGTACCGATGCCCAGCGTGCCCGCTCAGCATCGGCGATCGCCTTCTCTCGTGCCTGCTGCGCCTCAGCGCACTCCTCACACCGGCACCCGGCCGCATACCCGGCAACACCATGAACCGCCACAACAAGGCACCTTACAAACCCCGCCACCGACACGTAACACCTTGCCCGCCAACTAGAACACGCGTCTAGATACCTGTGGCGTCGCTCCTCAAGGCAGACACCACCGGCGAACCCCTGCGACCGGCCTTCTCGGGCGGGATGGGCACCGGGTTGAGGTTTTTCGGCCCGCCGCGCCCACGCAGCTGCGTACCCGTCTCGACCAGAGCATCGTGGACGTACCCGTACGAGTGACCATGGGCAACAGCCAGCGCACGGATACTCGAACCACCCTCATAAGCCGCTTTCAACGCCGCACGTTCCTCAGCCCGCTCAGCCCCACGTGTCTTCATTCACCGGTCCCGTGTACGCGGCCTGCTCGCCGACTCCGTTGGTGCTGAGCACCTGCCGTGTCGCCGTCAGCAGACCCAGCTGAGAATAGATGAACCAGTGGACGTAGTGGGGCGATTCCTCACGTCAATCGGGTGCCGATCGCGGCTCACCCGGACATAGACCTTGGATGGTATCGCTGTCGTACAGATCCTGGATGGTCGTCGGCCTGGCCACCGCTCCGTAGGCCGAATTCCAGCTGCCCCAAAGTGATCGGGCTCTTCCGACGATGATTGGTATGGCGGCAACCCGGATCGTTTGACCATTGGGTCTACTCGAGGTGCTCGGCCACTGTTCGACGACCTGGATGGATCCTGATTGCGTGGCGCCTACCCGACGTAGATGTGTGGGTCGGGTGCGCGAACGCTGGGGCAGTCTTCACAACGGTGAGGGCCACTTCGGCACCCATGAGATTCAGACGGGGGATGTGCGTCATCTGACCACCCTCACACGGCCCCGACGACGTCGACTGCACCCACGCCAAATGCGAGGCCATCTATCACTATCCAGTACCCATCAGTACTGTATACTTAGAGTATCATATACTTAGTATATCCGATACTGGGTCTGTTATCTAAGGAGCTTTATGTCCGAGCCGCTGCCGCCGCGCGTTTTGGCGCGTTCGGAGTCCGTGTTCGTCCTTGCCGGTGCCACCGTGGCGCAGAATTGCTATGGCACGGGTGTGGTGGACGGGGCCGTGCTCTCGGATGCCTTCGCCGCCTTGGTTGAGATGTACCCGCTGCTGGGTGGCCGGATTCATTTGTTGCGCAAGGGTTTCGAAGTACGGTTCGAACACGGCAAGCAGCCGGAGGCTACGTTCTTTGACGTCAGTGATGCCGACGTCGGGAACTACCTGACGGCCCGCAAGTCAGCGTTACCAGTTGGGCGTGTTTGTGCGCTGCGGGTGTATCGGTCGAGTGAGAAGTTCCGCGTGACGTTCCTCTTGCATCACGCGATCGCTGATGCTGACGCCGCCCTGAAGTATCATCAAGACTTGTGGATGCTCTACACGGAGCGTATGCATGTAACGAAAGGCCTTGTGGAGCAGCGTGTTACACGGACGCCGCATCCTATACCTGCCAGTTCGGAATCTCTGCTGCGTGCGCGTGGCTATACCGAACCGGCATCCAGGCGCATGATGGATCTGCGTCCCGCCTATCGTGGGCGCGGTTGGATCTGGACCGCGTTCCGGCCGCGCCGTGCAGAACGGGGGCGTGTTCACCTGTCGGTCGAACAGACCGACAAGCTTCTTGAGATAGGCCGCGCGAACGGGGTAACGCTACACGGGCTCGTCAGTGCCGCATTAGTGCTCGCCGAGCGAGAACTTTCAGGCAAGGCTGTACTGCCCGTTGCGATTTCCTCGTATGTGAACTTGCGCTCCCGGATCACACCCCCGGTCGCTGCGGCAGAAGGCACCAACGTGCTGGGCATTGCCGAGATGATCCTTAGTGCAAACCAAAGCAGCGATGCGCTCGATCTTGCACGCCAAGTGGTCGCCGATATTAGCGATGGGCTAAAAACCAGCCGCATCCATCAAACCGCGTTCGTCCCCGAGGGTGACATTCGGCGAGTGCTTTCCATGATAGGGCGGTATTTCCTTCTCGTGGCGCTAGGAGGTTTGGTACCGACCTTCACCGCCATCCAGATCACCAACTGGGGTCGTATTCCCAGGTTTGAAACCCCAGATGGGCTGCATATCAACGATTTTCGTTGCGGTGTTGAACTCCATGCAGTCGTCGCATTCTTGGCCGCGCGGGGCGTGGCGGTGGTCGACGGACATATCTACTTCGTCAGCAGCTACAACGGACGATTGAGCATCGATTTCACAAAACTCGCCACCCGTAAGAACAACGCACGCAGAGTCGAACAGATACTGCAGTCCGAAGTCGAAAAACTCTTACCCACAACCGTCTCCGACGACCAGGCCAACCCTCACCCAAACCAAGCGTTACGGCCACAGGAGACACCGAAATGAAGTCGCTTTTCGATTCGCCGGGCTGGGGTCGGGAACAGATGGGGTTCACCAACGATGCACGCGTGTTCGATGTTGCGGGCAAAGCTGCGAACATCGAACCGTCCGCAGGCCTGTCGCCCCGGGCAGTGACCGCCGTGTTCTTCGGACCCAGTGCCGACATCGACGGCGACCACCTCGTCTACATCCAGCATATCCAGTTATTTGAGACACCGATTGCCGAACATACCCTGTTGGACAACACTATTCAGCAACTTTCCGCCGCCATCGCCATTGGCCAGCAGGAAGCCCACGGCGTAGGGGTCAAACTCGTTGACGACCCGGCCGGCAAAAAAGTTCATGCGTTGTCAGCGGCAATGAAGGTCCCGACACCACCCACAACCCAGTGGGCGGGCGCTGTGGTGGCCCTGCATGTTGTAAATGCACTCAACGTTCCACGCATCAACTTGGGTGCGGTTCGCGATCTAGCCACATGCCGACACTCGATCAACGAACTGTTCGCCAGCGCCTCCACCATCATCCAGGAGCTTCGCAACACCGACATAAACAAGGAGCTGAATTAGGCCAGATTGGCGATCGCGGCAGCGTGATGTCGGAGGAAAATGCGCCGACAACAAGGCGTCATTAATCATCTTGGAACCCAAAGCCCGCCAATGCCTTTCCGCCAGCCCAGGTTCGAACCGATCGCCACCACCAACACCGCGCCGATCGCCGCGACGGCGGCCAGCACATTGGATCCAGTAATTGTGGGTGCCAGTTTCAGGGTCAGCCAGGCAGTCATGATCACCAGCCCAGTACCACCCGCGACCGCACCGTATCAATTGAGGGGTTGCGGGTGACACGGGTGGAATGGGCGCTGACAGTGAAACGCAAAGACGAGTTGCTCCACGAAGTCCGCACGCGTGCCGTCCAAGATGCGGTAACACGCGCCCAGCAATACTCCGACGCTCTGGGGTTAGGCACGGTGAGCCCGGACTCGATTGCTGATGCCGGAATGCTCATTGCCGGTCTGTATCCCGCGGGCGAGGCTTCCACGGGGTCTATGCGGCCCCGATCTGGCGCAGTCGACGCAGAGCAGCTGGAATTGATCCCCGACGATATCGAAGTGACAGCCGTGGTCGATGCGCGGTTCGCCGCCGAGAGAACCCCGGCATGACAATCGTCAGGCCAACACAGTCTGGGGAGTCCTCAGGCGCTGAAGGCGACGGTGCTCCGTGTACCCCGACGTATCGTTCCAGTTGAATTGCTTGCCGATGCCACGCTGAGATCTGGGCGAGTTCGACACAGCTGGGGCCCCGCGGCTGGCATTCCTGAACCTTGACCGAATCGCTCCTGGGATGGTGAGAATGGTCCGGTAGGGCTCGACGACGGGAGTCGCGGTGGGACGAGGTACGAATCATCTGAGCGTGGCCCAGTTTGATCTGCTGCGGTGGGTCGCTGACGGGTGCAAAGACGGTGTGTACGAAGGCGGCTCGCATCGCGTTTCGGCGCGTGCGCTCCATAACCGCGGCTTCCTTCAGGTCTCAGGCAGCGGCACGACGTGGGCCGTCCAGATCACCCCGGACGGCACCCGACGCCTGCAACAAGAAGCCAAACACATTGAAACAGAACGAGAACGCGCTAGACGAGAGGAACAAGCCCGGGCCGAGCGCGAACGTGAGAGACAGCAACTGCGTGACCGGGCGATGAAATTGCTGCACGATGTTGTCGCGGCAGGCGGACGACTCGACCTCGGTCCCGGAGCCGATGCCAATGACGTTCGGGCGATCCAGAACGTTCTTGCTCAGTCAGGCTGTCTGCCAGAGGGACAACGCTTGGCCCAGGAGCCTACACGCATGGATCCGGTCCTTGGAGTGACGGTTTATCTAGAGCCAGATTTCGAGACAGTGACCGCGGTGCGCTCGTTTGGCGTTCCCCGCCAGCTCCGAGACCCGCACTCTTCTGTTGTGGAGTTCCAGAACAAGAAGGCGTTGGTGTCCAAGGCTGAGATGGGTCGTGCTGCGCGCTTCCTGCAAGCCTTGATATCGGCAGTGACCGAGGTTGGCTGGAAGATACCGTCGAATCCGGGCAACAGGGCTAGGAGTCGAGGCGAGCACATCCACGATCTTTGGCTCCGGCTTCCCTCGCGCGAACTCGTGGTCACCATCCGCGAGCTGACTCAAAGCGGTCGCCAGGTGCAGGCCTACACCATCGAGACCGACTACTACCTGCGTAATGAGCGCACGATCGTGAACAAGCATTTCCAACCGTCGGGAAATTTGGCAGTCACGATCGAGAAAGCCTGGGACAAAGAAACCGTTCTGTCCCTACAGGACGCCGCCGGTGCCTCGCTCGAAGAGCAGTTGCCGGTGCTGATCCGCAAGTTGGAGATCGGCGAGGCTGAAGCAGCCTGGTCCCGCCAGGAAGAGTCGCGGCGCGCGGAGATTCGCGAAACCCGCTGGGAAGAAGTGAAACAGGAGGCTTTCACGAAGCTCACCTATGAGCGCAACACCGAGTTGCTCCGTGACCAACTTGACCGTCGTCAGGCGGCCGCGGCCATGCGGACGTACGCCCGCGAAATCGAGGTACGCGCCGAGCAGCTCGACGCCTCGGCCGCGGACGAAGCCAGAAAATGGGCCGCGTGGATACGTCAGCACGCCGACCGCACCGACTCGATCAACGGGCCTCTGCAGCTCCTTCGCATCACATCCGCCAGTTACAACGACCTCGAACCCCACATGAATGGATGGAGCGCCTATAGCCCCCACCGGCGGTAGCCGCATAGGTGCCAGAGCCACGTTCCGGAATTGCCCGACACGCGTTCCGGCAGCCAGAACCCAACCCGCCGTGATCAGCGACATCGAGGTTTTCGACACGTCCCGTTACAGACGACTGGTCGATTGCCTGGGTGCGCCTACCGGCGCGGAAGATGGTCAGGTGAACAACACTTTGACAAGGACTGGGTCTGCGGTTTCCAAAGCCGCAGTACGGTCCGCTCGTGCTTACCCAATCGTGAATTCGGCCCACAACGGGTAGTGGTCGGAGATGCGCCACGAGAGTTCGTTTTTGGTGAGGTTGGGGTAGCAGTGCGGCACGAAGTCGAACGATCCGGCCCGTTTGGTGTAGGTCAGCGATTGCAGGAGCTGCGTGCCCGCGGGGGTGGAGAACCAGGCGATCTGGTCGTAGAAGTGGCGGGTGTGGTCGTTGTCAAAGATGGTGCGGCGCACATCATTTAGCTCTGCCGGTGGCCACAGGCCGGTCGACAAGAACGCGTCGAACAGCGGATCGCCCATGCGGTCGAGATTGAAGTCACCGAGTACCAGCAGGTTGGTGTTCCAGTCGGACTTGCGTTTGGCCCAGGCCAGCATCCACTGCGCGAAGGCTGTCAATTCAGGTAGCCGATCTTCGGGCGCATCGCCCCAGAGCACGTGAACGGTGGTCAAGATGAACTCGATGCCCCCGCGCTGGAAGCTGGCAGCGTAGGGGGAGCGCGCGAACTGGCGCACCGGATGATCGCTGATCTCGGGTAGCACCAGTTCACCCACGAGCCCAGATGGTTGAACCCGTTCGGTGTTGTAGACAAAGGCCAACCGCTCACCATTGCCGGCATCACCCTCGGTGACATCGGAGACAATGACCCGCCATTGCGGCCCAAGGGTCTTCAGCAGGAAGCGCAAAGCGGTCGGGTCGCGGCGAATCTCTTGCAGCGCCACGACATCGCATCGCCGGATCACTTCGGCGATGAAAGTGACAGCCCGCCAGTCACGTTTGGGTGAATCGCTTGTCCCGGCCTGCCAAGTCGAGCTCAGGCCACCAAAGGCCCGCAGATTCCAGGTGCCAACGATCAGATTGGTGTCAGTAGGCGGCGCGATCGTGTCGGCGACCGCATTACGCAGTGCGTCGCGCTGCGGCACGACATCCTGCGGCACGACATCCTGCGGCACAGCAGCCATGGATATATCGCAGCACAGAATGGGTCGCTGCACAGTCCGATACACCATACTCTTGCGGCTTATGCCCCCCGACTCGTCTGGCCCCGGTTGATGGCTACGGCGCGTCGGGGTTGCTCTCTCTGGGTGTCGTACGGTCGAGCCCGGTTCCGGGGTCCTTGCGACGTGGGTTCGGTGAGCTGTGCGCCGACTGCTTGGGATTCGGCTCCAGGGTAATTGGCATGTGCCGCCAGGGAACTCAAAGCCGATCATCAACCGACGTGTGCTGTCCAGGTGTTGCCGTCCCACCAACGCCATCGGTGCTCTCCGGTGGGGTCTTCGTACCATCCCGCGGGCGGCAGCACTTCGGGAACTGGCGGGGGTTCGGCGGCAAGATGCAGATCATCATTGCTGCTCAATATTTCGGCTGCGGCACGCCGACGTTCCTCTGCCGTTGGCGGTTTGGCTGCCGAGATTCCAACCGCGGTAAGCATCGTGATGTCCAGTGTCCAATCGGAAGCTGACCGCGTCTGCCAGAGCTGGAACGCATCGTCGATATGACCGCGCGCTGTGTGGCTGTTCCAGCCGTTGACCGCTATGAGGTGCTCGAGCGCCTCGGCGCCGCGCCCGCGCAGCCTCGTGAGCCCAAAATGGGTCACTTCATGGCACAACGTGCACAAGCAGATCAGCCTCTTGAGGACTTGGACGTTTCCGGCCAGGAAGATCCATCGCTCGTGGGCTTCAAGGTAAACCCCTGCGGCCGAATCGCGTTCGCCCCCGCATGCTTCGCATCGGTATCCCGCCCTCCGATAGATCATCAAACGAAGCCGCTCCCAATCACGCGGTGAGACACAAGAGCGCACATTCGTGAACCAGCACGAGGACGGCACCAGATCGACAAACAGCCCGGAACCGAACTCTCGGTTCTCGCCGGGAAGCAACTCCGGTAGCGGCATCCATCGGGCCAGATCCTTATCGGAGCCAGTTGGTGCGTACCAGCTGCGGGCCTTCTGATCCCACCGTGCCCCTAGTCTTTTCGCGTCATCCTTCTCCGCAAAAGGCACATCGAGCCAAAGCCTCGAACTATCGCTGACAGCAGGCATCTATCCGCCTCGGGGTCCCCACTGTCGCGGGGTCGGTAAAGATGCCCTCGGCCATGACCGCAGGATAGTGAATACCGGCGCCAGCCGACGACTTTCAGGCTGCCTTGCCAGCAGGCGCGGTGGGCTTTAGCGGGATAGGACCAAGAGGTCGCCGCCAGCGAACTCGGCTCTACACACGCTGCGTTGGGTGTGCGCTAGGGCTGGGTTTCGGTGCAGATGGTGTAGAGGCGTACGGGGTGGGCGAATCCGCCTTGACTGCAGTCGTGGGTGTGGTTGACGTTACGGAAGACTCGTACCGGTTTCTCTTTGTTGGGTATGGCGGGGTCGTCGCAGGTGGTGTTGATGATTTTCCCGGGGGTGATGGCTAGGCAGCGGCCGGTTTGCCATGCGTAGTCAAGGCATGCGGTCCATTGCCCGTCCGGTCCGTTGTGGTAGTAGCTTTGGTCGGCATCGCCGACGCATTCACTGGGGTGGCTGACTTGCTGGATGATTTTGACGTTGCTGCGGTCAGAGTCGCAGGGCAGGACCGTCAGGGTTGAGCGTGCTGAAGATCCGCCGAGTTGCGCGCAGGCACCTACAGGCGCGGCGGTGTCTGCTGTGGAGACCTTTTGTGTGGGGTCGGGGTACTGGCGGGGCAGGATTGTGAAGTCAGGTGGTGCCAGGGGAACTTTGTCGAGGTCGTTCCACGCCTGTTGCCAGGCCGCCGCTATTTCTTTGTCGGTGAACTGGCGAGGTAGCCATCCTTGGCTGATGGCTAGGTAGTCGGCACCGACAGCGACGGCAGCCACTATCGCAACTACACCGGCGGCCAGGGCGCGGCGGCCGGTGTGCGAGGTGCGTGTGGCGAGCAGCCAAGCCGCTGCCACTGCTAGCGCGGCGACCAGGAACCACCAAAGGCCATGCCCGGCACGGCGCCACCAGATCATGTCTGCGACAGCGAGGGCTGCCACAGCCACTAGGGCTGCACCCGCAGCTAAAGTCCAGCGGCGAATCGGTGGGCGGCTCATCTCCCGATGGTGGCTGGCAGACTGGACTGGGCCCGTGACGGGGTCGTCGTCGAGCTGTTCGCTTCGCTGCGTGTCGTCGGTGCCGTTGTTCATACCGTCAGTCATTTTCTGGGCCTTACCGGGTGCTGCTGGCGGGAGGATTGCCATGTTCGGACTGGTAGCGGTCCAGCGTCTTCTGCCATAGCCGACAGCCCACCGATCCTCCCAGCCGCGCTACGACGCGGGTACCAATTTCGAAGCTGTTCGTCCATTGGTTGTTGGGGTCCGGGTTGTAGTCGTTGTCGTGGATGACGATGTCGTGGTTTTGCGCCACGTCGGTGTTCCCGGCCCACTGAGTGATTCCGAAACCGTGCGCCTTGTCCTCGACGATCTTGACAGCGGCCGGCCACACATCCTCGGGGATCGGGCCACTGAACAGTGCAGAGCGTGTGTTACGGGTTACCGCCAGCACAGAGTCGCCCGCCCAGATTGTCTCCGAATCCATGCTTTGGAGGCAGCTAGCCCAGTGCAGTCCGTCGTCGTGCCATTTCCAGGTCAGGCCAGGCACCAGAGCAGCGATCTGGTCGGCCATCTCGGCGATGGCGGCTTCAGCAGTGGCGTAACCGGCTTCCGAGGAGCCTTTCGGAGCCAGCTTCGCGATCTCTTCCTGGAGGCGCTCAGCACTCATCGAACCCTTATCCGAGCCGCCGCTACCGCAACCGCTCATGACCAGGACCGCAGCCAGCAGTGCCGCAGCCCCGGCACCCCAGCGTGACCGTGAACGTCTGGACGTGGCATACACAGATCCTCCTGCGTGGACGTTATCGCGATACTTTCGCACCTGGAACCTCACTTCATTTCCTTAGTGACCGTGCCAGTTTTTCCCGGTATCGCCAGCCCCGGCTGGTTGATAAGCACGGTAGCCAAGTTGTATCCCGACATGCGCAACACGTTGTTCGTGCCCGTGCGCGGATACTCCGAATGCCCGTAGGCGCGTTCTCGGAACTGGTTATCCAGCGGGCTGCAGCCTCCCTGGTCAGCGAGCAGCTGCTTGAAATTCCCCTTGTAGGGGCTGGGCCACAGCGGGTTGATACCGCCGATCAGATCATTCTCGGCCAGCATCGCGAATACCCGATCGGGACTCATCCCCAGCCCGCCCGGTGTGCCTGCGGCCAGACCCGGCGAGCCATAGAGCACGGCGTAGTCGACGTACTCCGACGCGCCGTTCTTGAGAGCGTACGAGCTCAGCAGCGAACCGTACGAATGCCCGAAAAGGGCCACGGTCTGGTTCGGGTTGGTCGCCTGCATCAGGGATAGGAACAACTTCAGGTTCTGGGCCCCCTTTGCGGCCTTACCTGGGGTGGCGGCCCCCAGGTCGATGCCTGGCGCGTCGTAGCCGATCCACGCGATCGCCGCTACCGACTCGCCGCCGTGTCCGGACAACTGAAGTTGCTTACCGCCCTCCACGGCGAGGTTGTATGCCTCGGGAACCATGCTCGACAGCGACGAGGACGTCCAGCTGGTGATTCCGGGCACCGTCACCGAGACGTGATCGGCCACCGCCGGATTGCCCACCGAGATCGCCGCCAAGATCCGCTCACTGGTGTCCCACATCCCGCGGCCGGTGGTCGGTGTGCCTGGGCCGTTGAAATCCGCCAAGTATGTATTCGGCCGACTGTCTAGTGCAGCTTTGATTGCGTCGATTTCGCCCAGGCGGTCATTGATGTTGGACAGCTCACCGCGGTTACCGATATTGCGCCGCAAGAAGCTGTCATTAATCTCGTTTCGGCGGCTTTCCAGCCACTTCTTCTGCTCGGCCATCTGCGAACGCAGCGCGGTATCGGTGCCGTTGGGGCCCGATGCGATCGCCGATTCCGCCTGGCTAGCTGGCACATTGACGGGCTGTCCCTTGCATTTCTGGGATTCCTCGTCGTTGGACTGCTTCTGGTTGTTGCGTGGATTCGAGCAGTTGCAGCCGTCCTCGCCGGGTCCTTCCCGACCCGGTACCAGTTGCCCGCTAACACGAGAGCCACCGCTGGCACCGGGGGTCCACACCGTCTCCGCGATTTGGTAGTGCTGTCCAACTTCATCGCACTGCTGGCGCCGCTGCTCGGAATCCTGGCTGTCCCGGTCCTGCTGGTTCTGTTGCTGATCAGACTGCTGTTGCTGCTGATCGGCTTGCCGCTGTTGTTGGGGTTGCTGCTGCGAACCTTGTTGTGGCGTGTTTTGTTGCGGGGCTTGGTAGTCCGGGTTGGCTTGGCCGGGCCCTTGGGTGTACGGGGTGGCGGTTTGGTAGTCGGGGGGCTGGGTGCCGTGTTGGGGTTGTTGCCCGCCTTGTTGGGGCTGGCTACCTTGCTGCCCTGCTTGTTGACCGGCTTGCGGGGCACCGGAGTTATAGATGCTAATCCCGTTGTCCTGGTTCAGCGGTGGCTGGTTGCCGCCCTGGTAGTCGGGCATGGAGCTGGGCATCCCCGGGGGCTGGAATTGAGAGCCTCCGCCGTCCGTCATGCCACCGGTGGGCCCAGGCGGACCTGTGGGGTCCGCGGTGGCACCCGGTATCAGGTTGATGGCTCCGATGCCTGTCGGTTGGTCGGTGATGTGCCAGCCCGCCATCGCCACAGCAGTGACCGCAACGGCCGCGAGGCTGCGCCGGATACCCACGGGTACAGACGTTTTGCGCGACTTCATCAGTGTCATCAGCAGATGCCTTTTCTCTTTAAGGTCAGGTGTGGCAGTAGCGGTTGTTGTTTGAGGGCAGCCGTGATTGATCGGTGCCGGGGGCAACGGGTTGGCAGAGTGGGTCCGTCAAGAGGTTTTCTTTCGACCAGGCAGCATGGCCGTTGGCCACGTTCAGGCAGGCGTCGTATTGGTCGCCGGTTTGCCCGAAGGTGGCGGTGCATTGGGCGGACATGTTGGCGAACGCCTGGTTCTTACATGTATCCGCCGAATGCTGGGCAGGACTGACATCCAGGCACATGGCTTGACGTTGACACGAACCCAAAAAGCTTGCGGTACGACCGTCTTCGGAGCGGTACTCATTGGGCCCCGACAAGCACGTGGCGGCATGTCGCTGCGCATAGAGCGTGGCATCCACGTTCGCCGGTCGATGCGACCCGCCAGAATCCGCAAGGTAATCGGTTGGTGGGGCGATGATTTGCGCGGCCTTGACCGCTTCGGGGGCACCGCCGCCCTCCGGTAGACCGTCCCAGTCGCTGGCGAGCGTACCGGTGGCCGGGACCGACGAGGCGCGGTAGGACAGAGTGATAGTGATCGGGAACGCGAAAATATCGGCTGGGCCCATTTCCAACCGCAGGTTGGATTGCTGATACACGTAGTCGCCGTGGATCGCCGGCGTAATCTGCACCGGGTTGCCCTTAGCGTCTCGGGCGACCGGGACACTCACGGTGGCAATCGTGGTGGCGGGATGCCCTGGGGAAGCATCACTTTCGACTAAGACAGTGTTAACGCCCTGGCGCACGTGGGTGCCTTCGGGAACTCGCAGCCCGAACGTGAAATCCTCCGGGGCGAAAATGGTGCGCCGCATGATGTTCACATCCGCACCACCGCCGGCGAACGGGGTGATGCGGTAATCGGTGTCACGGGAGGTGAATGTCGCGTTTCCGCCCTCACCCCACGCAGCGGCTGACAGCTCGCGCTCATGCGGAAGATGCAGTGTGACCGTCTTGTTCCCGATCGCGGTCGGCAGCAACGTGCCATCCGTGGCGGACGGGGAGATGGTGGCATTGGAGCGTTCCCGAGCTGCCGCCAGTGGCGGGCCCACACCTGGCCCAAGACCCAGTGGGGTGTTTGTTTTCGCTTGTGCTCCACCAATGTTCTGCACGCGAGGCATGTCCTCGGGCTGGGCCACCGGGTACGGGATCGGCTTCGGTGGCGGGACTCCTGGATCGGCGGAGGCTCGCGCAGTGTCGAGCACGATCGCCGCAAGAACCGTCAGCACGGCCGCAATTGCGATTACTGCTATGTGCCAGCCCGCCCGGGAGCTCCGGCTCGTCCTCACGCACATATTCATCTACAGGTCCTTGGGTTCGCCGTAGATGGTTTGGGTGTCGTTGCCGTTCTCGGTGCGGATCCGGAACGTGGCGAATGATTGGATCTTCACCTGACCGCCACAGCCATCGGCTTCGACGTTCTGGGTGCGCACCCGCGAGACCGCTTTCATGTTCCTGAAGTTGATTCGGTCCATCGGCAGCTGAGCCAAACCACCCGGCTTGAGCAGGACACGCATGTAGCCGCCGATATGTTCTTGGGCACCTAAGGATCCGCCTGCCGAAGCGCCACCGAAACCGCCGCCGCCACCGCCGCTCTGGCTACCTTGTCCGTAGCCGCCGCCATACACCTGGCCGTTGACCTGCTGGGACAAGGTCAGACCGAGGTCGCCGCCGAGCTCGACCCCCGACGAGGAGTCGGTGCGGCAACCCACGAAGTACCCGGTCTCCAGTTGCGCGTCCTGAATGACGGCGCTGCCCTGGCCGGTGATGGTGGCCTCGGCCCGGTAGGAAACGCGCGCTTGCCAAGAGTTGCTGGCACCGGCGATGTTGTCGATGTGGTCGATGACTTCATCAGTCATCGTCAGCCCGACCGTCCAGCCGTCATCGGTGACGAACTGCTGGTACTGGTCCGGCATCGCCTGCGGATCGGCATGCGCTACCCCAGGGGCACTCATCAGTGACATCACCGCTGCAGCCGCGATCAGGCGATCACCCAGCACAGCAACACGCCTCAGCTGGTTACCCACACAAGCCTTGCACGTTCTTTTCACAGCATTCAACGCCGCGCCCCCCATGTCTGTATAAGCGTCAAGCTCGCCGCAACCGTAACTCATGGTGGTCTAGTGCGCAATGTAGGCAACATTGCAGGTAATAACGCTGACACTGCGTTCGCAATATTGGAACTGGCTACTAATTTACGACCGCAGTTCGTGGGTGACCAGACTGCATCCCATCCCTATTGTCGTTCCGATACGCGCATTGCCGTCAGTGCCCTGGCAAGCCGCTCATCACTGGCCGACCGCGTGTCGCGCTCTGCCGGTGTTTCTCTGCGATTCTTCCGACCGCGGACCAAGTTGATGGTTCATCGCTCGCACACACGACCACTGGTTTGGTGATGGGAACACCATCGGTTTAGTGATGGGACTGGGTATGCCGTTGCGGCCCGTGCAGGTAGGGGTTCTGGGGGCAGAGGTTGCCAACGTTTTGCGGGGATTGATCGCCCAGTAGCGTCTGGACAAGCTGCCGACATCCTGGCCGCCGCCGAGGCGGCCGCGCCACAACGCCCTGCCGACCACCGAACATACCCATGCGTGAGCACTACACAACTGGCACAAGGGGTTTAACGCCGGATAGATCGTCAAAGGAGACTATCGCCGTCGTTCGAGTGCGCAACTCGATGGTCCCGCCCGCGATCCCGCTATTGCTGATGTTCCTGACTAGGGCTTCGCCTGATGCTCCGATCGATCAGCTATCAAACTGGTAGCGTGAACTAGTATTTCCCAAGCTGTTTCGCTACAGTGAGCAACGCGCGGATCTGATCAACCCGCGGGTCCGGCCCCCGCACCCCCCTGTCGGGGCCGGACCACTCCAAGCCTTCACCGCTACATCCCGTACGGTCGCGCGACATCCACATTTACTTGGGCAATACACGCCAATAAGAAGTTGATTCGCGATTACTTCACGGTTGGTCCATCGGCTGTCCTTCGCCTTGCCGCCCTTCAGCGGAACGTCATCGATGGCCGTGGTCGGGATAAACGCTGCGGCGAGTGTGCTAATCGGATCACGAATCGCATCGAGTCGGCCACCGCGCGCAATGTCATCAAAGATATTGCACCGCAACACTACCGACAGGCATACGGCATCTCGATATCGACAGCCCTTTTGCCCGCTGCTTGCGGTGACTGCCCAGATTCGGATCCGAGTATTGGCCTGTGTTGGCAGGCAACCCGCGGATTGCCGCCCAACGTGCGCTGTCCAGGTGTTGCGATTCCCGCCAACACCATCGATGCCGGACGGCCGGGTCCTCGTGCCATCTCGCGTGCGGTAGCGCTTGGGGCCGCCGGGTCGGTACAGGTTCCCACGGTCGTGGCAGCGGGATAATGAATACCAGCGCCAGCCTACGACTTCCAGACTGCCTTGTGGCTTAGCTAGATAGGCCCAGAAGTCTCCGGAATTTGGTCGCCGCGTGGGGTGTGAGGGTTTCAAGGACACGATCCGTGGCCAGCTTGCCGCTCCCTGGCTTGCATCTGGGGTGTATGGCGGCGTTGGCGCAATACACCCGGCCCGCATCCACAGTTTTCCCTGTTGACCTGCGTAAATGGTCAACAATAATGACGATTCGTCTGCCTTCCTGCAGGTTTTCGTCGCCGCCTCGTAACAGGGGGGTGCCTGTGCGCGCCCGCCGCTCTATGTATGTAAAACCATAATGTTATGTCGCGATATATCGATAAGGACCCATACGCAAAGGACTTATCATTAGCTTAGCTAAATATATATACCTACCTGCTGTTTCCTTGAATATGCAGATATTCAGATTGGGGCGGCTGTGAGGTCTCCGCAGAGGCACCCCCCTGTTACGAGGCGTGGGCGCTTCGCCGCAGGTGTACACGGAAACTGTCCGCGAGGTTGACCATTTACACAGGTCAACAGGGAAAGTTGTGGGTTCGCACCGGCACGATTACGAACACGGCGGCGCCGAGATGAACAAATCGGAGATGGGGCAGAAATAGATGCCACAGGGGGACTGGGCGGGCGGGGATAATGACGGGAAGACCGCGGCGAGGCCATTCATGAACGGTCGATCAGCCTTGGTGGAACTCCTGTGCGGCCCAGTTTCTGCATACCTGACAAGCGTTGCCAGTGGCGTGGATGCGCTTGATGCTGAGCTACTCACAGCTCCCTTCTGCGAGGCAGTCGTAAAGGCGGTCCGCAAGATCGTTTGGTTCTGTCAACTTGCGATGGTCCCGGGTGGAATGCGCTGGCACTGCGTGTCAGCGCGCCGTTGAACGACGCCTGTTGTCGTTGATGTTGCCGCAGGTGGTTAAGGGACGGTGCGGGTGTGGCGGTAGGCGGTGGGGGTGGTGTTGAACCAGCGTCGGCAGGATCGGGTGAGCACGCTGTGTTCGGCGTAGCCGAGTTGGCGGCATATCTGGCTCAGAGGCAGATCGGTGTCGAGTAGTAGACGGTGGGCGATGTCGCGGCGGGTTTGATCGAGCACGTCGGCGAAGGTGGTGCCTTCGGCGGTTAGCCGGCGGCGCAGGGTTTTGGGGTGCAGGCCGAATTGTTGTGCGGCCAGGGAGGCAGTGAGGGTTCCGGTGGGCAGTAGTTGGCGGATGACGCTGGCCAGGGTGCCTGTCAGTCGGTGGCTGTGTTGGCCTGTGGTCGTGGACAGGTAGCTCAGGGCGAGTTGGTGGGCGAGGGGGTCGTGGGCGAGTGGCCGTTGCAGATCGGTTGCGTGCATGGTGAATCCGGCGATCAGTTCGTTGAATTGTGGTGGGCAGCCGAAGTAGTTGCGGTAGTCGGCTTTAGGGCCCAGCGCTGGGTGGGGTAGGTGTACGGCTACGGGCCGATAGGTGGTGCCCAGAAACAGGTGCAGCGCGAGCAGCGTGACACCAAGCGCCAGTTCGATGGCCTGAGCTTGCGGGGGGCGCGGGGTGAGCAGGAAGTCGAACTCGTACCGACCCAACCTCGGATTGGGGTGAGTGCTGATGCGGGTGGTGATGCCGGGACTGTAGGCGCTCATGTAGGTGTCCAGGACGGTGAAGGCGTCGGCGACGGTGGCGGCGGTGCGGGCCGCGAACCCGACCGGGCCGAGGATGTCGATGCTTTGGCGCCGTGCGAGCTGGCGACCGAAGTCAGTCACGTTGAGGACTACGGCCGCGTCCTCTACGGCTGCGATCGCGTTGCGTAGCGGGATGTATCGGTCGCGCTGCCCGATGTCGCTGGGGTCTAGGTTGGCCAGTTTCAGCACGGCGGCGGGGTCACCGCCCAGGGTGCTCACCAGCGGTGAGAACCCTGTCAGTGACGACCCTCGGACCAACAGCATGTCCATGAGAGTCAAGAAGATGTCCAGATATGTCAAGACGGCGCGGGTGGCGTGCGGCAAGGATGGTCGGGGTTCGATTCACCGCCGACGGTGACATGGACACGGGCCGGTGGTGTTTCGGCGCACCCGGTCAGCCGAGCGGTTTAGGTGAAGGGGTCCGAATTTGAAGGTTTCTGGTTCGTGGTGGCGGTGGTCGAGTGTGGTTGCCGTGGTGGCGCTCTCGGCGGCGATGACCGCATGCAGCGGCCATGACGGATCCGATAAGCGTGGGAAGGTGAGCGTGGAGCAGGTCCGGGAGATCGCGAAAAAGGCCTACATCTATGGCTTCCCGATGGTGGACAACTACCGCATCCAGTACTCCTATTTCGTAGATCGGCAGGATCCGAACTACAAGGGCGCCTGGAACCAGGTCCATAGCATCGCTCGGGTCGCCACCCCCGCTGACACCGCCATCCAGACCCCCAACTCGGACACGCCCTATTCTTTCGTGGGCGCCGATTTGCGGGCAGAGCCGTTGGTGCTGACCATCCCGCCGATCGAGGCAGGCCGCTACTTCTCGGTCCAGTTCATCGACGCCTACACCTACAACTTCGCCTATGTGGGCAGCCGCGCCACCGGCAACGGCGGCGGCACATTCCTGCTGGCCGGGCCGGGGTGGCATGGTGAGAAACCTGCCGGTATTACCGAAGTCGTCCAGTCCGACACCGATTTCGCGTTCGTCGCCTACCGCACCCAGCTGTTCGGTCCCGACGACATCGACAACGTGAAGAAGATCCAGGCCGACTACCGGGTGCAACCCTTGTCGGCGTTCCTGAATCAGCCGCCGCCGGCCACACCGCCCGCGATCGACTTCATCAAACCTCTAACACCCGAGCAGGAGAAGACCTCACCGGAGTTCTTCAACATCCTGAACTTCACGCTGCGCTATGCCCCGACGAAGCCAGCGGAGAAGGAGCTGCGAGCCCGCTTCGCCACTATCGGCATTGGAGCCGACGGCACATTCAACTCCGACACGCTGACACCGGAGACGCGGACCGCCATCGAGGACGGAATGGCCGACGCCTGGGCTGAATTCGACACCTTGCAGAAAGACAAGATCAACACCGGGCAGGTGACCACTGCCGATCTGTTTGGCAGCCCCGAGGAACTCGGCGACAACTACCTCTACCGGATGGCCGGGGCGGTGCTCGGGATCTACGGCAACACCAAGCAGGAGGCGATCTACCCGTACTTTGCCACCGACTCCACCGGGGTGCCGCTGGATGGGGCCAACAACTACACCTACAGGTTCGCCCCCGGACAACTGCCACCGGTCAAGGCGTTCTGGTCGCTGACCATGTACCGGCTGCCTGAAATCCTTCTGGTGGCCAACCCGATCAACCGATACCTGATCAACTCACCGATGCTGCCCACCCTCAAAGCCGACCCCGACGGCGGATACACCCTCTACATCCAGCACACATCACCGGGTCCGGACAAGGAATCCAACTGGCTACCTGCACCACAAGGCCCGTTCAGTCTCGTCGAACGGCTCTACTGGCCCGAGCAAGCCGCTCTCGACGGCACCTGGAAAGCACCCAAACCGCAGAAGGTCTAGAGTCCGTGTCGCGGCCATCACCGTTCGGCATGCAGTGTGCGGCCACAGCTGGAATCAGGGCTGTTCCGTGTTCACGTTCAGCGCACCTGAAAATCGCTATATTGTGCGAGTTTCGCTGCCAGGCAATCAGTATGAAACGGCATATTGTGGCGGTATGAGCGCAGTTCGGGGGTATCGCATGGCTGACCTCGTCGGCGGGGGCGTGTCCAGCGCAGAATTCACTCCTGTGGGCGACGGACGATTCCGGCTGGGAGTCAATGACGAGGACGGTTACGTCACAATCGAATTCGTGGAGCCGCTGGCATTGCACGCTGAATGCATGCCCGAGGTGTGGCCCACAGTCATCGACAGCGACGGCTATCTGACCAGAGAGGCCGCTAAGCGGGTGGCCGAACGGCTCCACAAGCTGCTCCCGTTGCCTAACGATGGAGTCGAGCACACCGACCGCCTGGAGCACGAAAGCGAGCCCACTCTCGGGCTGAGCATCTACAGCCCATACAGGCGTGACGAGACATTTGGGTCTTGGTTCGATCGTATTGGGCGGCAGTTGATCACGAGTGTCGTCAACCTCACCGAACCGCAGGCTGGCCAGTCTCCCTACCTGTTCCGGGTCTTGGACAATCGCTAGCCAACAACTAATTGAACGGCCCCTCTACCTGGGCGGGCGGGTCACGAACAAAGAGCCCCGCCTGACATTCCGTTGGTGGTAGACAGTGGACACCACGAAATCGTCTCGCGCCACAAGTAGATATGCACGCAGACACTGAGTCATAGTTGGTTGACCGGGACTCGCCAACTTATCCGTAGTGCCGGTACCGCCTACGCGTGGCGGTGGCGTCGAGTTCGGCGATAGTGGCGGCCCCAGCTGTTTTGGCAAGACATAAGGCAATCTTGGCAGCGGCGAGTGCATCGGAGCCAGCTTCGTGATGGTTGCCGAGTTTGATGTCGTAGTGTTCACATACGTTGGGCAGTCGGTGTTTCGGCAGCTCCGGCAGCAGTATCCTGGACCACTCCATGGTGCAGTAGTGGGTGGCGACATCATGACTGCGGCTGCACGCGGCCAACGCTTGTCGCAGGACATTCATGTCGAACTTCGCGTTGTGGGCGATGACCGGCAGCCCATTGCTCAATAAAGCGAGCAGATCCGGAATCCGGTCCTCGAACGTTGGTTCCGCGGCAACCGTGGCTGCGGAGATTCCGTGGATTTGGACGTTACGAGAGTTGAATTGCCTGTGCCCGGCCGGCGGGCGACACAGCCACGAACCCTGTTGTTCGATCCGCCCATCGCGTACGGTAGTCCAGCCAATAGCGCAGACCGAGGCATAGTTGGGGTTGGCGGTCTCAAAGTCAATAGTGGTGAAATTCATTGCGGTCTAACTCCTTTTGCGTTTCAGGACGAGGCGATCAGCTAGATGGTTGAGTCGCCGTCGTCCCATGACAGTGTTGGCGTGGGGCAGGGGAGGCCGAGTTCGCCTGGGGCGGCGAGGATATCGAGATTGCGCAGGCACACGCCAAGTTGGCCTTTGTAGGCCAAGACCCATCGCCCGACCCCGACCATGGGCGCGGAGGTAGCGACTACAGCGGGTCCGATCACGTCAAACCAGCCCGCGTAGTCCTCGAATGTCGCGCGAACAACGGTCCCGTGCTCTAGTTCGCGGGCAGGATCTGGCGGCCCCTGAGCGGGTGTTGAGCGCTCAGAGACGTCAAAACGCAACACATCACTGGCAGGGCGGCCATTGGTTTCGATTGAGAACACACTCAATACCAACTCGCCATGACAGGCGCGGCGGATATTCCCCCATGTGCAGTACACCCCGAACATGGGGTTCTGGAATGTGGCTCCTATGCGGTCGCCCACCGTCATCTCGCTGATCTGCAGCTTCATTTCGGCTACCGGCCGGCGGGCAGGTGGGGTAAGGAGCCGGGCGACCTCTTCGTTGGCATGCGTCACGCCGCAGAGTATTTATGGCCTGAGCCACTTTTTCGGGGAAATGGCGAACATCGCGGGCAACGTTTCCATCTTGCACGTAGCGCGTACCACATTGGGCCACAACGAATTTGAAAGTCACCTAGTTAATTTGAAAGTTCAGGTGCGGGTTCGGCCGAGCTGAGCGGCAGGTACCTTGGGATGAAGTGAGTGCGATTGAAGATCTCTGTAGCGCGCCCAGCCAGCACGGACGCATCGTCAGCGTCGTATTGCTTATGGAGTTGGGCTGGAACGCTTTTCATGCTGTAGGCGTAGCCGACGGACATCGCGCTCAACGCAGCCAACGCGGTGGGCGGCCACCGCCGCCGGAATCGACCGGTCCAGCAGCACCGCCAACTCGTCGGATGAGAACTTGGGTTCGTCTTCCCACGGCGCGTGGTCCCAGCCCGTGTAGTAGGACCCAAGGAACGGTGCGTGGTCCATTGAGCTTCCCGATTCTTTGTACCGTGATGCCTAACAGCGTCAACGCAAGTTCTCGTCTGCTCATTTGGGATCTGACGAGCGTTGCCTACATTGTCCGCAACGCTAGCAGGTCACGGGGCATCGGCGGTGGCGGTCGTGTAAACGTCGGGTGTCAATCGGCCTGGCCGCCTGCGGGCAACTCGGTTCCGCGGGATACGTGCGTAACAAGCAATAGTTGATTTTCCACAAGTTTCTCTTGTGAAAACGAACTCTCTATGCCGCAGATCGTCGGCAATTTCGTTTGGGCGCAGAGAATTCCGGTGATTCGTGAGCCTGTCGATCAAGGGTGGTTTCGACAGATTTCACGTCTCGGGAATGCCGGTGACCAGATCGGGCTCGCGAGATCCCTTTCGGTCGACTCCACTCAATCATGTTCCAGTGGAGTTGTATTGGGTGCCCGAGTGGAGTATCTAGCGTCCAGTCGACCCGCTCAGATGAGACTGGTAGTCCCAATTATTCACCGATGCAATGGAATTGATCACACGTAGCGTGCGGGATGTAACGCTCAAGGTGGAGCCTATGGGTGAGAGTATGGGCTGGTGCATGAGGAAGCTGCGGTTGCGCAGGCCCGGGTATTGCTGGTATCGCTCTACGAGAACATCAATGAGGTTTCGCGGACTATGGCGAAGATTGAACACCAGATCCGGTACCGGCCGCGCCGCCCGGTACTGTTGCGTGATCAGCGTCGCCGTATGGATGAGTTGCGCAGGGAATTGTATGAAGCGCACCGTCTCGTCGATGGCCTACATGAGCGATTTCCTTCTGCGCGAAGCGAAGTGAGTACGGGCTCGGCGATAGGGGGGAGGTGTGTTGTGGAGTCTGAGGCGGTGGGCAACTATGGGGCGGAACCGCTCGGCATCCGGAGGCGCGGTTAATGTCAGCCCACGGGGTTGCGGGGTATGTGAGCGGTTGCCGGTGCACGCTATGCGTCGAAGCGCAGTACGAACGGGAGAGGGAGATCGCAGCAGCCGAACGGCGCCGATGGGCGGAGCTCGCTCCGCGCTCCAGACGTTCAGGTAAGGGGTCCCGTGTGCAGAGGCGGGCCGTTCAGCGGATGCGCGCTGCCGCCGAGCGGCAGGCCAAACACCAGCAGCGGCGCCGCCGCGCAATCGAGGCCGCGGAATACGCGTGGTTGCTGGCCGACGACCACAGTGCGATAGTCCGAATCCGTCGGCGTATCGGAGCCTTGGTGAGACACGCCGGCGCGGGTGCGCTCGATGAGTTGCTGTGGCGTCAGCTACTGGAGACCCGTCAGCTTGCCGAGAAACATGAGGCCGAAATCGAGACGTACTTACAGATAGACCCAAGATGATTAGGCTCCGCGCGCTGTACGCCCACTCGATCTTGTGCCCGTAGTGGGGCGGAAGGTTCGGTATCAGCGCGTATGTAGCTGCTCACGAGCCGTCGAGGCGCGGTATCTCGTTGATCCGCCTCGGTGTAGAGGTGCTCCCGAGAGTCCATCTCAAAGATGCAGGTGGGGAAGTTGCGGTACCAGGCGTTCAAGGGCCTTCTCGAGGATGCGATGGACAGGCACATGGCTCAGGGGTTTGGAGGCAAATCCGGATAGGGTGAATGAGAGGTTGGTTCCGTCGCCTGCTTGAGAGAGTGCCCAGATACCGTGAAATGTACGGGGATTGGCGGCGATTGATGTGAGCCGGAATGCGAGCTGCTCGTTGGGGCGGACGTTAAGGAATTGACAATCGAAGTGACCGGCGAAGGCTGTCCCGGGTATAGCTGCTGTCTTTATGGACAGCGAAAACCCGGTCTGTGGGGTAATCGGCCCGTCTAGTTCCAGGACCCAGTCGGTCAGAACGAACTTTTCTGATGTAATGAGATTCCAAACTACCTCTGGCATATGGGGATAGAACCGTCGTGTCGTGAAGGACCGCTTGTATCGGTTGTCCATATGCTGACTCCTATCACGAGTGTCTAACGAGGATTGGCAGTGTGCCGCGCCGCGGACGATGAGTGGTAGCCGTCGGGTGCCGTTGCGGATGTAGTGCTTCTAGCTACATCGTGGAACAAATCAACGGTTGCAGGTTTGAGTGCCCTGGCCCAAAGGGGTTACTCCTGGCCGATATCGAGCTGTGTGAACTTTCCGCTCTCGTCGGGGACAAATCGGAAGAATGTCTGGAAGTCTCCCCAGGTGTCGCTGTGGAATTGACCGGTGACGGTGTGCCCGTCCTCGCTGACCCGCTCAATCCGGGTGAAGTATTCGTTGCCGATTTCGGCGCTGAACGCGCTGAAATCGCGCGGTGCTCCGTCGTCGGTGAGAGCGGGTTCCTCTACGAACGCTGCTAACCAGCCGCCGCTATCTTTGTTCTGCCAAGCCGTGAGTGCGTTGCGCACTGAAGAATCGGCCACCAGCTCCAAATCTTTTGTGGGAGATGACATAACAGCCTCCTTGATTTCTGTTTGAACCTCTTGGGTGGGAATGGGCGCGTGGTCTATGTGGTGAGGGTGGCGCGGATGTTGGTGGCCTGGATGTCGATTGTTTGTGGTCCGTTGCCGGTTACCAGACCGATCTGCGGGTTCGGCAGCAGGATCAGTGAGGTCGGAATAGCGGCTGTTTTCACGGTGAATCCTGCTTCTCGCAGGCCTTCGTCGACGAAATACTCCAGCCGGGTAGGCCCAGGAGGGATGTGAACGTATCCCTGGTCGAGCATGCCGGTTTCGCCTTCTCGGCCGACGGTGGTGACTTCGGCGGACAGGAAGGCGTTGTCCTGGACCCCGTACGGGGTGCCGTTCTGATCCACACGCCAATTCGTTGAGGTCAGGGCGATGGGAGCGTGACAGATCAGGGAGATGTAGACGCCGTTCTCCCGCGCCAGGTGCAGCACTTCACCAAGCCAGCGGTTTTTGTGAAAGTCGACCATCGGGGCGTGCCCGCCGGGTGCGTGGATGAAGTCGAAATCGGCGAAGCTGAAACTGTCCGAGGGGTCGCGATGTCTGCGAATCAGCTCCGGCAGTGAGGCATATGGCTTGGGCTGCAGGGCTTGCACTCGGCGTACCAGCTCGGGGCGGAACGCGAGGACTTCGGCGTCGGTGCAGGGCAGTGGGTCGGTGATGGGCAGCTGTCCGAGGTGGCGCTCGAGGAGCTGCAGTTCGCGCTCCCGCCGTTCGACCAGGCCGGCGTATTTGTGCCGGTAGGCGTCGATGTTGAAATTAGGATCGGTGAACTGCTGCACCGAATCCGCATAGACATCAGTCATTCTGTCGGTTGCGTGCCACGGGAGAGAGAAACCGTTGGTATCGATCTGCGGCACTTCACCGTCCGGGGTGGCGAAGGTGAACGTGTAGTCATTTTCAAACTCCGCGAGTACCTGTGCCAGCTCGACGTGAAAGAACCCGATCGGGATTGATGGCACAGAGACAGGCTGGGTCAGCGGCAGTCGGCGCGCCGACGACAAGATGATCAGCGCACGGCGCCTGGTGGTCGCATTGGGCATGAATAAGCTCGGCTCGTTCCTGGCTGGTGTGGCGACGAAGGTGGTGGCTGTGTGTGGTCTAGTTGATGGTCGAGAGAATCCCGCCGTTCACATAGAGTGTCTGCGCGGTTGTCCAGCGGCTTTCGGGGAGCACCAATAGCCTTGCTACGGGCAGGATGTCGTCGCCTCGCCCGATCTGCCCATTGATGCTCATCGACTGCAGCCAGTCGATGTTCGCATCGGATTCCGCCGGGTAGAAGAAGCTCGTCTGCAAGGGTCCGGGTGCGATGCAGTTGACGGTGATCCCACGGCCGCCAACTTCTTTGGCCAACGCTTTGGTGAAATGTTCGACGGGGGCCTTGGATCCGGCGTAGGCACTGTAGGTGGGGGCCAGTGCGCCGACCATGGCGGTGATAAAGCTCAGGATGCGGCCGTCATCGGCCATTCGGCGCGAAGCCTCGCGCATCATGAAGAACACCGTCTTGGCGTTGGTGTTGAAGACGGCGTCATACTCGTCTTCGGTGATGTCGGCCAGGGGTTTGCGCACGATCATCCCGGCGGTATTGATGAGGATGTCCCATTGTCCGAACGCCTCGAAAGTGAAGTCGATCAGTTTGGTGCAGTTTGCAGGCACCGCCAGGTCGGCCTGGAAGCTCACCGCCTCGCCCCCGGACTCCTGGATCTGACTGACCACCTCGGCCGCCTTGTCCTTCTTGTTGTCGCTGCGATAGTGCACCACAACCCGGGCCCCATCGTGGGCGAGCGTCCGGGCGAGCGCGGCACCCATATTCGCTGAGGCACCGGTTACCACGGCCACTTTCCCGGCCAAGGGCCGCTCCGTGGGGCGGTACGGCTGCACTGTCTGGATCGAATCCGGAATCTCTACCATGATTAGTCCTTTCGTATGTAGTGCTTGGTGACGGGTTAGGCGATGCCGGATAGTGCCTCAGCCAGAGGGGTGAGCACCGACGGGTCCAGCGGGAGTGGCAAGTAGATGACGGCGGCATCCAGGCCGGCGGCACCGAATGCGGCGATTTCATCTGTCAGGCGCGAAATGTCGTCACGAGAACCCGATGTGAGCCACACGTGGGCTGAGGTCAGGATCTCCGAGGGGTCGCGCCCCAGCTCCATGCAATATGTATGCAGCACATCGCGTTTGCGAGCGAATTCGAGGGGTGTGCCGGTGGGGAAGTTCCAATGCTGCGCGTACCGCGCGACGAGAGGCAGCGTCCGCTTTTCTCCGTTGCCGCCGATGAGAATCGGTGGATGGGGACGCTGTGGCCCCTTGGGTTCGCAGTAGGCGTCGGTGACGGTGTAGTACTGGCCGCGGAAGCTGGTGGTCTGCTGGGAGAGCAGGTCAATGATGATGTGGCAGGCCTCGTCGAAACGGTCGAATCGTTCTGTCAGCGAGCCAAGTTCGATCCCGTAGGCGTTTGATTCGTCCTCATTCCAGCCTGCACCTAGGCCCAGCTCGAGCCTCCCGCCCGAGACGATATCGGCGGTGGCGGCCATGTTCGCGAGCACTGCGGGATGGCGGTAGTGAACGCCGGTGACCAGGGTTCCCAGACGCAGCCGGGTGGTCTCCCGCGCAAGTGCGGCCAGCATCATCCAGCCCTCTAGACAGGGCCCACTGAGGTTCGGCACCGATTGCGTGGGGGATGTGATCGGGTAGAAGTGGTCGAACAGCCAACCGGTATGGAACCTCTCGATGCCGTCGGCTTCCTTCCACACCGCCAGGATCTCGGACCAGGTGGTGTTGTGGTTGGCGGTCTTGATATCGAAACGCATTGCTGTGCACTGCCTCTCCGCCACCTGGATAGCGTCCGCTGTCGAGCGTAAAAGTTTGGAAGGTGTGGGGACCACCCGGCCGTGAGGCGGCAGGCGGTCCCCACACCTGGCTCACGAGGTGTGAGTGTCGAACCAGTCGATGAGTTGTTCTGGGTTGTTGGGGAAGTAGTTGTAGCCGTCCCAGCGTCTGGTCGAGTCTTCGATCCAGAACAGCTTCTTATCGGTTACAGGCATGCTGTCGAAGATTGTCTGAACGTCGCTTTCCCGGGTGAGCGCGTCGTTGCGGACCTGCACCAAGAAGGTTGGGATGGTCATGCTCTTGGCATAGGGAATCGGTGACATGTCGTCGAGTTTGAAGCTGGTGATCAGCTGGATCTCTCGCTCGATGTCATCGAGGCGATCAGTGATACCGAGGATCTCGGTGATGCGCTCGTAGAACGGGCGCAGCGAAACCGGTTGGGGGGAAACGATAGCCGGGATGCCTTCGAAAACCTCGGGGCGACGGTCGTGGGCGATGAAAGTGGCGTTCATCCCGCAGCAGCGGCTGAACAACACGAGCGTCATGTCCTTGGTGTCCGGGCGCGAACGCACGTACTGGATCGAGCCGATCACGTCGCGGGACTCGAAGATGCCGTTGCTGCCGACACCTCCGTTGCCGGTCCCGCTATGCCCGAAGTTGCGCATGTCGTACGTGAGCACGTTGTACCCGGCATCATGCAGGTTCTTGTAGTCGGCCATGAAGTTGACTTCGAAGTCATTGCCTCCGGCAGCACCGATCTGCTTCCACGGTTCCAGGTGCGCGGGCAGACCGTAACGGTTGTGCCAGATCGGGTGGTTGGCGATCGCGATCTTCTTGGAGCCCTTACACGGGATGAACCAGGCATCCAGCGGAACCCCATCCTCAGACGGGAAGGACACCGACTCGTACTCCAGACCGTACTCGTCCGGCCAATGCAGGATCGGCGACCGGATCGGGCGCCCAAACGTCTCGGCGAGCTGCTTGACAAGCTGGTCTACCTCATCGACCTTCTCAGGCATGCATACCCTTTCACTTTTCTCGACTGGAATGTCAGTAAAGCACTGACCACTCCACCCTAGATCCCCTTCCCACAACCGAGAAACAAAAAATAGTTCAAGATCCACAACTTCTACTTGGGCATATAGTCCTATTTATGGCTGATCAGTCAACCGAAATCTGGGATAACCCCATCGACTTCCGGCGTCTCCAGCAATTCCTGTCCGTGGCGGAACATTCCGGGTTCACGCGGGCCGCGCAGCAGCTTCGTCTGACGCAGCAGGCCATCAGTCAGTCGATGACGAACCTCGAGAAGCAAGTCGGCGCCAAGCTGTTCGACCGCAGCGGGCGCCATATCGAGTTGACCCCAGCAGGGGAAGCCCTGCGGGACGGATCTGTCGTACTGCTCGCCGCTGCGCAGACCTTAGTGCGACAGGTCCAGAACACGGCAGCCGATGAGCCACGGCCGTTCGTGGTCGCACATACTCCCGCGATCACCGCCGAGGAAGTCCACCAGCTCCTCGTGCCCGTTCGCTCGGTACTGCCCAACGTGTCGATCACCGCACTGCAGGTATTCCCGAGCGCCCTTGAGCCCGCGGTGGTTAATGGTTCAGCCGATATTGCGCTGCGGCGAGGGATAGCAATACCCAAGAATCTCGCCTCGCGGGTGATCGGTTATCACTCCCTGCGTGTCGCCGTCCCCCGGGACCACCATCTGGCAGAACGTGACTCAGTCTTTCTGAGGGATCTGCAGAACGAGCGGATCATCGTCTGGGCACCGCCGGGAGTCTCCAACTACACTGACTTCATCCTCGGCACATGCCGTTCGGCAGGTTTCGAGCCCGCATTCACCATCAACCACGTCCAAGGCACACCGCCGGTGACCGCGGTCCTCGACAACGACGGCGTCGCATTCGTCACCGCGCCCACCGGCCCCTGCCTTGCGGGCCAGGTTGTCGTCATCGACATCATGGACCCGCCGCAGGCGCCCATCCAGGCGATCTGGTTGCCGCATACCCATTCCGCGATCCGCGACGCGTTGACCAGCGGTTGAGCACGTCCACGAGGAATCGATCGCCACTGGCGAGTATGTCTATGTCCGAGGGGATTTCAGTCGCATGCCCGAGATAGCCGGATCTGTCGGTAGACGCTCGGGGTTACGCCTACACGCCGCACGAAGGCTGTCTCGAAAAGCTCGGGGCTGAAGAATCCGAGTTGGGCGCTGATCTGCGTGATCGAATCCGTGGAGTCCATCAGGAGCCATTTAGCCCGCGTGATTCTTCTGTCCAGGAGAAGCTGGTGCGGTGTGGCGTGAAATGCGGCCGCGAACGCCTTAGTGAACTCCCGTACGGTCATGTCGACGTAGGCGGCAAGCTGGGGCAGTCCGATCATCGAGTCAGGGCACTCGTCCAGGTACTCGATCAGTGCGGCACGGGCAATCTCGTCGAGGTCACGGTACAAAAAGGGCGTCCCGCCGTCTCCGCTGGCGAGCCTGCTGGATAGATGCTGCAACAAGATCTCAGTCAGCCATTCGATGGACAGCCGGGCGAAGATGTCGTCACGCCCAGCTATGGCGCCAATTTGCTCGACAATCTGATGGGCGAGCGGATCACGTTGTCGGATAGTGGGTTTGAGATCGACCTTTTCAAGAAATCTGGATGGAAGGGTTAGTTGGCAGTACTCGACAGTGCTTCCTTGAGCGAGTGCGGAGTAGCGGTGGTTAGCCGGGATGATCCAGACATCGCCCACGCGTGGATCAGCACGTCCAGACGGTCCGTTCTCGAATTCGAGCTCCATGGTCCGTAATCGGCCACGACGATGCACGACGATGACGTGGCGCGGTTCAAGGAAGAACCAGTCAGTGGGTGTCACAACCCGCTCGGTGGCGAACACGTACTCAGCACCGACCGCGGTGAGGCTTTCCCGGGACTGGAATGCGCGAGGGGTAAGCGCCCGGGTTCCATCCCAGACCGTCAACTGACGGGTACCTACTCTTGCGGCTGCGTTGGGGTTCTGCCACCAGCTGGGGGAGTGCGAGAAATCGTTGATGCTCTTCACGGCGCTCCTCATCGCGGGTGAGCCACTCTGCCGGCTTGCCCAAGCATGTGGGTGCAATCGTGTTCGGGTGCAACTCGTTTAACGATTGGGACGGACTCAACACAGCCTGCCGAATACCTGCGTGGTTAGTTGGCGGCGTTGAATGCGTCCACGATGTTGGCTGAGATGCGTCCACGTGAGGATATGTCGTGGCCGTTCTTGCGTGCCCATTCACGGATTGCCGTGCCGCGTCCGGCGGTCGATAACGGCACGATCCCGGCCTGTCGCAGATCTGCTGCGGATACTGACTGTCCGGGCGTGTTGGATCCAGGTGGCAAGTTGGTCGCGTAGCTTTGCCGCGTTCCTGGCAGCGCCCTCCAGTTGGGTGGCGGCCTGGCTTTGGCGATGTGTACACGCGAAGCAGTCCTGGAGGTGTCGAACTGATTTGCATAACCGCTAAGGCCAGGCCGCCTGCTGCGGTCCCACAACACGTCCCCACGTTTAGTGGCCGCGCCAGCTCAATGTACAAAAGCTATGTTGCACCTCGCCTTCACTATTCGGAGTCGTACTTGCGTAAAGCAATAGGGATGGGTGGCTTGTCTGCATGCGGGGGTGCGGTCTCAATGGCTCTTGCGGTAGGTGCTTGGAGTCGTGCCGACTCGATGCTTGAAGGTTGTTGCGAAATGGCTTGGTGTGTTGAAGCCAACAGCGATGGCGATCTCGGTGATGGGCGTCGAGGTGGTGGCGAGCAGGGACTTGGCTCTATGCATGCGGCGTTCGAGCAGGAATTGGTAGGGCGTTGCGTGGAACGCGGATACGAAGGCCTTGCTGAAGTCGGGAACGGGCATTTCGGCTATCGCGGCTAGCTGCGCCAGCGTGATCTCGGAGTCCAGGCTGTCTTCGAGGTATTCGACAAGCAGAGCTTGGGTTCGGTAATCCAGGGTCCGGCCCGTGGAACGGTGGGGGAGCGAGGCGTAGTGGTCGCCCAGATGTAGCCGCAGCGATTCGATCAACGATTCGGTGAACAGCCGGGCCGCTACATCGTCGCGGTCTGCCAGCTGGCTGACACGCTCGATCAGCTGGTGCATGAATGGATCTGGATATGCGATCCGCGGCGGGACTGATCGATCGGCTAGAACGGCGGTCGGCACCGTCACCAAGCACAGTGCGATCTCGCGTCCCCGTGCGATGGCTGTTGCCCGACGGTCGGCGGGGATCACCAGCACATCCCCGGCCTTAGGAAGAGCGCGGGTTGACGGGCCACCGTGGATGAGAAGCTCTTTGGTCTGCACATAACCACCCCGGTACACCACTACCAAGTGATGGGGATGGTCGAGATGCCACTCGCTTGATGCCCCGATCTGCTCGGTGACAAAGGTCAGTTCGAGCGTGTCTGCCACGGGTACTCCTTTCCTGGCACGCGCCGCGCAAGGGGTTAGCGGGATGTTTCGTGAACGCAATTCCCGTTGATGAAGGTCATGTCGACGGCTGTGTGCCCGATCGCGTCTTGAGGGAGGCGAAAGGGATCGCAATTGAGGACGATGAGGTCGGCAGTGTGGCCGATACGGATTGCTCCGGTGCCGTCGCGATGGTTCAGATAGGCCGAGCCAGCGGTGTAGGCGGTGATGGCGGTGCCCAGCCCGATCCGTTGCTCAGGCAGGAATGGTTTGTCTGATGTGCCGACGGCTCGGCGGGTGACGGCGACGTGGATCGCTTCCCACGGATTGGGGCTGCTCACCGGCCAGTCGCTGCCCGCGGCGACGACCGCTCCCGAGCGGGCCAGCGCGGCGAAGGGATATTGCTGGGCAGCCCGGTCGGTGCCCAGGAACGGGATGGTGAGGTCGTCCATCTGCGGTTCGTGGGTGGCCCACAGCGGCTGAATAGTGGCCGCGGCACCCCACTGCTGGAACCGGGGAATATCGACTGGCGCAACGACTTGCAAGTGCGCGAGGTGATGACGGTTATCGGTCCATCCGTTGGTTCGGCGGGCCGCTTCAACGGCGTCGAGAGCCTCACGCACCGCCCGGTCGCCTAGGGCGTGGAAGTGCACCTGAAAGCCCAGCTGGTCCAGTTCGGTCACACAGCGGCACAGTAGGTTCGGGTTCACGAAACTGAGCCCGCGGTTTTGTGTGTGATGGCCGCAGCAGTCAAAGTACGGTTCGATCATTGCGGCGGTAAAGTTCTCAGCGATGCCGTCCTGCATGATCTTGACGGTGCTGGTGTCAAATCCACTCTGGCGATGAATTTCCCGCCGCTCGCACAGTTCCTCGATCTGTTCGGTGTCGCGAGTACGGTCCCACCACAGGGCGCCAACCACTTTGGCTGTCAGCTGTCCAGTAGCGATCGCGTCAAGGTAGGCACCGGTGACATCAGGCATGAGAGGGGAGTTTCCGAGCAGGGCGTCCTGCCAGCCGGTGATCCCGTAGCTGTGCAGGAGTCGCTGGGCGGCAAGCAGGCCAGATAGCCGCTCTCGCGCGCTCAGGGGCGGGATATGCTGCGCGACAAGGCCCATGGCCCCTTCTTGAAATACGCCGGTGGGAGCGCCGGTGTGGTCGCGTTCGATGCGGCCGTCGGTAGGATCGATGGTGGTGCTGTCGAGCGATGCCCGTTGCAGCGCGCATGTATTGGTCCAGGCCCCATGGTGATCCCGGTTGACCAGATAGACAGGACGGTCCGGCACGACGGCATCGAGTAGTTGGCGCGAAGGCATTCCTCCGTCGAATAGTTCCATTGACCATCCGCCCCCGGTGATCCACTCCCGGTCCGGGTTTGTGCGGGCGTAGATCGATATCGCCTCTAGGCATTCGTTGACCGTGGTGGCGGAGGTGAGATCGGCCTGCTGGCTTTCGATTCCGGCCACTACGGGGTGGACGTGTGCGTCAATGAATCCCGGCAGAACTGCTCGGCCCGCTAAGTTGATTACTTCCGTGGTTCGCCCGCGCGCCGAGCGCGCGGTCTCGCCGAGTGCGGTGACACGGCCAGACCTCACCGCTACCGCATTGTGCCGCGTGAACGGACTGTCCATGGTGTACACGGGACCGTTGATGAACAGAAGATCCGCTGGCGGTGTCAAAGGTGTTGCCTGCCTTTAGGAGTCAAAGCCCAGGCCCATCGTGTCGAGGGCCCTGAGGAGCAGATTTCGTTTGCCTTGGTGATGGTCGGCACGGTCCAGCGACCATCGGGTGGCGCCGATCCCCAGCGCCGCCAGTGGCTCGGGTGGAAACGGTAATGGCATGGTTGAGACCATTTGCAGTTCAGTGCGCTCGGTGCGGGTCCCCTCGAGGCGATCGAGCATGACGTCGGCGGCAAATCGGGCGGCGGCTACTCCCAGACCGGTGAAGCCGGCGGCGTAGGCGACCTTGCCGCGGTGTGCGGAGCCGAAGAAGGCGCAGAACCGGGTGGAGGTGTCGATCGCGCCCGCCCATCGATGCGAGAAGTGAACGTCCTCGAGTTGAGGGAACGTGGTGAAAAAATGCGAAGCCAAACGCCGGTAGGTTTCGGTGCGATTCTCGTAACGCGCTTTGAGTCCGCCGGCGAAGTGATAGACGGCGTCGTAGCCGCCCCACAAGATCCGGTTATCCGGGGTCAGCCGGTAGTAGTGGAACTGGTTGGCCATATCGGAGATGCCCTGTCGATGCCGCCAGCCCACCTGGTGCAGTTGGCTGTTGGTCAGCGGTTCGGTCACTAGCACGTAGTCGTAGACCGGTACGGTATGCAGCCGGTATCGGCGCAACAGTGACGGAAACACATTGGTGGCCAGGATGACTCGGTCACCGGTGACCGATCCGTGTTCCGTGCGTATCTCCAGGCCAGCACCGTTGCGCCGCTTGATCGCCATGGCTCGGGTGTTTTCGAAGATCTCGGTTCCGCCATCTGTTGCCGCGCGGGCCAATTCGGCTGCGAGCTTGGCTGGGTGCACCAGCGCTGTGGTGTCCGTCGACCACGTTCCGGCAAGATAGGTCGGCGAGTGAATTTCGCTCTGCATGGTCTGCCGGTCCAAGAACCGGTTGCCCGGAGCGTTGACGGTCTGGGTCAGTTCGTTGGCCTGGTAGGGCTCTACCGCGACCGTGATCGACCCGGCCCGGTCGAAATTGCAATCTAATCCCAGGGTTTCGACGGCGTGCTCGATGCCATCGAGGTTCTCCATCCCGAGCCGCTCGAGCCGTTCCATCTCTGTGGGCCAGCGGCGACGGCCGTTGGCACTGCCGTGGGTGAGGCTGGCTTCAACGAATCCGCCGTTACGCCCTGATGCGGCCCATCCCACCGTGTGGGCCTCGATGACCGCGACGGTGATTCCCGGGTTGCGTTGCAGTGCCCTCAGCGCCGACCAGAGCCCTGTGTAGCCGGCCCCGATGATCACCAGATCGAAATGGCGTCGTGGCGCGACCGACAGTGGCGGATAGCTTGCGGTCTCGGGCAGGTCATCGAGCCAGAACGGAGCGAGTGCCGAGCCTGCCAGGGCCCGAGCGACCAGACCCGGCGCCGGGGGCTGGCGTTCAAATACGGTCTGCATGCCCTGACCTCAAAGACTTGCCGCGGTCGACGTGCCGTCTGCCAGTGGGCTAGGGGCAAGCACGATGGCGTCACTGTCGGTTCCGGCGGCTCCGCGGAAATACGGTGCGCGGCGAACCCATTTCGACCACGCCGATATCACCAGGCCGATAGCGATGATTCCGGCTGGCACCGCGACGAGGAACTTGCCGTTGGCTGGATCGAAGGCGAAGTCGGCGTCCTGCACCCAGTATTGCTGGGCGAGGTAGCCGCCGAGTCCCAGGAGCGTCAGCGCCGACACCGCGGGGACGAGGACCGACCGAAGTGCCGCCGCGGGGCTGGTTTTCAGGTCGCCGCGGAAACGGATGGCGCAGGCGAGACCGCCGAGGCCGTAGTACAGCGACACCAGCAGGCCCACGGATGTGACGGCCGCATTCACGATGGTGCTGAGGGTTCCTATGGTGACCGATAGTGCGGCGATCAGTGCGGCGGCCGCCATGATCAAAAGGGTTCCGGCTGCCGGTGTTGCGTAGCGGGGGTGCAGGCGGGCCCATACCTTGCCTAGTGTTTGGTCGCGCCCCATCGCGAGGGTCGCCCGGGCGGTGGGCAGGACTCCGGCTTGCAGCGAGGCGACGGTGGAGAACAGCAGCGCAAGTAGCGCTAGGCCGGCGATCGGCTGTTCGGCCAGTTTGCCGGCGTAGAAGGTGAGGCCTTGTGGTCCTTGCTCGACGATTTCGGCGGGGGTCAGTACTCGCTGAAACGCGATGGCTGCGAGCGTGAACATCGCGGCTATCAGGCCCAGCGCCAAGTACCCGCCCCTGCTGGCGTCGCGCGGGTTCCGGGTTTCCTCGGTGACGCAGAACGCCGCGTCCCAGCCCCAGTAGAAGTAGACGGCCACAACCATGCCTGCCGCGAGTACCTTCGGCGATTCGATGCTTGCCGGGGACAGCCATGCCCACTCGAACGGATGCGTGCCAGCGGCGATGCCGTAGATACAGAACCCTGTGAGCACTAAGTATTCGAAGATGATCAGGTAGCGCTGCAGAGCAGCGGCGATGTCGGCTCCGCGGATCGCGGCCAGGGTCACTGAGAGCAGGACCGCCAGCCCAACAGCGGTGGTCACGGGGGTGGAGGTGGGGTCCAGGGCCAGAGCACCCACCGACGTCCAGCCGAGTTCGTTGAGGAACTGCAGGATCACCGCGCCGCACACCTGGCTCCCGTACGCCAGGAAGATTGTGGTACCGGCAACAGCGACCCAGCCCGCTTGAAATCCCAGCCACGGGCCGAGCGAACGGCCGACCCACACGTAGCCGTTGCCGCAATTGCGCTCGACCTGGTTGAGCCGGGAGTAAGCCAACGCTATGCCCAGGATCGGCAGTAGCGCCAGCAGAAGGATGATCGGGATCGCGGGTCCGACCACGGTACCGATTACACCGAGCCCGATGCCGATGCTCATGGCCGGTGCGGTGCTCGACATCGCGATTACGGCGCTGTCGACCGGGCCGAGGACTTTGGGCATCCTGCTGGGTCGGCTGGCGCCGGGGTCGCGGACGGGGCTGATCTCTGGATCCATCGGTGCTCCTTGGTGTCGGGACCTGACACGTCATCGAGATCTGAGACATCCAATGCGACGCAGCGCGATAGCGTCAATGGTGTTGACGTAAGGGAGTGTGGTGCTGGCTTCGGGGGTCTTCGACATCACGACCGTTGCTCTAGCATCCGTTGCATGGATGCCGTATTCGAAGCCGAGGCGATCTGGCGTGTATTGCCCGCTGATCTGAGATCGGCTCTGCACGCACAATCAACCGAACCGCTCGCCGACGAACTTCTTGGGAAATGCAGCGCGGTTGTCGAAAAGCACGGTGTTCCAGTGTTCTGGCGACCGGATCCCGACACATTCAGCCAGTACCGGCTACATCCCGCCCTGGTCGAATATCTCAAGACCGCGAAATCGTGATACGTGGTCGGAGGGACGTTCAGCGCGGTATCGATACGGGGCTTCAGCGCCGCGTCCAGCCGTTCTGAGCCACCGGCCCGGAAGCCTCTAGTTGCTCGCTTTATTGGTTCAGGGCGTCGCGGGCTTGGTCGTGAGCTAGCAGGGCCACACTCAGGGAAAGCCGCGAGGCCGGGTCATCGAGGCTATGGCCCAGTATGGCCTCCAACTTCGCCAGCCGGGGGTATAGCGCGGTTCGGTTCCGGTGCGAGCGCCGGGCCAGCTTACTTTTGCTGCCGCCGACGGCCAGGAAGGTGCGCAGCAGGTCGACCAGACCCGGGGCATGCTGCGCTTCGTAATTAAGCAGCGGCCCTAGTTCGGACTCTGCGAACTCTTGGAGACGGACATCGTGACGCAGTGCCAGGAGCAGGCCTTCTAGCCGGATGTCGGCCTGGGTGAAACAGTGCCCAGGCCGGCTGGCCTGATTCACTGCGGCATCAACCACCATCCGGGCGGTCCGCACTGAGCCAGCGACTCCCAGCACGGTGGGTGTCTGGGCCCCGGTGGCGCACAGGGCCTCTGACCGAACCCCGCTGAGCCGTTGCGTGAAGTCAGCGACGGCACGGCGCAGACGCTGCTCGGATGCCGCCCCGATGAGGGCCACTACATGGCTGGACCCCAGGAGCCCGGTCACGGCGTCGGCACCCGACTCGTCCAGACACTGGCGGACTTCGCCGCCGAGGTTGAGCAGCGCCCGGTCGCTGGGGGTGAGCGATCCGGAGTCCGCGAAGCGCACCGCCAGACCCACGAGTACCCGTGGTGAGGAGATGCCCATGGCGGTCAGCCGGTCACGGGCCTGTGCTTCGCTGTCGAGTTGCCCGTCAAGGATTTCCGAAAGGAGCCCGGCTTGGACCTGCAGCCCGATCATCATGTCGTCGCGCCGCATCATGCGGGCCAATTCGAGGGACCGGGCGGCCCGCTCCAGCACAATGCGTGCGCGTTCTTCCCGGTCGCTAGCCAAGATGACCAGCTGGCCCCAGCGTTGGTGACCGGATCCGACCGCCCTGCTCATCCACCGCTCGGCCACGCTTGCGCCGGGTTCTCGTTCGCGCCGGCCAGTTTCCTCAGCGGTCCGCGAGCGCTGTTCCCAGTTGATGAGCAGCACCTGCGCGGGGATGGCCGACGACGCCGAGGCCAGTACGCCGCGTGACAGGTCCTCTAGTACGACTGGGCTTCCGGCCAGTTGTTCTGCGGTGGTCACGATCCTTTCGAAGCCGGCCCGCGAAAGGTTGAGCTCGGTGAAGACTTCGTTGACCTGGTCGGCGAACCGGTGTATCTCTGACTGTTCGGTCACGATGCGGCGGTGGACGCGTTCGGTCACCTCCACGAATCGCACCGGCCGGTGCAACACAATCACGGGCAGTTCCGACTCCCGGGCCGCCTTCAATGCGGTAGCTGGGATACGCGGAAAGCTGGGGCTCAGCTCGACCATCAGGCCAGTTGCTCCGGCTTGGACGAGCTGGTGAACAAACTTCGTGGAGGCGCCGGGTGCCCGGCTCATACCGATACCCGTAGTAAGCACCAGCTCGTTGCCGACCAAGATCGCGGCGACGTCATCGATATCGGCGACATGTACCCAGCGGACAGGTCGGCCCATGTTCAGTTCACCACTAAGAACTTCCGGATCGCCAGCTGCTACGACATCCAAATCGACGATGTCCTGGACGGTGACTTGCATGCCTTCAGGCTAGCGAAGTGATGCGACACTATGTCGTCTGTATCGATAAGCGAGCGACTACTTGTTGCTGTTCAGGGGTGAGTCAGGCGGGGGAGGATGTGCCTTATGGCCGTATCTGTCACCCACCCGCCGACCGAAATCAGCCACTGGATCGGCGGTCGCCGCGATCATGGCGTTGGCGCCCGTCGCGGTGACGTGCGCAACCCTGCCACCGGACGGGTCACCGGCCAGGTGGTGTTTGCCGATCCCGGCGATGTGGATGCTGTGGTTGCCAGTGCCCGCGGCGCGCTGACAACCTGGTCGAAGACCTCCCTGAGTACGCGCACCCGAGTCATGTTTGCTTTCCGTGAGCTGCTCAACGAGCGCAAACATCAGCTGGCCGCCCTCATCACCGCCGAGCACGGAAAGGTGCTCTCCGATGCGCTCGGTGAGGTGGCTCGGGGCCAGGATGTCGTCGAATTCGCCTGTGGGATCGCGCACCTGCTCAAGGGCGGTAACTCACCCTCGGTGTCAACCGGAGTGGACGTGAAGAGCCTGCGCGAACCGCTGGGCGTGGTGGGCATCATCAGCCCGTTCAACTTCCCGGCGATGGTCCCGATGTGGTTCTTCCCGATAGCGATTGCGGCCGGTAACACGGTGGTACTCAAACCCAGCGAGAAGGATCCGTCCGCGGCGATCTGGATGGCTGAGTTGCTGCGCGAGGCAGGATTGCCGGACGGTGTCTTCAACGTGTTGCACGGCGACAAGATGGCCGTCGACGGTCTCATCGAACATCCCGAGGTGGCGGCCATCAGCTTCGTCGGCTCAACACCCATCGCCCGCTACGTGTACGAGAGCGCGACCCGCAGGGGTAAACGCGTGCAGGCCCTCGGCGGTGCCAAAAACCACATGGTGGTGCTGCCAGATGCGGATCTGGATTTGGCCGCCGACGCGGCGGTCAACGCCGGATACGGTTCGGCCGGAGAGCGCTGCATGGCCATCAGCGTCGTTGTCGCTGTCGGTGACATCGGCGACGACCTGGTCGCCAGGATCGCTGAACGCACAGCGACCATCAAGGTGGGCGAGGGAACCGGCGACGCCGACATGGGCCCATTAGTGACCGGCGAGCATCGCGACAAGGTCGCGACCTACGTCGCCGCCGGCGAACTCGACGGGGCCAAGGTTGTGCTGGACGGTCGGACAGTGGACGCGGCGGGGGAAGGCTGCGGATTCTGGCTGGGCCCCACCCTCATCGACCATGTGCAACCAAACATGAGCGTCTACACCGACGAAATCTTCGGTCCGGTACTCAGCGTGGTCCGGGTGCAGACCTACGAGCAGGCGCTTGCCCTGATAAACGACAACCCATACGGCAACGGCACTGCCATCTTCACCGAGAACGGCGGCGCGGCAAGGGCATTCCAGAGCGACGTACATGTGGGCATGATCGGGATCAACGTCCCGATCCCGGTGCCGGTCGCGTTCTACTCCTTCGGCGGTTGGAAGGCATCGCTGTTCGGCGACACGCACGCCTACGGCACCGAAGGAGTCCACTTCTTCACCCGCGGCAAGGTGATTACCAGCCGATGGCCCAATCCCGCCAGCGTCCGCCCCGCAGGCCTCGAGCTTGCGTTCCCCACGACCCGATGAGCAGCCGCGTCTACGAACTTGACCGGGCCCATGTCTTTCACTCCTGGTCTGCTCAAGCAGAACTCACGCCAATGGTCATCGCCGGAGCCCAAGGATCCTGGGTGTGGGACGAGCACGACAACAGGTTTCTGGACTTCTCCTCCCAACTCGTCTACACCAACGCAGGACATCAGCACCCCAAGGTCCTGGCCGCTATCAAGGCGCAGGTGGACCAGCTGTGCACCGTGGCCCCGCAACACGCAAATGCGGCGCGTTCGCAAGCGGCACGGCTTATCGCCGAGATCGCACCGGCCGGCATGAACCGGATCTTTTTCACCAACGGCGGCGCCGACGCCAACGAGCACGCCGTGCGGATGGCCCGTCTGCACACCGGACGGCCCAAGATTCTCACTGCCTACCGCTCCTATCACGGCGGCACTCAGACGGCCATCAACCTGACGGGGGACCCGCGCCGGTTCCCCAATGACTCCGGCAGCAGCGGCGTCGCCCGCTTTTTCGGACCGTTCACCTACCGCTCGGAATTCGGGGCACGGACCGACGAGCAGGAGTGTGCTCTGGCGTTGCGGCACTTGGGCCGTGTCATCGAGGCGGAGGGTCCCGAGACAATTGCGGCGATTCTGCTGGAGACGATTCCGGGCACCGCGGGCATCATGGTGCCACCAGATGGCTACCTCGAGGGAGTGCGGGAACTGTGCAATCGTCACGGCATCTTGCTCATTCTGGATGAGGTCATGGCTGGGTTCGGGCGTGCCGGACGCTGGCTTGCACTGGACCACTGGGGTATCAGCCCGGACCTCATCACCTTCGCCAAGGGGGTCAACTCCGGGTATGTGCCGATGGGTGGCGTGGTGGTCGGCGACGCCGTCTACGACACCTTTGCTCACCGCCCCTATCCGGGCGGTCTCACCTACTCCGGGCATCCGCTGGCCGCAGCCGCCGCAGTCGCCACGTTGCAGACCATGGCCGCTGAAGACATAGTCGGCAACGCCGAGCGCATCGGTGCCGGGATACTGGGTACGGGGCTGCGCGAGCTGGCTGGCAGCCATCCTTGCGTGGGCGAGGTGCGCGGTACGGGGGTGTTCTGGGCCATCGAGTTGGTGGTCGATCGCGACACCAGGGAGCCGCTGCATGCGGGCGGCTCGGTGGCAGAAGCCACCGCGCGCATCGTGGGCGAATGCAAGTCACGCGGCCTGCTTCCATTCGCCACCGCCAACCGCATCCATGTGGTCCCGCCGTGCACCATCACCGAGGCAGAGGTCCAGCTGGGTTTGGAAATCCTCGACAAGGCGCTGACCGCCGGCGACGATCTGACTGTCCGGTGATGGCCGACGCCAGCCGGGCACCCGGCGTCGGTACCGAGCACATCAATGCCGCCGCGTGGGAGCTCGACCTTGAAGCATTGACCGAAGGCGTCATCACCGGTGAGCCCCGTGCGGGCGCCCAGGCGATCTATTCGATATTGGGCGTCGAGATCGGAATCTGGGAAATGACACCCGGCGCGGCCTCTGATGTCGAGGAGGATGAGATCTTTGTCGTCCTCTCCGGGCTCGGTTCCATCAAGCATGAGGACGGCTCCATCACCCCGCTGCACCCGGGCAGGCTGGTCCGGCTGCATGCCGGGCACCGCAACACCTGGCATGTAACTCACACGATTCGCAAGGTCTACCTGACACCAACAACCAGCCCCGCCGTTTCACCGGAGCAGAGCACGAAGGGGCCCCTATGAGCCCGGTACAGAACTATGTCAACGGCCACTCCCGGGCCTCGGCGACAAGTGAATTCATCACACTGATCGACCCGGCCACCGGTCAGCCTGACGGTCTGTCACCGATCTCGACCACACAGGAGGTCGATGAGGCCATGACGGTAGCCGCGGCTGCTTTCCAGCAGTGGCGCCGTACCGCACCGTCGCAGCGCCAGCTCCTATTGCTGCAGTTGGCCGACGCCATCGCGGCTCACCGCGACGAACTCGCCAGGCTGCAGAGCCGTGATACCGGGCAGCCGCTGCGCTATGTACTTAGCGAGGAAATCGACCAGGGGGTGGACCAATTGAGGTTCTTCGCCGGCGCCGCCCGCTTACTAGAAGGCAAGTCGAGCGGGGAGTACCTGACCGGGTATACCTCGAGTGTTCGCCGCGAACCCATCGGTGTGGTCGCGCAGGTAACCCCCTGGAATTACCCGTTCGCGATGGCGATATGGAAGATCGCACCTGCGCTGGCCGCCGGAAACACCATCGTGCTCAAGCCCAGCGACACCACACCCCGCTCCACCGTGCGGCTCGCGCAGATCGCCGGGCAGATCCTGCCCGCGGGGGTACTGAATGTCATCAACGGCGATGCCAGCACCGGGCGCGTCATGGTCGAACACGATGTTCCCGCGTTGGTGGCAATCACCGGTTCAGTGCGGGCCGGCATCGAGGTGGCGACTGCCGCGGCTGCCAGGCTCAAGCGAACGCACCTGGAATTGGGTGGCAAGGCACCGGCGATCGTGATGGCCGACTGCGATATCGCCGCGGCGGCAGCAGGAATCGCGGCCGCAGCGTTCTTCAACGCCGGTCAGGATTGCACAGCGGCCACCCGGGCACTGGTCGATGAGCGGGTCTACGAGCAATTCGTGGACGCGTTGGTCAAAGTAACTCGGCAGATCCGCCCCGGCCCGCCAGAGGACGAAGACGCCGACTACGGCCCACTGAACAACGCAGCACACCTGGACAAGGTCAGCGCGGCCCTTGGCGAGTTGCCCGACCATGCTCATGTCTTGACGGGCGGCCACCGGGTGGACACCGAAGGATTCTTCTTCGCGCCTACCGTCATCGCCGGAGTGGACCAAAACGATGCCATCGTGCAGAACGAAACCTTCGGCCCGGTCCTTACGGTGCAGCCGTTCACCACCGCGGAACATGCGATCAGCATGGCCAACGATGTGGCGTATGGGCTGGCCGCCAGTATCTGGACCAAGGACCACGGTATGGCCGAAAGGCTCACCCGTGAACTGGATTTCGGATGCGTATGGATCAACACGCACCTCCCGTTCGTTTCCGAGATGCCACACGGCGGTTTCGGCGCTTCCGGCTACGGCAAGGACCTGTCCGGATACTCTCTGGAGGACTACACGCGCATCAAACACGTCATGAGTGCGCACTACTGAGGCCGCCATACTGTGGTGCGCGGCGGGCTAGCGGTGTTACGTGGCGCCCGCCGCGAGCACGAGTTGCGACCACCGCCGGGCGGTCGGGCCTGAATCAGTTGGCGCACTGATGTTTCCGCCAAGGCTGGCACAAATTGACAGGCTCAGCACGGCGGGCCACTATAACGTCAACAGTGTAGATATAAGGGGTGACGGGTGCAGCGTGAATACGGTCGCAGTCCCCGTGTCACACGGGGACTGCGACGACGCTCAACTGCGGGCGGCTATCAGCTCACGGCCGAGCGAATCATTGATGCCGCGACGAATCTCCTTGAGCGTCGCGGCCCAGAAGGGCTGAGTGCCCGTAAGCTCGGCATGGCCCTTGGCGCCGATCCAACGGCGATCTACCGTTATTTCACCGGCATGGACGACATCGTGCTGGCGGTCGCTGACCGCCTCCTGGGCAGGGCGATCGCAGGTTTTGTTCCCGACAGCGACTGGCGTCTTGCGTTGCGTGAGCTCGCCTGCCGGGTACACCGCGTATACGTGGCCCACCCCCACGTGGCGCAGGTAGCGTTCTGTCGCGTGACACGACGGCCTAACGAGTTGGCATTCGTGGAAACCGTGCTCAGAATTCTGCGCGAGGCGGGATTCAGTACTGATGAAGCGGTGCTTCGTTATCGGGCCTTGGCCGACACCATGCTCAGTTTCGCGGGACAGGACGCCGGTGCCGAAGTATTGCCAGCCGAAGTCCTTGAAGGTGACGATTCGGCGTGGCGCGCCGCTTACAGCGAGGTGAGTTCCGATACCCACCCCTACATCAAGGAAGCGCGCGGGCTGCTGGCCGAGCAGATGCCGATAAGTTCCTTTGTCACCGCATTGGACTTCCTACTGGCCGGATTCGGTAACCCGCGCAACAACTGATACGCCACGGCGCACTGCGGTTACGTCTGCCGCCACGCGTCGGCTTTCAGGGGCCGGCTAGGCGAAGGGGCGCGGGCCCCGGCTGCCCACTGAATTCGGACAGACTCCGAGTATTAAATATATTGATGCCCTTGATGTTTCACCTAGACTCCAAGAATCGTCGGTCTGATGTCCTTTGTAGGCCGGCCATGAAGCCTGCGATCCGGGGGCGTGACGCAGCTGAACAGTCTGGGCTGCACGGTCAAGAGCAAACTGGATTTCCGGCGGGTTAAAAATACGAACCTGCTCACGGAAAGCACCTTTCGGCGTTTTCGGAGCTTATGTCAACGGGGTAGACGCTAACGCCGGTCTGGTCTTCTATTTGTCCTTATCTCGTTAGGAATCGAATAGCGGCTCAGCGCTGGCCTTCCCGAAAGGAACTCAAATGAAATCAGTTGGTCTCCGGCGGTTTAGGCACGGAGCCTTCATGCGATGTGTCTGGATCGTTGCGAGCGTGACCGGCTTACTTATCGCTGGAACCGGAACGGCGGCAGCGGGTCTGGACGATGAACTCAGCTTGGTGGACGGCAAGGGCCGGACTTTGACGATCCAGCAGTGGGATACGTTCCTCAACGGTGTATTTCCGCTGGACCGCAACCGGCTTACCCGTGAGTGGTTCCACTCCGGCCGTGCGGTGTTCGCAGTCACGGGACCGGATTCTGAAGCGTTCGAGGGCACACTGGAACTTGGCTACCAGGTGGGCTACCCGTGGTCGTTGGGCGTGGGTCTGAACTTCAACTACACGACCCCGAATACGTCGATCCTCTATGGCATTCCGAGCGTATTTCCCAATGGCGGTCCAGAGGCCTCTTACGTACAGACCACGAATCTGCTACCTAGTGCGGGTATCAACGTCGATCTGGGCAACGGTCCCGGAATCCAGGAAGTGGCCACGTTCTCCGTTGCGGTCACTGGAGCGAAAGGCGCTGTTGCAGTGAGCAATGCGCATGGCACCGTTACCGGGGCTGCAGGCGGCGTGTTGCTGCGTCCTTACGCCCGGCTCATCAGTGGGGCGGGGGACAGTGTGACCACCTACGGTGAAACCTGGGACATGAAGTAGCCCGGGAGTACCGAGCATAAGTGCCACCCTCACATCGCGCTCCAGCTGTCGTTTGCGCCCAGTATCACCATGAGCGGTGTGGGCCATCATGTCGGGAAAGTTACTTGGGGTCGTCGGGAGTCGCCCACGCACTGACGCCAGTTGTTATGGGGCGCAGATCGGTTAGGTACGCAGGTCGATCGCTTCCAGATCCAGACTGCCCGGTCTGGCTCGTCGCCTGAATAGGATCCGCTGGTACGTTAGGAGGCTGCTGTGGGGTGCGCGTTGTGTTCGTTAGCGAGATGGGTGGCGACGATATCGGTGATGTCGCCGAGTGTTTCGAGTTGCTCGGGGGTTAAGAGGTCGATGAAGCAGTGCCGGACGGCGCGAACGTGCAGGGGTGCGGCAGCGGCGATTACGGCTCGCCCGGCCTCGGTGATGCTGGCATTGAAGCCGCGTGCATCGTCATCGCACGACTGGCGCTCGACGGTGCGCCGTGTTTCCATGCGGTTGATCTGATGAGAGATGCGACTGCGTTCCCATCCAAGTATTTGACCGAGGTCGCGAAAACGCATGCGCCCAGTGGGCGTCTCGGATAACGCAACCAAGACTGCGTAGTCGGCCGCCGACACTCCGGAGTCGCGGGCAAGCTGGCGGCCCAGCTCCGCGGTGAGTTCATTGCTGACCAAGTGAAACCCACGCCATGCTCGCTGCTCGCGCGCGTTGAGCCAGGTCTTGTTCGCCACGGATGCAACACTACCAAGTTGTTGACATGTCACCTAACATCCTTCTAGGTTGTTGATGTAACAACAAAATCCGCTGCATAAGTCGCCAACAAAAGGAAGTCCGGCATGTCTGACTCGATCGAAACCACAGTGGCTGCGCACCTCGACGCATGGAACGCGCCCGCAGGATCCGAGCGTGACCGTGCGGTTGCGTCGATCTACACCGACGACGTGTTTGTTGGTGAACCTCAGGCAGCTTTGACCGGCCATGCCGGCGTGGCGCAGGCGATCGATGGTTTACAGACAGGCGTCCCCGGCGCCGCCCTCACGCGAACCGGTTCCATACAGGTGGTCCAGGATCTCGCTACATATACGTGGGCGTTGGGGCCGGTCGGTGGTACTGCGGTCGCAGCCGGGCGCGACGTACTGGTCCTTCGCGGTGGGAAGATCTCGAGTTTGTACGTAATCATCGACGGCCCTGACGCCTAAGGGAACGACACGACTGCCGTGCATTTGGGGGATGCCCGAGCCGCCGTCCTAACGAAACACCGCGTTGCGGGGCAACGGCAGATCAACAGGACGTGAGGTCAGGAACGTCCTTAAAGGGGTCCGGGAGAAGGCTAGTTCGCGGCGTTGAATGCGTCCACGATTTCAGCGGGGATGCGTCCGCGTGAGGAGATGTCGTGTCCGTTCTTGCGGGCCCATTCTCGGATCGCGGGGCTCTGCCCGCGATCCTCGGTGCTGCGCCCTCGGCTCGATTTTGAACCACCTCGGTTACGGCGGCCCTCGCGGCGCGCATGCTCGATCCAGGTCAAAAGCTGGCTGCGAAGCTTCTCGGCATTCTTGGAAGAAAGGTCGATCTTGTAAGTGGTGCCGTCAATACCGAATTCGACGGTTTCGTCGGCGAGAGCTTTGCCGTCGATGTCGTCGACTAGTGTGACCGTGACCCTTTTCGCCATGAGTCTTTCCTTCCGGTTAAAGACAGAAGTTGCGGCGCCTGCACCGGGGTGTGAGGCCGCCCCGGATTGGTGCGCCACGCCGCCTGCGTCGTCAATTGTAGCTAAGTAACTTGCCCAACAGGGTTGTTGACATACGCACGACTCTTTACCGCGGCACCAGAGCCTGTGTTAAACAGCACTTTCTGTGTCGGCGGCCAAGTGTCTGGCCAACCATAGAGATGGAAGCGCCTTGCCCTGCAGCTCAATTCAGTGCTGGCCGGCGTGATCGGCGGTGCCGCAGCGCACATGTAACTAGATTAGTGTGCCTGCCCGGCGTGCTTCCCGGGAGGCGCAGGGATGCCCGAACTTTCGTATTTACACGCAGGTTTCGAATTCTGGTGTGCCAATTTCGGTGTCCTGATTAGGGTCCGTTCCGGGTGAGTTTTCCGAGGTGAGTCACCTGGAAGTTGCCGACTTGGGCATCTGGACTTGCTGCGAGCGGCCTCGGGCACTGTGTGCGGTAGTGACACGGTGCCCGGCGGCGTCTAGCCTGACGGGCAAACAATAAGCGGTTCGAAGGGATTGGTTGTCACTGTGTCTGATGGAAGCAGCAAGCGCCGTGCGTTGATCATCTTGTCCTCTGCCCGTAGATTGCCGCTGAGCTCACCGAAGTCAGTGCCCTCGATCCCGATTGGCTTCTTCCACGTCGAGCTGGGGCAGGTGCTTGCCGAGTTCGAAGACGATTACGAGTTCACGCTCGCTACGCCCGATGGGGAGTTGCCGCAGATCGACACGAACGGCTGGTCTATCCCCTGGCATGCGACCGATCAGATGACTTGGGTTTACGGGAACTCCGTTGCGGAGTTCACCGACCCGAGTTTCACAGTTGAGGGCTTCCGGGCGAAGTACCCGGAGCTCGTGGATCGGCGGGCCCGGGAGCTCGACCTACTCAAGAGGCACCTGGGGAGGCTGCCGGTCACCGAGCCGTTGGCCCACACCGACGCCGAAAACCTCGCCTATCGGCAGGAAGTGCTCCCGCAGATCCAGACATGGCCAGTGAAAAAGTACTTCTCGCTCCCGGAGCTGGTACGCAAGCACCGCGATCCCGACGACGAGTTCAGTTTCGCCGACTTCGATTTCATTCATGCGCCGGGTGGTCACGCCCCGATGGTCGATTTCCACAAGAACCCCTGGATGGGCGAGGTGCTGCACATAGCCAGGGAGAACAAGGTGTACATCTCCCTGATCTGCCATGCGCCGATTGCCTTGACCTCCACCAATTTTCGGGTCGACGAGAACGAGCAGCCTTATGCGGTGCGCGAGAACCCGTTCTGGGCCGCCGAGGTCACCACAGTGAGTACCACAGGCGAAACCGGCATGCTCGACTACGGCTATGTCAATATCCCCGGCGAACTCACTCGCCTGGAGTACTTCGTGGACGAGGGATTACGCGAGGCCGGCTTCAACGTCATCGCCGCGACGGTGCCGACCTCACTGTTCCTGCTGCCGAGCCCCGAGCTCGGGCTGGTCACGGGCAACGGCCCGCAGACAGTCGACATCCAGGCGTCCGACATCCGCGGCAGAGTCACCAGATAACCGCGTGTTCGTGAAGTGCAGATTGCAGAAAGTTGCGGCGACGCCGCCCGAGATCTACCAGCGCAAGTTGTGAATCTTGAACTTTCTTTTGTTTTCCCGTCATGAACGCCAGGGCTAGCGTGGAGGCGTTCTCGGGCGTAACTGACATATGAAACCTCGAAAATGGAAGGGCCACCAAGCCGATGGAATGGATCAGCTGGTTGAGCAGCCCGCGGAGACGATCAAATGACTGATACAGACGCAGCAGCCGGGCGGGTGGCGATCGTAACCGGGGGTTCGCGCGGTATTGGGCGTGAATGCGCTGAACGGCTCGCCGCTGACGGATACGCCGTCGCAGTGGTATTTGCGGGCAATCAGGCCGAGGCCGACAGCGTTGTGCAGGCCATCGGTGATCATGGTGGCCAGGCATTGGCGATCAAGGCTGATGTCGCGGACGAGGCAGATATGGCCGAGGCATTCACCACCGTCGAGCGGGAATTCGGGGGTGTTGATGTAGTGGTGCACGCCGCCGGTGTTATGACGCTGGCGCCCTTGGCGGATATGAGCCTTGAGGACTTCGACCGCATGCACCGGGTCAATGTACGGGGAACGTTCATCGTTGATCAGCAGGCTGTGCGCCGGATACGGGCGGGAGGGGCCATCATCAACTTCGCCAGTTCCGTGGTTGACCTGGCGCTGCCCACCTATTCGGCGTACGCGGCGAGCAAGGGGGCAGTCGAAGCTATGACGCTGATCCTGGCCCGTGAGGTCCGCGGGCGCCGGATAACCGTCAATGCGGTATCGCCTGGCCCGACGGCAACGGCGCTGTTTCTTGATGGCAAGGACGAAGCCACTATCGAACATATGGCGGCCCAGCCACCGCTGGAGCGCCTCGGCACACCCGCTGACATCGCTCAGGTGGTCACGTTTCTGGCCAGCCCCGGCTGCTGGATCAACGGTCAGGTGATCCGTGTCAACGGCGGAATCATCTAAGGCGCAACCAACTTCGCAGCGGCGCTGCCCGTGAAGTCCCGTCGGCCCAACTGCTCGCCATAAAATTTTAGGAGACCTATGTCCAAGATCATTATCATCAGCGGGGCCTCGAGCGGATTCGGCGCTCTGAGCGCCCGCGCGCTCGCAGATGCCGGCCACACCGTCTACGCCGGGATGCGTGATACCGGCGGCCACAACACTGCCCAAGTTACTGCCGCCGCCCAGTACGCCCAGGACCACCGCGTTGACCTGCGCACCGTTGAGCTAGACGTTTCGTCACAGGAATCTGCCGATGGTGCCGTTGCTTCGGTGCTTGCCGACAGTGGGCGCCTGGACGTTGTGATCCACAACGCCGGGCACATGGTCACCGGCCCCGCTGAAGCGTTCAGCCCAGAGGAATTCGATGCCATCTATGACACGAATGTCCTTGGAACACAAAGGCTTAACCGCGCCGCGCTGCCTGTGCTGCGCTCGCAGGGGCAGGGCCTGTTGCTCTGGGTTGGCAGCACTAGCACCCGCGGCGGCACCCCGCCCTACCTTGCCCCGTACTTCGCGGCCAAAGCAGCCATGGACGCCTTGGCCGTAAGCTACGCCGCCGAGATATCCCGATTCGGTGTGGAGTCCACCATCATTGTTCCGGGCTCATTCACCCACGGCACCAACCACTTCGCCAACAGTGGCCGCCCCGCTGATACGGCAACTGTCGCCGCATACGAACAGCGCTACCCCAACTTGATGCAGCAAGTCAGTGAACGTCTAGCCGAGCTTGCGCCACCAGATGCCGATGTCGCCGACGTCGCCGCCGCGATCGTCGACGTCGTCGCAATACCTCACGGCAAGAGACCATTCCGTGTTCATATCGACCCAGCCGACGACGGTGCCGCTGTCGTCAATGCAGTCGCCGACCGGATCCGCACCGAATTCCTCACCCGGATCGGGCTGGCTGATGTACTACACCCAACAGGCACCGCCAGCGCCTAGAAGCCAAGCTCGATCGTTGCAGGCCAGGTGTCGCGACGGGTAGTTTCGTCGTTGCGGCACAACTTGATCCGGAAAATATATGGAAGTTAGGGAGGCTATTTTGGTTTCGCCCACAAAAGATCTGGAGTTGGTGTCCGACGATGCTGTGCGGGCTGCGTTGGCTGCCTGGCAGGCACGTGATAGCGCCGGTTGGCTGGCAGCCTTTGTAGACCAGCCCTCTTTGACCGATGACGGCCAGCCTCGCGACTTCAGTGCGTTCAGCGCTGAAATCGGCAACGAGTACTTCACCGACATTGAGCAGGTCGACGCTGAGGGACGCACCGTGACCGGACACTTCCACAGCGAAACCTGGGGAGACTTCCGGACCTTTTTCCGCTTCGTTCTCGGCAGTGAAGGTAAATTCGAACGGTTGGAGATCGGACAGGCCTGACTGACCCCGACCGGCAAGCGGTAGCGGCCCGAAGGCAGGCGCCACCAGGTGCTGTGAAGGCTATTCTGATGCCCCGATCAACCCCTGCCGGTATCGCCAAGAACCCACTCACATTTTCGGCAATAGGTTGGCCGCGTGTGTGAGGGAGTCGATGATCTCGCCTACAGGAGCGATATCGCGGGCGCGGTGAGCGCGGAAATCCCAGGAAACGCTGCCTCCGCCAGCCGGGATGACAAAGGCGCCCCCAAGTTGTGCGATGTCGCCGGTCGATTGGATGGGGTATGTCCCTTCCCTAGCCAGCCGCAGCAGATGCGGCAGATTGGCCGGTCCAAGCGTGCCGATCCGGCTTCGCCACAACCCCATCGTCCGGTATAGCGTCTGGTCTGCGGTCGTGAGAATAGGGAACTGGGCGCCGGTGTTTTTACGGAAGGCAAACCCCTGGATGGGGGTGCCCAGGCCGATCAGCACCACAGCGCCGACTGCGTCGATCTCTGCCTGCCGGGCGGTCAGGCTTTTGGCCTGTTTCTGGGCGGTTGCGCTGCCGAACTGCTGCAGGAACACCAGCGCAACCGGCCTTTCCGTCCAGTACTCCTGTAGCTCATGCCAATGGTGGCGATCATCGAGAAGTCGCTCGTTCGCGATGACGTCAACGCGAGTCATGGTCTATAGACCTGCTTTCGCTGGAGTGCCTTGTTCTTCTCTTGCAGACAGGGTTCCACCCTTGCCTTGCTGCAGCGCGAGTCCCGGGTTGTGGGTGAATGGCGCTCGTCCTGTACCTAAAGTCCGGCGTGCTGCGTTGTGGTAGTAGCCCCAAGTATCGAAACCGAAGAAGAATGAGAAGACGCGATCCACCACCGGGGTTTTGACCAGCCTGGCGGCCAGACGTATCAGTAGGGTGCCGATCTTCGGGCGGATCGTCATCCTCGACAGATCCGAGATTTCCCGCACATACGGGGACATCAGCGGGATCGCCGCCCAGGTCAAAACCCGGGCTCCCACGCTGATCGGAAGCATCGGCCACAACGGGAATAGTGGCGGGTGCAGCAGGAAGTCGATCATCTCTTGGGCTGGCCGTGTGAATGCCACGATCTGCTCCTCGGCGTCTTGCACCCATTTCCGGACCTCCTCCGGAGTGAGTGGAAGCTCCCCCGAGGGGATCCCCAGAAGTTCCGCAACGATGTGCTGCTCAGCATAGAAGTCGCGTTCGTCCTGCTCTGTGGCATCGGGATCGCCGAATGCCTTGTATGCACGCCACAGGTGAGGCCAGCCCATCACATAGGTGAACTTCAGCGCTTCGACGTGGTTGGCGCGGTATGACTCGCCGGTCGACGGCAACTCGCCGTTGACACGGGAATGGCGGCGGAACAGATCCCGGCCCAGCCGATCGGCCATCGCGGTATCCCCAAACACCGCGCCCGAGAAGAACTGCAGACTGCGCCGAACCCGACCGAGGGTGTCTGTGTAGTAGACGGAGTGTTGCCCCACTCCGTATCCGCCGACCGGGTCCAGCGTGGCGATAAACAGCCCCGACATCGCGCCCATGCCGGACACAACCAGGTTGTTGTAGATCTTCCAGCTGATCGAGTCCGGGCCAAAGTACCCATCGTCGATACGCTCGGCGCGCGCCATCTTCAACGCCCTGCCACCATCGTCGCCATGCAGCCGAAGTAGCCAGTCCCACTTTGGATCATCTCCGGAATCCGTATCACCCATCCGGTGCAGAGCGTTCGTCTTAGGACTCATCCAATATCTCCTTCACACGTCCATCCGGCGCGAAGTAACACCGCTGAATAAATACGGGTACTGACAGTATCAGTAACAATACTTCCGGATATATGCAGACCACGGCAAGAGTTGGGACGGTTGACGCCCCTGGGGGCGGCTCGATGATTGGCGCGGGCGTTCAGGAAGCAGGAAAAGAATTCCCTGAAAGGCTTGCGTCTAATTGATTGGGGAGATCATTCCACCATTGACATAGATGGTCTGCGCAGTAACCCACCGCGTTTCCGGTGCGGCCAAAAACCTCATGACGGGCACAACATCCTCAGGGTCGCCGAGTTCGCCCGTGACCGTTTGTCCTTTGAGCCATGTCAGCGTGTCCTCGGTTTCGGCGCCGTACAGAAAGCTGGTCTTCTGGGGTCCTGGGGCAATACAGTTTACCGTGATTCCCCGTGATCCAACCTCTTTCGCGAAAGCCTTTGTGAAGTGTTCAACGGGTGATTTACTTCCAGCGTAGGCAGAGTAAGTAGCTGCCGTCACCGCGACTTGGGTGGTAACCATGTTGATAATTCTGCCGTTGTCGGACATCTTCGAGTATGCTTCTTGCATAAGAAAAAAAGGAATCTTTGCGTTCACTGCGAATGAGTTGTCAAACTCCGCCTCGGTTGTTTCCACGAGCGGCTTCCGCACGATTACACCTGAGGTATTAACCAGGATGTCCCACCTGCCAAAATTCTCAATAGCCACATCAACTAACTCAGTTATTTGGCTGTTGTCAGTCAGATCTGCCTGATGCGAAATGGCCTTGACGCCTAGTTTTTCAAGCTCTTGAACAACCCCGTCAGCTTCTTCGCTGCGCCGTGGGCTGTTGTAGTGCACCAGGATATCGGCGCCGTCTGAAGCCAAGGAGTGCGCAAAGAGACTGCCAAGATTTGCTGATCCTCCAGTAACTAGGGCGAGCTTACCTGCTAGTGGACCTGACATGTGAGACCTTTCGTATTCAATAGATAGATCAATACACTTAATCAAGATATCGGAACAACTCGCCCGGAAAATTGTCGTAAAATCTCATAACGGATGGCAATGTGAATAATTTCGAGAGCAACGCATGTGAGCGATTGGTCAAGATAAGGCATAGCGACCAGGGAGTCGGGCTAAGCCGCAAATCCACATACAATCAGCGTTCGAATCGCCGTGCCCGGAATGTTTTCCGCCGCCCGCCAGGAAGGTCATTTCTCTGCTTCAGGCGTTTCTGCGGATTGGACCTCCCTCAGTTTTGTCGACTGGGATGTCAGTAAGGTACACCGCCATGGCGCGGTCTGCCTTGGGAGTTCAGCAGAACAAATAGAAGTTTGAATACCACAAGCACAACTTGTGAGTGTCTCAGCCGAACATTCGGTACGTGACGCGCCCAGCACCTTCACAAGTTCCACCTAGCGAACGGACGCTCACGGTGAGCGGCCTGCAGCCTCGGACGGTCACGCCCTGTCCGTCGACCGGCGAAGGAACTGGCCTGCCCCAACGGGAGGCGGCGGCCGGCTGGCCTGCAAGCGGACGGTGCATATGTATGTAAAGCAGTCCCCAGTTCCGGTTGCTGCTAGCAACGACTCGAACGCCCGACCTTCTGATCAAGAACTGTTACCGCCGATAAGCGCTTTGCCACAGACGATTCCGCAAGACGGAATATCGGTAGATTCGGGTGACTCGTAAAAACGTCGTGCCGTACCTATTCCGATATCAGGCGGCGGATCGCGGCTGTGACCAGGGCGTGGTCGGGGTCAGTGACGGCCGCTCGCTGGCTGATCTCACGGTAAGAGGGTGCGCGCTCGGCGTATGGCCCATGACACCTACTGCCTTCTGAAACACCTGATACGCCGCAGCGCGAATCGCCAGCGCGCATGATCACCGCAGATCGCAGTGGTGTGGCCTTCGTAGGCCACTAATGCATGGCAGTGGTTGCGTGTAGGTGGGCTTTGGCGAGTGCGAGTACCCATTGCGCGCCGGTCATTGTTGGTGGCGGGTTGAGCCAAGCCTCGCTGATGGCGGGTGCGGATTCCTCACGTAGCCAATTGATTACGGCGCAGGCGTGTTCAGTGTCATCGGCTGGTGGTTGGGTTGTGTCCAGGGGGATGTTTCTGTGTTGGGCTGTGAGGCTGAGCCCGTCTTGTATCTGGGCGGTCCATTCGTAGACGAGGTCGGATGCTCTAGTGCCGCGTGGCGTGGGCGGACCCAGATCGGGAAACTGGGCTTCGAGTGCTCGATGTAGTGGGGCCAGGAGTTGTAGCTCGCGGCGAGCCTTGCGTCGTGTTTCCCAGGGTGGCCAGATGATTGCGGCAAGGAAAAGCGGGGGCGCGGCCAGGCCGGGTGCTATCTGAAATAGTAGGTAGTGACTTGGCGGGACCGGTTTGGCTAGATGTAGGGCCAGGGGGGTCCATATTCCGCCGTGAATCACTGGGAATAGTTGGAATACTGATGCGGCCGTGAGGAATCGCATGCCTTTGCCTGCGGGGGACTGGTCTGCTGCGCGCAGTCCTAGCAGTATGAGATGGGCGAATATCGCCGCGGCGTAGGCGTGCGTGATGATGGTCGCTGCTATCAGTGGGGTCTGGTTACTGATGGTACCGATCGCATAGGGGCTGCCGTCGGGGATGGTCGCGGTTGCGCTGATGAGCAGGACGACAGTAAGCGTTAGTAACGCAGATCCGGTGATTACGCGAATGACTTTGCGCAGGAAGGACTCTCGCGCAGTCGTGAGGCTTAGTACGAATGCGTGCAGGCTCGCTGCCGGAACGATGATCGTGCCGGCAGCGAGCTGGAATGCCTGCAGCGTGTCCGGGAGTGCGGCCCAGATGTATTCGATATCCGATAGCACCCAGAACCACAGCGACGTGACGAATGCTGTGATGGCGGCGCCGGGGATTGACGGGTGCAGCCACAGGCGCCATATCCGGTAGATCACCAACGGGAAGGTCGCCACGAGCACGACGAAATGAAGAATCTGCACGTCAGTTCAGGGCGTCATCGATGCGGTGCCGTGACAGCCTTTCTCCCTCGGCGGCAGCACGTTCCAGGCGGCGTAGCAGCAGGCTGGCGAACCTTTCGGCGGCGACTTCTTCGCGTGGCCAGGCATGGGTTTCATCGCAGGAGCGTTGCAGCATGTAGGCCACCAAATCAGTGGAGGCAGCCTGCATCTGGCTGTTGAGGTAATCGGCGACGGGTTGTCCGTGATGTCCAAGAGCGATGTGTCCGAGTTCGTGGGCAATCGTTCGCTCGCGTGAGAGCTCGCCGGGCCGGATCCGCAGCACGTCCCGATCGGGGAACGACAACCACTGACCGAACACCCCCGCTGGCAGGACTTCATCCTCAATGGTGATCGACTTGCCGCGGTGCAGCCCCCAGGCTTGGATCAAATCCTGTACCGATGAGGTTTCAGTTGGGGCACTCGCGAGCACCTCGTTCACTGCAGACCGGATCTGGGAAGCCGCCAACCATCCGGTGCGCGCCAGTATTTGGCCCAGAACAGGATCTTGCCGACCGCGCACCTGCTCAAGCTAGCAAATCAGCCGCGCGTTCGGCAAAGGCTGCGCGAATCGTCCACAAGAGAAAGTTGTGGATAGCCCAGTGTCGTCCTCCGAGAGTTGTGCTCCCGCAAGTGTTCAAAGGTGGATGATCGGAGCCAGACGACAGTCGGCTTGGCCGACTTCCAGTAACTGCGGACGCACGGGGACCCAGGTTCGCTGCCCTTCTGGGCTGTTCTTGCCGCAATGGCCTCTCGATGGCTAACTTGTGGGGATGTCGGGTTGGCGGAGTCATTGGCGTCGGGCGGGCCGGTCCTCGGCTGACGGCGAACAGTTGGCGGTTGTTGCTGCGGTAGACGCGGTATTGGCCGGGCTACCGGTCTCGAACTGTTCGGTGTCTTCGGTGGCCCAGGCGTGGATGAACGCGGCCGGTCGGTCGTTGACGATCCAGGATGTGGTGTTGCCAGCGGGGGTGTTCGGGCGGTGGTTGTCGTTGCCGGATCGCGACGTTGTGCAGGTGGGAATTGGTGTGGTGGGCCGAGATCGCACGATCGCGCATGAACTGGGGCACATGGTGCTGGGACATCGGGGCCGCCCGGTGACCGAGTATGTGGAGGGGCTGGTGCAGGCGGCGTCTTCGGACTTGATTGCGCATATGTTGCAGCGGGCGTGCTGTGATGACAATCAGGCCATCTCGGGAGTGTGGCGGCAGGACGAGGTGGCTGCCGAGTGGTTCGCGGGGCTGTTGACGCGCCGGGTGGAGGCCGGCTATCGGCGCAGGCCCGGGTGGGGCCATGGCCTTGACGACGCCATCGGATGACGCTGTCGTCGGTCGTCGCGGCCTGGGATCAGTTGCCTCCGGGATTGGGGTTTCTACCGGTCGCCAACGCGGTGATATTGGTAGGCCTACTGCCTGTGATGGCCTATCGGGTGTGGCGGTGGCGGCAGCACCGCTCACCTGCGACGGCGATGACAGCGGTCGCGGCCGGCGGGTTGTGGCTGTGGGTTCTGCTGAGCTGGTGCTGGGAGTTTCTGCCGCCGGTCATACAAGCTATGGAGATATGCGGTGGCCCGGGTGTGATCATGGTGTCTGTTTTGCAAGTGTTCGTCGTCAGCCTTCGCCGTAAGATCCAGTCGCGACAAATGTGGCTTGTCGCGGCGGCCGGATCGAGTGTGCTTGCCGTGATGGCTGCTGCGATGATGGTCGGCAACGCCACATCGCTGGATCTGCTTTCCTATCGGTTCGATGTGGCCGGCCACCCAAACAATGCGGGTCTGATAGTGGCACTTGTTGCCGCGAACCTGTACATCGCGGCGGTGCTTGTGCAGGTGGTCTGGCTCGGCCTGCGTAGCGCCGACAACACCCCTACAGGGTGGGGAGTGGGACTATTGGCGGTCGGCTCAGCATCATGCCTGGTATCGGTGGCCCATGACGGTATCGCCATGCGCAGCACCGCCGCCGGCGATCCTGGGTTTGTGTGGTTCAAGGCCGTACCGGCAGTTGTCGCTGTGCTCTGCATCGTGGCCGGGTTCACAGCTCCGCCGCTAGTGCTGTACTTACAGGCGCGCCGAAAACAGCGCCAGCTCAACCCGATCCGCCAACACCTGATCGATGCTTTGCCGAACCTGGATGCACCACTTGCCCCAGGCATCAGCCACACAGATGTGGTTCACGAGTGGTGCAGCCAAATCCAGGACGGGCTCACCCTCACCGCACAGCAGCGCTACACGCCATTGTCGGGCGCCGTGCCGCCGACGATGTTGAATGAGCGGGCCGACGCAGTGGCCGGCTGGCTGGCGGGCATTCCGGAACCAAACCTGAACTGCCAGTGGCTGACCACGCCAGAAGCGGTGACCGGACAGGCCTGGATGTTGGCGATCGCCGCGGCGTACCAGCGCTACGTCTCGGAGGTGGGTTTGTCGGGCAGTCCTTCGGCGGTGCGTAGGTGATTGACCATGTCGGCAACGACTTGGCGCGCCCCTTCTGAGAGGCCGTAGCTGCGTTCGGCGATCTCGCGGACTTTCGAATCACGCAGCTGCACAATCAAATCTAGGTCTTCATCAATCTTCTTGGCGTAAGTGGCGTCGTAGAAGTAGGCGGGGCTGACCTTGAAAAATGCCGCTAACGCGGTGACAATTTCGGGTTTGGGGTTGGTGCGGGTGCCGTTGCGCAGGTGCGATAGGTAGGGCACCGAGATCTTGACATCGTGTTCGGCGATCCCGGCTACAACCTCGGCGAGGTTGTAGGGACCGCGCCCCGCCGGGTGCACGGTCTCCATCAGATGAGCTATCCGCTCCGAAAACTGCACCACAACTCTTGCCTCTGCGTATCTGCTTGCGTACCGGTCTTGTCCCCACAGTATCTGCCCTTGCGGAATCTACTGTAGCCACCTTCGCTTGATGTCTCAAGGACATCACTTGACAGTCACGTTTTACTAACCGTACAGTTCTGTTAGCTGTAGGGGTTCCCGCAGTCGTATATCGCACACCCGCTTCGGCGGTATAGGTCACGGGAAGGCCTGTCACACATGTCAATAACACGATCACCACTGCAGCGCGCGACCGGCGTCGCGGCAGCCCTGAGTGTTGCGATCGCAGCGGCGTCTGCCTCGACTCTGGCGGGTCTGGCTAGCGCTGATCCGCAGGTGATGCCCGATCAGCAGCAGCAGTTTGTGACCGATGACGGCTGGACTGTTGGGTTGACGATGACCAATGAGGTGATCGATCACATCGACAACATCGCCGGGGCGAGCAACTCGTGGCAAGCCCGGGTGTCCTATCGAGCCGAGGCCACCATCAGCGGTGCTGGTGCGGCGGTCATTCAGGACGCACAGCTGGAGACCGGGTACTTCGTGGGCTGCCGCACCGATTCGTCCTCGGGTGTGGAACTCGGCGGCGACCTGGGTTTGACGCTTAGCCAGCAGCTGTCCGGGCAGGCTTACGGCGGGGCTTATGGCGGTGGCCAAGGCGGCTCGGGAGGTGGCGGTGGCCAGGGTGGCGGTTTTGGTGGTGTCTCCGGTGGTGCCTCGGTGGGAGCGCAGGAGCACATCGGCGGATACATGCGTGTCGTGCTCAAACCTGGCGGTTTGGCGCAGCTGCCGATGGACCGAATCAACTTCCGAAACATGCACGCCGTATCCCAAGTACGTAACCAAAACGTGGAAGCCGACGGCTGCGGCGGCCAGGTGAAGATCCAGTCCTTCGCGACATTCCGGATCCGCACCGAGAACGGCAACGACACCCAAACCGTCTACGGCGAGCCGAAAGACCTGTGATGACAAAAACTTCCACAACAACGCCACTGCTGCGACGCGTGATATTGGTGGGCCTTGCGCTGCTGGCGGCCACATTCGTGGTCCTGCCCACCGCCGGGTTGAAAATGACCGCCGGCGTAGCGGCAGCTGACCCGAATATCCCGACTCCGCCGCCGTTGCCGGCGCCGCGGGAGATGCCTGCTGATGCGCCGCGCATCAACAACATTGGCGGCGCCAAGGTTTCGTCGTCAGCCCCACAAGGGGAGGGTAACGGCATGGGCCAGCCGTTGGCTGCCGCACGTGAGCTGTCGAGTTTCACGGTGCCGATGTTCGCCAAGGACGGCATCTTCTTCCCGACCACCTGGGCCGGCAAGAACATCGCGATCCATCTGCCGGGGGAGATGACGCTGCAGGCCGCTGCGTGGTCCGGTGATGGGGGAGCGACCTACGCATCGAATGATGTTGATTACCAGGTGGTCCCGTTCTCCGGTGGTGGTGGCGACATCGTCATCCGCCGCAAAACCATCTTTTCGCCCTCGGATATGGCCGTCGGGGTGAAGATTCCCGAAGGCACCCATCTACGTCAAGGCACCAACGTGGTCTTGGTCGAATCTGACGCACACCCCGGCGCCCCGTCGCGAACCATTGGCACGTTCTCGATCCCGGTGGCCCGTGACACCAATCGCGCCGCGATCGACGTGACTCCGGGTATCGGGCCGGGCTTTCCGAAACAGACCAACATCCTGATCAACCTGGGCCAGGCCAACATCTTCGCCTTCCCCATCGAGATCACCCTGTCCTACCGCGCCTCCAACACCCCCACCTCCGGAGCCCTGACCGCGGACTGGGACGGTATGCCCGGAGGAGTCAACGCACCGCAGGTGATCGCCAAACCGGCCGACTATGTCACCGACCCCTCGGGCCAGTACCGGCCGTCCGCGGTGGACCCCGTGCTGTATGCGCAGCGCCATAGCGGCGGCTGCCAGGGCGGACCCAACGAGTTCCGGTCCGCGGACGGGCGCGCTGCTGACTTCACGGTGGCCTGCCAGCGCCAGCAGATGTGCCTGGACGCCGTGCCGTCGAACACCTCGCCTGATGTCTGCAACAACACCTTGTTCGCGAACATGTCGACTAACTGCACCTCCGCATTCGGGCAGCAAGGCGACGAGTACGACACCTGCCAGCGCGTGGCCAGCGATGAGGTGGCCTGGGTCAAAGCCAACATGCTCACCGGGCCCCTGTGTCAACCCATCACGCCGGCGGCCGATACCCGCAGGCTGCCCTCAAATAACAACCGGTACTGCCGATGACGCCGCCAACGGGTTGGAAGTCCATGTCATACAACGAGTTCGATGAGCCTGACGACCGTTTTCCGTTAGTCAGTCCGGCGACAGTGCACGCGATAGGAAGGGCCGTCTCATGGTTATGAGTGATAAGTGGCGCATGCCGATTGGGTTACGTAGAGCATCTGCGGTCGTCGCGATCGCTGCGCTGGCCTTCGGCGGGGCCAAAGTAGTGGGTGATCACACTGAACCGGGTAGCGGGTTTTCCACAGTCGCCACCGTGGGCGCCGACCCTACAGGGCCAACAGGGCCCGGTGGCGGCGGCGGGATGACTGGGCCTCCCGGAGGAGGTAGCCAGTTCCAGCCGCCGTCGATGCCATCGCAGCCGGACTACCAGGGCGGCAATCAGCCGCCGTTGGACCAGACCGGCGGCGTCAACATCTACAACACGCCAGCTCAGGGCGCTCCCCAGCAGCCAGGGCAGGCTAATAGCCCGCAGCAGGGCCTGCAGCCGGGCCAAAACGCAGACGGCACATGGCAGCGGGCGGCGAATGGAGAACAGCAGCCGATCGATCATGGACCGGCGGAATACACCCAGGGGCCGGGTGAACCGAACCCCGACTATCAAGCACCCCAGCAGGGTTCACCGCAGCAAGGCCAGCAGTCGTCCCAGCAGGGGCAGCAGCCAAGTCAGGCTCCAACGCAAACCCAACAGCCTCAAACACCGAAGCCATCGGCAACGCAAGAGCCGGAACCATCGGATGGTAATCAAGATACGGATCGGATGCTGGATTGTGTGATGAGCGCTTCAAGTTCTGCCTTTGTTCCTTCGGGGTTTGACGGCATGATTAGAGGTGGTATTCGATTAGCGGGCTTTCAGCAAGATATACCCAGTGCTGATGGCACCTGTAGAAAATGCGACCCTGAGAGGGTCAAGCAATTTGATCGAAACTGCGACACAAGTTACCGCCCTGGAATATCGGTCAGTCGAGATAAAGTCTTCATGATGCCCTGCGGGTATATTTATGATCCTGATAGCAAGGTGACAGACCCGAACAAAAAGTCTCTCCACGACTACTGCACGAAGTCAGAAGACGCCCCTACGGGAGCAGATTTCGCCTATTCCTGTGCACGACATGACATGTGCTATGAATCTGAAGACAACACCTTCCGTGATAGTACCTACCATTTGTGCAACGTTGCGTTTCACGCTGATATGTCCGAGGCCTGCGATGTTGCGTTTCCGGTGGAAAAATGGTCACCTTCGACCTGGTCGAATGGTCCAGATCTAGCGATATGCCAGGCATTCTCGGATTCGTACTACACAGTCGTAGAATTAGCCCACCAATGGTAAATAAGAGGAAATCTATGAAATGGGCCGGTCTTGTTGTTTTGGCACTGTCCTACTGGACCACGGTCCTACTGCTGTCTCGTCACGGCCTCAGCTGGCCGCGCTGGCTCTTCGTCGTGGCTGCCATTACGGGGATTCTGTTGCTGCATAGATGGCCGCGTTCGGCTAATGTGCGATGGACCTCGGTGGCCTCTGTTTCGCTGTTGGTGCTTTCGCTGTGCCTTGATGTTTGGAGTACCTGGTACCTTGCGTCGAAGGGTCAATACGCCGGAACTTATATTGGTATTGGCATGGTGCGACTGTTGTCGTTCGCGATGGCCTTCGCGGGATTGATCGTCTTTCCAACACACGTCGTGGATGATCCGACTGCGCCGAAAGATCTATCGAGACTGACTAGACGTGGGTTCGCCGTATTTGGTGTAGTTGTTCTGGTATGTGTATCGTGGATAACTATTCGCAGTTGTACGACAGATACCCAGCCGGCGGCTCCGCGCAACAAGGTGATAGGGGATTTCGATAAGATTCCCGGCGAATTTGTTGGAACGGGTGAAGGAGTAGGCGGCTGCGTCAATCTCTCAGGTAAATCGCCCGATGATCCGTTCGCTCAGATCTTACCCTGCGTATCGCGTGAAGCGAACTACAGAATAGTGCAAGTCGCTACTACGCCCAATCAGTGTGTGTCGGACGCTGATCAGCGTTACTATTCGCGAGCAGGAAAAGTTGAATTTACCTACTGTCTCGATTACAACTGGAGCAGGAGCGATTGTGTAAAGATGGCTAGTGGGCAAATCTGGTTTGCAACAAAAGTAAGTTGCGATGATGTTCAATCTTATCCAGTTGAGAAGCCGTTCTCTGTGATTCTCGAAACGGCATCCTTGGCGCAATGCCCGAATGGCGGTTGGGCTCATCCGAAAAGAAAGTTCACTGTCTGCACAACGACGTTGACTATCAGATCAAGATAAAAGGATGAACCGAATCCCCTTCCGCGTTTGGAACTGGAGAAATTCTGCCGCCGTTATGGTCGATCCCATTGGATCGACTTTACTCCTAACCAAAACACGTTGTCGAGCGAGAATAGTGGACCGCGTCGGCCGACATCCCGTACACAGCGTTTTCGCACACCAGCATGTCCACCGCTGCGCCGCTGTATTCATTTAGCAAGGCGAACAGCGCTGAAGTCGAGTTGGGCGTCGAGCAGCTGCCGGAAGTCGCGGCGCCCTGAGATTCATGGCAGCAATTGTGCTGTTCTCATGGTTCTGATCCGCAGGACTCCTAAACGCCAGCTGAGCAGTTTTCGATGGCACGGCGTGTCGCATTCTCCGAGTAGGCGAGGGGCGGTCCCGATGATTTGCTCATCGAAGAACACCGTACGCCACCGGCCCTGAGGGCACGGAACTCATGGGGCGCCAGCGTTCGATGCCGAATAGGGGAGGTACACCTGTGGGGACTCGACGAGGAAACCGTGAGGGAACTTTCTACCAGCGCGCCAACGGCCGGTGGGAAGGAAGGTGCGCTACACCATGTGCGAGGACAGGCGCACCGCATGTCCGCGTACGGCGCGACTGCAAGCTCGCCAAGGCTGCGCTCGAGGCGAAGATCGGGCGTATTCACGGCAGTCTTGCTGTCATCGATTCGGCGTCACCTCTATCATCCGTCGCATTCAATTGGCGGACAAGGGTACTTGCGGTCAGCGACAAGGGCCAGTCCACGAAAGACGTCGACGCAAGCCCCTTCAGATTGCACATCGAGACCAGTACCCTCGCAGACATATCTCTGTCCGAGCTGACGACACTTGACGTGGAGGAGTGGATCCTGCATTGCAACGAGATCGGGGCATCACCATCGAGCATGCACATCGACTACACGGTGCTGCGTGCAATTCTCGACTCTGCGGTGTAGGACGGCCTGGTGGCAACAACGTTGCGGCACAGGTCAGTCGCCCGGGAGTCCCTCGAGTGAAAGCATCCCATTTGGCGCTTCCACAGATCTAAGGCTTTGTCGACAAAGTGCCGAGGATGTCGGTGTGGCCGGGCCTGTCCGGTAGGACTCAGGTGGCTTGAGCTAGTTCGTGATTGCGTGTGTCGATAGCTTCCTGGGTGGCGGGAACCAACAGGTCCCCGCCGGTACCGGCTGTGCTCTGGGCGTAAGCGACGTGCGGGCGCTGATCATGCTCATATTGGGCGAATGCTGTATCTAGATTGTCGGCGTTGTCGGTCAATGCCTTTGCCAGCAGCCATGTTCCGGTGATCGCCAGGCTGGTTCCCCGCCCCGATGGTGGGGATGCGCAGTGGGCGGCGTCGCCGACGAGGACGACCCGTCCTCGATGCCACGACGGCATGTGGATCTGGCTCATGGAGTCGAAGTACAGCTCGGGGTCGCGGCATGCCGCGTCGAGCAGTTCGGGCACTCGCCATCGGCCGTGTCCGTCAAATTCTTCTGTGAGGATGCGCTTTTGCGTATCGAGGTCCTGGTATTCGTAGTCGATCCAGGGTGAGCGGAAGGTCAGCACCGCCAGCGCCACGTCGCGGTAGGTGACGATCCCGGCCATGTGCCCGGGGAAGTTGTAGATCGGGTTTGGCGCACCGTCCACCTGGTAGCCCGTCAAGTTCACTAAGGCGGTGTAGAAGCCGAGGTGACGCAGGTACTGGCGCTCGGGCCCGAAAATGAGCCGGCGAGTGCCAGAATGCAGACCATCGGCGCCCACCACGAGGTCGTAGCGGGCCCACTCGCCGGAGGCAAATAGCACGTCGACACCGTGGCCGTCATCGTGCAGTTCTGTGGTGGACTCGCCGAACCTCAACGCCACGGACGGCCCGAGAGCATTGCGCAGCACGTGCGCCAGGTCTTCTCGGGGGATTTCGGTGTCGTCTGCCGAATCGTTGATCTCCGCGAGCGGCAGATCCGCCACGCGGTTACCGTCGCCGTCGACGAAGCACGTGCGCTCCGACATGTCGACTCGTCGGGCTCGGATTTCATCGAGGACGCCCATCTGTTGGGCAACGGCCAGCGACTCGCCGCGAATATCGATCGGTGATCCGTTGACCCGAAGATGTTGTGCGCGTTCGACGATCGTGACGTCGTGACCGGCGGCACCCAAGTTGACGCCTGCGGACAGCCCGGCCATGCCCGCACCAGAAACCAGAATGCGCATAGTTAAGCCCCCTCAGGGATAGGATCCATTGTGTATCTAATGAACGGTAGTGATCAGCATTAGGAAACGCAATGTCTCTTAATCATGACGAGGCTCCGCAGCGTCGCCGCGGCCTGGCGCTGGAGAACGCGCTTCTGGCCGCGGCCTGGGAGGAACTCAATGAGCGCGGCTACGACGACTTCACCGTCGATGGCGTCGCCGCCCGGGCCTGCACCAGTCGCGCAGTGCTGTACCGGCGCTGGCCGGGAAAGCCGGAACTGGTACACGCCGCACTGATCGCGGTGATCAACAAGGATCCAGTCACTGTGCCGGACACCGGCAGTCTGCGCGGCGACGTGATCAATCTGCTCCAACAAGCCAACAGCCAGCGTGGACATCTGGCCGTCACCGCCATCACCCGGCTCGGTGGCTTCTACCGCGACACCGGCACCAATATCGCCGATCTGCGCGACGCGCTCGAGGGCGGGCGAGGCGCCACTATGGACGAACTCATCGCCCGCGCCGTTGCTCGTGGGGAGATCCGGCCCGGCCAGATCGATGGCCGAGTCGCACAGCTACCCACCGACCTGCTTCGCCACGACGTGTTGTTCACGCTGGCGCCCCTGGCCGATGAAGCCATCGAGGAGATCGTGGACGCGGTGTTCTTACCTCTCGTCCGGCTCGGCGCCGACTACAACAACATCTAGGTCAGGGCCCGTTAGTGGTTCTTCTGTGATTTCTGTTTCCTCTTGGTGTCGGTGGAAAGGGCCTTTGGGGCGCAGTGAGACACGCAAGCGGGCAGGGGATTCGACCGCGAACCCAAACTCCAGCTTCCTCGTGAACTTGGTCTAGATCGGCGGGTCTCGTATGGACAGCCAGTGCCAAGCGGCAAATACCTTTGGCCGTACGATCATCGCTATGGCTGATGGGTCCAGCTGCCAGCGCCGCTGGTTGGGTGTTGTGGTGGGTGCAATGATCATGATCGCAGCGGCGACTGTAAGTGGATGTCGGACAGAGAGCCCGCCTGCGGCAGCCGACCCGTTGCCCTCATGCGATCGGATTAGCACTTGGGATGAGGGCGATCAGAAGGATTGCCAGTTGACATCCAATGACTATGCGGGGCTGCTCTTTCAAGGCTGGACGATCAAGAAAAATACTGGGGCGCAACGTTTTGGCTATCCGATGGCGTACGAGGTCGACGTTCATGTGATATCGCCGGGCGGGCAAGAGCAGCAGGTGATTGCCGAACCAGCGTCTAGGGCTTGCGGCAATGGGTTCTTCTTGCGCGATCTTGATCGTGATGGTCGCGACGAGGTGCTGATCATGACCGGCTGCGGCGGCACTGGTGGCGAAAACTTGGCGATCTGGCGAGCGGCGGGAGACTCGACCCGGTTCGTGCGTGCCGGCGAGATGTTCGGATTCTTGAACTTCTGGCGGACCTCAGACGGGTTTATCGCCCAGTACGCACATTCGAGCGCCGCGTCTGGCGTGGTGTCACTCTACGAGTTTGTCGGTGATCGGTTGGTGGAGGCCGCCGCTCTTGAGGTCGCAGTGGCAAGTCTCGATGACCCGTGGATTACTCATTCGTGGATAGTGACCGGTAACACCAAATGTGCGTTGAGTCGTGAGGGTCGCCCGCCCGAGACGTTGGCCATCGGTGATGAGCGGCTGAAGTCTCATGGGATCGATCGGGCTACAGCGGAACAGCATCTGTGCGTCGCGCTGGGTGACTATTACGCGAAGAAGTAGGCGCCTGCCTCAAAGTGGATCGGGTTATCACGGTTACACGAGTTCCGTTACTGCACAGTTTGATTGATGCCTTTCGCCTGGCTTTCCGCGTCCGGGAGGTCCAGCACCTTCTGGTGACGACCAGACCCCGGCGTTGGGCACTCGGACCGGCGGGAGTGTTTCCGGCGCTGCTATCGCTCGTCTGCACTCTTGTCGCAGTCATCGCAACAGTGTTGGCGTGCTTTGGATTTACTGTGCCGGTGGCGCTGGCCGATACCTACGGGGTCAGGCATTTCACCACACCTTCGGGCAACATCTCCTGCATCATCGCCAACGAGTGGCCGCGGCCGTATGTGCGGTGCGATCTCAACGACGCCACGTTTACTCCGCCGCCGCGGCCCACTAAGGAGTGCTACGGCAGCTGGGGGCGCAGTGTGACGATGACGATCGGCGAGAGCCCGGCGTTTCACTGCATTTCTGACTGGGCAGGTGGCGAGAACCTGTTCGTGTTGAAGTACGACGACGACACGAAGGTGGGCCCATTTCAATGCTCAAGCCGAGAAGACGGTCTTACCTGCGTCGACACCACCACCAGCAGAGGGTTCCGCCTCGCACAGCAATCCTACGAATTCCTCCCGTGAGAATGCCAAATCCGTCCACTGCTTGAGCGGGTTACGAGTGTTGGGGAGTGGAGGGGTCTATGCCGTGTTATTGAGTTTCTGGGCAATAAGGTCTGCGATCGCCTCGGCGACTTGGGTGTTCGGAGCTGCGCGGCGAGGATCGTTGGCGATGTCAATGACTTCGGTGTCGATGAGGTACCGGTCTTCCTGGGCGAGAACGCGTTGCACGACAGCCGGTCTAGGGCTGCTGGGCCCCGAGAGCAGCAGCACAGATGTGACTCTGTTGCCGGTATCGGAAACAGAGATGATCTCGTGGGCGATCATGTACTTGCTGGTGGCATGCACGGTGACTGTGCGGCCCTGGCATTGGCGCCATTGGGTGGAGAACTGTGAATACCAGGTGTGGGCGCTGGCCCGAGTGTCCAGTTCGATGATTCCGGTGGTGGTGCGGAAATTGGGTGTAGGAAAGTAGTTGGTGTCGGTGTTGGTGGCCCACGTGAGCCTGATCGCTGCGCGCACGGGAGCATCCTCGTAGGTGTACCGCATTGCCGGTGCCTGTACCTTGAGGCACTCGAGAGGGCCAGCGTCTGCCTTCCCGTTGGGAAGTACCTCGACCCCGCCGGATCTGCCCCCGTACCTGTTTCGCATCGGTGAGCCCAAGGCAGTGGACAGTTCAGCATCATTGGGCAGCAGCTCGGCGACCGGGCGGTGTGGCGGTTCGGGCAGCGGGCTGATAGTCACAGCACGCCCGCTCACCGCGACCGAGCAACCAGTCAGCAGCACCGCGGCACATGCCGCAGCGCAAGGTTGCCACAGGTTCATCACAGTTGGTGATCTTAGGTGCCCTGTCGTCGGCGCTTGGTGTCCGCCGTATTGAGTGCGCCGCCATGAGTGCGTGGACTCACGGAATCAACTGCGGTTGGCCTCGTCCGGGGTTGGCACAAACGCGGGCATGGATACGCCCTGCCGCGATAGGTTGCTGATATTCGCTATAGTTCGTGGTTATGGGGATTCTTGCGGGGTTCGATGAGTTGCTTTCTGAATTGGGTGCCGACGCTGTCAGTCTGAGACCTGAGTCGGGGGACCCTGATATTCGGTCCTCGTATCTGGGTGGGCATCCGTATTGGCCAGAAGGCAGCCAGTGGCCGAACTACCGCGGTGAGCCGATGTCATTTGTCTGCCAGATCAACTTCGCAGAGGTCCCGCAGCTGCCCGGTTTCCCAGGTGAGGGATTGCTGCAGTGGTTTGTCGGCAGCGATGACGTGGCGGGTATGACGTTCGATGACACCCAAGGCACTCGAGGGTTCGAAGTCAGGTGGATCACTGATCTGAGCGCCCCGTCGACGCGCTACGTCTCCTATCCGACGCCGTCGTACGGCGACTGCGGTCAGACTCTCTTTGGTGTGGTCGGTCGCTGCCCTGGATATGACGCGCCGTACAGCTTTCAGGAACTAAATCCACTGCCGTATCGCATCGTGTTCGAACTGGTGAAGACGCTGCCCGACAGCGCGCTGCATTTCACCGACGCCCAGCGCGAAACCTTCAGGACCGCACTCAAAAACGCCGGAGTCGCCGTCAAGGACGACCCGCCCGCAATACTGCGCGCGCACTTCGATGATTTGTCGTATGTCTGGCGTGAAAAGGTCTTCTACAAACTCAGTGACACCGGCTCAATATGGTGGGGAGCGCATATAGGTGGCCATCCCAAGTTTATCCAGGACGATGTCCGTGGACTACACAACTACGCCCCTGCCGGTTCGCCAGCTTCGACTGTGCTGTTGAGCATCGGCTGCAGCGACCTGTGCGACTGGTGGTCTGGCGGCACAGCCAGCCTGTTCGGTGACCCTCGCGCGCTTGCCGCCGGGGACCTCAGTTCGATCCGCTATCACACCGACCGCTAGCGCCGGCACGATTAGTCGAAGTCAATGCCGCAGGACGGAAAGGTGCACGATGATCCCAAGAATCACCGTATGGATTGCGGTCGCTGCCATGGCGGCGACCGTATCGATAGCGGTTCCGGCATCCGCCGACACCGATGACCCAGCGGTGTATGAGGTTGTCTCCGATACGGTTTCAGTTGTCGATGTCACATATTTCGATGGCAAGGATTATCGGCGCGCTGACCAGTGCCGCCAAGGTCACGAATCGCGCGGAAATTCACGCGAACTGGCCAGCCCAGCAGGGAAATTCAGGCTCCGTGACAGCGCGGATCCCCTACCAGGGGAAGGTGCTGATCGAGAACACACGTGATCGCGGTGAAGTCGGCTGCTCGACAAGCACATTCAGTTTTCACTGGGGGATAAAGCTGGACCACCATTGTCTTCGACTCAAAGAGGTATCGTGATCAAGAAGATCCTCACAACGACCATGCTACTCGTCGGGGTTGCCGCGGGTATCTACTTGACCGGCATCGGAATCCTCTTGCAGGCCTGGGATGAATCCATGCTCAGGTTCGACCAGCAGCCGACTACATCGTCATACCTGTGGTGGGGAGTAAGTGCCTTCGGGCTGGCTCTGATAGTGGCCTGCGCCCGGGTAGGTATCCGATCGCTGCGTGGACGGTCCAAGGGCGCCGATGTTCGGTGGGTGCACGGGTCCTGCGAGTAGTTGGGCTCGGGCTTCGAGCAGTGGGGGATAGAGCCACCAGAACACGCTCAGCCCTGCAAGCATGACCGCAGTGGAGAGGTTGGAAAAAGTTATAGTCCGGCCGAAAGCTGAGATGCTCAGCTGGAACAGAACATCGACGGCCGCTATCCCGATCAGAACCTTGCGTACTCTAGGCGTCATTGAGGTGCGCTGGCGTTGGGCCATGCGAGCGGCTGCACGCCGGATCGCGGGGTCGGCTGGTACAGGCCCCGATAGGACGGCCCTGGCCGCCTGCCGATACTGGCGCGGTGTCAGACCGTCGAGCAGCCGGCGCATCTGCGGTGCTCTGGATCGCGCCGCCACAGACAGCACCAGCCCACCAATGACCGCCACGACGGTTATGCCGATCCACCAGCCGAGCCATTGGCCCGGCTCGTTGCGGTTAGTGACCGCCACCGGGATACCCGCAGCGGTGAAAATCAGGGCCGAATACACGAGCCACTGTATCCACCACGGGGCAAGCGCAAGTCTTATCCACACCAGCACAGTGTAAGCAGACAGCAAATTTGCGGTATGAGACGATGGCCGGAGGGTTGGGGACACGCCGTGGACCTCAGCGAAGAGGACGAGGGGAGTGGGCATGAGAAGAGCGAGTAGTGCCGTTCGTTCGGTTGCCAGAGCATTCACAACGGGATTGGTTGGTGTGGTTGCATTCTCGCTGCTGCCCGTCGGCTCGCCTTCGAATGCCGCTGCGGCACCGTCTATTCCAGACATCGACGCGTTGATCGACGACAGCGGCCCAGTGCCCTCCAGCCCCGCGGACCTCAACGCGGTACCCACCCTGTGGTTCAGCACGGTGACCGGGCTGTCGTGCAAGGAGCAGACCGTCAAGGTGACGCACCAAGTGGCATGCGCTGGCGACCTGCCGGGACAGCCCACGGGAACGCACATCGTGGATCTGCAGGGGGTTTATGACCAGGGCCTCGGGCCGGCCCAGTTCATTGCCAAGACCTCTGACGAGTTCTTCGGAGACACCGCGAACGAGGTGCCTGTCCTGCTTGCCCCGGGCCACAAGATCGTTTTCTGGAACTTCCCGCCCTCGCGGTCTCTTGTGTGTGGGGTGCCGGCGTCAACGGACCTGGTCTGTGTCCTCAAAGCTCCGCACGAAATCAGCTCTGACGCAGGTCCGCCGGTCACCCACGGTTTCGTGGTCGCGGCGTCTAAGAGCTGGGTGTTCTAGTTTCGTGTACCGCATCAGGGAGTTTGCACAGTGATTGTTTAGTCCTGCAATACTGTTTGCTGTGCAGATGCGGATGATTGGGTTGCCCTGGTGGGCACGATGGATTTGCACATCCTTGCTCATGGCACTGGTTATGGGTCCGCTGCTGTCGATCGTCCCGGACTGGGATTTCAGCCCGGTATGGGCCTGGTCAATACTCGGAGTGTGCGTGGTGATCGCGGCGGTATCGGTCGCCTACCAGGAGAAGGCGCATCGCGCCTATTCGGTCGTGCTGGACAGCGTTGGTGACTCGCACCGCTCCGATGTCGTGAAGGCGTTGTGGCGCCGACAGATCCCGGCAGATCCTGTTGTGCTGAATGCCGGAATCCAGCTAGGCGATACCCTGAGCAAGCTCCGCAAGGACTCGTCGTCTTCTCTGGCGTCGCCGGTGATGTGGATCGGGATAGCGCTCCTTCAGATTTACGTCACGCACAACGTCAGGAGTGCTGTCGGATGGACCTTGTGGGCTTTTCTGTTGGTGCCGTATTTCTTGTCAGAGTGGTACGTCGGACACCGCCAGGAGCGGCATATTGCGTTACTTCGAGCTGCAGCAACCGGGCAGACCACAGATATCGGCCCCGTCCTGGGGAAGCGAGATCGGCTGTGGCTGGCGGTGATGGCACTGGGTCTCGTGGCGTGCGCTGTCGGATTGGCTGTGACTTATGAGCGGGAATGGCCCAGGCGGGACTGCGACAAGACACTCGATGCCATTGTGGCCGTGCACGAGCGAAATCAGCTGACTAACGGGCGGCTGATGGTGCAGGGCGGCCCTAGCCTTGCTGATTACCAAGAGTGGTCCGATCAACTTCAGCGCGAAGCTGCCAAGATGACGACGTCGGATGTGGCCCCGCGCATACGTCATATCGCGGATCTGTCGGTGCAGGTGACGAACGTGGTGCGTAGTGCGTACGCGGCTGCACCGACCAGTAGTGCTGCACAGGCCGCCGACCGGGACGCTTCGTACCAGAAGCTCATCGGGCAAATGCTCGACGAAGTAAAGGCCACCAACACCTTCTGCCGGGGTGGATGAGCATCAGATTCTGATGCACCCCTGATCGTGCGACTGGACCGTACTCAAACCTCATGAGAGTTGGACGTTTTGAGGGGCACGAACCGCTTTCCTCGCAGTCATCGCGTTTGCAGCTGGCATCGGGCTCGGCATGCTGCTGTGTTTCATACTGGCGGTGGTCCTGTTCCCGTTCTTCTGGTCTGCGGGCTTGTACTTGGGATTCTGGATCACCTTTGGTATCAGCGTGATACTTGCGATTGCCGCCGTGGCCCGCATGATTCGGTTCAAGGAAAAACTCTGCTATCGGCATGCCGTGTTGGCCGGCTTGTGTTTCCTCACATGGTTTGTGGCAGTCGAGGTGGCCGTGGAGTACGGCTTGCAGACCCTGCACCGTTGAGCATCGACAGAATTATGTTGCCTGACAACCGGGTTACCGAAACGCCCTGCGACGACGCCTCGTGAACCGACGATCTGCCGCAGATTTCCCGCTGTCGCGGTGATGATCCCGCAATCCATGCAGGACTAGTCAATCCCCAACATTCACAACTCGATGCGATGCTATCGACCTGCTAGGTCGGTGGTCATTCGTTACTGTTCGACGCCAAAGAGCCCGGCGCGCTTGCACTTAACCGCATCCCAGGTGCCGATCGCCCCCAGCGTCAGTGGAAACAGGGAAAGCCAGAACATTTCTGGATCGCGGTAGTGAAAGTAAGTCCAGAGTCCGATGCTGCCAATGGTGAGCACAAGAATGGCGCATGCCACCCTGCCGCGAAACGAAAAGAGCCCAGTGCTCGGGCCAGAGATACCGACTACCTCCGCATCTCGTTGCATGTGGTGGTTTTCTAGCGGATATGACGACGGGTTCTGCTGAACAGAGATGGAGGGCTGCGCGGTGCCGCCGAGGCGAGTCGGTAGGGGATTCTGGTGTGCGGCGTGCGCCAGGACCACCGAACGGGCCTGCAGTAGAAGCGGATTGATCCAGCCGCGGGCGCCGAGGGCTCCAAACAACACGGCCACCACATACCCGCCGAGACGAAATGAATGGCCCTCGGCCATCGCGATCAATACAACGACACCCACGACCATGAGGATCATCGAGACCTTACGCTCTCGCATGCCTTGGGCGCCGCGCAAGCGGGCCAGCCGGGCCGCTGCGAGCAGAATGGCGGGATCGCTCGGGGGCGGACCGATTCGCAGTGCCTTGGATACGTGCCGGTAGTCGCGCGGTGCCACACCAGCCATCAGCGGCGCGATTTCACGGCGATTCCGTTGCGCTGATATCGGCCCCATAATCAGTCCGAAGACGACGGCGATGATGACGCACTGCACCCAATCGGGCCGGGAATCGGTCGCCGCCGCGTAGAGGGTCCACAGGATGAAAAACAACACCGAGTGCACCGAGGCTTGCACCCACCACGGAGCAAGTGCTAAACGTAGTCGCACAGAGCGAGTATAGCGATACAGCAAATTGTTGACGTGACGGGATCGGCATGTGGTTCACATAGGGTGTTAGGTGATGAGAGCACCGGAACCGGACTTCTACATCGCCTTGATGGCCGCGGTGAGCGGAGGCATCGGCCTACTGGCAGAGCCGCGCGAAAGCACTGTCCAGAAGTGGCTTTACTGGGTAGTCGCTCCCGCGGTAGCCATCGTATGCATCTCGTTGGCCCTCAAAAGCGTGCTTGCCGGATTGGGACTTGGCGCCTTCGTGCTCCTCTTCCTGGCCATGACGTATCTCCGCTACAAGCTCTAGTACCGCCGAGCGGTGACGGTCGAGCGCGCGTCACCAGATGTTGATTCGCCTTCTAGCGCATACTTGTCCGTGAGCAAGGTACGGGTTCTGCGGCTTAGGCCCCACGATCCGTCTGACCCCGGTTGACGGCTACGGCGCGCCGGGGTTGCTCCATCGGCTCACGCCTGGTCCGTGCCGCTGCACCATTCCTTCGAGTCACTGTCTACCAACGGGATTCGCTGTGTGGATGTGCACACGCTCGGGCCAGCTGCCGTGCTCGGCGAGCCACAGCACCACTGGCCGCGTGGTGTCTTCGCAGCCGCTCGCTGCCAAACGTCCTCCAAGTATCAAGGAAAACATTTGATTTCGCGAAGTAGAATGTTGACATCTGTGCGGTGCTTGATGGGCCTCAGCGTCAACGGGATTTGAACTCAATCCTGCTAGGGCCGCTGCTGGAGAGAGGCGCAACGCCAGACTCGGGGGTGTTTGCGCCGCCGCGGCGTGTTTGGCGGCGGACACCACGTACCCACTGCGGCGGTGTATCTCGGCAGCGACGAAGTATGCCCTGGCGGCGCTGACCTGTGTGGTCGTGAGCTTAGGGTGCTTGAACGCGGCCGTCATGCGCCGACCGTACCGCCGGTCGGGGCAGCTCCCGATGACTCGGACGCACCGGCGAGGCAGTCCCGCTCCACCGCGGCGCACTGCGCCCGCACCTCCGCCACCGTCGGCGACAACTGGTACGCGTGGTGGTGACAGAAGCCGGTCAGCTGATGCCAGGCGTCGATGAGCGCCGGACCTGCCGGTGTCTTGTCGAGCGACTTGAGTACGGCCAGTTTCGCTTTCGCGGTCCCGATAACCGTCTGGACTCCCGTCAGCTCTGCGCAACGAGTGTCGATCAGGTCCTCCACGGCCTGCCGCGCGAGGAATGCGGCCAACCGTGCGGAGTTGCCCAACGTAGTCCCGTGAGGGGAGTCGAGGAGTCTGCCGGCGCGTGCGAGGAGCACCTCAGCGTGGCTGGTCACCGGCCCTCCGCGATGTCGCGGACTGTCTCGCGGAGATCACGAACGGTGCCGCGGTCGAGGATGGCGCCTTTGTGGACTCCGGTCGCGCAGATCGCCAGCGTGGGGAACCTGTGTGCCCGGTAGTTCTTCCACGCACCGATGTCTGATGATGGATCGCCCGTCAGCGCCAGCGCGACACAGTGTTGGGTGTTCTTCGCGCCTTCCCAGACCGCGTCAGTCTCGTGGTATGCCGCGCCTGCCCGCGCGCGGTCGGTGAAGAACCGTTGGTGTGCGGCGGCCTCGACCGCCATCCGGAACAGACCCGGGGCCGCTTTCAGCTTCACGACTTCGTCCAAGTCTTCGTCCAGGATCAAGGCCACAGCGTCGGAGATATACCGGTCCGCTGGCAGGTCGTTCTCCTTCACCACGACCAGCGAACCCTGCTCCCGGGTGACATCGAGGAGTTGGGCCGGCACTGAGCGGGCGCGGATCGCTGCCGGGAGCCGGTCGTCGTGGGAGAACACGATCACCTGGCGCGTCTTCGCAAGCTCGATCAGCACGTCGAGGAAGCCGGCGATCTTGGCCGGGTCCATTGCCTGGATCGGATCGTCGAGCACCAGGAACCGGAACGGGCTCGCCGGGTTCGTGGCACGCGGGATGAACAGCGCCAGGGCCAGTGCGTGCAGCTCGCCTTGACTCATCACCGACAGCGCTCCGGCTGGCACGCCGTCGACAGCGCCGTCGACGACGACATGGCGGCGGTTGGACGCCCCTTGGAGCGTGATGTTGCCGATGTCGACGTTGCTCTCGTGTCGCATCTGCCCCCAGATCTCACTCGCCTGCTCAACCATGGGCGCCATGCGCCGCTCCCGCAGCGTGTCTGCGCACCTGCGCAGGCACTTCACTGCGGCTTTCACCTTGTCGAGGCGGTCGTCATCGACGCGTGCGGCGTTCTCCAGCTCGACCCAGGAGAGGATCGCGCCCGCTGTGGGTGCCCATGCGTCTTCCAGCTCGTCAGCGCGCTTTGCCGCCTCCAGCCGCAACGCGCCCGCGGCCGCCGTGAGGTTCGCCGTGGCCGTTTCCACGTGCGCCGGCAAGTCGGCCAGGTTCCCGGGTACGGCTCGGGCGTTCGTGAGCGCCGTGTCGAAGTCCGGGAGGGAGCAGAGCTGCACCCCTTCGATGCTGGCGACGGCTGTCACGTCGGCTGCGAAGCACTCCGCCGCAGTCCGCGTCTGCTTCAGCCGCACTGCTACCTTCCGGTGTGCGGCGGCATCCGCGTCAGCCTTTGCGAGACGCTCCTCGGCAGTGGCGCGCCACGTGACGTTGAGAGTCCCGGTCTCGCAAACCGGACAGGCTCCGTCTCCGGTGTGTGCGTGTACGTCCAGGGCTTCGCGCAGCAGGTTGGCGCGCGCCACTAGCGCCTCTTCCGCAGTCCCGGATGAGGCGGTGTACTCGTCGATGGCAGCCCGCAGTTCATTCGCGATTCCGGAGGTGGTGGAGGCCCGCGGGACTTCGAGCGCGGCGATGGTCCGCAGCCACGCGATCGTGGCGGCCTGGCCGGTCGCGGTCCCCGTTGTCGTCGCGGTGATCGCGGCGAGGTCGTAGGGCGCTTTCGTGGTGAGCCTTTTGACTTGCTCCGCTCGCGGGTCCGCTGTTCCGTCGAGGGACTGCCGCAGCTTGGTGCGGGCCTCGGTGGCCGCTTTGCGCGGCTCGCCGAGCCGCTTCTCGGTCTGCTTGAGCAGAGCGTCAGCGGCGCTGACCTCGTCGAGTCCGAGCAGCATGTTCAGCGCGTCGTAGAGCGCGGACTGCCCTTCCTCAAAGAGCCCGCCGAGTTCGTCGTAGGACATGAGCGGCCGGTGGGTTTCGAGGGCTTGGTTCCAGCCGAGCGCGCTGACCGGCGCCTGTTTCTGCCCCCTGATCTGTGACCAGCGCTTGGCCTCGTCCAGCTTGCAGTCCGGTGACCAGTTCGCTCCGACGGAGGCGGTGGTGCCTATGCGCTCGTCGTCTGGCTCCATCGCGAAGTCGATCGCGATCGACGCCGGTTCACCCGCGTGCAAGTTCCGCCAGTGAGCTTCCCACTGCTGGGTCTTCTTGTTGGCCCAGCGGTAGCTGGTACCGGTCAGCGCGTACTCGAGTGCCTCGGCGAAGCTGGACTTCCCGGATCCGTTGCGCCCGCTGATCACCGTGATACCGCGACACGGCGTCAGCTCCAGCGTCGCGCGTCGGCCGATACCCCGGAACCCCTCCACTGTGATCGATCGGAGGAACGCCCGCAGCGGTGCCGGCTCGCTGGTCGCCGCGGCTTCGGGCCGCTGCGGTGCGGGGGCGTCACCACCCAGCTGATCGGTGAGCTCGTCGTCACCTTGAAGCGCCGCAGCGACGAGGTAGATGGTGTCTTCCGTCATCGTCTCGTCTGCATCGAGCAGTTCCCAGATCTCTGCTTCGACCGAATCGCCGAGTCCCGAACCATCCACTGTTATGTTCCCTTCCCCGAAGTGCACGCAGCTTTGCACACAACCCCGACGCGTTCGGGCGAAATTGTCGGGCACGCAAATCGACTTAGTCGGCTTCCGGGTCTCTCACCGGAAGCAGGTTGGAGAAATGCTCACGCGCTGTTGCTCCGCGGTGCGCACATGCGAAGTGGAAACTTGGCGCAGTGAGAACAGGACCGAGCTAGATGCCCTCAAAGAACGAGCCGTCGACCGACACGTCTTCGACCTGCCTGATCCGCGTGGCGACGCCCATCTCGAACTCCTTTAGCAACTCGCAGAGTCTGGCCCCGTCGATGAGGTCGAGCGGCGGCACACCGTCCCGGTCGTCTTCGGCTTTTGCATCCGCCGTGAAGGTACCGGTCGTGATGATCAGGCCTTTGTCGCCGCGGCCCATCATCGCGCCGCGGAAGTCGCGGACGGCTCCTGGTCCGACCGAACCGCGATACCGCTTGCACTGAAAGTGGACAGGGAAGCTCACGAGGGAGAGTCGATACACACCGACTCCGTCGATCCCGCCGTCGCCGGACTTCCCCGTGACGCGGGTGTTGGTCAATCCGGCCTCGCGCAGAAACCGCTGCGCGAGCCGCTCGAACGCTGCGGGTTCCATCTGCATCAAGGCGTCGAGAAGTTCATCCTGCCACGACTCCTCGGTCCCAGGACCGGTCAGGTTCGGACCTGGGGCATCGTCCGCTGCCTTGTGCTTCCGAGGCTTGCGGCCTGCGGCGATGTACTTTTGCCGCAGCGGTTCGATCTCCGGCTCAGTGACGGACCGGCCCCCTGCGGTGAGGCTCCAGACACCCCGTCGGGAGTTCTCGGCCAGGCCCATGCCTTTGAGGTACGACCTCGCCCACGCGAGCCAGTAGGCAAGCTCGGTCCCGGGTCCGTCGCCATGCAGCTCCACCTGTTGCGCCTCGGAGAAAGTTCTTCCGCTCAAGGACGCGCTCGTTGATCTCGTCGATGGAACCCGAGTCGCCGAGATTGCGCATCGCTTGGACAGCGGGCCAAAGCAATTCCTGGTACGGGGGCACATCGATCACAGCTCTGAACCTAGATGCCCGGTGCCGAGCCCAGTTGTTCGACATGCGCTGTCACCCCCCCCCCCCGCGGAGTCGCCTCTCCGTCATCGCATCAGCGACTTCGGTCGGCGGAATTCGGAACCCGACGGCACCGATTGGTGGAAGGCCACCCCGTGCTGATCGTCCGCGGCCCCGCTGATCTGAATCCTCGGTACCGCGTGTCCGGGGGACACGACACCACTGTTGTCGCCCCGGGACCGTAGATTGCCCAATATGTCCGAATTGTCCGAAGCCGTTGTGGTTCGCTTGCTGTCCAAGGATCACACGCGCACCGAGGCGGACGTGCAGTCGGACATCAAGGAGCTGCTGCTGCAGCCGCGCTTCGGTCTTGAGGATCAGCACAGCCCGAAGCTCGAGGTGCACACCGAGGACGGCCGCCGGATCGACATCCTCGCCGGTGCCACCGTCATTGAGGTCAAGAAGGACCTCACCCCCGTCGTGCGTCGCGCTGCCGAACCTCAGCTTTCCGGCTACATCGAAAACCGGATCACGCTCACTGGCGGCCGTTATAACGGCATCCTCACCGACGGCCGCATTTGGGCGCTGTACGAACTTGACCCCGCCACTGGTGAACTCGCAGTGCGATCGGAGCTGATTGTTAGCACCATCGACGACACGGAGCGCCTTGTGGCGTGGCTCGGTTCGGTGCTGGCGACCGATCACGGGCTTACCCCAACGCCGAGCACGATCGAAGACCGTCTCGGCGTGGACTCACCCGCGTACGCGCAGGATCATGCCTACCTTGCCAGCTTGTACGACTCGCTGGCAGGCGACGGCACCGTGTCCCTGAAGCGGGCGCTGTGGGCGCGGCTGCTCCGCAGTGCGCTGGGTACCGGTTTCGACAACACACAAGGGCGACTCTTCATCGACCACACCATGTTGGTGATCGAGGCGACGGTGATCGCCCACGCCATCATGGGCTTCACTGAGCAGGACATGATGGCCGACCCCGCAGCGATGTTGGCGGGTGACAAGTTCACCGAGCATGACATCCACAACGCTGTCGAGCCCGGGTTCTTCGACTGGCTCCTGCAGCACGCGGACGGCAGGAAGTTCATCCGCCAGCTCATTCGCCGTGTCGCGGTGTTCGATTGGGATAAGGCCGAGCACGACGTGCTCAAGCACCTGTACGAGTCGGTCGTAAACGCCGCCACGCGCAAGACTCTCGGCGAGTACTACACGCCGGACTGGCTCGCCGAAGCTGTCATCGAACGCACTATGGGTGACGATGTCCTGGACAAGAGGGTGCTCGACGCCGCTTGCGGCAGCGGGACGTTTCTGTTCCACGCGGTTCGGCGGTACCTCGCCGCGGCGGACGCGGCCGGCCATAGCCCGATCCAGGCGATCAACGGGGTGCAGTCCCATGTGTTCGGTCTCGACATCCATCCAGTGTCGGTCGCCTTGGCCCGCACTACCTACCTGATGGCGCTCGGGCCTCGCCTGGCCGGGCCGCGCGACCCGATCACCGTGCCGATCTACCTCGGCGACGCAGTGCAGTGGGCCTCCGATGCCTCGGCAGCCGCGGACACGATCAAGATCCCCGTGGACGCCCAAGACCTCGCGAACACTGCCACGGCCGCCGAACCGACGCTCATCGACATCGAGCAGACGCTGATATTCCCGCTCTCGAGCATCGACGACCCCGGCACGTTCGACCGGCTCACTACTGCGCTGACGGACCTCGCACAGACCGTGACCGACAAGAAGATGAAGCGACCGTCAGCGGTGTCGGTGCTGAACCAGTTCTCGATCAGTCCGACTTCTGAGGACGGCAAGATCCTCACCGAGACCTTTAAGTTGCTGTGCGATCTCAACGCCGAAGGGCGCAACCACATCTGGAGCTTCTTCATCCGCAACCAGGTGCGGCCCCTGTGGTTCTCCCTGCCCGGTCGCAAGGTCGACGTGCTGATCGGCAACCCGCCGTGGGTGTCCTACCGGCACATGACTGGACCGATGCAGGCCCAGTTCCAGTCCTTCTGCACTCGCCGCAACCTCTGGCACGGCAAGTCCCTCTCGACGCAGCAGGATCTGGTGGCGCTGTTCATCGTTCGCGCTTGCGAGTTGTACCTCAAGGACGGCAGCAAGTTCGGGTTCGTTACTCCACTTGCCGTGCTCGATCGCAAGCCTTACCAAGGCTTCCGCGCAGGCAACTGGGGAATGTACGAGCGCGGGCAGATCACAGAATGGTGGGACTTGGAGAATGTCCGGCCACAACCGTTCCCGGTCCCCGCGGGGTCGCTCTTCGGAGTGCATCGCAACTACGACGCGGTGCCTTTCGGCGGGAAGGAACCGCCGCATGGCAGCCCCGACACCAAGCACGTGGTGTCGGGTCGCACAGCCAGCACGTGGGAGGACACCGCCCCGGCTCTGACGAGAGCTATCGCCCCGTATTCTGCGCGCACCACTACCGAGAAAGCTGCGTCCCCCTACGACGCGTTGGCCCGCAACGGAGCAACAATCTTCCCGCGGTACATGTTCTTCGTGACCCGGACCGGAGGCAGCGGCAGGCTCGGGCACGCAGCTGGGAAGCAGCCGGTGGTATCGCGCCGCAGCGCCCTCGAGAACCCACCCTGGAAGAACCGCCCTGATCTGCACGGTTCGGTCGAGAAACAGTTCCTACACCCAACGCTGCTCGGCGAGTCCATCGGCCCGTTCCGAGTCCTTGAGGTCTTGGAGACGGTACTACCGGTGGCCGGCGGCAAGCTGCTCGACCAGTCAGAAATCGACAAGAGCCCCGGCCTGGCGCAATGGTGGAAGGCAGCAAACAGTGACTGGGATGCGCACAAGACCGGCCAAACCCGCACGAGCGGGATGACGCTGACCGAGCGTCTGGACATGATGAATGGACTCACCCGACAGCTTGGAGGAGCGAAGCACCGCATCCTGTATTCGAAGTCGGGCAACACCCTCGCCGCAGTACGAACTGACGACCCTGATCACATCGTCGAAAACGCCCTCTACTTCGTGCCGGCGAAGAACGAGTCCGAGGCCGTGTACTTAACCGCGGTGCTCAACGCGCCCGCGGTCACAGTGGCAGTCGCTCAGTACCAGTCTCGGGGTCTCTTCGGAGCACGGCACTTCGACAAATACGTGTGGCTGTTGCCGATACCCCGGTATGACGCCACAAACCCTGATCACGAGCACATCGTCAAGCTCGGCCGGCGAGCTGAGGCAGTTTCTGCGGAGGTCGACATCCCAGAGAACACCGGGTTCCAGAGGGCCCGCAAGCTCATCCGGAACGCGCTCTGCGATGACGGTGTGTCCGCTGAACTGGACGCCGCAGTGACTGCCTGGCTATCGGGCCCTTCCAACGCCTGACCACTGTCACACCCCGCGGGTACCGTCGCGAACATGACCGCACCTGATTCTAACGTCGATCAGCGCATGGAGCGGGCTGCCGACATCGCACGCCGCGCCACCCTCCACCGGGTGGCCCGTACCGCCGGGGTGATGCAGGGGTTGCTCAACGCCGCTATCATCCGCGAACACCTCCTGGGCCCGGAGTGGACCGAGGCGATCACCGCGATGGAGAGAGTCTCGTCGCTCTCACAGAGGCTCGCCGCTGAGGGCCTTGACGGCTCACCTGAGGCCGAAGCGGTTCGAGTGGCCGCCGCGAAGATGGCCGACGAGGGGTACGCCGAGATGTGGTGCATGCACGATGATTACGAGGATGAGTAGGGCGCGATGGCCAAGCGCGACCCCTGGGGTGGTCCATCCGAACCGGATGGAGATCGGCCCCGACAAGCCGGGCCGATACGGTCACTATCGTCCGGTGAGTCAGCCTCCGCCGAGTCCCTTGTCGGGCACCTGCTCAGTCCGAGTCGAGTTGCCGAGCAGCCTGTACGAGGTCGCCGACACCGATGGCTCGGCGACCTTCGGTGGCGCCGACGACTGGTGGTTCGCGGTGGGGGCCGCGCGCACCTTCGCCCGTGACTACACCGACGTCGAGCTGCCGAATCCATTCGGGTTCAAGGACCGTGGGCGCTGGTTCTGGTGGGACGGCGCCGTCACTGGGGAGTCGCGGCTCGATGAGCCCGACGGCGAGCGGTACGTGAAGGAGTTCTTCGAGCGGCTGTTTCCGGGGATGCCGGTCATGCTGATCGACCTGCGGTAGCTACGCCGTTCGGCGGGGCTGCACATCGCCTCCGGTATCAGCCACGCCCCGGGTGTCGGCGTATGCGCACAGGCGCGCACCGCGACCTGCTGCCCCTTACGGATTCTCACGTTCAATGCTTGTCGCGTTATGCCTAGATTCCGCTGCGGCCTCGGTCACCTCGCCGATGCTCAGGTCACGCACGTCGACCCCCGCCGAGGTGATGGTCGTGGGCGTCGAAGACAGAACGGAGACGTATCAGGGCCTCCTCTTTTTCGCCTTCCTCTTCGTACCAGCCGTTGGCGACTTGCTCAGCGATCACGGCCTCGGGGGTGAATTCCTTCCCGAACAGGCAGTCGCCCACTGCGTAGTCGAAGCCGACGTCGTGGCTGAAACCGGCGTCCGTCAACGGGGTGATGCCGTTCTTTTCGCAGTAGGCGATTAGGCCCGCGGCGATATGCCAGGTGGTGCCATCGAACCAGAAGACACCGCTGGCGTGCGGGAGGGTGTTCTCGGAGGGCGTCTCGGTCAGGTTGAGGAACTCGTAGCTCTCGGGCTGGTTCGCGACCAGTGCCACCAACTCGTCGGGCAAACCCCGGAAGATTTCGGCCTGCCCGGCGTAGTCGCTGTCGTAGAAGTTCAGCGCGCTCTCGTGTTCGAAGGTCAGCAGTAGGACCTTGCCGTCGTCGGCGAAGAACCACCCCGACGACTGGCCACCGCCATCGTTCCACGCATACCGCGTGCCGCCTGGAACCTCGACCGAATCGATGTCATTCCACTGGTCGATGATCGCCGCCCGGCGACGAACCTCTTCGATCGGCGTTTGCTGCAAGTCCTCCCACACACCCATGCGCGAATCCTGTCATACGCCTGCCGCGCACCACGACGTCCACTGAGTGAAATCAAGTTCCGTAGCAGCGCAGCGTGATCCGAACACGCATTAGCCGGCGACGTGGCGTTCGACCAGATCGAGGAGGCTGAACGCCTCGCGGAGATCAGCTGGGGGTGTGCGGAGACGCTGGCGCTGGGCGGCCGCCGCTCTGCTCCGAGCACGGAGGGTGATCGATCCGATGACCCACCGTTGACCCATTCACCGCGACGGACCCCGAACGCTACGAGGTAAAAAGCCAGGTCAGCGCGATGAGCGTAGCTACGCGAGCTGGGCGAATACTCGATCTTGGCTTTTACACACCAGCGGTCGGGGGTTCGAAACCCTCCGCGCCCACCAAAAATTGCAGGTCAGATGTCTTTCACCAATATCACGGTGATGTGGCTTCGACCAGAACAGTGAACGCAAGGACGGGACGCCTGTTCGCCGCGTCTATTTCCGACATCAGAACCAGCACCTTTGAGGACGAGGCGCTCGCCCAGGTGGTGGCTCGTAGTCATCAGGCAGGGTCGAGCTCGGCCTGTTTTGTGGCTTGGGCTAGTAGTTGGGCTCGTGCGTCGAGTAGGGCGGGGTTGATTGCTTGATAGCCGCCTATAGCTGCGAAACACAGGAAAGCGAGCATGCTGATCCGATTGAGGTTGTCGGAGGTGACAGTCGCAATAATGCCTATGGACAGGAGTCCGAGTGGGTCACCCTTTCTGCCGAGATTGGGCTGAGCGAGCTGTGTAGCTGCGTGCAGCACGACTGAATCGGTGGGGACTGGGCCGGTGCGAGAGTGGTACGGACAGCTTGTGAACGTTGTTGTGGCCATAGGTCTTTCACAATTTCGCGAGCGCGGACGATGCGCTTCCTGTCGACTAGGGCGAGGACAAATCCGATCGTCGTTGAGACGGCCGCGCATGCTGGCAGCCCGGGTGTGGAAGTCTTGCCATCCCAGCTCAGTGCTACGAACGCACTGAAAAGCAGAGTCGAATAGATGGGCCAGCGCAGCCACCAGGGAGCAAGCTCGAATCTAGATTACACGAGCAAAGTGTAGTTGTGTAGCAAACTTCTTGGCGTTCGTGTCGGCCGCGTGGGCCTGTCAACGATCAGAGGTGCCCTCATTGACCTCTCAGCTCCGGGGTTCGCGGTGATGCCACCATGGCGCTGATTGCCAAGCGTGATTCCGCTCCCACCGTGCGGCCTGACTGCTTGGTGGCTTGGGTCATTGTCAGCGAGCGGTCCAATGCGACCGCCAGTTCGGCACCGGACCACCGCTGCGGTTTGCGCTGCGCTACCGGGTCCGGCGCATTCTCGGAGTATGCGAAGCGGGCCTGCTCCACCGCGAAGATCGACCGGGCCTAACTGTTCGGCGACTTGGCGTGCGGTCAGCGGTCGCCTAGTACGGCAAGGTCGGCGTCAGACCACCGCCGCATTCCACGTCGCCCAGCCACAGCAGCAGAGACTACTTTCTCCGGGCTGGGGTGTTGCTAGGACGGTATTTGGTGCGCGACCGCGTCACGCATGTCGGCGAGCAGTTGGGGTGTCTTGCCTGCCTGCAGGTCGCTGGTCTGTTCGGCGGTGAGCAGGGTGTCTCCGTAGACGGGGATGATGCTGTAGATGTGTTCGTCGCCGCGGTAGGTTGCGGCGAACAGATAGGTGCTGCCCACTGTGAGCGGTGTGTCGCCCTTGACGATGTAGGTGATGTTGTTTTTATCGTTATGGCCACCTTCCTGCTCAACGACGACATCACTTGCAGGTGTGCCTTTCAACGCTTGCAGGACTTTGACCTTGAACTGGGTGTTTGCTTGCCCGTACCGGATGATGACACCGGACTGTTCAGATACGGTGCCGACAAAGACGGCGTTCGCCAGCCCGGCAAGGCGCCGCAAGTCTTTGATATCGGTGGCGTAGTAGGGCACTACTTCACGTAGTGTCGGCACGGTGTCAAAAGGTGTCGGTGCTGCGGTGGGAGAAGACTGTGGTGAAGCCGAGGATTGTTGTGACGCAGTGCTGGACTGGGGTGAATGATCTTTTGTCGCTGGTTCGCTGCCGCACGAGACGAGGGTAATAACGCATACCCCGCCAAGTAAGAACCGTTGAACGACGCCATGAAAACGTGTCAAGGTTGTCGCTTTTAAGGGTGTGCTGCTGGCGTGTAGGAGCAGATTTTCCATCCCGAATCCCCCTTCTGCATATCTACCACATAATCACGTGTCAGTTCCGCTGCGCGTGGCAGGGTGCCGGTGTATTTCACCGTAATCGGTACGTACGCTCGATCTCCATCTAGGTGTGGTGTCGCGACTTTTGTCAATTCTGTACGCAAACCCATCAATTCGGCTGGGCCTTGATTGTCGCGCAACTTATCGTCGGGATGGGCTAGATCAGCGGCCATCGTCCCGCACGCCAAAAGCCGTGCACCCGTAAAGTCGTTCTTGCTGATTGCGGCACTAAACTCGTGCACTACCTGTGTTATCGCCACAACTGGGTCCGGCTCCTGGGTGCAACTGGTGACCAACATCGTCCCGGCCGCAATCCCCGTGATGCCCACAACTTGACGCAGCGCCCGTGCCGCTGCCAACGTGCTCCTAGTTATTGGTGAGGTGCTCTGGCCTGTCATTGCGAGCCGAATATTCTGCGAAGGAATGCACGCCGCTTCCCTTTGCGTACTTGTTGTTGGATTTTCTTTTGTCGTTGGCGTTCTTGCTGGTCGGATTCTTCTTTCCACTTCTTGAGACCTAAGTCGATTGGCTTATCGCCGGGTTTCCAATTTGCGAGTACGTCGCCGGTCACATTCAGCGTCCCGTCTGGCGACATGCCGATCGGCCAGTTCTGATTCCCATATTGTCCCCTTGATGGGGGCAATGTTCCTGCCTCCTCCTGGCGTTCGTGTTCAAGCAGGTGTTCGCGGCCTTGTCGCAGCAACTCTTGGACGACCTGCTGATCGTCCTCCGTCATCCAAGTGATATCGCTGGTGTATGAACTTTTGTCAGGTTCTAAGTCACCGGGCTCCATGCGATCACCCACCTTTCGCTCCATCTACGGTACCTCGTGCATCACGATATTTACGCCGTCTTTCCCGACCTGCTGGATGGCATCGACCATGAATTTTGTGCCCTGAGTAAACAGCACTTCGCTTTCGATTCCTTGATAGGCAGAATACTCGGCAATATGTTTTCCAGTCTGTGACGTTATTGTCATTACAATATTTCCCGGCAATGGCTTTATCATGTCGGTACTTGTGAAGGCATTTTCTGCCACGATCTGCCCAGGCTTGTATTTTGCAAGTATCTCGCCTGGATCGTGTGAGAATCCACGAACTACGGTTCCTATATAATTTGGCATTTTCGCCAAAGCTGCGCTGAGATTTGTTGCGAGTTCTTGTTGCCCAGTTGTCAAACTTTGGCCATCACGGAGCGCGCTATTGAGTGCCTTAAAGAAGTCATCGCCTGTGTACTTGGCGAGCGCTTCGACCTCCTTAGCAGTCAGCCCGATACCACGTACTGCGCGCAAAACATCGGCAACTTTGCGCACGGCGCCACCTACCCACTTAAGGAGTTTGGCGGCTGCGCCAGGTGCACCCATAGTGATGGCGAGTTCGAATGCTGTCGCTACGACTCGTTCGGCGGCCTTCTTGTAGTTTCCGGCGAACCAGTCGTCCCATCCAATGAGCTGGTTACCGGACTCATGCAGCAGTTGCAACCAGGCATCCCCAATGCTTGGGCTTCCGTTAGGTCCCAGGCCTACCAGCGGACCTAAGGCCTGCCTCAGAGCCGTGCGGGATATCCCGTCGTCGGTGTTGCCTATCGCCCGATAGAACATCTGGAGCGCTTCCCACAGCTCCTTGACATCCCCGCCTACCATTTGACCGGAGCTGCTAACAAAGTCCCAGGACTGCCGGGCAACTCCCGCACCAATGCAGCTACCATTGTCATTTGTTCCGAATGGGCACCAGAATTCTTGTAACGCTTTCGCCATATTCTGCGCGGCACATTGTTGAGTTGCGCCTTGAGTGCTTATTTGCTGGAGCATTTGTGCGTCGAGGGCTTGGGGGCCGTCTGGCAGCGGTCCGGAAGGGGCCATGAGCTGTCCGGGCACGCTATCGGAAAGACCTAGGTCATGCCCGAGTTCATGGCCGAGCACAGATTCCATACCGCCGGGTCCGGCGTCTTTCATGCGGGCCAGGTTGATCAGGATTTCGGCAGGGGAATCGTCATCACGACTGGTGTGACGGCCACCCCACCCCACGTTAGGGTCGTCGATGACCGAGATATTGAGTGTGACCGGCGAGTCGGCATCGTCTTGCGACTCCTGCCCCGAGCGGTTGTCATTGTCGTGTTGGTGGTCGCTTGACTTGTTCGAGGAATTGGAACTCGCCGGGACAATCTGAATGCCGCCTAGGTCGTTCCATTTCTTGGCCGCGTTGGCCACCTTTTGGGCGATCTCGGCCGGTGCAGAGTAGGTGATCTTCCCGTCAACTGCCGACGACATGCCCGAGATGTATTGGCAATCTCGCTCTTGTTCTTGCTTGTCTTCCCGGTTCGGGCTTGACGTCTGTGTCGGCGACTGCGTCGGCTGTTGACTGTGCGTGGGAGTCTGCGTCGGCCGTTCTGTGTGGGTTGGCTGTGTGGGTTGCTGCTGACTTGGTTGCTGCGGCTGTGGCGAGTTTTGTTGTGGCCCTTGATAATCAGGGTTAGACCGACCGGGTCCCTGGGTGTATCCGGGTGCGGTGGAGTAGTCGGGGATCTGGGTGCCGTGCTGGGGTTGCTGCGCGCCTTGTTGAGGCTGGCCGCCTTGCTGGCCTCCGGGTTGTTGCCCGGCTTGCGGGGCGCCGGAGTTGTAAATTGAGATCCCTGAGTTCTGGTCCAACGGGGGGAGGTTGTTGCCGCCCCGGTACTCGGGTTGCTGCGGTGGTAAACCGGGGGGTTGGAATTGCCCGCCGTTCATACCGCCATCGCCGGGGCCACCTGTGGGTCCGGTTGGGTCCGCGGCAGCGGTCTGGACGGTCGAAAAACCTGTGCCGGGCATCGTGTGGTCGCTGGCGATCTTCGCTCCGCCGATGACGAGCGTCGTGATGGCCACCATCGCCGATACCCTGCGCAAACCTGGCGACATGCGCCAACGATCGCTCGTAACCACGTGTAGATTCCCCTCCAAAATCCTTGCTGCATGCGACCCGTGCATGCAGCTGCTGCCAGGATCATGACAGACCGTCCCAGGTTATGTCCAGAGAACTGAGTAATGGCGGTGTTTGCTGAATCGAACTGACCGACCGAGTGGTGACGCTGAATTGATGAGTAACCTGTATCCACCTGGCAATATCGCGACCGCGGCGTCAACGCCGAATCGAGAGCACGGCAGGAATGCTGGCTTAGCTACTGATCTGACACCGCACGCGAGCCCCGGCGCCGATCGGTCGTCTCGGGTGGGAATGGAACCTGGTTGGGTTTGTTCGGTCCACCGCGCCCGCGCAGCTGTGTACCTGTCTCGATGAGTGCATCGTGGACGTACCCGTAGGAGTAGCCATCGGCAACAGCCGCGGCGCGGATGCGGGTACCGCCCTCACGGGCCGCTTTCAACGCCGCGCGTTCCTCGGTGCGTTGAGCCCCACGTATTTTCATTCTGGGCCGTGCCCATGCGCCAGCGCTTGCACCTCATGGATCGACCGCGGCGCGATGCGCAGCTGAAGGTTCTCTAATGCGGCGAATCGGAGCGTGATCGGCCCGGCACGCGTCGCCTACCACGCACTGGCCTGAGACGCTTTCGCCTGATCAAGAGTGGCCTAAAGACGTTGTAGAACAATCCAAATCGGCCGATGCTGGACTAGGCGTCAAATAGTTGTAGCCGGATAGCTTTCATTCGTCGGCAATGACCGGGGTTTGGTTCAAGGATCTCAGTCCAAGTCGGCGAGGACCTTGCGGGCGGCTTCGAGTTCGGCTTCGAGTGTGGCGACCCGGGCGGCCTGCTGGGAGCGTGCTTCCTCGATTACCGCGTCGATCGGGGTGGAGAGATCCTCGTGCAGTTCCTTGGCCGCGCGGGAGACGGCGGCGGCCGCGACGGCGAGGTTGCGGGCCAGATAGGTGCTGCCCTGCTTGAGCTCGGCGTGCCATTCGCCGTCGGCGGTACCGGTGACAGTGAGGGTCAGTTCGAGAGTCTTGGTCCGCTTGCCTGTCGCCTTTTTGGCCGTCGCCTTCGTCGGTTTCTCCTCGGCGGAAGTTTCAGAGGCCGACGCGTCGGGTGCTGGCATATCCCCAGGTGAGGTGATGTCGACAGGACTGATCGGGACGTCGGAAGTGTCGAGGTCGGTGTGCAACACTTCTGCCGCCAGAGTGTCTACAGTCATCGTCACAGTGAGCTCCTTCTGAAGTTCGCGCGCAGGGGCGGGCCGTAAGAATCATTAGAACACATGTTCGATACCCTGGGACAACTTGCCTCGCGCACCAACTCATCGCCGGCAATCACTCTGGGGTGGCTGGGTTCAGTCGAACCGTCCCGCGCCCGCCCCGTCAGCACTAGTTAGCAGGCAAACGTCTCGGCGTTGCCCGTCAGCAACCTTCCGTTTTGGTGCCGGATGCTGCCCCTCGCCCGTTTGTCGATCATCGTCAGCGACATTTCCGCAGATGTGGCATCTGTGTGCGACCAAGTCCTCTGGTGTGTTGTCGGATGTCGCTCCCTGTGCTGGTCGGTATCGCGCCAGGAACGTTTCCTGTAGCTATGCTGGCGTCCTTTTGCTCTGAACTGCAGTCACCTCGGCAAAGTTCGCGATCTTGAAGGCGCAAACTATGACGACACGGTCTCGGTGTTGACAAGAGAGTGTCTCGGCCTTAGATTCTCCAGCATTGCCATGTGATGTGTTTTCGCAGGAAAATACAACTTGCAACATTATCTATGGCGAGGGGATTCGAACGGGGGTCCGGCCCACATGGGGCAGGACGAAACACGGAGGGGTTCAGTTTCATGAAGTTGCCAGATCTGGCGCGTCGAAGCTGTGTCACTGCCGTCGCAACATCAATGGCAGTTGCGACAGGGATCTTGATCGGCGCGTCTGGCGCCGCCGCTGATCCGCAGGGGATGCCGGACCAGTACCAGCAGTTCGTGACAGACGATGGCTGGACGGTTGGCTTGACGTTGACCAACGAGGTCATCGATCACATCGACAACATCGCGGGTGCGAGCAACTCCTGGCAGGCGCGGGTGTCCTACCGCGCCGAGGCCACGATCACCGGCAATGGCGGTGCTGTGATCCAGGATGCGCAGCTCGAGACGGGGTATTTCGTAGGTTGCCGCACCGACTCCTCGTCGGGGGTGGAGTTGGGCGGTGACCTCGGTCTAACGCTGAGCCAGCAGGTGTTCGGGCAGGGCTATGGCGGCGGTTACGGCCAGGGCAGTCAGAGCGGTGGTGGCGGCGGTGGCTTCGGCGGTGTGTCCGGTGGTGGCTCGCTCGGCGCCCAGGAGCACATCGGCGGCTACATGCGTGTCCTGCTCAAGCCGGGTGGTTTGGCTCAGCTGCCGATGGACCGCATCAACTTCCGGAACATGCGTGCGGTCTCGCAGGTGCGCAACCAGAACGTCGAGGCCGACGGCTGCGGTGGCCAGGTGAAGATCCAGTCCTTCGCGACATTCCGGATCCGCACCGAGAACGGCAACGACACCCAGACCATCTACGGCGAACCCAAGGATCTGTGATGACTACCCGCACTCGCGGTGCCGCGCTGATGGCCGCGCTGGCGTTCCTGTTTTCGATCGTGATGGGTGCTGCGCCAAGGGCTTTGGCGGACCCGATTCAGCCGCCGCCTCCGAAGCCGATTCCGTATCCGGTGGCTCAGCCCGATGATCTGCCACGGATCGCTCCGATCGGTGGGGCTCAGGTCAAGACGAACACGCCGTTGGGAATGGGACCCGGGACGGGACGGCCGTTGGCGGCGGGCCGCGAGCGCTCCAATGCCACGATCTCGCCCTCGCCCACCGATGGCACCCATTTGCCGACGGCCATCGCCGGTAAGGATGTCGTGCTGCACCTGCCGCAGGAGCGTGAGCTGACGCCAGCGCAATGGGGCGACGGTGGGTCCGCGACCTTTACCTCGCGTGACACCGACTACCGGATCTCCCCGTTCGCTGGTGGCGGAGCCGATGTGAACATCATCCGGCGCACCATTTTCACGCCGGAGAACTTCACCTTTGGCCTGCGGGTTCCCGAGGGGACCCACGTGCGCCAGGGCGCGAACGTGGTGTTGGTCGAGTCCGACGCCGCGCCGGGACTGCCCGCAACGACCATCGCCACGCTTTCGGTGCCGGTCGCGCGCGATGCAAAGGGCAATCCGGTGCAGGTGACGCCGGTGATCCACGGCGATTACATGTACCAACAGTCCAACCTGGCACTGGATCTCGGACCTGCGGATATCTTCGCGTTCCCGATCACGATCACCCTGTCGTACCGGGCCTCGTCGATTCCGGCGAGCGGGCAGCTCGCCACCGACTGGGAGGGGCTGCCGGAAGGTGGTGGGCCGCCCGAAGCGAAGAAGGCTGCTCAAATCATTGGTGCACCAGGCGATTACGTGGTGGACCCGGGCGGCTCCTACCGGCCCGCGAGCGTCGATCCGGTCCTGTACGGCCAGCGGCATGCTGACCGGTGCCTGTCCGGACCGAACGAATTCCGTTCGGAGGATGGACGATCGACCGATTTCTGGAGTTCGTGCCAGCGGCAGGCCATGTGCCTAGATGTCACGCCGGCGCAGATGTCGGTGGATGTGTGCAATAACCAGGCGTTCGCCAACATGTCGGCGCAGTGCACCGCCACCTTTGGGCAGACAGGTCCCGAGTATGACGCGTGCCTGAATGTGGCGAACGGACACTCGGTCTGGTCCAAGGCGAACCTGTTGGGTGGGTGGCTCTGCCAGCCGGTCGGTCCCGGCACCAATACCCGGTTCTTGCCATCCAACAACAACCGTTATTGCAGTTGACCGGTAGCAAAGAGGGGATCGCTATGACTCCGGATGAAGTCGCGTAGGACGCGTATACCCGCGAGTTTGTGACTACAGCTGGCTGCTGTGGCGATCGGTGTTGTGGCGATGGCTGGGTTGGCATCTGAACGCCAGCGCTCCCTCCGGGATTGGTGTGTTCGGGTTGCCCGCGCGGCGGCTGACGCACCGCTGAAACGACTAGAAAATAGAGACCTATCGATGACAGATCACGACGTTGCACAGCGGCATCGGACGCACCGAATCGGCTGTCGTCCAGAAACGGCTCCAGGTGCATAGAGACCGTTACGCTGATCCAATGATTCGGGCGACTCGATGGATGCTGGCCGCGATGTGCGCTGCAACGATGCTGGCTTCGGGGTGCTCGGCCGTCGTCGACGGTGACGCGATCGCCACTCCCGGCGAGGAGGGCAAGCGGCTTACCAACCCGAAATGCAATTCGGTGACGGTGCCGCTCATGGAAGTGCCGCTGGACAACGACTCCGAGCCGCGGGTAGAGGTTCCGCAGCCTGCGGGGTGGGAACGGGTCAAGCGCTTCGAGAGCGGAGTGGTGCGTATCTACCTGGCGGCCACGAATCTTCAGTCCAACGGGTTTGTGCCAAATGCGACGGTGGCCATCGCGAACCTCACCGGCAAGGCTTCCAATGAGGACGCCGCCTTCGCCGCCGAGCGTAGTGGGTTGGAGTCGTTCGGTGTCACGGATCTCGTTGAAGCCGCGGGCACTATCTGCGGGTATCCCTCGAAGACTTTGACTTATAACATGGGGCTTGGGCCCATCCCATCGCACCGGGTGACCACGACCCTTGTGGCGGTCAAGAACGGCAGCAAGGTTTTCACCATCGGAGTGTCGGTACAGGCGTTGGACGACACCGTGCGTGGATTTGACACCGGCCGCGAGACGATCCTCTCGGGGCTACAGGTCAGTCCGCCCGCTATATCCTGATATCTGTTTCCGGAGAAGCCCATTGGGCATCGATAACGGTGGTGTGCTCCGGTAGCCGGGGACGGTAGCTCTCATCCTCCGCCATGCGGTCGGCGACGCTGGCGTGAATCCAGGCGCCGTCGGGGATGCGGCGACGACGGAATGTCAGGAGTATCCAGAGCCAGCTGACCCGGTGAATCTCACCCATCGCATAGGTGGGTTCCACCGAGCAATACCGTTGATACTTCTCGGTGTTGAGCACCAAGCCATGTTCGGCGGCGCCTTCGATGACCCATTTGAGTGCGATATCGGAGAGTCTGTCGTCGTCGGGGTAGTCGCCACCGATATCCGAGTGGATACCGGCGAACCATGCCTCGTCAACGAGTCGTTGATCGCCAAGCGGTTTGATGAGGTACTCACGATACGGTCGGCGCTTCTCGTCGATCGACACCGCGTGCCGTCCGGCCGAGGCGTTGGGAACACTTGGCGCATAAGGCCATTGCATGCTTCGTTTGAAGATGCCGGGCGCACTCACCGTATCCCACAGGCCGAGATACGCGATGGGGATGGCGACCTTGCCGTCTTGGCGGCGCGCCAGGGTGCGTGTGAACGAATGCAGCTGGTCCCATCGATCGGGGGACCAGCGCGCGCACGACTGTGCGTACAGGCTGATGGCGTACGGCACCAGGTTTGCAGAACCGGGGCGCAGCATGCCCACCGAGTTGAGAAGCCCGGCAAGGCCTCTCGCGCAGAGCGCGCCTCGACTGAACCCGAAGATGAAGATGTGATCTCCGGGTTGCCATCGTTCGATCAGATATGTGTAGGCCTGCGCCAGCTTGGCCCGCAATCCGATCCCGAACGCGATACCTAGGATGCGAGAGACGAATTGGCTGACTGGGGCATAGGTGCCGATGGCGGGATCGGTGCCGACGCCCGGGTCGTAGTACGAGATCTGGCGGTCGGTCAGATCGTGGACCAGCATGTCGTAGCCGCGGACCACGTTCGTGTTTCCCGAGGCACGGATTTGATTACCCGTGCCGTCGAAACAGATGACGATGTTCTTGCCCATCGTCGGTCTGTTTTTAGTCGTCGCCGTCGTATGGCTTGGGGTCGTACACCGAGGGATGTGGATTCTGGTAGGCCACATGCTCCTCGTTCCACACGCCAATAACGGCGGGGGACACCTTGGGCAGCGGGCCGACGAGTTCGTTGCCGTTGTCGATACTCACCAGGAATTCGGGGGTGAAGTGCTGATCTTCGTCTTCCTGGTGTTGGTGTGCGCCCGCGGCACCCGGAGTCATCATGGTCGGCGGCTGGGCGATGCCCATGCCCTGCATCGGAGACGGCGCGGCCGCAAGTCCCATGCCTGCACCCGCGGTGTAGGAACCGGCGATGATCGGTCCGGCGGCGAGGGGACTGAAGTCGGACTCCTTGTCCTTGTCCTTGTTTTCGTCTTTGTTGGTGGTCGGCTTGCCCCACCGGCCGATGCCGTAGGTGCCCGGGACTGAGCCCGTATTTGGACCGGTCGCGGTGGTGCCGCCACCCGACGTTGGCCTGGTTCCGGCACCGCCGGCCGCGCCAGCTGCTGAGGCTGCGGCTGCCGCAGGTCCACCACCGCCTGCTCCGGAAGCACCACCTGCCGCACCCGCGGCGGCCGCCGCGGCACCGGCCGCACCAGACCCGCCACCGCTTGATGACTGCATCGGGTCCGCCAGGGCTGCTGCGGCCGCCGCACGCACCGAGGCTTCGTCGATGGGCTTGACCGTGTCGGGCTTGATGTCTTTGCCGCCGCCCCAGTCCGACGCGGCTTTGGTGATTGCGTTTACCGCCGAAGCATCGCCGAATTGCGGGGCCGCCGGGAGGGTCGGGAGCCCGGATGCGGCCTGCTGCGAAACGGGGGACCAGACGTTCCGCATGATCATGCGGGCCTCGTCTTGCTTCTGCTGGCCGAGCGCTTGATCGGCGAAATGCTGCTCCACCTGAGCTCGTGACGCCCCCGTCGTCAGTGGTTGCACCTCTACGGGGTCGGGCATGAGGCTCTTGATCTGTGTCATCGCCGTCTCGACTTCTTGAGGCTTGGTAGCCATGAGTGAGAGGCCGTCGCTGACTTGTTCGGCGTGGCTCTTGTAGTCCGAGATGCCCTGCTTAGCGGCCTCAGCGCCCTCGCCGGTCCACTGGGCACCTACCGCGGCATCAAAGGTGTGCTTGAAGTCGTCTAATGCCTTGCTGAATCCGGTGGCCAGCTTCTCCCAGTCCTTGGACGCCTCGATTGCCTTTCCAGGTTCGAAGGCGTCAGAAGCCGCTTTGATCTGCTTATGGGACCAGCTGTCGAAGCCTTCGGTCGGGACGTTGACGGACTCGGTTCCGCCGTCGATGTTCGAGCCGCGCTGACGCTGCCTCGCATAGACGACCTCGCGTTCGCGGTTTCCCCTGGTCCAGCCGTCTTCTTCTCCAGTCATGGCCGCTCCTTCATGTCGTGGCGTGCAACTAGCTCTTTAGGTTCAGACGTCGTACACGGCAATTCGGTTCCATCTTTTTTCGGAGATATCAAAGCGGGAAGTAGGGGAGAAGCGCGTCGATATTCGTGCGAACTGCTGTGATGCAGTCTGGGTACGGTGTGAAGTCCTCATGTGACGTACTTACGGCAACTCCATACACGCCGGAAGTTGCTGCGACGTTGATAACGCAGGAGTCTTTGTCCGGTGGTGTCCCTCGATAGGCGAAGAGTGCCTGTCGGCCACCGACTTCCAGATCCTGGTATCCCCACTGATTATTGGCTTTCTTGAGCATGTCCAGCGTGTAGTTCGAGGCTGCAATAGTAAGTAGATATCGAGTGCGCGAATAGTACTTGCAGAACACAGTCTCGATGTCCCCGTCAGTCTGGGTGTCGGGACGTGGTGGTTTCCTGTCCAGCTGCAGTTGCTCGACGGTGCTCTCGGGAATTTCCTTACACGGGTCAAAAGTGATGTGGACACGGCCTTTGGAGTTGGTCGGGAGTTGTGATGTCACGGCAGTCCCGGTGACGGGACTGGAACATCCCGCGATTACCAGAACGAGTGATGCCAAGAACGCGACGCGAGACACTCTGGTTGATCCTGCTAGCGGCCCTGCTGCCCAAAATTGTTCGCGTTGTTCGCGTCTGTCGCCTTGTAGCCCTTGCGGAGGGCGGCGAACAGGGTCTTCATCTCTTCGACTTGGTCGATGTGTGACTTGAACGTGTTGTCAGCGCTCGTCAGGCTGCCAGAGGCCTTCTGTTGAAAAGCCTGTGCAAGTGCGGCACCCGAGCTGAGTCTTGCCTCTGCGAACCCTAGGGGATATCCGGACAAGTCCTGTGCGTCTCGGCGAAGATCGTCGAGCGCCTGGACATAGTCGCCGCACGCGGCGATGATCGCATCGATCGCGCCGTCTTCTAGGTGTAGGACGAGCCGACCGTCCTTGGCGTTCTGTTTGAGGTTTTCCAACGACATAGATCCCCCTCAGGTCATGGCCGGTTTGGCCAGGTCAGATTCATCGTATGTGTATAAGACGTCGGACGGCCCGAATCGGTTCCATCGAATTTCGATGAAGTTTCGCCCGACTAATGCGCCGCCTACCCGCCCCAGCGTCTGCGCACTCCGGTGTACCGCCAGCCAAGCGCCGCCGCGGCCCACGTCACGATGAACAGCGCAACGATCACGTAACCCATCGCGGCCAGATCGAGCCCGCCCACCGCCGCCAGCGGCCCCGTCGTGATGTCCAGCTTCTCGGTGAGGATCGAAATGATCTCCTGCGCACCAATCAGCATCGCCACCGCCACCGACAGCCCGGTGACTACCAGGTTGTAGTAGATCTTGCGAGCGGGCTGCTGAAATGCCCAGTCGTAGGCGAAATTCATCAGCGACCCGTCGAGCGAATCGAACAGCGACATCCCGGCGCTAAACAGGATGGGCAGCACCAGAATCGCGTACCAGGGCAGCCCCGTCACCGCGGCACCGCTGGCGATCACCAGTAGCGACACCTCGGTCACCGTATCGAAGCCCAGCCCGAACAGCAGACCCACCGGGTACATCTGCCACGGCTTGCGGATCGCCGTCATCAACCGCCCGAAAAGCCGGTTCAGCCCACCGCGATTGGCCAGCTCGCGCTCCAGCGCGGCCTCGTCGACCTCGCCGCCACGCATCCGCTGGGCAATCCGGTAGATACCGATCAGCGACACCAGATTGAGCAAGCCGATGAGCAACAGGAACGTTCCCGATACCGCCGTCCCGAACACGCCAGTCCACTGCTGCAGTGACGAGTGTTCGTCGGAAACATTGGCCGCCAACGCCTTAACGCCGAGCGCGAGCAGTCCGACCATGATGAACACGATCGACGAATGTCCCAGCGAGAACCAGAAACCCACCGACATCGGGCGCCGTCCATCGGCCACCAACTTGCGGGTGGTGTTGTCGATGGCCGCGATGTGATCGGCGTCGAAGGCATGCCGCATGCCCAGTGTGTATGCCGTGACACCCAGCCCGACACCGAAGACGCTGCCCTGCACCGTGAAATGCCCGGGAGCCACCAGGAGGAGCAGCATGCCCCAACCGAGGACATGTAGGGCGCCCACCGCGACGCTCATTCCGATAACGCTGCGCTTTTGACCTTCATCCAGGCGACGCCAGGCGGTGAGTATCGGCACGTTTGGGAGCCTAGACGACCGGCTTACCCATGCGCTCGCGTAATCGCATGTCCCAGATGAGAACGGCATAGGACAACGTCCATAGCTGCGTAGGCACCAGTCGATCGGCCACCCGCAGCGCGCCGAGCAATCCGTCAAAGCGCCGTTGGTCGCGCTCCGTCCAAGGCACCCGCAACAGCTCTCGGAACTCTGGAGGCAGAAACCCTTTGGTCGCAAACAGATTGAATCGTCCGGCCATCCGCAGCGGCCACGGCAGCATCTTGAACGACGCCACACCCAGCAGGTGCTCGCGTACCGGCGCATCGATGCGGAGCTCATCGAGCGAGCGCTTCCAGTAGTCGTTGAACGCATCCCGGTCGGGCGGCCACGCCTCGGGCCGCACCTGCAAGGCGGTGCCGATCCGAGCCCCGTCGCGATAGATCTCATCGGCCGTCGCATCATCGAGCGGACCGTGCAGCGCCTCGTGGGCCTGCACGTAGTACTGGTACAGGCACGCCGCGACCCACAGCTGCAGGTCCGGATCGAACGCGTTGTACTTCACCGGGCTCTGGGGCGTCGAACGCACCTGTCGATGCACGGCGTCGATACCCCGCTTGATGACCTCGCGGTCGGCGCGGTTGCCCATAGTCGCTACGGCCAGAAACGCGCCCGTGGTGCGTGCGCGTTTGAACGGGTGCTTGTAGACGTTGCCGCTGTCGACGGGGCTTTCCAACACTCCATACCCGACACCCGGATGGGACAGCTGCATGATCACGTTCGAGGCAGGCAACAGCAACGACGCCGGGTTGACCAGGTCGACAAGCCTGGCAGGGGAGTGCTTCATTGCACAGCAAATTCTATACAGTGACGACGTGTCGCGTCGAGGATCCCGCGCCGCGGGTATTGCCCTCGGCTACGCATTGGACCGGTGCTTCGGCGACCCGCAACGGTTCCACCCGGTCGCCGGGTTCGGCCAAGCCGCCGGGGCATTCGAGACGTTCACCTACCGCGACACCAGGCTCGCAGGCGCCGTCCATACCTCTGCGCTGGTCACCGCCGTCACCGTCGCCGGATGGGCCGCCGAACGCGCGGCGCGTCGCTCCGAAACGGCCACCGTCGTCGTGACTGCCGCCGCGACCTGGGCCACTCTCGGCGGGACCTCTCTGGTCCGGGTCGGCGCCCACATGTCGGAACACCTGTACGACAACGACATCGACGACGCCCGCGCGCTGCTGCCGTCCCTATGCGGCCGCGACCCGAGCCTCCTCGACGCAGCCGGCATCGCCCGCGCCACCGTGGAATCCCTGGCAGAGAACACCTCCGATGCGCACACCGGCCCGCTTGTATGGGCCGCGATCGCCGGCGTGCCCGGGCTGCTGGCCTACCGTGCGGCCAACACCCTGGATGCGATGATCGGCCACAAATCGGCCAGATACCTGCGATTCGGTTGGGCGGCAGCACGGTTAGACGACTTGATGAACCTGTTGCCCGCCAGGATCACCGCGCTGGTCACGGCAGGTGCGGCTCCGTTCCTCGGCGGCTCGGCGGTCGCCGCGCTGCGCGTGTGCCTGCGTGACGGACAAAGCCATCCCAGCCCCAACGCCGGTGTCGCGGAAGCGGCATTCGCGGGAGCTCTTGGCGTACGCCTCGGCGGCCCCGTCCGATACCCGTACGGCGAGGAGATACGTCCCACCCTGGGACGCGGCATCGCCCCCAGAACTGGTGATGTGCATGAGGCGGTGCGGCTTTCGCGTGCTGTCCAGAATGTGACGGCCGTCGCCGCGGTGATTGCGGCGCTGTGTCAGCGCCGACCGTAACGGTCGGCAATCCGCTCTTCAGTGGTCTGCAGCGCATTGGGTTTGGCCGCGGCGCGGCGCTGCTTGATCTCGGAGAACGCGAAGTATCCCAGTCCAATTGGCGCGAGAATTCCGAAGGCGATCCACTGGATGCCGTAAGACAGGAACGGCCCCGCATCCAACTGCGGCAGCGAGATGACCCCCAAGCCGCCCGGCTGATCTTCCGCCAGCTGCAGATAGGGCCCTGCCAACGGAATTTTCAGCAGTGTCGACACCTGGTCCGGGACGATCGAATACACCTGGTATTCGCCGTTTTCCATGAATGGCGCCTTCTCCGACTGCTGTTCGGACTCCCGCAGCCGCGCCGAGATGGTCACCTGCCCCGATGGTGCCGCGGGTATCGGGGGCGCGGCGGTGCCCTGCTCGGGCCGCGCATAGCCGCGGTTCACCAGAATCGCGGGTCCGCCGTCGACCTGGAAGACCGTCAGCGCCTCATAGGCCGGTTTGGCATCGACCACCCGCAAGCGGGCCAGCACCTGACGGTCCGGCAGATAATGACCGGTCGCCGTCACACGACGCCACTCGGAGTCCTCGGGCATCGAATAGTCAGGCCGGAGCTCGCCTTTCAGCGGCACCGGATCGGCGCTCACCGAGTGGGCGATGCGGTCGTTTTCCCGCGAGGTCTTGGTGTTCTTACCCAGCTGCCATGGCGCCAGCACCGTGAAACACAGATATGCGAATGCGATGACCACCAGCGCCAAGGCAATCCAGCCAGGACGCAGCAGAAACGCGAGCCGACGCATCAGGTGTTCTCACGCTCCGCGAGCGACTTGTCGACCCACTCGTGCAGACCGGGCATCGCTGCTTCGATCACCGAGAGCACGTCGACAAAATCGTCGCGGTTGCCGTAGTACGGGTCCTCGACATCCAGAGCCGCCCGGCTGGCCCGCGGATCGAACGACCGCAGCAACCGCACCCGCTCGGGGTCAGCGCCCAAATGCAGCAGCATCCGGGAGTGGTTGCGCGCCAAGGCAATAATGAGATCAGCGCTCAGATGATCGTCGTCCACCTGGGCCGCACGGTGATCCGTTGGATAGCCGTGTTCGGCCAGCACGCTGACAGCGCGTTCGTCGGCGGGATTCCCGGCATGCCAGTCTCCGGTGCCGGCACTGGTCACCCGGACTCGATCGCCAAGACCTCGCTCGGCCAGCTGATGGGCCAGCATCTTCTCGGCAATCGGAGAGCGGCAGATGTTTCCGGTGCACACGAAGGTGACGTGAAGACCGTGAGATTCAGACATGAAGCTCCTCCCGCAGCTCCTGCGGGGTGCCCACCCGCCCGATGATCCACCGAGAAAGATCGCCGGAGCTCACCGCCTCATCATCGAAATCGGTTGCTCCATAACCCCAGTCGACGATCACGGTGCCGATACCGTGCGCGGCCGCGCCCTCGACATCGTGCACCCGGTCGCCGACCATCACCACACCGACCGAAGGAACCTCGTCCAACTGGGACAGCGCGTGCGCGATCACTTCGGCCTTACCGGACCGGGCGCCGTCCGGGCTCGCCCCGGCAATCACCTCGAAGAACTGGGTGAGCTCGAAGTGGTCCAGGATGCGGCGTGCGATCGGTTCGGACTTGGACGTCGCCACCACCATCGGTACCCCGGCGGCCTGCAAACCGCTCAGGACCTCGCGGACACCGTCGAACATCTCATTGACGGCCCATCCACGTTCGCCGTAGTCGGCGCGGTATGCCGCTATCGCGTCATCGGCCCGGTCGCCAAGCCCCATCGAGCCAAGTGTGACGTGCATCGGTGGTCCGACCACCCGAGACGTGAGGTCGCCAGCGGGCTCGGGAGCTCCGACGTGGCTGAGCGCATGACGGAAACTCGAGACGATTCCCGGTGCTGAGTCGGTCAAGGTGCCGTCGAGATCGAAGATCACCAGCATCGGAGGAGCCACCCCCCTACATTAGTGTCGAGACATGAATGGGCACGGGACAGGTAGCCGAGCAGCGCGCTACCACGGCGACCAGGCGCTGACTCCCGGCGTCCTGGACTTCGCTGTGAATGTGCGCGCTGCCGCGCCGCCGCCGTGGCTGCGTGAACGGCTCGCGGCCCGCCTCGACGAGTTGGGCAGTTACCCGCGCCGTGCCGACGAGGAACGCGCAATCTGCGCGATCGCCGACCGTCACGGCCGCCCGATCGATGAGGTGCTGCTGCTGGCCGGAGCCGCCGAGGGCTTCGCGATGTTGCCCCGCCTGAATCCGCGGCGGGCGGCGGTGTTCGCGCCGGGCTTCACCGAGCCTGAGGCCGTCCTAGCCGAGGCCGGTATCCCGATCGACCATGTGGTGCTGCCGCCACCGTTCGCGATCGATTGCGCGGCCGTGCCCGAGGACGCCGATCTGGTGGTCATCGGTAACCCCACTAATCCGACCTCTGTGCTGCACTGTCGCGAGGACCTGCTGGGGCTGGGTCGCCCTGGACGGATCCTGGTGATCGACGAGGCCTTCATGGATGCTGTGCCCGGCGAGCCGGAGTCGTTGGCGTCACTGCGGTTGTCCGGCCTTGTGGTGCTGCGCAGCCTGACCAAGACGTGGGCGCTCGCCGGATTGCGCGCCGGCTATGCGGTGGGTGATCCCGAGGTGTTGCGAAGGCTTGCGCTTGGGCGTGCGCATTGGCCTTTGGGCACACTGCAACTCGAAGCCCTTGCGGCCTGCAACACCCCAGAGGCGGTGGAGCACGCAGCGCTGGACACGGAGCGTCTCGTCGACACACGGAAGCAGCAGGCCGAGGCCCTGTGTGGATTGGGGTTGGCTGTCACCGCGGGATCCGCGCCGTTCCTGCTGGTGGCTGTGCCCGATGCGGAGCTGATGCGCAAACACCTGGCGATGAAGAACATCGCTGTCCGCCGCTGCGACACCTTCGTGGGTCTGGATGGGAACTATCTGCGGGTCGCGGTGCGATCCGAATGGCCGGAGCTGGTGGAAGCGATGAAGGAGATTCTCTAGTGGGTGTGCGGCTCGCGGACATCATCGGCGTGCTCGACGGAGCGTATCCGCCGGCGCTTGCCGAATCCTGGGATTCGGTGGGCTTGGTCTGCGGCGACCCTGACCAGCAGATCGATACGGTGACCATCGCCGTCGATGCGACGGCGTCTGTACTCGACGAGATGGACAGCGCTGCAACCGGTTCGCATCTACTGTTGGCGCATCACCCGCTGCTGCTGCGCGGTGTGGACACGGTGGCAGCCAGTACGCCGAAGGGCGCCCTGATCCATCGTCTCATCCGGTCGGGCGGCGCGCTCTTCACCGCGCACACCAACGCGGACTCGGCGAGCCCCGGTGTATCCGACGCCCTTGCCGAGGCCCTCGGGCTGACGGTGACCTCGGTACTGTCGCCGCAGCTCGCCGCCTATGATAAGTGGGTCGTGTTTGTGCCCATCGCATCCGCGGATGCGGTGCGCCGCGCGATGTTCGATGCCGGAGCAGGCCACATCCGCGACTACTCCGACTGCTCGTGGAGTGTCACGGGCACCGGCCAGTTCCGGCCGTTGGAGGGTTCCGATCCGACCATCGGCACGCATGGTGTACTGGAGCAGGTCGTCGAGGACAGGGTGGAAATGGTTGCCCCGTCGCGATTGCGGTGCGGGCTGTTCGCCGCGATCCGGGCCGCCCATCCCTACGAGGAACCCGCCATCGACGTGCTGCCGATGGCCCCCGCACCGGCAGGCACGGGTCTGGGCCGCGTGGGTGTGCTGACTACACCGGAGCCCCTACGTGACTTCGTATCCCGTGTCGGCGCCGCGCTTCCCGAAACCGTGTGGGGAACCCGAGCGGCAGGCGATCCGGATGCGGTGATCGAGACCGTCGCCGTCTGCGGCGGCGCGGGTGACTCTTTGTTGAGCACTGCCGTCGGATCGGGGGTTGACGCGTATGTCACCGCAGACCTGCGGCACCATCCCGCGGACGAGCATGCCCGGGCAAGTAGTGTTGCCCTGGTCGACGTAGCCCACTGGGCCAGCGAGTTTCCGTGGTGTGCGCAGGCGGCACGGGTGCTCGACGCCGAATTCGCGGAGAAGCTCACGACCCGGATATCACCGATACGTACCGACCCGTGGACGCTGGGTGGCCCAGAGAAGGAAGTAACAGTATGAAAGCCGTTGCAGCGCAACAACGTCTACTGGTCGATTTGGCCTCGGTGGACGCCGAACTGACGCGCATCGCGCACCGGCGGGCGAATCCGTTGGAACGTCAGGAACGCGAGGAGTTGCAGGCGCAGCAGCGGCCCATTCTCGACGAGGTGGGTGCACTCGGCCTCGCGCTGGAGGACCTGGATGCCAAGGTGGCCAAGCTGGACGCCGAGGTGACCGCTGTCCGGCAGCGGGAGGATCGGGACCGCTCGTTGTTGGCCTCGGGGAGTGTGAACCCGAAGGAACTCACTGAGATTCAGCATGAGCTCGACACCCTGGAGCGTCGCCAGTCCAGCCTGGAGGATTCCGAACTGGAGTTGATGGAGCGCCGTGAGGAGCTCCAGGCTCAACAGGTCTCGGCACAGGCGAATGCCGACAAGGTCGCCGAGAGGATCGCGGAAATCGAACGGATCCAGCGTGCGGTCGACATCGACATAGACGCCGAGGAAAACCGTTCCCGACAGCGACGTGACGGTCTGATGGCCTCAATTGATGGTCCGTTGCTGGAAACCTATGAACGCCAACGTCGTTCGGGTGCTCCGGGCGCGGGATTGCTACAGGGCAATAAGTGTGGCGCCTGCCGCATTGAGCTGGATCGCGGTGAGCTGGCACGGATCTCGACGGCCGACGCCGACGAGGTACTGCGGTGCCCCGAGTGCGGCGCGGTCCTGGTACGTCTGTGAAGGTTCTTGTCGAGGCTGATGGTGGTTCGCGTGGCAACCCGGGATTGGCCGGGTATGGCACGGTGGTGTTCGCCCCGGATCACGAGACGGTATTGGGGGAGGCGTGCGAGGCGATCGGTCACGCGACCAACAATGTGGCCGAATACCGCGGTCTGATAGCGGGACTCGCCGAGGCGGCACGGCTCGGCGCCACCGAGGTGAGCGTCTCGATGGACTCCAAGCTCGTTGTCGAGCAGATGTCCGGCAGGTGGAAGGTCAAGCATCCCGACCTCATCACTTTGTACCGGCAGGCCGTCACTGCGGCCATGCAGTTCGAATCGGTCAATTACAAGTGGATTCCGCGAGAACGCAATAAGCACGCCGACCGGCTGGCCAACGAGGCGATGGACCGCGCCAGCGGCATCGAACCAAAGCAGCCGAAGAAGTCCAAGGAAGCCGCAGAGCCCAAGGCCAAGCCGGCTGATACCGCACCGGGCTGGACCGGGGCGCGCGGCAAGCCCACTCGGATGCTGTTGTTACGCCATGGGCAGACGGAACTTTCGGTGCAGCGCCGCTACTCGGGACGCGGAAACCCCGAGCTGACGGAACTTGGTCGCGAGCAGGCCGCAATGGCAGCGCGATACCTCGCAGGCCGCGGCGGCATCTCGGCCGTCATCAGCTCACCATTGAGTCGCGCCCGCGAGACTGCGGCCGCGGCCGCCGATGCGCTTGGGGTTCCGTACACCGTCGATGACGATCTGATCGAAACAGACTTCGGTACATGGGAGGGTTTGACGTTCTCCGAAGCGGCCGAACGTGATCCGGAGCTGCACGGCCGCTGGCTCAGCGATACCTCGGTGATTCCGCCAGAAGGGGAGAGCTTCGACACCGTGCACCACCGGGTGCGGCGGGCCCGCAACCGGATCATCGCCGAGCACGGTGGCGCAACGGTTTTGGTGGTCTCTCATGTCACGCCCATCAAGACGCTGCTGCGCCTGGCGCTCGACGCCGGGCCCAGTCTGTTATACCGGCTGCACCTGGATTTGGCCTCGCTGAGCATCGCCGAGTTCTATTCGGACGGGCCGGCATCGGTCCGACTGATGAACGAGACGTCGTACTTGACTTAGGCTGTCGCCATGGCCTCTCGCGATCACGGCGATCCGGGCGATGCGCCCACCATCGCCCCACCCCTGACAGACGTTGCCAATCCGGCTAGACCATCGGCCGCGGAGGAGGCCCGAACCGTCGCGGCGTCCACGAACATCGCGACGCTTGCGACTCTGTCCGCCGAGGGTGACCCCTGGGCTTCGCTGGTCACCTACGGGCTGCTGGACGGGGATCCGGTGCTGTGCGTCTCGCGAATGGCCGAGCACGGCCGCAACCTGATGCGTGATGCCAGGGCAAGTGTTTCGATCGTGGCGCCCAACCCGCCCGAGGACCCGCTCGCCAATACCCGGATCACCCTCGCCGGGGCGGTGCGCCAGCCGAGTCCGGAAGAGTTACCCGCGGCGCGAGAGGCGCATATCGCCGCGGTGCCGGCCGCTCGTTACTACATCGAGTACAGCGACTTCACCGTCTGGCTCCTGGCGGTTGACCGAGTGCGTTGGGTTGGTGGCTATGGCCGCATGGACTCGACAAGTGGTGCCGAATACCATTCGGCCTCATCGGATCCCGTCTCCACCAACGCCGCCGGTGCCATTAGTCACCTCAACGATGACCATGGGCAGGCGCTGCTCGATATGGCGCAACGACTGGGCGGATATCCGGACGCTACCGCGGCGCGCTGTGAGCGGGCGGACCGGTACGGGTTGGACATCAGGGTGAGCACTCCGCGGGGGTGGGCGGTGACCCGAGTCGGATACGTCGATCCGATTGATTCGATCGACGACCTACGGCTCGCCACGGTGCAGCTGGCGCAGCTAGCACGTTAGGGCGTTGGTTTCCGCCAATCAGTGAGATTGTGGATAACTTGAAGATTGCTCGAATGACTGTGGATAACAGCATGATCCGATCGTTACTCGAACGTACGTTCGAGTAACGTGATGGCATGTTCCCCACCGATCCAGCTGCCGAGGCGGCCCGGCTCGTCGACCGAATCGCCGAGCTGGAGCGGATGAAGGCCGCGGCTGCCGCGGAGCAAGCTCATGCCACGGTGCTGCTCGACCGTGCCCGCCGCGCGGATGAGGCCGCCAAGGGAGTGCCTCGGCGTCGGCAGGGGATGGGAGTATCCGCGGAGGTGGCCTTGGCGCGGCAGGATTCGCCGGCCCGTGGCAGCCGTCACCTCGGCTTCGCGAAGGCGCTCGTCCACGAGATGCCTCACACGCTCGCGGCATTGGAGTGCGGCGCGCTCAACGAATGGCGCGCGACGATTCTGGTGCGCGAAACCGCCTACCTCGCCGTCGAGGACCGGCAGAAGATCGACGTCGAGATGTGCGCGGACGTGGCGTGGCTGCACGGAATGGGCGATGCCAGGCTCACCGCAGAGGCGAAACGCCTGGCCTATCGGCTGGATGCCGAGGCCGTGGTGCGCCGTGCACGTCGAGCGGAGAGTGAACGCCGAGTATCCATCCGTCCTGCACCCGACACCATGACCTACCTGACGGCACTGCTGCCGGTGAAACAGGGAGTGGCTGTGTACGCGGCTCTCAAACGGGCCGCCGATACATCAATGGATCCTGTTCGCGGCCAAGGGCAGATCATGGCCGACACCCTGGTGGAACGGGTGACCGGCGTATCAACCGCCGAGGCTGTGCCCATCGGCGTGAACATCACGATCTCCGATGAGGCCCTACTTGGCGGGGGTGTCGAGCCCGCCACTATCGCGGGTCACGGACCTGTCCCTGCGGGAGTGGCGCGCAGGCTCATTTCCGATGCCGTCAGTGCCGGTGCGAAGGTCCTCGCGCGGCGGTTGTATCGATGCTGTGGCACGGGTGCCTTGGTGACCTCAGATTCGCGAAGTCGCCTGTTCCCCAAGGGATTGGCCGAGCTGATCGACCTCCGCGACCAAACCTGCCGCACACCGTACTGTGATGCTCCGATTCGCCACCACGATCATGTCGTCGGGAGTGCACGGGGTGGGGCGACCTCATTCGACAACGGTCAAGGCCTCTGCGAGCGATGCAACTACGTCAAAGAGGCGCCGGGTTGGAACGCAACGTCTGTGCTCGGTCCGGATCGGCACACCGTCGAGATCACGACACCGACGGGAACCGTCTATCGGTCCACGGCGCCACCACTGCCTGGGTAGATCCGGGTAAATGGCCACACGGCGACGACATAGATAAGTACGACCGTGACCGGCACGATGAACGGCAGCCAGGACTGTCCCTGCACGGGTAGTGCGGTGGCGAGCAATGCCGCGCATGCGAACAGCAGCGCGGGAATGATCACCTCATTTCTGACGGCAATGACGGCGGAGGGCAAGTGCAGGGGATAGGCGGTGAGCAGATAGGTCGCGGCCGTGAGGCCGGAGAGCGTTGCCAACACTGCGGGAGTGTTACCCAGCGCCAATGCACCGATGGCCGATAGCACCGCGAGTATCGCGGCTATCCGAAACCGAAGACCGGCGAGAACCAAGACCGTCGCGCAAACCGCTACCGGTACAGCATATTTTGTGATCCCACCGACCGCTGCTGTCACCATCAAGAGGCCGAGAGCGGCAGCGACTATCGCGCGTACGTTCATCTGCGCCGTCCGATTCGTTGGCGCTGCGGTATGAGATGCATCGCGTGGTTGAGTCCGGCGTCCTGGCTCCAGGCGATCACATCGACACCCGTCACGGCGATGTTGCGGTACATCCGCGAGCGCTCCAACCGCCACCAACGCGCGACGATCGGATCTGGTTCTACACGAAATGGCAAGCGATCGAGCACATCAACTACCAGGACGGGGTGCCCGCGTCGCCGAAGGTCGGTAAGCGCAAGGCCGAAATCGGCATTCAAAAGGGTGGAAAATGCCACGACGATCGAGTTGGGCGGCATCGCGGCACGTGGGGCAAGCGCGCTGGTGCTTTGCGAATGCCACTCTTCGGCATCGAGAACGGCATCAAGCACGCGGTAGAACTGGTGACGGCCTATATCAGGAGAAAGCCACCGCGGTGCACTGCCCAACACGACAACGCCCGCGCGGTCGCCGCGCTGCAACACCGACTGCACGAGCTGCGCCGCACCGCGCGCGGATCGCTCGGTCGCCGTGGTCGCCGGGCCCAACGGCTGCGGATAGGCGTCGATGAGAACAACGAGATCGGCTGCGCGGTCCGTGAGCCGGTCGGTGACATGTAAGCGTCCCCGTCGCGCGCTGACTCGCCAATTGACCGTCCGCAGAGAGTCGCCCGGGACATACTCACGGATATCCGCGTACTCGACGCCAGACCCATGGTGTCTCGTCAGATGTGTGCCGATTCGATCGGGTAGCTCGGCAGGTGGTAGCGCGACATCCTGCGGGTCCGCGGATGGATACACACGCAACTCGGCGACAGAAAGCGGGATCGGAGCGCCAACCCAGAGCCCGGATGTCGACACCGTATGAACCTCAACCGCAATGGTGTACCGGCCCCATCGCGGGGCCGACACATGCATCGTCACCTGGTTGGGCGCGGTCGCCTCGTCCACTGTGATCTGCAGACCATCGATGTGCACGGGTCGCAGCCGGTAGACCACGGCCGAATCGCTCGACTCGACCGATGCGGTGAAGGTCACCGTCTCAGACTCCAAGCACCGCAATGGATCTGGAATATCCGACGCCCATGCCCGGGCCTCCGCAGGCTTTCTGGCGGCGCCGACGAGAATGCCGAGGAACGGCGCCGCGAACAGGATCAGCTGCCACCGCCCGGCGATTACCGCGAGCGCCAGCGCGACGGCGGTGCAGGCGGCCAGTGCCGATATCAGCGGGGAAGCGCGCCAACCGATCATCCGGATGCCCGCGGTACCGGCAGTCGATGGAGCAGCTCGTCGACCACGTGCGCGCCGGTGATGCGGCGCACCCACATCTCGGGGCGCAGACTGATGCGGTGCGCCACCGCGGGCACTGCGAGCGCCTTGACATCCTCGGGGATCACGAAGTCACGCCCCAACAGCATGGCTCGGGCCCGTGACATCTGCACCAGGTCGAGCTCGGCGCGCGGGCTGGCACCAACCTCGACATGCGAGTGATTGCGCGTCGCCGCGGCCAGGGCGACGACGTAGCGAAGGACGTCCGGATGCACCGAAACCTGTTCGACCGCCTCTCGCATCATGATGAGGTCTTCGGCGGCGACCACTTGCGACACCGTCTGCTGCGCTGATCCCCGCGTCAATCGACGCTGCAGCATTTCGATCTCAAGGTCCTCGGTGAGGTAACCCAGTTCGAGCCGGACCGCGAATCGGTCAAGCTGAGCCTCCGGTAACGGATAGGTTCCCTCGTACTCAATCGGATTATCCGTTGCCAGCACAACGAACGGTGTTGGCAGCCTCCGAGTTTCACCGTCGATGCTGACCTGACCCTCTGCCATCGCTTCAAGCAGTGCCGACTGCGTCTTGGGTGGGGTTCGGTTGATTTCGTCCGCCAGTAGGAGGTTCGTGAAGATCGGCCCGGTCCGGAATTCGAACAGCCCGGACGACATGTCGTAGATCGTGGAACCCAGCAGATCCGCGGGCAACAGATCGGGAGTGAATTGCACCCGGGCGAAATCCAGACCCAAGGCGGCCGCGAACGACCGGGCGATCAACGTCTTGCCCAGGCCCGGCAGATCCTCGATGAGCACATGACCGCGCGCGAGGATGGTCAGCAGAATGAGTTGTAACGCATCGCGTTTGCCGACAACCACACGTCCGATCTCGTTCAGTACCGCATCCGCGTGCTGGGTCGCGACGGTGACCGGAAGTGTCGTCACATCTGTTCCAATCGTTCGAGTATCGACTGCAGTACGGCGCGGCCGGGAGCGGGATCAGCGCGGTCCGCGTACGACGCGCCATTCGGATCGACCCAGAGCCATAACTCGGGGCCAAATGTCATGCGACCGGTCGCGGCGAGCGCAGCTCGATCTTTGGACTGGCGCTGACCCGCCGCCGTCTGGAAGTCCGCCGCGATGAGCGGACGCAGGTGCCGATCCCAATCGCCACGGGTCCGTTCGGCCCAACTGATCCTCGCCTCGGCGCGGGCAAGCCATCGCTGCAACGTCTCATCCGCCTGGGGGCCTAGCGCGTCCAAGGGCTTGGGGTCAGGTGGGATTCGCACCTGCGTCCACAGCAAGTACAGCGCGACGGCCACAACAACGCCGGTGACCGGAAGGGTGAGCGCGCGCAGCGGGGTCGCAGCCACACTCGCCTCGGTCACGATCACCAGCAGCAGCGCGGCCGGCACCAGCCATTTCACTGTCTGCTCCGAAGGTCGTCCAACACGGTTTGCAGCCACCGCGCGGCGGATTCGCGGTCGGTTTGGGTCATCTGGTGCGGGCTGAATCGAGCTTCCGAGAAGAGTGAGACAAGCTGTGTGCCCGCGTGGGACTGGAGTGCACCGATATGGACTGCCCGCTGCAAGACTTCCGATGGGGTGTCTGACGCGAGTGGTGCCGCATCGGGTGCCGCGGTGAGTCCCTGCTCCATTGCCGCGTAACACGCAATGATCGATGCGCGCGGATCGCGCCCCGGTTCGGCGACCTCAGCGAGGCCGAGCTCAACGAGATGGGCCAGGGATCCGGACGTCGTATCAGCGCCTTCGGGTGCCGCGGATTGAGCAATGCCGCCGACGGCGGCGTCCGGCGCGCGCCCCCTCAACACAAGGACCATGACGGCCATACCGACCAACACCGCGCCGAGGATCAACAGTGGCGTGTCGGGCTGCTCCCGTTCGGGTTTGGCGCGTGGGGCCTGACGCGGCTCGGTGCTATCTGCCCGCCTCGGTTCCGAGGTACTTGAGGCCGGCTCCCGCACGGGATTTTCCCCCGTTGGCCTGGTCAGATAGAGCGACGTCCAGAGCGCGCCGACCAGGAGAAGCGTGCCCACGAGGGCGATGATCGCTTCGCGTCGGCTCAGACCCCGCAACCGCAAATACGACGGGCCCGCGGCGAGCGCTGGCTGCTGGCGTCGCCGACGAAGGCTCAGCAGTATGAGAATGGATAGGGCACCACATAGCAAGAGCTGCAAGGCTATTGAGTGAACCTCATCCCGAGGTTGTTCGGGTTGAGGGAGTGCCTTCGCGTCCGGCAGATAGCTGCGCAGGGCGACGACCGATAGCGCGACAAGGACGATGAGCCCGGCCACTCGAATGAGCGGCCTGTTGGCACCGTTCATGCCTCATCGTTGCACGACGACGACCATTCAGTCCCTAGATCTCGAGAAGGAGCTAGTAAATGCTGCGCTCCACCATTCGGATGTGATTGCCGGATGGGTCGCGGAACGCCGAATCTATTCCGTAGGGCCGTGTTTCGGGCTTCTCGGCGAATTCGAGGCCGCGCGCCGACATCTCCTCGTAGGACTTCTTGCAATCATCGGTGGTGAGAAACACGGTGCCCGCGAATCCCTTGGCGGCCAGGTCGAGCACCGACTGGCGGGTCGGCTCATCCATCACCGGTTCACCGGGCACCGCCATCAACACAATGTCCACATCGGGCTGTCCGGGCGGACCCACCGCCAGCCAACGGAAGTCGCCCAGCTCCGGCATGCTCACATCCGAACGGACTTCAAAGCCAACCTTTTCCGTCCAGAACGCCAGCGCGGCCTCCTGGTCGTGAACCCACAATTGCACACTGCCGATTTTCGCCATGCGCCCACGCTAGAGCCGCACGAGGGCATCCGTCTTCTCCATATGTGCTGTTTTCATATCCGGCCTGGTGCGCATGCGCAGGATGCAGCCGGGCACTCGGGCATAGGTCGACGCGGGCGGCATGCTCGCCCGATAGACGGTGGGGGACACGCCGAAGGTGCGGGTGAATGTCGAGGTAAATGACCCGACGCTGCGCAGGCCGACCTCCACACAGATATCGGCAACGGAGTGATCGGTGTACCGCAGTAGCGCGGCCGCCCGCTCCAGCCGTCGCGATTGCAGATACGCGTGCGGCGACTCTCCGAACGTCCGACTGAACATTCGGCTGAAGTGTGCGCGGGACAGCCCCGCGGCCGTGGCCAGATCCGTGACGGTGATGTCATCGGCGTACCGCGAATCCACCAGGTCCTTGGCCCGGAGTAGATATCGCGCCGGCGGCGCCTGAGTCATGAATAGGTGCCCTCTGGGATGAGGTTGGTGATGCAGAATGGGTGACCGGCCGGGTCGATCAGCACCCGCCAGCCGGCAGAATTGGGTTGAACTTCGGCCTTGGTGGCGCCGAGGCCGAGGATGCGCGCCTCTTCGGCATCCAGGTCTGCGGCTGCCAGCTCGAGGTGTAGTTGTTTCGGCACCGCACCTGCTGGCCACTGCGGCGGCTGATGGTCGGCCACCCGCTGGAACGTCAGCAATAGGGCTGCGCCCTTCAAGGCGACCATATCCGGGCTCTCGAACAAAATCTCCAGGTCAAGAACCTGCTGGTAGAACCCGGCCAGCGCCGCTGGATCGGAACAGTCGATCGATATTGCGCCCAGCCGAGCCGTTGTCGTCATGGTGATGAGCTTGTCACGAGTAAGATGACCGCGCGGACGAGTTGGCCGGGCGGCTGCGCGTTGCGGGAGATATCCCGCGACACGAGGAAAGTCCGGACTTCACAGAGCAGGGTGATTGCTAACGGCAATCCGAGGTGACTCGCGGGACAGTGCCACAGAAAACAGACCGCCACCACTGAGTCTTTCGGGAGTCAGCGGTGGTAAGGGTGAAACGGTGCGGTAAGAGCGCACCAGCGGACCGGGTGACCGGTTCGGCTCGGTAAACCCCACCCGAAGCAAGGCCAAAAGGCTGTGCTTGCACAGCTGCGGAAGTGTTCGAGGGCTGCTCGCCCGAACTTCCGGGTAGGCCGCTTGAGGTACCCGGCGACGGTGTGCCCAGATGGATGGTCGCCGCTACGCGGCCGCGGCTAGCCCGTGGCTGCGTGGAACAGGATCCGGCTTACAGGCCAACTCGCCCGCCTCGCACTACCCTGACGTGGTGACGTTGAAGCGACTGGTCGCCCGCGACCTCAGTTTCGACGGCATCCGTACGGAGTTCGCGCTTCCGGCCGAATTCGGTTCCGACGTACAGCGCGATGCCGAACAGGCCGTCGACCGTCACCACGGTGAGCGCGTCGACCGCACCGACCTGGGGCTGGTCACCATCGACCCGCCCGGGTCGCGTGATCTGGATCAGGCCCTGCACCTGGAACGCACCACCAATGGTTATGTGCTGCACTACGCCATCGCCGATGTCGCCGCGCAGATTGAACCCGGCAGCGCGTTGGACCTCGAGGCACGCCAACGGGGCGAGACCATCTACCTGCCCGACGGTTCGGTGCCGCTACACCCCTCGGTGTTCTCCGAAGGTTCGGCGAGCTTGCTGCCCAACGAGATTCGACCCGCCGCGCTATGGCGCATCGAAACCGATGACGACGCCAACCCGGTCAACTGGAGCGTCCAGCGCGCCCTCGTGAAATCGGTACTGCAGTTGACCTACCGGGAAGCTCAGGACGCCGCGGATGCCGGACACTCGCACCCCGCCATCACTGTACTCGCTGAATTTGGCCGCAAGAGAAGAGATCTCGGACTGGCCAGGGGTGCTATCGAACTGAACCTCCCGTCCCAGGAAGTGGTGCGCGGCCGCAGTGGCGAGTGGGAACTCGCCATCGAGGCCCGTACCGAAACCGACGGCTGGAACGCGCAAATATCCCTGCTCACCGGGATCTGCGCGGCGCAGATCATGCTCGACGGCGATGTCGGCATTCTGCGCACGCTGCCGCCCGCGGACGGTGATGCGCGTCGGTGGATGCGTCGCACCGCCGACGCGCTCGGACTGCCCTGGGTAAACGACATTCCGATAGGGTCGCAGCTCGCCGCGTTGGACCCCTGCGCCACAACCACATTGGCGATGATGACACAGGCCACCACACTCCTGCGGGGTGCTTCCTACCTGGTCTTCGACGGAAACCGCCCGGATGATCAGGCCGCCCAGCATGCGGGCATCGCCGCCCCCTACGCACACGTGACCGCGCCACTGCGCAGGTTGGGGGATCGATTCGCCACCGAAATCTGCCTGGCGCTATCCGCAGGCACGCCGGTCCCGCAATGGGCACGTGATGGTCTTGCCGACGCCAGATCGTCGCTGCTGAGCTCGAACACCTTGGCCAACAAGGTGGAAAAGGCCTGTGTGGACCTCACCGAGGCCACGGTGCTCGCCCCGCAGAAGGGCCAGACCTTTGATTCGGCGGTGCTCCGGGGTGCCGAAAAGAAGCGGCCCGCAGAGGTTTTCGTGACCGATCCGCCAATCCTGGCCCGCTGTGAAGGCGATCCGCCCGAGGGTCAGCGGGCCAAACTCAGCCTGCGTGAAGCAGATCCGGACAGCCGGACCGTGCTCTTCGGCTTTCCGGCCGACGGCAGCTGATCACTTCTTGTAGCGCACGGCCCTACGGAGCGCCTTGAGTGTCGTCTCCACCTGGTGGCGTGCGGATTCGGCCGCATCGTGGTCACGCTGGTACAGCACCCCGTACGTGAAGGTGTCCTCACCGGCGGTGTGCGCCTCGGCGGCCTGCGTGGCCACATAGGTGCGGCTCACCACGCTGTCCTGATGCTCACCCAGCAGCTCCTGAATATCCTTGGCTGCTTGGGCGATTCGCTTGGCGCCCTCCGCGCTGGCCACATAGCGCAGGCGCTTGGCCGACTTGCGGATCCGGTGCAACGCCTCATCGCGATACTCGCCCTCGGCGCGCGCCGCCGCCCGCGCCGCACGGCGCAACTTGCGGTACGCAGCATCGAGCGAGCCGCCCTCATCCGAATGATGGGTGCCCGGTGCCGGGCCCGCGGAAGCTACCAGCGTGTCCAAGGAATCGAGCAGCCGGAAATAGCGATGACTGCGCATCGCCGCGAGGGACCGGTGTAATCCGTTGTCGTACCGCTCCCTGGCCGCATCCACCAGCCGTTCATGCACCGGGCCGCGAATCAGCTCCTCGGGGATCTCGGCGAGTGCAGATTCGTACCGCTGTGCGAGCACCTCGGCGTCACGCGCCACCCCGAGGATGTTAGCCAGTAGACGGAGCTCGTCGAGCGGCTCGGGATTCGTGTCCAGGCCGAAGCGCTCTGGATTCGACTGCAACAGGCTGCGGATGCGCCGGATGGTGACGCGCATCTGGTGCACCGAATCATCGGTGTCCACCCGGACCGCGCGGTCCCAGCCCTGTAGCTGGTCCAGCTGTTCGAGCAGTGCCCGCTGGATCGAGTCGGTTCCTTGGGGGCGCTCGCGTTCGGGCACGTCAAGAACCCGGGCCAGCTTGGAACCATGGCCAGCAGGGGCCGCACCGGCGTCGAGTAGGCGTGCGGTGACCCGGTCGAACAGTGCGGTGTCGCCGGAAACCGACAGCTCCAGCTCCCATTCCCGCCAGCTCTGCTCGGAGCCCTCCTCATCGGAGTCCTGGCCCACCAGCCGGGCCGCGGTCACGTGGTCATCGCAGAATTCCGCGAGCTGCTCACCGTCCGCGCCGATCAGTATCAGCACCGTGCGGGCGGTACTGATACGTGCGACAGGAGCCAACTCGTTCTCGCGCACCACCGCGAGCACGGTGTCACGCAGTTCTTCCGGGACTGCAAGGGAATCCGCGTCATTACTCTCGAGGGGCAGACGTAGCTCGGTTCGGGTATCCGGCCCCGCAGGCAGCTTCACATGCCATCCCGCGTCGGTACCGCCGGTGCGGCGACGCAAGGTTATGCGATGTTGAGCCAGCCGCTTGTCGGGTGTGTCAAAGTACACGGCGTCCAAATGTTGCTGGGGCTGCTGCTCCACATGAGTGACGGCGGAGATTCCGTCGAATGACGGATTGATCGTCGCGTCCGTGACGTCGAACTTTCGCTCGACCTCGACGTGTTGAGATGGCATGAAATGTGTGCCCTGACGGTCGAAGGGACGGGATGCTCGGGTGCGCGGGCGAGACGATTACGCGACACGGTGCCACATTCAGGTAAACAATGGTCACGACTCGTCACGGGGTAATCTAAGATTCTCTTAGGGTTCTCATAAGGTCGGGGTATCGGTTTGGAACGCGATATTCGTTGCGCACCGCGTGTGGTGCCGGGTGTTGGTGTTCTGTGGTCGGTATCGTCCCCTCATGGGACGCCAGCCGTATCCACAGCTAGACCGAGGTCACCATGAAGTTACTTGTTGAGGAGTACCTGAACGGTAAGGGCGAAATCGTCTTGCCGGATGGCTATACCGTCAACTACTACCTTGAGCGTGCCATCAGCGAGCTGGGCGATGCCTTTGCCTACCGCTATCTGGACTTCAACACGAACTCCGATGGCGAACCTAACGACCTCAACTGGACGCAGCTTGGCCAGCGCTCTCGCGCGGTTGCGGCGAGACTCCAGCAAGTAACCAAGCCCGGCGACCGCGTCGCGATCCTGGCCCCTCAGGGCATCGAGTATGTTATCGGCTTTTTCGCGGCGATCGAGGCCGGAAACATTGCGGTCCCATTGTTTGCTCCGGAACTTCCCGGTCACTCCGAGCGGCTCGACGCGGTGCTCACCGACGCAGAGCCGACCGTCGTCTTGACCAACAACGCCGCGGCCGAATCCGTCAGCCGGTTCGTGCGTGGCCTGCCCCGTGACCGACGTCCGCGTGTGCTCGCCGTCGACAGTGTCCCCGATTCGGTGGGCGACACCTACGTCAAGGTGACCCCGGATACCGACGACATCGCGTACCTGCAATACACCTCCGGATCCACCCGGGTGCCTGCCGGTGTCGAGATCACCCACCGCGGGGTGATGACCAACGTGTTGCAGATGATCTTGTCCCTCGGCCTGGACGAGAGCACTCGTTGTGTCAGCTGGCTGCCGCTCTATCACGACATGGGCTTGTTATTGACCTTCTTCCCGCTGTGTGGCGGCCGGGTCACCCTCATGTCGCCGGTCTCCTTCGTACGTCGCCCTGGACGGTGGATCAAACTACTGGCGGCAGAGGCGAAGCTGGGCCGCACCCTGGCAGCTGCCCCGAATTTTGCCTTCGAGCTCACCGCCGAACGTGGCTTGCCCAAAGATGGGGAGACCCTCGACCTGAGCAATGTGGCGGGGTTGATCAACGGTTCCGAGCCGGTGAGCATTGCCTCGATCCGCAAGTTCAACGAAGCGTTTGAACCGTATGGATTGGCGTCGACCACGATCAAACCGTCGTACGGCATGGCCGAGGCGACGCTGTTTGTCTCCACCATCGCCCCCGACGCCGAGGCGTCGGCGATCTACCTTGACCGCGAGCAGCTCGGTGCCGGACATGCGGTCAGGGTGAGCGCGGATGCCGAGAACGCGGTGCCACAGGTGTCCTGCGGCAAGATTTCGCGCAGCCAGTGGGCGGTGATCGTCAACCCGAACGCGGACACCGAGCTGCCCGACGGTGAAGTCGGCGAGATCTGGCTGCACGGCGACAACATCGGCCGCGGCTATTGGGGCAGGCCCAAGGAGACCGACTTCTCGTTCCGCAACAAGCTGCAGGCCCGGCTTGACCACAGCAGCCATGCCGGTGACACCGAGCCCGGCGCCACCTGGTTCCGCACCGGAGATCTGGGCGTCTACCTCGACGGCGAGCTGTACATCACCGGCCGAGTCAAGGACCTCGTCATTATCGACGGCCGTAACCATTACCCACAGGACATCGAGGCCACCGTCGAGGAGGCCTCAGCCGCGGTGCGGCATGGTTTCGTGGCGGCGTTCTCGGCGCCCGTGAACGAGCTGCCTGTCGGCGTCGGCCAGGACAACGGGACAGGGGAGCGCTTGGTCATCGTCGCCGAGCGTGCCGCCGGTGCGGGTCGCGCCGATCCGGAGCCCATCGTCGATGCCATTCGCGCTGCCGTCTCACGGCGCCACAACCTGCCCATTGCCGATGTGCAGTTGGTTCAGGCGGGCGCGATACCGCGCACTACCAGCGGAAAGCTTGCACGCCGAGCGTGCCGCCAGGAGTATCTGGACGGCAAGCTCGGCGTGCGTGCCTAAAGTTTCCGACGAAGAACTTCAGTACGAGTGCTCGGGGGCGGGAAATACGCCGCGAGCCACCTCATCGGCATACTGCTCGGCGGCCTTGCGTAGCTCCGCGCCGACCTGACCGAACTGTCTGACGAACTTGGCGGTCTTGCCGCTGGTCATCCCGGCCATGTCCTGCCACACCAGCACTTGGGCATCGCAGTCCTTGCCCGCGCCGATACCCACGGTGGGGATGGTGAGCTTGCCGGTGATCTGCGTTGCCAGGTCCGCGGGCACCATTTCCATCACGACGGCGATCGCACCGGCCTCCTGCACGGCGATTGCATCGGCGACGAGCTGCTCGGCGGCGTCATCGCGGCCCTGAACCCGGTATCCGCCAAGGCCGTTCACGCTCTGCGGGGTGAACCCGATATGCGCGACCACCGGAATCCCGGCGGCGGTCAGCGTGGCGATCTGCTCGGCAACCCGTTCTCCGCCTTCAAGTTTCACCGCATGCACGCCGGCTTCTTTCATGAAGCGGGTGGCCGTTGCGAGAGCCTGAGCAGCGCCACCTTCGTAGGAACCGAAGGGCAGGTCGGCGATCACCAGCGCCTCGGTGGCGCCGCGAACCACACCGCGCGCCAATGGAATCAGCTCGTCGGCCGTGATCGGCACGGTGGTGTCGTACCCGTAGATCACGTTCGCGGCCGAATCCCCGACCAGCAGAACGGGAATCCCGGCATCGTTGAATACGCGGGCGGTGGAGTAGTCGTACGCGGTGAGCATCGACCACTTGTGGCCCTCGGCCTTCCACTTCTGCAAGTGGTGCGCGCGGGTCTTAACGCGGGGTTTGCGCTCCGTGTCGGAAGCAGCGCCATACAAGGCAGATTCGGACATCTCGGACATGAATGAGTCACCTCATCGATCGAATTCCTCAAGGCCCGTCTGGGTCCCTGGGTTTCTAACGATCTTCAGTCTGCCACTGCGTGGCGATGAGGTGAATAACAGAGAGGGTGGATTTGATCACACCGGCAGTCACGGCATTTGGTCACGACAGAATACCCGGCTCGCCTAGCCTGTGCGCATGCAGCGGCTTTCCGGACTCGACGCCAGTTTCCTCTACCTGGAGACACCCACCCAACCCATGCACGTGTGCGGGGTACTGGAATTAGACACCACAACCATTCCTGGTGGCTACTCGTTCGAGAAATTACGGACGAAGCTGATGGAACGGGTCGAGGGCATCTCGTCCTTCAAGGAGAAGCTCGCCGACAGCCGCCTGAACCTGGATCACCCGGTGTGGGTCGACGATGACGACTTCGACATCGACCGGCACCTGCATCATGTCGGCCTGCCCGCACCCGGAGGCAGGGCCGAGATCGCGGAGATGTGCGGACACGTCGCCTCACTGCCCTTGGATCGCGCCCGGCCGCTGTGGGAAATGTGGGTCATTGAAACCGGAGCGACCGGTGGCGGCACCCGCCTGGTGGTTATGACCAAGATGCACCACGCCTCCGTCGACGGCGTTACCGGCGCCAACCTGATGTCGGCGCTCTGCGGCCTGGAACCAGACGCGGAAGCACCCGAACCCGCCGCGGGCGTGGGCGGCGCCAACAGCCTCGAAATCGCGATCACCGGAGCCCTCAAGTGGGCGTCGCGGCCACTGAAGTTCGCCAAACTGCTGCCCGCGACCATCGGGGTCATCCCGGCCTGGCTGGAACGCTCGAAGCGCGGCGAGGCGATGACGGCGCCCTTCTCGGCGCCGCGCACCTCCTTCAACTCCACGATCACCAGCCGCCGCAACATCGGGTACGCCCAGCTGGACCTCGAGGACGTCCGCGCGGTCAAGAACCACTTCGACGTCAAGGTCAACGATGTCGTAATGGCCATCTGTGCCGGTGCGCTGCGCAAGTACCTTGAGGATCGGGGCGAGCTCCCGGAGAGCTCGTTGGTGGCCATGGTTCCGGTTTCGGTGCACGAGAAGTCGGACCGGCCGGGCCGAAATCAGGTGTCGGGCATGTTCTCCCGTCTGGAAACCAACGTGAATGACCCAGTCGATCGCCTTAGAGCGATCGCCGAGGCCAACAACGTCGCCAAGGAACACACCGCCGTGCTGGGTGCCACCCTGCTGCAGGACTGGAGCCAATTCGCGGCGCCTGCGGTCTTCGGAACCGCGATGCGGGTCTACTCGCGCATCCGGTTGGCCGACCGCCACCCGGTGATTCACAACCTGGTGGTTTCCAATGTGCCGGGACCACAAGTGCCGCTGTATTTCTTGGGCGCCGAGGTCATCGGGATGTACCCGTTGGGGCCGATCTTTCACGGCGCCGCGCTCACCGTCACGGTGATGTCGCTGAACGGGAAGCTCAACGTCGGCCTGATCTCCTGCCCCGATCTGATGCCCGACCTGTCCACGCTGACCGACGATTTCGGCGTGGCGCTGCAGGAGCTGAAGGCTCGCATCTAATCCGGCGGGCACGAGCGCAGCGAGCGGGGAATTGGCGGGCTCATGGCACCATGGCTGACATGATGTTTCGTGGGTTTGCCCGCTCTGGGTTGCTGCCGCTACTGGCTCTTGCCTCGGTGGTAGCCGTCGTCTCTGGTTGTGTGCGTTCGGTGGAGGGCGAGGCGATGGCCGCGCGCCTGTCGCAGGGCACCCTGAACTGGGGCGAGTGCGGCGAGTTTGTCCCGGAGAACCAGACGGTGCCGGCGAGCACGCAATGCTCGGAACTGGAGGTTCCCGTCGACTACGCGAACCCCGACGGAGCTAAGGCGCGGCTCGCGATCATCAAGTACCCGGCGAAGGGCAACAAGATCGGGTCGCTGCTGATGAACCCAGGCGGCCCCGGACAGTCGGGTATCGAGGCCGCCATCGAGATCGTCAAGCACGCGCCCAAGGAGATTCGGGAGCGCTTCGATTTCATCGGGTTCGATCCGCGCGGGGTCGGCTCGTCCACACCGGCGATCGAATGCAACACCGACGCCGACGTGGATCGGATGCGTGCACAGAACGACACCGACTACAGCCCCGAGGGTGTTGCTCGCATGGAGCAGGACTCCAAGGACTTCGTGAAGCGCTGCCTGGACAAGGTGGGCAAGGAGTTCTTGGCCAATGTCGGCACCGTGAATGTCGCCAAGGACATGGACCGGATGCGCGAGGCGCTCGGCGACGACAAACTCACCTACCTGGGCTACTCGTACGGAACCCGCATCGGGACCACCTATGCCGAGCAGTTCCCGCAGAACGTGCGGGCCCTCATCCTTGACGGCGTGATCGACCCCAACGCCGATCCAACCCAGGCCGATATCGACCAGATCGCGGGATTCCAAAAGGCATTCGACAACTACGCGGCTGACTGCACCAAGAACCCGACTTGCCCGCTGGGTACCGATCCGGCGCAGACGACGGCCCGCTACCGGGCCATGGTCGACCCGCTCGTCGAGCATCCGGTCAAAACCAGGGACGGCCGCGGTCTCTCTCATGCCGACGCCATCATCGGCACCATCATGGTGATGTACTCGCCCACACTGTGGGACACCTTCACCAAGGCGCTGCGCGAACTCAGCGAGGGCAGGGGCGACATTCTGCAGCTGCTTTCCGACGCGTACATGAAACGTGACGACGAAGGTCACTACAGCCACGCACAGGACGCGCAAACCGCCATCAACTGCGTCGACGAACCGCCGCAGACCGACCGCGCCAAGGCCATCGAGAAGGACCGGCGCATCCGGGAAGTGGCGCCGTTCCAGGACTACGGCACGTTCACGGGTAATGCTCCGCTGGGTGTGTGCGCGTTCTGGCCGGTACCGGCGACCAGCAAGCCGCATCCCATCAACGTGCCCGGTCTGCCCAAACTGCTGGTGGTGTCCACCACCTACGATCCGGCGACCCCGTACCAAGCGGGCGTTGAGCTGGCCAAACAGCTCGGCGGAGGCTTGCTTACCTACGACGGAACCAAGCACACCATCGTGTTCGACGGGAACCAGTGCGTCGACCAAGCGGCCCAGGACTATCTCATCAAGGTCACGACTCCGGCTGAAGGCACCCGCTGCTGAGCACTTTTGGGGTCCGACGTGGCACGATGTGGCCCATGATGCGGATGCGCCGGGCGTTGCCGGTGATTCTTTTGATGTTCTCGGCTGCGATCCCGGCCATCCCCGCGGCCGCCACGCCGCTCCCGGCGCCGGGTCCCGCCCTCCAGGCGTTCTACGACCAGCAGGTCACATGGGGGAGCTGCGCCGGCTTTGTCGGTGACACCAGCCGCATCCCGACCGCACGGTGCGCCAAGGTGAAGGTGCCCGTCAGCTACGAGAAGCCGACGGGTGCAGTCGCGCAGCTGGCCGTGCTGAAGGTGCCCGCCACTGGCAAGCGCGTCGGCGCCCTGCTGGTCAACCCCGGTGGACCAGGTGGGTCGGGCGTTGACCTGGCGGCCGGCATGGGTGCCAAGCTGGCCGAATCCGCAATTGGGCAGAGCTTCGATATCGTCGGGTTCGATCCGCGTGGTGTCGGCGGTTCCACACCGACCCTGCGATGCCGTACCGACGCCGAGTTCGACGCCTTCCGTAAGGAGCCGCTGGCCGACTACAGCCAGGCCGGCGTCGCCCACATTGAGGGTGTATACCGCCAATACGTCGCCGAATGCGCAAAACGGATGGGGCTGGATTTCCTTGCCAATGCCGGAACTGCCTCCGCGGCAAGGGATATGGACATCATCAGGGCAGTGTCCGGGGACAGTAAGCTGAACTACCTTGGCTACTCCTACGGCACCGAGCTGGGTACCCAGTACGCCGAATACTTCCCGCAGAACGTGCGCACGATGGTCCTCGACGGCGCGATCGACCCGACTATCGACCCGGTGGAGTCCAACGTCCGGCAGATGACCGGGTTCCAGGTGGCGTTCAACGACTATGCGGCCGACTGCGCCAAGGACCCCAAGTGCCCGTTGGGGACCGATCCGTCGCTGGCCGTCAAGAAATTCCACCAACTGATCGATCCATTGGTGGCCAAACCCGCCAAGACCAACGACCCGCGCGGCCTGGGGTACCAGGACGCCATCACCGGCACTATCCAGGCGATGTACACGCCGCGGTATTGGAAGTACCTCACCTCGGGTCTGGCGGGCCTGGTCGACGGCAGTGGACCCGATGACCTGCTGTGGCTGGCCGACCAGTACCAGGAGCGCGACGACCAGGGGCAGTACGACAACCTGCAGGACGCGTTCAATTCGATTCGGTGCGTCGACGGGCCGACACCGACGGACTCCGCCCCCTGGGTAGCGGCCGATAAGACGCTGCGGCAGCAGGCGCCGTTCTCGAGCTATGGCGAGTTCACCGGATATGCCCCGCGCGATATGTGCGCCTTCTGGCCGGTGCCGCCGACCTCGGCTCCGCACACCCCGTCGACCCCCGGCCTGCCGCCGGTGGTGGTGGTCTCCACGACCCATGACCCCGCGACCCCCTATGAGGCCGGGGTGGCACTGGCGCAGCAGTTGGGTGGATCGCTCATCAGTTACGAGGGCACCCAGCACACCGTCGCCTTCAACGGAGAGGCCTGTGTCGACGAAGCCGTCACGCGCTACTTCGTCGACGGCACCGTTCCACCCAGGGACGTGCGGTGCTGACGGACGCTATGTCGACGCAGATGTAATAGCCTCTCCCCATGGATCGTCAGAAGGAATTCGTGCTGCGGACGCTGGAAGAACGCGATATTCGTTTCGTCCGGCTGTGGTTCACCGATGTGCTCGGTTACCTCAAGAGCGTGTCCATCGCGCCCGCTGAACTAGAGGGTGCGTTCGAGGAGGGCATCGGCTTCGACGGGTCGTCCATCGAGGGCTTCGCACGTATTTCCGAATCGGACACCGTCGCGCACCCCGACCCGTCGACATTCCAGGTGCTGCCGTGGACGACGAGCGCCGGAAAGCACCACTCCGCACGCATGTTCTGCGATATCAAGCTGCCGGACGGATCACCGTCCTGGTCCGACCCGCGGCACGTGCTGCGTCGCCAGCTCGCCAGGGCGAGCGATTTGGGCTTCTCCTGCTACGTGCACCCCGAGATCGAGTTCTTCCTGCTGAAGAACATGCCCGATGACGGGTCGGCGCCGATTCCCGCCGATGACGCCGGGTACTTCGACCAGGCCGTGCACGAGGCGGCGCCCAACTTCCGTCGCCACGCCATCGACGCGCTCGAATCCATGGGCATCTCGGTGGAATTCAGCCACCACGAGGGTGCGCCGGGTCAGCAGGAGATCGACCTGCGCTACGCCGACGCGCTGTCCATGGCCGATAACGTGATGACCTTCCGCAACGTGGTCAAGGAAGTGGCGATCATCGACGGTGTGCATGCCACGTTCATGCCCAAGCCGTTCAGCGATCACCCGGGCAGTGCGATGCACACCCATATGAGCCTGTTCGAGGGCGATACCAACGCCTTCCACAACCCCGATGACCCGCTGCAGCTTTCGAGTGTCGGCAAGTCCTTCATCGCGGGAATCCTGGAGCACGCCAACGAGATCAGCGCTGTCACCAACCAGTGGGTGAACTCCTACAAGCGTCTGGTGCACGGCGGCGAGGCGCCGACGGCGGCATCCTGGGGTGCGGCCAACCGCTCGGCGCTGGTGCGGGTTCCTATGTACACGCCCAGCAAGTCGTCCTCACGTCGCATCGAGGTGCGCAGCCCCGACTCGGCCTGCAACCCGTACCTGACGTATGCGGTACTGCTGGCCGCCGGCTTGCGCGGAGTGGAGCAGGGCTACACGCTCGGACCCGAGGCCGAGGACAACGTCTGGCAGCTGACCGCCGCCGAGCGGCAGGCCATGGGCTACAAGGAACTGCCCAGCACATTGGAGAACGCGCTCATCGCCATGGAGCGTTCCGAGCTGGTAGCGGAAGCCTTGGGAGAGCACGTCTTCGACTTCTTCCTGCGCAATAAGCGGGCCGAGTGGGCGCGCTACCGCAGCAATGTGACCCCGTTCGAACTGCGGGCCTACTTGGGTTTGTGAGGTGACCCGAGCCTCCACCGAGCGTTCGAAGGTTCCCAGCGCTGGAAGGCTGGGGCTCGTCGATGCACGGGCCGCCTCGCTGCTCGAAGAGCTGGGCTGGACCACCGAGACGCATATCGCGCAGCTGTGGTCGCTCTCACGGTCACCCGATGCCGACGCCGCGTTACTCACCCTGATCCGGCTCCGCGAGGCGCTGGGAACCGAGTGGGCCGCACTGGATCGAGAGCTGAGCGACGACGCCGCCATGCGAGGCCGACTGCTGTCGGTGATCGGATCTTCACTGGCACTCGGCGATCATCTGGTGGCGCACCCCGATCGTTGGCGTCTGCTGGTCGGGGAAATCGAGCTGGAGTCCAAAGATGCTCTACAGGAACGATTTTTAACTGCCGTCGGCTCCGTTGGGGGACGCGCCTCGGTATCCGAGCCCGCTGCCATCGCTGCGCTGCGGGACGCTTATCGAGACCGGCTATTGGTACTCGCCGCACTCGACCTGGCGGCCACCGTCGAGAACGAACCGGTGTTGCCGTTCCCGGTGGTGGGTCAGCACCTGTCCGATCTCGCCGATGCGGCGTTGACGGCGGCGCTGGCCGTCGCGGTGTCACTGGTGGTTCCCGATGGGCAGGACCCGCCCCGACTCGCGGTCATCGCGATGGGCAAATGCGGTGCGTGCGAACTCAACTACGTCAGCGATGTCGATGTCATCTTCGTGGGGGAGGAGGCTGATTCGCTGACCACCCGCGTCGCCGGGGAGATGATGCGCATCGGCTCCAGCACCTTCTTCGAGGTGGATGCGGGGCTGCGGCCCGAGGGCAAGCGGGGGGCGCTGGTGCGCACCCTGGATTCCCATATCGCGTACTACAGACGGTGGGCCAAGACCTGGGAATTCCAGGCACTACTGAAGGCGCGTCCCGCCGTCGGCGATCCGGAACTGGGCAAGGCATACGTAGACGCACTCATGCCGATGGTGTGGACCGCCTGCGAGCGTGAGGATTTCGTAACCGAGGTACAGGCCATGCGTCGCCGAGTGGAATCGTTGGTGCCAGCGGAGCTGCGCGAGCGTGAGATCAAACTGGGCACCGGCGGGCTACGTGACGTCGAGTTCGCGGTGCAGCTGCTGCAACTCGTACACGGGCGGGTGGATGAGTCGCTGCATGTCGCGTCGACTATCGAGGCACTAGCGGCGCTTTCCACAGCCGGATACATCGGGCGCGACGACAGCGCGAACCTCACCGCCTCGTATGAGTTCTTGCGGCTGCTGGAGCACCGGCTGCAGCTGCAGCGCCTCAAGCGCACCCACACCCTGCCCGCGCCGGAGGACACCGAGGCGATGCGCTGGCTGGCGCGCGCCGCTCACGTGCGCCCGGACGGGCAGAACGACGCCGTCGGGGTGCTGCGGGCAGAGATCAAACGCCAGGCCATGCGAGTGTCCCGCCTGCACAGCAAGCTGTTCTACCAACCGCTGCTGGAATCGGTGACCGAGTTCGACAAGGAAGCGTTAGGGCTCTCGAACGAGGCTGCGGTACGCCAGCTCGCTGCGTTGGGTTACCAGTCACCGCAGCATGCGCTCAGTCACCTGTCCGCGCTGACCAAGGAGGGCGGCCGCCGCGGGCGCATCCAAACTATCCTGCTGCCAACGCTTTTAGACTGGTTGGCGGATACCCCCGATCCGGATGCCGGGCTGCTGGCCTATCGCCGGGTGAGCGAGGCGCTGGTTGACCAGACCTGGTACCTGCGCACCCTGCGCGATGAGGGCGCGGTGGCCAAGCGGCTCATGCAGATCCTGGGCACCTCCGCCTATGTGCCGGATCTCATCATGCGGGCACCCGAGGTGATCCAGCTGTACGGCGACGGGCCTAGCGGCCCCAAACTTCTTGAGGCCGAACCGATTTCAGTGGCGGGCGCGCTGATCGCGTCCTCGGCCCGGCACGCCGACCCGGAGCGGGCGATCGCGGCGGCACGAACATTGCGGCGCCGGGAGTTGGCGCGGGTGGCCTCGGCCGATCTGCTGGGCCTGCTGGATGTGATCGACGTGTGTCAGGCGCTGACATCGGTGTGGGTGGCGGTGCTGCAGGCGGCCCTGGACGCGGTAGTCAAGGCAAGTGTCCCCGCAGATTCCGAGGCACCGGCCGCGATAGCCGTCATCGGGATGGGCCGTCTGGGTGGCGGTGAACTGGGCTACGGATCCGATGCCGACGTCCTTTACGTGTGCGAGGCGCGTGGCGATAGCACCGATGCCGAGGCCGCGGGATGGTCGGCGTCGGTGGCTGAAAAGGTTGGCAAGCTGCTCGGTGCGCCGAGTACCGACCCGCCCCTGCAGGTCGACACGGGACTACGTCCTGAGGGGCGCAACGGGCCGATGGTGCGCACGCTGGCGGCCTACGAGACGTACTACGCGCAATGGGCACAGGCATGGGAGGTGCAAGCGCTGCTGCGCGCGCACAGTGTCGCCGGGGATGCCGATCTCGGGCTGCGGTTTCTGCGCATGATCGACAAGACGCGGTATCCCGCCGGCGGTATCGCCCTGGACGCGGTGCGCGAGATCCGCCGGATCAAGGCACGGGTGGATGCCGAGCGGCTGCCGCGCGGGGCCGACCCCAATACCAACACCAAGCTGGGCCGCGGCGGGCTGGCCGATGTGGAGTGGACCGTGCAGCTGCTGCAGTTGCGGTACGCCCACGAACATCAATCCCTGCACAGCACCTCCACCCTGCAGACATTGCACGCCGCGGCAGAGGCGGGCCTTGTCGACGCCGAGGATGCCGAACTGCTGCGGCAGGCCTGGCTGACCGCCACCAATGCCCGCAATGCGCTGGTGCTGGCGCGAGGCAAGCCCACCGACCAGCTGCCCGGCCCCGGCCGGCTGCTCAACACGGTGTCTGCCGCGGCGGGCTGGCCGGATCACGACGGCGGCGAGTTCCTGGACAATTATCTGCGGGTGACCAGGCGTGCGAAAGCGGTCGTACAGCGCGTCTTTGGGGAGTAGCTTCGTGCCGATCCCAATCGGCTGATCCAGACCTTTCAAGGAGTGGTTCATGAAGTGCACATCGATCATCGTGGGTGTCGGCGTGGTGGCAGCCGCCCTCGGCATCGCAGCACCCGCCCAGGCGAAGCCGGGTGACTGCACCGTCTCGGAGGAGGCTCGGCTCGATGCGGTGGCGTCAACCAAGCGGGCCGAGTACCTGGAGAGGCATCCCGACGTCAACACCGGGATGAGCGACGCACTCAAGAACACCCCCGGAGACGGTGAGGCGAAGCATGACGCGGTGCAGGTGTACCTCAACGCCAACCCCGCTGCCAAGGCCGACCTGGACGCGATCCGGCAGCCGGTTCAGGACTTCAAGACCAGGTGCTGGTCCGAGGGGTAGGCACCCGACGAACTTCACCGACGTAATTTCTGCCCGGCTTCTAATGGTTCCTTAACGTTAGGGCCATGACCGTCCAACCAACGCTCGATAGCGTCCCGGACGAGTCGGCACATCGTCGGCTGTAATGCTGAACAAGGAGTACTCCATGAAGTTCACCTCTGCTGTACTCAGTGGTGTTGTTGGTGCCGGTGCTGTTGCCGGCGCCCTGGCATTCGCGGGTGCGGCCACTGCCAAGCCCGGCGATTGCACCGCTGCAGAGTTCGCCCGGACCCATTCGACTGTGTCGAGCCAGGTCGCGAGCTACCTGGACAAGAACCCGACGATCAACGACGGCATCACCAAGGCCGCCAAGGGCGCACCCGAGGGCGAGCGACGTGAAGCCATCAAGACCTACCTGGATGGTCAGCCCGCCGCCAAGGCCGAGCTCGACAAGATCCGCCAGCCGCTGACGGGCCTGAAGAGCAGCTGCGGTGCGGACACCGATGACGACAAGCCGGCCCCCGCTGCGCCTGCAGGTCTGGTCGGCCAGCCTGCACAGCCCGCCACCGAGAATGCTCCTGCCGAGCAGCCGCAGCAGCCGTGGAATCCCTTCGCGCCGCAGCAGCAGCCGGCCGAGGAGACCGCCAACACCGAGCAGGCAGCGCCCGCAGCTCCGGCGAAGCCGGCTTCGCCCGCCGTCACCGCCGTGGTCGATCAGCAGGACGCCTAACAACACCATGAGACGGGCGGCTCGGAATGAGGCCTAGCCTTAGGCAGCGATGACTCACGAAACTGCCGCCCGTCACAAGGTGTTGATGGTCGATGACGACCCGGATGTCAGGAACTCGGTAGCCCGCGGGCTACGTCACTCGGGTTTCGACGTCCGGGTCGCCGTCGATGGCCGCGATGCGCTTACCCAGCTCGCGGCCGATGAACCCGATGCCCTGGTGCTCGATGTGCAGATGCCCGAGCTGGATGGCGTGGCAGTGGTTACCGCCCTGCGGGCCCTGGGTAATGACATTCCGATCTGCGTGCTCAGCGCGCGCGACACCGTCAACGATCGGATCGCCGGCCTCGAGGCAGGCGCCGACGACTATCTGACGAAACCCTTCGACCTTGGCGAGCTGGTGGCGCGTCTGCGCGCACTGCTGCGCCGTCGCGGCGCCGGTGGTGGTGGCCTCGCCACCTCCACCATCACCGTTGGACAGGTCACCGTCGACGTTTCCCGCAGGTTGGTCTTCTCCGGTGGTGAACGCGTCGAACTGAGTAAGCGCGAATTCGATCTCCTGGTGGTGCTGGCGGAGAACACCGGGGTGGTGCTCAGCCGCACTCGGCTGCTGGAACTGGTGTGGGGGTATGACTTTGACGTCGAGACCAATGTGGCCGATGTCTTCGTGAGCTATTTGCGTCGCAAACTGGAAGCCGGGGGAACCCCGCGGATCATCCACACCGTCAGGGGGGTCGGATACGTGATGAGAGAAGAGCCGTGAAACGTTCGCTCTCGCTGCGTACCCGGGTAGCGGTCGCGGCATTCCTGGCTACCGGTCTGGTGGTGGCGCTTATCGGTATTGTCGCCGGTATTACCTTGGTACGCAACGATACTCAGCAACTTGATCGACGCTTGGACGTGCTGGTGGACGCGGTACAGGCCACCACTCGGCACGGGGACACCACATTTGTGCTCACCGTCCGTGACGCCCAAAGCGGAGGGCTGGTGATCTTCCGGGGTGTCGAGCTGCCGAAGCTGCCGCCGGGAACCGAGAATGTCACCGTCGGCGGTGCCACTTACCGCGTCCGGACCGTCCCGAACCCCGAAGAGCAGACCGTGATCTCACTGGGGACCAGGGCCGACGCGGTGCTGGTCAACCACCGCGGAATCCCGGTGTTCATTGCCGTCGGTGTGCTATCGATGCTGCTGGCAGGCGGTTTCGCGTGGCTGTTCGGCGGGCGCGCGGTGCGACCACTGCGCCAGCTCACCGAACAGACCCGTCAGCTCGACACCGATGGCCTGCACGTAGCCGCGGTGCGCGGCGCCCGCGAGGCCGAAGAGCTTGCCGACGCCCTGGCTGCGATGCTCGGCCGGGTCTCGGCGGCGCAGTCCGAAACCACCAAATCCCTTCTCGCGGCTCGCGATTTTGCCGCGAGCGCTGCCCACGAGCTGCGGACCCCGCTCACCGCGATGCGTGCCGACCTGGACACTCTGCGGGCACACGACCTGTCGAACGAGGAACACACGGAGGTGATCGGCGACCTGCAGCGCGCGCAGCGACGCGTTGAGGCCACCATCACCGCACTCGGCCAGCTGGCCTCCGGGGACCTGGCTCGGCCCGAGGACCGCGAGCTGGTGGATATCGCGGATCTGCTGGATCGGGTGGCCGGAGATGCGTTGATGCACCCCGCCGCCGCGCCGGAGATCACCGTCAACGCCGACGATGGTGGTGTGGTGCTGGGCTGGCCTGACGGTTTGCGGTTGGCCGTGGACAATCTGGTGCGCAACGCCATCAACCATGGCAATGCCAAACATGTTGTGCTGTCCGCGAATCGGATCGACAACCGGCTGGTCATCGAGGTCGACGATGACGGTAGTGGTCTGCCGGAGGCGGACCGGGAACGAGTGCTCGGACGTTTCGAACGCGGACCCGGCGCCAACCCTGGCGGGCTGGGATTGGGGCTGGCGCTCGTCGCGCAGCAGGCCGCGTTGCACGGGGGTGACGTGGTGCTGTCCTCAAGCCCGATGGGCGGTTTGCGGGCGACGCTGACGATCTTGGCTGAATAGATCTGCCGGTTAGTTCTTACGTGACCCGTACTTGGCGAGCCATTCGCGGGCCTCGTCGGGCAGGTTCCCCGAGGTCTCGGCGGCCTTGCACCAGCGCCGCACCATCTTGACCATGTTGGCGGGGTTGTAAGCGTCCTCCTGCTGCGACCACAGGCCGTCCCCGGCGTAATGCAGCACGGTCAGGTTCGGTTCACCCCAATGCTTGCCGTCACCCGGATCGCTCATCACATTGTCGATTTCGCAGACCACCCAACCCTTTTCGGGATCGAACACCGTCCAGGTGGCGGGCAGGCTCGGCATGTGGTTGCCGGGGAAATCTGCCATGACCGCGGTGATGTACTGCCGGATGGCCTCCTTGCCCTGCAGGCGACCCACCACATGCTCGATGTAGAGGGCGTCCTCGGTGTACATCTCGGCATAGGGGTTCCAGTCGCCGGTTTCGATACAGCGATGGACGGTGGCCTGGTGTTGCGCGAACGCTTCCTCGAGTTCGGCGCGGCTGAATGACGGCATGGGTAAAAGAGTGCCATAAGGTACCGTCCCTGAGGTGCGAGGACGGACCGCCGTGGGGGCGCTGGGTTGGCTGCTGAGCATCGTCGCCGTGCTGGCCATCGCGTCCCGCTGGGCGCGGTCGAGCTGGTCGCCGCTGATCGGGTTGGCCGCCGCGTGGCCACTTACCTGTGTGCTGATGATCTTGGCGCTGTTGCTGTTCCTGTTGGTACGGCAGTGGTGGGGTGTGATGACGGCGGTAGTGGTGATCGCGCTGCAGGTTCTGGCCATCGCACCGCTGTACCTGCCCGATAGTCATCTGCAGGGAACAACCATCACCGTGCTGCAGATCAACCTGCGCTTCGGTGCCGGCGATGCCGGGGCAGTGGTGGCGACGATTCGCGAACACGATGCGGGTGTGGTGACCGTTAACGAGCTGACCCCGGAAGCTCGGGCGAAACTCGTTGCTGCGGGTATTGATTCGGTGCTTCCGTACTCCTACACCATCGCCGAACCGAAGGCCGCGGGCACCGGGATCTGGAGTAGATATCCGTTGACTCCCGTGCACCAGGACGATCAGAGCTACGCCTTCCGGCAGATCTGGGCAGAGGCCGAGGTGCCCGGAGTCGGGCCGGTCATGCTGGTAGCCGTGCACACCCGCCCACCGGAGAAGGATATGAGTTCGCCGGGCTGGCTGACCGAGCTGGACACCATCGGGCGGCAGTTAGGAGCACTTCGTCCCGACGTCAAAGTCATTGTTGGCGGTGACTTTAACGCCACGTACGATCACTTCGCGTTTCGGCAGATCCTCACCGGCGGATTCGCCGACGCCGTCGATCAGGCAGGAACCGGCTGGGTGCCGACCTGGCGCGAAGGACGCTGGTACACAAGGCTGATCGGGATCGACCATGTGCTCACGCGTGGCGCGACGGCCAAAGAGGTACGCACCGAGGCGATTTATGGCACGGACCACCGGGCGCTCATCGCCACGGTGGTGGTGCCTAGCTCTTCTTCTTGAGTGCCGCGTCTATCGACAGCGATCCGCCACCGGTGAACACCAAGAGGAAGAAGGCCCAGCAGTACAGGGCGGATAACTCGCCCTGGTTCACGATGGGCAGCAGCCCCAACTTCTGGTGCTGGGTGAAGTAGGCCACCGCCATCGTGCCCGATGCGATGAAGGCCGCGATTCGCGTGCCTGCGCCGAACAGAATTGCGACACCGGCGAGGAACTCGATGGTGCCGGCCCACCAGCCCAGCGACCATGACTCGATCGGCGGCATATCCGCCAGCTCTGGCCAGCGGAAAAGGATGGCCGTGCCGTGGCAGACGAATAGGAAACCGACGACGATGCGGAACAGCGACAGGACAAGGGGTGTGGCGCCGTCGAGCTTGGCGACTGCGTTGGTGCTGGAGGAGGCCATGGCACAGGATGCTAAACCAATTCTGGCGTAACGACTTAGCGCTTAGCTCGGGTAATGAATCGGTCGACCGACAGCGATCCGCCGCCGGTGAACACCAACAGCAGGAAGATCCAGCTGTACAGCGCCGCGGCCTCGCCGTTGTTCTGGATGGGCAGCAGACCCTCGGGCTGGTGGTACGTGAAGTAGGCGACAGCCATGGCCCCGGAGGCGACAAACGCTGCGAGGCGGGTCCCCAATCCGAGGATGAGCGCTGCGCCGCCGACGAATTCGATGATGCCTGCCCACCAGGGCAGGGTTCCGACGGACTGTAGATATGAGGCGAGCGGCCAACCGAAGAGATGGGAGGTGCCATGCAGGAAGAACAGGAAGCCCACTACGATCCGGAATGCCGACAGAACGGCCGGTGTCAGTCCGGCAAGCTTGTTTTCGATGTCTGCGAGAGCCATACGCCTAACAATAGGACTACGGTCCGCATTATTCCTGTTATGTGTCGGCGAGGGCGTTCGCCGGCGCCGAAAGTGAAGCTGTGGCGGAATTTCCGGCGAAATCTCGCCATGGCTTCACACTCGGTGAAAGAGACGCGGAAATGACAAGGCCCCCGGGATTTCTCCCGGGGGCCTCGTCGTAGAACCGACTTAGACGTCGAAGTACAGTGCGACCTCGTACGGGTGAGGCCGGATGTTGATCGGCTCGATCTCCTGCTCCCGCTTGAACGCGATCCAGGTCTCGATCAGATCCGAGGTGAAAACGCCACCCTCGGTGAGGTATTCGTGATCCTTCTCGAGGTTGTCGATCACGGTGCCCAGGTTGGTCGGCGCCTGCGGAATGTTGGCCGCCTCCTCCGGGGGCAACTCGTACAGGTCCTTGTCGACGGGCGCCAACGGCTCGATCTTGTTCTTGATGCCGTCGATACCGGCCATCAGCATGGCCGCGAATGCCAGGTACGGGTTACCCGAGCTGTCCGGGCAGCGGAACTCGAGGCGCTTGGCCTTCGGGTTGTTGCCCGTGATCGGGATGCGCACGCAGGCCGACCGGTTGCGCTGGCTGTACACCAGGTTGATCGGGGCCTCATAGCCCGGCACCAGCCGCTTGTAGGAGTTCACCGTCGGGTTGGTGAACGCCAGCAACGACGGGGCGTGGTGCAGGATGCCGCCGATGTAATGGCGAGCTAGGTCCGAGAGGCCGGCGTATCCGGACTCGTCGTGGAACAGCGGCTTGCCGTCCTTCCACAGGGACATGTGGGCGTGCATGCCGGACCCGTTGTCACCGAAGAGCGGCTTGGGCATGAAGGTGACGGTCTTGCCGTTGGCCCACGCGGTGTTCTTGATGATGTACTTGAAAAGCAGCACATCGTCGGCTGCGGCCAGCAGCGTGTCGAACTTGTAGTTGATCTCGGCCTGTCCGCCGGTACCGACCTCGTGGTGACCGCGCTCCAGGGTGAAACCGGAGTTGATCAGGTTGGTGGTCATCTCGTCGCGCAGGTCCACATAGTGGTCGTACGGGGCGACGGGGAAGTAGCCGCCCTTGGGGCGCACCTTGTAGCCGCGGTTCGGGCTGCCATCCTCCTCGTAGGGCTCGCCGGTGTTCCACCAGCCAGACTCGGAGTCGATCTCGTAGAAGGTGCCGTTGATCTTCGAGTCGAAGCTGACCGAGTCGAAGATGTAGAACTCGGCCTCGGCGCCGAAGTAACAGGTGTCGGCGATACCGGTGCTGGTCAGGTACTGCTCGGCCTTGCGGGCCACATTGCGCGGATCGCGCGAGTAGGCCTCACGGGTGAACGGGTCGTGCACGAAGAAGTTGACGTTCAGCGTCTTGGCGGCACGGAACGGGTCGAGCTTGGCAGTCGAGATGTCGGGCAGCAGCAGCATGTCCGACTCGTGGATCGACTGGAAACCGCGCACCGACGACCCGTCGAAGCCGAGACCGTCTTCGAAGACGCTGGCATCGAATGCAGATGCGGGGATGGAGAAGTGCTGCACGACGCCCGGCAGGTCACAGAACCTGACGTCGACGTACTCGACCTTCTCGTCGGCGATGAACTTGAATACCTCGTCGGGGCTACTGAACGCCATGCTTCTCCTCGTTAATCCCTGTTATCCCTGATTCGATGACCGCGCGACTGAACCTATGAAGCGGGTGTTGCCCGCGGGTCAACCATATGTTGCGCGGATGTTACGCGTAACCATCTGTGGGCTGGCCTTTACGCTGTGAGCATGGCACGGGACCTGGGTTCATGGATGTCGGGGCTGGGGTCGGTAGAGGGAGCGGGCAACTCTCGGTATCCGGGAGACCAGCTCGGCCTGCCCGAGACGGGTCCGGGATCGGCCGCACCGATGTCGCGGCGGCTGGTCGCGCTGCTGGTGGACTGGCTTATCGCGGCGGGGCTGGCGTTGCTGATCGAGCGGGGCGATCTGTTGTCGACGATGCTGCAATCGGTGCAGTGGATCGTCTGGTTCGTCATCGGGGTGGTCGCGGTGCGACTGTGGCGGTTCACGCCCGGCCAGTACATGGCGGGCCTGCAGGTGGCCCCGGCCGACGGCACCGACTCGGTGGGTATCGGGCGTGCATTTGTCAGAAACCTGTTGATCACCCTAATCGTCCCGCCGCTCATCACCGATGTGGACGGCCGTGGTCTGCACGACCGGGTGACGCGCACCGTCGTGGTTCGTAGCCGCTAGATGGTCCTGCTCGCCGTCTGTCTGGCGGTGTTCATGCTGCTGCTCGACATGACCATCGTGTCGAGCGCGCTCGCCGACCTGCAGTCGTCGTTAGGGGCCGATCTCTCCGATCTGCAATGGGTCATCGACGCTTACGCGCTGCCGATGGCGGGGCTGCTGCTCACCGCCGCAACTCTCGGTGATCGGCTGGGCCGCCGCCGGCTCTATATGACCGGCATGGTGGTGTTCACCTGCGCCTCACTGGGCTGCGCGCTTTCCAATAGTGCCGAGATGTTGATCGGCGTGCGTGCCGTGCAAGGCGTCGGTGGCGCGATCCTGCTGGCGGTCTCCCTGCCGATCATCGCGGCCGCCTATCCCGGCGAACGCCGCGGCGGTGCCATCGCGATCTACGGTGCGGTGATGGGGGCGGGCAGTGCCGCAGGCCCGCTACTGGGCGGACTGTTGGTGACCCATTACGGCTGGCAGTCCATATTCCTGGTCAATATTCCGGTGGGTGTGGTCGCGTTGGTGATCGCGGCCCGGCACCTGCCGGAGACCCGCGCCGATGAGACCCGGCCGGTCGACTGGACGGGCACGATCCTGCTCACCTCGGGGCTGATCACCGGCGTCTTCGCGGTGATCTCCCTGCACGAGGGAGGGATCGGAACTCAAGTCTCCGCGGCTCTGGCGGTCTGTGCTGTTGCGGCCCTCGCACTGTTCCTTTGGTGGGAAGGCCGTGTCACGGCGCCCATGCTGAGCCTGCGGTTGGTCTTCTCACCCGGATTCGCGGGGGTGTGGGTTGCCGCGGCCGCGGCCTCCGGCACGCTCATCGCGGCCACCAACTACCTGGCATTGCACTTCATGAATACCCTGGGTTACAACGCATTTGAGACCGGACTGCGTGCTGGGCCGCTGACGCTCGCCACCGTGCTGGGTGCCCCGCTGGGGATTCTGGTGGGCAAGCGGTTGCCGACGGTGGCGACCATTCCCGGCGGAGTTGCGCTGGTGGCGGTCGGGTTGTGGGCCGCCGCCGGTGCGGACGCCGGTACCGATTGGACTCACTTCATTCCGGGCTCGGCGCTGGCGGGGTTGGGGCTTGGCGCGCTCTCGGCCGTGACATCCGATGCCGCACTGCGGTTTGTGCCGTTGTCAGATGCCGGAATGGCGACCGGATCGGTGAGCACGGGGCGCCAGATCGGCATTCTGCTGGGGGTGGCAGGGCTCGGGGTCGCCTTCGGCCACGCCGCGTCGGATGCTGGGCCTGACGTGCGGGCTGCCGGTGCTGCGGGCATCAACAGCGTGCTGACGTTGGGGGCACTTGCGGCGGCCTGTGCCGCGCTCGTTTCGCTGATTCTGCTCGGTGTGGCTACGATGAGGCGCTCGCGTGAACCGGTCACCGGAGAGTCGCTAGCTATCTAGCCATCGGTGATCGGCCCTGCCTGCACGGATGCCCACGGGTATTTGTGCATTGCGGTCGTAACCCGTAGACAGAGGGAGTAGCTTTCGATCATGGAGAGCGCGGCGATTTTCATCGCGGCGCCCGGTGTCGGTTCCGATCGGGGGACGGACGCGAACCCGCGGCCGCGTTACAGCATCGTGTTGTCATCCGACCCGGCTGAAGTGGAAGCCGCACAACGACTTCGGTATCAGGCCTTCGCCGACGAAATGGGCGCACCACTTCCGAACGCCGTTCGCGGGCCGATCACGGGCGAGATGATCGATGTGGACAAGCTGGATCCTTACTGCGATCACCTGCTGGCGCGTGATGAAGACACCGGACGGATTATCGGCTGTTGTCGGCTACTCCCGCCCGAGGGATACCAGGCCGCGGGGGAGACGTTTACCGACTCGATGTTCGATGCGTCGGCGCTTGACCCGCTGCGGCCCAAACTGGTTGAGATTGGCCGAGTTACCGTGGCACCCGATCATCGCAATGGCGCCGTCATGGGCATCTTGTGGGCCGGAATCTTCCGGTATCAGCAGATGACCGAGCACCAGTACGCGATCGGCTGTTTGTCTGTCCGGATGGAGGACGGCGGGCCGCGCGGATCGTTGGTGCGCTCGGTGCATGATTTCGCGCAGCGATTCGCCGCCCCCGACGAGTATCGAGTCATACCGCGCCAGCCTGTTGTGGTCGACGGCGTGCCGTTGGAGAACATACCGCCGCAGGAAAAAGCGAAGATTCCACCGCTGCTCCACGGATGCCTGCGCATCGGCGGACGTATCTGCGGACCGCCCTCCTATGACCCGGAGTTCGATATGGCGGACTTCTTGGTGCTGGTCACCAAGGACACGACACGGCAACGCTATCTGGAGCGTCTGGAGCGGTCCCTTGCCCTCGGATAGCCATGCTTGTCACGATGTGCTCGGCGTCGGTTTCGGGCCATCGAATCTTGCGCTCGGGATAGCGCTCGCCGAGCACCCGCACCGGCTGTCGGCGCGATTCGTCGATGCTCAGCCCGAATTCGGGTGGCATCGCGGGATGCTCATTCCCGGGGCACGCATGCAGGTGTCCTTTCTGAAGGATCTCGTGACGCTGCGAAACCCGAAGAGTCACTACACCTTTGTCAACTACCTGACCGAACGTGGACGGCTGCCGGATTTCATCAATTCGCAGACCTTCTTTCCGACTCGGGAGGAGTTCCACGATTACTTGGATTGGGCGCAGCAGGCGCTCGGGGCGGATGTCAGCTATTCCTCGCGGATGGTCGGGATTGAGGCGGCCCCAGAAGGATTCGAGGTGCGGCTGCATGGCACATCGGGGTCGTCGCCCGATCGTGTGATGCACACGCGGGCCCTCGTTCTTGGTTGCGGAACATTCGCGGCCATGCCCTCGGGAATCAATCCCACTGCGCGGCAATGGCATAGCAGTGAGCTGCTGAACCGGCTCGATGCGTTGGACGCTCCACCGGCGCGGGTTGCGGTGGTCGGTGCCGGGCAGAGTGCCGCAGAGGCGGTGGCGTATCTGCACAGTCGGTATCCCGATGCCCAGGTGCATGCCATTTTCGCGCGGTACGGCTACAGCCCCGCCGATGACAGTCCTTACGCCAACCGCGTTTTTGACCCAGCGGCGGTGGAGGACTTCTACGCGGCGCCCGTCGAGGTTCGCCAGCAGCTGATCGCGTATCACCGCGACACCAATTACGCGGCGGTTGATTCCCCGCTGATCGCCGATCTCTACGACCGCGAGTACCGGGAACGGGTCAGCGGACAGCGACGACTGTGGATGCACAACGCCTCGAAGATCGCTGCCGTGGATGAGGCTTCGGAACGGGTGCGCCTGGCTGTGACACATCTGCCGACATCGACGACCGAGCTGCTCGACTGCGATTTGGTGGTGTACGCCACGGGATATCGGCCGTTGGACGTGCGGGCGTTCCTGGGCGCACTGGCATCGCACTATGAGTTCGACGAGAACGGGTTGCCGGTCGTGGAACGCGATTACCGGCTACGACCGCAGGCGGACGCCCCGGGTGACATCTACCTCAACGGGTCGGTTGAACACAGTCACGGACTGTCGTCGTCGCTGCTGTCCAACGTCGCCGTGCGCTCAGGTGAGATCGTGGATTCGCTCGTCGCCGAGACGGAGACGCGCGCTGCGGTGGCGTCCTTCAGGACCGGATAGACAAAGCGCTCGATCATCTCCGCTTCCACGGCTGGGTCCGTCGCGGGCCAGAACAAGAACGCCATCACAACGCGTGAAATCCATTGTCCGGCGATCTCGTCAAGCAGACCGGTGAACGCTGAGGCCGAACGCGGGATCTGCGAGGACGGTGTGAGGTAGGACCCGAGAGAAGCCGGGGACATCGTCGCCACCATCGCATTGACGACCGGATCGTTGCGGATGGCGGCCAGCGAAGCAGTGATAGCGGTGACCGCACGCCGCCGTGCATCCGCCGACTCGACTGCGCGCTGGATGTCGGCGGTGACACTCGCGATGTTCCGCGCCAGCACGGCGTCGACAATCGCCCCCTTGCCCCCGACATGCCGATAGACCGTCGCGCGGGAGCATCCCACCTCGCGGGCCACCGAATCGAGGTCCAGCCGGTCCAACCCGTGACGCGCAATCTGCTTGGCCGCCACCGACACGATGCGATTGGCGGCCATGGTGTGACGGTCGCCCCGGTGCAACCAATCTGAGTAGGGTGACATCAGATCCTAAATTTATCGCAACTTGAGACAAATTTCCAAGAATTCTCAAGATTTGCGCAGGTGGAGCAGGTGTATTGAGACGCCGTAGATCATGGCCCTGAACAGGTGTTTCTCACTTTGGCGAATGCCTTGACGTGCGGTTTTCCGGTCTGTCAGCCTCATGGGTGATGAGTACCGTAGAGCTCTTTGATCCGCAGGTCCTCGAAGACCCGTATCCGTTCTATCGGCGGCTGCGCGAGACCGCGCCGGTGTGGCCGGTGGGGGATTCCGGCTTCTACTTCGTCTCACGCTGGGACCTGGTGGTGGAGGCCACCGAGCGCATCGAGGACTTCTCCTCCAACCTCACCGCCGTGCTTACGAAGTCCGATGGCTCAGCTGGCCCCCATGATGCGGTGACGGTCGCGGAGATGGGTCCGGTCGCCGATCCGACGCATGTGCTGGCCACCGGCGACGATCCGGTTCATCACGCGCACCGCAAGCTGGTGCTGCCGACGCTGGTCGCCAGGCGAATCACGGCCCTGGAATCCGTCATGGCCGAGACCGGCGCACGGCTGTGGGAGCGCGGCGTGGACGGTGACGGCATCGACTGGATGACCGCGATGGGCGATGCGCTGCCGATGACGATGGTGGCCCGGCTGATCGGGCTACCCGATGAGGACGTGCCGCAGCTTGTGCAGTGGGGTTACTCCAGCACGGAGATGCTGGGTGGGCTCAACACCCCGGAGCGGCAGGCTGAGGTGGTCACCGACACCATGTATCTCCTTCTGTACTTGCGTGAACACCTGGAGAAGGAACTGTCCGCACCGGGCGAGGACCTTCTCGGATATCTGGCGCAGGCGTGTAATCGGGGAGATATCTCCCTGGACATCGGGGTGATGATCCTGGTGCAGCTGGTCGGCGCGGGCGGCGAGTCGACGGCCGGACTGATGGGCAATGCCGTGCGCATCCTCGGCGAGAATCCCGAGCTGCAACGCCGTATCCGTGAGGACCGTGCGCTCCTGCCGACTTTCCTGGAAGAGGCGCTCCGACTGGAGTCGCCGTTCCGGGGACATCATCGACATGTGCTGGCAGATACCTCGCTCGGTGGGGTCGAGCTGCCCGCGGGCAGCCACCTCACGCTGATGTGGGGTGCCGCCAACCGCGATCCGGCTGTCTTCGAGGATCCCGACACCCTGCGCCTCGACCGGCCCAGCCCTCGCAGCCACATCACCTTCGGCAAGGGGCTGCATTTCTGTGTCGGCGCGGCGCTGGCGCGTCTCGAGGCGCGTACCGCCATCAACCTACTGCTGGACCGAACGCGCGAATTCGCGGTCAAACCAGGTGGTGCTCAGTGGGTTCCGAGCATCATGGTGCGTCGGCATCAGAAGCTGGAGCTGCAGCTCAGCCCGGTCTAACGCCGCCTGATGGTGCGCTGCATCCCGCCGCGCGACTTCGCCTGGCCCGGCGTCGGGCCCTTCGGCATGGCCGCAGCGCGCGAACCCAGGGCCGACAGCCGCGACTCGATGGAGTCCATCTGCTTGGCGGTGATATTGGCCGGGAGCTTGTTCAGGTGCCGTTCCAGCTTCGACAACGGCACCTGACCGTCCTCGTTACCGACGATGACGTCGTAGATGGGGGTATCACCGACCACCCGTGCGGTGCGCTTCTTCTCCTGGGCCAGCAGCGGCCCCAGCCGGCCGGGAGCCCCCTCGGCGACGAAGATGATGCCGGGACGGCCAATGACCCGATGGACAACATCGAGCTGGGTGGTTCCGGCGACAGCGGTGGTGACTCGCCACTTCCCGCGCATGTTGTCCAGCGCCCAACCCGCGGCACCCTTCTGGCCCTCGGCCTTGGTGAACACCGACTTCTGCACACGACGGCCGAAGATGATGAACGCCACCAGCACGCCGAGTACCACGCCCAGGATCGGGAACATGAACACGCTGATCCCGCCCGAGAAGTACCCGGCCACCGCGAACACCGCGACGATCAGCACAAACGCGCCGATCATGTATGGCAGCAGCCGCTTGTCTTCCTTGCGCTGAATCTGGAAGGCCTGCCACATCTGGGCGCGGCGCGCCTTCGATTCGGCCTTGCGGCGCGCCTTTGTCTCGGCCTTGGCGACCTTGGCCTCGGCGGGACTCAGTGATTTAGGCATATGCCGAGTCTAAGTCTCAGCGTGCGATGAGATTGACCGCCTCCTGGGCGGCCGAACCGGCGGACGCCAGGTGCTCCAGCTCGGCGGGCAGCAGCCGCCCGTGATGTGCCATGGCCTGCGTGTACAAACGCCCGGCCCGATACGAGGAACGCACCAGCGGCCCGGCCATCACACCCGCGAAGCCCAGACCCTCCGCGAAATCCGAAAGCTCCACGAATTCTTGCGGTTTCACCCAGCGGTCAACAGGATGATGCCGAGGGGAAGGCCGCAGATACTGGGTGATGGTGATGATGTCGCAGCCCGCCTCGTGCAGCGCGACAAGCGCTTCGCGGATCTCGTCGTTGGTCTCGCCCATGCCGAGGATCAGGTTGCTCTTGGTCACCAGATGCGCCTCGCGGGCCTTGGTGATCACCGACAGGCTTCGCTCATAGCTGAACGCGGGGCGGATGCGGCGGAACACCCGCGGCACCGTCTCCAGGTTGTGCGCCAGTACCTCGGGGCGGGATGCGAACACCTCGTCGAGCTGCTCGGGGACGGCATTGAAGTCCGGGATGAGCAGCTCCACGCCGGTGGCCGGGTTGAGCTCCTTGATGTACCGCACGGTTTCGGCGTACAGCCAGGAGCCGCCGTCCGGCAGGTCGTCACGGGCCACCCCGGTGACCGTCGAATACCGCAAGCCCATTTGGAGGACGCTTTCGGCTACGCGCCGTGGTTCGTCGCGGTCCAGGTCGGCGGGCTTACCGGTGTCGATCTGGCAGAAATCGCAGCGTCGCGTGCATTGCTCGCCGCCGATGAGGAAGGTGGCCTCGCGATCCTCCCAGCATTCGAAGATGTTGGGGCATCCGGCCGCCTCGCACACGGTGTGTAGCCCGCCTGCGCGCACCAGCGACTTGAGTTCCTTGTATTCGGGGCCCATCTTGGCGCGGGTACGGATCCAGTCCGGCTTGCGTTCGATGGGGGTTTGGGCGTTGCGCACCTCGAGTCGCAGCAGCTTGCGCGGTTCCGTCATGCTCCCACCGCCCCGACGGCTAGTCGTCCTTCGAGCGCATCGAGCACCGAGGAAACCACCTGTTCACGCACTTCGTCCACGGTGACGTCGCGGCCCAGTTCGGCGGACAGGGTCGTCACTCCGGCGTCGCTGATGCCACACGCCACGATCGGCAGGTATGCGTCCAGGCTGTTATCGCAGTTGAGGGAAAACCCGTGCATGGTGACGCCGCGCTGCACGCGAACCCCGATCGCCGCGATCTTGCGTTCCGGTTTGCCGCCGCCCGCGGCCAGCCACACGCCGGAGCGGCCATCGACACGCTTGGTCTGCACGCCCAGCTGCGCGCATACCGCGATAATCGATTCCTCAAGGCGCCGAACGTAGTTCACGACGTCAATGGGCTCGGCCAATTGCACGAGCGGGTAGCCGACCAACTGACCGGGCCCGTGCCAGGTGATCTTGCCGCCGCGATCGGTGTCGATGACGGGTGCGCCGTTGATCGGCCGCTCCTGCGGTTCGGTGCGCCGCCCCGCCGTGTACACCGCCGGATGCTGCAAGGTCAGCAGGGTGTCCGGTCCACCGGCGACGCGGGCCTCGACGATATCCCGCTGCAGGTCCCAGGCCGTCTCGTAGCCGACGGTGCCCAGATCCCGCACGACGACGGGATCTGCGCTGGATCGGATAGATCCATGGGTGCGGTGCACGGGTTCCATTATCTCACTTCATCGGTCGACTGTTGTTGGCGTAGGCCAGCGCCTCGCCGATGGTGTGATGCTCGAACTCGAATCCGTGCTGTTCGAGGACAGCGGGGATAACGCGCATGCTGCGGGTCAGCTCGGCATCGGCGAACTCTCCGAAGATGGCACGCAGCGCGAACTGGGGCGCCACCAGCAGGGTCGGTCGCTGCAGCATCCTACCGAGGGCGGCGGTGAACTCGGCGTTCGTCACCGGCGCCGGCCCGGTCAGGTTGACCGCACCGGACAGGGTCTGTTCGGTCAACGCGAATTCGAGTGCGCGGATCTCGTCCTCAAGGCTTATCCATGGCATGTACCAGCGTCCATCGCCCAGCCGGGCACCCAAACCCAGTGAGAACAGCGGGCGCGATCGGCCGAAGAGCCCGCCGGCGGGGGACAGCACCAGGCCGGTACGGACGATCACCACCCTCGTGCCGGCGCGCACGGCCTCCTCGGTCGCCGCCTCCCAATCGATACAGACGCGCGCAAGGAAACCCGTACCGCTGGTGGCGGTCTCGTCGATGACGCGGTCCCCGCTGTCGCCGTAGTAGCCCACTGCCGAAGCGTTGATCAACACCGGCACACCGGCATCGACGACGGCGCCGGCGAGCACCTCCGTGGGGGTGATACGGCTGTCGTAAATCTCCTGTTTGTACGCGCCCGACCACCGTTTGTCGCCGACGCCGACACCGCACAGGTTGACGACGGCGTCGGCACCCTCAAGGGCGCCGGGATCGATCTGCCCGCTCGCCGGATCCCAGCGCTGTTCGTCGGGACCCATCGGGTCGCGGCGAACCAGTCGGACCACGGTGTGGTCGGCAGCACGCAACGATGCAACAAGCGCCGATCCGATCGTCCCCGACGATCCGGCGATGACGATCCGCCTGGAACCCATAGGCCTACAGCCCCAGGTCTGCCTCGAAAGCGCCTTCTTCCAGCCGATGCTTGATGGTGGTGAGGAATCGACCGGCGTCGGCACCGTCGATCAGGCGGTGGTCGTACGTCAGAGGTAGGTAGCAGATCGACCGGATGCCGATCGACTCGTTACCGGCATTGTCACGGATAACCCTGGGGCGCTTCACGATTGCGCCGGTGCCGAGCATGGCGGCCTGCGGCGGAACCAGGATCGGGGTGTCGAACAGGGCGCCCTGGCTGCCGATGTTGGTGATGGTGAAGGTGCCACCGGCGAGCTCGTCGGGCTTGAGATTCCCGGAGCGGGCGCGTCCGGCGATATCGGCGATGGCACGGGCGAGCCCGGCCAGCGACAGATCACCCGCGTTGTGGATCACCGGGGACAGCAGACCCTGATCGGTGTCGACGGCGATGCCCAAGTGCTCGGCGTCGAAGTAGGTGATTTCCTTGGTGTCTTCGTTGTAGCTCGCGTTGACGTTCGGGTGCGCCTTGAGTGCCTCGACCGCGGCCTTGGCGAAGAAGGGCAGGAACGTCAGGTTGACACCCTCGCGTTCGGCGAAGGTGACCTTGGCCTTGGCTCGCAGTGCCGAGATCTTGGTGACGTCGACCTCGTGCGTCTGCGTCAGCTGTGCGGTCTGCTGCAGCGACTCGCGGGTCTTCTTGGCGGTGATCTGACGAATCCGGTTGGCCTTCTGGGTGGTTCCGCGCAGGTGCGCCAGTGCGGCGGCTTTCGCCGGAGCAGAAGCGGCGGGAGCTGCCGGTGTGGCAGCTGTGGGGGCCGACGTCGCGGGGGCCTTCGCGGCCTCAGCGGCAGCCAGCACATCCTGCTTACGGATGCGTCCACCCACACCGCTGCCGGTCAACGCGGACAGATCCACGTTGTTCTCGGATGCGAGCTTGCGCACCAGCGGGGTGACGTAGGGGTTGTCGCTGCCGCCGTCGGCGGCGACAGGCGCAGCAGCCGCGGCAGGTGCCGGGAGAGTGACAGGCGCCGGTGTCGGAGGTGCGGGCGGTGCCGGGGCGGCGGGTGTCGGTGCCGGTGGCGCGGGCGGTGCCGGTGGCGCAGCGGCGGGAGCCGGGGCAGGCGCGGGTGCGGGTGCGGGGGCCGCAGCAGGAGCGGCACCAGCAGCCCCGACCACGGCGAGCTCGCCGCCGACGGCCACGGTGTCGTCCTCGTTGGCCGTGATGCTCAACAGCACACCGGCCACCGGTGACGGGATCTCGGTGTCGACCTTGTCGGTGGACACCTCGACGAGCGGCTCGTCTACGCCGACCTCGTCGCCGATCTTCTTGAGCCAGCGGGTGACGGTGCCCTCGGTGACGGACTCGCCGAGCTCGGGCATCGTGATCGAGGTGCCAGGGCCTGCCGGAGCCGCAGCAGCTGCGGGGGCGGCCGCGGCGGGCGCGGCTTCAGGAGTGGGCGCCGGTGCGGGTTCCGGGGCGGGAGCGGGTGCCGGCTCTGCGGCCGGTGCAGCTGCGGCAGGTGCCGGTGCTGCGGGCTCTGCGGCTTCACCTGCTTCGCTGATCACCCCGAGCTCGGCGCCGATCTCGACGGTGTCATCCTCACGGGCGACGATCTTGGTCAGCACACCCGCAGTGGGAGCGGGGATCTCGGTGTCCACCTTGTCGGTGGAAACCTCCAGCAGTGGCTCGTCGACTTCGACCGTGTCGCCCTCTTGTTTGAGCCACCGTGTCACCGTCCCCTCGGTCACGCTCTCACCGAGGGCGGGCATCTGGACGGAGAAGGCCATGGTTTCCACTCCTGAAAAGGTTCCGATAGCGGCTTGCGTAACGTGCGACATATCTGGCTTACCACAGCGACGTGGCCAGCGGGTCAATCCTGTCACTGAGTGGAACGACGCGCCTGCCCGGGTCCAAGATCGTCGGGTGAGCGAGCGCACCGTCGTCTGCACCATCAAGCCCGGCAGCCGCAAGGGGCCCGCGGTCGAGGTTGCCGACGACGGTGCGTTGACGCTGTTCGTGCGGGAGCCCGCGATCGACGGCAAGGCCAACAAGGCGGCGGTTGCCCTGCTTGCCGAGCACCTCGGGGTGCCCAAGTCGGAGGTGCGGCTCGTTGCCGGTCAGACCAGCAGGCTCAAGCGATTCAATATCGGTCAGCGCCGCTGACCGCGTTTGGCGTCGATCAGATCGTCGAGTGAAGAGAACTCCGGGGCGGGTGCGGGCAGCGGTTTGGCGTTCACCGCCTGTAACCCGTCGAAGATGAGCGCCAGGTAACGGCGCCAGGCCGGATCGCCCATCGCGTACGCAGGCCCCATCATCGTCAAGATTGCGCCGATATCCTCCGGCTGAGCATCGGCACGGATGACACCTGCCGCCCGCGCGCGCTCGACGAGCCGGGTCACGGTCTCCATGATGAGCGGCCAGAACCGCTCCTTGTCCGCAGCGCGCCCGCGCCCCGCGAGCGCGTCATAGAGTCCGCGGTCGGTGGCATGGCGAGTCGCGACGCTCTCGCAGAACTGCCAGAGGGCCTCCCGCGGATCCGAGATAGCCAATGCCGCACGCGCATCCGCCACTATGTGCTCGGTTGCCTCCCCGAGAACCTCGGAGGCCAGCTCGTACTTGTCGCGGAAGTGTCGGTATGCGGTACCTGTCCCGAGGCCCGCGTGGGCGGCGATGTCATCGAGTGTCGCGTCGAGACCTCGCGCGGAGAACACCGCGTGTGCTGCCGCGACCAACCGTGCGCGGTTCTGCTGCGCATCCTTGCGCGGCGCCATCAGGCCAGGCCTTGCGCTAGCAGGTCACGGGCGCAGTCGACGACGGTCTCGGCCCCGGGCCGAGGCGACCAGCCGAGCACTCGTTGTGCCTTCGCGGTGGAGTGCCGATTACGTCGCCCTAGTCCGGGGACGATGGCGCGCAGGTCTGGGCTCAGCAGAGCCAGTGCCCGCACCGCGATATCCGGTAGTTGTCGTGTCGGTACCTTGGCCGCGTCGGGCCCCAGTTGGTCCTGGAGCGTTTTGGCGATATCGCTCATCCACATGAATTCTCCGGTGCCCAAGAATCTTTCACCTGCCGCGTGCGGTGATGTCATCGCCCTCAGGTGGAGGTCCACGAGATCCCGTACATCGACCACTTCGAGCCCGATTCGTGGCGTGCCGGGTATCGCGCCCGTCAGTAGCCGCGAGATAACTTGTACGGAGCCACTGTTATCCGCTCCCAGTACCGGCCCGAAAACGGCACCCGGTAGGACCGTGGTCAATTCGGTTGGGCTCCCTTGTTTTTCGATAAAGTCCCATGCCGCCCGTTCCGCGATGGTCTTGGATTGCCGGTACGCGGGGATCCCGGGTTGGTCGGGATCGGTCCACAGCGTCTCGTCGGTGACGCCCTCGAGGCCATATGACGAGGGACTGGCGGCGTTGGCGGCAGATGTGACGACCACGCGCTTGACACCCGCTGCGGCGGCTGCGCGCATCACGTGGAGGGTGCCCTCGCGCGCCGGGGTGATCAACGTCTCGGCATCGCGCGACCGATCGGCGCCGAGGGGGGAGGCGATATGCAGCACGTAGTCGCAGCCGGAGACGGCCGCCGCCCACCCCTCGGGCCGCACCAGGTCGGCGTGCGCGAACTCCAATTCCCCGGCGCGGTCGGTCGCGCGGGCGACGGCGGACCGCACCAACTCTTCCTTGGCGGGACTGCGCAGTGTTGTCCGCACCTCGTAGCCACGTTGGAGCAGCTCGGCAATCGCCCACCGCGCGATGAAGCCGCCGCCTCCTGTTACCAGCACTTTTTCACTCATGACTCTCCCAAATTTAAACGGAGACTCAACCTCCGCTTGGATGGACGATAGCATAAACGGAGACTCGATCTCCGTTTATTTATCGCGTTCTCAGAATTAGCTGGCACCATGTGTGAATGGCATGGATCGACGCCTTCCGCGGCAAGCGTGAGGGGCAAACGAAACGCGGTACCGATAACGATCTGCGCTACCTCGCCACCTGGACCGCGGCGCGCACCGGTGTCGAGGCCTACGTCGAGCCGCAGACCAACTTCTCCGACGTCACCGTGATTCTCATTGCCGGTGACGGCGAATGGACCCGACGACGCGTCGGAGGGATAGCGGGGGCGCGGCGAATCTCCGAGAAGCTCAAGATCCCGGTGTACGACGTGCATCGCACGGGATACCCGCAACGCAAGCGTGATTACGACGCCCGGCAGAAGATCCTCAAGCGTCGGGCCACCGAGGAGCAGGCGTAAAGGGGGAGATCAGCCGTGGCTCACCCGTTAGCCGAGATGTCCTCCAGCACGCTGAAGATGGTTCGCACCGGCACACCGGTACCGCCCTTCGATATGTAACCCCACGGCCCGCCGGTGTTGTACGCCGGACCCGCGACATCGATATGAGCCCACTGCACGCCGTCGGCCACGAATTCGCGCAGGTACAGACCGGCCGCCAACATGCCACCGTTGCGGTGGTTGGTGACGTTCGCCAGGTCGGCCACCTTGGACTTGAGATCGTCGCGCAGCTCCTCGGGTAGCGGCATGGCCCAGCCGTTTTCGCCCACCGACTGAGAGATCGTCGCCACGCGGTCCCGGAACTCGTCGGTGCCCATCACACCGGGGGTTCGGGTACCCAGCGCCACTACCTGCGCGCCGGTCAGGGTCGCGGTGTCGATCAGATAGTCGGGCTCGTCCTGGCAGGCCCGGACAATCGCGTCCGCCAGGATCAAGCGCCCCTCGGCATCGGTGTTGATCACCTCGACGGTGGTGCCGTCCAGCTGGGTCAACACGTCACCGGGACGCTGCGCCGTCGACGACGGCATGTTCTCGGCCATCGGGACCGTCGCGATCACGTCGATCGGCAGCTGCCGCCGGGCCGCCAGCAGTGTCACCGCGATAACCGCTGCGGCCCCGCCCATATCGGAGGTCATATTCTCCATACCGCCCGCGGGCTTGATCGAGATGCCGCCGGTATCGAAGGTGATGCCCTTGCCCACGAGCGCGACCTTCTTGGCCTTCTTTCCCTTTGCGCCCCGGTAGGTCAACCGCACCAGACGCGGGGGGCGCGAGGAGCCCTTCCCGACTCCGACGACGCCGCCGTAGCCGGCCTTGGCCAGCTCCTTCTCGTCGAGCACCTCCACCTCGATGCCCTCCGTCGTCGCCAACGCCTTTGCCTGCTTGGCGAATTCGGCGGGGAACAGGTGACTGGGCGGGGTGTTCACAAAATCACGCGCAGTGGTCACCGCGGTCGCGACGGCCGCGCCGCGCTCCATGGCCTCCTTCTGGGCACGACCCTTGTCGCCGACGAGCAACGTAACCTTCTGCAGCCCAGCGTCCTTCGGCGCGGTCTTGGTGCGGAACGCCGCAAAGCGGTAACCGCCCAGCACCAGGCCCTGCACGGTGGCGTCGACGTCCCGCTCCGCCAGCGTGGTCACCACGGTTTCCACGTTGTCGAGGGTTCGGGCGGCCACGCCCGCGGCACGACGGATCGCCTCGGGGCCGGCATTCTCCGCGTTACCCAGCCCGACGGCCAGCACACTGGCCACCGGCAACCCGTCGACCGCCACCCGGGTGAGCTGCTCGGCCGAGCCGGTCGCTCCCACGGCCTTGAGTGCGGCCTCGATGGACTTGACGGCCTTGGTGTCCAGCAGCTGCGCATCGACCACTTTGGGGCCCTTGTCGGATTCTTTCTCGCTGGGACGGACACCCACCAGCAGCACCGCGGCGGAGACTCCGCGCTGCGGAATGGAGGTGGCCAGGGCGAACGAGGGTGCCGTATATGCGCTCATAGGCACTCAGCCTAGTGAAAGCGAGTGATGCGCCAATTAGGGTGAACTCCCATGACGGATCTTTTGCTCGGACCACTGCACGACAGGCACACCGCACAGGGCGCCACCTTCGCCGAATTCGGCGGCTGGAGCATGCCGGTGTCCTACGCCGGAACGGTCGGGGAGCACACGGCCACACGCGAAGCCGTCGGCCTGTTCGATGTCAGTCACCTCGGCAAGGCGCTGGTGCGTGGTCCCGGTGCCGCGGCGTTTGTGAATGCCTGTTTCACCAACGATCTCAACAAGGTTGGGCCGGGCAAGGCGCAATACACGCTGTGCTGCACCGAAAACGGCGGTGTCGTCGACGACCTCATCGCCTACTACGTCTCCGATGACGAAATTTTCCTGGTCCCCAACGCCGCGAACACCTCAGCCGTCGTCGCGGCCCTGCAGGCTCAGGCCCCGGAGGGCATCGCCATCACCAATCAGCACCGCGACTACGCGGTGCTGGCCGTGCAAGGTCCCAAATCGGCGGAGGTGCTGCAACGACTCGGGCTGCCAACGGATATGGAGTACATGGCCTACGCCGACGCCACGCTCGACGGTGTGCCGGTGCGGGTGTGCCGTACCGGCTATACGGGGGAGCACGGCTATGAGCTACTCCCATCATGGGATTCAGCAGGTGCGGTATTCGATGCGCTGCTGCCGGCGATCACCGAGGCCGGTGGACAGCTCGCGGGTCTTGGTGCACGCGACACCCTGCGCACCGAGATGGGCTATCCGCTGCATGGGCACGAGCTCTCCGCCGATATCAGCCCGGTGCAGGCGCGGGCCGGATGGGCCGTCGGCTGGAAGAAGGACGCGTTCTGGGGCCGTGACGCCCTCACTCAGGAGAAAGCGGAGGGTCCGCGTCGCACCCTGCGGGGCCTGCGCGCCACCGGCCGAGGAGTGCTGCGCCCCGATTTCACGGTGCTGTCCGGTGGCCTGCCGGTGGGTGTGACCACGTCGGGAACCTTCTCGCCGACCCTCAAGGCCGGAATCGCCCTGGCATTGCTGGACACCTCCGCGCAGATCGCGGATGGTGCGAGCGTTGTCGTCGACGTGCGCGGCCGGGAGATCGAATGCGAGGTCGTCAAGCCGCCATTCGTGGACGTCAACGTCGGATAATCGGTTCGGGTTTGGCCACGTCGGACAGCTAGACTGCCGAGCATGAATCCGCTTCCCGAGTTCACCCGGCAACTCAACCCGTCACCGGCCAGCCCGGCCCGGCGGGCTGAGGTACTGGCCGCGCCGGGATTCGGGAAGTACTTCACCGACCACATGGTTTCCATCGAATGGAATACCGAAAGCGGTTGGCATAACGCGCAAGTGGTTCCATATGGCCCCATTACTCTCGACCCGTCGGCCATCGTTCTGCACTATGCGCAAGAGGTGTTCGAGGGGCTCAAGGTCTATCGGCAACCCAACGGATCTCTCGCCGCGTTCCGGCCCGAAGCTAACGCCGAACGGTTGATTCAGTCCTGCCGCCGCATCGCCATTCCCGAGCTGCCACAGGAGCTGTTCATCGAATCGCTGCGCCAGCTCATCGCGGTCGACGCCGATTGGGTGCCGCCGGGCGGCGGGGAGGAATCGCTCTACCTGCGGCCGTTCATCATCGCCACCGAGGCGGGCCTCGGGGTGCGGCCGGCCGCCGAATACCGGTACCTGCTCATCGCCTCACCCGCCGGTGCGTACTTCTCTCAGGGCATCAAGCCGGTCAGCGTGTGGCTCTCTCATGAGTACGTGCGCGCCGCACCGGGCGGGATCGGTGCCGCGAAGACCGGTGGCAACTATGCCGCCTCGCTGGTCGCCCAGGCGCAGGCAGCCGACGAGGGCTGCGATCAGGTGGTGTGGCTCGACGCCATCGAGCGCCGGTACATCGAAGAAATGGGTGGGATGAACCTGTTCTTCGTGTTCGGTCGTGATGGTGAGGCCCGCTTGGTGACCCCCGAGCTGTCCGGTTCACTGCTGCCCGGCGTGACGCGAAAGTCCCTATTGCAGTTGGCCTCCGACGCCGGTTTCGCCATCGAGGAACGCAAGATCGATGTCGACGAGCTGGAGAAGAAGGTGGCCTCCGGAGAGATCACCGAGGTGTTCGCCTGTGGGACCGCCGCGGTGATCACGCCGGTCGGCCGCGTCAAGTACTCGGGCGGTGAATACACCATCGGCGATGGGGAACCCGGCGAGGTGACCATGGCTCTGCGCGACACGTTGACCGGAATCCAGCGTGGCACCTTCGCCGATACACACGGCTGGATCACCAAGCTCGGCTAGGGCCCATCTAGCGAGGCCTCAGCGCCCCGCACCCGTCGGCGGTACGTCACCTTGTCGAACTCACGGCCGTATTCGTCGACGGCGGTGACGTCCATCTCGCTGGCCAGCGTCCCCGGGCGCACGTCGACGCGGATGAACGCGTAGTTGCGATAACGGACACGGGACCACGTGACCGCCTCAATGTGCTTGGTGCCCTCGGGCGTCCAGACGTAGCTATTGGGTACCAAGGTGTCACCGATTTCGCGGCCCCGGTAGCCCTCCGGCTCGCCCGGCTGAAAGTCGTATCGGGGCCGGCCCGCGGAGCCCACCGTGTAGTACACGGTGCCATCGGATTCTGGGTCGACGGTCGAATTGTCCCCGGCTTCCCGGGTCGGCCGCCCGCCGCGGATGGGATCGGTGCGCTCGAAGACGTGGTTGTGCCCCTGCAGCACCAGATCCACCCGATAGCGATCGAACAGCGCGCACCAGGCGTCGCGCACTCCGCCGTCGCTCGCATGTGACTGCGTTGTCGAGTACGCGCAATGATGGAAGAAACACACGATGAAGTCGATATTCGGGTTCGCCCGGTACGCCGCCAGAGTTCTGCCCACCCAGCCGGTTTGGGCCCCAGCGGAATAACCGGTGTTGGCCCGGATCTCATAGGACACGTCGTTGGCGTCCAGGGAGAGCACGGCGACATTGCCATAGGTGAACGAGTACGCCGACGGGCATCCTGTGGGGCCGCCGCCGGGGAAACCGAGACGGGCCAGGTGGCCGCCGTAGCCGTGAGTCCCGTACGCGGCCTCCATATCGTGGTTACCGGTCGCGAACATCCACGGTGTGATTGAGGCACTGGGTTCGATGGATGCCAGGTATACATCCCAGACGAAGGGGTTGTACTTGTCGAACCCGGTTGCGGCCTTGCCACTTGATGGCACGAACTGGGGCTTTTTCCCCATCCCGGACGGGTCGGCGTACGCGATATCCCCGGCCAGGATGTGGAAATCGGGTCGGCACGCCACGATCTGATTCAAGACGTTCTGCGTATGCGACGCGGCGGGGTCGTTGTCCGCGCTGTAGTAACTGTCGTCGTACTCACCGGCCACGAGGTTTGGTGGGAGTGACGGAGTTTCGTCGGTGCCCTGATCGCCCATCATGGTGAAACGGAACGGGGCGAGTGCATTTCGTGCCGACGGGATGGCCGTCGCGGCCGAACGGACATCGCTCAGGAACCCGTCGGTGGTCCGCCAGCGGTAAAAATGCTCGCTGCCCCCACCGAGCCCATGGACGGGCGCGTGGGCGTAGAACTGTTCGGCCGCCAGCACCCCATGGTCGCTGGACGGGATCTGTGTCACGAGATTACGGACCTCGGCCTCAAGAGAGGCACCTAGTTCGGGCGTTGGGCCGTGGTCGAGAAAGATCCTGGTGCCGTGCGGATTCCTGGACAGCTGTGCGGAGAAGCTGAGCTGGCTGGAGGAGTCGGCGCCGAACCCGACGCGCCTGCCTGCGACACCCAGGGGGGCGTCGTCCGCATATGCCCGCCGGCCGAACGGCGAAAGGCCCAGCGCGGCTACTGCGGTGGCTGCCGCCGACCCCCGCAGGAAGTTCCGGCGTGACACCGCGTGGCGGAACAGGTACCCGCGATGCCACTCGTACTGCTCGGCCATCGTCATCGCCCCGGCAAGTGATTGGGGAATCCCCGTGTCCGGTATCTCACCGGGAGGATTCAACGGATTGCGCGGCATAGCTTCGAATAGTGGCGTACTGCACGGGGTGACGCGACCGCACAGGCCGAGCCCGCTCGCGAACTCTTGATGAATCCTGGTGGCGGCGCTATGCGGCGGCCAACCCCAGGGCGGCGAGCGTCGTGGTGAGCTCAATGCTCGCGCCCAGCACATCGCCGGTGATCCCACCAAACCTGCGGACGCAGTGCTGCACCAGCAGTGCCCCGACGACCAGCGCCACCAACACCGCCATCGGCCCCTGCCACGGCCGCCAGGGTTGGGCGAGAACCCCCACCGCCATCGCCGCCAGCATCCATATCGCCACCACCCACAGCGGCTGAGAACCGGCAACCCGCGCGCCGAAACCGCTGTGGGCGGCACCCGGCACCCCGCGTCGGCAGGCCACTACCGCGCTCACCCGGCCGACGGCGACGGCCAGCACGATCGCCAGCCACTCCTGCCTGGATGTGAGCACACCGAATGACAACGCCTGTGTCAACAGGGTGATGACCACCGCCGCCACTCCGAACGGCCCTGCCGACCCGTCACGCATCACGGTCAACGCGCGCTCCGGCGGCCCGTAGCAGCCCAGCCCGTCGGCGGTATCGGACAGCCCGTCGATATGCAGGCCGCGGGTCGCCAGTACCACCACGGTCACCGCGGCCAGCCCGGCCAGTGGTGCCATGTACTCGAAGTGCATAACCCAGGCGACGAAGGCGGCCAGCGCGCCCAACGCGGCGCCCACCACTGGCAGCGCGCCCAGCGCTGGGCCCGACAGCGTGCCCGCGAGCCGCGCGGGAACGGGTGTCACGGTGGCGAATTCGAAGGCTCCGCCGATGGGCCGCAGGATCCGCAGCAGCCGGTTCATGTATCCGGACCCTGTGGGCCGTCGATCTGGGCCTCATCGAATGTCGCCATCTGGGCCAGTGTGGCCGCGGCGGCCTGCAGCACTGGCAGTGCGACAAGGGCGCCAGAGCCCTCGCCCAGTCGCATCTCCAGATCCAACACGGGGTCCAGCCGGAGGCGTTGCAGGGCAAGCGAATGCGCGGGTTCGGTGGAGCGGTGTCCGGCCAGCCACCACTGCCGGGCCCCCGGGGCCAGCTGCTCGGCCACCAGTGCTGCGGCGGTCACCACCAGTCCGTCGAGTAACACCGGGGTGCGCCGCACCGCCGCCTGTGCCACGAATCCGGTCATCGCCGCCAGATCGGCGCCGCCGGCACGGATGAGCAGCGCGATGGGATCGGTGCGCACATCCTTGGTGCGGCGCAACGCATCGCGGACGGCGGCGATCTTGCGTGTCCATCCGGCATCGTCGATCCCCGTGCCGCGACCTACTACGGCCACCGGTTCGCTCGCGGTGAGCGCCGCCACCAACACCGTCGCCGGTGTGGTGTTCCCGATGCCCATATCACCTGCGATCAGCAGATCGGCTCCGCTGTCGATCTCGGCATCGGCCAGGGCGATCCCGGCGGCCAGCGCGGCGTGACCTTGTTCCGTGGTGAGGGCGTCCTCTACCGCGATATTGCCGCTGGAACGACGAATCTTATGGGCGGCAAGGGGTTCGGTCAGCGATACGTCGCTGTCCACCGCAATGTCGACCACTCGCACGCCCACCCCGGCCAGCGCGGCAAGCACGTTCACGGCGGCACCCCCCGCGTCGATGTTTCGCACCATCTGGGCGGTCACCGATGAGGGATAGGCGGACACACCGCTGGCGGCTACTCCGTGATCACCGGCGAAGACCACTACCCGCGGGCGTTGGAATGTCGTCGGAGGGCACTGATTTTGGCAGGCCGACACCCACGCCGAGAGCTCCTCTAGTCGCCCTAGCGCACCGGCCGGCTTGGTGAGCCGCCGTTGTCGGTCGCGGGCGGCGGCAGCCATATCGGGGTTGGGCGCCGAAATCGGGCCGAATCGCGGAGCCTCGGCCGGCTCGGCGTGCGAGGTCACGCGGAGGCTCCCTTGATCGCCAGCGGCTGACCGGCAACCACCAGGAGAACCCGCTCGCTGTGTTGCGCCACGGCCTGATTCAGTGCGCCGAGTTCATCGGCGAAGAGCCGCCCGGAAGCGGTGGCGGGCACGATGGTCAACCCGACCTCGGGGCTCACAATCACGAGATCGGCGGAGTAGGCGTCGATGGCATCCACCAAATCGCAGATATCGGCGGCGACGGATTCGCCGCCGCCATCCCATGCGCCGCGCGCGTCCATGATCGAGGTCAGCCAACCCCCGAGATCGTCGATGAGCGTCGGTATCGCGTCACCCGTGCGCAGCTCGTCCGCGATATCCGTGGTCTCGGCGGTCACCCAGTGATCGGGGCGTCGGGACCGATGTGCCGCAACCCTTTCCGCCCATGCCGCATCCTCGCTGAGTGATGAGCCGGTTGCCAGGTATCGCACGGGTCCCTCGGCGGGCAGCAGGGACTCGGCGACGCGCGACTTTCCCGAACGAATTCCGCCAAGAACCAGCGTGGTGGGCACAGTGCGGTTAGACCGGCTCGCCGCGGTTCACCCGGGGGCGCGGTGCGCGCATCTTGCGCAGCTGAGATGCACGGCTCGCGGCATACCAGCCGAGTTTGAAGCCACCCTCTTCGCTGGTCGGGAAGCGTTCGCCCACACGTTTGTTCACAAGCCTGCCGACGAAGATTCCGTCGACGATCATGACGAGCATCAGCACCAGCATCGCCGGGGTCATCCACAACTGCACCTGGACGGACGGCACCGCGAACATGGTGAAGATCAAGAAGAGCGCCAAGGGCATGAACAGCCCCAGGACGTTGCGCCGTGAATCGACGATATCGCGGGCGAATGCGCGCACCGGCCCCTTGTCGCGGGGCAGCAGGTACGCATCGTCTCCGGCCATCATTTTCTCGCGATTGTCGGCGATACGAGCGCGTCGGTCGACGTTCTCCGCCTTGCGTTCCGCGCGTGACAGCTTCGGTCCGCGCAAGCTCTTACGGCGCTGGCGGGCCTCGGCGCTGGTCAAAGGCGCCGGGGCGACGGGCCCGCGGCGCTTGCCGGTATCCCGTTTGGGGGTGGGGCGACCCTTTCCGGCCTGCGCCGACGATGTGACATCCGTCTCATCCGCAGGAGACGAAGAGGAGTCTGCAGGTTCCCCGTCGGGGGAGGATTTCTTTCGGCCGAGCAGTTTCACTAGCCCAGATTATCCTGCGCGAATGAGTCAGATTCTGGTGGCGCCCGACAGCTTCGGTGACACGCTCACCGCCACGGAGGCGGCGACCGCCATCGCGGACGGCTGGGCGAGGACTTCCCCCGGCGACATTCTCGTCCTCAGTCCCCAGTCCGACGGGGGACCGGGATTCGTCGAGGTGCTGGCCGCGCAGCTGTCCGCAGCGCACCGTCACAAGGTGCGTGTGCGCGGACCCCTAGATGACGAGGTGGATGCCGGTTGGTTGTCTGACGGCACCACCGCCTACATCGAATGCGCCCAGGCCTGCGGGCTGCCGCTGCTTGGACGTACGCCGTCCGTCGATACCGCGTGGCGGGCCCGCAGCACCGGAGTCGGCCAGCTGATCGCTGCTGCTCTCGACGGCGGAGCCACTCGGATCGTGGTCGGTCTCGGCGGCAGCAGTTGCACCGATGGCGGTGCCGGGCTTATCGAGGGTCTCGGCGGGGTCGACGAGGCGCTACGTCGGCTGGCCACAACGGAATTGGTGGTCGCCAGCGATGTTGAGCATCCGCTGCTCGGCCCGTGTGGTGCGGCCGCGGTGTTCGGTCCGCAGAAGGGAGCCGACCCGGACACCGTGAAACGGCTGGACGCGCGGCTCACCGATTGGGCGGGTGAGTTGGAGCTCGGAACCGGCCGATCCGTCCGAGATCTTGCCGGTGCCGGGGCCGCGGGCGGGATCGGAGCGGCACTGCTCGCGCTGGGCGGCCGTCGTGCATCGGGTGCCCGCATCGTCGCCGAGCACACCGGCCTCGACGGCGCGATCGCGGCGGCGGACCTGGTGATCACCGGTGAGGGCAAGTTCGATGATCAAACCCTGCACGGCAAGGTCGCCGGGGCAGTGGCGGGCCGCGCCGCGACATCGGGCACCCCGGTGCTGGTATTGGCCGGTCAGGTGGCACTGACCGTCGATGAGTATCGGCAGGCCGGGATCACCCGCGCCGAATCGATCGCCCAGTTCGCCGGGTCGGTACAGCGGGCCATGGATGACGCGGCCGGCCAACTGACCGGGCTGGCGGCATATGTCGCCGGTGACTGGTCGCGCGGCTAGGTCATAGATGTAGGAATAGCCGCAGACGAGGTACCGTTGACATCACAAGACGTTCTCTACCCGGACGTCCGCCCGAGAGCTTCGACGCAGGGGAGATCCCACGATGACTGTCCAAGACGAATCAACCGCCACCGCCACCGAGGAAACCCACGGTGCCGTCTTGACCGATGCCGCCGCAATCAAGGCCAAGGCGCTGCTGGATCAGGAAGGCCGTGACGACCTGTCGCTGCGGATCGCCGTGCAGCCGGGTGGGTGTGCGGGCCTGCGGTACCAGCTGTTCTTCGATGACCGCACGCTTGACGGCGACCTCGTCAGCGAGTTCGACGGTGTGAAGCTCACCGTCGACCGGATGAGTGCCCCGTACATCCAGGGCGCCTCGATCGACTTCGTCGACACCATCGAGAAGCAGGGCTTCACGATCGACAACCCGAACGCCACCGGCTCCTGCGCCTGCGGCGACTCCTTCAACTGATCAGAACGCGTTCGCGCCGCGCATGTACGCGGAGCAGACGTAGATCTTGCCGTCGTTGATCAGCAACTCGGCCTGTCCCTGCGGGGCGTCCTTCCGCTTCTGACTCGTTGCGGTGAACAAGACCTTGAGTTGGTATTCGGAGAAGTACACGATCTTGTCGATCGACTTGACCGCGGCCTTGCCAAAAGTCGCAACAAACTGTTGGGCGTTGGCGCGCACAATCGTGTCGTCGATGTCCTTGTCGCGTACCGCGTCATACAGTCCGCAGCCGGCATTGCGTGCCAGCGTCACGGTGTCGAGATTGGCCATCGCATCCAGATAGCCCTGGATTGTCTCCTGGACCTTCACCTCACTGGGGCGGCGGGACACGCCGGAATTCTTGGCCAGTAGCCCCAGAAGTAGCGCCAGCACCAGCAACGCCACCACCACGGCGGCGGGCGCGAGCCACCCAGGGACCTTGCGTGGGCGCTCGGGGTAGTCGACCGGCGGAGGCATAGGCGGTAAACCAGGGTAGGGCACCGTCGAATAACCTGGTTCTGCCATTGTTTCTCCTGAAATTTCGTTCCCCGACCGACAATCCAGGCTAGCAATCGGCCACAACTCCAGAACAATTACGTTGGGTAAGCTTCGGGGGTTGTCTCGTTCCAACCTGAATTCCCGCCGAACCGCACGAAGGGCCTCACGCGTGTCCATCATCGTCACCGGATCCATCGCCACCGACCACCTCATGAACTTTCCCGGCAAGTTCTCCGAACAGCTGTTGGTCGAGCACCTGCAGAAGGTGTCCCTCAGCTTCCTGGTGGACGATCTGGAGATCCGCCGTGGTGGAGTGGCCGGGAACATCGCCTTCGCCATCGGCGTGCTCGGCGGCAAGCCGGCGCTGGTGGGTGCGGTGGGTGCGGACTTCGCCGAGTACCGGTCGTGGCTCGAGGGTCACGGCGTCAACTGCGACGCCGTGAAGATCTCCGAGACCGCCCACACCGCGCGTTTCGTGTGCACAACCGACCAGGACATGGCGCAGATCGCGTCCTTCTACCCGGGTGCCATGTCCGAAGCTCGCGACATCTCCCTGGCCGATGTGGTATCGCGTACCGGGACAACGGAATTGGTGATCATCGGGGCCAACGACCCCGATGCGATGTTCCGGCACACCGAGGAATGCCGCAGCTTGGGGCTGCCCTTCGCGGCCGATCCGTCGCAGCAGTTGGCCCGGCTCTCCGGTGAGCAGGCACGCGAACTCGTCGGTGGCGCCAGGTACCTGTTCACCAACGACTACGAGTGGGATCTGCTGCTGTCCAAGACGGGGTGGACCGAGGCCGATGTGCGCGAGCGTGTCGAGCTGCGGATCACCACCTTGGGACCCAACGGCGTCGAGATCGTGGAGAAGGATGGCACATCCCTCAAAGTGGGTGTGGTGCCGGAGAAGGAGCAGGTCGACCCGACCGGTGTCGGCGACGCATGGCGCGCCGGATTCCTCACCGGCCGCAGTGCCGGTCTGAACCTGGAGCGTTCGGCCCAGTTGGGATCGCTTGTGGCCGTGCTGGTTCTGGAGACCGTCGGCACCCAGGAATGGGTGTGGGATCGTGAAAGTGCGCTCGGTCGACTGGCTGATGCGTACGGCCAGGAAGCCGCTGACGAGATCGGTGCCGCGCTCTAGCGCGGTACCGCTAGAGCTGCACCGGGTAGTGCGGCTCCTGGATGACGGGCCGTACCGACTGTTCGACGAAGATCGCGTGCCACAGCATGAAGATCAACACCGTCCATAACCTGCGGCTGTGATCGGCGACCCCAGCGGCGTGCTCGGTGAGCATCCGGCTCACCGCGTCCACGTCGATCAGGTGGCCGGTTTGCGTGGTGGCGAGCATCTCGCGGGCCCAGTCGTGCAGCAGTCCATCGACGAACCAGTGCCGGATGGGCACCGGGAAACCGAGCTTGGTCCGGTGCAGAACATGCGCCGGCACAATGGGTTCCAGTGCCTTGCGAAGCGCGTACTTGGTGGTTTCCCGGGTGATCTTCTCCCGGTAGGGCAGCGTGGACGCCACCCTGAACACCTCGGGGTCCAGGAACGGCACCCGCAGCTCCAGTGAGTTCGCCATCGTCATCTTGTCGGCCTTGACCAGGATGTCGCCGCGCAACCAGGTGAACAGATCCACATATTGCATGCGTGCCACCGGATCCCACCCCGCACAGCGCTCGTAGAGCGCTGCGGTGACGTCTTGGTGGCCCCATTCCGGGCGGTAGTGGGGGAGCACCGCGCGCAGCTGTTCGTCGTCGAAGCTGCGGGCGTTTCCGTAGTAGCGCTGCTCCAGTGTCATCGACCCGCGGTGCAGCAGGCTCTTACCGCGCACCCCGTCCGGGATTGCCGCGGACAGTCGCGCCGCGCTACGGCGCAGAGCGCCGGGGAGGTACTCGAAAGGCTTGAGTGACAGCGGTTCCCGGTAAATCGTATATCCGCCGAACAGCTCGTCGGCGCCCTCGCCGGAGAGCACCACCTTGACGTGCTTACGCGCCTCCCGGGCGACGAAAAACAGCGGCACCAGTGACGGGTCCGCCACCGGATCGTCCAGGTACCAGACGATCTCGGGTAGCGCGGAGACGAACTCCTCCTGGCTGACCACCTTGACGATATGGCGTGCGCCGATCGCCTGCGCCGACTCGACTGCCACGTCGACCTCGGAATAGCCTTGCCGCTCAAAGCCGGTCGTGAAGGTGATGAGCTTCGGGTTGTGCCGGATTGCCAGCGCGGCGATGGCCGTCGAGTCGATACCGCCCGACAGGAACGATCCCACCGTGACATCGGCCCGCATGTGCTTGGCCACCGAATCGGAGAGCACCTCGGTGATCTCGTCGTACCGGGACTGGCGGGTCGCGCGGGTGAACGGCAACACGGAGAACCGGGCCGGGAAGTAGCGGGTGACGCGTGGCTCCTGGCCGGGGGCGATGCGGGCATACGAACCGGATTCGAGGCGACGGATCTCGGAGTGCAGGGTCTCGGGCTCCGGAACGTACTGCAGCGCCGTGTAATGCTGCACCGCCCGCAGGTCCAATTCGGTGCCGATGCCCAACTGATCCACCAGGTCCAGCAGGCATTTCTTCTCGCTGCCCAGGGCGGTACCGCCCGGACCGGTCGCCATGAACAGTGGCTTGATACCGAACGGGTCGCGAGCACAGAACAACTCGCGCTGGGCGGTATCCCAGATGGCGAAGGCGAACATGCCGCGCAACCGGTGTAGCGCGTCGACACCCCAGAAGTGGTAGGCCGCGAGAATCGCCTCGCCGTCGCCTTCGGTGGCGAACACGGCGCCGTGCTGCTGCGTGAGCTCCTCACGGAGCTCTAGGTAGTTGTAGATCTCGCCGTTGAAGACCAGCACGTACCGGTCCGGGTCATCCGCGGGACCCCAGCGCAGCGGCTGATGCGAATGCGCGATATCGATGATCGAGAGCCGGTTGAAGCCGAAGAGCACGTTCTCCTCGTGCCAGATTCCGGGCTCATCGGGGCCGCGGTGGCGCATATGCACCATCGCCGCATCCACCGCGGGGCTATGAGATTCGAGCGAAGAACCGGGCGGACCCAGCCACGCCACCAGTCCACACACGCGGCCAAGTATGCAACATCACCGGACCTATCACGGGACCATGGTCCCCACACCGGCCCCGTCACGCCCTGGGTGGGACGGCGTGGTCTACGCTGCGTAGTATTCGATTGCTGCCACTGGTCAGCGATGGAATTTGTTCGCAGCAGACCGAGCTTTGGAGGCTACAAACGTGACGTCACGGTCCGGCTCACGGCCGTCCCTGCTGGCCACTGCGGTGCTGTTGGGTGCGGCGAGCTTCCTGCTCAGCGGTTGTAGCGTCCAAGAAGTACTGCGCTTCGGCTGGCCCGAGGGCATCACCCCCGAGGCCCACGACTACATGGCACCCCTGTGGACCTGGGCAGTCGTCGCCTCGCTGGTTGTCGGCGTCATCGTGTGGGGCCTGACCTTCTGGACCATCGCTTTCCACCGGCACAAGCCGGGCGATACCGAGTTCCCGCGCCAGTTCGGATACAACCTGCCGCTGGAGCTGATCCTCACGGTGGTGCCGTTCCTGATCATCGCGGTGCTCTTCTACTTCACCGTCGTGGTGCAGAACCGGGTCATGCACAAGGACCCGAACCCCGAGGTCGTCGTCGACGTCACAGCCTTCCAGTGGAACTGGAAGTTCGGCTACCAGAAGGTGGCGTTCAAGGACGGAAGCCTCAGCTACGACGGCGCCGATCCCGAGCGCAAGAAGGCCATGAGCTCCAAGCCCGAGGGCAAGAATGAGCACGGCAAGGAGATCGTCGGTGCGGTGCGCGGCCTCAATCGCGAGGACCGCACCTACTTGAACTTCGACAAGGTCGAAACCGTCGGTACCTCGTCCGAGATCCCGGTGCTGGTGCTGCCCAGCGGTAAGAGCGTCGAGTTCCAGCTGGCCTCGGCCGATGTCATCCACTCGTTCCGGGTGGTGCCGTTCCTGTTCACCCGCGACGTGATGCCCGAGCCCAAGGCCAACAACTCCGACAACGTCTTCCAGGTCAGCAAGATCCTGAAGGAAGGTGCGTTCGTCGGACGTTGCGTCGAGATGTGCGGTACCTACCACTCGATGATGGCCTTCGAGCTGCGCGTGGTCAGCCCTAACGACTTCAAGTTCTACTTGGATGCTCGTAAGAACGGTAAGACCAACGCCGAGGCGCTGGCGTCGATCGGGCAGTCGCCGGTCTCCACTACCACCAGACCGTTCGACGGCCGTCGCGGGGAGCTTGCCCCGACGGACAACAACGCAGCCAAGAACTAGGCGAGGAGAGCAGCATGCATATCGAAGCCCGACTCTTCGAGATCCTCACTGGATTCTTCGCCCTCGCCACTGTGATCTACGCGGTGCTCACCGCCCTGTACGCCAACGGTGGTGTGGAGTGGGCGGGAACAACCGCCATGGTGATGACGACGGGTCTGTCGCTGATCATCTCGACGTTCTTCCGCTTCGTGGCCCGGCGTCTGGACACCCGGCCCGAGGACTACGAGGATGCCGAGATCGCCGACGGAGCTGGCGAGCTGGGCTTCTACAGCCCGCATAGCTGGTGGCCCATCATGATCGCGCTGGCCGCAGCCACCACCGCCGTGGGTGTGGCGCTGTGGCTACCGTGGTTGATCGCCGCCGGTGGCGTGTTCGTGCTCAGCGCGGTTGCCGGTCTGGTCTTCGAATATCACGTGGGCCCGGAGAAGCACTAGCCTTCATCTCGGCTTTGCGCCCCTTTCCAGCTCGTTGGGCTGGTTGCACTCCCGCTTTGCGGCGGGACTCCCGTGGCAGGTGTGACGGGACCGTGTCGGCCATCACCTTTTCGATAACAATCCGGTGGTCAGTTTGGTTTTTCCGGCCGTCAGGTTTCGTCGCTCCCGATCGCGTTGGCTATCGTTGCCATGGCCTCTCCAGGAGGTGGCCCGGTGGGGTGTGGGAAGTGACGAAAAGGAACTTGTGTAGATGAGTGGGACGGACAACCCAGGGTCGGGGACTCCCGGGGAAGTTCCGGATCTCGACGGCCCGAATGCGGACGCCGCGGCTCCAGGGGCAGACTCTGCCGAGCTTCCCTCGCAGGCTTACTCGGCGCCCGAGTCCGAGCAGTTCACCAGTCCGTATGTGCCGTACGACGAATACGACACCCAGCTGGTCGGTGACGATGAGCCGCCTCCGCCGCGATGGCCGTGGGTTGTCGGGGTGGCCGCGATCATTGCCGCCATCACATTGGTCGCCTCCGTTGCACTGCTGGTAGCCGGGCGCTCGGACGAGACAACCGGTGCCGCCAAGAGCACCACCGTGACACCGACCCCGAGTACCACACCGTGGAACGAGATCATCACCACCACGGAGCCGCCTCCGCCGCCACCACCCCCGCCGCCGAGCAGCGAGCCTCCGCCGCCGCCGCCGCCGCCTCCGGTGGTGACCGAGACGGTGACGGTGGAGCCTCCACCGCCGCCCCCGCCGCCGGCGACGACGCATGAGCAGCCGCCGCCGGTGACGACCACGACGACACCGCCGCCTCCGCCGCCAACAACCACCACGACACCCGCCGGGCCGCGTCAGATCACCTACTCCGTGACGGGTTCCAAGGCTCCGCTTGATCGCATCTCAATCACCTGGACCGACGGCTCCGGGCGTACACGGGTGAACCCGAATGTGTACATCCCGTGGTCGATCACCGTCACCCCGATCTCGAACTCGGAGATCGGGTCGGTATCGGCGAGCAGCTTCCTGCGACTGAGCCAGCTCAATTGCACGATCACCACCAGCGATGGACAGGTGCTGTCCGCTAACAACAACAATTCGGCGCAGGCAACCTGCTGATGCCAGCCGCTCGATGGGCCAAGCCGCTCGAGGCGATAGCCGGGCCGGTACGACGGTCCTCTCCGCAAGCCGTCGACCGCATGCTGCTGGGGTTGTGTGCGGTCATCTGGCTGGCGTTCGTCGGAATGCTGGTCGGCGCCATCGTCGTGCTGGCCGGTGCGGGGGAGGGCTCCGCGTCCGCTGGCCCTTCTCTGGGCATCTACATCGTCATCGGGGTGTCGCTGGCCGTCATCCTCGGCGCCGTGCCGCTGCTGCTGCGCGCACGCAAGACGGCCGCCCAGCGCACTGCGCGCGGCGCATCAAAACCTAAGGGCATTAATGCCACCCGTGCAGAGAAGGCGTCATCGGGCCCGCCTCCTACGGAGGCCGCGACCGAGAAGCTCAAGGCATTCGGCGGTCTTTCTGATCCGGTGAGTCAGATGTCGCAGGACTACACCGGTCCCGGATCGCCGGCATACCGGGCGGCCGCCGAGGAGGCCGCGAAATCAGCGGTAGCCGACCGGCTGTGGCTGCGGGCCACCGTGGGGATCGCCGGTGCGATCGGTCTGGCGCTGCTGGCGGTGGTCACGGGCACCTACCTGCTGGCCGTGGACAGCGACACCGCCGCCATTGTCGCGTTCGCGTTCGCCGGGTTGATCACCTGCGCGATGGGAGCAATTCCGTGGCTGACACTTAAGAAGCTGCGTGAGCTTGGCGCATCGGGATCGTCTGACAAGTAGCTCGGTGCGTTAGACGTCGGCGATTCCGGCACGGGCAATGACTTTCGTGATGGTGGCTCGCACGAGTGATTCTTCGGGGACCGCATTGCGGCGGCCATACTGCTCGGCCAGCTCGGCTCCCATGTAGCGCGCGCCGATCGTGGTGGCCCACCTGAGCATCTCGTCGAGATCGTTGGTCAGTCGCGCTTCCGCTGTGAACTGGACGTAGGAGTACGGCGGCCGCTGATCGTCGACCGCCAGCGAGATGCGTGGGTCTCGCCGAATTGCCTTGCCCTTCAGGGTGTCTGTACCGGTCGTGAAGATCAGTTCGTCACCGTCCGGGCCTTCGTGCAACAGGAACCAGACCGGCGTCACGATGGGTGCACCGTCGGCGCGCACCAGGCCGAGCATTCCGGTTCGTGTGCCCTTGGTGGCGAAGGTCCACCATTCCTCGCGGTTCATCTCGCGCATGCCCGCAACGCTAGCCGGTGATGCGGGGCGGTGCACGGAAAAGAGTTGGGCCCCGCACACTTTCGTATGCGGGGCCCAACTGTCGAGCTGACTTCTAGTGGCCGTGACCGTTCGTTGAACCGTTGGTTCCCGGTTCGCCGTCCTGGTACTCCTTCAGGGCAAGCAGCGACTGGTGGTGAGCGGCGTGCTCGGCATCCACCAGCGCCTGCTGCTCGTCGGCGGGGTCGGCGAACAGGAACGAGCCGATGCCGGGTGCGCCGGCCGATCCGAGCTTGTTCATACGCTGAGGCACCGCCGCGCCCTGATATTCCAGCGGAATCGCGTGACCGTGCTCGTCGACACCGGCCAGCGGCTGGTGTAGCTCGATGTACTCGCCGTGCGGCAGTCGCTTGAGGATGCCGGTCTCGATGCCATGCTCAAGCACCGCGCGGTCGCTGCGCTGCAGGCCGATGGCCCACCGGTAGGCGATGTAGTAGACGACGATCGGCAGGATCACCATGCCGATACGGCCGATCCACGTCGTCGCGTTCAGCGAGATGTGGAACTTGAACGCAATGATGTCGTTCATCGCGGCCAGTGTGGTGATCATGTAGAACGAGATCGCCGCCGCGCCAACAGCGGTGCGGACCGGAGCGTCACGCGGACGTTGCAGCAGGTTGTGATGTGCGTTGTCGCCGATGAGCTTCTTTTCGATGAACGGGTACATGGTCAGCAGCCCGAACACCAGACCCATCATCACGGCGACACCGAACACCGCGGGCACGGTGTGCCCGAAGATGTACAGCTCCCAGGCCGGCCATAGCCGGGCGATGCCTTCTGTCCACATCATGTAGAAGTCGGGCTGGCTACCCGCGGAGATCTGAGATGGCCGGTAGGGGCCCAGTAGCCAGATCGGGTTGATCTGCAGCAGGCCGCTCATCAGCGCCAAGATGGCGGTGGTGAAGGCGAAGAACGCACCGCCCTTGAGCGCGAACACCGGAAGGATGCGCACGCCGACGACGTTCTTCTCGGTGGCGCCGGGGCCGGGGAACTGGGTGTGCTTCTGGTACCACACCAGTGCCAGGTGAACGGCGATGAGCGCCAGGATGATTCCCGGAATCAGCAGGATATGCAGCGCGTACATGCGCGGAATGAAGATGTTTCCGGGGAAATCGCCACCGAACAGCGCCCAGTGCATCCAGGTGCCGATGAGCGGGATGCCCAGCGTGATGGATGAGAACGCGGCACGCAGCCCGATACCGGAGAGCAGGTCGTCGGGCAGGGAGTAGCCGAAGTAACCCTCGAACATCGACAGGATCAGCAGCAGTGAGCCGATCACCCAGTTGGCCTCGCGGGGGCGACGGAATGCGCCGGTAAAGAAGATGCGTGCCAGGTGCACCATGATCGAGGCCGAGAACATCAGGGCGGCCCAGTGATGGATCTGACGGACGAACAGTCCTCCGCGAACCTCGAAACTGATATTCAAGGCGGTTTCGTAGGCCTTGGACATCTGCACACCGCGCAGCGGCTGGTAGACGCCGTTGTAGGTGACCTCGGCCATCGACGGGTCGAAGAACAGGGTCAGGTAGACGCCCGAGAGCAGCAGGATGACGAAGCTGTACAGCGCAATTTCACCGAGCATGAACGACCAGTGCGTCGGGAAGACCTTGTTGATCTGCCGCTTCATCCCGGCCGCGAGGTGATACCGGGAGTCCATCGCCTCAGCTTGTTTGGCTGCGCGTGACGGCTTTTGGGCTGTGTCGCTCATGATTTGCGCTCCCAGAATGCGGGTCCGACGGGTTCGACATAGTCGCCTGCGGCGACGAGATATCCGTCCTTGTCGACGGTGATCGGCAGCTGCGCCAGCGCACGAGCGGCAGGCCCGAAGATGGGCTTGGCGAAATGCAGCGCATCGAACTGCGACTGGTGGCAGGGGCACAGGATGCGATAGGTCTGCTGCTCGAACAGCGATGTGGGACAACCCAGATGCGAGCAGATCTTGGTGAACGCGAACAGGTCGCCGTAGTTGAAGCTCTCCTGCCCCCTGCGCTTCACCACCTTGGATATATCGGATGGCCGCACCCGGATGATCATGACGGGGTTACGCACCCCCATCTGAATCTGTGACAGCTTCTCGTGTGACTCGACGGTGGTGCCGTCGCCGTCCGACTCACGCCATGGGAACACGGTCTCCATGCCACCGGCGTCGATATCCTCCGGGCGCACCTTCAGCAGCACATTGGCGCTGCTGCCGACCGCGCGACCCAGGTAGATGGTCTCGCCGTGGTAGCGGGGGGTCCAACCACTGGTGAGCAGCACGGGCTGCTTGCCGTTGGCGGTGGGGACCACACGGGCCCAGGGGTTCTTGATCATGCCGCCGATGAATGCGACGGCGGTACCGGCGCCCATGGCGCCGACGCCGAACCCGAGGGCCCGGACGATCATCTTGCGACGGGGCAGCGTCGAGGTATCCAGGGTGTCCTGCAGCTGCGCGACGATGGTCTTGCGATCCACCTCGGACGATCCGGGGCCGTCATGCCGGTCCTGGATCGAGATCTCCTGCGGGATGAACTTCTTGGTGTAGAGCACCGCGCCGATACCCAACGACAGCACGGACAGGCCCAGGGTCAGGCCGTACAGCGGGGTCGCCAGGTTGTAGGCCGCATTACCCGGATCGCCGAACGGCTTGTACTCCCATGGCCAGAACAGGAACACCCCGAGCAGGGCCAAGCCGAACACGCCACCGAGGGCGAACCACAGCGCGATGAGTCGCTCGGCGCGCTTCTCGGCCTTGGTGCCCGCGACCGGCCACCGCGGTTCGCGGTAGACGATCTCGACACCGTCGAGGTTGGTGCCGAGTTTGACCAGCTCGTCACGGCTCATGGTCGCGAGCTGCTCGTCGGTGGGAATTTCTACGTTGGGATCGCCACTCACGCGCGCGCTCCAATCCACAGTGCCGCGACGATGGCCGCGACGATGCCGATGATCCACATGGCCATGCCCTCGGAAGTGGGGCCGAGGCCGCCGAGCCCGTAACCGCCGGGATCGGGTGTCTCCGCTGATGCGCGGACGTAGGCGATGATGTCCTTCTTCTCGTCAGGGGTGAGCTGGCGGTCGGAGAACTTGGGCATGTTCTGCGGGCCGGTCAGCATTGCGGTGTAGATCTGCTGCTCACTGGCCGGGTCGAGTTCGGGGGCGAACTTGCCCGACGAGAGCGCACCACCGCGGCCGGTGAAGTTGTGGCAGGACGCACAGTTGAGCCGGAACAGGTCGCCACCGCGCGCGATGTTGGTGCCGCGCAACGACTCCTGAGCTATCGCGCCGTCGCCGTCGCGGATCACCTGGGGGCCGCCGCCGTTGGCCTGGATGTAGGCGCCGAGGGCGTCGGTCTGCTCCTCGTCGAAGATCGGGTCCTTGCGCTGCGCCTGGGCTTCGTTGCGCATGGCCGGCATGCGGCCGGTGGACACCTGGAAGTAGACGGCGGCGTCGCCGACACCGATGAGGCTGGGTCCGCGGTCCGGCACACCCTGCAGGTTGGCGCCGTGGCATGTGATGCACGAGGTCTCGTACAGCTGCTTGCCGGTGCGTAGGAGCGCCGACTTGTCCTCGTCGGCCACCGCGACCTGCGGGGTGGGCGTGAAGGTAGAGGCCAGGCCGCCGGCAACCACCAGCGCAATCAGCAGTAGCAAACCTGCTGAGATGCGACGGCGGAATTTGCGGCGTGCGCGATTCTTGGCGGGTGTGGTCTCCACGCTCACCTGTTGTGCTCCCTTCACCGGGTCGGGCTGGATCAACGGACGAAGTAGATGGTGGCGAACAATGCGATCCACACGATGTCGACGAAGTGCCAGTAGTACGACACCACGATCGCGGAGGTCGCTTGGGCCGGAGTGAACTTACTCATCCGGGTGCGAACCAGCAGGTAGACGAAGGCGACGAGACCGCCGATAACGTGCAGACCGTGAAAACCGGTGGCCAGGTAGAACGTTGAGCCGTAGGCGCTGCCGGCGATGGTGGTGCCCTCACGGACCAGGTTCATGTACTCGTAGCCCTGGCCGAGGACGAAGAAGGTGCCCATAATCAGGGTGATGATGTACCAGCGGCGCAGCCCGAACACATCGCCCTTTTCCGCGGCGAACACACCCATCTGACAGGTGAAGGACGAGGCGACGAGGACGGCGGTGACCGGGATGGCCAGCCCCATGTTCAGCTCGGTGGGCTCCGGTGGCCACTGTCCGCCGGACTGGGCCCGGGCGGTGAAGTAGAACGCGAAGAGCCCAGCAAAGAACATCAACTCACTGGAAAGCCAGACGATGGTGCCAACACTCACCATGTTGGGGCGGTTCAGCGAATGAACCCGCTGGGTAATGGCGGTTCCCGCCGGCGATCCTGGGGCTGCTGCGGTCGTCACGCCGTAAGTATGACGCTTTGTAGTTGTCGAGAGCCACCCGGGTCCGACATTGATTTGTGACCGACGCTCGACAATGCGTGTGGCCTCCGGCGGGAGGGATTCCGGTGCCGTCGGCCCGGCGTGTCGCGGCAGGCCCCGGGCGATTTACTTCTTTGTGGTCGCCGTTGTCTCCATGGGAGCATTTGCGGCGTGCTGGAACATTCCTGGCCCCAGGTACTGGGGGAGCTGACGGCCCGTCGCGACCTGAAGGCGGGACAGGCGGCCTGGGCCATGGATCAGATCATGACGGGTACGGCCACTCCGGCTCAGATCGCGGCCTTCGGGGTGTCGATGCGGATGAAGCGCCCGACCTCGGAAGAAGTTGGAGAGCTCGCCGACACCATGCTGTCCCACGCGATCCGTTTCCCCTCGGATGAGCAGGGCGACCGGATCTCCACGGACGCCGTGGACATTGTCGGCACCGGCGGCGATGGCGCGAACACGGTGAACCTTTCCACCATGGCCTCCATCGTGGTGGCGGCGTGCGGCGTACGGGTGGTCAAGCACGGCAATCGGGCGGCGTCGTCGTTGGCCGGCGGCGCGGACACGCTGGAGGCGTTGGGGGTACGCATCGACCTGGGCGCCGATCAGGTGATGCGCAGTGTCGCCGAGGTGGGAATCGGGTTCTGCTTCGCGCCGCATTTCCACCCGTCGTATCGGTACGCCTCGGTGGTACGTCGCGAGATCGGAGTGCCCACCGTATTCAATTTGCTTGGGCCGCTGACGAATCCGGCCCGCCCGCGAGCCGGATTGATCGGCTGTGCCTTCGCCGATCTCGCCGAGGTGACGGCGGGGGTCTTCGCCGGGCGCGGGTCCAGTGTGCTGGTGGTGCACGGTGACGACGGGCTCGACGAGCTGACCACCACCACGACCAGCACCATCTGGCGGGTGCAGGCGGGCACGGTGGACAAGCTGCGGTTCGATCCCGCGGCATTTGGTTTCGCGCGTGCCAGGCTGGAGGAACTGGTCGGCGGTGATCCCGATTTCAATGCCGCCGAGGTCCGGGCGGTGCTGGCCGGTGACAAGGGCGCGGTTCGTGACGCGGTGCTACTCAATGCCGCCGGCGCCATGGTCGCCCATGCAGGCCTGGCCAGCGATGCTCAATGGGTGCCCGCCTGGGAAAATGCGCTCGCGCGGGTGGCCACGGCCATCGATTCGGGAGCGGCAGCGGCGCTGCTGGACAGCTGGATCGCCGTCAGCCGGCGGCTCGGGGCGCAGCAGGATGCGGGCCAGGCGTAGCGACCCTGACGAGTTCAGCCATTCCCCAGTCGTTCTGGTGGGCACTGTTCGCCATCCGTGCGCTGCGTGCAGTCGCCGCCCACTCGCGTAGCGGTCCGGAACATCCCGTCGCCTCGGCGTAGCCATCGGTCGAGGACACGATGCGTACGCCGGGCTCGGCGAGCCAGCGGGTGATCAGCCCGATCTCCTCGGGTGCGGCCCCGCCGAACGGTTCGGGTGTCGGCAACACCACCTGAGCCGACACGGAGGCGGCCGCCACCACCGGCATCGGGGGGACGCTGCGGCGGGCGACCGCCGCCCCGGCCAGCTGCCCGTAGCGGACCACGGCGATCTGCCAGCCGCCTTCGCCGTCGGGGCGCGCAGCGATCAGCTCCTCGATGCGTGAGAGGGCATACAGGCGGTGCTGGCGGGCCAGTGCCTCGACGATTGCGGCCGTCGCATCCCGTTGTCGCGCGGCGGTCTCGTAGCGCCGCAGGCCTGCCAGCTCTGCCACCCGCTCACACATGGCGTGTAGCGGCTGGCCGTGGGTGCCGGCGAGGACTGCATATGCCTGGTCGAGGGCGTCCCGGTACCCCACCGCATCCACCCCCGCAGGTGCGGGACATGGGGAGGCGGTGTCATGGGGGTAGGACTGGCCGTCGCAGGCCGGGCCATGCCTCCCAGCGGCTCCGATACGCCTCGTGCAGGTGCGCACGCCGGTGAACCGGGCGAGTACCAGGGCGGCGGCCACCGCGTCGCCACGTGCGCGAAATGGGCCGAGCATGGGCCGAGCGTTTGTGGTGCGGACGACCGCGAAACGGGGGAAGGGCTCCTCGGTGAGCACCACCCACCACCAGCGATGCGGGAATCGAGATTTTCTGTTGTACGGCGGTGCGTGCGCACCCAGCAGCCGCAGTTCGCGAACCGCGGCCTCCAGGGGATGTGCACAGGTCACGTGGTCCACCGCGGTCGCGATGGTGACCATCTCGCGCATCCGGCCACGCGGATCCGCGCCGGTGAAGTACTGCTGCACCCGTCTGTGCAGGTTGACTGCGGTGCCCACGTACAGCGCTTCGCCTGCAGGCCCGCGGAACAGATAAACGCCTGGGGCGTAAGGCATTCCATCGGCCAGGGAGCGCTTGTCGCGCAAAGCGTTGGGCACCTGGGTGCGGTACCGTCGCAGCTCGCCCATGGTGTCGACGCCCTGGTTGCCCACCCGGCCGATCAGCGCGTGCAGCACGTCGACGGTGGCCCGGGCATCGTCGAGCGCCCGGTGGTTGGGGGTGGTTGACGCGCCGAGTAGCTGCGCCAGAGCACCCAGGCTGACTCGCGGGGCCTCGTCGCGGGACAGCACTCGGCGGGCCAGCCGGACCGTGCACAGCACGGTTGGTTGGGGCCAGTCGATCCCGCACTGCCGTGCGGCCGCCTTGAGGAACCCGATATCGAAGCCGGCGTTATGGGCCACCAGGACTGTGCCGCGGGCGAATTCGAGAAAGCTGGGGAGCACCTGTTCGATTGGCGGAGCGTCCACCAGCATCGCCGAGGTGATGCCGGTGAGGCGGACGATCTGCGGTGGTAGTGCTCGTTTCGGATCGACCAGTGTGGCCAGCTCCCCGAGCACCTCACCGCCGCGCACCTTGACCGCGCCGATCTCGGTGATCGCGTCATTCTCGGCGCTGCCGCCGGTGGTCTCCAGGTCCACCACCACAAAGGTGGTGTCGCGCAGTGCTTGTGCCGACGACCCCGACGAGGAGTGCACCTCGTCGAAGGTCATTTGCGTCATGACGTGACCGTAAGTCCTGGGACCGACATATCGGGCTCACGCCACGGGGGTACAGATCAGCGCGAGCGCATCGTTCGTCGTATCGACGCCGTCGGCGCCGATCTTCTGCTCGAGCCGGGCCCGCAGCTCGCTGCGCGTGGGTGCATCGAGGGTGAGGTGGTTGGAGTAGGTGAAGACCATGTCGAGGTATGCGCGTGTGGAGAAATGTGGCCGCTCCAGAAAATGCAGGTGCTGCACGTGATATCCGGATTTCTCGATGATCGGGGAGACGGTGTCCTCCGTGTTCGCGGAGGGGCGCCTCGTGGTGTCCATGAAATCGGCATAGACGGTGTCCAGGTCGTCCCGAGTCGGGGCGGTGGGCTCAATGCGGTTCCAGATGAGGGCGAGTCGGCCACCGGGGCGAAGTGCCGTCCCCACCTTTTGTAGCGCTGCAATCGGCTGTACCCAGTGAAAGGACTGGGCGAACAGCACCAGGTCGAAGGTCCTACCCGCTGGCTGCCAGTCCTCGAACGTCGCCACGTCGACGTCGATGCCCTTCCCAGCCGCCACCCGCGCCATCCGGGCATCAGGCTCGATGGCGAGCACCTGCGCACCGGCCGAGATCAACTGCGCCGCGGCGATCCCGGTGCCTGCTCCGACGTCGAGGGCGCGCGTCTGCCCGCGAGAAACGAGCTCATCGATCAGCGGCTGGGGATAGCGGGGGCGGTGGCGGTCGTAGGCGTCGGCGGATTCTCCAAACGACTCGGCCCGGCGGCGGTCGGTATGTGCCGGTCGTGTCTGTTCGGTCATACCGCCAGCGTGCCAGGGAACGACTACCTGTCGGTGGTCGCGGTTACCGTCCGGTCAAACCAGAAGAACCCCGAAGAACCCCGAAGAACGATGTATGCGAAAGGAGGAGCCATGCTCATCGATTGTGACGATTGCGCGATGCGCGGCCCGGGATGCGATGACTGCGTGGTCAGTGTGCTGCTGGGTGTCCCGCAGACGCTCGGTGACGACGAGCGCGCCGCGCTGGAGGTGTTGGCCGAGGTGGGGCTTGCGCCACGGCTGCGGCTCGTGCCGATTCACCGTGATCGCGACACGCCTGTCACCCCGCTGACACGCGATGCCGGAGTCGCATAGGGCACACTCGGAAGAGGTACGTGATGGCCCGCCCCGGAGACGGGGAGGCGAACCGGCGCTTACGTGATATTGACGTCATTCCACACTGCGGTGGACAACGCCGATGCCATTTCGTAACCTATCTGAGACCTATCAGCGCCGGAGTTCGCGGCGATCCATTTGCAGTAAAGGGATGTAGTCAGTTGAGTGTCGGGCGTCTTCTTCGAGATCACACGGATCGATCGACGCCCTCACCACTCCGTCGGATGATGCTCGCGGCAACTGCTGCGGTACTGGTCGGAGGGGTATTTGCGGGTGGTCAGATCGCCACCGCGGACCCCAATGGCGACGCCGTCAAGAAGCTCAACGAGCTGTCCCGCCAGGCCGAGGCAACCTCCGAGGCGGCTAACTCCGCGAAGGTCGATCTCGACGCCAAGCTGGCCGCTCAGCGCGACGCGGAGAAGTCTGTCCTCGCCGACGAAGCCGTCGCGACGGCCGCACGCACGGCGGTGTCCAGCTACCAGGTCGATATCAACAAGGCGGCAGTGGCTGCCTACATGGGCGGTAACACGAGCGGCTACAGCGCCGTGTTGACGTCCAACTCGCCGCAGAACCTCATCGACCAGTTGTCGGTGCAGCGCACGGTGGGAACCGAGATGCGTGGCCGGATGGACAGTTACCGTGCGGCGCTCGCCTCAGCAGATGCGGCCGAGCAGCGGTCACGTGATGCCGCCGAGAATGCCCGGGTGGCCGCCGAGCAGGCCAAGAACGTACGCGCTTCGTTGCAGGCCAAACAGAGCCAGCTGCAGCTGCAGGTCGCGGTCGTCAAATCGCAGTACAACACCCTGAGCCCGGGCCAGCGTGCGCAGCTGGCAGCACCGGCGCCCGTGCCTCCGCCCGCTGAATCGGGTCAGGAGGCCGATGCACCGGAGCCGCTGATGCAGGCCGCGGCGGCCGCACCCGCACCGGAGGCCGCCATTGGCGGCGGTTCCGCGGCCGGTTCGAACGCCGTCGCGGCGGCACTGACCCGTATCGGCGCGCCCTACTCGTGGGGCGGTTCGGGCCCCAACGCCTTTGACTGCTCGGGCCTCGTCATGTGGGCTTGGGGTCAGCAAGGCGTGTCGCTGCCGCACTCCAGCCAGGCGCTGGCGCGTGGTGGGACACCCGTCGGGCTGAACGAACTGCAGCCGGGCGATGTCATCAACTTCTATGGAGACGCCTCGCATACCGGCCTATACGTCGGGAACGGCATGATGGTGCACGCCTCCACGTACGGCGTTCCGGTCGCGGTCGTGCCGATCACCTCATCCGGCCCGATCTACAACGCGCGCCGCTACTAAGCCGCGGCTATCGTTCTCGTGTGCCCGGGGTAGCACGCCGGATATCGCTCTTCATGGCGGTCCTGGTGATTCTGTGCGGGGGTTGTGGAGCACAGCCTGCCGCACCGATGAATGACGCGCGCACCTCGATTCGAGCACTGTTGACGCATTACTCGGAAGCGCTGCGCAGCGGTGATGCCACGGCGTTGCGTGCCCTGCTCGCCCCCGACAGGCCCAAGTTCATCGAGGCTCAGTTGCGGTTGCAGGAGAATCTCTCAGGGCTGAAGACAGATACGTTCGAATTCCGACTGGCAGCCGAAGTTCCCGCTGATCCCGTTGTCCAGCACCAACAATGGCGACTGGACGCGACGCTGGTCTATGCGGTCAGCGGGGTGGACAAGGTTGCCGTCCAACGCCCCACCACCGTCGGTGTGTCGCGCGATAAGGACGACTGGCGGTTGTTCGACGCCGGCGCGGCCGCCGTGCCCTGGCAGTTCGCTCCGGTGGTGGAGGCGCGTAAGAAGGTGGGGGACCGGGACGTGGTGGTGCTCGGGCATCCCGGCTCGGCGGTCATGCCACGACTGACCGACGAGGTAGACGGTGCATTGAGGTCGCTGTCGGAGTTCTGGGGGGCGGGCTGGCATTCGGGGGTGCTACTGGTTGCGGCCGGATCCGATGCGGAGTTCGCCGCTGTAGTCGGCGGGGAGCGCACCGACGGAATAGCCGCCGCGGCCGTCGCCGACCGTGTTGATAGTGGAGTTGCCGTGGGACAGCGCGTGATTTTCGCAGCCGGCTCGGCAGCGCTCCCGCCCGATCAGTTCCGCGTGGTGCTGCGTCATGAGCTCTTCCATGCGGCGGCGCGCACGCTCACCGGCGACCATGCTCCTCTCTGGCTGGTGGAGGGCGTGGCCGACTACAACGGGCGGCGGGGTAGCGGTACTCCCTTCCGGAATGCGGCGCCCATGTTGACGAGTGCCCTTGCCGCGGGGCGGATTCCGGATCATCTGCCCACCGATGCGGAGCTCGACACTCCTGACACGCATCGCACGCAGGCCTATGAGGAAGCCTGGTCGGTGGCGCAATACGTCGCCGAAACCTTCGGTGAGCCCCAGCTGGTGAAGCTGTATCGATATGGCGCCGCGTTTGTGCCGGACCCGCAGGGCGCCGCGATTCAGCGTGCATTGGGCGTTGACGAGGCGACGCTGGTGCGGCAGTGGCGGGGCTGGCTCGGCTCGCGTCCACTGCGCTAGGCCCAGTACGGTTGGACTGTGACCTCTCACATTGGCGGCCAGCGGCAACGGATTCTGTTGGTCACCAACGATTTTCCACCCAGGCCCGGTGGCATTCAGTCCTACCTGCAGGAGCTGGTGACCCGCCTGGCCGGATCGCACGAGGTCACCGTGTACGCGCCGCGGTGGAAGGGGTGTCAGCGATACGATGCCGCCGCCGATTACGACGTGGTGCGGCACCCGACCTCGTTGATGCTTCCGGGGCCCGGTGTCCGCCAGCGCATGGTGGACCTCATCAGGTCGCAGCGGTCTGATGTGGTGTGGTTCGGGGCGGCGGCTCCGCTTGCACTGTTGTCTTCGGCGGCGAAGGCAGCCGGCGCTGCTGTGACGGCCGCCAGTACACATGGGCACGAGGTGGGCTGGTCGATGCTCCCGGTGGCGCGGTCCGCTCTCCGGCAGATCGGGGAGAGCACCGATGTGATCACTTACGTCAGCCGCTACACCCGCGGACGTTTCGCCTCGGCCTTCGGTCCGCGCGCCGCGCTGGAACATCTGCCTGCCGGTGTCGACACCCGTAGGTTCCGCCCCGACCCGGCGGCGCGCGAGGAGCTGCGACGCCGTTATGGGCTCAGCGACCGGCCGACCATTGTGTGCGTCTCCCGGCTCGTTCCGCGCAAGGGCCAAGACATGCTCATCGAGGCGCTACCGGCGATCCGGGAACGCGTGGACGGTGCGGCGCTGGTGATCGTGGGCGGCGGTCCGTATGCGGAACCGTTGCGCGCGTTGGCTAATCGGTTCGGCGTTGATGAGCATGTGGTGTTTACCGGCGGCGTGCCGTGGGAGGAACTACCCGCCCATCACGCGATGGGCGATGTTTTCGCGATGCCCTGCCGCACCCGCGGCGCGGGGCTCGATGTCGAGGGCTTGGGAATCGTATTCCTGGAGGCGTCGGCCTGCGGTGTTCCGGTGGTCGCCGGAAACTCAGGGGGCGCACCGGAAACCGTGTGTGATGGCGAGACGGGACTTGTCGTCGACGGCAGGTCGGTCCCCGCGATCACCGACGCGATTGTCCAGATCCTGTCCGACCCGGCGCGCGCCGCCATGATGGGGGCGGCGGGGCGCACCTGGGTGACCGATCACTGGCGATGGGATCACCACGCCGCGCGATTCGCCGAGCTGGTGAGCGCCTCCGTCTGACCCCGTCGAGCAGTATCGACTTGGCTTGCCGCCCTTCGGCTGATGCTGACTATCCGGCGGGTGCCCCCGCGTAGATGGCGTCGATATCGGCCGCGAACTTCTCGGCCACCACCTTGCGTTTCACCTTGAGCGTCGGTGTCATCTCGCCGGTGGCTTCCGTGAAGTCGACCGGCAGGATCCGGAACTTCTTGATCGCTTCGGCATGGGAGACAACCTGATTGGCGGCCTTTACCGCGGTTTCGACCTCCGCGATCAGATCCGGGTCTTCGGTGAGATCGGCGACGGTGGCTTCTCGTGGCTTGCCGTTCCGGGACTTCCAACCGTCGAAGGCGTCCGGATCGATCGTGATCAGTGCACCGATAAACGGCTGCTTGTCGCCGACGGCCATCGCCTGGCTGATCAACGGGTGGGCGCGCAGATGGTCCTCAAGCCCCGCGGGCGCGACGTTCTTGCCACCGGCGGTGACGATGATTTCCTTCTTCCGGCCCGTGATCGTGACGAAGCCGTCCTCGTCGATCGCGCCCAGGTCGCCGGTGTGGAACCACCCGTCCACGATCGAGTCGTTCGTGGCGGTGTCGTTCTTCCAGTACCCGCTGAACACCACGCCACCAGACACGAGCAGCTCGCCGTCCGCGGCGATCTTGACTGCGTTACCGGGTAACGGCCTTCCGACACTGCCGATCTTGAGGCCGCCGATAACGTTCACCGCGCACGCCGCCGTCGTCTCGGTGAGGCCATAGCCTTCGTAGATGGTCAGGCCAACGCCGCGGTAGAAGTGACCCAGCCGGGCGCCCAGCGGGGCGCCACCGGAGATCGATGCCACGCATTCACCGCCGAGTGCCGCGCGCAGCTTCCCGTAGACCAGCTTGTCGAAGGCGGCACGCTTGGCGCGCAACACGATGCCCGGGCCTCCGTTGTCCAGTGCCTGGCTGTACTCGACGGCGGTGTCGGCGGCGGCGTCGAAAATCTTTCCCTTGCCGTCGTTCTGGGCATTCTGACTGGCGGTGTTGTACACCTTCTCGAAGATGCGGGGAACCGAGACGATGAAGGTCGGCTTGAAGACCCCGAACGTCGGCACCAGGGTCTTGATATCGCTGGTGAACCCAACGGTGACCTTGGACTGCAAGCAGGCCATCGCGATACCGCGCGCCAGCACGTGAGCCAGCGGCAGGAAGATCAGCGTCCGGCTGCCCTTCTGCAAATAGTCGGGGAAAACGGAACGCGCGCCGCGGGTTTCGTACACCAGATTGGAGTGGGTGAGCTGGCAGCCCTTGGGGCGTCCAGTGGTACCCGAGGTGTAGATGAGTGTCGCGGGATCGGTGGCCTTGATGGCGTCGAGCCGGCCGGTGAGCTCGGCGGGGTCCACCCCGGCGCCCGCCTCGGCGAGCTCGTCGAGGGCCGCGGGCGCACCCGAGGTGTCGATGTGAAACACGGTGCGCAGGTCGGGCAGCTCGGGTGCGAGTTGTTCGGCGATCTTGGCGTGGGCATCGGTTTCCACGAATAGTGCCACTGCGGCGGAATCCTGCAATACCCACCGGACCTGATCGGCCGAGGAGGTCTCATAGATAGGCACGGTGATCGCGCCGATCGACAGGATCGCGTAGTCGATGATCGTCCACTCGAAACGTGTCGCCGAGATCAGTGCCACTCGGTCGCCGGGCGCCACACCCTTGGCGATCAGACCGTTGGCCACCGCACGGATCTGCGCGGCGGCCTCTGCGTAGGTGACGGGTGTCCAGGCGCCGTCGATGAGACGGGAGAACACCGCTTGGTTGGGATCTTCACGCTCGTAGTCGTAGACGGCGCGGACAACCGAGGCGTTGTCTTCGACGGTGAACGGGGCAGGGACGCTGAACTCTCGCACCTGCTCAGACTAGTCGCGGCCTACAGATCGTCGGAGCCGTTGCCTCATTTTTCGCCGCGGATGCGCCCGAGAATGCGTCTGTGCAGGCACATCACGGTCTCAGAGGGGGCCAGGCTTAAGCTTGTCCGCGATGAACAGCATTCAGGTCGCAGACCAGACCTTTATCGCGGCAGATCCCGTGGACATCGGCCGCGCCGTCTCCAACTCCGCGGACTGGCGCCGTTGGTGGCCAGACCTGCAGCTCAATGCCGTGGAGGAGCGTGGCGAGAAGGGTATCCGCTGGACGGTGGCAGGACCACTGACCGGGACCATGGAGGTGTGGCTTGAGCCCGTGCTGGATGGTGCGATCCTGCACTACTTCCTGCATGCCGAGCCCTCGGGTGCCAGTGCCGCGCACGTGGCCAAGTTGAATCTGGCCAAGCTCAATCATGCCCGCCGCATCGCCGGGAAGCGGTTTGCGTTCGGGATTAAGCAGCAGCTCGAGGCCGGGCGGCCCATCGGCGAAGCGCGCGTGCGTCAGGCCTGATCAGCCAGAGCCAGCACGACCACCGGGATGGGCCGGGAGGTCGCGCGCCGGTAGGCGCTGTAGTGGCCAGAGTTGTTGGTATCGGCTAACTTCCACAGGCGCTCGTAATCCGTGTCGCCGGGCAGCAGAGCCTTCGCACGGGCACGGCGTTTGTCCCTGCCCAGCTGCACCTGCACATCGGGGTGCGCCTTGAGATTGTGGTACCAGGCGGGATTGCGGCGGGCGCCGCCGTTCGAGGCGACGATGACGAGATTGTCGCCGTCTTTGGCATAGGTCAGCGAGTTGATCCGCTGTGCCCCGGTCTTGGCGCCGGTTGAGGTCAACAACAGGCTAGGCGCCATTCCCGGAACATGATGACCCAGATAGCCTTTCGACGCGATGTAGATGCTCTGGTGCACGCCGAGCACCTTCGCCACTAGACGGCTCATGGGCGTCTCTCCTTCGCGAGGCTGCAGTGAAATGCCAGGATGGGAGTATCCGACTGCCAGTGAGAAGGGTAGCGTCTGTCAGGTGGCTGAGAAGACTACCCAGACGATTGCCATCGATGCCGAACCCGGCAAGGTGATGGCGGTGATCGCCGATATCGGCGCCTACCCGGAATGGGTGTCGGAGTACAAGGAAACCGAGGTGCTCGACACCGACTCCGAGGGCAGGGTCAAGCGCGCACGTCTGGTGCTGGACGCCGGTGTCCTCAAAGACACCCAGGTCCTTGAGTATGTATGGTCCGCGGATGGCCGCAAGGTCACCTGGACCCTGGCGGAAAGTTCCCTGTTGCGTTCGCTGGAAGGGACATACCTTTTGGCGGCCAAGGGGTCTGGCACCGAGGTGACCTATGAGCTCGCGGTCGACCTTCAAATTCCGATGATCGGAATGCTGAAGCGCAAGGCCGAACGCAAGATCACCGATTCCGCGCTCAAGGATCTGAAGAAGCGAGTCGAATCTGACCGCTAGCGACGTCGGGGAGAAGCTCGTGTCCCGCCCCGCAGACGTCGCCCCCGAAGTCCAGGCGCCGTTGACAGCCACCATCGGCCTTTTCGTCGGCAAGGGGGGCGTGGGTAAATCGACGCTGGCCGGTGCCACCGCCGTGCGTTATGCGCGCGCCGGGCAGCGGGTGCTTGCGGTATCCACCGACCAGGCTCATTCCCTTGGTGATGTCTTCGGTGTCCGGGTCGATCCCTCTCCGGGCGCTGACTTTGTGCGGGTGTTCGAGGACCCGTACGGGGGTCAACTCGACGTGATGGCCCTGGACACCCTGGGCCTGCTGGAGCGTCGCTGGGGCGACATCGCCGAGACGATCGCCGCGCAGTACCCCGAATCGGATATCGGATCGCTTGCCCCCGAAGAGCTTTCCGCGTTGCCGGGAGTTCAGGAGATGCTCGGCCTGCACGAGGTCCAACAGCTCGCCGAGACGGGCGAATGGGATGTCGTCGTTGTCGACTGTGCCTCAACGGCCGATGCGTTGCGCATGCTGACCCTGCCGGGAACCTTCTCGATGTATCTGGAACGGGCTTGGCCGCGGCATCGTCGGCTCGGTGGTATCGGCACCCCTCGTGCCCTGATTCTCGCCGAACTACTGGAACGTGTTGCGGCGTCGGCAGATCGGCTCGCAGGCCTGCTCGCGGACCCTGATCGGGTAGGGGCGCACTTGGTGCTGACTCCCGAACGGGTGGTGGTGGCCGAGGCGATCCGCACCGTGGGGGCGTTGGCGCTGATGGGTGTGCGCATCGATCAGGTGATCGTCAATCAGGTTCTCATTCAAGATGATTCGTACGAGTATCACAACCTGCCGGCCCATCCGGCCTTCGACTGGTACATGCAGCGCATCGCCGATCAATCCGCCGTCCTCGACGAGCTGGGGCAGATGATCGGCGATGTGGAGATGCTGCTGGTGCCGCACCTGTCGCGCGAGCCCATCGGGTCGGAGGCCCTCAGCGAACTCGCCGACGCGGTGCGGCGCCGCGATGGCGCCAAGCCCCCGGCGCCGTTGGCGACCGTCGTTGAGCACGAATCCGGATCCGGGGCCGACACCCACTATCGGTTACGGCTAGAGTTGCCGCAGATCGACCCGGCCACGCTGAGCCTTGGCCGGGTGGGAGATGACCTGGTCATCGGCGCAAACGGGATGCGTCGGCGGGTCCGGCTGGCCTCCGTGCTGCGGCGCTGTGTGGTTGTCGATGCCCGGCTTGTCGGTGGCGAGCTGACCATACGGTTTAGAGCGGATCCGGAGGTGTGGCCTACGTGACGGGTACCCATCCGGAACTCGGCCCCGAACTGCGGGCGTTGGCCGCCTCAATCCTCGACAAGCTCGACCCGGCGCTGCGACTGGCCGCGCGTGCCCCGGCCGACGGCGGCATTCCCGGAAATTGCAACCAGTTGTTCTGCCCGGTCTGTGCGCTGGCAGCCCTTGTCGAGGGTGAGCACCATCCGCTGCTGGCGACCATCGCCGAACACAGCCTCGCCCTGGTGATGGTGGTGCGGGCGATGATCGAGTCGGCGGATGGATCGGGCGACCCTGAGGACCCCGACGGCCCGGAGGGTGGCTACCAGAGTCCCTTCCCGCCACCGCCGCCAAGCTCGCAATCGACTGGCTACCAACCGATTCCAGTCGATATCGACGAGTAGTCAGCGCCCGAGACCGAGGCGGACTGCCTGTTCAACGGGGGAGTAGTCGCCATCCGCGTCTCCGTCGCGATCCAGCACCAGCGGTTCGCGTAGAGGTAGGGCAGGCTGTGACAGGAACCGCGCCTCATGGCCGCGGTGCTTCTGCGCGGCATGGATCAGGAACGGATGGCATACGAACACATCTCCGGCAGATCCGGTCGCGAGCACCTCAGAACGTTTCTGGGACACCGCGTCCCATTGCTCTCCGATACTGAAGACATCGGTGCCCTGGGCGCCGAATGACTCCAGCAGCATCGGAACGTCCCTATGCGAGCCGGACCGGATTCGCGTGGGCGCGTCCTCCTCGCCCACATCGGAGAAGAGGAACAGCATGAGCAGTGCGCGCTCCCGCGACCACAGGTTGACGTGGTACCGCCCGTCTGGCCCGGCGAAGCTGGCGTCGATATGCCAGCCATCGTCGGGAGGGCTGTCGGCATCTTCGTCGCCCTCGGGAAACCTGATCGGAAACATCCCGACCTCGCGCCTCGGTGCCCATCGTCCGAGCCCCACCAACGCGTCATAGGTCTCGACGAGGCGCGGAGCGTTCACGATCTTGTCGAACACCGGGGCGCCGGTGGTGTCGTATGCCCAGCAGACACGCTCGGTCCACGTCGATCTGTCGTGTGGATCGGGTCCGATCTGCGACCACATGATGTCGCGTGCTTCGCGCGCCCAGTCCCTGGGAAAGGCGCCGCGTACCGCAACGAATCCCTCGTCGACGAAGGTTTCGATCTCGCGGGTATCCATGCCCGGCACGGTAGTGCTCGGGACCTTAGACAGTCCACGGAGTTTCGCCGTCGCCGAGGGTAAGCTCGGCGCCAGCCCCATGCTGCTCATGGGGATCGGGAGAGGATGCGCGATGTTCTATTGGCTGCTGAAGTTCGTCTTCATGGGGCCGATCCTGCAGCTGATGGGCCGGCCGAAAGTCGAAGGTCTGGAGAACATCCCGTCATCCGGGCCGGTAATCCTGGCAGGCAACCACCTCGCTGTGGTGGACAGCTTCTATTTGTGCCTGGTGTTGCGCCGCCGGGTGACCTTCCTGGCCAAGAGCGAGTACTTCACCGAGCCGGGGTTCAAGGGCTGGCTCAAGAAGGTGTTCTTCAGCGGGGCCGGGCAGGTGCCGATCGACCGGACCAGCGCCGACGCTGCCGAGAATGCGCTGAGCACCGCCAAGCGGCTGCTCGGTGAGGGCAAGCTGCTGGGGATCTATCCAGAGGGCACCCGTTCCCCGGACGGGCGGCTCTACAAGGGCAAGACGGGCCTGGCGCGCATGGCCCTGGCGACCCGTGCGCCGGTCATCCCTGTCGCCATGGTCGGCACTACCGCGATGAACCCGCCGGGAACGGCCCGCTGGCACTTCGCCAAGGTGACCGTGAAATTCGGCAAGCCGCTGGACTTCGCGCGCTTCGACGGGATGGGCGGTAACCGCTTCATCGAACGCGCGGTCATCGACGAGGTGATGTACGAGCTGATGCAGCTTTCCGGTCAGGAGTACGTCGACATCTACGCTGCCTCGCTCAAGGACAAGCCCAAGGAAAACGGCGAGGTCGCCCAGCAGCCCGACCGCATCCCGGAGAGCGCCGCCGGTTAATCCGATTCCCCTGCATCTTTGCTGCATCTTTGGTAGCACCTCGCCGTGGGGCGTGGGTCAGCCATGCGTGCCGGTACCGCTAGTCTTGAGCCCACCGGCGGGATAACTGAGAGATGCGAGGGCCGTGCCGAATTCAATAACCGAAACCACCGACGCGGACGGCGACTCCACTCGTCGAGTCGCGGGATGGATCACCTGGGGTGGGCCGCTTGTCCTCGCGGTTGCGCTGTTGCTGCACGCGTTCGTGTTCATTCACTGGCCCACGTATGCGCTGCAAATCGACGTCTTGGTCTATCGATTCGGTGGCACGCGCGTGCTGGACGGTCTGGATCTGTATTCGATCGGGCGCAATGGTGAGATCGACGATTTGCTGTTCACCTACACACCGTTCGCCGCACTGGTGTTCACCCCCTTGGCTTTCATCACCGACTTCACCGCACAGGTCCTGTCGCTCATAGTGTTCCCGGCGCTGCTGGTCTACTCGGTGTGGCGCATGTTGACCTGGCTGTCGGTGTCCGTCAAGGCCGGACTATGGGGGTTGTTGGCTCTGCTGGTCGGGCTGGTTTCGTGGCTGGAGCCGGTGCGGCTCTCCATTCAGCTGGGTCAGATCAATCTGCTCATCCTGGCCGTGGTGGTGACGGACATCCTCGCTTCCAAGCGGTGGAAACTGGCCGGGATCGGCATCGGCATCGTTGCCGGTATCAAGCTGACCCCGATGATCTTCATCGTCTTTCTGTTCGTCGTGGGACGGATTCGCGCGGCCATCGTCGCCACCGTCACACTGATCGCCACGATCGGCCTGGGATTCATATTCTTGCCCTCGGCGTCGCACTACTACTGGGTGCAACGCGCCTTCGAGAAGATCAGCCGCATCACCCGCGACCCCACCGCGAGCACCAGCGTCAGCGGACTGTTCCTCAGATTGGATCTGTCGGCCGGGCTGGCCACTGCGCTGTCGGCACTGGTGATGGTGGCGAGCCTGGTGGTCGCGGTCATGGCGTACCGGCGCGGCCAGCTATTGCTGGCGATCTCCATCGTGGGTATGGCATCGGCGGCGGCCTCGCCGTTCAGCTGGAGTCATCACTGGGTGTGGTTCGTGCCGTTGGTCGTCCACCTGGGTTACCGGGGCTACGTACTGGGTAAACGGGCATCCGCGATCACTATGTGGGCGTTCTGTGTGGTGTTCGCGGCCTGGTTCACGAGTTTGAGCGGAAAGACACCGGACTCCGGGGCACTGACGTTGCGGCCCGGGGGCATCCTGAACGATCTGATCCCGAGCCTCTACGTGTTCGTTCACCTCGCGGTACTCGTTGCCAGCTGGGTTTGGTTGCGGCGAGGCTCGGTGGAAGCGAATAACGTTGTGCATGAAGATGATTCGTTACAGGCAGACGAGCTGGCGCCGGCTTCTCCGGCGCATAACTAGGCGGCGTACGTGCGCTATTTCTACGATACCGAGTTCATCGACGACGGCCGCACCATCGACCTGATCTCCATCGGCATGGTCTGCGAGGACGGGCGTGAGTACTACGCGGTGTCCACCGCCTTCGATCCGCAGCGGGCAGGCCCATGGGTAAGACAGCACGTGCTGCCCAAACTTCCGCCGCTATCTTCGCCGCTATGGCGCTCCCGGGGGCAGATCCGCGATGAGCTCGCCGATTTTTTGGGGCTGGGCCGCAACGCCTCAGACCTACAGCGCGACCCGGTCGAGCTGTGGGCCTGGGTCGGCGCCTATGACCATGTGGCGCTGTGCCAGCTGTGGGGAGCCATGACAGACCTGCCGCAGCCGGTACCGCGCGTCACCCTGGAGCTCAAACAGCTGTGGCAGGACCGGGGGCGCCCCGATATGCCGAAACGGCCCGCCGATTCCCATGATGCGCTGGTCGATGCCCGGTACAACCTGGTTCGCTACCGGGCAATGACCCCCGAAGCCTGATCGGTACACAATTCGGGCGAGAAAATCCGCTATAAGGCACGGTTAAGATGGTTTCGTGAACTGGACAGTCGACGTCCCCATCGACCAATTGCCGGAGCTCCCGCCGCTCCCGGCCGAGATGCGTGCGCGCCTCGATGCCGCGCTTGCCAAACCTGCTGCTCAGCAGCCGAGCTGGCCAGCGGATCAGGCTGCGGCGATGCGGACCGTGCTGGAGAGCGTGCCCCCGATTACCGTCCCCGCCGAGATCCAGCGCTTGCAGCGCCAGCTCGCCCAGGTGGCGCGCGGTGAGGCATTCCTGCTGCAGGGCGGCGACTGCGCCGAGACCTTCGTCGATAACACCGAGCCGCATATCCGGGCCAATATCAGGGCGCTGCTGCAGATGGCAGTGGTGCTGACGTACGGGGCCAGCATGCCGGTGGTGAAACTGGCCCGTATCGCCGGCCAGTACGCCAAGCCGCGCAGCTCTGACACCGACGCGCTCGGATTGAGGTCCTACCGCGGCGACATGGTGAACGGTTTTGCCCCCGATGCCGCGCTGCGCGAGCACGACGCGTCGCGCCTGGTGCGCGCCTACGCCAATGCCAGCGCCGCCATGAACCTGATGCGTGCGGTGACGGGCTCAGGGATGGCCTCGCTGGCCCTGGTGCACGACTGGAACCGCGAATTCGTCCGCACCTCGCCTGCGGGTGCCCGGTACGAGGCGCTGGCCTCCGAGATCGACCGCGGACTGAAGTTCATGAGCGCCTGCGGTGTGGCGGATTCGAACCTGGATACCGCCGAGATCTACGCCAGCCACGAGGCCCTGGTGCTCGACTATGAGCGTGCCATGCTGCGTCTGGGTGAAGACGAGAACGGCGAGAGTGCGCTGTATGACCTGTCGGCCCACTACCTGTGGATCGGCGACCGCACCCGGCAGCTCGATCATGCGCATGTGGCGTTCGCCGAGATCATCGCCAACCCGATCGGGATGAAAATCGGCCCGTCTACCACGCCTGATCAGGCCGTTGAATACGTGGAACGTCTTGACCCGCACAACAAGCCGGGTCGCTTGACGTTCGTTTCCCGGATGGGGAACTCGAAGGTGCGGGATCTGCTGCCGCCGATTATCGAGAAGGTGCAGGCGACCGGCCATCAGGTGGTGTGGCAGTGCGATCCGATGCACGGCAACACGCACGAGTCGCCCAGTGGTTACAAGACACGGCATTTCGACCGGATTGTCGACGAGGTGCAGGGCTACTTCGAGGTACACAACGCGCTCGGTACCCATCCCGGTGGTATCCACGTCGAGATCACCGGTGAGAACGTCACCGAATGTCTCGGTGGGGCACAGGATATTTCGGATGACGACCTGGCTGGTCGCTACGAGACGGCATGCGATCCGCGGCTGAACACCCAGCAGTCGTTGGAGTTGGCGTTCCTCGTCGCGGAGATGCTCAGGGACTAGTCACTTCCTGCTCGAGCGCGCAACTATGCACGCATTGCGCAAGAAACTGGGTGCATAACTGCGCGCTCGGAGGGAAATCTAGAGCAGGTTGGTGATGTTGGCGCCCAGCGACCAGCATCCAGCCGCCACCGAGCCGGTGATGATGAGGACGATCACCAGCCACATGAAGATCGCACGGCGGCTCTGCTGACGTTCGTACCGGTAATCCGAGTCGTCGATATCGGAGAAGAACGCCGAATCGTCGGATTCGCCATCGAATTCCCGACCGTATTCGGGACTGTAGGCGGAGACGGGGTCCATCATCCGAGTCGGGTTGGGCACTCGGGGCTGCGAGTACCTCCCGCTTGCGGGGGACTGGGGGCGTGGAGAGACACCCAAGGCGGCCGCGGCCGAGGCGGTATCGGCGGCATCGAGGTCGCGGGCCGGGGCGGCGTCGGTGCCGCCCAAATCGATGAGATGACTGCGGTACAGCTGTTCGGCGACATGCTGTTTGGAGTCCTTGGGGGCGGGCACCCGGAAGGGCGGCAACTGCAATTCGGCACCGATGGCCTCCAGCTCGGCGCCCATCTGTGCGGCATCCGCGTAGCGGGCATCAGGGTCCCGGGAGGTGGCACGCAGCACCAGCTCGTCGAATTCCTCTGGGACGCCGTCGATCGCCTCGCTGGGTGCCGGCACATCGCGATCGATGCGCTGATACGCCAGTGCCAGTGGCGTATCGGCAGTGAATGGCGTTGAACCGGTGAGCAATTCGTACATCAGAATGCCCGCCGAGTAGACATCGCTTCGTGGGCCGGCCGACCCGGTGCGTACCTGCTCGGGGGACAGATACGCCGCGGTGCCCAAGATCACGCTGGTGGAGGTTATGCCGGCTTCGGCGATGGCGCGGACAAGCCCGAAATCGGCGATTTTGACCTCGCCGTCATCGGAGATCAAGACGTTCTCCGGTTTGACATCGCGGTGCACCAGCCCGGCCCGGTGCGCGACCGCCAAACCACCCAGCAGCGGTTGGAAAACCGCGGCCACTGCATGCGGGGGCATGGGGCCGCGTTCGCGTAGCAGCTCCCGCAGGGTGCCCCCGACGATCAGCTCCATCACCAGGAACGGGTGCTTACCGTCTAAGCCCTGATCGAAGACGGCAACCAGCCCGGGGTGACGCAGCCGTGCCACGGCACGGGCTTCGAGCCGGAAACGTGCGAGAAACCCGGTGTCGGAGGCGTAGCGGCTGTCCATCACCTTCACGGCGACCGGGCGGTCCAGCCGGGTGTCCAGCCCGCGATACACGGTCGACATGCCGCCCGTCGCGATCGGAGCCTCGATGCGGTAGCGACTATCGAGCACCGCACCGATCATGGGATCGACGCGGCCGGTCGGGGACTTGGGCGATGTCATCGCATCGATGGTATCGAGTGATGCGGGTATGCCCCTTCGTCAATGTCGCTTGTCGAGCATTTCGCGAAGGGAGGTGAGGATGGGCCCTGCCCCCGAAAACAGCATGGTTCGCCATTGACGGTGCAAGGGAATGGTGGGGTCGAACCGGCTATAGGTGACTCGGAGCCGTGTGCCGCCGGGCTCCGGGAGCAGATTCCAGCGGGACGTCACTTCGATTCCGGGGGCGGTCACCACTTGTTCGATGTGCTCGTTAGGTACCACGCTGGTGTAGGTGGTGCGAACCACGCCATCGAATCCGACCGTGGGTTGCGGATGGGTGACGATGACGCGTGTCTGTCCGACCTCAACCGGGGTATCGCTGACTTCGTTCACCTGTGAGGCCGTCAGTTCGAGCGAGACGAGGACATCCCAGACCGTCTCGATCGGGTACGGGTAGAACTCGCTGAACGTGATCGATGTCGGGTCGCCTGAACTCAAGTCTCGCCTCTCGCCGTGTGGATATAGCGATAATCAAGTGCGAGGTTACGCGCGTCACCACACGCGGAGGCCACTTTTGACCGATGGTGGGGTGCGGGACGACTAGCGTCTTTCGTTATGAGCGCAATTCCCTTCGTTGCCGACACGCTGGACGCCGATGAGCCGATGTTCACCCTCAAACAGGCGGCGGCGCGCCTGCGGGTCCCGGTCAACAAGATTCAGCAGTCCTTACGCGATGGCGAGCTGATCGCGGTCAAACGCGATCGCGAAATCATGGTTCCCGTCATCTTTTTCAGCTCCGACGGTCCCGTGGTCAAACACCTGTCCGGGTTGCTCTCGGTGCTGCGAGACGGCGGCTTCCGCGAGCCCGAGATCCTGCAGTGGTTGTTCACCGGCGACGAGTCGCTCACGGTGACCCGGGACGGCACTACCGAACGAATCGAAGCGGCCCGCCCGGTCGATGCCCTGCACGGCCATCAGGCCCGGGAAGTGCTGCGCCGGGCGCAAGCAATGGGGTACTAGCCGGCCGCTGCCTGGGTGCCGGCCTCGGCCGGCTCGGGGTCTCGCGGTTCAGGTGCGGAATTGATCATCCGCCACGCGATGGCGGCGCAGGTGGCCGCGATCAGCACATGGATCCACACGTACATGCCGTGGGAGCCATCGGGTTTGAAGATCACCATGATCCAGGTCGAGAACCCGGCGATGGCGGCGATGGCAGTCCGCGATTGGGTCAGCGGTGCCGCGATGGCCAATGGCCATGTGTAGTACCAGGGGAGCGCCGCCGGTGCCATGAGCACCACGATCACCATCGCCCACAGGATCCCGAACATCGCATCGCGGTCGTTATGCCGGTGCCGCCACCACACCACCGGCAGGCTGAGCGCGAGAACCATGACGCCGATGATGCGGGTGATCTCCAGGACGGCGTCGAAGTTGACGGTGACGAAAAGACCGGCGAAGACGTTGATGATGTTGGCGACGGCAGTCGGCACGGTCAGCCAATTGATGATCTTCACCGAACCGGCCAGTGCGGTCAGCCATCCCAGGCCCACTCCGGCGATCCAGGACAACACTGCGAAGACCGCGACGACGATTGTGACCGAGGCTGCCGACGCCATGGCAAATGCGACCAGCGGGCTCCGTTGTCGCTGCGGTCCCTGCTGCGGAGAACCCCGGTGCGGTGCGGAGGCATTCTCAACGAGTCGACGCATCCAGATCCACACCAGGAATGGCAGTGCCAGCCCGGCTGTGGCCTTGACCGCAACTGCTAGGGCCACTACCGAGATGCCCCAAACATGGTGCCGCTCAAGGGCGAGGGCGATGCCCGCCATCATGAGACCGACCATCAGCATCTCGTTGTGCACGCCGCCCATGAGGTGGATGATCACCAGCGGGTTGAGGACGCAGATCCACAACGCCTTGCTGGCATTGGTGGAAAGGCATTGGGCGACTCGGGGGGTGGCCCACACCAGTAGTGCCAGCCCGGGCAGCATGCACAGGCGCAGCAGCATGGTTCCCGCCACCACGTCGTCACCGACGATCTGGGTGACGAACCGTGCGATGAGGATGAACAACGGTCCGTAGGGCGCCGTGGTGGTGGACCAGATGGGACTGACGTTCTCCAACAAGGCGTTCGGGTTCTCCACCGGGCCAACCAGATACGGGTCGAATCCGTCGCGTAGCAGTGCGCCCTGTGCGAGATAGGAGTAGGCATCCCGGCTGAACACCGGAACCGAGGCGAGCAGTGGCAACAGCCAGCACGGAATGACAACCAGGATGGACTCTTTGGTCACCTTGCCCGCGATGACGTGTCGGCCGAGTCCGAGCCATGCCAGCAGCATGAGTGCGACCCCGAGCCACATGCTGATCGAGGACACCACCAACCCGTGGCCGAAACGCAGCCAGGACAGTCCGACGGATTCCAGTAGCGGGTCGTGCTGCCTGGTGCTACCCGCGCCCAATCCGCCGATGGCAATGAGGATGGCGCCGCCGAATCCGGTGATAGCGGCGCGGCCGGCGGGTGTCCGTAGGAAGGCGGCCGCTCGTCCGGTCCGCGGTGCGGGTGTCGGAGGCCGGGGGGCCTGTTGGGCCCCTGAAGATGTACTCACGTGATCATGCGCTCCGGTTGGACACCAATCGGACAAGCTCCGACAGCGCGGTGCGCGCATCGTCGGCGATCTCGGCGCTTGCCAATTGATCCAATGCACGGTTGGTGTGCTCTTCGATACGGGATTCCACCGCCGCGAGAGCGCCCAAATCGACTATGAGTGAACACATTTCGGCGACCTGCTGATCGGTGAGCGGTGTACCGATCCAGGAGTGCAACATATCCTCGGCGGCACTGTCGCTGATGCGCGCGAGCCGTAGAGCCTCGGCCAACAGCACGGTGCGTTTCCCGGAACGCAGGTCGTCCCCGGCGGGTTTCCCGGTGACCTTCGGGTCACCGAAAACCCCGAGCACGTCGTCGCGAAGCTGGAAGGCGACGCCGATATCAAGCCCGACATCGCCGAGAAGCTGTGAGATCTCCGGGTTCTCGGCCGCCATCGCGACACCCAGCTGCAGCGGTCGCTGCACCGTGTAGCCGGCGGTCTTGAATCGGATCACCCGCAAGGCGGTTTCGACGGACTCGTCGCCGGAGGATTCAGACAGGATGTCCAGATACTGACCGCCGAGCACCTCGCTGCGCAGGATCGACCACACACCCCGCGCCCGGGTATGTGTCTCCGGAGAGAGCCGCGCCCCGACCACCATGTCGTCGGCCCAGGTGAGTGCCAGGTCGCCGAGGAGGATCGCGGCAGATATCCCGAACTGTTCGGGGGAGCCGGACCAGCCGTTCTGGCGGTGCAGGGCCGCGAACTCGACGTGGATGGTCGGTTCGCCGCGCCGGGTGGCCGAGCTGTCGATGACGTCATCGTGGATGAGTGCGCAGGTGTGCAGCAATTCGAGCGCGGCGCACACGCGCAGCACCTCGGGGTTCCACGGGTCAGGGTCTTTGGTGACCGCCCGCCAGCCCCAATAGGCGAATGCGGGGCGCAGCCTCTTGCCGCCCCGCAGCACAAACCGGTCGAGGGCGGTGATCGCATGCTCATAGTTCTGGCCGATATGCGCGGTGTGCTCGCGGCATTCGGCCAGGAACTGGCTCAGTTGGTCGCTCACCGCATCGGTCAGGTGCCGGGCATTGGCAGCGGCTACGTTGACACTCAGCGGGGCGTCCTTTCACGGTGCGGCAATTGTCCCGGAGGCTCCCCGGATGGCCGGGAGTGAACCTAGACTAATCCCACCTATCCTTAACAGGTGACAACTAACCCGCTCGACCGTGATGGACGGGTCGCCGAGCTGCAGGATCCGGGGTCGATCGTCGATCGCCTGGCCGCGGTTCAACCCGGCGAAGTCGCGTTCTCGGTCGAGTTCATGCCGCCCCGCGATGAGGCGGCAGAGGCCCGGTTGTGGCGGGCAGCAAGAGTTTTCGAGCGGTATCAGCCGGTGTTCGTCTCGGTCACCTACGGTGCGGGCGGTTCCACCCGTGACCGCACGGTACGGGTGACCGGAGAACTAGCCGAAAACACGACGCTGTTGCCTGTCGCACACCTGACCGCCGTCGGGCACACCGTTGGTGAGCTGCGGGCCATGGTGGGGGCGTATGTGGACCGTGGCATCACCAATATCCTTGCCCTGCGCGGCGATCCGGTAGGGGATGTGAATGCGGAATGGATTCCGCATCCGGGAGGGCTGACGTACGCCGAAGAGCTGGTGCGCCTGGTCCGCGACCTCGGTGATTTCCACGTCGGGGTGGCGTCCTTCCCCGAGGCGCACCCCCAGGCGATCGATCTGGAACACGACACGGTCCATCTAGTGAACAAGCTCCGTGCCGGGGCCGAGTACTCGATCACCCAGATGTTTTTCGACGTCGACGACTATCTTCGGTTACGCGATCGGGTGGTGGCCGCCGATCCGGAGCAGGGTGCAAAGCCCATCGTTCCGGGTCTGATGCCCATTACGTCGCTGCGGTCGTTGCGCCGGCAGGTCGAGCTTTCCTCGTCCACACTGCCCCTCGCGCTGGAGGAGCGGCTCCTCCGTGCCGCCGGTGACGGTCCGGACGAGAATCGTGACGAGGTCCGCAAGGTCGGCGTCGAGGTCACCACTGCCATGGCGTCCCGGCTACTCGCCGAGGGCGTTCCGTGCTTGCACTTCATGACCCTGAACTTTGCGCGGGCCACCTCCGAGGTGTTGGAGAACCTCGGGGTGCGGATCACTCCGGGATCTGGTCGGGCGTAAACCGCGGGGACTGGTCGCGGGCCAGCCAGGCCATGGATGCGACAAGGGCGCCGACCAGCAGTGCGGCCACCGTCACAAAGATCGCGGCACCGTTGAACGAGCGGGTGCTGGGGTCGGTGTAGCGGGCAGTCGCGGTGAAGTTGCTGACTACGCCAGGAGTGAGTTTCCACTGCACGGAATCTGAGCCGAGCGTCTCCCCGTTGGTGGATTCGATATCGCCGGGAAAGGAAACGGCCAGCGACACATCGGCATTCGAGGTGTCTTCCAGCGCGGTGAGATCGGCGCGCCCTTCCAGGACCACCACATCGCCGTTACGCCGCAGCGTTAGGTCGAAACCGGCGGCGTTCTTGTTCATCCCGGCGAGCTGCGGGACCTCCGCGAAGGTCAGATCGTTGAAGATGGCTCGCGACCCCACCATGCCGTTCTCCTCGTAATCGCTCACCTGGACCTTCTGGGCGAAGGACAGATTGCGGTCGAGCTGGGGTCCCTTGTCGTTCTTGCCCTGTGGCTTGGCGACGGCGATCAGCTGCCCGGAGACGTGATCGTCGGTGGTGACGGTCATCGAGGCCTTGACGCGTACGCATCCTGATAGTAGCGGCAGCGCTGTCAACAACAGCACGGCAGTGATACGTGCCACGCGCCCTGGCCTGCGATGAGCGGCTCGCGTGAAAAGCGTTGGGCTATTCATCGCGGCTCATCGTGCCAGACGGCGGCGACGTCCGGCTGCTGATATCCGGGCTCCAGCGGCAACGCCCGGCCAAGCACGGCGAATCGCCTGGGATCGCCGGCGAACTGGTGTTGCCGGATGACATCGGTAAATCCGAGTCGACGGTACAGCCGCCAGGCCCGGTTGGACTCGCCGCTGATCTCGGGGGTGGACAGCAGGACATGCGATTCGGTGCGGCCCGCGAGCAGCCGCCGAGCCAGCGCCTCGCCGAAACCGTGCCCCTGCAGGCCAGGGTCGACATGCAGTTCGGTCAGCTCGAAGTACTGGTCGAGGAGGGCGCTGATGTGGTCACGCGGCACCCCTGACTTCCGTAAGCCCTGGCTGACCTGCTGGTGCCACCACTGGTCGGCGGCCCCGCGGTAGCCGTATGCAATCCCCACGATGCGTGCCTGGTCCATTAGGTCCTGGTCAGGACCGGTATCGGTATCGGGCGGTGCTGCCGTGCTGTCGAAGATGGCGGCCGCCTGCCAACCCCGTCTGCGGCTGTGTTCCAGCCACATCGGCGCACGCTGATCCTCGGTGCCGTGGGGGTAGCCCATGGCGACGACGTAGATACGAAGCGCTTCGCTGAGCCGGCGCTGCATATCGCGTTGCGACAGGTCGGCCAGGAATGTCGTCAACGTGCGTCCTTTGATCTCTCGGTGTACTGCCCGGGTTTATCACGATCGGCCGATTCTTGGGTGCTGACGCGAGTTTCGCCGGGTCCGTCGGCGCGCCGCGGTGTGGGGTGTTGCCGGGCAGGAACGGCCGGGAGATTGATAGGTGAACCGGGTGGTATGACGGGTATTCACCTCGTATTATGAACGTGAGGGTGTTGTAACCGCGGCACCCTTGATAGAAGACATTGGTGTCAATACTGGTATCCAGTACTGACAAGGCACGACACAGTCAACCGGTCGCGATGCGCCAGAGGGAGGGACCGATGCCACTCTCCGAGCACGAGCAGCGCATGCTCGACCAGATCGAGAGCGCGCTGTACGCGGAGGATCCCAAGTTTGCGTCGAGTGTGCGCGGAGGCCGCCTGGGTGCGACCTCCGGCCGTCGGCGCTTGCAGGGGGCGGCGCTGTTCTGCATCGGGCTGGCCATGCTGGTGATCGGTGTTGCAGTGCCTGCCACCCAGATCGGGAACTTCCCGGTCCTGAGCGTGATCGGATTCGTCGTCATGTTCGGGGCGGCGGTCTTCGCGATCATCGGCAGCCGACGCTCCGATGCGAACGCTGTCGGCCAAGGGGGATCGGGTGGGGCCATCGGCCGGACCCGTCGGCCCCGTGCGGCCGGCTCGTTCGCGCAGCGCATGGAAGAGCGCTTCCGCCGCCGTTTCGACAACTGACGTTACCCAGATAGCAACAGGCCCGCGCCGAGTGCGCGGGCCTGTTGCTATCTGGGTTGCTGTCTGAGCCGCCCGTACCGCCGCCGCTCGGCGTGGGGTGATCTCTCGCAAGCCCGGTGGCCCCGGCAGGCCAAATCGTTATCAACTCGTCTAGAGATCGGCGCCCCACTCGTCCCCACTGGGTTGACCTGGGATAACGGTGTACTAACGGCGTCCCAATCCTCGAAGGTGGGCGCGTGGTGGGGAGACACGCGGCAAATCAGAATCAAAGTGGGGGGTTGTGGGGTAAAGTGGCGGACATCGGAGGGAAGAGTAGCTCCGACGAGCAATTGGGCAGGGAGGTAACGGGATGTTTCTCGGTACCTACACGCCCAAGCTGGACGACAAGGGGCGGCTCACATTGCCCGCCAAGTTTCGGGACGCACTAGCGGGAGGGTTGATGGTCACCAAGAGCCAGGACCACAGCCTCGCCGTGTATCCGCGGGTCGAGTTCGAGGAGCTGGCGCGCAAGGCCGCCTCGGCTTCCCGGAGCAACCCGGAGGCCCGCGCCTTTCTGCGTAACTTGGCGGCGGCAACCGACGAACAGCACCCGGACGCGCAGGGCCGCATCACCCTGTCCGCCGACCACCGGCGGTATGCGGATCTCTCCAAGGACTGCGTCGTCATCGGATCTGTTGACTACCTAGAGATTTGGGATGCCACCAAGTGGCAGCAGTACCTGGAGGAACACGAAGAGAACTTCTCGACGGCCAGCGATGAATCCCTCAATGGCATCTTCTGAGCGAGCCCGCGCAGCGCGGCCTCTGTCCGATACGGCCCTGGCGTACTTCCCCGACGCCAGGTTCGCACCATCGGGCAGGGACCGGACTTCGTGGGCTCCTTGCACCTACCAGCGCTCCCACAGGGGCATTTCCCGCCCCCACAGGGGCGTTTCCCGCTCCCGGAGGGGTGTCGCCGTGTCTGACAATGATTTTCCGGCTGATTCGAGGGCCCGATTCGGCCATGTGCCGGTCATGCTCGACCGCTGCTATGAGCTGCTCGCTCCCGCCTTGACCAGGCGGGCCGCCAACGGAGAGGGTGCCGTTCTTGTCGACGCCACCCTGGGCGCAGGTGGGCACACCGAACACTTCCTCTCCGTACTGCCGGGCTTGACCGTTATCGGTCTCGATCGCGACACCAACGCCCTGGATATCGCGCGGGCGAGGCTTGCGCCCTTCGGGGCTCGATTCACCGGGGTGCATACCCGGTACGACGGCATGGCCCATGCGCTTGACGGGTTGGGTTACCGTGCAACATCTTCGGTCGATGGAGTGCTCTTCGATCTAGGCGTTTCCTCCATGCAGCTCGATCAGGCCGAGCGTGGATTCGCCTATTCGGTCGACGCGCCACTCGATATGCGGATGAATGCAGAGGACGAACTGACCGCGGCCGACATCCTGAACACCTATTCGGCCGCCGAGCTGTCCAGGGTGCTCAGCAGATTCGGTGAGGAGCGATTCGCACGCCGAATCGCCGACGAGATCGTTCGGCGTCGCGCCGCCGAACCCTTCACGCGCAGTGGACAGCTGGTCGAGCTGCTGTACGCGGCCATCCCGGCGGCCACCCGCCGCACCGGCGGCCACCCGGCGAAACGCACCTTCCAGGCTCTCCGGATCGCGGTCAACTCCGAGCTGGAATCCCTTGCGGCCGCAATACCTACCGCCATGGCCGCGCTGCGCCCGGGTGGCCGGCTCGCCGTCATGGCCTACCAGTCGCTTGAGGACAAGATCGTCAAGGCCGAGTTCACCGCCGCTACGGCATCCCGGTCGCCGATCGACCTGCCGGTCGAGCTTCCCGATGACGCACCGGATTTCACCTCGATCACTCGCGGGGCGGAGCAGGCCAATGAAACGGAAATAGAAGCCAATCCACGCAGTGCACCGGTGCGGTTACGGGCTGTCGAGCGAGCTGCGCATGGGAGGAACGCATGATCGGGGTGCGTAAGAAGGCGGCGGAGGCGCCCGAGAAGGCCAAGCCCACCAAGCGTCGCAGCGCCACGCCCAGGGCCACCGCGGCAGGCCCGTCACCGCGGCCACGCCGTTCCTCACCGCAGACCATGCCGATTCCGGTGCAGCGTAAGGGGCCCGAAAAGATCCGTCCGGCCACCAGTACCGGGCAGGCGAAGGCCCGCGCGAAGGCTCGCAAGGCCAAGGCGCCCAAAGTCATCCGGATACCGCTGCGCGAGCGAATCCTTACCCGCCTGTCCGAGGTGGACCTGAGGCCACATGTGTGGGTCGCCAAGGTCCCGTTCGTGGTGCTGGTCATCGGCGCGCTTGGCGTCGGCCTGGCGATCACGCTGTGGTTGTCGACCGATGCCGCGGAGCGCTCGTATCAGCTGGGTAGCCAGCGTCGCTCCAACGAGCAGCTGCTCCAGCGCAAAGAGGCCCTCGAACGTGATGTCTTACGCGCGGAATCTGCGCCTGTGCTGGCAGATTCGGCGCGCGATCTCGGCATGATCCCGTCTCGCGATATTGCGCACCTGGTGCGCGACGAGCGGGGCAACTGGCTGTTAGTGGGTGCTCCGAAGCCGGCTGAAGGTGTCGCGCCGCCGTCGCTGAACACGACTATCCCCGATGATGCCGATGCCGTTCCGAAGCCCGGCAATTCGGTCGAGATGCCGGTCCAGCTACCGCCCGTGCCGCCTCCGGTGGCGGTGGTGCCGCATATGGCCCCACCGGCGGTCGTGCCCGCACCCGTCGCGGAAGCACCTGCCGCACAGGAACCCGTCCTCGCGCCGCCCGCGGCTCAGGCGCCCGTGCCGGTTGTGGCCGTGCCGGATCTCGCGGCAGCGATACCGCCCCCCGTGGCCGACGCGCCGCAAGCATCAAATATCACGAATTCTCCAGTGAGCGGGGAACAATTCAATCCCGTGGCAACAACGAATCCCCACCCGACGGCGTGAACCGGCAGGATCGATCGCGGCCAGTCGGCGCCCGCCGCACCCGGCGGCCCGTCGCTGCCGTATCGCGGACAGCCGGATTCGCCTTCCGGCACCGTACGGGCAACATCATCATCTTCCTGACGCTGGCCATCGCCGCCATCCAGCTGTTCACCCTGCAGGGGCCCCGTGCCGCCGGTCTACGCGCCGAAGCCTCGGGCCAGCTGAAGGTCACCGAGACCGAGAAGGCGTTGCGCGGCACCATTGTCGACCGCGCGGGCAACAAACTGGCCTTCACCATCGAGGCGCGTGCCCTCACCTTCCAGCCGAAGAAGATTCGCGAACAGCTCGCCAAGGCCTGGGAAAAAAGCCAAATGACCCTCAAGGACCCTGGGAAGAGCGACGCCGATAAGGCCGCGGCGGCGAAAATAAGGGCCGTTGAGCCGGAACGGCGGCTGCAGGACATCGCGGCCGGGGTGTCGGCCAAGCTCGGCAACAAACCCGATGCGAAGAGCCTTCTGAAGAAGCTCCGTAGTGACGACAACTTCGTGTACCTGGCGCGCTCGGTCGATCCGGCGATCGCCGCCGAGATCATCAAGGAATTCCCCGAGGTCGGCGCGGAGCGGCAGGACATCCGTCAGTATCCCGGTGGCTCGCTGGCCGCCAACATCGTGGGCAGCATCGACTGGGAGGGTTACGGTCTTCTCGGCCTTGAGGATTCCCTGGACAGTGCGCTGGCGGGTAAGGACGGAGCACTGACCTATGACCGTGGTTCCGACGGCGCGGTGATCCCCGGCAGCTATCGGGATCGCCACGACGCCGTCAACGGGTCCACCGTCGAACTCACGCTCGACAACGACATCCAGTACTACGTGCAGCAGCAGGTCCAACAGGCCAAGGACCTCTCCGGCGCGCGGAACGTATCCGCGGTCGTGCTCGATACCAAGACCGGTGAGGTCCTGGCGATGGCCAATGACAACACCTTTGACCCGTCACAGAACCTTGGCAAGCAGGGCGACCGTGAGATGGGCAATCTCTCGGTCTCCTCGCCATTCGAGCCGGGATCTGTCAACAAGATCATCACCGCCTCGGCGGTCATCGAGAATGATTTATCCAATCCCGATGAGGTGCTACAGGTTCCGGGCTCTATCAACATGGGTGGGGTCACCGTCCGCGATGCCTGGGTGCACGGAACCATGCAGTACACCACCACCGGAGTATTCGGAAAGTCTTCCAACGTGGGCACGCTTATGCTGGCCCAGCGGGTAGGGCCGGAGCGCTTCATGGATCTGGTGGACAAGTTCGGTCTGGGTCAGCGCACCGGCGTCGGTCTGCCCGGCGAGAGCGAGGGCCTGGTGCCGCCGATCGAGCAGTGGTCGGGTAGTACTTTCTCGAATCTGCCTATCGGCCAAGGCTTGTCAATGACGCTGTTGCAGATGGCGGGCATGTACCAGACGATCGCCAACGACGGCGTGCGGATACCGCCACGCATCGTCAAAAGCGTCACCGCGCCCGATGGCACGCGTAAGGAAGAACCGCGCCCCCAGCCGGTACAGGTGGTCAACGCGGGTACTGCGCGCACCGTCCGGAACATGCTGCGCGCGGTACTGCAACCGGATCCGCGCGGCATCCAGAACGGAACCGGGGCACCCGGGGCGGTCGAGGGCTACCAGCTGAGCGGCAAAACCGGCACCGCCCAGCAGATCAACCCGGCCTGCGCGTGCTACTTCGACGACGTGTACTGGATCACCTTCGCGGGCATCGCGACCACGGATGATCCCCGTTATGTCGTCGGCATCATGATGAACGCGCCGCACCGAGCCGCAGATGGTCGCCCGGGTAACACCGCCGCGCCGTTGTTCCACAACATCACGTCCTGGTTGATGCGGCGCCAAAACGTGCCACTGTCACCCGATCCCGGACCACCACTCGTTCTCCAGGCCGTCTGAGCGCGTCCTTATCCGGTCGGGGACGGCCGTACACGCCCGGTAGTGTCGTTTGACGCCCGAGGGACACGGGGCGGCACAATACGCAGGAGGTGATCGCAGGTGGTGGCATCCGGAACCCACCGGTTCCTCCCGCTGACGCGCCCGCACCCGGTCACCGACCTCGCCTCCTTGGTATCGGCCGAACTGCGAGGAGGGGGCGCCGCCACGACCGTCTCCGGCGTCACGCTCAGGGCACAGGACGCTCGCCCGGGTGATCTCTTCGCGGCGTTGCCCGGCAGCAGTGCGCATGGCGCGCAGTTCGCGTCCGAGGCAGTCGCTGCGGGTGCGACGGCCGTGCTCACGGACGAGGCCGGAGCCCGGCTGCTGGGGGAACAGGGCTCGGATATCGCGGTGTTGGTCCACCCGATCCCGCGTGCGGTTCTCGGCACGCTCGCAGCCACTGTCTACGGGGACCCGTCTCGGCACCTGCGGGTGGTAGGTGTCACCGGAACCTCTGGCAAGACCACCACCACCTATCTGGTGGAGGCCGGTCTGCGGGCAGCCGGGAAACGGGTGGGTCTGATCGGTACGGTCGGGGTGCGGATCGACGGCGAGGATGTCCCCAGCGCGCTGACCACCCCCGAGGCTCCGGCGTTGCAGGAACTGCTGGCGGAAATGGTGCAGCGCGGCGTGGACACCGTGGTCATGGAGGTGTCCAGCCATGCGCTGGCGCTCAACCGTGTTGACGGCACCCACTTCACGGTGGGGGCGTTCACCAATCTTTCGCGAGATCACCTCGACTTTCATCCCAATATGGAGGATTACTTCGCCACCAAGGCCCGCCTGTTCCAGCGTGAGTCGCCGTTGCGGGCGCAGCGTTCCGTTATCTGTGTCGACGACGACGCCGGTCGCGCTATGGCCGATGTGGCGCGGTCGGGTGGCACCCAGGTGCTCACGGTGAGCTCGCAGGCCGGCGCCGTCGCAGACTGGATATGTTCGGGAGTGGCGGTGGGCTACGACGGCGGTCAGCGGTTCGTTGCGAATGGTCCGGAATGCAGCGCAGAACTCGATATCGCGCTACCGGGTCACTACAATATCGCCAATTGTCTTGTTGCCGTTGCTATCTTGGATCTGCTCGGGGTTTCGGCCGCGACCGCGGCGCCGGGCATCGCCACCGCCGGGGTGCCGGGCCGCATGGAGTCGGTGGTCGCCGGCCAGCCTTTCCTGGCCGTCGTTGACTACGCCCACAAGCCCGGCGCACTGCGCGCCGTCCTGGAGAGCCTGCGCACGCACCGCGAGGGCCGGCTTGCCGTGGTCTTCGGTGCGGGTGGCAACCGCGACCGCGGTAAGCGTGCCGATATGGGGCAGGTCGCTGCGGAGCTCGCCGATCTCGTGGTGGTTACCGACGATAATCCGCGGGATGAGGAACCGGCCGCGATACGCGCCGAGATTCTTTCCTGTGCAACGGAATCGGCCGGAACTACGCAGATCGTCGAGATCGGGGATCGGCGCGCGGCCATCGACTACGCGACCCGCTGGGCACAACCGGGGGACACCGTGTTGGTTGCCGGGAAGGGGCATGAGAGTGGGCAGCGCGTGGGCACGGTCACCGTCCCGTTCGACGACCGGGTGGAGCTGCGCGCGGCGCTGGAAGGGCTTGGGAACATAGATGATTGAGTTGAGCATCGCCGAGATCGCCGAGATCGTCGGTGGGCGTCTCGACGGGATCGGCCTCGAGGAGGCTCGGAACACGCGCGTCACCGGCACCGTCGAATTCGACTCTCGCGAGATCGGTCCGGGCGGGTTGTTCCTGGCACTGCCGGGAGCCCGCGTCGACGGGCACGACCATGCCGAGGGTGCCATCGCCTCCGGGGCAGTCGCCGTGCTGGCCGCCAGGCCAGTGGGGGTGCCCGCCATTGTGGTGTCGCCGACCGGCGTCGCGCGCACCGAAGTGTCGGCACTGGAACATGATTCGGATGGTTCGGGTGCTGCGGTGCTCGCCGCGACGGCCGCGTTGGCGGCTCAGGTGGCCCGTCGGCTCACGGCGCAGGGACTGCGCATCGTCGGAGTCACCGGGTCGTCGGGAAAGACGTCGACAAAGGATCTCATTGCCGCGGTACTCAGCCCGCTCGGCGAGGTGGTGGCTCCTCCCGGATCCTTCAATAACGAGCTCGGCCATCCCTGGACGGTTCTGCGCGCGACGGAATCGACCAAATTCCTGGTGCTGGAGCTTTCGGCCCGGCGTCCCGGAAACATTGCGGACCTGGCCGCCATCGCACCGCCGTCGATCGGGGTTGTGCTCAATGTCGGCACGGCTCATCTGGGCGAGTTCGGATCCCGCCAGGCCATTGCCGATACGAAGGGTGAACTACCGCAATCGCTTTCGGGTGACGGTGTGGCGGTGCTGAATGCCGACGACTCCGCGGTGGCTGCGATGGCTCACAAGACATCGGCTCGGGTGGTGCGCACCAGCGTGAACAACCCTGCCGATATCTGGGCGGCCGAGGTGAGCGTCGACGACCTGGCCCGGGCTCGATTCACCCTGCACTACGGAACAAGCTCGGTGCCGGTCGAGTTGGCGGTGCATGGCGAGCATCAGGTGAGCAATGCGCTGGCGGCCGCCGCGGTCGCGTTGGAATGCGGCGCCACGCTCGCGCAGGTCGCCGCCGCGCTCGCGGACGCCGGTCCGGTGTCGCGGCGGCGCATGGAGGTGAGCACCCGCGCGGACGGCGTGACCGTGATCAACGACGCCTATAACGCCAACCCGGATTCGATGATGGCAGGGCTGAAGGCCCTGGTCTCCATGGCCCGCCACGGCCAACAGGCGCGTCGCAGCTGGGCGGTGCTGGGTGAGATGGGCGAGCTGGGTCCGGACGCCATATCTGAGCACGATCGCATCGGACGGGCCGCTGTGCGATTAGATGTCAGTCGGTTAGTTGTCGTCGGAGCCGGGAGGTCACAGCGGGCAATGCATGCGGGTGCAGTGATGGAGGGGTCATGGGGGTCCGAGGCGGTGCTGGTGGACGATCCTGCGGCAGCCGCCATACTGCTGGCCGATGAACTCGCCGCGGGCGATGTGGTGCTGGTCAAGGCATCGCGGTCCGCGGGTCTCTGGGTAGTCGCCGATGAACTGCTTGCGCGAAGAGGAAGCGGTCCCGACGCCATCTTGGAGGACAGCCAATGAGGCAGATCATCATCGCCGCCGGGATCGCGATCCTGGTCTCCATCATGCTTACCCCGGTGCTCATCCGGGTGTTCTCGCGGCAGGGCTTCGGCCAGGAGATCCGTGACGACGGTCCACAGCATCACCAGAAGAAGCGCGGCACCCCGTCCATGGGCGGTGTCGCAATTCTGGCCGGGATGTGGGCGGGGTACTTCGGATCGCACCTGGTCGGTATCGCCTTCGGCGCCGAAGGGCCGTCGGCCTCGGGACTGCTGGTGCTGCTGCTGGCATCCATGCTCGGAGGCGTCGGTTTCATCGACGACTTCATCAAGATCCGCAAGGCGCGCAACCTCGGGCTGAACAAGACCTCCAAGACCGTCGGCCAAATACTGTCGGCGCTCGTCTTCGGCATTTTGGTGCTGCAGTTCCGTAACACCGACGGGCTCACCCCGGGTAGTCCGCAGCTGTCCTATGTACGCGAGATCGCCACCGTCGCGATGCCCGCAGTGGTTTTCGTGTTGTTCTGTGTACTGCTGGTGATGTCCTGGTCCAATGCTGTCAATTTCACCGACGGCCTCGACGGCCTGGCCGGTGGATGTATGGCGATGGTGACGGGCGCCTATGTGATCGTCACCTTCTGGCAGTACCGCAACGCGTGCTCCACCCATCCTGGTGTGGCCTGCTACAACGTGCGTGACCCGCTCGATCTGGCCGTGATCGCCGCGGCGACCGCGGGCGCGTGCATCGGCTTCCTGTGGTGGAACGCCGCGCCCGCCAAGATCTTCATGGGGGACACCGGCTCGCTGGCTCTGGGCGGCATCATCGCCGGCCTCTCGGTGACCACCCGTACCGAGCTACTCGCCGTGGTGCTGGGCGCGCTGTTCGTCGCCGAGATCGTTTCGGTGGTTCTGCAGATCGCGGCATTCCGAACCACCGGCCGCCGGGTGTTCCGAATGGCACCGTTCCATCATCATTTCGAGCTGATGGGGTGGGCGGAAACCACGGTCATCATCCGGTTCTGGTTGTTGACGGCGATCGCCTGCGGGTTGGGTCTGGCGCTGTTCTATGGCGAGTGGCTGGCGACGATCGGTGATTAGCCGGTCATGATTCCCCCGGAACTGGCTAGCGGCACAAAGGTTCTGGTCTGTGGTGCGCGTGTCACCGGCGACGCGGTTGTCGCGGCGCTGGCCGATTACGCGTTGCGCATCACCGTCTGCGATGACAATGAGGAAGCCCTGCGGCGCCACCGTGACGCCGGGCGGGTGGCGCTCACCACCGCCGAGGCGCAACAATCCATGGCTGACCAGGACTTGGTGATCGTGAGCCCCGGATTCGGTCCGTCCGCGCCCATCGTGCTGGCTGCCCAGCAGGCCGGATTGCCCATCTGGGGTGATGTCGAATTAGCTTGGCGCCTGGACGCTTCCGGCCGATACGGCACGCCCAAACGGTGGCTGGTGGTGACCGGAACCAACGGAAAGACCACCACCACGGCGATGGTCCACGACATGCTGACAGCAGCGGGCCGCACCAGTGCGTTGTGCGGGAACATCGGCGACCCGGTGGTTACCGTGCTGGCGCTGCCCGTTGAATACCTCGCCGTCGAGTTGTCGAGCTTCCAGCTGCATTGGGCCCCCTCGGTGCGACCGGCCGCTGGCGCGGTGCTCAACGTGGCCGAGGATCACCTCGACTGGCACGGCGGCATGGCGGCCTACACGCGGGACAAGGCGAGGGCGCTCGATGGCGAGGTCGCGATCGTCGGTCTCGATGACGCGGTGGCCGCGGACCTCCTTTCTGGCGCCGCCGCACCGGTCAAGGCGGGGTTCCGCGTCGGTGAGCCCGCGCCCGGTGAGCTCGGGGTGCGCGGTGGCCGGCTGGTGGACCGGGCGTTCGGGGACGACATACCGCTGGCGGAGGTGGCGAATTTGCCAGTCGGCGGTCCCATCGGAGTGCGTAACGCGTTGGCGGCCGCCGCGTTGGCCCGCGCGGTGGGCACACCTGCGGAGGCCATTGCCCGGGCGCTGGGGGCCTTCCAGGTGGGCCGGCATCGGGCCGAGCTGGTGGCCTGCGTCGGAGAGGTGGCCTACGTCGATGATTCGAAGGCCACCAATCCGCATGCGGCTGCGGCGTCCATCGCGGCCTATCCGCGGGTCATCTGGATCGCCGGGGGGTTGCTCAAGGGAGCAGCGGTGGATGACCTGGTGCGCGATTGTGCCGACCGGCTCGGTGCGGTTGTGCTGATCGGCCGGGATCGAGGCTTGATTGCTGATGCTTTGGCGCGACACGCGCCGGATGTACCCGTAGTTGCCGTTGTTACGCGCGAGGATGCTGAGGTGCAAGAGGCAAATGTGGTTCATGTGACTGATGAGGCGGATGGGGGTGGCGCTGATTTGGGTACTCGAGTCATGGCCGCGGCTGTCCGGCACGCCAGCACATTGGCCCAGCCTGGCGACACCGTGCTGCTGGCTCCGGCCGGCGCGTCCTTCGACCAATTCAGCGGGTACTCCGAGCGTGGCGACCGTTTCGCCGCGGCGGTGCACGCACTTACCGGTTAGGTGACCAGAGCTGTGTCGACCCTGACCGCCCCCTTCACCAAAATTTTCCGTTCTGCGAACCGCACCGCCTCGAAGACCACAAGCACGCCGGCCAAGAAGTCCGCCGCCGCCAAGACCGACGGGCTGGTGGCGCGCACTCGTCTGGGTGCCTGGCTGAACCGGCCGATGACGTCGTTTCATCTAATTGTCGCGACGGCTGCACTGTTGACCACTCTCGGCCTCATCATGGTGCTGTCCGCATCCGGCGTCGAGTCCTACGACCTGGACGGATCGGCGTGGGCTGTCTTCGGTAAGCAGGTGCTCTGGGTCTGCGTGGGCCTGGTCGGTTTCTACATCGCGCTACGCACTCCGATACGGGTGATGCGCAAGTACTCATTCCCGGCCTTCGTCTTTACCATCGTCTTGATCACCTTGGTGCTGGTACCCGGAATCGGCACGTACTCCAACGGTTCTCGCGGTTGGTTCGTCTATGGCGGCATGTCGATGCAGCCCTCGGAGCTCACCAAGATCGCCTTCGCGATCTGGGGTGCGCACCTGCTGGCCACGCGCCGCATGGAGAAGGCATCGATGCGCGAGATGCTCGTTCCGCTGGTGCCCGCTGCGCTGATCGCGCTCGTGCTCATCGTCATCCAGCCCGACCTGGGGCAGACGGTCTCCATGAGCATCATTTTGTTGGCGCTGCTCTGGTACGCCGGGCTGCCGCTGAAGGTGTTCCTCAGTTCGGTGGTCGCCGCCGTGCTGGCGGCGGCCATCCTCGCTGTTTCGGCCGGATATCGCTCCGATCGGGTCAAGGCCTGGTTGGATCCGTCGGCAGACCCGCAGGCGACCGGGTATCAGTCCCGGCAGGCCCGCTTCGCACTGGCCCAGGGCGGTTTTTTCGGCCAGGGCCTGGGCCAGGGCTCGGCCAAATGGCATTACCTGCCCAACGCCCACAACGACTTCATCTTCGCGATCATCGGCGAGGAGCTCGGTTTCGTCGGCTGCCTCGGAGTGCTCGCACTGTTCGGTGTGTTCGCCTACACCGCCATGCGCATCGCCAGGCGCAGTGCCGACCCCTTCCTGCGGATGCTCACCGCCACTGCCGGCATGTGGGTCATCGGCCAGTCCTTCATCAATATCGGATACGTCATCGGGCTGCTTCCCGTTACCGGTATCCAGCTGCCGCTCATCTCCTCGGGTGGAACAGCCACGGCGACGGCGCTTTTCATGATCGGACTGATCGCCAACGCGGCGCGCCACGAGCCCGAGGCGGTTGCTGCTCTGCGTGCGGGATCCGGTGATCGAATGAACAGGCTGCTACGGCTTCCGTCGCCGGAACCGTACGTGCCGCCGCGGATCGATAGCGCACGCGATCGGCTCCGCGCCAAATCAACCGGGCAGAGCACCGGGACGGCTCAACGGCAGCCCGAGGCCAAGCGCAAGCCACGTGCACGCGCCGACAGCGACGCAGGGCATCATAGGCAGGTACAGCAGGTGCGCCAGGCCTCGAGCACGCGGGCGAGCGGTCGTTCCCGTGAACAATCCCGGGCCGGGGGCTCACAAGCCCGAAGCCATCGATAGCCACTGACCATGTGACCGCGGCCGACCGAAAGGATGCTCTCTCCGGTGAGTGATGATTTTCGGCCGCTCTCGGTGGTGCTGGCCGGTGGCGGTACCGCTGGTCACGTTGAGCCGGCCATGGCCGTCGCCGATGCGTTGCGCGAGCTCGATCCGTCGGTGCGGATCACCGCGCTGGGTACCGAGCGCGGTCTGGAGACGCGGCTGGTGCCCGACCGTGGCTACGACCTGGAACTGATCGTCCCGGTGCCGCTGCCGCGGCGCCTCACGGGTGATCTGATTCGGCTTCCGGTACGGGTGCGCCGGGCGGTTCGGCAGACGCGGGCGGTGTTCGACAATGTCGAGGCCGATGTGGTGATCGGATTCGGCGGCTACGTGGCGCTCCCGGCATACCTGGCCGCCCGACGTGGACCGCTGCGCCGCAGGCGCATTCCGGTGGTCATTCATGAGGCGAACGCACGTGCCGGCCTTGCTAATCGAGTCGGGGCGCGCGGAGCGCAGCGCGTGTTGTCCGCGGTTTCGGATTCGGGACTGCGGCGTGCGGAGGTGGTCGGTGTCCCGGTTCGTGGGTCGATCACCTCGCTGGACCGCACCGCGTTGCGTCACGAGGCACGCGCCCACTACGGGTTTGACGACGACGCGCTGGTGCTGCTGGTATTCGGCGGTTCCCAGGGGGCGGTGTCGTTGAACAATGCTGTCTCGGCTGCGGCCAACGACCTTGCCGCCGCAGGGGTTTCGGTGCTGCATGCGCACGGGCCGAAGAACTCCGTCGAACTTCCGGGCCGAACGCCGGGGGCAGAGCCCGATGCACCCCGCTATGTCGCATTGCCGTACCTGGACCGCATGGATCTGGCGTATGCGGCGGCAGATATCGCGGTATGCCGATCGGGCGCGATGACCGTCGCCGAGGTCTCGGCCGTCGGGCTGCCCGCCATCTACGTGCCGCTGCCCATCGGCAACGGTGAACAGCGGCTCAATGCGCTACCGGTGGTCGACGCCGGGGGCGGTGTTATCGTCGCGGACCGCGACCTCACTGGAGAGACATTGGCGCGCATGGTGATCGAGATCATGGCTGATTCCGACAGGCTCGCCGCGATGACCTCGGCTGCCGCGTTGTCCGGGCACCCGGACGCCGCGCGGCAGGTGGCTCAGGTGGCGCTCGACGTGGCTCGCGAGCAGCGATCTCAGAAACGGAGCACCCCGCGATGAGCGTCAGTCCACTTCCCGAGCACCTGCGTCGCGTGCACATGGTCGGTATCGGTGGCGCCGGAATGTCGGGTATCGCCAGGATTCTGTTGGACAGGGGAGCGCAGGTATCCGGCTCGGATGCCAAGGAGTCGCGCGGAGTGCTCGCGCTGCGCGCTCGCGGTGCCCTCGTCAACATCGGCCACGACGGTGCGGCACTGGATCTGCTGCCGGGTGGTCCCACCGTGGTCGTCACTACTCATGCCGCCATTCCGAAGACGAATCCCGAACTGGTGGAAGCAAATCGGCGGGGGATACCGGTACTGCTACGTCCGGTGGTATTGGCGGACCTGATGACCGGGTACCGAACTCTCATGGTGACCGGAACGCATGGCAAGACCAGCACCACATCCATGCTCATTGTGGCGCTGCAGCATTGCGAATACGACCCGTCCTTCGCGGTCGGAGGTGAGCTCAACGAAGCCGGTACCAACGCCCACCACGGCAGCGGGCAGGTTTTCGTCGCCGAGGCCGATGAAAGCGACGGCTCCCTGCTGCAGTACCGGCCCGATCTGATCGTGGTCACCAATATCGAAGCCGATCACCTCGATCATTTCGGCAGTGTCGAGGCCTACATCGCGGTGTTTGACAAGTTCACCGAAACTCTTGGGCCCGAGGGTGTCCTGGTGGTGTGCCTGGATGATCCGGGTGCCGCCGCGTTGGCCCGCCGGGCCCATGAGCGTGGTGTGCGGGTGCTTGGTTACGGCAGCAGCGAGCAGGCTGACGTCGCGGATGTCCCGGTCGCCGGTCGCCTCCGCGATTGGCAGTTCCAGGACACCGGGGCCATCGCTCAGATCCAGTTGGCGGGCGAGAGCACCCCGCGCACCATGCGGTTGTCGGTCCCGGGCCGGCATATGGCGCTCAACGCGCTGGCCGCGGTGGTGGCGGCGGCCGAGATCGGCGCCGTCGTCGACGATGTGCTGGACGGGCTGGCCGGATTCGAGGGTGTGCGTCGCCGATTCGAATTGGTGGGATCGGTGGAATCGGTACGGGTGTTCGACGACTACGCGCACCATCCCACCGAGGTGCGCACGGTGTTGCAGGCGGTTTCCGGGATCGTCGCGCAGCAGGGGCATGGCCGCTCCGTTGTCGTCTTCCAGCCGCACTTATACTCGCGCACAGCTGCTTTCGCGACGGAGTTCGCCGACGCGCTGAGCATCGCGGACGTGGTGTTTGTGCTTGATGTGTACGGGGCGCGGGAACAGCCGCTGCCGGGTGTCAGCGGCGCGCTGATCGCCGAGCGGATCTCCGGAGTTCCGGTGCATTACCTGCCCGACTTGTCGGCGGTGGCCGAACAGGTCGCCTCGGCCGCCGCGCCGGGCGATCTGGTGGTCACCATGGGTGCGGGCGATGTCACGCTGCAGGGCAAGGAGATCGTCCGTGCATTGCGCGCGCGTGCCGCTGACTGGCCGCCGCCGAGGAATGGTCAATGAGCGAGCCGGACAAGACTTCCGAGGGTTCTGCCGAGGACACAGTGGAGTCGAACCCGGTACCGGCCGAGGCGGTGGAGACCGGTACCGAGTCGGGCGACGAGGACACGGCTGCCGCGGATGACTCCGACGAAGGACCGCGAATGCGGGCCAGGAGGGAGCGCGCGGAACGCCGGGATGCGCAGCGGCGTGCGATCGCCCTGGAGCAGGGGCGACGGGAGGCGAAGGCTGCGGCCAAGGGCAAGTACGTCGACCAGGGCAAAGGCTCGGGCCGAGGGAAGGTGCAGGGTCTGCAGACCGTGCTGCTCGCGGTGCTTCTTGCGCTGATTGCGGTGGGTCTCGGAGCGATTCTGTATTTCACGCCGCTGATGTCGGTGCGTCAGACCGTGGTGACCGGTACCGGTGTCGTCACCCAACAGGATGTCCTTGGTGCACTGAATATTTCACAGGGCACCCGGCTGCTGCAGATTGACACTGCCGCGGCCGCTGATCGGGTGGCGAGTATCCGCCGGGTGGCCAGCGCCCGAGTGCAATGCGAGTATCCGTCCACGCTGCGCGTCACGATCGTCGAGCGGGTTCCGGTCGCGGCATGGGGGGGCGGAGACGGTACGCACCTCATCGACCGCGATGGTGTGGACTTCGCCAACGAACCGCCGCCGCCCGGAATCCCAGCGCTGGATGTGGTGGCCCCGGGTCCGCAGGATCCGACGACCAAGGCGGCCCTGCAGGTGCTCACCTCACTGGCGCCTGATCTGGCACGGCAGGTCGCAAAGGTGGCGGCGCCGTCCGTGTCGTCGATCACGCTGACCCTCGATGATGGGCGCACCATCGTGTGGGGGACCACCGATCGCACCGCGGAGAAGGCGGAGAAGCTCGGGGCGCTGCTGACGCAACCCGGTCGCACCTACGACGTGTCCAGCCCCGACCTGCCCACGGTCAAGTAGGGCACCCGTTTCTCTCGCGAGCAGACATGTAGTGCACGCGGATCGCAGGTCGCTTGTGCACTAAGCGTCTGCTCGCGACGTCTGGAAATAGCCACGGGAAATTCTCGGCATCCTTCGGCGCGCCTCCCGGGTGCGGTATCCCGCCCCCCCTACCGTTCTGTTTCAGCGGGACAACCTGACATAACTCTAAGCCTGAGGTAGAGGTTGAGAGTTTGCGAGGCCCCACTTGGCAGACCACAGCAGCAACCAGGGAGGAAGGCGACCATGACGCCTCCACACAACTACCTCGCGGTGATCAAGGTCGTCGGCATCGGTGGCGGCGGCGTCAACGCCGTCAACCGGATGATCGAACACGGCCTCAAGGGGGTCGAGTTCATCGCGATCAACACCGACGCGCAAGCGCTGTTGATGAGCGACGCCGACGTCAAGCTCGACGTCGGCCGCGACTCGACCCGCGGCCTGGGCGCAGGTGCGGACCCCGATGTGGGGCGCAAGGCCGCCGAGGACGCCAAGGACGAGATCGAGGAGCTCCTCAAGGGCGCCGACATGGTCTTCGTCACCGCCGGTGAGGGTGGTGGCACCGGTACCGGTGGCGCACCCGTGGTGGCCAGCATCGCGCGCAAGCTCGGTGCGCTGACCATTGGCGTGGTCACCCGGCCCTTCTCCTTCGAGGGGAAACGCCGCAGTGGTCAGGCCGAGAACGGAATTGGCTCGCTGCGCGAGAGCTGCGACACCCTGATCGTCATCCCCAACGATCGGCTGCTGCAGATGGGCGATGCCGCGGTATCGCTCATGGACGCGTTCCGTAGCGCCGACGAGGTACTGCTCAACGGTGTCCAGGGCATCACCGATCTCATCACCACTCCGGGTCTGATCAACGTCGACTTCGCCGACGTCAAGAGTGTTATGCAGGGCGCCGGTAGCGCGTTGATGGGTATCGGCTCGGCGCGCGGTGACGGCAGGGCGCTCAAAGCTGCTGAGACCGCGATCAATTCGCCGCTGCTAGAGGCATCCATGGAGGGTGCCCAGGGTGTGTTGATGTCCATCGCCGGCGGCAGCGACCTGGGCCTGTTCGAAATCAACGAGGCCGCGACACTGGTGCAGGAATCCGCGCACCCCGAAGCCAACATCATCTTCGGTACCGTCATCGACGACTCGCTCGGCGACGAGGTGCGGGTCACCGTCATCGCCGCCGGGTTCGATGCCGGTGGGCCCAGCCGCACTCCGATCAGCGGAACGGCGGCCCCGGGTGCGGTGGCCCCCGGTAAGGCCGGTGCGGTCAACGGGTCTCGCTCGAACGCCAACAGCATCTTCGACACCATCGACGCCCAGAGTCTGCCCAGAGACACCAACGGTGCCACGGTGACGCTCGGCGGCGAAGAGGACGATGTCGACGTGCCACCGTTCATGCGGCGATGAACCGAACTACCCTCTGAGGTATGGGTTTTCGAGTTCGGCGCGTCACCACTACCCGCAAGGGCGGGGTCTCGCGTGCACCGTTTGACAGTTTCAATCTCGGCGATCACGTCGGCGATACGCCGGATGCCGTGGCGGCCAACCGATCGCGGCTGGCGGGCGCGCTTGGCCTGCCCGACGATCACCTGATCTGGATGCAGCAGGTCCACGGCAGCCACGTGCACCGGGTCGAAGGCCCTGGAGGAACGGTTATCCCGGAGACCGACGCATTGCTGACTACCGAACCCGGTATCGCACTGGCGGTTCTGACCGCAGACTGTGTCCCGGTGCTGTTCGCCGACGCGGCCGCGGGTGTGATCGCGGGGGCACACGCCGGGCGGGTGGGGGCGAAGCTCGGCATAGTCTCCAAAACGATCGAGGCCATGGTGGCGGCCGGCGCCGAGGTGGGGCGCATTTCGGCCTTTCTCGGACCGGCGGTGAGCGGTCGTCACTACGAGGTGCCCGCCGATATGGCAGCCGATGTGGAGGAGGACCTGCCGGGCAGCCGCACTACGACCTCCACCGGCACCCCTGGCCTGGATCTGCGCGCCGGCATCGCCCGGCAACTTTCCGGATTGGGTGTGACAGCCATCGATATCGACCCGCGGTGCACTGTCGAGGACCCCGATCTGTTCAGTTATCGCCGGGAGCCACGAACCGGTCGGCTGGCCTCGGTGATCTGGCTCAGCCGATGACCCGTTCCCAGGAATTGAGTACCGCCCTGGCGGCGGTAAAGGAACGGGTTCACGTCGCCGCTGACGCCGCCGGTCGCGACCCGGATGAGATCGAACTGCTGCCCGTCACCAAGTTTTTCCCGGCCACCGATGTCGAAGAGCTGTACCGATTGGGCTGTCGCGCGTTCGGGGAATCAAGGGACCAGGAGGCGGCCGACAAGGTATTAGAGGTCGGCCACGCGGACATCCAGTGGCACATGGTGGGCAACCTGCAACGCAACAAGGCGAAATCGGTTGCTCACTGGGCATATTCGGTGCACTCGGTCGATAGCCCGCGGCTGGCAGCCGCGTTGGACACGGCCCGTGGGGCAGGGGAGCGACGAGAGCCGCTGCACGTGTATCTACAGATCAGTCTCGACGGCGACACGGCTCGAGGTGGGTTGGATATCGCCGACCTTGCCGGGGTGGACGAGTTGTGCGCCCAGGTGGCCGCCAGCGAGCATCTGGAGCTGGCCGGGCTGATGGCTTTGCCGCCCCGCGAGGCCGATCCCGACCAGGCGTTTCGTGGGCTCCAGCAAGAACACGAACGCGTCCAACAGTCCTATCCGCAGGCGAATCGCTTGTCGGCGGGAATGTCCAACGACCTGGAGACCGCCATTAAATATGGGTCCACTTGTGTGCGTGTCGGTACGGCGTTGATGGGGCCACGACCGCTAACGTCACGGTAGATCGTCACTCCAGTCACATTTGCAACACAGCTGTAGAGACCGAGCGAACAACTGAACTCCATTTAGCCCAGTCACGGAAGGTCACGCGATGAGCACGCTGCACAAGGTCAAGGCCTACTTCGGCATGGCTCCGATGGACGACTACGACGACGAGTACTACGACGACGCCGACGCTCCCGCGCCCCGCCGCACGGCCGTCGAGGATCGCCGGTACCCGCGTCGTGGCGAGCGGTTCGCCGACGATGCCGAGTACGGCTACGACGAGCCCGGCTACCGTCCGGCTGGTTATGCCGACGAAGAGCGCTTTGCATCTCGTCATCCGGCGTCACGCGAATTCGACCGTTCGGCACCGCGTTTGGGCTCGCTGCGAGGTAGTGCCCCCACGCGTGGCGCACTAGCGATGGATCCGCGTCGTGCTGCGATCTTCGAAGAGGGCAGCCCGTTGTCGAAGATCACCACGCTGCGTCCCAAGGACTACAGCGAGGCCCGCACCATCGGAGAGCGTTTCCGCGACGGCACCCCGGTCATCATGGACCTGGTGTCCATGGACACCGCCGATGCGAAGCGGGTTGTGGACTTCGCGGCCGGGCTCGCGTTCGCGCTGCGCGGTTCGTTCGACAAGGTAGCCACGAAGGTCTTCCTGCTGTCACCGGCCGATATCGACGTCAGCGCCGAGGAGCGCCGCCGGATCGCCGAGAGCGGGTTCTACCAGTAAACAGCTTGGCCGAGTGGGAATTTGGCGCGGATCTCGATCACCGCGCCAAATTCCCATTCGTCGTTTGTGGGGCTAGCCGCTGCAACACCCCTCGGCCTTGGCGGGCCTCGGATCGTGCGGATCGTCCGGGTCCGGGTCGCCGAACCACCGCGAGGGCTTATGTGAGCCGTATTGGTCGTGCCAGTCCCACCATTCATATGCGGGGGACTGCGGATAGCCCTTCGGCGAGTCCTCCCAGGTCTCCTGGCGCCCCAGCGCCGTCATATCGAGGAAGGTCCAGGTGTTGTTGAACACCTCGTCCCCTCGGTTGTTGATGAAGTAGGTGCGGAATACGCGGTCGCCGTCTCGGATGAACGCGTTGTGGCCGTGCCAGTCGTGGACGCCGAAGTCACGGTCGAAGGTGCTCTCGGAAACCATGGTGTACCAAGGGATCTGCCATCCCATGCGGGCCTTGATACCCTCCAGGTCGGCCTGGGACCCACGGGAGGCATAGACGAGGGTGGTGTCGCGGGCATTCAGGTGGGCCAGGTTGCCGATGTGGTCGGCCATCAGTGAGCAGCCGATGCACCCGTGTTCGGGCCAGTCGCCGGTGCCGGGGTCGATGAACGCGCGGTACACGATGAGCTGGCGGCGCCCCTGAAACAGATCGAGCAGGCTCACCGGGCCCTCGGGTCCTTCGAACCGGTACGAGGTGTCCACCGCGGTCCAGGGCATGCGCCGGCGCTTGGCGGCCAGCGCGTCGCGGGCCCGGGTGAAAGCCTTCTCCTCGACGAGCAGCTGCTGGTGCGCGGATTCCCATTCCTGTATCGACACGATCGGGGGTGTCCTCATGTCTTATCCCTGGTTCTTCTCGGTGCTTGCGGCGTTTTCGAGGCTCTCGGCGATCCGTTTGATCCGCGTCAGCCGTCGATCCCAGGCGGCCCCCACAGCGGTGAGCTGTTCGGCGATGCGGGCCACCTGCTCGGCATTGGCGCGATATCGCTTCTCCCGCCCGTTGGGGGTGGAGTGGACCAGGCCGGCCTTGTCGAGGACCGCGAGATGTTTTGTCACAGCCTGACGGGTGACCGGGAGCCGATCGCTCAATGTGGTGGCGGTCGCGATTCCGTCGGCGAGGATGAGGTCGAAGACCCGCCGCCGGGTCGGGTCGCCGACGGCCGCCCATAGCTCGTCGTCGATGACGGCGCTGGATCCTCTGTGCGCAAGCTGGGGGTACCGCCCACTTGTGGGGGACTCATCGGCCGTCATGGACGGCTCGCAAGCTCGCCCACGCACGGCGCGATACGGGGCAGGTGCCGCGCCCAGCCCTCCACGTGCGACTCGTACTGTTCGGCGACCTCAGCCTCGGTTCGACCCTGGTCCCGGAAGCCGATCTCGGTCATCCGCAGCAGGGTGCCCGAGCCGGACGGCGTGAGATCAAATGTCACCAGTAGCGAATTTTCAGGATTCGCCACATGTGCCTCCGGATAACACCAACGGAATGAGAACCGTCGCGGCGGGTCCACGTCGACGAGCGTGAGCCCGAAGACGTGAACCTCACCGGGTTCGTCGCCGATGAAGGAGATCTCGCCCCGCTCCCCGGGGGCCGGAGCGAACTCGGCCTCATCCGGCCACCACTGCTTCATATGTTCCGGGTGGCTGATGACGGCGAAGACGACCTCTGGTGAGGCCTCGATGTGGAGCTGCCGCTCGATTCGTTCGTATGACATGTCTCTCCCCATTCGCAATAATCGGTTGCGTATGAGGCTAGCGCGCATCCGGACGATATGCAACCACTAGTTGCGGATGGCAGCGTCGCGCGGCGCGGTCCAGGGGATTCTCTGCGGGACAGTCGGTCCGGTGAGGGTCGCCGGTAGACTGAGGCTGCTGTTGTCAGTAGCCCGTGCGTGAGAGTTCACGCCTAGCCGGTGAGGGATCCGTTGGCACTCTTCTTTGAGATCATTGGCTATGCGCTTTTGTTCTTCTGTTTGCTGCTGTTTGCGCGCGTAGTGATCGAGACCATTCAGTCCATTAGCCGTGATTGGCATCCGCGAGGCGCCACGGTGGTGATTTTGGAGCTCATCTTCACCATCACGGACCCGCCCGTGCGGTTATTGCGCCGCCTCATTCCACCGCTCTCGCTTGGTGCGGTGCGATTCGACTTGTCCATTACTTTGCTGCTTTTGGTCGGATTTTTTGGCATGCGGGTGGCGTTCCTGATGGCGGCTGGCTAAGCCCGGAGCATCCCCGAATTTCGGTATTCAACTCACATCGATCTGGATACGAAAGCGCGTCATAACCAAAGCCTCAGAGTATTTTTATGCACGTCAGAGGGATACTTAACAAGCTCTGCTGCGACCGGCGGGTCGGATGTGACAGGATGGACGCCAGTTACAGTGGGACGGCATGTTCGTTTTACACTGCAATACGATTCCAGACGTCGAGACTTGATAGGGGCAGGCAATGCCGCTTACACCAGCTGATGTACATAACGTCGCGTTCAGTAAGCCACCCATCGGTAAGCGCGGATACAACGAGGACGAGGTTGACGCGTTCCTCGACCTGGTGGAGAACGAGCTGGCCCGCCTGATCGAGGAGAACTCGGATCTGAGCCAGCGGGTTCAGGAACTGGACCAGGAGCTGGCCGAGGCCCGCAAGGGTGGCGGCGCCGCCCCTGTCTACGAGGCCCCCAAGCCCGAGAAGAAGCCCGAGCCCGCTAAGCCCGAGCCCGTACCGGCACCTGTGGTGGCAGCGGCTCCCGTCGCGCCGTCCACCGAGGAACATCATGTGCGCGCGGCCAAGATTCTGGGTCTGGCACAGGACACCGCGGACCGTCTGACGGGGAATGCCAAGTCCGAGTCGGAAAAGCTGCTCTCCGATGCTCGCGCAAATGCGGACCAGATTGTCAGCCAGGCTCGGGCCTCCGCCGACAAGACGGTCACCGAGGCACGGTCCAAGGCCGAGGCGCTACTCTCGGATGCCCAGACCCGTTCCGAGACCCAGCTGCGCCAGGCGCAGGAGAAGGCCGATGCCCTGCAATCCGATGCCGAGCGCAAGCACTCGGAGATCATGGGCACCATCAACCAGCAGCGCACGGTGCTGGAGGGGCGTCTGGAGCAGTTGCGTACATTCGAGCGCGAGTACCGCACCCGGCTCAAGACCTACCTGGAGTCGCAGCTCGAGGAGCTCGGCCAGCGGGGTTCGGCAGCTCCCGTCGATGCGGGTGCTTCGAACGAAAACGCGTCAAAGGAAGCCGGATTCGGCCAGTTCAACCGTGGGAACAACTACTGATTTAGATCGGTCTGTGCTCGCGACACGTATGAGGAGTGATTCGCGATGCTGATCGTCGCATTGGTGTTGGCCGCTGTCGGTTTGGCGGCCCTGGTGACAGCCGTGGTCACCAGTAACGAGGTACTGGCCTTCGTGTGTATCGCCGCGGCCGCCGTTGGCGTAGTGCTCATGATCATCGACGCCATCCGAGATCGGCATGCCGGCGCTCTGGAGGCCGATGAGGAGTCCGAAGAAGGCTCCGTAGACTCCGAGGGTCATGACGACGAGACCGAGGCGCAGGGTCCCGACGAGCTCGCCGCCGCTTCAGCCGATCATGCCGATGCTGATTCGGAAACCATTGTGGCAGAATCAGATTCGACCAAGACATCGGTAATTCCGGCGGTAAGCGAGAACGCGGGCCCGGCCGCCGCAGTCAGCCTCAAGGAGGCCGCCACCGCGGCCCATATCCATCCGTCTGCCGAAGAGACCTACGAGCAGTTCGATGTCGACGACGAGGACGAGGACGAGCCGCACCGGTCGTAACGGGTCCCTTGCCAGATGTCGCGTAGCGCAGTCGTGAGCGTGGCCGTCGCTGCGACACTTACCCTGTCGGGATGTCACGCCACGGACCCGGCCGTGAGCAGCCACCCGGCCGCGGTGGCCACCATTGTCCTGGTGACGGCCCAGACGACAGTCCCGCCACCCCCTCCTTCCACCACGCTCGGCGAGGAGCCGGACGGAGGCGCGTTATCCGCTCCGGTCAGCCCGTTCGACACTTCCTCCTTAGCGGTCATCAGGCTGGACCCGCCGCTACTGCGTGCGGTCCAGGACGCTGCGACCAGCGCCTCGGCCGACGAAGTGCCACTTGTGATCACGTCGGGCTGGAGGTCGAGGGCTTTCCAGCAGCAGTTACTCGACGATGCGGTACAGACTTATGGGAGCCTGGCGGCGGCCCGGCAGTGGGTAGCCACTCCTGATGAATCGCATCATGTGCAGGGTAAAGCCGTCGATATAGGCCCCGCGTCCGCCTACGGCTGGATGCAAGCGCACAGTACACAATTCGGCCTGTGTCAGGTCTTCGCCAATGAGAAGTGGCATTACGAGCTGACCGCAGATGCCGAGGGAAGATGCCCGCCGCTGCGCACCAACGCTGCTGGTTGACCGGGACAGCCTCATCCTGACGCAAACATGCCAGGAACCGGGCAAGTCTATTCACTGGCTGGACAGTGTTTCTCAAGCTTTACAAGCGAATCAGCAGCCATCGCCCGTGGATAGTATCGGCGCATGAGGCCAGGCGATAGGCGACTGATACGTCTCGCCGATTGTGTGTCCGAGGGGGGACTTGAACCCCCACGCCCGTTAATAGGGCACTAGCACCTCAAGCTAGCGCGTCTGCCATTCCGCCACTCGGACAATCGTGCTGCGATCGGACCACCAGGCCCGTTGGCTGCCGTCATAGGCTAGCGGAAACACTGGACCGAGCCCAAACCGGTTCCCGGCGCGTTGGCGCACCAGGAACCCGGCGGACAGTACGCAGTGTCCGACGATGGTAGGAAAGGTAGTTGTGACTTCTGATAACCCGGTGCCCGAGGATGAGGTAGTCGATCTGGTCAGCACGCTGATCCGCTTCGATACCTCTAACACCGGAGAGCTGGAAACCACCAAGGGCGAGGCCGAATGTGCCCGGTGGATCCAGCAGCAGCTGGAAGAGGTCGGATACACCTGTGAGTACGTTGAGGCGGGCGCTCCGGGGCGCGGAAATCTGTTCGCACGGCTGCCGGGGGCGAGTCCGGATCGGGGCGCCCTGCTTATCCACGGCCATCTGGATGTGGTTCCGGCCGAGGCCGGCGACTGGAGCGTGCACCCCTTCTCAGGGGCGGTAACCGACGGTTACGTGTGGGGACGCGGCGCTGTCGACATGAAGGACATGGTCGGCATGATGGTCGCCATCGCCCGGTACCTCAAACGATCAGGGACGGTCCCGCCACGCGATCTCGTCTGGGCGTTCGTCTCGGATGAGGAGAACGGCGGCAAGTGGGGCTCGCAATGGCTCGTTGACAACCGTCCCGACCTGTTCGAGGGTGTCACCGAGGCCATTGGCGAGGTGGGCGGTTTCTCGCTCACCGTGCCCCGCAAGGAGGGCGGAGAACGGCGCCTGTATCTGCTGGAGACGGCGGAGAAGGGCATCGCCTGGATGAAGCTGACCGCCAAGGCGCGGGCCGGTCACGGCTCGATGGTGCACGAGGACAATGCGGTCACGGCCGTCGCCGAAGCTGTCGCCAAACTCGGCCGACATCGGTTCCCCATAGTGCTTACCGAAGCGGTCACTCAATTCCTCGCCGCGGTGGCCGAGGAGACGGGCTATGACTTCGACGCGGACTCACCGGATTTGGAGGGTACGGTCGCCAAGCTGGGGTCGATCGGCAAGATCGTCGGCGCCACCCTGCGCGATACCGCCAATCCCACCATGCTCAAGGCCGGATACAAGGCCAACGTGATCCCGGCGACCGCCGAGGCCGTGATTGACTGCCGGGTACTGCCCGGCCGCTTGGAGGCATTCGAGCGGGAGGTCGACGAGATCATCGGCCCCGATGTCGAGCGCGAATGGGTGCAGCTGCTTCCCGCTTACGAGACCACCTTCGACGGGGACCTGGTCGACGCGATGAACTCCGCGGTGCTCGAATTCGATCCCGAGGCCCGCACGGTGCCATACATGCTGTCGGGCGGTACGGATGCAAAGGCTTTCGCCCGGTTGGGTATTCGCTGCTTCGGTTTCGCGCCCCTGAAGCTGCCTCCGGAGCTCGATTTCGCTTCGCTGTTCCACGGCGTCGACGAGCGAGTGCCCGTGGACGCGTTGACATTCGGTACCAAGGTTCTTCAGCACTTCCTGCTCAACCACTGATACTCAAACACTGAAACGATCGAAAGGACGCTCATGACTTCCCCGTACGACGCCCTGCCGCAGCTGCCGACCTTCACCCTGACATCCACCAGCGTCACCGATGGTCAGCCGCTCGGCCTCGACCAGGTGAGCGGGATCATGGGCGCTGGGGGACAGGACGTCTCACCCGAGCTCAGCTGGTCCGGATTCCCGGAGGAAACCCAGAGCTTTGCCGTCACGGTTTACGACCCGGACGCTCCGACCGCGTCGGGTTTCTGGCACTGGGCGGTGGCGAATCTGCCCGCGACGACGACGCAGCTGCCCGCCGGTGTGGGCGATGGAAGCGGATTGCCCGGTGACACAATCACCTTGGCAAATGACGCGAGTCTCAAGCGGTACATCGGGGCGGCCCCGCCTGCCGGGCACGGTGCGCACCGGTATTACATCGCCGTGCACGCGGTCAGCGTGCCGAAGCTGGAGTTGCCGGAGAACGCGACCCCGGCCTACTTGGGCTTCAACCTGTTCGGATACGCGATCGCCCGTGCCGTCATCCACGCCACCTACGAACAGAAGTAGCAGTCTTTCCAGCGAGCAGACGCTTAGTGCACGGCTGACCCGCGATTCGTGTGCACTAAGCGTCTGCTCGCGCTTAGGAACTGGATCCGACGGCTTCCTCCAGGCTGCTGAATCCGCCCTCGCGGAGACGTTGGGCGATACCGTCGTGAATCCGCTTGGCGTAGAACCCGCCCCGGTAGATGAAACCGGTGTAACCCTGTAGCAGTGAGGCTCCGGCGGTAATCCGCGCCCAGGCTTCGTCGGCATCCTCGATACCACCGACACTGACGAGCACCAGACGGTCTCCTACCCTGCGGTGCAGCCTGCGTAATACCTCCAGTGATCGCGCGGCCACGGGTGGCCCGGAGATACCTCCGGGGCCAAGGCTTTCCACATCCGGCGTCTTCAATCCGGCACGGCTGATGGTGGTGTTGGTGGCGACGATTCCGGCGAGGCCCAGTTCTGCTGCCAAATCGGCGATCTCGTCGATATCGCCATCGGAGAGGTCCGGTGCGATCTTCACCAGCACCGGCGTGGTGGTCTCCTCGAGTACCGCGGAGAGGATCTTGCGTAGTTCGCCGATGGCTTGAAGATCGCGTAGCCCAGGAGTGTTGGGGGAGCTCACGTTGACCACAAGGAAGTCGGCGGCGGGCCCGACCAGCCTCGCGCTCACGCGGTAGTCCGAGGCCGCGAATGCGGCCTCCACGATCTTCGACTTCCCGATATTGGCTCCGATCGGCACGGTAGCGTTTCGGGTTGCCAGCCGGGGTGCCAGCGCTGCCGCGCCGTGGTTGTTGAAGCCCATTCGGTTGAGCAGCCCCCGGTCGGCCTTGAGTCGGAACAGCCGTGGTTTTGGGTTGCCGGGCTGCGCGATGGCGGTTACCGTGCCCACCTCGGCATAACCGAACCCCAACGGGCCCCACAGCTTGAGGCCCTCGCCGTTTTTATCGAATCCGGCGGCCAACCCCAATGGTGCCGGGAAGCGCCGCCCGAACACTTCGGTGGCCAGGATGGGATCGGTAGGGGTAAGTAGACGGTTCATCAGCCACCGGGTCGGCGCGAAAGCGGCCGCGGCACGCAGGGTTCCGAACACCAGGGTGTGCACACGTTCGGCTGGCACCAGGAAAAGCAGCCGCAGCAGGATCGTATGCAGCATCACATCACCGGGACCGACATTGGTCCGCCCGTTAGGCTGCCACGTGATTTCTTGCGGCGCAATAGAACTCGTCGACTCCCGTCGGTGTAGAGCCGCACGCGGGTCAATTCCCATCCGCCGAACTCGGCCTGAATCGAGAGCCGGAGCGAGGCGGTGATCCTGGTGATTTCCGGCGGCAATCGCAGCGGGTAGTAGTCGTACTCGTCATCGGAATCAGTTTCCCAACCCGGAGGAAAGCCACTGCGTGCGGCCCGCCTCATCCGGCGCTCCTGATGTCGATCGCCTGTACTCCGTCACCTGCAGCAGATGCCACAAACAACGTGGATCCGTCGCTGACCAGTGAATTAGGTTGCCGCACAGTCGAGAATCGCGCCCTTTCCTCGGGGATGCCGGTGGAAAGATCGTAGCCAATAACTGTGTTCGTCGCCGTCTGTGACACCCAGGTGAGCTTGGTCGAATACGCCAGTCCGTATGGGGAGCCGGGCACGGGGTAGCGCTGCCGCAGGATGAGCGAGTCGGTCACCCCGAACACAAGCAGGGCGCCGCCGCGTGTGTCGGCGACCAGGAGGCGGCCCTTGTCGTCGGCGAGCATCGTCGTGGCGCCGTCGCCTGCTCGAAGTGCATGAACGGTGCGATCGCCCGAATCGGACAGTGTGGTCACCGAGCTCTGTGCGCGATCCAGAACGGCGATCGTGTTGCCTTGATAAGCAAGGGAATCGATGCGTGCGAAACCCTTGGCGTCTGCCGTGACGGCATTCTCGGCATCCAGGGTGAAAACCGTGCCGTCGGTGTTTCCCAACACGATTCGACCGTCCGGGCGACGAGTCACCGCCGAAAACTCGATGTGCTCGTGGCCTTGGATGTTGACCTTGTCCGCGCGCCCCGAGGCGATATCGAGTCGGAAATAGCCCCCCTTGGTGGACAGGTACAGCGTGCCGTTGCCGTCACCGACCGCCGCGGTGGCCGGCGACGCGAGCCGGATGATGTGACGTGGCACGTCGAGATTCTGCGGCGTGAACAACGTCACTGTCCGACCGTTATCGGACAGAATCGACACTGCATTGGCCGACTTGTCCCACAGCACACCGTCGGCAGCGCCCGCAAATCGGTGCACCGTTCCGGCAGGGGCGGTGGTCAATGGAGGTGCCTGCGCCGCGGAGGCCGGGGTAATAACGGGCGGATCAGCGGGATTGTCCTCGGACGTGCAGCCCGAAATGGCACCCGAGGCCACCGCGATGACGGCTGCTAGCGCGGCGACAGAGCCCCTCATACCGCGCACGCCGCGGCCCGGAAGACGATTCATCCCATCCATCATCGCAATTGACCTGGGGTTGCCGCGCAGCACATGACTTTCTCGGCGCGTTTGGTGCTAGCAGTCGGTAGCTGGGGGCTATCGTGGGGAACATGACGCTTGCCGACAATGCTGTCTTCACCGTCGAGGTTCTTGTGACGGGCGTGCACGCGAATGGATTTGGTGAGGTGGGCGATGGTCGTAGCTTCGCTTTCCGCATCGAGGATTCGTTGCTGCGGGTCGAGATCTATCGAGCCTTCCGAACCGAAGTGGTACCCGACGAGAGCGATGTCGTGGCCGTGGGAACCCGGCCGATCATCGATATCGACGTTACCGATGAGCGCAGCATCATCGCCGCGGTGCGTGATCTGGTCGCCGATGCGCAACCTGTGACGACTGGACGCTTCGCCCGGCTGCTGGCCGGCTAGGGCGATCCGCCGCCGCGTCCAGTACGGTCGCTGTCGTGGATACGGCGGTAGCGGCAATGTCCTGGTTGCAAGTGATCGTGCTGGCGGTGGTCCAGGGGCTCACCGAATTCCTGCCGATTTCGTCGTCAGGGCATCTGGCCATCGTGTCGCGGGTGTTCTTCAACGAAGATGCCGGCGCGTCATTCACCGCGGTCACCCAGTTGGGCACCGAGGCGGCGGTGTTGCTCTATTTCGCCAAGGACATCTGGCGCATTCTCCGCGCGTGGTTTGATGGCTTGTTCGTCAAGGCGCACAGGAACTTTGACTACTGGATGGGCTGGTACGTCATTGTCGGCACCATGCCCATCGGATTTCTGGGGCTTGCCTTTAAGGACGAAATCCGTTCCGGTGCAAGGAATTTATGGATCATATCGGCCTCGCTTATCGCCTTCGCAGTGGTCATCGCCGCCGCCGAGTACTACGGGCGTCAGGTGCGTCACACCGAACAGCTCACCATGAAAGACGCCGTGATCGTCGGCAGCGCACAGGCTTTGGCTCTCATCCCGGGAGTCTCCCGGTCGGGCGCCACCATCAGCGCCGGGCTGTTCCTCGGACTCGACCGGCCCGCCTCAGCCAGGTTCGGATTTCTGCTGGCGATACCCGCGGTGCTGGCCTCCGGCCTGTTCTCGTTGCCCGACGCCTTCCATCCGGTGACCGAGGGCATGAGCGCGACGGGCCCACAGCTGCTGGTGGCGACCCTGATCGCATTCGTCATCGGCTACGCCGCCGTTGCCTGGCTGTTGCGCTTTATCAGTAACCACAGCATGTACTGGTTCGTCGGATATCGGGTGGTCCTGGGCCTGACACTGATGGGCTTGCTCGCAGCCGGGGTGGTGAGTGCGTCGTGACGGTCATCCTGCTGCGTCATGGCCGCTCCACCTCAAATGTCGCGCATACTCTCGCCGGCCGCAGCCCGGGTGTTGAGCTCGACGAGAAGGGGCGAGTCCAGGCCCGCGGTGTGGTCGACCGTCTCGGCGCGGTGACGGTCCAAGCAATAGTCAGCTCTCCGCTGCTGCGATGCGAGCAGACCGTGGCGCCGTTGGCGACGGAGCTGAACCTGATGCCGGTCGTCGAGGATCGGCTCGCCGAGGTGGACTACGGGGAGTGGACCGGCCGCGGTATCGCCGAGTTGCTCGCCGAACCCCTGTGGAAAGTTGTCCAGCAACAGCCCAGCGCCGCACGGTTCCCGGGTGGCGAGGGGCTCGCGGAAGTGCAGGCGCGCGCGGTGGCGGCGGTACGCGAGCACGATCGGCGGCTGTCCGAGGAGCATGGCGGCGACTGCATCTGGGTGGCCTGCACTCACGGTGATGTCATCAAGTCGGTGCTCGCCGATGCACTCGGCACGCACCTGGATGCATTCCAGCGCATCGTGGCCGACCCTGCATCGATGAGCGTGGTGCGCTATACCGAGCTGCGGCCCTTCGTTCTGCACATGAACCACACGGGCCCAGACCTGTCGAGCGCACTGAGTGTCCGACCGCCGGAGAAGTCCGCCGGGGATACCTCTGACGCTCCTGTGGGCGGTACGACCGACTAGACCGGTACTTTTGGAGACATCATGCCGCGATCGATTCACGTATTCCGCAGCCCGGACCGGTTCGTTGCCGGAACAGTGGGGGAGCCGGGGAACCGTACGTTCTACCTGCAGGCCGTCCACGAGAGCCGCATCGTCAGCGTGTCGTTGGAGAAGCAACAGGTGTCGGTGCTGGCCGAGCGCATCGGAACCCTGCTGACGGAGGTCCGTCGCCGGTTCGGAACGGAGATCCCGCCCGAACCCGATGTGGTCGAAGATCTCAGCCCGCTGGTGATGCCCGTCGACGCGGAGTTCCGGGTCGGCACCATGGGGCTGGGCTGGGATGCCGAGGCGAACTCGGTAGTGGTCGAGCTGCTGGCGGTGAGTGAGAACGAGTTCGATGCCTCGGTGGTGCTCGACGATTCCGAGGACGGTCCGGACGCCGTGCGGGTGTTCCTATCCCTGGAGGCTGCGCGACAGTTCGCGACACGCTCCACCAGGGTGGTTTCCGCAGGCCGGCCCCCATGCCCGCTGTGCGAAGAGCCGCTCGACCCGGCTGGACATGTGTGCGTACGCACCAACGGCTACCGCCGGGGAACGGTACCCGGGGCTGTAGATGACGCCGAGTCCTGACGATCACGCCGCGGTCCGTGACGGCGAGCTCACCGTCATCGGCCGCATCCGGTCGGCGAGTAACGCCACGTTTCTCTGCGAGGTCGAGGGCGGCGTGCACTGTGTCTACAAACCGGTGCGGGGAGAGCGGCCGCTCTGGGATTTCCCGGACGGCACATTGGCCGGTCGTGAGGTGGCGGCGTACCTGATCTCGGCCGAGTTGGGCTGGAATGTGGTGCCGTACACGGTATTTCGCGACGGTCCCGCGGGTGTTGGCATGGTTCAGCGGTGGATCCACGAACCGGAGCTCGCCGAGGGCGCCCTCGATCTGGTCGATATCTGCCTGCCCGGCGCGGTGCCGGCGGATTACCTGCCGATCCTGCATGCATTGGACGCCGACGGTGCCGAGATCGTGCTGGTCCACGCCGATGACACCTTGCTGCGCCGCATGGCGGTTTTCGACACCTTGGTGAACAACGCAGACCGCAAGGGCGGTCATATCCTGCGGGGTGCCGATGGCGGTGTCTACGGGGTCGATCACGGCATCTCCCTGCACGCCGAGGACAAGCTGCGGACCGTTCTGTGGGGGTGGGCGGGCAAGCCCGTCGAGCCCGAGTTGCTTGCCGACGTGGTCCGTCTTGAGGAGGCGCTGCGGGGGGATTTGGGCGCCACCCTGGCGGCCCATGTCACTACGGATGAAGTGACGGCTTTACGTCAACGTGCTGCGATCACGCTGGATGAACCGGTGATGCCGATGCCGGATCGGAACAGGCCCATACCGTGGCCCGCGTTTTGATTGCCGATCGTCTAGCCTGGTCGGCAACGCGAGACGTTTCGGGAAGGAACGGGGCAGAGGGGGTGCTGATATGACAGGACCGTACGACCCGTACCAGCAGGGCGGAGCGGGGCAGTGGGGTGCACCCGAGGGTCAATGGCAGGGCGGGCCGCCGCCGGCTCCGTATGGGTATGCGCCGTCCGACTACCCGGACGATTCGATCGGCCGCCTGTACGACGGAGTCCCGCAGGACTATGCCGTGCCCCCCATGTATCCGGGCCTGCCGGGACAGGACCCCAATGCGCCACAGAAACAGTCCAAACCGTGGATCCTGATCGCCTCGATAGCGGGGGCTGTGGTCGTCGTGCTCGTGGTGGTACTGGTGTTGATCCTCAACAGGGACAGCGATCCGCGGCAGTCGTCGGCCTCGCCGAGCGCCACGGTGTCGTACGCGCCCCCTGAGTTGCCGACCGGTGCACCGACCTACCTGACGCCGACTGCGGAGCCGCCTCGTACACCGATGGCGCCGCCCCAGGCACCGGTACCACCCCCGACGGGTCTGCCAAAGGCTCCGGGGCAGATCGCGGCGGTCGGCGACTGCATCGCGCTAGCAGCTCCCTCGGACTACAAGGCGTTGGCGTGTACGGACCCCAAGGCCGCATGGCGCGTGTTCGAGGTGGTTCCCGGCGGCAAGTGCAAGCAGACCTATACGGGATTTACGGCCGGTGATTTTTCGTATTGCATTACCCCGCAACTGCGCATTGGCTCCTGCTATCAAACGGCTGTGGTGATGGGAAGCACCGTCTTCGTCGCCGCAGATTCTTGCCAGTCCCCGAAGGCGTTCGCGGTGTTGTTCGTGATTCCGGGGACGAAGGAAGCGGCGCAATGTAAGGGCAGGCCGGGCGTGGTCCATTCTTTCGCGTTTCCCGACCCGCCGATGGCGATCTGCACCGGGGAGTTCGCTCCGTGATCTTGAAATCTGGGATTGGTCGATAATTCGGAAAACGTCTCCCGCCAGCGGGTATCGCGCCATACGATGAGCTCCTCAATCACGAGGGGGCATCATGATCACAAATTTCCGCCGGTATTCGACTGCCGGTTTACTCGCTGCTTCGGTCGCTGTGGGGATCGGCCTTGCCGCACCGGCGCATGCTGATGGCGAGGCCGAGTTCCTGCAGCTCATCAACGACAACATCCCTGGGGCGAACCCCTATAACGCGGGCAGCGCCGCGATGTACGTGCACGCCGGGAACATGGCCTGCGGGGTGCTGCGTAACGGCGGGACGAAGGACGAGGCGATTGCGGCCGCCACCTTGCTCCCGTGGTCGCCAAAGTGGGCGTCGAAGGCAGTGGTCGAGTACGCCCCCCAAACCATGTGTCCCGACGTCAAGCACTGACCTTCAGCGGGGCGGCCCATTCTCGATGCGGGCGCGCAGCGCAGTCAGCTGATCGTCGTGCTCGGTGTGCCAGTCCGAGTCCAGATACCAGGTGTAGCCGCCGTCGTGCAGCGTGGCGATCTTCTCGCGGGTGGCATCCAGATCGTTCCAGTCGGTGGTCGCCTCATGCACCACGTCGTAGGTGCCGGTGTGGCCTAAATCGCTTCGTACGGTGCGTATTTCGCGTGCGGCATCGAGCCAGAGTTGCAACGGCGGATTCATGTCGAACTGTCCGTCGGCGGTGGTGATATTCGGCAGCAGCCCATCGCAGCGGGCCGCGCGTGACATGGACATGCGCGAGCCGAGTAACCCCACACACCAGGTGGTGATGCGCGGCTCCTGCACCGGCGGATCGGGCGCCATATGCGTCGTCGGCGTCACCTGGTAGTGCTTGCCCTGGTAGCCGAAGGGCTGGCCTCCCCATAACCCGAACATGACGTCGAGACCCTCGTCGAGCAGTTCGGCCCGGGTCTTCTTGCCTTGGTCGCGTTCGAATGCCAGCCAATTGTCATGCAGCGCACCCATTCCCACCGAAAGGATGACACGGCCCCCGGACAACCGGTCCAGCGTCGCGGTGGTGGACGCCAGATCCCACGGCTTGCGGCGTGGGAGCGGAGTGAGCATCGTCCCGAGCTTTACCCGGGTGGTGCGCATCGCTGCCGCCGTAAGCGCCACCCACGCGTCGACACCCCAGACCGGCTCCCATCCGAAAACCGCGTCCCAACCCGCTTCCTCGGCGAGCGCGGCCAGCTCGGCGACATCGGCCGCGTCTCCGGTCGTCAGGACAATTCCGTACTGCATGCCGGTCATGCGCGTGAGTATGCCGACGGGGTATGACAAATCCGGGTCGGGTAATACTGAGTCGGTGACTACCACCGATGCCGCGCTCGCCGCCGAACTCGCCCACGATGCCGGACAACTGTTGTTGCAGGTGCGAGCTGAGCTCGGGTTCGACGATCCCAAGGGGCTCGGCGCGGCCGGTGACAAGCGCGCCAACACGCTGCTGCTGGACAGGCTCGCCGCGGAACGCCCCGCGGATGCTGTGCTGTCCGAAGAGGCGGTAGACGACAAGGTCCGGCTCGCCGCCGAGCGGGTGTGGATCATCGACCCGCTCGACGGCACCCGGGAGTTCGGGATACAGGGCCGCGACGACTGGGCGGTGCATGTCGCGCTGTGGCAGGCGGACGGTAACGGCGGCTCCATCACCGATGCGGCCGTCGCGCTGCCCGCCTTGGGCACCGTGTTTCGCACCGACGAGACGCGGGTGACCCCGGCGCCGCGCGGGGATTCGGACCCGATTCGGGTTGTGGTCAGCGCCAGCCGGGCACCCAAACTGCTCACCGAGATGGCCGAGCGGATGAACATGGAACTGATCCCCATGGGTTCGGCCGGCGCCAAGGCCATGGCCGTCGTCCGCGGTGAGGCCGACGCCTATCTGCACGGCGGCGGCCAGTGGGAGTGGGACTCTGCGGCTCCTGCCGGGGTGGTGCTGGCGGCGGGGCTTCATGCCTCGCGGCTCGACGGCTCCCCGCTGAAGTACAACGAGCCGCACCCGTACCTGCCAGACTTGCTCATGTGCCGGCAGGACCTGGCACCGCTGCTGCTCGATGCGGTGGCCGGGCGCCTCTAACTGCTCTGTGCCGCGCCTTCGTCGAGGCGGAGCCGGCGCTCGCGTAGCCATAGGTAGAGGGGGATCCCGCAGCCGATTCCCACGAGAAGCGAAACCGGGAACAAGAGCCACCAATAAGGGGTCCGGGTGCGCCGATGGTCGGCAATCGCCCAGATCCAGAACGCCACCAGCACCAAGCCGATATCGCCGAATAGGTGCGAGGCGGGCCAATTGGCGAACCATGATGTGAGGAAGAGCTTCAGGTCGACGCCATGCGCTATGCAGAATCCGATGGCAGAGCCGTTGAGCGCCAGGAAGCTGATAACGGTCAGCGCGAGCATCACCCGCTCGAGTGTGCGAGTGCGTTTGCGCTGAGGGGTTTTGGGCCCGTTGGTGTGGGCTATCGAGTGGGTCATCGATTCACTCCGCTGCGCCGACGCCCAGTGGGCGATTTCGCACCGCGATTTCCTTACTGAACTCCAGTGCATCCCAACCGGTTTCGACCGGTGTCAGGTCCGTGGGGCTCACGAATTGCGCTCCGCCGCTCACTTCGCGCTGCAGGTCTCGCCCAGTGATCGCACTGGCCGCCCAGCGTCCGCTGAGTAGCGCTGCCTCGGTACCGGGACCCCACGAGGTGCTCGAGCCCACGAGGAACAATCCTCTAATCTCGGTGCGAACACCCGGTCGTAGCGGGCCGAATTGCCTTGTGTTGAACTCGATTCCGTAGGCAGAGCCCTCCGAGGACCGGGTATAGCGTTCCTGGGTCAGCGGCGTGCTGGCCTCGCGGTAGACGATCGAGTCCTCGAAACCGGGGAACACCGTGGCAGCGCGTTCGATGAGGATGTCGGTGAGGTCTTCCTTCATCTGCTGGTATTCGGGCACACGCCGATATGAGGACTCCGATCCGGGCTCGATATGCCACAGCCGCGGGTTGTAGGGCAGGGGCAGCATGATCTCCACCGACGAGTGTCCGGATGGCGCATAGCGGGTCCCGTTGGGATCCTTCAAGTTCGAGCAGTGGATGTACACCGGGGCGAAATCGCGGATCAGGTTCAGCCATTCCTGCGGTGTCAGCCCGGGGGCGCTGATTCGCCGCTCCAGTTCATCGAAATCGACAAGTGTCGGGAAAACGAACGCGTCGCGTGGCGGGGTTGTCTCGGCGAGATTGAGGCTAGAGCCGATGTACACGTTGAAGAACGGCAGGGCCATCCGGTACTTCTCGACGCGCCGCAGGGTGCGCCGGTTCAGGTGCTCGTGCCCGACAAGATCGCGGTACGTCTTCTTGATGTCGGCGTTGGAGACCACAACGGCTGCGGAGAATTGCTGACCGTCGTCGAGAGTTACGCCGGTGACCGCGCCCGACTCGATGGTGATCCGGGAGACCGACGCGCTCGTGAGCACCATGCCGCCCGATGAACGGACGACATCGGCGAGGTGCGCGGAAAGTACCTGGCCACCACCGTTCGGGTACCAGGTGCCGCCCTCAATGAACATGCACTGGAACACCGCGTAGATGGCGAAGGGGAGTCGGCTGGGTGGCGCGTCGACGCTGCCAAACGGCGGGGACAGGACGATCTGCAGGGCTGGGGAAAATCCGAAGAGCCGGAAGACTCTCGACATGGGCAGGCCCAGCAGCGGGGCGGCGATACCCGAGCGCAAAACTCCCGCAGCGGTACGGCTAAGGCTGGACAGACCCCGGTCCCGGTCCAGCCCGCGGCCGGCGCGGCGAACAAGCTTGACGAACCGCCGGATCTTTCTCTCCTCGTCGGGAAACGTATCGATCAGCCGGGCGAGGTAGTTGTCCCATCCGCGCGGAGTCGTGAATGTGTGCCCAGGCAGCGTGTACGTCTCGACACCCTTGCGGTCTAGTTCGGCAAATTCCACGCGCCCTTCGCCGCCCAAGCTCTTGAACAAGGCGGGCAGGATGCCGCCCGGGCCGCAGTCGCCCATGTGATGCACCCCGACATCCCATTCCCAATCACGTTTGCGCCGGAACACGTGAGACGAGCCGCCGATGACGTCGTACTGCTCCAGGACCAGCACCTTTTGGCCAACAGCGGCGAGGTGGGCGGCCGCGGAGATGCCGCCGAGGCCAGATCCGATGACGATCGCGTCCCACTTTTCTGCTGCCCTCTGCATTGAGGTTCCTCCGGTGCTCGTGATGATGTGGCGCTCATGGCGACCGGCGACTAGGAATACCGATCGGTATACCGGAAGTAGACCAGTCGATATACTTGCGGTCAAGCGCTGGACGCACGCGGGAAGCGGTGGAGCGCCGACACCGGCCGGTTTTCCCGCGGTCTCGCCGGTACCGGACCTCATGCATCACCGTCCCCGGGCGGCCCAATACAGTGGTGGCATGCAGTCCTGGGCGTCGGCGCCGGTTCCTGAACTCGACGGGCGTGGGCCGGAGCTGAGGCTCTACGACACGGCCGACCGTCAGGTGCGGCCTGTAGCCACCGGGCCCACCGCCACCATGTACGTGTGTGGCATCACTCCGTATGACGCGACCCACCTCGGCCATGCCGCAACGTATCTCACCTTCGACCTGATCTATCGGCAGTGGCTGGATGCGGGTCTGGACGTGCATTACGTGCAGAATGTCACCGATATCGACGACCCGCTCTTCGAGCGTGCCGATCGTGACGGCCTTGATTGGCGTGAGCTCGGGGATCGTGAGACCGAGCTGTTCCGGGGCGATATGACGGCCTTGCGCGTGTTGGCGCCGCGTGAGTATGTGCGGGCCACCGAGTCGATCGCCTGCATCATCGAGTTGGTCGAGAAGATGCTGGCTTCGGGTGCCGCGTACGTGGTGGATGACCCGGAGTATCCGGACGTGTACTTCCGGGTCGACGCCACCGAACAGTTCGGCTACGAGTCGGGATACGACATCGAGACAATGTCGCGGCTCTTCGCCGAACGTGGTGGCGATCCTGATCGGCCCGGTAAGGCCAACGAGCTCGATGCACTGCTGTGGCGTGCGGCCCGGACGGGAGAGCCGAGCTGGGACGCCTCATTTGGTGCCGGACGCCCCGGATGGCATGTGGAATGTTCGGCGATTGTGCTCCGGGAGCTGGGTGCGGGCATCGACATCCAAGGCGGCGGCAGCGACCTGATCTTCCCGCACCACGAATACAGTGCCGCGCACGCGGAGGCTGTGACCTCGCAACGCCGTTTCGCTCGGCACTATGTGCATGCCGGAATGATCGGGTGGGACGGGCACAAGATGTCCAAGAGCCGGGGGAACCTGGTGAAGGTGTCCGGATTGACCGCTGACGGTGTGGATCCGGCGGCGATCAGGCTCGGGCTGCTGACCGGCCATTACCGCGCGGATCGGTCCTGGAGCGATGCGGTGCTCTCCGATGCGCAGGGCCGCTTGGCCCGCTGGCGGCATGCGGCGGAGCTGCCCACCGCGCCGAGCGCGCGTGATGTGGTGTCACGGGTGCGGCGCTATCTCGCCGACGATCTTGATACGCCGAAAGCGCTTGCCGCCCTGGATAACTGGGTAACCGATGCGCTGGCCTACGGCGGTCATGACGTCGAGGCGGGCGCCCAGGTGCGCAACGCGGTGGACGCCCTGCTGGGAGTGCGGCTGTAGCGTCGGGCCATGGGAACGATGGCAGGTAAGACCGTCCTGATCACCGGTGGTGCCGGTGGAATCGGTGTGGAACTCGCGCACAGGCTGCGCGCCAAGGGCGCCAATCTCGTGCTCACCGACCTGGACGAGGTCAAACTCACCGCGATCGCCGACGAGCTGGGCCCTGATCACGTGCTGGTGGCGGTTGCCGATGTCTGCGATCTGGCGGCCATGGAGAATGCCGTCGCACAAGCAGTGGAGCGGTTTGGCGGGATCGACGTGGTGCTCGCGAATGCCGGCCTGCTGGCGTTCGGCTCGGTGCTGCAGATCGACCCGGCCGCCTTCAAGAAGCTGATCGATGTCAACGTGCTCGGGGTATTTCACACGGTGCGCGCGGCCCTGCCCTCGGTGATCGAACGGCAGGGGTACGTGCTCATCGTGTCCTCCCTTGCCGCGTACGCCGCGGCTCCCGGTGTCACGGCCTACAACGCTTCCAAGGCGGCCGTCGAACATTTCGCGAACGCCCTGCGTCTGGAGGTGGCGCACCGCGGCGTCGATGTCGGTTCGGCGCATATGTCGTGGATCGATACCTCGATGGTGAACGACCAGAAGGCCAACCTGTCGGCGTTCTCGGAGATGTTGACCCGGCTGCCACCGCCACTGGGCACCGTGACCTCGGTCGAAGCGTGCGGCAAGGCGTTCGTCAAGGGCATCGAGCGCCGCCGTCGACGCATCAACTGTCCCGGCTGGGTAGGGGTCACCCACTGGATCAAGCCGGTGCTGTCGACACCGCTCGGCGAGCTCCCCGTGCGGGGCATGATCCCCGAGATCCTGCCGCGTATCGACGCCGAGGTGGCGGCGCTGCAGCGCGCCACGCGCGGCGAGGTGGCTGGCGGCTAGCTACCTTCTTTGAGGGCCACCATTCTATACCCGTTACGGGTATGGGGTGTCGGCGTAGGGTGGTGTCATGGTGCGCATCATCGCCTTGGCCACATCATCGTTGACAGTGCCTCGCGCCGCGTTCAGTCGTCGCGTCGGCGGCCTCGCGACGGCGGCGGGGCTGGCCCTCGCATTGGCCGCCCCCGCCTCCGCATCTGTCCCCGCCTCCGTCGACCCGGCGCGACCAGGACCGCAGGTACCCGATAACGCCCAGGCCGTGATCACTGCGCTGAAGCGCCGCGGGGATCAGGTCATCATCAACCGCAACGGCCCCACCAAACCGCTGTCGCAGTGCATCGCCACCTCGGTACGCGTTGGTCGGCACATCTACAACCAGGTACCGCAGCGCAAAGGACCGCCCACTCGCTCGCTGGCTTCACACGTCATGTACGTCACGGTCCAGTGCTAGATAGTCCTTGTACGCGACAACTGTTTTCCATGCTGCGCAGTTGGTCAGCCGTGGCCGTCGTCTGACGTGGGTGCGGGCATGTCCTGGCAGCATGGGCAGTCCTTCATCATCGCCGGGGCGGATCCGGCCGCGGCGTAAACCGCTGCCATCGGGTCGGGGCCGGGCACATCTAAGTAGACGGTGCCCGCCGATCTTTGGCCCTCGGTACTGGGGACGGTAGTCACAGGCCTGCCGGCATACACGGTTGACCTATACCCCCTGGGGGTATAATTTGGCGGTATGAGTTTGCATCCGGATCACGCTGAGCACGTTGGCGCACATGAGCATCACGGCCATCAGCACGACGAACACTCAGGACATGCGGACCATTCGGGCGATGGCGACCACCACGGTGGCCATGGCGATCACGTGGGGCAGTTTCGCAGGCTGTTCTGGATCATGCTGGCGCTCTCGGTACCGGTTGTCGCGTTCAACGACATGTTCGCGATGGTCATCGGCTATGAGCTGCCCACCACCGGATGGATCCCGTGGGTATCGCCGGTGCTCGGCACCGTCATGTACTTCTGGGGTGGCAAGCCATTCCTGACCGGCGCGGTCAGCGAGGTCCGCGGTCGTAAGCCGGGAATGATGCTCCTAATCGCGCTCGCGATCACGGTGGCCTTCGTCGCGTCGTGGGGCGCCAGCCTCGGCCTGATCGATCACCAGCTCAATTTCTGGTGGGAGCTGGCGCTTCTCGTGGTGATCATGCTGCTCGGTCACTGGATCGAGATGCGATCTTTGGCACAGACCACGTCGGCGCTCGATTCGTTGGCGGCACTGCTGCCCGACACCGCGGAGCGCGTCGAGGGCGATGTGGTGGTGCCCGTGGCACCGGCCGATCTTCGGGTGGGCGACATCGTCGTCGTTCGGCCGGGTGGGTCGGTGCCCGCGGACGGTCGGATCACCGAGGGCAGCGCCCATCTGGACGAATCGATGGTGACGGGGGAGTCTCGCGCGGTACGCCGTCACAGTGGCGATCATGTGGTTGCGGGCACCGTGGCCACGGACTCTGGTCTGCGGGTAGAAGTCACTGCGGTCGGGGACGACACGACACTTGCCGGGATTCGGCGTCTGGTCGCCGACGCTCAGGCGTCCAGCTCGCGCGCACAGCGGATCGCCGATACCGCTGCAGGCTGGCTGTTCTGGTTCGCGCTCGGTGCGGCGGCGTTGACCGCTGTGGCGTGGACCGTGCTGGGAGAGCCGGATACCGCGGTGGTCCGCGTCATCACGGTGCTGGTGATCGCCTGCCCGCATGCATTGGGTCTTGCCATTCCGTTGGTGGTTTCCATTGCCACCGAACGGGCGGCCCGGGGCGGGGTCCTGGTGAAGGACCGGCTGGCCCTGGAGCAGATGCGCACCGTGGACGTCGTGCTGTTCGACAAGACGGGAACTTTGACCAAGGGTGCCCCGACCGTGACGGGTGTGGAACCCGTCAACGGGCGCGATGCCGACGCCGTGCTGGCACTTGCGGCCGCGGCGGAAACCGACAGCGAGCATCCGCTGGCGCGTGCCATCGTGGAAGCCGCTCGCGGTCGCGGATTGAAGATCGCCGCAGCCGGCGGCTTTGCCTCCGAGCCTGCCCTGGGTGTGACCGCGGATGTCGGAGGTGTGCAGGTCGCCGTTGGTGGGCCTGCCTTACTGAAAAGTCATGGTGCACAAGAACTGTCGATCGCCGAAAAGTGGCGGACCGAAGGCGCGATCATCCTGCATGTCCTTACCGACGGGCAGGTCGCGGGAGCGCTCCGGTTGGCCGACGATATCCGGCCGGAGTCCCGGGACACCGTCGACGCACTGCATAGGCTGGGCGTCTCGGTCGTCATGATCACCGGCGATGCGCATGCGGTGGCCAACACCGTCGCGGCCAAACTTGGCGTGGATCGGGTGTTCGCCGAGGTGCGGCCCGAGGCTAAGGCATCGGCGGTGGTGCAGCTCCAAGCCGAAGGGCGCGTCGTGGCGATGGTCGGTGACGGTGTCAACGACGCACCCGCGCTGGCACAAGCCGATGTGGGCATTGCTATCGGTGCAGGAACCGATGTCGCGATCGCCTCCGCCGGTGTCATCTTGGGGAGTTCCGATCCACGTTCGGTGCTCTCCGTCATCGAGTTGTCGCGGGCCAGCTACCGAAAAATGAAGCAAAACCTCTGGTGGGCAGCCGGATACAACTTGATCTCGGTTCCCTTGGCGGCCGGGGTGCTGGCCCCGATCGGATTCGTGCTGCCGATGAGCATCGGAGCCATCCTGATGTCGGCGTCCACCGTGGTGGTCGCGCTCAATGCACAATTGCTGCGCCGCTTGGATCTTCGACCAGAAGAAAGCGTGCGGCGAATCCTCGGTAGGTGAGCGTCAGCGGCTTATCGGACGGTTCAGTGCTGCCGCCGCATCGATGATGGCCGGGTGGTCGAGGTCGAGGAGTTCGACTCGCTCCAGTTTCGGGCGGTGCCAACTTGCCAGCACCGGCCACGACGGGCGGTGATATGACCACCATCTGACGGCCTGCCACCGCTGGTCCCCGCCGTCAGCCATGGTCTCCGACCAGATCTGATGTCCCCACGCCTGGGTGATGGCGAGGTTCCGCGCTACCACCTGCGTAGGGCGAAGTCCAAGCCTGACAAGTTGTTTCGCATCATCGAGATCACATATCCGTAGGTTGTCAGGAAGGCTGAACACTCCGAGCGCCCTGCGGGTACCCAGCAAGGGGAACTCCAGTATCGAGTCGTCCCAGATCTGTAGATCGCCGAACACCTCTCCGCATGCCACCTCGGGTCGCGTTCCCAAGTACCAGACGTAGTAGTCGGGATGGTCGATTCGACCACTGCGTTGCGGTCGGTGCTGGTACAGCGGATGTCCAGGTTGTCCCGTCTTCGCGTCCGCGAGGTACGGGAAGATCCGGTAGGCCAGCATCTACGAAAAGGACCCCGCGGTAACCGCATCCAGCGCATCGAGGACCCGGCCCGGCCCCTCGCTCAGCAGCACATCCAGCGGGCGGGCGCCCCCGAGGTAGCTGTTCGCACTTTCCAGCCACGTGGTCGCGGCGGGGTCACCCCACACCAGACGCGCCCGGGACACAACATGCTCCAAGTCGATGATGAGGGGGGCGGTACGGCCGCCGGGGCGTTCCTCGCCGGAGATCCACCGTGACGGTTGCGACCGATTCACCCCGATAATCCGGGCCAACTGCGCGGCCCCGCCAACGGCGTCCACCAGGTAGGACACCCGCAGCGGAGCAAGCGGATCATCGGCCGGCTGTGTGGCGACCGCCAGGCTGCCGACCACCACACGTTGGGGCGTGCTCACCGCGCGAATCGCCGTCGACCCGCGTTTTTTCGCAGGCCCGGAAGCCACTACCGCCTTGCCGGTGGTGTTACGCCGTGTCGCTGCCATGCCATAAGTGTACCCAACAAGTTTGTTGGGCATAGGTCAGCGTGTCTGGGCCGACAGCACCTCGATGACGTGATCTACGGAGGCGCCGCCGAGTAGATCCTGTACCGGCAGCTCAAAGTCGAGTTCAGCCTGCACACGCCGTCGAAACTCCAGTGCCTGCAATGAATCCAGGCCCATCGCCACCATGGGCATGGCAGTGTCGATGGAGTCGGCGTGGTCGGCACCGATGACCTCGGCGAGCAACTGCACCAGATGTCCGGAGCGGTTCTCGGGCGCCACCGCTGCGGGCCGAATGATCTCGGTGTGCGCTACCGGCCTGCTGTTGTCCACAAGCTCGGAGAGCAATGGTCCGTACCCGAACACACCCAGCACTTCGCGTGCCTGCGTGAGGTCGAACGCTCCGACCAGGGTGTTGCCGGTGTGTCGTCTCATCCCGACGGCAAGGGCATCGGCGGGCCGCATCGGATGGACCCCCGCGGCGGCCAGTTTCGCGATACCCGTGTCATCGAGATCGAGGTGCACGGTCCATTGGCCCCACTGCACGGATACGCAATCCAGCCCGGCGGAACGTTGACGGGCCGCGATCACGTCCAGCATCCGGTTGCCCGCCGCATACATCAGCTGGCCCTTGCCGCCGATCGTCGCTGCCAGCGATGAGCACAACATGACGCGGCAGGAATCGGTACGGGGCAGGGTGTCGAGAACATTCGTGATGCCCCCGACCTTGGCGCGTAACGCCTGTTGGAACTTCTCGGTGGTGACCTCGGTGAGCGGAACATCCGAATAGTCCACTGCGGCATGGATGATCAGGTCCGTGGGTGATTCGCGCAGCTCATCGGCGAGCTCGGCGACGGCGGACGCATTGGTTACATCGCAGGAGAGCACACGGACCACGGCACCGGTGCCGCGCCGGATGGCGTCGAGCCGTCCGGCCACCGCGGTTGTCTCGCCGGAACGGCTAATCAGGGTGATATCCCGGGTACCCAGGCGGGCATAGTGCTCGCAGAATTCCTGACCGAGTTTTCCGGTGCCCCCGGTGATCACGACGTGATCGGGTACCGCAGTGGCAGTTTCGCTGTCATCGTCCAGGCCGGCGTCCAGGATGCGCTTGGCGTACATGCCGTCTGCCCGGAGCGCCAACTCCGATTCTCCGGCCGATTGCAGGGCGGCCAAGACGACGCTGGCACTGTCCGGGTGCGCGATATCGGGCATGAGGTCCAGATGCCGGAAGGCAACCCCTGGATGCTCGGCACCCATGCAGCGGAATCCGGCGGCGACCGCGGCATGCACCTGATGCGACGACGTGTCTGCGCTAGCGACCTCTTCGCCGCCGACCGTGACAATCCAGCATCCGGTCACGGAGCTCGATAACTCTGGCCACCATGTGCGATCGCCGAAGAACTGTGCCACCGCGTCGGCAGCACCGGGATCATCCAGTTGTCCCGCAGCGGGTAGCACGATCACCACCGTGTCGGCGTCGCCGGTACCGGATACCGCTGCGTTGCCGATGATGTGGGCCGTTGAACCGAAATCCGATGCACCCTCGCGGAGTGCCTCGGTGAGCGCCCCGGCCTCGCCGGTGGCGTCGATGAATCCGTAGGACCTTGGCGGCATCATCGAACGCCGGGTCACCTTGGTCCAGGCCTCGCGCAGTAGCCGAGGATGTGCCGGAGGGTCGACATGGTCTGCCGGGCGATCGGCTTCCAGCGTGACGGGGGGCTGCTTGATAACGGAAACCCCGCTGTTCGCCCAGCGGTACGACAGCCAGAGCGGAACGTCGTTGTTCTGAACATTCGGGAACTCGCGCAGCGGCAGCGATACGGGTTCGGATGTCTCGGTGCGCAGTGCGTCCCAGTTGTAGTTGAGATCGTGGACGGCGAGGTTCGCGAGATTGGCGGTGAACTCGGCAAGATCCGTTGCGGTCCGGGTGGATGTGCCCACCACGCACGCGGTGCGTTCGGAGTCCAGAGCCGCGAGGTTCTCGCGGATCGCCAGCTGCAAGGTGGGGTGTTCGGCCAACTCCACGAAGGTGTCGACCTGCGCCGTCACCGCGGTCGCGATGGCACGATCGAAGCGGACGATATTGCGCAGGTTCCAGAACCAATACTGATCCACGGGCACCTCAGAGGTAATCGGTGCGCCGAGTGTTGATCCGATGCAATCGATTTCAGAGGCGGCGAACTCGCTGACGCCGAGACTTTCGACAAGTGCCTTGCGAATCTTGGCACCGATAGAGGCGATCATGCTGGTGTGCGCCGGGTATCGCACCGGGATGATCCGCGCGAAGACCCCGTCTTCGGTGAGGCGCTCGACAATCTGCTGGACCGTCTCGCGTTGGCCCGAGATTCCCACCATCGAGGGGGAGTTGATCACCGAGAGTTCGGCCCAACCCGATTGCCGGGCAAGGAGTTCCTCGCAGGCGTCGCGATCGGCAGCGATCACCGCCATGACGTAATCGTCTGCCGGGAATTCATCCGCGATCCGGGCCCGTGTGCCCACCACAGTCACCGCGTCGGCAAGGGACATGGCACCGGAGACATACGCCGCGGCTATTTCACCCTGACTGTGTCCGATCGCGACATCCGGGGTGACACCCACCGAACGCCACAGTGCGGCCAGGCCTGCCATCTGAGTGAACAGCGCGGGCTGGACGACACGTGCACTGTCATCGGCGGGAAGGTGCTCATCGAGAAGATAATTCAGCGGTGAACGGCCGAACTGCGTGCCGAACAGTTCCGAGCAGCGGTCAACCTCGTCGCGAAAATCGGGGAACCGATCGTAGAAGAGTCTTCCCATTCCCGGACGTTGTCCGCCCTGCCCGGGGAACACGAATCCGCGCCGGCGAGAGGTCGCGGGCTCGGCATTGCGGACCACGTGGGGGTGGTTCGCGCCAGTAACCACGGCCCGCAGGGCGGCTACCAGTTGATCGTGGTCTTCGACGGTGATCAGCGCACGATACCGGCGCGCGGCCCGGGTTCGAAAGATCATGCCCGCAATGCGATTCGGGGCGATTCGCGGGTGGTCAAGCACGTACGCGAGGAGCGCCGAGGCTTCCCGGCGCAATACCTCTGGGGTGTCCGCGGAGAGCAGGACGGGGGTGGTGCCGTCGGGTAAGCGGTGGCTAGACATCGTCGCCGTCCTCTCCCACTGCATCGCTGGCGGGCATCGCGATGATGGCGTGCGCGTTGGCGCCCCCGGCCCCGAAGGAGGAGACAGCGCCGTACCGGATGCCGTTCTTCGGCTCCCAGCGGTGCAGCTTCGTGGCCAGGCGGATCCCGGTCATCGACCAGTCGACCTTGGTGGTGGGGTTATCCGCGAACAGGGTCGGTGGGACGTGCCCGTGCTGACCGGCCAACAGCAGTTTGATCAGACCCACCATGCCCGCCGCCGATTGTGCATGTCCGGCATTGGATTTCGCAGATCCCAGCAGTGCGTTGGAGCCTCCGGCTCCGTATGTGCTCTGCAGCGCCATGATCTCCAGCGGATCGCCGGCGCGAGTGCCGGTGCCGTGTCCTTCGAGCATCCCGATATCGGCGGGATCGACGCCGGAGGCGGCGATGGTCGCTGCGACCAGTTTTGCCTGGGCGCGCCCGCGTGGCACCAGGATGGGTTTACCCCCGCCGTTGTGATTGGTGCGGATGGCCATGATGCGCCCGTACACCCGGTGCCCCAGGGCGCGTGCGCGTGATTCACGTTCCAGCACAACAATTCCCACGCCTTCGCCCCAGAGGGTGCCGTTGGCCTCATCGGAGTACGAGCGGCAGTGCCCATCGGGGTCGAGTGCGTGGAGCCGGGAGAATTCGTAGAACGCGCCGGGGGAACCCATGACACAGACGCCGCCTGCCAGAGCCCAATCGCATTCGTCAGCACGTACCGCGGATGCGGCGACGTGCACTGCCGCCAAGGATGATGCGCATGCCGAGTCGACACACATCGACGGCCCGACGAGGCCCAGGCCATGCGAAATTCTGCCCGCGACGCCGAGCTGTCCGGTGCCCACCGCGCGGTGACCGGTATAGGGGGTCATTTCACCCACGCGTGGGCCGTACTCGTTGGGTGAGGCACCGATGAAACATCCAGCCTCGGCGCCGTTTAGATCGCCCGGGTTGATACCGGCGTTCTCCAGCGCCCGCCAGGCGACCCGCATTCCGGCACGCTGCTGCGGGTCTACGGTGAGGGCCTCGCGTTGCGTAAATCCATAGAAGGCAGGATCGAAAACAGTTGCGTCGGTGAGGAACCCGCCTGCATCGGAGACATGCCCCCAACCCTCGAGATTGGAGAGTGATAGTAGCTCATCGATAGGCCACTCGCGATCGCGCGGAAAGGGGCCGATGAGCTCACGGCCGTCGGCAAGGGCATTCCAAAATGCCGTGGGGGTGTTGATTCCGCCGGGTACTTCGATCGCCATCCCGGAGATGACAACGGGATCGGCGTCGGTGACGCTCATCGTTGCAGCGAGTTCGGGCGGGCTGCGTTCGCGGCCAGCAGCTCAGCCAGAGCCTCGGTCTGGGAGTTCAGGAAGAAATGTCCGCCATCGAACAACGTCACTTCGAGTTCGTTGGTGTGCTTGCCCCAGCAGTAAAGGTCGCGCATGGTGATCATGAGGTCTTGATCCCCACCGATCGAATGAATACGTGCCGCAACCTTGACTTCCTCGGTGCATTCGTACGCGTTGAAGGCCCGGTAGTCACCCTTCATGACCGGTAGTGCCATCCGCATGACGTCGAGATTGCCCATGATCGCGGAATTCGTACCGTCGAGGGCGCCCATATGCGCCAGTACCGCGTCATCGTCGGTCGGCAGGGCGGGCTTGTCAGCGATATTGGCCGGCGCCACCGCCGAGGAGACGGTCAGTTGACGCACGTCCAGTCCGGCGGCCTCTGCCAGTCGGACGAACTCGAAGGAGACCACCGCGCCCATGCTGTGGCCGAACGTATGGATCGGAAGGCCGCGATTGTATTCCGATGACTCGAACTCGGCGAATGCTCCCGACGCAATATCAGGGAGGGTCGGCAGGGCCGGCTCACCCGCGCGATCTTGGCGCCCGGGGTACTGAAATATCACCACATTAAAATTTGCTGAAGCAGCTTTCGAGAGTGTGCGATATGCCGAAGCGCCAGCACCTGCATGAGGAAAGAACAGTAGTAATGGCGCATCGGGTGACTCCGGCTTATGGAACTGCCTGATCCATCCGAGTTTGCGATCCACGTCGAGATTCCTTCCAACTTGCAGATAGTTAGATTAGCCTAACGTAACTTGCTGCGGGTATGTGGCCCGCGTCCGGGGCGTGGTGATTGACGGCATCGATGGGGCGTCACCCGCTGCTGCCGACAGACATTAAGGTAAGGCTAGGCATAGTTCCTAGATTGAGGTGGTTCATTTCATGCGCGCGGAGTCGTTCGGATTCCAGGCTTTCGTCCTGAGTGGTGGTGCTCGGTGAGTGGAGATCAGTTGTCCGCACTGGACCGCCGGCGGGAGCTGCTGCGCAAACGGCTTGCCGAAAGCGGCGTCGAGGCACAGGCCGCCACCGATGCGGCCCCGCGAGTCCAAGCGGGCGATCGACGCGAACTCGGACCAGGTCAGCGGCGTATGTGGTTTCTGCAGACCAAGGATGAGGCAGATACCACGCTGAACGTCGGTGTCGCGCACCGGATGCGAGGTTCTCTCGACGAGATTCGGCTGCGGGATGCCTTCGCGGCGATTATCCGGCGGCACGATATCCTGCGCACCACCTATGGTGTCGACGCCGCCGGAGAGCCATATCAGGTCTTCGCCGAGGATGTCGAACTTCCTTGGACCACTATAGATTTAGGGAATCTTGAGGAGGGTGCGCGCGAGCGTGAGATCCAAGCTCTGGCAGGCCGTGAGCTCGGCCGTCCGTTCGACCTGACTGTCGACCTGCCGCTACGGGTCACGTTGCTCCGTATGGGTGAGCAGGACTTCGTTCTGCTGTTGGTGGTGCATCACATCAGCTTCGATGACAACTCTTGGGAGGTGTTCTTCGCCGAGCTGAGCGAGTATTACAACGCCCGCCCGATTGAGGGTGACGCCCCTCAGTTCATGGTCGTGGGGGCGGCCGCCGCTCGGTCATCGGACGTCGGCATCGACTACTGGCGTCAATCCCTGACGCCGCTTCCGGAGCACCTGGACCTCCCAGGCTCGTCGTCGTCAAACCTGACCTCGCGAACTGCGCGGCGACGAGCGATTCCGCTGTCCGCCGAGACTGCGACGCGGATGGAGGAGTTTGCCCGAGCGCACTCGGCGACGCCGTTCATGGTGCTGCTGGCGGCCTTCGGAACGCTTGTTCATCGATACACAGCGGCAACCGATTTCCTGATCGCTATCCCAGTAGTGGAGCGCAAGGCCAACGCGGAAAAGGCAATTGGCTATTTCGGTAACACGGTGCTGGTGCGAGCTGGGGTGGATCCGAGGGCGGGTTTTGCCGCATACGTGGCCGCTGTGCGCGAGGCGTGCCTGGGAGCCTTTGGGCACCAGGACATCGGAATCGACGAGGTGGTGCGCGAGGTCAATCCGAGCCGCGGCGCCGGCCGCGATGGACTGGATGAGCTGGTGCGACTCGGCTTCAGTATGCGCAAGGACCCCAACGGATATCGACTGGCGGGCGTGGATACCACCCGACTCGACCTCGATGCGGGTGCCGCGCAAGTGCCACTGGCTCTGGCGATTGCGACGGACTCGACTGGCACTGTGGTTGAGATCGAATACCAGACCGATGCGTTACCACAGTGGCTGGCAGATCAGCTCCTCGCACACTATGGGCGGCTGCTTGAGGATGGCCTGACTCGCCCGGAGGAACCACTCTCACTGTTGGACCCCTTTGGTGCCGAGGAGCGTTCGGCCGTGCTGGCACAGTCGCACGGAGTGCTGTCCGATGTTCCGCGCGCGACGCTCGTAGATGTTCTTCAGGTGGCCGCTCGGGAGAGACCGGATGCATTGGCGGTGGTATCCGATGAGGTGGAACTCACGTACGACGCGCTGCACCGTCGCGCGAACCGTTGTGCACGGTGGCTCAATGCGCAAGGGGTTGGCACCGAGGATGTGATCGCCCTCCAGATGTCGACATCGGTCGAGTTCATCGTTGCGATGTTCGCGGTCCTCAAATCTGGCGCCGCGTACATGCCCATTGACCCTGCGCTTCCCGAGGAGCGCATCGAGTATCTGACCACCGATGCGAGGCCCCGGATGGTGTTGGGCGCCCGGGAGTTCCAGGCAGCCGAGGAGAAGGCCGCCGACCTTCCCGATTCCGCGGTTGTTGACACCGATCGGTTGCGCCCGCTGCTACCCGAGAACGTGGCGTACGTGATTTACACCTCGGGGTCCACTGGACGACCCAAGGGCGTTGCCGTTGCGCATGCGGCGATCGCCGAGCACGTGGTGTCCTTCACGGCTGACTGGAGCATGACCGCTGAGGATCGGATGCTGCAGTCGACCTCGGTGAGCTTTGATGCCTCGCTGGCCGACATTCTGTGCCCTTTGTCCTTGGGGGCGCAGGTCGTTGTTCCGAAGCCAAATCCGTTCTCCGATATCGGCTATGTGATCGATCTGGTTCGGCGTCGGGGCGTGACGGTGCTGCACATGGTGCCATCCCTGCTCAATTCGGTGATGTTGATGCCCGAGGCCCGTGAGCTGCGCGGGCTGCGGCACATCCCCGTCGGTGGTGAAGCGCTTCCCGGCGAGGTAGCGGACAAGTTCGCCCTCATGTTCGACGTGGAGCTGAGGAATCACTACGGGCCCACCGAGGCCGTGGTGTGTTCGACGTACATGCCTGTTGAAGGCCCCCAGGGTAATTCGGTCGTGCCGATAGGCCTTCCGAATCGAAACGTCTACGCCTACGTGTTGGACGAGACGCTCGAGCTGGTGCCTGCCGGCGTCGTCGGCGAGTTGTATCTCGGCGGCGCGCAGCTGGCCCGCGGTTATCGCGGCCGGCCCGTGCTCACGGCGGAGAGGTTCGTAGCCGACCCGTTCAGTCCCGGAGGTCGGCTGTACCGCACCGGTGATCTGGTGCGCCGCAATGTCTCCAGCCAACTCGAGTTTGTCGGCCGCGCCGATGAGCAGGTTAAGGTCCGCGGATTCCGCATTGAGCTGGGTGAGGTAGAAGGGGTTATCGGCGCCGATCCGCGAGTCGGTCGCTGTGTGGTCACCGTCGTGGAGGATGCGCAGGTGGGTCCCATGTTGGCCGCCTATGTCGTGCCCGCTGCCGACGGGCCCACCGCAGAGATCGACTTGGACGAATTGCGCGCTCGCGCTCAGGAAATGCTGCCGGCGTACATGGTGCCCAGCGCATTCACGGTCATTCCCGAGATTCCGCTGACCACCAGCGGCAAGCTGGATAAGCGAGCGCTACCCGCCCCAGACGCAATGGCGGAGAGGGTATTTCTAGCCCCGACTACGCCCACCGAACGCCGAATGTGTTCGATCTTCTCCAACTTGTTCGGGCGTGACGCGGTCAGTGTCGATGATTCGTTCTTCGAGCTGGGTGGCCATTCGCTACTGGCCGCGCGCCTCGTCGCACAGATCCGCGCTCAGTTCGGCATCGACCTCACGGTGCGCACGGTTTTCGACAGTCCCACTCCGGCAGGACTCGCCGAGCACCTCGTGACGTACTTCCGCGAGGAGTTCGAGATCGAGCTCGACGAGTTGGACCTCGATGACTCCGACGATATGGAGGTCGCCCCCCAAGACGGTCGTCCGGATCTCGTCGAAACCGTGCGTCCGGAGCGTCTCCCACTGTCCTCGTCCCAGCTGTCTATGTGGTTCGAGTGCCAGATGGAGGGTGTAACCGATATCGGCAACATGTGGCTGGCGTTGCGCTTGGACGGTCCCTTGCAGACACCCGCGTTGATCGCGGCCCTCAACGACCTGGTCGCCCGTCACGAGACGTTGCGCACCAACTTTGCGATTCATGAGGGCGGGCCGTACCAGATCGTGCATCCGTCGCGAGAGCTGTCGGTCCCGATCCTCCGGACCGATCCGGAGAACCTCGCGGACACCCTGGCGGAGCTGCGACACCATATTTTCGGGCTGGAGTCGGAGTCGCTGTTCCGTCCCTCCATTGTCGAATTGAGTGCCGAGGAGCACGTGCTGGCCCTGGCCGTGCACCACCTGGTGGTGGACCACGTCTCGTTCACCGTGATCGTCGATGATCTGGTGGCCGCGTACCGCGCCCGCATCGCGGGACAGACACCACAGTGGGATCCGCAACCGGTGCAATACGCGGACTATGTTTTGTGGCAGCGTGCTGCATTCGGCGCCGGTAGCGAGTTCGGGCAGGCGGAGGTCGCGTGCTGGCGTGAGCTGCTGGCCGGCGTGCCGATCGAGATTGCGGTGGCACACGATCGCGCTCGGCCGCAGATCCTCGGAAAGCGCGGTGAGGTAGAGAGATTCACCGTGCCGCCCGAGCGCAGGCAGACACTGACTCGGATGGCCGAGCAGCATGGTGTCACCGAATTCATGGTCTACCAGGCGGCACTGGCCGCCGTTCTGCATCGCCTCGGCGGCGGCACGGACATCGTGATCGGTAGCCCGGTTGCCGCCCGAGTACACCCGAATGTCGCGAATCTTGTTGGGCTATTTGCCAACATGGTGGCGTTACGGAACGATTTGTCTGAGGATCCGACACTGCGCGAGGTGTTGAAGCGGAGCCGTGATGCCACGCTCAACGCGCATGCACACCAGGAACTGCCGATCGAGAAACTGGTGGAGGCCATCAATCCGCCGCGTTCGCTTTCCTGGAATCCCTTGTTCCAGACCATGGTCAATTTCCGTGGCGCGGATTGGGGAACGGAAGCGCGAGATCTGACCGGGTCCGGCGAGATCTCATTGGTACCGCTGCCCATGGAGGTGGACGTCTCCTATCTGGATCTGAACTTCGCGCTGAACGTCACCCCGTCGGGCGGGCTCGACGTGTCGGTGGTTGCCAACGCCGATCTGTACGACCCCGAGACCACCCGCCTGATCGCACGTGCACTGGATGCGGCGTTCGATGCGTTCGCGATCGATCAGGACCTACGGGTTTCCGAGATCGCGCTGCTACCGGCGGATGCCATGGAACGGCTGTTGGCTCCGCCGGCCGCCGCGCACGAACGTATCGCGGCGCCGGTAAATGAGGGGTCCGAGGAGACCAAACTCGCTCTCATCGCCATCCTGGAGGAACTGCTGGAGATCAGCGATATCGACCCTGAGGACAACTTCTTTGCTCTTGGCGGCGACAGCGTCATCTCCATCCAATGGTCGACCCGCGCCGCCGAACGAGGGCTGGCGATGACCCCGCAGATGGTGTTCGAATGTGCGACGATCGCTCAGCTGGCGGGCGCCGTCGATTCCGCTGACCAGGTTGCGACAGAAGAGAATTCGGGTATCGAAAGTTCAGCAGAGTCCAGTGCTCCGATGAGTGCTTCGGGTTTGAGTGCCGAGGCGCTCGCTGAGCTCACCGCGTCGTGGCAGGCGCAGCCATGACGGGAACCGAACAGCAGCCCCAGATCGAGGATGTACTGGCGCTGAGTCCCTTGCAGGAGGGCTTCTTTGCGCTGTCCCAGCTCGCCGACGAGAGCGTCGATCTGTACAGCATGCAGTTCGTCGCCGATATCGACGGTGGTCTCAATGTCGATCTGCTACACCGCAGCGCTCAGGCACTCCTGACGCGGCATCCCAATCTGCGTGCCGCCTTCTGGGACCGCGGGCTGCCCAAACCTGTGCAGATCGTGCCTGCTCACGCGGACATTCCGTGGGAGGAACATGAGGCACAGCCAAAGGAATTCGACGATATCGCGCTGAGCGAGCGGCGCCGCCCGTTCGACCTGGGCAAGGGGCCGGCGATCCGTATCGTTTTGCTCAACGTCCCGGGCGAATCACGGCACCGAATGATCGTCACCACCCACCACATCCTCATGGACGGCTGGGCGATCGCCATCTTCTTCAGTGAGCTCCTCGCGGCCTATCAGGCAGACGGGTCTGTCGACGGCTTGCCGGCGGTGCGGCCCTACCGCGATTACATCGCATGGCTCAACGCGCAGGACACTGCCGCGGCGACCGCGCGATGGACGCGCTACCTGAGCACCGTGTCCGGGCCGCTCATGCTTGCCGACGGTGTCGTCGCCGCGCACGACAGCGTGCCCCAGAAGTCGCAATTCCTTTTGACCCCAGAGGAAACCGTGCGGCTTCGCCAGTGGACGGCCGTGAATGGGCTCACCCTCAACACCGTAACGGCGTTCGCGTGGGCGCTTGTGCTCGGCAGGCTGACCGACCGCACGGATGTGGTGTTCGGCACCATCGTGTCCGGACGGCCCAAGGAACTACCCGATGTGGAACGGATGGTCGGGCTCTTCATCAATTCGGTGCCGATGGTGCATCACATCGACTACTCGACTTCGGTGATCGAGCAGTGCGCACAGTTGCAGCGCGAAGCGGCGGCGATGCGCGATATCGGGTATCTGAGCCTGTCTGCGCTGCAACGGGGCGAGGGCAGCGCCGCGTTGTTCGACACCCTGTTTGTCTTCGAGAACGCCCCGATTGGCGATGCGGCCCAGGCTGTCGAGATGGCCGACGGCGCTCGCTTCCGTCCAGTTGAGATGGAAAGCCTGGCTCACTATCCGTTGACCGTGGTCTCGCACATGCACGGAGACTCGCTGCTGGTGCTCATCGAGGCAATTCCCGAGGCGATACCGCATGTTTCGGGTGCCAGCATCGGCGAACGCGTGATCTCGGTGCTACGTCAGCTGCCGGAGATCGGTGACCGGACACCGGATGCGCTCGACGTGTTGACTGCGCGTGAGTGCGCCGAGATCGTCGTCACGCCCTCGGCGGCCGACCCGTCGGCCGCTTCGGTGTGGGAGCTGTTCGCGGCGCAGGCGGCCGAGAATCCCGATGGTCTTGCGCTCACGGTGCAGTCGACGGAGGCCGACAAGCGTTACACCTACGCGCAGTTGCATGCCGATGCGAGTCGGTTGGCGGCCGAACTGGGCGCCCACGATATCGGCCCAGAAAGTACTGTGGCCCTGGTACTTCCACGCTCCGCCGATGCAGTCGTCGCTATTCTTGCGGTCCTGGCCGCGGGTGCCGCGTATGTTCCCGTGGACATCGGACTACCGGCGGCACGCATCGAATCGATTCTGCGTCAGTCTGATCCGAAACTCATCATCACGGTCGGCGAGCATCGCGACATCGCCGGCGGGGGATATCCCGTTCTGGTGCTCGATGAGCCGGTGAGTATCGAGCGTATTTCCGGGCGCCCCGCCACGGTTCCTACCGCCGGCGGACACCGTGAGCAGAGCGCATATCTCATCTTTACTTCCGGCTCGACCGGTGAGCCCAAGGGTGTCATCGGCACGCACGGTGCGCTGATGAGTTACTTTGCCGACCATCGTGATCGGGTGTATCGACCGGCCACCGCGCGGCTCGGGCGCAAGCTTCGGATCGCCCATGCCTGGTCGTTGAGCTTCGACGCCTCATGGCAGCCGATGATCGGTCTGCTGGACGGGCACACTGTACATCTGTTCGACGCCGAGTCCATGCGGGATGCGCACCGACTGGTGCACGGCATGGCCGAGCACGGTATCGACATGATCGACACCACGCCGTCGATGCTGGCTCAGTTGTCCGCCGCGGGGCTGCTCGATCGGGAGCTTCCCGTGTTGGCGCTGGGCGGCGAGGCTATCGAGACAGCGTTGTGGAACCGGCTGCGTTCGTTGAGCGGTACTGCCGTCTACAACTGCTACGGCCCCACCGAGACGACGGTAGAAGCCGTTGTCGCACCGGTGAAGGACTATTCGGAGCCCACCATCGGAACGCCCAATCAGGGGATGGCCGGGTACGTCCTGGATTCGCGGCTGCGGCCGGTACCGGACGGTGCCGTGGGTGAGCTCTATCTCGCCGGTGCCCAACTGGCCCGCGGATATGCGGGTAAGCCCGCGGTGACGGCGGGCGCCTTTGTCGCCGATCCGCAGCGGCCGGGTCAGCGCATGTACCGGACGGGCGACTTGGTGCGCCGCCTGCCGCACGGAGGTTTCGCGTATCTAGGCCGGGCCGACTCTCAGGTGAAGATCCGCGGCTACCGGGTCGAGGTCGGCGAAATCGAATCTGCGTTGCGTCTACAACCGGGCGTACAGACCGCCGCGGTGACCGTGGTGCGCCGCGCGGGCGGCGCGACTCTCGTGGGTTTTGTTGTTTCCCAACAGGAAATGGCCGAATTCAACTCCTCCCGGACCCTGATGAGCCTTGCCGATCGGTTGCCGTCTTACATGATGCCGTCGCGGCTGGTCGTGCTTGAGCGGCTGCCCGTCACGGTGAATGGCAAGCTGGACGGCGATGTGCTGGAGCGGCTCGCGCTGGACGCCCTGTCCGGCGGTGCCGCTGAGGGTGCGGCGGCGCAGCCAGGCAGCACTACCGAATGCGCTCTGTGCGAGTGCTGTGCCGAACTGTTCGACGGAACCGCTCCAGGTATCGACGAAGACTTCTTTTCCCTTGGGGTGGACAGCATTGTCGCGATTTCGCTGGTGAACAAGGCGCGTAAACGCGACCTGATGATTACCCCGCGCATGGTGTTGGCCGCGCCCACCATCCGGCAGCTCGCGGCCCTCATAGACGAGCGAGCCGATCGGGTCAACCGATCCGAAATCGTTGATTCCCTAGCCGGAGAAGCGGACTACGGCGAGGTCCCGCCACTGCCGGTGGTGTCGTGGATGTACGAAAGCGAAACTTACCGTCGGCTCTCGTTGTCGGTGCTTGTCCGGCTGCCCGAGGGTATTGATAGCCCACGGATCGAGCAAATGCTCCAGCTGCTTCTCGATGGATACGCCATGTTGCGGTCGACGCTGGTGGATACCCCCGACGGGCCTCGGGTGGTCACCCGCGAACCTGGGGTAGTGCGCGCCGAAAGTGTGCTCAGCCGAGTGGAACTGCCCGCGAGAGAAGCCACTCACGCCGCGATCACCACTGCGGCACGGGACGCCTTTGACGCCCTGAACCCGTGGTCGGGTGCCATGATGCGGGCAACCTGGCTCGCGGACGCCGAGGCGGGCGACGCCCTGCTGCTGACCGTCCACCACCTGGCGATGGACGTGGTGTCCTGGCACATTGTGCTGGGCTACCTCGCAGATGCGTGGCACACGGTGGAATCCGGCGGAGTGCCCAAGACACCCATGGAGTTCACCTCGTATCGGCAGTGGAGCCAGCTGATGCAGCAGCGCGCCTCGAGCGCGGACGTGTCACGTCAGCGGGACTACTGGCGCGCACAGGTCTCGGGCGCCGATCCAGAGCTGGGGTCGCGGCACGCCGACCCGGTCCGCGACACCTGGGGGACCTTGCAGACCACCGCGATACCGACACCGGTCGATATCACCGCGCGCCTGCTGGCCTCGCTGAACAAGCCCGAAGGTGTCTACGGGTTCCTGCTGGCGGCGCTGGCGGTCACGGTGGCCAGCTGGCGTGCGCAGCGCGGACAGGACCCGGCCGCGGGCACCCTGGTCTCGCTGGAGGGCCATGGCAGGGCCGATGCGGAGCTCGACACCGACACCAGCGGCACCGTCGGCTGGTTCACCACCGTCTATCCGGTGCGCGTGGGCGGCGGTGAGGTGGCCATAGACGTCGATCAGGCAGAGAACGACAGCGCTGCGGCCGGGCGGCTCTTAGGTGCGGTTGCCGCGCATATCAGCGAGATTCCGCATCAGGGACTGGATTACGGTTTGCTTCGCTATGCGGAGCGCAGCGTGGAGCTGGCTTCGGCGCGGGACCCGCAGATCCAGTTCAATTACGTGGGCCGGATGGACATCAGCGGTATCGACGATCGGCCGTGGTCGCTCATCACGGGTTCGCGAAGTCTCGCCGTGCCTCCGGATTCCGAACCGGATCTACCGCTGCGATTCGCCATCAACATCGGTTCGGCGGTGATGACAACCGCCGAGGGACCGCAGTTGGTCACCAACTTGCAGTGGAGCTCAAACCTTTTCACCTCGGCGGATGCCGACCAGCTGGCGCGGCTGTGGCAACGGAGCGTTGCCGCGCTGGCTCGGGCACTCGACGTATAGCGACAGGAAGACAGCACGGATGGAATCAATCAGCAGGGACGAGATCAAGGCGACCGTCGCCGACCTCATTGGGCTCACCCCCCAGGAGATCTCGGACGTGGACGACCTCATCACGCTCGGGCTGGACTCGATCCGCATGATGACGCTGGCCGGTGGATGGCGCAAGCGGGGGAGCCGAATCACCTTCGCGCAGCTTGCGGCCGAGCCGTCGGTCGAGTCCTGGCATGCGCTGTTGGGGGACGGCGCGGAACCGGTCTCGGACGTCCGTGACGATATCGCAGCAGCCGCCGGTACCACGGAAAACACGGCGGAGGATGCGCCCTTCCCGCTGGCCACCATGCAGCACGCCTATTGGATCGGTCGTTCGGAGGATCAGGAGCTCGGTGGCGTCGCCGCGCACCTGTACGTCGAGTTCGACGGTGGAGCAATTGATCCCGAGCGGCTGCGGCTGGCGGTCGACCTGCTCGTGGCGGCACATCCGATGCTGCGCACCAGGTTTCTGCCCGACGGCACCCAGCAGACCTTGTCAGCCCCGGAGCGCGATGTGTTCAGCGTGATGGATCTGCGTGGACGTGCGGACGAGGAGATCGAGGCGGCACTGACCGAGCTCCGTGAGCGCAAGACGCATCAGCGCCTGGCGATCGAGGACGGCCAGGTGCTCGATGTCACCCTGACCCTGCGCGACGAGACGAGTAGCCGGCTGCATCTGGACGTGGACATGCTGGCCGGTGACGCGATGAGCTACCGGGTGCTGGTGTCCGATCTGGCGGCGCTGTACCACGGTGCCGCACAACCGGAGTTGGGATACACCTACCGGCGTTATCGTACCGAGCAGCGCGGTGATGAGTCGGCGCGCGAGCGTGATCGTCAATGGTGGAGCGAGCGGCTGGATGACCTGCCGGGTGCGCCGGAGCTGCCCACCGTGCCGGTGAGTGAACGTACCGAACCGCACCGCACCGTCCGGTACGACTACTGGCTTGAACCGCAGGCCAAGCAGCAGCTGCTGGCTGCCGCACACCAGCGCGGCATCACCCCCGCGATGGCGATGGCCGCGGTCTTCGCCGAGACGATCGGAGGGTGGTCCGCGCAAAGCCGCTTCCTGCTGAATGTCCCGCTATTCCATCGTGAATCGGTGCACCCCGATATCGACCGGGTTATCGGTGATTTCACCTCCTCGATCATGCTGGACGTCGATCTCACCGACCAGATGTCGGTGACCGACCGGGCTCGCGCCTTGCAACGCAGCATGTATGAGAGCGGAGCGCATTCGGCGTACCCGGGGCTCAATGTGCTCCGTGATCTCGGCAGGCACCGTGGTGAGCCGGTGCTGGCGCCGGTTGTGTACACCAGCGCGCTGAATCTGGGGGAGCTGTTCGCCACGTCGGTCATGGACACCTTTGGCGAACCGGTCTGGATCATTTCCCAAGGGCCGCAGGTGCTGCTGGATGCGCAGGTCACTGAGGTACGCGGCGGCCTGCTGCTCAACTGGGATGTGCGTGAATCAGCTTTCCCGGAGGGCATGGTCGACACCATGTTCGCGCGCTACACCGATGCGGTGGCCGCGCTGTGCACCGGAGACGACGGCTGGAATGCCGATGCGGCCGTGCGGCTTCCGGCCTCGCAGGCCGAGATCAGACGAACCGTCAATGCGACCGACGGCCCGGTGAGCGGCCGATGCCTGCATGAAGGCTTCTTCGATTTCGCGAAGACGTACCCCGGCGCATCCGCGGTGGTGTGGGGCTTCGGTGACGAGGACGGGGCATGGACGTATGGCGACCTGGCCGCGCAGGCCTTGGCTGTGGCCGGTGCGCTTCGGGCCCGGGGCGTTCAGCCCGGTGATGCGGTGGCGGTGCAGCTGCCCAAGGGGCGCGATCAGATACTTGCCGTGCTCGGCGTGCTTGCCGCTGGGGCGACGTACATCCCTATCGGATTTGACCAGCCCGCCCGTCGCCGGGCCAGCATCCTCGAAACCGGTGGTGTTGCGGTGGCGATAACCGCCTCGGGCGCTGATATTCCGGTGCCGTCGGTGTCCATCGATACCGCCCGGCACCACAGTGAGCCGTTGGCTGCGCCGGTCATTCCACCGACCGATGCGATCGCGTATGTCATCTTCACGTCTGGCTCGACCGGCACGCCCAAGGGTGTGGACGTGCTGCACCGTGGGGCGATGAACACCATCGATGCCGTCAATGAATGGTTCGATGTCGGGTCGACCGACAGGGTCCTGGCGCTTTCGGCGCTGGAGTTCGACGCATCCGTGTATGACATCTTCGGAATGTTCTCGGTCGGCGGATCGCTGGTGGCGGTCGATGTCGCACAGCGTGCCGAGGCCACCACGTGGGTGGATCTGCTACGGCGCCACAAGGTTTCGATCCTCAACTGTGTGCCGAGCATGCTGGACATGATCCTGGAGATCGGCGGCAACGGCCTGGGCGACTCGCTGCGGGCGGTCACCCTGGGCGGTGACTGGGTGGGCGCTGACCTGGCGACCCGCCTCGCCGCGCAGGTCCCGGGTTGCAGGTTCTCCGGTTTGGGCGGAGCCACCGAGACATCCATTCACAACACCATTTGTGAGGTGGTGGGAGATCCGCCCGCGCACTGGGCGACAGTGCCTTTCGGTGTGCCGCTGCGCAACGTCCGATGCCGGGTGGTGTCACCCGCGGGTCGCGACTGCCCGGACTGGGTGCCCGGTGAGTTCTGGGTGGGCGGCGCCAATGTTGCAGCCGGATACCGCAACGACCCCGAACGCACCGCCGAACGATTCGTCGAGTACGACGGACTGCGCTGGTATCGGACGGGAGACATGGCCAGGTACTGGCCGGACGGAACCATCGAATTCCTGGGCCGCGCGGACCATCAGGTGCAGATCCGCGGTTATCGCGTGGAGCTGGGCGAGGTGGAAAGCGCGCTGCGGATGGTGCCCGGCATACGCCATGCCGTCGCCGGCATCGTCGGCGGTGATGCGCCGATTCTCGTTGCCGCGGTGTCGGGTACCCCGGATCAGTCGGCAGATTATGCCGCGTTGCTCGGCGATGTGGTGCCCGGTTACATGATCCCGGCCCGCGTCGAGGTCCTCGATCAGATGCCGTTGACCCCGAACGGGAAGATCGATCGGGGAGCGGTGACCGCGCTGCTCGAAGAGGTGGCCACCGCCGGCACCGACTCGGCTCCCCGGGATGATCTCGACACAGCCCTCGCGGATCTGATGGCAGGTGTGCTGGGCGTGGAATCCATTGGGGTGTACGACGACTTCTTCGCCCAGGGCGGTGACTCGGTGCTCGCCACGACGGTAATCGCGCGCGTGCGCGACTGGCTGTCAATCGAACACGCACTGGTCGGCGACCTCTTTGCCACCCGTACCGTCGCCGGGCTTGCCGACCGACTCAAGCAGCGCGAGATCGAACTCGGCACGCCGGACCGCCTGGCCGTGGTCGCGGGGCACTACCTGGAGATCGCGGCGATGACCGATGAGGAAATCCTGGCGGGCACCTCCTGACCGGTCAGGAGGTCGCGGGCGTACCCAGCACCATGCTGCCTACGCTGCACTCCTGCAGCTCCGGAACGGCTGCGGCGGCGGTGAATGCCGCTGTATCCCCGAATCCCTGGGCGCATGCGCCCAGACCCATGGCGGTGGCGGCCAGGTAGATGGTCTGCATGAGAACACCGACATGCTTGAGGATGGCCGAGTAGGCGACCTGCTCGTAGGTCCACATCACCCGCCCGGTGCGCGCGGCCATCACCAGCAGCACTTGTGGTTCGGCGCCCCCCTCGAGCGTCGCGGAGGTCGATTTCAGTAGCTGCTTCACCGCGGTGGAGTCGGCATCGGCCACGGGCCTCAGAACGTGCTCGAAGGAGTCGTAGTGGTACATGCCCGGTGCGAGTCCTGCGACGTTGCGCACCACCGGATACAGCTCCAGCTCGTACACGCTGCCACCCGAGGGATACGGACGGGACAGGAGTTCTTCGCCTTCGCTTTCCGAGCGGACGCCACGGGTACGAGCCGTGCGATACAGGAGCTCGGAAAGCTGTTCGATGGTAATGGGGTTGGCGTCATCGAAGGCGCGCACCGAGATCCGGTCCTCGATCACCGTGGTGAGAGTCGGATCCCCGGCGCGCAGAGCCGCCAGGTCTGGGGCGGGTAACGCGACCGGGCTTCCCGGATAGTCGGGTTTGCGCGCTGCCGGCTGCGGGAACTTGCCCTTCGCCCATTTCGTGGGACCGAAGTGGTCCCAGGTGATGGTGCGTTCCCCCAGGGTGCTGCGTCGGTGGAACCACAGGTCCGATGCGTTCCAGCTGACGGAGGTGAACTGGTGGTTTTCCTCAGCGCTGTGGGAGACGACGAATCCGCCCCAGCGCAGATCGGCCTGGAACCGCGCGATGAGATCCTCGCTCAGGTCGGCGATAGCGTGTCCGGGGCCGTCGAGCAGGGCGAGCAGGCGCAGATCCTGGATGCGGATATCGCACCAGCTCAGCGGATTTTCCAGCACGTATCCGCGTGAATCGCGATGCAGTACTGAGAATTTCGACAGATGGACGCCCGACGGTGCGGCATCTTTGGGTTGGGGGCCGGGGACGCCGAAGCACTCGACGGCATAGAGGTCGTGTCTGTCGTCTCGGACCGCCAGCGACAGCCATCCACCTTCGAGTAGCCGCGTGACGAGTGCCTCGATGGCGTCGCTATCGGCATCGGTTATCAGTTCCGCTAGCGTCGCGGGGCCGCTGTTGAGAGTTTTCAGCACGCGCCGCTGCTGTTGCGAGAGCCCGGTGAGTTTCTCGTTGCGCGGTGGGTTCAGAAGTATCGCGCCCGCGGCTGTGACGAGGCACGTTGCGCCGTCACGTAGGGCGAACCGGGTCCCGGCAGGATAGGTGAGAGCGGACAACGGAGGCCTTCCGGACGGTATGCCGACGCCGAATGCGTATGCGTTTTCACCGACGATCATAAGGAACCCCGGTAAGGTACCCCTAACTTGGGTCCTATTTGCTGGACGGGTGGATTGCTGCCAGCCGTTTGGATGCATGAGCTACCTGCTCTGCGGATTCTGTGCGACCTGACGGATGAGCATGCGCGGCCACCCGGCCGATGGTGCTGGATGAGGCCGAAAGTGCCCAGTACGCTGAGCATCCAGCGAATGCCCGAACAATGAGGAGTGCTCGATGAACTTCGGCGATTTCCAGCTCCAGTTCTATGCGGCGGGTGCGCTCGGCAAGGTGTCGACTCTTCCGTTCAACTTTGCCGAGTTGGAGAGCCGTGCGGAGCAGACGCTGGGCGAGGGAATCTTCGGCTACGTGCGCGGTGGCGCAGGCGATGAACACACTCAGGACGCGAATGCCACCGCACTCCGTCGCTACGGGCTGGTGCCACGGATGTTGCGAGACCGCACAACTCGGGACATGTCGACATCGTTTCTGGGGCGGCAGCTCACCAGCCCGGCGTTCATCTGCCCGGTCGGCGTGCTGGGTGCGGTCCGTGACCGCGGCGATCTGTTGACCGCGGCCGCTGCCCGGGAGCTCGATGTGCCCGCGATGTATTCGACGCTCTCCTCGGCCACGCTTGAGGAGGTCGCCGCCGAGCGCGGTGATTCGTACGGAATCTTCCAGCTGTACCCGTCATCGGATTCTGAGCTGACCGACAGCTTCATTCGACGTGCCGAGGCGGCGGGGTACGACGCGCTGGCGGTGACTCTCGACACCGGCACGCTGGGGTGGCGTCCCCGGGATCTGAAACATGGGTACCTGCCGATGCTGCACGGACACTGCCTGGCGAACTACACTTCCGATCCCCGCTTCCTGGAAATCGCGGGAGTACGCTCCGCCGGGGAATTGATGCCGATGCATGCGGGTCTGGTGTGGGCGTCGCTGTTCAGCCATCCCGGGCTGACATGGGCGGATATCGACCATTACCGGGAGCTGACCGATCTACCGATCATCCTGAAGGGCATCTGTGATGCCGACGATGTCCGGCAGGCCGTCGACCGCGGTATCGATGCCGTCGCCTACTCCAATCACGGTGGGCGGCAAGCGAACGGGGGAATACCGGCCATCGATGGCCTCGCGGCGGCCGTCGAGGCCGCCGGCTCGGTTCCGGTGACGTTCGACTCCGGGATCCGCGATGGCGTCGACATCTTGCGGGCCGTCGCTCTCGGCGCCAGCCTGGTGGGGATCGCCCGACCGTACGTCTATGGGCTGGCGCTGGACGGAACCAATGGTGTCAAACACGTCATCCAGTCGCTACTGGCGGAGGCCGACCTGACCATGGCGGTCAACTGTTACCTGTCGCTCGACGAGCTGTCCGTGCAGCGGGTGGTGTGATCGCCAGGATTCGCTGACTCCCCATCATCATTCTTGTGAATTCCGAGTTTGCTGTAGATTGCGTTAAACATATTGTGGACAGGCGGGGGTGTTTGTGAATCAGCAATGGGTGGCGGAGCCGATGCCGTACCCGAACGACGCGCACTCTGCGCCCTCGTCGAGCCGCTGGGCCACCGTGACGATCATCGTCGCAGGTGTGATTGCCGTGGTGGCGCTGGTTGTGTGTGGGTATCTCGGGTGGAAGGTGGTCGGCGATCAGCGGGCGATCTCGGCTGGACGAGAGGCGCGGTCCGCCGCGTCGACCCAATACGCCGAATTCCTGCGTAATGGGGAGGCGCACACGGCAGGCGCGGAAGCACAGAAGGCGGCCATTGAATTTGCCGGGTTGCTGATCAACGTGGACTACAAGGACCCTGATCGGAACACCTCCAAGGTACTCGCGAATTCGACCGGTGAATTCAAAGCGAAGTACAGCAGCAGCAGCGCCCAGTTGCGGCAGGTTCTTGTTGAGAACCGGGCCGTGGCGACCGGCATCGTGGTCGACTCGGCGATTCAGTCCGAAACCGCCAACAAGGTCACGTTGCTGCTTTTCGTCGACCAATCGGTCACGAACACCGCCGTTCCGGACGCGCGTATGGACCGGAGCCGTCCGACCGTCACCATGGAGAAGGCCGATGGTCGTTGGCTCACGAGCAATTTCGAGCTGCTGTGACGCCGTCATCGCGCAACCAGATACGAATCGTTGCGGCCAGTCTCTTGGTCGGCGCCGCCGTTGTCGCGTCGTGTGCGTGCGGAGCCTTGGGCTGGAAGCTTTCTCGCGACGGCCGGACATTGAGCACCGAACGCCAGGCCACTGCGCAGGAGCGCGCCGAGTTCGAGCGCGACCGCCAGATCCGCCAGACGCGCGAGGACGGCCGCCGCGCAGCCGAGTCGTTAGTCGTGGTGCTTACCTCGATCGACCCGTACAACATCGACGCGAACTTCGCCGAGGTTCTTGAACAATCCACCGGAGAACTGAAGGACGAATTCGCTAAGGCCAGTGTGCGACTGCGCCAACTACTCGTTGACAACCATGCCATCGCGAGCGGCAGGGTCGTCGCCTCGGCAGTGCAGTCCGATACTGCGGACATGCCCGACAAGAAGGTTGTGGTCCTGCTCGCGGTGGATCAGACCATCACAAACAACCAACGCCCGGACCCACGTGTCGACAAGAGCCGGATGAAGGTCACCATGGAGCTCGTCGACGGACGCTGGCTGGGCGGCAAGCTCGAGTACGTCTAGCGGGTCAGCCCCCGAATCGGGGTCCGCGCCGTCGGAGATACCGCTCGAACTCGGCGGCCAGGGCGTCCCCGTCGATCTTGCTGAGAATCTCGGTCGTATCCACCTCGGCGTCGCCGCGTTCTTCGAGCGACTGCACGTACTCGGCGATTTCCTCGTCGTCCGTGGTCATCTCGGTGACCGCCTGCTCCCACTCCTCGGCCTGCTCGGGCAGATCTCCGAGCGGTACCTCCACATCGAGCACGTCCTCGACGCGCTGAAGCAGCGCGACCGTCGCCTTCGGATTGGGTGGTTGCGATACGTAGTGCGGGACCGCGGCCCAGAACGCGACAGCCGGTATCCCGGCGTTCACACAGGCGTCCTGGAAGACCCCGGCGATACCGGTGGGGCCTTCGTATCGTGTCTCCTCCAGGCCGAAAAACTTGGCTGCGTCGGGGGAGTAGGCGGTCCCGCTCACGGGCACCGGCCGCGTATGCGGAGTATCGGCCAGCAGCGCACCCAGGATCACCACCGTCGATACGTTGAGGCGGTCCGCGATGGCCAGCAAGCGGTTGCAGAAGGTGCGCCAGCGCATATTCGGCTCGACGCCGTGCATCAGAACCACATCGCGCTGTGAGCCGGGGGGTGAGCAGTAGGAGATGTGCATGCCGGGCCACTCGAGCTCACGGGTGACGCCCTCGACCAGCCGCACGATGGGACGATTGACCTGGTAGTCGTAGTAGTCCTCATCGTCGATGGTCATCAACGGAGTGGCCTGCCAGGTGGTGTCCAGGTGCTCCAGCGCGGCGCTGGCCGCATCGCCGGCGTCATTCCACCCCTCAAACGCGGCAACCACCACCGGGTCGCGCAGCACGGGCAGGCCGTTCTGGGCGGTATCCGACAGGGTCACGGTGCCAGCGTAAGCCCTGCGTGACGGGGACGAGCCGCGGCGGGCGGAGAATGGATTGGATAGCCGGATCACATTGTTGATATGACCGCCCCTCATAGAAAGCCGCACGACACATTGGGCGTTGGCACGACTGTTGCGTGACGACGTAGACTCCATCTGGTCGAGAGGCGTTGCAACGGTTCCGGATCACAGCCCGTGACCGCCACGCTCGGCAGAGTTAAGGACGCCTTCCGCTACGGAAGGAGTGCCCTGTGAACGCCGCGAAGTCGGACCTCTCTGCGCCGGACAGCTTTGTGTCGAACGTCCGCCCCGACTGCACCGATGAACTGACCGCAGCGCTGCGCCGGCGGATCATGGTTATCGACGGCGCGATGGGCACCGCGATCCAGCGCGACCGCCCGGACGAAGAGGGTTACCGCGGTGAGCGGTTCATGGAATGGCCGACCGCGCTGCAGGGCAACAACGACCTGCTCAACCTGACGCAGCCGCACATCATCGAGGGAATCCACCGCGAGTACCTGGAGGCGGGCGCCGACATCCTTGAGACGAACACGTTCAACGCGAACGCGGTCTCGCTCTCGGACTACGACATGGCCGACCTCAGCTACGAGCTGAACTACGCCGGAGCTGCCCTGGCGCGCGCTGCCTGCGATGAGTTCAGGACCCCGGACAAGCCCCGATACGTCGCCGGAGCCCTCGGACCGACGACGCGGACCGCGTCGATCTCGCCGGACGTCAACGACCCCGGCGCCCGCAACGTCTCCTACGACCAGCTTGTCGCCGCCTACCTCGAAGCCCTCAACGGACTTGTCGACGGTGGCTCCGACCTGATCATCATCGAGACGATCTTCGATTCGCTGAACGCCAAGGCGGCGGTGTTCGCCGTCGAGACGCTGTTCGAGGAACGCGAACGTCGCTGGCCGGTGATCATCTCGGGCACCATCACCGATGCCTCCGGCCGGACGCTGTCCGGTCAGGTCACCGAGGCGTTCTGGAACGCGATCAGGCATGCGAAGCCGATCGCGGTCGGCCTCAACTGCGCGCTGGGTGCGCCGGAGATGAGGCCCTATATCGCCGAGGTGGCGCGCATCGCGGACACCTTCGTGTCCTGCTACCCGAACGCCGGCCTGCCCAACGCCTTCGGCGAGTACGACGAGTCTCCGGAGGCCCAGGCCGGCTACATCGCCGAATTCGCCGAGGCCGGACTGGTCAACTTGGTCGGTGGCTGCTGCGGCACGGCGCCGCCGCACATCGCCGAGATCGCCAAGGTCGTCGAGGGTAAAGCGCCGCGCGAGCTGCCGGAGATCGAGTTGGCCACCCGGCTCTCGGGCCTGGAACCGCTCAACATCACTGACGACTCGCTGTTCGTGAACATCGGTGAGCGCACCAACATCACCGGCTCCGCCCGGTTCCGCAACCTGATCAAGGCCGAGGACTACGACACCGCGCTGTCGGTCGCGCTGCAGCAGGTCGAGGTCGGTGCGCAGGTCATCGACATCAACATGGACGAAGGCATGATCGACGGCGTCGCCGCGATGGACCGGTTCACCAAGCTGATCGCTGCCGAGCCGGATATCAGCCGCGTCCCGGTGATGATCGACTCCTCGAAATGGGAGGTCATCGAGGCCGGCCTGAAGAACGTGCAGGGCAAGCCGATCGTCAACTCGATCTCCATGAAGGAGGGCGAGGAGAAGTTCATCCGCGAGGCACGGCTGTGCCGCAAGTACGGTGCCGCCGTCGTCGTGATGGCCTTCGACGAGCAGGGGCAGGCCGATAACCTGGAGCGCCGCAAGGAGATCTGCGGGCGCGCCTACCGGATCCTGACCGAAGAGGTCGGATTCCCAGCCGAGGACATCATCTTCGACCCGAACTGCTTTGCGCTGGCGACCGGTATCGAGGAGCACGCGACGTACGGGATCGACTTCATCGAGGCCTGCGCCTGGATCAAGGAGAACCTGCCCGGGGTGCACATCTCCGGCGGTATCTCGAACGTGTCGTTCTCGTTCCGGGGCAACAACCCCGTCCGCGAGGCGATCCACGCGGTGTTCCTGTTCCACGCCATCAAGGCCGGTTTGGACATGGGCATCGTCAACGCGGGTGCGCTGGTGCCCTACGACTCGATCGACCCCGAGCTGCGGGACCGGATCGAGGACGTCGTCCTGAACCGTCGCGAGGACGCGGCCGAGCGGCTCCTGGAGATCGCTGAACGGTTCAACAGCTCAGAGAAGGCCGAGGACCCGGTGGCCGCCGAGTGGCGCAGCCTCCCGGTCCGCGAGCGCATCACACACGCCCTGGTCAAGGGCATCGACGCCGACGTCGAGTCCGACACAGAGGAATTGCGGGCCGAGATCGCCGGCGCAGGCGGTCGCCCGATCGAGGTGATCGAGGGCCCGCTGATGGACGGTATGAACGTCGTCGGTGACCTTTTCGGCGCAGGCAAGATGTTCCTGCCCCAGGTCGTGAAGTCCGCCCGGGTGATGAAGAAGGCTGTTGCCTACCTGCTGCCGTTCATCGAGGAGGAGAAGGAACGCTCCGGCGACACTTCAACCGAGGACACCAACGGCACGATCATCATGGCGACCGTCAAGGGCGACGTCCACGACATCGGCAAGAACATCGTCGGGGTCGTCCTGCAGTGCAACAACTACAAGGTGATCGACCTCGGTGTGATGGTGCCTGCCCAGAAGATCCTGGACGCGGCGTTGGAGCACAAGGCCGACATCATCGGGCTGTCCGGCCTGATCACCCCGTCCCTTGACGAGATGGTCAACTTCGCCGTCGAGATGGAGCGTCAGGATCTGCAGATCCCGCTGCTGATCGGTGGCGCGACCACCTCGCGCGCTCACACGGCGGTGAAGGTGTCACCGCGTCGTAGCGGTCCGGTGGTCTGGGTCAAGGACGCCTCCCGCTCGGTGCCGGTCGCCGCCGCGCTGCTCGACGACAAGCAGCGTCCGGCCCTGCTGGAGGCCACCGAGACCGACTACGCAGCCCTGCGCGAACGGCACGCCCAGAAGAGCGAGCGGCCGATGCTGACGCTGGAGAAGGCCCGCGCGAATCGGACGCCGATCGAGTGGGACGGCTACACGCCGCCGGTGCCCGCGCAAGGTACGGGAGTACGAGAATTTCTTGACTACGACATCGCCGAGCTGCGCGAGTACATCGACTGGCAGCCGTTCTTCAACGCCTGGGAGATGAAGGGCAGGTTCCCCGACATCCTCAACAACCCGGTGTCGGGCGAGACTGCCCGCAAGCTGTACGACGATGCCCAGGAGATGCTCGACACCCTGATCAAGGAGAAGTGGCTGACGGCCAACGGGGTGATCGGTTTCTTCCCGGCGAACGCGGTCGGCGACGATATCGAGGTCTACACCGATGAGACCCGGACCGAGGTGAGGACGAAGCTGTTCAACCTGCGCCAGCAGGGCGAGCATCGGGACGGTATCCCGAACCGGTCACTGGGCGACTTCATCGCGCCCAAGAACACCGGCCTGGCCGATCATGTCGGCGCCTTCGCCGTCACCACCGGGCTCGGCAGCGGTGACAAGATCACCGAGTTCAAGGCGGACCACGACGACTACAACGCGATCCTGCTGGAATCGCTCGCCGACCGGCTGGCAGAGGCGTTCGCCGAGCGGATGCACCAGCGAGTCCGCAAGGAGTTCTGGGGATTCCAGCCCGAAGAGCAACTGGACAACGAGGCGCTCATCGGTGAGAAGTACGTGGGAATCCGCCCTGCTCCCGGCTACCCGGCCTGCCCTGAGCACACCGAGAAGGCAACGCTCTGGGAGTTGATGGACGTCAAGGAGCGGGCCGGTATCGAGCTGACCGAGTCGATGGCGATGTGGCCCGGTGCCGCCGTCAGCGGCTGGTACTTCTCGCACCCGCAGTCGCAGTACTTCGTGGTCGGCCGGGTGGCCCAAGACCAGGTCGCCGACTACGCGAAGCGCAAGGGCTGGACCCTGAAGGAAGCCGAGCGCTGGCTCGGCCCCAATCTCGGCTACAACCCGGAGGACTGAGCACCAGCGTCATAGGCAGCAGGCGACCTCTGACAGAATTGGTCGCATGCGTGCGGTGCTGTGGGACATGGACGGCACGCTCATCGACTCGGAGAAGCTCTGGGATATCTCGATGGCCGAAACGTGCCGCAGGCTTGGCGGCGAGATGACCCCCGAGCTGCGCACCGCGCTACTCGGGGGATCAGCCGAGGCCACTATGCAGATGATGTTCGCAGCGTTCGGGCTGGAGCCTGACCCCGAGCTGATGGCCCGTGAGAACGACTGGCTGCATGAGTACACCGCCGAGCTATTCGAAACCGGGCTCACCTGGTGTGACGGTGCCCAGGAGATGCTGACGGCTCTCGCCGCCGAGCAGGTGCCCATGGCCCTGGTGACCAACACCATCCGGTCACTTACCAACCATGCGCTGAAGACCATTGGCACACAGTGGTTTTCTGGAACCGTATGCGGTGACGAGGTGGCGCGCACCAAACCGGCCCCGGACCCGTACTTGCGGGCAGCAGCCCTGCTGGGCGTAGACCCGGCCGACTGCCTGGCCGTCGAGGACTCGGTGACCGGTGCCGCGGCCGCTGAGGCCGCGGGCTGCGCGGTGCTGGTGGTGCCGAACCATGTACAGGTGCCCGGCACCGATCGACGCAGGCTTGTCACCACGTTGTCGGGGCTGTCTCCGGACGACTTGCGACTTGCGCACGCCGACGTGCTGACGGCGACTACCTGCAAACCCATATGACTCGCCAGGCCGGCTCGTGACAGAATCGCCACCCGTGAAGACCTTCGACGAGCTGTTCGCCGAGCTCAGTGACCGCGCCAAAACCCGGCCCGAGGGGAGTGGGACCGTCGCCGCCCTCGACGCGGGGGTGCACACCCTGGGCAAGAAGCTGCTCGAAGAGGCCGGCGAGGTGTGGCTGGCCGCCGAGCACGAGAGCGATGAGTCGCTCGCCGAGGAGGTCAGCCAGCTGCTCTATTGGGCGCAGGTTCTTCTGATTGCCCGCGGTCTCACTCTCGACGACGTCTACCGGAAGCTCTGACATGACGAGTTCAAATGGAGCGCTGCGCGTCGCGGTCCCCAACAAGGGGGCGCTCAGCGAGGCTGCATCCGAGATTCTGTCCGAGGCCGGATACCGGCGGCGTGGGGACGCGAAGGACCTGACTGTGCTCGACCCCGGGAACGATGTCGAGTTCTTCTTCTTGAGGCCCAAGGACATCGCGATCTATGTCGGTTCGGGCGAGCTGGATCTTGGTATCACCGGCCGCGACCTGATGATGGACTCCGATGCACCGGTGGCCGAACGACTCGCGCTGGGATTCGGTGGATCGACGTTCCGCTACGCCGCGCCCGCCGGGCGAGACTGGACGATTTACGACATCGCGGGGAAGCGAATCGCCACTGCCTACCCCAACTTGGTCCGAAAGGATCTGGACACCAAGGGAATCGAGGCCGATGTCATTCGGCTGGACGGTGCTGTCGAGATATCCATTCAGCTTGGCGTGGCCGATGTGATCGCCGATATCGTCGGCACCGGCCGCACCCTGCGCCAGCACGGACTGGTGGCCTTCGGTGAGTCGCTGTGCGATTCGGAGGCCGTGCTGATCGAGCGGGAGAACGCCGACCCGGCAACGGAAACGGCTCGCGCACAGCTGACGGCGCGTATCCAGGGTGTGGTGTTCGGCCAGCTGTATTTGATGCTCGACTATGACTGCCCGCGTGCGGTTCTGGACGAGGCACTCAAGGTGACGCCCGGCCTGGAATCTCCGACGCTGGCCCCGCTGGCCGATGAGAAGTGGGTGGCGGTGCGTGCCCTGGCCCCGCGCAAGGGTGTCAACACCACCATGGATGCGCTGGCCGCGATCGGCGCGAAGGCCATCCTGGCCTCCGAAGTCAGGTTCTTCCGGGCCTAACCCATCCTGCGAACAGTCCCCCGCAAACGGGAGGTGCCCCCAGCTTAGTGCGCATGTATCTCGACATTTCTGTGCACTTTGCGTCTGCTCGCCGGGGGAACGGCCTAGCATGGCCGTATGGCGCTGCACGTCCTCGTCTATAGCGATGACATCACGGTCCGGCGCAAGGTAATTGAAGGAATTGGCACACGACCGGATTCCGCACTGCCGCCGCTGGAGTTTGTCGAGGTGGCCACCGGGCCCATGGTCATCGAACGCCTCGCCGCGGGCGGTATCGACCTCGCGATCCTCGACGGTGAAGCGACGCCGTTCGGCGGGATGGGCGTGGCCAAGCAGGTCAAGGACGAGGTCGATGCGCCGCCGCCGATCATTGTGCTGACGGGGCGTCCAGAGGACCGCTGGCTGGCGAACTGGTCACGTGCCGAGGCTGTTGTACCGAGGCCTATCGACCCGATGCGGTTGACCGCGACGGTAATCGAGCTGCTCGGTTCGACGGCCGCCACGCACTGCTGACTTCATTCGTCCAAGGCCCGCCGGCACCGATACTTAATTACGCAAAACACTGTCAAACGGTGGCACGGATCACGCGCCAACCGATAGTGTGTTTGTTAGGTCACATCTGTACTGGTCGGCAGCCCTCGACCACACACGGAATGACACGGCAATGTTGCCGATCCAGCACAGGGACCCGATGGATCTATTCGGGAGGCTGGTCTGCCATGGATGCGTATGTACCGATTCTGGTACTCGGCGCCATTGCGATGGCCTTTGCCGTTTTCTCCATTGGGATTTCGTCATTCGTGGGTCCGCGCCGCTACAACCGCGCCAAGCTCGAGGCGTACGAGTGCGGTATCGAGCCCACCCAGCATTCGATGGGCCGTGATCATCACGGTGCCGCCGTGGGCGGACACCGGGTGCCCGTGAAGTACTACCTCACCGCGATGTTGTTCATCATCTTCGATATCGAGATCGTCTTCTTGTATCCGTGGGCCGTTCATTTCGAGGCCCTCGGAGTGTTCGGACTGCTCGCAATGGCCCTGTTCATCGTCAACGTGTCGGTGGCATACGCGTATGAATGGAGGCGCGGTGGCCTGAGCTGGGATTAGCTCCGCTCGATTGCCGGAACAGCTGGAAGTCCTTGCAACATCACGAATAAGCACACCTGTTGGGAGAACCATGGGTCTTGAGGAAAAACTGCCTAGCGGATTTCTGCTGAGCACTGTCGAGACACTGGCTGGGTATGTGCGAAAAGGTTCGTTGTGGCCTGCCACCTTTGGACTGGCCTGCTGTGCCATCGAGATGATGTCGACGGCGGGCCCGCGATTCGATATTGCCCGCTTCGGCATGGAGCGGTTCTCGGCGACACCGCGGCAGGCCGACCTCATGATCGTGGCGGGCCGGGTCAGTCAGAAGATGGCGCCGGTGCTACGGCAGATCTATGACCAGATGGCCGAACCGAAGTGGGTGCTCGCCATGGGGGTCTGTGCGTCCTCGGGTGGCATGTTCAACAACTACGCCATCGTGCAGGGTGTCGATCATGTTGTCCCCGTGGATATCTATCTTCCTGGCTGCCCGCCCCGCCCGGAGATGCTGCTGCACGCGATCTTGAAGCTGCACGAGAAGATCGGCCAGATGCCGCTTGGGGTCCACCGTGAGGAAGTCATCCGCGAGACCGAAGCGGCAGCACTCGCCGCTACACCGACCATCGAGATGAAGGGTCTGCTGCGGTGACGGGTAACGAGCAGAACCCAGGGGAGGTCATCGGGGTTCGGCACGGCCTTTTCGGGGTCAGCGGTAGCGGCGACACCTCGGGATATGGCGGGCTGGTTCAGCCAATCTCCTTGCCGGTGAGCTCGAACCGTCCATACGGCGGGTACTTCGACGAGGTTGTCGACCGGCTCGAATCTGTTCTCGCGGCGCAGGAGCACGTCACCTTCGAAGACGCCGTAGAAGGTGTGGTCGTCTTCCATGATCAGCTCACGATCCATGTGCGCGCCGAACACCTGGTGCAGGTCGCGCAGTCACTGCGCGACGACCCGCAGCTGCGTTTCGAACTCAGCCTCGGTGTCAGTGGTGTGCATTATCCCGATGACACCGTGCGTGAACTGCACGCCGTCTACCCGCTCATGTCGATTACCTGGAACCGCCGGATAATGCTTGAAGTGGCTGTGCCGGATGATGATCCGCATATTCCTTCGCTGAATGCCGTGTACCCGACCACGGACTGGCACGAGCGGGAGACCTACGACTTCTTTGGCATCGTCTTCGACGATCACCCGTCGCTGACGCGGATAGCGATGCCCGATGACTGGGAGGGGCATCCACAGCGCAAGGACTATCCGCTCGGTGGCGTTCCGGTCGAGTACCACGGTGCGACCATCGCTCCACCCGATCAGCGGAGGTCCTACAACTAATGACAGCACAGCCCGAGATCCATCTCATGGCCGGTGGGCAGGACTGGGACGAGATCGTCACCGCCGCAGCCCAAGCCACTGACGAGCGGATCGTCGTCAACATGGGTCCTCAGCATCCGTCGACACACGGTGTGCTGCGTCTGATCCTGGAGATCGAGGGGGAGACGGTCACCGACGTACGCTGCGGAATCGGCTACCTGCATACCGGTATCGAAAAGAACCTGGAGTATCGCAACTGGACCCAGGGCGTCACCTTCGTGACTCGGATGGACTACCTGTCACCATTCTTCAACGAGACCGCCTACTGCCTGGGAGTCGAGAAACTGCTCGACATCACCGAAGAAATCCCCGAGCGTGCCAACGTGATTCGGGTGATGCTGATGGAACTCAACCGCATCTCCTCGCATCTGGTCGCGCTTGCCACCGGTGGCATGGAGCTCGGCGCGATGACTGCGATGTTCCTTGGTTTCCGCGAACGCGAAATGATCCTGAAGGTCTTCGAAGCGATCACCGGTCTGCGCATGAACCACGCCTATGTCAGGCCCGGTGGCCTCGCGCAGGATCTGCCCGACGGTGCGGAACAGGAGATACGGGATCTGCTCAAGATCCTGCCCGTCAGGTTGCGCGATATGGAAAATCTGTTGAACGAGAACTACATCTGGAAGGCGCGCACCCAGGGCGTCGGCTATCTGGATCTCACGGGGTGCATGGCACTGGGTATCACCGGCCCGGTGCTGCGCGCAACCGGGCTGGCGCACGATCTACGGCGCGCACAACCGTATTGCGGGTACGAGTCGTACGACTTCGATGTCGTGACCCACGAGGACTGCGACTCGTACGGCCGCTATCTGATTCGGGTCAAGGAGATGCACGAGTCCATCAAGATCGCGCAGCAGTGCTTGGATCGGTTGCGGCCCGGACCGGTAGTGGTGGACGACAAGAAGATTGCCTGGCCCGCCGACCTCTCCTCGGGCCCGGATGGGTTGGGCAACTCACCCAAGCACATCGCCAAGATCATGGGCACCTCGATGGAGGGGTTGATCCACCACTTCAAACTGGTGACGGAGGGGATCCGGGTGCCTGCGGGGCAGGTGTACATCGCCGTCGAATCGCCGCGTGGCGAGCTCGGTGTGCACATGGTCAGTGACGGTGGAACCCGGCCCTACCGTGTGCATTTCCGCGATCCTTCATTTACGAATCTGCAGTCCGTCTCGGCGATGTGCGAGGGCGGGATGGTGGCGGATCTGATCGCCGCGGTGGCGAGCATCGATCCGGTGATGGGTGGGGTGGACCGGTGAGCGACGTCTTTCTCGAGCTTGGCAGCCGTCCACCCGAGGACGGGGGAAGATTTGCGGGGCGTAAGAGCTATCCGCCGGAGGTGGTTTCGCGGCTTGCCATCGACGCCAAGGAGATCCTGGATCGGTATCCGAGCCGCAGATCGGCGTTACTCCCGCTGCTGCATCTCGCGCAGTCCGAGGACGGCTACGTGACCAAGGCGGGTATCGAATTCTGCGCCGGGCAAGTGGGTTTGACATTCGCAGAGGTGACTGCGGTGGCGAGCTTCTACTCGATGTACCGGCGCGAACCGACCGGTGATTACCTCGTCGGGGTGTGCACCAACACGCTGTGCGCGGTGCTGGGTGGCGACGTGATCTTGGCCCGGTTGGTCGATGAGCTCGGCGTGCAGCCCGGCGGCACCACCGAGGACGGCAAGGTCACGCTCGAACACGTCGAGTGTAATGCCGCCTGCGACTACGCCCCAGTCTTGATGGTCAACTGGGAGTTCTTCGATAACCAAACCCCGGATGGGGCAGCCGATCTCGTGGAAGGCCTACGGGGCGGCCGTATCCCCGAGCCCCGCAGAGGCGCGCCGCCGTGCACCTTCAAGGAGACGGGCCGGATTCTGGCCGGGTTCGCCGATGAGCGGCCCGACGCGGTGGCTGCAGCGCAGGCGGGTGGACCGACGCTGGCCGGACTCCGACTGGCCAAGGACGTGCGGGAGGAGGTGCGGTGAGTTCTTCGATCCTTGCCCCGGTCCTATCCGAGCACTGGGACGAAGCCGACTCGTGGACGCTCGACGGATACGTACGCCATGACGGATATCAGGGTCTGCGAACCGCATTGGGGATGGCGCCGGATGCGGTCATTGCCCTGGTCAAGGATGCGGGCCTACGCGGACGTGGTGGCGCCGGATTCCCGACGGGCACCAAGTGGTCCTTCATCCCGCAAGGGGATGGCAAGCCGCACTACCTGGTGGTGAACGCCGACGAGTCTGAACCCGGTACCTGCAAAGACATTCCGCTGATGCTGGCGACACCGCACACCCTGATCGAGGGAATCGTCATCGCCGCCTATGCGATCCGTGCCGCACACGCCTTCATCTACGTTCGTGGCGAGGTCATCTCGGTGATCAGGCGGTTGCAGACCGCGGTGGCGCAGGCGTACGAGGCCGGATACCTCGGCCGCAACATTCTTGACAGCGGCTTCGATCTGGAACTCGTGGTGCACGCGGGCGCCGGCGCCTATATCTGCGGTGAAGAGACCGCACTGTTGGACTCACTTGAGGGACGACGCGGACAGCCTCGGCTGCGTCCCCCGTTCCCGGCCGTCGCCGGTCTGTACGCCAGCCCGACCGTCGTCAACAATGTCGAGTCCATCGCCAGTGTCCCGGTCATCTTGCGGCGCGGGGTCGAATGGTTCCGGACGATGGGATCGGAGAAGTCGCCGGGATTCACGCTGTACTCGTTGTCCGGGCATGTGCGCACTCCCGGTCAGTACGAGGCTCCGTTGGGGGTGACGCTGCGCCAGCTCCTGGAGTTGGCCGGGGGAGTGCGGGACGGGCATGGGCTCAAGTTCTGGACTCCCGGAGGTTCGTCGACTCCGTTGTTCACCGCCGAGCATCTGGATGTCCCGCTCGACTACGAGGGGGTGAGTGCCGCCGGATCGATGCTGGGCACCAAGGCATTACAGATATTCGATGACACCACATGCGTTGTGCGTGCGGTACTGCGCTGGACCGAGTTCTACGCACACGAGTCCTGTGGCAAGTGCACACCGTGTCGTGAGGGCACCTATTGGTTGGTGCGCATCCTGGAGCGGCTCGAGTCAGGCGAGGGCATCCCCGAAGACCTGGACAAACTGCTCGATATCTCGGACATCGTGTTGGGTAAGTCCTTCTGCGCTCTCGGTGACGGCGCCGCGAGCCCGATCATGTCCTCTCTCAAGTATTTTCGCGGCGAATATGAGGCGCACCTGGAGAACGGGTGCCCCTTTGATCCGGCCGCTTGCACCGTCTTCGGGGAGGCAGAACAGTGACCGTAATAGAACCGGCCGTCACCGCCGATTTGGTCACCGTCGATATCGACGGCACCAGCATCTCGGTGCCCAAGGGCACGTTGGTGATTCGCGCCGCCGAGCTCATCGGCGTGCAGATTCCCAGGTTCTGCGATCACCCATTGCTCGAGCCGGTGGGTGCATGTCGCCAGTGCCTGGTCGAGGTGGAGGGCCAGCGTAAGCCGCTGGCCGCGTGTACCACCACCGTCACCGATCAGATGGTGATCCATACCCAGGTCACCTCCGAGTCGGCACAGAAGGCGCAGAGCGGTGTGATGGAACTGCTGCTGATCAATCATCCGCTCGACTGTCCCGTCTGCGACAAGGGCGGAGAATGTCCGTTGCAGAACCAAGCCATGTCAACCGGCCGCACCGAGAGCCGTTTCACCGAGGCCAAACGCACTTTCCCCAAGCCGATTCCGCTGTCCACCGAGGTACTGCTCGACAGGGAACGCTGTGTGCTGTGCGCCCGCTGCACCCGGTTCTCGCAGCAGGTGGCCGGTGACCCGTTCATCGAGCTGCTGGAACGCGGTGCGCTACAACAGGTGGGAATCGCGGATGACGAGCCCTTCGAGTCCTACTTTTCCGGCAACACGGTGCAGATCTGTCCGGTAGGTGCTCTCACCGGAGCCGCATACCGATTCCGCGCGCGCCCATTTGATCTGGTGTCTACCCCCAGTGTGTGCGAGCACTGCGCCAGCGGGTGCGCGCAGCGCACCGACCATCGGCGTGGAAAGGTTCTGCGGCGCCTGGCCGGTGACGATCCCGAGGTCAACGAGGAGTGGAACTGCGATAAGGGACGTTGGGCGTTTACCTACGCCACGGCGGGGGACCGCGTCACCAGCCCGATGATCCGCGACGAGTCCGGGAATCTGGTGGCGGTGTCGTGGCCGCAGGCATTGGAAACCGCCGCAAAGGGTTTGGCGGATGCCGGGGCCAATTCGGGAGTACTCACCGGTGGTCGGATCACCGTCGAGGATTCCTACGCCTACGTCAAGTTCGCCCGGACGGTGTTGGGCACCAACAACATAGACTTCCGGGCCCGCACGCACAGTGCCGAGGAGGCGGCGTTCCTCGGTTCCGCGGTCGCCGGACGCGGTATGAGGCAGACGTACGCGGCGTTGGAGTGTGCGCCGGTGGTGCTGTTGGCGGGATTCGAACCAGAGGAAGAATCTCCCATCGTCTTCCTGCGGCTGCGTAAGGGGGTGCGTAAACGAGGACTGAAAGTGCTTACCATCGCACCGTTCGCCAGCCGCGGCTCCATCAAACTCTCGGCGGATGTGATCGCCACCGTCCCCGGCGGTGAGCCGGAAACCCTGGCGGGCCTGGCTGATTCGGATCTGTTGGGTCAACCCGGGGCTGTGATCATGGTAGGGGAACGACTGGCGTCGGTACCGGGGGGCTTGTCGGCGGCGGCTCAGCTGGTCGAGAAGACAGGTGCGACGCTGGTATGGGTCCCACGGAGGGCCGGGGAGCGCGGAGCGCTGGAAACCGGAGCGCTACCGCGGCTGCTGCCGGGCGGGCACCCGGTATCCGATAGTGCGGCGCGGCGAAATATCGCCGAACACTGGAATGTCATCGCGTTGCCCGATATGCCGGGGCTGGACACCGCAGGCATGCTCAGTCCTGGAAGCCGTCTTTGCGCATTCGTGGTTGGCGGCGTCGAGCTTGCCGACCTTCCGGATCCGCTTGCGGCCACGGCTGCGCTCAAGGCGGCCTTTGTGGTGAGTCTCGAGATGCGGCACGGCGCCGTGACCGAGCTTGCCGATGTGGTGCTTCCGGTCGCGGCGGTGGCGGAGAAAGCCGGCAGTTTCGTGAACTGGGAGGGCAGGCTGAGGTCCTTCGAGACCGCGCTGGACGCCAGCGACACGTTGGATGATCTGAGGGTGCTGGCCGCGCTAGCCAAGCGGATGGATCGCCCGATAGGCCTGGCGCGTGGAGATGACGCGCTCGCCGAGCTCGCCGACATCGGTCCGTGGGAGGGGGCCCGGGAGACACTGATGAGCCACTTGGGCGAAGCGCATCAGACGGCGGGTGCGGTGCATGCGACCGGCAGACCGCGGGCCGAGGCAGGGGAGGCGGTGCTGGCGTCTTGGCGGCAGCTGCTGGATTCCGGTCGGTTGCAGGACGGTGAGCAGTATCTCGCCGGTACCGCACATCCTGCCGAGGTGCGGCTGTCGGAGACGACCGCCAACGAAATCGGGGCCGTCGATGGCGATTCGGTGACCGTGGGCAGCACATCGGAGCCGACCCGGGGCTCTATCACCCTGCCGTTACGCATAACGGAAATGCCCGACAGAGTGGTGTGGGTGCCCATGCGTTCGGCGGGTTCGGAGGTGCATCAGCAGCTGGGTCCTGTGCTCGGGCATGTGGTGCGAATCGAGGTGGCACCGTGACGGGCAAAACGGACCTATCGCAGTTCGGGATCGATCCGTTGTGGCTGGTGTTCGTGAAATGCGTTGCGGTGTTCGCATTCCTGCTTCTCACTGTGCTTGTTGCCATCCTCGTCGAGCGCAAGGTACTGGCCTGGATGCAGCGCCGCATCGGCCCCAACCGGGTGGGTCCGTTCGGGCTGTTGCAGAGCCTGGCGGACGGCGTGAAACTTGCTCTCAAGGAGGGTCTTACCCCGGCCGGGGTCGACAAGCCGATTTATCTTCTCGCGCCGGTCATCTCGGTGGTTCCGGCGATCGTCGCGTACGCGGTGATCCCCTTCGGGCCGGTCGTATCGGTCTTCGGACACCGCACGCCCCTGCAGCTCACCGACCTGCCCGTGGCAATTCTGTTCGTGTTGGCGGTCACCTCCATAGGCGTCTACGGGATTGTGCTGGGAGGTTGGGCATCAGGCTCCACCTACCCGCTGCTGGGTGGATTGAGATCCTCCGCGCAGGTGATCTCCTACGAGATCGCGATGGGCCTCACATTCGCGGCGGTGTTCCTCTTGGCGGGGACCATGTCGACGTCGGGAATCGTCGCGGCACAAGCGGGACGTTGGTACGTCTTCCTGCTGCTGCCTTCTTTCCTGGTGTACGTCACCGCGATGGTGGGTGAGACCAACAGGGCGCCGTTCGACCTACCTGAGGCCGAGGGTGAGCTGGTCGGCGGCTTCCACACCGAGTATTCCTCGCTGCGCTTCGCCATGTTCATGCTCGCCGAATACATCAACATGGCAACGGTTTCCGGGCTGGCGGCCACCATGTTCCTCGGCGGCTGGCACGCACCCTGGCCGCTGAGCCTGATCGACGGGGCGAACACCGCCTGGTGGCCCGCGCTGTGGTTCGTGGCCAAGGTCTGGGGCTTCATGTTCCTGTTCATGTGGCTGCGCGCCACGTTGCCACGGCTGCGCTACGACCAGTTCATGCGGTTGGGCTGGGAGGTCCTGATCCCGGTGGCGCTGATATGGATCGTCATCGTCGGTGTGGTGCAGGCGCTGGCGCTCTACGGATACGGAAATCCGTCGATCATCCTCGGGATCACCGGGATCGTCGTCTCGGTCGGCAGCATCGCGTTGATAGGGGTGTTTTCCCGACGCACCGAACCGCCAAAACCCGTGTTGTCGAAAAGGTTCGACCCCATGGCAGGCGGATTCCCGGTGCCGCCGCTGCCCGGGCAGCAGAGCTTGGATACCACTGAAAACACCGCTAAGGACGCCAAGGAGGACGCACATGCCTGATCTGCTGCGACATTCGGTCGACGGCCTCGCGGGGTTCTGGGTGACCTTCTCGTCGATGTTCAAGAAGCGGCTCACCGAGCAGTACCCGGAGAAGAAAGAGCCGACCGCCCCCCGCTACCACGGTCGACACCAACTCAACCGGTACTCCGATGGGCTGGAGAAGTGCATCGGTTGCGAGCTGTGTGCCTGGGCGTGCCCCGCCGACGCGATATTCGTTGAGGGCGAGGACAATTCCGAGGAGGAACGCTTCTCACCCGGCGAGCGCTACGGCCGGGTGTACCAGATCAACTATCTGCGGTGCATCGGTTGCGGCCTGTGCATCGAGGCGTGCCCAACCCGTGCGCTCACGATGACCAACGACTACGAGATGGCCGACGACAACCGCGCCGATCTCATCTACGGCAAGGACAAACTGCTGGCGCCCCTGCAGCAGGGGATGACACCGCCGCCGCACGCGATGTACCCGGGCACCACCGACACCGACTATTACCTGGGCAACCTGCCGAAGACCGATGGGGACACCAGGTGAGCGCGCAGCTGACAGTGCTTGCGGTCGAGGGGCTGTCCCGCACGCCGACCTGGGAGGGGTGGACGTTCTGGGTGCTTGGCACCATCGCCGTGCTCGGCGCACTCGGTGTGATCGCCGCGCCCAAGGCGGTGTATTCAGCGATCTTCCTGGCCATGACGATGGTCATCCTTGCGGTGTTCTTCGTGGCTCAAGGGGCCCTGTTTCTCGGCGTGGCCCAGGTGGTGGTGTACACCGGCGCGGTCATGATGTTGTTTCTGTTCGTGCTCATGTTCGTCGGCGTGGATTCCTCGGACTCTCTGGTGGAGACCCTGCCGGGGCAGCGGGTGGGTGCCATCATGGCCGGACTGGGATTCGGGATACTTGCGATCGCGGGCATCGGAAGCGCATCCACCACAGCGTTCGTCGGGCTCGACCAAGCCAACAGTCGCGGAAACGTGGAGGGCCTGGCCGAGCGCATCTTCATCGATTACCTGTGGGCATTCGAACTCACCGGCGCGCTCCTGATCACCGCGACGATTGGGGCGATGGTCTTGGCGCATCGGGAGAAGTTGGGGCAGACCGGCGGCCAGCGCGAGATGGTCATTCGACGTTTCCAGCAGGGTGAGCGGGCCACACCGTTACCGAATCCTGGCGTGTACGCGCGGCATAACGCGGTCGATGTCCCCGCTCTGCTTCCCGACGGATCATTCTCAGAGTTGTCGGTCAGTGGCGTGCTCACACCGCGGGATATGGAGGCGCGGTGAACCCCGACAACTACCTCTATCTCGCCGCACTCATCTTCACAATCGGTGCCGCCGGCGTGATGTTGCGCCGTAACGCGATCGTGGTCTTCATGAGTGTCGAACTCATGCTCAATGCGGCCAACCTGGCATTCGTCACCTTCGCCCGCATGCACGGAAACCTGGACGGCCAAGTCATCGCATTCTTCACCATGGTGGTCGCGGCCACGGAAGTGGTTGTGGGGCTGGGGATCATCATGACCATCTTCCGCACCCGTAGGTCGGCTTCGGTCGACGACGCCGACCTGTTGAAGTTCTAGGAGGGGAGTTTCCGTGACATGGCTCATGCCGGCGCTGCCCCTGGCGGGCGCGGCCGTACTCCTGCTCGTCGGCCGCCGGGGGGACGCCTGGGGGCATCTGCTGGGCTGCGCGACGGCGCTCGCGTCCTTCCTCGTTGCCGTCGCCTCGTTTGTCGGCATGCTCGGCCGGGCGGGATCTGGGCGCGCAGTGCACGAGAACCTCTTCACCTGGGTTCCGGTCGGTACGCTGCACGTCGATTTCGGGCTGGCGCTGGATCAGCTATCTGTGTGCTTCGCGCTGCTGATCACCGGGGTGGGTTCGCTGATCCATATCTATTCGATCGGCTATATGGAGCACGATCCCGACAGGCGAAGGTTTTTCGGCTACCTGAACCTGTTCTTGGCCGCCATGCTGCTGTTGGTGCTCGCCGACAACTTCCTAGGGCTGTACGTGGGTTGGGAGGGTGTCGGTCTGGCGTCGTATCTGCTGATCGGATTCTGGTATCAGAAGCCGTCGGCGGCTGCCGCGGCCAAGAAGGCCTTCATCGTCAACAGGGTCGGTGACATGGGGCTGGCCCTGGCCATGATGCTGATGTTCGCGACCTTCGGCTCGGTCGGCTTCGCTCAGGTGCTCGGATCCGCGGGCGCGGCCGGTGAGAACCGAAACACCGCAATCGGATTGGCTCTGCTGCTGGCGGCCTGCGGAAAGTCGGCCCAGGTGCCGCTGCAGTCCTGGCTAGGGGACGCCATGGAAGGCCCTACCCCGGTGTCGGCGCTCATCCACGCCGCCACCATGGTCACCGCGGGGGTCTACCTCATCACCCGGTCCGGACCGATCTTCGAACACGCTCCGTACGCACAGCTGGCGGTGGTCATCGTCGGCGCCGTCACCTTACTCTTCGGTGCGATCATCGGCTGCGCCAAGGACGACATCAAGAAAGCCCTTGCCGCGAGCACGATGTCGCAGATCGGCTACATGGTGCTGGCTGCCGGGCTTGGACCCGCCGGGTATGCGGTGGCGGTCATGCATCTGCTTACGCACGGGTTCTTCAAGGCCGGACTGTTCCTCGGCGCTGGTTCGGTCATGCACGGTATGAACGAAGAGACCGATATGCGTCGCTACGGCGGGCTGCGCATCGTCATGCCCATTACCTTCGTCACCTTCGGGCTCGGTTACCTTGCCATCATCGGCGTTCCACCGTTCGCGGGGTTCTATTCGAAGGACAAGATCATCGAGGTCGCCTTCGGGCACGGTGGTGTCGGGGGATTCCTGCTGGGCTCGGCGGCACTGCTGGGCGCGGGGATCACCGCGTTTTACATGACTCGGGTCATGCTCCTGACGTTCTTCGGCGAGCGGCGCTGGCGCGAACACGCGCATCCACACGAGTCACCGTCGGTGATGACCTGGCCGATGATGGTGCTCGCGGTTGGGTCGGTGGGGGCGGGGTTCCTGCTGAGCTTCGGTGGAGCCCTGCAGAATTGGCTGGAGCCCGTGGTCGGTGCGCACCACGGCGAGCTGCCGGTCCCGGCGTGGGTGATCAGCGCGGCGACCGTCACCGTGGTGCTCTGCGGTGTGGCCGTGGCCTACCGCATGTACCGCCGCACGGTTCCGGAAACTGCACCCCAAGGTTCGGCGCTCACCGTCGCTGCGCGTCGGGACCTTTATGGCGATGCCGTCAATGAGGCGGTGTTCATGCGTCCCGGACAGCGGCTTACCCGCGCTCTGGTGCTTGCCGACGACAGGGGCGTCGACGGCCTGGTGAACGGCGTCGCCGCGACACTGGGCGCCGTTTCCGGCTGGGTACGACGTATGCAGACCGGCCACGTCCGCTCGTATGCGTTATCCATGTGTGCCGGCGCGGCTCTGGTGGTTGCGCTGTTGATGGCAGTGAGGTGGTGAGTGCCGTGGGTACCGTGACAGCGCTATGGCTCATTCCCTTGGCGGGCGCCGCTGCCGTGCTGGTGATGCCGACCCAGCAGCGGGCATTGGCCAAGTATGTGGCGCTGGGCGCTTCGTTGCTGGTTCTTATCCTCGCGATTGGGCTGGCCATCGCGTTCGATCCCGGAGGACCTCAATACCAGTTTGTCGAATCACATTCCTGGATACCGGCATTCGGGATGAAATACGTGGTGGGCCTCGACGGAATCGGGCTCGCATTGGTACTGCTGACGGCGGGGCTTCTTCCCGTTCTGCTGCTGGCCGGATGGAACGACGGAGCCGAGGCGCCCGGATATACCAATCGGCCGGTGGCGCAACGCTATGTCGCGCTGATCCTGATCGTGGAAGCCATGGTGCTGTTGTCCTTCTCCGCGCTGGACGTACTGCTGTTCTATATATTCTTCGAGGCCATGCTCATCCCGATGTATTTCCTCATCGGAGGGTTCGGGAGTGCGCACTCCGACGTCAAGCAGCGGTCCCGTGCGGCGGTGAAGTTCTTGATGTACAACCTGTTCGGCGGTCTGATCATGCTGGCGGCGGTCATCGGCTTGTACGTGGTCACGGCACGCGGGCAGACCGGCACCTTCGATCTTCGGGATCTCACCGAGATGGTTGCCACCGGAGCACTCGGGATCGATCCGGGTGTCGCCAAGGCACTGTTCTTGGGATTCATGTTCGCGTTCGCGGTGAAGGCCCCGCTCTGGCCGTTCCACACCTGGCTGCCCGATGCCGCGGTGCACGCCACTCCCGCTAGCGCGGTCCTCATGATGGCGATCGTCGACAAGGTGGGTACTTTCGCGATGCTGCGGTACTGCATCCAGCTGTTCCCGGACGCCAGCAGGTATTTCACGCCGGTGATCATCACGCTGGCGGTTATCGGCATTGTCTATGGGGCCATCTTGGCGATCGGTCAGACCGATGTGATGCGTCTGATCGCCTACACCTCGATATCGCACTTCGGGTTCATCATCCTGGGCATATTCGCGATGACAAGCCAGGGTCAATCGGGAGCGACGCTGTACATGGTCAATCATGGCATCTCCACTGCCGCCCTGATGTTGGTGGCAGGTTTCTTAGTGTCCCGCAAGGGGACTCGTCTCATCGCGGCATACGGCGGGGTGCAGAAGGTGGCGCCGGTGCTTGCCGGATCCTTCTTGGTGGCCGGTCTAGCCACGCTCTCGCTACCTGGGTTGGCGCCGTTCATCAGCGAATTCCTGGTGCTGGTGGGAACATTCACGCGGTATCCGGTGGCTGCGGCGTGCGCCGTCATAGCCTTGGTATTGGCGGCCGTCTACGTCTTGTGGATGTATCAGCGGATGATGACCGGGCCGCTGGCCCCTGGTAACGAAAGCATCGGTGATCTCAAGCGCCGTGAGCTCGCCGTGGTGGCGCCGTTGGTCGCACTGCTTCTGGTGCTGGGGATCTACCCCAAGCCACTGTTGGACATGGTGAATCCCGCTGTCGAGCAGACGTTACGCACCGTCAACGAGAAGGATCCGCCACCTGCCGTCGCGGATATCGCACTCCGGCACGGCGAAGGTGAGCGACAATGACCGATATCGGGATCCTGCCCGCCCCGTCGATCGCCTATGGCGCGCTGTCTCCGATGCTGATCATGTTCGCGGTGGCGGTGGTGTCGGTGCTCGTGGAGGCATTCGTTCCACGGCGGTACCGGCTCACCACTCAACTGATACTGGCCATAGGAGGAATCCTAGGTGCCTTTACCGCCGTTGTGGCGCTGGGTGGTTCACGCCAGGTCGTGATGAACGGTGCCGTGGCGGTAGACGGACCCACGCTGTATCTGCAGGGGCTCATCCTGGTGGCGTCGGCGCTGGCACTGGCGGTCATGGCGCAGCGCAGGACTACCGCGGTCGTTCCTAGTGCGATCGGTGCCAGCGCCGGTCACGGGCTCGATGCCTTCGCCGCGCAGGCATCCACCGTTCCCGGCGGTGAGCCGGAACGCATCCTGAATCGGACCGGTATCACGCAAACGGAGATCTTCCCGCTGACGTTGTTCGCCATCGCGGGCATGATGCTGTTCCCTGCATGTAACGACCTGCTGACGATGTTCGTTGCGTTGGAGGTGTTTTCGCTTCCGCTGTACGTGATGTGCGCGCTGGCGCGGCGTCGGCGCCTGCTGTCACAGGAGTCGGCGCTCAAGTACTTCCTGCTCGGCGCCTTCTCTTCCGCGTTTTTCCTGTTCGGTTCGGCGTTCGTGTACGGGTATGCCGGAACCGTCGAACTCGACGCCGTCGCGCGGGCCGTCAACGCCGATGCGGGGGAGCGGTCCTTCCTGTTGCTGGGCGTTGCGATGCTGTCCGTGGGTCTGCTGTTCAAGGTAGGGGCGGTGCCCTTTCACTTCTGGGTTCCCGATGTGTACCAAGGGGCACCGACCCCGGTCACGGCGTTCATGGCGGCCACCACGAAGATCGCCGCCTTCGGCGCGCTGCTGCGGGTTCTCTACGTCGCGCTGCCGGGGATCACCGCCGACTGGCGGCCGGTGCTGTGGGCGGTGGCGATCGCCACCATGCTGATCGGATCGATCGGTGCGGTGACACAGACCGATGTCAAGCGAATGCTGGCCTATTCGGCGGTGGCGCACACGGGATTTCTCTTGACCGGTGTCGCTGCCGCCAATGAGCATGGCGTTTCGTCGACGCTGTTTTATTTGGCCGCATACGGTTTCAGCACCGTCGGTGCGTTCGCAATCGCCGGGCTGGTGCGTTCCGGGAATGAAGAAGACGGGCTGGACGAGGATGAAGAGGTCACCGATCTGAGTCGGTGGGCCGGGATCGGGCGCCGGGCGCCGTTGCTTGGCATCGTCTTCGCACTGTTCCTGCTGGCATTCGCGGGTATCCCGTTGACGAGTGGATTTGTGAGCAAGTTCGCGGTGTTCGAGGCCGCCGCATCCGGTGGTGCTGTTCCCCTGGTGGTGGTGGGTGTGGTGTGCAGCGCCATCGCGGCGTACTTCTACGTGCGCGTCATCGTGCTGATGTTCTTCGCCGACCCGGCGGAGGACTCCGGGGTGCTTCGGGTCCCCGGTCCGGCGGTGGCGATATCGATCGGGGTCAGCGCGGTGGTGACGGTGCTGCTCGGCGTGGTGCCCCAGCCGCTGCTCGACCTCGTCGGGAATCTCGCAGGCTTCGTAAAGTGAGTCGCATTACCCCTTGACCGCCCGTTCTGCGCCGACAAGGCGCCTGCCCACGCAGAACGCGGTGTGTCGGCATGCCGATAGTTTCTGCTGTACACCGCCTGTGGCGTGTCCATTTACCAGCGAGTAACCTACGGTACCGTAGGGTGGCAGTACCGTAGGCGTGGAAGGAGACCAATGGCGATCACGGACATCTCGGCATTCGCGCATCTCACCAGCGAGGACGTCGAGAACCTGGCCGCTGAGCTCGATGGGCTCCGGCGTGAGATAGAGACGTCGCGTGGTACTCGCGACGCCCGGTATATCCGTCGCACGATCGGTGCACAACGAGCGCTGGAGCTGACCGGTCGCCTGGTGTTGGCGGCAAGTAAGAAACGCTCCGCGTGGTGGGCCGGCACCTTGACTCTTGCCGTCGCCAAGATCATCGAGAACATGGAAATCGGTCATAACGTCATGCACGGCCAGTGGGACTGGATGAACGATCCCGAAATTCACTCCTCGACGTGGGAGTGGGATATGGCTGGTGCCTCCAAGCACTGGCGGTTCACGCATAACGTCGAGCACCACAAGTACACCAACATCCTGGACATGGACGACGACGTTGGCTACGGAATTCTGCGGGTCACGCGCGACGAGCCGTGGAAGGTGCGCAACCTGTTGAACATGCCGCTGAATTTCATTCTCGCGGCGGGCTTCGAGTGGGGGATCGCACTGCAGCACCTGGAGTTCCGGAAGATCTACGACAAAGAGACCAGGGCTGCCACCAAGTTGCGGGTGCGTGAGCTTGTCACCTCGGCGGGCTCGCAGGTGTTGAAGGACTATGCGGCGTTCCCCGCGATCACCGCACTCTCGCCGGGGGCGAGCTACCGGTCGACGCTGACCGCCAATGCAACGGCCAACCTGATCCGCAACTTCTGGTCAAACGCCGTCATTTTCTGCGGGCATTTCCCGGACGGCGCCGAGAAGTTCACGGTGACGGACATGGAAGACGAGACGCGGGGCGAGTGGTATCTGCGCCAGCTGCTGGGCAGTGCGAACTTCAATGCCGGGCCCACGATGCGGCTGATGAGCGGCAACCTGTGCCATCAGATCGAACACCACATCTACCCGGATCTGCCGAGTAATCGGCTGCACGAGATCTCGATACGGGTGCGCGATATCTGCGACCGTTACGACCTGCCGTACACCACCGGGTCGATGCTGTTCCAATATGCCAAGACCTGGCGCACCATCGCGAAACTGTCTCTGCCGGATCGGTTCCTGCATGCCACCGCGGATAACGCACCGGAAACCCGCAGCGAGCGGATGTTCTCGGTGCTGGAGAAGCCGCTGGAAGCTCCCGTGGTCGAGCCGCATTCGGTTCCACGGCGTGGACTCAAGACTGCGATCGCCATGGTGAGGGAACGGCGCCGCAACAAGGTCGCCGCCTAGTTTCCGTAGTAGCCCAGGTGCGCCTCAGCGCATTCGGCGATATCGACCTAGGCGAGGTCACAGTCAGTCGTGAGGGTGGGGCGCAAATCCTCGACCGCGGACAGAGCGGTTACTGGGCCACAATCTTCGCCCCCTGCTAAACCTTTTGGCCTCGGAAGATCTCGCCGATATTGCTCCGGGGATGGACGGAACCAGGTATCTAAGAATGTGTGACCACGTACTTAGACGCGCCTGTAGTGACCGAAAAGGACCGAACTGACGGCCCGGTCTCGACGTTTACAGAAAAGCCCGCTCGCACTCTTGGCGGCTTCCTGGCTATGACGCTGGATACGTTCGTGGCGATGTTGCGCCGTCCGCCTGCCGTACGCGAGTTCTTCCGGCAGGCGCTGTCGATAGCCAGAGCAGCACTCCTGCCCATGTGCATGGTGGCGATACCACTGGCAATCCTGCTGGTCTTCATCCTCGAGGCCCTCGTGTTCGGCCCGGCGGGATTCCCGACGCACACGGTCTTGGTGGCAGCAGCCACGGGCGCAACGGTGGTGTGCGCCGAGGGGGATTCAGCCCGAATACGAAGAGAAATCGACGCAATGCGGTTCAGGGGCATGGATATCACGCACAGGTTCGTTGTGCCACGGGTTCTCGCTACTGCGGTTGCGGCAGTGCCGTTGGCATTCGTAGCGGCCGGGGTAACGGGTGTCTTCTTTTTCTCGGTGTTCGCCCCGCACAACCCATTCAGTCAATTCGTCGGCAACGTGACGCGGTTGATGAGCCCCTCCAATATCATCGTGCTGGTCGTTGAAGCGGCAGTCCTTGGGCTGATCGGGGGGCTAATCGCTTGCTACAAGGGTATTTCCGCGGCCGATCGACCGGCCGCGGTGGGCAGTGCGATCGGCGAAATCGGTCGGTCCGCCTAGATCACCTTGTGGTCAGTGCGGTTACCAGGCGAAACGCAGGCACGACCAGACCGGCGGCGCGTAGTCCGAATTTCTGCAGACTGCGGTTCCGCATCAGGGATGCGAATCCACCCAATTGTGCGACACCGTAGAGCATGTCCCAGTCGGTGTCGATGTGCGTGATCTTGAAATCCTCGGTCAACGTATAGCGGTCAATGCCAATGAAGTTCAGGCAGCGCCCGGTTCCCTTCAGCTTGGCTCCGGTGTTGGGCTCGACGGTCTCGCCGATCATCCGGCCGATACCTCGCCAGGGAATGGTCACCCGCCACTCGCCGTTGAAGTAATCCCAGTACGGCAGTGAGCGGTTGGTTCCGTCCTGAGGGTAGAACGCGAAGTCGGGGAAGACATCGAAGGCGGCTTGGCAGTTGTCGATCGTGAACTGACGCCCGAGCCTGTTCTCCTGGAACGTGGTGCTGTCGATATAGCTGCAGTCCTCGGCGATGCAATAGTCGATCTTCTTGATGTCCTGCTCGGCCCAAGCCTCGAACCATGTGGCGGCGAATTCGGTTCGGCCCTGGGCAGGAAGCCCGCGCTCGATATCGTTTGTCTCTTGCTGTTGCACCTTCTTCCAGAACTCCGGCATGAGCCCTTGGTACTTAGCGTGTTCGGGGGACGGACCCAACTTTTCTAGCCTGTTCACTGCATTCCTTTCGTCGTGGGTACATGTGGTGGTGCTGGGCTTGTAGATGCTCAGCGGGCGAATATCCGTGCTGGCAGGCCGCCCGCCAGACCGGTGGAGACCCGCGCTCGATGCCGGGGTGTCCAGCCGTCGCGGATCTGGAATGCGTAGCGCTGCAAGATGGTTCCCAGAACCAGGGTTCCTTCGATGTAGGCCATCCGGGTTCCCATGCATTTGCGTGGTCCGATGCTGAACGGCAGGAAGGCATTCCGATTTATCTTGTCGGTGAGGAACCGGTCGGGGTTGAACTTCTCCGGTTCCTTCCAGAACCGTGGGTCACGCTGCAGCGCATATTGGGTGATGATCACCTGTGAGCCCTTCGGGATGAAGTAGCCGCCGATCTCGTCGTCCTCGATAGCCGTTCGAATGTTGGCGGGAGCGGCCTGAAAGCGCTGTGCCTCGTCGAAACATGCCTTCAGGTACTTCAGGTTCTCGAGATCCTCGTACTCCAGCGGCTTCCCGCCGAGGGCGTCCACCTCTGCATATGCCTTGCCGAGAGCGCCGGGGTTGCGGCACAACAGCGCGATGGTCCAGGCCAGCGCTGCCGCCGTTGTTTCGAAGCCCGCGAATACCAGGCCCGCGGCCTCCGAGCGCCGTCGTCGGTGCTGCGCGTCCGGACAGCCGTCGAATTCCAGCGCTGTGAGGGTGTCCACCAGATCCGGCGTCGCGGACACCGGGCAGCCCCTCCGCTCGTCGATGAAGCGGTCGAGGACACCAAAGAGTTCCTCCTTTGACGCTTCGCCAGTGCGGTGCAAGGGGTTTGGTATCCAGCTCGGCAGGAAGTGCATGGCCACCCGGCTGATGACGTAGACGCCATACCGACGTGCACCCTCGACCGCATCGTCGATCTCGGCGGGGCTCAGCTGAACCTTGAACATCGAGCGCATCAGCCCGTCCATTACGACGGAGCCGAGTTCGTGTTCGAGGTCCACGGATTTTCCACTGTCCAGATGTCGTGACCACGCGTCGACCCGCTCGGTGATCCCTTCCATCATCAGCGGGGTCGCGGCCGCCAAGGCGCGCTCACCGAAGTACGGATTGAAGGCGGTTCGGACTCGTTTCCACTCCTGTCCTTCGAGTAGGGGGAGGGCCACGGGTTCGCCGGAGACCAACTCGATAGTGGCCTCGTGTTTGACGTAGCGATCGTGATGCCGGGTGAAGACGTGGTCGACGTAGTCGGGATGGTTGATCAACGTGAGTGTCAGTGCCGGTCGCCGCGCGGTGAATATCCGGACGATATCGCCATAGCGGTGCGCAATCTTCGGTAACAGCAGGTACGGCAGGCGAGACGGGTCGCCCAGACAACTCAGTCCGAGTGCGGCGGCGCGATGGATCGGGAGCTTCGGCGGCAGCCTGTGTTCGCGATGTGTCGGTAGCGCCGGCTCGCGGGAGCTCACGTCGGTGGCGTGCATGCCTGCCTCTTCTCTCAATCGATTCTGGGGGCGAAGTCTATGGCGGATCCAACCCGGGTGCAATACTGAATCAAAAATAGTTCTATGATTCAATACGCAGGTAGATGAGGTAATGGGAGGCATCGTGGATCGGGAATGTGCGAATTTCGCCGACCAGGCACCCATGGGTGCTGGTTCCCGTCAGGCGCCTGGGCGGGGCGGCAACCCGGTGCTGCAGGCGCACGCCACTACTATCGGCTCCGTGGTAGAGCTCGACTCGTTGCTGCGACAGCTGGCCACCGGCGCCCTGTCTGACACAAACGTGGCGACCTCGCGATTGTTGGACGTGGCACGCGAAGAGTTCATCGCCCACGGCATCGCCCGCACCGCGGTGGGTGATATCGCGCGGCGGGCCGGGGTGTCTCGGCCGACGTTGTACCGGAAGTGCGGAGACAAGGAAGACATTGTCGCGGCCGTATTGGTCCGTGAGACAACGGAATTCTTCGTCCGGGCACAGTCGGCGCTGGCACTGTTGTCGAACGCAGAGGACAGGATGGTCGAAGCTTTCGTGATGGGTATGCGCGAGGCGAGCAATCATCCCCTGGTGACGGCATTGAAAGAATTCGATGCAGAAGCTTTCTCCCGCAATGTGTTTGACACGAGCGCTGACGGATACCAGGGCCTGCTCGCCGTGACGGCGGAATTGCTGGCCGATGATGCATACCCTGTTCCCGCGGTGATGCGGGCACTCGATCTTGCGCTGCGACTGACCTCGACTTTTCTGGTGAATCCCTCGGCGCTACTGCCCACCGATACCGACGAGACCACCCGCGAATTCGCGCAACGGTACTTGCTGCCCCTCATGCGTGCTGCCCGGTAGCACGTTCGCTCCGTATTCTGGGACGGTGGCGACAGTTTTGACGGTGAATGTGGGTCCGCTGCGATCGAATCCTGGCGGCGGACCTGTGCTCACCGGGATCGACAAGCGTCCAACCGATACGGCGGTCGCGTTCCGCCGCAGCCGCCGATAGTTCGGTAACGGCACCTATCGCCTTTGTACAAGCACCGTCTGTGCGCTGGACCCGATATAGCCTTGGCGATCAAAGATTTCCGCGGTGGTCACACCGACACCGTCGGGGCCGACAGACATCCGTGCGCGCACGCCGAACTCATCGCCGTGGGGTATCCGGTGTACATGCATCACGGTGTCGGTGTTCATGTAGACGAATCGCAGCGGATTGAGAGTCGCGCCGATTCCGTTGGCGGAGTCGATCACCGAGGCCAGCCGCTGCCACGGTGTGGTCGGTTCGGCGTCCACGATATGCGCGTGCGGGCGCATCCAGGCGACTTGTGCTTCACCCGATGGCACCGAGAACCATTGGAAATCAACGGATTTCGCGTATCCGGACCCTTCGAACCCCGGCGGTTTTGGCGCAGGCGGATACTCCGGCAGTGAGGGAAAGCGGTCAATGGCCTTGTCCGCCGTCACCGATGTGGCCAGCAGCCAGGCGCTGGCCCGCGCGACCGCGCGGTATCCGCCGTTTGCGTGGGCCTCCATCTCCGCGACGGCGAGCGCGATCCGGCGGCCCGGCCGCTCGATCCAGGCGCGTACCCGCACCGGCTCAAGCGGTACCGGGCCAAGGATGTCGAGTGCCACCCGGCCGATCCGCAGACTTTCGCGCGGTTCGGGGAGCTCTTCGATGGCTTTGAGTAGCAAGGCCATTGGGGGCGAGCCATGCTGCAGATTGGGGCCCCACCCGCTGGCGGTCAACTCGGTAGATTCGAAGACCTGGTAGTCGCCAGATGGTTCCAACCTTTGGTAATAACAACCGGTCGTCATGCGGCATCTCCCGGAATCACGGTCGCGGAGGCTTCGGCATCTTCGATATCCGCGTCGGACACACCGTAGTCGGCGGGCCAGCCCGGGTAGGGCGGCGGCGTACCGCCGAACGCGGGACACAGTGACTGGTGGGCGCACCAATCGCATAGCCGGGAGGGGTTTGGTCGGAAGTCGCCGGTGGTGCCGAGGTTTTGAATTGTTCGCCAGATCGCCATCAGCGTCTTCTCGAACTTGAGCAGCTCGGACTCATCCGGCGTGTAGTCGAGGACCTCGCCGTCGGACAGATACAGCAGTCGCAGCCGTTGAGGCACCACTCCGCGGATGCGATAGAGCGCCACCGCGTAGAACTTCATCTGGAACAACGCCTTGGCTTCGAACAAGGCGCGGGGTGAGCGTCCCGTCTTGTAGTCCACGAGACGCATCGCACCCCCGGGCGCGATATCGATTCGGTCGATGAAGCCGCGCAGCATGGTGCCGTCGGCCAGCTCGACCTCCACGCGTTCCTCGCAACTGTCGGGATCGAACCGGGTCGGATCTTCGAGCCGGTAATAGCCGGACAACAGGTCCCGCGCTTCGTCCAGGAATCCTGGAAGGCGCTCGGCCTCGACCACCTCGGCCAGCTCCGGCTTGGCTTCCACGAGGCGTTCCCAGGCGGGCTCCACCAATCCGGCGGCGGTGGCGTACTCGCGTTCGACCGCGGGCCGGGCGTAGAGATCCTCCAGGGCGGCGTGTACGAGGCTTCCGCGCACCTGCGCGGTCGAGGCGGGCTCGGGGAGTCGGTCGATCGCACGGAACCTGTACAAAAGTGGGCACTGTTTGAAGTCGCTGGCACGGGAAGGAGACAGCGCGGGCCGCCGCGTCGGCCGGTCCTGCGTGGTGGCCTTCGCGGATGAGTCGCTTGCGCGAAGACCATCCTTCATGATTGGCAGCCTAAGCACGGAGTCCGACAGCTGTGGATGCCACGCCGCGCACAATGCCGGATGGCCCAATTCAACACATGTCACAAGTAGCCCCCAAAGTATCCGTACTGCAAGTAACGTGCACCTCCAAGTGATCACGGGCAGCGACGCCCTGTCCGGGAGGAACCGCAGTGACGACGGCAAAGCATCGAAGCGCCCGCACCATTTCGCGGCCGAGGGACACGTCGCTCGCCGGGGCGGGTTTGGCCGCGCAATGGACCGCGGTGGCGGACGGACCGAGTCGATACCCGGGCGTGTCGTTTACTCCCAATGTGTCGATACCGCTGGCCGACGGCACCGTGCTCAAGGCCCAGGTATTTCGTCCGGCCAACGCCGACGGCACGCCGGTGGGTGACCCGGTGCCGGTGCTCTTCAACCTGACCCCCTACAACAAGTCAGTCACCCACCTGGCGGCCTGGCTGCTGCGAGGACTGCAACGGTTCGGTATCACCGCGCCCGCCACGCCGCCAAAGAATCCGCGCTGGTTTGAGCTCGCCGAACTCGCGAGGGCCATTCCGGGTGGCGGTCTGACGACATTCGGGGTGAACGATCCGCTGATCCGCAGCGGCTACGCACAGGTGGTCGTCGATGTGCGCGGTACAGGTGCGTCCACCGGCGACTGGGGGATGTTCGACGACATCGAACAGCGCGACACCGCCGAGGTGGTGGCCTGGGCGCAAGCGCAACCATGGTGCGACGGCTCGGTGGGAATGTATGGCATCTCGTACTGCTCGATAAATTCCCTGCAGGCGGCCGGTAATCGAGTGCCCGGGCTCGGCGCGGTGTTTGCGGTCGAGCCTGTCAGCGACATATCCCGTGATCTCATGAAAACCGGTGGGGCGCAGACGCTCTTCCTGCCGGTGTGGATGCTTGCGGTGGCACTGGCCAAATGGCTGCCGTCACCATCGGATGTGATCCGCGGCGGGGTGGACCTGCGCTGGCTCGGCGGGCGATTGCGGCGGCCGCTGAACCGTTTGGTGAGGTACATCTTTGAGGGCTTGCGCGGTCACGGATCGCTCATCGACGACGACGCCTACTTCCAGCGGATCAGTCCACGGTTCGAGGACATCGAGATCCCGACATTCGTCTATGGGGCCTGGGATGACATCTTTGGTCCGTCCGCGCTACGTATCCACCGGCGCACCCATGTGCCGGACGGCAAGTTTCAGGTCGTCATCAATGAGGGGTACCACGGCTCCCCGGGTTCGCAGCTCGGCAGACAGGACGCACCGCCGCGTCTCGATGTCTTGCAGCGCGCGTGGTTTGACAAGTGGCTCAAGGGAATTGACAACGGCATCGAAAGCTATGGTCCGGTCACGTTGCAGCAGCAGAATGGCGGCTGGCACACCTTGGAGGCCTTTCCTCGATCCGAAGCGACGCCGCGGCGGTTCTACCTGGATGCCGAACCTTCGGGATTTGGGGCGCATTCGGCGTTTGACGGATCGCTCGGCGGCGCCGCACCGCTCAACCGAACCGAGCATTCCCTGCACCGTCGACTCGGCCTGCTGAAGTCGCCCACGACATCGCGGCTGGTAGCGGGCGGCACGGCGGTGTTGGGGACCTCGGGCCTCAAGGACTCGCGTCACTTCGAACGTGGTGCACTGACATTCACCAGCGTTCCCGCCCAGGAGCCATGGGTTATCTCCGGATCCCTCAACCTTCATCTGCGCACCAAGTCTCTAGGTACAGAGGCATTCTGGGTTGTATCGGTGACGGACGTGGGGCCGGACGGGTTCTCCCGAATGCTTGCCGAGGGCGCATTGCTGGCATCGCGTCGTGGCGTGGACGAGGACAAGAGTCTGCGGACCGTCGACGGTGACTACCTGTCGCCCTGGCATCACACCGGCCTGGGGCACAAGCTTCCGGTGAAACCCGGTGTGCCAACGACTCTCGACATCGACCTGACCGAGGTTGACGCTGTGATCGCGGCTGGCCATCGACTGCGGGTCGTTATCTCGGCAGCCAGCCTGCCTCGGTACATTCCGTCTGTTCCCGAGCTGTGGGCCAGCAGGCACGGACAGTCGGTGCTGCTGGATCCAGACGCGCCGAGCTACTTGGTGGCCCCGGTGGTCGACGGCTCCGCTGTCGGGGCTGCGTAGTCCTCATTAGTTCATCTATCCCTAATCTATTTTTCTGTAACTTACGGTACCGTAGGTTAGGGATCGCGGGACAGCCGTGCAGAGAGGTGGACGAGATGGTGACTGGATTGCAAACACGATTGCTCACCGAGTTGGAGCCCGTCGTCGAGGAGAATCTCGAACGGCACCTTGGTGTCGCACGACCATGGGCCCCACATGATTACGTGCCCTGGAGTCGGGGCCGGGACTTCGCATTCCTCGGCGGCGAGGACTGGAAACCTGAGGACAGCCCGCTCGATCCGGTCGCTCAGGCGGCGTTGGTCGTCAATCTGCTGACCGAGGACAACCTGCCGTCCTATCACCGCGAGATCGCCACGAGATTCGGACGCGACGGCGCGTGGGGGACGTGGGTGGGCCAGTGGACGGCCGAGGAGGGGCGTCACAGCATCGCGCTTCGCGACTACCTGGTGGTCACCCGCGGTGTCGACCCGAGCAACCTCGAAGCAATGCGTATGGCGCACACCGTGGCCGGTTACGACTCGGGTGACAAGACACCCCTGGAGGCGCTGGCCTACGTGTCGTTCCAAGAGCTGGCCACCCGGATATCCCATCGCAATACCGGAAGGGCCTCAGGCTGCCCGATCGCCGACCAGCTGCTGGCACGGGTTGCGTTGGACGAGAACCTGCACATGATCTTCTACCGCAATCTGATGTCGGCAGCATTCGATATCGAGCCCGATGCCGCGATGCAGGCGATCTGCAAGGAGATCGTCGGCTTCGTGATGCCCGGTATGGGGATGGAAGGCTTCGCAGAGAAGGCGATAGCCATCGCCAAGGCTGGTATCTACGACCTGCGTATCCACCACGACGACGTCCTGCAGCCCATCCTGCGTTTCTGGCGTGTGTTCGAACGTTCCGATATCGGGCCCGAAGGTGAGCAGGCTCGCGAGACCCTGGCGAAATTCCTTGCCGCTGTGGATGACCGCGCGAAGTTCTACGAGGAGAAGGCGGCAGCGCGCGCGGCTAGAGGTGCCTGAACGCGATTACCGGAGGTCACCCGCGGTTGGCGGATGGCCTCCGGTAATCAGCTAGTGACTCCTGGATTCAGACCTACCTCGACGTGCTGCTGCCCGCTCGCTGTGCGGATCGCTGCCCGCCGCCACCACCACTGCGCCGCGGTGCTCGTGCCGGCCGTCCCTCGGCGCCGCCGCGGGGCCGGTGTGAACGCTGGCCACGCGGGCTGTTCGCGGCGGGGGAGCCGTTAACTTTCTGGGCGGGAGCAGGTTTCACATACGGTCCCACCTCACCCACCAAAGTCTTGACCTCATCGGAGTGAGCCGTCACCTGCAGCGGAGTGGCCGTGATGGCGGCCTTGCGCAGCAGCTGCGTGACATCGCGGCGCTGCTCGGGCAGCACCACGGTCACCACATCGCCGGTGCCACCGGCGCGGGCAGTCCGGCCCGACCGGTGCAGGTATGCCTTGTGCTCGGCAGGCGGGTCAACGTGTACGACCAACGTCACGTCATCGACGTGAACGCCCCGCGCCGCCACGTCCGTGGCAACCAACACCCGTGCCTGGCCACTGGAGAAGGCGGCGAGGTTACGGTCGCGCGCACCCTGAGAAAGGTTGCCGTGCAAGTCGACCGACGGGATGCCTGACTGGTTGAGCTGATGCGCGAGCCGCTTCGCCTGATGCTTCGTGCGCATGAACAGGATGCGCCGCCCGGCCCCGGAGGCCAGCGTGTTGACGAGATCGCGCTTGGCATCGGGGCCGCTGACGGTGAACACATGATGCGTCATCGCGGCCACGGGGGAGTCGACGGAGTCGACGGAGTGCTCGGCGGGATTGTGCAGGAACCGCTTGACGAGTTTGTCGACGTCGTTATCCAAGGTGGCCGAGAACAGCAGGCGCTGGCCGGAACTCGGTGTCGCGGCAAGCAGCCGGGTCACCGCGGGCAGGAAGCCGAGGTCGGCCATGTGGTCGGCCTCGTCCAGCACGCAGATCTCCACGGCGTCCAGGGACAGTTGGCGTTGCTTCAGAAGATCTTCCAGGCGTCCCGGGCAGGCGACCACGATGTCGACACCTGCCGAGAGGGCCTGCACCTGCCGGTGCTGGGAGACTCCACCGAAGATGGTGGTGACCTTGAGGCGGCAGGCCGCCGCCAAAGGTTCAATGACTGCGCTGATTTGGGTCGCGAGCTCCCGGGTGGGTGCCAGCACGAGTGCACGTGGCTTACGCGGTACCCGGTTGCCGCTGGCAATACGGGCGACGAGGGGAATCGAGAATGCGAGAGTCTTTCCGCTGCCGGTCTTTCCGCGGGCGAGTACGTCACGGCCGCCGAGAGTGTCGGGCAGCGTCGCGGCCTGGATGGGGAACGGCGCGTTGATTCCGCCGGCCCGCAAGACGTCGATAAATGGTGCGGGCACACCGAGGGAAGTAAATGTGGGTTCAGACATGGGTGATTAAACGCCTTTCGAGGCATTGTGGTGGCGAGATTGCCAATGGGCAATATCGATCGCCGAGAGAAGAGCCTGAAAGTCTGCCTAAATTCACACCGGCTGACGAAAGAAACGTTCTTCGACGCGAGCGCAAATTCAGCGCTCAGTGACACACACTACTGCCTGTTGGCATCTATAGCTAAACCTGTGCGACGAAACACACTGGTGACGGCTACTCCGGCCTGTCCTGATATCTGCCCGATTCGGAGTCGGCAACGGATACCTGGCAAGGTAAGCGGATGACTCGGACCGGACCTTTCGTCGTCGGTGATCGTGTACAGCTGACCGATCCCAAGGGCCGGCACTACACGATGGTGCTCGAGCCCGGCAAGGAGTTCCACACCCATCGCGGCGCCATTGTGCATGACGGCGTGATCGGTATCGCCGAGGGCAGCGTCGTGAAATCAACCAACGGTGATTCGTTCCTGGTGCTGCGCCCACTGCTTATTGACTATGTGCTGTCGATGCCGCGCGGCGCGCAGGTGATCTATCCGAAGGACGCCGCGCAGATCGTGCACGACGGCGATATCTTCCCCGGCGCGCGGGTGCTGGAGGCCGGTGCGGGATCGGGTGCACTCACCTGTTCGCTGGTGCGGGCGGTGGGACCCGAGGGAACGGTGATCTCCTACGAGGTTCGTGAGGATCACGCGGAACACGCTGTGCGTAACGTCACAACGTTCTTCGGTGAGCGACCTGATAACTGGGAGCTAGTACTCGGGGACCTGGCCGAGCGGCCCGCGGATGCCGGTGCGGTCGATCGCGTGGTGCTGGACATGCTGGCCCCCTGGGAGACTTTGCCTGCGGTCGCCGGATCCCTGGTGCCCGGCGGCGTGCTCATCATCTACGTCGCCACCGTCACCCAGTTGTCGCGAGTGGTCGAGGCGCTTCGCGAGCAGCAATGCTGGACCGAGCCGAGATCGTGGGAAACGATGCAGCGCGGCTGGAATGTCGTGGGGCTGGCGGTGCGTCCCGAACACAACATGCGGGGTCACACCGCGTTCTTGGTGAGTGCTCGCCGTCTGGCGCCGGACACGATCACCCCGCCGCCGCTGCGGCGTAAGCGCTTACCGACCTAGGGCGCCAACTACCGGGGCGGCACAGGAGCCGGCGCCTCGGTAGCAGGCGCACCCGGTGCAGCCGTCTCGTGGGGTACTCCGGTCCCTGCGAGGCTGGTTCCGGTCTTGAGTAACAGCTCGGAGGTCCGCTTCGACAGCTTCCAGCCGTCATTCTCAGACGAGAACGACATCGGGATGGCGAATCCGCCCATCTTGGGGCTCGGGCTGTTGATGGTGACGACGGCTTCGACATCGCCCGATGTCTCCGTCGACCACTTGGGGTCCTTCACGGTGAACGACAGCGGCGAGAACCCGGCGTCGCTGATCGCCTTGGTGAACTTGTCCAGCTGCTCAGGGGTCGCGCCCTGCACGGAGCTGACTTTCTCGGCGCCTGGCAGATTTGGGTCGGCGAGACGATTGAGGACATCGGTCAGCACCGCCGGATCCGGCAGCGGATGACCCGGTACCGCCGCCGCGGTGGCAGATGACGCAGGCTGAGTCGCCGACGTGCTGGTGGGGCTGGCTTTATCTCCCGAGCTACAGGCGGAGAGGGCGAGGACCGCCCCGATGAGAACAGCCGGGCCTGCGGCGACGACGGCGAGGCGAAGGTGACGGGCCATGATGCAGGTGACTCCCATTCGGCGTTTCAGCTAAGTACGGTGACGATATCGGTGGGTGAGTTCATGTTGTCACCCACCACCGTTCTACCGTCCAGACTTACCGGATGCCGCCTGGATCAGTGAAATCGCCGATGCCTTGCTGATCTTCCAGCCGTCCTGGTTCACGAAGTTGATCTTCGTGGTGTACGCCTGGGTCTTGGGGCCGGTGATGGTGACCGCGGCCGCGGCGAGGCCTGGACCGGTGGACTTGATGTCAGACACCGTGAAGGCGAGTGGCAGGTAACCGTCACGGTTGGCGTTCTTGAAGGCGCGGTCGGCGTAGATCGACTCCCCGGCGCCGATGCCGCCCTCAACGAGACCGCCCTTGGCGAGGGCCGACACGCCCGGATCTGCGAGCGAGTACAGCAAACCGCCCAGCTCGTCGGAAGTAGGTGTCGCCTCGGCCGGCTCGGAAGGCACGTCCATCGGGATATCCCATGAGGCGGGGACGATGCCTGCGGGCATCGCCGTCGTTGCTGTCGGACTAGGAGAGCTGGCTGTCGGCATGGCCACACCAACCACTGCCGCCGCGAGTAAACCCAGCATGGCGGCTCCCGACACACTGGTTCGTGAGCTCACGGTTGTCCTTTCGATCGAGCTGAATGTGACGAACGCTAACAGCGTAGACATCTTAGGCAACGGGTAGACCCCGCATTACCGGCCGATCGCCGGTAGCGTTGAAGTATCCACCGCACCAATTCTCGGTGTGGGAAAGGAGGACATCATGAGTGAGTCGGAGCGTTCAGAGGCGTTCGGCACACCGGATGCCGCCGAACTGGAGCGGCTACGTCGAGAGATTGCCGCCCTTCGTCAAGAACTGGAAGGCAGTGCCTCTCAGCGGGGACCGAGCGCGGGCGATACCGGTCGTATTCGCGATCTGAACCAGCTTGAGGCTCGGGTTGACTCGTTGAACGCGCGGAACGCGAAGCTGATGGACACCCTCAAGGAGGCCCGTCAGCAGCTCCTGGCACTGCGCGAGGAGGTTGACCGGCTGGGGCAGCCACCGAGCGGTTACGGCGTGCTGTTGGCCGTGCAGAGCGACGATACGGTGGACGTGTTCACCTCGGGCCGCAAAATGCGGGTGACCTGCTCTCCCAACATCGAGACCAGTGAACTGCGCCGAGGACAGACTGTGCGCCTCAACGAGGCGCTCACCGTGGTCGAGGCCGGCAACTTCGAATCGGTCGGTGAGATCAGCACCCTGCGGGAGTTGCTCGACGACGGTCACCGTGCCCTGGTAATCGGGCATGCCGATGAGGAGCGCATCGTCTGGCTGGCCGATCCGTTGATCGCGCCCGACCTCTCCGAGGTGTCCGAGGACGCCGACGGTGCGGATCTGAAGCCCCGGAAACTGCGACCGGGTGACTCGTTGCTGGTTGATACCAAGGCCGGGTATGCCTTCGAGCGGATCCCGAAGGCCGAGGTCGAGGACCTGGTACTGGAAGAGGTTCCCGATGTCAGCTACAGCGACATCGGTGGTCTGACCCGCCAGATCGAGCAGATCCGCGATGCGGTGGAGCTGCCCTTCCTGCACAAGGACCTCTACCGGGAGTACTCACTGCGCCCGCCTAAGGGTGTGCTGCTCTACGGGCCGCCGGGATGCGGAAAGACGCTGATCGCCAAGGCAGTTGCCAACTCGCTGGCCAAGAAGATGGCCGAGATCCGTGGTGACGATTCGCGTGAGGCGAAGTCGTACTTCCTGAACATCAAGGGTCCGGAGCTGCTCAACAAGTTCGTCGGTGAGACCGAGCGGCATATCCGCTTGATCTTCCAGCGCGCCCGCGAAAAGGCCTCCGAAGGTACGCCGGTCATCGTTTTCTTCGACGAGATGGACTCGATCTTCCGCACCCGTGGTACCGGTGTCAGCTCCGATGTGGAGACGACTGTGGTGCCGCAGTTGCTCAGTGAGATCGACGGTGTCGAGGGCCTGGAGAACGTCATCGTCATCGGTGCCTCCAACCGTGAGGACATGATCGACCCCGCGATCCTGCGGCCCGGCCGTTTGGACGTCAAGATCAAGATCGAGCGGCCGGATGCCGAGTCGGCACAGGACATCTTCTCGAAGTACCTCACCGAGAAGCTGCCGGTTAACGAAGACGATCTCGCCGAGTTCGGTGGCGATCGCGGGTTGACCATCAAGGCGATGATCGAGAAGGTCGTCGACCGGATGTACGCCGAGATCGACGACAACCGGTTCCTGGAGGTCACCTATGCCAATGGTGACAAGGAAGTCATGTACTTCAAGGACTTCAACTCCGGTGCCATGATCCAGAACGTCGTGGACCGCGCGAAGAAGAACGCCATCAAGGCGGTGCTGGAGACCGGTCAGAAGGGTCTGCGGATTCAGCATCTGCTGGACTCGATCGTTGACGAGTTCGCCGAGAACGAGGATCTGCCCAACACCACCAATCCGGATGACTGGGCCCGGATCTCAGGCAAGAAGGGCGAGCGGATCGTCTACATCCGCACCCTGGTCACCGGCAAGAGCTCGAGCGCGTCGCGGGCCATCGACACCGAGTCGAGCCTGGGCCAGTACCTCTAGAACCTGCTTCACGCTCGACGCGCGGTCGCCACGGCCTGCCAGTCGCCGCGGGCGAGCCGGCGCCCGTCAGAGCGGTCGTAGCGGTCTAATAGGTCGGGAACCCGCAGGTGGTCGACGGTTCGAAAGCCGTGGTGCGCAAGCAGTTCGTCGGCTTGCGCGGCGGTCATCCCGGTGCGATAGGGCTCGCCCCGTCGGGTGACGGACTTGGATACCCGACGCACCTCGGGGCGTGGGCTGTCGTGGCCGACGATATCGGGATCTCCGTAGTCCATGACGAGCCGGCTTTCCGGCGCGCACAGCTTGGCCAACTGCGCGAGTGTCGATTCGAGGGCGGCGCCCGTCAGGTAATAGGTCACCCCGAGCCACACGACGAGTGCCGGTGCGGTCGTATCGAATCCAGCGTCGAGCAGCTGGATCGTCAGGTCATCATGCTCGAAATCGCAGGGCACCCATCGTGGATGAACTCCATGGGATTCCAGAAGACGTCGTTTCTCTCGCTGGGTCGATGGTGCGTCAACCTCGAACACCGTGACGGGTAGCGACCCGAGGTGCTGGCTGGTTGTGTCGAATCCAGCGCCAAGAATCACGACCTGGGTGATACCGGCGTCTGCGGCCGACCGTAGCTCGGCATCGGACACGCGCCGCCGCAACACGATATGGGCGTGCAGACCTCTGCACCATCGATCGAGCAGGCGTAGACCCCAGTTGGCCGCAGTGGGGGAGAGCATCGCGACACGCAGCAGAGGGTTGGTGACGAACCATCCGGACTGCGGGTCGTTCAGGAGGCCGTCGCCCTGAAGCGACTCGGCAGCCCGCTGCCACGCGTTGAACTGTGCGGTCAGACTTGCGCTTTGGTCGAGTCGTCGTTGGGGCATACCGCGAGGATAGAAAGTCGGGCGGGCCGAAACTGATGCGCTGGCAGTACGTGGCAGTGCCTGGCAGGTGCCGGCGGTGCTGGTCAGGACGATTTACCTAGCATGGCGAGTACAGCCCGAGGAGGTATCCGTGAAATCCATGAAACCCCGAGAAATGCTTTCCGCTGAACGTGCCAGCTTGGCTGAGTTCCTACACACACTGTCCGAGGATGACTGGCTGACTCCGTCCCTTTGTGCGGGCTGGCGGGTACGCGATGTCGTGGCACACGCTTCGGTCGACGCGATATCGCTGGGTGCGTATCTGGGAACCGCGCTGCGGAACCCGTCGATCAACAGGCTCAACGACGCCCTCCTCGAACGCACCGGCCATCTGTCGAATCAGGATCTGCTCCGCCATTTCGAGTCGGCGGTGCAACCCGGTGCCTTCGGCAAGATGGCGCCCGCGGCGCTTCATACCGACGCCATGGTGCACCACCAGGACATCAGGCGACCATTGGGGCAGCCGCGGACCATTCCCGTGGACCGGCTGGTTTTCGCGTTGGACCATCCGGACTTCGGCGCTCACCCGAAGCGATACACCAAGGGTCTGCGGTTCGTAGCCGACGATGTGGATTGGGGCAAGGGCGACGGGCCCGAAGTCCACGGCACCGGGGAAGCGCTGGTGTTGGCGATGGCGGGCCGTCCGGTAGTGCTCAGTGAACTCGAAGGCGATGGCGTGCCGATCCTGGCCGGGCGAATGGCTTGACGTCACGCCCGGCTTGAGGCGGCCAGGTAGACATCGCGTCCCGCTAGGCTCACCGCGACATCGGCAATCAGCGGCTCGAAGAACCGACTGCGGTACTGCGGGTCGATGCTGCTGTTGACGGTGAAGTACAGACCGGACAGCACCGAGACCAATAGCGACATGTGGATCAGCGTCTGCGGCACACCGATCCGAATACCGAACCATGTCCCCGAGCATGGCGGGGCGGCCCCGGACGGGCATGCGGATTCGCCGGCCCAGAGCGCCATCACATCATGTGGCACCGCCACGATGCCGAGCAACATAAAGAAGGCGAACACCCCGGAAGTGAAGAAGACCACCTGAATGGCCTGCGAAACCACCATCACCAGCAGCACATTCAACTTTTCGGGCCACCGTAGTGCGGGTCGGGGTACTTCGGCATCGGTGAGGTCCGCCAGCGGCGTCCCGGTGAGCAATGCCGCGGTGTTGGGGCCCTCCGAGCGATTCTCTCGCAGGCCGGCCAGCTCGTCGCGCACGGTGGCGAACATGAAAACTGTCGCCGTCAGTGCCAGGAATCCAATTGTCTGCCAGAGTCTTTCACGAGTGGTCCGGGCCGATAACTGCCACAATTCGCCGGTGAAGAAGACCACAACCGTCAGCATGAGCAGCGGCAAGGCGCGGGACATGAGTGTGCCCAGCGCGCCGAATTGCGTTGAGGCATAACGCAAAGCCCATAGCCCGATTGATCCGGCGCCCAGGTAGGTCAGCCAGATGAGCGCCAACGCGGCCGCGAGATATGCTGGCATCCGCGTGGCGGCCGCTGCCCACGTGCCGGTATCGACCGCAGGCAAGCCGATCACGAAGATCGCTATGACAAGCCAGGACAGGGCGCGGCGCGCAGTATCGGCGCGGAGCGTACCGATGCGCTGTAGCGCCGTGAGTATCAGCGGCTGTGCGGCCATTAGTAGCGCCACCACCGCGAGCAGGATCATCAGCATGATCGAGCGCGTGTCGTTGTCGGTGGAGATGAGCTCGTAGAGCGCCGCACCTGCACCCGCCACCCCGATCATGGGTGCGGCGCGATCGATCAGTTCACGCGAGCGCACTCGACGGTCTAGGACGACGGGCAGTCCTCGTGCCAGGAACCACTCATGGACGTCCTCAAGGTTGCGCACCACGTCATGATCGCCCGAGCAGTGGCGATAATCGCCGACGCGATACGGCGTGTTTCGAGGGGAATCGGTGCACGAAGGCCCTGGTCGATTGGGGAAAACGCGCGTACGTTGAACCTATCGGGCGGCCGGATCGTGTAACGGTCGGAGGTGTTTCATGGCGGATGGGCAGGCGAGCCCTGATGGTGTTCGCGCAATCGGCTCATCAGGGCTGATGCGGGCCTTTTACGACGAGTACGCGGGTCCGCTGCATCGCTATGTCATGTATCTGACCCACGACTCGGCGCTGTCGGAAGACATCGTGCAGGAAGTGTTGTTGCGCGCCTGGCGGCATCCGACGCTCGTCAACCAGACCGAGGGCTCGGCGCGTGCCTGGCTGTTCACGGTCGCCCACAATCTGGTGCGCGATAACGCACGGAGCTCGCGTTTCCGCAGCGAGATAGCCACCGCCGAGACACCCGAGTTCGCGTCCCCGGATCAGGTGGATGCGACGTTGGACGCATGGCTCGTCGCCGAGGCGCTGCGTTCACTGTCCACCGACCACCGAGCAGTCATTCTGCGTGCGTATTACCGCGGCAGCTCGGTCGTCGATATTGCCGCTGAACTGGGTGTGCCCGAGGGCACCGTCAAATCACGCCTTCACTATGGTGTACGCGCACTGCGGTTGTCGCTGCAGGAAATGGGGGTCACGCGATGACTATCGAACACGTCTACGCCGACTGGGATGCCGCCTATGTGATGGGTGCGTTGTCGTCGACCGAACGCCGTGAGTATGAACAGCACCTGGTTGACTGCGCCAGCTGCCAACGCGCCCTCTCCGAGGTGACCGCCATGCCCGGCCTGTTGTCGATGGTTGATCGCGACTACGCCGAGAAGATGGAACTCGAAGACCCGCCGGCGCTGGCCAAGCCGGCCACCAGCTGCCCGGTATCGGCACTATGGCCCAAGCTGCAGGCTCGGTGGCGCCGGCAGAGCGCCGTGCGTCGGCTCGGCTATGTTGGCGCGGTCGGGGTAGCGGCAGCCATCGCGCTGACGGTTTCTCTGGTGCCGCCGCCCTGGTATCACCGGCCCGCGCCGATGAATGTCGCAGCGGGCTCGTTGCCGTCGGGCGAGCACTGGCAGCCGATGCGCCAGGTGACACCCTCGCCGTTGAGCGCTCAGGTGGCGCTCGTCCGTGACAGCGTCGGCACTCGCATCGAAATGTGGTGCAGCTACCCCGTGTACGGAGACGATCCCGATGACGCCACGGCGCCGTATGCGCTGCGGATCGGTACCCGCGACGGCGGGAGCATCATCGCCAGCACGTGGACGGCCAAGCCGGGCTCGACGATGATGACATCGACAACTGTCCCGATGTCGCCGGATCAGATCGAGAGTGTCCAGGTGATCGACCATCACGGCGACGCCTCACCACTGGTGTTCCTCGAACTGCGCCGCTGAAGTTCCTCACCCGCGAGGCTCCTGGCGCTTTGACGTGCCCATATTCAGACTACCTGAAACTCGATTCATATTGTGCCATCACATGATTGAGATGACTCGATCACTTTTTCTTGTCGATTGTTGAACCCGTCACGTGTGACAGTCGTGTACTAGTCATGACCCCGCCGATATGCGCCCGAAACGGGAACATGCGAGTGGTTGATTGGCTCGCCTCGGAGCTGCATCGCCACGATATCGACTTCATCTTCGGGGTCGACGGCGCGAATATCGAGGATCTCTACGATGCGGTGTACTACACACCCGGGCTCGAGGCGATTGTCGCCAAGCATGAGTTTTCGGCGGGCACGATGGCCGACGGCTATGCGCGTGCCACCTCGAGGATGAGTGTGGTGGCCGCGACATCGGGTGGTGGCGCCGTTAATCTTGTTCCCGCGCTTGCAGAGTCATACGCCAGTGGGGTGCCGGTCCTAGCGATCGTGGGCCAGCCGCCTCGACCTTTGGAGGGCAATGGCGCGTTTCAGGACGGGAGTGGCCGCGCGGGAAGCATGGATTTGCAGGCCGTTTTCCGCCCGATCTCCGGATTCTGCGCGCGGGTGGCCCGGCCCGAAGATATTGCGGATGCGCTCACCCATGCCTTCGGAGCGATTCGCGACGGTCTACCTGCGGTTCTCCTGATACCCAAGGATGTTCAGCAGGCTCCCATGCCCGCCACGTCGCCGATGCGGGAGCCGCAGGTTCGCACCGGGGCGGTACCGGCCCAGCTGGCCGATTTCGCCGAGCATTTGGCGGACATGCCCGGCGGGATCCTGGTGGTGGCAGGGCCGGAGGTCGCACGTCATGATGCTCGCGAGGAACTGGCGGAGCTCGTAGACCGGCTCGACGCGTTTGTCGCGGTCTCTCCCGATGCCAAAGACGCTGTGGACAGCGATGATCCACGGCTATTGGGCGTCATCGGTGTGATGGGGCACCCCGCCGTCGAGAGGGTGTTGCACCACGGCGTCACGTGCGTGTGCATCGGGACGACGATGCCCGTGATGACGCGAGGGGGCCTCGACTTCTCTGCAACCCCCGTGCTGTCCATCGGTTCGACGACACCGCATATCGCGTCCCGGCATCTGCAGACCGAGGATTTGGCATCGACGTTGTCCGGGCTTGCCGCCGCCTTACCGTCACGTGTTGATACCTCGTACAATGAAACCCTCTACGCACCAGCTCATCTCGAACCGCCAGCGCATGACGGCGACGGCGTGAGGTACCACGATGTCATGCACGTACTCGACCGGGCGATTCCTCCCGGGGCGGATATCTTCGTCGACGCGGGCAACACCGGAGCCTCCGCGGTGCACTACCTGGGAGCTCGGCACCGCGGGCGCTATGTCGTCGCCCTCGGGATGGGCGGCATGGGTTATGCCTTCGGGGCCGGTATCGGTTGTGCGTTCGCTCGCTCCGGCCGCACTGTGGTGGTCGCGGGCGATGGCGCATTCTTCATGCACGGCATGGAGATCCACACGGCGATCGAACATCGACTGCCGGTGACATTCGTCATCGTCAACAACAACGCACATGCCATGTGTGTCACTCGCGAACAGTTGTACTACGGCGGGCAGTACAGCTTCAACCGGTTCGCGCCCTCGAATATCGGGGCCGGGCTGGCCGCGATGTTCCCCGGCCTGGTGTGCCGTTCGGCCGAAACGGTGGCCGATTTCGAGGCTGCCATGTGTGCGGCGATGGCTCACAACGGCCCTTCCGTGGTCGAGGTCGTCTGCTCGACCGACGAAATACCCCCGTTCGCGCCCTTCTTGTCATCCGCAATCGCTAAGGAGAAAACGCATGACCGAAACGATTACCGAAGCCACGAAAGCCTTGCCCGCGCTTAGCGATATCGTCGCCGATGCCGGCACCGAGGACGCCCTGCCCGGAGTGCACCGGATCGAGACCTCGCCACGTGCGAAGGCGACACCGATCATCATGGACATGATGCGGTCGGTGTATCCGCACGACCAGGTGTTCGGCCCGTTCTGCACCGTGCAGGAGTATGTGGACTGTCCACCCGACGAATTGCACCGCTACCTCTCCGACACCCGTTCCTTGGAGGAGTGGACCTACAGCCTGCGCGGCTTCGAGCAGACCGATGAACCCGGGCTGTGGGTTGCACACGACCGATTGGGTTCGGACACACTCATCTACACCCGCACCGAATCGAACGCCGAATCGGGAACCGTCGATTATCACTGCGCTTGGGATCAGGGCGATCATCTGTGGATGGTCTACCTCATGCGGGTGGTCGACGCACAGGTCGTACTCAACAAGCCGGGTTCCGTCGTGTTGTGGACCAACTGCCACCACCCGTTCTACGACGAGAATCCCTATCCGGAAACTGCGCCGCCGGAACGTAAGCCGTGGGTGGGGGACTTCTGGGACATGTTCGGTGCCGGTCATCTGCTGGAGCTGTTGAACCTCAAGGCCATCGCCGAATACCGCCACAGCCATGGGCTTCCGATCGTTCCGGAGTGGATGAAATGACCGTCAGTATTTTTGATATCGCCAGTTACCTACCTGAGAACCGGGTCAGCGCAGACTATTTCGCGCAGTATGCCAAGGACGATGACCTGGCCGAGAACGTCATGTTCCGCAGCCCGGCCTACCGACACCACGTGGCCGCCGACGAGACGGCAGTCGATATGGCCGAGCGTGCGGTCGCCGGACTCAAGGACCGGCACGGCGACGGTGTGCTGGACGAAGTAGACATTCTCCTGACCCACACCCAGTTGCCCGATCTGCCGTTCGTGGGCTGCGGTGGGGAGGTGGCGAACCGGCTACAGATCCGCCCGGAGTGGATTCTGGACGTGCACAACGGCGGTTGCGTGTCGTTCGTCCTGATGCTCAAGCTTGCGCAACAGCTCATGGCGACATCCGGCGCTCGGTCGGCCCTCCTGGTCAACATGCAGAATGCGGCGGGTCAGATCTTCGTGCAAGACCAGGTGCGATCCACCGCGCAGGCCTCGATACCGGGCGACGGCGCCACCGCAGCCCTCATCACCCGCGAGGGGGATTCCCCGGTGTTGGGCATCGAAACCCGGAATTTCGGCGAGTACGCCGGAGACATGACCTACGCGGTGACACCCCATCGCAAGTACTGGGAGGCCGGAGCGGGACAAGGGCGGGTGGCATTCACCGAGCACAAGATCAGCAAGGTGTTGGCGCGCGGTAACCGGATGGTGCCCGAGGTTGCGCTGGCCGTTTGTGACCGAATCGGCATTCCGTCAACGGATCTGGATGCTCTGGTCACCAATCAGCCGAACCGGATCTTCCTGCGGAATTGGCGCGATGCCCTGCAACTGCCTCAGGAGAAGCACCCCGACACCTTTGACGAGTGCGGCAACCTCTTCGGGGCGGGTATTCCGCACACGTTCGATCAGGCGATCACCGATGGGCAGATCAAGGCCGGGGACACCGTGATGCTGGCAGGTTTCGCGCATGCCGGCGATTACGCGGCCGCCGCGGCCATTCGATGGGGCGGGAGGGGCCTGTGACGGTGAGTCCGCTCCGGTTGGCGCTGAACGAAAACCCATATCGTCCACTGCCATCGGTGCGTGATGCGCTCAGGCATGACATCGCCGAGGTGAACCGGTATCCCGAGTTTCTGCCCGTCGTGCTCCCGAATCTGATCGCAGAGCGCGTGGGTATGACACCTGAGGAAGTGGTGGTCGGTGTCGGCGCCACCGGCGTCGCACTGCAGGTGCTGCAGGCGTTGTGCCAGCCCGGCGATTCGCTGGTGTTCGCGCACCCGACATTCGATGGCTATCCGATACTGGCCGATATCGCCGGGCTCATCCAGGTGCCGATTCCGCTGGCGGACAACGGCATGACCGATCTCGACGAGCTGCTGGGGGCGGCATATGACGCCGATGCCGCCGCCGTTGTGCTCTGCCGACCGCACAATCCGACCGGAACGCTGATACCCGCGGATCAGGTCTACGAATTCGTGCACAAGGCGCCTCGGACCGCCGTCGTCATCGTCGATGAGGCATACATCGAGTTCGTGGACCAAGAGGCTCACCTCGATATCCGGCGCCTTATCTCCATGCATCCGAATCTGGTTGTGTTGCGGACATTCTCGAAGGCCTACGGGCTGGCGGGCCTGCGGATCGGCTATGGGCTGGCCGCGCCCGCGGTGTGCGGGGTTATCCGGCGCTACCAGTTGCCGTTCGGGATGAACCGGGCGGCGGCGGTGGCGGTGGCAGCCTCGTACGCGGCCGAGGATGAGCTGAATATCCGCGTGGATTCCATTGTCCGCGAACGTGATTTGCTCCGTAAACGCCTCGCTGAGGTGGGGGCGCAGACCCCGGAGAGCTACGCCAACTTCGTCTATCTGCCGGCCCGTGACGACGGCGAGCATTGGATGTCGATTTTGGGGACCAGCGATGTCGTCGCGAAGGTCTATCCCGATGGGGGTGTACGGCTCACCATCGGCGATCCGCGCGAGATGGCGATTGTCGCCCGGCGTCTGCGCGAAGGAGGACCAGCACCGGCCGAGGTGCGCAGACCGGCGTCATAGACCGGTTGGCCGCGGCGATCCGTCCCCCCGATTGCCGGCCCCGAAACGGCAAGGACCGCCGCGGCTAACCCCAACTTCTCAGAACGAGTAGCGGTGGTACTGGGCCATATAGCGCAGCTTGTTCGACAGCGACATCACCTTGGCGAGAAGGCGATACGCCTTCGGAACGCGTTGAAAGCTGAACGAGTCGAAGGGCGACTCCCATTCCAGTAGCCGCAGCTGCGGTACGGCCTGGATGATGTCGTCGGGTCCGTTGATGCCCCAGTGCAGCGTGGCGCCCGAGCGGCGTACCACCGCGTTGGACCATTGCGTCTTGATACCGAGGGAGTTGAACGCGTCGAATTGCAGTTCCCCGAAGGGAAAACGATCGACGATCCGGCGGAACAGGGCCACGCCGTCCTCCTCTTTGAGATACATCGTGAGTCCCTCGCCGATTGTCAGCACCGGGCGGTCACCCGGAATGTCGTTGAGCCACTCCGGGTCGGTAACCGATGCCGAAACCACGTGGTAGTGCTCATGGGTGGGGTAAAGCTGGTTGCGCAGTGCCGCCACGTCCGGGTAATCGACGTCGTACCACTCGACCCCCGGGCCGGGCTGCAGCCGGAAGAATCGGCTATCGAGGCCGCAGCCCAGATGTAGCACAACGGCTTCGGGGTGCGCAGAGAGGAACGCGCGTGCCCAGGTGTCGAAATGCGCAGACCTGGTCGTGACGGCTGGGGACCGCGCGGCGGTGATCGTGGTCCTAGACCAGTCGTAGTCGATTCGGTCCACGATGTCGCGCGCGTACACGTCGTTGAGGATCGGTTGGTGCAGGTCTGCGTCGAGCGCCTTGGCGTAGAACGTCGCCAGCATCGTCTGGGGCGCTCCGCTGAGGTCGACGTGAATCTTCTCGGGATGGCTCATGAGCCCGACGCTAATGCGGGTGAGATGCGCAAACGGGAAGCCTGAACAGTCCCCGGCGTGGTGTTCAGCCTCGCCTCTCTAGGCTGAACGTCATGCAACGGATCATCGGTACCGAGGTTGAGTACGGCATTTCGTCGCCCACGGACCCCGCCGCCAACCCGATCCTCACCTCCACGCAGGCGGTGCTGGCGTACGCCGCGGCCTCCGGGATCCAGCGGGCCAAGCGCACCCGGTGGGACTACGAGGTGGAGTCGCCGCTGCGCGATGCCCGCGGTTTCGACCTGGGCCGGGTGAGCGGACCGGCCCCGATCGTGGACGCCGATGAGGTTGGCGCGGCCAACATGATCCTCACCAACGGCGCCCGCCTGTATGTCGATCACGCCCATCCCGAGTATTCGGCGCCGGAGTGCACCAACCCGCTGGACGCCGTCATCTGGGATAAGGCCGGTGAACGCGTCATGGAGGCCGCCGCCCGCCACGTCGCCAGCGTGCCCGGTGCCGCCCGGCTGCAGCTGTACAAGAACAACATCGACGGCAAGGGTGCCTCCTACGGCACGCACGAGAACTACCTGATGAGTCGGCAGACGCCGTTCTCCTCGATCATCACCGGCCTCACCCCGTTCTTCGTATCGCGCCAGGTCATCACCGGTTCGGGTCGCGTGGGCATCGGGCCCTCGGGTGACGATGCGGGCTTCCAGCTGTCGCAGCGCGCCGACTATATCGAGGTCGAGGTCGGCCTGGAAACCACCCTCAAGCGGGGCATCATCAACACCCGCGACGAGCCGCATGCCGACGCCGACAAGTACCGCCGCCTGCACGTGATCATCGGGGACGCCAACCTGGCCGAAACCTCGACATTTCTGAAGGTCGGCACCACCTCGCTGGTGCTCGACCTCATCGAGTCCGGCGCGGACCTCTCCGATCTCACGCTGGCGCGTCCAGTGCACGCGGTGCATGTGATCAGTCGCGATCCGTCGCTGCGCGCCACCGTGGCACTCGCGGATGGCCGCGAGCTGACAGGGCTTGCGCTACAACGCATTTACCTGGAGCGCGTCGCCGAGCTCGTCGCCTCGCGTGACCCGGATCCGCAGGCGACCCACGTGCTGGAGGTGTGGGCCAAGGTCCTCGACCTGCTGGAGCGCGACCCGATGGAATGCGCCGATCTGCTGGACTGGCCGGCCAAGCTGCGGCTGTTCGAGGGCTTCCGGCAGCGCGAGAACCTGAGCTGGTCCGCGCCGCGCCTGCATCTGGTGGACCTGCAGTACTCCGATGTGCGCCTCGACAAGGGGCTCTACAACCGGCTGGTTGCCCGCGGGTCCATGCAGCGGATGGTCACCGAACAGCAGGTCTTGGATGCGGTGACCCGGCCCCCGGTGGACACCCGGGCCTACTTCAGGGGCGAGTGCCTGCGCCGATTCGGTGCCGATATCGCTGCCGCGAGCTGGGACTCGGTGATCTTCGACCTGGGCGGGGATTCGCTTGTCAGGATTCCAACCTTGGAGCCGCTGCGCGGCAGCAAGAGCCATGTGGGCGCGCTGCTGGACTCGGTGGATTCCGCGGCTGAACTGGTCGACCAGCTCACCACCTAGCAGGTTCTGGAGAACGCCGAGTCTTGGCCAGTCTCGGCAGGGTGCGTTGCCGCCGCTGTGACGGAGCTGCCCGGTAGGCTAAATAGAACCGACGTGAGAGTCAGGAGGCAGCGATGGCGCAGGAGCAGACCAAGCGCGGTGGTGGCGGTGACGAGGACGATGTCACCGACCTAGGGGGACCGGCCGGGCAGGAGCGCCGCGAAAAGCTGGCGGAGGACACCGACGATCTGCTCGACGAGATCGATGACGTGCTGGAAGAGAACGCCGAGGACTTCGTGCGGGCATATGTCCAAAAGGGTGGCCAGTGATCTGGCGCGATGACTCGATCGCCAGCCAATCTGCCGGGCAGCATTTCCGTAACTCGAACCTTTCCTCGTTTTCCGAGTACCTGAGGGTCCAGGCCCCGGAGCTACTTCCGGTGCTCGGGAAGGCACACGGAGCGATCGAACACAGGGACGTGATCTCGAGCCTGCCGCACGGCACCACCATCGTGGCGCTGACGTATAGCGGTGGGGTGCTGATCGCGGGTGACCGACGCGCGACCCAGGGCAATTACATCGCGAACCGCGATATCGACAAGGTGCAGATCACCGACAACCATTCGGCGACCGGTATCGCGGGAACCGCCGCCATTGCCGTCGAGTTCGCGCGGCTGTACGCCGTCGAGCTGGAGCACTACGAGAAGCTCGAAGGTGTGCAGCTGTCCTTCAACGGTAAGGCCAACCGACTGTCGGCCCTGGTGCGTGGCAATCTCGCCGCGGCCATGCAGGGTCTGGTGGCGGTGCCCCTGTTGGTGGGTTACGACATCGACGACTCGAACAGTGAAACCGCCGGGCGCATCGTGTCTTTCGACGTCGCGGGTGGCTGGCACGTGGAGAGCGACGGCTACCAGGCCGTGGGCTCGGGCTCGATGTTCGCCAAGTCATCTATTAAGAAGCTGTACAAGCCTGGCGGCGACGCGTGGGGCGCGCTAGCGGTGGCCGTGGAGGCGCTGTACGACGCCGCCGAGGACGACTCGGCAACGGGCGGTCCGGATCTGGTACGCCGGGTGTTTCCGACGGCCGTTCGGATCGATTCCGGGGGAGCGGTCCGAGTCCCCGAGGCCGATATCGAACGCATCGCGCGCGAGGTCATCGAGAAGCGGACCGAAGCGGCACGTGGTGAATCAGGCTCGGGAGCTGACGCATGACCTTTCCGTATTACGCATCGGTCGAGCAGCTCATGCGCGACCGTTCGGAGCTCGCACGCAAGGGAATCGGCCGTGGCCGTTCGGTAGTGGCGCTCACGTACGCCGACGGAGTGTTGTTTGTCGCCGAGAACCCGTCGAACTCGCTGCAGAAGGTCAGTGAGGTCTACGACCGGGTGGGTTTCGCGGCCGTCGGAAAGTTCAACGAGTTCGACCGGCTGCGCCGTGGAGGCATTCAGTGGGCCGATATGCGTGGCTACGCCTACGACCGTCGCGATGTGAGCGGACGACAGCTGGCCAACATCTATGCGGAGGCGCTCGGCACCATCTTCAACGAGCAGGCCAAACCGTACGAGGTGGAGCTGTGTGTGGGCGAGGTCGCTCACCAGAACCAGGACACTGCGCCGGTGCTGTACCGGATCACCTACGACGGGTCGATTGCCGATGAGCCGCATTGGGTGGTCATGGGCGGTATCACCGAACCGGTGATCAATTCGCTCAAGGAAAGCTACGCCGAGGGCGCCGCTCTCAAGGATGCGGTGGGTTTCGCGGTGAAGGCACTGCAGGCCGGGGCAAGTTCGGCCAATGGCTCCGCCGAGGGCCGGGTATTGGGCGGACTCGAGGTGGCGGTTCTCGAACAGAGCCGTCCCCGCCGGGCGTTCCGGCGGATCAAGGGTGTCGCGCTGGAAGCACTTCTGCCCGAAGATTTCTCGCCGGGGCAGCCAGAGGGCGGCGGCGATCCCGCACCGGAGTCAGGTGATTCCAAGGACACCAAGGACACCAAGGATTCCAAGGACACGAAGGACAGCTAGCTCCAGTGCTTTCGGAGCGACAACGGCCGGCAATCGCCGGTGCGGTTCTTGCTGCGCTCTTCGTGGTGCTGGGCTTCGTCGCTCACGCCGGTACTGTCGTCGACCATTCGGTGCTGGAGTTCATGCTGGGCCGGCGCCGAGACTGGCTGACTCCCATCGCGGTGTTCATCACCGATGTGGTGGGCCCCAACGGCATGTGGCCGCTCGGGATCAGCATCGGCGCGGTGCTTTGGTGGCGCTGGCGTAAACCGTTGCCCGCTTTGGTGATCTTCGGGACCTTGATCGCTACCAGGATCGCGATCCCGCTGACCAAACACCTCGTGGGCACCGAACGTCCACCACACGCCGTACGGCTCGTGGTGGAGGAATCCCCGTCATATCCGTCGGGACATTCGTTGACGACGCTTTCGGTGTTGGGGGTGCTCGCGGTAATCCATGGGTACGGGCGCGGCCGCACCACGCGAATCTGGCTGTGGGTGGCGGCGGTCGTCGGCACGGGAGCCGTCGCCCTGACGCGGCTGTATCTGGGCGTGCACTGGCTGACCGATGTCACCGGGGGTGTGCTGCTGGGCGGTGTGATCGTGATCGTGGCGGGATGGGTGTACGGGCGATACGCGGCCCCATACTTATCCACAGCCTGAAATTGATGGAACCGCGCACCTGTATCGGCGGTCCTACCTGATATCGAACCCGCTTCCGCCAGGTAGGAGCTGCCATGTCCGTCAACGACCGGGAAACCTTGTCGTCCGCATCCATCGACGTCGCGACGCTGCGGCTTGCAGATGGCGCCTGTGAGGAGCTCGCCACTCGCTGCGAGCTCCTACGGTGCACATTTGCGGGCGCCATCGCGCGACTGGACGCATTCGTGCCCGTGAACCACGCCATCTTCGGCGATTGCGAGGAGGGCCGGGGGTGGGGCCGGGTGGTGCGTGACACCGTCTCGGCGCCGACGGGATCGCTGGCCGCCACACTCGAACAACATCGGTCCTTGCTTACCGAGTTCGCCGAGACGTTCCGGCGCATCGAAGACGCCTACCTGGATATCGACAGAACCTCCGCCGACCGCTCCCGGAAAGCGGGGCGATGAAATGGCAGGCACCGTACGGCCCGATGAATGGCTCGGCGACAAGTGGAGCCATGAGGCCATCATGGACATGCAGGCACGGATGGCGCCGGAGGACATCACGCGCATCGCCGGTGAGTGGAAAGACATTCTGGGCGAGATCGATTCGCTGTTCTCGAGCTTTCTGGACGATGTGACCGCCACCATCGGCGAGGGGTGGAGCGGCCCGGGTGCACAGGCAGCGCTGAGCACCATGCGTTCCTATGTGGGAAATTCGCGTGTCGCGCTCAGGCGGGCATACACCTTGTCGGCAGGCCTGGACGTGCTGGCAATGGCGACGCGCGAATTGCAGCAGAAGATCGCGTCCCCGTCCGCCCGCACGCCGGTGGGCAAGCTTGGGGAGGTGTATAGGTCGGGAAGTTCATTCGCGCAAGAATTCGGCCTGTGGGAAGAGGCATTGAATCATGTGCGCACCATGTACAGCGGCCCGGCGGTGCAGGCCGGTAACGCGGTCGCCAAGCTGACCGGCCCACGGGAACGACTGCTGTTCGATTCCGGTGCGGATGCGGAGCGGTCGACCGTTGTCGACCGGCCCGAGAACGAGCACGGCGAGCAGGCCGGCCGGGCCGAGGATTTCCTGTCGCGGTGGGGGCTGGGTCAGCCGGAGCCGAATTCGCAGCAGCCGGCGCCCCAAGGCAATATCGGCATACCTCTGCCGACACCGCTCACGATGGCGGGTCTACCGGGTAGTCCATTCCGGCAGAAGGGTTTTGAATCAGGATCGGGGGTCGACGAGCTCGGCGAAGACGACGTTTACGCGGGCCAAAACTGGATGCGTGATCCGCTCTGGCACGAGAACCCAACCCGCAGTGCCGGGTTCGAATCCGAGACACCCACCAGTCGACAGCCGCTTTCTGCTGACCGGATGCCCTCAGTCGGTGCGGGACCCACGGTGGCGACTGCGGGCGGGGTCGGAGCGGGAGCTACCACGCGGTCGCCGGGCGCAATGATGCCGATGATGGGTATGTATCCGCCACCCGCGGGACAGCGGCGCGGCGACGAAAACGAGCATTACAGCCCGCCATACCTGGTCAATCGCGATAACACCCGCGAGCTGCTCGGGGAGCTGCCCAAGGGGTCGGCTCCGGTCATCGGGCTGTGGCAGGGCAGCTCAGATGGCGCCGACGACGATATCGAACCACCTCCACCACGTGGGTTTCGTTCGCACTGAGCCTGACCCTTGAGGGCGTGGTTATTTGCGATTCCAGCGGTTTCAGTCAGGCTGGGTGATGAATGAGCAGTGGCAGCACCGCTTGCGCTCCGGCCTGCCGCAGGTGAGCGGCGGCCACGGTGACGGGCCACCGGGTAGACGTCGAGTCTGCGACGAGCAGCACACATCGGCCCCTGATCGCGTCCCGCAGTGAGTCGTCCACGCCGATCGCATCACGCCAGTAGGCGGCCTCCTCCCCGCCTGATGAATCTCGGTTAGGAGCCTTGCCCGCAGCCACTGGCATCACCGCTTGTCGCAGACGACCGACCGTGGCAATTCGGTCGGTCACCGGCTGCACCGGATTAGACGCCCCGGTCAGCTGCAGCGACACCGCGATCTCGGGGCGCGCGACCCATTCGTCGCGCCATCGAGCGAGAGTGGAGACCGCGGCCTGGGCCAGAGCCTCGATCGCCTCTGGCTCGTCTGCAACTGCAGCGGTGATCACCCCGCTCCATTCCGCAGCGTCGGCATGGACCAGCACGCGGCCAGGCTCGGCGAGCAGGTCCACTGGAATCTTGCCGCGGGTACCGAACTCTCCGCCAGGCCACATCTTTCGGGGTTCAAGCACTGTGGAGTTGGTGCGCAGGGTGGCGGCGACACTCTGCATCAGCTCAGCGGGCACCGGCAGTCCAAGCCCATCGGGTGTCCGCCCGAGGCACACCGAGCAGCGTCCACAAGATGCGGCCTGCGGATCGTCGAGTGATTCTGTGAGTAGCTGCATGAGGCAGCGTTCGCCTCGCGTGTAGGCCTTCATGATGTCAGCCTCGCGGCGGCGAGTGGCGATGATGCCGTCATAGTGCTCGGCGTCGAAACGCCACGGGCTACCGGTGGATCGCCAACCACCGTCGACCCGTTCCACTGCGCCGTCGACGGCGAGCTGTTTGACCATGAGCTCGATTCGTGTGCGCCGAATACCGGTCTTGGCCTCGAGTGCGTTTACCGATACCGATTCCGCACCGTCGCGCGTCTCAGCGGCGAGAGCAGTGAGAACTGTGCCCATCTGTTGGGGATCTGGAATCGAGGCGGTGGTGAAGTAGTCCCATATACCGGCATCGGATTCCGATGGGAGCAGTACGACCGCCGCGTGGTCGATGGCACGGCCGGCGCGCCCCACCTGCTGGTAGTAGCCGACTGGTGACGGCGGCGAGCCGATGTGGACTACGAACCCGAGGTCGGGCTTGTCGAAGCCCATCCCCAGGGCAGAAGTGGCGATCAGCGCCTTGATCCGGTTGTCACGTAACGCGTCCTCTAGCCGAGCTCGAGTGTCCGCATCGAGCTGACCGGTGTACGCAGCGACTTTCGCCTGTGGGTGTACTGCGTGGATGCCGTCCACTAGACGTTGCGCATCGGCCACAGTGAGTACGTAGACGATGCCCGACCCTGGTAACTCATCCAGGTGCTGAGCGACCCAGGCATAGCGTGCCAGCGGTGACATCGGTGGCAAAACGTTGAGCTGCAATGACCGGCGGGCTAGCGGTCCGCGGAGGACAAGGGTGGCGTCTCCAAGCTGGGTGGCCACGTCATCGGTGACCCGCGCGTTCGCGGTGGCAGTGGTGGCGAGTACCGGCGTCTGCGGGTTCATCCGGGTGAGCACGTCGGACACCCGGCGGTAGTCGGGACGAAAATCGTGTCCCCAGTCCGACACCGCATGCGCCTCGTCGATGACGAGCAGTCCCATGGAGCCTTCGAGTGCCGAAAGCACCCTCCGGCCAAACGACGGGTTAGCCAGCCGTTCCGGTGACACCAGCAGCACGTCGATGTCGCCAGCCACGATCTGCGCTTCGATCGCACTCCAGTCGTCGAAATTGGACGAGTTGAGAGTTGCGGCTCGCAGCCCTGCCCGAGCGGCGGCGGCGACCTGATCGCGCATCAGAGACAACAGCGGCGAGACGATCAGTGCCGGTCCGGAGCCCTCGGCGCGTCGGATCGCTGTCGCGACCCAATACACCGCGGATTTGCCCCATCCTGTGGCTTGGACCACCAGCACCCGAGCTGCGGGCTCCAGTAGCGCTGCCACCGCGGTTTCTTGATCTTCTCGCAGCATCGCACCGGGACCGGCCAGCGCCGCTATCACCTCGCGAGCCTGATCCGCCCTGGCCCCGCTGAGTCGTTGGCTCATGATCCAGATCCCCCTCGTGTTCGGTTACCGGTTGGTCGCAACCTATAAGGGATGGCCGACGGGCGGCAGTACGGCAAAACCGGTCCAGGCGCACCAGGGAACTAACGTCGACGAAGAAGGTGTTGTGCGTGACGGGACAATCGCGCAGAAACCGCGAAAACGATTGATATATGGCGTGATAACTGCTTGCGGTGCATGCAGGTGATCGATTCGCCAACAGCAGCAGGCAACGCACCGCATCGAGGGCGGGGGCCTTAAAGCGCTCCGACGACGAGCTCGTCGGCATGGTTGTTGGGTGTCGGCCAGGTGGCCTTTCGGCTTGACTTGCCGACCCTAACGATCCATGGGCCGGCAAAAGATAGTCTCTTGCCGACCCATGGATCGCGTAAAGATCAGACCGCGGTCACTCCGGTGGCCTGGGGGCCCTTGGCGCCCTGTCCTACCTCGAACTGAACCCGCTGGTTCTCCTCTAGCGAGCGAAAACCACCGCCCTGGATCTCGGAGTAGTGGACGAAGACGTCCGCACTGCCGTCATCGGGAGAGATGAAGCCGAAGCCCTTTTCCCCGTTGAACCATTTCACGGTTCCTTGAGTCATATTTCTTGTACTTCTTTCGTTTACTTTCGCGAATGCAGAACACATTCGCCGTGCAGTGTACCCGGTTTATCCGGCCGGTAATGCTAATTGGAGGTAGACCGGTCAGCAGTGTTCGTAGATGCCGGGCAGACGCGCCTTGATGAGGGGCCACCTCCGCGACATGGGTTTCGTTCGCGCTGAGCCGGACCCTTGAGGGCTTGGGTTTGCGCCGGTACCAATATCGGGTGCCTTCGACACTGTCCGCTGATTGCTGCTGTCGCCTGACGCCGTCCCGTCGCGCCTAGCCACAGAAAGCCGTTTGCATAGTGTCTGTTTTCGTCGACGTCGTTCCCGATGAGTCTTCCGCTGAAACGGCGGAAGATGTTGCGCGCCCATCACAATGGCGCCGCCGGTTAACCAATGCCGCCCTGCCGCTGCTGTCGGTGATCGTCTTCTTCGGCCTTTGGCAGCTGGCGGCGGTAAGCGGCATCTGGAATCAGACCTTTGTGCCGTATCCGAGCAGCATCTGGAACGCGTTCATCGAGGTGTCCACCACCCACGACAACGTGCGCGGCTACGGCGGCTACCTGTTGTGGGAGCACCTGTATATGACGCTGCGCCGCTTGCTTTTCGGCGTTGTCATCGGTGTCACCGGTGGTGTACTGCTGGGTCTGGTCATGGGGTCGATCGGCTGGGTGCGCAGTGTGCTCGAACCCTGGCTGACCTTCCTGCGCACATTGCCGCCGCTGGCGTACTTCTTCCTGTTGGTCATCTGGCTCGGTATCGACGAGGCCCCCAAGATCACCCTGCTGGCACTGGCAGCACTGCCGCCCGCTGCCGTCGCCACCACGGCCGCCGTGGTCGCCGCCCCGGTGGGCCTGGTGGAGGCCGCCCGCGCACTGGGCGCCACCCGCTGGCAGGTGGTCCGTGACGTCGTCGTCCCCTCGGCGCTGCCCGAAACCTTCACCGGCGTGCGCCTCGCGGTCGGTATGGCGTACTCGTCGGTGGTGGCCGCTGAGCTCTTCAACGGCATACCCGGTATCGGCGGCCTCGTGAAGGACGCCAGTAACTACAACAACACCCCGGTGGTGCTTGTCGGAATCTTCTCGATCGGGATCTCGGGCTTGGTCATCGACGCGATCCTGCGCGCGGCGGAGCACCGCGCGGTGCCGTGGAGAGGCAAGATATGAGACTGGGCCGAATCGCGGCGGCGCTGATGGTCACGATCGGGGCCCTATCGGGGTGCGCCATCGACCACTCGGGTCTGCAGGACGGCAAGCCGACGATCCGGATCGGTTACCAGAACTTCCCCAGCGGTGACCTTGTGGTCAAGCAAAACCGTTGGCTGGAAACGGCATTGCCTGAATACAACATCAAGTGGACACGTTTCGACTCCGGCGCCGATATCAACACGGCATTCATCGCCCGAGAACTGGACTTCGGAGCGTTGGGTTCGAGTCCCTTCGCGCGGGGGTTGTCGGCCCCGTTGAACATCCCCTACCGGGTGGCCTTCATCCTCGATGTGGCCGGAGACAACGAGGCGCTGGTGGCGAGTAATCGCAGCGGTGTCACGACGTTCGCCGGCCTCAAGGGCAAGCGCATCGGTACCCCGTTCGCCTCGACCGCGCATTACAGTCTGCTGGCCGCGTTGGTACAGAACGGATTGTCGGCGAAGGATGTTCAGCTGGTGGACCTGCAGCCGCAGGCCGCGCTGGCCGCCTTCGACCGTGGTGACGTCGACGCCGTCTACACCTGGCTGCCCACGGTTGACCAGGTGCGCAAAAACGGCAGAGATCTGATCACCAGCCGACAACTGGTCGTGGGAGGTAGGCCCACCCTCGACCTCGCCGCGGTATCCAACGCCTTCGCCGACGCACATCCCGAGGTTGTCGACGTGTGGCGCCAGCAGCAGGCGCGGGCACTGAGACTCATCCGCGACGATCCCAGTACGGCAGCCAAGGCGATCGCAGCCGGGAACGGGCTCACCTCACAGGAGGTGGCCGGACAGCTCAAGCAGGGGATCTACCTCACTCCGGAAGAGATCGCCTCACCGAAATGGATTGGTGGGGAAGGGAAGCCGGGACACATCGCCGTAGACTTAGAGAGCGCCTCGCGGTTCCTGGCCGACCAGAAACAGATCCCCGCGGCAGCGCCGCTGACGACGTTCGAGAACGCCATCTACACGAAGGGCCTACCCGGTGTCATTAGTCGATGATGTGGAAACCGCTGTCGAGGAACGGAACACCGGATCGATACGGATCAGCGGCGTTACTCACCGCTACGGCAGCGGCGCAGCCAGGACGACGGCGCTGGGCCCGGTCGACCTGACCGTCGATCCGGGGACATTCCTGGTGTTGGTGGGGGCGTCGGGCTGCGGCAAGAGCACCCTGCTGCGGCTGCTTGCCGGATTCGAGTCGCCGAGTGAAGGCGCCGTGCAGGTGGCCGGTGGCGCGCCCACACCGGGCATCACCTCGGGAGTGGTGTTCCAGCAGCCACGCCTGTTTCCCTGGCGCACCGTCGGAGGAAACATCGAGCTCGCCCTGAAGTACGCGAAGGTGCCCCGCGAGCGGTGGGCGCAACGCCGTGACCAGCTGCTGACCCGAGTCGGGCTGGAAGGCACTGCGGGCCGACGCATTTGGGAGATCAGTGGCGGCCAGCAGCAACGAGTGGCCATTGCCCGCGCCCTCGCGGCGGAGACCCCGCTGTTTCTGCTCGACGAGCCATTCGCGGCGCTCGACGCACTCACCCGGGAACGCCTCCAAGAGGACGTCCGCCAGGTGAGTGCCGAGTCGGGCCGTACCACGGTATTCGTCACGCACAGCGCCGACGAGGCCGCCTTCCTCGGATCGCGCATCGTGGTGCTGACCCGCCGTCCCGGCCAAGTGGCACTGGATATTCCGGTGGAGCTGCCCCGAACCGGTATCGACCCCGACGACCTGCGCCGCTCGCCCGAGTACGCGGAACTGCGCACCGAGGTGGGCAAGGCTGTGAAGTCCGCAGCGGCTTAGGTTGTTTCCCGATACTCCCGCAAGAGCTCCGCAGCCTCGTTCTGGTAGGCGTGCTCGGCCCATTCCCGTGGTGTCGACCCGAATCGGGTATCGATGATTGAGCGGTCGGCCCCCACTTCCAGGAGCCTGCGAATCAGCGCGAGATCACCGGCCCAGGCCGCCTGATGCAGCGGTGTCGCACCCTCTTCGTCGCGGGCATTGACATCGGTGGGGAAGGAGGACACCACGAGAGTGGCTCCCGTGGTGTCAATTCCGTGCCGAGCAAGCAACTCCAGCCGGTCTGCGAACCCGTGCTCGGCCGCCCAGTCGACCTGCCGTCGCCACATCTGGTCGCGGGTCTCCATGGCCTCGCCTAGACGGCGCTCCCACGGGCTCGCGTCGGTATCGGCCAACCCGTGGGCGAACAACAGCTCCAGATGCGCGTCGTCGGGACGGAACATCCTGTTGTAGAGGGTCTGCTGATCCACTGGATGCGCACCCCGCTCCAGCAGCAGGGTGGCCAGCTGATCGGCGAAGGGGTGGCGGGGCTGGCGCCCCGGGCCCTGCTCTCCCTCACCGAACACTCCGGTCAACGCGGTGAATGGGGTGGACAATCCGCGCCACAGGTATCCCGAGTTCGGGTCGGCGCCGGCATCGAGAAGAAGGCGCGCAGCAGACAGCACCTCCTGCGCGGTGCGCCGCAGGGGTGCACGGCCATAGCACAGGTACATCAGCGGAAGCCATTGGTACGGACCACCGCTGGTTGTCGCCAACGTCGGTCTCGCAGCCAGATGTCGGGTGAGCGCGGCCGGATCGGCGGCAGCCGCGGCGGCCCACACATGCCGGTTCACCAGAGCAGGATCTGCGGCGAGAAGATCTGCTGCCGCCTGCCAGCGCGGCGGCGCATCGTTCTCGTCATACCGCAGTGAGGTGAGGGCACAGAACCGGTCGGCGGAATCGAGAGCGGCTTCGTTCACCGCGCTCGGATCGGTGCTGAGTGCGGCCGCGAGCTCCAGATAGTGCACGAGCGTGGCCCAGCCGGTGAACCCGTATCGGCGCGCGACCGTCAACTGGGCATCATGTAACGCGAATTGCTTACCTGCCAATGCGATATCGGGGCGTGGATGGTACTGACGCACCGTGCCGATCGCCTCGGGGTCCGCGGCTCGGACCGCGCGCTGAAGTCTGCGCGCGTCATCGCGAAGCCGATCGAGTGACGGATTGGTGGGAAGGGTGCTGGCCATGACGGCCTCCTCTCGTAAGCCCGATGTCCGCGAGACCAGGCTGAGAAGAGGTCGATGAACCTTCCAGTGGCATAGACAGGGAGGCTGAGCCTCTTCGGGCGGACACCGGGCGTTCCTGCACGCCCGGTGTCCACATTACCGCCCTACAGCGCGGGGCGCCGGTTCACCCACGGTTCGGTGGCTTCGAGCTGAGCGGCCAACCGAATGAGCTGTGATTCGCCACCGAGGGGTGCGACGAACTGCACGCCGAGCGGCAGCCCCTGCGGAGTCTGATAGAGCGGTAACGAGATTGCCGGGCGCCCAGTCAGATTCGCCAACTGGGTGTACGGAACCCACCCGAGGTTGTCGTTGATCATGCTGTCGACGATGTTGGCGTACTTGAGCAAGCGAGCGGTCTTGGTGCGTAGCAGCACATCGGAAACCGCCGCGAGCGGTGCCGGGAGATCGAATTCGCCGATCTTTGGTGGGATCTTGGCCAGCGTCGGCGTCAGCAGCAGGTCATAGTCACCGAAGAATGTCGCCAGCTCTCGCACATAGTTGTGCCGGCGCTCCACGGCCGCAACGTAATCGGGTCCGCTGGTGGTGCGGCCGAGCGCCGCGATGAGCAGGGTGTCACGTTCGAATCCCTCGTCACCGGCACCGGTCATTTGCTTAGTGAGGTCCACCTCGTACGCGGCATGCACGAACCAGGTCAGCAGGAAATCGCGTGCGAGCTGTCCGTCGTCATAGGGAGCGCTGACCTCTTCTACCTCGTGACCCAGGTGAGTCAGGATGCGGACGGCGTTCTCGACAGCGGCCACCGCGGCCGGATCGGGGTTTGGGGTGATGACAGTAGGGACCCGCACGCCGATCCGCAGCTTGCCGGGGTCCCGGCCGACCTGTGATGCGTACGAATCCTCTGGTACCGCAGGCAGATACGGCGAGGTGGGCTCTGGGCCCGCAATGACGTCGAGCATTGCGGCGGTGTCGCGAACTGTGCGCGACACCGTCCCCGCGGTGGCCGCACCGTGCATCGGCTCGCCGGCCATCGGACCCATCGGCACCAGACCGCGGCCGGGCTTGAGGCCCACCAGCCCACAGCATCCCGCCGGGATGCGGATCGACCCACCGCCGTCGCTGGCGCCCGCCACCGGCACGATTCCCGCTGCCACCGCAGCGGCGGAACCGCCCGAGGAGCCACCCGGGGTGCGGTTGAGATCCCACGGATTACGGCTCGCCCCAAACAGATCCGGCTCGGTGATGCCCTTCGAGCCGAATTCGGGGGTGTTGGTCTTGCCGAAGATGACGAGGCCGGCATCGAGCCAGCGCTGCACGACGGTGGAGTTCTCCGCGACGGGGATCGTGGACAACGCCCGGCAGCCTCCCGCCGTCGGGTGCCCCTTGTAGTCCTGGCCGAGATCCTTGATGAGGAAGGGCACCCCCGCGAACGGTCCGCTCAGGTCACCGGCGACCTGTTGGTCTGCCTCCGGGATATCGCGCACGATGGCGTTGATCTTGCCGTTGACGGCTTCGGCACGGGCGCGGGCGGCAGTAAGCAGCTCGGCGGGTGTGACCTGCTTGGTGGCAACCAGCTCCGCTAGGCCGGTGGCGTCGTATTGGGAGTATTCGGTGAAGTCCACGAGACCAGATTATGCGCTCGGGGACCACATTCCAGTGGCTACGCTCGTATCCACACTGCGGTCGCCTCAACTGATCAGGCGCGTGCCTTCGACAGCACATCGTTATAGATCGCGACGATCTTCTCGGTCTGCAACGACTGCCGCGGCTCGTCCTGGTGCGCGGCGACAACCTCGGTCATCTGGCGCAGCTTGGCGCGGTCATCGGCCAGCGACCGGATGGCCGCTGCGATCGCCTCGACGGACTCGTTCTCCGTCACCAAGCCGCCGCCTTCCGGGACCGATTCGCCCAGGACCCCGTCGCAGAAAATGACCGGAGTGGACATCGAAATCGCCTCCAGCAGAACCAGGCCCTGGGTATCGAAACCGTAGGAGGTGAACAACAGGGCGCTGCTGGCCCCCATCGCCGCCAGGCAGCTGTCCTGGCTGACCCGGCCACGCAACCGGATCCGGTTGGAGGCTCCATGCGAATCGACATACTTCTTAATGGCGTGTTCCAGGTGACCGTCACCGTAGATGTCCATGATGCAGTTCTTGACCTGAGTTGCCGCCTTCACCGCTTCGAGCGCCCGCTTCTCCGGGGACAGGCGACCGCACCAGATCAGCCGCAGCGGCTCATCATCGGTCGGCTTGTCATCCGCCGCTTCGCGCGCGATATCCACGAGCTCGTCGTCGACGCCGTTCGATACGACCGAAATCGGTCGACGCAGGCCCCGGTCGGTGAGGGCCTGAGCGAAATGTGTGGTCGGGGTGATCTCGTGGTCCACCGCCTGCGCCTGAGCCATCATCAGCTGCCACGCCCGCCGCGATGCCGCGGACTCCTGAACTGTCGTCAGGTGGAAGTCCTTGGGTAGGTGGCGTTCCTGCATCTGGCTGAAGATCCACGCCAATAGCAGCGGGTTGGGGCTGGCCTTCTCGAAGTACACGTCGTACCGGGTGTGCTTGGTCTGCACGACGGGGATGCCGTGGCGGTGGGCCGCCTCCACACCCGCGATGCAGACACCCAAATCGCCCTGGCTATGGATGATGTCGATGGGCTGGCGGGCCCGAATCTCCCGATCGATGAGTTCGGCGTTCGCCGCACCCGGCCAGACGAAGGTGAAGTCGTCATGCTTGCCCAACTTGCGCATCGCCTCGGCGACAAACGGCACAGGCTTGACCTCGACGACGTTCGGATCAGGGTCGGCGGTGTGGGCCAAGGGGGCGGTGAACACAGTGACCTTGTGGCCGAGTCGTTCCAGGCCGTGACGCTGCCGCGCCACCGAGATCTGTGCCCCGCCCAGGCTCTCGGGGTGAAGATCGGTGAACAGCGCTACATGCATCGTCGAAACCTGTCGTTGTGTGCCAATACGGCGTGCGGAAACCGGGCCCAACCCGCCCCGAACCGTATCGGATCGCCGGTCATGCTGCTGAGATACCCAGACAGAAGCCCGTGAGAAAGGCCAGCCTCCCTGCCGTGGCCGAGGTCACCCAGTAGGCTCGATATGTGCAACGTCGGATCATGGGTATCGAAACGGAGTTTGGCGTCACCTGCACGTTTCACGGTCATCGCCGCCTAAGCCCGGATGAGGTCGCCCGCTATCTATTCCGCCGCGTGGTGTCCTGGGGCCGCAGTTCCAACGTCTTCCTGCGCAACGGCGCCCGGCTCTACCTCGACGTGGGCAGCCATCCTGAGTACGCCACCGCCGAATGCGACAGCCTGGTGCAGCTGGTCACCCATGACCGCGCCGGAGAACGTGTCCTGGAAGACTTGCTCATCGACGCCGAACAGCGCTTGACCGACGAGGGCATCGGCGGCGATATCTATCTGTTCAAGAACAACACCGACTCGGCAGGCAACTCGTACGGCTGCCACGAGAACTACCTCATTGTGCGTGCAGGGGAGTTCTCCCGAATCTCCGATGTGTTGCTGCCGTTCCTGGTCACTCGCCAGCTGATCTGCGGCGCGGGCAAAGTGCTGCAAACCCCGAAGGCGGCGACGTTCTGCTTATCGCAACGCGCCGAACATATTTGGGAAGGCGTGTCCTCGGCCACCACCCGCAGCCGCCCCATCATCAATACCCGCGATGAGCCGCATGCCGATGCCGAGAAGTACCGGCGCCTGCACGTCATCGTCGGCGACTCGAATATGTCCGAGACCACCACCATGCTCAAGGTGGGCACCGCGGCACTGGTGCTGGAGATGATCGAGTCGGGAGTGGCCTTCCGCGACTTCTCGCTGGACAACCCGATCCGGGCGATCCGTGAGGTCAGCCATGACCTCACCGGACGCCGCCCCGTCCGGCTTGCCGGGGGACGCCAGGCCAGCGCGCTGGACATCCAACGCGAGTACTACGCCCGCGCCGTCGAGCACCTCAACACCCGCGAACCCAATGCGCAGATCGAGCAGGTTGTCGAGTTGTGGGGCCGCACGTTGGATGCCGTTGAGGGTCAAGACTTTTCGAAGATCGATACCGAGATCGACTGGGTGATCAAACGCAAGCTGTTCCAGCGCTACGAAGACCGCTACAACATGGAGCTGTCCGACCCGAAGATCGCCCAGCTGGATCTGGCCTATCACGACATCAAACGCGGTCGTGGCGTCTTCGACCTGCTGCAGCGCAAGGGTTTGGCCGCCCGCGTCACCACCGACGAGGAGATCAAGGCCGCGGTCGACCAGCCGCCGCAGACCACCCGGGCGAAGTTGCGCGGCGATTTCATCACCGCGGCCCAGGAGGCCGGACGCGATTTCACGGTCGATTGGGTGCACCTCAAGCTCAACGATCAGGCTCAGCGCACCGTGTTGTGCAAGGACCCGTTCCGGTCCGTCGACGAGCGGGTGGAACGCCTCATCGCCAGCATGTGAGCTGTTGGTTCCGGCTCCCGCGCCGAGATGACATTGTGGCTGGGGAATTCGTCGATATCGGCCTCATGGATGTCATCTCGGCAGAAACGGCTCGAACAAACTTTCGCAACACCCCCTAAAGTGCTGGCAGGAAACACGCCATAGTCCTCTAAGCTTTCCGCCGTGGCGATCTCCAAAGTCGAGCGGTTGATGAACCTGGTGATCTGCCTGCTGTCTACACGCACCTATGTCACCGCCGAACGAATCCGTGCGTCCGTGGCGGGTTACTCGGACTCGCCGAGTGATGAAGCCTTCAGCCGGATGTTCGAGCGGGATAAGAACGAACTGCGCGACCTGGGTATCCCGCTGGAGACGGGGAAGGTGTCGTCCTTCGATGCCACCGAGGGCTACCGGATCCGTCGCGATGCCTACGAGCTGCCTGATATCACCCTCACCGCCGACGAATCCGCGGCTGTCGCGGTCGCCACTCAGCTGTGGCAATCGCCCGAGCTGGTCACCGCCGCGCAGGGCGCGCTGATGAAGCTGCGCGCGGCGGGGGTGGACGTCGACCCTGCCGCCGAGAACGTGTCAGTGGCCGCACCCGCCGCCATGCCCGGCGGCCGCGGATCGGAATCGGTACTGCGAATCCTATTGTCCGCCATCGACTCCGGTCAGGCCGTGCAATTCGGGCATCGTCCCTCGCGTGCGGAGCCGTATGTCTTACGCACCGTCGAGCCGTGGGGTGTGATCACCGACCGCGGTCGGTGGTACCTCGTCGGACACGATCGGGACCGGAACGCCACCCGCACGTTCCGACTCTCCCGGATCGGGGAGGACGTCACGATGCTGGACAAACCCGGGACGGTACGGCGTCCGGAGGGTGTGGATCTACGTGCGATCGTCGCCAACGCTGTCGGTGACGGGCCGGTGCGGATCACCGCGCGGGTGTGGATCGCCGAGGGGCGCGCCCAGGAGCTACGCCGGATGGGTGTCGTCGTGGAACCGCACCGGCTAGGGGAGCGCGACGGGGATGTGGTCGAGATCGAGGTTGCCTCGCCCGACCGGCTGGTCCGGTCGATTGCCTCCCATGGGGCCGACGCGGTGGCGCTGGAGCCGGGGCCGGTGCGCGACGAAGTTGTGGCCCGTCTCCGCGAGCATGCGGCCGATGAGCCGCTTGCGCGAAGAGGATCGAACGGGGTTTCGGCATGACCGAGCTGTCCAACCGTTTGACGCGATTACTGAATATGGTCCCGTACTTCCAGGCCAATCCGGGTATCAGCGCCGCCGACGCCGCCGTCGACCTGGGCGTCACCACCAAACAGCTGATGGCGGATCTGAATCAGTTGTGGATGTGTGGTCTGCCCGGTTACGGGCCCGGTGACCTGATTGACCTGTCCTTCTCGGAGGAGAGCATCGAGGTCACCTTCTCGGCAGGTATCGACCGCCCGCTGCGTCTCACCTCGCCCGAGGCGACGGCGCTGCTCGTCGCGCTGCGCGCGCTGATCGATATGCCGGGCACTGTCGATCCGGAGGCCGCACGCAGTGCGATCGCCAAGATCGAGGACGCCGCCGGCGCCGGCGATGAGCCGCTCGCGCGCGGAGGTTTAGACACCGATGAGACCGCGCAGACACCCGCCCCCACCGAGTCCGCAGCGGTATCCGCGGTGCGCTCGGCGGTACGCAATCGTAAGGCGCTGCGCATCGAGTACTACTCGGCATCGCGAGATGCGTTGTCGGAGAGGATTGTCGACCCCATCCGCATCGCCGTCGTGGGGGACCATAGTTACCTGGAGGCGTGGTGCAGGGCCTCCGAGGGTGTGCGGTTATTCCGGTTCGACAGGATCGAACAGGCCGAGGTGCTCGACCAGCGAGCCGCGCCCCCCGCACCGGCGGTCCAGACGGCTACCGACACCGGACTCTTCGAGGCCGATCCTTCGCTTCCTGCGGCGACGGTGCTCGTCGCCCCGAGCGCATCCTGGGTCTTCGACTACTTCCCGATGCGTCCCACCGGTGCCCAGCACGCCGACGGATCGGTGGAGGCCGCCATGACCTATGCCTCCGAGGATTGGATGGCCCGGCTGATCCTCGGATTCGGTTCGGCGATCCAGGTGCTGGCGCCGGAATCGTTGGCGCGGCGGGTACGAGGGGATGCTGTGGTGGCGCTGGCGGCGTATCGGGCCAGCTGACCGCGGCGAGCCCTGGGGTAGCATTCAGGGCATACACGACGTCTGGAGGTGACCACATTGGGCGGTCTACAACCCATGCACTGGGTAATCGTTATCGTCGTATTCGCGCTGCTCTTCGGAGCCAAGAAGCTTCCCGACCTCGCGCGTTCGCTGGGTAAGTCGCTGCGGATCTTCAAGTCGGAAGTCAAGGAACTACAGAACGATGGGAAGGGCGCCGAGAGTGCTCCACAAGCCGTGGAGCAGCAGCAAGTGCCTCCCGCTACATCGGTGGAAGCACCGCCCATCGAAACGACGCCCGGTCACAAGCCCACTGCCTAGCCGCGTTTCGCCGCGGGTTAGGTCGGCCGGATAAGTCATGGGTTCATGAACAAGGTCCTGGGCGCTCTCCGGCTGAGCCGACAACCGAAGAATCCCGACGGCACCATGTCGCTCGTCGAGCATCTGCATGAGCTGCGCACACGTCTGCTGATCTCGGTGGCGGCGGTTTTGCTGACCACCATCATCGGATTCGTCTGGTACGAGCACACGATGTTCGGTCTGGAGAGCCTCGGCGAATGGCTGCGTGAACCGTACTGCTCGCTGCCTGCGAGCGCGCGGGCCAATCTCAGCGTCGACGGCGCCTGCCGCCTCTTGGCCACCGCCCCCTTCGAGCAGTTCATGCTGCGTCTCAAGGTGGGGCTGACGGCCGGTGTGGTGCTGGCCTGCCCGGTGTGGTTGTACCAAATCTGGCGTTTCATCACTCCGGGCCTGTACCGCAACGAGCGCAAGTTCGGCGTCATCTTCGTGACCGCCGCCGCAGTGCTGTTCGTCACCGGCGCGTTCTTGGCCTACCTGGTGCTGGCCAAGGCCCTGCACTTCCTCTTGACCGTCGGTAGCGACGTTCAGGTCACCGGCCTCAAGGGTGACGAGTACTTCAGCTTCCTGATCAACCTGCTGTTGGTCTTCGGTGTCAGCTTCGAATTCCCGCTGCTGCTCATCATGCTGAATTTCGTGGGGATGTTGTCGTACGACAAGCTCAAGAATTGGCGCCGCGGCATCATCTTCGGCCTCTTCGTGTTCGCGGCCTTCGCGACGCCGGGAGCCGATCCGTTCTCGATGACGGCTCTGGGCCTCGCGCTGACACTGCTGCTGGAGTTCTCCATCCAGATCGCCCGCGTGCACGACAAGCGCAAGGCCAAGCGTGAGGCGGCGCAGGCGCTGCGCGACGACGAAGCGTCCGCTCTGGAGGCTCCAGAGGCCATTGCCACACCCGAACCGATCGGACGTCCCGAGCGGTTTGACAACATGGGCAAGTGACCGGCATCGGAACTGACGCGCTCGCGGAGTTTTCCCAACGGCTGAGCTTTGCCCTCGATCCCTTCCAGGTGCGCGCGTGCACCGCGTTGGAAAGCGGGCACGGTGTGCTGGTGTGCGCGCCTACCGGTGCGGGTAAGACCATCGTCGGAGAATTCGCGGTGCACCTGGCGCTGGCGGCCGGGCGCAAATGTTTCTACACAACCCCCATCAAGGCGCTGAGCAACCAGAAGTACAACGACCTGGTGTCGGTGTACGGGCCAGAGAAGGTCGGTCTACTTACCGGCGACTCGTCGATCAACTCCGATGCTCCGGTGGTGGTGATGACCACCGAGGTACTCCGGAACATGTTGTATTCGGATTCGCCGGCGCTGCATGGTCTTTCGTACGTCGTGATGGATGAGGTGCACTTCCTGGCGGACCGGTTCCGCGGTGCGGTGTGGGAAGAGGTGATTCTGCACCTGCCCGAGGACGTCGCGCTGGCCAGCTTGTCGGCCACGGTGAGTAATGCCGAGGAGTTCGGCGGCTGGATCAAAACCGTCCGCGGCGATACCACGGTCGTCGTCGACGAAACCAGGCCGGTCCCCTTATGGCAGCACGTCATTGTGGGACGGCGTCTCTTCGACCTCTTCGATTATGGCAATGAGCCCCTTGGGCGAAGAGCATCAGGTTCTGATGTCGACCCCGAGCTCACCCGGTACATCACTCAGCGCCGCCAGGCCGATCGCTTCGCCGACTTTGACCGCCCACGCCGTCACGGCCCGCAGCACCGTTCATCTGGATCTCAGCCCACCCTTTACCGTCCGCCATCGCGCCCCGAGGTAATCGCCCGGCTCGACGAAGACGGCCTGCTTCCGGCGATCACGTTCATCTTCTCGCGTGCCGGATGCGATGGTGCTGTTGCGCAATGCCTTCGGTCCCGGCTACGGCTCACCACGGAGGAAGAACGGCGGGAGATCGTCGCCGTCATCGACCGCCGCACCGAAGGACTGCCCGAGGGCGACCTGGATGTGCTCGGGTACTGGCAGTGGCGTGACGGGCTGCTGCGCGGTATCGCCGCCCACCACGCGGGCATGCTGCCGGTGTTCCGGCAGACCGTCGAGGAGCTGTTCACCAAGGGGCTGGTGAGGGCGGTATTCGCTACCGAGACACTGGCATTGGGGATCAACATGCCGGCGCGCACGGTGGTGCTGGAGCGGTTGGTGAAGTTCAACGGAGAGCAGCATGCCCCGTTGACCCCGGGGGAGTACACCCAGTTGACGGGACGAGCGGGGCGGCGCGGAATCGACGTCGAGGGACATGCCGTCGTGTTGTGGACACCCGATGTGGAGCCCAGCGAGATCGCAGGCCTGGCGTCCACGCGCACCTTCCCGCTGCGTAGTTCCTTTGCTCCGTCGTACAACATGACGATCAATCTGGTGCACCGCATGGGCCCGGAGCCGGCACGTGAACTGCTGGAGAGATCCTTCGCTCAGTACCAGGCCGACCGTTCCGTGGTGGGATTGGTGCGCGGAATCGAACGCGGTCAGAAAATGCTCGACGAGATCGCCAATGAGCTTGGCGGGCAAGACAGTTCTGTACTGCAGTACGTTCGGTTGCGCGCCAGCCTCACCGAACACGAGCGAGCCGCCGCACGCGCTTCGCGGCTCGAACGCCGTGGTGCCGCCAACGATGCCTTGGCCGCGCTCAAACGGGGTGATGTCATCGCGATCCCGCACGGTCGGCGCAACGGTGTGGCGGTGGTGCTGGAGCCCGCCGCTGACGGCGATGACCCTCGTCCGCTGGTCTTGACCGAAAATCGTTGGGCCGGAAGGATTTCATCGGCAGATTACTCGGGAGGTGCCGAACCGCTCGGATCTATCGTGCTACCCAAGCGCGTCGAGCATCGTCAGCCCCGGGTGCGACGTGACGTGGCGTCGGCGTTGCGCTCGGCCATCGACGAGGGCCGGGTCCGCAGACCGCAACCCGGCGCGCGGCGCAAGGACGATGCAGACGCCGACGGCTCGGATCTGGGAGCCGAAGTCGAGCGGTTACGCCGCGAAATCCGGGAAAATCCGGTGCATCGCGCCCCCAAACGCGAGGAGTTGGCGCGCACGGGGGAGCGCTATCTGCGCATCGAACGCGATAACGCACAACTGCAGAAGAAGGTTTCGGCGGCGACCAATTCACTCGCGCGCACCTTCGATCGGATTCTGGCGCTGCTCACCGAACGCGGATACATCGAGAGCAGTCCCGAGCTCGACATGAAAGTCACCAAGGACGGCATGCTGCTGGCTCGCATCTACAGCGAGACCGACCTGCTGGTAGCCGAATGCCTGCGACGTGGGCTGTGGGCGGGGCTGAAACCCGCCGAGCTGGCCGCGGTGGCATCGGCGGTGTTGTTCGAATCGCGTGGTGACGCGGTGTCGGTGACGGGAGATGCGCCGACGGCCGCGCTGCGCGCGGCACTTGCCGAGACCCACCGGGCCCTGGCACGGCTGCGACGTGACGAACAACAGCACCAGCTCTCCCCGACTCGCGAGATCGATGAGGGCTTCGTCGCGGCGGTATACAGATGGGCTACCACTGGCGACCTGGCGGCGTCCTTGGACGCAGTCGGCGACACGGGCACCCCGCTTCCCGCCGGTGATTTCGTGCGGTGGTGCCGGCAGGTGGTGGATCTGCTCGACCAGATCCATAAGGCGGCCCCGGATGCCGATGTTCGCTCGGCGGCGAGGGCTGCGGTTACCGACGTGCGGCGTGGCGTCGTCGCCGTTGATGGCACATAAGGTCGAGCAAACGCTAAGGTGGAGCGTCAGCACGCTCGTACACACCGGTAAGAAACAATGTCGCGACACGGGAGGAACGATGAGCGGTCCACAGGGAACGGAACCTGGCGGACAGTGGGCGCCGCAGCCTGGGCAAGGCCAAGAGCCGTGGCAGACACCGCAATCCTCAGATCCCGCGCAGCAGGGTGAGCAGGGCTGGCCACAGCAGCCGGCCTACGGTCAGGGACAGCAGTATCCGCAGTACCAGCAGCCGGGTTTCCCGGCTGGTGGCTTTGGGGATCCGAGCCAGTTCGGCCAGCAGCAGCCAGCCCAGCAGGGATTCGGCGATCCGAGCCAGTTCGGGCAGCCCGGTGCTTACGGCCAGCAGGGACAGTACGGCCAGCAGCCCGGATACCCAGCCCAGTATGGACAGCAGCCGCAGCAAGGCCAGCCGTTCCCGCAGTTCGGTGCCGGTAAGCCACAGCGTTCCACCAAGACCATTGCGATCATCGGCGGCATCGTCGCCGCCGCCGTGATCCTGATCGTGGTGCTGATCACCGCTTTCCTGGCCCCCGGATGGGCCATGACCACCACCCTGGACGTCAACAAAGCCCAGGAAGGTGTGACCAAGGTTCTCACCGACGAGACCAACGGGTACGGCGCCAAGAACGTCAAGGACGTCAAGTGCAACGACGGGAACAACCCCGAGGTGAAGAAGGGCGCCACCTTCAGCTGCGATGTCAGCATCGACGGCACCAAGCGCCAGGTCACCGTGACGTTCCAGAACGACAAGGGCACCTACGAGGTAGGCCGACCCAAGTAACCGGCTTTCTCTGAAACGCCGAGTGCACACCGGGAAGGTATGCACTCGGCGTTTTTCTTTTAGGGGAGTCCGTCCAGCGCTTTCTGCAGGCGTTTGATCGCCGACCCGATGCCCAATTCGGCGCCTAGCTCAGCGACTCGTTGCGGATCGCGCGCCGTCAGCGGTAACGCGTCGCTGTCCCGGTCGATCGTCACCGGCGCATCCACCGCCACGCGCACCACCGGTTCGGCGGCCGCGATGTAGTCGGTCGCCGCCAGCAGCTTGGCGCGGACCGCCTTGGGCAACCCCGTTTTTGGATCGTCGGCCGCGGCGCGGATGTCGGCCAGCGATCCGTACTCGGCAAGCAGCTTGGTGGCGGTTTTCTCGCCGACGCCGGCCACACCGGGTAGCCCGTCGGATGGGTCGCCGCGCAATAGGGCCAGCTCCGCGTATGCCGCGCCCGCTCGGTCGGCGGGCACTCCGTACTGTTCGGACACCTCGGTTGGGCCGAACAACGTGGCCTTGGCGAATCCACGTCCCATGTAGAAGACGCGGATGGGCACCGGGGTGTCGGTGACCACCTGGAGCAGGTCGCGATCACCGCTGACCACAATCACGGGATCCCGACGTTCGGTCGCCGCGAGGGTGCCCAGCACGTCGTCGGCCTCAAATCCGGGTGCGCCGGCCGAAGCGATACCGAATGCATCCAGCATCGCGGCAATCATGTCGACCTGGGGTGTCAGCTCGTCGGGTACCTCTTCGACATCGACGGCGGCGGAGTTTTGCTCAACCACGCGGTGCGCCTTGTACGAGGGAATCGCGGCTACCCGCCAGGCCGGACGCCAGTCCAGGTCCAGGCACACCACCAGCCGATGCGGGTGATGCAGGGTGATGAGCTGCGACACCGTGTCGAGGAACCCGCGCACGGCGTTAACAGGTCTGCCGTCGGGGGACTTGATCGAATCCGGAACCCCGAAATACGAGCGGAACCAGAGGGAGGCGCCATCGAGGAGCAGGACGGGCCGTGTGAGATCTTCAGACACGGCCCCAAGATAACCTGGACCGCATGGCAGTCCAGCGTTTCGAATCCGATGTGTACGCCAACCGCCTGCAGCGTGCCGCCCAGGAGGCCGCGACCGCCGGAGTGACGGGGTTGGTTATCACGCCTGGATACGACCTGAGGTACCTCACCGGGTCGCGCGCGCAGACATTCGAGCGGCTCACCGCATTGGTGGTGCCGGCATCGGGTACGCCCACCGTGGTCGCCCCCCGGATGGAGCTTGCGGCGCTGAAGGATTCGGCGATCGGCGACCTCGACATCCCGATCAGCGACTGGGTTGACGGCGATAACCCCTACGAGCTGGTTTGCGCGGCGCTGGGGGCTTCGGACAGGGAGTCGAGCAGAGTCGCGGTCACCGAGTCGATGTCCGCGCTTCATCTGCTCCCATTGACCGACCTGATCGGGACTGTGCCGGTACTGGCCACCGGGGTGTTGCGTCGATTGCGGATGGTCAAGGACGCCTCCGAGATCGATGCGCTCCGTAAGGCCGGTGCCGCCATCGATCGGGTGCACGCGCTGGTGCCCGAGCTTCTGGTGCCGGGACGCACGGAGGCGGAGGTGGCCGCAGATATCGCTGAAGCGATTGTGGCCGAGGGGCATTCGGAGGTCGCCTTCATCATCGTCGGTTCCGGTCCGCACGGTGCCGATCCGCACCACGAGTGCTCCGACCGTGAGTTACAGCTCGGGGACATTGTGGTGGTGGACATCGGCGGAAGCTACGAGCCGGGCTACAATTCCGACTGCACTCGTACGTACAGCATCGGTGATCCCGACCCCGATGTGGCTCAGCGGATTTCGATTCTTGAGCATGCACAGCAGGCGGCCGTCCAGGCTGCTCGCCCCGGGGTGACCGCCCAGTCCGTCGATGCCGCCGCGCGCCGGATCCTCACCGAGGCGGGGATGGGGGAGGCGTTCGTGCATCGCACCGGACACGGAATCGGTTTGTCGGTGCACGAAGAGCCCTACATCGTGGAGGGCAATGACGTGATCCTGGAGCCGGGTATGGCGTTCAGCATCGAGCCGGGCGTCTACTTCCCGGGGCAGTGGGGCGCGCGGATCGAAGACATCGTCGTCATCACCGAAAACGGTTGTGAGTCCGTGAATTCACGGCCGCACGGCCTGACGGTGGTACCGTTCGGCCGCTAATCGGCCGCGGCGTCTCCTCGGTTCAACAGATCCGAGGAGCCCAACACCCGCTCGATCTTCACCTCGATGACCACACGCTGCGGGTTGACGCGCGGGGTGCGGTAGCGCTGCGCGTAACGCAGCTCAGCATCACGTACGGCGTCCTTCTCGGTGACAACGGTGGCCGCGCCCTCCAGGGAGAGCCAGCGGGCACCGTCGACCTGGCTCAGCACCGCGACGGCACCGCGTTCGGCGTTGACGGCCTTCTGCGAGCCGCCGGTGGTGATGACCCGCGCGATATGGGTTGCGGGGTCAAAGGTGAAACCGACGGCCACCACATGCGGGCTGTTGTCCTGCCGCAGGGTGGTCAGCATGGCCAGATGGCGCTCGGAGAGAAACGCCAGCGCATCATCGGTAAGTCGGGTCGTAGGGGTGTTCGACATCAACTCTTACGCTAGCGCAGGACATAATCGCTGACGTGACCGACACGGTGCGACACCCCGGCCAGCTTGTAGTGATTTTCGGCGGCCGCAGCGAAATCGGCGTTGAGGTGGCGACTCGCCTCGCGCCGGGGAACACCGTGGTCCTGGCGGCGCGGCGAGCAGATGACCTGCGCGACGAGGAACTACGCGTTCGCGAGGCCGGGGCCGTCGCGGTGGACTGCATCGAGTTTGACGCCGACCGGGTCGACACCCATGAATCGGTGCTGGCCTCGATCATCGAGCGACACGGAACCATCGATGTGGCGGTGCTCGCGTTCGGACTGCTGGGCGATCAGTCCCGGGCGGAGACCGATGCCGGGTACGCGGCGGCGATCGTGCATACCGACTACGTGGCGCAGGTCGCGTTGCTGACCGATCTGGCCGTCCGGATGCGCGGCGCCGGTCGAGGCGCTGTGGTGGTGTTCTCGTCGATCGCCGGGTGGCGGGTGCGGCGCGCCAACTATGTGTACGGGTCGGCCAAGGCCGGGCTGGACGGTTTCGCAAGCGGGCTCGCCGACGCACTGGATGGTTCCGGTGTGCACCTGTTGATTGCTCGCCCTGGCTTCGTGATCGGCCGGATGACAGAGGGGATGTCGCCGGCCCCGTTGTCGAGCACGCCAGCCCAGGTGGCGGAGGCGACCGTGCGGGCGCTGCACAACGGGAAGCGCACTGTCTGGATTCCGCGGGCGCTGGGGTCGTTCGCATTCGTCATGCGGTGGGTACCGTCGTTGGTATGGCGCAGGATGCCGCGATGAGCCGCTTGGGCGAAGAGCATCAAGCGCCGATGAACCTCTCGGGTGAAGAGCATCAAGCACCGGTGGGTGAGCGGATCACGGTGGTCGGAATCGGTGCCGACGGGGTGGACGGGCTGTCATTGCGCTCCCGCCGTGAATTGCAGCGTGCATCAGTTATTTTCGGTTCATTGCGGCAGTTGGAACTGCTCGCGGAAGAATCCCTGACGGCCGAGTGTCGCGGGTGGCCATCACCGCTGCTGCCCGCCCTGCCCACCATGTTCGACGGTCTCGGTGACGTCCACGTCCTCGCGAGCGGCGATCCCATGTTGCACGGCGTTGGCACCACGTTGACCCGCCTGTTCGGTGCGAGGCGGGTTCACGTGCTGCCCCACGTATCGAGTGTGTCGCTGGCCTGCGCTCGAATGGGTTGGGCAGTCAACGATGTCGAAGTCGTCAGCCTGGTCAACGCGCCGGCCGTCACGGCGCTACGGCACGGCGGGCGGGCGGTGGTGCTCAGCCGCAACGCCGATACCCCGGCGGAACTGGCGCGGATCTTGACCGACGCCGAACTGGGGGCTTCGCGGTTGACGGTGTGGGAGCAACTGGGCGGTGCGGCCGAGAATCATGTGGAGGGGATTGCCCGCGACTGGCACGCCGCACCGGGTGATGCGTTGAACATCATTGCCGTCGAATACGTTCCGGCAGGGGATGGCACCGTCCTACCGTTGGTCGCCGGGCTGCCCGATGACGTCTTCGATCACGACGGGCAGATCACCAAACGCGAAATCCGGGCGGTCACGTTGGCGTCGCTGGCACCGCGGCCGGGTCAGCGGCTCTGGGATGTGGGTGCCGGATCCGGCACCATCGCGGTCGAATGGGCGCGCAGCGGTGCCGGCTGCAGCGCCTCGACCTTCGAGGTCAAACCCTCCCGACGGGCGGCCATCGCAGCCAACGCGAGGAAATTCGGTGTCGATATCGAGGCTTTCGCCTCGGCGCCAGAGGACTTCGAGAGGGCCACCGCTCCGGACGTGATATTCGTCGGCGGCGGCGTGACAAGGCCCGGACTGCTCGAGGCGTGCTGGGAGTGGCTACCGGGCGGGGGGCGGATCGTCGTCAACGCGGTGACCGCAGAATCCGAAGCGCTTTTGTTGCAATGGTATTCCCGCCATGGCGGAGAGCTGCGCAGGTATCGCGTCGAGGAGGCCGCCCCGCTCGGGGCCTTCACCAGCTGGAGATCCCGGCTGCCCGTCACCCAGTGGAGCGCGGAAAAGCCGACAATCGATGGCATCCCGCACGCGGGTCATCCATGACCGTTTACTTCATCGGCGCCGGACCGGGTGCCGCCGATCTCATCACGGTACGCGGGCAACGCATCCTCGAACGATGCCCGGTATGCCTCTACGCGGGGTCGATCATGCCGCGGGACGTGCTCGCGGGATGCCCGCCGGGCGCCCGGATCATCGACACCGGGCCACTGACCTTAGACGCCATCATCGAGGAGTTATCCGCTGCCGACGCACAGGGATTGGATGTCGCCCGGCTGCACTCAGGCGATCCCTCGCTGTATAGCGCCGTCGCCGAGCAGCGTCGTCGACTCGATGCCCTGGGCATCGGCTATGAGATCGTGCCGGGCGTCCCCGCCTTCGCCGCCGCGGCTGCGGCCTTGGGTGCGGAGCTCACCGTTCCCGGCGTCGCACAGACCGTGACGATTACCCGGGTGTCGACTCTGTCCACGTCGATGCCCGCGGGCGAGGATCTGCGAGCCCTGTCCGCGCCGGGGGCGACGCTGGCCTTGCATCTGGCTGCGGCTCAGATCGATTCAGTCGTGGCCGATCTCGTCGCGGGGGGATACCCGTCGGATACGCCGGCCGCGGTGGTCGCCTATGCCAGTTGGCCATCCGAAATCATCCTGCGGGGCACCCTCGCCGATATCGCGGATCAGATGAAGGAGTCGGGCGTCACCAAGACGGCGGTGATCTTTGTCGGGAAGGCGCTTGCGGCAGAGGGGTTTTCCGATAGTTACCTGTATTCGGCCGGACGCCGGAGAGGGGCGACGCATTAGATGAAAATCTTGATCCTCGGAGGTTCGGCCGAGGCCCGTGAGCTGGCCGAGCGACTGGTGCCCCGGTTCGATGTCACCACCTCACTGGCGGGCCGGGTACGCAATCCGGCGGTACCGGCGGGCGCGCTGCGTATCGGAGGTTTCGGTGGCGAGGCCGGGCTACGGGAGTGGTTGCTGGACAACGCTATTGATGCGGTAGTCGATGCGACTCACCCGTTCGCCGCGACCATCACCGAGAATGCGGCTGCGGCATGCGGCCGATTGGGCATTCCGCACGTGATCCTGCGTCGTCCGCCCTGGCCGGCAGGGGATGCCACCATCGTGTCCTCGGCGGTGGAGGCCAAGGATGTGGTGGCGGCGCAGGGCTTTTCGCGAGTCTTCGTGACCTCCGGGCGGTCCAGTATCGGGGCATTCTTGTTCTCCGATGCCTGGTTTCTGATCAGGGTGGTGGAGGCAGTGCCCGCCGATGAGCTACCTGAGCGGCACCATCTGCTCTTATCGCGCGGGCCCTACACGCTTGCCGAGGAGACGGAGCTCATGCGCCAGTACGCGGTCGAGGTGCTGGTCACCAAGAACAGCGGGGGAACGATGACCTCGGCCAAGCTGGAAGCCGCTGCGGCGCTGAACATTCCAGTCGTGATGATCGACAGGCCGCCCCTGCCGGAGAACGTTAGCGCAGTGTCCACCGTGGGCGAGGCGCAGCGGTGGGTTATTGAGCGGGATACCGACGCGGTGTGAACACCAGCGGCCCGGAATCGGTTTCTTGCCACTGGGTTTGCGACGAACCGACGATCAGCAGGGTGCGCATGTCCACCACCGACGGGTCGAGCTCACCGAGCGTGGTCACTCGCACGGATTCTCCTGCGCCACCGACATCACGTCCCAGTACCACCGGGGTCGCCGGGTCGCGGTGTTCGAGCAGCACATCACGCATGGATGCAACCTGCCACGTCCGTGACTTTGAGGCCGGGTTGTACACGGCCAGCACGAGATCGGCTGCGGCCGCGGCACGCAACCGGGACTCGATGATCTCCCACGGCTTGAGACGATCGGACAGTGAGATCACGGCATAGTCATGTCCGAGGGGTGCCCCGACTCGGCTGGCCACCGCCTGTGCCGCTGTCATCGCCGGAAGTACCCGCACCCTGACATCCGGCCACGCCCGGGCCTCTTCCAACACCGCCGCAGCCATCGCGAACACGCCGGGGTCTCCGGAGGACACGACTGCCACCCGTCGGCCGCCCGCCGCGAGTGTGAACGCCAATTCGGCCCGCGCCGGTTCGTCGCGGTTGTCGCTGGCGTGACGAATTTGGCCGTCGCGGGCCGGGATCCGATCTAGGTACGGGCCATAGCCGATGAGATCGGTGGCACGCGCCAGTTCCCGGCGCACCTCGGTGGTGGTCCAATCATGATGGCCCGGTCCCAGGCCGACCACCGTCACCATCCCGTCGAGCTCGGTGTCGGTGGTGGTTTGCGCTCCAGGAACCAGGACCAGCGAGAAGTACGGCACCGAGGACGGGTCGACCTCGGCCGCCGGTAGTACCCGCTGTCGTGCGGTGCTGGCCCGCTCCACGTAATACGCGCGGTCCAGCACGCCTGCCGTATCCAACGCCTGCTGCACGGCGCCGTAGGAGCGCCCCAGCTTCATGATCACCGCAGCTTCGGAATCGCGTAGCCTGCGGACGATTTCGTCGGCAGGCAGCGTGCCGGGGATGACGGTGAGAATCTCGTCGCCCTCGACGAGCGGTGTCCCCGTCGCTGCCGATGCGGCGCTCACCGACGTCACCCCGGGAATAATCACCGCATGGAACCTGTCGGTCAGGCGCCGGTGCATGTGCATGTACGAGCTGTAGAACAGCGGGTCGCCCTCGGCGAGCAACGCCACGTTCCGGCCGGAATCCAAATGGGCGGCAATCCGATTCGCGGACTCTTCGTAGAAATCGTCTATCGCACCGCGGTATCCGCCCGGGTGGTCGGTGGTCTCGGTGGTGACCGGATAGACGAGGTGTTCCTCGATCTGTCCAGGCCGCAGATACGGTTCGGCGATCGAACGGGCGATGCTGCGGCCGTGTCGCGCGCTGTGGAACGCCACCACGTCGGCCTCGCCGATGATTCGGGCGGCCTTCACGGTCACCAGCTCGGGATCGCCGGGGCCCAGGCCGACACCCCAGAGGGTGCCGCGGGGGTCGTCGGGATCGGTCATGTCATGAGTCATTCCTGGTCGCTCGCAATCGCATTCACCGCGGCGGCGGCCATCGCGCTGCCGCCCCGGCGACCCCGCACCAACAGGTAGTCCACGCCGCGCGGCCGGTCGATCAGCTCTTGTTTGGACTGCGCCGAGCCGACGAAACCGACTGGCCCGCCGAGGATGGCCACCGGGGGAGCCAGCCCTTCGTCGAGGAGTTCGAGGATTCGGAACAGGGCGGTGGGGGCATTGCCGATCGCGGCGATCGAACCGGGCAGTCGATCAGCCCAAAGGTCCACGGCAGCAGAAGATCTAGTGGTGCCGGTGCGCTGAGCCAGGTCTGCGGCACGGGGGTCGGCGACCAACGACACCACCTCATTGGCGGCGGGAAGGCGCGAGCGAGTGATACCGGCCGCGACCATCGATGAATCGCACAGGATGGGGGCACCGGCATCCAGGGCTGCCCGGGTGCGCGTCACGACGTCGGGGGTGAAGGCGATCTCGCTCGGCAGATCCACCTGCCCGCAGGTGTGGATGAGACGGACCACCACGCGCGCGACATCATCCGGGAACGCCGACAGGTCGGCCTCGGCCCTGATGGTCGCGAACGACAGCCGATAGATCTCGGCTCCGTCCCGCACGTAGTCCAGCACGCGCTAACCCTACGGGTGCCGCTCCAGTGGTCGATAACCCAGTTCCGTCGCCACCAGCACCTGCCCAGTACTAGGGCTACCGCAGGCTCGCGGGCAGCCGACCCAATGCCGGTGCACCGGTGAATGGATACCGCTGGCCAGCTCCTCGGTCACTTCGAGACGCACATCGGCGTGCACGTCGGTTCGTGAGCGACCGCACCCCGGCGATCCTGTGCACGAACTGATATTCAGCCAGGGAGACCGTTCGTCGAACACCAGGCCCATGGGTGCCAGCACCCGCAGTACCGCATCGGCGTCTTCGTGGGGCAGATCGCAGAGCAGCACAGATCGCCACGGGGTAATGACGACGGGTTTCTCGGCCGCGGCCAGTAGCGCCGCCACGCTCGCCGTCAGCTGACCCAGCGGAACCGCGGCACCAAGCGTCACCAAGCCGTCGTCGCCAACGCCGCCATTTTCGGGATGCTGTTCGATCCATCCCACGGGTGCGTGCGGTGCGGATGCCGTATCGGGTGGGCCTTCCAACAGAGATACGCCGATCGCATCGGCGAGTGTTTCCGCACCGTTCGGTAGTTCCGTGACACGCCATGCGTTTCCCCGAATTCGTACGAAGGTCTCGGCGATCGCGAGCATGTGTTCGACGGCGGCTTCGGGGGCGTCGCGGCATTCGGAGGCGGGGCGCCCGGCGAGGAACAGCCGCCACCCTCCGGGCTCATGCCGCAATCCGATATCGGCACCCATGGCCGCCAGGTCGCCGCGACCGTCGTCGAGGCTGAACAGGAACCGGCCCGGCAGCTCGGTGAGGATGGGGGATGCGATGAGCCCGCAGTCGAGCGCTGGAACCAGGGGCCGAATGTCGGGGAAGTCGCCGACGCGGCCCGACAGCGGTGAGGCCACGATGTTGCGTGCCCGTTCGTGGCTCGGAGACGGCAGCAGCCCAGCCGCTGCCAGCAGGCCGGTCACGGCCTCGGCATCGCGAATCGCCCGAATCTGGAGATTGCCGCGCGAGGTCAGCTCCAAGACCGGCGCACCGAAGTCCCCGGCGGCCTCGGCCAACGCTCCCAGCTGCCCCGATGTCAGCATTCCCCCGGGCAGCCGTATCCGTGCCAACGGCCCATCAGCCGCCTCATGCAGACGCAGCGCACCGGGGCACGCGTCATCCGGGCTGGAGTGGGTCACCTACTTACCGTAGGACTACGGTACGAATGGGGTGTGAAAGACGCCCCGCCTCCCGCCATTCTGGTGTTGTCGACATCCGACACCGACCTGCTGACCGCGCGCGGCAGTGGTGCGAACTACCGATGGGCCAACCCTTCTCGCATCCACCTCGACGACCTGCCCGGCCTTCTCAACGAGGCGGGAGTGGTGGTCATTCGACTTCTCGGTGGCCGCCGCGGTTGGGAAGAGGGCATCGACGCCGTCATCGCCTCCGGCGTGCCGACCGTCGTGGTCTCGGGTGAACAGGCCCCCGATGCCGAGCTCATGGAATGCTCCACCGTCCCGGGCGGGGTCGCACTTCAGGTGCACCGATACCTGGCCGAGGGCGGGACGGCGAATCTACAGCAATTGCACGCCTTCCTATCCGACACCGTCTTGATGACGGGATTCGGTTTCGAGCCACCGGCCGCGAACCCGGCCTGGGGAGTGTTGGAAAGGCAGAGCAAGGCCGCCGATTCTTCTTCTCACGGACCCACCGTCGCGGTGCTCTACTACCGGGCGCAGCAGCTCGCCGGCAACACCGGATACGTCGAGGCGTTGTGTGCCGCGATCGAGAACGGTGGGGGACGGGCACTTCCGGTGTACTGCGCGTCGCTGCGCACCGCGCCTCGCGAGCTCTTGGAAGCGTTGGCGGCCGCCGACGCCATGGTGGTCACCGTGCTCGCCGCCGGTGGGGCCACCCCGGCGTCCGTGGGTGCTGGAGGAGCCGATAACGAATGGAACGTCGCCCACCTTGCGGCCCTTGATATCCCGATTCTGCAGGGGCTATGCCTGACCAGCCCCCGCGAGGATTGGGATGCCAACGATGACGGCATGAGTCCGTTGGATGTCGCCACCCAGATTGCCGTCCCCGAGTTCGACGGCCGCATCATCACCGTGCCCTTCTCGTTCAAGGAGATCGACGGCGACGGGCTCATCACCTACGTTCCCGACGCCGAGCGCTGCGCACGGGTGGCAGGTATCGCCTTGCGGCATGCGAAACTTCGATCGATACCCGCCGATGAACGCCGGATTGCGTTGGTGTTCTCCGCGTACCCCACCAAGCACGCCAGGATCGGCAACGCGGTGGGCCTGGATACCCCGGCGAGCGCGGTGGCGCTACTGACCGCGATGCGTGAGGCGGGCTACGACGTGGGCGCCGACGGTGACATTCCCGGACTACCCGCAACCGGCCGACCCGCCGGCGAGGGCGACGGTGACACGCTGGTTCACGCCCTGATCGAGCGGGGTGGCCAAGATCCGGCGTGGCTCACCGCGGAACAGTTGGCGGGCAACCCGATTCGCGTACCGGCACGGCAGTACCGGGAGTGGTTCTCCCGGTTGTCGCCCGGGCTCGCCGAGCAGGTTGTCGAGCACTGGGGCCCGCCGCCGGGGGAGCTGTTCGTCGACACCAGCGTCAACCCGGATGGCGATATTGTGATTGCTGCGCTACAGGCAGGCAACACCTTGTTGCTCGTACAGCCGCCCCGTGGATTCGGGGAAAACCCGGTAGCCATCTACCACGATCCTGACTTGCCGCCCAGCCACCACTACCTCGCCGCGTATCGCTGGTTGTCGGCCCCGCGTGAGGAGGGTGGGTTCGGTGCCGACGCCTTGGTGCACCTTGGCAAGCATGGCAATCTTGAGTGGTTGCCCGGGAAAACCGTTGGGCTGTCGGCAGATTGCGCTACCGATGCCGCCCTCGGCGACCTACCGTTGATCTACCCGTTCCTGGTCAACGATCCGGGCGAGGGTACCCAGGCCAAACGGCGCGCACATGCGACCCTTGTCGACCATCTCATCCCGCCCATGGCCCGAGCCGAAACCTATGGCGATATCGCGCGTTTGGAGCAGTTGCTCGATGAGCATGCGAACATCTCGGCGCTGGACCCGGCGAAGCTACCGGCCATCCGCCAACAGATCTGGACGCTGATGCGTGCGGCGAAGATGGACCACGATCTGGGACTGGAGGAGCGCCCCGACGAGGACGTCTTCGACGACATGTTGCTGCATGTGGACGGATGGCTCTGCGAGATCAAGGATGTGCAGATCCGCGACGGTCTGCACATCCTGGGCAGTGCGCCCGAAGGTGCGGCCCAGGTTGATCTGGTGCTGTCAATCCTGCGCGCCCGGCAGATGTGGGCCGGCGAGCAATCGGTACCTGGATTGCGTCAGGCGCTCGGCCTGGCCGAGGACGGCACCGACGACCGCACGCGGGTGGACGAGGTTGAACAGCAAGCACATTCGCTGCTGGTCGCGCTGCAGGCGGCGGACTGGAATCCGGATGCGGTCAGCGGTCTCACCGATGACCCGCAGGTCGCGCAGATCCTGCGGTTCGCGGCCACCGAAGTGGTACCCAGGCTCAACGGGACCAACGGTGAGATCGATGCGGTCTTGCGGGCCTTGGACGGCCGATTCATCGAGGCCGGGCCTTCCGGCTCGCCGCTGCGTGGGCTGGTCAACGTGTTGCCGACCGGGCGCAACTTCTACTCGGTAGACCCCAAGGCGGTTCCGTCGAAGCTGGCCTGGGAGACCGGGCGGGCGATGGCCGATTCGCTGTTGGAGCGGTACCACGCCGACTACGGAAATTGGCCGCGGTCCGTGGGGCTTTCGATCTGGGGAACCTCGGCAATGCGGACCTCGGGCGACGATATCGCCGAAGTTCTTGCGCTCCTGGGTGTTCGGCCGGTCTGGGACGATGCGTCTCGGCGTGTGGTGAGCTTGGAGATCATTTCATTGGCAGAACTTGGGCGCCCGCGAATCGATGTCACGGTGCGTATCTCCGGATTTTTCCGCGATGCCTTCCCGCACGTGGTGACGATGCTCGATGATGCCGTCGCGCTGGTGGCGGGGCTCGAGGAACCTGCCGAGCAGAACTACTTGCGAGCACACGCGCAGGCCGATCGCGCCGAACATGGGGATTGGCGACGCGCCACCATGCGCATCTTCGGCTCCAAGCCCGGAACCTATGGGGCGGGGCTGCTGCAGCTGATCGACAGTCAAAACTGGCGCAACGACTCCGATTTGGAGCAGGTCTACACCGCGTGGGGCGGATTCGCCTATGGTCGTGGGCTCGACGGTGCCGCCGCGAGCGAGGATATGCGCCACCAGTATCGCCGGATCGCGGTGGCGGCCAAGAACACCGACACCCGCGAGCACGATATTGCCGACTCCGACGACTACTTCCAGTACCACGGCGGTATGGTCGCCGCGGTGCGGGCGCTCACCGGCAAGGCGCCGGTGGCGTACATTGGCGATAACACCCGACCGGACGCGGTGCGTACCCGCACGCTATCTGAAGAAACCACAAGGGTTTTCCGTGCACGTGTGGTCAATCCGCGATGGTTGGAGGCAATGCGCCGTCATGGCTATAAGGGCGCCTTTGAGATGGCCGCGACCGTCGACTACCTGTTCGGATATGACGCCACCGCGAACGTGATGGCGGACTGGATGTACGAGCAGCTCACCAACAGCTATGTGCTCGACGAACAGAACCGCAAGTTCATGCAACAGTCCAATCCCTGGGCGTTGCACGGCATTGCGGAGAGGTTGCTGGAGGCCGCCAGCCGGGGCCTGTGGGAGAAGCCCGATCAGCAAGTTCTGGATGATTTGCGAAGAGTGTTCCTCGAGACCGAGGGCGAGCTGGAGTCGTAGCATCGGGAGATGGCCCGGGACAAAGGATTGGACATTGGCGCAGTAGCGGCGGGCCGCTACATCTTGTTGACCACCTTCACGAAAGACGGTGTGCCCAAGCCGACTCCGATGGGTTTTGTCGCCGAGGGCGACGAGCTCCTGCTCACCACGAGTGCGAACACCTGGAAGGTCACGCAGATTCGGCAAAACCCGAGGGTGACGGTGGCCGTCTGTACTCAACGTGGTCGGGTGATCAGCCCGATATCCGATGCCACCGCTGAGATCGTTGAGGATCCGGCCTCTGTCGCGCGCATCCGGGCAGCGGTGGTCAAACGGTATGGACTGCCCAGCCGCATCGCGACGGCGTGGTTGGACCGGCGCAATGGCGCCAGAGTGGGGATTTCGGTAACGCTTGGCGCGCCGGAAACGCTTTGACGTCCCTAGACTGGGCGCCATGGGTGCAAACCTCCCGACGCCGACCTTCGACGAAGTCTGTGCGGCCAAATACGTCCTACTGACCACCTACACGAAGGACGGCCGGGCCAAACCCGCCGCGGTCTGGGCGGCGCCCCAGGACGGTGAGCTCCTGGTCTGGACCGAGACGAATGCGTGGAAGGTGCGGCGTATCCGCAACACACCGCGTGTGACGCTCGCCGTCTGCGATGTGCGCGGCAAGGTCCGCAGCGGTGAGATCGAGGGAACCGCGCGAGTCCTGGATACCGAGGGCACCGAGCGGGCGCGCGCGGCCATCACGCGGAAGTATGGCGTGGTGGGGTGGGTGCTGGTCAGGGCGAGTGTCTTGCGTCGGGGTACGAGCGGCACCACCGGACTGGCCATCACCGCCTGAATTCTCTTCGCGCCAGCGGCTCATCGGCGTAATCCGGGAACCCGGCATGGGGTCGGCTCGTTGACTCGATATGTGGCCAGGCCTGTTTCTGCTCTACGTCATCCTCGAGGTGTCCGCCCTGGTGGCGTTGACCTCCGCGGTAGGCATCGGTTGGACCATCATCGCCGTCGCGGCGGCCTTCGTTGTCGGCCTGATCCTTGCCGGTTCACAGGGGCGTCGTGCCATTGACCAGCTGCGACGCGGAGTTCGGTCACCCGGTGGAGCCATCGCGGATGGCGCCCTGATCGCGCTCGGAACCGTTGCGGTGGTGATCCCCGGATTGGTGTCTTCTGCGATCGGGCTGCTGCTACTCCTGCCGCCGACCCGTGCCGTGCTGCGGCCGGTGCTGACCGTTGTCGCAGCGCGCCAGCTGAGCCGGCGCGCGCCCCTGATCACCGTCGTCCCCGCCGGATACGGCGCGTTTCAGGCCGCTCGGACCCGTCCAAGCACCGTCGATTACATCGACGGCGAGGTCATCGATGTCGATGAAGGTCAGGCGGGGCCGAGTAGTCCGTCTCAGCAGTACCGACCCGGCCGCGACCTGCCTGCGTAGACGTCGCCCGAACCCGGCAGACTTACCGAGTGCAGACTCAGCTCGACGCTCTTCGCGCAAGCGGCTCATCGCAACTGCTCGTCAACGGGCGCGTGCATAGCCCATCGCATCCTGCGGCGACCGCCATGGCCGTGACCGGTGACGTCGTCAGCTGGATCGGCGAGGACGATCTCGGTCGCGCAGAATTCCCGGCCGCCGAGATCATCGACCTGGAGGGCGCCTTCGTGGCACCCGCGTTCGTCGACGCCCACGTCCACGTCACTGCGCTCGGGTTGTCCATCATCGGACTCGACCTGTCGGATGTGAACTCCCGGGAACAGTGCCTGGATCGGCTGATCGCCTACGCCGAAGAACATCCCGACGACGTGATCTGGGGGCATGGCTGGGACGAGTCCCGATGGCCGGATCGGCAGCCCTTGACCACCGCCGATCTCGATACGGCGGCGCCCGGGAAGGCTGTCTATCTCAGCCGGATCGACGTGCATTCGGCCGCGGCGTCGAGCGCGCTCCGGAGGCAGGTGCCGGGACTGGCCGAGGCCTCTGGGTTCCACCCCGAACGCCCGCTGAGGGCGGAGGCCCATCATCTGCTGCGGGGCCGTGCGCGCGCCGCCCTATCTCTGGAGGGCCGCGCCACCGCACGGCGTGCGGCCCTCGACCGCGCCGCATCGCTGGGCCTGGTATCGGTGCACGAATGCGGTGGGCCCGAGATCGGCGGGCTTGAGGATTTCCGCGAGCTGCTGACCACGGAACACGGAGTGCAGGTCACCGGATACTGGGGCGAGGCCGCGAGCGATCCGGATCACGCGCGTGAGCTCATTGCCTCGACGGGGGCCGCCGGGTTGGCCGGTGACCTCTTCGTCGACGGAGCACTGGGATCACATACCGCCTGGCTGCATGAGCCGTACCACGATGCACCGCACACTTGCGGCGTGAGGCACCTGGACGCTGAAACGGTTGAAGCTCATCTGGACTCGTGCACACAGGCCGGTATCACGGCGGGATTCCACGTGATCGGTGATGCCGCCGTCACTCAGGTGATCGACGCGCTCGAGCGGGTCGCGCACCGTCATGGTGTGGCAGCCGTCGCCCGGTGCGGCCATCGCCTTGAGCACCTCGAAATGGTCACCGCGGCGCAGGCGGAGCTGCTCGGTCGGCTGGGGATCATCGCCAGCATGCAACCGGCCTTTGACGCCCTATGGGGTGGCGCCGACGGCATGTACGCGGACCGACTCGGCCCTGATCGAGGTACTCAGCTAAACCAACTGGCGCTGTTAGCATCCCAAGGCGTGCCCCTAGCGTTCGGTTCCGACGCCCCCGTCGCACCCATCAATCCGTGGGTGACGGTGCGGGCGGCGGCTCATCACCGCACTGCGAGCAGTTCTGTATCGATGCGCGCTGCTTTCAGTGCCGCGACACGTGGCGGCTGGCGTGCACAGGGCATTCACGACGGCGTGACCGGCGCCCTGACCCCGGGAGCGCCGGCCAGCTACGCGATATGGAAGACAGGGGACTTGACCATCAACACCAGCCAGCCGGGAGTGCAGCGGTGGTCCACCGACCCGCGTTCGCGGGTCCCGGCCCTGCCGGATCTCGCGGATGCCGCTGCTGTGCTCCCTAAATGTCTGCGAACTGTGCACCGCGGCACGGTGATCTATGGCTGACGAAGCTGTCGAAGAGGACCTGATGGACCTCCAGGAGCCGGTCGATGCTCCGGTAGACGAGGAGCAGGAGGCCGCCGGTCCGTCACGCGGCGCGGCATTTACCGAGGCTCTGCGCGTGCGCGCCGCCGCGGCGGGCCAAGCATGGCTGCGTGCGGCACCCCGCCAGGTCGGGGCCATTATCGGAGGTCTTCTCCTGTGCGCGAGTTTCCCTCCGTGGGGTTTCTGGTGGGCAGCGTTCCCCGCACTGTCGATCTTTGGACTGGTGCTGTGGTCGCCGAGGACCGCACTGCGCGGTGGGCTTGGGTATGGGCTGCTCTTCGGCCTCGCGTTCTATATCCCGCTGTTGCCCTGGACGGGCGAGTTGGTCGGTACGGTCCCGTGGCTGGCGTTGTCCTTGCTCTGCGCGATCTCGGTCGCTCTCTTCGGTGTGATGGCAGTGGTCGTGCGGAACCTGCCGGGCTGGCCACTGTGGTTCGCCGCCGCATGGTCCGCCGCGGAATGGGGCAAGGCGAGCGTTCCGTTCGGCGGATTCCCCTGGGGTCGTATAGCTTTCGGACAAGGCGACGGACCCATGCTGAGCCTGGCGCGATACGGGGGAGCGCCGCTGGTGTCCTTCGCGGTGGCCCTGGCCGCATTCGCGGTCACCGCGCTCGGCATCGAGATGATTCGCTGGTGGCGCAGCCCGGCCGTGAGTCCGTCCGGTGCTCGTCCGGTGCCCTCGGTGCTGCTGCCCGGTGCCTGTGTGTGTCTTGTCCTATTCGCCATGGCGGTGAGCTGGCAGCAGGTTCGGCACGCGAGCCACGGAGCCACCGATGGGCGGACCGTCACCGTCGCGGCGGTGCAGGGGAATGTTCCCCGCCTGGGGCTGGATTTCAACGCGCAACGGCGTGCTGTGCTGGATTACCACGTCAAGGAAACGATCCTGCTTGCCCAGGACGTCAAGGCAGGGAAGGCCCCGGCGCCGCAGTTCGTGGTGTGGCCGGAGAACTCCTCGGATATCGATCCAATCCGCAATGCGGACGCGGCCGAGGCCATCACGGAGGCGGCGCAGGCGATCGGTGTGCCCATCCTGGTCGGTGGAGTGCTGCGTCACCCTGATTCCACCCCCGGAGAGCCCAAGTCGATCAATTCGATCATCGTCTGGGATCCGGACACCGGCCCGGGTGAGCGTCACGACAAACAGATCGTGCAACCGTTCGGTGAGTACCTGCCGTGGCGGAGCTTCTTTGCGCACTTCTCCGAGTACGCGGACCGCGCGGGGTATTTCGTCCCCGGAGAAGGCAACGGTGTCGTCACTGCCGGGGGTGTGAAGATCGGCGTGACCACATGCTGGGAGGTCCTGTTCGACAGGGCGTCGCGGCTGTCCACGCTCAACGGCGCCGAGATTCTCACGGTGCCGAGCAACAACGCCCTGTTCGGCACTGCGATGAGTGAACAACAGCTGGCCATCTCCAAGGTTCGGGCCGTCGAGCACGACCGGGAGGTCATCGTCGTCGGCACCACCGGGATCAGCGCCTTTATCTCTCCCGACGGAGTCGACGCGGGCCGTACCAAGTTCTTCCAACCGGCCTATATCGATATGCAGGTGCGGCTGCACAACGACCTGACACCCGCCACCCAATGGGGTCCATGGGTCGAATGGGCTCTCGCGCTGATCGCCGGACTTGCCGTCCTGGCCTCGGCTGGCCTGGCGGTACTGCACAATGGAGGGCTGAAGCGGCGCAAGGATGTGCCGGATGGTTCAGAACTGAACACAGCAGAACAGCCCCCTACTAAGGAGACTTGAGCGGAGTGGATCCCACGACCGAACGTCCGAGCGCCCGGACCCTGGTGATCATTCCGACCTATAACGAGCGGGAGAACCTCCCACTGATCCTTGGTCGGCTGAACAAGGCGCAGCCCGAATTGCATGTGCTGATCGTCGACGACGGCAGCCCGGACGGTACCGGCGAACTGGCCGACGAGTTCGCGCTCGCCGATCCCGACCGCGTGCATGTCATGCACCGCAAGGAGAAGGGTGGCCTGGGAGCCGCCTACATCGCCGGCTTCGGTTGGGGTCTGGCACGTCAGTACTCGGTGCTGGTGGAGATGGACGCCGACGGCAGCCACGCTCCCGAACAGCTGTCCCGGCTGCTGGGCGCCGTGGACGCCGGAGCCGACCTGGCGATCGGCTCGCGCTACGTGCCGGGCGGCACGGTCGTGAACTGGCCGTGGCGGCGCCTGGTGCTCTCCCGCAGCGCGAATGTCTACGCCCGGCTGGTGTTGGGCGTCAAGCCTCACGACATCACCGCCGGATACCGCGCGTACCGGCGTGAGGTGCTCGAAAAGCTGGATTTGGCGGCTGTCGAATCCCACGGCTACTGCTTCCAGATCGATCTCACCCTGCGCACCATTGCGTACGGTTTCGAGGTTGTCGAGGTGCCGATCACTTTCACCGAACGCGCGATCGGCGAATCCAAGATGAGCGGGTCGATCATCAACGAAGCCCTGCTCAAGGTGACCAAATGGGGTGTGAGAAGCAGGCTGGACCGGGCCCGCGGCGTTAACCGCTGAGGTATTCAGACCTCAAGCATTGCGGGCCATCAGGCCACCATCGACGGGGATCACCGTGCCGGTGAGGTACGACGCGGCCGGTAGGCACACGCTCAACGTCATATGCGCGACTTCCTCGGCGCGACCGTAGCGGCGCAGCGCGGTGCGTCGGCGGGCATAGGTGTCCTTGTCCTGAGCGGAGATCGCCGCTGTCATCGCGGTATCGATGGGCCCCGGGCAGATGCAGTTCACCGTGATGCCGTCGCGCCCCAAGTCGACCGCCAAACTCCTGGTCAGACCGGCCAGGCCGGACTTGGCTGCAACGTATGGGCCGTCATACGGAGTGGCGCCGAGAGCCTCTGTGGAGGCGATGTTCACCACACGCGGGTACGGAGCTTCACGCAGGAACGGGAGTGCTGCGCGGACAATCTGTTGGGGTGCGGTCAGATGGACGGCAAGCGACCGATCCCAGGTGTCGTCATAGTCGGGGTCATCGAGTGACCTGAATGCCGCGAAACCGGCGTTGTTCACCACGATGTCCAGACGGCCGAACCGTTCGGCCACAGCCGCGACGACCTCGGCGATCTGTGTGTTGTCGGTGACATCCAGCGCCCAGGCCGCTGCAGAATCGCCGATCTCGTTGGCGACTGCTTGCGCATCTTCCAGATGCAGATCGGTGACCGCAACGAATGCGCCATCCTCGGCGAAAACCCGAGCAGTGGCCTGCCCCATGCCGCTTGCGGCGCCGGTGATTAGAACGGCTGAACCTGCTACGGATCTACCGGATCCACTCATAAGAGCGGGTTACGCTGCCGCGCCTTAGCCTCTGCGCCGGCCCTTGATCAGTTCCAAACGCTCCTTGAGCAGCTCGTCGAGCTCCTCGACGCTGCGGCGCTCCAGGAGCATGTCCCAGTGCGTACGCGCGGGCTTGACCTTCTTGGGCTCGGGCACGTCGCCGTCGAGGAGGGTGCCTTCCAGGCCGTTACGGCAAGCCCAGTTCGCCGGGATTTCGGCATCGTGAGCGAAGGGAACCTCGAACTCTTCACCGTTGTCTGTGCGGTAGCGGGCCATACGGCGGGGCGCGAGGTCGTGGTCACGATCGGTTTCATAGCTGACGGCGCCGAGCCGGCTGCCCCGTAGAACACGATCTGCCATGTGTACTTCTCCTCTTTACTGCGGGCCGGGATGATCAGGCTCCCGCGCTCGAATTGCTGGTGACTGCTTACCTCAACGCCGTCCCGGCGGCATTAGTTCCCTGTTCATGCAGGTTGTAGGCCTCATTATAGTTCGTCATCGACCGCTGGGCCGCGCGCCACGAGGCCACCCGGGTGACAGCCTTTCGCCCCGTGATCCTGGCCGAGGTACTCGGGTGCCTGGTTCTGGTCACCGGCTCCGAGATTTCTGCGTATTTCCAGTCCACCGCAGGTAATCACGATGGTCGGAAAGAGTGCCCTATTTCGCTGGCAAGTTGGTTTGTCGTGCCTCTATTTGAGGTGGTCCACCAACTGGCCCTGGTCGCCGAATAGTTCGTCGCGCCAATGGTCCAGTACCGCGCTGGTGTCGATATCGTCGGGATGGAAGCCGCGCTTCAGGTACGGCTTCCTCTCGGTGTACAGGCCCTTCAGAAACGGGCCACGCAATAATCGCACCGTCTCGCCGAGTAATCGCAGCGGTTGCTTGCGTCCTTCGGGATCGTTGGCGGCAACAGAGATCCAGACGCCGACGGTGAAGAGGGGGATCGCGATCGCGGCCATTGCTCGCATAGTCGAGATGCGCAGCCATTCGGGCCCGCCAACGGCCCGATAGACGTCGAACGCGACTGATTTATGTTCCAGCTCCTCGAAGGCATGCCAGTTCAGTAAGTTCCGTACCTCGGGATCGGTCATCAGCTCCCGGATCTCCGGTCGGGTAAGCAGGCGTTCGGCGAGAACCGCCGTGAAATGCTCAGCTGCGGCGGTCACTGATAGTGCGCTGAGCCGGGACAGGCGCAGCAGTCGCGCATCTGGGTATGCCGTATCGAGGTACTCCTCGGTCTCGTCTGCCAGGTTGCCGAGCAGCTCGATGAATTGGAAGCTGTATCCCACGGAGGCCAGTTTCCGGTTGAGTTCGCTGTGTTGCATGCCATGGGTCATCTCTTGTCCGATGAATCCCGCCACCCGCTTCTTGAGGTGCGGATCGGTCATTTGTGCCCCGTAACGACGCACAGCTCGAACGAAGAATTCCTCGCCCGGGGGGAAGGCGGCTGACAGGATCCCTACCAGGTGACTGAAGGCAATGTCGTCGTTGATGTAATACCGCTGCATGGGTTCGGGTTCGCCGAACCGGAACCGGATTCTCCTGGTCTTCGGATAGACAACTTGGGGTGCGACTTCGGCGGCCATAATTCCCCTTAACATCGGCGGTGATGCCCGGACCGTTCGATTACTAGTACCAAATATATCAGGTACTTGATGTTCTATCAAGCCACTTTTAGTGCCTGTGAACTGGCATTTTCTAATTTCCAGTGGCGCTAACCCCCGGCGAGCCCTGGAGCTCTCGTCGTATCGGCCAACCCGCCGTCACCGCTACAGTTCTGAGGCGTGGCACGTCGCAAACATGCTCAGCCCTGCAAGTGGTGCGGACGTGAAGTCGCTGACGCCGAGCTCGGTCGCCGGCGCCAGTATTGTCGCCAATCCTGCCGTCAACGTGCCTATGAACAGCGCGCGGCGGTTAAGGGCACGGCGGTGCCTGCCGATGCCGTGGTGCTCACCGCGGATGAAGCGGCCGACCTCGCCGATCGGGTGTTTCAGGCGCGATGTGCCGCCGAGGACGTCGCGACCGCGGTCGATGAGGGCGCGACCCAGGACGAGCTGCGCCAGTTGTGCGAGGAGTTGCTGCGCGCCGCCAAGGCCGCCGACGGCTGGCGCTGATTTCTCGCGCGAGCCTCTACTCGCGCGAGAAAGGAACTCATTGCGAGATTAAACCTTCACGGAATCCGAACGCGCCCATAGTTTGTCAACATCGATCGATACCTTGTCGATGCCAGCCGCCGACCGTGAGGATTCCCGAGCTTTTCATGACCACCCGTAATGCGTTGGTGGCCGCCGCGGCAACTGACACCGATGCGCCCGCGCCCACCCCGTCCTGGCGAGAGTGGATACTCAACCGCCGCTGGGAGATCATTCGATTCCTCTCGCCGTTCACGGTGCTTCTGATTTGGCAGGCGGCTAGCGCCTGGGGTCTGATCGACGCGGATATCCTGCCGGCGCCGTCGACGATCGCACGCGCCGGAATCGAATTGATCGGCAACGGCCAACTCGCCGAGGCGCTGCGCGTCTCCGGAATCCGTGCCGCCGAGGGTCTACTGCTGGGCGGCACCCTGGGGGTTGTTCTGGGCACCGTGGTGGGGTTGTCACGGCTGGTCGACGCGGTGGTGGACCCGACCATGCAGATGGTCCGGGCGCTGCCGCATCTCGGGCTCATCCCACTGTTCATCCTGTGGTTCGGTATCGGGGAGCTGCCCAAGGTGCTGATGGTGGCGCTCGGAGCGGCGTTCCCGCTATACCTCAACACCACCTCTGCGATCCGGCAGGTAGACCCCAAACTCTTCGAAACCGCTCAGGTGCTCGGGTTTTCGTTCTGGCAGCGTTTGCGTGTCATTGTCGTCCCGGGCGCGACACCGCAGGTGCTTGTCGGATTGCGTCAGTCACTGGCGCTGTCCTGGCTCACGCTCATCGTCGCCGAGCAGATCAACGCCGATGCTGGGGTGGGGTTCCTCATCAACAACGCACGCGACTTCCTGCGTATCGACGTCATCATCTTCGGCCTGGTGGTCTACGCGTTGTTGGGCATTGTGACCGACGCCATCGTGCGCGTGCTGGAACGGCGTGCACTGCGATATCGATCATGAAAGGCGCACCATGACAGCAGTTTTCGAGGTTTCCGAACTGTCGCGGCAATCCGCCACACCGGCCGCCGAACTGACATCGGTGACCAAGTGGTACGGACGTAACCGGGTGCTCGACGATGTCTCGTTACGGGTCGGCCGCGGTGAGATCGTCGCGCTGGTGGGCCGCAGCGGCTCGGGTAAGTCGACGGTGCTGAGGGTGCTGTCCGGGCTGGCCGGCGAATACGGCGGTGAACGGCAGGTGCTCGGGGCCCCGGCCGTAGCCTTCCAGGAGCCACGGTTGTTCCCGTGGCGCTCGGTCCGCGACAACGTTTCGTACGGGCTCACCCGCACCAAACTGTCGAAGGCGGAAGCACTTTCCCGGGTCGATCGAGCGCTCGACGAGGTGGGGCTTGCGGATAAGGCGCAGGCCTGGCCGCTGACCCTCTCGGGTGGCCAGGCGCAGCGGGTGTCTCTGGCCCGTGCGCTTGTCGCGGAGCCTCAGCTGCTGCTGCTCGATGAACCCTTCGGTGCACTCGACGCACTGACCCGGCTGTCGATGCACCGCCTGCTCTTGAACCTATGGCGGGAACACGAGTTCGGCGTGCTGCTGGTCACCCACGATGTAGACGAGGCGATATCGCTGGCCGACACCATTCTGGTGCTGGACGAGGGTCGGCTGGCGCACACATTGCATATTCACAACCCGCGGAAACCGCAGGGGAAACATGACGGCGAGACGGAGAAGTACCGAGGTGAACTCCTTGCGCAGCTTGGTGTTTGACGAAAGGGGAGGGCAGTGAAGCGCTGGATCGCTGCGACCGCGGCCATGAGTGTATTGGTGCTGTCGGCGTGCACCTCCGGTCGCGAAGACAAGGGCGATTCCGCTGTGCCGCAGCTCGTCCCGCTCTCGGAGCTGACGGGGCTTACTCTCCAGGTGGGTGATCAGAAGGGGGGCACCGAGGCGCTGCTGCGCGCAGCGGGTGAGCTCGACAACGTGCCGTACAAGATCGACTTCTCCACCTTCACCTCCGGACCGCCACAGATCGAGGCGGCGACCGCGGGCAAGATCGACTTCGCCGTCACCGGTAACACGCCGCCGATCTTCGGGGCGGCCTCGAACGCGAAAATCAAAGTGGTATCCGGGTATTCCAATGATGCCTCGGGCGACCAGATCCTGGTCCCTGCCGATTCCACGGTCCAGTCGGTGGCGGACCTGCGGGGTAAAAAGGTGGTGGTCGGCAAGGGCAGCTCGGCACACGGTCACCTCTTGTTGCAGCTGCAGAAGGCCAATCTCACCGTGAAGGACATCCAGCTGGTGTTCTTGCAGCCCGCCGACGCGTTCACGGCGTTGAGCCAGGGGCAGGCCGATGCCTGGGCGATCTGGGACCCGTACACCGCCCTCGCCGAAAAGCAGCTGAAGGTCCGCACGCTTGCCACCGCGAGCGACGTCTCGAACGGGTATGGATTCGGTGTCGCCTCGCAGGCGGCGCTGCGCGATGCCAAACGCAACACCGCGCTTTCGGACCTGGTGCAGCGCATCGCTCGGGCGAGCAACTGGGCCCAGGCCCATCAGCAGGAGTGGTACGGAAAGTATGCCGCGGCAATCGGAATCGACCCCGCCGCCGCGGCCCTCGCGCAGTCGCGCAGCTTGCGGCCACCGATACCGCTGACCGATCAGGTGAGTGCCTCGGAGCAGAAGCTGGCCGATCTCTTCGCGCAATCCGGTCAGATCCAGGGCAAGCCCAAATTCGCCGATTTCGTCGACAGCCGATACGACAGCGTGCTGGCGCAGTTCTTCACCAAGACGCAGTAGAAGCTCCCGGTTTTTCAGCTCATAAGGAGGGCAATTCCCGTGGCCGCCAAGTTTTTCTGGTTTCTCCCCACCAACGGCGACAGTCGTTCCATCGTGGGCGCCTCACATGCGTCATCGCATCACACCATTCCGGCGGGGTATCGGGAGCCGAGCCTGCGATATCTCGGCGAAATCGCCCGTGCGGCCGACCGGCTGGGCTTTGAGGGCGTGCTGACCCCGACGGGCACCTGGTGCGAGGATGCGTGGCTGACCGCGTCGGCACTACTGGAGCAGACCGAGCGCCTGAAATTCTTGGTGGCGTTCCGGCCCGGGCTCGTCCCACCGACGCTTGCCGCGCAGCAGGCGGCCACATTCCAGCGATTCTCGGGTGGGCGTCTGCTGCTGAACGTCGTCAGCGGAGGCGACGATGCCGAGCAACGTCGCTTCGGCGACTGGCTCACTCACGATGAGCGCTATGAGCGCACCGGTGAATTCCTGCAGATCGTCCGGGATATCTGGAAGGGCGAACCCGTCGACTACTCGGGTAAGCACTACACCGTGACCGATGCGCGGGTGTCGGAGCCGCCGACGCCGTTGCCGCAGTTGTATTTCGGCGGGTCCTCCCCGGCGGCACTGCCGATCGCGGCTGATCATGTCGATGTCTACCTGACCTGGGGTGAGCCGCCCGCCGCGGCCGCCGCCAAGATCCAGGCGGTGCGGGCACTGGCGAAGGAGCGTGGCCGCACCCTGCGATTCGGCATCCGGCTGCACACCATCACCCGGGACACCTCCGAGGCGGCATGGGCCGTCGCCGATTCACTGGTCGCCGAGCTGACCCCAGACCAGGTCGCCGCGGCCACCGCGCTGCATGCGAAGTCGGAGTCCGAAGGGCAGCGGCGCATGACGGCGTTGCACGGTGGGCGGCTCGACAAGCTCGAGATCTATCCGAACCTGTGGGCGGGAGTCGGATTGGTGCGCGGCGGTGCGGGCACGGCGTTGGTCGGCAGCCACGAAGAGGTCGCCAATCTGATCTCCGAGTATCACGCGCTTGGGTTCGACGAGTTCATCCTGTCCGGGTACCCGCACTTGGAAGAGGCGTACTGGTTTGCCGAGGGTGTGCTTCCGCTGCTCAAGAAGCGGGGAGCGCTGGCGGCTTAGCTCAAATGGGCGCTCTCATCGTCAAGATCGTTGCGCTGCAATCCCATTGGTGTTGACATCGGTATGTCGCCACCCGCGATGACCTGACGGGTAATGGGGGTGAGGGTGCGAAAGAGCGTCTCCACCTCGGCGTTCGTGAGCGCATCGAGCGTCGGTAGTGCGGCCCGGTCGGTACGGTCCTCGATATCGGTCTTCAGGGCGTGGCCCTCGGCGGTCAATAGGCCGGCGCCGTCGAGTAGACCGCGTTGAGAAAGGGCCTGCTCGATATCGGCCCACTCGGCGTCGTCATAGTCCCGAGTGCGCATGATGTGGTCCTTGGCCGCCCTGCCTGCCGCGACCTGCAACACATTCGACTCGCGACCATTGATGCCGGCGGCGACCAGGACAGCGATGTGGGCGTCACCACGCTGCTCGCGTAGCAGGGTGGCGGCATGCCACAGTGCCGCCACGGGTTGGTCCGGCCACGGGACGGTGGACAGTGCGGCATACAGCGGGCGACCTGCCAACGAGGCATTGCGGGCTGCCTTCCCGAGTAAATCGGCAGCGGTGCATAGATTTTCGTCATCCGCGAGGCCAAAGCGTCGTAGCGCTGCGACGGCACCGGCTTGCCGCGCGGCCAGAGCCTGTTCGGGACTCGCGGTATCCCATGCGCCGTCGAGGGACTTGGCTACCCGGAATGATGCGAAGTTGTAGAAGACGGCCTCGACGAGGCGCGGCACCACTGCACCCAGCGGAGCCGATCGGGTGGCGAAGTACCCTCGCCAGAATCCGCGGTAGCCAAGCTCATCGACCGCGGCACGGGCTTCCGCTGTGAAGTAGGTGATTCCGTGTACCGGCTCAAACCGTTCGTAGAGGCGACGGGCGAGGGCAGGGGGACGTGCCATGAGCCCAGTGAACCACGGGAATCTTTAGACCGGTGCGGCTGTCGGTCGGTGATCGTAGGGTGGGGACATGGGATTGAGTTTGGAAGAACGACAGGCATTTCTGGCCGAGCCCCATGTGGCTGCCATCTCGGTGAGCGCCGGGTCGGACCGTGCTCCGCTAACCGTGCCGATCTGGTACTACTACACCTCTGGCGGCGATCTGTGGATTCCGACGGGCAAGGGTTCGCGTAAGCATCAGCTGATCGAGGCGGCAGGTCGGTTGACGCTCATGGTCGATCGGGAACAACCGACGGTGCGCTACGTGAGCGTGGAGGGGCCGGTGACCAAGATCGAGCCGCTCGGCCACGACCAGCATCGGCAGGTGGCCGCGCGATACATACCGGAGGAGCTGCTCGACGGGTACCTCAAGTACTCGGAGGGGTACGGGGAGCAGATCGCGGTCTATGTCTCGCCGGAGCATTGGCTTTCGGCGGACCTCGGCGGCCCCGAGAACTGGGGCTAGCGCCCGGTTGGCTACGGATTTAGTTTTGGGCTGGCATCGGGAAGTTCTCGGTGCCCGGATCACCGGCCGGTATGACGGGCAGTGTGAGCGTGGATGGATGCGCCGCATCATGCAGGATCGTCTGCGTCGCGGTGCGTAGCTCGGCGTTCTGTCCGAACGGTGCTCCCGTATTTGGGTTGGGTGCGTACTGGGGGAAGTCGCTGCTGGAAATCTCCAGCCGGATGCGCTCGCCGGTGCGGAACTGGTAGCTCACCGGCCATACATCGATGCGGTACTTACTCGGCTGGCCCGCCGGGACGAGGTGCCGCTCGGACAGCGATTGCGCCGTTGAGGTGCGGACGATGCCGTTGTTGAGGTTGATGGCAGCGCCATCGGCCCGAACGACAACGAGTTTCGCGGTGAAATCGGTATCCGGTGCTGAGGATGCCGCCCACAGATCGACACTGATCGGACCGGTGACCTCGGTGTCGGCGGTGAGTGGCTCGCTGGTGTACGTCAGCACATCAGGACGCTGCTCGACGACGTTCTGGCCATAGCGACCTTCTGGTGCCGAATCGGCGGCGCAACAAGAGTGCCCACCGGCGCTCGGTACCGGATTCGCGGGGTCGTAGATGTAGGTATCGGGCGGGTCGTGAGGCGAAACCGAGTTACCAAGTGTGCCAGCATGTTTTGCTCCGGAGCCGCCGAGCTGATACACCGTCCAATCCGTTTGTGGCAGTGGCCAGGTCGGGGCGGTCTTCCAACGGTTGGCGCCCATCAGGTAGTAGTCGACGCGGGGTGTTCCGGAAGTGACGCCATTGTCGGCGCCCTTGAGGAAGTGGTCGAACCATGCCAGCTGTAGTTCATTGACGGGGCTGTTGGCACCGGCCCCCAACTCCTTCAACAGTGTTGATGGACTTGATGATTCGCGGCCCCAGGCGAGGTGGTCCCACGGACCGATGACGATGCGCTGATCGCGGCGCGCCTCGGGTGACCCGCCGCGGGCGGACATACCTGTGAAGTTCTCCAGGCCGCCACGTAGGAACGAGTCGTACCAGCCCTCGAAGTGCAGCACCGGAACCTTCACCTTCTCGTACCGGTCTCTGATGCTCCACTGCTTCCAGTAGTCATCGCGGGTCGAATGCCGGATCCAGTCGAAATACCACGGTGCGACCTGAGGATTGTCCGGCTGCATGGGTGGAAGATCTTTGTAGGGAAGGAAACTGAGCCAGCGACTCCGCTCTGTGGCTGCAGTCTTGAGTTGTTGGACTGCAGCGTCATCGCCACGGTTCTGCGCCGCGGAGGTGGCGATGGTTTCTATAGCCCACGGCAGCGCAAAGCCCAGCCGGAACGCGCCGCCCTCGTACGTCCAGCCGTCGTAGTAGTCGGAGGCGGTATTGGAGGGGACGATGGTTGTCAGGTGCGGGGGAGTTGTGGTGGCGGCGAGCCACTGTGTCGCACCGACATACGAGGAGCCGTACATTCCGACCTTGCCGCTGGAACCGGGTAGTCCGGCCGCCCACTCCACGGTGTCGTAACCGTCGTCGCCGTCATTGCCGAACTCGGTGAACACCCCGTCGGAAGCACCCTGGCCGCGAATGTCTTGCACCACTACGAGATAGCAGTGCGAGGCGAACCAGTCGGGGGTGCGGAACCGTGACGGTTTGACCTGTGCGCTGTCTTTGCCGTACTGAGTGCGCATCAGGATGACCGGCACGGGGTCCTTGAGCTTGGGGCGATAGACGTCGGCGCGCAAGATCGTGCCATCGCGCATGGCCGCCGGCACATCGGACTTCTTGGCGACAGCGCATGGGCCGCGGCCCCCCGACGGGGGCCAGGAGTTCTGAGGCGAGCCGGTAGGGCTGCATGCGCTGAGGACGAGGCCGACGGCGACTACGAGCATTCCGAGACGACTGGCCGAACCTGCGATCACCCCGCCAGGGTATAGCGACCTTCGTACTGTTCTTGCGCCGGAGCTGGACCGCCGCATACCTCAACACCGCTGCGGCGGCCTAGCGGACTGCTCTCAGACCAGTGCCGGCGCCTCGTCCTGCTGCGTGAGATCGTCGAGGAACTCGGCGGTGACGGAGCTGGCTGCTCCGCCGAAGGTGGCGGACGACAGCGGGTCCAAGATCTGCAGGATGCGCAGGTGCTCCCCCCAGCACGGCATCAAACCGGCCAACGGAGCGTGGGCGGCCGGCTTCTCCTCCGTGCGCAGTGCGCAGACCACGGTCAGCTGTGGAGCATCGACGGTCCCGGTCAGCTCAAGAGCTGTCCAGCGCTCAGAGAGCGGGGCACTCCAGACGCTCGCGAGGGTCTGAGTCAGGTCGCCATTCACCGTGGCACGGTAGGCGGCCAGGTATCCGTGGTCGTCGGTGACGGCGCGCGACCCTTCCTTTACCTGTGCGGGCAGCGGTGCGTTCGGATTCTCCGCGGCGCTGACCTGCCACCCCAGTTCACGCAGGTGATCGGACAGTCGGCGTCCCACCGTATCGGCGGTCTCGCGCAAGGGGACTCGTGAAGAACGCGCCTGTAGGGCGGCGAGGTTTTCGGCGGCGCTCAGGGTCAGGCTCACCCAGATCTTGCCCTCGACGCCATCGATATCGGCGGTGGTGACCCGGATCGACGAGCATCGCACGCCATAGCGATCCAGATACCCGGCGAGGAGTCCGACCGGCACATCCTCACCGGACGCGGGCGCCTTGAGCTCAAGGGCCACGGTGGTACGCGCGTCAACGCCGGAAGGGACGATCTGCGCGATACCCGAGGGGGTTCGGCGAGAGAGCCTGCCGGTCAGCATCTTCGTCCACCGTCCGAGCATCTCGGTAAGGAAGGTGCCACGCCACCACACCAGCAGAACCAGCGCGAGCACCCCGGCGGTAATGGCGATCCAGCGGTCGGCCGGGTCCCGGCGGTAGAGCGCGAACGCACCCGCCGCGACCAGCGTCGCCACCAGGGTCAGCCGCAGCGTGCACGGCACCGGTGGTCGATACAGCTTCAGTTTCCTACTCGTATTCGTGCTCACTCAGTGCTCTCCTGTCTGCGACGCGCACTCAGCGCGGCGACGACGATTACCGCGATCAGGCATGTACCGGCGCCCAAGAAAGCGAGTCGCCGGGGAAGGGGATTTTCGGGGATGGGTGCGGGCGGAGGGACGACCGCGCGAGCGCTGGGGCCGGTGGGTCCGCCCTCCTCTGGGGGAACCTCCCAGGTGAGCGCGGCTACCGGGTCGATCGTTCCGGCCCCCACGAGATTGGAGGGAGACCGACCCGCGTCACGAGCGGTTCTTTTCAGACGCGAAATCACCTGGCTTGCCGTCAGTTCGGGGAACCTGCTGCGAACCAGCGCCGCGACACCCGAAACGTATGCCGCCGAATAGCTCGTTCCGTAGAGGGGGACCGGCTTACCGTCCTGGCCGATCATTCCGTTGGCCAACCCGCCCTCGGCGTCGTTAGACAGCGATGTCACGTTCTCGCCGGATGCCGCAATACCCACCCATGGGCCGGCCATCGTGAACTTCGAGGGACTGCCGTCGATTGCGACAGAGCCCACCGACAACACATAGGGCTGCCACCACGAGGGCACCGAAACAGACTCCACCCCAGACCAATTCCTGGGGTCCGCACCGGCGCCGGTGAGGGGATTCTGCTGGCAGTTGGCGCCGCCGCCACTGGTGTTACCGGCCGCGGCGACTACGACCGCGTCCTTCTCACTGACGGCGTACCGCAGCGCCGCACCTAGTGCGGCTTGGTCGATGGGCTTGGCCGCCGGAACGCAGACACGCGACGAAATGTTGATCACGCGTGCCCCGAGGTTCGCGGCGTGCACGATTGCCCGGGCCAAGGTGTTGACGAAGTTGTTGGCTTCGCTGGTGGTTGGATCACCCCCGGTGACGCGCGGGGAGAACTTGGCGGACGACTGGCGGATCGAGATCAGCTTGGCCGCCGGTGCGACACCGGAGAATCCGTCTGGGCCGGGTTGGGCACCGATGATGCCGGCGACCATAGTCCCGTGGCCGTCACAGTCGGTCAGGCCGTTGGTCGACTGCACGTAGTCACCGCCCGGCTCAACATGCAGCCGCGGGCTCGGCTGTACGCCGGTGTCGATGACGACGATGCTCTGACCCTCACCGTGGGAGAAGCGCCAAGCCTCCTGGAGCTCCTGTGAAGGCTTTCCAGCCGTACCTGTGCCCGGGAGCAGCACGGTGGTACTGCACGCGGCGGACTGCATGCCGGCGCTGGCGCTGGGGGCCGAGTCTCGGGGCAGCGCAGCGGGATCCGCCTCGGGAGGCGCAACCGCGTACACCGGGGGAATCGTCGTCGCCATCAGGGTGGCGGCGACGGCGCCCACGCACAAAAACCGCATCATCGGTTGAGAATCCAGGCGAACAGCCCGGTGAGGTACGCGATGACCGGCAACAACGAGGCGTCGATTCCGGAGGCGAAAAATCCGAGGACCCGTCGACTGGGCAGCGAGTAGCTTTCCGCCTCACCGATCTTCGGGTTGAACACCACGACCGTCAGCGCGGCAACCAGCACGGCCAGCACGCCGAGCGCAACCAGTGCGCCGGTGTAACGACCGGCGATGGCGAAGATCACCAGCAGTGCGGTCGTCACCAGGAACGGAACTGCCAGCAGCCAGGCCTTGCAGACCGCTGAATCCCACACCCGCGCCCGCAGTGCCGCTCCGGCGCTCACCGCGAACACCAGGTACCAGGCCCACGGGCTGGCCAGAGTCGAACCGCCCACCAGTGCCAGCGATCCCAGGATTGCCAGAAGTGAAGCACCCGCGATAAATCCACTCTGATGCGAATCGCTCAGCTGTACGCGTCGCGGCAGGTCCTTGAGTACCGACATCGCCGGGGCGGAAGGAGTCGCGTCACCCGGTGCCGGAATGGTCGGCAGCGGGAATCGGGCGGCGAACGCCGACAGCTGTGCGGCACGCACGGTGACCAGCAGCGCCACGATGATCAGGCCGGAGCCCAGGGCGAGCAAGGAAGAATGCCACAGGATCTGGGCGCCCGCAGCGCCTGCGATACCGATGGACAGCACCGTCGTTGCGGTGAAAAAGGCGATCAGCTGACGGGCCACGATCAGGTAGATCAGCGACCACGCCGCCACTCCGGCCGCTCCGAGGAGCACACGCGGCGCCAGTCCATCCCCGGGCACGGCCAGCGCAAGTGCGGCGGCAATGGGTGCCAGGGCGGTGATCGCCAATTCCGCACCCAGACGCGGTGAGCGCACGTGTGCCACCAATGCCCCGATCGCGGCGGCAACCGCGACCACTGCCAGCCCGGCAAGGCTCAAAACCGATCCGGTGCGCACGTTGTGCACGATGGCCAGAACCGTTGCCGCCACGATCAATCCGAGGGCGCCGAAACGGGTGGTGCGGGCGATGTGCTCGGCGCCCCAGGGGCGCTTACGCGATTCGGAGAAAATAACGGCGGCGTCGGCGATGTCCTCGACGATGCCGGGTGCAGCAGGTCCGACGGGGGTTGGTCGCAGCGTCAACAGATCGCCGTCGAGGACGCCCACGGTGTCCAGAGTCGCGTCGGCACTGAACGGGGCGCCGTTCACCGGCGCCAGGCTCAGCCGCTGTGGGGTTGTGGCCTCGGTGGCTGTGTGGCTGTCGGGGGCCACCAAACGGTGTATCGCGGGAATGATGTCGCGCATCGGCAGCTGCGTTGGAAGCGCGATCTCGGTCAGCTTTTCTTCACCGAGCACGGCTACCCGGACGATGGGCATCACGGCGTTGTCAGACATGGTGTTTCGTTTGACTCTCTCGGTAGGGGGTTGGGCCCAAAGGGATTGGGCACATTGGGATTGGGCACAGTTGGATCGAACACAGTGGGGATCTGGAAGGGGGCAGCATCAGTGGAAGTCTCGGGTCAGGCGGGCATCCGGAAACCAGTGCCCGTCCGAGAGCGTGGCCATCAACTGGTCGACGGCCACCGCGATCGCGAACGGGGTTCCGGGTGCGAAGGTTGACAGCCAGACGCCGTCATCGGCGCGCCGCGGGCTGACGAGGATGCGTCCAGTGCTGGTGTCCACCACACTGATACCCACCTCAGAGGTCTGCTGGGTTGCGTTATCGCGTTGTCCGGCAACTACTTCTACATAGTTCCGGGCTCCGATGAACGCCGATTCCACTACCGGCTGCGCGGCGGGCGGGACACCCAGGTATCCCATGACATCGGCCAGTGAGGCGCCAGAGCGCAGCTGCTCGTCGGCCTTGGCGCCGACTTGGGTGGGCAAGGTGAACTCGGGGAACCGCGCAGGTTCGCGCCATCGCAGCCCCGCCACCACACTGGGGGCCAGCGCGGAGGAGTCGTCGGCGTCGACCACCGTGAAGGTAATCAGATGGGCGTTGCGTAGGGACACCACAGTCAGTCCGCGGCCCTGTGACTGTCTCCGCGCGATAATGCCGCGCATCACGTCCGGATTCTCCGAACCTGCCGCGACATAACGCAGTTCCAGCCAACGGTCGGGGCGGCACACGGTGCGGATCCAGCCGGCTACGGCAGGATCCACCGCCCCGTCCGCTCCAAGGACGCCGGCTCTGGTGAGTTCCTGAACGCGCTGAGCGTTGAATCCCGCGCGCTGTGCTTCATCCCGGAAGGGAACGGTGATCGCCAGCACCCAAGGAAAGGTGCCAGCGCCCAACGTGTCTGCGAGGAACCAGGCCTGGTCGACCGTCAGCTCGACGGCGTCCGGCGACCGAAGGGCCTGGTTCATCGCACGATCAGGTGCAGGAGCACCAAGGGCGTTTATGCGCCCCATTTGGCTCCTTCGGCCATGTCGCGCGCGTTCATGGACAGGGTGTTGGTTTCGTGGGTGTTGCCCATGGCGCGGTAGGCGCGGATGAGTTCTTCCATGGCGGTGTTCCATTGGGCTTGCCAGGCGGCTTGGCTCATGGAGGTGTCGCCGTGCC
>NZ_JACCFF010000004.1 GCF_013449725.1 Mycobacteroides sp. LB1 | reverse complement strand
CACCCTTGGGGCCGGCGATGGCAACGGAGAAGGTGGCAACTTCCTGGATACCGGGGCCATTGCCCAGGTCCACGTTGATACCGGCCGATGGCAGCAGGTTGGTGGTCTGAATGTACGAGGCTTCCGGAGAACCACCGAAGGCGTTCGGAATACCGTAGAGAATCGAGGTATTCGGGGTCGTGTAGTTGAAGTTAAGCCCCACGCCCAACGACCACGGGTAACCCACCTGGTAGCCCAGCTCCAGGGTGCCCTCGAAGGCATCGGCACCCGGACCCGTCACCTCATAGACCGCGCGGCCCGAGTGGAACCACTCGCGCGTCAGGCGGTTGCGGTCCAACGGAAACACACCATTCAAGAAGGTGTCCCACTGCTGAACCCTGAGCGTGCGCCCCTTGCCATCCACCAGAGTCAGCTCATCATCCAGACCGGCTTGCGCAGTCGCCGCCGTCGCAAAGAGAGCAACAAGAGTCATGACTAAGGCGCCAGCCGCCAACACACCACGGCGGGCCCCGCCCGATACCTTGCCCAACAGCTTCATTCGGTTCCTATCAGTCTCCTCATGGCGAACATGAGAAATTCCTAAGCGACGGACAGGATGGACGATATCGGCACGGTGACGGCGCGGCAATCTGAACCAGCGTTCTGTTCACCCCTAAATCACCGCACTCCGGGCAGGCCCACCAACCGGAAGTTAGCCGAACCCAAGACATCCCAGAGTTAACAATTGCGTGAACGAGGGGTTTGCCAGGAAACAGCTTGCGACTTCGGGGGAACCGTCACCCCGGATGGGTATCGGAGATCTGCGACCTGCCGTATTTACGCGTCCTATATGCGGGGATTACTTAGCGGTGGTGGGGCGGAACGTTATCGCGCAACCACCGATCGCCCTCATGAGTGCCGTGCGAATCGTTCATGTCGCGTTCATCTGGCCCCAAGGACGGCATGGTCTGGCCAAAAATTTGCTCGATATCCACATTGCTGGCGCTTGTTCCCCCTTCGCCACTTTCGTGGTGAAGGTCACATCTACGGCCCTCAGGGGACGGCACCCGGTCAGATCTCCAAGCTAGATAGCTGCTCGATGATCTGAATCGCCATCGGCGTGAGCGTGGCCATCCCGTCGCGCACCGCAGCACGGGTTCCCGCAATGTTGACCACCAGGGTGCTCCCAGAAATGCCCGCCACTCCACGCGACAGACCTGCCTCGGTGACACCGGCCGCGAGCCCGGAAGACCGGATGGCCTCGGCAATGCCGAGCAGCTCACGGTCGAGCAGCGGCTGAGTGGCCTCGGGGGTGACATCGCGCGGGGTGACACCGGTGCCACCCACGGTCACCACCAGATCAACACCGCCGATGACCGCGAGATTGACGGCGTTCTGAATCTCAGCCAGGTCCCCCTCGACAGCCACCACACCGTCGACCACGATTCTGGCCTCGGAAAGCAGCTCGGTAACGAGCGGACCGGTGGTGTCCTGGTCACCATGCGCCGTCCTGTCGTTGACAATGACGACCAGAGATCGCCCCACCGGTCCCGCCTCAAGCTCTGACATGGAAGCAACGGTAACCGCTCGCGCGGACATCTGAGTCATCGGGCGACCTCACCCAGTATCACGTCGGCCGTCTTCTCCGGTCCGCCGTTGCCGTCGGAGTACGTCAGCGTCACCTTGTCACCGGGAGCCTTGGATCGCACGGCCGCGACAAGTCCGTCGGCGCTGCTCACCGCGCGGTTGTCCACCTTCGTCACGACCGAACCGTTGGGTATCCCGGCCTTTTCGGCGGCACCACCGGCGACCACCTCGACGATCCTGGCACCCTGGATTTCCTTCTCGTTGCCCACCCGGACGCCCAGCGACGCGTGGGTGGCGTGGCCGCTTGCGATGAGCTGATCGGCGATCCGCTTCGCCTGGTCGACCGGGATCGCGAAGCCCAGACCGATCGATCCGCCCTGCGTCTCTCCGCTGGAATCACCGCCCATGGTGGCGATGGCGGAGTTGATCCCCACCAGCTCACCGTTCAGGTTGACCAAGGCGCCACCGGAGTTGCCCGGGTTGATGGCGGCATCGGTCTGGATGGCGTCCAGCACGGTGTCCTGGTTGCCCGCTTGTCCCGCCGTGAACACCGGGCGGTTCAGCGAGCTGACGATGCCGGTGGTCACCGTGCCATCGAGGCCAAGCGGGGAACCGATCGCGACAACCGACTGTCCCACAACCAGATTCGCGGAAGATCCGATCGCCACGGGCGTCAGACCCGAGGCTCCGCCGATCCGCACGACGGCGATATCCGTGGCGGGATCGATCCCGACCACGGTGAAGGGTGAGTGCTTTCCGCCCGCGACGGTGGCGGTGGTCTTGGCGCCGGGCTCCACGGCCGCCTGGACGACATGCGCGTTGGTGAGCACCAAGCCATCGGCGGAGAGGATCACCCCGGATCCCTCCTCGCTCGACCGCCCCATGATCGTTTCCAGCTTGACGACGCTCGGAAGCACCTTGGCCGCAACCTGTTCCACCGATCCGGCAGGTAGCGCGGAGACCGGCTGCGCGGCCGACGAGCGCCCGGGCGAGATGGGGGTCAGACCGGTACTACTGCTGGTGACGGCAGGTGACTTGTGCTGGCGGTCGGCGACAACGGCACCCACTGTCCCGCCCAGGCCACCCGACACCACGGCCAGGGCGACGGCACCCACGATGAGCCCGCCGGTGCGCCTCCCCCGCGGCTGCTCGGCTTGCTGCTGACGCGGCGGCTGCCCCGCCGGGCGATGCTGATTCGGCGGCTGGCCGGCCCCCTGCTGCGGGTAGCCGTAAGGCTGTCCCTGGTAGTGATGACCGGATTGGGCGTGGTGGGTCGGCGCCTGGTGCCCCTGTTGCCCGGAGTAGGGGCCGGACGGCCGGTAGGCCCAGCTGCCGTGGGGGTCGTTGGTCATAGCTGCTTCCTCACACGTCCTTCATAGGCGTTCAAGATCGACTAGCTCGAGTGCCACGCTGCCGGAGCGGACTGAGAATCCACTGAGATCTGTCTCGTCTTTGGCACAGAGTTCCGGCGCCCGCTCGCGTCTCCCATATCTCCAGACCCGACGTGCCCGGGCCGGCCTGGAAGAAGCACGTGCATTGACGTCCCCGGAGCCGGGTTATCGTCCACCAGCGCACCCGGCTCTGTCTCCTCGACCTTGATGGCACCACCATGTTTCAGCACAACCTGTTTCACAATGGCCAACCCCAAACCGGATCCCGGCATTCCCCGGGCCGGGGTGGCCCGGTAGAACCGCTCGAAGACCAGATCACGTTCAGCAGGCGGGATCCCGGGGCCCCGATCGGAAATCACCAGCTCGGCATGCGCGGCGTCAACCTGGGCCAGCCGCACCGACACCGCAGTTCCCGATGGGCTCCACTTCGCCGCGTTGTCGAGCAGGTTGAGAACCGCCCGTGACAATCCCGCCGCATCGCCGTACACCTGCCAGGGCTGCATGACGACATCGAATTCGATGTCGTTGCGGCGGCGGCGAACTCGTTCCAAAGTTCCCTCTACCACCTCGACCAGGTCCACCGGCTCGTGCACAATATCGGCGCCGTCGCCACGCGCGAGATCGACCAAATCGCCCACCAACGTAGACAATTCCTCGATCTGGGCCATCACATCGGTCTGCAGCGCCTCCATCTCCTCATCGGGCAGCCGCGGGGCGCCCGGCTGCATCGAGGCCATCAGCAGCTCCGTATTGGTGCGCAGCGAGGTCAACGGGGTGCGCAGCTCATGGCCTGCGTCGGTCACCAGCCGTGCCTGGCGGTCTCGCGACTCTGCCAGTGCGCGCAACATCGTGTTGAAACTGACTGTGAGTCGTGCCAGTTCGTCGCTGCCGGTGACGGCAATGGGTCTCAGGTCGTCGGTTCTGGCCACCCGCTCGGCGGCATCGGTAAGCCTGGCCACCGGACGCAACCCGGTGCCGGCCACCATGGCTCCGGCCGCGGCTGCCACCGCGACACCCACGCCGCCGACGATCAGCAGCACCCAGCCCAGCCGCCGCAGCACCGTATCGGTGGGGTCGAGCGATTTCGCCATGATTAGCGTGCTGCCATTGTCGAGCCGGAGGGCAAGCACGCGTTGGTGATTAACGGTGCGCAGCGACTGATCCAGCTCGCCGCGGGTCACCGCCTGCTCGGGCGCACCGTAGGGAATGGTCTGTCCCTGCTGGGTGGCCGAGAACGTGATGAGCCCCGGGAAGATCAGTTTGGCGTTGACGTCCGCCGAATACGCGGTGCCCTCGATGGCGCGGCGTGGGTCCACCGACAACAACCCGCTACCGATGAGCAGGTTGGCGCGATCGTTGAGCTGCTTGTCGACATCGCGATACAACGCCGTCGACACCAATAGATAGGAAGCAACGGCCATGAGCACCACGACCATGGCCACCATCGACATGGCGAGCAGCATCACGCGCCAGCGCAGCGATACCGATGAGCTGGTGGCCCGCAGCGGTGAGAACAGAGCGGAAGTTGGTCTACGCATCCTTAGTGTCGCCATGGGGATTACGGAGGGGTCTCCCGAAGCACGTAGCCGACACCGCGGACGGTGTGGATGAGCCGGAGCTCCCCTTCGGCTTCTGTCTTGCGCCGCAGATAACCGACGTACACCTCGAGTGCGTTACCGGATGTCGGGAAGTCGAATCCCCACACCTCTTCGAGGATCCGGCTGCGCGTGAGCACCCGCCGCGGATTGGCCATGAGCATTTCCAGCAGCGCGAATTCGGTGCGCGTCAGGCTGATCGACCGGGTGCCGCGGTGCACTTCGCGGGTGACAGGGTCGAGCGTGAGGTCACCGAAGCTCAGCATGGCAGCGTCCGCTGATTCGTCGACGGTCCGCCGGCGCAGCAGGGCACGCATCCGGGCAAGAAGTTCCTCGAGCGCGAAGGGCTTAGGGAGGTAGTCGTCTGCGCCCGCATCCAGACCGGCCACCCGCTCGGATACCGAGTCGCGGGCAGTCAATACCAGAATCGGCAGATCGTCTCCGGTGCTGCGCAGCCGGCGGCACACCTCAAGACCGTCGAGCTTGGGCATCATCACGTCGAGAACCAGCGCATCGGGACGATCGTTGGCGATGACGTTCAGCGCATCGACACCGTCTTCGGCGAGGGCTACCGAATAGCCATTGAAGGACAGGGACCGTCGTAACGACTCGCGCACCGCACGATCGTCATCGACTACAAGAATTCGCACAGGCACCAGTGTTAACCGTGCGGCTGAGATATTACTGAGGAAGCCTGAGAATCAGCTCGCGCAGCGTTCAGCGACGGTCGAAATCGATGAGCCCGAGGCGCGCAGCCTTGAGCAGACGACGGGGAACCTTGTGGTTCTGTCCGCCGACAGTGACGTTCACCAGCTCAGTGGCGGTGGCCTTCCACTGCGCACGCCGACTACGGGTGTTGGAGCGGGACATTCTCCGCTTGGGGACGGCCATGTTTGAGCCCTCTCCTTAATTCTCAGGTTTGTGTGTCATTCGCCCGCGCCGCGCGAACATGTCGGGCGCAGCGAGCGACAATCAACATACGATAGCCGGTAGCTGGCATGAGCTGCAAATTCGCTCCCCAACTGGGTGTGTGATCAGGCCACTGAGGCCGATCCGCCCTGCGCACACATCACAGATCCCGTCCACCAATCACGGCAGGATCCGCTCCTTCCGGTCGACGATATCGCCGGGCCGCTGCAGGCGGAAGGTGAACCTCCCGCACGGGTCGACTGCCACGACCGCGCAGTCGTATCTGCCGATACTCCCGGTGCCCAGGACTATCTGCTGGCGGAGGGTGAAGCGGTTCCCGACGACCAACGCGAACCCGACCGGATGAATCCACCAGGTATCGGGGTCTGCAATGGAATCCCACATTTCGGCTGGTAGGTGCGGGTAAAAATGCGCCACAAAGATCTGACCAACCACTTGGTTGGACCCACTGATTGACGTTTCCGACGGTGGGGTAACTTAACAGCGCACGAGCGCCATGGTGGCCTGTGTCACTGGGCGCGGCATTCCTAATAAGGACATCCCGAAAGGAAGAGCTCGGTGACTTCTCCAGTTCGGATCGGCAACTGTTCAGGCTTCTACGGTGACCGGATCTCGGCCATGCACGAGATGCTCTCGGGCGGTGAACTCGACTACCTGACCGGCGATTACCTGGCCGAGCTGACGATGCTGATCCTCGGGCGTGACCGGGCCAAGGCCCCCGAGCGCGGCTACGCCAAGACCTTCCTACGCCAGCTCGAGCAGTGCCTGGGTCTGGCTCAGGACCAGGGCGTGACGATCGTGGCCAACGCGGGCGGCCTCAATCCCGCGGGCCTGGCGGATGCGATCCGCGGGCTCGCCGAGAAACTGGGTGTCACCACCAAGGTCGCGCATGTCGAGGGCGATGACCTGCTGCCCCGCGCCACCGAGCTCGGCCTGGGCGCCCCACTGACCGCCAACGCCTACCTGGGCGCCTGGGGCATCGTCGAATGCCTCAACTCGGGTGCCAATATCGTGGTCACCGGCCGGGTCACCGACGCCTCGGTGATCGTCGGACCGGCGGCGGCTCACTTCGGCTGGCGCCGCGACGAGTACGACAAGCTCGCCGGGGCCGTGGCCGCCGGGCACATCATCGAATGCGGCACCCAGGCCACCGGCGGTAACTACGCCTTCTTTACCGAGATCCCAGACCTCGCGCATGCCGGATTCCCTCTCGCCGAGGTGTACGCCGACGGGTCATCGGTAATCACCAAGCACGCGGGAACCGGCGGCGCGGTCAGTGTCGGCACAGTGACAGCGCAGCTGCTGTACGAGATCACCGGTGCTCGCTACGCCAATCCGGATGTCACCACGCGCATTGACACCATCGAGCTGACGCAGGAGGCACCGGACAGGGTGCGCGTCTCCGGCGTTACCGGCGAGGCACCGCCACCCGATCTCAAGGTGTCGCTCAACGCGTTGGGCGGATTCCGCAATCAGATGACCTTCGTGCTGACCGGGCTGGATATCGACGCCAAAGCCGACCTCACCCGCAAGCAGCTGGAGTCGTCGATGTCCACGGCGCCCGAGGACATCCAGTGGACGCTCGCGCGCACCGATCACCCGAACGCCGACACCGAAGAGGCCGCGAGCGCGCTACTGCGCGTCGTGGTCCGCGATTCGGATCCCAACAAGGTGGGCCGCCAGTTCTCCAATGCGGTTGTGGAGCTGGCCCTGGCCAGCTTCCCCGGTTTCCACGTCACCACCCAACCCAAGGATGGCGAGCCGTACGGCGTGTTTACCCCGGGATACGTTCCCGCCGTGAAGGTTCCGCATATCGCGGTACTGGCCGACGGCAGCCGGGTCGATATCGCGCAGGCGACGCAGACCCAGCCGCTGGCGGAGGCGCCCGCCGCCGCATTGCCCGAACCGCTACCTGCCGAGCCGGTACGACGGGTCCCGTTGGGCACCATCGCCGGTGCGCGCAGCGGCGACAAGGGCGGTAGCGCCAATGTTGGCGTCTGGGTGCGCACCGACGAGGAATACCGTTGGCTTGCAAACGCATTGACGGTCGATGCGCTGCGGGAGCTGCTACCGGAGACCGCGCACCTGGAAGTCGCGCGCTACCTGCTACCCAAACTGCGGGCCGTGAACTTCGTCATCCAGGGCATCCTCGGCAAGGGCGTGGCCTACCAGGCCCGCTTTGACCCGCAGGCCAAGGGCATTGGCGAATGGCTCCGTTCACGTGAGATCGATATCCCCGAATCGCTCCTAGAGGAGACACAACAGTGAGTCAGTGGAACAGCCCGGAGCGCAAGGCGCTTCGGGAGACGGTGCGCGACTTCGCCGAGCGCGAGATTCTGCCCCATGTCAACGAGTGGGAGCGCGAAGGGCTGATCCCCCGCGAATTGCACCGCAAGGCGGGCGATCTGGGACTGCTCGGACCGGGCGCCCCAGAGGAGGTGGGCGGTGGCGGTGGCGATGCCATCGACCCGGTGATCGTGTGCGAAGAACTGCATTACGCCGGTGTGCCCGGTGGTGTATTTGCCTCACTATTCACCTGCGGGATCTCCACACCGCACATGATCGCCTCCGGCGACCAGCGGCTCATCGACACCTATGTGAAGCCCACCCTGCGAGGTGATCTCATTGGCTCCCTGGCCATCACCGAACCCGGTGGTGGATCCGATGTGGGACATCTGGCCACGTCAGCCAAGCGAGACGGCGACCATTACATCGTCAACGGCTCCAAGACCTTCATCACCTCCGGGGTGCGCGCCGACTATGTGGTGACCGCGGTGCGTACCGGCGGACCGGGTGCGGCAGGGGTGTCGCTGCTGCTGGTGGACCGGGATACTCCAGGTTTTGAAGTCGCGCGCAAGCTCGACAAGATGGGCTGGCGCTCCTCGGATACCGCCGAGCTGTCCTTCACCGATGCACGCGTACCCGCCGAGAATCTGGTGGGCGGCGAGAACACCGGCTTCGCGCAGATCGCCGGGGCCTTCGTCTCCGAGCGCATCGGCCTTGCCGCCCAGGCGTATTCCAGCGCGCAGCGCTGCCTGGACCTCACCGTGCAGTGGTGTCGGGACCGGGAGACCTTCGGTCGCCCCCTTATCTCCCGGCAGTCTGTGCAGAACACGCTCGCGGAGATGGCACGCAGGACCGACGTGGCGCGGGTCTACACCCATGCCCTCGTGGACCGCGCGATCGCGGGCGAGACAAATCTGATCGCCGAGGTGTGCTTCGCCAAGAACACCGCCGTCGAGGCCGGAGAGTGGGTAGCCAACCAGGGCGTCCAGCTGTTCGGCGGTATGGGCTACATGACCGAGAGCGAGATCGAACGCCAGTACCGCGATATGCGCATCATCGGCATCGGTGGCGGCACCACCGAGATCCTCACCTCGCTGGCCGCCAAGCTCCTGGGGTACCAGTCGTGACCATCCTTCGTACCGCCGTCAACACCGGCTCCCCCGAGTACATCGCCGCGGCCGAAGCCATGACAACCAAATTGGCCGAGGTCAGTGCCGAAACCGCCAAGGCCCTCGCAGGTGGCGGTGCCAAGTACGTCGCCCGCCATCATGAACGCGACAAGCTGCTGGCGCGTGAGCGCATCGAGCTGTTGATCGACCCCGATTCCCCGTTCCTGGAGCTGTGCCCGCTCGCGGCCTGGGGTAGCGACTTCACCGTCGGTGCCTCACTGGTGACCGGCATCGGCGTGGTCGAAGGCGTCGAGTGCATGATCGTGGCCAACGACCCCACCGTCAAGGGCGGCACAAGCAACCCCTGGACGTTGCGTAAAGTACTGCGGGCCAATGATGTTGCCTTCCGGAATCGCCTACCCGTGATCTCGCTGGTGGAGTCCGGCGGTGCCGACCTGCCCACCCAGAAGGAAGTATTCGTACCCGGCGGGCAGATGTTCCGCGACCTCACCCGGCTCTCGGCGGCGGGCATCCCCACGATCGCCCTGGTGTTCGGAAACTCGACCGCCGGTGGCGCCTACATCCCAGGTATGTCGGACCACGTGGTGATGATCAAGGAACGCTCCAAGGTCTTCTTGGCCGGTCCCCCGTTGGTCAAGATGGCCACCGGCGAGGAATCGGATGACGAATCCCTGGGCGGTGCCGAAATGCACTCCCGTATTTCCGGTTTGGGCGATTATCTGGCCGTCGACGAGCAGGATGCGGTGCGTCTTGGGCGGCAGATCGTGTCGCACCTGAACTGGGTCAAGAAGGGTCCCAAGCCCGCGGCGGTGATCGAACCGATCGCCGACCAGGAGGAGCTCCTCGGCATCGTTCCCGGAGATCTGCGCATCCCGTTCGATCCGCGCGAGATCATCGCCCGCATCGTCGACGGTTCCGAGTTCGACGAATTCAAGGAGCAGTACGGCTCGTCGTTGGTCACCGGATGGGCGCGTCTACACGGATATCCGATTGGCATCCTCGCCAATGCGCGCGGTGTGCTGTTCAGCGAGGAATCGCAGAAGGCCACCCAGTTCATCCAGCTGGCCAACCGGACCAATACGCCACTTCTTTTCGTGCACAACACCACTGGATACATGGTGGGCAAGGAATACGAAGAGGGTGGCATGATCAAGCACGGGTCGATGATGATCAATGCCGTGTCCAACTCGACGGTGCCACATCTGTCCCTGATCGTCGGCGCCTCGTACGGCGCCGGGCATTACGGCATGTGCGGCCGCGCCTACGATCCCCGCTTCCTGTTCGCGTGGCCCAGCGCCAAATCAGCGGTGATGGGCGGCACCCAGCTGGCCGGTGTCATCTCCATCGTGAGCCGTGCCGCCGCGGCGGCACGCGGCCAGGCCGTCAACGAGGACGCCGACGCTGCTATGCGGGCTGCCATCGAGGCGCAGATCGAAGCCGAGTCACTGCCCATGTTCATGTCCGGGCGGCTCTACGACGACGGGGTCATCGATCCCCGCGACACCCGGGCCGTACTAGGTATGTGCCTGTCTGCCATCGCCAATGGACCGATCGAGGGGACGTCGAACTTCGGCGTCTTCCGGATGTGAGGTTAAGAATCAGATGACTATCACCTCCGTACTTGTCGCCAACCGTGGTGAGATCGCTCGCCGCGTCTTCGCCACCTGTCGCAAACTCGGCCTGGGCACGGTCGCCGTCTACTCGGACGCCGACGCCGACAGCCCACATGTATCCGAGGCCGATGCCGCAGTCCATCTGCCCGGCACCTCCAGCGCCGACACCTATCTGCGCGGTGAACTGATCATCGCCGCGGCCAAGGCCACCGGTGCCGACGCCATCCACCCCGGCTACGGATTCCTCTCCGAGAATGCGGCTTTCGCTCGGGCTGTGGCCGATGCCGGCCTCAGCTGGATCGGCCCGCCCGTCGCGGCCATCGAGTCAATGGGTTCGAAGATCGAGTCCAAGAAGCTCATGGACGCTGCCGGTGTACCGGTGCTGGGGCAACTCGACCCGGATACCGTCACCGCCGATCAGCTGCCGGTGCTCGTCAAGGCCTCCGCCGGCGGCGGTGGGCGCGGCATGCGAGTTGTCGACAAACTTGCTGACCTGCCACACGAAATCGCTGCCGCACAACGGGAAGCCCAATCGGCGTTCGGTGATCCGACGGTCTTCTGCGAGCGCTACCTGGGCACCGGCCGCCACATCGAGGTACAGGTGATGGCCGATACCCACGGCACGGTGTGGGCCGTGGGAGAGCGCGAATGCTCCATCCAGCGCCGCCACCAAAAGGTCATCGAAGAGGCCCCCTCCCCGCTGGTGACTCGGATCGCCGGTATGCGGGAGCACCTGTTCGAGGCGTCGCGCACCGCCGCGGCGGCCATCGGATACGTCGGCGCGGGAACCATGGAGTTCTTGGCCACCGAGGACGGGGAGTTCTTCTTCCTGGAGATGAACACACGCCTGCAGGTGGAGCACCCGGTCACCGAATGCACCACAGGCCTGGACCTGGTGGCATTGCAGATCCAGGTAGCCGACGGTGCCGAGCTGCCCGCCGAACCTCCTGCCATTCACGGGCACTCGATCGAAGCGCGCCTGTACGCGGAGAATCCCGCGGCAGGGTGGCAGCCACAAAGCGGCACCGTGCACACATTTTGCCTGCCAGACACAGCACCGGGCTCCGTCGCGCAGTTCCATGTTCCCGGGCACCCGGGAACCAACGGGATCCGCCTGGACTCGACCATCGTCGGCGGCAGTGTGGTGTCGGTGCATTACGACCCGATGCTCGCCAAGGTCATCACGGTGGCACCGACACGCACCGAAGCCTCGCGGCTGCTGGCATCGACCTTGGAGCGCACCCGCCTGCACGGCCTGACCACCAATCGCGATCTGCTGGTCAACGTGCTGCGGCACCCGGCGTTCCTCGACGGCGACACCGACACGTCGTTCCTGAATAAGCATGGGCTCGATACCCTCGCCAAACCCTTGGCCGATGAAGCGGCGCAACAGTATTCAGCCCTCGCGGCGGCGCTGGCCGATGCGGCCGCGAACCGCTCCGCAGCCCGCTCTTCGGGAGTTTGCGGCGATCTGCCCAGCGGCTGGCGCAACCTCGTATCCGGATACCAGACCAAGGAATACGCAGCAGGCGAAAGCACCATCGATGTGCGGTACCGCCTTGCCCGGACCGGCCTGGAGCTCGACGGGGAATGGCCTGCCATCGAGTTGGTATCGGCCACACCCGATCACGTGATCTTGGTCATCGACGGGGTTCGACGGGGCTTTGATATCGCCCGCTACGGCGAAACCGTCGACGTCGATTCACCGCTCGGCCCGGTGGCACTCACCGTGGTGCCCCGGTTCACCGATCCCAGTACTGAGGTGGCCGCGGGCTCGCTCATCGCGCCGATGCCGGGTGTGGTGCTGCGGGTGGGTGCTGCTGTTGGCGACATCGTCTCCGCGGGCACGCCCATCGTCTGGCTGGAGGCCATGAAGATGGAGCACACCATCACCGCGCCCGCTGACGGTGTCATCGAAAGCCTCAATGTCGAACCGGGACAACAAGTCGAGCTCGGCACGGTACTCGCCCAACTTGCATCCACCGATGCCGCCAACGAAGGAGAGCCAGCATGAGCAGCACCGCTACCCAAACCAATCCCTATACCGAGTCCGACGAACGCAAGGCGCTCCGCCAGGCGGTAGCCGCCCTGGCTTCCAACTACGGTCACGAGTACTACCTGGAGAAGGCCAAGACCCATACCCCCTTGACCGAATTGTGGAATGAGGCAGGGAAGCTCGGCTTCCTGGGCGTCAATATCCCCGAGGAGTACGGCGGCGGCGGCGCTGGCATGTACGAGCTGTCGCTGGTGTTCGAGGAACTCTCGGCAGCCGGATGCGCGCTGCTGATGATGGTCGTCTCCCCCGCCATCAATGCCACCATCATCGCCCGGTACGGCACCGAGGAGCAGAAGAAGAATTGGCTCCCGGCGATGGCCGATGGCACCTTCACCATGGCCTTCGCCATCACCGAGCCCGATGCCGGATCCAACTCGCACAACATCATCACCACCGCCAAGCGCGACGGTGGCGACTGGATTCTCAATGGGCGCAAGGTCTTCATCTCAGGTGTCAACGAGGCGAACGCGGTTCTCGTGGTGGCCCGCACCGAGGAGGCCAAGACCGGCAAGCTCAAGCCCGCGCTCTTCGTGGTGCCCACCGACACCAAGGGATTCGAGTACACCCCGATCGATATGCAGCTGACATTGGCCGAACAGCAGTTCCAGGTGTTCCTCGACGATGTGCGGGTACCCGGTAACGCCCTCGTCGGATCCGAGGACGCCGCCCTCATGCAGCTGTTCGCGGGTCTCAATCCGGAGCGGATCATGGGAGCCGCCAGTGGCGTCGGCCTCACCCGGCTGGCGCTCGGCAAGGCTACCGACTACGTGAAGACCCGCCAGGTATGGAAGACACCCATCGGTGCGCACCAGGCCATCGCGCACCCGCTCGCCGAGATCAAGGTCGAACTGGAGCTGTCCAAGCTGATGATGCAGAAGGCCGCCACCCTGTACGACTGCGGTGACGACTGGGGTGCGGCAGAGGCTGCCAATATGGCCAAGTACGCCGCCGCCGATGTGGCATGCCGCGCCGCCGACCGCGCCGTACAGTCCTTGGGCGGCAACGGGTTGACCACCGAGTACGGGGTGGCACCGCTGCTGAATCTGTCACGGTTCGGGCGCATCGCACCGGTAAGCCGGGAGATGATCCTCAACTTCGTCGCGCAGACATCCCTCGGCCTGCCCCGTTCGTACTAAGGAAAGGACCCGCCGAATGGCGAAAGAATCCGAGACTCTGGTCCAGTACGAGGTGGAAGGCCGTGCGGCCCGCCTAACGCTTGACTCGCCGCACAACCGCAATGCGTTGTCCAGCGGGTTGGTGCTGCAATTAAGGGACGGACTGAAGCGGGCCGCGGCCGACAAGACGGTGCGGGCCGTGGTGCTCAGCCACACCGGCAACACCTTCTGCGCGGGTGCCGATCTGTCGGAAAGCTCAGCGGCCCCATCCGGCAGCACCGATCCCCAGGACATTGCCAAGGATCGGGCCGGCCAGCTGACCGCGCTGTTACGCGACATTCTGGAGCTGCCGCTGCCCGTCATCATCGCCGTCAACGGCCATGTGCGCGCCGGTGGTTTCGGTTTGGTGGGCGCCGCGGATATCGCGGTCGCGGGACCGGATAGCACCTTCGCACTGACCGAGGCACGCATCGGAGTAGCTCCGTCGATCATCTCGCTGACGCTGCTGCCCCGGCTCACCGGCCGGGCAGCGGCGCGCTATTTCGTCACCGGCGAGAAGTTCGATGCACGGGTGGCCGCCGAAATCGGTTTGGTGACCAAGTCCGTCGACAGTTCCGAGGCCGTAGAGGCCGCGGTCACCTCATTGGTGGATGACATCGCGCTCGGTTCGCCGCAGGGGCTCGCCGAGTCCAAGAAGCTCACCACCGCGCCGATACTCGCCGATTTCGATGCGCGTGCCGACGAGTTGACGGAAACCTCGGCGCGATTGTTCGTGTCGCCGGAGGCACAAGAGGGCATGTTGGCATTCCTGCAGAAGCGTCCTCCCGCCTGGCAGGTGTGAACCATGCAGCACTACAGACGTAGTGCGCTGAGCAACACTATTGAACCGCGTGCCTTTAAGCGCAGTTCGTCGTAGGCTCGGCGATGATGAGCAACCTCCCTGAGCGGGTTACCGCGTCGATGCGGGCCGCGGACGCCGATCGTATGCGCGTCGCACAGCTGTTATCTGATGCTGCCGCGCAGGGTCGGCTGGAGCTCTCCGAGTTCGAGGAGCGCCTCGCAAAAGTGTACTCAGCAAACACATATGGTGAGCTTGATCAGCTCAGTGCGGACCTTCCTGCCGTTGCCACATCCCAGGTTAGGGGCCAAGGCAGCAAGCCAGCACCCGCGACAGTTCTCATGGCGATCATGAGCGGCTTCGAGCGCCGTGGCCGCTGGAACGTTCCTAGCAAGCTCACCTCGTTCGCGCTATGGGGTGGCGGCGTGCTGGACCTGCGCTACGCCGACTTCACCTCCAGTGAGGTCGAGATCCGTTCCTTCTCCATTATGGGCGGGCAGACGATCCTGTTGCCGCCGGAGCTCAACGTGGAAGTCACGGGCGTCGCCGTGATGGGTGGCTTCGATCACTCGGCGAGTGGCAGTGGCGTGCAGGGCGCACCGCATGTGACGGTCAAGGGGTTCTCGCTGTGGGGTGGCGTGAACGTCAAGCGGAAGCGGCGCAAGCGGCGCGAGTCGCTGGAAGAGCGTTAACCAGATCCAGAGCGCCGAAGCGCCACAGTGCTTTCACCACCTGCCGGCGCCGATCGACATCGATTCCGGCCGCTAGGGCGGCGTCAAGATCATCCAGGGTGAACTCCCCGACGAGCGCTAGAACTTCGTCAAGGTCCACAACCTCACCGAACGCGATATCCCGACCACGGGCCAGTAAGTGGCTGCGGCCGGCTCCGACCACGGACTCCACCACCCCGGGGTACGCCCAGCCGAAGGTGGCATCGGCGGGAGGATCACCGGCACGCAGGGCCGCCACCTTCGGCGGCCGCAGATACCCGGTGGTGCGCTGTTTCGCCGCCGCCAATTCCACGGTGGTCGACAGTCCGGATAGCGTCTCGGGATCGCGGAGCGTCTCCATCACCAACCGCCGGACATCATCGAAGCTGCACGGCTCATCCGCCGCGTCGAGCCTTGCGCCGACGTGGTCGATCATCAAGTCTGAGAACGATTTCCGGACGTCGGCCGGAAAGAGCGTGACCCCCAGGAAAATCGAGCGGCCCTCGTTGCGGAACAGGTGGTAGTGCCCCCGGGGAATGCATACGAAGTCGCCCGGTCGCAGGGTGTACCGGCTCGCACCGGGAAGCAGTCGGTCGAAGTCGAACGACACTCGCCCCAACGATGGGTTCTCGAACAACTGATGCCGGTCAATTCCATCGGCGGGCCACACCCACAGCTCCTTGACGCCGGGGCCCAGATGGAAGATCAGCGACGGTTCGTCGTCCTTGTGGATTCCGAAGGGCGTCCATTCCACATCGGCAATAAATGTGTAGATATCCGCGCCTGAGACCAAATCCCGGCCAGGGACAAGGCTGCGCACCACCGACTGCGCCAGTGCGGCAAGCCCCAGATCCCACGAGGACACGTCGTTGATGGCGACGCACGCAGGGCGGTCTTCAGCGTTGTCGGCGAGCCACTCGGTCAACGACTGCCCGTCCTGCGGCGCGGTGCGTGAGAGCCGCTCGGTCAGCTTGAAATCGAACTCGCTGCCCCGGAAACCGCGCAGCCGTAGTCCTTTTCCGTTCGTGGCGGTCGCCGCGGCAACCGCCGCCGCTATCCGGTCCGCGATCGCGTTAGGGTCCGAGACCAGCGCGGGTAAGAAGATTGTTTCCTCGTAACGAGGGCCCTGGTCGGCGACGAACTGTCGCCATCGGGGGTCATTGACGAACACTTCTCTGCCTCCATGTTTGCGCCCGGGCGTGCGCGACCAGTGGCTCGGTCGCCCACGCCCGGGCTCCACTGTTAGTGGCTGGCAACCATTTCCGTCGCAGCGACGATCTCGTCATCCTCGACAACGATCTCTACAGCAATATCGCGCATGGTGATCCTTTCATCGGCGGTTAACTGCCCAACTCAACAGAAGAGCAGCAGAAACACCGTGGTGACATCCGTCGCGTGGCGCCACCGCAGTGGACGCGCGCCCAGCCCGCAGGCGCCGTCACTACATCAGTCGCACGACGGTCACCAGAAGTTCCCACTCTGCGGGATTCACACCGTCGATAGTTTCCAGGAACCGCCGCCAGTGAGCTGCAGCCGTGATTGATGATGGCGGTCGATCGTGGATCGATGCCCGACGCTGACGATCACGCAATCGGGCAACCGCTCCCGCACCAGGGCATACATCGCGTCCTCCAGGCCCTCATCCAACGCCGAGGTGGACTCATCGAGGAACACCACCTTCGGGCGGACCAGCAGCACCCGCGCGAAGGACACGCGTTGCTGCTCCCCCAGTGACAGCACGGAGGCCCAATCGGCCTCCTCATCGAGCCGCGCGGTCAGGTGCCCGAGGGCGACGTCACGCAGGGTCTGCATCAAATGCTCCTTCGAAACGTCCTCCACCGGCAGGGGGTACACCACCGTGGCACGCAGATCCCCCAGCGGCAGGTAGGGCAGCTGAGGCAGGAACAATGTGTCCCAACCGCTGGGTCTCGCCACCAAACCCGATGCCTGCGGCCACAGCTGGGCCAGGCTGCGCAACAGGGTGGTCTTCCCGCATCCCGACGGCCCCTTCACCACGACGCTGCCACCCGGGGGCAGCGCCAGATTCAGGTTCGCAATCATGTCCAGTCCCTGCAGATCGCGGACCTGAACATCCGTGAGAGTCAGGGCATCCTCCGCGTCCGCCACATCGATTCGCGGCAGCTCGCGGGCACGGTGATCACTGTCCAGCATCTGGTCGATTCGCAGCAGGGCGGCCCGATACACGGTGAACTCGTCATAGCTGTCTCGGAAGAATTGCATTGCCCCACAAACACTCCCGAACGCACCAACTGTTTGCAACAGATCACCGATCTTAATCTGACCCGCGAAGAACCGTGGCGCCTGCACGATGTACGGGATCATCCCCGTCGTTACGTCACCGACACCACGATTCCAGCCGTTGAGCCGAAGTTGCGCGAACACGATGTGCCACATGTTGGAGATGATCTGGCTGAACCGTGAATGCAGCAGCAGGCGTTCGCGTTCACCGCCGCGATAGAAGGCAACCCGCTCGGCGCTGTCACGTAGTCGTACGAGTGCGTAACGGAAGCTCGCGCTGAATCTCTCGTTGAGAAAGTTCAGCCGCACCAGCGGCCGCCCAATCCAGAACGCGATGACGGTCACCGCGATGGAGAAGACGTACGCCACGATCACCATGGCCCGCGGAATCTCGAAGCCCCACAGCTGCAAGGGCCCCGAGAGCTGCCACAGCACACCGGTGAACATGACGATGAGCAGCGTCTTGCTGATCGCCCCAAGGGTCAGGTCCACCGATTTGGTGGTGTGGGTCTCGATATCGATCTGGATGCGCTGGTCGGGGTTCTCCACCGGAGTGTCCAGAAAACGGTTGCGGTAGAACGCATCCTTGGCCATCCAGTCGTCGACCAACCGCGTATTGAGCCATACCCGCCACCGAATGGCGAACACCCGCCGCAGAAACAGATCGACCACGGTGTACGTCACCGTGAGCGCCACCAGGACGCCGCTGATCGCAAAGGAGCTGAAGAACGCCTGACGCGCATCCTCCAGCTTTGCCGCATCGTGGGTGACCAGCGCCTCGGAACCAACCTGCAAGGCATTCATCAGGTCCCGGTACTGGTAGGTGAAGATCACCACCACTCGCGCCGCATACACGGTGTGCCACACCATGAACGCCAGCAGTGGCCAGGTACGCAGACTCTCCCGACCCCAGAAGAAGGGCGCGTTGACCCGCCAGAACTGCTGACCCCACCGGGTGAATCTAGCGATGAGAAAGGCCACCGCGACAAAGGCGACCATGGTGATCGCCCATGCCTGCAGCGTCCACAACAGCGAGCGCAACAGCTCGCCCGACCAATCGATACTGGGCTGAACCATTGGCTTCCTTCTTATTGCGCCCTAGTGAGCGAAGTGGCGAGCTCCGGTGGCGTACAACGTGATTCCTGCAGCCTTGGCGGCATCAGCCACCAGCTCATCACGCATCGACCCGCCCGGGTGCACCACCGCACGCACTCCCGCCTGCGTCAGGACCTCGAGGCCGTCAGGGAAGGGGAAGAAGGCGTCCGAGGACGCTACCGCCCCGGAGACCCGGTCCCCGCCACGAGACACCGCAAGCCGTGCCGCATCGACCCGATTGACCTGGCCCATTCCCACGCCGATGGTGGCACCACCGGAGGCAATGACGATCGCATTGGACTTCACGGCCCGCCCGACCTTCCAGGCGAACACCAAGTCCGCCAACGTGTCCGCATTTGCGGCGGTGCCGGCCACCAGGGTCCAGTTGTCCGGGTCATCGCCCTCAGCGTCGAGCGCATCACGCTCCTGCACGAGCAGGCCGCCACTGATCTGCCGCCACTCGGTGCACCCGGACTCGGGCTCGGCGGCACGCAACAACCGCACGTTCTTCTTGCGGCTCAGCACCTCGACGGCACCGTCCGCGTAACCCGGGGCGACGATCACCTCGGTGAAGATCTCGGCGACCCGCTCGGCCATCTCCACGCTCACCTCGCGGTTGACGGCGATCACGCCTCCGAACGCACTCAGCGGATCACACTCGTGTGCCTTGAGATGCGCGTCGGCAATCGAGATGTCCGACACCGCGATACCGCACGGATTGGCATGTTTGATGATTGCCGCGCATGCCTTGTCCTGGTCCCACGCGGCACGCCAGGCGGCGTCGGCATCCGTGTAGTTGTTGTACGACATCTCTTTTCCGTGCAGCTGCTCGGCCTGGGCCAGGCCGTGCCCCGTGGCACCGGTGTACAAGGCCGCCTGCTGATGCGGGTTCTCCCCGTAGCGGAGCACAGCCGAACGGTTCCACGTCCCGCCGATCCACGCGGGCAGCGCCTCGCTCTCAGACTCCGCGACGACGGACAGCCAGCCGGCGACGGCCACATCGTATTCCGCGGTGTGACGGAATGCCTTTGCCGCAAGCACCTTCCGAGCCTCCAGGGTGAATCCCCCGGCGTCCACCGCGGCCAGCACCTCACCGTACGAAGCTGGGTCGACAACTACCGCCACACTCGGGTGGTTCTTGGCAGCGGCACGCACCATCGAGGGCCCACCGATATCGATCTGTTCGACGCATTCGTCCTCGGAGGCGCCCGAGGCCACCGTGGCGGCGAAGGGGTACAGGTTGACCACCACCAGCTCGAAGCCCTTGACGCCCAGCTCCTCGAGTTGGGTGAGGTGCTCCTCGCGGCGAGTATCGGCCAGGACGCCGGCGTGTACGTGCGGGTGCAGCGTCTTCACCCGCCCGTCCAGCACCTCCGGGAAACCGGTGACCTCTTCCACTGGTGTCACCGGAATCGACGCGGCAGCAATTGTTTTCGCGGTGGATCCGGTGGACACCAGCTCCACACCCGCGGCGTGCAGCCCGCTGGCGAGCTCCTCCAGTCCGGTCTTGTCGTAGACACTGATCAATGCCCGCCGTACGGGTCGCTGCGTACTCACTTGATGGAGGCCCTTCTTCCGTTCCAAATCAAACCTTTGGTGGCCACTGCGGCCAGCACGTCTACCAGCAGCGCCCGCTCCACCACCTTGATGCGTTCGTGCAGGCTCGCCTCGTCGTCGTCCACGTGCACGGGGACGGCCTGCTGGGCAAGGATCGGCCCGGTATCCATCCCGGCATCCACCAGGTGCACCGTGCAACCGGTGACCTTGACTCCGTGCGCCAGCGCATCGGGCACGGCGCGCGCGCCGGGGAAGGACGGCAGCAGCGCCGGGTGGGTGTTGATCACCCGACCTAGGAACTGCGAAAGAAACTGTGGTCCAAGCATCTTCATAAATCCGGCAGATACCACGAGATCGGGCCGGTGTGCCGTGGTGGCGTCGGTGATCGCGGCATCCCACTGTTCGCGGGTGTCGTACTCGCCGAGCCGCACGGTGTAGCTGGGGAGCTGCGCGTCGGCGGCGATATCGACGGCGGCGCATTGCCGGTCGGTGCCTACCGCGACGATCCGAGCGGGAAAGTCGTCGGTGGCCGCGTCGAGCAGGGAACGCAGCAAGGTGCCGGTACCGGAAGCCAAGACCACAACCCGCGCGGGGGCAGAGGGGGCGATCTCGACCGATTGGTTAGGCACCGACACGCCGCTGAGCGTAGCCGGGCGAGTCACTTGGCCGGTTCCGGAGGGTCGCTCGGCTGGTCGTCGGCGATAGCGTCATCGGGTTCCGGCACCGATTCCGGTTCAGTTTCCGGTGCCGTAGCTTGCTCCGTCGGCTCCTCGGAAGCCTCGGATTCATCCGTCACGGAATCAGTCCCGAGCTCCTCGGGCTCCCCCGCGGGCTCGGGCTCTTCCTCCGGGACCGACCGCTTCACCACGCGGAGCCGCGTCGCGCCACCCAACATGAACACCGTCAATAGGCCGATGACCAGGAACCAGAAGAACACCCCGGGCCCGAACGTGCCCTGGTCGATTCCCAAGCGTCCGAAGTTGCCCAGCTGCCCACCACTGAGTTTCCCGACGATCGCCAGGAACGTTGCCGCGAGCAGTGCCGCGGCCACCACCTTGTGGATCGCGGTGGGCCACGGCGACGGTCTGCGCGCGCACTGCTGGCCGACGGCCACTCCGGACACCGCACCGATGATCATCAGCGCCACCCACGAGGGACCGAGAGGTGGCGTGGGAACCGCCGCCAGGATCGGCACCGCCGGCAGCTGACCACCGAACACCGCGAACGCACTGAAAGCCGCGGTGCCCACATAGGCGCTGGACCCGACGGCCAGCGCGCATGCACCCAGAATCACGTTGGGTGCGTACAGGATCGCCAGCATGGTCAGGCTTAGCTGGCCCACGAAATCGTTGGTGACCGAGTACAGCTGGTCCATCGTCGCCCAGTGGACTACCAGCGACCCGGCCGTGACGGCCGCGGACAACCCGAACAACGCGAGCACGCCCGCGACGGCGCCGCGGGCGGCCTCTATCGGCCATGCCGGCAGCTCTAGAAACACCGCGAGCCGACTGCCGACCCGCATGCCGACGCCGACGAGCGCACCAACCAGGTGGATGCCGAGTACAGAACCGAATGCGCGCAGCGCATTCGGTGACTGCAGCTGGGTCAGCACCGTCGACGCGTCGTGGATGATCGCCAGCGATATCGCCGTCATCAGCAGTGGCCCGGCGAGCGCGGAAGCGATCACCCACCGCACCACGTACCAGGAAGCGGTTGGCGCGATTGTCGAGGCAACCGTTCGGGCAACGCCCCAGACCATCGCCGCCGCCGGCAGTAGCGGCAGCACCTCGATGACTCGTCCACCGATCGAGATCGGTACCAGGTGGGTGCCCAGCCACATGCTGGCCACCGCACCGAACGTCCCGGTCATATCGCTGTTGGCGATCACCAACTGCACCAAGACGATTGCCGCAATGACTACCAACGCAACTGCTGACGGGCCAAAGGCAACCGTCAGCAGTGCGCGAGCCTGTGCGGGATTGGCGCGCGAAGGTTGAGTCACGCGCCGATCACGGCAGTGATCACCGTCTAGCTAGAGGGACGCGAGGTGCCGAACAGATCGTCACCACTGGCCGAGGCGGATCCACCGCCGGCACCTGTGCCGCCCTGCTGCTCGCCACCGGCCGGCTGGCCGCTGGTTCCACCAAAGGTGGGGTACTGCTGGGTCGGCTGCGAGGACGGCGGGGTGAAGCCGGAGCTACTGAATCCCTGCGGCGGAGTCGGAGGCGCTGACTGCGGGGGCTGCTGACCGTAGCCGGCGTATGACGGCGGGGCCGCGGGAGCGGCCTGCTGCGGCTGGCCGTAACCCTGGCCGTAGCCCGGGGCTGCCTGCTGGCCGTAGCCCTGTGCCTGGCCGTAACCCTGGGCTGCCTGCTGGCCGTAGCCCTGCCCCGGCGCCTGGCCTTGACCCTGCTTGGGCAGCTGCTGCTGCGACTGCTGCGCCGGGGTGTAGTACTGGCTCTGCTGCGGCTGGTACTGGTTACCGAACGGATTGGTCGCCGGGGACGCGGCCCTGGCCTTGATGACACCCACCTCGGTGAGCAGCGCGTAGACCGCGGCCGCGGCCTGCAGACCGGAGACGACGGCGAGAGTGATCAGACCCCACCCGATGCCGACCTCACCGAAGGCGGCTGCGAACGGGTTGCCGAACAGGCCGCCGAGCACGAAGAGGAATCCGACGATCGAGAGGATCGCGACGGGAGCTTGCTTGTCATCCTTACCGGAGAGAAGCGAGACACCCGCGGTCAGACCGGCAATCAGCAGGGCGAACTGCGCGAAGCCGAAGACCGGGGACAGGGCCAGCAGGTCGAACCCGCCGAAGCTTCCCGAGGTTCCGGAGCTGACCTTCCCGGTGTAGAACGGCCCGAAGCCGGCGATGAAGCCGATCAGGCTGAGCACCAGGACGCCACCGGGCAGGTAAACCCCCAGCGCGCCCGTGTTGGGCTCGGCCACAAAGGACGGGGTGCCGTACGGGTTGGACGGCTGCGCGGGCTGGTATCCGGGCCCACCGGTGGAATACGTCATCACATCTCCTACATCACGGTTTCGGTCGTGGTCTCGGTGTAGATCGTCTCCACGCTACTGCACTGCCGGCCCGTCAGGGGCCAGGACAAGCCGAGACAAGGCCAGACACGACGGAGACGGCATCGGTTAGCTCGATACCGGTACCAGGTCTTCGCTGAGGGTTTCCTGAGCGTCGGCGGCTTCGATCTCGCGGACCAGCGGCAGCACCTTGGACCCGAAGTATTCGATCTCCTCCTGGAAGTGCAGGAAGCCTCCCAGGATCAGGTCCACGCCGCGGCGCCGGTAGTCCGTGATCCGCTCGGCGATCTGTTCCGGGGTGCCGATGAGCTGGGTGCGGAATCCGTCGTTGTATTGCACGAGATCCTCGAATGAGGAATCTGCCCACATTCCTTTCTTATCGCCGGTGGAGCCGCCTGCCTGCTGAACGGCGGCGCGGAAACCCTCGACGGCGGGGCGGTTGGCCTTCGCGATGATTTCCCGCAGGACCTCGCGCGCTTCGGCCTCGGTGTCCCTGGCGATGATGAAACCGTTGAGCCCGACCTTGACTTCGCGGCCGACGGTGCGGGCGTGGTCGCGCACCTCCACGATCTGATCGGTGATGCCGGCGAAGTCCTTGCCGTTGGAGAAGTACCAATCGGAGTACAACCCGCCGTTGCGGCGCGCGGCCGAGGAGTTGCCACCCTGAAATAGCTCGGGTGTGTGAATCGGCTTGGGTTTCAACGTGAAGTCGTGGATTCGATAGAAGTCGCCTCGGAAGTCGACGTCATCCTCGGTCCAGATCTTGCGCAACACCTGGAGGAACTCGGCGCTTCGCCGGTACCGCTCGTCGTGCTCCAGCCAGGGTTCGCCCAGGTGAGTGAACTCGTCCTTGAACCATCCGGAGACGACGTTGACGGCAAAGCGGCCCTTGCTCAGCTGGTCGGCGGTGGCGCCGAGTTTGGCAAGCACACCCGGCTGCCAGAGCCCGGGGTGGACGGCGGCTATCACCTTGAGACGCTCGGTGGCCAGCAGCAACGCGAGCGAGAAGCTGGTGGATTCGTGCTGGTACTCGGCGCCGTAGCTGGACTCATAGCGCACCTGGGTGAGCGCGTACTCGAAACCGTTGTTCTCCGCGGTCTGTGCGAGTTTGACGTTGTAGTCGTAGCCCCAGTCCGTGCGCTGCTCGATGGTGCTGGTGACCAGCCCACCGCTGACATTGGGGACCCAATAGGCGAACTTGATGTGGTCGGCGATCCGTTCGGTCGTCATGGGGGTATGCAAACAGCGGACCCGTTCGGCGGTCATCCGTCTGGCTCATGGTGATTCCTCCGCTTGGGCACCGAGTACCGAGGAGATTTGGCCCCCACTCTCGACATCAAAACTGGAACACGTTCTAATTGATGGATGGACTACGGGCTCGTTCTGTTCACCAGTGACCGCGGCATCTCGCCGGCCATCGCCGCCAAGGCGGCCGAGGACGGCGGGTTCAGCACCTTCTACGTTCCCGAACACACGCATATCCCCATCAAGCGCGAGGCCGCCCACCCCGGCACCGGTAGTGCGGACCTGCCCGATGACCGCTACATGCGCACGCTCGATCCCTGGGTATCCCTCGGTGCCGCCTGCGCGGTGACGTCGAAGATCCGGCTGGCCACCGCCGTCGCGATCCCGGTCGAGCACGATCCCATCACTCTCGCCAAATCCATTGCCACCCTTGACCACATGAGCGGCGGACGGGTCACCGTGGGCGTTGGATACGGTTGGAACACCGACGAACTGGCCGATCACAACGTTCCCGCGGGCCGTCGCCGCACCATGTTGCGCGAGTACATCGAGGCGATGCGCAAGCTCTGGGAAGACGAAGAAGCCAGCTACTCAGGCGAATTCGTAAACTTCGGCCCCAGTTGGGCTTGGCCCAAGACCGTGCAGAAGCATGTGCCGGTGATCGTGGGCGCGGGCGGTACCGAGAAGAACTTCGCATGGATCGCCAAGAACGCCGACGGCTGGATGTCCACCCCTCGCGACGAGGACATCACCGGAAAGATCGTGGCACTCAAGGAAGCATGGAGGGCGGCCGGGCGCGACGGCGACCCACTGATCTACGTGCTGGCAGGCAAGCCGGACCCCGAGCAGCTGGCCTCGTGGCGCGAGCTAGGTGTCACCGAGGCGATCTTCGGGATGCCCGACCGCTCCGAGGAAGAGGTGCGGGCGTACATCGAGCGGCTGTCCGGAAAACTCGCCGCATTCGCTTAACGTACAGAGAACGGCGGCAGGGCGGCGAACCGCTGCTCAATCCTGATCGTCGGCGTCACCCTTGCCACCCATCGACGTAGACGCGATAGCGGATGATCGGGAAACCTTTTGTCCCAACTTATTTCATCGGCGATGCTGTACGGGATTCTTGGTTCGAGGTCGGGTGCGTACGGATGTCGGGGCCACATTTCCGATGACGCGTCGCCGGCCGCCAGCAGTTCATGGAGCACCATCGACTCCCTGATGCCCGTCGTCGGGCCCTCCGCAAATGCCCCACAGAGCATCGTGTACGAATACGCACGCGGGACCACTATCGAGGCGATAAACGTGAGCCCTTGCCGGGTATCAGCTTTCGGCACCTTCACCACGTACAGCAGACCCGGGAGCGCATCGACGCCGACGACGAACGCCTCGATGACGCCGGCGCGCCGATTGAGCACCGTCTCGACGAGCGCACGACGCACCGCGCTCAGATCATCCAGCGGCACTGACAAATAGGCTCCCCGCGCATGCGATACCCAGAACTGATCGCTGGTTGCGGGGTCGTACCAACCGTCCTCGCTCGGCACAAGACCCGATGTGTCGTACGTGAGGTCCACGAATCGAAAAACTAGCCGCCCATCAGGGGTTCCGAGACCGAGTACTCCCATTGTTCATGCGTACGTCACACAATCTCGCTGAATGAATCGCAGAGTCGTCTGGCAGTAGATTCGAGACCTCCAGACAGGCGAAATACCCTCCTGGAGGGACGGTTTCGGCAGGGAATGCCCCTAAGACTCAGCGAGCGGTCACCGCACTCCCCCGATCCTCGCCCCCCGGGCGACGAACCGCCGGTATCCGAGCCGCAGCATCAGTGCGGCCCACGCGACGACTGTCCAGTTACCACATCCCTTCGGCATCGAGGATCTGGATCGTGAGCGGTTCGATCACACTCGCACCCCGGGGTATCGAAAGAGCCAGGCGGGCAGGCCATATCATGTGGAAATGGAGAAACTGGAGGGGAACGCCGATACCGGCGGTGAGCTGACCATCGCACTGAGCAAATGGAGGCTGGGTCTGATTGCTCTCGGCGCCATCGCATTTGTTCCCGCGTGCATCTGGGCCATGAACGCCGACGATGCCAGCGTCGTTCGCCGCGGAATCGCGGGTATCGGCATTCCGTTCTTTGGGTTCTGTGGCCTGTGGGCACTACGAAAGCTCTTCGATACCAAACCCGGGCTCATACTGAGCAGCAAGGGATTCACCGATAACGCCAGCGCCATCGCAGCAGGATTCGTGCCCTGGACCGACGTAACAGGCATCCACGTCGTCGAGATCAAAAAACAGCGCACGTTGATAGTCACTGTGAAGAACCCCGAGCACTACATTGCAAAGGGCAGCGCGGCGAGGCAACTCTTGAACCGCGCCAACATGCGCATGGCCGGCAGCCCCATCGGGATATCGGCGAACTCGCTCAAGATTGGCTTCGACGAACTGATCGCACAATTCGAAGCCAACCGCCCGAGGTTCGGGTGAAACGACAAGGGCCCCAACCGGAAATTCGGTCGGGGCCCTTGCCTTGAAATACTTACAGGCGCTCGAGGATCTCCCGGGCCAACTTGGCAGTCTCGGACGGCGTCTTGCCGACCTTCACGCCAGCAGCCTCCAGAGCTTCCTTCTTGCCCTGTGCGGTGCCTGCGCCGTCGGACACGATGGCACCGGCGTGACCCATGGTCTTACCCTCAGGTGCGGTGAAGCCCGCGACGTAGCCGACGACCGGCTTGGAGACGTTGGCCTTGATGTAGGCGCCCGCCTTCTCCTCGGCGTCGCCGCCGATTTCACCGATCATCACGATGATCTTGGTCTCGGGATCCTTCTCGAACGCCTCGATGGCGTCGATGTGGGTGGTGCCGATGACCGGGTCTCCACCGATACCGATGGCGGTCGAGAAGCCGAGATCGCGCAGCTCGTACATCATCTGGTAGGTCAGCGTGCCGGATTTAGACACCAGGCCAATCGGGCCCTTGCCGGTGATGTTGTTCGGCGTGATGCCGACAAGCGACTCACCGGGGGTGATGATGCCCGGGCAGTTGGGCCCGATGATGCGGGTCTTGTTGCCCTTTTCCAGGTTGTAGGCCCAGGCATAGGCGCTGTCCTGCACCGGGATTCCCTCGGTGATGACCACTAGCAGCGGAATCTCCGCGTCGATGGCCTCGATGATCGCGTCCTTGGAGAAGGCGGGCGGCACGAAGGCGATCGACACGTCGGCGCCGGTCTCCTTGATGGCCTCAGCCACCGAACCGAACACCGGCAGCTCGATGTCGTTGCCGTCCTTATCCACATGGGAGACGGTTGTTCCGGCCTTGCGGGCGTTCACACCACCGACCACCTGGGTACCGGCCTTGAGCATCAGCTTGGTGTGCTTGGTGCCCTCACCACCGGTGATGCCCTGGACGATGACCTTGGAGTCCTTGTTCAGAAAAATCGACATTTCAAGTCTCCCTTACTTGTTGGCCAGCTCGGCGGCTTTGTCGGCGCCGGCGTCCATGGTCTCGGCCTGGATCACCAGCGGGTGGTTCGCTTCGGCCAGGATGCGACGGCCCTCTTCAACGTTGTTACCGTCGAGACGCACGACGAGCGGCTTGGATGCCGTGTCGCCGAGGGTCTTCAAGGCACCGACGATGCCGTTGGCGACCGCGTCACACGCGGTGATTCCGCCGAACACATTCACGAACACGCTCTTGACCTGTGAGTCACCCAGGATGACGTCGAGACCTGCGGCCATCACCTCGGCGGAGGCACCGCCACCGATGTCCAGGAAGTTGGCGGGCTTCACGCCGCCATGGTTCTCGCCCGCGTAGGCGACCACGTCGAGCGTCGACATGACCAGACCCGCGCCGTTACCGATGATGCCGACCTCGCCGTCGAGCTTGACGTAGTTGAGGTCGTTCTCCTTGGCCTTGAGCTCCAGCGGATCGGTGGCGTCCTTGTCCTCGAACTCGGCGTGGCCGGCCTGACGGAAGTCCGCGTTGGCGTCCAGGGTGACCTTGCCGTCCAGCGCCAGGATCTGATCGTCGGGCGTGCGCACCAGCGGGTTCACCTCTACCAAGGTGGCGTCCTCGCCGACGAAGACCTCCCACAACTTCTGGATGGTCACTGCGGCGGCGTCGAGCACCTCGGCCGGCAGGTGACCCTGCTCGGCGATCGAGCGAGCGAAGGCCAGGTCGACACCCTCAACAGCGTCGACGGGCACCTTGGCTAGGCGCTCAGGCTTGGTGGCGGCGACCTCTTCGATCTCCATACCGCCCTCGACCGAGCACATGGCCAGGTAGGTGCGGTTGGACCGGTCCAGCAGGAAGGAGATGTAGTACTCCTCGGCAATATCGCTGGCCTCGGCGACGAGGATCTTCTTGACGATGTGGCCCTTGATGTCCAGGCCCAGGATGTTCTGCGCGTGAGTGAATGCGTCCTCGGGGGTGGCGGCGTACTTCACACCACCGGCCTTGCCACGTCCGCCAACTTTGACCTGCGCCTTGATCATCACCGGCTTGCCGATTTCCTCGGCGATCGCCTTGGCGTCCTCGGCGGTGTTGGTAACCCGGCCCGGCGTCGTCGGCACGTTGTGCTTAGCGAACAGCTCCTTGGCCTGGTACTCGAATAGATCCATCTACTAGCCCTCATCTTCGATCGGCACTATTGCACTAGGGACTGTAGCCAAGGCCACAGCTGGACCCGTCACTACTTCTGAGTAAGTGGTCGAATTCACCCCCTGGTCACTCGCAGAATTCACCGCGCGGCCATCCGCCGGTAGGACTCGAACCCGTCTGTAACCGGTTTCAGTTCGGTCACGGGGGCTCGCCATACACACGTGATCTGTGATGAGGTAGCGCAGCGTGATTCGGCAACGATTCGACGGCGCGGGAGCCCTATCAGCGACTTCGTGACACAAGTCACATTTCAATGCGTATCGGCGCATTGAGTTGCGACTCCCCTTGCCTAACCGTTACCTTCTCTTGGGTTAGATCACGTTTTGGTCACGCTAGGTCGTGACGTCGAACGGAAGACTGGCGAGGGTTTTGACACAGCATCGAACAACACGCACGCGTGGTGATCGGAGCGCGGCACCGAGCGCGAACGAAATCACCAATATCGTGCCGATCGACGAGTTCGGCCTGAGTGATGCGCTGGAGCGCCCCGACCTTGAGGACTACGACGTCTACGAGGACGCGCCCCTTGAGAGCACCGAGCCGGAGAACAAGGCGGCACTCGACCAGATCAAGCACGACTGGGTCGAAGACACCGACGAAGCGGATCGGATCCGCGCGTCCATCGAGGCCACAGCCGACTGGTTCGCCGCCTCCGCCGCACGCACCAGAGACCCCCGCGATACCCCCACAGACAAGCTGCCCAGGATCAGCAGCGGCGGCGCACACCGTCGCCGTGAGATCGGCCAGGTAGGCAAGACGCGCATCGCCCTAGCCGCCATGGCCGCTGGTGCCGCTGCCGCCGCCGGATACACCGCGCTGAGTGAGCACGATGCCGCGACGACTGCGGATCGCCATAGCCTCGCGTTGGGTAACTCCGCAGCGGTGATGGCCACCCACGGACCACAGCTGATCTCCGCTCCGCTGGCCACCGACACCTCGATCACCGATGAGCAGCTGGCGAAGGCCACGGCCTTCGCTTCCGAGCGTGCGGACCGCGAGAAGCGTCTACTGGCTCCACGCTTCGTGATGCCCGCGAATGGCACCTTCACCTCCGGCTTCGGATACCGCTGGGGTGCCCTGCACGGCGGCATCGATATCGCCAACAGCATCGGTACTCCGATCGTGGCGGCCGCCGACGGCGTCGTCATCGCGACCGGCCCGACCGCCGGTTACGGCGCCTGGGTCAAGATCCGCCACTCGGACGGCACCGTGACCCTGTACGGCCACATCAACACCTGGGAAGTGGCAGTGGGTGAGCGTGTGATGGCGGGTGATCGCATCGCCACCATCGGCAACCGCGGTAACTCCACCGGACCGCACCTGCATTTCGAGGTGCTACTCGGCGGCTCCCAGCGCATCGACCCGCAGGGCTGGTTGGCCAACAAGGGCATCACCTTCAGCCGCTTCGGCGACTAATTCAAAAGCTTCCAACGCCGAGTGTGAGTAGCAATGCTCACGCTCGGCGTTTTTTGTAATGCACTCGCGCCGATGGGTGGCCCGCAGAGCAAGTTCGGCCAATCAGAGCTTTTGTACGGGTGCGAAGTTGTGCATCAACTTCACGCGCCCGTCACTGCCGAAGTCGATGAGCGATGTGGCGCTCTCGCCGACACCGGCCACCTCCATGACCTTGCCCAGCCCGTACTTATCGTGGCTCACCCGATCACCGGGCTCTAGCACCAGCAGCGGCTTGGTGCGCTTCTTGGACGGAGCACCCACCGAGCCGCCGCCTCCGCGTGATCCACTGGACCCGTAGCCACCGCCGCCGTAGCTTCCGGCACCGGACGCAATTCGCCCCGGCAGCGGATCGGTACGGCGCCAGTCGATGAGCTCCTGCGGAATCTCTTGCAGGAAACGCGATTCCGGGTTCATCATGGGCTGCCCCCACGATGAGCGCACCTTGGCCCGGCTCAAGTACAGACGCTGACGGGCCCGAGTGATTCCGACGTAGGCAAGCCGCCGTTCCTCGGCCAGCTCCACCGGGTCACCCAGTGCCCGCATATGCGGGAACATGCCGTCCTCCCAGCCGGTGACGAAGACCACCGGGAATTCCAGCCCCTTCGCGGTGTGCAGCGTCATCAGCGTGACCACACCGGCGGTGGATTCGGGCAGCTCGTCGGCATCGGCGACCAGCGACACCCGCTCCAGGAAGGCTTCAAGGCTTCCCGGAGGTGCGCCGACATCCTCGTCCTCGACAGGCTGGTCTTCGCCCGCGGCCTGCGCGTTGGCGGCGTCGGCACTGAATTCGTGTGCGACGCTTACCAATTCGTTGAGGTTGTCGAGACGCGCCAGCTCCTGCGGGTCGCTGCTGTTCTCCAGTTCGTATCGATACCCGCTGTGGTTGAGCGCAGCCTCCACCACATCGCCGATATCGGGTAGTGCTCCCGGATCGGTGCGCAGCGTGGCACGGATCTGGTCGAGCATGTCCATAAAGGCGGCAATTGCCTTCTCGGAGCGAGAATTCAGCATGGCGACCTTGCCGGCGGCGGCGTCGGCAAGCGCCTGACCGAAGCCGATGCCGGCGGTCTCTGCGTGCACGGCGACGCATGCCTCGGCACGGTCTCCGATACCGCGACGAGGAGTATTGAGGATCCGCCGCAGGCTCACCGCATCGCCGGGATTGGTCAGCACCCGCAGATAGGCGACGATGTCGCGGATTTCCTTGCGCTCGTAGAACCGCACCCCGCCAATGACTTTGTACGGGATACCGGTTCGGATGAAGATCTCTTCCAGTGACCGGGAGTTGTTGTTGGTGCGGTAGAACACCGCGACATCGCCGTAGTTGGCGTCGCCGCGATCGAAGAGCCCGTCGATCTCACGTGCAATAAAGGATGCCTCGTCGTGTTCGTTGTCCGCGACATAGCCGACGATCAGCTCGCCTTCACCGGAGTCGGTCCACAACCGCTTTTCCCGACGGTTCGTGTTCTTAGCGATAACAGAGTTGGCGGCGCTCAATATGTTCTGCGTGGACCGATAGTTCTGTTCCAGCAGAATGGTTTTCGCGTTGGGGTAATCGCGCTCGAATTCCTCGATGTTGCGAATGGTGGCACCGCGGAACGCGTAGATGGACTGGTCGGCGTCACCCACGACACACAGCTCCGCCGGCTCCGGGCCGTCCGGATCAACTTCCCGGTCCACATGGGCACCCGCCAGCTCTCGCACCAGCATGTACTGGGCGTGGTTGGTGTCCTGGTACTCGTCGACAAGGATGTGCCGGAACTTGCGGCGATAGAACTGCGCGATCTGCGGGAACTGCTGCAGCACCGCCACCGTCTCGCCGATGAGGTCGTCGAAGTCCAGGGCGTTGGCCGTGCGCAGGCGCCGCTGGTACTCGCCGTACACATCGGCGACGATGCGGCGCAGCTCGCCGCCCTCGTCATCGACGGTGAGATTGGCGACGGCTTGCTCGGGCGAGATGAGCTCGTTCTTCAGGTTGGAGATCGCGGTGGCGAGCAGTCGCGGCGAGTACCGCTTGATGTCCAGGCTCATATCGCGGCCGATCATCTGCAGCAACCGCCGGGAGTCGTCGGCGTCGTAGATCGAAAAGTTGGAGTTCAGGCCGGGCAGCAGCGAGGCCTGGTTCCGCAGGATGCGCACGCAGCTGGAGTGGAATGTCGACACCCACATGGAGTTGGCACGCCGGCCGACGAGGTTCGCGACACGCTCGCGCATCTCGGCGGCGGCCTTATTGGTGAAGGTGATGGCCAGGATCTGCCCCGGGCCGACGTCCCGCGCGGCCAGCAGATACGCGATTCTGCGGGTCAGCACCGCCGTCTTCCCGGATCCGGCACCGGCGACAATCAGCAGCGGCGACCCCTGATGTGCGACGGCGGCCCGCTGCTGCGGGTTCAGGCCGTCGAGCAACGCATCGCTGGAGGATGTCGAGTCGCTGGGCATATCAAAAAGTGCTGGTTCGGAAAGATTCGCCATGACCGGTCTAACTTACCGCTGACGGGGGACAACCTTCGTCAGCTACAATCTTCGGTGTGCTTGACCACCAACAGCGATTTTTTTACGGGTACCGGACTCCGGCGCCCGTGGTCTAGCCGATTCACGAGCCCCGCAGTCCGCTACCGGACTTCGGGGCTCATCTCTTGTGAGGCCGGATTCCGGGGTGGCATGCGGGGCGACCGCCGCAAGAGAAAGTGTGAGAAAGAATGACGACTCAAATGACCGAGAACGCCGCCGATCCCACCCCTGACATCGACGCGCTGCGCACGGAGATCGACCGGCTCGACGCGGAGATCCTCGCCGCGATCAGGCGCCGCACCGAGGTCTCCCAAACGATCGGCAAGGCGCGGATGGCTTCTGGTGGCCCCCGTCTGGTGCACAGCCGCGAAATGAAAGTTCTGGAACGCTACAGCGAGCTGGGCCAGGAAGGTCACACTCTCGCGATGCTGCTGCTGCGCCTGGGTCGCGGCAGATTGGGACACTAAACCCCGGCCGGGAACCGATGAGGGAGGGAACCGTTGAGCAACGAAGACAAGGGTGAAAACAAGCCCAGCTCTAAGGACAGCGCCAAGGACACGGATGCGGACGTCCCTGCCAAGGACGACACCCCCGACAAACCGGTCCCGAAGGACGACGAGCCGGTGGACTATGAGCTGGAGGCGGCCGTCGCTTCCGAGCCGACGCCGACCCGGAAGTTCGTCACCAGGCATGCCACCAAGATGGTCATCGGCGTGTTGGCGGTCTGCCTCGCCGCAGTGACGGCGGTCGCCGCGGGCCTCTGGGTGGAGAACAACCGGACCGTCGAAGACACCCCGCAATCGCGCCCCACCGTGAAGCTCGGCGTCCCCCTGGTGAACCCGGAAGCGACGACAACCAGCACGACCACAACCACCACGAAGTCGCGGACCACGACAAGCAGCGCCACGACCAGCTCCTCCATCAGCAGCACGTCGACCAGCGGCAGCACCGCCACCGCCACCGCCACGACGACGGGGACCACCACCAGCATCTCGGTGCCCGGTCCCACCACCTCGTCGGCGCCGCGTGAGGCGACCAAGGATGAGCAGCGCGAGCTGACGAACGTGCTCAACGCGTTCTATGCCGCGCTCGGCGCCAAGAACCTCGACGTGCTCAACGCGCTGTCCTGCGTGAAGATCACGGACGAGGACCTCGAAGGTCAGCCCGTTGATCTGCAGATCAACGTGGACAAGGTGGAGAAGTCGGTCGTCGATGGCGATACCGCTTCGTCACGGGTGACGATCACGGCAACGGCAGGCGGGAAGACGGAGACCAAAACGGGTATCGCCGGGTTCGCGCGGATCAGCAAGAGATGGGTCACCTGCGCCAACCAATAGGCAGCCCTGCAGCCTCCGAGCGCCACTACTAGGCTCGGTCGCATGACACTCGCAGCGGCGTGGCAGGCACTGGAAACTCATCACAAGCAGATCGCCTCCACTCACCTTCGAGAATTCTTCGCCAACGACCCGACTCGGGGAAGTGACCTGACCGTCACGGTCGGTGACCTGTACATCGATTACAGTAAGCACCGCTTGACCCGCGAAACCCTTTCGCTGCTGGTCGATTTGGCCAAGGCAGCCAATCTCGAGCAGCGCCGCGACGCCATGTTCGCGGGGGCGCACATCAACACCTCCGAGGACCGCGCGGTATTGCACACCGCGCTGCGCCTGCCCCGCGACGCGCAGCTGGTGGTCGACGGGCAGGACGTGGTCGCCGACGTGCACCAGGTGCTCGATGCCATGGGCGACTTCACTGACCGGCTACGCAGCGGCGAGTGGAGCGGGGCCACTGGGCAGCGCATCACCGCCGTCGTCAACATCGGGATCGGCGGTTCGGACCTGGGACCGGTGATGGTCTACCAGGCACTGCGCCACTACGCCGACGCCGGGATTTCGGCGCGATTTGTGTCCAACGTCGACCCGGCCGATTTGGTGGCCACACTCGCCGACCTGGACCCGGCGACAACGCTTTTCATCGTCGCCTCGAAGACGTTCTCGACGCTGGAGACACTGACGAACGCGACGGCGGCACGGCGCTGGCTCGTGGACGCACTCGGCGAGGATGCCGTCTCCAAGCACTTCGTCGCGGTATCCACCAATGCGAAGCTGGTGTCGGAGTTCGGGATCGACACCGCCAACATGTTCGGCTTCTGGGATTGGGTCGGCGGTCGCTACTCGGTGGACTCGGCGATCGGCCTTTCGGTGATGGCAGTGATCGGACGCAAGGCATTCGGTGAATTCCTGGCCGGGTTCCACACCGTCGATGAGCACTTCCGCACGGCACCCCTGGAAGAGAATGCGCCGGCTCTGTTGGGCCTCATCGGTCTGTGGTACTCGAATTTCTTTGGCGCACAATCGCGTGGGGTGCTTCCCTACTCGAACGACTTGGCAAGATTCGCGGCCTATCTGCAGCAGCTGACCATGGAATCCAATGGCAAGTCGGTGAAAGCCGACGGCGCACCCGTGACCGTCGATACCGGCGACATCTACTGGGGCGAGCCCGGAACCAACGGTCAGCATGCCTTCTACCAACTGCTACACCAGGGCACCCGGCTGATTCCGGCGGACTTCATCGGCTTCAGCGAGCCCACCGATGATCTGCCCACCGCCGACGGCACCGGCAGCATGCACGACCTGCTGATGAGTAACTTCTTCGCACAGACGCAGGTGCTGGCCTTCGGCAAGACCGCCGAGGAGATCGCCGCCGAGGGCACCGCGCCGAGTGTCGTCCCCCACAAGGTGATGCCGGGAAATCGGCCCAGCACAACAATTCTCGCCACCAAGCTGACACCGTCGGCGGTCGGGCAGCTGATCGCGCTCTACGAGCACGAGGTGTTCACCGCGGGCACGGTCTGGGGGATCGACTCATTTGACCAGTGGGGAGTGGAGCTGGGCAAGAAGCAGGCCGTCGCCCTGCTGCCCGTCATCACCGACGACGCCTCGCCGGCACGGCAGACCGATAGCTCCACCGATGCGCTGGTGCGCTACTACCGCGGAGCACGGGGAAGAGCCAAGTAACCGCGAGAGCTTTCACGCGGGTCGTGGGCGGCCTACTCTGACTCTATGCGGCACTGGTTGCCTTCGGCCGCTGACCCGGCCCTCACCCGGCGGCAGCTGCTCGCCGGTGTGGCGGCAGTGTGCGCTCTTACGGGCTGGGGCACGCTCGCTCCCGCGGTGGCCGATCCGACGACTCCGCCGTCACCGAATCCGGCGATCTCCCACACCGACGCCGAGTGGCGCCAGCTGCTGACCCCCGACCAGTACCGGATCCTCCGGCAGGCCGGCACCGAGACCCCGTACAGCAGCCCCCTCAACAACGAGCATCGTGCTGGCGTCTTCAGCTGTGCCGGTTGCGGTTTGGACTTGTTCTCATCGGCGACCAAATTCGACAGCGGCACGGGATGGCCGAGCTTCTGGCAGCCGCTGCCGCACACCGTGTCGGAAAGACCCGACAACAGCTTGGGGATCAGTCGCACCGAAGTGCTCTGCGGCCGGTGCGCGGGACATCTGGGCCACGTCTTCGACGACGGCCCCAAACCCACAGGGTTGCGCTATTGCATAAACGGCGCCGCGATGAGCTTCCGCGCCACGTAGTCGCTAGGTCGCGGCGATGATGACCACCAGCGCCGGCGTCTTCGACGTACGGCGAATCCGATGGGTGCGGGTGGCGTCAAGGTACGCGCTGTCCCCCTCGTTCAGGACATGGCTAACATCCTCGTACTGCAGCTCGATCGACCCGCGGTGCACGAACACAAACTCCTGCCCTTCGTGAGAGGGCTTATGCACCGCGAACTCCGTCGACGGGCTCGCCAGGAACGGCGTCATGATCTTGCCGAGCATCTCGGTGCTCAGCGCGTGAAACTTGCTGTCGTCCCAGGCATCTGCGGCACGGTCCACCACTACCCGGGACTCGTGGGCGTCATTGGTAAAGAGCCGAGTGACGTCGACATCGAGGGCCTGGGCAATGCGCATCGCGACGGACACGGACGGGGTGCTGTGTTCCCGCTCGACCTTCGATAGGTAGCTCTTAGTCAGACCCGTGCGACCGCCCAGCTCCTCGAGCGTCAGGCCACGTTCCCGGCGCAGCGCACGAACCAGCGATGTCATCCGGCCAGTGTGACACGAGGGTTCCTATTAACAACCGATGACAACCTGCAGACACATGGTTGACCATATGACACATTGTGTCCTATGGTGGTGGTCGAACACCCGAGACCCGAAAGGAGCACGGAAATGGCGAGCACACTCCACGACACCAAGTCGGACTTGATGGATCGCGCCGAACGCAGCATGGAGACTCACTTCTCCGACTCGGAATGGACAACACGACAGAAGGTCGCGCTCACCTGCCGAGCACTCTTCGACCGCGGGCACGACTCCGGCCTTGCCGGACAAATCACCGCACGCGCCGAGAAACCGGGCACCTTCTACACGCAGCGGCTCGGACTCGGGTTCGACGAGATCACCGAGGAGAACCTGCTTCTCGTCGACGAGGACCTGAACGTTCTCGAGGGATCCGGAATGGCCAACCCCGCCAACCGCTTCCACAGCTGGATCTATCGGGCACGCCCAGATGTGCAGTGCATCGTGCACACCCACCCGTTCCACGTTGCGGCGCTGTCCATGCTGGAGACCCCACTGATCGTGTCCCAGATGGATATCGCACCGTTGTATGACGACTGCGCCTTCCTCCCGGACTGGCCCGGCGTACCCGTCGGAAACGAAGAGGGCGAAATCATCTCAGCCGCGTTGGGAGACAAAAAGGCGATATTGCTCGCCCACCACGGCCATGTCGTCGCCGGCGCCTCCGTTGAAGAATCCTGCTCGTTGGCGGTATTGATCGAACGTGGCGCCAAGCTGCAGCTGGCCGCCATGGCAGCGGGCACCATCGCCCCCCTTCCCGACCGACTGGCCCGTGAGGCTCACGACTGGACGCTGACCCCCAAACGCAGCATCGCCAACTTCGGCTACTACGCCCGTACCGCGTTCGCCAATCACCCTGAGACCCTGAGGAATACCAAATGACGTCCACACCCCAGTTTCACGGAATCATCGCGTACCCCATCACCCCCTTCCTTCTCGATGACACCGTGGACACCGACCGGCTTGCCGAGCTGGTCTCCCGGCTCGCCGAGGACGGAGCCCACGCGATCGCACCATTGGGCAGCACCGGGGAGGCCGCCTACCTTGAGGAACGCGAGTTCGACGCCGTCGTGGACACCACGGTGGCAGCGGTGAACAAGCGGCTGCCCGTGATCGTCGGAGCCTCGGACCTCACCACCGCGAACACCATTCGCCGAGCACGCCACGCCGAGCAGGCCGGGGCCGACGCGGTGATGGTGCTGCCGGTGTCGTATTGGAAGCTCAGTGATCGCGAGATCGCACAGCACTACGCATCCGTCGCGGCAGCCATCGACATCCCGGTGATGGCCTACAACAACCCCGCCACCAGCGGCGTGGACATGAAACCCGAGCTCCTCGTCTCGATGTTCCGCGATATCGACAACTTCACCATGGTCAAGGAGTCGACGGGCGACCTGAGCCGGATGCTCGACATCCAACGACTGAGCGACGCACAGCTCCCCTTCTACAACGGCAGCAACCCGCTGGTGCTCGACGCACTCAACGCGGGTGCATCCGGGTGGTGCACTGCCGCACCGTGTTTGGCTCCCCAGCCGTGCCTGGATCTCTACAGCGCCGTGCGCGACGGCCGCGACGACGAGGCTAAGGCCATCTACGAGGGGCTCAAGCCGCTGCTGCAGTTCATCGTTGCGGGTGGGCTGCCCACCACCGTCAAGGCCGGTCTCGAACTGCAGGGGCGGGCCGTCGGCGACCCGAGGCGCCCGCTACTCCCCCTGGATTCCGAGGGCCGCGAGACGCTACGGGGTATCCTCGCGTCGATATCTTAATGGTAATGGTTATCATTATCATGTGACCTCAGCCGAATCTTCACTCCTGCCCGTAACCGTGCTCTCCGGATTCCTCGGAGCAGGCAAAACCACCCTGCTCAACCACATCCTGGCCAACACCGAGGGACGCCGGGTCGCGGTGATCGTCAACGATATGAGCGAGGTGAATATCGACGCCGCCCTCGTTGCGGGCACCGGATATCTGGACCGCACCGAGGAGCGGCTCGTCGAACTCACCAACGGCTGTATCTGCTGCACGTTGCGCGAGGACTTAATCGAAGCCGTCGGAAACCTGGCCCGGCAGAATCGATTTGACCAGCTGGTCATCGAATCGACCGGCATCTCCGAACCCATGCCGGTCGCGGCGTCGTTCAGCTGGGAGTTCGAGGACGGATCCAGCCTGGGCCGGGTCGCCCGGCTGGACACCATGGTCACGGTCGTCGACGCCGCCACTTTCCTACCCGAATTGGCGCGCGGTGAGGCACTGGCCGACCGCGATATGGCCGCGGCAGACGGAGACGGCCGCTCCATCGCCGAGCTGCTCACCGATCAGGTCGAGTTCGCCGACGTATTGATCCTCAACAAGGTGGATCTGGTGAACGAACGCACCCTCGGGATGGTGGAGACGCTGCTGCGCCGCCTCAATCCGACAGCGACGATCGTGCGGTCCACCGGCGGCATCGTCGACCTCGACCTCGTGCTGCAGACCGGATTGTTCGATCCCGATCTGGCCGCCCAGACACCGGGCTGGGATGAGGAGATCGCCGCCGGGCACGCCCCGGAAACCGAGGAATACGGCATCAGCAGTATGACCTTCCGATCCGACCGCCCGTTCCATCCGCAACGGCTCAATGCCGCGCTGGAGAATCTGCAGGGACTGTTGCGCAGCAAGGGATTCTGCTGGATCGCCAGCCGCCCCGATATCGCCGCGATCTGGTCGCAAGCCGGGCCGAACCTGACCATCGAACCCGCCCAATTCTGGCAGGGCACCGAGATCGCCCCGGGACAGGAGATCGTCTTCATCGGCGTGCGACTGGACCGGCCCCGCGTGCAGCACCTTCTGGAGTCGGCAGTACTCACCGACGACGAGCTCGCCGCCGGTGTGGAGACTTGGCGGGAGTACACCGACCCCCTACCGAGCTGGGGTGTTATGCACGCCCACTAGCGGCGGGCAAGGGCCGCCTTCTTGGCACGGTTCCCGCAGGTATTCATGTTGCACCACCGTCGGTTGTTCGCGCGGGTCGTATCGACATAGAGGCCGTGGCAGTGCTCATCGGAACATGCCTTCACCCGGTCACGATCGGGGCCGCCCAAGGTATAGATGGCGTCGGCGGCGATCACGGACAGGGCATCGGCGGTACTCGCACCCCGCCACCGCACCTCGCCCTTCTCCAACACGCGGTATGGATTTCCGTTTCGGGACAGCGCATTCAACGCCCGAACATCGGCGGCCACAATCTGCCCGCCATCCGCGACGGCCGCCCCCGCACGATGAATGCATTCCCGCAACGCCTTAGCCGCAGTGAGGTCCTCGGCCGTCACCTCATCGGAGAAGTCCAGCCCGCTGGCGTGCAACCACAACCGCAGGCGTCCCGGGTCGGTGAGCCGCTCGATTGCGGCACCTGCACGATCGAAGATGGTCGCGGTGAACCGGAATGCGAGCACCGCGTTGTCCAGCCGGAAAATCGTCCGAATATCCAGCGAGGCACCCTGAGTCATGCGAACCAGTCTAACCGGTTCGACAGATCAGAGGAGTTGATCTACGGTGGAACCACCTAAACCGGTTCGCTTGGAGGAGAGATGTCCGTCAATCACATCGGGATCACCGTTCCCGATATCGCAGCGGCAATCGACTGGTACCGCGAGGTGTTCGGATTCGAATGCATCATGGGCCCACGAGCACTCGAACCCGGACCGGATGGCGAGCACCCGCCTGGACTGGACACCCGTTTCACCAAGGCGCGAATGGCCGGTCTGCAGACCGGAAACGGAGTGGGCGTCGAGCTCTTCGAGTTCATCGATCCCGTGACGGACCCACCACCGGATAGACCCGTCGAGTACACCCGGCGTGGCACCTGGCACCTCTGTCTGACGGTTCCCGATGTGGCGGAGCAGACACGCGCCGTCGCCCGGAGCGGCGGAAGGGTGATCACCGCACCGCGACCGGTCCTCACCGGCAGACCCTGGACGATGTCATATCTCACCGATCCATGGGGCACCGTCATCGAATTGATGAGCCACGACTACACCGAGATCTTCGCCAACTGGCCCACTGAAACAGGAGCACAGCAATGAGCACAATCGCCGTTATTGGACTAGGAGCCATGGGAAAGGCCATGGCCCACAATCTTGTTGCTGCGGGCCACGAGGTCTCGGTATGGAATCGATCTCCCCAACCCGTCCAAGAACTCACCGCCGCAGGCGCCCGCCCGCTCGGGTCGGTCGCGCAGGCATTCGAGTCCGGGGTGGTGTTGTCGATGCTGGCCGATGACCACGCCGTCGCCGAAACCTTCCTCGAATCAGAGGTTCTCGCCGCGGCGCGGGGAGCCCTGCACGTCAACCTGGCCACGGTCAGCACACAGCTGGCCGACCGTGCGGCGGCATTTCACGCCGAGCACGGTGTCGGATACGTCGCCGCTCCGGTGTTCGGGCGGGTCGCCGTCGCGCAGGCCGGGCAGCTGCAGGTGCTGGCGGCAGGTACCGGTGACCACATCGACAGGGCACAAACATTTTTCGATGTCATCGGGGCGCGTACCTGGCGACTGGGCGATGCGCCGCGACAAGCCAACGTCGTCAAGATCATCGGGAACTTCCTCATCGCATCGGCCATCCAGTCGTTGAGCGAGGCCGTCAGCATGGCCGAACGTTCCGGAGTGAACTCCGAACTGCTGGTGGACTTGCTGACCAGCACCCTGTTTCAGGGACCGGCGTACAGCAGCTACGGCAAGCTCATCGCCACCTCCACCTACCAACCCGCCGGGTTCACAACTACCCTGGGCCGCAAGGATGTCGGGCTGGCACTCGATGTTGCGGCGGACACCGGCCTGCGACTGCCGATCGGCGAGGTACTGCGAGCGGTTCTCGATGAGGCGCTGGCCAACGGACAGGCCGAGCTGGACTGGTCGTCCATCGCCGATCTACAGCGGGCGCGCGACGCGACGTGACTATGGCATGATGTCGGCAGGGAAAGCCTCACGTACACAGGCGACTAACGCTCGTTCATACGGAGGTTCCCTGTGGCTATCGATGCATCCCCAACACTGTCGGCGCGGCGTCCGTTCCCCGCCCGTCTAGGGCCGAAAGGCTCTTTGATCTACCGACTTGTGTCCACCACCGATCACAAGTTGATCGGAATCATGTATCTGGTCACATGTTTCGTGTTCTTCATGGTGGGCGGGCTGATGGCGCTGCTCATCCGCGCAGAGCTGACCACCCCGGGTCTGGCATTCCTGTCCAATGAGCAGTACAACCAACTGTTCACGATGCACGGCACGGCGATGCTGCTGTTCTACGCGACGCCCATCGTGTTCGGCTTCGCGAACGTAGTGCTGCCGCTGCAGATCGGCGCACCCGATGTCGCCTTCCCGAGATTGAACGCGTTGTCGTTCTGGCTCTTCCTTTTCGGCGCGCTCATCGCGATGGCGGGATTCATCACTCCCGGTGGTGCGGCAGACTTCGGCTGGACCGCCTACACACCCCTCTCCGACGCCATCCACTCACCGGGAGCCGGTTCTGATCTATGGATCTTGGGCGTCGCGGTAGGCGGTCTGGGCACGATCCTCGGCGCTGTCAACATGATCACCACGGTGGTGTGTATGCGAGCACCTGGCATGGTGATGTTCCGGATGCCGATTTTCACCTGGAACATCCTGGTAGTCAGCGTGTTAGTGCTACTGGTGTTTCCTTTGTTGGCGGCCGCCGCCATCGGATTGGAGGCGGACCGCAGGCTGGGTGCGCACCTGTACGACCCTGCCAACGGTGGTGTCCTGTTGTGGCAGCATCTTTTCTGGTTCTTTGGGCACCCCGAGGTGTATGTGCTCGCACTGCCATTCTTCGGTGTGGTGTCCGAGATCTTCCCGGTGTTCAGCCGCAAGCCGATCTTCGGCTACACCACTCTTGTGTATGCCACATTGGGCATCGGAGCACTGTCCATCGCGGTGTGGGCGCACCACATGTATGCGACGGGAGCTGTACTCCTGCCGTTCTTCTCCTTCATGACGTTCCTGATCGCGGTTCCGACCGGTATCAAGTTCTTCAACTGGATCGGGACCATGTGGAAGGGGCAGTTGACCTTCGAGACGCCGATGCTGTTCTCGATCGGCTTCCTGGTCACCTTCCTGTTCGGCGGCCTGACCGGCGTCCTCCTTGCGGCTCCGCCCATAGACTTCCACGTGACAGACTCGTACTTCGTGGTGGCCCATTTCCACTACACGTTGTTCGGCACCATCGTGTTCGCGACCTACGCCGGTGTCTACTTCTGGTTCCCGAAGATGACGGGTCGCCTGCTCGACGAACGCTTAGGCAAGTTCCACTTCTGGTTGACCTTCATCGGGTTCCACGCCACGTTCCTGGTGCAGCACTGGCTGGGGAACCAAGGCATGCCACGTCGCTACGCCGACTACCTACCGTCCGACGGTTTCACGGAGTTGAACATTGTCTCCACCGTTGGCGCGCTGCTGCTGGGCGCCTCGATGCTGCCGTTCGTATGGAACGTGTTCAAGAGCTACCGGTACGGCGAGGTCGTGACGGTCGACGACCCGTGGGGTTACGGCAACTCCCTGGAGTGGGCCACCAGCTGCCCGCCGCCGCGGCACAACTTCACCGAGCTGCCCCAAATACGTTCGGAGCGGCCCGCATTCGAGCTGCACTATCCGCACATGTCCGAACGCATGCGCGCCGAGTCGCACGTCGGGCACTAGCCCGGTACGTGACCGCCCTCGGGTTCACGCCCGAACACGAAGCGCCGGCCGTTGATCTGCGACGGGATGATCCGAACATAATGCAGCTTCACGGTGGGTATCCACGGGTACAGGCCGGCGCGGTCCGCCTCGTCGATGTCCACAGAGGTGTTGAGTACCTGTGCGGCGCCACGCACGACAACGCTCCAGCCTCCGATGTCGTTGTGATCGTCCGCCTCGAACAGCACCTGATCGCTCACCACGGAGCCGAAGAGCTTGGTGCCCTCTGCGGTTCGGAACAACACAGTGCCGCGCTGGGTAACGAAGTTGATCGGGAAGATCTCGGGTCTGTCGTCGATCACAACCACCAGCCTGCCCAGCGCAACACTCGACAGCAGGGTCCAGCTTTCATACTTGTCGAGCAGGGTCATCGACTTGGATTCGGGCGTCATGACTGGATGATCGCCAGTCATGACGCCCGAGAATAGATCCGAATGTCACCGATCGAGATGACTAAGCGACGAAACCTGTTGTCAGGCAGCGTCCTTATGCTCCTGGTGCGATGTGCCGCTAGCGCGAGCCGGCCTTCTCGCCCTCCTCGAAGACCGCAGACGCGGGTCCCACGATCAGTGGATCCGGCGCACCCAGGACCTTCGCGTCCTTGTTGTCGTAGTCGAACTGCGACAAGACGTGGCGCATCGCCTCTAGCCGGGCACGCTTCTTGTCATTGCTCTTGACCACCGTCCACGGTGCGAATTCGGTGTCGGTGTAGAAGAACATCGCTTCCTTGGCCTCGGTGTAGGCGTCCCACTTATCGAGGGACGCGAGGTCGGTGGGCGAGAGCTTCCAATGGCGAACAGGATCTGTACGTCTGGCCGCAAACCGCGCGAGCTGCTCGTCCCTACTGACTGAGAACCACAGCTTGATCAGATGTGTCCCCGAATTCACCAGCATCCGTTCATATTCCGGAGCCTCACGCAAAAATTCGGCACACTGCGCGGGAGTGCAGTAACCCATGACACGCTCGACGCCCGCCCGGTTGTACCAGGAGCGGTCCATCAACACGATCTCCCCGCCGCTGGGCAGGTGCGCGGTGTAGCGCTGGAAGTACCACTGCGTCTGCTCCACCGAGGTCGGCTTCTCCAGCGCCACCACGCGGGCACCGCGGGGATTGAGGTGTTCGGTGAACCTCTTGATCGATCCACCCTTACCGGCGGCGTCTCGGCCCTCGAAGACGATGCAAATCTTCTCGCCGCGTTCCTTCACCCACAACTGCAGCTTGAGCAGCTCGATCTGCAGCTTGCGTTTGGCCTTCTCGTACTCCTTGCGGCTGAGCTTTTCGTCGTAGGGATAGCCCTGCTTCCAGGCATCCTTGGCCTCTTTGTCGCGTTTGATCCCGCCACGCAGGCTTGCCAGCTCATCGAGTTCTGCGGCGTAGTCCACCGTGACCGAAGCGTTGTGCTTGTCTTCATCACCCATGGATGAAGCATCCCACGTGGGCACAAAGTCCCACTTGGGAAACCCTGACGCCAGTTAGGCTAAGCGGCCCGCCAAACGGGGCGGAATCAGGCGCATGATCAACGTCACCGGTGCCCACGGCCAGCGCGGCACCGCGGCACGGCCGGGCTCCCTTTCAATGGCATCCACCATCGCCGTCACGCCGGTCAGCGTGTCGACCATCATCGGCGTGGTGGGCGACTTGGCGCTCAGATCGGTCTGAATGTAACCGGGCTCGATGGTGCTTACTTTGATTGGGCCGGTGGCATATTCGGCGCGCAGCGACTCCCCCAACGAGGAAAGTCCAGCCTTGCTGGCCGCGTAGGCGGCCTTGGTACCGGGCAGCCCCTTGGCGGCCGTCACCGATGAGATGAGAACAAGGTGCCCTGCATTCTGTTCCTTGAACAGTGCCAGCGCCGCCTCGATCTGCACCAGTGCACCAATGAGATTGGTTTCGATGGTCTGGATATTGGCCCATGACTTGCCACCTCCCAGATGCCAGCCCTTGGCGATACCGGCGTTCACCACCACGCGGTCCAGGCCACCGAGCTCATCGCGCAGCTCGCCGAAGACCACCGGCACAGCGTCGTGGTCGGTGACGTCCAGCGTCCGCACGGCGACCTTGATTCCCGGGTTGGCCGCCAGCAGCTCCGCCTTGAGTTCTTCCAGTGCCTCGGCGCGGCGGGCGCACAGGGCCAGATCGCGTCCCTTCGCGGCGAACTGACGGGCCATCTCGGCGCCCAGGCCGGAACTCGCCCCGGTGATGAGTATCTTCTGTCGCGTCACGTGGTCACCTTATTTGAGGAGCCGCGAGAGACGACGGTCGGCCAGCACTTTGCCGCCGGTCTGACACGTCGGGCAGTACTGGAACGATTTGTCGGCGAACGACACCTCGCGCACCACGTCACCGCATACCGGGCAGGGCATCCCTGTTCGGGCATGCACCCGCAAACCAGATCGCTTCTCCCCCTTGAGAGTCGCCGCCTGTTGCCCCACACTGCGCTGCACCGCGTCGGCCAGGACCGACTGCATCGCCTCATACAACGCCGTCAGTTGGCCCTCCGTGAGCGCCTTTCCGCTAGCGAAAGGGGACAGCTTAGCCACGTGCAGGATCTCGTCGCTGTAGGCGTTTCCGATCCCGGCGATCACCCGTTGGTCGGTGATCACATTCTTCAGGCGCGCGCTGGTACCGGACAGGATGTCGGCCAATCCGTCGGCGGTCAGCGAGAGGGCGTCGGGCCCCAATGAGGCGATCTGCGGAACCTCGGACGGGTCGTCAACAATCCATACCGCCAGCCGCTTCTGGGTACCGGCTTCGGTGAGATCGAATCCCGCTGCATCACCTGGTGTTCCGAGGTGTACCCGTAGCGCTATCGGACCCTTACCCGGTTTCAGCGGCGCCGCAGCCAGCTTGTCGGACCAGCGCAGCCAGCCGGCCCGCGACAGATGCGTGATGAGGTACAGGTTTCCGGCCTGCAGGCCCAGGTACTTGCCCCAGCGCGTCGCACCCGTCACCGTCAGGCCATACAGGGCGGTGATCGGCGGATCGAATGTCTTGAGTACCGAGAACGCCGAGACGTCGATGCGGCCGATAGTGGCCCCGGTGGCGCGGCGACGCAGGTGATCGGCGAGCGCCTCGACCTCCGGTAGTTCGGGCATGGGGTCAGTCTGCCCCTACTCGCCGACACTCCGCAGCAGGTAGGTGTCCATGATCCAGCCGTGTTCGGCCCGAGCCGCGGCACGAACTTCGGCGATCCGGGCGCCCACCTTCCCGACCGTCCCAGATACCAGCAGTTCGTGCTCGGTGCCCAGGTAGGCGCCCCACCAGATCTGCGTGGACGGATCCAGCTGCCGGAACGCACAATCTCCGTCGAGCATCACCACCACGGTTCCTGCGCGGGGCCATTCGTCCAGCAGCCGCCGCCCCGTCGTGATGAGCACCGGTTCTCCGATGCCGTTCAGCACAATCCTGTGCCGGGCGGTCAGCGCGGAAATCGCCGTGATACCCGGCAGCACGTCGTATTCGAATGCGTTCGGATCGTCAGCCAGGATCGCGTCGAGAATCCTCAGCGTGCTGTCGTAGAGGGACGGATCACCCCACGCGAGAAACGCTCCGGTACCACCTTCGGCCAGTTCAGAAGCAATTGCCTTGCCCCACAAGACAGCCCGCTCGGTGTGCCACTGCCGCACCACACCGCGGTACTCGCCCCTACCGCGCACCGGATCGGCCAGCTCAACGAAACGATAGTCAGGGTCGGCGACGTACCGTTCACAGATGTGGCGGCGCAGTTCGACCAGATCGCCCTTGGTGTCGCCCTTGTCGGCGACAAAGAAGACGTCGACCTCATTGAGCGCCGCGATTGCCTGCACGGTCAGGTACTCGGGATGGCCTGCGCCGATCCCGATGACGCGAATCCGTCGCATTCAGACCTAGGAAGCAGCCGACTTGGAGGCCAACACCGGTGAGATCTCCTGATCGGTAATGACTGAGACGGTGAGCAGATCGCCGATGAAAGCGCCCAACTGCTCGTCGCTCTGCGTCTCCACGACACCGGGGGTCACCAGCAGCGAGGCCGCGATCCGGAAGCTCCATTCGGCGGCGGCCTTGACGTTGATGACGGCGAGCTGTTCCTCGGTGAGTAGCTTGCGGAAGTACGGAGCCAGCAACACGGCGGTCTGGTCGATGAACGGGCGGGCCTTCACCGTCAGGTACGGCAACACCTGCTCGGGGTTCTCCTTCAGGCCCTTCTGCAGCAACGGGTGGTGGCGACCATGCTGGACGATGCGCACGATGGCGTCGATGAACCCGGTACGAGGACTCTTGGCGGTCGCGAAGACGGGCTCCAGTATTTCCCCAAACCGAAGAAACTCGCGGTGGAATAGTGCCTCGATGATCGCGGCCTGGTCCCCCACATGCTTATAGACGGTGGGCCTCGACAGACCGGCCTTCTTGGCGATCAGTGCATGCAAACGGGCTTCGTACCCATGTTCCAGCAAGCATTCTTCAGCGGCATCGAGGATGCGGCGGCGAATCTCGCCGTGGTCGCGGGTACGGCCGCGATGGCTCGATCGGCTCACTTTCATCGGTGCCTTCCTTCATGCGCCACGCCATTTACGTGGTACTTCGCGTCTCACTTGACGCCTCAACCTGCAACGTTTACGTTTGACATCTTAACGGAAAGGACGGTCGACGGTGACTGCCACCCTTAATAACGGGTCAGCTCGGACCCCAAACCGGGAGGAATACTCCGACCGGTTGCTCAAAGGCTCGGTACGCCGGTCTTACCAGCCAATGGTCGACCTGGACTGGGACGCACCGTTAGATCCCGACAAATACTTCCTTCCCCCGAAGGCAATTTCGCTCTACGGCACCGACATCTGGAACAACATGTCTCGCGCCGAACAGATTGAGCTGTCTAAGCACGAGATGGCCAACGTCCTGTCTGTCGGCATCTGGTTCGAGAACATTCTCAATCAGAGCCTGCTGCGCGCTCTCATGCATGCCAACCCGAGCAGCAACGAGACTTTTTACTCGCTGACCGAGATCGGTGACGAGACCCGGCACATGACGATGTTCGGCAAGGCGATATCGCAAGCCGGGATTGAGCCCTACCGACTGCCGCTCTACCAGCGGTGGCTGGCCAACGCCCTGCCGCTGGTCCTCAAGGGTCCCATGCTGTGGGTGGCCGCGCTGATCGGCGAGGAGATCTTCGACGCCATCCAGCGCGAGATGATGGACGATCCAGAACTGCAACCAATGGTCGCGCGGCTCATGCGAATTCACGTCACCGAGGAAGCTCGGCACATCCAGTTCGCCCGCGACGGCCTACGCCAGCGTATTGACAAACTGCCGCGGTACGCGCGCTTCATCGTCCGGCATGTCAACGGCTTCGGCGGCCCCATCTTCATGTACCTGTTCACGAATCCGAGGATGTACCGCAATGTCGGGTTACCCGGATATCAAACCCAGAAGATCGCGTTCCGCAACGAGAGCTTCCGCGCGACACAACAGCTCGGCTTCGCACCGCTGTACAAGTTCCTCACTGATATCGGGCTGATGGGCGGAACTTCACGCTGGCTGTGGCGCAAAGCGAAGTTCGTCGCCTGATGGAAGACGACGAGGTCTTCGACGGCACCGCAACGATCACCGCCGGGGAGTTCACCGTGGAGTCCCGGGTCCGGCTGATGAGTTTCTTCAACCCACTGGACGGCAAGTTCCATTGGCAGGGAACGATTTATGCCAAGCCCGAGGGTGGCGAGCTCAGGGGCGGGACGCAGGTGGTCATCGCCATCGGTGCGACCAGCGCCCAGGGACGGATCACCGAGCAGACCCCGTGGGGCCACTTCTCGGTGGCAGGAGTCGGCGCACCGCCGTATCCGCTAGCCGAGATCGAGCTCGACGTCGCCAACTGATTTGTCGGTACGCAGGCCACGCCAGCTGGAATGCTTCAGAATCCCTCCCGGCGTGCGGTCCCCGTAGCGGACCTCGGCCACCAGGACCGGCTCGACGAACTGCACGTTCTTGGCCTCGACCGCGGAAAGCGATGCGCTGAAAGGCGATTCATCGCGGTGCAACGGTTCTAACCGCTCCTTGAGAGAAGCCAGTTCCTTCTCGGTGAACCCGGTGCCCACCCGGCCTGCATAACGCAGTCCGCTCTCGTCCGGTATCCCCATGAGCAGGGCTCCGATCCCGCTGCTGCGTCCGCCTTGCCCCGTGCGCCAGCCACCGATGACGATCTCCTGGCTGCTCCAGTTCTTCGCCTTGATCCACGACTGGGTGCGGCCAGGAGCGTAGGTGGAATCCAGCCTCTTCGCGACAACGCCCTCCCATCCCTGGGCGTGTGAATGCGCAAGTGCCCCGCTGCCGTCGCCGTTCAGTTTCTCCGGAACGGTCATCGACTCGGTACCGGCACCCAACACGTCGAGCAGTCGACGCCGGTCATGATACTTGGTGCGCAGCAAGGATTTTCCGTCCAGATACAGCAAATCGAAGGCCCAGAACTCCGTCTGCGTGCCCGACGTCCGGTGCTGCAGCAGCGAGAAGCTTGGCAGCCCTTTCGGGTCCAGCACAACAACCTCCCCATCCAGAACCACACGGTGTTCGGCCAATTCGAGGGCTAGCCGCTGCAATGCCGGGAACTCCGCGGTGACATCACGCCCGCTGCGCGCGAGTGCCCGCAGCTGCCCGTGGTCACATTCGAGGATGAGCCGGTAGCCGTCCCACTTGCCCTCGAAGGCCCACTCATCGGCAGCCAGGCCCGCGACGGATCCGGTGCTCGGCAGCATGGGCGCGAGGCCCACCGGCATCGTGGTCGGTGATCGCTGATCCTTCATCCGGTGGGCCAGCCATTGCTTGCCGTTGGTTCGGATCAGTGCGTACCGCCCAGAGATTCGCTTACCGTGCAGGGTGACGATGACCTCCCCCTTGGACATGCCGTCGGCGCCTGCGTCGTCGCGGGGATCGATGAACTTCTCAGTGTCGTAGGTGCCCGAGTCCCAAATGGTCACTTCGCCGGCCCCGTACTCCCCCTTCGGAATGACGCCCTCGAAGGTGCCGTATTCCAGCGGGTGGTCCTCGGTATGCACCGCCAGATGATTGACCGACGGTTCCATGGGCAGATTCTTGGGAACGGCCCACGAGACCAGCACACCGTCGCGCTCCAACCGGAAATCGTAGTGCAGCGCCGTGGCGTGATGCTCCTGAATGACAAACGAATTATTCTGACTTGCTTCGGGTTTGAAGGCAGGAATGGGCTCGGGGGTGCGCGCGGGGTCGCGCATGCTGCGGTAGGCGGACAGCCTGTCCTCGATGATCTCGACGTCGTCGAGCCCGGCCAACAAGTCACCGTCGCGCTCGGCACGTGCCAGCACCTCGTCGAACCGCAACTGGCGCAGATCCGGATCGTCCAACTCCTCCCAGGTGCGCGGCGCGGCAACGGTCGGCGTCTCGCGGCCACGCAGCGAGTACGGGGCCACCGTCGTTTTGGAACCGCTGTTCTGACTCCAGTCCACGAAAACCTTGCCCGCACGCAGTTGACGTGTCATGGTCGCGGTCACCAGGTCCGGCATCTCCTGTTCCAGCTGAACCGCGACCTTCTTCGCGACAGCCACCGCACCGGATGAGCTGACCGGTTGCGCCAGCGGCACATACAGGTGAATGCCCTTGCTCCCACTGGTCAACGGGTAGGTCGTCAGGCCGATATCGTCGAGCACATCACGCACCGCACGGGCGACTTTCGCCAGCTGCGGCATGCTCACTCCCTCGCCGGGGTCCAGATCGAAGACCAATCGAGAAGCAGGACCAGGATTTTCGCCGACGAAACGCCACTGCGGCACGTGCACCTCCAGTGCCGCCTGCTGAGCGATCCACGCCAGCGCAACCGAGGTATCGATCAACGGATAGGCGACGTACCGGGACTTGTGCTCGATGCGCCGCCGCGGCAGCCAATCGGGCGCCGATGAAGCCAGGTCCTTCTCGAAGAATGACGGCTGGTCAACCCCATTGGGCCACCGTTTGCGGGTGACCGGACGCCCGGCGACATGCGGCAGCATGAACGATGCGATCGCGGTGTAGTAGCCGAAGACATCCGCCTTGGTAACGGCCGCAGTGGTCCCGGTTTCCGGGTACAGCACCTTTTCCGCATTGGTGAGACGCACAGAGGGGCCCGAATCTGGCGCCGATGAGCCGCTTGCGCGAAGAGAATCGGGCCTGGTGGGCCATACTTGGGGTATGCGTTCCATCTGGAAGGGCTCCCTCGCCTTCGGGCTGGTGAACGTCCCTGTCAAGGTATACAGCGCGACCGAGGACCATGACCTCAAGTTCCATCAGGTCCACAACAAGGACAACGGTCGGATCCGCTACAAACGCACCTGCGAAGAATGCGGCGAGGTCGTCGAGTTCCGGGATATCAACAAGGCCTACGAGGCCGAGGACGGCCGCACGGTCATCATCACCGACGAGGATATGGCGAGCCTGCCCGCCGAGTCGAGCCGCGAGATCGAGGTGCTGGAGTTCGTGCCCCTGGCCGAGCTGGATCCGCTGATGTACGACAAGAGCTATTACCTGGAGCCCGACAGCAAGTCATCGAAATCCTATGTGCTGCTGGCACAGACGCTGGCGCAGACCGAACGGGTAGCGATCGTGCATTTCGCGCTGCGTAACAAGACTCGGCTGGCGGCATTGCGGGTCAAGGACTTTGGTAAACGTCAGGTGATGATCATCCACACCCTGCTGTGGCCGGACGAGATTCGCGAGCCCGACTTCCCGGTGTTGGACAACGAAGTCACCATCAAACCGGCCGAACTGTCGATGGCCGGGCAGGTGGTGGAGTCGATGGCCGACGATTTCGACCCGAGCCGATACAACGACACCTATCAGTCGCAGCTGCTGGAGATGGTGGAGGCCAAACTCGAAGGTGGCGAGGCGTTCACCAAGGAGGATGCGCCCACCGAACTCGACGCCACCGATGTCTCGGATCTATTGGCCGCGCTGGAAGCCAGCGTCAAGAAGCGGCAGGCAGAAAAGGCCAGCACCAACTAATCACCGAGCGCGGGGCTCACGCGAATTTCGCGACGAATTCCCACGCTGGGCTCGGACTCGCCGCGGCGCAAAGTTTCGGGTACTCTAACTTTTCTATTCGGGTAACTGAAACAAGGAGACGTGATGCTGGAGCGGCCCAAGCAGACGAGCTCGTCGCGCGGGCTATATCTACTGGGGCCCGCATTCGTCGCATCCATCGCCTATGTCGATCCCGGAAACGTCGCGTCGAACGTCAGCGCAGGCGCGAAGTTCGGCTTCCTACTGGTGTGGGTGATCGTCACCGCCAATGCGATGGCGGGATTGGTGCAGTACCTCTCGGCGAAGCTCGGCCTCGTCACCGGGCAGTCACTACCCGAGGCGGTCGGTGACCGCATGTCGCGCCGCACTCGGATCGCCTATTGGATACAGGCCGAATTGGTCGCCATGGCAACGGATCTGGCCGAAGTTGTCGGCGGGGCAATCGCGCTCTATCTCCTGTTCGATCTGCCGCTGCTGATTGGCGGTGTTATCACCGGCGTGGTCTCGATGGTGCTGCTAGCCGTACAGGATCGGCGCGGGCAGCGGACCTTCGAGTACGTGATCTCGGCGCTACTGGCGATCATCGCGGTCGGGTTCCTCGCCAGTGTGGTGGTGCAACCGCCGCCGCTCGCCGAGACCGCCGCGGGTCTCATCCCCCGCTTCCAGGGCGCCGAGAGCCTGCTGTTGGCCACAGCCATGCTGGGCGCAACGGTCATGCCACACGCGGTGTATCTGCACTCTGGCCTGGCCCGAGACCGTCATGGACACCCTGCGGCCGGCGAGCCGCGCCGCAGGCTGCTGCGCATTACCCGCTGGGACGTGAGCCTCGCGATGGTGTTCGCCGGGGCCGTCAACATGGCGATGCTGCTGGTCGCCGCGACAAATCTGCAGGGCCGCGACGGAGTCGACACCATCGAGGGCGCGCATGCCGCGGTTCGCGACAGCCTCGGCCCAACGGTGGCCTTGCTCTTCGCGATTGGCCTACTGGCATCGGGGCTGGCGTCATCCTCGGTGGGCGCCTATGCGGGAGCAATGATCATGCAGGGTCTCTTGCGCCGGTCAATCCCCATCGTGACGCGGCGGCTCGTGACACTGCTGCCCGCCTTGGCAATCCTCGCGACGGGTATCGACCCCACCCGTGCGCTGGTGGTATCCCAGGTGGTGCTGTCCTTCGGCATCCCCTTTGCACTCATCCCCTTGATCCGGCTGACCAGCGACCGTCGGCTGATGGGCGCCGATGTGAACCACCGCATCACGACGGCGCTCGGCTGGATCATCGCCGCGCTCATCTCGGCGCTCAACGTCGTCCTCATCTTCCTTACCCTTGCGAACTAGTTTTCTCTGGGAGTACGCTGTGAGACATGAAACGAATCCTGCCCTCAGCCTTGGCAATTGGAGTCGTTGCTAGTGGTTTGTTCGTTGGAGGTATCGCCTCTGCAGCCCCAGCAAAGGCCGATCCTGACATTTGCGGTTCCGTAGACACCTACCCGCGGGTCACCGTGTGTGCTGACGGTGGCTGGGACCGTGGTTGGGATCGCGGCTGGCGTGGTGGACACGGCAACGGCTGGGGCAAGGGCCACTGGAAGCACGGCGACTGGGACTGACCTAGACGGTCCCCTACCCCTTACCCCGCAGCATCACCGCGGGGCGTAGTACTAGTTCCCCGCGGCGCCTTTAGATGGGGCCGCTGCTGGAGTATCCGTCACCGGAACGCGGCCCGAAACGCCGCGCATAGTCCTCGTGGATATGCGCGTCTTTCTGACGCTTGAGCACATCGACCAGACCCGGATCCAGATCGTGCTGAACCAGCCGGTGTCGGCGCCACACCTTGTTGAGGGCATGCGCCATGATCAGCACCCAGGCGTAGATGGGCACCGTCATTTCAAGATGCACGTAGAGCGAGGCGGGTAGCAGCCAAAACGGCGCGAGGATGAACAGCGGCGGAATCGCACATCGGAAGATGTGCCGCCGCACGGCACCCTTGCCCGCCAGGTCATAGGCAACCCAGTTTTTCATCGAGTCAGGCAGACGTCGCCCGTAGCAGTAGGCGATGTACTGGAGAAGATTCGGACGGTCGGCGGCCATAACTAGATTGTAGACTAATAGTTAGTGCACTAACTAACAGCTAGGATGGTGCGAATGACCGCAGTCTCGCCGGATGTAGACCCCCTAGCCCTGGAACGGCAAGTGTGCTTCGCGCTGGCCGTCACCAACCGCGCAGTGCTCGCGATATACCGACCGCTGCTCGCACCGCTGGGCCTGACACACCCCCAGTATCTGGTGATGCTCGCGCTCTGGGATCACGCCAAGGAGGGCCAAGAACCGGCCCGAGAAGCCCCGTCCGTCAAGGAGATAGCCGCCCTGCTGCAGACAGATTCGGCCACCATCTCCCCCATGCTTAAGCGACTCGAAACGTTGGGGCTCATTACCCGTCCGCGCAGCGCCGTCGACGAGCGCACCACGAACGTCACCCTGACCAAGGATGGCGCCGCGCTGCGTCGGAAGGCGCTCAAGGTTCCGGGCGCCGTGGTGGAGCGCCTGGGTGTCAACCTCCGCGAACTCGAACACCTGCATGAGGTGCTGACCAGGATCAACACCGCCGCAATTGCCGCAGGCGCCTTGGACGCGGAGTAATCCAACCCCGCCTGGTCCAACCGCTTTGTGGCATCTGCCACATTTCCTATACACCGATCGGTCTACATGCTGGAATCGAAGGTAGACCGATCGATGTACCAAGGAGGCCATCATGTGGACAGAATCAATGGTGTTCATCGTTCCGCTGATCGTGATCATCGCAGCGCTCTGGACGGCGAACGGGGAGCACTCGATGAACTACTACGAACGCGATGCGCAGAAAGGCATGTGGCAGCACTAGTTTGCGTCCCCACCCGGCGTCTGTTTGTCTGACGTCATGACCAAGGACGAAGCCGCAGAACTGATCACCGCCCGCCGCGTCGAGAAGAACCTGACATGGCAGCAGATCGCGGAAGCGATTGATTCACCGCTGATTTGGACGATCGCCGCACTATTGGGCCAACATCCGGTCCCCGAGGCCAAGGCCACCAAGGTGGCCGAGCTTCTGGAGCTGGGGCCGCAGGTCATCACGGCACTGCGCGCTCAGCCGTACCGCGGCACGCTGGACGGCGTGGCGCCCTCCGACCCGACGATCTACCGGCTCTACGAGGCGTTGAGCGTCTACGGCCCGGCGATCAAGGAGGCCATCCATGAGGAGTTCGGCGACGGCATCATGAGCGCCATCAACTTCAAGGTCGATATCGCACGTCGTCCGGATCCCGATGGCGACCGGGTAGTGCTCACCTTCGACGGGAAGTTTCTCGACTACCGCTGGTAACCGCTCACAGCAGGCCGCGGATGTTGCGGCCTGTGATGGCACCCCATTTGGTGTCGAGTGCGTTCATGAGCAGCTGCCAGTACGGCGCCCACAGCGTGCGTTGTGCCGTGGCCGGAGGCATCGTCTTGTATGTGGCCGCCTGCTGCGTCCACCGCCACGCCAGTCCCCTGGCGACATCGTCGATGCACCAATAGATGAGCTCGTTCGGGTTGTTCGTGGTCTTCCAGAGGAAACCCTTCTTCGGATCACGCGTGTGGTACCAGAACTGGGCGCCATCAAGCACATACTGCGGCGCGGTGTTGGAGTGACGCTCGCCCTTGGCCAGCTCGGTCGGCACCGGCACCTCGGAGATGGCCACCTCCCCCGCGAGGCGGCTCAGCACCGCGATACGCACGTCGAGCTGCTCGCGGATCCACTCCGAGCTCCCCGGGCTCCCCGGCTCGGCCGATGCCGCTACCGGACCGGTCGCGGGCACGGGAGCCGGCTGCTTATCTGCCTGTCCCTCGGCAGCGTCGGCCGGTTGGTCGGCGGGTGCCTCTCCAGCGACATCGACGAGTACCCCTCCCGCCCAGTCGACCTTGGCGGGATTGAGCACGCCGTCTTCTTCCAGCGACAGATCGACGACATACGCGATATCGACAAGCACCCCGCGGGCTCCGGGTGTCAGGGCGTCTTCGGGGCGTCGGGGGCCCAGCAGCGCCACATGCACCATGAAGAACTCGCCATCGTCGTCCCGGTCGCAATACTCCATCTCGTACCTGGCAGCATTTGATACGTCGAAGCGGTGCTTGACGGGCGGTTCCAGCAGCACGCTGCAGAACTGCACCGGGTGGTTGACATCCCCGTCCAGCATGCCGAGTTCTGTTGCGGTAATGGGTAGTTCGGCGGCCAGGCCAGGTGCGGCATCGTCCGCTGCCGCACGGATCGTGAACATGCGCGCGTCGGGCGGCCAGTCGTCTGGCTCCGGCGCGGCCCCCTGGTGACCGGTGGTATCAACCGTCATGTTCTTAACCGTATGGCAATCCCATACTTCGGGCGACGATGGTGCACCCAGACCTGTTAGTTTTACCCACAGACCGTCCCCGCTGGGGGGAGCACATTGGACGTCAAGGAGAGCACCATCGTGAAGATCAATCTGCCCATTATTGCCGCGGCGGCGGCCGCCGTAGCGGCCACCGGACTAGCCCTGATGCCGACCGCCGGAGCCGATACCGCGCTGGGCCAGCAGGGTCGCCTGACCAACGGCGATGTCGTACAGGCATGGACCATCAGCGACCTCAAGGTCAGCTCGGACCAGCTGCCGTACCAGGCCAAGGGCACTCTGTGGGAAGCCACCGCCACCGACGAGGCGATCGAGGGCAGCGTTATCCCGATTGTCGCCAACTTCAACGCGAAGGCCAAGGACGGGGAGACCTACCGCGTGCTCTACGGGGTGGCCACCGACCAGGGCGTGAACCCGGGGACTCTGTCGCAGGGTGAAAAGACCACCGGCAAGATCTATTTCGATGTGACCGGTGCCGCCCCTGAAACGGTGACCTACACCTCCAGTGACGAGGATCTGCTCACCTGGAAGGCTGCTCCCGCCGCGGCACCGCGTTCGGGTGGTTCGAGCCAGTCACATGGCACCGCCCCCGCACCGGCCACCAGCACCACAGCCACGCCGGCGCCTGCCGCCGTTCCGGCCGGAAGCCAGGGCACCCCGCTGCCCGCCGGAAGCCAGGGCACTCCGGTGGACGGGCAGCAGCCCGCTGCGACTCCCACCCCGACGGTGGCACCGGTGACCGCGACGCCGGCTCCGACACCTGCTACCCCGGCTCCCGGTGCTGAGGGCACCCCCCTGAGCGCCACCGCCACCCCGGCACCCGGCGCCCCGGCACCTGCCGCCGAAGGCACGCCGCTGAACGCCACTGCCACCCCGGCGCCTGCGGCACCCGCAGCTCCCGGGGCCGAGGGCGCTCCGCAGATCGCCAACCCGCCTGCGGCCGGCGTGCCCGCGATTCCCGCCGTTCCGGCGTCCGACAGCGCCCCACACGGACAGCGCTCGGCAGGCAGCCAGGGCACACCCACCGAGGGATAGTTCAGCAGCTCGTCAACGACCGCCGGCCGCATCATGCGGCCGGCGGTTTTTGTTATGAGTGCAAAGACCACCAAGAGAACAGCTGGTCGAGCGTCGGGCCGGTTGCACCCGAACGCGTCTCGCTGAGCAGAAGCCGCTCCTCATCGGTCCAGCCGACCATGGGACGCCCTTGCGCCGAGCCACAGAACACCGTGCCGCTCACCTGATCCGGTGCCGTGTTGCGATGCCACGCCCCCGGCGACTGGATCTTTCCCGGGCACACCACCACAGCGCTGCGCTTCATCAGGCGGCTCAGTCCGGACGCAAGCGCGGACTTGTCGCGCACCAATGAATAGCTGGCCTCGGTTGGCCCGTCCGGATCATCACTAGGGCCGCACTTGATTTGTGCCACTGCCTCATTGGCGGGTTCGACGGCCTTGCACGCCGACGCCGAATATCCCGCCGGGAGCATCGAGATCAAACGACTCTCCGCACCGGAATTCCGGCTGGATACCGGCGTCGACGGGGCAGCGGTGGCGTCCCCGGCGACGTCGTCGGTGCCTCGGCCCATGAATATAGCGACGATACCTCCGACAACCACCACGGCCGCGAGCACCGCGCCGCCAATCATCAACGGCCGCTTGCTTCTTTCGGGCTTCTCTTCCCACGATGAGAAATCGACCGGGCTCGAAGACTTCACGGGTTGTGAGGCCTGCCCAGATGCGGTAGGCGTGGTGTCACCGAAGAGCTCGTGGCTCGGCCACTGCATATACGGCGCGGACGGCGACGTACCGAGGCCGCCCGCATACGAGTCCGTCGATACCGGCTGCTCGATGAACGGAGGCAGATCGAAGTCCTGCTCCGTCGGCGCGAACGGCCCGGAGTCGGAGGTCATCCCGGGAAGTGCGTTGAGGACCGGCAGCGGCGCGGTGTCCGCAGCGTCAGACGAGTCCTCGGCCGCCGATGAGCCCGCTCCGATATCCATCCGCTACCCCCAATGAGTGTGGTCGCCGTATTCCCCGTGTATCAACCGCGTGGTCAATGCACAAAGACTAGTCGGCCCCGCTGCCCACCGGCCGAAAGCACGCATCGTGGGTCTCTCAGTTCCAGCCAAGGCAAGCTCCAGCGCGTGGCGCGCGCTATCGGTCACAGCCGACATGTTGGCACATGCCGTCATTCACTCGCGGCGGATATCGCCAGTCGCTACCGGACTGCCTTGCTCGGCTCCGGCACCAACGCCCGTGCGATAGGCAGGATGTACTGACGGGCGTACCGCTCGGTGTCTTCCCTGGTGGCAAGCTCCCGCCGGGCGCTGGGCGCGAGTATGAGCGAATGCGTCAGGCGCACAAATACTTCCGCGACACCGTAGGAGTCATCGACGAGATCACCGGCACTTCGGCTCACATGGCCGGCCAGGTATGTCGTCGCCATATCCAGGGCTGGGCCCGCCCCACTTGTCAGCACCGGCAGCACCGACTCCGGATCGGTCTCCACCGCTCGATGCATCAGCGGATGTGTGTGCACATACCAATAGATCCCGGTGAAGCCCGCCACGAGCTTGTCTTCGGGGCTGTCCAACGCGGCGATTTCGCGATCTATGGCGGAGAACATCGTCTGCGCCTCCCGCATGAGGACCGCGAGCACGAGCTCGGTCTTGTTGGGCCAGCGACGGTACACCGTCATATGCGATACGCCCGCGCGCCTTGCGATCTCGTCGACTGTCGCACGGCGGATACCGAAGCTGAGCAGGGTCTGCAGCGCGGCCTCCAGGATGCGCTCGCCGGTCGGGTCCGGATCTACAGACACAGCTCAGTCTCTCACGCGCAGGTACTTCCCAACCCGATGTTGTGATGTTACGGTTTACCTCAGTTACTAACATCCACGGAGGCTGCAATGACGCAGGTACTGCCGCACGACACCGATTCCGCCCGCGATTCGGATCCACACCTCCAGGAAGACGGGCTGGCCCTCCTGCGCGCGGACGGGGTTCGCCCCCGCGTCATGGCCGAATTCCGCAAGCACCTCGGCAGTCCCCTGGTCGGCGTCTTCGGCGGTGTGCTGTTCGACGAGGTGGCCGTGATACCGATAGCCGCGTCCGTCGACCGTACGGGCCGATTCCGCCAGAACTTCACCGACCGCGGCATCCGCAGCGGGCTGAGCGCTCTGACCCTGATTAGCGGCAATCGACAACAGCGCGCCGACACCGCACGGTGGCTCAAGGAGCAGCACCGCGCAGTGCGGGGCACCGGCGTCGGCGAGTACGAGGGGGTCCGTTACAGCGCATTAGATCCGGAGCTATGGATATGGATAGCGGCCAGCGCCATGAACGCCATCCTGGAGTCATTCCCGCACTGCACGGGTTATGCGATGACTCCCGTGGAGAAGGAGGCCGCGTACCAGTATCAGCGGCATCTGCTCATTGACCTCGAATTGCCGAGCGCCAATGGCAAGCTCCCGGCGACGTATGCCACCTTTGTCGACTACTACGACGACATGGTGGAAAACAAATCGCAGTCCAACGGCTTTCTCCGCGAACAGTTCACCGGTTTGATGCGACTGCCGCTGCCGACGCTGCTGCTCCCCGGCGCGCTACGCCCAGCCCTGATGCCGCTCTGGTTCGCGATTCGCCCCATTGCTGGCCGCATGATTCAAGTGTGCTCGGCTAAGGCCATGCATCCGGCGCTGCGCCAGATGATCGGATTCGAGCTCAAATCTCACCACAACGTCGAGTTCGCGCTGTATACGCGACTGTTGCAGTTGGTATGGCGGGTGACGCCCGACCGGTTGCTGGTAGAACCCGTGCTGTACAACAACATTCGCATCGACACGGCGCGCTCACAGCTCGACGGTTCGCCTGCGGCACAGCGCAAATTCGACAAACTTGAGCGGTCGTTGACACGGCGAAACGAGCAGCTGGCGGACTTTTACCACAGCCATCGCCTTGACACCTTCGCCGCTCCGGAACGCCCCACTGGAACCTGCCCGTTCGGCTGAGGGTCGTCGACACCGCGGCCCCATAGACTCCTGCGCTGCTCCCCAGTCCTCGGGTCCGGGCCTCGATCGCATTTTCCGGACCGCCGTGCGGCCGTGTTGGTGTGCGGTGTTAACGCCGCCAGTCGTCGTCCCGGTGATTACCGCGATCGTCTCGGTGGTTGCCGCGATCGTCCCGGTGGTCACCGCGGTCATCATGACGGTCACCGTCCCGCCAATCCCGCTGACGGCCGTCGCGCCCCCAGCCGTTTCGATCCCAGCCGTCACGGTCTCGGCCGTCACGGTCAAAACCGTTACGATCCCAACCGCTATCGCGCCAGTTGTCATCGTGACATTCGCGGTCAAACCAGTTGAAGCCCCAGAACGGGTTCCAGAACTCGCCAGGGCACCAGTGATAGCTCGGCGCCGGGATGGCCGGGGCAGGGGCTGCGTTAGCGGAGGCCGCAAGACCCAAACCGCTAGCAGCAATCGCTGCTGATGCTGCAATACCTACGAGAATCTTCACAATCAGACATCGAATCAAAGAACACAATCGTTACGTGCGCTAAACACCGACTTGAGACAGGTCTGACACACGATCGTGCCCAAACTAGGCGGAAGCCCAGAGCGCACCACTACAAATACCTTGTTAGACATACCTTTTTCGCACTCGGGGATCGGTTGGTCGACGCGGGTCCGGCCAAGTGCGCCAGAACGCGTCACCCCAGATCTGAGAATGCGGGGCGGGACTCGGCTCGCTTTCGCTCGATCAGCAGCATGACGAGGCACAAGCCAGAGGGGATAAGCTCGCCGAGGAGGTCGCCGCTGGCGATCGGATTGATCCGCCAGTGGGATGCGCCTACACGCGCGAGGCCAGGCCCATCCCAACGAGGGCAAGCTAACTCGGATGACTGCGTGTACGGGAGGTACCCGATCCTGCGATCAGTGCATTATCTAGCGGCGAGGCAGTCTTCGTCCAAAACACTCATGTTCATCACTGCCCTGGCGATCACATCATGACCGCCGGGCCTCGCGGCCTATCGCAGGTCGCCCCTACCCAGACGGCCGATCACACACCAGCGGCCACAGCCAAGACAACGCCGCGCAAATGGATGGCGGTCGCCACAGTAGGAGTGGCGGTATTCGCCGTCACCACAACGGAAATGACACCGATGGGGCTGCTGCCCTCCATCGCGGGCGACCTGCACGTCTCCGAAGGTCAGGCCGGGCTCAGCGTCACCCTGTACGGCGTCCTCGCCGGGCTCCTGGCCCCCGCCACCACTGTTCTCACCGGCCGCATCGATCGCCGGACACTACTTCTCACGATCCTGGCAGTGTTCGCCGTCGGCAATGCGCTGTCCGCCGCCTCTCACAACTACGCCCTGTTCATGGTCTCGCGGTTCACCTGCGGCCTGATCCACGGACTCATGTGGGCCATCGTCGCCGGCGTGGCGATCCGCCTCGTCGCCGATCGCGATGCAGTGCGAGCCACCGCGGTCGTCTTCTCCGGGATCTCCCTGGCGCTTGTACTCGGCGTCCCCTGCAGCGCATTTCTGGGCAGCATCCTGGGATGGCGCTGGGCATTCGCGCTCCTGTCGGCACTGTGCGCCCTCACGTTCGTTCTCGTACGTTTACTGCTTCCAGCCCTCCCGTCTCAACGATCCTTTGCCTTCTCCGACCTCGTGCCATTGTTGAAGTCCAAGTCCGTTCGCAGAGCGCTGATCGTCACCGCCGGCGTCGTCATCGGCAACTACAGCGCCTATACCTACATCGCCCCGTTTCTGAGCGGAGCACGCGGGATCAATGACGGGCTGATCGGAGCACTCCTGCTGTCCTACGGCATCGCCGGCGTCGCCGGAAACTTCGCATCAGCCGCACTGCTCAACAGGTTTCGCACGATTCGGCCCGTCCTGGCGGGGCTCACCGTGGTAATGACCGCCGGCGTACTGCTGATGATGATCCCCACATATTCGCTTTTAGTGATAGCGCTCGGGATGGCCGTATGGGGAGCGGCCTATTCGGCATTGCCCGTCGCGCTGCAAACCCTCGTGCTACGGGTCAGCGACAAGCGGAGCGGCGAAGCAACGACATCTCTCTACGTCCTGGTGTTCAACTGCGCAATCGCCGTCGGCGCCCTGTTCGGCGGAATCGCCATTGATGGCGGCGGCCCCCGTATGCCCATGCTGGCTGGCGCGATGTTCTGTGCGGCAAGCCTCGTCGCAATCTGCGTCATCAGGGAGGCCACCGAAACCGTTCGGCCTGAGAGGTTTATCCCTCAAGACGGGTGATGCCGCCGCGCAACTGGCGCGCAACCACCGGCGACAGCAACACTTCTGAGCTGTGGGCGCTCGAGGTCGTAGAAGTGGCAGCCGACGGCATTAACGGCTCGATGACAGTCACTAGCTGGAGTTGACGGCGTCGAGGTGTTCGTCTCGGTCGGTGTGTTCCGGCGTACGACCACAGCCCACCAGTCCGGCAGCAACCGCGACCACAGCGGTCAACCAGGACACGCCTTCCCAGTGCCCAAGGACGTCGATAACACTGCGCTGAGTCTGGATCGTGTTGATCAAGCTAGCGACCGACAGCGGAACGAGAGTCAACGTGATGTACGCGAGTGCGGAGTAGCGCGCATGGAATCGGCGCGCAATGGTCGCGATGACGACCGTAAGGATCATGAAAGCGACGATCACCGCGATTCGGCCACCGGGGAATCCGACAAGGGTCATTGATTTTTCCAGCACGTGAAATGGGCCCTCGCTCAACATCAACTCGGGTCTCCACCATGCGAAGACCCCATAAAGGCCGATGCTCATAAGACACGCAAAAGCGGCAAGTGGTCTTGTAAAACTCCGATATTCACGCAAGCGGGGCGTATCGAGTGGAATCGCCGCGGGTAGCAGTACAAAGGGCAAGCGGAACTGCGAGAGAGCGATAGCGCCGACAGCGGCCAACCAACGTTGCATGCGCCCGTTGGCCGTTGCAAGCGCTGACACCGCGGCGACGCAAACTCCGAATGTGACGAAGTCGTTTCCATTGGCATATGCCAGCCAGAATCCGGGGGTAATTGCCAGCAAGACAACGAAGTTGGCTGCACTCTTAAATCCGTGTACCAGATACACGACCACTACGGCACAGGTGAACAGCATGGCCATCGTTGCCGGATACCCGATGAAGACCGTAGGCGCATGAGTCACCAACCATCCCGGACCGCAGCTCATGGGGTTGTGACTCCACATTAGATCGCGGTCGTACGGCCATGATCGATGAAGGAGTCGTCCTACACCCACGGTGATGCAGTCGCCCTGATCGGTGCCGCGCCCCTGGCTATGGAGGTGGCTGAGAAGGCGGGATTGCACGACAACTGCGGTCAGCCACACCGCCGCCAGGATCGGGACCACCAAGAAGTGCGACACCTTCAGAAACTTCTTGTACAGCAACGGCATCAGGCAGCTGACGCCACAGAAAACGTAAATGATGCCGAGGCGCACGGGAACGATTTCCCCGATGAGCGGCGCCTTGCCCACCACCGCTAGCCCGGTGAAAATTGCTGACGCAACGTAAAGCCAGCCGGATGAGACGGCCAGCGGCTCTGGCGAATGCAAAGATCTGTCGCAGCGTGAAATGAATCTGCCTGCCGCAGCGAGCTTCCCATGTTTCATGGGCGACGATTGCGATTTCATTGCGTTTCCCTCCCCGAGGGCTGGCTGTGTGCCTTGACCCCAGCAGTAGACACGGGAATGTGGTTAGACAGCTTCGGGCAGCCTAGCGGTCCGCAAAACAGGCGGTCCCCTGCGCACCACCGACAACGCCACTCGACTCACTGCCAACCACGTCCGAAGCATCCCCGCCGACCCGCTAGAGTTTTAGACACCTATTCACACAGGTCCCCCGCCCTCGGGGACCGGATGAAAACCTCATTGATGCAGGTGACGTCCCACTAGATTCGAAGCTCTGGAACGCGGGAGAGCTGATTTCGGAACGCGTGGCAAGGTGACGGGGCCCGCACGGCGCTGCAGCAGATGCGAACGCGCGTTTATGCCGCATCTCCCTAAATACCGGCGCTGTCGGTTGTGGTGGCCATACTTATCGTGAGGCCCGGAACGCACCAGGACCTCTGGATAGCGACAACTAGAGTGGGGCATCGAGAGTGACCAGATCGACACGCATCCGGCGGTTCCTTGTACCACTAAGTATCGATGCACTGGCGGTTCTTGCTGGCGGGTACGCAATCAACAAGCTGACTGGAGATAAGCCATCGCTGTGGTGGTGGGCGTTAGCGGCAGGCTCCGCTGCTGCCTTGGTGGCTTCCGGTGCCTGGAAGTTGTGGATCGAAAGGCATCACTCCAAGCCGGTTGAGTCTGACCAAGCCGATACGGCAAGTAGAGGGGTCGACGGCGGTAATTCGAACAACGCCGTGTCGTCAGCGCAAAGCGGTGACACCTCAATCACTAACAGCGGAGTGTCGATATCTGCGACGAAAGACTCGTTCGCCGCATGGAATGTGAACGGGATAGTCAATGTAGGCGGCTCTTCCCAACCGGAGGATGTTGAGAGCCATTCGTGCTCGGACGAAGACCGATAAAAGATGAGCACCGGCGCAGATAGCGGAACCCGGAGCAATCCCGGGGCTCAAATAGAGATCAAGGCGGACAACAACTCCACCGCCATCGGTAGAGTGGGGCAACTCAATATCGCGGATGCCGGCGCAGTTGCGATAGGCGGCGTGGGCAGCCTGAATGTCTTTCTGCCACAGACGCCGAAGGCCACAACGTCAGTTCTGCCGATTGTGGCGCTGCAGTCTGCCACTGCAACATTCGTCGGCCGCCAGGAGCAGCTGGCGGCTCTGTCAGGTTTCCTCCTCGATGAGCCCACTCTTGGTGGACCCTCGGTCGCAGTCGTCGTTGGTGCGCCCGGCGTTGGGAAAACAGCACTTGTGCGGCAGGTGGCACTTAGTTCTATCGATCAAAACCCTTTCCATGAAGCTCTTTTCGCAGATATGCATGGATACGACGATGCGGCAGCGGACCACGTTCAACCTGCGGAGATGTACGGGCCTTTGCTTCAAGCGTTGGGGCTTTCTGGCCAGCAGATACCCGAATCGGTGACGGAACGTGCGAAGTTGTATCACGAGGTTCTCGACGGTCGTGCAGCTGCCGGACAAGCAGTCCTGATCTGGTTAGACAATGTCAGTGACCGCTCGCAGATCGAGGGGCTGATCCCCACCAGTCCGCAGCATCGGACGGTGGTGACTACCCGTGATACCTTCCCACACAAGAGGAATCGCCTCTCCGTCGAACTCGATGTACTTCCGATCCGGGACGCGGTGGATCTCCTGAAGCAAGAGATCCAGATAGATGGCGATACGCGCGTCGAGTCGGATGGCGAAGCCAGCGAGCGATTGGCGGAACTGTGCGACCGTCTACCGTTGGCGCTACAGATCATTGCCTCATTAATTGTCGATGAACCATCGCGGCCGATACGCGAATTTGAATCAGAACTCCGAGCCGAAGAGCATCGTTTGGACTCACTACATTACGATGATCAACTTTCTGTGCGAGCCGCACTTGCATTGTCGTATAAGCGATTACCAGACAATTTGCAGCGACTATTCAGATTGTTGTCGCAGGTTCCTGGAGGGGATGTCGGCATCGATGCTGCCCGTTGGCTGGTTGATGCGGATGTGGCGGCCGTTCGTCCGCAGCTGATGGCCTTGGTACGTTCGCATCTTGTACAGCAACATGTTGCGAATCGATGGAGCATGCATGACCTCGTGCGAATCTTCGCCACCGAAATGGCCTCGCGAGATCCAGAAGACGCGAACCGTGCGCTCAAGAACGTGGTTGAACGCTATGGCGTTGGCATTGTTGCGGCGTTTGAATGGCTCACCGCTGTGGCTTCGGAGACTACTCGCAAGGTTTTCGAAACCCCCACTCACGCCGCAAAATGGTTCGAAGCTGAACGAGCAACGGCAATTTCGATCATCACCACCATCGCCGAACGTGATGGCTACCAGGGCATTTCCCTGGAGTTCGGCGTTGTCCTTGGCGATCTACTGAGAAGGCAGGCTCACTGGCGTGACGACTTCTACAGCGTCGCTGCTACCACAGCATCCATCGCGACCCGCGTTCCGCCTCAGCTCATCGCGGCGAGTGCGCTGAGCAACTTCGGCACGTCGCTTCGCATGCAACGCAAGTACCAAGAATGTCAAAAGGTCCTCGAGGAAGCTGTCGCGATGTACGAGTCGCTCGGCGACTTTGATCGAGCAAGCGGAGCACGAAGCAACATTGGCAACCTGCTCCAGGAACAAGGTCAATTGGACGTGGCGATTGCAATCTATCGCAAAGACTTGCAGCAGTGCCCGCCTGAGACGCACCCATACCCCGCAGCAGGCACTCTAACCAACCTTGGTGCGGTTCTCACCCTGGCCGGTCGACCAGGCGAGGGAGTCACGGAGCTCCTGAAAGCTGTTGTCCTGTGCCGCAAGCTTGATGATCGTTCAGGTTTAGCGACGGCTCTACGCAACCTCGGTGCCGCCTACATTGCGTTATCGGAGAGTGCTCGTGACGCCAGGATCGCCGTGAAGGCAGTTACCGCATTGACCGAAGCTCGAAAAATCAGCAACTCACTGCTGGATGCGAAGGGTTGCGCGGATGCTGCGAACAATCTTGCTGTCGCTCTCTGCTCACTGCGAGAGTTCGAGCGGGGCATCGCTCTTTTCGATGAGGCGTTGAAGTACTTCGATCAGACTGGTCAAGTCGATCAGGCCAATCGAACACGGTGGCACCAGAGTCAAGCGCGGCAAGCCGCCGGCATTCATTGAACTGATGTCGTGCCACCCACGTGGATCTTGTCCGACCCTCCGTCCTCGGGCAGCGCCGCACCCGCGGCACCGCATCGTGGAGATAGCGTCAGTCCCCGGCAGTCCCCAGATAAACGTTTACCGTTGTGGCGGTACATCCAAAAGACCCCAGCTCCACTGCACATCTCGGCCGACACACTCAACAAACTCGTTGGCTCCCTTAACCGTCACCCCGCAGCCCTAGCGCGACGACGCTCGTGTCGGCACGAACCTCTGAGTCACCGCGGTGCAGTACATACCGCGGTGACTCAGAGCGGTGATCGCTCATGCTCCGAGACAATGCCTCGGAGCCATTCTTCCAGCGGACGGATGGCACGGGGCGCGGATGTGCGTTTGCTCAAGTGTTCCCTGAGTAGCGCCGACGGCAGATGCGGTTTCGCCTTGCCGGTCTTTCTGTTCGTGGAGTTCCAGCCCTTAGAACCAAGCCAAGAAGTCATTTCCTCCTTGCCCTGGACACCTTCTGCGAAACGTGTCGCGGTCGCGCTGTCGAGCTGATTCACACCGCCTGGACCGAGCTTCTCGGCAAGGCGCTTCTGCCCGACGGTGTCGAGCAGAAGGCCCTCTAAATCAGATGCAAGCACGAACACGTCCCAGGCACTCAGCTTGGCGTTCAGCTCTTCCTGATGCTCTAGCGCCGCCGTCCGGTTGGACACGTGCCTGTCTGCCAGGACGCACAGCCGTGAGAGCTCGCCTTGCGACGGCTGAGAATCCTTCGCCTTCAGGATCCCCAGCAACTTGCGCTTGCCGTCGCCAGCTTTGTGCATCCCGTCCTTGTCGGTGATGCAGTAGGCCCGCACTCCGAAGAGCTGTGCGAGCCGGAGCAGACGCGGGATGTTGTCGATGCTCGACGCTTCAATCACGGTGATGCCGATGGCGTAGTGCCCGCCCGCCCCGCCTGTGATCCTCTCCAGTAGGTAGTCGATGAGCAGTTTGTCACCGTGCCCCTCGACGAGGATCACTGCGTTCGCGAATACCAATTCGCTGTTGGTCGCGTCGCAGTCTCTCGACAGTCGCCCTTCTTCGGCTTCCGACAGTTCTTGTCGCCTCGCCTGGTAGTTCGTTCCGGACGGGCTCAGTGGCAGTCGGACGATGCGGCGGACGGAGAAGGAGTCCACGAGGACCGGGCTGTGGGTCGTCACGAGGAGTTGTGCGTCGCTGGAGATGTCCCGGAGGATTTTCGCCATCGCACGCTGAGTCTGTGGATGGAGGAACGCCTCGGGCTCCTCGATCACGAACACGACTTTGCCTGCCGTCTGGTTACTCCGAGAGGCGACGTACCTGAGGATGCCGAGCACCATCGCGGACTGGAACCCCGTGCCGCGCTCAGCGATGGAGATCTCGATCTCGCCCTTGCTCGTGATGACGGCTTCGTTGAGCATTCCGCGCAGTGCGTGCCGGGAGTCTGGCAGCTTGATGCCGAGATCGCGCTCTCGGAACGGCAATTCGGAGGCGACTGCCTCGATCGACTCGCTCAGCACTCTGTGTACGAGTTCTTCGACCGGAGCGATCGCATTCTCGAATTCCTTCTGCAGCTGCGTCTTCCGCGAACCGCCCGAGCGGACCAGGACGCCTTCGAGGGTCTCGTGCAGACGAAGCAACGACTGGTCGTTCTCGCCTCGGTCTGTTTCGCTCACACGGACAGATGGGATCTTGACGAAGCTGAAGGTTTCTAGCACCCGTTGATAGATGTCGCTGGCGCGTGATGAATTGCGGCTCGTGTGGTAGCTGATCGTCCCGCCGCGAGTGCAAGAGATCTTGACCCAGAAGGTTCCGCTCCTCCTCACCACCGTGTCGGAAAAGGCCTCCATTTCCTCCGGGGTCAGACCAGCGAACTGCACCTGAATGCTCGACATCATGCGCGGGCCGCCCTGAATGTAGTAATCGTGTAAGGGTTTCAGCCGCTGGAGATCCGCTCTTGACGGGTCCGCGAAGAACGCCTCAAGCACACGGAGAAGTGAGGACTTGCCGGCGTTGTTCGGACCTGCGATGAGCTGCAGCTGGGGGTCGACTTCGATACTCAGCCTCTCAAACCCCAGGAACCGCTCGACGTCCACACGATCGATATGCACGCCGCTCAACCTACTTGCGGGGCGGCACGAACAGTGTCGTGTTCTCTCAATCCGTTCCGGGACTCGTCCGGCCACCCGTGTTACTAACGTGGCCAACAAAAGGAGCTGTCTCCGGGCTCAGCGGCTTTGTGTACGTGTCGTGATGCCGTATCCGAGACGGAGCGTCTCCCGAGACCTAACCACGTCACCAGGCGGTATCTCATCGGGTAAACCCGCCACACCGGCTGCGAATTCAGTGGACACCTACATATCGGCGTGCAAACCTCAAATCAAGAGGGAATCGCACGAACTCGACGGGGCCGTGCCACATCACACATCAGCAGGGGCGGAAATGATTGGAAAAAACCACAGCGACGATGGCGTGAGCAATATGGACGCGATCTTGCCGTTCCTACCGCCCGAGATCCGCCGCCGCCACGAAGGTTTCATCGAATACGTGAAAAAGGTGTGGGCGGCCAGGGCACGCGGCCAGCAGCCGCCACCCATGCCGCCCGGTCTGCCGCTCCAGCACGGCGAACTCCTCGAAGCCCTCGCCGCACTGACACCCGAATGCGATCAACTCCTCAAAGCCCTGTCCCCTCGGGCCGCGATCCCCCTGGACATCGACCCCCGCATCCGCGGTGCGCTCACCACAACAGGGTTCCTCAACCGCGCCCGATGGGTACTGGCAGTCACCGCCACCGGGGACTCACTCGACCCGGCCCTGATCAACGACTACTACACCCGCGCAGCCCACTGGTGGCCGCTCAAATGGCTGGCCGACGTGTACCGTCCCGACGACACCGACGATCCCGACCTGGCGCTCGCGGTCGACGCCATGCCCGGCCGCTTGTTCATGGCGCGCACCAGCTCCATGGCCATCCGCTACCACTGGGCGTGCCGGAAAATCGCGACTCAAATTCTGCGCGAGATCCACGCCGACCCCGAATTCGCCTCCAGGCTCCGTGAATTCACGTACGGAAGCCTCGACCGGATCTTCGCGACCGTCTGCCGGTATCGCGACGGCGACCCGCCGATCGACCCCGTCGACAGCGGCATCGAGCTGGCCGAGCTGATGGCACAGGGCGAGGGCTCCCTCAAATACCTCTCGTTTGAGCAGGCCGCTGAGGATTACCAGATGGAGACCAAGCCGTTCGTGCGCTACGACGACGGCCTGCTGCCCTGCCCCGCGGGGCAGATCCTGTTCGCGCTGGAGCGTCCCCTGCTCGCCGCCGTCGAAACCCTCCTGAAACGACGCAAGGACGAGAACCCACCGGCCAAGAAAGTCGCCGGCAAGCTCACCAAGGGCGAGCTCTACGAACGGGCCGTGCATGCCCTCATTACCGAAGCCATCGGCCACGAATGCCGGCCGATTCCCCACGGGCACAAGATCAAGGTCAAGCCTGGCGAAGATCCGACCGACGTCGATATCGCCCTGATCGGCAACACCGTCCAACTGCTCGGTGAGGCCAAGGCATACGAGACACCCAACCCCGGCAGCAGCGCAGCCAGCACCTACGAGGAAGAACTCAAGAAGGTCTACGAGCAGCTCCATCTGCGGCTGACCGCCTTGGACAACGGCGTCCCGCTCGTCGGGAACGACGACACCGAATACCACGGCACCAACGCATTGGGTCTCGGTGTGGTTCTGCACGCCTACAACAGCTCCCTGGGTGACCCCCGGATGCTCAAACGCGTGACAGGGCAAGCGGATACCACACGAATCGCAGTGGCCGACCTTCACGCCTGGCTGCTCGTCCTGCACGGCCTCGACGGAATCGATGACCTCCGCCGATATCTGGAATTCCGGGAAGAATTCCGCAAGATAGAGGCTTTTAGCATGGAGGAATGCGATATTGCGCTGCCCTACTTCAACTCCGACCTCGGCTTCCGCGACAGAAGACTAGCCGACATTAAACAGCAATACGCCCAACGTAAACCAGACGAAGTAACAATCGTTGGAGTGCTGACCTGGCAAGTGGAAACCGAGGTTGCGCTCGACACGAAAGCGCCGAAAGACCGGCGACTCTGGCGCCGCAAAATGTTCCGCGACTGCTACTAATCACGGATGTCAACACCAATCATGTTGGCCTAAACGGGCTCTTGTGTGACCAGGAAAGTGCAGCAGGCTCGCCTCCACGAGTTCACATGATGGAGCACCTCAGCGCTTCTGGGCGGGCCGGTCTCGATAGCCTCCGTAGTACAGATCGACACCGAACTTGTTCCGCATGATCCAGTCGTGAATCTTGATGTCCTCGCCACTGGCCTGACCGGGCAAGAAGCTAGGCGCCCACCGGTCGATGAGCGGCAGCGTGCCGAGTTCGGTGGGTGTGCGCGCAACGACAAAGGACGTTGCGCCGAAACTCATTGCGAACAGGAATGAGTCGGCGGCCAACTCGGGCCGAAATTTAGTCACCACGTAGTGATATCCGCTGTCGAGCAGCGATCGGGCGTTGTCACACCAGTACACCGAAACCGACGAGTCGGTCTCGCGGCCTTCTACGAAGTCAAACAGTTCTTGCCGGATTGACACGTTCGATACCGCCGAGAGCATAATCGCTGTCTTCACAGCCCAGCGCGAGACCAGGATTCGGTGAGCGGGGTCGGTGAGCATCTTGGTGTCGTAAAGCTCAGCGATTGGATCCTCAAGTTCGGCACCGAATGTCTTATTGCACGGTTCGCAAAGAATTTTTGCCGTCACCGGGGTTACCGCGAGGCGATCGGCGAGCCATTTCGGGGTGCAATGTTCGATAGTCAGTGACGTGGCGGCGGCGCAGTGCATGCACGTGGATCGGGTGGCGCCGCGAGGAAATTGTTCGCGGTCACGGGTTGCATATCCGACATAGGTGTGGTCGTCGCCGGAATCGTCGCCGCCCACGAACACGCTTTCATAGAAGGGGTTCACTCTCTCCCAGTCTTTCGATTTCTCGCGGATACCGGCGTTGACCGTGCCGCGATGCGCGGCCAGGGCGGGCCTGCTAATCCCGCTACCCTCCTGGACGATAGTTCCGAAATAGCAGGTCTGGTCGCCATGTCGGATCTCGATGCCGAGAGTCTCAGTGAGCCTCAGAAAGTAGACGACTCTGGAGTCCAGTTTCAGTCCGCGCATCACAGTGCGCCGGGGTGTTCCGTGCATAGTGATGGTGAGTTTCTTGCCACTCAGCGAGAAGTTGCAGGATGTACTGACCTTGCGGTGTAGCGGAAATTCGAAGCTGTCATGTTTGAAGTTGGCCGGGATTCGATGGGCGCCCAGCGCCTTACCGAAAGCATCTGCCGCAATGGCGCTTTCGGCGTGGTAGATGGCGAACGGCGTGGCGAACGAGGCCTTCTCAGGGATGATGCTGACAACTGTGCTGAGATCGTCGCCCTTGTCCGTCACAGTGGCGTCAAACACGTAGACTCCCTGAGTCAGCACGGCCCGGTTGATCTGTGTACTGCGCAGCCCGATCGAATGCTTCCGCTGACGTGCTATGTCCTCCTGGGTCGGCTCGCGTCTTTCCATATGGTCGATTCTGCTTCAGCCGGGTGACAGGGCACGACCCCCACCGCCGTCGCCTATTCCACACCTTCTGGCAGCGCACATTATCGGTACCGGTTTGCGCGATGGGGCGCAGATCCCAGCACAAGAAGTCTCCGGCGGTGATGACCAGTTCGATCCGGTGGCGCAGTTCCTTCATCACTTCAAGGCTGCGTATCACGGCAGCATCCGGGTCTCTGCATACACGTCACATTCGATCAACACTACCGGTCTGTTGCTTCGAGATCAGCGGCCAGCTAGAAAAGCTTCTGCCCCATATTGGACCCCAACGGTGAGCCGGAAGAATTTTCTTGAATATATTGACGGTGAATATCGAGCGACAGCGCTTCGGGATATACATAGTTATTATCAAGCTGGTGCTGCACTCGAAGCCATTCTCGCATCACTTCCTTATGTTCCTTGGGCACGATAATTGCCGCGCACTTGTTTGATTCGATCGGATGCGTCCTGCTCATCAAAGGGCCATTCACTCGATGCTCTCGATAGTAAGATTCGATCGAGTCCGTGTGATTTTCGATGACTATAGCCATTGTCGAATTATTGTTGCTTTCAATAACATTGGAGAAAAAGAATACGCCGCGTTGAATATGCTGCCGGGCTGTGAGGTACGGTGCATGAAACAGATTTACCTGGTTGTTAGACACGCCTCCGAAAGCGGTTTCTGGTGTTGCGCGGGTGAAAGCACGGACATATGCGGCGTTGTACGGCTGATAGCGGTAACAGATCAATACTCCGTCGTCATCATATGCGGAGGTGTCGAAACAAATCATTGCGAGGGCGGTGAGGAAATCTGAGGAAAAATCGAGAAGGGCTGTTGCCGCCCCTTGGTGCTGAAGATATGCCAATAGCTGCATATCACCCAGGGCGGGAACCATATGCGGGAACAATCCGATTGCACGTGCTCCTGCCACTAAGTCGCTGGACAACCAAGCAACAGAGTCATTAGACAAGTCCCCTTGATGCCTTACCCGTATTCGTCGATGTAAACCGGGTGCCATCTGCCAGGCGCGAGATTGTCCCCGCCAGTATGTTCTGGGGTGGTAGCTATCCCAAGCCCCCTCCTCGTACCGAAGGGCGAGCGAACTGATGACATCGATCCAATGGGCAAACGCATCCCCTCTACGAAGAGGCCCCGGATCGATGTATGTGAGGTCGGCAGGAACCATCATTAGTGAATCGGCCATGATGAAATCATATAAGTGATAGTAGATATCTGTCCACGGGTAGCAGATGAATAGTATTCAGCTACGAAAAATCAGCTACTGACATCTTGCGTAGTAGCTCTTGCATTGTTGTACTCCGCTTCACACCTAACGCCTCAAACGTGACACTCCTCTGGGCCACCCGAGTTTCAGTATGGTCGTAGAGCACCGGAATATAGTCCCATTTCGATCCCCCTATGACGACAACCGTGTATGGGCAATATGACAAGACCTGATCTTCCAACCAGCCGACCGTATCTGTCAGTCTGGCAATGACAAAAAGGCGCTCCTGATCATCAGAACCCGGAAGTTGATCATGAAGTTCTCGCCGTAATTCGGATTTCTTTGAAAGGGTCTCAACAGTATCGGGATGGCCGATGGGATAGAATTGCGGAGTCAAGATACCCATCAAATTCTGAGACTCATCCCACCGATCTTCGTCTGCGTCGCCCTTCTAATGACGTACGGCATACATCGCTTTGCCATCAATAATCACCCGAGCCTCATGATGAACGCACCATTTCCTGAAACCATACCGAACGAGCTTTTCAACGACCCGATCGAATATGTCGTCCAAATCTTCGCTAGGTGACTTCTTCTCGTCAACACCTTGGGGCGAGTAGACACTAACAATCGGATTGTCCACCAACTGATCGTTGTTGAATGTCATCTCGGCAACAGCCACGATATGCGCCGAACCCAGTTTGCGTCCTGCCATCTCCTTGGCAGTGGGGGTCACCTTGGCAACTTTCCGTTTATCTCTTCGTGCAGCCGACGACTCTTCGCTGTTTTCCTGCGCCGGCAGATCGACTCTGGCGCTAGCGGCGGCAGCCGACCTTATGAGATCAAGCGAAACCTCAAGCGCCGCTGAGTACGGGGCATGCCGATCGGGCGGTAAGGAGACTTTGCCTCGCTCCCAATTCGAGACAGCGGTCTGGGGAGCACCGAGACGCCGCGCGAGCTGGCGCTGGCTCAGGCCTGCGCGTATGCGGACGTTCAACCAGCAATCCGCACCGCGCCAATTTCGTAGCTGCCGACGGAAAAGTCGCTCCCTCACCAGTTTCCGAGAAAACAGCACACAAATGGCGAGGACAAGGCCGTCACCTCAACGCCGACCGCCACACCCAAGGCGGCGACCCCGAACCGGTATTCGGTGCCAAGTTCTGGCTCGCCGCCGTCCGTGCCGATGACCGACGCAACGACCAAATCATTCTCGACATCCGGCACATCGCCAAATGCGATGGCGGCGAAGCCGCAATCGCCACCGCAGCCCTGGAAATTTTATCCACTAAAACCACTGGGCTGCACGGAGTCTGCTACGACGGCGCGCTCCGAGGAATACACCTAAACCGACTCATCAAACGCGGCCTCACCGTATTCTGCCCCGCCCACCGCGGCACCAAAGCCACTCCCACAGCCACCGTCGTCTGCAGTTGCGGTGACACCCATGAACTGTGGACAAAACGCGGCGAAATCTGCGAACACCACATCCTCGACACCAGCGAAACCACCGACATCCCCAGCCCCGTGGCCAAAAGATTCTTTCGCCGCAACGCCGACGGCACCTTCCGTGAGTACATCGAGATCGCTCTAGCCTGCGGCACCGTCCACACCCAACGCATGGACATCACCGACGAAGACGCCAAACGCCACTACAACCGCACCGAGCACCTGCGCCAATACGTCAAAAACGGCGCAGACGGCATCTACCGCCGGTGCTACGGCTGGAGAGAAGACGCCGAATCGATCAACAACCTCATCCAGCAGACCCTGCACAACCGACGCATGATCGCTTACTCGGCGGCTCGCCAGTATCTGGTCATGCTCGGGTTCGCTATCGGTCGCAACAGCCTGGCTCGATGGCTACGTCAACAACAAACCTCATCCGACACTTAACCGGGCCGACAATCCATCGTCTCGCTGTCCCACTCACCGCTCTAACCCCCTCGGGCCGCTAAGCTGTCTCCGGGCGCCCTCTCCCCTGTAGGGTGCGCAAAACGATCAGCGGACTACACAAAATCAACCGACGAACGCCCAAACCGATATCGTCATGGGTTTTCATCCACGATTCCATCCGGTCCCCCGCCCTCGTAGCTCAGGGGATAGAGCACGGCTCTCCTAAAGCCGGTGTCGCAGGTTCGAATCCTGCCGAGGGCACAACACGCCTGTATCGCCTCAGGCAGCACCTGGCGGTCAGACCCTCCTGGGCCGCTCGATAGCGGCAGGTTCACCGTCGACATATGGTGACAACTAGCCATGCCAAGCAATCGGAAATCCGTAGCCGGACTAAGCGGCTCTCCCGGCCAGTACCGATTCATCACGCGTGCCCTCGGTCGCCGGAGCCTGAAGCATCTGAAGGTAGCCATTGGATTGCTGTGCATGTCGATGCTGGCCCTGGGAACCATCGTCGAGATGCATCCGCTGGGGCCTCAGGGCACGGGGCGGATGATCCACGAATTGCTGACAGCATCGTCGTTCCTGGTCGGTGTGTGCTGGATCGTCCGCCCGTGGCCGAGCCGCCGAATGGCGATCGTCTTCGTCGTGTGGGCGGACCTTGCGATGGCGATCTCGCCCTGGACCTACGCCGGAGCCACGATGCGGTTGTCCGCGGCCATGTACATGGGACTGATCGGCGTATTCGCCGCGTTCCTGCTTGGGTGGCGCATATTGGCCGCACACTGTGTCTTCGCTTCCGCGGTGTTCGCGTCCATCACCGTCTGGAACATCCACACCGGTGCGGCGACGTTCCTCGATCAGTTCTTCTATAACGCGGCCGCGCTTACCACCATGGTCCTCCTGCCGATTCTTATCCAGGCCGTGATCGAAGCAGCCTGGAGATCGGCACGGGCCACCGCTTCCGCCGCGAATCGCGATCCACTGACCGGTCTGCTGAACCGGAGGGGCGTGCTGACCGCCATCGAGCTGGCAGTGCGCGCACGGAAAGCCCCCGTGCTCGTTTCTGTAGCGGTCATCGATATCGACTATTTCAAGGACCTCAACGACACCTACGGTCATGAGGCCGGGGATGCGACATTGAGGACCACCGCAGAAATGTTGTCCACAAACATCCGCGACGGTGATATCGCTGCGCGGATTGGCGGAGACGAGTTCATGGTCGTCGCGCTGGTTGACCGCGCCGAGGACATCGACGGCATCATCCAGCGGATCCGCCACGCACAGCCTGCAACCGATTCACCGAATGTGTCTATCAGCATCGGAGTCGCCTGGTCGTCCACCGATACGGCGGACTTCAACTTCGAATCCCTCACCCGACAAGCGGATTTCAGGTTGTACGAGGCAAAGCGTGCCCGCTCATCTCGCGCCGGCAGCCTGACATAACAGCGACCGTACTCAGTACGCGCCCTCGCTGCGCACCACCGCGCCGACCGTCCGCGAAATGATCCGTATATCCAGGCCCATGGACCAGTTGTCGACGTAGGAGATGTCGTGGCGAATCGACTCGTCGACCGAGAGGTCATTGCGGCCGCTGACCTGCCATTGCCCCGTGACACCGGGCTTGACCAGGAGCCGCCGCCGCATGGTGTCGTCGTAGGCGTCCACCTCCCGCTGCACCTGCGGTCGCGGACCGACGACGCTCATATCCCCGAACAGCACATTGAAGAACTGGGGCAGCTCGTCGAGGCTGTACTTCCGGATGAACGCCCCCACCGGGGTGATCCGCGCATCTTCTTTCGCCTTGAAGAAGACGGGAGTGCTCCCCGCCGAGTCGATCATCGCTGCCGTTTCACGGTCGGCGCCCGTGAACATGCTGCGGAACTTGATCATCCGAAAAGGCATCCCGTTCAAGCCGATTCGCTCGGATATGTAGAACACCGGTCCAGCGCTGGAGAGCTTGATGGCGATCGCGATCGCGATCATCACCGGCGCGGTGGCCAAGATGGCGGCCGCCGCGAACGCCATGTCGAACGCCTCCTTGGACATCGATCGTGCGCGACGATGACCCGGGGCCAGCATCTCCAACATGTGGACCCGCTCAAGGCCCCGATCGTCAGTCGTCATGGCGGATTCGTCGACATCTCCCGGCGAGACGGCCAGCTCGATACCCAGGTCCCCGAGATCGGAGGCCAGGCCAGGAAGCTGTTTACGCCGCAGATCATTCGCCATTGCCACGGCGACGATCTGCGCCGATGTCCGCTGCGCGGCCTCGACCACGTTCCGATCGTCACCGACGACCGGAACGTGATGATCGCCTACCTCGATCGCCGGTACGTCGAACCGTGCGACGGCGGGCGGGGTGCACGCACCAACCACTTCGAACCCACTGTCCCGATGACGATGGAACGCAGCAGCCATCTCGCGGACGGCATCGTGATCACCCGCCAACAGCACGGAGGTGCGACTCTCCGAACCCCACATGCGGCGCAGCAGATGGCGGGCTACGAGAATTCCGAACAGACCCAGCGGTATCTCGATGAGAACCTGCCAAATGTCGATCAGCTCGATGCGCGAGATCAGATACGTGAGCAGCACGATCGTGAACAGCTGGAAGGTAACGCTGGATACCGTCTGCCATTCGTGCAGGACGGTACGGAGCGCCTTACCTGGGCCAACAGTGTGCAACGCCAGCGCGCCAAACCACACTGCGGCGATCACGACATCTGTCGCCACATACCAACCACCCAGGTCCTGCCTACCGGACAGGAAGTGATGCGCAAGCTTGTATGAGACGAACGACGTGAGCGCGATCGCCACCAAGTCAGCGACCGGGGCCCATCGTCGATGCAGGTAGAACAGCCCGCCGGGGCGTGCCCCCACCGTCTCGTGAATTCTGTCGTTGAAGACGCTCTTGATAACCATAAGTGCACTTCACCTGTTCGTTCATATCGGTCATTCGTATGGACGACTTCGGCAATAGAAACCCGACTATTTACGTGCTTACGTTTCCATAGCGATTCACATCGTGCTACGTGACGGGGATCACGTTCAATGGAAGGAATGGTGAAGGTTTCATTGGAGGTAAATAAGAATCATCTAACAAACATCGCCGCGCCTCGCGTAGTGCTAATCAGGACACCAATCACGTATCGCTCACTAGCAAATAACACCTTGGTAACATTGCCAGGTAAAGCCATGTATCAGCAATGCCTTACGCTCCCGTGCACGTCAATCGTAGCGTCATCCCGCACGCACCCCCCTCCGCGTTGCGGGCAAAAGACGGATAGATCGAAATTCATTTCTTAACAATTGGAAACTTGTCACCTCAAGTTGCGGATGCCTAGCGCGTGTTGCACCCTGAGCATGGGTCGACTTGCAGGCGACACGAGTCGGCGTGCGTCAAACAGTACGGCATGCTGAAGTTCGCCTGCGAGTAGAATTGCGCTACTCGAAATATGAAAATATGGCCCACTTTGGCACTATGAGTACGCAACGGCCGCTGCAAGCCCCTCGGGCACTCACAGGGTCTGCGTAGGTTGAATAGTGAACAGACATGAGACGTGGGGTCGAGACCCCGGACCAGAACGCGTGCCGCGGCACAACGCACGCGCGGCGACGGTTGACGCTCAACGTCGGAACGGTGTGACATATGCCGATATCAGTTAAAGACGCCAGCGACCGGGCAGGAGCCTGACGTGGCATCCATCAAAGTTCATATGACCGGTTCGGAGTGGTTCTCGTCCGCGCCCGGTGGGCTCAATCGCTACTTCACCGACCTGTTCGTCGCCCTACAACGGCAAGACGACATCGAGCTCTCGGCCGCCGCATTCGGAGTGCCGTCCGACGGTGGACGCTCGTGGGGTGCCACCGGTGGATCCACCCGAAAGCGAGTCCTCGCCGCGTTCAACGACCGATCCGCCCTCCGACGACCCGCCATTCTCGATCGTCACTTCTGCCTGTACGGCCCCTCAGCGACCAGATGGCGCAACCGCAGCCCGCTGGTTGTGCATTTTCATGGACCGTGGGCCGCCGAGAGCAGATTCGCCGGCGCAGGTGCACTCAGATCACGAGCCAAATACGTCGTGGAGCGTCTCCGCTACGCCGGAGCCGAGCGGCTGATCGTCCTGTCGGATCAATTCCGGGACGTCCTCATCGAGGACTACCGGATCCGCGCGGACCGCATCGAGGTCATTCCGCCCGGCGTCGACCTCGAGAGGTTCGGCCTGCTGCCACGGCTGGAAGCACCCACTGGCCGTCGGACGGTGCTCTGTGTGCGCAGGCTCGAACACCGCATGGGAATCCACCGTCTCATCGAATCGTGGCCGGCGGTCATCACCGCACATCCGGATGCCTGCCTGATGATCGTGGGCACCGGTACCGCAGAGAAAGACCTACGAGCTCAGGTCACGTCCGCGGGCCTGGAGGACAGCATCCAGTTCACCGGTCGTGTCGACGACCTCACCCTCACGCAGCTCTACACACTCGCAGATTTCACGGTCGTGCCATCGGTGGCTCTTGAGGGTTTCGGGTTAATCGCACTCGAGTCCCTCGCCACCGGCCGGCCGGCCGTTGTCACCGATTGCGGCGGGCTCCCCGACGCGGTACGCGGCCTGGACTCCTCCTTGATCGTGTCCGCCGACAATGCTGAAGCGCTTGCGGCACGCCTTATCTCGGCGCTCGATGGCACTCTCCCCACACCGGAGCAATGCCGCCGACATGCCGAATCGTTCTCCTGGGCCACTGCCGCACAACGTCACCACGCCGTGTATTCGGAGCTGAGTGCATGATCAACGCGCTGTTCGTCGCTCACACCGCGGCACCCTCGGGTGCGGAACTGGCGACCTCACGGCTGCTGTCAGCGCTACGTGCCGTACCCACCGACAGCGCGGTCGAACCGTCGATGATCTACACCGAAGACGGCCCCATGGTGGACACGATGAGGTCCCGTGGCATACCGACTTCGGTGTTGGCCAACACTTTCGACAGCCGCAGCGTGACCATCAACGGTTCCGGATGGTTGCGACGGCTGACCGGCACTGCGGCGCTGATTCGCGTGGGGTGGGATCTCGGCGCCACCGTACGAGAGCGGGGAGCCGATGTGCTGGTCGCGGGAAGCACGAAAGCCCTCATCATGTGTGCCATCGCGGCCAAACGCGCGCGAGTCCCGTTGATTTGGCATGTACACGACCGAATCTCAGCCGAATACTTCGGTACCGCACTGGCATTCGCGATCCGGACACTGGGCAAGATGGTCACCGACGGGTACATCGCCAACAGCCGGTCCACCGAAGACTCACTTCGACCACGACGCCAACGGGGCGTGGTGGCATACCCGGGACTCGATTTTCAGCAGACGGCGGATACCGAGCACGCGCCGCAACGGCCCGCCGCGGAATCCGTCATCGCCGTTGTCGGCCGGCTGACGCAATGGAAGGGGCAAGACGTCTTCCTTCGGGCGCTGGCCAGAACCCAGGTTCGGCCCCTTCGCATCTACCTGGTGGGTGGCACATTCTTCGGTGAGGAAGCCTTTCGAACCGAATTAGAAGACCTGGCAAGCGAACTGCAGCTGCCCGTGACATTCACCGGACACATCGACGACCCCACCGACATCCTGTCGATGGCCGACATCCTGGTGCACTGCTCTGTTATCGCCGAGCCGTTCGGGCAGGTCGTCGTCGAGGGGCTGCGTGCGGGCTGCGCGGTCATCGCCACCCGCCCCGGTGGTCCCGCCGAGACAATTGAATCGGGTGTACACGGTCTGCTGGTCGACGCCGGCGACATAGATCAGCTGACCGATGCCCTCGACCGTCTGATCGCGGATCGCGATCTACGTATCCGATTGGCAGACGCGGGACGGTCGCGGGCCCGGAGGTTCGATATCGCCGACTCGGCGCACACCGTCGCGTCTTTCCTCTCGGACGTCGTTACCCGCCGACGCACGACAGCGGTGGAAAAGCACAGTGTCTAAAGGATTTCGAAGCGGTACAGCACTCCCCCGCGCGCTGCGACTGGCCAGAGATTTCGGGGCCGTTGTCTTCGGCAAGTACGGGCAGTACCTAGTCACCTTCGCGACCGTGCCGCTGCTCGCCCGGGTATTGGGGCCGGCGGGAATGGGATTGTTGGCGGTCGGGATGGCCGCATACTTCTTCGGCTCGATTCTCGTCGACTTGGGCATGACGCCATTTCTCGCCGCGCGCGTGCCCGCACTGCGCAACACTCCTGCCGAACTCCAGCAGGTCCGTACCGACTACTTGGCCTTGAGATTGATGACCCTGGCCGTGCTAGGTGCCGCATTCGGCGCCGGCTGGATCGCCGGGGCGCCTCCGTACGTCCACATGATTCTGTTGGGGCTCTTCGCTGGTGGGCTCTGGGCCACCTCCGACGATTGGCTGCTCATCGGGCAGGGGCGATTCGTCGCGTCGGCGATTTACCAGGGTTCGGGGCGCATCGCCTATCTCGTTCTCCTCATCGTGCTGCTGCCGCACTCCCCCCACGCGTCCACTGCCATCCTGTGTCTGCTGGGCTCGTCGGTCTTGACGGTCGCGGGCACCTGGTGGGACAGCTTGCGGACCTTCGGTGGCCTATGTCGTCCGTACACACCCGGCCACATCCTCCGCGCGAGCTGGCCGATCGCGACCTCACGACTTCTCACCACTGGGTATGGGCAAGGGGCACCAGCCATCTACTCCGCCATGCTCGACGCCGCGTCGCTGGGCCTGTTCTCGGCGAGCGACCGCCTGGTCAGGGCAGTGCAGTCGCTTCTGGACATGATCGGGTTGGTCCTGCTGCCCCGGATGGCCAAGCGCAGTGGACACCAGCACTTCTGGCGCAGCGGTCTTCTGGGATTACGCGGCGCGGTCGCGGTCGCCGTCATCGCCGCCACCCTCTTGTGGATACTGGCCGCGCCGATTGTTCACCTCATCTTCGGAAGCGAGTTCCTCGGAGCTGTCGGCTTGTTGCGCGCCGAACTTCTCATTCTTCCGGCCAGCACCATCAGTTCGTACATCAGTACCGCGCTTCTGCCCGTACGCCAGGACACCCGCGGCGTGCTCATCGCGTCGGTGGTGGGGACAACGGCATCGGCGGCAGGGCTGATCGCCGCCTCCTGGAGCCACTCCGTGTGGGCCCTGATAGGCGGTGTCATCGGCGCCGAATTCTGTGTGGCTCTGTGGTATCTGGCCCGGGTACGGCATCTGGCAGGACGGGAGCAGAGTGCGGTCGCCGAGTCCGACAGGGCGAAGGAAGGTGCTCCGCGATGAAGATCCTCTTTGTCGGCGATGACTGGGTGGGCAGCAACGCGCGGTCGATGGCAGACGGATTCCAGCAGGCCGGGCACGAGGTAGTGGTCGTCGACACCACATCGGTCACCTTGCCCGCCAGGTTGTCACCGGCGTGGTTGTACTCGAAGGGGATGCGCCAACGCGCACCGTGGCTGCAGAACGCCGCGCACGATCAGATCGAGCGCATTGCAAGAGATTTCACCCCCGACATGCTGTTCGGGTTCAAGTCGATCCATCTGGACCAGGCGCGCCTACTCCAGGTCCCGGCTGCAGTGCGCGTGCACTACAGCCCGGACGACGTCGGGAATCCTTACAACACAACGGCTGATTACCTGGCGCACGAAAGCGGGTGGGATCTCGTGGTCACCACCAAACGCCACAATGTGCCCGAGTTGCAGGCCCGCGGCGCACGTCAGGTGACCTTCGTACGCAGTGCCTACGATCCCGCGTGGCATCGCCCCTGCGCCAAACGCGTTGCACAGCAGTACCTCGTGGGATTCATCGGCGCCAGGCGTCCGGACCGATCCGATCTGATCGCCCGACTCGGCACCGAGCACGGCAAGAATCTGCTTGTTCGAGGGCCGGGCTGGCGGCGTATGCCCTCGCTGCAGGCCACCGGAGCCACGATTGGTGGCGCCGTCTACGGCGATCATTTCGCGACTACCGTCGCATCGGTCACCGCGAACCTGGTCCTGCTGAACTCCGAAAACCGCGACACCCACACCTGCCGGACCTTCGAAATACCAGCGTGCGGAGGGCTATTCGTCGGTGAACGCACCGACGAGCACGCCGAGCTGCTCAACGAGGGCACCCAATGCCTACTCTTCTCCAACGAGGCCGAGCTGCGCGAAATACTGCATTGGTGCGCCTGTCATCCCGCACACGCCGCCAAAATCGCCGAGGCAGGCCATCTTCGCGTGACGCAGGAACCGCACCGATACGTCGACCGTGCCAGGGAGATCATCGATGAACTTCAGTGACGCGAAGGAACTACCCATCGACAACACTCCAGCCCCGCCCCCGGTCCGCAGACCGTGGTGGCGCAGGCGAATCCCCCTGGCCTGTATCACGATCACCGCGCTCATCGCGGGCCTGATAACAATCGGGTGGCGCGTGTACATGAACCCGCAGACCGACCCGCTACGGCAGGCCGATGCCATCGTCGTACTGGGTGGGACCCCCTACGAGCGTTTCGACGTCGGGCTGGACCTGGCGAAGCGGGGCTACGCACCCTACTTGCTGATCTCCCGGTCGACCGGCGAGAACGACCGCAAGATGGACAAATACTGCGATGGCCACTTCACGTTTACGGTCAGCTGCTTTATCCCCGATCCCTGGACCACAGAAGGCGAAGCCCAGGAAATACGTGCCAAGGCAAAAGAACTCGGCTGGCATCACATCATCGTCATAACCTTCACGCCGCATGTTTCGCGCGCCCGCTACATCATCGGAAAGTGCTTCGACGGGGAGCTCACCATGGTCGCCAGCCCCGCACCCTCGGGGGCTGCCTTCTGGTCATGGATGTTCATCCGGCAGTCAGGCAGTTACGTGAAGGCCTTTTTAACCCCCGGATGTTGAGGAGTAACTCATGAATGGAACCGGGCCGCGTATCGCGATTGTCCACGAACGCTTCACCGAATTCGGCGGTTCGGAACTGGTGGTCGCCGAGTTCATGAAGACCTGGCCGGACGCCAAGGTCTTCGCGCCCATCACCGAACCTCAATGCCGCCAACAGGTGATGCAGGCGGCGGGCCGTACCGACGGTGCATCGCACGGGTCCATTTCCGGAACCTGGTTGGACGGCGCATATGCCTTTACCGGGCGCAGGTCGCATGCTCCACTGCTTCCCTTGGTGCCCGGCACCCTGAGGAAACTGTCGCTCGGCGATGATGTCGATGCGGTGCTGATCAGCCATCACTCGTTCGCGACTTCCGCGGCGTTCGCCACCGAAGCCCCCATCGTCGCGTACGTGCACAGCCCGGCCCGCTGGGCGTGGGACCGCACATTTCGCGATCACGAGATCGCCAGTCGATCGGGACGAATGGCCCTGTCCGCGTTGGGGAAGCTCGCACGGCGAGGGGAACTACGAGCGGCACCTCGCTTATCGCACGTCATCGCCAATTCGCACGCCGTCGCCGACAGGATCCGCGATTGGTGGGGGTTACCGTCAACCGTGATCAGCCCGCCGGTGCGCATCGACCGGTTCTCACCCGATCGGTCGATTCCCCGCGAGGACTTCTACCTGTGCGCCGGAAGGTTGGTCCCGTACAAGCGCGCGGACCTGGCCATCCGGGCCGCCCAACGTGCCAATTGCCGGCTGGTGGTGTTGGGAGACGGACGATTCCGCGATCGCCTTGAGGCCATCGCCGGACCCGAAACCACCTTTCTGGGTGCCGCATCCGACGAGGTTCTCCTCGATACGTATCGACGGTGTCGCGCCCTGCTGATGCCAGGCCTGGAAGACTTCGGAATCGTCCCCGTCGAGGCAATGGCGTGCGGGACACCGGTTCTGGCGTTGGGTGAGGGCGGAGCCTTGGATACGGTGACTCCTGGTGTGACGGGAGAGCACGTGCAGGCAGGCCCGGATGATGTCGTGGTGGAGCAGCTGGCCGCGCTGATGCGTGACTTCAACCCCGCCGACTACGACACCGACGCCATCCGGGCGCGAGCGTGCGAATTTTCTCCCGAGGCGTTCCGCACCCGGATCGCCGACACCGTGCTCGCCGCCGCGCGCGCCTAGTGTCCCGAGAGCGTCGTGTCGAGGACGCTAGCTCTTGGAGCCCGATCCGCCGTGGGAGCCGGAGCCGTCTGAGCCGCCGCCGGCATTCGATCCGTTGGAACCGCCGCCCGATGCGTCGGATGCGCGGTGCTTGCCGCCCGACTCGCTGGGCGTCTTGACCTTGACCTTGTTGGAGTTCCCGGTCGCACCGTCATCGTGGTGTTTACCGGAGTCGTTGTCCTGCTTGGCCTTGGATTCCTTGGCGGCGCTTGAGTCGTTGGTCGTCGAGGACTTCGCACCTTCACCGTCGATACCGTTGACGGACTCAACGGTGTTGGTGACGGTGGCGGTGACGACACCTCCGGTGTTCTTGATGGTGTCGGTAACCTGCTTCTTCAGCGACTGATTGGCCTTGTCGACCTTGTCCTGCAGCTTCTCCTTCACCACCGGCTTGGCAGGTTTGGCCTTGTCCTTCGCGCTGTCCTTCGCGTCGACTTTGGCATCGTCTTTGGCGACGTCCTTGGCTTCTTCTTTCGACGGTTCGGCAGCCGGTCGGACCGCGGGCTCGCCGACCGGTGCGGCACTCAACTCCGAAGCCGTGGGCACCGATGATGAAGCCGGTGCGGACGTGACCTTCTCGGCGACCTTGTCCTTGACCGCGACAAGGCTCGATCCGAGATCCAACTTCGGAGCCTCAAGCTGCTTGACCTCGGGCGCCGGAGTGCCCAGCTCTTTCGACGCAGCAGCAGGGGTCTCAGCTTGTTTCGCCGCCGGTGCGGACGTCGCCGCGGCCGCCAAGGCGTTGGGCGCCGGGGACGAGAGAGTCGTCGGGGCGGCACCGATCAGGCTGCCGAGCTGCGTCATCACGTCCTTGTAGAACTTCGACGCCTGCAGGGTGTTCGACGCCGCCCCGTTGAAGAGATTCCCGTACTGCTGCGTGAGCAGATCCGAGATCGGCGTCATCAACGGTGTGACCAACCCCTTATATAGAGGAGTAAGGGCCTTCGCGAGTTCGACCGTCGGATCCGGAATTCCCAGCGCCGTGCTCAGCAGGCCGGTGACCGTGATGAGCTGGGTCGGCACGATAGCGCCCGTCGGAATCAGGTTCGGCGGGATGATTCCGAGAGGCGTATTGGCTCCGGGCGCCGTGCCCAGCTGGAAGGTCGGCATGAGGCCCACGCCGAAGAGCGACGGCAGGGTGAATCCCATGCCCTCGGTACCCATGTTGAATCCGCCGAGTGAGTAGACGATCGGTATCGGCAGCGCCCCGGTGAACGGCATCTGCAACACCATGACGTTCTGTCCGTTGTTGATATTGAATCCATTGGTGCCGATGTAATTACCGGTCGTCACATTCAGATTCGTCATGCCGAGGCCCAGCATCGGAATCGAGAAGTTCGACAACGTCGTACCGATCGGCGAATAGATGCCGTTTTCCGTCGGGATAAGCACGTGCGCATTGAACTGACCGGCCTGCCCCAGACCGAGGGGAGCCGTGATGCCATTGGCCCACATGGGTACGGAAAGGACCTGCTGAAAGTTCAGCGGGCCACCGTCGACGACCAGCGTGGGCGCAGTGGCCCACCAGCCGGTCTCCATCCCGAGAGGGAACTTATAGTTCCCCGCACCCATCGGAACCCAGGCCGTGACGTTCGGAAGTGAGCCGTCCGGAAGGACCCGGACCGAATCCGGGAGCACGCCCAAAGGATCAAGAGCGGCCGGAATCTTGATGTTGAGCCCGCTGGGTGTCTGGATGAACGTATTGGTAAGGGTGGTCAGACCACTGACCTGAAGCAGCGGCCAGTTATAACCGGCCGTGAACTTGTCCTGTTCTGCGATCAGTCCGTCGACGATGTCACTCAACGGTGGAAGCTCGTTGACGATCGGCCCGATGATCGGCGCGTGGTTCAAGCCATCGAGGACGTCGGCCAGACCGTTGATCAGATTCGCGCCCGGAATGGTCGTCGGAAGCGGAAGGTCGACAAACCCTTGGCCGGGGATCTTGATACTCGGAATGACTCCGGGCACCCCCGTCGGCAGCGGCGTGCTCGCGAGATTGCGCAGAACATTGGGAAGATCGGCGATCCTGGTCAGATTCGAGTGCGTGAGCGTCGTCCCGAACGTCGGGAGCAACCCGCCGGTCTGGCCGGCGATGGGATTCCAGACGCCTCCGGCCGCCGATCCGATCGCATTGGTTCCCGCTAAGTAGTTATTGAGCGCGTCCCTAGAGTCTGTGACCGCGCCCTTATAGTCCGGCGCGGCAGCAGCAGCCTGCGCGGTGGGCCCGACGAAAGCCAAGCTCGCGGTCGCGGCGACTGCCCCCGCCGCGGTCACGGTGCGTTGGACAACGACCTTTTTTGATGACTTCCGATGTCGCTTAGACAAGACCGCAACCCTCTCCTTTGAGGAAACCCAGAACGTGAGCAGCACTGTAAGCGTGTGATCCACCTCATAGCCGCGATTCCAGGAACGTGTCGACCCGAGATTGTTCTGATTACAGCAATGCCCCAGACTCTCCCCGGTCGCTGCGGATCGCGTGTGCAGGCGGTCCAACTCACGCAAAGTGGTTGACGAAAGTTAGCTAGAAGCGTCAACAAGCGTTTACGGCGAGCAATTAGACGCTGGTGGCAAACACGGAAACCGCGGCGACGCCGGGGTACTACAACCCCAGTAGACGACCGTCAATTTACGTTCAACACTGAATCTATTTTGCCGTTTCGTGTGCATCCAGGAACTGAATAGCCCATGATGTCCGAGACGTACTCGTAGATTGCTGGGATTTGTGTCTCAGGTCACACAGGGAGCCGTATTGATCGCCGTATCCGCCACCGCTCTGAGCTGCGTTTGTGCGGGCCACCTGCGATGACCACACAGGACGAGCACCGCGCCACCACTGATGGCGTCGCGGCGATCCAGGATTGGACGACCGGATACGTCAAGCGTCACCCTCTTGAATCACTCAAGACGGTCGGCGAGCAGTTCATGCTGGGCGTGCGCACCATCCAGTGGTTCTTCGTCGACTTGTTCACCGGCCAGTTCCAGTGGCAGGAGTTCGTCAGGCAAGGCGCCTTCCAAGCCGGCACCGCCGTGGTGCCCGTCATCCTGGTGACCCTGCCCATCGGTGTCACACTGTCGATCCAGTTCGCCCTGCTGGCGGGCCAGGTGGGTGCGACCTCGCTCGCCGGCGCCGCCAGTGGCATCGCCATCATCCGGCAGGCCGCCTCGCTCGTCGCCGCACTCCTGATGTCCGCGGCCGTTGGCTCGGCCATCACCGCCGACCTGGGCTCCCGCACCATGCGCGAGGAGACCGACGCGATGGAAGTCATGGGCGTCTCCGTCATCCGCAGGCTTGTCGTCCCGCGGTTCGCCGCCGCCATCATGATCGGTGTCGCGCTGACGGGTGTCGTCTGCTTTGTGGGGTTCCTGGGCGCCTACCTATTCAACGTCTACTGGCAAAACGGCGCACCCGGCAGCTTCGTCTCGACGTTCTCGGCCTTCGCCACCCCCGGCGACATGATCCTGGCCGTCTTGAAGGCGATCATCTACGGCGCCATTGTGGCGGTGGTGGCCTGCCAGAAGGGTCTGTCCACCAAGGGCGGCCCGATCGGTGTGGCCAACTCGGTGAATGCCGCCGTCGTCGAGTCGATCCTGCTGCTGATGACCGTCAACCTCGCCATCAGCCAGCTCTACATCATGATGTTCCCGCGGACGGGGCTGTGACATGACCGCATCAACTTATGTACCCCCGATTGCACGGCCCTTCGTCGGTATCTACAACAAGGCCCAGAAGCCGATCACTCGGCTGGGTCACATGGTGGCCTTCTTCTTCCGCGCGATTGCCGGCGTCCCGATCGTGCTGCGCCACTACCGCAAAGAGTTCCTGCGACACCTGTCCGATGTCGCCTGGGGCAACGGCTCTCTCGTGGTCGGTGGTGGTACCGCCGGCGTCATGATTGTCCTGGGCATCATTGCCGGCGGGCTGGTGGCCATCGAGGGCTATAACTTCCTGGACCTGCTCGGGCTGGGGCCGGCGACCGGCATCATCTCGTCACTGGTGAACACCCGCGAGCTCGCCCCGATCATGGCTGCCATCGCGTTCGCCGTACAGGCCGGCTGCCGTTTCACCGCACAGCTCGGTGCCATGCGCATCTCCGAAGAGATCGACGCCATGGACTCCATCGCGATCCGGCCCATCCCCTACCTGGTGACCGCCCGGCTGATGGCAGCCACGGTCGTCACCATTCCGCTGTATGTCGCCTGTCTCGCCGTCAGCTACCTTTCCTGCCAGATCATGGTGGGCATCATGAGCGGCGGCTCCATCGGCTCGTACCTGCACTACTTCGGTATCGGCGTGAGCGGTATCGACATCGTCTACTCCATCATCAAGGCCGTCATCTTCGTGTGGGTCGCCTCGACCGTCCAGTGCTATTACGGCTTCTACGCCAGCGGCGGTCCCGAGGGTGTGGGCGTAGCCGCCGGACACGCCATGCGCGCCGCCATCACCCTGGTGATCATCATCAACATGCTGCTCACCATGGCGCTCTGGAGCGTCGACGCCGGTGCGAGGTTGGGTGGCTAATGGCCGGGAATTCCTTTGAAACGGACGGCCGTGGGCCCTCCGAGAAGCTCCTGCTGGGGACCGGCCTCGCCATGATCCTGGTGGCCGCCCTGGTCACCGGTCTCATGCTGTTGAAGTCCACGGGACGTCTCAACGATTACATCCGCGTGGTTGCCGACCTCGTCAACGTCGGTGACGGCCTGCCGCAGAAATCTGATGTGAAGTACCACGGCGTGCTAGTCGGCGAGGTCGACAACGTCACACCGGCCGCCAACGGCCAGCCCAACCTCGTGCACATCAACCTCAGGCCCGAATACGCCAAGTCCATCCCCAACACCACCACTGCTCGGGTGGTTCCCAGCAACGTGTTCGCGGTGTCCTCCGTGCAGCTGGTCGATCGCGGGCCCGGCGCCCCCATTCGCGAAGGCGCGCACATCGCCGAGGACACCCAGCTGCCCACAGTTCTGTTCCAGACCACGGTGAGCAAGCTGCGCGACGTCCTCGCCGCCACCGGCCGCGGTCGCGACGACAACTCCACCGGCATCCTGGCGGCCCTCGGAGCCGCCACCGACAACCGCCGCGTCAAACTGCTCACCGGCGGTGCCCAGCTCAACCGGCTCATCGCCCAGCTCAACGAAATCGTCGCCACCGACACCGGCCCATCCACCGTCAACGCCCTGCTGAACGCGACCGAAGGCCTCAAGCAGACCGCACCAGAGCTGCTCGACTCGCTACACAACGCCGTGAAACCGATGCAGACCTTCGTCGAGAAGCGCGAGCAGCTGACGGCCCTGGTGCACGGTGGTCTTAATACAGTGACCACCACCCGGCAGGCATTCGACAATCACACCGATCAGCTGATCGGTGTGACAACCGACCTGACGCCCGTCCTCGGCACCTTCGCCAACAACGCGCCCAAGTTCCAGATGATCTTCCAGAAGCTGACTCAGATGAGCCAGAAGTGGTTTGAGAATCCTTGGCTGTCCGATGTGGACACCGGCAACATGCGGGTGAACCTGTCCTTGACCCCCGGATACAGCTACACGCGGGCGGACTGCCCCCGGTACGGCGAGCTCAAGGGACCGAGCTGCTACACCGCACCCGAGCTCGTGGTGCGGCCCGATATGCCCGACGAGCTGCTGCCACAGAACTACAAGGTGCCGGCGGACGTGGCGCCGCCGCGCGGAACCGTGGTGGGCCCCAACGGAAATCTGGTCGCGGTGGGCCCGCCGTTGGTCGTGCCGCCGGGAGGCCCCAACCTGACCGACCCGAACCCGCCGCTGCCGCCGTGGCAGCCCTACCCATCACCCCGCGTTCCCGGCACCGCCGACCCCGAGGACGAAGGACCGCCACCGCACTCGCCTCCGATCCCGGCCGCACCGGTCGCACCCGGCGCACGTGACGGCGGAGGTGCACCAATCGCGCCCGCGTCGTTCGGCGGGAATGTCGGCCCCATCGGCAGCAACGTCGAGCGTGGTCAGCTCAGCATGATCACGACCAAACCGGCCACGTCCTCCACACAACTGCTGCTCGGCCCGGTCGTACGCGGCACCACGGTGTCGCTTGCGAAGGAAGGTTCCCAATGAAGTTCCGTGGTCCGTTGATCGCGTTGACCGTCTTTATGGCGGTTGCGTTGGCGTTGACGTGGCTGGTGTATGCCACGTTGCGTCGCGATGTCGCGGGCGGCACCACCGCGTACTCGGCGATTTTCAGCGATGTGTACGGGTTACGCGATGGTGATGACGTCCGCATGGCGGGTGTGCGCGTGGGCCGCGTCGAGAAGATCGAGCTGGTCAACAACAACCAGGCGAAGGTCGATTTCGTCGTCCAGAACGACCAGAGGCTGTACGGCAACACCCTGGCCTCGGTGACGTATCAGAACATCGTGGGTCAGCGGTATCTGGGCCTGTCGATCGGTAAGACGGGCGATACCAATGTGCTTGCCGGCGGGACGACTATCCCGATGGAACGCACCGACCCGTCTTTCGATGTGACCACGCTGCTCAATGGATATGAGCCGTTGTTCAGCACATTGTCCCCTGAACAGGCCGACAATCTCACCAAGGGTGTCATTCAGTCACTGCAGGGCGATCGGGCCTCGATCACGTCACTGGTGGATCAAACCTCCACGATGACAAAGACATTCGCGGGCCACGACCAGGTGTTGGGCAATGTGATCACCAGCCTCAGCACCGTGACTGGCAACCTGGCGCAGCAGAACGAGAGCCTCGATAAGACGATCACCAACACCCGCAAGGCAATCGCGGACTTCGACTCTCGTCGTCCCGAGCTGGTGTCCTCGGTGGGCTCGCTGGCCCAAACCCTGCGCCGCCTTTCGAAGATCACCGACGAAGTCAACCCCTCGCTCGACGAGCTCATCACTCGCCAGCCCGGGTTCGCCAAGCACATGGTCGAAATCGAACCGAAGCTGGCCTTCCTCGGCGGCAACCTGCCGCTGCTACTCAAGGGCTTGGCCCGCATCACCGAGAACGGCGCGTACGGCAATGCCTACATCTGCGACCTGAACATCACCGGCTTCTTCCCCGGCCTCAACGATGTCGTGCCGATCATCGTCAACGCGGCCACCCCCGGCAACGTCACGCAACACACCCCCCGATGCAGGAACATGGCCAATGGCTGAGCAATCCAGGTGGCAGAAGATCAAGAACCGACCGGTCGAGACCTACAACAAGACCTGGCTCGGGTTCATCGCGATCGCCGTGATCGGCGCACTCGTGGGCGGCATGCTGCTCATCAAGGCCATCGGCTTCGGGTACTCCACCTACACCGCCGAGTTCGCGCAGGCCGCGTCGCTGCGGGCGGGCCAGCCGATCACCGTGGCGGGCATTCCGATGGGGACTGTCACCAGGATGAAGCTGGTCGGCGATCACGTTGAGGCCAAGCTCTCGGTCAGCGATGACGTGAAACTGGGTAAGGACACCAAGGCCTCGATCCGGGTCACCACCATCCTGGGCTCCCGGTTCCTGGACCTACGTCCCGAAGGGCCGGGGTCGTTGCCCGGTAAGACGATTGACCTGGCGCACACCGAGGTCCCCTACGATCTGCAGGCCACGCTCAAGGATGTGACGAACACCTTCGACAAGGTTGATTTCGACAAGGTGGGACAGTCGCTGAGCATTCTGGGCAAGCAGCTCGACGGACTGCCCGAGGTGGTCCCGCAGGCCATGCAGAACATCCAGACCTTGTCCTCCATCATCGCTGAGCGCCGCGACCAACTCGGCACGCTACTCAAGAGCACCGAGAAGGTCACCAACACGCTGCACCGCCAGCAACAGGGCATCGGAACCCTGATCAACCAGGGCCAGAACCTGATCGGCGAATTCGTGGTGCGCCGCGGAACATTCCACGCCATGATGCAATCGCTCACCAACCTGGTCGAGGAGCTGAGCAAGATCGTCATCAAGGATCGGCCGCAGCTCGATGACATGCTCAAGACGTTGCGCCAACTCACCGACATGCTCGGCCAGCACGACGACCTGCTGCGCAACATCTTGCAGATCGCTCCCGTGGCACTACGTGGCGTCACCAACGCCACCGGTACCGGCAACGCCATCGAGTTCAACGCACCCAACGGTCTGGTCGTCGACTCCTGGATGTGCGCAATCAGCGGTCGCGCCAAGCAATTCGGCGAGATCCAGTACTTCAAGGACTGCAAATGAGTAGCGGGAAGGGTCGGGCTGTCGCGGTCATCGCGGCGATCGCGGTGGTCGTTGCGGCCATCGTGGGCGCGGGCGCGTATTACGTGAAGTCGAAGTTGGATCACATCACGCTGACCGCGCAGTTCGACAATGCGTCCGGGCTTTATGAGTCCAATGTGGTTGCGGTGCTGGGTATGCCGGTCGGCCAGATCAAGAAGATCACTCCGAGGTCGGGATATGTGGAGGTGGAGTTCACCGTCGACAAGGACGTGAAGGTGCCCGCCGATGTGCAGGCCGTCACGCTGTCGACGTCGATCCTGACCGACCGCCAGGTGGAGCTGTCCCCGCCTTATCGCGGCGGACCGACGCTCAACGACGGTGACACGATCGCGCTGGACCACACCAAGACTCCGGTCGAGTTCGACCGGGTGTTAGGTGTGCTCGACCAGCTGTCGGTATCACTTAAGGGAGATGGCAAGGGCCAGGGACCGGTCGGGGACATCATCAACGCGGCCGCCGGGGTGGCCGATGGTAACGGCGAGAAGATCAAGTCAGGTCTCGACGAGCTGTCCAAGGCGCTGCGGCTGAGCTCGGAGGGCGGCGTGACCACCCGAGAACAGCTGACCACCATCATCAAGAACATCAGCTCACTGTTCGACGCCGCGGCAACCAACGACGGCAAGCTGCGCGACTTCGCCTCCACGATCCACCAACTCAGCTCGGTCATCGACGACGAGGCGCTGGGCACAGGTACCACGGGTCGCAAGCTCAACGAACTGGTCAAGCAGGCCGGCGATCTCCTCGAAGGCAACCGCGACAACATCAAGGCCGCTGTCCTCAACGGGAATACGGCCCTGAAGACGGTGGTGGACAAACAACGCGATCTCTCCGAGGTCCTCGACATCGCACCCCTGGCAGTGGAGAACCTGTACAACATCATCGACCAGGACAACGGGGCATTGCGCGCACGGTTCCTCACCGACAAGCTGCTGTTCGAGAGCCAGACCGGCAAGGAGATCTGCAACATGATGGGCCTGCGCCAGTTGGGCTGCAGCACAGGAACATTGCAGGACTACGGCCCCGACTTCGGACTTACCTACGTGCTCGACGGGCTCGCGGCGATGGGGCAAAAGTAATGGCTACACGCAAGCGACTGATCACCAGGTTGACCAGCACGGCATCCGTATCCGTGCTGGCCGCCGCGGCGCTGTCGGGATGCGCAACCAACGGCCTGGGCGATCTGCCGCTGCCCGCTCCCGGTGTCGGATCCGGTGGCTATCACCTGACGGCCCTGTTCTCGAACGTCCTGAACCTCCCCAACAGCGCCAAGGTGAAACTCGCCGGCGCCGATGTGGGCCAGGTCGACGAGATGCGCGTGAGCAACTACACCGCCATCACCACGTTACGCATTCTCGATGGCGTCCGACTGCCCAAGGGCAGCACCGCCGAGCTACGTTCCGCGACCCCACTGGGCGATGTCTTCGTCTCGATTCGCCCCCCGGCGGGTGCACCATCGGACGCACCGATCCTCAAGAACGGCGACACCATCGGCCTGGACTCCACGACCGCCGCCGCGACGGTGGAGTCGGTGCTGAGCTCTGCCGCGCTCGTCTCCAACGGCGGCGCCGTACGCAACCTGACCAATATCGTCAACGGTTTCGGTAAGGCGACCGGCGACCAGGGCCAGGCGTTCGGCGACCTGATCAAAGACTCGAATCGTCTTCTCGGAACCTTGAATTCGCGATCCTCGCAGATCTCGGAGGCGCTCACCCAGACCTCGCAGCTGGCCGATCAGCTGGACGCCAAGAACCAGACACTCACCGATATCGTCAAGGAGGCCGACCCGGCCACCGAGGCCCTCGCCGCCAACACCGCACAGCTTTCCCAGCTGATCCTGCAGATCGGTGACACCACCAGGCAGCTGCAGAAATTCCCGTCGATCGCAGGCACCGATACCAGTGGGCGGAGCGTCATCGGCGACGCGAATACCATTGCGCGGGCCTGGAATGAGATCGCGCAAGACCCGACCGTCGATATCAACAACCTCAACCGGCAGATCACCACGCTCATCAAGTCAACGCCGAGTAACGCGATCTCGGTGCGGGTCAGCATCGACCGGCTGATTCTCGGATCGATGCCGGATGCAGGGTTCAAGGGCGATCTCGGCTCACACGGCCCCAAGCGCTACAACTGGGCCCAGCTGGTCGGCTCCATGAAGTACACGCTCTGGCGTCTACAGGAACGCGTCGTCGGCAAGGGCGTATACGGCGAGAACGTTGAGATGCGGCCGAGCCCAACCGAACCTGGTGTGATCGAGCGTGTTCCACCGGGCCCGCCCGCACCTGCACCGTCGCCGCCGGGCGCTCCGGTACCGTCGCCGCCGGGCGCTCCGGTACCGCCGCCCCCCGGACAGGCTGATCCCGCGTCGGCTCCGGCACCAGGACCCGCTCCCGGTCCCGCGCCCGGACCGGCCCCCGCTCCAGAGGTGATGGGCCAATGATCAACGCCATCGCCAACGGACTCGTCGGCACCGTCCGGGCCGGGCACCGAAAGAAGATGCTGCTCTCCGGCATCGCGCTGGGGACTGTGCTGCTCGTCGCGATCGCCTACCTCATGGTGGGCGCGTTGCGGGTCAGCCCCTTGGCGGGGACCTACCGCGTCATGGTGAAACTTCCGGAGTCGGGTGGTCTGCTACCTAACCAGGACGTGGCCCTGCGCGGCGTGCGGATCGGCTCCGTGCAATCGCTGGAGATCACCCAACAGGGCGTCAACGCTGTTGCCGAGATCCAGTCGAAGTACAAGATCCCCACCGCCGCCAAGGTGCGCGTCACGGGTCTCTCACCGGCCGGTGAGCAGTACATCAACTTCGAGGGCGTCTCGGACCAGGGACCGTTCCTGCACGACGGCAGTGTCATCGCCGAAGGTGCCCAGGTACCCGTCACGCTGGCCAAACTGCTCGCGGACGCCGACGGTCTGCTCGCACAGATAGAACCCAAGAAGCTTGAGCTCATCAAGAAGGAACTGAGCCTGAGCAAGGAAGGCCCGAAGAAGCTCACCGAGATCATCGACGGCGGTACGTTCCTGCTCAACACCCTCGATTCGGTGCTGCCGGAGACCACCAGCGTCCTCAAGACCAGCCGAGTGGTGCTGACCCTTGCCGCCGACAAGAACTCCGGTATCAAGGCCACCGCGGACAGCCTGGGCCGAGCCCTGCGCGGTATCGACAAGATGCAGAACGGGTACCGCAAGCTCGTCGACCAGACCCCCAAGACGCTGGGCGCGGTAGACAACCTGTTCGCCGACAACTCCGACACCATGGTCACCCTGCTGGGCAACCTCGCCACCGCGTCGAAGCTGCTCTACCTGCGCGTTCCTGCACTGAACGCACTGTTCCCCACCTACCGCGGTTCGGTGTTCGACGCCCTCATGAGCATCATGCACGACGGCGGCATCTGGGCCACCGCCGATCTGTACCCGCGCTACGTGTGTGACTACGCGACACCGAGGCTGCCGCTGTCGGCCGCCGACTACCCGGAGCCGTTCCTCTACGCGAACTACTGCGCGGATGAAGATCCGGCGGTCCTGATCCGCGGCGCCAAGAATGCGCCGCGACCAGCAGGGGACGACACCGCCGGACCACCCCAGGGAGCCGATATGGGCCAGAAGGCCGATCCGACACCAAAGGGCAGGTTCCAGGTACCCACCCCATATGGTGGACCGACACTGCCGATCGAACCGCCGCGTTGATGCCTGACCTGCGATCCAGATTCAAGGAGCCACTACCGTGGTCACTATGACCAAAGAAGACGTCGATTCCACAAACGACGCCTCCGCGAAAAAAGCGGACAAGGACGCCGTCGACTCTGCTGCGGAGACGGATGCCACCGACACCGACGAGACCGAGGTCGAGGTCGAGGACGTCGAGCCGACGGCTGTGTCTGATTCGGAGGCACCTAGCTCGGACGACGCGAAGAGCAGCGCCGCGGGGTTGACCTGGGTACGTTATGCCGTCGTCGGCGCCGTTTCGGCGATTCTGATCGGCGCGCTCGTGTTCTCGGGTGTCGTCGGCTGGAAGGTATGGCGGCAGCACCAGATCGATGCGGCAGGACAGCAGGCACAAGCCATCGCCGTCCCGTACACCGAGATCTTGACCAGCATCGACACCAACAGCGTGGACGAGAACTTCCGGCAGATCCTCAACGGGTCCACCGGCGAACTCAAGAACGAGTTCACCAAGGCCAGCGTGCAGCTGCGTCAGCTGCTGGTCGACAACAAGGCTGCCGCGCACGGCAAGGTCGTGAACTCGGCGATCCAGTCCCAGTCTCCGGACAAGGTCGTGCTGCTGATGATGGTGGACCAGAGCATCACCAACACCCAACGGCCCGATCCGCGCGTCGACCGGAGCCGGATGAGAATCACGATGGAAAAGATCGATGGCCGTTGGCTAGCGAGCAAGCTCGAGTACCTGTAAACCGCCGGAAAGGTAATTCATGCGGATTTCTAAGCTCTTCGCCAGGCGGGTAGTCCGAGGGGTTGCCGGGGCGGTTGTCGCTGCAGTGGCGACCGGTACCGCGCTCAGCGGCGCGCCGCTGGCGGCAGCGTCGGCGCAGTCCTTCTGTGGCGAGCTCGGCGGCAACTTCGACGGGCTGTACTGCCGTACGGTGGTGTCCTCGCCGCGCAAGGCCGATCGCGATATCAAGGTCGCCATCCCAGAGTTTGTGGATAGCAACCCCGAGGTCCGCGAGTACCTGCGCAATCTGTACAACAATTGGAAAGCCAAGGGTTCTGACATGATTCAGGACAGCTATGGCGAAGAGAACTTCCAGGTGTTCAACCATGGCAGCACCACGTCGATCGTGTTCCATGAGGACTACCACGCCAACGGCCCGCAGGTGAACAACGCATACCGGACCTTCAACTATGACGGCGGTAAGCGAATCATGCTCAAGGACATCTTGAAGGGGGGCGACCTGGGTGCCATTCCACCGATCGCCGAGCCGTTCATCATCGAGGCGCTGGACCGGTCGGCACCGGGGCACACCCCGCAGACCTACCCGTTCACGCCCGACCGCTGGACCCCGGACAAGGTGTACTCCGGTGCGTACAAGGCGTGGGCGCTGACACCGGATGAGCTGATCATCTACATGCCGGATTACCCTGTGGCGCACGACTATCCGATCGACTACTCCCCCGGCCAGCGGGTGTACTCGATGGATGGCGGCAGCGTGGAGGCGCATATCCCGATCGGCGCCATCGCACCGATCCTCCGACCTGGATATGGCGGGTAGTCGACGACCCGGACGGCCAACCGGACCCGGCGTCGATGTCGAACGGCGACGTGAAGAACTGCTCGACGCGGCCGAGCGGGCGGTCAGAACGGGCGGACCGCAGGTAGGGCTTGCCGAGGTGGCTCGGCAGGCTGGATTCGTCAGGTCGGTCGTATATGCCATCTTTCCCAGCCGGGCATCCTTGCTGACGGCGTTGAGCCAACGGCACGCGGCTCAGATCCTCGTCAAAACGGGAAAGAAAACTCCGAGCGACGCGACCGACCGCCAACGCCTCGCCGCCTTCATCGACTCTCTCTGCGAATGGATCGAAGAGGAACCCGAGCTCTATCGAATGCTCGGCGGGCAAGCGTTCGTCGGCGACGACGATACCCACGGCCTCTTCGAGCAGCTGGCCGATAGCGCGGAGCTGCTGCTCACCATGAATCTCTCAGCCCAGAACTCAGAGACCGCTGCCGCCGGTCCCTGGTCGCGCGCCATGATTGGGGCGGTGGCGGCCTCGACGGCATGGTGGCGCCGGACCGGCACGATGTCGAGGGCCGATCTCGTCGAGCATCTGACGGTCATGTGCTGGGAGGGCGGGGCACGACTTCCGTTATTCAACGGGCCCCTTCGCGACAACCCTTGACACCTACACCTTAAACAGACAGGCTGTCGGTTATGACCGTAACTGACAGCCTGTCTGTTTCATCCCCTGCGCTGGTCACTCCCCCAGCCCTGCCCGACCACGGCGCTCCCTCCCGCTTCTGGGAAAGCATTCGCGGCGAGGAAGATCTCGCCGTCACCGAGATCACCGGCACATTGCCGCCCGAGCTCACCGGAACGCTCTACCGGAATGGTTCGGGGCGTTGGAACATTGGCACTTCCCAGGTCAAGAGCCTGTTCGATGCTGATGGCATGGTGAGCGCCTTCATCCTGGACGGCACCGGAGTCCACTTCCGCAACAGGTTCGTGCGCACCAAGCACTATCTGGAAACCACCAAGGCCGGGTCGATGGTCAAGCGTGGATTCGTCTTCCAGCGCCCTGGTGGCGCCATCCGGAACTTCGGACGGATGCCGGCAAATACCGCCAACACCAGCGTGATGCTCGAATCGAACTCGTTGCTGGCACTGCACGAAGGCGGCCGGCCGCATCGGCTGGACCTGGACACCCTCAACACCATTGGAGCATGCAGCCTGGGTGGCGCCCTGCAGGGTCCGGTGGGCGCCTACTCGGCGCACTACACCTATGACCCAATCAAGGAGAGCTACGTCAACTTCGGCATCGACCCCTTCTACCCCCGCATCGATCCCGCCTGGATACGCACGGCACCCAACGGCGCGGAGCGGGTACGCAGAATCAGGGAGCTGGCGAGCGAAGCGATTCCGCGTCTTAAGTTGCGGCTCTACGAGACCGATAAGTACGGACAAACCCACTACGTCCGGTCGGTACCGCTGCCCGGGTTGACGCGTATTCCGTTGATCCACGACATGGCGTTGACGCCGCGGTACGCGATATTCACCGCTTCGCCCTACCGGATCGACCCTCGCGCGCTGTTCGGCGGTGTCTCGATGTGGGACTCGATGAGCGTCAAAGAGGGTGAACCGACCTATCTCATCCTCGCACCGCGCGACGGCGGCAAGGTACGGGTGATCGAGACCGATCCGTTCTATTCATGGCACTACACCAACGCCTTCGATGACGGAGCCGATGTCGTGGTGGAACTGGCCCGGCTCTCCCTCGCGACGTTGCCCGGGATGAAGCGCTGGGGTGCGGATACCCGACTGGACATGAAGACCGTGTACGACGGCCTGACCAATACCGAACGTGACGACGCCGTACGCATCACCCGACTGCGTATCAGCGGCTCAGGCCATGTCACCGAGGACGTGGTGACGGACCTGGCGTGCGAGTTCCCTCAATTCGACCAGCGCCGTTCCACCCAGCATCACAACATCACCTACGTGGCGGTGCAGAGTGCCGACGACACCCAGGGCGCGGGTATCGCGCGAATCGACCACCGGACCGGAGACACTCAAAAGTATTGCCCGCCAGGAAATGCACTGGTCGAGCCGACCTTCATTCCGCGCAGCGCCGATGCCGCCGAAGAGGACGGATGGGTGCTGACGGTGGGTTACGAAGAAGCCTCACACCGCAGTCGGCTGATGATCTTCGACGCCGCACATATAGATGCGGGACCGACCGCCGAGGCATGGCTGCCCTTCCACGTACCGATGAGCTATCACGGCGTCTTCACAGATCGGATCGCCAAACACTAGGGCCGGGCCGGCGGTGCTGGAGCCTGTCGCTCACTCGACCCGTTCCAGCACCGCGCTTGCACCATGGCCGCCGGCCGCGCAAATCCCCAGCAGCGCAATGCCCTTACCGGTGAGTGCCAGCTCGTTTGCCATGGTGGTGACCATGCGAGCGCCGGTGGCGCCGAATGGGTGACCGATCGACACCGAGCCACCGTGCACATTGACCTTGTCGATATCGGGAGTGCCCACAGCCTCGGAGCGCCCCAGCCGGTCGGCCGCCCACTTCTTGGAGCCGAGCGCCTCCAGTACCGAAAGCGTCTGCGCGGCAAAGGCTTCGTGGATATCGAGGTAGTCTACGTCGGCGAGGGTCAGCCCCGCCTTCTCCAGCGCGCGCGGCATCGAGATCGCCGGTCCGATCAGCACCTCGTCGGCCGGGTCCACGCTCACATAGCTCCACGACCGGAAGGCCGCGAGCGGCCGCAGACCCAGCGCACGCGCCTTCGCTTCGCTCATGAGCAGCACCGCGGCCGCACCGTCGGTGAGTGGGCTGGCATTACCGGCGGTCACGGTGCCGTCGCGGTTGAAGACCGGCTTAAGCGTGGCCAGCTTTTCCACGCTGGTGTTCTCGCGGACCAAGCCATCGCGTGTGACGCCGTTGACGGGGATGACCTCGCGGTCGAAGCGCCCCGACTTGATGGCAGCGGCGGCGCGATGGTGTGAGCGGACCGCGAACTCGTCCTGCGCCTCACGGGTGATGCCGTGGATCTTCGCCATCTTGTCGGCCGACTCCCCCATCACCTCGCCGGTGGTGCGCTCCTCGATCTTGGGGCGGCGCGGCAGCAGCCCGGTGAACGGGGCGAGGCTCAGTGCGGCGTCGAGGTAGTCCTTTGGTTTGGGCTTGCCCAGTGCCAGCGGAGCGGCGGCATGAATGAGCTTCTGCGGCAAGTTGACTCCGGCGTTGGACGTGGAGTCCGATCCGCCGGCGATCATGACGTCGTATTCACCGCGCTCGATGGCCGCAGCCGCCGTGGTGATGGCCTGCAGGCCGGAGGCGCAGGCACGGGTCACGGTGTGTCCCTCGACGCCGTGGCCGAGCTTCAGGTCGAGTGCGATCTCACGGGCGATGTTCGGCGCACCGGCAGGCAGAATCACCCCACCCCAGACGATGGCCTCGATCTCGTTCGACGAGATCTTGGTGTTGTCGAGCAGACCGCGTACGGCCTCGTCGGCCAGCGCGATGGTATCGATCCGGGTGAAGTCGCCGAAGGCACGAACGAACGGGGTACGCGCGCCCGCGACGATGACGGCGCGACGCTTGGCAGGAGCAGTCATGGCGGCGAGCTTACTCGCGAGTCAGTTGCCCGTTTACGCGGGTGCATCGAGCGTAAACATTGGTACTGATCGCACGGTCAGGACGCCAGATCCCTCGCAAGCTTGGACGCACCCAGCGCCATAAAACCGCCGGTCAATGTCGCCCAGAAGAGCGCCGCCGGTCGCGGCAGATCGCCACGCACCACATGAGCGACACCGTGCGTGGTGTCAATGGTGTCGACCATCAGCGCCAATCGCTGCCACCGCGACCGCTCCGACTCGGGACACGTCAGATACCCCACACCCAGGGCTATCGCACGCGCACCAAATACCCTTGTCACATAGGACAATTCAGGGGTCGTCGGCACATGACTCAATCGTGCCATCAATTGCGGGACCGCCAAACCGGCAATCCCCGAAGCCACACGTCCGACCGCAATTCCTCGTAATGCCGTATTGAGACTCATGTCGGCGATGCTGCCAGCGTGACGCACTCCTGACACTGCCAACCGGTGCCAGATCCCGCCCGATCCCTGCCAATTCACCCGACGACGCCGCCGGGCCGCTGTCCGGGCATCGGTCCCCAGCAGCGGCCTGGCAGCTTCACTCTCGTGCGGGCTACGTGCCCGCGCCGGGACTGGCCGAGCCGTCCGCGGTGTAGGACTTGGCACCGGTCCCGGCCAGCTGGCCGCCCTCGACTATCAGGTACTCGTCGCGAATGGGCCGCCGCTCAAAGAAGTCCTCGAGAATCTCCCGGGTACCCGCGGCATACCGCGCCTGCGCCGACAGGGTGGTGCCGGAAACGTGTGGTGTCATCGCTTCGTGCGGCATGGTGCGCCACGGGTGATCGGGGGCCGGCGGCTGCGGGTACCAGACGTCACCGGCGTAACCGGCGAGCTGTCCACTACGCAGGGCATCGACCACCGCATCGCGGACCGTGATCTCGGCGCGTGCGGTGTTCACAATGTACGAACCGCGGCGCATGGAGTTGATCAGATTCGCATCGAACAGATGGTAGGTCTGCGGGTGCAGCGGGGCGTGGATGTCGACGATGTCGACAGAGCTCACCAACGATTGCACATCCGGGTGGTAGATGAGTCCGAGCTCCTGCTCCACCTCGGCAGGCAACCGGCGGGTGTCGAAGTAGTGCAGCCGCACATCGAACGGCTTGAGGCGGCGCATCACGGCCTGGCCGATGCGCCCGGCCGCGATGATTCCGACGTCGAATCCCTCAAGGTCATAGGCCCTTTCGACGCTGTCTGCGATGTTCCAGCCTCCGTCGACGACCCACTGGTGCGACGGCAGGTAATTACGCACCAGCGCAAGGATCTGCATGACGGCGTGCTCTGCGACGCTGATGCTGTTGCAGTAGGTGACCTCGGCAACGGTGATGCCGGCCTTGATGGCCGCATCCAGATCGACGTGGTCCGAGCCGATACCCGCCGTTAACGCCAGTTTGAGCTTGGGCGCCTTGGCAATTCGTTCCGCGCTGAGGTAGGCGGGCCAGAAGGGCTGGGAGATAACGATATCTGCGTCGGGCAGCTCCTTCTCGAACACCGAGTCGGGCCCGTCCTTGTCGGAGGTGACCACCAGCTCATGGTCCTGTGACTCCAGGAAGCGACGCAAGCCGAGTTCCCCGGATACACATCCAAGCAGTTCACCCGGGTTGAAGTCGATGGCCTCCGGCGTGGGCAAGGTCTGCCCGTCCGGATAGCCGCCGATGACCGGAATCGAATCTCGGGCGTATACGGGCGGATAGCCCGTCACCGGGTCGGGGTAGAGCACACACAAGATCTTCGCCATGACCACTCCTCTGCGGCAGTCCTGTGTGCCGCCAGTTCTTCTGATGCAGATGGCTTTTCAGCTATCCGATGCGTCCTTGTCGACGCACTCTCAGTTTCCGGCACAGGATGGTCGGGTGTCCAAGACCAAGTTCCGACCGCCCCATAGGCGGAACCGATCAGGGCAGGTCGAGCGCCGCAGTGGTCTGGACCAGTGCACGCGCAAGCAACGACGCGGGCTCACCCGCGGCACGCACCAGCGCCACTGGCGAGCCCAGCGTCGGTACCTGTAGTTCCACCGTTCGAGTTCCTGTCGGCGCAGGCACGGTGGCGAACCAGGTCCGTGCGACGATCGCCGCCCAGCGACCCGTGCCGACGAGGGCCAGCAGGGTGGCGACGGAGTCGGCCTCCAAACGTGGCGATACCGTCAGCCCATGCTCGGCGGCCGCCTCGTCGATCCGGTCGCGATCACGCATACCCTTGTGCAGTAAGCACATTGGCAGGCTCAACGCCTCCGACCAATCGATCGGATCGGAGGCGTCACGCAACAACCCCTCACCGGCCACCAGCACATAGCGTTCCTCGTAGAGACGGGTCACCTCCAGCCCTTCGGTCTGTAACCCGTCGTCGTAGACCACGCCCGCATCCAGCTCAAACCGGCGGATGCGATCCAGGATCTCGGCGGATCGCAGGCTGGACTCGATCCGTACCCGCACCAACGGGTGCTCACCGCAAAACGCATCGGCCATGAGCGCGACACGGGTCGCAGCGCCGGGTACCACGCCCAGCCGCAGTTCACCGGTGAGTCCGCTGCGCAACGCCGTCACCTCATGCTCCAGCGCATCACGGTCCGCGAGAATCCTTCGGGCCCAAAGGACCAAGCGGTCTCCCTCCGGGGTTAGTCCCTCAAAGTTCGACCCGCGCAATACCAAGGGGACACCCAGCTCGTGTTCGAGCTTGCGGATGGCCTCCGATAGCGCCGGCTGGGAGACGTAGCACGCCGATGCCGCACGGGCGAAGTGTCGTTCCCGCGCCAGCGCCACAAAATATTCGAGCTGACGGAACTGCATGGCTCGTTCTACCACGGGTGATCGGGTCTGCCTATCGACTCAGCGGCGACATCTCTTGGACAGGCACGCCCGGCGGCTCACACTGATCCTGTATCGCGGCCTCGACACCGTGATTGGCGTCGCCGCCGGGGTTGCCGCCGCCGTACTCGTCGGCAAGCCGAGAGCTACAGGATCTCGTCGATCGACTCGGTGGGGCGCGCCATCCGAGTGCCCTTCGCGGTCACCACGAAGGGACGCTGAATCAAGCGCGGATGCGCGACCATTGCGTCGAGCAAGGCGTCATCGGATGCGTTGGCGAGGCCGAGCTCCTTGTACTCCGCCTCGCCGGTGCGTGCCGCCTCGCGCACCGTCAGGCCCGCATCCTTGATGAGTGCCTTGAGCTGCGCCTTGGTGAGCGCATCGTCGAGGTACTTCACGACGGTGATATCGGCACCGGCATCCTCGAGCCGGGCCAGCGCCTGGCGGGACTTGGTGCACCGGGGGTTGTGGTAAATCGTCGCGTCCACAGCTTCAACTTACAGGTAGGGGTTCACGGCACGCCCGGTACAGCGCGAGCCTGACGACCGCGCTGCCTCATTCCTACCGCTCACCCCCCGAGCAAATTCAGACTCGGCAGCTAGGCCGAAACCCCGACCGGTGCAATACCATTGCGCTGACCACTTGTCAGCTTTCTGGAGAGGTTGAAGAACTTCTCCTAGATGGTTACGACCAATTTCCCGCTCGCGCTCCCCGCTTCCATAGCGGTATGCGCCTCGACGATCTGGTCGAAGGTATAAACACGATCGATAGGAATGTGGGTGTTGCCGGAGGCTGCGCCGTCGAGATACTCCTGCAGGACGTGTGCGGGCAGGTCGGCGGTGCCTCCGCCGTAGGAGGTCAGACGGACGCCCCGCGGGATGTAATCGATAGGGTAAAACTCATTGACTATCCACTGGTTGGACAGCATTCCGGTGAAGCACACCACCCCGTGAACGCGAGTGGCACGCAGGGTGTCCGGAAGCGTTGGTGTGCCAATGAGTTCCAGCGCGGTATCGACGCCGTCGGGCAGAATGTCTCGGACTTGGCGTGCGACCTGGCCGTCGTCGATGAGGACATGGTCGACACCGATCCCGACTAACGCGTCGGCCTTACCGCGGTTTCGCGTGGTGGAGAACACGGTCATATTGCGCTGTTTCGCCAGCACCGCAGTGGCCATCCCGATCGAAGAGGTGCCGCCCCGGATGAGAAGCGACTGACCGGCGCTGACGTCCAGTCCTACCGTCAGAGATCCGTACGACGTTTGCAGCATCTCGGGAACGGCACCCAGCGTGGCCCAGTCCAAGCCGCTGGAAAAGGCGGTCACCTGTGTAGCGGGCACACAGGTGTACTCGGCGTATCCGCCGTCGAACTCACGGCCCATGCCGCCCATCATGGCCATCACCTGCTGCCCGACCGCGAACTCACCGCCGGGGCAAGCTGCCACCACACCGGTGGCCTCGATACCGAGTACCCGCGGAAAGGTAACCCCTTCCGCCAGGCCCAAGCGGGTATGCAGTTCAGATCGATTCAAGCCGAAAGCTTTCACCGCAATGAGTACCCACCCGTTGACCGGTTCCGGGACCGGCAGCTCCCGGATCTTCAGGGCCTGCGGGGGCCCCGGGGCGTCCAGAACGATGGCCCGCATGGTGGTGGTCATGATGCCGTCCCATCCTTCACTGCTGTCTGTCCCGCGGCCGCGGCTTTGGTCAAGATCTTTGAGAACTGCTGCAACTCGCGAGCGGACAACACCGTCCCCAAGCGGCTCGAAAGTTCGTCCTCCAGGGACAATTTCGCCTTGGCCAGCAGGCGCCTACCGGACGAAGTCAACTCGATGGTCGAGGAGCGCCCGTCGTCTGGATTCGGTCGACGCCGGCAGTGATCGGAGCCTTCGATGCGGTCAATCAGCTTGCTGGTGCCGCCGACCGTGATTGACAGCTCGGTGGCAATGTCGTTGACCCGGCACGAGCCGCGCCGCCCGATGACGCGCATCGGCTCATACCGGCTCAGCGGCAGATCAAAATCGGCGCGCAGCCGTGCGTCCACGGCGTTCCACAAGCCGATTTCCCATCTGACCAGCTCGCTGAACAACAGCTCCAGATCTGCCATGGCCCATCCTCTCAACCTACTACTGGATTCCATGGAATATAGCAGGCCGGTATGAGGCAGTGCATTCCGCGGAATGTAATTCGACTTGATGACCAGCGTCCGTCATTCGCTAGCTGAACCTCATCGACCTAGTGAACCAATGCCTTGAAATTGGCTGTACTGTAAGGGCTTCCAGTCCACTATCGACGGCGTTGATAAATCCCGAGGTGAGCGCTTCCGGGGCCTACTTAGCGATTCGTGCCGCGGGTCAGGCTGGGCATGATGACATCGTCCACCAGCGTCCGGACCGTGTTGGCTGTCGGTGACCGCACGGGCAGTAACGAGCGGAACACCAGATACCCCGGCAACAGATCCCAGAGTTCCTCGTTGACGGCGGCCGCATCGATCTCGCCCCGTTCGACAGCTGCGTTGACCACGTCATCGATCAACAACTTTCGCTGATCAATGAACTCCGTCCGAAACGCCTTGGTCAAGGCGGGATTTCGCGCGATCTCGTTCAGCAGACCGCGCATGACGGGCGTATTGCGCCGGACATCGGCGAGAGCATTGGTCCCGATCTGCAGCAGATCCTCGCGTAGTGAGCCGGTGTTAGGCCGGACGAGCTGGGCGCGCATCCCCTCGATGAAAGCCGCCAACACCAATTCCGCCTTCGACGGCCAACGCCGATAGATCGTGGCCTTGCTGGCTTTCGACTCGGCAGCGACTTCGTCGACCGATAGGCGGTCGTATCCGTGCTGCTGCAACAGACGCAGAGTGACCGCCAGCAGCTCCACCTCACGCGGAGTCCACTGAGGTGCCCGCCGCCCCTTAGCCCCCTTAGTCAACCCCGTTGACACAGCGCTCCTCATCAGAGTACGGTACCGTACCGTTCCACAAGAATCTTATCGGCTCGACCCGCTATCGGTACCCGATTGCGGTCTGCCGACTAGCGAGAGGGCGTGGGCGCTGGTGCAAGGTCGGTTCTGGAGTCTCCTCAAGCGGTGGTGGACATTGGCCGTCGCGGCCAGCGTGATAGCGGTGGTGGCCTTCGGCGTTACTCGCCTACACGGCGTATTCGGCTCGAACATCGAGCTGTCTCGCCCCGGCAATGAGGCCATGGAGAACACCAACTACAACCCCAAACGCGTCCTCTTCGAGGTCTTCGGCACGGCCGGGAGCACCGCAACCATCAACTTCCTCGATGAAATGGCACAACCGCACCGCGTCGACAATGCACCGCTGCCGTGGTCGCACGAGCTGGTTACCAACGACCCCACCCTGTTCGCCGATTTGCGCGCGCAGGGCAACGGTGACGTAACCGGTTGCCGCATTACCGTCGACGGCATCGTCAAGGACGAAAGGACCGTCACCATCGTGAACGGCTACACCACCTGCCTGGACAAGTCCGCATGAGTGCCGGTCACGCCCAAGAGTCACGGGCCGCCAGGATAATCCGCAGGCTCGCGGTGCCGATCGTCTTGTTCTGGGTGGCCATCGCGGCGGTGACCAACGCCGCAGTGCCGCAACTGGAAGTGGTTGGCGAAGAACGTTCTGCCCCACTGAACGCCGCCGATGCACCGTCCACCATGGCGATGAGGCATATCGGCAAGGTCTTTAACGAGTTCGACTCGGACAGCTCGGCAATGGTCGTCCTCGAGGGTGACAAACCCCTTGGCGCGCAAGCACATCAGTTCTACAACACGCTGGTGCAGCGGCTGAATGAGGACCGTGAGCACGTGCAGCACGTCGCCGACTACTGGGGCGATCCGATCACGGCGGGCGGTTCGCAAAGCAAGGACGGCAAGGCCGCGTACGTGCAGGTCTATGTCGCCGGCAATCAGGGCGAGGCGCTCTCCAATGAATCCGTCGATGCCGTACGGCGCATCGTGGCAGACACACCCGCCCCGGACGGGGTCAAGGCCTACGTTTCCGGCGAGGCCCCCACCATCACCGATCAGTTCGAGGTGGGCAACGCGGGCGCCGCCCAAGTCACGCTCATCACCTTCGCGGTCATTGCCATCATGCTGCTGATCGTCTACCGCTCGCTCGGCACCACGGCGCTGGTTCTGGTGACAGTCCTTGTGGAACTATCGGCAGCGCGCGGAATTGTTGCGGCACTAGGACACACGGGAGTCATCGGCCTGTCGACCTATGCCACGAATCTTCTGACAATGCTCGCCATTGCCGCCGGTACCGACTACGCAATATTTTTCGTCGGCCGCTACCAGGAAGCACGCTCAGCCGGTGAGGATCGTCTGGCCGCCTACCAAACGATGTTCAAGTCCACTGCTCACGTGATCATCGGATCAGGTCTGACCGTCGCGGGCGCGTTGCTCTGCCTGTCGTTCACGCGACTGCCCTACTTCCAGACCCTGGGTGTGCCTGCTGCGCTCGGGGTGCTGGTGACCCTGGCTGCCTCGCTCACCTTGGCCCCGGCCGTGCTGATAATCGCCAGCCGCTTCGGACTGATGGAGGCCAAACGTGCGATGCGCACCCGCGGTTGGCGCCGCATCGGCACGGCAATCGTGCGCTGGCCCGGCCCAATTCTCGTCGTCTCTTGCGTGGTGACGCTGATCGGACTGCTCGCGTTGCCGGGGTACAAGACCACCTACGACGGCCGCATCTACATGCCGAGCTCGGTTCCGTCCAACGTGGGGTATGCCGCAGCCGAACGTCACTTCTCCGTCGCGCGACTCAACCCCGAGCTTCTCATGATCGAGACCGATTTCGATATGCGCAATCCCGCGGGCATGGTCATGCTGGAACGCGTCGCCAAGTCCGTTCTGCATGCCCGTGGCGTGGCCCTGGTCCAATCGATCACCCGCCCTCTCGGGACGCCGATCACCCACTCCTCCATTCCATTTCAGATAAGTGCGTCGAGCGCCAGCCAGCTGATGAATCTCTCCCAGCAGCAGAACCAGGCCCTGTACCTGTCTCAACAGGCCGATCAGATGACGCAAACCATCGCTGTGCTGAGACAGCAACTGGCACTTCAGAAACAGAGCGCCGCGATCACGCACGAACAGACCCAGGGATTCCAGCAGACGGTGGCGGTCGCCCAGGACTTGCGCGACAAGATCGCGAACTTCGACGACCAGTTCCGGCCCCTACGCAACTACTTCTACTGGGAACCACACTGCTTCGACATCCCCTTCTGCGCGGCGCTGAGGTCCGTCTTCGACGCCCTCGACGGTATCGACGAACTCGTCGATGCGCTCCAAACCGTCACCGGAAGCCTCAACAAGCTCGACGCTTTACAGCCCAAACTCGTGGATCTCATTCCACCCCAGATCGCGATACAGGAGAAGAACCGCGACCTGACCCAGTCCAACTACGCCATCAACAACGGCACCAATACGCAGAATGAGGAATCCACCCGCACCGCAACAGAGTTGGGCAAGGCTTTCGACGACGCGAAGAACGATGATTCGTTCTACCTGCCACCGGAGGCGTTCGATAATCCGGCGTTCAAACGCGGCATGAAGCTGTTCATGTCCCCGGACGGCAAGGCCGCGCGCATGATCATCACCCATCAAGGAGATCCGCAGACCTCCGAGGGGATCGAACACATTGACGCGATAAAGGAAGCTGCCTTCGATGCCGTCAAGGCAACACCGCTGGCCGACGCCAAGATCTATGTGGCCGGAACCGCTTCGGCGTACAAGGACATCGCCGACGGCCAGAAATACGATCTGCTGATGGCCGCGTTGGCCTCGCTTGGCCTCATCCTGCTCATCATGATGTTCCTGACTCGCAGCCTCGTGGCGGCCATGGTCATCGTGGGGACGGTGGCACTGTCGCTGGCGGCATCATTCGGGATGTCAGTAGTGGTGTGGCAGTACATCTTCGGAATTCCACTGTACTGGGTCATCTTCCCGCTGGCGGTCATCATCTTGCTGGCTGTCGGCGCAGACTACAACCTGCTACTGGTCTCCCGATTCAAGGAGGAAACCGGCGCAGGCTTGAAGACGGGCATCATCCGCGCCATTGCCGGCACCGGCGGGGTTGTCACCGCCGCCGGCCTGGTTTTCGCGGTGACAATGTCATCCTTCATCTTCAGCGATCTGCGCGTTCTTGGCCAGATCGGTACCACGATCGGCCTCGGACTACTCTTCGACACCCTCGTGGTGCGGTCGTTCTTGACGCCGGCGATAGCCACCTTGCTCGGCCGCTGGTTCTGGTGGCCCCTCAACATGCGAAGCCGCCCAGTGTCGAATCCTTTTGGGCCGAAACCATCCGGGACCGATGACGCCACCGGACCGATCTCCGTGCACGGCTGACGCTTACGCGGGCTGGTTCCACGGCGCGCTAGGAAGCGGAGCACCAGTCTCCAAGAATGACTTGAGGTTTGACAGCACGGCTGCCCATCCACCGCTTGCCTGTGCATACTCGGCCGGGTCCGCCAGATCGGCATGCGTGAGGGTGAGCCGCACGATGTCTTGGTATGGCTGAATCAGGAAGGTAACGGTAGATGTCGGCCCCTCGGCACCGCTCGCCGGGTCGGCCCAGGTGGTCACCAGCTTGCGTGGCGGATCGGCCTCCACCACGGTGCCCACCACATCGGCAATACCGGAACCGTCGACGCGTTGGTGTTCCCAGCGTGAACCCTGTTGCCAGTCAGAAACGTTCGCATGTCCCCAGTACTGGCCGCTCAGCTCGGGATCGGTGATGGCCTGCCACACCTTCTCCGGCGTGCTGCTGATGTAGGTGGTGTAGACGAAAGTTGGTTGAGACATGTTTGGCTCCTCAGCTCGCTGCTTGATCGCACTCAGCGCCCGCAGCCACGGGCGCTCGAACTTGTCGATCCACCGTTCCTGAATCTCTTGCAGCGGAACCGGATTGAGATAGTGCAGCTTCTCGCGGCCCCGCCGCACGGCACTGATCAGGTTGGCGGATTCGAGCACGCCCAGGTGTTGAGTCGCCGACTGTCGCGTCATACAAACGCCGTCGCACAGCTGACTCAGAGTCTGGCCGTTACGTTCATGCAGCCGGTCCAACAGCTCCCGTCGAGTTGGGTCGGCGAGAGCCTTGAAAACGATGTCCCAATGAGAATGGCCGGGCGCTGACTGCACCCGGCCATTATGCAGGTATTTACCTGCCTATTGCAACGGGTGTCTTTGTCGAGGCATTCACCCTGCTGAATCGGACGCCCTTATCGGCGACCTTCCCGTACTTGAGAACGGGCAGCTCACGGAAGTAGTTCTGGTACGAACGCCACGGGGCGGTCGGCACCTGGTGCGGCATCGCAGCGCCCGCACGCGAGATGTACCCGGAATCCAAGTCCACAAACGGCAGTCGCTCCGTGGTCTCGGGCTCGACCGGCCACACGACCGTCTGGCCTTCCTTGTCCATGTGTTTGAGCAGCCGGCACGTGTACTGCGACACCAGATCGGCACGCAAGGTCCACGAGGCGTTGGTGTATCCGAACGTGAAGATGAAGTTCGGGATACCCGTCAGCATCAGCCCCTTGTAGGTGACGCACTTCGACGGATCGACCTCGATGCCGTCGACGACCGGCTTGAGGCCAGCCGCCAGCTGAACGTTCAAACCCGTTGCGGTGACAACAATATCGGCCTCAAGCTCCTCGCCCGACTCCAGCAGGATGCCCTTCGGGGTGAATCGCGCGATCCGGTCGGTGACGATCGACGCGGTGCCCTTGCGCAGCACGCGGAACAGATCCGAATCCGGCACCACGCACAACCGCTGGTCCCACGGGTTGTACTTCGGGGTGAAGTGCTTATCCAGATCGAAATCGGGCAGCTGCCGCTTCAGTAGCGCACGCAAGATCCCCTTCATCCGCTCCGGGTCGCGGCGGCTCGTCTGGTAGCTGATGAAGCTGACCATCTGGTTCTTCCACTTCACGATCGGGTACGCGATCGAGGCAGGCAGCTTGCCCTTCAGTGCCACCGCCAGGGCGTCGGTGGACGGCAGCGACACCACGTAGGTGGGCGAACGCTGCAGCATGGTCACGTGGCCTGCCGTTCCCGCCATCGCGGGAACCAGGGTCATGGCCGTCGCACCACTGCCGATGACAACGACCTTCTTGCCTGCGTAATCCAGATCCTCCGGCCAGTGCTGCGGGTGGATCACCTGACCGGCGAAATCGTCGAGACCCTCGAACTCGGGCGTAAAGCCCTCGTCGTAGTTGTAGTACCCGGTGCAGCCCAAGAAGAACTCGCAGGTGAATTCGACGGTCTCGCCAGCGTGCTCCACCTGCAGCGTCCAGAGGCCCTGCTCGGAGGACCACTCGGCGCCGACGATCTTGTGCCCGAATCGGATCGACTTGTCCACGCCGTATTCGCGAGCGGTATCCGTGACGTATTCGCGGATGGACGTCCCATCGGCAATGCCCTTGGTGCTCGTCCACGGCCGGAAGTTAAAGCCCAGGGTGAACATGTCGGAGTCGGAGCGGATCCCCGGGTAGCGGAACAGGTCCCATGTGCCGCCGATGCGCTCGCGCGCCTCCAGTACCAGGAACTTCTTGCCCGGCACGTCGCGGGTGATGTGGCATGCCATGCCAATACCCGAGATTCCGGCGCCCGCGATGACAATGTCGACATGTTCGGTCATGACAGCTAGGCTATCGACGCAGTGTCGAGAAAGTCAACAGTGTGTCGAGAACTTCATAGAATGCGCAGGTAGACGTGACTAAACCGACGACGAGAGGCCGCAGGACGACGCGCCCCTCCGGGGATGATCGGATACAGGCCATCCTGGCGACCGCCGAGGAGCTGCTCGCACACCGTCCGCTCACAGATATCGCCGTCGACGATCTGGCGCGCGGAGCCGGGATCTCCCGGCCGACGTTCTACTTCTATTTCTCCTCCAAGGAAGCCGTCCTCCTCACGCTCGCAGAACGCATCATCGAGGAGGCCGACGCCAATGTCGCGGCCATCGACATAACCGGCATGAAGAGCCCGGCCGAGTACTGGCGCGCCGTGATCAAGGCCTATTTCGATGCCTTCGGTTCGCACCGTTCCGTCTCGGTGGCGTTATCGGGCGTACAGGGGACCAGCGCCGAGCTGGATCAACGCTGGTCGGAGGTGACCGAGAATTGGGTCGCCATGACAGCTGTCGGCATCGACGCCGAACGAGCTCGTGGTGCCGCTCCGGAAACCATTCCCTCCCGCGATATCTCGATCGCGCTCAACCTCATCAACCAGTCGATGATGCAGGCGACCTTCACCGGTCAGCAGCCCGCCGTCGAGGATGACAGGGTGGTCGATACGCTGCTGCACGTCTGGCTCAACGCGATCTATGGAGAACTCCGTGAGAATTCGTAGTGCGGTGCTGCATTCGGCACCTATCGACCGGCCCTACCGCGACACCCATCCACTAAAAGTCGTTGAGCTGGAACTCGACCCACCCGGCCCCGGCGAGGTGCTGGTACGAATCGAAGCGGCGGGCCTTTGCCATTCGGATCTGTCGGTTGTCGACGGCAACCGCGTCCGACCGGTGCCAATGGCCCTGGGGCACGAAGCCGCCGGTGTCATCGCCGAAGTCGGCCCCGGTGTTCGCGACGTCTCCCCCGGCGATCATGTGGTGCTGGTGTACGTGCCGAGCTGCGGCGCCTGTCGGTACTGTTCCTCGGGTCGCCCCGCCCTGTGCCCGGACGCCGCTGCGGCCAACGGTCGCGGCGACCTGATCCGCGGCGGCACGCGCCTGCACGATCTGGACGGCACCGAGATCCGTCACCATCTGGGCGTGTCGGGCTTCGCGGATCATGCTGTAGTGGACCGTAATTCGGTGGTCGTCATCGCTCCGGACGTTCCCCTGGACACCGCCGCGCTCTTCGGCTGCGCCATGCTGACCGGTTTCGGGGCGGTCGTCCACACCGCCTCGGTGCGCCCCGGCGACTCGGTCGCGGTGCTCGGACTCGGCGGCGTCGGCCAGGCCGTCGTGATGTCGGCGGCCGCCGCGGGTGCCGGCGAGGTGCTCGCCATCGACCCCGTACCCGCCAAACGCGAGCTGGCCCTAGAACTCGGGGCCACCAGCGCCTGTGCACCAGAGGACGCCCCCGGCGGCCACGACTGGGTGTTCGAGGTGGTCGGATCGGCCGCGGTGCTGGAGCAGGCGTACGCGCTCACTGGCCGCGGCGGCGGCACCGTGTCGGTGGGCCTACCACACCCCGACGCACGGATCACGCTGCCCGCGTTGAGCATTGTGGCCGAGGGGCGCAGCATTCTGGGCTCATACATGGGATCGGCGCAACCGCAACAGGACATCCCGGCGATGCTGGCGCTGTGGCGGGCCGGTCGACTACCGGTGGAGAAGCTCAAGTCCGACGACCTACCCCTCGCCGATATCAATATCGCCCTGGATGCGTTGGCCGACGGCCAGGCAGTCCGGCAGATCCTGCGCCCGGGCGCGGTGACGGCATGACCAAGCCAGAACTGCCCACCAAGGCCGACTTCCCGGTACATCTGCGGCACCAAACCCGTTGGGCCGACAACGATGTCTACGGGCACGTCAACAACGTCGTCTACTACGCCTGGTTCGATACCGCCGTCAACGGCTGGCTGATGAAGGCCGCCGGATGCGATATCCGGGACTTGCCTGCCATCGGCGTCGTCGCCGAAACCTCATGCAAATACCTGGCCGAGGTGTCCTTCCCCGATGAGCTGTCCATCGGCCTTGCCCTGGAGCACCAGGGCCGCAGCAGCGTCATCTACAAGCTCGCAGTGTTCCGCGTCGTCGACGGTGAAGTCGAAAGCGCACCCCGCGCATTGGGCAGATTCGTCCATGTCTATGTGGACTCCGACGCGCGCACTCCCGTTCCCATCCCCGAGCAGGTCACTACAGCTCTCGAACAGTTGAGGTAACAGCACATGCCATCCCTGCACCGCGCCGAAGGCGTGTACACCCTTGAACTCGGAACCGACGAGAACCGTTTCACCACAGCCAATATCGATCAGATCAACGCGCTGCTCGACGAGGCCCTCGCGGATGAGACCCCGGCCGCTCTGGTTGTCACCGGGAGCGGCAAGTTCTTCTCCAACGGGCTGGACGTCGACTTCCTGGGCACCAACCCCGACAAGCTCAGCTGGTACATCACCGAGGTCCAGAAGATTCTGGCGCGCTTCCTCGTGTTCCCCACGCCCACCGTCGCCGCCGTCAACGGTCATGCCTTCGGTGCCGGAGCCATGGTCGCGCTGGCCTGTGACTACCGGGTGATGCGCGTCGATCGCGGATTCTTCTGCCTGCCCGAGGTCGACCTCGGCATGCCGTTCACGCCCGGTATGGCGGCGCTGTGCCAAGGCAAGATGACACCACAGGCGGCGTCCGCCACCATGCCCAGCGGCCGGCGGCTCGGCGGCGCCGAGAGCCTGGGTTACCAGATCGTCGATGCAGCCGTCGACGAGGGCCAGGTGCTCTCTACCGCAACAAGTTTCGTAGCGCCATTAGTGGGCAAGAACCGGGACACGCTCGGCACGGTCAAGTACGGGATGTACGGCTCAATCGTCCCACTGCTGCTCGCCGGATTGGGGTCGTGACAACAAGGCCACGATGGACAGCGCGACCGCGATAGCCGACACCGCGATCGCGACCCAGAACCCGTACCCCGTCACGATCGGGGCCTTGATATTGGTGCGGTAGTACAGCAGTTCCAGCCCCAGCAGCCCAAGTGCCAGAACGCCCGCGGCGATCGGCGCAACGCGGTGCAGGATGTTCTGCCCCACCATGCATCCGGCCACCACGAGTAGCGCCGATACCAGCAGAATCATTTGTCCCGCACCGAATCCCGCTGGAAGTACGACGGATCCGATGGCACCACCAATGGCGTTGGCCCTGCCTCCACCGCTGGCCGAGGTACGCAGCCACGGAAGCCAGACGCTGACCGCCATCACCAGACCGGCGAATGCGATCAGCCACCCGGCGCGTCTCATGGCAATTGCCCCGGAACGCATTTGACCAGCATCGCCTTCAGAGAGCGGCGTTCGTCGACGGAGAGCTTCTCCATGACCTCGTTCTCGGCAATGGTCACCGCCTCGACCGCCTTGTCCAGCTGGGTGCTGCCGCGCCGGGTCAGGCGAGCTGGCAGCGACCGGCCGTGGTCCGCATTCTCCGGACGGCTGATGAGCCCCTCCTCTTCCAGCCGGTGCAGCACCGCGTTCATTGCCTGTCGGGTAACCATGGCCTGCCTGGCCAGCTCCGAATTGGACATGCCGGGAGAGGTCTGCAGGATCCGCATGCAGATGTACTCGGGCAGGCTGAGGCCAATCGGCTCCAGCCGGGCCGCGACCTTGCCGCGCAGCGATGTCGCGGTACGGGTCAACAAGTACCCCAGGGTCGCGGTTCCGTCGGTTTCCATGTCAATGATGTTGACTTATGTCAGTTCCGCTTACAAGCAGGTCCCCACGCCGTGTCGGGCGCGGGGACCTTTGTGCTTGCTACCGGGGACTAGTCGGACGACGCCTTATGCGAGTCGCTGTGCGAGGAACCGTTCGAGGCGCTCGAGTGCGAGTCGCTCGATGAGGAGCTCGAGGCGGACTCCGACTTACCGGTGGTCGACGCGGCACTCTCGGGCTTCTTCGCAGCTGAAGAGTCATTTTCGGACTTCTTCGGTGCGGACCCCTTGTCGGACTTGGCGTCCTTGGAATCAGCCTTCTCGCTCTTGTCTCCCTTGGCCGAGTCTTCGGTCTTCGGCGCAACCCCGCCGCTGACCTCTCCGACCTTGGTGACCGGGGTGGGCAGTTTGACCTTCGGCACGTTGACCTTCGGCTCCGCAGGCTTGGCGGCATCAGCAGGAGTCGCAGGCTTGACGGGCTCAGCCGGGGTGGCTGGCTTGACCGGCTCGGCGGGGGTGGCCGCTTCCACGGGCTTGGCCGGCTCAGCCGGAGTCGTCACCTTGACCGGCTCCACCGAGGTGGCTGGCTTGGCAGGCTCGGCCGGAGTCGTCGCCTTGACCGGCTCCACCGAGGTAGCCGCTTCCACAGACTTGGCCGGCTCAGCCGGAGTCGTCACCTTGACCGGCTCCACCGAGGTGGCGGGCTTCGCCGCTTCCTCGAGGGTTCCGGGCTTCGCGACCTCCGACTTGACGACGTCAGCCTTTGTGGCATCGGATTGAATCGCCGCAGCGTTCGTGATCAGCTTCGACGAGGGCGTGACCAGCGAGGTGATGCCCGGAATGGTCGGGATCGTCGGCAACGTCTGCGACGGAATACCCGCCAAGTACGACAACACCGCAGCCGGAACACCCGGCAACTGACCAATGGCCGTCACAAAGTCATTGATCACCTTCTGATTCGCCGCCGCATTCAACTGCCCCGTCACAAACCAGAACGGGACGTTCACCGGCAGCGTCAACGCCCCACCCAACACCGTGAACACCGGCTGAATCGCCGTAAACAAACTCGGCGCCGGCGCAGCAGCCGCAGCCGTCGGCGCAGCAGCAGCAGCCAAAGGCTTCACCGTCGGAGAAGCCGCCGCTGACGTCAACCCCGGAATCGACGGGATCGTCGGCAACGTCTGCGACGGAATACCCGCCAAGTACGACAACACCGCAGCCGGAACACCCGGCAACTGACCAATGGCCGTCACAAAGTCATTGATCACCTTCTGATTCGCCGCCGCATTCAACTGCCCCGTTGCAAACCAGAACGGAATGTTGAACGGCAGCGTCAACGCCCCACCCAACACCGTGAACACCGGCTGAATCGCCGTAAACAAACTCGGCGCCGGCGCAGCAGCCGCAGCCGTCGGCGTCGCGGCCGGACCCTGGACACCCGGCAAGGTAGCCAGCGAGCCGATGCTGGCGGGCGAGAGCGTGCCATCGTTCGACATCAGGACATACGCCTGTGTCGACACTGTCCGATGTTGTTCCGGACTGGCGCTAGGAGTTTGGATCGTGAGCGCGGAAGCCGACGCGGCGATGCAAATACTGCAAACCGTCGCGGCCGCCGTCGCACGAAGTCGTATACGCACGTAAACCACCCCTTCTGGGCAAAGCTTGTGAATAGGCTGGAAGTAACCTGGAGAACTCGCCATAAACGTAGGGCACACTGCACCATGCCGCCGACCAGGAACTCGATAGTTTTCCTAGCCGTAAGTCAAATATCTCCCGGGCGCCACCGAGGATTGCCCAGGGATTCTCCGAATCAACCAGCGGTTGGGCAAATCAACCCGCTATGGCTGTCGGACCCCGGTGCGAGCATCTGTTCATGAACGGAACGGCCAGCATCCTGCACGCGGATCTGGACTCGTTCTACGCCTCCGTCGAGCAACGTGATGATCCAGCGCTGCGCGGCCGCCCGGTGATCGTTGGAGGCGGTGTCGTGCTGGCCGCCAGCTACGAAGCGAAGCGGTGCGGGGTGCGCACCGCGATGGGAGGCCGGCAGGCGCATCAACTATGCCCGAGTGCCGTGGTGGTTCCACCCCGTTTCGACGCGTACAGCGCGGCGAGTAAGCAGGTCTTTGAGGTCTTCCGAGACACCACTCCCCTGGTCGAGCCCTTGTCCATCGACGAGGCGTTTCTGGATGTCGCTGGCTTACTGCGCATTTCGGGCACACCGCGCGATATCGCGGCAGTACTGCGCGCGGAGGTACGCCGGCGGGCGGGTCTGCCGATCACCGTCGGGATCGCTCGCACCAAGTTCCTGGCCAAGGTCGCCAGCCGTCAGGGCAAACCCGATAGGCTGTTGGTGGTGGAGCCCCACGAGGAGTTGTCATTCCTGCGGCCCTTACCGGTGCAGGCACTATGGGGCGTCGGCGCGATCACTGCCAAGAAGCTGCGGGTGTACGGCATCCGTACGGTCGCGGATATCGCAGATCTCGGCGAGTCCACGCTGGCTGCAATGGTCGGCCGGGCCATGGGCCACCAATTGCATTGCCTTGCAAATAATGTGGACCCGCGGCGAGTTCAAGGAGGACGGCGGCGGCGTTCCATCGGCGCCCAATGCGCACTTGGGCGGCGACGCCGCACGCCTAAGGAGATCGACGCCATAGCCACCCAGCTCATCGAGCGGATCGCCCGGCGGATGCGTGGCACCGACCGCAGTTGTCGAACCGTGGTGCTACGGCTGCGGTTCGACGATTACACGCGCGCGACGCGTTCACACACCGTGCTGCGGCCCACGACCTCCACCGAGCGCCTGCTGGCGGTGGCACGGCAGCTTGTCGACGAGGGCGCCTCGCTGATCGCCGAGCGGGGAATCACCCTGATCGGATTCTCCGTTTCCAACTTCGACCCATGCGGCGCAGCACAATTGGAGCTTCCGTTCACAGGTTTGACGGAGAACGCGCTGGCGCTCGACAGTACCCTTGATGAACTGCGCGACAAGTTTGGCACTCGGTCAGTCACCCGTGCCACCTTGTTACACGGGGGTGGACACGAGGAGTGGGGCATCCCCACCTTCGAGGACCTCTAGAAAATAAAGGCCCGTCATCACCGTGAGTACGATGACGGGCCTTTACCGCGGCAGTTATCAGGAATCAACCGAGCACAGCCAGAAGGTACCGCCGGTGGTGTCTTGCACCAGCGCCATCCGCCCATATGGGGTGTCCTGCGCGGGTGTCAGCACCACACCACCGAGCTCGGCGACCTTGGTGGCACTGGCGTCGGTATCGTCGGTACCGAAATACACGGCCCAATGAGCCGGCACACCCTCGGGAAGCGCCCACTGGCCGATGGTCGCGTCGTTGACACCCGCGATCGGCTCACCCTCATGCTGGGCGCACGCATACCGGAAATCATCGGAATCACCCTCTACCTTGGTATCCCAACCGAGAACCTTGGTGTAGAAGTCGACCGCCTTGTCATATTCACGGGTATTCAGTTCATGCCACACCGGCGCGCCCGCCTCGGCAACCAACTGGAACCCCTTGTGAGCCAGCGGCTGCCACAACCCAACTACGGCGCCGGAGGAATCGCCGAAGATTCCCATGTATCCGAGCTCCGGAACTTCCATGGCCTGCATGCAATTTCCGCCACCGTTATCGGCCACCTTCTGCAGCGTGGCATTGATGTCATCGGTGGCGAAGTACGTCGTCCACCCATCGGGGGCATTCCACTCCGGGTTTTTGGCGATCATTCCCGCGACGGCCTTACCGTCCTTGTGCGCATTGACATAGCCGCCGTACTCGGGGCCGGCCTCCTGCAGCGTCCAGCCGAACAGCGCGCCATAGAACGCCTTCGACTTCTCAAGGTCCGACGAGGCAAGGTCGATCCACGCGGGGGCACCGAGTGGAGTTTCTTCACGAGTGGGCATGGGGTCTCCTTGAACTGGATGGGGCATTCACAGGTATCGACCACCGAGGCCAGAAAAACTCATCGCAGGTGCCGACCCTGTCCGCCGCAGAGGGCGGCCAGTTCGCTACGGTCTGTGGAGTGATCGTGTTGCTGCCACCCTCGGAAACCAAACGTGAAGGTGGAGATCACACTCCTCTGCGCCTGGACGAACTGGCGACACCGGCGCTGAATCCACTCCGCGGGACACTCGTCAACGAGCTCGTCGCTCTCGCCGCCAACCCTCAGGCATGCAGGAAGGCGCTGGGCATCTCGGCATCGCAGGACGCCGAGATTCAGCGCAACGCCGAGCTGCGCGCCTCACCCACCATGCCTGCCCTGCACCGGTACACCGGCGTGCTGTACGACGCCCTCGACGTGACATCGCTGCGCGGTGCCGCCGCAACCAGGGCACGCGAGCGACTCGCTGTCGGCTCGGCACTGTTCGGACTGCTACGTGCCGATGATCCGGTCCCCGCCTACCGGCTATCGGCCTCGTCCAAACTGCCCGGAAAGCCGTCGTTGTCCGCGCGCTGGAAGCCCGTTCTGGAACCAGTGTTGGCCGAGCTGGCCGCGAACGAACTGATCGTCGATCTACGTTCAGGTTCATATGCGGGTTTGGGGCGGCTACCGCACGCAGTGACCGTTGATTGCCTCACCGAGCATCCCGATGGGCGCCGCACGGTGATCACCCATTTCAACAAGGCACACAAGGGAAAGCTGGCGCGCATCCTCGCCGGAAGCAGAGCCGAACCCACTGACGCCGCCGCGGTGGCCACCGTCGCCCGTCGCGCGGGACTTCATATCGAGCGCGACGGCAACGCGCTGACGATCATCGTCAGTCAGTAGACGCGGAGTGCGACTTTCCTTCGGAGGAATGTGAAGTCCCTTCCGATGACGATGCGCCCTTGCCGGTCGACGACTTCTCCGGCGACGACTTCTCCGTCGATGGCTTCTCAGCGGGCTTATCGGTCTTGCCGCCCACCGAGGACGTCAATCCCTCGCGAACCTTGGTCACCGTAGACGCAGCGGGCGCCTTGCTATCTGTCTCGGCTCCCTTGGATCCCTCGGCCGTCTTAGTACCGCCGGTGGTGCTCGTGTCACCGGGCGCCGACTTCAGGCTGTCCCGGATGACCTTGGCGGGACGCGTGGCATCCGGCTTCGTGACCTCAGGCTTGGCGGCTTCCGGCTTGGCGGCTTCGGGCTTCGTCACTTCGGGCTTGGCGGCTTCCGGCTTCGTAGCTTCCGGCTTGGCGGCCTCTGCCGTCACCGGGTCGACCTTCGGCTCAACCGCTTTCGTCGGGTCCACCTTCGGCTCAACGACTTTCGTCGGATCTACCTTCGGTGCCTCCGCGGCCGTGTCGACGGGCTTAGCCTCATGCTCCGTTTTGGGCGCCTCTGCAGACGTCTCGGCAGGCTTGGCCCCATGCTCTGTGTGCTCGATGCTGGCCGTCTTCACAGCGGCGTCGTGCTTGGTGGCCTCTGACTTCTCGGACACGGCATCCGGCTTGGTGGCGGCCTGATCGGCCCGCTGAGAGAGGGACGTCTCCGGCGTGGTCTGTGCGTCGGCTGCAGGTGCCGACAGTTTCGGTACCTGCCCAAGGAGACTCGACAAGTCATTGAGCGCCGCGACAATCACCGTCGGCACACCCTCGGTCTTACCAATGATCGCCTGCACCGGCACCGTGATCGGTAATGCAAGCACGTGCAATACCGCGAAGGCCAGCTGCGCAAAGTAAGACGGAGTACCAAAGGCCGGACGCGGCCCCGGGAAATTAGTCGGCAAGGGATCCGGCGCCGGAGGCGGCTCATCGGCGGGTGGGTCAGTCTCCGCTGCGGCCAACTTTGGCAACGGCGAGGAGACCTCTGCGACCTTCTGCTGCGGTTGCGCTGCTGCGGGTTGCTGCGGTGAGAGCCCCGGTATTTCGCCCAACAGGCCAGACAAGTCATTGAGCGCCGCGGCGATCACCGTCGGGACGCCCTCGGCACTACCCAGGAAAAACTGCACCGGCACCGTGATCGGCAATGCGACAACGTGGAATACCGCAAAGGCCAACTGCGCAAAGTAAGACGGAGTACCAAAGGTCGGACGTGGCCCCGGGAAATTGGTAGGCGGCGTCGGCTCATCGGCCGCGGGCGGATCTGCGGGCTGGTCCACCGGCAGATCACCAGCATCGGCGGCGGGCGCATTGAGCTCTGGAGCCATGCCGGTTAGCTCTGGAGACAGGCTGGTCGGCGCGGCTTTTGATGTCGTGAGGAGCTTGGCGACAGTGCCCATGAGATCGGTACTACTCGCCACCCCGGTGCCCGCCGAATTCGATTGCGCTACAGCATCATTCTGCGGGACAGCTACCGCCAACAGGTCAGAGAGCGCCGTGAGGGAGAATGGCCGTGTCGTCACGGAACGTGTTGTGGCCGTATATGTTACGGAAGGGGTCGGCCGAACGGTTCGCACGTCCACGCCTGTTCCGACGCACAGACTGCACACCGCAGCAACCGCCGCAGTTCGAATACCTACATACACTGGACGACACTCCCCTCCGACCCGGGCCAGACCGCCTTCGACAAGGGAAAACTACTACCTCTACGCGCCGGCGACAACACGAAGGCCGCGGCAGCGACTTAACTGTCAGCGCCGGTCCGCACCGGCTGATCCGCCAGCGCGAGCATTTCGTCATCGGTAAACAACCGTGAGCGGATGAGAAACCGCACCCCTTCCGGCGCCTCCAGCGAAAATCCCGACCCACGTCCGGGCACCACATCCACCGTCAGATGCGTATGCGACCAGTACTCGAACTGATCGGCGCTCATCCAGAACGGGGCATCCCCGCTAACCTCGCCGAGTAACACATCCGCTCCGCCCACCCGAAATTCCCCGCGCGGGTAGCACATTGGCGCGCTACCGTCGCAGCATCCGCCGGACTGGTGGAACATCACCGGCCCGTGTTTGGCCACCAACGACGCCAATAGCTCGGCCGCCGCCGGGGTGAGATCGACACGATTGATCAGGGCCGGACTTTCTTCGCGCAAACTGGGGGCACCTCCCGCTTGCGGGGGATCATCAGAAGAACCCCGCCGCGTCGGGCGAGTAGCTCACCAAAAGGTTCTTGGTCTGCTGGTAGTGATCGAGCATCATCTTGTGGTTCTCGCGCCCGATACCGGACTTCTTGTAGCCACCGAACGCGGCGTGTGCCGGGTACTGGTGGTAGCAGTTGGTCCACACCCGCCCCGCCTTGATACCGCGGCCCAACCGGTAGGCGTTGGTCATATCGCGTGACCACACCCCCGCACCGAGGCCATACAAGGTGTCATTGGCGATCTTCAACGCCTCATCCAGCGAGTCGAACTTCGCCACGGACAGCACCGGGCCGAAGATCTCCTCCTGGAAGATGCGCATGCTGTTGGTACCGGCGAAGACCGTCGGCTGAATGTATGCGCCGTCCGGGTATTCGGCGACCTTCCGGGCGTCTCCACCCGTGAGCACCTGAGCACCCTCTTGTCGCCCGATGTCAATGTAGGACAAGATCTTTTCGTACTGGTCGTTACTTGCCTGCGCACCGATCATGGTGTCCTCATCGAGCGGATCGCCGCTGACGATGGCCTCCACGCGCGGGATCGCTCGGGCGATGAACTCGTCGTAGATGGATGAATGCACCAGGGCGCGGGACGGGCATGTGCACACCTCACCCTGGTTGAGCGCGAACATGGTGAAACCTTCGAGCGCCTTGTCCAGGAAGGCGTCGTCGGCAGCCATCACATCAGGCATGAAGATGTTAGGGCTCTTACCGCCCAGCTCAAGGGTGACCGGGATGATGTTCTCGGTCGCGTACTGCATGATCAGCCGGCCCGTGGTCGTTTCACCGGTGAACGAAATCTTGGCGATGCGCGGACTGGAGGCCAACGGCTTACCCGCTTCGACACCAAATCCGTTGACCACGTTGATGACTCCTGGCGGCAGCAGATCACCGACCAGTTCCATCAACACCAGGATCGAGGCCGGGGTCTGCTCGGCGGGCTTGAGCACCACACAGTTCCCTGCAGCCAGCGCGGGGGCCAGCTTCCAGGCGGCCATGAGGATCGGGAAGTTCCACGGGATGATCTGCCCGACAACGCCGAGCGGCTCGTGGAAGTGGTAGGCGATGGTGTCGTGGTCGATCTCCGAGAGCGAACCCTCCTGGGCACGCAGCACCCCGGCGAAATAACGGAAGTGATCGATCGCCAAAGGAATATCGGCGTTGAGGCTTTCGCGGATCGGCTTGCCGTTGTCCCAGGTCTCCGCGACGGCCAGCCTCTCCAGGTTCTGTTCCATCCGGTCGGCGACCTTGAGCAGTGTGTTGGACCGATCGGTCGGCGAGGTGTTACCCCACGCCTCCGCCGCAGCGTGCGCGGCATCGAGCGCCTTCTCGATATCGGGTGCGGTGCTACGGGCGACCTGAGTGAACACCTTGCCGTCGATCGGAGAGGAGTTCTCGAAGTACTGGCCGTCCGCAGGCGCAACCCACTCACCACCGATGAAGTTGTCGTACCGAGGCGCGAAAGTGATTACGCTGCCATCGGTTCCGGGTGCTGCGTGCTTCATTGCCTGCTCCTGTCGGTCGAACATCCGAGCCCTGTGACGTACGTTACACCCAGGTCAGGGGCGGGGGCACCGGTTGTCAGTCCCGTGGCCAGAGCACCAGTTGAGTGCACCGGAACACGGCCACCGCGCGCCCATCCTCGGATGTCACCGTCGCATCCCACAGCTGAGTGGAGCGTCCGCGGTGAACCGGCACCGCAGTCCCGGTGAGCGTTCCCTCGCGCGCGGCGCCGAGAAAGTTCGTCTTCAGCTCGATGGTGGTGAATCCGGTCGCACCCTCCGGCAGGGAGGCTAGGCATCCGTACCCGCACAGCGTGTCAGCGAGCCCGACGATCGCGGCGGCGTGGACGAACCCGTTCGGAGCGAAATGCTCCCCGCGGATCGGAAGCTCGGCGGTGACGGAGCCGTCCTCGGCGCCGTCCCCGTACGACACAGACTCGATCCCCAGCAGCCCGGGAAATTGGCCGGCGGGAAGGCGTTCACTTGTCATCTGGCTTCCTGTCCACGTGTGTGCGGGCAACGATAATCGCCCGCCCGATCCGCATACCTTTAGCATGGGTAAGTTATGTCAGCCCAGTCACCTGAATCCACCACAGTCGATCAGGAAGCGGCGAGCTCCATGATCAGCGTGCAGCGCCGCAATCTGATTTTCATTGCGGTCCTGCTCGGGATGCTCCTTGCCGCCCTGGACAGCACCATCGTCGCCACCGCCCTGCCCACCGTCGTCGCCGATCTCGGGGATGCCGGGCATCAGTCCTGGGTTGTGACCAGCTATCTGCTGGCCTCCACGGTGGCTACCGCGGTCATGGGTAAGTTCGGTGACCTCTTCGGGCGCCGGACAGTATTCATGACCTGCATCGTGATCTTTGCCGTCGGATCACTGCTCTGTGGCATGGCCGGATCCATGGCGATGCTCGTCGGTGCCCGCGCCATCCAAGGCCTCGGCAGCGGCGGGCTGATGGTGACGGCGACCGCCCTCATCGGCGAGATCATCCCCATGCGCGAGCGCGGCCGATATCAGGGCATGCTCGGCGCGGTCTTCGGGGTGACCACGGTGATCGGCCCGCTCCTGGGCGGCCTGTTCACCGATCACCTCGGTTGGCGGTGGGCGTTCTACATCAACCTGCCCATCTCGGCCGTGGTGATCGTCGTGGCGGCCGGTGCAATACCCGCACTGGCCAAGGCGATGCGTCCCGTCATCGACTACTGGGGCATTGCGCTCATCGGATTGGGCGCCTCGGCGCTGACGTTGGCGACCAGCTGGGGCGGCACCACCTATCTGTGGTCCTCGCCGATGATCATCGGATTGTTCATCGGCTCGGTCGTAGCGATCGGTGTCTTCATCTGGGTGGAATCCCGCGTGCCCGAACCGATTCTGCCCCCGCGTCTGTTCCGCGACCCAGTCTTCACGATCTGCTGTGTGCTGAGCTTCGTCGTCGGTTTCGCCATGCTCGGCGTGATGACGTATCTGCCGACGTTCATGCAGTTCGTCAACGGTGTCTCGGCCACCGCGTCGGGGCTGCGCACCCTGCCGATGGTCGCGGGCATGCTCATCACCTCCACCGCCACCGGCACGCTCGTAGGGCGCACCGGCAAGTACAAACGCTATCCCGTGGCGGGCACCGCCATCATGGCCATCGCCCTGGTGCTGCTGTCCCGGATGGACAACTCGACGCCGTTCGCGCTGCAATCGCTGTACCTGCTGATCCTGGGCGTGGGCATCGGCGCCTCGATGCAGGTGCTCACCCTCATCGTGCAGAACACCGCCCGATTCGACGACCTAGGCGTCGCGACGTCCGGTGTGACCTTCTTCCGGACCATCGGCAGCTCCTTCGGTGCGGCAATATTCGGATCGCTGTTCTCCAATTTCCTTGCACGCGAACTGACCTCGGTGACGACGTCACCCGAGGCCACCCAGTCTCCGCAGGCACTGCACGCATTGCCGCATGAGGCTGCGATACCCGTTATCAACGCCTACGCCGACTCTTTGGATCTGGTATTCCTTTGTGCCACACCGGTTGCCATCGTCGGATTCATCGTTTCCCTGTTCCTCAAGGAAGTCCCGCTACGCGGCACCGACTCGGCCCTCGCCATGGACCTCGGAGAGGGTTTCGGCATGCCCAGCACGGTCTCGCCGGACAAGCTGCTGGAGATCGCGATCAGCAACGCGATGCGCGGCTTCCCGCACATCGGTCTGCGCAAGCTGCGCGAGCAGGCAGGCGTGTCGATGCCCATTGCACCGCTGTGGGCCCTAGTGCAGGCGAATCGCTTTCTGCGCGCTACGGGTTCGGCCGAGGTGCCCAGGATCGCAGAGTGGTACCGGGTGCCTCCGGAGGTACTCGATCCCGCCTTCCACGAACTCGTCGAGCACGGTTATGCCCTGCGCACCGATGACCACATCTGGCTCACCGACTCGGGCAGACGGGAAGTCGAGAAGATCAGCGAAGCGATCAACCGCTATCTGATCGAGCGGCTCTCCCGTACACCGGATTTCGAAGATCGTGCGGATCGGGATCAGATTCAGGCGGCGCTGGAACGCATTTCGCGGCGACTCGTCACCGACACCGACTGGCGGGAGAACCCTATCGCTGCACTGCCCGCGGCGCCTGGGGCATCACCAGCACGGTAATCAGCGCCTCGATCGCCGGTCGCGGGTTGAACTCCGGCGCTGGGTTGGCGAGCTGCTGGTAGATGATGCCGGTGAGATAGTCCTGCAGAATTTCCGCGTGCATTTCGGGCGTACCCGGATTCACCTTGCGCATCAGCTGCAGCGTGCGGGGAATCTGTGCGTCCCGCCCCCGCTGAAGCGGCTCCCTCAGCTCGGGGTGGCTCCAGCCCTCCATAAGCAGCACCATGTACGCCCGCACCCGAGTGCTCATCACCCCGACGGCACCGTTGGCGTAGGCCGTGACGATATCGACGAGCTCGGACACCGTCGTCGGGTTCGTCTCGGTAACCAACGCCCGCCAGAAGGCGCGGCGCAACTTCTCGATCTCGATGATGACGCCCAGCAGTAAAGCGTCGCGGGTGCGGAAGTGATTCGACGTGGTACCGCTGGGAACATTCGCTGCCGCGTCGACCGACCGATAGGTAAGGCCGTCGACGCCGTGGGTGCCCGCCACCTGAATAGCAGCTTCCAGCACCTCTGCCCGCCGACCCCGTGGTTGCTCGTTCATCACTACAAGCGTATTACGGTCGGTTTCTGGACACGCACGTTCCCCGCATACTTCTCCTTCGCGGTCTTTAGGCTGGACATCATGCGCTTTTCAATATGGGGACAGACGAATCAATCCTGGGCCGATCTGCTGGATATCGCTCAATACGCCGACCACGGTTCGTGGCGCGCCTTCTATGCCGCCGACCACTTCATGTCATTCGCAGACACCCCCGAAAAGCACACCGACTTCCACGAGGCCACCGCGATCTTTGCGGCACTCGCCGCGGCCACCTCACGTATCCGGCTGGCGCCCTTGGTGCTGTCGATGACCTTCCGGCATCCGGCGGTACTCGCGAACTGGGCGGTCACCGTCGACCACGTGAGCGGGGGGCGCTTCACACTCGGATTGGGCGCCGGCTGGCAGGAGAACGAGCATCAACGGTACGGGCTCGAACTCGGCGAGCCGGGACCGCGAGTCAACCGGTTTTCCGAAGGGCTGCAAGCGATTACCGGACTATTGACTGAGCAGGCGACGACGGTGGACGGCGAGTACTACCGACTGACGGAGGCCATCTGCGAACCCAAACCGCTGCAGCGGCCCCTACCGATTCTGATCGGCGCAACCCAGCCGCGGATGCTGGGACTGGCCGCTCGATATGCACAGGAATGGAACCAGTGGTCCACACCCGGGACCTTCCATGAGGTCTCGGGTCGCCTGGACGCCGCGGCCGAGAAGATTGGCCGCGATCCAGCGACGATATGGCGTTCCACGCAGGCGCGCATCATTGTCACCGATGGCCCGCAATCCGAAGCACGCGCCGCGGAAACCGCTGCCAAATCACCGATTCCGGTGTTGTACGGCACCGCCGAACGCATCGCGGAACAGATGGAGCCATGGGCACGCGAGGGTGTCGACGAGGTAATCTTGCCTGATCACCTTCTCGGCATCGGGAATGCCCGCCGGGACGCTTTTGACGCCCTGGCGCAGGCCCTCAGGCCGCTAGCGGACTAGTTCGCGCGCCGACCGGGGTTAGTTGCCCCAGCCGCGCTGGCCGTCCCAGCCACCGCAGACACCGTTGTAGCAGCCGTGACCATAGCCACCCTGTCCGGGATTCCACCCGCCGCACACCCCGTTGTAGCAGCCACCGCCGCCACCCGCGTCGCCGCCGCCCGAACCACCGGGATCGGCAAGAACGACCTGGTTGGACGTGGTTGTCGGCACCCCGGCGGCCATCACGGCAGCGGGTGCAGCAGCGATCAGCACCGCGCCGGCACCTGCGACGAGCACCCTTCCGATGATCTTCCGTGTGATTGACATATATCCATATTGCTCCTTATTCCGGAGCCTGCCAACCACCGACACCAACTTAATACTCATCCAATCACAAACGGTCACTTATGTTTTCGCAGGTAGAACGCAAAAACGTGATGTTTGTGGGTTGGCTCACCCTAGGAAGTCGATGCAAAGACCTGAACGAACTTCGATAGTGAGGCATCGATATCGCTGCGCAGTGCGGCCGCGACCACGGTGCCGATCGGGCCGAACATGGCGGGCCCGCCCAAGTGCAGGGTGAAGTCCACGACCGATCCCGGTCCCTTCGGGGTGATCGTCACCCTGAGCTTGACTTTCACACCGCCCCTGCCCTTGCCGTCCAGGAACAGTCCCGTCGGCGGGTCGTACTTTTGAAGCGTCCATTTGACCCGGTTGTACATGCCCTTGACGCACACGATCGAGTCGATCACAGTGCCCTCTTGGAGGGTCTCCGGCAACTTGCTGCGCCACGCCGTGTGAACACTCAGCCACTCATCGAATCGCTGCAGATCCGAGGCGTGCTCCCAGGCCACCTGGGGAGGGAGGGGCACATCGATGGAGGAATTCAATTTAGCTGCCACGCTGGCAGAGGATACCCGACCGATAAAAACAGATGGCTAACAGTTACTGGGCGCCGGTAGCCGGGCAAACCTGTCGGCTATCCACTGGACCCCGAGCCGCTCCCCCTCAGGGTCCACATGCCCCTTACCCGGCGCGACGATTTCCTGGACCGTGTCCCCCAGGGCGCATGCCCGTTGCACCGCCGCGTGGATCCAGCGTGCGTCGATAAGCCGATCGGACTCACCGGCATACACAAGCATCGGCCCGGATGCCCGACCCAGCGGTAGTGCGATCCGCTTCAGCGCGCCCGCGAAGATGGCCGCATCCTGCGGGGTGGTGCCGTGAAAATCGTTGGCGCGCAATCTGCCTATGGCCGCGGCCCGCGCGGGATCCAGTCCGTTGTGACAACCCAGCAGCAGCGCCTTGTCGTGTGGGTTGTCCTGAAATGACCCGTGCAGAAAGTTCTCCGGCACCAGCTCCGGGACGGTGACCGACAGCCCCGTGAGCAAGGTCGGCATCATCGAGAGCTGACTCAAGTCATATCGACCGTCGCCGACATGGGTGGCCATATTGGTGAGGTCGGCGGCCGGCGATAGATTTGCCGCCCCCACAAACTCCAGCTCAGGGGCGTAATCACCCGCAAGTTCGGCGGCCGCCCAGGTTGCCTGACCACCCTGGGATGCCCCGATGGCCGCCCATGTCGACGAAGCCCCGGGTATCAGCGACACCGCGGCGCGTGCCGCGTCGATGACGTTGAATCCCGCGGATCTGGGCTCCAGATAGGGGTGTGGACCCGGAACCCCCAGCCCCTCATAGTCGGTGATGGCCACCACCCACCCGCGCTTGGTGAGGTTTCGCACCAGCCAGATATAGCCCCGCAAGTCGGGGGCACGGGAGACCGCACAGTCGTCATCCAGTCCGGTAGTGCCGTGCCCTACCGATACGACAGGCCAACCCTCTCGCGGCGGTTCGCCTTTCGGCGAAAAGACGACTCCCGTGACCTCGGTGGGCGTGGCGGTGGAACCCGAGGTGGACATGTATCGGATGAGATGGCCGTCGGCGATGGCATCAAGATCTGGGGCCAGCGACAAAAGCACATCCGATAGCACTTCACCCGGCGGCGGCGAGGGAGGCGGGGGTGCAACACCCTCCGCCTCGACCCGCGCGCAGGCCGCCGTGAACAACACCAGCGCCGCAATGAGCGGCGCCAGTCGGTTACTGCGCGTCGCCGGCCTTGGGGGCCTCAGGCGCTTCTGCCTTGTCGACGGCACTCTTTGCGGCGTCCTGCACCTTGTCCACCACCGAGGAGTACTTGCCACCGGTCTTGGAGTCGATCACGTCGCCGACCTTGTCGACCGCCTGGTTCACCTTGTCTTTGTTGCCCGACAACAGGCTCTTGAGCTTGTCGATGAGGCCCTTGAAATCAGCCATGTTGTAGTTCTCCTTAGGTCTGGGACGGCGCAACTGTAGTACGAGATCGCGGCGTATGTTGGGTCGAGTGACGGACCCTGTGAAAATCACGCTGACCGGCGCTCCGGAGACGATGCTGGCCACGCTGTACGGGCGCGCACAGGACGCCAAATCCCCCAATTCGGTTCTTCATGACCACTACGCCGCCGAGGCCGTCGCGCGCATCGACTACGACTTCTCCAAAACCAAGATCAAAGGCACTCAGGCGATCGGCGTAGCGTTGCGCGCCCGGCAACTTGACGTCTGGACCTCCGAGTTTCTCACCGCACACCGAGAAGCGACGGTGCTGCATCTAGCCTGCGGGCTGGACACCCGCGTCTTCAGGATCAATCCGCCCGAGACCGTGCGCTGGGTCGATGTCGACTACCCCGATGTGATCGCGCTGCGGCGCACACTGCTCCCCGAGCGCGGAGGCGACTACCGGATGATCGAAAGCTCCGTCACCGATGACGCGTGGCTGGAGAGCATCCCCGCCGACCGACCCACCCTCGCGGTGTTCGAGGGTTTGACGATGTACCTGACCGAGACCGAGGGCCAGGCGCTGATCCGGCGAATCACCGACCGATTCCCCAGTGGCCAACTGGCTTTCGACTGTTACGGCAGCATTGGGATCAAGCTGCAGAAGCTGGTGCCCGCGGTACGCAATGCAGGTGCCACCCTGCACTGGGGTATCGACGATCCCGCCCAGATCCAGGTGTTACACCCGGGGTTGCGCTGCATCGACGACCTCCGCAGCACCGACGTGGCAGGTGAGGAACACCTGCCACTGTCGGGCCGCATCCAGATGAAGGTCATCTCCCATATCCCCGCCCTGCGCGATATCGGCAGGATCATGCGGTTCGGTTTCTAACCCCTTTTCTTACGCGAGCAGACGCATAGTGCACAGAAACGCCAGGTGGCGCGTGCACTATGCGTCTGCTCGCGGTTGGAGGGTCAGCCGTTGAAGGTCAGCGGTTGAGGACGACCATGGCCTTGCCGTCAGCCACCGACTCAAGAGTCCGCAGCTGCAGCAACTCAGGGTTCTCTCGCAGCAGCTTGGCGGTGTTGGCCATCGAGCGCAGCGCCGCGGCATCCGCGCGGGCCCGCTCCAGCTGAGCCTTACCGGCCTCGCGGGCCAGCAGCGGCTCGGCCAGCGCCTTGCGTACCTCGCCGGACAGCATGAGGTCCTTGACGACGAACCGGGTCACCGTCACACCCAGCTCCTCGACCTCGGCCGCAATCTTCGCGACAGCATTGGCACCGAGGAACTGACCCCGCTGGGCCAACAGCTCATCGAGGGTCAACGCCGCAACGGCGTCACGCAGCTGCAGCTGTGCCTGCAGGTAGATACCCCAGTGCACCGAACCACTCTCCGACCCGGCGAAAACGATCGGCTTGGTCACGTTGTACTCGGCCACGGCCGACACCTTCACGGTGAAGCCATCTGCCGTCAGCACATCCTGGCCGGCTACCTGAATCGACTGCGTCCGCATCTCCACGGTGACCAAGGTGTCGGTACGCGGGCGTGTGTAATGCACACCCGGCTTCAGCACAGCCTTGAACACACCGTCGCGGTACAACACGCCACGCTGCCATTCCATGACCGTGACCTTCGTGCCGACCATCTCGTCCCACATACTCATCCTTGTCACCTCTCTTACATTTCTTGTATTCCGTTGCGGAGAAATGACTTCCGAGCCGCATCGCGAACCGGCGGGAGGAATCGCCGTAGCGTCCCCGCTGGACCGGTCCGCGAACCTTGCGGCCCGCGGCCCGGAAGTCATCCGTATGGGACTCGAACCCAATAGCCTTAGGTGGGCATGCCGTTGGAGTGGAGCCTTTACACACGGAACGCCGTCCGGCGATGCCGGGGCGCCGCTTGATCTCCGCATCAGCAAAGGTACCGGAGGCCTTCGACGCGGCGCATCCGGTTTATTTCGGTCGGCTCGGTCGGCTCAGTCGTTCTCGGTGGCCCAGAAGTGGCGAGGCCGGCCGGACCACTTGCCCTGCAGCCACCACAGCGCCTCTATCACCGCGGCGGCCGCGATACCGATGCCCAACGCCGGCCCGGTGACCGCCAGATTGCTTGGGTCGAGCATGAATGTCTCTCGCGCCCAAGGAATCGCGAAGATCACCAGATAGCCAAGGCCTGAGAGCGTCACCAGCGCCACCCGCCACCATTGGTATGGACGCGCCACCACCGCAAGCACCCACACCGCCGCCACGAGCTCGGTGATCAGTGCCGCCGTCGACGCCTGCGTGCTGTTACCCGTGACATGCAGGATCTGGCGGGCCAACAGATACGACAGGAATGTCGCGATCCCCACGGTGAGGCCCGACGGGATCGCCGACGCCATCACCCGGCGCACGAATCCTGTCTGTGCGCGTTCGTTATTCGGCGCCAGCGACAGGACGAACGCCGGGATGCCGATGGTGAACCACGCCGCGATAGTGACGTGGATCGGCTGGAACGGGAACGGCACCGAGCCATAGTGGAAGATCTTCGAGCCCAGTCCCGCAAGTCCCACCGTCAGCGCCAGCAGCACCGAGTACACCGTCTTGGTGAGGAACAGGTTGGAAACCCGCTCGATGTTGCCGATGACGCGCCGCCCCTCGGCAACCACATAAGGAAGGGTGGCAAACTTGTTGTCCAACAAGACAATTTGGGCGACCGCGCGTGAGGCCGAGCTGCCCGCACCCATCGCGACACCAATATCGGCATCCTTGAGTGCCAGCACATCGTTGACCCCGTCACCGGTCATCGCGACGGTATGGCCATGCGATTGCAGAGCCTTGACCATCGCCCGCTTCTGGTCGGGCCGCACCCGTCCGAACGTGGTCGCCTCGGCCAGGGTGTCGGCGAGTTTGTCGGTATCAGCGGGCAGCGTGCGGGCGTCCACGGCGGCGCCGGAGAGCCCCAAAGACTGGGCCACCGCACTCACCGACACCGCATTGTCGCCGGAGATCACCTTGATCGAGACATGCTGGGAGGCAAAGTAATCAAGGGTGTCACGGGCGTCGGGACGGATCTTCTGCTCCAGTACCACCAGCGCGCGCGACGTGACGGCGCCTGGTGCGTTCGCGTCGTCGACGGGCAGTTCTGCCGATGCCAGCAGCAGCACTCGCAGACCCCGAGAACCGATCTCCTCGGCGGTGGTGGCGATGGGGTCGGCCGGGTCGAGAAGTACATCGGGTGCGCCGATCACCCAGTTGCCATGCTCCCCGTAGGAGGCGCCACTCCACTTCTTGGCCGACGAAAATGGGGCGATTGCAGTCGATTTCCAGCCCGGTGGGGTGTCATATGCCTCGGCGATGGCAGCGATGCTCGCGTTGGGTCGTGGGTCATCGGCGGCGAGGGAAGCCAAAGCGGCGAGGGCCTGCCGATCGCCATCGCCGTCGATCTTCTTCACCTCCGAGAGCCGCATCCCGTTCTCGGTGAGGGTCCCGGTCTTATCGGCGCATACCGTGTCCACCCGGGCCAGCCCCTCGATGGCGGGCAGCTCCTGCACCAGGCATTGACGCCGTCCCAGTCGAATCACGCCAACCGCGAAGGCGATTGACGTCATCAACACCAGGCCTTCCGGCACCATCGGGACCAGGGCGCCCACCATGCGCAGCACCGATTCCTGCCAACTGTCATCGGTCGTGAACAGCTGGGTATAGATGATGAGCGCACCCGCCGGCAGCAGCAGATAGGTGATGAACTGCAGAATCTTGTTGATGCCATTGCGCAGTTCGGAGTGCACGAGGGTGAACTTTGATGCCTCCTCAGCGAGCTTGGCCGCGTACGCCTCGCGCCCCACCTTGGTGGCCCGGTACGCACCGCTGCCCGCCACCACAAAGCTCCCCGAAAGCACCTGGGAACCAACGGTCTTGTCGATCGCATCAGCCTCGCCGGTCAGCAGCGACTCGTCGATCTCGAGGGCAGCCTCCTCGGTAACCTCGCCGTCCACCACGATCTGATCGCCGGGCCCGAGCTCGATGATGTCGTCGAGAACCACATCATTCGGCGCCAGCGCCGTCGCCACACCGTCGCGCCGCACCATGGGCCGGGCCTGTCCGACGATCGCGAGCTTGTCGAGCGTCTGTTTGGCCCGCAGCTCCTGAATAATGCCGACAGCACTGTTGGCAACGATCAGCAGACCGAAGGCGCCGTTGATCACCGAGCCGGTGGACAGCACGATGATGAGCAGCACGCCGAGAATCGCGTTGATACGGGTGAACACGTTGGCTCGCACGATGTCCGACACACTGCGTGCCGCACGGGACGGGACATCGTTGGTCTTCCCCTGCGCTACGCGCTCAGCGACCTCGGCGGCGGTCAGGCCGCCGACTGTGTTCGGCGCTCTTCGCGCAAGCGGCTCATTCATGCCCAGCCCCTCGGTCGTTGCCACCCCTGCACAGTAGCGACCAGCGCGTAGTGTCGCGGGCATGGACGCGGATGAGATCGCTCAGCGATTGTTCGCCGCCATCGAGATAGGCGATATCGACACTGTCGCCGTGCTGTACGCGCCCGATATCGTCGTCTGGCTGAACACTCTTGGGGAACCCAGGAACCGTGACGAGAACCTGGCCACCTTGACCTGGGTAGCCCGCAACCTGTCCGACTTCCGCTATACCGCCATCCGCCGGTCCATCACACCGGACGGATTTGTCCAGCAGCATGTGGTGAATGCGATCAATCGTGCAGGCGAACACGTTTCGGTTGCCGCCTGCATCGTCGCCACTATCTCCGATGGGCTGATCACACGTATCGACGAGTACCTGGACTCCGCGGAGGCGGCCACGTTGTTGGCCAAGTGACTAGCCGCCGTTCGCCTTCCGAGAGTAATGTCAGTTCGTATGACATCGAATGAACTTCCGGACTGGGAAGCTAGTTACCAGGGCAAGAGCGAAATCTTCTCGGGCGAGCCGCCATGGAATATCGGCGAACCCCAGCCCGAGCTGGCCGCGCTGATCGACGCCGGGAAGTTCCATGGCGATGTGCTGGACGTCGGCTGCGGGCATGCCGAGACATCGTTGCGCCTCGCCACGCTGGGGCATACCACTCTCGGGTTGGACCTGTCGCCCACCGCCATCGAAGCAGCGCGAGCGACCGCCGCCGATCGTGGATTGACCAATGCCAGCTTCGAGATCGCCGATATCACCAACTTCACCGGATATGACGGGCGCTTCGGCACCATCGTGGACAGCACCTTGTTCCACTCGATTCCGGTTGAGGCCCGTGACGGCTATCTGCGCTCGATCGTGCGCGCGGCCGCACCCGATGCGTCCTACTACGTACTGGTCTTCGCAGTGGGCGCGTTTCCGCCCGGGATCGGCCCGAACGCGGTCACGGAGGACGAACTTCGCGCCGCCGTGGAACCGTACTGGGTGATCGACGACCTGAGCCCGGCGTTCATCCACTCGAACATCCCGGCCGTCATTCCTGGTGTCGACTTCCAGATGCCCTTGTTCCACAAGGACGAGAAGGGACGCAATAAGCAGCCCGCGTTCCTGCTACAGGCACACAAGGGCTAGGAAAGCCGCCACCAGCCGTCGGGGGCGGCGGGCCGCTGCGCATCGGCCCGCTGCCCGGGCTTGGGCACCACAACCGTGACGCCGTGTTCCTCGGCGGCGGTGAGCACCCGCTCGATCGGCTCGGCCCATGGATGCAAGGCCAGGTTGAACGTGGCCCAGTGAATGGGTAGCAGCGGAGCACTAGACGTCGCGAGGTCCCGGTGCGTTTGGATGGCCTCTTCGGGGTTCATATGGATATCCGGCCATTGGGTGTTGTAGGCCCCGACCGGCAACAGGGTGAGATCGAAGGGACCATAGGTCTCGCCAATCACCTTGAACGCCTTGGTGTATCCGGTATCGCCGCCGAAGAACACCTTGTGCCTCGGCCCGGCGATAGCCCAGGACGCCCACAACGTGGTGTTGCGGACAAGCGACCGGCCCGAGAAGTGCCGGGCCTGAGTGCAGGTGAGCGTCAGTTTTCCGAGCTGGTGACTCTCGTCCCAATCCAGTTCGATGACCCGGTCGGGTGACACACCCCAGCTGCGCAGATGAGCGCCGACACCAAGCGGCACCACGAACACCGCGTTCTGGCTGCGGGTCAACGCGATGACGGTGTCCATATCGAGATGGTCATAGTGGTCGTGACTGATAACCACCGCATCCAGGGCGGGCAGCGCCGACACCGATATCGGTACCGGATGCTGGCGATGCGGCCCTACGGCACGCGAGGGCGAGCACCGGTCGCTCCAGACCGGATCGGTGAGCACGCGGTATCCGTCGACCTCCACGAGCACACTGGAATGCCCGAACCAGGTGATCGCCAGATCCGCCGGCGAACCGGCAAGTTCGGGTACCGCTAGCGGCACCGGCGCCTTGGGGCTGCCGGCGCCCTGCCGGGTAAGCAGACCGCGCACCAGTGACGTCGGGTCCGCGTCGGGGACGAACTGCCGGGCGGACTCGGCATTGTGGAAGGAGCCGCCGCGGTACTGCGGGGATCCTTCGGCAACCTCGGCGATGCGGTCCTTGCTAGCCCCCAACGATCGCGGGACGTCACGCAGGACGCGTCCGAACCACGTCGACGCAAGAGCTGCGCCAGCGCCAACCCAGAGCGCCCGCATGCTCAGGCGCCCTGGAAGTTGGGCGGACGCTTCTGGATTCGGGCCACCTGCGCCTCGATGATGTCCTGACTGGACCACGCCTTGTCGAAGAGCTCCTTGTGCGCAGGAGCCTGATCCTCGAACGCACCGTCATCGTTCAGCACGCGTTTGGCGTGCTTGAGGGCCAGCGGCGCAAAACCGGCAAGTTCTGCAGCCCAGGCCTGGGCATCTGCCAGCTCTCCTATGCGGTTGGCCATGCCGGTGATGTACGCCGTCTGCGCATCCAACGGTTCGGCGGCCAGCAGCATGGCGCGTGCGCGGCCGTAACCCACCAGTGAGGACAATCGGCGGATGCTCCAGTTATCCAGGGCAATGCCATATTTGGCGACGGGGAACTGGAAGCGCGCGGACTCGGAGACCACCCGCAGATCGGCCACCATGGCCAGCATCACGCCGGCCCCGATGGCCGGGCCGTTGACGGCGGCAATCACCGGGACGTCGGCGGCGTCGATGCTCAGGATCGAGTGCTGCCAGGCATCGGCGAACTTATCGGGATCTGGGGCACCGCTGGACAGGTCGGCGCCCGCGCAGAACGAGGTGCCCTGCCCGGTGATGACAATGGCACGTGCCGTTTCCGCAGCCTTCCTGACCTCCTCGGCGAAGGCGACCGCGAGCTCGTAGGTCACCGCATTACGTCGTTCCGGGCGCTGAAGCTCAATCGTGGTGACGGGGCCGTCGCTAGTTACACCGATCATGCCGACCACCCTAATATGGCGCCTATGACTGCCGTCGCCGTGATTGGTGGTGGGCAGGCTGGGATCGCGGCGGGGTACTTCCTGCGACGGCGTGGCCTCGAGCCGCTCGGCCGCAGACATTCCGCCGGGGAGCCCGGCGACGGATTCGTCATCCTCGATCACTCTCCTGGCCCGGGCGGGGCATGGCAGTTCCGCTGGCCCACGTTGACGCTCGACAACACCAACCGCATCTACCAGCTGCCCGGGCTGCCGTTCGACGAGACAGGAACCATCAAGGCGTCGACGGCCATGCCCCGGTACTTCGACGCGTACGAACATCGGTATGCCCTCGATGTCCACCGGCCCGCACACGTGCGCGAGGTACGGCCCGCGCCAGCCGGCTCGGACGGGTTCACGGTATCCAGCTCCGCAGGCGAGTTCAGTGTCCGAGGAGTGATCAACGCGACAGGGACCTGGGATAAGCCGTTCGTCCCCTACGTCCCGGGCGCCACCACGTTCGAGGGACGTCAGCTGCACACCCACGACTACCGAACACCCGAGGAATTCGCAGGCCGGCACGTGCTCGTGGTCGGGGGCGGGGTGTCGGCGGTGCAGCTACTCGTTGAGATTTCAGGAATTGCGTCCACTCGCACGTCCTGGGTGACCCGACGCGAGCCGGTGTTCGTCACGGATTTCACCGTCGATCGACTGCGTACCGCAGTCGCCGGCGTCGACGAACGATCGCGCCGCGGGGAACCACAACGATCGGTGGTTTCCGCGACCGGGCTGCCGTGGACACCGGATATCGCCGAGGCTTCACAGCGCGGTGTACTGGCGCGGCGCCCCATGTTCACCCGAATCACCCCGACCGGGGTCGCCTGGCCCGACGGCAGCTCATTGGATGTCGACGTGATCCTGTGGTGCACCGGGTTCAGACACGCGCTGGATCACTTGTCGCCGCTGCGCCTGCGCAACAGTCGCGGCGGCATCACCATGACGGGCCGGCTGCTCACACAGGTTGCCGGGCGGCCCGCTATCCACCTACTGGGGTACGGGTCCTCGGCCAGCACCATCGGCGCCAACCGGGCAGCCCGTGCCGCCGTCGCGGAGCTAATGGAATATCTAGAAAGTACCTAGAAGGAAGTGCTTCCTGAGGGCTGCAGGACGAAGCCGTGCTTCTGATCGCCCATCGACACCTGGCACGCGGTGAGGCCGCCACCGCCGACGGCACACGTGACATTTCCGTAGGTGAGTTTCTGACCGACATTGAGTACCGGCGCCTCGGGTCTGGTTCCGCAGGTCCAGGCGCCCTTGCTGATCTCGAACGCGCCATCACCCTTCTGCGCGACGGTGCCCATTGGGCAGGTCCCGATACCGGGCAGATTCACACCGCCCAACCCCGGCACATTCGCGCTCGCGCCACCAACTCCCGGCACATTCGGGACATTCTGTGCATCGCCGGGAATCCCGGGAACGGCCCCGTCACAGCTCAGGCGCTGACGCGAATTAGGCGAGATGTTCTGCGAAGCGCGGAACATGCAGCCGATTCCGTCGGGGGTGGTGAAGTGGATCGACCGCACCGAGGAGTTCTCGTTGGTGACGAAGTACGCGTCGGGCGCCACCGCCGTGAACCCGTTCAAATCGGGGAAGTTATCGGCGCGGGCGACACCGGCACCGGCCAAAGACAACGTTCCCAGGGCGAGCACAGCAAGCACAGCGAGCGCGGCGCAGAGGCCAGCAACATAGGAAACCTTTTTAACGTGTACTGCTGTCGACATTCGCAAGCTTTCGGTGTGGGTCGCTGGATTATCAGCTTTCATGATACTGGCGGCGCAGAGCGCATTACTGGTCTCGACCGATCCGGGCTTCCGCGCAGTTCCCGCCGGAATTGTGGTGTCGCCGGACCTCGGTTGGCGGTTTTGAGCACCGCATCAGGCAAGATGGCAGGCATGCCTGATGGTCTTCGCGCAAGCGGCTCACCGGTTCCCGGCAGTCTTCGCGCGAGCGGCTCATCGTCAGATGCCGGGCACCTCTCCCCGCGCGTGCTCGTGGTGGACGACGACGCCGATGTGCGCGGGTCGCTGGAGCGTGGCCTGCGCCTCTCCGGTTTCGAGGTGAACACCGCCAGCGACGGCGCCGAGGCGCTGCGCTGCGCCACCGAACATCGCCCGGACGCGATCATCCTCGACATCAACATGCCGATCCTGGACGGTGTCAGCGTGGTGACCGCGCTGCGCGCCATGGACAACGACGTGCCGGTCTGCGTGCTTTCCGCGCGCACCTCGGTGGACGATCGGGTCGCGGGCCTGGAGGCCGGCGCCGATGATTACCTCACCAAGCCGTTCGTGCTCGCCGAGCTGGTGGCCCGGGTGAAGGCGCTGCTGCGGCGGCGCGGTGCGGTGGCGACCTCATCTACCGAGACCATCACCGTCGGCGCGCTCGAGGTCGAGATCCCGGGCCGACGCGCCCGCATCAACGGTGTCGAGGTCGACCTCACCAAACGCGAGTTCGACCTGCTGGCCGTGCTGGCCGAACACAAGACCGCGGTGCTGTCGCGCGCCCAGCTGCTGGAGCTGGTGTGGGGATACGACTTCGCCGCCGATACCAACGTCGTCGACGTGTTCATCGGCTACCTGCGCCGCAAGCTCGAAACCGGCGGTGCACCCCGCCTGCTGCACACCGTGCGCGGTGTCGGGTTCGTGCTGCGATCGCAGTAGCGACAGATGAGCCGCTTGCGCGAAGACCAACAGTCATGACCAGCCCGAGTAAGCACCCCAGTCAACGGATTACCGACCTTGCCTACCGGCTGCTGGAAAAGCCGATGCGGGTCTTCTCGCTGCGCACCTTGGTCGCCATCGCCGCGCTGGGGGTGATGGTGCTCGTTGTCACACTCGGCGCCTGGGTGTGGCTGGGTGTCACAGAGAACCAGTACGAGCAGCTGGACAAAAGGCTCGACTCGGTGTCCAGCCTGGGCGCCGTCTCGAATCTGCTGAATTCGGTGATCAGCTCCGATAAGAAGCTCGATACCCCCGACGGCCTGGTGCTCACCGCCCGCGTCGCCGGCCTGACCAAGTCCATCCCCAGCGACCTGGAGCTGCCGCTACTGGCCCCCGGTTATGCCAACACCACCATCAACGGCGTCGAGTACCGGGTCCGGTCGTTCATCGCTCCCGGCAATATCCCCGTCGCGGTCGGCGCCCCGATTGCCGAGACCGAGCGGCAGATCTACCGGTACCACATCCGCATTCTCGCGATCTGCGGCGGCGTGCTGGTGGGCACCGTCATCGTCGGCTGGGTGATATCCCTCATCGTGGTGAGCCCCTTCCGGCTGCTGGCACAGCAGGCCCGCCTGATCAACGCGCAATCCAACCCTGATGACGTTAACGTTCGCGGCGTGCGTGAGGCGGTCGAGATCTCCGAGGCCGTCGAAGGAATGCTCGAACGCATCAACACCGAACAGGAAAAGACCAAGGCCGCACTGGAATCCGCACGCGACTTCGCGGCAGTCGCCTCCCATGAGCTGCGCACTCCACTCACCGCGATGCGGACCAACCTGGAGGTGCTCTCCACCCTCAACCTCAGCGCCGATCAACGCACAGAGATCGTCGACGAGACCATCCGCACCCAAAGCCGGGTCGAGGCAACACTTTCCGCGCTGGAACGGCTGGCACAGGGTCAACTGACCACCGAGGACGACCATGTGCCCGTCGATATCACCGAGCTGCTGGACCGTGCCGCCCATGACGCCGACCGCAGCTACCCAAATCTTGAGATCTCGCTACTGCCGTCCCAAACCATCCTGATGCTCGGGCTACCCGCCGGGCTGCGGCTGGTGATCGACAACGGGATCAAGAACGCGGTGAAACATGGCGGCGCGACTAAAGTTCAGCTATCCGCCAACAGCACCGTGCATGGAGTCGAGATCGCTATCGACGATAACGGCAGTGGTATCCCCGAGGCCGAGCGCGAGCTGGTATTCGAACGGTTCTCACGCGGCTCCACCGCCTCGCATTCCGGCTCCGGCCTGGGCCTGGCACTGGTTGCGCAGCAAGCCGAACTTCACGGCGGCACAGCGGCTTTGGAATCCAGCCCGTTGGGAGGCGCCAGGCTGGTGCTGCGCCTCCCCGGGCATTAGTTCCTAGCGGGCGCCGAGCAGGTCGATCACGAACACCAGCGTCTTACCCGACAGCTGGTGACCGGCTCCGGCCTCGCCATAGGCCTGCGCCGGCGGCACCGTCAGCTGACGGCGTCCGCCGACCTTCATACCGGGGATGCCATCCTGCCAGCCCTTGATGAGCGCATCGAGTGGGAACTCGATGGACTCGCCACGGTTCCACGAGCTGTCGAACTCCTCGCCGCTCTCGAATTCGACTCCGAGGTAGTGAACGTTGACGACCGAACCGGGTGCGGCCTCCGCACCATCACCGACGGTGACGTCCTTGATGACCAGTTCAGTGGGCGGCGGACCTGGCTGAAAATCGATCTCAGGTTTTGTCATGCCAGCAGCGTATCGTCCGGCCGCCGATGGGCGGCCAGGCTGCTCACCGCACGTTCGACCTTGCCGTCCGCGCCGAGACGCTCCTGCACGGTGCCCGCGATTTCGCCGGCCGAAGTCATGGTGGCGGTCAGGCGCACCCGGTCGGCACGGAACAGGTCATAGCTGCACTCGAAGGGGCGGCCGTCGGCGCTCCGGGTGACCCTGGTGATCGCCAGCAACGGCCTACGGTGCGGCACGTCGAGCCACTCGGCCTCCCGCGGATTGGCACTGACCACCTCGATCGTCTCGGTGGACGAGGCCGGCGCCAGCCCATAACGCAGCTGACACAGCTCGTACAGTGAGCCGCCCAGGGGCTGCTCCAGCAGGTCGGGAACAAGCTCGGCGACAAAACATGCGGTGTCCACCGAGAGTGGCACACCATCGGCATAGCGAAGCCGCCGCACGTCGAAAACCTCTGCAGCGTTCCCGATTTCCAAGGCGGATTGCTCGGCGGGGGTCGCACACCTCCGGGAAGTGCCGAGTACACGGGTGTCACTGGTGTGCCCCCCGAGGTGCAACCTGGTGGGCAAGCCCGCCAGCTCGGCGACATTGCGCTGCACCAGATCCGCCCGTACGAAGGTGCCACCGCCCCGGCCGGTCTGGCGTTCGAGAATGCCCGCACGGCTCAACGGCACCAATGCGCTGCGGACGGTGGCACGCGAGACCGCGAACCGTTCCGCCATCTCGCGCTCGGAGCCCAATCGTGTGCCTGGGCGCAATGTGCCCTGAGCGAGCATCGACAGAATGCGGCGACGCACGTCCTCGGCTACCGGTCCGCCCTCCGACTCCTCCATCCGCTCAGTATTCCCGCCGGGCACCGTTCAGGGTGCCAACGCCTCCGGCGACTCCGGTAGCACCTGCCCACCGTCGACCACGATGGCCTGGCCGGTGATGTATCCCGCCTCATCGGAAGCCAAGAAGGCAGCCAGGTGCCCAATATCAGTCGGGGTGCCCAGGGCCCCCAGGGGAATGGACCGCGCCATCCCGGACAGGTACTCCTCGCCCTTGTCCACCAGCCCCTCGGTGAGGATGTTGCCCGGCAGTATCGCGTTCACCGTCACCCGCCGCGGGGCGAGTTCGATCGCGGCCGTGCGCATGAAACCCAGCTGAGCCGCCTTGGATGCGCCGTAATGCGACCATCCCGGGTAACCGGTGATGGGCCCGGTGATGGACGAGGTGAGGATGACGCGGCCACTACCGGACGCGGTGAGCGCGTCCAGGCACGCCTGCACCGTGTAGACCGTGCCCTTGACATTGATATCCAGCACCTCGGTGAGCTGCTCGGGCGTCATCGTCGCTAGCGGCGCCTCGGGGAAGATACCGGCGTTCGCACACACCACATCCAGCCCGCCGAACGCGTCGACGACGGCCTGCGCGGCATCCGCGCACGACGTTGGATCGGACACGTCCAACCTGATACCGACGACATTGCCGGCGCCGAGTTCATCCAATTCTGCTGATACCGAGTCGGCTTCACCGGGCGATCGTGCAGCGACCGCAACGTTGGCGCCGGCCCGTGCGAACACCGTGGCGATACCGCGGCCAATACCCTTGGTGCCGCCGGTCACCAGTACCGATTTGGTGGACAGATCGAACATCACACTTCCTTTCTTGCCAGCACGGCCTCTCCGGCCTACTCAGCCGACTCGACGGCCAAAAATGGCCTCCTGCAACCAGGTTCGGTCACCTAGGTATCGCTCCGCGAGACGGGCTGTACGAGTCCCGAATCCGTCACTGACTCTGATCGCCGCATCGGCATCGGCATGCGAGGCGATCCAGGCGGTGAGCATGACCCGGCGCAGCATCACCAAGACCGGGATCATGCCGAGGTGTTCCTCGGAGAGCCGGCGCACTCGTTGGTAGCCGTCGAGCCAATCCGCGATGGCCGCATCGGCCGCCGGAGTGTCCTCCACCCAGGACACCACCGCACCCAGATCGGCCAGGAACCAGGACCATCCGCAGTCATCGAAGTCGATCACGGTGATCTCGGAATCAGGCCGCCCCGGGTCCACCATCAGGTTGGACAATCGCATGTCGGCGTGTATCAGACCGAATCGATCTGGGGTATGGCCGTATTCGTTCAACCGCCGGATCATGTCTGCCACCGCGGCAGCGATCGACGTACGGTCGCCGTCGGCTATGCCGGGAGCGTGCCGCCAATCACCCCAGCGCGCGGTCGGGCCGAACATCGTGTCCAGATCCCAACGGAACCGGGTGAACTCGCGTGGCGCCTGCCAGCGCTGGGCATGGTCGTGCATGTGTGCGGTCAGCTCGCCCAGCTTGCTGTATCCGACCACACCAGGTTCCTCTTCCGCGGTGCAACCCGGCACGAAACTCATCGCATCGACGTAGAGGGTGATCCCGTCCAGACATGCCGCAACGACATCCGACCCATCCTCGGCGCGGACGAGTTCCGGTGTAATGACCGATGTCTCGGCACGCAGCGCACGCATCCAGGCCAACTCGGAACGGATCGCCGGTAGCGAGTGGTACCCGGGACGATGGACCCGAAGCACCATGGGTTGCGGCTCGTCCACCAGATAGGTGGCGTTCTCCGACAGGCTCAGCAGTCGCAGTGGGGCATCCGACGCCCTGCCATAACCGGGCAGGGCGGCACGCGCGAACGCACTGTGGGTCGGCGGTAGTCCCGGCATGGTCCGAGTGTGCACCATCAGAGGCAAGTAAGCAGACCAAATCGGACCATTTAACTCCGACGCATCACGACCGGCCCAGATTGAAACATCCTCGAAACGACTTGGGCCGATTTCTCTGATTCACTGTTGACCTGGGAACTATCCCAGGTATAAATGATCTCGTCGCATCTGAAGCAAGCCATTGGCCCAATATTTAGGATTGCGCCCGCTACGGGCAGCCGGGCTAAACCAGACCAAATATGGAGAAGGGATCGTCCGTGAGCGACATCATCGACCCACCCGCAGCCACCACCGCCGAGCCGGACGGCATGCAGCGTCTCAAGCCGAACGCCGTCGGATTGATGGGCGTGCTGTTCATGGCGGTGGCCACCGCCGCACCGATCACCGCGATGGTCGGCAATGTGCCGATGGCCGTGGGATTCGGCAACGGTGCCTATGCACCAGCCGGCTACCTGGTCGCCACCATCGTGCTGACGCTCTTCGCCATCGGCTACGCGGCGATGTCCAAGCACATCGTCGCCACGGGCGCCTTTTACGGATACATCTCCCATGGCCTCGGCCGTATCGTCGGGCTGGGAGCCGGGTTCCTGATCACGTTGGCGTACATGGTCTTCGAAGCGTCACTGGTCGGGATCTTCTCGTTCTTCGGCCACGACCTGTTCCTGACGTTCTTCCACCTGGACATCCCGTGGGTCCTCCTGGCGTTGGTCATGCTGGCCGTCAATGCGGTGCTCACTTACTTCGATCTCAGCCTTGCCGCCCGCGTACTGGGTGTATTCCTGGTGACCGAAATACTGATGCTGTCGCTACTGGCACTCTCGGTACTGTTCACCGGGGGCGGCCCACAAGGCTGGTCCTGGGGCTCACTCAACCCGCTCAACGGCTTTCACAGCCTCAGCGGAGTTGTCGACGGCCCGGCCGGACCCCTCACGGTCGCCGGCTCGGCCGGTGTCGGATTGTTCTTCGCGTTCTGGTCCTGGGTCGGATTCGAGTCCAGTGCCATGTACGCCGAGGAATCCAAGAACCCCAAGAAGATCATCCCGATCGCGGTGGTGTCCTCGGTTGTCGGCGTCGGCGTCTTCTACGTCCTCGTCTCGTGGCTCGCGATCGTTGGCACCGGACCGGACAACGCCGTGGCGCTGGCCCAGGATTCGTCCACGGCGGGCGATATCTTCTTCGGCCCCGTCCAGCAGCACCTGGGGGTGTGGGCCGTCAACCTGTTCAAGGTCCTGTTGATGACGGGTTCATTCGCCTGCGGCATGGCCTTCCATAATTGTGCCGCCCGCTACCTGTACGCGATCGGACGCGAAAACGTCATCCCCGGGATGCGCCGCACCATCGGGGCCACGCACACCGCACATGGCTCGCCGCATATCGCGGGCATCGTCCAGACCGTATTCGCCACCGTGGTGGTGCTGTTCTTCGCATTCACCCATCGCGATCCGTACACCGGTCTCTACGGACTGATGGCCCTGCTCGGCACCACCGCGATCATGATCGTCCAGGCCCTGACCGCCTTCGCCGTGATCTCGTACTTCCACGTGCGACGAAACCATCCCGAGACCGCGCACTGGTTCCGGACGCTGGTCGCACCGCTGTTGGGTGGCCTGGGCATGGTGTACGTCGTCGTCCTGTTGGCCCAGCATGCGTCGTTCGCGGCCGGCACCGCGGCCGGCGACTGGATCTTCACGTCAATCCCATGGGTGGTTGGGGCAACCGGTCTCGGCGGTATCGCCTTGGCCATCTTCCTCAAATACACCGCACCCGACCGCTACGAGGACCTCGGTAGAACGGTCCTGGAGGAGGCACCCGAACGATGAGCTTTTCGAACATCATGGACTCAAACAGCTATTCCGGGCAGGACGAGGACCCGGCCACGGAGGCTCTTATCTCCGCGCGGGAACGGGTACTCGGCCCCTCCTACCGACTCTTCTACGAACGCCCGGTCCACCTGGTGAGCGGAGAGCGCAGCCACCTGTTCGACACCGATGGCAACCGCTATCTGGACGCGTACAACAACGTCGCCAGTGTCGGCCACTGTCACCCTCATGTGGTCGAGGCGGTCACCCGGCAGCTGTCCACCCTCAACACCCACACCCGATACCTGCATGAGGGCATCGTCGACTACTCCGAGCGGCTACTCGCGACGATGCCCGGCGCCATTGATCAGGTGATGTATGCATGCACAGGTTCTGAGGCCAACGACCTGGCATTGCGCGTAGCCCACATGTACACCGGGGCAACGGGAGTTATCGTGACCAGCGATGCCTATCACGGCAACACGGCCGCCGTCACCGCCGTCTCCCCATCACTCGGCGGGGACTCTCTCGGACCGCATGTCCGTACCGTGCCGGCACCCGACAGCTACCGGACACGACCTGGCGATCTGGCCACTGACTTTGCCGCCGCCGTTTCCCGTGCGATCGATGAATTGCACACCGCAGGATACGGATTCAGCTGCCTGTTGGTGGATACCATCTTCTCCTCGGACGGCATCTACCCGGACGCGTCGGTGCTGGAGCCCGCGGTGAAGGTAGTGCGTGCGGCCGGCGGTGTCCTCATCGCTGACGAGGTACAACCCGGATTCGGGCGTACCGGGGAAGCGATGTGGGGGTTCACCCGCCACCGCGTGGTGCCCGACCTGGTCACCATGGGTAAGCCCATGGCCAACGGCATCCCGGTGGCGGCCATGGCGGCCACCTCTGCGGTCCTTGCCCCATTTTCCCGGGAAGTGCCGTACTTCAACACCTTCGGTGGAAATCCGGTATCTATGGCAGCGGCATCGGCGGTACTCGACGTCATCGAGGACGAGAAGCTCCAGCTGCATGCCGCCGAGGTGGGTGCAGCACTGCGCTCCGAGTTGCGCTCCCTTGCGCTACAGCACGTCGAGCTCGGCGATATCCGCGGCACCGGCCTTTACACGGGGGTCGAGATCGTGCTCGACCCCGTATCCCGCACCCCGGACCGCGCCGGCGCACGCCGGATCGTGAACGCCCTGCGCGAACGGCGAGTCCTCATCTCGGTGTGTGGGCAGGATGGCAACGTCCTCAAGATCAGGCCGCCGCTGGCCTTTTCGCGGTCGGACGTCGACTGGTTCTGCACCGAGTTCGAGGCGGTACTGAAAGACATCGTTGGACCGGTCGGCGCGTCGTAGAGTTTCTCCATGACTGCCAGCGGATCGGCCAGGTACGACACCGTGATCGTCGGGGGCGGGCACAATGCCTTGACCGCCGCCGCGTATCTGGCCCGAGCGGGCCAACGGGTGTTGGTACTGGAGCGGCTGGAAGTGCTCGGCGGGGCCGCGATTTCGGCGCCCGCGTTCGAGGGCGTCGACGCGAGGCTATCGCGGTACTCGTATCTGGTGAGTCTGCTTCCGCGGCAGATCATCAACGACCTGGGCCTCTCGGTGCAGCTGGCGCGCCGCAAGTACGCGTCATACACGCCGGACCCAGCTGACGGTGGACGGAGTGGATTCCTTGCCAGTACAGATGATTTCGCGGAATTCGGGGCACTCTGCGATACGGTGACCCGGCCACTGTGGGATTCCATACTGGAACCGCTGCGACGACGTAGCGAGGTCCGCGCCGGCGCCTGGGAACAGCTTGTCGAGACGCCCATCGGCGAGGTGATCCGCGCGGCCGCACCCGATGATCTGCAACGCGGGGTCCTGCTCACCGACGCACTGATCGGAACCTTCGCGAGCGCCGATGACCCGTCGCTGCGGCAGAACATCTGCTTCCTCTACCACCAGATGAACCCGTGGGACGTCCCCGTGGGCGGCATGGGCGCCGTCACCGGCTCGCTGGAATCCTCAGCGCGACGACTTGGTGCCGAATTACGCACCGGGGCTGAGGCCCTCGCGATCAATCCCGGCGGCGAGGTGCAGTACCGGATTGGCAACGACGAGCACATCGCGGTGGGCAACCACGTCCTCAGCGGCGTCAGCCCCACCGTGCTGGCCCGGCTACTTGGGGAAAACGCCCCCGAAGGACAGCCCGGCGCGCAGGTCAAGGTGAATCTGCTGCTGACCCGCCTACCTCGGCTGCGCGATGAAAAGGTCACGCCGGAACAGGCTTTCGGTGGCACCTTTCATATCAACGAGACCTTCACCCAGCTGGAGAGCGGGTTCCAGCAGGCGTCCCGCGGACATATCCCCGACCCGCTGCCCTGCGAGATCTACTGTCATTCCTTGGCCGACCCGAGCATTCTGTCGCCGGAGCTGCGTGCGTCCGGGGCACATACATTGACGGTGTTCGGGTTACATACTCCGCATGGGCTGGATGCAACCCGCGAACAGCTGCAAGCCGCCGTACTCGCGTCACTTAATTCCGTACTGGCCGAGCCGATCACCGATGTGGTGGCAACAGACTCGCAGGGCCGACCGTGCATCGAGACCAAAACCACCGCAGACCTCGAGGAGGCCCTCGGGATGACATCAGGCAACATCTTCCACGGCGGATTGCACTGGCCGTTCGCCGAGGACGACGAACCGCTGGATACGCCCGCAGCGCGGTGGGGTGTGTCCACGAATCACAAACGAATTCTGCTGTGCGGTTCGGGTTCTCGTCGCGGCGGCGGCGTATCGGGGCTCGGCGGATATCACGCCGCGATGGCGGTATTAGACGCTAGCTGAGGGCCGCGGCTCTCTCCAAGATCACCCGCAAGTTCGTCAGTTCGACCTCACTCAAGGCCGCCAGCGCAGCCGGAGCCGGGTCATCCAGCTCGGCGATGGCAGCCACGACACGGTGGCCCTCATCAGTCAACGACACCCGCTTGCATCGGCGATTGTCGGGGTCGATGTGGCGGACCACCAACCCGCGCTGCTCCAAGTCACTTACCGCAACCGTGGCCGCCGGGGCATCCAGGGCCGTGGCCTCTGCGATTCCCTTTACCGTCATGGGCTGTCGCGCAAGCCTTCTCAGGATACGCACCCGACTGAATGGCAGCCCCGTCGCCTCGACGACCGTCCGTCGCCAGCCATCACGGTTATCGAGCACCAGACTCGCCATGGTGCGCCATACCTCGTCCGCGAGCGGTCTATCCGGCACGCGCCACCTCCCGAGCCGCGGTGCCCGCTATGAGCGGCGCGAGCCGTTGGGCCGACCGCACCGCAGCCGCAGAAGTGGACACGATGCCCAGCGTAACGATAACGAGCCCGAGTCCCGCACACATGAACCACAGGGCGGGCGGACCGATCGAACCGCACAGTGCCACACCAATACTCACACCCACCTGGCGGCTCGTGGAGGTAACCGCAGAGGCCGCGCCGGCCCGGTCCAGCGGCATCCCACTGACCGCGGCATTCGTGATCGGTGCATTCACCATGGCGAACCCCGCACCGAAAATGGCGAATACCACCAGGAGCTCCCAGATCGGTGTCGCCGTCGACACCCGGGTGAGCAGCAATGACGCGATGAAGAACAAGGTGCCCGCCGCCAGCAGTGACGGCCGCGCGCCGAACCGACCCACCATGCGTCCCGAGATCGGTGAGAATACTAGCGCCCCAACGGCAATCGGGAGATAGACCAATCCGGTGTGCATCGCGGAGAAGTGTCGCTCCCCCTGCAGGTACAGCGACATCGTAAACAGGAACGCACTCCATGCCACGCACGCACATATCGCCGTAAGGGTGGCCGAGGCGAACGGGATGCTGCGGAAGAAGCGCAAGTCGATGAACGGGTGCCGCCGCCGGGACTCGTAGCGGAGGAACACCGCGAACGCCACCAGCGCGGTGATCAGCACCGCGATCAATCGCGGCGTCGTCCACCCCAGCGAGGGGCCTTCAATGAGGGTGAACACGATGCCGAACAGGAAGAGCACCGCGAGTACCTGCCCCACCGGGTCGATATCGCGCATCGTGGCCGACTTGCTCTCCGGCACGAAGATCGCCGTCAACACGAAGGCGAGCGCACACACCGGCAGGTTGATCCAGAAGACGGCCCGCCAGCCCACCCATTCGATCAGCAGCCCGCCGACTATAGGGCCCAGGGCCATCGATATCCCGACGACCGCGCCCCAGAACCCCAGCGCCCTGGCCCGTTCCACGCGGCCGGTAAAGACCTGCGAAATGATGGACAGCGCAACCGGGTTGAGCATCGAGCCGCCCACCGCCTGCAGCAGACGCGCGGTGATGAGCAACCCGACGGTAGGCGCCACGCTGCAGAGCAGAGAACCCACCGCGAAAATCGAGAGCCCGATGTGGAAAACCTTCCGGCGCCCCAGCCGGTCCCCCGCGGCCCCCGACAGCATGAGCAGCGAGGCCAGGCCCAGCGTGTAGATGTCGATGACCCATTGCAGCTGCGAGGTGCTGGCGCCGAAATCCGCTCGGATGGTCGGCAGTGCGACGTTCACGATGGTGGAATCCATCGACACGATGAGCAGACTCAGGCAGCAAGACCCCAGGATGACGAGTTTGCGACGCTCGCTCAACTCGCCAATGGTTGCTTCCACGCCACTATTGTGAAACTACAACTGTTAGCGATGCAAACAGATTTACATCACACCGTCCGTCGACCCACTAAAAAACGAACGCGCAGTTACGCACACATCCTTCGAGTGGAAGCGTGCCTAACTGCGCGATCGGCGGAAAGGACTACGGGTACTGACGCTCTCCGTAGCCGGTGTAGATCTGGCGCGGACGGCCGATCTTGCCCGGCTCCGAATGCAGCTCGCGCCAGTGCGCGATCCAGCCGGGCAGCCGGCCGAGGGCGAACAGCACCGTGAACATGCGCGTCGGGAAGCCAATGGCCCGGTAGATCAGACCCGTGTAGAAGTCGACGTTCGGGTACAGCTTGCGCTCGATGAAGTAATCGTCGGTGAGCGCAGCTTCCTCAAGCGCCTTGGCGATCTCAAGCAGCTGGTCATCGCCGCCGAGCTTGCCGAGGATCTTGTCGGCCTGCTCCTTACAGATGCGGGCACGCGGATCGTAGTTCTTGTAGACACGGTGTCCGAAGCCCATGAGCTTGACGCCGTCTTCGCGGTTCTTCACCCTGCGCACGAAGTCGTGAGTGTCGCCGCCCTCGGCGCGGATGCGCTCCAACATCTCCAACACGGCCTGGTTCGCACCGCCGTGCAGCGGACCCCACAGCGCGTTGATGCCACCGGAGACAGACGTGAAAAGGTTGGCGTCCGAAGAGCCGACCAATCGCACCGTCGAGGTCGAGCAGTTCTGCTCATGATCGGCATGCAAGATCAGCAGCATGTCGAGCGCCCGCACGATCTCCGGGTCCACCTCGTACGGCTCGGCCGGAAAGCCGAACGTCATCCGCAGGAAGTTCTCGACGAGAGTCAGCGAGTTGTCCGGGTACAGGAACGGTTGCCCGACGGACTTCTTGTAGGCGTAGGCCGCGATGGTGGGCAGCTTCGCGAGCAAGCGGATCGTGGACAGCTCGACCTGGGCGTCGTCATGCGGGTCCAGCGAGTCCTGGTAGTAGGCACTGAGCGCGTTCGCGGCGCTGGAGAGCACCGGCATCGGGTGTGCATTACGCGGAAAGCCGTCGAAGAACCGCTTGAGGTCCTCGTGCAGCAGGGTGTGGCGCTGGATCTTGGTGGTGAAATCCTCCAGCTGCTGCGGGGTGGGCAGCTCACCGTAGATAAGCAGATAGCTCACCTCGATGAAGGTGGACTTGTCGGCCAGCTGCTCAATCGGGTAACCGCGGTAGCGCAGGATGCCCTCGTCACCGTCGATGTAGGTGATGGCGCTCTTGGTCGATGCGGTGTTGACGAAGCCCGCATCGAATGTCGTGTAGCCGGTATCGGCCAGCAGCTTGCCCAACGCGAAGCCATCCGAGCCTTCGGTCGCACGGACGATATCCAGCTTGGTTTCGCCTCCGGGGTACTGGAGAGTAGCGAAATCATTGTTGTCGGCCACAGGCATCCCTTCTGAGGTTCAGCGGCTCCGCAAGAACGTTCATAGAGAAGGTAGTCGCTCCGCCTTCAGGGCGCCTGGTCAGGGTCGAGGTCGAGAGGTCGAGCGCGGGCGAAGCGATCGACGGCCAACCGTCCGCGAACGCACCGCCTCCAGGGCGCGGTCCCACACCAGCAGCGCACCCGCCGCCATGATGGTCGGCCTGAACACATCCCTGGCCAGCGCCGCTGTCGCGGTGGCCTTGGTGGCCGCGCTGGCCTTGGACATGTGCCCGGAATCGAAGGGCGGCTGCGGGTCGTACTCGATGCTCAGCTGGATCGCCTTGGCCCGCTCCTCCCCCGCGATCTGGCCCGCCAGCCACAGCCCCAGGTCGATACCCGCGGATACGCCCGCCGCGGTGACGAGACCTTCGTGACCGGTGTGCACGATGCGCTCGTCGCCGACCGGTGTCACCCCGAACGCCTTGAGCGCGGGCAGCGTCGACCAATGCGAGGTAGCCCGGCGGCCCTCAAGCAGACCGGCCGCCGCCAGCACCAGCGAACCGCTGCACACCGAGGTGGTCCAGGCGGCAGCCGGATGAACCCGGCGCAACCACTCCAACAATTCCTCGTCGCGCGCGGCCATGGTTGTTCCCGGGCCGCCAGGAACCAGTACGACATCGGGCGACGGCGTCTCGTCGAACGAGTGCGTGGCACCGATGACCAGCACCCCGGAATCAGCGGTGACGGGCCCCGGTTGATGCCACACGAATCGGACCTCGGTATCGGGCATGAAGCGCAAGACCTCATACGGGCCAATGAAATCCAGTGCGGTGAAATCGGGGTACAGCACGATCGCGATCTGGGTCATAAGGAAGTCCTTTCGGTTCGGTAGAAGGTCTTGCGGTACTGGTCGGGCGATACGCCTATGCGGCGAACGAAGTTGCGGCGCAAGGATTCCGCAGATCCGAACCCGCAGCGGTTTGCGATCACCGTCATGGTGTCGTCGGTCTCTTCGAGCTGGCGGCGCGCGGCCTCGGACCGGATGCGTTCCACATAGGCCGACGGCGCCTCGCCCACCTCCGCCGTGAACACCCGGGTGAAATGCCGCGGGCTCATGGCCGCACGGCGCGCCAGCTCACCAATCCGATGCGAAGCTCCCGGCTCGGCCTCGATGGCCTCCTGAACATCGCGGATCGGCATGCGCCTGGCCCGCGGCATCCATACCGGGGCGGCGAATTGGGACTGTCCACCCGGGCGGCGCAGGTAGAGGACAAGCCAGCGCGCGACGGTCTGCGCCACCTCCGCGCCGTGGTCGTCCTCGACGAGCGCCAGCGCCAGGTCGATACCCGCGGTCACACCGGCCGCCGTCCATGTCTTGTCCGAGCTGCGGATGAAAATCGGATCGGGATCCACGGTGACGCTCGGGAACTCGGTTGCGAGTGTGTCGGCCAACGCCCAGTGTGTGGTGACCCGACACCCGTCGAGCAAACCCGCCTCGGCGGCCAGGAACGCACCGTTGCAGACGCTGATCACTCGGCGGGCAGACCGTGCCGAGGCGCGAATCCAGTCCATCAGGGCGGCGTCCCGTTGGACCGCGGCCACACCGACACCGCCCGGCAGGAGCAACGTGTCGCATCCCTCACCAGGATCCGGCAGAGGACGGGTGACCAGCTCCAGGCCCGAGCCGGTGGAGACGGCGGCGCCGTCGCTCGAGACCAGCGATACGTCGTAGCCGGGCGCGCCGGTCAAGTACTGCGACGCACTCGCAAACACCTCGTACGGCCCGACCAGGTCGAGGGCCTGGACTCCCGGGAACCCCAGGATTACTACAGATCGGGTCACGGCTTCCACTATTCGCCACCTGCGCAATGGCGTCTAGGTCAGGTACCCCACAAATTAGGACATCAGGAATCCGACGGCCGCTGCTCATCAGAGGCCGCGAGCAGACGCGGGGATTCAGCGGACGAGGTCCGGAACCGCACGAACACGGGCACAAGCAGCGCGGCGATGACCACCCCGACCACCACGAGGGCGCCACCACCGGCAGCGGCTGCCGTCGTACCCACCACGGCGGCGACCGCACCGTGCGTAACGTCCGCGACCCGCGGTCCCCCGGCGACCACTACCGTGAACACGCCCTGCAATCGGCCGCGCACATCGTCGGTCGCCACCGACTGCAAGATCGTCGTCCGGAAGGCCGCCGACACCATGTCCGCGATGCCGCCGATCATCAGGAAAAACAGCGCCGGCCACAGCAACGGCGCATGCGCGGTGAGCCCGAAGCCCACCATCGCCAGCCCCCACACCACGATGCTCACCACCACCGCGAGTCCCTGCCGGTCGATCCGGTGGAACCAGCCGGAGAACACCCCGCCGATCACCGCGCCCGCCGATATTGCCGCCGACAACAACGCGATGACGGTGCCGCCGTCGGCGGGATCCCCAAACCCCTCGTGGGCGATCTGCGGGAACAGGATCCGCGGCATCCCGAAGATCATCGCGATGAGGTCCACCACGAAGGACATCAGCACGATCTTGTGCCCTGCCAAATACCGAAAGCCGTCGAGAACATCGCGGAAACCATTGGTGCGCGCGTCTTTTGACACACCGCTCGGCGGCATCTTGTGCAGCTGGATCGTCGCCCAGATGGGCGCCACACACGCAATCGCGTCGATCATGTACAGCGCCGACAGATCCACCCACTTGAGCAATATTCCGGCCAGCAGCGGTCCGGCAATGAACCCGAACTGCTGCACTGTCATGTTCAGGGCGTTCGCGGCGGGCAGCTGATCGAGCGGAAGCATGCGCGGGATGGCGGCGGCGCGGGTCGGCGAGTTCACCGCGAAGAACGCCTGCTGCACCGAGAGCAGGCACAACACCACCCACACGTTGTTGACCGACAAAGCGGCCTGCACCCACAGCAGCACCGAGGAAACCCCCAGCCCCACCGCCGTGATGATCAGCAGGGTCCGACGATCCATCCGGTCGGCAAGTGCGCCGCCCCACAAGCCGAACACCACCAACGGAACCAGCCCGAAAACACCCGTCAGTCCGACATACGCCGAGCTCTGTGTCAGCGCATAGATCTGCACGGGAACAGCGAAGAGCGTGAGACCCGCCCCAATAACCGTGACCACCCCGGCCAGCCACAGACGCCGGAAATCCGGGTTACGGAGCGGCGTGACGTCGGCGATCAAACCTCTCAGGGCAGTGCCCGTTCACTCGCCAGGGCCCGGCCACACACCACCGGGCCTCCCCTCTCGCTACTGGCTGACACACACCTCGACATCCGGACCGACGTCCACGGTAGTGAACTTGCCGAGCCAGTAGTAGTTAACGCACTCCGCCCGCCGGATCTTCCCGCTCGCCGTCGGGTTTAGCCCGATGTCGTCACCGCGTGAACGGATGTGTCGGCCGGTTCATCTTTCGACTCGGGCGCTTCGACAGATTCTGCCTCGCCCGACTCCGAACCCACGTCAGGCCCTTCGACGGACTCTGCGTCGCCCGATTCTGAACCTGCGTCGGGCAGCTGGCCCACGAGATACTCGGCGAGCCCCCCGATGGTCGGGTAGTCGAATACCGCTGTCGCGTTGATCGTGAACTTGCCGCCGAACTGGCTGTGCAACCGATTGCGGAGTTCGATCGCCATCAGGGAGTCCGTGCCGAGGTCCAGGAACCGATTCGTTGCAGCCGGCGGTTGCGCCAACCGCAAGAAGTTCTGCACCTCGCGCTGAAGGAACTCGGTGACGAAACCGGCCCGCTGCGGCACCGGTATCTCCATCAGCTGATTGAGCAACTCGCTATCACCGGTCACCTCCCCGATGGCACTCGGCAACACCAGGTCCAGGATCGGCGGACGCGAACTACCCAGCACCTTGGCGGCACGCTGCCAGTTCGCCTTGATGACGGTGGCTTGGCCGGTTCCGTTGGCGATGGCCTCGGCGAGAGCGGCGAGTGCCGCCGACGGTTCCAGCGGAATCAGGCCCTGCGCACTGATGTTCGCGGTCGCGGCCTCGGACGAAGCCATGCCACCTTGAGCCCAAGGACCGAAGTTGATACCGGTGGCGGGCAAGCCTTGCGAGCGTCTCTGCGCGACCAGACCGTCGAGCAGTGCATTCGCGGTCGCGTAGTTGGACTGACCCGGTGAACCGAACAACGCCGACACCGAGGAGGACACGATGAAGATGTCCAGATCGTCGCCCCTCGTCAACCTGTCCAAGTAACCGGCACCGAATGCCTTGGGCGCCAAACTTGTTCGGAATCGCTCCACGCTCTGCTGACCCAGCAGCGCATCGTCGAGCACACCCGCCAGATGTACCACCCCGGCAAGTGGTGGCAGCTCCGCGCGAATCCGCTGCAGCAGGTTCGCGACTTCGGACTCCTCGCCGATATCGGCCGAGAAGACATGGATGCGGGTCTTGTACCGCTCGGTGATGTCGTCGATCAGCTGTTGTGCAGCCGCATCCGGCGCACGCCGACTGGTCAGCACGATGTCACCGGCACCGAGTTGGGCCAGATACGCCGCGGTGTGCAGACCTATCGCACCGAGACCACCGGTGATCAGATAGGTTCGATCCGGCCGCGGTGCAAGCGGATTCGGCATCTGGCACACGATCTTGCCGATGTGCCGGGCCTGCTGCATGCGGCGGAACGCCGTCCTGGCCTCGGTCAGCGGGTAGATCTCGGCGGGCAATGGCGTCCACTCGCCTTTGGCCAATCCCTCCGACACCTCGGTCAGCAGAGCCCGAATGCGTTCGGGCTCTTGGAACATCACCGTGTCCAACGCGACGATCTCGTAGGCGATATCGGGACGGGCCTCGGTCATCTGCTCCGGGGTCCAGATATCGCGCTTGGCAATCTCGGCGAAACGGCCGTTCTTGGCGGTGGCTCGCAGCGTCGCCTCGATGAAGCCTTCGCTGGTCAGGCTGTTGAGCACCACGTCCACGCCGGCACCGTCTGTGTCCGCCAAGATTTGATCGGCGAAATCGGTTGTGCGCGAGTCGTACACGTACTTGACACCCAGTTTACGCAGTGTCGCACGCTTGAAGGTGCTGGCCGTGGCGAACACCTCTGCCCCGAACTGTTGGGCCATCTGGATGGCCGCCAGCCCGACGCCACCACTGGCGGCGTGGATGAGCACCTTGTCACCCGGCTTGAGCTGCGCCCAGTCGAATGACAGCCGCACCGTCAGCGCCGCAGCGGGAATCGTGGCGGCCTCGACCGCGCTAATCCCGTCGGGAATCGGCGCCAGGAACTGGGCCGGCACGTTGAATCGGCTGGCGAAAGCACCCTGCATGGAGCCGTAGACCCGCTGGCCCACCTCGACTCCGGTGACACCCTCACCCAATTGCGTGACGACACCGGCGAAGTCGCCGCCGATCGGTCCGGGATCGCCCGGGTAGAGCCCGAGAACGTTGAGCACATCGCGGAAGTTGAGACCCGCGGCCTCAACCCGCACCTGCACGTAGCCCTCGTCCGGCGATGCCACGTCCTTCTCGGTGATCCTCAGGTTGTCGATCGCACCACGTTCGGTGGGAGCCAGTACGTAGTCACCTCCGCGCGGCACCGTGAGATGCCCGCTGCGTGCCCACGGCAACAACCGGGAGGCCAGCAGCTTGCCTTGGCGCAGTGCAATTTCCGGCTCTTCAATCGGAGTAACCAACAAATTCGCCAGTGCCTGCACGGCCTCAGGCGATCCGTCGCAATCGACGAGTCTGGCGCGCAGCGCCGGTTCCTCGTTGATCGTGGTTCGCCCGAATCCCCACAGCGCGGCCTGCACCGGATCGACCGGCTCGCCCGATTCGGTGGCCACAGCCCCCTCGGTCACGATCCACAGCCCGCCGGGCAGTTTCACGCCGCCGTTTTGGGAACCGCCCTGCACGGTATGCACGGCGCTGAGCAGGTTGGCGATCTCGGCCTCGACGCGCGCGGCGATATCGGTGCTCGACTCCTCCGGGTTGGGCGCGGCAGCGCGCCACACGACGCCGGAGAACGGCAGACCACTCTCCTTCGCCTGTACCAACACCTGTCCCAATAGCTCCGAATCAGTGGTCCGATGCAGCGGGATGCAGCCCGGCACCTTGGCGGCCAGTTCGTCGAATCCGGCGATCAGCCAGGTGCCACTTGCATTTTCGGCCTCGGCTGTGTTGTCTTCGGAGGGCGGTGCCGGAACCTCGTGCCAGCCAAGGGTGTACAGCAGTCGGGTGGCGTCGCCACCCAGACCGCGCAGCAGCGCCTCGCGAGGCGCACGTTTCACCGTGAACTCACGAATCCCGCCCAGATGACGGCCATCCCGATCGAGATAGTCGAGATCGAAGACCTGGGTCTCGCTGTCGAGGGCGCTCTCGTGCCACCGCGCTCGGCAGTAGAACCGCCGAGGCATCTTCTCCTTCAACGTCACCTGCCCATACCGTAAGGGCAGGAACAGATCACTGACGCCCTGCTCTGCCGCGAGCAGGGCGGGGAACGCGGGGAACGCGACACCGGTGCACAGGTCCATCAGCACCGGGTGCATCGGTTCGGTTCCCAGCTGTTCGGCCAGTTCCTCACCGACAAGGACGTCGCCGATCGCCTCACCCTCACCAAGCCACAGCGACTTGAGTGAACCGGACCAGGTTGGGCCCCATGCCAGTTCCAGGTCGGCGAAGGTTTCGAACAACTCGTGCGGACGCATGCGCTCCATCCGCTCGATGGCCGCATCAACGGGCTCCTCCTCAGACGTCGACTCGGCTGTGCTGTCCACGCTATCCGTGCTGTCGTCGATGCCGGTGACAACCGTGCCCTCGGCGTTCAACGACCATTCGGCATCGCGTTCACCATATGGACGGCTGTGCACTTGGAACTTCGACCCACCGCCATCCTCGAGCGGATGCAATGACAGCTGTACCTCGCGAGAGCTCTTCTCCGGCAGGATGATCGGCTCGTAGAAGAACACATCCTTGGCCCGTGCCGGAGCGCCGACCGCAGCCAAGGCCATCGCCGCATACGTAGCGCCGGGGACCACGACGGTGCCGTAGATGACGTGGTCGGACAGCCATGGCTGCGACTTGACCGACAACCGACTGGTGTAGACGGAATCGCCAGAGGCGAGGTCCTTCCCACTTCCCAGGATTCCGGAGACCGCGGGACCGTCTATCGCGATACCGGACGTCTTAGGCCAGAAACGCCTGCGCTGGAACGGATACGTGGGCAATTCGAGCGTGCGATGGGGTCGACGGTGCAGCGCAGCGAAATCAGGTCGGTGGCCGCTGACGTAGACCGCGGCCAGTGCATCGGCGATCTGGCGCCGGTCGTCGATGCCCTTACGCAGCGAGACGACTGCCCGAGGTGCGGCCAAGTGCTCCGGCCAGACCTGCACCGCGGCCCCGGTCAGCACCGGTTGCGGACCGATCTCCATCAACACCGCGCAACCCAGTGCCGCCACGGTGCGAACGCTTTCGGCGAATTGCACCGGTTGGCGGGAATGCCGTCGCCAGTACTGGGCGTCGATCGGGGTTTGAGCCGTGAGCACAGCACCGGTGCGGTTGCAGACGAGAGGCAACGTAGGGACCGCGAATTCCAACTGTGCTGCGTACGACTCGAATTCATCGAGCACCGGATCCAGTAATTCCGAGTGGAAGGCGTGGCTGGTCTCCAGCCAGGTGCAGCGGATTCCGTCTCCCTCGAAGCGCGCGACGGCATGTTCCACGTCCTCGCCCGGACCGGAAAGCACGGTGTTCGGTCCGTTGTAGGCACCGACCGATACTCGCGGGAACTCGCCCGCGATCTGCTCGACATGCTTAGCGTCACTGAACACCGCCACCATTCGCCCACCCGCGGGCAGGCTGCCGAACAGTCGGCCACGCTCGGCGATCAGTCGCGCACCGTCTTCGAGGCTGAACACTCCTGCCACGCATGCGGCCGCATACTGGCCGACGCTATGCCCCAGCACCACATCGGGCTCAATGCCCCACGACTGCCACAGCCGGGCCAGGCCCATCTCGACGGCGAAGATCGCCGGCTGCGCGAATGACGTGTGCCGCAGGACTTTCCCAGCTTCTCCACCGGTTTCGCGATCGGTAGCGAACATCACCTCAAGCAACGGACGCGCCACGATGTCCTTGACTGCTTCAGCGCAACGCGTCACGGTTTCGGCGAAAACCGGCTCTGCGTCGAACAACTCACGCGCCATCCCGGGATACTGGCTGCCCTGCCCGGTGAACAGCCATGCCGTCGTCGGATGATTCGTATGCTCGCCACGAACGACACCGGGGCGCAGACGGTTCTGGACCAGCTCGGCCAGCCCCTCGCGAGCGGCCTCGACCGAACCCACGACCAGCGCGGCGCGATGCTCGAAGTGCGACCGGCCTCTCCCCGCCGTGAGGCACACATCCTCGATGGCGACATCCGGATGGGCGGCCAACCATGACTCATAACGCTGCGCCACCGCGACCAGTGCCTCCGGTGACCTCGCGGACAGCGGAAGCACACTCGCCTGGTCGCCCTGAGGTTCCGGCGCGCCATCTGTGACGTCGGTAGCACCTTCGTCCAAGGCCGCCGGTTGTTCCGGCGCCTCCTCGATCAGCACGTGCGCGTTGGTTCCGGTGAATCCGAACGAACTCACACCGGCGCGCCGCGGCCTGCCGTTGGCCTGCCACGGAATCGCCTCGTCCACGACCCGCACTGGTAGCGAGTCCCATGGGATATGCGGCGACGGCTTGTCGAAGTGCAGGCTCCGCGGCAACACCCCGTTTTGAAGCGACAGCACCACCTTGATGAGACCTGCTGCGCCGGATGCCGATTCGGTGTGACCGATATTGGATTTCACCGATCCCATCAGCAGCGGCCGGTCCGCATCACGCGAGCCACCGTAGGCCGCCGCGGCCGCCTGAACCTCGATCGGATCACCCAGCGGAGTACCCGTGCCGTGCGCCTCAAGGTAGTCGACGTCTCCGCCTTCCAGACCGGCCCGGTCCAGCACAGCACCGATAAGCCGTTGCTGTGCACCGCCGTTGGGTACCGTCAGACCACTGGAGGCGCCATCCTGGTTCACTGCGCTGGCGGGAATGACCGCGCAGATCCGATCGCCGTCGCGCTGCGCATCGCTCAGCCTCTTAAGCACGAGGATTCCGCAGCCTTCGCTGCGCACGTAGCCATCGGCGGACGCATCGAACGTCTTGCATCGCCCGACGGGCGACAGCATCCTGGCGCGCGAGGCCGCGATCACCGTCACCGGACTCAACAAGACGTTCACACCGCCGGCCAATGCCAAGTCGCAGTCGCCGGAGTGCAGTGCCTGGACGGCCTGATGAACGGCCACCAAGGCCGAGCTGCATGCGGTATCGACAGCCACCGCCGGTCCTTCAAGTCCCAGCGCGAAGGCAACCCGGCCGGAGATGGCGTTGAGCGCGTTGCCGGTGATGAAGTAGGGCTCGATCTTGTCGAGCGACTCCGACGACAGCAGGTGCGCATACTCGTTTGCGCCCACTCCCGCGAAGATGCCGGTTCGGCTGCCGCGCAACGCGGCCGGCGAGTAGCCGGCCCTCTCCAAGCCCTCCCATACCGTTTCCAGCATCAGCCGCTGCTGTGGCTCGATCCACACTGCTTCACGCGGGGAGATGCCGAAGAATTCAGGATCAAACCCATCGATTCCGTCGAGGAATCCACCGAAGCGCGTGTAAGTCTTGCCCGCGGCCTCTGGATCCGGGTCGTAGAACTCATCGATGTCGTAACGGTCCTCCGGGACTTCCCGGATCGCGTCGACACCGCCGGACAGCAAGTCCCAGAAGGCTTCCGGGTCGGGCGCACCGGGGAATCGGCACGACACCGCAACGATCGCAATCGGTTCGTCCGTGCGTGTCGTCGCCTGCCGAGGCGCAGACTTGACCTGCTCGTTGAGCCCGAGCACCTCGCCGAGCAGGTAGTCGGCAACATCGGAAATGCGTGGATGATCCATCACCAGGGTGACGGGTATCTCCTTGCCCACGCCTTGTTCCATGCGACGTCGCAATTCGACGGCCATCAGCGAATCCATGCCGAGGTCGAAGAACCCCGCATCCTCGCGGATCTCCGATACGTCCACGCGCGTCACCTCTGCCACCGCGTCGCGCAGGTAGTCGGTCAAGAGCTTCTTGCGCTGCTGAACGGGAGCGTTCGTGAGCCGCTCGACCAACTGCGTCTTGCCCGACTGCGTGACCGCCGGCGACGCGGTCAGATGCGAGGGCACCTCGCGCTCTAGCTCCGCCAGGAATGCTCGTCTCCCTGCCTGCTGGTACAGCGGCAGGAAACGCGCCCAGTCGATGCGGGCGATGACGCCCTGCACCGCGGAGGCCGCCACGACGTCCGCCAGGCCGGCCAGGGCATCGGCCGGCGACAACGTCTTGATCCCACGTTGTTCCAGTCGCGCACGGGATTCCGCGTCGGCCATGCCCGCCGTCCACGGACCGAAATTGACGCTGGTTCCGGCAATGCCTTGCTCCCGCAGACGCCAGGCGAGCCCGTCGAGGAAGGCGTTGGCCGCACTGTAGGCGGTCTGGCCGAAGCCACCCCACACCGATGCGATGGAGGAGGTGCTGATGAAGAAGTCGAGCTTCAGGGTCGGGTCGCCCAGGGCGGCTTCGCTCAAATGCCAAGCACCCCAAACCTTACCGGCGAAGACGCGGTCTACTTCTGCGTCGTCGAGGCCGCTGAGCGGGGTGGTGCCGATCTCGCCCGCAGCGTGGACGATGCCCGCCAGCGGCGGTAGCTCAGCCTGCACGCCCGCCAGCAGGCGTGCCACGTCGTGCGCATCTGCGACGTCGGCGGTGACGACCCGGACTTTGCAGCCGTGCTGTGCGCCCAGTGCGTCGATGCGCTGCCTCGCGGCCTCGCTGGGTTCGCGCCGACTCGTTAGCACCAGATTCTTGGCGCCGCGGGCGGCCAAGTACCCGGCGATCTCCAGTCCGATCGAACCCAGCCCTCCGGTCACCAAATATGTTGCGTTATCACGCACTTCCAGCGGTTTACCGCTGGGCAGTTCCTCCCGCCGAACCAGCCGGGGAACGTAGACCGCTTGATCGCGCAACGCGATCTGGTCCTCCCTGACGGCCACGTCGCTCGATGCCGAGGCGCGACCGATGAACTGTGACCATTCGTCAGCACTGGCATCAGCCAGATCGGCGAGTCCGCCCCACACCTGCGGAAGCTCCAGCGCGGCCGCGCGGCCGAATCCCCACAGGGCACTCTGCTCCGGCGCCACGGTGTCCGCGTCGGTGATTCGCAGTGCGCCACGGGTGACCACCCAGATGGGAGTCCGCAGTTCAGCGGCGGCTGCGGCACGGAAGAGCCGCTGCGTTCCACCCAACACTTGGTGTTGCATCCGCAGCAGCGACCGCGTCGAGGGTGTACCCGCGTCGAGTGCCGCGACGTGCACGATGCGTAGCGTTTGTTCCTGCGCCAAGGCGCCTGCCGCCGCAGCGCGCAACGCATCTGCGAGCTGTTGCTCGTCGGCGTCGGACGCCGGCAACCCGAGGATCCGATGCTGATGCCCACGTGCGGTCAGCACGTCGACCAGCGGCGCAGCCGCGCCAGATACCTCGCCTATGAGAAGCCAGGTAATGCCCGCGCCGGTTTCCTTACCGGAGAGTGGCGTGGGCGACTTCTCCCAGCGGAACTGGTAGCGGTCATCCGAGATGGTTTGGGTGCTGCGCTGCTGGTTGTGTTGCGCCGCAAGCCTGGTCAGCACGTTCAGAGTCTGTCCGTCGCCGCCCGCACCGTCGAGTAGATTCGCGAGTTCCTCGATCTTTCCGTCCTCGAGTAGCCGGACAGCCTCGGTGCGCGGTCCGCCGATGCGCGGCTGTTGGTTCGGGGCATCTCGGTTGTCTCGGTTGTCGCTGAACCAATACTGGCGACGTTCGAACGGATAGGTGGGTAGGTCGAGCTTTCGTGCGTGCCCGTGCTGGAACGCGCCGAACTCGGGCAGGTACCCCAAGACGTATGCGTCGGCAGCGGCTTCGGTGATCTGTCGGTGGTCTGCGGTGTTTCGACGCAGGGACGCGATCGCCCGTGGTGCGGTGGCCGGATCGGGCCAGGCCCGCAAGGCTGCGGCGGTGAGCACCGGTTGTGGACCGATCTCGAGCAACACCTTGCAATTCATGTCGGCGAGGGTGCGCACACTCTTGGCGAACTCCACCGGTTGGCGCGCGTGGCGACGCCAATAGGCGCCATCGAGTTTCACGCTCCTGCCGAGCGCCGCGCCGGTCCGGTTGTCGATCAGAATCCGTTGTGGAGTCTTGTAATTGAACTGACTCGCATATGACTCGAATTCATCGAGGATCGGGTCCAGCAGGGCCGAGTGGAACGCGTGACTGGTCTCCAGAAAGTCGCATCGGACTCCGCCTGCCACTAGCCCCGCCACCGCTTTTTCCAGATCCTGTGCGGGCCCGGACAATACGGTGTTGGCACCGTTGTAGGCGGCAACCGACAGACTCGGAAACTCGTCGGTCAGGCTCTCGACACGCGCGGAGTCGGTGAACACCGCGGCCATCCGACCGCCCGCAGGCAGACTGCCGAATAGGCGGCCGCGCTCGGCCATCAGCCGCGCGCCGTCCTCGAGACTGAACACGCCCGCAACGCACGCCGCCGAATACTGGCCCACGCTGTGCCCCAGCACCACGTCCGGCTCGAAGCCCCACGATTGCCAGAGCCGAGCCAAACCCATCTCCACCGCAAACAAGGCGGGCTGCGCGTAGGACGTCTGCCGCAGCGTCTCTTCTCTTTCCGGACCGTCCACATCGAAAATCACGTCCAGCAAAGGCTTTTCGAGAACATCAGCGACCACGGCCGCGCATCGACTCAGTGTCTCGGCGAAGATCGGTTCGGTGTCGAACAACTCACGGGCCATACCGGGGTACTGGCTGCCTTGGCCGGTGAACAGCCACGCCGTCTTCGGCGTGTCATGGGATTCTCCCCTACCGAGACCGGGCGCCGGGCGGTCATCCGCGACAGCGCCGAGCAGCTCGACGGCAGCTTCTCTCGAATTGACCACCAAGGCGGCCCGGTGCTCCAGGTGTGCTCGCGCGACTCCGGCGGTGAAGCACACATCCCCCAAGGTGGCCTCCGGGTGCTCGCTCAACCAGCTGCGGTACAGATCGGCGACCTGCGCCAATGCCGCGGGCGTCCGCGCTGAGAGCGGGAGAATGCTGAATCTCGGAGCCGCACCGTCGGCGACATCCGACCGCGGAGCCGCACCGTCGGCGACATCCGACCGGTGCTCCCCGGTCGTCTCGATCGGTGCCGCTGCCCGCTCCGGAGCCTCTTCGAGGATGACGTGAGCGTTGGTCCCGGCGAATCCGAACGAGCTGATTCCCGCAATGCGTGGCCGCCCGTTGCGCTCCCAGGGGGTGGCCTCCTTGACGACCTCCACCAGCAGCCGGTCCCAGGGAATGTGCGGTGACGGGTTCTGAAAGTTGCGGTGCTGCGGCAGCAGCTCGTTCTCAAGCGACAGGATGACCTTGATGACACCCGCGATACCAGCGGCCGCCTCCAGATGTCCGATGTTCGTCTTCGCCGAGCCGATCAACAGTGGATCGTTCGCTTCGCGGCCAATGCCATACGCCGCACCGGCTGCCTGAGCCTCGATCGGATCGCCCAGCGATGTCCCGGTGCCGTGTGCCTCCAGGTACCCGACATCGCTGGGCGCGACGCCGGCACGCCTGAGCGCATCGGCGATAACACGCTGCTGAGCAACGCCATTGGGCACCGTCAACCCGCCCGATGCGCCATCCTGGTTAATCGCGCTACCCCGGATCACGGCCCTGATCCGGTCGCCGTCGCGGATCGCGTCCTCAAGACGCTTGATGACGATGACACCTGCGCCTTCGCCTCGCACGTAGCCGTCTGCGGCCGCGTCAAAGGTCTTGCAGTTGCCGTCGGGCGCGAGCATATGCGCGTGAGAGAACGTGATCATTGTTGCGGGGGTCAGCAGAACATTCGCGCCGCCGGCCAGTGCGAGGTCGCACTCTCCGAGTTGAAGCGCTTGGCACGCTTGATGAATTGCTACCAACGACGAGCTGCACGCTGTATCGACGGCAACCGCGGGTCCCTGCAGCCCCAGCCGGTAGCTGATCCGGCCCGCGGCCGCAGCGTTCGACGTCCCAATGGCCATATAGGCTTCGATTTCGGGATAGGTCAGCTCATCGGAGGCCATTCCCAGGTAATCGTGAGTGGCCAAACCAACGAACACACCGGTGTTGGTGTTCTCCAAAGCCGTTGGCGCGGTGCCCGAATGCTCCACCGCGCGCCACGCCATCTCCAAAAGCAGCCGGTGTTGCGGGTCCATCAATCTGACCTCGCGCGTCGACATACCGAAGAACGGTGCGTCGAACCCCGTCACGTCATCGACGAAGCCCGCACGACGGGTCACGATCTTGCCGGGCACGCCAGGCTCCGGGTCGAAGAACTCGTCGACATCCCATCGGTCGGCAGGCACCTCCGATATCGCGTCCCGGCCTTCACGCAGCACATCCCAGAACTCGTCCGCGTCCGCGGCACCCGGAAAACGCGCTGCGTAGCCGATGATTGCGAAACTCGGCGCTGGCCCGATCGGATATTCGGCGGATTTCATACTGGGGGCCTCCTTGCGTCGGCGGATGAGAAAGTGACCCGAGACGTCGTCGCTCGCCAATGTGACGCGGCACGTCGGGGGGTGTGAACGCGACTCTAGCCGAACAAGATCACGCCCACGGGTGTTACCAAAAATCAATTTACCCGGACTCAAAGTTCTAGTTATTTCCGGTATGCCATGTGCCGCATATGTTTTCCCAGTTTCGCCGGGTGGTCCACAGTTCGCCGAACCGAGGGTATGTTGATCCGGCAACGAGTGTTACCGGACGCGGGGCCCGGCCGATTGAGAGGGACAGTGTTTTGCGCATAGGCACGATAACCGTTGGCGCACTTAATGAATGGACGTTAAGTCCCGGCTCCGTCACCTCCTGGCACCCTACCCCCACTGCCGCCGAGAAAGCCCTACAAGCACCTGTGAGTTCGGTGCCAATCAGCTACATGCAGAGCCAGCATCTTCGTAATTACTACGAACGCACAGCCTCGGGACTAAACTTTTCCCGGCAAATCATCGCCAGCTGTGATGTGCCCGGTCAGTGCGATATTCCCGCAATGGACCACGCCCTCAACACATATCTGCGACGGCACGACACATTCCGCAGCTGGTTTGCGCACACCGACGACGGAGAGTTCGTCAGGCACGCGATCATCGATCCAGCTGACATTGAATTCGCGCCGGTCGATCAGGGTCACATGACAGTTGACGAAATACGCGGTCATGTCGTGGATATACCGAGCCCCCTGGAATGGGGATGCTTCACCTTCGGAATCATCCAGAACGAAAATCACTTCACGTTCTTCGCTGCCATGGATCACGTCCACGGGGACGCGACACTGATCGGCACCACGATGATGGAAGCAAACGGGATGTACTCGGCGTTGACCGCGAGCGGCCAGGCCCTGGCGCTTCCCGATGCCGGAAGCTTTGACGACTTCTGTACGCGCGAAAGGGAATTCACGTCAACGTTGACCTTGGATTCGCCGGGGGTGCGCGCATGGATCGACTTCGCCGAGAACAACAACGGGACCTTTCCCGAGTTTCCGCTTCCCCTCGGCAGCCCGTCCGAGTCCACCCGCAGCGATATGACCTCCCTGGCTCTGATGAGCGCAGATCAGACCGATCGTTTCGAGTCGGCCTGCTCGGCGGCCGGCGCGCGCTTCGTCGGCGGCTTGTTCGCCTGCCTCGGCCTGGTTGAGCACGAATTCACCGGGGCTCTAACGTATTACGGGCTCACTCCGAGGGATTCCCGCACGGCCAGCGACAATTTCATGACGCAGGGCTGGTTCACCGGCCTGATCCCGATCGTCGTGCCGATCGCGGCAACCTCCTTCAACGATGCCGCCTATGCGGCGCAAACCGCCTTCGATTCCAGTCTGGACATGGCGAGAGTGCCCTACTACCGGGTACTGGAGTTGGCCCCGTGGTTGAAGTGGCCAGAGCCGAACTTTCCGGTGACGAACTTCTTGCATGGCGGCGCTGCCCCGCTCAACGCCATTCTCGCGGCAGGCGAGATGGGCCTTGCCAACAACATCGGAATCTATCCCGACGGCCGATTCTCCTATCAGTTGACTGTCTACATATTCCGGTACGGCGAAGGCACCGTGATGGCGATCATGCATCCCGACAACCCGGTCGCCGAGAAATCAGCTCTCCGCTACATGGAGGCCATGAAGTCTGTGTGCGTGCGGGTCGCTGACAGCGGGCACTGGGGACGCGTCGCGTAGCTTGGCAATGTCGGAGTAAGGATGAGGATGATATGCGGCGGCTAGCCGATCTCGTGGTGCGGTGGCCATGGGCGGTGATCGGCGTGTGGGTCGCGCTGGCGATCGCCCTGCCGTTGACGTTCCCCTCGCTGAACGAGATGTCCGAGAAGCATCCACTCGCCATCTTGCCCAGCGACGCACCATCAAGTGTTGCCGCCAAGAAGATGACCGAGGCGTTCCACGAATCGGGCAACGATGACCTCCTCCTCGTCGTGTTCATCAACGAGAACGGACTGGGGCCCAACGACGCAGCGACCTACCGCAAGGTGGTGGACGCACTCCGGCACGACCTGACCGGCGTTGTATCGGTGCAAGACTTCATCAGCACGCCCGAACTTCGAAAGTTCCTGACAAGTCAGGACAACAAGACCTGGGTTTTGCCGGTGGGCCTCGCGGGCGAGCTGGGCACACCCAAGGCCTTCGACTCCTATAACCGGGTAACCGGCCTCATCCAGCACAGCATCGACGGCAGTCCGACGGCCGTACACATCACCGGTCCCGCGGCCACCGTCGCCGACCTCACCGTCGCGGGTCAACGTGATCGCCTGCCGATCGAACTCGCGATCGGCATCCTGGTGCTCGCCGTGCTGTTACTGGTCTATCGCAGCGCGCTCACGATGATGCTTCCGTTGGTGACGATCGGGTCGTCACTGGTGATCGCACAGGCAGTGGTGGCGGGCTACTCACAAGCGACCGGCGCAGGGGTCTCAAACCAATCGATTGTGTTCTTGAGCGCGATCTTGGCCGGCGCCGGGACCGACTACGCCGTCTTCCTCATCAGCCGCTATCACGACTATCTGCGGTCGGGTAAGGATTACGACCAGGCGGTCAGGGCCGCGATGATGTCGATCGGGAAGGTGATCACCGCATCCGCCACGACGGTGGGCATCACCTTCTTGTTCTTGAGCTTCGCCCAGATGGGCGTGTTCAAAACGGTCGGAGTGTCATCGGCGATCGGGATCGGTGTCGCGTACCTGTCCGGAATGACACTGCTGCCCGCAATCCTGGTGCTCGCCGGGCCACGCGGTTGGGTCAAACCCCGGCGCGAACTGACTGCCGGGTTCTGGCGACGGTCCGGCATACGCATTGTCCGCAGGCCAATTCCACACTTGGTTGCCAGTGTGCTGGTGTTGGTCCTGCTGGGAAGCTGCGCGCTCCTCGCGCGCTACAACTATGACGACCGCAAGGCCGTATCGGCGTCGGCACCGAGTTCTGTCGGGTACGCCGCGCTGGAACGCCACTTCCCCCTCAGTCAGTCCATCCCCGAGTACATCCTCATCCAGTCACCGCGTGACCTGCGCACCCCGCAGGCCCTCGCCGACCTGGAACAGATGGCTTCCCGTGTCGCCCAGCTGCCGAACGTGGGCCTGGTCAGCGGTGTCACCCGCCCACTCGGCGAGGTGCCGCCGGAGTTCAGAGCCACCTATCAGGCGGGGCTCGTCGGCACCCGGCTGGCCGACGGCTCCAACCAGATCAGCCAACGCAACAGCGACCTCAATCGACTCACATCCGGGGCCAACACCCTGGCCGACAGCCTCAGCGACCTACGCACCCAGCTCAACAAGATCGTCCCGGGTCTGCAGAGTCTGCTCGACGCGTCGGCCTCGCTGAAGACCAAATCCGGCGGTGACGAGCTGGTGCGGAATGTGGACAACGCCGCCAAGCTCGTCGACGCAATCAACGCGCTCGCCAACGACATGGGCTGGAACTTCAGCGCCGCAAAGGACATGTTCGCCTGGATCAACCCGGTCTTGAACGCGCTGCAGGCCAACCCGGTCTGCGATGCCGATGACTCCTGCAGCACCACCCGCGGCCAGCTCGAGCGGCTTGTCGGCGAGCGCAACAGCGGACGCCTGGACGAAATCAATCAGCTCGCTCATCAGCTCGGAAATTCCCAGGGCAACAAGGCAACCCTCTCCGCCACGGTGACCAAGCTGAACACCTCGCTCCTGAGCGTCGTCAACGGGCTGCAGGCCATGGGCCTGGACAAGCCCGGCGGCCCGCAGGCCGGCCTCAACCAGTTGCGACAGGGCGCCGACCGCCTGGCCGGCGGCAGCCAGCAGGTGGCCGGCGGTGTGGATCAACTCGTCGGGCAGATCAAGGTGATCGTCAACGGTCTCAACCAGGCATCGAACTTCCTACTGACGATGAAGAACAACGCCGCGGACCCATCACAGGCGGGCTTCAACATCCCCGCAGAGGTGCTGAACAATCCGGACTTCCAAAGGGCCGCACAGGCATTCATCTCACCGGACGGCCACTCCGTGCGGTATTTGGTGCAAACGAAGCTCAACCCGTTCAGCCCCGAGGCGATGGACCAGGTCAACGAGATCAGTGGCATAGCCAGGGGTGCCCAGCCCAACACCACTCTGGCCGACGCCACGATATCGATGGGCGGGTTCCCCGTCGCCCTACGAGACACGCGCGACTACTACCAGCAGGACATTCGATTCATCATCGCGGCGACGATCATCATCGTTCTGCTCACGTTGATGGTGCTCCTGCGGGCGATCGTCGCTCCCCTCTATCTTGTCGGTTCGGTGGTGATTTCGTACTTCGCGGCGATGGGTATCGGCGTGCTGACGTTCCAATACATCCTCGGCCAACAGTTGCATTGGACCGTGCCGCCGTTGGCCTTCGTCGTGCTGGTCGCGGTGGGCGCCGATTACAACATGCTCTTCGTATCGCGAATGCGCGACGAGTCACCGCACAGCCTGCGGTACGGCATCATCCGTACCTTGAGTTCGACGGGTGGTGTCATCACCGCGGCCGGATTGATCTTCGCCGCATCGGTGGGTGGTCTGCTCTTCTCCAGCATCGGGATCGTGGTCCAAGGCGGCTTCATCATCGGCGTGGGAATTCTGTTGGATACCTTTGTGGTACGGACCATCACGGTTCCTGCCATCGCGGCGTTGGTGGGGCAGGCGAACTGGTGGCCATCGCGGGTAAGCAAGCGACGGGGTTAGCAGGCACTCGTCATGTATGTGAGACTGAAAAATGAAGCCGAGCGGTCAGGAGCACGGATGAAAGACCTCCTCGCAGGAGCGGCCCTGCTGGTAGTCGCCAGCATGACAGGCTGTTTCGGCATCCCGTCCGCGGTGGCCGATGACCCGCAAGTTCCGGGACCACCGATTCCCGGGATTTCGGCTAGCGGGATACCAATGGCCGCGCCGGTATCGCCGGACCGGACCGCATACGCCCTGGGCGGCGCACATGTGCTGGGCATCCCCTACGACGAGTACATCCGGATGACCGGCAAGGACTGGTTCCCGGGCATGAAACGGGCAAACATCTGGTATCCCGCAGGACAGATTCAGGGCCACACCCTGGAACGCTTCTTCCCCGGCATCGGCCCGGTGGGCGAGAAAATCCTGCCCGGCCTCGGTCTGGACGGCCCCAGCATCGGCCAGTCGGTCGACATCGGAGAACCCAACCTCGAAAACGCCATTCGCAACGGCGGTCCCGGTACGGCGATGGGGCTGTCCGAGGGAGCGCTTGTGCTGAACGCCGTCAAATCGGCGTTGGCAACGGATCCGACCGCACCGGCACCGGACACATTGACCTTCGCGACGTTCGGCGACCCGATCGCGAAAAGCCCCTTCAGCGAGAGCTTCCTGACCCAGAACTTCCCCGTCGGCTCCGTCGTGCCGTTCATGGACTACCCCATACCCGCCCCCGTGGAGAGTCAGTACCACACCGACCAGTTCATCTCGGCCTACGACAGCATCGCCGACTGGCCGGACCGACCCGATAACCTGTTTGCGGTCGCCAACGCCATCGCGGGCCTGGCCACCGGTCACACGGCGATCGCGTTCACCAACCCGAGCATGATTCCAGCGCGCAACATCGTCACGGAGGTCAACTCCAAGGGCGCGACGACGACGACGTACTTCATCCCCGAGCAGCACCTTCCCCTGGTGCTGGGCTTCAAGTACCTCGGCGTCCCCGAGGAGACGTTGAACCGGCTCGACGCGATCCTGCAGCCCCGAGTGGATGCCGGCTATTCGCGTAACGACGACCCGGCGACGGCACCGATCAGTGTGGACCCGGTGCACGGCTTCGACCCCGCAAAAGTCACGGCGCCGGCCAATCAGGCGACCTTCGGCGGCGGTGCCGATCCGCTTTCACAGATCACCAGTGGCGCTCTGGCCGTGCTGGGCAATGGCACCCGCGCCGACGGCGCGCACTGACGAATCCCCCGATAACCCAATCAGTACCGACATGACTATGGACATGACCCTGTGACGCCGACACCCCAGTCATCGATTCTCTCGATGTTGCACGGCCGTGCCAGCCTGCGCCCGAACGACATCGCATTCACCTTCACCGAATTCGCTGACAACCCGGCCGGTGTTTCCGAAAGCCTCACGTGGTCGCAACTATCCCGCCGCACCTTGAATGTGGCCCGCGAACTCAGCCTGCACGCGTCGGTCGGCGACAGGGCAGTGATCCTGGCCCCGCAGAGCCTTGACTACATTCTGGCTTTCCTGGGATCCATGCAGGCCGGGCTGATCGCGGTGCCGCTGCCGATGCCGCACCGCGGCTCAAGTCTTGATCGGGTAAGTGCCGTCTTCGACGACACCTCGCCCACACTTGTGCTCACCACATCCGCGGTTACCGAAGATGTCGCCCAGTACCTCGACGGCGCGCACCTACACATCGTTCCGAAGCTCGTCGAAATCGATGCGATGAACCTGGACGTTGACACTGGGCCAAGCATCGAGACGGCTCACCCGCCCGATATCGCATATTTGCAGTACAGCTCGGGCTCGACCCGAATACCGACCGGGGTCACGCTCTCGCATCGCAACCTTCAGGTCAATTTCGAGCAATTGATGAGCAGTCTTTTCGCACGCTCGGGTGTCACCATCCCGTCCGATCTCACCATCGTGTCGTGGCTGCCCTTCTATCACGATATGGGCCTGGTGCTCGGCGTCTGCGCACCGATCCTGGGCGGCTACCACGCCGACTTGAGCAGTCCGGTGTCATTTTTGGAACGACCCGCCAGATGGGTGCAGGCGCTGGCCCAGAGTGCTCATACCTTTTCTGCGGCACCCAATTTCGCCTTCGATCTGGCCGCCCGCAAAACCGCCGACAGTGACCTCGCCGGGCTCGACCTCGGCGGCGTACTGGGCATCATCAACGGCGCAGAACGCGTCGAGCAGGCCACCTTGGAACGTTTCGCCGATCGGTTTGCTCACTTCAACTTTCGGGACCATATGCTGCGTCCGTCCTATGGGATGGCCGAGGCAACGGTCTTCGTGACGAGCGGCAAATGGAGCGCATCATCGGATGCGGTCCGCTTCGATACCGACGAGTTGTCCACCGGCCGCGCTCGGCGAATTCGGGGCAGAACCGGCTCGGCACTGGTCAGCTACACACTGCCGCAGTCACCCGTGTTACGGATCGTCGACGCCGACACACACCGGGAGTGCCCGCCTGACGTGATCGGCGAGATCTGGGTGCATGGCGACAATGTCGCGGCCGGTTACTGGGGCAGGCCACCGGATGAACAGCGGTGCTTCGGCGCAACGCTCATCGACCCGACGCCCGGCACAACCGCCGGGCCGTGGCTGAGAACCGGTGACCTGGGTTTCGTCTCCGAGAGTGAGCTGTTCATCGTCGGGCGCATCAAGGATCTGCTGATCATCCGCGGGCGTAATCACTATCCCGAGGACATCGAGGCGACGGTCCAAGAGATCACACGTGGTCGGGTAGCGGCGATATCGGTCCAGCTGGAAAGCACCGAGAAGCTGGTCACCGTCGTCGAGCTCAAGAAGCGAGGAGACTCAGACGCAGCGGCGATGCACTGGCTCAGCGAGATCAAGAGCGACGTCACCTCCGCGATATCCAATATCCACGGTCTCAATGTCGAGGACCTCGTTCTGGTGTCGCCCGGGTCGATTCCCATCACGACGAGCGGCAAGATCCAGCGCGCCGCCTGCGTCGAGCGGTACTGGCAGGACCAGTTCACCCGACTGGACGCCTAGCCGTCAGATGCCTGCGATGCCGACAGCCAGCAGCACGCATCCGACCACCGCCAGCACCAGCGCCATATTGCGCCGGCGATTCCGTTGCACCCAGCCGTTGAATGCTGCCAGTAGGCCGCGGGTGCGCTCCGGCGCGACCAGGAACGCCACCGCCGGAATCTCCACCACGGCGAACGCCACCACGTTGAAGAACAGCAGCGCGCCGACCTGAGTGGCTGCGGGACACCCCGATACCAGAATGATCGCCAACGCCGCCAGATAGTCGACCGACGGCAGGGCAATCCCCATCCCGGCCACCCAAGCGACCCACAGCGAGGGGCCGATTGTCGGCCAGCGCATATTGCCCGGCGCCCGCACCTTTGATACCAGCACGGCCGCAATTACCAACGCCAGCACGCCAATTGCGCACTGCACACGCGGGAGCGTGAACTGCGCCGCACCCAGAACCGTGCCGCGCAGACCGAACAGCACCACCAATCCCACCGCGATGCCCATCACGAAGCCGCCGCACAGAAACACCAGCAACTGCAGCCCGGGACGTGGCCGGCTCAGCATCAGCACGGTCATACCGAGGCGGAACGGCTCGAAGCTCACCGCCACCGCCATCACCAACAGGGTGAGCCACATCGAGGTCAGGGCTGTAGCCGTTCTGTGCGTAGATCAAGGACCGCCGTGAGCGCCGACTCGACACAGGCTCCCAGAGACTGTGTCGAGTCGGGCCCAAGCCAGCGCTGAAAGCCATATTCGGCGGCGGCGAGGAGCATGTGCACGATCAGCCCGGGTCTCTGGTCGGCGACAGCATCCAGCCCCATCCGTTCCGCCGCGATAGCCGTCAGCTGCCGGCGGTCTTGTACCGAGATGAGCGATACCCGGGCCATCAGCTCCGGGGCCGTCAATATCGCCGTGCGCCACTGTTGCAGCTCGGCGTCGTCAACCTCGGCACTGCGCTCCGCGATGGCCGCCGACAACGCGATGGGAACCGCTTCATCCGGAGGTCTTTGGGAGAACCTGGCGGTGATCGCGTCTCCGCTGATGAGCAGGGGGTCGAGCAGCAGGTCTTCCTTCGCGTTGACATGACGGAAGTAGGTGCTCGCCGATACGCCGGCCGCGGCCGCGATCTCCTCGGTGGTCACCGCCTGGAACCCGCGTGCGGCGAAAAGTGCGATTGCGGCGCTGTAGATATCGCTGCGCACTCTCATCCGCTGACGCGATCGCAGCGAGCCGGTCATATCTGAAGACCTTGACACAAAGCCGTACGTTATGGCAATTTGACAGTTACTATCATATTGATACCAACTGTCGATGCTGATCCCAAGAGGAGTGATTGCGTTGGACGAGACCTACGACGTCGTTGTGGTGGGCTCCGGCGCCGCCGGCATGTCCACCGCGATAACCGCAAAGCAGCACGGCCTGTCGGTCGTCATTCTGGAGAAGGCCGCTCAGTGGGGTGGCTCCACCGCACGATCGGGAGGTGGCGTCTGGATCCCCGGGAACCATTTCCTTGCACAATCGTCCGGAGAATCGTCGACGGAAGAGCTCGAGGACGCGCGCACCTACCTGCGCCACATCATCGGCCCGTTCGCCGCAACGGACCGCATCGACGCCTACATCGACCGAGGCCCCGAGGCGCTGAAGTTCCTCGCCGACAACTCCGCGCTCAACCTGGAATGGGTGCGCGGCTATTCCGACTACTTCCCCGAGGCCCCGGGCGGCCGCCCCGGCGGAAGATCCTGCGAACCCAAGCCATTCGATGCCCGACGGCTCGGATCAGACGTCGACACCATGGCGCCGTTCTACACCAAGGCACCCATGAACGTCGTCGTCAAGCAATCCGACTACCGATGGCTCAGCACCGGCCTGCGGCATTGGCGCGGCCCCTGGCACATGTTTCGGATCGGCGCCCGCACGGCGGTCGCCAAGCTACGACGGCAGCATCTCGTCGGAGTCGGAAGCGCCCTTGTCGCATCGCTTTTCGTTGGCATCAAAGAGGCCGGAATCCCCGTCCGGCTGGGTACCGCGCTGCGTGAGCTCGTCGTCACCGACGGTCGTGTCACCGGAGTCATCACCGATCAGGGCACCATCACCGCGCGATGTGGCGTCATGATCGCCTGCGGCGGTTTTGACCACAACGCCCAGATGCGCGAAAAGTACCACCGGGAACCCGCGGGCGCACAATGGTCGATCGGCGCCACCTCCAATACCGGCGACGGCATCCTCGCCGCCGAAACAACCGGTGCCGCAGTGTCTCTCATGGACGACGCGTGGTGGGCGCCCTCGATTCCGCTACCAAAGGGACCGTGGTTCGCGCTCGCCGAACGATCACTGCCCCGAAGCATTCTCGTCAACAGCCGTGGGCGAAGATTCATGAACGAGTCGCTGCCCTATGTCGAAGCCACCCATCAGATGTTCGGCGGCCGGTTCGGTTCCGGAACCGGCCCCGCCGAGAACCTGCCCGCATGGCTGATCTTCGACCAGACGTATCGGAACCGGTACACCTTCGCCGGTATCACCGGGCGCGCTCCGCTTCCCCGATCCTGGTTGAACAGTGGCGCAATCATCAAGGCGGACAGCATCGCCGAGCTCGCCCGGACGATCGGTGTACCCGCAGACGCACTCGAATCCACGATCGGTCGATTCAACGAGTTCGCACGCACCGGACGCGACGAGGACTTCCATCGCGGCGAATCCGCATACGACCACTACTACGGGGATATCACCAACAAACCCAATCCCAGCCTGGGAGAACTGAGCCAGGGTCCGTTCTACGCGGCCCGCATAGTGCCCGGCGATCTGGGCACCAAGGGCGGTATCAACACCGACGCCAACGCGCGCGCACTACGTCCCGACGGCTCCGTCATTCCCGGCCTCTACGCCGCCGGGAACGCGAGCGCCGCGCTCATGGGGCACACCTACGCCGGGCCGGGCGCCACGATCGGACCGGCCCTTGTCTTCGGTTATCTGGCCGCGCTCGACCTCACGGCTGCAGCCGCTGAACCTGCGCACCCGTGACCACAATCCGATTGTGTATGCGGTTCTCCCGGCCCTGCCAGAACTCCACGGTCTCGGGCGCGATCACATAACCACCCCACTGCGCGGGCACCGGCACCTCGTCCACATCGGCGAACCGCTGGGTGACGTCATCGAGCTGCGCCAACAGCGCCTCTCGTGATCCGATGGGTGCGGACTGCTGGGACGCCCATGCCCCCAGCTGCGAGCCGCGGGGCCGGTTAACCCAGTAGTCGGCGGTCTGCACCGGATCGACCTTGGTCACCCGGCCGCGTACATGCACCTGTCGTCCCAGCGCGTACCAAGGGAAGGTGACGCTCGCGTACGGCGCATGGTCGAGCTGACGCCCCTTGGCGGAGTCGTAGTTTGAGAAGAACGTCACACCCGCGGAGTCGAATCCCTTGCACAACACGGTGCGCGTCACCGGCCTGCCGTTGTCGACGGTAGCGAGCACCATCGCATTAGGTTCGGGGATGCCCGAGGACACCGCGAGGTCAAACCATTTGCGCAACAAGGCAAGCCAGCCATCGGCGAGCCAGTCGACATCCAGATCGCCGCTGCCGTCCTTTTCTCCGGGGCGATAGTCCGAGCGCAGCCATTCATTCACGAAAATCACGCTACAGGCGAGTGCTACCGAGACATCTAAGAGACACCGAGGTGACTAAGAATCGCCCTTATTTGCGGGTGCGAGAATCGCGTTACCGAGTTGTTACCCACAGGTAGGGAGTCGAGAATCATGACAGTTGCAGCGCCGCTACCAGCGGATTTCGCACCTGGCCTGGAAGGCGTGACAGCCTTCGCCACCGAGATCGCCGAGCCCGATAAGGACGGCGGCGCGCTCCGCTATCGCGGCGTGGATGTGGAAGATCTGGTCGCCCAGCACGTCACTTTCGGTGATGTCTGGGCACTGTTGGTCGACGGCAAGTTCGGCCAAGGACTCCCACCGGCCGAGCCGTTCCCCGTTCCGGTTCATACCGGCGACGTCCGCGTAGACGTACAGGCCGGGCTGGCCATGCTCGCACCGATCTGGGGCTTTGAGCCGTTGTTGGACACCGAAGACACCATCGCGCGTCATCAGCTGGCCCGTGCGTCGGTGATGGCGCTGTCGTATGTCGCGCAGTCGGCCCGGGGTCTCCACCACCCGGCCGTACCGCAGCGGATGATCGACGAATGTTCCACCGTGACATCACGTTTTATGACTCGCTGGCAGGGCGAGCCCGACCCGAAGCATGTTGAGGCCATCGACGCCTACTGGGTGTCGGCCGCCGAGCACGGTATGAACGCCTCGACGTTCACCGCCCGGGTCATCGCCTCCACCGGTGCCGATGTTGCCGCCGCGCTATCGGGCGCGGTGGGCGCGATGAGCGGACCGCTACATGGTGGCGCACCCGCCCGCGTGCTGCCGATGATCGAACAAGCCGAGAAGACCGGCGACGCCCGCGGCGTCATCAAGGGCATCCTGGATCGCGGCGAGAAACTCATGGGATTCGGCCACCGGGTATACCGCGCCGAGGATCCGCGTGCTCGGGTACTGCGTGGCACCGCCAAGCGCCTCGGGGCCGCGCGCTATGAGGTCGCCGCCGCCGTCGAGCAGGCTGCCCTGACCGAGCTGCGGGAGCGTCGTCCCGATCGCGTCATCGAGACCAATGTCGAGTTCTGGGCCGCGGTCATCCTCGACTTCGCGCAGGTACCGACCAGGATGATGCCGGCGATGTTCACCTGCGCACGCACCGCAGGCTGGAGCGCACACATCATGGAGCAGAAGCGCCTCGGCAAGCTGGTACGCCCGGCTGCGCTGTATATCGGGCCCGAGCCGCGCCCGATCGAATCCGTGGAGGGATTCGGGCTTCTGAACTCTCGCTTGAGTGTTTAGCCTCTGAACTCCTGGCGTCACTGCGCGTGAGGTGGTTGGGTAGGTCACATGACCTCCCCCGACCTCCCACCAGTTGAGCCTTCCGTCTCCCCGTACATCATCGTCGAGGACTCCCGCGCTGCGATCGAGTTCTATAAGAACGCCTTTGGCGCCGAGGAGCTCGGACTGCTGGAGACTCCCGACGGCAAGGTGATGCACGCCGCCGTCAAGATCAACGGCACGACGATCATGATGAACGACGACTTCCCCGAGTACAACGAGGGCAAATCCAGCACCCCGACAGCCCTCGGCGGCACCCCGGTCACCATTCACCTCACGGTGCGCAATGTCGACGAGTGGTTCCAGCGCGCCGTCGACGCCGGGGCGACCATCGAGATGCCGCTCGAAGACCAGTTCTGGGGTGACCGCTTCGGCGTCATCAAGGACCCGTTCGGCCACCAGTGGTCGATGGGTCAGCCGGTCAAGGTTGTCGACGCCGAAGAGCTCAAGAGGTGCGCGGCCGAAGGAGTCTGACTACCGCAACAGGTCTTCTAACGCCGATCCGCGAATCGCTTTGCGCCACAACGGTGGTTGCGGAGCGGTCGCGGCGGCGCGAAGCATCTCGGGCACCGAGACAAACTTATCGCGCGGGCGACCCTCGCCCTTACCGCGCGCAATCTCCGCGCGATCGATCGCCAGCCAGCCGTTGTGATCCACGATCGTGGGCTGACGCCGGCGGATCAGTTTGGACAGTCCCGACAGCCGCTGCGCAGGATCGGCGAGCAGTCCATCGTTGTAATCCTCGACTATCGAGGTGACGGTCTGCTGCGAGCAAGATTTGTTGGTCCCGATGAATCCGGTGGGACCGCGCTTGATCCATCCCGCCACATAGGTACCGGGATACGCCTGGCCGGTAGCCGGATCCATCACGCGCCCTTGCTCATTCGGGATAACGGCACGCTGGTTGTCGAACGGCACATCGGGCATCGGGATACCGCGGTAGCCGATCGAGGTGAGGAGAAGACCCGTCGCAATTGTGTCCACGGAGTCGCCCTGCTGGAACTCGACGCCCTCAACCCGACTCGCGCCCAAAACCTTGACGGGGGTGCGGTTGTAGGCGAACCGGATGGTCTTCCCGCCCGGCTCCCGCGCCTCACGCGGGAGGGTGCTGAGCACCTCCAGCTTCTGCCTGGTCAGCGGTTCCAGATGCGTCTCCAACGCCTCGTCGACCAGCTTCGCCGTCTCTTCGTCGATGACCACGGTCATATCGGGCAGACCAACGAGGCCGAGGAGCTCGGGCAGCGTGAACGCCGAGTGCTCGGGGCCGCGACGGCCGACGATGACGACCTCACGCAGCTTGCTGCTGCGCAACGCGGCCAACGCGGTGTCCGAAATATCCGTGCGCGCAAGGCGATCGGTATCCGCGGTGAGCACCCGCGCGACGTCAAGAGCCACGTTCCCGTTGCCGATGACGACGGCGCGTTCGTGATCGAGATCGACCCGGAAATCGGTGTAGTCAGGGTGTGCGTTGATCCACGCGACGACCTGGGTGGCTGTGGCGTTGCCCAATAGCTCGAGGCCCGGGATGTCCAGGCGACGGTCCGAGGACGCGCCGACGGCGTAGATCACCGCATGGTGATGCTCCAGCAGCTCGTCGTGGGTGATGTCCTTACCCACCTCGACGTTCAGGAAGAACTCAAAGTTGGACTGTGCGGCCATCGTGTCGAAGAGCTTGGTTACCCGCTTGGTCTGCTGGTGATCGGGGGCAACCCCGGCACGTACCAAACCATACGGGGCGGGCAACCTTTCGAACATGTTGACCTTCACGCTCGGCTGGGTCAGCAGCTCGTCGGCGGCGTACATGGCCGCAGGACCGGAGCCGATTATGGCCACCTTCAGCGAGCGTCCACTCTCACGTACCGGCGGTGCCTGGATGACCGGAGCCAAACTGGCACGCGGGATTTCCCGCGGGTAGAACTCGGAGTTGATGCGCAGGAAGGGCAGCTGTTCTTCCTTGAGCACCGAGTCCGGCTTGATGGCATCCACCGGGCAAGCAGCTACGCAGGCACCGCAGTCGACGCATGTGGAGGCGTCGATGTGCAGCATCTCCGCCTTGAGGAAATCGGGTTCATCAGGCGTTGGGTGGATACAGTTCACGGGGCATGCGTAAACGCAGGAGCCCTCGTTACAGCACGCCTGGGTAACGACGTGTGGCATCAGGCGGGAACGGTTTCCGGTGCTGCCTCGGTGTAGTTCACCAACGGGCCGCGCTGCGGCTCGCTGCGGTAGCGGGCGGCGCGACCATCGATGTGCATTGCCCGCCACACCAACTTGGCCACCGGGTTCATCATCCCGGTTTCCCTGACCAGCATCCGGACGTCGGAGAAGACCTCGCTCATCGTCTGCCGCGAGGCAGGGCTCTTCCAGAAGATCTCTTTCATCACCTCTTGCGGGATGTCGAATCTCTTGGCGAAACTGCGCGGCGGCGTCATGATCGCGCCCATCAGCACCCGCATGGTGATCGGGGTGGCAATCGACAGCACAAAGCGGTTGAACCAGTGCATGGCCGGGACGCGCTTGCGCAGGTACTCATGCGCGAAGGAGATATGCCGGGCCTCCTCGGCCACGTGGATCTCCATGACCCGCTTCATGATCGGGTGCAGGTTGTCACCTTCGCGCAGCACGTTCTTCTGCGTGTGGTCGATGGGCTCCTCACCGGCGAGCACACCCACGAAGAACATCTCGGGGAACGGCGTGGAGGCCAGTGGAACGAACGGGGACAGCCAGCGCAGCAGGCGCGGCATACCGGGCACATCGACACCGAGGCGGTTCACCATCTCCTGGAACATCAGGGTGTGGTTGCACTCTTCGATGGACTCGTGGTTGAGGTACCGGAACTCCGGTGAGCCGTTGGGGACGCTGAACGCGTACTGGATGAGACCGCGGATCAGGATGCTCTCGAAGTGCAGACCAACCTTGGCGACGTTGGCCTGGCGCCACATACCGATCTCGATTTGCTTCTCCAGCGACTGCGCCTGGTACCAGGGGTGCCGGCCGAACGGGTCGGTCCGGTGCGGAAGCACCCAGCGGGGGTCATTGGGGACGACGGCATACTCCGGGCTATCCCAGTCGATATCGATGAAGGGATCGAAGTTCCGGTGCGTGGAGCCGTGCGACAGGGTCTCGAGCACCTGGACGTAGCTCGCGTCGGCGCGTACTTCTTTCTTCGCGCGGAGCTTCTCGCGGAGCGACATGCCAATCTCCTTTGATTAGGTAACGGACCTGCGAACTTTTACGTTTCGGGGGCTACTTGAAAGTCTACAAGCTCTGGGCGAGTGTAGACAGACCGAAGCAGCCATAGCCAGGAGTTGAGACCAATGGTCCCATGTGACGTTCTCTGCAGGGCCTGTTTTATGTGACGCAGCTCTCAATGGGTGACCGTTTAGGCTGGTAGCCGTGTCTGAACTGACGATCCCCGCTGACCTGCTGCCCGCCGACGGACGCTTTGGCTGTGGCCCCTCCAAGGTGCGCCCCGAACAGCTGCAATCGCTCGTAACCGCCGGAGCCTCCCTCTTTGGTACCTCGCACCGGCAAGCACCGGTCAAGAACCTCGTCGGTCGCGTCCGCGAGGGCCTGAAGGAGCTGTTCTCGGCTCCCGATGGTTACGAGGTGATTCTCGGCAACGGCGGTTCCACCCTGTTCTGGGATGCCGCCGCCTTCGGCCTGGTCCGCGATAGGTCGCTGCACCTGACCTTCGGTGAGTTCAGCGCCAAGTTCGCCTCCTGCGTGGCGAAGAACCCGTTCGTCGGTGACCCGATCAAGGTGGTCGCCGAGCCGGGTGGCGCGCCGGCCCCCGTCTCGGATCCGTCCGCCGACGTGATCGCCTGGGCCCACAACGAGACGTCGACCGGTGTCATGGTTCCGGTACAGCGTCCCGCTGGTTCCGAGAACGCACTCGTGCTCATCGACGCCACCTCGGGTGCCGGCGGCCTGCCGGTGGATATCACCGAGGCAGACGCTTACTACTTCGCGCCGCAGAAGAACTTCGCCGGAGACGGCGGGCTGTGGCTGGCACTGATGAGCCCAGCCGCGTTGGAGCGGGTGGAGGAAATCGGTGGCAGCGGACGCTGGGTGCCAGACATCCTGTCGCTGCCGATCGCGGTGGAGAACAGCCTCAAGAACCAGACCTACAACACGCCTGCCATCGGCACGCTACTGCTGCTGGCCGATCAGATCGACTGGCTCCTGGGCAATGGCGGCCTGGATTGGGCCACCAAGCGGACCGCCGACTCGGCCTCGCGGCTGTACTCCTGGGCCGAGGCGACGTCGTACACCACGCCATTCGTGGCGGATCCGGCGCAGCGCTCACAGGTGGTGGGCACCATCGACTTCAAGGATGACGTGGACGCGGCGGCCGTTGCGAAGGTGCTGCGCGCCAACGGCGTTGTGGACACCGAGCCGTACCGCAAGCTGGGTCGCAATCAGCTGCGAGTGGCGATGTTCGCGGCCATCGACCCCGAGGACGTCTCCAAGCTGACGCAATGCGTCGACTGGGTCGTCGAGCGCCTCTGACTCACACTCGGCGGTAGTGGCTACGGCTTGCGCACAGTGAGGTCGTAGACCTCGACGTCATCGACGATCTGCTTGGTGAAGGTGTTTTGCACCCACTCCTGGACGGACTTCGAGGTCTCGCTGCCGGGAGCTCCGAACCCCTCGCCGCCACCGTCATTGCCCAGGAAATAGTGGATCTGCCCGTCGGCGACGTACTGCTGGAACTGCGCCAGGGTCGGCGACGGGTCGGTGCCGTTGAAACCACCGATGGGCATCACCGGACGGCCGGTAGCGAGCTGGTATCCGGACGCACGGTTGGAGCCGACCGCCGCGGCCACCCAGGTGTAGCGGTCGGCGTTGCCCTCCAGGGCGGCAACGATATTGGGGCCTGGGGTGCTTCCGTCCAACAGACCGCCACCGCGCTTCGAACCACGTTCGAACTCGGGTCGGTGCCTTTCCGGCATATCCGGGAACTCCGGGAAGCCGCCGCCCTTGACCTCGGGCCCGGCCGAAGGAAGCGCTCCACTCTGCGGTGTGGCGATGGTCTGGGCGGAGTACGCGATCGGACCCGCCAGTGCGACGACGATCGCCACGGCCGCGACGGCTTTCGGGTATCTGTTCACCGCAAGACCGCCCAGCGTCACTACTCCCAGGCCGAGGACCGCCCAGCGCAGCCACGGCAGGAACTCAGGTGACCGACCCAGCAGCATGCAGGACATCCCCACGGTGAGAGCCAGTGTTACCGCCAGAGCTGCTCTTACCCAGGCTTTTTCCCGCTCCCGCCAGGCCAGGGCTGACCCTGCACCCACGAGAGCGGCGACAGCGGGCGCCAGTGCCACCGAGTAGTACGGGTGGAAGATGCCTTGCATGTAGCTGAACACCGCACCCGTGGTGAATACCCACAGCCCGAACACAAGCAGCACCGCGCGCCGCGTATCCGACCGAGACTCCTTGCTTAACAGCATAATTCCCAGCACTGCGAGGACCAGCGCCGTGGGCAACAGCCAGGCGATCTGCCCGCCGAGCGCAGGCTGGAACAACCTGCCTATCCCGGGCTCGCTCCCGAAATGGCCACCGAAGCCGTACATCTCCTCACGCGGACCCGAGGCGCTGCCCTTCTCGTTACCGTTGATGCGGCCCAGGCCGTTGTAGCCAAGGGTGAGCTCCAGGATCGAGTTGTCGGGCGAACCGCCGATCCACGGGCGCGAGCCCGGTGGCCAAAGTTCCACCGTGACGATCCACCATCCCGCCGAAACCACTGCCGCTGCAGCTGATCCGACAAGTTGCGCCAGTCGCTTCCCGACGCTCACCGGGCCCGCGATCAGGTAGGTCAACGCGACGGGCGGGATGATGAGCATGACCTGCAGCTGCTTGGTCAGAAACCCGAAACCGACCAGAACCCCGACCAGAATCAGCCAGCGGGTGCGGCCGTCTTCGATGGCGCGCAACGTCGCCCACACCGCGGCGATCGTCAAGAAGACCAACAGGGCGTCCGGGTTGTTGAAACGGAACATCAGTACCGCCACCGGAGTGACCGCGAGCACCAGCCCGGCCAGCAGACCGGCCGCATGCCCGAAGTATCGGCGGACGATCACGTAGAGCAAGCCCACAGATGCCACACCGAGCAGCACCTGGGGCACCAGGATGCTCCAGCTGCTCAGTCCGAAGATGCGCACCGACAGTTCCATGAGCCACAGTGAGGCGGGTGGTTTGTCGACGGTGATCGAGTTGGCGGCATCCGAGGAGCCGAAGAACGCGGCCTTCCAGGATACCGAACCCGCTTGCACCGCAGCCGAATAAAAGGAGTTGGCCCAGCCGTTGGCGCTGAGGTTGACCAAATATGCCGCCGCGGTGCCGATCAGCAGAAGACCAACGCTGATCCGCTCCCGCGTCATCGCGTGTTCGCGCTTCGGAAGACCCATCGCAATCCGACGAATCGGACCAGCGTCGCAACAAGATTGGCCACCGTCAGCACGATCAGCAGTACGTGCTTGGCGGCATCCGGGACGAGGTGATGCATGGCGACCAGCGAACCACTGGTCAGGGCCAGCCCGATGCCGAATATGACAAGGCCCTGGAACTGGTGCTTGGCGACATTGTGCCGCCCCCGCACACCGAAGGTGAAGAATCTGTTGGCCGAGGTGTTTAGGACGGCGGTAACGAGCAGTGCCAGGAAGTTGGCGGCCTGATCCCCCACCACCCCGTGCAACACCAGAAATAGCATGGCATAGGCCAATGTGCTTGCCGCACCAATGATTCCGAACCGAACCAGCTGGCCGACCATACCGGGAGGAACACCCTCGACAAGCGGTTCGCGGCCGAGGCTGTGGCGTAGCTCTTCCAGCGGCAGGGTGCCGAGCATGAGTGCCCGACCCAGCCGCCAGATGCCGAGCAGGTCCTTGCGCACGGTGTCAACAATGTCGACGCGGCTGTCCGGGTCATCCACCCAGTCGACGGGTACCTCGTGGATGCGCAGGCCGACCCGCTCCGCGAGCACCAGGAGCTCGGTGTCGAAGAACCATTCCTTGTCCTCGACCAACGGGAGCAGTTGGCGCGCCACATCGGTGCGGATTGCCTTGAATCCGCACTGTGCGTCAGAGAACCGAACCTGCAGCGAGGCGTGCAGGATCAAGTTGTAGGTGCGTGAGATGAACTCGCGCTTGGGGCCGCGGACCACCCGCGAATTACGGTTGAGCCGCGAGCCGTAGGCGACATCCGAATGCCCCGAGATCAGCGGTGCGACAAGCGGCATCAGCGCGTTGAGGTCGGTGGACAGGTCCACATCGCAGTAGGCGACGACCTCGGCATCCGAAGACAGCCAGGCCGCAGCCAGGGCCCGTCCCCGCCCCTTCTCCTCGAGGTGCAGCACGTCGACGTCGTCGAGCTCGTCGGCAAGCCGATGCGCGATCTGCAGGGTGCGATCGGTGCTGGCGTTGTCGGCGATGGTGATGCGTGCCGTGTACGGAACCTCGTTGGCCAGGAACGCATGCAGGCGGCGCACGCAGGGCTCCAGGTCGTTCTCCTCGTTGTACACCGGGATCACGATGTCGAGGGTCGTCGCGAGTATCGCGGTAGGCGCCGTCTTGATGTCGATCGGCTGCATCACACTGGTCACGACAGAAACAATGGTTGCCGGGGCTCCGGTGTCACTGGGTTGCCGCTGCGAGTCTCCTGTGAACGCCGCGACGGAACCGGGCGCATTCCGTATGCTCGGACCACGAAGTTCGTTGGTCATGCTCAAACCCACATAGGGGTCCGTATATGGGAGTGATCACCGCGATCGGACGTGCCGGTGCAGGTGTGGCGGCAGTCATGCTGACCGGCGGCGCCTTGGTGGCAGCCATCGTCGGCTCACCCGACGCGTCGGCAGCCGCCGAGTGTCCGCAGGGCATGACCTATGACATGTCGATGGATCTGTGCGTGCCGATCGGGATGTCCTTTGATTCGAGCTTCTCGCCACCGATCAGCGGCTGCGGGACGGCGGGAACTCCGAAGATATGCCGTGGTCCGGTACCGCGGCCACCGCATCCGCCGACTGCCCCCGCACCCGCGCCGGACGGTGGTAAATGGCCCGGCAGGTATGGGCCGACGTGATGTCGGCCGAACACAGCAGTAGGTACCTGTTGCCCGAAAAGGAGTTGTCATGAGGCTTGTGAATGAACACACCCGCCGTGCAGGGCTTTTGGCTGGTATCGGGGTTACGGCGGCGATACTCGGCGGGGTGCCACAGGCCGCCGCCGAGCCCGAGCCGGCACCGCCCGTCATCAATTGCGATGCGGCCGGGTACCAACGAGTCGCTGCCGGGGTGGCTCTCACGACAGCCGATTACATGGACGAACACCCCGACGTCCGAGACGCGTACACGGCAGTGAAATCGGATGCGGTGCGGCCGAACGAACAGGTCCTCCAGTACCTGAAGGCCCACCCGGACGTGGCGGCAGACATTGCACGTCTACGACAACCGTTGAAAGATCTCATGATTCGTTGCGGATGGGCGGTCGAGGCATCCGAACGTTAGAACACCGGTAGGACCCGACGCCACCCCGGGCTAGGTTGGCACGTGTGACGGAGCCACCCACCGACGACGAGAACCGGTCGATCGACTACCGATTCACCCTGGCCAACGAACGCACATTTCTATCGTGGATCCGCACCGCGCTCGGTCTACTCGCGGGAGGCGTAGCGGTCCAGACCCTCGTCCAACCGTTTCATCACTCCGGCGTCCGGCATGTGCTCGCGGCCTCCTGTCTGGCGCTCGCGGTGGTGGTATCGATCGGCGCCTACTTCCACTGGCGCGATGTCAAGGAACGGATGGACCGGGCCCAACCTCTCCGGGGCACCATGCTGGTGCCCCTGCTCGCCGTCAGCATCGGGTTGGTCGCGATCCTCGCGTCGATTGCGGTCTTCTACCGATGACGCGGGCCCACGAGACCAACGCCGCCGAGCGCACCGCGCTGGCCTGGCGCCGCACCGGATTGGCCGCCGCCGGAACTGCCGCTGTGCTCATGACCCATGCGCTCATCAACAAGCAGACCGCGGGGGCGTCATTGATCGCATCAGCGGTCGTGCTCGGGATCGTCGCGATCAGCACGGTGCGTCATTACTCGCTGGCCCGCGGGCACTGGTACCACGGCGGCAAGGTCATCGCGCTGACCACCGTGACGACGGTCGCGGTAGCCCTGCTGTCAGCAGGTATAGACATTTCAAATCTGGTTACGTAGGTATACCCGCGTTCCGCGGACCGCGTTCCGTTATCGCCCCATACTTTGTCCTGTTCGGCTCCACCCCCATCACACATAAGGAGAACGCTATGAAGCGTGGGCTTGTGGTCGCCATTGGCGGCGCGGCGATTATCGCCGCAGGTTTGGTCGGCTGTTCGAGCGATAAGGACAAGTCCGAAACCAAGGGCACCACGGTGAGTGGCAATGGAGGCTCCGTCGCCACCAACAGCACTGCCAAGGTTGTCATCGACGGCAAGGAGCAGAAGCTCGAGGGATCCGTGGCCTGCACCGCCGCCGGCGGCAAGTTCAACATCGCCATCGGCAGCGGAATGCAAGCTGTCGCGGCCGTGCTGAGCGAAGGCGATGCACCCAGCGTGACGTCGGTGGGCCTCGGCAACATCAACGGCGTCACGCTCGGCTACGCCGAGGGCGCGCCGGGCGGCAAGGCCACCGCGAAGAAGGATGGCAAGAAGTACAACATCAGCGGCACGGCAACCGGCGTCGACATGGCCAACCCCATGCAGCCTGTCGAGAAGCCGTTCGAAATCGAAGTCACCTGCCCATAGCGGCAACGAGATATCGGCCTAGCCGGGCAGCACTTGTGTTGCCCGGCTAGTCTTTTCCAGAGACCACAGGGGGCAGCGTGAAACACATATCCATGGCCATCCTCGGGGCGGCAGTGCTCGCTGCAGGACTGACCGGGTGCTCCAAAAGCACGGGTATCACGAGGATCTCGGGCACCTCTGTCGACGGAATGCCCAACACCGGACCGGTACGCGGCGCCACACCAACCAGTCCCGGTAAGCCGAAGGGCGCGACCGCAACGATAAGTGTCGACGGGAAGACGGTGCAGACCGACGCTCCCACCAGATGTTCGCCGGGCCCCGATCACGGGGTATTCATCACCATCGGGAAAGTCACCGACGATCGTGGGGTGATCCTCAAGGGCGATCCCCCGACTGTCGATGCCGTCAATCTGGGTGATGTCAACGGCACCCGGTACATCTACATCGAAAGTCTCCCGCATAAGGGTGAGGTCGCCACCGCAACCAAGGACGGGGATCGCTACACCGTCGAGGGCACGATCATGGGCTTCAACAAATCATCGATGAAGAACGCCGGGACCAAGCCGTTCCGGGTCGACGCGGCGTGCCCCCGATAGCAAACAACATCTGCCACTTGCGTCACATAGCGCGAAGTGTCCGCAAAAGCAAGTAGCCCCCACCCCCGCGTGTCACCACGGAATGGCCCTCTACCTGCATTAAGGTCCCGAAGAACTGGGTCATCCAGGCCAGGGCGAGGAGGGCATCATGCGCGAACTAAAAGTCATCGGCCTATCAGTCGACGGCAAGCGAGTGATCTGCCAGGACGCCAACAGCGCCGACAAGTTCGCGATTGACGCCGACGACCGACTCCGTGCCGCCGCACGCGGTGATTTGTCCCGTCTGGGGCAGATTCAGATCGAAATGGAGAGCTCGTTGCGACCCCGGGAAATTCAGGCTCGCATCCGTGCCGGCGCCACCGTCGAACAGGTCGCCTCCACCGCCGGAGTCGACGTATCGCGGATTGAACGGTTCGCCCATCCCGTATTACTGGAACGACAGCGCGCGGCCCAGATGGCCAGCGCGGCCCACCCCGTCCGCAATGACGGCCCCACGGTCAACACGCTATCCGACACCGTGGCCGGCGCGATGTTCGCACGCGGACTCGACCCCGACGGCATCGAATGGGACGCGTGGAAGGTCGAGGACGGACGCTGGACCGTCCAGTTGCAATGGCGTGCCGGGCGGTCAGACAACAAGGCTCATTACCGGTTCACTCCCGGAGCCCACGGCGGCACCGTGACCGCACTCGACGATTCCGCGCGCGAGTTGATCGACCCGACGTTCACGCGCAGCCTGCGCCCCGTCGCACCAGTGGCTCCCCTGCTCCCCGATCCCGAGCCGGAGTTGTTCAACGAGCACCGCGCGCCGCAACGTGATCGCGAACCCGTCCGCGAACCCGTCCGCGAGCCCGAACCCGTGGTCGCCCACGAGCAAGCCGACACCCAGTCGGTCCCCGCACCTCGACGCTCACGGCGGAACAAGCCTGCAGTGCCGACATGGGAAGACGTACTGCTGGGCGTTCGCTCCGGCGGCCAGAACTAGCGGCCGACGGATCCAGCCCGCGGGCCGGACACCGCGCTGCGGTCTAGGTGATCAGCGCGGTTGCCACGGCGGCCACCCATCCGCCAGCGATTCCGATCGCGATACCCAGCACGAACCACCGCAACACCGGGCGCTCCCGCCAACCCCATAAAGTCGGCGAAAGGCCGGCCACTGCAACGATATTGAGCAGTACGGCCCACAGCGGGTGCACATGCACCAGCCCGAGACTCAGCACCACCACACCGACCGCGACCACCACGGCCACACACATCGCCGACACGATCCCCTCAGCCCACGGCGTGTCGGCGCTGCCCGATGGTCTTCCCGCAAGCTCGGCGCGCCTCCCGCTTACGGGGGCCTCATCGGCACTCATGGCGCGAGCCTAGCGCGTTCATAGAAGGCCAGCGCCGCAGCGGTCGCGACGTTCAACGAGTCGGTGCCGTTAGCCATCGGGATGCGCACCCGCACATCGCTGGCACGCAGCGCGACGTCGGTCAATCCCGGCCCCTCGGCGCCCACCATCAACGCCACCTTCTCGTCCCGCAAGGGCGGTATCGCTTCGGCCAGCGCCCGCGAGTTACCGGCAGGCGTCATCGCCAGCAACCGGAATCCATTGTCCCGCAACCGGTACAATGACTTCGGCCATTCCGGAAGACGCGCGAACGGCACCAACAGCGCGTGCCCCATCGACACGCGAACCGCCCGCCGGTACAGCGGGTCGGCGCATCCACTGCCGAAGAACACGGCATCCACCCCCATCCCGGCGGCGTTGCGGAAAATCGAGCCCAGATTCTCGTGGTCGTTGACACCCTCCAACACCGCAACCGTGCGTGCGCTCTCCATCAGCTCGGCGGCCGCCAATTCCTCGGGACGCCGCGATGCCGCCAGAACCCCACGGTTGAGATGAAACCCGACGACTTCCGCCATCACCTCGGCACTTGCCCGGTAGTACGGCACGTCGACCGACTCGAGATCACCTGCCAGCTCGGTCAATCGGCGGTCCGTGCCCAACAATGCGAAGGGGGCGAAACGCGAGGCCAGCATGCGCTGCACGACCAGTACACCCTCGGCGATCACCAGACCCTTGCCGCTGGGCAGATCGGGCCGGCGGTCGACGCTATTGAGATCACGGAAGCTGTCGAGCCGCGGGTCCGCTGCGTTGTCTACATCAACGACCAGCATCTAGCCCCGCCTTGCCAGCGGCGTCGGCTCACACACCGGGGTTGCGGCGGGAGCGGGCGGAACGACATCGTCGGTCTCCGGAATCTCCTCGACGACAACCGGACACGGATGACGGCGCAGATACGCCGCACACGCCAATCCGGCGGCCACCGACACCACCCCGCCGACCAACAGCGGCATCCGTCCTCCATGAAGATCGGCCAACCAACCCACCAACGGACTACCCAGCGGGGTACCACCCAGGAACGCCACCATGTAAATGCCCATCACCCTTCCCCGAAGTTGCGAATCCACGGACAGCTGAATGATATTCATCGCCGCGGTGGTGAAGGTGAGCGCAAGCAGCCCCGTCGGGATGAGCGCGACGGCCACCGCGAAATAGGTCGGCATCACACTGACCACTGACTCGGAAATTCCGAAAGCTATTGCCGCGCTGAAGAACAACCGTAGCCGCACCTTCTTGGTGCGGCGGGCCGCCATAGTCGCACCAAGAAGCGTGCCGATCGCCAGGGACGTGGACAGCAGACCGTACGACTCCGCACCCTGACCAAAGGTCTCCCGCGCCAAAACCGCGAGCGACAACGAGAAGTTGAGCCCGAAAGTCGACACCAGGAACACCGTCAGCATGATCATCGTCAGATCGCGCCGGTGCCAGACATAGGAGAACCCTTGGCGTAGTTGGCCCTTTGCCGGCGGAACCGGGTCACTGGTGCGCAGTTCGTCTGGATTCATACGCCACAGCGCGATCCCCACGCCGATGAAGCTGACGAAGTTCAGCAGGAAGACCCAGCCGGTCCCGATCATCCCGATCAGCACCCCGGAGATCGCCGGGCCGACGATGCCGGCCAGGTTGAACACCATCGAATTGAGCCCCACGGCATTGGGGAGGTGTTCGGGGCCCACCATCTCGATGGTGAAGGACTGCCGCGTGGGCGCCTCGATCGACGCCGCGCAACCCATCGCGAACGCGACGGTCATCACGTGCCAGATCTGCACCAGCCCGGTGACCTGCAGGACACCCACAGTCAGTGCGCAGAGAGCCATCAGTGTCTGGGTGAACATCAGCATTCGCCGCTTGTCGTAGCGATCGGCCAACACCCCGCCCCACGCCGACAACAGCAGCGTCGGTCCGAATTGCAGCGCCATCACCACACCCAGCAGGAAGGCATTGCCGTGCGAAAGGTCCAGCACCAGCCAGTCCTGCGCCACACGCTGCATCCAGGTGCCGATGAGCGACACCATCTGGCCACTGATCCACAGCCGGTAGTTACGTGTGCGCAGCGATACGAATATCCCGCCGCGATCTGCCACAGGAGATCATTTTAGAGACTAACGAGATTGTCAGCTAACCGTTTTCATTGACCAGCGCCGACAACAGGTCGGTCGCCTCCCGCAGCACCGTTCGTTGCTCCGGGGTGAAATCGGTCAGGTGCTCACGCAGCCATTCCTCGCGGGCACTGCGATCGGCCTGAACGATGTCGGCGCCTGCCTCCGAAAGCGAGACAACAACCTGGCGTCCGTCGGTCGGATGCGCCGAGCGCTCCACCATCCCGAGCTCGGCCAGCGAGGCGATCACCCGCGTCATCGACGGCGGCTGCACGCGCTCGCGGGCGGCCAGCGCACCTGGCGTCATTGCGCCCTCATTGAGCAATGTGGCCAATGCCGATAACTGCGTCAGGGAGACCGGGGATTCAGCTCGACGAAACCTCAGATGCCGGGCCAGGCGGATGACAACGAGCGACAGATCGCTGGCCAGCCGGGCATCGGGGTCGCTCACGGCCCAAACCTTACTGCACGTCCAGGGCTTTCACAGGGACAAACCCGACTAGCGCCCCACCCACCGTCGCGCCGTGCGTATGCTGCGCATCTAGTGGACACCCCCGCGCCCCAACCGCCCCCGCTCCCGGCCGCACTGCTCAATCCGTGGCCGGTCGTCGTGGCAGGCACCGTGCTGTGGGTGATCGCCAACATCCTTGCCTTCACCATCCCTGCGTTCGAGGGCTGGCGTCCCATCACGCTCGCCGGGCTCGGTACCGGCGCCCTCGGCACCACCATCGTCCTGCTGCAAGTGCGCGCGGCCCGGCGCGGTTCACGCGGCGCACAAACCGGCTTGTAGCCCGAATCCAACGTCAGACCCCAGAAAGAGAAGGAATCCTCATGCCCAACGCATCACTGCTGGAAGCCGCCGTCGAGATCAACGCGCCCGTGGACACGGTGTGGGGTTTGATCGCCGACTTCGACAACATGCCGCGCTGGAGCCCCCAGACCCGCAAGATGTTCGTCCGCGGCCCCGTCCAGTCGGGCACCAATGTCATCAACTACAACCGCAAGGGCTGGAAGGTGTGGCCGACACGGGCCGTACTGACCGCCGTCGAGCCCAACAAGCGACTTGCCTGGTTCATCAAGGACAACCTGAGCGAGTGGAGCTACGAACTCGAGCCCACCGCACAAGGAGGCACCAGGATCGTCGAGCGCCGGGTGCTGGGTGACAAACGGTCGGCCGTTTCCACCAATCTGCAGAACCTGATGTTCGGCGGCACCGAGGTATTCGACGAGGTGCTGCTCGAGGGCATGCGGACCTCGCTGTCGAAGATCAAGGCCGCCGCGGAAGGGGCCTAGTCCCTAAACGCCGAGTGCGGGCGTGACGCGGTTTTCGTGCCCGATTTCCGCGTCAGGCTCGCGCTCGGTGGCGGGCGTCAGGCGTCGACGTCCAGGACGCCGTCGTCGAAGGGCTCGTACAACGGCGTTGCCGAGTTGACCGGCTGCGGCGTATCCGAATGGGCACCGCACCCGTACTCGATGTGTACGACGCGACCGTCAGCCGACATCGAATTGGCGCACACGCCGAACGCGACACCCAGCGATCCGCCCAGCGGCAGATAAAAACCGCAGGACCGGCACACCCTGCGGGTGGCACGCGCCATCTCGGTATCCGGGCCCCAATTGCCGTCGAACCAGCGCTGCGCGGCATCGAGGCGACCGGTGAGGCTCAGCACCTGCTTGCGCCCTAGCCCAATCTCACCCGCAGTCTCGGTGACCTCCGGATCCCCGCCGTCGGTGTATCCGGGCACCAGACGATGATCATTCGGCGGCGGCGCGAGCAAGTCACCCGGGCCCAGGTCACCCGGGCGGATGCGCTCATCCCAGGGCACCCAGTTCGGAGCGCGTAGCGCCTCCGTGCCGGGAACGAGCACCACCTCACTAACGGTCGCGGCCCTGGCACCAGGTGCCGCGGCCATCACCACCTCCCAGTGCCACCCGCGATATCCCGGCAGGTCGGCCTCGAAACGGTGGGTCAACGCATGTAGATCGGCGTCCTCGGAGGAGGCCCCGAGGTATTTGCCCACGGTCTCCCCACTGAACTCGATAACGGCAGTACGCGCCTGCTCAATACAGCTGTAGAGGGCGTCGTGGCCGGAGATAGTGATGTCCATCGCTGATCATCTTCTCACCGTGAGGGACAATCGACACATGCGGGAGACGGATGGGCCGCCTGCGCGAGGACAATCGGATTACGCGCGGTTCGGGAAGCGCCAGGACGGTAGTGGCTCCCAGCCAGGTCAGCGCGGTCAGGATTCCCCGAAATCCGACGCACGCGATGCCAACTCCCACCCCGGTATGGCCAACTACCCGACGGGCGGCTCCAACCGGGACCCTCTTCGCGCAAGCGGCTCATCGACGCGGGACCCTCTTCGCGCAAGCGGCTCATCGACGCGGGACCCTCTTCGCGCAAGCGGCTCATCGAACCGCTACCTGCCACCTTTAGGGGAAGAACGCCGTGAGCGGCCGCGGCGACGGCCCCCGACCGAGCACGAGGCCCCGTCGAAGCTGACCGTCACCCGCGTCGCCGCGATGCGCAGCCGTGAGATGGGCTCCCGCATGTACGGGCTGTTCCACAAGGCCGCCACCGCTGACGGTGCTGACAAGTCGGGCCTGACCGCGCTCACCTATCCGGTCATGGCCAATTTCGCGGTGGACGCCGCGATGGCAGTGGCCCTTGCCAACACGCTCTTTTTCGCCGCCGCCACCGCCGAATCCAAGAGCAAGGTGGCGTTGTATCTGCTCATCACCATCGCACCGTTCGCTGTCATCGCCCCGCTGATCGGTCCCGCGCTGGACCGTCTGCAACACGGGCGCCGGGTTGCGCTGGCCGCCTCGTTCGGGCTGCGCGCCGTGCTCGCGGTCATCATGATCGCCAACTACGACACCGCCAGCGGCAATTTCCCGCCTTGGGTGTTGTATCCATGCGCATTGTCAATGCTGGTGCTGTCCAAATCCTTTGGTGTATTACGTGGCGCGGTGACACCACGCGTGCTGCCCCCAACCATCGACCTGGTGCGAGTCAATTCCCGACTCACCACCTTCGGCCTGGTCGGCGGGACCATTGTGGGCGGAGCCATCGCCGCGGGCTTCGAACTCGCGTTTACTCGGCTATTTCATTTACCCGGAGCGCTTTTCGTCATCATCGCGGCCGCGGCGGTGGGCGCCTGGGCATCCATGCGCATCCCGAAGTGGGTCGAGGTAACCGCCGGTGAGGTGCCCACCACCTTTGGCTATCACGGCGACGACGGCGAACACCCGACCGTGTTGTTGCGACGCTCTCATAAGCAGCAGGACAAGATCCGCCAGCCACTGGGCCGCAACATCATCACCGCGCTATGGGGCAACGGCACCATCAAGGTGATGGTGGGATTCCTCACCCTCTACCCGGCATTCGTCGCTAAATCCCATGACGCGCATGGCTTCCAACAGCTCGCGATACTGGGAATGATCGGCGCGGCCGCAGCCATCGGCAATTTCGCCGGCAACGCCACCAGTGCCCGGCTCAAGCTCGGCCGTCCCGCCCTGCTCGTGGTGCGCTGCGCCAGCGCGGTGACGGTAGTGGCATTGGCGGCGGCGATGGCGGGCGTCCTGGCGGTCGTGGTGTTCGCGACACTGGTGACCTCGGGAGTCAGCGCCATCGCGAAGGCCTCCTTGGACGCCTCGCTGCAGGACGACCTGCCCGAGGAATCCCGTGCGTCGGCGTTCGGGCGGTCCGAGGCGCTGCTGCAGCTGTCCTGGGTGCTCGGCGGCGCGATCGGCGTGATGATCTACACCGATCTGTGGGTGGGGTTCACCGTGGTGTCGGCGGTGCTCATCCTCGGCCTGGCGCAGACGCTGGCCAGTTTCCGTGGCGCATCACTGATTCCGGGCCTGGGCGGCAACCGCCCGGTGATGGCCGAACAAGAGGGTGGCAAGGTAATCGCGTGAAGATGAAGCTGGCGGCACTTGCCGTCGTCTTGGTGCTGACGGCCGCGGCCATGGTCGGGTTCATCGCCTGGCAGCTGCGCGAGTACAGGGAAGGCCCGAAGGAGCGGCCCGAGATCAGCGCGTTCACCCACGGCACGCTGGTGCGGGTTGCGCCGCTGCTCTACTGCGACCGGACACTCACCGATTGTGACCCGCCAGGCCGTATCGCCGAGCTTCCCGTGAACAGCATTGAACCCGTTCAGCTTTCGGTTGATGGGCAGATCGCCAAGGGCCCGTGGTCGGTCAAGCCGGTGTACGCCGACCTGACAGACCCGTCGATCAAGTACGCCGACGAGACCATTCATCGGGATCACCGCACGGCAGTCACCGTGCCCACCGTCAACGATTCCGGGAGGAAACTGGTGGGGATTGAGGTATCGGTGCCGACGGTCGGCGTCAACGAGCTCGGCGAGCAGGTCTTCCGTGCGCGCGCCATCTGGTCCGTGGCGACGGTCTGGAAGAACTAACCCCTGAAGCGATAGCCCGCGCGCACCTCGGCATCAAGATGCTCGGTGGAGTAGCTCAACGCGGTCCGACCCATGGCTGCGGCATTCACGTCCAGATACCCGAGAAGCATCTCTGGGCCGCAACGCTTTCCGGCCTCGCGCAGCATCCAGCCGTAAGCCTTTTGGATGAGGTCACGACGGTCTTCGATCACCAAAGGTGCCACGGCAAGCAGGGGTTGCACATCACCGCGTTTGGTGAAGGCGAACGTGCCGATGATACCCACCCGTCGACGCCACAGGTCGCCCTCGGCGGCCAGCTCCAGCAGTAGCGAATAGTCCTGGCCGACAAGCCATTCGCCAAGGATCTGCTCAGCCGAGGAATCGACCAGATCCCAGTTGTTCACCCGGCCGGCGCGGACCTGTTCGAGATAGGTGTCCGCCCAGTCCTGCCGCTGCGCACCCTTGGCATGTTCGAACTCCCAGACCGCGAGGATCAGCGCCGTCAATCGGTGCTCGTGTACCCCGCTGGCCAGAAGCCGCGTCACCTCATTGCGCCCGATGCCACGGAACTGCCGCGCCAGCGTGCGCTGAGCCGGCACGGACACACCCACGAAGACGTCACCTTCGCCGTATTCACCCGGCCCGGTCTTGAAGAACCGGGCCGATTTCTTGGCACGGTCCGGATCACCCATGGCGTCCAGCGCCGCCATCACATCCTCGGCGCGGACGGGCGTCAGGTCAGGCGTCCAGCTCGGCAGCGACCGCGCGCACGACCTCGGACACCTTTCGAGCGATCTTGCGGTCGGGGTAGCGCCCCTTGCGCAGCTCGGTCTGCACCGTGCCATCGAGCAGGGTGATCATGTCCTCGATCATCCCGTGCAGTTCGTCGGTGGTGTGCTTGTGATTGACCGGGCCGACGCTCTCGCGGCGCGGCTTGGACACCGTCGGCGGCGGGTCAATCAGCTTGACGCTCAATGCCTGCGGCCCGCGACGGCCGGCGGCCATGCCGAACTCGACCTTCTGCCCGGCCTTGAGACCTTCCACTCCAGCAGGCAGCGCCGAGGAGCGGACATAGACGTCCTCGCCGTCCTCCTGCGACAGGAAGCCGAAGCCCTTTTCGGCGTCGTACCACTTCACCTTGCCGGTTGGCACTGCACTCACCTCACATAATTAACGCGCCCCAGATAGGACGCGGTGACTGGTCATCCTACTCGGACCGCGCAAGTGGCCGCTACGCTGGCAATATGACCCCGCTCATCGATTCCCACGGCCGGGTCGCCACTGACTTACGAGTGTCATTGACGGACCGGTGCAATCTGCGGTGCACCTACTGCATGCCCGCAGAGGGACTCGACTGGTTGCGCAGCGACGCACTGCTCACCGCTGACGAATTCACTCGCCTCATCGGTATCGCGGTAACCCAGCTGGGGATCCGAAGCGTCCGGTTCACCGGCGGGGAGCCGTTGATATATAGGGATATAGCGAAGCTCGTCGCGGCGGTGTCGGCCCTCGCACCGCGGCCGGACATCGCGCTCACCACCAACGGCATCGGCCTGGAACGTCAGGCCACCGCACTGCGGGATGCCGGACTGGATCGCATCAACGTGTCACTGGATACATTGGACACCAACCGTTTCGCCGCGACCACCCGTCGGGACCGGTTGCCAGATGTCCTCAGGGGGCTCGAGGCCGCCACTGCCGCCGGGCTGACACCGATAAAGCTCAATGCGGTTTTGACGCCCGGGCAGTACAAAGAAGATGCCGTCTCGCTGTTGCGGTTCAGCCTGGACCACGGATACGAGCTGCGGATCATCGAACAGATGCCCCTGGACGCCGAACACAACTGGAGCCGGGACCAGATGGTGACGGCCGAAGAGGTCCATGCCGCGCTGAGCCGCGAATTCGCCCTGACCGAAGATCCGGCACCCCGCGGCAGCGCCCCAGCGCAACGCTGGCTGGTGGACGGGGGTCCCGCTACGGTCGGAATCATCGCGTCCGTGTCACGGCCGTTCTGCGGGGACTGCGACCGCACTCGACTGACGGCTGACGGCCAGGTACGCAATTGCCTGTTCGCCAGCACCGAGACAGACCTGCGCGGACTGCTCCGCTCGGGCGCCGACGACGCCGCGGTGGTATCGGCATGGCAGGCAGCCATGTGGGCGAAGAAGCCGGGCCACGGCATCAACGACCCAACCTTCCTGCAGCCGGATCGTCCCATGAGCGCGATCGGCGGCTAGGTGAGCATCCGAATCCGATACTTCGCTGCCGCCGCGACCGCGGCGGGTCGGCAGGAAGAGATCGTCGAACTCCCCGCAGGGTCGTCTTTCGACGATCTCACCCGCCATCTGGCCGCGAGGGGGACGGAACTGGAACGCGTTTTGGCGCGTTGTTCCTTTCTTTATGACGGCGTGGCGGTCCGCGACCGTTCCGACCGGCCCGAATCGGGGGCTGTCGTGGATGTTCTGCCTCCATTCGCTGGCGGGTAGAAGTGCGCTGGCACAACCGCTTCTTAAGGAAGTTCTAAGGTAACTCTGAGAGTTGCGTGTAGAGATCTCCAGGAAATTTCGTGATATGCGACACACCACCTCAGGTCACAGTCGGGTCACGGCGTGGACACGGGACGGTGGAGCTACGCATCAACCTGCACAGACCTCGTCCACGGCGGGAATAAACCCACCCCGCCGTGGACGAAACACCGTGGAATGTCCAACATGACGAGACGCGCATGGGCACGTACGGTCATTCGAAGTCCATATCCGCGCACCGAGCTCCGTCCCTCGGGTATGGCACCTCGTCGGTAAATCAAGGGACGGAGGCGGGGAACCCAACCGCCGGAGATCTCGATCTCCAGCACGAACCTCACTGGTTCTTGGGGTGAAGCCCGGGAAACCGGGCCGGGCGACCTCTCGCTCGAACCCGACAGCTCACTTCGCAGGTGCGTCACAGAGAGGAACACGACGGACATATGAGTGGACGGCACAGTAAGCCCACCAAGGCGGGCGCTAAGGCGGCCAAGGTCGCAGTAGCAGGTGCAGGCCTTGTCGGTGGCGGTCTGATGATGGCCGCGACGGCCAACGCAGCCACCGACGGCGAGTGGGATCAGGTCGCGCGCTGCGAGTCTGGGAACAACTGGGCCATCAACACCGGTAACGGGTACCAGGGCGGGCTGCAGTTCTCGCCCAGCACCTGGATCAACAGCGGTGGCGGCCAGTTCGCCCCGTCCGCTCACCTGGCCAGCAAGGAACAGCAGATCGCGATCGCCGAGAAGGTGCTCGCAGGCCAAGGCCGTGGCGCCTGGCCGGTCTGCGGCCGTGGCCTCTCCGGTTCCACCCCCCGGACCGCTCCTGCCGCGAACATCACCCCTGCCGCGCACCATGAGGCGCAGGCCACCGAGCCCGCACCCGGACCGGCCCCCGAGGCGGACGAGCAGTTCGTCGCCGAGGCGCCCGAGGCTCCCGTAGTCGAAGAAGCCCCGGCACCCGAAGAGGCGCCCGCCCCTGAGGCCCAGGAAGTTGACTTCCAGTCCGGCCCCGCACCTGCCGAGCCCGCCCCGGCACCCGAGCCCGAGGCTCCGGCCGAGGAGGCCCCGGCCCCCGATTTCGTCGCCGCCCCGGCACCTGAGGCCCCCGTCGTCGATGAGGCGCCCGCTCCTGAGGCTCCCGCCGCCGAGGATCAGGTCCTACCGTACGAGTTCCAGTCCGGCCCCGTACCCGCCGAGCCCGCCCCGGCACCCGAGCCCGCCGCTGCTCCCGAGATTCCGCTTCCTGCGGGTGTCCCGGATGCCGCGGACATCGGATTCGCCGCAGGCAAAGCCGCGTTCGACGCCGGTCCGGTGGCCGCGAACGGCGTGCCAAACGCCGAGTCGATCGCGGGTGTTGTTCGTCATCTGCCCGATCCGAACAACCTGCCTCCCGGCACCACCGATGTGACCCCCTCCGATGGTCGCGGAGTGTCCTACCTGAAGGACATCGTCTTCGCGATGCAGACGCAGGATGTCAAGGCCAGCGACGCAATCCTCGCCCTGGCGCAGCGCTAACTCACGCATTCGAAAATCGCCCCGGCCCTGACGGCCGGGGCGATTTTCGTTGCACGGTAACCCTTTCGGATGGAATGGTAGGCGCCTTGTCAAGGGGGTTGACGTCCCGGATTCTAGGCGTACCTTGGTCTCCATGACGGCATCGACCACTCCCCCAGACGTACCGAGCCACGAAGCATTCGAAGCGGTCTACAACGGCAAACCCATGTTCGAGGGCGCCCCGGCCGCGGGTGTGCCCTGGGATATCAGGGACGCGCAGCCTCGAATCAAGGAGCTCGCCGCATATGGTGCGCTGCGCGGCAACGTCTTGGACATCGGCTGCGGTCTCGGCGAGAACTCGATCTACCTCACCCAACAAGGCCTGTCGGTCACCGGCCTAGACTTCTCCCCCTCCGCCATCGAACAGGCGAAGGAACGCGCCGCCGCCGCGGGCGTAACCGTCGACCTCCAGGTCGCCGACGCCACCAAGCTCGACGGCTGGGACGGAAAGTTCGACACCGTGATCGACAGCGCCGTGTATCACTGTTTCGACCACGAAGACCATCAGCAGTACGCCGCCGCACTCCACCGGGCCACCCGGCCGGGCGCGCGCTGGTTCATCGCCTGCTTTGGCGACGGCACCGTGAACGGCATCGCGATGCCGTTCGGTGTGCAGGATCCCGAAGAGATCAAGAGCGTATTGGCCGAAGCCAACTGGAACATCCAATACTTCGGTAGCACAACATATCTCGGATCTCGAGTGGCATTCGTCGGTGCCGCGCTGGCCGGTATCGACCCCGAGCAGATGCCCGCCGAGATGCGCGAGCGGTATCAGCTGCCGGGCGTGGCCGAACAAGCACAGAAGACATTCGAGCGTCTCCAGCAGCTGGACGACGATCTGATCCACATGCCGTTCTTCAACATCGTCGCAGAAAGAGGCTGAACAGTCATGACCGCACCAACCCAGAACACGTTCGAGGATCTATACCGAGAGAGCGTCAAGGACAACGGACCCATCATCCCGTGGGATTCCAAGGAGGCTAAACCCCGCATCAAGGAGCTGGCCCTGCTCGGCGCGGTCCGCGGAGACGTCCTGGATATCGGCTGCGGCCTCGGCGATAATGCCATTTATCTTGCCCAGCAAGGCTTTAACGTCACCGGACTGGACTTTGCCCCTTCGGCGATCGAACAAGCCAAGGGCCGGGCAGCGGCAGCCGGCGTCACCGTTGACTTCCAAGTCGCCGACGCCACCAAGCTCGACGGCTGGGACGGAAGGTTCGACACCGTGATCGACAGCGGCGTCTACCACTGCTTCGACGTGGAAGGAAACGCGAAGTACGCGTCAGCCCTCCACGGTGCCACCCGCCCCGGAGCGCGTTGGTACATCTGGTGTTTCGCACAGGGAAAGGTGCACGGCGTGCCTACGCCGTTCCAGAACGCGCTGCAGGCGGAGGAGATCGAACAGGTGCTACCCGCCAATGGATGGACCGTGCTGCAGCTGAACCCGACCACAATGGCGGCGCCAAAGGCCGAGTTCCTCAACGCGATTCGCGGCAGCTACCGCGGAGACCCCGAAAGACTGGACCGGCTCGAACAGGATGTCGACGATCAGCTGCTCTACGTCCCGGTGTACACGGTGATCGCCGAACGGGCCTAAGGAGCTACAGCTGGCGGCCCGCGAGTACGCGGGCCGCCGACGCCGATATCGCGGCGATGGTCCACAGCGCGGATGGAGAGGCGAGCATGGATGTCACAGTGCTGGTACCGGATTCAGGCACCATGCCTTCCAGCCGCTGAGTCAGCCACCGCAACGCCGAGGGTGCCCCCAGCACCACCAGCGACAGGTGCTCACTCAGCCGATCGCGCCGATACGTGACATCCGTGCCGTTAGCCAGATAGAACTCGGCCTGCCGATCCACCTCGGCGATACCGACAAGCTGATCGCGCACCGCTGTGTAGAGATACACGGGACAGGTCGGCGCTACCTTGCCCAGGCGCAGGTCCTCGCTCATGGCGGCGATATCGGGTAGCGCCATCAGCTCGGCCAACGGGCGGTCGAGATATCTGTCGAAGTTCCGCAGTGCATAGCGGGTAATCGCCTGACCGGTCGACAAACCGCGCACCGTCATCATGATCTTTGCACCCTTGCGCGAAAGATGTTCACGCAGCATGGAATCCAATGCCGGATAGCTGTCCTGCAACGCCGAGATCGCGGCCATGCCAAGACCCGCGAACACGCCGCCGTTGGTCCTCTCCAGGATAGCGCTGGGGTCGGAGGCCGGTGAACCCAGCGCCGCGGCCACGATATTGAGTTCCGGCGCGTAGCCCGGCGCCATCTCCACGGTCCACGAACTGGCAAGTCCGCCACCGGAGTAGCCCCACAGTCCGATCGCCGTGCCGGCGGGGAGACGCAGTTCGGAGAAGGCCAGGGTGGCACGCAATCCGTCAAGCACGTGATAACCGGGTTGGCGCGCAACAACATAACGTCCCGGCTGCCCGCCGTGGTCAGCAACGCTCACGATCCACCCCTGGCGTAGCGCGGCCGCCATCAGCAACAGCTCGATCTGCGGGTTGGCGAATGGCCCCCGGGCGCCCTGCAACAGACAGTAGGACGGGAAGCAAGTTCGCTGGCTGGAATTGATCGCGCATTGATAACCGAGCAGGCGTGGGTTGGCGGAGTCATGCGCCGCTGGCACCAGCACCGTCGTCGTGGTGACTTCCGGGGCGCCGTGCGGATCGGTGGTTCGGTACAGCAGCTGCCAGGCGGTCACTCGCTGGCGAAGTACCCCAAGGAATCCGACATCCACAGGACGGGCATGCAGCACCGTTCCCGGTGCCGTATCACCGAAGCCGTCGGGCGGGATATGGAAGGAATCCTCGGCCGGGCGGGCAGGGCGTCTACCGGGGTGCGGAAAGATCTCGGGCGCGGGCGCCACATCGGAGCGTTTCGGCTGCGCGACAGTGCTCATGAACTATGGAAGTTAATGCACTCAACGGAACAGTAGTGCCCTGATCTGGGTTTTTAGGTATCAAACCCCAACCGGAGCCCCGATTTTTCAGGCCGAGCCCACCCACTCGTCACTGCCATCGGCGAAGAACTGGTGCTTCCATACCGGTAGCGCCGCCTTCACGTCATCGACGAGGCGCTGGCAGGTGGCAAATGCCTGACGACGGTGGTCGGCGCTCACCGCCACGACAAAGGCCGCCTCACCGACCGTAAGCGCGCCGATACGGTGGCTCACCGCCACCGCACGCACGCCCTCGGCCTCAGCGGCGATACGTTCCACCACATCGGCCAGCACCTGTTGGGCCGACGGATGCGCCGAATACTCCAGCCGCAGCACCGTCTTACCGCCGTCATGATCGCGCACATTGCCCACGAATCCGACTGTGGCTCCAGCAGATTCATGATCGACGAGCTGCTCGTGCTCGATCAGCGAGATGCGTTCCGCGGTCAGCAGCGCACTGGTGACGGCGGCGCTCATGGGTGATCACCCCCGGCGATCTGGTCCAGCGCATGGTCGAGCACTCCGCCGAGTACCGACAGCCCGTCACGCACCCCGCCGGTGGAGCCGGGCAGATTCACCACCAGCGTGTGGCCGACGACACCGCACACGCCACGGGACAGGATGCTGGTTGGCACGGCAGGCAGCCCGGAGCGCCTGATGGCATCGGCCAGACCGGGAATCTGGTAGTCCAGCAGCGCGGCGGTCTGTTGAGGCGTGACATCAGTCGGTGAGAGCCCGGTACCGCCGGTGGTGACAACGAGCCGAACTCCCTCGTAAGAAACCGCCTCCCCGATCGCTTCCCCCACCGCATCGCCGTCGGGCACCACGACCGGTTCCTCAACGCGGAAATTCTGCGCACTGAGCCATTCGACGATGAGGGGCCCGGTCTTATCGGGGTACAGACCGGCGGCGGCACGGGTCGAGGCCACGACCACCCGCGCAGACTTCACGGTCGGGTCCATGTTCCGGTCTTGCCGCCCTCTTTGCGCAGCACCCGGACGTCGTCGATACGCGATGCCGGGTCCACCGCCTTGACCATGTCGTGCAGCGTCAGACCGGCGACCGTCACGGCGGTCAGCGCTTCCATCTCGACCCCGGTGCGGTCGTTGGTGCGCACAGTGGCCGTGATGTGGATGGACCCCGCTACGTCGGCGGGACCCTCGATAGCCCCAATCTCGAAATCCACGTCGATGCCGGTGAGCGGTATCTGGTGACACAGCGGGATGAGCTCGCTGGTGCGTTTGGCAGCCATGATGGCCGCCAGCCGAGCGGTGGCGATGGCGTCACCTTTGGGGAGCGTGCCGTCCGAGAGAAGTTTCAGAACCTCGGGGGTGGTAACGAACCGTCCCGCCGCGACGGCCTCGCGTGCGGTGGCCTGTTTGGCCGATACGTCGACCATGTGCGCGGACCCGTGCTCGTCGATATGCGACAGGCGGTCGGGCATGCCCCTGTTACTTATTGATGACCGTGACGGGGTGCACGTACGGCACAGACTCCACCGGGAACTCGATGTCGCCGAACGGAGATAGCGCTCCCGTGCGGTCGGTCGCGAGCTCGCTCACCGCGTGCTCGCCGTCCACATGCGCGGGCCAGCCGTTGTCGACGTACTGCTTCTTGTCAGCCACAAAGTCATTGTGGCAGGCCGGGGGGCCGACGGCGAACCCAACCCGCGATTACGCTGGTCGCCGATGAGCGCGTGCGCGAAGAGGATCATGCCCGGATGAGTGATGACGCGGCGTTGGTTACCTGGCTGCACCAACTGACCGATGAACAGTTGGTGCAGCTGGTCCGACTGCGGCCCGATTTGGCATCCCCACCCCCCGGCTCGCTGGCGGCGCTGGCGAGCCGTGCGCTGTCACGCCAATCGGTGCGCGCAGCCTCCGACAACCTGGACTTTTTGACCCTGGCGGTGCTGGATGCGCTGCTGGTGGCACGTGCGGAGGTCACCGGCGTGCCGCTCTCGGATGTGCTTGCCCTGGTCGACGGGCGCGCCACGGAACTGCAGGTACGCGCCACCCTGGACCGGCTGCGTGACCTCGCACTGGTGTGGGGCGATGGCGAGCTGCACCTGGCGGCAGAGACCCGGTTCGGTCTGCCCTGGGTGGTTGGGCAGGTGATCAGCGAGCAGACCCCCGACTCGTTCGACGAGGCGCGTGCCGCACTAGAGATCGCCGATGGCCGCGAGATGGAGCTGCTGCAGGCATTGATCGCGGGGTCCCCCATCGGTCGCACCCGCGATGCCGCCCCGGACGCCCCTCCGGACCGACCCGTACGGAGGCTGCTGTCCGCGGGCCTGTTGCAGCGCATCGACGACGAGACGGTGCTGCTGCCCCGATCCGTGGCACAGCTGTTGCGCGGCGAGGAGCCGGACCGGCTACAGCCCCCGATCACGAAGACGACGACGTCGACCAAGCCCGAGGCCGACGCTGCCGCGGCCGGCGCCGCCCTGGATCTGCTGCGCGAGGTGGGACTGCTGCTCGACGAGCTCGGCGTCAACCCCGCACCGCAGCTGCGCAGCGGCGGCCTGGGAGTGCGCGAGGTCAAACGGCTCACGAAGGCGACGGGTATCGATGACACCCGCATGGGACTGCTGCTGGAGGTGCTGGCCGCCGCGGAGCTGATCGCACTGGGCGAGCCCGATATCCAGACCGATAACGACGGCTGGCATTGGGCGCCGACCGTCCAGGCCGATCGGTTCGTGGAGCTGTCGGCAGCGTCCCGTTGGCTGCGGTTGATGACGGCCTGGTTGATGTTGGCGGCGCGGCCCGATCTGATCGGCAAACGCACCAGCGAGGACAAACCGATTGCGGCCCTGTCGGATTCGCTGCGTTCGACGGCGGCACCGTATGACCGCAAGCTGCTGCTGGAGATCCTCGGCGAATTGGATCCCGGGCACGGGTTGCAGCCCGAGGAGGCGTCCCGGGTGATGCGGTGGCGTCGTCCACGTTGGGGTACTCGGCTAGGTGTGGAACCGGTAACGGCCCTGCTGCTCGAGGCGACGACGCTAGGAGTGATCGGACGTGGCGCACTACCGACACCTGTTCGCGTCTTCCTGGACAGCGCCGGCAACGAGTTGGCCACGCTGGCCGCGATGGAGAAGGCGCTGCCCGCGCCCATCGATCACTTCTTGGTGCAGGCCGACCTCACCGTGGTGGCTCCGGGTCCGCTGACCCGCGAGCTGGAACTGGATCTGTCGGCGGTAGCAGACCTGGAATCGGCGGGGGCGGCCAGCGTCTTTCGGGTGAGCGAGGGCAGCATCCGCCGGTCACTGGACTCGGGACGCACGGCCACGGGTCTGCACAGCTTCTTCAGTTCACGATCGAAAACCCCTGTCCCCCAGTCACTGACATACCTCATCGACGATGTGGCGCGCCGGCATGGGCAGTTGCGCGCCGGGGTGGCCACCTCGTTCCTGCGCTGCGACGACATCGCCCTGCTGACGCAGGTGATGTCGTCGCATCTGGCCGAGGATCTGGGCCTGCGGCTGCTGGCCCCGACCGTCGCGGTGTCGTTGGCCCCGTTGGCTGAGCTGGTGGCCGGACTGCGCTCGGCGGGGTTCGCCCCCGCTGCCGAGGACGCCACCGGGACGATCGTGGAGCTGCGTGCGCACCGGGCCCGGGTGACGCCGCAGCCACATCGCATGGGGTGGACACCACCGGTGCTCAGCGAGCCCGCTGCGGCCGCGGTGATCAAGGCCATCCGAGCTGTCGGTGATCGCGACAGCGGTGTCCGCATCGAGCTGTCGCATGCGGTGGCGCTGTTGCAGCAGTCGGCCAAGGCGCAGACCAGCGTGTTGATCGGATACGTGGACCCGGCCGGGGTGGCGTCCTCGCGGGTGGTCAACCCGATCAGCGTGCGGGGTGGGCAGCTGTCAGCCTTCGACACCGCCGCGGGGCGCATCCGGGATTTCGCGATCCATCGCATCACCGCGGTATCACCGCCCTCCTAAGGCGCCGACACGCCGCGCGGTGGCGGTTCTGTATCGCACGTGTCCGCCACAAATGGGCGTGTCGGCGGGGGTCAGTAGGCTGGATCGAATGACCGACGGACCGCTGATCGTCCAATCCGATAAGACCGTGCTGCTGGAGGTCGATCACGACCAGGCCAACGCGGCGCGCCAGGCGATCGCCCCCTTCGCGGAGCTGGAACGTGCACCCGAGCATGTACACACCTACCGCATCACGCCGCTGGCATTGTGGAACGCCCGCGCCGCCGGCCACGACGCCGAACAGGTCGTCGATGCGCTCGTCACCTTCTCCCGTTACGCGGTGCCGCAGCCACTGCTGGTGGACATCGTCGACACGATGGCACGGTACGGACGCCTACAGCTCGTCAAGCATCCGGCACACGGGCTCATGCTGGTCAGCCTCGACCGCGCCGTGCTCGAAGAAGTGCTGCGACACAAGAAGATCGCCCCCATGTTCGGCGCCCGTCTCGACGACGATACGGTGCAGGTGCACCCCAGCGAGCGGGGTCGCATCAAGCAGATGCTGCTCAAGATCGGCTGGCCTGCAGAGGATCTCGCCGGATATGTGGACGGCGAGGCCCACCCGATCAGCCTCGCGCAGGACGGATGGGAGCTACGCGACTACCAGCAGATGGCCGCCGACTCGTTCTGGGCGGGCGGCTCCGGGGTCGTGGTGTTGCCCTGTGGCGCCGGCAAGACGCTGGTGGGTGCGGCCGCCATGGCGAAGGCACAGGCAACCACCCTGATCCTGGTCACCAACACCGTCGCCGGGCGCCAGTGGAAACGTGAACTCATTGCACGAACCTCGTTGACCGAGGAGGAGATTGGCGAATACTCCGGCGAGCGCAAGGAGATCCGCCCGGTCACCATCGCCACCTATCAGGTGATCACCCGGCGCACCAAGGGTGAGTACCGCCATCTGGAGCTCTTCGACAGCCGCGACTGGGGGCTGATCATCTACGACGAGGTGCACCTGCTGCCCGCACCCGTGTTCCGGATGACGGCGGATCTGCAGTCGCGGCGCCGCCTCGGACTCACCGCCACCCTCATCCGTGAGGACGGTCGCGAGGGCGACGTGTTCAGCCTCATCGGCCCCAAACGCTATGACGCGCCGTGGAAAGACATTGAGGCGCAAGGTTGGATCGCCCCCGCCGAGTGCATCGAGGTGCGGGTAACCCTCACCGAGAACGAGCGCATGATCTACGCAACCGCCGAGGCCGATGCACGGTACAAGCTGTGCTCGACGGCCCACACGAAAATCAATGTGGTGAAGTCGATCCTGGCCCGCCACCCGGGGGTGCCGACGCTGGTGATCGGCGCCTACCTGGATCAGCTCGACGAACTAGGGACCGAACTCGACGCCCCGGTGATCCAGGGCTCCACCAAGAACGCCGAACGTGAGCAATTGTACGACGCGTTCCGGCGCGGAGAGATCGCGACCCTAGTGGTGTCCAAGGTCGCTAACTTCTCCATCGATCTTCCAGAAGCCGCTGTGGCCGTACAGGTTTCGGGAACATTCGGATCACGCCAGGAGGAAGCGCAGCGCCTGGGTAGGCTGCTGCGGCCGAAGGCCGACGGCGGGCAGGCCTACTTCTACTCGGTGGTGTCCCGTGACACCCTCGACGCCGAGTACGCGGCACACCGGCAGCGGTTCCTGGCCGAACAGGGCTACGGCTATCGGATAACCGACGCCGACGATTTGTTGGGGCCTGCGATCGGTTGAGCACTCAACGCTCGTCCTGAGCCCGGGAGAGTTCGTCGCCGGCCTGCTCGGCGGGTGATTCGAAGCGGCGCTTGATCCGCAGCAAGGGCGTCTCGAAGTACCGGAAGCTCAGGTAGGCAACGGCGATGACGAGGACAACCGTGCCAGCGCAGAGCGCCAGTCCCTGCTCTTCGTGCACAAGCCGGCGTACGACGTTGGCGCACAACATATGCATCAGGTAGATGCCGTAGCTGATCACGCCGATGAACGCGAGGGGCCGCCACGTCAGTACCGGATGCATCAGCGTGTTCTCGCGGATAGTGACGGCGGTAACGGCAACGGCCATCACGATCTGGATCGACCATGACGGGGCGCCACACCACAGTCCTGCGATCATCACCGCAAAGACCGCAGGGGCCGACCACCACCAACCCAGCACCATCGCGACCGCGGCGTAGCCGCGACGGGTGTTCACGACAATCGCGAAGGCCGCGCCGAGCAGGATGGGCAATGACAGGCTCGCCAGCATGCGCCAGGGCAGCAGCTCAGTGTCCAGGAAGATGCCGGCGCAGACGGATACCGACGCCAAAGCGAAAAGCACGGTGAGCGGTGCCCAGATTCGCCCCTTGCCCACCAACAGAGCACCCACCAACAGCGGTGGCCACAGCAGGTAGAACTGCTCCTCCGTGGACAGCGACCACGAAAAATAGAACGGCACCGAGGTGCCGCTGGTGAGGTCGACAAACCAGTTGACGGTGTAGGTCAGGAAGGCCGCTAAGTTCCCGAAGAATTGCTCACCCTTTGCCGTACCGCGCTCGGTGGCGAACACCAGCACGATGTATAGCATCAGCACCACGTAGTACAGCGGGAATATGCGTAACGCCCTGCGTGCGTAGAAGTTTCGCAGCGATATAGACTCGGCGCGATCACGTTCGCGGATCAGCAAGGTGGTGATGAGAAAGCCGCTGATCGCAAAGAAGAAATCGACGCCCATGAATCCGCTCTGCGAGATCCGCGGACCGGGCGTCCCGGACGTGTGGTGCCAGATCACCGCGAGGACACTCAGTGCTCGCAGGCCGTCCAGCGCCCCGAATTTCTTTGTCGCAAGGAACGACTCGTAGGCGGCCACCGCGCGTTGCGACAGCCTGTCATCAGCGAGATGCTGGTTCACTACTACGACTCTCCAACTCGATGATCGCGAAGGATTCGCTGCATCGAAAGTAGGGTACGGGCGTAGCCAGATTACCGTTGCTGTTTACATACCCCGTCGTCGGCAGTGTCGAGCTGGATATCCGTCGAGCTGATCGAGGGCGTCAGGAACCGAAGTTGCCCGATCAACTCCCTGGGCAGGTCCTCGATATGGGTCGGGTACCGGGTGCCGTCGATCACGCTTCGCGCCGTCAGCGAGAAGCTCTTGGCGACGTCCGCGTCAAACGCCCCGTACTTCTGCAGCGCCGTCGCGACCATTCGTTGAAAGGGGCTGAGATTCAACGTTCGCAGATCGAGGGACGGATCAAGCTGAATCCTTATCCCCTCCGGTACCCCGTCCGGGACCGTGCCGTCCGAGCGCGTACCCGGATACACATAGGTGGGTGCATTGATGGGGATGGCAAACCGCAGTGCATGATCGATCACTCCGCCCTGCACATCTTCCGGCGTGATCAGCCCCGCGAGATAGGACAGCTCGCCTCCCGAATGTGCGGGCCCACTGACATGTCCTCCTGATCCGGTGTCGACCCGATAGGTGGCCTGGGCGATCGCCGACATGGATTCCGTTGCGAAGGATTGGAATTCGTACTCACATCCGTTGGTGTCGTCAATGATCGCGATGTGAGCGTCAGAGTCCTGCGTGGGTCGGTAGTGCGGCAGATACGGGACGTCGATCGATTTCCCACTGTTGCGGACGGTGACGGCGCGGGTGGGAGTGCCCGCGGGGGCGTGATACACCGCAGTGGTCCAGATGTCCTCGTTGACGTCGATGGTCTTGATACTCGGATTGTTCAGCAGCGCGGCAACCCAATACGGCGACCGAGGGTCGACCGGCGGGTTCGGCGGGAGAGGCTGATTCAGGAATGAGTTGGCCGCGAAATAGTTACCGTTCGTCGATACCGGCCCGCGCGCCGTTTGGGACACCGAGAACTCTTGTACCGCAGGGCCGCCGGCATTGAGAAAGCTGACCCGGATGGTGTGCACACCGGCCTCGACGTTCCGCGTGGCAAGGTCGGTGCCCCAGTCGCGGGTGTCGGCGTGATCGAAGATCTGCTCGCCATCGAGCCACACGCGCGCGACGACACCACCGCTCATCGAGGCGATCCGATACTCACCCGCCACCGGAAACCGGATCGAGCCGGTGGCATCGACCGAGAATCCGTCGGCATTAACCCATGGCGCGGGTGATCCGGTGAAGTGCCCGCCGACTGAGTACTCGCATCTGGCGAGCACCGCAGTGCCCGACTGATCGGTGTTGTTGTAGTAACGCGTCCAGTACTGACCCACATCGCAAGGGTTCGTCGCCGCGACGTCCGTCCCGGGACCGACCGGCGCACAGGCAGCCACCAACAGGAACACCGAGAGCAGGACTGCCGCGCGCACGAATTCACTCTACGGGCGGCTGCTTACCTTCCGGCCGCGGCAAGTTTGGTGAGGTGCCGCTGGGTGCGTTTCATCCCGAAGCCCACGATGGCGCGCACCACCGGCGCCACATGGCGCACCAGCCCCGAACCGTCGATCGCCCATACCCACGTGAATTCGGAGCCCTGGGGGGTCGGTGTCACCACGTAGTCCTCGGCGAACGCCCGTAGTCCGGGCAGCGGCAGCGGGGGCTTGACCATATAGAAGGCCTTGCGCCGACCCTCCTCCCAGAGGAAGTACTTCTCGTGCGCCTTCGGTCCGACTACCGGACCGATCCGGCGGACGGCGCCGACACCGGCCCGGGGACTGCCCCAGATCACCCGAAGGCCGGGAGCCAGCCACCGCAAGGTGGTGTCATTGGTCAGCTCGCGCCACACCGCGTCGGCGGAGAGCGGAACTGAGATGGTTTCGCTGACTACAACCGGAGCGGTGGCCAGGAAGGTTTCATCGACGGACTGAAGTGCAGGCATGCCGGTAACTTACGGTACTAGTAATTGTGTAAACAAGATGGGCTACCGCTGCAGCCGCTCGCGCAACTCCACGCTTGTTCAAGGCGATCAGGTCAGTGCAGAAACGACCTCACGTACGAACAAGTCGATTCCGGAACGGTCGTAGGCGGCCTCCGGAAAATTGCATATCGCATATCCCAGTCCGCGGTTGCGGAACTCCGTCAGACGCTCGGCGATCTGTTCCGGGGTCCCGGCCGTCTCGGCCAGATTGCCCACCATCACCTCGGCCACGTCCTCGCCGATGACCGGGACGAGCCGCGATTTGATGGCCGCCAACCGGTCGGCGACCTCGGCATCGTCGGCGCCTATGACGACGTTCACGTTGACGCTCCGGACAATCGCATCGAAGTCCGTACCGACATCCTTACAGTGCCCCGCAAGCACTTTCGACTTGTGCTCGAATTCCTCGGGCGTCTGTCCGAAGTTGGTGTACTGGGCATAGCGCGCCGCGATCCGCAACGTCACCTTCTCGCCACCGCCGGCAATCCACAGGGGAATTCCGCCCCGCTGCAGTGGCTTGGGCGCCACAATCGCATCGGATACCTGGTAATACCTGCCGTCCAGGGTGACGCGACCGTCCCGCCAGGCATCGCGCATGATGCGGACCCCTTCGCGTAATCTGCCGAGGCGTTCGGCAGCATCGGGAAATCCGTAACCGTATGCGCGCCACTCGTGCTCGTACCAGCCGCCGCCGATGCCCATCTGAGTGCGCCCGCCCGAGATGAGGTCTACCGTCGCGGCGACCTTGGCCAGATACACCGGGTTTCGGTATCCCATCGCCGTGCACATCTGCCCCAGCTTGATCCGCGAGGTAACGGCGGCGAAGGCGGACATCAGCGTCCACGCCTCATGGGTCGCCTCGTCGGTGGGTACCGGCACGGTATGGAAGTGGTCGTAGACCCATACCGAGTCCCAGGGACCGTCCTCTGCATAGCGGACCAGATCGCGCATGACATCCCATTGATGCTCGGGTGCGATGCCTACCAGGTCCAAGCGCCAGCCTTGCGGGATGAAAGCTCCGAACTGCAGTGTCTCGGCCACCTGGGCCACACTACGCCCGGACGCCCGGCCCCAACCATCGAGTCAGCGCCTCGGCGAGACCCGTATCGGAACCGTCGCCCACCCAAGCGACGTACCCGTCGGGCCGCACCAGCACGGCGTCCGGTGCCGCAACCTCGCCCAGTACCGGAAGTTCCCATATACCGGTGTATTTGGCGTCGATCAGCTGAACTCGGTCCGCCCACCCGTCGATGCTCAGCTGCCCCGGCGCCCCGAAGTTGAGCAGCACCGGGCGGGCGGTGTGCAGAAAGGGGTACACCCTGGTCAGCCCGTCCGCAGTCGCCACATCGAGATCCGGCATGCGGCGGCCAAGCAGCGGGTGCCCCTCGCCCAGCCCGTAATGAATGTCCAGGCCGCTCATCATTCCGGCAATCCGCTTACGCGGCTCGTCCATGGCAAGCAGTTCGGCGACGATATCGCGCAGCGCGTCCATGCGGGGGCCCGCATCGGATAACGGCGTCTGCGCCATGGTGTTATGCAGTACCCGTTCTGCCACCGGGTGGCGCTCGGAGTGATAGGTGTCCAGCAGCGAGTCCGGCGCTTCTCCCTTGATCACCGCGGCAAGCTTCCAGCCGAGATTCACCGCGTCCTGGACTCCGGTGTTGAGTCCCTGCCCACCGAACGGGAAATGGATGTGCGCGGAATCTCCGGCCAGGAACAGGCGTCGGTCGCGGTATCGGTCGGCTTGTCGGGTCATATCGGAGAACCGGGACATCCAGCGCGGGCTGTGAATGCCGAAATCAGTTCCTGCAATGGCGATAAGCGCTTCCTTGGCTTCCGCCAAGGTCGGTTCGATGCCTAGCCGGGAGAGGTCCGTGCTGAAGACCAGACGGCACCACCCCTCCTCGAACGGCAAGATGCCGAGGAAGGATTGACCCGGCTTGCGTAGCAGTCCGAATTCGAGCGGTTGCTCGGTGATCTCGGCATCGACCAACATCGCCGAGCAGGACGGGTCATAGCCGGGAAATCCGATCCCCGAGGCCTTACGGATGGTGCTGCGCCCGCCATCGCATCCGATCAGGTAATGCCCGCGCATCGCGCGACCATCGGCAAGTTCTACGTTCACACCGGCGTCGTCCTGGTTGAATCCGATGACCTCCACGTCGTAATAGATCGGCACCCCGAGTTCGGCGATCCAGGCCGCGAGCGTTTTCTCGGTGTAGTGCTGAAGCAGACCCAACGCGTACGGGTGCCTGGTGGGGAAATCCTCGATGCTCATGAAGATGCCCGAAAAATGGGTCACCTGACCGGTCATCCCCTGGGAGAGAAACCTGTCTGCGATACCGCGCTGATCGAACACCTCGATGGTGCGCGAATGCACCCCCGCTGCACGAGAGCCCGCCTCCTCGTGACTGCCTCGACGTTCCAAGACAGCGACATCGATACCGGCGAGGGCCAGTTCACCGGCCAGCATCAGTCCGGTCGGCCCGCCACCTGCGATGACTACGGCATGCTCGGTCATGACACTCCTTAACGTCGTTATAGGTATTACAACCATATTTACTTTAACGTTGTTAAGGTGTCAATGTGTCCCTCGATCGTGAAACCATCGCTCGCGCCGGCCTCGTCCTGCTGGACCGGCACGGCGCCGAGAACCTGACCATGCGGTCGGTCGCGGCGGCCTTGGGCGTCCAGGCACCCGCGCTCTACTGGCATGTGAAGAACCGCCGCGACCTCGTCGATGCGATGGCCGACGCGATGTTCGGCGACGCCGTAAACAAATTCGATCTCTCGACGCCGCGGTGGGATCAATTCCTCACCGAGGGCGCCCGCGCGCTACGCCGCGAAATGCTGCGCTATCACCAAGGGGCACGGATTCTCGCCGGCACCGCCACCGCAAAGGCCGCCGACATGACCGAACCCATGCTCAACGTGATGACGAAGGCCGGGTTCACCCTGCGCGATGCCGCGCGACTGACGCCAACGATCTTTCACTACACCATCGGATTCACCATCGAACAGCAGACTCGCGACGGTTTCGAGTATCCGGAATCGAATCCCTACAGCGAGGAGAACATGCGGGCGCATGTGGACATGACCACGCATCCCACTGTGGCACAGGCTTTTTCCGAGCTCTACGAACCCGACTTCGATGCAGACTTTGAGGACGGGCTAGCCGTCATCATCGACGGCCTACGAGCTCGACTTCGCGGGAAACGGAAGTCTGCGGCTCCTCGGGTGGCAACTCGGCGCTGATCGGTTCGGACTCCGCGTCGGGTTCTTGTTCCTCGGCAGCATCCGGCTTCGCCTTCGACCGCGAGAATCGTTGACGGAACCAGGGTTCCACGATCGCCGAGGGCCACCAGTTCCCCTGTCCACACAGCACCACCAGGGCGGGAATGGTGATGGTGCGTACCAGGAAGGTATCCAGGAGCAGACCCATGCCGATGATGAAGCCCGCTTCGACCATCGACTGCAGATTGCCGATCAGCAGACCGAACATCGATGCGGCGAAAATCACTCCGGCAGAGGTGATTACGCCACCGGTCGATTTGACCGTCTTGATGACACCAGAGCGGATGCCGTCGGGCGACTCGTCGCGAATACGCGAGATGAAGAGGAGGTTGTAGTCGGCGCCCACGGCGACCAGCACAATGAACGCCATCCCGGGCACACTCCAACTCAACGGTTGCCCACCGATGAACTGGAAGGTGATCACCCCGATGCCCACCGCCGAGGCATACGAAATGATCACCGAGCCAATGAGATACAGCGGCGCAACGATGGCCCGCAGCAGCGCGACGAGGATCAGCAACACCACGATCACCGTCAGCACGATGATGAATCGCAGATCGTGGTTGTAGTAATTGCGGATATCGTTGTACATAGCCGACAACCCCGCCATCGAGATGGATGCATCGGACAACGTGGTGTTGGGCTGCGCGCTATGTGCGGCATCCTGGATGGCGCGGACCTGATCCATCGCCTCGGGACTAAATGGGTTCAGGTTGCTCTGCACCAGGTAGCGCACCGCATGCCCGTCCGCGGAAACAAACGCCGCTGCAGCAGTTTTGAAAGATTCCTGGGTAAGCACCTGCTGCGGGATATAGAACCCGGACATCGATCCGGGTGCGGCATCACGCTTGGCGGCAACCAGAACCGTGGACGCGTCGCCCAGCTGGCCGCCCATCTGCTTGGTCTGGTCCACCAGCATTTGCACACCCTCGGCAAGCTGCCCGCTGCCGTCGGCGAGCGAGTTGACCCCGGTGAGGACCTCCGAGAACTTCTGCTGGATGCCGTAGGTGTCGGCCAGACCGAGCCTGCGCAGGTTCGTGTCGATGGAGTTCAACGCCGTGCGCAGCTTGGCGATGGTCGAGGTGATCTGCTTATCGTTGTCGACCGCCTTCAGCTCACGCCCCAGTTCGACGATCCTGTCCCTGGTCCCATCCTGTTTCGTCTCCAGGAACCGGTTCATCTCCTCCCTCGAGGACCGGCACGCGGCGTCCATCTCGCAGGCCGGATTGCCGACCAGAGCACGTGCGACGGGTTCGATCCAGCCATACACCTCGCTGGAGCTCTGAGCATTCGACTCGATGGCGTCGCCCAACGAATGCATGCTGATCACCAGCTTGTCCACGGAATCGAGATCAGCCAGCGTGCCGGTCTTTCCACTACCCCGCAGCTGAGCGAGCACGTCGACCAGTGCGCGCGCCGTGCCCAGATTGTTCTTCACCGAGTCGCGTACCTGACCAAGCTTGTCGGCCAACGTATGTCCGCCCGCCGCGAGCTTGTCCAGGTCCGTCGTCCGGGCGTCGATCAGGTTCGAGGCATCGCCCAGCTTCCCGCCGACCTCACCGGCCTGGAAGGACAGCTTGGCCTCCTCAAGCGGTTCACCGGTCGGACGGGTGATTCCACGAACCTTGTCGACACCGGGAACCTGGCTCACCCGCGCGGCCATCTGCTCCAGGTCTGCCAGCCCGCGCGGGGTGCGTAGATCATGGGGCGACTTGATGTAGAGGTACTGCGGCAGCGTCGAATTCACCGGAAAGTGCTTCTCGATCGCGGCATAACCCTGGTTGCTGTCGGCCCAGGCCGGCAGGTTCTTGCGGTCGTCGTAGCCGAACTTCACCATCGCACCGCAGGTGGCGAGAATGATCAGAATGACCAGGCTCACCGCCAGGTGCGTACCCGGCCGTTTGACGATGTTGATGCCCGAACGGTGCCAAATCTTGTTGGCATAGGCCTTTCTCGGCTTCACCCAGCCCCGACGCCCCACCAGGACCAGCACCGCGGGGAGGAAGGTCACCGAGGCCACGAATGCGATGAGGATGGACACGCTCAGCGCGGGACCGATGGTAGACAGGATGCCCAGCTTGGTGAAGCCCATCCCCAGGAAGGTCACCGCCACCGTCGCTGCCGACGCCGCGACCACCTTGCCGATCGACTCCAACGCGGCGGCCACCGCGCTATCGGAATCCATGCCCTGTTTCACGTACTCGTGATATCGGCTGATGAGGAAGACCGCGTAGTCGACGCCCGCGCCCATCATCATCGCGGTCATAAACGTCAGCGTCTGATTCGAGATGCTCAGACCCATCTGCGCCAGTCCCCCGACGGCCGCCTGGGCGATACCCAGCGAAACACCCACCACGACGAGCGGCAGCATCATCGTCACCGGATTGCGGTAGACGATCAGCAAGATGAGAAGAACCAAAGCAGCCGTGGTGATTTCGACCTTATGCAGGTCACGCTCTCCCACCACCGTCAGATCCCCGACGGTGGCGGTCGGCCCCGTCGTAAAGGCCTTCAGGGTGGTGCCCTCGGTGGCGTCCTTGATGATCTTTAAGGCCCCAACATAGGCCTTACCGGATTCGGGCGTGGCGAGCTCACCCTGCAATCCCACCGGCAAATACCACGCCTTGCCGTCGGTACTCGACATCATCTCGCGCAGCATCGGTTTGGTGATGAAGTCCTGCACCATGCTCACATCACGGGTGTCCTCGCGCATTCGGGCCGCGAGAATCCGGTAGGTCTGTTCGTCCGCTGGGGTCAGCCCATTCTCGTTGGTGAGGACGATCAGCAGGATGTTCTGTGCACCCGACTCCTGGAACGATTCGACCATCTGCCGGGTGGTCTCCATGACGGGAGCATCCTTGGGCAGCAGATCGACGGGGTGATCCTCGATGGCCTTCTGCAGCGACGGCGCAGTCAGAGCCAAGACCGCCGCCAGCCCGATCCAAAACCCGATGACGACGACAGGAGCCTTCCGGACGATCCGAGCGATCAGTCCGTAGATACCACCTGTGTTGTCCGCCACGGCTACTCGATCACACCGCGCAGGCCGAAGTCGTCAAGCGTCTCGGAGAGGTACGCGGTCAATTCTGCCCGTGATTCGACGATTCCGGGCTGGTAGGCGACGACCGCCACGAAGACCTGACCGTTGACCCGGCCCGAGGCGAGGAACAACTGCCCGTAAGTGCTCAACACCTCATCGGGGCGCACCCGCTGCTCGGCGAGCTTGCAGAAGATGTAGTCGGCGTGAGTGCCGTCGGGCCGGTTCACATCGGAATGCAGCGGCCCCACGTTTGAGCAGCCCACCGGGAAATCGTTGTACTCCAACGCCACATTGGCCAGCCGCCGTGCGGCCGCGCGCGGGATGAATGGAGTGAGCGGCAGCAGCGCCCATTTCTCGTCGGGCTCATCGCGCAGACCGGAAAGCACCTGCTTGGTGGCATTGCGGATACCGCGCAGATCGATCGACACATCTGCGGGGTCGATCGTGAACATCACCGAGGTCATCGCGTTGGCGCGGACATCGCCCTCGATGCGCTCGTTCACCGGCATGGACAGCGTCACCTTGCCGTCTTCCCCGGTCCGGCCAAGCTTCGTGGCGAGCTGCGCCGCGAAAGCGCCCACAAGCGAGTTGCTGGTGCCTCCGCGGCCCCGCGCATGTGTGTCCCAATGGGTTTCGTCCAGGTAGACGGTGGCTGCCGGCACTTGGTCGACACGGGAAGACTGTGGGGGCAGCGCGGCATGCCGGATGTCTTGGCGCCGCGCAGACATCATCTTGGTGGCCCTACGAAAGGCCCGGCCGGCCTCCGGCAAATCCCGCCATGTACGCCGCAAGTCTTCGCCCACACCGCGGAACCGCTTGCGCGACTGCGGTATCGAGTACCCCAGGGGCAGATCCGCATCGTTGGCAGCATCGGCGATGGCCTGGCACATGCCCACCCCGTCGGCGATGGTGTGCGAGACCACCAGGCTCACCGCGGTGGCGCCGTCGGCGAATCGAGCCACGCCCAACCGCCAGGCCGGGCCGTACTCGGGGTCGATCGGCAACTGCGCATGCCGGTGCACCCAATCCTGCAGTTCGGCCCGTGGCAGCGGTGCCAGCTCGACGTCGATCGGGTGACAGAACGGATCGAGCACCCAGCGATGGCGCCCGAACGGCAAGCGAGACCGTTCGATTCGCCGCCCGAAGAGTCCCCGTCCCAGATTGGCGTGGAATACGCGCAGTCGGTCGGTGTCGATATCACGTTCGTAGATCCAGACCATCTGTCCCAGTGTGGACATCTCGGTGGCCCGCACGCCCAGGAAAGATGCCTGGTCGACGAAATCTAGATGGGCACTGGCCCTGGCAGTCCCGAAGACGGAACCGGTGACTGGGATTGTCGCCGTCATAGCGACTCTCCCGCCGGCGCCACCCCCAACGTGGTGTAGAGCTCGTTGATAAGCCGCACACTGCGAGGATCGGCATCTGCCTTGGTCACGTCGAACTGGTTCATCACATACGAGTACCCGATACGGTGCTCCAGGTCGACGAATGCGTAGGAACCGCCAGATCCGCCGTGTCCGAAGATCTTCTGATTTGGCCCGGCATAGCAGCGCTGGTTGAGCATGTAGCCCAGGCCCCATCCATGGTTGGCCACCCGCGGTCCCAGCACGACGTCGGGATCGAACCCGCCCTGCGACACCCGCACCAGATTCATGTGCTCCCGGCTGAGTAGCTTCTCGCGCGCCATGGCGTTGTAGAAGGTGGCCAGGCCGAGCGCCGACACATGCGCGTTGGTGCCCGGGAACTCCAGTGCCCGCCACAACCCGATATCCCGCCGGGCGATCTCGTCGTCGGGGATGAAGTCGCCGGAGATCAGCGGGCCGGACAGCGGATGATCGCTCATGGCATCGAATTCCGAAGGCGCTCCGCGGAAGACATCGCGTAGGAAGGGCTTGTTGACCATCTCGGCGCAGCGGTGGTGCTCGCCATGGGGTAATCCCACATGTACGTCAAGCCCGAACGGCTCGGCGATCTCGGTGCGCAGGAACTCGCCAAGCGTCTGCCCCGTGGTGCGACGGACGACCTCGCCGAGGATGAACCCGAATGTCGCCATGTGGTAGCCCTGCGCGGTCCCGGGTTCCCACCAAGGTGCCGCCCTGGCGAGGTGCTCGCACACCTCGTCCCAGTTGGCGGCCTGCTCGGGCGTCAACCGGGTGCGCGGTCCGATCACACCCGAGCGGTGCCCGAGCACCATGGCCACCGTGATGGATTCCTTACCGGCCTGGCCGAATTCGGGCCAGTACCGGGCAATCGGCGCATGCAGGTCGAGCACACCGCGCTCGATGAGCATGTGAACGCAGGTGCTCATCAACCCCTTGGTGCCGGAATACACCGGCGCCAAGGTGTCTTCCGTCCACGGACGGGTGCGGGCCTCATCAGCCCAGCCGCCCCAGAGGTTGACGACGAGCTCCCCGTCGACCCAGATCGCGACGGCCGCGCCCAGCTCGTCGTTCTCCAGGAAGTTCAACGCGAACGCATGCCGGACGTTGTCGAAATCCGGTGAGCTGGTTCCATTCACCGCAATATCGAGGCTTGTGCTCATGCCAATGCCCACCTTTCACTGCTGTTCAATGCTGCATAGTGCGGCCGCAACGCCGCGGTTTCAGGAAACGAACTGTGACTGCGCGACACGCTGATAAACCAGGCGTGCTACTTCGAGATAGCGCGACACAGATTCACGGGCGACGGCGTTGTCGGGGAATGAGATAGTCAGGTTTGTTTCGTTCTCAAACCTGTTGACCCACATACAGACCTGGTCAGAAGATCGGCTGTCCCCGAAGATTCCACCATTGATGCGATCCCATTCGGCACTGACTGGGATCTTGCGCGCGTCCAGAAAGGACACCATCGGCACTACGTACTCAGGAGCGGTCAGCCCGGATTCCGGGCCGGCTAGTTCCAGCACCCGCTCGAACGGCACCTTGGCCAGGGGTTGACATTCGTCGAACGACTTCTGTGCGGATCTCGCGACGCTGGCGAAGGATCCGTCCGACATGTCGACGACGAAGGGGATGAAACTCGCGTACCAGCCCGCGGACAGCTGCTCCTCCGCGGTGCTGCGAGTGTCATAGGGGGTAATGCCGTAAAAGGTATCGGCGCCGGTGATCTCGCGGTCGATCAAGGCCGCGCACGCGAACACGCCACCGCTGAAGCGCACGCCCGCTTGTTCACATGCCTTCTCGAATGCCACCGTTTCCTCGGCGTCCATCAACTGGGCCGCCACCATCCCGCCGACGTTCGGCACCGACCGGTCCCCGAGCGGCAGCGCGAAGTCGGGCAGGGTGCCGCCGTTGTCCTGCGCGTACTGGATCCAGGCCCGCACCTCGTAGGAGGAGAGGTTCATGGCCTGGTTGTGCGCATGCTCGCGAGCGGAGAATTCCAGGTAGCCCGCCGGCGGCGGGAGCTGCATGGCCGACCCGTACAGGAGGCTGGCATACATCAGTTGGATCTCGACGTACAAGATTCCGGTAGACATCCCGTCGGTGTGCAGATGGTCCACGCTCAGGTACACGGTGAAGTGGTCCGCACGCTGAATCACGCCGAACGTGAAGCAGTCCCACGTGAGCGGCGTCCCCGAGGTGCGCAGCAGGTGCGCACGGATCTCATCGGGTCGCTGCAGTCCATGGTCCTGGGGCACGAAGTCGATCGACTCCGGGTCCTCGATCGCGTGCCGGACGATTCGGTCCTCAGGATCGAACTCGAACCACGAGTGGTAGGTGTCATGTCGCCGCAGGTGTGCGTTGATGGCCGCGGTCATGGCGTCGATATCGCACGTACCCGGGATGTCCCAGGCACCGATCCCGAGCCGGCCCATCTCGCGGTCCTGGCGGGCAAGCTCCCGGTACGAGCGCAGGTGCTGCGCCTGCTGGTAACTGGGCGGAACGGCACTGGCGGGCGCTTGTACCGCGACCTCGCGGGCACGGGGCGAAGCGCTCCAAGAGATGACGGTCCCGGGCTTGGGGCGCCAATCGTGGATCGTTCCGAGTGCAACCATCGTCCCTATCCCCGTCCAGCGATCTTGGATACGAGCCGAACCAAATTCGATTTACCTGCCGCATTGCGAGTGGCAAAGATATTACTCATCGCGCGCAGCGTAGCGAATAAATATCTCGCAAAGGTACGTTACGTGAAAGAAATAGCTAGTGAACTGTGGGTAACGTCCCGCTACATCAAGTTACAGCAACTTACTGAAAGTCTTACGGTAACCCAGTCCTAGCAAATATAACTTGCGTCTAGAAATACCCTATGACCTGCTAATTCATCTCTGGGTACGCGAATAACCAATAACTATGTTTGTAGTGTCATCAGAGAACCTACGGGATCACCGGATAAATTTGTGTGCCACCCCCTCGGCGATCGATACTGTGGCGCACGCCACGTCCGCGGGGCAACTATTTCTGGCGGCCGCCTCTAAATCTGCAGAATCCACAAGGCATTTCGGCCCCGATACCGACGCCTACTGGGAATCTCACGACGATTCTGAATCCACGATCACTCGTCAGCGCCCCCTGAAACGACCTCAGCCGCCCACCCCGAAGGGTGAGCGGCTGAGGGTTCGTTCTAGCCCTGTCTACGCGTCCAAGAGCGATGCGGGCGGGTTGAAGCGATCGCCGTACTTGGCGGCCAATTCCTTTGCACGAGCGACGAACCCAGCCTTGCCACCGGGGTAACCCACGATGTACTGGTGCACGCCACCGGTCCAGGGCGGGAACCCGATACCGAAGATGGAACCGATGTTGGCATCCGCGGTCGAGGTCAGCACACCCTCGTCGAAGCACTTCTGCGTTTCGAGGGCCTCGGCGAACAGCATGCGCTCGATGAGGTCCTGCAGCGGTGGGTTGGCGGGATCGGCGCCATTGCGGGTCTTGAAGGTCTCCCGCAGTCCCTGCCACAGCTCGGTGCGCTTGCCATCCACGTAGTCGTAGAAGCCGGCACCGCCCAGACGGCCCGGACGGCCCGCCTCCACCAGGGTGTCGATGACCCGGCCCGCCGGATCCTCCGGCACGTCCTGGCCGGCGGCCTTGGCGGCCTCGACGGTCTCCTTGCGGATCTTCTGCATCAGCGTCAAGTTCAGCTCATCCGAAAGCTGCAGCGGCGGAGCCGGATACCCGGCCTGGCTGCCAGCCTGCTCGATGGTCGCGGGCTCGATGCCCTCGGCCAGCATGGCGACGGCCTCGTTGACGAAGGTGCCGATGACACGCGAGGTGAAGAAGCCGCGGCTGTCGTTGACGACAATCGGGGTCTTCTTGATGGCCAGCACGTAGTCGAACACGCGGGCCAGCGCCTCATCGGAGGTCTTCTCGCCCCGGATGATCTCCACCAGCGGCATCTTGTCGACCGGTGAGAAGAAGTGGATACCGATGAAGTCCTCTTGGCGCTTCACACCCGCAGCCAACCCGGTGATGGGCAGCGTGGAGGTGTTCGAGCCCAACAGTGCGTTGGGCTCCACGACATCCTCGATCTCCTGGAAGACCTTGTGCTTGAGCTCGGTGTTCTCGAAGACCGCCTCGATCACGAAGTCGACACCGGCCAGATCGGCGGGATCGGCGGCAGGAGTAATCTTGGCCAGCAGTGCCGCGGACTTTTCGGCGGTGGTCTTGCCGCGCGAAAGAGCCTTCTCTTCAATCTTTTCCGAGTAGGCCTTGCCCTTCTGGGCGGCCTCCAGCGTGACATCCTTGAGCACCACGTCGTAACCGGCCTTGGCCGAGACATAGGCGATACCGGCGCCCATCATGCCCGCGCCCAGCACACCGATCTTCTTGATCGGCGTCGCAGCGATGCCCTCCGGGCGCGATCCGCCGCCGTTGATGGTCTGCAGGTCGAAGAAGAACGCCTGCGTCATGTTCTTGGCGACCTGGCCGGTGGTCAGGCTGGTGAAGTAGCGGCTCTCGATGCGGCTGGCCGTATCGAAGTCCACCTGAGCACCCTCGACCGCAGCGGCCAGGATGGCCCGCGGGGCCGGCATCGGCGCACCCTTGAGCTGCTTCTTCAGGTTCGACGGGAATGACGGCAGGATGGCCGCCAACGCCGGGGTGGCCGGAGTGCCGCCAGGGATCTTGTAGCCCTTGACATCCCAGCGCTGCACGGCTTCGGGGTTGGCCTTGACCCACGCCTTGGCGGCAGGGATCAGCTCGTCGACGGAGCCGACCAATTCGTCAACCAGGCCGACTTCCTTGGCCTTGGTCGGGTTGAACCGGGTGCCCTGCGCCAGCACGGTGACAAAGCCGTTCTGGATGCCGAGCATGCGGGTCACGCGGGTGACGCCACCGCCACCGGGCAGCAGACCCAGCGATACCTCGGGCAGACCGATCTGAGATCCCTTGACATCGGCCGCAATCCGGTAATGCGTGGCCAGCGCGATCTCCAGGCCACCACCGAGGGCGGCGCCGTTGATGGCGGCGACGACTGGACGACCGAAGGTCTCCAGCGTGCGCAGATCCTTCTTGATCTCCTCGACCTCGTTGAAGGCCTCCTGGGCGTGCTCGGGCTGGATCTGGATGATCTTGGTGAGGTCACCACCGGCGAAGAATGTCTTCTTGGCGCTGGTGATAACCACGCCGGTGATCGAATCCTTCTCTTCCACAAGGCGCTTGACGGCCGCGGCCATCGACTGCTTGTAGTCGTCGTTCATCACGTTGGCCGAGCCGTTGGGGTCGTCCAGGGTGAGGGTGACGATGCCGTCGGCATCCTTATCCCACTGAATTGTGTTTGCACTCATTGGTTCTGGCTCCTCTTGTCTTATCCGGCTCAGACTCGCTCGATGATGGTGGCTACGCCCATGCCGCCGCCGACGCACAGCGTGATCAGCGCGCGACGCAGGCCACGGCGCTCCAGCTCGTCGACCATGGTTCCGGTGATCATGGCGCCGGTGGCACCCAGGGGGTGGCCCATGGCGATGGCACCGCCGTTGACGTTGAGCTTCTCGTCCGGGATGTTCAGATCCTTCTGGAACTTCAGCACCACGGAGGCGAAGGCCTCGTTGAGCTCGAACAGATCGATATCGTCCACAGTCAGTCCGGCGCGGTCGAGCGCCTTCTTGGTGGCCGGGGTGGGGCCGGTCAGCATGATGAGCGGCTCTGCACCGGTGGTGGCGGTGGCCACGACCCGGGCACGCGGGGTGAGGCCCTGTGACTTACCCGCCTCCTCGGAACCGACCAGCACCAGGGCGGCGCCGTCGACGATGCCGGAGCTGTTGCCGCCGGTGTGCACGTGGTTGATCTTCTCGACGTAGGTGTACTTGATGCGTGCCACATCGTCGAACCCACCCAGAGCAGCGAGGCCCTCGAAGGCCGGCTTCAGCTTGCCCAAGTCCGCGGCGGTGGTGCCGGGGCGCATGTGCTCGTCGTGATCCAGGATGAGCAGACCGTTCTGGTCCTTCACCGGCACAACGGACTTGGCGAAGTAACCGCCGGACCATGCGGCCGCGGCGCGATCCTGCGAGCGGGCGGCGTAGGCGTCGACATCGTCACGGGTGAAGCCCTCGATGGTGGCGATCAGGTCGGCACCGATGCCCTGCGGCACGAAGGACACGTCGTAGTTGGTGGCCGGGTCCGAGGCCCAGGCGCCGCCGTCGCTGCCCATCGGCACGCGCGACATGGATTCCACACCACCGGCGAGCACCAGGTCGTCCCAACCGGAACGGACCTTCTGGGCCGCGATATTGACGGCTTCCAGGCCGGAGGCGCAGAAGCGGTTGAGCTGCACGCCACCGACGGTGTCGGGCAGGCCGGCGGCCAGCACCGCGGTGCGAGCGATATCGCCACCCTGGTCGCCGACGGGGGCCACGACGCCGAGCACGACATCGCTGATCAGGTTCTCGTCCAGATCGGGGAAGCGGCGACGGATCTCTTCGATCAGGCCGACCACAAGGTTCAGCGGCTTGACCTCGTTGAGGGCGCCGCCCCTCTGCTTACCGCGCGGTGTGCGGATGGCCTCGTAGATGAATGCTTCAGTCATGGGTATACGTCCTTATAGGGAGGTGCGTATGGGGCATGTGGTGCAAGCGCCGCGGCGTTTGCACCCGGATTGACTCCGGGTCAGTTTCACCGAGACAGCCCTACGTTAGACCAGGACACCGCACCGGCGGTACGCAGCCCTCCCAACCCGTTGGTTGGGAGGGCTGCGCGGCGTACTTCACCTGGGGGTGGCGCCCCAGCCGAGTGTGCGGTTTCCGGTGCTCTCTGACGAGATTCCACCAAAATCCGCACGCTCGGGACCGGAGCCAACCAGTCTGGGGCCATGCCTACATGGCCCTTCGTGGTGCTCGCGACCCTGGCGATCGGTGCGGCCGGACTTGCGCCGCCGGCGCAGGCCGAGCCCGAGCAGACCAGCCCAGACGCCGCCTTCGAACAACGCGCGCCACTGCACTATTGCGGGCGATTGCGCATGCTGCCGCCGGCGCATGAGATCCCGCCCAACTATCTGAACTGCATGCGCCAGGCCCGCGCCGCGGGTACCGGGGCCGAGTTGGTGACCATCGTCGCGAATTTCTTCCTCGAGGACACCACCACCTATTACCGGGTATACAGCGCCGACCGGGATGTGGAGGTTTTCGTGGACAACCGCGACCGAGACAACCCCGGCTTGACGCACTACTTCTGCCCGATACCTGATACCGACCTGTCCTTCGAACCGCCCAGCTGCTAGAACCGGCGGTAGGCTGCGACCGTGGAGCCGAGGACCGTCAGGCGGCTGCGGCCATACGCCACCACGATTTTCGCCGAGATGTCGGCGCTGGCCGTCCAACATGACGCGATCAATCTGGGACAGGGCTTTCCCGATGAGGACGGCCCGCCCGCCATGCTGGAGGCCGCACGCGAAGCCATCGCAAGCGGAATGAACCAATACCCGCCCGGCCCGGGCATTCCCGAGCTGCGCCGGGCCATCGCCGCCGACCGGCTGGCCCGGTACGGGGAGGATCTGGACCCGGACACTCAGGTCCTGGTCACCGTCGGCGCCACCGAAGCAATCGCCGGGGCGCTACTCGGGCTCGTCGAGCCCGGCTCGGAGGTCATCCTCATCGAGCCCTACTACGACTCCTACGCGGCGGTGGTGGCGATGGCCGGTGCCACGCTGGTGCCGGTATCCCTGGTGCCCGACGCGGACGGCTTCGCGCTGGACCTCGATGCGCTGGCCGCCGCGATCACTCCCCGGACGGCGGCGCTGGTGATCAACTCACCGCATAACCCGACCGGCGCCGTGTTCACCGACGAGGAGCTGGCACGGGTCGCCGCACTCGCCGTCGAACACGACCTGATCGTCATTTCCGACGAGGTCTATGAACGGCTGTTGTTCGACGGGCGCACCCACACGCCGATGGCCAGCCTGCCGGGGATGGCCGATCACACCGTGACGATCTCCAGTGCCGCCAAGACATTCAACTGCACCGGCTGGAAGATTGGCTGGGCTTGTGGCGCACCAGAGTTGATCTCAGGAGTGCGGGCCGCCAAACAATACCTGTCCTACGTCGGCGGGGGACCCTTTCAGCCCGCCATTGCGGTAGCACTCGACACCGAACAAGCGTGGGTGAAGAACTTGCGGGGGTCGCTGCAGCGCAGGCGCGATCGCCTGTCCGATGCTCTCGCCGGGCTGGGTTTCGAGGTGCACCGCAGCGAGGGTGGGTACTTCGTATGCGTCGACCCGCGGCCTCTCGGGTTCAGCGACAGCGCAGAGCTCTGCCAGCGCCTCCCGGAAGCCGTTGGGGTGGCGGCAGTTCCGGTAAGCGCCTTCTGCGACGCCTACGCGGGCCAATGGAATCACCTGGTGCGGTTCACCTTCGCCAAACGCGACGCAGTAATCGACGAGGCGATAGCCCGACTGGCGAGGCTAGGAGCCTAGTCCCACCGCAGCCGTGTGGGGATGCTGCCGCATCTTGGCCAGCCTCGGCAAGATCTTGATGAAATCGGTGATCTCAGCGACGGCACGCCGCGCATCGGGGTTGGACAGCGCGAACACCTGGAACACGTGAATGGCGCGATCGAAGATCTGCAGCCGCACCGGAACACCGGCGGCGACAAGGCGTTCCGCGAGCAACTCCGAGTCCGACCGCAATGCCTCTTGCGAGCCCACCTGCAACAGGAACGGCCCCAGACCCGTCAGGTCCGCGTCGGCCGGGCAAGGCCCCGGCTGACGCGCACCGTTGCGCAGCAGGAACACGTCGTTGATCATCTTCAAGAAGTTCACCGGGAACATGGCATCGCCAACACGTTTGCCTGCAGCGTATTTCGGCTCCATATCATTACTGGTAGCCGCCGATATCAACACGCAGCCCGCGGGCGGAGTCAGCCCCTGGTCCCGTACCGCGATCGCGGTCATCGCCGCCAGGAAGCCACCGGCCGAATCGCCCGCCAGCACGATGTTGTCCGGATCCACACCCTGATCCAGGACATACCGGTACGCATCGACACCGTCGGCGACGGCATCCTCGACCAGATTGCGGGGGCACAGCCGGTACCCCACGCTTAGCGCCCGCGCACCGGAGTCACGCGCGATATGGCTGACCAGCGGGCGGTGGCTGTTGATGCCCAGTGCGATGAATGCCGACCCGTGGAAGTAGACGACCACCGGCGCATCACTTGATGAGCTGGGCCCCGGTACGTTCTTGGTGTTCCACGTCCACTCGGCAGGGCAGTTTGGCAGCTGCACGCGCTCGGTGCGGGTCCCGCGCACGCCGGGCACCCAGCCCATGAGCCGCTCCGTCCCGTCGTATCGCCGGTTCAGCAGAAACTGCGGGAACCGGCGATTGACGGCCAACATCGCCTGCGTCATCGCGAAGAGACCGGGCTTGCCCAATGCCTTGAACAGGTAGGTCTCGGCGACCGAATGCCAATTGGCCTTACCCATCCACTCCGGCCCGGTGTACACGGGAGCAGTCACCTCGGGCCCAGAAAGTTCGGGCATAGCATTCTTTTGGGCACGGGACATCGGTTCGGGTCTCCTCGTAGCGTCGTTGCTTTGCGTGAGACTATCAGTACCCAGTACTAATAGTCCCGCCTAGATCACCAGCCGATATCGGCGATTTCAGTGGTGTCCTTCGGCGACGCCTCGATAGGACCGCTCGGAGTCCGCGAGAACCGGGGAGCGGGCGCGGCCTGGGTCACACCATCGACATCGACCACGGTGTCGCGCCCCCTCAGGTGTGCGTCCTGCTTGGCCTCGCCCCAAGTGAGCACCGGTGACACACAGGCGTCCGTACCGATGAAGATCTCGGTCCACTCGTCGCGTGTCTTGGCCTTGAAGGCATCGTCGAACATCTTGCGCATCTCTGGGTACCGCGCCTTGTCGAGCTGGAACGGCACACTGTCGGGGTCCAGCCCCAGACCCTGCACCAAGATCGCGAAGAACTGCGGCTCGATAGAACCCACCGCCATGTACTTGCCATCCGAGGTCTCGTAGGTGCCGTAGAACGGCGCGCCACCGTCGAGCAGCCCAGATTCCCGTTCGTCGAACAGCAGGCCGTTGTTGTACATCGTCCACTGCATCTGGGCGAGCTGGCTGACACCGTCGACCATCGCGGCGTCGATAACCTGCCCCTTGCCGGACTTCTCCCGCTCGTACAGCGCCGCCAGGATCCCCTGTACCAAAAGCATTGAGCCACCGCCGAAGTCGGCGACCAAGTTCATCGGCGGCATCGGCGGGCGGTCCCGGTAACCCATGGACCCCAGGGCTCCGGTCAGCGACAGGTAGTTGATGTCATGTCCGGCACGCTCCGCCATCGGCCCGTTCTGGCCCCAACCGGTCATGCGGGCGAAGATGATGCGCGGGTTGCGCTTGGCGCACTCCTGCGGCCCGATCCCAATGCGCTCGCACACACCGGGCCGGAACGGGTCCAGCAGCACATCGGCCTTGTCGACGAGCGCCAGCAGCGCCTCGGTGTCCTTCTTGACGTCCAGGTTGACCAGGCGCTTGCCGCGGTGGAACAGATCCTTCTCCTCGGCAGGGATGGCAAGCCCGCCGGGGCGACGCACCCGGATGACATCTGCACCCAAGTCGGACAACATCATTGCCGCGTGTGGCCCGGGACCGATGCCGCCGAGCTCGATCACCTTTACGCCCGCGAGAGGGCCAGTCTTGACGCCTGTGTCAGTCATGGGGCCACCCTAGCGTGCCCAGTCAACCCGTTGGTTGGGAAACCCTCCCGCACTCCGACCCAAAGGCGCGTACTACAGCGACGACGAGATCGCCGGAGCCGATACCGGTGCGGGTGTCGGAGTTGGGGTCGGGAAGTTGGGGATCGGCGACCGCGACGTGGTCGGCGCGGCCGGGGCATCCGATGCCGGTGGCGGCTCGGGCGGCGGCGTGTACTCGTAGACGGGCAACGGCGCGGGTGGTGGATCGTCGTCGCCCTCACGGAAGTGCGTCGAGCGGAACAGATCGATCACCTTGCCGAGGTCGTGCAGGCGCAGCGCCGGTGGTCGTCCCCCACGCGCATCGCGGATGCGCTGGGCCTCCCATGCGACAAGGCATTGCGCCGACGGGGTGTTGTACAGACTCTCCAAGAAGGGAGTCAACGCTTTCGCGAGGTCACCCTCGGCCTTGAGGACGTCGCCGCGGTAGGGGCCGTAGTAGGGGAGGATCGCTTCGAGGATCCGCACCATGACGGTCTGAAATCGGGTGACGAACTGGTCGATCCCCCACGGATGCCGGGACAGCAACGGGGAGATCCGGGCCAGAACCGGACCCATCATCTTCAGAATCGGTTCATAGGCCGTGGCCGGGGCGAACGCCTCCGATGAGAACACGCCAGCCGCCGGTGCCACGTCGATCAGCGACGCCAACCCGCCCTGCTCATCCGGCCCCGGCGCGGGCCAGCCGAAAGGGCAAGGGGCAGCAACAGATATCGGAAGGCCGCGGTCGGTCACCGAAGGCAGTAAACCGAACGGTCCAGCGGCCTGCCCCGGTGGATGCGAGGGTGTCTGAGGGCGAGGCAGGGGAGCCACCAATTGCGGCCCCGGCGGTGGCACCGGGATGGGGATAGCCCCTTCGGGAATCGAGCCGTCGCGGTTCACGATCTGATACCCGACGATGGGTGCTCGCGGAGGTGAGTACGACAACTGGGTGATGGCGGCCACGCTGCCAATCACGGTAATAGCAGCGAATGTCCTTACCGCGACCACGAATACGCGTTCCTTGGCGGGCGTCCGACCAGTGGAGGCGATCGCAGCCGTCTCTGCTGCCGGCATCGGGGTCAACGCCGCCGTCTCATCTTCGTCCAATCGACTCATCGGTCCTTCACCACACCTTCGAGGTGCCAGACCCCGGTGAAACTGTTGAACGGGCCGCCCACGATCAGACTTGTCCAATCGAGAGTGAACTTCTTGGTGTTCTTGTCGTATGTCCCCGTGGCCCTGGGACTCTCGCCGTCTACGGAATCGCGACCGACCCAACGCCCCGCGACGAACTCCCATACCTGCTTGGCACGCGCCTCGCCGGGAATCTGAGCCTGCTCCTTGGGTTTCGGCTTGGGCGCGCCCTGGTTGAACTCCTGACGGTTCCACGAGGCGGCCCAGGCGGAAAGGTCCGCCGTAATCTTGTCGCCCGCCACCGTGGCCGAGGGCGCCAGAAGCTCGCGCCGTGTCTGCGGGTCGATCTTGTTGGTGGAGATGCCGAATTCGATGTTGAAGAACTTCGTCGGCTGGGTCACGCGAGTGGCCAGCGAGTATCCGGTGGCCTCGTCGAATGCAGGATCCGGTTCACCCTGGTAGCCGCCCAGGACTAGCCCGCCATCCGTGCCCGGTGCGAGCAGCGTCGCCGCCCCCTGCGGCACAGGAGAATTCGCATTCGGCATGAAGGGCCCCTCTTGCGGGTTGCCGCCCGGTTGCACCATCTTGAACCAGGTTCCGCTGAGCTTGTTCCCGTCGATCGTGCCGGGCTCCAATGCCAGGAGCCCGGTGAGTGCGGACTCGGCCGGCTTCTCCGACCCACAGGCCGGAGCCGTCACCAGCACCGTCGCCGCCAGCGCCGCGCCAAGCGCGCTGCGCATCATCGTCTTTTTGGCCACCGTGCGGCTCCTTTCACGTCAATAGCGGCCACGGCCGCCAGTACACCGGGCACCAGGAAGAACCACCCGAAATAGTCGAATGACCGGAAACCCAGCGGCACGGTGATCCGATCGAGCGCTACCACCCTGCCGAAGTTGTCCACGTTGTCGGCCATCACTCCGATAAGCGAAGCGAAATCCGCTGTCATGGGCTGCCATTGGGCAACAAAGGCGTCGATACCCGGAACCGCGCGGGCCGGATCATGATGCCGTAGATCACCGAGGAACTGGGTGTCCAGCTCCCCTTCCGCTGCGACCAGCACCACGAAATGCCGCTGAACCGCCGCCACTCGTTCATGCGTCATGATCGGGGTGAAGGCATCGATGAGCTGGGTACCCGCCGGAGCACGGGAGAAGAGCCCGTCAGCGAACGGTACGGCGATCAGCACCACTGCCGCCAGGACCGCGAGAACCCGCGCACCAAGCGCCTTTTCGCCGTTTCGTGTCCGTCGAAGACCCCAGACCCCGGCGCCGACCAAGACTAGTCCCGGCACCGCCAGCAGGAACGGAAACACGTCGAACGGGCCGACGGCGCGCAGCTTCCCGTAGTTGCCCACCTGACCGTCTACCGCGTCCAGCAGACCGTTCATATCCTGTCGGATCGACGGATATTGCGCGACAAAGGAATCCAGACGCTCATAGTGCCCGCCCGCGACAGCCTGGGTCGCCTGCACATCGGCGCGGGCGGCATCCACGGTGTCGAGGTAACCGCGGAATTTGGTGAGCACCTCCGACGACACGAAGGGGTGAAACTCGGTGAGCAGCTGTTGACCACCCGCGGCGCGCGTGAACATCCCGGTGACCACCGGGACCACGAACAGCAGCACACCGAGCGCGATGAGTGCGACAAACGGCCACCGGGGTTTTGGAGCCGGTCCGGCCTCGGCAACCACCGCCTGCTCGCCGACGATATCCGCGTACGAGGGCAGGGCCGCTTTGGACGTCTCGGCCAACCGCTCAGCGGCCACGGCTGAAGATCCGCTCCCCCACCACAAACAGGATTCCGCCACCGATGGCCACGAATACCAGCAGCGCAATGACCCACGGTGGGGTCACGGTGCGGGGGTTGTCGTCAACGGGCAACGCGATGAGCTGCTGGCCGGCCGATAGCGGTGGCGGCGCCACCACCTGTTGCCCTGCCTGAACAACGACCTGCCCGGGGGCAGCCGGCGCGGCCACGGCGGCGGGCGGTGCATCCGCCGCTGGTGGGGCACCCGGCGGCGGAGGGGGTGATGGTTCGGCGACCGCGCCACCGGCGCCACCCCCGACCTTGCCCACCAAATGCCACAGCCCGGTGAAGTCGTTGAACGGACCGCCCACGATCTGGCTGGTCCACTCGACGATGAAGGCGCCGGTGTTGCGGTCGTAGGTGCCGGTCACCGGCGTGGTCTTACCGGGAAAGGCGCCACCGGGTTTCGGCGATCCCTGGTTGAACAACTGGTTGTTCCACGTCACCCCGAAGGCACTGAGATCGCCACCGAGCTTGTTGCCGCTCACCGTGATCTGGGGCGTGGCGGTGCCCTGACCGGTCTGCGGATCGGTCTGGTTGGATGCGGTGGCAAAGCCCACGCCATAGAACTTGACCGGCTGAGTAATGCTGCCGGACACCGCGTTTCCGTTTCCATCGAAGGCGCTGGCGGGCTGCGGCTGATATTCACCCGACTTCAAGCCACCGTCACTTCCCGGCGCCAGCAGGGTGACCGTGTTATCCGAGCAGGTCGAATCGCCATTGGCCAGGTAGGGGCCGGATGCGTCACCGGCGGGCAGAATCATGCGGAAGTAGGAGCCGGTGGCCCGACCCTCCGCGCAGCTGCCGGGGCTCAACGCGAACAGTCCGTTGAGCGGCGTGGCCGTATCCGCCAGCGCCGGATAGGCGGCGGGCGAGATGGCCGCGGCTGCCACGACAAGGACGACTGTCGCGCGGCGGGTGAGATGCTTGATCATCGGCGCTTCCTGTTGCACTTACCCGAGCACGAGCTGGGAACGCCGCAAACCTATGAACGCCCCGAACATGCGTCAATGGCAACGTCTGGTCAGCGATATCCCTCCTGGTGACGTTCCTGCAGGTGGTGGGCGTGCAACCCTATGGGCAGCCGTTCGATTCACCCCGAGCCGATTTGGGTCACTTTGGCTTATCGCCGCTGGCCGGTGGTACTTTGCTCGACATGGCAACAGCCGGATGGCGCGTGATTGCCGCGCTCCTGACGCTGCTGGCGCTCGCCGGTTGTTCCTCCGACCACAGTGCGGCACCTGCGCCCACGCCGCCCCAGACTGCCGACGGTTTCCCCCTGAGCATTCCGCACAGGTATGGCAATACGGTCGTGCCGTGGCGGCCCGACCGCGTCGTCACCCTGGGCTGGAACGACCAGGACATCGCTCAGGCGTTGGGCACCAGGCCTGTCGGCATCCGGTCCACACTGCCGGAATATCCCACCTATCCCTGGGTCCGACCCGAGGTCGCGAACCCTCCCATCGTCTCGGGCACCGACCTGGATTTCGATGCCATCGCCGCTGCAAAACCCCATCTCATCCTGGCCACCGGTGCCGATATCGACAGACCCACCTACGACAGACTCGCCAAGATCGCACCGACCGTCGTCTCGGAGAATCGCCTCGACCGATCCGAAACACCTTGGTATACCCAGCTCTTTACTATCGGGCGAGCACTGGGCAAGTCCGATCAGGCACGCGAGCGATCCGAAGAGGTCGGGACCCGTTACAACCAGATACGCAGGGGACACCAGCACTGGGTCAACCGCACGGCCGTGGTCGATTGGATGGCCGACGGGCAAGGCACCTTCCTGGTGGGCTTCCGAGATCCACGCCGGGCGGTACTCGACGGTCTGGGGTTCCTGAGCCAGAAGTACTCCGGCCCGGTGCCCGACGACGAGCTGAAAACCAAGGCGGACGAGGACCTCTTGGTGGTGGTGGGGGCTACCGAAGAGCAGGCCAAGTCCCTGGGTGCGCTTGCCAACCTGCGTAACGTCATCGAGGGGCGCGCCATCTACATCCCGGCGAACAGCCCGGTGGTGAGTGCAATGCGGCTCGGCGGGCCATTCGCCCGGATCTATGCCCTCGAACAACTGACACCCCAGCTCGAAGCGGCGTTGAAACCAACTCCCCCGCGATAACCGGCTATTGGGTTCAGATCCCACCAGTCGCGCTGACGTAAACCTGTGGCCCCCGTCACGCCCGTGTTACGGTCCTATCTCTCGATTCAATCAACTGATGGAACCCGCTCGGGGAGGCTTGTGACCGACCAAACCGCCGAATCCCTCCGCGCTCCGTACACCATCGAGTTCGGATTCGAACGCACCGTCGGCCCCAAAATCGGCGTCTTCCTCGGCGGCCTTCGTGACGCCCGACTGTTCGGAGTGCGCACCGCCGCTGGCCAGGTACTGTGCCCGGTACTCGAATTCGACCCAGCGGACGCCAGCGCCACCGGCGAACTGGTGGAGCTTGAACCGAAGGGCGTTGTCCTGCAATGGACCTGGGTAGCACGACGGCCGGTCGACGAACTCGACACGGATTTCGCGTGGGCACTCATCCGCATCGACGGAACCGCCAACGCGATGTTCCACGCCGTCGATGTCGCGGGGTTACCCGAGACGATGAGGAACGGGCTGACGGTTACTCCACGCTGGCGCCCCGACCGCGTCGGCGCCATCACCGATATCGTCTGCTTCGAGCCGGTGGGTGAGCGATGACCGCGTTACCCGAACCGGTCACCTCGATCGCCAGTCCATTTCATATGGACTACACGTACGTTGCGGGAACCGGCCGTTCGGTGTTCCTGCGCGGATTAGCACAGCGGCAGCTGCTGGCACGCACATGCCCCGGCTGTGAACGCGCGTATTGTCCTGCACCCCAATTCTGTTCGCGATGCCTGACCGAGCTGGGCGAACCGTACCCGCTCGTGGGAACGGGCACGGTAGAAACCTTCTGCATCGTCAGCTTCCCCTTCCCGGGCCAGGTGTTCACCCCGCCCTACGCGGTGGCACATATCCAGTTGCACGGCTCCGACACCAGGCTCATGCACATGATCGGCGACACCGAACCCGACCAGGTTCACATCGGGATGACGGTCGAGCCGGCCTGGGTGGCCGACGAGGATCTCGGTGCCACCATGCAAAGCATCCGCTACTTTCGCCCGGTATCCAACGAGGCCACCCGTGCGTGACGTAGCCGTGGTTTCATTTGCTCAATCACCTTGTACCGCAGCAAATCTGCGCGACGATATGGCCGAGATCCTGCTCCCGGTTGTCCGCGAGGCCCTGGAGCAGGTCGAGCTGCGCCGCGCGGATATCGACTTCTATACATCAGGCAGCCACGACTTCTTCGAGGGGCGCACCTTCGCGTACATCGAGTCTCTCGACGCCGTCGGCGCCTGGCCGCCGATATCAGAATCTCATGTCGAAATGGACGCAGCCTGGGCATGTTACGAGGCGTGGGCGTGGCTCCAACTAGGCCATGGCGATATCGCGCTCGTGTACGGCATCGGCCGTGGGGCCCTGCCCACAGACCTCGACCAAGTGGCTCCCTCCGCACTGGACCCCTACTACCTAACTCCCCTGCATCCGCACCGGCATGCGATGGCCGGGCTACAGGCGGCGGCGGCCATCGAGGCCGGTATCACCACGGAGTACGAGATGGCCGATGTGGTGAACCAATCGTTGACCGACGCGCTGTCAAATCCCTTTGCTCTCAAGGCGGGCGCTCCGGGAATCGAGACGCTGCTGGAGGCGCCGTACATCGCCTCACCACTGCGCGCACACGATGCCGCACCGATCGGTGATGGCGCAGCGGTGCTGATCCTGGCCGCCGGTGACGTGGCGCGTCGCCTAACCCGGCGGCCGGCGTGGATCCGGGCGATCGATCACCGGATGGACACGCACTACCCGGGTTCGCGAGACCTCGCGGTGCTCGATTCGGCACGCATAGCCGGCGAAAAGGCGGCCGCCATGGCCGGTTTCGGAGCCTCAAGTGTGGAAGTGGTTGAACTACACACCGAATACAGCTACGCGGAACCGTTACTCACCAAAACCTTTGGCATCGACAACGCACTCGTCAACCCATCGGGAGGGCCACTGGCCGGCGCTCCCGCCACCGCGACCGGTTTGATCCGCATCGGCGAATCGGCCCGCGCCATTCATCAGGGGCGCGCCACCCGCGCGCTTGCTCACGCCACCAACGGGCCTGCGCTACAGCAGAATTTGGTCTGCCTGATGGATGCAAGCGCATGAGCTCCGGTGTCGCCGTGGTCGGGGTTGGACAGAGCAAGCAAGCCAAGAAGCGCGAGGTGACCATCGCGGCACTGGTCCGCGAGGCGGTGGACGGTGCGCTGGCCGACGCCGAACTGACGTTCGCGGATATCGACGCGATCGTGCTCGCCAAGACCCCCGACCTCTTTGACGGGGTGATGAATCCCGAGCTGTACCTCGCCGATGCGATGGGCGCGCGCGGCCTCCCGGTCACGCGGGTCTTCACCGGCGGCAGCGTGGGAGGCCACGCAGCCATCTATGCCGCCCATCTGGTGCAGGCGGGGCTCGCCGAGCGGGTGCTGGTAGTCGCGTATTCCAAAGAGTCCGAGGGCAATTTCACTTGGGCACTGTCGCGGCCGCTACCGTTCAGCGCCCAGTTGGGCGCCGGTGCGGGTGCGCATTTCGCACCGGTCATCCGCGAGTACATCCGCCGCTCGGGCGCACCGGAGCACATCGGCTGGCAGGTGGCCGTGAACCACCGCCTCAACGCCACTCGAAACCCTTACGCGCATATCCATAAACCCGATATCACCGTCGAGGAGGTACGCAACTCCCCGATGCTCTGGGACCCCATCCGATTTCTGGAATCCTGTCCGTCATCCGATGGCTCGTGTGCCGTCGTAGTGTCCTCCGAGCTGTACGCGACACACGCCGCCAGTCCACCCGCCTGGATTCATGGAACCGGATGGCGTACCGAAACCGGACATTTCGCGGGACGCGATGAAGTGAATCCACGCGCCGGACAGGAATGCGCCGCCGATGCGTATCGCGAGGCCGGGATCACCGACCCCACCACCGAGGTCGACGTGTCCGAGCTCTACATCCCGTACAGCTGGTATGAGCCCATGTGGATGGAGAACATCGGGCTGGCACCGGAGAAATCTGGTTGGCGCGCAGTCGACGAGGGCCACACCGCATTCGGGGGCAGGCATCCGATCAACCCGTCCGGTGGTGTGCTCTCCGGTAACCCCACCGGCGCGACGGGGTTGCTCCGGTTCGCCGAGGCGGCGTTGCAGGTACGTGGGTTGGCCGGGGAACATCAGGTGGACGGCGCCAGACGCGCGATCGGCCACGCCATGGGTGGCGCATCGCAGTTTCACGCCCTGTGGGTGGTGGGAAGCGAGAAGCCATGACGGAAGTGCGAGAACTTCTCGTCGAGCGTGACGGTCCGATCGTCACCTTGACCATGAACCGTCCGCATCGGCGAAATGCACTGTCCACCAGCATGGTCGGGCAGTTCGCCGATGCGTGGGACGAGATCGATGGCGATGACGCCATTCGGGTCGCCATCCTCACGGGCGCCGGTACCGCCTATTGCGTGGGTGGCGATCTGAGTGATGGCTGGATGGTCCGCGACGGCTCGGCGCCGCTCGATCCCGCCGCCATCGGCAAGGGCCTGCTGCTCACCCATAGCCTGACCAAACCGCTCATCGCGGCGGTCAACGGCGCGTGCCTCGGAGGCGGCTGTGAGATGTTGCAGCAGACCGATATTCGAGTTGCCGACGAGAACGCAACATTCGGCCTTCCGGAGGTACAGCGCGGACTGGTACCAGGCGCCGGGTCCATGGTCCGACTCAAGCGGCAGATTCCCTACACCAAGGCCGTCGAGATGATTCTCACCGGAGAGCCGCTGACCGCCCAGGAGGCCTACCATTTCGGTCTCGTGGGACACGTGGTGCCGGCAGGCACCGCGTTGGACAAGGCCCGCAGCATCGCCGAACGCGTGGTCCGCAACGGTCCGCTAGCCGTACGCAACGCCAAGGAGGCGATCGTGCGCAGCGGTTGGATCGCCGAGGACGACGCCCGCGCCATCGAGGCACGGCTTACCCGACAGGTAATCACCTCGGCGGATGCCCGCGAGGGGTTGACCGCTTTCCGCGAGAAACGAGAGGCACGGTTCACCGGGCAATAATGACCAATACATCGATCGAGCCATCCAGGGCCACAAACGATTCCACCGACCAGAGGTTGCTCAGCGCCGCCGAGCAGCTCTTCGCCGAACGCGGCGTGGACGCGGTATCGCTACGCGCCATCATGGGGGCAGCCGGCACCAATGTGGCGTCCGTGCACTATCACTTCGGATCCAAGGAGCGTCTCATCGAGGCGCTCCTGGACAAGTACCTACACCAGATCGAGACGCGCCGGTTCGCGTTACTCGATACCGCGGAGGACGCCGGGACCCTGCGCTCCATAGCTGAGGCAATCGTCATGCCGCTCGCCGAGATCGGCGAAGATGGCGGCACCGCATGGCTTTCCACACTCGGGAAGCTCCTCATCAGTGGACATCCCGCGCTCATCGCAATGGGAGCGAGTTTCCAGCCACAGGCCGCGCGGCTACAGGAGCTCATCTTGCGGCTGCGCCCGCAGGCACAGCTGCCTGCGATCCGGTTCGGGGTCACCCACGCGGTCACGCTGACCTGTGTGGTGCTCGGAGATACCGCACATACGAATCGTCTGATGTCTTTGAGTGGAACCTATCTGGACGAGGGGCAGATGCGCGCACAGCTCATCGACATGGTGACGGCGATCCTGGCCGGACCGCCAAATGCGGGCTAACTGCACCCGCCTACTTGGTCCCCTCCCGGAACGCGTCAAAGGACCGGCGTAGTTCCCCGGTGGCGGTGCACATCACCTGGGTTCTGTTCTCCAGGTCGAGTGCGTGACGCAGGCTCGGCGCGTCGACCGTCTGCCACATAGTCTCCTTGGTCATCCATACCGCCAAGGGGGAATGCGCGGCGATCTCTCCCGCCTTCGCCAGTGCCGCATCGAGTAGGTCATCGGCAGGGACCACATCGAAGACCAAGCCGATTCGTTGGGCCTCTTGCGCGTCGAACACCCGGCCTGTCAACATCAGCTCGGCAGCGCGGGCCGCACCCACCAGACGCGGCAGGTGATAGCTGGTGCCCATATCGCAGTTGGACACCCCATGGCGAATGAACACGGCGCCGAAAGATGCTTCCGGACAAGCGAACCGGATGTCGCAAGCGAGCGTCAACGCGAAACCGCCACCGACTGCGTGCCCGTTTACGGCAGCGATCACCGGCTGACGCATCCGGTGAATCCGTTCGAACAGTGAGGCCATCAGCTCCTGGGCAGCGAGCGTGCGCACCACCTCAGAATCAGCGGCGCCGAGCAACGCGGCAGTTGAAGTGACATCGGTATTGGTGAAATCGCTCGGTAGCGACTTCAGATCGGCACCAGCACAAAAGGATGCGCCGACCGCGGTGAGGACGACCACGCGGACCGCGGGGTCGCCATCGGCCTTCTGGACCACGGAGTGTAGCTCGGCCACCGTCTGCGGATCGAGCGCATTGCGACGCTCTGGACGATCAATGGTGACGATCAGGATTCCGTTGTCTCGATGCTCGGTACGGATCATCGGGCCACCAACCCACCGTCGGCGATGATGGTCTGGCCGGTGATGTAACTACCCGCTTCGGATGTCAAAAGCAGTGCGGTGCCCACCATTTCGTCTGGGAGTCCGAGCCGTTTGAGGTGATTGGCGTTGGCCATTCGTTCCACTTCGGCGGGCGCGGTCTTGCGCACCATGTCGGTATCGATGGCGCCGGGGGCGAGAGCGTTCACACGCACACCCCGCGAGGCGAGCTCGGCCGCCGCCGACCGGGTATACGAGACGAGGGCAGCCTTGGCGGCCGAGTACATGGAGACACCCTGCCCAAACATGAAGGCGCCCACCGACACCACGTTGAGCACCGCCGCATGCCTGCTGGCCACCAGATGCGGGAGTGCGGCCTGCACGAGGAACACCGGTCCACGCAGATTCACGCCGAACGACTTATCCCACCCGTCGACCGTGAAGGCACCGACCGGCTCGGTGAGGGCATTGGCGGCGTTGTTCACCACGATGTCGATACCGCCGAACTCCGCGACGGTGGCCTGTACCAAGTGCTCCAGGGACTCGATATCGCCGGTGTGTGTGGGGACACCCAGCGCCCGTCCACCCAGCGCGCGCAGATGCGCGACCGTCTCGTCGCATGCTTCCGATTTACGGCTTGCCACAACGACATTAGCGCCCGCGCAGATGTATCCCTCGGCAATCGAGCGTCCGATCCCGCGGGTTCCTCCAGTCACGATGGCGGTGCGCCCGGTGAGGTTGAACAGGGTTGCGAATGTTTCTCGGTTCATGCTTCTCCTAACAACGGATGGCGGCGTGGATCACGCCAAGAATCTGTTCGACGAGCGCATCGTCGGCCGTACCACGAAGGACGCCGTGGTAAACCGCCATGCCCACGATGGCGTCGAAAAGTGCGTCGGGCCCAGGCTGGGCGGCGCACCGCCCGGCGGTGACGGCCTCGGCGTGTGCCTCCCGGAATTCCTCACGCAGCGGTGTTTCGCTGCGCTCCACAAGGCCCGCGTACTGACTTGGTTCTCGGTAGTACTCGACCAAGAGTCCCGGCATCGCCGCACGGGTGGCCGGATCGGCGAAGTACTCGACCACGGCGCGCACCAAAATGGGTAGATATTCATGGAATTCGGCACGATCGGCCAAGGCCACAGGCCAGGGACGGTCGGCGATCGCACTCTCCACCATGTCGGCCTGGGTGGGCCAGCGCCGATAGATTGTGGGTGCACCAATTCCGGCGGCCCGCGCCACCGCAGGGATGGTTGTGCCTTGATAGCCCTCGGCGGCGAGCATCTGGCGCACCGTCTCGCGCACCGCGTCGTCCTTATCGGGATCGCGGGGGCGTCCGCCCTGGCGTTTATCCACTATCCGACCGTCCCACTAGTTTCGATATTTGAAATAACGATACTAGGGTGACGCACCGGAAAGAAAGGCCCTACCGATAGGTGGCGAGAACCTGCTTGCGGAGCCCATCGGTCGCGGTTTCCATAGCGCCCTTGATGGCCCGCTTCAGCAGGAAGCCGGGAAGCGGGATCAGCGGGTCGACACTCAGCTCGAACGTCACGTGCGTCTTGTCACCCTTGGGTGTGAACGTGTACTTGCCGTCCTGCCGGCGCTGCTGACTGGCCTTCACCAGCGTCCAGCTGACGGTATGGGGTCCCCACGTATAGGCGACGGTTTGTTCGTCGGTGATACCCGCCGTCTTCACCTTCATCTTCACCTCGTGGGGACGGCCATCCGCCCCGGTCGAGAGAACTTCCGAACTCTGGTGTGCCGAGGACCATTTCGGCAGCACCTCAAAATCGGCGATGACATCCATGATCTGCTCGGGCGTCGCTTCGATGACGATTTCCCGGGTATCGCTAGTGGCCATGGATCCGACCCTAGCGACCGAACACCTACTAGACGGTGAAGCCCCCGTCGATGTTGATCGCGGCGCCGGTGATGTACCACGCTTCGTCGGAGGCCAGGTAGCTCACCAGACTCGCGATATCGCGCGGCTGGCCGTAGCGTCCGACAGCGATGTCGGGGCGCAGTACCTCGGCCAGCGCACCGTCCTCGGGGTTCATATCGGTGGCCACCGGACCGGGCTGAACTGTGTTGATGGTGATCCCGCGAGGCCCGAGCTCGCGCGCCAACCCACGGGTGAGACCGGCGACGGCGGCCTTCGACATCGCATACAGCGACATATCCGGCGTAGGTGAACGGTCACCGCCGATACTTCCGATGCTGATGATCCTGCCGCCCTCGTGCAGGTGCGGGGAAGCGGCCTTGATGGCGGCAAATACGGCGCGCACGTTGACCGCGACAATGCCGTCGAAATCTTCGAGGGTGGCGGTCTCGAGATCACCAAATGTGGCAATCCCGGCATTGTTGACCAGGATATCTAGTCCCCCAAGGTATTCGACCGCCTCGTCGATTGCTCCAGCCACTTGGCCCGGCTCGGACACGTCGACCTGGATGGCTTTTGCGCGACGGCCCACCTCCTCGACGTCGGCGACCACATCAGCCGCCTGCTGAGACGAGCTGGAAAAGGTGAGGACCACATCGGCGCCGTCGGTAGCGAGCCTGCGCACTATGCCCGCGCCGATTCCGCGCGCTCCACCGGTGACGAATGCGCGGCACCCCTTGAGTGGTTGAGTCATGTCGATCCTTCCGTCGGTACGCAGGAGTCAAGCGGGCGAGGGGTCTTAAACATTCCCAACTCCGGAATCGCCCACGGCGCGCCGCTGGTCCCGGCATACTCGCTATGTGTCGTCCCCTGACATTCATCCGGATCTCCGCCTGGCCGCCAAGGTATTTCCGCAACAGGTCGGCCTTCCTAGAAACCTCTCCAGGCTGCGTGCCCTTATCCGCGTCTCCGGCCTCCTCCCCGTGCCGGGGGTGCGGACCATGGCGGTGAACGACGATGTGAACGTTCGCGTGCACGTGCCCAAAAATCTCATCGAGCCGTCCCCGGCCCTGTTGTGGATTCACGGCGGCGGCTATGTGATGGGCGCAGCGCGGCAGGACGACTCCTTCTGCCACAAGGTGATGCGAGAGACCGGATTCCCGGTCGTGTCCGTCGACTACCGGCTGGCGCCCGAATATCCCTACCCCGCACCCCTCGAAGACTGCTATGCGGCGCTGCGCTGGTTGTCCGTGCAGGGGTGGATCGATCCGACGCGAATCGCCATCGGCGGTGCCAGTGCGGGCGGTGGACTGACGGCGTCGCTCGCCTTCCTGGCACGTGACCGCGGTGAGGTGGCTCCGGCGTCGCAGCTGTTGGTCTATCCGATGATCGATGACCGCACGACGGCTCGCACCGACATCGATCAGACCAATCTTCGGTTGTGGAGCACCGAGAGCAACCGATTCGGCTGGGATTCCTATCTCGACGGCGCGGACCGCGATATCGCCGTGCCGGGTCGTCGGACGGATCTGGCGGGACTGGCACCGGCATGGTTGGGCATCGGGACGGCGGATCTGTTCCACGACGAGGACCTCGCGTATGCCTGCCGCCTGCAGGCGGCAGGCGTGCCATGCGAGCTGGAGGTGGTACCGGGCGCCTTCCACGGTTTCGACAGGCTCGTGCCGTGGGCAGGAGTGTCGAAGGACTTTGTGGCCAAGGCCTGCCGGAACCTGCAGGACGCGCTGGTCTGATCGCGTCCCGGGCAGTCCCCGCAGAAAGCAGGTTTAGTTCATGGCATGCCGCATCAGCGAGCTCGTGCTTGAGTGTCGTGCGCCTGAGATGTTGGCCCGACGTCAACGCCACCGACCGCGATCAGGACGCCGAGCTCGAACGGCTTCTGAAGCTCGGCGCGCGCACGGCAGACGTCGGCCAGACGGGGCACGAGCAGTGGCACGTCCTGGCCGACCCCGAAGGCAATGAGTTCTGCCTGCTCAAGGCCCGCCTCAACCCACTCTGAGATTCGAATCGCGGCGCCTGTTCGGAGTCGGTGAATCTCGACCTCCCCTACGACCTCGTCCCAGGCGCCGATCCTGTGTGCGAGGTACTGAAAACCTGTGAGATCCCTGCCGCTAATGTAAATGAAGATCGTTTTCATTATCATTAACGGAGGGTGCAGCGTGGCAATTCCGGTGTGGATGGCGTCGCCGCCAGAGGTGCATTCAGCGTTACTCAGCGGCGGCCCGGGCCCAGGGCCTCTGCTTGCGGCCGCCGCTGAATGGTCGTCGTTGGGCGCAAACTACACCGCGGCCGCCGATGAGCTCCGCGCGATCTTGGCTGCGACACATGCGGGAGCATGGCAGGGCCCCAGCGCGGAAACATATGTGGCCGCACACGTCCCATACCTGGCATGGCTGACTCGGGTTGGCATCGAAAGCAATGCCAGGGCGGTTCAACACGAGATCTCGGCCAGCGCCTATGGCGCTGCATTGGCGATGATGCCCACTCTCGCTGAATTGGCCGCCAACCACGCCACCCACGCGGCACTGGTGGCCACAAACTTCTTCGGGATCAATACCATTCCCATCGTCGCCATCGAGGCCGATTACATCCGCATGTGGGTGCAAGCGGCCACCACGATGGCGAGCTACCAAGGCGCCTCCGAGGTGGCGATGTCGTCCACACCACACTCGACACCGGCACCGTCGATCTTGAACGGTCATGATCACGATCACGACGACGGCCACGGTCACGGTGACCTAGACCCCACCGACCCGGAGTGGTGGCTGGATGTCGCCGGTGAGATGGGTGAGCATTTCAAGCTGCTGCTGAACAACCTGCTGACGGATCCGGCCGCACTGTTGACCAATCTGCCGATGGTGCTGGCCGATGTGACCTTTCATGCCGCCCAGTTGGCTTCGACAATCGGCCAGTTCGCCCCGGCGCTGATCCAGCCCGCCTTGGCGCTGGCGGTCGCCAACCTGGGATGGGCGGCCGGATTCGCAGGGCTGGCCGGTGTCCAGCCTTCCCCCGAAGCTCTTGCCGCGGAACCAAGTCCCGCCGAGCCGGCCCCCACGGTGGCGCCCCCCGGGACGGCCCCGACTACCAGCCCATCCTCAGCACCGGCTCCCGCGCCAGCTTCGGGTAACGCCCCTGCGCCCACTGCCCCCAGTCCTGCGCCATCACCCTCCCCTCCGCCACCCGTCGGCGACCCGGGCTTCTCATTCCCCTATGCCGTCGGTGGCGGGCCACGTATCGGTGCGGGATCGGTGATCGGAAGCCATGCGCGCACACGGGCGAGTTCAGCCGCGCGGACGTCGGCATCAGAGCAGGCCGCTACGGCCGCGACGGCTGCGGCACGGCAGACGCGCCGCCGTCGCGATCGCGCCAAGCAGAAGGATCACGCCTTCGAATACATGGACTTGGATGCCACCCCTGCGTCGGATTCTGGCGCAGGTTCCGACTCCACCTCGGCGTCACACCGGGGTGCCGGACCCATGGGTTTCACCGGAACATCGTCCAGAACGGCCACGACGGCAACAGGATTGACGACGCTGGGCCGCGACGAGTTCAGCAATGGAGCTCGGGCGCCGATGATTCCGAATACCTGGAATCCCGATCGCGCCGACGATTAGGTCGGGCAAGGCGACGTAGTGACCACAACCTCGCCGCCCGTGACTTGAGCGAGAAGTCGGATCGAATCAGCAGCTGCGAGCGCATCTGTCGTATCTGAAACCCCGCGATGCCGCCGAGGCAAAAATCATCCGAACTACTCTAGGGCGGAGGCGGTTTCGGCGCTGGATGCTATGGAGGTGCCCCAGCCGTCGTAAATAATCCCCTGTTGCCGCGCTAGTTCTCGATGTAGTCGGGTTTCGTCATATAGCTCATCAAGCGTCATGTGCTTATGCGCTTCAAGGCACATCCTGCCCGGTTCCCTATCGTCCGTACTCATGTCGTCGGCGCTGTACTGACGTTGACGAAGTACTTGCGATGTCTCCGCGAGCTGGACAAGTGTTCCGTAGAAAAAGAAATCGATTACCCGGCACTCTGAGGGGTCGACACCACTCTTGACTATGTGGTCGACGGTCTGGCGATCCTCCAGGTACTCCAGTGTCTCTGTTGTCGGCCTAACGTACTCGTCATAGAAACTCCAGTCGGGCAATTCAAAAACGTCAATAACATAGGTGTCATGCTCGGATAACCATTGACCTACAGGTGGACCAAATTCTTCCCAGGTAGCGACGCCAAAGATAAGTTCGCGGACCCCAGAGTGCGTGACGCGCGCAACGAGGCGACACACCGCGCCATCCTGTGCTAAACGACTGACCAGGGCGTCCTGCATGTCGTACAGCACTTCAGCCTCAGGCTCAACCGGCTCCCCGCTCGGGCCTGGGTTCTTGATATCTATTTTAATCAAAGCGCAATATGGTAAATCATCTGAAAGATCGTACTTGGCAGCCTCGAAATCGAAGGCAATCACCTCACATGAATTCTCATCGCTCCGCGTATAGATATCCCACGATCCGTACAGAATTTGACTCATTCTACTGAGCCGCTACTACGAGAATCTGATTTGTCGGGGCTCAACCTCAGGGCCGCCCGCTCGGATAAGTGCTCTCGCGGGGCCGGGTGAGAGCTGGCGAGCGATTGGTTCGATCGCCTTCCAGAGCGCATCGCAGCTGTCTCCGTACAGATAGACGGTGGCAGTGCCGTTGCCGACCTCGTTGCCATCTACCTCCCCAAGCTCGTTGGGGGAAATAGCTTGCGCCAGTTGGTCTTCTGTCTCGAATATAAATTCGAGTGATGGCTCGATGTCCCATTCGATAATCACTGCTTGTTCGGTCAAAAGAACGCCAGCCTTCCCGTATTTCCTCGTTTCACCGAGAAACGTCCTGACTTACGGCGCATATTAGTACCGACTTGTCCGAGAACGTTTGACGCGGTTACCTTTTCCGTTGCCCTTGTTGTTCTTCTTGCTCCTGTTGCTCTTGGAGTGCGAACCTCCGCTGCCGTCATGGTGAGCCGTGGCGCTGCCGGAGTTGCCGCTGGTTTGTTGTTGCCTGCGGCGCTTCCGTTCTGATGGGAGGGACAAGCGGGACAGTTACGACTTGGCGAATCGTGTTGCGGCGGCTTCGAGCACCGGGATGAGGTTTTCGGTGCCCTGCACCTGGTGGGCGAGGCTGATCGGGGAGTGCCCATAGTTGTTCTCGATCGTAGGGTTCGCGCCGTACTCCAAGAGCAGGGTCACCAGCGCCAGGGCGTTCGGGTGATCGCCCACGCTTCGCCGTAACGGTGTGTTCCCCCACTTGTCTTGCGGGTCCACAGTCGCGCCCGCTTCCAGTAGCGCTTTGGCAGCGCCAGGGTTCCAGCTTGTGCAGGCGAAATGGAGCGGGGTCAGGCCCTGGCCGTCTGCCTCGTTGACATCAAGGCCATCGGCAATCAGTTCGCGTGTACGCTCCTCGCTCCAGGTCTCGTAGTGCAGATCTGTTCGCGCCATGGAGCTCTCCTTCTTCTAGTGCCGCCCGGTCCTGGACCGCTTAGCGCGGTTGCCCTTGCCGTTGCCCTTCTTACTACCACCGTTGGATTTGGAGTGTGAACCGCCGCCACTGCCGTCATGGTGACTGGTACTTCCAGTGTTGCTACTGGGCTTGTTCCCGGATGCGGCGTTGCCGTTCTGGTGTGCCCCGTCAACGGCTTTGGCGCGTTGGCCGTTAGTGACGGCCTGGCCGCGGACGGCCTGGGTGCCGCGCTGCTGCGCCGGGCCAGTGGGGCGTTGCGGCAGCGGATCAAGCCCTGCCCGCCGACGCGCGGTCGGGTCCTGCGCCAGCTTGGGATTAGTTTGAATATTCTCCCGCGCCCAGCCCTGGTACTCCTTGTACATCTCGTCGGCGCTGCGAGGATTCTCGAACTGATGCCCGCGGTTGGGTGTCGGGTGCTGTAGCTGGTAGTGGCCGGAGACGTTCGACCATTCCATTTTCTCGCGGCGGGACAACCCGTACTGGGTGACCATCTCGTTGGTGGTCTTCTCTTCATACCTGGGTAAATGCCCGTTGTCAGGGGTGCCCTCGATCCGCTGAGCAGTATCCGGGTCACGCGGGGTGCCATCGGCATCCCGGAGTGTGTGGTTGTCCTTGATGTCCTGTTTGGTCGGTTTACGCAGCGGCACCCGTGAGGTCAAATCCTTGGACAGCCGTTCATCGCCCTTGGCTGGCGGCAGGGGCCAGGAGTGTTCACCGCCCGGCACTACTTGATCGGGCTTCGGGCCGGGGATCTGCGGTGGTGTGCAGTTGTGGACGAGGACGTTGCCTGCGGTAGTGGCCAGGTGGAAGGTGTGGGTGTTCTCGACGGTCAGATCCCACATATCGGCCGTGCCGGGCACCACACGGGTGCCGACGACCTGGGCAGGTGCGCCCTCGGCGGTGGTAAGGCGGTCACCCGATTGCAGGTTCCCGGCATCTGTCCATCCCCGTGCAGGAGTGCCTGCCGCCGTCTTGACGACCAGCGGTGCGGCACCACCGGGAGCGGAAGCGTTGTTGCGGTAGAAGGGGTGTCCGGCAGTGGTGTGCACCATCGTCACTTGACCGTCAGCACCAGCGATAGTCAGGTCGAGCAGGTCCGTGTCGTGGTTGACCCATACACCCGAAACCTGCTGCGGTGCAGTGATTCCAGCAACCGGATCCGTAGCTATGACCTGATCGCCAACAGTGATGGTGCTGATCGGTTTGGTGCTGCCATCGGCCAGCACAACAAGGGTTTCAGGGGTGAAAGACTGTCCAGGGCAAGCGATATCGCGGCCAGTCGGCGGCGCGTTGGGGGCCTTGGGCCCTTCGGCCGGGTTGACAGTGGGTGCCTTGCCCGTAGCGGCAACCTCGTCGGCAAGTTGAGGTTTGGGGGTGGGCACGACAGCTTTGGCGGCGTCGTCGGCCTTGGAGGTGAGTTTGGGTACCGCCTTTTGGGCGAGGTTTTCGACGCCCTCTTTGGCGACTGTGCCGAGTTCCTGCAGGCCCTTCTTGGTGATGCCGCCCGGACCGATATAGGTGGCGGCCTCGGTCACCATGCCTGCGGCTTGGAGCCATTTGTTGTCGGGATTCGCTTCGGCAGCTTTGTTGACCAGCCCAGATACGCCGCTGGTGATCAGCCCGGCACCGAAACCAGAACCCACCCCGGAGGCCACCAGTGCTGTGCCGCCGACGATCTGGGCGAATTCCAGCGGGTTCTCCTTGACGTAGGTGGCCCCGGCCTTGATCCCCGACCAGGCTTGAGAGGCCAGCTGCGCGTTGGCCGCCGCGAAACTCTTGACTGCGGGGGCGGCGACCTCGACAACCTTGTTCACCAGCTGCTCACCGCTGCTGACCACAGCTGAGACCGCGTTCTTGGCTGCGGTGATCGGGTTGGGGATATCGATACCGAATGGGTCGGCATACACCGGCCACGCCGTGCCCCCGTCCGGGGAGATCACCTGCGATAACAAATACAGATCAGGGCGTAGTTGTTGGGTGACGTACGCCGAGGGGACCAATGCACCCCTGCTGTCGCGGACCTCCGAGGGCGCGAACAACAACAGCGTCTCCGCCTGGGAGCTGGCGTTGTTGACCGAGAGAAAACCATTGCTGTGCGCGAGCATCACTGTGTCGGCGGGGGTGCGCACGAACATCGTGACGGTGCGCGTCTTCTCAGGCCCAGAGATGCGGGTGACCATGCGTGAGCCGATTGCGGTGTTCTCGGCCAGCACGTCGTACCCCGCCCCTGCGTCGGGGTACACCACCTGCCCGGCAGCGGTGACTTGACCCGAAGCAAGACCACCTGGTGGCACCAGCTGAACAGTGCGTCCATCGGCGGTCGGCAGATCCCAGCCTGCCGCCGTATCCATCGGGATGCCCGCGGCGCGCTGCGCCGAAGGCAACACCGCATCCCCAGCCAACTCCGGGCCGAGCTCCGAGGCTCCGAACGCCTTCGCTGCCCCTAGCCCGAACTGCTCAGCCGCCGACACCACCGGAAGCGCCGCCGAAGGCTGCACCATCGACAACGGCACTGCCACCGCCGCCAGCACCGCCAGCGCCTTCACGACCGATGGCAATCTTTTGGAGCGGTCCACCGGCATCGTCAGGGAACTACCTTTCGGATGACCCTGGGTCCGCGAACGGCGGCACGACCACACACCTATTAGCTTGCCAGAATCACTGGCAGAAGCGTGATTATCGGGACCAATTTCGGACATAGCAAGCAAGGTACACCCAGTAGCCGACAAGTAAAAGACGAGGACATAGCCAATATTTGATCTTGTGACTCAGCCGTCCAGGGAATACGAACCTGTTGAAGTAGCGAGTCTCGTAAACTTCGCCCAATAGACGCAGCTCAGAGGAGAGCGACCACACCTGCGGCCACCACAGGGAAACCTTGACGTAACCCACAAGCAAACAAATCCAGATGAAAAACTGTCGGCGCGGGTCTGGATCAGACCGCGCTCATCGCCAGTTGGATCCAGCGCTGACCGTCACAGCTCAGCTCAGGTACCGAAGACCGCCGCACATTCGCGCGATCGGTGAGTCCGGACGAACGAGATGAGCCGTCCACGTATCACTGAAGACTTCGAGTGCCCGGTCAGTCAGTCGATTGGAACGACTGAGGGGAGATCTCTGTGACGTCCCCGGCCGTTTGGTCGGCACTGAACGTCTCGCACGCCTCGTATTCGGACATGCCGAAGGTCTTCTCCACCACAGGCCAAAGGCCGTGGATCGCGATCACCAACGCGCCGTCCTCATTCAGGTATGCTGCGCTGTACCAGCGACTCCCACCGTCGCCGGCGCGGTCCTCGAATACATGCCGCCCGGGCATCGGCTTCCCCTTCTCGCCAGGTGACGAAAGGCGCGCGAAGTAGGGGTAGTCGAAGTGAACCGGAACATGACATGCCCGGTGCCCCCTTCAAGAAGCACCGGAAGAGCCAGGAATCTGACGTGTCATATCTGGCCCATCGGGACCTGTCCCGAGATACGAGAAAAGCCCGCTGTCACCAGCGGGCTCTCATGGTGGCCAGGGCCGGGATCGAACCGGCGACCTTCCGCTTTTCAGGCGGACGCTCGTACCAACTGAGCTACCTGGCCGGACGGCACGTCCACGGGTAAAACCCGCAATACTGCCTCGCCGTACTGGCGACCCTGACGGGACTCGAACCCGCGACCTCCGCCGTGACAGGGCGGCGCGCTAACCAACTGCGCCACAGGGCCTTACTCTGCTCCCAGTATGACTGGTTGCGTACCCCCAACGGGATTCGAACCCGTGCTACCGCCGTGAAAGGGCGGCGTCCTAGGCCACTAGACGATGGGGGCCCAATCCGAATCTCTCCGGGGTACCCACAACGCTGTCGCGTTGGGAGCTCGCCCAGCTTAGGGCACAACCTCCCCAGATCCCAAACCGGATTACCTCGGTGCTTGCCCACCAGCGCAACCAGTATTCTGTCTCGGCACGCCCCTATAGCTCAGTTGGTAGAGCTACGGACTTTTAATCCGCAGGTCCCAGGTTCGAGCCCTGGTGGGGGCACCAGCGTCGCCCGATTGCGATCAGAGGGAGCAGGAGCCTTATCAGGCCCTCGCCCGCCTCATACCGTTCCGAAAATGACGTCGACGGCCGAGGACACCACCCAGACACCAGCGCCCCAATCCCGCCCCGTGACGTTCAGGCAGGCGTTCTTCGTCGCCGTAACGGCGGGACTGGGCTACGGCTTCGACTCGTATGCGGTGAACATCTACGGCCTGGTGCTGCCCGAGATCAAGAAGACCCTGCACATCACCGAGGCCCAAGCCGGATACATCGGATCGATTTTCCTGTTCGGATACACCATCGGCACCATCGGATTCGGCCTCGCCGCCGATCGGTGGGGGCGCAAGACGACACTCGGGGCCTCAATCCTGTTGTACGGCATCACGACTGCACTCGCCGGTCTCACCACGAATATCGCGGCCTTCACGGGGTTGCGATTCCTGACGGGCATCGGCGGCGCCGGCGAACTCGCGGTCGGTGCGCCCTACACGGCCGAGGTGTGGCCTGCCAAGACCCGCGCCATAGGCGTTGGGGGCGTGATCTTCTCGCTCTTCTCGCTGGGCTACGTCCTGGCCGCCGGAGTTGCCCTGGTATTGGTTCCGCGTTTCGGTTGGCAGGCGGCATTTGTCGTCGCGATCATCCCCGCGGTCGTGCTTTTCCTTGTCCGGCAAGGCATCAAAGAATCGCACCGCTACGTAAACACACAGGCCAAAGTCGAACGCGGTGCCGCCAAGCCCAAGCTGCGGCATCTTCCCGGCGTGCGGCGGCGCCTCATCGTCGGCTGGCTCGTCTACACCGCCAACGCGGTCGGCTACTGGGGCATGACGCTCTTCCTGACCACCTACATCGTCAAGAAGTTCCACGCCACCTCGATCGACGCGATCCGCTATGCCCTGGTCTTCTTCCTGCTGCAAGCCGTGTTCGTGTTCATCGGCACCGCGCTGGCTGACTGGATCGGGCGGCGCCCCTCGGCCATTCTCGCCGCCGTCATCGAAATTGCCTCTACCGCACTAGGAGCCACCGCGGACTCTCTTCCGGAGTATCTGGTGTTCGGCGCCATCTCGATCGCAACGCTCGGCTGGCTCTGGGGTGTCGGCGATACGTATGTCGCCGAGCTGTTCCCTACCGTGTTGCGCGGGACCGGCTTCGGTATCGCGGTCGGCGGCGGCCGCGTTGTCTCGATCGCTGCGCCAGCGGTAGTGGGCTGGGCCATAACGCATTACGGAGTTCAGACTCCCTATCTGGCGCTCAGCGGGCTCTGGATCTTGACGATAATCGGGTATCTCCTCGGCCCCGAAACCAAGGGCAAGGAGCTCGAAGATCTTGCCGATGATGCCGTTACCGGAGACTCGGCCACCTAGCCCGCGACGGCCTCGCAAGTGGGGCACCAGCAGCAGCTGCCGATGCCCCACCCGCCTAATGGCTACTAGCCGGCGACTTCCTCAGCCGCCTCGGAAATGAGATCGGCGATGGCAACGGGTTGGGACGCCAGAGAAGCGTGGCTGGCATCCAGCTCGATGATCTTGCGGGGGTTTATCCGCTGCGCCATCCGTCGTTCGTTCTCGGGGTTGATCATGTGGTCTTGTGTGGATACCTGATACCAGGACGGCTTGACCTTCCACGCGGGTGCGGTAATGGCATCACCGAAAGTCGATGCCAGCGGCGCCTTCTGAGTGACGGCCATGACGAGCGCCGCATCCTCGGGCAGATCCTGGGCGAAGCTCTCGCGGAACTTGTCCTGCTTGATCCACAGGTAGCCATCGCTGTCGGGGGCCAGATTGGCCGCCGCGGCCGGGGGCAGCTGCTCGGTCAGCTGACCGGGGCTCTCACCCGCATCGGGGGCGAATGCCGCTACATAGACCAGGCCTACCACGTTCGGGAGGTCGCCGGCCTCGGTGATCACCGCACCGCCGTACGAGTGCCCGACAAGGAGCACAGGCCCGTCGATCTGCTCCACCATCTGCCGCGTGCGGGCAGCGTCATCAGCCAGTGACGTCAACGGGTTCTCGACCGCATAAAGCTCCCCGTAGCCACGCTTATGCAGCTCGACGATCACGTTCCCCCAATGCGCGGCGCCACCCCAGAATCCGTGGACCAGGACGATGGCCGGTTTGCTGGACATATCTGCCTCTCATTCGATGTTGGCCTACCTCAACCCCGGCACGCCCGCCGTGGACGGCACTGTTGACTTACCGGGTCTCCACCAACATATTTGGACTATGGAGCAAGTGGTATGACCGATCATCCTGAATATTTTGCCGATCGGCCAGAATCGCACAGCTGGTTCTCAGACTCGCCAGATATCGACGCGTTCTCCGGCGTCCTATCCGCCATCGGGTTGAGAGGCGAAGCCGTGATGCGTTGCTCTTCCGAGCCGCCGTTCGATATCGCCCTCTCTTCAAGCGATCGCGTACTCCACATCGCAGAGACCCCCGGGCTCCGCGTGTATATCGACGGAGATCTCGAGCACACCCTCGGAGCCGGAGACATGGTGCTCCTCGCGCGCGGTACCGCACACCGCCTTGCCAAGGGCGAGCCCAGCTGTGTACGAAGCCTGTCCGCGAGGGACGGGCACGTCAGCGTGCGGGACACCCAGACCGCAACCCGTTGGGTCAGTGGGCGGTTCACCGCGGAAAAGACAGCCGCCGACCCGCTCCTGTCGGTCCTGCCGCCGGCCATCGTCGTTCGGACCGATCAGCCCGGCCATGAATGGCTATCGCTGTCTCTTCAGCTCGTACTGGCCGAGGTCGTCACACCCAGCCCTGGCTCATGGGTGATGCTGTCACGGATCCTGGACCTCCTGTTCATCCATGCGCTGCGGGAGTGGTCGACATCCGATCGCGCCGAACCCGGCTGGCTCACCGCGGCCATGGACCCGCGCTTGGCCCCCGTGCTCACCGCGATACACAAAAATCTCGAGAACCCCTGGTCCATCGCAGAGCTCGCCAAGCACGCGCAGCAGTCACGCTCGGCCTTCACACAGCGGTTCACTGCGCTGCTGGGACAGCCGCCCGCCAGTTACATCACCGAGCGACGGCTCGATCGGGCGGCGCATCTCCTGCGCTTCAACACCGAGGCGGTAAGCCAGGTCGGCAGAGCCGTCGGTTACACCTCCGACGCCGCCTTCAGCCGGGCGTTCCAGCGCCGATTTGGCGAGCCTCCATTGCGTTGGCGCATGCGACACCGTCCCAGATGACCTCGTGTCAGCGACTGCCCTTGCGGCTCAGCACAATTCCGGCGATCACAATCGCCCCGCCCAGTGGTTCGTGCCAGCCGATGCGCTCGCCTAACAGCAACGCGCCCAGCAACACCCCGATTACCGGGGTCAGGTAGGTGACCGAGGACGCTGCGGTGGCGCCCCATCCATTGATGATGCGGGTATTCCAGACATAGGCCAATCCCGTCCCCAGCACCCCAAGTGCCAGCATGCTCAGCACCACCACGGGAGTCGCGTCCATCCGGTGGTGGTCGGCGAGCGCTACCACGACGGTCATCAGCACCGCCCCCACACCCACCTGGATTCCGGCGACCATCAGCGCGGGTAGGCCCAGCGGCGTGACGTACTTGCGCATATAGACGAAACCGATTCCGTAGCTGAAAGTCGCCCCCAAACAAGCGAACTGAGCGAGCACCGGGCCCCCATGACCGATCAATTGCCAAGGAGCCAGCACCACGCACACACCCAGGAACCCGAGAGCCAATCCGAGCAGCTGCATCCTGCCGGGCCGCTCGGCGCGCAAGGCGGCCAGTGTCACCAGAGTGGTCATCAACGGGGTTGCCGCGTTATAGATACTCGCCAGCCCAGAGTCGATGGTCTGCTCGGCCCACGGATACAGCACGAACGGGATGACGCACAGCGTCAGCGAGACGACGGCGATATGCCCCCACACCTTGGCCTGGCGCGGCAGGGGAACTCGCAGCAGCAGAACCAGGGAAACGAGAGTGAGGGCACCGAAATCAAGGCGTGCGGCCGCTACCTGCAGCGCCGACAACCCTTGCAGACCGATCTTGATGAACAGGAAGCTCGCACCCCACACCAGAGCCAAGGCCGCGAACTGAAGGGGAAGCCACCGGCTGCTGGTCGGGGCGATGGTCACGGTGTTCACCCAACGATTCCACAGGACCACCGGCCGTGGGCGCTAGCGGTTTTCCGCCGTCTAGGCTCCGGTGCTGGACCCCGGCCGCACAATCATCAGCACGGTGACGACGGCCCACAGCAAGTTGAAGATGCCCGTAAACATCGCCAGGCGCGAGAACACCTGGGTTTCGAGCGATTCCCCATCACCCAACTTGACCAATACCCGCTGCTGCCGCGGCAGCACCACGAACACCAACGCCGCCGCTGCCAGACCCGTGAGCACCAGCGATGCGATCAGCCAGGGACTACCCAACACCCCCATGAGATCGGCGAGCGGTAGGCCGAACATCGGAATCGCGATGCCCACCACCGCGTACACCCGGCAGACCCGATGCAATGTGCGCAGGCTGCCCAACTCTCCACCAACCTCCGGCGCGGTGGCCGCCCGACGTGCAAACGCCGGAAACATACTGGCCGCCACGGCGATTGGACCTACCGCGAGAATCACGGCCAGCACGTGGATAGACAGCAATACCTTGGTCACGCGCAGACCGTATCGGTCCCAGCGCTACGCCGAAAGGCCGCTGCTGGCCATATTTCGACGACTTTTGGCCGTATCGGGCCCCGATCTTGGGAGTATGTGCCGATGGGCCGTCGATTGCTGATGTACTTCACCGTGTTCGGGATCGCGATGTGGTTCTTCGGAAACCTGTACGAGGCCATCGTGATCGGACCGAATATCGCCGGCGACACCAAGGAGCAGCTGAAGGCCTTTCAGCAGTTCACCGAGGTGACAAATCCGGTGTACTACTACATCCCGCTCACCCAGATCGCCGCCATTACCCTGATCGTGTGGTTCGTGCGCACCCCTCGCAGAGCCCCCGAGAAACTCTCACTGTTCCTGGCCTGCCTCGCCGAGATCGCAGCCGTGGTCCTGTCCGTCTACGTCATCGTCAAACTCAATACAACGCTCTTCTTCGGCGCTCTGGGCGAAACCCCCAGTGAGCTACATCAGCTCGCGCTGCAATGGAACATACTCAACCTCGTCCGCGTGGTCCTCACCGCCATCGCCCTACTGTTCGCAATGAGAGCCCTGCGGCTTATCTGGCAGACCTCCGGTCGACACCCGGCCACCACCGTGTGAGACTTCCCCCTGTTCCGGACGTCTCGACGAGGAGATCAGCATGCCCAAGACGATTGTCATCACCGGCGCGAACGCCGGAATCGGCCTGGCCACGGCGCAGCGGCTGGCCACCGATGGGCACACCATCGTCATGGCCTGCCGCAATCAGCAGAAGGCCGGGGCAGCGCGCGATCAAATCCTGGCCGCAACGCCCGGCGCCAAGGTCGACATCATGTCGCTGGATCTGTCCTCTTTCGAGCACATCCACCGTTTCTCCGGTGAGCTGGCCGCACAGCACCCCCAGGTCGACGTGTTGATCAACAATGCCGGCGCCTCACCGATGCGCCAGTCCAGAACCGAGGACGGATTCGAGCTGCAGTGGGGGGCCAACTATCTGGGCCCCTTCCTGCTGACGCACCTGCTGCTTCCGCAGCTGCAGGCCGCGCGAACCGGCGATGCCCGCGTCATACACCTGGCCTCCGTCGCTCACAGCGTAGGCAGGATCAACGAAAAAACCTGGCGCGGAAGGCGTTTCTACTTCACCTTCTCTGCCTATGCGCAGTCGAAGATGGGCAATCTCATGTTCAGCAATGCGCTTGCCCGCCGCCTCCCCGATGGGGTCACCTCGAACGCGCTACACCCCGGCAACGTCAGATCCGACATCTGGCGTGAGATACCGCAGCCCATCCGGCCGCTGGTGATGCTGGCGCTGATCACACCGGAGCGGCCCAGTCAGCTGATCACCGACATGGCGGTGGCCGAGGAGCACCGCGGGCGCAATGGGGACTACCTCTCCGCGCAAAAGCCAAGCCCGGTACGGCGCTACACGAGAAATCAAGCGGCGCAAGATGACCTGTATGCCAAGAGCTGCGAGCTCGTCGGTATCGAGCCGCTGCCGGTGCACGGCTAGCAGAACTTCTCACTTCAAAGCGTGAATTCCGTTGTACAGCACCATCACACCGATCACGACCAGGATTGCCGCCATCAATGCCGCGTTGTTCTTCTCCATCCAATCCTTGAGCCGACCCATTGTGTCGTCGAGGCGGTGCCCCGCGGCCGCATAAGCCAGTATCGGGACGGCCACTGTCGATGCGGCGAGAGCGACGAAGAACGCCGCGGCCGTCCAGCGATCTGCGACACCAAGCCCGCTGGCGCCGATCGCCAATCCCGCAGGAACGGAAATGAACAGGACATCGGGACGTACCACCACCAAAGCCGTCCCCGTTATCGCCGCCCGCGCCGGGCCGATCGTGGAAAACGATCGCATCCAGCCGGGCGACTCGGTATGACGATGCCGGGTCAGCCACCGGAAAACACCGAACAGGATAAGCGCCGATCCGAGGACCACGCGCACCCAAGAGGCCCAGTTCGGCACCGACCGGTGTAGCCCGCCTAGTAGGCCGGTGGCCGCCACACAAAGCGCCGTGAGTGCGGCCAGGCCCAACAGCCAGCCGGCGAGGAAGGCAAGACCGCTTGGCCGCGGCCGCGGCGCCTGCAAGACCAGCACCGCCGGGATGACCGTGATCGGTGAGAGCGCGATAACCAGCCCGAGCGGAACAAGCCCGGTTAGGACAGAGCCCCAACTTCCTGCCATGAGCAGCAATCTACGCACCTTGGACAGGTTGTCACCGGCGAAAAACAAACTGCGCGCATGGGCATCCGGCCCGGCATGAAAGCTAGGACACCTTCGGGCTGTAGTGATGGGGGCTGTCGCGCAGCGTCACCGGCGGTAGGTAGCGAGCCGAAGTCTGCGGCAATGGCGCGTCGGCAGGCATCCGCCCGGTCGCCCGGTCCCACCCCGCTCGCGCGCGTGGGTGCTTACGCCACCGAAAGGGCACGAGCCGGAAGACCGCGTGGTTTACCCGGCCCAGCCACTCAAGGCGCCGCTCGTCACGGTCGGTCCAGTTGTACCCCAAGCGTTTTCGCACCGGCTCATCGAACATACCCACCATCACCCACGTGGAGAACCGCGTGAAGACCGGAAGCGCTAACCCCCACATCCAGTTCGGAACCAACGGCAGGAACGGCGGTTTCGGCAACAGGGCGAAGTCCAGCAGATCACGCGTTGCCTTGTTGTCTTCTAAGACGTTGGTGCACATGTGGTCCCAGTACTCCTGAAATTCCTCCCAGGTCTTGGGCACCGGCCGCATACTCATGCCGTACATCTGATACCAGACGATGTGCTCGTCAAAGAGCTGGCGCTTCTCGGCCTCGGTGAGACCTCCGCCGAACCGCTCCACCGACAGCAACAACGCTTTGAAGAAGGTCGCGTGCGCCCAATAGAAGACATCGGGGTCGAGTGCGCTGTAGCGGCGCCCTTGGCTATCAACACCTTTGATACCGATGTGATAGCCGCGCACCTCAGCGCCGGTCACCGGCGCGCGATGCCCGTCGAAGACCACGCCGGTGATCGGATACAGCGACCGCAGTAGCCGCTCCCACCGCTCACGCAGAAAGGTGGAGTGCTCCTCGACGGCGGCACCAAGTTTCGGGTGCATGTTCTGCATCGCGGTGGCGTACGAGCCCATCAACATCCCGGACCAGTCCGCGGTGAGTTTCCAGGTCAACGACTCCGGGCCGAGCGGCGTGACCACCGATCGGTCCGAACCGTGCGAGACAGGACACCCTGCCGTCAGAGAATCGACCTCGCCATCGGCCATTACCCACTCCGTCGTAGCCATTTTCAGAAACTGAATTGCGATTCAGTTATATGTCGACAGTAGGAGGCGCGATGTGGTGACGTCAAGCACCAAAAACGTTCGGGTTCAGGACACCTTCGGGTTGTAGTGCATCGGGCTGCCCCAGGTATCCATCGGCGGCAGATTGCGGTCAGGAGTCTGCACCAGCGGGGCGTCGGCAGGAATCCTGCCAGTGGCACGGTCCCATCCGGCCCGGGCCCGCGGGTGGCGCCGCTTACGTTCGGGGACAAACTTGAACAGCAGATTGACAGCCTGACCGAACGCGCGGTGCAACCACTCATCACGCGCAGACCACGTGTACCCGAACCGTTCTCGCACCGCCGGGTGGTACAACCCAACGGTCAGCCACACGAATAGCGGTGCCACTAAACGCCTTTGGAACCGCCAAAGACCTTCAGGAATCCACTGCGCGAACGGCGGCACTGCCAGAGTGGAGAGGTCGAGCACGTCGCGTGTTGCCTTGTTGTCCTCTAACACGTTGGTGCACATGTGGTCCCAGTACTCCTGGAACTCCTCCCAGCTGCCCGGCACGGGCCGCATGCTCATGCCGTACATGCGATACCACTGCACATGCTCGTCGAACAGCTGACGCTTCTCGACCTCACCGATTCCACCGCTGAGCCAGTCCGCCACGACGATCGTCCCCATAAAGAAGGTGGCATGTGCCCAGTAAAAGACATCGGGATTGAGCGCGCTGTACCGCCGCCCTTGGCTATCGACACCTTTGATACCGATGTGATAGTCACGCACCTCGGCACCCGTCCGGAGAGCCCTGTCCCCGTCGAATACCACGCCGCCAATCGGGTACAACGAGCGCAGAAGCCGCTGCCAGCGTTCCCGGAAGAACAAGGAATGCTCCTCCACCGCGGCACCCAACTGAGGATGCATGTTCTGCATGGACCCGGCATACGGGCCCTGCAGCACACCGCGCCAATCGCCGAAGTACTTCCATGTCAAAGACTCCGGCCCCAACGGCACAGGCATCGCCGGACCAGCTCCATGGCTCACCGGGCAACCCGTCGTGAAGGCGTCGGAATCCACGGTGGGTTCCGTCGCGGCGAGCTCGGACATATCGTTGACCATTCGGAACGCTCCGTTGCAGTTCGACGTATACTGACAATCAAGGTTGTCAGTTTCAACACCAGATTAGGAGGCCCGTGGCGAACGGTCAAGCGCAGCGACGCAGCTGGGCGGGTGTCTCACCGGCAGAGCGCGCCGATGAGCGGCGTCGCGAGCTCATGGCGGCCGGCGTGCGGCTCCTGGGGCTCAGCCCCCGACCAGCGGTCACCGTCCGTGCGGTGTGTCGATCCGCGGGCATGACCGAGCGGTACTTCTACGAGAATTTCTCCGACCGCGACACATTCGTCCGGGCCGTGTACGACCATGTGGGCTTTCGGGCGATCGAGGCCCTCAGCGGCGCGCGATCGGCATATGAAGGTGTCGACGCCTTCGTACGGCTCATGGTGGACGAACCCACCATGGGTCGAGTCCTGCTGATAGCGCCGACGTTTGAGCCGACTCTCTCCGAGTCCGGCTACGACTGGCTGCCGCGATTCGTTGCGCTGCTACAGGGAAAGCTCAGCACCGACCTCACCGACGAGGTGCAGCAACAGCTCGTCGCGACCAGCCTGGTGGGTGCGCTGACAAGCCTTTTCAGGGCATATCTGAACGAGGACCTGAGAGTGGAGCGGCAGCGGTTCGTGGACTACTGCGTTCAGATCATGCTGCAGGGCGCTACGTCAACGACACCGACAACGGTTACGTCGACGCGGACTTCGCCTTCTCCTCAGCAGCCTTCTTAGCGGCCGCGACCTCGGCCTTGTAGCAGCGCAGGGTCACATGGACCATCTTGCCGCGGTCGTCCTGCCCCTTTTTGACGGTAAACGCTTCCTGGTGGGAGACAAGACAATTGTCCAGACCTACCTGGTCACCGGAACGACCTGCCACGACAACCGAATAGCCTTCACCCTTGAGCGTCGACGACGCATCGGCATAGAACTGTCCGGTGGTGTCACTGGGGCCACCCGCGTGGGCCATTGCGGCTGCCGCCAATGAGAAACCTGCGCCCGCAACGGCGACCGCTGTCGCCTTGACTACCGACTTCACTGGTTACACCTCCACCTTGGGTTGTGAGCAAGCATACTGCCGGTGTAATGGCCTTGCAGGCCGAGCGAGAAATGTAACTATCCGCACGTCGGAACGCATGCGGAGGAGCGAACATGGGGCGCAATCCGTCCACTTGTGTGCAACCGCCGTTTACAGATATATTGACTGCAACCGTCGGATACAGATAAATCTGTCAAAAACTCAAGGAATGTGCATGCAGAAGCAATTCACCGACCTTGAGCTCATGCACGAGCTCGAGCCCGTGGTCGAGGAGAATGTCAACCGCCACCTCGGTGTCACCAAAGACTGGAACCCGCACGACTACATCCCGTGGTCCGATGGCAAGAACTACAGGACACTCGGCGGGCAGGACTGGGACCCGGAGCAGTCGAAGCTCTCCGAGGTGGCCCGGGTCGCGATGATCACCAATCTGCTCACCGAGGACAATCTGCCCTCGTACCACCGCGAGATCGCCATGAACTTCACCATGGACGGGCCGTGGGGTACCTGGGTGAACCGGTGGACCGCCGAGGAGAACCGCCACGGCATCGCCATCCGTGACTACCTGGTCGTGACCCGGTCAGTGGACCCCGTGGAGCTCGAGAAGCTCCGCGTCGAGCAGATGACCCGCGGCTTCTCCCCCGGCCAGAACCGGCAGGGCGGGGAGGAGATTTTCGCCCACAGCCTCCTCGATTCGGTCGTCTATGTGACTTTCCAGGAGCTGGCCACCCGCGTCTCGCACCGCAATACCGGCAAGGCCTGCAACGAGTCGATCGCCGACGAGCTGCTCAAGCGCATCTCCACCGATGAGAACCTGCACATGATCTTCTACCGGAACATGGTCGAGGCCGCCCTCGAAGTGTCGCCGAACCAGGCCGTGAAGGCCGTCCACCGGGTGCTCGATAACTTCAAGATGCCCGGCTACACCATTCCGGGATTCCGCCGGAGCGCCGTCACCATCGCCACCGGCGGCGTCTACGACCCGCAGTCGCACCTCGACGAGGTCGTACTGCCGGTGCTGCGCAAATGGCGCATCTTCGAACGCACCGACCTCAGCGGCGAGGGTGAAGTCCTGCGCGAAGACCTGGACCGCATCGTCAACGATCTCAGGAAGACCTCCTCCGACTTCGAGGAAGTAAAGGCCAAGTACCTCGAGCGTCAGGCCAAGCGCGCCGAGCGCAACGCCGCCAAGGCGGCCAAGGCCTCCCAGGAAGCGGTCAGCGTCTAACAGTGACCAGCACGCTTCAACCGAAGGCCCGATCCCGTGAGCTGCGGATCGGGTCTTTGGCATTGCCGAGCCCGGTGGTGCTGGCCCCGATGGCCGGTGTCACCAACGTGGCATTCCGGACACTGTGCCGGGAGCTGGAGCTGGCCACCACGGGCACCGTCAGCGGGCTGTACGTCTGCGAGATGGTCACCGCGCGAGCGCTCGCCGAACGGAACCCCGCCACGCTCCACATGACGAGCTTCTCCCCCGAAGAATCGCCGCGGTCGCTGCAGCTGTACTCGGTCGACCCGGAAACGACCTACCGTGCCGCCAAGATGATCGTCGACGAGAACCTTGCCGACCACATCGACATGAACTTCGGATGCCCGGTACCCAAGGTCACCCGAAACGGTGGAGGCGCCGCCCTTCCATATAAGAGGCGGCTGTTCGGGCAGATCGTCGCGGCCGCCGTGCGGGCCACCGAAGGCACCGACATACCGGTCACGGTTAAATTCCGCGTCGGCATCGACGACGACCACCACACCCATCTGGATGCGGGTGCCATCGCAGAGTCGGAGGGAGCTGCGGCCGTCGCGCTGCACGCCCGCACCGCCTCACAGCGCTACTCGGGCACCGCGGACTGGCGTCAGATCGCAGCGCTCAAGAACCACGTGACGACCATCCCCGTCCTCGGGAACGGCGATATCTTCGACGCCGCCGACGCGGTCGCGATGATGGAACAGACGGGATGCGACGGCGTAGTCATCGGCCGCGGATGCCTCGGGCGCCCGTGGCTTTTCACGGAACTGAGTGCCGTTTTCAACGGTCAGACGATTCCAGTGCCCCCAAATCTCGGGCAGGTAACAGACATCATGCGACGTCACGCTGTGTTGCTCGTCAATCATTTTGGCGAGGACAAGGCGTTGCGCGATATGCGCAAGCACATCGCCTGGTATCTGCACGGCTTCCCGGCCGGCGGAGATATCCGGCGGGCGCTCGCACTCGTCAGCACCCTCGCCGAGCTGGACACCCTGCTCAATCAGCTCGACCCCACGGCGCCCTTCCCAGACGGCGGAAACGGGCCGCGGGGGCGTCAGGGGTCACCGGGGAAGGTGTCGCTGCCGGAAGGCTGGCTCAATGACCCAGAAGATTGCACGGTTCCCTTGGCCGCCGATGTCATGCACTCTGGTGGGTGAGGTGGGGTCACATCTAGGTCACTGGGCATGGTGATCTGCGGCAATGCTCAGTAGCATGTGACGACGACCGTGCCGTCGGCACGGCGCTATGTGCTGCCGGTGTGCCGTGTACTTGCAACTGTCCAGACGTCTGAGCGAGGTTGAACATGGGTGATGGCCCCCACGCCACTCCTGCCCAACCGCGCCCGTATGGCGCGGCCCCATGGGAACGCGCAATCGAGCCCGTTGGCAGTCATCCTGACATCGAGGTGTCATCGGCCGCATCCAACACACCGTGGACACCGCCACCGGCTCTGAACCATTCACTGCCCGATCCCACCGACGACGAGTGGAGCCGAAGGTTCGAGACCGAACAGGCGGCGCGCGAGACTCACCACGCGGCGCCCGAGGCCGCAGCACCGCGACCCACGCCGAGACCGGCCAGACCGGCGCCCACCAGGGCACCGGAACCACCGGTGTCATCGGCACACGAAACCGGCTCACACTCACTCTCGGTGGCCGATCTGCTGGCCCGCGAGGGTGCCGGCGGCGGCCGCCGGTCACGCCGGCACGCCCGCACTGAGGCCGAAGAGCCAGAGGAAGCCGTCCGGCCCGCGCCGCCGCACATTGCCGACGAAAGCCACACCGACGTCATCCCCCAGGTGCACCAGAACGCACCCGATCTCGATCACCATGCCGATGAGCGAGCCGACGAGTATGTCGACTACCCGGACGACGCCCCCCTCTACGACAAGGCCGCCGCGCGTCGCGTACGAGCATCGAATCTGGATGATGCAATCGACACCCGCGCCATCCCGATCCGGATAGGAAATCCGGAAGCCGTTGTCCAGGAACAGAAGCCCCAGCGTTCGCGACGGCCCATCTACGTCGGACGCTCGTTTGCCGCCCTCGTCGCGGTGTGCTCGCTCGCCCTGACCGGCGGAGCGTGGCAGTGGAGCAACGTCAAGAACAACGCGCTCAATCGCGTCGAGGCGCTGGACCCGAACTCCCGCGATATCCGGGATGCCAACGCCCAGTACGGCGACGAGAACTTCCTTATCATCGGCGTCGACACTCGCTCAGGGGCGAACAGCGCGATGGGCGCCGGCGACACCTCCGATGCCGAAGGCACACGCTCGGACACCATCATGCTGGTCAACATCCCGGCCAACCGTAAGCGCGTCGCGGTCGTGTCCTTCCCGCGCGACCTAGCGATCCAGCCGACGCTCTGTGAGGTCTGGAACGAGGACACCCGGTCCTACGGACCCGACAAGGCGTACACCGAAACCAAACTCAACTCGGCGTTCGCATTCGGCGGACCCAAGTGCCTGGTCAAGGTCATCCAGAAGATGTCGGGATTGAACATCAACCGCTTCCTCGGGGTGGACTTCGCCGGCTTCTCCAAGATGGTCGACGCGCTCGGCGGGGTCGAGGTGTGCACCCCCACGCCGATCGAGGACTACGAGCTGGGCACCGTACTGGAAAACGCTGGGCGCCAAACAATTGACGGGCACACAGCCCTGCAATACGTGCGCGCCAGGCAGGTCACCACCGAGTACAACGGCGACTACGGACGCATCAAGCGGCAGCAGCTGTTCCTGTCCTCCCTGCTGCGTTCAATGATCTCGCACAACACCTTCTTCTCGTTGAGCAAGCTCAACAACGTCGTGAACACCTTCATCGACGACTCGTACGTCGACAACATCAGGACGAAAGACCTTGTGGACCTTGGTCAGTCGCTCCAGGACGTGAAGGCCGGCCGGATCACTTTCCTTACAGTGCCGACCGACGGCACCGACTCCGAGGGTAATGAGACCCCGCGCACCACGGATATCCGAAAGATCTTCGACGCCATCATCAATGACGATCCGTTGCCCGGCGAGCTGCAGGCCGACGGCACCCGCGTCCCGATGCCCGGCACCACCACGCAAGACACCACGTTGGCGTCCGCCGAGCACGGAGCCGCGACCGGGCTCGGCGAAACATCCACGGCTGCACCGACTGCCGCTGCCACACCGACTGAGCCGGCAGACCTGGTGACCACCGAGCCCAGCGAGATCAACGTGCACGTGTCCAACAGCACGGGCCAGACCGGACTCGCGGCAGCAGCGGCCAGCCAGCTGACCCACTACGGATTCAGCATCACCACCACCGATGACTATCCCTCCGCCCTGCCCAACACCACGGTCTTCTTCTCGCCGGGGCACGAACAGCAGGCAGCGACCGTTGCCGCCGCATTCGGTGGCGCCAAGCTCCAGCGGATCACCGGCGCTCAATCCACCGTGCGCGTAGTACTCGGCAGCGACTACAACTCCACAGCGATTTTGCAGGCTCCGCCGACCGCCGGATCGACCGTGCAGTTACAGCTCTCCTCGGGCGCGATGGCTCCCGCCGAGCTTCCGATGGACCTGACGGTCGTCAACGCCGGCGACGCTACCTGCGAATAGTCAGTCAATTTGGACATCGATTGCATTTTTGTCCACGGAATTCCTGGTGGCATTCATTCGCCGTTCACACCAGGGCCATGACTCGACGGCACCAGGTCCGTAGTCTTGATCCATGCGTACCGCGTTTCAAGAGCAGCTGTCATCGCTATCGGCACAGCTGGGTGAGATGTGCGGGCTGGCCGGTGCCGCGATGGAGCGAGCCACTCGCGCATTGCTGCAGGCCGACCTCGTCCTTGCCGAGCAGGTAATTTCCGACCACGAGCAGATCACGGCGATGAGCGCCGCCGCCGAGGAAAACGCCTTCGCCATCTTGGCCCTGCAGGCCCCGGTGGCAGGCGACCTACGCGGAGTGGTCAGCAGCATCCAGATCGTCGCAGACGTGGACCGCATGGGCGCGCTCGCCCTGCACGTCGCCAAGATCGCCCGTCGCCGCCATCCGCAACACGCCCTGCCGGAGGAGGTCAACGGATACTTCGCCGAGATGGGCCGTGTTGCAGTCGATTTGGGCAATAGCGCACAAGAAGTGCTGTTGACCCGCGACCCGGAGAAGGCCGCTCGCATCAACGAAGAAGACGATGCGATGGATGATTTGCACCGGCATCTGTTCACCGTGCTGATGGACCGGGAGTGGAAGCACGGGGTGGCTGCCGCCGTCGACGTGACACTACTGGGCAGGTTCTACGAGCGGTTCGCCGATCATGCCGTCGAAGTCGCCCGCCGGGTCATCTTCCAGGTCACCGGAAGCCTGCCGTCAGAAGGCCACGGCCAAGACCACCTGACCGCCATCTGACGAGTAGTCAGGGCACCAGCACGATCTTCCCGCGGGTGTGCTGCAGTTCGAGCAACCCAAAGGCCTGGCGTACTTGGCTTAGCGGAAACACCTCCGCCACAGGCACTTCCAATTTTCCCTCGACGATAAGGGCAGCAAGTTCGGCGATGACGCTCGCCGTTGCCCCTTCCTCGTTGCCAATGCTCTGCACCCCGAACCGCTCAATTGCCGCGAAATCGATGATGGTGTCGATGCGTTCCAAGGCGATATCGAGTTCGGTGAGCGCGAATTCGACATAGCCTCCGCCGAAGAAGTCCAGGAAGGCGTCGAGCCGCCCGCCGGGGGCCGCCGCCCGCAACCGGTCAGCGAGCCCGTCACCGTAGTTCACCGGGATCACACCATGCCCGATGAGCCACTCATCGTTTCCTGCTCCAGCGATACCCAGGACCGTGGCACCGGCCAGCCGGGCAAGCTGAACCGCGATCGCGCCCACTCCCCCGGACGCACCGGCGACGACAACCACATCCCCGGGCTTCAGACCTACTGAACCGACGGCCGCATACGCAGTGCTACCGGCAACGAAGAGGCCACCCGCGACCTCCCATGACAGCCCGACCGGCTTGGCCACCAACTGTGTGACGGGTACCGCAACGAGCTCGGCATGACTGGCTCGGCTGTTGGTGAAGCCGAACACCTCGTCACCCACGGCGAACCCACCGGTTCCGGAGCCGGTCTCAACGACCACACCCGCCAGATCGCTGCCCTGCCCGGACGGGAAGGTCGCGGGGAACCTGTCGTGCAGCACGCCGGTGCGGATCTTCGCCTCACCCGGGTTGATCCCCGCAGCACGCACCGGCGTGCTGCACGAGCACTTCACCCGACGCGGGTACTGGGCGCAGGACATCACGCACCTGCAGGACGTCGATTCCGCCGTACTGATCGAACCGCACTGCCTTGGTCATAGGCAGTAAGACAGCCGCGCGGCCCGAGCTATTCCTGGATCAGCCGAAGCGTCCGGAGATGTAGTCCTCGGTGGCCTTCTGGCTGGGGTTCGAGAAGATCTTCTCGGTGTCGTCGATCTCCACCAGCATGCCCGGCTTGCCTGCGGCCTCCAGATTGAAGAACGCGGTCTGATCGCTGACACGCGCGGCCTGTTGCATGTTGTGGGTGACGATGACGATGGTGAACTCCTGCTTGAGCTCGGAGATCAGATCCTCGATAGCCAGCGTGGAGATGGGGTCCAGGGCAGAGCACGGCTCGTCCATCAGCAGCACATCCGGCTGCACCGCAATGGCTCTGGCGATGCACAGACGCTGCTGCTGACCGCCGGAGAGTCCGCCACCCGGGCGGTCGAGACGGTCCTTGACCTCGTTCCACAGGTTGGCGCCCTGTAGCGAGCGCTCGGCGACCTCGTCGAGGGTCTTCTTGCTGCGCACGCCCTGCAGCCGCAGGCCCGCCACCACGTTGTCGCGAATCGACATGGTGGGGAACGGGTTTGGCCGCTGGAAAACCATCCCGATGGTCTTACGGACCGATACCGGGTCCACCCCGGCACCGTAGATGTCTGCACCGTCGAGCAGCACCGAACCCTCGACATGAGCACCCGGTGTCACCTCGTGCATCCGATTCAGGGTGCGCAACACGGTCGATTTGCCGCAACCTGACGGGCCGATGAAGGCCGTCACACTACGAGGCGGAACGGAAAGTGCCACCTCCTGTACGGCGTGAAACTTGCCGTAGAAGATGTTGACGTCCTTGAGATCGAGACGCTTGGCCATGAGTACCTTCCTAGACCTTTTTCGGCGCGAAGAAGCGCGAAATGAGTTTGGCGACCACGTTGAGAATGGCGACCACGAGAATGAGAGTGAGGGCGGCGCCCCACAAACGGGATTCAGCAAGCCCTACCACCGAGCCACTGCGCTGGTCGAGCATCATGCCCGGCAATGAGGCCATCTCCCCGCCGAACATGTCGTAGTTGATCAGCTTGCTGTAGCCGACGAGCACCAGCAGCGGCGCGGTTTCGCCCATGACACGAGCCAGCGCGAGCATCACACCGGTCACTACACCCGAGAGAGCAGTGGGCAGCACGATGCGCGCAATGGTTTTCCACTTCGGCACCCCCAGGGCAAGAGAGGCCTCGCGCAGATCGTTCGGGACAATCTTGAGCATCTCCTCCGAGGAGCGCACCACTACCGGAATCATCAACAGCACCAACGCCAAAGACACCGCCAGGCCCGACCGCGGCAGCCCGAGAGTGGCAACCCACAGGGCATAGACGAAGAGAGCGGCGACGATGGACGGCACACCGGTCAGGATGTCGACCATGAAAGTGGTGAGCTTGGCCAGCCGAGAGTTAGCGCCGTACTCAACGAGGTAGATCGCCACGAAGATGCCGATAGGCACCGAGATGATCGCGCAGAACAAGCCCTGCAGCAGAGTGCCGACCATGGCGTGATACGCGCCGCCACCCGCGATCCGGTTCGTCATCATGTTCTGCGATGTGAACCACCAGTCGTAACTGAGGATGGCACTAAATCCGCGATCGAGCACCGTGTACAGCACCCACACCAGCGGAATCAGGGCAATCACCACGGCGGCCGAGACCAACACAGTGGCAATCGCGTTGGTGGCCTTGCGCCTACCCGAGAGCGGATGGAAGGCGGGTTCCTTCACGGGCCTGTCAAGTGTCGCGGTCATGCCCGGCCCTTTCCGCCGACGACGGCGCGCGCCGCCGAGTTCACCACGAATGTCAGCACGAACAGCACCAGACCGGCGGCGATGTAGGCGCCGGCTTCCAGTTCGTTGTTGAATTCCGAGGCGTTGGAAGCGATATGGGTGGCAAAGGTGCTCCCGCTGTCGAACAGCGACCAGCCGAATGCCACCGAGGTGCCGGACAGGATGAGCATCAGCGCAATGGTCTCGCCCAGCGCGCGGCCGAGTCCCAGCATCGAGCCGCTGATGTATCCGGACATACCGAACGGAATGATGGTGGTGCGCACCACTTCCCACTTGGTGGCGCCCAGCGCGAGCGCGGCCTCGATCTGGCCCTTGGGGGTCTGAATGAACACCTCACGGGTGACCGCGGCGATGATCGGCAGGATCATCACCGCCAGCACGATGCCACCGGTGAAGAGGTTGCCACCACCAGCGATGTTGACGGGGCTGTCGGCAAAGAACGGTATTAACCCGAGGTTCCTGTTGAGCCACAGGGCAATCGGTGCGATCGACGGCGCCAGCACGTAGATGCCCCACAGGCCGTACACGATGGAGGGAACCGCGGCCAGCAGGTCGATGACGTAGGCCAGCGGCCCACGGACCCGTGCGTGCGCGTACTCGGCGAGGTAGATCGCGATACCGAGAGCCACCGGCATGGCGAGCAGGAGCGCAAAGACCGAGACGAAGACGGTGACCTGGAACAGATCGAGGACACCGAAATGCATGTGCGCCGTGTCATCGGTGCGCCATGGGCCGTTGTAGAGGAAGAAGTTCTCGTCGTCGTTGTTGAGTGCGGGGATGGCGCGCAGGATCAGAAATACGGCCACCAGCCCGATCAGTGCGACGACGAATACGCCCGACCCTGTCGCGAGTCCCGAGAAGATGCGGTCTCCGGGCCGTACTACGCCTGTTGGCTTAGCCTCCGGCTCGAGGTCTCTGCGGCCCATCGCCTCGGGGATCATCAGGGTCTGCGTCTCCTCGGGTACGACTCGGTCATGATCGGCCGGATGGGCTACCCCTACAGGATCAATCCCGCTGGTCTGGCTGCTCATTGAACTCGCTGTCTATGTGGTTGATGGTACGTCCCCGCCCGGGTTGCAAATAGCTTCCCGGGCGGGGACGAAACCGCCTGCTAAGCCAGTGCCTTGATGGCCGTCTCGAGGCGGGTCTTGAACTGTGCGGGCAGCGGGGCGTAGCCAACATCGGCCAGACCCTTCTGTCCCTGGTTCACCGCGACCGTCAGGAACGACTTCACCGCGGCGGCGACGTCGGCGTCCTTGTATCCCTTGGAGCAGACGATCTCGTAGGTGGCCAGCACGATCGGGTACGCACCGGCGGTCTTGGTCCCGTAGATCGAGGCCAGGTCCAGCTTGAGGTCGTTGCCCTCACCGGCGAACTTGGCGGTCTCGACCGAGGCTGCGGCGGTCTCCGGGGTCAGTGCCACGGCACCGGCGCCACTGTCGATCTGGGCGTACGGCATCTTGAGGTCGTCGGCGTAGCCCTTCTCGACGTAGGTGATGGCACCGGGCAGGGCCTTGACCTTCTCGGCCACCCCCGAGGACTTCTCGGCGCTCTCGCCGGCGCCACCCTCCCAGGTGCCGCTGCTGCCCTTGGTCCAGCTCTCGGGGGCAGCGGTGGTCAGGTACTTGCCGAAGTTCTCGCTGGTTCCGGACTTGTCCTTGCGGTACACCGGGGTGACCTTGGTGTCCGGCAGCGTGACGCCCGGGTTGAGCGCGGCAATGGCCGGATCATTCCAGGTGGTGATGGCGCCGGTAAAGATCTTGGCGGCGGCGTCGGCGTTCAGGACGAGCTTGTCGGCACCGGGAACGTTGTACGCCAAGGCAATTGGCCCAAAGACGACCGGCAGGTTCCATGCTTCGTTGCCGCCGCAGCGCTCCTTGGCCTTGCCCGCCTCTTCCTCGGACAGTGCCGAATCTGAGCCGCCGATGTCGACCTGTCCGGCGATGAAGTTGTCGCGGCCCTTGCCCGACCCGGTGGGGTTGTAGTTGATCGACTTTCCGGAGCAAGCGGTCGAGTACTCGTTGGCGAAGATGTCGAACGCGTTCTTCTGAGCCGAAGAGCCCTCGGCGCTCAGCTTGGCCTTGCCCGCGCAGTCACCTGACGCGGAAGACGAACCGGAGGCACTGGAGGAGGAAGCTCCGGTGGTCTTGTCGGAACCGCAGGCGGCAAGGCTGGCGGACAGAGCGATCGCGGCGGCCGCCGCGAAGATCGTGGTGCCGGTGCTTTTAAGGTTCACGGCCTTGAGGTTCACGGCTCTCGCTTTCTCGCATGAGTGAGGAAAGATCGGGGTGATGGGGATGGATCAACAACGCGCACCCCGGAAACTAAAGGCAGTCGATGGACGGGCACCCTTCCGCAGGTGAACGGAAAGTGAACTCACAGACTTGACAGTCCGGTCGTTATCGCAGGTAAACGCCCATCAGGCTCGACCGTAGGCGGCGTCGGTGAAGGCAACCCGGAATCCCAGCCGCTCGTATGTCCGCAGGGCTGCGTCGTTATCCGACTCGACGTACAGCAACACGGTGTCCATGCCGGTGTCCGAGAGGTGATGCAGACCCACCAGCGTCAGTAGGCGGCCCAATCCCCTGCCCTGCGCGGCGGAGTCCACGCCGACGACGTACACCTCACCGACTCCAGGCTTGTCCAAATGCCTTTTTGTCCAATGGAATCCAAGAAGGTCACCGGTCTGCGCATCATGCGCGAGAAATAGTCCGCGCGGATCAAACCAGGGTTCGGCGAAGCGATCGGCGAGATCGTCCCGCGTCCAGCCCCCTTGTTCCGGATGCCAGGAAAATGCTGCATTGTTGACACGCAGCAGGTCCGAATCATCTTGCGGCCCAAGGTAGTGCCGGATGACAACAGTGGGGTCGGCCGAAACGGCAGGCAGATCGGCGAGAGTACGTCGCATCTGATGGAGCCGCCGCAATGGGGCCAGTCCCAGCTTGGCTGCGACCGCCCTGGCCGCCGGTAGGTCGCCATGAGCCCAGATTCGGGTGCCCTCACCGCCCGCGACGAGTGCGTGCTGAACCATGGCCGAACCGATTCCGCGGCGGCGAGCGCCCGGCGCGACCACCAATTCAGCCATCGCCGTGGCATTCTCGTCGGGCGTAACCAGGTTGAGGTACGCCGCCGTGTCGTCCCCATCTTCGGCTACCAGGTGCCTGGTCTCGGTTCCGCTCAGCTCACGCAGCACCTGTTCCCCTACCGGGGCAATACCGTCGGCGCGGGTGGCCTCGACTATCAACTCGCGTATCTGTAGTTGGCGTTGATCATCGAGAAGTTGGACCCATTCGGTCATACCGCCACGGTAGTCGTGGGATTCAGCCCGCGTTGATGGTCCCTGGTGCAGCGGCGATGTCCCCGTCGGCGGCGTCATCGTCCACGTCGTCGTCGATATCGGGTTCCGGGGTGCCAGATCTTTCCGCGCCGTTGGGTTCGCCCTTCGCGCGAGGCGGCCGCACCGCCTTGTAGCCGACGTTGCGCACCGTGCCGATGAGCGCCTCGTACTCGGGGCCGAGCTTTGCGCGCAGGCGTCGTACGTGAACATCCACTGTGCGGGTGCCGCCAAAGAAGTCGTATCCCCAAACCTCTTGGAGTAGCTGCGCTCTGGTGAATACCCGGCCGGCGTGCTGCGCCAAGTACTTGAGCAGCTCGAACTCCTTGTAGGTGAGGTCAAGCGGGCGGCCACGCAGCCGTGCGGTGTAGGTGCCCTCGTCGATGACCAGCTCGCCCAGTATCACCTTGCTGGCATTCTCGACATTGATCGCACCCGCGCGACGGCCCACCAGTAGACGCAGCCGTGCGTCGATCTCGGCGGGACCAGTTCCGGGCAGCAGGATGTCGTCCAGACCCCAGTCGACGTTGACCGCCACGAGGCTGCCCTCGTTAACCACGGCCACCACTGGAACCGAGGATCCAGCCGCGCCCAGCAGCCGGCATAGGCCCCGCGCGGAGGCCAGATCGGTGCGCGCATCGACGATGGCCACGTCGGCCGAACCTGCTTCTAGAAGCGAGGACACCTCGCTGGGCACCGGTCGCACGGTATGGGCGAGCAGCGCCAGAGACGGCAGCACCGCATCCGGGTTTGAGTCAGCGGTCAACAACAACAGGTCCAACGAGCCCTCCAACACCCGGGTGCTTCGGTCTCCAGGTGTTCCATAATGTACCGCGCCACCTGCTGATAAGCCCGGCCCAGAGGGGCGGACGCGCGGTGATGCGCCAGAATGTGCAGATGCGCAAGCCCCTGATCGCCATTATCTCGGTGGTGTGTGCACTAGCAATCGCGGCCACTGCCACCGATTTCGGATGTGCGATCTACGCGGAATACCGGCTGTCCCGGACCCTGCGCACCGAGGCGGACCTCAGCTCTGATCCGTCGGTGGCGATTCTGGTTTTCCCGTTCATCCCGCAGGCCTACGCACACCGGTACAGGGAAGTTGAGATCAAGGCGCACGGTGTGGACCACGCGGAGACCGGGAAGGCGACGCTGGAAGGCACGTTGCACGGTATTGACATCTCCAAGTCCTCCTGGCTTATCCGTCCGGACTCTCCATTGCGTGTGGACAGGATCGAGAGCCGGATCATCATCGACTCCAATCACTTGGGCCGATTCATGGGAATCAACGACCTTGCCGTCGAACCGCCGCCGAAGGAACAGAACGATGCCACCGGCGGCACCACCGAGTCCGGCATATCGTCGGGAACCGGTCTGCTGTTGACCGGAACGCCGAAGACGGGTGACTTCGAACACAAGGTGACCGTGTCCGTCGACGTCTCGGTCGTCGGCCCGGACAAGACAGATCTTCAGCTTGTAGCAACATCCGTGGTCACGGGCCCGGGAACTGCCGATCGCGATGTGCCGGAGGACCAGCAGCGCGCCGTGTTCGCCGCGTTCACCAAGGTGGTCCCGCGACAAAAGCTTCCGTTCGCCATCGAACCAACAAGGGTCGGCGCGCGTGGATCAGATGTGATCATCGAAGGTATCGCCAAGGGAGTAACGATCTCCCTGGACGCGTTCAAGCAGTCATGACGACAGGATTGTCCGCTCTGCACGCGAGCGGTTCGTCGCCACTCGTGACCGTAGTCATTGCGATAGCGGTCGCGCTGCTGGCATCGAGCCTCATCGCGGTGGCAATCAAGAGCAGGTCCGGCAGGCTGCGCGAAGGACCCGGCGGAACAGGCGAGGTCCAGGCCCCGCCCGGTATCGAACTGTCCGCGACTGGGCCGACGATCGTGCATTTCAGCGCGGTGTGGTGTGGTCCGTGCGCGTCGGTCCGCCGAGTCGTAGACCAGGTATCGGCCGGCGAGCCCGGGGTCGCGCATATAGAGGTCGACATCGACTCCAACCCCGACGCTGCTCGGGCGCTCTCGGTGCTTTCCCTACCGACGACCTTCATCTTCGACGCGACCGGCAGGCAGGCCTATCGAGTCTCCGGGGTGCCCAAGGCCGCCGACCTGCGCACTGCTCTGCAGGGCCTGACGCAGCCGGGGTAAACTCGTCGCCGTGCAAGCCCGCCTTGAGCCGATGCTCACGAAACGACGCGCCGTCGATCTGTGCCGCGTCGCGGGCTGCTGCTGTTGTTGCTGCTAATCGCGGCCACCTTTGAGTGTGCCGCAACAGGTGTAGCCATATCCGCCACCCCTAGGAGCACAACAACCCATGACCACTGCCCCAACACCTGACGGTCTTCACGCCGGCGGCTCATCCCACCCCCTGCAGGTCGACGTCCGCGGGCCCCGCTTCGTCGCCTGGGTCACCACCACCATTCTCATCGTCACCCTGGCGGTGTCCGCCGTGTCACCGACGGCTGCCGCGGTGATTTTGGGACTTCAGGCGGTGGTGTTCGCGATCGGCGCGCTACTGGGCCCGCATCGCGCGCCCTACGGAACGCTCTTCCGAACACTTATTCAGCCGCGGCTGAGCCCGGTGACCGAACGCGAACCCGTCCCGCCGCTGCAGTTCGCGCAGCTGCTGGGCTTCACCTTCGCGGCAATCGGCGCCATCGGATTCGGTACCGGTGTCACACTGCTCGGCGTGATCGCGACTGCCTTCGCTCTCGCTGCCGCGTTCCTGAACGCCGCCTTCGGCATCTGCCTGGGCTGCCAGCTGTACCCCCTCGTTACCCGTTTTCGCCGTACACAACCGTCGGCCCAGTAATCCATCAATAAACCCACCAAAAACACGGAAGGAAATCCTCTATATGGCACGCTCTGACGTACTGGTCTCCGCCCAATGGGCGCAAGACAATCTTTCTGCCCCCAACACGGTGTTCGTGGAGGTGGACGAGGACACCAGCGCGTACGACGTCGGCCACATCGAGGGCGCCGTCAAGCTGGACTGGAAGACCGATCTGCAGGATGCGGTCAAGCGTGACTTCGTCGACCAGCAGCAGTTCTCGAAGCTGCTGTCCGATAAGGGCATTGGCAACGACGACACTGTGGTCCTGTACGGCGGCAACAACAACTGGTTCGCCGCATACGCCTACTGGTACTTCAAGCTGTACGGGCACCAGGACGTGAAGCTGCTCGACGGTGGACGCAAGAAGTGGGAACTCGACGGCCGGTCGCTGTCCACCGACACCGTTTCGCGGCCCGCGACTTCCTACGAGGCCGCCACACCGGACAGCACAATCCGCGCCTTCCGCGACGAGGTGATCGCCGCGATCGGTGCCAAGAACTTGGTGGACGTGCGTTCGCCCGACGAGTTCTCCGGCAAGATCCTGGCTCCCGCCCACCTGCCGCAGGAGCAGAGCCAGCGCCCCGGACACGTGCCGACCGCCATCAACGTCCCCTGGAGCAAGGCGGCCCAAGAGGACGGCACCTTCAAGTCGGATGACGAGCTGACCAAGCTCTACGCCGACGCCGGCCTGGATGGCGAGAAGGAGACCATCGCGTACTGCCGCATCGGTGAGCGTTCCTCGCACACCTGGTTCGTGTTGCAGGAGCTCCTGGGACACCAGAACGTGAAGAACTACGACGGCAGTTGGACCGAATACGGCTCCCTGGTGGGCGCCCCGATCGAGTTGGGAAGCTAGTTATGTGCAGTGCACCGAAGCAGGGCCTGGCCATTCCGGCAGGCGTTGACGTAGAGAAGGAAACCGTGATCACCGGCCGAGTGGTCGACGGAAACGGTCAGACAGTGGGCGGTGCTTTTGTGCGCCTGCTGGATTCCTCGGATGAATTCACCGCCGAGGTTGTCGCATCGGCGACCGGCGACTTCCGGTTCTTCGCCGCACCAGGCGACTGGACGCTGCGGGCGTTGTCCTCGGCCGGGAACGGCACCGCGACGGTGAGCCCCACCGGCGCCGGTATCCACGAGGTCGACATCAAGATCGAGGCTTAGCCTCTTCTAGCTTTGCCGCCGAGCGCGCAACTACGCACACCCCTACTCGGGAAACAGGTGCGTAGTTGCGCGCTTGTGGTTTCAGTGAGCGATCAGTTGGCCGTGTCTGGTCCGGCGACAGGACTCCGGGCCGGCTGCCTGGCCTCCAGACCGGGCATGGGTTGCTCGGGCGCATCCCCGGTGGGGGTTGGATTTTCCAATCCGGTGGCTTGCCCGGTCGCCGGGTTCTGTTGACCAATGGCGGACGTCGCTCCCGGCATCACACCACCAGCCGAATCGGGTGCCGAGGTCTCTTGCATCGGCGAACTGGGGCGCACTCCGAGCACCTGCCCTCGCGGACCGGCCTCCTGTGGCTTCACCACGACATGCTTCAGCTGAACACCGAGACGGTCAGCAGGTAGGCCTACATGGGAGGACGCGGGGTCTGCGTTCGTCATGGCCCCGACGCCGCCCGCGTCCAGAACCCGGGGCGGCGGGGTCAAGGAGTAGATGGTCTGAAACCCATAGGCGCCGGGGTAATAGCCGATATAGCCGGGCGGGTTGTATATCTGGCCGGTCGGGTCACCAGGTACCGACGGGTCAGCTGCGGCGCTCGGCGCTTCAAGAACGGCTAGGGCAAGCAGCCCAGCGATCGTCGCGGTTCGTACCAGGTGCAGCCTCATGCGGTGGGTCCCTTCCTTCACTTAGACGCCGTCGGGCCGAGATCTGGCCCACTATTGACGGAGTTCGGCCCTACAGTTCCGTTGGCGGTCGGCTGCTGGGACTCGCCCCCGAGCGGGAGCTGTCTCGCAGTCCCGGCGTACGGATCTTCCAGACCGCCGCCCGGAGTCCCTGCCGGCATCGTGTACCCGGGCACTACACCACCGGCAGGATCGGGTGCACCTGTCGAGTCCATCGGCGTCTCGGGGCGCACACCGTAGGCATTCCCTACCATCGAGCGCCGCTGCGGTTCGACACCGAGTTGTGAACCGGGGAGCCCGAATTCGGCCGATTGCGAGTCGGTGTTGGTCATGGCGGCGACGCCAGCAGTGTCAAGCACCCGGCGCGGTCGCATGTAGAAGCCGAGGACCCAGGTGTATGCACCAGGTTGATGGCCAATCCTGCCCGGCATGTTGTGGTACGGGAGTCCGTCGTAGCCGGGCGGTGGACCCGGGGGTACCGGGTCGGCGGATGCGTTCGGCGCGAGGACGAGGCTCGCGCCGATGACAATCGCGAGTAATCCCCCGATGCCGAGGGGTGATGTCATGGCGTGTCTCCCAGCTCAGATTTTGACGGGTTCGCCGTAGATGGCGTAGGACGAATGCGCCCCGGAAGTCGAGATCCGCAGGTATGCGTATGACCGGATGGTGACATCGCCGCCGCAGGCGTCGGCCTTGACGTGCAGATTCGTGACATCGAGCGTTGCCCGCCCCGACTTGTCTAGGCCCATGTTCGACATCGGCAGGTCGACAATGACACCGGGTTCCAGGACCGTCTGCGCGTAGCCGGTCGCGCCGCCACCAATGGACCCGCCCACCGAGTTGCTCGACCCAAGAGTCCCGGTGCCGCTCACGCCGCCGGAGGCGGCGCCACCGAATTGGAGGCCGCTAGACACGTCAGATTGGCAGCCGAGCTGGTACCCCATGATGAACAGACTGTCCAGGATTGCTCCTTGCCCGCCCTCGGCTCTTGCCGAGGAATACAGGGTGACAAAGGCCTCCCTGGAATTCGACGCATTGGCGAGGTTCGGAATCGCGTTGACGACCTCGTTATAGCTGGACAGGTGGATATTCCACCCGTCTGGGGTTACCTGGTCGAGGTCCTCGGGTGCCATGTTCACAGCATCCGCGAGAGCCGCGGGCGCTGCTGTCACAGCTACACAGCCAAGCACTGCCGCGATATACACAGTGCGGATAAGTCGATCGAGAATTCCTGCCATGTGAGCCTTTCGAAGGATTCCTGAATATCGCCGTTCTGTCTTACGGAAAAGTGCCGTCCGCCCATGGTCATTTATCGACTGATATCGACTACATCGCCCTGAACGGGCAATGACCTAAAAAATTCGGCGAGTTATGCGGCATCATGACAATTCCTCTAGTCGTGACCTCTGCCCGATAAGACTCTCCACAACTGAACGGACATCATCTAGCTAGAGAGCAGTTAACGCCGCCTCGAATCTTGGTTAACAGGGGCTAAACGCGGAATTTGGTATGGTCTCCCACTATTAGGCAGGTGTGGTTTCCCCCCATAAGGACGGAACCACTAGTCGCCGTACCCGAGAATTACCTGTAAGAAATAGGCAGCCACAAAGCGGTCGCCCCAGTCAGGTGATCGGAATCGAAACATCCAGAGACGTGCCGCGACCGATGGGGCTGGTCACACTCAGACGCCCGCCGAGTGCCTCGACTCTGTCTGTCAGCCCGATGAGTCCCGAACCCTTACGGGGATTGGCCCCACCCATCCCGTCATCCCGGATTGCCATACGGAGATCCGGCCCGCTGCACCGCACCGATACCTGCACCCTGGACGCATCGGAGTGCTTGGCGGCATTGGCAAGTGCCTCAGCCAGCACGTAATAGGCGGCCATTTCGACCGACTCGGCCACCGGGCCGTCAATGTTTACCTCGATGGTGACGGGAACGGCTGAACGCCGTGCCAGGGTGCACAACGCGGGCCGCAAGCCGCTGGCCAGGATCGCCGGGTGCACACCTCGTGAGAACTCCTGGAGGTCTTCGGCGACACCGATCAAACCGGCATTCAGCTCGGCGAGTTGGTCGGCGAGATCCTGGAGATCGGCCGGTACTGCTGCGGTAGCCATGCCAAGTCGCAGGCGCAGCGAGGCGAGACGCTGCTGTACACCGTCATGCAGATCGCGCTCCAAACGGCGACGTGCCTCGTCGGCCGCTGTCACGATCCGCGCGCGGGAGGCCGTGAGTTCTTCGCGCGTGTGGGCGTTCGCGATCGCGGTGGCGACGAGGTCGGCGAAATCGTCGATGGGCGCAGCATCAACGTCTTCTACCCTCAGAACTGCCGCTCCCCACGTGCTTCCGCCAACGCGAATGGGGGCGGAGACGCTAGCGCGGAATCCCAGGGCCTCCCCGGGTGATACACCATCGTTCAGCGCTAGATGGGCTCCCGGCATGTGGCCGATTCCTACGTCACCGGACACCGCAATGATGGTGACGTAGCTGCCGGACTCATACCGCAGGAGAACCGCGGCGTCGGCATGCAGACAATCGACCATCTCGTGGACCAGCGCCGCGAACACCTCGGCCGGCGGCACCCCCCGCGCGACAAGAGTCGCGATCCGGCGCAATCCGGCTTGTTGTTCAGCGATGGCCGCCGCCGCCTGGCGGCGCGCCTCCACCTCGTTGGTGCGGGCACGGGCCAGGCTTGCCAGCCCGTTGGCGACCAGCGCGACAACGAGGAAAATCACGTGGACTACACCGTTCTGCAGCTCCACCGACAGCACATGACCGTCCGGCCAATCGCGTACGTAATCGAAGGTGACCGCGCTGGCGATCGAGGTGAGAACCGCGAGCCGCAGACCCCAGATCGCCGATACGACCAGGATGCCGAGAAGATAGATCGTGCCCATGCGCTCGGTCGGCGCGATCTGCCGCAGGAGGAGCGCCGCGACGGTTTCAGAAACCAGAAAGCCCGCCGCCACCAGGATTCCGAGGGTTGCAGAAGGCGGTGCGCCCGGACGGAAGGGAAGCGTCAGCCATCCCCACAATCTGGGTCGTAACGCCCGGCCGTTATCTCCTATTACCAACTCACTGGCCATCGTGGGGCGACCCCAAGCGGCAGCGTTGAGATAGTGGGCGTCAAGTCTCGAACTTCCTTACCTCTGGGGCCCTAGATACGTCCTGCCACTTCGAATATAGCTATACAGACGGCGCAGCTACTCTGGCGCTGTGGCGGCCTTGCGCGTGGTAATCGCTGACGACGACGTACTGCTTCGTGAAGGGATTGCCAGCCTTCTCGAACATTCGAATTTCGAGGTTGTTGGCCAGGCACGTGATGCCATCGACCTGATGGCATTGGTCGGGGCGCAGAAGCCCGACCTCGTCGTCACGGATATCCGGATGCCTCCGACGCACACGGCAGAGGGACTCGACGCGGCCCGCGCAATTCACAGGGAGTTCCCGGGTACCGGCGTGCTGGTCCTTTCCGCACACATCGAGGCGGAATATGCAATCGAGCTCGTGGCCACCGGCGGCGGGCGGGGATACCTCCTCAAAAGCCGTGTCGGAGATATCGCGGAGTTCGTCGATGCATTGAACCGGATTGCCGGAGGCGCCGCGGTACTGGACCCGGCACTGGTCAGAGAGCTTGTTGTGGCACGCCGCCGCGACCACCCGATTGACGCATTGAGCCAACGGGAGCGGGAGGTACTGGGCGTGATGGCCGAGGGATTATCGAACGCCGGCATCGCCCGCCGACTGTGGATCACCGAAAGCACAGTCGAAAAGCATGTTCACAACGTGATGACGAAATTGAACCTCGCCGAAACCGACGAATATCACCGCAGGGTGCTCGCAGTGATCACCTTCCTGGCGGGCAACTGACCCTGGATCACCGCCGTATCGGCGGCTACGACGCCGTGTTCCCGCATATAACGCCAGGATTCTCACATTCGGCACCGGTGGTGTCGGGCAACTGCACCCACTCGGATTGACCGCGTTGGCTTTGGATCTGGTCGGGGTACCAGATTCCCGTGCGACAGACGACGCCCCTGTCCATGCACTGCGGTCCGGTGCCTCCCGGGTGATCGACCCAGCCACCCGCACTGTCGCGCGGCTGCTGTGCTTCAGTGGGCGCCATACCGCCTTCGAGCCACTCACCGTCGTGGTCCGGCGACGGTACTGGAGTCGGCTTGTCGGGTGCCGCAAGCGCGACACCCGGTGTCGTCACCACAAGCGCGAGAGCGACAAGACCGGTACCGATTCCCCGCAGGACTGACTTTGATTGCCACACAGCTGATTCCCTCTCCGTAATGCTCCTGCTGGCAATCGTCCTGCGTGCACTACCTGTCGGCATCCAGATAGACACCCAAAGTTCATGGGTGCCTACCCCCACAATTGGGGAGCGCGATGTTCAGTACGTCCAGCTGCCGGAGGGTTGTACGACGAATCCGTGCTCGCCGTAATGCCTGTCCGGCGGATCCGGAGTTTCTTTGGACCAGGAATCGGGTTTCTTGGCACGGCAGACCAGTGCGTCATCGGCAAGTACGGCACAGACGACGCCGTTGTCCGGGGCGATCTTCGACCCGGCGGGCAGCAGCGGATGCTCGTTGACCTCGCTGGGGGTGTCATCGCGACGGATCTGCCCCCTCCCGGTCAGCGACACCGACACGGTGTTCATATCCGGCTGCGCACCGGGGATCGAGCCGCTGCACGACACTCCGATTTCGGCGATCATGCTGTCCCAGCACGTGAGTCCGCCGGGGGTGCTGAACACCCAACCCGACATGCTCGGGTGCGCGCCGATCACCCGGTACTCGCCGAGGTCGACGGCCGGATAGGAGTCGACATCGGGGAACCTAGGCGGTTGCGCATTCGCTGCGGGAGCGGCGATAAGCCCGAAAGGCACCACGGCGGAAGCGAAAAACGCTGATAACAATCGTCCCGGAAAGATCATCACAACGTTCCATCGTGGTAGCTGGAGGCGGCGTTACCCGGCGAGGTGTGGGTCACACCGTTATCCCAGGTAGGCTCTCTATCCGTGGTGCTCTTCTTCGAGATCATGTTGGTAGCCGCGGTGCTCGTCATCACCTGGTTTGCGCTCTACGCGCTGTACCGGTTGATCACCGACGAGTCGTGACGGAACCCGATCCGGCCGCTGCCGAAGCGCGGCCATCGGTGGGCCGGAATCTACCCACCTTCCAAGACCTCCCGATCCCTGCCGATACCGCGAATCTGCGCGAGGGCCCGGATCTCAATGCCGCATTGCTCGCACTACTGCCCCTGGTTGGGGTCTGGCGTGGCGAGGGCGAGGGCCGGGATGCCGACGGCGACTACAGCTTCGGTCAGCAGATCATCGTCGCGCACGACGGCAGCGACTATCTCACGTGGGATTCTCAGTCGTGGCGGCTGGATGCTGACCGGCAGTTCGACCGACTGACATTGCGCGAAAGCGGGTTCTGGCGCTTCGCGCCCGACCCCGATGATCCTGACGAGAAGCAGGCCATCGAGCTGGTACTGGCGCATGCCGCGGGTTTTGTCGAGCTGTTCTACGGTCAGCCGCGCAATGCCTCGTCCTGGGAGCTGGTCACCGATGCACTGGCCCGTAGTAAGTCCGGTGTGCTGATCGGCGGGGCCAAGCGCCTCTACGGCATTGTCGACGGCGGTGACCTGGCCTACGTCGAAGAGCGGGTGGGCGCCGACGGCGGCGGCCTGGAACCGCACCTCTCGGCACGCCTGTCGCGTTTCGCGGGCTAACCAAAGACACCGTTACTGCCCGCCTCGGAGCGACAATCCGCGGGCGCCCAGGTGTTGTCGCTCATAGCCGGGCACTTACCGCTGTCCCCAGAAAGGGGGCGGCCCCCGAACCGTTCGGCTCGATCGGACTAATCGAGGATTCGGGGGCCGGGTGGCTGCTGGAGATTCGCCAACAGCACATGGCTGCTAGCGGGCAGCCACCTCACATGTCCAATATGAAATCACTATTCGGACCACCTCCTTCCTTGTGTACCGACGACGGTACGACGCAAGCAGGTGCGCGACAACCTATTTATTCGAGCGCGAACAGAACTAGAGCGCGATGGCGTTGTCGACCAGCTCGGGCAACCGCGCCGCCAACGGCCCCGCGGGACGCGCGACGCCGTCGAGCGTATGTATCCGAGCCGCGAGAGTAATACTGGCCAACATCCAAATATCTTGGGCGGCAACTAAATCAGCAGGCGTCACGGCCGCGTACCGGCATTCAATCCCGGCGGAGCCTGCGACCTCGAAGAGCGCCCGCTGAGTGGTTCCGTGCAGAATTCCGTGTTCCGGGAACGGCGTGATCAAGGCATCGCCGGTGTCGACGATGACCGTCGAGCGCGGCCCCTCGAGCACGAATCCGTCCGAGCTGACGAAGATGACGTCTTGGACCCCTTGATGTTCGGCATACCGCAGGGCGGACATGTTGATCGCGTAGGACAGCGTCTTGGCCCCAGACAGCAACCACGGCAACGGTTCGGCGGGTCTCGCGGGCAGCCCGCGGTCCAACATGATCACCGAGATGCCGTCACTCCGCGCCAGCAGTGATCGCTCCGGAACCGGCGCGATGGTCAGGTATGCCGTTGCGTCCCCACCGCTTTCGCGCCCCCGTGTGTACACCAGGCGTAGCATCGCGTCTTCACACGATATCGAGTTCCATTGCTCCACACCGACCTCGACGGCCGCGCGCCACGCAGCACGGTCAGGCTCGGACAGATCCATCGCCTCGGCCGATACAGCCATCCGGTCTAAGTGAGCTTCCAGCTTGCAGACGGTGCCACCACGCACCAGCAGCGTCTCGAATGCACCGTCTCCGCGCACAGCGGCGAGCTCATCGGCGTGTAACAGCGGCACCGATGGGTCGTGTTGTTTGCCATCGAGTGTGACCAGCACCGCTACCGCCATGGGCATTGAGATTAGCGGTCGTAGAGTTGAACATGTGATGAGCCGCTTACGTGAAGAACATAGGCACCGATGAGCGCCATTTATGTGCCCGAGGGCAGCCCCGACGCCGGCGCGGTGTGGCATTACGGCGACCCCCTGGGTGAGCAGCGCGCTGCTCTGACCGGTGCAGTCCTCATCGATCGGTCGACGCGCCCCGTCATCGCCCTATCCGGCCCCGAACGGCTGAGCTGGTTGCACACCATCTCCAGCCAGCACGTCGCGGATCTGCAGGACGGCGAAACGCGGGAGAACCTCAGCCTCGACGGACAGGGACGCGTCGAAGACCACTGGGTGCAGACCGATCTGGACGGCATTACCTACCTGGACACCGAGCCGTGGCGTGGCCAGGCGTTACGCGACTTCCTCTCCAAGATGGTGTTCTGGGCGAAGGTAGAGGTCGCCGCGTCCGATCTGAAGGTCTTCAGCCTGGTCGGTCCGGAAACCGGCGACCTGGCCGAAAAGCTGGGGATCACAGCACTCCCCGCCGGGGACCGCGCGGTCGCACTCCCCGGCGGTGGCCTCATCCGGCGCATGCCGTGGCCCCTTCCCGAGGCGACGTTCGATCTCCTGGTCCCCTCCGGACAGGACGTCGCCGAGCGCCTGGGCGTACGCCCTGCCGGTCTGTGGGCGTTCGAAGCGCTCCGAGTGGCAGCCGCGCGGCCACGACTCACCCTGGACACCGACGAGCGGACCATCCCGCATGAGGCGGCGTGGATCGCCGACGGCGACGATCCACGCGCCGTACACCTGGAAAAGGGCTGCTATCGGGGGCAGGAGACGGTAGCCCGGGTACACAATCTGGGCAAGCCGCCGCGGGTGCTGGTGTTGCTACATCTCGACGGCTCCGCCGACCGCCCATCCACAGGTGACGAGGTGACCGCAGGCGGCCGGACGGTCGGCCGGGTGGGCTCGGTGGTCGACCATGTCGATCTCGGCCCCATCGCCCTGGCTTTGGTCAAACGCTCGGTCGCGGAGGCACTCGCGAACGGGAATCCGACACCCCTGACGGCAGGCCCATCAGCCGCCGCCATTGACCTCGATCTACTACCCGATCTGGGCGGTGAGCAGCGCGGACGCGCTGCGGTGGACCGGCTCCGCCACCGATAAGCCAACCGGGCAGTTAGGGCGTGCAGCAGTCGGTGGATCGGCACGCTAAACTATCGTCAGGATCGATAAAAACACTCCACCGGAGCCGCCCTAATATTGGGCCGCTCCGCTATTGCGCGAGGGGGTTCCCCCATGGGCCGCGGCCGGGCAAAGGCAAAGCAGACCAAGGTTGCTCGCGAGCTGAAATACAGCTCTCCTAACACGAATCTCGAGGAGCTCCGCCGTGAACTCTCCGGCGCTCCGTCATCACCCCAACCGGATGATGACCGCACCAGCGATCGCTGGACTGAGGACGAGGAGGCCTGGCGCCGCTAAGGCTCCAGGTATCGCTTCTCCCTAGAACCTCGGGTGCTGGCCCACCAGCACCGCATTCTCGCTGCCTGATTCCTTGCCTGACTTCTTGATGGCGCCCAGGGTCCAGCAGTCGATGTGCCGTGCGGTCAGGACCGCCAGAGCCCTGTCGACGTCCTCGGGTGCGACGACCGCGACCATGCCGACGCCCATGTTGAAGGTCTTCTCCATCTCTGCGCGCTCAATGCGGCCGCGCTGGGCGATCATCGCGAAGATGGGGCCGGGGGTCCAGCTGCTGCGTTCGAGCTCGGCGACCAATCCGTCGGGTATGACGCGGGCCAGGTTGCCTGCGAGCCCGCCGCCGGTGACGTGGCAGAAGGTGCGCACCTCGGTCTCGGCGGCCAGTGCCAGGCAATCCTTGGCGTAGATGCGGGTGGGCTCGAGCAGCTCCTCGCCAAGCGTGCGGCCGAACTCCTCGACCTGTCCGAACAGGTCCATCCTGTCGATATCCAGCAGCACGTGCCGGGCCAGCGAGTACCCGTTGGAATGCAGTCCCGAGGATCGCATGGCGATCACGACGTCGCCAGGACGCACCCGGTCCGGTCCCAGCACGCGGTCTGCCTCCACGATGCCGACGCCGGTGGCCGAGAGGTCAAAGTCATCGGGTGCCATAAGACCCGGATGTTCGGCGGTCTCCCCGCCCAGCAGGGCGCAGCCGGCGATGGCGCATCCCTCGGCAATGCCGGCGACCAGTTCACTGACGCGCTCGGGGACTACCTTGCCGACGGCGATGTAGTCCTGCAGAAATAGCGGTTCGGCCCCGCAGACGACGAGGTCGTCGACCACCATGGCCACTAGGTCGAGGCCGACGGTGTCGCGTTTGTCCATGGCCTGCGCGACCGCGATCTTGGTGCCGACGCCATCGGTGGAGGCTGCCAGCACCGGCTCGCGATACCCGCCTTTGAGGGCGAACAGCCCGGCAAAGCCGCCGAGTCCACCCAACACCTCGGGGCGGTGGGTCTTGGCGACTGATTTTTTGAATAGCTCGACCGCCCGGTCACCGGCTTCGATATCCACCCCGGCCGCGGCGTACGAATTACTGGGTTTGTCGGCTCGCTCGCTCATATCGGGCCTTACGGTACCCGTCCCGGCTGGGATCGGTGCCGCCACAGCCCCTTGAGAGCGTTACTTGAAGCGCCCCGCGAATCCGCGCAACGGCAGGTCGGCCGAGGTGAGAATCCCCGGCGGCGCGTCGATGACGCTCCGGATGGCGTTGAGTGCGGGCAGGCCTGTGACGGTCATCCCGACGGATGCGAAAGCAGCGGGGTTGGAGAAGTCGGTTCCGGGTTTGGGGATGACCATGTGCTTGCTATAAACGCACGGATCGCCCTGGATCTTGGTGATGTAGCAGCCCTTGACGTTCCAGTGCGGCTGCGTCTTCGGGGTCATCTGCCACTCGACGTGCACCTCGACCTTCGGCACCCCGTCGACAATCCCCTGGTACTTCAGGTAATTGGCCCCCAGCGAGCCCTTCGGCAGCCGGTACCAACCGAGGTCGACGTCCTCGGTGCAGGCGCCCAGCTCGTAGGAGAAGGTGACGTCGTCGAGTTCAAGGCCGAAGCAGTCGGCCATCAGATACACCCCGTCGGCGAAGACGCGGGTGCCCTTCTCCAAGAGCGCCGGGATCTCTGGGTCCGCTACTGGGCGTCCGTACCCGACCATCTCCCAGGAGTCCACAGAGTGGTGGCAGGACACATCTACCGATTCGATGACCGTGACGTTCTCGATCTCGGCGACATCGCAAGAGTGGATCACGCCCAGAATCTGCGTCAGCCCTGGATTCATGCCGGTGCCGTAGAAGGTTGATCCGCCGCGTTCGCATGCCTCCTGCAACACCTCGGTGGTGGGACGGCCCGATGGGTGCGGGTGGTTCTGGTTGCGGTGGTGCCCGGTGATCCAGTCTGCGGTGGTGACGATGTCGATACCCGCCTCGAGCACTTTGACGTACAGGTCCTCGTCGGGGAACACACCGTGGAAGGTCAGTACGTCGGGTTTGGCGGTGATGATCTCCTCGACGGTGCCAGTGGCGATGACACCGTTGGATTCCAGACCCACGAGCTCACCGGCGTCTCGACCGATCTTTTCCCTTGAGTAGCAATGCAATCCGACCAGCTCCAGATCGGGATGCTGGGCGAGGCGCTTGATCATCTCGGTGCCGACATTTCCGGTGGCGACCTGAAACACCCTGATAGCGCTCATGCTCTGATCTCCTCGGCGAGCTCGGGATAGAACTGGGTCGCCCATTTCCGTAGGGCGATGAAGCCTTCGTATTCGGCACGTACCAGCGCGGGCGGATCCGAGTACCGCTGATGCGACCAAATGTGGATATCGGCGAGGAATTGATCGATAATGGCCTGCGAGAACGTCTTTGCGGTTTGCGGCGGTTCGCTGGAATCATTGGGATCAGCCCCGGGCGGCCGTCCGATGAAGACGGTGAATCTGACATCGCAGGTCTCGTCGTCAACCGGGGTCACCGCGGAGACGGTGCGATTGTCGATCATCCCCCAGCTCTTGGTGACGGCGACACCCAATCCGCCGTTGATGGCCTGCACCCCGCTTTTCATATCCTCGGCGGACATGCCCGGTATCTCGTCGAAGGCGATGGTGAAGTCGACGTAGGAGATGGGTTTCGCGAACTCTTGTCGGGTGAACTTCGGGATGAACGGCGTCTTATGCACGTACTTGAAGTGTGCGAAGTCCACTCCGTTTTCGAGAACATATTGCGGATGCAGCTGTAGCCGTTCGCAATACAGGGTGCTGTGCGGATATCCGGGGTAGTAGTCCGTGGCGCTGCTGCCGTCTTCGAATCCGGTGAAGACATCGGGGACGTCGAAGTAGGGTGCCCTGCCGTGCACGTCGTGCCAGATGTAGACCGCCTCATTGCATTCCACAACGGGATAGCTTTGGATGCGCCGCAACGGGTTTGGCCGCTTTTCGTAGGGAATGCACACGTTCTTGCCGTCGCGGTTCCATTCCCAGCCGTGGAACGGGCAGACGATCCGGTCACCCTCAACATGTCCGCCGTGGCCCAGATGCGCGCCGAGGTGCTCGCAGTACGCATCCATCACCGCAAGTTCCCCCGACTGCGCGCGCCAGGCCACCATCTCGCGCCCGAAGTAGGTCATCCGGTGCACATCGCCGACGGCGATCTCCGCGGACCAGGCGACCTGGAACCATCCCGTGGGCTTCATCGACAACGGCGGCTTCGGCATCGGAACCTCCTTACGCGGTGACAGTAATCGAATCCGGCCACTTTTCACAGATAGTTCTATGAAAATGGGCGGCCCACTAGCATCGTTGAGATGAGCGAAGCGGCGATCACCGGGCGGCGGGCGAATCGCCGTGGCCTGGCTACCCGTGAGACCATGCTCGACGCCGCATTGCGCGTACTTGCCTCGGGCGATCCGGCGGCGGTGTCGGCGAACAGAATCGCCAAGGAATGCGGCGCCACCTGGGGCGCCGTGAAGTATCAGTTCGGCGATATCGACGGTCTGTGGGCCGCGGTGTTGCAATGCACCGCCGAACGTCGCGGCGACCAGCCATGGAAGAAGGGGTTGACGGATCCGGAGGCTTCCCTGCAATCGCGGGTCAGCGCGATCGTCGAGACCCTCTATCGGGGTTTGACCTCACCGGACTCGCGGGCCATCGAGAACCTGCGTCGATCGCTGCCACACCAACCGAAGGAGCTGGAGCAGCTGTACCCCCAGACAGCCGCCGAGCTGGCCTCATGGAAGCATCGTTGGGCGCGAGCATGCCAGCAGGCGTTCGATGGCTTGGACGTAGATCCCGTCCGGGTGCACGAGGTGGCGGCCTTCATCCCTGGCGCCATGCGGGGGCTCGTCTCGGAGAAACAGCTGGGAACCTATTCGGATCTCGAGGAAGCCCGTCGAGGGCTGACCAACGCGATCGTCGCCTACTTAGGAGGTCACGCATGACCCGCGTTCATGCATTCACCGAGGATGCCCTCGGCGACCTGGATGCCACCGGAGTCGCCGAGCGGATCGCCTCCGGCGAGGTCACCGCCGCCGAATGCGTCGAGGCCGCCATCGTCCGTCTCGAACGGGTCAATCCCGCGCTCAATGCAGTGGAGTTCAAGGACTTTCCGCGGGCACGCGAGCGTGCACACGAGGCGGAAGGTGAGGCCTTCGGCGCTTTTGGAGGCGTACCCACGGCAACGAAAAGCAACATCCATGTGGCTGGAATGCCGCTTACGGAAGGCTCCGCGGCCATCCCGCCGACGCTGCAGACCGTCGATGGACCGTTCACCCAACAGTTCCTCAGCACCGGAGTCATTCCCATCGCGTCGACCACCATGCCCGAATACGGCTGGTCGGCCAGCACGGAACGTTCGGGCGGGTCGGTCACCCGCAATCCGTGGCACACGGACTTCTCCGCGGGCGGGTCATCTGGTGGCTCGGCGGCGCTGGTGGCTGCCGGGGTAGTGCCCATCGCACACGGTAACGACGGCGGCGGATCCATCCGAATCCCGGCGGCGGTATGTGGTCTCGTGGGCCTCAAAGCCAGTCGCGGAAGGCTTTTGGGTGACCCTTCGAGCAGTTCCGCGCCGGTGAAGATCGTCGCCGACGGGGTTCTTGTGCGCAGCGTCCGTGACTGTGCACGCTTCTTCGAGGCCGCCGAGCTGAACTATCGCAACCCGAAGCTAACGCCGATAGGCCGCGTAGATCGCCCCGGCCAACGTCGGCTGCGGATCGGTCTATGCATGGATTCCCCGTTCACTCCGGCAACGGACCCCGCCACTCGGCAGGCGGTGGACTCTGCCGCGAAAGTGGTTGAATCCCTTGGTCACAGCATCGAGCCGTACACGCCCGCGGTGCTGCCCTCGTTCAAAACCGACTTCGAGGACTACTGGTCCTTTCTGGCCTTCGCGGTCGCCAAGGGTGGATCCAGATTGTTCGACGGATTCGACGCCTCCCGGCTGGATCCGTTGACGCTCGGTCTCAGCCGCAGATTTGCCAGGCGGGCGTACCGCACACCGCTGTTCCTGGCCAGACTGGCCGCATCCGCCCGGGTGTACGAGCGCGGGTTCAACACCGGTATCGACGCGGTGCTTACCCCCGTGCTCACCCACACCACGCCACGGATCGGATATCTGACCCCCGACCAGGACCCCGAAGAGCTACTGCACAAACTCAGCTCATATGTGGGATTCACACCGGTACACAACGCCTCCGGCGCACCGGCGATATCGCTTCCACTCGGGCAGGATCCCGACGGACTACCCATCGGAGTGATGTTCAGCGGTCGCCGCGGCAGTGAGCGGACACTGCTTGAGCTTGCACTGGAAATCGAGGAGGCGCAGCCCTTCTCGATTCTGGGCTAGTCGCGCCGGCGCCACCACCGACCCGCAACCGTGATGCCAGTCACAAATTATCGGTGTTGCAACAGAATTGGGATTCTCGACATGCGATCTACCGGTTAAGCATCTACCGTTTTGTTCATGCCGACGGCATCGCACCGAGCGAGCGGTATCGCTCGGAATCCCCCTCTGCATCACCCACGTGCAGACAGACTCCGTGTCCTGTTGGCCACGTCCCTAGTCACAGCATTGGTTGTCACAGGCGGGGCGCCCGCTGCCCTCCACACGATCCCAGACAATCCCCTGCCCGCCCCGATGACATTGACGGTGGAGTCCGGGTTCATTTCCCTGACCTCAAGCTCGACACCAATCGGGGCGGAGCATGGCGTCGCCGATTCCTCACCTGCCTTGACGATCACCAAACGGACCACCGTCTCGCTGAACCCGGGTGAAAACGGCCATGGTCTCGACGCGGTAATCAACTCCGAATCCCCTACTTCCCCTTCCGAAGCCGACAAACCCACACCTGGGAGCATCCCGGTCGTCCTGGTACACGGGACGGCCGAGAATCAAAAGTACTGGGATGCGATGAAGACGAGCCTCCACGATGCCGGGATGAATGCATTCACCTTCGAATACGGACAGACCGGGTTTCAGGGCCTCGTCGGGTCGATCGGACAGAAGATCGGGCTGCGCGGCTTCGGTGATGTCGAGGTGTCCACACAACAGCTCGCCGATGAAGTCGCGACGGTCTTGGACCGAACCGGTGCCAAAAAGGTGGATCTAGTCGGCCATTCTCAAGGTGGCTTGCTCATCAAGAACTTCCTGTCGCAGAACACGGCCGACAACGTCGCGAATGTGGTCCAGCTGGCACCGTCAAGCCACGGCACCACGTTCAGTGGACTGGCGAACTTCGTCGGGCCGGTGGGTAACTCGGTCGACATCAACGGCTGGAAACCCGTCAAGGACGTGATCTATGCGGCCGCCAGCACCCTGGCGTGGCCGTCGTTGTCCCAACAAACCGTGGGTAGCCAGTTTCTCGACAACCTCAACCGGCTGCCCGATACCAAACCCGGCGTCGACTACCTGGTGGTGAGCACCAAGGATGACGTAGTGGCTACGCCATATAGATCTCAATTCATCACCGCAGCACCTGGTTCCACCGCAGTTAACATCGAAGTACATTCACTGCCCGGCGTGGCTCGGGACGAGGTGGTTGACCATGGCCTGAATACCGGAGATGTCATCTCGGCAGTGACCAACTATCTGAAATCCAGTCAGACCGTTCAGCACTCCGCCGATCAGATCAAGGCCAATCCCGGTACCACGCTGACTCGAGAAGGTGCCACCACGACGGTGTCAGAGGGTGGACACGTCACGACCATCGTCGACGGACACGGATCCACAGCCACCACACCGTACGGAGCAAGACTCGAGATCGCGGGGAAGAACGTCACCCTGAACCGCAATGGCCAGGCGGTGTCTATCAGTGACACTGACGGCGTGACCGTCGCGAGCAGCCCGACCCCCGACGCGACGAAGAAGTTCGCCTCGGATCCGCCCCAGCAGAGCCAAAAGCCCAAGGCCGCGGGCTCATCGACTCCCGGGGCAGAGAAGGATGAGACACCGAAGGCCACTGTGGACACGACCGCCAAGAGCCCCACATCCGAACCCCGTACCTCCGTGAATGGCACGCAGCACAGTCCCGAAACCGCTACGTCACCACAGACCGATACGAAACTGAAGGAGTCGCCGAGCAAGTCCGAGGCCGGCAAGGCTCATACAACACCCAGAGCCAGTGGACTGAAGCCGAAATACAGCAGCGGGTCACAAGAGACACCCGACCGAACCAACTCTAACGACTCGGTGTTGGGAAACAAGTCCGCACCCTCGGCGCCCAGCGGCCCGACAAGCAATCCCGGCTCCGGCACGACGTCGACCGGCCCCGGACCGGGTGCGCACGCCCCCAACGGTTCCCCTGGACGCACTGGATCATCGAGCAGCCTTGGTGGACAACAGTCTTCCGCGCCGAATAGGAACACGGACACCTCAGGATCGACGGGCTCGCGATCAGCGGCCGGAGCAGGTGACAGCAAGCCGGGACATCCGGAAGCCGGCTCGAGCTCGGGTTCCGGTGACCACAAGAAGTCCGCCGACGGGCCGTCCCACGAGCACACCGCAGGCGACTCCTAACGGCTGTGCCGGCGATTCCGTTGCCGCTCTCGTTGTTCTACGGGGTCCGGCACCGGTACGGCCGCGACCAACGCGCGGGTGTATTCGGTCGACGGGTTGCGCAGAATTTGGCCTCGCGGCCCCATCTCTTCGAGAACCCCGTGGCGCAGCACCGCGACCTCGTCGGCAAGTCGGTCCACCACGGCGAGGTCGTGACTGATGAACAGACAGGCGAACTGCCACTGCTGCTGTAGCTCCTCGAACAAGTCCAGGACGGCCGCCTGTACAGACACATCGAGCGCGCTGGTGGGTTCGTCGGCGACCAGCAAGTCGGGGCCCAACGCCAGCGCTCGGGCGAGATTGGCACGCTGCCGCTGTCCTCCGGAAAGCTCATGGGGATAGCGGTTTTCGGTGCCATCCGGAAGCTGTACGGCCGCGATGAGCTCGGCGACACGGGCGGAAATCTCGCGCCGATCACCGTACCGGTGCACCCACATGGGTTCGGCGATGCAGTCGCCCACACGCATCTTCGGGTTCAGGGAGGTGGCCGGGTCCTGGAATACAAACCCGAACTTGGCGCGCAGTGGGCGCAGCTTGCGCTGGCTCATGCCGACGATTTCCTGCCCAAGCATCCGCACCGACCCGGAGGCGGGCTGCTGCAGCGCGGCCACGCATCTGCCAATGGTTGACTTCCCCGAGCCCGATTCTCCCACCAGTCCAAGGGTTTTCCCACGGCAGATGCTGAAGCTCACGTCATCAACCGCACGGAAGGACGCACGCCCTAGTAGGCCGGGGAATTCCACCACGAGATGGGACACTTCCAGCACGGGCTCGGCCGGCTCTCCGCTCGGATCAGGCGCGTGCTCTGGGTCTCCCTGCCCCAGGTGCGGGACGGCCGCTAACAGTGCCCGGGTGTACGGCTCGGCAGGATCGGCGAAAAGCTGTTCCACCGGCGCTATTTCGACGACCTTGCCCTGCTTCATCACGACCACACGGTCTGCGATATCGGCGACCACCCCCATGTTGTGGGTGATGAGCAGGATGGCGCTGCCGATCCTGTCCCGCAGATCCCTGAGGAGTTCCAGGATTTCGGCCTGCACCGTCACGTCCAGAGCGGTCGTCGGCTCGTCGGCGATGATGACCTTCGGGTCACACGCGATGGCCATCGCGATGACCACGCGTTGTTTCTGACCGCCCGAGAGCTGGTGCGGATAGCAGTCATAGCGGCGCTCCGGGTCGGGTAGCTGCACAAGCTTGAGCAGTTCGACGACCCGCGCGCGGGTCTGCGTACGGTTCAGATCCGTGTGTGCACGGACCGCCTCACCTACTTGGTATCCGATGGTGAACAGCGGATCCAGTGCTGCCCCGGGCTCCTGAAACACCATCGCAATATCCTTGCCGCGCATGGCCGTCAGCTCACGGCCCGACAGTGTGGTGATATCGCGGCCGTCGAGCAGAACCGAACCGGTGATGCGCGCGGTCTCTGGTAGCAGCTGGATCGCGGTGCGAGAGGACACCGACTTGCCCGAACCCGACTCCCCGACGACGGCCAGGACCTCCCCGGGTTTCACGTCGAACGACACATCTTCGACCGCAGCCACGGGCCCGCTATCGGTGCTGAACGTCACCGACAGCGATCGGAACGACAGCGCAGCCAACACTTCTTTCTCACTCACGCGTCACCTCGCCGTGTCCGCAGGAGAGGATTGATGACCTCGTTGAGGCTCTCGCCCACCAGCGTCATGCCGAGCACCACCAGCACGATGGCCGTACCGGGGAAAACCCCCGTCCACCAAATGCCGTTCGCCACATCCGATAGCGCCTTGTTCAGGTCGTAGCCCCATTCGGCGGCCTGGGTCGGTTCGATGCCGAACCCAAGAAATCCGAGCCCGGCCAACGTCAGGATGGCTTCGGCACCGTTGAGGGTGATGATGACCGGCAATGACGAGGTGACATTGGAGAGGATGTGCCGGAACAGGATTCGCGGGGTACTTGCGCCGGTCACCCGTGCGGCATCCACGAAAGGCTCCTGTTTGATACCGACGGTGGCGTTACGCACCACCCGAAAGTACTGTGGTACGAACACGGCCATGATGGCGATGGCCGCCGCGAGAATGCCTCCGCCGGTACTGGATTGCCCTCCGGTGACCGCGATCGACACCACGATGGCCAGCAGCAGCGAGGGCATGGCATACAGCGCATCCGTCACCAGCACCAGCCCGCGGTCCAACCAACCGCCCAGGTATCCGGAGGTCAGACCCAGCGCCACACCCACCGGCAGGGAGACCACCAGCGAGGTCACGATGACCAGCAGCGCGGTGCGGGCACCGAACAGCACGCGCGAGAACACATCTTCGCCCCGCACCGAGGTACCGAACCAGTGCTGCCACGACGGCGCCTGCTGTCGCACGAAATCGACACCGTCCACACTGGTTTGCGAGAACCCATACGGCGCCAACAAAGGTGCCAGTATCGCAACGAGGATAAAACCGGTGACGAGGACCAGTCCGGACACCAGCGTGAACCGTTGCAGACCATAGGCGGAACGCAGCAGGCTCAGACCCGGCAGCCTACGCAGTCGGGCGCCGAACGACTCCTTGACCGATGTCGTCATCAGAACCTCACCCTCGGGTCGATGTACGCGACCGCCACGTCGATGACGAAGCTCATCACCGCGACGATGATCGCGATCACGGTGACGATACCCTGCACCGCGACGAAGTCGCGCGCCGAAAGATAGTGCGCCAGTTGCGAACCCAATCCGTTCCATTCAAATGCGGTCTCAGTGAGTACGGCCCCGGCAAGCAGCATGGCGATCTGCATTCCCATTACCGTGACCACCGGCACCAGCGAGTTCCGGAAGGCGTGCCGTCCGACGACAACCCTCTCCGACAGCCCGCGTGCCCGGGCGGCATCCACGTATCCGGCACGCAGCGTCTGCAAAAGATTGACTCGCACCAAGCGTAGGAACACTCCGGCGGTCAGCAGGCCGAGGGCCAGCACGGGCAACACCAGATGCTTGAGCGCGTCCACGAAATATGCGCCGTTGCCGTACAGCACGGTGTCCACCAACAACAGATGGGTGCGGTGCGGCATGGCGTCAAGCGCGATCTCCGTACCGACGGTGCTACGCCCCGATGCCGGCAGCCACCCGAGTTTCACCGAGAAGAACAACTTGAGCAGGATCGCCACGAAGAACACCGGGGCGGCGTAGAACAGCACCGCCGCCATCCGCAAGGACACATCGGTGATCTTGTCGCGATGAGTTGCGGCCAGGCGCCCCAAGGGAATCCCCAGCAACAGCGCCAGGATGATTGCGCCGACCGCGAGCTCCAGGGTGGCGGCACCGTTGACCACGATGATGTCGGTGATCGACCGCTTGTCGGTGAGGGTGCGGCCGAAGTCACCACGCAGCACACCCGTGAGGTATTCCCAGTACTGCGTCCAGATCGGCCGGTCGAATCCCGCATCGGCCTTACGTTTAGCGATCTCCGCCGGGGTGAGCCTGCCGCCGGCCTGGGCGGTGATGGGATCGCCGATACCGCGCATGAGGACGAAAACCAGTGTCATCAGGATCCACGCTGTCGGAATGATGAGCGCCAGGCGCACCCCGAGATAGCGAAGCAACGTGGTACTCATGCGGTGCTACCCGTCTTCTTCAGCGGAGTGAACTGGAACTTGAACGACGGACCGAGCTTGATCCCGTCGACGTTCTTCACCGACACCGCAATCTGTTTCCCGGTGAGCAGCGGCAGTGTCGAAATGTAGTCGCGCGCCATCAGATCCTGGATCTGGCCGATGATGCCCAGACGTTTGGCGCGGTCCGGCTCGGTGGCCTCGGCGGTGATGAGCCGGGTGATGGTGTCGCTGGAGAAATGGTTCACCACCATGTTGTCCGGCATGAAGAACGGGGTCAGATAGTTGTCCGGGTCGGGGAAATCAGGGAACCAGCCGAACTGGTAAACGGGGTACGAGTCCGATGACCGCCGCTCCTGGTAGGCGACCCACTCGGTGGACTGCAAATCCACCCGGAACAAGCCAGAAGCTTCGAGCTGGCCCTTGACCGCCGCGTATTCCTCCGACGAGTTTCCCCCGTAGTGGTCCGGGTTGTATTGCAGGTTGATCAGCACCGGCAGGGGAATATTGGCATCCGACAAAAGCTTTCGTGCCAGCTCGACATTGGGCTTGGCTCCGTAGAGGTTCTTGAACGATTCAACGGCACCCGGCATAGAGTCGGGCACTACTGAATACGCCGGGGTATAGATGCCCTTGTATACGTTGCGGGACAATGCCTCACGGTCGACCAGCGATGAGACGGCCTTGCGGATCGCGAGCTTCTGCGCGTCCGTATCGCCCGGCATGGTCTTGAGATTGAAGACTATGTACCTGAGCTCACCACCGGGGCCCTCGTGCACGGCGAGGCGCGGATTGACCCGGAGTGTCTCGATGTCGTTGGGCGACAGGCTCCGGTAGGCCACGTCGATGGCCCGGTTCTCGATGTCGATCTTGAGGTTCTCGCCACCGGTGTAGTACTTGATGCCGATCAGTTCCCACTGCGGCTTACCCAGCCCGCCCACGTAGCGAGGATTGGCGCGCAAGCCGATCAGCTGGTTCTTGCTGTGCGAGGTGATCGTGTACGGGCCGGCGAAGGGCTCCGCCTTGGCGATGGCGTCATCGTCGAGCAGCCGGTCGGGAGGAAAGACCTCTTCGTCGATGATCGGCCCGGCATTGGTGGCCAGCACCTGGGGGAAAGTCTGGTCGTTGGGGAGTTTGAGCCGGAAGTCGACGGTCAGGTCGTCGGGTGCCTCCACACGGTCGAGGTTGGCCAGCAGCGATTGCGGCCCGTTGGGATCATCGATGACACGTTCGCGGTCATACGAGTACTTCACATCCGATGACGTCAGCTTGTGGCCGTTGGCGAACACCGAGCCAGGTTTGAGTGTGCAGCTGTAGAGCGTGGGGTTCTTGAATCCGCACGACGCGGCCAGGTCGGGTTTGAGGTCACCGGTCCCCGGGGTGAAGTTCATCAGGAAGGGGTAGACCTGGTTCTCCACCTGGAAGGACCCGTTGTCGTAAGCCCCCGCCGGGTCAAGGGTGGATACCCGGTCGGTAGTCCCCACTGTGAGGTATTCGCCATCGACGGCACCCGGTGGCCGCCCGATCCCACACCCCGCCAGGAGCAGCACGGATGCGGCCACTGCCAGTTTGCGCATCCGACGAGTATGGCAACTCTTGCCTCAACCTGCCGGGTGCGGTGCAATACATGTCACAAGGCTTACCAAGCGAGCGTTAGGTAGGTTGGTTGCGATCCCGTCGTCCGCACGAGCGCCCGGCGGTCAAGACACCCGAGCCACACAAGGGACGAAGATGAAGACTGCCGTCACCGGAGCCGCCGGCTTCATTGGCACCAACCTGGTCAATCTACTGGTGGAAAACGGCCATGAGGTGGTCGCCATTGACCGCGCGGTGCCCAGCTCGCCAGAGACCCGCCCGGCCGTTACCTGGGTATCCGGCAATGTCCTCGACCTCGACTCGATGACGAAGGCCCTCGACGGCGTCGAGGTGGTCTACCACTTGGTCGCCGTCATCACCCTCAAGCACGAGGACGAGCTGTGCTGGCGCATCAACACCGAGGGTGCCCGCACCGTCGCGCAAGCCGCCCTCGCGGTCGGCGCCCGCCGTATGGTGCACTGCAGCTCGATCGACTCGTACTCCAACAGCGTGGCCACCATCGATGAGAAGTCTCCACGCTCGACGAGTGCTGACCTGCCCGTCTACCAGCGCTCCAAATGGGGTGGCGAAGTGGCCGTACGCGAGGCCATCGAATCAGGTCTGGACGCAGTCATCGGTAACCCCACCGGGGTCTATGGCCCGGTGGATCTGGCTGCTCCATCGCCACTGTCACGCATTAACAAGCTGCTGTTCGACAGCGCCCGCGGGCGGCTGCCCGCGATGGTCGCCAGCACGTATGACCTGGTGGATGCCCGCGATGTCGCGGCCGGGCTGTACCTGGCCGGCGAGAAGGGGCGGACCGGCGAGAACTACCTGCTTGGCGGACACACGGGCGGCCTACTGCAGGTGTGTCGCCTGGCCGCACAGCACGTGGGCAAGCGCGGCCCGCTGTTCGCACTGCCCATGAGTCTGCTCAACGCAGCGATTCCGGTCATCGAGCCGCTCGGCAAGCTGCTGAAGAATGATGCGCTGAGCCGTGCCGCGTTCAACAAGCTGACGGTGTCCCCCGCTGTCGATATCACCAAGGCCCGTACCGAGCTGGGCTACGACCCACGCCCGATCGAGACGACAGTCAACGAGCTCGTCGACTTCTTCGTCAGCTCAGGCCGGCTCTAGCCCCACCATCGTGGCGCTCTCTCGCCACAGCCGATCGCGCGCCTCATCGCTTTGCGCCAAAGGGGCGGGGTCGGGAAAAGTGATGTCCCCCTTGACCAATGATACGTAGATGCGTCCAGGCGGCGGCGCTACGGCACCGAGTGTGAGCTCGGCGAGTGCCTCCCCCGCGCGTTCAGCCGTCCCGGGATGGAACTGCGGACGGAACCGGGAGATCAATCGCATCGCGGGACGCAGCCCGACACTTATCAGCCGTACTGCCGCCGAGTCCGGAGCCGCCAACGAGGTACCCAGGGTGAGGCCCGGGTTGTAGGCGATCACCTCGATGCCACGACGTGTCACATCCGCACGCGCGGCGAACGATCGGGCGGTAAGCAGATTGCACAGCTTCGAAGCGGCATACGCCCGGAATCCTGCCGCGGCGCCCCCACTCTCTGGATGCGCCAGCTTCTGGGGCTCAAGCGCACGCGGCGCGAACGGGATGATCGCCGGATCATGCGTGTCGCTGGTAGTGATCAGCAGCAGACCCTTCTCGGCAATATTGGGCAACAGCAGCCGCGCCAGGAGATAGTGACCCAGGTGATTGGCGGCGAAGGTCGTTTCGAAACCGTCCTCCGTTCGGTGTTGTGCGTCGCGGAACTGCAGCCCGGCGTTGAGCACCAGTGCGTGGATCGGAGTATCGCCAAGTAGCTGACTCACGGCGTCGGCGAAGCTTCGAACGCTATTCAAGGAGACCAGGTCAAGCGGGAGCACCTCGGCCCCCGGCACACTCCGTCCAGTACCGCGCGCGCCCACGATCAGGCGGATATCAGGTTGTTCGGCAAGAATTTTGGCTGCTTGGGCACCGAGGCCACCGGTGGCCCCGGTCATAACGATCACGCGCTGCGGCGATTGAGGCACGCTTGCTCTCCCACGAGGTCTAAGATCTAGGCGAATATATCAACACGGATATTATCAATTGATAAGAGTTGGAATGTCAAGTACCGATAGGAATCTCGAGCTGCTCTTCACATTCGTCAAATCGGCGAAGGCCGTCACCACCTGGTCGCGGATGAACATCACCACCGAGGGCGGCATGACCATCCCCCGTGCGAGTGTTCTGATCGCTCTGACCACCCGGACCGATCCGGCCGGGATGAGCGAAATTGGCGAACATCTCGGCATGTCGCCACGGAGCATGACCGTCCTGATCGACGGACTCGAGAAGGAGGGCCTGGTCCGCAGGGTGCCGCATCAGCGCGACCGCCGGATCACCTGCCTCGAGATCACCGACACCGGAAGGCGGTTCGCACTGACAGAGCTTGGTCCATCCCAGTCGGCCGCGGCGGCCCTCTTCGACGACTTGAGCACAAAGGAACAGGACGAGCTGCTGCGCTTGCTGGGCAAGGTCTCGGAATCATTGCGCACAAGGGGAATCGACGTTCCCCGGTACTCCGGGAGCTAGCCGCTCGCCCTGTTCACCTCCTCGGCCATGCATACCCAGACAGAACACCGGTCGCCCAATAGTTGAATCCGGCAACGATCTATACCAAGATCTTTCCTGGGTCAGTGTTCAGGAGGTGGCGTGGCAGAGGTGTCGATCCCGGCACGATGGGGCACCGCCGCCGTCGATCAGGTACGACAGCGCGGTGCAGATGCAGCCAAAATGCTGATGGAGGCGGGGATTTCACCACGTCTCCTCGAAGGCGAGCCGGTGTCGATCTCCCCTGAGCAGGTACGGACACTCGTGCACACGGGGTACTCCCGGACCAATGACGAATCATTCGGCATGAGCACCATCCCGGTCCCCTCCGGCACCATCCGCATGCTGTTGTTCAGCCTGGCGACGGCCCGAACCTTAACCGCCGTGTTCGACCGGTGGACCGCGTTCGGAGAGGCGGTGTTGGGGGCACCCACCTTCGTCACGTCCAGATCGGGCCGGCGCGCGACCATCTCTGTGGACGTGTCCACTCTCCGCTTGCCGGGGATCCCAGGTACCGAGTGGGCGATGACCATCGCGGTCCTGATGTTGAGCTGGATGACCATGCGCCCAGTCCGAGTCGAGTACGTGCACCTCCCCCACCCACAACCCGACGGGCACTCGGAGCACAGCGACATATTCAACGCCCCTATCCGTTTCGATAGCGATTCTGCGGCACTGGTTCTCGATGCCGATCTGGTGGATGCACCAATCCTTCGTACGGAGTCGGAGATAACGACACTCTTCGATCACCCCGACAAGGTGTGGTTTGAAACGCGCGATTTCCAGACGGAGCTGCCGGACCGAATCCGGCGCATCGTCCAGACAGGAGTTGGGCATAGAGTCGCCGCCGTCGGCGAGATCGCGGGCATGCTCGGTATAACCTCTTCGGCCCTGCAACGAACCCTGCGGGCTGAGTTCGGCACCTCGGTCCGGGAGATCCGCGACGCGACACTTCGCGATGAGGCCATCGAAAGCCTTGAGAGCGAGAAGGAATCGCTCACCGACCTCTCGAGTCGCCTGGGCTTCTCTGAAGTCAGCGCGTTCACCCGAGCATTTCGCCGATGGACAGGCTCGTCACCGGCTCAGTACCGGGCGTGTGCGCGTTCGGTCAAGTAATTCGCTTGATTCGGTCATCGCGTACGTCCCATCCGTCACATAACCTCGGGCAAATAAGATCCAAGGGGGCGGAAGTTTGCTATCGGCTGAACGGCGTTTCGAGGTCACCCGCAGCCTTGAGGCCATCTACTTCGTGTCGAAACTCGAGTTACCGTCGGCAGACGACATCGAACCCGGCAATCACGCACCCATCGCCTCTGCCGATCAGCGTCGTCGCCTCGGCGACCTCACCGCTGGAGACAGATTCACCACATTGACCGGACTCGCCGGCCTCATGATGCCCATCGAGTGGGAGGTTGTCGAAACCACCCAGAAGGCAGAACTTCTCGCCACCCGTCGGGGCCGCTATCAGGTCGTGTCGAAAGGACTGCAGGGCGCGACCACTACCATCGTGCTCAACGTCTACGAGGAGAAGCCATCCGTCACGGCGGAGCTGTTCGTGCTGATCGACGAAATCATCCTGACCGGGGACCTTCACCATTCCTTCATGACGGCGCTCGAGGGCATGATCGACGCCCAGATTGAGATCATCAAAAAGAACTTCAAGGTCCTCCGGGATGTCACCGTCGTTGAGGTGTACCCACCCCAGGAACGTAGCGACTAGTGTGTCTGGACGGAATCAGCGCTGTCGCTTGATGTTTCCCGCGCGGTCGCCGCGAGCATGTGCTCGACAACGTTCTTGCCCAATGCCGTTTCCTTGGGCAGCTCGATCGGGTAATTCCCGTCGAAACATGCGCAGCACAACCGTGAGCGAGGCTCCTGGGTGGCCGCGACCATTCCTTCGGCCGAGATGTAGCCGAGACTGTCGGCACCGATTGCGGTGCGGACACCATCCAGCATCTCGTCCTCCGACTCTACCGCGTTCGCGATAAGTTCTGCGGGAGAAGCGAAGTCGATGCCGTAGAAGCATGGCCAACGCACCGGCGGGGAGGCGATACGCACATGTATCTCGGCCGCTCCCGCCTCGCGCAGCATCCGCACCAGCGCCCGTTGGGTATTGCCGCGGACGATCGAATCGTCCACCACCACTAGCCGCTTGCCACGGATGACCTCGCGGAGCGGGTTGAGCTTCAGGCGGATACCGAGCTGACGAATGGTCTGCGACGGCTGGATGAAGGTGCGGCCCACGTAGGCGTTCTTCATCAACCCCTGCCCATAAGGGATACCCGACCCCTGGGCATAGCCGACGGCCGCGGGTGTGCCGGACTCGGGAACACCGATCACCAGGTCTGCGTCAACGGTGTGTTCGGCGGCAAGCCGGCGCCCGATCTCGACGCGGGTGGAGTGCACCGACCGCCCGTCAAGCATGCTGTCGGGGCGGGCCAGATAGACGTATTCGAAGACGCAGGTCTTCGGCGTCGCGCTGGCGAAGCGGCTCGAACGCACCCCGTCCGCGTCGATGGCGAGCAGCTCGCCGGGCTCGATATCCCGGACAAACGACGCACCCACGATGTCTAGGGCGGCGGTCTCCGAGGCGACGACCCACCCCGTGTCGAGGCGGCCCAGGCACAGTGGCCGGACCCCGTGCGGGTCTCGTGCCGCGTACAGCGTGTTCTCGTCCATGAACACCAGGCAGAACGCACCGCGCACGGTAGGCAGCAGTGTCATCGCCGCTTGTTCGATGGTGGCGTCAGCAGCCCCGTGTGCCAGCAGCGCGGTCATGATGTCCGAGTCGGTGGTGGCTCTGCCAGGCGCCTTCGAGTTGATCAGGCCGGCATCGCGTGCCCGCGCGGTGAGCTCGGCGGTGTTCACCAGGTTCCCGTTGTGACCCAGCGCGATTCCGGTGCCGGCGGCGGTCGTCCGGAACACCGGCTGGGCGTTCTCCCAGGTAACCGAACCGGTGGTGGAGTAGCGGCAATGTCCGACCGCCACATGTCCCAGCATGGCGGCAAGGGTCTGCTCGTCGAATACCTGGCTGACCAGGCCGAGATCCTTGAACACCACAACCTGTGAGCCGTCCGCGACGGCTATGCCGGCGGCCTCCTGACCACGGTGTTGCAGCGCGTACAGGCCGTAATAGGTGAGCTTGGCTACTTCTTCACCAGGCGCCCAGACTCCAAATACGCCACATTCCTCGCGCGGGTCGTTCTCGAGCTCAATGGGCTGTGCGGTCACAATGGCTGCTCCCTGGTGGGGGGTGGGTGACCACATCAGTCTACGGGCAAGGTTGCTGAACGCGGAATCGGCCGGCCCGGGGTTTCTGCCGAGCCGGCAACCGAGTGGAATCAGGCGGCGTGCCCCGCTAGGTGACGCGCACCAACGGCAGCCAGTCGGCGATCTCACCGGCCCGGAATCCGGACACGGTGGCCGACCGATCGGCAATGGCCTGATCCAGGGTCAGCAGTCCGGTGGCCATCAGCAGCCAGGCCCGCGGGGTGGTCTCCACGACGTTGGGTGGGGTGCCACGGGTGTGGCGCGGACCCGTGATGCATTGCACCGCAACGAACGGGGGGACCCGCACCTCCACGGAGGCACCGGGTGCGGCGGCGGCGAGCGTCCGGGCAGTGAAACGGACGGCGTCGGCGAGTACCGCACGCTCCGGCTCAGGCACCTGCGGGTTACCCAACCAGTCAGCCACCGCAAGAACGGCCGCCCGGGTCGACGCGGCATCCGGGGCACGAGCTGGCATATCTGCCAGCCTATCTAGGGAGCCGAACCCGGCCGAATGACCGGGCAAAAGAACTACGCCCCGTCGCAGACTCCGGAGTTGCGGATGGTGTTCCCGTAGACGTTGGCCGTGGCGATATTGGCATTGATCACGCCGGATGGCAGCTGCTGCTTCATCTTGTCGCTGATCTGGGTGAACTGGAACCACAGGTGATAGAAGGAGTCGCCGTTGTATAGCGGCGAGTACTGGCTCTGATCGGGGTAATTGGTGATGTAGAGGGTATGCACCCGGGGATCCAGGAATGCGGCCGACTGATCCAGGTTGGCGGTGACCACATTGCCGACGGTGTCCGAACCCGAGGCCGCCCAGACATCGCGGTGATCACGCAGGTAATTCTGGAATCCGAACACCGAGCCCATCAGGGTGTCGTACTGCGCGTTGAACCACTGACAAGAATCCCGCAGCGCCGTGAACTGCTCATCGCTCGCCCGGTTCTGCCACATGTTGTACGGAAACACCGAGTTGTCCGGTGACCAGTCCGAGGGATGCGGGACGAATACGGGCAGCGACGCTCCCTGCCCGGGGTCGGCGCCGGCGGGTCCGGCCAGTGCGACTCCGGCGGCGACCGTCAGTCCTGCCAGCGCGGCACCGGCACGCCGAATACTGCTTCTCCAGTTCGAGGCCATCCGCCGATTATCTACAGCGAGTACCCAGGAGTCCGGGATTCGGGGAAATACCGCACTACATCTACGGTCGGACCGTCTGATCTTGTCCGCGGCCCGACCGCTGCACCATCAGTGCCACCACCGCCCCGACCTCGTTCAGGGCCAAGTGGGCCAATATCGGTGCCGCCACGCTCCCGGAGCGTTCACGTAGCCAACCGAGCAACCAGCCGGATAACCCGGTGACCACCACCGTCACCGGTATGGAGTCTCCCGCGGCCCGCGCGGGCCGGATATGGGCCAGCCCGAACGCCGCCGCCTGCAGAATTCCACCCAGCCGATTCCCGAACACCTCGGACGCCAGCGGCTGCAGCACTCCACGAAACGCGAGCTCCTCCGACCACACCGTGCCCACCGGAATGTGCAACCCCAGCCATGCCGCGGGATGAAGGTCGATGTCCCGCTCCCGCATGGAAGTGCGCACCGGTTTCAGTGCCGGTGAGACACCGATGATGACGGCGAGTACGGACGCGACGAGTCCGCCGAGCCGCACACCCGCGCCGAGTTGGGGTGGGCGTAGGCCCAGCGGGGTATCGGCCGCGGCGGCGAGCGCGGTACTGGCCCCCGCCCCGAGCATTGGCCGCCAACCTTGCGGGAACCGTCCCAGCACCGCCGGCCAGGCCGCCAGCGCGGCGGCCAGGACCAGCACTCCGGCGCGTGAGGTCACGTGTCGGGGCCGTCGAGCGACGCGGTGTCGTCGAGTGCCTTTCGGATCCGTTCGGTGTCCTGCGGGGTCCAGCCCGACGGCGCGGCGATCGCTGCCCACCCGTTGACCGAGGAGACGCCGTAATTGTGGCCGTGCCCGTCGGGCACTCCGACCGCGTTGGCCAGGTCTGCCGCCACCTGCCAGAAGGTGACGATGGGGTACCAACGCATGGCGCTGGGTCGGTCACCCACCGGCGCCTCCTTGAGCCAATCAGGCTCGGTGAACAGCAGATCGGGCGACCACCAGGTCACCGGATCGGACGGATGCTGCACGAAGAGCACCCGCGGGGTCCGCCATTCCTGTTGGGCGAGGGCGTCGATATCGGGGCCTATCGCGAACCGCACGGTGTTCCCGCTGTCGAATACCGGCCGCGCCTCAAGGGTTCCCGGCCACCGCCGCGTGACCAGCGTGCTCCACAGATTGCTGAAATTGGGTGGGCCGGTCCACAGCACCCCGTCGACCCCGGAGGCGCGGATATCGCCCAGAGAGTCGAATGCTCCTTGTCCCGCATACGATCCCAGGCTCTCGCCGTAGATGAGCAGCGTGGGGCGGTGCCCTTCGGGCTGTTGCGCCCAGCGCTTCTGGACGGCGCCGATCAGCAGCTTGCCCGATGCGAGCGCCTTCTCCTTATCGGCCAGGAACGAGATCCAGCTGGGCAGGAAGGAGTACTGGGTCGCCACCATCGCGGTGTCCCCGTTGTACATGAGCTCAATGCCCCGGGCGGCGCTCGGTGTCACCCAGCCGGTGCCGGTGGTCGGGGCGATCACGAGCACCTTACGTTCGAACGCCTTGGTGCGCTCCAGCTCTCGCACCAGAATGTCGACCCGCTCCTCGGCGGTGCCCGCGGTCTCCAATCCCGCGTATACCCGTATGGGCTCCTTGGCTTGGCGGCCGTTCACCTTGGCCAGCTCGTTGGCATGCAAACCGCCGGAGACGAAGTTACGCCCCTCAAATCCCAAGCTTTCCCAGGAGGACAGCGACGCGGGGCTTCCGGAGCGCTCCGGCTGTATGGGCTGCTCGACACCGGCGCGGGTGGTGTCGTTATGCGGGCCGAAGGAGGCATTCGCGGCAGCGAAGAAGCCCCGCACCAGCACACCGTTGAACAGCAGGATGGCCAAGACCACCACAATGGCGGTGCCGATCAACAGCGATACCTCACGGCTGAGGTACAGACGGCGGATGAGGAAACGGGCCAGTAGTCGCACCAGGTCGCGCAGTACCCGGGAGATCGAAATAATCAGTGCGCCAAAGGCAATCGAGACCACGAAGGCCTTGGAGTACTCGAGAGTGGATGGGCCCTGTGTTTCCATGAGGGCGGCGATCTCACGTTGCCAGCGTGCCGCGGGCACGATCATCGCCAGGGAGCATGCGCCCGACACCACCACCACCCCGAGCTTGGCGGTCACCATCACCCGATCACGCAGGGGCCACCACCGCTGGTTGCGTAGCCAGAAGCGCAGCACCAGCTTGGAGAGAACCACACCGATGCCATAGCCGATGGCGGCGGTGCAACCGCCGATCAGCCCCTGGAAAAGCCAGGTGCGCGGCATCAGCGACGGGGTGAGCGAAAGGCAGAAGAACAAGGCACCAAAGGCAATTCCACAGAAATCCAGCCGCAGCAGATTCCACGCCCAGGCCACCAAGGGGTGCCGGTTCACGTGCTCTTCAAGCTCCTGGAATGCCAGCCAGCTGCGACCGATCCAGTCATCGGGATCGACGGTGCTCGTGGTGACCGGTACTCCAGGAGTCTCGCTCATCCGAACAGCCTGGGCAGCACGCCTTCGTGAACCTCTCGTAACTCGGCGAGCGTGATGGAGAACTGACCTTGCACCTCAATGGAATCCGAACCCTGATCGACGACACCGATCCGCACGGCGGGGAGCTGCCGCGCCTCGCACATCGACAGGAACCGGCTCTCCTCGGTGCGCGGAATGGCCACCAGCACCCGCCCGGCCGACTCGGAGAAGAGGAAGGCAAACGGATCGGCACCCTCGGGAAGCAGGATGCGGCAACCGGTTTCACCGGCCAGTGCGGACTCCAGAGCGGCCTGGATCAGGCCGCCTTCGGACAGGTCGTGAGCGGCGGAGATCAGCCCATCGCGGGATGCCGCGGTGAGCACCTGGGCCAGCAGCTGCTCCCGAGCGAGGTCGACCTTCGGCGGTGTGCCGCCCAGGTGATCGTGTGCCACCTGCGCCCAGATGGAGCCGTCGAACTCGTCGGCAGTATCGCCCAGCAGGATCAGCGTCTCACCGAGTTCGGTTCCAAATCCCGTTGGGATGCGCCGATTTACGTCATCCAGCACACCGAGGATCCCTACGACGGGTGTGGGCAGGATCGGAGTGGTACCGGTCTGGTTGTAGAAGCTGACATTGCCTCCGGTCACCGGGATACCTAGCGTCACACAGCCGTCCGCGAGGCCGCGGACGGCTTCGGAGAACTGCCACATGACACCGGGGTCCTCCGGGGAGCCGAAGTTCAGGCAGTTGGTCACCGCGACCGGGGTGGCCCCGGAGGCCGCCACATTGCGGTAGGCCTCGGCAAGTGCCAGCTGGGCGCCCGTGTACGGATCGAGCACGGTGTAGCGGCCGGAAGCGTCGGTGGCCAAGGCGATTCCGCGGCCGGTCTGCTCGTCGATCCGAATGACGCCCGAGTCGGCGTGTTCGGCCAGCACGGTGTTACCGCGGACGTACCGGTCGTACTGCTCGGTGATGAAGGCGCGGCTACACAGATGCGGGCTGCCGATCATGTCCAGCAGCGTCTGCCGCAGCTCGTCACCGGTGGACGGACGCGCCAAACCGGCTGTGGTGTCCGCGATCAACGCATCCTGGGTGTCGGGCCGGGCCACCGGACGCTGATACACGGGGCCCTCGTGAGCGACGGTGCGCGGCGGCACATCGACGACGGTGTCGCCGTGCCAGGTGATCCGCAGCCGGTCGCCATCGGTGACCTCACCGATGACAGTGGCGAGCACGTCCCACTTGCGGCACACCGCCATGAACGCGTCGACGTTATCGGGCGTCACCACGGCGCACATGCGTTCCTGCGACTCGCTGGACAGCACCTCCGCGGGGGTCATCCCGGTGGCACGCAGCGGCACCTTCTCCAGATCGATGTGCATGCCGCCGTCGCCGGCCGAGGCAAGTTCCGATGTGGCGCAGGATAATCCGGCGCCACCGAGGTCCTGGATGCCGACCACCAGATGCGCCGCATAAAGCTCCAGGCAGCACTCGATGAGCACTTTCTCGGTGAACGGGTCGCCAACCTGCACGCTGGGCAGCTTCTTACGCGAGGCGCCTTCGGTCTCGTCGCCGCCGAAGGTCTCCGAGGCCAGCACCGACACGCCGCCGATACCGTCGAGCCCGGTGCGCGCGCCGAACAGGATGATTTTGTTACCGGTACCGGAGGCGAAGGCCAGATGCAGGTCTTCCTTGCGCAGCACCCCGGCACAGAGCGCATTCACCAACGGGTTACCGGCATACGAGGCGTCGAATACCGTCTCGCCACCGATATTCGGCAGCCCCAGCGAGTTTCCATAACCGCCGATACCGCGCACCACGCCATCGAAGACACGGCGGGTATCGGGGGCGTCGGCGGCTCCGAAACGCAGTTGGTCCATGACGGCGATCGGCCGGGCACCCATGGCCATGATGTCGCGGACGATGCCGCCAACACCCGTTGCGGCGCCCTGATAGGGCTCGACGTACGACGGGTGATTATGCGATTCGACCTTGAAGGTGACCGCCCAACCGTCACCGATGTCCACCACCCCGGCGTTCTCCCCGATACCGGCGAGCATCGCCGAGCGCATCTCCTCGGTGGTGGTCTCCCCGAAGTAGCGCAGGTGCACCTTGGAGGACTTGTACGAGCAGTGCTCGCTCCACATCACCGAGTACATAGCCAACTCGGCATCGGTGGGGCGGCGGCCGAGGATCTCCCGGATGCGCGCGTACTCGTCGTCCTTGAGCCCTAGTTCAGCGAAGGGCTGCGGGTGATCGGGGGTGGCTGTTGCGTTATCGACCGTGTCAACCCGTGAAGTCACCAGCAGATTCTAACGTCGAACCCGGACCGAGCTCCGCCGGCAGTTCAAGACCTGCCCGCGCTAGCCGATCAGCACCTTCAGTAGTTCGCGCCGGCGCAGGATCATCGCCGCCCAGATCAGCAGTCCGAAACCGATCGCGAACACGACGGGGAACCACAGCTCCTCATGCATGTCGATCGTGACCGCACCGCCCAGGTAGGCCGTCAACCCCACGGCGCCGAGCACCGATGTGCGCGGAATGGCCCAGGCGATGGTGCATGCCAGCAGCACCCAACCGATGAGTGCCGTTTGGTACGCCGGGAAGCCCAGCTGCTCAGTGGCCTTTTGCGCCCATTCCACGCCGAAGATCTTGGGCAGGGCATCAAAGAGCAGGAACAGCAGGATGATGCCGCTCAGCGCGATACCGATCTTCTCCGGCGCGGTTTTTTCACTGAACGTCGATGTGACGGACATGAGATTCCTTTCTCGAAATCCCCGATGGAACAACTGTAGGGAGACAGACCGACAGAATCCGAGAAATTCATCGCGCGGCGGTCGACAGCACCCAATTCGAGACCTGCCCACGCCGGCTCTCGTAGGCTCGGGCCATGACCGTCACGATCGTCGCCAAGGAACCCGTCGTCGCCGCGCTGGCCGCCGAGTGGACCGCGCTGGACGAGCTGGGCGCCTCACTGACAGACGAACAGTGGGCCGCACCGTCAGTGCTTCCAGGATGGGCCGTCAAGGACGTCATCGCGCATGTGGTGAGCACCGAACGCCTGCTCTCGGGCGACCCGATCCCCAGCACCGAGGAGGCCGTGGCCGGTCTTCCGCACGTGCACAATCCCGTCGGTGTCCTCAACGAACGGTGGCTCACCTACTACCGCAAGCTGCCGCCGGCTGCGGTGCTGAACGACCTGCGTACCGTGACCAGTGCGCGCCTGGCCCTCCTTGAGGGCCTGTCCCAGGAGCAGTTCAACGCCGAGACTGTGACGCCCGTGGGCCAGGAGAGTTATGGCCGATTCATGCAGATCCGCGACTTCGATTGTTGGATGCACGAATTGGATGTCCGCGACAGTCTCGGGCTGGCCGCTCCGGCCGACCCGGTGCCGGCAGCGCCCGCGCTCACCGAGCTGATCAACGCGCTGCCGTTCCTCGTCGGGAAACGGGCGGGTGCACCCCAGGGCAGCCGGATCCGCTTCGTGCTCAACGGAATCGGCGCGCAGAATGTCAACATCGAGATTCCGGATCGCGCGCGTATCGTGGCTCAGTTCTCGGAGCCCCCGCATGTGACGCTCACGGCGGACACCTGTGAGTTCGCCCGCCACCTCGGCGGGCGGGCCAGTGCGAACCGCAACGGATTCACGCTCGACGGCGACCCGGATCTGGGCTGGAAGATCGTTGCTAATCTGCGCTTCACGATGTAGCCGGCAACTCCAGAAACGCTTGCAGCGCATCGGCGTACATCGGCACGTCATGCGCGCCCATCAGCTCACGCACCGAGTGCATGGCCAACGTGGCCGCGCCCACGTCGACCGTGACCATGCCGGTGTGTGATGCCGCGAACGGACCGATGGTGGAACCGCACTGCATATCGGCTCGATGTTCGTACCGCTGGAATGGAACCTCGGCCCGCTCGCATGCCATGGCGAAGGCCGCCGCCCCCCGCCCGTCGGTGGCGTACCGGACATTCGGATGAATCTTGATCACCGGTCCGGCGTTGACGGCAATGTGGTGGCCCGGTTCATGACGGTCCGGATAGTTGGGATGGGTGGCATGTGCCATATCGGCCGAGACCATCAACGACGCGGCCGCACACCGTAGGAAATCCTCCCGGGTGCCGTTGCTGGACAGCACGATTCGTTCTAGCACCGTCGACAGGAGATCGGAGTGCGCGCCATGTCCGGACACCGAACCGATCTCCTCATGGTCGAAAAGCGCCAATACCGCCGTCGACGTCGATTCCGCGGCCAGGAAGGCCTCCACACCGGCATAGCAGCTGGCCTGGTTGTCCAAACGCGGGGCGCTGATCAGGCTCTGGTCCGGGCCGATCAGCGCGGCCGGAGTGAGGTCGTGTGCCATCAGGTCGCGTCCAAGCACATCGGCCGCGGCGACCCCCAGCTGCTCGGCGATGAACTCGTCGAAGCTGTGCTTACCGCTCCACACCGAGTTCATATGCCACTGCGGGTCGATCACCCATTTCTTGCGCTCCTCCGCACTGACCATATGGATCGCCAGGTTGGGCACCCGCAGGATCGGCTGCTGGATACGAATCAATGTGGACCGCAACGTATCTCCGTCACGCACCAGCACCCGCCCGGACAGCCCTAGATCGCGGTCCAGCCAGGTCTGCACCCAGGCGCCGCCATAGGGTTCCAAGGCGACCATGGGCCAACCCGCTTGCACGCGGTCAGCACTGGCCTTCACCCGAAGATTCGGGCTGTCGGTGTGGGCACCGATCACCCGGAAGGCATCGGAGTCACCGCCACGCCAGGCCACGATCGAACCCGATCGCACCGTGAAGTAGTCGCCCGAATGCCCCGGCCAACGGTTCGCCTCGAAGAGCTCGGTGAAGCCCTCCTGGCGGAGACGCTGCGCCACCGTCTCCACGGCGTGGAACGGCGACGGCGAGGCGTCGATGAATTGGCACAGTCCTGCGGCGGTCGCGGTCACCCTTCCCATGATGGCTGACCGCATCCGGTCTAGGGTCGGAGAGTGCCCGATCCCGCGCCGCAACCGGTCCTGGAACCGCTGTCCTCATCGGCCATCTTCCTTGTGGTGACAGTCGATGATGGCGCGGAACAGGCAGTTCACGACGCTCTACCCAATCTGTCCGGCCTGGCGAAGGCCATCGGGTTCCGTGACCCGGCACGTGGGTTGTCGCTGGTCACAGCGATCGGATCGGATGCCTGGGACCGACTCTTCGCCGGGCCACGACCCGCGCAGCTGTGGCCGTTTCCGGAAGTGCGAGGTGGGCGACATACTGCCCCGTCCACACCCGGTGACCTGCTGTTTCACCTTCGAGCCACGACCTTGGACCGCTGTTTCGAACTGGCGGGGCGCATCACCGCGGCATTGGCGGGTGCGATCACCGTGGTGGACGAGGTGCGCGGGTTTCAGTACTTCGACAACCGGGACCTGCTCGGTTTCGTAGACGGCACCGAGAATCCCGACGGCGACGAAGCCGCCTCGGCCGCCCTTGTCGGTGCCGAGGACCCGGATTTCGCCGCAGGCAGCTACGTGCACGTGCAGAAGTATCTGCACGATATGGCCGCCTGGAGCGCCCTGACCGTGGACGAGCAGGAGAAGGTGATCGGGCGCACCAAACTCGATGACATCGAATTCGACGACGCCGTGAAACCGTCGAATTCTCATGTGGCACTGAACGTCATCGAAGACGAGGAGGGCAACGAACTGCAGATCCTGCGGCGCAACATGCCCTTCGGAGAGCTCGGTAAGTCCGAGTTCGGGACGTACTACATCGCCTACTCGCGAACCCCGGATGTCACGGAACGCATGCTGCGCAACATGTTTGTCGGGGATCCGCCGGGGAACACCGACCGCATCCTGGACTTCTCGACCGCGGTCACCGGTGGGCTGTTCTTCGCGCCGTCCGCCGACTTCCTCGATGCTCCCCCGCCGCTGCCCACTCAGGTAGCCGCGAAATCCACTGAATACCACGGGTCCCTATCCATCGGCAGCCTGAAAGGAACGTCGGCATGAACAACCTGTATCGCGAACTCGCACCCATCACGGACGAGGCGTGGGCGGAGATCGAAACCGAGGCCAGCCGTACCTTTAAACGCCATATCGCCGGACGCCGGGTGGTTGACGTCAGCGAGCCGGGCGGTCCCTCTAGCGCGGCCGTGAGCACCGGACACCTACTCGACGTGGCGGCACCCGCCGACGGCGTGCAAGCGCACCTGCGGGAAAGCAAACCGCTTGTGCGGCTGCGAGTCCCCTTCACCATCAGTCGGTCCGCCATCGACGATGTGGAGCGCGGCTCTCAGGACTCCGACTGGGACCCGGTCAAGGAGGCTGCCAAAAAGCTGGCGTTCGCCGAGGACCGGGCGATCTTCGAGGGCTATCCCGCCGCCTCGATCGTCGGTATCCGCGAATCCAGCTCCAATCCCGAGCTCAAGCTGCCCGACGATGTCCGCCAGTATCCCGACGTCGTCGCGCAAGCACTCTCGGAGCTGCGGCTGGCGGGTGTTGACGGCCCGTACTCGGTGCTGTTGTCGGCTGAGGAGTACACGAAGGTCAGCGAGGCCTCCGATCGCGGGTACCCGATCCGCGAGCACCTTCGCCGGTTGGTCACCGGGGAGATCCTCTGGGCGCCGGCGATCGACGGCGCACTCGTGCTGAGCTGCCGCGGCGGCGACTTCGATCTGCAGCTGGGCACCGATGTCACCATCGGCTACCTGTCCCATGACGCAGACAGCGTGCAGCTCTACCTGCAGGAGACCCTGACATTCCTGAGCTACACCGCCGAGGCGTCGGTCGCGCTACTGCCCTAGGCGAGCCCGGGCTCTAAACACACTCATGTGTGCCCACCTTTGAGCGACAAAGCAATTCGTTATCTTGCTTGTCGCTCAAAGGTGGGCAACGAGAAGATCAAACGGCCTGGAGTTTCCCGATCGCCGAGTGCACCACCTGGTCAAGCCTCGCCCGCCCCTCACCCGCATCCCACGCGAACGATCGCACTACAACGAGCAGCCCACGAACCCGGACCCACGTCACCAGCTGCCCTGGAATCTCCTGGTCCATGTCGGCCGGCCGCATCAGCGCCGTGACCGACGGATACGGCCCGGTGTTCGGGCCGGGCGCGGACGAAACCTGCACCGACGCGGTGCCCGTCTCCAGGGTGTTGAACCCCTGCGCGGGCACGATGGACTTGGCCCAGGCGATCATGTCGACCCCGGGGTTCTCTTTGCCGTAAAGAACATCGACCGATTCCGTACAACGCGACAACGCTTGCAAACGAACCAGAAAGTTAACCTTGGCACCATTCGCGTCACCAGCCTGGTGACACAACTGGTCACCACTACTGGTTGCGCCGGCGAGATCGTCCTTCTCCACCTTCCAGTCTGCGGGAATGGCGTCGTCAGGAAGCAGCAACATCAATTGTGAGCTCGGCTTGTCCGCCAAACTGCCGTCCGCCCTCGCCGGGCTCGCGAACCCGATAACCGCAATCACAATCGACATGGCCGCCGCCATACCTCGCCTTTTACGCCTGACTGACCACCCCATGAACATGCTCCTCCCTAAGTTGGTGGGAGCATAGCTGGGAGATCGGCAAACTGCATAACAGCTGAGGCCTTGATGCTCAAACCAGCTGAATTCGGCTTTGCTTTCCACTATCGAAGAGCCAACCAACATGGCCGGGGGCGGTGATACCCCACCGCCAGATAAGGCTAGAGCATGCGGCCGACATGCCGAATCGGCAGCAAATGCCTACTGGAGGCGCAGCTCAAGCGGTAAGCACGGCGTCGAGCGCCGAGTAGAAAATGCCGAGCCCATCATCGCTGGGGCCGGTGAGTGCCTCGGTGGCGTGCTCCGGATGCGGCATCAACCCGACCACGCGACCGTTGGCCGACGCGATCCCGGCGATATCGCGCATCGAGCCGTTGGGATTCTCGCGGTAGCGGAAGACCACCCGTCCCTCACCCTCCAGCTCGTCGAGCACCTCCTCCGAGGCGACGTAACGGCCCTCGCCGGACTTGAGCGGCACCAGGATGTCGGCACCCTGCTCGTAGCGGGAGGACCAGGCGGTGTGGTTGGCGTCGACACCCAGCCACACATCGCGGCACACGAAGTGCAGACCGGCATTGCGGGTCAGCGCCCCCGGCAGCAGCCCCGCCTCGCACAGCACTTGGAAACCATTGCAAATACCCAGGATTGGCAGACCCTTCGCGGCGGCTTCGACCACCGAGCGCATCACGGGGGCAAGACTTGCGATGGCCCCGGCGCGCAGGTAGTCGCCGTAGGAGAAGCCGCCGGGCACAATCACCGCGTCGACGGACTTCAGATCGACGTCGGCATGCCATAGCGAAATGGCCTCGGCGCCGGAGAGTCGCACCGCGCGGGCGGCGTCGACATCGTCGAGGGTTCCCGGGAAGGTGATGACCCCGATACGTGCGCTCATGACTCGCGAACTACTTCCCAATCCTCGATGACCGTGTTCGCGAGCAGCGCCTCGGCGATCGACTCCAGCGCGTCATCGGACAGATCGCCGTCGACTTGGATTTCAAAGCGCTTGCCCTGACGGACGTCCGCCACACCGGCATAGCCAAGGCGGGCGAGTGCACCCACGATCGCTTGTCCCTGCGGGTCCAGGATCTCGGGTTTCGGCATGACGTTTACGACGACTCGGGCCACGGGCTGACTTTACCGTGTGGGACGGGCCACATCCCGCCTAGACTCCCCTTCATGCGGCTGACCCACTTCGGGCATTCGTGCCTGCTGGCTGATTTTGGCGGCACCACTCTGCTGTTCGATCCCGGCAACTTCTCGCACGGATTCGAGGGCATCACCGGTCTGTCGGCCATCCTGATCACCCATCAGCATCCCGACCACGTGGATCTGGAGCGGCTACCCGCGCTGGTCGACGCCAACCCCGGGGCGGCGCTCTACGCCGATCCGATGACCGCGGCGCAGCTGGGCGAGCCATGGCAGGCAGTGCACGCCGGCGACCGGTTCACCGTCGCGGAACTGAGTGTGCGCGGGGTGGGAGGCCAGCATGCGGTCATCCATCCTGAGATCCCGCTCATCGATAACACCTCGTATCTGATCGGCGACGGTGACCATCCGGCACGGCTCATGCATCCCGGCGATGCGCTCTTCGCGCCCGGCGAGGATGTCGACGTGCTGGCGCTGCCGGCGGCAGCGCCGTGGATGAAGGTGTCCGAGGCGATCGAGTACCTGCGCGCGGTGAACCCGGCCCGGGCGGTGCCCATTCACCAGGGCATCCTGCAAGAGGCCGCATACCCGTTCTTCTACACGCGATTTCGCGAGATGTCCGACGCCGAATTCCAGGTGCTACCCCACGAGGACGCGGTCACCTTCTAGGACTGCTAGGCCTTCCAGGCCTTCTTGGCGCCGACACGCCGTCTCGTGGCGAACATGTGCGATACGAACCCTGCGCAACGCGGCGTGTCGACGGGCTAGGGGCTAGGGGCTAGGGGCTAGCCGATGTCCTCGGCCGCACCGCGGCCCGCGGCCCGTCCACTGAAGATGCAACCACCCAGGAAGGTGCCCTCCAATGCGCGATACCCGTGCACGCCGCCGCCACCGAACCCGGCGACCTCGCCGGCCGCGTACAGCCCCTCAAAGCAGCTGCCATCGGCGCGCAGAACGCGCGAGTCGAGATCGGTTTCCAAGCCGCCCAAGGTCTTTCGCGTAAGAATGTGCAGCTTCACGGCGATGAGCGGACCCGCCTTGGGATCGGTGAGCCGATGCGGGGCCACCACCCTGGTGAACCTGTCGGCGAGATACGCGCGTGCGGCACGAATGGCGGCGATCTGCGGATCCTTGCCGTACGGGTTGGCCACCTCCCGATCGCGGGCCGTCACCTGCTGGGCGATCATCGCGTAGTCCACAGGGGTGACGTCCGGGAGTGCGTTCATCTTGGCGACGAGGTCCGGCAAGTTCGTGGCGGAGACGAAATCGACGCCCTTGTCGATGAACGCCTGCACCGGCGCCGCCGGTCCCGCCTTACCGCGCCGCAGCACCCCACGCACATCCTTGCCCGTGAGGTCGGGATTCTGCTCCTGCCCCGACAGCGCGAACTCCTTGGCGATGATCCGCGCATTCAGGATGAACCACGAGTAGTCGTGCCCATTGCGGCAGATGTGTTCCAGCGTGCCAAGGGTGTCAAATCCGGGAAACAGCGGCGCAGGTATGCGAGATCCGTTGGCGTCCAACCAGAGCGATGAGGGCCCGGGCAGGATACGGATTCCATGCCCCGGCCAGATCGGGTCGTAGTTGGTGATGCCTTCGGTGTAATGCCACATCCGGTCGCGGTTGATCAGGTGAGCGCCTGCAGCGACCGAAATCCCGAGCATGCGGCCGTCGACATGGGCCGGTACGCCGGTCAACAGCTGGGACGGAACACGTCCCAAGCGCTCGGGCCAGTTTGCGCGTACCAGGTCGTGGTTGCCACCGATGCCGCCACTGGTCACGATGACGGCTTGCGCGCGGAATTCGAACTCTCCCACTGCTGTTCGCGAGGAGGCAATACCACGCGCGACGGTTGACGGCTCCAGCAAAGTGCCGCGGACGCCGGCGGCGGTGCTGTTTTCGACGATTAGCTCATCGACCTGATGCCGGTAGGCGATGCGCACCTGGCCACGGTCGACCGCGGCGAGCACGCGTCTGGCGAAGATCTCCACCAGACCGGGACCGGTGCCCCAGGTGATATGGAATCTCGGCACCGAGTTACCCGGCCCCAACGCATCCTTGCCACCGCGCTCCGCCCAGGCCACCAGGGGAAATGTCTGTAAACCCCTGGCACGCAACCAACTTCGCTTCTCTCCCGCCGCGAAGTCGACGTACGCGTGCGCCCACTGGCGCGGCCAGTGGTCCTCCGGACGGTCAAATCCAGCGGTGCCGAGCCAGTCCTGCAGGGCCAGCTCGTGGGAATCCTTGATCCCCAAGCGGCGCTGTTCGGGGCTGTTGACGAAGAACAGACCACCGAACGACCAATAGGCCTGCCCGCCGAGGTTGGCGGCATTCTCCTGATCGACGATGATGACGTTTTTGCCGCGGTCCACCAATTCACAGGTCGCCACCAAACCGGCCAAGCCTGCGCCTACAACGATGGCGTCGGTATCAGTCACCGGTTCACCGTAGCGGGGTCATACTGCGATTAAAAGGTCCAACTTCCTTGCGGTGAAAGCACAAAGCCATGTCCCCAAGCATCGAGGTAGCCCATCCGGCACGCCGTCATCCCGGCGTCGCCGACCGCACAGAACATGTAGTCACCCTCGAACAAATTGACCCTGAGCGTTGACTTCGGTGGCAGCGGCCGGAACGTTCCCGACGGTTCGGGGCCTTTCTTGGGGTCGAAGAACTTGCCGGGCGCACCGTTGGACGCCGCAACCGCGCGCGCCCAATCAGGTGTACCGGGCATCGATCCCCAGCACTCGACAATCCCAGGTGGGCCGCCGCGGCCGCTGTTCCATCCCTTCATCTGACAACGCAGGCCGTCCGGTGTGGAGAAGCGGTAGTAGCCACCGTCGGCGAATGCCTTGAGATCCCCGTATTCGTAGCCCGTCATCCCACGTTCGCGGAAGCCGGTGAGATCGGGAAAGTTCGGGAAGACCTCGGTGGTCGAAGTCCCTTGCGGCAGGGTCGGCGAAAGCGCAGCCGTCGTCGACGTAGTGGCGGATGGCTGTTGGGCCACCGGCGAGGGCGCCGTGCATCCGGCCAGAAAGACCACCAGCGCGATTGCGCCCGACACCCGGATCGACATCAGTATGGCAATCCCCCGTGCGTGACGCATGGAGCAAACTGTACCGACTAGGCCACGCTGTGTAATACCTGTTTGGGCAACCACTCATAGATGCCCGGCGCCGAACCGTGCAGCAGCGACAGATCAATGGCATCGATCATGGCCTGCCGCGGACCGGGCTTACGAAGGTGCTTGGCCGAGATCGCCACCCGCACCACGCCGTCACGACGGGCGGTCCGTGCGGCCGACAGGACCAGCATTCGACACCACCACGGCTCGGACAGGAATCCCTCGCCGATACCCAGAACTCGCGCCCGCACCGACGTGCCGCTCACCAGATCGGTGATCTCCGAGAGCCCGATGTTCATACGGAAACCATTGCGCGGCAACATCTCAACGGCTCCCGATGACGCGGTCCAACCGGGCGCCGCAAAGAGTCGCGTACGCAACCCGGTCTGCTCCATCACGCGGTCGGCGGCCATCAGACGCAGGTTGGCCTCATGCGCGGGCAACGCGGCGAACTCGTCGCGACGCTTCTTGGTCGCAGCCTGGTCGTACCCGTGCAGCACGATGGCGTCACCCCGCGACCGGCGCGCAGCCAACCAGTCGACCGTCGGCTGGTCCTCCACCAGGCGGTACTTGCCCTTCAAACGGGGAGACACGAGGAACGACAGCGGAATCGACCGCTTGTCCATTTCCTCAGTGAATACAGCGATCTCGTCGAGAGTGCGGTCGCATATTCCCGATACCGATACCAGCAGCTGTCCTGCCATGCCGCCAGTGTGGCAACTTCAGATGTACGCAAGGTGTCAGACACCCCGCATCGAAAAGAACGCTCAAGCATCAGCCCAAAGTGCCCGCCTCGGAGCGACAATGCGCAATCCAGAAAGCCCAGACCAAGATTGTCGCTCGTAGCCGGGCACTACGAACGGCGCCCGAATCCGTCGCCGCTCGACCGCTACCCCAGCTCCTTCTCAATAGCCGCGATCACCTCGGCGGCATCCGGCACCGTCGTCGGCCGGAATCGGTTAACCGGCCGGAAAGATCCAGCACCATCCCGCGCAATCAAGAACTTCTCGAAGTTCCACTGCACATCCCCCGCAGTGCCCTCGGCATCCACGGTCTTGGTGAGCTCGGCGTACAGCGGATGCCGACTCTCCCCGTTGACATCGGTCTTCTCCAGCAGCGGAAACGTCACCCCATAGGTAGTGGAGCAGAACGTCTGGATCTCCTCTGCCGTCCCCGGCTCCTGACCCATGAACTGATTACAGGGCACTCCGAGCACCGTGAGGCCACGTTCGGAGTAGTCGCCGGCTAGCTTCTCCAAAGCCGCGTACTGCGGCGTGAGACCGCATTTCGACGCAACGTTGACAACCAGAATGGCGTTATCGCCGAAATCTGCGAGTGACAGCTCTGAGCCATCGAGTGCGGTCAACGGGATAGAGGCGAGATCGGTCATGCTCATCACGTTACCGGTATTGCGATGGTTGACTGTTTGCACATTACGCAACGTTGCGGGAGGTCATATGAGCGAGGAGAACGAATTCTCCTCTGGCCGCAGTGCCCTGCGGATCGCGTCGGTGGCGGCGCTGGGCGGACTGCTCTTCGGGTACGACAGCGCGGTCATCAACGGTGCTGTACAGGCGATCCAGGACGAGTTCGCGATCCGGGACGCGGAGCTGGGATTCGCGGTCGCCTCCGCGCTCCTCGGGGCCGCTCTCGGTGCCATGACGGCCGGACGCGTCGCCGACAGGATCGGGCGGGTGGCGGTCATGAAGATCGCCGCCGCCCTGTTTCTGCTGAGCGCGATCGGAGCCGGACTATCGCCGAATATCGAGTTGCTCGTCACCTTTCGCGTGATCGGCGGAGTGGGGGTGGGCGTCGCTTCACTTATCGCACCGGCCTACATCGCGGAAACCTCCCCGTCGAACATCCGCGGCCGGTTGGGTTCGCTACAGCAATTGGCAATTGTCACCGGAATCTTCTTGTCCCTCACCATCGATTGGCTGCTGGCACACCTGGCGGGTGGTTCCCGTAGCGAGCTGTGGCTGGGACTGCCCGCATGGCGCTGGATGTTTCTCATGATGGCGGTACCAGCGCTGGTCTACGGCGCGCTGGCGTACACCATCCCGGAGTCACCTCGTTATCTCGTTGCCACGCACCGGATACCCGAGGCCCGCACGGTGTTGACGAGGCTGCTCGGAGAGAAGAACCTGGACATCACGATCACCCGAATCCAGGAGACGCTCGATCAGAGCACCGCGCCCTCATGGCGCGATCTGCGCAAGCCCGCCGGCGGTTTGTACGGCATCGTGTGGATTGGTGTGGCGCTGGCTGTGTTCCAGCAGTTCGTCGGCATCAACGTGATCTTCTATTACTCGAATGTGCTGTGGCAGGCCGTCGGGTTCGGCGAGAGCTCGTCCTTCACCATCACCGTCATCACCTCGATCACGAATATCGCGACCACGCTGATCGCGATCGCGTTGATCGACCGGGTGGGCCGGAAACCGTTGTTGCTCATCGGTTCGGCAGGTATGGCTGCGACCCTGGGCACCATGGCGATCGTCTTCAGTTCGGCCGCCGTCACGGACGGCAAGCCACACCTGGGACCCATAGCCGGACCCGTTGCCCTGATCGCCGCGAACCTGTTTGTCGTCGCATTCGGAATGTCCTGGGGTCCGGTGGTCTGGGTGCTGCTCGGTGAGATCTTCCCCAACCGGATCCGCGCGGCGGCCATGGGAGTGGCTACTGCGGGGAACTGGGCCGCGAACTGGCTTGTCACCGTGACCTTCCCCGCGCTGCGTGACGCACTGGGAATCGCCTACGGGTTCTACGCGATCTGCGCGGTGTTGTCCTTGGTGTTCGTGGCGCGCTGGGTGAAGGAGACCAAGGGCATGAGCCTCGAGGATATGGATTCGGTCATCAGCTGAACAGCTGGCCTGACCGTGCGGCGGCGACAACTCCCCCGTCCACCAACAGATCGGTGCCGGTGACATAGGACGACTCGGGGCCAAGCAGGAATGCGGACGCGGCAGCGATATCGTCGGATGTGCCGATCCGTCCGGAGGCCGAGCCGTCGATCATGGCCTTCGTGATGGCACCGGTCTCCGAGGCGAGTTCCTGATGCCCCATCTTGGTGGACACCACCCCGGGACTGATCGAGTTGATGCGAGCTCCCCGCACGCCCCACCGCCGGGCAACAGCCCTAACGCGAATATGGTTGGCGCGCTTGGAGAACTGATACGCGACCGCGGGGTACTCGATGCTCTGCACGTAGGGCAGCACAAGTAGATCCTCAGCGGGGGTGGTGGCGAGCTCTTGTTCCTGCTCGGCGGTGAGCTCCAGGGGCATGTGTCCGGCCATGCTGGCGATCACCACGCCCGCACCGCCGGAGGCGACGACCTTGCCGAACTCCTCCAACACCAACGCCACACCCACCAGATCGACGGCCAAAATAGCCTGCGTCGGTGCCTGCGCGGGCGAGAGGCCGGCGGTGTGCGCCACCTGGGTGACCCGCCCGAGCGCTGCGGCGGACTCAGCGAGCCCAGCGACCGAATCGCGCGAGGAAACGTCGACCCGCTGACCGATGACGTTGTGCCCGTCGGCCTTTAGCTCATCGACGACCGTCTGCAGCGCCTCCTCGTTATAGTCGGCGATCAGGAGCGTCTTACCGATGCCCTGGCGACGGGCGATGACCTTGCCCATTCCGCCGATGCCGGTGACAACGACGACCTCATCAGACATCCGACTTCTCCCCTTCTGCGCCGAGGACATCAAGGATCCAAGCGAGCTGGAATGCACTTTCCTTCCAGCGCTCGTAACGCCCACTGATACCGCCGTGGCCTGCCGTCATCTCGGTGCGCATCAGGATGGGGCGATCGCCGGTAGTGGTATGCCGCAGCTCGGCCACCCATTTGGCAGGTTCGACGTACAGCACCCGCGAGTCGTGCAGTGAGGTCATCGCAAGAATGGTCGGGTACTCGGTGGCACGAATGTTCTCGTACGGCGAGTAGGACTTGATGTAGTCGTAGACATCCTTGTCTTCCAACGGATTTCCCCACTCATCCCACTCGGTGACGGTGAGCGGCAGCGTCGGGTCGCAGATGGTGGTGACGGGGTCGACGAAGGGCACCTGTGCCAGCACTCCGGCGAACAGCTCGGGCGCCAGATTCACCGCGGCACCTACCAGCAGGCCGCCCGCACTGCCTCCCCAAGCGGCGAGCCGGTCCGGTAACGCAACCCCGGCCTTGATGAGATGCCTTGCCGCCGCGACGAAGTCGGTGAAGCTGTGCTTCTTGTACAGCATCTTGCCGTCCTCGTACCAGAGACGGCCCATCTCACCGCCCCCGCGCACATGGGCGATGACGAACACCAGGCCCCTGTCCAGCAGCGAGAGTCGGCCGATGCTGAACTGCGGGTCCTCACACATCTCGTACGCGCCGTACCCGTACAGAAGAGTCGGTGCCGGCTCACGAGTATCTCTGCGGTGGACCACCGACAGCGGTATCCGGGTGCCGTCCTCGGCGACCGCCCACTCCCGCCGCTCCACGTAGTCCTCGCGGCAATAGCCGCCGAGCACCGGTTGCTCCTTGAGGAGCGTGCGTTTCCCGGTGCGAACGTCGAGGTCGTAGACCCGAGTCGGTGTAATGAAGGAGGTACAACCCACGCGCAGCAGCGGCGAATTCCATTCGGGGTTGTCGCCCAGCCCGGACAGCATCAGTTCCGAATCGAACACGACCTCCTGCGGTGCGCCGTATCCATCGCCACTGATCGGCCATACTTGGATGCGCGGCAAGGCTTCTCGCCGATATCCGATCACGAACCGCTCCGCGAACGCCTCCACGCCATCCAGGCGCACATCATCACGATGAGCGATCAGGGTGCGTGCGAGTGCGGGGTCGGCGGGCCCATCGGCAACCGCGGCGACCGGCAGATCGGCGAGCGCGAAGTTCACGGCGCCGTCGTTGTGGAGGATAAGGAGTCGATCCTCATCACCCACCACTATGTGATCGACGGTGTATTCGATACCGGTGCGACGCAGCCAGACTGGCGTGAAGGTCGCGGCGGGATCGTCGGCGTCGCCGATCAGGATCTCCGAGGTCACCGAGGAGTGCACGCTGATGGCGACAAAGCGGTCGCTGCGGGTGCGGCCGACCCCGATCCAGAAACGCTCGTCCGGCTCGGAGAACACCTCGACTGGTTCCTCGCCGCTACCCAGCGTGTACCGGCGAATGGCGTAGGGGCGGAACGCCTCGTCGATCACGGGGTAGTACAACGTCCGGCTGTCCATCGCCCACGTCGCTCCCGCTCCGATATCGGCGATTTCGTCCGGGTACATCTCACCGGTACGCAGGTCCTTGAACCGCAGCGTGTACATCTCGTGACCGACGACGTCGACCGAGTACGCCAACGTGTTCCCGTCGGGGCTGACGGTGGCGGCGCCGAGGGAGAAGAAATCGTGCCCCTCCGCTTCCGCGTTCCCGTCGAGCAGGATCTGTTCCCCCGGAACGTCATGATCCAGTGTCGGCGGCGTCCAGCTTTCCCTCCCCGAGGATTCGCCTATCGGACAACGACAATGAACGCCATATTGCTTCCCCTCGAAGCTGCGGGCGTAGTACCACCACTGCCCCATCCTGGTGGGAATCGAAAGATCGGTCTCCTTGGTGCGCGACTTGATCTCGCCGAAGATGGTGCTACGCAGCCCTTCCAAGTGCCCGAGCTGGTCATCGACGTAAGCGTTCTCGGCTTCCAGGTGTTCGATGACAGCCGGACTTTCCTTCTCACGCATCCATTCGTATGAGTCAACGAAGGTATCCCCGTGGTACTCACGCTGGGTGTCGATGCGGTTCGCGGTGGGCGGGCGTACGGGCCCGCTCACGCCGACGGACCGATCCAATCAGCGAACCGAAGGCCCGAAATACGTTCGTATGCCTCGATGTAACGTTCCCGCGTGGCCACGGCCACCGCGTCCGGCAGAGGCGGCGGCGGGGTGTCCGTCGCGCGATCCCATCCCGATTCAGGCCCGGTGAGCCAGTTGCGCACGAACTGCTTGTCAAAGCTGTCCTGCACCACCCCGGCCCGATAGTTGGCGGCATTCCAGTAGCGGGACGAATCCGGGGTGAACACCTCGTCGGCCAGCACTAGCGTGCCCGCGCCATCGACTCCGAACTCGAACTTGGTGTCGGCCAGGATGATTCCTTTCTGAAGGGCGTGAGCCGCGGCCCGCGTGTAGACATTGATGGTCTCGTCGCGCAGTTGGTTGGCGCGCACCGTGCCGACCAGATCCACCACCGTGGCGAAGTCGACATTCATATCGTGCTCTCCGATATCGGCCTTCGTCGCCGGTGTGAACAACGGCGGATCCAAACGGCTGGCCTCACCAAGCCCCTGCGGCAACGCGTGACCACACACCGCGCCGGTGCGCTGGTAGTCCAGCAGCCCGGATCCGGTGAGGTATCCGCGGGCCACACATTCCACCGGAAGCATGTCGAGCCGGCGCACCAGCAGAGCCCGGCCCAGCACCTCTTCCGGGATACGCGGATCGTCAGGCGGCCCGGCCAGGTGGTTCGGCGTCCCCAACAGCCCGAAGAAGAACACGCTCATCGCGGTGAGGATGCGCCCCTTGTCCGGTATCGGCGTATCCAAGATGAAATCGAAGGCGGAAATCCGGTCAGTGGCGACGAACAGCAGGTGTTCGTCGTCGACTCGGTACAGCTCACGGACCTTTCCGCTGGCCACATGCCGGTAATCGGACAGCAAAGGACGCATCGTGCCATCCTACGATTCATGCGATTCCTGCCCTACTCCACCCGACCGGGACGGTTGCTCACCCAGCTGTTCAGCGATGTAGCGGTGGCAATCTGGACCACAATCTGGGTATTTGTCGGGCTTGCTGTGCACGGCGCCGTCTCGGCGATCGCCGAGGTGGGCCGTCAGGTGAAGGACGGCGCCGACGGCATCTCGGACAACCTGAACTCCGCGGGCGATAGCGCACACAAGATTCCGTTGGTGGGCGACAAAGTGGGTGGTCCGCTGCGCGCAGCCAGTGAGGCGGCCGGGGATCTGGCCGGTGCCGGCCACAACCTGGACACCACCGCGACCTGGCTGGCAGTTGTACTGGCGATCGCCGTCGCCGCACCACCCATCCTGGCCTTCGCAGGGCCGTGGATCTTTCTGCGGATCAGATTCTTTCGCCGCAAGCTGATCGCGGTGCAGCTCGCTGCTACCCCCACCGGTGAACAGCTGCTGGCCCTGCGGGCGCTGGCCAACCGGCCGCTGAACAAGCTGACAGTCGTGACTGCCGATCCGGTGGCGGCCTGGCGCGCCCAGGACACCGCATCGATACGCGGCCTGGCCGCCGTCGAATTGAAGGCGGCCGGTATCGGTCCGCCGAAGACCTGGCGCACCACCTAGCGTCGACACGCCCGCTTATGGCGTGAACATGCGATACGAACCCGCCACCAGGCGGCGTGTCGGCGGGTTAGGAAGCGGCGACCACCAGGTGCCGGATACCGGTATGCCGGTTACTGCGCGTCCACTCCACCGGCTCGGCCAGCTGCACGGACGCGAAACGCGGCAGCAGCTCCTCGAACACCACGCGCAGCTCCAGACGCGCGAGATGCGCACCCAGACAAAAATGCACACCCTGCCCAAAACCCAAGTGCGGATTGGGTTTGCGCGCGATATCAAACACGTCCGGCCGGTCGAACACCAGCGCATCCCGATTGGCCGACCCCTCCCAGACCACCACCTTCTGTCCCGGAGAGATGCGCCGTCCGCCCAACGTGACATCGACGGTTGCGGTCCTGCGCTTGGACGGTGACGGCGAGGTCCAGCGCAGCATCTCCTCGATTGCCGACGGCAGCTGCCCCAGATCCGCACGCAGCGAACGGAATTGATCAGGATGCTCAAGTAGGGCCAGCAGTCCACCGGCAATGGCATTGCGCGTCGTCTCGGCACCCGCACTGAACAGCAGGTAGAAGAACAGGTACAACTCCGCATCCGACAGCGAGGGCGCCTCCGGGTCGTCGACCGTCGCATTGGCCACCACCGACAACATGTCATCGGACGGCTCGGCACGCTTACGGGCAACCAACTCCGAACCATACTGGTACATGCCAGAATTCGGGTCGCCAAGGGAGCTGGTAACTTGCGAGCGGCGTGACTTGCCGAAATCGAAACTGGGCTCTACGGCTTCGAATAACCAGTGCCGATCCGACTCCGGCACCCCCAGCAGAATGCAGATCATCTGCATGGGCAGCTCAGCGGCGATATCGACCAGGAAGTCACACGGTACCGACGGTTCCACCGCATCCAGAAGTGCCCGACACCGCACCCGCAAGTCATCCTCAACACGCTGGATCATGCGCGGGGTCAGACCGGAGCTCACCAGCTTGCGAATCTGACGATGCCGCGGATCGTCCATCATGTTGAGCACCTGTCCGGCGATCGGCAGATCCTGCAGCAGGGTACCGCCGTACGGGCGATCACCTCCGGTCACCGACGAATACGTCACCGGATCGCGCAGCACCTCAAAGGTTTCCGCGTACGTTGCCACCGACCAGAAACCCTCATTATCGGGGGTGTTCTCGGTGGGTTCATGCCAGTACACCGGCGCCTCGCGCCGATGCCTCGCGAACAGGGCATGGGGGAATCCGCCGGCGAAGTTGTCCAGGTCGGTCAGGTCCACCCCATCCATGAACTACAGGATGGCACCCGGGCTGTACGCGGCGGCATCGGGGTAAGCGTCGACAAGCGCCGAGACAGCAGCCACCACCCGATCGACCTGATCGGCGGCGGCCCCAGTGAACGAGGCCCGGTCGGCCAGCGCCGCCTCGAGTGTCGAGGCATCAAGCGGCAGCCGCGGATCATCCGCCAGCAGGCCCAAAAGGTCTGGCTCGGCGCCCTTTTCACGCATGGCCAACGCCGTCGCGACGGCGTGCTCCTTGATGACCTCGTGGGCCTCCTCACGACCCACCCCGGCTCGCACCGCGGCCATCAACACCTTGGTGGTCGCCAGGAACGGCAGGTAGCGACGCAGCTCCCGGTCGATCACCGCCGGATACGCACCGAACTCGTCGAGCACGGTCAAGAAGGTCTCGATCATCCCGTCGACGGCGAAGAACGCGTCGGGCAGGGCGACACGGCGCACCACCGAACAGAATACGTCGCCTTCATTCCATTGCGCCCCAGCCAGTTCCGCGGCCATGGAGCCGTACCCGCGCAGCACCACCTGCAGGCCGTTGACGCGTTCGCAGCTGCGGGTGTTCATTTTGTGAGGCATCGCCGAGCTGCCCACCTGTCCGGGGGCGAAGCCCTCGGTGACCAGCTCATGCCCCGCCATCAGGCGGATGGTGTGCGCCAGCGAGGACGGTCCGGCGCCAAGCTGCACTAACGCGGACACCACATCGTGGTCCAACGAGCGTGGATACACCTGGCCGACGCTCGTCAGGGTGTTGGAGAATCCGAGGAATCCCGCAACCCGCTCTTCCAGTTCCGCCAGTTTGTCGGTATCGCCATCGAGCAGGTCGAGCATGTCCTGCCCTGTGCCCATCGGGCCCTTGATACCCCGTAGCGGATACCGGTCGAGAAGCTCACGCAGCCGGGTCAGCGCGAGCAGCGTCTCGTCGGCCGCCGACGCAAACCGCTTACCCAATGTGGTTGCCTGCGCGGCGACATTGTGACTGCGCCCGGCCATCACCACATCGCGATACTCGACGGCGTGACGCGCGAGCCGCGCGACCACCGCGACGCCATGTGCGTGCACGTACTCCAGCGACCGCCGGATCTGCAGCTGCTCGACGTTCTCGGTGAGATCGCGGCTCGTCATGCCCTTGTGGATGTGCTCGTGTCCGGCGAGTGCGCTGAACTCCTCGATGCGTGCCTTTACATCGTGACGGGTGACACGCTCACGAGCGGCGATCGAATCCAGGTCGACATCCTCGACAACTCGCTCATAGTCCTCGATGACACCGTCTGGAACGTCGATGCCGAGATCGCGTTGGGCGCGCAGTACCGCGATCCACAACTGGCGCTCCAGCACCACCTTTGACCGTGGCGACCACAACTGCACCATTGCGTCGCTCGCGTACCGGGATGCCAGAACGTTAGGGATTTGCACGACAAGAGTCTATGGGGGGTAGGAAATCGACTCTGCCATCTGCTCCACTTCCAGTGGGGCGAGTACGTCCATGACGTCCACCAGCATCGCCGTCGCCGTCGCCTGCGGGCTGCTCGCGGCTTCGGTGAGCGCACCCACAATCGCGCCATCGATCGTCGAAATCAGCACCGCAACATGCTCGTTATCGATGGACCGGCCTGAGCGGCGAACCACTTGCGCCACCGCTTCGTCCCGTTGGTCGCGCAACCGCTGCTGTACCTCGCGCAATTCGGGATGGCGGCTGCAGGCCAGCTCACGCTCATACCGCGACACCAGCTGTTCCCCACCGCCGAAGCCCGGCGTGCCGAACAACAGGTCCACCACCGCCTCGGCAGTGGCGGCGGCGCCGCGACGCCGGTACTGAACCAACGACAGCCGTTCCTGGATCTGTTCCAGCTCGTGTGCCCCTGCATGCTCGACGGCCCGCGCGATGAGGTCTTCAAGCGAGGAGAAGTAATACGTGGTGGAGGCCAGCGGCAGGCCCGCACGCTGCGCCACCGCACGGTGGCGTACCGCATCAATACCATTCTCCCGCAACAGCTCAGCGGCGGCACTGATCAGCGCACGCCGCCGTCGCTCCCCTTTCGGGGTAGCTTGGGGACGGTGCACGGCGCTCCCGTGCGGGAACACCTCCACCTGCTGCCTGACCGTCACGCCAAGTCATGCTGCCAGCAGCGACGCATCCCCACGGGCGTTTTGCGCTATCTCGTGCAAGCAGTCGGCGTCAGCCGCCGCCGACTCACGTGCCCAGCCTCTCCAATGCCTCCTCGATCGCGTCTCCGCTCCCGGCGAAGCTCAACCGGACGGTGTGGTGGCCGTGCGCGGTATCGAAGTCGATACCCGGTGCAACGGCTACCCCCGTGCGCGCCAACAAGTCCGCGCACCACTGTTCGGCATTATCGGTCAGGTGCTCAATATCGGCATAGGCATAGAACGCGCCGTCGGGCGGGGCGATCTTGGTGATACCCGCGGCCGCAAGACCGTCGATGAGCAGCGTCCGGTTGGCGGCGTACCGACGCACATGTCCGTCGAGCTCGACGCGCGCCTCGGGGCTGAACGCCGCCAGCGCACCGTACTGGGAGACGGCGGGCGGACAGATGGTGAAGTTGGAGGACAACCGGTCGACGGCGCGCAGGAAACGGCGCGGCACCAGCATCCAGCCCAGCCGCCAGCCCGTCATCGAGAAGTACTTGGACACCGAACCCATCACGATCGCTTCACGGCTGAATTCCCATGCACTGGAAGTCTTTTGATCGCCATAGGACAGTCCGTGGTAGATCTCGTCGGATATCAGCAGGGTGCCGTTGGCCTCGCACCATAACGCGAGTGCCTCCAGCTCCGTCGCGTCGATGATGGTGCCGGTCGGGTTGGCGGGGCTGGCGACGATGAGACCGGCGGGCGGTTTATCGAGTGCCTCCAACATCGCCACCGTCGGCTGGTATCGCGTCTCCGGTCCGGAGTCGATCTCGATGACCCGGCAGCCCAGTGCGGCAAGACAATTGCGGTATGCGGGATATCCGGGGCGCGTCATCACCACGGTGTCCCCGATATCGAAAGCCGCCAGGAACAACAGCGTAAATCCACCCGAGGATCCGGTGGTGACGACGACGTCGTCCGCGGAGACGTCGATACCCGATCGCTCCCGGTGATACTCGGCGATCGCCGCACGCAGTTCCGGCAGTCCCAGTGTTTCGGTGTACCCGAGCACGTGCGTACCGAGGGCCTCCCGCACCGCGTCGAGAACCACCGCGGGGGCACCCGTCGACGGCTGGCCGGCAGCCAGGGAGATCAGGTCCCCATGCGTGCGCTGGCGCGCGGCCGCCGCCGTCAGCACGTCCATGACGTAGAACGGTGGAACGTCCGATCGCTGCGAGAGACCTGCCATGAATCGACGGTATCGAACGCTCGGCAAGATGCTCTTCGCGCTAGCGCTCATCGCCCGGGCATGATGGTCGACATGCGTGATCTGTCCCGACGCTCTCTGCTCAAGCTCGGCGCGGCGACCGGAGCCGGTGCCGCCCTACTCGGCACGGGAGGTTTCCCGGCCCGCGCCGATGGTGCCATCTCCGCGGGTTCCTTCGTCTCGGCCGCCCGCGGCGGTGTGGGCACCGAATGGCGGATCGCCCGGCCGCCCGGTGTCACCGGCCCGATCCGGCCCATCATCGCGCTGCACGGCAAAGGTCAGACGGCCGCAGGCGTCATGGAAGGCGGCGTGCAGAACATGCTGGCGCAGGCCGTGGCCTCGGGCGCCAAGCCGTTCGCCCTCGCGAGCGTGGACGGTGGCGGCGGCTACTGGCACAAGCGGGCCTCAGGCGAGGACTCCGGCGCCATGGTGCTCAATGAATTCATCCCGCTGCTGGCCGAGCAGGGGCTGGACACCTCACGCGTCGCATTCCTGGGCTGGTCGATGGGCGGATACGGTGCCATGCTGCTCGGCTCGCGCCTGGGCGCTGGGCGCACCGCCGCCATCACCGCCGTCAGCCCGGCGCTGTGGACGTCCTCGGGTGCTGCCGCACCAGGCGCCTTTGACGGCCCTGACGACTACGCCGCGAACTCGGTGTGGGGGCTGGCGGCCCTGAACTCGATTCCGCTGCGTATCGACTGCGGTGACAGCGATCCGTTCTACAGCGCTACCAAACAGTTCATCGCGCAGCTGCCCACACCACCCGCGGGCGGATTCAGTCCCGGCGGCCATGACGGCTCCTTCTGGAGCTCGCAGATCGGCGCGGAAATGGCATGGATGGCGCCGCTGCTCACCGCGTGACGCCGGTGACCGGATAACCAACGACCTCGACGGGTTTGCCATCCGCTGGCATTATGGCGGCCGTGACCGATATGAGCCGTCGCCGCCTGCTGCAGATGGGTGCCACGCTCGGGGCCGGTGCTGCGCTTCTCCCGGCGCTCGCGGCGCCTGCTCGGGCCGCCGCCGATGTCACCAGCGGATCGTTCATCTCCGAGGCTCGCGGGGGCATTCCCACCGGGTGGAAGATAGCCAGGCCACCCGGGGTCGATTGGCCCGTACGGCCGGTGATCATGCTGCACGGCCGTGACGAGAACGCCGACCGGACCATCTACTGGGGTTACGAGCGGATGCTCGGGGATTTGGTCGCGGCGGGAGCCCCGCCCTTCGCGGTCGCCGCGATCGACGGCGGCAACAGCTACTGGCACCCCCATGCGAACGGTGACGATCCCGGCGCCATGATCATCAACGAGTTCATCCCGATGCTCGCCGAGCAGGAAGGTCTCGACGTGTCCCGGGTCGCCTTCATGGGCTGGTCCGCGGGCGGGTACGGCGCGCTTCTCAACGGCGCGCGCCTGGGTGGCCCACGGACAGCCGCCGTCGCCGCGGTCAGCCCGTCAATATGGCTGTCCTATCCGGAAGCCACCGCCGACGCCTTTGACAACGAGGAGAACTGGGAAGAGAACACCGTTTTAGGGCGGCCCCAGCTGAACGGGATGCCGATATGGGTGTCGTCCGGGTTCAATGACAGGTTCTACACTGCCAGTAAGGTTTTCGCCGAGCAGCTCCCGGCGACTCCCGCCGGCGAATTCGGTCCGGGCGCACACGAGGGCGGGTACTGGCTATCGCAGGTCCCGCTCGCACTCAGCTGGATCGCACCGATCCTGGCCGCTTAGAGTCCCGGATTCGGAGGGACCTCGAAAGTCGTTGAGGGTTCCTTGGGCGCCTGAACGCATCGGACCGTCCACCAGTTCGCAATCGAACCCGACCGTCGGTCCTCGCACTGATGTACTTGTTCCTGCCTGATGCCTTCGAAGTCGCGAGTCGTATTACAGGAACGCGCCGCCGATTGATGAGCGAACCCGTAGCGGAGGACCAACGCGTCGACCGAGAGAAGGCCGTCACGCCGGGTGATCTTGTCGGCCAACACCAGGTTCTGTTCGGTCATGCCACGGATGTCCGCCTCCAACGTCAGTCCATGTTCGGCATGACTGTCGGGCAGCAGCACCCGCAACGACTCTGTCTCGCGCCGCAATGCCAGACCGAACGCTGATGCAGCGACGCGGACCCGCTCGTCCTCCCACGACCAGGTGCGACGCTTTGTCAGTTTCGAGAAGTCGTCGTACTCGAGGGTGGCACGTTCGCTGACAGCGAGAAAGGCGGTACACAACGACAATTCGTGGGCATCAGGAGCCGGCACGGCCTGTGATCGATTCGACCTCCAGCTCGCCGCCAGCAGCACGATCGCGATGAGAACCACGGCCACCGAACCAACCGCAAACCAACCTCGGCGCCCCATCAGTCCCCCTTGTCATCCGCCTAGACGCTGATACGCCCTTCGGCGGCGGCCAGCCCGATATCGCTGCGGAAGTGGCTGCCCGGCAGACGAATTGCCTTGACCTTCGCGTACACATCGGCGCGCGCGGCCCCTAGATCTGCGCCGGTGCCGACCACCGACAGCACCCGTCCACCGGAAGACACGACGGCGCCGTCCTCACGACGGGCAGTCCCGGCGTGCAGCACACCCTCGCCCTCGGAGCCGGTGATCACGTCGCCGGTGCGCGGACGCAACGGATAGTTCTCGGCGGCCAGCACCACGGTGACGGCACTGCCGTTCTGCCAGCGCAGCGGGCCGAAGTCGTGGAGAGTCCCGGTCGCGGCGGCATTCAACAGCTGCCCCAGTGGCGATTCCAGCAGCGCCAGCACCGCCTGAGTTTCGGGATCGCCGAAGCGGCAGTTGAATTCGACGACGGAGGGACCGTTCGAGGTGATCGCCAGCCCCGCATACAGGACTCCCGTAAATGTGCTGCCGCGCTTAACAAGCTCAGCGGCAACGGGTTTGACGAGAGTGTCCACAATCTCGGTTACCACCGCCTCGGGTAGCCAGGGCAGCGGACTGTAGGCACCCATGCCGCCGGTGTTCGGGCCCGTGTCGCCGTCGCCCACCCGCTTGTGATCCTGAGCCGGCAGCAGCGGCACGACTGTCTCGCCGTCGACGATGCACAGCAGGGACACCTCGGGCCCGTCGAGGAAGGACTCCAGCAGCACCGGATGCCCGTCGTCGAGCAGGCTCGCAGCGTGCGCCCGGGCCGCGGCCCGATCGTCGGTGACCACCACGCCCTTGCCCGCGGCCAGCCCGTCGTCCTTGACCACCCAGGCCGGCTCGCCGGCGAACCGGTCCAGGGCCGCATCGAGATGCGCTGGGTTGTCCACGATTTCGCTACGCGCGGTGCGCACTCCGGCGGCGGTCATGACGTCCTTGGCGAAAGCCTTGGACCCTTCGATACGCGCGGCGTTGGCCGACGGACCGAAGCATGCGATGCCTGCCGCACGCACGGCGTCGCCGACGCCGAGCACCAGCGGGACCTCGGGGCCGATGATCACGAGATCCACGTTCAACTGCGCGGCCAGCGCCACGACCTCGGTACCGGAGCCGATGTCCACCGCGTGCTGTTCGGCGACGGCAGAGGTCCCGGCATTACCGGGGGCTATCGCCAGATAGTCCACCTGCGGGTCGCGCCGCAGCGCGAGCGCCAAAGCGTGTTCACGGCCACCGGACCCAATGACAAGGACGCGCATGCCCCGACCCTATCGGTCGGGGTATGGCTGGCTATGCATCCGGGCGGTATCCCCGCAGGAGTTTGGCGAGCAGCGCGTCCCTACCTGCGACCAGCTCCGGGTAGGGGCGCAGCGTCTTCACCAGTGCCTCCCCGTCGAACATATCGGTGATCATGAACACCAGCGTGACGAGCTCCGCTTCGGACAATCGGTCGGTGCCCGGCACCGATCGCGCCAGCCCAACCATTTGGGCGCCGTACTCGGCCACCGCGACCTGCAGGGTCGCGCGCAACTGTTCGTCGGTGCGCGCAGCGACCATGAGTTCGTACAGCACCGCGTTGATGGGCTCCTCCTTGAGCGCCCGCATCACGGCCATCACGTCCACAAATTCGGTGAGACGATCCCCCGCCTCATCGAACTGCGCCCGCACCGTGGCCAGCTGGCGGCGCAAGGTCTCGCGCGCCACCGCGCCCATGAAATCGCCGACCGTCGGGAAATGCCGGAACAGCGCCCCGTACGACAGCCCCGCACGCCGGGCGATTTTCTGCACGGAGGCACGTGAATATCCCAGCTCAGCGATGGTGTCGATACCGGAATCGAGCAGCCGCGCAATGGTCGACTCTCGACGCTCAGCTTGGGTGCGGCTCACGGGTGCACACTAGAGGAATGCGACACGAATGTGGCGCCCATCACTAACATTGTGATTGGTTGCCATCTTTTTTAGACTCTCGGTAACACCCAACGAAGGGCAGCCCCCCATGAGCGATTACGACCTCATCATTCGCGACGGCCTCTGGTTCGACGGCACCAAGTCCGAGCCGCGCCAGGCCAACCTCGGCATCAAGGATGGACGGGTGGCGACGGTCTCGACTGCTGCGCTCGATGAGACCGATTGCCCAGAGGTTATCGACGCCGCCGGCAAATGGGTGCTGCCCGGGTTCGTCGATATCCACACCCACTACGACGCCGAGGTGCTGCTCAACCCGGGCCTCGACGAGTCCGTTCGGCACGGCGTCACCACCATCGTGTTGGGCTGCTGCTCCATGTCGACGGTCTACGCCAAGCCCGAGGATGCGGCCGACCTGTTCAGCCGCGTGGAGGCGGTGCCGCGTAAGCATGTGATCGGCGCCCTCAACGAGTTCCAGGACTGGACCGATCCGGAGAGCTACGTCAAGAAGATCGACGCTCTCCCCCTCGGCCCGAATGTGACATCTTTCCTTGGGCATTCAGATCTGCGTACCGCCGTCATGGGGCTGGGACGGGCCACCAACAACTGGTCGTTCCCCACTCGCAAGGAACTCGACCGCATGGCCGACATGCTCGACAAGGCACTCGATGCCGGGATGCTCGGCATGTCCGGCATGGACGCCCCCATCGACAAGCTCGACGGCGACCGCTACCGCTCGCGGGCACTGCCATCGACCTACGCGTGGTGGCATGAGCGCTGGCACCTCATCAACGTGCTACGCAAGCGTGACCGCATCCTGCAGAGCGCCCCGAACATCGAAAACCCGCTGACCGCCGTGTTGTTCTTCCTGTCCTCGGGAACCCGTTTCTTCAAGCGTCGCAAGGCCGTTCCGGTCAGCCTGCTGGTGGCAGCCGACTCCAAGAGCATCAAGGGCGCGAACGTGTTCTTCAGCGCCGCGGCGGCGATCGGTAACAGGTTCTTCAAGTCCAACGTCAAGTTCCAGCACCTCCCGGTGCCGTTCACCCTCTACTCCGACGGTATCGACCTGCCGGTGTTCGAGGAGTTCGGCGCCGGTACCGCGGCGCTACACATTCGCGAGCAGCTCGAACGCAACAAGCTGATGGCCGACAAGACCTACCGCCGCAAGTTCCGGCGCGAATTCGCCATCAAGAAGCACAAGCCGGGCCTGTGGCACAAGGACTTCTACGATGCCAGCGTCGTCGAATGCCCCGATGCCTCGCTGATCGGCAAGACCTTTGGGCAAATCGCCGACGAGCGCGGTATCCAGCCGCTCGACGCCTTCCTCGACGTGCTGGTCGAGAACGGCGAAAAGAACGTCCGGTGGACCACTGTCGTCGGCAACCATCGCCCCAAGGTCCTCGACGAGATGGCCAAGGACCCCAACTTCCAGATGGGCTTTTCCGATGCCGGTGCGCACCTGCGCAACATGGCGTTCTACAACTTCGCGCTGCGCTTCCTCAAACGCATGAACGACGCGCAGAAGGCTGGGAAAACCGTGCTGCCCCTTGGCCATGCGGTACACCGGCTCACGGGCGAACTATCCGACTGGTTCGGCCTGGACGCCGGACATCTACGTGAGGGTGACCGTGCCGACTTCGTCGTCATCGACCCCACGAAGCTGGACGACACGGTCGACGCCTACAACGAGGCAGAGGCTCCGTTCTTCGACAACCTGTCTCGCATGGTGAACCGCAACGACGAGACCGTCGTGGCCACCGCGATCAGCGGCAAGGTGGTGTTCCGCCTGGGCGAGTTCATCGCGGGCTACGGACGAGACTTGCAAACCGGCCACTACCTCAAGGCCGGTGAGAAGCTCGCCGTCCGATGAGCGGGCTCGGCAGCTTCACCAATGACGGGCTGACCTTCGACGTCCTGGACGAGGGCCCCATCGATGGCCCGGTAATCATTGCGCTGCACGGTTTTCCGGAACGCGCGACGATGTGGGAAGAGGTCATCCCAAAGCTGACTGCGGCCGGCTTCCGGGTGCTGGCGCCCAATCAACGGGGTTACTCCGCGGGCACCCGGCCCATTGGGGTGAAGAACTACACCCTGGACAAGCTGGCCGGAGACGTTATTGCGCTCGCCGACCAGGCCGGTGTCGAAAAATTCCATGTCTTGGGCCATGACTGGGGCGCTGCGGTGGCCTGGCAGGTCGCGGGAGTCCACGGTGACCGGGTGCACACCGCGTCCGTGCTGTCGGTGCCACACCCGCGCGCATTCCGGGATGCGATGCCGCGCGGCCAGATTCTGCATTCCTGGTACATGCTCTTGTTCCAGATCCCGAGATTCCCCGAATGGCTGTTCATCTTCAGCGACAGGGAGGCATTCGGCCGCTTCGGCAAGAAGTGGATGAAGGTATCCGACCGGCTGGCCGAACGTACCCGGGAGTTGTTGAACGAGCCCGGAGCTGCCACCGCGACGGTGAATTGGTATCGGGCGATGCGTTATTCACTGCGGTCGCCGGCGCCGAAGGTCCGGGTGCCCACCCTCTTCATCTGGAGCGACGGGGATGCCGCAGTGACCCGTGCGGCCGCCGACGCCAATCCCAAGTACGTCGACGCACCCTACCGGTTCGAGGTCTTCGAGGGCGTGTCCCACTGGATTGCCGAGGAACGGCCCGACGAGACCGCTGCGTTGGTGCTGGAGCACATCCGGGAGCACAGCGAGCACTCCGTCTAACACTTACCGCGATTCCAACACGGCCGCCGCGTCCTGCAACCCGCGGATGGTCGCGGCAATCGCCGGGCGGTGCTGGGCACCGGGGCGGGCCAGTACCTCATACAGCCGCCCCGCGCGGACCTCACGGATGACGAGACGCGCCACCCGCGGGCTCCGGCTCACGTACCGCGGCATCAGTGCGATGCCGTGGCCGTGCGCCACCATGTCTTCGACAATCTGAAAATCCTTGAACCGGAATCGGACTCGAGGACGGATGCCCGTCGATACCCCGAGCGAGACCAGCACGTCATCTACCGGGAAGCCCTCGGGGACACTGATCCAAGTCTCGTCGGCCAGCTCGTCCGGTGTGACCGAACCACGCCCCGCCAGCGGGTGATCCCTGTGCACCAAGAGATCGATCGGCTCCCGCATCAGCGTCATCGACCACACCCGCGCCGACCGCAGGGCGGCGGCCAGCTCGTCCCGGTGGGTGACGACTATGTCGTACTCGGTCAACAGCCCGGGGGCCTCGCTGTACGTCACGTCCTCGTCGCCCGGGCGCACGTCCACCACACCCTCGACCGCCGCCACCAGCCGCGGCAGCAGCAGGCTGCCACCAGACGGGAACGACGCGATCCGCACGACCGGCTGGGTCCCCTCCCTATACGTCACCATCTCCTCGGCCGCGTGGTCGACGGCGGCAATCACCTCGTCGGCGCGCAGCACGAGGGCACGGCCGGCTTCCGTGAGCGCGATTCCCCGTCCGGCCTGCCGCAATAACGGCACACCGGCCTCACGTGACAAGACCTTCAGTTGCTGCGATACCGCCGAGGGGGTGAGCCTCATCGCGTCGGCCACCTCGCCGACGGTGCCACGGTCGGCAAATTCGCGGAGAATCCGCAGGCGGCGCACTTCCATGAAGAAAATCTACATTAATAGTGCACATTAATTAGATTGTGCTAAATCGATTGAGTACGCAGGATCGACGGCATGACCACTCGGCACCGGCTCCTCGGACTGACTGTCGCAGTGTTGTGGGGCCTGAACTTCGTGGCGATACATGCGGGGCTCGAGCATTTCCCGCCGGTCTTCTTCGCCGGGCTGAGGTTCGCGGTGCTCGCGATCCCGGTGATCCTCTTCGTGCCCCGACCGCGGGTGCCTTTGCGGTGGTTCCTGCTGTACGGGATCGGCTTCGGCACCATCCAGTTCGCCTTCCTGTTTCTGGCCATGGCGAACGGAATGCCGACGGGGCTCGCCTCCCTGGTGCTGCAAGCATCGGCACCGTTCACGGTGATCCTGGGCGTGCTGTTGCTCGGCGAACGGATGTCGGGTCTGCAGATCGCGGGTATCGCCCTCGCGATGGGTGGCATGGCGCTGATCGCGGCCGATCGTGCCGTGCACGGCGCATCGGCCGCAGTGGTCCCGGTGATCCTGACGCTACTCGGCGCCCTGGGCTGGGCCTTCGGCAACATCGCGAGTCGAAAGGCTATGGCAGACAACAGCGATCCGCAAACAGCGCTGCGGCTCACGCTCTGGATGTCGGTGGTGCCGCCGATCCCGCTGTTCGCGCTGTCAGCGGTCGCCGAGGGGCCGTCCGCCGGATGGCGCGCGCTGACGTCAATCACTGAGCGCAGCGGGCTCATCGCCCTCGCCGGCCTGGCCTACATCGTGCTGCTGGCCACCATCGTCGGCCTGGGCCTGTGGACCTATCTCATGGGCCGGTACCCCGCGAGCCGGGTCGCACCGTTCTCGCTGCTGGTTCCGGTGGTCGGGATCACCGCCTCGTGGCTTGCCCTCGGAGAGCAGCCGACCGCCGCGGAGCTCGTGGGGGCGGTCGTGGTGATCGCCGGATGCCTGATCGGGATGACGGCGCGCCCCGCCGCCACCCCCGCGGTCGATTTCAGCGAGGTGCGTGACCCTGCGCCCCATGAACTGTCCCCGGCCTGAGCCGCCCGCACGAGCCACTAACCTAGGGGCATGTCCAGCGTCTTCACGAAGATCATCAACGGAGAACTACCCGGTCGATTCGTCTATGAGGACGACGATGTGGTCGCGTTTCTGACCATCGCGCCGATCACCCCCGGCCACACCCTGGTGGTGCCGCGCGCCGAGATCGATCAGTGGCAGGACATCGACGGGGATACTTTCGCGAAGGTCAATGTCGTGGCCCAGAAAGTCGGCCGCGCCATCCGCACGGCGTTCGACGCACCGCGTGCCGGCTACATCATCGCGGGTATGGAGGTGCCACACCTGCATGTGCACGTGTTCCCCGGTTACACGCTGACCGATTTCAGCTTTGAGAACGCCGACCCCAACCCGTCACCGGAATCTCTCGACGAGGCACAGGCCAAGATCAAGGCTGCGCTGGCTCAGATCGACTAGCCCGCAAAATCTTTGGCTCGGGTTCGTCGGCTTCTGGTTCGTCGTCGGTCATATCGGCACGCGGCAGTCGCACCTCGAATCGGCAGCCCTCGCCGGGAGCCGTGTGCACGGTGACGGTGCCGCCGTGCGCAGCGGTAAGGGCGTCGACGATCGACAGCCCGAGCCCGGTGCCGCCGCTGCTGCGGGTGCGCGACGTGTCCGCCCGATAGAAGCGCTCGAAGACACGTTCGGCGTCCGTCGTCGTCATACCGGGCCCGGCGTCGATGACCTCCAGAATCGCGTCATCGCCCACGGTTCCAACCCTTACCCGGACGGCCGCGACGGTATGCCCCAGCGCGTTGCTCACCAGGTTGCCGAGCACCTGCCGCAATCTCAGCTCATCGCCGATGACCTCGGGGGTGCCGGGGCCGTCGAAGACTTCAAGCTCGATATCACGTTCGGGCGCAGTGGCTTTCGCGTCATGCACCGCATCGGTGGCCAATACCAGCAGGTCGACGAGCCGCTGCTCCATGGGCCGGTGCGCATCGAGTCGCGCCAGCAGCAGCAGGTCCTCCACCAGCTGCCCCATGCGGGTTGACTCACCTTCGATTCGACCCAGCACCAGCTCGGTATCGGTGGCCGCGCCCTGACGGTATAGCTCCGCATAACCACGAATGGTGGTCAGGGGTGTGCGCAACTCGTGACTGGCATCGGTGATAAACCGGCGCATGCGCTCCTCGGAGGTGCGTGCCGTCTTCGCCGACTTCTCCGAGTCGGCCACCGCACGCTGGATTTGTGCAAGCATTCCGTTGAGCGCCAACGACAATCGCCCGACCTCGGTGCGCGGGTCGCGTTCGGGTACCCGGCGATCGAGGTGTCCCGCAGCGATATCCGCCGCCGTCGCCTCCACCTCGCTCAGCGGTCGCAAGCTGCGATGCACCAACCAATATCCGGCGATACCGAGCACTGTCAGCACGGCCGCACCGATAGCAACCTGCAGCCACAACAGGTCCCGAACGGTGGTACGGACATCGGTGATATCGCGTGCGACGGTCGTGTACCCGCCCATCACATCGTGACGGGAGACCGCACGCCACTCTGTTCCCGAACCGTCCGACGACTGCACCGTCACGGGACGGCCACCCACATCGTTGTCGAGCGGCAAGCCCGGATCGGCCCGGGCACGGTCATTGAGCATGATGACCACCCGTCCGTGGTCATCAGTTGTCCGGATAAAGAACAAAGACGGAGGCCGATGGCGGTTGGTGTCGAAGGCGGGGGGTGGAGGAGGAGGCCGATTCGCCCACCCGTTGGCGGCGTCGATCAGCTCGCGATCCGCACGATTCATCATCGTGCGCTCCATCGTGGTGGTCACCGCGATACCGGAGGCCACCAGCCCGAGCGCGACCAGAACCAAGGTTCCGACCACGAGGCTCACCCGAAGCGGTACACCCCGACGCACGCCGGGGACTGCCATTAGCGCGGCTCGCGCAGTACGTATCCCACGCCACGAAGCGTATGTAATAACCGCTTCTCGCCATTGTCGATCTTGCGCCGCAGATATGAGACGTAGGACTCGACGACATTCACGTCGCCGCCGAAGTCGTACCGCCACACGTGGTCGAGAATCTTGGGCTTACTGAGCACCGTGCCCGCATTGATCATGAAGTACCGCAGCAGGGTGAATTCGGTGGGCGAGAGCGCCACCGGCTCACCGGCCTTCCAGACCTCATGGGTGTCCTCGTCGAGTTCTATATCGGCGAAGCTCAGCCGCGACTTGCGGGCGGGCTCGGAGCCCATCCCAGAGCGCCGGAGGATCACACGCAGCCGGGCGACGACCTCTTCCAGGCTGAACGGTTTGGTCACATAGTCATCAGCACCGAGGGTCAGCCCGGCGATCTTGTCCTGCAGACCGTCACGGGCGGTCAAGAACAGCGTCGGGGCATCGATCCCGTCGGCACGCAGGCGGCGCAGGACACCGAACCCATCCATGCCAGGCATCATCACGTCGAGGATCACCGCATCGGGGCGGACGGTACGCGCCAGATCCAGGGCGGCGGCCCCGCTATCGGCGGTATAGACGTCAAACCCCTGAAATTTCAGACTGACAGACAGCAGCTCGACAATGTTCGATTCATCGTCGACCACCAGCACCTTGGCGGGCGTGGTGCCGTTGATCGGGAATGTGCCTGGGTGTGTCGTCTCCACGGTGCTCACCACTGACAATCTTCTCCCTATTTTTTACAGAGTGCTGGATCTCCGCTGTGAAGTTCCTGTGAGTTCTTCACAGGAGATTGTCAGCCAACTTTTAGCGACCCCACCGGACGTTCTGGGCCTTACAGTTGTGCCATGAAGCTGGTGTCGCTGATCACAGCGCCGCTCAAGGTGTCGCTGGCGGTTGCTGACGCCGGCCTGGCGATGGCCACCAAGGCGATTGATACCGGGCGCGAGGTGCTCGCCGCGATCCCCGACGGACAGCCGCACGACGGCCCGGATGACGCCCCCGGCGCCGGGCTGGTTGGCACCGTCGAATCCCTGTTGGCGATGGTCGGCCGCAAGAGCCCACTGAGCTCGGCAATGAGGGTCGCTGAGCTCATGGAGGAGGACAAACCGCTGGGCCGGGCGCTACGACCCGGAGGGCCGGCGGAACGCATCATGGCTCCCGGCGGGTTAGCCGACCGGCTCACCGAACCCGGCGGTGTGCTCGACCGACTCTTCGCCAAGGGCGGCCCTGTCGACCGACTGACCGCCCAGGAAGGCGCCCTGGACCGGGCACTGGCACCGGGTGGGCTCGTCGACCAGCTGCTCGCCGAGGACGGCATCCTCGAGCGGCTGATGCGCGAGGAAGGCGTCCTGGACAAGTTCACCGCCAAGGACGGCCCGCTGCAGCAGCTGGCCAATCTTTCGGAGACGGCCGCCAAGCTGGCGCCCAACATCGACGCGCTGACGCCCACCATCGAGCTGCTGACCGATACCGTCTCGGCCCTCAGTTCTGTGGTCTCGCCGCTTGGCGGGTTCCTGCCGCGCCGTAGGCCCTCCCGGCCGTCGAGCCCATCCAGCTCGCCGCGACCGATACGGTCCGAGCGCGTTATCGAAGGTGAGATCTAGCGGGCGGGCTAGTACGACTTTCCGTCCGCATAGCGCTGCCGGCGAAAACTGCGGCCATTGCCGCGATTGCGGCTCTTGTAGGTCGGCAGTTGCGAGTCGCAGTTCGGGCAGACGAGCCGGAGATTCTCTCGACAATTGTTTTCCGGGTTTCCGTCGATATGGTCCAAGACCAGTACGAGCGGGGAGTCTTGCCAGATGCTCGCTCCGCTGCAGATCGCGCAACGGCCCGATTGAGCCTCGGCGAGAAAGAGCCGAATGAAGTGGCTCTGCTCGCTGCGCACCCGGGCCTCACCGGACTCGAGCCACAGTCTGGTACTGGCGTCGCGTCGGGCTACCGCCTGACAAGCATTGCCGCAATAGATCTTCTGGCTTCGCATGGAAAGTGTTGCGCCGCAAGCAAGGCACAGTCTCATGGGCTGAAATTACGTGACGGCACCGACATGCCGGATAGCGCGTTGAGCCCCCTGTCAGGATTGAACTGACGACCTTCGCTTTACAAGAGCGGTGCTCTACCACTGAGCTAAGGAGGCAATGGAACGTCCTACAGTTTAGCGGTCTTCGTCCACGCTGCGTTCGGAGACCGCCGCACGCAGCCAGGTACTGCCGCGACAGCAGTCCTGACGAATCCCCACGCTCGATGTCACTCAGGGGCTCAGCCCTTAACGAGCAGCGCCACCAGCAGCACAACCATCCCCAGCAGCAGCGCACTGAGGAATGTCGGCATATGGCTGGGCGGCAGGTCGGCATCGCATCGCATGGCTTCTTGTACCCGACGCCGCCGCCTCGCGGCCGCCATCGCCAGCACGCCGCCCGTGATGACCAGCAGGATGCTCGTCACATGCCGGGCACCCGGAATCCAGAACTCGGGAACGAACTGCATGAGTGCGACACCGCTGGCGATCAGTGCCAGCGAGGTGCGCACCCAGGCCAGATATGTCCGCTCGTTGGCGAGCGTGAATCGGTAATCGGGTTCAGCACCAACGGATTCGCCGACAGTCACGAGCCGTACTTCAGCCACAGCGGCAGGGTCTTGTTGAGGCGCTCCATGAACTTCTGGAGGCCCACCCGGTACTCCCCGAAGCCCATAGGGTCAATCCGGTACTCCGGGAACGCAATTCCGACCCCGAACAGACCGGGCGCGATGATCCCGTTGGCCGCATTGCACTCCAGCTGCCCCCACTGCGGCGTGGCGGGAAGGGACCTGGGACTGAATCCCACGGTGTACACCGCGTAGTCGCAGCTCTGGAGCATCTCCTGGAAGTGCGCACCGTCGACCGAACATCTTTCCAGCCGGTCCGGCAGCACCCCGTCGATGTTCTCCCGCGCCCAGCGTGCCGCCTCACCTTTCAGCCCCACATCGTCGAAGAGCGTCCAATCCCCCATGTCGACCGCGTAGCGCAGCGGGCCGCGGTAGAAGTTGATCACCTTGGCCGCGGAGCCTGCCAGCAGGTTGGGCAAGGCGATCATGCTTGAGTGCGATGAGCCGAACACGGCAACGGTGGCTCCCTCCAACGGCTGCTCGGCGAGCTTCTCGGGATTCAGCGCCGCCTCGATCGGGATCTCGTTCAACCAGGGGTAGTCGAGTTTTTTGGCGGCCGATCCAACCGCCAAAATCACGTTCTTTGAGGTGATGTCACCTTGCTCCGTCTGCACGGTCCACCGGCCGCCGTGCAGCGAAAGGCCCGTAGCGGTGGTGCGCAGGGCGCTCACCTGCGCACAGAGTTGCCCCGTTATCCAGACCAGCGGGTCCGCCACATCCCCGAGCAGGCAGGTGTCTGTGGGCGCGAAGTCGTTCAGCGCGAAATGCGGTGCGTGGGCGAAGCGGAAGGACGCCGCGCCCGTCAGGTAACCGATGAACAGCTTCACCGACGTATTGCTCGGTACCGCACGCCATTTCGCGCCCAGGTCACCTGCGGAGAATGACGGGTCGATCCAGGCGATCGAACCTGGTGGCACCCCGTGATCAAGGAGCTTTCCCACCGCCGCGATTCCTCCGGGTCCCGCGCCGACCACTGTCCACCCGTACTCACTCACTGTTCTGCCCTTCTCTGCGTGGAAAATCCAAGAACACCACCGCCAGTAATTCCGGTGACTGTCTTCGATTGTTCGGCGCAAAAGCGGCCGTGAGTAGTGACTAATCCGAGAGCAGCTCCAAAGTTTTACTTATAAACACAGGTAACGGGTCTACAGCTGCTCCCCGTTATCGGCCTCCCAGGTGCTCGGGAGCATCGGAACCACCTGCCGGGTGTCGTCGGATGAGAGCCTGACGGTCCTCGCGGTGTGCGCAGTGGAGACAGCGGGCGCCGTACCGGCGAAGCCGAGTGGACCGGCACCCCGGCCGGTCGCGGTGTGATCCGTGGTCTCGATACCGGTCGAGTAGTCGGCCGTGGCACGCATATCGCCTGTCTCTTCCAGGTATTCGTAACGCTGGCCTCCGATACGGGCCTTGTTCTTGCTGCGCAGCCTGCGCCGAGCCGGTGCCACCGCCGCAACACTTGCCGCTGCGGCGGCATCGACGGTGTCGACCGCGGTATCCGATGATTTCGTGGTGCCCTTGGGGCCAAAGCTCACCCCTGGCGGCACCAAACCGGGTATGGCGTAACTGATTCCGGCGGCCGGCGCAGGAGTACCGGCGGCGGTCGAGGCCGGCGCGCTCGGCGCGGGCGTAACCGTCGATGACCCACCCGAAGGGGTGGTGGGCATGGCAGGCATGGGCACAGCAGCGAGGTTCGGCTCCGCGTGGTGCGCCGGTCGGGGCATCGGCCTGTCGCCCGATGGCGCCGTCACCGGTACCGGAAGTGCCGCCGCAGCGGGCCGCAGGTGTATCAGTGCCGCCAAGCCGCTGAGTCCGCTGAGGGCGGGAATCAGAAAGGGCAGCAGATACGAGGCGTAGTACGGATACCAAAGGAGGTCATAGAGGAACAGCATGATCACGGCCAGAACGGCCGAGGTCGCCGGATTGAAGCCCATCTTCTCGAACCACTGTTGAAAGCCTTGCAGCATCTTCGTGATCTGGTCCGGTGAACCCGGGCTATCCGATTGGTCACTGCGGGCTTCACCGCCGGGCCCCAGAATGGGGGGCGCCTGTTGAGTGGGTGGCATCGCCGATGTCATCGCCTCGGCGGTCGCCTGGTAGGTGCTCATGGTGAGCGCCGCCTGCACCCACATGCGGACATAGTCGGCTTCATTGAGCGCGATGGGAATGGTGTTGATTCCAAAGAAGTTCGTGCCGACCAGGACTCCATGCGTGACGTGGTTGGCGGCCAACTCCGCAAGCGTGGGCATGGCCGCGAGCGCGCTGCCGTAGGCCGCTGCGGTTGTCTCGTGTTGTGCGGCAATGACACCACTCTCAACCGCGGCCTGTTCCAGCCAGGCCAGGTAGGGCCCATGGGAGGCCACATACTGCGAGGCACTGGGACCCTGCCAACTGCTCGCCTGCACGCCGGCCAGCACCTGGGTCAGCTCGACCGCCGTGCGCGCGTAGTTGTTCCCGAGCTCTTGCCATTGCATGGCGGCGGCCAGCACCGCTCCCGGGCCCGGGCCGGCACTCAACAACGCCGAATGCACCTCCGGAGGCTCAGCCATCCACATCGGTGCCGTCACACTCCGCCTCCCCGCTGAATGGGCGCAAGCAGTTTCACGCCACCGTAGGAGTAGTCGGACAGCACGCCGGAAAGTTCCGAACAATCAGAATCGGCGTCCTAAATCACATTTACCGTTGCGCGACAGCGATTCCCACCTACTGTTGCCGTCCCGTACAGTCAGGCCCATGACAGCCATCGACGCTCGCCACCTCGACGGTGTGTCCGAGACCGCGCTCCTCACCCTGCACCAACGGGCAACCGAGGCGGCTCGGCCGGACGGCATTCTCAATGACCCCATGGCGATCACACTGCATGCCGATCTTGACTACGACTTCCAGCACTTCGGCCGCACTCATCAAGCTACGGCCTTGCGCGCCTTGATATTCGATCGCGCCACGCGCGAGTACCTGGCCATGAAACCGCGCGCCTGTGTAGTTGCCCTGGCGGAGGGGCTGCAGACGAGCTTCTGGCGTGTAGACAACGGTGAGCTCACCTGGCTGTCGGTGGACCTGGAGCCCATTGTGCGGCTGCGCCGGCAGCTGCTCCCACCGTTGGACCGGTTGCGGTATTGCGCCCAGTCCGCACTCGACTACTCGTGGATGGATCAGGTCGACGACGCCAACGGTGTGCTGATTACCGCCGAGGGCCTGTTCCAGTACTTGGATCGCGATCTGGTGTTCGATCTGATCGCAGCGTGTGCCAAGCGTTTTCCCGGCGGCAGGCTGGTCTTCGACTCCGTACCGAAGTTCCTGAGCACCCACTCACAGCGCGGCATGAAGCTCAGCGAGCACTACGTCGTGCCACCAATGCCGTTCTCGTTCACCGCAAATCAATACGAGGAGCTACGCGCCATCCCCGGCATCCGCAACGTGCGCGAACTGGGGATGCCTGCCGGGCGCGGCAAGGTACTGCGGTGGGCCGGCCCGCTGCTATACGCGTTGCCCGGACTCGACCGGCTGCGGGCACCTCATACGGTTATCGAATTCGGCTGATCTACCGGCACTTCCAGTTGGAAGTCGCTATCCGGCGGCAACGGCGAAATCGCCTCCAGCCCTGACGAGCGTGTCGTGGACTTCTTCGACCGACAGCACGCTGTCGGACAGGACACGCACCGTCGACGCACCCTTGGGATCCAGGTCAACCGTCACTTCCCGCACCGGGTCGAGTGCGGTCAGGGCCTCGGTGACCCCCATGACGCATGAGTTGCAGTGCATCCCGCTGACGGCGAAGATCTGCTCAGACATGTTGTTTTTCCTCCTGAAATAGTTACTGACAACGGCTTTGATGGGGCTGGGAAGCAACGTCAGGGCGTTTATGCGCCCCATTTGGCTCCTTCGGCCATGTCGCGGGCGTTCATGGACAGGGTGTTGGTTTCGTGGGTGTTGCCCATGGCGCGGTAGGCGCGGATGAGTTCTTCCATGGCGGTGTTCCATTGGGCTTGCCAGGCGGCTTGGCTCATGGAGGTGTCGCCGTGCCAGACCGCTTGTAGGGAGGCTTGTTGGGCGGCCAGGTCGGCGCCCAGGGCGGTCAGGACACCGGAGTAGGTGTTCATTTCCCCGGCGTGTGCGAGCATCGCGGGGTAGTTGAAAGTGATCTGCGACATCTAGGTGGCCTCTTTCTTTTTCTGGTTCGGGGGTTACATGCCGCCGTAGCGGCTGGCGGCGGCGGCGTCTTCGGCGACGTAGGTTGCGGCGGCATCACCGAGGTTGAGCTGGGCGATATCGAGTAGGGCGTTGACTTTGGCGGCGACTTCCACGAATCGGGCGTGTGCGCTTTGGAAGGCCAGCGAGGATTCCCCGACGTGGAAGGCCTGTGCGGACATCGCGGCGGTCTCGGCTTGGGAAATCGTGGAACGCATCAGTGCGGTCTTGGCCCCGAAGGTGCCCTCAGCGGCCACCAAAGCCGGGATGTGTGCATCAAGCAAACTCATACGAACCTCTCCTCAATCATGTTGTGTTGGAACGATCTCTATGCGATTCCCGGCATATACGTTGCGGCGGCCTGCATATCGCCAACGGTGTAACTCGTGGCGGCCTCGGTGACCCCCACCCCTGCCCGGCCCAGCTCGTAGACGGCACCGGTGCCGGCGCCACTGCGCTCGACCCCATGAGCGCTGAACACCGCCGCACTCTGGATCGATACGGGGTCAGCGGCCGGTGGCACCACCATGCTGATCACGGGCGCGGCAGCGGCATGAACCGCAGCAAGCCGTGCGGTCAGGGCCTCGACCGCGGCACTGGCGGCGGCCAGTCCCTCGGGAACGACGTTGAGGTTCATCGCGAGTTCTCCTCCTCTGAGTGCATTTCGGTCATCGAGAACGTCCCTGCGCGAGCAGATCCCGGATCGACTCCGGGACCGCGGCGAGCTCCGTCACGGGCGCTGCGCCGAGGGAAATGGTCGGATACTCGGCAAGATAGTCCGCATAGGTGCGGGAGCCGAGCCTCATCCCGAGGCCCGACCAAGCGTCGATCACAGACCATCTCCGCGGATTCCGTTTGGCCCAATCGCTGAGGTCCAGTCGGCGCTTCCATTCCCGGAGTTCGAGTTCGTCAAGACCGAACCCGCCGAGGAATTCAGCGTACGGAACGGCCATGCCGCGCACCACGATGATTCCCCGGCCGAGTGCGGACGGTTCTCCCACCCTGCCGAGGATGGACTTCGCCGCGACACTGCCCGTGGTGACCTCCTCGGTCAGCGCCACAGAAGGGAAGGACCGCAAGGCCATACATGCATCGACGATCGACACCAACACGTCGGCACCGTCGCCCAACTGGCCGGCCTCACCGAGCACCCGGGGCAGCCGCACGAGCGTGAAGTCGAGCCCGCCCGGCGCCCCCGCGACAATCAGTTCGGCCAGCGCCTTGGACGCCGCATAGGGATAGACGGCTTCACGCGGATCGGTGACGCGTGCATCCGCGGCGTCCGCGTTGACGACGAACGTCGACATATGAACCAACCGAGCGCCGCGCTCCGCACACACCTGCGCGGCCGCAGAGACCCACTTCACGTTGGCATCTCGGATATCCCGGTAGGGCGCCAGCATGTTCGTGTTTCCGATGCAGTTGACCAGGGTGCGGGCACCGGTCTCGCACATCAGCGCGTCCAGTGCCCCCGGGCCGAACCCGGGCCCGGCATGCTGAACCCGGACACCGGCGACGTCCCGGAGGGCGGGCCAGGGTCCACTGTCGGGGAGCTCTGACCTCGTCACCAAGATCACATCGGGGCGCAGCACGTGTCCCCGTTTCAGGTCGAGCACCGCGCGGGCGAACCCGGTTCCAACGATCCCCGATGCACCCAGCACCACGATTGGTCCGTCGCGGTGGTCTTGAGAGTTACTGCTGTTCAACGACGTAACGTGTCGACTCGCCATCAGTCGTTCGAGGTCCGCAGCTATCTCGGTTGCGGTTTCTGTGGCCGCGAGCTCCTCGGCCGCCGCACCCGCCGCGGCAAGGTAGGCAGCACTGTCGGCACTGATCAGGTCCAGGACGGAGAGCTGGCGGCCGAGATACCTGCGGGTGTCCGGGAGGATCCTGATGAGATCGAGTGAGCCGATCCCCTCAGCCAGGAGCGACGACTCCGCGTGAATCACCCGTCCGAGATGTCGGCTCCAGATCCGTGCGAGTCCCGCGGCAGTCTCCCCGGTCTCCGCCTCCTCCGGTATGGCGTCCACGAATTGCGGTATCGCCCGCAGGCCGTCGTTGTCGACTTTGCCGTTCGGCAAACGCGGAATGCTCGGCACACCCACCACGAAGAATGACGAGACACCGAGGCTCACCAGCAGGCGTCTGATCCGCACTGCTACCTCGTTCTCCTCCAGGTCTTTACGAAGGCTCCGGGCCCGGAACCACACCGCGAGGGCGCCGTTGTGCAGTCCCACGCCGATATCGGCGACCGCAGGGTCCGCGGAGATGCGGCGGATCACCTCGGCAGTGTCAATCCGCTTACCGGAGATCTTCACGATCGCATCGCGGCGCCCAGCGAAGACGGGGAAACCGTCCTCATCGAACACCACGCGGTCCGCCGTGGCGAATGCCCGATGAGACGCGCCGGCGGCGGTGCTCACCACACCGAAGCCATCGCTCTGTGTCCCGAGATAACCCGCCGAAACGGTATCTCCCACGATGACCACTTCGCCGAAAGCGACGAAGACTGTGTTGGGTACGACCGGCAGTCCCACCCGGAGCCGCTCGGTACCGTCTCCGGGTTGCTCACCTGCGATGGGCAGATACGTGACGACGACTGTGGTTTCGGTCGGCCCGTAGGTCGAGATCAGTGAGACATCCCGGGAAGCAGCGGACGCTATCCACTTGTCGACCGCACTGGAACGGATGGCCTCACCGCCAACGACAACCTGACGCAGACCAGAAGCACCGATTACGGCCAGCGCCTTGGCGTCCTCACACAGCAGGTGCCACACGGCGGTCGGCAGGTCAATCAGGGTTGGCTTGTGCTCACGGATATCCCGGGTGAGTGCGCCCAGGTCACCGGATTTCATTGCGGCGGAACGGACCAGCCGCGATCCACAGACCGCGGCACCGAAGATTTCCTCGACGCTAATATCCGATGTCAGCGGCGCACATTGGAGAATGCTGTCCTGCGCCCCCCAGCCGTAGGCATCTCTGATCGCGCCGACGAACAGCGCGAGCGCACCGTGAGAAACCGGCACAAGTTTAGGCCGCCCAGTCGACCCCGAGGTCGCCATGATGTACGCCGTTCTGGTGCCTAGATCGCCGTCACGCGCCAGCCGGTCGACGCGCTCGTCGACGAGCCGCTGTAGTTCACCGTCCAGATCCACCGCGGTCAGGTCCGCGGTGACGTCGATCACCCGTACCGCGGCTCCACCGCCATGTTCGAAAATCGAATCGGCGCGCAGGGGAAGCTCTTCCGAGCTGTCGCACACGCTGTATCCACAGCCGACGAGATGGCATGCGATCAGGAGATCGATGGCCTGGTCGGTGTCGTCGTCGACACAGACCACGATGTCACCCGGCGCGACGCCATCGCCCACCAGCCACGCAATCCAAGGCTCGACGAATCGCCGCCGGTGCAGGAACTGTTCCACACCACCGGTGGTGTCCAGGAACCAAGCGGGCGCCGTCGCAGACTCTGTCGGCAAGCAATCATCGCCTCTACGCCGGGTGCCGTCGGCGCCGATCCCGAACCATTCGTTCACGGTCAGGGCAATGGGCTTGTGCCACATGGATTCCATCGAGCCGAGCGCCGCGGCGATGCGCTCGGCAACCCACGGGTGTGCGGCCACCTCGGGCAGGTCCGCTCGGTGCCAGATGGACAGGGTGAGGGTGCGGTGGTCCTCGTCCAATACGCACGACACGGTCATACCCTCCACCGGGCCGATATCCGTCGCATATGGTGCGGCCGACAAAAACGGGCGTAGGGCAGGTGCACATGTCTCGCGGATGAAGTTGAAGGTTAACGATTCGACATGCGATGTCCTGTTTATTGCCAAGTACATTCGGCGGTACTGTTCCTCGCGGAGCCACCGGCGTCTCGACGCCTTGACATAGTCTCGATCGAGCGCACGCACGACATCCCGCACGGACGCAAAGGCCGGGAAACGGACGGGATGTGCGATCGAATTGACCAGGCAGGTCGCAACTTCCAGATCGGGATCGCCGAACCTGTTGTCCACCGCGTGGACCAACAGCGTTGCTGTGCTCTGCCGCAGACTCGCGTCCACCGCAACCGAGGCCGTGGCCACCAGGATGTTCAGCGGCACCTGTTTGGCCTCGGAGAGCGCCTCAATCGCGTCGAATACCTTGCCCGACAGAATGACCGATTCGCGCAGGACGCCCTTGGCCGCGCCCAACGGTGCGTCGCCCAGGCTCTGTCCGTGTCCGCCGTCTCGCGACGCATCGGCAAGCTCACGCTGAATCGTCTCGGCGAATCGCTGCAGCGATTCATCCGTCCTTTTCGTCTCGCGGCTGTGTGCTGCCGAGAGCTTCGCAAGACCCTCACTGATACAAGGAACTTCGGACTCACAGGTCCGCGCGAGACGCTGGCCGAGATCTGTCTCGATCATCCCCATGGCGCCGCCATCGAGCAGCAGATGGTGCGCATGGATATCGAGCCCCGACACCCGCCCGTCCGCCTCGGTGCGCACGGTATAGCGTACGAGCGGCTTGGTGACGAGATCCTGGGACCACCTGTGCACCAGCTCGCCTGTGGACCCAAACGTCTGATCCGCTCCGGCCGGAACCACCGACACAATGTCGCTGAACTGCAAACGCTGCACCAGTTCTGGGTAGTCTGTTCCCTCCTGCGCCGCCTCCATGACGCAGAGCTGGACGGGGTTCGCGGCGATCGACGCTTCCAAAGCGGACAGGAACACCGGCACCTCGAGCGGGTGGAACCGATAGCTCTTCCCAATCAGATACAACCCGGGATCGTCGGCCTGCAGCGCGCCGTTGTACATGTTCTGCTGGGACCTGCTCAACGGCACACGGTCCACTCGAGGTTCCATCGCCACCGTCATGTGGCATGCTCCCGCTGGGGCTGCTCGAGTACCCGGGTCCAGCCTGCGATGGATAGGTCTGCCACCAGACACTTCTGCAGTCCGGATCCGCGAGCCACACCAAGCTGCTTCATCAAGAGCACGAACCGAACCGAATCGAGCCCCAGGTCGCGCAGGTCGGTGACGTCACCGTCGAAGAGTTCCGATTCCGAGATGTACAGCACCTCGCAGACTGCCGCCAGGATCCGGTTCCGCGTGGTGTCAGGCACGTGACGGCGCTCCAATCACCATGGCGGCCAATGACGAACGCATGACCTTGCCTGACTTCGTCCGAGGGATATCCTCGACAAGAGCGATGGTCGCGGGTCTGGCCATCGACTCCGACTCACGCCGATAGTTGGCTGCGATCCGCCGCTTGAGCTCGGCTGTGCCCGGCCCGTCGAGCTGTACGGCGGACACCACCGCCAACCCGACGAGTGCCCCGAACTCCTCATCCGGTATCTCATAGCACGCCGCTTCGCGAACGCCCGCAATGCTTTCGGCAATCCGGTCAACCTCGTCGGGTACCACGTTGACTCCTCCGGAGATGATTATCTCCGAGGAGCGTCCCCTGATGTAGAAGAAGCCATCGTCACGGCGCTCCACCAGGTCGCCGGTGTTCACCCATCCGTCGGCCAGTACCTTCCGGGTGCGATCGGCATTGTTCCAGTACCCCAGCATGTTCGCGGGCGACTTGATCCACAATGTGCCGTAAGAAGCAGAGGCTCCGCCGCGGGTCGGCCCACCGGACTCGTCATCGGACAGAAAGGTCTGCACCCCCGGATACGGGCGTCCGACGGCACCCTCCTCGATCCTGCCGATCGACTCGTCATCGTTCGGCAGGCACAGTGCGGTACAGCCGGTTTCGCTCAGACCGTAGACCTGGGCCGTGCGTACCCCCGCTGCTTCGATGAACTGCACATCGGCCGGGATTGCCCGTGAGCCGCCATACGCAATCAACCGCAAGGAAGGAATTTCGACGCCGGTGATCTTGAGCTCGGACACCAACCTCGTGAGGAGGGTTGGCACCAGGCACGCCGTGGCCACCTCGTTCGTGACGAGCAGCTCACGCAGCGATGCCCAGCCCTCACCACCGGTGATACACGATGCGCCGTGCATCAGCCCGTTGAGGATCCACCAGAGCCCACCGATATGCGTCGCAGGTAACGGAGAGTAGGTCGTCTCCCCCGCCACCCAGTCGATCCAGCTCAATCCCTCGTCACGCAGGATATCGGGGATGGCGAAGAACGTACGGTTGGGAAGCACCACGGCCTTCGGTTCGCCGGTTGTGCCACTGGTGAAGATCATGGCGAGCGCGTCGTCTGCTTGCCCTGTAACCCAATCTGTTTCGCCATTCGGGGAACTATCCGCGGCATCCTCCCCTGCAGCAGCACCCGTAGTCGCCGGAAGGATCGCGGTCGGGGCCGTGATCTCACAGAAGCGCGCGATGGCCGCCGGGGGCAGGGTGTTGTCCACCATGACGGCGATGGCCCCAAGCTGTGCGCACGCCAGTACCGAGAGATATGTCTCGGGTCCGTCGTCGGACAGAACCACAACACGGGATCCCCGGGTAACCGACTCGGCACGAAGTCTCGCGGCAAGCCTTCCGACCGCAACGACGAGCTGACCGTAGCTGACGGCACCGGTGCCGTCGCTGCGGCGCAACGCAATTGAATTCGGTTGGGCTCGAGCCTGGCTGAAGACCCGTTCCAGCACGGTGGGCGGTCGCTGAGACATGGCGGTGAAGTGTGCTTCCTGTCGGCGGCTACGGGATGTTGAGGACCGCGATGTCGAACTCTCCGGCCGCGGATCCTCCGTCCTGGTCCCAGAACTCGATGGTGCTGTGGAACTGGAGGTAACGCCACGACCGTTCGACGATATGAAAGTCGCGGGCCTGTAAGCGTGCGGAGAACTGCTGCGCATTGACCAGCCGCCGGAATCGCGATGACGTGCTCTTGATCAACATGCTGGCGAGTTGGTTTTGGCAGTAGTCGTCGACCGACCAGCCCCGGAATGCCCAGATATCGTCGTTGACAACACTTTGAGCGAATGCGCTGTACGCCAGCTGGTTGAAACACAGCACGAGCTCCACGGCGTTGAAATGCCCAGTGCTCCGGATGTAGGCAGACTCGTTGATCGCGAAGTTTCCCTGCGCGTGGACCGCGTCGGCAGTGACTCCGTACTCCGCGTCGGCGAGATAGCGGCATCCCTTGTACGAATACGGCTCGAGGACCCTGCTGAGGAGATCCTCGGCGATGGGGGCCATGCCCGCAGAAGGCAACCCGGTCTGTACCGACAGGGTGGCCGCGACCGCACTCACGCCGCGAATCCCGGCGTCTCGAGGCCGTCCAGCATGGTGAGGCGATGGGTCGTCAGCGTGCCCGACGCCGTCCCGTGCTTCGCGCGGTGCACCAGGGACCGATTGTCCCACAAAACAATATCCCCCACCTCGTAGTGCTGAGTGTGGATAAAGGGCGATGCATAATCGGGGTCGAGCTGTCCCGACGCCTCTAGCAGCTGCCGGAGCAGCACTGCGTCCAGGGGTCCCCCATTACCGTCCTCGATCGTTTCGGTGCCGGCCTCGCAGATATAGAGGATCTCTTCCCCGGTCTTCGGGTGCTTGATCACCGTCGGCCATTTCTGTGGTGGCGTGATCTGCTCGATCTCTGCCAGGATTTCCCCGATGGGCCGGTAGACATCGCTCGGGCGGATCTTGATGTAGCGCCGTGGGGTATGCGTGCTGAATGTCCCGAGCGCCGCGTCCTTTGTCTTGGCGGGCAACGATTCCCACACCTTGTTGAGATCGATGAAATACGTGCCGCGGTCGCGCCCCGGCACCGCCAGCGGCACCACCATGGAGAACGCGAACGGCTTCGGCATAAACATGTAGTCGACATGCCAGAACGCACCGGTCCGCGGAACCCCTTGGCCCTCTTCGGTTGAAGACACGAAGATCTCCGGGTGATCCTGGTGGTGATACACGGGCTCGTAATAGGGCACGATCTCGCCGAGCAACCGTCCGAGCTGGATGAATTCCTCGGGGGAGGGATGTACGTCCTTGAGGACGACGAGCTTGTTCCGGTAGACGAGTTCGCGGATCTCCTGTGTGGTGATGCCCTCCAGGTTCCCCGGATCGATCCCTGTGACCTGCGCCCCCAGTCCCTCGCCCTTCACGTTGAGCGTCATCGACTCCCTGTTCTTTGTGCTGATCGGCCAACTGATGCGACTAAAGGAAGAGTCGAGCCAGGCTCGTGAAAAGTTCCCGAGAACGTGAAACCTGTTTCGGGCACCCGCGGCGCGAATGTGCGACTGCCGAGCTCGCGGCGGGTAAACCGTTGGAAAACAATGCAATTAGTGGTTGACATCACGCCCGACGTCGAGAGTCGGCGATGTCAGCAGAACAGATTCCGCCCGACCCCGGCGCCGCGGTACGGCAGGGCAATCCGGGCAATGACTCAGGCCAACGCGTGAGCGACGCAAGGCCACCCCTACCGGTCGAGATCGCGCACCAGAACACACCTTTGGCCATACTGCACATATCTCATCCAGCAAACACATCCGCTGCTAGCCTTATTTGGTGACTTACCCACCGCAAGAACCGCCCGCATCGGGCGATCCCTCCGCGTACAACCCGAATCAGCCGCCACCGGGATATCCGCAGGCACCCCCGCCCGGATTCCAGCCCGGTCCTCCGCCGGGATATGCCCCGCAGCCCGGGTATCAGGCAGGTCCTCCGGGAGCTCCTCAGTACCCAGGTGGACAGTTCCCACCGCCGCCTGCCGGATACCCGCCCGCCGGATACGGCTACCCGCCGCCGCAGGCGCCGTGGCCGCCACAGGGCCCGTTCTCAGCCGGCGAGGCGTGGAGCTGGTCGTGGGCTCAAGTCACCAAACGCTTCGGCACGATCGTTCCCCCATACATCGTCTGGATGTTGATCATTGCCATCCCGCAGGTACTGATCCAGGCGGTCGGCACGAGCATGGTGGCGGTGCCTGACTCAGACGATGTACTCGCCGTGTACACCGCGACGTCCCCGGTCGTCTCGTTGTTCACCACCATTGTGGCGATTGCCGTTGGACTAGTCGCAATGAACTGCCTCGTCGGCGCGAATCTTGAGATAGCCGACGGTAGACCCGTTGGGTTCGGCAGTTTCTTCCAGTTCCGGAATTTTGGCCAGTTCGCCGGAGCCGTGGTGTTGACCGCCGTCCCAGGCTTTGTGACGCAGTTGATCTCGTTCGGCGCGGCCCTTACCGGGAGTATTCCTCTGATCCTCCTGGCCGGCCTGCTGTCGCTCGTCGTGGGAATTGCGGTGTTTGTGTTCACCCAGTTCACCGGCTACTTCGCGTTGGAGCGTGGACTGTCCGGTCTTGCCGCTGTAAAAGCAGGTATCGAATTGGTCAAGAGCAACGTAGGTTCTGTGCTCCTTGTCGACCTCATCGCGATCGGGATCGCATTTGCCGCGGCACTCGCCACTGGGATCACCTGCGGATTGGGTGGAATCATTTTCCTGCCGTTCGCCATGGCTGTATGCGCTCTGATGCACGCCTACACCTACCGGCGTCTCACCGGAGGCGTCATCGCACCGCCACCGGTGTAAGCGAAGACGCTCCCGAAAACGAAAGAGGCCCGGCCTGCGTGATGCAGACCGGGCCTTTTCCGTTGGGGGACTTAGAAGTCCATACCGCCCATGCCACCGGTCGGGTCGCCCGCAGGTGCGGCCGACTTCTCCGGCTTGTCGGCAACGACGGCCTCGGTGGTGAGGAACAGTGCCGCGATCGACGCTGCGTTCTGCAGCGCCGAGCGGGTCACCTTCACGGGGTCGGCAACGCCGGCCGCGAGTAGATCCTCGTACACGTTGGTCGCCGCGTTGAGGCCGTGGCCCGCAGGAAGGTTCGCGACCTTCTCTGCGACGACACCCGGCTCCAGACCACCGTTGAAGGCGATCTGCTTCAGCGGAGCCGACAGCGCCACACGCACGATGTTGGCACCCGTGGCCTCGTCACCCTCGAGCGAGAGCGCATCCAGCGCGGGGGCAGCCTGCAGCAGGGCGACGCCACCACCGGCGACGATGCCCTCTTCGACGGCGGCCTTCGCGTTACGAACGGCGTCCTCGATGCGGTGCTTGCGCTCCTTGAGCTCCACCTCGGTGGCAGCTCCGGCCTTGATCACCGCAACACCGCCGGCCAGCTTGGCCAGGCGCTCCTGCAGCTTCTCGCGGTCGTAGTCGGAGTCGCTGTTCTCGATCTCGGCACGGATCTGGGCCACACGGCCCTGGATCGCGTCGGCATCGCCTGCACCCTCGATGACGGTGGTCTCGTCCTTGGTGACGACGACCTTGCGCGCGGTACCGAGCAGCTCGACGCCGGCGGTCTCCAGGGAGAGGCCGACCTCTTCGCTGACGACCTGGCCACCGGTGAGGATGGCGATGTCCTGCAGCATTGCCTTACGGCGATCTCCGAAGCCCGGGGCCTTGACGGCGACGGACTTGAAGGTGCCACGGATCTTGTTGACGACCAGGGTCGAAAGTGCTTCGCCCTCAACGTCTTCAGCAATAATCAGCAGCGGCTTGCCGGCCTGAATGACCTTCTCCAGCAAGGGCAGCAGGTCCTTGACGGTCGACACCTTGGAGCTGACCAGCAGGATGTAGGGATCCTCCAGGACGGCTTCCTGACGCTCGGCGTCGGTCACGAAGTAACCCGAGATGTAGCCCTTGTCGAAGCGCATGCCTTCGGTGAGCTCCAGCTGCAGGCCGAAGGTGTTGGACTCCTCGACGGTGATGACACCCTCGTTGCCAACCTTGTCCATGGCCTCGGCGATCAGATCGCCGATGGACTGGTCGCCCGCGGAGATACCGGCCGTGGCCGCGATCTGCTCCTTGGTGTCGATCTCCTTCGCAGAAGCGAGCAGGGCGGTGGTGATTGCTTCCACTGCCTTCTCGATGCCGCGCTTCAGGCCGAGCGGGTTGGCGCCGGCGGCAACGTTACGCAGGCCTTCCTTCACGAGAGCCTGAGCGAGCACGGTGGCGGTAGTGGTGCCGTCACCTGCGACGTCGTCGGTCTTCTTGGCAACTTCCTTGACCAGCTCAGCGCCGATCTTCTCGTACGGGTCCTCCAGCTCGATCTCCTTGGCGATGGACACACCATCGTTGGTGATCGTGGGGGCGCCCCACTTCTTCTCCAAGACGACATTGCGACCCTTGGGCCCCAGCGTCACCTTGACCGCGTCAGCGAGGGCGTTAAGGCCCCGCTCCAGGCCGCGGCGAGCCTCTTCGTCATACGCAATTATCTTGGCCATTGCGAAGTGATTCCTCCGTATAGGGGGTTGCACGTTCTTGGCCGGGCTCAGTGCCCGCGACGGACGGACGCAGCTGTGTGGGCTGCGGCCTCACCGTCCCGGCCTAGCACTCACCGGTCGTGAGTGCCAATCCCATTTTTAGCACTCGGACATGGCGAGTGCAAGGTCGATCTGGATGCAATACCCCGAGGACAACCGCCCTGTCGGCTCTTATGGACGGAATCGCTTACCCGCCGCGGCGGCCACGTCCTTGATGTCGTCACAGGACGAAGTTCCCCGCAATACGGCACCGGGCACCCGAACATCCTCCGGGCGAGCCCTTTCCGGCGTGAAGTACGTCGGCCGGTATTCCGAACCGAGGAACACGTAGACCTCGCAGAACGGCTTGTCGTACCTCCGAGTGACGGTGCTGACATGCAGCTCGACACCATCTCGCTGCTCGACCACCGAATGCCTCTCGTCCCCGTACGACGAGGTGTCGGGCTCATGTGGGTCCACCGGCCGCAGCGTCATCCGAACCCTGTGTGTCTTCGGGTCGCCGGGCGGGCCAGAACTAAATAGGCAGCCATATAGGCCCCTCCCCATTCCGGTGCCGCCGGGACTGTAGTTGGAGAAATCACGCAGATCGGGAAACAGCGCGCACGGGTCCTGCCCAGCGGGGAATGGAACGGAATCGGACCTGCCGGGCAGCTGCCGCGACCTGATCTGCGCAGCCCCGGAGGCGATCGCGATCGCCTCCTTGCAGGGATAGATCGGCCGACCCGGACCCGGGTCGTTCGACAGGCTGGCCCTCACCTCGACGCGCACCCGCTTCATCAAATCGGCGACGCCACCACGGGATGACGGGTCGGGAACGTCACCGACACCCAGATTGAAGACATACCGGCACCATCCGCGATTGCTAGTCGGCCCCAACATATGGATGATCGTTATTCCGCCGACCTGCACCGCGTCAGTGGGCTGCTCCACCATCTCACCTGGATCAGGCGTGAAATCGAACCCGATGGTCGCCGAGACATCACTGGTGAAATCGCCGTCGTACGCGCCGAGCCGAAGGGTGCACCGGTCGAAACCCTCGGCGTATCCGTAGGAGATCGCACGCGGAATCTTGGCCTTGATCGATTCCGCGTCCACGAATCCGCACGGATCGATATCCCGCAGCACCGTGTTGATCGCCAGCTCCGCGGAATCCACGTCGGTCCGACCGCGCCAGTCGTCAGCGTGCTGCGACCCGAAGTACGAGCACCCGGTCACCAGGAGCGGCGCTGCCGCGACTGCCATCCACCGACGCATCAACATTTGCTACCTCCGACCCACTAAAGGTATCGAAGCTAATCACCCATGACTACCGGCGCGGCCGCAGCCCGTCGAACACGACGTTGGTCACCTGCTGCGAGACTTCCTTGTTGTAGCTCTGCATGGCCTGACAACCGACCATGAGCGCCTTGACCTCGTGCACACCGACATCGGGGCGCACCGTGCCCGCCTTCTGTGCGGCCTGCAGTAGGTCACCAAGGACGGCGTAGAAGGACTCCTCGATATGCGGTATGAGTGCCTGAACATCAATACCAGCGCCCGATAACGCGTCCACCAATCCTTGATCGGCGCTACTCCAGTCCATCACCACACGCAAGAATCCGAACAGCGCCTCACCCGGACTGGCAGATTCCAGCAGCTCGCGCCCCTTGCCAATCACGCTGCCCATTTGATCCTCCGCGACCGCGCGATATAGGTCCTCCTTGGCCGGAAAATGCCGGTAGACGGTCCCGGCACCTACCCCCGCGCGCCGCGCGATCTCGTCGATCGGGACGCCAAGGCCCTCCTCGGCGAATGTCTGATAAGCGACTTCCAACACCCGCGCGCGGTTGCGGGCGGCATCGGCGCGCAAGGGACGGGCGGGTTGATCCATCTCACAGTCCTCCGGGTGTTGACAAAACGGGGCGTACGTTCCGTATATTCGTAAGCGGAGTAACCGCCCCGGTTGCTGAAATACTACTCAAGGAATCCCCATGGCATCGACAACCAAATGGAACACCACCGACATACCCGATCAGGCCGGCCGCGTCGCGGTCATCACGGGCGCCAACACCGGCCTCGGGCTGGAAACCGCCAAGGCACTGGCCGCACACGGCGCCCACGTCGTGCTCGCGGTGCGCAACACGGAGAAGGGAAAGGCCGCGGCCGACGAGATCACCGCGGCGCATTCGAGTGTCGACGTCACCCTGCAGACATTGGACCTGTCATCACTCGATTCCATTCAGCGAGCCAGTGACGAACTCAAGTCGCGCTACGAGAAGATCGATCTGCTGATCAACAATGCCGGTGTCATGTGGACGGAGAAGTCCACCACCGCCGATGGCTTCGAGCTTCAGTTCGGCACCAACCACCTGGGCCACTACGCCTTCACCGGTCTGCTGCTGGATCGCCTACTGCCGGTCGAGGGGTCACGCGTCGTCACCGTCTCCAGCATCGGGCACCGTTTACGCGCAGCCATCCACTTCGATGATCTGCAGTGGGAACGCAGCTACGACCGGGTGGCGGCGTATGGGCAGTCGAAGCTGGCCAATCTGTTGTTCACCTACGAACTGCAGCGGCGCTTGGTGGGCACCAATACCGTCGCCCTGGCCGCGCACCCGGGCGGCTCCAACACTGAGCTGGCACGCAACTCACCGCTGTGGGTCCGCGCAATCTTCGGCGTGGTGGCTCCGCTGCTGACCCAGGGCGCCGATATGGGCGCCCTTCCCACTCTGCGAGCCGCCACCGACCCTGCCGTCCTGGGCGGCCAGTACTACGGCCCGGACGGATTCGCCGAGCAACGCGGGAACCCCAAGGTTGTCGCATCGAGCGAGCAGTCCTATGACCTCGATTTGCAGCGCCGGCTGTGGTCGGTGTCTGAGGGACTCACCGGAGTGATCTTCCCGGTCAAGTGAGCTAAACGGCAGGAAGCGGGCACCGTATCGACTGTCACGCCCGTGGCACGACACGCGGTGCCCGCCACGCCCGCCGGGATGCACTCTCGTAATCCGTTGCGCTAGTCTGCGACTCAATCATCGAATCAGAACGGAGTCGATAGGGTGCGGGCTGTAGAGGCGCCCAGCACCCATACATTGCGGGGCTGGCAGCGTAGGGCTTTGGTGCGGTATCTGGCCGCCAAACCCCGGGATTTCCTGGCCGTGGCGACCCCGGGATCAGGGAAAACGAGATTTGCCCTGCGCATTGCTACCGAGCTGCTGGCCGATGGCACCGTCGACAAGATCACCGTCGTCGTACCAACCGAACACCTCAAGGTGCAGTGGGCGCAGGCGGCAACGTCCTTCGGCCTGGCCCTAGACCCGAGGTTCAGCAACTCCGATGCACAGACCTCCTCGGAGTACCACGGCGTGGTCGTCACCTATGCACAGATCGCCAGCCACCCCACCCGACATCGGGTGCGCACTGAGAATCACCGCACCCTGGTGATCTTCGACGAGATCCACCACACCGGAGACGCCAAGACCTGGGGTGAGGCAGTCCGCGAGGCGTTCGACGACGCCACCCGACGCCTTGCATTGACCGGGACGCCCTTCCGCAGCGACGACAGCCCCATCCCGTTCGTCGACTATGAGCCCGACGGCGCGGGCTTCCAGCGCTCGCGGGCCGACCACACCTACGGCTACTCCGAGGCACTGGCCGACGGTGTGGTGCGCCCCGTGGTCTTCATGGCCTACTCGGGCGAGGCCCGCTGGCGTGACAGTGCCGGCGAGGAACACGCCGCCCGCCTCGGCGAGCCGCTGTCCGCCGAGCAGACCGCACGCGCCTGGCGCACCACCTTGGACCCCAACGGTGACTGGATGCCTGCGGTGCTGCGCGCCGCCCATGCGCGGCTGCAGCAGAAACGCAACGGCGGCATGACCGATGCCGGGGCCATGATCATCGCCTCCGATCAGAAGGCCGCACGCGCCTACGCGAAGCTGCTGACCACGATCACCGGCACGGAACCCACCGTGGTGCTCTCCGACGATCCGAAATCCTCGGACCGCATCTCCCAGTTCGCCGCCGATAGCAGCGAGTGGCTGGTGGCCGTGCGCATGGTGTCCGAGGGGGTCGACGTGCCACGTCTGGCCGTCGGCGTCTACGCGACGAGTGCCTCGACGCCGCTGTTCTTCGCCCAGGCAATCGGGCGGTACGTCCGCTCACGGGCCCCGGGCGAGACGGCGAGCATCTTCCTGCCCTCGGTGCCGACGCTGCTGGAGCTCGCCAGCCTGCTCGAAGAGCAGCGCAATCACGTGCTCGGTAAGCCGCATCGCGAACCGATGGATGGTGAAGAGCAGGAGGAGCGCAAGCGCACCGAGCCCGGCGAGGAAGAAAAGGGATTCGAATCGCTGAGCGCCAGCGCCGAGCTGGACCAGGTGATCTTCGATGGGGCATCCTTCGGCACCGCGACACCCGCAGGCAGCGAGGAGGAGGCCGAGTATCTCGGCATTCCCGGCCTGCTCGATCCAAACCAGATGCGAGATCTGTTGCGGCGCAGGCAGGAAGAGCAGCTCACCAAGCGCACCGCATCGGGCGAGGTGCCACCGGAGATCACCTCGACACACGGCCAGCTGCGCGAGCTGCGACGCGAGCTCAATGCGCTGGTGTCGGCCACTCACTTCAAGTCGGGTAAGCCGCACGGCTGGATCCACAACGAGCTGCGCCGCCGGTGCGGCGGCCCCCCGATCGCGGCGGCCACCCGCGATCAACTCAAGGAGCGCATCGTCGCGGTCCGCACCCTTCACCGGGAGCTGTAACGCGCGTAGCGTGAATCGCATGTCACTGCTCGTTTCTGGATATCCCGAACCGCGATATCAGGGCGATACCGGCGAGATCAGCGCGATATTCAAACCGGCCACCGATCCGCCCGATTACGCCCCGGGTGACGGCAACGTCGTCCAGTACCACTACCTGGCCACCCAACAGTCGACGGCTGGCGACTACGGGTTGTACCGAATCGACGCCGGGCCGGTGAAAGGCTTCGGTGCCGCGACACATTTCCACAAGGCGATGTCGGAGGCGTTCTTCGTGCTGTCCGGCACCTGGCGGTTGTACAACGGTGAAAATTGGGTCGACGCCACCCCTGGCGACTTCTTGTTCGTCCCCCCGGGCGGACTCCACGCATTCCAAAACGATTCGGGCGAAACAGCTTCCATGCTGATGCTGTTCGCTCCGGGCGCGCCCCGCGAGAAGTATTTCGAGGGCTTCGGCACACTCGCCGATATGACCGATGAACAACGCACCCAGTGGTTCATCGACCACGACAACTTCTTCGTCTAGACGGGGAACCGCACTCCGGTCAGCTCCTCAGAGACTGACCAAAGCCGTTGTTGCAGAGCCTTATCATGTGACTGCTTGCTCGACTTGACCACCTTCGGATATCCGCGGAGCTCGCCGAAACCTGAAGGCCCGTAGTACTGGCCACCCAACGCTGTCGGGTCGGCGGCGGCGCGCAGACTGGGCAACGCTCCCATCGCCGGGCTCTGCGCGAGTTTCAACACTGCTGCACTAAACGCCTCCGGGCCGAATGCGATGTGGCGCATCAGCTCAGTACCCGATGCGCCAGGATGTGCGGCCAGTGCCGCGGTCTCGGTCCCGGCGGCCTCAAGGCGCCGCTGCAGCTCGTAGGTGAACAAAAGATTCGCGAGCTTGGACTGAGCGTATGCCCCCACGCGACTGTAACTGCGCTCCCACTGCAGATCATCGAAATGTATTGCTGCCCTGATCTTATGCCCGTTGCTGCTGACGGTGACGACGCGGGACCCACGCACGGCGGCGAGATTCTCCAGCAGCAGACCGGTGAGGGCGAAATGACCCAGATGGTTGGTGCCGAACTGCAGCTCGAACCCGTCCGCAGTGCTGCCCTTCGGCGGGTACATCACCCCTGCGTTGTTGATGAGCAGATCGATCTGTGGGTATTCGGTGCTCAGCTGTCCGGCGGCGGACTTGATATCCGCCAGCGACGACAGATCCAGCCGCTGCAGCGCCAGGTTGCCCTCAGGCGCGGTTTTTTTGATCTCGTCAACAGCGGCGGCGCCCTTTTCGAGATCGCGAACCGCAAGGACTACCTGGGCGCCAGCGCCTGCCAGTGCACGGGCCGTCTCCAGGCCCAGGCCGGTATTGGTGCCGGTAATGACGGCGACGCGTCCGGTCTGGTCAGGGATATCGGCGGTGGTCCATTCATCGGTCACGACTGCATCCTGCCGCAGATCCACCGCGCTGCCCACCCGGTGCATTCACAGTTCTCCCGGTGTTCGGTACCAGGTATCCCACAGCCGGGGTCAATACGCTCGGCGCCGGATAACCGAGTTTGGCCATCTACTCCATATAAGGCGGGTTCGTGCGCAGAATTATTTCTGTTGTCACTCTTGTCATTTCACTTTTCTGTGTGGGCATCGCGGTAGCGGGGGCCGATCCGCTGCCGGTGGCCGACGTGACCCAGTCCGCAGTTACCGACGATGGCTGGCATCTGAGCGCATCACTGACACGGATGACAATCAACTCGGTGCCGAACATGGCCGCGACGGCATTCACTCGCGAGGGTTTTGTCACCGGTAAGTCAGCCGCCGGCATCGATGGCAACGGAGCTATCCCGGTCAACTCGGGCACCCTCGTCATGGGCTTGCAGCTGGGCTGTCAGATCGACCTCAGCGAGGGCGGCAGCGTCGACGTCGGCGCCGACGCGGGAATCAATCCCGGCTTCTCGGGCGGCACCAATCTACTGGGGATGATCGGCCCCTACGCGGAAGTGAACGGGAGCATTTCGATCAACCTACTTCCGGGAACGATCAAGAACATCGTGCTGGGCAAGAAGGCACTCAAGGGCCGCACCGGCGAGATCGTGGTGCATGACGCGCACGTCAAAGTGGACGCCTGCGGCGGGCCAGTCTCCGTCCGGTTCTTCACGACGGCGATGATCGACACCGACAAGTCCGATGACAGCGTCAACGTCTACGGGGACATTCTCTCGCTGTGAGCAGCCCCGCGAAATCTCGTCTGGTCATCCGCATTACTTGCGCCGCGGCCCTGTCTCTGTGTCTGGCCCTGCCACCGATCCCCGCCGCACGTGCCGATAACTGCAGCCCAGGGGATTTCGGCGCTTCGGCGGGATGCGCTCCCCCGGCGGCGGCAGGCGGCGATAAGGCCGAAAGTTGGCCCCCGACAAGCGTGGATTGGCCGCCCGATGCGGATTCGGACGCCGACTCCGAAAATTCCAGTCAACGCGGCACCGCGCGGGCACCGATCGTGATACCCGATGGTGCAGCATCGGTCACCCCCGCGCACTCGACCGAAGAATCGACGACGCCACCGGCGCCAATCGTCCCGGCGGGTTCTGTTCCGACAAAGTCCGCGCCGACCGTGATCGTTACACCGGGCTCCTAGGCAGGCGCTGCCCCGTGGAACACCGCCTCGACGTTGTTCCCATCGGGGTCGCGCACAAACGCCCCGTAATAGCCGGGGTGATATTCGGGCCACAGCCGGGGCGCATGGAGCACCTCGGCGCCCTCACCGGTCGCCGTCGCGAAGAACTCGTCAACCTTCTCGATACTCGCAGCCGAAAAGGCAACGTGGATCTCACGATTGGGACCCGTCGATGCCTGTCCATCAGGGTCGCCGCCGATCCAGAAGTCGGGTTTTCCTGCCGTTCCGTACCCGATAGCGACACCGAAATCCATTTGGCGGGTGTACCCGAGAACCTCGAGCACCTTGTCGTAGAACGCGGCTGCTGCCGGTAGGTCCGCACAGTTGATACCAAAGTGATCGATCATGTCGCCGATTCTGGTCTACAGGTCCGACAACAAGTGCGGTAAATCCGCGACAGAGTCGATGACGTACGCCGGTTGCATCGTGTACTGGTCGGCCGCCCACCTGTCGAGAGTGTCCTGACGGAACTTCCCGGTGCGCACCAGCACGCCGGTCATTCCCACCACCTGCGCAGCCAACACGTCGACAATCAAATCGTCACCCACCATCACGACTTGATCCGGGTCGCAGCCCATCCGCTCGGCCGCCAGCTGAAATCCCGCCGGAGCCGGCTTGCCGACGGCGACGGCCTTACGTCCCGACACCTGCTCCATCCCCGCCAGGTACACACCGGTATCGACTCGCAATCCCTCGCGGGTGCTCCATACCGCGTTGCGATGCATCGCGACCACCGGAATCCCCTGAGCCATGAGGTCGTACACCCGGCTCAGCGCGACGTGGTCGAACTGCTGGCCGGCGCCACCCAGAATGATCACATCGGGGTCATCGGAGAGGGATTCGACGAAGTCGACCCCCGGCATATCCGCGGTGATATCCCCATCGTTCAACAGATAGCACCGTGCACCCGGATGCTGGGCGATCACATGGTCCGCGGTCAGCATGGCTGCGGTGATCACCTCGTCGGCGGGTACAGCCAGCCCGGCGGCGGTGAGCAGTTCCGCGATCTGCACCCGGGTCCGCGAGGTGGTGTTGGTCAAGAAACAACGACGAACATCTTCGTCGTGAAGTGCGTTGAGGGCCTCGGCCGCGCCGTCGATCGGCTCCCACGAGGTCACCAAGACCCCGTCGATATCGAAGAGCACTCCACCGACGGTCATGGCGCCATTTTGCTGCCACGCCGTGGACACCGCACGTCGAGGGCCTACCCGGTACACGGTATGCGGCTAAACCCCTGCGTGCGGTACGCCCTCGGCGGCGTAGCAGGTTGTCGCTCGAATGCGGGCAACTCTGCGATGGATAGAGTTAGCCGATGCGTTCCGTCGCAGAACACCAGCAGGTTGTCGCCGGATTGATCTCCGCTCCGGTACCCGTACGGGTACCGGTCGGGGCCGCCGAACGGCTGGTACTGGCCGCCGATGTCATCGCGCCACTGAATCTGCCGGTGTTCGACAACTCGGCGATGGACGGTTATGCGGTTTACCGCGACGACCTCGTGGGGGCTTCGCCCGCTCACCCGATAACGCTGCCGGTCACCGAGGACATCCCCGCCGGGCGCACCGACGAGCTGACATTGACCCCCGGCACCGCACACCGGATCATGACGGGCGCACCGGTTCCGTCAGGTGCCACCGCGGTGGTGCCCGTCGAGGTCACCGACGGAGGCACCGTCACCGTCACCATTACCGAGGAACCCCGTGCCGGGCAACACATCCGGTGCGCCGGTGAGGATGTGCGTGCCGGTGACACCGTGTTGACCACCGGCACCCGCCTCAACGCACCGGCATTGGGACTTGCCGCGGCGCTCGGCCTGGAAGAACTCACCGTGCATCCCCGTCTGCGGGTGGTCATCGCTTCCACCGGCAGCGAGCTGGTATCCCCCGGCACCGACCTCAAGCCGGGACAGATCTACGAATCCAATGCGGTCATGCTGGCCGCGGCCGTCCAGGAGGCCGGAGCCGATGCCGTCGTGGCACCGACAGTCGCCGATGACGTCGACCAATTCCTGTCCGTGCTGGATGAATTCGGTGCGCAGGCCGACCTGGTGATCACCACCGGCGGGGTGAGCGCCGGAGCGTATGAGGTGGTCAAGGACGCGCTCACCAACGCGGGGGTCCAGTTCCTCTCGGTGGCCATGCAACCCGGTAAGCCGCAAGGAGCGGGTCGCGTCAACGGCGTCCCAGTACTCACCCTGCCCGGGAATCCCGTCAGCGCACTGGTGTCGTTCGAGGTGTTCATTCGTGAACCGCTGCGCGCTGCCATGGGATTGGCCCCGGCGAGGGAGCGCCATGAGGCGGTCCTCACCGATCCGATCTCCGCCCCCGCCGGTAAGCGGCAATTCCGGCGGGGATGCTGGGACGCGCAGAAAGGCACCGTGACGGCCGTGGGCCCTCCCGCGTCGCACCATCTGCGCTGGCTGGCGGCATCGAACTGCCTGCTGGACATACCCGAGGACGTCACCGAGCTGGCCGCGGGAACGACGGTCAGCGTCTGGAACCTGACCTAGCGGGCCACCGCGCTCCGCTGCAATCACTAGGATGGTCCAGTGGCAAGACGTCCCCGCCCCGTAGGTTCAGAGCCCGATTCCGGGATCCCGCATATCGTCGAACTGTTCCGCTCGACCATTCCACCGATCCATCCCGCAGGCCTTCCGTTCATCGCAGGCGGATTGGGACTGGCCGGCCTTGGGTTCAAGAACCGCTGGATTCGCGGTACCGGGCTGGCACTCGCCGGCGCGTGTGCCGGTTTCTTCCGGCATCCGGCGCGCATCCCACCCAATCGCGCCGATGTGGTGGTCGCCGCCGCCGATGGCCAGATCTGCCTCGTCGACCGTGCGGTGCCGCCGCCGGAGCTCGGGCTGCCCGCCGAACCGCTCCCCCGCATCAGCATTTTCCTCTCGGTATTCGACGTTCACGTTCAGCGTGTTCCGGTGGCCGGCGCAGCGACCGCAGTCATCCACCGCAGCGGACAGTTCTTGTCCGCGGATCGCGCCGAGGCGAGCGTCGCCAACGAACGCAATAGCGTGCAGATCCGCACCCGTACCGGGCACGATGTGGTGGTGGTTCAGATCGCCGGGCTCATCGCGCGTCGCATCATCTGCCACGCGAGGGTGGGTGACCAGCTGTCGATCGGCGATACCTACGGATTGATCCGATTCGGTTCTCGGGTCGACACCTACCTGCCCGAGGGGTCGAAAATTCTTGTCCAGCAAGGACAACGGGCCGTCGGCGCCGAGACGGTGCTGGCCGAGCTACCCTCCTCGCCGGACATCGCGTAAGCGGCTCGTCCATGAACCAAGCCGCCTCGAAGCGTCCCGTCCACATCCGGATCCTGCCGAGTGTCATGACGGTGCTGGCGATCTGCGGTGGCCTGTCCTCGATCAAGTTCGCGTTCGACGGAAAGCCGTATATCTCGCTGACCTTGATCGCCGCAGCCGCGATCCTCGACGGTCTCGACGGCAGGATCGCCCGGCTCCTGGACGCGACGTCTCGGATGGGCGCCGAGATCGACTCGCTCGCCGACGCGGTGAATTTCGGTGTCGCTCCCGCCGTGGTGCTGTACATCTCGATGCTGTCGGATACCCCTACGGCGTGGGTCTTTTCGCTTCTCTACGCGGTGTGCATCGTGCTGCGGCTGGCGCGCTTCAACACGCTGCTGGACGACGATTCCCAGCCCGCGTTCACCAAGGAGTATTTCGTCGGGGTGCCCTCCCCGGCAGGGGCGTTGATGGTGCTGGCACCATTGGCCGCCTATCTGCAGTTCGGCGACGGATGGTGGTCGTCGGTATGGGCGATATGCGGATGGATGGTGGTCGTATCCATGCTCATCGTCAGCCAGATCCCCACCGCAGCCATGAAATCCGTCTCGGTGCCACCCCGCATGGTGGTGTTGCTGCTCGCTCTGGTGACGGTGGCCGCCGCCTTACTGCTGCAGTACCCATATGTGCTGCTACTGGTCCTGATCGTCGTCTACCTGGCGCATATCCCGTTCGCCTGGCGCGGTCAGCGCTGGGTGGCCGCACGGCCCGAGTCCTGGGATGCCAAGCCCAAGGAACGCCGGGATCTTCGTCGCGACCAGCGTCGGGACCAGCGACGCTCATTCCGACGGGGCTCGCTGCCCAAAAGGCGAACCGCGGCACGTCTTGGCCTGCGACGGCCCGGCAGGCCACGCTAGGGCGCCATGAGCTCCTCTCCCAATGCTCTTCGCGCAAGCGGCTCATCGCTCACCCTCACTGTCCGTCTCAACACATCGGCCGTCGACTCGCGGCGCGGTGTTGTCCGGTTGCATCCGGAAGCAATTGCCGCCCTAGGGATCCGAGAATGGGATGCGATATCACTGACCGGATCGCGGACGACCACGGCGGTGGTGGGTATCGCCCCTCGCTCGGTTCCCGCCGGCACCGCCCTGCTCGACGATGTCACGCTGTCGAATGCGGGTCTGCGTGAGGACGCGTCGGTCGTCATCGCGCCAGTAGTGGTGTATGGCGCGCGGTCGGTCACCGTGAGCGGCTCCTCCCTTGCCACCCAATCCGTTTCGTCGGCGACGCTACGGATGGCGCTGTTGGGCAAGGTCATGACCGTCGGGGATACCGTGTCACTGCTGCCGCGAGACCTCGGGCCGGGCACCTCCACCTCGGAGGCGACATCGGCACTGGCCCGATCGGTGGGCATCACCTGGACCTCCGAACTACTGACGGTGACCGCGGTCGATCCGGTCGGTCCGGTCAGCGTGCAACCCAATTCTCTTGTCAGCTGGCAGGGTTCGACACCATCCACCCAGCCTCCGACCCCGGCTGCCGAGGCGGCCCCGCCGACCGAACCCGTCGCAGCGGTATCCGTGGAGGACCTCAAGGGCTCCCAGGCGCAGGTCGCACGCCTCACCGAGTGGCTAAAACTTGCCCTCGACGAACCCGGTCTACTGAAGACACTGGGCGCCCAGCCCAATCTGGGCGTGCTGATTTCCGGGCCCGCCGGTGTCGGCAAGGCGACATTGGCGCGCGCGGTCTGCGCGTCGCGCACACTCCTCGAACTGGACGGGCCGGAAGTGGGAGCCACGACCGCGGATGGACGCCTCAATGCGATCCGCGGCGCCGTGAGTCGGGTCCGGCAGTCCGGTGGAGTTCTGCTCATCTCCGATGTCGACGCACTATTGCCTGCCACCGCCGAACCGGTGGCGACACTCATTCTCGCTGAGTTGCGCTCTGCGGTAGCCACTTCCGGCGTTGCATTCATCGCGACCACCGCCCATCCCAATGCGATCGATGTGCGGCTGCGTGCTCCCGAGCTGTGTGACCGCGAGCTGGGCCTGAGCCTGCCCGACGGCGCCACCCGCAAGGCACTGCTAGAGGTCCTGCTAGCGAAAGTGCCTTCGCAGGATTTGCAGCTCGACGAGATCGCAGCACGGACACCGGGTTTCGTGGTGGCCGATCTGGCCGCCCTGGTACGCGAGGCCGCATTGCGGGCGGCCGCACGCGCCAGCGAGCAGGCCAGCGCACCAGCGCTCAGCCAGGAAGATCTCGTCGGTGCGCTGTCCGTGATTCGTCCGCTCTCGCGGTCCAGCACCGAAGAGGTGGCCGTCGGGTCGATAACCCTCGATGACGTCGGCGACATGGTAACCACCAAACAGGCGCTGACAGAAGCTGTTCTGTGGCCTTTGCAGCATCCGGACACCTTCGAGCGGCTGGGCGTGGATCCGCCCCGCGGGGTGCTGCTGTACGGGCCGCCCGGCTGCGGGAAGACATTTGTGGTGCGGGCGCTGGCCAGCTCGGGCAGGCTTTCGGTCCATGCCGTCAAGGGTGCCGAGCTGATGGACAAATGGGTCGGCGCCTCCGAACAGGCGGTGCGCGATCTGTTCCGGCGTGCCCGGGATTCCGCGCCCTCATTGGTGTTCCTCGACGAGGTGGATGCGCTGGCCCCGCGACGCGGGCAGAGCTTCGACTCGGGAGTCACCGACAGAGTGGTGGCGGCCCTGCTCACCGAGCTGGACGGGGTGGAACCGCTGCGCGACGTGGTGGTACTCGGTGCCACCAACCGGCCCGAGCTCATCGACCCGGCACTGCTTCGTCCCGGTCGGATGGAACGCCTGGTGTTCGTCGAGCCTCCGGACGCGCAAGCCCGCAAAGACATTCTCAAGACCGCCGCCCGATCGGTGCCGCTTGACGCCGATGTGGATCTGGATGCCCTCGCCACCGAACTCGAGGGCTTCTCGGCCGCCGATTGCGCGGCGCTGTTGCGTGAGGCGGCGATGGCGGCAATGCGGCGTTCCATCGATGCCGCCGACGTGACCGTCGCCGATGTCGAAACGGCCCGGGCCACCGTGCGCCCCTCGCTGGACCCGGTGCAGGTGGCTTCGCTGCGCGCGTTTGCTGACAACCGCTGAAAAGGGTTGCGTCGCGCCAATCGTCGAGCGCCCCGTAAACTAGGCATCACGACACCCCGCCCAACAACAGATAGACGGGAGTGCCTTTGCTTGCGATTCTGCTTGCGCACGCCCTGGCGGCCGCGCTGGCGCCGCTACTTGTGGCGCGCGTTGGCCGACTGGCGTTCTACCCCCTTGCCCTTGTCCCGTTGGGTTCGCTGATCTGGGTCTTGGCAAGGTGGCCAACTGGCGGAGTGGACGCACGAATTGATATCCCCTGGGTCCCCGAACTGGCGATGGATATCGCGCTGCGCTTCGACTCACTCGCCGCAATCATGAGCGTGCTGGTGCTCGGCATCGGGTCGCTGGTCCTGTTCTACTGTGCGAGCTACTTCCGGCATCGCGACGGGCACACCGAACCGCGGCTACCGAGCTTCGCTGCCGAGTTGGTGGCATTCTCCGGCGCCATGTTCGGCTTGGTGGTCAGCGACAATCTGCTGCTGCTCTACATCTTCTGGGAACTGACAACCGTGCTGTCCTTCCTCCTCGTGGGGCACTACGCCGAGCGGCTCGCAAGTCGTCGGGCAGCGGTGCAGGCACTGCTGGTGACAACCGCCGGTGGTCTGGCGATGCTGGTCGGGGTCATCGTGCTCGGTCATGTGGGTGGCAGCTTCTTGCTGTCCGACCTCATCACACATCCCCCGTCGGGTATGGCCGCCAACGTCGGCCTGGTGCTGGTGCTGATCGGCGCGCTGAGTAAATCCGCCATTGTGCCCCTGCACTTTTGGCTTCCCGGCGCGATGGCGGCACCTACTCCGGTCAGCGCCTACCTGCACGCTGCGGCAATGGTGAAGGCCGGTATCTATCTGTTGGCCCGCATGTCGCCGGGGTTCGCCGAGGCGACGCCGTGGCGGCCCATCGTGCTGGTATTGGGCATCGCCACGATGATCCTGGCAGGCTGGCGAGCCCTGCGTGAGTACGACCTGAAGTTGATCCTCGCCTTTGGCACGGTGAGCCAGCTCGGGTTCCTGGTTGTGCTCACCGGTACTGGCGATCCCGACATCCTGCTGGCCGGGCTGGTGATGTTGTGCGCACATGCGTTGTTCAAGGCCGCACTGTTCATGGTGGTCGGGGTCATCGACCACACGGTCGGCACCCGCGATATCCGCAAGCTGGCCTGGCTCGGAAATCGCGAACCGTCACTTCTCGTAGTCGCCGGGCTCGCCGCAGCGAGTATGGCCGGAGTCCCACTGACCCTCGGGTTCGTCGGTAAGGAGCTTGCCTTCGCCACCGTCCTGCACAGCCGGGTGCTCGGTTCGGCGGCACCGTGGGTGCTGGCCGGGATCGTCATCGGTTCGATGTTCACCATCACCTACAGCATGCGATTCATGTGGGGAGCATTCGCGCGGAAGGGATTACCCGAGCCCAGCGCTCGCGTTCAGGGAAGGCATGCTCCGGCCTCGACTTTCGTGGCAGCGCCCGCGCTACTGGCAGTGGCGGGCGTCGCGGCCGGGGTGCTACCCGACTGGCTCAACTGGGTGCTCGGCAGTTACGCCAATCCTGTTGACGCGCATATCGCGATCTGGGAGGGCTTCGGGGTTCCACTGTTGCTCACCGCGCTGGCCTTCGCGGTCGGTATCTTTGCGTTCTTCTCGCGGGGGCGCCTACGACGGGCACGGCTCGCCGTCAATCCGCTGGGGAATGCCGACCGCGGCTACGACGCGGCACTACGTGGCGCCGATGTGCTGTCCCAGCGACTGACCGCGCTAACCCAGCGAGGCTCAATCCCGTTCACCCAGGCCACCATTCTGGTAACCCTCGTGATGCTGCCGACGATCATGCTGGCCCTTGGCGCCCGCGACCAAGCACATCTGAAACTGTGGGATTCCCCGTTGCAACCTGTGGTGGGTGTGCTGATGCTGGCGGCCGCCATCGGCGCGACGCTCATGCGTAACCGTCTCGCGGCGGTGCTGCTGGTGGGTATCACCGGGTACGGGACGGGCACGATCTTCGCCCTGCACGGTGCGCCCGACCTGGCGCTGACCCAGTTTCTCGTCGAGACCCTGACCTTAGTGATCTTTGTGTTGGTGCTGCGCGCCCTGCCCGCCGAATCGAATATCGAGCAGGCCAACAGGTTCCGGCTTCCTCGTGCTGTGCTCGCGATCGCCGTCGGATGCACCGTCACCACACTCGGGGTGTATGCGATGGCGGCGCGACGTGATCGGCCCATCGCCGACCTCCTCCCCGAGGCGGCATATCTGCGCGGGCACGGAGCCAATACGGTAAACGTCTTGTTGGTGGATATCCGTGCCTGGGACACCCTCGGCGAAATCTCGGTGCTGCTGGTCGCCGCCACGGGTGTGGCCTCGTTAATGTTCCGGCACCGGCGTTTTGGCAGAGCTCCGCGCGTCTCGGATGAGCCGCTTGCGCGAAGGTCATGGGTATCGGATGAGCCACTTGCGCGAAGACCATGGGACACGGCCGGTCAGCCCGATATCGTAGTAGCTTCCAGTATCTGGCTGCGCGGCACCGAGTTACGCGATCCCAAGCACCGGTCGTTGGTTCTCGAAGTGGCGACGCGGCTGATTTTCCCCCTCGTCATGGCGCTGTCGATCTACTTTTTCTTCGCCGGGCACAACGTTCCGGGCGGCGGGTTCGCGGGCGGCCTGACTGCCGGTCTGGCGCTGGTGCTGCGCTATCTCGCAGGCGGGCGCTACGAGCTGGGTGAGACCCTGCCCTTCGACGCCGGAAAGATCCTCGGTCTCGGACTGGCCTTCTCCGGCGGCACCGCACTGATGTCGTTGCTGCTAGGTGCACCCGTGCTGTCTTCGGCCACAATCCAATTCGACATGTTCGGATTCGGGCACGTCAAGATCGTGACGGCATTGTTCTTCGATCTGGGTGTGTACCTGGTGGTAGTCGGCCTGGTACTCGACGTGCTGCGCAGCCTCGGCGCGCGCCTGGATGTCGAGCTCGAGGAGTCTCCACGTGCCCGGGGAGGGGTGCGTGGAGCATGACAAATCTCGGACTGCTCATCATCATCGGTGCTCTCACCGCGTGTGGCGTGTACCTAATGCTGGAACGCAACCTGACACGTATGGTGTTGGGCCTGCTCCTCGTCGGTAACGCCGTGAACCTGCTAATCCTCACGGTAGGCGGCCCGTCGGGTAACCCACCGATCATGGGGCGGCAGTCGGCCGGTCGCGATACCGACGCAGATCCGTTGGCACAGGGCATGATCCTCACCGCAATCGTCATCACCATGGGTGTTGCCGCTTTCGCCCTCGCACTGATCTATCGGATGTTCACCCTGGAAGCCGATGATGTCGTGGACGATGACGCTGAAGACGCGCGCGTCGCCCAGGAGCCTCTGGAACCGGTCACCGACGACCGGGACGAACGCACGGAGCCATCCGAATCTCCCGATGAAGACTCCCCCGCCGAGCTCGATGCACTACCGGCGGGGGAGAAGTCATGAGTGCCATTGCCGTTCTCACACCACTGCCGGTGCTCGTGCCGACGGCGGCGGCCGCCTTGACCCTCATCGCGGGGCGTCGTCCCCGGCTACAACTGCTGATCACCGTGACGGCGTTGACCGCTGTCCTCGGTGTCTGCTTCGCACTGCTGTACCTGGCGGATCGCGACGGCACCTTCGCGCTGGCCGTCGGTGGCTGGGGGCCGACCCCGGAGCGGCTGGGACCTCTCGGGATAACCCTTGTGGTAGATCGCCTTTCGGCGTTGATGCTGGTGGTGTCGGCCATCGTGCTGCTGGCGGTGGTGCTGTACGCGGCAGCTCAGGGTATCCGTGACGGTGACGACCGGCAGCCGGTGTCGATCTTCCTGCCCACCTATCTGGCGCTGTCGGCGGGTGTGTGCAACGCCTTCTTGGCAGGCGACTTGTTCAACCTGTACGTCGGCTTCGAGGTGCTGCTGTCCGCGAGTTTTGTCCTACTCACCATCGGGGCCAGTGCCGACCGGGTGCGTGCGGGCATCTCGTACGTGATGGTCTCGATGATGTCCTCGGTGGTTTTCCTGCTGGGCATCGCCTTTGTCTACGCGGCGACCGGAACGCTGAACATGGCCGAAATCGCCCTCCGCGCAGACGGTATCCCGTCGGGCACCCGGATGGCGATCTTCGCGGTACTGCTCATAGGTTTCGCCATCAAGGCGGCCATCTTCCCCCTGTCGACCTGGCTGCCCGACTCCTACCCCACCGCCCCCGCGCCCGTGACCGCCGTGTTCGCGGGCTTGCTCACCAAGGTGGGCGTGTACGCCATCATTCGCGCGCATTCCCTGTTGTTCCCCGGCGGTGGCCTGAATACGGTGCTGCTGGTGGCGGCACTGCTCACCATGATCGTCGGAATCCTGGGCGCCATCGCGCAAAGCGATATCAAGCGGCTGCTGTCCTTCACCCTGGTCAGCCATATCGGGTACATGGTTTTCGGTATCGCGTTGTCCAACGAGCTGGGCATGTCGGGCGCCATTTATTACGTGGCACACCACATCATCGTGCAGACGACGTTGTTCCTGGTTGTCGGCCTCATCGAGCGCCAGGCCGGCTCATCGTCATTGAATCGTCTGGGTGGCCTTGCCGCTGCTAGCCCGCTGCTGGCCTTCGCGTTCGTGGTGCCCGCGCTGAACCTCGCCGGCATCCCGCCGTTCTCGGGGTTTATCGGCAAGGTCGCACTGCTGGAGGCAGGGGCGCTGCAGGGCTCGGTGCTGGCCTGGATACTCGTGGCCGGGGGCACAGTGACGAGTCTGCTGACCCTGTACGCGGTGGCGCGGGTATGGACCAAGGCATTCTGGCGGCCGCGTATCGATGCGCCGGAGGGTGATCTGGCCGCGGCGACACCGTCGGCACTTCTCGACGATGCCGTAGAGGTGGCCTTTGTCGATCGTGAAGATGTGGGCCGGATGCCGGTCGGCATGCTGGCGCCCACATTGGGTTTGATCGCGGTCGGGGTGGCCCTAACGGTCTTCGCGGGGCCCATCATCGGGATAAGCGACCGCGCCGCCGCCGAGGTCCGTGACCGTGCGGTCTACATCAACGCAGTGCTCGGGGGTGGCGCACGGTGAAAGATCTGGTGATGCACGGCCCGCGGGAGCTCGCGCTGCGGGCCTGGATCGTGGTGTGGCTCGTACTGGTCTGGACAATGCTGTGGGGCAATTTCTCGGTCGCCAATACCATCACCGGGCTGCTGGTGGCTCTGGTCATCACGGTCCTGATGCCGATGCCACGCCTCCCGGTCGAGGGACGTCTCCACGTGGTGTCCATGATCCGGCTGACGTTTACAGTCGCCTGGTACATGGTGCTGTCCAGCCTGCAGGTGGCCTGGCTGGCGATCAGGCCCGGCCCACCACCGTTGAGTGCCGTGCTGCGAGCACAGATTTCGGTGAAGTCCGATCTGGTGATGGCACTTCTGCTCAACACACTGACGATCATTCCGGGTTCGGTGGTCCTGGAAATCGACCAGGAGCGCCGACTGGCATATGTGCACGTCTTGGATGTCGGCTCGCCGAAGGCCGTGGCCAGCTTCTACGCTCAATTGAGGCAATTGGAGCGACTTTTCATCGCCGCCTTCGAGCGGGAGAGCGACTGGCACCCGGAAAACGACATCGTCGACGGGTCCGCGGCGAGGGAGGGACTATGAACCTCGTGTGGCATATCGCGGCGGTGCTACTCATCGCCGCGGCCACCGTCACGATGTACCGGCTACTCGCCGGGCCCAACACGCTGGACCGACTGGTCGCTGTCGACACTCTGGTGGCCGTCACCATGTGCGCACTGGCCGCGTGGGCGGCCTACAGCCTGGATTCCACTGTGCTGTACGGGATTGTCGCGCTGTCCCTGATCAGTTTCCTCGGCTCGGTGAGCGTGACCCGATACCGCGTGCCGGATACCGCGATCGACCCGCGAGATGAAAGGCGCCGCCCATGAACGCATTCCTCGACGGCATCTCCGGCGCGTTGGTGTTGTTGGGTTCTGTGCTGGCATTGACCGCCGCGATCGGCGTGGTGCGATTCCCCGACACATTGGCGCGCATGCATGCCGCCTCCAAGCCTCAGGTGTTGGGGCTGCTCCTGGTGCTGGCCGGCGCCGCGCTGCGGCTTCGTGGGCATGCCGATGTCAGCATGATCGTGCTCGCCGGACTGTTCACCATCATCACCGCCCCGGTGGTCGCACACCGGGTGGCGCGGTTGGCATATCGCGAGCGCAGCGTCCGCGATGATCTGATGACTACCGACGAACTGGAACGTTAGGTCCAGCTGGTCTGTCGGGTGTTTCCGCCCTCGTAGAAGCCGTCGGCCACGGCAGCCGCCAGCTCCATGAACGCCGTCCGCGCCTTCTTGCCCATCAGCTCGAGTGAGATCTCCGAACCCTCCGACAGATGGTTGTCGAACGGGATGATGTGTACCGCCCGAGCGCGCGTCAGGAAATGCCGGCTCAGCTGTTCGAGGTCAATCGAGGAGGCGCCCGGCCGCGACGAGCTGATGGCCACCACCGATTGACGCACCAGGTGCGAATACCCGTGGTGGTCAAGCCAGTCCAGTGTTGCCAGGGCGCTGCGCGCACCGTCGATAGCTGGCGACGTCACGAGCACGATCGCATTGGCTTCGCCCAGCACCCCCGACATCGCCGAGTGCATGAGTCCAGTGCCGCAGTCGGTCAAGATGATGTTGTAGAACCGCTGCAAGATCCGCATCACCGCGAGATAGTCGGCCTCCGAGAACAGCTCGGACGCCGCCGGATCGCGTTCGGAGGCAAGCACCTCCAGGCGGCTTGCGCTCTGCGACGTGTGCCTGCGCACATCGGAATATCGGTGAATATCGGGATCACGCAACAGGTCTCGCGCCGTCGAACGCGTCTCATCCGGGCCGCGCTGAGCCAGCGTCCCGAAGTCGGGGTTGGCGTCGACGGCGATCACGCGATCACCGCGCAGGGAGGCGAACGTGGCACCCAGGGAGAACGTGGTGGTGGTCTTACCCACACCGCCCTTGAGGGACAGCACCGCGATTCGATAGTCACCGCGCACCGGCGCATTGATCCGATCGATCATATCGCTGCGATGCGATTCGTCCGACGACTCGCCGGGGTTGATGGCTCCACCCGAGAGCCGGTGAACGGCCTTGCGCCACCCACTCTTTGGCAGTGGCTTCGCCGACCTGATCAGACCTAGCTGGTCATGGCTCGGCCCCTGCGGTCGCTGCGGTTGTGCCACCGGGCGATGCACGGGGACCTCCGGCCGCGCTGCGGTGAACGGAGTCTGCCCCGGTACATAACCAGTCGGACTTCCCGGAGCCCGCTGTGGCGCAGCCGGCGCGTTCCAATCAGCTCGCGGGAACGCCGCAGGCGGGGCGACGGCGATCGGCGGGGTCGGCGGCGGCGCCGTCCACTGTGCGGCGGGCGGCATCGGCACAGGCGGCGTCTGGGGTGCCTGGCCACCCCACGGTGTCATGCCCGCGGGAATCATCGATGACGCATCGTCGGGCAGAACCTGTAGGGCCGAAGTCGGTGCCGGTTCCACCGGCGCGGGCGGCGGCGGCAACTCGACAGGCGCCTGTTCGTTCGCTGCCTCGTCCCTGGGGCGCTCCTCCTCCCACGCTGCCGGAGGCGTCTCCGCAGGAGGCGGTGCGGTGGGAGGCTCCGGCACCACCACTGCGGAGGCGGGCCATGCCGGTAGGTGGCTTGTCTCCGGCGCGACCGGGGGCGCAAAGGATTCCATCGGAGCCGCGGGCCCCGGCGGCGGAGCGGCGGGGCCGGGTGCAGGCGGCGGAGCATAGTAATTCTGCGGCGGCACATAGTAATTCGGGGGTGGCTGGTAATTCGGGGGTGGCTGCTGGACCGGCGCACCGTACGACTGTGGCGGAGCGGGGGGCGCCGGATTTTGATACTGCGGCATGCCGTGCGCGCTCAGTGGATCCGGTTCCCATATCGGATTCATCGGACTCTGGTTGTTGCGCTGGTGGTTCCGCTGGCGCCGTGACAGCTTGGGACTCTTCGGCAGCGAGGGTGGCGGTTTGAGGGTCGGCTGCGGGAAGTAATCGGCGCTAGGCGGCACGAATTCCTGGTTCGGGCTCTTGGATCGACGGAACGGACTGCCTTTGGTTTCCTGGCCTAGCCCATCCGCGATCGGCTCACGCCAAGGGCCGCTCGGCGGCGGCGAATCGGGTGTGTTGTCACGGGAATCAGCCATCAGTTCCCCAACATTCCGAGAACGTTTTTGAGGGCTGCGCGCATATCGGCGGCCTCGATACGTCGGAGCGAATCCTCGTCGAGCTCTTCCACTGCCGCACCGTGCTCCTCGCTGAGCCGGAACTCGCGCTCCTCTTCGGCGGCTTCGATGACGTTACGAATAAAGCGCCCGTTACCCGCCATGTCGACACCGCGTCGCTGCTGTCCCGACTGGTCGACAGCATCTTGGTTGTAGAGCGTCTCGCACGCGGCCACCAGCTCGTTGTACGCGTCCTCGGACAGATCGGAATCCCTGCTCTTGGCAATCATGCGACCGATATCGCCGAGCTCCGACGGGTTATACGACGCGAACCTGATGCGCTTGGTAAAGCGGGACGCCAGGCCGTCATTGGCGGCAAGGAATCGGTCGATCTCACCGTCGTACCCGGCAATGATCACCACCAGTCGATCGCGATCGTTCTCCATGCGGGCCAGCAGAGTGTCGACCGCCTCGCGACCGAATGCGTCACCACCGGATAGCCCGGTTTGAATGAGGGTGTACGCCTCATCGACGAACAGCACGCCGTCCATCGCAGTATCGATCAACGCGTCAGTCTTGATCGCGGTGCTACCGAGGTGCTGCCCGACGAAGTCTTGCCGCTTGGCCTCCACAACCGTGGGCGTCTTGAGAAGCCCTAAACCACAGTAGGTTTGCGCCACGACACGAGCGATGCTGGTCTTACCGGTTCCGGGAGGCCCAGTAAAGGCGAGATGCAGGCTGCGTGACGCGGCATTGAGTCCCTTGTCACCACGCACCTTCGCCAGCCTGGCCGCCGACCGCAGCTTGGCAACCTGGGTTTTCACCTCGGCCATGCCGATCTGGCGGTCCAGCTCCTCTTGGGCCTTCTGTAGATACCGGTTACTGCGTTCGGCTAGGTCTTCGGCGTCGATATCACCCTCGGTCCGCGCGGTACTCGGATCCCACTTATCGGTCCGGGTGTCGATGATCTCCTTAGAGGTGATGATCAACCGGTACTTGGGATCACGCAACGCCGAGGCGTTGGCCTCGAAACCTGGTTCCTCACTGTAAATCCGCTCGAAGATGACCCTTGCCTCGTCTTCTTTGCCAATCTCACGAAGTGTGAGTCCCTTGCAGAACTCGGCGGCGCGTTTGGCCGCGGGGATCGGCCCCTCGATGGCTTGGTCGAGGCGCCGAATACCCTCGACAAACAATCCCATTTGCGCACAGGCGGAGCCCACCATGAGATGCGCACCCGCGCCAATGTACGGATCCGTAAACGAAGACGAATTCGCAAGGGCGGTAAGCACATCCGGCCAGCGTTGAGTGGTGAAGTGAAGGACTCCGCGCACATAGGCGCAGATCTCCTGGGCGTCCCTGTTACCGTCGGCCATGCGGGCTCGAAGCTTGTCCAGTTCATTCAGCACATGCTCGGCCTCGCCAAAGTCCTTGCCCACGATGAGACTTGCCGCATACGCAAGCCAGGTCTCGGTGAAGGTGGCGAGCGTGTAGTTGATGTACAGCCCGGTCTCGAACAGGCCGGCCAGCGCCCGTGGAGGCAACCCTAGGCGCCGCTGTTCGCGGAACATCGTCGTCTGGCTCGTGCGATACAGATTGAAAATAACCTCGGGGCTGACGTCACCGGCGGCCGCACGACCCAGCCAGCCGTCACACATATCCGGGTCGTATTCAGTGGCGCGCTGGAAGGCGAGCTTGGCGTATCCGACATCGCGGTCTGTCTCCAGACCGTCGATCGGAATACCGAGCGAGAGCACACCGGCGTCAAAGACCCGCTGGGCGTCTCTAGCGTCAACCATCTTGCTTTTCCTGCCTCTTCGTCTTATCGCTGCTCGTCGCCGCGCATGCGAAGTCGTGGGAAACTCTCGGAAATCGCGCCGGCCAGCCCGAGATACGCCTCATTGGTATCCGCATTGAGGAGGTTGAAGTCGACATCGGCGCCTTCGGCGAGGTGCGGATCGAACGGGATCATGTGAATAGACCGGCAACGCGCCTCGAAATGCTCGTAGACCTTGTCGAGCTTGATCCCGGCCGATCCAGGACGTGAGGCACTCAAGACAACGTGCGCCTCGCGTACTAGCCCCGAATGTCCGTGCTGCATAAGCCAATCGAGCGTCGCCGAGGCGCTACGCGCGGAATCCATGGCTGGTGAGCTCACCAGCACGATGGTGTGTGCAAGGTCGAGCACTCCGGCCATCGCCGAGTGCATGATTCCGGTGCCACAGTCCGTCAGGATGATGTTGTAGTACCGCTGCAGAATGTCGATCGTGTTGCGGTAGTCAACCTCACCGAAGGCTTCCGATACCGCTGGATCCTGTTCACTGGCAAGCACTTCCAGGCGGCTGGTCGCCATCCGGGTGTGATTGCGCACATCGGCGTAACTTCTGATGTTCTGATCGTTGAGCAGATCGCGAACGGTGGATTGCGTCGAATGGTCGCGCACACGTTCCGCCAGGGTTCCACGGTCGGGGTTGGCGTCCACGGCAATGATCCGATCGGTACGGATCGTTGCGAATGCCGAACCCAATCCCAATGTGGTAGTTGTCTTTCCAACGCCACCCTTGATGGACAGCACCGCGATTCGGTAGTCACCAAGAATCGGCTGACGGATACTGGCCAGCAGCTGGTCGTTTTCACGGTCCTTACGCGAGTCTCCTGGGTTAACACGACCCGCGGTGGACCTGTGCACCGCCTTGCGCCAGCCGGACCGCGGTGCGTAACGACTGCGGTTGACAACCTCTGCCTCGTCGAGCGAAGGCGGCATCCGATATGCCTGCGGCGCACGGTAGTTGACAGGAGGGGCAGTAGCCTGCGGCGAAGGCACGTACCCAGCGGGCGGCTCCTGCTGCACCGAGGGTGGCGGTACCTGCTGCGGAGGAGGTTGATGCGCCTGCGGCTGCTGCGGCACCCACTGCCATTGACCCTGAACACTCGTGGGTTGCGGAGGCTGTTGCGGCGGAAGCTGTTGCCCGCCATAGGGTTGCGGCGCTTGAGGAGCGCCCTGTGACCACTGCCCCGGGTAGGGCTGCCGCGGGTTCCATCCTGGTGGCGCCTGCGCAGCAGGCTGCTGCTGCATCGGTGGTTGCGGTTGCGGCTGAAGCGGCCCCGGCTGTTGGAGCTGTGGCGGCGGCACGTAATACGCGGGTTGCGCCGGTGGTTCCGGCGTCGGAGCGGGCTGCATCGCGGAGGGAATCTGCCACGGCGGCGGCGCAAGTCGGCGACCCGGCTGACGCTGTGGCTTGTCCCCCTCTGCAACGTCCGCGGTGCCTGCAGTGTCTTCGACGGCAGGCTCAGATTCAACAACGACGGACGGCTCGGGCACGGCGGGTACCGCAGGAACTTCGACCGACAGTTCGGGCTCAACTTTGGCGATATCCCCGGCGGGCTGCGGATCAACCGCCTGAGGCGCCGAAACCTCCAGCTGGACCGGCAATTCGGGCCCTGGGGCGGCCAGGTCCTCGATTGCGGACGCCGCCGACGTTTCCTCGGCCACCGGCTCGGGGTCGGGCGATGCGGTCAGTTCGGGCTCGACCGGTTCCTCGGCGACGTTTTCAGTGCTCACGTCGTCGCGAGATTGAATCTCGACGGGTGCGGGCTCCTCTGTCGCGGCCCATGGCGCCACCATCGGGGTGAATTGCATCGGTTCCGGCTCGGGCTCTGCCAGGATCTCCGACTCAGCCGCATCGTGTGCGGCCAATTCCTCATCGAGCTCGGCACGTTTAGCCTCGATGCGAAGCAGCAATGCGGCTGCCCTGGCATCGACATCGTCAACCTCGGTCACGGGCTCGCCCGACGGTGCAGCCGTTTCGGAAGGCGCTTCGACCACGGCGTTCTGGGGGACGAAATCTCCGACGATATCGGCGTCCGCCTCCGGCGCCTGGGGCACAAAGTCTGCGGTGAGCCCCGCGGTTGGTTCCGGCTCCGCGGGCACCGACTCAGGCTCGTCGTTCGGGGTGGCCTCGACCTCGGTGGCGGCCTCGACGTGCCCTAGTTCGGCCGTCTCGGGAACATTCTCCGCGACTGCCTCAGGCGCATCGTCAATCGCTTCGGGAGCGTCGGCGGCGGCCGCCGGCGGCGTGAAGGCGAGGGCGGGCGCCGGAGCGGGCTCTGCTGCTTGTAGCGCCTCCGCCACGTCTTCGACGAGATCGGGAGCGTCGTCAACGACCTCTGGTGGTGTGAAGCTGAGGGCAGCGGGGGCCTCCGGTTCACTTTCAGGCTCCGGTGCGGGTATTGCGTGGCGTTGGCGCCGTTCGAGCTCACCATCGGTGATGCTCTCGTCGAGGCTCATCTGGCGGAGCTTGGCCTCGAGAACGCTGAACCGCGAGAACGGGTCCACGTCACCACTCGCATCGGTGGTGGGCGCCGGTCGGCTCGCCTCTTCCGGCTGAACAGGCTCCTGCGCGGTCTCCGACGGATCCACCTCCACGGGAGTCTCCACCGAGGACACCGGCTCGACCGGTCCGGGAGTGACTTCCTCCGCGACAGGGGCCGGCTCGGCTGCGACAGGCTCGGGCACCGGAATTACCGGGGGTGCGAGAGACGAGGGTGGCATCGACTGCTCCACCTGCGGTATTGGCCATGGCTCCGGCTTCATCTCCGGAATTGGGCTCGCGATGATCCGCGGCACCTCCGAAACAGGCTTCGGGGCAATCGCATTCGACTCGGCCGTCGACGGCTTCTCGTCGACTGGCGCCGGCGTGCGTGCCGGCGTGTAGTACTTGGAGGCATCGGGAACTGACTTGGCGCCGTTTGGCTTTTCTTCGGTCGGTACGACGGCTGCGTGCTCAACGGGCGGTAGAACCGTCTCGGCGTCCTGTTTCAACGCAGGAACCTTGGGCCCGGAGGTGTGCTCCGTCTCGCGGGTTAACGAATCCTCGTCGGACGCGTCCTCACCCTCGTTACGCTTCTTGCGCCTCAACGAACGAAGAAAGCCTCGTTGTTCGTCTTCTTCGGGCAGCCACGGAGGACGGGCGGGCGCACCACGATCCTGCTTGGGCAACGTCCCCCTCCCCTTCCTCAATCGCCAAATCGTCGTAGAGTTCGATCCTACTCAGTAGCTAGCGCCCGGGTATCAAGACTGGTTACCCAACCAAATAATCCCCCGTACTCAACCAGCAGCTTAAGGGAGATGCCAATGTCCTCGCAGCGTTCGGTGCGATCCCGCACCGGCTCGATCTCGGTGGTAACCACCGAGCAGGGTCTGCCGGTGAGTCTCAAGATCGATCAGCGCGAATTGGCTAAGCCACCACAGGCGCTAGCCGACGAGATCTTCGCACTGTGCCGGTTGTCGGCAATGCGCCAGCAGGTCGCCCGCCGCCGCGAGATCCTGCAGGAGCCGTACGGCGCCGAGATCGTCAGAGTCATGGAGCTGGCCACCGAAGACGAACTGGCGGTGGCCGAGGAAGCCATCATGGGATCCGATGACGAGCCCCCGTTGACCTGGATGCGATCGGTATGAGCGGTCTCGCGGATTCGGTGATCGCACGCATTCTCAAGCAGCGCGACCTGCTGCAGGCCATGAACGACGAGTGCAAGTCGATTTCGGTGGAGATGGTCAGCCAGAACCAGGCGGTGAAGGTGAAGGTCAACGCCTCGGGGGCGATGCTGGGGTTGTGGCTCAGTAGCCAGGCACAGCGGATGCCTGCGGACGAGTTGGCCAAACTCATCGTGGAGACCGCTCAGGCGGCTCTGCGCGTGTCGCTGGAGCGGCAACAATTCCTCAGCGCGGAATTCAACAAACGGTTCCAAGAGCTACGGCACCAGCCCCTGACGAAATGGGATGGCTCCACCTTCACACCCGATCCAAGCTAATTACCGCGAATATAACGAGCTAATAACGGCTACCTTGCCTACGCCACGCGGCGGCACATAAGTCGATGAGACGGCAGACTCGTGGGCTTTCGCTTGGCCGACCGACTCTGCAATGTTGATTTCCATCAGAGCTGCGGCGACTCCGCACCCCCATCCGACATTCACTTTCCATGATGGTCGCCGAATGTTAGCTCAATGTTTAAAGTCTGTGCACTACAGGTCACTTCGTTGAGGAAACTGCGGCCGTAGTAGGCAATTTCGAGCGTGTCGGCGACGGCAAGTCAACTCGCTGTACTATCCGATGTGCGCGATCTACCCGACAGCGACATATCGTCCGATAGCCCTAGCAACCGACAATTTTGATGAACCAGAAATTAACCTCTGATAACTGGTGCAGCCGGTGAGCCGTAGCTATGCTCATCAGCAGTCGTAGATCATCACCGGCTAAGAGCGAAACGAAACGATTCCGATGGGTGATACCGATGAGCAAAGACCTGACAGCCGTTCCGACTGCCATGGAGACGATCTCGGCAACCGCCGTTGGTGCGGGACAAATGATCAGTGCGGCGGGCACGTATGACGCGATGGGAATGCAGGCCAGTGTCCTGGGCGCCGTGGGCCCAATCGGCGCCGTGTTCCTCGCGGCGTTTGCTCCAGCGCAGGTGAACAACCAGGCGGCAACGCTCATGGTGGGTGCCCTTCATGGGGCCATAGGCGGCGCCACCGAAGTATCCAAGTCCGGGTACGTAAACGTGGACTCCGCCCTCTAATTCATTCCGCTATGGCTGAAGTCAACCCACCACCAGTTCCTCTCGCCCCGTATTCCACCGGGGCCGTCGCTCAACAGCTGCCCGGATACGACCCGGGTCCGGTGATAGCGGCTGCCGAGCAGAATCTCGCCGACTATCTCAACCAGCCCGTCCAGGAAATCCTGAAGAAGCTTGGAATTCCCGCAAACCCGGAGGCTGGAAGCGATCCCACGCAAGAGAATCAGGAGCGGACCGACACAGCCGACCCCGCGCAGTCGAACCCACTCGATCCGTCGGCGCTGATCTCTCCCGTCACCCAGGCGCTGGGCACGCTGGGCAGCGGGCTGTTTCAGGGGATGAATCCGACATCTGCCTTCGACGGTGTCTCCAAGGCGGTGGAAAGCGCCTCATCGTCGATGAAATCGGCCGCCCAAAGTTCCGGCTCGGGCTGGCAGGGACCGGCGGCGAGCTCCGCCGAAAAAGGCACCGAACTCGCGGCGCAAAACGGCGCGGAGGTGTCGCAGCAGTCGCAGGTCCTCAAGTCCAACGCCGCACAGGCCGCAGCGACCGCGGCAGAGGCACGCGCCCAGATCATCCAGATCATCGTCGAATTTCAGGCCACGTTCACTCAGCTGCTGACGGGAGTGCCGTTCACGATCCCTGCAATTTTCACCGCCGCGGCGACGGCCGTCACCAAGGCCGCCACGGTGATGACCACCACGCAGGCCGCACTCGCCGGAAACGCCGCAGCGGTCACCACAGCGGGTAACCCAATCAATGTGGCGCAGTTGGGGTATCAGATGATGAGCCCGGCCCTCCAGGCGGCGACCAGTGCCATGTCCTCCGGAATCAGCGCCGGATCCCAGGCGCTCAGCTCGGGTACCGGTGCGATCGGTCAGGCCGTGTCAACGGCTGCGGGATCAACCGCGGCGGGATCAACGGCTGCGGGTACGAAGGCCTTCTCCTCCAACGGAGGCCTCGGTGGAGGCGGCACTGGAGGTAGCGCGCCGATCCAGAGCCTTGTGCCGCGCGCAGGAACCAATGTCGCAGGACTCTCGGGTGCGACCGAGGCCGCACGGCTCGCGCCCTCCGCGCCGCGTGTATCGGGTGTCGGAATGGCCGGTGGACCGGCCGGTGGTGGCATGGGAATGATGCCCGCCGGCGCCAGTCGCGCCAACGCGAGCGGCGGGCACAGCTCACCGGACTTCCTGCACACCACCGGCCAGGGTGACGAGATCGTCGGTGATCTCGGCACGGTCGCCCCTCCTGTTCTCGGGGCGGCGGAATCTGCTGAACCACAGGAAATCTCGCTGTCAACGTAACGAAGGAAAGCCATGGCGAATTCAGGACTCTCGATCAACACCACCGGTGTGGCCGATGCGGCAAGGCAGCTCGATGAGCTTGCCGACCGTCTGGAACAGACCTTTCACGAGGAGGAGGCCGGCCTCACCGTCGTCGCGCCCGGCCGCGACGAGGTGTCGGTGCGCGCCGCCACCACGATGAACGAGGTCAGGGATTCCTACGCGAAATCGAGCCAGCAGGGCCTGAACGAGCTTCGCGAAATCTCGGCCGCGCTGCGCGTACACGGAACGAACACCGAAGTCATCGATTCCGATTTCCGTTTTTAGCCAGCGATATTCAACACAAGAACGTTCTACGAGAGGCAGCGGGAGGCATACGTGGGGTTCACCGACGTGGTGTGGGACTCACGTAGCACCGAGCAGCTCGCCCGCGACCTCACCGACGGTCCCGGACCCACATCGATCGGCGAAGCAGGTGCGGCATGGGTGCGCATCGCCAACGCACTCGCCACCGCATCGGCCGACTACAAGAAGATCCTCGACACCCTGCGCACGGCGTGGATGAGCGACGGATCCAGCGCGGTCATCGGACGGATCGAGTCCCTGGGAGAGTGGCTGGAGGCGACCGCGCTGAATGCTGCGGCCAACGGGCAGCGTGCGGAAGAGGCTGCTGTAGCCAATACCGTTGCGGTGCTGGCGATGCCGAGCGTCACCGAGGCGGTTGAAAACAAGGCCCGCCACGACATGATGGCCTCACTCGAGGCATACAACGGCGCGGTCCTGACCGGGACGTTCGCCGAGTTCGATGAGCAGGCCACTGCCGATCAGGCCAACGCCGCCCAGGTCATGGCCCAGTATGAGGAGGCTGTCACTCCACTCGCGACACCATGGGAAGAACCCCCTCCCCCGGAGGTCGTGTCCGGCGCGGCGCTCAAGGCCGAGACGGAGGCCAAGAACGCCGCCGAAAAGGCCGCGGCCGGCGGGGGCGGCGGATACGGTGGCGCGGGATTGCCCCCCGCACCTCTCCTGGCTCGTCAGGATCGCACGGTCACGTCGAGCAATGCGCGCGCGCAGCTTCAAGGCGTCGGTTTCGGAGGCGGCCCGGTCTCCGGCGGCGGAGGCGGCATGGGTGGCGCGCCGTATGCACCGATGGCGGGGGCGGCCCGAGGTCTCGGGCACGATCGTGAATTCGATTCCGTGCAACCGGCTTCCACACTTGACGGAGGTGGCGAGGCGGCCTCCGGGCTTTCGGACGGTAGTCAGGGCTGGCTGCCTGCGACGGCCGAGAACCAATCGCCGTTCATCGTGTCGAATGTCAGCTGGTCGCCGACCAGTGCTCTCTTCGACGAACTGGCAGTTCCCGCGGAACCCGCACCGGAGAACTGGGCACCCGACGACGAACGCACCCTGGAACAGGTTTCCGACCGCTGGGTCTCGCCGCCAGTCATCGGTGGCGAGAGGGAGTCGCAATGACCACGGCGCTGCGATCGGAAGTCCGACTGACCGATGACGAACTCCAAGTCGTCGCCAGTCGCATTGGTGCACAAGGATTCCCCACTGTTCTTGCTGTTCGTCCCCGGTATGCCACCCAGCCGTCCTTGGACGCAGCTTTCGATGCGGCAACTACCGACCTCACCGACGACGGCCTCATCGTCGACGGGTTGGTGGTTCCAGAGCTCATCGAACTGGTCCGCGCCTTGCAGCGCCCTGACCGCGAGTTCGCGGTCAGGTTTGTCACCCCGGATGGGACTGCACGAATCTCCGTGGTTCGCAAGGGCAATCGCAGTGTGTTGGCGCGGCGGATCGGTAACGAGATTCTCCTGCGCGAGCTCGAGTCGGGCGGCGAGATGAGGATTGCGGTGCAGGCAATGCTCGGCCAGCTCCCGGCCGCCGAGCCCGCACAGCTGGAACCTGTTGGCGCCCCTATCGATGTGCTCAGTACCGCATTGAACGGTACGCATGATGCGGCCGCGCTTTCCGACACGATTCGCGCTTTGGGCACCGACCAAAGAAACGCGATGCTTCTGGGTTCGGCGTTGGCGTCACGGCAGGCGTTCGGTGAAATCGTGTACTACACACTCGATGTGGATGACCGGATTGTTCGGGCATCGGCGGCTGTTGGGGTTTTCTATACCAAGCGGGGTCGGTTGGTGTCGGCGCCGAGTTTGTCTCCTAGTGGGCAGGTGTGGGCCACGCTCAAGGGTGGTTCCAATCATTCTGTTTCGCAGGCCATCTGCCAGCTAGTTGAGTTGTTGCCCGGCGGATGGGAGGGGGATCGATAAGTAGGCCAGGTGTCCTGGATTCCGCTGGGATCCACCACAGAGCAGTCACCGCATAAAGAAAACCAAGAAAGGAACCAACCGTGGGATCACCACTTTCACTCACTCACGCCGAGGCCAAGTCCAAGGCCGACACCATGCACCAAACCGTGCAATCCATCGCCGGCAAGCTCACCGAAATCAAGAACTCGGTCGATGAGATGGTCCGCAGCACCTGGAAAGGCGACGCCTCATCGCTGTACTTCCAGCAGTCCTCAAGCCAAACCGATGACTTCGATGTGCTGATCAAAACCCTCACCGAACTCGTCAACAAAGCCGAAACCCACATGAACAGCGTCGCCTCCAACGACGGCGCCCGCTAAAAACCGAGAGGACAAAGCATATGAGCGAGATCGTCTACCAATTCGAAGCCAACCACTCCGCCATCGACGGCATCACCGGCGGACTGCAAAAAGCCGAAGAAGCCAAACAAGAAATCGAAACCCTGTTCCGCCAGCTCGGCGAGGTCTACACCGGCCAAGGCCAACAAGCACTACACCAGGCCCACATCAACGTCGCCCAAATGATGGACAACTGCATCACCGACCTACACAACACCCAACAACAAGCCCGCGAAAAACAAGAAACCATGCAAGCCATGGACGCAGCCAACGCCGCACAGTTCTAACACCCGCCCCAGGTGGGCTCGGCACAGCAATCACACACCGAGCCCACCCGGCCGGACGGTTCGAGCGAGGGAGATATCTAGTGGCTAAAGGCAATCCAGCATGATCACCGACGAGCTTGCGCCCGTGCGTTTCAATGTGGAGCCATGGTTCATGACCGGCTTCGAGTTCAGATGCATCTGGGAGGCTCTCGGCCTTGACAACATGCCGTTTCCGCTCTCCTACCGAAACCGGCAGCAATACATGTCCGAAGTGGAGGCCGATAGAGCCGCCGCACTGAGTCGGTTACGCGAGAGTTTAAACGAGAACCGCGTACGGATCCTCGAAGCGCTGCGGTTTCCCGCCTTCATGATGCAGGGATTCGGGCGGATCGAAGAAGGCCAGGACCAGCGGTTGTACCGGCTGTTCGGTGTCATCGGGACAACCGGATACTGCGCCGTGATCACCCAAGACCCCAGTGAGCAGACGATTTTCGGCGAGGACGTACAGATCATCGGCTGCGCGAACGTCGACTTCCCGCAGGTGGTGCTGGAAGCATTTCCCGAATACACGCCGGGAACGCGCCCTGCCAAGAAGGGGCGATACGAGAACGAGACGCCATCACAGCTCTTTGACGAAACGGACATCACCGCGTCGATCCTGTTGGCAGGTTCCGCTGACTTCAGTCTGGATTACGAACTCCGGAACCCGAGCTACCTCACGCTGGTCAACCTTACCGACGATGGCGCGTATCTGGTCAACGAGGGAGCCGAGGAATTCCAGGTGGTTCCGGCGACCGTCCCCAACCTCCTCGACGCCTTCCGGCGGGTGGAAGAGCTGCAGATGAAAGCCGCGGAACGACTTTCGGCGGGATCGGACTAAGCGACGATGGCATACCTGAGCATGGTGTCGGCCTATGTACCTGACGGTACGGATGCCGAGGGCCGACCACGTCATCTCACGACTAATGCCCCGGAGATGCCGTCGGTTCATGAAATGGTGGAAGCCGCTGCCCACCAGATCGATTCGTCGCTACTCGCGATTGCCGCGGACAACCTCGCGGCCTCATTTCATTGCGGAACGCTGTATCAGGGTGAGCACCTGTGGCCGATCCACAACTCGCTGCAACGATCGGTCCTCGGCAGGGATTCCGCGGGCGGGGCCGCCGAGATCCGGCAGTTCTGTTCCGGCGGGCTGTTCGGAGTCATGTTGGCCGATGCCGTGCTCGAGGCGGGGTGGAATGGCGATTACGCGATGGTCACCGGCGGTGACTCGATCTTCTACTTCGACCGATACGAATACGCGGCCAGTCCGATCGTCGAAGGTTCCCTACTGGGCGACAACGCCTTCTGCGCGATCCTGAATAAGCACGACGGATTCGCGAGGATCCTCTCCGGGGCAACGCGCTCATATAATGCCTCAGCCGATGCCATGCGCAGCCGAGCCGATTTCGGCATCGACGATCCCGTGTTCCCAGAATTGGCAGGCTATCTGGCTCGATTCGAGGAGCACAACTCTCGCTATCCGGAAGCCGCGGCAAACAACGCCATGGCAAGCTTTCGCAGTGCCATCGCCACCGTCGTCGATTGCTATGAACGCGTTGGCGTCGACCCCAGCGAAATCGATTTGTTTGCACCGTGTTTCATCGAGCCGTCCTACGTCACCGAGTTGATTGCCAAGCAGTCGCAGCTGAAGCCGAACCCCGCGTTGCATGACTTCGGTGCTCGATTCGGCCATCTGACGGTGTCCGACTTCTGTGTGAATCTCGCGTACCTGATGAACAACAAGATCGCGAAGGTCGGCGATCTCGTCATGCTGTTCTCAGCCGGAAACTTCGTCAACTCCGCAGCGGTCCTCGTCCGGATCGAAAAGGATGTGACGCTACCCATCAACGTCTCTGTAGAACCGATCACCAATGAGGAGAATCATGACTAACCCCTGGGCTTCCCTCGACGCTGCCACCGGCAACAAGAAGCTTTACCTCGACCCGTCGGCAATTCCCGCGATCGACAAGACGATCGCCCCCTACGAGAACAGCCTGACCACAATGATCAACGACACCCTCGACAACACCGAAGGGTATGGCACGCCGGATAATCCGTTGGCCGTGCTGCTGAAGAAGGCTTTCGATGCGCGCGGCACCACGCTCACCAAGTATCTGAGCGAGCAGCTCAGTCAGACCAAGGACTTCGTCAAGACGGCCCGCGACGCGGCAACTGCCGCTCAGCAGACCGACCAAAACTGAGACGATCGCCGACAGAAGGTAGCGAATCATGGGCGGATTTGGAAACTACGTGGGTGCCACCATGGGCACCAGCACCAATGAGGAAGGCAAGAGCGGTGCTGTCTACGACAACGCGTGGGTGACGAATCCGAACTATTCCAAGCGTGCCGCCCTGGTCGGGCCCGATGGCAAGTTCGTGCAGCTGCCCGCCGATGCCGTTAAGACCGATAACGACCAGAAGAAGTACACACCCGACAGCAAGCTGCTCGGCGAGGTACCCGGCTTGCTTTCCGATCACAGTGTGGCCCAGGAGGTTCAAAGAGGTTTACACGGTCCCCAGGCTCTCAACTGGGAGAGCCGGAACTTCACCGACCTACGCCGCGAAAAGGACGCACTGAAGCCCGACCAGCTCAACACCACTGGGACGGCGTGGCGGGACCACGGCAACACCTTGAAGACGGCCTCCGAGGACTTCAAGACCCAGGTGGGTGGCGCGATCTCCGGCAAGTGGTCCGGAGAGAGCGCCGAGGCCGCCGAGACCGCCTCCGAACAGGTCACCAAGACATCGATTTTCGACTTCACTCCGTCTTCCGATGCGCTCGCGAATCGCTTGAAGGTGCTGAGCGACGCATTTACCAGCATCCGGGACCGATTCCCCAACGATGCCAACGACCAGCTGATCGACTCGGGAAACTTCAACAAGGAGCGGCTCGATCAGCGGATCGGCGAGTTCAATTCGAAGTATCACCTCGACGGCGGGGGCCGTCTGCGGAACAACAGCGACGGTTACGTCACGGCGGCCGATGCCCTCAAAGAGATGGAGCAGATCAAGCGCTCCATCGCCGACTACCACTTGGCGGTACAGCTCTTCAAGGACACGTACAACCCGACAGTCGTTGCAGTGGTGGAGAATTTCCCCAATCTTCCCTCGCCGCCGAACATGACCTACGGACAGCCGACCCCAGGTCCCAGCGTTCCCGGAAGCAACCCCGGTGGTTTACCCGGAGGTACACCCGGCAGCGGAACGCCTGCCCTCAACACACCCGGTGCGGGCAAGCCGGCGTTTGACCCGAAGGAACTGGAGAACCAGCTCAAGGGGAACACCCCCATCCTCCCAGGTGACCAAACCGAACCCGGCGATAACAAGACAACAGACCCCTCGCAGAACAACAACACGAACAAGCCTTCGACGAGCTCCGGATCTCAGGATCTGACGTCGGCGGCTCAGTCGGCACTGCAGGGAATGACCCAGGGCCTCAATTCCGCACTGGGGGCCGCGCAACAGGCGGCACAACAGGCTGCGAGCGCCGCGCAGGGGCAGAAGCCTTTCTCGGGTCTCAAGGAAGGCGCGCTCGGACTGGGCAACAAGGCACCCGTGCCAAAGGGCATCGGTGGCGGCTCTGGTGGCGGCATCGGCGGCGCGGGTGCACATGAACCCGGGGCACGGCTGTCTTCACCACAGGCGTCATCCAACTCCGGCGGTTCCCGCGCGGGGGTGCCTGCGGCAGCCAGTTCTGCCTCCGGCGCTATGGGGGGTGCGCCCGGTATGGGTGGCGGACCCACCGGAGCGAAAGGAGCAGAAGGCAAGGAACACAAGGCCAACAAGGCGCTCCGGTCGCGTCAGAACGGTTCGGAGCTCATCGGCGACCCGGATACGGTTGTCCCCGTACTCGGCGACACACCTCCACCCGCCGAGGAAGCACAGCCGGCTCCGCCGCGTCGCCGGGTGCCATCTCGACACTCGTCGTGGCAGCCCGATTCCGCTGCGCCGGGTGGACGGCGCGATTCCGCTCCGGCCCAACAGTCTTCCGACTCGCCGTCATCCGATCAGATGTTGAACCTGTAATTCACGGTCTGTCTCGGGCTACCAGGTGGAGTCGCCCTGCTCGAGGGTGTCGGCAGTTTTCTTGAGGCTGTCGGCGTAGTAGTCGAGCAGGTCGGTCTTGGCGTCAATCGATCCATTGACCCAATTCAATTGGGACTTATAACCATGACCACCATTGGCGAACCGACCGCCGATCTTGTCATGTCCCCACGCTTCCCCCTCGCCGCCGAGCATTCCCTCCAGCGATGTCCGCACTCCCTTCATCCGGGAGCTGACATCGGCGAGATACCGGGAGGTCGCCCGTAAGTCGGCGGGTGTGACACCCAACGGTTGGCTCATCGCTTGCTCCTCGCTGTCGGGTAGGGGCTGTGTTGAATCTTAAAGAAGTCCGGTACCAGCTCCCTGATATCAGGTGCGCCGTTGACGATTTCGGATAATGACGGGAACTGTTCGCGTCGTTCCGCGATCGGTTGGAGCATCTCCGCTAGCTGCCACTCCACATCGTTGGCGGCTTCCTGTGCGGCCGCGGTGACGTAGCTTCCCAAGTCGGTCAGGTCGTGTTCGTCGATGTACGACTCATCCACAACTGTCTGAATGACGACGCCGTCGGCGTCCACGGTCACCGCGACGGTAGCGTCGGCGACTGTCACGGTTGCGGACAAGGCAGCGCGCTTTTCCTCAAGGGCCGCAAGGTCATTCATATGTTCTTGGACGAGCGCCAATGCATCGACGAGCTCGTGGCGTAGCGCGTCGTTGTCCATCGAATGCCCGTTCCCTTACGCGGAAGCCGCAGCAGCGGTGTCCGCATCGGCCCGTGCGGCGCTCGCCCGTGCTCCCCGTCCGCCCCTGATGCCACCAGTGGCGGCAGTGCTGGCAGAACCCAAAGCGGACACGATATCCACGGGCTGACCGGTGGATACCTGACCGACGATCTTCTTGGCGACACCCGAGCTGTACCCCACGAGTGTTCCCGAGACGTAGGGATTCATACCGGTCTTCGCGACCCAACGGTTGCCTACGATCCCCACGGTGCCCTGTGTGGCACCGCCCGCGCCGTTCGCCACCGCGACGATGCCGACCTTCTGCCAGTTGTAACCGTTCTGGTGCCCCTTGGACTGCTGTATGCCCTGGACAAAGAGTTCCTGCCCGACTGCCTCGGACATTTCGACGCCGGTCTTCTTGACGATCCGGCTGACCGTGGTCTTCGTCAGCGTCTTTCCCAGGTCGGTCATGATCTGCCGCATCAGCATCGCCACCACCTGACGAATGGTGATCGAGGTGGCTCCTTCGATAACTGGGATTGCCGCGGCGGAGGCGCCGAACGTCACCGATGTCTGCGCAAGAGCCCAGGAGATCTCAAACGCCGCGATCGCCAACGAGGTCAGGATTTGTAGCTTGGTGTACTCGATGCTCTTGCCGGTACCATCCGAGAGATCACCAAGTGCCGCCATTGCTTTGGCGAGCTTATCGACGGAGGCTTCCCCGTCGAATAGCAGCTTGAACTGCTTATCTGCCGCGCCGGCGGTCTGCCCCTGAAGCACCTCCATGGTGCTCGCACGCATTCGGTTCAGCTCGGGTATTAGTCCCGTCATATCGTCTGAGGACGTACGCCAGTCGTTGCCGATGCGGAACATGGCATCCTCGTCGCCCTTCGGCCACTCCGACCCCACCAGATACGAAACCCATTGCAGATACCCCGGGATCTGAATGGTCATGTGCGACCCTAACATGTTTGGTGTTAGCCATCTTTGATGCAAAAAATACTGATCTGACATCCAAATGTCCAGCAGGTAAACGAAATATTGATCGGATCGGCTTTTCCATTCGGCGTTGCTGCATGCGCCTAGCGGTTGGATTCGCTGTTACTGAGCGCGCGCCCCCGACAGTCTGGAAGAATCACCCCCATGGCAGTACCGACGAGGCAAGATTGGCCTGTCTTCGAATGGTGAATGAACGCCCAGGTGTCGACTTCACCGAAATCATGGCGGTCGCTCAGGAGCAACTTGCCGATATCGCCGTCGTACAGCGGCAGCAGGCGGCCCTCACCGCCACCGCGGCGGTAGCCGACGGCATGGTTCAGGTGTCGGTAAACGCGCGGGGTGTCGTGGTCGAAACAAAGATCGATCCGGAGTATCTCGACGAATACGACTTTGAAGAACTCGGCCAAGACATTACGTATGCGGCCCAACTCGCGGCACAGGACGTCAACCGCCGCGCCGCGGCACTGATGGAGCCGCTGTTGGACCGCCGTGCCGAACTTCCTCCTCTATCGGAAATTCTGCACGGCGCACCCGACCTGCATGACTTCGAATCCAGGATCCCGTCGGTGTCGACTGCGCCGCCGGACTCCCCCGAGCGTCTGAGCCTCGAGCGTGAACCGACATTCCCCGACGACGGCAACGACAACCCCTGGCATCGGGTCAGGGGTTGAGCCACGTCATGACGAAAGGATCCGATGGTGGGTGACGATACCGAGCTGACCCCGAGCGAACTGCGTGGTGTCGCAAGGCATCTCGATAGCGTGAGCGAGCGCTACAAGGATGTGCTGTCGCGGCTCGTCGACAAGACCAATACCGAAGGGGCCGCCTGGGGCGGCAGCAAGGATGGCAGAGCATTCGCCAACGGCGCAGAGGGTTATCTCGCACAGGTGAATTGGGTGCACGGATCCGTCGACGCGAAGACCGACCTGCTCGACCAGTACGCCACGGGCATCAACCTCACCGCCAATAATCTCGAGGGCACCGACCGCGCCTAGCCCGAAGAAAGTTCCTCGTGACCATCGAGATACCCGGTTGGCTGCAATGGGTCTCCTATCTGGCCGGATCGGAGTGGCCCGAGGGCGACGAAGACGCCATGCAGCGGTTGAAGGCTGCCTGGCAGGCGTCAGCCAGTGAATTCAGGGACCTCATCCCGGAAACCAATCGAGTGCGCGCGGAGACCACACATGCGGTAATTGGCCAATCCGCCAACGCAATCGATGCGGAATTCGCCAAACTCTTCGACGGTGACTACTCGCTGGATAAGCTCGCCCAGGCGTTGGAGGCCATCGGCGAGATGGCCGGTATGCACGGAACCGAGATCCAGTACATCAAGATGCTGGTCCTCTCCACGCTGGCCATCGCGGCCGTCCAGATCAGTTTCGCGATAGCGGCTGCACCCGAGACCTTCGGCGGGTCCCTTGCGGAGATTCCCGTCGTCGAGGCCATCACTATCAGTACGATCAGGCAGCTCGGTGCGTGGCTGCTCAAGCGGATTCTTGAGACCGCGGCCAAGGCGTTCACCAAGACTGCGGTCAAGCGACTCGTCAAGTCGGTCGGGATTCAGCTGGCGATCGCAGGCAGCCAAGACTTCGGCATTCAAACATTGCAGAACGCGCTCGGAACCCGGCACGGGTATGACGTGGACCGGCTGATCGATACGGCGGTGGCCAGCACGGTTGGTGCCGCCACGGGGCACATGATCGCCCCCGGACTGAGCCGCCTGATCGCCCGCGGGAACTCGCCGTTCGCGAGGGTGGCCTCATCGGCCTTCCGTGGATACTCCACCGGCGTGGGCGCAAACGTCGCCGGCACCGCGGCCTTGATGACGTACCGGGAAGGCGTCACTTTCGACCCCACCATGATCTTCGGTGGCGCGGCCACGGCCGGGCTCATGCACCGATCGGTGGACAACCACGTCATGCGAACCACCGGTGGCGGTCCGAGCGAGCCGGCGGCGCGCGCGTCGGTGGGCGATCGCGGCCCCGCAGAGGCAGCTGCCCGGACAAACGGTGCGACGCCCGAGAACGGGCACACCGGCACGGATACCGCGGCGGCCAGACACACAGGTGAATCGACCGAGTCCGCTGCTCAGCCACGCACTGAATCGTCCTCCATCCCAAGCGATCCGATCAGGTCTGGACAACCCTCCTTGTCGCAGGACGGGGCGCCGCGGTCTGGCACGGCGCCGAACCAGGCCGGCGCGACAACCCCGTCCTCTTCCGCGGCTAGCCCATCCCATCCCGCCGGATCCTCCACGCCACCACCGCATGCACAACAGCAGTCATCAACGACGGCAACGAGTTCCGCAGGGTCATCGCACGCCAACACGGCAGCGTCATCACACGCGGGCGCCCCGGCTGCCGGGGTTAAAGATGCTGCGGCGCCCGTCGCGAAGACTTCGGGCGCAGACATCTCACGAACCCCGGAGATGGCGCCCCACGCCAAATCCGAGGCAAGCCCCGTGCACGAGACCGGCGCCGATCACACCCCGGCAAGGGACGTCGAGACGGATGCGCCGCATACCCCGCGTGACGGTCCAGAGCCAGTGGACAGCGGTAGTAACAACCGTGCGGATCAGATCGATCTAGAGGCGGCACATCATGTTCCGGATGCACGAGCGGTTGACCATGGAGACGGCGCCGGCGCGCGATACCCCGGCCCCAACGAATGTGCGCGACAGACCATTGACGGCTTCCAGGACCGGCATCCCAACACGACCGTAGAACAAGTCAAGGACCACGGTGGCGAGGGGACGCCGCGCTCCGACTATGAACAGGCCCTGGGAACCCGCCTACGCGATGCGACACCCGCCGATATCCTGGCCGCCACCCGTGAGGGCCGCAGCGTCATCGTTGTCGACACCTACCGCGCCGAAGGTCTCACCCAAGGGCATCCCGGATCGCATACCTATTCCGTCGAGCCCAATCCTCGGGATCCGAACCGCCCCTTGGTGTACGACGGACCCGACCGCACACCGCATCCATGGCCACCCCACGGGCTCGACCGGGTCGCGCGCACCCAGATGGCGGAATTCCATCCGGACGGACAGCCGGTGCATCCGATGTCCCCCGTCGAACGGGCCGCATCGCACGGCGATGATGGAGTGCGTATAGCGGATTCGCCCGACTCCGGCGTACCCCATGACCGCACCGAGGTCGACAGCGCCAATGATGTTCCACCGTACGACTATCCGTCCGACCACATCTCGAACCGGCTAGACCTTCCCGGATATCACCCGGGCACCCTCGACGGCCACCAGACTCGCACCGTCTATCTCAACGGTGAGCAGCGGATGAACGCCATGCACGACGATATGGTGTCGCGCGGCGTCGACCCCGAGACCCGCGCCCGGGCCATGGTCGATATGCGGAACGAATTGCGTTCGTGGGCGCGGGAACTGATGGTCGATCGGCAAGCTGCGTCGGACCTCAACCGGGACAGCCCGAACCGAAGCTGGGACCAGGTCGTCGCGAAATACTCGTCGGAGGGTTACCAAGGACGAGAGCTTTACGAACGCATCATCGAGAAGTCGACCGCCAGCCGTCAGAGCGTCAACGAGGGGCTGGGTATCGACCCCAGGAATCCTGGTGACCTGCCGGACATTCGAGCCCAGGACAATATCGGCGCACGAGCGCCCGATGGCGATCATGGCCCACCACCCGATCACACCACCGAGCCCGCTGCCGAAGCCGAGCAGTCGAAGAAGCCCAAGCGCTACATGGTTGATGACGGACCCGGCGATCCAATCAGCACCCGCGAGGTGCGTCCCGGCGTAACCGAACGGCACTACGCCTGGGAAAGCCACTTGGGTGAACCAGGAGTTCCTCGAGACGGCATTCTCGGGCACCCTGACACCACCGATGTATCGCGCACCCGAATTGAACGTGATTTCACGCGCGGCACCCATCTGGAATTCCCGGATTCGGCGGTCAGGGAGGTAGAGGTAACCGTCGGGCGAAATACTGCGGTTTTCACTGTGCTGGATGGCCACCCCGCCCGCGTCGACTTCCTCCACCGGCAGACGTTTGATCCGGTACCCGAGCGTCCGAGCAGTGAGACCAGCGCGCAGGGAGCGGTCAGTTCCAGTCATGCCGGTGACGATGCCGGACACATGTCGGCGTTCCGATTCACCCTGGATCAAGAGTTCGCGAATCTCTTTCCGCAGGAATTGAATTTCAACCGTGGCGCATTTAAGACGGTGGAGAACGAATGGGGGGTATTCATCGACCGCGGCGGCGAGGTATACGCCCGAATCGACCTCATTCCGCCCTCGGAACGCCCTGATAAGGTCGCGGTCGAGTGGGTCGTCAACAAGGCCGGAACCGACGAGACCGTGTATTTCAACCGGAAGACCTTCGACAACACCGGCGGCCAAAAGTTCACGCGACTGCCCACACCTGAGATAACCAAGAAGCTTAAGTAGGGAGTGAGATGAGCCAGCACGACGTCGACCGGATAGCCGAGCTCCTCCACGCCGACAGCCGCCTGAATGCCGCTGAGTGGGACCGCTATGTGTACTTCATCTATATCGATGAGGGTGTCGTGACGTCGTCGGGTTTCCGATTCGTCGGGCGTCGGTGGTACCCCGGTCCGACGAATTGCCATGGCGCGATTGAGGACATCATGGAAGCCATCCGGAACGAGGGCGTCCTCCCGGCACAGGACCTGTGGAATGCGGCCGTCGTGACCGTGCGAAAAGGCACACCGACCGGAGTTCTGTACCCGTTCCTCGGTATCGATGCCGAGGCATGGGAGATGACGCCCGACAACCAGGCAGATATCGCGGATCGCGCCTTTCGGCTTTTCGGGGAGGGCGGTGTCGATCAGCCGGACGACTGGGAACCCGTGCGAGTCGACCAGACGGGGCTCAAGGGCCGGACCGCCAAGCTGCTGGTGAGCGAGCCGACCGACGATGCGGGATGGCCGGCCGAGCTGCCACCCGACACCACCGAGGTGATCGTGTTCGATAATGAGCCCACACCCCTGCTGACGGTGCGCGTGTTCGTGCCCGGTATGGATGGATTCACGTTTGTCAGGTTCGACCAATTAGCCGTGCACGCCGATTGACGCAGTCCGATTGAGCTAGTCAAGGAGAGCGCCCGATGACCGAACCCCAGCAGTTCGATGTCGTCAGCGATGACCACCCCGTCGCCGACCTGGAACCCAAAGCGCTTGTCGAGCAGGTTGTTCAGGTGATCGCGCAGGCTGCACCGGAGGGCTGGGATGACCTGCACGCGGTGTTTAGCCTTGCCGGTGGTCGCGAAATTGCGAATGCCGTTGCGGTAGTGGGTGATCGCGAGCCGACTCAGATACCTATCACGTCGAGCGTCATCGAGCTGATCCGCGTGCATCGGAGGGTGACCGTTGGCCCGCAGGGGCCGTGGCTGCGACTGCTGTTCGACTGCGACAAAACGGGTGCCCTGCAAGTCTCGTTCGACTACGGGCAGGAGGAGCTGCCCTTTGACCAGCTGCTGCCTGCCGAGGCCTACCGGCGCGATATCGAGGAGTTCCCGCGCGAGGTGCCGCTGTGGCTGCTGGCGTACATGAACAACACGGGGCAGCAGCTGCGCACCGCGGCACAGGCGGTTGCGGAGGCTGTGGCGGTCGGCGGTGCTCGCGTCTCCGATGACGAAATCCCTTCGCTGCCAACGCTGTGGGCGCGTATCGCGGTGCTCGCCGCAGTGTGCCGCGGCTCCGAGGCGCCAATCAACCTGCGCGTGGACCCCGCCTTTCAGCTGTACATCGGCGATAACGGCGGGTCCACGCTGTGCCGGCTGCCCGGCAACCGGGCGGTGTTATCCGGCGGACGGAAGGACTCCCGGCTGCTGTCTGCTGCGTATGGCGGCGTGATCGGCTGGCCTGACCTTTACCGTGATGCGCCCTCATGGTTGCACAACTTGTACTTGGATCCGCGGGCCGAACGCGGGCTGCTGTCCTTCTGCTACTGGTGGGACGGGGAACACTGGTATCGCCCGGAACTCGCCGGCGAGGATGCTTGGAAACCCACTGACGAGATCGCGCGTGGGCTACCGGGAGTGTGGACGCTGGAGAGCACGGCAAGTCTGGTCGCGACCGTTCTGAAGCGCATTGGCGTGGAACCGACTGACCAGAATGCCTATGCCACAGCAGATCTTGTGCATGCGGCCGAGGCGCGAATTGTCACCGAGCGGGTGTTTGGTCGTTTGTTCGTCGATGGCGCACCCGAATCCTTCGATATGGCGGAGGCTCTCGCGCAGCTCGACGCGGCCGATCTGTTGTTGCCGACGCATCCGCCGATAGATCGGGCGACCGCCACAGATCGCGTTGTGGACTTCTGCCGCACTCATCGCGTCGAGTACCCGCTGGATCGGCTGGTCGCCGACCGATGGGACGGGGGCTGGCAGGTGTTCGCGCCGATCGCCGAGGGTGAAATCGCCATCGGTCGTGCGGTCTTCCTGGTGGCCGATGACGGTGTGGTGGAGCAGGCCTCAACGTCTGCGGCGCCGTCGCAGCTCGCCGAAGTGTTCGCCCGCCGGTTCGCGCAGCGGATTCGCAAGGCTCGCTGACCGACCGGCCGCTGCGCACGGTGCGGACGCAGGCCCCTTGAAGCGGCGATAGCTCTCGGAGCTGCGGCGTCAGCGGTTCATCAAACGCAGCGTCTGCGCCGCCTCGGCTAGAGGGAGTTACCTCGAATCGATACATCTAGCAACCTCCGAATTCCGGCCGCCAAGCAACTTCACAGGTCCCGCTAGCGACATACTCGGGTCGACTGGAGGACCCGTTTTGAGTCTTGTTTGGAGGGCGAAATCGGGCAACGGGGGCGCTCCGATCGACCCGGAAATCACGCGACACCGGCCTCACGTATGCCCGGTGAAAAATTTCCAACTACGACTATAGTGCGTGCAAACTACACTTGTAGTGCGGTATTTCGACACGTGTCAATCAATCATTCGCCGAAAAAACGCTCTCTACGTCGTCAAACGCAGCGCGGCCCCCTGCGGGGTCCGAAAGGGCCAAATCGCCTCGCGCATCCATTCGGCCCCGGCAACCACGGCGAGCTCAAAATTCCACTTTGACAACTGGCGTAGTCATTTCCTCCTAGCTATGCTCGCCGTCAATTACTTAAAGAGGTCGGCTAAGGGCGACCGCGAGACGTTGAGGGGTCGTAAATCGATGAGTAACGAACTCACAGCAGTGCCCGTCGCGATGGAGGCCATGTCGGCCACCGCTGTGGCGGCAGGCGAGACCGTGACAGCGGCCGGGTCGTTCGACGGCGCCGCGACGTTCGCTTCCGCGTGTGCTGCAATTGGCCCGATCGGCGTGACATACCTCGCCGCGCTGGCGCAGGCACTCGGGAACAACCAGGCGTCCACTCTGGCGCTGGGAGCCCTGCACGCCGGGATTGGCGCAGGCACCGAAGCTTCCAAGACCGCGTTCGTCGCGGTGGATTCGGCGCTCTAGGTAAATCCGACATGGCCGACGTCACTCCGCAGCCCACCCCGATCGCGCCGAGCGCGAGCGGCGGAGTCGCACCGCAGCAGTCCGGGTTTGATCCCGGACCGATCATCGCTGCGTCGGAGCAGAACCTGGCCGATTACCTGAACATGCCTGTCCACGAGATCATGGATCGGCTTGGGATTCCAGCCATTCCGGGCCAGGCCAATCAGGAAGCAAAGCCTGGAGAGCAGGATCCCGCTGCGTCCAACCCAATGGATCCGTCGTCGATGATCACTCCGGTAACCGATGCGCTCAGCAGCTTGGGCACAGGGATCTTCGAATCCATGGATCCGACGAAGCTCATGGAGAGTGTGTCGAAGGCAATCGAAAGCGCATCGACTGCGATGAACCAGTCGGCATCTTCGAACGGATCTCAGTGGACCGGTCAAGCGTCGAATGCATCGACGCAGGCCGCACAGAACGCGGCGCAAAGCGGCCAGAAGATCTCCGATCAATCGCAGACCGTGAAAGCCAATACCGCTCAGGCAGCGGCACATACCGCCAAGGCTCGCACCGAGCTCATGACCATCATCGCCACTTTCCAGCAGCTCGTCGCCGTCAATCTTCCGGGCATTCCCCTCACCCTCGGAAACATCATCGCCGGCGCGGTGAACGCCGTAACCCAGGCCGCGACGGTCATCACGACAACCCAAGGTGCACTGGCCGGTAACACCGCGGCGGTGAACATCGCCGGCACGCAGGTGCCCGTCGCCTCACTTATCGGCCCCGGCCTGCAAGTCGGCACCGGACTCCTTTCCTCCGGCCTCAGCATGGTCACCCAGGGTGCGAGCACCGGCATGAAAACCGGCACCGACATGATCAGCAAGATGTCCAGTGCCGCAAAGGATGCGAGCAAGACCGCAGCCAAGACCCCGATCAAGGACTACAAGCCTCTCGCCGCTGCCGGCGCGAAGAGCGCAGGTCACGGCATCGGGTCGGCCACGCCGAAGCAGAGCCTGGCTGCGCGTATGGGGGGAGGCATGCCTGGCGCGGGTATCGGCAACAGCGACTCCACCAAGCTGAGCTCCTTTGGTGCCGTCCGCGGTGGCGCCGCCGGACCCGGCATGGGCGCTTCGTCGGGCGGCGGCACGGGTATGGCGCCCGGCGCGGGCGGCCGCGGTGGGAACGCCAACGAGCAAGGCGTCCACAACTCCGATCTGTTGAAGTCCAACGAGTGGGATCTGGCCGGGATCAACGACATGCAGGTCGGCGTACCCGTGCTCGGCGAGGCAGACCCATTTGACGAACCAGATATTGGCCTACGGATCTAAGAAGGAGAAAATCATGAGCAATTCGGGACTTTCGATCAATGTCGGCGAAGTCGCCGAAGCCGCAAAGCAGTTGGATGCGCTCGCGGATCGGCTGCAGAAGACCATGCAGGACGAGGACTCGAACCTCAATGTGATTGCACCCGGACGTGACGAGGTGTCGGTGCGCGCAGCCGCAACCATGAACGAGGTGAAGGCGTCGTTCGGCAAGTCGAATCAGCAGGGCCTGAATGAGCTTCGCGAGATCGCGGCCACCTTGCGGTCACACGGAAATGCCTCCGCTGCAGTCGATTCCGCGTTCTGACGGTAACAACTCAAGAGACCACTGCGATAAGGCCGAGGGGAGGTTCACGTGGGATTCACAAACGTAGTGTGGGAAGCACGCAGCACTGAGCAGTTGGCGCGTGACCTCACCGAGGGCGCAGGACCAACGTCCATGGGCGAGGCGGGCGCAGCATGGGTGCGGATCGCGAATGCGCACGCGACAGCGTCAGAGGACTACAAGAAGATCCTCGACACGCTGCGCGCGGCATGGTCCAGCGATGGCTCAAATGCCGTGATCTCACGACTGGAAGCAATGGTCGAGTGGTTGTCTGCGACCGCGCTGAACTCCGCGGCCAACGGGCAGCGCGCCGAGGAAGCAGCAGTCGCCAATACCGTTGCCGTGCTCGCGATGCCGAGCGTCACGGAGGCCGTCGAAAGCAGAGCCCGCCACGACATGATGGCCTCACTGGAGGCATACAACGGCGCGGTGCTGAGCGGGACGTTCGCGGAGTTCGATGAGAACGCGACGACCGATCTGGCCAACGCCGCACTGGTGATGACGCAGTACGAAGAAGCTGTCACACCGTTGGCCGAACCGTGGGAGGAACCGCCTCCACCGCAGGTTGTCAACGGTGATGCCCTCAGGGCAGAGAAGGACGCAAAGGAGGCAGCGGGGAAAGCTGCCTCAGGCCGAGGCGCCGGCGGCATGGGCGGAGCGCCGATGGCACCCACCGCGTTACAGGCTCGGCAGGATCGCGCGGTGCAAGCGAGCAAGACACCTGCTCAGTTGCAGCGCGTTGGATTCGGCGGCGGTGCCGGTGGGGCCGGTGCGATGGGCTCCGGTATGGGTGGATCCCCCTATGCCCCGATGACGGGAGCCGGCCGCGGTGGAGACCACGATCGCGAGTTCGATTCGGTGCGACCGGCTTCCACGTTGCAGGGTGCAGGCGAGGCCGGTGCCGGGCTGTCATCCGGCGGGCCCGGTTGGCTTCCTGCAGCGGCTCAGAATGATTCACCGTTCCAGGTGTCGAACGTGAGCTGGTCGCCGACCTCATCAGTCTTCGACGAGTTGGCGGTCCCGGCTGAACCGGCCCCAGCACCGTGGGACAGTTCCGAGCCTGAGCGGACGCTTGAGCCGGTGTCCGACCGCTGGGTGTCACCAGCGGTCATCGGTGGGGACAAGGAGTCGGCATGACGACCTTCCTGGCTTCGGCGTACACGCTCACCGATGACGAGTTGCAGGTCGTCGGAAACCGCATTGGGGTCCATACCTTTCCCACCGTGCTGGCGATCAGACCGCGGCACACGACCCATGCCGTGCTCGACGCGGCATTCGACTACGCGACGACGGCGCTTTCGTCACGTGGACTTATCGCTGGTGGGTTGGTGTCTCCTGAACTGATTCCGATGGTTCGGGTACTACAGCGGCCCGAGCGCGAGTTATCGATGAGACTCGTTACGCCCGAGGGAATCTCACGAGTCGCAGTAGTTCGTTCGGGCCGACAGATGGTGTTGGCACGGCGGATCGGAAACGAAATTCTGCTCCGAGAACTTAGCGGGCACGGGGAATTCGATGTGGCCGCACGTGCGCTGCTCGGCGAGCTACCCGCAGCCGAGGCGATGCCCGTCGATCCTGTTGGCGCCCCTATCGATGTGCTCAGTACCGCATTGAACGGTACGCATGATGCGGCCGCGCTTTCCGACACGATTCGCGCTTTGGGCACCGACCAAAGAAACGCGATGCTTCTGGGTTCGGCGTTGGCGTCACGGCAGGCGTTCGGTGAAATCGTGTACTACACACTCGATGTGGATGACCGGATTGTTCGGGCATCGGCGGCTGTTGGGGTTTTCTATACCAAGCGGGGTCGGTTGGTGTCGGCGCCGAGTTTGTCTCCTAGTGGGCAGGTGTGGGCCACGCTCAAGGGTGGTTCCAATCATTCTGTTTCGCAGGCCATCTGCCAGCTAGTTGAGTTGTTGCCCGGCGGATGGGAGGGGGATCGATAAGTAGGCCAGGTGTCCTGGATTCCGCTGGGATCCACCACAGAGCAGTCACCGCATAAAGAAAACCAAGAAAGGAACCAACCGTGGGATCACCACTTTCACTCACTCACGCCGAGGCCAAGTCCAAGGCCGACACCATGCACCAAACCGTGCAATCCATCGCCGGCAAGCTCACCGAAATCAAGAACTCGGTCGATGAGATGGTCCGCAGCACCTGGAAAGGCGACGCCTCATCGCTGTACTTCCAGCAGTCCTCAAGCCAAACCGATGACTTCGATGTGCTGATCAAAACCCTCACCGAACTCGTCAACAAAGCCGAAACCCACATGAACAGCGTCGCCTCCAACGACGGCGCCCGCTAAAAACCGAGAGGACAAAGCATATGAGCGAGATCGTCTACCAATTCGAAGCCAACCACTCCGCCATCGACGGCATCACCGGCGGACTGCAAAAAGCCGAAGAAGCCAAACAAGAAATCGAAACCCTGTTCCGCCAGCTCGGCGAGGTCTACACCGGCCAAGGCCAACAAGCACTACACCAGGCCCACATCAACGTCGCCCAAATGATGGACAACTGCATCACCGACCTACACAACACCCAACAACAAGCCCGCGAAAAACAAGAAACCATGCAAGCCATGGACGCAGCCAACGCCGCACAGTTCTAACACCCGCCCCAGGTGGGCTCGGCACAGCAATCACACACCGAGCCCACCCGGCCGGACGGTTCAAAATCCAAGTAGTTCTCAGTCCGCGACGATCGATCCATAGAAGACAGCTCGATTGGCTTGACAACTGTCGCTCTACATTAGGACGAAATCGAATGACGAACCCCTTGAATCTTCAGGTAGATACGGATCTACTCCATCAAACTGGCAGCCGAGTGCGAAAGGCGGCGAGTGACAGCGAAGATGAATTCACGTCCCAACATCAAGGTATCCACAACGCATTGAGTGGCTGGTCGTCAAGGTCAGTCAGCGCAATGCAGAGCGTCCTTACCAGCTGGGAATCCAGCACGTCCCGAATAGTCACCAACGTCGATAGCCACGGCGGGCATCTTCACAGCAGCGCCTATGGATTTGAGTCGGTTGATCGCGACCATACCTCTCAGCCCTCCCCCTCGGGTGACCGTCCAAGGACCGTCTAATGACACCGGCGGAACTCGACAAGATCGACCCCGGTTCGATCGGACAAGTGTTCAATCTCTGCCAGCAGAAGGGGCAGACGTGCACCGGGCTAAACGAGCATCTCAAGAACCCGGATCTGTTCTCACAATGGACAGGGTCCACGGGCGAGGCGGCGCAACGTGCAGCCAAGGAGCACCGTGTTGACATCGACGCCCACGGAAATGAAGCAGTACAAGTCGGTTTCGCGGCATGGACGGCCGAGCGGCAGTTTCAAGAAGCCAAGGACAAGTTACGCGATGCACGCAGCTACATCGCGGAGCGGCCATATCTTTCACTTGATGATTCCACCGGGAAAGTCACTGCAACGTTCTTGTCACGTCCGGAAGTTGCACCCGGGGTCCCCTTAGTAGGCCCGTATGCAAGCCAGGCATCCGATGCCGAAGAGAACCGCCTCAGAGAACTCAACCGTCAGTGGGCGGAGAAAATGGTCAAGGAGGCGACAGATAAAGGCAATGAAGCTGATATGAACCTCGCGACAGCCATCGAGGGGGCGAGCGGCCAGCGGCCGATTAGCGGCATCGAGACGCAGTCAATGCCCACTCCTGAGAAGCCTGACCATGTGCCTGGGGTCGTGCCGCCATCGACGATTAACGGGAAGCCGACGATGGGGCAAGCGAACCTACCCGGAAACGCCAATCGAATCCTTCCCAATGTGCGTGTGCCCCTTAACGCAACACCAGAAGAACTCCAACGGCTCGGCGCAATGTACGCGCCCGCAGTGGCGCTTGACCCAAATAAGAAGGGGAGTACCGGAGGCTACAGCGGAAATCTACTTACCGGCCGCAACGCGGACGGTAAGGCCACACTCACGGTACCTGGACCCCGCGATCCAAACCCGACCGGCAATGCCGCCAACCCCGGCAAGCTGAAGAACATCGACATCAGCGTGAGCAAAGGAGTGCAATTTCGCACCACCGGTGCCACGCCGAGCCAGTACTATGTCGCGCTTGATGGCAAAGGCAATCCTTGTCTCGGAGTGAATTACAAATACAACTACGAGATGCGAACCCAGTACGCGGTCAATGTCGGAAGCATTCCGATCATTCCGACTGCTACGTGGCACCCCGTCTCGAGTGACAGTGCTGTTGGATTAACGCAGCAGTACCCGGACAAAGTAAAGCTGCCGACACCCTAGCGAGGAGATTGCTACCCCTTCGCTGCGTTCTCCCGCTGGATCTCCAGAGCGATATCGATGAGCTGATCTTCCTGCCCACCAATGAGCTTGCGCTGACCGGCGCGGTGCAGCAGCTGGTGCGCGGGCACCCCGTACCGCTCCGCCTGCCGGATCGCGTGCTTGAGGAAGCTGGAGTACACCCCGCTGTAGCCCATGATCAACGCGTTGCGGTCTAGCAGGCATTCGGCCGGCATCGCGGGCGCGACAACCTCTTCGGCGGCATCGGCGATATCAAAGAAGTCGATACCGGTCTTCACGCCGATCTTGTCGAACACGCCGATCAACGCCTCAACCGGAGCGTTGCCCGCGCCGGCACCGAAACGCCTTGTGCTGCCGTCGATCTGCTTGGCACCGGCGCGTACGGCCTCGATCGAGTTGGCGACACCCAGACCCAGGTTCTCGTGCCCGTGGAAACCAACCTGCGCATCGTTACCCAACTCGGCCACCAGCGCGGCGACCCGGTCAGCCACACCGTCGAGAACCAATGCGCCCGCCGAATCCACCACGTACACGCACTGGCATCCGGCATCCGCCATGATCCGCGCCTGCTTGGCCAGCTTCTCCGGCGAAACAGTGTGCGACATCATCAGGAAGCCAACGGTTTCCAGCCCGCGCTCACGTGCCAGCCCAAAATGCTGAATCGAGACATCGGCCTCGGTGCAGTGCGTGGCGACACGGCAGATCGATCCACCGTTGCCCTGCGCCTCGATGATGTCTTCCTTGGTCCCGAGACCCGGCAGCATCAGGAAGGCGATCTTGGCATTCGTAGCCGTCTCCGCTGCGATCTTGATCAGTTCCTGCTCAGGGGTTTTCGAAAAGCCGTAGTTGAACGAAGACCCGCCCAACCCGTCACCGTGAGTCACCTCGATGACCGGCACACCCGCGCCGTCGAGAGCCGCGACAATGGCTCGCACCTCGTCGGCGGTGAACTGATGCCGCTTGTGATGCGAGCCGTCACGGAGCGAGGTATCGGTGATCCGCACATCCCATGCCGCGTCGAAGAAGATGCCGTCGGTGCCCAAAAGCTGAGTACTGGTGTCCGAAACCATATTACGAAACCTTCGCTGATAGAAGTTCTTTGGCGATTTCCTCGCCGACCTTGGTCGCGGCCGCGGTCATGATGTCCAGGTTCCCGGCGTACGGCGGCAGGAAATCGCCCGCACCCTCCACCTCGACGAAGGTGGTGACGACGTGGTTGCCGCCGTTGACTACCGAGGGCTCGTCGAACTGCGGCTCGTTGAGCAGCCGATACCCGGGCACGTACTGCTGCACCTGGCTCACCACATCGTGGATCGACGCCGTGATCGCATCCCTGTCCGCGCCCTCCGGGATCGCGCAGAAGATTGTGTCGCGCATGATCATCGGCGGATCGGCCGGATTCAGGATGATGATGGCCTTGCCGCGCTTGGCGCCACCGATCACCTCGACACCCTTGGACGTGGTCTTGGTGAACTCGTCGATGTTGGCGCGCGTGCCCGGCCCTGCCGAAACAGACGCCACCGACGCCACGATCTCCGCGTAGGGCACCTCGACTACTCGCGACACCGCGTACACGATCGGAATCGTCGCCTGGCCACCGCAGGTGATCATGTTGACGTTCGGGGCATCAAGGTGTGCGCGCAGATTCGCGGGCGGCACAACCGCAGGACCCACCGCGGCGGGCGTCAGGTCGATCGCCCGGATCCCGGCTTCCTCGTATCGCGGTGCCGCGGCCTTATGCACGTACGCAGAGGTCGCCTCGAACACCAAGTCGGGCTTCTCATCCTGCGCCAGCAGCCAGTCGACGCCCTCGTGCGAGGTTTCCAGCCCGAACCCGCGGGCGCGCTTGAGGCCTTCGGACTCGGGGTCGATCCCGATCATCCACCGCGGCTCCAGCCACTCGGACCGCTGCAGTTTGTACAGCAGGTCGGTGCTGATATTTCCCGAACCGACAATCGCTACAGATGCCTTGCTCACAATTCTCCTCTACTCGAAAGCCAGTCGGACCGAACCAAGTCCGGCGAACTCGGCCAAAAACTCGTCCCCCGGATGGGCGTCAAATGCCCGTGTGCACGACCCCGGCAACACCACGTCGCCCGCACGCAAGCGCACACCAAACGACGCCACCTTGCGCGCCAGCCATGCCACCGACGTCACCGGATTGCCCAGCACCGCGTCGCTTCTGCCCTCAGCCAACTTCTCGCCGTTGCAGGTCAGCACCGCATCGATCGACTTGATGTCGATGTCCTTCGGCGAAACCCGTTGCTTGCCAATGACAAACCCGGCCGAGGATGCGTTGTCGGCGATGGTGTCGCAGATCTTGATCTGCCAGTTGGTGATCCGGCTGTCTACCACCTCGATGGACGGCACGTACGCGGCAGTCGCGGCCAACACATCATCCTCGGTGCAATCCTCACCGGGAAGATCAGCAGCCAGGATGAATCCGACCTCCACCTCCACCCGCGGGAACAGGAACTTGGACGCCGACGCCGCGACATCCTCGAATAGCTCCATATCGGCCAGCAGATGCCCGTAGTCCGGCTCGTGGACACCCATCATCTTCTGCATCGCCTCGGACGATAAGCCGACCTTGTGCCCGACGACCTTGGCACCGTCCGCTAGGCGAGAGCGAATATTGGCGAGCTGAATCTCGTAGGCGTCCACGACGCCGAAATCCGGGTAGGTGTCGGTGGGCGGCCCAATGGCCACCCGGGTGCGCTCGGCCTCGGCCAGATCGGCGGCAATGGCCTCACGAACTTCGGAACTAAGCATCTAGGCGCCTTCCAGTCTCGGTCCCCGCCCGGCGCCCGGAAAAGACGCAGTCGGCTAGGGACAACCCGCTCACATACGAATTGGAGCAGATACCCACCGCCGCACGTCCGGCGGCATAGAGCCCCGGGATGGCGTCGCCGGATGTCGTCTGCACGACACCAGTCTCCTCGTCCACAACCAGCCCGCCAAGAGTCAGCATCGGGCACGGATTCAGCATGTTGGTCTTGATGGACACGTTGAACAGATAGAACGGTCCCTGCCCGATCTTGACACGAAAATCGTCGGGCTTCCCCATCGGATCCGGCGCGCCGCCGTCAATAGCGTCATTATGCTCGGATACGGTGCGCGCCAAGGCTTCCGGATCGATACCCGCCTTGGCCGCCAACTCCTCGATGGAGCCGGCCTTCTTGCGCCCCACATTGAGGAACGCCTCGGCCTGTATCCGCTGGAACCACAGCGTCTGCGAACCAAGCTGCTGACGAGCCCGCTTCAGCAGCGCCTTATCGGCCACCAGATACCCCACCCCACCGGCCTGCTGCACAATCGCCTTGCCCAGCGCGGCGCCATAACGCGATTCGTCAACCATCCGCTGCCCCTTGGCATCCACCAACAACGAGCCAAGGAATGCGGCGGGTGGCACGATGAAACGCCAGGCGGAGATCTCGTCGAGGTGCCCGGTGGCTGCATCCAACGGCGCCGCGAGCTTCAACGCGGTTCCGTCGTCACCCGCAGTACCCAGCTGCAACCCGTCCCCGTACGCCGGGGCATATCGCTCCACCAACTCACGATTGGCGATGAACCCGCCGGAGGACAGGATCACCCCGTCGTTGGCGCGGATCTCAAACGGCTTGGCGAACCGACGCTCCAACGCATAGGCAGGCCCCTCCAATGCCTTTCGCATCGGTGGGTAGTAGATGCCGGGTTTAGTGGCGTAGCGCGTCAAACGCGCGTACGTCCGTTGCACCCAACCCGGTGCGTCCTTCAGCGTCGCCCCCCGCACCCCGACGACACGACCGCCCTCGATGATCAGATCCGTGACCCGGGTCTGCCGCCACACGTCGGCACCCAAACGCTCCGCGGAGGCCGCCAACGGCGCGAAGAGCGCCTTACCGGACACGCCGCGGCCAAAGGCCCGATGTCCGCGTTGACGAGGGGGCGTCACCGTGCGCGCCATCCCAGAGGATTCGCTGCCGGAAAAATAGAGGTAGTAGTCGTTGGTGGGGTACGAAGTCTTGAACGGAGCCAGCGAACCCTCGAACGGCACTCCGTAACCTTGTAGCCAATCCAGGGTGTCGACGCTGCCGTCGACGAAACGGCGCAACGTCTCGGGTTTCACAGCGTCCCCGACCTCCAGCTGCAAGTACTCCAGCATCAGCTCCGGGGTGTCCTCAACGCCCGCGTCGCGCTGAATGTTCGTCCCGCCGCCGGCGTAGTAAATGCCCCCTGAAATGGCGGAAGCCCCGCCACCGTCGAATCGCTCCAAGATCGTGACGGACGCACCGCGTTCGAGCGCGGCCAGGGCGGCCGCCGCTCCGGCCACTCCGTACCCGACGATGACAACATCCGGGGAGGGCACAGCGGGCACATCCAACCGACCCGGCACTGGGCCTCCCTCATCGTCATATAGCCAAAACAGCAACATGTTTCTGTTTTCACCGCAACATCAAAGTGTCGGAACGATGAAACCACAGGCCAGCGCCGGTAGCGCCGGGCCGCCTCAATTCTATAACGTGTTCTACATGACTGAGCAGGAGTACGACGTCGTCGTCGTCGGGAGTGGTGGCGCCGGCATGGTTGCGGCGCTCACCGCGGCACACAACGGGCTGAGCACCGTACTGATCGAGAAGGCCCCCCACTTCGGCGGATCGACCGCCCGTTCCGGTGGTGGCGTCTGGATCCCCAACAACGAGGTGCTCAAGAAGGCCCGACAGACCGACACCCCCGAGGCGGCCCGCGAGTACCTCTACAACATCATCGGCGATGTCGTGCCCCGCGAGAAGATCGACACCTATCTCGATCGCGGCCCGGAGATGCTCTCGTTCGTGCTCGCGAACTCCCCGCTGAAGCTCGACTGGGTGCCCAACTACTCCGACTACTACCCCGAGGCGCCGGGTGGACGTGCCGCCGGACGCTCGGTGGAGCCAAAGCCTTTCGACGCCAAGAAGCTCGGTGACGAGCTGCCCAACCTGGAGCCACCGTACGGCAAGGTTCCGCTGAATGTCGTGGTGCGCCAGCAAGATTACGTGCGGCTGAACCAACTCAAGCGCCACCCGCGTGGCCTGCTGCGCAGCCTGCGCGTCGGCGTGCGCACGTTCTGGGCGCAGGGCACCGGCAAGAAGCTCGTCGGCATGGGGCGTGCGCTGTCGGCGGCACTCCGTATCGGCCTGCGCGACGCGGGAGTTTCAGTGAAGCTCAACACCGCGTTGACCGATCTCTACATTGAGAACGGCACCGTCAAGGGCGTCTACGTGCGCGATAGCAATGGCGCCGAGTCCGCCGAGCCGACGGTCATCAAGGCACGCAAGGGCGTCATCCTGGCCTCGGGTGGTTTCGAGCACAACGAGCAGATGCGCGTGAAGTACCAGCGCGCCCCCATCACCACCGAGTGGACTGTCGGCGCCAAGGCCAACACCGGTGACGGCATCCTGGCGGCCGAAAAGCTGGGCGCTGCGCTCGAGTTCATGGAGGACTCGTGGTGGGGCCCGACAGTTCCGCTGGTCGGCCGGCCATGGTTCGCACTGTCCGAGCGCAACTCCCCCGGGTCGATCATCGTCAACGCGTCCGGTAAGCGGTTCATGAATGAATCGCTGCCCTACGTCGAGGCCACCCACCGCATGTACGGCGGCGAGTACGGCCAAGGCGCAGGTCCGGGCGAGAACCTGCCCGCGTGGCTCGTCTTCGACCAGGAGTACCGCAACCGGTACATCTTCGGCGGATTGCAGCCGGGACAGAAGATTCCGAGCAAGTGGATCGAGTCGGGTGTCATCGTCAAGGCCGACACCATCGAAGAGCTAGCGGAATTGGCGAAACTCCCCATAGATGCGTTAGCGCAGACCATCGAGCGGTTCAACGGCTTCGCCCGCGACGGTGTGGACGAGGACTTCGGCCGCGGCAAGAGCGCCTACGACCGCTACTACGGCGACCCCACCAACAAGCCGAACCCAAATCTGGGTGAGCTCAAGAAGGGCCCGTTCTACGCGGCCAAGATGGTGCCGGGAGACCTGGGCACCAAGGGTGGTGTGCGCACCGACCTCCAAGGCCGGGTGCTGCGCGATGACAACAGCATCATCGAAGGTCTTTACGCCGCAGGCAATGTCAGCACTCCGGTGATGGGTCATACCTACGCCGGCCCGGGCGCCACCATTGGCCCAGCCATGACGTGGGGTTACCTCGCCGCGCTCGATATCGCCGGCAAGTAGGGTCGGCTCATGCCTATCAACGTCGATATCGCCCTGGGCGCTGCTGTCGAGCCCGCGGAATTCTCCTGGACCGCATCCGATGTGCAGCTGTATCACCTGGCGATTGGTGCAGGCGCCGATCCAGTCAGCGAGACCGAACTGCGGTACCTACAAGACAAGACCCCGCAGGTGTTGCCGACGTTCGCGACCGTCGCCTCCGGTTTCCACGCGGTGGAGCCCCCCAAGGTGTCGTTCCCGGGTATAGAGATCGACCTGGCCAAGATCCTGCACGGCACCGAGCAGGTGACCGCGCACCGCGCCTTGCCACCCTCGGGTACCGCGCGGTCGGAAGGCAAGATCGTAGAGATCTGGGACAAGGGCAAGGCTGCCGTTATCGTCACGGAGACAACAACTTCCGACGACCAGGGGCCCCTGTGGACCATCCGTCGTTCGATCTTCGCGCGCGGCGAGGGCGGCTTCGGCGGCGAAAGAGGTCCGTCCGCTGCCGGTGGTGCTCCCGAACGCGCGCCGGACCTGGAAGTTTCGACGCACATCCTGCCGCAGCAGGCGCTGCTGTACCGGCTCTGCGGCGACCGCAACCCGTTGCACTCCGACCCCGCCTTCGCGGCAGCGGCGGGATTCCCCCGTCCGATCCTGCATGGGCTGTGCAGCTACGGCGTGGTCTGCAAGGCGGCCGTCGACGCGGCGCTGGACGGTGACGCCTCGCGGGTGACCTCATATGCCGCGAAGTTCGCGGGTGTGGTGTTCCCGGGCGAGACACTCAAGACCCGCATCTGGAAGGAAGACGGCAAGCTGCTGATCTCTGCAGTCGTGGCCGAGCGTGAGGACGCTCCCGCACTGGCCGATGTGGAGCTCACCTACAAATAGCCGTTCCGGCTAGTACCACCGTATTCCGCGGTAGCGGTTCACCCCCAGCGCAAGCACGGTGCCGATGCTCCAGACCGCGATACCCAAGCCGAGTTCCATGAGGGATCGCTCGGTAAGCGGCATGGAGTGGAAAACGTTGCGCCCGAATATGGCCCGTGGAATACCTCCTACCGGTGCCACGAGGTAGTAGACGCCATATGGCAGGGCCAGATAGATGAGCCATCGCGCGGTGACCAACAGGTCGCCCCGTTGCCGCCAACGCATCCGCAGCGGCCGAGCCACCATGGGCAGCAGCACCGACACCAGATTGCCCAGGCCCAGCCAGCTCACGATGTGCACGGCGACATCGGGCACCGTGATCGCGGTCTGGGTTGCCTGCTGCCGGTGGATGGTCAGGAAAGCCGTCAGCACAAGTGTCGGTAGCCCGGCGACGAGAAACAGTGCGATGTTCTTGACCAGCAAGACATGTAGAAGCGACCGATGACCCCGCAACGCGTGCCTGACTCGATCGGCGTCCAGACCGAGCATGTTGGTCACGGACACGTCGGCAAAGATGAACATGGCGAAGTAGGTCCCGACGAGTAGCGCCCAGTCGCGCTTGCGTCCGTGTTGGGCGATCGGCTGCCAGATGATTAGGTAGGCGATCGACAGTGCGAGGTTCAGACCCAATCCCTCGAGCCATCGACGTGGCGGCTGAAAGGTCTCGGCAAGGTCCCTGCGCAGGCGGGTCAGCACGCCCGCCGCGGTCGAGGCCTCCCGATAGATCATCGACCAAGCATTACCGGGGTTTCTGTCAGAAAGCTGTGACTGCGATACGGTCTCGTCTCGGCCACAGTTCAACCGAGCCACATGTCCGAGCACCGTACCCCAGGTTCGGCGCATACCTTTCCCGCGTGCAGACCTCCCCGTGCGGTCCCGCCAAGCGGTCCCGCTGCCTCTCGCGACGCGATGTCCTCAAGTACGCCTCGAGCGTGCCCGTCCTGTTGAGCATGCCGGCCATGCTCTCAACCGCCGCCCTGGCCCATGCCCAATCTCCCATCGCGGGCAAGATCGTCTTCCTCGACCCCGGCCACAACGGCGCCAACGACGGCTCGATCACCCGGCAGGTCAGTGACGGCCGGGGGCGCACCAAGAACTGCCAGACCAGCGGCACCGCCACCGATGCAGGCTTTCCTGAGCACACTTTCAACTGGAATGTGGTGTTGCACATCCGCCAGGCCCTTACCGGGGCCGGTGTTCGCACCGCGCTCTCACGCGGCAACGACAACGCACTCGGACCATGCATCGACCAGCGCGCCGCTAACGGCAACTCCTTCAATCCCGATGCGATTGTCAGTATTCATGCCGATGGCGGCCCCCGAGACGGCCGGGGATTTCACGTCAACTACTCGAATCCGCCGATCAACGAAGCGCAGGCGGGTCCGTCGTTGCGCTTGGCCAGCACCATGCGCGATCAGCTCAAGACCTCCGGATTCCAGCCGTCGACCTACCGTGGAAACGACGGTCTCTATGGGCGTTCCGACCTAGCCGGGTTAAACCTGGCCCAGTACCCGGCAATCCTCATCGAGTGCGGAAACATGAAGAACGGCGACGACGCCGCGATGCTGTCCAGTCCGGATGGCCAAGCCCGTCTGGCGGCGGCGATCGCTCAGGGCATAGCCAGGTTCCTGAGCTGAGTCGATTACCCCAGGATGAGGCCGGAGGTCGGCACCCCGGTACCGGCGGTGACGAGGACATGTTCGACATTCGGCACCTGGTTGACGGACGTGCCGCGCAGCTGACGCACACCCTCGGCAATGCCGTTCATGCCGTGGATGTAGGCCTCGCCGAGCTGACCGCCGTGCGTATTGATCGGCAGCTTCCCGCCCAGCTCGATGGCGCCGTTGGCGACGAAATCCTTGGCCTCGCCCTTATCGCAGAAGCCCAGCTCTTCGAGCTGCAGCAGGGTGTACGGCGTGAAGTGGTCGTACAGGATCGCGGTTTGAATGTCATTGGGCGTCAAGCCACTTTGCGCCCACAGCTGCCGGCCGACCAGGCCCATCTCGGGCAGCCCAAGCTCGTCACGGTAGTACGAGTACATGGTGAACTGGTCATCGCTCGACCCCTGCGCGGCGGCCTCGATGATTGCCGGACGATGCTTCAGATCGCGCGCACGTTCGGGAGTCGTCACGACGATCGCCACCCCACCGTCGCTTTCCTGACAGCAGTCGAGCAGTCGCACCGGGTCGGCGATCATCCGCGAGTTCTGGTGGTCCTCAATGGTGATCGGCTTGCCATAGAAGAAAGCCTTTGGATTGGTGGCCGCATGCTTACGGTCGGCCACCGACACGGCACCGAAATCGGCACTTGTGGCGCCGTATTCATGCATGTACCGCCGGGCGATCATCGCCACCGATGCCGCCGGTGTGCTCAACCCGTGCGGGTACGACCAGCTGTACTCCACCCCGCGCGAGTCAGCCGTTGAACTGAGTCCGGTCATCACCTGGCCGAACCGAAACTCCGAACGCTCGTTGAATGCACGGTATGCCACAACAACTTCCGCGACACCGGCGGCAACTGCCAACGCGGCCTGCTGCACCGTCGCGGCTGCCGCCCCGCCGCCGTAGCCGATCTGGCTGAAGAACTTCAGCTCGCCGATACCCGTCGAGCGGGCGACTGCGGTCTCCAGGTTGGAGTCCATGGTGAAGGTCACCAAGCCGTCAACATCCGACGCGGCTAGCCCGGCATCGTCCAGCGCGTCCAGCACGGCTTCCGACGCCAGGCGCAGCTCCGAGCGTCCAGACTTCTTGGAGAAATCGGTGGCGCCGATGCCCGCGATGGCGGCCTTACCCGAGAGACTCACTGTCCCGCTCCGATCGTCAGCTTGACCTTGGCGGTGACGTGATCACCAAGGCTGTTGCGGCCCACCACATCTATCTCCACGAGCCCGTCCTCGACGGCCGACACCTCACCGGAGAACACCGTGGTGTCGTAGGCGTACCAAGGGACGCCCAGACGCAACGCGATGGACTTCACACGCGCAGACGGGCCCGCCCAGTCGGTGACGAACCGCTCCACCAAACCGGTGTCAGTGAGGATATTGACGAAGATGTCCTTGGAACCCTTGGCCTGCGCCAGATCGCGATCGTGGTGCACATCCTGGAAGTCACGGGTCGCCAACGCGGTCGACACGATAAATGTCGGAGTGCCTTCGAGTTTCAGCTCGGGCAGCTTCTCGCCAACGATACTCACGCTGCCTCCCATGCGTATAGGGTCCACGCCGGACTATCGCCCTCGGCCGGGAAGTCGAGATATGTCACCTGAACGGGCAACCCGATTACGACATCATCGGGTGAGACGCCGCGGAGCTCCCCGAGCATCCGGACACCTTCCTCGAGCTCGACCAGGGCGATCACGAAAGGCAAAGTACGCCCGGGAACTTGCGGCGCATGATGCACGACGTAGCTGTACACCGCACCCTTGCCGCTGGCCACCTGGTACTCGACGGGCGCCTCTTTGTCCTGCCAGACCGCAGGTACCGGCGGGTGCTGCAACGAGCCGTCGGGCCGCTTCTGCAGACGCAGCTCGTGCGCGGCGACGCCTTCCCAGAAGTAGGCGCTATCGCGCGACCAGGACGGTCGCATCAACTTGGACGGATCAAGGTCTTCGGGCACATCCGATGTGGGCTTCGCGCCCGGTCGGAACTTCATAATGCGCCAATTCATTTCGGCGACAAGCTCGTCGCCGACCGTCCACTCGACGTGGATGTTGATAAAGAAACTCTCACCCAGCGCGGTCTGCTTGGGTCCGAAGATGTCGCTCACCTCGTTGGTGATGCTGACTTCTTCACCCGGCGCTAAGTAACGGTGGTAGATCTGTTCGGAGTTGGTCGCGACGACCGACTCGTACCCAGCTCCGTCCAATAGCTCCATTGCACGACCCAGCGGGTCGTCGGTGGCCTGCACCTTGTGCAACCCGCCCATGGTCCACACCTGCGCCATCGCCGGCGGTGCGACGATGCCGGGATGCCCTGCGGCACGGGCCGCTTCATCGGACACGTAGATGGGGTTCTTGTCCCCCATCGCCTCGATCCAGTTGTTGATCATCGGCTGGTTGACGGGGTCGCGACCCACCTTGGGTGTACTCGGCCCGTCGGCCTTGATCTTGGCCGCACCCTCTTGAACCTGAAGCACTACATCAGTCATCGCGGAACCCTCGGGGTTCCTAGTCCTGCGGTTGCAACCATCTCGCGCATAACCTCATTCACACCGCCACCGAAGGTGATCACCAAGTGGCGCTTGGTCTGTGCATCAAGCCATTCAAGTGTCTCGGCAGTGTTCGCGTCCGCGGGATCGCCATAGCGGCCCACGACTCCTTCGCTCAACCGGCCGAGTTTCTGAATCCATTCGGTGGCAAGGATTTTCGTCGCCGCCGCATCCGCCATGCTGATGTCGTCACCCGACGAGGCGACCTGCCAGTTGAGCAGCTCGTTGAGCCGCCATACTGCCTTCATCTCACCCAAAACGCGGCGGACATCATCGTGTGACAGCGGCGCGACACCGTCGGCCCCCGGCTTCGCGGCCCACTCATATACCCGGTCGTACATGCCGGCAATTCGCCCAGAGGGGCCCAGTGAAACCCGCTCGTGGTTCAGCTGGGTGGTGATGAGCTTCCAGCCCTGATTCTCCTCGCCCACTAACATCTCCACCGGCACCCGGACATCGGAGTAGTAGGTGGCGTTGGTGTGGTGTGCACCGTCGTTGGTGATGATCGGCGTCCACGAGTAACCCGGATCTTTTGTGTCGACGATGAGAATCGAGATGCCCTTGTGCTTGGGTGCATCCGGATCGGTGCGACAGGCCAGCCAGATGTACTGGGCCTGGTGTGCGCCGGTGGTGAAGATCTTCTGCCCGTTGACGATGTAGTGGTCGCCATCGCGAACCGCGGAGGTGCGCAAGGACGCCAGGTCCGTTCCCGCCTCCGGCTCGGTATATCCGATGGCGAAATGGATTTCGCCGGCCAGGATTCCGGGTAGGAACTTCTTCTTCTGCTCTTCGGTGCCGTACTTCTGCAGGGTCGGACCGACAGTCTGCAGTGTCACCAGGGGCATCGGGACATCGGCGCGGATGACCTCGTTCATGAAGATCTGCTGCTCCAGCGGACCGAATCCGTGTCCGCCATACTCCTTGGGCCATCCGACACCGAGCCAGCCGTCCTGACCCATCCGACGCACGACGGCCTCATAGGACGCGCTATGACGGTCGACCATCATCCCGCGGGTCTCGTCGGAAGTGACGAGATTCGAGAAATACTGCCGCAGATCGCTTTGCAGCTTCGCCTGTTCCGGCGTGAGATCAATGAGCATCGTCGAGTCCAATCAGACTTGCGCCGCAGCGAGTACGTCAAGACGCTCGGAGGAACCGCCCACCAGACGGCTCAGGTCCTTGATCGTCGAGTAGTAGCGATTCATGGGGTAGGTGATATCCACGCCCAGACCGCCGTGCAGGTGATGGCAGATCTGCATGACCCGCTGCGCCTCCAAGGCCATCCAGAACGCCACGATGTCCAGGTCCTCGGTCGCATCGAGCGCTGCCGACAGCCGCCACACCGCAGATGTGACACCGAGATTCAGTGTCCGCGACACCACGTACACATCTGCCAGCTGCTGCGATACCGCCTGGAAGGTAGCCAGCGGCTTGCCGAACTGTTCCCGGTTCGACACATGGTCTGCAGTAAGACGCAAAGCGCCGGAAACCAATCCATCCGCGTAGGAACCAACAGCTGCCAAAACAAGGTGATTCAGCCGATCAACCGACCCGCTCAACACATCCGACGCAGGTACCGAGACATCGGAAAAGGTCACCGCGTATTCGGCAGCCTTACTGGCCGTAGGCGTCCGGGCGATTGTCACGCCCGGGGTGTTAGGTGCCACCACAACGACGCCATTGTCGGTGGTGACAAGTATCCAATTCGCCTCGGCCGCATGCAGAACGCCGATCTTGCGGCCGTTCAACACCACCGAGGACCCATCGCGTACGGCGGACACCGAAGGCGTGAAAGGAACGGCTCGGCCCGGTTCATTCAGAGCCGCCGTCAGGATTCCGCCGGAGCCCACACCGGCAAGGTACCTATCCTGCTGCTCGTCAGAGGCCAGTTCCACCAGGGGAACCACACCGAACCCGAGAGTGGACAGCGCCGGCGTCAGGGCGCCGTGCTTACCGAGCACCCGGAGCGCCACCGATACCTCGGCAAGGCCCAGTCCGTCACCGCCCAGTCGTTCCGGCAGCGCAAGATTCAGGACCCCGTTGTCAGCCAGTGCCCGCCAGACAGGTTCGTCGTATCCGATCGCGGGCACTACGCCGATGAATTCACGATCGGCAAGCACCGTTTCGACCACATCGGAGACAGCCTGCTGCTCCTCTGCAAAAGCGAAATCCATAGCGTGCGTTTCCTTTTGAATAACTACTGCAGAACCGGGCAACCGCTAACGCCGGTGAAGTCAACCGGCCAGTGCTTGATGCCGTTGAGCCAGCCGGACTGCAACCGCTTCGGATCGCCTGCCGGAGCCAAGTTCGGCATGTGATCGGCGATGGCGTTGAACATCAGGTTGATGGTCAGACGAGCCAGGTTGGCCCCGATGCAGAAATGCGCACCGCTGCCACCGAAACCCATGTGCGGGTTGGGGTTACGCATGACGTTGAAGGAGAACGGATCCTCGAACACCTCTTCGTCGAAGTTGGCGCTGCGGTACATCATCACCACGCGCTGCCCCTTCTTAATCTGCACACCACCAAGCTCGGTGTCCTCCAACGCCGTCCGCTGGAAAGACGTCACTGGGGTTGCCCAGCGGACGATCTCATCGGCGGCAGTCTCGGGGCGCTCCTTCTTGTACAGCTCCCACTGCTCCGGGAACTGGGTGAAGGCCATCATGCCCTGGGTGATCGAGTTGCGCGAAGTCTCGTTACCGGCCACTGCCAGCATGATCACGAAGAAGCCGAACTCGTCATCGGACAGCTTGCCCTCGCCCTCGACCTCGGCGTTGATGAGCGTGGTCACGATGTCCTCGCCCGGGTTCTCGGCCTTCTGCTTCGCCATCTCCATCGAGTAGGCCAGGATCTCCATCGACGAGACCGCTGGGTCGATATGAGAGAACTCAGGATCGTCATACGAGGTCATCTCGTTGGACCAATTGAACAGCTTGCCGCGATCCTCGATGGGCACCCCGAGCAGCCCAGCGATGGCCTGCAGCGGCAGTTCACAAGAGACCTGCTCGACGAAGTCCCCGCTGCCGCTCGCCGCCGCCGTCTTCGCGATCTGTTGAGCGCGCTCGTTCAGCTCGTCACGCAACCGACCAATGGCACGCGGAGTGAAACCACGGGAAATGATCTTGCGCAAGCGCGTGTGGTGCGGGGCGTCCATGTTCAACATGACGTAGCGCTGCAGCTCGATCGCCTCGCGCGTGATGTCGTCCTGGAACCGCGGGATCGCGGTGTTTTCCCAGCTGGAGAAGACGTCACTGCGTAGCGACACGTCCTTGACGTCCTTGTGCTTGGAGACGACCCAGTATCCGCCGTCGTTGAAGCCGCCAACTCCCTCTGGCTGTTCCTGCCACCAGATTGGAGCCGTCTTCCGTAGCTCCTTGAGCTCCTCGATCGGGAGCCGTTCTGCGTAGATCTCCGGGTCGGTGAAGTCGAAACCGGCGGGAAGGCTGGGGTGCACCACGTTGAACTCCTATGGCCTTTCGGGGCGTCTTTCAGGGACGATCTGGTTAGACCGTCTAGTGAGAGCCGAGTGAGATACGACACTCTCTAGCCCCATTGAAGCACACGATCAGCGCAGACGAAACGTGGTGCACAGGGGGAGAACACGTTCTCATTGCTTCCAGACTGAAACGTGTTCTACCTTTAAGTGAAGGTTCAGAGCGCAAAGGAGCAGCTCCATGGGTAATCCAGTCATTGTCGAAGCGACACGCAGCCCTATCGGCAAACGAGGTGGATGGCTCGCGGGGCTGCATCCTGCCGAGCTGCTGGGCAGCATCCAG
>NZ_JACCFF010000003.1 GCF_013449725.1 Mycobacteroides sp. LB1 | reverse complement strand
GAAGGTGGCCGCACCCAGATCCAATGGGTGCACCTTGGCCAACGAACCGTTGCGCTTGCCGACGGCGGTACGCACAGCGTCGATGATGTACGCCTCAGACATGGTGAATCTCCTTGGTTACTAGGTGGACTGAACGGCGTTGTTCATGGTGATCCCGCCGAGGACGATCGAAAGGTACTGTTCGGCGACTTCCTGCGCCGTGCGCGAACCGCCTGGGCGGAACCAGCGCACCGAGACCCAGGTCGCGTCGCGAATGAACCGATACACCACGGCCACATCCAGATCCGGACGGAAATAGCCCTGGGCGATACCGTCGCGCAGCACATCGAGCCACAGCTCGCGCTGCTCGGTATTGAGCTCGTTGAGGTAGGTGAATCGCTCCTGTGACAACAGTCGGGGAGCCTCTGCCTGGTAAATGGCAACCTGCGCGTGCTTGGTTTCAATCGCGTCGAATGAGGCCAGAAACAAGCCCTTAAGTGTGTCGACAGGATTGAGGTTGGCCGCCGCGATCTCGCGGTACCGAGCGAACAATCCCTCCAGGAAATCGCGCAGCAGCTCGTCGACGATCGCTTCTTTGGAGTCGAAGTGGTGGTACAGGCTGCCCGACAGGATTCCTGCCGCATCGGCGATATCGCGCACCGTGGTCGCGCGCAGACCGCGCTCGGCGAACATCTCGGCGGCAAGGCCCAGTAGCTCGTCACGCCGCGACGGCGTGTTCACTTCTGCCACCTTGTCCACCTCCCCACTGTATCAACCAAGCGCTTGTTTGGTCGAGATTGAGTGCTTGACGTCACGCCCGCTGGCTGGACACCGAGATGACCTCACCGGTCAGGTAGCTCGAATAGTCGCTGGCCAGGAAGGCGATCGTCGAGGCTATTTCCCACGGTTCGGCGGCACGGCCGAATGCCTCGTCGGAGGAGAGCTTGTCCAGCAGGTCCGAGGAGGTCACTTTGTCGAGGAACTTGTGCCGCGCGATGCTCGGGGCGACGGCGTTGATGCGCACCCCGTACTCGACGGCCTCGACGGCGCTGCATCGGGTGAGCGCCATGACGCCGGCCTTGGCCGCGGCGTAGTGCGACTGCCCGTGCTGGGCCCGCCAGCCCAGCACACTCGCGTTGTTGACGATGACACCGCCGTGCCCCGCCTCGCGGAAGTACCGCAGCGCCGCACGGGTAGCGCGGAAGGTGGAGGTCAGGGTCACGTCGAGCACCCGGTCCCACTGCTCGTCGGTCATATCGGCGACGGGAGTCTCCCCACCCAGACCCGCATTGTTCACCAGCACATCGATACGGCCCAGGGCCGCAACGGATTCGGTGATGAGTGCATCAACCGCTTCGGTGGAGGTGACATCACACACGACCGCGGCGACCTTGCCCAGGCCGAGCGCGGCCAGCTCGTCCCGAGTCTCGGTGAGACGGCGCTCGTGATAATCGGAGACGACGACGTCGGCACCCTCGGCCAGCGCGCGACGGGCGGTCGACGAGCCGATACCGGTCCCCGCAGCCGCGGTCACGACGACGGCCTTGCCCTTCAGAAGACCGTGTCCATCAATCTCTTTCGGTGCCTGGGACAAGCTCACTTAGCGCGCCTCTCGGGGTAGTCCGAGCACGCGCTCGGAGATGATGTTGCGTTGAATCTCGTTGGACCCGCCGTAGATGGTGTCGGCCCGCGAGAACAAGAACAGCCGCTGCCATTCGTCCATCTCGCCCTTGTCTGTCAGCAGGGTCGATTTGCCGATGATCTCCATGGCCAGCTCGCCAAGATCGCGATGCCAGTTGGCCCACAACAGCTTTGACACGTTGTCTTGGCCGGGGCGTTCCTCGTCCATGGTGGCCATCGCGTAGGAGCGCATGGTGCGCAGCCCGACATAGGCCTGGGCCAGGCGCTCACGTATGGCCGGATCGTCCGCCGTACCGTTTGCGCGTGCCAGCTCGGATAGCCTGGAAAGTTCACGCGCATAGACGATCTGGTTACCCAGCGTCGAAACGCCGCGCTCGAAGGTCAGGGTGCCCATGGCAACCCGCCAGCCATCACCGGGCTCGCCGACCACCAGGTCCGCGGCGGTGCGCGCGTTGTCGAAGAACACCTCGTTGAACTCCGAGGTGCCGGTCAGCTGGATGATCGGCCGAATCTCGACACCCGGCTGATCAAGAGGCACAAGCAGATACGACAGGCCCTTGTGGCGCGAGGACCCCGACTCGGTGCGGGCGATCACAAAGCACCACTGGGACTGCAATGCCAGGGAGGTCCACACCTTCTGGCCGTTGATCACCCACTCATCGCCGTCCAACACGGCCGTGGTGGATACGTTCGCCAGGTCCGAGCCCGCGCCGGGCTCCGAATACCCCTGACACCACAGCTCGGTGACGTCGCGAATGGTCGGAAGGAAGCGCTGCTGCTGTTCCGGAGTGCCGAAGGCGATGAGCGTCGGCCCCAGCAGCTCCTCACCCAAGTGATTCACCTTGTGTGGCGCCTCGGCCCGCGCGTACTCCTCATAGAAGATGACGCGCTGGCTCACGGTTGCCCCACGACCACCGTGCTCGACGGGCCAGCCCAGGCAGGTCCAGCCCGCGGCGGCAAGGTGTCGGTTCCAGGCGAGCCGTTCTTCGAAAGCCTCGTGCTCGCTGCCGGGGCCACCCAGCCCCTTTAGCTCCGCGAACTCGCCCACGAGGTTCTCGGCCAACCAGGCCCGGATCTCGGCGCGCACCTGGTCATCGGACATCTCCGACAGGGGTGCCTCGTCAGGCACCTGGAACTCAACCACTCCAGTAGGCTAACCTACCAAGCACTTGCTTTGTTAGAGGAGAGTGGACGGACGGTCTATGCAGACACCCGAACTCACCATTCCGGCCGCGTTGGACCAGGCAGCCATACGTTTCGGAGACCGTGACGCCCTATATGTGGGGCCTGACGGTCTTCCCACAAACGGATCATCCGACGGTTCCTGGCTGTCCTTCACCGAGCTGCGTACCCGCGCCCGGCGCTTCGCCGCGGCCCTGATCGCAGTCGGCGTGGAACACGGCGATCGGGTGGCCATCTGGTCCCCCAACTCCTGGCACTGGCCCGTCGCCTGCCTGGGCGCGCAGTACGCCGGGGCCGCCGTCGTCCCAATGAACACCCGCTACACGGCGGACGAGGCGACCGACATCCTGCAGCGCAGCAAGGCGCCGGTGCTGATATCGGTCGGGACGTTCCTTGGCGCAGACCGCATCCAGACCCTCGACGCCGCGGCGCTGCCGGATCTGCGACACATCGTGCGGGTCGCCGTGGAGGCCGGCGATGAATCCAATTGGGACGAATTCGTCGCCGGTGGAGAGCCCGTGAGCGATGAGAACATCGACCAGCGCAAGGCGGCAGTGAGTTCCGAGGACATCAGCGACATCCTCTTCACCTCCGGCACCACCGGGCGTAGCAAGGGCGTGCTGTGCATGCACCGTCAACCGCTGGCGGCCTCCCTGGCCTGGGCCACCTACGGCGAGTTCACCGAAAATGACCGCTATCTGTGCGTCAATCCGTTCTTCCACAATTTCGGATACAAGGCGGGCATCCTGGCCTGCCTGCAGACCGGCGCGGCACTCATGCCACAGCTGACCTTCGACCCTGAAAAGGCGATGGCAGCGGTCCAGGAGCACAAGATCACCGTGCTGCCCGGCGCACCCACCATCTTCCAGATGCTGCTCGACCATCCCGCGCGCAAGAACTACGACCTGACCTCGCTGCGGTATTCCGTCACGGGCGCGGCCGTCGTTCCTGTCGTGCTCATCGAACGCATGCAGTCGGAGCTGGACTTCGACCTGGTACTCACCGCGTACGGCCTCACCGAGACACAGGGTTTCGCCACCATCTGCCGTTCCGACGACGACGCCGTCACCGTCGCCACCACCTGTGGACGCGCGATGACCGGGTACGAACTGCGAATCGACGGCGCCGAGAAACCCGGCGACGAGGGCGAGGTGCTGCTGCGCAGCGCGAACGTCATGAAGGGCTACCTCGACGATCCGAAGGCCACCGCCGAGAGCATTGATTCCGACGGTTGGCTGCACACCGGCGATATCGGCAAGCTCGACGAGCGCGGAAACCTCACCATCACCGATCGGCTCAAGGACATGTACATCTGCGGCGGGTTCAACGTGTATCCCGCCGAGATCGAGCAGGTGCTGATGCGGCTCGATGGTGTGGCAGACGCCGCCGTGATCGGGGTTGCCGATGAACGGCTCGGTGAGGTCGGCAAGGCCTACATCGTTCGCAGGCCCGGCGCGACACTCGACGTTCAGTCCGTAATCGATTACAGCGCAAAGCATGTGGCGAACTTCAAGAAGCCCCGGTTCGTCGAGTTCCTCGACGAGCTTCCCCGCAACCTGGGCGGCAAGGTGGTTAAACCCACCCTGCGGGCCATGCACCAACAGGAGAGCAGCTAGTGGATCTACTTCTTGGCGACGAGACCGAGGCGTTCCGGGCGGAGGTGCGCGATTTCCTCACGGCCAACGTCCCGAATCCGCCGCTGCCCTCCTATGACTCGCCGGAAGGTGCCGTGGCCCACCGCCAGTGGGAGCGCATCCTGTACGACGCGGGATTCTCGGCGGTGTCCTGGCCCAAGGAATACGGTGGCCGCGATGTCACCCTGCTGCAGTGGGTGATCTTCGAGGAGGAGTACTTCAAGGCGGGCGCCCCGGCTCGGATCAGTCAGAACGGCATGTTCCTGCTGGGGCCGACACTCTTCGCGCACGGCAGCAAGGAACAGCTGGATCGCATTCTCCCGAAGATGGCCAACGGAGAGGAGATATGGGCGCAGGCATGGTCGGAGCCGGAGTCCGGTAGCGACCTGGCCTCGCTGCGCTCCCCCGCCCGCAAGGTGGACGGCGGCTGGCGCCTATCCGGGCAAAAGATCTGGAGCTCACGAGCACCGTTCGCCGACAGGGGGTTCGGGCTATGGCGCTCCGACCCGGAGTCACAGCGCCACCAGGGACTCACCTACTTCATGTTCGATCTCAAGGCCGAGGGCGTCACCGTCCGCCCCATCCCGCAGCTCGACGGCGACGCCGGTTTCGCGGAGATTTTCCTGGACGACGTGTTCGTTCCCGACCAGGACGTCATCGGTGCGGAACACGACGGCTGGCGCGTCGCGATGAGTACGTCGAGCAATGAGCGCGGTATGTCGCTGCGCAGCCCGGGCCGATTCCTGGCCACCGCCGACCGGCTGGTGGACCTCTGGAAATCCAACCCCAACAATGGATTCGCCAGCGAACGTGTCGCCGACGCGTGGATCGCGGCGCAGGCCTACCGGTTGCACACCTTCGGCACCGTGACCCGACTATCCGGCGGCGGTGAGCTGGGTGCCGAATCATCGATCACCAAAGTGTTCTGGTCCGAGCTGGATGTCGCCCTGCACGAGACCGCGATCGACCTGCGCGGCGCCGATGGCGAGTTGGCCGAGCCCGGTGACTCGGACTGGACAGCAGGGTACCTGTTCTCCCTCGGTGGCCCGATCTACGCCGGTACCAACGAGATCCAGCGGAACATCATCGCCGAGCGCATCCTGGGCCTGCCCAAGGAGAGCGCCCGCACGGGAGGTGCCAAGTGAAGTTCGACCTGGACACACAGCAGCGCGACTTCGCCGCGAGTATCGATGCCGCCCTGGGTGCAGCCGATGTTCCTGCCGCGGCACGTGCGTGGGCGGCAGGTAACCACGAACCCGGTCTGGCCGTGTGGTCGACCCTCGCCGAGCTCGGCGTCACCGCCCTGGCGGTTTCCGAGAAATACGACGGCATCGAAGCACACCCCGTTGATCTGGTTGTCGCACTCGAGGGTTTGGGCAAGTGGGCAGTGCCCGGGCCGGTCGTCGAATCGCTCGCGGTGGCACCGGTGCTGCTCGCCGGCCTCGAAGACGGAGCCGAACGGTCTGCACAACTCGCCTCCGGAGAACTGATCGTCACGGTCGCCGCGCCCCCCATCACGCCGCGCGCTCTCGACGCGGATGTCGCCGGGCTGGTGCTCATCGCCGATGACATCGGGGTCCGCGAGGCGCACGCCAGTGCACAGCACGAGTCGATCGACGCGACCCGTCGAGTGTTCGATGTGACACCGACGGACGGCGGTGTTTCCCTCGACACCAGCCGCGCCATCGACTTTGGTGTGCTTGCGATTTCGGCACAGCTGATCGGTGCCGGGCAGGCGCTGCTGGACCGCGCGGTGGAGTACGCCAAGCAGCGTTCCCAGTTCGGCCGGCCGATCGGCTCCTACCAGGCCGTCAAACACAAACTGGCCGATGTGCATATCGCGCTGGAGCTGGCCCGCCCGTTGGTGTACGGCGCGGCGCTATCCCTAGCCGACGAATCTCCCACCGCGGCACGCGATGTGAGCGCCGCCAAGGTCGCCGCCGGTAAGGCTGCCTACCTGGCCGCACGGTCCTCCTTGCAGACGCATGGGGCCATCGGCTTCACCGCTGAATACGACCTGTCGCTGTGGATCCTGAAGGTGCGGGCCCTGACCTCGGCCTGGGGCACATCCGAATGGCATCGCGAACGAGTCCTCGGGAGCCTGCGATGAGGCCCCCGCACGCGGGAGGTACCCCCAGCTTGCGCGAAGAGCGAAAGGCACAGTCATGAGTTCCGAGCGGCAGATGCTCCGCGACACCGCTCGCTCCCTGGTCACCAAACGGGCAGACTCGGCCGCCGTCCGCGCCGCAATGGAATCCGAACGCGGCTACGACGAGAAGCTGTGGACCATCCTGTGTGAACAGGTCGGCGCGGCAGTGCTCTTGGTTCCCGAGGAATTGGGCGGTGCCGGAGGCGAACTCGCCGACGCGGCCGTGGTGGTGGAGGAGCTCGGCCGCGGGCTGGTACCCAGCCCACTGATGGGTACGCTGTGGGCCGAGCTCGCCCTCCTCGACGCCGGATATCAGGGTGAACTACTGGAATCGCTGGCATCGGGTGAATCGGTCGGTGCGGTGGCCTTCGATCCGGCTTATGTCGTCAACGGCGATATTGCCGACGTGGTGCTCACGCTGGACGGTGACCAGACCTACCTGGCGACGGACTTTGTGCCCACCCCGCTCGCCACCTTGGATCCCACCCGCAGGCTGGCCGCGGTTGAGGTGACCGGAAGCGAGCCCATCGGGAATGCGCCGGGTCTGATCGACAAGGCGGGGCTACTGCTGGCCGCCGAGCAGGTGGGCGCTGCGGCACGCGCGCTTGAACTCACCGTCGAGTACACCAAGACACGGGTGCAGTTCGGACGCGCAATCGGCAGCTTCCAGGCCCTCAAGCACCGGATGGCAGATCTGTACGTACTGGTGGAATCCGCACGCGCCACCGTCTACCAGGCCATCGAGGATCTCACGCCCGAGGCCGCGACGGTGGCTAGAATCAAGGCCAGCGAAGCTCTTTCGGCGGTGGCCGGCGATTCCATCCAGTTGCACGGCGGTATCGCCATCACCTGGGAGCATGACGCGCACCTCTACTTCAAGCGCGCGCATGGCAGCGCACTGCTGCTCGGCACTCCGCGTGAACTGCTGCCGAGCCTGGAGACCGCGGCCGGGCTGTAGACCGTCGGCCTAGACTCTCGTCATGGAGACCAAAGCCAGTCCTTGGCCCGCCTACCGGCTGGCCACCATCCTCCTCGGCGTCGGAACGCTGCACTTTCTCGCGCCGAAACCGTTTGACGCTATCGTCCCGGCGGGACTACCCGGCGATGCCCGGCTGTACACCTATGCCTCGGGAGTCGCCGAACTGGGCACCGGTGCACTGCTACTGGAACCACGCACGCGACGATTGGGCGGCACCATCGCGGCGCTGCTCTTCCTCGCCGTCTTCCCCGCGAACATCAACATGGTGCGGCAGTGGTGGGACAAGCCATGGCCGCTTCGCATCGGGGCCATCGCGCGGTTGCCGTTTCAGGTTCCGTTGATCACCGAGGCGCTGAAGGTGCGGCGCACGGCGTAGCCGTATCTAGTCGTGTTTTAGTCATAGATGACGGCGTTTCCCTTGCGCTGAAGATCAGCCAGCCCTGCCCGGAAGGTTTCCATGAATTCGGGCGGGGGCCCCACCCAGTCCGCGACCTCGCCGACGATACGCACGGGTTCCCGGGTGCGGTAAGAATGGGTCGGATTCCCAGGGAACTTCTTGTCCGTCACGTTCGGGTCATCTTCGAGGGTGCCCTCCGGTTCCACAATGTAGACATGGCCTCTGCCCTCACCTTTGGCCATCTCGGCCGCCAACCCCGCGCCAATCAATGTCTTCGTCACGTAGACGTGGTTCATGATGCGGTCCTCCTCGTAGTTCGACAGATGCCCGGGCATCAGCAGATCGCCTATCTCAAGGTCGGCCTTGGTGCCATGGAAGTACGCACCCGACTCGTGCGCCTCGAAAAAGTTCGGCATCGTCATACCAGGTCCTATCAGTCGAAATTCGTGGTCGCAGGATTGTGCGCCGCGTTGGGGGGCTTGCCGCAAGCCCCCCTTCGTGCCATATTTTGAAAGGGGACAAGCCAAAAGGTTGACCCCGCAACCACTCAGTGGTCGGCTTGATCCATGGCCCCAGCTGATGCTCTTCGCCCAAGCGGCTCATCGCTGCAGATATCCGACCGCGAACGCGAAGCCCTGACGCAGGCCACCCAGTTCCCGCTGCTGGCGGCAATCACCGGACGCCGGTCGCGACGCTTCCCACTCGGCGGACGCATCCCCGACGGTCCACTCGCTTTCACCAGTAGGCATCCCATTACCCCGATATCGGAAGTCGAACGGGCACTGATCCTTTCAGTGGTCGGAGGCGTGACAGGGTGGCACTACGGCATCACGCATCACCCCGGATACGCCCCCGCGTTCCCGAACTACTCCGGCAGCGCAACCGGCCGCGCTTTCCCGTCGGCAGCAGGCTTCCACACCAGTCAGCTCTTCTTCACCGACGACACCGGGATCTACCTGCTGCCCACCCGCGACGAACCGCCACAGGACTTCGACACCATCGAGGACTGGATCACCCACACCGCCGACTCGTATGTGCGGATCTCCGATAAGCGCCTGGAGCTGCCACGGGAAGAGCCCTATATGGAGGGGCACAACACCTGGATCGGCAACCACCCGGGCAGCCTGCTTGCCTTCCCGGTGGCCGATCTAGCCGAGCACCTGATTGCCAACCTGTCCTTCTTCGCCGCCAACGGCTACCTCGTCTACGACGACATCAACAACCGGAGCATCCCCGGCACTGAAAAGTTCAGCGGTCTAAGGAATTACGATGATCCGATTCCGCTGTCCTTCGTCGAGCAGTACACACTCACCGAGGCCAGTGCCGAACTCGCCACCGCCACGCACAACGGGGTGCTGCTGCTCCAAGCGCTCGGACTTGGCGGCTGGATGTTCGACGGGCTCGACCGGCTGTCGGTGCTCGGCGGCTCCGGTGACCCGCGCGCCCCCGGTATCGGGTTCCATTCGGACAACGACGATCGCTGGCCATTCCCGAACGCCACCGGTCTGTCCGGATTCTTCGAAACCCTCAGCCCGCCACACGTGCCGACGGTCGCGGCCGGCGTGGAGAAGTACATCGAGCGCAAGTATGGCCCCAGCGGCCCCTTCCATCCGGACACCCCGGGCGCCTGGGTGGATTCACGCAAGGTGCGATCGGCCGCCCTGCCTGCCGAGGCGATCCAGGAGATCGTGACGGTCCAGGCCTCGTACGTATACGACACCTTCGGGAAGATTCCCGGCACCGTTCCCACCGTGCACGTCCTCATGTATCTGCAGGCACAGAACATCGACCTGGACTTCTACGACAAACACTTCGGTCCCGGCGCCTACCTGCCGACGCACGCCGAACACGCCAGGCGCTGGTACACCTGACCTGTTCGGCGCGGCACGATCAACGCTTGTCGGCACCTCCCGCAGGTGCAAACTTCCCGCTCTCGAATAACAACGGGTAGAGCACTCCGCCGACCAAGCCACCAATCAAGGGCGCCAGCCAGAACACCCACAGCTGCCCCGGCGCGGCACCACCGTTGAAGAAGGCGACACCGGTCGAGCGCGCAGGATTCACCGAGGTGTTACTAATGGGGATCGAGATGAGATGAATCAGTGTGAGGCACAAACCAATTGCGAGCGGACCAAAACCCTTTGGGGCACGATCGTCGGTGGCGCCGAGGATCACCATGAGGAAGATAGCGGTCAGCACGATCTCGGCCACCACAACCGCCGCAAGTGAGTAATGGTCGGGCGAATGCTCGCCATACCCGTTGGCCGCCATATTGCCGGTGGCCTCGAAGCCGGGCTTGCCTCTGGCGATAAACCACAAAGCGGTACCCGCCACGAGTCCACCGACCACCTGCGCCACCCAGTAGCCCGGCAGTTCCTTGGCCGGAAGCCGACCACTGATCACCGCGCCCAACGTGACCGCCGGGTTGAAGTGCCCACCCGAAATGTGACCAACGGCGTAAGCCATTGTCACGACAGTCAATCCGAAAGCCAGGGCCACGCCCAGGAAGCCGATCCCCAACTGAATCGCGCCCGTGTTGCCCTCACCGGCATCGGCGACATTCTTGGCCGCGAAAATCGCGCTGCCACAACCGCCGAAAACCAGCCAGAAAGTGCCGAAGAATTCGGCCAATAGTTTCGTACTCATCTTGGTCACAATCGGATCCCTTCGTTCGGAAGAACTCACGCGATGCGTATGTGATCTTGATTAGTACCAACGCTGAGTCGAAATCCACAGCCACATCACAGAAACAGTTGAGTCACGAAATCTGGTATGGCCCAATAGCTCAATCGGCCCGGGGAGGACTGACAACCTCACCGAAGAGCATGGTTCGATATTTGCTGATTCGAGTATCGTGGCGGTATGGCACTGTCATCCACAGACTTCGCGCTGCGCTATGACCGCTGGTACCTACCGCTTGCCACGGCACTGTGGCTAGGCCCCAACCGCACTGTCATCCGGGTTGCCGACGGGATGCTGACCGTCAAGAACGGATGGGCCTTTTCCATCCAGATCCCGCTCACGTCAATCACTTCCGCCAAGCACGTCCCGGAGAGGCCTATGGCGTGGGGTGTTCATGCCTCCGGGGACGGCTGGCTGGTCAATGGCTCACGAGATGGCATCGTCGAAATCCGCTTCACGCCTATGAAACCGAAGAACGCACCGTGGACCGCCGGCACCATTCGCCAACTACTGCTCAGCGTCACCGATCCAGACGGGCTCATCGCGGCTGTGCCGCACATTGCGGCATGACTTGGCACAATCGGTTCATGCGCCGACGACGACTACTCCAGCTCGGAACGGCGGTGGCCGCAAGCCTCGCGCTGACTTCCTGCGCAGATGAGGGTGACGATAATGGCGAGGTGAGCGAAGGCGGCCCGTGGCGCATGCCCGATGAGGGTGAACCGCACCGGCGGACCTGGATGGCATTCGGCGCGAGTGATGAGATCTGGGGCCGACGACTGACGCGGCAAGTGCAACAGAATCTCGCCGCGATCGCCCAGGCTATTGCGCAGTTCGAGCCGGTGTCGATGCTGGTGCGTCCACACGAGACCGAGCTCGCCCGCCGGTTGGCGGGCCCGAATGTCGAGTTGGTGCCCGCGCCCCTGGACGACCTGTGGATACGTGATACCGGCCCGGTGTTCGTCAGCAACGAGACTGGCAGGGCCGCTGTTGATTTCAACTTCAACGGCTGGGGCAACAAACAAAAACATACATCCGATGCCAAGGTGGCCGCTGAGGTGGCCAAGCTCGCCGGTGTTCCCGTTGTTCACACGAATCTCGTGCTGGAGGGCGGCGGCATCGAGGTCGACGGCGGGGGGACGGCGATCATCACGGAAAGCTGCGTCCTCAACAACAACCGCAACCGGGGGCGCACCAAGAAGGATGTCGCGACGGAACTGCAACGCTTACTCGGTGTGCAGAAGATCATCTGGCTGCCCGGAATCGCAGGGATGGATATCACCGACGGGCACACCGACTTCTACGCGCGCTTCGCCGGACCGGGCGTAGTCGTCGCCGGATTGGACAACGACCCCGAGTCATTCGACTACGACGTGACGCGCCAGCATCTCGACATCCTCGGCAAGGAGACGGACGCCGCCGGCCGCCCACTGCGCGTGGAAGTGCTCGAAGCACCCGAACAGGGACGTGACGAGTTCGAATCAGAGGACTTTGCAGCGGGATACATCAACTTCTATGTGTGTAACGGCGGGGTCATCGCACCGCAGTTCGGGGATCCAGAGGCAGACGCGGCAGCAAAATCCACCTTGGAGAGGGTCTTCCCGGGCCACCGGGTGGTGCAGCTGGATATCGACGGGATTGCCGCAGGGGGCGGTGGCATCCACTGCGCCACCCAGCAGGAACCCCGGTAGCCGCCCTCAGCGCGCAACCGAACGTGGCGCCCCCGGTCCTGGATCGATCTGTAGCGGACCGGCGGCCGAGGGTGTCATCGGGAAGTCGAAAATCGCCGTCGGAATGTACACCGTGGCACAGGAATTCGGGATATCGACCACACCCGATAGCCGCCCCTCGATAGGCGCAGCACCCAGCAACAGATAGGCCTGCTCCGGGCTGTAGCCGAACTTGGTCAGGTAGTCGATGGCGTGCAGGCAGGCACGCTGGTATGCCAGATGCGAATCCAGGTACCGCTGCTCGCCGTCGAGGGTGACCGAGGTCCCCGAGAACGCCAACCATTGGGAGTACTGCGGATCGGTGTTGCCCGGCATGAAGATCGCGTTCTCCGATACCCCATAGGTATCCATTCCACCCTTGAGTACATCGACGTGTAGGTCGATAAAGCCACCCATCTCGATGGCGCCACAGAAGGTGATCTCGCCGTCCCCCTGGGAGAAGTGCAGGTCGCCCACCGACAGCTTTCCGCCCGGCACGAACACCGGATAGAACACTCTGCTGCCCTTGGTCAGGTTCTTGATGTCCTGGTTGCCGCCGTTCTCTCGGGGCGGCGCCGTTCTGGCCGCCTCCGCCGCTGCCCGCTCGAAGGATTCCCCCGCGAGCGTCCCCAGTACCGCATCCCTGGGTTCCGGCGGAAGCGCCAGGGCGGGAACACGGTGCGGATCGGTAGCGATCAGCGCACCCTCACGGGCATTCCATCGTGCCAACAGTTCTGCGGACGGTGCCGTACCCATCAGCCCGGGATGCACAATCCCCGTGAAGCTGACGTGCGGGATATGCCGCGATGTCGCGGTCTGCCCCGAGAAGTCCCAGATCGCCTTGTATGCATCGGGGAACTGTTCGGTGAGAAACCCGCCACCATTGACGGTGGGGAAGATTCCCGTGTAGCCCCACCCCTGCCCGGCCAGCGGTCCGGAGTCCTCCTGCGGGATGGGACCCACGTCCAAGATGTCGACGATCAGCAGATCGCCCGGCTGCGCTCCCTCTACCGAGAACGGTCCCGACAATGCGTGCACCGTGGTGAGCGGAGCATCGCGGATGTCATCGGCAGAGTCGTCGTTATGAATCGCGCCGTCAAACCATTCGCGGCAATGCACACGGAACGACGTACCCGGCTTCACAACAGCTGCGGGCGGGATATCCGGGTGCCACCGGTTGTGCCCCACGATCTGTTGCTCGGTGAACTTCTTGCTCGAATCCAGCGGGAACAACACCTGGGGCATGGAGGTCCTTCCGGTTATGGGCGAGGCAGCTTGCGATGCAACGGATTTGATGTGATCGGTGCCGCACGGCGCGCCGACGGCGGCGGTGCGGAAACCACAGGCGGTTCACTGGCGCTGCGGTGAGTGGCATCGAGTAGGCGCATACGCGCCGAAGAACCGCGGCTCACTCCGGCGATACCGTAGACCCGCCGTGCCGACCCAGCGCAGCGGGCGCACGGCACCGCATCTGGGGCAGTGGACATCGGAAAACTACGCGCACTATCGCCGCAGCTCGCGCACCGATACTCGTATGACGCCATCACCCGCCCTCACCGAGGTACCACCTGGATCTGTGAGATTACGCCGGATTGGCCAGGCCCGCATGGGAACCGCAGATCACACCAACGCCGAGAGTGGGGGCTGGGGCCCGCAATTTCGCCCAAGCAGTGCACTACGCCCCACGCTCGGCGAAAGAAAGAGCTAGAGCCAGGTGTCCTCGGTGGTGGCGGTGAGGAACGCCTCCAAGTCGTTGCGCCAATCGGCGGGCGTGGTCTTATCCGGCTCGATACCCGTGTACTGCCCGCGATAGAACAGCAGCGGCCGGGAAGCGGTGGGAATCGCAGGAACTTCACTGAGCTCGCTAACCGACCCGAACACCACCCAGTGATCGCCACCGTCATGCACTTGGGCGACCTCGCAGTCGATATGCGCCAGCGACCCGTTGATGACCGGCGAACCGAGACGCGATGGACGCCAGTCGATTCCGGCGAACTTGTCGGGCTCTCGGGAACCGAAGCGCGCGGAAACCTCGCGCTGGTCCTCGGCGAGGACGTTCACACAGAACTTCCCAGAGGCCTCGATGGCCGCCCAAGACCGCGACTGTTTGGTGGGACAGAACAGCACCAGCGGCGGCTCCAGCGACAGCGCCGCGAACGACTGGCAGGCAAAGCCCACCGGTGCGTCCTCATGCGTCGTGGTGATGATGGTGACGCCGGTACAGAACTGCCCCAGCACATTCCGGAATGCCCTGGGGTCGATCTGCGATGTGTGCATCTCTACTTGAACCCAACGCTGAAATCGTGACCCCACAGGCTGATACCAACGCTCTCGCGCGCGATCCAGCTCTCGTCATCGACTTCAGAACCCTCGCAACCGAATTCCATATCGAACCCACCGGGAGTCTTCATGTAGAAGGACAGCATCTTGTCATTGATATGCCGACCCAGAGTGGCCGACATCTTGACCTTTCTCCGATTCGCGCGGTCCAAGCAGAGACCGACATCGTCGGAATTCTCCACTTCGACCATCAGGTGCACGATTCCGGTCGGGTTGGGCATCGGCATGAACGCCAGCGCGTGATGGCGCGGGTTGCAGCCGTAGAAACGCAGCCATACCGGGTCACCGTCGGCCGGACGGCCGACGAGCTGCGGGGGTAGCCGCATCGAGTCGCGCAGCCGGAAACCGAGCACATCCTGGTAAAACGCCTGTGCCGCAGCGTCATCAGTACAGGTGAGTACCACATGCCCCAGACCCTGCTCGGCTGTGACGAACTTGTGGCCGTATGGGCTGACGAACCTGCGGCCAAGGTACTGCGCTCCGTGGAACAACTCCAGCACGTTTCCGGACGGATCCTGGAACCTGATCAGCCCCTCGACCTTACGGTCGGAAGCCTCGACCTTGGTGCCCTCGACGTACTCAACACCCGCATTGTCCAGGCGGTCCCGCACTGCCTGCAACGCCGGGGCGTCGGCGACCTCCCAGCCCGAGGCCAGTAACCGGTCGTTGTCGCCCGGCACGATCACCAGACGAGCCGCGACATCGTCCATCCGGAGATAGAGCGCGGCGGGGTTGTCGCCGGTGCCTTCCATCATGCCCAGCACCTTGGTTCCGAATTCGCGCCAGGCCCCCATGTCGGTGGCCTCGATCCGCATGTACCCGAGTGCCTTGATAAGGCTCATCGTGTTGATGCCCTCCTAAACCATCGTGTCGGTGGCGGGCAGCTCGAAGGCGTGGTTACCCCAGATCTGGTAAGCCCGCTCGGCGTCATTGGCCGCGTGCACGCGTCCGGCGTGCGCGTCACGCCAGAACCGCTGCACCGGTGCGTCATTCGACAGCGCAGTGGCTCCCGAGTTCTCGAACAGCAGGTCAATCGAGGCGATGGCGCGGCCGGTGGCGCGTACCTGGTCGCGGCGTGCCGCGGCACGGAGTTCGAACGGAACCTCCTGGCCCGCCGAGATGAGTGCGAACTCGTCGCCCACGTTCCCGATCAGCTGACGCCACCCGGCGTCAATGTCACTGGCGGCCTCGGCCACCCGCACCTTGGTGAACGGGTCATCCTTGGCCTTCTCACCGGCGTAGGCGGCACGAACCCGCTTACCCTGGGCCTCGACATGAGCGTCGTACGCACCGTAGGCCATACCCATGATGGGCGCGGTGATGGTGGTGGGATGCATGGTGCCCCAGGGCATCTTGTACACCGGCGCGGTGTTGGTCTCGTACCCACCGGCGGTCTGGTCGTTCATCTTCTTGTACGACAGGAAGCGGTGCGTCGGCACGAACACTTCCTTGACCACGACGGTGTTGCTGCCGGTGCCGCGCAGACCGACGACGTTCCATACGTCGTCGATGCGGTACTCGGTACGCGGAATCAGGAAGCTGCCGAAGTCGACCGGACGGCCGTCCTTGATGACGGGCCCACCGAGGAACGCCCAGGTGGCGTGGTCACAGCCCGATGACCAGTTCCAGGAACCACTGACCAGATACCCACCGTCGACGACGACACCGGCACCCATGGGCGCATACGAGGAGGACACCCGCACGTTGGTGTCCTCGCCCCAGACCTCGTCCTGAGCCTTCTGGTCGAACAGAGCCAGATGCCAGTTGTGCACGCCGATGATCGAGGAGACCCAACCGGTCGAGCCGCAGGCACTGCCCAGGCGGCGGACCGCCTCGTAGAAGACGGTCGGAGCGGTCTCGAATCCACCCCACTGCGAAGGCTGCAGCAGCTTGAAGAAGCCAATCTCCTGCAAATCGGCGACCGTAGCGTCGGGAAGACGCCGCAGGTCCTCGGTCTCCTGCGCGCGCTTGCGCAGGATCGGCAGCAGGTCGTCAATTCCTGCGAGAACCGCCTGAATCTCGTCCCGCTGTTCGGTCGTCGTCACTGCATTTCCTCCACTGCTGTAGTTAGCATCAGTCGGCACAAACTAGGGCTAGTAGTTCGCAACACCCGCTGCCCACCCTCGGTGACAGCGCGTGTTCCCTGCTGAGACTAGAACACGTTTCGATCTGTGTCGACATCGCCTCTCCCACCCCGGGAAGGCAGGCTCATCTGGAACGAAGCGACAACGGTGTTGTAGGGCCAAAGGTCAATTCTGTAACCTGTTCTAGTTCGGTTCTAGTTGGGCTTGGCCAGAAGAAGTCAACGACGGAGGAAATCACGTGACGGACGTTCCGCTGGGGAAGCACGTCCTCGAGGTACGGATCGCCGAGGTAATCGCCGAGACCGAAGACTCCAGGTCCCTGGTCTTCGACATTCCCGAAGATGCGGCCGATAAGTTCGCGTACGCACCCGGCCAGTACCTCACGCTGCGCATTCCATCCGACCGCACGGGATCGGTGGCGCGCTGTTACTCGCTGTCCAGCTCACCCCATATCGATGACCGGTTGACGGTCACGGTCAAGCGCACCGTCGATGGCTACGGGTCCAATTGGATCTGCGATAACGCGCACGCCGGTATGCACATGCATGTCCTGGCACCCTCCGGGGTTTTTGTCCCCCGAGACCTGAGCCGAGATCTCCTCCTTGTTGCCGGCGGCAGTGGAATCACCCCGATGATGGCGATCTGTAAATCCGCGCTCTCGCAGGGCAGCGGCAAGGTGGTGCTCCTCTACGCCAACCGTGACGAACAGTCGGTGATCTTCGGGGCGGCGCTGCGGGACCTGGTGGCGCAGCACCCGGACCGGCTGACCGTCATCCACTGGCTCCAATCGGTGCAGGGGCTGCCCTCGCAACAGTCACTGGCCACCCTGGCCGCGCCCTTCGCCGGGCACGAGGCCTTCATCTGCGGTCCCGGCCCGTTCATGGACGCCTCTGAGGCCGCGCTCAAGAGCAACGGCATGCCGGACGACCGAGTGCACACCGAAGTCTTCCGCTCGCTGGAGAGCGACCCGTTCGCCGAGGTGGTCCTCGCCGAACCCTCCGAAGACGATGAGCCACCCGCCATGGCCACCGTGGAGCTCGATGGCGAGACACACACGGTCAATTGGCCGCGCAGCACCGTGCTGCTCGATGTGCTGCTCGCCAAGGGGCTGGACGCGCCGTTCTCTTGCCGCGAGGGGCACTGCATGACATGTGCCTGCATCCTCAAGGACGGCAAGGTCCGCATGCTCGTCAACGATGCGCTATCCCAGAATGACATCGACGACGGGTACATCCTGGCGTGCCAGGCGGTTCCCGAGACCGACGACGTCAACGTCACCTTCGACGAGTGAACACCAAATACAGAAAACACATCTCGATGCCACACTCCGGCCGGGCCGATACGATTCGGTACATCATGAAGTCCCTGAAACCGGCGCTGGCCGCCGCATCACTGGTGGTTGCTTCCCTGGTTCTTCCGGGTTCCGCCGCGGCCGAGATCAAAACCACCGACGTCAGCACGCCGGTCGATGAGGGCCGCCAGCTCGAGGTACACGCCACCGCCGACTGCCGCAAGGCCGAGCGGCAGTGCTATTACACCGCAAGTTTCAATCTGCGGACTCCCAACGGGATTGAGGGATTCGGCGGCGACCTGTGGGCCAAGCAGACCACTGAACTACGCACCTCCGATCGGATGAACTACCTATGGGTGCAGTGGGGTGACAACCCGAACACCGTGGAGCACAACGGCGGGAGCACTTGGCTGCTCACCACTGTCTACTTCGGCGGCGGTGACACCGACCGGTTCCGGGTCACCGGCACCACCCAGCCCACCGACTGGGCGACCGGGCAACCCAAGCTCGACGCCGACTACATCGTGTGCAGTCACGTCGAGGCCAGTATCGATGGGCGCAGCGTGATTTCGCCCGATGCCTGCGCGGTGGCGCGGTTCAGCTAGCTTCCCTGCGTCGAGCGCGCACTCAGGTACGGCAGTACCCGAGAAACGTGTTCCTCAGTGCGCACTCGGCGTTCAGTAGGGCGGCGTTCGGTAGGGCTACCGCGGTAGCCCGAGCAGCCGCTCCCCCGCCACACTGAGCAGGATCTGCGTGGTGCCTCCGGCTATCGACAGGCACCGGTCTCGCATGAACAGCCACATCTCATGCGACTCCACCGCACCGTGGGCGTCGACGTAGTCGAGGATGTGCTCCGAAAGCCCCTGACGATGACGCACGCCGACGAGCTTGCGCACGCTTGAGGTCGCGCCCGGGTCCTGACCTCCGATGGCACGTAGCGCGGTACGCAGATCCAGCAGCGCACCCGCCTGCGCCGAGCACACGAATGACCCCAGCGTATCCAGTTGCGCCGCATCCAGTTCGGTGTCCCCGATCAAGGAAATCAGCGATTCCATTGCCTCGTCGAGGGCACCCCCGCCGGCCATCGCCACCCGCTCGTTGGCCAACGTGGTGCGGGCAAGGCGCCACCCGTCGTCGACCGAGCCGACCACATTCTCGTCCGGGATGACCACGCCATCCAGGAAGACCTCGTTGAACATTTCCTCGCCGGTGATCTCGCGCAGCGGCCGCACGGTGATCCCCGGGGTCTTCATGTCCAGCAAGAAGTAGGTGATGCCCTTGTGCTTGGGAACATCCGGATTGGTGCGGGCCAGGCAGATCGCCCAGTCGGCGACCTGCGCCTTGGAGTTCCACACCTTCTGCCCGTCCAGCTTCCATCCGCCGTCGACCCGAGTTGCCTTGGTACGCAACGCCGCGAGGTCGCTGCCGGCGCCGGGCTCGGAAAACAGCTGGCACCATTCGATCTCGCCCCGAAGCGTGGGTGCGACGAATTGTGCTATCTGCTCCGGAGTTCCGTGCTCAAGGATGGTGGGCGCCGCCCACCATCCGATGACGAGATCGGGACGGGTGACGCCGGCCGCGTGCAGCTCCTGGTCAACGAGCAGCTGCTGTGCGGCACCCGCCCCCAGCCCGTACGGCGCGGGCCAGTGCGGAGCCAGGAAGCCCGTCTCGGCCAGTCGAACCTGGTGCTCATCCTTGGGTGCCGATGCAATTTCGGCGGCAGTGGCGGCCACCTGCGCACGCTCGGCCTCCACCTCGCCGAGGTCGATGGTCAGGGATCGGCGGGTTCCGGCCAGTGTCAGCGCGGCAGCCCTGCGCCGCCATACCGCGGGCTTACCCAGGAAGGACTGAACGGCATACGCCCGCCGCAAGTACAGGTGCGCGTCGTGCTCCCAGGTGAATCCGATACCACCGAGAATCTGGATGCAGTCCTTGGTGTTGGCCGCGGCCGCATCGACGGCCACCGCCGCCGCCACCGCGGCAGCAAGCGAAAGCTGCTCAGAATCAACGTTGTTAGTCGAGCTGCTCGCGAGGACATCCCGCGCGCACCCGGCGGCGTCCCACGCCGCAACATCGGCCTGCTCAACACGGCACAGCATTTCCGCGCACATGTGCTTGATGGCCTGGAAGCTACCGATCTGCTTGCCGAACTGCTCGCGAACCTTGGCGTATTCGACGGCGGTCTGAAGCGCCCACCGTGCCACGCCTACCGCTTCCGCCGCGAGCGTCACCGTGGCCAGATCGGCGACCACGGCGGCGGGCAGACTCACCGGGTGCGCCGCGGCGCCATCGAGGGTGACCGCAGCCCATGGGCGCGAGAAGTCGGTGGCCTTCTTGACGTCGACCACGACACCGGCACCCACACAATCGACCAGCACCCAACCGTCGGGTCCCGGAGCCAAGAGCACTCCGTCCGCGGTGCCGCCCAACACCGCGGGCAACACGCCCGAGGCCAGCCCATCGGCGACGCTCAGGCTCCCGGCGAGGGCCAGGCCCGCCGTGCGCTCCCCGGCGGCCAGCGCTTCGACCAATTCGGGGACCGATCGCGACGTACCGTCGGATGCGAGCACCACCGCGGCCAACGCACTGGTGGCAACCGGTCCCGGCACCAAGGACGCCGCGGCTTCGTCGACCATGGCGATCATGTCGTCAAATCCGGCTCCCGAGCCCCCGGCGGCCTCCGGCACGGCGACACCGAAAATGCCCAGTTCAGCGAGCCCGGCATATGCGGGACCCCACTCGGCAGGCTCGGATTCCAGCTTCCGGACCGACTCGATGACAGCCGCGCTCTTGGCCCACTGACGGACCGCGTCTCGCGCGGCTTCCTGGACTTCGGATGAGCCGCTTGCGCGAAGACCAGAAGACGCGGACACATTTCCTCCTGTTTTTTCGGGGTACACGAGACTAGAACGTGTTCTAATATCGTGATTGGGTTCAGTGTAGTAGGAACGCATTCAGGCTGTACAGAGCACTACCGGCGGGCGAGGGAGACCTGAAACAACCGACGGGCATCCGTATAGTCGTGCGCTGAAACGATCGCGTGATCGCGCGGGATTGAGCACAGGGAGCACAGCACGCAATGGCAACGCCACGGACACCTAGCGCATCGGAAGCCACACACGCCGACAGCGACGACACCGACGCGACGAATCAGCCCACCGCCGTCTCCGCGCTGTCCGATGACGATCTCGGTTCGACCGCGCAGCGCGAGCGGCGCAAGCGCATCCTGGACGCCACCTTGGCCATCGCGTCCAAGGGCGGGTACGAGGCGGTGCAGATGCGCACAGTCGCCGAACGTGCCGATGTCGCCGTCGGCACCCTCTACCGCTACTTCCCCTCCAAGGTGCACCTCTTGGTGTCCGCGCTGGAGCGCGAGTTCGAACAGATCGACGCGAAAACGGATCGCAACACCGTCGGCGGCGGTACGCCATACGAACGCCTGCACACAGCGATCACCCGGCTGAACCGCAATATGCAGCGCAACCCGCTGCTCACCGAGGCGATGACACGCGCCCTGGTCTTCGCCGACGCCTCCGCCGCCGGTGAGGTTGATCACGTGGGCCGGCTGATGGACGGCATCTTCGCCCGCGCGATGGCCGGTGATGACAACCCGACCGAGGGGCAATTCCACATCGCCCGCGTCATCTCAGATGTCTGGACCTCCAACATGATTGCCTGGTTGACGCGGCGCGCGTCGGCAACCGATGTGAGCCACCGTCTGGACCGAACCGTCAGGCTGCTGCTCGGCATTACGTAGCCGTTTCAGGTTGGTTGAGTCTCCCGCCCCCTAGCCAACCGGGCACAGACAGGTAGCGGACGTAGACTCGGCTCCCGTGGTGAGTGCGCAAGATCTGCCCGTCGAACTGCGCCGGGCTCTTTCCGAGGTTGCCCGTACCCCCCGGCTGCTGGTGGCCTCGGATTACGACGGAACCATCGCCCCACTGGTCAACAATCCCGATGATGCGCGCCCGCATCCCGAATCGGCCACGGCCCTTCGGGCATTGGCCGGGCTGCCATCGACAACCTCGGCGCTGATCTCCGGACGTGCGCTGCGCGATCTGGCCACCCTGTCACGGCTGCCAGCCGAGGTGCATCTGGTCGGAAGTCACGGCTCCGAATTCGATGCCGGATTTGTGCACGCCATCGACGGGGACGCCAAGGCGCTGCTGAAGACCATCACGAACCGGTTGTCGGCGATCGCCGCCGAGTACCGCGGTGTCGCGATCGAACTGAAGCCCGCCAGCGTGGCCCTGCACGTCCGCAACGCCTCCGAAGAGGACGGCGATGCTGCGTTGACGCAAGCGCTCTCGGTGGCCAACGGCTGGGGCGCACAGGTGACCGAGGGCAAGAAGGTTCTCGAGTTCGCCGTCATCCCCACCGACAAGGGGCAGGCCCTGGACATCCTGCGGCATCAGGAGGGTGCAACGGCTGCGGTGTTCATCGGGGACGACGTCACCGATGAGAAGGTGTTCACGCGGCTGCACGGCCCGGATGTGGGCATCAAGGTGGGCGACGGCGATACGCTCGCCGGATACCGCATCCCGGACACCGAATCGGTGGGTGTCGCATTGGCTTTCATTCTTGAGGAGCGCCGTACCTGGCTGCTCGGCGGGCACGCCACGCCCATCGAGCGCCTCACCATGCTCGCCAATTCACGCACCATCGCGCTCGTGACGCCCACCGGCGGCGTCACCTGGATGTGTCACCCGGAACCCGATTCGGCGGCGGTTTTCGCCCACCTTCTCGGCGGGGATGAGGCCGGACACTTCACGATTGGGCCCGCGCGGTCCGCACTGCCGCTCGGCCAAAAATACATCGACAGCACAATGACCGTCGAAACACGTTGGGCCAGCCTGCAACTCACCGATTACCTGGCCCCAGACGAGATCCCCGGACGCACCGATCTGATTCGGGTGGTCACCGGCGAGGCCGATGCGGTCATCGCCTTCGCCCCACGTCCTGAATTCGGCCAAACCCCCGTGCAGCTGGTCGCCGAGGAAGACGGCCTGCGGGTGCTGGGCACCAACGATCCGATCGTGCTGCGAGCCCCTGGTGTCACCTGGACAATCGGGGCGGACGATCAGACCGCGACCGCAACCATCAGCCCCGCCAACGGCCCGGTGATTCTCGAACTGCGCTGCGGTACTGAGGATCTCGGCGAAAACTCGACTTCGGAGCCGGAGCTGCGAGAGCGGGCCGAATCGTATTGGCGCGATTGGGCCCAGACATTGACCCTTCCAGACCGCAAACCCGGTCTGATGAAGCGCTCAGCACTGACGCTGCGTGGCTTGGTGCACGCCGAGTCGGGTGCGATCCTGGCGGCCGCCACCACCTCACTACCGGAAGACATTGGCGGCATTCGCAACTGGGACTACCGATACTGCTGGCTGCGGGATGCGTCGATGACCGCCTCGGCGCTGGTGGCGCTGGGATCCCTGCGTGAGGCCGAAGGGCTGCTCAACTGGCTGCACCGGGTGCTCGAGCATCTCCCCGGGCCCGATCGTCTACACCCCCTCTACACACTCGCAGGCACGGTGCTGCCGCCCGAAGCCGTCATCGACTCACTACCCGGGTACGCGGGGTCCCGCCCGGTTCGTGTCGGCAACGCCGCCAATTCGCAAGTGCAGCTGGATGTCTTCGGTCCGGTGGTGGAGCTGATCCACGACCTGACCCACGCGCGCAAGCGTCTCGGACACACCGAGCCGCTGACCGACGCCGACTGGAACCTAGTGTCCGACATGGTTCTTGCCGTCGAACGTCGATGGTACGAACCCGACCACGGCATCTGGGAGATTCGCGGCAATCCGCGTCATCACGTCTACTCCAAGGTGATGTGCTGGGTGACGGTGGACCGAGCGGTGAAGCTCGGCGAAGAATTCCAGCGTGAAACTCCTCCCGCCTGGGTCGCGCTGCGCGACCAGATCGCCGCCGAGGTCATCGAGAAGGGCTGGAACGAGTCGGTCAAGTCCTACACCGCCGCCTATGACGGCACCGACCTGGACGCCGCCACCCTGTACATCGGACTGTCCGGACTGATAGATCCCGCCGACCCCCGGTTCACCGCTACGGTGATCGCGACTGAGGCCGAATTACGAAGCGGTGCAACAGTTTACCGTTACCATCGGGACGACGGACTGCCCGGCGGAGAGGGCGGGTTCCACCTATGTGCGGCGTGGCTGGTCGAGGCCTATCTGCTCATCGGTGCGCGATCCCAGGCCGAACTGCTGTTCGACCAGCTGGTCAAGGCCACCGGACCCACGGGTCTGCTCTCCGAGGAGTACGACCCCGTGGCCGAGCGCTCGCTGGGCAACCACCCGCAGGCATACAGCCATATCGGGCTGCTGCGCTGCGCCCAGCTGCTACAGAACTAGTTCGATCACTTCGCCCGCAAGATCGTCCCGGCGGGACTAGCGTCCGGGGTATCGACCGGGAGGTCTCCATGAAGCCCATGCAACGTCTCAGTTCAATGGCATCGCAGCAGTTCGCGAAGGTCAACAAAGCACTGACCACACCCACCGGTCAGCTGACCCCGCACGCCATCGCCAAGCTCGTCACGCCGAGCCGAAGCCTCCGGTCGGCTGTCCGCAACAAGATCGTCATGATCACCGGAGGCTCCTCGGGTATCGGCCAGGCAGCGGCGCTGCAGATCGGCGCCGCCGGGGGCACAGTTCTGCTGGTCGCCCGCTCCGAGGACAAGCTGCAGGAGACGGCGACCCAGGTTCGTGGGGTCGGTGGCACCGCGCACGTATTCCCATGCGACCTGTCGGATATGGACGCGATAGACCGCATGGTCAAGGACGTGCTGGCCGAACACCACAAGGTGGACATCCTCATCAACAACGCCGGCCGGTCGATCCGACGCTCATTGGCGCTGTCCTACGATCGGCCCCACGATTTCGAACGCACTATGCAGCTGAATTATTTTGCGCCCCTTCATCTCATCCTCGGTTTCATGCCGGGTATGCGGGAACGCAAGTTCGGACATGTCATCAACATCTCCTCCATCGGGGTGCAGACAAAGGTGCCACGGTTCGGTGCGTACATCGCGTCGAAGGCGGCGTTGGACACCGTCTCGGATGCGTTCCAGGCCGAGACGTCCGACGAGGGGCTGCGGTTCACCACCATTCACATGCCGCTGGTGCGTACCCCGATGATCGCGCCGACGACGCTATACCAGAAATTTCCGGCGCTGACCCCGGACGAGGCAGGTGAGGTGATCGCCAAGGCGATCACCGAGCGGCCCCGGCGGGTGGCCTCGGCGTTCGGACGGATCGCCTCGTTCGCGGACTCGGTGACACCGGAAATCATGGATGCGGTGCGCAATCAGGGCTACAAGATGTTCCCGGATTCCGATGCGGCCAAGGGCGTCAGAAACCTCAAACCCGAGGAAGTGGACAGCGGACAACAGATATTCATCGATGCCACACCCGGGGTGCACTGGTGAGCCTGCCGAAGCCGGGCACCGCCGGCCCCATCGTCATCACCGGAGCGTCCTCGGGAATCGGCACCGAACTCGCGTACGGACTGGCCAAGCGCGGATACTCACTGGTCCTGGTCGCGCGTCGCAAAGACAGGATGGACCGGCTCGCCGACATCATCAGCGCACGCCACCGCATCGAAGTCGACGTGCAGTCACTCGACCTTGGCACCGAGCCCGGCCGCACCGCACTACGCGAGTGGATTGCCGTCAACCGGATTGCGGGACTGTGCAATTCCGCGGGGTTTGGGACCAGCGGAATCTTCCATGAGTTGCCGCTGGATCGCGAACGCGAGCAGATCGAGGTCAATGTCATCACGCTGGTCGAACTGACCCATGCCGCGGTGGCGGGGATGGTGGACCGGGGCACGGGCGCCGTGCTCAACATCGCCTCGGTCGCCGCGTTCCAACCGATCCCTTATATGGCGACATACGCGGCGACCAAGGCGTATGTGCAGTCCTTTTCCGAAGCGGTGCACGAGGAGCTGCGGGGTACTGGAGTTTCCTGCACGGTGCTGTGCCCGGGGCCGGTACCGACCGAGTGGGCCGAGATCGCGAGTGCGGAGCGATTCAGCGTGCCGGGTGTGCAGGTCTCGCCGAAGCAGGTCGCCGCGGCGGCCATCAAGGGCATGCTGCGCGGGTCTCGCAGCGTGGTGCCGGGAGCGGTACCTCAGGCGATGACCATAGCGGGACGATTCACTCCGCGATCACTGCTGCTACCGGCGCTGCGCGTCGCCGCCAATCTGAGTGAACGCTGACCGACGACCGACACGTTTTGCGCTCACACACCCTATCCGTCATAATGAAAATCGTTTTCATTACTGGATGGCTGGAGGTCTCCTGTGCTCGCTCGTGTCACTGGGTTAGCTTTGACGGTCGTAACCATCGGAACGCTCGTTTTGGCCGGCTGCGGCCACTCCTCCGAGCGGACCGGTGAGCCCACCGTGGTGGCCTCCACCGATGTGTGGGCCTCGGTGGCCAAGGCCGTCGTCGGCGACCACGCCACGGTGAGCGCATTGGTCAGCGGTGCCGACACCGACCCGCATTCCTTCGAAGTGAGCCCGGCGGCTGCGACGAAGGTCCAGGATGCCACCGTGGTGGTCTACAACGGCGGCGACTACGACCCGTACGTGGACAAGCTGCTCAAGGACGACAAACCGCGGGTCAATGCCTACTCGCTGCTCCCCGCCGACCTCCCCGAGCCGAACGAGCACGTCTTCTATCAGCTCGACGTCGTCTCCGCAGTAGCCGACCAGCTGGCCGACGAGTTGGCAAAGGTTGATCCGGAGCACGGCGATGCCTACCATGCCAACGTGAAAACCTTTCACAAGCAACTTGATTCGGTGAAGGCCGTCGAGCAGAGCATCGCCACCAAGCACAAGGGAACCGCGATCCTCGCCACCGAGCCGGTGGCCCACTACCTGGTGACCGGTTCCGGGTTGGTCGACCTCACCCCACACGGGTACGCCGAAGCCGCCGAAAACGGCACAGATCCCGCACCTGCCGATATTGCTGCCGCCATGGATCTGATCACCACCAAGAAGGTGGCCGCTCTGCTCTACAACTCACAGACGGCTGGACCCGTGTCCAACCGGGTGAAACAGGCCGCCGAATCGCATGGAATTCCCGTGGTGACGGTGACCGAAACCTTGCCTACCGGAACCGATTACATCACCTGGCAGCAACGCACCGCCGAGCAGTTGGCTGCGGCCGTAGGATGAGCCGCTTGCGCGAAGACCATCAAGCAGAAAGGCTCGCATGACCGTTGCCTCACTGCGCAACGCATCGCTGAGCCGCGGTGGACGCATCCTCTGGGAGGACCTCGACCTCACCGTTGAACCGGGCGAGTTCATCGCGGTCCTGGGCCCCAACGGTTCCGGAAAGACCTCGCTGCTTCGACTGCTGCTGGGCCAGGTACCCCTGACCCAGGGCAGCCTCACTGTCACCGATAACCTCGGATACGTCCCCCAACACCGGCTCGCCGACAACGCGTTGATACTGCGCGCAGCAGATCTGGTGGGCCTCGGGATCGACGGGCACCGTTGGGGTTTGGCGGCATTTAACCCCGCCCACCGAGCCCGCCATCGCGCGGCAATCGACGTCGCGCTGAACCAGGTCGATGCGAGCCATTTGGCAACCAAGGCGGTCGCATCGCTGTCCGGCGGCGAGCTACAACGGGTGCGCATCGCGCAGGCATTGGCCGGCGATCCCGCGCTCCTGCTCTGCGATGAGCCGCTGCTGAACTTGGATCCAGCAAGCGCACAACAGATTTGCACACTCTTAGACAAACGTCGGCGCAGCGCGGAGACGGCAGTGCTGTTCGTGACACACGAGATCAATCCGATCCTGCCGTATGTGGACCGGATCCTGTACCTAGTGGACGGACGCTTCCGAATCGGCGCCGTCGACGAGGTGATGACGACCGAGACGTTATCCGAGCTGTATCGCACCCAGATCGACGTGGTGAAGGTGCGCGGTCAATACGTCGTGGTGGGCGAGACCAACGAATGTGCGGAGCACGCGCATGAATAACTTCTTCGACTTCGCCCTCACCGCCGACCTCCTCGGGCGAGATTTCGTACAGCAGGCGATCCTCGCGGCCGCACTATTGGGCCTACTGGCGGGGCTTGTCGGCCCGTTCGTGGTCATGCGGCAGATGTCCTTCGCGGTACACGGCTCCAGTGAGCTATCGCTGACGGGCGCCGCGGCCGCTCTCCTGGCCGGCGCCAATGTCGGGACCGGCGCACTGCTCGGAAGCGTGGTCGCGGCAATACTTTTCGGCGTCCTGGGACAGCGCACTAAGGATCGCGATTCGGCAATCGGCGTGGTCATGGCGTTCGGGCTCGGACTGGCAGTGCTGTTCATCCATCTATATCCGGGACGCACCGGCACCAGCTTCGCGCTGTTGACCGGGCAGATCGTCGGCGTCGGATACAGCGGATTGCTGATGCTGGTTGTGGTGAGCATCGTGGTGGGCGCGGTACTCGCCGTCACCTACCGGCCAATGCTGTTCGCCACCGTCGATCCCGACGTCGCCGAGGCTCGTGGAGTCCCGGTGCGTACCTTGGGGATTGTGTTCGCCGCGCTCGTCGGCCTCACCGCGGCACAGGGTGTGCAGATCGTCGGCGCGCTGCTGGTGATGTCGCTGCTCATCACTCCCGCGGCGGCGGCCGCACGCGTTACCTCATCCCCGGCTCGTGCCATCATGTTGTCGATCGTCTTCGCCGAGGTCGCCGCCATCGGCGGAATCGTACTGTCCTTGGCGCCGGGAGTACCGATATCGGTATTCGTCACCATGATCGCCGTATCGATCTATCTGATCTGCCGCGTCATCGGGCGCTATCGGAACGCCTGAGCGAGTTAGGCTCGCACGATGAGCCGCATCGACCTGAATGCCGACCTGGGTGAAGGCTTCGGTGCCTGGCGCCTGGGCGATGATGAGGCCATGCTCGACGTGGTGACGAGCGCCAACCTCGCCTGCGGGTTCCATGCGGGCGACCCCGCCACACTGCATCGCACCTGCCGTGCTGCCGCACAACGCGGTATCCGCATCGGCGCACAGGTGGGCTATCGCGATCTCGCGGGATTCGGTCGCCGGTTCATCGATATCGCCGCCGACGACCTGTACGCCGATGTGGTGTATCAGATCGGCGCACTGGATGCACTCGCCCGCACTGTCGATTCTTCGGTGTCCTATGTGAAACCGCATGGTGCGCTGTACAACACGATCATCCACCACGAGGTGCAGGCGGATGCGGTGGCACGGGCGGTGCGGGATGTCAACGCCCAGCTCCCCGTACTGACCCTCCCGCACGGCGTATTCGGCTACCGTGCAAGCGAATTGGGGCTGCGTGTAATACCCGAGGCCTTCGCCGACCGGGGTTATCGTGACGACGGCACCCTGGTACCTCGCGGCGAGCCGGGCGCGGTACTCAACGATCCCACCACGGTGGCGAACCGCGTGCTCGCAATGGTGCGTACCGGGAGCGTGGCGGGAGTATCCGGTGTCTCGGTGCCGGTGCACGCCGAATCGATATGCCTACACGGCGATTCACCCGGTGCCGTCGACATGGCGGTGGCGGTGCGCACGGCATTGGTGGCCAACGGGATCGCGCTCGCCCCATTCGTCTAGCGGTGATATGCCGGAGGAAGCGGCAGCCCCTTCTCAGCCATGACATTCCGCAGAGTGGTCGGGTAGTCGGTGATGATGCCGTCGACACCCAGATCGATCTGCGCCCTCATGGTGGGGGCATCATCGACGGTCCACGGAATGACCTTGAGACCATGTAGGTGCGCCCTGTCGACAAACGCCTTGTCTATCAACACATACTCGGGAGACAGGATGGACGCCCCCACACCGATTGCGCCCAGGATCGGGTCCCGCACGACGGCGGGTTCGACGCCACCGAGCCACGGCGATCCGGGATACCAGGTGGTGTCGTCCCATAACGCGACGAGCGGAATACCGGGCACTTGCCGACGGGTCATCGGCAATGTGCGCCAATCAAAGCTCTGTATCTCCACCTTGTCGGTCTTGTCCGCGGCACGAATGGCGTCGAGGATGACATCGACGAAGACCTGCGGATCGGCCGATCTTTCCGGCTCGGCAGCTTCGACCTTGGTCTCGATGTTGTACCGTACGTTCGCGCGGTAGCTGTCGGCGAGGGCGAAAACCTCTGGCAGCGTGGCAATCTTGTCGCCCTTGACCACTTCGGCCTTCGGAAAATCCTTGAGCAGCTTGCCGCAGTCGAGGGTGCGTAGCTGCTGGTAGGTCAGATCCTTGACCAGCTTGCCGACATAGGGGAATTGTGGGTCGCCGGGTCTCACGGGTGCAGTATCGGAACATTTGGCAGAGTCGATCGCCGGGTCATGCCACACCATCGGCGTGCGGTCCTTGGAGATGACGATATCGAGTTCCAGGGTGTCAACGCCGAGCTCCAGCGATTTAGCGAAGGCGCGCAACGACTCCTCGGTGGTCTCGCCGCGCCCGCCCCGGTGGGCCTGCAGATCGAAGACCTGTGGATCTGCGTTGGCAACCGGCGTCAGAGTGAACAGCGTGAGAACGGCCAAGAGCGCGGCACGCAGCATGGGCACAAGGCTAGTCGCCACCGCCGAGCGCGCAACTGCGATCACATATTGCGAGATGGGGCGTGCGTAACTGCGCACTCAGCGGAGGTCAGCGCCGTTGGCGCGCGATCTCCGCGAGCACCACACCCGCCGCAACCGAGGCGTTCAGTGATTCGATGCGTCCAGCCATGGGGATCGACACCACGGCGTCACAGGTCTTGCGAACCAGCTGAGACAGGCCCTTGCCCTCGGATCCGACAACGACGACGATATCGCCGACACCATTGAGATCGTCGAGCTCGGTATCTCCACCGGCATCCAGTCCGACGATGGTGAGGCCCTTGTCCTGCCAATCCTTCAGTGTGCGTGTCAGATTCGTAGCACGCGCGACCGGTAGCCGCGCCGCCGCACCAGCACTGGTACGCCAGGCGACCGCCGTTACCGAGGCGCTGCGGCGCTGCGGGATGACCACCCCGTGCCCGCCGAAGGCGGCCACGGAACGCACAATGGCACCCAGATTCCGCGGATCCGTGATGTTATCCAGGGCCACCAGCAGCGCCGGCTGCGCCTCCGCACGCGCCCGGGCCAGCAGGTCGTCGGGATGCGCATAGCGGTAGGGCGGAACCTGCAGCGCGAGCCCCTGATGCAAACCATTGGTGCTCATGCGGTCCAAGTCAGGGCGCGGAACCTCCAGAATCGAGATCCCGGCATTGGCGGCAAGGGACACCGACTCGGTCAGACGTTCGTCGTTATCGGCGCCAACGGCCACATACAACGCAGTGGCGGGCACGCCGGTACGCAGACACTCCAGCACCGGGTTGCGGCCCAAGACCATCTCAGACTCGTCGCCCTGTTTAGCCCGTCGCTGTTTCGCATCGCTGAATTTTCGTTGGGCCGCAGCACGTTTGGCGGCAGGATGCTTGGTCCGCTGCTCGGCCGGCGGTGTCGCGCCTTTGGCTTCCACCCCACGACGGCGCACCCCGCCGGAACCGACGGTGGGTCCCTTCTTGGTACCCGCCTTACGTACAGCGCCACGGCGCTGAGAATTGCCTGCCATTTTTACTCTTCATCGCTACTGGTAAGGGCCCATTGCGGGCCGTCGGCGGTATCGGTTATCTCCAGGCCTGCCCGCTTGAGCCGGTCCCTGATTTCGTCGGCTAGCGCCCAGTCCTTCTCTGCCCGAGCTGTTCCACGTCGTTCCAGCTCAGCGGTGACCAACACATCGACCGCATTCAAGGCCGCCGACGTCTCATCGCGTGTCTCCCAGCGCTCATTGAGCGGGTCGCAGCCGAGGATCGACATCATGGCCCGAATGCTTTGTGCGGCAGCTAAAGCACCCTCGTGGTCTCCGGCATCCAACGCCCGGTTTCCGTCGGCGCGCATGGAATGCACCTCGGCGAGCGCGATCGGCACCGACAGGTCGTCGTCCAGGGCGGCCGCGAATGCGGGAGTCCAGGTACCCACCGATACCTCGCCGACCCGAACCCGCACCCGGTGCAGGAAATCCTCGATGCCGCAGTAAGCCTTCACCGCATCGGCGAGCGCATTTTCGGAGTATTCGAGCATCGAGCGGTAGTGCGCGCTACCGAGGTAGTAACGCAGCTCGACGGCCCGGACGCGTTGCAGCACAGCCGGAATGGACAGCACATTGCCCAGCGACTTGCTCATCTTCTCGCCACCCATGGTGACCCAACCGTTGTGCAGCCAGTACCGGGCGAATCCGTCACCGGCAGCGCGCCCCTGCGCGATCTCATTCTCGTGATGCGGGAAGACCAGATCCATTCCGCCGGCGTGGATATCGAATTCTTGGCCCAGGTACGTCTCGCACATCGCGACGCATTCGGTATGCCAACCCGGACGACCGGGTCCCCACGGGGTTGGCCAGGACGGCTCACCGGGCTTTGCACCCTTCCACAGGGTGAAGTCGCGCGGATCGCGCTTTCCGGTCGCCACACCCTCGCCCTGATGTACGTCGTCGATCTTGTGTCCGGACAGTTGCCCGTACTCCGGATAGCTCAGCACATCGAAGTAGACGTCGCCGCCGCTGGCGTACGCATGCCCGGTGTCGATGAGCCGCTCGATCAGCTCGATCATCTGAGTGATGTGCCCGGTCGCGCGCGGAGATACCGAGGGCGGCAGCACGCCGAGAGCGTCGTACGCGTTGTCGAAGGCGCGCTCGTACGTCGACGCCCACTCCCACCAGGGCCGTCCGGCATCGGCTGCCTTATGGAGAATCTTGTCGTCGATATCGGTGACGTTGCGGACAAACAGGACGTCATAAGCGCGGGCGGTGAGCCAGCGGCGCAGCACGTCGAAGGCCACACCGCTGCGCACGTGCCCGATATGGGGCAGACCCTGCACAGTTGCACCACACAAGTAAATGGAGACGGCCCCGGGCTGCAGGGGCACGAAGTCACGCACGCCACCCGCGCGGGTGTCGTAAAGCCGAAGCGGAGCGTGACCGGTCACGACCAGCGAGCTTACCGCGATGAGACGAGTGCCGTTGCCACCGCGGCCAAGCCCTCGCCTCGCCCGGTCAGCCCCAGCCCGTCGGTCGTCGTGGCCGATACCGAAACCGGCGCCCCGAGAAGGCCCGACAGAGCCGCTTGAGCCTCCACGCGGCGCGGTCCGATCTTCGGCCGGTTGCCGATGACCTGCACCGCGGCATTGCCGATCTGGAAACCGTTGTCGTGCAGTAGCTCCCGCACATGGGTCAGCATCTTTGCCCCGCTGACTCCGGACCATTCCGGTTGGCCCGTGCCGAATATGGCCCCCACATCGCCCAGCCCGGCCGCCGAGAGCAGAGCATCGCACAGCGCATGAGCAGCGACGTCGCCATCCGAATGCCCCTCGCAGCCGTCGTCGTCGGGAAAGAGTAAGCCCAGGAGCCAGCAGGGTCTTCCAGGGGCGATGGGATGCACATCGGTGCCGATACCCACCCGGATATCCGTCATCGGACCTCCCCGCTTGATCCCCTTCGCGCAAGCGGCTCATCCCCGGCGAGGATCGAGGACGCCATGATCAGGTCGAACGCCGTCGTGATCTTGAACGCCATTCGGTCTCCTTCCACCACGTGAACCGGTTCTCCGAGCTGCTCGACGAGCGCGGCATCGTCAGTGGCCACATCGCCCGCGACGGCATAGGCACGCCGGAGAATCTCGGTAGCGAAGCCCTGTGGGGTTTGCACCGCGCGTAGGGCGGCCCGGTCCGGAGTCCCCTTCACGTTTCCGTCGGCATCAATCTCTTTGATGGTGTCCGCGACGGGAATCGCGGGAATCACCGCGGAACGGCCGCCGTGCAGCTCCGCGACAATGCGGGCGATCATGCCTGGAGGGGTCAGCGAGCGCGCGGCGTCATGTACCAGAATCCAGTCGGCCGCATCGACCGCGGCGAGACCGGCACGCACCGAATCGGTCCGTTCGACACCTCCTGGCACGACGGAGGCAACTCGGCCAACCAAAGTCTTGGCCTGGGCCACGTAATCAGCACCCACCACAACGATGACCTGGTCCACGGCCCCCGATGCACAGAGACCATCGACGCAGTGCTCAAGCAGAGTGCGCCCCGCCAAAGTGACGAAGGCTTTCGGAATGTCTGCACCCAGCCGCACACCGAGACCGGCGGCTGGAACTATCGCCGCCGTCCTACGAGGCAGCTGCGAGCACCTCGTCGAGCATGATGTCGGCCCTGTCACCGTTGGTGTTCTCAGCCAGCGCGAGCTCACCGACCAGAATCTGGCGGGCCTTGGCCAGCATGCGCTTCTCACCGGCAGACAGTCCGCGTTCTTGCTCGCGACGCCACAGGTCACGCACGACCTCGGCGACCTTCTTCACGTCGCCGGAAGCCAGCTTCTCTTGGTTGGCCTTGAATCGACGGGACCAGTTGGTCGGCTCTTCGGTATGCGGTGCACGCAGCACCTGAAAGACCGTGTCCAGACCCTCGCGTCCCACCACGTCACGAACACCGACGTATTCAGCGTTGTCAGCAGGCACACGGACCGTCAGATCACCCTGGGCAACCTTGAGAACGAGATACTCTTTCTGCTCGCCCTTGATGGTTCGGGTCTCGATCGCTTCGATGAGCGCTGCACCATGATGTGGATAGACAACGGTGTCGCCGACCTTAAATATCATCTTGTTTCGTGCCCCTTTCGATACCCAATTCTAACACGGCGTATCTCGAGGTGCCCACCAACGGTGCAGGTCAGGGGCACTGCAGATGAACCTCCGGGGTTGACAGGGTGATGTTTTCGTGCATCCGGACGCCTGCGCGGACCCTGCCCGCCGGCCCATAAACAGCCCTCACAAGCGGTAATCCAGGTCACATCGGCTCCCTGACGGCTGACTGGAACACCGGATCTTGACCCTCTTCGCTTAAGCGGCTCATCCACAAGCCCCACTGTTTTCGTCCACACGAGGCACCTACTACTGTCTATAGGACATATCGGCCGCTGGTGGATTTCGGACAATCCGGAGCCGCTTTCGAATCAGGGAGATGCCTGTGTTTCGCACTCGGTCCACCGTTCGCGTTGTCACCCTTGTCGGCGCCGCGGTTCTCGCCACTGCCCTCACCGGCTGCGGTGCCGGACAGATCTCGCAGACCGCGAACCAGTCGTCGGCAATCAACGGCGGCAGCGCCAACCTCGGCAAGCTGGCCCTGCGCAATATCCACCTCGTTGGTAGCCCGGACCCGGTGAAGCAGCGTGCCGGACAGAAGGCCGATCTGGTTCTGGTCATCACGAATGAATCCGCGGACGTCAACGACAAGCTCACCTCCGTCAGCTCCCCGGACGATCTCGGCAAGGTGACACTCAGCGGGGACAACGACATCCCGGCCACCGGCCGCCTGTTCGTCGGGGCCGCCGAGGGCCAGGCGCCCGCCTCCGAGGCCAAGGGACAGGAAGCCGCCAGCCCAGAAGGAAGCAACGGGGAGCCCGGGGCCACCACGGAGGTCAAGGCGCCAGAACCCAAGCCACAAGCCTCATCTGATCCATTGGTCAAGCACGGCAAGGCCCAGCTGCAGCTGACGAAGGATCTGGCCGACGGCCTGACCTACCGGTTCACTTTCACCTTCGAGAAGGCCGGAGAGGTCACCGTCGTGGTGCCCATCGATGCCGGTCCGAGCGCGCCCCGCCAGCACACCGGCAACGGTGGCGGCCATGAGGGCGGCGAACACTAACACAGTCGTGTAGCGAGGGCCCGGGACGGCGATCAGCCGACCCGGGCCCTCGCTTTTTTCGTGCTAGCTTGCGCCCATGAGACGGCTCTTCACCTGCGCCGCGGCGGTGGTCATGATGAGTGCGGTGTTGACCGCACCAGCCGCGCACGCGGCGCCCCGCACGGTCACCTACCGGGTCTGGGCAGAGAACGGGCCCCTCATCGTCGCGACCATCGGCTACAACGAAGCCAACGGTGCCCGCCAGGGGGCGATGAATCCGCAGCTGCCCTGGGGAAAGGACATCACGTGGACCGATGACACCAAACACCCCGTCATCAACGTCACCGGATATAACAACGGTGACGGCGCACGCATCTACTGCCAGATCCTCGTCGACGGGCAAGTGGTCGACGAAGACGACCGGGTGGAGCTAGCCACCTGCAGCTACGCCACCGACGGCCTACCCCGCGAGCACTGCATGCGCGGCAATTCCGGTTCCATTGTCGGCATCTTCACCAAGGTGGATGGCGACCCCTGCAGTAGCCCCCGTTGACACCTCCGGTGTGACGATTCGGCCCATTTGCCTGTCGCCTTCGTGATAACTTCCGGCCCAAAGCCTGAACCGGGAGGACACCGTGAAGCGAGCGTTGGCGGCGGTAACCGCAGCAACGGCAGTCGTTGGTCTGATCGTGCCCGGCACCGCACAGGCCGCGCCCTCGAAGGTGACATACCTGGTGTGGGCGGCCGGTAACACGCCTGAGGCCGGCACCATCAGCTACGGCGACCACTCCGGAATGCCGCAGGCCGTGAACGCCGTCAAGTTGCCGTGGTCGACGACGGTGGCCTGGCCGTACAAGGACACCGTCAAACAGGTGACGGCCATCTGGGGTTCGGGTCACATCTACTGCAGGATTTTGGTGGATGGGCAGACGATCCTGTCCAACGATGGCGAGAAGACCGTGAACTGTCAGGACCGGATCGTTCCGCTGCCCCCTGATTAGGTTCAGATAAAGCTCAGACAGCGGCCTGGAACCGGCGCCTCACCATCCGCACTGGAAACGTGATGATGTCTGCAACCGTTGCAATCGGCGACTTCTTGAAGAAGTCGTCCGGGAACGAAAGCTTGAACACCTTTTTGTAGACGCTTCCCAGCTGCTTCGCCATCGAAGCCTCGTGGTAGGCAATGCCGTATTTTTCGCATATCGCGCGGACCTCGACTGCAATCTCCGCGTAGCGGTACGCGGGGAGGTCGGGGAACAGATGGTGCTCGATCTGATAGCTCAGGTTTCCCGACAGAATGTCGATGCCCTTCCAACCGGTGAAGTTGGCCGAACCGAGGATCTGGCGGTAGTACCAGCCGCCGTGGCTCTCGTCCTCGGTCTCTTCGATCGAGAAGGTCTGGACCTCTTCAGGGAAGTGACCGCACCAGATCACCGACGATGCCCACAAGTTGCGAGCCAGGTTGGCGACGACGTTTCCGGCGAACGTGAAGGGTGCACCGGGTCCGGAAAGCAACGGGAAGATGACGTAGTCCTTGAGCGCCTGCTTGCCGGCCTTCGCGCGGAACCGGGCAAGACCCGACCGCATCTCGGACCACGACTTCTGGCCGCGGAAGAACTTCTCGGTCTCGAGCTCCTGCAGGGCGGTCCCCCACTGGAAGAAGATCTGCAGGGTGGCACAGAAAACGGGGTTGAGCAGCCAAATCGGGTGCCACGGCTGCTCTTCGGTCATGCGCATGACGCCGTAACCCTCGGCGTCGTGATCCTTGCCGACGATGTTGGTGAAGGTGTGGTGCATGTAGTTGTGCGTGTATAGCCAGCTGTCGGCGTGGATCGTGCTGTCCCAGTCGAAGTTCTTCGACGTGTAGGCCGGGTCCTGCATCCAGTCGTACTGACCGTGCATGACGTTGTGCCCGATCTCCATGTTGTCGATGATCTTGGAGAGAGAAAGCGCAACGACTCCTCCCAGCCAGGCCGGCGGGAACCAACCAGCCCACAGCAGCGCGCGGCCGGTGAGCTCGAGCTTCTTCTGCTTGTTCACGATGCCGCGGATGTACTCGGCATCCTTCTCACCGAGGTCGGCGACAATGCGTGCACGCAGGGCGTCCATTTCCTTGCCGAACTCTTCGATCTGCTCGGAGGTCAGCTTCTTAAGGTCGTTCGGCCTGGCCGCAGGTGCGTAAATAGTCGGCTTCTTCTGGTTCTTCTGCTTGATAGCGGGTGCGAAAGTAGTCATTTTCGTGTCTCCTTCAGGGCTGTGGTGGAGGCTGGCTCGGCGTTGATCAGAGGGCGATGACGACGTCGCCGACGGGCTTGTTGATACAAAGCTTGACGTTGGTGTCACCGTCGCTGCAGAGGTCGCCGTTGAGAACGTTCTGGGTCGTTCCGCTGTCCTTCTTGCGAACACACGTGAAGCAGATGCCGATCCGGCAGCCGTACTCCGGGGTCAGGCCCGCGGCCTCAGCCTGCTCGAGGATCGTCTGCCCGTTGTTGGCGACGGCCGTGTTCGACTCGGAGAAGGTGAGGTCACCTTCGGCATCGTCGTTGCTGACGGTGCGAATCGGAGCGGCGAACTGCTCGATGTGAAGCTTGTCCGAGAGACCCTCGGCATCGAAGATCTCACGGACCGCGGTCATGAGCGGCATCGGACCGCACAGATATGTCTCGGCCTCTGCGTAGTGGCGGTCAGCGGCGAGCAAGTGCTCCTTGCTGAAGTAGCCCTCAAGGTCACCGTCGGCCGCTTCGGTATATGCACGGACGATCTTGACGCCTTCGTACTTGGCCTTGATCTCATCGATTTCAGCCTGGTAGATCACATCGTCCTTGGTGAACGCGTAGTGCAGGAAGGTGATCTTTCCGATATACGCCTTGTCGGTCAGTGTGCGCAGCATCGACATCACCGGCGTGATTCCAGAACCACCGCTGATGAGCAGGATGCTTCGCGGATGCGGCAGCGGCAGGTAGAACTCGCCTTGCGCGGCCGAGATCTGTACGACCAAGCCGGGCTTGGCGTTGGCCAGCAGCCAGGGCGAAACAAGTCCATTCGGGTCCACTTTGATGGTGAGCTCGATGCGGCCGTCACGGCGGAACTGCGAGTTCGCCGGCGAGTAACAACGGGTGCGGCGGATGCCGTCGATCTCAACCGAGAGCTTGACGAACTGTCCGGCCCGGAAGCCCTTCCAGTTGGTATTGGGGCGCAAAGTCAGAGTGACGCTGTCCTTGGTCTTCCGGACGACTTCGGTCACCTCGGCGCGGGTCTCAGTCGTGGACCACAGCGGGTCGATCATTTCAAAGTAGCGGTCAACACCGTGAGGAGTCGTGGCCGCCTTGACGAATGAAGAGGTCAGCACGCGACGCGCAAGCCGAGAAGAGCTCAATGTCTGAATATTAAGAGACATGCTTGACTCCATTTCGGTTAACAGTTGTACACCGATAACAGTACGACAGGACGCACTCGACGACAAGTTATTCCGACGTGACGCACACAACATCGAGATTTAACGGCAGTTCAAGGCATATATTTAGAATGTTCTTCACCGCGCTTTCCAGGCGATGCGTCTCGGTGACCAATTCGCTCAGAGTTCTCATAAAAAGTGCACAGTTGCATACCAATCGCGGCGACAGCAGGAACATAACCAGCACGAATACACAACAAGCCACGAAGCCCGGGGCGTGAGCGAGACGGGACTGCACAGACATCTACCGAGCCCGATTCCGACGGATACAACCGTTAGCCACACCTGGGCCGTGTTGGCCCGGTCTTGTCAGACCCGGCGGCTAACGTCGCGGTGTGGCCAAACCCCGCGCGCAGTACCGCTGTTCGGAATGCCAACACACCACCGCCAAGTGGGTGGGCCGGTGCCCCGATTGCGGTACCTGGGGCAGCGTCAATGAAACCGCGGTGCTGTCCTCGATCGGCGGGCTTGGCGCCGTACGCGCGGTGGCCCCGGCCACAGCGGCAGTACCGATCACCAGCATTGCGACCGACGCCACCCGACACCTTCCCACCGGTGTCTCCGAACTCGACAGGGTGCTCGGCGGCGGTGTCATACCCGGCTCGGTGAACCTGCTGGCCGGCGAGCCCGGAGTCGGGAAATCGACGCTACTACTGAAGGTCGTCCATCAATGGGCGGCCTCGGGCGGGCGAGCCCTGTACATCAGTGGTGAGGAGTCCGCGGCCCAGGTTCGGCTGCGGGCCGAGCGCACCGGCTGTGTTCACGACGAGGTGTACTTGGCAGCCGAATCCGATCTACACAGCGTGCTCGGACACATCGAGGCCGTCAAACCCACACTGGCGGTTATTGATTCGGTGCAAACCATGTCAACGACCGACGCGGACGGGGTGACCGGTGGCGTCACACAGGTGCGTGCGGTAACGACGGCGCTGACCATGGCGGCCAAGTCGTCGGGAGTGGCGATGGTGCTGGTCGGTCATGTCACCAAAGACGGCGCGATCGCGGGACCGCGGTCTCTCGAGCACCTCGTCGACGTGGTGATGCATTTCGAAGGCGATAAGCACTCGGCGTTGCGCATGGTGCGCGGGATCAAGAACCGATTCGGCGCCGCAGACGAGGTCGGATGTTTCGAATTGCGAGAGAAGGGAATCGAGTGCGTTTCGGACCCGTCCGGGCTGTTCCTCGAGCATCGCGAGAACGCCGCGGCGGGGACTGCCGTGACTGTCACCCTCGATGGCAAGCGCCCACTGCTCGGTGAGGTGCAGTCCCTCGTGACAACCTCGACCAACCCGTCACCGCGACGCGCGGTCAGCGGGCTCGATCATGCACGCTCGGCAATGGTCACCGCGGTGCTCGAGCGGCACGGACGAATTCCATTGGGCAACAACGATATATACATGGCCACGGTGGGCGGCATGCGAATGACCGACCCAGCCGCAGATCTGGCCGTCCTGATGGCGGTGGCCTCGGCATACACCGATATCGCCCTACCGGCCAACATGGTGTTCATCGGCGAGGTGGGGCTGGCGGGCGATATTCGGCGCACCGCAGCGGTGGGCAGGCGCATCGCCGAGGCCGCGCGCCTCGGATACACGCATGCGGTGATTCCGCCCGAGGGCGACGACCTGCACCCGGCCGGGATGCATCTGCTGCGCTGCCCGACGGTGGGCAGGGCCCTCGAAGTGTTGTCGGAGGCCCGCAAGATCGAACCGGAGAAGCGCCCGAGCCTGCGCCTGGCGCAACGATTTACGGACTGATGCCGAGCGTCCGCGAGGCGCCTTCTCCGTAGTGCGCATCCGGATCGATGATCACGAAGATGCCCTGCGAGCTGGCCACCAGCTCACCGTGGATCCGCGCACTCGCCGTGGTGTACAACTTGCGTCCGACCCGGCCCTCCACGGCACAGGCCAGATCAACCGTTGACCCGACGGGAATCGGCTTGCGGTAATCGACCTCTAAATGTGCTGTGACAGCCACTAGTTGCGTCATGATTCCCAAAATGCCTTGCAGCTCATCGAAAATAGCCGCCATCACACCGCCGTGGATGACACCGGGTCCGCCCTCAAGCTCCGGGAGCACCTCGAACTGGCCCGTCACACTGGCGCCGTCACCGGCAAAGAACCGCGTACCCCACAGGTCCTCGTCGGTACCCGGGTAGCTGAACCTACGGGGCCAACCCGGGTTCAGCACCACGCCCGGACTGGGAGCTTCCGGGCCGCGACTTACCGGCTCCAGCCCCTCGGGCAACGTCCACGTCGACATGACCACGTAATCTAACTGCGGCGAACCGAGCCTGAGAGGGAGGGTGCGTGATGGACAATGCGGAAGCCAACGCAAGAATGCGAGAGACCCTGGCCCGGTTGGCGCCGGGCACACCCCTGCGCGACGGCCTGGAACGTATTCTTCGCGGTCGTACCGGGGCGCTGATCGTCCTCGGCTACGACGACAAGGTCGAGACCATCTGTGACGGCGGCTTCTCCCTCGACGTCGCATTCGCTCCCACCCGACTCCGCGAGCTTTCGAAGATGGACGGCGCCGTGGTGCTGTCCACGGATGGATCGCGGATCGTCCGGGCCAATGTCCAACTGGTCCCCGACCCGTCCATTCCGACCGACGAATCCGGCACCCGGCACCGTTCCGCGGAGCGCACTGCCATTCAGACGGACTACCCCGTTGTGTCGGTGAGCCATTCGATGAACATCGTGAGTGTTTACACGGCCGGTATCCGGCACGTGGTCATGGATTCGTCGACCGTGATGTCCCGTGTCAACCAGGCGGTATCCACGCTGGAGCGCTACACGACGCGACTGGACGAGGTGACCTCGGCGCTTTCCACCGCCGAGATCGAGGACTTCGTGACCCTGCGCGACGTCATGACGGTGGCGCAGCGGTTGGAGCTGGTGCGCCGGATCAGCCAGGACATCGAACTCGATGTCATCGAGCTCGGCACCGATGGACGGCAGCTCAAACTGCAGATCGGCGAGCTCGTCGGCGATAACGACACCGAACGCGAGCTGCTGGTCCGGGACTATCACGCCAACCCGGAGCCACCGACACAGGAACAGATCGCCTCGACACTCGAGGATTTGGACGCGCTCTCAGACACCGACCTGCTAGACCTGACCGTGCTGTCACGGACGTTCGGATACCCGTCCACCGTTGAAGCCCAAGACACCGCAATGAGCTCCCGCGGCTACCGGGTCATGACACACATCCCCCGGCTGCAGTTCGCGCATATCGACAGGCTGGTCCGGGCCTTCGGATCGCTGCAGGGGCTCCTGGCAGCCAGCGCGACGGATCTGCAGTCGGTGGAAGGCATCGGCGCCATGTGGGCCCGGCACATCCGCGAGGGACTGTCTCGGCTGGCCGAATCGACCCTTACCGAACAGACCGGCTAGGCCGGTGGTGCAGGCGCCGGTGCATCGGCAGGCTTCTCGCCGATGATGAATGGCACTGGTGCGCTGCGCAGATCACCGAGCTGCACCACAAGCGAATAGGTTCCAGGACCAATCGCCGGCCGCGGCAGCGGGCAGTTCGGGGCGGAACCCATTCCGGTCCACGTGACCTCGGTGGTCACCTGCTCACCCGGGTTGAAGTTCTTGTTGGAGGACTCCTGCGACGGAGCGCAGTCCAAGTTGGCCCAGATCCGCTTGTTATCGACGCTGAACACCGAAGCGGCCAGCACAGCGGCACCCACATCGCGCTTGCATTGCACCAAGCCGATATTGGTGACGACCATCGTGAACTTGGGCTGCTCACCGGCCAAATAGCTGGGCTTGTCGGTGGAAGCCTTCACCGCGAGGGTCGCGTCGGGGCAGTCGTCACCGGGATTCAACGCCACCGGCGGCACCAACTCGGGCTTGGCGATGGGCGGTCCGTCATGGGCCGGCGCATCAGCGGGCTTATCGGTCGGCTTCTTGATCTCGTTGGGCGGCAAGATGACCGGCTTACCGGCGGGGGCCGCCGCTTCGGCGGGCCTATCGGCGGCCGTCGTATCGGCTCCAGCACTACCACTGACCAGCGCAAAGATCACCGCCGCGACGATGGCGACCACGACCACCCCCACGCCGATGGCGAGGGCGCGGCGCCGCCAATAGATCTCTGAAGGCAGCGGGCCTTGCGGGTGCATTTCAATCACGATTCAACGGTAAGCGCAGGTCACCACGGGATGGCCGACCTCGCTCGGCGTGTCGGCGAGCTACACAGACTTCACAGTGCTATTTGGGGCTAGTTGGAGCTAGCCGGAAGGGCCAATTGCGCCAATGTGGACGGCCCTGCTGCGCTAGTTCACGCAGGGAACGCCGCTACTGCCGCCAACCGGCTTCCCCGAATCAGGCGGCGCATAATCACCGGACGACCCGGAGCTCGACGAGCCCGACATCGAGCTTGCGGTGCCGGTGTCATCGGCACTCATCACATCGGACGGCACCGAGTAGCCGTCGCCCAACATGACTCGAATTCGCCTAGGCGCCAACGACGGATCCACGCTGGGCGTCGCCTCGATGCCTAGCATCGTGGACATCGCACGGGCGTCGGCCTCCGCGCCGGCACCGTAATCGATGACGGTACTGGTTGATTCACCGCTGAGCGGATCCCGCACCTCGCCCTTGGCGTAACCGCGGCCAGCCAGCGCGGACGAAATCGTTGATGCCAGACCGGGGGTCGTGGTGGCGTTGACAACATCGACGGTGCTGGAGGGCGTCGCCGTAGTGGACCCGGTAGCGGAACCCTCCCCGGTGAACGCCGCGGCTACCTTGGCCCGAATTGCGACCGGGTCGACGATGTTGACGTCCATGCCGTTGATTGAGTCGTATCGCACCACGGGCAACGTCTGGAAGTTCACATTGCCATCGGCGATCTGTCCGATGCGCTGAAACTGCTTCTCGGTCCAGCCTTTCGACAGCACCACGTCGTTATGGACGACGTTCATCAAGCCGTTCAGTTTGGTGATGTCCGTGAGGGTTCCCGCGCTGCGCAGCTGCTGCATCACCGACACCAGGAACGCCTGCTGGCGGTGAGTTCGGTCGAGGTCACCGTTTTCGAGACCATGGCGTTGGCGCACGAACGCCAATGCCTGTGAGGCGTTGAGGGTTTGTTCGCCGGCCGAGAAGTTCGCACCCGAATAGCTGTCGTAGACGGCGTTGTTCAGACATACGGTGACCCCGCCGAGCTCAGAGGCCAGGTCATAGAAACCGACCAAATTAACCTCGGCGAAGTAGTCGATGGGCTGGCCGGTGAGCCGGTGCACGGCATTGAGGGTGGCGCGGCGTCCCGCCTCGCGGCTCTGCTGCTCCAGGGTCGCCTGATCAGTGATGCCCTCGTTGACGAGCTTGTCCGCCTCGTTGGCCTTTGTCAGGCCATAGGCTTCCTTGATCTTGATGTGCTTGTAGCCGGGGATGCCCTCAGCCGGGACCCAGTCGTCACGGGGGATCGAGAACGCGGTGACCTTATTGTCGGCGCCGACGTGCACGAGGATCAGGGTGTTGGTGTTGTAGCCGCCCGCATCCGAATCACCGGCGTGCAATTGATTCAGGACCGCCTTCGGCAGGTCGTTTCCGTTTTGGTCCTTACGCGAGTCGAGACCGATCAGCAGCATGTTCATGGAGCCGTCGTTGGACTTGCCGCCCTCGGCCTCTGCCCCTGAGGTGGGCACATGGCTGAACGCCTTGTAGAACACCTGCCAGCCGGCGCCGGTTACCACCAGGCTGCCGCACGCTAACAGGGAGAAAATAGCCCGCCCGGCCGCGACTTTACTGATTGACCAGCGGTTATTCGATTTGGGTAGTGCGTGCTTTGGTCGCCTGCGACCACTGTCGCGGCTCATCGGTTGCCACCCCCGTGTGGCAGCAACATACACACTGAACTACCCATCCCTCCCCCAGAGAAATCTGCAATCGGTCTAATTCTCCCATCACCGGCACCGAGATGCCATGTGATGTTTGCCGAGGGGCTCTGACCTGGGGGTTCGACTATCCAGGCTCGCCGATATCGCCGACGTGACCGTGCAAAACGACACGTCCGTCCGCGAGTTTGTAGGTCAGGTACACGATGGCCAATTTCTTGGCACGCACCGCATCGGCGACCACTTGGGAACGCTGCAGCAGCTTGAGGCCGGTCTCCTGCACGTGACGAGCCTCGAACTCGTCGACCCGGGTTAGCCCGTCCTTGCGGCCTCCGAGGATGGACGGGATCACCCGCACCACCAGGTCGCGGATGTACCCGCCCGGCACCTCGCCCGTATCGAGGGCCTTCAGCGTCGCTTCCACCGCTCCGCAGGAGTCGTGCCCGAGGATGGCGATCAGCGGTACCCCAAGGACCGCCACGCCGTACTCAATGGAACCGAGCACGGCGGAGTCGATCACCTGGCCCGCGGTGCGGACGATGAACATATCGCCGAGGCCCTGGTCGAAGATGATTTCGGCGGCGACCCGGCTGTCAGAGCATCCGAACAGCATCACATGGGGGTTCTGACCGTCGGCAAGTTGTGCGCGACGGGCGATGCTCTGACTCGGGTGCTGTGGGTAACCACCGACAAAACGCTGGTTACCCTCTTTGAGTGCCTTCCAGGCGGACTTCGGATCAGATGCCATGCCCGCCATTGTGCCCTGACGAGCTTTTGGGCTGGTTCGACATCGCTGAACGAGACCTGCCGTGGCGCAGCCCCGACGCGACACCGTGGCACATTCTCGTCAGCGAGGTGATGCTTCAACAGACTCCGGTCGTCCGGGTGGAACCGGTGTGGCGGGAATGGGTCGCGCGCTGGCCGGCTCCGTCAGCCATGGCGAAATCGTCTGTGGCAGAGGTATTACGTGCCTGGGGAAAGCTCGGCTATCCGCGCCGCGCGATGCGGTTACACGAGTGTGCGACGGTGCTGGCCCGCGACTATGGCGACCAGGTACCCGATGACGTGGAGACCCTGCTGACGCTTCCAGGGGTAGGCGCGTACACGGCGCGTGCCATTGCCTGCTTCGGATATGGGCAGCGAGTTCCCGTAGTGGACACCAACGTTCGCCGAGTCATCGCGCGGGTGGTGCACGGTATCGCCGACTCCGCACCATCGGCCCGGGACCTACGGGATGCCGAGGCGCTGCTACCGGTGGAGAACGGCGCACGGTTCTCGGCGGCGCTTATGGAGCTGGGCGCCCTGGTGTGCACTGCCCGCGCGCCGCAGTGCCCGCTATGTCCGCTGAGCTCATGCGCATGGCACGAGTCGGGGCGCCCCGAACTGGATACCCCTGCGCGGCCCGTACAGAAGTACGCTGGTACCGACCGGCAGGTTCGAGGCAAACTCTTGGACGTGTTGCGCGGCAGCAGCATTCCGGTCGAACGGGCACAGCTCGACGTGGTGTGGCTGTCCGATATCGCGCAACGCGACCGCGCGTTGGACTCGCTACTGGTCGACGGATTGGTGGAGCAGACGGCAGACGGCCGGTTCGCCCTGGCGGGCGAGGGCTAACTCGCAGCCGTCGCAAAGATTTTGCGGTAATCGGTGGGCGTGATTCCGACGCCGCGGCGGAAGTGATGACGCAACAGGATCGCCGTGCCGAAACCGCTGCGCGCCGCGACGGTATCGATATCCAGGCCCGTCTCCTCCAGCAGGCGCCGAGCCAGTAGCACCCGCTGATCGATGATCCAGCGCATTGGCGTCACACCGGCCTGATCCGTGAACTTGCGGGCGAAGGTGCGCGTCGACATGTGGACGCGAGCGGCAAGATCCGCCACCGTATACGTCTGGTCGATGTTTTCGATCAGCCAGTCGAACAGTCCGCCAAAGCCATTGGTGTCCACATCGGGTACGGGCTGCGGGATGAATTGACGCTGACCACCCGCACGCTGCGGCGGCACCACCATGCGCCGTGCGATCCGGTTGGTGATATCGCTGCCCAGCTCGCGACGCACCAGATGCAGGCAGGCGTCGATTCCTGCAGCGGTCCCCGCACTCGTGATGAGGTCACCGTCGTCGACGAACAGCACGTCCCGGTCCACTGTCGCGGTCGGATAGCGGCGGGACAGCTCATCGGTATGCATCCAGTGGGTGGTGCAGCGGCGCCCGTCAAGCAGTCCGGCGGCACCCGCGATGAACACACCCGAGCAGACGGTGAGCACGGTCGCCCCCCGCTCCGATGCGGCCCGCACAGCATCGAGCGCCTCCTGCGGGTAGCCCTCGGTAAACGGCCGCGCCGGAAGCGCGATTAGGTCGGCGTCGGCCAGCCCATCGAGTCCACGCTCCGGGATCAGCGACGCTCCGACCGAGGTGCGCAGTGGTGCGCCGGCCTCGGGCCCGCAGACCCGGAAGTCGAAGTTGGGAACGCCGTCGGCGCTGCGGTCGATACCGAAGACCTCGCAGATGACCCCGAATTCGAAGACGGCTACGCGATCGAGGACCAGGGCCGCCACCGAACGCAACATGGCTGAATATTATCGAAGACCGTCAATTCCGCCACTGTTGGCGCAATATTTATCAGAACACAATTATTGCCATGACCATCCTCGCCGCCACCCTCGTCCTGCTATCCCCCTTTGCCCTGGCGGTCGCGCTGAGCTGGATCGCTCGCCGAAACAAGACCTTCCGAATCCAACTCGACCAGTTCCGGGTCGCCGCACCACTGGGCGGAACCTTCGCCGATGACCGGGATCTACAGCGCCAGCTGCACGAGATGGAAGCCATTCACTCTCGACGCGAGCCGGTCATCTGACTCCGTCCGCGGCAATGAATTCCGTGACCGCCGTCCGATACCTCTCGGGTGCGTCATCGTGAATCAGGTGCCCTGCCCCGTCGACCTTCAGATAGGTTGACTTCCAACCTATCTCGGCCATCTTGCGCATCTGACTCGGCGGGGCCACGGTGTCCGACGCCTCCAGAAGCAGCGATCGGCAACGCACCGCTCGCCACTGCTCCCAGAAGTCGCGGGTTCCCCATTCGGACGCGGTGGCGATCCACTTGTCGATCGGTCCGTGCAACCGCCAGCCGTCCGGGCCACGATCAAATGCTTCCAAAAAGTATTGCCCCGCAACAGGTCCGAATCGACCAAGGATATCCTGCGCAGAGGTGAACACCTCGGGCCAGGAGTGCAGCCAGGGTTCCCAGGGGCCGGTGGTTCCGCCGATGAAGTCGGGGGCCATATCCTCCACCACCAGCCCCGACACCAGCTCAGGATGCTCCGCCGCCAGACACCACGAGTGCAGTCCGCCCATGGAGTGCCCTACGAGCAGCGCCGGAACGCCGAGCTCGCGCACCGCATTCGCCAGTGCTTCTACATAACGTTCTGTCGAAATCGGTTGGGAATCAACGATGTCACGGCCGCGATGCCATGGCGCGTCGTAGGTGTACACCCGTCCCAGCTGCCGCAGCCAGGGCAGCTGCCGCGACCAGGTGCTTCCGCGGCCCATCAGACCGTGAACGAGGACGATGGACGGCGCCCCCGACTCTTCAGACAGCCCTCCCCGGTCGAACAGGCAGTCGCCGTCCATGCTTACCGGTCTTCGCGCAAGCGGCTCATCCATGCCCCTCATCATCGCCCTAATCATCGGCCCCAAATCATGCGGGAGCACGCACGGTAGCCTGAACCCATGTCCGTGGTGAAGATCAACGCAATCGAGATCCCCGAGGGTGCGGGTCCGGAGCTGGAGAAGCGATTCGCTCACCGGGCCGGAGCTGTGGAGAATCAGCCAGGATTCCTGGGTTTTCAGCTGCTACGCCCCATCAAGGGCGAGGACCGCTACTTCGTGGTCACCCAGTGGGAGTCCGAGGAGGCCTTCCAGGCCTGGGCCACCGGTCCGGCAGTCGAAGCACACGCCGGCCAGCAGGCCAAGCCCGTGGCAACGGGTGCTCACCTGCTGGAGTTCGAGGTTGTGCTCGACGTGACCGGGGCCGCCGCCAAGGCGTGAACGGTGGGGCGCTTCGCGCGCGCATGACGCGCGCCGTATCGATGTGCACGGTTGTCGTGGTTGCCTTGTCGGTCGGCAGCACAGTGGGGTGTGGCATCAAGCTGCGTCAGGTGCCGCATGGCGATGTGGATACCAGCACGCCTCCGGGCCTGCGATCACAACAGCTGATCGACATGCTGAACTCGAACTGGCCGATCGGCAAGCAGGGCGTGGCGACCATGGCCGCAGCCAACAAGGTCGACGACTACACCGAGATCATGACCAAGCTGTGGGTCGACCGGCCATACAAGGTCAGCTCGGTGGATCTCGCCGCGAACAGCTCCACCGTCCACCTGATCGCGCCCTACGGCGCCAACGTGGACATCGGGCTGCGGACCAATGGCAAGGGGGATGTCGACAGGCTGGTTCCTTATCAGCAGCCTCCGAACATCGCCCAGTGGTCTGATGTCGACGCCGCTCTGTCGGCATCGGGCGGTCGATACTCCTACCGGGCCTCCAAGATCGTCAACGGACAATGCGAGCAGATCGCCGGAACCAACACCTCCGAATCTATGCCGCTCGCATCGGTTTTCAAGCTTTACGTGCTCTTGGCCACCGGCACCGCCATCAATGCGGGCACTCTCAAATGGGACGACCGACTCACCGTCACCGATCGCGGCAAGGCACTCGGAAGCTCGATGGACAAGCTCGCCACGGGCTCGACGGTCTCAGTGCGCACCGCAGCCCAGAAGATGATCTCGGTGAGCGACAACATGGGCACCGACATGCTGATCAACCGCCTCGGTAGACAGGCGATCGAGAAGGCGCTGGCCGACGGAGGCCATCACGATCCGGGATCGATGACGCCCTTCCCCACGATGCATGAGCTTTTCAACATCGGCTGGGGAGTACCCGACGTCCGACAGCAATGGAAGGACGCCACCACACCTGCGCAGCGCGGTCAGATGCTCGCCGACGCAGATACCCACGACTACAAGCTGGATCCCGACCGGACCACCACACCGGCGTCGAAATACGGCATCGAGTGGTACGGCAGCGCCGAGGACATCTGCCGGGTGCACGCGGCGCTGCAGAAGGTCGCCGTCGGCCCGGCTGCTCCGATCCGTGATCTTCTGTCGGCAGAACCGGGTATCGACCTGCACAGCGAAAACTGGCGCTATATCGGTGCCAAGGGCGGCAACCTACCCGGCGACCTGACATTCAGCTGGTACGCCGAGGACCGCAACCGTCAACCGTATGTGGTCAGCTTCCAACTGAACTGGGATCGCGCGTTCGGCCCCGGTGCAGCCGGTTGGGTCATCGGTCTGGCCAAGGGTGTCTTCAAGAAGCTGGGATGAGCGGGCTCGCGAAGACCATCAGTCTCGGCTGACCGGCCCGGGCCCAGATCAGGACCACAGGTCTCCTACCTATCACGGCGGGATTCCGGCCCCGTCAATTGTCGGATCAGGTCTAGCGCCACGGCCTGTCTGCTGATACTTTCCAGAATTAACAACAGATGTTGCCAACTGTTGAAATACGCAGGACCCTCGAGAAGGGCTGGTTCAATGGCGAAACCTGTGAGCTCGAAAGACATCAAGCACAAGAACGACTACTACTACCGAAAAGGCATGTCCCTACGGCCGATTCCGCCCGCCAAGGACGAATTCAGCTGGGTATGGCGCCACTGCAGGCACCACATGTTCGGTCCCTGGTACGAGGTGGAGGACGAATTCACGCCCACACCACAAAGCCTGCTGTTCGACGACCACATGTGGCAGGGCGACGAGCTGATGGACGCCGTGGTGGATATGTTCGGGCGCCTGGGCTCGAAAGAGGCCCGGCGCCTGTTCGACCAGGCGATCGACCAGGGCATCGAATCGCTCGACAACCCGCCGGAGGAATTGCGGGCGTTACTGGAGGACGCCTACCGGGTGCCGGACTGGTGGGACCCGGCCAAGGCCGAACGCGGACGCAGGCGGATGACCAGCTCCACGCTGCTCACGATCGTGATCGTGGGCACGTTCGCGATTTTTGACACGGTGATGAACGCCGATGTCTCCGCGTCCACAGGGGCCAGTGGACGCTTCCGTGACGAAGGTCCGCAACGTGTTGTGGAGACCGCACGATTCTTCGGCCGGCTTTTCGACCGTGACGCATTCACGCCCGGCGGGGACGGCATGAAGCTCGCACTCCGGGTACGTCTGGTGCATTCGCTGGCGCGCAAGGGATTACGTTCCGCGTGGGGCGAGGAGCAGTACGCCCAGAACGGCAACCCGATATCCAACTCATCGATGCTGGGTTTCCTGGAGGCCGCAAGCCTGGGTGCACTACTCATCGACCATCGGCACGGGCGGCCATGCACCCTCGAAGACCTCGATGACAGCTGGCACCACACACTGCGGTGGGCGCACGTTTTCGGTGTCGCCGAAGAACTCATTCCCCGAACGGGATTGGATGCGATGCACAATCTCGACTACCTGCTCGCGCGATCGGGCAACTCCTCACCCTGGCGCACCGAACTCGTCGAGGTGGGACTTGGCGCCATCAATCGCGCGACATCGGCCGTCCCCGGCGGCGAGACACTCCTGGGGCCGATCCTCACCCGTGCCGGTTCACTGTTTCTCAGCGCAACCGGTTCGGTCATCATGGGCCCCGAGGCCATGGACGAATTCTTCCGCGACACCGGTTATCAATGGGTTGACCATCGCCTAGCGGGACTCGCGCTCAAGGCCGTCGCTATCCCGGTCTCACACGTCGCCGCGATGCGCGACAAGATCCCCGGTATCGGCGTGGTGCGTCGACTGGTCCATGGGGCAGCCATACCGAATCCGGGCAACTACATAAAACTGGCCTTGGACGTCGCGGAGAAACCCTTACGGGTGAAGACGACCTTTGCGATGCACGACGGCAACACCTCGGGACGGAAGTTCACCGCCGCCTAGTCCGATCCCTAGACGGTGACCGCCGCGTCCGTACTGGCCGGCTTGCGCCCGATCACGGTCGCGAACCCGATACCGATCGTCGCCCACATGATCGCCTGCGTGGTGAACGAGTACATCCGGAACAGGTACAAGTCATGCGCCGGGAAGCCCGGGTAGACGATCGTCCCGTTGGCATCTAGCAGCGGTTGTGGTGCCTCGACGAACCCCGGCGTCACTGCCATGACCAGAACCACCAGAACCACGAACACCGCGGCCGCAACCAGCGTGGCCGTCCACGTCTCCCAACGCTCGGTAAGCTTCCTGCCCACCCAGAGCGCCACTGCCAGCGCGATCGCCGCGACGAGGATCATCAACACGAAGTAGCCGGTGCGCTCCTTGATAGTGCCGTCGGCGCTCGCCGCCGGCGGATTGGCCGGGAACTTCAGGAACGGCACGACGTACAGCACCAGGAACAAACCGCCCGCGACCGAGAGCGCCAGCGCACGCGGGCTGAGATTGCCCACCCGACCGATGGCCACCACATAGGTCACCGCGAACAGCGCACCCATCGCGATGCCGAATCCGATGACCCCAAGAGCCAGGCCCGCATTGGCCTGCGCGAACCGGCTGAACAGTTCCGCACCCTCGTGATGAGCGTGGACACCGGCCGCCGCGTCGAGTGCGGCTTGCGCCTCGCCCCTGCCCTCTTCATACGAGATGGCCCTGTTGATAACGGGTTCGACGAATATCCATCCGAAAATGAAGGACAGCAGCCCGCCGATGGCGCCAAAGCCTAAGCCGCGCAGGATTATTGACTTTTCCACTGAGTTATCCGCCTCTTGATCAGTGGCAGGGGAAACCCAGCAGGTGGCGAGCGTCATGCACAAATTCATGGACATGCATATCGCTGCCAAAGATCGACACCGCACCCTGGTCGATGCCGATGAAGTAATAGGCGAGTAGCGCGAGGAACGTGGTCGCGCTCAACCACAGCGCTGCCTGGGGAATCGATACCGCAACCGGACGGCTGGCGGACGTTGTGTGGGCCATGTTGCTCCTTTCGGGATACCGCGTCCCGATTCGTTCTTATCGACGGCAGGGTCTGACTCTCACAGTGGCGCGACCGTCCTGGGATTACACCAGGTTCCCGTCCTGTCGAAGGACGGATTGAGCTTAGTCGACGCAGCTGGGCTGCGCATTCGAGTGATAGTTTTGGCTTCGTATTGGTTTCTCCGGGAGCGCCAGGGGTGCTTCCGGAGATCGCAAGAGGGAATCCGGTGTAAATCCGGAACTGCCCCGCAGCGGTAAGTGGAAACGACAGCGGCATAACAAGCACTGGGCACGCCCGGGAAGCAGCCGCCGGTAGGTGAGGCTTGAGCACAAGCCTTGTGTCCGCGAGTCCGAAGACCTGCCAATGCGGCCGCACCATCCGGTGTGGCCTTCGCCGGCGCCGAGGGATCAGCTGGTGGACGGCGCAGGTATTCGGCGTATCCACCTCCTGGCTCTTCCCGTGACGACGCAGGCGACCCGACGACGCAGGGATGCCGATGCCCGCAGCACAGCAGGGACGATCAGTGGTCCTTGCGGCGGGCGGCGGCTTGGCGGCGCTGGTACTGCTGTCCGTGGCGGCGCTCGTGTTCGGTACAGCCGAAGTGCCCTGGCGCGACTGTCTGCATTTCCTCTGGGTGGGCGGGACCGGCGGCTCTGTTCGAGCCGCCGATGCTGCGAACTACCGGATCGTCGTCGAGTCCAGGCTGCCGCGAGTGATTCTCGCAATCCTCGTCGGCGCGGGGCTCAGCATTGTGGGCGTGGTCGTGCAGGCGATGGTCCGTAACGCCCTGGCAGATCCATACGTTCTCGGCATTTCATCGGGAGCCTCCGTCGGTGCGACCGCAGTAGTGGTCTACGGCGTGCTCGGCGCTTTCGGCGCCTATGCACTATCGCTGTCGGCATCGCTCGGCGCCCTCGCCGCAACAGCGCTGGTCTACCAAATTGCCCGTACTCCACAGGGTTTGGTGCCGCTCAGGCTGGTCCTGGTAGGCACGGCCGTGGGCTACGGCCTGTCCGCGGTGACGACGGTACTGGTGTTCTTGGCGCCGAACGGTGAGGCGGCGCGCAGTGTCATGTTCTGGCTGCTCGGCAGCCTGGGCGCGTCATCCTGGGACAAGGTGCCGGTGGCGCTCGCGGCGACGGTGATCGGGATCGTTTGCGTCACAGGGCTGACCCGCCAGCTCAACGCCCTCGCCATGGGCGACGAGGTGAGCGCATCGCTGGGCCTACCTGCCGGTCGGTTCCGGGTGGCGTTGTTCGTGCTCTCCGCCGCGATGACTGGATGCTATGTATCGATCTGCGGAGCAATCGGATTCGTGGGACTGGTGATTCCTCACGCGGCACGGCTGCTCGTCGGCGCGGACCATCGCCGGGTCTTGATCGTTGCACCCGTGCTGGGCGCATGTTTCCTGGTTGCCGCCGATCTTGTTGCGCGGACCACGATTCCGCCACAGGAGCTTCCGTTGGGCGCGATCACAGCGGCCGTCGGGGTACCGGTCTTCGTCGGATTGATGCGCCGCCGCGCAATGTCGGCAGGGGCGGTGAGCTGATGGAGGTCACTTATCGAGATGTGTCGGTGGATATCGCCGGCGCACGGATCGTCTCGGATATCGATCTTGAGGTCGCGTCGGGCGAATTTGTCGGCATTGTCGGCCCCAATGGCAGCGGCAAGTCGACCACCCTGCGCTGCCTGTACCGGGCGCTTGTTCCGGTATCGGGCGATGTTCAGGTCAACGGAGTATCCGTGCACGCAATCAGCATGCGGGAGAACGCCCGCCAGGTGGCGGCGCTAACCCAGGACATGTCATTGGATTTCGACTTCACCGCCGAGGAAGTGGTCGCCACCGGCCGGCTACCGCACGGCACATCCCTGCGCGGCACCTCCGAGCAGGACCGACGTATCTGTGCGGAGGCCACCGAGACGGCGGATGTGACGGCACTCGCCGGCCGGAGGTTCAGTTCCCTCTCCGGTGGCGAGCGGCAGCGGGTTCTCATCGCCCGCGCCCTGGCACAGCAACCGCGCGTGTTGGTTCTCGACGAGCCGACCAACCATCTGGATGTCCGCCATCAGTACTCGATACTCAGTTCGGCTCGGATCCTGGGTATTACGGTCATCGCCGCACTTCACGACCTCAACCTCGCGGCACAGTACTGCGATGCGATCCACGTAATGGCGGAAGGCCATGTGGTGCTGTCGGGGACACCGCACGAGGTCATCACCACCGAGTCCATCGCCCGCTGGTTCGGCATCGGCTGTCATGTCATCGCGCATCCGCGAAGCGGTGTCCCGCAGATCATCTTCGACCCACACGAGGAGACAGAATGAAGACCCTGGTAAGCATGACGGTCGTGGTGTCGCTGATATCGGCGAGCTGCGCGACCATCGAGACTCAGAATCCCGGAACCGAGCGGGTATCCGTCGATAATTGCGGTGCACCACTTGAGGTTCCGGTTCCCGTAACCCGAGCTGTCAGCAATGACACCGGGGTTACCGAGCTCCTGTTTGCTCTCGGCCTGCAGGACCGAATGGCGGGCTACTTCATCGATGCCGGACAAGACCGCGACGTCAAGACCTCACCGTGGAAGGCGCAGTTCGAATCCACCACGAACCTGGGACAGGGATTCACCCGCGAAGCCGTGCAGGCCGCACGCCCCGATCTCGTATTCGCCGGGTGGAGTTACGGATTCAACGAAACCGCCGGGCTGACCCCGGATTGGGTGCGTTCCATCGGTGCGGTGCCCTACCAGCTCACCGAGGCGTGCCGTCAACCCGGAACCGTCCGGCGAGGCATCAAACCACCGCTCGACGCACTGTACGAGGACCTGACCAATCTGGGGGCCCTCTTCGGGGTTCAGGAACGTGCCCGCGACCTGATCGCCAGGTACCGCAAGACCATCGACGACGTGCACTCACGCATCCCACACGCGCAGCCAACGGCACGCGTATTCCTGTACGACAGCGGCGAGGCCGAGCCGTTCACCTCGGGTAAGAACGCAGCGCCACAACAGATCATCGAGAAGGCCGGCGGCCATAACATCTTCTCCGACCTCGACGACAGCTGGACCACCACTGCGTGGGAGACCGCCGCCCAGCGTGACCCACAGGTGATCATCATCTGCGACTACGGGGTGGGACCGAACAACACCGCCGACGCGAAGATCAACCTTCTCAGGGCGCAACCGCTGATGAGCCACACCCAAGCGGTGCGCGACGGGAACTTCATCGTGCTGCCGTATGCCGCGCTGGTTGAGGGACCGCGCAATCCTGATGCCATCGTCACCCTTGCGAACTACCTGCGCGACAAGGGATTCTGAGCACTGTCAGCACCTGCACATAGGGTGTCGATATGAGCTCCCCCATCTCCCTCGGCCTGATGGTGCCGCCATCCCTTCCACCCGAGCGGCTGCCTGACATCTCGCGCGCGGCCGATGATGCCGGGCTCGACCACCTGTGGGTCTGCGAGGACTGTTTCGCCACCACGTCGATCGCGTACGCCTCCCTGGCCCTCGCCGCGACCGAGCGGATCAGCGTCGGTACCGGTTTCCTCTCGGCGCCGGTGCGCAATGTGGTGACGGCGGCAATGGACTACAGCGTCCTGGCCCGTAGTTTTCCCGGCAGGGTGGTGCCGGGAATCGGGCACGGCTGGCAGCCCCATATGGCACAAATCGGCGCCAAGGTCGGCTCACCCTTGACACTTCTCGAGGAGTACGTGACCGCCCTGCGGGACCTGTTGGCAGGCAAGGAGGTCAGTGCCGCCGGGCGGTATGTGCAGCTGAACCGGGTGCGGCTGGACTGGCCGCCCACCGAGCCACTGCCCATCATGATCGGCGCCAACGGTCCCAAATCACTGCGCCTGGCCGGCTTGTTGGGTGACGGCACATTGCTGACCAGCATGGTGTCGGCCGATACCGTCGCCGCGCACTGCACACAGATCGATCCCGGCCCCGGTCATCGGATCTTCCTCAGTCGCACCATCAGTGTCGGCGCCGGTGCCGCTCAACTCATCGCGACCGATCCCGGCCATTACCCCGGGATATCCTTCGACGCCTCGGCGAGCATCGGTGGGGACGCGGCTGAGGTCGCCGCACAGCTGCTTGCGCTGCGGGACCTCGGTATCACGGACTTTATCGCGTCCCCCACCGGGAACGAGCCCGACCTCATCGGCTACATCCATACGCTCGGCCGGGAAGTCAGGCCGCTGCTACACCCGTGAAACGCCGAACGCCCGGCCACCGCATGATGCGGATGGCCGGGCGTTCGATCAGATCTACTCCGAGGCCGAGGCCGCCAGATCGGCGGCAGGCTCGTCACCGGTGACCAGTGCAGGCTTCGGACGGCTGACAAAGGTGAACTTTGCGTCCTCGCCGGCACTCTCGCCGTCCCAGCCTTCAACGTCGACCGAGATCAGCTCGCCGGGCCCGATCTCGTTGAACAGGATCTTCTCCGAGAGAGTGTCCTCGATCTCCCGCTGGATGGTGCGGCGCAGCGGCCGCGCACCCAGCACCGGATCGAACCCACGCTTGGCCAGCAGGGACTTGGCCTGGTCGGTGAGCTCCATGGCCATGTCCTTGCCCTTGAGCTGCTTGCCGACTCGCGCAATCATCAGATCCACCATCTCGATGATCTGTTCCTTCGTCAGCTGCTCGAAAACGATGATGTCGTCGATGCGGTTGAGGAACTCCGGACGGAAATGCTTCTTGAGCTCGTCGTTGACCTTCTGCTTCATCCGCTCATAGTTCGAGCCGCCGCCGCCCTCGGAGAACCCAAGGCCCACGGCCTTCGAGATATCCGAGGTACCCAGGTTCGAGGTGAAGATCAGCACCGTGTTCTTGAAGTCCACAGTGCGACCCTGGCCATCGGTGAGACGTCCGTCCTCGAGGACCTGCAACAGGGTGTTGTAGATCTCCTGGTGGGCCTTCTCGATCTCGTCGAACAGCACGACGCTGAACGGCTTGCGCCGCACCTTCTCGGTGAGCTGGCCGCCCTCCTCGTAGCCGACGTATCCCGGAGGAGCGCCGAAAAGCCTTGAAGCGGTGAAGCGGTCGTGGAACTCGCCCATGTCGATCTGGATGAGCGCGTCGTCGTCGCCGAACAGGAAGTTGGCCAGCGCCTTGGACAACTCAGTCTTACCGACACCGGATGGGCCGGCGAAGATGAACGAACCCGATGGGCGCCGTGGGTCTTTCAGACCGGCACGGGTGCGGCGGATGGCCTTGGAGACAGCCTTGACGGCCTGCTCCTGGCCGATGATCCGCTTGTGCAGCTCATCCTCCATACGCAGCAGCCGAGTGGTCTCCTCCTCGGTCAGCTTGAAGACCGGGATACCGGTCCAGTTGCCCAGCACCTCAGCGATCTGCTCATCGTCAACCTCGGCAACTACATCCAAGTCCCCTGAGCGCCACTGCTTTTCACGCTCGACACGCTGCGCGACCAGCTGCTTCTCGGAGTCACGCAACCGCGCGGCCTTCTCGAAGTCCTGGGCGTCAATGGCCGATTCCTTCTCCCGGCGCGCGTCGGCGATCTTCTCGTCGAATTCACGCAGGTCTGGCGGAGCGGTCATCCGGCGGATGCGCATGCGCGCACCGGCCTCGTCGATCAGGTCGATCGCCTTGTCCGGCAGGAACCGGTCGTTGATGTACCGGTCGGCCAGAGTCGCCGCGGCCACCAACGCGCCATCGGTGATGGACACCCGGTGGTGCGCCTCGTAACGGTCGCGCAGACCCTTGAGGATCTCGATGGTGTGCTCGACGGTCGGCTCGCCCACCTGCACCGGCTGGAACCGGCGTTCCAGGGCGGCGTCCTTCTCGATGTACTTGCGGTACTCGTCGAGAGTGGTCGCACCGATCGTCTGCAGCTCACCACGAGCCAGCTTGGGCTTGAGGATCGAGGCCGCGTCGATCGCGCCCTCGGCCGCACCCGCGCCGACCAGGGTGTGCAGCTCGTCGATAAACAGGATGATGTCGCCCCGGGTGTTGATCTCCTTGAGCACCTTCTTGAGGCGTTCTTCGAAGTCACCGCGGTAGCGGCTGCCGGCCACCAGGGACCCCAGGTCCAGGGTGTACAGCTGCTTGTTCTTCAGGGTTTCGGGCACCTCGCCATGCACGATGGCCTGTGCCAGACCCTCGACGACGGCAGTCTTACCGACACCGGGCTCGCCGATCAGCACCGGATTGTTCTTGGTGCGACGGCTCAGCACCTGCATGACCCGCTCGATTTCCTTCTCGCGGCCGATGACGGGGTCGAGCTTGCCCTCCAGGGCGGCGGCAGTCAGGTTACGGCCGAACTGGTCAAGTACCAGCGAGGTCGACGGGGTACCGGCCTCGCCACCGCGGCCACCGGTACCGGATTCGGCGGTCTCCTTGCCCTGGTAGCCGCTCAGCAGCTGAATAACTTGTTGGCGCACCCGGGTCAGCTCAGCTCCCAGCTTGACCAGCACCTGAGCCGCGACACCCTCACCCTCACGAATGAGGCCCAGCAGGATGTGCTCGGTGCCGATGTAATTGTGGCCGAGTTGCAGCGCCTCGCGCAGGCTCAGCTCCAGCACCTTCTTGGCGCGGGGAGTGAAAGGAATGTGCCCGGACGGCGCCTGCTGCCCCTGGCCGATGATCTCCTCGACCTGGCTGCGCACCCCCTCCAGGGAAATGCCCAGCGACTCCAGCGACTTGGCGGCGACGCCCTCACCCTCGTGGATCAAGCCCAGCAGGATGTGCTCGGTGCCGATGTAGTTGTGATTAAGCATGCGGGCCTCTTCTTGGGCCAGCACAACCACCCGCCGCGCGCGGTCAGTGAATCTCTCGAACATCGGTCTCCCTCGCTTCCTCGTCCGGTCTTCGCGCAAGCGGCTCATCCTGCCGCTCGGGGTTCCCCCCAAACGGCTCATCCCCGCTGGCACTAGGACCTAATTGCCACTCTAGTGGTCGGCCGTGGTCGGTGCGGAGTTCGCATACCTCAGTACACGAAATCACCGCACCCGGCGGTGCTTGTCAAGCAACCAAAACAACGCCAGATGCGGTGAAAACGTTTCCGATTTGAGCCGGCTTCGCCGTAAGCGAAATACCGGGGGATGTACTAGTTGGCCGCGTTGAACGCGTCGACAACTTCGGCGGGAATGCGACCGCGCGACGACACATTGTGGCCGTTCTTACGCGCCCACTCCCGGATCGCTGCGCTCTGCTCACGGTCGATGCTGGCACGCCCGCGACCCGGTCCCGAGCTCCCGCGCCCCCGCCGACGGCCGCTCACACGGCGAGCGTGCTCAACCCACGTAGAGAGCTGATTGCGCAGCTTCTCCGCATTCTTAGAAGAAAGGTCGATCTCGTAAGTCACGCCGTCAATACCGAATTCAACGGTCTCGTCGGCAGGCGCTTCACCATCGACGTCGTCGACGAGCGTGACTGTGACCTTCTTAGCCATTCCCTTTGTCCTTCCAAATGCGGAACCCCCGTTGGTCCACCTCAAACATGCCACGGATTGCCGCAAAGTTCAACATACCCGTAAGGCTGCGCGTGTTCCGCTCAAGGCAAGCGATTCACTACACCCATAGTTGAAAAGTAGAAGAAAATTCGAACGGGTAGATCAGAGCGTAGGGCGGACAATCGGGAACAAGATCGTCTCCCGAATTCCCAATCCCGTAAGGGCCATCAACAACCGGTCGATACCCATACCCGTTCCTGCGGCGGGAGGCATCGCATGCTCCATCGCGCCGAGGAAATCCTCATCGAGGCTCATCGCTTCGTCATCACCGGCGGCGGCCAATCGTGCCTGGTCAGCGAACCTCTCACGCTGGATTACCGGGTCGATCAACTCCGAGTACCCAGTCGCCAATTCGAATCCGCGAACGTACAGATCCCATTTTTCGGTCACACCCGCGATGCTCCGATGCTGACGAGTCAGTGGAGACGTCTCGACCGGGAAATCCCTAACAAACGTCGGTGCGTACATTTTGTCGCCGACCTGATGTTCCCAAAGTTCTTCGATGAGTTTTCCGTGGCCGAAACCGCGATCGGTGGGAATCTCAGCGCCCACCCGATCTGCGATCTTCCATAGCACGGCTACCGGAGTATCGGGCGTGATCTCCTCACCGAGCGCCTCCGACAACGACGGATACATTTCCAACGTCGTCCACTCGCCATCCAAGTCATAGATTGATCCATCGGGCAACGTCACCTGCCGAGAACCCATTGCGTCGTCGGCTACCTCCTGGATGAGCTCACGGATCATTGTCGCGCCGGTGTCGTATGTGCCGTAGGTCTCATATGTTTCCAGCATCACGAATTCGGGAGAATGCGTGGAATCTGACCCTTCATTTCGAAAAACTCGATTGAGTTCGAAAATCTTGTCGAAGCCGCCAACAAGCGCCCTTTTCAGGAAAAGTTCCGGTGCAATACGGAGATACAGGTCGATATCGAGCGCATTGGAATGCGTAGTGAACGGCCGCGCGGCAGCACCACCGGCGAGGGTCTGCAAGATCGGCGTCTCCAACTCCAGGAAGCTGCGCCGGTGCAGAGCGTCACGAATCGCTCGCATCACCGCGACCCGTTGCCGCGCGATCTGACGCGCCTCCGGCCGCACGATGAGATCCACGTACCGCTGGCGCACTCTGGTTTCTTCGGACATCTCCTTGTGAGCAACGGGCAGGGGTCGAAGGGACTTCGACGCCATCTGCCAGCTGTCGGCCAGGACGCTCAGCTCACCGCGTCGCGAGCTGATGACCTCACCGTGCACGAACACGATGTCACCGAGATCCACATCGGTCTTCCAATCGGTGAGCGCCTGCTCGCCGACGCCGGCGAGGCTGACCATCACCTGCAGGGAGGTGCCATCCCCCTCCTGCAGCGTCGCAAAGCACAGCTTGCCGGTGTTGCGCGAGAAGATGACACGACCCGAAACACCCACCTGGTCGCCCGTGCTGGTGTCGGTCTCCAGATCCGTATAGGCGTCGCGAATCTGCTTGAGGCTATGTGTCCGGGGGACCTCCACCGGATACGGCTGGACGCCTTCAGCGAGCAGCTTCTCGCGCTTGGCCTGCCGGATGCGAAATTGTTCCGGCAAGCTGGTCTGCGCATCAGGATCAGTCACGTCTCGGCAGCTTAGCGGTAGTGCTTCAGCCGGACGATTCGTTATCTACCTAGCCGCACGAGCCTTGCCGCGCTGGTCAGCCCGGTTACGCTCGTACACCAGCCGCAAGCCGTCGAGTGTGAGGTGCTCCTCGTAACGGTCCACGGTGTGGGTCTCGGGAAGGATCAACGGCGCGGTGTGGCCCGTCGCCAGCACCGTGACGCCTGCGCCGCCGAAGCCCTCGATATCACGACGTACCCGTTCCACCAGCCCATCCACCAGCCCGGCGAACCCGAAAACCGCTCCCGATTGCATGCACTCAACCGTGTTCTTGCCGACGACTGAACGCGGCCGGGTCAGCTCCACACGCCGCAAGGCGGCGCTGCGGGCGGCGGCGGCATCGGAAGACACCTGCACACCCGGGGCGATCGCACCCCCCAAGAACTCGCCCTTCGCCGACACCACATCGACGCAGATCGAGGATCCGAAGTCCACCACGATGCATGCCGAACCAAATTTGTGATGCGCAGCAAGGCAATTGACGATCCGGTCGGCGCCAACCTCCTTGGGATTGTCGACCAGAAGCGGGAGGCCGGTGCGCACTCCCGGCTCGATGAGAACCTGCGGCACCTTCGACCAATACTGGTCGAACATCCCCCGCATTTCATGCAGCACAGACGGCACGGTGGAAAGCGCCGCCACCCCGGTCAGCGCCTCGCTCTCGTCGCCGATCAGTCCGTCAATGGTGAGTGCCAGCTCGTCGGCGGTGATCTCCGTTTCCGTACGAATCCGCCAGTGCTGAACAACCTTGGCGTGATCACCCGCGCCGGCGACCAGCCCGAGCACGGTATGGGTGTTGCGTACATCGATTGCCAGCAGCACGGCTACACCAAACCGCGCGGTGACACCAGGCCGAAGTTCTCGGGCACGTAGGCAGGGTCGCCGGAGTGCTCGCCCAGGTCAACCTGCTTGTTGTCCGAGTCCACGAATACCACCCGCGGCGTGAAAGCACGGGCCTCCTCGTCGCTCATCACACCGTAGGCGATGATGATCACTAGGTCCCCCGGGTGTACCAGATGTGCTGCAGCACCATTAATTCCGACGACCCCACTGCCTCGCGTGCCCGTGATCGCGTAGGTCTCCAACCGGGCACCATTGTCAATGTCGACGATGGTGACCTGCTCACCCTCCAGCAGGTCCGCGGCCTCCATGAGATCGGGGTCGATGGTGACGGAACCGACGTAGTGCAGATCGGCGTGTGTCACGGTGGCGCGATGGATCTTTGACTTCATCATCGTGCGGAACATCAGGTCCTCCAGTCAATTTCGCCAGGGTAGTTCGTGATCAGGGTCGGCCGGCTGGGACGGGCCGATTTCGACGGGAACGTTGTCCAGCAGCCGGGTGCTCCCCAGCTTGGCCGCCACCAACATGCGGCCGGGTCCATGAGCGGGGGCGGGGCCGAGATCGGCGCCCCGCACCTCCAGGTAATCCACCTGTATTGCCGGTACCTCATCGAGCACCCCGCGGGCGGCGTCCAGGGCCGCTTCCGAACCCGCTGAGGCCGAATAGATTCCGGCGAGCAAGGCAGCAGATAATGCTCCGGCCTGTTCGCGATGCTCGTCGCTCAGGTAGACATTCCGCGAGGACATCGCCAACCCATCCGCCTCGCGGACAATCGGCACCGGAACGACGCGGGTCTTGAGGTTCAGATCGGCGACCATCTGCCGGATGAGCACCAGCTGCTGGTAATCCTTCTCCCCGAAGTACGCCTGATCGGGCGCCACGATCTGCAGCAGCTTATGCACCACCGTCAGCATTCCGGCGAAATGCGTTGGACGTGAGGCACCCTCAAGATCCATACCGAGAGGTCCGGGTTGAATGGTGGTGCGCTGACCGTTGGGGAACATCGTTTCCACAGTCGGTGCGAACACCAGCTCCACACCCTCGTCACGCAACTTCTCGACATCCGAGTCCAGTGTGCGCGGATAGGCGTCAAGGTCCTCGCCCGGTCCAAACTGCAAGGGATTGACGAAAATCGACACCACGACCACCGCACCCGGCACCTTCCGGGCGTGCTGAACAAGCGTCAAGTGGCCCTCATGCAAGGCGCCCATAGTCGGGACCAGCATGATTCGCCGGCCGGTGTGCCGCAATGCTTTCGACACGTCGTACATCGTGTCGGGATCCTGGTGAACCGTGAGCTCTCCACGCAGGTAGCCCTTCGGGCCCTTAGGCCCATACAAACTCGTCATCTCCGTGAATCCTTTTCCAAAGCCGCAAAAACCGATTGAGGGGCATGCGCGCGCTGCGCGGTACGGCGGGCGTCGGCACGATATGCCTCCGCGAGTGCAGGATCCGCCTCGGCGAGCGCGTCGAGATGGCGGCCGACGGCGGCGCCGTCTCCCCGCGCCACCGGACCTGTCAGCGCTGCCTGCCCACGATCCAGCGCGTTGGTGACGGCGGCGCGCACCAGCGGCGCCAGCACCCGCTCCGGCAGTCCGCCCGGTGCTTCGCCAATTGTCTCCTGCCCCAACAATTCCTGTCCCCAGAGCGCCGAACGCAGCGCCTCGATCGCATCCAGAACCAGCGTCACCACATGGTTGCTTCCGTGCGCCAGAGCTGCGTGATACAGGGTGCGGGCATCCTCGCGTACCCGCACCGGTTCGCCACCGATTTCCAGCACCAGCGCCGTACCGATGGCGTAACCCGTCTCATCGGCCGCAGTAATTCCAAAGCAGCAGTTGGGAAGTCGTTCAACGTCCTCGTCTCCGCCGACGAATGTCATGGCCGGATGGATTGCCAGCGGAATGCATCCGAGAGCGGTCAGCGGCCCCAGGACTGCGATGCCGTTGGCGCCGGAGGTGTGTACAACGATGGTGCCGGGCCGCACCGAACCGGTGGCGGCAAGACCCGAGACCAGGTCCGCCAGCTCGTGATCCGGTACCGCGAGTATCAAGAGCTCTGCACGTGGGGCCACCTCTTGGGCGGGCAGTACCTGACTTTCCGGCAAACGTTTCTCGGCACGCCGTCGCGACGCGTCGGACACCGCGCTGCAGGCGACGACGACGTGACCCACTGTCTCCAGGGCGACGCCCATCGCGGTACCAACTCGGCCGGCGGAAATAATGCCGACGGCAAGACGGGCAGGCCGCAGGCCGTCTAGTGCCCCATCGGCTTGGCCGTCCACATTGAAAGCCTCAGACATGCTGAACGAGACACCTCGCAGAATAGAAACGTTCCAGTCCTGCCCTGCAGGTACCGGACGGTCATTCAGCAGAATAATCCGGTCGCTGCGCTATCGGCAGGGGCCTGGGCCGTTAGATTGCTCACTTTCACGCACAGTGACGAAATCGGCTGAAGTCAGTCCTCGCGCCGACGGCGGCCACCGCCGGAGTCGCCCTGAAGACGCCCGAGCAGATCGGCGACCGAGAAGCCGCCCGTTTCCTCGACCCGACGCCGACCCTGAGTTTCCTCAGATTCCTCTGGCTCAGGAGCCCGCCGTCGACCGCGCGATTCCTCGGGTTCCGGGGCGCGGTGGCCACCCGAGCTCTCCGGATGGCTCGGCTGTTCCGGCGCTGATGGCGGCGGGGGCGGGGGCGGGTAGGACGGTTCGGGTGCCCAGTGCCCACCGCCACCGGTTTCGGCCGCGGCCGGTGCCTGATGCCGAGACGGTATTCCGGAGTGGCGTCCTGGGGCTGGTTCAGCCGGGTAGGGGCCTGTGGGTGCCGGCGGCGCAGATTCGTTGGAGGCCCAATTGCTTCCGCTGGTTCCGGGAGGAAGCCATTGGCCCTCGGCGGGTGCCGGGGCCCAGGTGCTCGGAGGTGGAGGTGGAGGTGTCCAATCGGGAGGAGGCGCGTTCCATGCGGGTTGGGCGGCCGGCTGCTCCGGCGGCGCCATCGGCTGCGGCACCGGATCCCAGTCTTCACCGTCGGCCGCGGCATCCCAATCCTCTTGCCTGGCAGCCCAATACGCTGGTTGTGCGGATTCCACGGCGGCCGGGTCCACGGGCTCGCGCTCCGGTATCGGGGGCTGCGCCACCTGCGGTTCGGGTTGTGGACGCCAATGAGTTCCGGACGAAACCGGTTGCTGATACGGCTCAGGCTCGTGAGGTTGCGCGGCTCCGTAGTACGGAGGCGCCGGATACGGCGGCGTCGGAGGGGCCTCGTCCCCATCCACGTGATGAGGGTCTTCGACGACATCGATGATCGGATACTCCGAGGTACGTGTGTCCTCCTCGACGGCAGTCACATCTTGGTACTCGGGTGTGCGCTGCGGCTCCGGCTCGCGGACGGAATGCGTGAACGCGGCAGCCGCCGCCGATGCGCTTGTGCCCGGTCCGGGCTTCGGTTCCGCGCCGGGCCAGGGCCCCAGTGCACGAATCGGATCGTGCTCGATCGCGGGCCGGTCACTCAGGTCGGTGTTGAAGAGAATCTCCAGGTTGGTGCGCAGCGCACCGAGTTCGGCGCGCAGCGTCGCGATCTCGTCAGCGGCCTGCGCCTCGATCTCCCCTGCCAGCTGCTGACGCAATCTGCTCTCGACGGTCAGCTCGTACTCCCGTCGCGCCGAAATCTCCCGTTCCAGCTGCAAGTCGTAGACGAGTTTCTGATCGTGCACCTTCGCCTGATCGGCATCGCTTTGCCTCCGGTAGGTCAGCGCGGCGAATGACGCTATGACCGCGGCCCACAGCGCCAGCAACAAACCGACACGTAGATAGATGGCCTTATCCGTGAAAACCAGCGCTATCCCGGACCCGATCGCCAGCACCAGCAACGCGGTCAGCAACGCCCACCCGGGGCGGCGGCTGCCACGCCGTGGCTTCGCCGCGCGGGTGGGAATCGTCATGGAGGTGACTGTACCCGGACAGCGCAGTGTGCTGGCCGACCTCGATTCGGCGATTCGACATGCGTAGGTGCTATCGGGCGGCGGTCGCGGGTGGGTCGGGCGGCGACTTACAGCAATGCTGAAGCCATAGCCCCGCGACCACGAGCGCCAACGCGCATCCGGTCGCGATCACCACGCCAAAGGTGTCCGCCACAGCGGCCGCCAACTGTGCGCGCCGCGGCAGGACGTAGATGAGCATCGCCATCCACCATCCGGCCATGAGCGTGCCGAGCCACGCCGAGGCCTTCGCGACCACCACCGAACGCGCCACCGCGAGCGCCGGCAAACGCCCGACGCCCGCCCCTATCTCGCCGTCGTTGACCTTGTTGCGGATGTAGAACGCCCACCCACCCTCGACGATCGCCAGTGCAAGTAGCGAGACACCGGCGAGTAAGGGAATCGGCGGCAAGGATCCGTAGGCCGCCAAGACAAAGAAGTAGCCGAGGACCACGGTGACGGCGCCCGCGATCAACAGATCACGGATTCGGGTGGGCCCCACTACGACACCGGCCCGGTCAGCGCGTCATCCGTCCGTCGCACACCATCGCGTTCGACCGGTTCGAGTCTGGCCAGCAAGTCGGCCACCGGGCGAACCTGTCCGTCGACGGTCAGCACCGCGTCCGGTTCGATCGCCAGCCACGGCACCAGTACAAAGGCGCGCTGATACGCACGGGGATGCGGCAGTGTGAGATCCGCATCATCGGAAAGGATCTCGACAGAGAATTCAAGGTCGACGCCCTGCCTGCAGCTGATCACATCGACATCGAGAGTCCTTGGCCCCCAGCGCTCCGCACGCATCCGTTCGGCAGACTGCTCCAGGCGATGCGCCACTGCCAACCACTCCCGGGGCTCACCCCCCTCGGCGACGACGACGGCATTGAGGAAGTCTGCCTGTGGAACCGGTCCCCACGGGGCGGTCTGGTAGACAGGCGATACCCCCACCACATCCGTGCCCAGCGCGTCGACGACCGATTGCAGATGCGCGAGCCTGTCCCCGAGATTGGATCCGATGGACAGCACCGCGCGTGTCACTGGGACGATCCCCCGGAACGCGATCGCCGGGAACGGCGGGCCACCACCGCCACATCGCTGAAGGTCAACGGAATTGGTGCGTTGGGTTTATGAACGACCGCTTCTACGGCATGAACCCTGGCGTCGGTCATCACGTCATCGGCAATGGCACCCGCGACCGATTCGATGAGATTGCGCGGCGGACCCGACACGATCGCGGCGGCACGCTGAGCAAGTTCTCCATAGTCGAAGGTGTCGGTCAGCTGATCCGTCGCCGCGGCGGTATCAAGATCCAGCCACACCGTGATGTCCACCGAGAATTCCTGGCCATCACGACGCTCATGTTCGAAAACTCCATGGTATCCAAAGACTTTCAGGCCACGGAGCTCGATGCGATCGGTCATTTGTTGACACCTTTGGTGCCACGCTGTGCAACCTCACGACGCCACTTACCGGACGCGGTCTTGGGTTGGGTCCGCACAGTCCGGACGGTCACCTCGGTGGTCACCTCGTCTGGTGAGGCCTCGACGGCAGGTGCAGCTTCTTGCTCGGGCGGCTGGTCCTGCGGGCCTCCCCGACCCTCTTCCCCGTCCTCTTCCATGGTCTCGACCCCGCCGGTCTCCCAGGCGCGCACCACTTTCAGCGCATCCATGGATGCCGTGACATCGTGCACGCGCACACCCCACACCTCGTGCAGCGCACCGAGTGCGGTGATGACGGCGGTAGCGATTTCGCGCCCGTCGGCCGGTCGCTCCACCCCTTTGAGATCGGTGAGCAGGGAGCCCAGGAATCGTTTCCGGGAAGCACCGATGAGAATCGGGAATCCGAGCTCCTGGAGATCCGGGATCGCTTGGAGCAAGAGCCAATTGTGGTGCGCGGTCTTGGCGAAACCGAGGCCGGGATCGAGAATGAGCCGCTCGTGCGAGACACCGGCCTTGAGCGCGACTTCCACCGACTCCATGAGCTCGCGCGACACGTCGGCGACGACATCACGATAGTTCCGAGTGGTGGGCGTGTGGATGAAATCCTTTGAACGCCAGTGCATCAGGATCCAGGGGAGACCCAGGTCCGCCATTAACGGGGCCATCGCCGGATCGGCGCGACCGCCCGAGACATCGTTGACCATGTTGGCGCCGGCCTCCACCGCGGCAGCGGCGACCTCCGCACGCATGGTGTCCACGCTGATGTTGATCCCGTGGCTGGCAAGCTCTTTGATCACCGGGATAACCCGTTGCAGTTCGATTTTCTGCCTGATGGGTGTCGCGCCCGGCCGGGTCGACTGGCCCCCGACATCGATGATGTCAGCACCGGCGGAGGCAAGCGCCAGGCCGTGCGCCACCGCGTCCGACTGCCTGACGAATTTGCCACCGTCAGAGAAGGAGTCGTCGGTGACGTTGACGACTCCCAGGATGTGGGTTAGCGCGGGGGTATCCGTCACGTCCCGGTCATGTCCTCATCATCAGGTCGAGAACCTCGGCCCGTGAGGCAGCGTCGGTCTTGAACTGGCCGCGCACGGCAGAGGTGGTGGTTGTCGCTCCGGGTTTGCGTACGCCGCGCATTGCCATGCACAGATGTTCGGCCTCCACCACCACGATCACTCCGCGCGGCTCCAGCTTGCGGACCAATGCGTCAGCGATCTGCGCCGTCAACCGCTCCTGCACCTGCGGCCGTTTTGCGTAAAGGTCAACCAGACGAGCGATTTTCGACAGTCCCGTGACGCGACCAGTCTGACCGGGGATGTATCCGACGTGCGCAACACCATGGAAGGACACCAGGTGATGTTCACATGTCGAATACATCGGTATCGATTTCACCAGCACCAGCTCATCGTGCTGTTCGTCGAAGGTGGTGTTCAGCACCGTGTCCGGATCGCTGTACAGCCCGGCGAATATCTCCTTATAGGCGCGCGCCACCCGGGCCGGGGTGTCCACAAGCCCATTCCGGTCCGGGTCTTCACCGACCGCCAACAGCAGTTCACGCACTGCCGCCTCGGCGCGGGCCTGGTCGAAGACGTGACTGGTCGGCTGACCGTTGTGCTCGGTCGTCTCGGACGAGTTCATGTCAGCTCTTGCTCTCGCTGCCCTCGTCCGGAGCCGGACCTGGCTGCTGATGCGGAGTCGGCACCGGATACGGCTGCTGGCCCGGTTGCGGGGTAGGCGGGTGCGGTGGATACCCCGGTTGCGGGTGCGTGGCCTGTCCCTGCGGCGGCCAACCAGGCGCATACCAGCCGGCGGGCGCACCATAGTTGGTGCCGGGGGGAACCTGTTGCCCACCTTGACCATTGGGTACAGGCCCGTTGGGTACGGGGCCATTCCAACCGGTGGGCACCGGCTGCATCCCGTTGGCGGGTGTGGCTGCGCCCGCTTGCTCGGCGATGGCCTTCTTGAACGCCGGCTCGGGAACCGGCGGCGGCCAGGGTTCACCGCGTTCGATAGCGAGCTCACCCGGGGTCTTGATGGGGGGCTTATCGGAGGGGATGCGGCCGCCGAAGTCGTCGAACATGGTCAGGCGCGGGCGGCGCGGGACATCCTTGAAGATCTCCTCGAGCTCCTTGCGGACCACGGTTTCCTTCTCCAGCAGTTCACCGGCCAACGTGTCCAGCACATCGCGGTGCTCGGTGAGGATGGCCCATGCCTCGGTGTGCGCCGCCTCGATGAGATTGCGGACCTCGTCATCGATATCGCGGGCTACCTCATGCGAGTAATCGGCCTGAGTTCCCATGGTGCGGCCCAGGAAGGGGTCCCCGTGTTCGGTGCCGTACCGCACGGCGCCGAGCTTTGCGCTCATGCCGTACTCGGTGACCATGGCCCGCGCGATCTTGGTGGCCTGCTCGATATCGGATGACGCCCCGGTGGTGGGCTCGCGGAACACCAGCTCCTCGGCTGCGCGGCCACCCATCGCGAAGACCAGCTGCGCGATCATCTCCGAGCGCGTGCGTAATCCCTTGTCTTCCTCCGGAACTGCGATGGCATGCCCGCCGGTGCGGCCGCGGGCCAGGATAGTGACCTTGTAGACGCGTTCGATATCGGGCATCGCCCACGCCGCCAGGGTGTGCCCGGCCTCGTGATAGGCGGTGATCTTCTTCTCGTGCTCGCTGATGATGCGGCCCTTCCGGCGCGGTCCTCCGACCGCCCGGTCGACCGATTCCTCAAGTGCAGCAGCGGTAATCACGGTGCCGTTCTCGCGCGCGGTCAGCAGCGCCGACTCGTTGATGACATTGGCGAGGTCGGCTCCGGACATGCCCACGGTGCGCTTGGCCAGTCCGTCGAAGTCGACGTCGGGACCGAAGGGTTTCCCAGCCGAATGAACCCTGAGCACGGCCTTTCGGCCAGCTAGATCCGGGCTGGACACCGGTATTTGCCGATCGAAGCGGCCCGGACGCAGCAGCGCCGGATCCAGGATGTCGGGGCGGTTGGTGGCCGCGATGAGAATGACGCCCTGTCGCTCGCCGAAGCCGTCCATCTCCACCAGCAGCTGGTTGAGGGTCTGCTCGCGCTCGTCGTGCCCGCCGCCCAGACCGGCACCACGCTGACGTCCAACGGCGTCGATCTCGTCGACGAAGATGATGCAGGGGCTGTTCTGTTTGGCCTGCTCGAACAAATCACGCACCCGCGAAGCGCCCACGCCCACAAACATTTCCACGAAATCCGAACCGGAGATGGTAAAGAACGGCACTCCGGCCTCACCGGCGACCGCGCGGGCCAGCAAGGTCTTACCCGTACCGGGCGGTCCATAGAGCAGCACACCGCGCGGGATCTTCGCGCCGAGCGCCTGATACCGGGACGGGTTCTGCAGGAAATCCTTGATTTCGTAGAGCTCTTCGACGGCCTCGTCCACACCTGCAACATCCGCGAAGGTGGTCTTGGGCATGTCCTTGGTGAGCTGCTTGGCGCGCGATTTACCGAAGCCGAAGCCCATGCCCCGGCCACCGGACTGCATGCGGCTGAACGCGAAGAACAGCACCACCAGCAGGAGGACAGGCAACAGGTACAGCAGTAGCGAGCCCAGGATGCTGCCCTGGTTCACCGTGGTGTTGACGGTCGCACCCTTGCCGTTCAGCTTCTCCAGCAGCGGCACTCCGTACCCGGTGGGGTACTTAGTGATGACCTTGTCTTTACCTTCGGTATCGCCGTTCGCAGACTTGAGGTCCAGCCGTAGCTGCTGCTCGCGGTCGTCGATGCGGGCGCTCTTGACGTTGTCGGTGTCGATCTGCTTGATCGCGACCGTGGTGTCCACGGGCTTGTAACCGCGGGTGTCGTCGCCGAAGTAGAAGAACGACCACCCCAACAGCAGCACCACAACGATGACGCCCAGGGTGCGAAACACGTTTGTCCGGTTCATACAGCGTCGGCCGCTGTCAGCGGCCCGTTCCTTCCGTAGTCATGGGGGAAGTTATAGAGGTACACGATGAACCCTCAGGCTACCTCACCTGCGTTTTCACTTGCCCAGCCCGCATTGCGCGCTCGGCGAAACCGCGGGTGTCGCCGGCGCTAGGTGTTGAAAAGAACAATATGCAGGTAGACCTCGTCGGGTGACCTGAATGTCCTGAGTGATCGCGACGTCATTGCACCGGGCATCGGCGGTCCGGCGATGAATGCCATCGCCGACGGATCCCTCACCTTCTGGAAGCGCGCCGTGAACCTCGAATTCCGCAGAATCGTCTCGACGTCTCTCTCGGTTCAATTCGAAGGACCGAAAGCTAGGGAACACCCAGCTAACAACCCACACAGCACCAACCCCACCAGCGATCGCATAATCCCCTCGATGACCGTCAATTGCCTGGTCAGGCATGCAAGTCGTGATCTTGTTCACGGTACTATCGCCCGAGCCTCACGAACGCGGGCACCAGGTCTGCGTGCGGCCTAGAACGAAGAGGTCCAGTCATGTCTGGTCGCCACAGTGAACGCAATCGCAAGAGACAACGCTCGGGTAGATCGAGTCTGCCGAAGTGGATTGCGCTGGCGGTGATCGCCATCCTGCTGAGCGGGCTCGGGGTATTCGCCTATAAGACGCTGTCCGACCGGTGCGGCGATATCAATACCTTCACCGTCACCGCTGACCCTGCCATCGCACCCGTCATATCGACAGTGGTTGACGACGCGAGCGCGAAGGAACTCGGCTGCGCAAAACTCATCGTGGACGCGAAGGCCTCAGCAGCGACGGCCGCGACGATCGGCAAGCCCAGCGGTGCGCCCGCATTGTGGCTCCCCGATTCGTCGATCTGGCTCGTGAAGCAGCTGCGGACCACCGGGTCCCCACTGGATTCGGCAAGCCAATCAGTGGCCAGAACCCCTGTCGTGGTGGCGGCCAAGCAAGGAGAGGCCCCGACGTTTGATTCGTGGCTGAGCGTGCTGAAACAGCCCGGCCTCCGGGTCGGCAATCCGCTCGATGACACCGTCGCGGCCGGTCCCGTGCTGGGCGCCCTCGCCGAGGCCGAACAGGGAAAGAGCGATCCCAACGCGATCACCGCGGCGCTCGTTCCCATCGCGCAGGCGCAGCTGACCAACACCAGACAGAGCAGCGCCGAGGAACGTCTGGGAGAGGTCGCCAAGGCCGGCGGCCTGGCGGTGTCGACCGAGCAACAGCTGGTCGACTACAACGCCAAACACCCGGACGCGAAACTCGTCGCCGTCGTACCCGCGACCGGCACCCCAACCCTGAACTATCCAATTGCGGTCACCGAATCCGCTAACGATCAACACGCCAAGGCCAAGCACTCCGGGGAGGCCCTCGCAGAGCGTCTCTCCGGCAGCAACGGTGCAAATGCCTTGGCGGGCGCCGGATTCCGGGGGCCCGACTTCACGCCGCTAGACGGCAAGGGCGTGGGCACGGTGGAGACGCTCACCGTCAACGACCTGACGGCATTCGACACGGCAATGCGCCGATATGCGGTGCTGGCCTTACCTTCCCGGATGCTTGCCGTACTCGACGTGTCAGGCTCGATGCGGGCGCCCGCAGGGCCGGTGACGCGTGTCGCGCTGTTGAGCCAGGCGATCGACAACGGACTTCCGCTATTCCCCGAGAACGCGCAGATCGGGTTGTGGGTGTTCTCGATCGACAAGGGTGGGCCGGGCCAGGACTGGCGAGAACTGCAGCCCATCCGACCTCTCAGCGAGAAGGTGGGCGACAGGCCCCAACGCCAGCTCCTCCTCGATGACGGCCGGGGTCTGGATTCCCTCGTGGGTGGTGGAACCGGTTTGTATGACACCACTCTCGCGGCATTCCGGAAGGTCCAGTCCACGTACAACCCCCACGCCATCAACAGCGTCGTGATCATCACCGACGGCACGAATGAGGATCCGAACGGTATCTCGCTGGATCGGCTGCTCGCCACATTGAAGAAGGAACAGGACCCGGCACGGCCCGTCGTGCTCATCACGCTCGGTATCACCGAGGACGCGGATGCCGATGTCCTCAAACAGATTTCGGAATCCACCCCCGGTGGTGCCAGCCGAGTGGCACGCAGCGCCGACGAGATCCCCAATATCGTTACCGACCTCATCAGGGCTCGGACCGCCGCACGCTAAACGAAGACGGCCTCGGGCTCAGGCGGGTTCGCGAGCAGGGTTGGCAACACGAAAACCCTGACATAGCGCCGAACCTGCTCGGGGTTATCGGTACCCGGGATCAATCCAAGCAACAACGACAGCGCGACGGACAGCACATAGCGCGCCGCGTCCTCGGGTCGCACGCCCTGACGCACCTCCGACATGCGAGTGCTGAAAACCCCCGCATACATCGACGTCAACAGGTCAATGAGGTTCGGGGCGTTGACAATCAGCGATGCGACAGTGCCGCGATCGTCGCGGTCCGCGAGCACCCGCAGCAGGGGGTTGGCGCCAACTTCTACCGAAACGATCACCATTGACTCGGGGATGATCTCGGCGAGGTCATTCAAGACGATGAGCCGGCCGATCATCTTGGCGATCTCATTCATGGTCGCTCGCACCACAAGCGCATCCATGAGTTCGTCACGATTTCGGAAGTGTCGGTAGATGACAGCCCGGCTATATCCCGCGTCCCGCGCGATGGCGTCCATCGTGGATGCGCCGTACCCACGCTCGATGAACAGCCGCTCTGCGGCATCAAGAAGCTGAGCTTGCGCCTGCTGTGCGGTGTTTCCGCCACCTGGAGGCCTACCGCGGCCCCGGGGAGCCTTGCTCTCGCCTGCACTCGTGCGAGCCATCGACCGCAGCCTCCTGACACCATATATTGACACTTCTCGCTAGATGCCTATTATCAAGACTGCGACGATCTCGACCCGGCATCAACCGGAAAGGCCCGAGTCTATATGCCCAACAACCCCGCAGACCTCGATGAATACTCAAATCCGAGTGGATCCGTACCGGATCAAGTGACGTGGACGCCCTGGCTCAAAGCCTGGCGCATGCTGTTCAGCTCGAAGTACCACGGCGATATCTACGAGGCATTTCTCGGGATGGAAGCCCCGGTCCTCGCGCGTGCGTACTACCAGGTACGGTCGCACCCGAACGGCCGCGCGTTGTTCCAGAAGAAGCCCGATCTACTTGCGGTGCTTGGCGACGAGAAATACCTCGCCTCGCTACCGTTCGGCAGTCTCGGGCACGCCTACCTGTCGTTTTTGCATACCAACAAGCTCGACGCAGGAGTGTTCGGCGAGGCCGACATCATCAGACCGATCGCCGAGAAGAACAACTGGGACGACGACTTTTACTACATGATCATTCGGGGCACAGCCCTGCACGACCTGTTTCACACCATCGGCGGCTACGGTCCCGATATCGCAGGCGAGATGGCCAACATCGGATTCCATTGCGGACAAATGGAACCCGCTGGCCCGCTGGAGAAGCTAGGGATGTTCGGAGCACTCACCCTGCCCGGCGGATCGGTGTCATTCAAGCTTCGCTACTACCGCCAAGCGGTGGAACGCGGCCGTCGCGCCGACCTGCTGATGGCAGCCCCCTGGGAAGCGCTACTCGACAAGCCGTACCGCGAAGTCCAGGAGATACTCGGCGTGAGCTCGGTCGAGGTGGCTCATCCACAAGGCAGATGGACCACCGAGTGGACACCACCGAGCATCACACCGCCGACTCCGTGGAACTACGAGCAGATTCTGGCCGCCGGGCCCGTGGCTGCCTGAACATTCATCGACTCAACACAATTCGACCGCGAAGGCCGGCGACGGAACCGACGGTGTCCCTGTGTCCAGCAGACCCTCACCACCTGGCCGCGCGACGGTGAACTCCATCGATCCAGTGTGACCGACGATCCTGGTCCCTGGTCGGCGATTGCGCGTTGTGGTTTAGTGGCCCAGAAGCAACAACGCTGTTGGCCACCCCAGAAGGTGAGATGCACCCATGACCGACACCGCCGTCGACATCCGGGAACGTGACATCGCAACGAACGGGGTGCGCCTGCGCACTCTTGAGGCAGGTGAACCCGGGCAGCCGGTAGTCGTTCTGGCCCATGGCTTCCCCGAGCTGGCATACTCCTGGCGTCACCAGATTCCAACGCTCGCCGCCGCCGGATATCACGTCATCGCTCCCGATCAGCGGGGTTACGGCGGGTCGAGTGCGCCCGAGCACATCGATGACTACAACATCGAGGCGCTATCCGATGATCTGCTCGGAATCCTCGATGATGTGGGTGCCAGCAAGGCGACGCTCGTCGGACACGATTGGGGTGCCGTCGTCACCTGGCATACCGCGCTCGCGGTCCCCGAACGCGTCGAGGGTGTCGCGGGTCTGTCGGTCCCCTTCACCCGACGCAGCCAGGTCGCGCCCACCCAGGCATGGAAAAAGCTGTTCGGCGACAACTTCTTCTACATCCTGTACTTCCAGGAACCCGGCGTCGCCGACGCCGAGCTGAATCGTGATCCGGCAGCGACGATGCGATGCATGTTGGCGGGCATGGCCCATATCGACGGCGCCACGATGATTGCCCCCGGCCCGGCCGGATTCATCGAGCGCATGACAGCACCAGAGCAGCTTCCCGGATGGCTCAGCGAAGCTGAATTAGACCACTACACAGCAGAATTCGCCAGCACAGGCTTTACCGGCGGGCTGAACTGGTACCGGAATTTCGATCGCAACTGGGCACTCACCCAGCATCTGGTGGGCGCGGATGTCGTTGTGCCGTCGTTATTCATCGCGGGTACCGCCGATCCCGTACTCGGCTTCACCGACCACGCCGGGAGCCTGAAACACCGCATCGATAACCGGGGCGACATCATGATCGAGGGCGCGGGGCACTGGATTCAGCAGGAGCGGCCGCAGGAAGTCAATGCCGCACTGCTGGAGTTCCTGCGGCAGGTGGCGCAATGACCCCCCTTCGTTTTGGCGCCTTCATCACACCGTTTCACCCTGTGGGCCAGAATCCCACCACCGCATTGGAATACGACCTGGACCGGGTGGTAGCGCTGGACCGGCTCGGTTACCACGAAGCCTGGTTCGGTGAACACCACTCCGGCGGATACGAATTGATCTCCTGTCCCGAGGTTTTCATCGCCACCGCCGCCGAGCGCACCAAGCACATCAGGCTGGGCACCGGGGTGGTATCGCTGCCGTACCACCACCCGCTCATGGTGGTGGACCGCTGGATACTGCTCGATCACATCACCAGGGGCCGGGTTATCTTCGGCACCGGGCCGGGGGCATTGCCCACCGACGCCTACATGATGGGTATCGATCCGGTGGATCAGCGACAGATGCAGGAGGAGTCGCTCGAAGCGATCCTAGCATTGTTGCGCGCGTCCCCGGATGAACGCATCAACCGCGAAACCTCGTGGTTCACACTGCGCGACGCGCAACTTCAGCTGCGTCCCTATACCTATCCCCATCCGGAAATCCTTACTGCCGCCATGTTTTCGCCCTCGGGTCCCCGTCTGGCCGGAAAACTGGGCGCTGGCCTCCTATCTCTGTCGGCGTCGATCCCGGGCGGGTTCGCGGCGCTCGAGAATGCCTGGGAGGTGGTGCGTGAGCAGGCCGCAGGCCATGGGCATCCCGAGCCCGATCGGTCCAGCTGGCGGGTGCTCGGCATCATGCATCTCGCCGAGACGCGCGAGCAGGCGATCGAGGACTGCACCTACGGGTTGCCCGATTACGCCCATTATTTCGGCGCTGTCGGTGTGCTCCCCCTCGCGAACGAGGTCGACGGCGCACCACTCGATCCGCGGGAATTCGTCAAGTCCTATGTAGAACAAGGGAACTGTTGCATCGGGACGCCCGATGACGCGATCGAATACATCCAGGATCTGCTCGACAAATCGGGCGGCTTCGGCACCTTCCTGATGCTCGGCCACGATTGGGCACGCCCGGAGGCGACGTTCAAGTCCTATGAACTGTTTGCCCGCAAGGTAATTCCACATTTCACCGGCCAGCTGACCGCGGCCAAGGTCTCGCACGACTGGGCGCAGGCCAAGCGCGAGAAGCTGCTGGGGCGGGCCAGCGAGGCAGTCGCGAAAGCCATCGGCCAACACATGGCGGAAAGGTCATGATGCGAGCATCGGTACTGCGCAACGGCGCAATGGTCTATCGCGACGATGTCCCCGAACCGGTACCGGGTGAAGGCCAGGTGCTCGTGAAGGTCTCCGCGTGCGGAATCTGCGGATCCGACCTGCATTTCGCCAGACACGGCGCACTGGCCCTCGAACTGTCCAAACAGATGTCGGGCGTGCCCAGCCTGACGGACGGCGTCGACCTGGCGACCGACGTGTTCATGGGGCACGAGTTCGCCGCAGAGGTGATCGAAGCCGGACCGGGGACGGTGGCTCCCGCCCCCGGCACCGCGGTGACCTCGATTCCGATCCTGCTATCCGCCAAGGGTATCGAGCCGATCGTGTACAGCAACAGCACTCTTGGCGGCTACTCCGAGCAGATGCTGCTGAGTGCACCCCTGCTGCTGCCCATCCCCAACGGGCTCGATCCCAGGCACGCGGCCTTGACCGAACCGATGGCGGTCGGTCTGCACGCCGTCAACAAATCGGGTATCCAGCCGGGTACCGGAGCGATCGTCATCGGATGCGGCCCCATCGGAGCGGCGGTGATAGCCGCCCTCAACAACCTCGGTATCGAGCCGATCGTCGCCGCCGACTTCTCCCCTGCCCGACGCGATCTGGCACGGCTCATGGGGGCACACGAGGTCGTCGACCCCGCCGCCGAACCCACCTTCGAGGCCTGGTCCCGGGTTAGCAAGGGCTGGATGTCGCCGACTTCGCGGCTCCAGGGCGCACCGGTGATCTTCGAAGCCGTCGGGGTGCCGGGCATCCTCAACGACGTGTTGCGCGACGCACCGCATAGCTCCCGGGTGGTGGTCGTGGGCGTCTGCATGGAGGCCGATGCCATCACCCCCTACTTCGGGATCGCGAAGGAAGTTGCAATCCAATTCGTACTCGCCTACGACCCCTCGGAGTTCTCCGAGACGCTGCGGCGAATCGCTCACGGCGAGATCGATGTTGCGCCACTCGTCACCGGTGAGGTAGGTCTGGAAGATGTCGGATCGGCATTTGCCGATCTCGGCGATCCGGAGCGCCACTGCAAGATTCTGGTGGTGCCCTAAAAGGTCGGGGAGGACAGGAAGTGACATGCAGGTACTGAGACGGAAAGCACTAACTCGAGCGACCGCGGTCGCGGTAACGGCGGCAATGGCCGTGCTGCTCGCAGGCTGCGGCGACGACTCCGACGCAAGCCCAGAGTCCACCCGGAATGTCACCGTCATCGGCAAGGGCGAGGTCAAGGGTGCACCCGATGTGCTGCGCGCCGACGTGGGCGTATCGGTGACCGCCAAGGACGTGTCCGGCGCGCTGTCGCAGGCCAGTGAGAAGGCCCAGGCCGTCATCGACGCCGTCGTAGGGGCCGGAGTGGCCCGCGAGGACGTACAGACCAACGAGCTGTCCATCCAACCCGAACAGACCTATCCGCAAGGCGGTGCACCACGTATCACCGGCTACAACGCCACCAATTCGGTGCGCATAAGCGTCCGCGACCTCAAGAAGGCCTCGGAGGTACTGGACAAGGCGGTGCAGGCCGGTGGTGACTCCGCGCGGCTGTCCGGCGTCACCTTCGATCTTGATAACGATGCCGACCTGGTGAAGGGTGCGCGGGAGCGTGCCTTCAACGATGCCAAGGCCCGCGCCGAGCAGTACGCCGGCCTGTCGGGATCCAAGCTGGGCAAGGTGCTGCGGATCGATGAATCACACGGGTCGGTGCCGCCCCCGGCACCGATGATGGGCAAGCGGGCACCCATGCAGGCGGACGCCTCATTCGCCCCTCCACTGGAACCGGGCCAGCAGACCGTGACGTTTGAAGTAAGCGTCATCTGGGAGCTGAACTAGACCATGGGCGACATCACGGTTGTCGGCCGGGGCGAGGCCAGCGGTAGTCCCGACGTGTTCATGGCCACCGTCGGGGTGTCGGTGCGATCGCGCCGCATCTCGGGGGTGATGGCCGATGTAAAGGCCAAGGCCCGCGCGGTGATCGATGCGGTGCTCGATTCAGGGGTGGCCGCAGAGGATGTCCGAACCGCCTGGATGTCGGTGCACCCGCAGTTCGACGGCAACCGGATAACCGGTTACGCCGCGGACAATTCGGTGCGGATCACCGTCCGTGACCTCTCCAAGGTGTCCGATGTGCTGGACAAGGCCGTCACCGCCGGAGGCGAGGCCGCGCAGCTATCCGGGGTGAGCTTCGACCTGCAGGACAGCACCGATCTCTCCACACAGGCACGGATGCGCGCATTCGCCGATGCCAGGGCGCGGGCCCAGCAGTACGCCACTCTCTCCGGCGGCTCCCTTGGGAAGGTGCTGCGCATCGATGAGACCGGCGGACACTCGGCGTCGCATCCCAGACCTGAATTCATGGCTCTGCGGGCGGGCGGCGGCCCCCCGGTGGAGGCGGGTCAGCAGACCGTCACTGCCGAAATCACCGTGGTGTGGGAGCTGCAATGAGCACCCACGGAAGGGCGTCAGACGCAGTTAGTCCATGTAGACGCGCGGGTGCAGGGTGCCGATGAAGGGCAGGTCGCGGTAACGCTCGCCGTAATCCAGCCCGTAACCGACCACAAACTCGTTAGGGATCTCGAATCCGACGAGGGCAACGTCGACGTCGACCTTCTTGGCCTCGGGCTTCCGCAGCAGCGAGCACACGTTGAGCGAACGCGGGCCGCGTGAGGCCAGGTTGCGCATGAGCCAGCTCAGGGTGAGGCCGGAGTCGATGATGTCCTCGACGATCAGCACGTCCAAATCTTGGATGTCCCGGTCCAGGTCCTTGAGAATGCGCACCACCCCGGAGGACGATGTTGCCGAGCCATAGGAACTGACGGCCATGAACTCCATCTGAGTGGGGATCGAGATAGCCCTGGCCAAATCCGAGACGAACATGACGGCACCCTTGAGCACGGTCACCAGCAGTAGGTCACCCTCGATATCGCGGTACTTCTCGCCAATCGCGGCGCCGAGCTCCTGGGTCCGCGTACGAATCTGCTCCTCAGTGAGGAGCACCGATTTCACATCACCGCTGTATTGCTCGCCGCATGCCTGTTGCTGTTCGCAGCTCACGACCGACAGCGTGCCATGGAGGACGTTGCCTATCCAAGCCGGAGGAGTTGGCTAGTGACTTTGTTTACGAAATAGGCCAATATGGAAACGTGAGCAATGACGCTTACGGGGTAGGCGAAAAGACAGAGTCCCGCGATATCCGCGTGGTCGTAATCGGGGCGGGCATGTCCGGGCTGTGCATGGCCTCCACGCTCCGGCACCGGGGTATCACCAACTTCACCGTGTACGAGAAGGCCGACGAGGTCGGCGGGACCTGGCGGGACAACACGTACCCGGGCCTGCAGTGCGATGTGCCCTCGCGCTACTACTCGTACTCCTTCGCCCCGAACCCCGGTTGGAGTAAAGGATTCTCGCCCGGGTCGGAGATCCATCAGTATTTCGTCAGGTTCGCCGACGAACAGGATGTGCGCAGGAACATTCGTTTCGGCGCCGCCGTCACCCGCGCCGAATGGGTGGATGGGCCCGGCCATCCCCACTGGGAGCTGGAACTTTCCGACGGCGGCCGTGACACCGCCGACGTCGTGGTGAGTGCCACCGGGGTGCTGCATCTGCCGCGCCTGCCGGATATCGAAGGATTGCAGAGCTTTACCGGGCCGTGTTTCCACTCGGCACGCTGGGACCACTCGGTGTCCTACGCCGGAAAACGGGTCGGCCTGATCGGAACGGGATCCTCGGGGGTCCAGATCATCAGCGCGCTCGCCGACGACGTGCAGAGCCTTTCGGTCTTCCAGCGCTCGGCGCAGTGGGTCGCACCCGTACCCAACTTCACGTACTCGACCATGTCGAAGTCCATCTGGTCGCGCGTTCGCATCCTGAACAGACTCTCGTATCGGATGTGGCGCTTCTACTTTGAACGCGGCGTGGGCGGATCAGTGGTGAATCCGGGAGCGCGGCGACGGCTCATTCAGGGATTTGTGCGGGCCTCACATCGACTGCTCATCCGCGACCCAGAACTGCGCGCGAAGCTACATCCCGATTACGAGCCGCTGTGCCGTCGATTGGTGATGTCGGTGCCGTTCTTCAAGGCGGTCCAGCGGCCGAATGTCTCGGTGCTCACCGACGGTATCGACCGGATCGTTCCGCAGGGTGTGATCACCACGGACGGAGTTCTGCACGAACTCGATATCCTAGTGTGTGCCACTGGTTTTGACGCGCACTCGTACTTGCGCCCCATGGAGATGATCGGGCGCGACGGGCTCAAGCTGAGCGATGTGTGGAGTGACGGACCGCGCGCCTACCGTGCCGTCGGGCTTGCCGGATTTCCGAACTTCTTCCTCTTGATCGGGCCGAACAGCCCGATCGGGAACAACTCACTCATCTCGATCGCCGAAACCCAGGTGAAGTTCGCGATGCACTGGATCGACGAGATCCGTTCCGGCCGAGTTCAATCGGTGGCGCCGACGGCAAAGGCGGCCGAGACCTTCAACGCCGAGGTACGCCGGGCGATGCCCAACACCGTGTGGTCCACCGGATGCGATAGCTGGTACCTCGGCGCCGACGGAGTGCCGGAGCTGTGGCCATGGCCTCCCGTTGAGTACCGCCGTACGCTCGCGTCACCGATACGCGAGGACTTCGCGATCACCTAGCTTCCGATTTCGCGAGCAGACACTTATTGCACAGAAACGTCAGGTGACGCGTGCACTATGCGTCTGCTCGCGGAAGAACGGGGTGGACGGATAGAACCAGTTCGTCGCCTAACCTGGACGCCACCAGTCGCTGGTAGCGCAGGTCGGCACCCACCGCGACTCCACCTTGGCCGCGCCACTGCACCACGAGGGCGTCGACCGCGCGAATCTGGATGTCATTCAGGTCCTGCGCACCACCGGTCAGCAGCCAGAGTCTGATTACCCGTCGACGCACAGCGGGCGCCAGGCTCAGGAGGGCTGAAATCGCCAGAGACTCCGAGCCGGGGAAAGCAGCCCGCGCCTGTGCGTCGAGTACATCCCCGTCTTCTTGTAGCGATGCCGCGGTCCGGGAGAGCGCCTCAGCGACACCGCCACCAAGCACCTGCTCCAACAGCGGCAGCACCTCGTGCCGCAGGCGCACCCTGACGAACCGCGCGTCCACGTTGTGTGGGTCTTCCCATGGGGTGAGCCCCAATTCATCACACGCGGCGCGCGTCTCGGTTCGCCGAATGTCGAGAAGGGGACGGCCCCATGGATCGTCCCAGGGACGCATCCCGGCGATCGAACGCCCACCGGATCCTCGTCCGAGTCCCAGCAGCACTGTTTCGGCTTGATCATCGAGAGTATGGGCAAGAAGTACCGGTAGCACACCCCGTGCCTGATCGAGTGCCGTATACCGGGCGGTGCGGGCGGCCGCTTCGAGCCCGCCCGCACCATCGACGGTCACCGAAAGTACCGACGCCTCAAAACATCCCAGAGCCAGCGCCTGGTTCCGCGCTTGGGCTGCCACCTCAGCCGACTCCTGCTGCAGCCCATGGTCGACGATGAGCGCGGTCACCACCCAGCCCTGTGCAACGGCTGCGGCCGCGAGTGCCAACGAATCCGCGCCACCCGAAAGCGCGACAGCCACCTCCGTCACACCCGGAAGATGCTGGGCTCCAAATGCTTTAACCGCTCTGCGGAGCGCTAAAGAACTCGGGTTATCCATTGGTCCGGGTTCTCGATCTCGGCGGGTCTGGGCAAAGTCTCGGAATCTCGCCAGACGGTGTTGAAGCGCTCCATGCCCACCTTCCCCACCACATGGTCGACGAATCTCTTGCCGCGGGTGTACTGGCGCATCTTGGCATCCATGCCGATGAGCGCACGGATGATCCGCTGCAGCGGTGGCTGTTTCCGCGAACGCCGCGCCTCGAAACGGGACCTGATGGATGACACCGAAGGGACGACCGCCGGGCCTACCGCGTCCATGACGTGGTCGGCATGCCCTTCGAGCAGTGTTCCCAAAACCAGCAGACGATCGAGGGCGTCCCTGCCACGTTCGGATTGCATGGCGCGCAACAGATCGACGATCCCGTTCTCGCCCTGACTCTTTGGAGAACGTACAAACCCGGCCAGCCTGCCAAGCATGCCGGCCACATCTTCCTCTTGCTCGTTTGCCAATGTCGCCAAGGTGCCCGACATATAGCCGGCAAGCCACGGGTTAGCCGAGAACTGCACACGGTGCGTCACCTCGTGCAGGCATACCCACATGCGGAAATCGCTTGGCAGCACTCGAAGTTGACGTTCCACTGCGATGATATTCGGGTAGACCAGCAGTAACGCACCTGCCCCATCGGTGGTGAACGGGTCGTACTGCCCGAGAATGCCCGACGAAACGAATGCCAGCACTGCACCGGTCTGCGCGCCGGCGATACGTCCCGACAAAAACCCTGTGTCTCCGCCTTCACCGCCGGCCATTAGGCGCATTGACTCCGCAGCGGCCGCAATCCACCGAGGCCGGTCAATAATCCGCGCTTCGGGCACCGCCAACCCGTCCGCCAGACCGGTGAGCTCACGCACCGGAGTCTCCGCGCGCCGTGCCGCGTCCGACAACTCGGCGATGGCCTGCTCGCGGGTGTACTCGGTGGTGGGTGGTGCGGGTCGCGCCAACTTGGCGCCCACGGTGGCGGCGAACTCCCAGTTGACCATGCGGCCAACCGTCAACTCAGGACGCCCGGTTTCAACTCCGCCCTGCGCGACCTGGCCCGACTCGGCCATCAGCTACATCCGCATGATCGCAGCACCGCCGCGGTGCTATCCACCGCATTGCGTGCCGTCGGGGCAGTGGCTTGGTTCTGCATCAACGCGAAGGTCAACACCCGGCCGCTCTCATCGGTGACCACACCGGCCAACGTGTTCACCCCGGTAAGCGAGCCGGTCTTGGCACGTAGCCACCCGGCCGCATCTTGGTTCTGGATAACAAATCTTTCCGAGAGCGTGCCGCTGCCACCGGCGATAGGCAGCACATCCAACAACGGCCGAAGCTTGGGGTGGTCGGGGCCGGCCGCCGCATTGATGACATCGTCGAGGGTGCGCGCGGTCACCCGATCCTCCGCCGAGAGCCCGCTCGAATCGCGAAGCGTCAAACCAGTGAGATCGATTCCCGCGCTACGTAGTTGGGTCGTGACCGCATCGACGGTGCCGGTGAAGGATTGTGGACGGCGGGACGCCAGCGCCACCTCGCGGCCGATGGTCTCCGCCATGACGTTGTCGGATGCGTTCATCATCTCGCGTAGCCGCTCCATAAGCGGCGCCGACTGAACCGACGCAATGGTTTTCGCCGCCGGCGGGGCCGCATCCAACCGCACCAGGTCGGGGTCCACGCCAAGCGCCGTGGCAAGCGCACGGCCCGCATCAAGTGCCGGTGTGGTGGAACGACGAGAGTCGTAGTCGGTCGGCTGCGTACGTCCGGCATCGACCATCACGGCCTGGATGGGCGCCACATCGCCGCCGTCGATATCGGCCGGATCCCACCCCTGCGCCATCGCGGGGCCACCGAACCGACTGATATCCACCGTGATCGACGTGACGGTGACCCCCGACTTACGCACCTGGTCGGCCAGATCGCTGATGCGCGCGGCGTCCCGGTACCAGGTGTCAGTACCCGGCGGCGCCGCACTGAGGATCGGATCTCCGCCGCCGACCAGAGTCACCAGTCCCCGCTGTCCCGCGGTATCGGCAACCACCGAGGTAGTGAGCTTGGCATCCCGATCAAGGGTGAGCAGTGACGCCGCCGCGGTCAATACCTTGTTCGTGGACGCCGGCACCATCGGCACCGTGGAACCCTGCTGCCACAGTTCCCGGCCGGTCAAGGCGTCGGTGACCCGGCCGGTGAACATGGCCAGGGCCGGATCAGCCAGTGCCTTATCCAGGGCCTGCACCAGTCCCTCCGCCGTCGGAATGGGAGCACTGTCGGAAACCGGCACCACGACGGGTTTGGGGGTGACCAGCGCCGGCTGCGATTCGGCCAACTGCGATTGCCGAGAAGATGAGGCCCCCGTGGTCAGCGACGCCAGGAGAACCAACGCGGCAACCGCCAGCACGACCGCGATGGCAAGCAGGATGTGGGTAGAGCGGCGCCAACGACGCGGATCCCAGGCCGCGCCCCTTCGCGCACGCTGGGGGTCCCTCCCACTTGTGGGGGCCTCATCAGAAGCCCTGGGCGTGACCATGCTGTGCAGGGTATCGCTATCCTGGTGCCCGCCTACTGGCACAGGCGTATCGGCGATGAGCCGCGTGCGCGAAGAGCATCAGATAAGGAGCGGGTGTGGAGTTCGACGTCACCATCGAGATCCCCAAGGGCCAGCGCAACAAGTACGAGGTCGATCACGAGACCGGCCGAGTGCGCCTGGACCGCTACCTCTACACGCCGATGGCCTACCCCGCCGACTACGGGTTCATCGAGAACACACTCGGCGAGGACGGCGATCCGCTGGACGCCTTGGTGCTGTTACCCGAGCCCCTCTTCCCGGGTGTGATCGTCGAGGCGCGCCCCGTCGCCATGTTCAAGATGGTCGACGACGGCGGCGGTGACGACAAGGTGCTGTGTGTACCCGCCGGAGACCCGCGCTGGGACCACATCCAGGACCTCGGCGACGTGTCGAGCTTCGAGCTGGATTCCATTAAGCACTTCTTCGTGCACTACAAGGATCTCGAGCCCGGCAAGTTCGTCGAGGCCGCCGACTGGGTGGGCCGCGCCGAGGCCGAGGCCGAGGTGCTGGCATCGTTCGAGCGCCTCAAGACTCAGGGGCACTGACCACGGTCAGGGCGCAATACATACGGCGCCCATCGGCCCGCTGTTGCTGGCCACCACCACACCGTCGATGGTGATCGAGCAACTGGCCTCACCATTGTTCACGTACATCCGCGGCGAAGCCGCGAAGTTGGTGATGGTCAACGAGACTCCCCACGGGAGTGTGGCGCCGTCCATGACGACCGTCTCGGCGCCGGTCCAATAGCTGACCCTCAAGGGAAAATGTACGGGACCGGGATCGATGCCCGAGCCCCACGCGCTATAGGTGACGCTCTTGCCTCCGGTGCCCGACCCGCCGGGGCCTTGGCCGGTGGTGGGCACCGGCTTCGGCGCCTCGGTGGTGGTGGGAACGGGGGGTGCCTCGGTGGTTGTCGGGGTGGTCTCGACACCGGTGCTGGGGTTTGGCGGGGGTGGCGAGGGCGGGGGTGGCTCCGTCGTCGTTATCGACGGCATCGGGAAGTCATTGGGCCCGGTCCACGTCGTCGACGGAGTGACCGTGACCGTCGTCGGGGCAGCCATCTCGGTTCGGCGGGTGATGACCAAGATCGAGGTAAGGGCTATCGCCAGCACCGCCAGCACACTGACGCCGGCGACTATCCACGGCCATTTCGGGGGCTTCGGATCCTCGGGATAGGGAACCGGCTCGGAGCCGGGCCATGGCTCCTGCGGATACTGCTGCCAGTACGGATCCGTCACTGTCCCCCCACTCCTTCCCCGCCGGGCCAACCCTTCAGGCCCGGCGGCAATGTTACGTCGCGTTAAGCTCCTGCAAAATTGGCGGTCCCCCTCTAGCGAACAGCGGCGACGGCCCGAATCATGGTCCTATGTTGATGCATCAGGGCATCGGCCGCGAGATCTTCAACCAGATGCCCGAGACAAAGGCGGTTCACGCGCTGTACGAGTGTGGTGGCAGCGTGACTTGGGCACGGAAAATCGCCGCGGCACGGCCGTTCGCCGATCACGACCTCTTGTTCCGGTGCGCCGATAACGAGCTGTTCGCGTTGTCGGAGGAGTCGCTGGACGAGGTGCTGATCGCCTATCCCCCACTGGGCAAACGCCCAGGAAGTGCGCGCTCGCATGCGGAGCAGTGCGCGATCCGCGACGAAACTCCGGGGATGATGGCCGCGCTGCGGGCCGCCGCCCATCGATACGAGCACCACTTCGGCCATCGCTTCGTCATGCACTTGTGCGGACAGAACGGCGCCTCGGTGCTGCGAGCCATCTCCGACCGGATGCACCACGACGTGGACACCGAACGCAAGGTGACCCGCAACGAGCTCGCAAAGATCAATCGCACCCGACTGGAGCGCATGCTTGGCCCCGAGGGTGGCTACGACAACTGGTGATCACAGGGCCCACGGTCAGGCCGCCAGCGGCACCCGCTGCGGCAGCAATGCCAGCACCCGGTGTGCCGCACAACTGATATCCGTCGTCGGCGACGCGGGAATCAGCGTCACCCCGTCGGCCACGCCAGCCAGGTAGATATCGGCGATCAAACCGGCCAGCCCTTCGGGGGTGCCTGCATAGGAGACCGCGGTCGGAACTCTCAGGCCCGCGAAATGCTTACGCGCCGATCGTGAGTCGGACTCGATATGCACGTAGACATCCAGGATGGCTGCGGGTGAGTCCTGCCGCGAGGTACGCAATGAACGCCTGGTCCGCTGCGCATGCTTGAGGTCGGGCGCGTTGACACGCTCGGTGCTGCCGACACCACCGGTCAGCTCATGCCATCCGGCAGCATCCTCGGTGAACACACGAAACGCTTGAGCCTGTGCCGCCACAGATCCGACTGTACCGGCGACCGGCCCATTCACCAGGGTTCAATTCCCGGTGAATGGATCGGACTAAGGCTTCACCTGCTCGACGGGCTGCTGCTGAGCGGGCGCCGAGGCGCGCTCGGTCAGATTGTCGACGAGGCGTTGCACCCTGGGCATGAGCGTGTCGATATCCAATCCAAGCCAGTACGGAATCGGATACATGAAATGCCGATTGAGGCCGGGGAGGAGCCTACTGAGGAAGTAGCCCAACCAGGCTTCCGGGCGGACCGGGGCCACCGCGAAGTTGTAGCGGGCGGCTCGGACTGTCGCTCGGGCCACCTGTGGTGGGCCGATCAGGTTGTCCAGCACGCGCATCGGGGCAGAGGACTGGATGGTCCGCATGATGTTGTTGGCGCGCTCGCGCATGTCGTCACTGACATCCAAACCGGCAACGGTTGCGTTCACGCCGATGTTGGTGTTGATGAACCCCGGACATACCGCCGATACACCGATTCCCTTGGGCCCCAATTCCATCCGCATACACTCGCTCAGCATCTTCACCGCGGCCTTGGAGGCCGAGTACGCCGGGAACACCGGCGTCGGGGTGATAGCTCCCGCCGATGCGATATTGACGATCTGCCCGCCGCGCCCACGCTCTGCCATCTGCTTGCCAAAGACCTTGCCGCCGTACGCGACGCCAAACACGTTGACCTGGAACTGCTTTTCCCAGTGTTGCTGCTCGAGGTCGAAGAAGCGCCCACCGACCAAGATGCCCGCGTTGTTCACCAGCACGTCGGCGACACCGTATTCCGCCCGGACCTGATCGGCGAAGCGTTCCCAGGCTGCCGGATCAGTGACATCGAGCTGGAAGCCGACGGCCCGATACCCCTTCTTGTGGATGATCTCCGCAGTCTCCTGAGCGGTGGACAGATCCAGATCGGAGGCGACCACCTCCGCACCACCCTTGGCGAATTGGATCGCGATGGCCCGCCCGATACCGCTGCCGGCACCGGTCACCACGACGAGTTCAGGCTTACGGCCGGGAATCAGCCTCATCCCACTACCTCCTTGTTGCGCTTCCGCGTCGACCTGGACTTCGTTGCCGGAGCGGCAGTCTCGGCGCTGTATCGGTAGTTGTCGAGAGGGAAATACTTGTTGTGGTAGTACATTTCGCCAAAGCCACCGGGACGGAACGGTGAGTCGCCGTGATCGTCGATGTAGTAGGTGTTCGACGTCGCGCAGGCCGGTGACAGCCACAGGTGATTCTTGTTGCGCTCGTGCATCTTGTGGAAGTAGGCGTCGTGCACGTCCTGCTTCACCTCGGCAGTGGTCGTCCCACGCTTCTTGGTCTCGGCGATCACACGCGCCGCGTGCGCGGTGGTTGACTCGATCAGCATGTGGTACGGACCGAACACATATCCGTACGGTCCCGTCACCATGTAGAGGTTGGGATAGTCGGGGATGGAAACGCCCTGGTACGCCTGGTACCGATTCACTTGGAAGAATCCCTGAAGATCCTTCCCGCCACGCCCCGAGACGGGGAAGGCCGGCGTGTGTTCCCAGAGGTGAAATCCCGTGGCGCAGATCAGCACATCGACTTCGTGCTCTACACCATCCGCGGTGAGCAGCCCCTTCTCGGTGATTCGCTGAATCGGCTCAGTGGCCAGGGCGACGTTGGGGCGGTTGAACGTCTTGAGATACGTGTTGGAGAAGGAAGGCCGTTTGCAGCCGAATCCGTAGTACGGCAGTAACTTTTCCCGAGTGACCGGATCATCAACCTGGCTACGCATCCACGCACGAATCCTGTTGGCCACGAACATCGATGCGGATTCGACATACTTGGAGTCGAGGCGCCACAGCGCATCCGGCGTGTATGCGGTACTCAGATTGATGGCGTGACGGATGCCCTTGGCCAGACCGGGGAATCCAAAGAGGGCACGCCAAAAGCGGTTGTACTTCAGATCGGGCTTGGGTCCGACGTAAATCGGGGTGCGTTGGAAGACCGTGAGATGGCTGACCTCCTCGGCGATCTCCGGAACCAACTGCAACGAGGTCGCACCGGTTCCGATAACGGCGACCCGCTTGCCTGCGAGCTGAACATCCTTGTCCCACAACGCGGTGTGCATCAGCACACCTTGGTAGGTGTCGAGGCCGTCGATCTCGGGAAGTTTGGGCTGCTCAAGCCCACCGGTCGCAGCGATCACGTGTCGGGCAGTGATCTCACTATCGCCCTCCAGGCTGATGCGCCACATATTGCATGTCTCGTCGAATGCCTGGCGCACAACCCTGGTGTTGAATCGAATCTTGTCTCGCAATCCGTGCTTGTCGACAAGCTCCTGCGCATACTCTTCCAGCTCGTCGCCGGGAGTGAAGAACTTCGACCAGGTGGTCTTCTGGTCATAGGAGAAGCTGTAGATGAAGGTCGGGATGTCGACTGCGACGCCCGGGTACTTGTTGGCGTGCCAGGTGCCACCGGCCGCATCCCACTTCTCCAGGATGACGTAGTCGTCGATGCCCTTTTTGTTCAGCTCGACGCCCGCACCGATACCGCCGAAGCCGGCCCCGATGATGACTACCTCGTGATCAGGAACGAGCTGTTCCCGACCATTGACCTCGCGACTTCCCATACGTGCACTAGTCATATACGACTTCCTTGTCCGTCCGACTGGTTAAGCGTCGAACAGAAAGTACCACGTATTACTAGTTACATATATTTATTGGCTCAGGTGACCTAAGAAATCCGGCCATGGGCGCGGATCGTCGACAGGACCTACCTGCCCATCGTGTTCGATATAGGTCAGGGCGGGACCGTTGCGCACCAGCTGGTCGGTGGCTTCGAGAAGCCGGGTGATATCGCTTGCGGTGGTTCCCAATCCGATGCTGGCACGCACCGCTCCCCCCGGCGCGCCCAGCCTGGCCAACAGCGGGTGGGCGCAGAACCTGCCGTCACGCAGGCCTATACCGTGCTCGGCCGAGAGGTAGGCAGCGACGACCGAGGGCGTGTATCCGACGACGGTGAACGACACGATACCCAGGGCCTCACGACCTTCGGCCCAAATACGCAGGGTGTCAACGCCTTCGATCGCGTCCAGGCCGTCGCGTAATTGGGCAGTGAGCACATCCTCGACATCGCTTAGCTCACCAAGAGCGCCCAGCGCCTCGCAGGCCGCGGCCACCGCGGCGACACCAACCACATTGGGGGTGCCCGCCTCATGCCGTTGCGGCCCGGTGAGCCAGTCGGCTCCGTCAATGCCCACATTGCGGACGGCTCCGCCCCCGGCGAGATAGGGCTGCGCGGCGTCGAGCCAGTCACCTTGCCCGACAAGGACTCCGGCACCGAATGGTGCGTACAGTTTATGCCCGGAGAAGGCCAGATAGTCGATTCCAGTCGCCGCCAGATCGATTCGACGGTGCGGCACCAACTGTGCCCCGTCCACCGCTATCCGGGCCCCATGTCGGTGGGCGACGGCCGCAAGTTCGGCCAGCGGCAATACCTCACCTGTGACATTGGAGGCGCCGGTGACAGCCAGCAATGCGGCGGGCCGTCGCGCCAGTTCCTCGTCCAGCGCGGCAATGGTGTCCGCGACGGTGGCACGATGCCGCACCACCCGTGCGCCATATCGCTGCCAGGTCAACAGGTTTGCGTGGTGCTCGATATCCAGCACCACCACCTTTGGATGTCGCCGGCTTTCGGGCTCCGTCCCTGAATGTCGCCGGCTTTCGGGCTCCGCCGCACCCGGCACCGCCGAAGCCAGCAGATTGAGCGAGTCGGTGGTGTTGCGGGTGAAGATCACATGGTGACCGGCTGCGGCTCCAACGAAGCGCGCGACCGTTTCCCGAGCTCCCTCGTAAAGGGTCGTGCACACCCGCGAGGCGTACCCGGCCCCGCGGTGCACGCTGGCGTAATACGGCAGCAGCTCGGTGATGCGGTCCGCGACATCACAAAGCGCGGGCGCACTCGCCGCATAGTCGAAATTGGCGTACCTGATCCAGCCACCTTGGGCCAGAGGAACTTTGGTATCGGCCCCAACAACACGTGCGACCGCTTGTTCGGATACTGACATGTGACATCCTGTCTCACCGGACCCGCCCGGCGAGTCCACGCTTGCCGAGCCCGATTGGACACGACCAGGTCGTCACCTGGAGCACCCCACCGTGGAGGAGGGTTGCCGACCAGCTAGCCAGGGCTTGTCGCTGGTTCTCATGACCTGTCCGCAGTGTGCCCGCCTGCCGCGACCACCGTCAAGCGCATTGCGCACTGTGATTCCAACCCCGTGATTTCAGATCCCCGCATCTTTGAGGCACACTGGCTGGCGGAGGGGAGTATTCCTTCGCTGCGGTGTCGTCATCACGTCGGCCATCATTGGTCCGATCGGTGCCGCGGGCCGGTCATCTGGTCGGCGGAAGAGACCTCCGGCGTTTTTTGGCGACCGGAGGTAATCGTGCAGGTAACTCAGCTCGAATGGATCATCACGCTGGCCGTCACGGTCGCGATCCTGGTATTCGACATCGTCGTGATCGGTCGACGGCCCCACGAACCGACAACCCGAGAAACCGCGACCGCACTGACCATCTACGTCGGACTGGCGGTGGCCTTCGGTCTCTGGGTGTGGTTCTTCCACGGCAGCCAGTTCGGGCTGGAATTCTTCGCGGGCTGGCTCACCGAGTACAGCCTGTCCGTGGACAACCTGTTCATCTTCTTGATCATCATGGCCAGCTTCAAGGTGCCCCGGGTCTATCAGCAAGAGGCGCTGTTGGTCGGCATCATCTTGGCGCTGATCTTCCGTGGCATCTTCATCGCACTGGGCGCGGTGGCCATCAACGAGTTCTCGTGGATCTTCTACCTTTTCGGCGCATTCCTGGTCTACACCGCGATCAATCTTGCGCGCGACACCGAGCATGACGATGACGGTGACAACCCCGTGGTCAAGTTCGCCCGCAAGCACCTACGGACCACCGACAAGTGGGACGGGCTACGGCTGTGGGTCAAGGAGAACGGCACTCGGCTGATGACGCCGATGTTCCTGGTGATCGTCGCGCTGGGCACCACCGACCTGCTGTTCGCGCTCGACTCCATCCCGGCGATCTATGGGCTCACCAAAGAGCCGTACCTGGTGTTCACAGCGAACGTGTTCGCGCTGATGGGTCTGCGGCAGCTGTACTTCCTGCTCGGCGACATGCTCAAGCGGCTGGTGTACCTGTCTCAGGGGCTGGCGTTCATCCTGTTCTTCATCGGCGTCAAGCTGATCCTGCATGCGTTGCATGAGAATGAGCTGCCGTTCATCAACGGCGGCGAGTCGGTTCATGTGCCCGAGATCCCCACGTTGGCAAGCCTTGCGGTGATCGTCGTGACGCTGCTCATCACCACCGTTGCCAGCCTGTACAAGACCAGGCGTACCGCCAAAGAGGCCTAGGGCTGCACGCCGAAGGTCATCGAGACCACCGCGGTGATGTCCTTGTCGACGGTGGACGTGTCGTAGCTGCCGCCGTCCCGCATCTCAGTGGAGTTGGGCTTGGTGATGGTCCCGATCCGCAGGTCTGACGGCTGGGCGTACAGGTATTGCGGCGCGTCGGATCGGATGGCGATTGCCCCGTCTGGGGTACCTGTTTCTCGTCCTTGAGGTACTTCATGACGTGGATGTCCAGCACCCATCGCAGCAAACTCTGCCGGTATGATTTCACCCTTACTGCGCGGCTACTTCCGCGCGGCGGCGAGCCCAGCCGGATCCAGACCGATAGGCTCGCTGCGGTACCCCTCCAGGGCCCATAAAACCGACGCGGAAATTACGAGGAGCAGCGTGACCGGCCCCGACGAGTCACCCACCACCCGCGCGCGCGAAGAGGCACCGGATCCCGTGCCTCAACCCGAGCCTCCCGCTGGCGCGAAGAACCCGATCCCCCCGCAGTACCTCCTCGGTGGGTCCGCGCCTCCGGCGCGCACCCTGATCGACATTCTCTACGCGACGGCCGCGGAGAACCCCGACGCTCCCGCCATCGACGACGGCACGGTGCAACTCACCTACTCCGAACTCATCGTCGACGTCGAGTCGAGCGTCGAATGGCTTGGCGCCAGGGGGATCGGGCGCGGTGATCGGGTCGGCATCCGTATGCCGTCCGGCAGCTACTCGCTCTACGTGGCGATCCTGGCGACTCTGGCCGCCGGAGCCGCATACGTTCCCGTCGACGCCGATGATCCCGAGGAGCGTGCGGCACTGGTGTTCGGTGAGGCGCAGGTGGCAGCCGTCATCACCCCCGACGGGCTCGTTCGCGGCCCCGGGTCGTCGCGGGGCTGGCGCGCCACCAAGCCGACACCACGCGACGACGCGTGGATCATCTTCACGTCGGGTTCCACCGGCACCCCCAAGGGGGTAGCGGTAACGCATCGCAATGCCGCCGCCTTCGTCGACGCCGAAGCACAGATGTTCTTGCAAGACAACCCGATCGGACCGGACGACCGGGTGCTGGCAGGTCTGTCCGTGGCCTTTGACGCCTCCTGCGAAGAGATGTGGCTCGCGTGGCGTTACGGCGCCTGCCTGGTCCCCGCCCCTCGATCCCTGGTGCGCAGTGGCATGGACCTGGGCCCATGGCTGGTATCTCGCGATGTCACCGTGGTGTCCACGGTGCCCACCCTGGCAGCGTTGTGGCCGGCAGAAGCTCTGGAGGCCGTCCGCCTGCTGATCTTCGGCGGCGAGGCCTGCCCGCCGGATCTGGCGGAGCGGCTGGCCTTGGGCGACGGAGGTGAGGACTCGTTCAAGCGCGAGGTGTGGAACACCTATGGCCCCACCGAGGCGACCGTGGTGGCATGCGCGGCGCAGCTCGACGGCGTGAGCCCCGTCAGCATCGGATTGCCGCTACCCGGTTGGGATCTGGCAGTCGTGGATGCTCAGGGCAATCAGGTCGGCTACGGCGCAATCGGTGAGCTGGTGATCGGCGGTATCGGCCTAGCCAAATACCTCGACCCGGAGAAGGACGCCGAAAAGTACGCACCCCTAGACACTTTGGGGTGGTCGCGGGCCTACCGCAGCGGAGACCTGGTACGCCTGGAACCCGACGGGCTGTATTTCCAGGGCCGCGCCGACGACCAGGTGAAGGTCGGCGGCCGCCGCATCGAACTCGGCGAGGTGGATGCGGCGCTGGTCAACCTGCCCGGCGTGAGTGGCGGCGCCGCCGCGGTGCGCAAGACCGCCAGCGGCACCCCGCTGCTGGTCGGCTACATCGCCAGCGCCGACCCCAACTTCGATATCGCAGCGGCCCGCGCAAGCCTGGCCGAATCACTTCCCGCGGCATTGGTGCCACGCCTGGTCAAGTTGGACGAACTACCCACGCGCACATCGGGGAAGGTCGACCGCAACGCGCTGCCGTGGCCGCCGCCGGGGGCGGGTCCCGATGACGACGCAACCGAGCTCGGCGGCACCATGGGCTGGCTCGCCGGCTTGTGGCGCGACGTCCTGGCGGCACCCATCGACGGGCCCGGGGCCGACTTCTTCGCTCTTGGCGGCGGCTCGCTCTCCGCGGCACAGTTGGTGGCGGCATTGCGGCAGCGCTACCCGCAGGTGACAGTCGCGAACCTGTACGACCAACCACGACTCGGATCGCTGGCCACCTTCCTGGACGAGCTGTCGCCTCCCATCGCGGTCGAACCACGAATCGTCGAGCCGGTGCCGCGCCTGGCAGAGCTGGCGCAGGTTATCGCGACCGTTCCGCTGACCACGCTCACAGGTCTGCAGTGGGCGACGTGGCTTGCCCTGGCCAACAACGTATTTGCGACGTTCAGCGCGGTCCCGTGGTTGGTCACGGTCAACTGGTGGTTGGTGCTGGCGGCCTTCGTGCTGTTCATCACTCCCCTGGGCCGCATGAGTATTACCGTCATCGGGGCACGGCTGCTGTTATCCGGCGTCCAGCCCGGCACGTACCCCCGTGGCGGGAGCGTGCATCTACGTGTGTGGATCGCCGACCGGCTGGCCACCGCCAGTGGCGCCGAGAACCTTTCCGGCGCACCGTGGATGGTGTACTACGCCAGAGCCTTGGGTGCGCGTGTCGGCAACGGCGTTGACCTCCATTCCTCGCCGCCGGTAACCGGATGGCTGACCCTTGGTCACCGCAGTTCCGTCGAGCCCGAAGTCGATCTGTCCGGGCATTGGGTGGATGGCGACAAGTTCCACCTCGGCCCGATCATCATCGGCGATGACGCCACCGTAGGGGCACGCACCACCCTGCTGCCGGGAGCGGTTATCGGTAAGAACGCCGACGTGGCACCGGGTTCCGGTGTCATAGGGCGGGTGAAGAACGGTCAGTACTGGAAGGGTTCGCCGGCCGTCAAATCCGGTAAGGCGCGTCATCCGTGGCCCGATTATCGTCCACCCCGTGCCGCGCAGTGGATTGCGATCTACGGAATAACCTCCATCCTGATCGGTGGACTGCCGCTGTTGGCGTTGGCGGCCGGTTTGGCCGTGGTGGCATTCGGCATCAAGGATGCCGCCACGATTTGTGAAGCCGTTGTGCCCGCACTCATCTGGACTCCCGGCGCGGCGTTGGTCAGTGTGATCGTTTACGCCGGCATCACCGTGGTGCTGGTGCGGTTACTGTCGATCGGCGTGCACGAGGGGTACCACCCGGTCCGCGGGCGACAGGGGTGGCAGCTGTGGGGCACCGAACGCCTGATGGACGCCGCGCGTAACTATCTATTCCCCATCTACGCAAGCCTGCTGACTCCGTGGTGGCTGCGCATACTGGGCGCGAAAATCGGTAAGAACACCGAGATTTCGACGGCACTGCTGATGCCAAAGTTCACCGAAGTGGACGACGGCGCCTTTCTGGCCGATGACACCATGGTCGCCTCCTATGAGTTGGGGGGTGGCTGGATCCACATCGCCAAGGCCCGGATCGGGAAGCGCGCGTTCCTGGGTAACTCGGGGATCACCCAACCCGGCCGCAAGGTTCCCAACGATGCGCTGGTGGCCGTGCTGTCCGCGACCCCCCATAAGGCGAAATCGGGTTCATCGTGGATCGGTAGCCCGCCGAAACGGCTGCGCCGCAAGGCCGATGACGCGGACTCCGCGCGCACATTCGAGCCGCCGTTCCGACTCAAGGTCATGCGCTCGATCGTCGAAACCTGCCGCATCATTCCGATCATCGTCACGTTCGGGATCGGTGTCGGGGTGCTGTTGACCCTGCAGACGATTGCCATCCGGTTCAACTTCTGGGTGGCTGCCGCATTGAGCGGGGTGGTGCTGCTGGCTGCCGGACTGGTGGCGGGCGTGATCAGCGTGGTGGCCAAATGGGTGGTGGTGGGCCGCACAAAGTCCGTCGAGAAGCCGCTGTGGTCGTCGTTTGTCTGGCGCAACGAGGTCGCCGATACATTTGTGGAAACGGTTGCCGCCGTGTGGTTTGCACGCGCCGCATCGGGAACGGTGATGCAGAACTGGTGGCTTCGCGGGCTGGGCGCGAAGATCGGCCGCGGTGTGTGGTGCGAGACCTACTGGCTACCCGAGGCCGATCTGGTGACCCTGGGCAAGGGCGCGACCGTGAACCGCGGCTGTGTGGTGCAGACACACCTGTTCCACGACCGGATCATGCGAATGGACACCGTGACTCTCGGCGAGGGCGCCACCCTGGGACCGCATTGTGTGGCGCTGCCCGCCGCAGAGCTCGGCGCGGGTGCCACCGTTGGTCCCGCCTCCCTCGTGGTCCGCGGTGATGTGGTCCCTCCGTCTACCCGATGGCAGGGAAACCCGATTTCGCCATGGAGCAAACTGGACCCACTGGCACCAAAGAAGCCCAAGGCCGGCAGGGGTCCAAAGGACAAGGACCCAGATGACCAGGGTCCAGCGGCCGCATGACCAAACCAGGCAAGAAGGCGGCCAAAAGACTTCCCCCGAGGCCGCCCGTCATAGACCCCTATCTGCCGCAGAACGGTAACTACGGATACCGGGTGTCACGCTATGAGCTGGACCTGGAGTACAAGGTGGCCATCAACCGGCTGACCGGTACCGCGACAATCACCGCCGTCACCCTCGCCACACTCAAGGAGTTCACCCTCGATCTCGCCGATACCCTCAGCGTCTCCAAGGTGACCGTGAACGGCAGACGTCCAACGCATTTCGGACATCGCGCCGGAAAGATCTCCGTCAAGCTGGTCACCGCCATCCCGGCCGGCGCGGCGATGACCGTCGTGATTCGGTACGGCGGATCACCGCGCCCCGTCAACAGCATGTGGGGAGATGTCGGGTTCGAGGAGCTAACCAACGGCGTGCTGGTGGCCGGACAGCCCAACGGTGCGGCGTCCTGGTTCCCCTGTGACGACCACCCCAGCTCCAAGGCAAGCTACCGGTTTGTCATCAGCAGCGACAGCCCATACTGCGTTATCTCCAATGGGGAGCTGGTATCCCGGCGCGTACGGGCGGCGCATACCACCTGGACCTACGAGCAGCCAGAGCCGATGGCCCCATACCTGGCGACATTGCAGATCGGCGATTATCAGACCGTCAAGCTCGCCAAGAATCCGGTACCGATGAGCGCCGCGCTGCCATCGCGTCTACGTGACCGGTTCGCATACGACTTCGGTAGACAGCCGCAGATGATGAAGCTGTTCATCAAACAGTTCGGTCCTTACCCCTTCGCCGCCGGATACACTGTCGTGGTCGCCGATGATGATCTCGATATCCCTCTTGAAGCACAAGGCATTTCGGTGTTCGGCGCCAACCATTGCGATGGGGAGCGGCACTCCGAGCGGCTCGTCGCGCACGAGCTGGCGCACCAGTGGTTCGGCAATAGCGTCACCGCACGCCGTTGGCGTGACATCTGGCTGCATGAAGGATTCGCCTGTTACGCCGAATGGCTGTGGTCCGAGGAGTCCGGCGGACCGTCGGCCGATGCCCGCGCCCGGCACTATCACCAGAAGCTCAAGGACCTCCCGCAAGACTTACTATTGGCCGACCCGGGCCCGCAACTGATGTTCGACGATCGCGTGTACAAACGTGGGGCGTTGACGCTGCACGCATTGCGGTTGCGGCTGGGCGACGTGAAGTTCTTTGAGCTACTGCAGGACTGGACCACTCGATACCGGCACAGCACCGTCATTACCGATGACTTCACGGGCCTGGCCGCCGGGTACTCCGACGAATCGTTGCGGCCATTGTGGTCCGCGTGGCTGTACGAGAAACGCCTCCCACCCTTGGACCGGAAGTGACCGACGCCGGCCCCAGCGCCCGCTCCAGTGTCGCGCGGATCGGTGCCGCCACGGCGATCAGCGCGATCTGTGGCTACATCGTGCTGTATCTCGCGGCCCGGGAGCTGGGTCCCGCGTTGTTCTCTGTGTTCGGAGTCTTCTGGGGCGCTTTCGGTTTGGTCACCGGCGCGGCCAACGGGCTGCTGCAGGAGACCACTCGAGAAGTGCGGCTATCACTGGCGCAGCGGGAGCGGTCACCGCTGGCCACCACACTGCCGATCAGGATCGCCTTCGGATTCGCGATCGCCTCTGCCGTCGGGATCGTCGGCACCGCACCACTGTGGGCATCGCACGTATTCACCGAGTTCCGTTGGCTCAGCGTGGCATTGCTGGCCGGCGGGCTCGCCGGGTTTTGTATGCACGCGACCACGCTGGGCGCGCTGGCCGGCTCGAGTCGCTGGACCCAATACGGCGTTCTCATGGTCACCGATGCGGGAATCCGTTTGGTGGTTGCCGTCGTCACCTTCGTGGCCACCATAGGGCTTGTCGGCTATCTCTGGGCGACGGTGGCGGGATCGATGTCCTGGCTGCTGCTCACGCTCGTGTCCAAACCCACTCGCGAGGCGCTGACGGTGCCCGCACTGGTCGACGTCATGGAATTCCTGCGCGGCGCCCGACATTCGATCGCCGCGGCTGCGGCCAGCGCGGTCCTAGTGATGGGTTTCCCGGTGCTGTTGCAGTCGACGGCGGGTGATCTCGGCACCACCGGCGGTGTGGTGATCCTGGCCGTCACGCTGACCCGCGCGCCCCTGTTGGTGCCGCTAACGGCACTGCAGGGCAACCTCATCGCCCATTTCGTGGATGAACGGGACCGGCGTCTGCACGCGCTGCTGACCCCTGCCGCCATCATCATCGGGGTCGGAGCGGTGGGTATCGCACTCGCGGCGTCCATCGGCCCCTGGCTGCTGCGGACGGCGTTCGATCCCGCGTATCAGGCGGGTGGACCGCTCCTGGGCTGGCTGACGGCGGGTGCGGTGATGATCGCGCTCCTCACCCTGACCGGGGCTGCCACGGTGGCGCATGCCCGTCACCTCGCGTACTCGGCGGGATGGGTTGGTGCCACGGTGGTCTCGGCGCTCTTGCTGCTGTTGCCTCTCGGCCTCGAGGAACGGACGGTGATCGCATTGATCGGCGGGCCCGTCGTCGGGATCGTGGCACATCTTGCTGCGCTTGCGTTCTGGAGCGATGAGCCGGGAACGCTTGATCCCGTCATCGACTGAGCCGGCTGCAGGTAGGCCGTTCAGATCCCCGCGGCGTGCTCCAACTCCACGAGCGCGGCCTCAAGCCCGTCGGCCATCTCGTCGATATCGGCGGCAACCTCGGGCGTGGTGACGAACCCGAAGTCCATGTGCTCCATGTACGAGAAGCAGGTGATGTTGAGGGCGACATCCAAGACCGGTGGGCCGAGCGGGATCATCGACTCCAGCTGTGCGCCGGCCATGTAGAGCGGGAACGCCGGCCCCGGGACGTTCGACAGCACCAGGTTGATCGGCGCCAGATTCCGGGACAACCCGCTGGCGGTGTAGGCCCGCGCCGCCAATTGCAGCAGCCCGGGTGGCGTCGTATCGGTCAGCCCCATGATCTGATGTGCCGACATGGCCCGCGCCATTTCCTTGGCGCCCTGCGTTCCCTGGTAGATCGCCTTGATCCGCTCGGCCGGGTCCTCGATATCCGTCGCCAGCGAGACGGTCATCGAGCTGATCTGATTCCCGACCTCACCACCGGTTTCCTCGGTGCGCACCGAGACCGGTATCTGCACGATCAGCGGTTTGTCGGGCAGTTCGTCCCTTTTAGCCAGATAGTCGCGGACGGCGCCGGAGACGATGGCCAACACCACATCGTTGACCTTGACGCCATACGCATCCTTCAACGCCTTCACCCGCGCAAGCTCGAGGCGCGCACCGGAGATCCGTCGGTGTGGTGACACGGACGCATTGAACCGAGTGTGCGGGGCCTCGAAGTATCCGGGTGATTTCCGCTCCATGCCGAAAACCGCCAGCTGCTGCCGCACCGTCTGCTCAACCAGCCTGGCGACCCGGTAGGGCGTCTTCACACCGATATTGACCAGTGCACTCAACAACATTCGCTCCCTGCTGGGAAGCCCCAGCGCGACCAGCGACCCGACGGTATCGGCCGGTGCTGGTCGAGGTTCCGGGGCGATATCGAACAGAATCTCGCCCAGACCCGCTCCCGAGACGCCATCGACGATTGCATGGTGCATCTTGGTCAGCGTGGCGACGCGTCCACCCTCGACCCCCTCGATGACCCACAGCTCCCACAGCGGCCGCGAGCGGTCGAGCTTGTACGACATCAACCGGCCGGCCAGCTCCTCCAGCTCCTTGCGACCGCCGGGCGCGGGAACACCGATACGACGTATATGAAAGTCGGGATCGAGTTCCTCGTCTTCGACGAACCACGGCCGGTCCAACCCCAACGGGACATCGGTGACCCGCCAGCGCAGCTGCGGCATCGACGGAAGCCGCTCGACAATGAGGCTGCGTACCCGCTCGAAGCTATAGTCCGGCGAAGTGGCGGGGTCGTAGATGGACAGTCCCCCGATGTGCATATGCCAACCCGCCGTTTCGGCATGCCAGAACGCCGCATCTACTCCAGACAACCGCCTCATCCCGCCAACTTAACCGCGCCGGGCGGGTGATCCGGTGGAATCGGCCGGATGGGTGTGATGCACTGTTTCGGTCAGCGCCAACCGATGCCCTCAAACAGATTCCACGACTGGCTGCCCTTCACATAGTGGAGGTAGTAGGCGTAGTTGGCGATGCTCATCTGCAGGACGCCCACACCTACGCCGACACCCGTGACGGCAGCATCCGGGAGAGGCAGGATCGCAAAGATGACCATCAGAACCGCGTTCAGACCCAGCAGCGTGAGCCCCTTCTGCCACATCCCCTTGACGCAGAAGTAGATCGGGCCGAAGAAGAACGCACAGAAGTTCGCCGTCAACCGAAAACGCGCACCGAAGGGCAGCGCCTTGAAGGCCGCCTTCGATTCCGGGGTCGACCCGGGGGTGCCGTACCGGTCGAAGAAGTCGAAACGCATCTGCCAGATCTCCGCCAGATTCTGGCGATCATGTATGTCGGTCACAGCGGGGCAATCTACCGCCGTCACCGGTGCTACGTTGATCCCAGTGAGCATTCCAGGGAGCAACAGCGCCAATGCTGATACCTGGCTGGTCATCCCCGCCTACAACGAGGGACCAGTCATCGCCGACGTCATCGCCGCGGCGCTCGGCACCTTCCCCAATATCGTCTGCGTGGACGACGGCAGTGCCGACCACACCGCTGCCCTTGCGCACGGCGCCGGATCGCATGTGGTCCGGCACCCCGTCAACCTGGGACAGGGCGCAGCCATTCAGACGGGTGTCGAATACGCACGCGCACAGCCGGGCGCCCAGATCTTCGTGACATTCGACGCCGATGGCCAACACCAGGTCAAGGACGTGGTGGCCATGGTGGACAGATTGCGCCTGGAACCTCTCGACATCATCGTCGGCACCCGGTTCGGTGCCGGGGCCGTGCCAAGCCATGTGCCCCTCATCAAGCGCATCGTGCTGAAAACCGTTGTGCTGCTGAGTCCCCGCACCCGCCGCCTCAACCTCACCGATGCCCACAACGGCCTACGCGTATTCAACCGGACCGTTGCCAATGGTCTCAGCATCACCATGAACGGTATGGGCCACGCCAGTGAGTTCATCGCGATGATCGCCGAAAACCACTGGCGGGTGGCAGAACAGCCGGTCGATATCCTGTACACCGAGTATTCGATGGCCAAGGGCCAGTCGCTTATCAACGGGGTCAACATCATGTTCGACACCGCGTTCCGCCGGAGGTTGCCGTGATCACCTGGATACAGCCGCTGCTGATCGTCGCGGTCTTGCTGCTGCTGGTGTACCTGCTACGTTCGCGCAGCACCGCACAGGCGAAGGCATGGGTGAAGCTCGGGTTCGTGGTCTTCGTGATGGCCGGTATCTACGCCATCCTGCGCCCCAATGACACCACCACACTGGCACATTGGCTCGGCCTGGGCCGCGGTACGGACCTGATGTTGTATGCGCTCATCATCGCGTTTGCGTTCACGACGCTCAGCACCTACCTGCGTTTCAAGGATTTGGAGCTGCGCTACTCGCGGCTGGCGCGCGCAGTCGCGCTACGCGGTGCCGAGTCCCCGCAGGGCTCAACCGATCCGGGGCTAGCCCCGGAAGTACTCGACGGTCCGGCCGATTCCCTCCGTTAGCGCCACCTTCGGCTCCCAGCCCAGCACCTTCCGGGCCAGACCTACGTCCAAGCAGGACTGACGCAAATCGCCCAGCCGGGGCGGATGGAACTCCGGATCGTCGGATGCGCCCGCAGCGGCCGCAACCAGCGAATGCAGTTGCCGGTCACTGGTTTCCACACCGGTGCCGATGTTGAAACGCTGCCCGCCGCCATCCGGGCCGGAGGCGCGCACAAAGGCCTCCACCACATCATCGACGAACACATAGTCACGGGTGTTTCCACCGTCACCGAATACCTTGGTGAGGCGTCCCGCCAGCAGCGCCTGCGCGAAGATTGCGACTACGCCCGCCTCTCCGTGCGGATCCTGGCGTGGCCCATACACGTTGGCCGGTGCGATATGCGAGCATTCCAGCCCGTACAGATGACGGAAGGTGTTGAGGTAGATCTCGCCGGCCACCTTGCCCGCGGCGTACGGCGAATGCGGATCTGTGGGGACCGCCTCACTGGTGGGGATCTGCTCCGGGGTCCCGTAGATCGATCCGCCCGAGGAGGTGTGCACGATCTTGCGCACACCTGCCTTGCGCGCAGCCTCGGCCAGCCGGATCGTGCCGACGACATTGACAGAGGAATCGAACTGCGGGTCGGCCACCGAGTGGCGCACATCGATCTGCGCGGCCAGGTGGAAGATCACCTCGGGCGCGTACTCAGCCAGGACGGCTTCCAGATCCGCCTCGACGATGTCGTCCTTGACGAAGGTGAAGGCGGAATGCGCCTCAGCAGCATCCAGATTCGCCACCTTGCCGGTAGCCAGGTTATCCAGTCCCGTTACCTCGTGCCCGTCCGCCAGCAGCCGGTCGACCAGTGTTGATCCGATAAATCCTGCGGCTCCGGTAACCATTGCGCGCACGTGGCGACTCCTCTATGCCGTAGCAAGCTCGTGATTTCGGCCCCCACCCTACCGATAGGGTCTGGCACTGATGCTCGTCCGACTTCCTGCCCAGCTGAACCGAGTTGCCGTCGCAGCGATGGCACTCATCCTGACGCACCTCGTGGTTCGCGGTGTGTTGGCGTTCGGGGGCAATTTCTACTGGGACGACCTGATCCTGGTCGGCCGTGCCGGCACGCAGGGCCTGTTCTCGCCGTCGTACCTGTTCGACGACCATGACGGCCACGTCATGCCCGCAGCCTTCCTGCTGGCGGGCATCATCACCAAGCTCGCACCACTGAACTGGTTCTGGCCCGCGTTGAGCCTGGTGATCCTGCAGGCATTGGCGTCCCTGGCGCTACTGCGGGCGCTGTGGGTGATCCTGGGATGGCGGCCGGTGCTGCTTGTTCCCCTCACCTTCGCGCTGTTCACACCGTTGGCGATACCAGGATTCACCTGGTGGGCCGCCGCACTGAACTCCTTGCCGATGCTGACCGCGATGTGCTGGTTCGTGGGCGATGCGGTACTGCTGGATCGCACCGGAAACCGCCGGTACGCGGCGACGGCGATGAGCGCGTTCCTGGGCGGCCTGCTGTTCTTCGAGAAGTCGGTGGTCATTCCATTCGTGGCGTTCGCGGTGCTGGCGCTACTGGCCTATCTGCGCGGGCACGGGTGGCTCGCACTGACACGGACCTGGCGGCGGGGCGTCTGGCTGTGGATTCCCGCGGGCGCACTGACCGCGGGATGGATCGCGCTGTATCTGGTGGTAGTCGACCAGAAACGGTGGAGCACCGACCTGTCGATGACATGGGCCCTGCTGCAACGGTCGTTCACGCACGGCATGCTGCCCGGCTTGGTGGGCGGGCCGTGGCGCTGGGACCGATGGGTGCCGAGCTCCCCCTGGGCTGAGCCGTCACTGTTCATGATCTGCCTTGGGGCACTCGCGCTGGGGGCGACGATCGCGCTGACCTGTCTCCGCAAGCGGCGGCTAGGGCTCGTGTGGCTGACGCTGTTGGGTTACCTGGTGGCCAGTCAGGTGCCGATCTATCTCATGCGCTCGTCCGCGTTCACGGCGCTGCTGCTCGCGCAGACCTTGCGGTACCTCCCGGACCTGGTGGTGGTCGCGACGCTATTGGCCGCGGTCGGGCTCACCGCCCCCAATCGTCCGGGCAGCGGGTACTTGGACAACTCTGCACGACGCACCACGGCGGTTGCGTTGGCATTGACCATGTTCGTGGGGAGCAGCCTGGTCTCGACGGTCAGTTATCTGCGTAGCTGGCAAAACAATCCCGCCTCGCCCTACATCGCCAACGTCAAGGAATCATTGGCCGCGGTCGCGGGCGGGCCCGCGGTGCTCGACCAGGAGGTAGACCCACTGGTGCTGCAGAACGTGGTGCGACCGGAGAACCTGCTGAGCCACATGTTCGCCCTGGTGCGCCCCCGACCAGAGATCGGTTCCACCACCACCCAGTTACGGATGCTGGACCGCAATGGCGACCTGCTGGACGCCCAGGTGACATGGACGCGCGCCATCACCGAGGGGCCGGTCCCCGACTGCGGCTATCTGGTGCAGTCCACAGCGACCATGCCGCTGACGGGACCGCTACTCCCTGCGGACTGGGTCGTCGAACTGAATTACTTGGGCAACACCGAGGGCGCGGTGTGGGCCTCGCTCACCAACGGACCCAGGGTTAAGGTTCCGGTACGCGGCGGGCTTAACCGGGTGTTCATCAGACTGCCAGGTTCGGGGAATTCACTTACTCTGCAACCGATTACACAGTCGCTGTCGTTATGCGTAGCCGTCGGGCCGGTGGGAGCGCTCGCTCCCCGGTAGATTGGGCGCCATGCTCGGAGAACTGGCTTTGACCTGGACCGGACGACTGTCCGCTCCTGTCCTTGAAAAGCTACTCGACCTGCCCGAACCCCTCACCACCGAAGTGCAGACGCGGCGGGACATCAAGGTGACGATGCCCGACGGCGTCCAGCTCGCGACCGACCACTTCCGTCCACCCGGGCAGGATCCGATGCCAGTCGTCATCTTTCGCACTCCGTACGACAAACAGGGCATGATCGGCCAACTGTGGTCAACATTGTTGGCTCGTCAGGGATTTCAGGTAGTGCTGCAGGACACTCGGGGTCAATTCGGCTCCCAGGGCAGGTTCGACGCGTTTCGGCAGGAACGCGAGGACGGCCTGGCCACCGCGGCCTGGATTCGGAAACAGCCGTGGTGCGACGGCACGCTGGCGACCGCCGGGCCGTCGTATCTCGGGCACACCCAGTGGGCGGTGGCGCCCTATGTCGAGCCACCGTTGGCGGCCATGTGCCCGGCGATCACCACCAGCAATTTCACAGAACTCTTCTACCCTGGCGGGGCATTCAATCTGCACAACCTGCTGAGCTGGTCGGCGGCGATCGGTTCACCGGAGGGCTCGCAGCTGACTCGCCTGCTGCGTGTGGGTGCCCACGAGAAGCGGGTGCGCCACGCCATGGACCATCTCCCCCTGGGCCAGGCCGACAACGCCGCGATAGGGAAGCCAGAACCGTTCTGGCGCACAGTAACCGACCACACCGACGACGATTATTGGGACGAGATCAACCATACCCCGAGGCTCGCGACGCTCAGCACACCCGTGAGCATGGTGACCGGGTGGTGGGATCTGCTCCTAGTGGGCCAGCTGCGCGATTACACCGAGCTGCAGCAGGCCGACTGCCCGCGACGTATCACCATCGGCCCGTGGGACCACACCAAGTCAATCAAGACGGCGATTACCGACAGCTTTTCGTGGCTGGCAGCGCATCTACACAGCGATACCTCGTCGACCCACCGCGCACCGGTGCGAATCTACCTGCAGAAGGCCGGGCAATGGCTGGACTTCGAGCAGTGGCCACCTAAAGAGTCGACGCCCACTCCACTGTATCTGCAGGCCGATCGCGGTCTTGATTGGCAAGCACCGCAAGGTGATAACTCCATCGATACCTTTTCGTACGACCCGGCAGACCCCACGCCGGTGGTGGGTGGGCCATTGCTGGACGCCAGGGCTTCCGGCCAACGAGACAACTCCTCGACCGAGAAACGTTCCGATGTACTGGTTTTCACCACCGGGCCGCTCACGAGCGACCTGGATCTAATCGGCCCCGTCTCGGCATCCGTATACGCGACAACCGACAGCGGTCAGGGCGACCTCTTCGTCAGGCTCTGCGATGTTGACCGAAAAGGTTTGTCCCACAATGTCACCGACGGAATCGTCAGGCTGAACGGCATGACGGGTTCACCGGTGGAGGTGACCATGCATCCCACCGGGTACCGCTTTGCGCGGGGACACCGCCTGCGGATACAGGTCAGCGGGGGCGCCTTTCCCAATCACGCCCGCAATACCGGCACCGGCGAGCCACTCGCGACCGCTAGCCGCATCCTCCCGATACGCTTCGAGATACGCCATGACAAGACACACCCGTCGACCATTACACTGCCGGTGATGCGCACATCGTGATCATGAAATACCTTCCCGCCCTGGGAATTATCGGGATCCTTGTTGCCGCGTGCGGAGGCGGCGGCGCGTCCGAAAGCCGTCCCACCCTTATCCAGGTCGGCGGTACCGGTGGCGGCGCTGAGACCAAGGTGGTGACGGCGGAAGTAGGCAGGCCCGGCGTCCTTGGTCAGCAGGTGCAAGATGGCGATCTTGCCTTCGTGATCACTCGGGTGAGCAATGCCGGTACCGTCGGCGACCCGGCCAATCCGGCCTTACAGGCGAATGCAACCGGCGCCTTTGTCGTCGTACACGTCGAAGTTCTGAACCTCGGTAAGGTGACGCATTCCTTCCTCGGGGACACACAGAAGCTTCGGGATGCGGCCGGTAAGGAGTATGTGCCCGACAGTATGGCAAACATCTTGGCGCGCAACGCCGAACAACTCGAACCCGGTGCGGAGCTCAGACCCGGCGCACAGAAACGTTCCGCACTCGTCTACGACGTGCCCGCCGGCACTGTGCCCAAGGAGATCGTCCTGCACACCGAGAGCGGATCCAAGGGCGCCGCGGTAATGCTCGGCTAGTCGGCCGACGGGAACAGCGCGTAGGCGATCTGCGAGGCAAGTTCCCTCGGATCAGCATCGTTGCGTGAATCGGCAAGCGCCCCACTGGACCACAGTGAGACGAACCCGTGCACCAAGGACCATGCCGCACGGGCCGCGGTGGCGCTGTCCGCCGATGTCTGCCCCGGCGTCAACGTCGCGATCCCGGCATTCAAGGCGGCACCGGCACGGTCTCGCGCGGCATTCAGCGGTCCATCGATGGAATCAAGGAGCGCGGGCTCGAACATCACGGCGTAGTGGCCCGGATTGGCCAGGGCGAAGTCCACATAGGCCAGCGCGGCGGCATGGAAGTCGGGGTGTGCACCGTCGAGCGCCTCGGCGAGCTTGGTGAATCCGTCGGCGGCCAACGCGGTGAACAGACCGCGGCGGTCTCGGAAGTGGTGGGCGGGCGCGGCATGCGAGACGCCCGCTTCACGAGCCAGTTCGCGCAGCGATAGGTCTGCGGTGCCGCGGCGGGCCACCATATCGGCGGCGCTGGCCAGTATTGCCGTCCTGAGATCGCCGTGGTGATACGACATCACACCAGCATAGCCCGAGATCTTGACAGTGACTAGTTCTTGGGTATCGTAGAACTAGTCACTGTCAAGATTGGAGAACGGTCATGGCTCCACTGATCGCGTTAGTACTAGGGACCGTGCTGGCACATCTGGCCGGTGCCCAGGGATTCACACCCGTCGATTCCTGGCCGGCAGCCGTCGCAGTCGGTCTCGCCGCGATGTTCACGCTGACCGGGATCGCGCATTTCGTACCGAAGATGCGTGACGCGATGATCGCCATCGTGCCGCCCCGGCTTCCGGCGCCCGGACTCCTGGTGGCATTCACCGGGGTACTCGAACTACTCGGCGCGATCGGCGTGGTGGTTCCCCCGACGAGGGTGCTGGCGGCCGCCTGCCTGGGCCTGCTGCTGGTGGTGATGTTTCCGGCCAATGTGTATGCCGCGAACCAGCGGACCAACCCGCTCTCCACGCCATTGGGGTGGCGCACCGTCGAACAGCTGCTGTTCCTCGCGGCGACGGCGATCGTCGTCTGGGGCTAGACCATGTTCCAGACGAGGACCGCGGCCAGGACTCCCATCCCGTTGAGCGACCAATGCAGTGCAATGGGCGCCAACAGGCTGCCACTGCGGCGGCGCAACCAGGTGAAGACGAATCCGGCGATCGCGGTGGCGACCACCGCGCCGGCGACACCGGCGACCTGCGCCCACGGGCCGACGCCAAGCAGCTTGGTGAGCCCTACGTTTCCAGTCGTGAGGCCCAGCGAGGTCGCGATATGCCAGAGGCCGAACAGCAGCGACCCCGCGGCCGCGACCCCGCGGAAACCCCAAGCCCTGGCCATCGTCCCGTGCAGTACGCCGCGAAACGCGAGCTCCTCGGGGATCACTGTCTGCAGCGGAATCAGGACGAAGGAGGCGAGCAATGCGCCCGACACCGTCGTCGCATAGTGGCTGTTGAGGAACATCGGTCGGGTCATCGGCAGCAGAAGTCCGATTCCGATCACAGCGCCGACGATGACGACCGCGACGGCCGCGTACTTGGCGCCCGAACGCCAATGGTCACGGCCCAAGCCCAACTCGGCCCAGGAGTGACCGCGGTAGCGGATCAAGGCGAGCAGGCCGAAGGCGGCCACCGGGATCACAATGATGTTCGCCCACGGGGTGGTGAAGTGGGCAATCAGATTGGTGGCGACAAGAACAGCGACCACAACGGCGATATCGATATAGGTGCGCACATCCCGCAATCCGTGCAGGGGCGCGGCAGCCGCCGAGGTCTGAGTAGGCATCCGGTCCAGGGTACCGGCCCTCCCGTTGCCCCAGGTCAGAGTGTGATCCAGTCGTGAGTACGACGTGACGGTGCCATCCGGCGTCAAAGTCAGCCGGATTTCGGCGCCCGCTGCGCCGCAGTAGGGGGCGGCGATGCGGCCGGGTGCTCAGACCGCTGTGGCGGTGCACACAACACCGCCGCGCTAGCCGGGAACATAATGCGCCTTCCCGTAAGTTCTGGAATCGTGCTCACCCTGTTGCTGGCATTCGCAGGATTCGCCTGCCTGGATGCACTCAACGTGCTCAATATCGGCGTCGCGACGGCGATTGTGTACGCCAGCCGGCTGGAGCGCAGATCCGCACTTCCCGGCGGACTCAGCTTCATCACCGGGCTATTCGTGGCGCTGTTCACATTCGGGGTGGCGACGGTGCTCGGTGTGCGCTCGTTGACCGACGTATCCGCGGGTTCCGACATCACCCCGTCGACTCGGTACTGGGCGCAGCTGATCATCGGAATCCTGCTCATCGCGTTTGCATCATTGACGTGGTTCTCCGAGCCGGTGACGCCGCCGTGGATCCGCAGTATTGCGCGACGCCATCCGTGGCTTCTTGCGCTTGTGGGGCTCGCGCTGGGATTCGCGGAGGCTCCGACATCGGTGCCGTACCTGAGCGCGCTGGCGATGCTGGCCTCGCGTCACCCGCTGCCGGGGATGTGGCTGCTGCTAGTGGTCGGCTACGGCGTGATCGCCACGCTGCCGAGTCTGCTGATTCTGGTGCTCTCCACGCGACGGTCTCCTGACGCGCGACGGGTGCAGCGCGCGTTGGTACGCACGGTGACACGACACGGACCCATCGCGATCCGCATCATCTTTCTATGCCTGGGGGCCGTCCTTATTACCAATGCGCTGGTACATCACAACGCAATGTGGAGTCACTAGCCAGCGGTGGCGTTCGACGGCCGCACCAACAAACTCGGCTGACCACCCGCTGTGCTCAACCCCACGATGAGCACAGCGATTGATCAGCCGACGCATTCGATCTTGATTAGCCGAACGAATACTCCGGACATTACTGTCAGTAAATAGTGCTTGTCAATCACTTACCCTTCCGATAGGTTGCATATCGCTCGGACACCCGCAAACCTACGATGAACAGCACAGCATCGACGTGTATCGTTGGGCAGCGGAGCGACAGCATGTAAGGGGGTACGGTGCCTGACTTTTCGCGGCGATTGAGCCATCTGTTTGCCACCGTGCACCCGGCCGGGCGCGGCCCCTATTCCCTCAACGAGGTGGTCGCCGCACTTGCCGAGCACGGTGTCGAGCTGTCGTCGCCCTATCTGTCCCTCCTACGCAAGGGCGAACGATCGAACCCGGCTCCGGAGATCGTCGCGGCGCTGGCGGCGTTCTTTCAAGTGAGCCCCGCCTACTTCTATGACACCGATTACGCCGAATCAGTGAATCGCGATCTGGATTGGCTTGTGCAGCTGCGCGACTCGAAAGTGCGTGAAATCGCGCAACGCAGCTACGCGTTATCCGAGCACAGTCGGCAAGCCATTGCCGATATGGTCGATCACCTTCGCAAGGTGGAAGGCATACCCGACAAGGAAGCCAAGGCCTCCAAGCCTTCCTGACGCTCTCGATAAGCCTCGGCGATCGCGAGCACCCAAGCCTCATCGCTCACACCATCTGGAGCTCGGAGCCATTCGGAGCTGAATCCCGGAACAGTTTGGCCGACCAGCCAATTCGCTACAGCCAAGGCACGTTCCAACTTACCGCTCAGGACTGGAGTGTCGGTTTCCAGCGGGACTTGGCGGCTCTGCGCCAACAGTGTGAGGCCGTCCTGGATATGAGTACTCCACTCGAATACTTTGTCCAACAATCGGATCCACGACTCCGCCGGCGGAACAAGCCCCGGAAAAATATCGGTAAGTGCATCGTGCAGCGGTCGGAGCCGACGCATCTCCCGCCGTGCCTGAACACGCAACATCACCGGCGCCCAGAGAAAGCCCAAGACCATCAAGATCGCAGCGATACCGCCAGGCCCGGTCTGAAGCCACAGCCCATACGCGCTCCCCATGAACCCCTCGCCGCGTGTCAGGGGGCCCCAGATCCCTCCGCAAATACTCTCAACGATCTGGGCTATCGACGCGGCCGTCAACAACCCAAGGCCGATCCCGACGGGTGTGCGGTCAGCGTGCCTGAACCCGACCCACGCGAGCTGAACGACCACGAAGATCACATACACATTGCTTATTACAAATGCAGCGACCGCTGCGGGATCACCATCAGTCCGGAGGATTTCGGCTGCGGCGTTTATATCGTCCATGCCGCCGATCACCCGGCTATGGCTCGCCAACACCGTGATAACGATGAGCACAAGGACGGCCACCACAGAGGTGTTTCGCAGCCCACGGCGAATACGTGCCGGCGAAGCATCGCCGGCAATGCCGACGACGAAGACCTGTAAACAGGCAACGATCGTGATAGCCGGCCAACCACCCATGCTGATGGTGCGCACACTCGGCGGCAGCAACGACCACACCCAGTCGTCGAATATCAGCAGCCAAATCCACGCCCACACTCCGAAAGCCAACGCCGCGTATGCCGGAACTGAAGTCGGATGTCGCGTTATCCGCCAGATTCGGTAGAGCAAGATCGGCAGGAAGCATCCCAGCACCACGAACCGGACAGCCCGCAGGCTCTCCCAGGCCGCCGCGTTGGCACTCACGTTCTCGCCGACAGACTCTCGCGTTTCGCTTCCTGGCCCACCCAATCCTCCTCATGGTTGCGATACGCATCGGCGATCGCCAGCACCCAGTTCTGATCGCTCACACCTGTTGGAGGGCGGAGCCATTCACAGCTGAAACCCGAAACCGATTGGCCAGAGATCCAATTCATCACGCCCAGCACGTGGTCGGCTTGATCCGCGGGAATCGGCACACCTGTTTCCACCGGAATCCCGCGGCGCTGCACCAAGAGAGTGAGGCCGTCTTGTATATGTGTCATCCATTCAAATACTAAATCCGACAACCTAATACGAGATTCCATCGGTGGAAACAGCCCCGGAAAAAGATTGGCAAGCGCGTCGTGAAGCGGTCGGAGCCGACGCTTGTCCCGCCGCGCCTGAGTACGCAACATCACTGGTGCCCAGAATAGGCCCATGATCATCAAACCCGCACCGAGACATCCGAACAGGCTCTGCAGCCACATACCGGAGTAGCTGGAGATGACGTCGTGTCCGTGGCTCAGCATCCGCCAAATCCCTCCGGAGACCACGGACAGAATCTCGAATGCCGCGGCAGCTCCCAACAAACCCAGGCCGGTACCGACCGGTGTTGCGTCTGCATTCCGCAGCCCAAGCCAAACGAGTTGAACCAGCACCACTATCAGGTAGGTGTTGCTTACCACTAAGGCAGTGTTTGATCCACGATCGCCACGACCGTTCATCAGCACATTGGCGAGCGTGTACAGATCATCCGTGGCCGTCAGTGCGTGGCTGTTACTCATGCACACGGCCACCGCTGTAAGAACAAGCGCCGCTACGGTGAAGACGATTCGTAGATCACGACGTATCCGCGCCGGCAAGACGTCTGCACTGATGCCTACGGCGAAGACCTGCAAGCAGGCCGCGATAGTTACCGTCGCTCCACCGCCGATGCTGGTAGCCCGAACCACCGGCGGCAGGACCGCCCACACCCAGTCGGTGAATGCGAGAAGCCAGACCCATACGGTCACTGCGCAGCTCGTGACCGCAACCGCCGGAAGAGATGTCGGATACCGCACTAACCGCCAGGCCCGATACAACAGAACCGGCAGAAAGCAGATCAGGATTGCGATACGCGCAATCTGCATGAACTCCCACTCGGAGTGGGTAATGGTCACCCCAGTGCGTCATCCACGTAACGGCTCCACCGCGGAGAGACACCTCGCCCCGCCCGCAAGCGACGTACCAGCAGCGCCGCGAACCGCTCAGCAGCCAGCTCGTCTTCCGGCCATTGGTCGCCGACATGAGCCGCATCGTCAACTCCGCAACTGCGTTGCAGCATGCGGGCAACCAGCTCTGGTGGCACCGCCCGGACGTGTTCGGCCGCAAACTCCGCAACCGGCAATCCGCGGTGCCCCAACACCATGTGCCCTAATTCGTGTGCGATCGTGCGGTCACGGCCGACGACTCCCCGGCCGACCTGCACGAGATCTCGATCGGGGAAGGAGATCCACTGGCCGAAGACGCCGGCCGACAGTGGTGCATCCTCGATATCGACTACGCGACCGTTGGCTTCCGCCCAGCTGCGGGTGACATCGACAATCGACTCCGGCACACCGGCGGCAGCGGCCAGTACCTCATCCACCGCAGCAACGATCGAACCCTGACCGCGCCGCGCGAACCACATGGTCATTAATCTAGCGACCCGCAGCGAGAGATACAGCAGAAGGCGTGTCAACAGCCCCCAACCAGACGGGATCTACGTCACATCCAGCTCCAGAGTGGAGCTGCCCGGGGGAATCGAACCCCCGACCTATTCAGTCGCGGAAAAGTGGACTAACACGGACAGTCAGCAACAGTCAAGGACAGTCGAAAAATAGCCGTATACCTGCGGATACTTCCGATTTTGGACAGTCATGGACAGTCGAACACAGTTGCGAAAAGTCGTCACGTCGTGCGAATTAGTGTCCATTTAGTGTCCACCGTCCTGGGCGATGCCGGATGCCTACGGCTGGCCGCTGATCGCCCGGTGCACGGCGGTCGCGGCTTCGCTGTGCGCCCGCCCGCGTGCCATGTACGCGCGCTGAGTCATCGAGGGGTCAGCGTGGCCGAGCACATCGGCAGCGATCCGTGCAGACAGCCCGGCGTCATCGAGGATGGTCGCCACGGCCTTGCGGAACCGCGCCCTGCTCGTCAACGGCGTAACCCTCACCGGTGAGGTGCGATCCGTCAGCACGCACACCCACGGCGACGGCTCACAGTCCATTGACATCAGCTTCGTGCCGGACGAATCCGCCGACACCGTGCGGCTCATCGAATCCATGGGAGTTGACCAATGACCACAACCGCCAAGGGCAGCGCCATCGAGATGTGCGCCCACCCGGATTGCAAGCGAGACAACGGCAAGCCCACCCACACGCCGGACGGCATGTGTCAGGGCTGCCAGCGCCGCGTCGCCAGCGCGCTGGAGCGCGTCGTACTCGATTGGGTGCAGCTGCACCAGCTCCCCGCACCCAACAAGGGCGACAAGATGCGCGGCGCCAAGGTGAAGGACTACGGCCACCCCGCCGAATGGGCCTCAGACATGATGACGCAGATCGCCACATGCCTACGGGCAGCGCACGACAATCTCGCGAGCTCAGTGGCAGAGCAAGGCCACAAGCCGCCCGGCGAGGGTTACCCCAGTGAGCGGGCGGCGGTCGTCTCGGCGCACACCTACCTCGCGACGCGAATCGACAAGCTGTGCCGCCAGGACTGGGCGCCCGACATCATCGCCGAATGGCATGGGCTGCACTCGAAAGTCCGTAGCCAATTGGGCCTCACGAGGCCGCGTATCGCGCTGCCGACGCCGTGCCCTGACTGCGACATGCGGACACTGACGCGGTACATCGACGTGCAGCGCGACTGGATTGAGTGCGGCAACTGCCAGACGCAGATCCGCAGCGAGCACTACCCGCTGTGGACGCGGATGGTGCTTGAAGAGCTTGTCACCGAGGCGCACTCATGAATCTCACCGCCGCACACCGCAACTTCATCTAGCCTCTGATCATGATGGACAGCAACGCCCTTCGCATCGCTGCGCTGTGTAGCGATGTCGTCAAAGAGCACATTTTATGGATCGAAGGCAATGATCGCGCCCGCAGCGGATCGAATATTGACCAGGACGATGCCAAGTTCACGGTGATGTCAATGAGTGAACTCGTTGTCACGCCCTTCAAGAGCGCGTTGGATTGCCTCTACGTGGTCTGTAGTTCCCTCCTGGACCTGGGTCGTGTACGCGGGATTGGGCACCCCGCACTCGTGCGCTCATCGATCACCGGATCCGCCACGTCACTTTGGATTCTTGATGACAACTCGCTGACGCGGCGAACGCGGGCATTGATGATCGCTCGCGAACAGTGCAAGAGGGAGCTTGAATTCGCAGCGGGCCTCTCCCCGGATTGGTATGGCGCCAACCGAGACCTAGACCCATGGCTCATCCGCCTGAAAGAGCGCGCTGAGGAAGTGGTCACTGACGGAGACCGCCTCAACATCGGCCGTTCAACCATCGAAAAGAAGACCAGTGACACGGAGATTGTGCGACTCGGCGGGGAGCGGATTCCAGCAATCGCTCTGCCGGGACACCAGCCTTCGCCGCACCTCTTGTCAGAGTGGCGATTACTCAGTGGCAGGGCACACGGTTTTCATTGGTCCGCGAGGTACGCCGTAGAGGAGCGCCCAGGCAGCGATGAACGATTCGTTGTCTACGACAGTGCGATTCCAGCTGATCGATTCCTCGGCAGCGTTCGGGTCGCAATGGTGGCCACACGGACAGCGATGGATCGCTATGCGGCCGCCGCCGGAATCGGTCCGATCGATTTACGCAAGCCATGGGAGTTGAGCTAGTCGGGTCATCCAGGAGCCCGGAGGTACGGAGCGGACACGCCGAGAACTGGCGAGATGCGAGAACCCAAGTGTTACATGTATTATCGAGGGGACTGACAGAGCTATACCCACACTCAGAACCCCTTCGTACACGCGGAGGGGTTTTCGCATTTCAGGGGTGAACATGACTGCGGTTCTCGCGCCGGAAGGCGCCGACTCCCTCGTTACCGCCGAAGAGGCAGCCACCATCTGCGGCGTCCGGTCCGTCACGGTCCGTCAATGGGCCTCAAGGGGATACGGCCGCGCTAAGGACAAGATCAAGCTTGCGCAGAGCGGGCAGGATGACCGTGGCCGCAAGCTGTACCGCCTGCTTGACGTAGCCAAAGCTGAGCACGCCACACGTGGCCTAGCACGGCGATGAGCCTTGGCCTGATGCGCCAGATCGAAGACCAGGCAAGACTATTCGCCCAAGCTCAAATCGGCGGTGACGAAGACGCGGCGGACGACATCTGCGCAGAAATCGACCGCCTCAATGATCTCCTTGAGCGCGAAGTTTCTTAACCACGTCCGGAACAATCCCATCCGGATCAGTACTGCCGTTAATTAGGTTCAAGCCCATCCGTCGTAGCCTGCTGTTTGACTGTCGAATTTCGTCGTCCAGCTGTCGCCCTCGCTCCTCGAGGGTGGCCATGCACTCGCGAATCGCCCGGTCAATAGGCGTATCTCCAAACGATAGTGCTGGGGATGAGGGTTGGCGATCAAGGCTGGCCTCCGAGAAGTCTGCTAACCCAATAGTCAACTTGCCGAACATGGTCAGCTTGACGCGATCTATGTGCGTCTGGACCCTTGCAGCACGCTCTGGGGTGGACAGCGAACCGTCGCGGAGTTCGACCAAATTAGCCAGTCCAATGTCGCGCTGAGTCGGATCATCTGACAGAGCCCGGGTGAGCGCGGCCTCCTGACGTGACTGAAACTCATTGTCCCGCACCAGTTCATCACGCTGTTTCTCCAATTGCACGAGTCGCCGATGCTTCAAGTATGCAATCACGCTCGGCGGCGTCGCCGAGACAAACGCGGTCACGGCAGCCGTTGCAACAGCAATCCAGAATGTCGCCATCTACGGATTCTATCGCCGGATGGCCTGGCCAGAGGATTGAAAACATGGCCAGCCGAAACACCACACTCCGCGACAAGCACAGACGCTACCTAGCGCGAGGCAAGCCGCCTTGCTATCACTGTGGTGGGGCTATCGACTACGAGGCCAATCACCTTGAGCCACTGAGTTATCAGGTCGATCACCTTGTGCCGCTGGCCAAGGGTGGAATCGATACACTCGACAACAAGGTGCCATCGCACCGAAAGTGCAACCGGGACAAGAGCGACAAGCTCCCCGAAGACATAGGCGCCCAGTTCGTCACCGAAAGATGTTGGTGGTGACCACAACGCCACAGGTGATGTCATCGCTGACGTACTACGCCAAATGCCTAGGCGGCTTTGAGTGCCACGCTGACGGCCACGAAGACACCGCCCCGCCCGGATACCCCTCCCCTGGCGTCTGGTCGCACCTCATGGCATAGGCGGCTTTCTATACACCACGTTTTCCACCAGAGCCTCCGCTAAACAACGATTGATCGCAGGCTAAGGTTCAGCGTTCCGTTCAGCTCCACTCGTGATGTTGAAAGAACCTGGGAAGGTCTGCTCGGCGAGGCTCCCTGCCCTGGCATTGGGGGGAACGCGAACACTTTCGTTAGGCCCCCGCTGGCTCCAGACGTTCACCATTTCGTGGCCCGTCTCCGGCCACGCGAACGCGGCCATCTTGTAACAGCTACGGAAACCGGTTCGCTGAAAGGTCAGAGCCGCAGGACGATAGATGCGTCTCACGGGCGGCAGCTCAAAGGAGATCAGGAACTCAAATCCTCCAATCTCGAAAAAGCCCCCGAGAACCTCGCTGCCCATGCTCGCGAGACGGACTCGCACCGAGTTCGGGATCACAGGTACGTCGTGGTCACGATCAAGTAGCACATACATACCCCACTGCTTAGGCCATTCAGCACCGCGCCAAAGTATCTCGGCGAGCACGTCGTTAGTAACCCCAAGGCGAAAGCGATAGGCGCGATGGCCATTAACTACAAGGGCTTTCGCTTCTATCGCACCCCAGAGTGCCTTGAGTAGCCATAGCTCCAGATGTGGACCATTTACCATGGTGAATCCACGAGCAAAATCGACGACTCCCTGGTGCCACGTCATATCAACCAGGTCGTCGCGCAGGTGGGCGAAGAACTCCGCGGCAACAGAGTCAAGCGGTGACAGAGCCTTGTTATGTCTCTCGCACAACATCCTGGTCGATACGCCTTTGATGCCGACTGTCTTCTTTTCACTACTTGCCTGCCATGACGCACCCTGGACGGCAACGACCTTCTTATCGGCCGAAATACGCTCCAGGAGATCGTCGCTGATCCAGTGTTCAAGTGTCAGTTGATCGTCGCAATCGTTGCTAACCCTCGCGTAGCAGCGGGGATTGGCATAGCCGCTTCGTGGCCCCGTAATTAGGGCCGGAGGACGCTCCGCGACCCACGTGTGGTCAGTAGCCCGATGGCAACGCTTCGTCTGCCTGCGAGAGCCGCACGGACAGTGATCGTCCGGCGCCGGGCCGTACAGGGGGTTGTGTCGAACGTCGGGATCGCGCACGACCTTGTCAAGCCGCCTCATATGACCTCCGACCGATCGATACCGGGAGAACATCATCACACGCAATCAGGGCTACGGCGCGCGTATCCCCGAGGTGACCGCTGTCGACGGCCAGCCGTCGATTCGGTGGGTACCGGACGAGGTCTAGTCAATGCCGGTGATGCTGGCGGCCCGCGAGGGTGACCAGGCCGACTTGTTGGGGTCGATGCGCGATCGCATTGCGCCGGTCGTGCTGGACCCCGAGACGAACACCCGCGAGCTGGCGTCGCTGTCGCAACGCCTGCTGGAGATCTTGCGGGACCTTGATGACGGCCCCGAGTCGCGCAAGTCCCGCCGCGAGCTGCTGGGCAAAGTACGCATACGGGTGGCGACTGCGGTTGACCACGCAAGCACTCCGATTCGCGATCTGGCGGCGCTGTCAAAGCGCCTGCTGGACATCGCCGAAGATATCGCAACGCTGGATCAGCTGGCGGGTGACACTGACCCGATCGCGAAGGCCGCGAAGATCCCTGACAGCACCGATATTGCCGTCCCTGCGCTGTACGCCAAGGCGCGCCATGTGATCCCACCGGACGACATGGTGTCGACGGAGTGGCCGTCCATCTGCGAGATCTGCCGGTTGCTCGGAATCGGCTTCGACGACTGGCAAGACGACCTGGGCCGCCTGATTTTGGCGAAGCGCCCGGACGGCCTGTACGCCTCTGATACCACGACGATTTCGATCCCCGGCAGTCCGGTAAGACGTATCTGATCGGTGCGATTGCGTTCTCGCTGTGCATCAAATACCCCGGCCTGCGGTGCATCTGGACCGCCCACCTGTTCAAGACGGCCCGCGAGACTTTCGAGTCAATGCAGGCCATCGCCGACCTGCCCAATGTGAAGCCGCACATCAAGCGGGTTTACAGCGGATCCGGCGACGAGAAGATCATCTTCACCAACGGTTCGGTCATCATGTTCGGCGCCCGCGAACGCGGCTTCGGCCGTGGCTTCCCGGACATCGGCATCCTGATTTTCGATGAGGCACAGATCCTCACCTCGAAAGCCCTGGATGACATGACGCCGTCGACGAATGTCGCGAGAAATCCGCTGATCCTGACGATGGGCACGCCGCCCAAACCTGATGACCCGAGCGAGTTTTTCGTGACTCAGCGTCTCGATGCTGGTATCGATGTCGATGGCGAGGACAGCGCGGAGCTTGACGACGACGGGCCACGTGAGTCGCTGTACGTCGAGTTCTCGGCTGACCGTGGCTGCAACCCTGACGACAGGGCGCAGTGGCTCAAGGCCATTCCCGCCTTCCCGAGTCGGGTCAGTGAGCGTGCAGTTCGACGTATGCGCAAGATCCTCGGCGAGGCGTCGTTTCTGCGCGAGGGCTTGGGCATCTGGGACAAGATCCTGCGGACCAAGCGGATCATCTCCAAGAGCTTGTGGGCTTCGGCGATTGACGTTGGGCCGGAGTCCAATGCGTTGCCGTCGGCGATCGGCGTCGATATGTCGCATGCGCGCGAGATTTCGATCTCGGCGGCGTGGGCGCTCGACGGTGGCCGCGTCCATGTCGAAGAGGTGTGGAGCGGATTCGATGTTGCGGCCGCGAAGATTTGGCTGGCTGAGACATCGAAGAATGTCGACATCTTGATCGATTCGGCCTCCCCTGCGGCGGCGATGCTGCCAGACCTGGTGGCACGGCGCTGCCGAGCTCGCCAGACCGGCGCTCAGGACATGACGAAGGCGTGCGGCGCTTGGCTCGACTTGATCGATTCGGAGCTTCTGGACGACGGCTTGCCGCTGCTGACTCATGACGGCGAAGGGCCGGTAACCGACGCGGTTGCCGGTGCCAAGAAGCGCAACATCCGCGACGCGGGCGGCTTCGGCTGGGACCGCTCAGACAACAGTGTGAATATCGCACCCCTGGTATCGGGATGCCTTGCAGTACTTGGGGCTACAACCCGGGGGCCACGTAAACGAGCAAGCAGAAAGGCGGTGTACTAATGGTCGCACCGTCAACTGATCTGGCTCGCCTCATGGACTCTGGCGACCTCACCGCGGCCGCGGCGCAAATGCTCGGCAAGATGCGTTCACAGCTCGGGCAGGCGCGTCGGGTCAACGAGAAGAAATACACCCTCTACGAAGGCAGGCATCAGGCCCGCAATCTTGATATCGCTGTGCCGCCGCACCTTGCCGACCTTGAGGTGTTCGTGGGAACGCCCGGCATCGTTGTGGACGTGCTCGCTGAGCGCATCGAATGGGACGGATGGTCCGTACTGGGCGGCGACAGCGCCGTGCTGGACGATGCGTACCGGGACGACGCTCTTGACGTTGAGCAAGCCCGTCAGGCTGTCGACTCGCTGATCTGTGGGACGAGCTTCGTCGGTGTTGGTACCGGTGACGCAGACCTGTTTGAGCCCGACGTGGTGGTGAGCGCTGAGTCCCCCATGGATGCGACGGTGCTGTGGGATTCACGGCGCCGAACCGAATCTGCTGGCCTGATTCAGCGCCGCGACCCGGTGACCTCTGTAGTGACTGCCGAGGTGCTGTACACCCCGCAGGCCACAATCACGCTGCCGCGCGGCAGCGACGGCCGGTCTGTCGATGTCCAGCGCGACACACACAACCTCGGCGTGGTGCCGATGGTTCAGTTCCCGAACCGTGAGCGCCCCTCCGATATTCGTGGGCGCTCCGAGATCACGCCGCCTGTCCGGTACGCAACCGAAGCGATCGGTCGGACCCTGCTGGGCATGGAAATTAACCGCGAGTTCTACACCGCGCCACAGCGGTATGGCCTCGGCGTTGACCCCGCCCAGTTCGGCATCGACGAGCACACTTCCGCTGGCGAGAAGCTGGTAAAGCAGTGGAACGTCGCGATGTCGCGCATGAACTTCATTCCGGCGCCGGAGAATCCGGGCGATCCGCTGCCGCAGATCGGACAGTTCACCCCGGCCCCGCCGACGCCGTATATCGAGCAGGTCAAGCACTACCTGCAACACGTCTCGGCCGAGTCCGCGATTCCGTGGAACTACCTCGGATTCTCCACCGACAACCCGCCGTCCGCTGCCGCGGTGCGCGTGCTTGAGTCGCGACTAGTCAAGCGCGCCTTGCTGCGCCAGCGCATGTGGACGCGCGCCTGGCGCCAGGTGGCCTACCTGATCATGAAGCACCGCGACCCGTCCGCGACTTTCGCATCGGTGTCCGGCGTCTCGCCGAACTGGTGCAACCCGGCTACCCCGACACCGGCATCGGACGCTGACCGCGCATCGAAGCTGGTCGGATCAAAGATCCTTGACGCGCAGTCCAAGGTGACCATGCGTGAGGTCGGTATCTCCGAGCGAGACCAGAAGCTCATCGAGCAGGAGCGCCGTCAGGGCACGGTAACGAAGCTGATTGATCGCCTCGCGACTTCACCTGTGCAAGAAGTGCCCCCGCCCCCGCAGGGCGCGGAGCCGGACCTGGTAGATGCTAACCGAGGCCGCTGACTTCCAGCTGCTGCTGACCCGATTGGCTTTCGAGCTCGGCAGCGAAATCACAGACCTGTTGGCCCGCATCGCCGGACTGACATTGCCCGAGCAGCTGGCCTATGTCACCGACGCGTATCCGGATGTGGTCACGCCATATCTGGCGGCGGCCAATGACCTGACGCAGACGTGGTACGAAGCGCTGCCGGTGGTGGCCGCGTCGGCGACGGCACCGGAATTCGACACGCTGGCGGCGCCGCTGACGGAGATTGACGGGCTAGCCATTTCGGGCCGATGGGCGTTGACGCAGAGCAAGCCAACCGACTCCCTACAGGGGTCGGGGACGCGGGCGATTTTCGACCAGTCCCGGCGCACCGTCACTGAGAACGTCGCCCGCGAGGTCGGCGCCCGCTGGGCGCGCTACGCCTCGGCGAACGCTTGCAACTTCTGCAAGATGCTCGCCACACGCGGCGCCGTATTCACCTCGGAGGCGTCGGCCTTGAGCGTGACCGGGCGCAGCGTCAACGTGGCACCACACCACCATGATCGTCGGGCTACTCAGTAGCGGTCTCGCTGGCCTCAAGCTGTCACAGGATCGCCGAGCCAGCGGCCCCAGCGAGCCAGATCAGTGACCGTCGATCAGTGGCTTGATCTTGCCGTTGGGCTGCTCGCAGGCGGAGTGATCGGCACACTCATCAAGTCGTGGGTGGACCGCCGAAACGGCAAGGAGGCCAACGGCGCTGCTGACTGGAAAGCCTTCGCCACTGAGCAGCGCGAAACCTTCAAAGCCGCGATGGCCGAGCAGCGCGAAGCCCACAATGCCGCCATCGCCCTGGTCGATGGCCGGGTCACCGCGCTCGTCGCCGAAGTCGGCAAGGTCCGGGCGCAACTCGACACCGAAACCAAGCTACTCAGCATCGCCCTGGCGCACCTGCGCGAACTACGTGCGTGGATCACCCGAGGCGGCAACGGCGAGGTGCCACCACTGCCCGAACAGCTCGAAGGACGGCTGTAGCGAACTATTTGTCGATCCGCTGTTAGTGTTCTGGCTGCCCCCGCGCTCACCTCCCCCCCGTTGGTTCGAGCGCGGGGGCACCCTCATCGTTTTTGAGCACTTCCAGTACCTCCCGCACCGGACCGGCGCCCCACATGTAGACCGTCCAGTGTTTGCGGCTAGGAAACTGGAAAGTTCCCTGTCGATGAACCACTACTCACACCAGCACTCGGCGCCTGGTCTCACTTGAGCGAAGTTTGTGCAGATCGCTGACAGTTCAGAGACTGTTTCCGAACTGTCAGCGGCAAGATGCTCAAGAACCCTGGATTACGTCGGCTTTTGCATGTCATGATCACGGTGTACATTCCTTTGCTATGTCCGAGAAGAAGACTTTCCGCACCGGTAAGGGCAAGCTTATTTCCGTGCGGGAATGCCACCGGATATGGCCCACACGTCGGCGCGAAAGCCTCGATCAAGGTTTCCTAGAGGCTCGACTAACTAGGTTGCCTTCGGCGGTGAAGGCGTTGGCGGTGCTCGCGGCCGTCGCGATCCCGCTCACCGGTGTGCAGCCCTCGGCGAGCGCCCCGGTGGCCTCGGCAGCCGAACAGTTCGGCCTAGCCGCGACAACAGCGTTCCAAGATTCGGCCGCCGGACTCGACACCTCCCTGACCAGCAAGCAACGCTCCGCAGGCCTGCCGGTGAACCCGGCCGCCGGTTTGGTGTCTCAGAGCCCGGTGGGTGCCGTGGAGATGGTGCTACCCGCAAACTTGGGCAGTGGCCAGCTCACCTCGGCTGGGCAGATGGTCTACCCCGATGCTGGCGCAGGGTTTGACCTACTGGCCGAAAACACCCGCGACGGCTACCGCACCGTGGCCCGGATCAACGAACCCTCCGGCGCGCGGTCGGTGTCCACGTTTGTGCGCACCCCGGCCGACACGGTGATGCTGATGCACTCCAGCGGCCACCTCACACTGAACCGGGCCACCCCGCAGGCAGAAACGCTCGGGGTGATGTCCCCGGCCGAGGCCCGCGACTCGGGTGGGAACATCGTCTATTCGGCGTATGTGGCCAAACAGGTTGCCCCGCAGCTATACCAAGTCTCCGAAGTCATCTCACCCACCGACACCACCGCATGGCCGGTCTACGTCGACCCGCCGCTGGCCGTGGGTGACGGGTACTCACAGTTCGGCTGGTCCGATGTCGGAGACACGGTGGGCGGCGCCGTGAGTGCTGTCGGTAACGGCTTCAAGAAGGCCGGAGACTTCTTAGGCAGCGCAATGGCAGCCCAAGCCGACGGCAATGCCCTGCAAGCCCAAGCGGTATCGCAGACCGTGCAGGAACACCCCACCCAGTCGGCGATGCTCATCGGCGGCGCCGCGCTGATGGCCACCGGGGTGGGCTCAGCCCCCGGCGCCAGCCTGCTCACCGAGGCTGCGCTCGCGGTGAACAACACCTCCATCGCCGTCGAGGCCATCGCGTCTACGGACCCCAATAACAAGGGCCTGCAAAACTTCTCGGCCGGGATGCAGATCGTTGCCGCTCTCACCCCACAAGGACTCACCAAGAAAACCATCGGAAATGTCGCCGAGAACGCCGTCGAACAAGGCCTCAAAAAGGGTACCGACGACATCGCCTCCGAGGCAGCCACCGTCACCCGCGTAACCCCTGAAACAGCCACCGACCCAACCAAACTTTCCCAAGAAGTCGCCGCAGCCGCCAAAACCCCCGAGGTACCCAAAGCCCCCAACGCGCCACCGTCAACTTCGTTGCCGGCCTGCTCACATATGGATTGCGGGCACGTCAATGAAAACCCTTCCCTGGTGTACAACGCGGGCACGATGCCTGAGCATTTCGACCACAAGCTTGATGCTATTGAGAAAGGTCAGCCCAGCACTCTGACACGGGGTAACCCCATAGACACTTCCGGTCGGCGTCGAGACGCTTTGGGGGGCATACCGACTCAGACCGGCAAGGCCCGTGATGAGTACCCGTTTGCGTCCACCGCCGAGGGCGGCGAGGGCTCCTCTGTCCGATATGTTCCGCGGGATGAAAGCAACCGGGAAGGCCCGCTAATCGGCGGCTTCTATAAGAAGAACCAAGTCGGAGAAGGCGACCGTTTCAACCTTGCATTTCGGGGCGACGACGGCAGGGTTCGATGCGCCACGTGCGCCATCGATCAACGCGCTGCCGACAGGCAGATAGCGGCACGGCCCTCACCGCAGTCGCCATCAAAGCTGCCCGCGCGACCGTCGTCCCCGGCTGAACAGCGTCAGGTGCAGCAGGCCGGTGCTGAGCAGGCATCCCAGGCGCAGCGCTCCAAAGCCTTGCAGGGTGCCCGGACGGTCAACAGCGTGGCCCAGCAGCAATCGCAGCACAACAGCGAGCCGCAGACCGTACACGCCCGGCCCGAATCCGAAGCCCAGCAGCGCGACAACCAAGCCGTACGCAATAACTCGGTCACGAGCCAGACCCGTGACCACGCACGGGATGGCGCCCGTCCTAACACTCAGAACACCGCCAGCACCCATAATGGAAACGGCAGCTCGCACGATAGCGGCTCGCACTCCAAGAACAGCGGCAGCAAGAAGAACAACAAGGGCAACGGCAAGGGCAACCGCGCCAAACGCAGCCGCACCGGCCGCCACTAGTAACGATTGACGGGAGTAAGCCCTTGCGGACGGTTGAAGAGCTGACCGATGTCGATGAGCCAGCCTGGCCGGAAATCCAGAAGTGGGTCAGTAGCGGTGCACACAAGGTTCTGCCGATATCGAACGAGCGGGCCAAGGCTGAGCTTGAATTGCTACAGGTGACCGTGCGCTCTGGTGCGGGCGCGCTCACCTACAACTGTGGCGGCATCCTTGCCGATCACGGATGGCTCAAGATCTTTGGCGGCGGCACCGACACTTTCCCCAGCCTGCATAACATGACAGGCAGCGGGCTAATGGTTTGCGCCATAGACATTCTCGGCGGGGTCTTCGCCGCAGACTGGGGCGGCATCAAAGAGTCGAACGGAGAAATCCACTACTGGCCATTCGATGCGCTCAAATGGGAGCCTTGCGGATTCGGACACTACGACTTCCTACACTGGGCGCTGACGTGCACAGACAAGGTCGATGGCTTCTATCAGGACTGGCGCTGGACCAACTGGAAAGCTGACGTCGAGAACCTGCCAGCCGATGTCGGTATCGGACTCTCACCGCCGCCGACGACACGCGAGGGTCACGACATCAACAAAGTGAGCCGCCGACCCATACCGATGGTGGAAATCTGCCGCGAAATGCAGATGTACGAGGGCTTCTTCGAAGACACAGATCGGTATCCAATCGACTGGAACCCTTCACCGGCGAGTATCTAGAAGCCACCCACAGATGTCCGTATCTGTCCCAATCAGTCACCCGAAACTGGGTTTGCTGACTATCCGGCTGTCGGACCCACCGCGTAGAACTGGCCAATGGAAGCCAACAAGGCCATTCGCGAGATCATCGAAGAGATGCCGCACTTCTTCGGCCTGACCCGGAAGCAAACCATTGGCGCCGAGGGCGAAACCGAAGCCGCGGTGTACACGCAGGAAGACATCGCCGGTCACGTCTCATCGACTCTCATGGCCAAGATCAACACCAAGGGGTGCTCGGTTCTCGAGCTGCCGAACGTTGAGAACGACGAATACGGCAGCCGGACAGTTCGGATTCCGATCACTGGCCAGGGGTGGGCCTACGGCGAGGTGCGGATCGATGACCGGCGCGGCCGGCTGGTGATCGTGGACATTCCTTCACGACTGCCTATCGACGACGCTCCCCTGGTCGCAGCCGCGCTACTGGCCGCCCAGCCAAATCGGAGCCAATGGGATACGGGCGGATAGTCACGGATATGCAACCAGCCCCAACGCCTACCAACTCAGGGGCGGGACTGATTGCCTTTTTTGGTTAGCCCGTTCGCTTCAGGTTGAGGGTCACACCGCCCGAGAATGCCGAGTCATGCAACTTGGCCTGATCGGGCTCAGTCCCTGCGGGAACGTCAAAAGCGATTTGAACATCAATCTTGTTGCCGGGATTGATCTCTGCCAGTAGTGACGTGTCCCCCAGGTACGCCGATGCGGTGCTATCCGCTGAGAAGGTCTTGCCGCCAGCGATGAGCTTTTGATTGTCAGCGAAGAACGTCTGGGGCTTGTCGCTGATGTTGGTCACCGTCATCGACAGCACGGCCCATTCGCCCTGTGCCTTCTTCTGCATGAACTGATTGTCATCGCGGCCGACAACCTTCTCACCCACGTCAATCTTGTCGACCACGAACGCGAACTTGCCATCACGCACCTCAGCGCCAATCCCCGGCGCCGACTTCTCTCCGGGCGCCGCCGCACTGCCACCTGACTGTGGCGCAATCGCGGCTGGCGTTGCGCCAGTGGGCTTCTGGCTTTCCTTGTTGCCGCCAGCAAGGCCGATAACGATCAGTAGAACTACAACGCCGCCGACAATCCATGGCCATTTCCGGCTCCGCTTGGGTGCTGGCGCTGGTGCTACCGGGGGCGGGGGCGGCGTGTTGGTCCAGTTGGTGCCATCGAAATAGCGCTGCCCTGGCGCGCCTGATGGATCGGGATACCAGCCTGGTGCTGCCGACTGCGGTGATGACATTCGTGAAGACCTTCCCCTCGAAACGATGCCCCTGACCGACGGAAGCGTACGCGGCGCTCACAGCGTCTGCACAGGGTTCTCGCGTCTATGCCAAGAAGTCGATGACCTTGGCGGCGAACCCGTTCGATCTCGTCATCGATCCTTGGTCTTGCCAGCTAGAGAGGCTCGCCGATATCGGGAAGCAGCGCCAAATCCTCGGGCTGCCCATTGCGAAAGAGAGCAGCAAGCTCGCGCACGCGCCTATTGGCCCAGTTCACGTCAAAGTCGCTTAGCCATTGGTACTCGAACTTGAAACGCTCCTTACGGTCACCCACCCGCTTTGAAGCTTCGCTCGTGACGATGTCTTCGCAGTACCAGTAGAGAAGGTCATCCAGACCGCCCACCTTGTCGAAGCCGAGCTTGCCTCGTTCGTAGTACGCGAAGTGGTAGGCGCCGTCCTCATCAATGAAAATGTTGACATCGTCATTCTTCCGAAGAATCCCGACCGGCAAGGGCCGGACGCCCAGCCTCTCTGAAAGTGCATTGACCTCGGTTTGAAGCTCACTGGATCTATCGCCCAATGGGTGGTCCGTAGTCATCTAATACGCCCCCATCTAGTCAACTGGGCCGACATGCAGAAGCCGGACGCTACAGGGGCTCACAATATCCGGCGTCCAGACTCCTAGACTGGCGTACCGCGATTAGTGCCTGGTTTCAGAATCAACAGGTCGTCGTGCTCGTGCCGTCGGCACGCTTCAACGAAGGAGATCGCGGCGGATTTGTTGTCCAGGAACAGTTTGTACTGCTCCGTGTCGATCGCGTAATACTCCTCATAGTCAACAAGTCCGTTGCTCACGGGTATGGAGACGTAGTACCGGCCGGAATCGGTCTCCGTGCCAATCGAGTACCGATCGGGTTTAGAGAAGTGGACGTCTTCGAATCTTGTCACGGCTTCTATATCTCAGGGCAGGGTTTCAAAGGAGAATTCCGCGGTGCGCTGCCTCGTAATACTTAGCGATGTTGTCTCGCACCCACTGCAGCTGTTCAGCGCTGGTCTTGGGTTCGAAGCTCACCGATTCGGCCAGTTCTTCGAGGGACATCTCGGGCATCGGGGCAAACTTGGTGAGGTACTGCCAGCTGAAGGATCTGTCCTGGGGGCCGAACACATTGGGTGCGTCCAATGGCGCGATCATGCAATTTACGCTGCCCTCGCGCGAGGATTGATAGACCTGGACCTTGCAGTCCTCGGACCGGTAGTAGACAACCGAGCCAGTTCTTCCACCTTCATTGACATGGTCATCGATCACGTCCAGCGTAAAACCGAGATCGGAAAGCAAAGGGCCGACTATAGATTGGGCTTCTTCCGTGAACGCGTCATCCATGATCATCTACCTCCCTCTCGAACCCAGGAGTCGCCAATTCGTTCATATCCGTATGCCGGGGCGTTCTGCATTAGATACTTTATCTCCTTCGCAGAGAACGAATTGGGGTCGGTGCGGAGTACGTCCTGAATCGAGGAGAACTTGGAGCCCTCGACAACGTAGTCGATGCGTGGAATACCGTTCTGCATTTGAGTTTTCAGAAATTGCTCGTTGACTTGCCAGCCGAGAGCATCGGCATCTGTTCTACTCAGCCCGTTGCCAATAGCGTTCCAGGCATCGCCTCCAGTGTCGTAATAGATGCCGCCGTTATGTCTGGCTTCGCCGATGTATCCAGCGTCATCGCCAGCCCATTTGCCAAGCACTACACGGTCAGGGTTGGCGGCGCTGCCCATACCGGGTGCGTGGTGGGTGGCGTGATCGGCGACCTGTCCGGCCAGATCCGCGGTCGGGTGACCACCAACGAACGCATTGTTGAGATCGGATGCCAGTTGTGGGGCTTGTGGCGAGTATTGCTCCGTGGAGTGGTTCCAGCCGCCGGAGTGTTCTACCGAGGGAGATGGCGCTGGGTGATCAACAACCGGCGCTGGATGAGGAGCACCGCTTGGTGGTTCGGTGGGCGCGTGTGCTGCGCCTGGAATGTGGGGTTCGGGTAGGTGGTGGGGGAGGTCTCCGAGTAGTGCGCGTGCTCCGGCGAATGCTTCGCCACCGATGGGGGCGGTGGCTGCACCCGCAGCTGTCTGCACGAGTTTTTCTCCGATGTACCCACCGGGGTTATCGGCGGCGCGTTGCGCTTCATCTGACAGCCACCCGACCCGTTCTTGTGGTGTGGCGGTGGTGTAGTCCCAGAGCCCCTTGCCGGTGTTGACTGCAAGGTCTTTCCACTTCTCGGCGACACCGGGTGCGCCCGGACCTGCTTGTCCGGTCAGCTCTTTGCCTTGTTGCAGCATGGCATCACCGGCTTTGGACCCGCCGTCGCTGATGTTGTTGGTGAACTTGTTGAACTGTTCTCCGAAGTCTCTGCTGATGTATTTCGGATCGGTCGGTGAGGCAGAGGGCGCATCGGGTTTGAAATGGGGGGTTTGCGCGTTTTCGGCGGCGGCGTTGACACGCTGCTCGATTTGATCGGCGGGCACACCCATCTTGGTCAGTATTTGGCGTTGCTCGGTTTTGAATTGCTCGACCTGCTCAGGGCGCAGCACGGGTCGCTGTAGAGGCTGCGGTATTTTGTCGCGCACATCGCCTACACCCGGCACAGCGGCCAGACCGCCCAACTGTCGGGGATCGATGGGTTTGTCGCCACCGGGCACGGCGGTTTTCGGGTACCAGTCTTTGTAGTTGGCTTGCGTATCGGCGCCAGCGGCAGCGGCTTTGGTTGCCCCCGGATCACCGTCTGGGTTGGGCGCGTCCAGCCCCTTCAACCGGGCCGCGATCCCCGACGGATCCTTGGCGGCGGGAACTGAAGGCAACGCCCCGCCAGCATTCGATGATTCCGGCAGTTCCTTAGCGGCTTTGACCGCCGCCTCCAAGTCCGTGTTCGCGGTCTCCCCGGCCGCACGGAGCTGCTTCAACGTGTTGGTGAGATAGTCCAACTCGCTCTTGTCGTACTCGCCCTTGGGAGGGGTGACCTTGCCGGTTTCCAGATCGATCGTGAACTTGCCACTGGCGGCATCGTTTTCGACCTTCTTGAGCAGCTGTTGCACACCCTCGAACTCATCGGCAGCACGCCGGACTCTTGCCGCTGCGCCGTGTTGGGCATCAGCGGCACCGCCCAGGTATTTACCGTGCCCGTCGAGCTCATGGTGGGCCGCGTCCCCGGACACGCCTTTCCAGGCGTCCCCCATGATCGGCAGCGCTGCCACACCACGTTGCATGTCGCGGTTGGCGGTGGCCATACCGTCGAGCGCGTCGGCCACATCACGAAACGACGCCACCTTGGCGCGCTTGAGGTCGGCCAGCGAAAATGACATCGGAGCTTCAGGCCTTCGCCTGCGGCAGACGGGTGGTGATTATGCTCACTGCGGTCTGTTCTTCGGTGGTCGCGAACGCATAGCCGATTTGGTCGAATGCGTCCCGGTAGTGGGTCGACTCGTTCTCGACGTGCTTGGAGTGGCCCTGCCACTCGGTCGACTCAGACCCCAACGCGGTGGCCGCGCCACCGACCCATCCTGACGTCGCCGCATTGATCAAACCGTGCGCCTTGGTATGCGCGGCGCGGTGCGCAGCCAACAACCGATCCATCTCGTCGGCGGACCGGTGCAACAACTCAGGATTGACCTGCAAATGGTTAGTCACTCAGCATCCCCCGCAAAGCCGCTCCACACCCCGCCCGACATTGCTGGATAGTATCGCCGTCGAATTTGCCAGCGCAACAGCGGCGTAGATACGGCAGACACAGGCGCGGATACACGTCGCCGTGCGAATTAGTGTCCATTTAGTGTCCACTTCAGGGGTCCGGCAGTTAGCCAGCAAACAATCATAACCCTGCGACCTGCTTGTTTGAGCTGCCCGGGGGAATCGAACCCCCGACCTATTCATTACGAGTGAATTGCTCTACCGACTGAGCTAGGGCAGCGTGCCGGGCGAACCCGGCGCCCGAGAGTCTACGGCACCCGAATCCCGACGCCCAACCTCATTCAGACGGGCGCAACGCCTGTCCCGCGGTCGCGACTAGCGCGTCGATTGCGAACTTGGGCTTCACGTTGATCGCCAGCGCTTCCCGGCACTCCAGCACCGCCTCGATGCACTGCAGCAGCTGTTCAGGCGGGACCCTGTCCACCATCGGCCCGAGCCTGTCGGCCATATCGGGATGATGCAACGCGACCCGCCCCTCCTGGGCGGCACCGAACGACAGCACCAAGGCATCTCGGAAATAAGTGGCCAAATCGATCAGCGTGCGGTCCAAGGCGTCACGCGACGCCCGTGTCTGACGCGATTTTTGTTTGCGTTCGAGGTCTTTCAAGACACCTGCGGATCCGCGCAGCGCCGTCCCCGCCCCCTTGCCGGTGCCCCCGGCCCCGAGCGCCGTCTTTAATTCTTCCTCTTCGGCCTCGTTGCGTGCGGCCGTCAGCTCCTTGGCCTCGGTATCGGCACTCGTCACCAGCTCCTCGGCCGCGGCATACGCCCGCGACGGGGTGGCGGCCTCCCGCGCCAGCCCCAATGCCCGAAGTCGGCGCGCCCGGGCCTGCTCATCGGTGGCCAGCCTCCGGGCCCGGCCCACATGGCCGCCACTCACCGAGGCCGCCCATTGCGCCTGCTCGACATCGATCCCATCGCGGTCCATCAACACCTCAGCGATGGCCGCCACCGATGGAGTGACGAGCGCCACATGCCGACAGCGCGACCGCAGCGTGATGGAGATGTCCTCTGGGTCCACCGACGGCGCGCACAGCAGGAACACCGTCCGCGCCGGCGGCTCCTCGACAACCTTCAGCAGCACGTTGCCCGCGCCCTCCGTCAACCGGTCGGCGTCCTCGATGAGCACCACCAGCCAACGACCGGTGCTCGGCCGGCGCCACGCGGTCTGCACGATGGCGCGCATCTCGTCGACGCCGATCGATAACCCCTCGGGCACGACTCTGCGCACGTCAGCGTGGGTTCCGGCCATCGTCGTCGTACAGGCGCGGCATTCTCCGCAGCCCACCTGTCCCTCGGCCTCACATTGCAACGCCGCGGCAAAGCACAAAGCCGCCACCGACCTGCCCGACCCCGGCGGCCCGGTAAACAACCACGCGTGGGTCATGCGACCCGCCTCACCACCGCGTGAACCCAATGCCGCGGACGAGAGCGTGGAAACCACCGCTCCCTGATCCACCAGGCGCCCGAAAACCCCGCTCATTACCCCCAACCCTAGTCGCCAAGACCGACGCCCTGGGCATGCGCATTAGGCGTGTGAAACCTCTCCGTCACCGCCTACAGCTACGGTTAACGGGTGACTGGCGCGGAGGGAACGGCTGACCAGCGCCCGCTTGCACGCGCAGCCCGGTACTCCAGATGGGTCTTACGTACCCCATGGCCGCTCTTCATCATGGGTATCGCCCAGTCAAACCTGGTCGGCGCGTTGTTCGTGCTGGGCTTCCTGCGGTTCGGTCTACCGCCGAGCGACCGCGTCGAACTGACTGAGCTCGGCACGGAACGGCTCGTCATCCTCGGTGTCTCGCTGTTCATCCTGTTTGTGGCCGGCGCCATCGTCAGCACCTACCTGCTGTTACCGGTTCTGCGCTGGCAGTACAGCTCCCCCGACTTCGAATCCGAGGGTTCTGAGGCGGTCCGCGTCCGCGCCTTACAGATGCCCTTCTACCGGACCGTTATCAGCGTGGCGACGTGGCTCGTCGGTGGCGCGATCTTCGTCGCCGTCACCTGGTCGTCCACACACAGCTCGATCCTGGTCGCCATGTTCGCCACCGTGCTCGGCGCCACCACGACCAGCATCATCGGCTACTTGCAGTCCGAACGCGTCCTCCGTCCGGTCGCCATCCAGGCACTACGGCGCGGCGTCCCCGAAAATGTCACCGCTCCAGGCGTTATCGTCCGCCAGATCCTCACCTGGGCGCTGAGCTCCGGCGTGCCGATCCTGGCGATCGTGCTCACCGTGGTGGGACAGCGAGCGGGGTATCTCAAGTCTGGCGCCGAAAATCTCACCGGCTCCATCCTGATCCTGGCGATCATCGCGCTGGCCATCGGACTAATGGGGACCCTGCTGGTCGCCACCTCGATCGCCGACCCGCTGCGCCAACTACGTTGGGCGCTTAGCGAAGTGCAGCGCGGCAACTACAACGCCCACGTGCCCATCTACGACGCCAGCGAGCTGGGACTGTTGCAGGCGGGGTTCAACGACATGGTGCGTGATCTGGGCGAACGGCAGCGCCTGCGTGATCTATTCGGCCGCTACGTGGGCGAGGACGTCGCCCGCCGGGCACTTGAATACGGCACTGAACTCGGTGGCCAGGAACGCAGCGTCGCAGTGCTTTTCGTCGACCTGGTGGGTTCCACGCAGTTGGCGTCCACCCGCGGTCCGGCGGTCGTCGTGCAAGTGCTCAACGAGTTCTTCCGGGTCATCGTCGACACCGTCAACACGCACGGCGGCTTCGTCAACAAGTTCCAGGGTGACGCCGCACTGGCCATCTTCGGTGCACCCATCGACCACCCCGACGGCGCCGCCGCCGCACTGGCCGCCGCCCGTGAGCTGGCCGACGGGCTCACCAATGTGTTGGGCTCCAACGACTTCGGCATCGGAGTCTCCGCGGGACGGGCCATCGCCGGCCATATCGGAGCGCAGGCGCGTTTCGAGTACACCGTCATCGGCGACCCCGTGAACGAGGCCGCCCGCCTGACCGAGCTGGCCAAGAACGAGCCGGGAAATGTGCTGGCCTCGGCGTCCGCCGTCATGGAAGCCCGAGACGAAGAAGCCCTGCGCTGGGACGTCGGCGAGACCGTCGAGCTTCGTGGCCGCACGGTGTCAACGCAGGTTGCGCGTCCGCGTCACAGTTAGATCCCCCGGTCGCTGCGCTCTCCCCCCGCAAGCGGGAGGTACCCCCGACCCGCTGTACTAGGTCGCCTTCTTGGCTGCGGCCTTCTTCGCGGGCGCCTTCTTCGCTGGAGCTTTCTTGGCCGCCTTCGCCGGCGCCTTCTTGGCTCGCTTGACCGGGCCACGCGCACGGCGCTCCGCGAGCAGCTCGGAGGCCCGCTCGTCGGTGATCGACAGCACGTCATCGCCCTTGCGCAGGCTGGCGTTGGTCTCGCCATCGGTGACATAGGGGCCGAAGCGGCCGTCCTTGATGACCATTGGCTTGCTGGTCACCGAATCCGCACCCAGTTCACGCAGCGGCGCCGCCGAGGCGGCCTGCCCGCCACGGCGTTTCGGCTCGGCGTAGATCTTGAGCGCCTCATCGAGGGTGATGGTGAACATCTGATCCTCGGTGGCCAGCGAGCGGGAATCGGTGCCGCGCTTGAGATATGGGCCGTAGCGGCCATTCTGCGCGGTGATCTCCTCATTGTTGGCCGGGTCCACACCGACCACCCGAGGCAGTGACAGCAGCTTCAGCGCGTCCTCGAGTGTGACGGTCTCAAGTGTCATGGTCTTGAGCAGCGATCCGGTGCGCGGCTTCGGCCCTTCGACCTTCTTGGCGCCGCGCTTCGGCTTTTCCTCTACCTCCGGCTCCGGCGGCGCAGGTAGCACCTCGGTGACGTAGGGGCCGAAACGCCCGTCCTTGGCGACGATGTCGTGTCCGGTGACCGGGTCCACGCCCAGCACACGCCCCTCCTGCGGGATCGCGAACAGCTCCTCGGCCATCTCGACGGTCAGCTCGTCGGGGGTGACGCCGTCCTTGACATTGGCACGCTGCGGGGTGGGTTCGCCGTCCTCACCGGTGATGATCCGCTCCAGGTACGGCCCGTTCTTGCCGACGCGCACATTGATGGCGCGGCCCTGGTCGTCGTCGAACAGCTTTATCGAGTTGACCTCGCGAGCGTCGATCTCCTCCAGGTTCACACCCACCAGGCGCTTGAGGCCGCCGGCGCGTGCCACCGAGCCCTCGGCGCCGTGATCTCCACCGAAGTAGAAGGCGTTCAACCAGTTTGTGCGACGTTCATTACCGGAAGCGATCTCGTCGAGATCGTCCTCCATCGCGGCGGTGAAGTCGTAGTCGACCAGCCGGCCGAAGTGTTGCTCAAGCAGTCCGATCACCGCGAAGGCGGTCCATGACGGGACCAGCGCACTGCCGCGCTTATGGACATATCCGCGGTCCTGGATGGTCCGGATGATCGACGAATAGGTCGACGGACGCCCAATTCCCAGCTCTTCCAACGACTTAATGAGCGAGGCTTCGGTGTAGCGGGCCGGCGGGTTGGTGGTGTGTCCGTCTGCGGACAGCTGGGCAACGGTGACGGTCTGGCCCTGTTTGAGGTGGGGCAGACGGCGTTCCTCATCGTCTGCCTCGCCGCCGGCCAGCTCGTCCACGGTCTCGACGTATGCCGACAGGAAGCCGGAGAACGTGATGGTGCGGCCGCTGGCGGTGAACACCACCTGCTCGCCGGAGGTGGCGGTACCCGCCAGCCGCAGGCTCAGCGTGGTGCCGCGCGCATCGGCCATCTGCGAGGCAACAGTGCGCTGCCAAATCAGCTCGTACAAACGGAATTCGTCATTGTCGACCAACGAATGCAATTGGCCGGGAGTTTTGAAAGTCTCACCCGCCGGGCGAATGGCCTCGTGCGCCTCCTGCGCATTTTTCACCTTGCGGGTGTATTGCCGGGGCGAAGGATGCACATATTCGTTTCCGTACAACTCCGCGGCCTGGCTGCGTGCGGCCGTCAATGCCGATTCCGACAGCGTCGTGGAGTCGGTACGCATATACGTGATGTAGCCGTTTTCGTACAACCGCTGCGCAATGCTCATGGTGCGCTCGGAGGAGAACCGCAGCTTGCGCCCGGCCTCCTGCTGCAGCGTCGACGTCATAAACGGCGGGTACGGCTTGCGGGTGTAAGGCTTCTCCTCGGCGGAGGCGACCGTCAGGGTGGCTTGCGCAAGCCCGGCGACCAGGGCGTTGGCGCGGACCTCGTCGAGGACCAATACCTCGTCGAGTTTTTTCACCTGGCCCAGAGAGTCGAAATCTCGGCCCGAGGCCACGCGCTGCGCGTCCACGCTGACCAAGCGGGCGTTGAACTTAGGAGGCTTCGCCTCGCTGCCGCCATCCAGCTCGGCGCCCAGGTCCCAGTACCCGGCGCTGCGGAACGCCATGCGGTCACGTTCACGCTGGACGATGATCCTGGTCGCCACCGACTGCACGCGCCCGGCGGACAGGTTCCGTCCGACCTTCTTCCACAGCACGGGGCTGACCTCGTAGCCGTACAGCCGGTCGAGGATGCGGCGGGTCTCCTGCGCATCGACGAGGTTGATGTCCAGATCGCGCGGGTCGTTGGCGGCGGCCCTGATGGCCTGCTCGGTGATCTCGTGGAACACCATGCGCCTGACCGGCACCGTGGGCTTGAGCGTCTCCAGGAGGTGCCAGGCAATGGCCTCACCCTCGCGGTCACCGTCTGTCGCCAGGTAGAGCTCGTCGACGTCCTTAAGGAGGCTCTTGAGCTCGGTAACGGTCCCCTTCTTTTCGGGGCTGACGATGTAGAGGGGCTCAAAGTCCGCATCGACGTTCACCCCGAGGCGGGCCCAGGGTTCCGATTTGTACTTGGCCGGAACGTCGGCAGCAGCACGGGGCAGGTCCCTGATGTGGCCTCGCGAGGACTCGACGACGTATCCGTCGCCGAGATAGCCAGCGATCTTGCGGGCCTTCGTCGGTGATTCGACGATGACGAGCCGTCGCACTGCTTCGTCTCCTTACCTGCGCATTCAGCCGCGTATGTACGGTGTACCGGCGGTCCACCGTGGTCACAAGATGACACCCCCACGCCAATTGCGCAAACCTAGCCTTGCATATGGGCTCCGGTATTCCCGATTTCAGGGTCACTAAAAGCGTGTCCCGAGCCGTACTAAGCCCCTGCTAGACCCTGGGCCAGGCGCGAAATGCCTCGGTGTCTCCGGGGGGTTCTCCGATGTTCTCCAGGAGCCGCGCCAGCCGGCGCCGCCCACTGATCCGCAACGCGGGATTGGCACCGCGTGTTCCGATCAAAGTCGGGGCGATGCCCACCCGCATCAGCGCAGCCGCCAATGGCGAGTGGGTGTCGGGAGCGTGTGGATCCAGGCCCAGCAGGTAACGGTCGGCCTCCGGGGAACCCGCGGCGAGCACCCAGGCGCGCAGCTCGCGCGCTCCCGGGAGCCACTGTGCAGGCACGGTTTTCACCGCCCCACGGGTCCACTCGTGGGCAATCGGCAGCACCGTTGGGTCTATGGCCGTACGCACCAGCGGGTGGTTCTCGTCGGTGTGGCTCATTTCGGCCTGGAGACCGGTCTCGGTGATCATCTCCGCCAGGGCCAGCGCACGCCAGGGCTGATCGACGACCACCGATATCCGGGCGCCGGAGCCGCTGACCATCACCTGACCGGGACCGGCCAACAGCCCTGCCAGATCGGTGACCTCGGGAGGCACCGACTCGGCGGAGAAGAAGGACAGCTGGCTCACAGTGACAGACAGTACTTTCTCCGCGAGCAGACGCTCAGCGCACGCGTATCCCGCGTTTTGTGTGCGCTACGCGTCTGCTCACCGATGGCGGGACGAGAAACGCCCCCGGCGGGTGGCCAGGGGCGTTTCTATATAACGGACTTGGGTCAGACGGCGCGGACGCCGGTGGCCTGCGGGCCCTTGGGGCTCTGGCCTACCTCGAACTCGACCTTCTGGTTCTCTTCGAGGGTACGGAATCCGTTGCCCGTGATCTCGGTGTAATGGACGAAGACGTCAGCGGAGCCGTCTTCGGGCGCAATGAATCCGAAGCCTTTTTCTGCGTTGAACCACTTCACAGTTCCCTGTGGCATTTCTTTGATCTTTCTTTCACTTGGGTGCGACATACCCGTTCGGCACGTCGGGCCCCGTTCCGACCGCCATACCCCGTGAAGAAGACCCTCGCAGGAACCGCGATCACAACGTCGATCCTGCGAGTGCAAAACACGAACACAGAAGCTGCGACCCCCATAAGTAGAGCATGTTTAGGGCGCTGGCGATAGCCGTGTGCCAGATAATCGACGGGAACTTCGGTGAACAATGGTGAAACTTTGACTCCCTTCGGCCTGCCTTACCCTGGTGTTATGGCCATATGCGGTAGCGAACTTGGCGCCGTTTTGGCACAATTATGCAGGTCACAAGGGGTTTTTTGGTGACGGTCAGCTACGGCCGCGAACTGCTGGATCTGATCGTGGCCGGGACTCCCACCGGTGAGACCCCGGTGCGACATATTTGCGATATTCCCGCCCGGGACGCGCAGCTGGATGCCTGGCCGCAATGGGCCCATCCCGATGCGGTAGCCGCCTTTGCGGGCCACGGGGTCACTGTTCCGTGGTCGCACCAGGTCGCGGCCGCCTCCCTCGCGTTCTCAGGCCGCCATGTGGTGGTAGCCACCGGAACCGCTTCCGGGAAGTCGGTGGGGTACCAATTGCCAATCCTGACCGCCCTGGCCTCTGAGCCGCGGGCCCGGGCGCTCTATCTGGCGCCGACGAAGGCTCTCGGACACGACCAGCTGCGCTCGATACGCGAATTAATTGCCGGGATAAGCACTTTCGACCGGGTGTTGCCGTGCGCATATGACGGCGACAGCTCCAACGAATTGCGACGGTTCGCACGCGAAAGCTCGCGGTGGATCTTTACCAATCCCGACATGATGCATATATCGCTATTGCACAACCACACGCGCTGGTCGGCATTCCTGCGCGGATTGCGGTACCTAGTGGTCGATGAATGCCATTACTACCGTGGTGTTTTCGGATCAAATGTAGCCCTTGTGCTGCGGCGGCTGCTGCGCTTGTGCGCGCGGTACGGTTCGCATCCCACGGTGGTCTTCGCCAGCGCGACGACCTCAAATCCCGGCGCGGCAGCACGGGCGCTGATCGGGCAGCCCGTCAACGAGGTGATAGCGGACGGGTCGCCGCACGGGATGCGCACGGTGGCGCTGTGGGAACCGCCGCTGCTGCCGATCACCGGCGAGAACGGGGCACCCGTAAGACGCCCGGTGAGTACCGAGGCCTCCCGGCTGCTGGCAGATCTGGTCCAGGAGGGAGCGCGGACACTGGCCTTCGTCAGATCGCGGCGCGGCGCCGAGATGACGGCGCTTGGCGCCGCACATCGATTGGCGGAGGTCGATCCGGCGTTGGCATCCCAGGTGTCGGCATATCGGGCCGGGTATCTGCCGGAGGATCGCCGGGCACTGGAGCAGGCCCTGTCGACGGGCGCGTTGACCGGTGCGGCAACAACGAACGCCCTTGAACTGGGCGTGGATATCGCCGGACTGGATGCCGTCGTGGTGGCGGGCTTCCCGGGTACCGTGGCCTCCTTTTGGCAGCAGGCGGGCCGCTCCGGCCGACGTGGCCAGGGCTCCTTAGTGGTGCTGATCGCGCGCGATGATCCACTGGACACCTACCTGGTTCACCATCCCGGCGCACTTCTGGATAAGCCGATCGAGGCGGTGGTGATCGATCCCACCAATCCACATGTCTTACGGCCTCACTTGCTCTGCGCGGCAACGGAGCTCCCGTTGACAGCGGATGATGTGCGCTCCCTCGAGGCGACCGATGTGGTCTCGGAGCTCGTCGACGACGGCCTACTACGCAAGCGCCCCGGTGGATACTTCGCGGCCCCGGGCCTTAATCCGTATGCAGCGGTGGATATCCGGGGGTCGATCGGTGGCCAGGTGATGATCCTGGAAGCCGACACCGGGCGGGTGCTGGGAACCGTGGATACCGGGCGCGCCCCGGCGACGGTGCATCCGGGGGCGGTCTATCTACATTCGGGGGAAACATACCTGGTCGACTCGCTCGATTTCGGTGACGGAATCGCACTGGTACACAACGCGAGTCCCGACTACTCGACATTCGCCCGCTCCACCATCGATATCGCGATCACAGGCGAGGGTGAACGGATCGATCTGGGCGATGTGCAGATCGGGCTGGTCCCGGTGGACGTCACCCATCAGGTGATCGGGTATCTACGCAAGCTGTCCACCGGCGAGATCCTCGACTTCGTCGAGCTCGATATGCCCTCGTCGACATTGAGCACCAAGGCGGCGATGTACACCGTGACCCCGGAAGCGTTGGCCGGCATCGATATCGACACGCTCTCAACCCCCGGCGCCCTGCACGCCGCCGAGCATGCCGCCATCGGACTGCTGCCGCTGGTGGCCAGCTGCGACCGCGGCGATATCGGCGGGGTGTCCACCGCCCTGCAATCCGAGACCGATCTACCGACGGTATTCGTCTACGACGGACACCCTGGTGGTGCGGGTTTCGCGGCCCGGGGTTACGAACAGCTTGGTACCTGGCTGGGCGCCACCGCCGACGCCATCGACGCCTGCGAGTGTGAGGCGGGGTGCCCGTCGTGTGTGCAATCGCCTAAGTGCGGCAACGGAAATTCCCCATTGGACAAGGCTGCCGCCATCAAGGTGCTGCGACTCGTGCTGTCCCGGCTGCCAAACACGGGCTAGAACGCCCGCGCGTACTGCTTGGGCACTGTGGGGTTCGGCTCGGCACCCAGCTCGCGCGCGGCCCGGCGCGGCCAGTAAGGGTCGCGCAGCAGCTCGCGGGCCAGTAGGACCGCGGAGGCATCCCCGGCGGCGAGGATCGATTCGGCCTGGTGCGGCTCGGTGATCATCCCGACTGTCGCTGCGGGGAGAGGTGTTTCGGCCTGGATGCGCCGGGCGAACCGCACCTGGTATCCCGGCCCCGTCGGGATGCGGACATGCGGCACATTACCGCCCGTCGACACGTCGATGAGGTCCACACCGCGTGTCTGGAGCAGCCTGGCCAGCTCGACCGTCTGGTCGGGAGTCCAGCTGGCGGCCTCGAGCCCCGGCTCATCGGATACCCAGTCCGTCGCCGAGACCCTGACGAACAGCGGCAGGTGCTCGGGCCAGACGGAGCGCACCGCCGAGACCGTTTCCAGGGTGAGCCTGGCCCGGCCGGAGAAGGAGCCGCCGTACTCGTCGGTGCGGGTATTGCTTGCCGGGGAGAGGAACTGGTGCTGGATGTAGCCGTGGGCGGCGTGGATCTCAAGTACCTGGAAACCCGCCCGCAGCGCGCGCTGGGCGGCTTTCACATAGTCCTCGATGATCTTCGTGAGATCGGCGCTGGTGGCTTCCGCAGGCGGGGCGAAGTCTCCGTACGGCGCATCGGTGGGACCAATTGTCGGCCAGCTCAACGGGTCAGATGGTTCCAATGAGCGGTGCCCGTCCCACGGCGCAACGGTCGATGCCTTGCGCCCGGCGTGCCCGAGCTGCACCGCGGGAACGGCGCCATGGACTTTGATGCTCTCCACGATGCCGGTCCAGGCCTGCTCCTGGGTGTCGTTCCACAACCCGGTGTCGTAGGGAGAGAGCCGACCTTGCGGATTCACGGCGGTGGCCTCGGTGAAGATGAGACCGGCACCGCCGATGGCGCGGCTGATCAGATGGGTGCGGTGCCAGTCGTTCGGGCTACCCGCCAGGGGGCCCGTGGGCTCGGCCGAGTACTGGCACATCGGCGACATCCAAATTCGGTTGGGAATGGTGATGTCGCGCAGCCGGTAGGGCTCGAACAACAGGCTCATGTTCCGGGGGCTCCTCGCGTCTGGTGACTGGTCCGGCACAAACCAACACCGAGATGCGCGAGATGCTTCCCTGTGCCGCTACCCCGCCTGCTCGGTCGCCGACCCCTGCTCGGCGACCGATAGCGCCTCCCGCACGAAATCGGCGGACAGCACGACGACCTCGGCCGTATCGCGTGAGACGGCGATAGCCGGGAAGGCGTGCAACTGCCACGCATAGCTGTGCACCTGGGCCACCACACCCGCGGCAGAGAGCTTCTCGGCGAGTTCGATGGCATCGGGCTCGAGGAATTCGTTCTGCGCGGTGATGAGCAGGGTGGGCGGGTATGCCTCGACGGGCACGGAGAAGATCCGACGTTCTCCGGTGAATTCCACTGGACCCCTGTCGAATTTCGGCGCCAGCCTCACCAGCTTGCCCTTGGGCAGGTACGCGTCGTGACGGCTCGTGCTCGTCGGATTGGCGCCCAGGTCGAGATCAAGCAGCGGTGAATATCCCACATAGGCAACCGGTTTCGGCAGACCATTGATGTGCGCGTACTCGATGACCTTGCCGCACAGGTACCCGCCGGCCGAGTCACCCGCGACAATCACCCGCTTGTAGTCCTGCAGCAGCTCACGGTATGCCTGTACCGCGTCTGCCACCGAGGAGCCCACACCAACCTCCGGCAGCTGCCGGTAATCGAGTACGTAGACGGGGACCCTGAGCTGGCGGGCCAACAGGCCGGTGATCTTGCGATGCGTGGCCGGCCCGCAGGCGATGAACGCACCGCCGTGCAGATAGAGAATGGCGGTGTCGGAGTCCAAAGTCGCCGTCCCCGCCGGAACCGTCAGATCCGTGGGCCTGTTGGCCAAAGCAACCCGCGTCCGTTCGATGCCTGGCGCGTCAGGACCGCGCTGCGCGCCACGGTCCAGCCACTTGAGCTGCCGCAGAGCCGAGTCGAAGACCGGGAACAAGATCAGCATCGGCTTGATGAAAAGCAGCACGAAAAGGAACGATAAGCGGGCCTTGAGGCCCGACTTGGGGTGCAGGGTGACGACCATCCGCTCACGCTACCGCCAGGTATTTGGTAGTCGCGGCGGGGCCGCTAGATCGGGAGCGGCACAGGCATCTGCAGGCCGAGTTGTCCTTCGGTCATGACCCCGAACGCAATGTTGACACCGCGTGCGGCAATCCTCGACGCGGCCGCAGGCCTTTTTCGTGGAGCGCGAGTTCCACGCGGTCACGATGGACGCGGCCTTCGGCAATGGGCGCACACCCATGGACGAACTGCGCGCCGCCAGCGACGCCTACTGCGATTTCCACCTGCGGAATCCGGGCTACTTCCGCATCATCGCGCTGCGCACCCTCGATGTTCCGCCCGGCGATATGGTCGCCGAGTTCGAGCGCCGCATCGCCGACAAGGTTGAGGCTTTGGTCGGCGATATCGCCGATGTGCTTCGACGTGCCGATGCCGCAGGCGAACTGCACTGCCCCGATCCGGTCCGCACGCCACTTGGCAATGCGACGGGAAACTCCCTGCGGCTCCCCCAAACTCACCAGTCGCGGGCCACTGTTCGTTCCGCGGCCCGCGACTGGTGATCCATCAAATCCGTGCGGTTGCCGACTCGCCTGGTTGCGGGCCAGATTCAGGCGCATCCCTGAACGTGACGTGTTTTCGTGTGGGGAGTTTCTGTGGCCACCAGAACCACGGCCCGAGAATCCGCGCCAGCGGCATGACCAGGAACAGCCGCACGATCATCATGTCGAAGATCAAGCCGATACAGATGGTGGATCCGGCCTGACCGATGTTGACCACATCGCTGGAGAGCATGGCCAGCATGGTTCCGGCCAGCACGAAGGCCGCGGTGACGGCCACGTTGCCCGAGCCGGCGATGGTGCGAATCAGGCCGGTGCGGATACCTGCGTGCAGCTCCTCCCGATACCGAGAAAGCAACAGCAGGTTGTAGTCACAACCAACACCTACCAACACAATGAACGCGATCGGCAGTGTAAGCCAATGCAATTCAATGCCGATGAGCGTTTCCCAGATGAACGCGGCCAATCCCAGGGAGCCCAGGAAAGACAGCACCACGGTGATCAAAACAATCACCGAACCGGCCAGGGTCCGGGTGATGACCATGACGATCAAGAACACCAACCCGAATGTGGCCAGCATCATTGTCAGAATGTCGTTCATGGAAAATGCTTGCACATCACGGTAATTCGCGGACGCCCCAGCCACCAGCAGATCAACATTGGACAGCGACGTCCCCTTGATCGCCTCGTGCGCGGCGGCCTCGGCCCGCTGAATCTGATCGATACCTTCCGGGCTCATCGCCTCACCCTGGTGATAGATCAGAATCCGGGCACCCTTGCCGTCGGGGGTCATCATGAACTTCAACCCGGTCTGAAAGTCCTTAGTCTTGAATGACTCCGGCGGCATGAAGAAGAAATCGTCGTTCTTGGCGTTATCGAATGCCTTCCCCATATCGACCATCGGATCGATCATCGGCTCTAGCTGCGCGATGGTGGTATGAAACAGGCTCTGCATCGTGAGCGTCAGCTGCTGCATGACAGCCATGTTCTGCGCCATCGCGTTGAGCTGCGTGATCATCTGCGGGGTCGCCGCGTCAACCATGCTCAGGCCATCGACCATCGGGCCGAGTTGTGAGGTCGCTTCATCAATATTGTCGACCGATTCGTTCAATGAGCGCATGGCCCAACAAATCGGAATATCGAAGCAGTGCGGCTCCCAATACAAATAGTTACGTATCGGCCGGAAGAAGTCGTCGAAGTTGGACAGGTTGTCGCGGGTCTTGTCCATCGCAGCCTTCAAACCCCTCGAAGCTTCTACAGACATCTGCGTACCCGCGGAGAGCTGGCCGGTTATGTCCGCCATCTTCTTGGTCGAGGCCATCATGTCGCCCATGCGCGCGGCCATGGTGTCGATATCGGCCACGCGGTCCTTCAAGAACCCCAGATTCTGGCCGATCTTGGTCCCCATCGAACCCATGGCATAGGGCAGCGAGGCGTGCTCCAGCGGCCGGCCATTAGGCCGGGTAATGCTCTGCACCATCGAAATACCTGGCGTCCGAACAATATTCTTCGCGACGCGATCCAAACTGATCATGTCGGTGGTGTTGCGCATATCGTGATCGGCCTTGATGTACAGCGTGTCGATGGACAGTTGACTCGGCTGGAAATGCCGATCCGCGGCGTCATACCCCCGAGACGACTCGACGCTCTTGGGCGCGTAATCGCGATCGTTGTAGCTCACCGTGTAGTTGGCCAAGTTCGCGATGCACAACGGAATCACCAGCGCCGCAACCGCAATCATCGCGGCGGGCCACTTGGCGATCGCCGTGCCCAGCTTGCGCCAGACTGGGCTGGTCCTGGCCGGCGCAGACAACCAGGGCACCTTGCTGCCCAGCGTTAGCAGCGCCGGACCCAGAGTCAGGGCTGCGATGACGGCGACAACCATCGCCACAAAACATGGTGGCCCCAATGTTCGGAAGTAGTCGAGCGTCGTCAGGCTAAGGCACAGGCACGCACCCGATATCGCGATGCCCGACCCCAGAACAACGTGGGCTACACTGCGCACCGAAGTGTAATACGCCGACTCCCGGTCCTCCCCGGCGCGCCGGGCCTCCTGAAAACGGCCCAGGTAAAAGATGCCGTAATCGGTAGCCACACCCAGTACTAGGGATACAGCCATGTTCATCGCGAACGAGGAGATCCCGATGACATGATTCTCAACCAGAAGTGAGACCACTCCGCGTGCGGTGGCCAGCGTGATCAAGACTCCGAACAACGGGATTATTGCCCGGGTGATGGAGCGGTAGGCGATAAGGAGCATCGCGATGATCACCACCACGGTGACGATCGTCAGCGTGACCATGCTCTCGTCGGCGGCATTGAGAGTGTCCGAGGCCAATGGCGCCGGCCCACTCACATAGACCTTGAGACCCTCGGGCTTGTCCTTGTCGAGCTTTTCAATGATGCCGCGAATAGCCTTGATCGACCTGTTCGAGTCGGCATCGCCCAGATCTCCGGCCGGCCGGACCGTCAGTGTCGCGGCCTGCGCGTCGGCGCTCTGCTGCCCCGACCTCGTGACCGGGTCACCCCACAGATTCATGAGCGACTGCACATGCTCTTTGTCGTCAAGCAGACGGCGAACCATCTCGTCGTAGTAGCGGTGGTCCTGCTCACCGAGCGTGCGGCCCTCGGCCTCTAGGACAATCACCGCCATGCTCGTGTAGTCGGACTCCTTGAAGTCCTGACCCTGGGTGATCGCCGCTGCCGACGACGGTGCGTCACGCGGAATCATCGCCTTGGCATTGGCCGCGGTCGTCTCTTCCAAGGTGGGCACGAAGATGTTCAGGGCCGCAGCAGCCACCACCCAGAAGATCACCACCGGAATCGCCAGCACCCGGAGCAATCGCACTGGCCCCGGGCGCTTTGCGGGTTCCTTCGCTACCGGAGGTGCGGGCGGTACCAGCACCGGACCCGTGTCTGTGTCCTCCGGCGGCTGCTGACCCGATGTCATGCTGCCGTCACCGTGCATGCGACCGCGGCGCTGGCATGGTTGACGACCTGTTCCTCACGGACCTCACCGTTGACCCGAATGCGGCAGCCCAACGAGTCCCCGTCAACCTGAGCGACCAGGCTCAGTGATGCCGCCGACGACATCGTGGTTTCAGAAACCGACCACGGCAGTGATGTCAGCACGACGTCGACGGGTTCGCTATTGAGGTTTGCATAGGACACTTTCCCGCTGGTTCCCAAATTGCCGAACACCTCGTAGGTGACGTTCTTGGGATTGATCTGAACAACCGTGGCCGGAATCGGACGTGTAGTCGGCGGGTGACTGATCGCCTGCGACTTCTCTCGAATCCGATTTACCCCGAAGCCGACGACCGCGATAACAATGAGCGCCACCAAGGGCATCCATAGCTTGCCAAGGATTCGCCCGGCCTGGCCCCGAGACTGTTTGTGCCGGGTCATCATTGAGCACACCCGGCTAGGGCGGTATGGGCAGCGGACACGCGATCCTCCTCGCAGCTCGTTACCGGCCCGGGGAGGCATCCCCGCACGCAGAATCCCCCACTCATCGCAGGCTCCTCAGGGTTGACCGCACATAGCTCTTGTTACTTTCGGTAACATAGCTCTTGTTACCGAAAGTAACAAGTCGGCTAGGCTGTTGCCTCATGGAGGCAGGCTCAACGTCCGGCGCGGGATCGCGTCGACCATGGGTAGAACGCCGCGCGCACCTGCTGGACGCCGCCGAACAGCTGTTCTTTGAACGCGGATTCGCCGCTGTGTCCTTGAGTGACATTGCTCAAGCCGCAGGCGTCACCAAGCCCATTGCCTACCGCCATTTCAAAACCAAGGATGGGGCGTATTTGGCCTGTGCCCGGCGAGCCCAAGCCGACTTCGCGCAGGCCCTGGTACACCGGGCGGATCCCGCGCTGGCAGTGCGCGAGCAGTTCGCCACCGCCGCCGACCTGTTCTTTGAACTCTTGGAGACTCATCCCGAGCGGTGGGAGCTTATTTACGGCAGCGCCGCAGTGCTGCCCGCCGAGTCGCGAGAGGAACTTTCCGCGCTGCGGTTGGACAACATCGAGACGACCTACGCACTGATCACCAAGGATCATCCGGACATACCCAAGCTTTTCGCCGAAGGACTCTCGCACGCCATGTCCGGGGCAGCGGAACGTCTCGGACATTGGTGGCAATCCCGCCCCGACCTGGACCGCCAACACGTGGTCAACATCTACGTCGAGATCTTCTATGCCGCGGTGGCTCCCTATCTCGATTCACCACAGTCGACAACGACCCGCTGATCAGTACTGCCGTCACCGTCTTCAGCTGACCGGTCCCGCGCGGGCCGCGGCTCGAGCGGGCCCGGTACCGAACCGACCCAGTGCCACCGGAAAATCCACGGTGACAACAACATCGAGATCCTCGACCACGCACCGCGACACCGTCGCGCCCATCCGTCGGGCAATCGCCGTTACCTCGGCGCAGGCGGGTGCGGCGCCGTACAGTGCGCGCTGAGCTCCGGCGAGTGCCGACAGATCGGCGACGGCCTGGGCGCGATGCCGCGCCACGACCGCCGATCCGACGGCCACGCCACCGGCCGTTACTACCAGCAGCACCGCCATCAACGCCACCGCGACGATAGTCGCCGAGCCGTTGTCAGCCTGCAGGTTCCATTGCCGAAACCGATTCGGCAGCAATCGTAATGGCAGGCAACAACCGGCTCTTGGCGGCAACCCGCGCCACCACCTGGTCGCCGTCGCGCCGAACCTCGACGGCCGCGCCATGTGGCGCGATCCGCTGCGCGACCGATCGCGCGGCCATCTCGTCACCACGGGCCACCAACCGCGCCGCCTCGCGTGAGGCGTCCACACAGCGCACCTGCATCGACACCGCCTGAATTCCGGCGGCACACAACACGAGCACCGACACCAACGCCGCAATGCCGAATGCGGCCTCGACGGTGACGGCTCCGGTGTCATCGCCTAGACGCTGGTGTTGAGTGCGCGCGTGATGATATTGGTGAGCGCACTGACGATCGAGTCTCCGGTGACTACCGTGTAGAGAATCGCCCCGAACGCTGCCGCGGCAATCGTTCCGATCGCGTACTCCACGGTCGACATGCCGTCCTCGGACTCGACGACCACCACCATTCGTCGACGCAGTTGCGCCAATATGTTGTGTATCAATGGATTCCCTCCCTCTTTGCCCCGCGGCGCTTCCACGGGTCACAGCACACCACTGATGAACACATCGCGCGATAGCCCCATGACAACCGGCACGATGCCCAGACAGACGAACGACGGCAGGAAGCACAGGCCCAGTGGCGCCCCTATGAGCACACCGGCCCGTTCGGCGGTGGCTACCGCTGAATCCACCGCATCACGACGGCACTGCACGGCCAGCGAGGCAATACCGTCGGCCATCACTGCTCCGGAATCGGCCGATCGCCGTGCCAATCTGGTAAGTGCCCTGCGCTGCTCATATCCCAGATCCGCTGGTGATCCGGTATCGGTCCAGGCCGCCGATGCCGGTGCACCCAGGGCGAGCATCTCCCCTGCGCGGCTCAGGATCCGGGCCAGCTCGGGTGGAGCGGAGGCCGTCACCACCAACGCGGCAGTCGCGACCGGCATCCCCGACCGGAGGCATACGCCAAGTACGTCAAGGCTGAATGCCATTCCCAATAAGCCCTTTTCGGTGGCATCCCGGTCGACGATGGATGAATCACCCCGCGACAACCTGCCACAGGCGCGCATAGCCCCAGGCGCAGCCAACATCGCCGCGGCAAGCAACAACAGGGCCGCGGTCATCGCAACGCCTTCCCAATGATTTGGTCAGACCACAGCAGACCGATACATGCCAACACGATCCCGACAACGAGCAGCGCGCCACCCATACCGCCCGAGCACAGCACCGCAAGAGGTCTTGCTCCGATCATCTGACCCAATCCGATTCCGACCACCGGCAGACCGCTCAGCACCGCGGCAGTGGCACGCGGCCCGGCAAGTCCGGCGTTCACGCGCGCCGTGAATCGTTGCCGCTCCCGAAGATCTGTCCGGCATGCGTCGAGGAGCTCGGCAACAGCCAGGCCGTGGCGGTGGGCCAACGTCCAACCACGGCTTATCCGATCCCATTGCGATGCAACCGGTCCCACTCCGGGGATCGCCGGATCCGGATTCACTCCCAATCGTGCGCGTGCGGCTATAGCCGCGAACGTCTCCCCCGCCGTTCCTCCGAGCTCTGCGGCAGTGACCTCGAATGCGCGCACAGGATGCGCGCCAACCCTCAGTTCACCGACAACAACATCGAGACCGGACTCCAGGGCGGTCAATTCCTCCAACTGCACGATAAATCGGCGACGACGGTGCCACCGCACCCCCAAGGTCGCGCCGGCGATGCCCACCGCGGACACCACCGACAACGGCAACAGCCACACCACCACGAGCACAAGACCACTCAGGGGCACCGCCGCCAGTCTCCAGTTCCAGCACATGTCACACCTCATGCCCCGCCGTAGGCACGAGCGCCGTTGCGGCACAATGAGTAACGCAGCCGAAAGCAGCAGCAGGGCGTGCGGAGTCATGGCATGCTCCGTGCGATCAACGCCTCCAATTGCTCCGCACCGGAACACAGCCGGCCATCGATGTTCCATGCGGGTACTACCCGTACGATCCCGTCATCACCCTTGGATACCACCCCAATTTCGGTCAGTCGACGCATATTGCCGAATCTTCTTATATGACATACACATTGAATAGCTGCACCGAGCTGCGAGTGGAGTGCGGCGCGGTCGAGGCCACCCAGGGCTCCGAGCGCTTCCAACCTTGCGGGGACCTCAGCCGGGGCATTCGCGTGGACCGTACCCGCGCCGCCGTCATGACCGGTGTTGAGGGCGGTCAGCAGGTCGACCACCTCAGCACCGCGCACCTCTCCCACCACAATCCGATCGGGCCGCATCCGCAATGCCTGACGCACCAACTGGCGCAGGGTCACCTCCCCCGCACCCTCGACGTTGACGGCGCGAGCCGCCAGCGTGACCACATGCGGGTGACGCGGCGCCAGCTCCGCGGCATCCTCGGCGCAGATGATGCGTTCCGAAGGGTGGATCGCCCCCAGCAGCGCAGACAGCAAGGTGGTCTTACCCGCCCCGGTGCCTCCGGTGACCAGGAAGGCCAGCCGGGCCGCCAGCACCCCACGAAGCAACCTGGCCGCATCCTCATCGACAGTGCCATCAGCGATGAGCTGATCCAAACCCTTAGCGGTGGGACGTAATACGCGCAGCGATACACACGTCCCGCCGACCGCTATCGGCGCCAGCACCGCATGCAGACGTACCACCGAGTGCGGCGGACCGACACCAGTCAGCTGCCCGTCGACGAACGGCTGCGCGTCGTCGAGTCGTCGCCCGACCGCTAGAGCCAAACGTTGGGCAAGACGGCGCACAGCAGCATCGTCGGCGAATCGCACTGTGGTGAGTCGCAGCCCTTCACCATCGTCTACCCAGACGCGATCGGGTGCGGTCACCAAGACATCGGTCGTACCGTCCGCACACAACAGCGGTTCGAGAATTCCGGCACCCGCCAGCTCACTCTGCAGTTCCTTGATGCTATGCAACACATCGCTATCACCAAGCACACCACCGGATTCAGCACGTATCACGGCTGCCACCGCCGTCGGCCGAAGCGCCACATTCTCGGTCGCGAGCCGCTCACGAACGCGGTCGATCAACGAGCCGGTCATGCCGCCGTACCCTTGCCGTCATGCGAGACCAACGCCAGCACTGACTGCGCGGCGCGCGCCAGAGGTGAGCGTCGCAGCAGTCGCAGGCCGCCGTTGTCGAGGCGATTGCCGAGATTGGGTTCCGGACGCATGGCAGCGATCAGTGGGGCTCCAACGATTTCGGCCACCTCGGCCGGGCGCAGTCCGCTCGGCGCCGGACCGCGCACGACTACACCGATATTCGGGTTGGCGGCCTGTATCGCAGTGACCATGAGCGCGGCCGCTGCGCACGCCCGCACCTCGGCGGGTGTCACCACTACCACCAGGTCAGCGCGGTCCAGTGCCGCCACACTTGTTGCGCCGAGCCGCCTCGGGAGATCAACGACCACCGGCACTCCTACCTCCCGCGCGCTGTCGATCACTCCGCCGATCGCCTCTGCATTGCCTCCACCGCCTGTCCTGTCTCCCGATACCAGGACAAGTCCGCGCCGATGTGGCAGCGCACGGCGAAGGGCATCGAAGCTCACCCGACCGCTGCGCATATCGATATCCGGCCACCGGAGACCGTCGACGTCCTCCCAACCGAGCAGTAGATCGATACCACCGCCGTATGGATCGGCATCGACGATCAGCGCTCCACCCGGCGCGCACAGACCAATCGCGCCGCACAGAACGGATGCGCCGGCACCACCGCGTCCACCCACCACCGCAATCACCGCAGCGCGTCCTGTCGTCGAGGTGGAGGGGATTGCCGAACAGGCTTCGACGAGCCGGGATTCGTCCTCGGGCAAAGCGAGTACCTGCTCGGCACCCACCGCCACCGCTCTGCGCCACACCTCGCTCGTCGGCTCGTCCCGACAGACGAGTAACACTCGCGCTCGGCGCGGCAGTCGAGTCACCGCTTCGAGCGACGGGTCCGCGCCATCGAGCAGGACCGCCCCCGCACGGGCCCAAGCTTGTCGGCCGATCGAACAGGCATCGGTAGCGAGGATCAGCGGCTTGCCAGTCGCAGCGACGATCCGTTCGATCTCGTTGCCGAGCCATCGATCACCGATGGCAACGACGATCGGCTCCCCTCCATGTCCCTCCACGTACTCCACCATCGAGGTTGCGTAAATGAAGCGCCAGGGGCCTCATCGAGTTTGGGGATGGGCGCGAATCTGTGGATAGATCAAGGTGAACCGCAAAAACCGGTGATAAACGTCCCCAGAAAAGAGGACGACCCTCGCCAGGGGGGGAGGAGGCGAGGGTCGTCGTGCTTCAGCCCCGGGGGGTCGGGCTGAGACACACTCGGCATAGCCGAGTAACCCCACTATACACACGTACCCAGTGAGGGTGGCAAGACCAATCAGCCGAAAAAAGGGAAAGAAAGGCAACCCTTCTTCTGGCACCACCCCGTTACCAGACCACCCCGGCTGAGCTGGGACTTTCCGGATGGACACAACGGCACAGTCGGTGAGATCTATCCTCGAACTGTGACCGATGATGCAACGGCACCCGGACCCTTTCCCTCTTCCGAGGACCGGGATGCCGCGGCCGTCACCCAACCCAGCGGCACCACGCTGGCCCCCCGGACTGCAGCCTTCTTCGATCTAGACAAGACGGTGATCGCGAAGTCGAGCACGCTCGCCTTCAGCAAGCCCTTCTTCGACCAAGGCCTGATTAATAGACGCGCCGTCTTAAAATCGAGCTACGCGCAATTCTTCTTCTTGCTATCCGGCGCCGATCACGACCAGATGGATCGCATGCGTACGCACATCACCAATATGTGCATGGGCTGGGATGTCGAACAGGTGAAGGCGATCGTGGCCGAGACGCTGCACGACATCGTCGATCCCTTGGTGTTCGCCGAAGCCGCCGATCTAATCGCCGACCACAAGCTCTGCGGCCGCGATGTCGTGGTGGTCTCAGCATCCGGCGAAGAGATCGTGGCACCCATCGCACGCGCCCTCGGCGCAACCCATGCCATGGCAACGCGCATGGTCGTCGAGAATGGCAAGTACACCGGTGATGTCGCCTTCTACTGCTACGGAGAAGGCAAGGTGGCGGCGATCCAGGAACTCGCCAAGCGCGAGGGCTACCCACTGGAGCACTGCTACGCCTATTCCGACTCGATCACCGATCTACCGATGCTGGAGAGCGTCGGTCACCCGACAGCCGTCAACCCGGACAGGGCGCTGCGCAAGGAATCGATGGCGCGGGGGTGGCCAGTGCTGACGTTCTCGCGGCCCGTCTCACTGGGTGATCGGATACCCGTTCCCTCCGGCGCCGCGGCCGCCACCACGGCCGCCGTTGGCTTGAGCGCCATCGCCGCTGGGGCACTTACCTATTCGCTGATTCGCAGGCTGCGGCCGTAGCTCAGCCGCTCGCGCGAAGACCGTCAGGCGTAGAACTAGACACACGTCACTTTAGGCGCGCGCGTAACAATGCGATGACCGTATGAATTGCCCCTTGATGTGACCGGCGTCTCAGTGTAGAAAGTAGGTACGGAGCCCGGCAAGGCCAAGGTCGATCCAGAGGATAAGGATCGATTTCCCGACCTGGGATTCCCAGCACGGACCACGGCACCCACGCGGAGCACGCCGCGACAAGGGCAGAAGCGTTGTGGGCCTGCGCAATCGCGGACAGTGAAAGCTCATCAGGCTTCTTGGGTGAAGCCCGAGTTAGAAGCGTCGCGAAAGCGCCGAGGCCACCCACACAACCCACCTAGCACGCTTGGTAACCGGAGGTTCCGTGCTAGCGGGCGACGGGCCGATTCATTCGGATCGTCGCCCGCTTTTATGTTCCGCCGCAGTATGTTTCGGTCAGCTCACCGCAGTATCCGCGATCGACGTCGCTTCTGCCGCTCCGGCCGTTAATGCCTCACAACAGAACACGATCCACGCGGCAACGGCTTCGGGCGTACCTTCCGCGAAAGCCGAGGACAGCTCCCGGTATCTCCCGGACTGACGCATCCACATCACCTCGGGAACACCGAGCGCGTGTGGATCGAGACCGCGTGACACCGTCACCAACCGGGACGCGGCGCGTGCGACGACGCCGTCCGCGGATCCAAATGGACTCAGCACCAACAATTCCCCGTGCGTGATCGCGGCAAGAACCGGCGCGGATACCGTCGTTCCTCCCGAAATCAGCTGCGCCAACAGTTCCAGCCGATCGGTGTCGATACCGGCGCGGGGCCGCCCAAGGGTCCGCTCGTCTGCCATGCCGGTAGCGGCCAAGACATGCAGGCGCGCCAGCGCCTGCAGCGGTGCGCGCGACCACACCGACGTCAGCTGTGTCAGCGCATCACCATCGAGCGCCTGCCCGACGCGCAGCGCACCGGCCAGTATCGGATCCTCCACCACTCCATCGGCACTCAGCTTCATCGTGCCGCCGTCCAGCGCCGACGAGGACCTGGCTGCCCGCACCGCCGCCTCGGCCGCCGTCACCGGCCAGCCCCGCAGATTGGCGCGATGGCGGTGGACCTTGCTCACTGCGTCGCGCGCGGCTTCGGCGGCACCGGATACTCCCGGCAGGGCGGCCAACGGTGCAAGTGGGTCAGTCATGGTCCGCTAATAGTGCCCTACGCTCCTCGCGACGGATCCGCTGCAGCTCCGGGTCTGGAACCGGTACCGCCGCCAGCAGTCGCTTAGTGTATTCGTCCGTCGGTGCCGTTAATACCTGTGTATCCGAGCCGAATTCAGCAAGGCGGCCATGATTGAGCACCGCGATACGGCTTGCCACCAGTTCGACCACCGCCAAATCGTGGCTGATGAACAGGCATGCGAACCCGTGCTCGCGTTGCAGCTCGGCGAAGAGTTCGAGCACCCGTGCCTGTACCGAGACATCCAGCGCGGAGGTCGGTTCGTCGGCGATCAACAGCGTCGGCTCCAGCGCCAGCGCCCGCGCAATACCAACACGTTGCCGCTGACCACCGGAGAGCTGGTGCGGGAAGCGGTTTCGCATGGCGGCAGGCATCTGTACCTGCTCCAACAGGGTCTTGACCCTGTTCTCCCGCTGGGTGCGGTCCATATCGGTGTGCAAGGTCAATGGCTCGGCGATCGACTGGCCGATCGGCCATCGCGGATTGAGCGAGGACCCCGGATCCTGGAACACCACCCCCACCTTGCTCCGAATATCCCGCAGCCGCTTGCGGTTGGCAACCGAAATATCCTGGCCGGCAACACAGATGGTCCCCGAAGCTATTTTCAGCAGACCGACCGCAGCACGCCCGATGGTGGATTTTCCGGACCCCGATTCGCCGACGAGCCCCACCACCTCACCCCTGCCGACGGTGAACGACACATCGTCGATGGCCCGAAAGCTGCCGCCCTTACCCCGATACTCGATGATGACGTGTTCCAGGCTCAGCGCCAGATCGGCCGGTGGCACCGAAGATTCGTCGCTATCTCCCAGCGTCGCGCCCAGATGAGGTACCGCCGCCAGGAGCTGCTGCGTATACGGCTGCGTTGCCCGGTGGAAGATGCTGTCGGCATCCCCCTCTTCCACGACCTCGCCATCCTTCATCACCATGATGCGATCGGCCATATCCGCCACCACGCCCATATCGTGCGTGATCAGGATGATGCCGGCTTCGATGCGGTGCCGTAGATCGCGCATGAGATCAAGGATCTCGGCTTGTACCGTCACATCGAGCGCGGTGGTGGGTTCATCCGCGATGAGCAGACCGGGATCCAGGGCAAGTGCCTGGGCGATCATCGCGCGCTGACGCTGCCCACCGGAGAGCTGGTGCGGGTAATGCTTGACCCGCTTCTCAGGCTCGGGCATGTCTACCAGCTCAAGCAACTCGATGGCACGATCGCGCGCCTGCCTGCGCGTCATCGTCTTATGCGCCCGAACAGCTTCGGCGATCTGCCAGCCAATGGTGTACACGGGGTTCAGTGCCGTCATCGGCTCCTGGAAGATGACGGCAACATCCTTGCCGCGCACCTCACGCAGCTCGTCGTTAGTGGCGCCGAGGAGCTCTGCACCGTTGAGTCGGATACTGCCGCGAACCCGCGCGCTGGGCGGCAGCAGCGCCGGGATCGCCATCGCGGTGGTGGATTTCCCCGACCCGGACTCCCCGACGATGGCGAGCACCTCGCCCTTGGCGACGCTCAGAGAGACTCCCCTGACGGCGGGCACCCACTGCTTGTCAACCTCGAAATCGACCGAGAGGTCCTTGATCTCGATGAGAGAAGAACTTGCGGTCACCTCCAACTCACCTCCTCCGCGGATCGAGGGCGTCGCGGAGGGCGTCACCAACCATGATGAAGCCCAGCACCGCAGCCGAGAGGAACAGCGCGGGAACGAGGACCAGTCTGGGTGTGGATGCGAAACGGGACTGGCCATCGTTGATCTGGAGCCCCCACGAAATCTCGGGTAATTCAAGCCCGATACCCATATAGGTCAGCGTGGCCTCCGCGGCGATGAAACCGCCCACGGCGATGGTTGCGTACACGAGTACCGGCGCCAAGGCATTAGGCAGTATGTGTCGCACCAGGATTCGCCAGGTTGGCGCACCCAATGCGATGGCGGCCTGGACATAGTCGCTCTGCTTGATGGTCATCACGCTGGAACGCACCAGTCGCATCGAGGTCATCCAGCCGAAGACGATGAGCGCGCCGGCGACGCTCCAGATCGTGCGATGACCGACCACCGAGAGCAGGATCATTCCGCCCAAAATCGTGGGAATGCCGTAGAAGACATCGGTCAACCTGGACAGCGCCGAGTCGGCGATCCCCCCGAAGTACCCCGACAACGCGCCCACGGCCACCCCGATGACGAGCACTCCCAACATCGAGATCAGCCCGATCGACAACGACACTCGCGCACCGTAAACCACGTTGGCGTAGTAGTCACAACCTTGTAGATCGGTGCCCAGCCAATGCGCCGCACTGATTCCCTTGCGGGCCTGATAGAGGTCACAGTCACGCGGGTTCTTCCCGAAGGTGAACAGCTGCGGGGCCAGCGCCATCAGCACCAGAATCGTCAACAGAATCGACCCGGTGATGAAAAATCCGCTACGGCGCAAGTACTTCCATGCGTTGCCCCACAGGTCGGCCTGCTCCACCAGCGACTCGGCGGCGGCTCCAGGACCCGACACCGGGCCGGGTGCATGGACGGCGTCACTCATAACGAATCCTTGGATCCAGCATCGCATACAGGACGTCCACGACGAGATTGAAGAAGATGTAGAAGAACACGATGAGCGTCAGGATGCTCACCACCACGGCACCCTCCTGGTTTCGCACGGCGTCGAATGTCGCCCGTCCCAGCCCGGGAATGTTGAATACGGACTCGGTAACGACGGCACCCGCCAGCAGTGCCCCCACGTCGGCGCCGATGAACGTAACCACGGGAATCAGGCTGTTACGCAGGGTGTGCCGCATCAGAATGCGTGATTCGGAGATGCCCTTGGCGCGGGCGGTGCGGACAAAGTCGGCATCCATCGTCTCCAGCATCGAGGTCCGGGTCAGACGGGCGACATAGGCCATAGACAACGAGGCCAGCACCAGTCCCGGTAGCAGAAAGCTGTACCAGCCATCACGGATTCCGGCGATGGGAAACCAGCCGAGCTTGAAACCGAAGAGATACTGCGCCAAGAACCCGAGCACGAACACTGGCATCGAGACCAGCAGGGTCGTCGTGACGAGAACCAGGTTGTCGTAAAACGATCCCCGGCGCACCGCACACAGCACCCCGGCCATGATTCCGATGATCGTCTCGAATGCTACGGCCACCACCGTAAGCCTTAAAGTCACCGGTAGGCGTTGCGAAACAGTCAGCGCGACAGGGCGTTCCTGAAAATCAGTACCGAAATCGCCGTGCAGGAAGCCCACTATGTACTTGCCGTACCGCACCAAGAACGGATCATTGAGGTGGAACCGTTCACGCAGCTGAGCCATCACCTCGGGGGTGAACGGCCGGTCACCGGCCAATGCCCGGATGGGGTCGCCCGGTAGCGCGTACACCATGCCGTAGATGAGCAGCGAGGTTCCGATCAGCACCGGGATGGCCAGCAGCAGCCGCTTCACGATGTACCGAAACATGCCGGCGTTCTGCCACCCATGCTTCAGTAGCACCAATAAGTCAAAAGGCCACGGGCGCACGGCTTGCCATACACCGCTGGTGTCGACCTTCTCGTTGATCAGCCAGCTCGGCCATTTCCGCCCGGTCATTGCGTGACCTCTACATCGGCGTACTCGATGCAGTCTTGGATACCGATCTTGACGTTGCTCACTCGTTTGGAATGCACCGCCTGGTTGACCTCATAGAACAGCGGCGTCGCCGGAAGATCCTTGAACAACAAGTCTTCTGCCTTCTGATACGCCTTGGTCGCAAGTTCCACTGTCGGTTCGTTGTTGCCCTGCCGGAGCAGTTGGTCGAATGCTGGATTGCTGTAGAACCCGTAGTTGCTTCCCGCCGGGGGCCGAGCTCCCGTGCCGTACAGCGATTCCAGGAAGTTGTAGATCGACGGATAGTCCATCACCCAGCCCGACCGGAACGGCCCCGTCATCCCCTTGCTGTCCTGCAGCGGCAAGAATTGCGACCACGGCAGGCTCTTGAGGATGTACGGCACTTTCAAGTTGGTCTGCAGCTGATTCCCTATGGCCTGGAGCCATGTTTGATGGTTTCCCGATGACGGGTACCACAACTCGATGGGCTTGCCTCGATCGAAATGTGCCGCGTCGAGCAGTTTGTTGGCCTCATCGACATGCAGCTCGCACAGCTTTCCGCAGGCCCCCTTGCGATACCCGTACACCAGCGGCGAACCGTACGAGGTGGCGGGAGTGCGGGTGCCCGAGAAGATCACCTCGGTGATCGCCTCACGGTCGATGGCCATGGAAATCGCCTGGCGTACGCGCACATCGGCGTATCGGGGGTCATACATTGCGAATCCCAGCGAGGTGATATCCGGGCGGGGCCGCTCCAGAAAGGCCGATCCGAATTCGGCCTTGGCGTTCTCGTAGGCGGAGTCGGGTAGATCGAGCTGGATGTCGAGGGCACCCGCCTGCATATCCGTATATGCGGTCAGGCCTTCGGTGTACACCCGCCAGATCAATCCCTTGGCCTTCGCCTTCTTTGGCCCGGCGTATTGGTCATAACGGCTGAGCGTCATCCCCACACCCCGCACCCAGTCGGTATCGACCTTGAACGGGCCATTGCCGATGGGGTGCACGCCGAACTTGGCCGGGTCCCGGAAGAACGCCTTAGGAAGCGGCAGAAATGCGGTGTAGCCCAATGTCATCGGGTAGATCGCAAACGGCGTGTTAAGCCGCACCGTAAACGTCACGTTATCCACGACGTGCAGCCCACGCATCTGAGTCCCGCGCGGCGGTCTGTTCGTCTTCGAGTCACCCTGCAAGTCGTCGAACCCATCGACATTGGCCAGGAAATTCGATGACCCCTGCGCGTTGGTACTCAGCGCGGTGTAGTTCCACGCGTCCACGTAAGACTGCGCGGTGACCGGTTCCCCGTTATGAAAATTCCATCCAGGCTTGAGCTTTATCGTCCAGTTGACGTTATCGCTGCTGGTGATCGACTCCGCGGCCCCGGTGTATTCGACGGCGGCGGTGTCATTGTTGAACTCGACGAGGGCAGTGAACAGCGAGCGGATTATCCGGCCGCCCTGGTTTTCGGTGATGTTCCCCGGAATCAGCGTGTGCTCGGGCTCAGTGATGAACATGCTGAAATAGCCCGGGGGCGCCGGGGTCACGAGGTCCCCGCAGCCGGCGGGTAGCAGCGCGGCAATGCCAACAAGCATCACAAGGGCCAGTCGGCGGAACCTCATCCTCACCCTTCCCTCGGTAGCTGAATTAGGTAGGACGACCATAGGCGGGTGACGCGCCGATGTCTCTCCATCGACACACCCCCCGCGCCGGATCTGGACGGCCGCACCAATTACTTCTCGGTAACCAGGCCCGCCCACTAGGCTTTGTCCCGGACCTGTATAGGGCAGAAAGGCCAGATCAGATGACCGAAATCAGCACCGAGCCGAATAGCTATCCGCCGTCGCCGGAGTTCGTGGCGACAGCGAACGCAACCTCAGACCTGTACCAGGCAGCTGAGGAGGACAGGCTCGGGTTTTGGGCACAACAGGCGGGCCGCCTGCACTGGGATGAGCCCTTCAACGAGGTCCTCGACTGGTCCGATGCACCGTTCGCCAGGTGGTTCGTCGACGGCAAGCTCAACGTCTCGTACAACTGCGTGGACCGCCACGTGGAAGCCGGCAACGGCGACCGCGTCGCCATCCACTGGGAAGGCGAACCTGGCGATACCCGCACCATCACCTACGCCGACCTGTTGGCAGAGGTCAGCCAGACCGCCAACTACCTGACCGAGCTCGGCCTGGTTTCCGGTGACCGCGTGGCCATCTACATGCCGATGCTGCCCGAGGCCATCGTGGCGATGCTGGCCTGTGCGCGACTTGGTCTGATGCATTCGGTGGTGTTCGCCGGCTTCTCCGCCGCGGCGCTGCGCGCGCGCATTGACGACGCCCAGGCCAAGCTCGTCATCACCTCCGACGGCCAGTGGCGCCGCGGTGCCGCGGCGCCACTCAAGGCGGCGGTGGACGAGGCACTGGCGGGCGAGGCGAGTTCCGTCGAACATGTGCTGGTGGTGCGCCGCACCGAGATACCCGTCGAATGGACCGAGGGGCGTGACCTCTGGTGGCACGAGACGGTTTCACGGGCCGACACCACACATACTCCGCAGGCCTTTGATTCCGAGCATCCGTTGTTCCTGCTGTACACCTCGGGAACCACCGGCAAGCCCAAGGGCATCATGCACACCTCGGGCGGTTTCCTGACCCAGACCTCATACACGCATTTCAACATCTTCGACCTCAAGCCCGAGACCGACGTGTATTGGTGCACAGCCGATATCGGCTGGGTCACCGGCCACACCTACATCGTGTACGGGCCGCTGTCCAACGGCGCCACTCAGGTGGTGTACGAGGGCACGCCCACCTCCCCGAACGAGCACCGGCACTTCGAGATCATCGAAAAGTACGGTGTCACAATCTATTACATCGCGCCCACCCTGGTGCGGACATTCATGAAGTGGGGCCGCGAGATCCCGTTCGCACACGACCTGTCCAGCCTGCGGCTGCTCGGCAGCGTCGGTGAGCCCATCAACCCCGAGGCGTGGCGCTGGTACCGCGAGGTCATCGGCGGCAACCGCACACCCATCGTCGACACCTGGTGGCAGACCGAAACCGGCTCGGCGATGATCTCCCCGCTGCCCGGCATCACCGACGCCAAACCGGGTTCGGCGATGCGGGCGCTACCCGGTATCTCGGCGAAAATCGTTGATGACGACGGGAATCGGCTCGAGCCCGCGCACAACGACGAACCCGTCACCGGATACCTGGTCCTCGATCAACCGTGGCCGTCGATGCTGCGCGGCATCTGGGGCGACCCTGAGCGGTTCAAGGAGACCTACTGGTCCCGCTACGCCGACAAGGGCTGGTATTTCGCCGGCGACGGCGCACGCTACGACAGCGATGGCGCCATCTGGGTGCTGGGCCGCATCGACGACGTTATGAACATCTCCGGCCACCGGATCTCAACCGCCGAGGTGGAATCCGCGCTTGTCGGGTACGACGGAGTTGCCGAGGCCGCCGTGGTCGGCGCCTCCGACGACACCACGGGGCAGGCCATCGTGGCGTTCGTGATCCTGAAGGCCAGCCATACCGTCGAAGGCGATGAGCTCGTCTCACATCTGAAAGCCCAGGTGTCCAAGGAGATTTCGCCCATCGCCAAACCACGCGAGATTCACGTGGTGCCCGAGCTGCCCAAGACCCGCAGCGGCAAGATCATGCGACGACTACTCCGGGACGTGGCCGAGGGCCGCGAACTCGGCGATACCTCGACGTTGGTCGACCCCAGCGTCTTCGAGGCGATCAGGGCCAGCAAGTAGCCGCGATACGCACGCCTACCCGACCGGGGTGTAACCCACTCCGGCGGTGCGGTTCTTGGCATTGATATCGGCCAGCACGGTGTTGATCGAGTACGTGGTGGTCGGCGTGTGCAACGGGATGTACTTGACGATGCACACCGGAAGTTTGGTGGCGGCGCCATGGATCATTCCCACCAGCTGTCCGTTGACGGTGACCGGTGCACCCGAGTCGCCCGGCTGTCCGCAGACCTGGTTGATGAACGTGCCGGGTTCAGCCCCCGCCCCGAATGTCACCCCGCATGAGTTCCCGGTGGTGCGACCCAGCTTGCACGCGATATCACCCGGCTGGGGATCCGGTCCGATACCGGTGATGGCGAACCCCTTGTAGGTGGAAACCGGCTCCACCTTCGCGGGATCGAACTGGATGGTCGCGTAGTCGTACTGCTCGTTGCCGTTGACGAACTTTCCGAGCACACCCTTCTTGGGAAAGTCCTCCGAGACCACCTGTGAGCCCGCACCACCGCAGTGAGCCGAGGTGAAGCCCACCAGATTGCCCTTGTTGTCATGGCCGATCGTCGTCAGTGTGCACAGGGTGTCGCCGTTGATGATCAGCCCGGCGCCACCGCCCATCGGCACCTTGTCGTCGGCACCGGCAGCGGGCGCCGCAACGGCCGGGATCGCGCCCGTGACGAGGCCAAACAGCGCCATCAGGACCGGCAATCCGTAACCCGTACGCCGCCCGAGTGACCTCATTGGCCGGCGCCCATGCTCTTCACGCATGCGGCTCATCGCCCTTTCTCATAACGGCCGCATCTCTCCCCCTGTCGGCCACGTCTGCCGTCATTGTAATCAACATTCACACTGGTCACTTCTGTCGCAGACCTATCGATTGGGTAACGACACCCTCAGCACAGACGCGGCGCAGCCCCGGTACTGCCGACGTGGCAACATAGGCCGCACTAGATTCACCGGAATCACACCCGACCCGCAAGGGACACGGAGGGAGCACAGTGAGCAGCCCTGGAAGCCGCAACTACCGCACAGACAACAATGGTGTTCCGATCACCGTCGCCGCCATCCCCCTGTCTGATCCGCATGCCACCGGCACCGGCGAACCCACCATCGGCAATCTGGTCCGCGATGCCACCAGCCAGGTTTCCGCCCTGGTGCGTGCCGAGGTGGAACTGGCCCGCGCCGAGGTCGTGCGTGATGTCAAGAAGGGCCTGGCGGGCAGCATCTTCTTCATCGCGGCTCTCGTCGTCCTGTTCTACTCGACGTTCTTCTTCTTCTTTTTCGCCGCCGAGGTACTCAAGGTCTGGCTGCCGGCTTGGGCTGCCTACCTGATCATCTTCGCCGCCATGGTGTTCGTCGCGATCCTCGCGGTGCTGATTGGCTATCTCCAGGTCAGGCGAATCCGGGGCCCACGCGACACCATCGCGACGGTCAAGGAAGCACGAACCGTCTTCACACGAGACGACGAGACGCCCGCGCTGACCAAGTCGGCCAAACCCTCAGACCCGTCGGGCTGGTAGCTGCTTCCGTCGGCTCGATACCGACACACCCATGCTGTTCGACCAGACGGCCCGTCACCCCGACCCCTCCGTGGTCCGCATTGTCGGGCCATGGCGACATTTTGATGTGCACGCCAACGGAATTCGGTTTCATGCGGTGGAGGCCGAAAACAGTAGAGATGCCCGTCCATCAACCGTAGCCGTCACCAGCAGACCACTCGTGTTGCTGCTGCACGGATTTGGTTCCTTCTGGTGGTCGTGGCGTCATCAACTCCGTGAGCTGACGGATGCCCGCGTGGTGGCCGTCGATCTCCGCGGCTACGGGGGCAGTGACAAGCCCCCGCGCGGATACGACGGATGGACGCTGGCCGGAGATACCGCCGGCCTGATCCGCGCACTGGGCCACACCTCCGCCACGCTCGTCGGGCATGCCGAGGGTGGGTTGGTGTGCTGGGCCACCGCCAACCTGCATCCACGCCTCGTCGACGCCATCGCCGTGGTGAGCTCGCCGCATCCGACCGCCTTGCGCACCTCCACATTCCGTGGAACCGGACAGGGTGGCGCACTCCTCCCATCCCTGTTGCGCTATCAGGTGCCGATCCTCCCCGAACGCACCCTGACGCGTCATCGCGGTGCCGAACTGGAACGCCTGGTGCGCTCGCGGGCGGGGTCGCAGTGGACCACCACCGACGATTTCGCCGAGACCATCAAACAGCTGCGCACCGCGATCGCCATCCCGGGTGTGGCCCATTGTGCGCTGGAGTACCAGCGATGGGCAGTACGCAGCCAATTACGCAGTGAGGGTTGGCGGTTCATGCGATCGATGAATCGCGAGCTGACCGTCCCCGTGCTCCACATGCGCGGTGACGCCGACCCTTACGTGCTCGCAGACTCGGTGCACCGGTCATTACCGTTCGCACCCAACGGGCAGTTCGTATCGCTACGCGACGTCGGCCACTACGGCCACGAGGAAGACCCCGCCACTGTCACCGAACAGTTACGGAACTTTATGGGGCGCCGGTGATTGCGGCCCGTTGACGGACTGCTCCGGCGACTTGTTGGCCTCTGGAGCGGAAATGCAACTGCCGGTGCCGACGGGCTCGGCAAGCCCGGCCTTGGTGAGCTGATCCTGGACCTGTTTGGCGGTGAGCGCGAAGCCGGTGTCGTCATCGTCGATCGCGGCCCCGAAGACCACGCCGAGCACGCGGCCTTCCGTGTCGATCAACGGACCACCGGAATTGCCCTGCAGCACCGAACCCCGGACGGTGTACACCTCGCGGGTGACCGTGGTGGACCGGTAAATATCCGGGCCGTTCAGTTCGATGATCTCCCGGACCCGCGCCGGTGTCGCCCGATAGTCTCCACCGCCCGGGTAACCCAGCACGATCGCGTCGTCACCTGTCTTGGCGGCCTTCGGCGCGAAAACTAGGGGCGCCGCGGGCATCTCGGGAACCGCGAGGATCGAGATGTCCGCATTCGGGTCGTAGGACACCACGGTGGCGTCGAAGTTCTGCCCCTCCGACTCGACGGTGATGCTGTTCGTCCCGGCCACCACATGGGCGTTCGACATCACCCGGTGCGGGGCGATCACGAATCCAGTTCCCTCAAGCGACTTTTGGCAGCTACGGGCGATGCCCTTGATCTTGACGACGCTCGGCTGCGCTCCGCGCACCACCAGCCCGTCGGCCAGCGCCGGGTCGGGAGCGTCGACGGCCGCAATGGGGGTCTTGCCGAACGGCTGCAACACACTGGGCAGCCCGGAAGTATCCAGCAACTTCGACAGGTCGTTGGGGACCTTACGGAGTTCGTCGGGGGCGTACTTGTCGACCTGGCTGAGCACCTTTGATTCGCGTGCTGCCGCAGAGATATTCGGCTGGTTGGAGCTCTGCATCGGGATGGACAGCAGCCACGCGGCGACCAGCACGGCGGCCACCTGCAACGCGACCCCCACCACCGAATCCCCGGTACGGACCACCCGATTTTTGATGGCGCCACGCATAGCCCGGCCCAGCACCACGCCCGCCACCTCGCCGATGACCACCAGCACGAGGATGAGGATGAGAGAGGCGAACAGCTTGGTACGAGCCCCTTCAAGGTTGCTCACCACATGCGGGGCCAGCATGATTCCCGCCACTGCGCCCAGGATTACACCGACGAAGGACATGAGGGAACCCAGTGCGCCGGAACGCCATCCGGATACGGCAGCAATGAACGCGACGGCGACGACGCCGATATCGAGCCACTGCGACGGATTCAGATTCATACCGCTCCTCCCAGGTGCTCGGCCAGCAGTTCATCAAGATCACGAAGGTTACGAGTGTCCCATGGCCGCGCCCAACCGGACACCTCCAGCATCGCCGAGATGATCTGCCCGGTGAAGCCCCACACCAGCATCCCCGGCAAGAGGAAGGCCGGTCCGCTGTAGCGGATACCAAACGTCTTCTTGGTCACCATGATCCGATTGGCCGGGTCAACGAGGTCACCGATCTTCACACGTGATACCTCGGCGGTTTCGCCCGGGTCCACGGCGAGAACCGGCCCTGGATCGGGTGAGTACGCCAGCACCGGGGAGACGTGGAAGCCCGATGGCGGGATGAACAGCGAGTCCATCACCGTCAGCGGTTGCACGCGATCGGGGTCCAGCCCCGTCTCCTCCTGGGCTTCGCGCAATGCCGTTCCCACCGGTCCCCCGTCGCCCGGATCGGTGGCACCGCCGGGGAACGACACCTGGCCGCTGTGCTGACGCAAGGTCGATGCGCGCACCGTCAGCAGCAGATCGGCCTCGGTTGGGTCGGTCACGGTGCCGTCGGCGGACACCAGCACCAGTACGGCCGCCGGTCGGCCGGAGGAGGGCCGCGTGCGCGCTCGCAGCACCGCTTTGATCGCGGGGTGCACACCGCGGCCATAGATGTCCTTGACGCTGCCGGCGTTGTCCACCAGCGGACGCATCCAGTCGGGCGCCGCGCCGGGCGCCAAAGGAGCGATGGTCACTGTCTAGAACCTCACTCCCAATGCCTGTTCGACCTCGGCACCGATCTCATCCGCCGAAGTGAACGAACGCGGTAGCACTCGGGCAACGCTACCGTCCGCGCGGATCAAAATGGTCGTGGGCACGACATTCGGCGTCCTCAGGGCCGCGGCGATCCGTCGGGCTCCGTCCTGCAGCATCGGCAGCCTGACGTGAAGCTCGGCCAGTCTGGCAATCCCGGCGGCCTCGTTCTCGTCCTGGTGCACGGTGACAACGGTGAGTTTGTCGCCCGCACGGCGCTGCAACTCGGCCATTGCAGGTAACTCATCGGCGCAGGGGCCACACCAGTAGGCCCACAGGTTCAGCACGACATTTCGGCCCGCAAGCGCGAGTCCCACCTGCACCGTCGATCCATCCGCGGCGCATTCGAGCGAAATCGTGGCCAGCGCCGATGGACCAGGCGTGCTGCCTGATTGCGGACAGGGTGGAAGTTGCGCTTGACGACGTAGCTCCGCGAGAGCTTCTGGGGTGTCGGCGTCTCGGCGTTCCCGGGCGGCGACGAGCCCCTGATCGTTGGGGTCTGCCCCAGGTCGCCGGAGTTGCTCCCGCTGTTGCAGCAGCATGACCGCGATCAGCGCCGCGACCAGCACCACCCCGACGATCGTCCACCGGGCCCCGGTCGTGAGCCGAACCACGTCACAACCCGGCCAGAGCCAGCAGATGCTCGGTTTCCGGGCCCTTCACCAATGGCGCAGCAAGCTCCGGATCTGTCGGACCCAGCCCGTAAGACGGGCAGTCCTTGGCCAGCACGCAGATACCGCAAGCGGGCTTGCGGGCATGGCACACCCGTCGACCGTGGAAGATCACCCGGTGACTAAGCAGGGTCCATTCCTTGCGTTCGATGAGCTCCCCGACGATGTGCTCGACCTTGACCGGATCTTCTTCCTCGGTCCACCGCCAGCGACGTACCAGCCGCCCGAAATGCGTGTCGACGGTGATGCCGGGGATGTCAAAGGCGTTTCCCAGGACCACGTTTGCAGTCTTGCGGCCGATGCCGGGCAGGGTGACCAAGTCCTTCAGCCGTGGCGGCACCTCACCGCCGTATCGCTCCACCAGCTGAGTACCCAGGCCGATGATCGAGTTCGTCTTGTTCCGGTAGAAGCCGGTGGTGCGGACCATCTCTTCGAGCTCGGCCCGGTTGGCGCCGGCGTAGTCCTCCGCGGTGCGGTATTTGGCGAACAACGCGGGCGTCACCATGTTGACGCGAACGTCGGTGCATTGTGCCGACAAGATGGTGGCAACAGCCAACTCCAGCGGCGTGGTGAAATCGAGCTCGCAGTAGACATGTGGAAATGCCTGCGCCAGAGTGCGATTCATCCGTCGCGCACGGCGGACCAGTCCCGTGTGCGTCTCGGTTTTCCAGGTTCGCGTCGGCGTTCCCGACTCCGGAACCGCCTTCACCGCCGACTTCGCCCTGGGCTTGGAGGCTGATCCGGTCGCTGCCACAAGGCCAGGGTAGCGGTCCATCCAGACAAGCACCCACACCATTTCGCCCGCTGCGCAGGGCAAACCGGTTGTTTTTCGTGACCTCGCCGAGATCTTGGACGTGTTTACTTCAACCCGTGTCGGGCCTATTCGGGTTGTTGGTACCCGGACTTCTCATGCTTGCCAGCCTTGGGCTGGGGAAGCTGGAAGCCGGGTTGATGCGGCATACCTTGCAACCGAGCGAGGTCGCCGATTTTCTGGACCAAGCCAGTCCATCAGATATGAATCGGCTCGCGCGCGATGGCATGCCGTCGGCCATCGAGGATTTGCACCGTCGTCAATTGCAACGCATCGAGCCCTCGTTGGAGGCGATCTACGAGGCCACTGCAAACGGCCACAACCAGCCACGAGTCAACGGTTTGTCCATGAATCGCCTGCGTGAAGAGGGTGTACCTACCTTGCGCTCCCGGCATTCAGTGGTCGATTCACTGCGTGCCGGTGGCGCAGCGGTGTAGCTTGGATCACGTTCTTCAGCGACCTGGCCTCTAGACTCATGTCGAGGTAGCAGGCCAGCGCAAGCATGACCAACGAATTTGGGTAAGGGGCAAACGTGGACGAGATCCTGGCAAGGGCCGGAATCTTCCAGGGTGTCGAACCGAGTGCCATCTCGGCGCTGACGAAGCAGCTGCAGCCAGTTGACTTTCCGCGCGGGCATACGGTGTTCGCCGAGGGCGAGCCTGGCGACCGTCTGTACATCATCATCACGGGCAAGGTGAAGATCGGGCGCCGGTCTCCCGACGGCCGTGAGAACTTGCTGACGATCATGGGCCCGTCGGACATGTTCGGTGAGCTGTCGATCTTCGACCCCGGGCCCCGGACCTCGAGCGCCACCACCATCACCGAGGTGCGCGCCGTATCGATGGACCGGGACGCGCTGCGCGCCTGGATCGGCGACCGCCCGGAAATCGCCGAGCAGCTGCTGCGCGTGTTGGCCCGCCGCCTGCGCCGCACCAACAACAATCTCGCTGACTTGATCTTCACCGATGTGCCCGGTCGTGTCGCCAAGCAGCTGCTGCAGCTGGCTCAGCGGTTCGGCACCCAGGAGGGCGGCTCACTGCGCGTGACGCACGACCTGACGCAGGAAGAGATCGCTCAGCTGGTGGGCGCGTCCCGCGAGACCGTGAACAAGGCACTGGCCGATTTCGCGCACCGTGGCTGGATCCGGCTGGAGGGCAAGAGCGTCTTGATCTCTGACTCCGAACGCCTGGCCCGCCGAGCGCGATAGCTCCCACGCGCCACCCACGGAAGGTGCCTTCTCAGGGTGATGCGCTGATGGCCACCAGCGCCACGCACACGAGTGTCACTACGGCACCGGCTTGTTGAATCCGGCTGAGCCGCTCGTGCAGCACCACGCGGGCGATGAGGACCGTCACCACCGGGTACAGCGAGGACAGCACCGCGGCCACACCGAGGCTTCCATGCGCTGAGGCGTAGGTGAACAACAGGATCGCCGAGGTGTCGAGTACACCCGCGAAAGGCACCACTCCGTATGGCGGGTGCATGTTCGCCCGCAGGCTCTTCCAGCTGAACGCGCCGAGCACGAGGATCAGCATCACCTCGGTAGCGCGGGAGATCACCACCGCCTCAACGGGGTGATATCTGCCGGCCTCGGCCAGCAGGATCATGCAGACGCCGAACATCACCATGCAGAAGAACGACCACACGAGCACCTGCCGCCCCGGACGCTGCCCGTCCAGTCCCTCCGAAGCCGAGGCCAACACGACGCCGACAAGGGTGCCGGCCAACCCCAGGTAGGTCAGCCCCGAGAGCGACTGCCCGATCATCGCGCCCCAGATGACCGGTACCACCGCCCCCACCGCGGCGATCGGGGACACCACCCCCATAGGCCCAATGGCAAGCGCGCGATACAACGCGTAAAGCGCCGTGAAAGCTGCTGGCCCGGAAAGCATTCCCAGCAGTGTGCGGCCATCGAAATGCGACGAAGAGGTGACCAGTGCGACGAGTCCCACCACCGCCAGCCCTACGGGTCGGCTCAGCGCCAGCACCGCGAGCGTCGACCGCCGCTTGCTGGCGTGCCCGCCGATGAAGTCGCTGATACCCCAGCTGAACGAGCCCGCGAGGGCAAGGGGAATCGAGTTCACTTACGGGCGCAGGTAGTCCAGCTGTGCCTGCACCGACCACTCAGCGGCACCCCACAGTGACGGGTCCACATCGGTGTAGACGTGTTCGACCACCTGTCGCGCCGAGGCGTCCTCACCCAGTGCGGCCAACGCTCCACGCACCTGGTCGAGACGCTGCTCGCGGTGGGCCAGGTATTCGGCCGATACCACCGACAGGTCACCCAGCTCCGGACCATGGCCGGGCAGCACCGTCCGCTTGCCCAGACCCTGCAATCGTTTCAGTGACTCCAGGTAGTCGCCGAGACCACCGCCGTCCTGCGCGATGACCGTGGTTCCCCGGCCGAGGATGGTGTCGGCGGTCAGTACCGCGTCATCGAGAACGAAGGACACCGAGTCATCGCTATGCCCTGGGGTGGCCAGCACCGAGATCGACAACCCCGCGACATCGATGCGCTCGCCATCGGCCAGCGCCACCGAATCCCCACGCAACCATGCCGGGTCGGCGGCGCGCACCGGAGCACCGGTCAGCTCGACGAGACGGTCGACGCCGCCGGTGTGGTCGAAATGGCGATGGCTGACCAGGATCAAGGCCACCTTGCCGATTTTCGCGAGCGCCTCGACGTGCACGTCCGGGTCACCAGCCGCAACGGCCGGGCCGGGGTCGACGATGACGATCTCGTCGCTGCCGGGTGCGTGCAGCACCCAGGTGTTGGTGCCTTCCAACGTCATCATCCCCGGATTGTTGGCCAGCAGCACCGAGGCGGTCTCGGTCACCGGCCGCAGCTGGCCATACGCGGGGTGGGTCACGCCGTGTTCACTCCTGGACCTCGACGATCAGCTCCACCTCGACGGGTGCGTTGATCGGCAGCTCCGCAACGCCCACGGCTGAGCGGGCATGCACGCCTGCCTCGCCGAACACCTCGCCTAGGAGCTCTGATGCCCCGTTGACGACACCGGGCTGGCCGGTGAATCCCGGTGCCGATGCGACGAATCCGACGACCTTGACCACCTTCACGACCTTGTCGATCCCAACCAGGGAGTCCACGGCGGCCAGCGCATTGAGGGCGCAGGTGCGGGCCAATGCCTTGGCGTCCTCGGGGGTCACCTCGGCGCCGACCTTGCCCGCGGTAATCAGGCTGCCGTCCACGATGGGCAGCTGCCCGGAGGTGTAGACGTGGTTGCCGCTGCGCACCGCGGGCTGATACGCCGCCAAGGGCGCCGCGACGGCGGGCAGTTCGATACCGAGCTCGGCCAACCGAGCACTATGCGTACTCATTTCGCCCGCTTCAGGTAGGCGACGTGCTGTTCACCGGTGGGCCCGGGCAGCACGCTCACCAGCTCCCAGCCGTCGCTTCCCCACTGGTCCAGTATCTGCTTGGTGGCGTGAGTGAGCAGCGGGACGGTGGCGTACTCCCATACGGTGCGTTCGGTCATACAGGCAACCCTAGGACAAGCACAGACGTTCCGACATCGGCTCGACTGCGGACGGCTAGCATGCGTGCGTGGTGAACACTTCCTCTGACAACGATGCAGGGACTCCAACCAATGCCTGGCCCGCACGGGTCGCAAATGCGCGACTGCACTTTGTGACAGGCAAGGGTGGGACCGGAAAGTCCACCATCGCCGCGGCCCTGGCCCTTGCGCTGGCCGCGGGCGGCCGAAAAGTGCTGCTGATCGAGGTCGAAAATCGCCAGGGCATCGCCCAGCTTTTCGACGTACCTCCGCTAGCACCGAAGGAACTCAAGATCGCCACCGCCGAGGGCGGCGGAGCAGTGAACGCGCTCGCCATCGAGATCGAGACGGCGTTCATGGAGTACCTCGAGATGTTCTACAACCTCGGGTTGGCCGGACGCGCGATGAAGCGCATCGGCGCCATCGAGTTCGCCACCACCATCGCGCCCGGTCTACGTGATGTCATCCTCACCGGAAAGATCAAGGAGTGCATCGTCCGCGTCGACAAATCCGGACGGCATGTGTACGACGCCGTCGTGGTCGATGCCCCGCCCACCGGCCGGATCGCGCGCTTCCTCGATGTGACGTCGGCGTTGTCCGATATCGCCAAGGGCGGCCCGATCCACTCGCAGTCCGAGGGTGTGCGCAAGCTGCTGCACTCGGATCAGACGGCCATCCACCTGGTGACGCTGCTGGAAGCGCTGCCCATGCAAGAGACTGCCGAGGCCATCGCCGAACTCACCGCGATGGACATGCCGGTGGGCAGCGTGATCGTCAACCGAACGGTGGTACCGCACTTGTCCCCCACGGACCTCGACAAGGCGGCCGAGGGCGTCATCGACGCCGACGCTGTGCGTAAAGCGTTGAGCGACAACAACGCCACCCTTTCCGATGCAGACTTCGCAGGTCTACTCACCGAGACCATCGAGCATGCGACACGGATGCGGGCGCGCGCCGAGAGCGAGGAGCTGCTCGGCGAGCTGCAGATACCGCGACTGGAATTGCCTACCTTGGCCGACGGTGTCGATCTGGGCAGCCTCTACGAACTGGCCGAGAGCCTGGCCGAACAGGGAGTCCGATGAGCAACACACCTGCCGTCTTGGACATGGCGGCCATCCTCGAAGACCGCAAGAACCGCGTCTTAGTCTGCTGCGGTGCAGGCGGTGTCGGCAAGACCACGACCGCCGCGTCGGTTGCAGTGCGCGCCGCGGAGTACGGCCGCACCGTGGTGGTGCTGACCATCGACCCGGCGCGCCGGCTGGCGCAGTCACTCGGTATCGAGGAGCTGGGCAACACCCCGCAACAGGTGCAGATCGACGGACTCAAGGGCGAGCTGTTCGCAATGATGCTGGACATGCGACGCACCTTCGACGAGTTGGTGGTCCAGCACGCGGGATCCGGCCGCGCACAAGCGATTCTGGACAACAAGTTTTATCAGACAGTCGCCACCTCCATGTCGGGCACACAGGAATACATGGCCATGGAGAAGCTCGGACAGCTTCTCCATGAAGACAAATGGGACCTGATCGTGGTTGACACTCCGCCGTCCCGCAATGCGCTGGACTTCCTGGATGCGCCAAAGCGGTTGGGCAGCTTCATGGATGGACGCCTCTGGAAGATGCTGCTGGGCTCCAGCCGAGGCCTGGGTCGCATCGTCACCGGTGCCGTCGGACTGGCGATGAAGGCGTTGTCCACGGTGCTCGGATCGCAATTGCTTTCCGATGCTTCGATGTTCGTGCAATCACTGGACTCGACGTTCGGCGGATTCCGCGAAAAGGCGGACCGCACCTATGAACTGCTGCGCCGACGCAGCACCCAGTTCATCGTGGTGTCGGCCGCCGAGCCCGACGCACTGCGCGAGGCGACATTCTTCGTCGAGCGGCTGACACAGGAGGGCATGCCGCTGGCCGGCCTCATCCTCAACCGCACCCATCCCACGCTGTCCAGCCTGACCGTCGAGCGCGCCGTCGACGTCGCCGAAAACCTCGAAGAATCGGGCGAATACAGCCTCCCGGGGGCCGTGCTACAGATTCACGCCGAGCGCGCGGCGACCGCCAAGCGTGAGATCCGGCTGCTGTCGCGGTTCACTAGCGCAAATCCGACGGTACCGATCGTCGGGGTGCCCTCACTGCCGTTCGATGTCTCCGATCTGGAGGCGCTGCGCGCCATCGCCGATCAGATCACCGGGGTCGCTCCCTAAAACGCAACGAGCGCGCATCCAGGTATTCGGGTCTATCAGAACCCGACACCTGAGTGCGCGCTCGACGCTACGTCTTAGACCGCGCTCTTGTGCTTACGCTGCGCGGCGAAGAAGTCGGCCCAGGAATCCACATCGGGATGAGCCTTGAGCATCGCGCGACGCTGCCGTTCGGTCAGTCCGCCCCACACGCCGAATTCCACCCGGTTATCCAGCGCATCGGCGCCGCATTCCATCATCACCGGGCAGTGCCTGCAGATGACTGCGGCCTTACGCTGTGCCGCTCCGCGGACGAACAATTCGTCGGGGTCGGCTTGTCTGCATCTGGCCTGGGCCACCCATGCAATGCGCGCTTCTCCAACGTCAATCGATACCGCCACATTCAATGCACTCGTATTCCGGGTGGCTGGCCGTGTAGCTGACACTGGCGATCCCTTCTGTCACTAGTGGCCCTCGAGAGGCGTGGGCCACAGTCCGCGTGGTGTGTAACTTGAATCACACCGTGAGATCAAGCTAGTGGTCAGGGATCTCCAACGCAACACCTGACCCGAATTTTTTGGGACGGTTGTGCCGACAACGTCTTTTCATCGCCCTCCGAGGGCCCGGCGTTACCAATCAGCCAGCCCGCAGACGCGTCCGGGGACGACAGATATCCTGTGTCAATGCCAGAACGTCCGCCTGAGGCCGAGACCCTCGCGAAGCTCGCGGGCTGCGGGCTTGTCGCTGCGGTGATCTTGGCCGGACTGATGTTCCCCTTCGCAGGTGGATTCGGGCTGGCATCCAATCGCGCATCCGATGTAGTGGCCAACGGCTCCACGCAGCTTCTTGAGGGCGAAGTGCCCGCGGTCACCACGGTGGAAGACGCGAAGGGCAACAAGATCGCCTACCTCTACACGCAGCGACGTTTCGAGGTGCCCTCCGACCAGATCGCCGACGGCATGAAGCTGGCGCTCCTGTCCATCGAGGACAAGCGCTTCACCTCGCACAACGGTGTCGACTGGAAGGGCACGCTGGGTGGTCTGGCCGGATACGCCTCCGGCGACGAGGACACCCGCGGTGGCTCAACGATCGAGCAGCAGTATGTGAAGAACTATCAACTGCTGGTGGTGGCCAAGACCGACGCCGAGCGCAAGGCCGCCATCGAGACCACTCCCGCCCGCAAGCTGCGGGAAATCCGGATGGCCCTGCGACTGGACCGCACCTTCACCAAACAGGACATCCTGACCAGGTACCTGAACCTGGTGTCATTCGGTAACAACTCCTTCGGCGTGCAGGACGCCGCACAGACCTACTTCGGTGTCGACGCGAAGGACCTGAACTGGCAGCAGTCCGCACTGCTGGCGGGCATGGTGCAGTCCACCAGTGGCCTGAACCCGTACGTGAACCCCGAACGCGCGCTGGCGCGGCGGAACCTGGTGCTCGACACGATGATCACGAACGCCCCGGAGAAGCGGGCCGAACTGGTGGCGGCCAAGGCGCAGCCGCTCGGGGTGCTGCCCCAGCCCAACGAACTGCCGCGCGGGTGTATTGCCGCGGGAGACCGTGCATTCTTCTGCGATTACGTGCTCGACTACCTGGCCAAGTCCGGTATCTCCAAGGACCAGGTGATGAAGGGTGGGTACCTCATCCGCACCACCCTGGACCCAGAGGTTCAGAACTCGGTGAAACAGGCGGTCTCCCACGTCGCCGATCCGGGTATCAACGGCGTCGCCGACGTCATGAGCGTCATCAAACCCGGGCAAACCAGCCACCCCATTCTGGCGATGGCCTCCAGCCGAACCTACGGATTGAATGGCGCCACCGGCGAGACCATGCAGCCGCAGCCCTTCTCTCTCGTCGGCGACGGCGCCGGATCGATCTTCAAAATCTTCACGGTCGCGGCGGCCATGGATATGGGTATGGGTATCAACACCGTGCTCGACGTGCCACCGACGTTCGCGGCCAAGGGCCTGGGCAGTAGCGACGGCTCCAAGGGTTGCCCCAAGGACAACTGGTGCGTCAAGAACGTCGGCAATTACCGTTCCCCGATGAGCGTCACCGACGCCCTAGCGACCTCGCCGAACACCGCGTTCGCCAAGCTGATTCAGTCGATTGGCGTGTCCAAGGCGGTGGATATGGCCGTCAAGTTGGGCATGCGCTCCTACGCGGAGGCGGGCACCGCCAAGCCATATGACCCCGAGGGCGACGAGAGCCTGGCCGACTACATCAAGAAGTACAACCTAGGCTCGTTCACGCTGGGCCCCATCCAGGTGAACGCTCTCGAATTGTCCAATGTGGCAGCCACTTTGGCCTCGGGCGGCAAATGGTGCCCGCCAAACCCGATCGACAAGGTCTTCGACCGCCACGGCAAGGAGGTGCCGACGACCATCGAGTCCTGCGAGCAGGTGGTACCCACGGGGCTGGCGAACACTCTCGCCAACGCGCTGAGCAAGGACGATCAGCCCGGCGGCACCGCTGCGGGTTCGGCAGGATCGGTCGGCTGGAACCTGCCGCTGTCCAGCAAGACCGGAACCACTGAAGCGCACCGGTCCTCGGCCTTCCTGGGATTTACCAACAACCTGGCCGGCTCGAGCTACATCTTTGACGATTCGACGACTCCGGGCGATCTGTGTTCGTTCCCGCTCCGTAAGTGTGGTGACGGAAACCTGTACGGCGGCAACGAGCCCGCTCGCGCCTGGTTTGAGGCGATGAAACCCATCGCCGAAAGTTACGGTCCTACCGCCCTGCCGCCGACCGAGCCGCGGTATGTCGAGGGAGGCCCCGGTTCCAAGGTGCCCAGCATCAACGGGCTCCGCGAGCCCGAGGCGCGTGAGGCCATCAAGAAGGCCGGGTTCAGGGTCGCCGACCAGGCCAGCACCGTGAACAGCACCGCACCGTTCAACGAGGTGGTGGGCACCAGTCCTAGCGGAACCACCATCCCCGGATCCGTCATCACCATCCTGATGAGCAATGGGATTCCGCCCGCGCCGCCACCTCTGGTTATCCCGGGCATCCCGGGTATGCCTGGCGGTGGCGAGATGACCACCACGATCGTGAATATCCCAGGCCTACCGCCGATCACCGTGCCGGTGCTGGCACCGCCCCCGTAGATCGATCGCGCCGGGCCGTTATCGGGGACGAGAAATTCGCCACGTTTTGCCCAGGTGATCAGGGGTCACGCAGCTTTCGGCGCTACTCTCGGGTGATGGGCACGTCTTCCGCCGCACTGAACACGGTTATCAAACGAGCTGCCGCGTATTCGGCGGGGTCGGCGGCGCTTGGCATCGGGTACGCGTCGATCATCGAACGCAACGCGTTCACGGTCCGCGAGACGACGATGGATGTTCTCGATCCCGGCGCTTCGCCACTGCGAGTGCTGCACATCAGCGATATCCACATGCGGCCGGGCCAACATCTCAAACAGGCCTGGCTACGTGAGCTGGCGCAATGGCAGCCGGACCTGGTGATCAACACCGGCGACAACCTGGCACACCCCAAGGCAGTGTCCTCGGTGGTGCAGGCGCTCGGCGATTTACTTTCGGTACCAGGGCTTTTCGTCTTCGGAAGCAACGACTACTTCGGTCCGCGGCTGAAGAACCCCGCCAAGTACCTGTACAAGAGCGATGAGCGCACCCACGGTGAGCCGCTGCCGTGGCAGGACCTACGCGCCGCATTCACCGAGCGTGGCTGGCAGGACATGACCCACACCCGTCACGAGCTGGAGGTCGCCGGGGTGCGGATCGCCGCCGCCGGAGTGGACGACCCGCATCTGCACCGGGATCGGTACGACACCATCGCCGGGATGCCGAATCCGCTCGCGACACTGCGGCTGGGGCTCACTCATTCACCCGAGCCTCGGGTGTTGGATCGCTTCGCCGAGGATGGCTACCAGCTGGTGATGGCCGGTCACACCCACGGCGGGCAGTTGTGCCTGCCGTTCTACGGGGCCATCGTCACCAACTGCGAGCTGGACCGTTCCCGGGTGAAGGGCCCGTCACGGTGGGGTTCGCATATGCAGCTGCACGTATCCGCGGGGATCGGAACGTCACCGTTCGCACCGATGCGGTTCTTCTGCCGTCCGGAGGCAACCCTGCTGACCCTGGTTCCGGCGCGCATCAGCGGTCAAGGGGCCGACGCCGAGTCCGGGGATCGGCGGCCCAGCGCGACCGCGCGCTGACATGAACCGCGAATGGGCCGATAACGCGGTCCGGTTGATTGAGGCCGATGCCCGTCGTAGTGCGGACACTCATCTCCTGCGGTATCCCCTGCCCGCGGCCTGGGCCGGCACCGTGGATGTCCAGCTGTACCTCAAGGACGAGTCCACCCACATCACCGGCAGCCTCAAACATCGTTTGGCGCGTTCCCTTTTCCTGTACGCACTGTGCAACGGGTTCATCGAGGAGAACACCACGGTCGTGGAGGCGTCCTCCGGTTCGACCGCGGTCTCCGAGGCCTACTTCGCACAGCTGCTGGGGCTGCCGTTCATAGCGGTGATGACGACTTCGACCAGTCACAGCAAGATCGCCTTGATCGAATCACAGGGTGGCCGTTGCCATTTCGTCGACGAGGCGCAACAGGTGTATGCCGAGGCGCAGCGGCTTGCCGACGAGGCCGGCGGGCACTACCTGGACCAGTTCACCAATGCCGAGCGGGCGACCGACTGGCGCGGTAACAACAACATCGCCGAATCGATCTTCACGCAGATGCATTATGAAAAGCACCCGCTGCCAACGTGGATCGTGGTCGGCGCGGGTACCGGCGGTACCAGCGCGACCATCGGCCGCTACATCCGGTATCGGCGCTACCCCACCCAGCTCTGTGTTGTGGATCCCGACAACTCAGCCTTCTATCCCTCATACGTCGCGGGACATGATGTGGTGACTGGGGTTTCATCGCGCATCGAGGGCATCGGACGTCCCCGCGTGGAGCAGTCGTTCCTACCGACGGTGGTGGACCGCATGGAGCAGATACCCGATGCGGAGTCGGTCGCGGCGACACAACATGCCAGCGCGGTGCTGGGGCGTCGGGTGGGGGCGTCGACGGGGACCAACCTCTGCGGCGCGTTCCGGCTCATTTCCGAGATGTCCGCTACGGGTACCGGCGGGTCGGTGGTGACGCTGCTGGCCGATACCGGCGACCGGTATGCCGACACCTACTTCGACAACGCCTGGGTCGCCGAGCAAGGATTCGACCTGTCGGAACCGTCGGAGCGGCTGCGAGAGTTCGAGCGCACCGGCCGCTGGGGATAGTCCCCGGGACGTAATTGTCGCTACGTCAGGAAGCGGACGCCGGTCGCGGCTCCGCACGGCTACGTTCGGTATATGGATGCGATGCACCGGCCGCGTACCTGGCTGGTGCCGCTCGTCGTCGCCGCGATCCAGGTGGTCGGCAGCGCCGGCTCTCGGCATCAACATCCGGATATGGGGTGGCGGGAGCTGGATTGGTTCGCCTACCTGCTGCTGGTGTCCGGCCCGATCGCGCTACTGGCACGCCGGCGGTATCCGTACGCCGTACTGCTCATCGTCATCGCGGTGACAGTCGCGTACCCGCTAGCGGGATTCGGTTTCGGGCCCATCTTCATTTCCTTGGTGGTGGCGTTTCTCGCGGCGGCGACACAAGGCCCGCGCTGGCTGACCTACCCCGTCCCGTTCCTGGGCTGGGCGGCCGTGATGTGGGGTGTGCCGTGGATCCGCGGCGACAATCCGCCGCCATCGATCGCGCTGACGGCGACCGCGGCCTGGCTGTTGGTGCTCGTCGGTGTCGCCGAAGCGATCCGCCAGCGGCGGGTGGCCGTGGAGGCTCGCCGTCAGCGCCGGGCCTCGATCGCGCGCGAGGCGCAGACCGACCGGGAACGTCGGGAGACCGACGCGCGATTGGCGTTGGCGCGCGAGCTGCATGACGTGCTGGCGCACAGCCTGTCGATGATCAACGTGCAGTCCTCGGTGGCGTTAGAGCTCATCGACGAGCAGCCCGAGCGCGCGGGGTCCGCGCTCGGGGCGATCAAAGATGCCAGCCGACAGGCGATTTCGGATGTGCATTCCTTGGTGGCGGCGCTGCGGACGGAGGCGGGTGTTCCCGTTGCGCCAACATCGGGGGTGACGGATCTGGACGCCCTGGTGTCCACCGCGCGCGCCGCCGGACTCGTGGTGACCACCCACGTCACGGGTGCGTGTCCGCTGCCCGCGGTGATCGATGTGGCCGCAGGCCGGATCGTGCAGGAGGCCCTGACCAACGTGGTGCGGCATTCGTCGGCAACCGAGGCCGTCGTGGCGATCACGTATCAAGCCGCTGAGATCGATGTCGCCGTGGAAGATCCCGGACCTGCCCGGCTAGGCGCGACAACGTCGGGGGGCACCGGGATCGCGGGGATGCGAGAACGGGCTCGGGCACTGAGCGGTTCGTTAACGGCACAACCCCTGCCGGACGGAGGTTTCGTGGTGCGGGCACGGCTGCCGATAGGAGCGCAATCGTGAGCATTCGGGTGATCGTCGCCGACGACCAGGCCCTGGTGCGGGCGGGATTCGTCGCGCTGCTCGACGCGCAGGACGGTATCGAGGTGGTTGCCGAGGCCGCCAACGGCGTCCAGGCGCTGGCGGCGGCACAGGAGCATCGTCCCGATGTGGTGCTGATGGACATCCGCATGCCAGAGCTGGATGGGTTGGCCGCGACGCGACAGATCGCCGCGGACCCGGATCTGGCCGATGTTCGGGTGGTGGTGCTGACGACCTTCGAGCTCGACGAGTACGTCTTCGAGGCGATGCGTGCCGGAGCCAGCGGGTTCCTCGTGAAACATTCCGAGCCATCGGAACTGGTCAGGGCGGTGCGCGTGGTCGCGGAGGGAGACGCGCTGCTGTCGCCTTCGGTGACCCGACGGCTGCTGGCGGAGTTCTCCACCCACGCCAAGCAACCCAACGAGTCCGGGCTCGAGGAGCTCACCGACCGCGAGCGTGAGGTGATGACGCTGGTCGCGGAGGGCCTGACCAATGCCGAGATCGGGGCGCGCCTGTTCATGAGCCCGGCGACGGCTCGCACTCATGTGAGCCGCATCCTCACCAAGCTGAGTGCCCGTGATCGCACCCAGCTGGTGGTGATCGCCTACGAGTCGGGGCTGGTGCGCCCGCGCTGGCAGGACTGAAGCTACGCCGCGACGCGTAGTGCATGTGCCGCCTCAGGGCCGATGTCTAGCGCTCTACGTGAGCGCAGCCTTGACGTCATGGACATCAACGAAATAGCTCCCACTGCAACACAATTCCTGGCCGACCAGGCCGACCGTTGGGGCGACCATCCCTGGCATCCCTGGTTCCTGGTGTTCCCGATCCTCTTCTGGACCCTGGTGATCGTCGCGATCGTCTCTGCCCGACGCCGTTGGGCCGGACGCCAAGGCGAAGGCACCTTGCGTGACGTGTACGCGCGAGGCGAGATCACCGAGGCTGAGTATCGGGACCGCCTGACGGTGCTGCGCGGCACCCGCCGATAACGGCACGTCACATCCGCTTGGAGCCCGCGGATCAACGCATTCGCGACCTATGGCCTGGATGCGATACCCTTGCGGGGCTTCAAAGCGGGGTGTGGCGCAGCTTGGTAGCGCGCTTCGTTCGGGACGAAGAGGTCGTGGGTTCGAATCCCGCCACCCCGACGCTTGAAGTAAGGCCCTGACCAAAGATCCCCGGTCGGGGTCTTTTTCATGGGCATGGCGGATCAGTGCGTTGCACCGGGGCCATGTCATGGTGGACGGCGTGACTCTCTCTGCACTCGCATCACATCCTGTCGCCCTTGCGGCGATCGCGGTCGCTCTGCTTCTCGTGTGGAAGCTACGCAAGGCCGTGATGCTGATCGGTGTACTGGCAGCGCTGGTGCTCCTGGTCGCCATGTACCGGTAACAGCTAAGCAGGAGCACGCGACATTTCATTCGGTAAGGTTTGTCAAAACCCGACGATGGGAGTCTCCAGATGAAGAAACGCCTTGTGAGTGCCTGTGCAATCGCGCTGGCCGCCGCACTCAGCGGACCCGCCTTGGCTGCCGCGGCACCCGCAGACGACCAGCAGATCAGGGACATAATCGCCGGTGAGGCAACGGCGATTAAGTCACTCGACAACGCCAAGCTGTCCACCTTCTTCTGCGACAAGTTCCGCGGAACCATTGCCTCCAAGAGCGCTGACGACCAGATCCCCCCGATGTCTGAAATCTCCGGCTATGGCCCGGGGATGATCAGTGCCGTCGCGTCAGCTGCGGGAGTCTCCGGTCCGACCACCCAGGCACTGACCACCGCGATCCAGAACAACGACGACAAGGCCTACCGGTCCTCGTTCCGCAATGCGGCTCGCGAGGTGCTGTCCGGCGTCACCTACAACGTCTCGGATATCAATGTCACCGCGCCGACGGCGACTGCGGCGGTCACCGCGCAGGGTCATGACGTCACCGCCAACCAGCAGCGCGAGTTCGTTCAGGAAAGCGGGAAGTGGAAGGACTGCACCGACCCGGAGAAGCGGGCCGAGACCTCGGGCAATCCGCTACTGACAGGGTTGCTGCACTGACGCTCTAAAACTTCAGAACTAGATCAGGCCGCCCGCGTCCCCAGGGACGTAGGCGGCCTGATCTGTGATGGCTCGCCGCAATATTCGGTAGCGCTACTCCGGCCCGATCTCTAGGCTGGATTCGTTTGTGCCATAACCGATTACCTTAAACAAGATAGAGCCGATGTCTGACTTCTCCCCGATCATCACCGATTTCTGGCGCAGCTACATCGGTCGGGGCACCGTCCTACACCGCGGTGACACCTTCCAACTGGCCGTCTACCCCGCCCTCGACGAGGACCGTCAGCTGATGGTGCTTCAGACGGCCGATGGGAAGACCAGCGTCACCCTTGTCCCTGAGCTTGCCGAACGCGCCGGAATCAATGGTGCCCAGGATATTTCGGAATCCGATTTCTGGACCGGTCTCGATAAGGCCGGTATCGCGATGCACGGTGCGGACAACCTGTTTTATTTCACCGATTCCGCGCGGAAAGCCTTGGTCACCGAGGCCTCCACCGGAGACATCCGTCGGCTGACGGCAGATGACAAGGCCATCTTCACGGCCTTCGGATCGGCTGCGTCAGCACAGGATTTGGATAATGCCCAGGTGGAACTGGACCACTGGGCGGTGTTCGGCTCCTTCGACAATGGCCGTCTGGTCGCGGTCTCCAGCATCTATCAATGGGAGGACGCGGCGATCATGGATCTCGGGGTGCTGACGCTGCCGATCTTCCGCGGCAAGGGGCACGCACGAGGACTGGTGCGTGCCGCATTCCGATACGCGTGCGCACAGGGTTACGAGCCGCAGTATCGGTGCCAGGTGACCAACGCGGCGTCCAGCGCACTGGCTCCCGCCGCCGGACTCACCCTGTTCGGCACCCTGGATGTGATCGCTGACTAGAGCCGACGGGTCAACCGGGTAGCGATGAGCGGGGCGATCTTGTCGGCCAGGTAGGCGTGTCCGGCATCGTTGGGATGTACACCGTCGTAGCCGATCAGCTCGGGTCGCCCGACGAACCATCGTTCGGCCAGCGGATCCACCCAGGCTGCGCCGATCGCATGGGCCTCGGCATACAGGATGTCCCGCAGCTGGATCACGACATCGGGGACATCTGCCGTCGGCCACGGCGGGCCGATGACGAGCAGCTTGGCCGCCGGTGCCATGCGGCGCGCCGACTCCAGCGTGCTTCGGGTGACCGCGGCGTACACGTCCGGGTCGACGCCTTGGTCATTGCGCGATCCGAAGAACACCACCAGCTCATCCTCGGGGTGTACCACCCGGCCGGTGAGATCGGAGAAGACACTGCCGTGGTCGCCACGCACGCCGTATCCGGCCCGGCCCTCGGCGGCGACGTCGGCGCTGACGCGGACCCCTTCACGGCTCAGCGTCCGCCATACCAATGACGTCCATGACTTTGCGCCCAGGCCGCCTTCCTTGGTGCCGGTCGTATACGAATCGCTGACGACGGCGACATGGTTCAGACCTGAACCGGAGTTGAGCAGGCGGTAGGGGCGCTCGGGCGCGGGCTGCTGGGCAGCCACACCAAAGAGAAACGCGAATGCGATGACGAACGCGGCCAGACGGACCACTGCTACCTCCCACTGTCCCCAGCATTTTACGGGCTCAAACCCGGCTGTGGCACAGCGTTATTCGTTTGAAACTAACGGCGCGTTACGGCGGTCGATACCGGCTCGTGGTCGGCGCTCGCGAGGTGTTGGTGACCATTGTGAGAGGAGTGGTCGGTGACCGCGGGCTTGGTAACGCCGATCATGCTGCGCATCCAGCGGCGCCCCGGTTCCTCCACCCAGTGGTAGAGCGCCATGGCGAGCACGACGGCCAGCGCCAGCAGACCCAGCATGATCCAGCCGCCACCCGGGTCCCGGAGCGCGAGCTCGAATTGCTTGGCGGCCCAGATCCACGCGGTGTGTACGAGTTCATGCACCATGTACAGCCCGAAGGAGATCTGCCCGCCGTAGACCATGACACGTGTCGAGAGCAGGACCGGCAACGAGCCGACTCCCACCGCCAACGCCATGACCAGCGGCACGAACAGAATGTCGACCAACCCGCTGCTATCGGTGACATGCGAGATCGGGTTGGCGTCCAGGTAATAGAGAGCGCCGACGATCACGATGATCATCAGCAGCGCGAGGTAACCGGCCGCCTGGCGCGCGCGGTGAGTCAGCCGCAGTCGGCTCACCGCAGCGCAAGCGAGTGCGCCCGCGGTGAACTGCATGACGATGCGCGGGAGCCAGCTCCACGGTGTGTAGAACTGGCCCGTCAGCAGCAGCATGATCACCGGCGGCATCGAGGCGACCACGGCCAAGATCATGAGGCTGCGGGCACGTGTGGCGTGGGCCATCCGGAAGACGACCAGGATCAGGGCGCCGAAAAGTAGGTACGCCAGCCATTCCGCGCTGATCGACCATGCCGGACCGTCCCAGCTGGAGCCGTCGAAGAATGGCTGGAACCACAGCTGCACCAGGAAGAGTTGGCGCACATAGCTGACCGCGTTGAAGCCGCTGGTGACAGCGGGCTCCGGCGGGATGTGCCCGACATGCATGGTGAAGATCAGCCACAGGGCGGCCAGATGCAGGGTGACCAGGTAGACCGGCCACACCCGGGCCAGGCGCAGCCACAGGAAGTGCAGTGTTTCGCGGGTGGACCAGCGGTCGCCCATTCGGTCGAGATAGTTCCAGGTGAGCACGAAGCCGCTGAGAATGAAGAAGAGGTCGACGCCCTGAGCACCACAATTGAGGACGGGTGCCAGCGCGGACCGGAATCCTGGGACGGATTCCTCCAGCAGCGGGCGGAAGTGAAAGAGCACAACCCAGAGCGCGGCGATGATGCGAAGTCCCGTTAAGGCCTTGATCTCTCCGCCGCGCACAACTCTCTCCGTCAGGCTCGCTACCAGCTCTTTCGCGCTTCCTTGCGATCAACCGGTCGAGCACGCCTCCCCGCGGCCCAATTCCGGCGTTCTTCGGAGACTAACAGCGCAACCTGCCAAAGCCTGAATCTCGGAACTGCCGCCATGCCGCGTGTGCGGACATATCCACCCCTCGGTAAACGCCCGGGCAGCATGGCCCCACTCTCGCCTCTCCATCCGGCACACTGGCATAGAACGCCATGACCGCAGCCGCGCTAGGACAGACACACAGATGACGCAACCGCAGTACCCCCAGGGCCAATACCAGCCCCAGCAGTTCCCCGGATACCCACAGCCCGGCCAGTACGGCCCACCACCCGGCTACACGCCGAAACCACCCCGGCCCCCCATGTCTCCGCAGCAGAAGGCGCTGGCACTCGTCGGCGGGTCGATCGGCCTCTTCCTGGTTGCACTGCTGGTCCTCGGCCTCGTGACGACCAACTCCAGCGCCGAGCGGACAACGGCGGCCGCCGACAAGATCATCGATGCACCACGCTCCTCCGGCGGCGGCAACGAGCAGGACATCAAGGCAATCAAGCAGACCATCGCCGGTATGGCGGAAGCCTCCAAGGCCAATGACTTCAAGAAGTTGCTCACCTTCTTCTGCGCCAAGTACCGCGAAGCGTTCAAAGACATCGCCGGCAGCGGCAAGGCACCCGACCTCAGCTCGTTGACCAAGTCGGATAACGGCCCCTCGAAAATCACCGGCCTCGATATCGACGGCGATACCGCCGTCATTCACATCACCGATGCCAAGGGCAAACACGACATCGAATTCAAGAAGGAGACCGGCGGCTGGAAGTTCTGCCCGGGGGCGTAGCAGCACCACTTATCCGCGAGTGGATTCCACCGTGGCCGTTGGATATTCGGCGAACCCTCGGCATCCACCGCCGCGGATCGAGTGATCCTGCCTACCGGGTGTCCCCGGGCGGAGCCATTACCCGCGGCTCGCATACCCCGGATGGCCCTGGGGTGCTGACGATTTCACGCATCAACAAGACCGTTCAGGCCAAGGCCTGGGACGATGGCGCCGAATGGCTGCTCGATCACCTTCCGCGCCTGCTCGGCGCCGACGACGAACCCGAAGCACTCGCCCCTAAACACGATGCCGTCACGAGACTTATCCAAGGCGCCTCAGGCGTACGACTGGGCGCCACCGATCGAGTCTGGGAAGCCCTCGTCCCGGCCGTGCTGGAACAAAAGGTGCCCGGCGCCGAGGCCTGGCGCGCCTGGCGGTATCTCCTCAACCATTTCGGCACCGACCTCAACGAGACCAAGATTCCACCGGCCCAACGGGAATGGCTCGACATCCCTTCCTGGGAGTGGCACAAATCCGGCGCCGAACCCGTCCGCATGCGCACCATCCGCACCGCTGCCCATGCCGACATAGAAACCAAACCAGAGCACCTGACCGCAATCCCTGGCATCGGACCGTGGACCGAGGCGGAGGTGCGAATACGCGCCCTCGGCGATCCTGATGCCGTCCCCGTTGGCGACTACCACATTGCCGGCCACGTGGGGCTCGCGTTGACGGGCCAGAAGGTCGACGATGCCGGGATGCTGGAACTTCTGGAACCCTATGCCGGGCAACGCTATCGCGTCATTCGGCTCATCGAACTCGTGGCCCCGAAACCAGTGCGGCGCGGGTCCCGGATGCCGGTACGCGACTACCGCGACTTCTAACGTCTGACAAGCGGCTTCGTCGAGATTGTGGATGGCCACGGGGTTGTGGATAACCCCTTCTGATTGTCAGTTGTCGTCAATAGCCTTCAGGCATGAGTTTGATCGACGACCTGACGTCGGCCGCCGCAGCGGTGGCCGAGTCGTCGTTTGACGAGCTCAACAGTCCCGACTTGCTCTCGGCCCTGGCACAATTAGAGATTGCGGAGCGCCGGGCCACTGCCGCCTCGCATACTCTGCTGGCCCGGCTCGTCGCACGCGGGTCGCCGGTCGAGCTGGGCGGCACATCATTCGCCGACGTAGTGGCGCGGCGCCTGTCGATTAGCACCGCTGCCGCCCGCCGCCGCCTGGCCGACGCCGCGCATCTCGGCCCGCGGCGCGCAATCACCGGCGAGCCGCTGGAGCCCCAACTTCCGCACACCGCGCTCGCCTTGCGAGAAGGCCGTCTCGGCGACGAGCACGTGCGGATCATCCGCAGGTTCTTCGACGTGTTGCCCGACGCTGTCGACGCCGATACCCGCGCAGTCGCGGAGGAGCGCCTGGCATCGATGGGAACCGAGTTTGGCCCCGAACAACTCCGGGGCGGCGCCGATCGGATCGCGGCTCTGATCAATCCCGATGGCCGATTCTCCGACGTGGACCGTGCCCGCAGGCGCGGGATATCGATCGGACGCCAAGGAGCCGACGGCATGAGCCCCGTCAGCGGCCTGCTGGATCCGGAAACCCGGGCCTACCTCGATGCGGTACTCAGCAAGTTGGCGGCACCGGGCATGTGTAACCCCGCCGACGAATCTCCCGGCACAGGGGATGCGCCCGACCCGGCTGCTGCGGAGCGCGACACCCGAACCACTCCCCAGCGCAACCACGATGCACTGCGAGCCTGCCTGCGTAGCACCCTGGCTTCGGGTGGACTGGGCTCCCACCATGGACTGCCTGTCACCGTGGTGGTCTCGACGACGTTGAAGGAACTGCAGAGCGCCTCCGGCCGTGCGGTATTGGGTGGCGGCAACCTGCTGCCCATCCCCGACCTAATCCGCATGGCTGCACATGCGCACCACTATCTCGCGGTGTTCGATGACGCTGGCGCACGCCCGCTGTACCTGGGACGTTCCAAACGGATCGCCACCCCCGATCAGCGAATCGTCTTGCACGCCAAGGATCGCGGTTGCTCGGCGCCGGGCTGCACGGTGCCCGGGTATCTCTGCCAGGTGCATCACGTCGACGAATGGTGCGGCGACGGACCCACCGACATCGACAACCTCACCTTCGCGTGCGGCCCGCACCATCGGCTGCTTCAACAGGGCTGGATCACCCGAAAACGTCGCAGCAATGGATTCACCGAGTGGATTCCGCCGCCGCACCTGGACACGGGCCAGTCCCGCACCAATGACTATCACCACCCCGAGCGGTTCGTCCGGGACAGGGGGTGGTGACGAGCGCCCAAGGTCTACCCCAGGTGCGCCGAAAGCAACCACGCCGCAACCGATGACCGGCCGTCGGGCTCGACCTGATGCTTGGCGAAGCCCTGCGCCACGCCCGGTTCGAATCCGCGGAAGTTCCCGTAGATCTTCGCCGGGCGGATCTCATCAATGGCCCAGTATTTCGAAACCACGTCCCGCAGTTCGTTTTCGGTCACGGCGTTGACGGGCGATTCCGCCGGGAACGCGGCGCGATCGAAGACCAGGACGTAGTACCGCGCCCCTGGCGCGGCGGCCCGGACGATCGAACGCTGGTAGCCCTCGCGCAGTTCGGCGGGCATCGAGTGGAACAGCGTTGAATCGATAATGGTGTCAAAGCGCCCGTCATACCCGGTGAACGCCGAGATATCGGCAACCGCGAAACTGGCATTCGTCAGGCCGCGTTCGGCCGCATAGCCTTTCGCCAACTCGATGGCCTTGGGTGCGGAGTCGAGCCCGACGGTGGTGTGCCCCACCTCCGCGAGATACAGCGAGGTCGCCGCCTCGCCACAACCGGCGTCGAGCACCTCACCGCGCACCTTGCCCTCCGCAATCAGCGTCGCGATCTCGGGCTGCGGTTCACCGATGCTCCACGGCGGCCGGACACCCAACCCGTCGGGACGCTCGCCGCGATACGCGGCCTCAAACGCGAGATCGAATTCCTCTGTAGCGATGTTCTCAGTCATACCTTCAGAATGTCAATCCGCTTGACATATGTCAAGGACACTGACATGTAAATCGGAAGGCAATTGCCAGAAACCTCCCCAACCGCCAAAATGGAGAAATGAGCAACGACGAGGGGGGCGTCAGCCCGTTTCCGCTACCCCCGGGACCCCCGCCGGCCTACCCTCCCCCCGGCTATGGCTATCCCTCTCCACCGGCGTACGGCTACCCATCGCCGGGAGGTGGCTACCCATCCCCGCCTCCCGGTTACCCGAGTCCGGCCCCCGTGCCTTACTGGGTGCGGCCCGAACCCCCCGCGTTGAAGCCGGGTGTCATCCCGTTGCGGCCCCTGGACCTGTCCGCCCTGTACAATGGAGCGGTCGCCGCCATCCGGGCCAACCCCAAGGCAACCATCGGCCTCACAGCATTCGTCGTCGTCCTCAGCCAGCTGTTGACCTTCGCGTTGCAGGCAGGCCCCATCGTCGGGCTGCTCGGCGGTGCCGCCGGCTTCGACGCGAACCGTGACGACGCATTTGCCGCCGCATTCGGGATCGGATACTTCGGCGGGGCATTCATCGGCTACGTGATCACCATGCTGGTCACCATCGTGCTCAGCGGCATGCTGACGGTCACCGTCGGGCGCTCGGTTTTCGGCGAACACACCACCCCCGCGGCAGCATGGCAGCGTGCCAAACCACGCATATGGGCCCTCATCGGGCTGGCATTCGTCTCGGGCCTACTACTGGCCCTGCCCCTCGCGGTCGGCATCGCCGGCGTCGTCGGGCTTGCACTCACCGTCGGCCCACTAGGGGCGGTACCGGCCGGCCTCGCACTCGGGTTCGGCGTCCTGGCGCTGTACTTCTATCTGATCCCCGTGTTCGCCCTCGCCTCACCGGTGCTGATCCTGGAGCGCCAGAACGTCTTCGGCGCACTGATCCGGTCGATGTCGTTGGTGCGTAAGGGCTACTGGCGCCTACTGGGCATCCTGTTGCTCACATCAATCATCGTCGGCATCGTGGCAGGCATCCTGGGAATGCCCTTCAGCATTGCCGGACAGGTCGCCATGGGCATGGGCACCTCGCACACCAGCAGTACGACGATGATCATGGGCCTGGCGCTAACAACTGTCGGCGTCATCATCGCTCAGATCATCACGCTCCCGTTCAACGCCGCAGTGAACGTGCTGCTCTATACCGATCAGCGGATGCGCACCGAGGCATTCGATCTGGTCCTGCAGACCGAGACCAGAACACGGGAACGCCTCGGACAGCCGGGCATCGATCCCGATGCCTTGTGGCTGCCCGCATATCCCCCGGTCCAGGTGTAATGGCGGCCGTCGACATCGACCGTGAAGCGGCGGCCGAGGCGGCCCAACGTGAACTCGCCAAACCGATCTACGAACATCTCTCGCCGCCCGACCGTCTGATCAATTGGATCATTGAGCACCTGGACTACTTGGAGTTCCGGGCCAGCGAGCTTCCCGGCGGCTGGTTCACCATCCTGATGACCACACTCATCGTGATCGCCGCCGTGGTGCTGCTGGTCCGCATCGCCCGCAGGTCGGTCCGGACCAAGGGTGCCGATTTCGGCCTCTTCGAATCTGGCGAGCTCACCGCGGCAGAGCACCGCGCAGCCGCGGAACTTGCTGCATCCCAGGGTGATTGGTCCTCAGCCATTCGGCACCGGTTGCGTGCCGTGGCACGTCAGCTCGAAGAATGCACGATTCTTACTCCGGTGCCGGGGCGGACCGCCAATGAGCTCGCCGCCGCTGCGGGGCGTGAACTACCTTCGCTTACACAGGAATTCCGGTCGAGTGCGGAAGTCTTCAACGACGTGAGCTACGGCGATCGACCGGGTACCGAGCAGTCGTACCGCAAGATCGCCGACCTGGACGACCGCATCCGCGACGCTCCGATCCTCGAGACATCCGCGGAACCCGGCGTGAGGACGACAGGTTGGGAGACGGTGCGGTGACCACCAGCACCGCGACATCACCGCGCCTCCGAGACCGCTGGCGGACCTGGGCGTGGATATTGGCCGCGTTGGCCGGCATCGTCGTCACCGCCCTACTCGTCACCAAATCGCCTCGGCCCGAGGGTTATCTCGACCCGGAGGCCGTCACACAGCGCGGCGGGCACGCGCTTGCCCAACTGCTTCACGACCGCGGAGTCACCGTCACACGCGCCACCACCATTGACGAGGTCCGCGCGGCCACGCGCCCCGCCAGCCAACTTATGGTGCTGGACAACGGGAACATCTCCGACGAGATACTGGATGCCCTCGCCGAGCTTCCGGGAGATCGCCTGCTGCTGACGCCCTATTCCGACACCCGAGAGCGGCTGGCCTCGCAGGTACGCATCACCTCGTATCAAGGCGACGAGATCGTCGAACCGAACTGTGATCTACGGGAAGCCCGGCAAGCCGGTGCGATTCAGACATTCATCGGCCCCACATACACCTTCACCAACCCCGGCCCGGGCCAAACCAGCTGCTACGGGGGCACGCTGGTGCGATATCAAGATGGCAACCGGACCATCACTGTGCTGAGCGATGAGACCCCGCTGACCAACCTGCAACTGGCCAAACAGGGGAATGCGGCTCTGGCCATGAATCTGGCAGGGCGATCCACCCACCTGGTCTGGTATGTGCCCGAAAAACCCAAGGTGGGAAGCAGCGCCCAACCGAAATCCATGGGGGACCTGATTCCCGACCAAGTCAGTATGGCTGTCTGGCAGTTGTGCATCGTCGTGTTGCTGCTGGCCATATGGCGAGGCCGTCGTCTGGGTCCCGTTGTCGCCGAGAAGCTTCCGGTGGTCGTGCGGGCGTCCGAAACCACGGAGGGGCGCGGACGACTGTACCGGTCGCGCCGCGCTCGAGACCTCGCCTCCGAATCCCTGCGCGAAGCGGCGCGGTACCGAGTCGTGCACTGCCTAGGTCTCCCGGTCGACGAGTCACCGCAGGTCGTCACCAACACCATTTCGCAACGAATCGGCCGCAATCCCACGGAGATTCACCATGTGCTGTTCGGTCCCGTCCCGTCGGACGACCAACAGCTCACCGCACTCGTCCAGCAGCTCGACATTATCGAAAGGCAGGTCCGCGACTCGTGACACACGCAACTTCCACCGGAGATTCCGAGGACACCGCACGCAACGCCCTCGCCGCATTGCGTCAGCAAATCGCCACCGTGGTCGTCGGACAGGACTCGGTGGTCAGCGGTCTAGTCGTCGCGCTGTTGTGCCGCGGACACGTGCTCCTGGAAGGCGTGCCCGGTGTTGCGAAAACCCTTTTGGTTCGCACACTCTCGGCAGCGCTGTCCCTCGATTTCAAACGTGTGCAGTTCACCCCCGACCTCATGCCCGGCGATGTGACTGGGTCGCTGGTCTACGACGCGCGCACCGCGGCATTCGAGTTCCGCGCCGGTCCCGTGTTCACGAATCTGCTTCTGGCCGATGAGATCAACCGCACGCCGCCGAAAACCCAGGCGGCACTGCTGGAGGCCATGGAGGAACGTCAGGTGACCGTCGACGGCACTGCGCGCCCACTGCCGGATCCGTTCATCGTGGCCGCGACCCAGAACCCTATCGAGTATGAGGGCACCTACCAGCTGCCCGAGGCGCAGCTCGACCGATTCCTGATGAAGCTCAATGTGTCCCTGCCGGAAAGGGATCAAGAGATCGCCATCCTGGAGCGGCACGCACAAGGCTTCGATCCACGGAACCTGTCGCATGTGAGGCCGGTGGCCTCGGCCGCAGATCTGGAGGCGGGCCGTGCCGCGGTGGGCCAAGTGCTGATAGCCCCCGAGGTACTCGCCTATGTGGTCGACGTCATCCGTGCCACCCGCCAGTCGCCGTCGTTGCAGCTCGGTGCATCGCCCCGCGCGGCGACGGCACTGCTGGCGACGTCACGCGCATGGGCGTGGCTTTCCGGCCGCAACTACGTCACCCCTGACGACGTCAAGGCAATGGCCCGACCGACCCTGCGGCATCGCATCGGATTGCGCCCGGAGGCAGAGCTGGAAGGCGCTACCGCCGACCGTGTTCTAGACGGCATCCTCGTCACGGTTCCGGTGCCGCGGTAGTGATTCTCACCGGACGCTCGGGATTGGTGGCGCTGCTGGGTGCGCTGCTGATTCTGGTGTCGCCGTGGCCGGTTCGATTGTTCTGGTTCTTACTGCTGGCGCTGGTGGCGTTGGTTGTCATCGATATCCTCGCCGCTGCCAGTCCACGCCGGCTCACCTTCACTCGGTCGGGGCCTGACTCCATCCGGCTCGGCGAATCCGCGGATATCGCGCTGAAGATCCAGAATCCTGGCCGCCGGGTCCGCGGTTGGGTCCGCGACAGTTGGGCACCGAGCATGCGTGCCACGCCGCGCGCACACCCGTTGAATCTGCGTACCGGCGAACGTGCCCGGGTCGTCACCGCGCTGCGTCCGCTACGACGTGGCGACCACAGACCCGCGACGGTCACGGTACGCACGGTCGGACCACTGGGGATGGCCGGACGACAGGGACGCCATGACGTGTCATGGCAGCTACGGGTGCTGCCCCCCTTCCTGAGCCGCAAGCATCTGCCATCCAGACTGGCCAAGCTGCGCGAGCTCGAGGGCGCCATCCCGGTTCTGATCCGCGGCCAAGGTACCGAATTCGACTCTCTGCGTGAATATGTCGTCGGCGACGATGTTCGGTCCATCGACTGGCGCGCGTCGGCGCGGCGCAACGATGTGGTGGTTCGCACCTGGCGCCCCGAACGTGACCGCCGGATTCTCGTCGTCCTGGACACCGGCCGCACGTCGGCGGGGCGTATCGGGGTCGATCCCACATCGGGCGATCCGTCCGGCTGGCCGCGGCTGGACTGGTCGATGGACGCCGCATTGCTGTTGGTGGCATTGGCATCTCGCGCCGGTGACCGCGTGGACTTCCTGGCCCACGACCGCACCGTGCGCTCCCAGGTATCGGGCGCATCGCGCAACGAGCTACTTCAGCTAGTGGTCAATGCGATGGCGCCCCTGGAGCCCTCACTCATCGAGTCCGATGCACGCGATCTCGTGGCGACCATCCGCCGCAGGTCCCGTCATCGTTCCCTAATCGTGCTCCTCACCGATCTGAACCCGACGGCACTGGAGGAGGGCCTCCTGCCGCTGCTTCCTCAGCTGACCAGTCATCACCATCTGCTGGTGGCCGCCGTCAGCGATCCCCGCGTCGAGGACATGGTGAGACCCGGGAGCAGCACGGGACCGGGGGAAATACGGTCATTCGACGTCGAGCAGGTTTACGACGCTGCAGCCGCGGAACGAACCCGAGGGGAACGCCGCCGTATCGTCACGCTGTTACGCCGCCAGGGGGTCGAGGTTGTCGATGCTCCGCCCGACGAGATCGCCCCGGCGCTTGCCGACCGGTATCTGGCATTGAAAGCGTCCGGCCGCCTGTAGGGCTCAGGAGGCCTGTGGCACTAGGAAGCCGGCGCGTAGTCCGGAGCGTTCTCGATATCGCCGGTTTCGTTGGCGGCCACTCCCCGTCGCCCGAGGATCACGATATACGCCAAGAACAGTGCCTCCGTGGTTACGCCGATTCCGATGCGCGCGAACGTCGGTAACGACGACGGGGTGACCAACGCCTCGATGAGACCGCTCACCAGTAGCACCGCGACCAGCCCTCCCGCCACGGACATGACGGCACGACCCTGTTCGGCAAGCACCTGTCCGCGTGGCCGGTCGCCGGGATCAATCACCTTCCACCCCAAGCGCATTCCGGCCGCCGCAGCAAGGAAGACGGCGGTGAGTTCCAGCAGGCCGTGCGGCAGGATCAGGCCGAAGAACACGTCTCCGCGGCCCGCGGCCACCATCAACCCACCGGCCAGGCCCACATTCGCCGCGTTCATGAACAATACGTACGGGATCGGGATGCCCAGCAGCACCGCGAAGATGACGCATTGCGCCGCCACCCATGAGTTGTTGAGCCACACCTGCAGCGCAAACGAGGCCGCCGGGTGCTCGCTGTAGTAATTCTCGAAGTCCTCGTTGACGAGCTGCTTGATCTCGTCAGGAGTCCCGATGACCGACTGCAGCTCGGGTGAATGCACCACCCAGATACCGACGGCTACCGCCACCACCATCGACCCGACCGCCGCGCCGAGCCACCAACGCCAGCTGCGGTAAGCGACCACCGGAAAGGACACCGTCCAGAAACGGATGAAGTGGCGCCACAGCGGGGCACTCTCACCAGTCACCGCGGATCGCGCCCGGGCAACCACGGTCGACAGCCGCCCAACCAGAGCCGGATCCCCCGACGCCGATCGCACGGTGGACAGATGTGTCGACACCTTCTGATACAGCTCGACCAGCTCATCGATCTCTGACCCGTTCAGGCGCCGCCTGCGCTTGAGCAGCTCGTCCAGCCGGTCCCACGTCCCCCGGTGGGTGGCGACGAATGCGTCCACGTCCATCTGGCAAATACTAGATGGATGAGCCGCTTGCGCGAAGACCGAAGGTAGGGTTCGAGCCATGTCGGAGTTGGTGACAGGTGACGCGGTCGTCCTGGACGTCAAGGTGGCTCAGCTGCCGGTACGGGTCGTGTCCGCGTTCATCGACATCTTCGTCCAGATGATCGTGCTGTACGCGGGCATCTTCGTTGTGGCACTCTCACTGTCGCAGTTTGACGAGGCACTGGCGGCGGCGCTAAGCATCGCCTACGGGGTACTGGCATTGGTTGGCTATCCCGTCATTTTCGAGATGTCCACCCGGGGAAGATCCCTCGGCAAGATGGCCATGGGATTGCGCGTGGTATCCGAGGATGGTGGCCCAGAACGCCTGCGGCAGGCCATCATCCGCGCGCTGTCGGCAGTCGTGGAGATCTACATGTTCATGGGGGCGCCCGCCGTGATCAGCAGTCTGGTGTCAGCCAAGGGAAAACGCCTCGGCGACATCTTCGCGGGCACCATGGTGATCAGCGAGCGGGGTCCCAAACTCCCTCCGCCACCGGTGATGCCACCGCAGCTGGCCTCCTGGGCACAGACACTGCAACTGTCCGGGCTCACCACCGATCAGGCCAATCTGGCTCGCCAGTTCCTCAATCGTGCACAGCAGTTGTCACCACACACCCGCGATCAGATGCTCTATCAGATCTCCACCGATGTACTCGCCAGCATCGCGCCGCCACCACCGCCGGGCACTCCCCCGCAGTTCATGCTCGCCGCGGTGCTGGCGGAACGCCACCGCCGCGCATTGGAGCAGATGCGGCCGGCTTATCCGCCGACGCCGTTCCCCGCACCCTCGCCCGGTTGGGCGCCGGCACCGCCGACCGTCCCTGAACCTCCTGAGTCTCCCCGGGATACTTCGGGTTTCGCTACACCTGGCTGACCCCCAGCGGATTTCTTCGCATAGAGCGAACCACCTATGGTCGCCGCGACGATGGTGACCAGGGCGCCGAGGATAAGTGCCGAGGCCTCGCCGTGGATGAGTGACTGCTGCTGCTCGCCGATCGCCGCCGCCGCGATGGGCACCCCGAGCTGAGCCGCTGCCAGCGCACCGAGCGACAGCGGTTGACCGAAGAAGCGACTGACCATATGAGCGAGGACGGCCGCGGCACCCAGGCCCACACCGAGCAGGATGAGCTTGGGGTTCTCACCGAGCTCGCGCACATGCAGCGACGCCCCCAACCACACGAAGAACAGTGGGGAAAAGAACCCCTCGGTAAATCCGAAAAGCTGCTTGGCCAGCCGACGCGGCTCCCCGACACCTGCGACGACAAGCCCCAATGCGAACCCGGCCAGCATGATCGACACGTGGGTCTCCACGGCCAGCGCTGCGAGCCCGAAGACGATGGCCAGGCTGATCCGTAACTCCATTGCCACGCGGCGCTGTTTCGAATAACGGTGGAACCGGTCGAGTTGTCCGGCCTGATCGAGTGCCCGCAGGATCACGAAGAGAATGCCCGCGCATGCCGCCACGGCGATCGCACCCACCGCCGCGCGGGGTGCGTGCTTGAGGTCGATAACCAGGGGTAGCAAGACAATCGACGCGGTATCGGCGATGGCCACCTGAGCGGTGGCACTCAGCACCTTGGGGCCTTCGAGACCCAGCGAGTCGATGACCGGCAGCACCAACGCCGCCGACGAGGAAGCGATGAGCACCGCGTATAGCGGGGCATGCCCGGTGTGGAAGGCGTTGGCCAGCAGCACACCCAGCACCGCGGCAACCACACCGACCGCGATGGCGCGCAGCGCCGCCCTGGGCAGCGCGGCCACCATCGTCTTATCGCGTACCGGTACATGCGTGCCTGCGACGAACATGACCAGAGCGAACCCGACGTCGGCGAACATCTTGAATGTCGGATCGAAGGCGTCGATCCAGCCGAATCCGGTGCGGCCAATGACGATTCCGGCGATCAATTCGCCGATGACCACGGGAATCCGCAGCCGCGTATTGAGCGCCAGCAGCGGTCCGACCAGTCCGACCAGGACGATGATTGCCAGGGTCGGGAAACCGAAGCCACTCATGGAGTTACTGCCAAGAGACCAGATGGCAGGGAATATCGGTGTTTTCGTCGGATATATAGCTAGCGCAGACCCGGTGGTAACCGTCCGCGATTTCCAGCCGCGCCCCGGAACGCGCGTCCCCACGCACCAGCAAGATCGGGGACAGCGCCTTGTCCTTGGCGATCTTCGCAAGGTCGCGGGCCACATGGGCATTGGTCTTGGGCAGCATGTCCAAGTGAGCCGCCCGCAGGATGTCCTTGGCCTTGCGGCACTCCAGCGTCGCATTGCGCAGCGCCTTCACGGTCCGCTTCACCACATCGGTCTCACCGACGAGCGTCAGGTAGTCAGCCGCCGCTGCGTAGTCATGGTCCTCGGGTTCATCCAGCCACTTCACCGTCATGGCGGCCACCCTACGGCGCCTGCCTGGACGGTTCCTCTCAATGGCTCCGAATCGTCACCGAAAGTTTTCGTTGCATCTCGATCGGTTCCGATATATCGTTATCTATCGAGAGGCGCTACCGCCTCCCCCAAGCACAAGGAGATACGCATGACTTCCCACGAGGAAAGGGCCGAACAGTTCCGGCCCGACACACCATTTGGATTTGGATTCGGATTCGACCCCACACGTCGCGGACCAGGCTCACGAGGCCGTCGCCACGGTGGCCGTCAACATGAATGCGATCCGCACGGCGAATCCCACGAGCGGGCCTGGGCCGGCCACAGCGGACCGGGCGCGTTCATGCGCGGCGGATTCGGTCCCGGTTTCGGGCCCTTCGGTCGGGGCCTCGGTCCCGGATTCGGTCCCGGGTTTGGCTTCGGTGACCAGCCGCGGGGACGCGGACGAGGACGTGGCCAGCGCGGCGACGTCCGGGCCGCCATCCTGGCGCTGCTAATCGAGCGTCCGATGCACGGCTACGAGATGATCCGTGAGATCGCGGAGCGCAGTAACAACATCTGGCGTCCGAGCCCTGGTTCGGTCTATCCGACATTGCAACTGCTCGTCGACGAGGGCCTCATCACCGAGACCGAGGGCAGCGGCAGCCGCAAGCAGTTCGAGCTCACCGAGGAAGGTAAATCGACCGCCGAGAAGGTCGATACCCCGCCCTGGGACAAGATCAACGAAGACGCCGACCCGTCGGTACTCGACCTGCGTTCGGCACTCGGCCAGCTGATGGGCGCAGTCGCGCAATCGGCACACGCCGCCTCACCCGAACAACAGCAGCGGATCATCGAGATCGTGAACTCTGCCCGCAAGCAGATCTACGGCATCCTCGGCGAAACCGAGTGAGACCTTCCTAAGGTCCCACCACGCGGCCCGTCACGGCACCCCGTACATCGGGTGCGCCGAGGCGGGCTGCGTCGGCCGTTCTATCATCGGGCGCGCGTTGCGATTCACGCTCGGCGGCAACGCGTTTCTGATAATGCTCGACCTCGCGATCGATATCGGCAGCGTCCCAGCCGAGCACCGGAGCCACCAATTCGGCGGCTTCCCGGGCCGCAGCATCGCCACGATCCCAGGTCTCGATCGCGATCCGTGTCCGCCGGGCGAGTAGATCGTCGAGATGCAGAGCACCCTCATGGCTGGCGGCGTAGACGATTTCCGCCTTCAGGTATGACGGCGCGCCATCCATCGGCATGCCCAGCTTCGGGTCATCGTCGATAAGTCCCAGCACCTCGTCGATCATCGACCCGTATCGGCCGAGCAGATGCTCGACGGTGTTCACCCGCAGACCGGTACGGGCGGCCACCCGCTCACGCGCATTCCACAGCGCGCCATAACCTTCAGCCCCCACCAATGGCACCCGTTCGGTGATGGACGCCGGCACCAACCGCTCCAGACCATGCACGGCATGGTCGACCGCATCCTTGGCCATGACACGGTAGGTGGTGTACTTACCACCCGCGATCATGGTGAGTCCCTTCACCGGGCTGGCCACCGCGTGTTCCCGCGAGAGCTTGCTTGTGGAGTCCGACTCACCCGAAAGTAGTGGCCGCAGACCGGCATACACACCTACTACGTCATCGCGATCCAGCGGATCGGCCAACAGCGCATTCGCCTGCTCCAGTAGATAGTCGATATCGGACTGACTGGCCGCCGGGTGTGCCAGGTCCAGATCCCAGTCGGTGTCGGTGGTTCCGATGATCCAGTGACTGCCCCACGGGATGACGAACAGCAGACTCTTCTCGGTACGGGTGATGATGCCCGCCGAGGAGTTGATCCGCGCCCTGGGCACCAGGATGTGCACACCTTTGGAGGCACGCACATTGAATTGCCCTCGACCACCGACCATTTGCTGAATCTCGTCGGTCCATACGCCGGCCGCGTTGATGGTCTGCCGGGCACGGACCTCGAACTCACGACCGCTCTCCAGGTCGCGTACCCGAACACCGACAACCTCATCGCGCTCGCGCAGAAATCCGATCACGCGGGTACTCGTCGCACACAGCGCCCCGTATCGGGCAGCTGTCCGCGCCAGCGTCATAGTGTGACGTGCATCGTCCACCTGTCCCTCGTAAAACTTGATCGCACCCCGGACATTCGTGCGGTTGACCGACGGAAATGCCTCAATCGTCTTGTGCCGCCCCAGGTGCCGCATGTGTGACGGCACGCCGCGGCCGGCACCCATGATGTCGTACACCCCAATGCCCAACCCGGCATACACCCTGTCGATCACCGGCGCCGAGAGCGGATACAGGAACGGAACCGGCCGGGCCAAATGCGGTGCCAGCGTCTTGAGCACCAGCTGGCGCTCGCGCAGCGCCTCGAACACCAGCGAGAAGTTGAACTGTTCGAGATACCGCAGTCCACCGTGGAACAGCTTCGAGGAGCGGCTCGAGGTACCGGCCGCATAGTCCCGTGCTTCTACCAAACCGGTTGTCAATCCGCGTGTTACCGCGTCAAGTGCAATTCCTGAACCAGTGACTCCGCCGCCGATGACGAGAATATCCAGCTCGTCGGCCTCCAACCGGGCCAATGCTGCCGCTCGACCCGTCGGGCTCAACGGTTCCGTTTTCGAACTCATGAGACGTCAACCCAATCCAGTGTGCGCTGTACAGCCTTTTTCCAGCCCGTGAACCCCTCGGCACGCTGCTGTTCCGTGATCGATGAGCTCCATCGCTTATCTTCCTGCCAGTTCTGTCGCAGGTCGTCGGCGTCCTTCCAAAAACCGACGGCCAGCCCTGCCGCATATGCCGCACCCAGCGCGGTTGTCTCGGCAACAACGGGTTTGACGACGTCGACGCCGAGCGTGTCGGCCTGGATTTGCATACAGAGTTCGTTGGCGGTGATACCGCCGTCCACCTTGAGCACCTCAAGGTGCACACCCGAGTCGGCCTCCATCGCCTCGACAACCTCACGGCTCTGATAGCAGATCGCCTCAAGCGTCGCGCGCGCCAGATGCGCGTTGGTGTTGAACCGCGACATCCCCACAATGGCTCCGCGTGCATCCGAACGCCAATACGGTGCAAACAGACCCGAGAATGCGGGCACGAAGTACATACCGCCACTGTCCGGTACCTGCCGGGCCAAATCCTCGCTCTCGGCGGCGCCGCTGATGATTCCCAGCTGATCTCGCAGCCATTGCACGGCTGATCCGGTCACCGCGATCGAACCCTCCAGTGCGTATACGGGTTTGTTGTTGGCGAACTGGTAGCAGACTGTGGTCAGCAGCCCATTCTTGGAACGCACCAGGTCTTCGCCGGTGTTGAGCAGCAGGAAATTGCCGGTGCCATAGGTGTTTTTCGCCTCGCCGGCCTCCAGACATACCTGACCGACCATGGCCGCCTGCTGGTCCCCGAGATCGCCGGTGAGCGGCACCTCACCCCGCGCGGGGCCCGAAAGCTGGGTCAAGCCATACGGTTCCGGTGATGATGAAGGCCGGATATCGGGCAGCATCTGCCGCGGCACACCGAAGAAACCAAGAAGTTCCTCATCCCAGTCGAGGGTCTCCAGATTCATCAACATGGTGCGGCTGGCGTTGGTGACGTCCGTGACATGCACCCCGCCATCGACTCCCCCGGTCAAATTCCACAACAGCCAGCTGTCGGTGGTTCCAAAGATCGCCTCGCCGTTCTCCGCGTCACGGCGCACCCCGTCGATGTTCTCGAGGATCCATTGGATCTTGCCGCCGGAGAAGTAGGTGGCCGGCGGCAACCCCGCCTTGCGTCGAATCACATCTCCCCGGCCGTCCCGGTCCAATGCGGAGGCGATGCGGTCGGTACGGGTGTCCTGCCACACGATGGCGTTGTAGTACGGGCGGCCGGTGCGCTTGTTCCACACCAGCGTTGTCTCGCGCTGGTTGGTAATACCCAGTGCCGCAAGGTCGATGGCACCGAGCCCCGTGGAGTTCAGTGCGGTAGTCAACACGGACGCGGTGCGCTCCCAGATCTCCACCGGGTTGTGTTCCACCCAGCCTGCCCGCGGCAGGATCTGCTGATGTTCGAGTTGATGGCGGCCCATCACCTCTCCGGCGTGGTTGAAGATCATGGCACGCGTGCTCGTCGTGCCCTGATCGATCGATGCCACGAAATCAGCCATTGGCGAACTCCTCGGTGTGCGAAGGGGGTTGGGTTACGAAATCGTCGTCTACAGGCAGGAAAGGTTCCACCAGGTACCGGTATAGCGCGGCGCCCAGAAGGCCACCGATAAGTGGACCGACGATCGGCACCCACCAGTACTGTGCGCCGTGCTGGTCCAGGAACGCCGTATCGAAGCCGGTGAGATACGACGCGAGCCGGGGACCGAAATCGCGTGCCGGGTTGATGGCATACCCGGCGATCGACCCCCACGCCATACCCAATCCGACGACAACCGCGCCAATCGCGAACGGCGTGGCGCTCTCGGACATGCGGATATTGCGCCGGTCCGTGATGGCGAAGATCAGGAACAGCAAGATGGCCGTGCCGATGATCTGGTCGCGCAGGCCGCCCCACAGGCTGACATCGAGCGCACCGTTACCCGGAAGCGTGGAGAAGACACCCTGTGTCGCAACGGTATGTCCGGGATCCACGGCCGCCAGCACGCTGCCGTAGTTCCACCGAACCAGCAGTGCCGCCACGAACGCCCCGGTGGTCTGGGCGGCGATGAACGGGAGAACCTGCTTCCATGGGAACCCGCGGAAGGCCGCCAACGCCACGGTGACCGCCGGGTTGAGATGCGCACCAGAAACACGAGCCGCGGCGAAGATGCCCAATGTGACGCCGATGCCCCAGGCCCAGACGATGGAGTTGTGGTTGCCATAGTCCTGGTCCCCCGCCGTGACCACCTGCGCGACGACACCCACGCCGAACAGGATCAGGATCAGCGTGCCGACGAACTCCGCAGCCAGCTGGCCCATGTGCCTCATCTCACCAAATCTAGGGGTGGGTGTCGCGGGTCACAAGAGATGGTATTCGGCATTGTCGAACGATCTTGATCGTTACTGGCTAGCCTGGGTTCCGATGCCCGGTTCTGTGCAGGCGGTCGAACGAGCGGCTGCGATCCTGCGAGTCCTGGCCGACAGCCCCGAGCCGCTGGGGGTCGGTCAGGTGGCGCGCGCGCTGGGTCTGCCCAAGCCCACCGCCCATGGACTGATCCGCACGCTGTACGAGGTCGGGTTCGTCGGCCAAGATCCGAACACCAGCCGGTACTTCCAGTCCGGCGTGATCGCCGCGCCTCCCGTGGCCCACAGCGCCAATTCGATACGTGCGCAATCGCTCAACTATGCGGACTCTCTCGCGGCTCGTTCCTCCGAAACCGTGCACGTCGCCGTGCTGGACGGCGCCGAAGCTGTCATCGCTCATCATGTCTTCGGGCCCAACGCATCCCGCGATACCGTGGACGTTGGCGCCCGGTGGCCCGCATATGCATGCGCACTCGGCAAGGTGCTCTTGGCCTTTCGCCCCGCCGCAGCCGATGCGGTGTTCGCCGAGCCACTGGAGCCCATGACCCATCGCACCGTCCGCACCCCACCACAGTTGAGACGTCAGCTGGCGGCGGTGCGAACCTCCGGGTGGGCGTGCGATGTCGGTGAGCTGTGGATCGACAATGCGGGTATTGCGGCACCGATCCGCGCTCGCGGCGGCCTGGTCATCGCGGCGATCGGCGTCAGCGGCCCCACCGACCGGCTATGCGATACCCGGCTCGTACCGCGGCCCCGCTTGGTGAATGAGGTGAGCCGTGTGGCTCGGGTGATCTCGGCCAATTTCGGATATCGGCTGCCCCGATGACGCGCTACGTAGCGGCGATCGACCAGGGCACCACCTCGACCCGGTGCATCCTGTTCGACCATGACGGACAGCTGGTTTCGGTCTCGCAATACGAGCATCGCCAGCACCATCCTCGCCCCGGCTGGGTCGAGCACGACGCGATGGAGATCTGGCGGACCACCAAACGCGTTGCAGAGGAGGCAATCTTCGCAGCGGATGCCACACCTGCGGATATCGCCGCGTTGGGCATCACCAATCAGCGTGAATCCACCGTGCTGTGGGATCGGACCACCGGACAGCCCGTGGCACGCTCGATAGTCTGGACCGACACCCGCACCGACATCCTGGTGCAGCAGCTCGCCGCCGACCATGGCGACCGGGTTCGTGAGCTGTCGGGACTCTCCTTCGAGACATACTTCGCCGGCCCGAAAATCCGGTGGCTCTTGGACTCCGACCCCAGCCTCAGGGCCAGAGCGCGAGCCGGCGAATTGATGTTCGGAACCATGGATACCTGGGTCCTATGGAACCTGACCGGCGGAGTCGATGGCGGCCTGCACGCCACCGATGTCACCAATGCCAGCCGCACCATGCTGATGGATCTACACACTCTGCAGTGGAGCGAGGAACTGTTATCCATCATGGACGTTCCCCGGTCCCTTTTGCCCGAAATACGTTCCTGCGTCGGCGATTTTGGCCACACGACCACAGCGGTGCCGGGCATTCGGATTGGCGCCATGATCGGCGACCAACAGGCGGCCTTGTTCGGACATACGTGCTTCCTTCCCGGGGAGGGCAAATGCACCCTCGGCACCGGCGGCTTCGTGCTGCTCAATACCGGTGCGACACCGGTTCATTCCGGCAATGGGATGGTCACCACGGTGGGCTATCAAATCCGCGATGAACCTCCGGTCTACGCGCTGGAGGGATCCATCGCCACCACCGGCTCACTGGTGCAGTGGCTCCGCGACGGGCTCGGGTTGATCAATGTTCCCTCCGAGGTGGAAACGCTGGCGCTCAGCGTTCCCGACAATGGGGGCTGCTACATCGTGCCCGCGTTCTACGGCATGTTCGCCCCGTATTGGGAACCGGCCGCCCGCGGTGTCATTGCCGGACTGACGGCGTACGTCACCAAGGGCCATCTCGCGCGCGCCGTGCTGGAGGCGACCGCGTGGCAGGTGCACGATGTCGTCGACGTCATGCAGGTCGATGCCGGGGTCTCACTGGCCAGCCTGCAGGTCGACGGCGGCATGACGGCCAACAACCTGCTCATGCAAACCCTTGCGGACGCAGTCGATGTTCCTATCCTGCGGACCACCGTCCCCGAGACGGTGTCCCTCGGCGCCGCCTATGCCGCGGGGCTTTCGGTCGGTTTCTGGAAGGACAAGGAAGAGCTGCGCCGCCACGGACATCGTGCGGGGCAATGGACGCCGCGAATGCCGACAGATCAGCGCGCCGCAGAGCTCGCGAACTGGCGCCTGGCCGTTACCAACACGTTGAATTGGAACACCGCATAGGAACAAGCGGCGTAAGGATCTTGTAAATCGCGGATGAGGCGGTTCGCCGAAAACCCTTACCATTCAGCGATTTCAGCTACTTCACAGCAATTACGCAGCACGGTGACAGCTGCGCTTATCAACTGACAGTTGTACTGTTTCAACTGTCACAAGGCTGTGGCGTACCGGCAATTCCGCTGCTCCATGAATCGCAGAGCGATTGGAGTCCCTCGTGCCACCATGCACTGTTCCGCAAGTTCGCTTCCACAACGGTGTCGACATTCCCCAACTCGGCCTCGGCGTCGCCGCCATTCCCGATGATGAGGCGGAAACTGTTGTCCGACAGGCTATTGAAGCCGGATACCGACATATCGACACCGCCACCAAGTACGGCAATGAACGCGGCGTCGGTCTCGGCATCTCCCGTTCCGACGTACCCAGGGAAGACATTTTCATCACCACGAAGCTATGGGTAGACGATTTCCGCGATGTCGCGGATGCTTTCGCCCGGAGCCTCGATGCCCTCGGCACCGGTTACGTTGACCTATTTCTAATCCATTGGCCCGCACCAGATAACGGGCAATATGTGGCCGCTTGGCGGCAGATCGTGCAGCTTTATCTCTCCGGCGCGATCCGTGCCATCGGTGTGTCCAACTTCGAACCCGAGCATGTGCACGCCATCGTCGACGAGACCGGTGTGCTACCCGTGGTCAACCAGGTAGAGCTGCACCCGTACTTCCAGCAGCGAGAATTACGGCAGTTCAACACCGAGCGCGAGATTGTGACCGAGGCATGGAGTCCGCTGGCTCAGGGCATCGGGACCGCGGGAGACTCTCTGCTGACCACGCTAGCAGCCAAGCACAATAAGACGACCGCGCAGCTGATCTTGCGATGGCACATTGAGCTCGGTCATGTGGTGATCCCCAAAACCTGCTCTCCTCACAGACTGGCCGAGAATCTACAGATATTCGACTTCAGTTTGTCTCCAGAGGATTTCGAGGTCTTCACCCAGCTCGATAACCCCGAAGGCCGATTAGGAACGCACCCCAACGAAGGATTCTCGGCGCATCATTCTCCGCGGAGCAGGTGGCACCGGGACAAGCCGGTGCGGCGGGCCGCCTGATCGGCGACCCGCCTCCGCGCGCGTCATCACTTCCAGGGTTCGACGCTCTCGCGCACCAGATCAATGCTCCACGGGCCGTCGGTCTCGGCGGTCTCGGTCACCGACCATCCCTTGAGACGTTGGATAGAGCCGCCCGTCACCTTGAAGACCTGCCCGGTCCACGGGTTCTTCTCGGTGCTCAAATACGCAACAAGCGGAGAGATGTTGGCGGGACTGAACATATCGAACTGTCCCTCATCGACCGGGGCCGCGAAGATCGCACCCATACCGGGGGTGGCGAGGGTGAGCCGGGTACGGGCAACGGGCGCAATAGCATTCACCTTGACCCCGTACCGCTCCAGCTCGGCGGCTGCGACACAGGACAGCGCCGCGATTGCCGCCTTGGCGGCACCGTAGTTGCCCTGCCCCGGGTTCGGCAGTGTCACACCGGAATCCGATGCGGTGTTGACGACGGTGGCCTTGACATCGGCGCCCGCCTTCGCCTGGGCCTTCCAATACGCTGCTGCGTGGCGCAGCACCGAGAAGTGGCCCTTGAGGTGCACCTGGATGACCGAATCCCACTGGTCTTCCTCGAGCCCGGCGACAAAACCATCGCGCAGAATCCCCGCGTTGTTCACGACGGCATCCAGCGTGCCGAACGTCTCGACGGCCTGGCTGACTAGGTTGGACGCACCCGCCCAAGTCGAGATGTTATCGGTGTTGGCAACGGCTTTGCCGCCGGCCGCAGTGATCTCGTCAACCACTTCCTGCGCCGGTCCCGCGTCCGACCCGCTGCCGTCATTGGCACCGCCGAGGTCGTTGACGACCACCGACGCGCCCTCCTTGGCGAAAAGCAGCGCGTGCTCACGACCGATGCCACGTCCGGCACCGGTGATGACCGCTACCCGTCCGTCAAGTTGTCCCATGTTTCTTCCCTTCGAGCTAGGAGACGGCCGCGTGGCCGTTTTTGATGACAAGGTCCTCGCCGACATTTGTTTCGTACGAGAAGGTGCCTGCGGCACCGTTGGTCCAGAAATTCGTGGTGATGTCCTGACCGGGCAGCACCGGCTTGGCGAACCGAACTGCCAGCTCCTTGAGCCGCTCGGTGCGCGAATCGGCCAGCTCGGTCAGGGCCGCCCATGAGGTAAAGGCCATGGTGCACAAGCCATGCGCGATGATGCCGGGTAGCCCAGCTGCCACCGCGGCATCGTTATCGAGGTGGATCGGCATCGGGTCACCGGCCGCAGGTGCGTACCGGAATGTCTGATCGTCGTCGACATGCTGCGTGAGCGTCGCGGCGGGCGCGTTGGCCTTAACCGCCTCGTCCAGCACGGCGCTTGGACCCAACTCTCCACGGGTCTCGCCGACGTCGTACTTCCTGAAGAAGAACGTCACCCACTGCTCGTTCACCAGATCGCCTGCAGCATCTCGTGTTTCGGCAAAGACCGTCCCACGGGTGCCGTTCTCCATGCCCTCGTAACCGATCATCTTCGATCGCGCCTTGAGGATGTCACCGGGTTTGATCGGCCGTGTGAAGCGAAAGAACTGCTCGCCATGCACCACTCGCGGGATCAATTGGTAGGGAACGACGCTCATCGTCGTGCCCACCAATGCCTGGAAGATCGGCACCACCGCGAAAACCGGGGGCGCCACCTCACCCTTCCGATGCTCCTCGATCGGGTCGTTGGTGGCCTCGGCGTAGGCGATCAACTTTTCCTTGTCGACCTCGATGGTCTCCTCGGCACCCCACTGGTCGAGGCCCTCGTTGTTGAACGGGTACTTGGTGTCAGCCATTATTTGCCAACCCCTTTCAGCGGTTTGCCGGCTTATAAGCGGTGATGACGCAGGCGCCACCGAGGCCGAGGTTGTGCTGCAGCGCCACACCGGTCTTCTCGGCCGCGCTCGCCACCTGACGCTTATCGGCATCGCCGCGCAGCTGCCAGGTCAGCTCGGCGCACTGCGCCAAACCGGTGGCCCCCAACGGGTGCCCCTTGGAGATCAGGCCTCCCGACGGGTTGACGACCCAGCGGCCACGGTAGGTGGTGTCGCCGTTGTCGATCAGCTTGCCGCCCTCACCCTCGGCACACAGTCCGAGTGCCTCGTAGGTGATCAGCTCGTTGGCAGAGAAGCAGTCGTGCAGCTCGATGACATCGACGTCGTCGGGCGAAATGCCGGCCTGCTCATAGACTTTCTGCGCCGCAAGCTTGGCCATATCGAACCCCACCAGGGTGATCGCCGACTTGGATTCCAGGGTTCCCGGGGTGTCGGTGGTCATTGCCTGGCCGACGATCTCCACTGCCCGGTCGCCGAGCCCGTTCGCCTCGACGAACCTCTCCGAGGCCAGGATGGCGGCACCCGAGCCGTCCGAGGTCGGCGAGCACTGCAGCTTGGTCAACGGCTCATAGATCATCTTGGCGTTCAGAATGTCCTCCAGGGTGTACTCCTCCTGGAACTGCGCGTACGGGTTGTTCACCGAGTGCTTGTGGTTCTTGTAACCGATCTTGGCGAAGTGCTCGGCGGTGGTGCCGTACTTCTGCATGTGCTCGCGCCCGGCCGCACCAAACATCCAGGGTGCAGGTGGGAAGGCGAAATCAAACAACCCGGCGAGCGCCTCTATGTGGCGCTGCATCGGCTGCTCGCGATCGGTGAAGGTCGCGCCCAGTGAGCCTGGCTGCATCTTCTCGAACCCAAGCGCCAGAGTGACATCGGCGAGCCCACCGCGGATCGCCTGCGCCGCATTGAACAACGCGGTCGAACCCGTCGAACAGTTGTTGTTGACGTTTGTGACCGGGATGCCGGTCATACCGAGCTCGTAGACGGCGCGCTGACCCGAGGTGGATTCACCCGCGCAGTACCCGACATAGGCCGCCTCCACCTTGTCGTAGTCGATACCGGCGTCGGTCAGCGCGTTGGTGCCCGACTCCTTGGCCATGACCGGGTAGTCCCAACCTTCACGTCGTCCGGGTTTCTCGAACTTCGTCATCCCGACGCCGATGACATAAACCTTCTCGGGGGCCTTAGGTGGCATCTTCCAAGCTCCTTTTGCACACACTTCAATGGGGGCATCGCCAACGTAACATACGTTCCATCCTGAATGTAAGAGCGAAAAGTGGGCACCTAACCGTTGCAATCACCGCATATAGAGACCAGCAATAGCCACGGTGAACGCGCGTCAAACCGTCATCCAACGGTTGAGGCGTTTACCTACAGCACAGTTTGTTTCTGCGGATTGGGCAGGGGCGCACGAAGTCGCAGCTCCAGCATCTGCTTTGCCCGGGACCAGCGACGGTCGCGGGTTTCCTGGGAGGAGGTCAAGCTGCTGAGGAGGACGCCGCGGATGATGTCCATGGCGAGCAGACCGAAATCGCGGCGGTCCTTGGGTGAGCTCGGGTGATCATCGTCAAGCACGTTGAGCGCCGACAGATTGTGCAGCACCATCTTCTCGAACTGGTCCAGGTGTACTCGCAGATCGGGCTCGGTCCGCGCTGCGATGAGCAGTTCCACCACCGCGATGAACATTGGCCCCTGGTGGATCCGCCACAGCACATCGAGGTACCGGTCGATCGGGTCGGCGGACTGGTCCATTGCCATCAGTTCTTCGAGCACCGCCTGCGTGCGCTTGAACGCGAGGTGGCGGACCGATTCCGCCATCAGCTCCGACTTGGACGGGAAGTGATGGATCAGCGCACCGCGGGTGACACCTGCACGATTCGCGATGCGGGCCGTGGTGGTGCCGGAGTAGCCGAACTCGATGAGGCAGTCGATGGTCGCCTCAAGCAGCCGAGCCCGCATTGCCGCCGAGCGTTCCTCCTGGGTGCGCCGTGGCGTGGGCATGCCCACATTGCACCACAGTCAGTCGAACGCAAATACGGCTATCTGCCGGAGACTTGATGGAAAATCTGCGACGCCTGCGCCTCGTACTTCGCGTAGGCGTCCGGGAACGCGGAACGCTGAACCGACTGCGCGGCTTGAGCAACGCTCATATCCTGCCAGCCGGACACCTTCACCAACTGGTCGTAGAACTTACCGGCCGACCTCGTCGGATCCATCAAATCAGCTGTGGCACCCCAGCTTTGGCGTTGCTGGAACGGCCCAACCGAGTCGTGGTCCTGTCCCACACCGTCATTGGGGAACATCATCGAGTCGGGCACCGAGGAATTCGCCAGACTCCGCAGGCCAGACTCCGTCAGCGCGGTCGCCAGCGCGATCTGGATGGCTTCAGGAGACAGCCCGCGACGCAGGCCCTCCTCGACGATCTTCCGGGCGACTTCCATCTGTCCGGCGTCCAAGTTCATGAATACGGACGGTCCGGAGGGCCGCAGCGCCGGAGCACCGGTATTGGAGTAGGTGCCGTCAGGTGTGCCGCCTCCGGAGCCGTGGCCGCCACCACTGCCACCGCTGCTGCCAAAACCACCCCCGTGGCCGCCTCCACTGCCGCCCCCGCTGCCACCGCCAAAACCGCCGTTCATGGCGCCACTCGCCGCGCCCGCGCCGGCACTCGACGGGACGAACGCCGCGGGCTGGGTATTGGCAGCCTGGTGTTCCTCATCGACATTCGCCGATGCCTTACGCAGATCGTTCGATGAGGTGCGATCGGCCTCTTCGAGCGACTTGAGCGCCTGACGAATCGCGTCGGTCAGCCGCCTGGCCTCTGCTTGTAGATCTTTGTTGCCCTCCGGCGCGGTGACGGTGCCGTCGTCGGCAACCTGCAGGCCCTTGGAGGTGGCCTCGTCCGCCAACGCCATCACCCGGTCACGCGCCGAGGTCAGAGAAGAGTGCCCGCCACGGACCGCGTCGGCAACGCTGGTGATCGCGAACGAGAGCCGGTTGGTCGAGGACTGCTCACTCGATGCCTGGTTGTATGCGGATTTGAACGAGCTGCCCTTCCAGTACGACTCCGCCGAATCGAGATCGCGGACCACACCATCGATGGACAGGTCCAGATTCTTGCTGGCGTCTTCGATGGCCTTTGCGGCCGCGTCGAGGTTGCCCATATCCCAACCACGTAGCTGCGAAATCGTCGGCCTCACAGCCTGACCTCCCCGGCCCTGGACACCTGCTTGCCGTTGACAGCGTCCTGACCCGTCAACGAACCCGAGCTGCGCTGAACAAAGTTCGAGATGACCTCGATGCGTTCCGATGCACCGCCTCCGGCGCGCTTGAGCGCCGCACTGACCGCCCGCAGCACCTCGGCGAACTCGGTGCCGGCGACCGCGTTGGCCGCTGCTTCGAAATCAACGTCGGGGAGCGCATCTTTTGCGCGCCCTGCCACCCGAGTCGCCAGACGTGACATCTCGGCACCATTGGCCTTCATGATGTCGCTCATAGATACCTCCCCAAGGAACCAGTCCTGCGCGCACGTGACGGTAATGCAAGCCGCGGGGTCCGGAGAACACAGTTACCACTCAACCCTGTTCACCTCGCGGTTCATCGTCAGAATGCGCTTCTGAACAGATACGACGGCACTAGTCCGGATTTGGTTCCATCTTTTTCAGCCTTTTTTCAGGGTTCTTCCTGCTGAAATCGTCCAGCACGCCGCGCAGGCAAATCGCCAGGTCCAAGGCGTTGGTTGGGGAACAATATGTCGCATGGGCGACGAAGTCGCGCGGACGCAGTTCACCGGTGAGCACCGCCGGGCCTACCGCACCAAGGTGCAGAACTGTCTGGACGTGTTCGAGACCATGCTGTCGGAGTCCCGATTCGACTTCGAGCGCCCGCTGACCGGCATGGAGATCGAATTCAACCTGGTCGACGGCGACTACCAGCCCGCGATGACGAACACCGAGGTACTCGCCTCGATCGCCGATCCGGCGTTTCAGACCGAACTGGGCGCCTACAACATCGAATTGAATGTGCCGCCCCGAGCACTTCCGGGCTCGGCGGCGCTCGAACTCGAGAACGACGTGCGCGCCAGCCTCAACGCCGCGGAGGAGCGTGCCGGCGAGCGGGGTGCGCACATCGTGATGATTGGCATCCTGCCGACGGTGATGCCCAAGCATCTCGACGGCGCCTGGATGAGCCCGTCCTCCCGGTATCGGGCACTGAACGACGCCGTGTTCACCGCGCGCGGTGAGGACATGCAGATCGATATCGTCGGCGCGGAACGGCTCAGTGTCAGGTCGCCGTCGATCGCCCCGGAATCGGCGTGTACGAGTATTCAGCTGCATCTACAGGTGGCACCTGACGATTTCGCCGCCAACTGGAACGCGGCCCAGGTGCTGGCGGGTCCGCAACTGGCTCTGGCCGCCAACTCACCGTTCTTCTTCGGCAAGTCATTGTGGGCGGAGACGCGGGTGGAGCTCTTCGCACAGTCCACCGACACCCGTCCGCAAGAGCTCAAGGTGCAGGGCGTGCGCCCCAGGGTGTGGTTTGGCGAGCGCTGGATCACCTCGATCTTCGACCTGTTCGAAGAGAATGTCCTCTACTTCCCGTCGCTGCTACCGGAGATTTCCGATGAGGACCCCGTGGCCGAGCTCGCAGCCGGAAGGGCGCCGAGACTTCAGGAACTGCGGTTGCACAACGGAACCGTCTACCGCTGGAACCGGCCGATCTATGACGTCGTCAATGGCACCCCGCATCTGCGGGTGGAGAACCGAGTATTGCCAGCCGGGCCGACGGTCATCGACGTGATGGCGAATGCCGCGTTCTATTACGGAGCGCTGCGCGCCCTCTCCGAGGATGACCGGCCGGTGTGGACCAAGATGACTTTCGCTGCGGCACATGACAATTTCCTCGAAGGTGCACGGCATGGTGCGGAGGCCAGGTTGTACTGGCCGGGAGTCGGAGAGATCACCGCCGACGAATTGACGCTGCGCCACCTGCTGCCGATGGCACACGAAGGGTTGCGACGCTGGGGGGTGGCCACCGAGGTGCGCGACCGCTATCTCGGCGTCATCGAGGCGCGCGCGAAGTCGGGTATCAACGGCGCGGTCTGGCAGAGGCGCACGGTGGGCGCGCTGGAGGACCGCGGGTTGAATCGCGATGCGGCGCTCACCGAAATGCTCCGGATGTATTGCGAACACATGCATTCCAACGAGCCGGTGCACACCTGGAAGTTGCCGGATTGACGCAACGCGCTGCGTCACCTCACCGCCCAAGCCGACGGCGGACACACCGAGACGATCCTGCGCTCGGCCGGGTTAGTCAAGAACGTCCCACTACCGCTATGCGACAGCGTAAAGCGGTGGACAACATTCTGCCGTGATGTGGTAGCGGAGCCGGCTCAACCCCGCAATGCTTCTGCCAGCAGTTCCAGCTCCTCGTCGGTGCCATCGACGTGCGCGCTGATCCGCAGCACCGGTTTGGTCATCTCGAACGGTGCACGCACGATCTCGGCGGCTGTCGTCACGATCGAATGTTCCTCTATCAGGCGCGCCCGGACCTCGACTACATCGGCATCGCCCACGGGTTCCAATGTCGTGATAGCACTCGGCTCCTCGACCGATTCCACGACGCGCCAATCCTTGAGGTCTCCCAGGATCTTGCGGGCCGCCCGCCCACGTTCGGCCAATGCTGACTGAACGTCCGCGGCACCGGCGGCGAGATGCTGGCCCACCGCGACCGACAGACCCACCCAACCGGCGACGTGTGCCTCGACATGCCCCGCCCACTGCGGAACAAGATGCGCGAGAGACGGATTGACCGTGAGGACACCCACGCCGCGCGGCCCCGCCAACCACTTGCGTGACGGCGCGTACATGGCGTCCGCGCCATAGGTGCAATCGATATGCCCCAAAGCTTGGGCGGCATCGACCACAACGGGGACCGCCGCCGCTCGCGCCAGCGCGACCACCTCGGCGGCGGGCTGCACGGTGCCACGGTGGCTGCCAACCGCGGTGAAATGCACCAGGTCGACCTTTTCGCGGCCCAGGAAAGCCTCGATCCCATCAAGATCGGCACGACCGGCCCCATCCACCGGGAGCCACACCGGAGTGAATCCGAAGTGGTTCATGATCATCAGGTTCGGACCGAATTCACCTGGCAGACAAGCAATCACTCGGCCAGCATCGGCGGGCCACGATTGCAGGAGCGTACGCAGCGCGTCGGCCGCGCCAGTGGTGAAATGCACCTCGGCCTCGGGCATACCCGTCAGTTGACGCACCGCGGTACGTCCGGCATCGAGGACCGGTGCCGCGGCCTCCTGCGCCACGTACCCGCCGATCTGCGCCTCATGTTCGGCGTGCTGAGCTACCGCACGTATGGTCTCGACGCTCTGCCGTGAGCAGGCAGCCGAGTCCAGGTGCGCTCCGAGAACCGGTGGCCGCGCCTGCCGCCACCGCTCGCCCAGGCTCATCCCTTCACTGCCAACGACAGCCCGAAATCATTGGAATCATCAGTCCACCAATGAATCTGACGTAGTCCAGCGGCAGCAAGCTCGCGCACCACACCCTCCTGGCGGAACTTGCACGACACCTCGGTCAGCATCATCTCCCCATCCCCGAAATCGACGGAAAGGTTCAGCGCTCCAACCGTCACCCGTTGGTCGCGTACCGAACGCAGCCACATCTCCATGCGCTCCTCATCGTCGTTCCACAGCGCGACATGCTCGAAGGCCTCCAGATCGAAATCCGCATCGAGCTCACGGTTGATCACCGCCAAGACGTTGCGGTTGAAGGCAGCGGTGACCCCCGCACTGTCGTCGTAGGCCCGCACCAGGCGCTCCGTCTCTTTTACCAAATCGGTTCCCAGTAAAAGCATTTCACCGCTTTCCAGCGTCGCCGCAACATCGGCCAGGAACCGCGCCCGTGGTTCGGCGGTCAGGTTTCCGATCGTCGATCCGAGGAAGGCCACCAGCCGGCGCCCTTCACGTGGAATCTGTCTAAGGTCCTTCTCGAAGTCTCCACACACCGCCCGCACTCGCATCCCCGGATACTCGTCGACGAGCGCGTCGCCCGCCGCACGCAGCACCCCGGAATCCACATCGAAGGGAATGAACGTATTAGGGCCCAACGCATCTAGCAGCATCCGGGTCTTCTCCGACGTGCCGCTGCCCAGCTCGACCAGCGTGTCGGCACCCGAGGCCGCCGCGATATCGGCCGCGTGGACGCGGAGCAGCCCAGCCTCGGTACGCGTCGGATAGTACTCCGGAAGCCGAGTGATCTCGTCGAACAGGTCGCTGCCCACCTCATCGTAAAACCATTTCGGGGGGAGCGATTTCGGCGTCGAGGCCAAACCCAGTCGCACGTCGCGACGCAGGGCCTGAGCCGCTGCGCCGGAGGCCAGGTGATTTTCCAACGTCAGGCTCATAACGGCGTCATAGTCCTTCTACCTGTACCTTCCCATCGCGTACCCGCACCAATCGCCGGTCCGGGATATCGACCCAGGATGGGTCGTCGTCATACGGTTCACTCGCCACCACCACGCCGTCGGCGGCCTGCAGAATCGACAGGGTGTCACCCCATGTGGTGGCGATCAACTCATTTCCATTGGCCACCAGGATGTTCAGTCGAGCCTGCGGATCTGCCGCCCCGACCCGCCGAACTGTCTCCCCCAGACTATCTACGCCCGCATCGAATACACGTGCCGCCAGAACCGCACTATCCACCACCGACTCAGCACCCGATACTTGCCCTACCGTGCCGCGATCGACGATCCCGTTATGCGATAACAACCAGGTTCCGTCGGTGAACGGCGCGGCCGCGGACTCGTCGATGGGCATCCCTACGCTGGCCGACCGGACTGCCGCCACCACACACCCGCTGCGCAGCACCGGAGCCACCGACGCGAAGGAGGCATCGCCCCAGAGGGGCCGTGCGCTACGCCATCGGTGTGGCTCGCCATCAGTGAAGAAGCCCGCACCCCATCCGTCGGCGTTAACCAAGCCGTGTTGTTGGCGCCGTGGGGCATACGACTGGACCAGGAGGCCATGCGACGGTTCCAGGATCAGCGACGACAGGCTCCGCGGCTCACCTAACCAGCCCAGATGACGGCACACGCTAAACGTCCCACGCCAGACGAACGCCACTGAAGATCTGCCGCCGGATCGGGTGATCCCAGTTCCGGAAGCTGGGCCGCATAATCGAAGGAGCCACCGCCCAAGACCCCCCGCGCAGCACGCGATAGTCACCATCGAAAAACGGCTCGCTGTACTGCTGGTAGATCATCGGCATGAAACCCGGCCACGGACGCAACGGGGACGTCGTCCATTCCCATACGTCGCCGAGCATCTGCTCGACACCGTAGGCGGATGCCGACGCCGGGTAGGCCCCGACGGGGGCGGGTCCCAACGCACCTCCACCGAGATTGGCACGGTCACTACTTGGAACATCCATACCCCACGGAAAACGGCGTCGTGCAACGGCTTTCGGGTCCCACGTGCACGCCTTCTCCCATTCGGCCTCGGTCGGTAATCGCGCACCCGCCCACGCCGCGTAGGCCTGCGCCTCGTGGAAGCTGACATGCTGCACCGGCTCATCGGACACGATCTCCAACTCGCGTCCGAACCGTGTGAGCGTCCCACCTTGATTCCAGAACTGGGGTGCTGTCAGGTCTTCCGCGCACCGGTGTGCCCACCCGATCTCGGTCCAGAATTCCTCGCGCAGATATCCGCCGTCGGCGATGAACGCCGACCACTCGGCATTGGTCACCGGAACCCTGCCGATCCGAAAGCTCTTGAGGTGCAAGGTATGCGCGGGGCGCTCGTTGTCCAGAGAGAACGGCTCGTCGACCGCAGCGACGCCCAGAACGAAGGGCCCCTCCGAGACCAGCACCGAGCTTCCCGCCATACCGGGGCGACCCGGCGGCAGTGGCACAGTGCGCTCCAGCAGCGCAGCCCCGCGACGAATCGACAAGGCCTGCAACATGGTTTCATTGTGTTGGTGTTCGTGGCTGAGCACCATCGCGTACACAAACTCGTCCGAACGTGCGGACCCGTCGAAGGGCAGCGCCTCCAGCCGGTCCAAGACCCGGCCCCGCACCTCATGGCAGAAGGACCGCGCTTCTGCCGGGGAGAGTAACGGCAGCTGAACCCTGCTTGCTCGGGTGTGGCGGAACGCGTCGTACAGAGACTCGATGTCTCCGGGCAGCATCCCAGGCTTTCGCGGATCGCCATCGCGCAGCAGCCACAGCTCTTCCTGCTGCCCGATATGCGCGAGGTCCCACACCAATGGGCTCATCAACGGGTCGTACTGGCGATGTAGCTCGACGTCATCGTGGTCGGTGATCGTCAGCGTGCGGATACGGGCCGCTTCGAGATCGCGCGCCAGCGCTTCCCTGATCATCGAGTAAACCCCGAAAAAGCCTGCGCAACACCATATTCAGCGACATTCTCGGTGAAATCATCTGCCGGACATCGACCTTGCTCAGCGCGGCCCAGGAGATCGAGTAAATCGGGCAGCAGTTCATCGGGTGCCACCGCACACGCGGCCGCGACCAGCCTGCAGGCAGCGGTGCGCAGGTCACCATCGTCCAGACCGACCCGCGCCGCGGTCTCCCAGGCTTCGTCGACAGGCTCCACCGCCTCCGCGGCGATATCCGCGGCCGCCGGGTGGTCGAGCACCGCGGTGGCGGTAAACGCCAACGCCGGCCACCAGAAATCGGGTGCCGCATCCAAATACCGCAGCTCGAACCAACCCCGCGGCCGTACCGGCGGAAACAACGTAGTGAGGTGGTAATCAAGATCCTCGGTGGTTGGTCGGCGATCGCCCACCATCACCTGTCCATCGACCCACGCGGAGAACGGCACATCGGTGACAACCGCTTCAGCCGTGACTTGTTCCCCGGAGCCTTCCTTGGAGTCTCTGTTGCCTCTCACCAGCATCACCGGCGCCCGCAGGGCATACCGGGCCCACGACTCGGCCGGATCATCGCCGATCGGCACGACGCCGCAACGACGGGGGTCCAAAAGCTCCCAAATCCGTTGCCGGGTATTACGCCATCCCGTGGGTTGCCCGGCGAGCATCGGGGAGGACGCCGACAGCGCCACCAATGTCGGACCGATGCGTTGCGCAAGTGCGAACCGGTCCCGCCACTGGCTTCGACGTCCGGACTGCAGATTGACTTGTAGCGATGCCGTAGACGTCATCATCTGGGCACCAGGTCCGCCGACCCCCGCTGCATCAAAATGCTTGGCCATCGCGCCGTACCTGGCACTCGGATTAATCCGCTCCGGCGCACGCAGTGGGTCGGTGCCGAGCGCCGCCAGCGCCACCCCCGCGTCGCCGAATGCGGCGGCCAGGATCTGGCGATCCGCACGCATCGCAGTGATCGCCGCGGACACATCGGGATGCGGTGGTCCGGAAAGTTCCACCGCGCCGCCCGGCTCGAAGGTGATGGTGCTGGCGCCGGGCAGTGGTCCGATTGAAGCGGCAATCTCCTGCAAACGCCGCCATTGCACCCGTCGCTCCGGGTGAGCGAGGTCGACACTGTGGGACTCAAGTTCGAGCCCTACAGCTCCCACCTCGTCATCGCAGAACGCCTGTCGCGCGATGTACGCGGCGGCCTCATCCGCCCCCGCGAGGGTGGCGGCCGAAACTGGCGTTGATGCCGTGGCCATGTGTCCATCTTCCACAGACCACCGACAAGTGGCATTAATTCAGATAAAGCCCCTGCGTACAGCCCCTGACGACAAGAAGGTGGTCCGGCAGCTAGTGGAAAAGCCCTGCCGGACCACCTTCAGACCTGGAATCGATCCAGGAAGTTCAGTACGAGCCCAAGTGGGCCACGAACCCGACTACTTCGGCTGCAACCTTGCTCCGCCGTCGATGCGGATGGTTTCGGCGTTCATGTAGCTGTTGGTCACCAGCTCCAACGCCAGCGACGCGAACTCCGATGAGTTACCGAGGCGCTGCGGGTACAGCACGTTCGGCGCCAGGCGGTCCTTGAACTGCTGAGCCGAATCGCCCTCACCGTAGATCGGGGTGTCGATCAGCCCGGGAGCGATGGTGTTGACGCGGATGCCGACGACCGACAGATCGCGTGCGATCGGCAGGGTCATGCCGACGATGCCGCCCTTGGACGCCGAGTAAGCGGCCTGGCCGATCTGGCCGTCGAATGCCGCGACGGATGCGGTGTTGACGATGGCGCCACGCTCACCGAACTCGTCGACGGGCTCTTCCTGGCTGATCGCGGTGGCCGCGAGACGGATCAGGTTGAACGAGCCGATCAGGTTGATATTGATGACGCGCGAGAAGATGTCGAGCGAGTGCGCGGAGGCGTACTGGCCGTCCTTGCCGATGGTGCGGCCGGGCCAGCCCACACCGGCGCAGTTGATGAGGACGCGTACCGGGCCGAGCTCCTTGGCGGCGTCGACGGCGGCGATACCGTCGGCCTCGCTGGTGACATCGGTGTGCACGAAGGCGCCACCCAGTTCCTTGGCCAGAGCCTCGCCCTTTTCGTCCTGAACGTCGGCGATGACGACCTTGGCGCCCTGCTCAGAGAGCAGACGAGCAGTTGCGGCGCCCAGACCCGAAGCACCACCCGTGACGATTGCAGACACACCATTGATATCCATGAGCCGCACCCTAACCGATCAGTTGGTTGGGTGATCGAGGCCCCATAGTCTTTGTACCCATGACTGACGACCGACGTGCGCTACAGGATCTCGTGGCCCGGTATGCCGTCGCGGCCGACCGGCGTGATCGAGAAGAACTGGTCAGCCTGTTCTCCGAGAACGCCGAACTGGTGCGCCCAGCTGCCCTGCTGCGCAAGGGTGAGGACGCAGCCCTCACGGGCCGTGAGGCCATTGCGGATTCAATTGTGGCGGCACTTAAACCGCTGCACGCGACGTATCACCTCATCGGGCAGCAGACGGTGAATATCACCGGCGGCACCGCATCGGGCGAGGTCTACTGCATGGCGCACCACATCTACCTCCGCGGGGAGGAATACCGGGACAACGTGATGGCGGTCCGATACCTCGACGACTACGAGCGCGGACCCGCAGATTGGGTCTTCACCCGCCGCGAGCCGGTCGTGGTGTTCAGCGAGGACCGACCAGTCCGAGTCGGGTAGCGCACTCGGCCATTTCGTCGAGCACGGCCTCAAGCGTGGTGGCGCGCCGCGAGGCCGAGAGCAGCATCCGCCCCGCACCGGACTGTGCGGCCTGATCCAGCGCGGCCTGGTCCACACGATGCAGGCCATACCCAAGAACCAGATCGACACCCGCGGGATCACGCCCGGCGTCCGCCGCGGCGGCGCGCATAACGTTCACCGCGGCCGCCAGGTCCTCGCCGACCAGGCCCAGCGGCTGAAACCCATTCCCCAATCGGCCTGCTCGACGTGCCGCGGCCTTGCTGTGCCCACCGACGTACAGCGGAACACCCTGCGGTTGCACCGGTTTGGGGTACGAGTAGGCGTTCTGGAATCGATAGAACTCCCCCTGGTATGCCGCCGGGCCGTCCGCGGACCACAGCGCGCGCATCACCTCGATGCTTTCATCCGTGGCCCTGCCCCTGCGATCGAAGTCGCCGCCGCACGCCTCGATCTCCTCGCGCATCCATCCGACGCCGAGACAGATCCGCAGCCGCCCCCGACTCAGCCGGTCCAGGGTGGCCAGGCGTTTGGCCAGCACGACGGGGTGATGATCGGGTAGCACCAACACGCCGGTAGACAGCCCGAGTGTCGTGGTCGCGCCCGCGACGAAGGACAGCAGCTCCAGCGGGTCGGGGATATCGATGTCATCGGGTAGGTGCGATTGTCCGGTCGGCGAATACGGATAGATGCTCTGCGTGCTTCCGATGACGACCGCATGCTCCACCACGGAGATCTCTCTGAATCCCAGCCGCTCTGCGGCGCGCGCGAATTCGAGGATCTTGTCCGGTTCCGCGGTAATCCCGAGCTCCACCGGAGCAACAACACCGATCTTCACAGCCATCCAATCCTCTGCGCGCAAGCCCTCATCAGTGTCCGATCTTCTTCGCGCAAGCCCCCATCAGTGTCTAATACGGAGGATGAGCCTGATCACCGACCTCCGCTCGACGTCGCGTCTGGGTCTGATGGTGGCTGTAACCGCCGCCGCGGTAGGGGTCATCTACGGCTATGACTCCTCCAATATCGCGGGGGCACTCCTGTTCCTCACGCAGGATCTGCACCTGTCCACCCACGACCAGCAGGTGGCCGCCACCGCAGTGGTGATCGGTGAGATCTTTGGTGCACTCGTCGGTGGACCACTGTCCAATCGAATTGGCCGAAAACGGTCAATGGTATTGGTGGCAGCAACATTTGGATTTTTCTCGCTGTTGTCCGCACTGGCCGTCGACTTGAACACACTGGTCGGGGCCCGGGCGCTGCTCGGGGTGACGGTGGGGATCTCAGTGGTGGTGGTTCCAGTGTTCGTCGCCGAGTCCTCCCCCACCAAGATCCGCGGCTCGATGCTGGTGCTCTACCAGCTGGCGTGCGTGACGGGGATTATCGCCGGGTACCTGATCGCCTGGGCACTCGCGTCCACCGGCAGCTGGCGGCTGATGTTGGGACTGGCCGCCATCCCTGCCGCGTTGGTACTGCTCGCCCTCCGCAAGCTCCCCGATACCGCTCGCTGGTACATGATGCGTGGTGACCGTGCACGTGCCCGGGAGATCCTCAGCACGCTGGATCCCGATATCGATATCGACCACGAGCTCGACGAGATCGCCGATGCGCTGCATTCCGAGGGCGGTGGCTCGGTGCTGGCACGGCTGAGGGAAATGGTTACCCCGCCCTACAACAGAGCCACCTTTTTCGTTGTCGGGCTTGGCTTTTTCATCCAGATCACCGGTATCAACGCGATCGTCTACTACGGCCCCCGCATCTTCGAGGCGATGGGCATGTCGGGATACTTCGCCAAGCTCGGGCTCCCCGCGCTCGTTCAAGTGGCGGCCCTGTTCGCAGTGTTCGTGTCGATGTCCACGATCGACCGGATAGGCAGGCGGCCGATCCTCATGATCGGTATCTCCATCATGATCGTCGCCGACGCGCTGCTGGTGGGTGTCTTCGCGATAGGTGGATCGTCGTTCGGTGGCGTGCTCACCGTCCTCGGATTCCTGGGGATCGTGCTCATCGCGGTGGGCTTCACGTTCGGATTCGGTTCGCTGGTGTGGGTGTACGCGGGCGAAAGCTTCCCGGCGCGGCTACGTTCGTATGGGGCCAGCGCGATGCTGACGTCCGACCTGGTGGCGAATGCTGTTGTCTCCATGTATTTCCTGACATTGTTGACGGCGCTCGGCGGAGTCGTCGCCTTTGGCGTCTTTGGCGCCCTCTCGCTGGCAGCCCTCGTCTTCGTCTATCTACTGGCACCGGAAACCAAGGGACGCAACCTTGAGGAGATCCGGCACTTTTGGGAAAGCGGGGGCAAGTGGCCCGAGACGTAGCAGCCAGCGTGCTAGTTGGGATCGACATCGGCGGGTCCAAGACCCGCGCGCTGGCTGTCGCGGATGGCCAGATCATCGGCGAGGCATTGGCCGGCAGCGCCAATCTGCAGTCGGTCACCGAAGAGCAGGCGAAAACCGTTTTCGGGGATATCTTTTCCGAGCTCAACCTGCACAACATCACCCGTGTGAGCGCTGGATCGGCCGGGGTGGACACCGAACAAGGCGCGCAGGCACTGATCCGGTTGTTGCGTCCGCATGCACCCGATGCCGTCATCACCGCCGTGCACGACACCCAGCTGATCCTCGCCGCCGGTGGCCTGTCGGCAGGTATCGCGGTGATATCCGGAACAGGCTCGGTGGCATGGGGCAAGCGCTCCGATGGCATGACCGCTCGCGTCGGCGGCTGGGGATACCTCCTCGGGGACGATGGAAGCGGTTACGGGGTATCAAGATCAGCTGTGCGTCACGCGCTCTCACTGTCCGACCGCGGAGAACCACCCGACGCGCTATCACAACGATTCGCCACCGAATGCGGTGTCACCGATCCCGCGCAGCTACTCGACCACTTCTATGCCCAGCCCGAAAGGCGGTACTGGGCCAAGATGGCGGGCATCGTGTTCGAGCTGGCCGAGGCCGGAAACAAGGCCGCTCAGGTGATCACCAAACAAACATCGATCGACCTGGCGGCGTTGATCGAGGGTGTGTGCATACGATTGGGGCCGGGCCTGCCGGTGGTGCTCGGCGGCGGGTTACTGGCCAACCAGCCGGGCCTGGTCGCCGATATCGTCGAACGTACCCGGGCCACAGGTGTTTCGGGTATTGATGTGCTGCAACGCGAACCGGTGTTCGGAGCCTTGGCCCTGGCTGGGGTTGACGTCGAGGGATTGGAGAACCGATGACCGCGGGGACACATATGGCTGACGAGATCCGCCAGCAGCCCACCGTATGGGGACGACTGCTTACCGAAGGCCGTCCCGCCATCGCGGAGGTGGCGGCGAAGATCATCGAGTACCAGCCTCGCTTCGTTCTCTTCGTCGCTCGCGGTACCAGCGACCACGCCGCGCTCTATGGCAAATACCTCACCGAGATCATCTGGCAGGTTCCGGCCGGGCTGGCCTCACCGTCGACCATGACGACCTACGGTGCGCGGCCTGACCTTTCGGGTGTACTGGTGATCGGGGTCAGCCAATCAGGCGGCTCCCCGGACTTGGTGCAGACATTGTCGACGGCCCGCCAGCAGGGTGCGCTGACGGTGGCGGTGACCAACGCATCGCAGTCGCCGCTGGCGGCCGCCGCCGAACACCATATCGACATATTGGCAGGGCCCGAACTCGCCGTCGCCGCCACCAAGTCGTACACGGCGCAGTTACTGGCGCTGTACCTACTGCTCACCGATGTGGCGGGGCGTGACAACTCTGCGGCGGATCTGCTCCCGACACGGGGCGAGGAAGTACTGCACAGCGCCGTAGTGCAGCAGCTCGCCACCCGGTACCGATTCGCCTCACGTCTGGTCACCACGGGACGCGGCTACTCCTACCCGACCGCGCGCGAGGCCGCTCTCAAGCTGATGGAAACGAGTTACCTTTCTGCACAGGCTTTCTCCGGTGCCGATCTGCTACACGGCCCACTGGCGATGATAGATCCGCAGGTACCGGTGATTGCGATCGTGCCCGACGGAGTCGGTGGCCGGGCCATGGATGATGTGCTGCATCGACTAGCCGGACGCGGGGCGGATGTGTGTTGTGTGGGGTCGGCCGACGCGGTGGCCGCCACCGGGCTGGGCGTCACCTTGGAGCCGACCGCCGAGGAGCTCTCACCCATGTTGGCCATCCTTCCGCTACAAATGCTGGCCCTGCAGTTGGCGATTGGCCGTGGCGAAAATCCCGATGTGCCGCGAGGTTTGTCCAAGGTGACCGAGACCTTGTGAGGTCATGACGTGACTTCTGCCGGGTTTTTTGACATGCACGTGCACGGCGGTGGCGGCGCGTCATTCGGAGAGGATCCCGAGGGTAATCGCGTTGCGGCCGAATGGCATCGGGCGCACGGAACCGAAGGCATGCTGGCCAGTCTGGTGACTCTCGCACCCGATGACATGCTCCGCGCCGTGAGTGTGCTCGCCGAGGCTCCGGGTACCGAGGGCATCGCCGGCATACACCTCGAGGGGCCGTGGCTCTCACCGCACTATGCCGGTGCACATGATCCACGACTGCTACGCGAGCCCGACCTTGACGAGCTGGAACGGCTATTGGACGCCGGAGGCGGACACATCCGGATGGTCACCATTGCGCCCGAACTTCCGGGCGCAATACCGGCGATCGAACTGCTCGTCGCACGGGGCGTGGTGGCCGCCGTGGGCCACACCGATGCCACATATGAACAGACGCTGCAGGCGATCTCTGCCGGTGCGACCGTCGCCACACACCTTTTCAACGCCATGCGGCCCATCCACCATCGCGAGCCCGGCCCCATCCCCGCACTCCTGGAGAATCCGACGGTGACCATTGAACTGATCGCGGACGGTGTGCATGTTCATCCCGCGATCTACCGGATGGTGCTGGCCGCAGTGGGTCCCGACCGGATTGCGCTCGTCACCGACGCGATGTGTGCGGCCGGAATGCCGGACGGTCCTTATCAATTGGGCCAGCTGCCCGTTACCGTCATCTCCGGTAAGGCACGGCTGACAGACGGCACGATCGCCGGGAGTACCGCGAGCATGGCGGACCTGTACCGATTCGCGGTCACGCACGCCGGGCCTGAGGTTGCGACACTTCAGACATCCATCAATCCCCTTCGCGCGGTGGGTATTTAAGCCGCTAGGCCTCCCAGATACGCGGCCCTACGATCTTCATCAATTCAAAAGCGCGCTCGCCATTGCTCTGGGAAACCGTCGAGCACGTTCGAATGTCGATGGCAACATTGCGCTCTCCGAGAAGCACATGCTGGCACGACGCATACGCGGAATCGTTGCGGCTGTATCCGACGGCAAGCACGCTGTCGACCTGCGTAACGCCGCGGACCTCCACGGTGGACTCAAGCGTCGTGCCGTCGATCGCCAGCTCAGAGACATTGATCGTCTGACGCTCGCACTTGCGCCAGCGGTCAGCCTCACTATGCGTGAAGTTGCGGGCCTCCTCGGCAGTGCTGAAGACCGCCACGCTTTGATCCACCAGGGTGAACCAGCCGGAGTGATCCCACAGCGCCTGGGAATGCGCGGCCGTGTACGAGGACTGGTCGTAGCTCGACACGGAGGCCAACACGATGCTTCCGCAATCCGGACGATCGGTATCCAATGCGAAAGTCGCGCTCTGCCGATACACATTGGGCAGACCCACGCCCACCGCCCGTTCGGCCTCCTGCTGCGTGAGCATGAGGCTGTCGATCGCCGAGGGAGGCACGGTGGACGACGGCTCCGCCGACGCGACGGGACACGGGCTGACCAGTGCCACTAACCCGGCCACCATCAGCCAGGCCCCCGCCAACGATCGCATGCGTCCCCTCATTTCGCCCTTGATTGTTCTGTATTGAACTCTAGGACGCCACGCGCCGCAGTTCTTCGACAAGCTCGTTCGCGGTGGGCGGTTGCGCCCCCGGTCGGGTGCAGGTGAGCGCCGATGCCACCGCCGCTCGACGCAACGCCTCGGGCAGATCGAGCTGCTGCCGATAGAACCCGTCCAGAAAGGCGCCGGTGTAGGTGTCTCCGGCGCCAACGGTGTCGACGGCGGTAACCGGATGAGCCGGAGTGCGCAGCGGCGCGTACTCGCCCCGCCGGAAGGCCATCGATCCCGCTGACCCGCAGGTGACCAGGGCGATCTCGATGCGTGGGTACTCATCGAACCAGCGACCGACCACGCACTCGAGCGCCTCCCCCGGGTAGAGAAATTCCAGATCCTCGGTGCTGGCGCGCGCGACGTCGGTGATGGAGAGCCAAGGCGCGATGCGCTCGGCATAGGTCTCTCGGTCGCCGATGAGCGTCGGACGCACGTTCACGTCGAAGGTGAGCGGAGTGTCCGAATAATTCTCGACGATCCAGGCGCGCAGCGCCTCGCGTCCCGGCCAGAGCACACTGGCGATCGAGCCCGCCCAGATTGCCAGTGGCGCAAACGTAGGAGCGGGAAGCGATAGTGGTGCAACGTCATTGGTGGTGCCCTGCCAATAGAACCGGTACTGCGCGACGCCGAGTTCATCGACTTCCGCGATGGCGAGTGTCGTGGGAACGTCGTGCCGCATCACCAACGACTCCTCGACACCCGCACGGACGAGGTTTTCGACGCACTGACGTCCGAGCGCATCGGGGGATACATGCGTGAGAAGCGCGGTCCGCGTGCCCAGCCTGGCAGCGGTGATTGCCGTGTTGTACGGAGCACCTCCGGGCACTGATCGCCACAGCCCATCGACAGCCGGGACCATGTCGACCAACGTCTCACCGCAGACTACGAGGCCGTCCTTGTCGGGCATGCGTATGAGGCTAGCGGCGCCGACACGTCCTCTTATGGCGAACATGTGCGATACGAACCAGCCACGACGCGGCGTGTCGGCCTCGATGCCTAGATCACTGCGAACATCCGGGCGGGGTTGACTCTCGTCGTCAAATATTGTTCTATGCGAATGTATGCATTAATAGGAGGAAACCTGATGGCCATGGCAGCGCTCGTCCTCTACCTGGTGTTTATCGCTGCCGGGCTCGGTTGGAAGAGCTACCGGCAGTGGCGCGCGACCGGGTCCACGGGGTTCCGCGGATTCCACGGACGCCCCGGTTCGCGCGAATGGCTAGCCGGTGTGGGATTCATTGCCGCGATAGCCGTGGCGCTGCTCGCACCCATACTGCAGCTGACCGAGAACGTCACTCCCCTTGCAGCGCTGGATAACCGGCCGCTTCAGCTCGCGGGGATCGCGCTCGCGGTGTTGGGCATCCTCGCGACGATCGGGGCGCAACAGACCATGGGCGAATCCTGGCGCGTGGGCGTCGACACCCGGGAGACCACCACGCTGGTGAGCACCGGCGTCTTCGGCTGGGTGCGCAATCCGATCTTCACCGCAATGCTGATGTTCGCGGCCGGTGCTGCTCTCATGACACCGAACCCATTGGCTCTCATCGGCTTCGCTCTACTCGCCGCATCCATTGAGCTGCAGGTACGCGTGGTCGAGGAGCCCTACCTACTCGCGGCACACGGTAAGACGTACCGCCACTACGCACTCCGAGTCGGACGTTTCCTACCCGGAGTCGGCAGGTTCAGCGCCCAGGATTGATCAACCCACCACCGCGCGTGGTGGCCAGCTCGTAGGCCGACTCGGCATGCTCCGCATCGTCCAGGCCATCGGACTCGTGTTGCGCGTGCGACCGGATGCCCATCGAATGCCGCAGGCCCAGCCCGATAAGCCCGGTCACCGTCACCGAGTAGGCCAGCACCGCGACGACCGCCACCAGTTGCAGCCAGAACTGATGCAGCCCACCGCCGTACAGCAGCCCGTTGACACCCGCAGGCGCCACCGCACTGCCGACGATGCCAATCATCAATGTGCCGACGATGCCACCAACCAAGTGCACGCCCACCACGTCGAGCGAGTCGTCATATCCCCAACGGTATTTCAGCTCGATGGCCAGCGAGCTGAAAGCGCCCGCCACCGCACCGATGACCAGGGCGCCGATCGGGGTCACCGCCGAACAGGAGGGTGTGATGGCCACCAGCCCCGCGACGACACCCGAGGCGGCACCGAAGGAGGTCGGCTTGCCATGCCGGATCTTCTCGACCGCCAGCCAGGCCGCCATCGACATTGCCCCCGCGCCGAGGGTGTTGGCGATGACGATCGCGGCAGTGCCGTCCGCGGCCAATGCCGATCCGGCGTTGAAACCGAACCAGCCGAACCACAGCAGTCCGGCGCCCAGCATGACGGCAGGCAGGTTATGTGGTCGCATTGCCTCGCGCGGCCATCCGTGCCGCTTGCCGAGGATTACGGCCAGCGCTAAACCGGCCGCACCGGAATTGATCTCCACGGCAGTGCCGCCGGCGAAGTCGATGACGCCGAGGTTTGCAAGCCACCCGCTCTTATCGGCGGTCGTGCCCTCGACCGCGAATACCCAGTGCGCGACCGGGAAGTACACCAGGGTCGCCCACAATGCCGTGAAGGCGATCCAGGGAAGGAAGCGCATGCGGTCGGCCACCGCTCCCGCGATGAGGGCCACCGTCACCATGGCGAACCCGGCCTGGAACATGACGAACACCAATGCCGGGATCTTGGTCGGCCCCCACAGCGGTACCGAGGACGCCTTGTAATCGCCTTCGAACAGGTGCTGCAATCCGGCGAATTGGAACGGATCGCCAAGCAACCCGCCACCGATGTCGGTACCGAACGCCATCGAGTACCCGAAGGCCACCCAGAGCACCCACACCACGGCGACGGCCGAGAAGCACATCATCATCATGTTGAGGACGCTCTTGGCGCGCACCATGCCGCCGTAGAAGAAGGCCAATGCCGGGGTCATCAGGAGCACCAGTGCGGCGCTCGTCAGCACCCAGGCGGTATTGGCCGCGTCGGGCACTCCCATATGCGGAAACATGTGCTGGCTACTCCCGGATCGTGCGATTAGGTCAGCGTGAGTGTAGGGAAGCCCTCGCCCGCGCGCGCAAGACCTGATCTAAACTAGAACACGTTCCAGTTTTCTGGCGTACGATTTCCTTCTCATACCCGCCCGACCGATCGATTCCCACCACCCACCCAAGGAATGGCCATGCATACCCCCATCTGCGACGAGCTCGGCATCGAGTTCCCGATTTTCGCCTTCACGCACTGTCGCGACGTCGTCGTCGCGGTGAGCAAGGCCGGTGGCTTCGGCGTGCTGGGCGCCGTCGGATTCACCCCCGAGCAGCTCGAGATCGAGCTCAATTGGATCGACGAGCACATCGGTGACCACTCCTATGGCGTCGACATCGTCATCCCCAACAAATACGAGGGCATGGACGCGAACATGCCGGCCGAGGAGCTCACCAGGATGCTCCAGTCGATGGTGCCGCAGGAGCACCTGGACTTCGGCCGCAAGCTCCTCGCCGACCACGGCGTTCCGATGGAGGAGGGCAATGACAACGCCCTGCAGCTGCTGGGCTGGACCGAGGCCACCGCCACCCCGCAGGTGGAGATCGCGCTCAAGCACCCCAAGATGACGCTCATCGCCAATGCACTCGGCACGCCTCCGGCCGACATGATCCAGCAGATCCACGATGCAGGTCGCAAGGTCGCCGCATTGTGCGGCTCGGCCAAGCAGGCCCGCAAGCATGCCGACGCCGGAGTGGACATCATCATCGCCCAGGGCGGCGAGGCCGGCGGCCACTGCGGTGATGTGGGCTCTATCGTGCTGTGGCCGGAGGTCGTCAAGGCCGTCGCCCCTGTACCCGTGCTGGCCGCAGGCGGAATCGGCAGTGGCGCCCAGGTCGCGGCGGCGCTCGCGTTAGGCGCGCAGGGAGCCTGGACCGGTTCGCAGTGGCTGATGGTCGAGGAGGCGCACACCACGTCGGTCCAGCAGGAGACTTACGCCAAGGCGGGCAGCCGCGACACCGTACGCAGCCGCTCGTTCACGGGTAAACCCGCACGCATGCTGCGCAACGACTGGACCGTGGCGTGGGAGACCGAAGGCAACCCGGAACCGCTTGGAATGCCGTTGCAGTACATGGTTTCCGGGATGGCCGTCGCGGCGACTAACAAGTACCCGGATCAGAGCATCGATGTCGCCTTCAATCCGATCGGCCAGGTTGTCGGCCAGTTCACCAAGGTCGAGAAGTCGTCCGCCGTTATCGGGCGCTGGGTGCAGGAGTACCTGGAGGCCACCAATACGCTCAACGAGCTCAATGAGGCTGCCTCGGTGTAACAGCTAGCGGCCTGGGCCAATCTCCTACTGGCCCAGGCCGTTTTGCATCGTATTCGCCAACACGTTCACCGCGAGACTCCCGTTCCCGGGCTGGCAGACCTTGGCCTGCAGCAGCACGTTCTCGCGCCTGCGCGTCTGATTGAAGCAGCGACGGTCCACACCCGCTTCTTCCTTGACCCATGCGGCGTCAGCAGCGCCAATCGCACCACCGTTGAACGTCCACACTTCGCGTCGTCCGTCGTTCAGGATCATCGTCGCCGTCTGCCCGGAACATCCCTGCGTACGGTCCACCACCCGGTGGAACGCGCGGTCCGCCGCATCGTTGTTGGCGAACACACCGATCGATTGCTTCACCAAGTGCGTTGTGTCCGAGGCTGAATCTTGCGTCGCCGCACCCCGGAAGGCCGCCAGATCCGGATCGGCGTACACCTCGTCGAGCCCGATATCAGACCAGTTGTTGCATTCCGGAACATCCACCGAGAATGCCTGGAACGGGGCCGTGAATTCACTATGCGAACCCAGCTGCGCGCCAATGATATTGCTGACTGACCCGCGCGCGAGGACGGCGTAGTTCACCACACCCGGATCGGAGGGACGGGCGTCCGCCGCGGGGGCGAGCGCGAGACCCAGCACCACCGCCGATACGGCCGAAACGGGAATCAGCGCCCGCATCAGATGCGCGCCTTAACCGCCACCTCGATGTTGCCGCGGGTGGCGTTCGAGTATGGACACACCTCGTGGGCCTGCTCCAGCAAGTCGTCGGCCACCTCCTGGGACAACCCCGGCAGGTACCCGTCCAGCTCCGCAGACAGATCGAAGCCACCCTCCGGTGTCTTGGAGATGCTCACCTTGGCGGTGATCGATGTCGCGGGGTCCAGCGCTACCTTCGCCATCCGGGCGACAAGATTGAGCGCGCTCAGGAAGCACGCTGAATATCCGGCCGCGAACAACTGCTCGGGATTGGTGCCTTCCCCATTGCCACCCATCGACTTTGGGATTCGGGTGTCGAGATCGATACGGTCGTCGGACGATCGAACGTGCCCGTCACGGCCTCCACCGGTCGACGTCGCTTCTGCTGTGTAGAGGGCCTCATTCGACATAGGACGAGCATACGGAAGGCGCTGGTCCCCGAATGAGGTTCTTACCTCAGCGGCCCGTTGATCACGAAGTAGGCGCCGACGGCAATCAGTGCGAACCCGACGAAGTGGTTGAGCGTGAGCTTCTCGCCCAAGTACCAGACCGCGAAACCGAGGAACACCGTCAAGGTGATGACCTCTTGCATCGCCTTGAGCTCGGTCCCCGAGTACACGTCGCTGCCAAGGCGATTAGCCGGGACCGCAAGGCAGTACTCGAAGAACGCGATACCCCAGCTGACAAGTACCACCACCCAGAGCGGGTGATCCTTGAACTTGAGATGCCCATACCAGGCGAAGGTCATGAAGATGTTCGAGCAGATGAGCAGCACTGGCGGCAACACCCGGGCGGTGATCATGTCCACATTCTGTAGATCTTCCCTGTCAACCGCTCACAACCACTAACCTGCTGCGCATGGGCAGCGCCGCACTGCAGGACCGATACATCCAAAGCTGTCTCGGTGGACTGCACCTGCAGATCGGCGGTGAGGGGCCGCCCATCGTCTTCTGGCCCAGCCTGCTGATGTCGGGTTCCATGTGGGCCGACCAGGCACGGTACTTCGCCTCCCACCACACCGTGATCCTCGTCGACCCGCCCGGCCACGGTGACAGCCAGGCACTCAGCCGGATGTTCCGTTTCGAGGATTGCGCGCACAGCGTCGAGCAGATACTCGACTGCCTCGATATCGAGCGGGCACACGTGGTCGGCAATTCCTGGGGCGGAATGATCGGAGGAACCTTCGCGGCGCTGTATCCGCACCGAGCGGGAGCCTCCGTACTGATGAACGCCACGGCCTCGCGTGCGGGCAAGCGGCAGATGATCGAGTTCCGGCTGCTGGCCGAAATCGTCAGACTCCTCGGACGGTTTCGTGAACCGCTCACCAGCCGCGCCGTCCAGGCCTTCATCGGGCCGAGTACCGCACGTGAACGTCCGGAGGTTGAGCACACCATCCGGGAGGCGATAGGCCGACTCAACGTCGATTCGGTGTATTGGGCGGTCAACAGCGTGGTTCCGGCGCGGCCCGACCAACGCGAGCTGTTCGGTCACATCACCGCACCGATCCTGGTTGTCGCGGGCCGCGAGGATCCGACCTTCCCCGTCGCGGAGACACAGCTCATGGCGGACGCGATTCCCGGCGCCGAGTTCGTGGTCATGGAGAACACCGGACATCTGGCCGGGTTGGAGCGGCCCGACGAGGTGAATGCCCTGATCGACGAGTTCCTGAAACGGCACCCGCTGGACGGCTAACCGGAAGCGCTCGCGACGAGTCGGAGCGCGAAGACGATCATCACCGGCAGGGCGACGAACGACAATGCCGATTCAGCGATCACAACGGATCCGACCAGCACGACGACCATCAAACACAACGCGCTTGCCATGCTGAGCACCACACAGAAACTGATCAGCTTCGATCTCCCCAAGCTCGCCGACAGCGCCCTACCGGAGCGTCGAGGGACCGTGAGCACCAGCCATATCGGCAGCGCGATCACTGCGGCCGCCAACAGCCCCCCAATTACCCGCGCGGGAATGGGCAGCTGCTGGTTCCCGTACCGCGTGGCGACCGCGGCGGACGCGCCGAGGACCACCAACGCCAGAAAATTCAGCGGGTTCATCACGCTGACAAGCCTGTTGAACACCTCGGAAACCCCGGCACGCACATCCTCGGCCCGCCGGATGTCCATGCCGGCCAAATCCAGGTAGGCCCGCAGCGCGCTCGACAGCCGCCACCGACGCGACTGCGCCATGCCCACGTTTTCCATCGCGTGGGCGTTATCTGGGTCGGCACGCAGCGCCAATCGGAATTCCTTTAATGCCTTACCTTTCCAACTTCGCATACCGATAATTTGGCCGCGCAGATTACGATAGGAAGAGTCGTCTGGAGCAATGCGCAGTGCCTCGTCAATGGCACCCAGCGCCGCGTTCTTGCGCCGCGCGGCGTACAGCGCGACCGCCAGCATGTAGTGACTGGACGCTTGATTCGGGCGGGTCTGCACCAAGCGCCAGGCCGCCTCGATGGCGGGCGTCTTGTTCCAGCCGCGGATCAGCACCGAAATGCGGATCCGCTGCGCCTGGCTGTTACCGGGATCGGTACGTAATGCGTTGTCCGCATACCACATTGCCCCGGGGTAGTGACCCGCCTTCAGATCCAGGTACGCGCCGGTGGCCAACAGATCGGAATCATCGGGCCACCTCGCCAGGGCCTCCGCAAGACTTGCGCGAGCGGAATCGTACTTGCGCACCCCGATCAACTCCTCGATCATCAACGCGCGGGCCAGCGGTGTATCGCCGGCCGATGTCATCGAGATCGCTTACGACGCAGATACTTTGCCAGCTCATCGTAGGCCCCGTCCGAGTTGGAAAACTCGACGACATTGCGCGCGGTATCGAACCATCCCCCGGCACTGGGGCCCACTTGTGCGATCGCTGTGTCCACATCCGCCATCCGCACCGGCCGCACCTGACCACTGCTGATCGAGTCGGCCATAGCGAATTGTGTTGCCGTGTGGCAGATATGTGCGAGATCGGCCCCCGAGCGACCGTCCGTGCGCTTGGCGATCGCATTGAGGTTTATACCCTCCAGCGGCCGATCCCGCAGGTGATACTTGACGATGGCGACACGCGCCTCCTCGTCAGGCAATGCCACCAGGATCATTCGGTCGAAACGACCCGGCCGGCGCAGCGCGGCGTCCACATCCCAGGGGTGGTTGGTGGCGCCTAGGACGTACAGTCCCTCATTGCTCTCCGTCGCCGGGTCCAGCTCGGCCAGCAGCTGATTCACCAAGGGCCGCAAGCCCGAGCCTCCCGAGAGCTGCGAACGGCGATGCCCCAGTGCGTCGAGCTCGTCGAAGAACAGCACGCATGGCGTGTTCCGCCGTGCGGTATCGAAGATCTCGTGCAGTCGCTGCTCACTCTGCCCGAACAGCGGATGCATCACATCGGAGATACCGATGGGATAGAAGTTGGCACCCAACTCGCCGGCGACGGCTCGCGCCAGGAACGTCTTACCGCACCCCGGCGGGCCGTAGAGCAGCAGGCCGCCCCGTGCCGAGATACCGAATGCCTTGACCAGCTCGGGGTTACGCAGCGGCCCAAACAGAGAGAGATCCAGCTGCCGTTTCACATCAGCCATCCCGCCGACGTCGGCGAGACGGGTATCGGACTTCTCCAGTGCGCCCACGTCGTCCGGTCCCAGCGGCTCGGGCTCGTCCTCCACGAATGCAGGCCGGACGATATCGGACACCTGTTCCTCCGCGGCCGACCAGTCGAAGTTCCCGGCGGGAGCAGCCGGTTCGGCGGGCGGGGTGTTTAGGCCGGCCGAGCACTCGACGAGTAGCCGCAGTGCCTTGGCATCTCCCGGTACCTGCTGCAACGCGACGGTGCAGTGATTGAGCGCCTCGGCAAAGCGTCGGCTCTGCACCAACAGCTCGATGACCCTCAGCCGCAGCGCGAGAACATCAGGACTCGCCTCCACGGCAGAAAGCATCTCGGCGAGCACGGCATCGTCAGCCACGAGGTCCCTCCCAGTGATGATTGGCGCTTAGTGGCGATGACCGTCGAAGCTTTTCGCCTTGCGCATGTCCGCGATGGACCCTTCATGATCTCCGAGCTCGCGGCGAAGGACGGCGCGCATCGACAGCGCGTCGGGAAAGTCCGGGTTGATGTCGAGCGCTTCATCGATGGCAGTCAGCGCCTCGTTGGGCTTCTGCGCGCCACGCAGCGCCCACGCGTGGGTGTAGTGATTGATCGCGTCATGGCTGCCGTATCGCACCGCGGAGAGCGCACAGTCAATCGCATCGAAATGCCGTCCCATGCTGCCTAGGCAGTACGCCAGGATTCGCCAGGACAGCGAACTTTTGTGCTCCAGCTCCAACGCATCGTTTGCCAGACGTAATGCCTCGCTATCGTCTCCGGACGCTAAAGCCTCGCTCGCGCGGGTTGCCAACTCCTCAGCGTCCACAGAAACGAAGGTACGCGAAACCTCATCACCGGCTACCCACTCACCGGCAGCCATATCGATCAAGGTTCCGCTAGCAATCATCGTTGGCCATCCTAACCAGCCGCCACTCGCACATCGACAACTCTGGTAACAACGGTACGTTAGTTAGCCCACATCGGCGCGCAACGGATTCACCGCGAACTCGATCACACGATAGGGAGCGCGGTCACGCGAGTCGGTGTTCCACTGGCTGACGTAAATACTGAGCCGATCCAGCGTGGAGTCCGGTCCGATGTACCCGCCATATGGCTGCGCCAACGTGTTATCCCAGGACTCGGGTAGCTCGTCGGCGATCGACGGCCAGGCCCCCGCAGCCACCACAGTGGTCGGGGGCACCGCACCGAGCCGAGTCGGATTGTCGGCAACCCGCACCTCGACATTGCCCGTGGTCTGGTTGAAGTAGGACAGCACGGCCTGCCCGTCGACCATCTTCATGCTCATCTCGCCGAGATGGTCGTTGAACAACGGCGTCACGGCACCACCCCAAGCCCACTTACCCTTCGCATCCGCGCCCCATCCCTGCCACGTCGCGCGGTCGGTAAAGGTGTCTGGCTTGGCCCGGTACAGCACCGCGGGCAGGGAGCGATCGAATGCATCGCTGACGATGTAGACCCAGCCCTTTGGCGAATCGGGAGTCCACAGTGGGTCGTAGTAGCCGCTGATCTGTGTCTGCTGGCCACCCACATAATCGCCTGGGCGTATCGATCCCGGCACGGTCGGCCATCCGGCACGGAAGGCATCGGGTTTCACGAGCCGCGTCGACTGCGGGATCAGGTTCTTGGTGACGGCGACGAACAGCCAGTTGGTCCCGTTGATATCGACGACGCCGGCCGGCAGTTGCGAGAATCCTGGCGGCGTCGGGTCTTCCAGCAGCGGACGGTCGGTACCCAGGACACCGGTGTGACGCACCCCGGATGTTTCGTCGACCGTTTCGGTGTCGACGCGCAGCGCCACCGGGGAGTACCAGCCGCCGTATCCCACCCCCTGGCCCGCGAAGCTGTCACCGCAGACCTGCAGCATGCCGCCGGTGAAGACCATGAACTCGCACAGGTCGGTCGCGCCCAGGTTGTATTCGGAGGTGGCGGTGCCAGTCCCCGCGACGGGACCCACACGCACCACCTCCCCGGGATCCAGCGGCGGTGAAGCGGGTCGCAATGGGTCGGCCAATGCCACCGGGGTGTAAGCCAATTCGAAGATCACCAGCGCAATCGCAGTCAGCCGGGCCGTGCTGCCCCTGACACGCCGCACGCCACTTCTCCCATCCGACGCCGCGGCGCCACCGACTATCCCTGCACAGGGTAGCCAGTGGCGCCGGAGGCTTGGATCGCTACGGACTCAGATCAGGGCCGCGGCACTGTCGTCGCTGATGGTGCGGGCGGTTGCGGCTGGCCGGGCCGATCCTGGCGCGCTGGGGAGTCCGGCGGCCCGAAGGGCTGGCCGCGCTCGATGATGACCGGCCCGCCGGGCGGAAACATCGGCGACTGCCCGCCGCGGTCGAACATCATGTGCCGCCCACCGTGCTCGCCGGGCCCGCCCGGGCCACCATGATGGCCGCACTGAGATCCTGCGAGCACCCCAAGGCCGAAGGTCACACCGAGGATCACGAATGCGCCCGCCACGATGCCGACAACGGCGGCAATCTTCACCAGCAGGGTGTTACTCGCCGAACGCGGCGCAGGTGCCTGCGGTACAGACACCGGACTAGTGGGTGTATCGGGTTTGTCTGGAGTTGTCATGCCCCGAGCATGGCCGAATCACCCTGGCTTCGCCCGTGGAAAACCCGTGAAGTTCCTGTGCATTGCCCACAGCTCTTCACGCGAGCGCTCATCGTTAGCCCGCGACGAGCAGTTCGGCGATCTGAATCGTGTTGAGTGCGGCACCCTTCCGAAGATTATCTCCGGAGATGAACAGCGCCAGACCGCGATTGCCCGGGACGCCCGGGTCCTGGCGGATCCGGCCCACCAGCGAGTCATTGGCACCTGCGGCCGCCAACGGCGTCGGCACGTCTGCCAGCGTGACTCCAGCCGCCCCGGCGAGCAATTCCTTGGCCCGCGCCGCGGTCAGTTCACGCTCGAATTCGGCGTTGATCGAGAGCGAGTGCCCGGTGAACACCGGCACCCGCACACACGTCCCGCTCACCAAAAGCTCTGGGATGCCGAGGATCTTGCGACTCTCGTGGCGTAGCTTCTGATCCTCATCGGTCTCACCGGAGCCGTCGTCGACCAACGAGCCGGCCAGCGGGATCACGTTGAAGGCAATGGGTGCAACGTATTTGACCGGATCTGGGAATTTGACCGCGGAGCCGTCGTGCACCAGCTGCTCGGCATCGCCGATACCGGCACGCACCTGAGTGGCCAACTCTTCGACGCCGGCCAGCCCGCTGCCCGACACCGCCTGATAGGTCGACACGATCAGCCGCTGCAGCCCGGCATCGTCATGAAGCACCTTGAGCACCGGCATCGCGGCCATGGTGGTGCAATTCGGGTTGGCGATAATGCCTTTGGGGAGTTTCACCCCGCGGACCTCGCGGTCGAAGTTGACCTCCGAAACCACCAGCGGCACATCCGGATCCTTGCGCCAGGCCGAGGAATTGTCGATGACGGTAACTCCCGCTGCGGCGAAACGCGGAGCCTGCACCCGAGACATGGTGGCGCCGGCGGAGAACAGTGCAATATCGAGCCCGGACGGGTCGGCGGTCTCGGTGTTCTCGACCTCGATCTCCTGGCCACGGAACGTCAGCTTCTTACCCTCGGAGCGGGCCGAGGCGAAGAATCGCACCGAGGATGCGGGAAAGTTGCGCTCTTCCAATAGCTTCCGCATGACGGCACCGACCTGGCCGGTGGCGCCGACAACACCAATCGACGTCATCGGCCAGTACCCCCGTAAACAGTCGCCGCTTCGTCGCTTCCAAGTTCGAAGGCCTCGTGGATGGCCTGCACTGCGACATCGAGTTCAGTGTCCTTGACCAGCACCGAAATCCGGATCTCCGAGGTCGAGATGAGCTCGATATTCACGCCGGCCTTGGCCAGCGCCTCACAGAAGGTGGCGGTGACCCCCGGGTGGCTGCGCATACCCGCACCCACCAACGACACCTTGCCGATGTGATCGTCGTAGAGCACCTGCGAGAACCCGATTTCGTTCTTCAAGGAATCCAGCTTCTCCACCGCGGTGGGGCCGCTCTCCTTGGGGCAGGTGAAGGTTATGTCGGTCTTGCCGTCCTCCACCTTGGAGATGTTCTGCAGCACCATGTCGATGTTGATCTCGGCGTCGGCGACAGCACGGAAAACCTTGGCGGCGTATCCCGGAACGTCGGGGATGCCGACGACGGTGACCTTCGCCTCACCACGGTCGTGTGCGACGCCGGTGAGAATCGCTTCTTCCACAGGAATGTCCTCCATTGATCCGCTGACGATCGTGCCCGGTTTGTCGGTGTACGACGAGCGCACGTGAACCGGGACGTTGTACCGCCGGGCGTACTCCACGCAGCGCAGCATGAGCACCTTCGCCCCGGCCGCCGCCATCTCCAGCATTTCCTCGAAACTGACCGTGTCCAGCCGGGCGGCATTTGGCACGATCCGCGGGTCGGCGGTGAAAACCCCGTCCACGTCGGTGTAGATCTCGCAGACATCCGCCTTGAGCGCGGCCGCCAGGGCCACCGCCGTGGTGTCGGACCCGCCGCGGCCGAGGGTGGTGACGTCCTTGCTGTCCTGGCTCACACCTTGGAACCCGGCGACCAACACCACCTGGCCCTCGTCGAGGGCTGCGCGCACCCGTCCCGGGGTGACATCGATGATCTTGGCGCTGCCGTGCCTGCCGGTGGTAATAACGCCGGCCTGGGAACCGGTGAACGAGCGAGCCGATGCTCCGAGGGAGTGAATGGCCATCGCGACCAGGGCATTGGACATCCGCTCACCCGCGGTGAGCAGCATGTCCAGCTCACGTGGCGGAGGTGCCGGGCAGACCTGTTGGGCCAGGTCAAGCAGCTCGTCGGTGGTGTCACCCATGGCCGAGACGACAACGACGACGTCGTTGCCGTTCTTTTTCGTCTCGACGATGCGTTCGGCCACCCTGCGGATGCGTTCGGCCGTTGCGACCGACGATCCGCCGTACTTTTGGACGACGAGCGCCACGGCATACCTTCCTGCTGTTCGGCCAGGGTCGGGGAGATCCAGTCATCAGGATAAGGGGTTACGGCAACTCGATAACCTGGCCCGTATGGGCAACTCGATCGAACGTACCGCCATCACCTCGGTTCCGATCCAGCCGCTGATCGCCTCGCGCTGGAGTCCGCGGCATTTCGATCCCGGTGCAAGTCTGGCTCCCGAGATCCTGACGGCCCTGCTCGAAGCGGGTCGCTGGGCCGCTAGTTGGGGTAAGCGCTTCCCCGTCAGATACATCGTGGGTCTGCGCGGTGACGCCACCTACGAAGCGCTGACTGAGCTGCTCAATCGAGGAAACTCTTACGCAAAAGTTGCGGCAGCACTCGTCCTGGTGAGCACCGACCTGGGTGATGACGACAACACCGCTGTGTATGCGGCAGTTGATGCCGGGCTGGCGATCGCCCAGCTGGGTGTGGAGGCGCGCTCCCACGGTCTGCATACCCATCCGATGGCGGGTTTCCGTGTGGACGATGCACCCGGCGTGTTCAATATCCCCGAGAGCGTGCGGCCCATCGCCGTCGTCGCGATCGGCCCGGTCCTCGATGATTACGCCGATGCCGACGAGTCGACCGTCGAACGCGATCACGCTCCCCGGCAGCGCCCCGCGCTGAGCGATATCGCCTTCATCGAACGTTGGGGCAATAGCTTCGTCGGCTAGTTCGGGAGCGCGGACACACCTTCACCGGTGAGCCGATCCCGGACCACTGCACCGCGGCCTGACATCAGGAGCAGCAGAGCCGAGACCGGTCCCTCGACAACAGCGCCGGATCCCTCGGCCCAATCGGTATCGGTCGCGACAAGCCGGTGTTTCGCGAACCGCTTTTTCGCTCCGAACAGCTGGTCTCGATCCCACACCCGGGCGGCCGCCGCCCGGGCCGCGGGAACAGGAATATCCCGCTGCCACCCAAGCGGTATCGCGATGTCCTGACCGTGCACCAGGTGATCCATGAGCCGGTCGACCGGCCGCACCCCAGGGGGCTTTCGCCTGGAGCCCGCGCTGGCCCGTAGCGATGCCAGCAGTTCAGTCGGCGAGGCCGATCCGGCTCGTACCCCGGTCGTGGCGATGAAGCGATTCAGGTCGCCGCGCGCTCTGATCACATCGACGAGTGTGCGCGGCAGCGAGAACTCGCTCGCGAACAACAGGTGTCCCACCACGTCGCGGACACGCCACTCGCCGCATAACGATTGCCGGTCCCAATCCTGCACGGGCATCGCCGCCAACTGATCGGCAAGGTTCACGCGTTCGTCGTCGATGGCCTGCCAGATCTCGTCGGTGTCCACCTCGTCATTGTGTCGCGGCTCAGAGTCAATCGAACGAACCGCGGAAGATCTGTACCGCCTTGTCGATCATCGCGCGGGTAGGTCCGCAGTCGCGGTCCTTCATCGCGAAGCCGAGCACCTCGATGAAGACCCGCTCCGGGGTGCCGTCCTCCTGCACGGCTCCCCCGGGGACGTCCCGGGCGTACAGCGGTTTACCTAAACGCACCATGCTGGTGCACGCTGTGATGGAGCCATTGTGGTCCTCGCCGTGGAAGTACTCGATGCCGTCACGGACATCTTCACGCAGCCTCGATGGCGGGTCGACTCCCGCCCTGAAAGTCAGCTCATACTGTGTTTTGCTGTCTTGCAACGAAAACCGGCACGAGAACGGCTCCCCCAAGAACGGGGCCTTCAGCTCGCGCATCCGGCCCCGATACTCATCGAGAATCTCGCACGGATCACGCTCGGCCATCTTGATCGGGTAGGCACCCAGTGCGTCTCGCATGGGCATGTCAGCCGGGTTCATCTTGACCAGCACGTCGATAACCGGTTTCGCCATATTGCAGTTCCTACTCAAGGCACTCCGCGCACCGTCGACGACCACGACGCGGAGCACGGGCACGCGCGGCCCCGTCAACTTCGGCGCATTCGGGAGCTTGGCCAAGGCGATCGGAAACTCGAACGCGCACGTGTTCGGCGTGTGGTAAACCGGCGTTTCCCCCACCATGAATTCGGGCTTCTCCAACGACAAGTCACCCAACACCAAGGACAATCCGACGCTCGAGGGGTTGGCCGTGCCCGCTACCTTGATGGAGCCAAAGCAACCGCCCACATCGCCCGAAATGTATGTCGGTGCTCCAATCTCCTTCAACGCCAGCACAAGTCCACACGGATCGATCCGCCGTAGCGCCCGCATGTACGCCAGCATGGTGACCTCACCCTCGGTGAGGGTTTGGCCGTACGTGGGCACATCACCGGCGAACAACGCCTGGCCGGTGGGCGCAGGCAGGCGTCCTGTCGCGGAGCCGGAAACAACTTGCGCGCACCCCGCAATCGCCAGCAAGGTAACGAGACACAGTGCTATCGAGCGGAGTTCGCGAATAGCTGCACCGCCTTGTCCAGAAGCTCACGCATCTGCCCACAATCCGACCGCTCCTCGCCGCTGAAGGCTCCGACCGTGACCGCGGGATAGTACGGATCTTCGTCTTCCTGTCTCGCACCACCACCGATATCCTTTGGGTACAACGGATTTCCGATCAGCGCCACCGCGTGGCATCCCACATCGCTGTTCGGATCGTCATTGTGGAAGTACCTGACACCGTTGTGCTCGGTCTCTTCGTAATACTCCTCAGGCAGGTTGCCGCCGCTACTCAGCAGGTTCAGCGAGTAATCGATACCGGCGTCATGGAGCGAGAAGTCGCAGCCGAACGGATCCCCCAGCAGGTCCACCGAGACCTTGTGCGCCTGCCCGGGATATTCGCGCAGGATCTCGCACGGATCGCGTTCGGCGAGCTTGATCGGATAGGCACTCAACGCCGAACGGGGCTGCAGACCCGAGGGGAGCCGCTTGGCGATTCCGGTGACGACTTGCCTACTAAGACCACATTCCGGGTCGGGTGCGTTCTCCGAAGTCTCGTCGTACAGGCTCACCGAAAGCATGGGCTGCAATTCGGGGTCCTTGGTCGCACCGGGCAAGCGTTCCAACATCAGAGGCAGCTGGTACTCGCACTCGTCCTCGAGGTCGTACACGGGGATGTCACCGACACGGAACGACTCGTCGTATCCGCTCATGTCCTGCAGGAAGTATCGGTAATCCACTGCCGTCAGTCCCGGTGCGCCTGCGACCTTGATGGTGGCCGTACACGCCTGGAAGTCTCCGAGGAGCTGAGCCGGGTCACCGAACTCCTTGAGACCGGCGACGAATCCGCACGGATCGACGCGCCGCAGCGCCCGCGCATAGGTCAGCGTTCTCTTCTCGCGCTCATTGATTTTCTGGCCGTAGTCCGACAGGTCACCCTCGAAGAGGGAGTCCGCCCCGGGCGCCGGCTCACCGCCCCGAGCCTGCCCGGTGACAGTGCGCGTGCAGCCGGTGGAGACCAGCAGAATCGCCAGCGCTGCCGCCCCCCGCCGTACCCACATGCTCTGCGAGCTTGCCAGATGATCGGGCTTCCCGCGGCTGGTAGAGTCCCGTCTATGCAGCGGACGCTCCTCCTCCGACGCCGCGACAGGGTCTGATCCAGACCGGCCTCCTGTCGCGGGTTGTTGGTATGCCGGTCGAGATATCCCTCAAACTCCCGGAGCCATCCCATGACCAGCTTTTCCGCAGCGCCCTCCTTCGACGAGGGCGAGTCGCCCAACTTCTCTGATCTGTCCAAAGACGCGTACGCCTACTCGCCTCGCACCATCGTCACCCCCAATGGCCGCACGCCGGCAGATCAGCCGGTGTGGAACACCCAGAAGAACAGTTCGATGCCGGTGCACCGGTACCGCTCCTTCACCGACGAGGTGGAAAGGATCGACCTGCCGGATCGCACCTGGCCCGACAAGGTGATCACCCGGGCGCCGCTGTGGGGCGCCGTCGACCTGCGCGACGGCAACCAGGCGCTGATCGATCCGATGAGCCCCGCCCGCAAGCGGAGGATGTTCGATCTACAGATCCGCATGGGCTTCAAGGAAATCGAGGTCGGGTTCCCCTCGGCAAGCCAGACCGATTTCGACTTCGTCCGCGAGCTGATCGCCGAGAACGCAATCCCGGAGGACGTCACCATCCAGGTGCTGACCCAGTGCCGTCCCGAGCTGATCGAGCGGACGTTCCTGGCCTGCGAAGGCGCGGCGCGGGTGATCGTGCACTTCTACAACTCGACGTCAATCCTGCAGCGGCGCGTGGTTTTTCGGGGCGACCGGGAGACGATCAAGAAGATCGCCACTGACGGTGCACGCAAGTCCGTCGAGGAGGCGGCCAAATACCCGGACACACATTGGCGTTTCCAGTACTCCCCCGAGTCATACACCGGAACAGAGCTGGCATACGCGGTGGAGGTATGCAACGCCGTGGGCGACATCATCGCACCGACTCCGGAGAACCCGATCATCTTCAATCTGCCGGCCACCGTCGAGATGACCACCCCGAATGTGTACGCCGACTCCATCGAGTGGATGAGCCGCAACTTGGCGCGTCGCGACTCGGTGATCCTGAGCCTGCACCCGCATAACGACCGCGGAACAGCTGTCGCGGCAGCGGAATTGGGCTTCCAGGCCGGCGCCGACCGCATCGAAGGCTGCCTGTTTGGCAACGGCGAACGCACCGGAAACGTATGCCTGGTGACCCTGGGCCTGAACCTGTTCAGCCGGGGCGTCGACCCGCAGATCGACTTCTCGAATATCGACGAGATCCGCCACACCGTCGAATACTGCAACCAGCTGAAGGTCCCCGAGCGGCATCCGTATGGCGGCGATCTGGTCTACACAGCGTTCTCCGGCAGCCATCAGGACGCCATCAACAAGGGCCTGGACCAGATGAAGGTGGATGCGGACGCCGCGGACTCCGATGTCGACGACATCCTGTGGCAGGTGCCGTACCTGCCGATCGACCCCAAGGACGTCGGCCGCAACTACGAGGCCGTGATCCGGGTCAACTCGCAATCCGGCAAGGGCGGCGTCGCCTACATCATGAAGTCCGATCACGGGTTGGTGCTGCCACGCCGTCTGCAGATCGAGTTCGCGCAGTCGATCCAGAAGATCACCGACGGCGAGGGCGGCGAGGTGAACCCCAAGGACATCTGGGATGTCTTCGCCGAGGAGTACCTGGCGCCGATCACTCCGCTGGAGCGGATACGCCAGAAGGTAACCGCCTCCGAAGAGGACGGTGGTACGGATTCCATTGCGGCCGTGGTGAAGATCAGCGGCAAGGAAACCGAGATCACCGGGGCCGGCAACGGCCCACTCGCCGCGTTCGTCGATGCACTGTCCGCTGTGGGCTACACCGTCAACGTGCTGGACTACTCCGAGCACGCCATGAGCGCCGGCGACGACGCACAGGCCGCCGCGTATGTGGAGGCCATGGTAGTTGGGCCCGACGGCGGTGAGGCACAGACATTTTGGGGTGTCGGTATCGCGCCGTCGATCACCACCGCCTCCTTGCGGGCAGTGGTGTCGGCGGTCAACCGCGCCGCGCGCGGCTAGCGCGTCCCGTACCTCCGGCGGAACTTCTCGACCTGACCGGCGGTGTCGACGATCCGGCGGTCTCCCGTCCAGAACGGATGGGAGTCCGCCGTCACCTCAGCGGTGATCAGCGGATACTCCTGACCCTCGAACTCGACGGTGCGGGTGCTCGTTGCCGTCGAGCGGGTCAGGAACATCTTTCCGGTGGTGGTGTCCTGGAAGACGACGGGGTGATAGTCGGGGTGTATTCCTGTTTTCATCGCTGACTCCTATTCGCAGTTGAATTCGCCGTTGTAGAGGAATGCCTCGACGCTCAGCTCGGACATGTGCTCGCACGGGTCCTCATGCCAATCGCCAAATGGGTCATAGAACTCGTCCCACCTTGCGGGGTTTGCCATTTCGTCATTGGTGAGCAGCGCGCCGCGTAGCGCATCCAGCACCTCGGCGCGGTCGGCACCGCATACCAGCACCGTCATCGCGGTATGCCGGTCCCCGAACCGGTAGTCCCACATGAGGTCGGCGAATGCCCGTCGTTCGGGATCGGCCTGCCCCACCTCGACTGAATCCATTGCCGCAAGCCATTTTCCGGCAGCCGAGACTCTGAGCCCACCACCCGCCGATTCCAGCCACATCGCTTGCTCGGCCTGGGTTGCCAGCCACAGCCGACCCCGGGTGCGGATCACACCGTCGAGCAGTAAGTCGATCGCGGCATGCAACCGTTCCGGGTGGAAGGGCCTGCGCGCGTTGAATTCCACCAGCCCGACGCGACCATCGACCACCAGAGAGGGCTGGCCCGCGAGCAGAGCGCCATGTGGGTCATCCGCCCGCCCGCGCCGCGCATCGTTCTCCAGATGGTCAAGGGCTTGTTCGACACGACCGATGCGCGCGGTGATGCGTGCCCGCGGCACCAAACGTCGCAGCACCGAGAGCACCTCGGGTTCTGGGTTGCGTGCCACCAGGACATCGGCGAACTCGGCCTGGCCGATCACCACCTGCGCCAATGTCCGGCCGTCGTCGAGCTCGTCATCGCCGATCGCCTGTTCCAGCCAGTTCTCGGTGTCGATACACGAGACCAATGCGGCGATCTCCACATCGCGCGCCGCAGGCCCGTCGACAAATCCCGGCCCCACCCGAACGGGCACGCTGTTGATCGCCCAACAGATCGGATCGGCTTCCAGCCATGGCTCCAGGTGCAAAACGATCCGCCCGACGTCCTCCCGCCGATGCAGCTTCCTCAGCAGAATAAGTAGATCGTCGCGGACCGTGCACGAGACACAGCCATGGGCCAGCTCTAGAACGGTCACTTGTGGGTCCCGAGCACCTGCGCCACCCGTGACGGACCGCTTCACGATGTGCCCGTCGAACCGGTGCGTCACGACAACCGTCCCTGGGTCGCCGGACAAGACCTTGACGACCGCATCGGTATCGACCTGTCCTGCCACGAGTACCACCGGCGTGCGATGACGCACGTGTGGGAAGAGCGGCAAGTCCCGCATGTCATCTCCCTTTTGTGACCTTATTGCAAACGATTTTCATTACTGCGAGGTTCACGGTACAGTCCCAAACAGCACTTGTCGAAAACGATTCCCATTATCAATATGGGTACGAATGGAGGTCCGTTGTCCGCGCATTGCGAGGTGACCGGACGGTCACCGGGCTTCGGTAACGCGGTATCGCATTCGCACCGCCGCACCCGTCGCCGCTGGACGCCCAATATCCAGCTCAAGACCTATTACCTGCCCTCGGAGGACCGGCGCATCAAGCTCCGGGTGAGCACCAAGGGCATCAAGGTGATCGACCGCGACGGTATCGAGGCCGTGGTGGCACGGCTACGAGCACAAGGTCGGAAATTCTGATGGCGAGCAATGAGATCCGCCCCATCGTGAAACTGCGATCCACCGCGGGCACCGGATACACGTACGTCACCCGCAAGAACCGGCGCAATGATCCGGACCGGATGGTGCTTCGCAAGTACGACCCCGTGGTGCGCAAGCACGTGGATTTCCGAGAGGAGCGCTGAGATGGCCAAGAAGTCCAAGATCGCCAAGAACGAGCAGCGACGCGTCATCGTCGAGCGCTATGCCGAGCGACGCGCAGAACTCAAGGAGATCATCCGCCAACCGTCGAGCAGTCAGGAGCAACGCGTAGCCGCACAGGCCGAGCTGGCCCGCCAGCCGCGCGACGCCAGCGCGGTACGACTGCGCAATCGCGACGCGGTGGACGGCCGACCACGCGGCTACCTGCGCAAGTTTGGACTGTCCCGAGTGCGAGTTCGCGAGCTCGTGCACGATGGATCGCTACCCGGCGTCCGGAAAGCGAGCTGGTGATGGCTGCCAAGACCACACGCAATCGTCGCGCCAAGCTCGACGACACCAAGCCTGCCAAGCCGAATCTCTTTGCCAAGCTGGGTCTTTCGGCGGTCGACTACAAAGACACCAACACCCTGCGACTGTTCGTGTCCGAGCGCGGCAAGATCCGGTCGCGGCGGGTGACGGGTCTGACGGTGCAACAGCAGCGCCAGGTCGCCATTGCGATCAAGAACGCACGCGAGATGGCACTGCTGCCCTACGCCTAATCTCCCATCACTGCGTCAGCGCGGCTGTGGAATCGCGTTCTCCAACAGGAAGACGTGGTCGGGGCTGATCACCTTGGTGATCGCGGTACCGAACAAGGTGCTGGGCTGCGCGGGTTGCTTGGCCACATCGGTATTGAGCAGTGCCACCACCGTGGTCTGCTCGGCGGGTGAGTAGATGGCGAGTGTCTGGTAACCGGGGATGCTGCCATTGTGACCGATCCACCCTCGAGCATCGAAAATCCCTAAGCCATAACGGATATCGTCGGGCACCGGGGGCATAGCCGCGGTCTGCAACCGCTGCTCCTGGGTAGCGGGCTTGAGAAGCTGCCCAGTCGCCAACGCAGGCACCCAGATCCGTAGATCTTCAAGCGTGGAGACCATCGCGCCCGCCCACGACGCCCACGACGGGCTCCAGTCGGTGGAGTCGATGAGCGGTCCGGTCGGCGTCAGCTGCGTGTAACCCTGTGCATGCGGATCGGGAATGGTGTTGGTTTCCGGAAAGCTGGTGTGGCTCAAGCCGAGTGGAACGGCAATGTGCTCGCGTACGTATGCGGGCAGCGTCTTTCCGCTGACCTTCTCCACGACCTGTCCCAGCAGCACGGCATTGGTATTGCTGTACTCATAGCCCTGCCCTGGCGGGAAATTGGACGGCTGAGCGAAGGCGTAGTCGAGCAGCTGCTGGGGGCTGTAGTGGCGCCGAGGGTCAGCCTCCAGGTCGCGGTTGAACGCCAGAGACATCGAATAGTTGAACAGGCCGCTCTGCATCCGGGCGAGCTCACGCAGGGTGATCTTGTTTCCGCCCGGAACCCCGGCCACATATTTGGCAATCGGCTCATCGAGCCCGAGCTTGCCCTCGTCGACGAGTTGCAACACCGCGGTCACAGTGAATGTCTTTGTCACACTGCCGATTCGGTGGTAGAAGTCGGGGCGCATCGGCTCGCGGGTCGTGGTGTTCGCGACGCCGAAGGTGCGTACGTACGTGCCCTTGGGCCCCCACACACCAACGATCGCACCCGGGACCGCGGCGCTCGCCAGCACCTCATTGATGGCGGTGTCGAGCTTGGCCGATGTGGCGGCGTCCAGATCTGCGGTACGGATGCCCGAACGCGTTCCACAACCGCCGACGAACATCGCAATGACGAGAACTACACAGAAGATTCGGCGCATCAGAACAGTGAGTACTGCGCTCCGGCGCGGTTTCGAACCGTGAACTGCTCGATATCGGTGCCTCCGGCAACACGCCCGACCAACGTCATGAACGTCGCGTCGTCCAGCAACGGAACACCGAGCGAGCGAGCATGAAACCCCTTACCCTGCTCAGGGTTTGGATGATTGCAAATCACCATCGAAGTGTCCTCATCGACCGCGTCGGCATACGCAAGGCCGGCATGCATGATCTGTTCGATCAGCTCCTCATGCGTGCGGGCAACCTCGGCGCTCAGAGCAACGCGCATGCCCTGCACCAACGGCTGCCCCGCCGTGTACGGGCCGGGATTGAGCCAGTCACACGGCTGACGGGATGCCAGCGTCTTAAGTGGGCGCAGCTCGTCGTGCGTGACACGACCGTTGGGCCAGCGCTTGCGGCCGGTCTCGCGGATCGGCAGCCAGGTACCGCGTTCCCGAGCCCTGTCGAGCACCTGCGGCAGCACCTCGGCGAGCACCCGGGCATCGTCGTAGGCGTCATGTGCCTTGAGCTGCTCGACCCCCCAATGCGCAGCGAGAGTTTCCAGGCGCAGGTTCGGTGTGTCCAGGTCGAGGCGCCGGGTCAGCTCGACCGTGCACATCACTGCCTCGGTAGGCAGCTCGGCGCCGGCCAATTCCGCCTCAGCCGTCAGGAAGGAGTAGTCGAACCCGACGTTATGGGCAACCAGCGTCCGACCCCGCAGCAGCGCGAGCAGATCGGGGACGATATCGGCGAACTCCGGCTGTCCCTCCAGCATCTCCGGGGTGAGTCCATGAACATGCGTCGGGCCCGGATCAACACCCGGGTTGAGCAGACTCACCACACTGTCGGTGATGGTCCCGTCAGCATCCACCGCCAACGCCGCGAGACTGATGACGCGCGCACGACCCGGCTGAAAGCCGGAAGTCTCCAGATCGACCACGACCCACTTGGGGCTGTGGTCGGGCGTCTGCCCCCAGATCGGCATGACTCAGGATGGCATGGGGTGCCGACAACCGGGTCTAGGCGCGCGGGGTCCTGAGCACCTGCCGACCGATGGCGTACTTGTGCACCTCGGTGGGGCCGTCGTACAGCCGGAACGCGCGCATATCGCGGAAGATCATTTCCACGGGTGTCTCATCGCTGATACCGATTCCACCGAGCACCTGGACGCACCGGTCGGTGACCTTGAACAGCTCTTCGGAGACAAACGACTTCGCCATCGAGCTCTCGTGGCGGCCCTTGGCACCGTTGTCCATCATCCAACAGGCATGCCAGATGGTGAGGCGACACTGGTGCAGCGCGATCTCGTTATCCGCGAGCATGAAGGAAACCCCCTGGTGCTCGCCGATGGTCTTGCCGAACGAGGTCCGGGTACGCGCGTAGTCAACCGCGATATCCTGAGCGCGGGCGGCAGCGCCGAGCCACCGCATACAGTGCGTCAGCCGGGCCGGAGCCAAACGCAGCTGCGCGTACCGGAAGGCCTGTCCGGTCTCGCCGAGCAGCGCCTCACGCGGCAGGGTCAAATTGTCGAACCGCACGACCGCATGCCCCTCGGCGTAGTTGCGGTCCATCGTGTTCATGATGCGTTCGATCACAATGCCTTCGGTATCCCCGTCACAGAGGAACAGCGTGGGCCCCTCGGGCAGGTGATCATTGGCCTCCAGGTTGGCCATGATGATCCACGTCTTGGCGCCGCGCGCTCCGGTGATGAGCCACTTGCGCCCGTTGATGACGAAGTTCTGGCCATCGAAGGTGGCCGAGGTCTTGAGCTGCGACGGGTCCGATCCGGCTCCGTCGGGTTCGGTCATCGCGAACGCCGAGCGCTGGTGTCCCTCGATGACGGGGCGCAGGAACTTCTCGGACTGTTCCTCATTGGTGATCTTGCCGAGCAGGAACATGTTGCCCTCGTCGGGTGCGGCACAGTTCATGGCGATGGGGCCGAGGGTTGACCAGCCCGCAGCCTCGAAGATCACCGCCTGGCCGATATGCGAGAGGCCCCAACCACCATAGGATTCCGGCGCCTGTACGGTCAGCAGACCGGCATCCCGGGCCTTACCGACAAGCTCGTTACGCAGGTCGTCGGTGGGGCCGTGCGCGGTGAGCCGAGGGTCGCGCTCGTACGGAATCACGGTCTCGGTGACGAACTCGCGCACCCGCTGCGCCTTCGCGGTCAGCTCATCCGGAACGCTGAAGTCGATCATATTTCTCCCTCGGTGAATTGTGTTGCCGCCCAATCAAGTACGGCCATGGCAATGTTTTCGAAATCTGCGTACTCGGTACCGATGAGGTCGCCGGCCTGCCATTTGCGATACAACTGCATCCACGCAACGGCCAGGCGTAGCCGTGCACAGGCGGCATGCCAGTGCAATGGCTGCGCTTCGGCTCCGGCCGCCGCGAAGTAGGAGGCGATGACCTCCGCCCGGCCTTCAAAACCTGCTGTGGTGGTGGGCATTTGATTGACGGCACGCACCGACTCCGGGTCACCGGGCTCCATCCAGTACGACACCAGAATCGCCAGGTCGAAAAGGGGGCAGCCCCGGGTGGTCATATCCCAATCGATGATGGCGTTGGGGGACAACGTTTCCCGATCGACGAGCATATTATCCAACTTCAGATCCATGTGCAGCAGCGAAACTCCCGAGGGCTCGGGGATCTGCCGTTCCAGCCGCGAGGTCAGATTCGTGACGACACCCGGCAGTCCGTCGGGCCAGACGGCGTGGGCCCGGCGTGTCCAGCCGGTGAGCTGACGCTGTAGGAAGCCCTCGGGCTTGCCGAGGTCACCGAGGCCCACGTCCTCGGGCGCCACCCGGTGCAGGGAAGTCATGGCCTCGATCAGGGTGGCGGTGATAAGGGTCGGGGCATCACCGGGAAGGCAGTCGGGCAGCTCGCCGCCGATCACCAGCCCATCGCGGTATTCGACGAACTGGAAGGGAGTACCCAGGACATCGAGGTCGTCGCAGTACAGCAGGCCCTGCGGGGCCAGTGGGAATCCTGCATTGAGCCGCGAGAGCACCCGCCATTCGCGGGCCATATCGTTGGCGCCCTCGGCAATCGGGCCTGTCGGCGGACGCCGGAAGACGGCCGGTTTGCCGTCGAGAGACACCCGATAGTTGAGATTGGCCTTGCCTCCGGAGAACTGTCGCACCGCTTCGACATCGAGGGCGTGCCCCTGTCTCGTGACCCATGCCGATAGCGCAGCCCAGTCCTGTGACGTGGTCTCAGCTGTGGCCCGGAACACAGGCGTAACCCTAGCCGCCCACCCAACCGGCTGGTTGGTTGGGGAGACGCTCACCCGTTTTCGCTGGCAGCGTCGATCAGCCGTCCAAGTATCCGCCTGAGTTCACGTTGATCGTCGGCACCTAGTCGGCCGAACATCTCGTCCTCTGCGGCCCAGATGGCCGACTCCACGCGATTGAGTAACGCCTTGCCCTTGACGGTGACCCGGGCCGGTAACGCTCGCCCCGAGGCCGGCACCGTTGGCCGGGACACCAATGCGACGTTCTGCAACCCATTAAGAACCTGATTCATCGCCTGCGCCGAGACATTGTTCTCGCGCGCCAGCTCAGCACTGGTACGCCCAGGGTTTTCGTTGAGCATCCGCAAGCACATGAACTCCGGCATCCCGAGCCCGAGTGGCCGCAGCACAGCAAGGACCTGCGGACGCATCACGGCACCGGCCCGAAACATCAGGTAACCCAGTGGCTCGACCTCATCGGATTCACTCATCGGAAGCATCCTGGCATGAACCTTCCAGGACGCACGCAGACTCATGCCCATTGGCTCGGCATAACTCAGGCAATAGGACCGACCGACTCGCGCCTGCTGTCGGATTCACGCGGGGGCTCAACATCGGCCAAACAGGCGAGCCATTGCAGTGCAATGGATTACCACTCCTATGCAAAATTCTCAGGAGACTCATATCAAGAACATTGACATGTCTGATTCGACGCCTGTATCAAGGAGGTTGATACAGGTTCAGTCGACGACAGGTCAGCTGCCTGATCATCAGAAAAGGAGAATTAGATGTCTGATTCATTTACGAGCTCCGAAGGTCCCGGCTCCGGTTTCGGCGGATTCGACGGACCCGGGTTTGGCGGACCCGGATTCGGCGGCCCGGGTTTCGGTCCCGGCGCTTTCGGTCCCGGTGCTTTCGGTCTTCGAATCAAGCGCGCGGTCACCGCCTCATTGCTGCTTGACGGGCCGGCTAGTGCCGCAGAGATCGTGCAGCGTGTCTCGGATACCACCGAGGGTGAGATCACCCTTCCCGAGCCTGTGGTCGCGCGAGTTCTCGAACGGCTAGCTCACCGCGGCGTCGTTAAGACCGATGACGGCGTGGCCACCCTGACCGAGTTCGGCCTGAAGCTGCTCGCGAAGCGGGGCATCACCAGCCAGACCGCGCAGGCACTGCGAGCCAAGCTCTTCCCGAAACTCGTCAACGTTCTCAAGCTCCGCTCGGGGCTGGCCGAGATCGCCGGCCTGGCGCGCGTTATCGCCGTGACCGGCACCGACGAGCAGAAGGAGAAGCTGGCCGAGGCCGGCGCCACCCTCCTGACCACGGTCAACGACGTCAAGCGATCGCTACAGAGCGCTGTCGCCTAGGAGTAGTTCAGCACTGCCCGTGCGGCTGTCCCCTCCGGCCGTACGGGCAGTGAACGCTTGCTCGATGGCGGTGACATCGTCCCCTCTCGACCGCCTCCAATAAACTGCGCGAATGCCCATCGACCACCTCTCGGTGCGCGGCCGGATCGCGCTGGCCGCCGGACGTTCGGCACGCTGGGCGTCCCGGATCAGCGGTCGCGGCGCGGGCTCCATGATCGGCGGGCTCATCGCGCTCAAGTTGGACAGCTCCGTGCTGGCACAGTTGGGCCGCGGACGTCGCACGGTCGTGATCACCGGCACCAACGGCAAGTCCACCACCACCCGGATGACCGCTGCCGCGCTCGCCACCGTGGGACCGGTTGCCACCAACACCGAGGGCTCCAACATGGACGCGGGTCTGGTGGCGGCGCTGGCCGGCACCCGCGAGGCCGAGCTCGCGGTGCTCGAAGTCGACGAGATGCATGTGCCGCATGTCGCGGATGCGGTCAGCCCCGCGGTCATCGTGCTACTCAATCTCAGCCGCGATCAACTGGACCGCGTCGGCGAGATCAACAACATCGAACGCACCCTGCGCAAGGGACTGGCCCGGCACCGCGATGCGGTGATTGTGGCGAACTGCGATGACGTTCTCATGACATCGGCCGCGTACGACAATCCTAATGTCGTCTGGGTAGCCGCCGGCGGCGGCTGGGCTGGAGATTCGGTGAGCTGCCCGCGCAGCGGAGAACTCATCATGCGTGACGGAAACCATTGGTACAGCACGGGAACCGACTTCTCGCGGCCCGATCCCAACTGGTGGTTCGACGACGACCGCATCTACGGCCCCAGCGGAATCAGCCTGCCGATGTCACTGACGTTGCCCGGCACCGCGAACCGCGGGAACGCCACGCTAGCGGTGGCGGCGTCCGTCGAGCTCGGCGCCCGCCCCGGTCCCGCCGTCGACGCCGTATCGGCCGTCGATCAGGTGGCCGGCCGATACCGGAGCATTGACCTCGGCGACCACACGGTGCGGCTACTGCTGGCCAAGAATCCGGCCGGATGGCAAGAGGCGCTGTCGATGGTGGATACCGACGCGGACGGGCTCGTCATCGCGGTCAACGGGCAGGTTCCCGACGGGGAGGATCTGTCCTGGCTGTGGGATGTCAACTTCGAACATTTCGCGTGCGATAACGGTCCAAATGACGCGCCTACCAGCGTGCCCCCTGTCGTCGCTTCCGGAGAACGCGGCACCGACTTGGCGGTCCGGCTGACCTACGCGAGCGTCACACACACCCTGCATCACGACCCGGTGCAGGCCATCCGAGCGTGCCCGCCCGGCAAAGTCGATGTGATCGCCAACTACACCGCGTTCCTCAACCTGAACCGCGCTCTGGCCAAAGATGGTGCGATATGAGCCAATCCACCGTCCGTATAGGCCTGGTACTCCCCGACGTCATGGGCACCTACGGCGATTCCGGCAATGCCGTGGTGTTGCGGCAACGGCTGCGGATGCGCGGCATCGACGCCGAAATCGTCGAGATCACCCTGGCCGACCCTGTCCCCGATTCCCTCGACGTGTACACCCTCGGCGGTGCCGAGGACTACGCGCAGCGGCTCGCCACCCGTCATCTCATCGCACACCCGGGACTACAACGCGCGGCCGAACGCGGCGCACCGGTGCTGGCGATCTGCGCGGCCATCCAGGTTCTCGGGCATTGGTACGAAACATCATCGGGTGAACGGGTTGAGGGCGTCGGAATGCTCGATGTCACCACCAGCCCGCAGGCCAAACGCACCATCGGCGAACTGTCCGGTGTCCCCATCATGGCCGAGCTCGAGGCCACCCTCACCGGATTCGAGAACCACCGCGGCGGAACGGTTCTGGGGCCGGCAGCGGCACCGTTGTCCAAGGTGACCCGCGGAGCGGGAAATCGCGCCGGAGACAACATCGATGGCGTGGTGCAGGGCAGCGTGATCGCCACCTACATGCACGGCCCATGCCTGGCGCGCAATCCCGAGCTGGCCGACCTCTTGCTCGCTCGCGCCATGGATGTGCACGGGCTGACTCCGTTGGATCTGGACGAGGTTGAGCGGCTACGCCGGGAGCGCTTGTCCGCCCGGTAGTTCGGGGTGCAAGGAACGACTCGGGTCTTGAGCGGCGAGCACACTCGCATGTGCGGTTTTACGGCCGGCTCGGCCTCCTAGTGCGCCCCGTGCCGGGGCTTGAATTCGAGTAGTCGATTACTCACGTATGCCCGGCCGTACGCGCAATACGTTCCGTGGGCAATTCAAGGTCCATGCCAAACCCCAAGGAGCGATTGTGACGAGTGAATCTATTGCTCGGTTCTTAAAGGCCGAGCGGCGCAGTCTGACTGTGCCAGACGAGAAGTCGGTGATCGTCGATCCCGGCGACCGTGAATGGGCGGATGTGACTCATCGCCTGGAAATCGCCGGGTTCGACGACCTTCAGGCGCTGCGCCTAGTCCCGGAGCGTTTGGACGAGCAAGTCGCACGCCAAGCCATCGCGGCCGACGACATTGATGCACGCGAGATCGCCCGCCGGATGGCCGAAACTGTCGCCGAACACGCTGACACCCAAGATTCGTGCTGCACACCGTGTGCAAGCAAGAGTGACGGGAGAGTGAGCTACCCCGCACGACTCGGTCAGCTCTACCGGGAAATCCGCCCGGCAATGCATACGCATCTGTCACGCGCAGTTGGCGACGCACTCGGGGTCCCTCTTGAGGCCGACAGCCAGCAGGCGAAGATCACCCATGCATTCGCCCAGCGGTACGCCGCACACGTCACCCGAATACCGCTGGTAGTCGTGCTGTTGAAAGACATCGAGATTGGCAAGAACGCCACGCTGACATTGGGGTCGAAGGCGAAGAGCCTGTGGGCCAACGACATCCGCATTCATTCTGGGGGGCGACTCGTTGTCACCTCCAGCTACATCAAGATCCGCGCGACATCCGTCCGCGGCAACCTGGCATAAGCAGAAGGAGTAGTAACCATGCCGAACATCATCAGCAATGGTCCAAACGGCGATGCCGGAGTGACAGGGGCGCAGGGTCCACAAGGGCCCACTGGCGCGACAGGGACCATGGCGAACTGCAATTGGATCGACGACGACTGCGCCACCCGAGGCGGGACCGGCGGGACTGGCGGCAACGGTGGAGCTGGCGGTCCAGGTGGCCACGGTGGCCACGGCGGTGTGATCGACTTTGAGGTAGAGAACTTCATGGACGGCGTATCGCTTCAAGCCAAGGGCGGCCACGGCGGGCCTGGTGGGCACGGTGGAGTCGGCGGAACCGGTGGCACCGGAGGCAAAGGCGGCGACGGAGACGACTGCGAATTCGGTAGAACCGGCGGCAATGGCGGCACCGGGGGTCGCGGCGGAGATGGAAACTTCGCCGGCATCGGCGGCAATGGCGGTGTCATCCTCGTCAAATGCCAACACGACCTGTCCCTAGGCACTCATCCGATGGATGTGTCGGCGGGCACTGGTGGCAATGGCGGGATCGGTGGCGGTAGCGGTCCTGGCGGATCGGTGGGCGCTAACGGTGCGACGACCGGCGTGTTTTCGTCCTCGTCGGACTGCAGCGGGCCAGGACCTCAACCTAATCCGGGCTCACCTGGCGGTCCGGGGACTTCGGTGACGGTGTCGGGAGCGCAAGGCAACCCTGGTCAAGCGCAGTTCCTCATCGTCCCCTGAGCGTAAGCATGCTCAAATGTGCGGTTTCGCAGCCAGATTCCGTACATTTGGGCATGCTCGCGGGGGAAGTTAGAGGGGCCGACGGCCGGAGAGGGCGCGGCCCAAAGTCAGCTCGTCGGCGAATTCCAGGTCCCCGCCCATCGGTAGACCCGAGGCCAGCCGGGTGACGGACAGCCCGGGAAAATCGCGCAGCATCCGCACCAGATAGGTGGCCGTCGCCTCACCCTCGGTGTTCGGATCGGTGGCGATGATGACCTCCGAGATGGAGACCCCGTCTTCGTCAGTTCCTATGCGCGTCAACAGTTCCCGGATCCGCAGCTGATCGGGTCCAACGCCTGAGAGCGGGTCCAGCGCTCCACCGAGCACGTGATAGCGACCGCGAAACTCGCGCGTGCGCTCGACCGCCTGTACATCCTTGGGTTCCTCGACGACGCATACCAAGGAAAGATCGCGTCGCGAGTCCGAGCAGATACGGCAGCGTTCCTTATCGGAGACGTTCCCGCAGACCTCGCAGAACTGGACACCATCGCGCACCCGCGCCAATGCGGCGGCCAGTCGGTCGATATCGGGGGCCTCGACACCCAGTAGGTGAAAGGCGATGCGCTGTGCGCTCTTGGGTCCTACCCCGGGCAGCTTGCCCAGCTCGTCGATGAGGTCCTGGACCGGGCCCTCAAACACCGGGCAATCCCAGCCCTCCACCAAGATCGCCGAAACCGCCCGCGAGCGGACCCAGCCGCTGGCTTGCGAGTTCCTGCGTCTTCGACGTCAGGTCGGCTAACGCGCCGATGATCAGGTCCTGCAGCGTTTCGATATCCGCGGGGTCGACGACCTTCGGGTCGATCTGGACACCAGTCACTTCGCCGCTGCCCTTAGCGGTGATCCGCACCAGGCCGCCCCCGGACTCCCCGGTGACCTCGGCGGCCGCGATCTGCGCCTGAGCAGCCATCAGCTGCTGCTGCATCTGCTGTGCCTGCGCGAGCAGGGCTGACATATCCGGGGCGCCTCCGGGTTGCATGGGTCTCCTTAACGGGCCGGTATCAAGTTGGTCACGCTCGCCGGGCCTCGGCGGGTCGCCACCAAGGGTAGCCGTCGACCGGGCTACCGTGGCCAGGTGCGAGTGAGTTTCTGGCGCGCCGCGGGTCTGGCCGGGACGGCGCTACTGACGGCGGCATCGGTCACGGTGCTGCCCATCGTTACGCCGTCCCCCGTCACCGCCGGCGCAGCACCCGGTATCGCCGGACGGATCGTCGTGCTGGATCCCGGACATAACGGAGCCAACGACGGCTCGATCAACAATCAAGTGCCCGACGGTCGCGGGGGCACCAAGAGCTGCCAGACCAGCGGCACCGTCACCGATGGCGGGTACCCCGAACACACCTTCGCGTGGAACACCGTGCTGCTCATTCGTCAGCAGTTGACCCAGCTCGGCGTGCGCACGGCCATGACCCGCGGGGACGACGACAAGCTCGGACCGTGCATCGACAAGCGCGCGGAAATCGAGAATGGCTTCAACCCGGACGCCGTGGTGAGCATCCACGCCGATGGTGGCCCCGCCGGCGGCCACGGCTTCCACGTCAACTACTCAAGCCCTCCGGTCAACGCCGTACAGGGCGAGCCGACGCTGCGCTTCGCCAAGACCATGCGCGACAGCCTGCAGGCGGCCGGACTGACACCGGCGACCTATATCGGCACCGGCGGCCTGTACGGACGCTCAGATCTTGCCGGCCTCAACCTGGCTCAGCACCCCAAGGTGCTCGTTGAACTCGGCAACATGAAGAACCCGCAGGACTCCGCGATGATGACGAGCCCCGAGGGCCGCGCCAAGTACGCGCAGGCCGTGGTTCAGGGCATCGTCGCCTATCTCAGCGGTACGGCGCCGGCGCCGGAGGTAGACCCCGCGGCGGCACCGGCGCCCGGCGGTTAGCCCGCTCGGTCTTCTTTACGGCGCCTCTACCGTCTTCTTCAGGTTGGCCAACACCTCTGCCTGAATCTTCTTGAGCCCCAACGGTGCGAAGGTCTTCTCGAAGAATCCCTTGACACCGCCGCCGCCCGTCCATGCGGTCTTGGTGGTGACGGACGAGCCGGCCCCGGCAGGTGCGACGGTCCAGCTGGTCACCAGGGTGGAGTTGGCGTCCTTCTCGATGACGGTGTGCCCGGCCACGCTGACGCTGGACTTGATGTCCCGCACACGCGACTCGGTGGCCTGCAGCTTCCAGGACGCGACAGTGCCCTCACCTTGGCCGCCCTCGAGTACCTGGTAATCGCGGTAGTGGCCGGACAAGATCTTCGGGCGCACGTTCTGGTAGTCGGCAACCGCGGCGAGCACTGCCTCGGGCGCCGCATCGATCAACACCGAACTGGACGCGCTTACCTGACCCATCGGTTCTCCTTCTGGACGTCTACGACTGTGTGTAGTCGAAGTCTAGACGCGTCGATCGGGCCCCTAGTCGCCCACCAGATCCCCCAGGCGCCGCTCCCCATCCACCGTCTGGCCGCCGCGTGCGAGGAATCCGGCGATCCTGTACACACTGTGCTCGTTGGTGAATGCGGCAACGATGGCCGCCCGTTCCGCGGCCAATCCCGGCTCCAGATCGATGGCCAGCGCATCGACGGTGCTCTTGGCGCCGGCGATCAGTGCCAGCGGATTGGCAGCGATACGCCGGGCGAGCCGGTCCACGAACCGCCACCCCTCAGCGGGGTCCAGGGCACGGTTCACCCAGCCGTATCGCTCCGCCAGGTCGGCGTCGAAATCGTCATGACCCAAAATCACCTCGAGTGCTCGCGCCCGACCCATGCCTTGGACCAGATGTTGCGGGCCCGACCCGGCCGGGACGATGCCCAGACCCGTCTCCACCTGATTGAAGGTGGCCTTGCCGCGGACCGCGAAACGCATATCGAGATTGAGGAGAAACTCGCTGCCCCCGCCGGCAACGCGGCCCTCGACGAGGGCGATGGTGGCCTGACGCAGCGCACGAAACCTCCCGACCAGCCGTTGGAAGGATTCGACCGACTCTGCCGTACGCGCCGACTCCGTTTGCAGGATTTCGACGTTCAGGTGGGCGATGAAGAAGTCGGGGTTGGCGCTGCCGAACACCACCACCGTCACGTCCTCACGGTCGGCGAGCCAACGGGCCAGCCGGGACAGACTGGACATGAGTGGCCCGTCAAGGAGATTGAGCGGCCCATGGTCGATCCGGACCGTCAGCACACGATCGTCGAGCTCACAATGCAACCCGGTGAGCTCGGGTACATCGGGGCAGGCCATCAGAACGCGACGGATCCCGGTGGCAGCCCGAGTTGCACCCGCCCGAACAACTCATAGGCCGAATCGGTGTCGTACACAACGTGTGTGGACAACGTATTGACATCACGTAGATGGCGTTGCAACGGCGAATCCTCGTATTGAGCGGAGGCCCCGCATGCCTCGACTGCCTCGCTGATGGCTTGTTTACACAGCTCGACAACGTAGGCGCAGTTGCGGCGAACGGCCACCCGGTCTTCAACCGTCAGCCCCTCGTTGGAACGCAGCTTGTCCTCCACGTCCCGCACCGTCGCTAACAGCAGGGTGCGAGCTGACTCTGTCTGCGCGGCAACATGTCCCATTCTACGGTGCGCAGTGGCCAGCTTGGACTGCTGCTCCATCGAATAACGCAGCACCCGGGTCTTGATCTTTTCGGTGAAGAGCTCGACCGTGCCCAGTGCCATCCCCACCGCAGGCGCGGCCGCGACATTGGATAGTGCGCAGAACAGCGGTATCCGGTAGATCGACGACCCGTGCAAGTCCGCTGACGGCGACTGTCCTCGCGCCAAGGGCCCGAACTCCTGCACCCGATGGTCGGGAACGAAGACATCGTTGACCGCGATATCCATGCTTCCGGTGCCCCGCAGGCCCGATGTGTACCAGGTGTCGATGACCTCGATATCGCCCCTGGGGATCATGAAGGTGCGTAGGTCGGGGTATTTCGGCGGCTCGTCATGCTGAACCACCGCCGCCACCGAGGCCCACGACGCATGCCAGACGCCACTGCCGAATTGCCAACGTCCACTTATCTTGTAGCCGCCCTCGACCGGAGTGGCGACGCCCGATGGCGACCAGCTGCCCGGGAACAGCAGCGGAGATGCCGATCCGAACATCTCATCCTGCAGCTTCTCGGGGAACAATCCGGCTAGCCAGTTGTGAATTCCATAGATGCACAGAGTCCATGCGGTGGATCCACATACCTTGCCCACTTCGATGACCGCGCCGACCAAGGTTTCCAGGCTGGCCTCGTCGCCTCCGTAACGGCGCGGCGCCATCAGACTGAACAGACCCGACTGGGACAGCTCGGCGATGGTCTCGTCAGGCATCCGGCGCAGCCGCTCTGCCTCCAGCGCCCGTGCGGCGATGGCGGGCGCGAGTGCACGAGCGCGCGCAGCGGCATCGGTCTGCAGTGCTGTCGAACTTGTCATCAAAACCTCACAACCTGCGCAATCATTGGGGAATGACACGCGATCAGATTAAACCTGAATCTGGATTCAGGTTTAATGTAACCTTGGCAGGTGTCGATGTCTAGCGATTCAGCGATCGGGCCCGTGACCGCCGAGCAACCCTCGACGCAACGCGGTCGCAGCACCCGCCGCGCCTTGATGGATGCTGCACGCGAGGTCATCGCCAGAGTTGGGTACGCCGACGCACGGGTTGTCGATATCACCACAGAGGCCGGCAAGTCCGTCGGTGTCTTCTACAACTACTTCACCGACAAGGCCGAACTCCTTCGCTCCATGGTGGATGAGTTCCGCGACCAGGCCTATACCCGCGGTGACACCGTCATGACCGGCGATCGCGAACCGTACGAAGTGATCCGGGACATCGTCACCGTGTACTGGACCACTTACCGCGAGCACGCGCCGGTTCTTTCAGGGGTATTCCAGGCTGCACAGATCGACTCGGCATTCGTCGACTACTGGCGCGACCTGCGAGCCCCGGCGCGCACGTTGATCGCCAACAACATTCGGCGCCTACAAGCACACGACTACTGCCCCGGTATGGATCCCGACATCACCGCATCGGCGATCGGGGCAATGCTGGACTACTTCTGTTACGTCTGGTTGGTCGAGGGGGGCGAGGCCGGACGCAGCTCGGTCACCGACGAGGAGGCCATCGACACGTTATCCCGTATCTGGTTCAACGCATTGTGGTGGAAGACGGAAGGCGCGCATGGCACCACCTGAGTGGGTGGTGGCGCTTCTTTCCCGCGCCGAGCTCATGCCGCTGGATGCGCAACCGCTGACCGGAGGGGTGTCCTCCGATGTGTGGCGCGTGCGGCTGAGTTCAGGGGAATCCGTGGTGGTCAAGCGGGCCGTCGAACGGCTTCGCGTACAAGCGCATTGGGTCGCCCCCCTCGAGCGCAACACCTTTGAGGCGCGCTACCTCGCGCGCGCTGCGGGGATCGTGCCCTCCTTCACTCCACGCGTTGTGGTGGCCGACGAGGATCTGCACGCGTTCGCGATGACCGATCTGGGGCCGCTCCCGTCCTGGCGGGACGATCTGGCAAGTGGACGAATCGATCCGTCTGTCGGTTCCGCACTTGGTGGACGCCTCGCCACAGTTCACGCCCGCACAGCCGGTGATGCCACGGCAGCAAGCGAATTCGCATCCGACGACCTGTTCGAGACGTTACGAATAGAGCCATACCTGCGCTACACCGCGCAGCGCCTCCCCGAACACGCGGCGGTCCTGTCGCAACTGGCCGACGATCTCGCGGCCACGCATATCGCGCTGGTACACGGCGACGTGAGCCCCAAGAACGTCATCGTCACCCAGGATGGACCGGTACTGACCGACGCCGAATGCGCGTGGTATGGCGACCCTGCCTTCGATCTGGCGTTCTGCCTTAATCACCTGCTACTCAAACGAATATGGAAGCCGACGCACCGCGATCTGTTGCGGGAGACGAGTGCGAACCTCCTCGCCACGTACCTGCAAGGCGTCTCCTGGGAACCACCTGATGCTGTGGCAGCCCGCGCCGCGCGGCTCCTTCCCGCACTGGTGCTCGCCCGCATCGACGGACGGTCACCGGTGGACTATCTGTCTGCTGCTCAACGCGATTCACTACGTACGTCGGCAGGGCAAGCCCTGGACGAATCGGCCACGGATCCGTTGGCCATCACACATCACATAGAGGAGCTCGCAGTCAGATGACCGGGACACAGATCAGCGGGGTACACGCTCGGCGGGTGTGGGATTCGCGGGGACGCCCGACTGTGGAGGCGGAGCTGCTACTACGCGACGGCAGCAGCGGGCGGGCGATCGCCCCTGCCGGCGCCTCCCGCGGCAGCGGTGAAGCGACCGATTTGCGAGACGGTGGGGCATCTTTCGCCGGGTACGACGTGACCGCGGCAATAGCGGCCGCCCACGGGCTGGCGGAACACCTCGTCGGAGTCGACGCCACCGACCAGACCGCGGTCGACGCGGCGCTCGCGGTGGCGGACGGCTCGGCTCAGTTCACTGCCATCGGCGGAAATACCGCGGTAGCGATGTCGATGGCTGCCGCACACGCCGCAGCCGCCTCACACGGTATCCCATTGTGGCGGTACCTGATCGGTGATGCGAAGGCCGCAATGCCACTGCCGGAGATTCAGGTTATCGGCGGGGGCGCCCATGCCGCACGGCGCACCGACGTCCAGGATTTCATGGTAGTGCCCGCCGCCGCTGACAGCATCGAACAGGGACTTAACTGGGTGGCCGAGATCCACCGTGCCTGCGGCACAATACTTTCCGAGCGCGGCCGGCTCGCCGGAGTTGCCGATGAAGGCGGATGGTGGCCGATGGTGGATTCCAATGAGGACGCGTTGGAGCTGCTGGTCACCGCCATCGAGCGCGCCGGGTTGCAGCCGGGTCAGCAGGTAACGATCGCGTTGGATATCGCGTCGAGCGAGTTCGGCAGCGGTGGTCGCTACCGTCTGGGACTCGATGGCACCGAGCTGGACTCCGATGCGTGGTCGGAGGTTCTGATCGGCTGGATCGATAAGTATCCAATCGCCTCCATCGAGGATCCGTTAGCCGAGGACGATCCCGCGGGTCTGACCGCGTTCACCCAGGCGGTTGGCCATCGCGTGCTCGTCGTCGGAGACGATTTCACGGTGACCAATGCCGACCGCGTGCGCGGAGCAACCGAGATCGGCGCGTGTAACGGCTTGCTGGTAAAGCCGAATCAGGCCGGAACGCTCAGTGCCGCCAGGTCTGCGCACAACACCGCTCACGACTGCGGATGGGACACCATCGTGTCCGCGCGATCCGGTGAGAGCGAGGATGTCACCATCGCACACCTGGCAGTCGGCTGGGGCGCCGAGCAACTCAAGGTCGGTTCCATCACCAGATCCGAACGCACCGCGAAATGGAATGAGCTGCTCCGCATCGACGAACAGCTGGGCGGAGCACCGATTCGGTTGGGAAGATTGACCCTTGGTTAGTCTCCGATAGCCCCGGTTAGTAACACGTCCCTTAATCCCGGTCGCGCCTCACCCGGAACCGGACTAGCGTGGGCATTGTGCCCATCACATCGGGATCGGCGCACGCCGACGGAGTGAACCGGCTACTGCAGAGTTACCGGGCCATACCCACGACGGCGACTGTCCGTTTGGCTAAGCCCACGTCAAATCTGTTCCGCGCAAGGGCAAAGTCGACCGCACCGGGCCTGGACACCTCGGGCCTCACCGGTGTCATCGGTGTGGACACCACGAACAGAACGGCCGATGTGGCCGGCATGTGCACCTACGAGGACCTGGTCGCAGCCACACTTCCACATGGCCTATCACCATTGGTGGTGCCGCAGCTCAAGACGATCACGCTGGGTGGCGCGGTAACCGGACTCGGGATCGAATCCGCATCCTTCCGCAACGGGCTTCCCCATGAATCCGTCCTCGAAATGGATATCCTCACCGGCTCGGGCGAGGTCATCACCGCATCGCCGCACCAGCACGTAGATCTGTATCGGGGATTTCCCAACTCGTACGGCACGTTGGGGTATTCGGTGCGGCTACGCATCGAGCTCGAACCCGTCAAACCATTCGTTACCCTGCGGCACATCCGATTCCACGGCCTCGACGAGCTGGTGACCGTCATGGAGTCCATCGTCGACTCGGCGACCTTCCAGGGTGAACGAGTGGACTATCTGGATGGGGTGGTGTTCAGCGCCGAGGAGTCCTACCTTTGCCTGGGCACCCAGACGGCTTCTCCGGGCCCGGTGAGCGACTACACCGGCCAGCAGATCTACTATCGCTCGATACAGCATGCCGATGGAACCAGCCACGACCGCCTCACAATTCACGATTACCTATGGCGTTGGGATACCGACTGGTTCTGGTGCTCCCGCGCCTTCGGCGCGCAGAATCCGCGCATCCGCAGGGTTTGGCCCCGAAAGTACCGGCGCAGCAGCGTTTACTGGAAGATGATCGGTCTCGACCAACGCTACGACATCGCCGATCGCATCGAACGCTTCAACGGCCGACCCACTCGCGAGCGTGTGGTGCAGGATGTCGAGGTACCGATCGATCACACCGCCGAATTCCTCCGGTGGTTCCTCGACGAGGTGCCGATTGAGCCGGTATGGCTGTGCCCGTTGCGATTACGCGAATCGGAGGAGGCCTGCGGATGGCCGCTCTACCCGATCCGGCCCGGGCGGACCTACGTCAACATTGGTTTCTGGTCTTCGGTGCCCGCCGGCGCGACCGAAGGAGCCACCAACCGCCTCATCGAGCACACCGTCAGCGAGCTGGGCGGGCACAAATCGCTGTACTCCGAATCCTTCTACCCGCGCGAAGAGTTCGAGACTCTGTACGGCGGGGAGCACTACCGGACCTTGAAGAAGACGTACGACCCCGATGGCCGATTCCTGGATCTCTATACGAAGGCGGTGCGGCGACAATGACATCGACCCAGTCCAAGAATTCCGAACGGAGCGAGAACGGCAGGCTCTCACTGGCCGAGATTCTGGAGATCGTGGCGGCCGGCGAGCTGCCGCTACGCTTTCGCGCGTACGACGGCAGTAAGGCCGGCCCCGAGAATGCCCAACTAGGACTCGATCTACTGACACCCCGCGGTACAACGTATTTGGCGACCGCACCGGGTGACCTGGGGCTGGCACGCGCGTATGTTTCCGGCGATATCGAAATGCAAGGGGTGCACCCGGGTGACCCCTACGACCTACTGATGGCGTTATCCGACAGGCTGGACTTCAAGCGCCCACCCGCTCGGGTGCTGGCCAATATCGTCAGGTCGATTGGCTTCGAGCATCTGCGGCCGATCGCGCCGCCGCCGCAAGAGGCGCTGCCCCGCTGGCGTCGGGTGGTCGAGGGATTCCGGCACAGCAAGACGCGCGACTCCGAGGCCATCCACCATCACTATGACGTATCGAATGCGTTCTACGAGTGGGTGCTTGGCCCGTCCATGACATACACGTGCGCCTGCTATCCGAATGCCGACGCCACCCTGGAGGAAGCGCAGGAGAACAAGTACCGGCTGGTGTTCGAGAAGCTGGCACTCAAGCGCGGGGACCGGCTGCTCGATGTGGGCTGCGGCTGGGGGTCGATGGTCAGGTATGCAGCACGGCGCGGCGTGCGGGCCACCGGCGTCACGTTGTCGGCCGAGCAGGCCGCCTGGGCGCAGAAAGCCATTGCCGATGAGGGACTCTCGGACCTGGCCGAGGTACGCCACGCCGACTACCGCGACACCGCGGAAAGAGAATTCGATGCGGTGTCGTCGATCGGGCTCACCGAGCACATTGGCATTGCCAACTATTCGTCGTACTTCCGGTTCCTACAGTCGAGGCTGAAGACCGGCGGTCTGCTGCTCAACCACTGCATCACCCGGCCCGATAATCGAACCTCAGCCGTCGCAGGGTATTTCATCGACCGCTACGTGTTTCCCGATGGCGAGCTGACCGGGTCGGGCAAGATCATCACCGAAATGCAGAACGTCGGCCTTGAGGTGCTACACGAGGAGAATCTGCGCCACCACTACGCGCTGACACTGAAAGAGTGGTGCGCCAACCTCGTCGAGCACTGGGACGAGGCGGTCGCCGAGGTAGGCGAGGCCACCGCGAAGGTGTGGGGTCTGTACATGGCCGGTTCCCGGCTGGGCTTCGAGCGCAATGTCGTTCAGCTACACCAGGTACTGGCCACGAAGTTGGATGAGCGCGGCGGGTCCTCGCTACCGCTGCGCCCGTGGTGGCAGGCCTAGCTCGGGTCGATCTTGCGGGCACCCAGCTCGTTCTGAAGTAGTTCCAGCGCAACCTCTTCGGGGTCCCGTCGCGGCCCCGCCTCGCCCTGCCCGGCCTCGGCGAGCATCTGCTCCTCCTCGTCAACCGGATTCGACGGTTCCGGCTCTGGCTCGGAAACCGGCTCCGGGTCGGGTGTCGGACGACTGGGCCGCGTCACTACCCGCGGGGCGGGCTTGTTCGCACGCGCCGCGGGCGCGGATGCGGCAGCCTCTCCGCTGCCGACCTCGCAGCGGATCTCCCAGTCGACTCCGAGCGCATCCTTCAGCGCATCCCGGATGACCTCGGCGTTCCGCGACTCGGTGATGCGCTTAGCCAAGGGCGGCGAATCATGGGACAGCACAAGGGTCTTACCCTCGATGGCTCGCACGGTGGCACCGGAGAGCATCACCTCGGTGGTACGGCTGCGGTCCCGGACCTTGGACCGAATCTCTACCCAGGCATTGCGCACGGCGGTGGTGTCGAGTGCGCCCGGCTGACGTGGCTCGGGTGCCGGAGCCGCAGCGAGCTCAGGCTCAGGCTCGGTCGCGGGTTCAGGTTCGGGCGGTGCCGCGGAGGTCTCGGGTTCCGATTCGGGCGTCGGTTCCGGTTCGGGTTCGGGCTGCGGTTCCGGTATCGGTTCAGGTTCGGGTTCGGGTTCCGCGGCCGGCGTTGGTGCGGGCGGCGCGGGGGCTGGGATGGGGGCTGGAGCTGGGGGCTCCGGCGTGGGTGCTGGAGCTGGGGGCTCCGGCTCTGAGGCGGGTGCCACCTCGGCCGGAGCAGCGGGTGCCTGCGACTTGCGAACAAAACGCGCCGCGTCACCGCCGCCGGCCTCCGGCACGGACATGTCGAGACGTTTCTCGATGCGCTCAACCCGCTGCAGCACAGCCGATTCGGCATCAGTGGCCGAGGGCAGCAGCAACCTGGCGCACACCACCTCCAGCAGTAATCGCGGGGCCGTCGCCCCACGCATCTCCCCCAGCCCGGCATGCAGCACCTCGGCGTAGCGGGTCAACGTCGCTGGACCGATCCGTTCGGCTTGTTCGCGCATCCGGTCGAGCACATCCTGCGGAGCATCGACCACGCCACGCTCGGCAGCATCCGGAACAGCTTGCAGGACAATCAGATCGCGGAAGCGCTCCAGCAGATCGGTGCCGAACCGCCGCGGATCGTGCCCCGCATCCATCACGCCTTCAATCGCTCCGAACACGGCGGCGCCGTCACCGGCGGCAAGGGCGTCAACCGCATCATCGATCAACGCGATATCGGTGACACCCAGCAGCGAAAGGGCGCGCTGATAGGTGACTCGTTCTTCGTCGGCCCCGGCCAGCAGCTGATCGAGCACCGACAGCGAGTCGCGAGGGGAACCGGCGCCGGCGCGGATGACGAGCGGATACACCGGGTCGTCCACCGCGACGCTCTCCTGCGCACAGATGCCCTCGATGAGAGTCCGCATCGTCTTCGGCGCGAGCAAGCGGAACGGATAGTGATGGGTGCGCGACCGGATGGTGGGCAGCACCTTCTCCGGTTCGGTGGTGGCGAAGACGAAGATCAGGTGCTCGGGTGGCTCCTCGACGATCTTGAGCAGCGCATTGAACCCCGCTGTGGTGACCATGTGCGCTTCGTCGATGATGAAGATGCGGTAGCGCGACTGTGCGGGTGCGTAGAAGGCTCGGTCACGCAGCTCGCGGGTGTCGTCGACCCCGCCGTGACTGGCGGCGTCCAGCTCGATGACATCCACGTTCCCCGAACCGTTGGGGGCCAGCGCGACACATGAGTCGCAGATTCCGCAGGGCGTCGAGGTGGGTCCCTGCGCACAGTTCAGCGAGCGGGCCAGGATGCGTGCGGAGGATGTCTTGCCGCAGCCGCGGGGCCCCGAGAACAGATAAGCGTGGTTGATCCGGCCGGCGTCCAGTGCGGTACTCAGCGGTCCGGTGACATGCTCCTGGCCGACAACTTCCGCGAAGGTCGCCGGGCGATACTTGCGGTACAGGGCCACGGAGAGCAAGGGTACCGGCGACCCCGGACGGTCCTACCCGGCCGGTCTCATCGGGCCGCATTGCGCACAACGGCCACATCACGTGATCTTGTTCGCTAAAGTCCGCTCATGACGACACATCGCGTTGATATGAGCACTGTGTTGGCGGTTGGCGTGAGTGTCATCGCACTCGCATTCACCTCCGCTTGTTCCAAGGAATCGCCGAACGATCCGAAGGCTGTTCAGGCGAGTACACAAAAGTCGGATGAGCCGAGCCAGAAGTTGCCCGCAGGCCCGGCGACTGGGCTGTTGCTGACGCGCGAAGACTTCCCTGCCGGCAATGGGACGTTTTCCGTCGCAGACAAGGCCAAGCTCGACAAGGACAAGGCGGAGAAATCCAAGCCGCAGACGGTCATCCCGCCCGGATGCTACGAGTTCATATCTGAGAGCGACGGCGACTACGACAGGGCGCGAGCCAAGTACGACTCGGACACCGTGATGGCGGAGAGCAGCGTCGGGCTCGGCGTCAAGCAATCGTTCGACGACCTTCAGAAGAGGGCCAAGGAATGCGCCTCGGTTCAAATGGCGGGTGACGGGGTGGAGATGAAGGCGAATGTCACCGTCGCCGATCTTCCCGGTGCCTCCGTGGAGGCCAAGTTGGTGAAGATCGACGGCACGCTCGGACCCGAGGGGGATCAGATTACGGTCGTGTCGCACTTCGCCGTCGCGCATCCGCGGGGTACCACTGTGCGGGTTGAGGTCGATCAGTTTATGAACCCATGGACCGCCAGCGATGATGCCCTGGTGCTGGATCTACTCAACAAGCAGATCGCCAAGGTGCAGAAGGCACCGTAGGCGAGGCGGCACATGACGGATGGGGGAAGTCCCATGGCTCGCATGCTGTCGATCGGCCGGTCGATCGGCACAGTATTGCTTTCGTTACTGCTCACCACGGCGTGCACCAATGTCATCGCGGGTGAACCGACAACGGACGGCTTGCCGCGACCGCCCAAGGGTGATCCCGCCAATCTCTTGCTGCCGCGTGAAGATTTCCCGGATTCCGGCACATTCACGGAGCGTGAGCAGCCGGACGATGACGGTCCGACGGTGTCCCCGACCGAGTGCAACAGGTTCGTCAACCACGACACGGTCCCCTTTAACCAAGCGTCCGCACAGTACGAAGACGGGCCGCTGAGGGTGGACGTGGTAGTCGGCCTGGGTATCACCGAGTCTTTCCAGTCGATCGAAGACAAGGCCGGGCGATGCGGGTCCGTCACCCTGGATCTCGACGGGATCGACGGGACCGGCAGCGTCAAGATGGAGAAGGTCACTGGTGCAACCGTCGACGCGGCAGCGACGGTCTTCACCGGCAACCTCGGCATGGACGGCGAGCAGTCTGTCGAAATCACCATCAAAACGCTGACGGCTTACCCTCACGGGGCCACGGTGACCGTCAAGGTCCTGCATGCCATGGAGCCCTGGACTGCCGAGAACGACACGCTGGCACTGACGCTGCTCAACAAACAGGTCGCCAAGGTACAGAAGGCGCCTAGTCGTTACGCTCCAACAGCTTCTCGGTTGCCGCCAGCAGCGCGCACGTCGCAAGGCCGTCGACGGCGGCGCCGATGGTTTCCAGCGGCGGGAACGACGGTGCCAGTCGAATATTCTTGTCGTTCGGGTCATTTCGGTACGGGAACGTCGCGCCCGCCTCAGTGAGCGCGATCCCCGCCTCCTTCGCCAGTGCGATCGTGCGCTTGGCGGTACCGTCGAGAACGTCGAGGCTGATGAAGTATCCGCCCTTGGGCTCACTCCACGAGGCGATCTTACTCTCGCCCAAACGCTCATCCAGGATCTCAAGCGCCAGTTGGAATTTGGTCGCCAGGATCTGCTGATGTTTCTGCATGTGCAGCTTGACACCCTCGGCATCGCCGAAGAACCGCAAGTGCCGCAGCTGATTCACCTTGTCGGGTCCGATGCTGCGCTTGCCGGCATGCTGGAGATACCACGCGATATTAGCGAGCGATCCGCCCATGAAGCTCACACCCGCGCCCGCGAAGGTGATCTTCGAGGTGGAGGCAAAGATCAACGGACGGTTGGGGTGCCCGGCGGTTTCGGCGATCCCCAGCAGATCCACGTTCCGGACGAAGTCGTGCGTGAGTGTATGTACGGCGTAGGCGTTGTCCCAGAACAAGCGGAAATCCGGTGCGGCCGTGTTCATCTGGGCCAGCCGACGGACGACTTCCCAGGAGTAGACGGTTCCGGTCGGGTTGGAGAAGACGGGAACACTCCACATGCCCTTGATGGTCGGGTCGGAGGCGACGAGTTCTTCGATGAGGTCGACGTCGGGTCCGTCCTCGCGCAGCGGTACCGGAATCATCTCGATGCCGAAGGATTCGGTGATCGCGAAATGCCGGTCATATCCGGGTGCCGGGCACAGGAATTTCAGTGAGGGCTCGTCAGTCCAAGGGCGGGGTGAGTCGACGTTTCCGTGGAGCAGTGAGTACACGATGACGTCGTGCATGAGCGACAGGCTGGCGTTGTTGGCGGCGATCAGGTTGGGTGCCGGGACGCCGAGCAGCTCACCGAAAATGGCGCGCAGTTCTGGCAGTCCGTTACCGCCGCCGTAGTTGCGCGTGTCGGTGCCATTGCCGTCGCGATAGTCGCCGTCGCCGGGCAAGGCGAGGAGGCCGTTGGACAGGTCGAGCTGCTCGGGCGCAGGCTTGCCGCGGGTGAGGTCCAAGGACAGGCCCTTAGCCTTGAGCTGGCTGTAGTTCTCCTGCTGCAACCGATGCTGAGCTGCGAGTTCGTCGGGTCCGAGCGACAGGAATGACACGGCTTTCCCCTATTCGCCCCTGCGGGGCATCTGGAGGGCGCGATATTCGTTAGGGGACCCCGCGCACCCGACAGAGCCCGTTGACCCTTGCTGCCTTCCAGCCCTGGGGGAGTTCACAGGATAGACGCCGCGCGGGGTCCGCCGACCAGTCTAGTAGGCGGGCGTCAGTGAGCCTGGGTGGTGGTGGGTGTTGGTGGTTGGCTCTCCGAATTGGAGGTGTGGTGGTGGTGTCCATTTGGTGGTGCCGTCGCGTTGTTTTTGGGTGGTCCAGCCGTTGTTGAGGAGTCGGTGGTGGGGTGCGCAGGCGAAGGTGAGGTTGTCGATGTTGGTGGGGCCACCATCAGCCCATTCGTTGATGTGGTGGACCTGGCACAGATATCCGGGGACAGCGCATTCGGGGTGGGTGCAGCCGCGGTCTTTGGCGTGCAGCACGATCCGCTGATCGGCCGATGCGATGCGTTTGGTGCGTCCGAGATACAACGGTCGTCCGTCGTCGTCGACGATCGACAGGTAGTGGTGGGCGTGAGCGGCCATGCGGATCAGGTCCCGCATGGGCAGCACGGTGCCGCCACCGGTGATCGCCACCCCTGACGCGTTCTCCAGCTCGGACAGCGTTGTCGACACCACGACGGTGACCGGTAAGCCGTGGTGGGAGCCGAGTGCTCCGGAGGCGAGGGTGGATCGCAGCACCGCGCGCAGGGCGTCGTGGCCACGTTGGGCGTTGGTGCGCCGATCGTGTTCGGCAGCCTCGGGCGATACCTCCCCGTCCACGAGGGGTGATTGGTCGGTGGGGTTGCACATGCCGGGTGCGGCGAGCTTGGAGAACACGGCATCGAGGTAGGCGCGGGTTTCCGGATCCAACAGACCCGAGATCGCCGACATCCCATCGAAACCCTGTCGCCCGATCGTCACCCCGCGGCGCCGGGCGCGATCCACATCGGAGAACTCGCCGTCGGGATTCAACAACGCCATCATGCGATCGGTCGCGATCCGCAACGGCTCGGGACCGAACCGGGCCGCCAACACGGCCAGCTGCACCTCGGCGGCCTCGCGGGTCGGCATGTCGACCAGCACCGGCAGCCGATCAAAAAAGCCGCGCACGATCCGGACGTGTTCCTCGCCGACCTCACCCCGACCGAAAGCCTCGGCCACATTCGGTAGCACCGGTTCCAGCCGCTCCCCGGTCAGCGCGCGGCGTGGGGCCAGCTGTTGGGCGTCGGCGATCCGGCGCCGGGCCGCACCCCTGCCGATATGCAGCCGTCGCGCAATCACCTCCGAATACGACATACCACCCAATTCCACCGGCGAGCCGTACGTCACGATTCCCGCGGTCAGGATGTGCGAGGCAGACAGAAGTTGACGTTGAATCATCTCCAGGTCGGCCAAGGCCGTCAGCTTATCGGCGCAGCTGAGCTCATCGAAGGTCTCAGCGACCAGCCCTGCGGCCGCCCCCTTCAACACTGCAATCGAACTCATGTTCGAATGGTAACGGCGCCCACCGACAACCAAACACATCGCCGGCCCGAACAGTTAGCCGTTCAGCCCCAACAGCTCTGCCCCATTTCGATCCAGGATCAACGACGCATCCTCTGCCGACAGGCCCTCCTGGATGTACGTCGCGGAGCTGACGTACCGGGCACCGCCTTGGTACGGGAAGTCTGACCCGAACACCAACCGGTCCGCACCCAGTGAGGCAACAGCCGCCTGCAAGGCGGGCGTGTGGTCATGCCCCACCGTGTCGTACCAGATCCGGCGGGCAGCGTCCTTGGGTGCTTCCGGACAATGCGTCGCCTCCCACTCGGTGACCTGTCGGTTTGCACGCTCCAACACCATGGGTAACGCCCCGCCCAAATGGCACGTCACGATCTTCATATCCGGATACCGCGATGGGATCCCCGCGACGATTAGGTGCATGATCGCAATGGTGTCCTCGATCGGCGCCCCGATGGACCAGGTGAGCGAGTGGTCGGTGATCAGCGAGGACCCCGCACCGCACCCCGCCGGATGCACGAAAAGGATTGCTCCCCTGCGATTCAGCTCCTCATACAACGGATCAAAGACCGGGTCGGCGATGGACCGCCCGAGTACCGAGGTCGTGATCGCCGCACCGTACATGCCGAGATCGTCGATCGCACGGGCCAGCTCCTCCACCGCGGCCGGAACGTGGGGCAGGGGTAACGACGCAAACGCCCTGAACCGCCCCGGATACTCACTCGCGAGCTTCGCGTACTCGTCGTTGACAAACCGCGCGCTGTCCACAGCGACGGACTCGTCCTCGAAGTGCGGTGATGCCGGTGTCGCGGAAAGGATCTGCAGGTCGACACCTGCCTCATCCATCAACGCGAAACGGCCGTCAAGGTCAGCCCTCGCTGCCCCAGCCCCAAGACCGCGATGGACATCGGTACCGGACCGCCCGTACCCGTCGAGCAGCGAGAGGTAATCGTCCGACCACAGGTGAGCGTGAATGTCGATGCGCACACTCGTCATGCTAGTACCGGAACCCCCGTCGCCAACGGAGTCAGCAGTTCACTGAAGATCCCCACACCATCCCGAGTGAGGATGGACTCGGCGTGGAACTGAATGGATGCGAAACGCTTGGCCCGCAAGGCATGAACCTCACCCGTAAGCGGATCAGAGCTGATCTGCACCCGGCCCGCCGGGGTATCCGTCCACTCACCGCCCGTCACCGCCGCAAAGGTGTTGTAGAACCCGACATGCCGGTCGACTCCGAATAGGTTGATCTGCCGCTGCACTCCCTGATTCGGCTGCTGCCTGCGCTGAACAGGCAGGCCGAGCTGACGGCATAGCACCTGATGGCTCAGGCAGATCGACAGGAACGGAATGCGCCGCATGAGAGCTGTCTTCGTCAACGCGGTCAGGGTGGCAATCTTCGGAACATCGATCGCCGTCGGATCACCCGGACCGGGGCCGAGCACCAAGATGTCATGCGTCCCGGGATCGATGTCATCATCGAAACGACGGATTTCCACCTCTAATCCCAAGGCCCGCAGCTGCAATCCGATCATCGAGGTGAACGTGTCCTCCGCGTCGACGACCAGCGCGGTCCGCCCGACGAGACTGGTGGCAGTTTCGAGAGAGCCATGTCCCAGCCAGAACGCTCCGATCCCGGTATTGCGGCTGGCGAGAGCCTCCGTCACACGGGGATGGCTGCGGAGTTCACGCCGGGTCGTCAGCGCGGAGAGCAACCCCGCTGCCTTGCTGCGGGTTTCGGCGGCCTCACTTGCCGGATTGGAGTGCCGAACGATGGTGGCTCCGGTGCCGGCCGTGAGCGCTCCGTCCGGGGAAATCTCAGCGGTACGGATCAGGATCGCCGAATCCAATTGCCGCACACCGGCGTCGTCCGTACTGATCAGCGCGGCGACTCCGCTGTAGTATCGGCGGCCATTGGGTTCGTATCGTTGGATAACGCGGCAGGCATTCTCCAACGGGCTCCCGGTCACAGTAGGCGCGAACATCGTCTCAGCCAGGACCTCGCGCGGATCTCGATTCGTCACACCGGAAATCAGGTACTCGGTATGCGCGAGCCGCGCCATTTCCTTGAGATACGGTCCCTGCACCTGCCCGCCGTCCGGGCAGATACGAGCCATCATCTTCAGCTCTTCGTCGACCACCATGTACAGCTCATCGGATTCTTTGGTGTCGGCAAGAAACTCCATGACCGCATCCAGGTTCGGGCCGTTGGCGTCGTACCGATAGGTCCCGCTGATCGGGTTCATCACCGCCAACGAATCCTGCACGCTGATATGACGTTCGGGGGTGGCGCCGATGAATACCTGCTCCCCGGTGCTCACCAAAAACGTCCAGTACGCCCCCTTCTCCCGCTCCAACAACCGGCGAAACAGGGTCAGTGCGGTGTTGATCGAGTAGTCGTGCAGCTGGACGAGCAGATTTCGCTTGAGCACGAAGTTGGCTCCGGCGCCCTGGCCGATCTCCTCGGTGATGATCCCCAATGCAAGGCGCGCGTACTCCTCGTCGTCGATATCGAAATCGCTGTGACCCACCACCACCGGGTGCTCAGGGATACGGTCCAGCACCTCGGACAGCGGAACGAGCTCCTGGTGCTCAATCGCAAGCGCCAACAGCGGAGCGCCGTCATCGGGTGCCACGAACCCCCGCTCAGCGATCTGCCGGTACGGCACCAACGCCAGCAGGTCGTGCCCAACCCGCGTGTCACGCAATGGCAGGTCGGCGATCCGTTCGACGGAACTCACCTCACCCGTGAATACGTCAACGGTATCGGGCGTGCCGGATTCCGGCCGGTGCAGCAATGCGAACGGTCCGGTCTCGCCGGTCAGCACGCGCCCGAGCAGATCACTCATGTCAGCACCTCGTCCGTGACGGTCAGCACGGCGCACCGACGTGCCGCATATTCCAGTGCCAGCCAATGTGATTCGTCGTCGAAGTCGGCGACCGCATCAGCGACCAGGAAGGTCTCGATGTCCTGGGTGAAGGCATCCACCGCAGTCATCAGCACGCCGACGTGCGCGTACACCCCGCAGATCACCAGCTGATCCCGCCCTGCCGCGTGCATCCGCTCAAGCAGCGCCGAACGATGGAAGGCGCTGTACCGCCATTTTGTGAAGACCCAGTCTCCCGGCTCGGGTGCGATCGGATCGACGATCTGGCGATGTTCCTCGTCTACACGCATCCCGGGGCCCCAGAAGTCCTTCAGCAGGCCGCGCTGCTCCTCGGTCATGCTGCCGGGCTGCGCGGTGTAGGCAATCGGGATATCTGCCGCCACGCAGCGGTCACGAATAGCCGCAACATTGCTGACCAGCTGCGCGCGCAACGAAACCGGCAGCGGGGCAAGGAAGTAACGCTGCATATCGTGAATGAGCAGCACGGCCCGTGCCGGGTCGATCTGCCATGTCGCCGTGTTGGCGGGCAACAGGTCAGCGGTGGGTAGGTCATATTCGGCGATGATGGGGATACCGCGTTCAACAGTTGTCATTGATCAAACCCCTAGCGTCGCGCCGCCGTCGACCACCAGCGTGTGCATGGTGATGTGGGCGGCTTGGTCGGAAAGCAGGAAGGCCACGGCATCGGCAATGTGTTGCGGTTGGGCCACGCGCCCCAAAGGGATGCCAGGCTTGAAGTCACCAAGACTTCCGGCAACCAATCCGGAGTCGGAGGAATCCCCGAGCATGGCGCGCAGCATCGGCGTGTCGGTGGAGCCGGGGGCGACGACGTTACAACGAATTCCGTACTCGGCGAGCTCCAGCCCCAGGCTCTTGGTGAAGGCGTCGGCGGCCGCTTTGGACGCGGAATAGGCGGCCATACCCTTGCGCGCCACCAACGCCGCATTGGAAGCGACCGTCACGATTGACCCTGCACGTCGCGAAATCATGTGTCGCGCCACCTCGCGGCTCAGCACGAATGGCGCACGCACGTTGACGCCAAAGGTTAGTGCCCAGTCGGCATCGGAGAACTCCACCGCCGCACCGGTTCTCAACACACCCGCGCCGTTCACCAGAGACGTGATCGGTCCGATGCGGGACTCGATATCCGCGACCCCCACGGCCACCGCGGTGTCATCGGTGATATCGAGAACTTGCCCGATGATATCCAGGCCCTCATCGGCGGCGTACTCGATGAGTTGTTTGATGGCGACCTCATCGACATCCACCGCGACTACTCGCTCGTCCCGTCGGGCCAGCGTGATCGCCACTCGCGAACCGACGCCCCCTCCCGCGCCGGTGACCACCGCTACCATGCCGACACCACTTCGGCGGCCTGCTCGGTGTTGAGTCGCGGATCGCACAGCGTGGAGTACCGCTGGCCCACTTCGTGGTTCAGCGAGTCATCGAAAACGCATTCGGTTACATCATCGGGGGTCGTCTCCAGGTGCAAGCCGCCGGCATGCACCCCCGCCTCGGCGAGCACCTCACGGAATCCGCGCACCTCGTCGATGGCCGTCTGGACGTGGCGCGTCTTGTACCCCGAGTCCGTGGACACGGTATTGGCGTGCAGCGGGTCGCACAGCCAGATCACCGGATGTCCGGAATCTCGCACTGCCGCCACCAATTCGGGCAGAGCCGAGCGCACCTTCGATGCGCCCTGCCGAGCGATCAGCGTCAGCCGACCACTCTCATGTTCGGGATCGAGCTTGTCGCAGAGGGCCAGCAGTTCATCACTGGTCATCGACGGGCCCACCTTGCAGGCAACCGGATTGGCGATACGAGAGAACAAATCGACATGCGGGCCGTCCAGCTGACGGGTGCGGTCTCCGATCCATGGCCAATGCGTGGAGGTCAACACCATGCGGCCCTCACCATCACGGCGCAGCTGTGGCACCTCGTAGTCGAGCAACAATGCCTCGTGCGATGTCCATACCGGTGGTTCGATCACCGACAGTGACGAGGGCACTCGCCAGCCGAGGTGTCCCATCACCCGGTTCGCCGCCCAGTAGCCGGCGAGCATCCGATCCGGGTTGGCGCGCCGGTGTACCGGATGCGGCTGCGGCCCGTTCACGAGATGGCCACGAAAAGAGGGTAATTCAACACCGTCGACCATCTCGGTGGGCTTGGACCTTGGCTTGGCGTACTGGCCGCCGATGCGTCCAACGCGAAGCACCGGTCGATGGGTCTTCATCCGCATGGTCCCGGCCAGCACGTTGAGCAGCGCCACCTTGCGGGCGACGTGGACGTCCGTCGACTCCTGCGGATCCTCCGCGCAATCGCCCGCCTGGATGATGGTGGCCCGGGCCTGCGCGACCGTGCTCAACAGCGTGCGTAGTGTCCGAATCTCGTCGGCGCCGATGAGCGCCGGGAGCTCGCTGAGTTCGGAGCGCACACGTTCCAAGTGGACGTCGTTCTCCCAGTTCGGCTGTTGCACAGCATTTCTAGTGTCGAGCAGGAGAGTGGAAGCGGACGCTGTCATTTCGGTGAACTCCATTCGTTTGACATCTGATTCACTTGCCCCACTGGACTGCGTCGAAAACGTCCAGTTGTCTGGCCTTAGTAGGAGTGGTTATGGTTCCGGCGCCGTCACGCAAGACCAGCTGCCGCAGATCGGGCCCGACAGGATCCCACCGGGGTAGTCGCGGGCTGCCCGGTGCTCGGCCGTGGGCGAACTCGGCCACTAGGTCCATGAATGCCGCCGAGGTTTCGCGCTCCTTCGGCCCGTCGCCGAACTTGGCCACGTTGGTCGGATGCGCGTAGGTGCCGAAGAGGAAAGGTGACGTCGACTCATGTGGCACACCGAAGTACGGTGGCCGCACCGGGTGCGCGTACTCCATCAGATAGAGCGGTGCACGCCGCTCAACTGCTGCGCGGCGCGTGAACGCGAGGACGTCGTAACGAATCAAAGCGTCGCCCCACAGTTCGGTCCATAGCGACAAGGGATCTGTCGACCGGCCGTCTTGTTTCGCCGAATCCGTATACGCGGCCACGGCATCAGTGACCGTTACCTCGGATAGGGATGACGCCCCCTGTTCGAGGATGTCACGGAAGGATGCCCGGAGTGAGGCGGCATCCGTGGGCTGCGGTTGCGGGTCGGGCGCCTTGGGACCGGTGAAGAACGATCCCTCCGTACTGGTGTAGATGGAGATGGCCGGGATGTCGGGCATCGGTTGATTGACGTCGAAGGCCGGAAGCAGCACCGGATCGAGGACCGGCCCGCGATACTGGCGTCCGCTTTTGACCACGCGCTGCGACCTCGGCAGGGCGAACTGTGCGACCCACCAGTCACGTATCCGGTCCGCCGGTACGTCTTTCAGATTCTTCACCGGCACCCCCTGGGCTACGGCCAGGGCATCGAACACATCGGTGGCGTCATCTGGCGTCAAGCTCAGATACGGGCTCCAGACATGTGCCGGGCTGATGCTGACTATCCGGCGCAACAGCGGCCGCGTCTGCGGATGCACGGACAACTGCCAGGTGCTGGCTCCGCCGGCCGAGGTCCCGATGAGCGTGATGTTCCCCGGGTCGCCGCCAAACGCCTTGGCATTGTCGCTAACCCAGCGCAATAGGGCGATTTGGTCCTGCAGACCCCAGTTGGTGTGCAGACCGGTGTCGGGGTCCTCGAGAGCGGGATGACCACAGAAGCCAAAGGCGCCGAGCCGGTAGTTGAAGTTGACCACAACGGCACCGGCACGCTCTGCGAGCGCGGCGCCGTCGTAGACGGGAAGACTGCCCGCTCCGCGAGCCCAGCCGCCGCCGTGGATATAGACGATCACGGGCAGCAACGCTGCGCCGTCGATCGACGGCGTCCACACGTTGGCATACAACGCGTCCTCCTGGCGCACCGGGTCGCCACCGGCTGGCTGAATGAATTCAGATCCAAATTTGTTGGTGTTCAATGTGTCTCGCCACGGAGCCACCGGGCGCGGGGACCGGAATCGATTCTCCCCGGTCGGCGGCTGCGCATAGGGGATGCCGCGGAACACATGCACCTTTCCGGCGGCTTCCCCGCGGATCGCGCCCCCGGTAACGGTCACTTGCGGGTCAGCCGCGCGGGCCGGTGATCCGCAGCCGGCGAGTACCGCCGAGCCAGCCAATGCCACGGTTGTTCCTAGCAACACTCGCCGGGTGATCACCTCTCTATCTTCGGGATACGGCCTCGCACGCCAAACAATCGCGAATTCAGTTCGTCAGTTCGGAGACAATCCGTCAAGTTGGCACCCTGGGCACCCCATTGCGCCACCTACACACTCAGGCTGCGCACAACGATGGGCAGGTCACAGCGTTGTTCACCCATCGGACATCTTGCATTGAGCCACCACGATTGGTGTAGCGGGGCACACGCATAGTCCGTCACTTGTGTGGTGCCAATACCTAGCCCAATGCGCGAGTCTCGCCCATCCTTGGGGTCGACATCGAACATCCGCTAACTCATTGAGGTGCGAGAGACATGACATCTGCGACCAAGGCACAGGCCGCGACCGAACTGTTCGATACGCGTCCCCGCGTCAGTTCCGTAGACGCCATGGCCTCCGTGGCCGCGCAGGTTTGCCCCGACGTGCTGCGATCACTGCCGCGCTGCGATCAGCGTGCCAAGGGCGAGGACTACGTCACCGGCCTGCTGAACGTGCGCGGCCGAAAGTCCGCCCGGAACATGGCGGCCTCGATGGGTAAAGAAGTGAGTGAGCAGAACCTGCATCACTTCGTGAACAGCTCCACCTGGGACTGGTGGGCGGTGCGCCGGGACCTCACCGCCTACCTCACCAGCGCGTACCACGCAGCCGCGTGGGTGGTGACCCCGATGCTGATCCCCAAGGCAGGCGTGCACTCCGTGGGCGTGGACCGACGCTACTGCCCCCGCGCAGGGCGTGCGGTTAACGGACAACTGGCCCTCAGTGTCTGGCTCGCGGCAGACGGTTTCGCGGTGCCGGTGAGCTGGCGGTTGCACCTATCGCAGCCCTGGTTGGAATCCGCGGCGAAGAAGACCAAGACGTCCATCCCCGATGACTACCCGCTGGAGTCGGTGAGCGGATGCGCGCTCTCCTCGTTCCAGGAATTCGCCCGGGTGGCCCGTCCTTCGAAGGCACCGGTGATCTTCGACCTGCTCGGCGCCAATGGCGCTGACCTGGCACAGGTCTTCGGAACACTGGCTCATCAGGTCACCACCACACGTGTGCCCAGCGACCTGCAACTGCAGGTCGTCGACCCGGCATTCGCCGGCCACCTTGGGCGCGTCCTGCCTGCCGCACAGATTGTGCAGGCCACTAAGGGATCACGACGCACCGAGCAGTACGTCTACCAGGGGCGTCGTCATCTGATCAGCGTGGCCAAGGTTCAGCTGGCCGACCCCTCTGCGGCGCGCTCACGCACGCCGTTGACGCTCGTCGGCATGACTCCCCTGGACCATCCGCGTGCGCGCACCGAACTTTGGTTGACCAACGATCCCGAATTCTCTACCTCGTCTCAGGCGCACCAGGTGGCGCTGGCCGATCACGTGCAACAGGGATACCTGCACCTGGCAAACCGCATGGGTATGCAGGACTTCGCGGGACGCTCGTTCACCGGATGGCACCGACACGCCACCCTCGTGTCGATCGCCGCGACGGTGGGCTGCCTCGTGTCACCCGGTCTGGCGGGTGAGCAGCGAGCCGCGCACTTTCCACAGCTTGATGGCGAGCTGCGTGTCCAGGAGCCGCTCGGCATCCTGCCACCCACTACCAAGTAGTTCATTCACCCGATCGAGGCGACGCACCACGGTATTGGGGTGGGTGTGCAAGATCTTCGCGGCACGAGTGGGACTCGCGCCGACGGTGAAGTACACGTCGAGTGTCTGGAGCAGATCGGTATCTCGTTCCGCGTCATAGTCGATCACGGGTCCGACCATGGATCTGACGAAGCCCTCCACATCCTGATGGCGCGACAGCAGCACCCCCAGGAAGCCGAGTTCATTTGCGGCAGCTGCTGTTCCGAGGGCCCCCAGCGCACTCATCGCATCCAGGCAACGCATCGCATCCTGGTACGTCTCCTCGATGGACTCGACGCGATCCGACGGTCCAGCGGAGGACACCGTCACCGGCATGCGTAGGTGCGCGGTCGTTTCATCCCATACCGCCTGGGCGGCCTGCCCCGGATCCGATCCCGGAATGAGCAGCACCACCACTTCATCCTGCGTGGCTCGCAGCCCACCCACTCGCGAGGCGAATGAGGCAGACCACAACGACGCACGATCCAATCCACCGCGTTCTGGCCTGACGATGACGACGACATGTGGCTGGTTGAGGTCCAAAGCCAAACGGCGGGCGTAAATCTGGACCAGCCGACTGTCACGCTGGCGGTAGTCCAGCACGTCGTGCAGCAAGTCGTTGCGCAGCTGGGCCACCGACAGCGACATCCGATTGTCACCGCACATCACCACCGCGGCGGTGGTGGCGAGATCCTGAATCTGCAGCGGGTACACAGAGACTGGTCCGTCGTCCAGGCTGGCGACGGACAGCTCACCGTGGAATTCGTCCCCGACCGTCAGTGCGGTGACTAGGACGTCACTCGGCTCTGGTTCCCATTTGTACGAAGCGATCTCCGCTCCGTCATGGCCCGTCACACGCATCGCAACACCCAGCTGCTCCCCCGCCGTGAGGACGAAGCTGTCCATACCACCGGGGCCGGCACCAGTATCGAGAAGGATGGTCCGCAGCTCTAGGCGTCGCTCCAGCTCCTTGATTCGTGCTGTATTGCTGGAGAATTCGCCGGCGCGCGCCAGGGCGATACCCGCGAACGAGCACAGGCTCGCGAACAGTGACCGCTCGGCGGCGGTAAAGCTACGGACCGTGCGCGAACCGACGTACAAGTTTCCGAAGTGCCGTCCCTCATGCTCCATCGGCATCGTCATCAGACTGTGCACACCCTCCGAACGCATGGCGGCATCGCCATCGCTCGCCCGCGTAAATCTGGTATCGGATGGGTAATCCGTGGTCCACACCGGGCCTTGCCCAGGGCGATACTGACTTACCAAGCCGATATCGTCGCCGATCGGGAAGTACAGACCGTGGTTGATCGCGGTGGTGGGTCCGTCGACATACCGAACGTGGTGCCGCACATCCGGCCCGTCACCATCGCGTACGGAGATGAACGAGAAGTCGGCGTCGAGCATGATCCGCGCACGTTTGACGAGGGTCGTCGACGCCTCGTCGATATCGTGGCCCCCGAGTAGTTCGATACCGACCCCCACGAGGCTGGACAGCCGGGCCTCCCGCTGATTCTGTCCTTCGATAAGGCCGTAGATACGTTCGGCATATCCGCGCGCACGATGCAGATCCGCGGCGCGCCATGGCGGCGAGGACTCGCGGGCCATCTCCTTGAGCCGGGCCTCGAATACGTCGGGAGCCGTTCCGGATGCAAGTAACCGCAGCACAGATAGCGCTGATTGGCCTGCACTAGGAGCCCCTTCGCGCGCCCCATTCACCTGTATGTCAGTCAATCCCAACTACCCGTCTGCTGTATATGCGTGGCAACGGTATGGGTGGGGTACAGCAGCGTCAAGACTCTTACGCGCGAACAGTTCGCAAAGATTCAACATGAGCGAAAGTTTGCGCAGGTGACCTCCTCAGATGCGGTGCGTGATGGCCGCCTCAACGAGCTGACCTGCGGCTCCCACATAGGTGGCGGGGTCCAACAGTTCATTGATATCAGTCTCGCTCAACCATGCGATGATCTCCGGCCGGGACCGACTAGCCTCGCGCAAACTCACACCGCGTGCGACGGCGTCGTCGACGACGGCCGTAACGACGGCCTTCGCAGGCCCCCTGCCCAACTGCGGGGTAAGCGCCGCCGCAAGCCGTTCGGCCGAGGGCTGTCCACCGAGCAACGCAAGGTTGCCGGACATGCGTTCCGCGTGCACCTGCAGGCCACGGCTGAGATCGACAGCCGTCTCTGCCGCACCACCGGTGAGCCGTAGACATTCCCGTAATGCCAACCACTCCGCGTGCCAACCGCCCGCCGACCGCTCGTCCTCACTGAGCAACGATTGCGTCAGAATGGTACTCAGCGCCGGAACCTGTAGGGCGGCCGAACGAATCATCGTTGCCAGCACCGGATTTCGCTTGTGTGGCATGGCCGAGGACACGCCTCGACCCGGCGGGGCCGGTTCGGTCACCTCGCCGATCTCGGTGCGGCTCAACGTGAGAACATCGACGGCGAGCTTGCCGAGAGCTCCCGACACAAAGGCCGTGGTGCTGCCGATATCCGCTATCGGGGCACGCAAGGCGTGCCAGGGCAACCTGGAAGCCACCAACCCCGTTCTCCGGGCGAACGCCGCGCTCAGCTCCTCGACAAACACCCCGGGGTCAGCGCCAGCCGGGCCGGCGTATTCGAGGTATCCGGCAAGGGTGCCCGCAGCACCGCCGAGCGATATCGGCAGCGCGCCGGCCACCGTAAGCACTCGTGCGCGCGCCTCCAGAATTAGCTCCCGCCAGCCGGATGCCTTGAGCCCGAACGTCGTCGGAACCGCCTGCACGGCCAGGGTGCGGGCAGCCATGACGGTGCCCCGATGCTCGACGGCAAGGCCGGCGAGAGCATCGGCCACCGCACCCAGATCAGTGGCGATGAGCCCCAACACCCGTTTGGACAGCATCATCGCCCCGGTATCGAGAATGTCTTGGCTGGTGGACCCGCGATGCACGTAATCGGCAGCACTCGAATCGATCTCACTTACAACTCGGGTCAGTTCCTTGATCAGGCCGACGACGGGGTTAGCGGTCTCCCGCGCAGACAACGCCACTGTGCGGATGTCGATATCGTGTGCGGCCGCGGCCTTGGCGATGACATCCGCCGCGGCCCTGGGTAGGACGCCGATATCCGCCTGCGCGGCCGCCAACGCGACCTCGGCGTCGAGCATCGCCTGCAGCCAGGCGGCATCGGTCAGTTCTGCCTCGGCGACGGTGCCGGCACTGACCGGTGAGAGCAGTCCGGTCTCCAGGAAACCGGTCACAACAACACCCCGCGATCACCCACATCCGCGGCCGGTCGCGGTGCACTCGCCAATGCGGCACGAGCGATAGCATCGGCATCGCCCAGCGTCACCGAATCAACCCCCGGCCTGATTCCCGCCGCGGTGACCCAATGCACGGATTCGGTGGGCACCCCGTAGGCGAACCGGCGTGGATGAACTCTCCCGTCGGCGCCGATCAACCGGTACGGGCGCTCCGTGACGGCCAATCCCTTTGTTTGATAGGCATTGTGATCGTCGGTACGAATCTCATACGGTCGGCATTGACCGGTCTCCTGCAGGAAGATCAGCAGTGGGTCGCTGCTGCGGCGCAGATCGGGTTCATGCAATCGCGCCTCGATGAGGCTGCGCGTCCTGATGGCCGATCCCGGGACGAGTGGCGACTCCACGACAACGGCCGGCTCATGGGTGTCGAAACGCACCTGCATCCGCGGACCCACCAAATGCATAACCCCGGCCTCTACCAGGGCGATGATCTCCTCGATCCGCTGGGCCGGCGGGCCGATGGACAGAAAGGCGTTCAACGGCGTGTACCAGCCCTCCAGCTCGTCCCGGTACGACTTCCCGTCCAGCCCACCGTGGTCCACCGCAAGTCGGATCTCATTGCGCAGGTCCCGCAACACGTCCAGCGCGGCCTTCACCGGACCGTCGACATTGCCCTCGCGCGCCATGACCACATCGGCGCGGAGATGCTCGAGCATCCATGCGGTGAAATCGGCGGGGTCGCTGAACTCGCGATCGCCCCACGGACGGTCCAGATCGTCCCATTCCCACAGGATGTCCAGCAGCTGGTGATCCGATAGTACCGTTGGCAGGTCGCCCTCGTCGGCGTTGAGGTACCGCGCGGCGAACTCCTCCACCGGCATCCCGCGCTGTGTCAAATGTCGTTCGTAATAAACGCATTCCACCTCGCGCGCGATGAGCGGCCAGAGGTCGCGGCGGAACCGCAGCAGACCGCCCAGGTCCTCCCGGAGCTGAGCGATGTGCTCTGCCGTGAGCAACCGCGGGAAGTAGCGACCCGAGGATCCCTTCTGGTTCTCACCGCGTGCGTGGTAGGGGATGCCACGCCGTGAACTCGCGTACAGAACGGGCTCCTGCCCCGAGGGGTGGTACACCAGGCGCGCGCCTTCTTCCCCGCTATCCCGGAGGAATCTTCCGCCGCGCCCCGCCGTCAGCAAGGCCATGTAATCGAAGAAGTTCAGACCCAACCCCCGAACGGCCACGGGCTCACCCGGTTTGATGGCGGACAGGTCGATATCGGCGGGGTTCGCGGGCGTGACGTACGTCAGTCCGTGGATACGGGCAAGGGAGGCTGCACGCGCCTCGCCGGGACGCAGACCTGCGGGCACATGCCCGATGGCGAGAATGACGGCGTTGAGATCATGTAATCGGGTTCCGTTCTCCAGCCGAACTCCCTGCGGCCCATCGATATCACCATGAGTGTCCGCCAACGCCACCGCACGAGAGCGGTGGACGTGAACAGTCATATGATCGGGCGCCCACCCGACCACGCGCGCGAAACTGTCGCTGAGGTAATGCCCATAGAGTGCACGCGTCGGGTATGAGTTGGATTGCAGTGCGCGTGCCTCGGCGATGGCCTTCTCTCCGCTGCGAGATGGATCGCCCAGCAAGGCAAGGCTTTGCGCCCACTCGTAGAGTGTCGGCCCCGGTTCTATTGGCCCTTCGATGGCCACGCTGTCGTCGGTGAACACGGTGATCTGCGATGCGACGGTGTTCATCAACAGGTGCCACGACTGATCCGTGCGCCATACCGATCCGGCGCCCGGGGAGTAGGGATCCACGACATGCACGACGATTCGCTCCGCGCTGGGTGCATGGCGTTCGTTGGCGCAGAGCCGCTCCAGCACCGCCAGGCCGCGTGGTCCCGCACCGATAATGCAAACCTGATGGTCAGACATCTACCGCACCCCCGCGGCCGACGTCACCGAGGCCAGCCCGAAATCGTTGTCTCCGTGCATCCAGGCCAACGCCTCGTGCAGATCGGCATCGCTCATCGCGCCCAACTTCTCGTTCCGTTCGACGGCCGCGTCCCCGGCCGAGTGCCAGATGCGGATGCTGTCGCGGGCAGCCAGAGTCACATCGGCGGTACGGTCCCGCCGCCCCGCGACATATCTGCTGAACCTGCCGGGGATGCGGTCGGGATCGGCACCGATGACCGCGCCGAGGACCACAGCATCTTCGAGTGCCTGGCTGGCACCCTGTGCCGCGTAGTGCAGCATGGGGTGCGCCGCGTCGCCCAGTAGTACGACGCGACCATCGGACCACTGCCGCACCGGATCGCGATCGACAAGCGCCCACGACCTCCAGTTCTCGCCCAGCTCAAGCAGACTGCGGGCCGTCCCGCGCAACGGTGCCAACTCGCAGAGCACCCGCGCCCTACTCACCGACACTCCCGAGAACGCCTGTGTGACACCGTCGGTGCGGCTCGCCGCCAGATTCAGCAGCGCCCCACCAGCAATGGGGTACGTCACAAGATGGCAGCCAGGACCGGTCCACCAGGTGACCGAATTGGATTGCAGGCTCGCGTCGACCTGGTCGATGGGCACTGTGGTGCGATACACCGTGATCCCGGCGACCCGCGGTTCACCGTCAGCAAGTAGGGTCCGTCGAATTATCGAGTTGATGCCGTCGGCCCCGACGAGGCCGTCGGCTTCCACGCTGGTGCCGTCGGCAAGCACCGCCCGCACACCGCTTGGATCCTGTTGGTATCCGAATACCTCACTACGGCTGCGGAGTCCGATGCGGTCATCCGAGGCGCACGCTTCGACCAGGATGCGATGCAGCTCAGCACGATGCACCACCAGGTAGGGACTGTCGAACCGCTGCTGGTAATCCACTCCCAGACTCATGGTGTTGATCAATCGGTCCGCGGTGGCGTCGAACAAACGCAGCGAATCCACCTGAACTCCGATGGCATCGATCTTGTCCCCCACACCGAGCAGGTTGAGAGCGTGTAATCCATTGGGGGCAAGCTGGATACCCGCGCCGATCTCGACGAACTCACGTGCCCGCTCCAGCACGACGACATCGTTTCCCGATGAGGCGGCACTCAATGCGATGGCAAGTCCGCCGATACCGCCGCCGACGACGATGAGCCGTGACATCACCGGCCTCGATTCTCTTGGTGTAAGCCGCTCATCACAAAGCCCCCGCACCTATGCGCGCCGACAGTTCCAGCCTCTTGATCTTTGTGGTGGCCGTCTGCGGCAGCTCATCGAGGCGCAACTGTAACGGCGCGGCCATCGGCGGCAGCTGTGCTGCCGCAGCATCCCAGGCATTCAGATTCAGCGGCACATCGTTTTTCGTGCACACGACGGGCTGCGCGAGACCTCCCGGGCCGGCGACGATGATCACCTCGGTGAGCTCGCCCACTGCCAAGAACAGGCGATCCTCGGCGGCCAGGGTGCTGCCGAAGCCGTCGATGAGATCAACCTCGCGGTCGAGTAGATGAATGCAACCCCAGCGCGTGCGATAGCCGACATCTCCCATCCGCCACCAGCCATCGTCGAGCTGCTTGTCGTAACGTTCCTGCTCCCCCAGGTAGGTACGAATCCGACCATCGGTGCGCACCTCGATGTAGCCGGGGTTCTCCTGTGACGGCCGCTGTCCATTGCGGGATACGATTCGGACATCCGTCATACCCGGGAACGGGTAGCCGACGCAACGACCGTCGGAATCAGCAGACCGGAGACGGCTGAAGCCACGCGCCACGATGGGTCCTACCTCACTCTGACCGTAGAGCTGGCCGAAAAGCGGTCGGCGGCGTTGTGAAGCTGCGAGCAGGGTGTGCACGGTACGCGGGTGGATGGCGTCGAAGGTGCTGCTGAAGTACTTCACCGAGGCCAGGGGGCGCCGAGGGTCATCGGCCAGTGCTTCCCAGTTGATGAACGTGTTCGGATGGGCCTCAAGGATTCCCGGTTTGACGCGCAGGAGGATTTCTGCGGCGTGCTCGGGCTCGTCGTCCACAAGAACCACCACGGGGAACCCGCGCAGGATCGCGATCGCCAGCGCCGTCACCAGGCGCGAATGCACGAAGGACACATGGATGACGACGGGTTCGCGGCGGCGTACCAGCGCGGCGACGGCCGCCTGTGGCCGATACCGTGCCTCGAAGGTGAAGTTGGTGTGCACCGCAAGCTTTGGCACCCCGGTGGTACCTGACGTGTGGGTGATGAGTGCCGGGTCGTGCGGGCTGGGGATGACGGCAGGGGCGGGGGCCGCGGGAGTCAGATCCGATAGCGTCACGGCCTGTGCGTGCTGGCCTTCGGCGAGCAAGATGCGGGAGGTGAGGTCGGCGATGGGCTGTCCGGCCAGGTCGCCGTCGAGTTTGGCGGCATCAGTCAGCAAGGTCGGGTTGCCGACCCGCTCGATGAGTGTTGCCACTGTCTGTCCGTCCAGCTTGGGGGACAACAGAACTGGAACTGCACCAACGCGGGCGGCGGCACAGGCAGCGAGCGTGATATCAAAGCCATCGGACTTGTGGATGACCAGTTTGTCCCCCGGCTCGACACCGGCGGCCCGCAGCCGCCGGGCGATATCGTCCACCGCTGCAGCCACCTGGGCGATGGTCGCCGTGCCTTCCAGCTGCGGAGCCAGCGAGGGCCGATGGTCAAGCGTCAGCGTGTTGGAAGGGTGCTTACGTGCGGCGCGCTCGAAGAGCGTGCCGAGTTTGATCCCGCGGTTTCCTAGGCGCTGCAAAATCATTGGGGTACTCCAGCTTCTAGGGTGATACGCGCAATCGCGTCCACGGTGGCCTGCATATCGGCGCGGAGCTTGTCGCCCCATTCACGGACGAAACGCGCCTTCCCCTCTTCGTCGAGGTGCGACATGATTTCGGTGATGCCCTCGGTGGGCTTGCCCATGCGGTAGTGATGCCGCAGGGTCGAGCCGCCCTCGGCGGGGTCGACGAAGTAGCTCCAGATGCTCTCCTGCCGCTCTCCGGAACGGTTCAGAATGGACCAGCTGAACTGTTTCGGTGCTTCGGCAGCCACGATCTCGCTCTCGGTCTGCCAGCCTCCGCGCACCACCGGGGCCCAGGCCACAACGTCGGACGCACGATTGTTGTTGCCGCGGAAGACCGCGCCAACCTGGCCGGGTTCGCCGGATATCCATTGTCCACCAATGCATTCTGGACTCCAACGACCACTCTCGGGGAGGTCACTGACCAATGCGTACAGCTCGTCGGGGGATGCGGTGGAGAAGGCGCTGGTTTCGATTTCGAAGAGGCTCACGCATCAAAGGCTGGCACCGGCCATTGGGCGCAGCGACGATTCCGGAGAAGGTCCGTCAAGTCGATTTTCGGGTCCGTCAAGTCGGTGCGTCGACGAGGCGTAAACGCCAGGTTGCGGCCAGTAATCAGGCGGGAAGCAGCACCAGTCGGGTGCCACCCATAGGCTCGGTCTCGATGCGCCGATGTGCTCGGGCAGTATCCGAAAACTGCATCATTTCAATGGTATTCGTTGCCAGTTCACCATCGGCGAGCAATACTGCGGTGCGACGGGCCGCGTCGGCGAGCTGGCGGGTGGAGGCCCTGGACATGACAAACCCGCGGATGGATCCGCTCTTGCGGTACAACGGGCCAAGCGGCACCGGCCGCTGAGTGTCCGCGGTTCCGTCCCCCGACAACAGGACGATCCGGCCGTGTGGCGCGAGCAGTTCCACCGCAGCGGTGATGTCGTTGACGCCCGAGGTGTCCAGATAGACGTCGATACCGGCGCTGTGTGTCTCGCCCACCCGTGGAACCCAATCCGACGTGTAGTCGTACACCTCGTGGGCACCGAGCTCCCTACACCTGTCCAGGCTTCGCCGCGACGCCACCGCGATCACCGTCGCGCCGGACCGGGCGGCCAACGCGATGGCGGCCGACCCCACGTTCCCGGCGGCGCCCACGATCAGCACCGTATCCTCGGCTCCGGTCTCGCCGTACTCGACGGTCGCCAAATAGGCGGTAGAGGCGGGGTGCGCCACCGCGACAGCTATCACCGGGTCCACATCCGCCGGCAGTTCGTACAGCCGTTCCGCGGGGACAGCAGCGAATTCCGCTGTAGCGCCTTGTCTTCCGTCGTAGCCGAGACTGGTGCACCAGACGCGCGCACCCGGGCGGAACCCCGCTGCTCCGTCCACGACCGTCCCCACCAGGTCACGTCCGACCACGAACGGCAGCGGAATCGCAGTGGGATACGAGCCCGAGCGCACGAAGGTGTCCACCGGGTTGACCGCCACCGCGTCGACCCGGACGAGCACCTCGCCCGGCGCGGTGACGGGTTCGGGAAGCGTGCCGTACCGGATGTTCTCGGCGGGTCCCCGCTGCTCTATGTAGGCGGCGCGCATACGCACATCTTGGGCCATGTGCGGGAACGTCACAATGTGACATGAGGAGGTGACGGATTACGCTGCTACAGATTGCAATTCACGTCGCCGCCGGCAACGGCGTACGTATCACTCCCGGGGTACCCAGCCTGCCTGCGATCCATGGGAATGCCTGCGTGAAGGCCTCCTGCGCATATGCCCAGTCGTGGTTGCCCGTGCGGGTCACCACCACACACTCGATCCCGGCAGGCAGCGCCGCCTCACATAGTCGCCGAGCGGCGATCGGACCAGTGAGCTGCTCCTGACCGGCTCTGATCTTCGCGGTCGTCGACACGTCCAGCCAGCCCGCAACATCCCGATACCGCTCATGGCCGGGTATTGCGGTCAGCGTGTCGAACAGCGCCCATTGACTTGCGTCGCCACCGAAAAGCCGCTCTACCGTCTGATCCTTGGTGCCCGCATTGGGAGTGAGGTCGCCGGCCATGTCAACGAAGGCATGGAAGAGCTCCGGGTGAGTGATGGTCAGGTCAGCCGCACACGTTCCACCCATCGACCAACCAACGACCCCCCAGTTATCGGGGCGTGAGCTCGTCATGAACTCCGAATTCACATATGGAACAACCTCTTTGGTGATATGGGTGGCCACGTTACCGCGCGGCCCGTTCACACATTCGGTGTCGTTATTGAAGGTGCCTCCGGTATCGACGAACACCAGCACGGGAGTGACTCCGTCATGAGACTGCGCGAAGCGGTCCATGGCGGCGGCCGCGTTGCCTTGCCGCAACCAATCTGCTGGTGTTGACCATGCGCCAGAAATCATGACAACGACCGGCAGTTTCGGTGGGTCCGGCCGTGCGAACCACACAGGCGGCAGGTAGACGTACTCGGTGCGGTGGTGAAATCCCGAGATGTCCGTAGGGATCTGCACGGGCACCACCGCTCCCGTAGCCCTGGCGCCCTTACCCCTCAGATCCTGTGCGGTCGCCAGGTCTACCTGGTCGGGCAGCGGCCCGGCGGTCACCGACGCCCACGCCAGACGTGCGGTGTCGTAGTAGTCGATCCACTGATTGAGCACGGTCGCGGCGGCGATCAAGCACAGCGGAACAGCCAATGCCATCGCGCTCCGACGCGTCCATCGTGTCCTTGCCCAACCGGCGACAAGGACGACTAGAGCCCCTGCGGCAAAACCAATCCAAACCCACAGCATGAGCGGAGGCGGATTGTCTGCCATTCCCTGCGAGCTGACGTACCAGTACGCGAGCGATCCGACACCCACACCGCACATCGCGGCACTGGGCAGCCAGACCCGAAGCCAGTTTTGCGGTCTGCGATAGACGCCTGCGACCAGAACCAGGGCCGCCACAACTTGAATGACCACTGGAAGCCAACCGTGGATGAGCGACGGGCCCGCGTAGAGCGGGTTGTTCCGCGCGTAGGCCGGCAGCTCTGCCAGAACCGATGTCCCCGACGACGGCACGCCCCGATTCTCCACGCCATTCCTGAAAGAACGTTCCCTCCATTCTGGAGAATCGCTGGGAATCGGCGTATTTCAGCCCAATACCGCCCCCGAACGTGACGGACAACGCTGCCGCTACTTGCCGCGGAACCTACGTCCTGCCGATAGTGCAGCAATGGTGCGGGTTGCTCTGGTGGTGTTGTGCGCCCTCCAGGTCACCATGCAGCTGTACGTGTGGATTCCGATCCACGATGCCGTCTCGGCTTCCTACGGCGGACAGAACATGACACCCGCGCTCTCGGCAGCGCTCTTTGGTTACGCCGCGGGTTTCCTGCTGTTCGGACCCGTCACCGACCGCTTCGGCCGCCGACGTGTGCTGATCGCCGGGGTGTCTGTCATGGCCGTCTTGACCTTCTTGGTGCCCTTCGCCACAACACCCGCTCTCTTCGGGGTGCTTCGTGTGCTGCAGGGTTTCGCCGGTGGCGCGTTCTCGCCGTCCGCACTCAGTCATCTTGGCGAGGCACTGCCCCGTCGGACGGCGACCACCGCAATTGGCGCGGTATCCACTGCGTATCTGATGGCTGGTGTTCTCGGGCAGGTGATGGCCTCCGTCGTCACCCGTGCGTGGGGGTGGCAGTGGCTGTTCTGGATCAGCGCCGCGGGGCTCGCACTCAATGCCGCACTGCTGGCGCCCGTGATGCGTGATGAGCGTTCCGGCAATCCAGGTTCACGGATCGTGAGCGGCTTTGTGGCGCAGGCCCGGCTGCTCACCCGTCGGGATATCGCGGTACCGCTGGCAGCCGTCTTCGTACTGATGCTGTCCTTCGTCGCGATGTATACAAGCTTGGCTGTTCAGCTGGTGGATGTACTGCAGCTCCCGGAATCCACGGTGACGACCATTCGGCTGGCGGGTATCCCCGGAATGCTCGTGGCACCGTTCGTGGGGTCGTGGGTGGGCAGGGTCGGCACCGAAACCGGGGCGTTGGTGGGATACGTGCTGGCCGCGGTAGGGCTGGCGGTTGAAGCCGTGGGCGCCGGATCGATTCCGGTCATCGTGATCGGTAGCAATATCTTCGTCGCCGGTATAGCCATCGCCTCGACGGCGATGGTCACTATGTTCGGCGACCGCGCGGCTCCCCGCCGCGGTGCCGGTACCGCCCTCTACGGGTTCACGGTCTTTCTCGGCGCGAGCTCGGCGCCGTACCTGGCGCACGCACTCGGATTCCGGCCGCTGCTGGGCGCGTTGGTCACCGCGCTGATCGGCGGAGCGGTGCTGGCAGCGAGCTCACGACGTGTGACGGTGCCGGTCGACGCAACTGCGGACTCCGGATAGTCGACTGGCTAATCCATCCACCCCCCATCGAATACCTCGTAAGCTCCCCCGCATGAGCATGCCGACACCGCGACGGCCTCTTCCTGGCTACTGGTACGGCATCGGCGCCGCATTGATCGCCGTCGGTGTGATCGGCGGTATTGCGCTGTTCATCACGGGGATGATCGCGATGATGCAGGGACCGACCTCCCAATTCGAGGGGAATGGTTCAGCCACAGTGCCTTTCGAGGCGGGTACCTCACAGATCATCTATATCGCCGATGTCAAGAGCGGTGTATCGGTGGCCGGACGCACACGATGCGTCGCTCGCGATGACGAAAATCGAGATGCGGCGATCAGCCGATACAGCGGCAGCCTGTCCATCAACCAATGGAGCGCCCTCTACGTGGTCACCGCGCAGGACGCCGGCGACTACACCATCAGCTGCGCGGGCTCACCGGATATGTACTACGGCGTCGGCCCTCGGGCCAGCACCGCCGCCAAGTCGGTGACCATCGCGGGCCCGATCGTCGGCGTAAGTCTCGCCGCTGCCGGACTCATCGTCTTGGTAGTCACCGCGTCACGCCGCAGACAGCCGCCGCAGTACCCCGGGCCTCCGCAGTACCCGTACCCGTATCCGCCCCGCGGCTGATAGCCGTGCAGGCCTACGACGTGCATCGGGGCCGGTCAAGGCAGTGGTGGCGATCAGCACTCAGGACAGTCCGCTACCATGACCGACGGAGGATTCGCCTAGTGGCCTATGGCGCTCGCCTGGAACGCGGGTTGGGTTAATAGCCCTCAGGGGTTCAAATCCCCTATCCTCCGCCACGCAAGACCGCATCAAGGAGGGCAATGGCTGCCGGACGCCGGACGGCGACCATCGTTCTGACCAGCAGCCATGCCGCTCTCTCCTTGATCGCGGGACTGCTCTTTTTCCTCTTCGTGCTGCCCCGCTGGCCCGAACTGGACGGCGCCACCAGCCACACGCTGGGTACGGGATTAAGAATCGTCACGGGCACGCTGCTCGCGGCTGCGGGTATCCCGGCCCTCATCTCCTGGCGGCGGACCAGACAACCCGAGTTCGCGACGCCTCAGCTGGCGCTCACGCTGCGCGCAGCCTCGTTCAGCGGCCATTTCCTGGCGGGCGCCCTGATCGTCGGCACGGCGGTGGCCGAGATCTGGCTGGACTTGGACCGGTTCGGCGTTTGGGAGTTCGGGGTGTACGGCGCCGCCGCGGCGATCGGACTCCTGGCTTTCGCGGCGTACCACCTGGCGTTGGTGGCCGAGCTCCCCGAGAAGGAACGCAAGCCCCGCCCGGTCAAGAAGAAGGCCACCAAGGTCGTGGAGCTTAGCGACCAGACCGAGACAGACGAGACCGAAGCAGACGAGACACCGGCCGACGAGATCGCAGCCGAGGAACCCGGCGAGACAGAGGCAGCACAGACTGCCGACGACTCCACCGAAGAGACTGTCGAGACCGAGGAACCGTCGCGCGGCCTACGGAACCGTCGCACCCGCAAGTCCTAGGCCGGGTCCTTCCCCTGCGTAGACAGGACCAGTACCGACCCGTCCTTGGGCACAAAGGCCTTGACCGCCCAACCACCCTTCTCGGTATTGGTGGACAGCATCCGGTCGAGCTCGTCGCTGCGTTCGAATTGCGCGGACGGCACACCGGAGTCGAGCGTTTTCCACAGACGCGGTCTGATCGCAAGCACCATGCCCGAGCGGAAGGGCGCCACGTACGCAGCCAACTGCTGGGGCGGCATTTCGATGATCGCGTCCATCCAATACGTGGTGTTTGGCCCGGGCAGGGGCGAGTCGCTGAAAAATCCCTGCACCCATTCACCGGTCACCGGTTTCGGTAACTTCGGGAAACGCTGCTCCAGCGGCTCGGAGTCATAGCGGATCGGTGACACTCCGGTCTTTTGCGGCATGTACGACGTTGGGGTGGACTCAGCTTGGTCCCATGACGAGCAGCCACCGACCGCGAAAAGCGCGACGGCACAGGTCGCCGCCCAACGTTTCATTCCTGCACGGTACCGGTATCCGATTCGGGTATCAGAGATTTCGTCGTGAGTACCCATATCGCCACCACAAGGAACAGCAACGGCAAGGCTGCACAGTCGAAGGCCCGCTCGGCCTTGGACATATGCGCGATGACGGCATCCCAACCGGTGATGTAGGACTGAAAATTGGGGTCTATCCGCATTGCCCGGATGTAGAGCAGCACGTATTGCCACATGAACACCACCACGCCGATCACGGCCGTCACCGCGGCCCACTGCCACCGGTGCACACCGCGAGTCGTCAGAATCTGGTTGACCAACAGCACCATGAGTGGCACCGTCCACACCCAGTGATGGCCCCACGCCAACGGGGAGACCACGCAGCCGACCATGCCGACGACGGCGACCGCCAGCAGCTCCCGACCCGCGCGGTGAGCGCGCCACGCGGCCGCCATTCCCAGCAGCGCGGCCACACCCGCGAGCAGAACCCACAGCCATGTCGGCATGGGTTGCGGCGCATAGAGATTCGATAATGCTCCACCAATTGACGCGTTGCCCGGATGATCCAGCGACCCTATGTGATCGGTGGTACGGACGGCACTCAACCAGTAGTCGGACGAATCCGAGGGCAGCACAATCCATCCCAGTGCCACGGTACCGATGGCCGTTGCTATCGAAGCCACCGCGGCCCGCCACTGACGGGAAACCAATAGGTAGGGAAGGAAGATGATGGCGGTGAGCTTGACGCCCGATGCGACGCCCACCGACCAACCACGCCACCGGGCGCCATCGGGGCGGGTGAGATCCCAAATGATCAGCGCGGCCAGCACGAGATTGACCTGCCCCTGCCACAGCGTTCCATGGACAGGCTGAATATCCAAGGCCAACAAGGTCATTCCAGCGCATGCGACGGCCAGGCGGCTATCGGCCGCATATCCGAGAACCCGCCAGCACCGCCAGATGATGGCGAACAGCGCCCCCATGTTCATCACGAACCAGAGCACCTTCGCTGTTCCCAGCGATACGAACCCCAGCGGGGCGAACAGTAACGCGGCGAACGGCGTGTAGGTGAACCACCCCGCGTCCGGAATCTCCGTGGCATACAACAGCTCGCGGTGCAGAATCCGCAGACCACCGAATCGGTAGGTCATCAGATCGCCACCATTGCTGAACAATCCGAAGCTATTCGGGGCATCCAGCGGTACCAGCCAATGCTGAACCAGAACCGCGACGATACCCACCGCCAAGAACACACTCGCCGTCCGCGACGACATACTGCGGACTGTCACTACTGCTTCCTATCGGTATCCCGGGATGGCTGAACGCGTTTCGGTTCTCCCGGCATCTTCGGGTAGTTGGGCGGATAGGGCATATCGCCCAGTCCGTTCGCCTCATCCCGCGCTACCAGCTCAAGAAGCGGCTCGATCGATTGCGGTGCACCGTCCATCTCCGCCATAGGATCTGGACGCTTCCGGAGCAGCTCGGGCACGGTCGCGATGGTGAAGTCATCGGGTTCGGCGTCGACGAGCTCGTCCCACGTCAACGGCGTGGAAACCGTCGCGATGGGTGTGCGTCGCACCGAGTAGGCCGATGCCATAGTGCGGTCACGCGCATTCTGGTTGAAGTCGATGAAGATGCGCTCGCCGCGTTCTTCCTTCCACCACGACGTGGTCACCTGTTTCGGCGCGCGGCGTTCCACCTCGCGGGCCAGCGCGATACCGGCCCTGCGTACCTCGATGAAATCCCAGCGAGTCTCGATACGCAGATAGATGTGGATACCGCGGCCCCCCGAGGTTTTCGGGTAGGCGACGAACCCCAGTTCGTCGAGCAGCGGGCGCAGCACATCGAGTGCCACCGACTTGGCCTCATCGAAACCGGTCCCCGGCTGCGGGTCCAAATCGATACGCAGCTCGTCGGGGTGTTCCAGGTCGGGGTACCGCACCTGCCAGGGATGCAGCGTGACCGTGCCCATCTGCGCGGCCCACACGATCGCGGCGGGTGCGGTGACCCGCAGGACCTCGGCGGTGCGGCCGGACGGGAAAGTCACCTCGCAGGTGTCCAAGTAATCGGGATAGTGCTTGGGCAGCCGCTTTTGGTAGATCTCCTCGCCATCGATGCCGTCGGGGAATCGTTGCAGGTGCGTGGGCCGGTCCCGCAGCGCGTTCATCATGGGTCCGGCAGCCGCGGATGAGCCGCTTGCGCGAAGACCCACAGCCACCGTGCGGTAGTACTCGGCGAGGTGGCGTTTGGTGCCGCCATCGGCACCAAGCTGCGGAAAGTAGATCCTGTCGGGGTTGCTCAGGCGGACGGCGACGCCGTCTACATCTAATTCCTCGGCGGGTGTAGGCATTGCAGTCAGTCTGTCAGAGCCCGCCCGTCAGAATGGGCCAATGGACCTCCCCGTCATGCCACCTGTGTCCCCCATGCTCGCCAAGCCGGTGGCAGCCATCCCCGCTGACGCGTCCTACGAGCCCAAATGGGATGGGTTCAGGTCGATCGTCTTTCGTGACGGCGACGAGGTGGAACTGGGCAGTCGTAACGAGAAACCGCTGACCCGATACTTCCCCGAGCTGGTTATCGCCGCGCTGGCTGAGTTACCCGAGCGGTGCGTTATCGACGGGGAGATCGTGATCGCTACCGAGGACGGACTGGATTTCGAGGCCCTCCAACAGCGGATTCACCCCGCGGATTCACGGGTGCGGCTGCTGGCGGAGCAGACACCCGCCTCGTTCATCGCCTTCGACCTGCTCGCACTCGGCGACGAGGATTACACCGCACGGCCATTCAGCGAGCGGCGGGCCGCACTGACCGAGGCCCTGTCCCCCGCCGGCACGTCGATTCATCTCACGCCCGCGACCACCGACCAGACCCTCGCGCAACGCTGGTTCGAGGAGTTCGAGGGTGCCGGTACCGACGGGCTCATCGCAAAACCCTTGGCTATCGCCTATCAGCCCGACAAGCGCGTGATGTTCAAGATCAAACCCGAACGGACCGCCGACTGCGTGGTGGCGGGGTATCGGGTCCACAAGTCCGGTGACGACGCCATCGGATCATTGCTGCTGGGTCTGTATCAGGACGACGGGGCGCTGGCTTCGGTCGGTGTGATCGGCGCGTTCCCGATGGCCGAGCGCAAGCGCCTGTTCCAGGAACTGCAACCGCTCGTCACCCCCCTCGAGGATCACCCCTGGAACTGGGCGGCCCACGAAGCCGGTGAACGCACACCACAGAAGAACGCGGGTTCGCGTTGGAATTCCGGTAAGGACCTGTCCTTCGTTGCGCTGCGCCCCGAGCGGGTGGTGGAAGTCCGCTACGACCACATGGAAGGCGTGCGCTTCCGTCACACCGCGCAATTCAACCGCTGGCGCCCGGACCGCGATCCGCGTTCCTGCACCTACGAACAGCTCGAACGACCAATCACCTTCAACCTCAACGATATTGTGCCGGGTCTGGTGTGACGGGTGCCGGGCGATTTGCGCCGAGCCCGTCGGGTGACCTGCACATAGGGAATCTGCGCACGGCCCTGTTGGCGTGGCTGCTCGCGCGGTCGACCGGGCGGAGGTTCCTCATGCGCGTGGAGGATCTGGATACGCGCACCAGCACCTCGGTGGCAGCACGCCAGCTGGCCGACCTCGCCGCGATCGGGCTCGAGTGGGATGAACCCGTGGTGTGGCAGTCCGCTCGGACCACTGCCTACGACGAAGTGATCTCATCGCTGGAGTCTCGCGGCACGATATACGAATGCTATTGCAGCAGAAAAGATATCGCCCAGGCACCGACGGCGCCACACTCCCCGCCCGGCGCCTATCCGGGCACCTGCCGCGACCTGTCGGAGACGGAGCGCGCACGGTTCCGGTTAGGCCGCGCCGAACGTCCGCCCGCATTGCGGCTGCGCACCGAGAACTCTCCGCGCACCGTGGTTGACGTGCTGCGTGGTGAATACACAGCCCTGGTCGATGATTTCGTCGTGCGCCGCGGCGATGGCGTGGTCGCCTACAACGTCGCGGTGGTGATCGACGACAACGCACAGGGCATCGACCAGGTGGTCCGCGGCGACGATCTGCTGACTTCCGCGCCCCGGCAGGCTTATCTGGCGGAACTGCTGGGTTATCCGGTGCCGACGTATGCCCATGTCCCGCTGGCGCTCAACACGGCACGTGTGCGGCTGGCCAAACGCGATGGTGCCGTGACCATCGCCGACCTGGGTGCGGACCGCGCATTCCGGTTAATCTGCGAATCCCTGGGATACCGGGCCGCCGACGCTGCCGATCTGATGCGGCAATTCGATGCACTGCGGCTGCCCCGCGAGCCATGGATTTACTCGGATTGATCCGAAGCGGCCGGTACAGCCACCCGACATGTTAGCCTGCCGCCCACTGCCTTCGAGGGGATAACTGTTGCGCCGTAAACGAGTGGCGTTGGTACTGGGCATGCTTATTGCCCTGGTTACATTGGCGTGCGGTCAAGGTGCGGAGGGAGGATCGGACCGGAATTCCTCGACGCGGGTGTTGCGCGTCGGCACCGAAGGGACATACGCGCCGTTCAGTTTCCACGACGGAAAAGCCGGCGGCACCCTTTCCGGCTACGACGTCGACGTGGCGCGGGCGGTGGGCGACAAACTCGGAATTCACATTGAATTCGTTGAGATGCCATGGGATTCGCTCTTTCCCGCGTTGGAGGCAGGCCGGATCGATGTGGTTGCCAATCAGGTCACCGCATCCCCCGAACGCCAAGCCATCTACGACCTGTCCAAGCCCTACGCGGTTGGCGAGGGCGTCATCGTCACCCGCGCCACTGATGATTCCATCACCTCATTGAAGGATCTGTCCGGTAAGACTGCCGCCCAATCGATGACCAGCAACTGGGCCGCAGTGGCCCGGCAAGCCGGGGCCAAAGTAGAAGCGGTGGATGGCTTTACACCGGCCATCACACTGCTCGACCAGGGCCGTATCGACGCAACCATCAACGACAGCATCGCTGTCTATGCCTACCTGGCGAGCAAGGAAAACACCTCGGTCAAGATCGCGGCCAAGACCGGGCAGCGCAGCGAGCAGACATTTGCGGCGCGCAAGGGCAGTGGACTACTGCCAGAACTCAACCGCGCCCTCGACGAGCTGGGCGCCGACGGCACGCTGGCCAAGATCTCCGAAAAGTATCTGAAGACCAACGCCAGTGGCAGCGCTCCCGCGCCATCGACCACGCGGCTGATCCTGGACAACCTTTGGCCGCTGGCCAAGGCCACCATCACCATCACGATTCCGCTGGCAGCGATCAGCTTCGTGATCGGACTCGTGATAGCACTCGGTGTGGCACTGGCACGACTATCGCCGAACCGTGTGCTGTCCGGGGCCGCCCGGTGCTACATCTCGATCATCCGCGGCACCCCACTGCTGGTGCAGCTATTCCTGATCTTCTTCGCGCTACCCGAGGCGGGGATCAAAATCGACGCGTTCCCGGCAGCGGTGATCGCGTTCAGCCTCAACGTGGGCGGCTATGCGGCAGAGGTGATCCGATCGGCCATCGCCAGTATCCCCAAGGGCCAATGGGAGGCAGCACAGACCATCGGTATGAAATATCCGACCACATTGCGGCGCATCATCTTGCCGCAGGCCAGCCGGGTCGCGGTACCGCCGCTGTCCAACACATTGATTTCCCTGGTGAAGGACACGTCCTTGGCCTCGACGATTTTGGTGACCGAACTGTTCCGGACAGCGCAGATTGTGGCCGCACCGACCTTCAAGTTCTTCGCGATGTATGGAACTGCGGCGGCGTACTACTGGATTGTCTGCCTGGCATTGTCGGCGGGACAGAACAGACTGGAGAAGCGGCTGGAAAGGTATGTGGCCAAATGACCGACACTCTGGTAACCGTCGCTGGTGTGACCAAATCCTTTGGCAGCAACCAGGTTCTCAAGGGCGTCTCCTTTGAGGTGCCCACTGGTTCAGTGACGGTCATCATCGGGCCGTCGGGCTCGGGAAAGACCACGGTGCTGCGCTCACTGAACGCGCTGGAACGCCCGGACGCCGGCGAAATCACCATCGGTGATGTGCGGGTGGACTTTTCGGTCGATATACCCGAGGCTGAGTTCTATCGGTTCCGCGCCCAGAGTGGCATGGTGTTCCAGGGGCACAATCTCTTTCCTCATAAGACAGTGCTGCAGAACGTCATCGAGGGTCCGGTGATTGTGCAACGACGCCCGGTCGATGAAGCGCGAGCCGATGCCCTGGAGCTGCTGAGAAGCGTCGGGTTAGACGGCAAACAGGACCAGTACCCCTACCAACTTTCCGGCGGGCAACAGCAGCGGGTCGGCATTGCGCGGGCGCTGGCAATCAAACCCAAACTGATGTTGTTCGACGAGCCAACCTCCGCGCTCGACCCGGAGCTAGTCGGCGAGGTACTGGCGGTGATCAAGGACCTGGCCACCCAAGGCTGGACCATGGTGATCGTGACGCACGAGATCCGGTTCGCCCAGCAGGTGGCCGACCAGGTGCTCTTCACCGACGGCGGTGTAGTGCTGGAGAAGGGTCCGCCGAGCGAAGTGATCGGTGCGCCCCGGCAGGAACGCACGAAACAGTTCCTGCATCGCATCCTCGAACCGCTGTAGCTATCCGATACTCACCGGCAGGTCGGCGAGCCCGCGCAGCGTGACATTCGGTTTGTAGGTGGGCTCACCGGTCAGGCACGCCTCGGGGAACCGCGCCGTGATCGAGCTCAGCGCCAGCTTGGCCTCCAGTCGCGCGAGCGGCGCGCCCAGGCAGAAGTGCGGCCCATGCCCAAAGGCCAGGTGCTTGATCTCGGCACGATCCGGGTTGAAGACGTCGAGGTCGGGGCCGACCTCCGGATCACGTTGCGCGGCAGCGAGCATCAGCAACATCCACTCGCCGCTGGGCAACGTGAAGTCGCGAATGGTCATGTCTCCATCGGCAACACGGGCCACCATATGCACAGGTGGGTCATAACGCAGTGTTTCCTCGATGACCAGTGGCGCACGATCGGCGTTCTGTCCCAACAATTTCCACTGCTTGGGCGCACGCAACATGGCCAACGACGCGTTGGCCATCAGGTTGACAGTGGTCTCGTGCCCGGCGATGAGCAGCAGGGTGCAGGTGGAGATGATCTCGTCTTCGGTGAGCTGATCACCGGCTTCCTCCACCTGAATCAGCGCGGACAGCAGATCGTCACCGAGGTTGCGCCGACGGGCCGCGATGAGATCGATGAAGTAGTCCCACATCCAGCGGCTTGCTTTGATGCGCTCGTCCATGTTCTCGGCGGCCTGCCCGGTGAGCGCGAAGACCGGGTCCAAAGACTGCCCGAGAAGTGCTGAGGCGCGGCCGAATTCGGGCTCGTCTTCCAGCGGCACGCCCAACATCCGGCAGATCACCGCCACGGGTAGCGGATAGGCGAAGTCCGAGACCAGGTTGAAGCTGCCGCGCTCGGCGATATCGTCCAGCAGACCGTCGACAAGGGACTGGACATCAGTCGCCATCGCATTGATGACCCTGGGCGCAAATGCCTTTGACGCGAGCTTGCGCAGCCGAGTGTGATCGGGGGCGTCCAGCCCGAGGAACGAGGGCTTACCCAACGCCAGGTTCGGGTACTTGGCGAGCTGCTGCTGGACGAGATTGGACTTGCGCCGATCCGAGGAGGCCTGCGGGTGACGCAGCACGGCATTGCAGTCCGCGAAGGTGGCCAGCACGCTCACGGCGGTGCGCGGCTGCACCGGTCCAGTCTGTGTCTGCTCGCACAGCTGCCGGTACACGGGGTACGGATCTGCGCGATTCGCCGGATCGAGCACCTGAAGTAGCAGGGTGCCCGGGTCGGTCGTAGTAGGCATGTGCCCAGTGTGCGCCCGGATGCTGAGATCCGCCTGAGGCACGGACTCAGCAGTAGTAGCGGCCCAGCGTCTCCTCACGCAGCGCGTCAAAGGTGCCGTCGACGATGCCGGCGCGGATGCGATCCACCAGTCCGATGGTGAATCGTTCGTTGTGGATGGTGGCCAAGGTGGATGCCAGCATCTCCTTGGCCTTGAACAAGTGGTGCAGATAGGCCCGCGTGTAGTGAGTGCAGGTGTAGCAGTCACATTCGGCATCGATGGGGGTGAAGTCCCGGCGGTACTTCGCACCGGTGATGTTCACCCGGCCGTCGCGGGTATAGACGGCGGCGTTACGCGCGACCCGCGACGGGGACACGCAATCGAATGTGTCCGCCCCTGCGGCCACCGCGGCGAACAAGTCGTCGGGCTCGCTGATCCCCAGTAGGTGGCGCGGTTTGTTTTCGGGCAGCTCGGATGTCACCCAGCCGACGATGGCGCCGAGGTTCTGTTTCTCCAGCGCACCACCGATCCCATAGCCGTCAAAGCCCCGATCCGCGCCGTTAACAAGGGATTCCAGGCCGCGCGCGGCCTGGCGACGCAGGTCTTCGTACTGTGCACCCTGCACCACGCCGAACAACGCCTGATAGGGCTTGTCGGCGCGCTCACGGGTCAGTTTCTCGTGCTCATCCAGGCAGCGCTGCGCCCACTCGTGGGTGCGCTGCACCGAATCCTCTTGGTACTCGCGAGTATTGATCAGGGTGGTGAGCTCATCGAAGGCGAAGATAATGTCGGCGCCCAGCTGATGCTGGATCTGCATGGACACCTCAGGGGTGAACCGGTGTGTGGACCCGTCGAGGTGCGAGGTGAAGGTGACACCCTCGTCGTCGACGTGTGCGAGCTTGTCTTTCCCGGGAATGACGACGCCATCGGCGCGGGCCCGGTCAACATCCATCGCCATGACCTTGCGCGCCCCCGAGCCGAGAGAGAGCACCTGGAACCCGCCGCTGTCGGTGAATGTCGGGCCGGGCCAGTTCATGAACGCACCCAGTCCTCCGGCCGCGTCGACGATATCGGGACCGGGCTGCAGGTACAGGTGATAGGCGTTGGCAAGGACCGCCTGGGCACCCAGCGCGGCCATGGTTTCCGGCAACACCGCCTTGACGGTGGCCTTGGTTCCGACGGCGATAAAGGCCGGCGTCTTGATGTCACCGTGCGGGGTATGGATGACTCCAGCCCGGCCCGCGGTTCCGGGCAAGGTGGCGTCGATTGTGAAATAGGAGTCGGTCATCAGAGGACATTTTGCCTGGGCGCGTCGTGACCATCGGTCGTAGGCTCGGGTCATGACATCGACGTCGGATCTTCTCGCGCTGGAGCATGGCACGACCACCCAGGAGGCCTTGGCCTTCTTCGACAACCTGGAGCCCGTGCGGGCAGAGGATCTGATCGGCCAACGCTGGCATGGGGGCGAGGTGCCGACCGGGCATTCGATGGACGGGATTCTCACTGTCTCGGGCTGGTACGGCAAGCAGTTCGACGACCTGAACCATGTGCATCCACTGCTGTTCAGCGATGGCGGCGGCGATATCTTCGCCGTCGACCCAATGCTGGCCCCGATGGGCCTGGCGGGCCGGATCAGCGGACTGACCGAGTCCCCGATGGTCAAGCGGACGTCCCCGACCGCGCTTTCCGCACTCAAACCGCTGATCAGAACCAATAAGCACCGCGCGCGGCTGCGCAATATCGAGTACCGCGGCATCGTCAGCGCGGCCATGGTCTACGACCACAAGGCGATTATCGACCACTTCCGGAAGGTCGACGACGCCACCCTGCTGGGCATCATGGATCTGCGCGATATGGACCAGCCGTACTTCTTCACACTCCGGCGGGACTGAGGGTTGCAGTTCGCCCGCGTCTAGGCTGCTCGGGTGAGGGCGCCGAAATGATCTTGTTCGAGCGGTCTTTTGCCTACACACCCACGCTGATCTGGCAGGTCATGGTCGATCCCGATCTGTGGTCGCTGCAGACCAACGGGTTCCGTCCGGAAGTCGGTTGTCAGTACCGCATCACCCATCCGGCCATCATGGGCACCCGCCTACTCGGCACCGGCGACTGCACCGTGGTCGCCGCGGACCCAGGAAGGCTGCTCGCGGTCGAATTCGTGGGCGCGGTGCGCGAGGGCGATCCCGCCCGGTGGACCATCAGCCACGGTCTCGCTGCCACGGACGGCGGCACGACTGTTCTCACCACACATCTCGATGGGGTCGATATCCACGATCAATCAGAGAGGGTGCTGCTACGCATCGTGACGGATAGCACCGCACGATCCCTGCACCTGCTCAACGAAAGGCTGCACACCCGGCACTAGGCATTACGCGCTGAGGGTGGTGATCTCACTGTTCTGCGACAGAACGGACGAGGCGGTCAGCCCGAACATGACCCGAAAGGTGTCACTGAAATGGCTCGGCGACGCGAAGCCCGCATCGACGGCCGCGGTGGTGAAGTCGTCACCTCGCGAGACCGCCGTGCCTACATACAACAATCTCGTCCACAATCGGTAGCGGCGAAAACTCGTCCCGGCATTACCGGTGAACAAATGCAGAAAACGCGACGTGGACAGACCCAGCTCGGCAGCCGTATCGGCCGCGGACATCGACTCCGCGGGAGCGGCCAGCATACGATCCATGGTCAGCCGGATCCGCGGGTCAATACTTTCGGCATCGTTGTCCCCCACAATGATTCGCCGCAGTTCGGCGGGATCGACGGGGCCCGCACCCGACAGATAGTCGCATAGCACGACCTCGCCACGGTGGCCGGTGGCGATGGGTTCCGAACGTCCGGCCATCGCGGCATCCACACTGCCAACGCGAGTCGAGCTGGGATCGAGATAGTAGAACAGCATTCGCCCCGGCCCGGAACGGATTCGATGCACGGTACGTGCCGGGATGAGCGCACTGCGCGCCAATGCCGAAGCGCCACCCGGGATCTCGACGGTGAACGGTGCATCGACACCAAGGGCAAAACAGTGCACCGGAGTCGAATGGGTGTCCAAGTGAAATGACGGACCAAAATACGCGGCGTACCCGGGCCACAACCACACCTGACGGTGGGAGGACTCCACATCCTCGATCGTCACGAACCTCATCATCACACGACGACGCCAATGACAAGGGCGGCCGCAGCAACCTCGACCAAGAAGTAGAACCAGATCGGATAGAAGGATGTGCCCTCGTCCAGGATCCGGGAAAGCAGCCTGCCCGCCGCCATTCCACCAAGAGCCACGCCGACGGTCAGTGCCGCACCATTGCGAAGCTGGTCATCCCCGGTGGCCGTCCAGAACAGCAGACCCGCCATGGCCAGTCCAAACCCGCCGTACACAGCCCGGATCTCCGAGCGGCTGACCGCGCTCTCGATGGCAATACCGAACGGCCGGACGAGTGCCGCGGGCATGGCCAGCGCGTACACCCCCATACCCAGCATGAATACGCCGACAAGAATCAATGCCACATCCCGCACTGCCACTCCCTCGCTCGATTTTCGGATCGGCATCATCGTGACCGCAGTGCGGGCCGGACGCTTCCGAAAACCTGCTACAGGTGGGTGGCAATCTGGGCTACGCCGCGGGCGTCCCAGGACATGAGCACTCCCACCTGCGTAAACGCTTAGGGAGTTTTGGCGGTGGCGGAGGGATTTGAACCCTCGGACGGGGGTTACCCGTCACACGCTTTCGAGGCGTGCTCCTTAGGCCGCTCGGACACGCCACCGCCGAAGAGACTACAGGCCGCACCCCGGAATACCCGAATCGCGCCCAACCGCGCAGGCGAGCATTGGTTATCGGCGTAAGCCACTCCAGCGTTAGCAACGGACCACTCACATGCACGGATCCGCATGGCTGGCAGGTGATTCCCAGCTGCTTGTACGAAATCGGGGCCACGGTTCCCAGCTAGATGGCCTTCCATCGTGGTTGTGAAAGTTCTCGTTGGAATCGCAGCAGCCGCGGCCATCGCGGCAGGCGGACTTGGCTTAGCAACGACCGCGAATGCGGCCCCGGCACCGGCCATTCCCGCCCCTAGCTATCACTGGTGCCCGGGCGAGTTCTGGAACCCGATCTGGGGTTTCAACTGGGAAGGAGGCGATTGCCACGACGACTGGCATCGCGACCGCGACGGAGATCGCCATGACCGCGACTGGCGCGGCGACGATCACCGCGATTGGCATGACCAAGACCGAGATTGGCACGACAGAAATTGGAGACCCTGACATGAAACTTCTTCTAGGAATTGCCGCTTCCGCGGCCATCGCTGCCGGCGGTTTAGGCCTCGCAGCGACCGCCAATGCCGCCCCGGCCCCGGAGCTTCCGGCCCCCACCTACCACTGGTGTCCCGGCGAGTTCTGGGACCCGATCTGGGGCTTCAACATGAACTGGGGCGAATGCCACGCGGACGGGATCCTCGACCGCGATCGCCCCGGTGATTGGCGCGGTGACGACGGCCGCTGGCGCGACAACGGCCCCGGCCCGGGTGACAACCGTGGGCCCGACCGTGGCCCTGATCGCGGACCAGACCGTGGGCCCGACCGCGGTCCTGATCGTGGACCCGACCACGGACCTGGCAACAACTGGGGCCACTAAACCCTCCCCGAACCGGCCCGTCCGGTGCGCGCCGCGACCCCCCGACCCAGCGCGCACCGGGCGGGCCACCTACCGCTTGGTGGCGAAGAATTCCTCGAGCAGCGCCGCGCATTCCTGCGCCAGCACGCCACCGCGCACCTCCGGGCGATGCGCTTGCCGACGGTCCCGCACCACATCCCACAGCGATCCCACTGCCCCTGTCTTGGGCTCCCACGCCCCGAACACCACCCGGCCGACCCGAGCCAGCACCAATGCCCCGGCGCACATGGTGCACGGCTCGACGGTCACCGCCAGCGTCGCACCCTCCAACCGCCAGCCGTCGCCATGTTTCGCGGCGGCCTGCCGTAGCGCCAGAATTTCCGCATGCGCCGTCGGATCACCAAGGCGTTCACGCGCATTAGCAGCCCGAGCCAATTCGGTTCCGTCGGCGGCGTAGATCACCGCACCGATCGGGACATCGTCGGCACCGGCCTCCCCGGCGGCCGCCAGTGCGGCGCGAATCAGCGCCTCATCGTCTAGGAACGTCACCGATCCAGCTTGTCGAGCACCGCTCCGAGTTCGTCGGCGAAGCCCATCCGGGCGGCGATCATGCCGAGCTGCTCATCGGGGTAGAGGTCGGTCTCGCTGAGGATCACGCTGAGCACCGGTTCAGGCAGCCCGATATCGGAGAGCAGGCCCAGTTCGCCTTCCTCCCACGGATCGACATCGTCGAGCTCATCGGAATCGAGCTCCGGGACAGGAACATTCAGCCTGTCGAGCACCTCGACAGCGATGTCGTAATCAATGGCCGCAGTGGCATCGGAGATCAGGAGGTGTGTTCCCGAGGGTGCCGGACGAATGATGATGAAGAATTCCTCGTCCACATCCAGCAGTCCGAAGACCGCACCGGCGCTGCGTAGTTCACGTAGCTCGGTTTCGGCTGCCGCCAAATCGGTGAGCGCCGCGGCATTCAACGATGTCACCCGCCAGTGGCCTTCTTCGCGCACGACGGCCACACCGAAGCCCTCCAGGCTTTCGGTATTGGGCCCTACGGCCTTTGCGCGCTGTGCGTCCATGGGCAATACGGTAGTGCCCCAACCTGGGTTGTGACCACAGTCCTGAGGCTCTTCGCGCGTGCGGCTCATCGCACAACTTTGGTGACCTATGCCAACCTGATGGGGTGAACGCCGCCGAACACGACCACCAACACCCCCCGATCTGCGTACTTGGCCTCGGGCTCATCGGTGGTTCCCTGGTCCGGGCGGCCGCCGCCGCGGGCCGGCATGTCTGGGGATACAACCGTTCTGCCGAGGGTGTCGACGCCGCGCGAGCGGCGGGTTTTGACGCCACTGCCGATCTGGATCTGGCGCTCCGACGTGCTCGCAACGCCCAGGCGCTCATCGTGCTCGCGGTGCCGGTACCTGCCCTGTCGGCGCTCCTTACGCGCATCGCGGAACTAGCGCCGGAATGCCCTCTCACCGATGTCACCAGTGTGAAAGCCGCTGTCCAACAAGAGGTGTCCCGGCACGGCCTGGCGCAACGATTCGTCGGCGGCCACCCCATGGCGGGGACGACGGACTCCGGCTGGAGTGCCGGCGACGCACGGCTTTTCCGCGATGCGACCTGGGTGGTCAGCGTCGACGAGCGCGTCGATCCGCAGGTATTCGCACAGGTCACGCGGCTTGCCCTGGACTGCGGTTCCGTCGTGGTCCCGGCACGTTCCGAGGAGCATGACGCGGCGGCAGCGGCCATCTCGCACCTACCGCATCTGCTCGCCGAGGCCCTCGCCATCACCGCGGACGGGGTTCCCTTGGCGTACTCGTTGGCCGCAGGATCGTTCCGGGACGGCACCCGCGTCGCCGCCACCGATCCGTCGCTGGTGCGCGCCATGTGCGAATCCAATCCGCACGGTGTGCTGCCCGCCCTGGAAGAGGCAATGGCGCTGCTGGCGGCGACGTGGAACACCTTGAACGCGGAGAGCTCGGTAGAGCTGCTGGTAGAGGCCGGCCACGCCGCGCGAGGGCGGTATGAGGCACACGAACGGTTCGACATCACCGGTATCAGCCGGGCGGACGCTGATTGGCGCGAGCACCTGGCCGAGGCGGGCCGGCAGGGCGGCGTGCTGCGGATCGTGCCTTAGATCCGGACGGCGAGTCCGGGGTACTCCAGCAAGAATCCCTCGTCATCGACGATGACGGTGGTGTCGGCGACCGGCGAAACCACCTTGATGCCCTTACCGTCGTTGCGGTAGCTGATGGTGGCGGGGCTGACGACTAGATCCGGCAGCGTCACGTAGACAACCGGCAGTACCGCGCTGCCTTCCCGCTGGTAGAGGCCGGTTCGCCGGATCGGAAGCGCATTGAAGAAGGGGCTGAACACCACGTCGACGTCCAGCGCTCCGTCGAAGGTGGCGCGCTTCGCACCCTCGTGGTTCTGCACGGTCCACATGCCCTCTTCGTCCCGGGCAATCGACAGCTGCCGTTCCCGCTCCGCGACCGTGGTGGACAGGGACAACCGATTGGTGGAGCCGGTCTCGTCGGTCACCAGGTCATATGAGGCGCTGAACGCGGGGTGTGCGTCGGACGCACCGGCCACGAAGCGGCCGTGTGCGCGGATGCGTCGGCCCGATAGTTGGACCCGGGTGGATTCCATACGCGACCCGTCATGGGCGCGCCAGGTCAGGACCGCGGGCCCAGTCGCCGTGTCGGTCGAGCTGGGGTTACTCACCCGTCTACCGTAGGCGACCGCGCAAATTGCCCCGTCGCGGCCCGGATCACCCCCGTTTGTGCGCGATGTACAGCAGGTATTCCCAGTCCATCACCAGCCGTCCGTCACCGCGATCGTGTCGACGGGCCAGCTCCACAAGCGCATCGTCGAGTTCGGCGGTTCGGCTCGCCTCCTTCGCGATCCTGGCGTAGACGGCGATCGTCGGCCCGTAACAGGCCTTGAAGAAGTCGCGGAACTCCTCGGCGGTGGCGAACCGGTCCACCGTAAGCATCCGCCGCTTCACCGTGACCTCGATGGCCCGGTCGGCGAGGAGCTCCCGTACATGAGCCGGGTCACCCCACAACGGCGGCGGCTGCGCGCCGGGCGCCGGGGCGGCCGCGAACGGCCTCATGGTCGCGAACATCTGGCCGATGAATCCCTGCGGCGTCCAGTTGATCAGGCCGATCGTTCCCCCCGGCCGACAGACTCGGACCAGTTCGTCGGCGCTGTCCTGATGACGCGGAGCGAACATCACCCCGACGCAGGACACCACGACATCGAAGTCGTTGTCACCAAAAGGAAGCGCTTGCGCATCGGCTACCTGCCAATCCAATTTCACACCGGCCCGCGCCGCCGTCGCGCGACCTGCCTCCAGCAGTTCGGGAGTGAGATCGGAGGCCACCACATGCGCGCCGGTGCCCGCCGCGGGGATCGCCACATTCCCGGATCCGGCCGCTACATCCAACACCCGAACTCCGGGGGCGATGCCGGACTCTACGACAAGCACCGGGCCCAACGGCGCAATCACCTCGGACGCCACCGCGGGATAGTCGCCCAGCGCCCATAACGAAACTCTTTGGGCTGTTTCAGTGTTCATATACACAGACGCTAGCGACACCGTAGGGCCACCGGCTAGTACAAGATCTGTACCGGGACTGGTCACCGCGAGTTCGGAGGCCTACCGTTCACACATGGGTGCGTCGTACTACCAATTCTGCCCCGTCGCGAAGGCGATGGAGCTGCTCGACGAACGCTGGACGCTGCTGATCGTGCGTGAATTGCTTCTCGGCAGTGAGCATTTCAACGACATCAGGCGCGGCGTGCCGCGAATGTCTCCGACCTTGCTGTCCAAGAGGCTGGACCGACTGGTGCGCGCCGGCATCGCCGAGCGCCACGAAAACCGCTACATACCCACAGACGCGGGCCAGGAGCTACGGCCGGTGGTCGAGATGTTGAGCCAGTGGGGAATCCGGTGGATCGGCGAGATCGGGGATGAGGATCTGGACCCCAAGCTGCTGCTCTGGGATATGCGACGCCACGTCATCGGCAGCGCCGTCCCCGAGGGCCGCACCGTGCTGCATTTCAGTTTCGGCGACGTCGCGGCCGATAAGCGGCACTGGTGGCTGGTCGTCACGCCCGAGGCGGCCGATCTGTGCGATGCCGACCCCGGATTCGACGTGAATGTGGGTGTGACGGCACAGTTGCGGAGCCTGACCCGGGTATGGCGCGGCGACTCCGCGTGGTCGGACGTGCTGCGATCCGGCGAGGTGGCGCTGCGTGGGCCGTCAGGGTTGTGCCACGGCGTGCCGACATGGTTCGACCTGCCTCTCTACGCCGGCGTCCCCCGGCCCTGAGTCGTCCGGGACATCGCGCGGTACCAATCGCAGCCGCCCGCTGCCTGGAGCCGACAACCACACCGCGAAGGCCAGGATCGCATCGAGCAGCAGAGCCAGCGCGGTCACCATGATGGCGCCCACCAACGCCAAGTGGAACTGCCGGACCTTGATGCCGTCGATGAGGTACCGGCCGAGCCCGCCGAGGCTGGCATAGGCGGCGACGGTCGCGGTCGCGACGATCTGCAGGGTCGCCGTCCGCAGTCCAGACAGGATGAGCGGCAACGCGTTGGGTACCTCGACGCCGAACAGCACTTGGCGTTCGGTCATCCCCATGGCGCGGGCCGCCTCCACGACCGTGCGATCCACGTTCGCGATACCGGAGTATGTCCCCGCCAGCAGCGGCGGCACACCCAACAGCAGCAACGCGATGGTCGGCGGAACCAGGCCCAGACCCCACAGCAGCACGCCCAGCAGCAACACACCGAGCGTCGGGAGCGCCCGCAATGCGTTCACCGCACTGACCACCAGAAACGTGCCGCGACCGGTGTGACCGATGATGAGACCGATCGGCACCGCGATAACGACCGCGGCCAGGAGGGCGATCGCGGTGTACTGGAGGTGCTCACCGATCCGCACGCCCAGACCGCTATTGCCCGTCCAGTTGGACGCGGTGAACATGTAACCGAGTGCCTCGGAGAGAAAGTTCATGATGCACCAACGGCTTTCGTTGCTCTGGCCCACGGCGTGGCAGCACGACCGAGAAGCACCAGGAGTGAATCCACGACGACGGCCAACAAGAAGATGGCGACGATCCCGGCGACGATCTGACTGCTCTTGTTGGCCTGGTAGCCCTCGGTGAACCAGGTACCCAGGCCGCCGATGCCGATCACCGAGCCCACCGACACCATTGAAATATTGGTCACGGCAACGACTCTCAATCCCGCTACCAATACGGGTATGGATAAGGGCAGCTCGACCCGAATGAGACGGGCCAACGGCCGGTATCCCACCGCGGTAGCGGCGTCGCGCACCTGCGGAGCAATGGCATCGAGCGCCTCGGGTACCGCACGAATGAGAAGCGCAGTGGTGTAGAGCGTCAGGGCCACCATCACATTGGCCTCGTCGAGAATCCGAGTGGGAATGATGAGCGGTAACGCCACGAACAACGCCAGTGAAGGGATGGTGAACACGATGCTGGCGATCACCGTCGTCACCCGCCGCGCGGTCCGATACCGGTGAATCAGCGCACCACACGGAACCGCGATCGCGAGTCCAATGAGAATGGGCACCAGCGACAGCCGGAGATGGATCAGCGACAGCAGCCAGGCGTCATTGAGATGGGTGAAGAGATAATGCATCTCACCGCTTCCCGGTGCGGCGTTGTCGATCCAGCGCCATCAGGACGTCATCACCACGCACACCGCCGCGCACGCGCCCGTCCTCGTCGGTGGCGACGCCCAGCCCGGACGGTGAGGACAACGCGGCATCGAGGGCCTGCCGCAGAGTTCCGTCCGGCCCGAACAACGAACCTCCCGCGATCACGCTGTCGTACAACGACTTCCCTGAGCGGTAGACATTCGCTCCGAAGTCGTCCATCCATCCGAATGGTGTGCCGTCAGGATTACAGACAAGCACCCAGTCGCCCGGGGCGATGATCACAGTAGGTACATCCGCTTCGCCGATCAGCCTGATCTCGTGTAACGGCACCTCGCCCGCTCCGCGGAACTGCAAACTTCGGTAGCCCCGATCACGCCCGATGAAACCGGCGACGAAATCGCTTGCCGGATTGGACAACACCCGCTCGGGATCGTCGTATTGCTGTAAGACCCCACCAGGCCCGAAGACCGCCACCTTGTCTCCGAGTTTGACGGCCTCGTCGATATCGTGGGTGACGAAGACGATCGTCTTGTTGAGCTCGGCCTGTAGGCGCTGCATCTCGGCTTGCAGGTCATCGCGCACATTCGGGTCGACGGCACTGAATGGTTCGTCCATCAGGAGGATGGGCGGGTCGGCTGCGAGAGCACGTGCCACACCGACGCGTTGTTGTTGACCTCCGGAGAGCTGCGCGGGGTACCTGGTGGCCAACTTCGGATCGAGCCCCACCCGTTCCAATACCTGGAGGGCGGCCTTGCGTGCGGCGCGCCGGGATTCACCGCGCAGCACAGGCACTGTCGCCACGTTGTCGACGACGCGCTGGTGCGGCATGAGGCCGGCGTTCTGGATCACATACCCAATGCCCAACCGCAGTTTGACCGGATCGACCGTCCTGATATCGGCCCCGTCGACGGTCAAGACACCCGAGGTGAGGTCGGTCATCCGGTTGATCATCCGCATCGACGTGGTCTTGCCGCAGCCCGAGGGCCCCACGAATACCGTGAACGATCCCTTGTCGACATGCATGGTGAGATCGTCGACCGCGGTGGTCCCGTCGGGGTACTTCTTGGTGACGTTCTCGAAGGTGATCACGCGATCAGTTCCCTATCGGTTTGTCGAAACCTTTGTCCGCCAACCATTTCTGTGCGGCTTCCTTGGGGTCAACGCCGTCGTTACCGGAAACCGCGGCGTTGAGCCTGGTGAGGTCATCAGTGGTCAAGCGCGCCGAGAGCGCGTCGAGTACCTTCTTCAACTTCTCGGACTTCTTCTGCGCGTTGACCAACGGCACCAGATTGCCCGCCGGAAAGGTGAACTTGGGATCCTCCAACACCACCAGGTCATGTTCGGCGATCGCCGGTGAGGTGCTGAAGATGTTGGCTGCAGTAATGGTTCCGTCCAACAACGCTTTCACTGTGGCAGGTCCGCCGCCGTCACTGATGGCCACGAAACGGGACTCCGGGATATCCAGTCCGTAATTGGCCTTGAGCCCGGCCAGACCCACGCTGCGGTGCAGGAACTCCGAGGGCGCGCCGACCTTCACTTCCCCCGAGTGCGCCGCAAGGTCCGCGAGCGAGCGCAGATTCCATTTGTCCGCGGTGGCCCTGGTGACACACAACGTGTCGGCATCCGATGCCGGAGAAGGGGTCAGGATGTCGAGATCCCCGTCCAGCTTGCGTAGCAGCGCCAGCTCAACGTCATCGGGCTTGGTGGCGGTCGCGTCCGGGTCGAAGTAGCGCAGCAGATTTCCGGTGTAATCGCCGATCAGGTCGATCGAATGATCCTTGACCGCCGGGATGTACGTCTCGCGGCTGCCGATACCCAACTGCCTGGTGACCTGAAAGCCGTTGGTCTGCAATATCTGGGCGTAGAGCTCGGCCACGGTTTTCGACTCAGGGAAGTCCGCCGAGCCGACGATCAACGTATTGAGGTCACCCGAAAGCGGTCCTCCGCCCAGGGGATTGGCGCTACCACAACCGCTGAAGACGATCGCGGCCATGACGGCGGCGAGGAGTCGTGCGGCCCTGCGCATCCTCCGACAGTAACCGGGGAGTGGCTACCCTGCCCGGTTTTACCGTCGGGAAGATTCCGGTGGCTAACCGTCCGAGGCATCTGTTTCGGGGTTCTCGCTCGGCGCCGCCAGGAGCGATGGCAAATATTTGAGAACCGTCTCCGCCTGCTCGTCGGGAAGCAGCTGGCGTGCGAGGACATTGGCTCCGATGATCATCAACATGGTGGCGTTGGCCCGGTCATGCGCCTCCTGCTGGCCGATCTCGGGATGCTGTACACGCATCACCTGTGAGAGCAGTTCGGCACCTGTCTCACCGAAGCTCGCCCACATAGCCTGCCCCAATTCGGGATCGGTGCGCATCTGGCCGAGGAGTGCGGGGGCGGCCGCGATGACATCCGGTCGCTCGAAGAGTTCCGCTGTGTACGAGCAGGATTGACGCACCCAGTCGCCGACTCCCGCGGCCGCGCTCATCTCCTGAGTAGGGGCCGTCCAACCGAACACGGCCTCGAAGACCAGGTGTGCGCGCGACGGCCACCGGCGATACAGAGCAGGCTTGCCGACACCAGCCCGCTCGGCAATCGCAACCATGGTGGTGGCCTCCCACCCCTGTTCGACCAGGAGCTCGCGCGCGGCAGCGAGCGCCTTGGTGTCGATATCGGAGCTACGCCTGCGGCCTCGGAGCCGCACCGCCGGCGACATCGGGTCGCTGCCCACTGGTAACTCGTCGGTAGCCATTGCAAATATCGTAACACTGTGTAACGTTGAGGCGTGGGTCACATGCAGAAGGGCAGCCGATGACAGGACTTCTTTCCGGAAAGACCGTGGTGATATCCGGCGTGGGCACCGGATTAGGACGCGAGGTCGCGCTCAAGGCGCACCAAGACGGCGCCAATGTGGTGCTCGGCGCCCGCACCCGGGAAAACCTTGCAAACCTCGCGAAAGAACTCGACGACACCGTGGCCACCGTCGCCTGGGCGGTCACCGATATCAACGACGCGCAAGCATGCCAAGGTCTGATCGACACCGCCTGCGAGCGATTCGGTGGGGTGGACGTACTGGTGAACGTTGCGGCCAAGGAAGACGTCTTCGGCGGCATCGAGGGTGCGGATCTGGCGCAGTGGCAGGCGATGCTCAACACGAACGTCGTCGGCACGCTTCAACTCGTGCAGGCAGCCGTGCCGGAGCTGAAGAAGAACGGCGGATCGGTGGTCTTCATCGGTTCGCAGTCGGCCTTTCATCCGCAGCTGCCCCAGGCCGCGTATGCGACATCCAAGGGAGCGTTACAGAACGCGATGTACCAGCTCGCGAAGGAGCTGGGCCCGCACAAAATTCGCCTCAACATGGTGGTACCGACGTGGATGTACGGACCACCGATCCAGCTGTACATCGGCTTGGTCGCGCAGCAGCGCGGTATCACCCAAGCGGAAGTGCTGTCGGAGCTGACGGCCAAGTTCCCGCTGGGCGAAATGCCCGCCGATGAGGACGTCGCCGACGCGGTGGTGTTCTTCGCCTCGGACCGCGCCCGGATGGTGACCGGGCAGACCCTATTCGTCAACGCAGGAGAGTTCTTCTCATGAGCGACAAGTATCCCGTCATCCTTTGGGGCACAGGCGTAGTCGGCAAGCTGGTGATCCGCGAGCTGCTGGACCACCCGGTATTCGAGCTGGCCGCCGTCCTGGTACACGATCCGGCCAAGGAGGGTGTGGACGTCGGGACCCTCGTGGGCAGTCACCCGATCGGGCTGGCGGCGACCACCGATATCGACGCCGCGCTGGGCACCGAAGGCACCGTCGCGTACTTCGGACCGACGGCGCAGTACGCCCTGGAGAACATCGACAACATGTCCCGGGCGCTGCGCAGCGGACACAATGTGGTCTCCACCGCCATGACACCCTGGGTGTACCCGCAGGTCTGCCCGCCCGAGATGTTGGTGGATATCACGCAGGCCTGTGAGGACGGCCAGACCTCATGTTTCACTACCGGTATCGACCCTGGCTTTGCCAACGATCTGTTCCCGATGACCCTGCTCGGTGTGGGCGGTCGGGTGGATTCGGTTCTAGTGCAAGAGCTCCTGGACTACCAGTACTACAACGGCGATTTCAGCACCCCGATGGGACTGGGCGCACCCATGGACCAACAGGCGGTGCTGGAGATCCCCGAGGTGCTGATCCTGGCGTGGGGACACACCATTCCGATGATCGCCGACGCCGTCGGGGTCAAACTCGACAAGATCGACACCGTCTACGAAAAGTGGGCCACCCCAACCGAGATCGCCTACGGCGCGGAGCCCAATACCGGAACGATCACGGCGGGACATTGCGCCGCCGTGCGTTTCGAGATCCGCGGTTGGGTAGGCGGAGAGCCCAAGATCGTCATCGAGCATGTCAACCGGATCACCAACGACACCGCGCCGCACTGGCCGCGGGCGCAGTCGGTGGACAACGACGCCTACCGCATCGAGATCAAAGGCAGCCCGAACATCACCCAAGAGACCGTGTTCCGTGACGAGCGCACCGGCGACGGCGCCATCGGCGGCTGCCTGGCTACCGGGATGCGCGCCATCAACGCGATACCAGCGGTGATCGGCGCTAAGCCGGGATTCCTGACACCACTCGATTTGCCCGTAATCCCCGGACTGGGCACTATCCGGACCTGACCAGCGTCGAGTGTCGACTTTTGGCGACTTTCGCTCGTACTTTCACGCCAAAAGTCGACATTCACGCTTGCAATACCCGCTCGCGTAGCAAATGATGGACAGATGACCAGTGACCCCGGTACGACTCCGGACTCTCCGGTTGCCGACACATCGATCGACATCCCCGTCGGGGAGCAGCCACCGCTGCCCGCCACGAAGCCCGCCAAAAAGGAAGACGCGGTCAAGCGGACCCGCGCGGCGGCGACCTGGACCGGCGTCATCCTTGGCCTGTTGATCCTGATTCTGCTGCTGGTGTTCATTCTGCAGAATCTGACGGACACGACCACCCACTTCCTCTCGTGGGAGATCCAGATGCCTCTGGGCATCACGGTGTTGTTCGCGGCCATCACCGGTGCAGCGCTCACCGCCCTGGTCGGTGGGGTGCGAATCATCCAGCTGCGGCGCGCGGCGAAGAAGAACCTCAAGGCCTAAGACCGGGCTACAGTCGGCGCATGACGGCGCTGACCAGGCGCGGGCGCGCGCTGGCGCTTGTCCGGAAGACTCTTAAGGACAAGCCCGTACCGCTGGCTGACGCGAAGCATTTCGACGACGCCGAAGTTGTCACGATGCTGCGGATGCTCGGCATCGCAATGCTCGAAGTCGGCCAGCCCACCAACCTGGTGCTGGCCAAGTTGCACGACATCGCACCGCAATACACCGACAAGGAGCTGCGCGCCGTCGTCTTGCCGACTGTGCTGATCATCCAGATCGACGGTGTCACCGGACAGCTGGAAGTGGAGGAATCCACCCGCAGTACAGCGCAGCTGGATCAGGCCGGTCATATCGACACCATCGCCGATATGGCCGCCGTCGGGGCCATCGCGCCAGCGGAGGCGATCGCACGGATCTACGAGATCCGATGCCTCAAGCCACGTTTCGGGGCAATCATCACCGTGATCGGACACACCATCCTGACCCTCGGTTTCGGGCTGGCCCTTGCGCCGACCTCCTCGGCGCTACCCGCCTACCTGGTGCTGGGCTTGATCGTCGGCATGCTCATGTTGGCGACAAATCCCATGCCCACCCTGGCCGCGACCATGCCCGCCGTGGCCGCCTTCGTAGTGACGGTGCTCAGCACGTTCATCGTCGCGAACGTGCCCAGCGAGGGTCTGGCGCGCGTCGTCGCGCCGGCCCTGATTGCCGTGCTTCCCGGGGTGACCCTCACCATCGGGGCGTTGGAGCTGACCAGCACCCAGCTGATGGCCGGGTCGACCCGCATCGTGTACGGCATCGCACAACTGATGCTGTTGGCATTTGGTGTGGTGATCGGCGTGAAAGTGGCTGGACCACTGGAGCCCTCGTTACTGGGACCACCGCTGGGCAGCTGGACGATCGCGCTGGCCGTGCCGGTGATCGCGGTGGGGTTCTACCTCTACAAGTCCGCACCGCGCGGATCGCTGATCTGGCTGATTCTGGCGATCGGCGTCGCGATGCTGGGACAGCGGCTCGGCGGTCTGTTCCTGGCACCGGCGATGACGGGTTTCGTCGGGGCGGTCGCCGTCGTTCCCTTTGCCCTTTTCGCGGCGCGATTCAAGGGCGCCCCTTCGGCAATCGTGTTGCTGCTCGCGGCGTTCTGGTGTTTGGTGCCCGGTGCGCTGAGCTTCGTCAACGTCAGCGAGGTCGCCGCCACCGGCCACGCCAACCTCGCCGCGCTGCTCGATACCTGCATGGCGATCTTCTCGATCGCGCTGGGACTGCTGGTGGGGGCGAGCCTGCACCGCGGTATGCGCTACGCGCTCGCCGTCACTCGATAGCGTGTTTCGCAAGCTCGATCCGGGCCACTACCCCACGGTGCACCTCGTCGGGGCCGTCGGCCAGGCGCAGTGCGCGGGCGTTGACCCAAGCCGCCGCCAATGGGAAATCATTGGAAAGACCTCCGCCGCCATGGATCTGGATCGCCATGTCGATGACCTGCTGCGCCATGTTCGGTGCGGCCACCTTGATCTCGGACACTGGCGACAGCGCCCCCATGATGCCCACGGTGTCCAACAACCAGGCGGCATGCAGCACCAACAGCCGGGTCTGGTTGATGGCAATGCGGGCGTCGGCGATGCGTTCACGGTTTCCGCCGAGGTTCACCAAAGGTTTTCCGAATGCGGTGCGGTCCAACCCCCGTCGGCACGCATGCTCCAGCGCCACCTCGGCAAGGCCGATCAAGCGCATGGCATGGTGCACCCGGCCGGGCCCCAACCGCCCCTGGGCGATCTCAAATCCCTTACCCGGTCCCGCGATGAACGCATCCGCAGAGAGCCGCACATTGTCGAAGGACACCACACCGTGCCCGCCAGGCTCGTCGTAGAACCCCATCGTGGGCAGCATCCGTTCGACGGTGACGCCGGGGGTGTCCATCGGGACAAGGACCATCGAGTGGCGCGCGTACCTATGCGCAGTGGGGTCGGTGAGCCCCATGAAGATGATCACCTTGCAGTCGGGATGACCCACACCGGTGCTCCACCATTTACGTCCGTTGATGACCACCTCGTCGCCCTCGACGACGGCGGTGGCCGCCATATTCGTGGCATCGGAGGACGCGACATCGGGTTCGGTCATACAGAACGCCGAACGGATATCGCCCTCCAGCAGGGGTTCTAGCCACATCTCCTTCTGTTCCTGGCTGCCATATCGGTGCAGTACCTCCATGTTCCCGGAATCCGGTGCGTTGCAGTTGAATACGGTAGGTGCGAACAGTGATCGGCCCATCTGCTCGGCCAGTGGCGCGTACTCGGAGTTGGACAGTCCGCCACCAAGCTCGGGGTCGGGCAGGAATAGATTCCACAACCCAGCGGACCGAGCCTTCGTCTTCAACGCGTCCAACTCTGGCGGCACCGCCCACAGCTCGGCCGTCGTACCCGCGCGGGCGCCCAGCAGTTCGTCGTGGTGAGCCAGCACGGCGCGCTCCACCGGCATGACCTCCCGATCGATGAACTCCCGGACGGCGGTGGTCAGTTCGGCAGCGCGGTCAGACGGGGCGAAGTCCATCCGTCCGATGCTAGAGGCGCAGTCACCCCACATGACAGACTTCGGCACATGAGCATGCGCCTGGCCTCCGTACGGGCACTTACGACGCTGACGGTCGGCGGGGTTATCGGCATCATCGCCACACTCATCCTCAACGTCTTTGTATTCGACAAGTTCGACGCCTATGGCGAGGTGAAGATCCCGGGTACCACCCAGCTGGAACTGCCCGCCGGCGAGGTGACCGTCAGCTTCCACTCCTGGGTCTCGGGTGACAACGGACTGCTCATCCCCCAGCTGGGCATGTCGATCTTTCCGCCGGCCGGAGTGGCGGAGCCGCAGGTGCGCGAGAGTATCGGGAGCTCGACAACGGTGAACGGCGATGCCCGCAGGCGGGTATGGGTCGCACAGATCCCCGCCGCCGGTACGTACGACGTGCAGGTAGAGGGTGAGATCAACGGGTTCGTCAATCCTCGACTCGCATTCGGCCACGGCAGCCCATATTGGGCCCTCACCTGGCTTTTTGCCGGACTGCTGGGCGTGGCGATAATCGGTTGGATCGCCTATGTGCTGACGCGGTCGCGCACTACCCATCCGTCGTCTCCGGCGGGCCCTCAACCCATCGCATCCTACGAACCGTCCGACAGCGGTATACGCCTCGAGCAACTTAAATCGCTTGCCGCCCTGAGAGATTCCGGTGCGCTCACAGAGACTGAGTTCGAGGCCGAGAAGCGCCGCGTGCTGGGTGGCGGCTAGTCGATACGATGCCTCTCATGGGCGTCATCTATCTGGTCCGGCACGGTCAAGCTGCCAACTACTCGAGCAGTCCCGATAGCCCGCTGACCAGCATCGGACAGCGGCAGGCCGATACCGTCGCGGCCGAGCTCGCCCGCCGCGGTCTGGGCGGCACCCGAATCCTGCACGGCGGGATGAAGCGACAGCGGCAGACCGGCGACGCCATCGCGGTGGCGCTGGGAAGCGAGCCGCGACAGGACGACCGGTGGGACGAGTACGACTACAAGGAGATTGTCGGCAACTCGCGGATACGACGCCTGGCGTCGGTCAACACGGTCAAGAGCCTGGCCAAGGGCGATACTCAGGCCGTTCTGGAGGACGGTCTGGCGCAGTGGGCGAGCACCGATTCATCCGGTGAGTACGCCGAGAGCTACACGCGGTTTCAACAGCGCGTGCTCGCAGCGATGGCCGATATCGCGGCATTGAGCGGTGACACCGTGGTGGCCACGTCCGCGGGGGTGATCGGGATGATCGTCGCGGATCTGTGGGGCGGAACCGTTTCCAATTGGCTTACCGCCCAACGTGTTGTCATCAACTCGTCGATCACTTCGGTGGTCAACGGCAAGCGTGGATTGAGCCTGCTCTCCTCTAACGATCACACCCATCTGATCGGAGATGGCGGTAATCGAGATCTGGTGACCTACCGATAGCGCGTGAGCCCAGCCGTTAGGCCAGGTTGTTGGCGAGTTGTCCTGTCTCACCGAATAACTCGGGCCGCCACTGATTCAGCAGGGCCGTATTGTCAACGTCGTCGGGATGGAACCCTACTGTGTTGTACTGCTGGAATCGCTGGCGGACAGAGCGTTTCAGGAACGGCGAACGGCGCAGATTCCACAGGCTACGTAGCAGCCGAACCGGGTTGTAGGTAGCCGGGTCCCGCAGCAGAGACAGCGTGGTGAAGGCCGCGATGCTGCCGAAGAAGGTGAGCGTCACCATTCGCATGGTCCAAATACGGCGTCGTTCAGTGCCGCCGACGGTGCGGTACACGTCGAAGGCGACGGCACGGTGTTCGGATTCCTCATAGGCGTGCCATAACAACATCTTTCGCACCTCCGTGGACCCCAACAACGCCTGCGCATCCTCGTCACCGAGCAGCGATTCCGCGAAGACGGCGGTGAAGTGCTCCAGCGCTGCTGTCATGGCAAGGCACGTAAGCGGGGAGAATCTACGCTCGTCCCACCGCAGCGCCCTTCCGGTGAATCGGTCGTTCCATCTTGTCGGATAGCCCATCTGCTGCAGCCGTTCATTGAGCGCGACATGCTCGCGGCTGTGTGTCACTTCCTGCCCGATGAAGCCCTTGACCTGGTCCTTGAGCACAGGGTCCGTCACCTCGTCGGCGTAGTGGCGCACCGACCGGACGAAGAAGTCCTCACCCTCGGGGAAGGTGGAGGACAGATATGCGATGACGTGGCTCATCACCAGGTCGTCCTGGACGTAATGCCTTCGCAGGCCGCCGTCGGGATAGTTGAAGTGGATGCGGCGCGCGCGGATGGGAAGCGTCGTGGTTTCAGTCATGAGCATTTCCTTTCATTCGGTACACCTGGGTCACTGTTGCGATCAACAACGCACGCACCTCGGCAACCTTCTGACGAGGGCCTTCCTGGACCAGGTCGTAGAGACTGAGCCCGTCATAAAGCGCGGTGATGCTGCGCAGCACCACATCACCGAATGGTTGAGCGACCACGTCGGGGAAGACCTCGGCGGCCGATATCCGCAGTACCTCGATGTACTTGTCGTCCCAGGACTTCATCAAGGAGCGCAGCTCGGAGTCATGGCGGGCGGCGATTGACAGTTCCATCAGGGCCCGGCATTCGGGCTGCTCGTAGAAGGACCACAAGATGTCGAGTGCCGCCGCCGGAGTGCGTTGCTCTGGCTCGAGCCGAGCCATCTGCGACTCGAATTCGAGGGCGCGTTTGGCCACCAGGTGCCCGGCCGCGGCGTTCACGAGCGCCGCCTTGGTCGGGAAGTGATGGGCAAGTGCGCCACGGGACACCTTGGCCCGTCGAACGACGTCATTGGTGGAGGTGGCTGCATAGCCCTTGTCGACGATGCACCACAAGGTCGCCTCCAGTAGCCGCAACCTCATGGCCTCTGCCCGCTCCGCACGCGGGATGCGAACCCTCTCATCGGAGTGCCTTCGAGTTCTGCTTGCGGTCACGGCGTCACGGTAGCCCCGTTTTCACAGGCAGGCAAGCCTGCCTGTCAAATGCCCGTCAAAATGCGAGACCTGATGGTCTAGCGCTAACCGTCGTTCGCGCAGGGGGACATCGCGGTGACCTCGAAGAGATCCCGTCCACCAGCGGTGGTGTAGGCCCGCGCGCCGACTACGTATCCACGCGCGTCGTGGTACGTCTTGGTGTTCGCCGGTTCCGGGTCCGGTCGCGCCCAGACCTGACGATCAAACCCCTGTGCTGCAAGCGAATCCAACCGACCCAAGGCCGCGGCGATGAGCTCCTGTGGCGGATTGTCCACCCACCACTGCCTGCGCACCTTCCACGGCGGTCCCTCGCTCATCAGTGATTCCTTGTTTGTCTGGCAACCGACCTTCTCAGCACGGTCAGGGCTCGGGTCCGCTTCCTGTCCGGAAACGAGGGAAACATAACCGGCGGTGATGCGTGCGGCTTCGGTGACCGTCAGCGTGATGGGTTGCATCGTGTCCTCACTTGTCATTTCCGTCGTGCGTGTGCCCGGGCCCGCACACGCGGTTCCGACCGCCAAAGTCAGCAGCGCCACAACCGTTGCCAGAGACCTCATTTCACCTGAACCCTTTGACCACGCTCTGGGTGATCTGTCACCCTCGGGTTATCCCATGGATGCTGGCGCCGGTCGACGGTGCCCTGGTCGTCCCACGGGAGCTCGGGCACCTTTGGTCCGGCCGCTGCTCGCCCCTGATCCCATGCCTCTGCCCTGAAGTTTCCGTCGTCGCCAACGTTCACGTCGACGTAGTTCGTTTTGATGCCCCGTTCCACATAGGCCGTCGCCTCGCCGCCGCCGATGACCGCCGCGATGTTGTGGAAAGCGTCTGAATTGGGGTCATCCCAATAGCTTCCGTGCCCATCGGGTCCGACGATTACTTGGTTCGGGTGCTTGCCGAACTCCCCGTAGTAGCCGGTATCCAGCCGAGTCACGCCGGGAATCCTGTCCGGATCCGTCGCCGAGGGCAGACCACCCAGCGGATTGCCGATTCGGCCCTCGACATTGTGCGGAATACCCGGAATGTCATCCACGCCGGGGATATCCGAAATCCGCATATCTCGCGGCAGTGACTGCACGAGGGCGATCGGGTCACCGGGCGCCGTCATCGAATAGCGCTGCACATTCGGGTTCGGATCTGTGTATCCACCCGGCAGGATTCCAGTGCCCGCCGAGGACGCATGCAGGATGCGGTCGGCACGCAAACCCATCTGCTCGGCGGTCCCCACAATGGCTCCCCCGTATGAATGACCCACATAGGTGACCGGTGTCCCCGGGGCATTCTGGCCCACAGCGCGGTCCACCTCGTGGCCGAAGTCGACCAGCTTGGGTGCCATCGCCGCCGCATACGAGGGATCGGCCGCCTTGTCGAGCCCCTGCGGGAAATCGCCACCCAGGTATAGGAAGATCGGCGATCCGCTCTCCTTCGCCAGCTTGACCGCCGACTCATGGTTCGAGCCGCTCCCGTTCAGGTTGGTATTGGTACCGGGAACGATCACGCCGACACCTCTGACCCCCGGCTTGATGTCGCCGATCATCTCGATCATGCGGCCGTTGCCCTCCGCGGAGAACTTGACGTACTTCCGGTCCACGAGGTAATCGCTGGGACCGGCATCGGCGGGCCTCGTCACCAGGGGGTCTTCCATCGGTTTGAGCATGTTGTTCAGCTGATCCACCCGCGCCTGATCAGGTGGCTGCTTCTGCAACTCGTCATTGAGCGCGTTGCGGATATTGATCTCGTTCGCCGCGATACTGGTATCGAACGGAATTCCGTCGCTGTTGCCCATCACCTCTGGGTTGGCAATCACCATGGCGTGCACAGTCTCCGGACTCAGCGTCGACATGAAGGCCGCACGTTCATCGGCATTCATCCGCGACACTCGGTCAACGAGCGCGTCGGGATCGACCTTCTCCCCCGTCGGCAACGTCACATCCTGCTGTCCGTCGCGCATACTCTCCAGGTCGTTGACGGCCTCTCGTAGTCGCCTGCCGTACATCTCGTCCAGACGAGCGAGCTCGTCGAGCCCCGATTGAATCCTGCGCTGGTGATCGGCGGCGGCCTGCGCCTTCTCGGCGTCCGGATGACTGACCTCGCCGGTGTCGGTGACCGTGAAACCTTCCGCGACGGCGGCGTCCACGTCCTGAAGCGTGTACTCCTTGGCGTGCTTGAGCGTTCGTCCCGCATCCTCGGCGTCATCGGACAGCCGGTTCAGAACATTCCGGACCTCACGACCGTGATCCAGCTCCTGGTCGACCTTGGCCTTCGCCGCGTCGTGGGTCTTGCCGTACCAGCCCGATGCGTCGTTGAACACACGGTCACAGGAGTCCAGCGACCTGTCCAGCGTCCGCGCGTTATCACGTGCCGTCTCACCCGCCTTGGTGAGCGCATCCAGGTTCCAGCCACGCAGCTGGCTGATCGTCGGACGCATCAGCGCGGCTTCAACGCATCGAAGGACACGGCGCTCTTCTCATCCTGCGCCGTCACGTTTGCGGCGAAGGTGTTGATGAGTCCCGACATATCCGAGAACCTGCGGGCAATCGACGACATCGCCTTGATTCCCGGCGACTGGACATCTCTGATCGCGGCTAACACTTCACTTCCGGCGCCTGAGGCGTCCTCGAATGACGACCACGACACGTCGTTGATGTGCAACGTCTCGCCCAGCCATGTCTTGGAGATGGCCGCAAGCTCCTCGGTCCGGACACCGAACTCGTCAGTCATAAGTCCCCTCCGCTAACTCCCACCACTAGCGAGTCTATCCGGCACCATGCGTCACGACGAGTACGTGTGTCAGCCCTGTGGAGACAGCACCAGATCGGCGGCCTTCTCACCGAGCAACACCGACGGCGCGTGGGTATGGCCGCGAATGAGACTCGGTATCACCGAGGCATCGACCACTCGCAGTCCCTGTACACCGCGAACGGTGAGGTTCGGTGTCACCACGCTGGCCTCATCTGTCCCCATTCGGCAGGTCCCGACGGGGTGATACAGGGTGTGTGAGTTGTTCTCCAGCGCGGCGACGAGTGTCTCCTCCAGATCGTCGCTGGGATTCCTCGGTCGCAGAATCCTGCCCAGCACCGCCCGCATCGATGGCGTCTCGGCAATGCGCGCGGTGGTACGCAGCCCGAACATCATGGCGGCGCGGTCCTGCCCGGCCGGGTCGCTCAGGTAACGCGGATCGATGCGCGGCTTGGCCAACGGGTCGGGCGAGGTGAGGGTGATCTCGCCACTGCTTTCCGGCTTGAGCAGGATGGGTCCCATCACGATGGCGTGCTCGACGGCCTCCCCCAGGCCCTCATCGAAGAACGGCGCGGGCGCGAAGATCAACTCCAGATCGGGTAGCGCGAGATCGGCACGGCTACGGATAAACCCGTACGCCTCACCGACATTCGAGGTGAGCATGCCGCGATGGCGCAGGAAGTAGTTGGCGAGCTGCAGCGGTTTCTCCGCGCTGTACAGCGAGTCGGCCTCGACCTCATAACCCACCGGGCAGCACAGATGATCCAGCAGATTTTGGCCGACCTGCGGGGCATCGTGCACGAGCGGGATCCCCAGTTCAGCAAGCCGCTTGGCGTCTCCGATCCCCGAAAGCATCAGCAGCTGAGGAGAGTTAATGGCGCCGCCGCTCAGAATCACCTCACGTCGGGCGTGCACGGTATGTGTGATGCCGTCGCGCACATACTCGACACCCACCGCCCGCGTTCCGTCGAACAACACCCGGCGCACCTGGGCGTCGGTGACCACGTTCAGGTTCCGACGTCGCAGGCCGGGTTTGAGGTAACCGTCCGCGGTACTCCACCGACGACCGCCGTTCTGACACACCATGGTTTCCGAGAACCCCTTGGGTTCAGGAGTATTGGCCCGCTCGACATCAAATCCGGCTTCTTTGACAGCCTCCAGCCACGCCGCGGTGCTGGAGCGGGGGCTGCGCTGTTTAGAGATCTTTAGCGCACCGTCGGTGCCCTCGTCGCTTTCGGTGGCACCCTCCACCGCCTCGATACGCTTGAAATAAGGGGCGATATTCGCAAATGACCATTGGTCGCCGGCAACAGCGGCCCAGTCGTCATAGTCGGCCGCGAACCCACGGACCCACATCATGGCGTTGATGGACGACGAACCGCCCAGCGTTTTCCCTCGCGGCCAATAGATTTGGCGGTTGTCCAGCTGAGGTTGCGGCTCGGTCAGGTAGTCCCAGTCGACATCGCTACGGAACAACTTCGAGAATGCGGCGGGAATGTGGATTCCCATGTCCTTGTCCTTGGGACCCGCTTCCAGGACCAGTACCTGGTCGTTGGTCCGTTCGGAGAGCCGAGCCGCGAGTGGAGCACCCGACGATCCCGCGCCCACGATGACGTAGTCAGCCGCGATGTCAGTAGAAGGAACCTCAACCATGGTGGCGACGCTAGCGGACTTGACATCATGTGGGGAAGGTTCTGGTACGGGACGTCCCAGGTATGAAGTCTGGGCGCGATCATGTCCCCACCTCGCCCGGAGGAACGAGCAACGATCGCGAACTCCCCGGAGCTGCAACACTGGTCGCCATGGCAGCTGCCGGCGGGGCGGGATCGAAACTTCCATCTGACAGCTGGGGTGTGCACTTCGGCTTGTACGCCCTCGTGGTTGGGCTGCTGCTCACCGCGGCGGCGGCCGTCAGCTTCATGTGGTTCTTCGCGGCGACCATGGCGAGCGACGGTTGTCACGGGAACGACGCGGACTACATCTGCTCCGCCGAAGGCCAGCACTGGGCGATCGCGCTCCCCGTCATCGCGTTCGTCGCCTCGTCGGTGACCGCGCTGATACCGATCGGCTGGGTGACGGCGTTCTCACGGCGGCCCGCATGGGTCTGGATCGGCGTTCCATTCACCATCGGCACATATGTTGCGGCACCGTACATCGCGAATTGGGGTCGCCTGCACGGAATCTGGTGAACCCGGTGGTGCTACTCACGGTGCGGGTGGGTACACCCGATAGCAGTTCGTCCCGCCGATGCCGAGCACATACACGGTGTCACATCGGTTGAAGCTGCCATCGGGCGCGAAATCGGACTCACAAATGCCGCCGCCATTGCCCCACACCACGACGTTGCCGCACGGGGCCGCGGCGGCGGGGCCGGCCAACGTGATGCTCCCGGCCGCCAAGGCGGCGGCAATGCCCAGGGCTGCCAGTAGTTTCCGCATGTCAGTGCCTCTTCTTCACACTCCCGGCCTCAGGGTGGCGACCGGATCTACCGGCTAAACGTTTCCACAAATGGAAAAGTTTCCTAGTTTGGAATGTTTGTTAGCATGACCACATGCCACCGACCCACGGCCTGCGTGAACAGAAGAAGTCCGAAACCAAACTGGCGTTGAGTCGCGCCGCCCTCGAGCTGGCGCTGGAACGCGGGGACCTGGCGGCGGTCACCGTCGATGACATCGCCAACGCGGTGCGCGTCACATCACGCACCTTTCGTAACTACTTCACCAGCAAGGAAGACGCCGTCTTGTTCTCGTTGCGGGATATCGAGGACAACGCAGTCGGGGTGCTACGTCAGCGCCCCACCGAGGAGCACGTGGTGGATTCTTTGGAGGCGGTGATGCTGGACCTGGCGACCTCCGAGGCCTTCAGTACCGCCGTCGCGGTCACCCGGCTGTCTGCGCAGAATCCGGGCTTGGCCGCACACGACGCAGCCCGATCCGACGATGTGGGCACTCTGGTGCTTGCCGAGGTCAGTCGGCGCACCGGCCTAGATCCTGACGTCGACCTGTATCCGCGGTTGGTCTGCAACGCGGCCTACGCGGTCCTCGGGACGGTCATCCAGCTGGCGGTATCCGATGCCAAGCTACCGAGAGATCCCGGAGAGCTTGTCGCCCAAGGTTTCCAGCAGCTGCGTGACGGACTGATATGACGCTGAAAGCCGACCGGATCGACGCAGGTGACGTGGTGCTCCGCAAGGCGCATGACGCCGACCGCGGCGGGTTCGTCGAGAACTCCGGCCGCCACGGCGACACCGGGGGCCTTCGTTGTGGCCGATAAGACCGACGATCGGTTCACCGGAACCATCACACTCGGTCGCAGACGTTCGGACCTCCCCGGCCACGTTCTTCCGGACGGAGACGAACTGGAGTTGTCCTACGTGTTCCGCCGCGATTCATGGGGAAAGGGCTGGGCCTACCGGGCAGCGTTCGCGCTACTCGGCGCCGCTGCCGCGGAGCTCGCCGACCAGCCCGTGATCGTGGTGACCCAGAGTGCCAACACACGGTCTCTGAGCCTGCTGCGGCGGTTGGGATTCGAAGCTATAACAACCTTCATCCAGTTCGACGCCCACCAGACATTGGCGACGGCGCCACTGCTTCGCTTTGAGAAGGCTTAGGGACGGGCGCGGTCCAGCAGCTCGGCCACGCCGTGCAGCTCCCATTCCTGGATGTCCTTGACGGCGCGCAACAGCAGCCGCTCATCGCGGTCGCGCATGCTCACACCGACATTGGCGACGTTCAGCAGCGTGCCCCCCTCATGTTCGCGGAACGTCGTGTGCCGCTCCCATTCGGCAGGTGAGCCCGGCTGCGCCAGCGCCACCAGACTCGTCCTCAACCTTTCACCGCGCAGGGCGTCCAGAATTTCCACCTCGAACGCTCCGGTGAAGCGGGTACCCACGATGGGGACCGTCTCGAGATCAAAGCGGGCGCCCACGACAACTTCGATCGGACGTTCGGGAGCCTCCCACCAACTCGTGGGATCGAGTACCGCGTCCCATACGCGATGGGGCGGATGGGGAATGTAGCGCTGCACTCGAGTCATAGCGCACCCCCTGCGAATGTGTGGTGCGCCCGAAGGGATTCGAACCCCTAACCTCTTGATCCGTAGTCAAGTGCTCTATCCGTTGAGCTACGGGCGCTTACTATTCAATTGTTGTAGGTCAACAGGTTTGGCCTGCAGACCGACGCGGAGGCGAGAGGATTTGAACCTCCGGTCCCCCGTAAAGGGGACAACTCATTAGCAGTGAGTCCCATTCGGCCGCTCTGGCACGCCTCCTGAACTTCCCGAGGGTACCGGAACCCATAAAATGGATCCCGAACCGCCGAGGGCACAGAGTACAGGCCCGCGCGGCCGGAAGGCAAAGCCGTGGGTCGTCATCCAGCCCTACATGCACCGATACTCTGATGACCGTGCCTGCGCGACTTCGCCCCGAGCTGACCGACCTGCCGGCCTACACCCCGGGCCGCAGTGTCCCCGGCGCCATCAAGCTCGCCAGTAACGAGACCGTCCACGAGCCACTGCCGAGCGTCCGCGCCGCCATCGCCGAGGCCACCTCGCTGATCAACCGGTACCCCGACAACGGGTACGCCGAGCTGCGCTCTCACCTGGCCAAACACGTGGACATGCCACCCGAACACATCGCCGTGGGATGCGGATCCGTGAGCCTGTGCCAGCAGCTGGTCCAGGTCACGGCGACGGTCGGCGACGAGGTGCTGTTCGGCTGGCGATCCTTTGAGACCTACCCGCTGGTGGTGCGGGTCGCCGGGGCGACCCCGGTGCAGGTGCCGCTGATCGACTACACCTACGACCTCGACGCCATGGCCGCCGCGGTCACCGACGCCACCCGACTGATCTTCGTGTGCAACCCGAATAATCCGACCGGCACCGTGGTGCCGCCAGCCGATCTACGGCGGTTCGTGGAGACCGTACCGTCGCACATCCTCATCGCGATCGACGAGGCTTATATCGAGTACGTGCGCGAGGATCTTAGCGATAGCCTCGCGCTGGTCCGCGAGCACTCCAATGTGGTTGTGTTGCGCACCTTCTCGAAGGCATACGGCCTCGCAGGCCTGCGCGTGGGCTACGCGATCGGCGATCCCGACGTGATTACCACGCTCGGCAAGGTGTACGTGCCGTTCAGCGCGTCCAGCCTCGCTCAGGCCGCGGCCGTGGCCTCACTCGGCGCCGCCGAGGAACTCCTCGCCCGCACGAATAACGTTGTCGCCGAGCGCACCCGGGTGACCGGCGCGCTACGAGAAGCAGGGTACGAGGTGCCGCCCTCACAGGCGAACTTCGTGTGGCTACCACTGGGCGAACGTTCCACGGAATTCGCACAGGCCTCAGCTGAAGCCCGAATCATCTTGCGCCCCTTCGGAACTGATGGCGTACGGGTCACAATTGGGGCACCGCAGGAGAACGACGCCTTCCTTGAGTTCGCGCGCGCCTGGCGCTAACTCACCCGCGAAAGTTCCGCGGCTTCGGCCCACTCGACGGTGAACTCGACAACTTCTTGTGCATCCGGGAGCACCAAAGCCAGTGGAGTCAAAGGACCTTGGGCCACCCCAGTGAGCACACGAGCCGCCGCGGTGGGATCGGACACGGAGACCGTCACCGCCGCGATGCACTCCGCAGGACGCACATAGAAACGCGTACCCGGGTTCACCGAACCCGCTAGCTCAGCGCCGGAGATGTCCATCGCCTTTGCACCCTCGGACAACGAAAGAATAACCGGGCGTGCTGAATCAACCACGAAAGGCCCCATCAGACCCGCAGCCATCACTGCCTGCGAATCATCGATCGCGACAGAATGCTCCACCTGGCCGGCGGCGATCGACGACCGCTCCAGCAAGTACCGGTACAGCTGCACGACACGGTCGGCATTGCGATGGTTGCGTGCATCGTGCAACCAGAAGTCGACGCCCTCGACCTCAGCAGTACCGCCCTGGACGTACAGACGATAGAAGCGGTACCCCAGATCCGATGCACCATGGCGGGTTTCGGCAACGGTCGCGCCCACACCCAACGCCTTCACGTATCGGGTCTCGCCCGCCGTGAAACTCAACTCCGACGAGGACACCTCGCGCCACACCGCACCGTTGACCGATGCATGCAGCCGAACACTGGCCGGCCCTTGCGCCGCACCGGTACGCACCACAAAACCACCCAGCTGCGGACGCTCATCGAACTCGAACTCGATGAAGGAGGGGGATTTTCGCGTGGCCGTGGGCACATTGCGCGCGGCGGTATCGAGCTCCACCCCATTGGTGAGGAACCAGATGGCCGCCTGAGTGCCGGCGATGGCCTCGTGGTCCTTGATATTGGCCTCACCCAAATAGCCCGCCGCACGCAACCGGCGGCTCAGCTGCGCCGTCGACAGCGCAGGGAAAGAGTTGGCCAGAATCCACGCGACCTGTGTCTCGCGGGTTCGGGCCCTGAGGTTGGCCACCGACAGCCAGTCCGCCACCTGGTAGCCCGATGGCAGGTTCGGGGCAATACCCGCGATATCTAGCGAGTACGCCGCGATGCTGGGGTTGAGGCGAATTAAATCTGTGCGAGCAGAAGTTCCGTCAGTGAACACAACCTCGTCCACAGTCGAGGAATAGGTGCCGCCGCGGTACCTCGTCAGACGCTGCGGGAGCGCCTTCGTGTTATGACCGCGGCGCCTGCCAGTGATGCGGGCAGACGGCCATTCGACGAGTGATAGCAAAGAATGAGTGGTCATGGGTTGGTTGATCCTTATGCCGGTGTATTGCAGCCCAGAAGCTCGGCATCGTCGAATGACGGTGAGCTGGGATGCCAGGGGCGGGGTTAGGGGATCAACAACAACAGCAACACACGGCGGCGCTGCGCGCCCCGGTGATCTCGGCACGCAGCCCGCTGGTCGCCGAGAGGCGGCGAGACTCTGCGAGATGCTGCATGCAACAAGTCTACGTGCGCCCTCCCGCGCCGACACTCCGTCTTGCGGTGAGCACGTGCGATACGAACCCGCCGCGATGCGGCGTGTCGACATCGGAGGCGCGCCGGGCAGACCGGGCCGGGGCGCCACGCCGTCTGCGCGGCGGAGTTTGGCGCACGGGTGTTAGTTACCTGATGCGCCGCGGTGATCGCGATTAGGCTTCCACTCGTCCGGTCTTGTTCCCATTTCCGAGGAGGAATCTGCTGTGCCCGCTGCCAAGAATGAATCTCAGGCTCTCGGTGACCTTGCCGCACGGCAGCTAGCCAACGCCACCAAGACCGTCCCCCAGCTGTCGACGATCACCCCGCGGTGGCTGCTGCATCTGCTGAACTGGGTTCCCGTCGAAGCGGGCATCTACCGGGTGAACCGGGTGATCAACCCCGATAAGGTCGCCATCCACAGCGAGGAGCAGGGCGAGGGCGAGGCCCCGCTGCCGCAGACCTACGTCGATTACGAGACCAACCCGCGCGAATACACGCTGCGGACCATCTCGACCCTGCTCGATATCAACACCCGGGTTTCCGACCTGTACTCCAGCCCGCATGACCAGATCGCCCAGCAGCTGCGCCTGACCATCGAGTCCATCAAGGAACGTCAGGAAAGCGAGCTCATCAACAACGCCGAGTACGGCCTGCTCGCCCAGGCGACGCCGGAGCAGACCATCAAGACCCTCGGTGGCCCGCCCGCCCCGGACGACTTGGATGCCCTGATCACCAAGGTGTGGAAGACCCCCGGGTTCTTCCTGACTCACCCGCTGGGTGTGGCGGCGTTCGGCCGCGAGGCCACCCGCCGTGGCGTGCCGCCGGTGGTCGTGAGCCTGTTCGGCGCACAGTTCATCACCTGGCGCGGTATCCCGATCATCCCGTCGGACAAGGTTCCGGTGAAGGACGGCAAGACCAAGTTCCTGCTGGTGCGCACCGGCGAGGAGCGTCAGGGCGTCGTCGGCCTGTTCCAGCCCGGACTCGTGGGCGAGCAGGCACCGGGCCTGTCGGTGCGGTTCACCGGAATCAACCGGTCGGCCATCGCCTCGTACCTCGTCACCCTGTATTCGTCGCTGGCTGTGCTGACCGATGACGCACTGGCCGTTCTCGACGACGTGCAGGTGGACAAGTTCCATGTCTACAAGTGATGCGATTCCAGTAGCGGACAGCCCGCCGGGTTTCCCGTCCGCGGCGGAGCTGTCGGCGTTGGCCACCCAGTTGTTCTGGGAGGCAACGCCTACCGGCGCTCCGGGTATCGACACCCCGGGGCCTGCGGTTCCTGTGGGGCCACGCGGGACAGTTCCCGACGGAACGGCCGGCACGTCGGTGGCGGCAACCGCCGCGGCACTGGCGAGTCCCTACGCACCCGTACCTGTCCAGGACGCGGTTTCCTCGGCTGCGGTGGCTCCCCCGATCGCGTCGTTCAGTCCGGTGGCAACACTGCCGGATAGCGTCCCCGGCACCGCACCGGTCGCACCGCGCGGCGGGGGCGGGGATCTGACCTCCGGGACATCGGCCGCACATGCCGCAGCGACGTACCCGGCTGCAGGCGTGGTGGATCCGTTCGGCATTCCCGCTGGTTTAGTGCCGACGATTCCGGGAGTACTCGCCACACCGGCCGTGGCAGCGGCACCTTCGGTTCCACGAGTGGCGCCGCACTCGGAGGGGCTCGCGGTTCCCGACCTCGGTTGGGGTGCTCCGGCGGCTCCTACAGGTGGGAACGAGGCGGACTACTACTTCCTGGGCGGAGCACCGGCAGCGGCACCCATCCATGAGGATGCGCGGGCCTTCGATGTCGCCTCGATCCGGAGGGACTTCCCGATCCTGTCCGAGACGGTCAACGGTAAGCCGTTGATCTGGTTCGACAACGCCGCCACCACGCAGAAACCGCAGTCGGTGATCGATCGGCTGGTGCACTTCTATCAGCACGAGAACTCGAATATCCACCGTGCCGCACACGAATTGGCAGCACGGGCCACCGACGCCTACGAGGACGCACGCGGTGCGGTCCGCAAGTTCCTGGGCGCCGAGGCCGACGAGAACATCATCTTCGTGCGCGGTGCCACCGAAGCCATCAACCTGGTGGCACATGCCTGGGGCGGTAAGAATCTCGGGCACGGGGATGAGATCGTCATCACCCACTTGGAGCACCACGCCAATATCGTTCCGTGGCAACTGATCGCGAAGAAGACGGGCGCCGTCATCAAGGTGGCCCCGGTCGACGATGCCGGCAACCTGCTGCTTTCCGAGCTGGAGGACCTGGTCGGTCCGCGCACCAAACTGGTTGCGGCCACCCAGGTTTCCAACGCATTGGGGACCGTGACGCCCGCCAAGCAGATCGTCGATATCGCGCATCGCTATGGTGCGCGGGTACTCATCGACGGCGCACAGTCGGTGCCGCATCTGACGGTGAATCTGCAGGAGCTCGGTGCCGATTTCTTCGTCTTCTCGGGCCATAAGATCTACGGACCCACCGGAATCGGTGTGCTGTACGGCAGCGAGGACGCCCTGGCGGAGACGCCGCCGTGGCAGGGTGGCGGCAACATGATCGCCGACGTGACATTGGAGCGCGCGGTGTTCCAGGGTCCGCCCAACAAGTTCGAGGCGGGTACCGGAAACATCGCCGACGCCGTCGGGCTGGGCGAGGCGCTGCGATACGTGGAGCGCATCGGCATCGACCGGATCGCCGAGTACGAGCACGCGCTACTGGAGTACGCCACTCCGTTGTTGGCGGCGATTCCCGGTGTGAGGCTGGTCGGTACCGCCGACCACAAGGCATCGGTGCTGTCGTTCGTGCTCGACGGGCACGATCCTGTGGACGTCGGCACGGCGCTTAATGCCGACGGTATCGCGGTGCGGGCCGGGCATCACTGCGCACAGCCGATCCTGCGACGCCTCGGGCTGGAACAGACCGTGCGGCCGTCGTTCGCCTTCTACAACACCTTCGACGAGATCGACGTCTTCATCGACGCGGTGCGCAGGCTGGCGGAAAGCGGAGGGCCTAAGGCCTAGCGAAGCGGGCTGCCGCATCAGCCGCCCGCAGAATCCGGTCTTGTCACCGGTTGGATTCACCGCGGGCGCAACCGTCCAGCCGCGGAGGCGATGCGACTAGCGTTATCGCGCATGACTGCTTCGACAACGTCCCTCAACGCGATCACCGCTGCGACCCGGTCGGCAGTCGCCGACAAGCCGGCCGCAGCGACGGTGGTGTTCAAGGCGTCCGCCCAACCGGAGGGCACGGTCGGCAGTGAAATCACCCTCGGTAAGTACAGCGTCCATGTCGACGAGCCACCGAGCCTTGGCGGGCAGAACACGGCGCCCAACCCCGTTGAGTTCTATCTGGCGTCGCTGTTGTCCTGCCAGGTGGTGACCTACCGCTTCTGGGCGGAAAGGCTAGGCATTCAGGTTGATTCGCTCAGCGCGAGCGCCGAGGGTGACCTCGATGTGCGGGGCTTCTTCGGCCTAGACGACGGCATCCGGCCCGGTTTCCAGCAGATCCGCGTCACCGTCACGGTCTCCGGACCGGACAGCGACGAGCGGTACCGCGAACTTCAGGAAGCCGTGGACGCGCACTGCCCGGTGTTGGATCTGACCACCGGCACCACCCCAGTGCACACTCAGCTGATCATTTCGGCATAGCTCACAGCTAAGACCTAGCGCGTCGATGTGCTTATGCGACGCAGATTTCCCTTAATGATGCGAATCAAGAGTGCGGGCCGCAGTAGGCGCGTAGGCCCATCATGGAGTTGCACCAGCCGCATGAATGTTTCGGCTACGACGATGTCCTCGGTGGCCGCGGCCGCCATCCTGTTCGTACCCCAGTTCAACAACCGCTTGGGTATCAAACGCCAATCGTCGGCAGGCAGCACCATGAAGTCGTTGAATCTGTTGGCCTGCCAAATCTGAGTCAGACTCCTGGCGGCCGCCCGAAAGTAGCGCCGGCTCAGATCGTCATCATTGGACTGGGCCAGACAGCGTCGCAATGCTTTCGCTTGGAACGCGGCCGAGGTCATGCCTTGGCCGTACACCGGGTTGAAGCTGCAGAAGGCGTCGCCCAGGACGAGCAGACCCCGGGGAAAGTGGCGCAACTTGTCGTAGCGGCGCCACACACTTGCCGGGTACTGCTGCGCCGACATCTCGCCAATCGGTTCTGCGGCCCGAAGTGCGGCGACAAAACGGGCGGGCAGGAGCTCTGCGGCCGAGGAGAGAAGCCCAGGGAGGCCCTCCGGTGGTCTGTGTCCTGCGATACCGATCAACGTCAGGACCGCGGTATCGTCCTCGTAGGCCAAAAATCCTGCGCCCGTAGAACTTTGAAGAGTGGGTGCAACCAAGGCAACCTTCTCGGTGAGCAGTCCGTGCGGCACTCGAAAAAACTGGCTGCAGTAGCGCAAGTTCACCGAGTAACTCTGCTCGGCCGGGCTCTCGAAGCCGTGCGCCCTGAGGAATGCGGGAGTTCGACCAGCCCGACCGGTGGCGTCAACCACTAAATCCGCGTCCAGCACCTGTTCCTGCTTGGTTTCGCGACTCACCAGCCGAACGGCCATAACGCGGTCGTCCGGGCCGAGAATCGGCTCAACGACATCATGCCCTTCGAGGGATGTCACGTTCTCGATGGCCTGCACCCGCCGCCGGACACGAGCCTCCAGTAATGGCCGACTCACGGTGTACGCCACCATTGCTTCGCGATTTATGAATTGACCGTGTTGGGCCAGTGCATGGTCACCAATATGCGCATAGGCCAGCGATGGGTCGTCGACAATGTGCGCACCGGCTGCCACGAGGTCATCGAACAGGCCGGGAAACAACTCGCTCAACACCGTCGAGCCACGATTCAGCAATTGATGCAGATGCCTGCCCTGGGGCACTCCCTTACGCTGAATCACCTTCTCCGGAAACACATCACGCTCCACCAGCGTGACATGCTCATAGAATTCCGCCAGCACACGTGCGGTAAGCAATCCGGCCATACTTGCGCCGCAGACCACGGCGCGGTGGCCACGTCGGCTCACCGGAGCCCACCCTGATCGACGTCCCTCACAACCGCCAGCCTGGCACCGGCAGCAGCCAGCGTCCAGACCCAACAGGGACGGATATCAGAGATTCGCCGTGATACGCCTGAGTCGGTCATCGAAGGGCACTAAGTCGCCAGCCCAACGCGCATCCGGGACGGGCATAAGAGCGGTGGCGGAGGGATTTGAACCCCCGGTCGGTGTTAGCCGACTCTCGCTTTCAAGGCGAGTGCATTAGGCCGCTCTGCCACGCCACCGTCGGCAAGCCTAGCGGCTCCGTGTGGCGGGCTACTCCCCGACGCGACCCTTGGGCTCATTGAGCGCCTCCTCGGCACCCTCACCCACCCGCCGGAAGCTCTCGGCGACGGCGGCCTGCTGCGGTCGCGTCAGCCGAGCCAGATAGTGCTCACGCACACACTCGGAGTAGGTGAGCATCGCCGCCTCGCCCAGCGTGCGGCCCTGCTCGGTGAGCGCCGCCAGCACTGCCCTGCGGTCCTGGGGCATCGACCCCCGTTTCACCAGGCCCTGCTCCTCCAGGCGACGCACCTGATGGGTGATGCGGCTACGCGAGGCCAGCAGGCCGTTGGCGATATCCCCCATCCGGCAGCTGCCGTTGGCAGACCGTAGTAGCTGCTGCAGCACGTGAAAATCTGTCAATGAAATGTTGTGTGTTGCAACCATCTTGCGATTCAGCAAAAAGTACAGCCTGTTAGTGGCCACCCAAAAGTTTTGCCACGAACGAAATTCAGCGAGATCAAGTCCAGGGACTTCACTCTCCGAACGCGTACTCATACGCCATCCCCCCTTCCACCGACCATCCCATTGCCTCGACCGCGCCTCCACCCGCTGTGTCCCGGCGCCCGATAGCTCGGCATATTCTGGATGTTATGCACGCTATCACCGTTGACAATCCGGGTGGGCCAGAAGCGCTGTGCTGGACCGAAGTTCCCGATCCAATCCCAGGTCCGGGCGAGATCTTGATCGACGTGGCCGCCGCGGCAGTTAATCGCGCGGATCTGCTGCAACGTCAGGGTTTGTACACCCCGCCACCTGGAGCAAGCTCCATATTGGGTCTCGAATGTTCGGGCGTCATCAGCGCACTCGGTGAGAAAGTTACGCAATGGGCTGTGGGACAACCCGTTTGCGCGCTGTTATCCGGCGGTGCCTATGCGGAAAAAGTGGTGGCGCCCGCTAGCCAGTTGCTACCAATTCCTTCAAATATCAACCTTGACGTAGCGGCCGCGCTACCCGAAGTCGCGTGCACGGTGTGGTCGAACCTGGTGATGACAACGAGAATGACTGGCGGACAAACCATCCTGATTCATGGCGGCGCCAGTGGTATCGGCACCCACGCCATTCAAGTCGCCAAGGCGCTCGGTGTGCGGGTTGCGGTCACCGCCGGCACACCCGACAAACTCGAGGCCTGCGGTGATCTTGGCGCCGACTTAACCATCAACTATCGCGACACCGATTTTGTACAGGCTGTTCACAGTTTCACCGGCGGTGCGGGTGTCGATCGAATTCTGGACATCATGGGAGCGAAATACCTGGACCGGAATGTCGATGCCCTCGGCAATGACGGGCACCTCGTCATCATCGGCATGCAGGGCGGTGTGGTCGCGGAGCTGAACATCGCCAAGCTGATCGCCAAGCGCGGCTCGATCACCGCCACCACCCTGCGAGCCCGGCCCGTCGACGGCCCATCCGGCAAGGCGGCGATCGTGGATTCCGTGGTGCGGAACGTGTGGCCACTCGTCGAGGCAGGAAAGGTCCGGCCGGTCGTGGGTGCCGAGATCCCCCTCAGCCAGGCCGCGAAAGCGCATCGTCTGCTGGAGAGCGGCGAGGTAGTCGGGAAGGTGCTACTGACGCTGCGATGAGCCGCTTGCGCGAAGAGCGTGGGCCCTCAGCCCAGTGAGGCGACCGCGCGGACCAGCTGGTCAACCTCGGCAGCCGTTGAATAGTGCCCCAACCCGACCGTTATCGCGCCACCGATCTCGTTGACACCGATCGCGTCGAGCACCCGCGAGCTGGTGTTCGCGATCGCGCACACACCGTTATCGGCCAGGCGCTGCACCACCCGATCCGCCGGAACCCCGATGACGGTGAAGCTGAGCGCAGGGATCCGATCCTCGGGAGCTCCGATGACCATGACACGCGGCAGGGTCCGCAGCGCGCTCACCAGATATCTGAACAGCCAGTCCAGATATGCACCTGCCGAGTTCAAGGACGTCAGCAGCCGCTCACGCCGGGTACCCGAGGCGGACTCGTCAAGACCCGCCAGGTACTCCACGCTCGCTACCAGTCCGGCCAGCATCGCGAACTGATGCCCGCCCAGCTCAAGCCGTGCCGGGCCACTCGCGTACGGATCCAGCGATATCGAACTGATCGAATCCAGCAGCGCAGGGTCGCGAAACACCAACACACCAACCGGGGGTCCACCCCAAGCCGTCGCGTTGAACGCAACAACATCGGCGTCGAGAGCCTCGATGTCCACGGCCCGGTACGGCACCAGGCTCGAACAGTCCATCACCACGATGCCGCTGACCGCGTGCGCAAGCTTCGTGGCCTGCTGCAGGTCAGGCACCGTTCCCAGGGTCGACGACGCCGCCGTCACGGCCACCAACCGAGTCGGCTTGGTAAGCAACGACTCCCACTGCCAGGACGGCAGGTCGCCGGATTCGATGTCCACCTCGGCCCACTTGACCTTGGCTCCATACCGGTTGGCCGAACGCAGCCAGGGCTGAACATTGGCCTCTTCGTCGAGCCTGGACACCACCAGCTCGTAGCCCAGCCCCGCCTTGGAGGACGACCCCTCGGCCAACGAGTTGAGCAGAACGGCACGATCGCTGCCCAGCACCACACCACGCGGGTCGGCGCCCACCAGGTCGGCAGCGGCCTGCCGGGCGGCCTCCAACACGGCTGCACTGCGGCGCGCGCTGGGGTGGGGTCCGCGCGTGTCGGAGAAGGATCCGCGGAAGGCTGTGGATACAGTCGTAGCAACCGCATCGGGGATGAGCATCCCGGCCTGAGTGTCGAAATGCACCCATCCGTCGCCGAGTGTCGGGTGCAAACCGCGCACCCGGGCGACGTCATATGCCATGCCAGACACCTTAGATGCTCACTACAGGTCACGGCACTGAACCCGTCCTTGCACCACGCGCCGACGGACGAGGGTCAACGGCGCCGTCTCGTGTAGTCATACTAGAACAATGTCGCTTGCTTTCGGGGTGGCTGCGGCACTGCTGTTGCTGTTCGTCCCGGGCTGGCTGATTGGCCGAGCCTTCGGGCTACCAACGCATTCAGCCGCCGTCACCGCACCTGCATTGACCTACGGGCTAGTTGGGTTCTGCATAGTCGTCTTTGGCTCAATCGGCATACCGTGGAACTCAGTTTCCGCCGGGTTTGCGCTTCTCGGTGCGATCGTCATCGCGCAGCTGTTCTGGCGGTGGCTGCGGCCGAAAGAGCACGCTGAACAATCTCCGTCACAAAATCGGGCGGCACTGATCGCCGTCACGTTCGGCATCGTGATCGGGACCGCGCTCATCGCCTACGCATTCCTGCGCGGGCTCACCAACTGGCAGTCGATTCCGAGCACCTGGGACTCGATGTGGCACGGAAACACCATCCGCTACATCCTCGACACCGGGCAAGCATCGTCGACCCGCATGGGCGACCTCCGCAACGTCGAGACCCACGCCACCCTCTACTACCCGTCGGCCTTCCACGGGCTGGCCGCGGTGCTCTGCCAGCTGACCGGGGCCGCCCCCACCACGAGCTACACGCTCTACGCGGTCGCCGGGTCGCTGCTCTTCCCGCTCTCGGCGGCGACGCTGGCATGGCAGATGCTGCGCGGCCGCAGCAGCCTCACCTTCCAGGCCGGCTCCGCGGCCACTGCCGCCGCACTCTCGGCATCGTTCACCGCGCTGCCCTATGTCGAATTCCACGTCGCGGCCATCCCGAACCTGGTTTCCTTCGCCCTGGTGGGCCCGGTGATGATCGCCATCACCAGCGTCGTCGCCGATCGCAGCCGCGTACCGGTCGCGATCGTGGCATTCGTGGGTATCGCCTCCGTGCATACCTCGGGCGCCATCGTGGTGGTCGTCTTCGTGGCGGCGTGGTGGGTGCTGGCACCACTATCCCGACGCAGGAGCAGTGGCACGGAACGAAAATCAGTACGCCGCTTGGGAAATGGCTTCGTGCCGCTGGCCGTCGCGGGCATGGGCTCGCTAGTGCTGCTCTACCCGCAGCTACGCACCCTGCTACAGCTGTCCGAGATCATCGCCGGGCATCAATTCGGCACACCGTGGGGTAAGAAGCGCGCGCTGCTGAATGCCCTCACCCAGCACACCCGGCACCTGGCCGACTACCCGGTGCAGTCCGCGCTGCTGTGGCTGGCAGCACTCGGCGCCATCGTGTTGATCGTGAAGCGAGTGTACTGGCCGATCGCCGTCTGGCTGCTGTTGATCGTCGCGATTGTCCACTCCTCCAGATCCTTTGGCGGGTTCGTAGGCCATGCGGTGGCCCTGTTCTCCGACGCGTTCTACAGTGACCCGCGCCGACTGTCGGCCATCGTCTGCCTGCTACTGGCCCCGGCCGCCGGGATCGGTCTGTTCACTCTGGCGTACGCCGTGCTGAAGAGGGTGCGAGGGGAGCGAACACGAAGATGGGCGCTAGTGGCCACGGCCATCGCGCTGGCCCTGGTGTGCAGCTTTTCCGCCCGCCACTACTTCCTGCCGCATAAGTACCTCGTCAGCGCCAAGTACGACCAGGTGATGATCGGCCCCAAGAAGCTCGCCGCGATGGCCTACTTGGCGACCCTGCCCGATGCCAAGGACTCCACCATCGGCGACGGAAACGTCGACGGCTCCGGGTGGATGTACGCGGTAGCGGGCCTGCATCCGCTGTGGACGCACTATGACTACCCACAGCAGGAGGGACCGGGCTATCACCGGTACATCTTCTGGGCCTACGCCGACGACGCCGATACCGACAGGCGCGTGACAGAAGCTGTGCATGCACTGAACATTCGCTATGTCATGACCAGCACTCCTGTGGTCCAGGGGTTCAAGGTTCCCGACGGACTAAGGTCGTTGGACAGATCCCGATCATGGAGAAAGCTGTACGACAACGGCGCCGCCCGCATCTACGAATGGGTGGGCGACCGGAAATCAGATGCGGAAGGTGACAGATGACCCATCCCGGTCACGGTGAAAACTCTGACGACAGCGAGGACGAGGTAATCGTTCTGGGCGTGGAGGATTCCGACAAGGGCGCCGATGCCGCAGACGACGACATGTCGATCACCGACCTGGTGGAACAACCCGCCAAGGTGATGCGGATCGGCACGATGATCAAGCAGCTGCTTGAGGAGGTGCGAGCGGCTCCCCTCGACGACGCCAGCCGCACCCGACTGCGCGAGATCCACGCCAAGTCCGTTCGTGAGTTGGAAGACGGGTTGGCCCCCGAGCTCCGTGAGGAGCTGGAGCGTCTCGCCCTGCCGTTCAACGAGGACACCGTTCCCTCGGACGGCGAGCTGCGCATCGCCCAGGCGCAGCTGGTGGGCTGGCTAGAGGGGCTGTTCCACGGCATTCAGACAGCGCTCTTCGCTCAGCAGATGGCCGCCCGCTCACAGCTTCAGCAGATGCGTCAAGGGGCGCTGCCGCCGGGTCTTTCGGTGCCCGCACAGGGTGGCAGCGGCACCGGCCAGTACCTGTAAGCGTGGTCAGTATCCAGACCCACGAGGCGTGGGTAGAGTTTCCGATTTTCGACGCTAAGTCGCGCTCGCTGAAGAAGGCGTTCCTGGGCAAGGCCGGTGGCGCCATCGGACGCAACGCCTCGAATGTGGTGGTCATCGAGGCGTTGCGGGACATCACGCTCTCACTCAAGGAGGGCGATCGAGTCGGGCTCGTCGGCCACAACGGCGCGGGTAAATCGACTCTGCTGCGGCTTCTTTCGGGAATATACGAACCCACCCGGGGCAGCTCGTACGTCCAGGGTCGGGTGGCGCCCGTCTTCGACTTGGGTGTGGGCATGGATCCGGAGATCTCCGGGTACGAGAACATCATCATCCGCGGCATGTTCCTAGGACAGACCCGCAAGCAGATGCAGGCCAAGGTCGAAGAGATCGCCGACTTCACCGAATTGGGCGAGTACCTCTCCATGCCGATGCGTACGTATTCCAGCGGTATGCGCGTTCGCCTGTCCATGGGCGTAGTCACCAGCATCGACCCGGAGATCCTGCTGCTCGACGAAGGCATCGGAGCGGTCGATGCCGAATTCATGAAAAAGGCCCGAATCCGGTTGCAGGAGCTAGTGAAACGGTCCGGCATGCTCGTCTTCGCCAGCCACTCCAACGAATTCCTGGCCCGCCTGTGCAACACGGCAATGTGGATCGACCACGGCACCATCAAGATGAGCGGCGGTATCGAGGATGTAGTCCGCGCCTATGAGGGCAATGAGGCCGCGGATCACGTGGCCCAGATCCTCGCCGAAGACGACCAGCATGCCTAACGCGGTCGTCGCTGTCGTTGTCACCTATCGGCGCCCGGTCGAGCTTGCCGAGTCGCTGAAGATCGTCACGTCTCAAACCACGTTGCCGACACACCTCATCGTGGTCGATAACGACAACGACCCCGCCGTCAAGGCCCTGGTCGACGGCCAGCCTATCGCCACGACATACCTGGGATCGCGCCGAAACCTCGGGGGTGCAGGGGGATTCGCCCTCGGCATGCTGCATGCACTCACCCTGGGCGCCGACTGGGTGTGGCTTGCCGACGACGACGGCCGCCCCGGCGGGACCGAAGTTCTGGAAACCCTGCTGGCCTGCGCCCGCAGGCATCGCCTCGCCGAGGTATCGCCGATGGTCTGCGATATCGACGATCCCGGTCGGTTGGCGTTTCCGTTGCGCCGCGGCCTGGTGTGGCGCCGGCGGGTGGAGGAACTTCGCACCGAAGCCGGCCAAGACCTCTTGCCGGGTATCGCGTCGCTGTTCAACGGTGCGCTGTTTCGTGCCGAAACCCTGGAAGCCGTGGGCGTTCCCGACCTGCGCCTGTTCGTGCGCGGCGACGAGGTAGACGTGCACCGGCGACTCGTGCGCTCCGGCCTGCCGTTCGGAACCTGTTTGGACGCAACGTATCTGCATCCCAATGGCGCCGCCGAGTTCAAACCGATCCTGGGCGGCCGCATGCACACTCAGTACCCCGACGATGCCACCAAGCGTTACTTCACCTACCGCAACCGCGGCTACCTGATGTCCCAGCCCGGCATGCGCAAGCTGCTGCCCCAGGAATGGGTGCGCTTCGGCTGGTACTTCCTGATCACCCGACGGGATCTTTCCGGCATGCGTGAATGGATTGCCTTGCGAGGCTTGGGCCGACGTGAGCAGTTCGGGCGGCCGGGCAACCCGACGCCTTCGGTACAGGAGAGTGACAATGAGTGAGGAACTACTGGGGTTATCTTCGGACTCCCGGACGTTCAAACGCGCGTGGCGTGACCTGGCAGAGGGCTTCGAGCATCGCCAGCTGTGGTTACAGCTGGGCTGGCAGGACATCAAGCAGCGCTACCGGCGTTCGGTACTGGGACCGTTTTGGATCACCATCGCCACCGGATCGACTGCGCTGGCGATGGGCATCCTGTACTCGCAGCTGTTCAAACTCCCCCTGGCCGAACATCTGCCCTACGTGACAATCGGTTTGATCGTTTGGAATCTGTTCAACGCCGCGATCCTGGAGGGCTCAGACGTCTTCGTCGCCAACGAGGGCCTGATCAAGCAGTTGCCGACGCCGCTCAGCGTCCACGTCTACCGGCTGGTGTGGCGGCAGCTCCTGTTGTTCGCGCACAACATCATCATCTTTCTTATCGTCATCGCTGTGTATCCGCCGCACTGGCATTACTCCGATCTCAGTTTCATCCCCGCGCTGGTGTTGATCACGCTCAATTGCGTATGGGTTTCACTGGTTTTCGGGGTCATGGCCACCCGCTATCGCGATATTGCGCCGCTGTTGGGCAGCCTGGTGCAGCTGTTGTTCTTCATGACGCCGATCATCTGGAACGAGAACATGCTCAACGAGCGGGTCGGGAAGCTGGCCACCGTGGTGCAGCTCAACCCATTCGTGCATTTCCTGGCCATCGTCCGCGATCCACTACTCGGGCTCGATCAGCAGGTCCACCACTGGGTCATCGCGGGCACCATCACCATCGTCGGTTGGATTATCGCTCTCGTGGTGATGCGCCAATACCGCGCCAGGGTTCCGTACTGGGTATGAGCATGCCGAGGACCACCGGCCAGGATTCCCGTTGGCTGCCGGTATCCGCCGGCGCAGCCCTCCTTATATACGCACTGCTGTGGCTGGGCTATGTGCGGCAGTGGAGCTGGCTCGCTGGGCTCGATGCCGCGGCGCTGGATCCCGCACACGAGTACGGCGTCGCCCATCCCGGCTGGGTCACCGCGTGGGACGTGTTCTGCACCGTCTTGGGCCCCACCGCATTCCGGCTCGCCGTCGCGGTGGTTGTCATCGTGCTCCTGGTACGACGCCAGCCGCGAGTGGCCGTGTTCCTGGTGCTCACCGTGGAACTCAGCGCGGTGGTCACCGAACTGGCCAAGCTGCTGGTGAATCGGCCGCGCCCGGAAACCGCTCTGGTCGGCGCCTACGCATCGTCCTTCCCCTCCGGACATGCCGTCGGCACAGTTGTCAGTGTGCTTGCGCTGCTAGCCGTGTTCATGCCGAAAGCAGGTGCCACGCTACGCCTCTGGGGCGGGATGCTCGGCACGGTACTGATTCTCGCGATCGGTGTCGGTCGAGTTCTGCTGAACGTCCACCACCCCTCAGATGTGGTGGCGGGATGGGCACTGGGCTACGCGTACTTCGTGGCCTGTCTGCTGGTGCTGCCACCGTGGCCCCTCAGGGCAGCGGGCGGAGCACACTCAACGCCCGGTAACGAACCTTGAAACTGGCATCCGTGTACGTGTCCCCCGCCTCGCCGTCACGTGCGAGCACAGTCGGGCCGTCCACCGCGGTGAAGGAAAACTCGGGCACCTGCAGCTCGTGGTAGAGCGGGCTGCGCGGTAGCCGCCCCAGCACCAGTGCCGTCAGGATCCGCACACTGCTGAACTTGCGCCCGGTTTCCAGGATGCGCACGTCGATGAGGCCGTCATCGAGACGAGGCCGCACCGAAGGGGCGAAACCCGATGGCAGATAAGCCGAATTGCCCAGGAAGAAGAGCGATGTCTGGACGGTCTTGTTATCGAAGCGGATACGCACCGGATGATCGCGGCGCGCGATGTGCAACATCGCGTACACACTGGCCAGCGGCTTGCCTATCCGACGTTCGAGCTTCTCGCGGATCTGCACGAACTTCGGATAGGAGCCGATGCTGGCGGTGTTGATCACCACCTGGCTCTCGTTCAGGTAGACCAGATCGACGCGGCTGGCGCTACCCCGGCGGATGGCATCGACCGTCTTGACCACGCTCTCGCAGCCGATGTCCTTGGCGAAGTGGTTGAACGTGCCGCCGGGAAAGACGGCCAGCGGTGTATCGGTCTCCGCCGCCACACCTGCGGCACATGCCACCGTGCCGTCACCGCCGCCCACCGCCAGCACCTCGGCCCGGCGCGCCGCACTGCGCATCACCTCGATCACGTCGTCACCCTTGTTCAGTTCGACGATTTCGGTACGGGGCAATGCTTTTCGTACCTGATCCAGAATCCGCTGCCCGGTCCCGTCACCGGAGGCCGGGTTGACCACCAACACGACGCCCGCGCCGTCGGGACGCGGGGCGGTATCCACCCGCAGCGGGTCCGCCGCTGGTACCGCCGTCTGCGTAATCGGCGGCACCACCCGGGCACCCAAGACCGCTATCCCGGCACCAATCCCGAATCCCGCGAACACATCGCCGGGGTAGTGGACGCCGGTAGCCACCCGGGACAGGCCGACCAGCCCGGCCAGCAGCGCGAGTCCCAGGCCTAGCGGCGGGCTCTCGAGCCCCGCCCCCACCGCGAAGGCCGCGGCGCTCGCCGAATGGCCCGAGGGCAGCGACGAAGACGTGGGTAGCCGTCGGCTGCGACGCACGAGCGGCACCGACATATGGTCCGGCCGCGTACGCCGTCTCAGCCGTTTGGCCACCTGATTGGTGACCGCGCTTGTCATCGCCAAGGACAGCAGCCCACGCGTGGCACCGCGCTGCATCGCCGGCTTGCCGAATATCGCCAGCCCGGCACCGATCCCGATCCAGAGCTTGGAATGGTCCGCGGCGCGCGTGAGCCGCGGCATGACCGTGTCCAGCAGCGGGCTCGGGGACTCCGCGACCGCGTCGAACACCTCACGGTCGAGCGTGCCTAGACCAGCACCGATCTGCCGCAGACCACGGAGAGAATTCCGAGAAGGCAAGAAACCCATGCCATTCAACATATCCGCGGCGGACCGCCGGCGGTATCGATCGCTGAGGTCAGCAGCTGACAGCGACCTGAGCACCCGCCCGGAACGACACATGCACGTGGTCGTAGTGATTGGCCGTGGCGCTGCCGCGGTTCTCCATCATCGACCAGCCGTTGCCGTCGTTGTACCGCTGCTGCCAGATCACGTACGTCACCCCCAGCCGCTCACGGTTGGCGAGAACAAAGTTCGCGAGTGCCGTCCCGGTCGTGTTGGAGTTCGTCATGAAATCCAGGGCCAGACCGCGGCCGTGGTCGCCGCCACCACCCCGACCACTCGAGCCACCGATATTGGAGATGCCGAACATCGTCTTGAGGGCGTTACCCGCCTGGGCGACGGCGGGCTGCGCACCAGCCAGCACCGATGAGCATGGCTTGATGGCCTTGGCCCTGGCCTCCATCGCCAACGCCTCGCCCGAGATGAAACGCCGGTCCCGCTGTGCACGTGGCAGGTCGGTAATAAGCGCAATGGCGTGTTGTTCGGGCTTGATCGGAAGCTGCACATCGTGCGGTCCGACTTCGCTCACGATCCCCATAGCCGCGGCTCCGGCAACGAGAGACAGGCTGAGGCCCGCGACGCGAGAGGTCGGCATCGCGGGCCTCTTCTCCCCGTGCTTTGCACGCCATCTCGCCAAGATCACAGGGCTAGATTACGAAACGATCACGCTTCTGTCACGCCGACGACAAAGAATGTGGCAAATCTAGCCACGGCGTGGAGGTGCGTTGCGGGTAGTGACAGCGATGCGATTCCACGCGTTGATCGTCAGGATCATCCCGATGATCTGTCCCAGCTCGCGTTCGGTGAACACCGCGGCGGCGCGGGCGTAGGTGGCATCGGACACGTGCTCACCAGCGGAAAGCACGGTTGCCTCTTCGGTGAGGGCCAACACGGCCTTCTCCCGCTCGGTGTAGATATCGCCGGCCTCGGCCCAGGCGTTCAGTAGATAGATGCGCTGCTCGGTCTCACCGTTCTTGCGGGCATCGTGAGTGTGCATATCGAGACAGAACGCACAGTGGTTGAGCTGAGAGGCACGGATCTTGATGAGCTCGGCGAGGCCGGGATCGACATCCTTGGCCGAGGCGATGCTCAGCGCCATCACGGCCTCGTAAACCTCGGGCGAGACCTTCTCCATGCGGAGGCGGGGAGTCGTCAGTGTGTGTCCAAGTGTGTTTGTCATGTCATCAACTCTAGAACCGGAAAGACCCATTCTCATGGTTCAATTCAGGCATGAGTTCGTGGGCCAATTTGGGAACAACAGAGCCGCGTCCCCTCAGCCACGACCTGCATCTCGACCTGCGCCACGCCATCACTCCGGGGGCCCGGGGCGTACGTGACCTGCTGATCTCCGCGCTACGCGAGGCCGTCAGGTCCGGGCGCCTGACGGTGGGGGCGATGCTGCCGCCCTCCCGAACCCTCGCCAGTGACCTAGGCCTGGCGCGGAACACCGTCGCGGAGGCCTACGCAGAACTCGTCGCCGAGGGCTGGCTCGAATCGCGACAGGGCTCCGGTACCCGCGTGGTCGGTCGTGGCCAAGACCAGCTGCCACCGCGGCCGCGTGGGGCGGGCTCCCCCCCACCGCACAACCTCATGCCTGGGTCCGGGGACGTCACGGCCTTCCCCCGGGCGGACTGGCTCGCCTCCGTCCGCCGCGCGCTGAGCAACGCGCCCAATGAGGCCCTGCGCATGGGCGATCCGCGCGGTCGGCCCGAATTGCGTTCCGCCGTCGCCGAATACGTGGCCCGAGTACGCGGTGTGCGAACTACCCCAGATTCGGTCTTCATCTGTGCGGGCACCCGGCACGCCGTGGAAATCCTCACCCGGATATACGGGCTTACCCGGCCGATCGCCGTAGAAGCGTACGGACTCTTCATCTTTCGTGACTGTATAGACACCGCGGGTGGCTCCAGCACACCGATCGGCTTCGACGAAGAGGGCGCCGTCGTCAGTGATTTGGACACCCTCGACGCGCGCGCGGCCCTGATCACCCCCGCCCATCACTTCCCACACGGGCTGCCACTGCACCCGTCGCGGCGCACCGCGGTGGTGGATTGGGCGCGCCGCACCGACTCTTACGTCCTGGAGGACGACTACGACGGCGAGTTCCGCTACGACCGTCAGCCCGTCGGCGCGCTACAGAGCCTGGATCCCGACCACGTCGTGTATCTCGGTTCGGCGAGTAAGAGCCTGGCACCCGCATTGCGGCTGGGATGGATGGTGCTGCCACCTGAGCTGGTGGACGCGGTGGTGGCGGCCGCGGGTGGGGCGCAGTGGTACGTCGACGCCATCTCGCAGCTGACCATGGCGGACTTCATCGCCAACGGACACTACGACCGGCATATCCGGCGCATGCGCAGCCGGTACCGACGAAGACGCGACCTGCTCGTCGAGCGGCTGGCGGACTATGACGTCGGCGTCCGCGGACTATCGGCCGGATTACACCTACTGCTGACGCTGCCCGACGGCGCGGAGCCCGACGTTTTGTACCGCGCCGGTGCGGCAGGAGTGGCGCTGGCCGGACTGTCGCGGCTGCGCCATCCACTCGCCGGCCCGCATATCCCCGACCCGGACGGGGTGGTGGTCAGCTTCGGCACCCCGGCCGACCACGGTTTCGCGCCCGCCGTCGACGCGCTATGCGGCGTGCTGGCGGCCACGGGCCTCTAAAGGTCTGTCCGCCCCCGGATGGCACCGACTGGCAGTGCCATGTCTCGCGATGGCAGCAGGTCAGGGCGATCGTCGAGGTATGCCTACTTTCGAATCCAGCGCCGGCGCCATCCACTACCGCGATAGCGGGGACGGTCCACCGATCGTCTTCGTGCACGGGCTCTTCGTCACCGGCACCATGTGGCGGAAGGTGATCGATCCACTCAGCGAGCGCTTCCGCTGCATCGCGCCGGACTTGCCGCTCGGCGCACACCGGACTCCGATGAACCCCGACGCCAACCTAAGCCCACACGCAGTCGCGGGGCTGATTCGCGAGCTGATGGAGAGGCTCGATCTCGATGACGTCACCGTGGTCGCCACCGATACAGGCGGGGCGATCACCCAGCTTTTGTTGGCCGGCGGCTGCGACCGGATTGGCCGGGTGGTGCTGACGCCCTGCGATTCCTTCGACAACTTCCTGCCGAAATCGATTCGCATCTTCCAATACTGGGCGCGCGTTCCCGGTACCGACTTCGTGCTGCGTCCGTTCACGTTCAGATTCGCGCAACGTGCCCTCGGAAAGACCCTCGCCAAACACTCGATTCCCGACGAAGTGCTGGGTGAGTGGGTAGGCCCCCTGCTACAGGACAAGGCGGTCCGACGCGATGTACGCGCCTTTCTCAGCCGAATCGACTACCACGACACACTGGACGCCGCCGAGACGCTGCGGACCTTCGAGAAACCGGTCCTGCTGCTCTGGCCACGCAAGCTGCCGTTCTTCCCGTTCGCGCACGCGGAACGCTGGGCGCAGCTACTGCCCGACGCAAAACTCGTCGAGGTCCCAGACAGCTACGCCTTTGTCAGCGAGGACCAACCCGAGCTCATGGTCAGCGAAATCGAGACGTTCGTAGCGCAACGAGTGTGAGCACAGGCGCTCAAACTCGGAGGACGCGAAGACGCGTTACTCGTCGTCCTTGGCGTGATCGGCGACTCCGGGGTTCGGATCACGTGACAGATCGATCAGTGGATCGACGCCCTCGCCCTCGGCCCGTTCGTGCTTTCCGTGCTCTGGAGTCGTCATAGCTTCCCCTCAACGCATCAATGTTCCAGCAATCCAGCTACAGAATCTGCCGCGACCTTACACACGCACGCTGCGGCGCGCAGTGACCGGTGGCATAGGCTCTGCCGCGTGCAGGATGCCCCGAAGTCCGACGCGGTGTCGAGCCCAGCACCGGCGCCGCTGTCGCTGACCACTCAAGCCACCCGTTTCGTCATCACCGGCGGACTCTCGGCCATCGTCGACTTCGGACTATATGTACTGCTGCTGCACTTCGGCCTGCAGGTCAATATCGCCAAATCCATCAGCTTTGTCGCGGGAACCACCACGGCCTACCTGATCAACCGGCGCTGGACGTTCCAGGCCGAACCGAACCGAGCCAAATTCATCGCGGTAATGGCGCTCTACGGTCTGACGTACGCCGTCCAGGTCGGCATCAACTACCTGTTCTACATGCAGTTTGAGGACAAACCCTGGCGAGTGCCAGTGGCTTTTGTCATCGCACAGGGGACGGCAACAGTCATCAATTTCATCGTGCAGCGCGCTGTGATCTTCCGGATACGGTGAGCCGCTACGCTCAATCAACGATGACAACTCCGAAGTCCGCGCTACCCCTCACTCCGCGCACGCTGACCGGGTTCGGCCGCACCGCCCCGACCGTGGCGCAGGTGCTCTCCACCCCCGACGTCGCCGTCATTGCCGAAGCGGTACGCCAGGTCGCCGACGCCGGCTCCGGCAGTCCCAGCTATCTGCGCCGCGGTATCGTCGCGCGCGGTCTGGGCCGCTCCTACGGCGACCACGCCTGCAACGGCGGCGGCATCGTCGTCGACATGACCCCGCTCAACACCGTGCATTCGATCAGCGCGGATACCGCGATCGCCGATGTGGACGCGGGCGTGAGCCTGGACCAGCTGATGAAGGCCGCGCTGCCCTTCGGTCTGTGGGTGCCGGTGCTACCCGGCACCCGGCAGGTGACCATCGGCGGCGCCATCGGCTCGGATATCCACGGCAAGAACCACCACAGCGCGGGCAGCTTCGGAAACCACGTGCTGTCCCTCGATCTGCTGATGGCCGACGGCGAGGTGCGCACCATCGCCCCGGACGGCCCCGATGGCGAGCTCTTCTGGGCCACGGTCGGCGGAAACGGCTTGACCGGCATCGTGGTTCGGGCCCGGATCGCCATGACGCGCACCGAGAGCGCCTATTTCATCGCCGACGGGATCGCCACCGCGGACCTGGACGAGACCGTCGCCGTGCACCAGGACGGCAGCGAGGATAACTACACCTATTCCAGTGCCTGGTTCGATCTGATCAACCCGCCGCCCAAGCTGGGCCGCGCAGCCGTCAGCCGCGGCCGCCTGGCCAGAGTGGACCAGCTGCCGCCGAAGCTGGCGAAAGACCCGTTGCGGTTCAGCGCGCCACAGCTGCCGGGCTTCCCCGATCTCTTCCCGGTCAGCGTCATGAACAAGCTGTCGCTGAGCATGGTCGGCGAGGCGTTCTACCGGATGAGTGGGAACTACCAGGGCAAGATCGTCAACCTGACGCAGTTCTACCACATGCTGGACATCACGACTGGCTGGCAATACGCCTATGGCCCAGCAGGTTTCGCGCAGCATCAGTTCCTGGTACCGCCCGACGCACTTGACGAGTTCAAGGGCATCATCCGGTGGATCCAGACCCAGGGTCACTACTCGGCACTCAATGTCTTCAAGCTCTTCGGTCCGGGAAACAAGGCGCCGCTGAGCTTCCCGATGAAGGGCTGGAATGTCGCCATGGACTTCCCCAACAAGCCCGGTGTCAACGAGTTCCTCAACGAGCTCGACGAGCGCGCGATGGAGTTCGGCGGACGGGTCTATACCGCCAAGGATTCGCGGGTGAACGCAGAGAAGTTCCACAAGATGTACCCGCGCGTCGACGAGTGGATCGCCACCCGACGCAAGGCCGACCCCCAGGGCGTGTTCGCCTCCGATATGGCCCGCCGACTCGAACTGCTCTGATTTTTCACGCTGGAATACCACAAGGACTGACAACATGATTGACGCAACCGGAAACCCGCAGACCATCCTGCTGCTGGGTGGCACCTCGGAGATCGGCCTGGCCATCGTCGAGCGCTACCTCAAGAACGCCAAGGCACGGGTAATCCTGGCCGACCTACCGAACGCTCCTAAGCGCGAGGCGGCCATCGAGCAGATCAAGGCCGCAGGAGCCAAATCGGTCGAGTATCTGGATTTTGATGCCGTCGATACCAAGACCCACCCGACACTCATCGAATCCGCTTGGGCGCAGGGCGATGTGGACGTCGCGATTGTCGCCTTCGGCATTCTCGGGGATGCCGAAGAGCTCTGGCAGGACCAGGCCAAGGCGGTACTGAGCGCACAGGTCAACTACACCGCCGCGGTCTCCGTCGGGGTGCTCATCGGCCAGCGGATGAAGGCGCAGGGCTTCGGCCAGATCATCGCGATGTCCTCGGTTGCCGGTGAGCGGGTGCGCCGCTCCAATTTCGTCTACGGCTCCACCAAGGCCGGGCTCGACGGCTTCTACCAGGGCCTCGGAGAAGCGCTGCGCGAGTTCGGTGTACGCGTGCTGGTGGTACGGCCGGGTCAGGTGCGCACCACCACGACGATCGAGCATTGGAAGGCCACCGGCGCCAAGGAGGCGCCGTTCACGGTCGACAAGGAGGAGATCGCCGAGCTGGTGGTGGCGTCGGCCGCCGCGGGCAAGGACCTGATCTGGGCGCCGGGCCAGTGGCGCTATGTGATGTCCGTGCTGCGCCACGTTCCGCGCCCCATTTTCCGCAAGTTGCCCGTGTAACCCCGTCGAAATGACAGCCCAGATGGCATTGAAGTCACGTCGGCATGTGCTGGACACCATCAAAGACCTGACGCTCGCTGTTGTCATGGCCACCTCGGTCAGTGCCGTCGCGCTCATGGCGATTGCGCGGGTGGAGTGGCCGGCCTTCGGGTCTTCCAACCAACTGCACGCCCTGACCACGGTCGGCCAGTTCGGGGCCATCGCCGGGCTGCTGCTAGCGGGCCTCGCCTGGCGGTCGGGCCGCGAGCTGCTCGCGAAAGTGCTTTCCCTGCTCTTTCTTTCGGTGTTCACCGTGGTGACTCTCGGTATGCCGCTGGGCGCCACCAAGCTCTACCTGTTCGGAATCTCGGTGGACCAGCAATTCCGCACCGAGTATCTGACGCGGTTCACCGATGCGCCCGCGCTGCACGATATGACCTATTCGGATATGCCACCGTTCTATCCGGCCGGCTGGTTCTGGATCGGTGGGCGCATCGCGGCACTCACCGGAACCACCGGCTGGGAGATGTACAAGCCATGGGCCATCGCATCGCTGGCCATTGCGGTATGTGCGGCATTCGTCCTGTGGAACAAGATGATTCGCTTTGAGTACGCGCTCATCGTGACCACCGCGACCGCGGCCGTCACACTGGCGCTCACTTCCACCGAACCGTACGGCGCGATCGTGACTGTGCTGCTGCCACCCGTGCTGGTGCTGGGCTACAGCGCGCTGCGCGCGACCGGGAGTGCCGGCTGGATGGCGGTGATCGGGACGGGCGTGTTCCTAGGCTTCTCGGCGCTGGCCTACACACTGCTATTCGGGTACGCGGGGCTGACCATCACCGTCGTGGCCAAGGTCGTCGCGATAACCCGATGGCGGCGGGACGGCTGGCGGGCCATCCGGGAACCGCTGCTGCGCTGGCTAGCCATCATCGGCATCGCAATCGTCATCGCCCTGGTGTTCTGGGGACCCTACCTGCTTGCCGCACTGCGTGATTCGCCGGAGAACGCGGCATCGGCGCAGCATTACCTGCCCAATGACGGCGCCGAGCTGTCCTTCCCCATGCTGCAGCCCACCATGCTTGGTGGTCTGTGCCTGATCGGGACGGTGTGGCTGGTGGTGCGGGCACGGACCTCGGTACGTGCCGGGGCGCTCGCGATCGGCGTGGTATCCGTCTATCTGTGGTCGCTGCTGTCCATGCTCGCCACCCTCGCCAAGACCACCCTGCTGTCCTTCCGGCTCGTGCCCACCCTCACCGTGCTGCTCACCGCCGCGGGCGTGTTCGCCTTCATCGAGGTGGCCGCCTGGGCCGCCCAGCGCACCAAGGCCGCGACGCTCGTGGCGACCGCCATCGGTCTGGCCGGTGCACTGGCATTCAGCCAGGACATACCCGATGTACTGCGTTCGGACATCGTCATCGCCTACGCCGACACCGACGGCACCGGACAACGCGCCGACCGCCGTCCGCCCGGCCCAGAAAGTCACTACGCCGCCATCGACAAGGCCATCACCGAGATCACCGGCCAACCGCGCGATGAGACCGTGGTGCTCACCGCCGACTACAGCTTCCTGGCGTTCTATCCCTACTACGGATTCCAGGGCCTCACCCCGCACTACGCGAACCCACTGGCACAGTTCGACAAGCGCGCGGCGGCAATCAAGGGCTGGGAAGACCTGCACACGGCCGACGAGATGGTCCGCGCGCTCGATGCGCTGCCCTGGCGGTCCCCGACCGTCTTTCTGATGCGCCAGTCCGGTGACAACTACTCCCTGCGGCTTGCCAAGGATGTCTACCCCAACCAGCCGAATGTGAAGCGATACACCGTCACGTTGAACAAGCAGTTGTTCGCTGACCCGCGGTTCACCGTGCGGACCATCGGGCCCTTCGTCCTGGTTGTGCGGGTTCCACCGCACGCTTAAGGCTCTTCACGCAAGCGGCTCATCGCACGCCAACTAACATCTTCCTCCGTGACGGTTCAGGGAAACGCGACGGAGAAGGTCGCCAACAACGGCGACGGCGAATACCGCAGGGCCCGGCTGACCGCTATCGTCACCGGCTTCCTGGGTGCACTGCTGGCCATCGCCACTCCATTGCTTCCCGTTCAGCAGGACACAGCGCAGCTGAACTGGCCGCAGAACGGCACCCTCGCAAGCGTCGACGCCCCCCTCATCGGATACGTCGCCACCGACCTCACCATCACGGTGCCCTGTGCGGCAGCCAAGGGGCTCGACGGACACAACAGCGTGCTGCTCTCTACCGTGCCCAAGCAGGCACCCAATGCCGTCGACCGCGGCATGCTGATCCAGCGCACGGGCGGCGACCTCGTGGTGATCGTGCGCAACGTGCCGGTGGTGACGGCGCCGATCTCCGAGGTCACCGGCCCCAACTGCCAGCGACTCGAAGTAACCGCACACTCAGACAAGGTCACCGGGAAGTTCGTCGGCCTCACCCAGGGGCCCAAGGATGCCCAACCCGGGCAGCCCCGCGCCGGGGAACGCGGTGGTTATGACTTCCGACCGCAGATCGTCGGCGTCTTCACCGACCTTTCCGGACCCGCTCCCGAAGGCCTGAAACTCTCCGCCACCATCGATACCCGGTACAGCAGCTCTCCCACGTTCATCAAGTTCATCGCGATGATCCTGGGTGTCCTGCTGACCGCCGTCTCGCTGGTCGCCCTACACACTCTCGATGCGGCAGACGGGCGCAGGCACAAGCGCTTCCTGCCCGAGGGCTGGTGGAAACCGCGCCCGCTGGACGCGCTCGTCGGGGCGGTGCTGGTGTGGTGGCATTTCGTCGGCGCCAACACCTCCGACGACGGCTACATCCTCACCATGGCCCGCGTGTCAGAGCACTCGGGCTACATGGCCAACTATTACCGCTGGTTCGGCACACCCGAATCACCGTTCGGCTGGTACTACGACCTGCTGACCATCTGGGCACATATCAGCACCTCCAGCGTCTGGATGCGGCTGCCCACCCTGGTCATGGGCCTGCTGTGCTGGGCAGTCATCAGTCGCGAGGTGATTCCCCGGCTGGGCCACGCCGCCCGCACCAATCTCGTGGTGCCCTGGACGGCGGCCGCGATGTTCCTGGCGTTCTGGCTGCCGTTCAACAACGGCCTACGGCCCGAACCGATCATCGCCCTCGGCATCCTGCTGACATGGTGCTCGGTCGAGCGAACAATCGCCACCAACAGGCTGCTGCCCGCAGCCGCGGCCTGCATCATCGGGGCGCTGACCTTGTTCTCCGGTCCGACAGGTATCGCGTCGATCGGTGCGCTGCTGGTTGCGATCGGGCCGCTGCGCACCATCGTGGCCAAGCGCGCCAAACGATTCGGCTACGCCGCATTGCTCGCACCGATCCTGGCGGCCGGACTGGTGACGCTGATCGTCATCTTCCGCGATCAGACCCTCATCGGGGAGATCCAGGCCAATGCGCTCAAGTCGGCCGTCGGCCCGTCATTGAACTGGTTCGACGAGCACGTCCGCTACGAGCGGCTGTTCCTGCCCACCACCGACGGCGCCATCTCCCGGCGGTTCCCGGTGCTGGCCCTCATCACCGCGCTCGGCGTAGCCGTGGCAATGACATTGCGCAAGAACAAAATTCCCGGCACCGCGAGTGGACCCAGCCGACGGATCATCGGCATCACCCTGATCTCGTTCATCGCGATCATGTTCACCCCCACCAAGTGGACCCACCACTTCGGGGTGTTCGCCGGCCTGGCCGGCTCGCTGGGCGCACTGGCCGCGGTGGCGGTCACCGCGGCAGCCATGCGCTCGCCACGCAACCGCACGCTGTACGCCGCGATCGTGCTCTTCGTCCTCTCGCTGTCGTTCTCCAGCGTGAACGGCTGGTGGTACGTCTCCAATTTCGGGGTTCCGTGGTCAAATTCCTTCCCGCAGTGGCATTTCGGCATCAGCACCGTGTTCTTCGGGCTCTCGGTGCTCGCCCTGTTGATCGCGGCGTGGATACATTTCACGGGCCGCGATCACCCGGGCAGCACGCCCGTACCTCCGGTATTGGCCCGCATCGCCGAATCTCCTCTGGCCGTAGGCACCTGGATCGTTGTGATCTGGTCGGTCTTCTCGCTGACCGCGGGCATGGTCAATCAGTATCCCGCCTGGTCGGTCGGACGTTCCAACCTCGACGCGCTGCGTGGACACGGCTGCGGGTTGGCCAACGATGTACTGGTTGAGGAGGACCCCAACGCCGGAATGTTGCAGCCAATCGATGCCCCGATCGGGCAGGCACTAGCCGCCGATACCAACATTCTGTTCGATCCCAACGGAATTCCGTCGGATGTATCGGCCGATGAGGAGAACAACCCACAGGGCTCCGATAGCTTCGTCGAACGCGACAAGGGTGGCAACACCCCAGGGAGCCAAGAAGGCACCGAGGGCGGCACCACCGTGGTCGCCGGTGTCAACGGATCGCGGGCGCGCCTGCCCTTCGACCTCAAACCCGAGACCACACCGGTGATGGGCAGCTATCAGATTGGCAGTCAGCGTTCGGCTCGGTTGCAGTCAGCGTGGTACCGACTGCCCCCCAAGGACGCTACTAAGCCGCTGATCGTGCTGTCGGCCGCAGGCCGGTTCGACCCGTACGAGCTTCAGGTGCAGTTCGCCGGCGAGGACGGGAAGGTCAAGGGCGCCATTTCGTTTGCCGACCTTGGTCCGGCCCCGGCCTGGCGAAACGTACGAATGTCCCGCGATGCCATCCCGACGGACGCCACCCGAATCCGGCTGCTGGTCGCCGACGAGGACTTGGCGCCACAACACTGGATAGCGGTTACCCCACCCCGGGTTCCGTCGCTGCGCTCACTGCAGGAAGTCGTGGGCTCCGAACCAGTGTTTCTAGATTGGCTCGTCGGGCTTGCCTTCCCATGCCAGCGGCCATTCGATCACAAGAACGGAGTCATCGAGATTCCAAAATGGCGCATTCTCCCCGACCGCTTTGGCGCGGAGGCGAACTCGCCGGTGATGGACTACCTCGGTGGCGGCCCGCTGGGTATCACCGAGCTGCTACTGAAGGCGACCCCGGTGCCGACCTATCTGAAGAACGACTGGTTCCGCGACTGGGGTGCGCTGCAGAAGTTCACGCCGTACTACAAGAACGCCACCGAGGCACAGCTGCAGCTCGGAACCGCTGTGCACAGCGGGCTCTGGACGCCCGGACCGCTGCGCAAGAGTCGTTAACATCCGCCGGCCGAGACAGGGCCGTTGGCTGATTCTCGATAGGAACTGGCAACTTATCGGAAGCCAGTAGCAGTCTCGCCGACTTCAATTGGGGTTGTCATTAAGAGATCCCAGAGGAAGGTGCGGCGATGCTGCGACAAATCGCTTGGCAATTCTTGGTGACCGTATCCATGGTGTCGTACCTGGTGACGACCCTTCCGACGCACGGGAAACCCGATGACGACGAGCCCTGCCCCCATCACCCCGTCAAGGTCGATCCGAAATGCGAACGCTCGGGCGCGATCCGGGAGAAATCACCTCATAACGGATAGCGTGCCGAGACTACGGTTTCGGCACGTTTCGCAAAATCAGTCCTCTTGTGCACGAACGAATTCCGCGAATCCAGGAATGGTGAACTCCAGGACCCCATGGCCCGCGACGGCGATGAAGCCCTTATCGATGAGGCCTGCGCGGGCGGCACTGATCGCCCGCGAATCCCGGCCCATGACGGCGGCGATATCTGACCGGCCGGCCAACCGCTGATCGGTCAGTGACTGCGCCATCGCGGCCATAAATCTTCGCTGCACCGGAGTCGCGTTGTTCCAGCGCGCACGAAAGAGAGCGTCCATGTCTTCGGCGACCCGGCCGGCCGCGTGCTCGACATCGGCTTTCCGGATCTGGCCGCCCGGATCCGGATAGCCGGCGCGCGCCCATGCGGCGTCCGCATACAGCTGCAGGGTGTGCGGATACCCGTTCGTCTGCGCGATGACGGCATCGAGCGCGTCCTCCGCCCAGGTGACTCCGATCTCGCCGGCGGGTTTGACGAGCGCCACCCGAGACGCGTCGGGGCCGAGGCGATGCAGCGTGCGGTAGGCGAACCGCTCACTGAATGTCGCCGCGGCACTGATGATCTCCGGCGTCTGTGGCAGACCCGCTGCAAAGACCCCGACGGGCAGGGTATCGGCTTCGGCCTGCAGGTCCTGCCAGGTGACGGCCAGGGTGCGCAGCCCTTGCCGGTCGGCGTCCTGGACTTCGTCGATCAGCAGCACCAGACCGCGGTGTCCCTCCTCGCGCGCCGCGTTGGCGGTCTCGATGATCAGTTCCTTGAACGACGGCTCTGACAATGACCCCGCTGACCCCTCAGACCCAGCCGTGCCCAATGCCGGTTTGACAGTCGCGCCGACCTGGGCCACACCGGGCACGCCCGCGGTGATGCTCACCTGATCAATGGCGCGCAGCAGTCGGCCGCGTGACTTCTTCTTCCACCCTGCGACGCGCGCACGGATCTGGGTCGCGATGGCCTGCGCGAGCGGCTCGTCGCCCCCGGCGGTGACCCACACCGTCGCCACCCCGCGAGCCTCGGCATCACGCTGGACCTCACGCAACAGTGAGGTCTTTCCCACACCGCGCGGGCCGGTGTCGACACGGATGCGCCCGATCAGCCGGCCGAGCTCGGCCATGTACATCAGTCGCTCGCCGATCTCGGCAAGCTGTTCGGCGCGACCAACCACCTCACGTGCCACCTGGCCGGGTGTGTACGGGCTGGGTTGCATACCGAATCCTCACTTGATACTTCATGGGGCTGTATCAATAGGTATCAGGCGGGTACGACATCCCGGATACTTTTCGATACTTTCGCTGATGTATCGATTGGTATCGGGTTGCGATGTCTCAATCCGGCCAATCGGCCGCGCTGCATTCAGGTGCCTGAAGCTTCGTCACATACCATCGCCCTCGTGCCATTGCCGTCTGAATCCCTATCGTCGAGAAGCGGGACAGCAGGTGCAGCCCAGCGGGCACGTCTGATCTCATTGGCCGCGGCCACCATCGGTGTGCTGCTGTGCGTGCTCGTCCCACTGCTGCCGGTCCGTCAATCCACCGCCGAGATCACCTGGCCACAGGGCGCCACGGCCGATGGGAACATCACCGGCATCACCGCACCGTTGGTGTCGGGCGCGCCGCTGTCCTTCGAGGCGCACATTCCATGCACCGCCATCGCGACACTGCCCGCCAACGGTGGCGTCGTGCTTTCCACCAGCCCCGACGGTGGGTTCGAGGCGAGCAGGCACGCATTGTTCGTCCGCGCGACATCGGACCTGGTGGTAGTCGCCTTCCGCGATAACGTCGCGACTGTCGCCCCGCGCAAGGCAGTGGAGTCCGGCGGCTGCACCACGTTGGACATCTGGGCCAACGCCACCGGCGTGGGCGCGAACTTCGCCGGACTCCCCAATGCCACCGGGACCCTGTCCATCGAGAACAAGCCTCAGGTGACCGGCCTGTTCACCGACCTCAAGGTCCCCGCAGCGGGCGGACCGACCGCCCACGTGGTGATCGACACCCGGTTCATCACCAGCCCGACCGCACTGAAGCTGGCGGCCATGCTGCTCGGTATCGCCGCGGTGGCGGTCGCGATCGGAGCGCTGGCCACGCTGGAGCGCGGCGGACGTCGGCCCGCTCGGCTTTCATTCCGTCTGCCCGACCGCGCGACCCTGCTGACTACTGGGGTCGCCGATATCGGAGTCATTGGCACACTGCTTCTTTGGCATGTCATCGGCGCCATCACCTCCGACGACGGCAACATCCTCACCGAGGCCAGAGTGGCGGACCAGGCCGGTTACGTCACCGAGTACTACCGCTACTTCGGCGCTACCGCGTCCCCATTCGATTGGTACGCAACCCTTTTGAACTGGCTCACGCAGGTGAGCACGGTCGGCGTCTGGATGCGGGTGCCCGCAACCCTGGCAGGCATCGGCACCTGGTACATCCTGCGCAAGAAGATGCTGCCCGGGCTCGGTGGGCAGCTCGCCGCGAGCCGGACCGCCGTGTGGACCGCAGCACTGGTCTTCCTCGCCGCCTGGCTCCCCTTCAACAACGGCTTACGGCCCGAACCGATCATCGTGTTCGGCACCGTGATCGCCTGGATTCTGGTGGAGCGCTCTATCGCGACCCGCCGCCTATCCCCCGCCGCACTGGCGATCGTCGCCGCGCTCCTCACCGCGACCGTCGCCCCCCAGGGGCTCATCGCGCTCGGGCCACTGCTCGCGGGTGGACGCGCCATCGCCCAAGTCGTCGCCGCGCGGCGCCTGCGATACGGACGGTTCACCCCGATCGCGGTGCTGGCGGCATCGGTCGCGGGCGTGCTGGCCTTCACGTTCCGGGACCAGACCCTGGCCACCGTCGCCGAATCCGCCCGCATCAAGTACGTCGTCGGCCCGACGATCGCGTGGTACCAGGAGTTCCTGCGCTACTACTTCCTGACCGTCGAATCCAACGTCGACGGGTCGCTGACACGACGCATCGCGGTATTGATCCTGCTGCTCTGCCTTTTCGGCACACTGGCGGTCCTGCTACGCCGTGGCATGCTGCCCGGCCTGGCCAGCGGGCCGGTATGGCGCCTCATCGGTAGCACCGCGATCGGGCTGCTGCTGCTCACCTTCACCCCCACCAAGTGGGCCATCCAGTTCGGCATCTTCGCCGGACTGGCCGGCGCCCTCGGCGCTGTCGCGGCCTTCACCTTCGCCCGGGTGGGACTGCATTCTCGACGCAATCTCACGCTGTACGTGACGGCGCTGCTGTTCATCCTGGCGTGGGCGACCTCCGGTATCAACGGCTGGTTCTACGTCGGCAATTACGGCGTGCCGTGGTTCGACAAACAGCCGGTTATCGCCGGACACCCGGTCACCACTATGTTCCTGGCCTTGTCGATCGTCACTGCACTGCTCGCCGCATGGCAGCACTTCCGCCTGGACTACACCGGGCACACCGAGGTCGAGAACAATCGCCGCAACCGGCTCCTCGCCTCCACCCCACTGATGATCGTCGCCGCGATCATGGTGATCCTCGAGGTCTTGTCCATGGCCAAGGGTGTCTACGCGCGCAGCGACACCTACACCACCGGCAAGGCCAACCTATTGGCACTGACTGGTAGCGATCCGTGTGCCATGGCCCGCGACGTGCTAGTCGAAGCAGATGCTAATGACGGTCTACTGCAACCGGTTCCGGGACAAGCGGCAGGCAAGTACGGCCCACTCGGCGGCATGGATCCCGTCGGCTTCATCCCCGATGGCGTGGATACCGGCATGACGTCGCTGCCCGTCATCGGCAAGCCGGGCCTGGTGAACTCCGATGCCTCACCGAACGCGCCGATCATGGAGGTGAGCGACGCGGCCGGTACCACCGGCGGTATCGGCCCTACCGGAATCAACGGCTCCAGCGCGCTGTTGCCGTTTGGCCTCGATCCGGCTCGCACCCCGGTGATGGGCAGCTACGGCGAGAACTCGATTGCCGCGCACCTCAAGTCGTCCTGGTACCAGCTCCCGCCCCCCAGTCCGGATCGGCCTTTGGTGGTCATCTCGGCTGCCGGTGCGATCTGGTCATTCCAGCAGGACGGCACCTTCAACCCCGAGATCAACTATGGTCAGCCGCTCAAGCTGGAGTGGGGCACCATGGGTCCCGATGGTGCGGTCAAGGCTGTTCGCCAGGATCTGCCCATCGACATCGGGCCCCAAAAGGTCTGGCGCAATCTGCGATTCCCCATGAAGACCGCTCCGCCGGCCAACGTGGTCCGGATCGTCGCCGATGACCCCAACCTCTCCAGCGACCAGTGGCTCGCATTCACCCCACCTCGTGTCCCCACCCTCAAGACCACCCAGGATCTGTTGGGCTCCGACACCCCGGTACTGCTGGACATGGCTGTGGCACAGAACTTCCCGTGCCAGCGGCCGTTCGGCGAGCGCCTGGGAGTGGCCGAGCTGCCCAAGTTCCGGATACTGCCCGAGCACAAGCAGGTTGCGACATCGTCGAACATGTGGATGTCGGCCGAGGACGGCGGGCCGTTCATGTTCACGACCGCGCTGCTGCGAACCTCGTCGGTCCCTACCTATCTGCGTAACGACTGGTACCGCGACTGGGGTTCGATCGAGAAATACGTGCCCGTCCTCGGGCCTGATCTAGCACCCAACGCCCAACTCACCGAGGGCACCGTCGTCGTGAACGGCTGGACCCGTCAAGGACCGATTCGAGCCCTGCCATGACAGAGAAATCCGTGACAGACGTCTCCCCTGAGGCCCGCAAGCTGAATATCGCACGATGGACGGCAACCGTTTTCGGTCTGCTCGGGTTCGTGCTCTGCATCTCCATCCCACTGCTACCGGTCAAGGTGTCCACCGCGACCCTCAACTGGCCGCAGCAGGGTCAGCTGAACAGCGTCACCGCGCCACTGATTGCCCAGACACCCATGGATGTCACGGTGACGGTGCCGTGCGACATGGTCCGCTCCGCGCCCGCGAACGGCGCGGTGATCTTGGGTACCGCGCCTCCCGAAGGCAAAGAGGCTGCGCTGCAGGGCCTGTTCGTCAAGGTGTCCAAGGAACGCGTCGACATCACCGACCGCAATGTCGTGATCGCCAGCGTTCCGCGCACCAAGGTGGCCTCACCGGACTGCCGACAGATCGTCATCACGTCCACGGACAAGGGCACATTCGCAACGTTCGAAGGTCTTCGGGGAGACGCGGATGAAAAAACCGGCAAGGAGCTCACCAGCGGGTTCCCCGATCCCAACCTGCGTCCACAGATCGTCGGCGTCTTCACCCAGCTCAACGGTCCCGCCCCCGCGGGGCTGAGCCTCACCGCACATATCGACACCCGATTTTCTTCTAGCCCAACGTTTCTCAAACTCATTGCGATGGTGGGCGCAGTCATCTCCACCATCATCGCGCTGCTGGCGCTGTGGCGGATCGACCAGACCGACGGCCATCGCATGCAACGGATCATCCCCACCCGCTGGCGACGGTTCGATCTCACCGATACCGTCATCATGGGCAGCCTGGTGGTCTGGTACGTCATCGGGGCGGGGTCATCGGACGACGGCTACCAGATGGGCATGGCCCGTACCGCCGAGCATGCGGGGTACATGGCCAACTACTTCCGCTGGTTCGGTAGCCCCGAGGACCCGTTCGGCTGGTACTACAACCTGCTGGCCATCATGACGAAGGTCAGTGATATCAGCCTGTGGATCCGGCTGCCCGACCTCATCGCCTCACTGGTCTGCTGGCTGCTGATCAGCCGGGAAGTGTTGCCCCGCTTGGGTCCTGCCGTCGCGCGCAGCCAACCCGCGGCGTGGGCCGCCGGCTTCGTGCTGCTGGCGTCGTGGTTCCCGTTCAACAACGGTCTGCGCCCCGAAGGCCAGATTGCCGTGGGATCGCTGATCACCTGGGTGCTCGTCGAGCGGGCCATCACCTCCAGACGGCTGACCCCGGCCGCGCTGGCCACAATCACCGCGGCCTTCACCCTTGGCATACAGCCGACGGGACTGATCGCCGTGGCAGCGCTGCTCGCCGGTGGCCGGCCCATCCTGCGGATCATCGTAAAGAAGCATCGCCAGGTGGGCACCTGGCCGGTGGTGGCGCCCATGCTGGCCGCCGGAACGGTCATCCTGCCCGTGGTGTTCTCCGACCAAACCCTGGCAACGGTCTTGGAAGCCACCAGAATTCGCACGGCCATCGGCCCGGCACAGGCCTGGTACACCGATAACCTGCGGTACTACTACCTGTTCCTGCCGACCGTGGACGGTTCGGTATCCCGACGGTTCGGGTTCCTGCTGATCCTGCTGTGCCTGTTCATCGCGATGTTCATTCTGTTGCGCCGCAAGCGTGTTCCCGGAGTCGCACGCGGGCCCGCCTGGCGGGTGCTGGGCGTCGTCTTCGGCACCATCTTCTTCCTGATGTTCGCGCCGACGAAGTGGGTGCACCACTTCGGGCTGTTCGCCGCGCTGGGTGCGGCCGTGGCAGCCTTGGCCACGGTGCTGGTATCGCCACAAGTGTTGCGTTGGAGTCGCAACCGAATGGCGGTCGTGGCCGCGGTGCTCTTCGTGCTGGCATTGAGCTGGGCCAGTGCGGCCGGTTGGTGGTACGTCTCAAGTTTCGGAATCCCGTTCAACAGCAGCATGCCCAAGGTCGCCGGAATAAGTGTCAGCACAATATTCTTCGCGCTCTTCGCACTCGCGGTGGCCTATGCCGCCTGGCTGCACTTCTCGCCCGGGCGCACCGAAAATCGCGTGACGAGGTCCATCACCTCTGCCCCGGTGGCCTGGGCCGCCGGGTTCATGGTGCTGACGTTCATTGGCTCGTTGGCGATCGGAGTAGTTCGGCAGTATCCGACATACTCCAACGGCTGGGCCAATATCCGCGAACTGGCAGGCGGCTGTGGGCTGGCCGATGACGTGTTGGTAGAACCGGACCCGAATGCCGGTGCGCTGGCGCCGGTACCCGGCCCGGCCGGGCCGCTGGGACCGCTGGGTGGTACGAACCCGGTCGGGTTCACTCCCGACGGCGTCCCCGACAAGATCGTCGCCGAAGCCATCCGAATGACCGACTCACGGCCCGGTACCGACTACGACTGGGATTCCAAGGATCGCAACACGACACCGGGCGTCAACGGCTCCACGGTGCGACTGCCGTACGGGCTGGATCCGGCCCGGGTACCGATTGTGGGCTCCTATCGAGTGGGCCCACAACAACAGGCGAAGGTGACCTCTGACTGGTACCAGCTGCCGGCACGCGATACCGCCCATCCGCTCGTCGTGGTGACGGCGGCCGGAACGATCGCCGCCAAGAACGTCAAGGGCGATTTATCCGGCCAGACATTGCAATTGGAGTACGGCACACCTGGGTCCGGCGGTGCGTTCACACCGGCCGGCCGCCTCACGCCCTATGACCTGGGACCCGCACCGTCGTGGCGCAATCTGCGCTTCGCCCGTTCGGATATCCCCGACACCGCCACCGCCGTGCGCATCGTGGCGGTCGACGGATCGCTGACCCCGGGCGACTGGTTGGCCTTCGCCCCGCCTCGGCTACCCGAGCTGAAGTCGTTGGAGGAGTACGTGGGTCGGACAAAGCCTGTGCTCCTGGACTGGACGGTGGGACTTGTCTTCCCGTGCCAGCAGCCGATGCTGCACCGGAACGGGATTACCGAGATTCCCGAGTTCCGGATCACCCCGGACTACGACCAGAAGCGCAAGGACACCGATACCTGGCAGGACGGCGAGAACGGTGGCCTACTCGGTGTCACCGATCTGCTGCTGCGGGCGCACGTGATGCCGACCTACCTGTCGAAAGACTGGGGCAGGGACTGGGGCTCGCTGCGCAAGTTCGACACCATCGCCGATGCCCAGCCGGCGGAGATCGAATACGGATCAGCGGTGCACAGCGGATTGTGGACGCCGAACAAGATCCGCATCAAGCCGTAGTTCACCTCAACGAGCGCGCACTCAGGCAGGCATTGCACGAGTAACGCTGTGCGTAAGTGCGCGCTCGGCGGGTCGGTAAGGGCTAGTGGTGTCCGCGGCGACGATTGCCATGGCTGCCGCCGCCAAACAGCCCGCCCATGATGCCGCGGTAGTCCCGCTGCGGCGGCGCGGGTGGATAGGGCTGCGACGGCGACTGGTCGATATGCGCCGACGGGCCGAACCGAGCGGCGCCGTCTACAAACTGCTGAAGGCTGTCCTGCTCCAGGAGCACTGCGGCGCATCCCGTGCATTGGAAGGTGCGCACGCCGAACCACTTCGTCGACAGCATCTGCGACTCACATTTGGGGCATGTCAGGGGCTGAACGTTTGTCATTACACATGCTAGCATGCATATGTTTGCATGAGTTATGAGAAGGAGTGAACATGGCAGCGGACGCACACCAGCACGGATCCGGGCACTCGCATAGCCACGGTGTCAGCGCGAACGCCGATCGGAAATGGCTGACCATCGCCTTGGTCCTGATCGGCGGATTCATGGCCATAGAGGTCGTCATCGGCGTCATCGCCCAATCACTGGCCCTGATCTCCGACGCCGGACACATGCTGACCGATGCGGCATCGATCGTGTTGGCACTCATCGCCATCCGATTGGCAGCACGCCCTGCCCGCGGCAGCTACACCTACGGCCTCAAGCGGGCCGAGATCCTGTCGGCACAGGCCAACGGCGCCACGCTGTTCCTACTTGCCGCCTTCTTCATCTACGAAGGTATCCGCCGCCTGATCACACCGCCGGAGGTCTCGGGGCTGCTTGTGTTCGTCACCGCCCTCGCGGGAATCGCCGTCAACGTGGCGGCCACCTGGTGCATCAGCAAGGCCAACCGGTCCAGCCTCAATGTCGAGGGCGCCTTCCAACACATCCTCAACGACCTGTACGCATTCATCGCCACCGCCGTCGCGGGTGCAGTCATATGGCTCACCGGGTTCACCCGTGCGGATGCCATCGCCGCCCTCGTCGTCGCCGCGCTGATGCTCAAGGCCGGATGGGGGTTAGTGCGTGAATCGGGACGCATCTTCATGGAAGCCGCTCCCGCAAATCTGGACCCCGACGCCATCGGAGCTCAGCTCGCATCCGTTGAATCCGTCACCGAGGTGCACGATCTGCACATCTGGCAGATCACGTCCGGCCAGCCCGCGCTGTCCGCGCACATGCTGGTGGCGCCGCAAGCGGACTGCCACGGAATACGGCGTGATATCGAGCGGTTATTACATGAGCAGTACGACATCGACCACACGACATTGCAGGTCGATCATGAGGACACCGAGACATCGGAGCACTGCCTCGACCCCCATGGAAAGCCGTACCGCGCGGACGAAAGCACCTTGCCGAGCACCGGTTAGGGATCTACTATCGTTTGTAGTAGACCGACGGAGGTCACGATGTCACCACTCGCCGCTCGCGCCGACGCGTTTCTGCGGGCGGCCACCATCGCCTTCATCATCGGCTGGGGGTTGGACCTCGTCGACCACCTGCGACGCGGCCCGAGCGCTACCCCGCTGGTCCTCACCTACCTCGCCGGTACTCATGCACTTTTCATCGCAGTCGCGGTCACAATGATCCTGCGCCACCGCAAGCACGCGCCGGAGGCCACTGTGGTCGTCGGCACCGCCAGCGTCCTCGGGCTCGGCTATGTGCACCTCATGCCGACGTACTGGCCGGCCGTACAGGACAGCTTCATCTCCGGCCCACGCGTCGACGTCACCTGGTTCTCCTGGGTGACGGTGGTGGTGGCAATCGGTGCGGCCATGGTGTGGGCGCATGCGGGTAGCCGCGCCCTGGTACTGCGCGACTAACCCAGCGACTAACCCGCCAAACACGAAACCCCCGCCACGCTGTGCGTGCGGGGGTTTCGTGCGATGAATCGTTAGATCGGGGTCAACCCGTGTTTGCGCTGCACGCGACTGATCTGCTTGTCTTTCAACAGGTTCAGCGACTTGCGCAGCAACAGCCGGGTCTGATGCGGTTCGATGACACCATCGATGTAGCCACGTTCGGCGGCGATCCACGGCGTGGCCAAGTTGGCGTTATAGCCCTCGATGAAGTCCTGGCGGATCTTCTGCACCTCCGGCGCCGTCGGATCGGGGAACCGCTTCACCAGCAGCTGCGCCGCACCCTCGGCGCCGATCACGGCGATCCGCGCGGTCGGCCACGCGTAGTTCAGGTCGGCGGAGAGCTGCTTGGAGCCCATCACCGCATATCCGCCGCCGTAGGCCTTGCGAATGATGACAGTCACCTTCGGTACGTCGGCTTGCACGACGGCGTTGAAGAAGCGCCCGCCACGCTTGATGACGCCGGCCTTCTCCTCCTCCACGCCCGGCATGGCGCCCGGGGTGTCGACCACGAACACCAAAGGCAGATTGAACGAGTCGCAGAACAGGATAAAGCCGGCCGCCTTATCGGAGGCTTCATTACCCACCGCACCGGACATGTGCATCGGCTGGTTAGCGATCACCCCGACCGGGTGACCGTCGACGCGAGCGAACGCGGTGATCATGGAAGGACTGCGCTGGTCGGCAATCTCGAAGACGTCACCATCGTCGAAGATCCGCAGCAGGATCTCCATCATGTCGTAGCCCTGGTTATCGCTATCCGGGACGATCGTGTCGAGATACCGATCGTCCTCGGTGATTTCGGGCTCAAGACCCGGGTTGACGATCGGCGGATAGTCAAAGGTGTTGGCGGGCAAGAAGCCCAGGTAGTCGCGCACGTACTGGTACGCCGCGGCCTCCGACTCGACCACCTTGTGAATGTTGCCGCGCTGCGCCTGCACGTCGGCGCCGCCCAGCTCATCAAACGTGACATCCTCGCCGGTGACGTCCTTGATGACGTCCGGGCCGGTAATGAACATGTAGCCCTGATCGCGCACGGCGACCACCAGATCGGTCTGAATCGGCGAATAGACCGCTCCGCCTGCACATTTCCCGAAGATCAAGGAGATCTCCGGGACCATACCGCGCAGCATCTCATGCCGGCGGCCCAGCTCCGCGTACCAGGCCAGCGAGGTGGCGGTGTCCTGGATGCGGGCACCCGCCGAGTCATTGATCCCGACCACGGGGCAGCCGTTGGTAGCCGCCCATTCCATGAGCTTGGCCACCTTGCGGCCAAACATCTCCCCGACGCTGCCCTGGAACACCGTCTGGTCGTGCGAGAACACCGCAACGGGACGACCGTCGATGCGGCCGAAGCCGGTCACCACACCGTCGGTATACGGCGCGTTGGGATCATTGGGTGTGCGGGCGAACGCGTCGATCTCCATGAAGCTGCCCTTGTCGAGCAGCGCGTGGATGCGGGCCCGGGCACTCGGGATGCCCTTGGCGTCACGCTTGGCGATGGCTTTGGGATCACCCGGCTCCTGGGTGAGCGCCATCCGCTCACGCAGGTCGGCGAGCTTCTCGGCGGTTGTGTGTGGAGGCACTATCCCTAACCTTCCTGGTTCTGGGCGTTGATGGTGCGCAGCGCCTGACTCATATGTGCACCGACCTTAGCGATGACCGGTTCGTCGATTATCTGGATGTGCTCCCCACCGACGGGAACCACCTCAAGATCCGCGACGAACTCACCCCAGCCGCCATCGGGCTGCCGAGTCGCGTACGCAGGCTCGAACGTAATGGCGTCGTCGTGGTAACGGTCCGCCATGTACAGCGTCATATGCCCGTCGAACGGCACCGGATTCGAGGTATCAATGGCCCGCTGATCGAGATACGACGTGCGCTGATGCTCGATGATCCCGCCCGGGATCTGCACACCGCTGGCCTTGACCGCCTCCAGCACGAACCGCACCTGGGCCTCGTCGTCGAGCTCCTCCAGCTGCTCGTACGGGATCGCCGGAATCTGCACGTTGAACGTCTTCTCCGCGAACTTGGCGTACCGATCCCAGCGCTTGCGAGTCTCTTCAGGAGTCTGCAGGATCGGCGTTCCCGGGCGCACACCATCGATATTGCCGACCCACGCGACCTCCGCACCGGCTGCCCGTAGGCCCACCGCGCAGGCGTACGCCAGCACCGCACCGAGTGACCATCCGGCAAGGATGAACGGACCCTTGTGCAATTCCAAGAGCTTCGGGACGTACTGGGCAGCCCGCTCTTCGATGGTGCCCTCGACGCGCTCGAGACCGAACATCGGCGTGTCCTCGGGCAGACGCTTCAGCAGCGGCTCGTAGACAACTGTCGACCCGCCCGCCGGATGGAATACGAAGACGGGAACGGTCGCGGTGCCTTCGGCCCGGGGGCGCAGGATCCGCACGAAACCGTCGATCTTCCCCGCCTCCAGCCGGCTGCGGACAACCTCGCCCAGTGCCTCGATGGTCGGCGCGAGCTTGACCTCCTCGGCACTGATCTCGCCATCGGCACGCTGCGAAAGGCGTTCGGCGAGTTTATCCGCCGTCGCGTCGTCGATCTTGGACAGCGCGTTGAAGATGCTGCCCGGCGACTCCCCGGTGACGATGGCCCACGTTGCGAAGGCGACACGTTCGGCGGCATCACGCGGTGGCACATCGGCATTCAATGCCTCGGCGATGGCCTCCTGATTCATCACGGCCGCGGCCCGTGCCAGTTCAGAAGTCTCCGCCGAGATGACATCTGCGCCGGCTGATTCCGGTGTTTCGCCCGCGTCGGTCTCATCTTGCGCGGGGGTGGGGACAACGGCCGGCGTGTTCTCCAGCGCCTTTTCGATATCGGCCTTGGACAGCACCCCAGCACCCGGCGCAGCATCCTTGAACTCGTCGGTCTGCTGGTACGCGTGCAGGTCAGTTACCGCGTCGGGGTTCTCCAGCGCGTAGACGACCAGCCGCTCGACATCGTGCAGGTTCGCATCGCGTACGGCCTGCAGCTGAATGGGCGGCAGGCTGAAGTCGAACTCGACGCGGTTCTTGATGCGCACTGCCATCAGCGAGTCCAGGCCCAGCTCGATGAGCGGCACCTCGAGGGGTACGTCCTCGGGCTCGTAGCCCATAGCCAACGACACGATGGCCGCAAGGCGCTCGATGACGGGCTCCCCGGACTCCTTGCTCCACTTCTTGAAGTCGGCACCCGCACCCGCCCCGGAGAGCAGATGGTCGTGAATCTCTTCGGGCACTTCGTCTTCCACGACAGCGACGGCTGCGCCTGCCACCGGGCCACCGACAAAGGTGGAATCATTCGTGGCGGTTCCCTCGGCCCGGCCGGACGACACCGCGAACGGTAGTGCGCCGCCCTGCCCGGCCCGGGAAACCACCGCGTCGTAGACGAGCGTGAAGGATTCGCCGATTCGGGCGTGCACCTGCACGGTGGCTCCACCCGGATGCCGCGACAGCGTGGTCACCAGCGTGGAACCCTCACCCGGGATGGCCCGCTGCTCCGAGGCGGTGAGCTGAGCATCCGAAAGAATCGATACCGCAGCGGCCTTCACCAGCTCGGGGAAATCGACCTCGGCGGCTCCCGGGCTCCACTCCCACACATGCTTGCCATCGGGCAGCGACACGTGCGTACCCGGGATCCGGCGTGAACCATCGGCACTGAAATGCGCCGGAAGCCAATGCGGCTTGCGCTTGAACTCGGTCGCGGGGATCGACGCGTAATCGGACGACTTGACCGCCTTGCTGAACAGCGTCCGCGGATCCAGGCTGTGGCCGTACACATACAGCTGGGCCATGGTCTTCACCATGGATTCGACCTCGTCCTCCTTGCGGGCGAGCGTCGCGATCAGCTGCGCGTCGGGAAGTCCCGAGGCCATAGTGGTGAGCCCAACCTGCATGAGCGCCACTGGATTCGGGGCCAGCTCCAGGAACGTAGTGTGCCCGGCGTCGACGGCGTTACGGACGCCGTGGGTGAAGTAGACCGAATGCCGCATCCCCTTCTTCCAGTAGTCGACATCATGGACCGGGTCACCGCCTGGGCGGATATATGTGCCCTCGTGCACCGTCGAGAAAATCCCGATGTTCGGGGTCATCGGCTCGATGCCCTGCAACTCGGCAGCGAACTCGCCGAGCAGCGGGTCCATCTGTGAGGTATGGCCGGCACCCTTGGTCTGCAGCTTGCGGGCGAACTTGCCCTCGGACTCACAACGGGCCACGATCGCGTCGATCTGCGCCGGCGGACCGCCGATGACGGTCTGCGACGGTGCGGCGTACACGCACACCTCTAGGTCCGGGAAGTCGGCGAACACCGTCTTGAGCTCGTCGGCCGAATACTCGACCAGGGCCATCAGCCGGATGTAATCGCCGAACAGCATCGCTTCGCCCTCACCCATCAGGTGCGCGCGCGAGCAGATGACGCGGGTGGCATCACCCAGGGACAGCCCCCCGGCGAAGTAGGCCGCCGCGGGCTCGCCCAGCGACTGTCCGATCACCGTGGTGGGCTTGGCGCCATGCGCCTTGAGCACCTCGCCCAGCGCAATCTGGATCGCATAGATGGCGATGTTGCTGGTTTCGATGCCGTATTCGTGTGAGTCGTCGAGGATCAGCTCGACAACGGAGTAGCCCCGCTCGTCCTGCACATACGAGTCGACCTTGTCGATCCACTCGGCGAAGAGCGGATCGCGCAAGTACAGGCTCTTACCCATCTTCCGGTGCTGTGCACCGAAACCAGCCATCACCCAGACTGGGCCGCTGGTGACGGGCCCGTCGGCGGAGTAGACGTAAGGCTTCTGCTTACCCTCTGCCACCGCACGCAGACCCTTGACGGCCTCTTCGTGGTCGTGGGCCAGCACCACCGCACGTGAACGGCCGTGGTTGCGGCGCGACAGCGAGCGGCCGATGGACTCCAGCGAGTAGGACTGGCCCTCCTCGGTCTCCATCCAATCTGCCAGCGCGGCCGCAGCGGCCTTCTTGCGAGAGGACAGGAAGCCCGAGATGAACAGCGGGACAACGGGAGTCACCGGCTCTTCATCCGAAAGAGCAGCAAGCGCTTCCTCTTTCAAACGCTTGGCCTCGTCTGTGAGCCCGGGCAGTTCCACCGGCTCGTCGGAATAGCCACCGACGAACTCGCCGTACTCGTCAAATCGTGACGCGCCGGAGTCGACATCGTCTTCGGTATCCGCCTCTGCCACAGCGTGTTTGCCGTTTTTGTCCGCATCGCCTTCGGATTCGGATTCGGACGGCTCACTCGGCTCTACCAGATCGATGGGCAGCACCTCGCGCACCACGATGTGGGCGTTGGCTCCGCCGAAGCCGAAGCCCGAGACACCGGCGATGGCATGTCCGCTGTAGCGCGGCCAGTCGGAGACTTCGTCAACGACCTTCAGGTGGATGGCGTCGAAGTCGATGTAGGGGTTGGGCCCGGTGTAGTTGATCGATGCCGGAATCTTGTTGTTCTGCAAGGCGAGCACGATCTTCGACAGGCTCGCGGCGCCGGCCGCAGACTCCAGGTGTCCGAAGTTCGACTTGGCCGAACCCAGCAGCGCCGGCTTGTCGGCGTCGCGGCCACGCCCGACCACCCGGCCCAGCCCGTCCGCCTCGATCGGATCGCCGAGGATGGTGCCGGTACCGTGCGCCTCGATGACATCGACGGTGCGAGGATCGATTCCCGCGTCCTTGTAGGCCTTACGCAGCACCTCCGCCTGAGCATCCGGATTCGGTGCGAGTAGGCCGTTGGAGCGGCCGTCGTGGTTGACCGCGGAGCCGGCGATGATCGCCATGATCGGGTCACCGTCGCGGCGCGCATCGGAGAGACGTTTGAGCACCAGCATGCCGCCACCCTCGGAGCGGCTGTACCCATTGGCGTCCTGGGAGAAGGACTTAATGCGCCCGTCAGGCGCCAGAATGCCACCCACCTCGTCGAAACCGATAGTCACGACGGGGGTGATGATGGCGTTGACACCACCGGCCACCACCACGTCAGCCTCACCTGACCGCAGCGCCTTCACACCCTGGTGCACCGCGACCAGCGAGGAAGAACACGCCGTGTCGACCGTAACGCTCGGCCCACGGAAGTCGAAGAAGTACGAGACCCGGTTGGCGATAATCGAACTCGCGTTACCGGTGATGGCGTACGGGTGGGCGTTGGCGGGATCGGCCACCGTCAGGTAGACGTAGTCGTTGTTGGTGCTGCCGACATAGACGCCGACACTGTCGCCCTTGAGGCTGGATGCCGGGATACGAGCGTTTTCCAGTGCCTCCCAGGTTAATTCGAGCGCGATCCGCTGCTGCGGATCCATATTGTCGGCCTCCATCTTGGACAGCGTGAAGAATTCGGCATCGAATCCCTTGATGTCTTTGAGGTATCCCCCGCGGGTAGCGGCCTGTGCCACCCGCTCGGCAATACGCGGGTCGACCGTGAACTCTTCCCAGCGCCCCTCGGGCAGGTCGGTGATGGCGTCCCGGCCTTCCAGTAGTGCCTCCCACAGCTGCGCCGGAGAGTTGACATCGCCAGGCAGGCGCGCCGCCAGGCCGATCACCGCGATATCGAATTCGCCTGCGGGATCTCGAGACCAGTCCTCGTCACCGGCATCCGGCAGCGCGGGCTCGCCCTCGACGATGCGGGTGGCCAGCGACTCGATCGTGGGGTGCTGGAAAGCCACGGTGGCGGTCAGCGTCACCCCGGTGAGGTCTTCGATATCGGCTGCCATCGCGACGGCGTCGCGTGAGGACAAACCCATCTCGACCATCGGTGCCGATTCGTCAATGCGATCGGGGCTCACCCCGGTGGCCTTGGCGACCCAGTTGCGCAGCCACTCGCGCATCTCGGGAATGGTCAGATCGCCCTGCGCTGAGCCGCTTACGCCAGCAGTGTCGGAGCTAGCGCCGTCTTCCGTCGCCTTTGGAGCCTCGAGCCCGGTCTCTGGTGTCGAATCCTGTTGTATATCAGTCATGTTCGAGCCCTCTCCGGGGTATTGCGTGCACTGATCGACGATCAGCTGTGCTATCTGCTCTACTGCTTGTCGTCAGGGAATGCGGTCTGCTGGTAGCCGCCACGCAGGCTGCCATCCAGGTAGCTGGTCCGGGCGGCACGCCGGGCGATCTTGCCGCTGGAGGTCCGGGCGATGGAGCCGGCCGGGACCAACAGCACATCGCGGACGGTCACACCGTGCCGCACCGCGACGGCGGCGCGCACATCGTCGCCCACCGTCTGGTTGTCCGACTTGTGTCCGCCGACGCTCCGCTCGCCGATGACGACCAGCTGCTCCGAGGAATCCTCCGGGTCATACTTCAGACCCGCGTGCGGGTTGTCGAAGACCTCCTGGGGCAACTGATTTGCCGGTACCGAGAAGGCCGCGACATAGCCCGGGCGCAATGCCTTGTTGGCTTCTTGCGCGGTGTACTCGATATCCTGCGGGTAGTGGTTACGGCCGTCGACGATGATGAGGTCCTTGACGCGACCGGTGATGTACAGCTCGCCGTCTACCCACACCCCCAGGTCACCGGTGTTGAGCCACATTGCGTCATCCGGCACACCTTCGGCGTGCGATTCGCTGATCCGCGACTTGAGGGTGTTCTGGAACGCTTCGCGCGTCTCCTCCGGGCGGCCCCAGTAGCCCGAGCCGATGTTGTTGCCGTGCAGCCAGATCTCGCCGACCTGGTTGTCGGGCAGCTCAGATGCGGTCTCACCGTCGACAATCGCCGCCCACTCGTCGCGGGCCATCCGGCCGCTGGACACCTGGGTCAGCGAGTTTTCCGAATCCGGTTCCACCTGCGCGATACGCCCGGCGTTCAGCTCGGTGCGGTCCACATGCAGCACGCGCGCCGTATCCGAGTTCCAGATGGTCGAGGAGACGAACAGGGTGGCCTCGGCCATGCCGTAGGACGGGTGAATAGCCCTGGGGTCGAAGCCATACGGCTCGAAGGCCTCGCAGAACTTCTTGAGCGATGACGTCGACACCGGCTCGGACCCGTTGATGATCGAGTACACGTTGGACAGGTCCAGCGGCGGCTCACCCTCCTTGGGCACACCGCGCGTCGCGCAATGCTCGAAGGCGAAGTTGGGTAGCGCCGAATAGGTTCCGGCACGGTCGTCGCCCTTGACCCCCATCTCCCGCAGCCACCGGATGGGGCGGCGGATGAACGCCGCCGGGCTCATCACCGTCATGTGGCGACCGATCATCGACGGCAACATCGCCGTGATGAGACCCATATCGTGGAAGAACGGCAGCCAGGTGGTCCCGCGTGAACCGTCTTGGCCTTCCTTCACCGACAACGCATCGACCAGCTGCAGCAGATTGGTGGCCAGCGACAAGTGCGTGATCTGCACACCGGCCGGGGCACGGGTGGAGCCGGAGGTGTACTGCAGATAGGCGATGGTGTCCCTGGTGGCCACGGGCTCCACCCAGGTCTGCGCGACCTCCGCGGGAATCGCATCGACGGCGATGACGCGGGGACGCTCCTTGGGAGGACGGTTCCGGAAGAACTTACGCACACCTTCGGCGCATGCGGTGGTGGTGAGGACCGCAGCCGGCTGGCAGTCGTCGAGCACCGCGTGCAGGCGGCCCGCATGGCCGGCCTCGCTGGGGTCGAACAGCGGCACCGAGATCGCACCGGCATAGAGCGCACCGAAATGCGCGACGAGGTAGTCGAGGCTCTGCGGGGCCAGGATGGCGACGCGGTCGCCCGGCTTGGTTACCTGCTGCAAGCGAGCGGCCACGGCACGGTTGCGCGCGCCGAACTGCGACCATGTGATGTCGATATACGCGCCGTCGCGCTCGGTGGAGAAGTCGAGGAACCTGTACGCCAGGGTGTCAGCCTGTGACTGCGCCCAGCCTTCGACGTGACCGACGATGCTCCCGTCTTCGGGGAACTTGATCCGGCCTTCCGTGTCGATGAACGGGTTGACGAACGCCATGTGTGCTTCTTCTCCTATGACGGCGCGCCGGTGCGCGGTGGTCGCGGGCCTGAGGCATTCGCGAGTACGCGCCATCGCGAACGTCAAGATCCACGACGATCGTACCGAGAGGCAATCGCGTACTACGGCAGCTCAGGCGGCCATTCGCGACGAGATTATCGGTCGGTGTCGGCGAGCCAAAATCCGTCGACCTCGCGAACGGCTTTACGGTCTTATTTTTCTCTTAATCTTAGGTGAGCGTACAGCGCCCGCCAAATGCCCCGGCGCCCTGTTGCCGAGATGACATCTAAGCGGCCGGCGCACGAGCGAGTACGGACCCCCATCCGGAGCGGTGGTCTTCGCGCAAGCGGCTCATCCGTGCTTGGGATGGGGCGCCCTGTCGATGAGCCCGTCGGCCCAGTTGGTGGTCCATACCGTCGCGGGCTGGCCGTCGATCTGCCAGAACTCCGGCGTGGCATACAGCGCGTGCACCGGCGCACCGGCGCCACCGGACAAAACATCCAGTGTCTTGCCCAGATTGGAGATGTTGAATGCGTCCGGGGGTGCTGCGCAGATAAGGTCCCCCGTACCGCAGATCTGATTGGTGCGGTCATTGAGCTCACCGAACCCGCCGGGGCGTGGGCCGGACATCTTCAGCCCGAACGATTCCAGGACCCCCAGATCACCGAGGGTGACCTCGGCGCCCTGTCCGGGCGGGTTGGGTCCGGGCGACTGCCCAACACCATCCTGGCGGCGGCCGTCCGCGATCAATGTCACGCCGAGCACCAGATCCTGGTCGACGGGGCCCTCGCCGTTTCCGATCTGGCTGGCAATGTCGCCGGCGATCACCGCGCCCTGCGAGAAACCGACGATGACGTAGCCGGTGAGCGGGCAGCGCTCGTACATCTCCGTGAGCTGCTTGAGCGCCCGGTCGGTGCCCTCTTTGCGGCTGTCGTTGTACGACATCTGGTTGTCATTGGCGAACGGGTTGTGGAACTGCGCGGTGTACGGCACCGTCCACGTCTCCAACCGCGCCTTGTCGAACTTCTCGGCGATCGGCCGGGAGACGTTCAGCAGCAGTGAGCGCGGGAACTGGGTGGGATTGAGCGGGTCTTCGGTGGGCGACGACTCCCAGGTGCCCGGGATGATGAGTGCTTGCACATCGGGGCAGTCGGCGCTCTGGAACGCGGGCCGAGGCTTCTGGCCGGGTCGTGTCAGCGGCGGCGTCGTCGTGGTCACCTGCCCCTGACCGGGTGTGACATCGTCGGGCCTGCGGACGATCACGACGACGATCGCGATCACCAGGATGACGACGACGGCAACGGCAAGCGCCGCGGCCAATCCGAGAATCCTGTGCCGTTTCCCGTTCGCACTCGGCTTAGTCGTCTTGCTCATCTGTCTCCCTAGCCCGTCCACGCGTCACACCGCGCGTAATCGCTTCCACGGTACCGGCAGTCCGCAGCGAAGTTAATGACCCACTGCGGCCTGCACCTGCGCAAATGATCGCTACGGCGCGAATTTCGTTACTCGATTGTGCCCCGAACAGACAACGGCGGCGACCACCGAAGTGACCGCCGCCGTCCGTTGACTGCTGTTATGCCTAGTGGCTACCGAGGTAGCTCACCATGTCGGACTTCATCGCCCTGAGCTGGTTGCCCCAGTAGGTCCAGTTGTGCAGACCACCCGGGGGGAACTCCACGTGGGCGTTCTTGCCGCCGGCAGCGGTGTAGGCGTCGACGTACTTCTTGTTGATACCGATGGCCATGCCCTCAAGGAAGCCGCCGGTGAAGTTCTCGAAGCCGTTACGGCTGGCATCCAGCTCGGTGGAGTCACCGCTACCGCAGTAGATCCACAGCCGGGTGCCGTTGGCCACCGTCTTGTCGATGTTGAGGAACGGGTCGTTGCGGACCCACGCCGGATCGCCGTCCGGGCCCCACATGTCCTCTGCACTGAAGCCACCGGCGTCGCCCATGGCCATGCCGACCTGCCCCTTCATATCGGAGGGGTTCAGGAAGCCGGAGAGCGCACCTGCGTAGATGAACTGCTGCGGGTGGTAGTTGGCCAGCGTGATGGCGGATGCGCCACCCATGGACAGGCCGACTACGGCGTTACCGGTCTTGGACACGCCGTTATTGGCTGCCAGGTAGGCGGGCAGCTCCTGGGTCAGGAAGGTCTCCCACTTGTAGGTGAAAACACCATCCTTGCCCTTGGCCGGCTGGTACCAGTCGGTGTACCAGCTGGACTGGCCGCCGACCGGCATGACCACCGAGAGGCCGGACTGGTAGTAGTCCTCGAACGCCGTGGTCTCGATGTCCCAGCCGTTGAAATCGTCACGCGCACGCAGACCGTCCAACAGGTAAACGGCCTTGGAGCCGCCGCCCTGGAACTGAATCTTGATGTCGCGGCCCATGGACGCCGAGTGCACCTGCAGGTCCACGACCGGAAGCCCGGGACGCGAGAAGGCGCCCGCAACGGCCGAACCACCGGTGACACCGATGAGTCCTGGTAAAACTGCGGCGGCCGCGGCCACCGTCACAACTCGGCGCACAGTGGCACCACGCATATTTGAAAAGAGCTTCATTACCTCAGTATCCCGTCTTCTTCAGCCGGCGTTACATTACATGTCAGGCCGATGGACATCCCTATGGGTTCCCCGAGGTAGTCAACCACATCGGACTAAGAGCCGACAGCACCCTACTGCATTGTTGGCCCTCTGCAACAAGACCGATGTTAAGCGGTGACATAGCGCAAACCCCGGAGACCGCAAAGCGGCGGTCCCCCCGTCCTGCAACAGGGTGACCACCGCTTCGGCGATTGCTAGTACTAGTGGCTCTGCAGGTAGGCGACCATGTCAGACTTCATCGCCTTCAGCTGCTGACCCCAGTAGGTCCAGTTGTGGATACCGCCCGGAGGAAACTCGATATGGGCGTTCTTACCACCGGCTGCGTTGTAGGCCTCGATGAACTTCTTGTTCGAACCGATGGCCATACCCTCGAGGAAGCCGCCGGTGAAGTTCTCGAATCCGTTACGGCTGGCATCCAGGTCGGTGGAGTCACCGGTGCCGCAGTACAGCCACAGGCGAGTGCCGTTGTCGATGATCTTCTGGATGTTCACGAACGGGTCGTTCCGCTGCCAGGCCGGGTCGCTATCCGGGCCCCACATGTCGGAGGCGCTGAAGCCGCCGGCGTCACCCATGGCGAGGCCGATCTGGAACTTCATGTCCGACGGGTTCAGGAAGCCCGAGAGCGCCCCCGCGTAGATGAACGTCTGCGGGTGGTAGACCGACAGGGTCAGCGCGGCCGAGGCACCCATCGAGAGGCCGACGACCGCGTTACCGGTCTGCGAGAGCCCCTTGTTGGCAGCGAGGTACGCCGGGAGCTCCTGAGCGGTGAACGTCTCCCATTTGTAGGTCCAGACGCCGTCCTTGCCCTTGGCCGGGTTGTACCAGTCCGTGTAGAAGCTGGACTGCCCGCCGACCGGCATCACCATGGAGATACCGGACTGGTAGTAGTCCTCGAACGCCGTGGTCTCGATGTCCCAGCCGTTGAAATCGTCGCGCGCACGCAGGCCGTCCAACAGGTAAACGGCCTTGGCGCCACCGGGCTGGAACTGGACCTTGATCTCGCGGCCCATCGACGCCGACGGCACCTGCAGGTACTCGACCGGAAGCCCCGGACGCGAGAAGGCGCCCGCAACAGCCGAACCGCCGGCAACGCCGACGAGACCCGGCAGCACGGCCGCGGCCGTCGCCACAACAGCCAGTCGGCGCGCGGAAGCACCGCGCATCTTCGAAAAGAGCTTCATTTACTTCGTATTCCCATCTGTTTCAATCGATTTCCCACGTCAGGCCAACGAGCTTGATGGATGCCTACCGCATGCTCGGCGGTAGTCAACCACATCCCTGGACCTGCCAAAACCATCACTATGTACGCCTGCTGGCCCCTCAATCCGACGAGAGGCCCTAGCTGTTGAGAGTGGCAATCAGATCACCCTTAAGCGCCTGCAGTTGCTGTCCCCAGTACGGCCAGGAATGGTTCCCGGACGCGGGGAAGACAAATGTGGCGTTGCTGCCACCGGCGGCGGCATACGCCTGTTGGAACCTCTTGTTACCGCTGACCGCCAGCGACTCCAAGCTGCTAGCGCTCAGGGCCACACCGGCATCGCCGTTTTCGTCGATGGGTGTCGAGCCACCAGGAGCGCAGTAGACATAAAGGCGGGTCCCGTATGCGACCAGCGCCTGGACCTGCACCGTGGGGTCATTGCGCTTCCACGCCGGATCCCAGGGCGGACCCCACATATTGTCGACGCTGTAACTGCCCGCATCGAGCATGGCGACCCGGATCGCGTTGGCCATGAAGATGGTCGAGGGGTTCAGGAACCCCGACAGCGAGCCGGCGTACTTGAACTGAGCCGGGTGATATGCGGCCAGGATCAGTGCCGCGCCGCCACTCATCGAGAGCCCTACGACTCCGTTGCCCGTGGCTGCCACCTGCTTATTAGTGGCAAGGTACGCGGGCAGCTCCTGTGAAAGAAAAGTTTCCCACTTGTATGTGTACGGCTGCTTGTTGAGCGCCGAGGGCGAATACCAGTCGGTGTAGAAACTCGACTGCCCACCGACGGGCATGACCACCGAGATACCCGACTGGTAGAACCACTCGAATGCTGCGGTGTTGATATCCCAGCCGTTGAAGTCGTCCTGGGCACGCAGCCCGTCCAGTAGATAGACCGCATGCGGCCCACCGCCCTGGAATTCGACGCGGATATTGCGCCCCATCGAGTTCGAGTAGACGTCCAGGTATTCGACCGGAAGTCCCTCACGTGAAAAAGCGTGCGCAGTCGCGGGAACAACAACCAAGCCCGAGACAACCACCGCAGGCATCACAAAGGCCGCCAACAGGGCCGTCAGCACGCGGCGGGTTTTCACTCGCACGCTCATCTGGGGTCCATCCGTTTCATTCGGGGAAAGTCACAACAGTCACTTCTGTCACGCACCATTGCATCTGAAGTGTCTGACACGGTCGTCTTCGTATCGCCGCAGCGGGGCCGCGGCGTTACCTAATTGGGATCTCAAATCGGACACGGAAATCCGCAGGCCGTGGTCTTATACGCGCGCGATTAAGGGCCGGTTGCCGGTAGGCCAGTGTACTGAGGAGTATCCAATTTCGGTACCGGTAAACCGCATCGGACCAGCTCAAAGCGCGGAACACGGTCAATCCGATAGGTGGTGAACTCGTAGGCGTGTAGCAGGTTCGAGGCAAACAGCCGTAGTGACAGCGGCTTACGGATCGAACTCAGCATCGCGTCCGTTTGAGGACACTTGAGCGCCTCCACGGCCTCCGCCACCCAGTCCTGATCGATGTACCGAGGGATATATGGATAGCGCTTGAGCCAGGGCCCGTCGGCAATCACCCAGTCCGGGAAGAGATTCTTGTCATGGCCGATACGCCCGTCCGTGATGCGCGCCGTATGCGCCGCCAACGGATTCGCCAGGCCGATCTGGTCCACAATCCGCACGTCCAGCCCCAGATTCATGCCGAGCATGCCCAGGTTGGTGAACAGCACCGCGTGCGGCCCGCGATACCCGTGCGGAATCGGAGGCGGCGGCGGGATGGCCGGCACCACATCCCATTGGTCGTAGTTCCCCGACGGGAGCAGTAGCGCTCCATCTGGCGTGTTGTCGATCGCCACCAATACCGCGCGCATACGCGGGTAGTTCAGGTAGTCCGCGGCGGTCAGCGGATGTGCGACACCGGTCGCCTGTGCATAGAAACGCCGCTCATCGACGATGCCGCTGTAAGTGACCTTGGTGCCGTCACCGCCCATTCCCGGAGAGTTGGCCGCCCACACCGCCCAACCGGCAATACCAGCGAACAACCCGACGGTGAGCCCGGTGAGCAGACCGGCCTGCCTGCGGGTGAAGGCCGCACTGTCTGGAGCCGCCAGTGGAACCACCGCGATCGGGATCAGCAGGCAGAACACCGGGGTCAACAACACGCGCGCATGCATGAAGTCCCCACCCTGACGTATCCAGTAGACGCCTTGGATGAGACCGCTGCCAAGCATGAAAATGACTACAGCCGTGGGGTTTTGAACAAGCCGCGCCAGCCAGCCGTAGCCGGGGGCAGCCACCTGACGCACCCACCATTGGCCGCGACGGGCCTGGAAGGCCGCCGCGCCGAGCGCGATGAGAAGAACCGTCGGAATCCAGATGAGATACGGCGAGTTCATGTTCTGCAGATAGACGAAACCCTGACCCCACTTGGAGCCGGAGGCGTCCTTGGCGATCGCCGTACTCGGCACGATCAGGCCGTAATAGCCCATCCGGAAGACCTGATACAGCACCGGCAGCGCGCCACCGGCTATCACGATGTACACCCGACTGGTGAACCCTCGCGCGGCGATCAGCATCATCACCAGGAAGCCGCCGCCGATAAGCGCCAGCTCCGGGCGGATCAGCACACTCAGCCCGGCCATGAAGGCCAGCCCTATCGTGAACCGCTTGCCGACAACATCTTTCCGGTCTTTTCGATCGGTATGAACGATTCGGGGGTCCACCGGCTGATGTGGGCCGCCGCGTCGATCGAGGGTCACCGGCATGCGCACCGCCTGCGCCCAGATCACCATCATGAGCCACAGCCCACCCAGATACGCCAGCACCAAACCGTTTTCGAGGCCGGAGGTCGCGAAATCGCGCGCCGGAGGAATGGCGATGTACACCAGCATTCCGGCAGGAACCATCACCGCCGCACGCCCGGCAAGTAACGGCGCATAGAGCCGAGCGGTGCCGAAGATGGCGAGCACGACGCCGACCAAACTCAGCACCAGCGACAACGTCAGCGCCACGTACTCCAGGCGCATACCGCCGCCGGCCCAACCCCCGAGGTACGTCAGGTACGTCCATACCGTGGAGGTGTTGGCCTCCACCCGCTCGCCCTTGTTGAACACAGGGCCGTTGCCCGCCAACAGATTGCGCACCGTACGCAGCACGATGAGTCCGTCATCGGCAATCCAGCGCCGCTGCCAAGCGCCACATCCAAACAGTGCCACCACGGTGAGGGCGCTGACCCACACCGTGAAGCGTGTCAGCCCGTTCGTACCCGGGCCGGGTTGAGTTTTAGGAGAAGTAGAAGGCCGCACCGAGGGATCCGATCCATGCGACGAAGAGGAACTGCAGCACCCTGTCTCCCAAGGCGACCTCCTCGGGCTCACCCGCCTCGCCCCCGTCGACATCGACCGCGTACCGCAGAATCGCGATGGTGAACGGGATCATCGATGCCACGAACCACGATCCAGCGCGGTGATCGCGCTCAAAGGCCCAGAGGCCGTAGCAGACCACGATTGCCGTGGCCGATAGCGTCCACACAAATCGCAGATAGCTGGAGGTGTAACCCTCGAGCGACTTACGGATCTTGGCACCGGTCTTCTCGACGATCTGCAGCTCGGCATACCGCTTACCTGCAGTCATCATCAACGAACCGAAGGCCATGATCAGCAGGAACCATTGCGACAGGTACACCCCGGCCGCCACGCCACCGGCGATGGCGCGAATGAGATACGCCGAGGAGACGATGCAGATGTCGATGACCGGCTGGTGTTTGAGCCCAAAACAATAGGCCAGCTGGATGGCGATGTAGATCGCTATAACGATGACAAGATTGATGTTGACCCGAGATCCGATGCCCAGCGACCCGGCGGCCAGCACCACCGCAAGCCCGTATGCGGCGGGTATCGGTAGCACACCCGCGGCGATGGGCCGGAAACGCTTGGTGGGGTGCTGGCGGTCGGCCTCGACATCGCGGGCATCGTTGATCAGGTAGATCGAGGATGCGGCCATGCTGAAGGCAACAAAGGCAATGGCGACCCGGATAAAAATGCTTCGGTAGTCGTGCGGCGCGATATCGCCGAGGGCCGCCAGCGGGGCCGCGAAGACCAGAATGTTCTTGACCCACTGGCGGGGGCGCACGGCCTTGACGAGCCCCGAGGCGAGGTTCTTCGGCGGACCGGCAGACTGAACCTGGGGGTCCCTCCCGCTCGCGGGGGATTCCTCACTCATCGCTGCTCCTTCGTGGACGCAATCCGACGGTCTGCTTCACGCACGACCAACCCTATAACCGCCCCGAGAGCCGCACCCGCGGCCACATCTGTGGGGTAGTGCACACCAAGAACCAACCGCGACAACGCCATCGGCGGAATCAGCAGCGCGGGCAAGGGCAATCCCGTCAGCGGCGCGAGCAACACAGCGGCCGCCGCGGTCGAGGTGGCATGCGAGGAGGGGAAGCTCAACCGGCTCGGGGTACTGACGTTCACCCGCACCGCCTCATGACTGGGACGGCGACGCCGCACCACACGTTTGATGATCACCGAGGCGGCGTGGGCACCGAAGGCGCCGGCCCCCGCTGCCAGCCAGCTGCGCCGCAGGGGCTTGTCGCGCTTGTTGATGGCGGCGCCTATCAATGCCGCGGCCACCCATCCGATGCTGTGCTCGCCGAAATGCGACAACCCGCGGGCAGTGCTGAGCACCCCGGGCCGTCCGGCGAGTGCCGACTGCACGGCGACGAGAACCGCGGTCTCTCCCTGCGGCGCGGTGACTTCGCCCGGCAGCAGACCGGTCATGCACTCACCCCAGGATTCACGGACTGCGGCGCCGTGTTGTCCTTACCAATGCCAAGGATGTTCTCCCACTGCTCTTTACTGGTCAGCGTCGGCAGCGCGTCGCGGTAGGTCTTGCGCATCTTGTTGAAATTACGCATCAGCTGCAGGTGGCGGCGCACCGACGCGCGCAGCAGCGCAAACATCTTGGCGCGGTCGCGCTGGCGGTACACCACACCCCGCCCGTCGGCGGTGGTCACGGTGACGCCATCGACACGACACAACAGGAACCAGCGAGCATCCTGGGTCGCCACATTCAGCTCCGGGCGCACGTGATGCGCGGGGTCTTCCTTCTTGAGCTGGTGGATCACACCACGGGAGAGCCGGATCCCGATGGCGGGCAAGGAGACCGGCGGTTTGTGTACCTTGCGGCGTCCGGACGGGGACGGCAGCGAGGTGGCTGTCGGGAGCACGACGGCGTCCGGGAACTCCTGACGCATCTTGCGTACATCGGGCAGCGCGGACTCCAGGATGGACGCGATGTGCGCGGGTCCGGCCAAGAAGTCGTCGATAGCCCGGTTCTGGATGGCCACAGTCGAGTACTCCAGGCACAGCAGGTGCTTGAAGGTGGCCTTGAGTGAGCTCCCCAGCAGACCGCGAATGTTGTTGTCCCAGTGCAGTGCCGCGACGACCAACCGGTTACGCAGGTGGAAGTAGGCCTGCCAGTCGATGGCGTCGTCCTTATCGCTCCAGGCCATATGCCAGATCGCGGTGCCAGGCATGGATGCGGTGCCAAACCCATGCTCGTTGGCACGTATCCCGTACTCCGCGTCATCCCACTTGATGAACAGCGGCAGTGGCTGCCCCAGCTCCTCGGCGACCACGCGCGGGATCATGCACATCCACCAGCCGTTGTAGTCGACGTCGATACGCCGGTGCAGGTCCGGCGATTCCGCCAACGGCTCCTCGGCGAAGTCGTGGTCATAGTCGGCGAACGGCGCGCTGGTCCACATGAAGTTGTCGCGGTTGACCATCTCGCCCATCACGTGCAGGTGCGAAGGCTCTTGCAGGTTGAGCATCTGACCGCCGACGAGCATGGGGGACTTGGCAAAACGACTCAACGCCAGCGCCCGCAGGATCGAATCCGGCTCGATCCGGATGTCGTCGTCCATGTAAAGGATCTGCTCGCAGTCGGTGTTCTCGAGCGCCTCGTACATGACCCGGCTGTAGCCGCCCGAACCACCGAGGTTCGGCTGGTCATACACCCGGAGCCGGTCGCCGAGCGGCCCGGCGGCGGCATCCCACTCGGGGTGGTCCTTGGCCTTCTTGGTGCCCTGGTCAGGCACGATGACGGCGGTGATCACCTTGTCCACCTGGGGATCCGAGGTGAGCGCCTTGAGCGCATTTACGCAGTCATTGGGGCGATTGAAGGTCGGGATGCCGACGGTGATGCTGGCCCGGCCGGGTGCCCGCGTCGGCGCGTACCAGCCCGCGTTGTGCACCGCGACCTCGGTATCGGTGGTGATGTCGAACCAGATCCAGCCACCGTCCTCGAACGCGTCGAGGCCGACCTCGAATTCAGTCACGGTGTTCGCCCCGCTGAACTGAGTGCCGCCCACGGTGATCCGCGCGCCGGTGGCCTTGGACCGGTACACATCAACGCGACCGGCACCGGACAGCTCGATGTGCAGCACCACGTTTTCCAGCGTCGACCAGCGGCGCCAGTAACTCGCCGGGAAGGCGTTGAAATAGGTGGCGAAGGACACCTCGGACTCCGCGCCGATCTCCAGCGTGGTGCGGGTGGGTGCGTGTGCCCGTCTGTCATTGGTGTCGGACTCGACGATGTACAGCTTGCGCACGTCGAGCGGTTCACCCGGGCGGGGCAAGATCACCCGCGACAGCAGGCTTACCGCATGCGATTCCGTCGAATCGATGGGGCCAAATGGGATGTCACTCATTGTCGTCACCTCCGGACAGGGGCGCACCGTCGGCCAGGTGCGGCGCCAGCACGTTGTCGTACATGCTCAGCGCACTGGCAATCGCCATGTGCATATCGAGATATTGATAGGTACCTAGCCTGCCACCGAATAGCACCCTGCCCGAAGCTGTTTCCTGCTTCGCTCGGGCGCGGTAGGCGGCCAGGACGGTCCGATCGGATTCGGTATTGATCGGGTAGTACGGCTCGTCACTCCCCTCGGCGAACCGCGAGAACTCCCGCATGATCACGGTCTTATCCGTCGGGTAGGCCCGCTCCGGATGAAAGTGACGGAACTCGTGAATCCGCGTGTAGGGCACATCGGCGTCGTTGTAATTCATCACCGGGATCCCCTGGAAGTCTCCGGTATCGAGCACCTCGACCTCGAAATCCAACGTCCGCCAACCTAATCGGCCCTCGTCGTAATCGAAGTAGCGGTCCAGCGGTCCGGTGTACACGACCGGCGCATTGGGCGACTCCGTGCGCAGGTCTTCCCGGACCTCGAACCAGTCGGTGTCCAGGCGCACCTCGATCCGCTCATCGGCCGCCATGTTCTGCAGCCATGCGGTGTACCCGTCGACCGGCAACCCTTCGTAGGTGTCGTTGAAGTACCGGTTGTCAAAGGTGTAGCGCATCGGCAGCCGGGTGATGTTCCCGGCGGGAAGCTCCTTGGGATCGGTCTGCCACTGTTTCGCGGTGTAGGCCTTGACGAACGCCTCGTACAACGGGCGCCCGATCAGCGATATCGCCTTTTCCTCGAGGTTGGTGGCGTCCTCGGTGGCGATCTCGGCGGCCTGCTCGGCAATAAGTGCCCGGGCCTCGTCGGGGGTGAAGTAACGGCCGAAGAACTGCGACACCAGCCCCAAACCAAGCGGGAACTGGTACGCCTGCCCCTTGTGCAGCGCGAAGACGCGGTGCTGGTATCCGGTGAAGTCGGTGAACTGCCGCACGTAGTCCCAGACCCTCTTATTAGAGGTGTGGAACAGGTGGGCGCCGTACTTGTGTACCTCAATACCGGTCTGCGGTTCCGGCTCTGAGTAGGCATTGCCGCCGATGTGGTGGCGGCGCTCGACGACAAGCACTCGCTTGTTCAGCTGAGTGGCGGCACGCTCGGCGATGGTGAGGCCGAAAAACCCGGATCCGACGACGATCAGGTCGAACTGTTGGTTTTCTCCGGTCACGTGCAGTCAGGGTACTGGACCCCCCTGCCATCGCCGGGCAGGGCGCTCGCTCGCGGCCGCCAGCGCGACGTACCCATCTGATCGCAATTGGCTCACGATTTGATTTCGTCCCACTAGTAACACCAGTAACTCTGGTTACCATCGAAAGCGTTGGTTCCGGTGCCGATCCGCCGATCCGACACCCGCGGGAAATCCCGCGACATCACACGCAAAACCGCAGAACACCATAAGTGATCGACCCGATATTGAGGAGACTTCCGTGCCTAATAGTCGCCGCCGCCGGCTTTCGACAGCCTTGAGCTCGGTCGCCGCGCTGGCCGTTGCAAGTCCGTTTGCCATCGCCCTCGCGACCAACATGACCCAGGCCGCCGCGCCCGCGCCCTCGCAGCAGGAATTCGTGCAGGCCGCGATCGTGTCCGACCTGCCCGGTGAGGTCATGGGTGCAGTTCAACAGATGACGTCGCAGTTCGGCGTCCAGATCCCCGGTCTGTCCGGTCTCAACATCCCCGGTTTGGGTGGTGGCGCGCTTGGCGGTGCCAACTCGGCGATTTCACCGGGTGGCCTCACCACGCCGGGCGGTCTGACCAGCCCGTCGGCGCTGACCAACCCAGCGCTGACCAACCCGGGCCTTACCAGTCCGACCGGATCCACTACCCCGGGTCTTACCGACTCGGCGTTGACCAACCCCGGCCTCACCAACCCAGCCGCTCCGGCGACGACCGCGGGGCTCACTCCCGCAGCGGGTACCGGTGCGACGGGTGTGAACCCGGCTCTGACCGACCCGGCCGCGACCGGGGGGCTGACATCCCCCGCCGGTGAAATCCCGATCACGCCGAACCCGGCGCTGGGCACCGGCCTGACCAACCCGGCCCTGGCCGATCCCGCGCTTGCGGGCCTCGGTACCCCCGGGCTCGGCGGCGGCAGTGGACTGGGCGGCGGCAGCAGCCTGATCAGCGATGCCATGTCGGCCGTCAACCAGCTGGGTATCACCCAGGCGGTCGACCTCATCAAGGGCGCCATCCCGGCGGCCGCCTCCGCGGCGGCTCCGGCTCCGGCCGGCTGATCCACACAAGCTAGATAGCGAAACGACACCGCAGGGCACAGAGGCTCTGCGGTGTCGTTGCGTGTGATGAACCCGTCAAATATCAAGATCGCCCATTGGCGCGTGTCGAATCACCAGTCACATTTGTCTCATACGTAACATTCCTGGTGGTCGTGTCACTCCGTGTGACACGTCCGGTGTCATCCAGGAGATAAGACGTGCGCGTACGACCAGTACGACTCAGCAAGATGCCCGTGAAGCGGCAGCTTGCGCTGGCCGTTGCCGCGACCGCGACGGTAATGACCGTCAGCGTGGTCGATCACCTCAAGACCGAACAGGCCGACGAGACCGCCATCACCACGCAGTCACTGCAGAATGCCGCGACTCATGACGTCTTGACCGCTGAGGTGGGGCTGCCCGGCCCGAGCACCCCGGCCACCGTGCACGACATTCATCAGGCCGACTCCTTCAGCCTCATCGCGGTGCGCGGCGGGGACCTCGCCTCCGTCGACGTGTCGGTACGGGCACAACAGACCGACGGCAAATGGGGGCAGTGGTACGAACTCGATCCCGTGGAATCCGGTGATCCGACCGCCGAGCACAAGGGGATCCCCGCAGCGACGGAACCGGTGTTCGTCGGCTCCACCCATTCGGCGCAGGTCGCGGTGCAACCCAAATACGGCGCGAACGTCAAGCCCCCGAGTGGCCAGGCGCAGGCCGCCGGTGCGGCCGCGCCCAGTCTGGGTTACCGGCCCGCGAGCATCGAGCAGCCGCTGACCACCGGACTCGATGCCATCCTCATCAGCCCCAAGCTGGCACCCGACGGCGGACGGTTCGAAGAACGGTGGTCGGCACCGGTGGCGCTGCCACAAGCGGGACCACGGATCGTCACCCGCGCCCAATGGGGCGCCAACGAATCGGACCGCTGCCCACCGGTTTTCAACAGGGACGTGCGCGCGGGGGTGGTCCACCACACCGCCGGAAGCAACAACTACTCGCCATACGATTCGGCCGCCATCATCCGAGCGATCTACGCGTATCACACCAAAACTCTCAAGTGGTGCGATATCGCGTACAACGTCCTGGTGGATAAGTACGGCCAGATCTTCGAGGGCCGCTTCGGCGGGATCACCAACAATGTGCAGGGCGCACACACCGGTGGATTCAACGAGCACAGTTGGGGCCTCGCGCTGATCGGCGACTTCACCCGTGACGAGCCTTCCCCCGCGATGCTGCAATCCGCCGGCCGGATGCTGGGCTGGCGGCTGCGGCTGGCCGGGGTGGATCCGCGCGGACAAGTGGACCTGGCTTCGGAGGGCGGCCCGTTCACCATGGTGCCTGGCGGAAAAGTCGTCACGCTGCCAACGATTTTCACGCACCGCGACGTTGGCAACACCGAATGCCCGGGTGAGGCCGCCTACCGTCTGATGCCCCGGCTGCGCGATATCGCGGCGGGTGCGGCCAATGGAGACCCGCCCGATCTGGTGGATTCGATGCGCGGTGGCGCCATCTACGACACCTGGATGCGGCTCGGCAGCACCGACAGCGACCTTGGTGCACCCACCTCCACTGAGCAGCAAGCCGCCGGCGACGCCCGCTTCGCCACCTTCCGCAATGGCGCGATGTACTTCTCCCCCGGCACCAGCACGCATCCCGTCGTCGGGGCGATCTACCACGCCTGGGCCGAAACAGATTTTGAACGTGGGCCTTTGGGCCTACCGGTGACCGATGAATTGAGCGAGCCGAACATCATCGTGCAGAACTTCCAGAACGGCTCCCTGATCTACGACCGGGCCAGTGGCCGGGTATCGAGTGTGGTCAGCGGGGAGACCCGTGAGGTGCTCGGGGTGGCACCGGTGGCGCCTAACGGCTTACCTGAACAGTTCTCAGCACCCGCACCCCCCGCGGCACCGCCACCACCCCCGCCAGCCCCTCCGCCTCCGCCACCGCCGATGGAGCAGTTCGTTCCCGCCGCCTAGGCATCAGCCGGAAGCGAGACGGGGCGTAAACGCCTCAGCCCCACCAGCGTTCGAGAACCTTAGCCACACCGTCGTCATCGTTGGTGGCCGTGACCTCGTTTGCCGCGGCGCGCGCGTCCGGGTGCGCATTGCCCATCGCCACTCCATGGCCGGCCCAGCGCAGCATGGCCACATCATTGGGCATATCGCCGAAGGCAATGACCGAATCCGGCTGCACCCCCGCTTGATCCGATACAGCGGCCAATCCGCTGGCCTTGCTGATCCCGGCGGGCATCACCTCGATGAGCCCGTTATCGGTCGAGTAGGTGATGGCCGCACCAGCCGCGAGCACCAGTGGTTCCAGCACCGCCGCCATATCCGAGCTGCGCGCTCCGGCCTTGCGCACCAATAGCTTCACCGCCGGAAAGCTCAGCAGATCGACCAGGGACACCTCGGTGTTATCGGGGTTCAACCAGGCGTGCTCGTATCCGGGCGAGCTCACAAACTGCGGCGTCGCGGCGTCGTGTGCACTACGGCCCACCCGCTCCACCGCCAGACCCGCCCCGGGAATGGCCGACTGCACGAGTTCAGCGAGCACGGCCAGCTCCTCTGCTTCCAGCGTCGCCGCCGATATGATCCGGTCCTTATCAGCGTCGTACAACACGGATCCATTGGCACACACTGATATTGGCGCAAAACCGAGCGCATCGACGATCGGGGTGATCCAGCGGGGTGGACGTCCGGTGGCAAGCACGAAGTGGGTGCCGGATTCGACGGCGGCAGTGATGACGGCACGAGTCCGGCCGGACAGCACCTCGTCGGAATCGATCAGCGTCCCGTCCACGTCGGACGCGATGAGCGCGGGATGGGTCATCGGCGACCCGGGTCTGTCCTCTTACGCGCACGCTCTGCCAGTTCAGCCTGATCCAAGAGCTGAGCTTCTTCCAGCGTCGGCGCGCTGCCACCCAGGCGACGCGGCAACCAGTAGGCACCGGGCTCACGTGAGTAATCGGCCTGCGCCTGCTCCAACAACTGCTCCATGACGTTACGCAATGCCGTGGTGGTCCTTTCAAAATCCTCGCTTGCGGCCAACGACGGCCCTACCACCACATTGACAGGAATCTTGCTGTGGCGCAGATTTTTTGGATGGCTCTTGGTCCAGATGCGCTGGGCACCCCATACGACGAGTGGGACTATCGGCACGCCTGCCTCATGGGCCATGCGGGCGGCGCCGGTCTTGAACTCCTTGAGTTCGAAGCTGCGACTAATGGTCGCCTCCGGGTACACACCGATGATCTCACCGCTTCGGAGGCTGCCCACTGCGGCCTCGTAGGCCCCGTGGCCCGCACTGCGGTCGACGGGAATCGCCTTGGTGTGCTTGATCAGATAGTTGACGATCGATACTTCCTGCATCTCGGCCTTGACCATGAAACGCAACCGGCGGCCCGCCTCGACGCTCGCCAACGCAGCCGGGAGAAAGTCGACGTAACCGGTGTGGTTGATCGCGATCACCGCACCACCACTGGCCGGAATCTCTTTCAGGCCTCGATATTCGATCTTGGCCCCGGTCAGGAAGACCGCTGTGTTGGCGGTCATCTCGAGGAGTCGGTAAACCGGTTCCATCTAGATTTCCTTCTGGGCCTGCTTTTCTGCCTCACGTGCGGCGCGCTGAGCTTTACGTTCGGCCGCGTCCTGGGCGTCCCATTGGGCGGCCTCGGCCAGCGTCGGCGCGGATCCACCCAGCCGATGCGGCACCCAGTACTCACCGGCCGGATGCTGGCCGTAATCGTCCTGCACCTCGAGCAGCAGGTGCTGCATGCGTGCATGAAGTAGCGCGGTCAGATCCGGGACCGACAGGGTCGGCTGAATGGGTGTGCCCACCGCGATAGAGATGGGAGTGTTGCTACGCCCCAGATTCTTGGGGTGCCCCTTGGTCCAGATGCGCTGCGCGCCCCAGATGACATGCGGGACTATCGGCACGCCGGCCTCGATGGCCATCCGCGCGGCCCCCGACTTGAACTCCTTGATCTCGAAGCTGCGGCTGATGGTGGCCTCCGGGTACACCCCGACGAGTTCACCGGCCTTGAGCTTCTCGACCGCCTCGGCGTACGAGGCGGACCCGTCGGTGCGGTCGACCTCGATATGGCCGAGCGAGCGCATGAGCGGCCCACCGATCTTATGGTCGAAGACTTCCTTCTTCGCCATGAACCGCACCTTGCGCCCCTTCTTCTGAAGGAACGCCGGCAGTCCGGCGAAGGTGAAATCCATGTACCCGGTGTGGTTGATCGCCACCACCGCCCCGCCTTCAGTCGGCAGGTTCTCGATACCCGTGACGGTGAACTTCAGGCCTTGAACAGCCCATACGGTGCGGGCAAGCCCGATCACCGTTCCATAGACAGGCTCCACGTGACGAGCCTAGCGCTGACCGTCCGCTTCGCGCACTCGAGATACCCGTCCTAGGGTCACTCAAGCCTATATCGTTCATAGTTGATACGATCGTATTTACTTTGATCATTTGGAGAAGGGTTGCAACATGAGGGTGATCGCATTGGGCGGGCCGGGAGCCATGGGCGCAGTAGCGGCGCGTGTCACGGCACTGCGCGGCGATATCGACGAGCTCGTCATCGCCGACCGCGACCTCGCCGCCGCAGAACTCCTTGCTGCGCAGCTTGATTCGCAATCGAGCACCCACGTCAGCGCCACCCGTGTCGACGTCACCGACACCGCAATGCTTCGCGCGGCGCTCGACGATGCGGACATCGTCGTCAACACCGTCGGCCCGTACTACCGGTTCGGCCTCGCGGTGCTGCAAGCGGCCATCGAGACCCGCACCCACTACATCGACATCTGCGACGACTGGGAGCCCACCATCGAGATGCTCGCGCTGGACGGTTCCGCGCGTGAAGCCGGTGTCTGCGCCGTTGTCGGCATGGGCGCAAGCCCCGGCGTCTCCAACCTGCTGGCCACCCACGCCGCGCGCGAACTCGATGCGCTCGAGGACATCTACACCGCCTGGCCCGTGGACGTCGCCCAGCCCGCCAACTCCGATGACCCGTTCGCCACCCCGGACGGCAATCCCACCGCGGCGGCACTGCACTGGATGCAGCAGATCAGCGGGACAGTCGCGGTGGTGCGCTCGGGCGCACTGACGCATGAGCCACCGCTACAGGCGATACAGCTGGGGCTTCCGGGTGACCGCGCGGGCACCGCCTACACGGTGGGGCACCCCGAGCCGATCACCTTGAGCCGCACCCTGCGGCCCACCGGCGCCTCCGCCAACCTGATGCTGCTCAAACCCGCGACCGCGGCGTACCTCGACGCGATCCGTCGCGATATCGACCGTGGCCTGCTCACCAACGACACCGCAGCCCGCCTCGTCCACAAGCCGACGCTGGTCCGCGGAATGCGCGCGCTATGGCAGGGGAGGCAGTACGCGACCGCGGGCACGCTGCCGCACTTTTTCGCTGCCGCTACCGGACGCAAAGCGGGCCGACCCTGGACATCGGTGGCCCATATCGACCCCATCGCGATGCCGCCCGATATGGCCGAGGCCACCGGAGTTCCGCTGGCGCTCGGGCTTTCGCAACTACTTGTCGACTCCGCCCGCACACCGGGTGTGCACCCGCCGGAGACCGCCATCGATCCGGCCGTCTTCTTCAGCGATCTGGCCGCCCATGTCGGGCGTGATTCTGTAGTGGTGGCCGAACAGGGACCGGCGGCCTAGCGCTGCACGAGCCCGCCGCCGTCGGCAACGATCACCTGACCGGTGATGAACGAACCCGCATCCGATAGCAGCAGCAACGCCGGCCCGATCATCTCGTCGGTAGAGGCCAGGCGTCCCATGAACGACTGCGCGGCCATGGCATCGATGATCTCCTGCGGGTTCTGTTGCAGCATGTAGGTGTCGACGGTGCCGGGGGCCAAGGCGTTCACCCGGATACCGCGGCCCGTGTACTCCGCCGCCATCGACCGAGTGAACGACATGAGCGTGGCCTTCATCGCCGCATACATCGACAGCATCGGCACGTACTGGAATGCCGCCACCGACACCACATTGAGCACCGAGGCATGCTCGCTGGCCGTCAGGTGGGGCAGCGCCGCCTGCACCAGGAACACCGGCCCACGCACGTTGACGTCGAACGACTTGCCCAGCGCATCGGGCGTGTAACCGCCCATGGGCTGCGCGATCGGGTTGGCGGCCGCGTTGACCACAATGTCGATACCGCCGTACTCGTCGACCGTGCTCGCGACCAGCCTGTCGATATCCTCGAGATCTCCCATGTGGGCGGGCACACCGAGCGCTCGATACCCCTTGTCGTGCAGTTCACTCGCTGCCTGAGTGCAGGCGTCGGCCTTCCGGCTCGACACCACCACCGATGCCCCGCAGGCACCGAGGGCCTCCGCGATCGCATACCCGATTCCCCGGGTACCGCCCGTGACAATGGCGGTGCGGCCCGACAGGTCGTAAAGCGCTTGGAAGTCATTGAGGTTCACGCTCGGCACGCTACTCGCTGGCCAACAACCGGCAGACTGAAACGGTGACGATTCCGACCGAGCCGGTGGCCATCCCCGAAATCGTGTCGCAGCTCGCGGCGGGACGCTCGATACTCCCGGTGTGGAACAACGAAATTGGCGGTCGCACCTTCCAAATCGGCGATGGGCCCAGCCGCGAGTTCGTGAAGGTATCGGCGCCGCACCCGGAGATCGACCTACAGGCTGAGGCCGAGAAGCTCACCTGGACGAGCCAATACATGACGGTTCCCGTCGTGCTGGGCGTCAACACCGACACACCACTGCATTGGCTGCACACCGCCGGCATCCCCGGAGATAGCGCGGTGGCGCCCCGCTGGGTCGACAACCCTGAAACGGCAGTCCGCGCCATCGGTTCCGGGCTGCGTGCCCTGCACGACCGGCTGCCCGTCGAAGGCTGTCCGTACAGCTGGTCGGTGGCCGACAGACTGGCCCGCGTGGCGGACCACACCGACCTGACACCGCACCCGCCGATCGATCACCTGGTGGTCTGCCACGGTGATGCCTGTGCGCCCAACACTCTCCTCGACGACTACGGGAACTGGTCTGGGCATGTGGACTTCGGCGACCTGGGCATCGCCGATCGCTGGGCCGACCTCGCGGTGGCCAGCTGGTCGCTGGAATGGAACTACGGCGCCGGGTGGGATGCGACCTTCCTCGAGGCCTACGGCGTCACAGCAGACTCCGAACGCATGGCCTACTACCGGCGGCTTTGGGATGCCGAGGACTAGTGCCCGGGGCGGCGGGCAAATCTCCGTAATCTGGAGTGCATGCGTCCTCCGACCCGCCGGGCATTGCTCCTGCTGGCACTCGTCACGACCCTTGTGGTGGTGGCGAGCGGTGCCATCGGCTTCTACCGTTCCCGCACCGCAACCCCGGCGTTTCCCGTCGTCAACACCTCTGCACTGTCGCCGGGACGCGCAGCCGTCGTCCGCATCCTCGGGCAGGAATACGCCGAGCAGGCGGGAATGGCGAAGTACTCCGAGGGCAACGACGAGCCGTGGTGTGCCGACTTCACCAGCTGGGTGATGCGCGCGTCGGGCACGCCGTTCGCCAACCCGAACTCAGGGCACTGGCGCATCCCCGGGGTGCTGACGTTGACCTCGTATCTCAAAGACCAAGGACGATACGAGACCCGCGACTACTCGCCGCGGCCCGGCGACATGGTGTTGTACGACGAACCGAGCCCAAAGGGCCAGCACGTCAACATCGTGCTCATCAACGACAACGGCACCCTCACCACCGTCGGGGGCGGCGAGGGCCGCGGAGTGGGGTTGTCGACCTATGCGGCCACTGATGACCTGGGCATCACCGGGTATGGGCGCTACGAGTGATCCTGCGTCAGATCACGATCGAGCGCGAAAGGCTGACCGCCGCCTGGTATTTGGCGATTCCCTCGATAGCGCAGATCGCAGCGGAGCCCCTGCGGTTGACCACCGGCGTCACCGTGATCGTCGGGGAGAACGGCTCCGGCAAGTCCACGTTCCTGGAGGCGGTGGCCACGTCATGGGGCGGTATCGACGCCCTAGGCAACCCGACGCGGCTTCCGGGTGCGGTCAAATACTGGGCGCCACCACCCGGCCGTGAAGACACCGATCTCTCGTGGGCGGTGACATTCGACGCCGAGCATCCACGCCCCGGCGGGGGATGTTTCCTGCGCGCCGAGGCCATGCACCAGCACTTCACCACGGTCGACCAGCGCACCCCCCAGCAGATCTTCACGGGCAACCTCAACGAGCGCTCTCATGGTGAGTCGTTTCTGGCCTTCCTTGCCGAGCGGGATATGGAGCGCGGGCTTTTCATCCTCGACGAGCCCGAAGCTGCGCTCTCCTTCACCTCGTGCCTGCAGTTGATGGCGATGCTCGACGCCGTCGTCGCCGCGGGGTCTCAGGTCATCATGGCGACCCACTCCCCCGTTCTGGCGGCATTCCCCGGCGCCACCATCCTGGAGTTCAGCGAGGACGGCGTTCAGCGACAGGACTGGCAGAACCTGGAGATGGTGATCCACTGGCAACGGTTCCTGGCCGATCCGCAGTCCTATCTGCGCCACCTGTTCGAGGCGCCGTGACCGGGCTCTGCTGACGCAGCACTCCTCCGCTAAATGCCGCTCGACTGCGCGGACATCCGGTGGGTAAGGCCTTCGAGAATCGCGGCGGCTTCGGCGAGGGTGCGCTGCTCATCGGACGGCAACGTGCTCAGCCACGGATCGAGAACGGACTGACGCTCGGCGCGCATGGCGACAAGGGCCTCACCCCCCGCCGGGGTCAGCGTGATCCGCTGCGCCCGCTTATCGGTGGGGTCGACACGGCGTTCGACGTATCCGGCGTCCTGCAGTCGCCGCAGCTGCACCGTCATGGTCGGCTGGCTGCAGTGATCGGCCAGCGCCAGCTCCGAGATCCGGGCGTCCGCCATCTCACCTACGAGAGCGAGAAGCCGCGCCTGTCCGGTGGGTACGGGCAGCTGGGCCTGGCTGGACACCCAGCGGTTGAGCCGCGCGATCACGGTAAGGACGTCGGCGGTAAGGCCATCGGTGGTGGTCACGAACCCAATTTTACGTAGCTTCTCTAACCATCTATCTCTGGTCTAGAGGATTTCGGTGCATTTTCCCGCGGTACGCGCACACTTTTGCACCGAAACCGCAGCTCGATAGGCTGGGAGCCATGCGAGTCACCAGTGTCGGCCACGCCGGATTCTTCATCGAGACGGCGGCAGGCAGCATCCTCTGCGACCCCTGGGTCAACCCTGCGTACTTCGCCTCCTGGTTCCCGTTCCCCGATAACAGCACCCTGGACTGGGACCGACTCGGGAACTGCGACTACCTCTACGTCTCGCACCTGCACAAGGACCACTACGACCCAAAGAACCTCACCGAGCACGTCAACAAGGACACGGTGGTGCTGCTGCCCGACTACCCGGTGCCGGACCTTCGGCGCGAGCTCGAAGGGCTGGGTTTCCACACCTTCGTGGAAACCCAGGACTCGGTGAAGCATCGCATCAGCGGCCCCAAGGGCGATCTGGACATCATGATCATCGCGCTGAGGGCTCCGGCCGATGGGCCCATCGGGGACTCCGGCCTCGTAGTATCCGACGGCACCACAACGGCTTTCAACATGAACGATGCACGCCCTGTGGATCTGGACGTCCTGGCCGAAGAATTCGGCCATATCGACGTGCACATGCTGCAGTACTCGGGTGCCATCTGGTACCCGATGGTCTACGACATGCCCGCCCGCGCCAAAGAGGCCTTCGGCACACAGAAGCGCCAGCGCCAGATGGATCGGTGCCGTCAGTACATCGCACAGGTTGGCGCCACCTGGGTCATCCCATCCGCGGGGCCACCATGCTTCCTGGATCCCGAGCTGCGCGACTTGAACGACGACCAGGACGATCCAGCGAACATCTTCCCGGACCAGCTGGTCTTCCTGGACCAGATGCGCCGGCACGGCCACGACAAGGGCTTGCTGATGATTCCGGGCACTGTCGCCGATTTCACTGGCTCCGAACTGAATTCGTTGACGCACCCGGTGTCCGACGAGGAGGCCGAACACATCTTCGGCGCAGGCAAGGCCGCATACATCGAGGCATACGCTCAACGGATGGCTCCCGTGCTGGCCGGCGAGAAGGCGTCCTGGGCGCCCGCCGAGGGCGAGCCACTGCTTGGCCCACTGCGTGCCAAATTCGAGCCGATCATGACACAGACCGATCAGATCTGCGATGGCATCGGCTATCCGGTGGAGCTGCGACTCGGCGCCGAGACGGTGGTGCTGGACTTTCCCAAACGCATTGTCCGCGAGCCGATTCCCAATGAGAAGTACCGTTACGGCTTCGCGATCGCACCCGAGCTGGTGCGCACGGTGCTACGGGATGACGAGCCGGACTGGGTGAACACCATCTTCTTGTCCACCCGTTTCAAGGCCTGGCGGGTGGGTGGCTACAACGAGTACTTGTACACGTTCTTCAAATGCCTCACCAATGAACGCATCGCCTACGCCGACGGCTGGTTCGCCGAGGCCCACGACGACAGTTCATCGATCACGCTCGACGGTTGGGAGCTGCAGCGCCGCTGTCCCCACCTCAAGGCCGACTTGTCGAAATTTGGCGTGGTGGAGGGAAAGACGCTCACGTGCAACCTGCACGGGTGGGAGTGGAACCTGGAGAACGGCCGCTGCCTGACCTCCAAGGGACACGAGCTCAGATCGAAGAGGCTCAGCTAGCTCGGGACCAGCTCGAACATCGGAATCACCCGGTCGATGCGCGACTGATAATCGCCGAAGAACGCGTACTTGGCCACCAACGCCGGGAACATCTCCGCGCGCTGCGCCGAATTCAGCTCGCACACGACGGCATCGTAGGTATCCGGAACCACCTCGACCTTGACCGCGGGATTGGCGCGCACATTGAAGATCCACGCCGGGGGATTCTGCTGCCCACCATTGGATCCGACAATGAACCTGCGCCCCAGGTGCTCGAAGTAGCCCAGCGGTGTCAGCCGTTCAATTCCCGATTTGGCGCCGGTGATCCTCAAGATAAGCACCGACATCTCACTGTCCGGCACTCCCGGCAGCTTGCCGCCGTTCTCGCGGAGCAGCTTGATCATCCGGTTATTGTGTTTCTGCACACCACTTTCAGAAAGTTCCCGGTAGGTATCCGAGGTCACACCTTCGGTCATGCGTCGACGCTAGCGGGAACCCCGCCGCACCGCGTCAACTCTCCCGCCTAGTGGACGCTTCGCACCCGCTGCCGCAGCTCAGACACCTCATCGGATTCGGTGGAGTAGACGCGCACCACCGCCTCGTCACCTGCCTGCAGATACGTGGACTCCCCCAGCGGTGTGTACTTGGTCGCGCCGATGCCGATCAGCACATGCGTCGGATGCCCGGCGGCCACCATGAGTGCGCCCACGTCCTCCAGCGGCGTATCCGGAGAACCCTTTTGGTTGTCCAGCCGCTCGGTGATCCAGTCCAGCAGAACCTCACCGTAGTAGGAGTATCCGAGCAACGGGCTGTCGACGCCGTACTCATGCTCCTGCCCATCCGCGGTGTGCAGCTGGCAGCTCAGCCGCAGGGTGGCGGTCGGCCCGTCCGGGGTGAGATCGCCAACCTCAAAGAACTGTTGCGCAACACCTTTCGACGCAGCACCCCAGTTCTTCTTATAGCTGATCTTCGGTGCGTTGGGCCGCCGGATCGAGCAGTCGTTGAAGGCACCCAGCGCGAACGGCTCCAATGACGCGACGATGTCTCCGCGCCAGTGCACCCGGCACGCCAAGCCCACCTCGGGCTCGATCTGCAGGTTCAGCGGGGTATCGCTCTCCGGCAGCACCGTCGCGTCGTGCGAGAGCGGGAAGTGTCCCAAGAACCCGCTATCGCCGGGGGCGTACCAGGGGAAGATCCCCTTGGGGGCGGATGTCCCGGCGGGAGTATCCGTGACGACATTCACGAAATCCGCTGACTCCCCGGCCTGTTCGAGATGGCCGGCAAAGTTCCCGGCCACCCCGAAGCCGAACCAGGTACGCAGTTCCCCGAGGTCCAGCTCGATCACTTGGGCTCCAACACTTCGGTTCCGACGAACGGAACCAGAGCCTGAGGCACCCTGACGCTGCCGTCGGGTAGCTGATGGTTCTCCAGGATGGCCACCAGCCACCTGGTGGTCGCCAGCGTGCCGTTGAGAGTCGCAGCCGTCTGCGGCTTGCCATTCTCGTCGCGGTAGCGCACCGCCAACCGACGTGCCTGGAAGGTGGTGCAGTTGGAGGTGGAGGTCAGCTCTCGGTAGGCCTGCTGCGTGGGTACCCATGCCTCACAGTCGAACTTGCGCGCCGCGGACGAACCCAAATCACCTGCTGCAACATCGATTATGCGATAGGGCACGTCGATATGGGCCAACATCTGCCGCTCCCAGCCCAGTATTCTGTCGTGCTCGGCCTCGGCGTCCTCAGGCTTGCAGTAGACGAAGGCCTCGACCTTGTCGAACTGATGCACACGCATGATGCCGCGGGTGTCCTTGCCGTAGCTGCCGGCTTCACGACGGAAGCAGCTTGACCACCCCGCGTAGCGCAACGGCCCGTTACCCAGGTCGAGGATCTCCCCGGAGTGGTACCCGGCGATCGGCACCTCGGATGTGCCTACCAGGTACAGATCGTCCGCCTCGAGGTGGTACACCTCATCGGCGTGCGCACCCAAAAATCCTGTGCCACCCATGATTTCGGGCTTGACGAGCACCGGCGGGATCAGCAGGGTGCAGCCGTTGGCCACCGCGGTCTGTACGGCCAGCTGCAGCAGGCCCAGCTGTAGCAGTGCGCCGTACCCGGTGAGGAAGTAGAACCGCGCGCCAGACACCTTGGCACCGCGCTCCATGTCGAACAGCCCCAGCGATTCACCCAATTCCACATGATCCTTGGGGTTTTCGATGGCCGTCGGCTCACCTACCAGCTCGCGGACCACGAAGTCCTGCTCACCGCCGGCAGGGACTCCGTCGATCACCACGTTGCTGATCGACTTGTGCGCCTCGGTGAACGCGGCCTCCGTAACAACCTGGTCGGCCTCGGCGGCCTTCACCTGCGCCGCAAGTTCGGAGGCGGCCGCCAGCAGTGCGGGGCGCTCCTCGGGCGTCGCCTGGCCAACCTTCTTACTGGCGGCCTTCTGCTCGGCACGCAAGGTGTCACCCGCGGAAACGGCGGACCGCCTCGCGACATCGGCATCGAGCAGCACATCGACGAGCGCCGGATCCTCGCCCCGCAGACGCTGCGAGGCACGCACCGCGTCGGGGTTTTCACGCAGAAACTTCAGGTCGATCACGCACTGAAGACTACGGGGACGTCAGGCCCCGAACAGGCTCAGGTACTCGGCCTTGTTGAACATTCGTGCCGCATCGAGAGCCGACGGCGTCCCCGCCGCGGGATCGGCCCCCGCCTTCACAAGGATCTCGACGATATCGTCGGCGCCTTTGAACACCGCCCCCGCCAACGGGGTCTGCCCCTTGTCATTGGCGCGGTTCACATCGGCGCCTCGCGATATCAGCGACCGGACCGTTGACGTGTTGCCGTGATAGGCGGCGAGCATGACCAAGGTGTCGCCGGCCTCATTTGTCAGGTCCACGGGTGCGCCGGAGTCCAGGTAGGCAGCCAGAGTGGACGCATTGCCTTCCCTGGCCATATCGAACAGTTCGTGGGCGAGCGAGGCGACCTGCTCGGCGACGCGGGCCTGATGCTCTGCGTCGCCCGCTGGAGTGTCCCCGGCGTCGTCGCCGTCATAACGGTCAGGTCCCATCGTTGTCACAGAGTTCAATCTAGCCGCGCATACGGACTGCATCGCTGGGCTAACCCTTGTCGTCACCTGTAACAATGACTGCAGTATGAGTGACGAAGCCGAACCCAAGCCGAACGTCGAACAGGAAGAGTCCGCCGCGGGCGAATCCGCCAACGACGAGCTGGGCCACGACACATCCGGAAACTCCACAGCCGAGTCTCCGGATGCTGCCGCGCCGCCCGTGGAAGCCTCAGACACCCCCACCGAATCTGCCGAGGCCGCCGAATCGCCACAGGCGGAAGTCCTGGAATACCCAGATATCCACGATGCCGACAAGGCTCACGCCGACGAGCTCGAGGACCAGAACGACGCCGCGCCGAAATCCGAGAAACCCCACTGGTGGGAAGGCTTGAAAGAGGGGCTCAAAGAGCGGTCCACACACCGCGCATTGCTGCTCGTCACCTTTGGCGGACTGTTCATCGCAGGCCTTACCCAAGCGCTGCCGGATGGCTGGACCTCGGCGGACCGTTTGGTCAACAAGATCGACTCCAACCCCGTGCCGAGTACCGGCGCCCCGGGCAACAGCACCTTCAACTCCGCCAAGGCCGGTGAGTGCCTCAACTGGCCCGCCTCCACCGCCGATGTCAGCATCGTCGACTGTGTGAGCGATCACCGCTTCGAGGTTGCCGAATCCATTGACCTGCGCACTTTCCCGGGCAAGGAGTACGGCCCGGATTCACCGCCACCCACGATGGGTCGCATCCAGGAGATCAGCCAGGAGCAGTGCCAAGTCGCCATCAACCGGTACCTGGCAGATCGGTACGACCCGAATAGCCGTTTCACCATGGGCATGCTGTGGTCCGGCGAAAAGGGCTGGTCCGAGGCGGGTGAACGCCGAGTGCTGTGTGGACTGCAACTCCCCGGCGCCGACAACCAGCAACAACTGTTCCGCGGCAGGGTGGCCGAGCAGGATCAGTCCAAGATCTGGCCGGTGGGCACCTGTCTGGGCATCGACTCCACCACGAATCTGCCCACCGAGCTCCCGGTGGACTGCAGTAAGGCCCACGCCATGGAGATCACCGGGACGGTGAGCCTGGCCGAACAGTTCCCGGGGTCGGTTCCGCCCGAGCCCGATCAGGACGCGTTCATCAAGGACAACTGCACCCGGTTGACCAACGAATACATGGGCAACCCAGATGGGTTCCGCGCCACCACGCTGACGCTGTCGTACAACACAATCACCTTGCCCAGCTGGACCGCCGGTAGCCGGCAGGTGAGCTGCAATATTGGCTCTACCTTGGGTAACGGCGCATGGTCGACCCTGGTCAACAGCGCCAAGAGCGGGCCACTGCTGATCAACGGGCAGCCGCCGGTGCCGCCGCCGGATATCCCCGCAGACCGGCTGAACATGCCGCCGATCCCGCTGTCGACCACCCCGGCCCCCACTCCGACACAGCAACCCACCTACACGCAGCAGCCGACGTATACGCAGCAGCCAACCCGCACCCAACAACCAACACAGCAGACGACGCAGCAGCCGACACGGACGTCTCAACCACCGACATCCTCTGCCGCGCCGAACCCCAGCAACCCTCCCGGCAACACGATCGTGACGACGCTGCCTCCGGGCGCGGGTCCACCACCGCCGCCGGCTGGCCCACCGATGGACGGTCCCCCCATGGAGGGGCCGCCGATGGAGGGAGCGGTACCGGGGCAGGCGCCTGCGGGGGCTCCGCCACCCGGGCCGGCCTAGCTGTGCCTGCCTCCGACGCCGACGCCTAATGCCTGTCCAGATGAGCGAGCAACGGTTCGAGGAGCTGGTATCCGACGCTCTCGACGCTGTACCACCGAAGCTCGCCGCTGCCATAGACAATGTGGTGGTACTGGTTCAGGACCGTCATCCAGAGGATTCGGACCTCCTCGGGCTGTACGAGGGCATCGCGCTTACCGAACGCGACAGCTTCTACGCCGGTGCACTTCCGGACACCATCACGATCTATCGCGAGCCGTTGCTGGAGATGTGCTCCAGCGAACACGAGGTGGTCGATGAGGTGACGATCACCGTGATTCACGAGATCGCTCATCATTTTGGTATCGACGACGAGCGATTACACCAGCTGGGCTGGGGCTAAAGATGCGGCTGGGGTTTGCTGGAAAAAAACGCAAAAATCTTGGAGAATGATGGAACCGAATAGAGGGATCCGCCGTCCTTCTCTAGTGAAAGGGCAAATCTGCCCTTAGGACGACGCGAGACAAGTGGGGGAAAGGGGACAGAAGATGGCTGATGTACCGGCGCCCGCCCAGCGTGAGGAAATCCGTTGGGATCTGGCCAGCCAGCCGGGGACTGTTCTGCAGGTCGATCCGGATGTGATGAAGGATGCCGCTGTCGAGTACGACGCGATGGCGCACCGACTGCAGGACGCTCTCGACAAGCAGCTCGAGGCGGCGAAGTTCGGCTCGGCGGGCCGTGACGAGGTGTCCACCGCCGTTGCGAACGCCTCCGCGAAGACCAACGAGAACTTCGAGAAGGTCGCCAAGGACGGCATCGAGCAGCTCAAGCGCATCGCCGAGGCATTCCGACGGAACTCGCAGGCCTTCGTCGACCTCGAACGCAACAATGCCGCCCGTCTCAATGGTGTGGGGGAATAGATCATGACCGGATTCACTGGTGTCAACTGGGTGGCCCGCAAGGCAAAGAAGCTGGCCCTAGACCTGACCACGGGTGCAGGCCCGACCCATGTCGTCGACAGCGCGCTGTCCTGGCAAGAGATCAGCACCGCGTTCGCCGAGGTGCACGAAAACAGCCTGCGCGTCAGCGAGCTGCTCACGGAGGGGTACCGCGGGCCGCACGCCGAGGACGCACTGAACAAGCTGACCCCGTTCACCGAATGGGTCGAGAAGATGGCGGGACTGACCCAGGAGGTCAGCGACACCGCGAACACGTACGCCGAGTCGTACAGCACCGCGGTCCTCGATATGCCGCATATCAGCGACCTGGCTCAGCTTGAGAAGGCCAAGTCCGAGGCACTGTCTGCGGGCGGACCGCTCTTCGGGCTCTCCGCCACCACCGAGGGCATGGAACAGGACCTCGATCTGCAGGCCGCCAAGGCCATGGAGACCTACGAGTCGGCCAGCGAGCCCGCAGCCAAGGTAGTCGAATTCCCGCCCGCTCCGGAGATCATCAAGTACCCGGAAGAGAAGTCCGAGGCCAACAGCGGCAACACCGGTGTTAGCGCTGCAGGCGTCGGCTTGTCCGAGATGGGCCCGAGCCCGCTGAGCCCGGACTCGATTCCCGGTGTGCAAAGCGCCCGCGCGGCGGCCGTATCGATGACTGCCAACCCGATCTCCGCCGGTGGCGGCGGTTTTGGAATGGGCGGGATGGGTGCCCCGATGGCCGGCATGATGGCCGGTGGTGCGCTGGCTGCCAGCGCAGGCAAGGGCATCAAGGCCGGCAGTGGCGGCAAGAAGGATGAGAACGAGGACGACGAGAAGCTCGCCGCCATCGGCGCCACCGGTGTCTTCATGGGTGACGAGAGCAAGCCCGTCGAGCTGCCGGACATCCTGACCAACAAGTCCGGTAGCGATAAGGTCGCCGATTTCGAAAGTGTCGACGCCGCATCGCTGTTCGAGCGCGGAGGCTCGAAGGGGGCGGTGGCGCCACCGGTTCTCGGCGCGAGCGCGGAGCTGTGACCGTCCGCCTGGACTTCGACGAACTGGAACTGACCCGCGAGATCACCGGGAACGATCTCTTGCCGGTTGTGCTGGCAGCGGGTCCGCGCCACGAGGACGAAGTCGCTCACCGAGATGCCCTGGAGGGTGCGCGTTCCAGGCTCAAGGAACGCAACCTACTGAAGGGCGAGGACCTTCACCCGACGCTGCGCGACATGCTGACCTCGGCCAGCAGGGCCACCGGCCAGGTGGCAGTGCGGCGCTGGGCGGGATCGCAGATGCTGCGGCTGTGCTTGGTCGAACACGGCGAGGCGCATGTGCTGCTGGTCAACGACGGCGAAGGTGTCGCCATGCGGTCGGTGACGGGTTCACTCGGCGCCGAACTGTGGCGCTACCTGGGCGATGCCACACCGCTGAAGTTCGGGTCGATCAACGCGCCCGCTGAGCAGCTGGCACTGGCGCTCAATGCCGAGCCCGGCGATATGGCCCGTCGACTCATGGCGCTCGGCGCCACCAAGGTCGACGCGGTAAGTGTCGCGAAGGCGATGGCTCGTCGCGGCGCGATGACCGAGATCACCGCGATCCGACGGATCGACGGCGTGACCGATCGCGCACCGGGCGGAGTTGCCGTGTACGACACCGCCTTTGGGCGGATCATGGCCACCCCGAGCACCTCCAGCGACGGCGCCCTGTGGGCGACGTTGACGCCCGCGACCCCGCAACGGATGGGGCACGCGCTCAAAAGCCTCGGCCTGGAGTAGGCGGACAACACGCCGCGGGGCCGCCGCTTTGCGAGAAGGCGCTGCCATGTCTCGATGATCTTGTCGGTCTTACGTGCAGGTGGCGCGGGCTACCCGGCGCCAGCAGTCCACGACCTGGCGGATCTCGGACGCACCGACAGGGTCAGCACACACCGCACGCCCAACACCACGAACACGTCGGTCGACGCCTACTAGCCGGAGAACCGCCCGCTCGGCTACCGCGACTTGTCGGTATCCGGTGCTACAACTCGGGTATGAAGAAATCACCGGAGTGGCGCGACGCCATCCACTGCGGTGTCGCATGCCGCGATTGCGCCCGCGATATCGACCATTGCCATGGCACGTTGATCGTGCATCCTTACCGTCACGCCGACTGCACCGCATTCGACTGCGACGGGCCGCACCTACTGCGGCACAGCCTCGTCATTGATTGCGTTACCGCACAATGCGATTGCGGTAGGCAGATACAGCTGGCCGGTTAGCCCATCGGATCGGCCGACTGCGCCAACTCCTCGGCACTGGCCGCTTCCTGATGGGGGAAGGGCGCCGCCGCCTCGCCCCAATGCACGCAGCTCCATCGTCCGTCTGTAATCGGTGCCAAGACAACCGCTTCCGTATTGAGCAGGTGACGGTTCACCGCGAAGCCCGGATCAACTCCGGCAAGCGCGGCGGCCACCAATCGGATCGCCGCCCCATGGCTCACAATCACCACGTCGCCGCCTGACGCGTCGTTTTCGAGATGGCGCCGACGCAGATCGGCGACCACGGGTAGATACCTGTCAAACACGTCCTGAGCGGATTCTCCGCCGGGCATCCGGGCATCGACATCCCCGAAATGCCAGCGCTCGTACACCCGGTCGAAGATCTCAAAGGACTCCAGGTCGCTGCGGTCCTCCAATTCACCGGCCTGCACCTCATGTAAACCCTCGGCTTGAAGTGCCGGCACCCCAAGATGTTCGGCGATTCCACTGGCAGTTTGTATGGCGCGTAACGCCACCGAATGCACCAGCACCGCGGGTGGGCGCTCCTCGTACTGTTCTGCGAAGAGACGGGCCTGCTGCATTCCGAGTTCGGTCAGCGGCGCACCCGGCGGTTTGGTGTCCAGTCGGCGCTCGACATTTCCATATGACTGTCCGTGCCGCACCAGGATCAGGCGTCCACTCACAGCACCTCCCCTTCCCGTAACCCGTTGAGCCACTCCGAGGCGTCATCCAGCACCGGTGGGTTGGCCCCCCCGGATGCCGCCGCTCGTGGCCACGATCCCAGATACCGCACATCCTGACAACGACGATGCAGTCCTTTCAGTGCCTCGCCGACAGCGATGTCGTCGACATGGCCGACACAATCCAGGAAGAACCGGTAAACGCCCAAACCGGTGCGGGTAGGCCGCGACTCGATGAACGTCAGGTCGATATCCCGGATTGCGAACTCGTTCAGAGCACCGGCAAGAGCTCCCGGCACATTCCTCAGCGCCAAGACCATCGAGGTCCGATCCGATCCGGTGGCCGGAGGCGGCGATCCTGGCTGCCCTACCAACACGAAACGGGTGTGTGCGTTGGGCTCGTCCACCACACCGCTGGCGCGGGTGTGCAGTCCCCACCGCTGGGCGGCCCATTCCGTAGACACGCCGGCGTCGGCACGCTCGGCGTGCACGTCCTCGGCGGCGGCGGCGTTCGAATTGGCGGGCACCAACTCCGCATCGGGCAGGTTGATGGCCAACCACTCCCGCACTTGCGCAGCGGCGATCGGAAAAGCTGCCACGGTCTTGACTGCATCCGCCGAGGTGCCCGGTCGCACCACGATGCTGAAGGACACCGGAAGCACGGTCTCAGCAAAAATCTGCAGTGGCGCACCGCCCGCCAGCGTGTCAAGGGTCGGCACTACTCGTCCCTCAAGCGAACTCTCGATCGGAACGCAGGCATAGGACGCGTCGCCCTTCTGTACCTGCTCCAACGCCTCGCGGGGGCTCACGACCGGGACCGGCTCCACCGAATCCGCCCCGGGGATGAGGCCCGACGCCTGCAGCCTGGTCAACGCAGCTTCCGAGAAGGTGCCTTGCGGCCCGAGGTATGTGATGCGCTGCACACTTCAAACCTTAGGCGTTCGACCGCCCGGCGAACCCTCGACACAGGCGGCAGCACAGGTGTCCCTTGCACTCTCCGCCGCCCGTTGTTAACTTAGGCTTACCTCAGTTCGTCGGGTTCTTCAGGGTTCGAAAAGGAAAGGGTCACCATGACCGCAGCACCGCCAACCACCGCCGAGCGCGTTCGTTCGGCCTGCGCACGGGCCGTGAGCTCAACCCTCGCCATTGCCGGTGCCGATGTCGTCGGCACGTCGCTGCACCATCTGTTCGACGACGGCACCTTCGCCATCGCGGTCCCATCGGAAAGTGCCATCGCTGCGACGGTGATCACCGCAGGCCGACCAGGGATGCCAGCACTCCTGGAACTGACCGATCAGGCGCCACTTCCGCTGCGTGAGCCGGTCAGATCACTGGTCTGGGTGCGCGGCAACGTGGTAGCCGCCTCCGATCGGGAGGCTCGCGGCATCGTCGATGTCATCGCCAGCCGCACACCCGATCCGGCACTCCTGGATATCCGCACCGATATGCGGCTGCGCACGGAGCCGGGCTCGGTGCTGCTGTGTCTGACCGTGGAATCCGTCGTCGTCGCCGATTCGACAGGAGCCGAATCGGTGGACGTCACGTCCCTACTCGGTGCCCGACCCGATCCCTTCTGCGCACTTGAGGCCGGGTGGCTGTCGCATATCGACCAAGACCACCGGGATCTCGTCGAACGGTTGGCGCGCCGGCTTCCGCTGAATCTGCAACACGGCGAGGTGCGGCTACTCGGCATCGATCGCTACGGCATCCAGCTGCGGGTCGAGGGCGCCGACGGCGATCACGACGTCCGGCTGCCCTTCAACCAGCCCGTCGACGACACCGCGGGCCTGAGCCAGGCCCTGCGTATCCTGGCCGGCTGCCCATTCCTCAACGGGTTGCGCGCGCGCAAGATCTAACCCAGCAACAGCTCACGTAGCACCCCGGCGAACATTGCCGGAGCATTCCGATGCGCAAAATGATCTTGTCCCACAAGCTCTTTCACTCGCGCGCCAACCACCCGCCGAGCCAGATACCCCACCGGCTCGCGGAATTGCGGCGGCGAGTTCATTCCTTCGAGAAGCAGCATCGGGGTGACCGTCCGGGTGTACTCACCGAGCACCTCGACACATCGATCCAGCGCCTCGAACTCCCGTGAGACGGTCACCGAGCGCGCTCGAACCGCCGCACTCCCTTCCCGATTCGCCGCCGCCACGCCAGCCGATACCGGAAGCGGTGGCTCGTAAAGGACCACGGCCGCCGCATCGAGTCCACGGCGCAACGCCTCCAGCACGACGACGGCGCCGAACGAATGGCCGAGTATCACCGCATCGGGTCCCGCCGCGGCCGCCACCGCGATCACATCGTCGGCCTCCCGCGCCAGGCTGTGTTCCTCCGCGTCGGTACTCGCACCGTGACCACGCCGGTCGATGAGGAAGCAGGTGAAATCCCGGTCCAGCGCCGCAGCGACATCGGACCAGCTCGATCCGGAATCCATCGCGCCATGCACCACCACCAGCGGAGGACCCGCACCTGACACCGTCAGACTCAACCGCACCCCATCGGGCGACGCCACATAGCGGAGAGTGCTCACCACATCGGACACTCTTCCACCAATACCAGCCACAATGAGCGCCGTGGCCGAATCGGATATGTCACCGCGCACAATCCGCATCGAGATGGGGATCGTGCTCGCCATCACCTTCGGGATGAGCGCCCTCAGCGCCATCCTGCAGTTCGCCGCGGCCGCCCTGGCGGGACTGTCCGAACAAACCGTCGCGCTCAACCCTCGGCGCGCCGAGCTCAGCCTGATCGACCTCGGATTGAACCTGGTGTCGATCACACGGTTGGCGGCGTGGGGCGCGCTGGCAGTTTACCTGTTGTGGCGCAGCGGATTCCGTCCATCATCGATCGGGCTCGGCCGCTGGCGCTGGCGGGCCGACGGTCTTGGCGCGCTCGGACTCGCGGCCCTCATCGGGCTTCCGGGTCTGGCACTGTATGTCGGCGCACGCTGGATGGGCTTGAGTGTCCAAGTAATTCCCGCCTCCCTCGATGACACCTGGTGGCGAGTACCGGTGCTGGTGCTGTCCGCGTTCACCAACGGGTGGGCCGAGGAAGTCGTGGTTATCGCGTACCTGCAGACCCGGCTGCGACAACTGGGATACGGCGCGGCGACCGCCATCACGTCGTCGGCGCTGCTGCGCGGTTGCTACCACCTATATCAGGGCGTCTCGGCAGGGATCGGAAATCTGGTGATGGGTCTGGTCTTCGGGTATGTCTGGCACCGCACCGGACGGCTGTGGCCGCTGGTCGTCGCCCATGGCGTGATCGACACCGTGGCCTTCGTGGGGTTCGCGTTGCTCCGGACACACCTGGGGTGGCTCGATTAGCCTCGTGGTAACCGATGAGACGAGCCCAATGACCGAACCCACCATCCCCTTCCGTGGACGGCACCCCCGCCAACAGGAGGACAGCCAGGTCATCCGTCGGCATCCGCAACCGGCACCACCACGCGACACTCCACTCCCGCGGCAGGGTCCCCCACCTCCTCGCCGAGGGCAAATGCCGCCACCGCGGCCCAGGTCCCGTGATCCCCGGCCGCGGCGGTCCGCGGCTCCAGCCCCGCCCCCTCCCCCCGCTCCACCGCCGCGTCCGCAGCGTAAAAGGCAGTGGGGCAAGTGGATACGACGAACATTCGTCCTGACAATGACCTTCGTGCTCGTTGGGTTCTGCACAATCATCGGTACGGCGTTCTGGATCGACGGACGGTTGCACCGCGTGGATGCGCTCACCGACTATCCGGAACGACCCGCGCCCGGCAGCGGCACCAACTGGCTTCTCGTCGGCTCCGACAGCCGTCAAGCCCTCAGCCCGGAGCAGGAGGCGGAGCTCGCCACCGGTGGAGACACCGGCGATGGACGCACCGACACCATCCTGTTGGTGCACATACCCGCGTTCTACGACGGGGGAGCGACCACCATGGTGTCCCTCCCCCGCGACTCATACGTACCCATCCCCGGATACGGCAGCGACAAGATAAATGCCGCGTTCACGCTCGGCGGCCCGGCATTGCTCACCCAAACCGTCGAACAGGCCACCGGGCTGCGCGTCGACCACTACGCAGAGATTGGATTCGGCGGATTCGCCTCGGTCGTCGATGCCGTCGGCGGCGTCTCGATGTGCCTCGATGAGCCCATCGACGATCCACTGGCCGGGATCAACGTGGCGCCCGGGTGTCAGATGCTAAACGGGCCCAATGCACTTGGATACGTACGCAGCCGAGCCACGCCGCGTGCCGATCTGGACCGCATGACGCATCAGCGCGAGTTCATGGCTGCGTTGTTTCACCGGGTGAGCGGCCCGACGGTATGGGCCAACCCCTTCCGCTGGTATCCACTCGCCACATCGACCGCCGACGCCATCACCATCGCTCAGGGCGATCACAGCTGGAACTTGGCCCAATTGGGCTGGGCCCTAGCAGGTTCCGTGCAGAACCTGACGATGCCCATCGGCTCATTCTCCTCGAATTGGTCAGGTGACATCGTTTCCTGGGACGAGGAGGCCGCCGGGCGGCTGTTCGACGCCCTTCGCACCGGTCAACAAGTTCCTGCTGACCTGTTGCCCGACCCGGCCACACCGACCCCTTGACGCACTAGGCTTTTCGTTGTGGCTACCACCGATCTGCATGCGCGTGCATCCTCACCATTTCTCGAACTCTTGCGTGACCAGATACGCAATGAATTCACGGCCTCCCAGCAGTACATCGCTATCGCGGTCTACTACGACGACGCCGATCTGCCGCAGCTGGCCAAGCGCTTCTACGCGCAGGCGGTCGAGGAGCGCAACCACGCGATGATGATCATCCGCTATCTCATCGACAAGAACGTCGCGGTGGCGATCCCGGGCATCGATCCCGTCGTCAACGAATTTGCCGACGCGCGCGCGCCCATCGCCCTGGCCCTCGAACAGGAGAAGCGCGTCACCGATCAGATCACCGAACTCGCTCGCGCGGCCCGCTCGTCGGGCGACTATTACGGCGAGCAGTTCATGCAGTGGTTCCTCAAGGAACAGGTGGAAGAGGTCGCCACCATGGATACGCTGTTGACCGTGGTCGACCGAGCCGATCACGACCTGTTCGATCTGGAGAATTTCGTGGAACGCGAGCTCAATCGGCTCGTCGGCCAGGATCCGACCGCGCCCGCGGCCGCCGGGGGCGCACTCTAATCAATTTTGTGCACGACGATTTCCAATTAGCGATGCGCAGAAATTAACTTTGGTTAAGTTAAGCACTTATCCAATTAGCCTCCGCGATATCCGCCTATTACTTAGGTGACGATAACCTCATTAAGGCTGACCTTGGCTGACAAGGCCCCTGACCTGGTCTATTGTCAAATCCATGACCGCGACGGACACTCCTAAAACGAAATTCAACGCGCTTCTCCACGATCAGATTGGCCACGAGTTCACCGCCTCACAGCAATACATTGCAATAGGCGCGTATTTCGATGACGCCGATCTCCCGCAGCTCGCCGCGCATTTCTACAAGCAGGCGGTCGAGGAACGCAATCACGCGATGATGATCATCCGCTATCTCATCGATCGGCGGGTCTCGGTCGAGATCCCCGGCGCCGGCGCAGTGACCAACGGGTTCACGGCACCGCGTGAGCCGCTGGCTCTGGCACTCGCTCAGGAGCAGACAGTCACCGATCAGGTCACCGAGCTCGCGCGCACCGCGCGGGACGAAGGCGACTACATCGGCGAGCAGTTCATGCAGTGGTTCCTCAAGGAACAGGTGGAAGAGGTCGCCCTCATGGACACACTGCTCACGGTCGCCGAGCGTGCCGGCGATAACTACTTCGACCTTGAAGAGTTCGTGGCCCGCGAGATCAGCGTCGAGTCAACCGCCGATGCGACTGCACCCCCAGCAGCGGGTGGCGCACTCTAGGCACTCAACAAAGATGTCCCCCACTTCGGCCCGTCGCCGAGGTGGGGGACATCTTTGTTTCGCGGGTTGTCGAATACCTATGTTCGCTGTCTGCGTCTTTCCGATAACCTTGACCGGGTCGCGGGGATAGTCGCTTTTGCCGGCACAGCGAAAAGGGGTGCAAAGGTTGTTCCGCGGTAGGCAAATTCAACTGACGCTGACCGCGTCCCGCGCGATCGAGTCACACCGAGCACTCCCCCTGTTTGTCGACGTCTTCGCCGAGCAGTTGGTACTGGCCTCGGGCGATCCCTACGCACTGGCGCTTCTCGAGTCGACCCGTGACGACTCTCCCCATGACGCCGCGGCAGACCGCACCATCTTCATCGCCCGCTGCCGCGCCCTGATGACACGCCACTACGACGATTCCCTCCAGGCCGCGGCGCAATCGGGGGTCCGCCAGGTGGTGCTCTTGGCCGGTGGGCTGGACACCCGCGCCTATCGGCTGGACTGGCCCGATGACACAACGCTATTCGAGGTCGACTACCCGGAGTTGCTCGATTTCAAGGAGCACGTTCTCGCGGAGGCCGGAGCGACACACCGTACAACGCGGCGGCAGGTCGGCACGTTCCTGAGCGGGCCGTGGCAGTCTGATTTGACGGCAGCAGGTTTCGATCCCGATCTGCCGACCGCATGGCTCGCCGAAGCACTCATCTCCCATCTGCCGGGCCCGAGTCACGATGCTCTCTTTGAGCGGGTCATCGAATTGTCCGCACTGGGCAGCACCATCGCTACCGACACTGACGGGATCTCACCATCCGGTCAATCGTGGGCGGATGTACGCGATGCACTCGAGGCCGAGGCATTCAACGCCTCGGAACTCATGCGCGCTCACACGCATGAGGAGCGAACACGATCCAGCGAGTGGCTCTCGGGGCACGGTTGGCTGGCACAGACGACCACTGGACATGAGCTGGCGGACCGATACGGTGAGCATCTCAGCGGCGAATTGGAGCCCTACGCCGAGGAGTTCGCCAAGCGCAGGTTCCTTACCGCCACGCTGCCCGTGTCGTACTTGCACTAGGAAAGGCGCGGATACAGACCTCATCGGTTCGCCCGCGCAAGGACTCGAAGTCGAAGTCTTCCTCGCTGGCGGACTGCCGGGTGGAGAGATCAGCTAGGGCGCGGTACCCGTGAGTCCCCGCTGCAACCATGCCTTGGTCCTGCCGGGATGGTTGGTCGCGATCCAGGCGACACCTATGCTCCGGCAGAACTCGACGTCCTCGTAATGATCGACCGTCCAGCAGTAGGTCGCCCTGCCCTGCGCCGCGGCCCGGTCTACGAGTTCCGGATGTTCACGCAGTGTGGCCACGGACGGGCCGACCGCGGTAGCGCCCACCGTGGTGGCCGCGCTGCCGCCAAGGTATCGCGACGTCTCGCCTAATAGCACCGTGGGCAACATGGGTGCGGCACGACGTATCCGCCAGACCGCGGCAGCCGAGAACGACATGACGACCGCGCGCGACATATCGGCCGAGGCTGGCGCAGCAATGCCGAACCGGTGCAGCAGTGCGAGCACCTTGTTCTCCACCAATGACCCGTAGCGGACCGGATGCTTGGTTTCGATGAAGAGCTTCACCGGGCGGTTCCAGTCGAGTACGAGCGAAACCAGCTCCTCGAGCGTCAGCAGCCCGGTGCCCGAGCCGGCCTCCACACCGCCGGGGTGCCAGCCACCGAAATCCAACGCGCGCAGCTGACTCAGCGTCATCTCGCTGACCAGGCCGGTCCCGTTGGACGTGCGGTCCACTCTGCGGTCGTGCACACAGACCAGTTGTCCGTCCCGAGTCAGGCGGACATCGCATTCCACCCCGTCGGCTCCCTCTTCGAGGGCAAGCTCATACGCGGCAAGGGTGTGTTCGGGCCGGTCCGCCGACGCGCCCCGATGCGCGACGACGAACGGATGCCGTTCGCCCCTGCCGTCTATGTCCTCGCCGCTTCGCGCAAGCGGCTCATCACCAGGCTCCGACGACTCGGTCACGCTCCAATGCTGCCGGTTCTTGCCCCGCTGGTTCAACCGCAGCGCCGGAATTGCCCTCGCGTGTCGTCAGTACATCCGGTCGATCGGCATCGATGGGCACCGGTCGCTGCAGCGACTCCACTGCCAGCCAGCGCACCGCCCGGTGATGTCCCTCCGGCGCGGTGAAGCCCTGGTACACCCTGCGGAGCCACCACGCCGCGACCGCTGCCACCGCGTAATCGACGGCGGTGAACAGTGCGTTGTCGGCGATTCCCTGCACAGTCGCCGAATCTCGGACCATCCATGCCACGAGTACCAACAGCCATGTGGTGCCCCACAAGATCGACCACCAGACGATGTTTCGGTACTGCCGGTACCACCGGTTCTCGATCTTGGCGAGCTCCAGGAGCAGCAGCGGCACACCCACGATGTTCACAATGGGTGCCAGGCAGCCCACGCGGATCTCCCATGGACGCCTCGGATCGTCGAATCCGAGGTCCCGGTACGTCTCGGCGCGGCGCCCGATCATCCAGTCGGTGAGGAACCACGCGGTGGCCACCATGACCGCAAAGGCCAGCGACACGCTGAGGAGCACTAGCCCATTCGACGTGCTGGCGACGAACCGCGGGATCAGCGCTCCGCGGTTGTAAGCCATCAACGCATATCGAAGAAAATGCGCACACGAAACGATTGCCAGGGTGATGATTGTGGCGAGTAGAAGCCTTTCGAGCACACGGCTGGGGATGTGCCCCCCGGCTATCCCTTGCCGCGACGAACCTGCGGGCTCAATGTGGTCCACCAGACCCCAGCGGGGGATGTACCCGTAGCGCGGCGTCGGTCCCAGCGGACGTCGCCGACGCGCCGGTGTCGGGGGCGAGCCGGGGCGTACGGCAATCCACCGGTACCCCGCAGGGAGCCGTGTGGGACGGGCCGGAGGGCGCATTGCGGACGTTGCCACGGAGGTCTGCTGAGTCGGCGGAACCCAGTACTTGCCACCAGGAAGCTGAGCCCCAGCGGAGGGCTGCGGCATGGAGGCGGAGAGACGGGGCGGGGCGGTCATCCCCGGTTCAAGGAGAGTGCCACGGCACCGCGGGCACCAGTATCGACGCTGCTCACGCACGTTCCACTGGGTACTGCAGCGGGAGCACACCTGGATCATTCGTCCAGCGTAACGGCCTGAGGCTGCAACCGGCAGCGAGTAGCGCAGTGGAGCCAATCGGCGGGGTAGGTCGCCAGAAACTCAGCTGATGGTCGGCTTACCTGCCTGTACCCACGCAAGCATGCCGCCAGAAACGTTGCTGACATCGAAACCGTTGCGGTCCAGGTAGGCGGCGGCGCGTTGAGAGCGCCCGCCCGCGTGGCAGATCACCCACAGCGGAGCATCCGGATCGAGCTCGTCCATCCGGGAGGGCACGTCGCCGAGCGGGATATGTTGCGCGCCGTCGATATGGCCGGCCGCCCACTCGTCATCTTCGCGGACGTCAAGCAACTTGACACCAAGATCCAACGCGGCCGAGATCTCGTCGATACCGACCTGTGGAACCTCGTCGCCCGAGGGAGAACTCATCGTCTATTCCTGTCGCTCGATCGGTAGGGCAGCTGCGCGCCCTGCAACTTTTCGCAGTGTGACCCACGCCACAGCAATGTCGGCTTATCCACAGTATCCACAGGTTGATCCACAAACCACAGGCTGCTCATTTGCATTTGCGCTGGCCAGGACTCCGTAGAGCCGCCCAGCAGGGCGAGCGACGGGGAACCGTAGCACTGCCTGTGCATAGTTAGCGAATTCATCTCCGCTGCCGTGGGATAGCTCACGCTTGTGCTGGATCGCCGGGTGGCACATCCAGGCCGACCGGGCAGGAGACCGACGTCCCTCCCAGTCCGCAGTATCCATTCGCGTTCTTGGCCAGGTACTGCTGGTGGTACTCCTCGGCGTAAAAGAAGCGCCGGGACGCATGCCCCACCGGCCCATCCAATGGGGCTATCTCCGTGGTGACTTCTCCGAATCCGGCGTCAGCAAGGGCCGATCCGTAGCGTGTGGCACTCTCGGCAGCCTCGGCCGCCTGGCTCTCATTCGTCGTGTAGACGACCGAGCGGTACTGGGTGCCGCGATCGTTGCCCTGCCGCATGCCCTGGGTCGGGTCGTGGCTTTCCCAGAACTGCACCAACAGCTGTTCGTACGTCACCTCGCGAGGGTCGAACACCACCAGCACGACTTCGGTATGGCCGGTGCGCCCCGAGCACACCTCGTCATACGTGGGGTTGGGTGTGTAACCCCCGGCGTACCCGACCGCGGTGGAGTAGACGCCCGGAAGATTCCAGAACCCACGTTCGGCCCCCCAGAAGCACCCTTCCCCAAACACCGCGGTCTCGAGCCCCTCGGGGAAGGGCGGCACGATCACGTGCCCGTTGACGAAATGTGTGCCGGATACCCGAATGGGGGTGGAGCGCCCGGGCAGGGCTGCACCCTCCTCGACGATTGCCGGTTTTCCCGGTTTGAGCCCCACATCGAGCCGTCCCAAGATCTGATCGCGAACGTTATCCGCCCAAGAAGCCATGCTCTCGATGGTACGCCGCGGTGTGCCCCCGATTTGCTGGTCTAGCTGGGGTTTCCAGGTATATGCAGCATGAATTTTCACGCACCGCGATTTGGAGCTATGATGACCGTCACACGAGAGATGTTGTGACTCATCTCACCGTGGAGGTGCTTGCAATAGTTAGCAGGAAAGGCAGCGATGACAGCGCAGTCGGCAGGCCATGAATCGATGCCCACTTCAGGCTGGCAGCTGACGCCACGCTGCTACAACACCTCATACCGCGTTGCGGCATTCCGCGCCCTTGTCATCGCTCTCGTGCTCGCGGCCGGCCTCGCGTTTCTCATCCTGATCTAGCCGATCCGGCAGGGTCACCCACTCCGTCAAACATTCGGTAACCAAATCGGGGATGTCTGCATCCTTGCGACGCGTTGCGCAATAGAGCAGGGTTGAATCGGTAGGCCGGCACTCCGGAGTAACCGGTTTGACCGTGTCTTCTATTGAGTGGATCTGCACACACGCGGATACGAAGCAAGCGGAAAGGAATCTCGTGGCTGAGTACACACTGCCCGATTTGGACTATGACTACGGCGCCCTGGAGCCCCACATCTCGGGACAGATCAACGAGCTACACCACAGTAAGCACCACGCGGCCTATGTGGCGGGCGTCAATTCCGCAGTCGCCAAGTTAGAAGAGGCACGTGACAAGGGCGACCACGCCGCGATCTTCCTCAACGAGAAGAATCTGGCGTTCCACCTCGGCGGCCACGTGAACCACTCGATCTGGTGGAAGAACCTGTCGCCCAATGGCGGTGACAAGCCCACCGGCGACCTGGCCGCCGCCATCGACGACCAGTTCGGCTCCTTCGACAAGTTCCAGGCGCAGTTCACCGCCGCAGCCAACGGCCTGCAGGGTTCGGGCTGGGCCGTGCTGGGCTACGACAGCCTGGGCCAGAAGCTCCTGACCTTCCAGCTGTACGACCAGCAGGCCAATGTTCCTCTGGGCATCATCCCGCTGCTCCAGGTGGACATGTGGGAGCACGCCTTCTACCTGCAGTACAAGAACGTTAAGGCGGACTACGTCAAGGCGTTCTGGAACGTGGTGAACTGGGCAGACGTACAGGACCGGTACACCGCGGCCACCACCAAGACGTCGGGTCTCATCTTCGGCTGATCGCGTTGGTTTCGCTTGGGCCCCGGGTTCGTTACGAATCCGGGGCCCAAGTGTATTTCCGGCGTGTCCGCTAGCGATTGCGGTGCGGTACCGCGCATGGTAATCCTGGAGTGAGCAGCGTCGCGCAATGTGGATTGTGATGTCGCGGAGGCAGATATGGCGAATGGTTCCGATCTCCCGATCGAGATCGCGCCCTTCCATGCGGGCGGGTCGCTCAGAGGATTTGTGGTGTGCGGCCGCTGGCCCGATTCCACCAAGGAATGGATGCAGCTACTCATCGTGACGGTGCGCATCGCCACATTGCCCGGATTGCTCTCCACCACAACAATTTTTGGCGCCCGCGAAGACCTGCCCGACGACCCGATGCCCGGTATGGTCGGTTTGGTCATCGCAGAAGGCACGGTACTCGGCGAATCGGCAGTCACTCCTGGGCATTTCGCGGAACACCAACCCCCGGCACTTCTCATGCTTCATCCACCATCCGAGACCAACCCCACCCTTCCGGAATGCCTTGGGGCAGCGTCGGGTTGTCTACTCCTTCCCGGATTGCCGCATCTGGGTCTGGAACATCGCGCGGCATGGGTCGAGGCCGAGTCGGACGGTACTGTGACGTCCGTGGTGAGCCGGGTGGGCATCGATCCGATCAGCGATCCCGACACGGCCGTATTGGCAATGCTGCTTGCCGCGTAACGGTTTTCGACAACCCTCCTTCCCGCTACTCGAAGCAATGGTTTCGGGCACCCGAAACCATCTCCCCTGCTGGCATTTTCGGTCTCACGGCGCTATCGTGGCGAAGTAAGCGAAGGGGAGTAGCCCCCAATCGCACGGTCGACATACTGGCGCCACGCGCCCGGCCGGCGAACCGATAACATTCGGTGGGCGAGACCTTCGGCAACTGCCCGGGTGCTAACCCTGGCCTTGTCGAAAGGTCCGCCATGTTGTCAGCCGCCGCAGTAAGTTTCGGCGTGGTATTCCTTGCGGAGCTTGGCGACCGTTCCCAGCTGATGGCCATGACCTACGCCCTGCGTTATCGGTGGTGGATGGTGCTCTCGGGTATCGCGGTGTCATCGGTCGTGGTTCACGGTCTCTCCGTCGCCGTCGGGCACTTCCTCGGTGCCACTCTCCCCGAACGGCCCATCGCCTTCTGTGCGGGTTTGGCGTTTCTCGGGTTCGCGATCTGGACATGGCGTGAGAACAACGCAAACAACGGCGGTGAACCAGCGACCGCCCGCACAACTCGTTTCGCCTTCCTGGCGATCATTTCGTCATTCGTTCTGGCCGAGCTCGGGGACAAGACCATGCTGGCCACCGTCGCACTCGCCAGCGACCATCAGTGGAATGGCGTGTGGCTGGGCTCGACGACGGGCATGGTGTGCGCTGACGCGGTCGCCATTCTGGTCGGCGCCCTACTACACCGCTCACTTCCGGCCCATCTGCTTCAGAACATCGCCTCGGTGCTCTTCGCGATCTTCGGGTTCTGGATGATCTTCGACGGCGCGCTCGGGTTGCGTTGGGTGGCTGTGACGCTTATCGGGTTCACCATGGTTGCTGTGATCTTGATCACAGTCCGTCGGCGCCGATTCACCGCTGGTCAGAGGGGATGCCCTGCTGACGGCCACACTTGCGGTCGACGTTCCACTATTTAACCGTTACCTCTGCGCGGCGATTCCCACCATAATCGCAAGCTGCCGTTATCGTCACGGACATGACATCGTGCCAGGTCAGCGTGGCGTGCGCGGAGAAAGCGCGGTGCTGGTGCGAGTAGCAACTCTGCAGGTTATACAGCTGGACACCGATCTTGGTCTGCATAGGAAACGAATGCGATCTATCCACACGGGCCGCGCCGGGGCCGTTGCGCCGTCGCCGTGGGGATTCATCAATCATTTGCCTGAGAACGAAGATTCCCAGATCGTCATGAACATTCGACGCTGCACGAATGTACCTGAGCTAGCAGGTTTGGATAACCGAACACCACGTCCACCCTGAGTGAACTTGACGGTTGCGCTTGGCTGCAGGCAAAACTAAGGTTACGATGGGCAGCAAATACGTCCCCCGAATTAGCAACTTTCTCTGTTTGTGGAGGTAAGGCTCGATGAGCACCACGTTCACCGCACGTTTGAATCGGTTGTTCGACACCGTGTACCCCCCCGGGCGCGGCCCCCACACCTCTGCCGAGGTGATCGCGGCCCTTCGTTCGGAGGGCATCACTATGTCTGCGCCGTACCTGTCGCAGCTGCGGTCGGGTAACCGGACCAACCCTTCTTCGGCAACCATGAAGGCGCTCGCCAACTTCTTCCGGATCAAGCCGGCGTACTTCACCGATGACGAGTACTACGAGAAGCTCGATCAGGAGCTGACCTGGCTCGCCAATATGCGCGACGAGGGTGTCCGCCGGATCGCAGCCCGCACTGTGGGGCTGTCCGTCGAGGCACAGGATCGCATCACGCAGGCCGTCGACGAATACCGTCGCAAAGAGGGTCTCGACAGCTAGTCCACCGCTTGCCTGGCCGGTCCACTCGGGGAGGGATCGGCCAGTTTGGCGTTCTACCCGCTCGTCGAGCCGGCTGGAACGCACAGGGGGACGGAGCTGTTCACAACTTAAGAACGTTCGGCACGCACCAGCCTGCGGTACTCGGAGGCGATCGCAAGGATCCATTCGCGATCGGAGTATCCGTCAGGCTGGTGTAGCCATTCTGGGCCTGGAAAATTCTCTTTCGGATCGCCCTCGGTCATGACCCACTTCACCACCGCGTGGGCCTGCTCATCGGGCAGCGCATCGAGCTGCACTGGCTCCACGTCGAGTTCGATATTGCCCTCACCCTCCGATTCGGGGTCAAGCCCCTGAGCATGCATCGCCTCCAGGAAGAGCGCATCGGAAATATAGGCCATCCGGTCAGCCACCTGGAACGCCAACGGACCACGCGGCCGTACCCCAATCGCGGCGTCCGGCTGACGCTTCTTGAGGTCCTTGTACAGCGGTGCCAGCACGAACATCTCGCGCCTCGCCACTAGCCAGGTCTCAAAGGTCGGCAGCAGCGACCCCACCGCCACCATCGCCATCGCACAGCCGATCAGCGTGGCCGCGGTGCCGATCGTCACGTACTCCGACTCCGCCACCGCGACACCGACTACCACCAAAACAGCCAGCACCAGCAGGCTGATCCCGACGGTGAAGAGGAACAGGGCGCGACCCCGACGGGTGCGGTTGGAGTAGGCCATTCCCGCCCAGAGCACCACCGACAGCGCTACCGCGATGTAGAGCATCGGGATCAGCCAGGCCGTGCCGGAAGCGAATCCGCCCAGGTCGTGTTTGAGGAATTCGCGAGGCGTCATCTCGGGCTGCGGACCGCGGGAAAAGAACACGGCCAGGCTGGCACCGGCGATTACGGTCGCGGCCAGGTACTGCCAACGCGCCCACCGCTTATTGGCAGTCGAGGTACGGCTGGCGGACATGCTGGTGATCATCACGCAGCTGCCCGCTGCGCAGGCCGTCAGCGCGGCCTGGCTCACAGCCACCGAGATATTGGGCCAACCCAACGAGCTGTCCACCAGCATCGTCAGCGGTTCCCAGTTCAGCGCCGATACCAGAGCCAGACTTCCCAGCGCGACGATCATTCCGGTGCTCACCGGGGATTGTTTGTGGACAAGCACCCACCCGATACGCAAACCCGTCGCCATCCCCAGCAGCCCGGCAATTACCCAGGCGATCACCCAAAGGCCTCCCCGAGCCTTACCTGAACTATGGATGCGCGATCAGATGGCAGCCGTCCCAGCCGGTACAGCAGCAGCGCCGCGAAATCCTCGGCCTCTTGTTCGGCTTCCATACCGGCCGCACCCATGCATCCGGTGCGCTGGGACAGCATGTAGGCGATGAGGTCGTCGCTGGCGAATTCGGCTTCGTCCCTAGCCATCTCGACCACCGAGGCGCCCTCGTGCCGCAGCACGACGTGGCCAAGTTCGTGGGCGAGCGTCCGGTCCCAAGTGGGCAGACCGCGCTGGATGATGAAGATGTCTTCGTTCTCGTATTGACGCCATTGACCGCACACACCGGGCGGTAGGTCCGCGGAGATGATCTCAATGGACCGGTCACGGTCGCGGCCGACGGCCTCCACGAGGGCGGTGAGTGTTACCTCGCCCTTACGCGGGGCCAAGTCGAGGACGGTGTTGACGGCATCGGTCACACGACGGCTTGCGCCCATGTGCCTCTCCCCTCACCGTGTGCCTTCCTGCGCAGGACCCTGTCTCGGGTCCTGCGGTGCCTTCCCGGACAGACCCCTAGCGGGGTGCTGTATCGATTCTCCCCTATTCGAGGAAGCGGGCGGCAGCGGAGGCGCGAACCGTGTGCCCGGCCTTGGCCTGCCGGTATCCGAGCGCGGCTCCGATGAAGGTCATCATCGCGATGCCGGCGGCACCCGGAATGGCCATCGCGGCGATCTCGGATGTCTTCGTCAGTCGGAGATAGTCGCCATAGCCGGTGCGGGGCGCGATGGTCTCGGCCGCGACGAACTGCTCGATCGGCTTGGTGACCGCCTCGGGTCGCTTGTCGCCGCCCGCGGTCACGACAACATCGCCACCGCGGCCAGCCTCGACCTGCTTGATGGTGACGACCGGCGGCGCCGGAGGCACGACGGGCGACAGCGGTGCGATGACCGGCGGCGCGGGTGGCGTCGCGATCGCGACGGCAGGTGTCTTGGGCGTGGGTACGGTCGGCGGAGAAATGGGGCCGGTATGGATTCCGGGGTTTCCGCTCGGGGGTCGCGTTCCGGCCGCGCCACCGGAGGGAGCGTCCGGATTCGGCAGGCCGCCGATGTTGGGAAGCCCGGGCAGAGTGATCACGTGATCGTGGTCACCCTCGGATTCGTGCACGGGAGTCGTTCCGCCACCGGCACCTGGAGTGTGCGCGGCGGTACTCGGCTTCTTCTTCCAGATGACGATGGTGCGCCCACCCATGGTGACGGTGCCGCTCGGAACCTTGGGCTCCTCGGACGACGCCTCGTGCTCCGTCTGTGTGGAGCCGGAGGCCGGCGAGTCGGCCGTCGCGCCCGGTGCGGTCGCGGTGTGCGGTGACGTCGCGGTATCCGTCTTGGGCGTCGTGGCGGTCTGAGTCTTAGGGGCCAGCGCACCGGTCACCGCGCCGAGGGCGCCCTTCAAGCTGGGATGCTCTTCGGTCTGAGTCGTTGTGCCCCTGGGGTTTTCAGCAGAGAGGCTTTCGGCGGACGGGCTGGTGACATTCGGGGTGGTGCCGGTATGGACGCCTGCGGCGCCGCCGGAGTGCGGCAGGTTGACCCCGATGCCTGTGCCGGTCGTGTTGGTGTTCGTGCTGTTGGGAGTGCTGCCGCCCGCACCGGGGGTGCCTGCGGCATTGTCGGACGATTTGCCGTTGGCGCCCGCCGAACCGGGCTTCGGAACGTTCGCTCCGGGGCCCTTGTCCTTGTCGCCCTTGCCCTTGTCCGAGTCGCTGGAACTGCCGCCCTCGGCGCCGTCCGATCCGGACGCGCCGTGCAGGCTCTTGCCGAATGACGGGGATGAGGGTGCGCTGCGGGTGCCGCCGCTGCCCGGACCACCGCCGCCACCGACACCGCCGCCGAACAGGCCACCGGTGATCTTGTGGATTGCACCAGCCAAACCGTGGTCGTGGTCATGGTCATTACCTGATCCACCGCCCGGATTTGCATCCGCTGCCGGGGTATTGATGGCGAAGACCCCGAATCCCCCCATCAGCGTCCCCGAGCTGAGCACCGTCACCACAGCCGCGCGTGCCGACGCACGCTTCAGCTGCTGGCTTCGCCTGCTCGGTTTTGCTCGATGTCGCCCCACGGCGACTAGCATGACGGGAATTTGCTCGCGGGTCAAATCTCAAGCGCAGATCCAGGCCTTCACACCCTATGCACCGCTCAAATCGCGGCCGTCAGGATTTCGCTGGGACCGGTCGGGAACCTTTGCAGTGCGCCATACGACCTCACCGATATGGGGTGGATTAGGACTCCCATCCGCACGGGGACGACGAGGGTCGGCGCGCTAGGGTTAGCGCCACACTCGCAACGCGATGAACGGAGGCCGCTGGGATGGGTTTACTCACCAGCCGCAAGAGCCGCTCGACGAAACGGGCCGAGGCTCAGGCGCTGAAGGCGAAGGCCAAGCTCGAAGCCAGGCTGGCGGCGCGAAACGACCGACGGCGGATGCGCATACAAGCGCGATCGGAATCTGCCGCCCGGCGTGACTCGCGCAAGACCGATCTGGCGACGTTGAAGGCCCAGCGGCTGATCGCCCAGGATCAGCTCAGGGCGGTCCGCGAAGGCAAGCTGCTCTCCCCCACTCGGATCAAACGCACGTTGACGGTGGTGCGGCTGCTGGCTCCGGTGCTGCTGCCGCTGCTGTACAAAGCGGCCATCGCGGCCCGCGGAGTGTTGGATCAGCGCCGCGCCGATCGTCTCGGCATACCGCTTGCTGAGCTTGGCCAGTACTCGGGGTTCGGCGCGGAGTTGTCGGCTCGTATCGCCGGGGCGGAGCAGTCGGTACAGGCCGTGCTGGACCGAGCGCCCAAGGACGCGGAGACCAAGAAGTTCACCTCAGCCGTCCGTGCGCGGCTCGATGAGTTGGGTACCGCAGTGGGGGCCGCCGAGCACATGCCGCCGACCCGTCGTCGTGCGGCGCACTCGGCGATCGCCCGCGAGCTCGATGGCATTGACGCCGACCTGTTGGCACGACTTGGAGTGAGGTAACCGATGCGCGTACTCCCCCGGCTGTTGGTGGCGTCGGCCGCAACGGCTGTCGCACTGTTGACTCTTGCGGTTCCGGCCTTCGCTCACGTACGCGTGACCACGGACAACACCGCACGCGGCGGCTACGCGACACTGGAGTTCTCGGTTCCCAACGAGTCCCAGACCAAGGCACTGACCACTGAGTTGACCATCCAATTGCCCGATGTCGGCTCGGCGAGCACCGAGCTACTACCCGGCTGGACCAGCACCGTCGATCGGGACACCGCCAAGGGCACGGTCCGGTCGGTGACGTGGAAAGCGGTTGCCGGCAACGGGATTGGGCCCGATCAGTTCGCTCTGTTCCGGGTGCGCGTCAAGCTGCCCGACACCGAGAAGGTGACCTTCCCGGCAACCCAGACATATACCGACGGTCAGGTCGTCAGGTGGGATCAGCAGGCGCAGCCCGGCGGTGCCGAGCCGGAGCACCCGGCTCCCGCATTGGACCTGACGCAAAGCAAGGCCGACCACGACGGACATTCGGCGCATGCGCCTCAGGTATCGGCAAACCCTGAATCCGGGGAGAACGGTACCCACATAGATAAGACGGCTCGGTGGTTCGGCGGGATCGGGTTGATCCTCGGTGCCGGCGCACTCGCGCTTGCAGTGACGAATCGGCGGAGGCAACAGTGATGACAGTTCTGCGCAAGTCGGTGTCGGTGCTCTTTTCCGCGTTCATATTTCCGGTGTTCATAGCGATGGCATTGGGCCTGGCGTTGCCAGGTGTGGCGTCGGCGCACGCGGTCAAGGTGGCCTCCGATCCGGCCGAGAACGCCGTCTTGTCCGGGCCTCCTGCCCAGGTCAGTGCGACCTTCAACGAGCCGCTGCAAAAGCGTTTCGCGGCGATTACGGTCACCGGCCCGGACGGCAAGACCGATCAGTGGCAGACGGGCGACCCGGTGGTATCCGGCGCGATGATTTCGGTGGGTATGAAGTCTGACGCCCCCGCCGGGAAGTACGCGGTGAACTTTCGGGTGATCTCCGAGGACGGGCACGCGGTCGATGGATCGTGGCCGTTCACCATCACCGGGTCGGGGGCACCGGCCTCCGCGGGTGCGCCCGCGGTGTCGCAGCAGCCATCGACAACGGCGAGCTCCTCGGCGACGTCGCCGAATCCGACCGACGGGGACATGCCCATGTGGCCGTTTGTCGTGGGTGTGGTGGTCTCGGTGGGTGTCGCGCTCTTCTGGACGCAGCGTCGTCGGTCGTAGATCTCTGGGGGGCTCGACTGGCCTTTTCCGCCGTAACGGCATGATGGATGACGGCAGGGCGGCAGACATTCGGGTGTGAGCCGCTCATCGTGGCCGCGAGCACCCGAGTACGACAGAAACTTGCGAAGGAGCAGGCGCATGGCGGACCAGGACAATTCGGCTAACGAGCCCGACCCGACACCGGAGAATCCCGCTGCGGGCGAGGCGTCACCGCCCGCGGCCCCGTCTCGGCCCGCGAAGGCCGCCAAGCGTCCCGCGGCCAAACGCGCGCCCGCCAAACGGGCAGGCTCGTCGGCACCGCCGAAGTCTGGTCCCAAGGCCGACTCCGGTCCCAAACCCGCTCCGGGTCCGAAGCCGCCCGCGGCGCCGAAGCCGGCTGCACAGGCGAAGCCCGCTGAGGTACCGGCACCGGAGACACCCCCGCCCGCCGAGCCCTCCAAGCCCGAGCCCCCGGCCGCGGCAACACCGGCACCCCAGCCCGCGGCGGAGTCGGCAGCGGCCGCGCCCAAGCCCGAGGTGCCCCCCGCACCAAAGCCTGCGGTCGACGCCCCCAAGCCTGCACCCGCACCAAGGCCTGTCGCCGCGGCTCCCAAGCCGGAAGTTCCCACCGCCGCGCCCACACCTGAGCCCGCCCAGCCCGATCTCGTGGCGGCGGCCAGGGAGGCTGCCGCCAAGGCGAAGTCGACTGTCGACTCGGCTCCACCACCGATTCCCGGCCCCGCGTCGGAAGTGGGCCGTCAATCGCCGAACCTGAAGATCGCGGTCGGTGCCGCGTTCGCGATCTTCATCTTGTTGCTGCTGCGGCGCCGGCGCCGCAACGGCGACTCCGTTGAATCGGACTGATCCCGCGGCGGCTGCCCGCCAGGACTGACTCCGTCGAAAAGGGCTTGACCCTCACGCCACGGGAGGCCGCACAGTGTCCCTATGAGCACGGCGGAATCGAACCCACGCACAACCGGCCATACCGACCTCATGACGGTCGGCCGAGTATCCGAGCTGACCGGTCTATCGGTGCGAGCGCTGCACCACTACGACGAAATCGGCCTGGTGGCACCCCGTGCCCGCACCGCGGTCGGCTACCGCGGATACACCGATACCGATATCGAGCGGCTCCATCTGGCGCTGCTGTACCGGGAGGTGGGGTTTGGTCTTGAGCAGATAGCGGCCCTGCTCGACGATCCGGATACCGATAGGCGCACGCACCTGGAAAGCCAGCGCGCACTGTTGTTGGACCGTATTGACCGCTTGCACCACATGGTCGCGGCAGTGGAGAACATGATGAACGCTCACAAAAGCGGTGTTCAGCTGTCCGTCGCGGAGCAGATCGAGATCTTCGGCGACAGTCGATTCGTCGATGAGTACGCGGTAGAAGCAGAGCAGCTCTGGGGCGGCACCTCGGTCTGGAAACAGAGCCAGGAACGCTCCGCCCGGTACACCAAGGAGGACTGGATCCGGATCAAGGCCGAGGGAGATCGCCTGCTCGCCGACCTCGCGGCTGCCAAACGCGAGGGCGTCGAACCGGGGTCGGAACGGGCCGATGCCTTGGCGCAGGCCCATCGGCACAGCATCGACGAGTTCTTCGATTGCTCCCCGCACATGCAGGTCTGTCTCGCACAGATGTATGTCGAGGACGACCGGTTCCGGGTGTACTACGACGACACCGAGCCCGGTCTGGCGCAGTGGCTGCACGATGTCGTAGTCGCCTCGAACGATAAGGCCGCCACCGAGTAGAGCCCGCGCAATAAACTCGGGGTATGACGACCGCACCTATCACCCCCCGACCGACCGCCGACCTGGGAGACGAGCTGGGCATCGAGATGGCCAGCTGCGACCTTCAGCTCGCCCAGTTCGGTGGGCGGCCGGTATTCGCCGGGGCAATCACCACGGTGCGCTGCCACCATGACAACGCACTGCTGAAATCCATTCTGTCAGAGCCTAGTTCGGGTGGTGTGCTGGTTATCGACGGAGGCGGTTCGCTGCACTGCGCACTGGTGGGCGATATCATCGCGGGGATCGCCGTCGATAGCGGCTGGTCCGGTCTGGTGATCAACGGGGTGGTTCGCGACAGCTCCACCCTGGCCACCATGGACATCGGGGTCAAGGCCCTCGGCACCAACCCCCGGAAGGGCACCAAAACCGGTGCCGGGGAACGCGATATCGTCGTGACCTTCGGTGGCGTCGACTTCACGCCGGGGGCGATCTGTTACGCCGACCACGATGGCGTCGTGGTGGTTCCTGCCTGATGTCGGTACGACGGCTGGCGGAAGCGCTGCGAGGGGCACCCGTACCGCTGGCCGCTGTCGATATGGATGCCGCACGAGCCAATGCCGCGGCATTGGTCAGCGCGGCATCCGATCTACCCATCAGGGTGGCCAGTAAGTCGATACGCAGCACCGCACTGATCCGGAAGTTCCTGGAGATACCCGGATTTCGCGGGGTGCTGGCCTTCACCCCAGCGGAGGCGGTGCATCTCGCCGATGCCGGTGTGGACGACCTGCTCATCGCCTACCCCAGTGTCGACCGTGGGGCACTGGCGACGGCGGCCCGGCACCGCTCCGTAATCCGCCCGCTGATCGATTCGGCCGACCACGTGCGTCTGCTCGCCGCCGTTGCACAGGAGACCAACGCGCCCATCCCGGTATGCCTCGATATCGATGCCGGGTGGCGGCCTCTCAGCGGCCCGGTGCATCTGGGTCCGAAGCGATCGCCAGTGCGCACCCCCGAGCAGGCGGCAGCACTCACCGATCTGGTGTGCGCCACGCCCGGGCTGCGGCTGGCGGCGGTCATGGCCTACGACGGGCAGATCGCCGGCGTCGGCGATATCGTCCCGGGAAATCCCTGGTACCAGTTGGCGGTTCGTGGCATGCAGGCGTCCTCGCTGCGCGACCTCGGGGACCGTCTCCCCCGGGTTCTGGACGCGGTGACCGCCCGCCTACGGGCCGCCGGGGCGCCGCCGCTAGAACTGGTGAACTCCGGCGGAACCGGCAGCCTGGCCCGCATCGCGGGACTGGGTTTCGCCACCGAATTGGCCGCCGGTTCGGGCTTCTTCGCCCCCGCCCTTTTCGATAACTACCGCAACCTGGACCTGGATCCGGCCGCCGCCTTCGCATTGCCCGTGGTACGCAAGCCGGCGCCGGAGCTTGCCACGGTGCTCGGCGGCGGGTACATCGCCAGCGGCCCGGCCGGGCCGAGTCGGGTTCCGGTGCCGTCGTGGCCCACGGGTTTGTCATTCGAGACATCCGAGGGCGCCGGCGAAGTACAGACTCCGTTACGCGGGGCGCGCGAGCTGCAGATCGGCGACGTGGTGTGGTTCCGGCACGCCAAGGCCGGTGAGCTCTGTGAGCACTTCACCGAACTACAGCTTGTCGAGGACGGTCAGCATGCCGGATCGGTATCCACGTATCGCGGTGAGGGAATGATGTTCCTGTGAGCGAGTGGCGTAACTGGAGCGGGCAAACATCTTGTGCCCCAGCGCTGGTGGCCCGCCCGCGCACCGAGGATGAGCTGGCGTTCACCCTCAGAAGGTCTGCCGGGCGGACGGTGCGCCCGATCGGCTCGTCGCATTCCTTCACCGAGCTGTGCGTCACCGACGGCGTACAGATCGATATCGCGGAACTGCGTCACGTCATCTCGGTGGACGAGCAGGACCGGATGCGGGTCCAGGCCGGTATCACCCTGCATGAGCTGAATCGCCAGTTGTTGCGGCACGGGCTGGCGCTGCCCAATCTCGGCGATATCGACACCCAGACTCTCGCGGGGGCCGCCGCCACCGGCACCCATGGGACGGGCCTGGGGTTCGGCAATATCTCTCAGACCATCGTGTCGGTGCGAATCATGGCCGCCGACGGCACGGTTCACGAGATCACCGGCGGCGACGAGCTGCGCGCGGCGCGGATCTCTCTGGGTGCACTGGGTGTGGTCACCGAGTTCACCCTGCAATGCGTGCCGTCGTTCCGGCTGTACCGCCGCCAGTCTGTGCACGATCTGGACTCCGTGCTGGCTGATCTACCCGCGCTACTAGCAGATACCGATCACCTTGAGCTGTATCTGTTTCCGCATACGCGGCGGGTGCTGCTACTGCAATCGACGCGCACCGACGAGAGTCCGTGGCCCCGTCACCCGGTGAAGCATTGGGTGGAGCGCGACCTCGTGGAGAACGGTGCGCTCGGTGCGTTGATGTGGACGGCCGGGCGGGTACCGGCCGCCGCCCCACGGATATCTCAACTTGTTGCGGCCCTGGCCGGTTCCAATGAGTCGCAGGATGAGAGCGCCGCGGTGTTTGCGAGCCCCCGCAAGGTGAAGTTCACCGAGATGGAGTATTCGCTTCCGCTGGCCAATGCCGGCGAGGCGATCGAGACCGCGCTGGCCACGATCGAACGGAACCGTCATCGCGTGGCCTTTCCCTTGGAGGTCCGCTTCACTCAGGCCGATGATGCGCTGCTAGCCCCCGCCTATGGCCGCGAGAGCGTCTATCTGGCGGTGCATCAAACGATTCACGGCCAGTGGGAACCGTACTTCCGAGACCTGGAGCCCATCTTGATCGGGCTGGGCGGCCGCCCGCACTGGGGCAAGCGGCACACGCTCACCGCCGATCAGCTGAGCGAGCGGTATCCGGAGTGGCAGACATTCCAGGATGTCCGCGCGCGGCTGGATCCCGCAGGCATGTTCAGCGGCGGATACCTCAGCCGGCTGCTGGGGCCCGTCAGGCCCTGAACCAGGGCGGCGGTGTCGGGACGAAATCGAGGTCGGAATCAATCACTGCGGGGGATGTCCCGGTGATCTCGCTGTCCCAGACGAACTCGCTGGGCCAGTCGTCCGTGGCGACGGGAGAGTTGTGTTTTCCCACGATGCACTCCCAATGACCAGGTCAATTATCTGGGTACAATATGTACCCAGATATACTTTAGGCGGGTTGAGGTCCAAGATTCAAGCCCCACCTGCCTGGTATTACGAGCGCCCGATCCAGCGCGGCGCGCGGCCTTCCGCGAATGCGCGTGGCCCCTCGACCGCGTCATCCGACCCCATGAGCCGCAGGTGATCGGCCGTCTCCCGCGCCGCCACCTCGGCCGCGGACATCGCCGTCAGCTGCGCGTCCCACAGCAGCCGCTTGGTCAAAGCCGCGGATTGGGGCGCCACATTAACCGAAATATCGTGCGCCATCTCCAGCGCGGTCCCGAGTACCTTCTCGGCAGGCAGACAGTGGTTGGCCAATCCGGTCTCCACTGCCCGCCGCGCCGAAAAGGGCGCGCCGGTGAGGAGCAGCTCCGCCGCCACCGCGGTGCCCACCAGACGCGGTAACGTCCAGTGCGCCATGGCATCCGGCGCCACCCCGAATCTCACCTGGGGTATCGCGTAGCGACCTTCCTCGGCGAGGATGCGGATATCGGCGTGCAGTGCCAGTGTCATCCCGATACCAATGGCGTGCCCGTTCACCGCCGCGATCACGGGCGTGCTCAGTTCGAACGCGGCGGGCCGCACCGGAGACGCCGAGAAGTCCGGATTGTCCGGCGCCGCAAATGTTTCCGCGTCGGACGAGATCAGTGCACCGCTACAGAATGCGGGTGGGGAGCCGGTGAGCACGATGACGCGCACGGCGGCATCCTCGTCGAGCCGCCGATAAGCGGCGCCGAGATCGCGTCCAAGATCGGCGGTGAAGGAGTTACGTGTCGCCGGTCCGTGCAGCGTAAGTACCGCTACCCCGTCCCGAATCTCCGTTCGGAGCTCGGTCACCTAGCTGTTGACAGCAACCGACTCAGCGGGCGATGAAGTGGCCGCGGCCTTCCTCTTGCCGAAGCGCATGCCCTCGCTGATCCGGCTGCGCCGCATCATGCCGATGTCATAGGCGTAGTTCTGCTTCAAACGCCACGGGTGCTTGTCGCCCTGCTTGGGAAGTTCCTCCAGCGCACGCAGCACGTAACCCGGAGTGAAGTCCATGAACGGCTGCTTCTCTATCGTCTCGTCGGCCAGCTCGGGAACCGCTGTGACGTAACCATTCTCGTCCATGTAGTTCAGCAAACGGCTCACGTACTCGGACACCAGGTCGGCCTTGAGTGTCCATGAGGCGTTGGTGTACCCAATGGTGAACGCCATGTTCGGGACACCGGTGAGCATCGCGCCCTTGTATACGGTCTGCGAGGGCAGGTCCACGGGCACACCGTCGACCGTCGGAATGACGCCGCTGAAGAACTTCAGGTTCAAACCCGTCGCGGTGATGACGATGTCGGCGTCGAGGTGCTTGCCCGACTTGAGCTTGATGCCCGTCTCGTCGAAGGTCTCGATGTGGTCGGTGACGATATCGGCCCTGTGCTTGCGGATGGCTTTGTACAGATCGCCGTTCGGCACCACACAGAGACGCTCGTCCCACGGGTTGTACTTGGGGCCGAAGTGGGTCTTGTAGTCGTATCCCTTGGGTAGCTGAAGTTTGGCCTGCTGCATGATGATTCGCCGCGCGGCGCGCGGGAACTTTCGGCTCGCCTGGTAGCTAAAGATCAGCTGTGCGATGTTGATCCAGCGGGCAACCGGGTAAGCAGCCTTGGCCGGCAATATCTTTCGCAGACCGTTGATTATCGGGTTCTCGTTGGGCAGCGACAGGATGTAGGTGGGCGAACGCTGCAGCATGGTGATGTGTCCGACATCGGGCGCCATCGCCGGCACCAATGTCACGGCGGTGGCGCCGGAGCCGATAACCACGACCTTCTTGCCCTTGTAGTCAAGGTCCTCGGGCCAATGCTGCGGATGCACCACCGTGCCCTTGAAATCAGCCAATCCGGGGAACTCCGGCTGGTAGCCCTGGTCGTAGTCGTAGTAGCCGCTGCAGCAGAACAGGTACGAACAGGTGTATTCGACGATTTCGCCGTCGCGATCCACCGGGATGGTCCACTGCTGAGTCTCGGTCGACCAGGCCGCACCCAAAACCTTGTGCCGGTACTTGACGTGTCCGTCGATACCGGCGTTGGCCGCGGTCTTGTGCACGTAGTCGAGGATGGACGGGCCGTCTGCCAGGGTCCGGCTGTCGTTCCACGGCGAGAACCGGAAGCCCAGGGTGTACATGTCCGAGTCAGACCGGATACCGGGGTACTTGAACAGGTTCCAGGTACCGCCCATATCGTCGCGGGCCTCGAGCACCGCGTAGGTCTTGGACGGGCAGCGGTTCTGAATGTGCCAGGCCGCGCTGATTCCGGAGATGCCGGCGCCGACAATGAGCACGTCAAAGTGTTCGGACATGCCGCGATGCTACCGCTTACAGTTCGGTGAGAAAAGTAAAGTTAGGCCCTTGCAATCGTGCGCACTCTGTGCCAGCGACACCGCAGGTCAGGGCCGTCCGGCCCCGGTGAACACGTACTCCGACCAGTCGGGACGCCGAACGGCGTGCCAGTACTCGGGCAGACGCCAGGGGCTGACGGTGTGTATCTCCCCATCTGCATTCTTGAAGTAGGAATGTTCGACGGCCGGGTGCGACCACACCATCTTGTTGATCCGCTCCTGCGTGCGCCGGTGCCAGTCCGCCGCGGGCTGCGGCTCCGGTTCCATCGCCAGTCGGCTCTCACCGGCCAAGCGTTCGAGGCATTGCGTGATGTACCGCATCTGCAATTCGGACTGGAAGATGAGGCTCCCGCCGTGCGCCAGGTGGGTGCCGGGCCCGTAGATGATGAAGAAGTTGGGGAATCCGGGGACGGTGATTCCGCGATGCGCGTAGGGCCGGTCACCCCACATGCTGCGCAGCTCGACGCCGTCACGTCCCACGATCCGCAGCGGCCACAGCACCTCGGTGGCCCTGAATCCCGTGGCATACACGATCACGTCGGCGAGGTGAATCGTGCCATCCTCGGTGACGACGCCATCCCGCTCGATCCGTTCGATGGATGTGCGTACCAGCTCGACATTGTCGCGACGCAGGGTTCGCAACCAGCTTCCGTTGTCCTGGAGCGTTCGCTTACCGGTCGCTGGGTAATCGGGCAGTACCTGTGCGAGAAGCTGTTCGTCGTCGCCCACCTGCCGGGTTATCCAGTCGGTGAACATCATTCGGGCCGCAGCGTTGATCGCACTGACCGCATAGCCCTGGTCGGGATAGTCGGGATCAATCTCGGCGGCGTCGAGCCCCTTATCGGCACCGGGCCACATGAGGAGGAACCGATACCAGCGGCCGTAGAACGGAAGATGCTTCATGGCCCATCGCACGCCGTCCTCGACCTGGTCGTGGTACATGGCGTTGGGGAACATCCACTGCGGGGTGCGCTGAAACACCGTGAGGTGCTCGACCTTCTCGGCGATGGCGGGCGCAATCTGAAATCCACTGGCGCCCGCACCGATAAGGGCGACGCGCTTTCCGGTGATATCCACCGAGCCATCCCACCGCGCGGAGTGGAAGGCCGGACCCGCGAAGGCGCCGGCGCCGTCGACGGCCGGGATGTTCGGGCGGTTGAGCTGACCCACCGCGCTGATGACGGCCCGTGCCCGAAGCTCTTGTATTTCACCGCTTGCCGCGCGGACCCGGACCACCCATAGCGCGTCCTGTTCCTCCCAGGTGGCCGACTCGACCTCGGATTCCCACAGCACATGCTCATCCAGACCGTGCTTGTCGACGACGGTCTGGAAGTACTCACGTAGCTCGGGCTGCTCGGCGAAGTAGTGGCTCCAGCCATCACTCGGCTCGAAGCTGTAGCAGTAGAAATGGTTGGCGACGTCCACGCGGGCGCCGGGATACGTATTCTCCCACCATGTTCCACCGGGACCGGCGTTCTTCTCGACGATGGTGAAGGGGATGTTGGCCTGTGCGAGCCTGATTCCCGCCAAGATCCCCGATTCCCCACAGCCGATCACCACGACGGGCAGCGTGTCGGTGTGGCCTGAATCCAGCGGCGCGGCGCGTCGTGGATCTACACCGTCCAGATCGAGTTCCTCCAGAATCAGCGGCAGATATTCGTTCGGAACCTCCTCGCATGCTGCCCAATTCATCATCTCTCGGACAAGGTCCGCATCCAGTGGCGCCGGCTCCGGGCATCCCCGCTCCCGGTACTCGACGATTGCTTCAAGGGCCACCTTCCGCGCCCGCTCCTTATCCTCCTCGGACATGAAGCCCTGGACTTCGTTGAGGAAGGTGGCGGCCTGCTTGAACTCGCGGATGTAGCGCGGATCGCCGGTGATGTGCACGAGAGACAACAACAGAGTGGGGATGCTAACGGCCTCGAGAGCCGCGGCGATCTCCTGCGTAGGGGTGGAAAAGGGGTGACCCGCGTACCGGTTGCGCACCGAAGTCGCCGCTCAGCCGAGGTAACTCGCGGGCAGCGACACCACGCCGTTGATCCAGCCCGACCGGAACCGGGTGGCCGCACCGGTCGGTGTCAGGTCCGGCAGCCTGTCGGCCATGGCGTCGAACATGATGCCGATCTCCAGCCGGGCGAGGTTCGCGCCCAGGCAGTAGTGAATCCCGTGGCCGCCGAATGCGAGGTGCGGGTTGGGGTCGCGCTCGATGTTGAAGGTGAACGGGTCGTCGAATACCTCCTCGTCGAAGTTGGCCGAGGCGTAGAACATTCCGACACGTTGCCCCTTCCTGATGTGCACTGCGGCGAGTTCAACATCCTGCAGCGCGGTGCGCTGGAAGGCGATGATGGGACTGGCCCATCGGATGATCTCGTCCGCGGTGGTCTGCGGACGGTGCTGCCGATACAGCTCCCATTGGGTGGGGTTGTCCGCGAAGGCGAGCACCCCGTGTGTGATGGCATTGCGCGAGGTCTCATTGCCCGCGACCATGAGCTGGATGACGAAGTAGGCGAACTCCAGCGGGGTCAGCGGACGGTCGTCGTAGGCGCCCTGGACCAGCCCGGTGAGAATGTCGTCTTGCGGATTCTTTTGCCGCTCTTCGGCCATCGCGTACGCGTAACCCAGCATGGAAACAGTTGCGGCGGTGGCAGAATCTTTGCCGATGGCTGGGTCGTCATAGGCGAACATCTGGTTTGTCCAGTCCAGCACCTGCTGGCGGTCCGCCTCCGGGATGCCCACCAGATCCGCGATAGCGTGCATGGGCAGCACTGAGGCGATATCGGAAACGAAATTGCCGCTGGACTTTTCGGCGGCCGATTCCACGATGTCCTGGGCGCGGAGGACAAGCCGTTCATGCAGTCCATTGACGGCCTTCGGTGTGAACAGCGGTGACACGATGCGCCGCAGGATCCGGTGCTTGGGTTCGTCCATGTCGATGAGCAAATTCTCGCGCTGGATGTCAAGTTGCTCGGCGGTGATGTCCTCGTTGTAGCGCACCACCGTCGTGTTCGCACTGTTGGAGAACACCTCATTGAGGCGCGATACCTCTTTGACATCATCATGTTTGGTGACCGCCCAGTAGCCGTCGTCGTCGAACCCGGCGACTCCCCTGGGCTGGGCGTTCCACCAGATGGGCTCGGTCTTGCGGAGATACGCGAACTCCTCGACGGGGATTCGCTGCTGAATGAGGTCAGGGTCGGTGAAATCGAACCCCGGCGCGAACGGACAGACGGTCATCGCTTGAGATACCCCTTGTCGACGGGAACCTGCGCGCCGGTCATGACGCCGGATGCATCGCCTGCAAGCCAGGCCACCACCTCGGCGATCTCCGCGGGTTCGACAAGCCTGTCGTTGTCCACCAGGGTCTGGCTGAAGCTCTGCAGGTATCCCGGGTACTTCTCGAACATCCTCAACACCGACTCGTCGGCCGCCAGTGGCGTGTTGGTTCCGTACGGGTGGATGGAGTTGACGCGAATCCCATACTCCCCCAGCTCAACTGCCAACGAATTGGTCAAACCCACGACACCGAACTTGGCTGCGACATAGTGTCCGCAGCCCGGCATGGCCTTGATCCCGGCCGAGGAACTGACCGTAATGATGGACCCGCCGTTACCTGCTTCGATCATCGCGGGCACCGCCGCCTTTATGGTGTTCCAGACACCGGTCAGGTTGATGTCGATGACGTCACGCCACTGGTCGGGCTCGATCTCCCAGAGCCGCGCCCAGCTGGCGATGCCCGCATTGGCGACCACGATGTCCAGGCGCCCGAATCGGGTGATGGCCTCGTTGATCACCTTCTGCTGTCCGGCGAGGTCACGCACGTCGATGCGTTCGGCGATAATCTCCCGGCCGAGATCCTGTACTGCGGAAACGGTTTCGTCGAAATCTTCGGCCGTGGTTGCCGGGTATTCGTTATAGGGCGACGGCTTGTCGCAGGTGTCGATGGCCACGATATCGGCGCCGTCAGCAGCGAGCCGGATGGCATGGGCACGGCCCTGGCCGCGCCCAGCCCCGGTGATGTAGGCGACCCGCCCGGTGAGCGGCTTATCACGCTGAGCTGACTGGGCTGACTGGGCTGACTGGGCTGTCATCGGACACCTTTTCTCGGATGGTCGCGGGGCGGAAGGAGTAGTCGGAAAGCGGGGAATGCTTTGAAAACCAGTTCATTTCACTCACCGTTTGGGGCCGGTAGTACCGCGCCTCCCCCTTGGAGTTGACGAAATAGGTGCTTAGTGGTGGCTGGCAGTCGGTGGCGTACAGCCGGATCGCCTTGCCTTGATGGGCCATTCGCCGCACCCACTTGTCGAAGGCTCGCTGACTGACTTCCGCAACCTCGCGGTGGGTGCGACTCGATTCGGCGATGACGCGTGCGGCGTGGCGCGCATTGGCCTCCACCATGGCGTGCCACCCCTGCCCCTGGTTGCCTTCGGGGCCTACCAGCACCCATCGATTGGGCAAGCCGGGTAGCGCCGAGCCACCGTAGGTCCGCATCTCATGGTCGCGGTAGTACTCGCCGAGGTCGAACCCGTTGCGGCCCTCGATGGTTCCCGGTTTGTAGTGCTCCGGGTCGGTGTATATCTCGTAGCCGGTGGCCAAGACCAGGAGATCGACCTCGTGCTGCGCGCCACTCGCTGTCTCGATGCCGGTTTCGGTGACCCGCAGGATGGGTTCGGTGACCAGGCGCACGGTTCCGGCGTCCACCGCCTGCAGGAAATCGTTCGATAGGACGGTGCGTCGTGCGAGGATTCCGTAGCTCGGCATCAGGGCGTCGCGCAGCGCGGGATCTCTGACAGTGCCGCGCAGTAGCGCGCGGTACCAGCGCCGTGCCATATCGTCGTAGCGGGGAATCAATACGCGCAGTATCGATTCCGGTAGGAGTGGCAGCAGGTGGAACAACATGGCCTGCGCGGCGTCCATGGCCGCGACGATCACCGCGTTGATGACGGTCAGGATGAAGGGTGCGTTCAGGATCCGCTGGGCACGCGGCGAGAGATCCGGGTTGGGTTTGGGAATGATCCACGCGGGAGTGCGCTGGAATGTCGTGACCGATGCGGCCGTTTCCGCGACGGCGGGGGCAATCTGGATGCCGCTGGAGCCGGTCCCAATGACCGCGATGCGCTTGCCGGCGTGATCGTACGAGTGATCCCACGCGTTGGGCCGCATGGTTCTGCCACGAAAGTCGTCGAGACCGGGGATATCGGGTCCGGGTTTGGCGTCGATGTATCCGCCCACCGCACTGATGACATATCGGGCCCGGATGCCCGGTCTCCCGGCGATCGTCAGCTCCCAGTGGTCACCGTCTTCACTCCACCGTTGCGCGGTGACCGCGCTGCCACCCTGGAAATGTCTGCGCAGTCCCAGGTTTTCCACCACCGACAGGTGATAACGCTGGATATCGGCACCGTCGGCGAACAGCCTCTTCCACTGCCCTGTTCGCGCAAAACTCAACTGATAGAACAGGACCGGGATGTCGACACCGAGGCCCGGATAGGTATTGTCACGCCACGTGCCGCCGAAGTCGTCGGCGCGGTCCAGGATCACGAAATCGTCGATACCCTGTTCCAGCAGGTAATGGGCGGCTGCGATACCGCCGGGACCCGCGCCGATGATCGCGACCTGAAAATCGATGTCACTCATGCTATTTCCTGCCTGCGGCGGACAGTCCGCCCAGGATGAATCGGGAGAAGTAGTCGCGCACCGCGGCCGGGTCCTTCAGGTCGAGAGAGATGGCAGGCAGCACTTCGATGCTCATCAGGGTTCGCATAATCCATTCGGCCGCCTCGGTGGCGTCGACGTCCCCGCCGATCTCGCCGCGGTCCCGGGCGGCCTCGACCTGGGGCACCCAGAACTCGACGGACCGGCGCATCAGATCGTCGCCGCACTCGTCGAGGACCAGTTCCAGGACGTTGGAGACATGCAGCGTCGGGTCCAGACGATCCGACCAGGCCCGGTGGTCGCTGATGCGTACCGCGGCCTCGCCGACCTGGTCGGTGAGCGTGGTCTTGGCGCTCACGGCCCCGGCGAACAGCTCGATGAAGGCGCTCGCGATGAAGCCGACGGCGACGTCGATGGCTTCCTTTTTGCCGCCAAACCAGTTGTAGATGGTTCCGCGCGAGACACCGGCCTCATCGGCAGCGGCCGACAGGCTGAACCGTTGAATTCCCGAGCGGACCAGGGTCTGAGCGACGGCCGCGACGATTGGTTCGGGTACTTCACCACGCGGGCCGGTCGTCTTCACGAGCTTCACGTTTGAACACTTTGCGCGAATGTGTTCATAGTGTCAATAGGCGCTTAGCGGCTCTTCCGGGTTCTGGCCAACAGCTGCTCCACGGGCCGGGTGTTGATCACCCGTTCCTCCGGAACCCCGGCCTCCAGCGCGCGTTCGCATCCGTATCCGGAGAACTCCAGCTGCCCCGGCGCGTGCGCATCGGTGTCGATGGAGAAGTCGCAGCCGATGTTCAGCGCGAGGTCGAGCAGCCGACGCGGCGGGTCACGCCGTTCCGGGCGAGAGTTGATCTCGACGGCGGTGCCGGAGTCACGGCAGGCCCGGAAGACCTCAGCGGCATCGAATGCCGACTCGCCTCGGATACCGCGCTCCCCCTCCACCAGCCGTCCCGTGCAGTGCCCGAGCACGTCGACGCGCGGGTTGGTGACGGCGGCGATCATGCGGCGGGTCATCGCCGCGGAGTCCATCGCGAGCTTGGAATGCACACTGGCGACAACGATGTCGAGCTGATCGAGGAGCTCGGGGTCCTGGTCTAGTGCGCCATCGTCGAGGATGTCAACCTCGATGCCGGTGAGGATTCGCATGGGCGCCATCTGATCTCGCAGCTCGTCGATGACTGTCAGCTGGGCACAGAGCCGTTCAGCGGAGAGGCCGTTGGCGACCCTCAGACGTGGCGAGTGGTCGGTGAGCGCACAGTACTCGTGTCCGAGCGCCTTTGCGGTGCTCATCATTTCCGCGATGGGTACAGATCCGTCTGACCAGTTGGAGTGCAGGTGCAGGTCACCCTTAAGCGCTTTTCGCATGCTGCCGCCGCCCGTGCTTTTCGCGTTGGCCCGCAGTTGTTCGAGGGTGGCCGGAACCTTGCCCGCCCAGGCCTCGGCTGCGACGGTGGCCGTCTTGGGGCCCAGCCCGGTCAGGCCTTTCCAGGTCTTGTTGGCGCCGTGGCGTTCTCGCTCGTCGGGAGTGAGCGCGGCGATGACATCGGCGGCCTTACGGTAGGCCATCACGCGGCGCGATTCTTCGCGGCCGAGCTCCTTGTAGTAGGCGATTTCCCGAAGGGCCGCAACTGGATCCATGGCCGTGAGCCTATTCCGCGTCGAAGTGAACGGCCACGGGGTTTTCCACTCCAGTCAGGAGACCGCGCTGAGGTCCGCCTGGTCTTGCCAGACGGCAGCGACGTGGTTGAGGTCGAGGCCCAATGCAATGGCCAGTTGGACGACGACACCGAAGGCCGGAGTCGGTAGTCGCCCCGTCTCGATCTTGCGCAGCGTCTCCGGTGAAATGCCGGCGGAACGGGCGATGTCGTCGAGGGGGCTGTCGGCCCGGACGGAACGCAGCAGCCCGCCCAAGCGCTTACCCGCGGCGAGTTGTTCGGCGGTAAGCGGCAGACGAACCATGCTCTCGACCTTAGTCTTGGTATTTAAATACCGAAAGCCCTAAGGTGGTATTTAAATACCGCTGAGGAGGTTCGCGTGATCGAGTTGAAGTCACCCGGGGAGATCGCGCGCATGCGAGTGACCGGAGGGTTCGTCGCCTCGGTGTTGTCCGAGTTGTCGGCGCTCGCCGAGCCAGGTGTGAACCTGCTTGACCTTGAGCAGCGGGCGCGCGACATGGTCGCCGAACGCGGAGCGGTGTCCTGCTACTGGGACTACTCCCCCTCGTTTGGGCGCGGTCCGTTCCGCAACGTCATCTGCCTGTCGGTGAATGACGCCGTACTGCATGGGCTTCCGCACGACTACATGCTGGTTAATGGCGATCTGCTGAGCATGGATTTCGCGGTGAGCATCGACGGCTGGGTGGCCGACTCCGCGGTTAGCCTGATTGTCGGCGTCCCCGATCCCGAGGATGTGCGGCTGATCGACACCACCCGGGCGGCGCTGGATGCGGCGATCGCGGCGGCTCGGCCGGGTAACCGGCTCGGAGATATCTCGGCGGCGGTCGCCGGGGTGGCCGAGGGCGCCGGGTATCGGATCAACACCGATTTCGGTGGGCACGGCCTGGGGCGCACCATGCACGAGGATCCGCACGTCCCGAACAAGGGAACGGCAGGACGGGGATTGAAATTGGAGCCCGGTCTGACGCTGGCGCTGGAACCGTGGTTCGGGCGCGGAACCCACCGGCTCACCGTCGATCCGGACGGGTGGACGTTGCGGATGGCCGACGGAACGCGCGGCGCGCATTCCGAGCACACCATCGCCATCACCGAGGACGGCCCTCAAGTGCTGACGCTGCGGGTTTAGGCCTGCCCGGCGCAGGAATAGCATCACGCCGCATCCAACCAGTACCGCCATAGCTGCAGTGCCTATGTTCCTCAGCCTCATCCCCTCCCGTTGGACGAATCCAACCGGAGCGGGGCTACCGCGTCCATGAACCCTGGTTACAGGTCTATAACGATTATAAGGAACACCGCGTGTCAACGCCCCAACACGCGGGAGACTGCCGTTAGCAACGCTCAGTGACTGAAGCGCAGCATCTCTTCGGGAGTAATCAATCGCTCGTTCTTAGCGGGGAAACCATGACTCTTCATGGGATGACGGATCAATGACCAGGCAATTCGGCCAACCCATGTCTTCGCGGCGGGTGTGTTGGGCACGAGAACATCTCCTGCATCGGCAATCTTTCAGAACCGGTCAGTAGCATAACGCAAATTCTTGTCGATCTCACGTGTAAACGCTGACGTCAGGCAAACATATCTGGTAACGCGGATTAAAATCATTCGGAGCTACTGATCTCGGCGGCCCCGGCAACGCATCTTTTTAGTGGCTGTGTAACAGGAAGGGCGTCCAGTTCGGCCAACCCGTAGCACCGATCGGCTCTCCCCACCGAATTGAGCGACAACCCTGGGTCCGGATCGTTGGGCATTGGGACGGATCGCGTCGGACCTGCTCGACCGCAACATCCTCGGGGATCATCACGGCATGAAGCATCACGGTGTGCCGGCCCGGCCCAATTCAACCGGCCGAACCCTCACGTAAGCGGAGCCCAACCGTCGAGCGTCGAGCGTCGAGCGTCGAGCGTCGAGCGTCGAGCGTCGGAGAAACTAGCGCTGCGGTGCGGCGGTCGGCTTGATCGGCGCAGGCAGCGCCGTCTCGCCGACGAGGTATGCGTCCACTGCAGCGGCGGCGGAGCGGCCCTCGGCAATCGCCCACACGATCAGCGACTGGCCGCGCCCCATGTCCCCCGCCACAAACACGCCGTCCACCGACGTCGCGAACGCGTCGTTGCGCGCCACGTTCCCGCGGTCTGTCAGCTCGACGCCCAGGTCCTGGATCAGGCCCGGCTTCTCCGGTCCGACGAATCCCATTGCCAGGAAGACGATATCGGCCTCCAGCTCAAAGTCCGAGCCCTCGACCTTCTCGAACTTGCCGGCGTTGAAGACAACCTCGTGGGCCCGCAGACCGGTCACCTTGCCAGCCTCACCGAGGAACCGCTCAGTATTGACGGCGTAGATCCGCTCGCCGCCCTCTTCGTGTGCGGAGGCCACCCGGAACAATGTCGGGTAGGTCGGCCACGGGTCACGCTCGGACCGAATCTCGGGCGGGCGGGGCATGATCTCGAACTGCTGGATGCTCGCCGCACCCTGCCGGTGGGCGGTGCCCAAGCAGTCCGCACCGGTATCGCCACCACCGATGATGATGACGCGCTTACCTTTTGCGGTGATGGGCGGCTGGCCGTCCTCGTCCACGACGGGATCGCCATGCTGCACCTTGTTGGCCCACGGCAGGTACTCCATGGCCTGGTAGATGCCTTCGAGCTCACGCCCCGGGACGGGCAGATCGCGCGCTGCGGTCGCCCCGCCTGCCAGTACCACCGCGTCAAAGTTTGAACGGAGGTGATCCGCTGTTATATCAACTCCAACGTTCACTCCGGCCTCGAAAACAGTGCCCTCGGCCCGCATCTGGTCCAGACGCCGGTCGACGTGATGCTTTTCCATCTTGAACTCGGGGATGCCGTACCGCAGCAGACCGCCGATGCGGTCGGCCCGCTCGTACACGGTGACATCGTGTCCAGCTCGGGTGAGCTGCTGTGCCGCAGCCAATCCCGCGGGTCCCGAGCCCACAACCGCGACCTTCTTACCGGTTTTCACCTCGGACGGGATGGGCTTAACCCAGTCGTTCTCGAAGGCGTTGTCGATGAGCTCGACCTCGACCTGCTTGATGGTCACCGGGTCCTGGTTAATACCCAGCACGCAGGACGCCTCACACGGCGCCGGGCAGAGCCGGCCGGTGAACTCGGGGAAGTTGTTGGTGGCGTGCAACCGCTCGATGGCCTCGCGCCAGTTCCCGCGGTACACCATGTCGTTCCACTCGGGAATCAGATTGCCCAGAGGGCAGCCCTGATGGCAGAACGGGATTCCACAGTCCATGCAGCGCGATGCCTGCGTCTGCAGCGCCTCGTGCTCGAAGTCTTCGTAGACCTCTTTCCAGTCGAGAAGCCGCAGCGGCACAGGACGCCGTTTGGGCAGTTCACGCGTGGTGTGGTTCAGAAAGCCGCTTGGGTCACCCACGAGCTGCCGCCATGATCGCTTCGTTCACATCGCCTCCGGTCAGCTCCGCATCGGCGATGGCCAACAGTACGCGACGGTAGTCGCGAGGCATCACCTTGACGAAGGAGTCGCTTTGGCCGCTCCAGTCGGCCAGAATGCGTTGTCCGACGGCAGAATCTGTCGCCGCCACATGCTTTTCGATCAAGCTGCGCAGCACCTGCTCATCGTCGGGATCCAACGCCTCAAGATCCACCATCTCGTCGTTGAGATTGTCCATCAACTGCTTGTCGGGGTCGTAGACATAAGCCACGCCGCCCGACATGCCCGCAGCAAAGTTACGTCCGGTCGGGCCGAGCACCACTACCGCACCTCCGGTCATGTATTCGCAGCCGTGGTCGCCCACACCCTCGACGACGGCGGAAGCACCGGAGTTGCGGACCGCGAACCGCTCCCCCACCACACCGCGCAAGAACAGCTCACCGCTGGTGGCACCGAACAAGATGACGTTGCCGCCGATGATGTTCTTCTCGGCCACAAAGCCTTCCGGCGCCTCACGCGACGGGCGCACCGCGATGTGTCCGCCGGACAGGCCCTTGCCGACATAGTCGTTGGCGTCGCCGAACAGCCGCAGGGTGATGCCGCGCGGGACAAACGCACCGAAGCTGTTACCGGCCGAGCCGGTAAAGGTGATGTCGATGGTGTCATCGGGAAGACCTTCGCCACCATAGGCTTTCGTCACCTCGTGGCCCAGCATGGTGCCGACGGTGCGGTTGACGTTGGTGATCAGCGTCTCGAACTTCACCGGGTTGCCACGGTCCAGCGCCTCGCGGCTCATCACTATGAGCTGCTGATCCAGCGCCTTCTCCAGGCCATGATCCTGCGAACCACTGCAGTACAGGTCCTGGTTCATGAACGCCGATTCCGGCTCGGTCAGCACCGGAGTCAGGTCGATCTTGCTGGCCTTCCAGTGCGCCACCGCGCGCTCGATATCCAGCGCGGTGACCTGTCCCACCGCCTCGTTGACGGTGCGGAAACCGAGCTCGGCCATGAGCTCACGCACCTCTTCCGCGATGAACAGGAAGAAGTTCTCCACGAACTCCGGCTTGCCGTTGAATCGTTTACGCAGCACCGGGTTCTGGGTGGCCACCCCAACGGGGCAGGTGTCCAGGTGGCACACGCGCATCATGATGCAGCCGGAGACCACCAGGGGAGCGGTCGCGAAACCGAACTCCTCACCACCCAACAACATCGCGATCATCACGTCGCGGCCGGTCTTGAGCTGGCCGTCGACCTGTACGACGATGCGGTCACGCAGACCGTTGAGCAGCAGCGTCTGCTGCGTCTCGGCCAGGCCCAGCTCCCATGGCGCACCGGCATGCTTCATCGAGGTCAGCGGGGTGGCGCCCGTTCCGCCGTCATGCCCGGAGATGAGCACCACATCGGCGTGCGCCTTGGAGACGCCCGTGGCCACCGTGCCGACACCGTTCTCACTCACCAGCTTCACGTGCACGCGTGCCTGCGGGTTGGAGTTCTTGAGGTCGTGGATCAGCTGCGCCAGGTCCTCGATCGAGTAGATGTCGTGGTGCGGGGGAGGCGAGATGAGCCCCACGCCCGGCGTCGAGTGACGCACCTCGGCCACCCACGGATACACCTTGTGCGCGGGAAGCTGGCCGCCCTCACCGGGCTTGGCTCCCTGGGCCATCTTGATCTGGATATCGGTGCAGTTGCTCAGGTAGTGCGACGTGACGCCGAACCGGCCGGAGGCCACCTGCTTGACGGCGCTGCGGCGCCAGTCACCGTTCTCGTCGGGAGTGAACCGTCGCGGATCCTCGCCGCCCTCACCGGAGTTCGATCGGGCCCCCAGTCGGTTCATGGCGATCGCCAGCGTCTCGTGCGCCTCTGCGGAGATGGAGCCGAAACTCATCGCACCCGTCGAGAACCGCTTGACGATCTCGCTGGCAGGCTCCACCTCGTCCAGCGGAACCGGCTGGCGCAGACCTGGTTTGAACTTCAGCAGGCCGCGCAACGAGGCCATGCGCTCGCTCTGGTCGTCGACCAGAGCGGTGTATTCCTTGAATACCGAGTACTGCCCGGAGCGGGTCGCGTGCTGCAGCTTGAAAACGGTGTCCGGATTGAACAGGTGGTACTCGCCCTCACGGCGCCACTGATACTCGCCGCCGACCTCAAGCTCACGGTGCGCCCACTCCTCCGGGCGCTCCAAGAAGGCCAGGTGGTGACGCGATGCCACATCGGCGGCGATCTCGTCGAGACCGATACCTCCTGTGGGGCAGAACAATCCGGAGAAGTACTCGTCGAGTAGCTCTTGCGACAGGCCGATGGCCTGGAACAGCTGTGCGCCGGTGTAGGAGGCCAGCGTGGAGATGCCCATCTTGGACATCACCTTGAGCACACCCTTGCCTGCCGCCTTGATGTAGTTACGGACCGCCTTGTCGCGGTCCACACCGGGGATCATGCCGCGGTCGATGAGATCCTCGATGGACTCAAACGCCATGTAGGGGTTGACGGCGGCGGCACCGAAGCCCACCAGCGCCGCGATGTGGTGCACCTCGCGGGCATCGCCGGCCTCGACCAGCAGGCCGACCTTGGTGCGCGACCGCTCACGCACCAGGTGGTGGTGCACCGCGGAAACTGCCAAAAGCGAAGGAATGGGAGCCATCTGGTCGTCCGACTCACGGTCGGACAGGATGAGTACCTGCGCGCCGTCGGCGATGGCCGCGGACGCCTCGGCACGCACCGATTCCAGCGCCGTCCGCAGCCCGGCACCGCCCTCGGCGACGGGGTACAGGCAGCGGATCACTCGGCTGGAGAAGCCGTGGGGGCGTCCGTTGACCTCGTCGGCGGGATCGAGGTGGATCAGTTTGTCCAGCTCGTCGTTGTGCAGCACCGGCTGCGGCAGCAGGATCTGGTGGCACGACTCGGGCGTCGGGTTGAGCACATCGCCCTCGGGGCCGATCACACCACCGAGGCTGGTGACCACCTCTTCGCGGATGGCGTCGAGCGGGGGGTTGGTGACCTGTGCGAACAGCTGCTGGAAGTAGTCGAACAGCATCCGAGAACGGTTGGACAGCACCGCAATCGGAGTGTCGGTGCCCATGGACCCGAGCGCTTCGGCACCGGTGCGCGCCATCGGCGACACCAGAACGTTGAGCTCCTCGTAGGTGTATCCGAAAGCCTGCTGGCGCAACACGATCCGGTTGTGCGGCATGTGCTGGTGCGGACGGTCGGGCAGCTGCTCCAGTCGAACCAGGCCCTCGTCGAGCCACTTCTGGTACGGCTCGGCGGCGGCGAGCTCGGCCTTGACCTCTTCGTCGTCGAGGATGCGGCCCTGGGTGGTGTCCACCAGGAACATGCGGCCGGGCTGCAGACGCGTGCGCTGCACGACGGTGGACGGATCCAGGTCCAGCACACCTGCCTCGGAGGCCATCACGACGAGCCCGTCGTTGGTCACCCAAACACGGGACGGCCGTAAGCCGTTGCGGTCGAGCACGGCCCCGACGATGGTGCCATCGGTGAAGCAGACCGAGGCGGGTCCGTCCCATGGCTCCATGAGGGAGGCGTGGTATTCGTAGAAGGCGCGGCGCGCAGGGTCCATGGACTCGTGCCGTTCCCACGCCTCGGGAATCATCATCAGCACCGCGTGATGCAGGGGGCGGCCGCCCAGGTGCAGCAGTTCCAGTGCCTCGTCGAACCGCGCCGTGTCCGAGGCACCGCGCGTACAGATCGGGAAGATCTTGTCGAGCTGGGCGTCACCGCCGAAGACATCGGTCGTGATGAGCGCCTCGCGGGCCCGCATCCAGTTCTCATTGCCTGCGACGGTGTTGATCTCGCCGTTGTGCGCCACCCGGCGGTACGGGTGCGCCAGCGGCCAGGACGGGAAGGTGTTGGTGGAGAAGCGCGAATGCACGATACCCAGCGCACTCTCGACCCGCTCGTCCTGCAGATCGAGATAGAACGCCCGCAGCTGCGGGGTGGTCAGCATGCCCTTGTAAACGAAGGTGCGACCGGAAAGGCTTGGGAAGTAGACGGTTTCCTCACCGAGGCTGCCCCGGCCGGAACCCTGATTACCGAGCTCATGCTCGATGCGCTTGCGCACGACATAGACGCGCCGCTCCAGGTCCATGCCGGAGGCGCCGGCGATGAACAGCTGCCGGAAGGTGGGCATGGCGTCGCGGGCGAGGGCACCCAGCGAGGAATCGTCATGGGGAACCTCACGCCAACCCAGGACGGTCAGACCTTCTGCCTCGACGATCTTCGCGACGGCCTCGGATGCGGCGGCGGCGTCCTTGGACCCCTGGGGCAGGAAAGCAATACCGGTGGCGTAGCTGCCCTCGGCGGGCAGCTCAAAGTCCACGACGGCACGGAAGAACTTGTCCGGGATCTGCAGCAGGATTCCTGCGCCGTCACCGCTATTCGGCTCGGCTCCCGCGGCACCACGGTGCTCCAGGTTCAGCAGTGCGGTGATGGCCTTGTCCACGATGTCGCGGCTGCGCCGGCCGTGCATATCCACGACCATGGCGACACCGCACGCATCGTGCTCATAGGCCGGGTTGTAGAGCCCGGTCGCGGGGTGTGGCATGGCTGCTCGTCTCATCTCCGGGGCCTGGCCGGGTGCATCGCGTGGATGCACCCGTCAATGCCCTCCTCGAAGGTGCCGCACAGACCGACGCGGAACGGTGCTGGAATCCCGCGGCTGGCCCGTTGGCCCTTGTCTGTAGCGTCCTTCTCGGCCGTCTGCTGGGTGTGCTCGCGGTGACGATGAGGCACCCACCGGACACCTTTGACCAGCGGATCTCGTGCCCCGACGCGACAAGTAATCAAAACGATATGTCAGGAACCCCGTAGTACGCCAACTCGGGTGGTTAGATGGCGCGACACCCTGCGGTGCGGTGCTCTCAATGCGTAGGTCAACGCATGTTTCCCCTCGATAAACCCCCGGGAACCCCGTAATGGGCGTCACGTCTTTTTTCCTCCTGTGCAGGTGATTTACAATCTCCTCCATCACGTAAGCGCACTGGTGCGCGGGACTCGGAGGATGCATGACATCCGGCAGCGCACAGCGCAACAGCCTGGTAGTAGTGACCGGCGGCGGAAGCGGTATCGGCCGTGAAACGGCGCTGGCGTTCGCCCGCAAGGGCGCACGCGTCGTCGTCGCCGATATCAACCTCGACACCGCGAACGAGACCGTCGGACTCATCGAGAAATCAGGCGGCACCGCTCATTCGTATGCCTTGGACGTCTCCGACGAAGCTGTCGTGACCGCATTCGCCGACGATGTATGCGCCAACCACGGTGTGCCGGACGTCTTGATCAATAACGCCGGCATCGGTCAGGCCGGCAGGTTCTTTGACACCCCTTCTGCCGACTTCCAGCGGGTCCTGAGCATCAATCTCAACGGAGTCGTCTACGGCTGCCGCGCCTTCGGGCCGCGGATGGCCGAACGAAAGCGCGGTCATATCGTCAACATCTCCAGTGCCGCTGCCTATACGCCGCTCCCCGAAATGAGCGCCTACGTGACCAGCAAGGCAGCCGTATTCATGTTCTCCGACGTGCTGCGTGGTGAGCTCGGGCGCGACAAGGTGAAGGTGAGCACCATCTGCCCAGGCATCGTCAACACGAACATCATTCGCACCACCCAGTTTTCGGGGTTGTCGCCCGAAGACGAGGCCAATCGGCAGCAGCAGGGGGCGGGGCTGTACGCCAAACGCGGATACGGCCCCGAGAGGGTCGCCAAACAGATTGTCAACGCCGTCACCAAGGGCAAGTCGATCGTCCCGGTCACCCCGGAAGCACATATGCAGTACCACTTCAGCCGTCTGGCCCCAGCGCTGAACCGGTTCTTCTGGGGCCGCGTCAGCGATAAGCTCAACAAATAGGAGAGAGCCATGGCCCGCAACACAACTCAAGCCACTGGTCTACACGTCGTACCCACCGAGCCCGGCGAGGTCGTGCTGCGGCCGCGCAACGTCCAGTTCGACACCAGCCACACCCCGCTGCACTGGATCCCCAACGAGCCAATCGTGTCGCATTTCATCTCTGCCTTCAATCTCCTGCTGCCGGAAGGGGAACGGGCCTTTGTGGACACCTTCACCCGCGCACTGCCGTATGTGAAGGACGACAAGATCCGCGAGGCGATGATCGGGTTCATGGGCCAGGAGGCCGTGCACGCCGAGACACACAGCAAGGTGCTGGGCGACTTCCTGGAGAAGAACGACATCAACGTCCGCCCGGCGCTTGAGCAGATCGAGTACGTCACCCACATGCTGGAGCGGACCAACGAGCTGCGCAGTGAGAAGCTTCGCTACCGGGTGATGGTGGAGAAGCTGGCCCTTATCGCGGGTATCGAGCACTTCACCGCCGTGCTCGGCGACTGGGTGCTCAACCATCCCTTCGAGAAGTTCGACGCCGACGCGGAGATGGTGGACCTGTTCCGCTGGCACGGCGCCGAGGAGGTCGAGCACCGTAGCGTCGCCTACGACGTGGCCAGCTACTTCCAGATCCGCCGCGGGCACATGATGCTGACCTTCGTGCTGGCGACCATCCTGCTTGTCGGTGTGATGCTGCGTTACACCAAGTTCCTGGTTCGCCAGGATCCGTCCTTACCGAACTACGGCGTTTTCGGGGTGCTGCGGCAGATGAACAAGGCCATGAAGCGCGGCGCGTTCCTTCGCTGGCGCGAGCTGGCCAAGTCGGCGCTGGAGTTCATGCGCCCGGGCTTCTCACCCGATCAGGTGGGCAGCACCGCGCAAGCCGTGGCGTACCTGAGCACCTCACCGGCCGCGAAGGCCGCGGTCGGCCACTGATGTTCGACCGTATCCGCCGAAAGACGCAGCCGACCCCCAAGCGGACGCGGCCGCCACTGCCGCCGACGCTGTACGGCACCCTGCCGGTATCCCCCACGATTGCGGTCGCGACGGCGCTGTTCCCCCTCGCCGTACGCGCAATCGGCGCACTGCTGATCCTCAAAAAGCCGCCGGAGAATCACGTCGACCGGACCCTGCATCTGGTGATCGCCGACCGCTGGGTGGAAGCCACCGACGACAACGTGGTCAGCCTGGTGCTGGCCAGTCCCGACGGGGAGCGGCTTCCACCATGGCATCCGGGCGCGCATCTGGACCTGCTGTTGCCATCAGGGCGCATGCGCCAATACTCGCTGTGCGGCGACCTGACGGATCCCCTCCGCTACCGAATCGCCGTGCGCCGCATCCCCGATGGTGGCGGCGGCTCGGTCGAGGTGCATGACGAGCTGCAGATCGGCACGACCGTATCGATCCTGGGGCCGCGTAACGCATTCCCGCTCGCCATGACCCAGCCCGGGCCGCGCAAGCTCCATTTTGTCGCCGGCGGTATCGGCATCACGCCGATTCTCGCGATGATCGCCTTCGCCGAGCAGCTGGGTAAGCCCTGGACCATGGTGTACACCGGGCGGCACCGCGATTCCATGCCCTTCCTCAACGAGCTCAAGCGGTTTGGTGATCGGGTCATCGTGCGGACGGACGTCGAGTCGGGGCTGCCGACTGCGGACGATCTGCTGCCCGATGTGGGGGAGAACGACGCCGTGTACTGTTGCGGGCCCGCGCCGATGCTCGGGGTACTGCAGCGACGGCTACTCGAAATGCCTTCTGTGGAACTACATTTCGAGCGTTTCGCCGCCGCGCCCGTGGTGGACGGCCATCCGTTCGAGGTGCAGCTGGGCCCGGGTGGACCCGTGCTGGAGGTGCCCGCCGATCGCACCGCGCTGGACGTCATCAAGGAACGGCTGCCGCATGTGGCCTACTCGTGCCAGCAGGGTTTCTGCGGTACCTGCAAGGTGAATGTGCTCGCCGGATCCGTCGACCATCGCGATCAGATTCTCACCGAATCGCAGCGCGAGGAAGGGCAGCTCCTGACCTGCGTCTCGCGTGGTGAAGGGCGTCTGGTGCTGGACCTGCCCACCGAATAGTGCGTCTCCGCCGTGACCGTGTCGGTTCACCGGCCGTTCATCGGTTCCCTGGAAACTGTCCCGATGCGCATCTCGCACGCAGCCACGGTCCTCACGTCCGCACTCATCCTGGCGCTGGCTCCGTCCGCAACAGCCGCACCGCCCTCGGACTCTCCCGAGGTGCCCGCCGGCGATATCGCCAAAACCGGCGGTGCGAACCGCACCGCGGGCGGCCGTGACGGCGATAAGACAGCGGATCTGCGGGATTCCGTGGAGGGCCGGGACGCCAAGAACGTCATCCTGCTGATCGGTGATGGCATGGGTACCTCGGAGATCACCTCGGCGCGCAACTACCAGCATGGCGCCGCCGGAACGCTTCCCGGGCTCGATGCGCTGCCGATCACCGGCGAGTACACGACCTTCGCGCTCACCAAGGACGGGTCCGACAGGGGCAAGCCGGACTATGTGACCGACTCTGCCGCCTCCGGCACCGGCTGGGCCACCGGAACCAAGACCTACAACGGCGCCATCTCGGTCGACCTCGACGGCAAGCCGCTGGACACGATCCTCGAGATCGTGCAGAAGCAGGGCTTCGCGACCGGAAACGTCACCACTGCGGAGCTGCAGGACGCCACCCCGGCAGTGCTCACGGCGCATGTCACGGATCGGGACTGCAAGGGCCCCAAAGAAACCGTGGAGAAGTGCGCGGGGAACGCGATCGAGAACGGTGGCAAGGGCTCCATCTCCGAACAGCTGGTGGCCACCCGTGCCGATATCAGCCTCGGCGGCGGCGGCAAGTACTTCGATGAATCCATCACCGGCGGCGAGCACAAAGGCAAGACCTCGCTGGAGGTTGCGAAGGCCGCCGGGTATCAGCTGCCCACCACCGCAGCCGATCTGAACAAGGTGGACAGCCTCGACAATCCGGTGCTGGGAGTGTTCGGAAAGGGCAACCTGCCGGTGCAATGGGACAAGGTGCCCGCAGCGGTCCCCAACGGCGGCAAGCTGCCCGCGACCACCTGCCGGCCCAACCCCGAGCTACCGAAGGATCAACCGCAGCTGTCCGCGATGACGTCCAAAGCCATTGACTTGCTGGTGAACTCGAAGAGGGGTAAAGACAAGGGATTCTTCCTGCAGGTGGAGTCGGCGTCGATCGACAAGCAGGACCATGCGGCCAACATCTGTGGTCAGATCGGGGAGACCATCGCCCTCGACGAGGCCGTCGCCACCGCACTGGACTTCGCCCGCAAGGACGGCAACACCCTGGTAATCGTCACCGCCGATCACGGGCACTCCTCGCTGATCGTTCCCGAGGACTTCAATAACCCGACCGCACTGTCTGTTGCGGTGAAGACGGCCGACGGCGCCACCATGCGGATCATGTATCCCACCGCGCCGGAGGGAGAGTCGCAGACGCACACCGGAACCCAGGTGCGTATCGCCGCCTACGGCCCGGGTGCCGCGAACGTCTCCGGTCTCACCGATCAGACCGACAACTTCAACACGATCGTCGGTGCGCTACTCGGGCCCAAGAGCCCCGATGCCTCGGGCGGTCCGTCATGGTGGATCGCGGGCGGAATCGCGGTGGTATCGGCACTTCTCGGTGCGGCGGCCGCGTTCTTCCTGGGCAGGCGCCGGGCCTAACGGCGCCTCACCGTGGCCAGTTGTCCACGAATTGCCGTACGCACCAACTGATCCGGTGACGGGTCCGAACCGAGGCCGAGCGCATCTACCGAGTGCGTCAGCAGTGTGAGGATCAGGCCGTTGACGGTGGAGTACAGGCCCGCGACATCGCGCTCGGTCGGTCGCAGTCCGGCGGATTCCAACAGGGCGCGCAGTACCGGCAACACCGCACCCGCCGCTTCCGCAAGCGGCGGCCATATATCAGCTGAGCGCGTGCCCTCCACGAAGAGCTCCATCATCGCCAGGGTGCGCGCCCGATTGGCTGTCATTGCCTGGTCAATCAGCTGAACCAGCCGGTTGACAAGGTCATCCATCGACAACGAGCCGATATCTACCCCGGTCGCGCCTTCGAGCTGCTGCACCAACTGATTCGCGCACTGCTCCACCACACCTTGCAGAAGCGCTTCGCGCGTTCGGAAATACCGCGACGTGGTCCCCACGGGTTCACCGGCGGCGGCATCCACGGCGCGGTGCGTCAGCCCCTTCAGGCCTCGCTCCGCGAGCACTGTGATCGCGACGTCCGCCAGCGCCGATCGTCGTTCGGTATTAGCGGGTGGCACAGCCTCTCCTATTGCCTCGGTGCAGCCTGCGGGGCGCCGAGCCACTGGTTCAGCACAGAAGGCAGCTGCTGCAACATTGGGGCACCTTGGGCGTCGGATGCCCATCCAACGTAGCCGTCGGGTCGCACCAGAACGGCGGAAGGTCCCTTCGGGTCGGGACTTAGCGGGAACACATTCACACTGTCCGACCACGGGCCGGCCGCTTCGCCCAACGCGCCGCCGGTTCCGTCCAGCAGAACAAACTTCCCGTCCCGCATGACCTCATAAAGCCTTGGTGTCACACCAGAGTTGCGCACACGCGTGCCCACCAGCCGGTGGTCTCCGCGCTTGTGCGCATACGCGATTCCGATACCCGTGCCCCGCCCCAGGAAGCGATCGCGGATCGGCGGGATTGTCAGCAGCCCGCGCAGCAGCATCGGTTGAACCACCTGGCGTACGCGAGACCGGCTCAAGGCCAGCGTCGTCAATCCGTCGGTGAGCGCGAGGACCTGCGCTCCCACCGGATGCCGTTCGGCCTGATAGGTATCGAGGAAGCTATCGGACGCCTGCCCGCGAAGCACTGCGGTGAGCTTCCAGCCTAGGTTCATCGCATCCTGGATCCCGGTGTTCATGCCCTGCCCGCCGATGGGGGAGTGCACGTGGGCGGCGTCCCCGGCTAGAAACACCCGGGCCACGCGGTATTTCGCCGCCTGCCGTCGCTCGGAGAGGAACCTCGACATCCATCGTGGCTCACGGATGCCGTAGTCGCTGCCGCCAACCCGGCGCGCAAGCGATCGAATCTCGTCCAATTCCAAAGGCTTTTCGACGGGGACGTCCTCGTGTTTCAGATCCCATCCGATGACGCGGAAGTAGCCGTCTTCGAAAGGAAGAACGAGCATCAATCCTTCTCTGTTGAACCGCGCGAACATCGGGGAGTTCTCCGGTGGGTCCAGTCGGACATCGGCCAGCATGATGTGGGTCTCGTATTGGTCTCCCACGAAGTCCACCCCGATGAGGCTCCGTACCGCGCTATGCGCGCCATCACATCCGACGACGTACCTGGCGGATTCGGTGTTGCCGTCGACGAACCGCATGTGCACCAGCTCACCCTGTTCCAGCCCCACCAGCTCTGCCCCGCGCACGATCTCGACTCCCAACTCCCGGGCTCGCTGTTCGAGAACCGCCTCGGTTCCGCTTTGGGCGACCATGGCGATCATCGGGAACGGGGAGTCGAGCTTGCTGAGATCTACAGTCACCCCGGGTGCCGGGGCCAGTTGAGACATCACGTTTCCGCGCGCGAGCACCTGCTCGGCCAGGCCACGTGCATCCAACAGTTCCAGGGTTCTGGCGTGTACGGCGAACGCTCTGGTGATGTTCGGCGCGGTGCTCCGGCGCTCGAAGATCCGGCAGCTCACACCGCGCATCGCGAGTTCGCAGGCCAGCATCAGCCCGGTCGGGCCTGCCCCAACGATCCCTACCTCGATCACCGCGACCTCCTCAAGCCATCATTATGCTACAAATGTAGCGCTACGTTAGTAGCGATGGCAAGAGGGGCCACGGTTCGAGAGCTACGCCACCAGCCGCCTCGGGTCGTCGATCACCGAGTAGTCGCTGGCATCCCCGGCGATCACTCGGCTGCTTTCCCCGCTGACGCTGACGGGCACATCACCAGCGAGGGTGACCCGGTGCATCCGGCGCCGCTGATCGCCGTAGTCGGAGATGGCGTAGTGCTGGGTGGCCCGGTTGTCCCACATCGCAACGTCGCCGAGCTCCCAGTTCCACCGAATGGTGCTCTCCAACCAGGTGATCCGATCCTGGAACATACGGAACAGTGCCTGGGACTCGCCGGCATTCACGTCCAGAATGCGCTTGACGAAGTTACCCAGTAGCAGCGCCTTTTCGCCGGTCTCCGGGTGCACGCGGACTACCGGATGGTGCGCCTCGAAGTGCGTGGCCCCGAACTCGCTCGCATACTTCGACCCGACGCCCGGTTTGGCCAACAACGCCGCCAACTTACCGGGATCGATTTGGGCGTAATCGAATTGGTTGTTGTGCATCGCCCATAGGTTGTCCGCCAGATCCCGCAACGGCTTGGGCAGCTGTCGGTAGGCCGCGACCGTCGAGGTCCAGGTGGTGGTTCCACCGTACGGCGGAAGCTCGACCGCCCGCAGGATGGACGCCTTGGGGATTCGGTCCACGAAGGTGACGTCGGTGTGCCACTGGTTGGCGCGGCCGCCCTCCTCGGAATCGAGCCGCATGACGCGTTCCCCGTCGAATTTCAGTGTGGGGTGCGCCGAGGTCGGGACGCCCATGCTCTGCGCAAAGGCGAATTGCGACACGTCGTCGAGGTGGTGCTGGCCACGGAAGAAGACCACCTTGTGCTCCAGCATTGCCTCGTTGATGGCGCCTGCGAGCTCGGCGTCCACCTCTCCGAGGCGCACTCCCTCGATTCGGGCGCCGATGTTCTCGCCCAGCTTCACTACACGGAAATCGCTGCTCATGACCTATCCCATCTGTTCGGCATCCCGTGTAGTCAACTGACTACACCTCGGTCATCCGCTACTGTACACACATGACTACACCGGAGGCAACGGACGCACGGCCCGTCGGTAAGGAGGAGGTCGTCGAAGCCGTCCTGAACGCGGCTTCCGAACTTTTCGCCGAAAAGGGCCCTGCGGCAACGTCCATCCGCGAGGTGGCCACCCGTGCGGGCGTAAATCATGGCCTTGTCCACCGACACTTCGGAAGCAAGCGTCAACTGCTGGCAGACACCCTGCAGCACCTAGCCGACTCCGCCGTAGCCGTGCGCGAGTCCGGGGCCCCCCTCGAGGAACTGGAGGCAGCGCATGATCTTCAGTTGCGCGTGATGATCCGCTCTACTCTCGACGGCTTTCCCATCGAGGAACTCCAGGAACGTAAGCCCGGGATGGAGTGGCTGCTCGACCAGATACGCCCCGGGCACACCGACGATCGCGATGCACGGTTGGCTGCCGCGCACGCGATAGCGCTACAGCTCGGCTGGCGGTTGATGGGCCCGAGCCTGCGGGCGGGTCTTGGCCTCGACGATATGTCCGATGCCGATATCCGCGCTGAGGTTGCCCAGCAGATCGAAAAGCTCGTTACACCACAATAGGTTTGACTATGCGACGGGCTGCGCTTCAGGGAACGCCCATCGGCCGTCGAGAACCTGCGGCTGTGCACGGTACAGGCGCACCAGGTAGTTCCAGCCCGGCGTGATGGGCAGGCAGTTCACCGTGGAGTCCGCGCATCCGCCGAATTGCATGGTAGTGCTGCCGCCGGAATCACGCTGCGCGGTGATGTTGTTGAGGGAGTAGGCATTCCGCGGGTTTACGGTGAAGTATCCGTCCTTGTTGTACACGGTGACAGACCAGAACCCATCGACAGGTACCTGCCCGACAGTGAGTCTGTAAACAGTGGTGCCGTCGTTCCTGGCGGGGTTCACGTTGAGATAGAGGGCATCCTTCTCGGGGTTACCGCCCCATGCCGAAGCGCTACCGATGAGATGGCGGACGGGGTCGGTGGAGTCCTTGGTGCCGAACATCGTCTTGGTATCGGGGAGTGTCGCGGCCAGCTGGAGCAGCCCGGCGCGCACCTTCTGTTGACTTGCACTGTCCCACTTGGGAGTTTCGAAGCTCCCCACACTGTCTTGCCGCACCGTCACACCGTCCTGCAGAGCATGGACTTGTGTGAGGTCTGAGGGATCTCCCGGATTGACCAGGGTCCGCACCGCGGCGGCGAGGTATCGGGTACCGGCCTCCTCCTTGGTGACCGTGTGCTCGCCCTTGCCGTAGAAGACACCCGGTACGTAATGATCTTCGGTGATGAGCTGCAGCGACATGAACCGTTGTCCCGGGTCTGGCATCGAGATGGTCACCGGCCCCGCGTCGAGGTCGAACACGGCCGAGGAATAGAGCGTGTCACGGTTCTGCCGGATTACCAGCTGGTTGTCCAGCGGCGACAGTTCGCGAACGTGATGGAAGACGCCGAGACCGCCATCCTTCACGATGTTCCCGAAGTACCGGTCCGATTCGGCTCGGACGAAGTTATCCGGGGTGACGATGATCGCGCCCTCGGCGGTCCGGCGTTCCGGCGACAACGTGACCGAGGTGGCTTCGGGGGTACCGACGGGGGGCGGCGTCGAACACGCACTAAGCACCGCTATCAGGGCCATCGCGGCGCCCACCGCCATCTTCGTCACGACCCTGAACCTACTCCCGGGCTTCGCCGAGTCACCACGATCAGCAGGTGGAACCGTCGTCACCGGCTATCGCTTGCAGGGTTTCGAAGAGGCCTTGGCGCTGCCCCTCCGAGATGTCCGACAACAGCCGCTCTTCGGCATCCCGCGCCAGCACTTCTGCCCGCGTGAGTAGTGCGGCTCCGGACCGGCTCAGCTGTGCCGGGCGCGCACGGCCGGAGGCCACGGTATCCGGCCTGGCCACCAATCCCGAATCCTGCAGCGCCTGCAAGACCGTGTTCATCGACTGCGGGGTTACATCCAGAGCGCGAGCCAGATCCGCATTGGACCAGCCGGGATTTTTGGACAACACCCGCATGCAGATGTACTGAGGGAATGGCAGATTCAGCGGCGCCAACGCCGCCGTCATCTCCGACCGAAGGGCCGCCGACACCCGATATATCAACGCGCCGAGCGGCTGCCATTCTTGCTGGTCCATATCAGTCATGTTGACACAGACGCCGGCCTCCCGCTGAGCGGCCCGGAGGAGCCTCGGTGGTTTGTCACGTTGCTACCCTTGCCCAATGGCAGGGACCGGTTCACCCGATGAGCCGAATCTAGCTGCCACCAGCTGGACGATCCTCGGCATGCTCTCCTATGAGGAAGAAGTGTCCGGCTATGACATCAAGAAGTGGGCGGACTGGAGTATCAGCTACTTCTACTGGAGCCCCTCCTTCAGCCAGATCTATTCGGAGCTGCGGAAACTAGAGAAGATCGGATACGCCACCTCGCGGGTCGATCACGACAACGGCGCCCGCAGCCGTCGGCTGTACAAGATCACGCCCGCTGGTACGGCGGCGATGACCCAGTGGGCCAACGAGACTCCCGCTGAGCCGCAGGTCCTCAAACACAGTGTGGTGCTGCGCGTCATGCAGGGTCACCTCACTGATCCCGCCCGGCTCAAGGAAATACTGGAACGACACGTTGAATACTCCGAAAGTATGCAACGGCGTGCGGCACTGGATTCCGATGGTGCTGCGGCCCAGCCCGCCTGGGCGTATTCACGCGTGGCGCTCAAGTGGGCAGAGCGCTACTACGCGGCCGAACGCGATCTCGCGCTGATGATGATCGACGATCTTGCCGAGGCCGCCGAGGAATTCGACAAAGCCGACCCGGACGGCGGAACGCCTCGCCTCGTCCCAGGTTATTGGCGCGAGGTCGAAAAGCAGGTAGACGCCGAAAAGCTTTCTACGCAAACGGATCCGTCGGACTAATCATCGCGCCGCCGCATCATGCGCGGCGATGTAGCCGTATACCAGGCCCTGAGCGATCGTCGCCCCCGCGCCCGGATAGGTGGCGCCGAAGGCATTGGCGGCCGTGTTGCCGATCGCGTACAGCCCCTCCATGACGCTACCGTTCTCACGTAGTACGCGGGCGCGTTCGTCGGCGCGCAAGCCGCCGCAGGTGCCCAGGTCGCTGAGCACCATGCGCACCGCATAGAACGGACCCTTCCGCAGTGGCCGCAGATTCGGATTCGGGGCCACCGTCGGGTCACCGTAGTAGCGGTCGTACACACTGCGGCCGCGGTGGAAGTCCATATCATCACCGGCGTCCGCGGATTCGTTGTATCGCCGCACCGTGACCAGGAACTCGCCCTGCGGTATCCCTATTGTCGACGCTAGGTCGGCCAAACTATCTGCGCGATAGGCGATACCGGCGTCAAACCATTCACTGGGTATGGGCATACGCGGATACAGTTGCCCCGCGAAGACATAACTGTTGCGGTATCGCTGATCGAAGATGATCCACATCGAGTCCACCGGGTCGCCGGCGCGCTCCCGTTCCAACACCCGCTGCCCGAATGACATGTAATCGACGGCCTCGTTGATGAAACGCTTTCCGGTCTGATCGACGATGAACGATCCCGGTAGCGACCGCTCCGCAAGCATCACCTTCGGATCCCCACCGGGCAGTGGCGCGACAGCCGGGAACCACCACGCCTGATTCATGGAATCAATTGCCGCACCCAAATCTTGGCCGATCCGCTGGGCATCGCCGGTGTTCGTGTCGACGCCCAGGCTCATGTTCTTTCCCAGCGCTGCCGACTGGAACTTGTGGCGCATCTCCATGTTGTGGTCAAAGCCACCGGCCGCCAGTACCACGCCGCGCTTCGCCGTCACCGTGATCTCGCGACCCTCGTGGGTAACCACCGCACCGGTGATGCGCTGCCCCTCGGTGGTGAGGCGCACGAGCGATGTGTCGGTCCAGACCGGAATGTCGGCGCGCAGCACCCCGGCGAACAACCCCGCGGCCAGCGCCTGCCCACCCGCCAGATAGCGCCGACCGAGTAACGCCCCACCCACTCCCTGTGCGACTCGTTTCGCGATGATTGGCAAGGCTTTACGTGGCAATCGAGTCATCAGATTCATCCACCGATAGTCGGCACTGGTAACCGGCATCGGCACCGACGGCGGCTCCATGACGCCCGATTGCAGCCGACCGCGGTAGGCCCCCAGTACGGAGGCGTCGAAGGGACGGCACTCGCAGGTACGCCCGGCCGGGCTGCCACCGGGCTCCTCGGGGTGATAGTCCGCGTAGTCGCGACACCAGCTGAAGCGCATCGGCGTCAACCGCGTCAGCATGTCGACAGTCGCCGATTCGTGCTCAAGGAACCCGTCGCTGCGCGCATCCGGCGCACTCCCGGCGACCACCGCTCGCAGGTAGGTACGCGCACGCTCCAGGGTGTCACCCGTTCCGGCGGCCTCCAACACCGGACTGGCCGGGAGCCAGAGGGCTCCGCCGGAGCGGGCCGTAGACCCACCCACGAAATGAGATTTCTCGACGATCAGCACCGACAGACCGAGCTCGCTGCCCGTCAACGCGGCGGCCATGCCTGTCCCGGCACCAACCACCAGCAGATCGACCGCGGTGTCATCCGCGACGGTTCCAGCAGGGATCAGCCCCTGGGGTGCTGTCGCCATCTGTGCGTACCTCCGTCGAATTCGGGTGAACGGGAGCGAGGCTAAGCCGCCGGGCCCTGGGCACGGCACAGGTTTCCCTCCCAGCGGGAGACCAAATGTGCAGGCGCAGGCCGATGTCCGGTGAGCGGAACAACCCCCTGCTGCGGGTATGAATTCGCTGTACAAACAGCCCTATGACGACAGCCCAGTCAGATAGCGATACCGTCAAAATCCGGTGCATCGAGGCAGACACCGCACCAACCCGGTTCGCCCGCGGCTGGCACTGCCTTGGTCTTATCAAGGACTTCGGGGATGGAAAGCCGCACTCCATCAACGCCTTCGGTCAGAAGCTCGTGGTCTTCCGTGGCGCGGGGGGCAAGATCAGCGCGCTGGATGCCTACTGCCGGCACATGGGCGGCGACCTCAGCCAGGGCGAAGTCAAGGGTGACGAGATCGCCTGTCCGTTCCATGATTGGCGTTGGGGTGGCGACGGACGCTGCAAAAAAGTGCCCTACAGCCGACGTACTCCGAAGCTTGCCCGCACCGCCACCTGGACCACCCTCGAACAGGACGGCATGCTGTTTATTTGGAATGACCCACAGGGCAATCCGCCTCCGGAGAATGTCACGATTCCGCGCATCGCGGGTGCCGACAGCGACGAGTGGACCGACTGGCATTGGTACACAACGGTTGTCAATACCAACTGCCGCGAGATCGTGGACAACGTGGTGGACATGGCGCACTTCTTCTACGTGCACGGTGCGCTGCCTACGTACTTCAAGAACATCTTCGAAGGCTCCGTCGCCACGCAGTACATGAACGGCGGCACCCGCCCGGACATACCCAGCCCCGAGGGCGTGGAAATGATCGGGCAAACCTCTGTCGCGTCCTACTACGGGCCGTCCTTCATGATCGATGATCTCACTTACCACTTCGTGGGGTATGACTCGAACTCCATCCTTATCAACTGCCACTACCCCATCGATGCGAATTCCTTTGTGCTGCAGTACGGAATCATCGTCAAGAAGTCCGATGGGCTATCGGATGATGCCGCCATGGGCGCTGCGGTCGCACTGGGCGACTGGGTAAAGATCGGGTTCGAGCAGGATGTGCAGATCTGGAAGAACAAGGCGCGCATCGACAATCCGCTGCTCTGCGAGGAGGACGGTCCGGTGTATCAGCTGCGGCGCTGGTACCAGCAGTTCTATGTGGATACCGAGGATGTCGCGGCCGAGATGGTCGACCGGTTCGAGTATGAGGTGGACACCACTCGCCCCGGAGAAGCCTGGAAGTCGCAGATCGAGGAGAACCTCGCCGCGATGGCCGGGAGCGCATCATCGTGATCCGCGCCGACAACCGCCTGGCGGACTCACCGATGGTTTCTGTCGGCTGCCAGCTGTGTGGCGCAGAGGTTTTGGCACGCAAGAGCAGCTGGCAACAGACCAGCGTGCAGTGGAACGCCGAGGCGGAGTCCCGGTGTCTGCAGCGACGGAACTGCACGGGGCTGTTCCTGGTCTGTACCGAATTGCGTGGCTCGATTCTGGACGCCGCACGTAGCGGACGCCTCCCCGTCCTCGCCGAGGAGTACGGCATCTAGGGCTTCGTCAGCAGCTCATCAACATCGCGGCACAGCCGCTCGATCGCGGTGCCCGCCAGGTTCAGGCTCGACATAGTCATGAATCCGTGAATGGCGTTGTCATACCTCCGATATCGCACCGGAACTCCAGCCTCCTTGAGTGCACGGGCATAGGCCTCGCCCTCGCTGCACGGCGGGTCATACCGAGCCGTCACCACCACCGCCGGAGGCAGGCCCGACAGATCCGCGCGCAGCGGCGCCGCATACGGGTGGGTGCGCAGAGCGCAATCGGGGAGGTACTGGTCCCAATACCACTGCATCGCGGCGCGGGTGTTGTAGTAGCCCTTCGCGTACTCCCGGTAGGAAGGGGTGTCGAAGTCCGCGTCCAACACCGGATAGATGAGGACCTGACCTGCTAGCGCCGGTCCTCCCATATCGCGCGCCATCAGTGCGGTGACCGCAGCAAGGTTCCCTCCGGCACTGTCACCGCAGACGATCACACGCTTGGGGTCGCCTCCCAGCGCGCGGGCATTGCGCACCACCCAACACGTCGCGAGGAACATGTCCTGCGCGGCCGTCGGCCATCGATGTTCCGGGGCGCGCCGGTAGTCGACCGACACGACCACCGCGGGCATCTGTCCGGCCAGCCGTCGGCACAGCCCATCATGAGAGTCCATATCGCAGAACACGAATCCACCGCCATGAGCGAAGACGACGGTGGGCAGCGGGCCCGACACATCGGGGCGGTACACCCGGATCGGTATCTCACCGCCGGGCCCGGAGGCTGTCTCGTCGGTCACCGTGCGCATCGGCAAGAGCGCGGCGGGGGGAGCGTATCGGGCACGAATGGCAGCGCGAGCCTTCACTCCCGTCATCGTCTCGACACGCGGGAACCCCTCGTTCAGCGCCGGAAGCAGAGCCGCGATTTGTGGATCGAGCGTCACGCGTACTGCAACGTGCGCGCAGAGATCTCGCGGCGAGCGGGGGCGGGGCGCAGCGGCCGGATCGGCTGCAGGGTCGGGGCCACCCGGGTCGGACCGTTCTCGACATTGCGCCAGATGCCCATTGCCGTCATACGCAACGGCGCCACCAGTCGTTGATCGAAAGTCATCCGGGTTATCGGCCCACAGACCGACACCGCGGCAACGGCATCGCCGACGCTTCCAATCGGGGCCGCTACGCAGCCGATGCCCTGCTGCAGCTCCTCGCGATCGAAGGCGACGCCGTGTCCACGAACCTTGTCGAGCTCCGGCCGCAGTTGAGCTGCCGAGCCGATGGAATAGCGCGTCTTGCGGGCCAGCGCGGTGAACCCGTCGAGCGTCTCACCCTGATACGCCAGGATCGCCTTGCCGGAGGCCGTACAGTGCGCCGGCTGCCGACCACCGATGCGGGTGGCGACGGCGGCGCCCATCCCCGCACCGATTTTCTCCAGGTAGACGACGTCCGTGCCGTCGAGGATCGACAAGTGGACCACTAGCCCGGTGGCGCGATGCAGCTCGTGCAGCATCGGCAGCGCCGCCGCGTGCAGCCGGTCCTGGTGCACCGCGAGGGAGCCGAGCTCCACCAGCCGCGTGCCCAGCTCATAGTCACGGCCGTCGCGTCGCAGCCAGCGCAGCTGCACCAGCCGCTCCAGCATGCGGTGCACGGAGGAGCGAGGGAGGCCGGTACGGCGGACGAGCTGCGCCAGCGTGAGCCGGCCTGGGCCGTCAAAGGCATCAAGCAGCAGAGATACCCGGTCGATGACCGCGCTCGGGGTGGCCGACTCGGCGGTGATGGTGGTCATGGATGAGCCGCTCGCGCGAAGATCGTCGGTCATGGTGCCCTCCCACGGCATTGGGGTCTCGGTCACATATGACTATTAGTCATATGACTGTTTGTACCATGGGTGTGTCCGGCGACACAACCCCGCGTGATCCCCAAACGCGAACAGACGCTTAGTGCACGCGCATCCTGCGATTTGCGTGCACTAAGCGTCTGTTCGCGAGAGAGAAGGGGGCTACATGGCCGCCAGCGGCTCACTGCCCGACCAGTCGTGGCCCCAATAGCTGTCCGCGGTGATTTCCGCGGCGGTGTACGACGTTTCTTCGACCCGCATGCCTTCGGTGCCGAACTCCATATCCCAACCGCCGGGCGCCCGGACGTAGAAAGACACCATCTTGTCGTTGGTGTGCCGTCCCAAGGTGGAAGAGAGCGAGTACTCGTCCTTGAGCACTCGATCCAGGGCCTGACCTACCGCGTCGAGGCTGTCCACCTCGACCATCACATGCACCAGTCCCGGCGCACCCCCGTGGGGCGCCGGGCACAGCGCCAAGCTGTGATGACGCTCGTTGATCCCCAGGAATCGCACGCGCATCGGGCCGAATTCCGGTGGCGCGGGTATCCGGAACGCTCCCCGAGGCCGGAATCCCAGCACCTCGGTATAGAAGGCGAAGGCACCGTTTGGATCGGTGACCGGAAGCACCACGTGACCGAGGCCCTGAACGCCGGTTACAAACCGGGCGCCGAACGGCGTCACCACGGGGCTATGGTCCAGCACCGGGCCGTGGAACACCTCGAGCGTGGTGCCGACGGGATCGGTGAAAGTCACCACCTCCTCGACCCGCCGGGCATCGGCCTCCTCGACGGACAGCTGTTTGACGGCGGTACCCGACGCCTCGACCGCCCGCACGACGTCGCGCAACGCCTCCCCGTCACGCACCTCCCAGCCGACCGTCATAACCTGGTCCGAGTCACCCGGTACCACCACGATGCGCGCAGCGCGTTCATCCATCCGCAGATACAGCGCGTCGGGATCGGGGCCGCTGCCCTCGGCGAAGCCGAGAATCTCCAAGGCGAAATGCCGCCAACGGTCCATGTCCTGGGTCTGCACCGTGATGTACCCCAGGCTTTTCAGCTCGGCCATCAGATCATCGCCCTCAGTGGACCCTGCGGCTCGACGCCCAGCGAGCTGAGTGCCGAGGCGTGGAACACCGTGCTGGGCACGTGAATTGCGTGGGCGAGACCGGTGTGGGCGTCACGCCAGTACCGCTGCAGCGGTTTGTCCAACCGCATCGCGTTACCACCGGAGCGAGAGAAGATCTGGTCGACGGCCATCACGGCGCGCCACGCCGCACGAACCTGGGTACGACGGCCCGCGGCACGGTCCTCGAAGGACACCTCCTTGCCGGAATCGACCATGTCCCAAATCTTGTCGACGTTCGCGAGGATCTCCTGACGAGCGGCGTTGATATCCGCGGCGGCCTCACCGATCGCGAAGAGCACGTACGGATCGTCCTTGACGGCCGTGCCCTGAGCCCCGACACGCTCCCGCTGATAATCCAGATGCGCGGCCAAAGCGCCCTCGGCGATACCGATGACCGCCGAGCTGATGCCCAACGGGAACATCGTGGACCATGGCATCCGGTACAGCGTGTCGGTCATCCCGGCTTTGCGCTGCGCGGTGCCGTCGATCACCTCGTCACCGTCCATAACGCGATACGAAGGCACGAACGCGTCCTTGACGACGATGTCCTTGGAGCCCGTACCCCGTAGTCCCACCACATTCCAGGAGTCTTCGACGATCTCGTAGTCCTTGCGCGGCAGGATCATGTGCAGCATCTTCGGCGGCATCAGCGGCTTCCCGTCGGCGTCGCCTCGTAGGGCACCGAGGATGATCCAGTCACAATGATCGGTGCCGGAGCTGAACTGCCACCTCCCGTTGAAGACGTATCCACCGTCGACGGGCTTGGCGATACCCGTCGGTGCGTAGGGGGAGGCCATCCAGACGTCCTGGTCCTCGCTCCACATCTCCTCCGCGACCTTGGGGTCGGCAAATGCGACCTGCCAGGGATGCACCCCCACCACACCGCAGATCCAGCCGGAGGCCGGATCCAATGACGCTGTGGTCATGACGGTTTCGGCGAACTCCCGAGGATGCACCTCGTAGCCGCCGTACTTCTTGGTCTGCAGCAGCCGGATAGAGCCCGCGGACTTGAGCATCTTGGCGGTCTCGTCCGGCAACCGGCCCAGCTTCTCCGCCTCCCACGCCTGTTCACGCAGCTGGTCGGCGATATCGTTGATGCGATCGATTACGCGTTCGGTCATGCGCTCGATAGTGCGCCCGTGGAGGCACCCCCATAGGACGTTTTCCCGATCAGCGGTCCGTTGAATCCGATTGACCGGTCACTGGGAATGCACCCGCGGTCCGAGGCCGCCCCAACCTAATCTCACCGTCGTGAAGAACTTCGACGTGGTGGTGGTTGGCGCCGGTTTCGCGGGGTTGTACGCCCTACAGCGGCTGCGGTCCCAGGGCCTATCGGTGATCGTGTTCGAAGCAGGCTCCGATGTGGGCGGCACCTGGTTCTTCAACCGCTACCCGGGCGCGCGTTGCGATGTGGAGAGCATCGACTACTCGTATTCGTTTTCCGATGAACTGCAACAGGATTGGGACTGGACCGAGAAGTACGCCACCCAAGAAGAGATCCTGCGATACATCAACCACGTCGCCGACCGGTTCGATCTGCGCCGCGACATCCGCTGCAATACCCGGGTCATCTCGGCGACCCTGGACGAACAGAGCACGCGTTGGGCTGTTCGCACCGACCGGGGCGAAGAGGTGACCGCGCGGTTCTGCGTGATGTCCACCGGCGCGCTCTCCACCGCGAACACACCCGACATCCCGGGCCGCGATACGTTCGCCGGCGAGCTGTACCACACCGGGCACTGGCCGGCCGCCGACGTCGACTTCACCGATAAGCGGGTTGGGATCATCGGAACGGGGTCATCGGGTATCCAGCTGGTACCGGTCGTCGCCGAGACGGCAAAGGAGCTCCTAGTCTTCCAGCGCACCGCCAATTACAGTGTCCCCGCCGGAAATACCGATATCGCCCCCGAGCAACGCGCCGAACTGAAGGCCACCTATGACCAGCGGCGACGGCAGTCCCGGGAGAGCGGCGGCGGCTCCCCGCATCAGGTCTATCCCAAGAAGACCTTGGAAATCTCCGCACCAGAACGACGTGCAGCTTTCGAGAAGCGCTGGGATCTCGGTGGAGTCCTGTTCGGAAAGACCTTCCCTGATCAGACGATCGATTTAAACGCCAACGACGAGGCTAGGGCCTTCTTCGAAGAGAAGGTGCGCGCCGTCATCGACGATCCCGCCGTCGCCGATGTCCTCATCCCCAAGGACCACCCAATCGGCACCAAACGAATCTGCACTGATACCAATTACTTTCAGACGTTTAATCGGGGCAACGTGAATGTGATAAATCTTCGAGAGGCGCCGATCGAGTCGATCGATGTCCACGGAATCGCCACCACCGAAAACCACTACGGCCTCGACATGATCATCTTCGCCACCGGGTTCGATGCCATGACCGGAGCCCTCAATCGGATCGACGTCCGGGGCCGAGACGGGCACCCGCTCAAGGACACCTGGCATGCGGGTCCTCGCACCTACCTGGGTCTTGGGGTCGACGGCTTTCCCAATCTGTTCATCGTCACCGGACCGGGCAGTCCATCTGTGCTCGCCAACATGGTGCTCGGCGCCGAGCACCATGTTGACTGGATTGGCGATCTACTGAAACACATGGTGGAGCATGACTTCTCGACCGTGGAGGCCGAGCCGCAGGCTGTCACGGACTGGGTGGCCGAGTGCAATGAGCGCGCGGCAGCCACCATGTTCCCCAAGGCCAACTCGTGGTATCTCGGTGCGAACATTCCCGGCAAGCCACGGGTTTTCATGCCCTTCATCGGCGGCTTCGGCGTGTACGGAACCATCTGCGCCGATGTCGCCGCCAGCGGCTACAAGGGCTTCATCCTGAGCGGGAGCACCGCGTGACACGATTGGCCGGAAGGGTCGCGGTTGTCACCGGTGCCGGTAAAGGCATGGGCCGCACGCATTGTGAACGTCTGGCCGAGGAAGGTGCCGACGTCATCGCGATCGACCTGCCCGGCTCCACCGAGCTCGCCGACACAGTCAAAGAGATTGAATACCGCGGTCGCCGCTGCGTCCCTGCTTTCGCCGATGTGCGCGATCCGGAGTCGCTCACACAGGCCGTCGACGTCGGCGTGGAGGTGCTCGGGCGACTGGACATCGTCGTTGCCAACGCCGGAATATACGAAAGCCTCGGGCCGTCCTGGGAACTGACCGAAGATGCCTGGCGACGCTCGCTCGACGTGAACCTGACGGGTGTCCTGCACACCATCCAGGCGGGAATTCCGCACCTGACGTCCGGTGGTTCGGTCGTCATCATCAGTTCCACCAACGGCCTCAAGGGCACTCCCAACACCGCCCACTACACCGCCGGCAAGCACGCCGTCGTCGGCCTGGCTCGCACAGCGGCCAACGAGCTTGGGCCGCTAAATATTCGGGTGAACACGGTGCATCCGGGTGCGGTTAATACCGGGATGATTCTCAACCCCGCAGTCATCGCCCGGCTGCGTCCGGATCTGGCGCATCCCACCGAGGAGGACGCTGCCGAGGCCCTGGCCGCCCGCACCTTGTTGCCTGTGCCGTGGGTGGAGACGGTGGATATCAGCAATGCGGTGGTCTTCCTGGCCTCCGACGAAGCGCGGTACATCACCGGCACCCAGCTGGTGGTCGACGCCGGATTGACGCAGAAGGTGTGATGAGCCGCTTGCGCGAAGAACATGGAGGTCCGATGTGACGGGACGACTGACAAGCAAGGTTGCCCTCGTGACGGGTGCCGCCCGGGGGATCGGGCGTGCACAGGCGGTGCGGTTTGCGCAGGAGGGGGCCGACATCATCGCTCTCGACATCTGTGCGCCCGTGCACACCACCGTCACCCCGCCCGCGACACGTGAAGATCTCGACGAGACAGCAGATCTCGTGGAGGCCGAGGGACGCCGAGTCATTCCAGGTGTGGTCGACGTGCGCGATCTGCGCAGCCTCGAGACCTTTGTCACCGATGCGGTCACCGCGTTCGGCGGACTGGACATCGTCTGTGCGACCGCCGGCATCACCTCGCGTGCCACCTTGTCTGAGATGACCGAAAGTACCTGGCAGACAATGCTCGATGTCAATCTGACGGGGGTGTGGCACACCGCCCGAGCCGCCATCCCGCATCTGATTGCCCGCGGCGGCGGCTCGATGGTGCTTGTCAGTTCCATCGCCGGACTACGTGGTCTCATCGGGGTATCGCACTATGTCGCGGCCAAGCACGGGGTCGTCGGGCTGATGCGCTCGCTGGCCGCAGAGCTGGCTCCACACAAGATCCGGGTCAACACCGTCCATCCGACCAACGTGGATACCCCGATGATTCAGAACGACCACGTACGACGGATGTTCCGGCCGGATCTCGAAGAGCCCACCCGGGAGGAGTTCGCTCAGGCCGCGAAGACCATGAACATGCTCGACGTGCCGTGGGTGGAACCCCTGGACGTCGCCAACGCATCGCTGTTCCTCACCTCAGAGGAGGCCCGGTACATCACCTCGGTGGCGCTGCCGGTGGACGCGGGCAGCACGCAGCGCTAACTTCTCATCGAAAATCGACTTTCCACGGATCTATGGTGGAGAGATGGACGTGCTCATCTCGGCCGCCGAACTCGCTGACCGGTTCTCTGACGTCCGGCTGCTCGACGTGCGTTGGACCGTCATGCAACCCGATGGCCGCCCGGCCTATCTGGAAGGCCACCTTCCCGGTGCGGTATTCGTGGATCTCGACGCCGACCTGGCGGACCACTCAGCCGCGGGTCGCGGACGCCATCCGCTGCCCACGCCGGATGCCTTCCAAACCAGCGCCCGCCGCTGGGGTCTCAACGGCGGCGACTCCGTGGTCGTCTATGACGACTGGAACGGGCAAGCGGCCTCACGTGCCTGGTGGCTGTTGCGTGCCGCCGGGGTGTCCGATGTCCGGATTCTCGATGGGGGTTGGGCGGCCTGGCAGCGCTTCGGGGGACGAATAGCGACAGGAGCCGTCGTCGCCGAGCCCGGCGACGTGACCATCACCTCCCTCGACGGGCTGGCCTCTGTCGATATCAACGAGGTTGCCGTCCAATCGAAGTGGGGCGACATCCGCATTCTGGACGCCCGCGCTTCGGCCCGCTACCGCGGAGACGAAGAGCCTCTGGACCCGCGCGCCGGACATATCCCCGGTGCCGTCTCCGCCCCGACGGCCGAAAATATCAATGCGGACGGGACCTTCCGCATACCGGCTGAGCTCCGCGAACGGTTCAATGCACTCGGCGCCGGCGAAGGCCCCGTGACGGTGTACTGCGGTTCAGGGGTCACCGCGACCCACCAGATCGCCGCGCTGGCCGTCGCGGGATATGCGGCCACCCTGTACCCAGGATCCTGGTCGGAGTGGTCGAGCGACCCGGAGCGTCCGGTCGCCACCGGACCCGATCCGATCTAACGGACTACAGAGCCAATCCCACTGCCAGACAAACTATTCCGAGAAGCGGCGGCACCAGCTGTTTCAAGGCGGCCGAGGCCTTGTCCGGGGACGAGATCAACAGCACCAAACCGGCCGCGACCATGGATCCCGCGCCCGTGAACACCAGCGTGGCGCCGACCGCCGTGCAACCCCGCGCCCAGAACACCGTCCCGACCGCGATGGCGATCGCCAGGAACAGGTTGTAGAAGCCCTGGTTGAAGGCGAGCGGTTTGGTGACCTCGGCTTCCTCAAGGGTGCGGACACCGAAGATCTTCCGAGTCTTCTCACCGGTCCAGGCGATCGACTCCAGATAGAAGATGTATACGTGGATAAGCGCGGCAATTCCCGTCAGCACCAGTCCTGCGATGATCATGCTGCGGAAGCCTAGCCCTCATACCTTCTCGACGGGCTCGCCTTGGCGCACCGACGTATCAGCGACCGGCTTGCTCCTCGGTGATCCGCTGGTCCAGCTTTGCGTCGAACTTATCGGCAAGCGCCCCGCACGCCTTCGGGTCGATCATCGGGTTCGGATCACGCTCCACGGCAAGCCTGTTCAGCTTCTCGATATCGCCCGCCTGCTCCGGATGGACAGAGAACAGGATGTCGCAAGGTAGGTCGCGCACGGTCTGGATGCTCCGCCGGAACTGCGCCTCCAGCGGAGTGATGCGGAAATCCCCTGTCGCCACGGCATTGAGGCTGTCTGCATACACCATGTTGAGGCACCGATCACCCTCACACGATTTCCAGGTCCAACTGACACCACCCGGTGTATGACCCGGAGTGAAATGCGCCGTCACGGCAGTATTTCCGAGTTGCACCACCTCTCCGTCGGCGACTTCCCGCACCCGCTCGACCGCGGGGAAGGCGGCGTTCGCGCCATCGGAAGCCTGCGGATCATCCGCAGCCACATGCCCGTCGCGCAGCGATTTGGCACCGGAGGGGCTCGATACCGCGGTGGCGCCGCTGTCGTGGACCACCGCCGCGACACCGCCCACGTGGTCGTAGTGGGTGTGGGAGGTTAGGACGTACTTCACGTCCTCGACGGCGAACCCCAGCGCGCGGATGTTCTCCTCGACCACCGGCGCCGACTGTGGCATGCCCACGTCCAGCAGGACCAGACCGTCATCCGTCCGAATCAACACCGAACTGATGCCCTCGGTCCCGACGTAATACGTGTCCCCATGTACCCGAATCGGCGCACGCGGTTGCGTCCACTCCGGCTGACCGGCCATGGAGGTGATCGTCGGGGGAGTGCGTTCGAGCTGGTCACGCCCCTCGGAGGGCGCACCGCAGCCCGCGGTCAGGGCGACGAGACCGGCAATGACGGGCAGCTTCATGGTCTCCATGCCTATCACCCCACCCAACACCTCAGCACCCGAATTTAGACGCGTGCTTCGATAACACCATGCAACGCACCATCTACACCGAGGACCACGAGGCGTTCCGGGAGTCGGTCAAGGCATTCGTACAGCGTCACGTCGAGCCGCGCGCCGAGAGTTTCATCGAGCAGCGCTATATCGATCGGGAGCTCTGGGAAGAGGCCGGTAAGCAGGGCTACCTGGGGCTCGACGTGCCCGAGGAGTACGGCGGCAGCAGTGCCGGAGACTACCGTTACAACGCGGTCCTGCAGGAGGAGCTGGCCCGCTCCAGCGCCGCCCTAGCCTCCTCGATGTCGATTCATTTCGACATCGTGGCGCCCTACTTGGTCGAGTTGACCACCGACGAGCAGAAGCAACGCTGGCTGCCCAAGTTCTGTAGCGGCGAGATGATCACCGCCATCGGGATGACGGAGCCGTCCGGTGGCTCCGATCTTGCCGCCCTCAAGACGACCGCCGTCAAGGATGGTGACGACTGGGTCATCAACGGCTCCAAGACGTTCATCACCAACGGCTCACGCGCCGATCTCGTCATCGTCGCCGCGCGCACGGCGCCCGAGCTGAAGGCCAAGGGCATCACCCTGTTCGCGGTAGAGGAGGGCATGCCCGGGTTCGAACGCGGCCGCAAGCTGGACAAGGTCGGCCAGCCCGAGGCCGACACCGCCGAGCTGTTCTTCACCGATGTCCGGGTACCCGCCGAAAACGTCATCGGCGAGGTCAACCAGGGATTCGTCGCCATGATGCAGCGGCTGCCCCAGGAGCGGATGGGCTGCGCGGTGTCCAATATCGCCCATGCGGCCGGAGTGCTCGAGGAGACCATCGCATACGCCAAAGAGCGCAAGGCCTTCGGCCAGCAGATCGGCAGCCTGCAGTACAACAAGTTCCTCATCGCCGAGCTCGTCACCAAACTCGAAGCGGCACAGGTGTATGTCGATCAGGGCGTGCTGGCGCACAGCAAGGGCGAGCTCACCGCGATCGACGCCGCCAAGGCCAAATGGTGGTCCTCCCAGGTGCAGAACGAGGTCATCGACGCGTGCGTGCAGCTGCACGGCGGCTACGGCTACATGAAGGAATACCGCGTCGCACGGGCCTGGATGGACGCGCGGGTAACCAAGATCTGGGCGGGCTCCAACGAGATCATGAAGGAGCTCATCGGCCGCGACCTGGGCTTCTGAGTCCGGTCACCGGGTCGGGGTAGGAAGGACACCATGACCGAAGACGGACGTATACGAGTTCCGGCCGACCTGGACTCGGTGACGAACACGGCCGACGAGGATCACTCCGGGATCGACCCGGCCGCCGTCGAACGGATTTGGCAGGCCACCCGGTACTGGTACCAGGCGGGTATGCACCCGGCGATCCAGGTGTGTCTGCGGCACAAGGGGAAGGTGATCCTCAACCGCGCGATCGGGCACGGCTGGGGCAATGGGCCCGACGATCCGGCCGACGCCGAGAAGATCCCCGTCACCACCGACACACCGTTCTGCGTGTACTCGGCAGCCAAGGCCATGTCGACGACGGTGGTCCACCTGCTGGTCGAACGGGGCGCGCTATCGCTCGACGATCGTGTCTGCGAATACCTGCCCACCTTCACCAGCCGCGGCAAGGATCGCATCACTGTCCGACACGTGATGACGCACAGCGCGGGCATCCCCATCCCCACCGGGCCGCGGCCGGACATCAGCCGGATGAACGACAGCGAGTACACCCGCGAGCAGCTCGGTCAGCTGCGGCCGTTGTATCGGCCCGGGCTGGTGCACATGTACCACGCACTGACTTGGGGACCATTGATACGCGAGATCGTGCTCGGTGCGACCGGCAAGAGCATCCGCGACATCCTCGCCACAGAAATCCTTGATCCCCTTGGATTTCGGTGGACCAACTACGGTGTGGCGCCGGAGGACGTGCCGCTGGTCGCACCGAGTCACCCGACTGGCAAGCCGCTGCCCGCACCCATGCGTGCGGCCTTCCGGGCGGTCGTCGGCGGGACCATGCACGAGATCATCCCGATGTCGAACCAGCCGTTCTTCCTCACCGGCGTAATACCGTCGTCCAACACCGTCTCCACCGCGAACGAGCTGTCCCGATTCGCCGAGATATTGCGCCGCGGAGGGGAACTCGATGGTGTGCGGATCATGTCACCCGAGACGATCCGCGCCGCGGCGGCACCGGCCCGACGTCTGCGCCCCGATATGGCGACCGGCGGCATGCCGATGCGCTGGGGGACCGGATACATGTTGGGCTCCAAGCGATTCGGTCCGTTCGGACGCAATTCACCCGCCGCGTTCGGCCACACCGGACTGGTGGACATCGCGGTATGGGCGGACCCTGCGCGTGCGCTGTCCGTTGGCGTCGTCAGCAGCGGTAAGCCGGGTAACCACAAGGAGGCCAAGCGGTATCCCGCACTCCTGGACCTGATCGCCGCAGAGGTCCCGCTCGCGACTATTTGACCGCTAGCGCATACTGCGTACAGTGTAAACTAGGCCGGGAACAAGGTCGGGGATCAGTGCACGACTGACCCAAAGAGAGATGCCATGAAGTTCCACCGTGCACGTCTACGCCAGATCGCGCTCACCAGCGCAGTCAGCCTTATCGCAGGACTCACCGCGACAATCGTGGTGGCACCGGCCGCATTCGCGGCACCGGACTGCAGCCGCGAAAGACTGTCCGACACCGTCGACTCCACCACCATCGCGGCCCGCGGGTACCTAGACGCCCACCCGGATGCACGCACGGTGTTTGATGCCGCTCCCAACCAGTCCCGGCCCGAGGCGGCCGCCAACATCCGCACGTACTTCACCGCTCATCCCACGGAGTACCACGAGTTACGCGGAATTCTGGCCCCGATCGGCAACGCCCAGCGCGAATGCAATGTCACCGTGCTACCGGCAGGCCTGGCCACTGCCTATGACGAGTTCATGGCCGGCTGATCCCGCTGGCGCTAGAGCTCAAGCCTCTCGCCCAGAATTCTGTTGTGATCAACCCGAATCGACGGCCGTCGGCGATCGGAAGCCACCGGCCACTCGCTCGGATTTATGTCCGGTATTGCGGCGTGGCCGGCCCTAGGCCACTTCCAGATGTTCACGGCGACAATCCCTACCGGCTGCCGTCGAAGCTTTCTTACGCACTGGCAACCAAACAAGGGCTACAACGACCACACTCAGAGTAGCCACCGGGACATCGCCGATCAGGTGCATGCGATGCGCAGGCGAGATGAAACCCATCGCGAACATCGAAACCATGTGCAGACTCTGCGATACAAGGAAAACGTCGATCACATACCGATACTTGACAGGGTCGTTTCCCGATAACGCCAGGTAAATGCCCATGCCAATGTTAACCGCGCAGAGCATCACCTGGTACTCAAGACCGCTGCTGCCCCACGAAACGAGGTGCCCCATCGTGCTGCCGTGCTCGTCGCCAAGTGGGGTCATCGCAAGCAGCGGCATCGCCGCGAACGAGTACGCAATGAAGGCAACACCAACGATGCGAAGTCCCCAACGAAGAAGAGGCGATTCCAAGTCTCCGAACCACCGATAGCCCTGAACCGAATTCCCAGTACGATTAGTCATAGCCTTTAAGACACCACCGACCGCTCGGATGTGACATGGGTGGGGAGTCAGGTGGGACAAAACCTCCAGGAATCACGCTCGTTGCCTGGGCCGCCGAGTGAGGTCGTCGGTGGCGAGATCCAGTGCGCGGTTGAAGACATACGTAAAAAGTGGCCGCGCAATCGCACGGGTAAGAAATGCCCCGAGTAGCGGAACCCGCAATTCGAAGCTTGAGGTCCATACAACGTGCGTGCCGCCGTCGACCTCGGCGAAACTGACCCGGCCGTTCTCGTGGCGCGCGGGGGGAAACACGCGGTAGACGTGGTAATCGAACACTTCCGGTGGCGTGTAGGCGGTGATGCGTTCCCAAAACACTCCGAATACCCCGACCAACATCCGGACAGCGCCGAGTCCGTAGCGTGCCGTCTCGCCAGGCTCGGCAACGTGCTCATGAAAGATGCCGCGTATTCGAGTGTAGTTGTGCGCGTTGCTGATCCAATCAAATACCGCCTGGCGCGGGGCGGCGATAGTGCGTTGCACGGTAACCGTTTCCATGTCTGTGCCCTTTCCTCGTGCGTCATATGCAGGATTGCGTGCCGGTTGCGGCGGTCAGGTCCTGCACTGCGTGGTTATGTCACCGCGGTAGGCAGTCCGTCCAACACGGCCAGAACCAGTAGGTGGCTGGCATCGATGAGTTGCGTGCAGGGGCGGCGGCGGTCTTCGAGTAGCCACTGGGCGGCGATCGTGGTGATGGCGCCGATGATGCCCTGGGCGATGAGATGCAGCTGTTCGGTGGGGAGCTCGCCGGCGGCGAAGACGTCCGGGGCCAGTGCCTGGACTGTGTAGGCGAATCGTTCGGTTTGAGCCACATACGCGGCGGAAACGGCTGGACTGACTCCGAGGATTTCGAGCAGCGTGATGCGGGCGCGCCGCTGGTCGGCTTCGATGGCACCGAAGTAGCCGGACAGTGCCGCACGCAGTTGGTCATCGACGGTGGTGCCCGCCTCCGTGACGGCACGGACCATGGCCTCAAGGATCTCATCCGTGCACCGTTGATAGCTGGCTAGTAGCAATTCCTCACTGCTGGAAAAGGATTCGTAAAAGTAGCGTTTCGAAAGACCGGCGCGTGCGCAGAGGTCGTCGACGGTGGCCGCCCGGTAACCGACAGTCCCAAACAGATCGACCGCCGCATCGATGAGCTGCGTGCGCCGCTGTTCGATCCGCTGTTGCGGTGTCACGCCCCGATATGGCCGAACCAATGGCTGCACTCTATTATCTTGACACGGCGTGGTTCCTAATATCAAACTAGAACGATGGCGTTTCAGAAACGAACGGGCGCGCGGCCCGGTGCCCGATAATCGCGGTGGACTGATCCGGCCCCGCACCGCAGCCGGTCACTACGCACGGTTGTTGTCCCCGAACGTGCTGTCGGCCGCACGCGTGGGCCTGGAGCGTGATGTCACGATGCGGGCCAACCGAATCGCGAACGCCGTGCGCGTGGCCCGTCGACCCGGCCACACCCGGATGCGAGGGCTAATCGCCTCACCCGGTGGCGCGTTGCGGTGGCGTGCGGTGCCCAGCCCGGCGCCTCCCGGCCCACTTGGTGCGCTGGTCCGTCCGATTGCCGTCGCGACATGCGACGCTGACCGGGCGATGATGTTGGGCCGCAGCATCTTTCCACTGCCCTTGCATCTCGGACACGAGGCCGTCGCCGAAGTCGTGCAGATCGGAGCCGAAGTGAGCGGGGTACGTGTCGGCGACCGGGTTGTCGTTCCGTTCCAGATCAGTTGCGGCCAATGCACGGCGTGCCGACGCGGTCATACCGCCAACTGTCTATCGGTGCCACCGACATCGATGTACGGGTTCGGGCTATCCGGTGGCTTGTGGGGCGGGGCCCTAGCGGACCTGATGGCGGTGCCTTTCGCCGACGCGATGCTTGTCGGCCTGCCGGCGGGCCTCGCGCCGACTGCGGCGACAGGCGTGGCCGACAACATCTGTGATGCCTACCGACAGATCGCCCCACACCTGCCCGGGCTACTAGCGGCGGACCCCGACACGCAGGTTCTGCTCGTGGGCCGTATCGACGACAAGGATCCGTTGACCTCGGCCACGGTGCTGTTCGCTGCCCTGTTCGCCCGCGCGCTCGGCGCCACGCATATCAGCGTCGTCGATGCCAGGCCCGCATTTCAAGAACGCGCCGCGGCCCTGGGGTTCCAGACTCTCGATCCGCGACACCCGCGGGACTGGCCCGTGGCAGCGCTCACGGTGGACGCCACCGGCACCCCAGCCGGACTGCGAAACGTATTGCGGCACACCGCCCCCGATGGGATCTGCACATGCGTGTGGTCGATGCACCGGCGCGGCAACATACCCCTTCAAGCGGGGTACATGCGCAATCTGACGCTACACATCGGCCGCAGCCACATCCGCTCGCACATCCCCGACGTCCTTGACCTCATGGTGACTGGCAGGTTCCAGCCAGAGCTGGTCACCACCAACGAGGCTTCATTCGACGACGCCCCCGCCGCGCTACGCGAGCACTGCTACGGAGACGCTCTCAAAACCATCCTGACAACTCAGTGAGGTACCCCCGAGTGAACGATCACCCCACCATTCCCGAGCCCATCAACATCGCAGTCCGCGCATTGCTGCAAAGTCCGCTGCACTGGACGATGAGCCACAACACCATGCTGTTGGCAATCACTGGCCGCCGCACGGGCACGGCGTATCGAGTGCCGGTCAGTTATTCGCGCGATGACAACGATCTGGTGTGTTTCACCGACTCCCCCTGGTGGATCAACCTGCGCGGCGGCGCAGCTGTCGCAGCGACAATCCGCGGCCGGTGGCGCAACGGCACCGCACAGGTGACCTACGGCCCGGCCATCACCGAACATCTGACACGTCACATCAAGCTTGTTCCCCGCGACGCGAAGTACCACAGCGTGCAACTCGACCCGAAACGACAACCCAATGCAGCTGACATCGCCCGCGCCGCGGAGGTCACCGCGATGATCCGCGTTCAGAGCGACGAGCCGCGGCAGCCCCGGCCAACACATATCAACCCGACGAGGAGACTCACATGATCATCAGAACCCTCAAGACACTCGGCTGGATAGTCGGTCTCGCGCTCATCGCACTCGGCGCAGGGCGAATCCTGTTCCCCGCCGCCACGATCCCCGGAGGCGGAGCGATGAATGCCACGCTCGACAGCGAAACCCGGGCTGCTGGAGCGCTTTTAGTGGCCTTTGGCGCCGCGTATGTCTGGGCGGTACGCACCTCGCCGATTCCTTCCGCCCTGCTGAAATATCTCGCACTAACCATGGGCCTGCTCGCCACTGCCCGGGTGGTGTCGATGGTCGCAAACGGCATTCCGCACAACGTCTTCGTTGCGGCCGCCGCCATAGAATTCGCTGCCGCCGCGCTCACCTACTGGTACTCCACCATGAACAACGAGGCACCGCTGAACCGATAACCAGCCACGGGCGTTGAGCAGTCCTCGTCACGCTCGTCTAGAGCTCCAGTCCGAGTAGTGCGTTCTCGATCAGCTCGGGCAGTGCCGGGTGTATCCAGTACTGCCCGCGCGCCATATCGCGCACCGGGATCGAGAAGCTCATCGCGGTGATCAACGATTGGATCAACGCCGACGCCTGGTAACCGACGATGTGCGCACCGACCAGCAGGCCCGTCGCGCGGTCCGCAACCAGCTTGCACAGACCCTCGGTGTCCTCCATCGCCCACCCGTACGCGATATCCCCGTAGGCCTGGACCTTGACCGCCACGTCGATCCCGCGCTGCCGGGCCTGGTCCTCCGACAATCCCACCGACGCCACCTGCGGGCGGCTGAACACCGCGCCCGGCACGAACCGATGGTCGCTGGCCGTGGTCGGGGAATCCCAGCCGGCGAGCAGATTCGCCTGCACCACCCGGGCTTCGTGGTTGGCGACGTGCTTGAGCAGATAGTGCGAGCTCACGTCGCCCAGGGCGTAAATGCCGCGCACCGGTGTGCGCTGGTACTGGTCGACCGGCACGCGTCCCTCCTCGTCGAGCGTCAACCCCGCCGCCGCCACATCCAGCTGGTCTCCGTTGGGGGAGCGTCCGGTCGCGACCAGCAGGACATCGCCCGTCACCGTCGACCCGTCGGTGAGGTCCACTTCGACACCGCCGCTATCGATCTCGCGGGCTGCCACAACTTCTGTGTTCAGGCGCACGTCCCACCGCGCCGCCACCACATCGGTGAAACGCTGCGAGATCGTCTCGTCCTGTGCCCGCAACAACCGCGGGCCGCGCGCGATCACCGTCACCGCCGACCCCAGGCCACTGAACACATGCGCGAACTCGGCGGCAATGAAGCCACTGCCCACGATCACCACCCGACCGGGCAGTTCCGGCAGACGCATGATGTCGTCGTTGGTGTGGAAGGACACGCCACTGTCGGCGATAACCGGCGGGATGACCGGACGCGAGCCCGCGGCGATCACCACCTGCCCTGCCTCCAGAATCGTCCCGTCCGACAGTTGGAGACGATGGATCGGGTCGCCCTCGGTATCGGATCCCGGCGCGATGAACCGCGCTTCCTGCTGAAATACGGTGATATTCGGGCAGTCCTCGACGCGGTAGCGCAGACCACCCTCCGCGACCGGGTCGATCCGGCCGAATACGCGTCCACGGATATCGGCCCATCGGGTCCCGCTCACCGAGCTATCGACACCGAGTCGGGGCCCGTCTCGGGCCTCATCCGCCAGGTCTGCCGGATAGACGAACATCTTAGTGGGAATGCATCCGACGTTCAGGCAGGTGCCGCCGTAGGCGCCCCCGTACACACCGCGATCGACGATCGCGATCTGCTGATCCGCAAAACGGTCGTCGGGTAAGGAGTTTCCACTGCCGGAACCGATGATGACGAGGTCGTACACCTGTTCTCCATCTCTTGAGGCCCCATCTCTTGCGGCCGGGGCACCTCCCTCACGGTGCCATAATTTGACGCCGGGCACCCTCGTTCATGAGGCCATGTCGGCGGGCACCGCGACGGATACCCGGGTGCCCGAGCCCAGTGCCGAGGTGATGGTGACACTGCCACCGGAGGCATCAATGGGAACGGTCAGCGAGGCTAGTCCGATATGCCCGTCGGCGACCGATGCGGTGAGGCCTCTGGGATCGAATCCGCTGCCGTCGTCCGCGACGACGAGGGTGATGAGATTTCCATCCCGAGCGAGCTCCATGTGGATGTTCTTGGCACGGCCGTGTTTCACGGCATTGGTTAACAACTCCTTGGCCGCGCGGTAAACCAGCGGTTGCACCGAGGGGCTGCCCACCTCCTGTAATTCGGTGCTGACCTCGACTGTGCCCCGCGCCGCATACTGCCGCCCCAGCTCACGAATCGCCGCCGACAATCCCAGCTCGGAGAGCACCTGCGGATGCAGCGAGGACACGGCCCCGCGTAGCGCCGCAGCCGTCTCCCGCAACGAGGAATGCACCGCCTCCAGCACCGGATCCGGTTGGCGTTCAAGCACTTCTTCGATCTCCAGCCGCGCCGCCAGCAGGTTCTGCAGCGGGCCGTCGTGCAATTGTTCGGCGACTGCACGGTTATGGCGCTCGTCGGCGCGCATTGCCTCCAGTACCAGCTGCTCACGCGTGTGCAACAGCTGTCCTACATGTTCGGAACGGCGTTTGAGGACAAAGCACATCCCAGCGGTGACGATCGCCAACCACAACAATGTTGCGACGGTGACGTATTCGTCGCCGGGAATGCTGTCCAGGTTGCCGTTCCTGGTGTAGAACACCAGAACGCCGAAATACCCTGCAGCGGTGATTGTTCCAAGGATAGCCGTCACGGCCGGACGTTCTTGAAATGCCACTGAAACGGGTAGCAGGAAGAACACCGGAAGCAATTCTGAGGTGCCGTAGCCGGAGGCAACGCATAGCGCCACCACGGCGGCGATGTCGACGGCGGTGGCGGCGGGGGCCACCCACAGTGGGACGTGTCCACGAACCGCGATTGCCACCCACACGATCGCCGACACCGTGTACACAGCGAGCACGCCGTAATACACGCCGTCATGCCACATTTCGATATTGGGGTTCGACCCGAGCAGCACGATCAGCACTATCAACGGAAGCCGCAGCCAGGCTGACACTCGCATGGGTTCGGCGGTGAAGTAGTCGGCCACCCGGTCCAGCTGGATCGCCATGGCTACTCCAATAGCCCGCGACGCATGGCCTCGGCCACAGCCGCCGCGCGGTCGCCGACACCGAGTTTCTCGTACAACCGTTGCACATGGGTCTTCACCGTGGACGGAGCCAGGAACAGCACCTTGGCCATTGCCGGCACGGTGTTGCCGTCCGCGATCATCCGCAGCACCTCACGTTCCCGCGCACTCAGCGACGGGCCCGTGCGCTGTGCGCGCCTGCGGATCTCGCCGGCCAGGCCCGTCGTCAGACTCGCTGTCACCACATCGCGGCCCCGCGCGCACTCGAGCACCGCGCTGACCAGTTCTGCGCGCGTGGACTCCTTCGACAGGAAACCCGCGGCGCCCTGTTCCAGGGCGTGATACACGATCGCCGCGTCATCGTGAGCCGAGAGCAGCAGCACCCGGGTGGGCAGCTCATCGCGTTGTACGGCGGCCGCCACCTGGGTCCCGTCCAGCTCCGGCATCCGGTAGTCGACAAGCGCGACATCGGGCAGGTGCTCTCTGATCAGCGCCAGCGCGCTGGCACCGTTCTCCGCCTCCGCCACCACCGTTATCTGGCCGCTACCGGTCAGCGCCCGGACCACGCCCTCACGGAAGAGCGGGTGATCGTCACCCACCACTACCCGCACCAGCTCGGCGCTCACCTGCACAAACGCAAGCTTGGCACGCCAAATCGGGGCGTGTCCCCCAATTGGTGGACATCAACATCATCCCCCTGATCGGCCACTTGCCCGACAGACTTTCCCGCCGCCACGCCGCATCGTTGCAGTATCACCAAGCAGCCCGGTGATCCAACTCAAAGCCTTACTGGCACAGGAGAAATCATGAAGAAGTACATCATCGCCGGAACCGCCGCCGCCGCTCTCGCACTCGCGCCCCTCGGCTTCGCCCTGGGCACCGCGTCCGCCCAGACCGACGGCTCGAACGCCCAGCAGACCGTCAGCGAGCTTCAGGCACAGGGTTACAGCGTGATCGTCAGCAAGACCGGGTCCAAGGCCCTCAACCAGTGCACCGCCAGCAGCGTCCGTCCCGGACAGAGCACCACTCGGTCCGATTACGGCCTACCGAGCAACAAGCGTCCGGGCGTCTTCACCACCACCACGACCACCAAGACCATGTACGTGGACGTGACCTGCTGATACGGCGGCCATACCGAGTACATACCAACCGCGTTCCATTTGATGCCGATTCAGACACGGGTGGGTAACAGCCCTCGCCTTCCGACCAACGTGCATAAGAGACTTTCGTATGCGACCAACGGGTTTCATGCTGCCCGCGCTGCAGAACGAACTGTCTCATAACGAGCAGTCGGAACGCTGGGGCCAAGCGGCTTCTGGTGGAGGAGGAGATTCCGTGAGTGCGCCCAACGATTCCCCGGCGGACGGCTCCGAGGACGAGATCCTCGACCGCACCGGCCCGATCATCCCGATCAAACTAGGAGCGCACGCCAAACGACTCCGCGCCGCAGCCGCCGCGCAGCAGCAGCCTCAACAGGAACCCCTGCCCCCGCAACCGACGCCCCAACTGCTACCCCGCGGCCCTTTGTCCATCGTCGATGCCGCCCCGCCCCACGATCCGCGTGTCGATCCCCCTCCGGCCATCGGCGACGCCTTGGGAGCCCAGCTTCGTGCCGAGATGCTGCCCCCGCCGCGTCGGCCTGCTTCCATTGGTTGGCGTAAGTGGGTGTACCGCGGAAGTTTTGGCGCCATCAATCCCGGCGAGTCCCGCGAAGAGACCGAACTTCGAGAGCTCACCGCCGTGGTGCGCACCCCCTGGCGGGGTATCCACTCTCTGGCGGTCCTGGGCGGGAACGGCGGCGTCGGCAAGACGATGATGACCGCCGCCCTCGGCTCCGTGCTGTCCGAGCTGCGCCGCAAGGACATGGTGCTGGCCACCGACGCCGATCCGGGCCAGTCGGCCAACCTGGCCTCGTGGATCGACCCGTCGGCCTCCTCAACCTTCGCCGATGTCCTGGCGCAGCACGAACCCGAGCGCAACTTCGATCTGCGCTTCTTCGTCGGTCAGAACTCGGAAACCGGACTGGATGTGCTTGCCGCCAACGCACATTCGGTGCGTCCCCGTGGGGAACTCAACTCGGAGATCTACACGCAGGCGCACAATCGGCTGCAGCGGCTCTACAGCCTGCTCATCACCGATACCGGCGTGGACTTCTGGCATCCGGTGATGCCGGGCGTGCTGCGCAGCGCCAACGGTGTGGTGCTCGTGGCGGCCGCCACCCCCGTCGGTGCCGAGGGCGCAGTCCGGGCGATCGAATGGCTCATCTCCGAGGGCTACGAGTACCTGATTCCCCGAATGGTCGTCGTTATCAACCATGTCCGCGGCTATGACAGTCGCGAGGATCGCCGAAACTCCGAACGTCTGGTGGCGGCGATGGTCGCCCGATTCCACCGATGGATCTCGCCGAACCACATTGTGGCCGTTCCGTATGACCCACATATCGCGACCGCGGGCCCGCTGGACATCCAACAGCTGCAGCCGGAGACCTGGCACGGCTTGTTGACGGCGGCGGCTTCGGTCTCGGCCGGCCTGGCGAGCGCGTGGAGCGTGTAATCCGGCTCAGCGCAGCGAGTAGCCGCCGTCGGGGTACAACGTCGAGCCGGTAGTGCCGGTGTTCAGCAGCAGGTAGACGACGGCCTGGGCCACTTCGTCTTCTGTGACGGCCCGGCCCAGGGTGGACGCCGCTGCGATGTGTTCAAAGGCCTGCCGGCGCACCTCGGGCGCACGCTGGTTCCATAGGTGCCCGTCCACGGTGCCGGGGGACACCGCATTGACCCGGACGGGCGCCAGCTCGAGGGCGAGCCCACGGGCCAGGCCCTCGATGGCCGCATTGGCCGCGACATACGCCGGGGCATTCCCGGCGGGCCGGACGCCGGCCGCCCCCGACATCAACACCACCGAGGCATCCTCGGCAAGCTTCGGCAACGCCGTCTTCACCGCGCGGTACTGGCCCCAGAACTTCGACTGGAACGGTGTCGCGGCCTCCTCGACGGACAGCTCGGCGATCGATCCCGTCACGTAGGTCGCGGCGGTGGTGAACAGCCCGTGCACCACGTCGATGTCCGTGAAGAACTCGTCGATGCTCGACGGCTCTGAGGTATCGACCGGGTGCCAACGCGCCCTTGACCCGAGCTCGCGTGCGGCCGCGGCGAGGGTGGCAGCGGTACGGCCGCCCAGCACGACATCGCCGCCCGCCGCGGTCACCAACCCGGCCACACTCCGCCCGATGCCGGTACCCCCGCCGATCAAGACAACGGTGCGACCCGTGAAGGCCGTCTCGGACAAGAACGCGGTCATCGGTGCGAAGCTACCCGCGGGACGGTGGCGAGTCGCGTCTTGGGCGCTCGGCGATCCGAATGGCTTCCGAATGGCCATTGACTTCTGGTCCGCCGCGAGGCAACAATCCATTCATATCTGCGAACAGCTGTGTGCAGATATGAATGGACCCGACTCTCAGCCCGAGGAGCTCGTAATGACCCTTGCCGACAGCCAACTGGCCGACGCCCTCGAGATGTACCGGCCCGCACAGGAAACCCCCGACGAGACCGTGCTGCCGCTGACCGGATCAGTGCCACAGGAGCTCCGCGGCGCCCTCTATCGCAACGGCCCCGCCGATTGGGACCACGGCGGGTTCCGTGCGGCCCACCCGTTCGACGGTGACGGACTAGTCGTGAAGTTCACGATCGCCGACGGCGAGGTGCGTTTCCGCTCACGCTTCGTCGATACACCGAAGCGGCGCAAGGAAGCACGCGGCCGGGGCGCGCACATCCGCGGCGTCTATACCCAGGGAAAACACCTATGGGACAACACGGGCCGGCAGCCCGCCGACACCGCGAACACTCACGCCGTCATCCACGCCGACCGGTTACTGGCACTCAGTGACGCCGGTCGGCCCTGGGAGATCGACCGAGATGACCTGAGCACCATCGGGCCCTGCACATTCGACGGGCGGCTGCCGCGATTCTCCAGGTTCTCGCCACATCCACGCATCGATCCGGATACCGGCGAACTGTTCAACTTCGGGCTGGACGTTTCGCCCTCACTGTCAGGGCCCACCGTCGCATGCCTGCGGTGTTTCCGGGTTGACCCAAACGGAGGGCTGACCCAGATCGCCAAGATCCCCACCGATCACATCTACATTCAGCACGACTTTGCCATTACCCCAACATATTTGGTGTTCGCGTTGGCACCGATCACCGTGGATCCCATCCGCGCAGGATGGGCCGGCCTAGGCCTCACGGCACTGGGCGACAGTGCCGATTACCGGCCTGAACAGGGCATGAGAATCGTGTTGGTCCCCCGTCGGGGAGGCCCTCACCGAATCGTCGAATGCGACCCCCTGGTCTATGTCCACGTCGACAACGCCTACGAAGACCGGGGTGATGTCGTGCTGGATATCGTGCGCCACCAGGACTTCGACTTCCTCACCGCCGGGTTGAAGAAGTTCCGCACCCAGGCGCCCACGCTGGGCTGGCCAACGCGACTGCGCATCACTCAGGGCGGAAGAGTGCATGTTACCGATTACCCCACGGCCCCTGCGGAATTTCCCACGCACGACGAACGTCGAACGGGCCACGAACACCGCTATACGTATCTATCCGCCCAGCGGGAAGCCGATCAGAACATGATCGTGAAACTCGACCGCGCCACCGACACGCAACGTGGCCACACGTTCGCGCCCGGCGTAGTGGCAGGCGAGCCGATATTCGTCCCGAAGAATCCAGGTGCTGAGGAGGACGAGGGCTGGATACTCGCAGTCGCCTACAACAGCGGTGCACATCGAACAGAGCTGCATATCCTCGATGCCGCCGCCATCGAGGGCCCCGCGCTCGCCGTTGCGATCCTTCCCGGTCGCCACTTTCCCGGATTTCACGGCAGCTTTACCGACAGAATCTAGAGGCGGCCACCAAGGCCGGGCACGCCGCCGCCTATCGTTGCCGGAGTGTCCGAATTGTCCCGCGCCGAGCTGCGCGCACGCCTCGACGGACTCACGATTCGCGACGCGTCCCGGCTCGGCCGCCGTATCAAGAACCTGCGCAGCCCGGCCGATGCCGAGAAGCTTGTTGAGCAGATCACCGCGGCAGAAGCATTGGTCGCCACCCGGATCGCTGCGATCCCGACGATCGCGTACCCGGATCTGCCCGTCAGCGCACATCGCGAGGAGCTCGCCAAAGCCATCTCCGCGCATCAGGTGGTCATCGTCGCCGGAGCAACCGGATCGGGGAAAACCACACAGCTTCCCAAGATCTGCCTGGAACTGGGACGCGGTATCCGCGGCACCATCGGCCACACCCAGCCACGCCGACTGGCGGCACGCACCGTCGCCGAGCGCATCGCTGAGGAGCTGGGCACTCCGCTCGGCGAAACCGTCGGCTACACCGTCAGATTCACCGATCAGGCGAGCGACCGCACCCTGATCAAGCTGATGACCGACGGCATCCTGCTCGCGGAGATCCAGCGCGACCGACGGCTGCAGCGCTACGACACCCTCATCCTCGATGAGGCGCACGAACGCAGCCTCAACGTCGACTTCCTACTCGGCTATCTGCGCGAGCTGTTACCGCAGCGGCCCGATCTGAAAGTCATCGTCACCTCGGCCACCATTGAGCCGCAACGCTTCTCGGCGCACTTCAACGACGCCCCCATCGTGGAGGTCTCGGGTCGGACGTATCCGGTCGAAATCCGGTACCGGCCGCTGGAGGTTCCGGTACCCGGCGATTCCGGAGACGATCCCGATGACCCCGATCATGAGATCGTCCGCACCCAAATGCGCGACCAAACCGAGGCCATCTCCGATGCGGTCCGCGAGCTAGAAGACGAGCCGCCGGGAGACGTGCTGGTCTTTCTGTCCGGCGAGCGCGAGATCCGCGACGTCACGGAGGCGTTGCGTGGCGCCTTCCATAACACCGAGATTCTTCCGCTGTACGCACGGCTGGCAACGGCCGAGCAGCACAAGGTCTTTCAGGCGCACACGGGTAGGCGCGTGGTGCTGGCCACCAATGTCGCGGAGACCTCGCTGACGGTTCCCGGTATCCGGTACGTCATCGACCCCGGTACCGCACGCATCTCCCGCTACAGCCGGCGTACCAAGGTGCAGCGCCTTCCGATCGAACCCATCTCACAGGCCTCGGCCGCGCAGCGGTCAGGCCGGTCCGGGCGTACCGCACCGGGTGTGTGTATCCGGCTGTACTCCGAACAGGACTTTGAGGCTCGCCCGCGCTATACCGATCCGGAGATCCTGCGCACCAATCTCGCCGCCGTCATCCTGCAGATGGCTGCCCTGCAGCTGGGCGATATCGAGAACTTCCCATTCCTGGATCCGCCCGACAAGCGCAGCATCCGCGACGGTGTGCAGCTGCTGCAGGAGCTCGGCGCATTCGATGCGAACGGTGCCATCACCGAGCTGGGGCGCCGGCTGGCGCGACTGCCCCTCGACCCACGGATCGGACGGATGATCCTGCAAGCCGATTCTGAGGGCTGCGTCGGGGAAATCCTGGTGCTCGCGGCCGCACTGTCGATTCCCGATCCGCGGGAGCGTCCGGCAGATCGTGAGGAGGCCGCGCGGCAAAAGCATGCCCGGTTCGCCGATGACCATTCCGACTTCAGCGCCTACCTCAATCTCTGGCGGTACCTCCAGGAGCAACGAAGCCAGCTCTCGGGCAGTGCGTTTCGACGCACGTGCCGTGACGAGTTCCTGCACTATCTGAGGATCCGGGAATGGCAGGACCTGGTGGGCCAGCTGCGCAGCATCGCGCGCGACCTCGGTATCCGGGAATCGGGAGAGCAGGCCGATCCGGCGCGCGTCCACGCCGCCTTAACCGCCGGTCTGCTATCCCATATCGGGTTGCGCGAGGGCGACACCCGGGACTACTCGGGCGCGCGCAACACCAAGTTCGTGCTCGCTCCCGGGTCGGTGCTGACCAAGAAGCCGCCCCGGTGGGTGGTGGTCGCAGACCTGGTGGAGACCAGCAGGCTCTATGGGCGCATCGCGGCCCGCGTCGAACCCCAGTCGGTGGAGCGGATCGCTGGAGATCTGGTGCAGCGCAACCACAGTGAGCCGCATTGGGATGCCGAACGCGGAGCCGTCATGGCCTTCGAACGGGTAACCCTCTACGGACTGCCGCTGGTACCGCGCCGCCGTGTGGGCTACGCAGAGGTCGACCCCGAGCTCGCCCGCGAGCTGTTCATCAGGCACGCCCTCGTCGAGGGCGACTGGGAGACCAAGCATCACTTTGTCCGCGACAATGCCCAGCTGCTACAGGAACTGTCCGAGCTGGAGGACAAGGCACGCCGACGCGATCTCCTGGTGGGCGATGACGAGATCTACTCCTTCTATGCGGCCCGGATTCCGGAGGATGTCGTCTCCGCGAGGCATTTCGACGCCTGGTGGCGCAAGCAACGGCACCAGACGCCGGATCTACTGACGTTCACCCGCAACGATCTGCTGCGTAGCGAGGACGCGGCCGCCGATATGCCCGACACGTGGAGATCGGGCGATGTGGCGCTGCCGGTGAGCTATCGATTCGAACCGGGTGCCGCCGACGACGGCGTGTCCGTGCATATCCCGGTGGAGGTGCTCGCCCGTCTCGGAGGCAACGAATTCGCCTGGCACGTACCGGCCTTGCGCGAGGAGCTGATCACCGCGCTCATCCGCTCCCTGCCCAAGGATCTGCGCCGCAACTTCGTTCCCGCACCCGATACCGCCCGCGCGGTGCTCACCAATCTTGAACCCGGGAGCGAACCCCTGGTGTACGCGCTGGGCCGGGAGCTGCATCGGATCAGCGGCATCCGTGTGCCCACCGATGCCTTCGACCTCGACAAGGTGCCCCCGCACCTGCGGATGACTTTCGTCGTCGAATCCGCGGACGGCACCGAGGTGGCGCGCGACAAGAATCTCGACACATTGCAGGAACGGCTCGCGGGCTCCACACGCCGGGCCGTGGCAACAGCGGTGGCCGGGGAGTGGGAACGCAACGGTCTACGCGCCTGGCCCGAGGATCTCACCGAATTGCCCCGTACCGTAGAACAACTCAGCGGCGGGCACACGGTGCGCGGATTCCCGGCGCTGATCGACGCGGGTACCTCGGTGGACATCCGGGTGTTCGCCACCGCTGCCGAGCAGCGGGCCGCCATGGCCACCGGCGCCCGGCGCCTGCTGCGCCTGTCGATTCCGTCACCCATGAAAGCCGTTGAACGGGGCCTAGATCCACGGTCCAAACTGCTGCTCTCGTCAAATCCGGATGGCTCGCTTGCGGCCCTGCTCGACGACTGTGCCGACGCCGCGGTCGATCTGCTGGCGCCCACGCCGATCTGGACCCGAGCAGAGTTCACCGCGCTGCGGGACCACGCCACGCAGGGTCTCGCGGCAACTACCCTCGACATTCTGCGCCGTGCCGAGAAGGTAGTGGCGGCCTGGAGTGAGGTGCAGGTGGCTTTGCCCACCAAAGCCCCTGTCGCCCAATCCGATGCCATCGCCGATATGCGCGAACAACTCGGCGGACTGCTCCCGATCGGGTTCGTCACCGCCACCGGCGCCGCGCGACTGCTGGACCTGGCGCGCTATGTCACCGCCATCGGCAAGCGACTCGAGCGGCTGTCGCAGGGGGTGGAGACCGACCGCGGGCTGATGCACCGAGTGCACGCCGTCGAGGACGCCTTTGACGACCTGCTGCGTGACCTACCTGCCGGGCGATCCGATGATTCCGATATCCGGGATATCGCCTGGTTCATCGAGGAGCTGCGGGTGAGCCTGTGGGCCCAACAACTCGGTACCGCGCGTGCCGTCAGCGAGCAACGAATCCTCAAGGCGATCAACGCTGCTCGCTAGCCGCCTTTGTCCACTTCTAGCTCCGCCGCCTCTGCTTCTGGCTACGGCACCGCCAGATTCCTAGACTGGGTGGCGCGACCTTTGCCCGAATCGCTGAATGACCACTTCATTTCCACATACCGTGGTAGCCCCACGGTGCAGGCCGCATCGACGATCTGGCACACTGGCAACCATGGGGACTAGATTCTTGCTGCAGCCGTGGTGGGTGCGATTAGCGGTTACCGCGGCTGCTGCGGCGGTGCTGTACCTTCCGTTCTGGCTGCTGTACTTCGGTGATCGCGATACTGATCCCCGCTGGCTGGCACTCCAGGCCGGCGCCGTCGTGGTCGGCATCGCGGCCCTCGCGATCGGTATTCAGCAACGACCGCACCGCTACTGCACGGCTGCAGTCGCCGGGCTCGACAGGCACCAACGTTCGCAGGCGCTCACCGCTGTCTGGCGCGGCGATCCGCCCGACGACCCGGCCGCGCTAGCGGCAGCGATCCAAATGGGCAGCGTCATGCTCGAGACACGAAAGCAGATGCCCCGCTGGCTGATTCGCCTCTGGTGGCTCCCGATCCTGCTGATGATCAGCGGAGCTTTGTTGATCTTCTACAGCGACGGCGCTCGACGGGGTTCTGGCTACTTACTTCTCGCACTCGCGGTGTCTGCACTAACCTGCTGGAGCGAGTATCACTTCCGCCGGGTACAGCATCAGATGCAACTGCTCGACGCCGCGGCAGGTTCGCATCCCGAGGCCGCACCCGCGGTGCTGCCTCGCTATCAGCCCCCGTCGCGGTCACGTCTACTGATCGCCGCCACAGTCGCCGGGGCCATCGTCGGCGGCCTCACTGCCTTCAACGGCAGCGAGAAGCCCACTGACTGCGACACAGCCTTGAGCGTGCTCGGGATCTACGTCGACGACGAGCATCGCGATCTCACCAAAGGCGATCTGATTGGGCCCCACGGACCGCCGCTCAGCGCCTATCAGGACTGGGCCAACCGTATGCGCAACCACCCCAAACTGTCCGATCAGAATCTCGCGGAGCGGGTTCAGCACCTGACCGACCTTGCCGACCAAGCCGTAGATATCGTGAAACGAACCCGTGAAGCAGGCGCCGACGCCACCGCCTATGACGCGGTCGTACAGCAGATACTCAATGAGGGCCAAGCCATCCTCAACGTCTGCAAAGCGCAGCGCTAGCGGCGTCGGTTCGCATGCCTGCCGGGCGAGCCGACGATTCCGATGGCCCCACCAACTCGGCACCGCATGCGCCGTCAGCGAGCAGCGGGTGTGCTACCTGTTCCTGCCGCCCGGCGGGTCGTCCAGCATGGGAGTATGCGCGATCACCGGATAGGCACCGGTGTACCCGATGCGGTCGCGGGCGAGCTGCAGCACGCGGCCCCGGCAGAGGTACCACCCCGCGGTCAGCACGGGGACGAGTACCACGATCGCGATCAGGTTCCACCAGTTCTCGTAACACATCAGCACCACCACGGCCGCCAGGAACGCCAGCGTCAGGTACCCGGTGTACGGCGCTCCGGGCATCCGGAAGCTGCCTCGCTGCAGAATGCCCCGCTGCGACCACCGGTACAGCTGGATCTGGCAGATCACGATGGTGGCCCACGACGAGATGATTCCCAATGCCGCCAGATCCAGGGCGGTTTCAAAAGCCTCGGCGGGGATGACCAGGTTCATGAATATCCCGACGAGCGTAAAAGTGCCGGTGACCGCGATGCCCATAAATGGGACGCCACCGGAGGTCATGCGTGACAACACCTTTGGTGCACTGCCGTTCATCGCAAGGGAACGCAGGATCCGCCCCGTGCTGTAAAGACCCGCGTTCAGGCTCGACAGCGCCGCCGTCAGCACCACGAAGTTCATCACGTCACCGGCGTACGGCACGCCAATCCGGGAGAAGAAAGTGACGAACGGGCTCTCCCCGGCTTTGTAGGTTCCATAGGGCAACAGCAGCGCCAGCAGGATGAGTGAACCCACATAGAAGACCGCGACGCGGAACACAACCGAGTTGATGGCGCGGGGCATCACCTTCTCCGGGTTCTCCGTCTCACCCGCGGCTATGCCGACCAGCTCGACGGCGGAGTACGCAAAGACGACTCCCGAGGTGACAATGACCAAAGCCATGAGACCGGCCGGCAAAAGGCCGCCGTTGTCTGCGATCACCGATGGCCCCGTGCTGGCGCCCTCGATCGTGAAACGACCCGCCAAAAAGACAGTCCCGATGACCAAGAACCCCATGATGGCAACCACTTTGATCAGCGCCGCCCAGAACTCCATCTCGCCGAACAGCTTGACGCTGATGGTGTTCATGGTGAGCACGATGAACAAGGCGATGAGCGCGATGAGCCATTGCGGTATCGCCTCGAACGCACTCCAGTAGTGCATGTACAGCGCGATGGCCGTCACGTCGACGATGGCGGTGGCGGCCCAGTTGAAGAAGTACATCCAGCCCGCGACGTATGCCGCCTTCTCGCCTAGGAATTCCCGTGCGTACGACACGAACGACCCCGAGGACGGGCGGTGCAAGATCAGCTCGCCCAACGCACGCAGGATGAAGAACACGAATACCCCGCAGACCGCATAGACCAAGAACAAGCCCGGTCCCGCGCTGTGCAACCGGCCACCGGCTCCCATGAACAGCCCGGTGCCGATGGCTCCCCCGATACCGATCATCTGGACTTGTCGGTTCTTCAGCCCCTTGTGATATCCCTGTTCCTCAGGTGCCTGGGCAGATGTGTCGTATGTTGCCGGAGACGCCATCGTGCGACCGTATCGACCGGAAAGTTACTGACTGGAACAATGGTGTTACAAACATGCTGCGAACGGTGCCGTAGCTGAACCGTGTCGCACCCGGCTAGAGGATGGCGGCTGCGATCACCAGCCCGACTGCCAGGTAAGCGGCGGCGACGACGACCGCTGCGGGCACGAACTTCTCGTGCGCTAGCAAGTCCCCGACATCGACTCCCACTACCCACTCGATCAATCTGATGCAGATCGTCTGGGCCGCAATGCCGATCAGCCCGAATACCAGAGTCCGGAACAAGCCCTCGGCGATGTTCCCCGACGCACTGTAGATGGCCAGCACAATCACCAGCGCCTGCGACAGCAGCCCGGCGGCGGTGACGACGGCAGCATTGGGGAGGCCTGCGCGGACCATCTGACGCAGGGGTCCTGGGGTCGTCCAGTCCAACACTAGAAATCCGACGACCATCAATGCGAAGCCGAGCGCGGCGTACAACCAGATTCCCGCCGCCCCGTGCGCGACGATCGACCAATATCCTGCTGCGTTCATGGTTGCCATCCCGATCTCTCTGGGTTACTCGGTTTCCCGAGGCCGGTGCTTATTCTTCTCTACCGCAGTGGAATCCGGTGTGGAACGAACGCGGCGCCATCGTCGGTGATCAGGCCTGCGGTCTCCCGGATTCCCAGCCCCGCCGACTCGTCACCGACAATCCAGGCGCCCAGGACCGGCCTCATTCCGTCGAACTGGGGCAGCGGGTCCAACAGCTGATAGACATAGCCTTCCTCGCCGTAGACCCCGCCCGTGGCCGTCTCGTGCCCGGCTCCCACCACGGTGATGTTGGCACCCTCACGGCCAAGTTTCGGCTTGCGGACATACTCCGTCAGCTCGTGCGGGTCATCAAGGTAGGCCGGTAACAGGTTCGGGTGGCCGGGGTACATCTCCCATAGGACGGCAAGAATCGCCTTGTTGCTCAACAGTGTTTTCCACAGCGGCTCTATCCAGAGAGTCTCGGGTAGCAGGTCCACCGCGTGGCGGCCAAAGTCGTCATCGAGTACCCACTCCCAGGGATACAGCTTGAAGATCGATTCGATCGGCGCCTCTTCCAGATCCACCAGGCGATTCAGGTCGTGATCCCAGCCGATCTCCTCGATCGGGAGACCCACCGTGTTCAGCCCGGCCTCAGCTGCGCATTCCTGTAGATAGGCCAGGGTCACGTTGTCCTCGCCGCTCTGATCCGCCGACGACCACGTGAAATGTGTTTCAGTACTGGGGAGTTGCTGGGCGATCTGCTTCCAGCGCCCCACCAACTGCTCGTGCAGGGAGTTCCACTGATCGTCATCGGGGAAGACATCCGTCTTCCAGTGCCACTGCAAGATGGCCGCTTCCAGCAGGGAGGTGGGGGTGTCGGCGTTGTACTCGAGCAGCACCGGCGGCCGCTGCCCGTCATACCGCAGGTCGAATCTGCCGTATAGATGTGGATCTCTTCTGCGCCAAGATTTTTCGATATGCTCCCAGGTCCATTCCGGTAGCCCGAAATCTCCGTAGCGCCCGGTGAGAATCACCTGTTCGACGGCACCCAGGCACATGGAGTGCAGCACCTCGACGGTCGCCTCCAGGGAGAGCACCTCATCCATGTCGAAGACATAGTGGACCGACTCGTCCCAATAGGGCCGGTCGCTGCCGTCCGCCAGCCGCGCCGGGGTGCCGTAGCACATCCCTTGGGCAGCAACGATTTCTTCCCACCCGAGCCGCGGGTGGCCACGCTGGCGACGCATCAGCTGCCCGAACTTCCCGAGCTGCTGGACCCGAAGCCGCCGCGTGATACCGACGTGGATCTCGTTACGTCGCCCGAGCCACCGGATTTGGTGATCGACGTGCCCGAACTGCTCCGAGCGGTCGCGCCCCGCGGCAGCTCTAAACTTCCACCGGAAGCGATGCTGCCGATACCCCGGTTCGATCCGCCGTAGTAGTACCGGTAGGGCGAGCCTGCATAAATGAACATGCCACCCGAGGATGCGGTACCCCGTTCGCAGTACTCCTCGGGCGCAACGGCGTTCGAGCCATCGCGAACACACGTGGCCGCCACTTCTTCGTCGCGGTCGATCATCGCGTACCCCACTGCCACCACGGCCGCTATACCCACCACGACCACAGATCCCATGAGGATGTTTCCGCCCACTCGACGACGGTCCTCGGCCTTCTGGGCACGGACCTCCGCGACTCTCCGTTCGGCTTCGCGCGTCCGCCGCGCCTTGTCACGGGCTCTGGCCTCAGCGACAGTAGGCGGTCGTGGCCTGGTGATACCCGGTTCTTGCCATCGCACGGCACCCCGGCCCTGCTGCGCGCCGCGGTGAGTGGCATCCTCATCATCCGAGGAGGGATCGGGCATATCTCCCCCTTTGCCCAAATCATGGAACACACAACTCATTTGACCGTACAACAGTAGCCCGGGGCCGGACAGCATGAGGGCCAGAAACCCTGTCCGGATCTCTGGCCCTCATGCGGTGGAGCTGCTAGTCGGCGTTTATGCGCCCCATTTGGCTCCTTCGGCCATGTCGCGGGCGTTCATGGACAGGGTGTTGGTTTCGTGGGTGTTGCCCATGGCGCGGTAGGCGCGGATGAGTTCTTCCATGGCGGTGTTCCATT
>NZ_JACCFF010000002.1 GCF_013449725.1 Mycobacteroides sp. LB1 | reverse complement strand
GCCAGGCCAGGTATGGCGTGTGGCTGGCGACATACTGGGTGGCGCTGGGCCCCTGCCAGGGTCCGGCAGTGGTGGCAGCGAGCAGCTGGGTCAACTCCGTTGCCGCCGTGGCGTACTGCGTCGAGAGCGCCTGCCACTGCGCGGCCGCAGCGAGGAGTGCCCCCGGCCCGGGTCCGGCGCTCAGCAGCGCCGAGTGGACCTCCGGGGGAGAAGCGATCCAGATGGGGGCGGTCAAGAGCTAGCCCCGGGCAATCATGTATGTCGCAGCGCCCTGCATATCGCCGGTGGTGTAACTGGCGGCAGACTCCGAGACACCCAGACCAGCACGGCCCAGCTCCTCAACGGCCAGGGCGGCCACACCGGTGTGCTCGATTCCACGCGCACTGAAGCCCGCGGCGGTCTCCAAGGACACCGGATCGGCAGCAGGCGGCACCACGGCACCGATCACCGGAGCGGCCGCCGCGTGAGCCGCGGCCAAACGCGCGGTGAGCGCCTCAACCGCGGCACTGGTGGCGAGCAGGCCTTCCGGAACTACATTGAGATTCATCGTGGGTACTCCCTTCCCTGAGCAGCATGCTCAATGACGAGTGGATTGACGGTCTGTACATATGTGGGGACATCGTTTTCGGACAACAGAACTCCGCGACCCGCGGGCAGACGCTCGAAACGATGCCCACGAATCCGGCCGCCGTCCTGCGGGCTGCCGCTGAGCATCAGGGTGTTGGCCTGGAGCTCGTGGAAGCGACGCAACATGGGGTTGGTCATCAGGATGTGACCCGAGCCGGTAGCCCGTGCGGTGATGATCACTCGCAGGCCGAGCTCGCGTGCCTCGGCGAGCAGGCCGACGATCGGATTCCACGGCCGCTGCCCGATGTACGGGCCGCTGACAGCCGGTGCGTCGGGGATTTGGTCGACATCGTCGATGATCAGATAATGCCGCTGTCCTGTCACACCGCGTGACACCCAGTTGTGCAGTTCCTCCGGAGACAGCCCGGCGGGCGGCCGACGCTTTTCCAGCAGTGCGCCGAGGCCCAGCATCGCCGGGGTAATCCGGTCGATATTGGGGGTGTACTCATTATCCGGGAACAGCGGTTCGTCGACGAGATGCAGCCGCCGGTCCAGAACCGTGAACGCCACCTGGTCGGGCGCCGAGTGCTCGCGGACGGTACGGATGACGTGCCGCAGCAGAGTCGTCTTGCCAGACCCGGTATCGCCCAACACCATCAGGAGCGGGTTGTGAGCGAAGTCGAGTGCCACGGGTGCCAGATCCTGCTCGCGCTGGCCGATGACGACCTGCTCGAGCCCCGGGTACAGCGGGCCGATGGCGTTCGGTGCCAGATCTGCCGGCAGTAGTCGGACGGCAGGAGCCTTGGACCCGGGGTAGTTGGCATTGACCGATTCGACGGTCTTCGAGTCCGAGGAGGCGAACAGGAAGTGCTCGGCCTGCATGGTCAGGCCGCGACCCGGCTGATCGTGCGGAACACTTTCGGCGGGGCGGCGCAGTGCACCCGGTACCCGCACGTTGCTGTCCGCTGAGTCATGCAGCTTGAGTTCGAGGCGCAGTCCGAGAGCATCGCGCATCGCCAGCGGCACCTCGATCCAGTTCGGCGTCGTGATCACGACATGAATGCCGTACGACAGTCCGGCGTTGGCCAGCTCGGTGAGCCTGGCCAACAACGGGTTTCGGGTATTGAACTGGTCGGTGTTATCGCGGCTGAACGCATACAGGTTGTCCACGACCAGGAACGTCTCGCCGTAACCGTCATCGAGCGTGCGATCGCTGTCTCGCAGGGCGCGCAGTTGGCTCACCGAGGCGATGCCACGGTCGCGGAACAGGCGCTGGCGGTACGCCAGGAGCTGCTCCAGCTCACCGAAGGTACGCCGGATGCGTTCTGGTTCCAACGCGCTGGCGACACTGCCGACATGCGCCAGTCCTTCGAGTGCGTGCAGTTGTCCGCCGCCGTAGTCGATGCAGTAGAACGTGGCGTCGCGGGGGGCGTGCAGCGCCGCAGCCGACAGGATGAATGTCTGCAGCGCAGTCGACTTCCCGGATTTCGGGCCGCCGTGAATGATCACGTTCCCGGCCGCCGAGGTCGCATCGAAGACCAGTGGATCGCGGCGCATCTGGAACGGCTTGTCGATCTCGCCGAGCGGCCAGCGCAGCTGCCGTGCCGGAATCCCGGTCTGGTTCAGTACATCGGCCAACGGGATCGCGGTGTCTAGTGGTGGCAGCCAGAGCTCCGGCGCCCGCGGCCCCACCTTGGCAAGCTGGTCGCCGACGGTCGAGACCAGTTTGCGCGCAGGCTGCCGTGGTTGGTCGGTGTTGCCCTTGACGATCACCGTGGTGGGATCTGCGGCCACCGGTAGCGCGGTAAACTGTTTGGGCTGCGGGGTGGCTCGGATCTCCACGGTGGTGGTTGTCGACGGGGGTTCGTACACGCCGTCGACATAGGTGCTGCGGAACTTGATCGGCACCGCACCGGGTGCGGGCACCAGGAACCCAACGCCCTTGTAGTCCTTGCCCGATTCGATGTGATACGCGTCCTCGGTCCCGATGATCTGTCGGGATGAGCTGGGGCTGGCCACCTTCAGACCGATGCGGTACGAGGTGTTCTTGTCGATATCCTTGATCTTGCCGACGTCCAGGGTCTGCGACGCGAACAGGATGTGGATGCGGAACGAGCGGCCCTTGCGTGCGACGTAGTCGAACAGCTCGGCGTACTCCGGGTGGTCCTGGAGCATGAGCGTGAATTCGTCGGCCACCACGAACAGCGTGGGGATCGGCGGCAGATCGTGTCCGGCGGCGATCGCCTCCTCGTACTCACGGACCGAGTTGAAGGCGCTGCCCTGCACGTCGCGACCGGCCTGCTTGAGCAAGTTCTCGCGGCGGGCTACCTCTCCACGCAATGTGTCGGCGAAACGCTCAGCCAGCGAACGCTTTTCGGCCATGTTGGAGATGACGGCGACGACCTGCGGGAAATCGCGGAAGATATCGGCACCCGCCTCACCCTTGAAGTCGGCGTAGATCACGATGAGGCGATCGGCTGAGTGAGTCGTCAAGAGCGCCAACAGGATCGACATCAGAGTCTGAGACTTGCCGGAGCCCGTCATACCGATCATCAGACCGTGCGGACCCATACCGCCCTCAGCCTCGTCCTTAAGATCGAACATCAGCGGTTCGCCGGAGGTGGTTACGCCGATGGGCACCCGGAGCTCCTCGTCACGCGAACGCGGCGACCACAGAGCGGGGACGTCCAGCTGGGACGCGTTCTCGATTCCGAGCAGCGACGTGAACGTCGCACCGCCGGTGGCGGACGATCGCAGCCCTGGGTGGGTCGGATTGGAATCCCAGCGGGAGAGCCGACGGGAGGTATGCGACGCCGTTCCGACTGTGAGCTGATCGGCCTCATCGACGTATGGCTGCCAATCGTTGCCGTTCCAGCGGGTGATGCGTGCGCTCACGCCATTACGGTTGACCTGCAGCACAGGGCGTTCCGGATTGAGGTAATCCGGAAGTTTAGGCAGGCCAGCCGAGCCTTCCGTATTGCCGAGCCGCTGGATGACGGTGACGCCCTCCAGGCCGGCAGCCGGGATGGGCGAATTCACGCCATCCAGGTCATACGTCGGGTCGTCGAGGACGATCAGCAGATGCTTGTGCGCGCCGTCATCGGAGCCGAAGGTCGGACGCTCGGCCAGCGCCGGTTGCAGTGCCTGGAAGAGTTCGGCACCCGTGCGGCGTAGGTAGCGGGCCGCACCGACACCGTCGATTTCACCGCTGATATCCACGTGCGGAAGCCATTTGAGCCAAGACCACTCGGCGTTCTCGGCATCGGGGCCTGCCATCGCGACCGTCAGCAGCGTCGGATCGTGGAAGGTGACCGCCTGTGTCACCCACGAGCGGATCGCGGCGCGGGCAACATCGTCATCCCCAAGGACCGTGATGCGCGAAACCTTGTTCAGATCGATGCCGAGCGGGGCGCTGCGTACCGTGCGCTGGGTGTCGAGCAGCCCGCGCAATGCACTGTGGCTGACTGGTTCCAGGTCGATCTCGTCGGCGATGTCCTTCACTCGCACGGAACTGGCCAGCGGAATGTCGTGGCGTCCGGCGCGTACGACGAGGTAGTCGCCATCGCCCGGGTCGCGTTCCCACTGGCGGCGCGTGCCTGGGACCGTGGTCAGGTCCTCGGGATCCGGGTGTGACCATTCCAGCGCCTTACGCTGCTGGGTTGCGTGGGTGCGCAGATTCTCGCGGACCACCGACATATACCGCAGATAGTCGGCGCGTTCCGCGTCGACTTCCTCGGTGCGGACCTTGTCGCTGCCATTGCGCATGAATGCGGTGGCGGCCAACAAGAGCACGAACGGGAAGAACAGCGTCTGCGGGGAGATGAGCCGGATGCCTGAGGCGACCAGGGCGACCACCATGCCGACGATCAGAACCACGATGACGACCGGCATGGCCCGCCGCAGGAACGACGGCGGCACCACCCGTGGCAGTTGCGGAGGCGCCTCGACGGTCACCGTGGCATCTGGTATCGCCGGAGGCGCTACTCGCCGATGGGCTTCGAAGATGAGACGACTCAACGTGACTCCTGTGCCTGAGCAGATGAATTATCGGTCGGGATGCGGATGGCGGGCCGATCATTCGGGGCCAGGCTGTCGTGCGCGATCAGAGCATCGGTGCGTGACAGCGATGGTCCGGAGGCGAACAGATCCAAGATCGACGAGGGGATGGGTAGTGCGGGCTTGTGCAGGCCGAGCGCCTCGAGGGTCTTGTCGCCCTCGGCTTCGGTGTCTATGCCGTATCGCACACCGGTGTCGGAGATCCACTGATACGCACCGCGACCGCCGGGCTGTACCAGGTACCCGATGCCGGGGGTGACGGCAACTCGGATGGCCACCGGGGAGATCAGCTGCACGGTGTGCACCGAAGAGGAAACGGGCAGTATCGATCCGGCGAGCAGTGACCATGATTCTGAGGTCGTATCGGCGGTCTTGGTGAACCGCGTGCACAGCACCGGATCCTCATTGGCTGCCAGCGGCCTGATCGCCGCACTCGGGAAGACGCTGGTGTCGATCGCTGACGATGTCGGCAGATGCGCGATCTGATCGGCCGTCAGCCGAGGCGGCTGCTCCAGACCAAACGAGTTGGCATTGCGCAGCGCCGATGCGATCACAGGCGAAATCTGTTGCACGCCATCGGCAAGCACCGCGTAGTGCACCGGGTTGTTGTCACTGGAGTAGCTCACCAGCACCGAACCGATGGGTGCCTGGACGGGCAGGGGGTAGTTGGTCGGCGCCCCGGCCCCCGGGATCGCGGGAACCACGAGTGCGGGAGCTTCGGGAATGGCGTTGAGCAGACTGGTCGTCACCGGGCGCACCGCAGGATGCGCGGCGAATCCGAGAGCACTCGTGACGGCGACGTCATCGAGGTTGAGCGCACTGCGCTTCCCGTCCCACAGCAGCCACGTACCTGCATCGGTGGACACCACCGCGGCACGATCGCTGGGGAGATCGGTGGCTTTGTCACCGCTGGTGTCCAACGGCCCGGCGATGACGGTGACCGCGCGGTTCTCGGCCGATTCGCATACGGCCCAGGCGGCGTCGGTCGACTTGGACTGCACCATGCGCTCCGGTGCGCCCGGAATGCCGATCAGGTTGCCGCGTGGAAACTGATCGAGCTGAGTGCTTTTCACCATCGTGGGATTCACGGCCTTGCCTGCGATGAGGCGGGCCGAGGTGAGGTTGAGCACAGGGTGCAGGTTGTCACCCACCCGTACGTAGAGCGCGGCGGTCGACCGGTCGGCTAGCACCGGATCGGTTCCGGCGATACCGGAGGGCCGAAGCAGGCTGAGGACGAAAGATCCGACCACACCGGTGATCACGATGACGGCACCCATGCCGAATGCCCGTGATTGAGAGCGCAGTGGATCGACGAGCATGCGTGCGTCATGCAGCGCCACGCCGGATGCGATGCGCCGCATGACGAAACGCCATCCGGTCACCTGGTGTCCGGTCACGAATCCGCGGCGGTACTTCAGCGGTTCGGGGTTCTCGCTGACCGGGGTGCGTGACGCGAAGGCCCGACGTTCGGGGTTCGCGTTGTTGTTGTCGCTCATTTCTGGACCGACAAGCCGAGGCCGCTGATGATGGCCTCCACCGATGCCTGCACGTCCTGGACGGTGACGGTCATGAGGTCGTCATCGCTGAACTCTTCGGCGCCTGAGTTATCGAGGCGGTGTTCACGTTCCTCCTCGGACCGTTCAACAACGTTACGGACAAAGCGGCCGTTACCGGCGACGTCGATGCTGCGGCGTGCGATACCCCGGGTATCGGGAGCCTCTGCGGCACACATCGTGGAGAAGGCGGTGAGTAGCTCCGCGGCGGCACGCTCGTCGAACTTGCTGTCTCGCATGGAGGCCATGGCCGCGGCGATCTCGACGAGTTCTGGCGGTGCGTACGAAGGGAATTCGATGGACCGCGTGAAACGGGAGCGCAGACCTTCGTTGGTGTCGAGGAAATGGTCCAGCTCGGCGCGGTACCCCGCGACGATCACGACCAAACGGTCGCGATCGTTCTCCATGCGGGCCAGCAGGGTGTCGATGGCAACCAGACCGAAGTCGTTCTTGGCGCCGGTAGACACCAATGCGTAAGCCTCGTCGAGGAACAGCACGCCGTCGAGCGCGCTGTCGATGACGGCGTTGGTCTTGGCCTCGGTCTCACCGATGTGCTGACCGATGAGATCGGCACGGTGCACCTCGCGGACGTTTTCACGCTTGAGGAGTCCCAGGCCGCAGTAGATCTTGGCGACCACACGGGCGATGGTGGTCTTACCGGTACCGGGAGGGCCCGCGAACACCAGGTGGTGAGTGCGGTGGCCGACGGCGAGGCCGCGTTCCTGGCGCCGCAATGCCATCGCTACGGAGCTCTTGAGTCTGGAGACCTGATCCTTGACCTGCTCCAAACCGATGAACTCACTGAGCTGCTGCTCGGCCTCGGCAAGCAGGATCGCCTTGCGCTCGTGGGCCTCAGGATCGATGAAATCCTCTTCGGTGGGCTCAGTCTCGGGATCCCAGGGATCGGAGCGCGCAGCGATGCGCGCCGCGGTCGTGGTGTGCAGACCCACGCTCGGATCGGTGAGCGCGTGTTCGATCTCGGCCTTCTCCGGATTGGCCGCGTACAGGTCCTGGAGCACCTCGGTAGCGGTTTCGTCGTCACCATGGTGGCGCAGGTTCAACGCCTTCGCGAGCGCTCCATCGGTGGCGGCGACTTCAATTGGGCCACTTGGGTCTTCGAGATAGGACAGGGCCGGATTGACCATGCCGAGTTTGGCGAGCGCGATGCCCAGGGTGATCCGCACGGCGTGCGCCGTGGTGGGCTCCAACGACTCGTCGGTGACGACGGGGGTCAGCAGCGTGACGACATCGGACCAGCGCTCGGCCCGGTTCTGCATCGCGACCGCGACCCAGCGGGCGTTGAACCACCCGGGGCGCCGTTCGGTCACGGCAGTGATCAGCTCGTCGGCCTTGACGTACTCACCCTTGTCGACGAGTGCTGCGGCATAGGCGAGGTGATAGTCCTCGGGTCCGCTGGCGCGGAACTCGAGGTATAGCCCGGTGTCATAGGTGAAGGTGAGATCGCCCGGCTGCAGGTTCACCGCGTGCTGCAGGTGCCCGGCGGTGGCCGCGGTCTCCGAGATGGCTTCCAGGACGTCGATGGTCGCGCCACCGGAGGCCGCGAGACCGACCCAGACATCACAGTGATCTTGGGCGGTTCGGCACAGGGACGTAAAGCCGTAGCGTGCTGCTGGCAAATCTGCGGGCCGTCGCCTGTCGTTGACACTCAGACCCAGGGCCCGGCTGCAGGTTGCGAATCGGCTCTCTAGCTCGGGGTCAATGCGTGTCGACGGAGCCACCGTCGAGGTCACACGCTCTCGCTGACCAACTCGCTCACGAATATCCACTTACAGCCCTTCGCCTGATCGATACGCCCGCTGATTGGAGTAGTCGGGTCGCGAACATGATTGGTTCCTGAGACCTCCGCCTAGGGCGGATAGCAAACCTTCGACCCCTCGCCCGCGGCCACGCCGATGTTCCCCGTCGTGGTAGTGATGGTGAGCCGGAGTTCGGATTTGTCGGCAGAACGCCGTGATGTGACTGTCGACACAATCGGGGCTCCGAGTTGGTCGACTCGCTCCCGAGTGCTCATCCACCGTCCTCATCCATGTCACCAATACTTGCTCGGCAAGAGATTAGCATCCCCTTACCTAACTGTCGATAGCTAACCCTAGCCTTATCTGACGGCCAATAATTAGGCTAGCCTAAGGCAAAAGAGGTATCGGCCTAGATGCTGGGGAACGAGGGTGTAATGCCGAGCGCAGTGACGCAACCAACACGTGGATGGCAGGGCACGGTTCTCAAAATGTTCCGGGCCGGTGACTATCAGCTAACTTTGACCGCGCGGCGCGAACTGACCGATCACTATCTGAGGCTCAGTTTCGCAGCCGGCGGCCTGCTGCGGGGCCGTACGGTTCATCCGACCATGTGGGTCCGGTTGTGGTTCGCGGACGGGGAGAAGCTGCATCAACGTGGGTACACACTGGTCAACCCGGATCAGCGGGCCGATACCGTCGATGTTGAGTTCGCACTGCACGACGGGCTCGCCGCTCGTTGGGCGCGGACGGCCCGGGTCGGCGACACGATTGAGGCAACGGTGCTGGGCAGTAATTTCGCACTGCCCGAGCCGGCCCCACGCGGATACGTGATCGTCGGGGACACCGCATCCCTGCCCGCGATCAACTCCCTGCTGGCGGCGATTGGGGACAGTCCGGCCACGGTGTTCCTGGAGGCCGCGCACGAAAGCGACAAGTCGCTGCCGGTCGGCGGGGACGCGATCTGGGTGGATCGCCACGGTGACCGGTCGCTTGCCGAGGTCGTACGTGCGACGGCCTTCGACGCCCCGGACTTCTTCGGGTGGGTGGCATGCGATACCCGGACTACCCGCGAGGTCACCCACATCCTCAAGGACCACTACGGCATTCCGCGCAAGTCAATGAAGGCCCAGGCGTACTGGATGGCCTGAGGGAAACGGCGTGATTCGGATCAGGCCGGACGCGGTCTATGAGACGAGCCGCAAATGCGGCATCTGTCTGCCGGTCGCGTCCACGATGGTGGTGACGGTGCCGAACCGGTCCGTCGCGCGCCGGCACAGTTCACGAATCTGGCGCGGGTCGGTGGTATCGGCCGCGATGGCCATCACCTGATCTGCGCTGTAGCCGTGCAGCATTCTCGTGAGATCGGTGGCATGTCTGCCGCAGATGACGACCCGATGCCCGTTGCGCACCAGTATCCGGACGATCTCTCGACCGTTGAGGTCCTCGGCATTGAGGACGACGACAACATCGGGTTCGGGGTTCCGGTCCAGGCGCATATCCCTATTCAGCCAGCGATTCCTGGACCCCGGATGTGAGCGTCATGTGGATTGGTTGGATGACCTCGGCCGTTCGTTCGGTTCATGCCGAGTCGGCGGGTCAGGCCTTCGTGCGCTGCCGGTACGACCGCGCCACCTTCTCCAGCTCGTCCGGAGACTCCTCGCCCCAGGACCGGAGCATTGCTCGGTTGGCCAGCACCACATGGCTTGTCGCCTCGATGCGCTGGGTCTCGTAGGCGGCCAATCCGCTCGCGGGATCATCGGGCGACTCCGACAGGGCCTGCGCCAATACACGGGCGTCGACGACGGACTGCGAACCGCCGTTGGCGCCGAGCGGATACATGGGATGAGCGGCATCGCCCAACAGGGTGACTCGTCCCTCGCCCCAGTGCGACAACGGGTCGCGGTCCACCATCGGATATTCAACGATGTGCGCGGAACTGCGGACCATCTTGTCGATATCCAGCCAGCCGAAATCCCAGCCCGGGAAGTAGTCCAGCACCTCATCTACCGGGACCGGGTCGTTCCACCGCGCCCCGGCCGGGAGCTGCCCGGGATCATCGGTGCGGGCCAACGCCACCCAGTTCAAGGTGCGCTCGCTGATCGGATAGGCGATGAGCTCGTGATCGGTGTCATCGTGCGCGGCGATCATGGTCTTACCGGTGAGGAAGGGCCCGATATCGGCGGCGCCGCGCCACATCCGCACTCCCGACCAGCGCAACGGATCCGCCGGGTGTAGCTGTGCGCGTATTGCCGAGTTCACGCCATCGGCGCCGACCAGAACGGCCGCCTCGAACTCGGTGTCCGCGGTGTGTACGCGTACGCCGGCCTCGTCGCGCTCGAACCCGAGGACCCGGCGGCCCGTCTGAACTGCTTGTGGGCCAATGCGTTCCAGCACGGTATCGAGCAGCATGAGTTGCAGCCGACCGCGATGCACCGAGAACTGCGGGTGGGGGTAGCCCCCGGCGATACCCCGAGGCTCCGTGTAGAGGACGGTGCCGTGTTTATCGCAGAATCGGATCTCGGTGGTGGCGACGCCCATCCGGGCAAGCTCGGCGCTCAGTCCGAGCTCGGTGAGCACGCCCACCGCGTGCGGAAGCATATTGATGCCGACGCCCAGTGGCTTGACCTCGTGGGCGCTCTCCAGCACCGTCACGTCGAACCCCGCAGCGTGCAGGGTCAGGGCGGCGGTAAGCCCGCCGATGCCAGCTCCCGCAATGACAATTGATGTGTTGTTCTCGCTCATGCCATCCAGCATCGGCCGATGCGAGGAAGAAGTCCAAGATCTATCTGTTAGTGAATCTATAATCAAAGGTTATGGAGATTCATCAGCTCCGCTACCTCGTTGCCGTGGCGGATGCAGCGAGTTTCACCAAAGCGGCCGGCGCACTGCATGTCGCCCAACCGGGGGTGAGTGCACAGATCCGGCTCCTGGAACGCGAACTGGGGCAGGAGCTATTCGATCGGTCGGGGCGCCGGGTCCGCCTCACCGATGCCGGCGAGGCGGTAGTTCCCTATGCGAGAGCCGCTCTCGCCGCGGTCGAGGGAGTCCGTGAGGCGGCCGATGAGATCGGGGGATTGTTGCGCGGACACATCGCGTTCGGCACCGTCACGTCGCACGGTGCCGACTTGCCCGCACTGCTCTCGGCTTTCCATCACGACCACCCGGCCATCACCATCACCCTCGCCGAAGCCAAGTCAGATGAGCTGATTGCCGGGCTGCGTGCGGGTCGGCTCGACGGCGCCATCCTCGCTCTGGGTGCCGAGGAACCGGAGGGGCTAGGTCTGCGCATCGTCGACGATCAGCCCCTGGTGGCGGCGGTTGCCGCCGACGATCCCTTGGCGAAACGCCGTACCGCCACCCTGAACATGCTCTGTGAGCGCACCCTGATCTGCCTACCGACGGGCAGCGGCATTCGATCCATCCTGGAAAGCGCGTGCCAAGGCGCGGGACTCACACCGAACGTGGCCTTCGAAGCGAGCTCTCCGCGGTCGTTACTGACCCTCGTCGAACAGGGGCTCGGTGTCGCGGTGGTGCCCGCTCCGTACCTGCGAAACCGGGACGGGGTGGTGGCATTGGAGATCCGGCCTGCGCTGCGCGGACGCCTCGCCCTGGGGTGGCGCCTGGCTGGTCCGGTCGGCCCCGCGGCACGCACCTTCCTGGAGCGGGCCCGCGCCGTCCTCTGACCGCCGTTCCGATCACCCTGAATCCAATCCCGCGCCAAGGGCGGCAGTGGCGCAATGGTGCGCACCCGGCGGTCCGTACCAGGTCGGAGCAGGTGGTGAGCGGCGCAATGGAAGCGACCTGACAGAGTTTGATTTCACCGGGCCGGTAGCCGCTGAGCAGGCCTTTAGCGTGTTGGCGAGGTTGTCTCACGTCAGGAGGACTCGTGGCCGGTGCCGAGCCCACGCCATTGCGCCGCCCGCGCGCCGATCAGGCGCGGTTGGTCGCGGACGTGCTGCGTCATCAGATCCACGCCGGGGGATACGCAGATGGCGGGCTGCCCAGCGAGCAGGAACTGGCCGCGGAGTTCTATGTATCCCGCAACACGGTCCGAGAGGCGCTCACGGCGCTGAAGGATGAGGGCCTCATCGAGCGCGGACCTCGTACCGGTACCCATGTCGCTCTGCGCAAGTACGAGCACGGACTGGACGCGCTCCTCGGGCTCAAGGAGACGTTCAAGGGGTACGGCGACGTCCGGAACGAGGTCCGCGTCATTCAGGAGGTGAACGCCCCGCCGGCGGTCGCGCACCGACTGCGCCTCAGTGCCGGCTCACGGGTCTTCTTCATCGAACGCCTGCGCTATCTCGGGGACCTGCCGCTCAGTCTCGATAAGACGTACCTCACGCCCGACGTCGGTGCGGCGGTGCTCGAGCATCAGCTTGAGACCAATGACATCTTCGCGCTGATCGAACAGGTGACCGGGCGCAGGCTCGGATCGGCCAATTTGGCGCTGGAAGCCGTTGCGGCGGATTCGCATTCGGCCGCGACGCTCCAGGTGCCGGACAGTGCCCCGCTGCTGTTACTGGAGCGGTTGACTCATCTCGACGACGGGACCCCCGTCGACCTCGAGTACATCAGGATGCGCGGTGACCGAATCACATTGCGCAGCAATCTATTAAGGGACATCTGAGGCTTCTTATGACACTAGTCAACAACCGCATCGACGTTCCGGTCACCATCGACGAATCGCTCTGTATCGACGGCTGCACATTGTGCGTGGACATCTGCCCGCTTGATTCGCTGGCGATCAATCCGGAAAACGGCAAGGCGTTTATGCATGTCGACGAGTGCTGGTACTGCGGTCCCTGCGCGGCCCGGTGTCCCACCGGTGCAGTCACTGTCAACATGCCCTACCTACTTCGTTAAGTCAGGACAGCCCATGAAGAGAACAGCCCTTCTCAGTTCTATTGCCACGGCACTGCTTCTCACCCTTGCCACCGGTTGCTCTCTGGACTCCGGATCCGGCTCGGCCAACGAGGTGACCGTCGTTGTCGGATATCAGTCGAAGACCATCAATACCGTGACCGCCGGCACGCTGCTGCGCGCCCAGGGATACCTGGAGAAGCGGCTCGGAGAGGTCGGCTCGCGGACCGGAACCAAATACACCGTGCAATGGCAGGACTACGACACCGGAGCGCCGATCACCGCGCAGATGCTCGCCGAGAAGATCGACATCGGCTCCATGGGCGACTACCCCCTGCTGATCAATGGATCCAAGACCCAAGCCAATGAGAAGGCGCGCACCGAGCTGGTGTCGGTGACCGGCTACAACGCCAAGGGCGCGCTGAACATGGTTGTGGTGCCCCCGAATTCGCCCATAACAACGCTCCCCGAGTTGAGGGACAAGAAGGTGTCCGCCAGTGTGGGCTCGGCGGGGCACGGCACGCTCGTGCGGGCGCTGCGTAACGACGGTCTAGACCCGACCAAAGATGTCGAGGTGCTCAACCAACAGCCACAGGTTGGTGCCTCGGCGCTGGAATCCGGTCAGGTGCAAGCGCTGTCGCAGTTCGTGGCCTGGCCCGGTCTGCTGGTCTTCCAGAAGAAGGCCAAGCTGCTCTACGACGGGGCCGAGCTGAATGTCCCGACCTTCCACGGTGTGGTGGTGCGCCGCGACTACGCCAAGCAGCATCCCGAGGTGCTCGATGCCTTCCTGCAGGCTCAGCTCGATGCCACCGATTTCATCCACGAGAAGTCTCTCGAAGCGGCTCGTATCGTGGCTGAGGGGAGCGGTCTGCCCCAGGAGGTCGTCTATCTCTATAACGGGCCCGGCGGCACTTCATTCGACACCACGCTCAAGCCGTCGCTCATCGACGCGTTCAAAAGCGATGTGCCCTACCTGAAATCGATAGGGGACTTCGCCGACTTCAACATCGATGACTTTGTGCAAGACGGTCCGCTGCGTCAGGCGTATTCGACTCGCTCGAAGAACTACGAGGCCGGGTTGGCGGCCAAGGTCAACCCGCTGGTCCTGCGCCCGGCTGAGGGGGCAGACCCGGGCCAGGCAGCCGAAATCTGGTTCGACGGTAAGGATTCCACGCAGGTCTATGCCACGGCGCAGGAGCTGCTCAAGGCCGTTAACGCAGCCAACGCCGCCGGCCAGAAGGTCCGTGCCGCCTACGTCGCGGATACCGACCTGGGCACCCGGTGGTTCGCCGACCACGCCTGGTGGGTTCGTGATTCTGCTGGGCTGCACCCGTTCACCACCAGTGCGGGTGCCACCCGATACATCTCCGGACATCCCGGCGCCACGCCGGTGGATTACACGCAGGCACTAGCGGCGGCGTCATGAGCACCCTGCCCATCCTGGAAACGCGGCCCAGTGCCGTTTCAGTGGCGCTGGACTCGGTGGACCCCGGCCCGACATCGCGGCGACTGAGTGCGCGATACACCGCCTGGGCCATCCGGTTGGCCTCGGTGGGCGCCGCCGTGCTCCTATGGCAGCTCTTGACGGCCAACAAGGTGCGCTTCGGGCTGCGCTTCGACACGCTGCCGACGGTCACCGAGATTGTCTCCGCGCTCACCAAGCGCATTGGTACCGAGGAGTATTGGCTTGACCTCGGCCAGTCCACCATCCGGATTCTCACCGGATTCGGCTTGGCCGCGGCGCTGGGTGTCATCACCGGTATCTGGTTGGGACGATCACCGTTGTTCGCGAACATTTTCGGTCCGCTCACCGAATTGGCCCGTCCCATTCCCGCGATTGCGATCGTACCGGTGGCCATCTTGTTGTTCCCCAGCGATGAGGCCGGAATCGTGTTCATCACCTTCCTTGCGGCCTACTTCCCGATCATGGTGAGCACCCGGCACGCGGTACGCGCCCTGCCGACGCTGTGGGAGGAATCGGTTCGCACCCTTGGTGGCGGTCGCTGGGATGTGCTGCTGCGGGTGGTGCTGCCCGGCAGCCTCCCCGGGGTTTTCGGAGGCCTTTCCGTCGGCATCGGTGTCGCCTGGATATGCGTGATCTCCGCCGAAATGATCTCGGGCCGTTTGGGGGTCGGATATCGCACATGGCAGTCGTACACGGTGTTGGCCTATCCGGATGTGTTCGTCGGGATCATCACCATCGGTGTGCTCGGGTTCCTGACCTCCGCCGCGGTGGAGTTGGTGGGGCGCCGCGTCACTCGCTGGCTGCCCCGAGCGGAGGGGGGACGATGAGCGCCTCCACCTTGGTTCTGGATGAGCTGACACTTGGCTACAGCGGGCGGACCGTGGTGGACGGCCTCAGCCTCACCGTTCGCCCCGCCGAAATCCTGGTCCTGACCGGGCCCTCCGGCTGCGGTAAGTCCACCGTGCTGCGCGCCATCGCGGGGCTGCTTCCACCCGAATCGGGCACCGTCCGCGCCGACGGCGAGAGGGTTGTCACCACCTCGCGCGACCGGGCCATGGTGTTCCAGGACAATGCCCTTTTACCTTGGCGCACCGTGCAATCGAATATCGAACTGGCGCTCAAGCTGGGCGGTGTGCCTCGCTCGGGTCGGCGCGGGGCGGCACAGGCCTGGATCGACGATGTGGGGCTGACGGGTTTCGAGGACTACCTGCCCAAGAGCCTGTCGGGTGGCATGCGTCAGCGTGTCCAGCTGGCCCGCGGCCTGGCCGGTGCTCCGCGTGCGGTCATGATGGATGAGCCGTTCGGGGCGCTGGATGCGCAGACCCGGGCCAGCATGCAACGCCTACTCATCGACACCTGGCGCAGTCATCCCACCACGGTGGTGTTCGTGACCCACGATGTCGACGAGGCGCTGTTACTGGGGGACCGGATTGCCGTGCTGGGCCGAGCCGGTCAGCCTCTGCGCGCGCTCCTGGATGTCCCCGAACCTCGCGAGGCCCAGGTCGACCGCAGCGTGCTGCGTGCTGAAATCCTTGCCGCGCTGAATCATACGGAGTTGGTTGGGCGATGAGCAGCTTGCGTGAGGAGCATGGAGCGCCGATGGAGATTCCTGAACTGGATAGTGCCGTCCGGCTTGACTGTGACGTGCTGGTTATCGGCGGCGGAACCGCCGGCACCATGGCAGCGTTGACGGCCGCCGAGAACGGCGCCCAAGTGATCCTGCTGGAGAAGGCGCACGTGCGGCACTCCGGTGCTCTCGCGATGGGCATGGACGGAGTGAATAACGCGGTCATCCCCGGCAAGGCCGAACCGGAGGATTACGTCGCGGAGATCACCCGCGCCAACGATGGAATCGTCAACCAGCGCACCGTGTACCAAACGGCGACACGCGGTTTCGCGATGGTGCAGCGTCTTGAACGCTACGGGGTCAAGTTCGAGAAGGACGAGCACGGCGAATATGCGGTGCGACGTGTGCACCGGTCGGGCGCGTATGTGCTACCCATGCCCGAGGGAAAGGACGTCAAGAAGGCGCTGTACCGCGTGCTACGGCAGAAGTCGATGCGCGAGAAGATCCGCATCGAAAACCGGGTCATGCCCGTGCGCGTACTCACCGAAGAGGGAAGGGCCGTCGGGGCAGCCGGCTTCAATACCCGCACCGGTGAGTTCGTCACCGTCGGCGCAAAAGCGGTCGTCCTGGCGACCGGACCGTGCGGCCGCTTGGGCTTGCCGGCATCGGGTTATCTGTATGGCACCTACGAGAATCCGACCAACGCGGGGGACGGGTACGCGATGGCGTACCACGCCGGGGCCGAGCTGTCGGGGATCGAATGTTTCCAGATCAATCCGCTCATCAAGGACTACAACGGTCCGGCGTGCGCCTATGTGGCCAACCCTTTCGGCGGCTACCAGGTGAATGCGCAAGGCGAGCGGTTCGTCGACTCCGACTACTGGTCCGGCCAGATGATGGCAGAGGTCAAGAATGAGATCGAGTCTGCACGCGGTCCCATCTATCTCAAGGTGAGCCACCTCCCGGATGAGACGTTGTCTGCGCTGGAGAACATCCTGCACACCACCGAACGACCCACTCGGGGCACCTTCCATGCCAACCGCGGACACGACTACCGCACCCACGATATCGAGATGCACATCTCGGAAATCGGCTTATGCGGTGGTCATTCCGCATCAGGGGTGTGGGTGGACGAGCATGCCCGCACCACGGTGCCGGGTCTCTATGCGGCAGGCGACCTGGCCTGCGTGCCGCATAACTACATGATCGGCGCGTTCGTATACGGCGACCTGGCCGGTGAGCACGCGGCCTCCACACTCTCGAAAACAGCTGCCCCGCTGGAATTTCCCGTCGACCAGCTCAAGGAGGCGCATGAACTGATCTATCGCCCGCTGCGTCATCCGGATGGTCCGCCGCAACCTCAGGTCGAGTACAAGCTGCGCCGCTTCGTCAACGACTATGTGGCCCCGCCGAAGACGGCGGCCAAACTCTCACTGGCCGTGCAGACATTCGAGAGGATGGCCGATGAGGTGGGCCAGATCGGCGCGCGAACCCCGCATGAGCTGATGCGGGCGGCCGAGGTGTCGTTCATCAGGGACTGCGCCGAGATGGCGGCCCGCTCGTCGCTGACCCGTACCGAATCGCGCTGGGGTCTGTACCACGACAGGGCCGACCTGCCGGATCGCGACGATGAGAATTGGCGCTATCACCTGAACCTGCGCAAGAGCGCCAGCGGCGAGATGGATTTCCTCAAACGGCCAGTCGCACCGTATTTCGTCCCGGTCCCCGGCCTCGACGACCTGCCGTCGGGGGAGACAGATCCGATCGTGGTGCACCAACCCGAGCTGCTCGGCGGAAAGGCCCCGGCGGCCCGGATTTCTAGTGTCATCGCTGCGGAGGCCGAGCAGCCGCCGTCCCCCCGGATCGCCGCTGTACTCAGCCTGGAGGCTCCCACCGTCCAGGAACTGGCGCCGTACCTCGACGATGACGACCCGGGCGTGCGCCGCACCGCGATCGCATCACTGACCGAGCACACCCCCGAGGGCTACGAGCACGCGTTGCTGAATGCGTTGGGGGACAGCGATGTCTCGGTGCGCCGAACGGCCTCCGACGGAGTACGAGAACTCGTCGAGGTCCTCGACGGTCCCGCGGCGATCCGGGGTCATGTCAGTGCGTCCGACCCGTTGGTGCGCGGTACCGCCTTGTACGTGGCGAGCGCTCGGCGGGTCGGCGATCCGGCGGCATATGTGGAGGCCCTACGCGATCTGGACCATCGGGTCCGGATCGAGGCCGTGCGCGCCTTGGTATCCGTGGACGATGCGGTATCCATCGCCACCGCCGCCGGGGATGACAATCGCGAGGTGCGTATCGCGGTCGCCAACGGGCTTGCGAAGTTGTCCGCCGGTGACGAGACGGTGCGGGCGCTGGTGCGCGATCGAGATCCGCTGGTGCGGGCCGCGGCACTGACGGCCGTCGGTGCACTCGGGGTGGATGACCGGATCCTCGGCGCCGTCGAGGAGGCGCTGACGGAGCCGGCTTGGCAGATCCGACAGGGAGCGGTGCGCGCCTTGGCCGGGGCTCGCTCGGCGCAAGCCGTACCGCCGCTCTCACGAGCGCTGGCCGATCCACATCTGGACGTTCGCAAGTCGGCGGTGTTGAGCCTGAGCCAGTGGGCGTCGACGGAGCCTTCCGTTCGTGAGGCGCTGACCGGGGCGCTTCAGGACGGTGACGCGGATGTGAGAGCCTATGCGCGACAGGCGCTTGCGGGCGGCTGACGGGAGCGCCGAGGCACAAGAGATCCGGTCCGGCAACGTGGCGGAGGTCATGTTATGGGCGGGTTCCTCGACCACTTAGCATAGGCTAGGCTTACTCAGGTGTCGAAGACGAGTGCGGTTATAGAGCCCGGTACCGGCGCCCAGAACTGGGTTTCTGTGCAGGAGGGACTGCCGGAAGGTTTCGCACCGGCCGATCTCGCGAGTGTGCTCGCGCAGGAGATTCCCGAGCGCCTTGGCGACGAGTATCTGATTTACGAGCGTGATGGCGAATGGGTGCTGGCTATCGGCGCCCGAGCGTTTGTCGAACTCGACAGCGATGGGCTGCGCATCGGGCGCGATGGATCCGTGGAAGAGCGGGATTGGTCCGGACACCCCGGTGCTGCCCTCGAAGCAGCCATCAACGAGATCTCGGACGGTGTGCATCGCGTGTTCGGCTGGGTCGCGTTTGAGTTCGGCACTTACCGATTCGGCCTGCAGCATCGGCTGACCCCCGGTACCGCGTTGGCGCGAGTATTCGCCCCGCGTGCCGAGGTTGTGATCACCGCCGGCGGAGTGTCAGTCTCCGAAGACTCCTCCGCGAGCTACGCCGAGGACATTGCTCGGCTGATCGGCCAGGGAGTTCCGGCCGACCCCGAGCCGACGTTCATCGATCTGAATTCAGACCCGTCCGACTACCGCGGCCGCGTCGGCATCGCCACGGCCGAGATTCGATCGGGGCTGTACCACAAGGTGATTTTGTCGCGGCGCGTGGAAGTACCGTTCGCCATGGACTTTCCGTCCACATATCGTGTCGGTCGGCACAACAACACCCCGGTTCGCTCCTTCCTGCTACGGCTCGGTGGTATCCGTGCGTTGGGATACAGCCCCGAGCTCGTCACCGCCGTCGAGGCCGACGGAACCGTCGTCACCCAGCCGCTGGCCGGAACACGCGCCTTCGGTCGGGGCGAGAATGAGGATCGGGTGGCGCGCGACGATCTGGAATCGAATGCCAAAGAGATTGTCGAGCATGCGATTTCCGTGCGCAGCTCCCTAGCAGAACTTGCCGAGGTGGCCGAATCGGGTAGTACGAAGGTGACCGATTTCATGACGGTGCGCGAGCGCGGCAGCGTGCAGCACCTGGGCTCGACCGTCAGCGGACACCTGAGTCCCGAGATGACGCGGATGGATGCGCTGGAGGCGCTCTTCCCGGCGGTCACCGCCTCGGGCATCCCCAAGGCGGAGGGTGTCGACGCCATCCTTCGGCTCGACGATCACCCGCGCGGTCTCTATTCGGGAGCGGTCGTGATGATGTCCCCGGATGGCGGACTGGACGCCGCGCTGACCCTGCGTGCGGCCTATGAACAGGACGGGCACACCTGGTTGCGAGCCGGTGCGGGCATCATCGAGGCCTCCACACCTGATCGGGAGTTTGAGGAGACCTGCGAGAAGCTGGGGAGCATCGCTCCCTACGCGGTCAAGCGCGAGGCTTAGCCGGCGTCGTTGGTCAGCGCCGCTGCCAGGGCTCGCTTGTCGATCTTTCCGACCGGCGTCAACGGCAACTTCGGCACCGCCACCAACTTGTCGACGCGCGAGTGGGTGGCGGCGCCACGATCCCGTAGGTACTGGTTGAGCTCGGCCGCCGTGACCGGCTTCCTGTTGAATACGATTGCTGCGCAGACGATCTCACCCAGGTATTGATCGGGTAGCCCGACGGCCGCAGCGGCGTAGACCGCCGGATGGGTCTGCAGATGTGATTCGAGATCCAGTGCGGCAATGGACTCGCCGCCGCGCAGGATGACGTCCTTGATGCGCCCCGTGACCTCCAGATACCCATCGGGCAGTGCCCGGACCTGGTCGCCACTGCGGTAGAAACCGTCGGCGGTGAAGGAGCGCATATTGTCCGCCTCGGCGCGGTAGTACCCGTTGAGCGTGTACGGCCCGCGCACCAACAATTCGCCGGCTACCCCGGGCGCGACCTCGACACCATCCTCGTCGACGATGCGCACCTCATCGGCATCGCACATGGGGCGGCCTTGGGTGGTGTCGAGGATATTCGCGGAATCGCCAGGTCGGGTGACGCAGATTAACCCCTCGGCCATCCCGAAAACCTGTTGCAGTCCCGGGGTGAGGGCCTCACGCACGGTGCGCGCATCCTCCGCGCCGAGTTTTGCGCCGCCGACTTGAAGCAGTCGCAGTGTTTCCGGCAGTACCGGTTCCCATGCGGTGGCTTGCGCCCACAGCTGGGCCAGTGACGGCACCAGCGCTGTCACGGTCACCCGATGCCGGGCGATGGCCGCGAAGGCCGACTCCGGGCTCGGGTCCGAGAGGAAAACCGTTGTGGCACCAATGCTTATCGCGCCGAGCAGGCCAGGGCAGGACAATGGGAAGTTGTGACCGGCGGGGAGTGCGACGAGGTAGACATCGTCCTCGGTAAGTCCGCACACGCGTGCGGACTGTGTGGCGTTGTAGACGTAGTCCTCGTGGGTGCGGGGGATGAGCTTGGGTGCGGCGGTGGTGCCGCCGGAGACCAGCAACAGCGCCGGCGTATCCGTCTGAGTTGACGGCAGGGGGCCGTCAGACGCGCCACTTTCCAGCAGGGCTGACCATGAGGTGAAGGACCCCGCGCTGTTAGGGGACACGACACCGTCGATCACGATATGGCGCAGGCATGCATGCTTCTGGGACAGCTCTGTGGCCAGCGCGCGGTAATCGAACCCGCCCGCGGTGTCCGCGATCACCAATGCGACCGCGCTCGCCACCTCAATGAAATGGGACAGCTCGGCGGCCCGGTGTCCCGGTAGGCACATCACCGGCAACGCGCCCGCCCGCATCAGTCCGAAGAGCGCCACGGCGAAGGAAGTCCGGTTGGGCAGCTGGAGCAGCACCCGGTCGCCGGGGGCTATGCCCAGCCGGATGAAGGCGTGCGCGGCGCGGTCGGCGGCCTCATCGAGCGCGCGGTAGGTCAGCGCGCCGTGCTCGTCTATGACGGCGGGGTGGTCGGCGCGCCTGGTGGCAGTCGTGCGGAGCAGCGACTCCACGGTGTTTCCGGTCCAGTAGCCGGCCTGCCGATAGGCATCGGCGCGCTCCGGGGGGAAGGGGACGAAACCATCCCCCATGGCGAGAGAGGCAGGGGGCGATACAGCGGCGCTCATCGTTACTCCTTGTGGGTGACCCCTCGCAGTCTAGATAGGGTAGCCTCCACGTAGTTAGGGCAGCCTTTACTAAGAGTGAAAACGCGAGGTGAGATCGAGTTGCGCACCGTGAGCGGGGGTGACGTCGAGGTAGGCGTGACCAACGGAGGGGCGTCGGCGAACTTCGATCCCGATACCGCACCTCCGCTGTCGGACGGGCAGCAGCGGATGTGGTTCGCCCACGCGGTGAAGCCCGCGCTGATGAACCTCTGCCGGTCGTACCGATTCAGCGGTGAGTTGGATGCCGACAGGCTGCGGGCCGCGGTCACCGTCGTCACGGCTCGCCACGAGGTGCTGCGTACGACCTTCCACGCCGGCACCGATGGCGGTCCGCTCGCGGTGCGGCACAACGACCTGATGCCCCGATGGGCGGAGCATGATGTGGCCGAGCTCGTGGGCGCCGCCCAACAGCTCCGGCTCAGCGTGCTGGCACAACGCGAATTCGGGACCGCATTCGATCTCACCGTCGAATCGCCGTTGCGCGTCACGGTAATCCGTACTGGCGCCACGGAGCACGTCATGCTCGTGGTCGCCCACCGCATCGCCTGGGACGACGCCTCGTGGCCGGTGTTCCTCGCCGACCTGACCACCGCCTACACGCAGGGCGCCATCACGGCGCCGCTGACGCCACGGCCACGGCCACGGCAGGACGGTGCCGACGGTGCAGATCTCGACTACTGGCGCGAGGAGCTGGCGAATCCTCCTGAACCACTCGAGCTTCCGGGGCCAAATGGCTCGGTGGTGCCGTCTTCCCGGAAGGCTGCACGGTGCACCACTCGCCTCTCTGTGAACACAATGCGGCATGTCGAGCAGCTAGCCCAGGAAGCCGAGACCACGCCGTACGTGGTGCTGCTGGCCGCCTATTCCGCTCTGCTGCATCGCTATACCCATGCCGAGGACTTCTTGGTGGCCGCCCCGGTGCCCAACCGTGACGTCGATGTACAGGGCAGAATCGGATACTTCGGCAATACCATCGCCCTGCGCATGCGTCCGTACGGTCGTGCGAGTTTCCGCGACCTGCTGGAGCAGACCCGTCGAATCACTCAGGATGGTGCGGCGCATCAGCGCGTGAGTCTCGACCGGGTGGTCCGCGAGCTCAACCCCGATCGTCGTCACGGTGTCGAACGCTTCCCCCGGGTGAGCTTCGAGGTCGCCGAATTCGATCGTGCCGGATTCTGTCCGCCCGGAATACGCTGTGAACGTGCGTCGTTGAACGGCCTCGTCACGCCCGTGCCACTTGGGCTCACGGTCGAAACGACCCCCGATGGTGCTGACATCGTGGCCGAGTATCTGGTCGAGGTGTTGGACGAGGGGTTGACGGCGCAGCTGCTCCGTCACTTCGTTAACCTGCTCGACTCCGCGCTCGCCGATCCGGATCGTCGGTTGGCGAGCCTGACGCTGATGGACGCTCGGGAAGCCGAGTGGCTGCGGGAGGTATCCGCAGGGGAGAGGTTCGAGGCGGCGCCCGCGGCGCTCGGCGATCTCGTCGCCGCCCGCGCAGCCGTGCAACCGGATGCCACCGCCCTCGTTTACGAGGGTCGCCACTTCTCGTACCGCGAAACCAACGAACTGTCGAATCGTTTGGCGCACTGGCTCATCCAGCAGGGTATCGGCACAGAAGATCGTGTCGCGGTACTTCTTGACAAGTCGCCGGAGCTGATCATCACCGCGCTCGCCATCGCCAAGGCCGGTGCGGTCTATCTGCCCATCGACTCCGAATACCCCGCCAATCGCATCGCCCACATTCTCGCCGATGCACAACCCAAGCTTGTTATCAGAGAGCCGATTACCGGCGTCGAGCAGTTCGATGCCCGCGAACCTGTCGATGCCGATCGTGTGCGGCCGCTGACGCCCGACAACGCCGCCTATCTCATCTACACGTCCGGTTCGACGGGATTACCCAAGGGTGTGACGGTCTCGCATCGCCCCCTTACCGAGTACTTCAACTGGTTCCGTGCCGAGTACCGGGTCAGCGGATCCGATCGCGTGCTGCAGGTGGCGTCGCCGAGCTTCGATGTATCGGTGGGCGAGATCTTCGGCATCCTCAGTTGTGGCGGCCGCCTGGTAATTCCGCGGCCCGGCGGGCTTGGCGACGTCGCCTATCTGACGGATCTGTTGAACACCGAGGCTGTCACCTCGATGCATATGGTGCCCTCGTTGCTCGGGTTGGTCCTATCGCTACCCGGTGTGACACAGTGGAAGTCGTTACGTCGGGTGCCGGTGGGCGGGGAGGCGTTACCCGGAAGGGTCGCGGACAAGTTCCACGCCACCTTCGATGCCTCCCTGCATAACTTCTACGGACCGACAGAGACGGTCATCAACGCCTCGCGGTACAAGGTTCGCGGGATCCAGGGCACGCGGACGGTGCCGATCGGCACTCCCAAGATCAACACACAGATCCACATTCTGGACGAAGCGCTCCGACCGGTGCCGGTGGGCGTCGTCGGCGAGATCTACATCGGTGGGACGCATCTGGCGCGCGGATATCATCGTGCTGCCGGTCTCACCGCGCAGCGGTTCATCGCCGACCCGTTCGCTCCGGGCCTGCGGATGTATCGATCCGGGGATCTCGCGCGGCGCAATGCTATTGGGGATATCGAGTTTATCGGACGTGCTGACGAACAGGTGAAGGTCCGTGGATTCCGTATCGAGCTTGGTGAGATCTCGTCGGCTATCGAGGTGGACCCGAGTGTCGGCCGGGCACTTGTCGTGGTCGATGAGCTGCCGCACCTCGGCAAGCGTCTCGTCGCGTATCTAACGCCCGTTGGCGGACACGTTGTCGATATCGACCGGATCCGTTCCAGGGTCTCGGCGGCCTTGCCCGATTACATGATCCCTGCCGCGTACGTGGTGCTCGACGAGATTCCCATTACCCCGCACGGCAAGATCGACAGGGAAGCACTGCCCGCAGCCGATTTCGGGTCGGTGACCGAGCACCGGAAGCCGAAAACCGCGACGCAGCGGCGAGTGGCCGCCCTCTTCGCGCGGCTACTCGGATCCTCGTCCGTGGGAGTGGACGACTCCTTCGTCGCTCTCGGAGGCCATTCACTGCTGGCGACCAACCTCTCGGCAGCGATCCTGTCCGAATGCGGAGTGGAGATCGATATCCGCGAGATCCTGGAGCAGGGCACCGTCGCGAGCCTGGCCCGGCTGGTCGACCAAGGTCGAATCGGCAGTGCCGCCGATGCCGAGGATTCTGCGGATGAAGCGGAACCCATCCCGCTGCTCCCGAGCGGGCGCCGTCTCTATGAGCACGGAAACCCGCGCAGGCTCGCCGAGACCGGTGTCTTCTGGCTACCTCAGGGCATTACCCGATCCGCGCTGGAGGAGCTTCTCGGCGCCTTGGTCGGAGAACATGAGGTGCTGCGTAGTCGGCTCGACCGCGAAAGCATGGCACTGGTCCCGCGGGTACGGCAGGCTCTCCGATTCGTCGAGATCATCGTGGCGGATCCTTCCGATGCTGTCAGCGTTGAGATGGCCCGTGCCGTGGATCGGCTTGACCCCGAACAGGGTTGGATGCTGTCGGCAGTGTGGCTGCACCCCGAGGACGGGCCCGGAGTCCTGATCCTCGCCGTCCATCATCTCGCCGCCGACCCGGTGTCCTGGCAGGTCATCATGCATGAGCTGGAGTCCCGCTGGAAGGCGCTGACAACAGGTGCGCTGCCGCCTCTCACCCAGTCAGGTACCGGATACCGGCGCTGGGCCAACGCGTTGGCCGCGGAGGCCGATGGCGTGGGTAGCCTACCGTTCTGGATCGCCCAGCTCGATGGCGAAGACCCCGAAATCGGTTCGCGTCGAATAGTTCCCGAGTTGGATCGGGAGGGCGACGTCGCGGTCACCGTCGAATCCGCACCGGCCGATGTCAGTGCAGTACTGCTGAATTCGGGAATCCCGATGGATCAGCTGCTCGCGGCGGCCACGGCACGCACCGTGGCACAGTGGCGCCGCCTCCGCGGACAACCCGCGGTCGAATCGCTGCTGGCGGTGCAGATCCCCGGACGAGGGGAGGCCAACGCTGAAACCGTCGGCCTGCTCAGCACGGTGTACCCGTTGCGCATCGGCGGTGCCGATCCGCTTGGCGTCGGGCCGCGGGGCCTGGTGGAGCGTGTCGCCCGGCAGTACAGCGCGATGCCCGGGCGGAACATCGATTACGGGCTGTTGCGATACCTGCGCGCCGATACCAGTGCGGTGCTGCGGCAATATCGCGATCCGCAGATCCTGCTGACGTATCTAGGGCACGATCGCGAGTTCAGGGGAGATCTTCTTCGGCGTGACGGGCTGCTGTCGGTATCGGGTTCGCCGGTGCCCGAACCAGATTCGGCGGTGCGTCACGAACTCACCATCGCGGTGCTGATCATGGACACCACCGAGGGGCCGGCCATCGCGACCCTGTGGCGCGCGATTCCGGAGGTGCTCGGCCGGTCGGAGGTCGCCGAGCTGCAATCGATATGGCATGAACAGCTGGGGACTCTGGCGAAGGAGCAATGGTGACGTCGACATTGGCAGTGATAGGTGCGGGTGCCAAGGCAGTCGCGGTCGCAGCGAAGGCAGCGGTGCTGCGCGAGTGCGGTGCGGATGTACCCGATGTGGTGGCGATCGAACGTCAACAGATCGGCGCCAACTGGCAGGCATGTGGCGGCTGGACGGATGGACAGCACCGGCTGGGGACGAGCCCCGAGAAGGATGTGGGCTTTCCGTACCGGTCCGCGGTGCTGCCAGGACACAATGCCGAGATCGACGCTCGGATGATGCGGCTGAGCTGGCAGTCGTACCTCATCGCCACCGGCCAGTTCGCCGAGTGGGTCGACCGTGACAAGCCCGCGCCAACGCACAAGCGCTGGGCCGACTACCTGACGTGGGTGGCCAACACCGTCGATATGAAGGTCGTCCAGGGTGAGGTGACCGGGCTGTCCATCGATGACGACAGATGGGTGGTGCGCACCAACGATTGCTCCATTGCTGCGGACGCGGTCATGGTGACCGGACCCGGACAGCCGGAACGGTCGGTGCTGCCCGAGCATCCGAATGTCTTGTCCATCGCTGAGTTCTGGCGCCGTTGTGCGGGGCCTACGCGCCTCACTGCGGAACGCGTGGCTGTGATCGGTGGGGGAGAGACCGCCGCATCGGTGCTCAATGAGCTTTTTGGACACCGAATTTCGACGATCACCGTCATTTCGCCCGGCGTCACGTTGTTCACCCGCGGTGAGGGTTACTTCGAGAACGCTTTGTTCAGCGATCCGACTGGATGGCTGCACCACAGCATGGCGGAACGGCGCGACGCGTTGAACCGTACAGATCGCGGGGTGTTCTCGTCGCGCGTGCAGGAGTCGCTGCTGGCCGATGATCGCATCCGGCATCTCCGGGGCCGAGTCGCCCACGCCGTTGCCCTTGAAGACCGGATCAGACTGACGCTGCGCAGCGACCGTGCCGGCGAGCCATCCGAGACCGTGCATGGCTTCGATCTGGTGATTGACGGAGCGGGTGCTGACGCATTGTGGTTCCTGCCGCTGTTCGACCAGAGCGCCCTCGATCTTATGGAGCTCAAGCTGGGTGCTCGTATGGATGGGGACAACGCGGGAAATGTCTTGCAGGAGTCCCTGGGCCACGACTTGTCGGTCAACGGCCTTACCCCCAAGCTCATCCTGCCGACGCTCTCGGGTCTGACTCAGGGCCCGGGTTTCCCTAATCTCAGCTGTCTCGGGTTGCTGTCCGATCGCGTGCTCGGTGGACCCATCCGCGCCCAGTCGGCTCGCCGCGAAAGGAAAACAAGTGAGTATCAACCCATTTGATGATGAGAGTGGCACCTTCTACGTGCTGGTCAACGCCGAGGAGCAACATAGCCTCTGGCCCACTTCCATTGAGGTTCCGGCGCAGTGGCGGGTGGCCTTCGGTGAGGCCTCGCGTGCCGACTGCGTCGAATACGTCGAGGCTAACTGGACAGATATGCGCCCTAGGAGCCTGCGCGACGCCATGGCGGGCGGTTAGCGGCAGGTGGTAAGAAAGACCGGGTGGACCCAGATAGATTCCGCAGTGGCGAACCCGATCACACCGCCGTACGTACCGCCCTCTGGCGGGCGCTGCATGTGGAACTGGATTCGTCGCCGCATGTACTGACAGACGTGATCGGTCTGCAGCTGGTGGCACCACCCGCTGACTGGCGTCAGCGTCCCGATATGGATCCGCAGGGTTCGGTCGCCTCACGTCTAGGCATGGTGGCGCGTGCCCGGTTCGTCGAGGACCTGGCCGATCAGCAGTCGGAGCGCGGGGTAGGGCAGTACGTGATTCTGGGTGCGGGTCTGGACACCTTCGCGCAGCGACATCTCGATGCGGGCGAGCGTCTCACCGTTTTCGAGGTGGACCAACTTGCCACCCAGGAATGGAAACGAAAGCGGCTGACCGAGCTGGGATTCGAGATCCCAGACTGGCTACGGCTGGTCCCGGTCGACTTCGAGGCCGGCGGGTCGTGGTCGGATCAACTGCTCACCGCGGGATTCGACGCGGATCGTCCCGCGGTGGTGGCGTCCACCGGGGTCAGCATGTATCTCACACGCGAGGCGATCGCGGCGACGCTGCGTCAATGTGCCTTGCTGGCGCCGGGTTCCACTGTGGCGATGACGTTCCTGTTGCCGTTGGGCCTGCTCGATGAGCGGGAACGCCCCGTCCGGCAGATGATCGTGTCGATGACGGCCGAATCGGGCACACCCTGGGTCAGTTTCTTCGCGCCCGGCGAGATGCTTGCGCTCGCCCGTGAGTGCGGTTTCTCCCAGGCATCCCATGTCTCGGGGCATGAGCTGATCGAGCGCTACTTCCCGGGCCGCGGCGGCGGGCCGAATGCCCTTAACGCAGAAGAATTTCTGGTCGCGACGAGCTAGCTCACCGCGTCGGCGGCGATGCGCCATCCGGAGGTCGACTCCTGCTGGCGCCAGAACTCGGCGAAACGTCCTCCGAGAGCACTGAGTTCGGCGATCGAACCCTGCTCGACGATCTGACCCTCGTCCACGAATAGGACATGATCCGCGTTGCGGATCGCGCTGAGTCGGTGGGCGATCATGACCCGAGTACGGATACGCGGATCGTTGCCGATGGCCTCGGTGACCGCTGTCTCGTTCTCGGTGTCCAGGGCGCTGGTGGCCTCGTCGATCAGCAGGATGGGCGCGGGTTTCACGAGCGCGCGGGCGATACTGACCCGTTGGCGCTCACCACCGGACAAGGCTGTACCTGCCTCGCCGACCCGGGATCGCTCGCCATCCGGCAGACGATCGACTACCTCGTCCACACGCGCGAGTGTCATTGCCCGACGGGCCTCTTCGTCCCCCGCCGTGGGGTGTCCGACAAGAACGTTGTCCCGGATCGGGCCGTCGAACAGATACGGGTGCTGGAACACCATGCTCACCAACGCTCGGCGGGTGGCGGTGTCGACGGTCGCGACATCGATTCCGTCGAGCAGGATTTGGCCGTTGACCGGCCGCTGTAGGCCGGCGATGAGGGAGAGGATGGTGCTCTTCCCGGAGCCCGAGGGACCGACGATTGCGGTGGTGGTTCCCGGTTCCAAGGTGAAGTCGAGGTCCGTGAGCACCTGTTCCTCCGCACCGTCGTAGCGGAAGCCGACATTGCGGAATTCGATACGCGGGGCGGGAGTTTCGGAGGACGCGACGGCGTCGCCGGGTTGATCCACGGCCTCGGTGGTGATGATCGTATGGAGGCGTTCGAACACACCGCGTGAGTTCTCGACGGCACCGCCCAGGCCCGCCAGTACGGTGAACGGCTCAAGGAACCGCACCACGACGACCATCAGCGCGACGGCCTCGGGAGCCCCGATCTCACCACGCACGGCAAGCACCGTGGCGGTGCCCGCCAGCAGAATGAGGGCGATCTGGCTCACGATGGTGAACAGCAGCTGACCGGGAATCTGGAAGAGCAACAGCCGCATGGTCGCGCCCCGGGCCGTCGCCACTGCCTCGCCGGCCTGGCTGCGAGCTGGGCTAACGCGACGGCTCGCGCGCAGTGCCGCTTGGGTGCGTGCGAACTCAAGGATTCGTTCGGTGAGTCCGCTGTGCGCCTTGGCGTCTGCTTTGTCGGCGGCCCGCACGATGCGGATACTCGCGAGCAGCGCGCCGAGTAACAGCGGGAGGGTGACGGCGGCCGCGACGCCCAGCTTCCACGAGATGAAGAACAGCCCGATCGTGATTGCCGTGGGTAGCAGCACGGCACCAACCAGAGGGGTGAGCAGGTTCGCGATGAACCCCACGAGATCGGGGCCACCGGACGAGATCGCCTGGCGCGCCATCGCGGTGCGCTCGGCGGTGAACCAGCCCAGCGGTATATGGGTGAGCCGGTCGGCCACCCGGTGCTGCGAGTCGTTCAGTAGTGCGAACCCAATGCGGTAGCCGATACGGGCCTGCATGGTATCTACTGCCCACCCCGCTACCGTCACGGCGGTGAGCACGCCGAGCCACGGAAAAGCGGCAGTGGGTGTGGCGCCGAACAGGGCGCCCAGTAGCGGCACGAGCAGCAGGCAACCCGCCGCGCGCAGCGCTACCGAGAGTAGTGACAGCACCGCATAGGCATAGAGGGGGCCACGGTGACCAGGCGGGATCAGTCGAATCAGGTTGGAAAGCATCAGATGTTCTCTCCGGCTAGGACGACTGACGACTCTTCGAGACGGCCATCCCAGAGCCGCCGGTACCGCCCGTCGGCGGCGAGCAGCTGGGCGTGGGTGCCGGTTTCTACGAGGCGGCCATGGTCCAGGACCACGATCTGGTCGGCATCGGCGATGGTGTGCAACCGGTGCGCGATCACCAGCACGGTCCGGCTGTGGATCAGGCGGCCCAGTGCCTGTTGGACCAGGTACTCGGATTCGGGGTCGGCGAAGGCGGTGGCCTCGTCCAGGATCAGGATTGGAGTGTCCGCTAGGAGGGCGCGGGCGATGGTGAGTCGCTGCTTCTCGCCCCCGGACAGCTGGGTGTTCGTGTCTAGCACCGTGTCATAACCGTTGGGGAGGCGCAGGATTCGTTCATGGATCTGCGCATCTCGGGCTGCTGACTCGACCTCGGCGTTCGTGGCCGCGGGACGGGCCAGTGCGATGTTCTCGCGGACTGTTCCTGCGACCAGCTGCACATCCTGGAAGACGAATCCCACCTTCGTGTACAGCTCGTCCGGGGTCAGTGCCCGGATGTCGGCGCCGTCGATCCGGATGGCCCCGCCGTTGACGTCGTGGAACCGCGCCAGCAGGGAGGCCAGCGTTGACTTCCCGGACCCAGAAGGTCCCACGAGTGCCGTCACGGTTCCGGGCCGCAGCGTCAGGGTGACGTCGTGGATGACGGGCACTCCGGGCCGGTAGCCGAAGGTGACGTGTTCAAACGACACAGAGGAAACTCCACCAGGGGATGCCGGCTCGTGGACGACTCCCAGTTCGGTTTCGTTGAGGGCGACAGCGATATGCCGCGCGCCCTCAACGCCGCCGCGAATACCGCCGAGGCCGTATGCGATTCCCAGCAGGCGGGTGCCAAAGGTGGTGCCGAGCATCAGGAACGGCAGCAGGGTGGTGGGTTGCATGGTTCCCGCGACGACGAAAAAGGTACCGGCCGCGGCGATGAGCCACAGAAAGGTCGTCGGTCGGGTGGCCAGATCCATGAAGGTCTTCTTCCCGATGAACGGCCGCTGCCACTCGTTCAGGAAGGTGAGGTACCCGTCTAGCTTGCGCTTGAACGAGGACGCTGCCGCGCCACCGAATACCCGGATCACCGGCTGCCCTTCGAGATAAGCGGTCGACTCGCTACTCATCCGTTCGGCCCAACGGGAGGCCTCGATGATCTTCGGGCCGCTTTGGAACATCATCGTCGCCGTGGTCACCACGTAGACGAGGATCGGGATGAGAAGGATAAGCGCCATGCGCCAGTCGACGATGAACAGGTACACCAGCACTGCCACCGGGCCGACGACCGCGGCCACCGCATCGGGGATCGCGTGGGTGATCAGGTAGTGCAAGGACAACGTGTCGTCCTGGATGAGCTTTTTGACCGCTCCAGAGCCACGCTGGGTGAACCACCCCAAGGGAACTCGGGACAGTTTGTCCAGTAACCGGCCCCGGATGCCTGCGCTGAACCGGACGTCGACGATATGCAGCCAGAGCGTGAGTGCGGCGCCCAGTCCGGCGCCCAGCACCAGCAGCGTCAGGAACACACTTCCGGTGTGCCACAACCGGTTCTCATCGGCACCGGCCAATAGCAGCCGCGTCAACTCCACCAGGACGACGAACGGTGCCAGCTCGATCAGGGTGATGATTGCTTGCAGCACACCGCTGGCGATCATCTGCTTCTTGACCGGCGCCAACAATTCACTCGCCGCTTGCGACCGCCAGCGTCCTTGGGGGACAGCGTGTTCGGGAGCTGGTGTGGGTTTGGTCGGCGCAGAAGGCTTCGATGCGGGTGCCTGAGGTGCCTCGGTATCCCCGCGTCGGCTTCCCATCGCGCGGCCGAATGTCCAGTACGCCGCGGCGTGCAGATCCGCCTTCGGGAATCCGAACTCCTCCCGTAGCCGCTTACGGAGATGCTTGAGCGATCCCGCTTCGGGACCCGCCCACGCATACCAATTGGACCAGTCGCGATCCGCGATGGCGGCGGCGAGCGATGTCTCGTCGGCGCGGTCCACCCAATGCAGGCGCCGCCGGAGATGGTCGGTCAGGGGGATCAGTTCGTCGTCGGGGCTGTGCCGTTCTAGGTACACCTCGACGTCTACATCGGCGGGTAGGGCGGCCACGATCGAGTTGATCGCCGGGATCGATGCGGCGTCGCCGATGAGCAGGAACCCGGCCGGAAGATCCTCGGGTATCTCGAAACGGGAGGAGCCGAAGGACACCACCGGAATCGTCATGCCCGGTTGCACACCGGTCGCCCACTGGCAGGCGGGACCGGCGGGTTCGTGGATCACGACATCGATGGTGAATTCGCCCGCATCGGCGTCCGTCGACACGATGGTGTAGGCCCGTTGGTGCTCGGTGGCGCCGCCGGCGGGGTCGGGGAACCAGAACCGAAGCCATTCGGCGGGGGTGTGCAGGAGGTCTTCGAACAACGTCGGCGCTGACATGCCGATCCGTATGCAATTCGGTGCGACGTGCGTGGTCCCGACGACGGTCGCCAGGTGGTCGCGCGCGCCGAGTCCACGTAGCACCGCGCCCTGGAACCCTCTACCCATGCTTATGTGACCTTTGTTCGTTACCCACCCTTACTTAGCCCATCCTAACCTAAGGGACGTTGGCGGGGTCAGGCACGAACAACCTCGTCTGGCTCGGCCGGTTCAGCCCCATGGGAATCCACACAGGGGATATCCGTTCCAGCGATCGACGCCCCGGCGGTCTCTATGAGGAACGGCAGGGCACACAATCCGACGACACAGGCCAGCATGAGATAGGTGGCGGGGAAGAGATCCCATCCGGTCTTGTCGACCATGAGGTCGTTCACCAGCGGCGCGGTGCCACCGAACGCTGCGGTCGACAGGTTGTACGAGATCGCGAATCCCGCATAGCGGACTTGAGTGGGGAACATGCACGGGAAGGTCGCGGTGATGGTGGACAGCTGAGGTATGTATAGCAATCCGAGAACAGCGAAACCGATTATCGCCCAGCCCAATCCCTGTCCCATAAGCCAGTACATGGGTAACGCGAGCACCAGCAGGCCGGTCAAGGAGAACCACCACATGGGTTTTCGCCCAACGCGATCCGACAGCGCGCCGCAGAAGGGCAGGAATGCCATCATCGCGATCTCACCGATCAGGATGACGATCTGGCCCTGTGTCTCGGTCATGCCGAGCCTGGTCTTCAGATAGGTCGGCTGATAACTGAGCAGCGTGTAGTTGGTGATGTTCAGGGCGATCACCAGCAGCATCATCACGATCATGGGCCGCTTGTATTCACGCACCAGATCCTTGAGCCGTTCGAACGCGGTCGCAACACCCTCCCCGCCCTGCTGTTCCTGCCGCTGCACCTCGACGAACAGCGGCGGATCATCGAGACGGCTTCGCAGATACCAGCCGATGAGCCCCATCGGGAGCGCGAGGAGGAACGGAATGCGCCATCCCCAGGAGTGCATCGCTTCCGCGCCGAGCGTGGCGTCAAGGACCAGTACGAACGCGGCGCCGGTCGCGAATCCGCCCAAGGTGCCGAATTCGAGGAAGGATCCGTACTTGCCGCGTTTCTTATCCGGCGCGAACTCCGCCATAAACGTTGCCGCACCGCCGTATTCGCCGCCGGTGGAGAAGCCCTGGATCACCCGCAGCAGGATCAAAAGCGCGGGGGCCGCGGCGCCGATCGTCGCCCAGCTGGGCAATACGCCAATGAGTGTGGTGGACAACGCCATCAGCACGATGGTGATGGCCATGACGCTCTTGCTGCCTAACTTGTCGCCCAGCGGTCCCCAGATCATTCCGCCGAGGGGGCGCAACAGGAACGAGATCGCGTACCCCAGCATCGTGAATGCGGTGCCCAGGGTGGGGAAGAAGGCCTGCGTCAGGAATGTGGTGGTGGCGGCATAGACGCCGTAGTCGTACCACTCGGTGGCGTTCCCCATCGCCGATGCCGCGATGGCTCTGTTGAGTAGTCGCCGGCCCTCCGGAGCCTGAAGGTCTGGGCCGGCGGTCGTCATCAGGGGGTGCCTGGCGATTGGTGGGTCAGCGGGGTGAAGGTGCGCGCGGCGATGTATTCAGGACGCGGCTCCGATCCGGCAAAGGGTCTTTCGGGCGCGTTCTCCACCGAGTTGAACACCAGGAACACATTCGACCGAGGGTAGGGGCTGATGTTCGACCCGGAGCCGTGCATGAGGTTGCAGTCGAACCACAGCGCATCACCCGGCTGTCCGAGGAAGAGTTCGATACCGCTCGTGATCGCAGCCTCGGCAAGAGTTTGAGTGGACGGCACACCAATGTCCTGTTCCACCAGTGATTTCCGATGGTTATCGAGTGGGGTTGCGCCGACGCAGGGGTAGAAGGTGCGGTGCGTGCCCGGCATCACCTGCAGCGACCCGTTGTAGGCGACGTTGACGGTCAACGCGATTGAGCATGACACCGTGCGCATTTGGGGGAGCCCGTCCTCGCTGTGCCAGGTCTCAAAGTCCGAATGCCAGTAGAAGCCGCGGCCTCTGAATGCCGGCATCGCGTTGATACGCGACTGATGCAGATACACCGGGCCACCCAGTAGCTGTTCGGCGACGTCGAGCACACCCGGCGAGCACGCCACGTCCATCACCACCGAGCTCAGGACATGTGCTTCGAAGATGGAGCGCACCTCCTGTGAGCCGGCTTCCCGGATGATCCTGGGATCATCGCCCAATGTCGATGGCACCCTGTCGATCTCGTTTCTCAAAGCGGAGACGGTCATCTCGTCGACGGTGCTCGGCCGGATCAGGAAGCCCTGATCGGACATCTGGGTGAGCGCTGGTGGGGCCAGCGGTCCTGCGTTCGTGGCGCCCCAGACCACGGGCTCGTTTCGGAGGATCGGAGCCTGCTCGGCCTCGAGGCGGCTGGGGTAGCGATCGGTGATCGCGGGGGTACTCATGACAGGGCAGGCGCGGCCGGATATGCGCCGGACTCGTCGTGGACCTCCCGCCCGGTGACGGGAGGATTGAACACGCACATCATGCGCATCTCGGTATCGGCGTAAAGCTGGTGCCGCTCATTGCCGTCGAGCAGATACATGCTGCCTGGCGCCAGGGCGAACACGTCGCCGTTCTCCAGGTTGGTCAGCGTACCGGTACCTACAGTGAGCCACACCGCCTCGATGTGGTGCTGGTAGTGGAAGACGTGGACGGTTCCCGCGTCGATGGTGGTTTCGTGGAAGGAGAACCCGACTCCGTCATCCGCCAGGACGATCCGCTTGCTATGCCAGCCTTCGCCACTGACATCGCGTTCGGTACCCGTGATCTGTTGGGTAGTACGGACTATCAAGATAGTTCCTTTCGTCTTTATGCGTTGTGACTACGCCGATTCGGCGATGGCTTCACGCAGAGTGGCGATGCCGATATCGAGCTGCTCATCGGTGGTGGTCAGCGCGGGCAACAGTTTGACCACCTCGTCCTTGGGCCCGGAGGTCTCCACCAGCAGGCCCCGCTCGAAAGCGGCCTGGCTCACTCGCGAGCCCCGTTCGGTATCAGTGAATGCGATGCCCTGGACCATGCCGCGGCCGCGTACCGACACCGAGTCGTCATCGGCCACCAGTGCGGTCAGCTCGGCATTAAGCCGATCACCCTTGCGGCGTACGTCATCACTGAATGTGCTGTCCTGCCAATACTTCTGCAATGTCGCGGTCGCGGTGACGAATGCTGGATTGTTTCCTCGGAAGGTCCCGTTGTGCTCGCCGGGGGCCCACTGATCGAGATCCGGGCGGATCAGGGTCAGGGCCATCGGCAGGCCGTAACCGCTGATGGATTTGGACAGCGTCACGATATCGGGACGAATGCCCGCATCTTCGAAGGAGAAGAACGCACCCGTTCGGCCGCAACCCATCTGCACGTCGTCAACGATGAGGATGATGTCCCGCGTCCGGCACAGATCGGAGAGTGCCCGCAGCCATTCGGCACGGGCGACGTTGACTCCACCCTCACCCTGCACGGTCTCGACGATCACCGCCGCCGGCTGGTTCAGGCCGCCGCCCTCGTCGTCGAGAACCTTCTCGAACCACTGGAAGTCCTCGGTGACACCACCGAAGTAGTTGTCATAGGGCATCGGGGTGGAGTGCACAAGCGGCACGCCGGCTCCGGCACGCTTCATCGAATTACCGGTAACCGCCAGCGATCCCAACGTCATCCCGTGGAATGCATTGGTGAAGCTGATGATTGACTCACGCCCCGTTATGTTCCGCGCCAGCTTGAGTGCGGCCTCGACGGCATTGGTCCCGGTGGGGCCGGGGAACTGCACCTTGTAGTCCATGCCGCGGGGCAGCAGGATGGTCCGCTCGAACTCTTCGAGGAAGTGCTGCTTGGCTACCGTGGCCATATCCAGGCCGTGGACCACCCCGTCAGTCGTCAGGTAGTCGATGAGGGCGGTCTTGAGCACCGGGTTGTTGTGGCCGTAGTTGAGTGCGCCCGCGCCGGCGAAGAAGTCCAGATAGCGCTCACCGGTGGTGTTGGTCAGCCAAGATCCGGAGGCTGAGGCGAACGTCGTGGGCCAGCTCCGGCAATAGCTCCGCACCTCGGATTCACGTTCGTTGATGACCTTCGGCAGTCCGGCTCCCTGAGCGGACAAGGTGGCGGTCATGTGTGTATCCCCTTTCGGCCCAGTGTGTTTAGGACCAAATTGTTAGGCCCGGTTATTGGGCGTTTTATGCGGATCTTGCGGAGTGAGCCGCAGTAGCGGCTCTGCCTCATGCGCGTCGGGAAAGAGTTCCAACCCGAATCCGGTGGATTCGGTGAGCACCATGCCCCGTCGTCGAGCAAATCCGGCGAATAGCGCACGTGAGGCCATATTCGACTGTGTCACAGTGGTTTCCATGACGAGAGGTTCGCCTTGTAAGGCCGCGAGAGAGTCCGCGAGCCAAGCCAGCATGCTGGCGGCTAGTCCCTTTCCACGGGATGCCTCGTCAACCCCGACCTGCCAGATCATCAATGAACCGGATGGGCGAATGTATCCGGTGATGAAACCGACCGGTTGGTTGTCGATTGTGGCAACGACGGATGTAGAGGGAAAGTCGGTGCACCACAACAGGTATGAGTACGAAGAGTTGACGTCTAGCACGCCGGAGTCACGCGCCATGCGCCACATGTGACGAGCGTCCGACTGGGTCGGGTGGCTCATGGACCACACGGCGGTACAACGTTTTTCGGTCTTCAGTTCAGTATCGGCCACTAAAAATCACCATCACCACAACATGTTTCGTATCAACTCGGGTTTCGTACCGTTCGACCGTAACCACATGGACACCCGAATAGCCAGGACGGGCAGCGGCGAGCCGGGTCAACACATGGCGTTTGCCGAGGGTATACACCTGATGTGACGCTCGTCACATTTTTGCAGGACGCTCGAACTTGACGCGATCTTGACGTGTGTGCATCCGAGATTGCCGGGCAACGGTCAGGCGTTGGTGCTGAAGCATTGTTCCCAGCGGTCGGCATCGGCCAGCATCTCGCCGGGCGGTGTGGCCCAGCAGGCCGCCACCAGGTCATAGCCGTGGTGAATGAGTGCGGCATGAGCGGGCCAGTGCACCTGGAGCCACTCGGATTCGTCGTGTGCGCTGTCCACCCCGGCCCGAATCGCGCCTTCGAGTTCGAAGGACAGGTCGCGGGCCTCGGCGTAGGCCGCGTCATGGGCGGGCACGGCTCGCGCGGTCACGACGAGTCCGAGAGCCGCCTTCCGGATCCGGGCCTCGGTAAAAGCGAAGGTCCGGCGATGGGCACGCGGTGCGATCAGGTACATCGAGGCCATGGCCACAGCGACGCCGATCATCGTTTCGGCCAGGCGATCGCGCACGATCGATATGACCGATCCGTGCAGAGTGACCACACCCGCGGACAACAGTGCAATGGGGGTCACGAACATGACGGCGACGGCATAGTTACGCGGTAGGAACAGCTCGGTGCAGAACTGCAGTGTCGCGATGGCCGCGATGAGCGCGTATCCGGTGAGAGACAGTTGATAGAGCACCGCGAACAGGCCGAGTCCGATGAGTGTTCCTGCAAACCGCTGCAGCCCACGCACTGTGCCGTGCAGCCGGTCCGGACCCAGATGGACGATCACGAGGGCGCTCAGGATCGCCCACTGCGGTCGCGTCAGGCCGACCGCGGCACTCAGTACTCCGGCCCCGAGGCAGGCGATGCCGACCCGTCCTGCCGTGATGGTGGCGTGCGAACGGAACCGCACCGAGCGGCGTAACCGGTACCAGATGCTGGGTCGCACGACGAGGACGTGATCGCCGGGGATGAGATGGTCGAGCACCATCTTGTTGCCGACCGCGGTCTCGGTAAATCTGCGATGGGTATCGAGCATCGTCGTCACCAAGGGTGAATCGGAACTGGTGGACAGTCCCGCATCGTGGAGGGCCGTCCACGCCGAGGAGATCGCCGCGCCCGCAGCGTGCCGGGCATCGACTGTTGTATTACCGGGCTGGGCATAGGTTTCGACTGCATCAACTGCTCGCTGCACCGCGACACGTTCGGGTTTGTGGCGATCGGTTGCGGCTCCTGCCATCGAAACGGCCACCGCCGCAACTGCTCCCAGGCTTGCGCAGATGAGGATCTGGGTCGGATCCACACCCCATTCGGTGGCACCGAGCGCGCCGCCGCACACCAGGACGAAGAACAACGCGCCCGGCGGCCCGAGCCGAAGTGCATCGACGGTGTACACGACCGGGATCGCGACCGCGGTCAGAGTGAGGATGGTTACCGCCTTGTTGGCGACACCGCCCGGCGCGTACGTACCGACGATGGCACCGAGTGCGGCGATGAACATCAATGCGACGCCCGCGGTGGCCACGACGGCGGCACGCACCCGGTAAGGGCGGCCCTCTCCGTACAGGACCGCGAATGCCCCATAGGTCACGTAGAGCGCGGCATTGGGGTAACCGGCGGCGACGACCAATGCTCCGGGAATGGCGACGGCGGCACCCGCGCGGAGTCCGATGCTCCAGCGCCGTCCCGCCGGTGGGGCAGAGAACAGGATGGAGCGGGCCCGGGCAATCTGTGGAAGCGGATCCGGCGATTCAGGCGCGGGCGGGGTCACATGTCATTTCATACCGTGAATCAGGCGACTTCACCGGCTGGTTCACTACTGCGGCGCTGCCGATAAGCACGCTGCTTGCAGGCGGGGGAGCAGTAACGCTGCGGACGTCCCTTTCCTCGCGGGGTGAGCCCGCGGCCGCAAAAGAAGCATGTCGGGGAGCGGTCGGATGGGGTTTCGTCACAGATCTCGATCAAGGGGGCGGGCGTGCTCCGTGCCGCGGTTACCAGGTCCAGGCCGGCCGCGCGTCCTCGTGGGGTGCGGATGCGGAGCTCACCGTCCAGGTAGGGGCAATCGACGATGTCCTCGTTCTGGCAGGACAGCAAGTGGTTGAGGTATTCGCGGGCGCGGTCGAGGCGGTCGATCCGTGCGGAGATGTCCGCGACCTGTTCGGTGACCACGCTGCGCCAGGTATCGGGTTGGGTCGTATGCGATGTCACGACGGCCGTCTGGCGTAGCGGCATCATCCCGGTGACACAGCACAGATACGCGATGCCGATGCGCCGCAGGTCTCGCTCGGTGTAGGTGCGGCGGCCGCCCCGCTGTGTCGGCGAATCCAGGACGCCCTGTTTCTCCCACCAACGCAGAGTCGACGGGGCAAGGCCGTAGAGGGCGGCGGCTTCACCGATGTTCACCGTGGGTTCCACGGAGAGGGGTCTTGACATCAAGCTCACTTGACCATTGAAACTTAGGTAACCCTAACTTGCAAGGAGTTTCTATGGCCGAGATGGCGACTGAACCGGTAATCCGCGCAGTCGGCCTAGGGGCGTGGCCCGTTAACCCAGCAGCGACCGGCCGAGATAACCGTCTTCCGTGGCGCCCGGCGGCATGACGAATACGGCGGACCCGACCGCGGTATTCCACTGATTGAATTCGTCCCTTTCGGCCAGGCGTCGCTGCACCGGGACGAACTGGGTGGCGATATCACGTTGGTATGCGGCGAAAACCAGGCCGGAATTCGATGATGTGCCCGGCAGCGGGGCGTCGTCGAAGTTGTACGGGCGGCGCAGGAACTTCTCGTGCGGGTTGCGGTGACGGGCGAGCGCGATATGTGCGGTCGCCGGGATGACGGGGATGCCACCGCGGTTCATCTCCAGGTCGGGCTCGTCGGATTCCTTCTCGCCCGATAGTGGCGCGCCGTTGTCTGCGCGTCTGCCCATCACCAGATCCCGGAGCTTGCCATCCAGCTGATCCCATCCGTCAAGGTCCATCGTGATTCGGCGAAGGACGAGAAGTGTTCCACCCCTGAGCCACTCGTGATCGTCACCCTGGTGCCACAGCAGGCTGTCGAGCTCGGCGGTGCTGGGGTTCACGGTGCCGTCGACCTGCCCCATGAGATTGCGCATCGTGCCGCCGGACGGATCTTCCGCGCGCGGCGTCCGGAATCCGGTCTGGCGCCACCTTTCGGTGGCCAATGAGCGCACATTCTTCAGAAGCACTCGGGCGGCGTGCGTCACCAGAAGCATGTCGTCGGCGCATATCTGCAGCAGGAGGTCCCCTCCACACCAACGCTTGTCGAGCCGGTCGGTGGAGAAGGTGGGGAAGTCACTCGCCGAGGTCGGACACTTGTCGGCGAGGCCGGCCTTGGTGAACGCCGAGGGGCCAAGACCCGCGGTGACCGTCAATCGTGCTGTGGGCGTGGCTAATTCCGGCTCGGTATCGGCCAGCGCGGGCAGCCCCTGGGTGAGCCTGGCCGCATCGGTGGTCCACAGACGCAAGACCGACCGTAGATTCTCGCGTGCTGTCTGCTCCGGCGCGGGCAGCAGATCCAGCGCGAGGAACAGTGCGTGCGATTGCGGCGAGGTGGTGATCCCGGCCTGGTGCTCGCCGTAGAACGGTTCGACTGCGGGCGCGCTCTGCGCGCGTGCCGCTTCGGACTGGGCCGACCACGCCGACAATCCGGCGCCTGCGGTCAGGGCGGCTGCGGCGCCACCGCCGACGATGAGTCCCCGTCGGGAGAATGAACGGCGCGTCATGCTCAGGGCTGGTAGTTCTCGTTACCGCCCGCGAAGTCCCGGATCTGCGCGGTGAGGGGCTTGGTCGAGCCATCTTGGAAGGCCAGCGTGATGACGACGTCCTGGCCCGGGCGTAGGGGGGCGGTCAGTCCCATGAGCATGACGTGATCGCCACCGGGGGTCAGCTTGTGTTCGCCGTTGGCGGGAATGGCGACCCCGCCCTCCTTGGGGCGCATCTTTCCGTCGGCCGTTACCTCGTGCAGTTCCACCGAGCTCGCGGCGGGCGAGGTGGCGGACACGATGCGTGCCTCACCTGTCCCGGTGTTGTGCACGGTGCCGAACACGGAGGTCATGGATCCGTCTGGGGCCGACTTGGCCCACTGGTCGGTAATGGTTACCTCGGAGGCCTGGGTGGACGGTACGGGCTCATGCGCCGAACAGCCCGCGAGCAGTGACAGCGCGACCGCTGCCGGAATGACGATCTTCACGTTCAGCTAGTCGTGTGGATGGTGAGGAAAGTTCCGGCGGCGCAGGCTCAGCTCGGTGAAGAGCTGCTCGGTGGCGGCCTTGGCGGCATCGATATCGCCCGCGATAACGGACTCCACGAGCTTGGTGTGTTCGTGCTCGAACGAGCATTCCGCGCCGATCGGGTTGCCGCGCATGTAATGGTCCATCAACCCCAGTAGCGAATCGTAAAGCTCCAGGTAGAGGGCATTGTGGCTGGCGGCGACCACGGCCCGGTGAACCGCGATATCGGTGGAGATGGCGTCCTCGACGAGCTGGGGTGCGACCTGGCTGGGCGCCCATAATTCGTTGCGCCGCCGCAGCAAGGCGCGCAGGTGCTCGATGTCATCCTCATCACGTCGCTGTGCGGCGAGGCCGGCTGCGGTCACTTCGAGGGTCTGTCGTAGTTCGATGAGGTCGCGGTCGTTGGCGGCGGCGAAATAGTCGCCGATGGCCGAGCCGCTGCCGCCCACCGACAGCACGTAGGTGCCGGAGCCCTGGCGTCGTTCCAGCATCCCGGCGTGCGCCAGGGCCTGGACGGCCTCCCTAATTGTGTTGCGGGAGGTCCCGGTGAGCTCGCACAATTCGGGTTCAGTGGGGATGCGCGCGCCGACGGCCCAGCGTCCCGACAGAATCTCCTCGCGGAGTTGCTCGGTGACCTGGCCAATCAGTGTTTGGCGACGGACCGGCTGCATGACGGCCCATCGTAGCGTGCGGCGGAAATCACGTTGTACCTATTCATCCATTCATCCTATGATTTGCCGAGTTGCTTAGAGGAGGAACGTTGACCACGACCGCGCACACCACCCGAACCGACTCGCACGATTCGATGCGGGCCGTATCGGCTGCCGCGCTGCGCCGTGGGCGCCTGATGGTGCTGGTTGCGATCCTGCTGTTCGCGTTGTGCCTGCGGTCCGCGGTCACCTCGCTGACTCCGCTGCTGACCGAGATCTCGCGGGAAATCGGGTTCGGCTCCGCGGTGATCGGTGTGTTCGGGATGCTGCCGACGGCCATGTTCGCGGTCGCTGGACTGGTGACACCCGCGCTGACCGAGCGGTTCGGTCTGGAGCGCACGACGTTGGCCGCCGTGGTGGCCACCGTCATCGGTATGGCGGCCCGGCCCGCGATGAACTCGACCGGCGGGCTCCTCGTGCTGTCCTGCGTGGCGCTGCTTGGCATGGGCATCGGCAACGTGGTGATCCCACCGTTGGTCAAGCGGTACTTCTCGCACCGCGTCGCCCTGATGAGCGCCTCCTACTTGACGGTGCTGCAGATCGGAACCACCATTCCGGCATTGACTGCGGTTCCGCTCGCCAATGCCTACGGGTGGCGATTCTCGCTGGCCGCCTGGTTGATCGTTCCGGTGGCGGCCCTGCTGCCGTGGATCGGTGTCGTCATCGCACGCCGTGGTCATGATGTCGCTGACCACTCTGCCGAACCGCACGCGGATTCGTCTGCCGTGGGCCAAGTTTGGCGTTCACCCTTGGCCTGGGGCATGGCCGGCATGTTCGGTATGACCTCCCTTGTCACCTATTCGATGTTCACCTGGATCCCGGCGATATTGACCTCGGCTGGTGGCAGCGCTTCACTTGGCGGGGTGATGGTGGCCTTGTTCTCTGCTGTGGGATTCGTTGGCACGCTGGCAATCCCGCCGTTGGCTGCTCGCATGCGCAACCCGTTCCCGGTCGTCGCGGCCTGCCTTGTCTGCTTCCTTATCGGATTCGGTGGCCTGTTGTTCCTGCCGATGACCGCGACTGCGGTGTGGGTGATCGCGCTCGGCTTCGGGCCGTCCACCTTCCCGCTGGGGCTGACGCTGGTGAACTTGCGTACCCGCACCGCGGCCGGTTCCGCGGCTCTGTCCGGTTTCACCCAGGGGGTTGGGTATGCCGTCGCATGCCTGGGCCCGGTGCTGTTCGGCGTGCTGCACGACGTGACCGGCAGTTGGTATGCGCCGTTCGGGCTCCTGCTTGTCGCGATCACCGTGCTTGGTATCGGCGGCTACCAGGCCTCCAAACCGCGCATGCTGGAAGACACCTGGGGACGCTGACGCGCTTTCACCCCGTGAAAACTGTGAGTTCGTTGCCGCGCACGTCCCGGAACGGCAGCGGCAGCGACACGTAGGGCGTCGCGATGTCCTCGATGTAGTCGAGATAGTCGGGGGTGGCGTTCTCGGCGACTATGAGTGCATTCGGCCGCAGGTGTGGCTCCAGCAGTTGCAGCACCGGCCGATACAAGCTCATTGCGCCATCGAGATGGACCAGATCGATTGCCCCGCCAACGCCGCCACTCAGCATGTCCAGGGCGTCGCCGACGCGGATATCAACCAGATCGTCGACGCCCGCCTCCTTCAAGTGCCCGTATGCGCGCGTGGCCTTGGCCTGCTCGAGCTCGGTGCCTACGACCAACCCGCCGCCGTTGTCCCGGACCGCGCACGCAAGGTGAATGGTGGAGACGCCGAACGACGTGCCGAATTCGACGATGCGCGTGGCGTTGACCGCCCGCCCGCAGATATAGAGAAACCTACCGAAAACCGGTGATACGCAAAGAAAATTCTGAACCGAACGGTGGTAGAACTCTTTGTAGTCACTCACTTCGGCGTCGAGTGCGGTGGCTACGGGATCGGCCCCGGGTTCGGTGTTGTCGAGCAGCTCGGCGATCGCGGACCGATCGGTGGTCTCGGCTTCGCCGAAGAGCCGCTCCAGAACGCCGACTACCTTCGGTGTCTCCAGGGAGTTCATATCAGCTCAACCCCGTGCGCCCATGGGCCCAGTACGCGCGGGCCTTGATCTGCGGTCTGTAGTCACCCCATCGGCGTGCGCCGCGCCGAACCGCGCTGACGGTGGCTGCATCACCGCTGACGATTAGGTCGCTGGGCTCGCCAGGGGACTGCACCGATTCGATGATGAGCTGAAGCAAGGCATCGTGATTGTCGGACTTGTCCATGACCTTGACGTTCTCGGCGAGTCCGAGGGCGGTTAATACCGCCATCAGGGCACTGGGATCCGTTGTCTCGTAGAGATATCGGTCCGCCGGGTTGACACTGTGCAGAGCGTGCGCAAGGGCCACGCTGGTCTCGTCTCCGACAAAGACCGCCGAGGGGGCCACATCCGACAGGTCAAGCGAGCGGCTCGGTCCGAACACATCGCAATCCGTGCCGACGGCAGCGTCCTCGAACCAGCGGGCGCCGGGGCCGTCGCCATGCCTGAACGCGATCAAATCGGTGCTGCCGGCACGGCGGTCCCAATTGATGGGTGTGTAGGCACGCATTCGTAACGACCCGCGTTGCGGTCGTATCTGCAGCTTGTCTCCAGGTATCCACTGTGTGCGCCGGAACGCCTCGCTGGCGAGTCGGACTTTGACGAAACACGTTGATAGTTCGCTGACTTCGCTGATGCGCGCGGTGGTGAACAGGACGTCTGAAACCAGGTCCGACAGGCGCGAGGCGAGAGGTGTCATGGCGAGTTTCCTTATCGTTCCGTGTCGTGGTCCGGCCAGCTGCCGGGAATGAGGGGCTGCGAAGAAATCCGTTCGGCGATTGTCGGTGACTCGCGCTCTACGAGTCCGCGCGCACGGGTCAGGTCTTTGTCAACGACGCCGGTACGGGCCCACACACTCGCGCCGAAACGGGAGGTCGGTGTGACAGGGTGAGCGACGGGGTCTGGAGCTTTCGGCTCGTCCAGGAACTCGCGGACGTACATCCGAGACGCTGTGATGACGTTCTGCTGCTTACGCTTCCGCCGTCTGGCGTCCTTTGATATATCCCGTGTGGCACCTGTGCATACGGAGGCATCCACCACGGATGGAGTCCGGGTCTTGGATCCTTCAGTGATGTTCGGGCCGCTGGGAGGTTCTGGGCCTGCAGCGAGGACGGCGTAGGGCAGAAAGCCGGATGGAGCGGCGGTGCCGGCCGTCGTGGGCGCTCCAGGCGAGGTCGTTGTCGTGACGGTCGACGTCGGTGCGGCAGGGGCTGTGGGCGTGGCGGTTGAGGTTCCGGGGCTCATTTCCAGCGGATAGCGCGAGGTGGGAGGGCCAACTCCGTTGGTGGGTAGCGATTTCGGCGCGGGGTCGTTGATCGGAATGAGTCGGTTTGTGTCGGCCAACGCAATGGCGAGGGGGAGGGCGATGGCCGGGGCGAAAAGGACTAGTGCAGAACCTATCTGCAATGTCCACAGCATGACGCTGATGCTGAAGAACTGTCCGAATCCAAGTAGTGCCGTGATCAGCGGTGCGAGTACCTTCAGTGCGGCGGCCGGATTGGTGACCAGTAAGGCCAGGAGCCGTTGGAGATCGAGCTTGGTAAGTTCCTCGATGAGGTCGGCGAGTTCGCGTGGTACCAGCTTCTTGAGAATGTCTTCGAGGAGTGAAAGCAGGGTAGGTTCGTTGCGCTGCAAGGAATTTCCGAAAGCGTTGACGCCGCTAGGCCCGGCGTTCAGTATCGGTAGGGCGGGGGGCAGCCGCGGTGCCGCGGTATGAGCTGCGCTGGAGATGCCGTCGTAAACAGACATGGCGGTGGCAGCCTGGATCCACATGCGCACGTAGTCGGCCTCATTAACGGCGATGGGGATGGTGTTGATACCAAAGAAATTCGTACTTACCAGGGCGATATGGGTGGCATGGTTGAGCGCGAGTTCTCCCATGGTGGGTATCTCCGCCGATGCGCTGGTGTAGGCGGTGGCCGCCTGCTCCATCAGTGCGGCCTTAACCGCACTGACGTTCGCCGCATTCTGGAGCCAGCCCACGTACGGCCGGTGCGCAGCGACGCATAGTTCAGCGCTTGGTCCCTCCCATATACCAGCGCGTACCGCGGACAGAAGTTCCTGGAGTTCGGTTGCGGCGATTCGGTATTCGATGCTCAACGCGTGGCACGCGTTGGAGGTCGCGAGCAGAGGTCCAGTACCGGGCCCCGCCGATATCAGCGCGGAGTGCACTTCCGGTGGAGAGGCGAACCATAGGTGTCCGGTCATCTGCGTTCCTCCCAAAAATGAGCTCTAGTGAACGGTCAACTCGCTGCAGGGTGCGCTATTTATGCAGCTAGGAGGCTAATTATCGACTTCTGGTGAGGTGTATCGCTACTCGCGTTTGAGTGGAAGGCCTATGCCAGCTGGGCCGTGTCGTCGTAGCGGAGCTACTCGCGTTTGGAGCCTTGCAGGAGTGGATGGGAGGCCCCGTTTGGACGTGCTCCGTGATCTACGCTGACTTCGCATCGAGCGAGTAGGAGGGTGTCGTGCCGACGAATCAGCATCAGCTTCAACCACGCCGAGCGCCGCGTCAGCGTCGGTCCGAACGCACCCGTGACCGCATTCTCGATGCCGCTGTCCAGGTTTTCACCAAGTACGGGTACGCCCGCGGGACGACCAATCGCATTGCGGAGTGGGCCGATATCTCCGTTGGATCGCTGTATCAGTACTACCCGAACAAGGACTCGATCGTGGTGGAGCTGGCGGCCCGTCACCTCGACGCGGGAATCGCCGCGGCGAGCGAACGCGAGCAAGCCGGGACGCCCGGCTCGGTGGCAGGCGTTATCCGCGCCATCGTCGAGACGGCGATCACCAACCATCGACAGGATCCCGAGTTTCTCAGAGTTCTTCTCGAGCAGGCGCCGCGCTCTCGCGAGCTCATGGACAAAGTGGCCGAGGTGCAACACGCCGCCACGGATGACATGCGGCGACTCCTCGATCAGTACCCCGACGTGAACGTCGATGACAAAGATGTGGCTGCGAGGCTCGTCGTCACAACAATCGAACTGCTGGTACACCACCTGATGGCGGCACCGAAGCCCATTGACGTTGCGGGCTTTCAGAATGAACTGGTCGCGATGCTGACGCGTTACCTCGCCGGTTAGAACGGTGGCGGGTTGGCTTGTGTGTGGGTGGCTTGTGTGGTTTGGCGTTGTGATCGGCTTTTTCGGTTGAGGTTTCGTTCTGTGGTGCGGCGTCGTTGGCGGTCTTGTGTGCGGGTGCGGTCTCGGGTGAGGTTGGTGAAGAGCAGCCCGCCGGCGGGGGTGGTGGGGTAGGTGTGTCCGGTGGGTGCTTTCCAGATGATGGTGCCGTCGGGTTCTTGGATTTCACGCCAGCCGCAGAAGGTTTTGAGCATGTGATGTTTGCGGCATAGCGCTTTGAGGTTTTCGGCCTCGGTACGTCCGCCGTCGGCGTAGGCGATGCTGTGGTCCAGGTCAGTGTTTTCGGCGGGGTGTGCGCAGCCGGGGAAGCGGCACAGCTGATCGCGGCAGCGCACAAAGGTGTCCAGTGTGCGGGTGGGCCGGTACCGGTCGGTGTTCTGGGCGTGCAGGGTGTGGATTCGCGTGCCGGGTTGGGTGGCGATCTGGCGGGCTTGGGTGCTGTTGATCACCCCGAACCCGGACATCTGGGCCGGTTCAAGGTTTTCGGGGTCTTGCAGGGTGTCTTGGTTGGCCACCATGTGCACGATGACCTGGGTGTCGGCGACGGCGCGTCCAGTGCAGTCGGTGTCGGTGCAGGTGCATCGCATCCGATCGAGGCCTTGGGTTAGGGCGCCGATGGCATCGGCACGCAGCTGGGCTTTGGTGCGTGGGTCGGCGGGGCAGACGGTGGCGGTGAGTTGATCGAGGCGTTTATCGAGGGCGACGGCGTGCGGGGTCTGCAGCACGCCCCAGATTTCGGCGAGTGGATCGCCCGTGTCCAGGGGCCGTATCTCGAGGTGCCGGTCATCGGTGGCGGTTTTGGTGCGGCGCAGCGCATCACGGTCGTGGCGGTAGATCAGGGCGTCCAGGGCCGCGGTGATCCGTTTGACCGACCAGCGCTCCCAGCGCGGTAGGGCGGCCACGATCGCGGCATCGACGGCGGCGACCAGGGCGTCGTCTTCGAGGAGTTCGGTGCGTCCGATGATCAGGGCAACGGTGCGAAAGTCGATGTCTCCGGCGGCGAATCGCTCGGCCACGGCGCGCAGGCGGTGCCGCAGCACATAGGCATAGCGCATCTGGTGGGAGGCCAACGCGTGGGTGATGCCCTGAGCGGCGGCCACTTGTGCGGCCACCTCATCCCAGCGGTCCACCGCGAACCGATCCCGCGGATCCTCCCGATCGGGATCGGCATGACGATCCACCAAAACCCCAATCGCCGAGAGCCGACGTGAAGCGTGTTGGGCTTCGGCGCGCTGAGATACGGTGATCACGTCGATCAGAGCGGGATCCTCCAGTGCATCGAACATACGTTCGACACTACTGCGAGAGGGTCACCCGGGCAAGGGATTTAGCAAACACCTTTAGTCACTCTGGTAACAGTGCCTCGAGGGGGTAGTACTCCGCACCACGTTCCTCCCGGCGCCACAGCTCGTCGTCTCCTGCGTCAAGACCTGCCGAAACCAGTGCGCGTTTGAGGATCTTGTTGGTGGCTGTGCAGGGAAGGCTCTTCGCCACGCGGACGTGCCGGGGCCAGCCGACCCCGGGCAGATCCTCCTGCGCGGCAAGAAATTCAGTGAGCTCCAAAGGAGTGAACGAATCCCGCAATACCAGCGCGGCGGTCACTTCGTCGCTGCCGTGCGCACCGCGAATGGCGTACACGGCCACCTGGCTTACTGCAGGATGTCGTTGCAGGATGCGCTCGATGGGTGCGGCGGCCAGGTTCTCGCCGCCTATTCGCATCCAGTCGCTTGTCCGTCCGGCAAGGTAGATCCAGCCATCGGCGTCCCGATAGGCAAGGTCACCCGACCAATACATGCCGTGGCGCATGCGTTCACCGGTGGCATCCTCGTCGTTGTAGTACCCGGAAAAGAAGCCCGCTCCTTGGGTATTCACCAACTCGCCGACCGCGGTGTCGGCGTTCACCAAGATCCCATGCACGTCGAATTCGGCCACGGCACAATCGGTCAGCGAGTCGGGGTCGTAGATCGCGACCCCGGGGAACCCCTTACCGATGGATCCGGTGGGGGTGCCCTCCTCCCGGGTGATGATGACAGCGTTCTCTGTCGATCCGAATCCGTCGTACACCGTGACATCGAATCGTCGTGCGAACTCGGCGATGTCGTGTTCGGAAGCCTCGTTTCCGAATGCCACCCGCAGTGGGTTAGATGCATCGTCCGCCCGTGCCTCGGTGGCCAGTACGTACGCGAGCGGCTTGCCTACGTAATTCATGTAGGTTGCGCCTACCTCCCGGATGTCGGTGAGGAAGCGTGATGCCGAGAACTTCACGGGGGCTAGCGTGGCTCCCGCCGCGACTGCAACCCCCCATCCCGCCAGAACGGCATTCGAATGAAACAGTGGCATCGAGACATAACAGACGTCGGCAGGGGAAAGCGAGAACCGGGCGACCAGGGATTGGGCCGCGATGAGAACCGTCATATGCGTCACCAGAACGGCTTTCGGATCACCACTCGTCCCGGAGGTGAAGATCATCATGAACGGATCGGAGGCCTCGGCAGTCCGGTAGGGTCGCAGCTCACCGGCCATAGATACCTGTGCATGCCAATCCGCACCGTCGATGTTGATCACCCGAACGTCCGCGAGGTCCAATGACTCCAGCAGATGTAGATGGTCATCGTCGACGAGCAGGATCTGCACATCCGCCTTGCGGATATCACGCAGCAGCCCGTCGCCGCGGCGGGTGTTGTTGATGGCACACAGGATGTATCCACCCTGGGCGGCGGCGGCCACCGCGATAGCCATCGCGGGTGTATTGCCCAGCAGGGTGCCAATGTGCAGCGGACGATCTGGATCGGCCATCTGTATCAGTGCAGTCGCCTGGCGGGACGCCTGTGTCACGTATTCACGCCAGGTCCACTTCCGACTCCGATAGACCAGAGCGGTGTTGTCATCGTTGGCGCGGGCGCGGACCAGCTGCTGAATGGTCTCAGCCATGGACTGTTTCGGTCAACGACGCAGACTTGACGCCCAGATGACGTGTTAGAAAGCCGATTTGGTGTGAAACGACGGAATCGAAATACTCCTGGCCTTGATAGACGCCGAAGTGATCGCACGGGTAGTGGCGCACTTCCGCGCGTGCCTTGAATGCGGCCTTCGCGGCGGCATGCGGCGGCGCGGCCCGATCGAAGTCGGCGATCTGTACCAGGGTGGGGCAGTTGATGCGCGCGGCATATCGGGTGGGACGGTACGAAGCGAGCTGAGTGCCCACCGTCGCGTCGATCTCATTGCGCCACGTGGGGCCGGCGATCGCCATATGCGCCTCGTAGAACCCGTCCGAGGTTAGGGCCGCCAGCTCGCCCGGACGTCCGACGATGGGGATGGTGCGCTGCTCGCGACCCACCCGGCTGCGAATCCCGGCCAGCGCAGAACGCAGCAGTGTGGCGCCGCTGTGCTCGCTCATTGCGGATCGTGCCGCTGCGATGCCGTCCACCAGTGGAGTAACCGACACGACGGCGGCCACGTCGTTACGCGAACCGGCAACCGCCAGTACATGACCACCGGCCAGGGATACACCCCACAGGACAATTCGCGTCGGATCGACGCCGGGAAGGCGGGCGGCCGTGCTCACCGCGGCGTGATAGTCGCCGATCTGATGGCTGAACGAAACCTGTTGACGGGGAAAGCCGTCGGAGGACCCAAAGCCACGATAGTCGAATGCGAGCGCGTGCATGCCCGCCTCGGCTAGCCGCTCGGCGAACGGCTCCAGTCCCGAGTCCTTGGTGCCGCCCACTCCATGTGCCATCACCACGACGGGCGCCGATTCCTCGGATGTTTCCGCATGGTACAGCCATGCGGCACAGTCGATTCCGTGGCTGCTGAATCGGATGTTCTGGCGGTTCATGCCGCACCTCCCGCCCGCGCGAATCCGCGGGGAATCTCCTTGGTTCTCATATCGTGTTCGTAGAGGAAGTAATCCAACTGTTGGGTATGCCGTGGGCGATCCAGCATGTGCCCGGTGTACTTGCGATGTTCTGCCTCGATCACGTCGTGCATCTCGTCGACCGAGGGCAGCCGATACTTACCCGCGGCATAGGCGCCCACCAGCCGCGCCTGACATTCGACGAACGGGAACAACGACGGAACCGCCTGTGCCAGGCCGACAAAGATCAAGTCATCAAGGCCGGGTTTGAACATTCGCTTGTACAAGTCGATCCGATTCCCCGGCGCGCTGACGAGGTCCGGGTCGAAGAACGGGAACGTGATGTTGTATCCGGTCGCGCAGATGATCACGTCGAAGTCGGCGGATGTGCCGTCCTCGAAGTGCACGGTGTCACCGTCCAGGCGGCTGATGTTGGGCTTGGGAATGATGTCGCCCGACCCAAGTCGCAAAGGGAGTTCCACGGATTGAGTGAAGTGTGCCTCGCCGAATTTGTGATTCGGCACCGGCAGCCCCAGCTGTTCCGGCCGTCCGGACATGAGCGGTTGCATCATCTGAAACAGCTTGCGCTGCCACGACATCGGGATGTGCGGGCTGGTGCGGAAATACTTATCGGCGGGCTGCCCGGCGACGTACTTGGGGACGATCCAGGCACCCGACCGGGTAGAGAGGGTGACGGTGTTTCCGGTGGCCCGTGAGGACAGCTCAACCGCTATGTCCGCCGCGCTGTTACCGAGACCGACTACGAGGATTCTCTTGTCCATGAAGTCCAGGGGAGTGCGCGGATCGATGTAATGGTGCGAGTGGAGTGTGGTGCCGGTGAACGTGCCCGGAAAGTCGGGATACCTGGGGTCCCAATGATGCCCATTGGCGACGACGAGTAGGTCGAACATTCGACGTTCGCCGGTCTGTGTCAGTAGTTCCCATCCGCCGTCCGGAAGCTGCTCGGCGTGGACGATGCCGTTCTGGAACTCGATATCGCGCTTGAGATCGAAGGCTGTCGCATAGTCCTCGAGGTACTGCTTGATGAGTGTGTGATGGGGAAAATGTGGGTAGCTGTCGGGCATCGGGAAGTCACGGAACGAGAGCTGATGCCGCGAGGTATCGATGTGTAGGGAGCGGTAGGCGCTGCTGTGGCCGTTGGGATTGCCGAATGCCCAGTTTCCGCCGATCCGGTCCGATGTCTCGAAGCATGTGTGGGGAATTCCGTAATCGGACAGCATCTTCGCGGAGGTGAGTCCGCTGATGCCGGCACCGATGATCGCGGTATGGGGTCGGGTCATGGCACTCCTTGAGGTACGGCCGCGGCGGTGCGGTCGCCTGTGAACAGTTCCGTAAATCTGTGCATTCGGAGTGTACACAGATCTTGAAATGTGTCCACGTCTTGTCTACATTGAGGGCATGACTGCGGTGTTCGACGAAGGCTCGATAGCTGAGGCCGATGGCGATTCGGTGACCGCGCGACTGCTGGATGCCACCGAAAAACTCCTCGCCGACAAGGGTATTCGCGCGTCCACGATGACCGATGTGGCCGAGGAAGCGGGGGTTTCCCGCTCCTGGCTGTATCGCCATTTTCCGGACAAGCAGACGCTGGTGGGTGCGGCGATCATCCGGCTGATCGAGATCAGCTGGGCACAGTCCGCCGCCGAGTTATCGGCAATCGAGGGATTCGAGGCGCAGCTGGTGGCAGGCGTCAAGATCGGCCGCCGCGCATATGACGATCCCGGCACCCTGCTCATGCGGTTGCGTGTGCGCGAGCCCGAGGAGTTCGCGGCATGCGCGGGCGCGGGCGTGCAGGGCCTGGTGCCTGATCTCGCCGGGTTCTGGCGGCCATATGTGGAGGCGGCCCGTGACGCCGGAGAGATCCATGCCCGTACCGAAGTCGAGGAAGCCAGCGAGTGGATCGCCCGCGTGATGATCAGCCTGGGGAGTGTCCCTGGAAACTGCATTGACCCGGATGACCCGGCCTCGTTGCGCCGACATTTCCGCCGTTATGTCTTACCGGCGCTTCGCATTGCGCCCGTGAAATAGCCATATTCCGAGAACAGGCAGGAAATTGAGATGACTGTCCATAGCGACGCCCGGTTCGACACGGTGATACGAAGCGGGCGATGGTTCGACGGGACGGGTGCCGCGTCCGCCGTCCGGAATATCGGCATCAAGGATGGTCATATCACCGTGATCTCGGCCGATGACCTTGATGAGACGAACTGTCCTAACATCATCAATGCCACCGGGAAATGGGTGCTCCCGGGACTCGTAGACGTCCATACGCATTACGACGTCGAGGTGCTGGCGGCACCGGCACTGTCTGAGTCGGTTCGGCATGGTGTGACGACGGTGTTGCTCGGTTCCTGCTCGCTGTCTGTCGTGCATGTCAACGGTATCGACGCCGGAGACATCTTCGGCAGGGTGGAGGCGATACCGCGCGATCACGTGATCGGGGCCGTCGACCGGAATAAGACATGGACGAATGCGCGTGAATACATTGCCGCCTTGGAGTCGCTACCGCTCGGGCCGAATATTGCTACCTTCCTGGGGCATTCGGATATGCGTGCGGCGGTGATGGGGCTGGACCGCGCTACCCGCAAAACCGAACGACCCACACCCAGTGAGCAGGCGCAGATGGACCGGTGGCTGACCGAGGCGCTGGACGCCGGATTTGTCGGTATGTCGTCTCAGCAGCTGTTGTTCGACAAACTTGACGGCGACGTATGCCGGTCCAGGACGTTGCCTTCCACGTATGCCAAGCCGCGCGAGTTGCGTAAGCTGAAAGCTCAGCTACGCCAAAGGAATCGGGCACTGCAGTCCGGGCCGGATATCAACAATCCGTTAAATGTGCTGTCGCAGGCCGTCCAGTCGTTGGGCATCCTGCGCAAGCGACTGTCGACGTCCCTGCTCTCGGCTGCCGATATCAAGGCCAACCCGTATGCGATCCGGGCGATGGGGCCGGTCGCCAAGGTGGTGAACAGGCTGGGTGGCAACTTCCGCTGGCAGCATCTGCCCGTGCCGTTCGAGGTATACGCCGACGGTATCGATCTGGTGATATTCGAAGAGTTCGGTGCGGGGGCCGCGGCGCTGCACCTGCGCACCGAGGTCGAGCGCAATGAGCTGCTGCGCGACGAGAAGTACCGCCGCCGATTTCGGAAGGAGTACGAGAGTAAGTTCGGCGTAAGGGTTTGGCACAGAGACTTTTTCGATGCCGAGATCGTCGCGTGCCCCGACGAGTCGGTGGTCGGCAAGTCCTTCGGACAGGTCGGCGTGGATCGCGGTGGCCTGCACCCGGTCGACGCGTTCCTCGATCTGGTGCTCGAACACGGCACGGCCATTCGCTGGCGGACCACGATTTCGAACCATCGCCCCGAGGTGCTCAAACAGCTGGCGCGGGATCCCGGTATTCAGATCGGCTTTTCCGACGCCGGCGCCCATCTGCGGAATATGGCCTTCTACAACTTCGGGCTTCGGCTGTTACGTCACGTGCGTGAGGCGCAGCTGGCCGGGCAGCCGTTCATGACCATCGAACAGGCCGTGCACCGGCTGACCGGTGAGCTCGCGGATTGGTACCAGATCGATGCCGGCCACCTCCGGATCGGTGACCGCGCAGACCTTTTCGTGGTCGATCCGGAGAAGCTCGACGGAACGCTCACCGAGTACGCCGAGCAGTCCGTCGATGCGTACGGGGGCCTGTCGCGGATGGTCAATCGCAACGACGCAACCGTCAGCGCGGTGCTGATCGGTGGCCGGATGGTCGTTGTCGACGGACAACCTACCGGCGTGCTGGGCACGCGACGGACCGGAAGTTTCCTGCGGGCGGGGGAGAAGGCGACGGCCATCAGCCATGGCGAGGTCGGCATCGCCGGTTAGTACAGCTGGATCTGAATACAGGTTTGGATGTACTATCTGGATTCATGGAGACGTTGGTTCATCGCGATGCCTTGACGAGGTTCGGGTGCGCGTTGTCGGATCCGACGCGTACCGCGATTCTGTTAAGTCTGCGATCGCGGCCCGGATATCCCTCGGAGCTTGCCGAGGAGGTTGGGGTATCTCGACAGATCACCTCGAATCACCTTGCCTGTCTTCGCGGTTGCGGGTTGGTCGTTGCCATTCCCGAGGGCCGGCGCACCCGCTACGAGCTGGCCGATGAGCGGATAGCTCATGCTCTCGGCGACCTTGTTGACCTGGTGCTTGCGGTGGATCCGTCCTGCTGCCCGGCTGACGAGGATTGCTGCTGATGGTGCTGACTACGCAGCGTCGAGACGTGCTCGGGGGGCGGATTCGACTTTTCGTCGCGGCGACCATCACCTACAACGTCATAGAAGCGGTCGTCGCCCTCACCGAGGGGTCTCGGGTGTCCTCGACGGCCCTGATCGGTTTCGGCTTGGATTCGGTCATCGAGGTGTCCTCGGCCGCGGCCGTGGCATGGCAGTTCAATGCCAAGAATCCGGAAACGCGCGAGAAGGCCGCGCTTCGGGTGATCGCGTTCTCGTTCTTTGCGCTTGCCGCCTATGTGACGGTGGAGTCGATCCGGTCGCTGACCGGATTCGGTGAGGCCCGGCATTCGACGATCGGGATCGTGCTGGCCGCGGTCAGCCTGGCGGTCATGCCGGTGCTGTCGTGGGCGCAGCGCCGGGCCGGCCGCGAGCTGGGGTCACTCTCGGCGGTGGCGGATTCCAAGCAGACGCTGCTGTGTACCTATCTCTCCGCGGTGCTGCTGGTGGGGCTGCTCGTCAACACCCTGTTCGGGTGGTCATGGGCCGACCCAATCGCGGCCCTGGTCATTGCGGCCATCGCGGTCCGTGAAGGCATGAACGCCTGGAAGGGCGAATCATGCTGTGCACCAACCCTTACTGCGGAATCGGCGAAGGCCGACGGCGAGGAATGCGGCTGCTGCGAGCATTAACCCTCACCTATGGTCTATTATCTGCGTATCAATGCAGATATGCGATAAGGAGCGTCCGCGATGGGGCGTTTGAATGCTGATAGGTCGGCGCTGGGCGACGAACAGGTCGGGTTGGTCGTTGAGGTGTTCCGAATGCTGGCCGATACCACCCGGGTCCGGGTGTTATGGGCACTTACCGGCGGTGAGCTGTCGGTCAATGAGCTGGCCGATAGCGTCGGCAAGCCGGCGCCGTCTGTATCGCAGCACTTGGCCAAGTTGCGGATGGCCAGGCTGGTCCGGACCCGTCGCGATGGCACCACCGTCTACTACAGCCTCGAGAACGAACATGTCGAGCAGCTGGTGACGGACGCGGTCTACAACGCCGAGCATGCAGGTCAGGGAGTCCCGCCGCATCACCGCTCTGACGTGCCGCTGCGGACCATTGGCGCCGCGAGACAAGTTGGCAAACAATGAGTCATACCCGCAATGCGCCTGCGCATCATGATCACCATGACCATGAGCACCATCATGCCGTCGGTCTGAGGGGAATGCTCGCGGAGATCGTCTCCCCGCACAGCCATGACGCCTCCGACAGTATCGACGACGCGTTGAGCTCCAGCGCGGCCGGGATTCGAGCCGTCAAGATCAGCCTGGTGGCACTGTTGTTGACGGCCGCGTTTCAGGTGGTCATCGTGGTGGTATCCGGCTCTGTGGCGCTCGCGGCCGATACCATCCACAACTTCTCCGATGCGCTCACCGCGGTTCCCCTCTGGATAGCCTTCGCGCTGGGAACGCGCGCGGCGACCAAGCGCTACACCTATGGACTTGGGCGTGCCGAGGATTTGGCGGGCCTGTTTGTCGTATCGATGATCGCGCTGTCGGCCGCGGTGGCCGGCTATGAGGCGGTAATGCGTCTCATCCATCCGGTGCAGATCGGCCAACTGGGCTGGGTGGCGGCGGCGGGTGTTGTCGGCTTCATCGGGAACGAACTTGTCGCCATCTACCGGATCCGGGTGGGCCGCCGGATCGGCTCGGCCGCACTTGTTGCCGATGGTATGCACGCTCGTACGGATGGATTCACCTCACTGGCGGTGGTACTGGGCGCAGGCGGCGTGGCGCTCGGTTATCCGTTGGCAGACCCGATTATTGGGCTGGTGATTACCGCTGCGATTCTCGTAGTACTGCGTACGGCAGTGCGAGATGTGTTCCGGCGGTTGATGGACGGTGTAGATCCGGTGTTGGTGGAGGCTGCCGAAGCGGCGCTGGCGGCTCAGCCCGGGGTGAGGACCGTGCGGAGCGTGCGGTTGCGGTGGATTGGACATCGTCTACATGCGGATGCCGAGCTCGATATCGACCCGGATATCAGCCTTGCCGAGGCGCACCGCATCGCCCATGGCGCCGAACACGAACTGACCCATGCGGTTCCGAAGCTCGACACCGCCCTCATCCACGCCTATCCGGGTCACTGATGCGACGGAGGGCGTAGGCGACGACGCCCAACGCCAATACGGCGGTACCCCAGACTATCGACGGCAGCGGCAGCGCCAGGGCGACGACCACACACCCGAGGAGGCCGAGCGCTGGAACGATGCGCGGCGGTCGTCCCTCGGCAGGGGAGAGCGTCCACGCCGACGCATTGGCCACCGCGTAGTAGATCAGCACCGCGAAGGACGAGAATCCGATCGCTCCGCGCAGATCGGCAGTAGCCGCCAGAATCGAAACCACAAGACCTACAACAAGTTCGGCACGGTACGGCACTCCGTATTTGGGATGTACCGTCGCCAGCACATGAGGCAGATGGCGATCACGTGCCATCGCGAAGGTGGTGCGTGACACTCCCAGGATGAGAGCCAGCAGCGAGCCCACGGCCGCCACGACGGCACCGATCCGCACGACCGGCTCCATCCATTGCACGCCTGCCGCAGTGACGGTATCGAGTAGGGGAGCCGCGGATGTCGCCAACCGCAGCGGTCCCAGCGTCGTCAACACTGCCACGGCGACAACGGCATAGACGAACAGCGCGATCCCCAACGCAATTGGGATGGCACGGGGGATGGTGCGTGCGGGGTCGCGAACCTCCTCGCCCAAGGTCGCGATGCGGGCATACCCGGCGAATGCAAAGAACAGCAGACCGGCGGCCTGCAGAACCCCGGCGATCGACGCGTCGGTGATATCGAGCGTTGTGAAATGGATGCCGTCGGAGCCGAATGCCGTCACCACAATTGCGGCCAGCACCGACAAGACCATCGCCACAATGACGCGCGTTACCCATGCCGACTTCTGTACTCCCGCATAGTTGATCGCGGTCAGTGCCACCACTGCCGCCACCGCGACGGCGTGTGCATGCGCCGGCCACGCATAGAAGCCGACCGTCAATGCCATGGCCGCGCAGGATGCGGTCTTCCCGACGACGAATCCCCATCCGGCGAGGTATCCCCAGAACTCGCCGAGACGTTCGCGGCCGTACACATAGGTTCCGCCTGAGACCGGATACACCGCGGCCAGTCGGGCCGAGGATGTCGCATTGCAGTAGGCGATCACTGCGGCGACCGCCAGGCCGAGGAGCAAGGCGGAACCGGCCGACTGGGCCGCGGGGGCTAAGGCGGCGAAGATTCCGGCGCCGATCATCGAGCCCAACCCGATCATGACGGCGTCGAAGGTGCCCAGTTCCCGCCGCAGCGAGTCGGGTGGGTCGGTGCTCATGCGGCCCGGGGCATGTACATGATGACCGCGACCCCAACCAGGCAGATGAGTGCGCCGGTGATATCCCAGCGATCCGGGCGGAACCCGTCCAGTGCCATTCCCCACAGCAGTGACCCCGCAACGAACACACCGCCGTAGGCCGCCAGGATTCGGCCGAAATGAGCGTCGGGCTGCAGGGTCGCCACGAATCCGTAGGCACCCAGCGCGATGACACCCATTCCCGCCCAGATCCAGCCGCGGTGTTGGCGCACGCCTTGCCAGATGAGCCAGGCGCCACCGATTTCCAGAACCGCGGCCGCAGCGAACAGAAGGATCGATTTGGCGACGTGCATGCGGCGAGCCTAATCGCCCGTATCGGACCCACACCGGGTGTGCAGATCGTAGGATCTCGACTCGTTGCACTTCGGGGGAAGGAAAGTTATGGGGATGTCATCAGCATCAGTGGTCCTCGGTATGTGGCTCGCGCTTTCGGACAGGAACTGGGAGGCGGTCAAGACTTTTCTAGACGAAGACTGCATCTATCTCGATGTACCGGTTGGTCCCGCTGCCGCAGCGCGCGGACCGGAGGACATCGTCAAGCGACTCAAGATCGGTTTGGGGCCGCTGAAGGGTTACGAGAATCATGACGGGCTCCTCCTGGCCGACGGGCAAGACGTCATGTACGAGCATTCCGAGACCTGGACCTGGTCGACCGGTGAGCGGGCGGTGCTCCCCTTCACCACCGTGCACCGGGTGGTCGACGGGAAGATCACGCTGTGGAAGGACTACTGGGATATGGGCGCGTTGACGAACTTCGCGCCGGCGTCCTGGATGACAGACTTCGCGCGCGCCGATATGAGCTGGGTCTACGACGCGACGGGTCAGGTCTGAGGCTCAGCGCAGTTTCTCGCCGTACACGCGTTCGACCTTCAACGCCATGAGGACGCGTCGGTCCGACACCATGACCGATCGGTACTCCTCCCAGTCGGGATGCTCACCGGCCGCACCGCGGTAGTAGTCGACGAGAGCCTCGATCTCTGGTCCGTGCGGATCGGTGCCGGGTCCGGTCAGGGAGACGTCTCCCTCGGCGGTAGCCCAGGCCCATCCGTTCGAGCTGGTGACCTCTAATGCGGCGCGAGGATCGCGGCGAAGGTTCACGGTCTTGGCACGGCCATCCGTCATCGAGACGTAGATGACGCCGTTGTCGCGGTCGTAGAACGGGGTGACGGGGGAGAGCTGCGGTATTCCGTTCGATTTGATGGTCGCGAGGACGCCGATACGACTATCGGCAAGAAGCGCATGCGGATCGAACTGTTTGGTCGCCATGCCGAAACGAACGGCGGACCTGCGCCGGCTATTCCTCGGCGCGGTCAGCCGAGGATCAGATGTTCCAACTGTCCACGCAGGCTCGGCCAATCGATTGAGGGGGAAGGCTGGTCGAGCGGTTCAAAGGCTCGGCGGAAGGCGTGTCCGGTGAGCAGATCGTTGACCATGCTCAGCCGTTCGCCGATATCGGGGATGCGGAGCAGGTCCGTGCCAACAGCCTCCATATAGAGACTGAGCAATGCCTCGCTGAGTTTCCGGGTGCTGGTGACGAGGTGCTCGTGAAGTTCCGGGTCGTCAGCTGCCGCTACCCACAGCTTCATGCCGGCGACAAAGCTTGTACCTGTGTAGTCCTGCCACATCATGTCCAGCAGCGCCCGAAGCCGTGCGGCGTCATCGGTGGGGATATCCGCGAGCGCGTCGCGTGCGGCGGTGAGCCGGTCGTCGCAGAGCTGATCAAGAGCGGCGATCACCATATCGATGCGGCGTGGGAAGAAATGGCTCCGTGCGCCGAGCGAAACGCCGGCGCGTTCGGTGACGTTGCGGACCGTAGTGGCCGCGTAGCCGACCTCCATGATGGATTCGATGGTGGCGTCCAACAACTTTCGGGTGGTCTCTTCCCGGCGTTGCGGCTGGGAGCGACGCTCGGTCACCGGATACCTCCGAATTATGAATGCCCTCTTGTGTAATCGGGCTGAGGGGTGCAGCATATATCTCAAAACCAGATCAATTGGTCTATTTTTTGAATGGGCAAGGGAGCGACAACATGACCGTGACCGCACCAGCGATGGAGCCCTCGGCGAGTGTTACGGCATTGGAGCGGCGTGTGTTCGATCGCAGTGGAGTGCCGTCCAGGGAGTTGATGCGCTTCCTGGACTGGGTGGGGGCCCGTCCTACCGAGGCGCAGCTGGCCACCTTTCGTACGTATACCAAAATGGGGGACGCGCTGGCCGATGATCTCGTCGCCGCGATGAGCACACTTCCGAAAGGATTGGGACGCAAGCAGTTCAATGATGCGCTCGATCACGGGATCGAGACGGTTGAGGACCCATTGCCCGAATTGGTGGCCTTCATCCGAGAGGCCGAAAGCACCCCGTATTGGGTCGACTTCCGCAAGATCGCCCGGGCCCAGCGGGCGTTGCGGGAAACTCCCGTCCGTCTGTCGTTCGTTGGGTCGCTCGCGGTGACGTTGCCGGCCAGCTTTCTCAACGAACGGGGCGGAAACGAGCTCTTGGCACGTGCGGGTGGCGTCGATAATGCCTCCGCAGCCAGGCTTGTCGATGCGGCATCGTGGATGTTCTCGTGCGGACGTCCCGGCGGCATGGATCGCTTCGGCGACGGTTTCAAGGCCACCGTGCGGGTCCGACTCATCCACGCCTACGCCCGTCAAGGGGCGCGGCGGGCAGCGGACTGGGATGATGATGCGTTGGATTGTCCTGCCGGACAAGCGCAAACCGCGGCGGGATGGGTGCCGATCCTCGCGGGCTCGCTCAGTCTGGTCGCATTTGGCGCTATTGGTTCACCTGCGGACCTGAAGGCGGTGCTACACCTGTGGCGGTATCAAAGTCATCTCATGGGGGTGCGGCCGGAGCTGCAGATGGATTCGCTCACCGAGCTGGCTCGGTTGGCCTACCTGATCCTGCTGACTGACGGTGGCAGCGACCACCACACCGGCCATTTGACGCACGCGACCCTGGACGCCGTGCCGGAGGTCTATGGATTGCCGAGATCGGGACCGCTGGTTGGCACCTTGCGATGGGCCTTCCGCCGATTTCACGCCGAGATTGCCGGTATTGCGTATGGACGTCAGCGCAAGAAGTTCGACCTTCCCGCGCCCAGCCCGCTGTTATTGGTGGTTCCGTTTTTCACGGTGTACAACCTCGCCTCCGCGGGTGTCAGAAGGCTTAGCCCCGCCGCGCGGGCGCGGTTCGAACGTCGGCAAAATCAGATCCTGGACGCCGCAATCGAACGCACCCGACCCAAGTCGATATTGGAGTACGCTCGGTCGTAACACGCGCGCCGGCGATACGTGAGGACGGCCTGATGAAGGTACACCACCTCAATTGCGGCACAATGGCATTCGGATTCGTGGACCATTGTCTGTTGGTCGAGACGCCCAGCTCCGGTCTGGTGCTGGTGGATACGGGGTTCGGTGTTACCTGTGTCCGGAATCCCCGAATACTCGGTTGGACGCGACGCATTGTCGGGCCGATCTTGCGCGAGGGTGAGACGGCGGTGCGGCAGATCGAGGCGCTCGGATACGACCCGGTCGATGTGCGGCACATTCTGTTGACTCATTTGGACTACGACCACACCGGTGGCCTTGCAGATTTTCCGTGGGCGACCGTGCACGTGCACGGCCCCGAGCATCGCGCCAGCAGGCAGCCGACCACCGTCGATCGAATCCGTTACCGCACTGAGCAATTGTGTGGACACGGAGTCAATTGGCGGGTCAACGACCTCGATGGCGGTGAACCATGGTTCGGTTTCGACGCCGTTCGCGACCTGGATGGGCTGCCGTCGGAGATCTTGGTGGTGCCGCTGTACGGCCACAGCCGTGGCCATGTCGGCATCGCCGTCGACACCGGAGACGGCTGGCTGCTGCACGCCGGTGACGCCTATACCGAGCCACATGCGATCGGCACCGGCCCGCTGACCACCGCGAGCAGGGCAATGCACATGATCACCGCCCATCCGAGTCACCCGCGTGCGCAACTGCGGAACATGCGAAGGCTGACCGATCTCGTTGCCGATCACGCCGAGGACGTCACCGTCTTCTGCAGCCACGACAGCGCGGCATTCGCGCGGCTTGCCCTAACTAGCTGTAAGTAACTGCGGCAGTATTTGATTGGCGAATGCGGCGACGGCCTTGGGATCGTCGAAGTCGATGGTGATGCTGGTGGTGGTGATCGTCGACAGAATCAGTCGAGCGATGGCCTCTGCGGCGATTCGTCCCTGTGTCTCGGGTAGCACCGCGCGTTGTTCGACTAGGTATCGCTGAAGCTCCACCACCGCTGGGCCGATCACGCTGGCGGGGTCGGCCGCCAACGCCTCCGGGATGTGGCGCTGACGTCGTCCGTGCGTGACGAGATGGCAGAAGACGGCGATAACCGCTTGCTCCACGGGTCGGTCGCGGCGATCGGTATCGGTCAGCATGGCGGCGGCCTGACCTGAATACCGTGCCAATGCCGCCTGCACTATCGGGTCGCGGCCGTCAAAATTGCGGTACAGCCACGCCCGCGATATTCCTGCGAATTTAGCGATCTGGGCCATGGAGGTACCAGAAATACCTTGTTCGGCAAACAGTTTGGCGGCGGCATCGACAATCTGCTCGCGCGCCTGCGGTGTCATCTGATCGCCTCCATTGCCTGGTGCGGCTGCAGGGCCCGCGGAGCCGCGTCGATCAACCCGAGTGCCCTAATCGTGCCTTTGCGCTGGCGTGCGGCGATCTCGAAATCCGTTCCCAATCGTCCATTACGACGGGATCTTTCACGGCGAGCGACCACCGGTCGTAGCGCCCGCACCACGGGGTGATTGACCCGCTGGAGGTCGTCGGCGTATTGGTCGATCTGCGCCACGATCGCATTCGACACACCCCAGATGCCGTACGAGAAGATCGGCCGCAACACCGGCGCCGTTAGCGGTCGAAGAAACGATGGTAGTGCGCGTTCAGCCCGTATTCCGTTGCGCATGACGGCATTATCGAGCATGCGTGTGTCGTCATCTGGCGGCGCGAACACCACATTGGCGATCTCTGCGACCGATCGAGCGTGATCAATGGTGTGTGGAAGGAGCGGTTCGGCCACACCCATGAGATAGCAGACCCAATGCCAGAGCCCGCGTATCGCTTCCTTTTCATCATCGGTGTAGTCGATGCCGACCGTCTCCGCCGCGGCAAGCGGAAGAATCAGAAATGCGATACCGGTCAGCGCCATCCCCGACGTATGTATCGGTTCGCCCCAGGCCGTGGTGTTCCATTGGGGATCGCGGCGTAGCCGACGCCGCACCATCGCGTGAACCAGCCGGATCTTCATCGTCGACGAGAACCCTGCACCGCCGGGAATGAGAGCGCCTGGTTCGGTCGCGTCCAGGACCCATCGCGCCGTTTCCTCGTAACGCTTCGCGGCCATCACGGTGGATCTGCCGTTCATGGCTTGCGGCTTGTTGAGATCGCCGAACTTGTAGCCGGTACGCAGGCTGCCCGCGAGGCCAATCTGATTGGAAATCCAGAATCGCCACCACAGTGCCGCGCCCCACCTCACCTGCTCGGGGTCGAACCATACCGGTGGCGTCATTACCGGTGCGAGCAACGCTTCCAGGCCGGGAGGGGCGCCATCGACCGTGGGCCGCCCGAGAGTCAGTGCCGTGTCTACTGCCTGCCATCCTGCGTGGCCGGACCCGGCTAGTTCCTCGGCGACCGAGTCGACCAGGGAATCGGTCTGGAACATGCCCTCCACAAAGGCGTTCACGGAGTCGTCCGGAAAATGGCTGCGCGCCTCGGCTATTCGCAATGCGCGCGCCGGGTCATTCGGGATGCGGACCACACTCATGGTTGGTTCCTTCTGGTGCATTTCCGGGATTCCGAGTAGACACCATGAAGCTCAGTGTCTACTCGGAAATGTAGACACTTGAGCCCATGGTGTCAACTAGTCTTAGCTCAAGGCGAGCTAGCTCCAAGAAGGCCGTGGTGCCGGAAAGGTGTTTGAGCGGCTAGCAAGAGCTAGGCGACGGTGACCGTTCCGGTGCAGTGGGCGAGGTTCTCGTCACTCCAGAACGAGCCGGACCGGCCGCCGTAGTCAGTGGCGATCTCAACCTGGCCGGGGCCGGTGACGACGTAGAACGTCGACGCTCCCGCCGTGCCGCTACCGTCGCCGTGCGCCTCACCGACGGCGCCGGTGGTCAGGTTTCGCCAGTGGAAGTAGGCCTGTTTGGGTCCGGCCAGCCCGTCGGTGGCGTTCATGTTGATCGTGCCGGGAATCAGCTCGCGTCGCTCATCGGCCTGGCTCGCCTGCCAGGCGCTGACGCGCACATCGCCATCAAAACAGAGCGCTACCTCACCCGACGGTGCTGCCATCGCTATCGGACAAGTGGCGAGCCCGGCGCCGAAAACGGCCAGGGCGAGGGCGGCGGCACCGCCGATAGGTAACGAACGCATGCTCGGATTATCGCTCATGTGCCGTCGATCTGGCCGGAGTTCGGAGTTACGTCGCGCCCAGCGCCGCACCGATGAGGCGCCAAAGTCGTTCGGTGATCTCGGTTGGGTCGGGGAGTGGGGTGATGCGTAGCTGCTGGGCGATACCGTGTCGGATGCCGCCGATGATGAAGGCGCCAGCGCTATCGGCGTCGATGTCAGCGGGTAACTGACCCACATTCTGGCCGCGGCGGATGTTCTTGGCGGCGTTGTGGCTGATGCGCTGAAGATAGGCGGCCTCCAGCTCCGCGAGCTGTGGGTCGAGGGCGGCCCGATTGAGCAGGACGGGGGCCAGCGGGTCTGCGACGTGATAGTCGACGAATCGGCGAGTGCGTTCCTGTTCGTGGACGTGCCAATCGGTGTCCATGTGCAGATGTTCGTCGGAGATTGCATGGACGAGGCCCTCGTAGAACTCGTCGTAAATGACTGCGAGCAATCCGCCTTTGGACCCGAAGTGATGGTAGAGCGCACCAGTGCTCAGGCCCGCTCGGCGGGTCAAGCCGCTCAGGTCCATTAGACCGCTCCCGCGGACGAGTTCGTCGCGGGCTGCGTCGATGAGTTGTTGACGTCCGGCGGAGGTGCGTGCCACGATGTGATCGTACAAAACATAATTATCTTATGTTGGAGGAGTCGCGATGAGCACAGAAGTGACGTCGTTGATGGATCTGAATGGTGATCTGGCCGGAACGTACCGACGGACCGCAAGCGGCGGCGAGTCCGTTGATCCGGCCGTCGTGGAAGTGGATTTGGCGGTGCTGCAGCGCGATGGGTACGTGATACTGCGCGATCTGCTTACCGCAGAAGAACTTGGTGAGGTTCGGGAAGCCGTTGTGCCGCTGCTGGATCTACCTGGCCGAAACCAATTTGAGGGACACACCACGCAGCGGGTGTACAGCGTGCTGAACAAGACGCGCGCTTGCGATCGGATCGCGGATCATCCCCGGGTGCTGGCCCTGTTGGATCGACTGTTCTTGCCCAACTATCTGTTGTCGATGCTGCAGGTGATCAATATTCGGCCCGGCGAGCAGGCACAGATGTTGCACACCGATGACGGCTTCTATCCGATCCCGCGGCCCCGCGCAGCCTTGGGCGCGGCGACAATCTGGGCGATCGACGACTTCACCGCCGATAACGGTGCCACCGATATCGTTGCGGGTAGCCATCTTTGGGGGGATCGTAGGCCCGACGAGGCCGGGCGCAAACCCGTGGTGATGACGGCCGGGTCCTGTGTGTTCTTCCCTGGCACGCTATGGCATGGCGGCGGAGCGAATCGATCCGATGCCGCGCGTCTGGCGCTGACGGCTCAGTACTGTGAGCCGTGGTTGCGCCCGCAGGAGGCGTTCACGTTATCCATGACTCGCGATACCGTCCGCGCGGTATCAGAGGACATTCGACGCATGCTCGGGTACAGCATCCATCCCCCGTTCATCGGACAGGTCGACGGTATGCACCCCAAACGACTGCTCGATCCGGGCGCGCAGCCTCTCTAGTGCTGATAGACGTCGTTGAGTGTCACCGTGCGCAATTGCCGTTCTCCGATGACGTCGAGCAGCTGGTGATAGACGGTGGTCACCGGAGGGTGGTTGAGGTGGCCGATGACGATTGCCTGCGGATTGAAGTACTTGCGGGCCATATCCACGATGTACTGCGGGGTCACGACCGATGAGTCCGATAGTGATCCATACCAGAGCACCGGTGGTCCATAGCCCAGGCTCTGCGCAACCGAATCTGTTGCCGCGTTGTGCTTTCCGTATGGCGGCCGGAAGAACGGCGCTGGATTGACCCCGTAGGTGTTGGTCAAGAACTTGGTATTGCGGGTCAGTTGGTCAGCGATCTGCTCGGCGGTCAGTGTCGTCAGATTCGGATGAGACCACGTGTGATTGCCCAACTGGATCTGGCCACTGTCGACCAGTGGACGAAGCAGCCGAGCATGTTGGGTCCAGCCGGCGTTCACGCCATTGACGAAGTAGGTCAAGCGAATTCCCGTATCACGCGCCAGCCGGGTGTAGGCGGCGATCACGTCGGCATCGGTGCCGTCGTCGAGGGTTAATGCAAGCAACCGCTGGCCGTCGGTGCGGGCAGGCAGCGCGGTCAAGGCGCCGCCGCCAGGCAACGGCACCCGCGCCAGCCCAGCCGGACCCGTCGCCCCGGCTGAAGTGCCGGGGTCGGCGGCCGCAGCAGCGGATTCGAGGACAGATGTACCTACTGCGGCAGCGCCTGCCAACAGTGTCAGAAACCGACGGCGGTCGAACACATCGACAGGGTAGCGCCGCAACCTGGACATCCCGCGACGCTGCTGGTGGTGTCGGGCTAACGTTTCCCCGTGATCAATTTTGCTCTGAGATCGTGCGGTCTGCGAGGGCATGCGACATTCGCACCCGAGGAACAACAGCTGCGCGAACGACTGAGGGTCGACACGCCTGCGGGGGAGGCCTGGCGATGCTTGCGTTGTGAGACGTTCGTGGTGGGGGAGCCGCGCTATCGAGGCCCGGCCGATACGGCACCCGAGATCCCACGTGGGCGGCTGCTGCGCGACCGGACCCTGATGCGGCTACTGGCCGTCGAGCGTGTGTTCCGGGGTCTGGTTATCGTGCTGCTGGCCGTCGGCGTGGTCAAAGTTCGCGGCGCACGCGAACATCTCCAACAGGTTTTCGAACAGGACCTACCGCTGATACGCCCGTTGGCCAACCAGATCGGCTGGAACCCGGACAATTCCAAGATCATTCGCCATATCGGCGAGGCATTCTCGCTGTCTTCTTCGACGCTGATGTGGGTGGCGGTGGGTCTTGCCGCGTATGCCACGATCGAGTTCGTCGAGGCCATCGGCCTGTGGCTGATGAAGCGTTGGGGCGAATACTTCGCGGTAGTCGCGACGAGCATCTTTTTGCCGTTCGAGGTTTATGAGCTCATTGAGAAGCAAACTGTTCTCAGGGTTTTGGCGCTACTGGTGAATGTCGTGGCGGTGGTCTGGCTGCTGTGGAGCAAGAGGCTGTTCGGACTCAACGGTGGCGGTAGAGCCTACGAAGACGAACATCGTGCCGAAAGTCTGCTGAGCGTCGAGCGTGCGGCGTTGACGGCAGATCCCTAGGGCCACAGCTGAACTCGATGTTCAGACACTGGTACTTCCCGCATTCACTGTGGCTTTGAAGCGACCGTAGTGCTCGACGTCCTGGGCACCGCCTTCCGAGTCCCACCGGTTCTGCGCTGCGAACGAGTCGGCCTGCACCCGTGGATCCGGGGCGTCCACAGACAGCAACCGAGCGACGGTCGCTCTATTACCCGGGGCGGCTGCGTTCATCATGGTGTTATGGGCGATGAGCGGTTCGGTCTCAGGGGGAACGACCAACAGGCTCAGAAAGGCCCCGTGTTCTCCCTGGATGCTGATGGTGTTACAAGGCTGGTGGAGTGACCAGTTCAGACGCGCCAGATTGTCGGGAAACACCATGCGCCGCGAGCCTGACATCCATTCTGAAACGCGATAACCAACTCGGTCAATCGAACCCAAGCGAACGCTGAGGACTCTGAGTAGCTGAGGCAGTTCCACCGTCAAGTCTTTGGAGTACGGCCACCATGCGCCGTCTACGTGCCCAGTGGAGGGCGCTTTCGGCTTCAAACGAAGACGAACAGCCGATCCGCTTCGTGGTTTTGAAAACACTCGATGCGTCATCTGACGCTCCTCATCTCGGCCCCAGACCCGGAGTCGAATACCTCGACGCGGTCGCGTCCAATGGATGAGCGAGTACCAAAATATCGTCGTGATTTCCAGCCTACTCCGACCTGCTGCAGGAAGAAGTAGGAAGCAAGGAACGGGTCGTCGGGTGGCTGTTTTCCCGGACTGATTGCACCGCTAAAACGAAGCCTCGCAAAGACATCCGTGACCCAAGGCGCGCAAAACCGGTAACTGTGACCCAACGCACCTATATCCGCATCCAGTGTTCACATTGCGGCGATGGTTGCCCTGTGTCACGCCGGTAGTGTCAAAGGCACATATCGCAAGGGGGCGAGGGCTGCAGATCCTGTACTGCAGTTGCAACGACCGGGGAGCCTCTGTTCGTACCGAGTCTTCCTGATGACATTGATGAAGGACGCGTGATGAAGGACGACATGTTTACCGGAATGACCGAGACGGGATGGGACCACGCACCGTGGGAGATTGAGCCAACGTTCTCGGATGAAGAGTGGGACATTCTGCTTGATGGATCGATCCCGGTTGACCTTGCGGCCGAACGGATCGGCTGCGTCGAGCATGACGTACGGAGACTGCGCGACAGCCGCAACATGCTGACGGCGGGAAGGGTCTCACCGCCCGATATCGATACGACCGACTTGACCGCGTAAGTGCTGGCGTAGCGTAGAGGGTGTCAGGCCGAGCACCACTACGGTGCTCGAACAGGCTTGACTGAACAGGACAGAGATCATGACTTCTACGATCACGTTCCAGACTCCCTACGAGAAGCGCGTTGAACTCGTGACCCAGGCGCTGATGGCGTCCTCAACGCTCGATAACGATCTCGCCAACAAAGCGGCGGTCGAGGTTTTGCGCGCGCTGGCCTCGATTCCCGAAAAGGTCCGTTAGCACTGCCAAGTCAAGATCCATTCAAACGGGCAACTACTACGAGATGCAGGTCATCTCAAGGGAATTTCAGGATTTCTGAGAACCTGTCTGGACTGTCTTCAAGAATGATGTCAGCGCCCTCCGAACCGGTCCCGCAGTTGCGGATCGTTCTCCCACCAGAGTGAGGACGGTCCCGGATCTCGCGGGGCCGAGGTTTCGAGAGCCGATGAGGCCTGGTCGAGTTCGGCGTCAATCTGTGCGGCGTGGGCCTTGTCGTCTGCGGATAGTGCCCGCATGAGCAACAGGAGGAACGGCAGCCCCAGGACATCGCCCAAGATCCAGAGGACGCCCGCGCCGATGGTCTGATCGGTGCGTAGATCTGGGCCCCATGCGCGGTGTAGCGCCAGGTAGTAGGCCGGGGCAACCAGCGAACCCTGCCACAGCACCAGGCCTAGTACGCCGTCGCCGATGGTCTCGGCCACGCTGATCACCAGCGATATCGGCTGTGGATATTTATGGGGTACTGGATCTACTTGAAGGCGCGCATAAAAGTACGTAAACCCGATCAATACCAACAATGTTCGTGTCGCCGCGGCGAGCAGACTGTGCGTGAGCGACGCCGTGTACCAGGGCGTCAGGTACAGCACCCATGGCGTGGCCAACATGGCCAGGGAGGTCGTGAGTGGGTGGGTCAACGCCCGCGCGGGTATCGAGGACAGTGCTCTGTCGAATCTGTCTAGGTCTATTGGGCGCAGTGCGTTGCGTACAACCGTCACGGGTCGACCGACGGCCAGAAAGAACGGTACGACCAGCAGCAGCAAGACAACCTGCAATGCCCGCATCCAGAACAGCACGTGCGCGTAGACGCCGATCACGCTCATACACGCCAGCACCCAGCATCCGATTCCGGAGAAGAAGCCAATCGTCCATACGGCACTGATATCTGGTTGGTGGCGCCGGGCACGGACCAGTGCCCAGCTGTATCCCAGGCCCACCGATGCAACGCACAGCGCCGCGGCCACATCGAAGTGCCATGCACGCCAAGTCATTGCCCAGGTAAGAGGCTCCGCGGGTGAGAACATCTCAGGCGATGGGATAGGGGGATCGGGTGCGCGTCCCGGTCGGGTTGAGGGCTGCGGCCGCAATCGTCACCACTGAAGTCGACAGCACGATTGCAGCCAGGACGTCGACCATCCAGTGGTCTCCGAGATACAGACGGCTTGAGGCCACCAACATCACAGCGATCACCGCCGTCAACAGTGTTGCCAGCCGTCTCCAGCCGCTGTGGTGGTGAGCGATGACTACGGCCAGCATCCCGACAAGAGCTGTGGTGCCCGTGACGTGTCCGGAGGGAAAGGACCAACCTGTTTCCGCGACCAGTTGAGCGCTACTGGGTGGACGGTGTTCTCCCACAGCCCATTTCGTCACTGCCGCAAGGCAGAACGCTGATACAACCGCCACAGCTACCGTGGCCGCAGTTCTCATCGAGTGTGTCGAACGCCAGATTGCAAGTGTTGCAATAACTGTCGCGACAGATATCGCGGATGGGCTTCCGATATCGGTGACATCGACAGCGGCCGAGGTGAGCCAACTGCGCCGGTGAATGACCATCCAGGCGAGCGTGCGGTGGTCGATGCCGGTGCCCGAGCCGTAACGATGCGCTATCACCGCCAGCCCCGCGAAGACCGCCAACAGCGCGGCGGCCAGGACCGCGGCCGCTCGCGAGCTCGTCCTTTCGGGTCGAAAGTTTCTCAAACTGAAAGTCATCGTGCCCTTCTCGTCGTTTCCGGACCGACGAGTCAGGCTAAGACCCCTACCTGCGAATCAGCTGTGGGAAGAAGCATCGGAGAGCAGCCGGTTAAGGGTGCGGCGTCCGATCAATCCGTCAGGCCGTGGCTTACCAACCATTCGTCGACGGTCATGGCGGCTGTTGCTTCGCCGAGGGCCAGGACCGCCCGGGTCTGACTATTGATCATTCGTACAGCGGTGACGCTGATGACAATCCGTTCATGTCGGGTAGCGCCGTCGACAGCGCCGTCGATGTCTGAGGGGCGGCCCACCGAGCACTGCTTGAGGAGTTCCGCAGTGTGTGCGGCGGTAGTGTCGATGTCACGCAATCGGCGTCCAGCGCGGCGACGGATCTTCTCCACGTCGATGATTCCGCTGGCCAACGCGAGGTATTTACGGCGGGATTCCGGTGCATTGTCGACGGGTGGCGTGCGCCCCTCAAGAAGCGCATTCTGCCGGTCCAGCCAGTCGGCCGCTTCACGGATTCTGTCGGAATCGTCGGCTGCCTCGAAGGCAAGATAGAAGCCCGCGACGGCGCGTCCGATCGGCGTCGACGTATCCACGGCCGGGGAGGGTGGCCGTGGCGGACGCTGAGGAGGGGCAGAATTCAACTGCAGGGAGTCAACGAGCGAAGGTAGGTCGCTCTGTGGGACATCCATCCATCTATCTTGGCAAAAAAATAGACGTTGCGTACAGAAGTTCAGACTCAAGGCAGTTGAACACCCCTGACCTGCTGCGACTAGAGTTCTTCTCGAGTCTCAACCGGCCAACGAACCACCAGGAGTTGCCAATGGCCGCCGACCGGCCCACCGCATGGCAGTACATCGCTTACTCATATGGGAAGCGCCTGCCCGACAGCATGCGTGACTGGGTGGCCAATGACCTGTCTGGCCCGGGAGCGATCCGTCGCCACATGATCCGATACGTGATTCCGCCCCACTTCCTTCTGGCTCCGTTCTGGCTCCTGCCCGGTGGGCTGCTGCTTCATACCGCGATCACGCTGCCTATTTACGTGTGGGCCATCCTGATGACCCACGCACTGAACAAGATCTGGCGCCGCCACCGGCTTGCCACACACGGCCTGGATCCCAAGCTCGCCGACAACGTCAACCGCGAGAAAAACGCACGCAAGCATGAGGCATATGCCGAGCGCTACGGTGCGCGCCAACAGACCGATAGCTACTCCAGCAGCGACCCCATCTGAGACGGAGAACCGACTTTCAGCAGTCTCCGTCCGAGAGTCGCTGGTGGAGTGTGGCCGCTCGGAGCGTCAGGTGGTTGCGCTCGGCGAGGTTGTGCGCCTGCTCGGCGGCCTCAACGTAGAGCCGCGCCGATATGGCGAGGTCGCCGGCCTGCTCGTGGAGGTAGGCGGATGATGCGGTGAACCGGGGGAGCGCCGGGTCGAGTTCGTCGAGCGCGGCGAGGCCCGCCCGTGGTCCGTCCGCTTCGCCGACCGCGACCGCGCGATTAAGCCGTACGACCGGGCTGTCGGTGAGTCGGACCAGCTCGTCGTACCACTCGACGATCTGCACCCAGTCCGTCTCCTCGGCGGTCTGCGCATCGGCGTGCAGGGCCGCGATCGCGGCCTGCGCCTGATACTCCCCGAGGCGATCGCGGGCCAGCGCGGCCTGGAGCACGGCCACGCCCTCGGTAATCAGGTCACGCCGCCACCGGCCGCGATCCTGATCGGACAGCGGCACGAGGCTGCCGTCGGCGCGGGTGCGAGCCGGGCGTCTGGCGTGGTGGAGCAGGAACAGGGCGAGCAGGCCCGCGACCTCCACGTCATCTGTAGTCGCGGCCAGCTGCCGCGCCAGCCGGATAGCCTCCGCGGCGAGGTCGACATCCCCGCTATACCCCTCGTTGAACACCAGGTACAGCACCCGAAGCACTGTGCGCAGATCCCCGGGGCGATCCAACCGGACCTCGTTCAGCATCCGTTTGGCTCGCGAAATCCGTTGGGCCATCGTTGTTTCGGGCACAAGATACGCCTGTGCGATCTGACGGGTGGTAAGGCCGCCGACGGCCCGCAACGTCAGCGCGACAGCCGACGTAGGGGAGAGGCTCGGGTGCGCGCACAGAAAGTAGAGCCGCAGCGTCTCATCCACGGACGCAACGGGTCCGGGTGGCGGATCGTCGGCGGCCAGGACTTCGCGGTGGTGCCGCGCGGTGTCGGATCGGGCGAGATCAATAAACCGACGCCACGCGGTGGTGATAAGCCAAGCCTTGGGTTCGTCGGGAGGTTGAGCGGACCCCGTCACCCAGGTTTCCCAAGCACGGATCAGTGCCTCTTGCACAGCGTCCTCGGCTGTCGCGAAGTCTGCACCGCGATGGACGAGGGCAGCCAGGACACCCGGGATCAGATCCCGCAGCTGGCCCTCGTCTACCGCGTCAGCAGCCATCTAGTCGGTGACGGTCGGCGGGGCGGTCATGAACGGCCGAACCTCGAGCCACTCGTGGATAGGTTCGCCGCCGGCGCCGGGCGCGGCGGACAATTCCCCGGCAAGCTCGACGGCGCGCTCGTAGGAGTCGACATCGATGATCATCCAGCCCGCGATCAAATCCTTGGTCTCGGCGAATGGGCCGTCGGTCACCGGGGGCTTGCCCTCGCCGTCGGAGCGGACCCAGACACCCTCCGGTGCCAGGCCCTGGCCGTCGACGAACTCGCCAGTGCCTTCCAACCGTTCCGCGAAGTCGTTCATGTATTGGATGTGCGCCTGAATCTCGGCTGGCGTCCACTGGTCCATCGGCACGCAGTTGACGGCCGCCGGCGCACCTCGATAATGCTTGAGCAACAGGTACTTCGCCATGACTTCACTCCAATCTGGTCCCTCCGGACCACTGACCCTAGTTGGTCGTTCACCCCCAGGACGGAGCCATCGCGCCGTTCTCGACATCCGCCGTTGAACTTTCTAGGCTTCTCGCTGGCTGGGCCGTCTGACCAGGCGAAACCGCCGTCAGGCGAATCCCTGGCACGCCCTTCATGATGATCACGGGCACCAAACGCAGTAACTAGCTGGCGTGCTGCCGGGCGCCCGTTCTCAGCGAAGTCTCAGCGGCTCGTGGGCATTGTTGCGGCATGTCCAATATTGATGATGCGAGCGAATCGCCTGAACAACCTGCTGATCCGAATCTCGATATCAGCGACCCGATACCGACCGCTGGCACCACCGGTCCGGCGCAGGCACCTGGTATGAGGCGGCGTGGGCCGCTCATGCGGTCGTTGACGATCGCGGGAGCTGCGGCCGCCGTTGTGGCCGTGTTGGCGCTGACATTTGGTGCGGGCGTTTGGGCCGGTAGCGAGTTCGGGGATGAGTATGGCCGAGATGGTCACGGCCATGGCGAGTCTCGTTCATACGAACGCGATGGTGCAGATCGTGAACATGAAGGTGGCGAACATCGAGGCCGCGACTCCGATGAGGTCGAACGCCGGAACGATGACGACAGTAAGTCCAGTGATGATGTACGCCCGGCTCCCGATCGTGGTGACCGGCCGTCAGCCACGTCCCCGGTAGCGCCTATGCCGATACCGCCAGTATCTGGGCGGTCTTAGCACCTGCATGATTGTTGGATGTGGTCGTTGTGCGTGATGCGGCATCCGGACACGACGGCGCGAGGTCTGGACCGATGGTGAAAGTCCGCATGGTCATGCTTGCAGTGCTCGGTCGGTTGCGGCGTTGGTGTGGTGGGATCGCGATCCGTTCGGCGCTGGTGGCGGCGGTGGTGGTGCTGGCCAGCCTGGTGATCGTGGGCGCGGCCTCGGTGGCTTTGTTGTACCGCTCGATGTGTGCTGATGTCGATGATGCGGCCAAGGCTCGCGCCGCTGCAGTGGCTGAGCGGCTGCGTAAGGAACCGCCGGATGAGCTGGAATCGGTGCTGCTGGCCACCGATCAGCGGATCGTGGCTGTTCAGGTCATCGACAGCAGCGGCGAAGTGGTGCGACGTTCGGGATCGGCATCCGAAGAGCCGTTGATGACGTTGCAAGACAGAAAATCTCGTGATCCGCAGGTGGGTGTTCCGGCCACTTCCGACGATGACATTCGGGTCGCCACCGCGACGGTCAGTGGCCGTAAGGGCCAGTACACGGTGTTGGTGGGTGGCGGTATTGAGCCGATCGAGTCGATGGTGTCGACGGTCGCGACGATGCTGGCGATCACCGCACCGGTCGTCGCCGTGGTCGCGGCGGTGGCGACGTATCTACTGGTGGGGCGGTCATTACGATCCGTGGACGCGATTCGTTCCCGAGTCACCCAGATCAGCACCTCTGATCTGGGTGAGCGTGTGCCGGTGCCTGACCGTGCCGATGAGATCTCGGCGCTGGCCGTGACGATGAACGAGATGCTCAGCCGGATCGAAGCCGGGCACGCGGCACAGCGTCGGTTCGTCGGGGACGCCTCGCATGAGTTGAGAAGCCCGTTGGCGACGGTGATTTCGGCGCTGGAGATCGCGCAGACACACCCCGAGGTGTTCGACAGAACCCTGGTGCAGACGGCGTTGTTGCCCGAGGCTCACCGTATGCAGTCGTTGGTGGAGGATCTGCTGTTGCTAGCCCGGGCCGATGAGCATGGGCTGCCGATGCGCCGCGCCGAGATCGACTTCGATGATTTGGCCGGGGTCGAGGTGGCGCGGCTTAAACGTGAAACCCCGCTACAGGTTTCGGCGCGGCTGGCGCCGGTCAAGGTGGTCGGTGATGCGCTTGGTGTGTCGCGGGTGCTGCGCAATCTTGCCGATAACGCGGCTCGGCATGCCGCCACGGAAGTCTCGATTGTGGTGCATGCCGATGGCGGCAGCGCATATCTGCAGGTGTCCGATGACGGGCCGGGTATCCCGCTTGCCGAGAGGGACCGGGTGTTTGAACGATTCGTGCGCCTGGATGCCGATCGCTCACGGCAGGGCGGTGGCAGCGGGCTCGGGTTGGCGATCGTCGCCGAAATCGTTGCCGCACATGATGGCACGGTGGACATTGGTGACCGCCTTGGCGGCGGAACGGTGATGACCGTTCAGTTGCCGTTGGCGAATTCGCCCGATTCGAGCCGATAGCCCGCACCGCGGACTGTGATGATCAAGTGGGCGCCGATCTTGCGGCGCAGATAGCCCACATACACCTCGACCACGTTGTCCGGGCCGTCGTAGTGGCTATCCCAAACATTTTGCAGGATATCGGTTTTCGTGACCGCGGTGTCTTTATTGCGCAGCAGGTATTCCAGTAGACCGTACTCGCGCGGTGTCAATGACACCGGTATGCCGGCCCGCTCGACGACCTTGCGAGTGGGATCGAGCGACACCTCGCCTGCGGTGAGCACTACCGGGCGTTTGGGTGCTCCGCGGCGCACCAGAGCGCGTAGGCGCGCGGTGAGCACCATGAACGAGAAAGGCTTTGTGAGATAGTCATCGGCGCCTAGATCGAAGGCGTCGGTCTGGTCGTAGTCGCCGTCTTTGGCGGTGAGCATCAGCACCGGAGTCCACACTTCGGCGGCCCGCATCTTGCGCAGCACCTCGTAGCCGTTGAGGCCCGGAAGCATGATGTCCAACACGATCACGTCAAATTGTTCGTTGGTGGCCTGCCACAACCCGTCCACCCCGTTGCCGACCGTGACCACGACGAACCCCTCGGCCCGCAGACCGGCGGTTACCGTTTCCGCTAGCAGCGGTTCATCCTCGACGAGCAGAACCCGCACCGTGCACCTTTCCGGGAGCCGACCTGGCCGCCGCCGTTAGTCTTACAGTCCCGGATGCGTGGTGCTCGGCGCCAGTGCAGGTTCACTCACCGATGTAGTTGCGCGCTCGTGTGCCCGCTCTTGTGCTTCGGCCACGGTTGCGGCCGCCCCGAACAGCATCAGGGCGCCAACGATCAAGGTTGCTGCTTCTCGCCGGGAATTCATGACATCTGGCCTTTCCGTAGACACCTGGTTTATCGGGTTGAAATCGCCCGGTGATGACATCAGGTTCGCACCTGGTTGCTGTGAAGACGCTGAGCGTCGAAAACCTCTTGCTTCTCAGCGGATCCTCAGCGCTCTGCGGCTACGGTGCGGACGGAAATCGTTGATACCTACGACAGACTTGGCGGGTTCATGGCTGTATCGAGTTACAAGCTTCCTCAGGTCACAGTGTTGTTCTGGGTCCTGAAGATTGCCGCGACCACGCTCGGGGAGACGGGCGGAGACTTGATCGCCCAAACCCTGGGGCTTGGCTATGCGGCCGCCTCGATCTTGTTCCTCGCGATCTTCCTGGTGAGTCTGGTTGCTCAGCTGCGTGCCCGCCAGTTTCATCCCGCCCTGTACTGGACGGTGATCGCAGCGACCAGTACCGCGGGGACGACGATGTCCGACCTGATCAACCGTGGTCCCGGCTCGGACACCGACACCGATGGCGGCCTGGGTTACGGCGTTGGGGCGGCTCTGTTGATCACCGGATTGGCCGTCGTGTTCCTGGTCTGGAAACTGACCCGCGAAACCTTCAACGTCGCCAACATCAGCACCCTGCGCGGTGAAGGGCTCTACTGGGCAGCCATCTTGCTCTCCAACACCCTGGGTACCTCATTGGGCGACTACCTTGCCGACAGCTCCGGGCTGGGCTACTGGGGCAGCGCCGCGCTAATCGGCACCATCATGGCTGCCATCCTGGCCGCCCACTATCTCACCAATATCTCCGGCGTTCTCCTGTTCTGGGCGGCATTCATCCTCACACGGCCCCTGGGGGCTACGGTCGGCGACTTCCTGTCCAAGCCGTTGGAGAAAGGCGGCTTGGCACTCGGAACCTGGGGTACTTCTGCAGCGCTCCTGGCCGCGATCATCGTCGGTATCGCCTTCGGGTACCGCAATATTCGTGCTACAGCACTCGATGGGGACCCAGAGCCGGAACTACGCGAGCTTGCCCGCGACTAGGGCTGCACCAAAATCTATGACACACTCACTCTAAGCGGCAGTGCCGCCGGGCAGGCACGGGCTGCCATGTCGATGCAGGCCCGTAATACCCACGCTCAGTCCGCAATCCGCGCGGCGAGCGGATCGTATGCCCCTCTTACTTCTCGGTTCTCTCTGACGACCGATGCATCGTCGCTCTTCGGAGATCGATCGCCGAACCGCCACTTCGCGTTTCAGCCTCACCGATACCGACCGAATGGGTCTCAATCAGACAACAGAATGGAGTGAAAGTCCATGATTACCAACCGAATTACCAACGGCACTGAGCGAGTGATTATCGAGGACATGCTCGACCACAACCGTGAAGCGCTGATCGAAACCGTCCGCGGCCTGACCGATGCCGACGCGCGTCGACGACTGGTGACGTCGCTGACGACACCGATTTCATTGATCAAGCACGCCGCCGCCGCGGAACGGATTTGGTTCCAACGGTTCTGGGCAGGACTCGAGGAATTCGAATGCGACGGATACTCCAAGCGAGACGAGGGTACCTTCGCCGTCGCCGACGATGAGTCGCTGACCGACGTCATCGCCGAGTTCGAGCGCGCAAGTGAACGATCACGTGTGATCGCGTCCCGCTTCGATCTCGACGACACCAAGGACAATCCCCGTGAGGGCAAGGTCAGCATGCGGTGGACCCTGCTCTCCATGATCGAAGAATTCGCCAGGCACGCAGGTCACGGTGACATCCTCCGGGAGCAGATTCACCAAAAAGGCTGTGGGGCAGCGTAACTCATTGTACATTCGTCGCCGTGACAAAATGACCGCAGTTGTGGGGGAGGGCTGCTGGTGGGGGGTAGGTGCCTAAAGCGCCCCAATCACCAGCGCCATGCTGAGGAACAACACCAGCTGATAGCCGCTGTTGAGGAGGGTCAACTTCGGGGGCTTCAGCTCGAAAGCGTTGTGCTGCAGGAGCGTGGTGGCCGAGAAGGTCAACCACGCCGCGGAACCAACCAACAACGCCAGCCACACTGAATCATCACCAAACGCCGCCGCCGCGATTCCGATGCCAGCCGCCAGCCCGACCGCTGTGACGCCGTTCGCGACGAGGAGCTGGACCATGTTCCTTCTGCTGGCCTTCTTGGACTGTTCCGGAGTTATGCCTGTCAGCTTCCACCAAACGAGTCCAAAGCCGATCTTGCTGTACCACGCGGCGGCTACGGCCATGCCGACCACCAATGCGGGCGCGGCGGCCAGCCAGTTGATTTCCATGTCGTGGCTCCTTGATCGTCGAAACACCGGGCGAGATGTTCGCTTTGCGCGGCGGCATCTCAGCGTCACTTGATATAATCAAGTCAAATGGAAAAGGTCAAGCATAATGTCGGTCGTTCCTACGGACAGTTCTGTGGTGTCTCGCGGGCCTTGGATATCGTTGGCGACCGCTGGAACCTGTTGATCGTGCGCGAGCTGCTCGCCAGTCCAATGCGCTTCAACCAGCTCGTTGCGTCCTTACGGGGAATAGCCACCAATCTCCTGGCGGAACGATTGCGAACCCTGGAGGCCGTCGGAATTGTCGAACGGCGCCTAGGGGACGTAGGAGTCGTCTATACCCTGACGCCGTGGGGCGCGGGGCTTCGCGAACCCATCGAAGCGCTTGCGAGGTGGGGCGCCCCATTGATGATGAGAGGACGTGACGGCGATTCGTTTCAACCGCGCTGGCTGGCAGTCGCGCTGCCGGCGCTGCTTCGCGGTGTAACCGCGAAGCCCTCGATCGAACTCGGTTTCGAAATCGAGGGTTCCCTCACCGTCCTGCGGGTCGACAGGGACGGCCCGCGTGTAGTCCAGGACCACTGCCAGCCGGGCGCAATTCTCACGGCCGCACCAGAGATCGTTCTTGGGCTCGCGGCCGGCGCCCTCACGATCGACCAGGCGCTCGCTGCGAGCAGCCTCCAAGGTGACCTCCAAATCCTCCGCAAAGTCTTTCCTCTCGCGCGAGTAACCGCTACGGCTGTGCCCGATCCTCGCTAGCCGGCGGCTTCGAGGCCGACTCGTCGGGCGGTGGGCCGTGGGCAAACTTCGATAAGCGGGTGGCGTGAGATCGACTTGGGGCGAACATCTTTCATCGTCCGGTAGGAGTCCAGAAGTATCAGATGATTAACTCCACAGGCCAACATCTGAGGCCGTCTTCACTCTCATTTTTGGTGCACATATGCATCTAATTTCAGTGAACGCTTGTGCACTGTTCAAGTTGGATATACCGTTGATACCAGAATATTGGAGCACGGCCAATGGTGCGGAGGTGTGGGTGGCTATGCAGAATCAGATTAGGGTTCGCCGTGTTGCGTTCAGATACTCGGCTGGAACGTTGGATCGTCACTACGTCAAGGGCGACCTGATCATGAGTCACATGGTTGCCGTTCTCTCCGCGGTGTTTCCCGAGGGGGAGGAGTTCTTCATCCGGTCGGTGCAGCATTTCTCGGCTCAGGTCACGGAGCCGGAGTTGCAGGCCGCAGTGCGGGGGTTCACCGGACAGGAGATCACCCATGGACGCGAACATCGGATTCTGAATGATCAACTGTACGAGATGGGTTACCCAACGCGCGGGATCGAATGGCTTGTGCAGAAGTACCTTTCGCGAGTATTCCGGCACATGCCGAAGCTGTACTCCTTGGCGTTGACCGCCGCATTGGAACACTTCACTGCGGCCGGTGCGGAAACCCTGTTGGAAGACCCGGAAGCTCGGGAACTTTTGGGTGACACCGAGGTTCGCTCAATCTTGCTGTGGCATGCGTTGGAGGAGAGCGAACACAAGGCGGTGGCATTCGATGTTTACCGCGTTGCCGGCGGAACCGAAACGATGCGAATCTGGACGATGCGACTGCTAATTGCCGGTGGCATGGCGACTCTGTTCTGTGCCACCGCGATCTCCATGCTGAGGGATCGTGCTACGTACAATCCGATTCGGCTGATCCGGAGTATCAATACGGTATGGCACTCACCGTTCTTTAGTCGCCAGTTCCTAGTACGGATACGTGAATACAACCGAGTTGGATTCCACCCCAATGACATCGACCGCACCGAGCTGGTCCGCACATGGCAAGAGAAACTGTTTGGCGAGGAAGGCGCACTTGCCGACCACCTCAAATAGGCTCGCTTTGCCATTGGTTCAGCGCGGCCTTGCATCACACACAACGGATAGCCGATTTCCACGATCGTATTGAAGATGTTGTGGGGCAACGTGATTCGAGATCCATTCGTCACCGTGACGTAATGCCCTGGTGGGGTAATGGCGGTGTATTAGGTTGGGTAGCTTCGGGTTTACCGATTGAACTGCAGCGTTCAACAAGTATGTTGGAACGTTTTAGTGGCGGCAGATGAGTCGCGGGGCAGATTGGAACCGTGGAGAAGTTTCGTTTCTGAATGGGCCGTCATTCTGCGTCATCTGCTGCGGTCCATGGCCGAGGTAAGCACGGATGCCCGTTGATGGTGGTTACCGGGGACGATCGATGGCCCTAGTCCGGGATCTGGAAGTTGAAGGTAGCGACGTTTTTGAGGATTCTCAGCCTCTACATCCTTCCGCCGCCGCATTCGCACATTAAGAGATATTGTGCTTTACGACGATGTTCTGGCCTTTCTGATCTTTCAAGAGTGAGAGGGGAAAGCAATGCGAATACGTCGCTACCTAATTCTGGGACTGGTACCGGTCGTCGCGCCGTTCTGGATCGCGATCGCTTCGCCAGCTTCCGCAGAGTGCGTGAACACCGATGGCGGCACGTTGTGCGCGCAAGGTGATGTGCGCGGCTCCGGTGGGGGGAACGGGCCCGGGTTTCAGGGTCCCATGGTCCCGTATCCCTGCGAGTACGACTGGTACTGCGACGATTGGGGCCTCAGCGTCATCACCGAGGTAAATCCGCCGGTCCGGCCGCCTTATCCCGGCGGCGGGCCTGTCCGTCCCGGCGGGCCTGGCGGCCCGAACCGTCCTGGCGGAGGAATCGGACCACGGTGACCTGCATTCGAGAATAGCGAAAAATCTTTTACGCCAATCGAATCCGACTAGGAGTGATCATGATGCACCCAACCCATCCGGCCCGCCGCATAGTCGGAGCGCTCACAGCCGGTGCGGCGGCTGGCGCCATGCTGATCGGCATCGCGGTAAGCGCTCAGGCCGAACCGCCGCCGAACTGTACCGCCGCTGATCTGGCTGGTGTCATGTCCGGGGTCTCCGCGGCTACTTCGGCCTACCTCTTCACTCACCCGGAGGTTAATGACTTTTTCACGACACTCAAAGGGCGCCCCAAAGACCAGATTCGCGCTGCGATAGCTGACTACGCCGAGGCCAATCCCCAAGTCAAAGAGGACCTTCAAGGCATCCGGCAACCAGCAGCCGATTTCAAAGAGCGCTGCGGATAGTCCGGGCGGCACACGTCCCTTTCTTCACTATTCGGCCGCAGCAAGGAAATGTCCCGAACCTGTTACATCGCAGCGATATTGGCAATTACGGCGATCGCGGCAGCAGAGGTTGCGCCAGGCACGCCGATCCTGATTGTCAATTTTCCGGTGGGCTTGGCTTTCCGGGGCCCGGATGGTGAACGTACCGCCGTTCCGCTGAGGGTCCGACAGGTCGCGTGGTGCCCGAGGCTTCTGTGGTGTCGTTGAAACTTTGGCGGCCAAAGATGTTGTGGGGCAAATGCCTTCGGGATATATTCGTCACTGTGACGTAATACTGCCGGGCGTGTAGGGGAGGGCTGGCGGTGGGGTAGCGTAGTTCTGTGACGGTTTGTGCGATGGCTCAAGCTTAGGTTCACGGACCGGCTCGCATATGACAAACACCGGGTGCGATTCCTCGAAGTATTCAAACGGGCACAATGGAATGTTGTTGGGCGGCAGATGAGTCACCGAGGGAACTGGGATCGCGAAAAGGTTTGTGTTGATGTCATTTCTGGCGAGTCCGAGTTCCGCCTTGGTTGACCGTCGGGCGCGGTTGTTCTGCTTGCGAACGGCTTGGGTTCGTTGAAACTCCGGCGTTGGAATATCGTCACAGTGACGTTTTGAGGGTGTGTGGCTGGACCATTCAAGAGTGGTTTAAACCGTCAATTCTGTTGTGCCCGATAGGTTTCCGGAATTCAAGGCGCAGGCGCCGGCGTGGCTGCGCTAGGCGCAGTCAGTGCGACGTCCATCGGTGGCAGCCGCTGCGGTGCGTGCGCCAGGAAGGTAGGGCGCGTGCGTACGCCATATGCGCAGGTGTGCGCCTTCTCGCCGCTTGTTCTGCGCTTATCTAATGCCGATAAGACACATTATGTCAGATAGAAGCCTGGTTGTTGGAGCGGATACATGATCGACCCCTGCCCTGGCTGGCGACTGACGGTTCCGAGATTGGGTGGTTGATCTGGGTCTATCGGCGGCCCGTTGAGTCTTGCTTCTCCCACTGCCCTGTAACGCAATGTTTTTGGTCGTGCTCCGGATCGGTAAGCATCGTGTCGACACAGGTTGCCCCTTCAAATGGATCCCGGTGGCCGCAGGGACGGTGAAGGAGTGGTTAGGGTAGCGAGCATGACTGTGCACGACCGGCTCGCTGAGCTTTCCCAGCGGATCATCGCGCTGACGGGGCAAACCATCAGCCGCGACCAGGTGACGGCAGTGGCCGACCAGGCCTTCAAGCAGCAGATCGATCTCGACGACGATGGCCAGCTGCGCACGCTGGTAGCAGAACTTGCTGCACCGCTAGCTGCCGGTGGACCCGCAGTGCCGGGCATACAGTCTGGCCAGCCTGCTGAATCGGAGAACGCTGCCTCGACCTTGCCGGCACCGACGCCTTCAGCCGCGTCGTCCGGGAACCGCCGGATGCGATGGGCGGTAGTCGCAGCTGTCGCAGTACTAGTGATCGCGGGGGGCACCACCGCCTACCTCGTGATCCGACGCGCCTCGAACCACTGCGACACCACGGTCGCCGCCGCCGAGGAGGTTGCCCACCTGAGCTTCGAGTTCACCGGTCTCGCAGATCAGAACCTGCCCGCGCTCAAGGAGCGTCTATCCCCTGAGGTCTACACACAGTCCGAACAGGCATTTCGCTCCGTCAGCACGATTCCGGGCGCAGATCGATACGTCTCGCATATCGCCGAGCTGACCAGCAAGCAGGTCGAGTGCTCCGGTACCAACGCCCGCGTTGAGTCACAGATCTCCTGGTCGGTAACGACACCTAGAAACCCTGCACCGCAGACCACGCACGGGACCTGGGCCACCACTCTCGAGTACCAGAAGAACCGGTGGATCGTCACCAAGGTTGAGTATGCGCTAAATAGATCCAAGCACTGATGTGGTCGGTCCTGAGCGATTTCGCCGCCGGTAGGCCATTCTGCCCGTGTCCAGGCCGTGCCTGGCCTGTTGCCGGCCACCGCTGGCATGGTCGAAGAAGTGTTGAAGTTCGCGCTTGGTGAATGCGCGTCTCTGGGGCTGGGCCTCGTTCTCCTGCTGGGCGTCGGCTATTCCGCTCAGCGGAAGTAAGGTTCAACCGTGCCACTGAGCTTGACGACCATAGGATTTCCGTGGCGATCCTTCGCGGTAGGGACTTCAACACGCACCCAACCCTCGGCCACGTTGTATTCGTGAACATTGGTTTTGTCGGCGCCATTAAAGCGAATCCCCACATCGCGGCGAAGCACCTCTTCGCTATAGAAGGCGCTGCGCGGATCGATGGAGAGGTGATTCGGTGGAATGTCTGTGTTCTGATCCTCGGACATGATGGCCTTCGTTGAATGCTGCGTTGGGTGCTCGGATCGTTCTCGAAGAATCTACGCGACCCTGTCGGAGTGCTGACTCTGGGCGGGCTGGTTATCGCGATCGCCAGCAGTGTCGCGTGAACCGTCACAATGCAGCCAGGGTGAACACCGGGTGGTTGGCGGGGTCCGGCAACCACCCGGAGGTAGTCCCTCGAAGACCTTCCCCCACGACGCGCCGATCCCGCGAGCGGACCCCAGCGACCCTAAAGCCGCAGAGCGATACCAGTTCTGGTCCGGCCGCTGGTGGCGATCTGGCCAGCAGTCCGCGCCTATCCCCTGTCACATCTCCCCATTCACAGCTGCGCATCGCGAGGAATACGGCGGGATCGAATATGGCGGGTTACCAGTAGTAAGTTAATTATTCACACGAAGTGCGGACACGTCCGCTTCTGATACTGCCCCACCGTGACGCGGGATAAGCCGCAGACAAGGGTAATTCGTCTTTCGCACCGTTCGACGGGACACGCTGCCTCCTTGGCGCTACGGCACGTAGGCCACCGCCCCAAGCCGGGGCCGCGGCGGGCCGTCCTCGACGCGGTTGACCTGGCGTTGCTGCATGGTGCGTGCCAGGGGTCTATCGGTGGCGACTCGATCCGACGGCTAGCGCCGCGGCCTGACCACTCCAAGCGGCCTGACTGCTCGGGGAATACCACCTGGGTGGACAATATGACGTGGCTCTTTCTGCAACAGTGTTCAAAGTCGAACTTGGCGTCTCCGATGTCGATCACGGTTACTACGCCGATCACACGCTGACCGTGGCCCGTCATCCCAGTGAGACCGATGAGCGGATGGTGGTGCGATTGTTGGCGTTTGGGCTGCGCGCACACCGGCTCAGCGACGTCGACGGTGAGTTGGCGTTCGGGGCGGGCCTGTCCACCCCTGGTGTACCGGACTTGCGGCTCGCGGACTACACGGGCCGGATCCTAGAGTGGATCAACGTTGGCCAGCCCGATGGACGCGCCTTGGGCAAGGCGGCCAGCCAGGCCGACCAGGTGGTGCTGTTCCCGTTCGCCGCCGGAGTGGCCACCTGGTGGCGCACCGTCGGCCCCAAAGTGGCGGGGCTGCCGAACCTGTCTGTGGTGCAGATACCGCATGAGCCGGTGCAGCAGCTGGCTCAGACTGTCGATCGACGGGTCGCGGCGCAGGTGATGGTGATGGAAGGTCAGGTGACGATGACCGTGGGCGGTGTCGACGTCACCTTCACGCTCGAGCCATTGAAGTGAACGTCTGTAGTTTCTCGCGGAGATCCGGCTCTACTCAACCCTGTCAGCCCGACGGTGGGCGAAGTCTTGCTGGGAGCCGTTTCCGAGATCGTCGGAGGCCGGCCCCTCTGTATTTCCAAGGGCCCGAGCCTGGTCTACGCGTGGTCAGTCGGTGAGTTTCGGGAGCCCCTTGGTGATCGCGGACGTGAGCACTTTGCCGACCAAGGCGGCGAGCCCGGGGATCGCTGAGTCGAAACCGATCGTGTAGTTGAGCGTGGTGCCGCCGCTCGCAGTCGGTGTGAGCTCCTGGCGGCCCCAGTGGCCGCGTAGTGGACTGCCTTTGGTGATCTTGTACTCGATGAGCGTGTTCGGTTGGGCTGTTGTGGTGGTTTCCTCGAACGCCGGAAGAGGACCAATCTTGAGGCGACGGACCGAGCCGGTGCCATTGCGAGAGGTGGTGCCGTCGCTGACGCGGGTGACGTTGGCGCCGAAGACCGGGCCGAGGTTCTCGTGCTCGGCGAGCTTGTTGAACACGGTCTGCGGGTCGGACTTGAACTCGTGAGTGATGTGGACACGTTGCGGTGTTGTCATGGGTTCGGATGCTAGGGCATGAAGGGGTGGTTCACAGTCCCCCGCGTTCGATGTCCTCGACGACTGGGACCACGCGCGTCATTGACGGAACTCCGGCCACGGCAGAATCTTTCAGTACAACCGCGAGTTCGTCCCTGCCGTAATTCAATTCCTGGACAGCTGACCAGAGCGATCGCCAAGCACGGATCCGCCCGCACGAATCGTCGCCGCCGTCTACAGCCCGGACGGTACAACCGTGCCGTTGACCATCACCTCGACCTGGCCGGTCTTCGCGTTGTACTCGATCTTGCCGTGCTCGAACGTCGACACGAGTAGATCTCCGACGGCGTCCTCGTCGCTGGTGGGGAGGCCCAGCGGACCTGCCGAGCCGTTACTGCCAGTTACCGACGGTGTGCCGTCCGGGTCGCGCTGGATATTCCAGGCATCGCGGATCTTGCCCACGACGATGTATGCAGGTGTGCCCGCCTGGTTGTTCTTGGCGATGATGGCGCCGCCCTGGAACTGCTGGAACACCGCGCCACTCTCGCGTGTGCCCGCGTTGCGGTCACCCGTCAGTGCCTTGCCGAGAGCCTGCTTCTGATCCTCGGTTGCCGACGAATACTTGGCAGCGATCGGGCCAGTCAGCGTCACCTCGACGTCCCTGTCCCCGATCAGCTTGACCTCAGTGGGCTGCGTCGGCGCTGCAGACGAGGTAGTGGCGATCAACCCGACCTGAGGCGACGACGTGTCGACGCTCTTGCCATTGCTGCAGCCCACGGTGATCAAAGCGACGGCGGCCAGACCGACGACTGCGGTGTAGCGGTATGCGATGGTCCCCATGGACTTCCTCTCGCGTCTTCCTGCGGTATTGGTCAAGTTACAGCTAAACCCCTTGCCCGGCCGGACTATACCCAGCCGGGGGCAACCGATAAGGCGATCTGGAAGGGCTGGCGCCCAGAGGCGGAAGAAGGCTCCAGTTGTCGGGTCCCCTATTGGCCGCTGGTGAGAAGTCTGGTTATTGCACCGGACGGACATTGCAACGCAGCTGTAGCGTGACAACCGTGAACCTCTCGCGTGTGTCCCCTTCTGTTGCACTTGCGGCCTGTGCCGCCTCATTCGTTGTGGCGCTCGCAGCTTGCGGATCCGATGCGGAGGCCAAATCAGCACCTGCTGACCCGCCCACCACGGCCAGCGGGTGCCCAACGGCAGCACCGCAGGTCGGTGGCACACCCGAGTGGACGCTGGCAGGGAGCACCGGCAATGTCGCGGTCACCGGATCCACGGATACGGCGGCGCCGTCCATCAATGTGACTGCTCCGTTCAGTGTGACCGAGACCCAGGTACACACACTGCAGGCTGGGACCGGGACGATCGTCGGAGACTTGGCCACGGTTTCGGTCTGCTACATGGGTGTCAACGGGCGCGACGGGTCCGTGTTCGACAGCAGCTACGAACGCGGCACGCCGGCCCAGTTCCCGCTTGGTGGGGTGGTGCCGGGCTTTAAGAAGGCGATCACGGGACAGAAGGTCGGGTCCACTGTGGCTGTCGCGATGACCTCTGCCGACGGTTATCCGGCCGGTCAGCCCAGCGCGGGCATTCGCGCGGGTGACTCGCTCGTCTTCGCGATCAAGATCCTCAACGCCACAAACTGACTGGCCGAAGCGGTCCACCGGTCGAACCTTGCTGCGCAGTTGCCCTTAGCTGCAAGGGTATTGCCCGTTGAGTACACAATTCAACGGTGGTGTGTAGGAACCGCTCAGCACGCCTCTCATGCCACCTGTGGCTGAACCACCTGGTGCGATGGTGCGATTCCAATTCGCGGGACCGAGAACGTAATGCGTGCCAGATTGCGCAAGGGTGCTACTCCACGTGTGCCGGACGGACTCTCCCATCGGCAAGTCGAATTCAAGCTTCCAATCGTTTAGCGGCACCGTACTTAAGTTGGTGATGGTGAAGCCGGCGATGAAACCGGTCTGCCACGTCGATGTCACCGACAACGTGGCGTGGCCGCAGCCGCATGAGCTACGGGGGCGATGGGAAGTCCGAGGATGACAAGCATCAACGCCGACACGGTTACGTGAAGCGCTGCACGCCAACGCTTCACGTAATTGTCAAGTGCCGCCATAGCGGACAACACTAAAGCCAGACAGGCGATAACGGTCCTCGCATCGCCAGTAAGCTGCAGTACCTTTGCTCAACTGAGACCGTCATGAAATTTAGGTCTCGATCCACCCCCAATCTTGTCGCGGTCCGGGCCGAATGCGAACTTGCGGTCTGTGCGTCACTGCTAGGGCGCCGCCCGCGGTATTGCCCACCGACCACTCCCCTGTCGTCGCCACTCACGGATCTCAGTTGCCCGTCCAGCTCGGGTGAGTTCGTTTGCGATGACGACGCGGTCATCGAGTTGCAGTGCGCCTTCCAATTGACGGCTTGGCAAGTATTTGTTTCGATCGGGGCAATTCTCCTGCACCAGAGAAGACGCGTTCCAAAGACAGGTGATACTGCGTAGTGATTTTCGTGCTGCATCGATCGCGAATGGTCGGCTGTGGCGGTTTAGTCGGGCGTTAGTGTGCAGATATGGACGTGCTAGAGCCGGCCGACGGCGCGGTCGCTGGAAGGGCCGTCGCTGCATCTCTCCTGGCGAATACGTCCAGCCTGGCAGACGACATGCTCAAGTACTTGGTCGACCGGATCCCGGAGATCGGTGCAGATGCCGAGCTTCTCGGCCTGACGCTGGGGTCGTGCTCGTCGAATCTTGAAGCGGTGCTTTCGATGGTCCGCTATGGGATCGACATTGCGGCTGTCGAGGCGCCGGTAACGGCGCTCGAACACGCGCGAGCCATGGCATCACGGGGACACAGCGTCGATGTGATGCTGCGGTTCTATCGGCTGGGCCATGAGTTCTTCACCGAGAAACTTTCCGATTCGATCACTGACCGGGTCGCGGACCCCGCCGTCGCGCTCAGGACATTTGTCGATCTGGAGCGGTTCGGATTTCGCTACATCGACCGCATCTCCAGTCTCGTGGCCGCCGAGTACGTCGCCGAGCTTGACCGACGCCAGAACCAGGCAAGAGCCGAGCGCGCCGATGTCGTGCGGGCGCTGCTGGCCGGGGAACGTGTCGACCTTGCTCGGGCCGAACGTGTACTCAGCCACCGGCTAACCGGTAAGCAGATCGGCTTCGTGTGTTGGGTCGAGGACCGCGGTGTCGACCTTGAGGGATTCGCCCGGCGGGTCGGTAGGTTTCTCGGGGTGGGTCACTCGCTCGTGGTGACGGATGGCCCCCTCTCGGTGTGGGGATGGGCATCGATCACGGGTGATGCGAGGACTTCGCTCGCGGACAAGGCGACGGAATTTGCCGGTAAATCTGAAAACGTACACATCGCGGTGGGCTCTCCTCATCCGGGGGCTGCAGGCTTCCGCGCCTCCCACTTGGAGGCTCTACGCACTCGTCGGGTCATCGAATTGTCTGGGCGCGCGGCGCCATCGATCACTGAGTTCGGCGATGTTGCGTTGGTGGATGCCATTTCGCGCGACCTGGATGCGGCAAGGGCCTTCGTTGCCGCCCAGCTTGGCGATCTCGCGCGGGACGACGCGAAAGAGCGGGGCGAGCGCGACGCATTGCTGGCTGTTCTGGACGCCCAAGGAAGTCTGGCTACCGCGGCACGCACCTTGGGAATCCACCGGAACACCGTCCTGCAAAGGGTGCGCCGTGCCGAAGAACGCCGGGGCCGGCCCGCAACGATCAATATCGTCGAACTGCATGCTGCCCTGCTCGTTTGCGACGTGCTGGGCGCCTCGGTGTTGCGCGAGTCATCGCCTCACTGACCGGAGTCCGGGCGCGCCGGGATGTGCTCACAGCACACCGGAGAGGGCTGGGAGGGTCTTGTTGACGGACACCGGCTGTTTGTAGGTTGCGAGGCATCCCAAAGCGCGAAGGAGCAGTCGATGACGACTCAACAGCCCGAACTCCCGGTGGCGGCCCCGCACTATGCCTTGCCTGATTCGGGCGAGCAGGTACCGGCGCTGTCCTGGCCGATAGTTGGCATCTTCACATTCGCGTTGGCGGTTTTCGGCGCGTCAACCTGGGCTGTCCTCACCGAGGCTTTGCCGGTGATCGTGACCGTCGCCGCGAGTTCTGCGGCCATCTTCGTCCTGTTCACGGTGTTGCACGACGCCTCGCACTATTCGATCAGCTCGCATCGCTGGGTCAATGTCGCCTTTGGCCGCGTGGCGATGTTCTTCGTCTCGCCTTTGATCTCGTTCAAGTCGTTCGCGTTCATCCATATCGAGCACCACCGCAACACCAATGACGGTGCGTCTGATCCCGATCACTTCGTCAGCTCCGCGCCCTGGTGGCAGTTGCCCATCCGCTTCCCTGCGATGGACTTGCCGTACATCAGTTTTCTGGTGCGTCATGTGCGGCGGCGCCCACGCGCTGAGATTCTCGAAACCGGGGCCTTGATGATTTTGTCGGTGGCGGTGATCGTGTCGGCCGCCTTTGCCGGGCATCTGTGGATGCTCGCGGTGATCTACCTGATTCCCGAGCGGGTCGCCATGTTTGTGCTGGCATGGTGGTTCGACTGGCTACCCCACCACGACCTGAAGGACACCCAGCGCGAGAACCGCTATCGCGCGACCCGCAACCGCGTCGGCTCCGAGTGGATCCTGACACCGCTGCTGTTGTCGCAGAACTACCACCTAGTCCACCACCTGCACCCCTCGGTGCCCTTCTACCGCTACGTCGCAGCCTGGCGACGCAACGAGGCCGCCTACCTCGAGCGGGATTCGGCGATCAGCACCGTCTTCGGGCAGCAGCTCGACGCCACGCAGTACCGCGAGTGGAAACGTCTCAACGGCAAACTCGCTGCGCTGCTCCCAGTCCGAATGCCGCGGCCTTCGGAGGCACGCCATGCCAGCACCCACCCGATCTCCGTCAAAAGCGTTGAGCCCCTGACACCGGACAGCGTCAAAGTCACCTTCGACGTTCCCGATCACCTCAGCGATCAGTTTCAATTCCAGGCGGGACAACATCTGACCGTTCGACATCGCATCGGCGGCCGGGAGGTGCGGCGAAACTACTCGATTTGCGTCTCGGCCACATCGGGTGAACTCGCGATCGCAGTGCGGCATGTCGCAGGTGGGATGTTCTCGACCTTCGCGGTGGAAACACTGAGAGTCGGTGACGTCCTGGAGCTGATGACACCCACGGGCAGCTTCGGTGCACCTCTTGATCCACTGGCTCGGCGCGAATACGTCGCCGTAGCGGCGGGCAGCGGTATTACGCCCGTCCTGTCGCTCCTGCGCACCACGATGGAGATCGAGACCGAGAGCCGCTTCACACTGTTCTACGGCAACCGAACCGCTGAGTCGACCATGTTCGCCATCGAACTCGATGAGCTCGAATCACGATACGCAGACCGGCTACGCATCTTCCACATCCGCTCCGCCGACGCGCATCACCCCGCTCCCCTTCGCGGCCATATCGACCTGGCGATGGTTCAACGACTGCTTGCCCGCGATCTCACTTCAATCGATCGGTGGTACCTGTGCGGCCCTGGCGATCTCGTTACCACAATGCGCCGCGGGCTCACATCCAAAGAAGTGCCGACCGAGCAGATACACCTTGAACTGTTCCGTGCCACGAACCGACCCACACACCTCGATGACTTCCCCAATTCAGAAGTGACCATCACCGTGTCCGGGGCGGACCACACCGTGCAACTCGCCGCTGGTGAAACCGTTCTCGAATCCGCACTGAAAAACAACATTGATGCGCCGTATGCCTGTCTTGGCGGCGCGTGTGGCACGTGCAAAGCCAAGATCACATGGGGCGCAGTATCGATGGAGCAGAATTTTGCACTCAACACAGCCGAGATCAAGGCGGGTTTCGTACTGACCTGCCAGTCCCATCCCACCACGGCAACGGTCGCAGTCGACTACGACAGCTGAGCCAACACATGCATTGGCGCCGCCACCTAGAGGTCCTGCTCGCACACCAAATTGACGGCACATCCTGCACGACAAACACTTTCGTGCCAGCACCGCGGGCGTGGAACAACTCATTCAACACGGGCTGATCGGTCGCCCAAGGCGGCACGGAACTTCTCGGAGGTAAACAGATGTCTACACCGACTACTGCACCAGTGGTCTCCAATTTGCCCGACATTCCCGATGCCGTGGCACGGGTTCGCCGCGAGTTCGCCTCAGGCCGGACCCGAGACCGCGCTTGGCGTGAGAAGCAGCTGCGGAACCTGATTCGGCTGCTGGACGAGCAGGAGGATCAAATCGCCGCCGCGCTGGCTAGTGATCTTGGACGCAGCCGGGCTGAAACCTGGATCGGCGACATATCGTCCACCAGGGGTGAGGCCGCGTTCGCGCTGAAACACCTGCGCCGGTGGATGCGCCGGCGGCGACAGTCGCTTTCGCTGGTGCAGTATCCGGGTTCGGCCTGGGTGCAGTACGAGCCGCTCGGGGCCATTCTTATCATCGGCCCGTGGAATTACCCGGTGTACCTGACTCTTTCGCCGCTGGTGGCTGCGTTGGCCGCGGGCAACTGCGCGGTGCTCAAGCCCTCCGAGCTGGCACCGGCCACGTCGGCCCTGCTGGCACGGTTGGTTCCCGAATACCTGGACTCCGAGGCGGTCGTCGTGGTCGAGGGCGACGCCCTGGTCACCCAGGAGCTGCTGGCGCAGGGTTTTGACCACGTACTGTTCACCGGCGGCCCCGAAATCGGAAAGAAGATCATGGCCGCCGCTGCGGCGACGCTGACTCCGGTGACTCTGGAACTGGGCGGTAAAAGCCCGGTGATTGTGACTGCTGATGCCGATCTGGACATCGCGGCCCGCCGGATCGCCTGGGTCAAGTGCGCGAACTCGGGGCAGACCTGCATCGCGCCGGACTACGTGCTGGCCGATTACCGTATCCGCGATCAGCTGGTGGACAAGATCGTTGCGGTAATCGAGCAGTTCGAGCGGGCGGGGGGCGCAGACGGCCGCCGGATCGTTAACGAGCGCCAATTTGCCAGGCTGGCAGCCTATCTCGCGCAGACTCGCGGCAAGATCGCGACGGGCGGACGGGTCACCGAGGCGACTTTGTCGATCGAGCCGACCGTGATCGTCGACCCGGATCTCGGTGATGCGGTCATGCAGGAGGAAATCTTCGGACCCATCCTGCCGGTGCTGGCGTACGAAAGCCTCGACGACGCGATTTCGTTCGTGAACTCCCGACCGAAACCGCTTGCCGGGTACTATTTTACGAAATCGGCAGCGGTGGGTGAGCGTCTGGTAGACGAGATTCCGTCCGGCGGTGCGGTGATCAATCATGTTGCGATGCACTGCCTGGTGCGGCAGCTGCCGTTTGGCGGTGTCGGCGCCAGTGGGATGGGCGCCTACCACGGCCGCTGGGGATTCGAAGCACTCAGTCACAGGAAATCGGTGCTACGTAAGACCTTCCGCCCGGACCTACAGCTGATCTATCCCCCGTATAGCGAGCGGACGCTGAAGATCCTACGCAAGATCCTCTAAGAGGCCGCTGAATTCGGTGTTGGTGGCTCGGCATAGCGAGGATCCGATCGACCGCGCCGCTCAGTGACTCACTGGACGCACCTCGGCACGGGCTCGTCAGTCGAGCGTGACAACGACTTTTCCGGCTTTGGCTTTGCCGTTCTCGACGTAGGCGAGCGCTTCGATTGTCTGGTCGAAGGCGAAGGTTGAGTCGAGGACCGGCCGCAAGTGACCGGCGTCATAAAGCGCGGCGAGCTCGCGAAGCTGTGTGCCACTGGCCTGCATGAAGAAAAACAAGTAGCGGACGCTGAGCTTCCTGGCGACTCTGCGGACCTTGCGACTCAGGAACGACAGCACGAACTCGAAAGGTTTGGGTGCGCCGAGTTGCTTGGCGAATCCAGCGTCGGGCGGGCCAGTGACACTGATCGCCAGGCCCCCGGGCTTGAGCACGGTGAGCGATTTCATGAGGTTCTCGCCACCGACCGAGTCGAGTACTAGGTCGTAGCCGGACAGGATCTGGGAAAAGTCCTGCGTGGTGTAGTCGATGACGACGTCGGCGCCGAGGTCGCGGACCAGCTCCGCTCTGGCGCCGTTGGCGGTGGTGGCCACGTGCGCACCGAGATGCTTGGCGAGCTGGATGACGGTGGACCCCAGTCCCCCAGCCCCGGCGTGGACGAGAACCTTCTGCCCGGGCTTGACGTGTGCCTGCTCGACCAGGATCTGCCAGGCGGCCAGCGCGACCAACGGGACCGCGGCGGCCTCATACACGGACAGGGTGGCCGGCTTAAGCGCGACATCCTCGTGGTCGATGGCGATGTACTCGGCAAACGTCCCGATATGAAGATCGCGTGGGCGTGCATAGACCTCATCGCCGACGGTGAAGTCGCGGACGCCCGCACCAACCTGGACGATCACACCAGCAACGTCGTGGCCGAGCACGAAGGGTGTCTTGTACTTGAGGAGCTGCTTGAACTCACCGTTACGGACCATGATGTCCAGTGGGTTGATGCCGGCCGCGCCGACCCGAACTAGAACGTCATTGTCGCCAACGCTCGGCTCAGGTACGTCCGCGGCGTGGACCTCGTTCTTGCCGTATCGAGCGACGACGAATGCCTTCATATGGTCTTTCCTTGCCTAAGAGGGGCTTTACTGAAGAGACTGCTCACCGTTCAGGATGATCTGCGCATTGCGGATGCCTGCATCAAGAACTTCGTCGGAGAGTTTCCGGTCGGAGACGGCGCGCGCGAGTTGCAGCGTGGCGACGAGGACCGTGATCAGTCCTAGTGCCCTGGTTCGGGCGGCGGGTGGGTCGTACGAAGACAAGTGCGTCGCGATTACGTCGACGACGGATTGGATTCCGGCGGTGTAGGAATCGCGGATCGCGTCATCGCAGCGGCCAATCTCGTCGAGTAATGCGGCCGACGGACAGCCCATGCCCGGATTATCGCGGTGATGTGGCGCGAGGTACTCGCGCACGAATTCCTCCACTGCTGCCTGGCCCCTAGGTAGTGACGCCAGGACGGCACGCTGGCCGCCTAATTGGTCAGCGATCACCTTGGCGACCAGATCGTTTTTGGACTCGAAGTGTGCGTAGAACGCGCCGTTCGTCAGGCCCGCATCGGACATCAGTGTCGCGATACCGGAACCATCGATGCCGTCCTGCTTGAAGCGCCCGCTAGCCGTCTCGATGATCCGACGTCGAGTGTCGGCTTTGTGCTCCGCGTCGTATCTCGCCACAGCTTGTCTCCTCCGTCGTCACCTGAAGCTCGTCCTTGCGGATCATATCCAATTAACTTACAGTCATAATAGTACGATCGTATGCCAATGGTGTCAACGGCGAGGAAGGACATGAGATGGCGACCTGGAAAGACACTCCGACTCGCAAGATCAACGTCGACGGTGTCGAGTTCGCATACCGCGAATTCGGCTCCAGCTCAGATGTTCCGGTGATTTTCCTGCACCACTTGACCGCGGTCCTCGATGATTGGGACCCGCGCGTCCTTGATGGCATCGCCGCGTATCACCGTGTGATTGCCTTCGACAATCGCGGTGTCGGCGCCACCGGCGGGTCGGTGCCGGCCACGGTCGAACAGATGGGCACTGACGCGATCGGCTTCATACGCGCACTAGGCCTAGAACGTGTTGATCTCTTCGGGTTCTCACTCGGCGGCGGTGTCGCGCAGATGGTCGCTCTCCAGGCGCCAGAACTCGTGCGGCGCATGATCCTTGCCGGCACCGGCCCTCGCGGCGCCGGCGGCATCGACAAAATGGCAACCATCGTCGGAATCGCCTATCTGAAAGCGGCACTCACGTTCAGCGACCCCAGAAACTTTCTGTTCTTTCCCCGCACTGTCGAGGGCAAACGCGCTGCATCGGACTACCTGCACCGGCTCAAAGAACGCACCCTGCATCGGGACAAACGAATCTCGGCCCGGGCCCGCATCGCTCAGCTCAAAGCCATCCGGCACGCCGGGCTAAGCCAGCCCGATGACCTGTCGGTCATCGCCCAGCCCGTCCTCGTCGCCAACGGTGACCGCGACCTCATGGTCGACAGCAGCCACTCCACCGACATGGCACGGCGACTGCCGAACGCACTGCTGAAGATCTATCCCAACTCCGGCCACGGCGGAGTGTTCCAGCATCACCGAACCTTCGTACCCGACGCACTGGCATTTCTCGCCGAGCACTGAACGCCAACACCACTAGGAGCACAAAATGAACACCAATCACACCGTCATCACGTCGTACGTCCAAGCGCCAACTCGCACGGTCACCGCTTCAGGCGTGGCATATGCCTACCGCGAATTAGGGCCGAAGGGTGGGGTTCCCGTCATCTTCTTCGTCCACCTCGCCGCCACGCTGGACAACTGGGATCCCCGGATCATCGACCCGATCGCGCAGCAGCATCACGTCATCGCCTTCGACAACCGCGGCATCGGCGCCACCACCGGCACCGTGCCCGACACTATTGAATCGATGGCCGACGACGCCTACACGTTCATCAGAACACTCGGCTTCGACACCATCGACGTCTTCGCCTTCTCGCTCGGCGGCATGATCGCCCAAGCGCTCGTGCTGAAACATCCCGAACTCGTCCGCAAGCTGATCCTCGCCGGGACCGGACCCGCAGGTGGAAAGGGTATCGACAAGGTCGCTGGGACCACCTACTACGACATGATGCGTGCCACCCTCACCCGGGTGGACCCCAAAGAGTTTCTGTTCTTCAACCGCGACGGGATCGGGAAACGCGCCGCAGGGGCATTCGTCGAGCGCCTCAAAGAACGCACTGACGATCGAGACGCGCCGATCACAGTGAAGGCCTTCCGAACCCAACTCAAAGCGATCAAACGTTGGGGGCGTTCAACTCCCGCCGACCTGTCGTCGATCACTCAGCCGACGTTCATCGCGAACGGCGACAACGACCGGATGGTCCCCACGACACTCTCCGAAGATATGCACCGCCGGATCGCCGACTCGAAACTCACCATCTACCCTAACTCCGGCCACGGCGGGATCTTTCAGTACAACCGCGAGTTCACCCCTGCCGCAATCCAATTCCTGGACAGCTGACCGGGCGGCCTCTCAGCGACAAAGTCAGCTGACGAAAACGGAAGGGAATTACCCCAGTTTGGATCAACGGCAACCAGCTATTCGCCGTGGCGGTGGGAGCACCCGGTGCACCGTCGCGAACGGTTCACTGTCGCAAACTGACGGCACCGAACCCTAAGCAAGAGGCTGCCAAGACAACAGTGGCCACGGTGTTCATCGAGATCGAGCTACTGCCTTTATAGTTCACCGCGGGCACGGTCTTCGTATGCCTTGCGCTGCACGTTGTCGACCTTGTCGGTGAATACGTGCTCACCGCCGAAGAGTCTGTTCAATTTTTCCGCCACGACGCGCGGCATGAACTTTTGCGAGGCCACCAGTGCGCCGGCCAACCGGGTAACTCGCACCTTCGGCCGTGGCGCGATGATGAGATCAACAATGGCGCTTGCGATATCACTGGGCTCAGCGTTCTTAACGCCCTTGATACCTGTTGTGCCCGAGGTCAGTTCGGTGTTGACGAACGACGGCAGTACCGTCGAGAAATGCACCCCCGTCGTCCGATTCTCAACGCGCATCGCGTCGGTGAAACCGACCACCGCGTACTTGCTTGCACAGTAGGTGGCGAGCCCGGCCGTGTATGTCTCGCCGGCCAGCGAGGCCACGTTGATCACGTGTCCCGATGTGCGCGGAACCATCCGCTGCGCAGCGAGTTTCGTCCCGATAATCACCCCATACGTATTTATGTCCAGGATTCGCCGGGTCACCGCATCGGGCTCGTCGACGAGCCTGCCCACTGGCATGATGCCCGCATTGTTGATCAGCACGTCGAGTGGACCGAGTTCACGTTCCACCTCGTCGAGGAACGACGTGAACGACCCGAGATCGGTTACGTCCAGCCTGGATGCGAACACGTCGATATCGCTACCCGACTGCTTGACCGCCGTCTCGTCGACGTCACCGATGGCCACCCGAGCGCCAAGCGCGCGCAAGGCCGAAGCGGTCGCGAATCCGATACCGCGAGCCCCGCCGGTGATTGCGATCACCTTGCCGTGCAGGAGATTTGATCTATTCGTCATCTGTCCTTCTCCTTTGGTAGACCGAACCGGCGCAGGCCGCGCGCGCCGACGGCACGCATGGCACCGAAGACGAACCGAATCCGGGCCTTGGAATACGGAAACCACATGGGCTCATTGATCACCGGTGGCAGGCGTGGCTCGGTGATGGCGGTCTGGCGGCAGTACTTGCGAACGCCTGCATTACCGCCCCACCGCGACCCGATACCGGACTGCTTCCAACCGCCCATCGGCAGCGCGAAACTGAACAAGTTCGCGACGGCATCGTTGATATTGACCGCACCGGCGTCGAGTCGACGCGCTACTCGCTGCCCCTGGGCGCTATCTCGCGTCCACACCGATGCCGATAATCCGTAGCGTGAGTCATTCGCGAGTCGAATCGCTTCATCCGCATCGGCGACCTTGATCACCGGGATCGTCGGGCCGAATGTTTCTTCCTGGATGCAGGACATCGACTGGTCCACGTCGACGAGCACTGTCGGCTGAAAAAAGGCGCCGATGCCAGTGGGGTTACCGCCGACGGTCGCCCGCGCACCAGCCGCCACTGCCTCCTCGACATGGCGCTGGACGATGTCACGCTGGTCCATGTTCGCCATGGGCCCGATATCGAAGCCGAAGCCTCGATCGTCCTGACCCTGACGCAGTTCGCCGACACGCTGCGTGAGCTTCGTGACGAACTCGTCATAGACAGGAGCTTCGACGTACACACGCTCGATCGACACGCAGACCTGGCCGGCGTTGAACAATGCTCCCCAAGCGATGCCGTGCGCGGCGCGGTCGATGTCGGCGTCGGCCAGAACCAGCGCAGGATCCTTGCCACCGAGTTCAAGGCTGTATGGCTTCAGTTGGTCGACGCATTGCCGCGCGACAGCTTGCCCGGTCCGCGTCGAGCCGGTGAACTGTACGTAGTCGACAGCGTCGACCACTGCCCCACCGGTATCACCGCTGCCGGTATCACCGCTGCCGGTGGCAACGGCGAAAACCTTTGGTGCGCCGATCTCGTCCCAGCCGCGAGCGAGTTCAAGAGCGCTGAGCGGAGTGACCTCAGACGGCTTCAGTAGCACGGCAGCACCGGCCATGAGTGCGGGCGGGATGTCCATTGCGGCCATGCCGAGTGGAAAATTCCACGGAGTGATCACGCCAACCAGCTGATACGGCCGGAACGTGGTCGTGAGCTTTTTGGTCCAGCCCAGCGGGCCGTGCGGCCGCGGCCGCACGTCTGCCAGGAACTTGCCCGTGTTGCGCGCGAAGTAGTTGATCAGATCGACCCACGCCGGCACCTCGAGTTCGGCTTCAGCGCGCGGCTTCCCGGTTTCGGATTGCAGAACATCGGCGATATGCGCTGAGTGGTCGAGTAGCCAGGTCTGTAACTCGAAGAGCCAGTAGGCACGGACCTTGTGTCCCAACGCTTCCCATCCGGGTTGGGCTCCGCGCAGCGTACGCGCTTTCTCGGCAACCGATTCCCGAGTCTCGTCTACAACCCTGCCGACGAGCCTGCCGTCGGCAGGGTTGTAGACGTTGACCGCGGTCTGCGCCATGAGCTCCTTCATGCAGGTCTGGATTCGTTGTGTGCAACCGCGGTCAGGCCGCGCGCGAAGCCCACGATCACATCGGGTGCGTCCAGTTGCGGACAGTGTCCCGCCCGCTTGAGCACCACCAGTCGGCTGTGCGGAATCACTTGGTGCCAGCCCTCACTCGATGCGAGTGCCACAAGTCGATCCCGGCCACCGTGCACGATCACCGTAGGACAGGAGATACCGTTGATCGTTGGTTCGGCGTCGACTTCGGCCTTCATATGAAGTGCCTGTGTGAGCAGTTCGCGGGCGCCGTGACGACTGTGCAACTGCGAACTGAGGGTGCGCACCAAGGTCATGTCCAGCGCCGCCCGGTCCCCGTAGATCAGGTGACCGACGATCGTGTCGGCGCCGCGAGACCGAATGAACCGGGGAGCACAGACAGTCGCCGCCCGTAGGAGAAAGCGAACGTTCCCGGCGAGGCCTGCCCGGACCAACCGCGTCCACCCCATGCCTGGAGTGGCCGTGGGCACAATGCCGCGGATCGGAAGCCGCAGGGGTGAGGCCGCGGCGCGGACGGTCAGGAAGGAGCCGAGCGAGTTGCCGATCACGACGACCGGAGCGTGTTGACCATGCCGTGCGATCGCCTCCCCGACGAAGCGGTCCCCCTGCGGCAGCCACGCGCCCGGCCGAGCCGGGCCGGCGGCACCGAAGCCTGGCAGGTCGACCGCGACGGCGGCCTGCCGGGCTTCGGCGAACCGATTCAGGACCGGCCGCCATGCATCTGCGGAGTGGGAAAACCCGTGCAGAAGCACGACGGTCGGCCCCTCCCCTTCGACGAACAGTTCGCGTGTGCTCACACTGGCGTGGACAGCGCGTCGCTCATTGATCATGCGTTCAGCCCTCAGCCGCCCAATGATCCAGCTGGTTGGGCAGCTCGTCGAGCAGCCACGGACCTTCGGTCTCGACGGTTTCTTTGGATGTCCAGCCCGTGAGCAGGGTGATGGCACCGCCCTGGACGGCGAGAACCTTGCCGGTCAGCGGACACTTCTCGTCTGCCAGGTAGGCGACGATCGGCGCGATGTTGGCCGGGCTGAACGCATCGAACTCACCCTCGGGAACCTCTTCGGCGAAGATCGCGCTCATGCCCGGAGTCGCCAGGGTCAGGCGAGTTCGCGCGACGGGGGCGATGGCGTTCACCCGCACGCCGTAGCGCTCGAGCTCCAGGGCGGCGACCTGGGTGATCGCCGCGATACCGGCCTTGGCGGCGCCGTAGTTCGCCTGACCCGCGTTCGTGAGGAAGGTGCCCGACGCGGATGCGGTGTTGATCACGGAGGCGTTGACGGGCTTGCCCGCCTTCGACTGATCCTTCCAGTACCCGGCGGCGTGCCGCAGTACCGCGAAATGCCCCTTCAAGTGCACCCCAATGACGCTGTCCCACTGCGATTCTTCCATCGCCGCGATGAAGCCGTCACGCAGGATGCCTGCGTTGTTGACCACGATGTCGAGTCCACCGAACTCCGAAATTGCCTGTTCGACAAGTGCCTTCGCACCGTCCCAGGTTGCAATGTTGTCGGTATTGGCCACGGCCTTACCGCCGGCAGCCACGATCTCGCTTGCGACTTCCTGCGCGGGGCCGACATCGGTACCGGCGCCCTCGTTGGAGCCGCCGAGATCGTTGACAACGACGCTCGCGCCCAGCTCGGCGAGCAGTAACGCGTGCTCTCGCCCGATGCCGCGGCCGGCACCGGTGACGACCGCGACACGGTTCTTCATTGAACCCATATGAGTTTCCTTCTCAGAGTGAATGATCGGATGTCAGGAGACGAGGGCGGCGAGTTTGTCGAGGGACTCGTTGAGTTCCTTCGTCGATGCGCGTTCGATCGCTCCACCGATGGCGCCGACCATCATCTGACTGATGAACTCGGCATCGACAGTCGCGATGGAGGCGTCGTCACCCTTGGGTTCGACCGTCAGCTTGAAGCTGATCTTCGCGCCGGCCATGCCGGTGCCCGAGAACTTGGTGCTGCTCGGGGCGTCGAACTCGTCGACGGTGAACGTGATGGTGTTCGCCATGCCCATGATCGTGAGAATTTCACTCATGGTTGCCCCCTTGGATAACTGTGCTGGTGGGGCTTCCTTCCACTTGGTGTGGACAGTCAGCCACTCCGCGAAACGCGCGGGATCGGAAATGGTTGCCCACACCTTTTCTTGCGGTGCGGCGATTTCTTTGGACACGTTGGCCTTAGCCATGATGCATTACTCCTCTTTGGTAGGAAACAATTGCCGGATAACAGAATTCAGCGGTTGGCGGGCCGGTACGCGGTTACGACGGCGGATCCGCCGAGACCGATATTGTGTTGCAGCGCAACCTTCGCACCGTCGACCTGACGCTTGTCCGCGGTGCCGCGCAATTGCCAGGTCAGTTCGGCGCACTGCGCAAGACCGGTCGCACCCAAGGGATGCCCCTTGGAGATGAGACCACCGGACGGGTTGACGACCCAGCGACCGCCGTAGGTGGTGTCACCGTTGTCGATGAGCTTGTGGCCCTCCCCCTCCGCTGCGAGGCCGAGCGCCTCATAGGTGAGCAGCTCGTTGGGTGCGAAGCAGTCATGCAGTTCGATTACATCGATGTCGTCCGGGGTGATCTGCGCCTGCTCGTATACGCGATTCGCCGCAGTACGGCTCATACCGGCGCCGACGAGGGTTGCCATGCTGCCCGATTCGAACGTCCCCGGCACATCCGTAACCAGCGCCTGACCGACGATCTCGACTGCCTGCGCCGCAAGGTTGTGCTTCTCGACGAATGCCTCGCTGGCGAGGACCGCCGCGCCGGAGCCGTCGGAGGTTGGCGAGCACATCGGGCGGGTGAGCTGGGCCGGGGCGTAGATCATCTTGGCGCCCGCGATCTCTTCCTCGGTGTACACGTCCCGGAACTGCGAGTATGGGTTGTTCACCGAATGGTTGTGGTTTTTGACCGCGATCCGCGCAAAATGCTCGGGAGTGGAACCGTATTTCTGGTTGTGTTCCACGCCTGCCGCACCGAACATCCATGGCGCGACGGGGAATGCGAATTCCTGAAGTTCGGCCATTGCCGCCAGATGCTGCTGCATCGGCTGCTCGCGGTCGTCGTATGTGGAGCCGAGCGAACCCGGCTGCATCTTCTCAAATCCGATCGCCAGCGTGCAGTCCGCAAGTCCACCGCGAATCGCTTGTGCGGCAAGGAATAGCGCGCTTGAACCGGTTGAACAGTTGCTGTTCACGTTGAACACCGGGATGCCGGTCAGGCCGAGGCCGTACACCGCGCGGTGCCCGGAACACGATTCGCCGTAGCAGTAACCCGCGTAGGCCTGCTCTATCAGGTCGTACGCGATTCCTGCGTCATCGAGCGCTTTGGTGCCCGATTCCCGCGTCATCGCCGGGTAATCCCAGCCCTCGCGCCGTCCGGGCTTCTCGAACTTGGTCATGCCGACGCCGACCACAAATACCTTGTTACTCATAATTTTTGCCTTTCTAGGTGAATTCGGCCAAGCCGTCAGTGATGACGAATTTCCCGGGTTTCTCGTCACCAGAGGTTTCGAACGCGTAGGTGCCCTCACGTGTGTTCCAGAACGTGCTGGTGATCGTTTCGTTAGGCCGCGCGGGCTTACTGAGCCGCACGGCGAGCCGCTTCAGACTGGCCGGATCATCCGGGGACAACTGCGACAGCAGGGCATGCGAAGTGAACGCGATCGTGCACAGGCCGTGAATGATGATGCCCGGCAATCCCATTGCCTTCGCGAAGTCATCATCGAGGTGGATTGGCATCGGATCGCCCGCCGGTTCGCTGTAGCGGAACGTCTGGTCCTCGTCAAACGTTTGGACCGCGCTGAAAGCCGGCTCGTTGTCACGCAGCGACGCGTCGAAGCTGTGTTCAGGGCTTCTCTCCCCCGCGGTGCCGTCGAACGAGCCGCCACGGAAGAAGCCGATAAAGTACTGCTCGTTCACCAGATCGCCGCGGTCGCTGCGGGTTTCCATCAGGCTCGTGACGACAACGCCAGAATCCTTGCCCTCGATACCGATCGGCTTCGCACGTACCGTCAGGATCTCGCCCGGCTCGATCGGTCGGTGAATGCGGAAGTCATGTTCACCGTGCAGGATCCGCATCATCAGTTCGTCGGGGACCACGCTCATGGTCGCGTCGGCCATCATCGCGGTGACTGGTACGACCGCGAACACCGGTGGTGCATAGGTGCCGTCCAGATGGGCGGCGATCGGATCGTTTGTTGCCTGGGCATAGGCAATTGTTTGTTCCCGCTCGACCTTGAATTCCTGTTCACCGGTCCACTGACCGAGGCGGTCGAGATTGAATCCATTGTGGTTGACCATGCATTCTCCTTGCGCAGCATCGAATCTGGTTAAGACGCTATGTGGTCGAGATCTGCGAGGCGATGACCGAAGTTCTCGCCTTCTTGACCGAACTGCTCGCGTCGGCACGGTAGTTTCATCTATGTGCCTCCTGTCGATGCGATGACCGCATATACGCTCCCGATCCAGCGGGTTCAGGCCTTCGCCGGACTGGCGTTGCGCCATGGCTGGGACGTTGAGGCGATGCTGGACACCGCTGGGGTCTCGCCGACGCTGCTGGTAGAGGGCCGCTCTCGGGTGACGATGGATCAAGCCGGCGTCCTGTTCCGGGAGCTATGGCGCCAAACAGACGACGAACTACTGGGACTCGGACTCACCCCGGTCCCCCGCGGCACGTTTCGGCTTCTCTGTTACGCCCTCATCAGCGCGCCGGATCTCGGTGCTGCCATGCAGCGGTTCGAGGACGTCAACCGGGCGGTGCCTGGAATCCCGCCCGTCGAGCTCACGGTCCAGGGCGACATCGCCCGGCTGTCGGTCGATATCAGCGGTATTGAGCAGCCGGTCGATCTTCTGATCGATACCCTGCTCGCCACAGTGCACCGGTTCATTGGGTGGGCCATCGGGAAGCGGATACCGCTGCACCGGGTCGAGGTTCCCTACACAGAGCGTGTAGAGGTCGATGACTATGACCTCATATTCGGAGTTCCCGTGATCTTTTCGGCTGACCGGCCGGCACTGGTGTTCGACAGAGATCACCTGTCGGCGCCTATCGTCCGAGACGAAGGTTCATTGGAGAACTATCTTCGTGACGCGCCTGCGAGCGTGCTCACCTATCGCAGCTACGCGACGTCGACAGCCAGCCAGGTACGTACGCTGCTTGCACAGGGGCTGACGGGAAACTGGTTGAGCTTCGACGAGATCGCCACCCAACTGGCGATGAGCCCACAAACATTGCGCCGCAAGCTCCGCGACGAGGGCACGTCTCCGCGGGAGATCAAAGAAGAGATCCTGCGGGACGCGGCGATTACCAGCCTGGTGCGCAGTGAGGAGACGGTCGCCGCGCTCTCGCGGCGGCTCGGATTCTCCGAGCCCAGCGCCTTCTCTCGCGCCTTCCGTCGTTGGACCGGCAGCCCGCCCGGGTCCTACCAGCACTAACTGGTTAGCCGCCCTATCTGATTCTCGGCAATCCCCCAGTCGGACAGCAGCTTAGCGACTGCCGACGAGTCCGCGGTCTGTGGTTGGGGATGGGCCGCCGGGGTGCGACTGAACCGCGGCGCGGGGGCCGGCTGGCGTATCCCCGCGACCTCAATGAATGCCTCACGAGCCTGGTTGTGCTCGTGTTCGTGTGCCTCCCAGGGGCTCAACACCGGTGTCACGCAGGCGTCGGAGTTTGCGAATACTACGGCCCACTCGTCACGCGTGCGTTCCTTGATCTTCGCCCCAATCACCTCTTTGAGCTGTGCCCATCCGGACGCGTCCATCTGGAACGGCAAGTCCGGATCGTCGATGCCGAGCGCAGCCAAAAGTTCTACATAGAAAGGAAATTCCACACACCCGACGGCGAGATAGCGACCGTCCGCGCATTCGTAGGTGTCGTAGAACGGTGCGCCACCGTCCAGTGCGTTCTCCCCGCGGGGCTGGTTCCACAAGCCGACCGCATGCATTCCGTGCATGAACGCGGTGTACAGCGAGGCACCGTCCACCATCGCAGCATCGATGATCTGTCCTCTGCCGGACTGCCCACGCTCGTACAACGCAGACACCACGCCAAGAGCCAATAGCATTCCGCCACCGGCGAAGTCGCCGATAATGTTGCCCGGTGGTATCGGGCGCTCACCCGAGCGTCCAATGAGATCGAGGGTGCCGGTTAGTGCTATGTAATTGATGTCGTGCCCAGCGGTGCTGGACAGCGGGCCCTGCTGGCCCCAGCCAGTCATCCGGCCGTAGATCAGGCGTGGGTTGCGGCTCTCCAGATCTGCAGGTCCGATACCAAGGCGCTCAGCCACCCCGGGTCGGAATCCTTCGACGAAAACGTCGGCGTGCTCTACCAGCGCACACAGCGCTTCCACGTCATCAGGGTCTTTTAGGTTCAGCTTGACGGTGCGTTTGCCTCGGTCGAGCGGACCGTCCGGCGGGGCGAGTCCGTCACCGGGTGCGCCGGCACGCTCGACGCGCAACACGTCGGCCCCCAGATCGGCGAGCACCATGCACCCGAACGGCGCTGGCGCCAGGCTGGCGATTTCGACGACCTTGACTCCTGCGAGCGGCCCCATCAGAGGGACTTCGCGATGATCGTCTTCATGATCTCGTTGGTGCCGCCGTATACCTTCTGAATGCGCGCATCGGTATAGAGCCTGGAGATCGGATACTCCTGCATGTACCCGTACCCGCCGAACAGCTGCAGGCATTCGTCGGCCACCCGGCATTGCTGCTCGGTAAGCCACCATTTCGCTTTCGCGGCCATCGGCACATCCAGCTCACCCGCGAGATGTTTGATGATGCAATCATCCAGGAAGCTCCACGCGACGGACTTGATGGTGTCGCTCTCGGCGAGCACGAACTGCGTGTTCTGGAACTTGAAGATTGGCCGGCCAAAGGCTTCCCGCTCCTTGGTGTACGCGAGGGTGACGTCGACCGTCACCTCGATCGCCGCGGCCGCGGCGACAGCAAGTACCAGGCGCTCCTGCGGCAACTGCTGCATCAACTGGATGAACCCGAGACCCTCGAACGCGCCCACCAGATTCGATTGCGGCACCCGGACCTCGTCGAAAAACAGTTCACAGGTGTCCTGGCCGTGCTGGCCGATCTTGTCCAGATTGCGTCCCCGCCGGAATCCTTCGCGATCGGTCTCCACGAGGATCAGCGACACACTGTCCACACCGTTGCTGTCTAGGTCGGTCTTCGCCGCCACGACGACCAGATCGGCGAGGTGCCCGTTGGAAATGAAGGTCTTCGCGCCGCTGATCAGATAGTCGTCGCCATCCTTGACAGCCTTCGTCCTGATCGCCTGCAGATCTGAACCGGTTCCGGGCTCGGTCATCGCGATCGCACTGACGACCTCACCCGAGGCCATCTTCGGCAGCCACGTCTGCTTCTGCTCCTCGGTGCCGTAGGAGCCGATGTAGTGCGCGATGATGGCACTGTGCAGTAGGCCGCCGAAACTCGGTGCCATGGCGCGGATCTGCTCGATCGCAACGACCGCATCGTGGGCGAAGGTTCCCCCGCCACCGCCGTACTCCTCGGGAATGCTCAAGCACAGCAGGCCCAGTTCGCCGGCGCGCGTCCAGACGTCGCGGTCGACAGACTGCTGCTGGCCCCAGCGCTGCTCGTTCGGCGTGCATTCCTTTTCGAAGAAGCGCCGCGCCAGCTCGGCAAGCGCGTCCAGATCCTTGTCCATCCAGGGTGAGCGATGCAACGCCACAGCAGAACTCCTTCGTCGGTATTTGGTTCCACCGACGCTATGGCGAGCTGCTCACGTGGCCAATGACCGCGACGCCCACAAGTTTGACAGGACTGCTCACGCACCCGACCGCGCAGCGCCTCAGCGCGAGCGCTGCCGACTGTGCTCAGGGTTGTCGAAAGCTTCACGCCTAACCCCGGCAGTTGCGGGGACCATCACCGGACGCTGCCACCCGTTCGCGTCAGTCCGAAGCCGTGTCGGCGGCCCGGCCGAGGTGGCGAGCGAAGAACCGAGCCGAGCTGTCGCGCTCGTATTCGGGCACCGGGTAGTGCTTGCCGGAGTAGGCGTGCAACGTCTTCTCCTTCGAGGCGAAGGCGTCGAATAACGCGACCCCGGATGTGCGGTCGAATTCCTTGTCGTCCCAAGGAATCCGGTACTCGACCGGGACGGTGATCCTTCCTGCAGCTTCGATCAGGGCGTCGTGGACGAAGACTCCACCGAAGCTCACGGCCGCAATCCGGGATTCGATCGTCGTCAACATCAGCCCGGTCACCACACCCAAGGACACGCCGCCGTAGCCGATCGGCGCTTCGACACCGATCTCGGGCAGCGCCTGCAGGGCGTCGAGGGTCGCCTGCCATTCCGGCACCGCACGCTTCGCCAGCGATATGTTGTAGTCGATGACGATCGGGGCGATCGGCTCGGCTGCCGCCCGGGCCTGATGGATCGCCTTGGCCCACTGTTGATCCTGAAGGGTTCGAGGCCGGTCGCCGTGTCCGGGCGCGTCGATGGCGGCGACGGTGAACCCATGGGTGGCCACGCTGTGGAGTGCAGCGGCGACCAGCCCCGGCGCCTTCTTGTGCATGCCGCCGCCGTGCCCCGCCAGCAGCAGTGGTGAGCCGATTGTTTCGAATGCCGGTGACCAGAGCACGCCTGTGATCTCGTCCAGAATGAAGCTTCGTTCGATGACACCGTTCGACGATGTCTCAGAGGTGAATTGCATGGTGTTGCCTTTCGGGATTGCCTTGTTCAGGCGCTCCCGGCGACACCTACGTCTATCGCCCGACTGTGAACACGAGCGGGAGCACCCACATGGTTACTGCGTTCATGGGTCTCACCTCCTCGCGTGATGTCACGGTCTCGCGCACGCTATCAATCCGATCTGAATCCCGTCCACCGATTTTCCTGACCACATAACCCCATCAGTAAACGAACTCGCCCGTGAGGCTCAGTATTTAGCCACCGGCCAGGATGGTTTGCACGGCCGGCGCGATGAGCGCTACAAGTGTGTCGGTGTTCGTTTGGGCCAGCGTGGGCACCTGGACTAACCGCCGACCGAACATCACGCCCACAAGCATCGAGGAAGCCAGGCCGACCCGGAGCTGTGCCGTGCCGTCGTCTGGCAGCTCGAGCCGGACTTCGGTCAGCAGGCGCGCCTCGATGAACTCGCGCAGTTGCCGGGTAGCTTGCTCGGTCGTGGTGGCGCCACGGAGCATGGCCAGCAGCGGCTCGGAATTGAGCGGATCGCCCTCCCATATCTCGAAGAATGCTCGAGTTACCCGCTCCCCGATCCGGACTCGTGGACCTCTGAAGGCCTCCGCGAATAGTGCGAGGGCGCTCGGGGTTATCGACATGACCTCGGCAAACAGGGCTTCCTTAGATTGGAAGAGCTGCATGATCAGAGAGGCGTCCACGCCGGCGTCCGCGGCTATCTTGCGGATCGTTGCACTGGCGTAGCCGTCGCGCGCGAAGCGGATCCGGGCCGCCGCCAACACCGTGTGTCGGGTTTCGGTCGGCCCCGGCCGACGGCCGCGCCGCGGACGTTCGACCTGTGCGGATGCATCGATGGTCACCGCCGAAGTCTAGCTCGGCGGAACATATATAAACAACTGTTGATATACGAGCCTACGCGCCGTACGGTGGGCTTTGCGAGTTCCAGCCGTGCCGCGAAGACTCTTGGAAGGGAACGTATATGGATACCGAAGACTTGATGTTTGTGCCTTCGCATCCGCTGGAATCGGGTGACAGGTACGGGGTGTTCAGCGGGTTCGAACCTGGCATCCGAACTCTGCCGGCCGGCTTTCGGCTCGCGCCCGCGTTCAGAGCCCTGCCTGTCGACATCGTGTTCGAGAAGGACGTCGCAGTCACCCTGCGAGACGGAGCACGCATCTACGTCGACGTGTTCCGCCCGGCCGGCTCCGCGAAGGTGCCCGTCATCGTGGCGTGGAGTCCGTACGGCAAGGGGCAGGGCAGCTCCACTAGTGCAAGGGGCGTGTTCCAGTTGGTCGGCCTGGACGACGGAATCGTGTCGGGGCTACACAAGTTCGAGGGTCCTGATCCCGCCTATTGGTGCGCGCAGGGCTACGCGATCTGCAATCCGGATATGCGGGGCACTTTCAATTCTGAGGGTGACAGTGTTCTATGGGATCGACAGGAAGGGCGTGACGGCTACGACCTGATCGAGTGGTTGGGTGTCCAGGACTGGTGCAACAGTAAGGTTGCGATGAGCGGAACATCGTATCTGGCTGCCTCGCAATGGTTTACGGCAGCCGAACGGCCCCCGCACCTGGCTGCGATCAACCCCTGGGAAGGCGTGAGTGACACCTATCGCGATCTGGTGATGCGCGGCGGCATGCCGGACACCGGCTTTGCGGAGATGCTCCAGGAGAGTGCGTTCTGGGGCAAGGGTCGCAAAGAGGACATCCTCGCCGAGGCCGAGTGTTACCCGACGATGAATAGACTGTGGGAGAACAAGATTCCTCACCTCGACCGTATCGCGATACCGGCGTACGTGGTTGCAAGCTATTCGAACACATTGCATACGATTGGCACGTTCCGAGCCTGGCGGCGGATCGAGTCGGAGCAGAAGTGGCTGCGCGTCCACAACAGCCAGGAGTGGCCCGACTACTACGACGAGGCAAATCGGGACGACCTGCGTCGGTTTTTCGATCACTTCCTCAAGGGTGAGAACAACGGCTGGGAGCACACCCCGCGCGTGCGGTATGCCGTTCTAGACCTTGAAGGCGGCGACCGGGTGAACGTCCCGGCCGGGCACTTCCCTCCCGAAAGTGTGTCCCCCACCAAGTACTACCTGGACGGGCAGGCGCGCGCGCTCCGCACCGAAGCGCCCGCGGACGAGGTGACCGTGACATACGGTGCGCAGGCCAACCCAGGTTGGGTGTCCTTTGTCGTCCGCTTCGATGAGGAGACCGTGTTGGTTGGCTATCCCAAGGCGCAGCTCTATGTCGAAGCCAAGGGTGCCGATGACATGGACCTGTTCGTCTTCGTCCAGAAGTTGGATGCGCATGGAACACCGTTGCAGTCATTCACCGTGCCCAACCAAAGTGCGAGGATGCACGATGTCACCGAACGTGGAGCTTCGATATTGCGGTACAAGGGATCTCAGGGCCGCCTGCGTGTGTCGATGCGTCACTTGGATGGGGTGCTATCCACCGACGAGGTCCCAGCTCACACGTTCGACCGGGTCGAGAAACTGTTACCCGGTGAGGTTGCCGAGATCCAGGTCGAACTGTCCCCGCTCGGTCTGGCCTTTCACCCGGGCCAGCAACTGCGGCTCATTGTCAGCGCCCAGAACCTATTCGGCTCGATGATGCCGGGGAACCGCGAATACGTCCCACAAAACAGCGGCCAGCACGTCATCCATACCGGCGGATCACACGCTTCGTACCTTCAACTGCCCGTCCAAGCCCGATGAGGCGCTAGCCCTTAGCGGCGTCGCGATAACAGGAGACAGCGCTTAGCGTCGGCCAAAACCGGGGCCGCCAAACCCGATTCCGAATTCGTCGTCGCCGGGCCACATCCATGGCGCAGTGACGTCGTCATCGTCGGGTCCTTGCGTGCACGCCGAATCGGGGCCTAGCCCCCCAGAGAACTGGCAGTTAGGCTCGGCGCGGGCCGGTGCGGCCCCGGCTACCGCGATCGCTGTTACCGCCAATATCGCTGCGGCACACGCGCTATGACGCATTGTCTGCACCCCCTTCCTGGAGGCGAGGGCCGTCGGACTCGATAGTGACTTTAGCACCCGAATCGCAGATACACACTGGTCAGAGGCATCTTCTTCTTCGATGAGCGCGTCAACGCTCTTCTTGTCTGGGCTAACCAGTCGTAGGGTTGGAATAGAAGCGGTGAGGCGCGACGAGTACGGCGGCCCGTCGTTCCTCGGCCATGACGCGGTCGTAGGTATCCCAGTCTTCATGCGTCCCGCCTGCGGCTTGAAAGATGCTGCGTAGCAATAGCCGTAGGGTCTCGCTGTCCACACCGGCATGCGGGTCGTCCGGGCCGATAATCTCGGCGGTTCCCTCGACGGTCGCCCACTGCCATCCGGCCTGGGCGACGATGGTGATTCGAGGATCTGCGCGCAGATTGCTCAGCTTTCGGGTGCCGCCGGCGGCGACCAGCGCAACGACCGGATCGGCGGTTCGTGGGTGTGGCATGACGCCTGCATTGACCACAGACGATTGGACACTGCCATCGCCTCGGATCGTGTTCACCACGCAGAGCCCGTGATCGCGGTCCAGCAGTTCGGTGAACCGGGAAAAGTCGGTCACGATCGAAACTCCTTTCACTACTCCCCTGCGAGTAGTCACCCATCCAACCTTAGAGATTTCCACTGGCAGGCATCGTGGCGGAGGTCCGTTCCGGTGCACGGGTCTACTTCTCGGTGGGTCCCACCGGTTCAGCGAGCCCGCTCTCCGTCGCCGCGGACTGTGTGTGCTCGACGGCGCCGAACGCGGCGACGGCCACTGCTGAGATGACCGCGACGAGGAATGCCAAGGCAACCAGCCAGCCCAGCCCAGGGCGTGCAGTGTCACCCAGTAGCACGACCCCGGCGACGCCAGGCACTACCGTCTCGCCGACAACCAACGCCGCCGCGGCACCGGTGACCGAACCAACCTGTAGCGCAACGGTGAACAGGTAGAAGCCGCCCACTCCCGCGATGATCACGGCGTAGGCCGCGGGATCGGCGAGCAGCACCTTGATACGCACCGGATCAATCCCGTCCACCACCCGCACGGCGACAGACATTGCCCCGTACAGAATGCCTGCCGACAACCCGGCCGGGATCGCGGCACGGGTCCCGAGCAAGCGAATAAGACCGATGCCGATGACCAGCACAGCCACCGACGTCAGCAGCACGCCCCAGTGAACGGCCGACACCGCGGCGTCCGCGCCGCGATGGCCTGCGGTTACGCCCAGCACACACAACGACAGCAGGACGGCGGAGATCGCCAGCCAGTCCCGTCGGTGCAGCCTCACGCCCAGCACCGCTATGCCGAGCACCGCGGTGACCACCAGGTTGGCACTCATGATCGTCTGCGAGAGAAACAGCGGAATCAACCGCGCTGAAACCAGGGTGCCCGCGAACCCGACGACATCGAGAGCCATACCGGCAATGAACGCGGGAGTCAGCATGGCGGCGACGGTCGACCTCAGCGTCGGGCCGCCGTTTCCCGGCGGTCCGTGAACCTCCGCTGCGGATTCACGTGCACCGTAGCCCTGTAGCACCGACGCGGTCCCGTACCCGGCGCACGCGAGCAGCGCCGCCATGATGCCGATCAGCATGGGACTGACGCGTCATGGGGGTCGGGTGTCGGCATTGCTCGATTGTATTTACCGAGTCCAGGCGGCACCGCCCCGGGAAGTGCAACCGCTCCCCGTCAGCGACTACAAAAGAACCGATTCAACAACCAAACCGAGGACCGTGACGACTGCTGTCGCTACGCCACAGGCCATCACAGACTCAATGATCATGCGGTTGTCGCTGATTATCTTCTCCCTGCCGCTGACCTTCTGCTCCGCGGCTGACCCGATCCTATTCCCGCAGGGCAACTTCCGATGATTGCAGGCGGGGTATGTGTTGGACATGATGCAAGACTGCCGATGAGGCACTGAGACCTCGCTGAGAACAGCATGTCCAGTCCGAGCCCAGGCGGCGAGGAAGGTTACTGCGGCCGGGTGTATGACGCGGCTGTAGCGTGGCGACCGTGAACTCCTCCCGCGTGTCCTATTCCGCAGTGCTCCTCGCCTGTGCGGCGCCATTCGTCATGACGCTCGCCGCCTGCGGCTCCGATACGAAGACTTCCTCGGCAAGCTCGCCCTCCGGCGCGGAAGTGGCCACGTCCTCCCCCACCGCCGCCAGCGGGTGTCCGACGGCAGCGCCGGCGAATGGTGCAGTTGACTGGACGCTGCCCGGGGCAACCGGCAGCGTGGCGGTCACCGGATCGACGGATAACACGGCGCCACAGGTCAAGGTGGAGGCACCGTTCAGCGTGACCACTACCCAGGTGCACACACTGAAGGCCGGTGACGGACCGGTCATCGCAGACACCGCAACGGTTTCCGTCTGCTACATGGGCGTCGACGGGCGTGACGGGACAGTGTTCGACAGCAGCTATGAGCGGGGCACACCGGCCGAGTTTCCGCTCGACGGCGTCGTGCCCGGTTTCCAGAAGGCCATCGCCGGACAGAAGGTCGGGTCCACCGTCGCCGTCGCAATGGCCTCCGCCGACGGCTACCCGAACGGTCAGCCCAGCGCCGGAATCCAAAAGGGTGACACGCTCATCTTCGCGATCAAGATCCTCAGCGCCTCGAGCTGAGCGCGGTATTCAGCGGCGCAGCGCGGGGTGTTGCCGAGCGAGCATGGGCACTAGCAAGCGGTTGGGCACAAACCGCGAGAGAAGCGCTGCGGCTCGGTTAGCCACACCGGGGATCACAATCATCTGACCCTTATCGAGACCCTCGACCCCTGCGCGTGCCACGTCCTTGACGTCGACCCACATGACCGGAGGCAAGGCAGCCTCGGCGTCCTCCTTGGAGAAACCGGCGGCTTCTCCAAATCCTGTGTGAACGGGTCCCGGGCATAGCACCGTCGCGGTGACGCCGGTCCCGAGCAACTCGCCGTACAGGCTCTGGGTGTACGAGAGTACGAATGCCTTGCATGCGCCGTAGCCTGCCTGCCCGGGCAGGGGCTGAAACGCGCCGGTTGAGGCGACGTTGAGGATTGCACCGCGATGCCGCTCGACCATGCCCGGCACGAACCGGCTGCACAGATCGGCGACCGCAACGGCATCGACCTCGATCATGTTCATCTCGGCATCGGGGTCGGACGCCGCGATGGCGCCAAGCGTCGATAACCCTGCGTTGTTGACCAGGATGTCAGGTGTCACACCGAGATTCACGATACGACCGTGCAGTGCCGCCCTCGCATTGCGATCGGCGAGGTCGGTCGGCAGCACTTCTGCTTGGCCGCCCGATGCGGAAATCTCTGAGGCAAGCTCCTGTAGTTTCTCGGCACGCCGAGCCACCAATGTCACGTGATGACCGCGAGAGGCGAGTTCACGCGCGATCGCCGAACCAATTCCCGACGACGCGCCGGTGACCACGGCCGTGCGGCCAGCTACGGGTTCAGGCAAGCTCATCGATCCGCCACCAGCTTTTCAATACCGGCCAAGGTTGCCTCCATGTTGAGACGTGCCTGAGCCCCCAGTCCGCTAATCAGCGGGCGGGTAAGCGGGGATTCCCTTGATATATCCCAGCTCTCGCGCACCAATGTGCCGCCGTCGACGGGCTCGAGTTCATACCGCCACACCCGGCCCGCAACGTACTTGCCGAGCGCTGTCGGCCCGCGCGTCTGCCAAGCAATCCTGCGGTCCTTCTCATATTCGACCACCGTGCTCGTCATGCGATAGGGCAGGCCGGCCTTCATCGACATGCTGAATGTGCTGCCGAGGACGAGGGGGCCGGTGTCGGCTCGGGCCGCACGGACCGCACCGGAACCATCGAATTCGCGATGCCGATTGGGGTCTGTAAGCAAAGCAAATATCGGCCCAGGGGCGGCCGCGATCATCCGCTCGACCGTTTCCACCTGGGATGACTTCATGCACTGAAGGGTACAGACCAGCAGGCGTGTTTGAGGCGATGCGCTGTGCGCTGGCTCCACCTCTCAGTACATTCGCTCGACCCACTGAGCGCGAGATGCCCCGGGCTCGAATGTCTCGGCGAAGTACTGAGTCTCGCGGACCACTTCCCCGCTCTCGAACTCCATGACGCTCACCACGTAGAACGGTTGCTCGTCGTAGGTCAGGACAAGTTCGCTGATCCACAGAGCGCCTGCGCCTACTATCCGCCGCACTGTGAAGCGCTTTTTGTTTGGTTGAGCGACTCGTGACGCCTGAATGTTGAGCAAGCCGCGGATGCGCTCGCCGGACTGCGGATACTCGAGCACCGCATCAGCTCGGTAGATCTGGTGTTCCCCCGCAAAGTCATCGGCATCCGCAGCCGCCCAATGGTGCTGCAGTGCGGAGCGCACGCTGTCGTCGTCCACGCTAGAACAGTAGCGCCGCTGGCAACTTTCAGTAGACGTCGCGGAGGTAGCGCTTGTTGGCGACGAGTTCGCGTTTGTAATCACGGGCGTGCTCAGGTGAGAGCCGACCGTGGGTTTCGATGATTGTGGTCAGTGCGGTGTCGACATCTTTGGCCATTTTGCTTGCGTCACCGCAGACATACAGATGAGCACCGTCCTGTAGCCAAGCCCATACCTCTGCGCCACGGTCGATCATCTTGTGCTGTACGTAGATCCGCTTCTTCTGATCGCGGGAGAAGGCGAGCTCAAGCTTGGTGAGGAATTTGTCGGTGACCATGTCGGTGAGGTCGTCACGGTAGTAGAAATGTTGCGCGGCATGCTGATCGCCGAAGAACAGCCAGTTGGGGCCGGTGTGGCCGAGTGCGCGACGTTCATGCAGGAATCCGCGAAATGGTGCGATACCGGTGCCGGGACCGATCATGATCATCGGCGTACGCGAGTCTTCTGGCGGTCGGAAATGAGGAGATTTTTGCAGGAAGACCGGCGTGGGTGACTCACCCGCTCGGTCGGCGAGGAATGTTGAGCACACGCCGCCACGTTCTGCCCCGTTCGCCCCTTGGTAGCGCACCACCGAAACTGTCAGTTGCACTTCATCTGGGCTGGTCAGCGGGCTGGAGGATATCGAATAGGAACGTGGGGTCAGGCGAACCAGGACTTCTTGCCACTGTTGGGCGTCGGCCCGGACGGGGAAGTCGTGCACTACGTCGACTCCGTTGCGCCCGAATGCCCAGGTACTCAGGTCGGCGCGCGCGGCGCGCAGAGCCTTAGCGGCTGCGGTGTCCTGGGTTGTGTCGGCTAGGAAGCTCAGAAGATTCGGGGTGATACGGCCGATGTCGTAGGCCGTGGTCAACGCCTGGCGAAATGTCTGTTCGGTGCCGTCGACCTCGACGACCTCCTCTGCGTCTAGGCCGGTCGCGGCAAGCCATGCGTCAACGGCCTCGGCGTTGTTGGTCGGATAGACCCCGAGCGCGTCGCCTACACCGTAGGTCACGCCGTGTCCGGAGATATCGAAACCGAAGTGGCGCACTTCTTTTGTTGAGGATTGAGGTGTCAGGACCATGTTGCGGCATAGCCGCGCCGTGACGGGGTTCGCGCGCGTAAACGTCTCGGTGGTCACGGCGGGTGCACTGGACGGTGAAGTGGGAGCGACCGTCTCTGTCATTGGGGCAACGGCTTGTGGGTTGGGCTGGCCGGTGTTGGATTCCTGTGCCTTGATCAGAGTGGTGACCTGTCGCGCCCAATGCGCTAGCGGCTCGTCGTCGTAGATCTCACAGTCCAGTCGATCCATCAGGCGGCTGGCGCCGAGTGCTGCCATTCGTTCGTCGATGGACTTGGCGTGGCCGCAGAAGTTGTCGTAGGCGCGGTCCCCAATCCCCAGTACGGCGAAGCGCGTTCCGTGCAACGCCGGTGCCTGCGGTCCGTGGAGTCGTTCCCAGAAGTCCGCACCGTTATCTGGCGGGCCGCCGTCGCCGAAGGTACTGGTTACCACCAGCACATCACGAACCGTGGCTAGATCATCTAGCGTGCATTGGTCCATGCTGACGATTTTCGCAGGGGTCCCGGAGGTATCGAACTGTGCGGCAAGCTTACCCGCGAATTCCTCGGCATTGCCGGTCTGTGATGCCCACAGCACCAGGGGCGTAGGTGCAACAGCGGAAGCCACTGCGGGGACCGTCGGCGCGATGGTGGCTCCATCGGAACGGGAGTACATCCCTGCCAGTGCTCCGTCGATCCACAGCCGAACCTGGGCACTCAGCGGTGCCGCTGGTGGCAGAACTGGGACACCTTCGGCACCACTGGCGACAGTTGCGAAAAAGCCTGTGAGATAAAGCCGCTCATCGCCGGAAAGTGATGGCGCTGGCTGTGGTGTCAGGCCGATCGCCTCGGCGACAGGGTGCATAGCTGGTGCCTCCGTCCGAATAGGTACATGGACAGTCTTGGTGGGACGCATACTCACCGCGCACACCTTCAGCTCAGGCTGCAACGAATCGGGGTCAACGGCATCGCTGGTGAGGGCATTGATGGCTAGGTATTCGCCGTGCTCGTCGTTCCAATGGAACGGCACAAAGCAGTTCCCGGGTCGCACACGATCGGTGACGACAGCGGGCAGCACCGCCCTACCCCGTCGTGACTGCAATTCGATCGGCTGGCCGTCGGCGATTCCTAGTTCGGCGGCATCGTCTGGATGCACTTCAACGAATGGGTCACTGTTGAGTTTGTTGAGCTTGGCAACTTGTCCAGTCTTGGTCATCGTGTGCCATTGGTGTTGCAGGCGGCCGGTATTCAGGATGAACGGGTAGTCATCGTCGGGCAGTTCGCGAGCATCCATGTGCGGGCGGGGGTGAAAGACCGCACGGCGCGACGGGGTCGCGAAGGCGAGCCGCGGTTGCTGTCCGCTCTCGTCGACAAAAAGGTTCTGGCTGATGCCGTCGTTGAGGTAGCGGATCGGGTGTCGATCATCGGTGTCGTCCGGAGGGCAGGGCCACTGCAATGGGGTCTGGCGTAACCGCGCGTAGCTCGCGCCGCGAAGGTCGTAGCCGGTCTTGGGATTCCAGAATTGCTTGATCTCATCGAACACCTCTTCACTGGAGGCATACGTGAAGTGCTCCCCGAACCCCATCGCGGCGGCCACCTGGCAGATCAGCTGCCAATCTGGCCGTGCCTCGCCGATCGGCTCGACGGACTGCTGGAGCAAGGTGAGATTGCGTTCGGAGTTGATCATCACCGCATCGGCTTCAGCCCACAAAGCAGCGGGCAGCACAATATCCGCATACCGATTCGTCGCCGTGGCTTCGTAGGTGTCCTGTGTGATGACAAGCTCGGCAGTCTCTAGCCCGGTGATGGTGTTTCCGCGATTTGGCACTGTCGCAACAGGATTAGTGCAGATGATCCAGCAGGCCTTGATCTCCCCTGCCGCCATGCGCTCGAACATCGCGACGGTGCCCGGACCCACGTCGGTTCGGATGGATCCTGGAGCCAGCTCCCACATCTCTTCCACGAACGCCCGGTCATCGGCGCTGACCACTGACCTTTGCCCGGGCAGGCCCGGTCCCATGTAACCCATCTCGCGGCCGCCCATCGCGTTGGGCTGACCCGTCAGCGACATGGGTCCACTGCCCGGCCGGCAGATCGCGCCGGTCGCCAAATGCAGATTGCAGATCGCGTTGGTGTTCCAGGTACCGTGCGTGCTCTGGTTCAGGCCCATCGTCCAGCAGGTCATCCACTCGCCGGCCTCGCCAATCATCTTGGCCGCGGCACGGATATCGGATTCGGGGATGCCGGTGATCTCGGCCACTGCGTCAGGTGGATAGTCCGCCAGAAATTCCGGCATCGCCGCCCAGCCCTCGGTGTGCTCGGCGATGAACTCCTCATCGATTGCACCGGACTCCACCAGCAGATGCAGCAGCCCGTTCAAGAGCGCCAGATCGGTACCAGGATTGATCTGCAAGAACAGATCCGCCTTGTCGGCGGTCGCAGTACGGCGTGGATCGACGACAATCAGCTTCGCGCCAGCCTTCAACCGATCGGCCATCCGCAAAAACAGGATCGGATGACAATCGGCCATGTTCGCGCCGATGACGAAAAACACATCAGCACAATCGAAATCGGTGTACGAGCCAGGAGGTCCATCGGACCCCAGCGACTGCTTATAGCCCGTCCCGGCGCTGGCCATGCAGAGCCGCGAGTTCGACTCGATATGCATCGTGCGAACAAATCCCTTGGCCAGCTTGTTCGCCAGATACTGCGCTTCGATCGACATCTGGCCCGACACATACAAGGCAATCGAATCGGGCCCGTGCTCGTCGAGAATCGCCCGCAACCTCTGACCCGCCTCGGTCACCGCAGCATCCACCGGCGTCGTTACGAACTCCGCACCGGGCGAAGGACGAACCAAAGCGCTCGTCATGCGCCCGTCGACGGCATCCATCAGTTCGGCGTGGGTGGCGCCCTTCGTGCACAACCGACCGAAGTTCGTCGGATGAAGCTTGTCCCCCGACACCCGAGCGATCACCGTGCCCGAGGGACCCGGCTTCGTGTGAACCTCGATGCCACAGCCGACACCGCAGTACGAGCACGCTGTCCGCGTGGAATTACCCGTGTCGCTTGGGCCGGCCATGCCATAACAGTCGTCAGCAAGTGTTTCCAGGGGGTTTCGGGCGATGTTAGGGCGAGGAAAACTCCCCTCACAATGCCTTCGAGGCGAATGTCAGCACTGGGATTGGCCCGTTGCAACCGTCTCCCAGCTGGTACCTGCCGACCTAGGAACGCCGCTGACAAATCCTTTCGAAGAGCGCCAGATACTCCTCGACACATCGGTCTGCGGTGAAACGCTCGTTCACATCGGCCCTGCATGCTCGGCGGTCCAGCTTGTCGACATCCGCTACTGCCGTGACGGCACTCTCGATATCGGAAACAAGAAATCCTGTTGAGCCGTGCCGGACAAGCTCCGGCATCGACCCCAACGATGTCGCGATAACGGGAGTGCCCGTTGCGAGGGATTCGACAACCGATAGCCCGAACGGTTCGGAGAAACTGATCAGGTGAAGCAACGCTCGCGCACCACCCAATAGTTCATCACGTCTCGCGGGTCCCACCGGACCGACATATGTCACCTCGGTGCCGGTGATATGCGGTTCAACGGCGGCACGAAAATATTCCTCGTCCTGGATGATTCCCGCGATAATAAGCGGGAGGCCCGCGCGTTTTGCCACCTCGATCGCTACATGTGTTCCCTTTTCGGGATGAATCCTGCCGAGAAATAGTAGATATTTTCCTCCAGCAGGTTTGAACGTAAAACTTGACAAGTCTACGCCGTGATAAATCGTCGACTCATAATGTAGATCCGGATGTCTGTTCGCATTACTGATCGCTACATAGTGCGCAATATCGTCGAAGGCTTGATAGACCGGCACGATTTTTGGCGATGAAAAGCCGTGAATTGTCGTGACCACTGGGACGGACACCAGGCGGCTGTAGGTCAGCGGCATGAAATCGAAGTGATTGGCCAGTATGTCGAACTCGCCGGCATGCTCGAAGACGATCGAATTATGCAGTGCCTCAGCGACTTTTGCATCAACTCCGGCGGATTCCTCATACCCAGATGGCACCGTGCCGACCAGTCGCGCCGATGTCGCTGAGTCCGCGGTGGCGAACAAAGTGACTTCGTGCCCATGGGCCACAAACCCCTCGGTCAGTGTCGACGCAATTTGTTCCCAGGGCCCGTAGTTCAGCGGCGGTAAACGGTGAGCCACGGACGCGATGACGCCAATTTTCACCAGATCCTCGATTTCCGGCGCGATCTTGTCGACAGGGATTATTTTCGACAGGTTGGGTGCCAAATTCACGGTATCAGGGAAAGCGACTCGGTGATGAGTTCGGTTTAGTTCCGGGTTCTACAGTCTCTCTGCCAGCGCATTTCTCGAAAAAATGCTACGCTGACGTCTGTTGCTCACTCTGTGGAGCAACAATTTCTGATCTACCCCAATTTATGGTGGTCGGTCTGCCCGCGTGATGCCTGGGCGGATTCTCAAGCGCTTCAGCGCGGCACGGACAGCCAATTGAGTGGCGGCAAGCGGTGGCGCGATTCGTGCTGTCCGCAGCAGGAAGGCCGGCACATGTCAGTTCTGTCCTACGGAGTTTTGAGTACTTATCCCCCTACTCAGTGCGGTTTGGCGACCTTCACCCGGTCACTGGTCGAGTCACTCGCTATGGACGATAGCGTCTCTGCGCCAGGTGATTTCGATCGTGCTCCGACCGAAAGGGCGCCTTCAGTCGGAGTTGTCGCGCTGGTCGATGCGGTCTTCGAGACACTCCCGCCCGGCGTCGTGCATCAATGGGTACGCAGCGCCAGGAACGGTGCCGCGGCCGCCGCGGTCGTGCTCAATCGCCACGACGTCGCGATTATCCAACATGAGTACGGGATATTCGGCGGCAGGGACGGGGCCGATGTATTGGAAACTGTTCGGGCACTGAGGGTTCCGACTATTTCCGTATTCCACACCGTGCTGGTCACCCCGACCGCACACCAGCGGACAATCCTGGAGAAGCTCGCGGATGCGACCACCGCGATCGTCACAATGACAAGCACGGCTCGCCAACGTCTCATAGATCACTACGCGGTTGACCCGGCGAAAATCCGGGTAATACCGCACGGCGCGGCCAACATCCGATCCCAGCCCGAATACCAGCATCAGCCGATCACGCGGACCCCGGTGATCTTGACCTGGGGGCTCCTTGGTGATGGCAAAGGTATTGAATGGGCCATCGATGCGATGGCCCTGATCGCCAACTTGCGACCGGCACCGCAGTACCAGGTAGTCGGCCAGACCCACCCCAGGGTCCTGGAGCGGCACGGCGAGTCCTACCGAAACCGTCTCATCGAGCGTGCCCACCGTCGCGGCGTCGCCAACACGGTGCACTTCGATGCTCGTTACCTTGACCACGTAGAGCTACGCCGGTTGATTCGTCAGGCAGATGTTGTCCTGCTCCCCTATGACTCGCGCGAGCAGGTGACATCCGGCGTACTGATCGAAGCCGTCGCGGCGGGCAAGCCGGTGGTATCAACTGCCTTCCCACATGCACAGGAATTGCTGTCAACCGGCGCGGGTCTATTGGTCGATCGACAAGACCCCGCAGCGATAGCCTCCGCATTGCGCCGCGTACTCACTGAGCCACAACTCGCGGCCCGCATGAGCGCAGAGGCTAATCGCATTGCTCCCGAACTTTTTTGGCCTGCGGTCGGTCGAAAGTATCGCGAGCTGGCCACCGAAATACATGATGCCGATTCCGTCATGGTGTCGGCATGAGCACCATCGCCATCTCCTATGCGCACCTAGCCCGACTCAGCGATACGTGCGGCATTTTCGAGCACGCGAAGTTCACCGAGCCCCGCATTGATCACGGCTACTGCCTCGACGATGTGTCGCGTGCACTCATTGTCATAGGACGCGAGCCCGAGCCCTCGGAGCGACTGCGCGCACTCGCACGGACGTACCTAAGTTTCGTCGTGGGTGCGCAGAGCCCGGATGGGCGGTTCCGCAACCGACAAACGGTCGACCTTGTTTGGGAGGACGATCCGAGCCTCGCCGATCATTGGGGCCGTGCCATCTGGGCGCTGGGCTCGGTGACCAACCAGATCCCGGAGCTGGCAGAGGAAGCGTTGGTGCACTTTGATATCAGTGTCACGTGCCGCTCACCGTGGCCGAGGCCGATGGCTTTCGCGGCGCTGGGCGCGGCCGAAGTGTTGCGTACGCGCCCTCGCCACAAAGGCGCCCGGGCCCTGCTCGAGAGTGCCAGTGCGCTGATTGGGGCGCCGACCCGCCGATTCGACTGGCGGTGGCCACAGCCACGCCTGCACTACGCCAACGCGGCGCTGGCGGAAGCCTTACTGGCGGTGGGCACTGGGCTCGGCTTGGGGCGGACCCACGCTGACGGGCTCGCGATGTTGCGCTGGCTGCTCGCGATCGAGACCTCAGGGGACCATCTTTCGGTGACCCCGGTGGGCGGATGGGCGACCGGAGAACCGCGACCGGGATTCGATCAGCAGCCCATCGAGGTATCAAGCTTGGCCGACGCCTGTGCTCGTGCCTACGACGATACTAGTGACCGTCGGTGGTACGACGCCGTGATGCTTTGCGAGGCTTGGTTTCTCGGCGTCAACGACACCAATATCTCACTGTTGGACCCCGTCAGTGGGGGCGGCTGCGACGGACTCGAGCGATACGGCAGGAATGAGAACCAGGGCGCTGAGTCGACCTTGGCCCTGATTTCCACCCTCCAACAAGCTCGCCGCCTCCGGCAGTTGGGACGATGACGAGCCACGCCACGACCGCACTGGACGAATCGGTGCGACGTGGCTCGCAGGTCCTCTATCCCGATGCAAGCCGTGTGCTGACGAAGCTGTTCCTCCCCGGTCAAGAGATTCGGGCCCAAGGTATTTCACGCGCCGATGTCATCATCGACCGCGTGCTGCGCCTGACGCCGGAGGAAGCTCAGACAACCCTTGCCGACATCGTGAGTCGGTTCCGCGAGCGGCACCGCGAGCTCGACGCCACGTTTGCGGCGCATTTTGCTCTCGTCAAACATCGTCTCCCTCAGACAGCATCGCTGACGCACGAACGCCAGCAGCTGATCGGTGCCTGTTTCACCCAGGAATACGCCATTGAAGCTGCGGCACTGCTTAATCCTTCGATGGTCGCGCACCCCGACCAGTCAGGTCTGGAGGCCGACGAATGCCGCTTCATCATGAGCCTGCGCGCAATCGGCGAGGGACATGTTTCGAGCGTCGAGTTCCGAACCGGCGTTCTCGCGCCTAACGATTCAGTACGCATCGACGCACCCGGGCACTTCGCGGATGCCGGTCGGTACTCCCCTGCGGCGCTATCGCGCAACTTCCTGCATGCCGCACTCGCCGAGCGCGGCGACGCCGAGGCCGCCACACATGTACTCAGCCTGCTGCCAGAGGAGTTCGACTCGGCAGCCCTCGGGGAAGCGCTGGCCTCCGTCGGCCGTGATCGCCTCACCCGCGGTAGTACAGACGCCATCATCGAACACATCCGGTGGATTGCCTCCTGCAGCTACCGGCTGACGTTTCCGCCCGACCGCCCGGTATCCGAGCGAGTCATCTTTCCGACAAGCCCCGACGGGAGCCACGGAGTCGAAGATGCGCGCTTCACTCAATTCCGGGACGACGATGGCACCGTCAGCTACTACGCGACATATACGGCCTTCGACGGCTCCAAAGTCGGACCGAGGCTTCTGCATACCCGCGACTTCGTCACCTTCGACAGCACCCAACTAACCGGTCCTGCAGCCAAGGACAAAGGCATGGCACTATTCCCCCGCCGGGTACACGGCGCCTATCTCATGCTGTCCCGCTGGGATCGCGAAAGCATCAGCCTCGTCAGCTCACCGGATGCTTTGGTGTGGAGCGACCCGGTCACGATCTACAGTCCGAGCCGCCCGTGGGAGCTTATCCAGCTCGGCAATTGCGGGCCACCGATCGAAACAGCGGATGGCTGGTTGGTGCTGACTCACGGTGTTGGCCCGATGCGGACCTACGGGATTGGCGCGATTCTGCTCGATCTCGACGACCCGGCCACGGTCGTCGGCGCGTTGCGCGAACCATTGTTGGTGCCGAACGAAACCGAGCGCGACGGCTACGTGCCCAACGTCGTGTACTCCTGCGGCGCGCTGGTTCACCGAGACACTCTGGTGCTGCCCTACGGATGCAGCGACTCTGCGGTCCGGTTCGCCTTCGTCCATCTGCCCGCGTTGCTGGAGAGCCTCAGGGCGTGATCCTGGTGATGGCAGGCTAGCCTGTCAGGCCGCCATGATGATGCGGAGCGCCGCGCTGACTTCGTCCTCTTTAGGAGAGTCGAGCAGAGGCATTTGCGCAGCCAGGCGCATGATCATCCTTGCGAGAAGGCGGTTGGTGCGCGCCGGCACCATGAGCATCTGGATCGTCCGATGCTCACCCCGGAGCGTGACTACCCAGTGGAACGAACGGTTCGCGAGGGGTGGAGGCATGGCCGCTGACCTCATGCTTGACCGAGGCGACCCTGCCTTCCAGTTCAGCGATACTTGGCTGACCGTGCCAATGTGTTCGGCCAGCTCGTCGATCAAAGGCGACAGTTCCCGCGCAATCAGTCCGTCGTCCTGTGGCCACCACGCCCCGTTCATCCTGCCGGTCTTGCGCGGACCTAACGTAAAGCGGATCGGCGGGCCGGGGTACTCAGGTTGTGTCATACGTACTCCCTTGTTGCTCAGTGGGACTCAGACAACGGAATTCGTATGAGCCAAAACAGTTGGCGCTAACTAGGTGCCACACGGCGATAGATACTTCACTGACAATACCCCCCTTTGGTGGGTCCGCCGGCCATGATTTGTAAGTGGTTGGTGTCCAATGAGTTTGGATATCGAAATGGCAATCGGCCGGTTAGGTTTGGCGATCGGAGGGTTTGCCCGTCGAACCCATGGGCGGTCACGGAATGCTTTCAATTGGGCGAGCAATCCCTGTAGTCACGCATAGGCGATTCTGACATGCTAGATTTCTGTAACTGCTGGATACGGGTACTGCTAGTTGCGGTTTCTGTCTGGCTCCCCGATGTGAGGACATATCGATGCAGAAGGACTTCACCGACCTCGAGTTGCTCCATGAGCTCGAGCCCGTGGTCGAGGAGAATGTCCATCGTCATCTCGGGGTTACCAAGGATTGGAACCCGCACGATTACGTGCCGTGGTCCGATGGCAAGAACTACAAGGCGCTGGGGGGCCAGGACTGGGACCCGGAGCAGTCGAAGCTCTCTGAGCTGGCCCGGGTAGCGATGATCACCAATCTGCTTACCGAGGACAATCTGCCCTCGTATCACCGCGAGATCGCCATGAATTTCACCATGGACGGGCCGTGGGGTACCTGGGTGAACCGGTGGACCGCCGAGGAGAACCGTCACGGCATCGCCATCCGTGACTATCTCGTGGTGACCCGGTCGGTGGATCCGCTGGAGCTCGAGAAGCTCCGCGTCGAGCAGATGACCAGTGGGTTCTCCCCCGGCCAGAACCGGCAAAACGTAGCGTCCGCGGATGGGCTGTTCGATTCGGTCGTCTATGTGACTTTCCAGGAGCTGGCTACCCGCGTCTCGCACCGCAATACCGGCCGCGCCTGCAATGAACCGATCGCTGACGAGCTGCTTAAGCGCATCTCGACCGATGAGAACTTGCACATGATCTTCTACCGCAACATGGTGGCGGCCGGTCTGGAGATGGCCCCTAACCAGGCCGTGCGGTCCGTCCACAAGGTGCTCGATAACTTCGTGATGCCGGGCTACACCATTCCGGGATTCCGCCGCAATGCCGTCACCATCGCCACCGGTGGCGTCTACGACCCGCAGTCGCACCTCGACGAGGTCGTACTGCCGGTGCTGCGCAAGTGGCGCATCTTCGAGCGTGACGACATCACCGGTGAGGGCGAGTGGTACCGCGAAGACCTCGCCCGCATTGTCGGCGACCTCAAGAAGACTTCCTGTGATTTCGAAGAGGTCAAGGCCAAGTACTTAGAGCGGCAGGCCAAGCGCGCCGAGCGCAACGCCGCCAAAGTCCTCGTTTAGCTCCGGGATGCCGAATCTATTGTGCGTCTAATCGATTCGACTACCGAACCTCACTGGCAGCAGGTGGGATCCAGAACTGTGCACAGCGCCGTGAGCGCATCCGGGACCGGTCGGTGATAAACGTTCATGCCGCGGCGGTCCGATTCGACCAGCCCTGCCTTACGTAGTTGGTTCATGTGGTGACTGACGGTTGATTCGGCGAGTCCGAGGATGCCTGCGAGGTCACCGCTGATGATCTCCCCCTCGGGCGCGCCGAACAGCTGGGACATGATCTTGACCCGCACCGGATCGGCCAGCGCTTTGAGCCGCAACGCGACCTCTAGCGCCTGCTCGTCACTCATCGGGCCGGCCGCCACGGGAGCGCAGCACACGGGACCGGTGGTGTCGACCACGGGAAGAGTCTTGGGCATGGCTACAGCATCCCGAATGGTTTGACATATGTCAAAGAAGTGGCACACTGAGCGCATCAGACAAGTTCGATGAATATCTCATTAGTTCCGGAGGTGGACCCAGTGTCCCGTGTGCAGCTGGCTCTCAATGTTGACGATCTTGATGCGGCAATCGACTTCTACTCCAAGCTCTTTGGTGTGCAGCCGGCTAAACGCAAGCCGGGGTACGCGAATTTCGCGATCGATTCCCCGCCGCTGAAGCTGGTGCTGTTGGAGAACCCGGGTCATGGCGGCACGATCAACCATCTGGGGGTGCAGGTCGAGTCCAGCGAGCAGGTGCACGCTGAGATAGGCCGCTTGACCGAGGTCGGCATATTCACCGAGGAAGAGATCGGCACCACGTGTTGTTTCGCGACGCAGGACAAGGTGTGGGTCACCGCGCCCGATCACGAGAAGTGGGAAATCTACACGGTTTTGGCCGATTCGGAGACCTTCGGCACGAGTCCTGAGCTCCTCGCTCAAACCGCCACCGCGGACGCCCCGTCGTGCTGCCAGGCACGGTGAACCGAGTACCCACCCCCGCTGCGGTTGGGAGGTTGTCGACGCTGGACCGGTTCTTACCGCTTTGGATCGGGTTGGCGATGATCACCGGACTGCTGCTGGGCCGTTCGATACCCGGACTGAACTCTGCGCTGGAAAAGGTTCAGGTTGACGGGATCTCACTGCCGATCGCGGTCGGGCTGCTCGTCATGATGTATCCGGTCTTGGCGAAGGTGCGCTACGACCGCCTCGATGCCGTCACCGCCGACCGCAAGCTACTGATCGGCTCGCTGGCCTTGAACTGGGTGCTTGGCCCGGCGTTGATGTTCGGTCTTGCATGGCTGCTGTTACCGGATCTGCCCGAATATCGCACCGGTCTGATCGTCGTCGGCTTGGCCCGCTGCATCGCCATGGTGATCATCTGGAACGACCTTGCGTGTGGTGACCGTGAAGCCGCTGCCGTGCTCGTCGCCTTGAACTCGATATTTCAGGTGGTGATGTTCGCGGTGCTTGGTTGGTTCTATCTCTCGGTGCTGCCCGGTTGGCTGCACCTGCCGCAAACCGCTATCGACATCTCGCCGTGGCAGATCGCCAGATCTGTGCTCATCTTCCTCGGTATCCCGCTCGCAGTCGGATACTTGTCCCGGCGTCTCGGTGAACGAGCCAAGGGGCGCGTTTGGTACGAGACGCGGTTCTTGCCGATCGTCGGTCCCTGGGCGTTGTACGGGCTGTTGTTCACCATCGTGATCCTGTTTTCCCTCCAAGGCGCCCAAATCACCTCCCGACCATGGGATGTGGCCCGGATCGCGGTGCCGCTGCTCGCCTACTTCGCGATCATGTGGGGCGGCGGGTATCTGCTCGGCGCTGCCCTGAGGCTGGGCTACCCGCGCACCACCACGCTGGCCTTCACCGCTGCCGGCAACAACTTCGAACTGGCCATCGCCGTCGCGATCGCCACCTGGGGTGCCACCTCCGGCCAGGCCCTTGCCGGCGTCGTCGGTCCCCTGATCGAAGTGCCCGTTCTGGTTACCCTCGTCTATGTGTCTCTGGCGCTGCGACGCCGATTTATGCCTGTACCACAACAGAATTCGCCCGAAACCGTGCGCGAGGAAGCGGCCCGATGACTGACGATAAGCCCACCGTGCTTTTTCTGTGCACCCACAACGCGGGCCGCTCGCAGATGGCCCTCGGATTTTTCGCGCACTTGGCCGGTAATCGGGCCGTTGGGTGGTCGGGCGGTTCGGAGCCCGGAAATGAAATCAACCCTGCCGCCGTCGAAGTCATGGCCGAGGTGGGCATCGATATCACCGGTGAGTACCCCAAGCCATGGACCAACGAGATCGTGCAAGGCGCCGATGTCGTGGTCACCATGGGCTGCGGCGACACCTGTCCGTACTTCCCCGGGAAGCGTTACGAGAACTGGGACCTGCCCGACCCCGCCGGCCGGCCCATCGAGGCGATCCGTCCTATCCGGGACGACATCGAACAACGGGTACGCAGCCTACTCACCGAACTCAACATCACTGTCACCCAATAGACCTGCTCTCCTGGCGAGAGCAAATGAATGCATCGACGCCGCATCTTTCTGGAATTCGCGTTCGCCGACGGATGTCCAAAGGTGACATCTTGCGCTCGACGCTCCTGATCTTGTCGAATGCCGCCTAATCAAACGCGATGGATTTCCGCCGGACGTAAACTCGTAAAGCTCCTTGTGTTCCAATGCAATTCGCCCGTGCTATCTCAGAAAAGATGTCAGGGTTCGCAAGTCCGGCTCGGGCTTCAGAGCGTCGGCATTTCTGGATTGGGCTAGCCGTAATGCCTTCGGAAATATGCAGTATGTTCATTCGCAAAGCGAAGCATCGGCATCTAGGGGTTTATGAAGCTGGGGCAGGTATTCGATCGGCGCCACAATGTACTGACGTTGTGGCGTCTCATTCTCGCGATAGGCGTGATCTTCTGGCATTCCTGGCCCCTGACCGGCCGCGAGATCGGCTACGCGCCTGCGGAGCGATTACTCGGCGACATTTTCGCCGACGGATTCTTCGTGATCTCGGGGTTTCTCATCACGGCAGCGTGGATACGCCGCCCGTACCTGAAGGAATATTGGACGTCCCGCGTGCTGCGAATCTTCCCGGGCCTTTGGGTATGCCTGCTTGTGATTGCCTTCGTCATCGCCCCGATCGCCGCGAAAATCAAACACACCACGGTCGCGTGGTCCTCAGAGCTCGGCTATGTGGTCAACAACGCTCTACTCAATGTGGCCTACGCCGGTATCGACGGCACCCCCACGGATGTGCCGTATCCGGGGGTGTGGAACGGATCTGTCTGGACCCTTTTCTTCGTTCTGCTCTGCGATGTGATGGTCTCCGTACTCGGCTTTGTCGGCTTACTCAAGCGGCGCTGGGTAATTCCGACCTTGCTCGTCGCGGCGATAAGTTGGTCGGCCTACGTCTCATACACGCCGCCGTTGTACAGCTTGCCGCAGATGCTGGCGCGGTTTTTTGTGGTGTTCCTGGCGGGCGCGCTGTTGTGCCAGTACCAAGACAAGGTGCCGGCCCGCTGGTCGTTGGTCGCGCTCAGCGTCGCCATCGTCGCGGCGTCCGGCTTTACGCAGAACTATCGAGTCATCGGCGCCCTACCGCTGGCGTACGCCGTCATCGTTTCGGGCGCCCTCATCCGTAAAGCACGGCTGCGCAATGACTTTTCGTATGGCGTGTACATCTACGCATTCCCGGTCCAGCAGTTGCTGGCCACCTTCGGGCTTGCTCGCTTGAATCCGTTCGTGTTCGTTGTCCTTGCGACGGCGGCTACCTTGCCGGTTGCCGCGGCGAGTTGGTTCGTGGTGGAGAAACGGGCGCTGGCCCTGAAAGCTCGGATCGTCCGGAGGTCCGTCAAGCACTCTTCGGTGAACGCGGACGTGACGGCCTGATCGGCCCGCGAGCCCCGCTTGCGACAATGGACGCATGGTCGAGAAGAGCATCTGGATGCAAAAGGTCGCGGCCGATCCCAACCATTCGCATTGGTACATCGAGCGTTTTCGCTCGCTGGCGCGTGACGGTGAGGATCTGGCCGGTGAGGCTCGCCTCGTGGATGCGCTGGTGCCCCGTGCCGCCCGCATCCTCGACGCCGGTTGTGGCTCCGGCCGCGTGGGCGGTTTCTTGGCTGCGGCCGGTCACCAGGTGGTCGGTGTGGACGTCGACCCGGTCCTCATCGAGGCGGCCGAGCAGGATCACCCTGGACCGCGTTGGGTGGTCGGCGATCTCGCCGAACTTGACCTACCCGCACGCGGTATCTCCGAGCCGTTCGACGTCATTGTCTCGGCCGGAAACGTCATGGCATTTCTTGCCCCAAGCACCCGTGTTCAGGTGCTGCGCCGACTACGCGCACATCTTCAGGGTGACGGCCGGGCGGTGATCGGCTTCGGCGCCGGTCGCGACTACGAGTTCGCCCAGTTCCTCGACGACGTCGCAGCGGCCGGATTCATACCGGATCTGCTGCTCTCCACCTGGGATCTGCGGCCATTCGCCGATGACTCCGACTTCCTGGTCGCGATCCTTCGCTCGGTGTAGCCGTGCCACTTCCCCACTGAGGGCATCCCATGCTCCCGAGGCACATTCGTTCCTGAGTGGGTGCGAAGCACCCTGTTTCATCCGTGTTGGTGCCCATACCGTCGGTGGTTACGACGACAAAGTGTGGCTTGCATCCGGCATGGGGCAGACGTGGAAGGACTGAATATGGGCGCACTAGAGGGCAAGACAGCGCTTGTCACCGGGGCATCGAAAGGCATTGGCGCGGCGGTAGCACGCGAACTCGCTGGAGCTGGCGCACGTGTCGCAGTGCACTACTCCTCGAACAGCGGCAGCGCAGATGCCGTAGTTCAGGCGATTCACGACGGAGGCGGACAGGCATTCAGTATCCAGGCGGACATTTCCAACCCAGCTAGCGTCGAAGCACTGTTCGGTCAGCTCGCGAATCAGGTGTCGAGTCTGGACATCCTGGTGAACAACGCTGGGATCTACGACATCGGTGACATCGGTGACGTTTCACTCGAGGAGTTCCATCGGCAGTTCACCCTCAATGTCTTTGGCCTGGCGTTGACGATCAAGGGGGCTCTCGGCACCGTAATGAAAAGCGGTGGAGCGATTGTGAACATTGGTTCTAGCGTGACTAGCTTCACGCCAGCAGGTTCGACGATCTACACGGCATCCAAAGGCGCAGTCGATGCGATAACTCGGACACTGGCCAACGAACTGGGTCCACGCAGGATTCGGGTCAACTCGGTGAACCCGGGACTGACCGTTACCGAGGGTATGCGCGCGAGCGGATTCTCGAGCCAGGCGTTCCAATCCGAGATCGAGAAGATCACTCCCCTGGGCCGGATCGGAACTCCCGGCGACATCGCGCCCGCGGTGGCGTTCCTAGCCTCTGACGCGGCCTCATGGATCACCGGCGAGATTCTGGTGGTCGGTGGCGGACTGCACTAAATGCCTAGCGCAGTCCCGTTCGCCCCTGCGTGTTCTGGGTGGGTGTGTTGCACCCAGGCGTGTTTCGACAAAGAGCACTAGCGTCGAATTCATGGTTCGGCGTAATGAGCTTGGCGAGTTCCTTAGGGCGCGGCGCTCGTTGATTTCTCCCCAGCAAGCAGGCTTGCCCGATGACGAGCCGCGGCGCGTGGATGGGCTGCGACGCGAGGAGGTGGCGATGCTTGCCGGGGTCAGTTCCGATTACTACACACGACTTGAGCAAGGGCGCGAGCGCCGCCCTTCGGAACAGGTGCTGGATGCGTTATCGCGGGCTCTGCATCTCGATGTGCACGCCTCTCAACACCTCTTCCGCTTGGTCCAGCCAGCACCGGAATCCGTGCCGGCTGTGGCGCCGGCTGTGGCGCATCCCGGTGTCGTCGCGATATTGAACGATGTCATCGCGGCCCCCGCGATGGTTCTCGGCCCGGCTCTGGATGTGTTGTCCATGAACTCTCAGGCCAGAGCCCTCTACAGCGACTTCGCGTGCACCTCGAATCTGCTGGAGATGGTCTTTCTCGACGAGGTGGCACGTTATTTCTACGTCGACTGGGAAACCGTGGCGCGCGATTCGGTGCGAAATGTGCGGGCGTTGTCGATGCCCTTCCACAACGATCCCCGGATGCTCGCGGTAGTTGGCCGTTTGAGTATCGAAAGCGCTGACTTCGCGCTCTTCTGGGCCCAACACGACATCAGGCCACGCCTGGGTGGAACTAAACGCTTCCGCCACAGTGTCGTTGGCGAGATCGACCTGAGTTTTGAGGGCTTTTCTGTGAACGAGGCACCCGGGCAACAGCTCCTGATCTATCGGGCCGACCCCGGTAGTGCCAGCGCAGATGCCCTGGCACTACTGAATACATTCGAATGACTTAACCAGGCGGTTTATGGATCGTCCTGTCCAAGAAGGCATCCCGTCGGGTGGCCTTCTTTGCTAAACCCTGCCTACAGAAGGAGCGAAGACATGACTATCGATGTGCCCACGGCCACCACGTTCGATCTCGGTGGTGACCTCACTGTGAACCGAATCGGTTACGGGACAATGCAGCTGACAGGCCCCGGAGTGTGGGGGCCACCGAGCGACCTCGACGCCGCCCGCGGCGTGTTGCGACGCGTGGTCGATGAAGGCGTCAACTTCTTGGACACCGCGGATGCCTACGGGCCGTGCACTGTCGAAGAGCTTATCTGTGAAGCGCTCTACCCTTATCCGGAAAACCTAGTGATCGCAACGAAAGTCGGACTGGTTCGAACAGGCCCGAGTCACGGTGACTGGATTCCCGTGGGCAGGCCAGAATATCTACGCCAGCAGGTGGAGATGTGCCTGCGCCGTCTGCGGCTGGAGCGCATTGACCTGCTGCAGCTGCACCGCATTGATCCCACAGTGCCACTCGTGGACCAAATCGGTGTTCTCGCCGACCTCCGGCAAGAAGGAAAGATTCGGCACATCGGACTTTCCGAAGTGTCCATACGCGAGCTGCAGTCTGCGCAGAAGATCGCACCGATCGCCTCGGTACAGAATCTGTTCAATCTGGCAGATCAGAGTGCGCACGATCTTCTCGAGTATGCGCAGGCCCACGGCATAGCGTTTATCCCCTACTTTCCGCTGGCGACCGACGGCTTACCCGATGGCGGGGCGATCCTGGACCGCATAGCCAATGACCACGGCAGCACACCCAAACAGGTAGCGCTGGCCTGGCTGCTCAAGCGCTCGCCAGTGCTCGTGCCCATCCCCGGGACCTCATCCATCCCACATCTGCTTGACAACCTCCGAGCGGCCCGGATTGACCTCGCTGCACACGAAATCAGCGAACTTTCGATCAGCGACTAGGTATCGATGTAGCGGGCGATGGCGAAAGGAAAGCCTTTATGCACGTTGGAATATTCTCCCCCATCACCGACGAAACTCCTGGTCCTAGCGAGCTGGCCGGCGAAATAGAGGCCCGCGGATTCGAATCCCTGTTCGTTCCCGAGCACACCCACATACCGGTCGCCATTGAGGCAATCCACCCGGGATGGGACCAGATACCCCGCGCATACGGCAGAACCTATGATCCGTTCGTCTCGTTGGCATTCGCGGCCGCAGCCACCACAACACTCAGGCTCGGTACCGCGGTAACTCTGCTCGTGCAACGAGATCCCATCACCTTCGCCAAAGAGACCGCGAGCCTGGACCGACTCTCCGGCGGGCGCCTCGAACTGGGCATCGGATCTGGCTGGCTCCGGGAAGAAATGCAGAACCATGGCACGAATCCCAAGACGCGAGTCTCGCTGCAAACAGAGAGAATCGACGCGGTCACCACCATCTGGACCGAGGAGCACGCCGAGTTCCATGGAAAGTACGTGAACTTCGATCCCATTCAGTCCTGGCCCAAACCACTCCAGCGCCCACGCCCACCGCTATGGCTAGGAGGCTGGGGGCCGTCGACGCACGAGCGGATCCTCGCCCAGGCCGACGGCTGGCTAGCGCCGACCGGGTTGAGCGTCAATGAGATCGAGCGTGGTGTGGCAGAGCTGAGGCAGCTCACCGATGCTCGCGAGCTTCCTCCAGTGCCCGTCACGGTCACCCTTCTGGACCCGCAACCGGGAGACCTCGAGCAGATGCGAGAACTGGGTGTGTACCGGGTTCTGTGCGGACTACTTCCCGCTACGTCATCCGAGGCTGTACTTGGGCGTCTGGACGATCTCGCCATCCTCGTAACGCAGTAGGGCACATCTGACCCTCATGCTTCGTGGCCCGGAGTGAAACCTTTGACGTCGCGGGATGTCACGTATCCGGTCACTGCTGGCGGCCGGCCGATGGCGACCGGTGATAACACGTGACCAATGTGATCGCCAAGCTCGATGCGCGCCAGGATCTCGCCCACGAACCAGGCCGAGGCGTCTCGCAGAATCGGCACACCATGCGGACCGGTACGCCAGGTACACAATGCGAACTTGTCGACCCTGTCGCCGGTCTCCTCCCCAAAAAGGTGCACCAGCTCATCTGCGTCCCGCGGGATCACGTGCACGCCTAGGTGGTTCGACCCATGTGACACGCGCAAGGTGTGGTTCTGTTCGGAGAGCCCCACGAGGAACAACGGCGGATCAATACTGACCTGACTGGCGAAACCAACCAGACAACCCGACGGGCCGTCGGATCCTTGCACGGTCACCACGTACATCGGGTGGTGCAGTTGGCCCATAAGGCTCTTGAATGCCGTACCGGCGTCGAGTCTTGGTGAATCCTCGCCAGGCATCCTTCTGCACGCTCCCTTACCCGCGGTTACTTGCCGGTGCGCTCGCGGTGTTTACAGCCGGGCCAGCAGCATGGTCGGCGCTTGCCTTCCTCGAGTTCCTCCTGGGTTCGGCGAATGCGTCGCTCCCTGGTGACGTCTTGCTTGGCATCCTCGACCCAGCAGATGAACTCGTTGCGCCCCAGCGGTGTGATGTCCTGCCACAGGGCCAGAGCCGTGGGATTCCCGATTAGTGCCGTGCGCAGATCGGCGGGCAGCGTATGCACTACTCCGCCCGCGACCTTCGGAGCACTCACGGGGCAGGGCTGCCCGGAGCCGGAGCGGTCGGCTCGTAGCCGGGCGGCGGAGGTCCCGTCAACGGGGTATACCCCGGCGGTAGCGGCGGTCCCGAGGGCGCCGGTCCGGCATACGGGTCCCGCGGAGCTCTGGGGGTCGACGAACCCGGGTCGGTTAAGGAGATGTAGCCGGGGGGTAGCTTCGGTGCGGGACCGGCGCCGGCCGGTGGCGGTGCCACGGCCCCTTCCTCGGGTCCCACCGCTCCGTCGACGTTGCCGTCGCGGGCTTGATGCCACAGATCGCGGATCGTCCCCAGTGGGCCGGACCCGGACCCAGACCCGTAAACCGGGTTCGCGACCTCGGGCACCGATGGCTGACCGGGAGGTGGGGGCGGTGGACCGACAGGTTCGGTAGCCGCGGCTGCCGCGTCCGGAGTCGACGGCCCCGGCGGAGGCCCCGGCGCCACGGGATCAGCTCCGGCGGGGGGCGACAGAGACAACGCGGCGCCAGCGACGATCACGCCAGCGACGAACAGCTTGGCTGCGTCCATCCAGCCATCGTCGCATAGACGATCTGCAGCCGCTGGTCAGTGGCCGTGCAGCGCGGCGATGGGGCGTTCGCCGCCGTGATCGTCGATGCCCACGCCCTCTAGACCTCTCGCCTAGGATCGCCCACCTAGAATCACAAAAGGAACAGGCGAACAGGTAGGGAATGAACTCACTCGGAATGTCGATCGGGGCTACACAGCTGGTTGCCACCGATGGCAACTCCGACGGTGTTCCCGTCGTGCGAAGCTCGATACTCACGCTCCACGAGGACCGGCTCTCGGAAGTCGGCATTCCAACCGAACCGGGTTTGGCACTCACCGGATTCGTCGACCGAGTCGGAGACCCGGTGGGCATCGTCGGAGCCGACGGATCCGTGCACAGCGCCGATTGGGCCGCGGCCGAGGCCGTCCGGGTCATGATCGCCGACGCGGCCGTGGTCGCGGACTTCGACACTCCGCCTGTGCTCGCGGCCGCCGTTCCCGCACACTGGGGCGCGCACTCTCTTGCCGCGTTACGTGCAGCGATAGACAGGGTGCCCGCCCTTGCGCCGGGCGGAAAGCCGATGAAGTTGGTGTCGGACGCACATGCCGCCCTGGTGAGTATGGGCGACCGTATCCCCGATCGCGGCGTTATCGTGGTCTGCGACTTCGGCGGAACCGGCACGAGCATCACGCTGGCCGACACCGCGAGCAACTTCGACCGGATCGGCGATACCGTCCGCCATCGGGACTTCTCGGGGCAGCGGATCGATCAGGAGCTTTTGGCGCAGGTTCTTGCCGATCTCAACCAGGATCCGGACGGAACCGCGTCCCTCGGGGCACTGACCCGGTTACGTGATCGCTGCCGCGCGGCCAAGGAACATCTTTCGACCGACATCGCCACGGTTGTCCCGGTGGAACTGCCGGGAGCCACCGCCGATGTGCGGCTCACCCGCAGCGAGTTGGAAGACCGCATCCGCGAGCCACTTGCCGCATTGATTTCCAGGGTCCAGGAGACCCTGGAACATAACAACATTCCTCCCGCCGGAGTCAGCGCCGTCCTCACCATCGGCGGCGGTTCCGGCATCCCCCTTATCACCCAACAGCTTTCCGAGCGCTTGCGATGCCCAATCATCGCCGCACCGCGGCCCCAGCTCGCCGCGGCGTTCGGCGCGGCCATCCTGGCCGGTCGACCCGATGAAACACCGTCTCCCGAAGCAACCATGATGCGGCCGGTGCCCACCGGTGAGGACACCACGAAGAGTCCAGCATCCGCGCCCATGGACACCGTCGAATCCGGGCTGGCATGGTCGGAAGCCGACACTTCCCCGGAACTGGAGGAATTCCAGGACTACTCGACACCCGCTACCGCCGCGCGGCCAGAGGTGACGTTCAACCCCGCACCGGCCGACTATCGCGATACCGACCGAATGCGCTGGTTCCAACGACCCGCCCTGTGGTTTCTTGTCGCGACGGTGTTTTCGGCGGCGGTGTTCACGGCCCTGTTCATCGCATGGCAGGACCGCGACGACGCTCCATCACCGAGTATGCGGCCGTCGACCACGACGACAGCACCGAGTTCGCCGCACCCCTAGCAGCCTCGCGGCCACTTCCGCCTCGCCCGGACGGATGACGGCTGCCATGGGCAGATCCAATTGCGCTACCGCGCTGATCGTGTGTACTGGACGCATGACCGGCGCCAAACGATTCTGGATCGCAGTGTTGGTTGGGGTGACTACCGGTGCCCTGACGTGGACTCTGTTGCAGCGCTGGCAGGTTGCTCTCCTAGCGGTCGTCATCATGACCGCCGTCGTCAACGTCATGTGGTCACTGATTGTCTTGTGGCCCATGGATCCCGAACAGACACGTGCCCGTGCGAGCAGCGAGGACATGGAGGACGAGCTGGGCGATCTCGCGCTGCTGCTGATCTTGGTTGCCAGCCTCTCCGCCATTGGGATTCTTCTGATCTCTGCCAATGACGAGGACAAGGGTGCCTACGCGGGGCTGTGTATCGGGTCCATTCTGACCGTGTGGGCGATGCTGCATACGATCTACGCCGCTCGGTACGCACGGATCTACTACCAGGGCCACCCCGGTGGCATCGACTTCAATTCCGAAGTCCCGCCGCGCTATGTCGATTTCTACTACTTCTCGTTCAACCTCGGTATGACTTACCAGGTGTCGGATACCGCGGTGACCGAGTCGCATATCCGCGATGTTGTGCTGAAGCACTGTCTCTTTAGCTACATCTACGGGACCCTGATCATCGCGTGCACGATCAACCTGGTCATCAATCTCGTCGGCTAGTCCTGGGTGCTTCGTGCCCGCCGATACCGCGCGGTGTGGAAGTCGCGGTTGCCGAATTCTGACTCAATTGCGGTGAGACGCTTGAAGTAATGCCCGATTGCCAGCTCCTCGGTCATGCCCATGCCGCCGTGCAACTGGACGGCCTCCTGCCCCACCACGCGCGCCGCCCGCGAGATCGTCGCCTTAGCGGCCGACACCGCACGGGTGCGGCGCGGACCGTCGAGGTTGAGTGAGGCGAGATAGGAGGCCGCGACCGCCTGCTCGACCTCGATATGCATGTTCACCATGCGGTGTTGCAACGCCTGGAAATTGGAGATCGCCACGCCGAACTGCTGACGTTGCTTGGAGTATTCGACCGTGTCGGCGAGCACCTTGCGCAGCATGCCGACCGCTTCGGCCACGGTGGCGGCCGTAGCTTCGTCAAGCGCGGCATCGATCAGCGGCCACGCGGCGTCCACCTCTGAGATGCGTGCCGAATCCGGCACGCGCAGATTGGTTATCACGAGGTCGCTGGCGTGGTGATCGTCGATCGTCCGGTAGTGATGTGCGGCGATTCCTTGGGGCGGATTGGCGGGATCGAATGGCACCGCGAACAACGTCAGGCCCGCCGTGTCTGTGGCGTCACCGGAGGTCCGTGCGGTGACGAGCAGATGCGTGGCGATCGGCGCATCGGTCACCACGATCTTCTCCCCATCGAGTATCCAGTCCTGCCCGTCGCGGCGAGCGGTCGTCTGTACCGAGTGGAACGACTGCCCGGAAGTGGGCTCCAGAGCGGCGAATCCGGTCACCACATCGCCAGCCGCGATACCACCGATGAGCTCCTCGGCCAGGTCGCAGGTCGATCGGCGGAGCAGTCCGCCGCCGAGCACCACCGTGCCGATGAAGGGCTCCACGACGAGGTGGTGTCCGAGTACCTCGGCGATGACAAGAACTTCTTCCGCGCCGCCACCCAGACCTCCGCGGTCCTCAGGTAACGGGGCGGCGAGTATGCCGAGCTCCTCGGCGAAGGACTTCCACACCAGCGGCTGCCAGCCGACATCCGAGCGCGCCGCGCGTCGGCTGGTATCCAAGGCATACCGATTGGACAGGAAATCCGATACGGAGTTCTTGAGGAGTTGTTGTTCGTCGGTGAGGCTGAAATCCATGGTGATATTCGCTCTTGTCTATCAGAGGCCGAGTTGGGCCTTGGCGAGGATGTTGCGTTGAATCTCGTTGGAACCCGCGTAGATTGATCCGGCGCGGTCGTTGAAATAATGCAGCGGCGCCACTGCCTGCCATAGCTCACCGCTGTGGTAGCCGTCGGCCGGCGGGGTGTATTCGACAACCGGACCGCCCGGCTTCGTGACATGAGGCTGATACACGCGACCGCGCGGACCCGCGGCCTCCAATGTGAGCGTGGTGAGCTCCTGTGAAAGCTCGGTGCCGAGAATCTTGAGCATCGAGGACGCGGTGCCGGGATTGCCGCCACCGGCCACCACCGCAAGCACTCGGTGCTCGAGAACTTCCAACACGTCGACTCGGATGGACAGATCGGAGAGTTTGGCGGCGAACACGGGATCATCTGCCAGTGTTCCACTTTCGCTGGGCATCGCCCGTGCGGCAGCGCTCAGCTGATCGAGGCCCACCTGAAGCATCGGAGCCGCTGCCCCACCGCCGCGCTCGAACTCGAGCAGGTACTTGGCGACGGTCCAGCCGTCGTCGATCTCACCGAGGACATTGGACTTGGGGACGCGCACATTGTCGAAGAACACGACATTCTGGACCTCCTCCCCCGAGCTCATCACCAACGGCTGCACCTCGATTCCCGGCGAGGTGAAGTCGATGAGGATGAAGGTGATACCGAGCTGCTTCTTCACCCCCCTGGTGGTGCGAACAAGCGCGAACATCCAATTCGCCTCGCGCGCATGGGTGGTCCAGATCTTGGAGCCATTGAGGATCACATCATCGCCATCGGCGACCGCCGACATCTGCAGTGACGCCAGGTCCGAGCCGGACTCGGGTTCGCTGTATCCCTGGCAGAAGAACACCTCGCCGGTGAGTATGCGAGGCAGGAAGAACTTCTTCTGCTCCTGCGTGCCGAATTTGACGATGGCGTGTGCGACCATCCGAATACCCATGGGCGACAAGGCAGGTGCGCCGGCAAGGGTTGATTCGACCGCGAAGATGTAGTGCTGTGCGACGCTCCAGGGTAGGCCCCCGTGCTTCACCGGCCAGGACGGTGCGGCCCACCCCTTTTCATGCAGGATCGCCTGCCACTGCATGCTCGCCTCGTGGTCGCTGTACACGCTCGTTTGTAGACGCCCCGCCGCCTGTAGATCCTCGGTGAGGTTCTCCTCCAGGAACCCCCGGACCTCCGTGCGGAATTGTTCTTCCTCTGCCGAGAAGGCCAGGTCCATGTGCACTCCGTTGTGTCGAGTCTGCGGTGGGAAAAGCGATGAATCGCATTAATCTGGATGCAAGCGCATTCAGATTAATGCGCGTTCCGTTCCCGGGCAATACCGGCTCCTGCAAGACTGGTCGGGTGTCATCCTCAGCCGGCCGCTCGTATAGTGGCCTTCCCGCAGACGAACGCCTGGCTCGGCGTCGGCGGCAGCTGCTGGAGGTGGGGCTGGACATCCTCGGCGCCCCGGACGGACCCGGCGATCTCACCTTGCGCACCGTCTGTCAGCGCTCTGGTCTGGCGCAACGCTATTTCTACGAAAGCTTCGCCGACAAAGACGAATTCGCCGTCGCGATCTTCGATTGGGCCGTTGAAGGACTCACGTCCACCATCGAATCCGAGGTGGCTGCGGCGCTGCCCCGCCAGCAGGTTAGAGCGGGTATCAGCAGCGTGGTGCGTGTCATCAATGCGGACCGCCGCATCGGGCAATTGCTCTACAGCCCACATCAGGTCAATCCGGTTCTGGTTCGCAAGCGGTTCGAAGCCACTGCGATGTTTGTGTCACTGTTCGCCCAGCATTTGCGCGACTGGTTTCGTCGTGACGATGACGGCAGCCTTCCGGTGCTGGCTCATTTCGTCGTGGGTGGCGTTGGGCAGGCCGTCGCGGCGTGGCTGAATCAGGACGTCGCGGGCACCGAGGAGACCCTCATCGACCAGTTGGTCGACATGCTGCTGGCCCACGGACCCGAGCGCTCCACGCAGCTCTGAGGGTCAACCGTCGGGTCTTGTACCCATACCCCGCGCCGGTATACTGAGCATTAGCTGAGATCTCCGTGAGAGCTTCCTGATTTTCTTGAGAACGATGTAGACATACCTCCTGAAATTAATATATGCATAGATGGACATGAATCTGATCGGACGTGAATCGCCATCGGATCGATTAGCTGTTAGTTGAAAGTTTGGAGAGGTGCGGACATGAGAGTGTTGACGGCAGTGGGTTCGGCAATGGTCCTCGGCGTAGGCACGCTGATCGGGTCGCCGCTCGCGATGGCGGCGCCGGAGCCGCCGCCCGTTTGTTACGCGAACCAGCCGAGCGTCGGCTCCACCGAGTTCGACCCGTGTCTTGCGCCGGGTGATGTCGAGTACCAGCAAGGTGCGCATCAGCCGACCTATGAGGGCGCCAATCCGTTGACACCCCCCGGTGTCAATCCGTTCGTGCCAGATGGCACGAACAAGAACAACGCCGGCTAGCGAGCGACGCGACGCGCTGGGAACACCTGCTCGACACGCGGAAAAGCCCTTGAGAACACCGAGGTGGGCAGCCAAGGATATGGGTGTGAATTACGGTGAGGTGCTTGAGAAGTTGGTCGCGTGGGCGACTGAGACGGATACCGTCCGGGCGGTCCTTGTCACGGGGTCCGCGGCTACTGGGGATGCCCATCCCCTGTCAGATCGGGATATCGAGCTCTACGCGTCGGACCCCGATGAGCTGGTCGAGGACGATTCGTGGTGGTCATCGTTGGGTGAGGTCCTGGTCGTCGAGAGACTCGAGGATGAAGACCTCGGGTACCCCACCCGACTGATCTATTACGCAGGCGGAAAGCTCGACTTCACCCTGATTCCCTTCGAAGACCTCGCAGCGGCGGAGCACGACCGACCGTTTCAGGTGCTGCTCGACAAGGACGGCTGCGCACCCGATCCGGCCTCGGTGAGTGCGGGCGAGAGTGGACCGCCCGCGGAAGAAGAGTTCGAGGAGTGCGTGCATTGGGGCTACGCCGCGGCCCTGATGTGCGCGAAAGCGATAGTGCGCAATGAACTCTGGTCGGCGAAGCTGCGTGACCAAGACCTGAAGGAAGAGCTGCTGCGGATCATCGAGTGGGACCATCGCGTTCGGTATGGCACTGCATACGACACTCGATACCTGGGCATCCGCATGAACAGCTGGATGGACGCCGATGTCCGCGACGAAATCAACGGCTGCTGGGGCCATTTCGACGCCGGCGATACCACCGCGGCCCTGCGTCGAACGGTGGATCTGTTCGCGCGTCTGTCAGCGCGTGCTGGAGCAGCCCTCGGCTTCGAACCATTCCAGCACGAACGGCTACAGCACGAGATCGAGCAGATCTTGTCGCTGCGCGTCGAGGAGGTTGTCGCGCTTCCCTAATACCAGCACCCGCCGAGGACGGTGCTTCATGATGGATGCCATGGAGTCGTACCGCGTCGATCGGTGGCTGTGGGCGGTCCGGCTGACGAAGACACGGCCGGACGCCGCTGCGGCATGCCGAGGCGGGCACGTGCGGATCAACGATCGACCGGCGAAGCCGTCGACGACGGTGTCCCCGGGTGACGAGGTCCGCGCTCAGGTGGGTGACCTGACACGAATCGTGAAGGTGGTGCGGGTGATCCAGAAACGGGTTGGTGCCGCCGATGCCGTCACCTGCTACCTCGACCTAACACCTGCTCGGCCTGAGGTTCCTCCGGTTCTGGTGGCGTTGCGTGATCGCGGCGCCGGGCGGCCGACTAAACGGGACCGGCGAATGCTGGACAAATGGCGTGCGGGCCGGGAATGAGCCGTTAGTAGACGTCGCGCACGTATCGATGGCTCTTGATGAGCTCGTTGACGTACGCGTGTGCACCCGCGGCATCCATGTCGCCGCAACGGGCGACGATATCGTGCAGTGTCGCGTCCACATCCTTGGCCATGTGGTCGGCGTCGCCGCAGACATACACGTATGCGCCGGCCTGCAGCCAGTCGTACAGCTCTGCCGCGTTCTCCGCCATGCGGTGCTGGACATACCGTTTGGGTTCACCTTCGGCCCCGTCGCGGGAGAACGCGAGGTCGAGTCGCGTCAAGGTGCCCGAGTCGACGAAGCCTTGAAGCTCCTCGCCGTAGAGGAAACTGGTCGCACGGCGCCGGTCACCGAAGAACAGCCACGAACGCCCCGTTGCGGCCGCCGCCTGGCGCTCCTGCAGAAAGCCGCGGAATGGTGCGATACCTGTCCCCGGGCCGATCATGATGATCGGTACGTCGGCGGCGGGCAGCCGGAACGTGTGGTTGGGCCGCAGATGCACCCGCATCGACTGCCCGCGATCGGCCAGGAATGTCGATGCCACACCGCCATACGTGCGATCGGCATCGGTGTATCGGATCGTCGCCACGGTCAGGTGCACGGTGTCGGGGTGGACCGCCGGGCTCGACGCGATGGAGTAATCCCGGAATTGCAGCGGACGCAGGTTGTCGACCAGTTCGTCGACGGTCAACTCCCCCAACCTGATGAGGTCGAGGACGTCCTTGCCGTACAGCCACGAACCCGGCGCGGGAATGACATCCCCGCCGAGTGCGTCGACCGCCTCCGCGTTCTCTGTTCGAGTGGCCACGAGCGCCCGAAGTGTTCGCGAGGGGGTACGGATCTCCAGGTGCTCGGACAGCAGTTCACCGAACGGCTCATCGTGACCGGCTACCCGGTGATCGGCCGCGACGCCGAGCTCGGCGAGTATCGCCTCGACGAGGACGGGATCGTTCGCCGCGTGTACGGCAATCGAATCGCCTGCCTCATAGGCGATTCCGGACCCCGTGAGATCCACCTCGTAATGGCGGACTTCCTTATCGGAATCGGCAGCGGTGAGCAGTCGATTGACGAGAAGCCGGGCCTGCGCGGGTTCGTTGCGGTCGCGTTTGGGTGGGGCGGGCACCTCGGTCACGACGGTCGCCGTCGCGGGGCTGGCGTGTTCGGCTGCCAGGAGCTTGACCAGGTCGGTTGTCCAGTCCTTCGACTGCTGTAGGTAGGGGCCGTCGATGTCGATACGTTCCGCCAGCCGGGTGGCACCCAGGACCGCAAGGCGCTCATCGAGCAGCAGGCCCGCATTGCAGAAGAACTCGTAGCTGCTATCGCCCAGGGCGAGCACCGCGAAATTCAGATGCTCAAGCCGATCGGCGGCTTCGGCGCTGAGCGCCTCCCAGAACAGCAGCGCATTATCGGGAAACTCACCGTCGCCGAATGTCGACACCACCACAACGAAATGGGTGGCCGATTGCAGGTCCGCGATATCGACTTGATTGAGTTCGATCGCCTCGGACTTGATGCCGGTGGCCTCGTCCAGTGCCTCCGAGAACGACATGGCGGCGTCCTCGGCATTACCCATATCGGTGCCGTAGCCGACAATCATCGAGAAATCCGGCTGGGCGCCCACTGCACTCCCTCGCTCACGCGCGGGCTGGTCCCAGCGCTGGGTAAGGGCAACCTTACTTGGATGGTGACGGCCATTGGGAGCGCCCCCTCTTTTTGTCTGGGTGGACCGCGTATGAACCCGCTAGCATCCGAGAGTGGCCTGGCTGAATACCTGGTGGCAGTACGACGTGGTGGACGGTTACAAAGGTCCGCTCCTACTTGGCTTCGTGGCGTTCGTGGTGACCTTTGTGGTGACCCGCACCATCACCCGGCTCATCCGCGCGGGGAAGGGTCCCTTTCACAATATTTCCGGCGGTGGTGTTCACATCCACCATTCGGTACCGGGTGTGGTGATGTTGATAGTCGGTGGTTTCACCGCCCTCGGTTCGCCGCCACTGTCGGCGTGGACGTACCTGGCGGGCGCGTTGGTGGGGATCGGTGCTTCGCTGGTGCTCGATGAGTTCGCGATGATCTTCCACCTGCAGGATGTCTATTGGTCGAACGAGGGCCAGTTATCGGTCGACATGGTCACGCTCGCCGCCGCGTGCATTGGCCTCGCCGCCGTCGGTGTGTCTCCACTGAACGTGGACGGCCTGACCGGTGTCATCGCAATTGCGCGTGGAGTCGCGGTAGTCCTGCTGCTGGTTCACCTTGGGTTGGTGGCGATTACCGCGCTGAAAGGCAAGTACCCCACCGCGATGATCGGGATCTTCATCGCTCCCGTCGCATGGTTATCGGCTGCTCGTCTCGCCCGTCCGACATCCCCGTGGGCGCGGTGGCGTTACTCGGCCGAGAAGGTCACGCGGGCGCAGCGGCGGGCGCTGGCATTCGACCGCAGGTGGGGTCCGCTGCGTGAGCGCTGGCTCGACGCCATCGGTGGCACGCCAACACCGGAACTCCCTTAAACACCGACGCAGTCGCGGACCCGCTGAACAATCTCGGCGAGCGTTGACTCTTGGTGCACCGGCGCCGCCCACTCCGGGGCAATCGCCAGCTGCACCCAACTGGTACAGCCGCCGTGTTCGTCGCTGCGCCGCAGCCGCACGGGTGCGACCAATGGGTGCACTCGCACCACCAGCGCCGTGAGACGGTGCTTGGGTCGAAAATCCAGGCGGTCCGCGCGTATCGATTCGGTTGTCCAGATATGCAGTGGTGCAATCTGTTCGAGCCCGTCGGGTTGGTTGACTTCGATGGCGGCGACAACCTCGGCGCCGGCGCGCACGATGACTTCGGTTTCGGTGCTATCGGCCGCGGCGGCTTTCAGCAGATCGTGGTGCTCTGGACGTACCCGCTCGGTGTGGCCGTGCACGACCGTCGGGAAGAGTAAGAACCGGGAATCGGCAAGTGTGAAACGCTTTTCGTGAATTCCGCCCTTGCGCAGCAGAATCGTCTGCCGACCGTCGAGCATGCCGTGTATCGCAGCGCTCCACTCCTTCAACGCGAGCTGACTGTCGGTCACCCAGCGAGCCTACGGCCGGGGTGTCACCAGTACCGGGCAGGTCGCCTTGTGTATCAGCGCATGGCTGGTGGAGCCGAGGAAGAAGCCTGCGACATCACCGTGACCCCGGCTTCCGGTGACGATCAACTGCGCATGTTCGGCATCGTGGAGCAGTACGTCGGCAGGATGCCCGACCGCGACCACACGCCGGACCGTCACGTCCGGGTACTTTTCCTGCCATCCCGACAGACGCTCGGCGAGGATCTGTTCCTGGCGCTGTTCCTCCTCGACCCGATCGGTCGCGCTCCAGGCTGTGTAGGCGTAGACGTACCCCGGCGGAATGTTGTTCCACACATGCACCGCCACAAGCTCGACATCTCGCATCGCGGCCTCCTCGAATGCCCAGGCAATCGCGCCGTCACTGGAATCGGAGTCGGCGACGCCCACGACAACCGGTCCGTCTGCCGGTGCTCCAGATTCCCGGACGACGACGATCGGACTGTGTCCCTTTGCGGTCAACGTCACCGACACCGAGCCGGCCATCATCCCGGTGAATCCACCGAGTCCGCTGGAACCGAGCACCGTCATGACGGCGTTTCTGGACAGTTCGACGAGGATTGCCACGGGTTTACCGATCGCCTTGACGGTGGACACCTGAACATTCGGGTGTAATGCGTAGACGTGATCCTTGGCCTGACTGAGGAACTCGGCGCCGTCGGTATCCAGGTGTTGGAAGAAGCTCGCGGACGCCCCGAGGTTGTATCCGTGTCCGAAGCTGCCGTAGTCGACGGCATGGACCAGTGTCAGCGGCAGATTTCGACGCTCTGCCTCTGCCCCGGCCCAGGTCAAGGCGTGCAGCGCCGATGTCGATCCGTCGACACCCACGAGGATGTGGGGACTGGGCACTGTGGTGGTCATGGCTCCAACGCTATTGACCGCCTCGCATGGCCTCCATGGACCAATAGCCCCACTCTGAGTGACTTTCGCCCGTACATACGTGTGCTGGATCACGCCGTGCGGGGTCAGTCGTGTTGGCAGAGCAACTGTTTGGAGCCGAAGGTGTGGCAGTTCGCAGGACTAACGACTCTGCAGGTCCTGCTAGCGTGGTCAGTAACGGAATCCCATCGATGGTCGATATGCACGTCGGGGATGTGGCGGAAGGTAAACGAAAATGGCCTTGACGGCGAAGTTGATTGTTGGTTCTGGCGCGGTGCTGCTGTCGCTGGTCGCGGGTGGTGGGATTGCGTCTGCGGAACCTGACGTGAGTGCCATCGTCAACACCACGTGCACGTACCCGCAGATCATGGCGGCATTGAACGCGCAGTCGCCTGAGGCGGCGCAACAGGTGAACGCCAACCCGATCGCCGGAGCGTGGCTGCAGCAGTTTGTGGCCTCTCCGCGGGTCAAGCGTCAGCAGATGGTCAACGAGGTCAGAGGGATGCCTGCGGTTCAGGAATACACCGTCCTGATCAACCAGGTGGCCACCTCCTGCACTAACTACTGACCGGCAGTTCTCACCCGCGCGTGGCCGGTGGCGTCTGTTGATTCCGAAGGCCCTCGATACACCTGGTGTCGGTGTGACGAATGTCCCTGCAGCTATCCGACTTGATGTACTTAGGCTAGGCTTGGTTTAACTGACCTCAATGAGCCGGTCATCGGCTCCCTGTCGGTTCGAGACCAAGCGGAATGCTGGTCAGGGCGGGTTCGCTCAACGAACGAGAAACCCAACGTCACACGCTGGATACGCCGTGCGCGGCGCTGGGTGAGGAGGATCGGCTGAACGGGCTGTATGACCAGGACCAGGAGAAAAGTAGCTGCGGCGTCGGCTTCCTGACCCGCAAGGACGGCATTCAGACACATGATGTCGTGCGCAAACTCCACGAGGCGCTGTGCGCGGTGCCGCACCGCGGGGGAATGTCTTCCGAGGGCGTCGGTGACGGTGCCGGCGTCAATCTTGACCTTTCCCTGCGTTTTTTCTCCGAGTTGACGGGCAACCCGCGGCTGAGACTTGGACAGTTCGGTGTGGGTAACTTCTTCCTGCCCAACGACCCGGCGTTCCACGCCGAGGCCGAAACGGTGATCGAGCAGGCACTGCTGGCGCAGGGTTTCACGATTCTGCTCAAACGTGATGTGCCGGTGGACAACAGCGCGATCCGCCCGGCAGCCGTCAAATACCAGCTGCCGGTTCGGCAGTGGGTGTTCCTTTCTGATTCCGACCGCGAGACGCACGAGGCGCTGATGGCGATCGAGGCCACCGCCTACACGCGCCCGGAACTGCTGGGGCTCTACCCGCTCTCGCTCAGCACCCGCACCCAGGTGCTCAAGGGTCGGCTCAACTCGAACGAGGTAGTCCCCTACTTCAGCGACCTGTCCGATCCCCGCATGGAAGTGCACTCGATGTTCTTCCACACTCGTTTTTCGACGAACACCGCACCGAATGCCACCATGGCCCAGCCGTTCCGGTTGATGGCACATAACGGCGAGCTCAACACGGACAAGAAGAACCGCCTGTCGGAGAATGCGATGGCGCGTGCGCGTAATCGGGCGATCATTCGTCCCCTCGGGCAATCGGACAGCTGCCGGTTGGACCAGACCCTGCAGAGCCGGGTCCTCGAGGATGATCTCGACCTCGTCACCGCCGTCGTCGCGATGATGCCGCCGGCGTGGGAGAACGACACGACACTGTCGCCGCGGGTGACCGCCATGTTGGAGTACTTCAGCCTCTACGAGGAGAAGAATGACGGGCCGGCTGCGCTGATATTCGGTGACGGCAACATCATTGGTGCGCGCCTGGACCGGCTTGGCCTGCGGCCCCTGCGTACCGTCGAGACGGCCGAGTACCTGGGTGTGATGTCCGAGGCCGGGCAGGTGTACTTCGACCCTGCCGAGGTGCTCGAGCGAGGCCGTATCGAAGCGGGCGGCATGCTGTACTACGACCACAGCGAGCGCCGGTCGTACGGCACCATCGATGCGCTGGAAATGCTTGCGGCGCGGCATGATTACCCACAAATGCTGGCTCGGGCCCGGGTGAATATCGCGGATCTCCCGGACGTTTCCCCCGTGGACCAGGGCTCACCGGCGCGCTACGACGGTGACCTCGACCGCCACCAGCGGTATGTGGCCTACTCGCTCAACCAGGAGAGCTTCAAGTTCCTGATGGACCCAATGCTGGCCACCGGCCAGGAGAAGATCTCCGCGATGGGGTACGGAGCAGCCATCAACGCGCTCTCCAATCAGGAAGGCGGCGTTGCGAAGTACTTCTCGCAGCGGTTCGCGCAGGTGACCAACCCGCCCCTGGACAGCATCCGCGAAGCGGACGGCATGACCCTGCGCGTCGCACTCGGGGCGAAACCGAACAGCGGCGCACAGGGCGCCCCGCAGATCGTGGTGCCCTCCCCCATCCTCACTCATCTCGACATGCTCAAGATCCGGGATCAGCACCGCACCCCGGTCCGGCGCTTCGGGATGCGCTACCGGGTTGATCTCTCGGATGCGGTGTCTAACTCCGATCGGCTCGTGCAGTCGATCGACGAATTATGCGACACGGTAGAGGAATTCGCGCGGGAGACGGGCGGTATCGCGGTGATCTCCGATCGCCACGTCTCGCGTGACCGCGCGGCGATGCCTCTCATCATCGTGATCTCCGCCATCAACCAACGGCTGATCGAGGAAGGCCTGCGGTTGCGCGTCTCGTTGATCGCTGAAAGCGGTCAGCTGTGCTCCTCGCACCACGTGGCCGCAGTGCTGGGATTCGGTGCCTCCGCGGTGTATCCGCTGGCGGTGCAGATGCGGGCAGAGGAGAAGTACGGAACTGACGTAGACGACGCGGTCAAGGCATTCAAGCATTTCGCCAAGGCCGCCGAAAAGTCGCTGATGAAGACGATGGGCAGGGTCGGCCTCTGTACCGTCGAGAGTTACATTGGCGGGGAGTTCTTCGAGCCCAACTACCTGGACACCGCGGATTCGGTGTTGCGCAAGTATTTCCCCAACGTCATGTCGCCGGTGGCCGGTGTCGGCTTCTCCACGCTGGCGGCAGGCGTTGCCGACTGGCATGCGCGGGCACTCGCGGTAACGGGAGAGAAGGACGTTCCGCTCCTCGGTCTGTTCAAGGAACGGGCCGAGGGGGCGGGCCACTCCTACGGCACGACGGCGGTGCGCGGGTTCGTGGACATGACCGAGGAGTCGATTTCGTTCGGCGACGAAGCGCGGCCCGAGAACCCCGGCATGACTGACCCGGCCTATTTGAGGCTGCTGCCGCTGCACCAGCTCGAGGGTGCTTTCGGCCTGGACGATGATGCCTACCGCAACAACAGCTTCGACGAACTTCCTGCGCGCGCGGTCGACAGCTTCGATATCACTCCCGGGTACCGGAACTTCGTCCGATCGATGAACACCGAACGCACCCGGCGCCCGGCGGCGCTGCGTGATGTGCTGGCGCTTCCCGCCGACGTCAACTTCGTGCGCACGGCCGCCGAATTCCGAAGGGAAATGGGCCAGTTCGCCCGTTTCGGGAACAACGACTTTCAGGTGCGGGGGCTGTCCTGTCGGCAGGCGGGTGATGATTTCGTGCTACGACTCTCCCACACCCACGAGCGTCTCACCGCGCTTGCGGCCTCGCTGCGTGCGAGGTTCGGCGGCGAGATCACCGGGCAGGAGATCATCGACGGTGAACTGAGGCTGCGGGCGACGGGCCAGGCCGGGAGCTACCTGGCGAAGATCAGGACAGCGCCGGAATCGATTCCGCTGCCTGTGGTGCAACCGGCCAGCGAGATCACGCCCGCCCTCACCTCGGGAGCCATGAGCCACGGCGCGTTGGTGGCCCCGGCGCATGAGGCGGTGGCTCACGGAACCAACCTGGTCGGCGGCTTGTCGAACTGCGGTGAGGGCGGTGAGCACATCAGCCGGTATGGCACCATCCGCGGCTCCCGTATCAAGCAATTCGCGTCGGGCCGTTTCGGGGTGTGGGCGGGATATCTTGCCGACCCGATGCTCCAGGAGCTGGAGATCAAGATCGGCCAAGGCGCTAAACCCGGTGAAGGCGGCCAGCTTCCGGCGCCAAAGGTGACCGTTCAGATCGCGGCAGCGCGCGGTGGGACCCCCGGTGTTGAACTCGTCTCTCCCCCACCCCATCACGACACGTACTCGATCGAGGACCTGGCTCAGCTCATCCACGACTGCAAGGCGGCCCGTGTCCGGGTGATCGTGAAACTGGTGTCCTCCGAGGGCATCGGCACGATCGCGGTGGGTGTCGCGAAGGCCGGGGCCGATGTCATCAACGTGGCGGGGAACACCGGCGGAACCGGTGCGGCGGCCGTGACGAGTCTCAAATATGCGGGCAGGTCGGCAGAGATCGGTGTCGCCGAGGTCCATCAGGCGCTCTGCGCCAACGGTATCCGGCAGAAGGTGGTGCTGCGCTGCTCGGGGGCACACCAGACCGCCAGTGACGTCATCAAGTCGGCGCTGCTTGGGGCGGACAGCTTTGAGTTCGGCACCACCGCACTGATGATGCTCAAGTGCGTAATGGCCAAGAACTGCAATATCAAGTGCCCAGCCGGGCTGACCACCAATGCCGAGGTTTTCGAGGGTGATCCGCGTGCGCTTGCGCAGTACTTGCTGAACATCGCGCACGAAGTGCGAGAGATCTTGGCGACGCTAGGCATGAAGTCACTGCGCGAGGCGCGCGGGCGCAGCGATCTGCTGCACCTACTCGACCATCCCTCCAGTATCGGCAGGCTCGACCTGCGCCGAATGCTGGCGGTGGCAGAAGAATTCGTGGTCGATAACCCCGTGTATATGGAAAAGGACTACTCGGTGGACGACCGGTTCGCCGACCAGCTCGATTTCGATGGCGTGATGCTGCCGCCCCTGCAGCTGACCAACCAGAACAAGAGTGTGGGCGGGCAGCTGGCGATCGACATCGAGCGGACGCTCAACTATCGGGGGGGCGATGGATCGGCGGTCGCCGCCGACGAGCGTGGCCGTCGATATCTGTTGCCGGATAGCGTCATCGTCACGACCACCGGCTCCGCCGGCCAGAGTTACGGCGTCTTCTGTAATGACGGCATGGTGCTCACGCACACGGGCACCTGCAACGACGGCGTAGGCAAGAGCGCCTGTGGCGGCACGATCACGGTGCGCTCACCCGGCGGCGGTTCGGGCACTCACGGCGGCAATGTCCTCATCGGGAACTTCGCCCTCTTCGGTGCTTCCGGAGGTCGGCTCTTCGTCGAAGGACAGGCCGGGGACCGTTTCGCGGTCCGGAACTCGGGTGCGACCGCGGTGGTTGAGGGCGTTGGCGAATTCCTGTGCGAATACATGACAAACGGCGCGGTGCTCAATATCGGCGGCTTTGGTAAAGGCGTCGCCAACGGGATGAGCGGCGGGTTCCTCTACCAGTACGACCCGCAAGGCCAACTGCCGTCCAAGGTGAGCACCGACTCGGTGCTGGTACTCCCCGTCACCGACGCCCCGTTCCACGAGGCCGCCGCGCGCATCCTGCTCCAATGGCATGTGGAGGCCACCGGATCGGCGCGAGGCCAAGCCCTGCTCGATGATTGGCAGATCACCCGGCAGCACCTCGTTTACACGATGTCGCGGGCTCTGTTGCAGTACCAGGACTCCGACGCCATTCTGCAGGGCAAGACGCGCAAGGAGCTCCTGGACGAGCTCACCGCGGCCCTGGCCGGCTACCAGGTGCACAAATTCAAGCTGTCCTACCGTGACCAGCGCGATGTCCTCGGCGGTTCGGTGCCCGCATACGGTGAGACCGATACCGAGGGCATGTACGCGCTGCTCAACACCTACACGGTGCTGAACATGGCCCAGCAGCTCGCGCTGTCCCGGATGCCGAACGTCACGGACGTGACCGATCCGCGGATCGGCAGGGCGGTACGCAATCTCGTGCTCACCGAGGACTTCTTCTTGATTCAGAAGCTGCAGAAGTACGCGCGAGAGGCGATCGACGGACATACCGACGAGGACCTGGCCGTGCTCATCGCGGACAAGCGGCTCACCGACTACAAGGACGCGCTGAGCCAGCGCAACGTGCTGTCGATGGACAGCCCCGGCACCTATGGCTGGATCCTGCACCAGAGTGCCAAGAACATCGACAAGATCGGCCGCTTGCCTTCCTTCGAAGAGCTTTTCGCGCATCATGCACTGCCGGTCGTCGCCCTATCCGGTCCCGCCCTCCAGACCACGTGAAGAAGCCATGAAGATCGCATACATTCCCGAAGACGCCCCGTTCAACGAGGACCAGCGAGCCTGGCTCTCGGGTTTCCTGGCGGGCCTGCACTCCCGCCTCGCGATGAACCTGGCGTCGCCACCCCCATCGGCCACCGCCGACCTGACGGCTCCGCGTCCACCGCTGCGCATCTTGTACGGCACCCAAACCGGAAACGCCGAGATCGTGGCGGGCGATACCGCGGCGGCCGCCAAGGCTCAGGGATTCGACGTGACGGTTAGCGGACTCGACGAGATCGCTCTCGATGAGTTCGCCGGACTGAAATACGTCCTCATCGTCACGTCTACCTATGGCGAGGGCGAGATGCCCGATAACGCCGAATTATTCTGGGAAGCACTGTCTTCGACGCTGGCGCCGCGCCTGGAAGGGGTGTCGTACGGAGTGCTGGCGCTCGGCGACACCAGTTACGACGGGTTCTGTCAGGCGGGCAAACTCATCGATACACGGCTCGAGCAGTTGGGCGCGAGCCGTGTGGTCGGGCGCGCCGACTGCGATATCGACTACGAGGCGCAGGCCGCCGAGTGGGTCCTGGGTGCGGTGGGGAGCCTGGTCACCTTGGCCGGAGCCAGTGGCGGCCCGGGAACTCCCCCGCCGAGCATCGTGGTGCGCTCCGGTTGGACCCGGAAGAACCCGTTCCCGGCGGAGGTACGGGTCAACCGGTTGCTCTCACGGGCGGGTTCGGACAAAGAGATTCGGCACTACGAGTTCGCGCTCGCCGACAGCGGCATCGTCTACGAGGCGGGTGACGCCCTGGCTGTCATCCCCGAGAACGACCCGGCACTGGTGGAGGCGATCACGGATCACTTCCGTGTCTCCGCCGGCACCCTCGTCGACGGCGAGCCCCTGGGCGAGCTGCTGGGCAGGCGCTACGAGATCAGCACACCGTCGCGAGATCTGTTGAGCGAGGTGGAGAGCCGTGCGGAGAGCGAGGAGTTCTCGCACGCCTTGCGCGGCGGGGTGAAGGAGGTGCTGGACACCTGGCTGTACGGCAAGGACATTCTGGACATCCTTCGTATCGGCGGGGACGCGCTGAGCCTCGAGGAGTTCATGGGCCTTCTCAAGCCGCTGCCGCACCGTGCCTACTCGATCTCGTCGAGCTCGCTGGCCCACCCGGACCGCATCCACTTGACGGTGGCCAGTGTGCGGTACCAGAGCCTGGGTCGTGAGCGCGGCGGCGTGTGTTCCACCTTCCTGGCCGACCGCAGCGGCGATGCGCGAATCTTCCTGCAGCCCAACAAGTCATTCCGGGTGCCCAGCGACGGCGACGCTCCGATGATCATGGTCGGCCCCGGTACGGGCGTGGCACCCTTTCGGGCATTCCTGCAGGAACGCGAACAGAGCGGTGCGGGAGGCCGCAACTGGCTCTTCTTCGGTGATCGGCGCCGGGCCCATGACTACATCTACGAGAGCGAGCTCGAAGGCTGGCACGCCTCCGGTCTTCTCGATCGTCTCGACCTGGCCTTCTCCCGCGACCAGGCCGAGAAGGTCTATGTGCAGACACTGATGCGTGAGCATGGCAGGGATCTGTTCGCATGGTTGCAGGACGGCGGGCACTTCTACATCTGCGGTGATGCGACGCGCATGGCCAAGGACGTGGACAAGGCGCTGCACGAGATCGTCGGTGAGCACGGCAGATTCAGCTCCGATGAGGCGTCCGAATACATCAACACGCTCAAGCGGGAAAAGCGGTACGTCCGCGATGTGTACTGACGGCCGGCGCTGCGAGCATTGCTCCGCCCGGCGGATCGCCGCGGGGCCAAATGCCATTGCCGAAGCACTCTCCGCCCTTGGCACGGTGGTGGCGGTCACCGCGAACGATGCCGCCCTGCTGAGCCATACCGGCGAATACCTTGAACCCTCATTTCCCGGGGAGGCGCTCAGCTGCGATGAGGAGTACATCGCGCTCCGGCTGAATCCGGCGCTCGTCCGCGACGCGTTCCTGGCCCCGCGCGGCCTGACGATGGTCGGTGACACCGGTACTCACCGCGCCTATCTCACTCCGCTCTCGGATCGGCTGGTGGTGAGTGCCCTTGAGTTGGCGCCCGCGGTGATTCCGGAAACGTTCCCCGTCACCGACTGGTCTGAAGTCAACTGGCGTGACACCGACCAGCTCACCCATCTCGACGCGCTCACGCCCGGGCGTTACCGGATACTCCCGTTTACCGGTGCACGCAAAATTGACTCTGGGGTGGTCCCCTATCTCTTGGCGCACCTGGTGGACGTGGACATGCCGTTCACGATCGCGGTCCCCGGCGGCGGCTGCGTACAGCTGCACCGCGGCCACGCCGCGATGGTCGAACAGGCTGGTGCACATATCGCCGTCATTTTCGGGGCCTCGCGGTACGCCATGGACCCGGTGTTCATCGCCGAAAGCTGGGTGACATACGCGCATGGCACACAGGGGCTGACATCCTCGGTGGAGCTGTACGACCACAGTCACCGGTGTGTCACCACCATCACGCAGACGGGGCCGATCACGGCGCGACTTCACCAGGCGTGGGAACACATGGTTGCTTCGCTGCCGGACGGCGATTGACGGCGGTACGCCAGATACTTTGATGCGCTGCTCACAGCGGGCAACCGGTGGCGTGTGAACAGATTGAGATGTCCCGGTGAATTGGAGGCAGCGTCCGGGAAATTGTGCGGCTCTAGCGTGTGCGCATGGAAGCGACACCCGTAAGGCGAAGTATGGGCGGTGAACCGTGAGCGGCCTGGTCACGGTCGTCAATCCGATTCTTCCCGGCCGGAATGCGGAAACGCGGCAGGCGCAGTACTACCAGGATCTCCTCGGCGATCTGCATTCGGCGGCCCAGCGAGAGTTGGATGATCATCTGGCTTCTCTTGAGCGAAGAAGGCTGAGTGGCAAGCCGTCCAACCTCTCCCGCCTGCATCGGCTCGTCGGTGCTAAGCGCGCAGAATTGGCTGCCCTCGACCAATTGCTCGTGGCGCTGAGCGATCGATTCGGCGACCACTCGACTCGGTCAGCCGGGTAGCCTCGCCCGGCGGTACGACGTCCCCGGGTGGTCACCGCCAAGCCGGGGTCCAGCACCGCCGAGGTGCTGACGCAGGGTGGTTCGCTCCCGCTGATGCGGCACCCGGCCGCGGCGGCGCAGCTCGGGAACGACGAGGCGGCCGAAATCGGTGAAAGTTCCGGGAGTCGTGACGTACGCGATATTGAAGCCGTCGACATCGGCCTCATCGACCCAGCGTTCCAATTCGTCGGCGATATCGGAGGCGGAGCCCACCAGAACCGGCCCGCGGCCGCCTATCCCGATCTCTTCGGCCAATTCCCGCGCTGTCCAGGTGCGGTTCGGGTCTTTCGTGAACGAGGCCAGGGCCGAACGATTGGCATCGGTCTCGACGTGGCGCAACGGCTCGTCGGGTGCTGCCTCGGCCAGGTCGACTCCGGTCCAGCCGCCGAATAATGCCAATGCTCCTGTGGGGCTGACGAATTGGCGATATTCCTGCAGTTTGTCGACCGCCAGCTCGCGGGTCTCGGCGACGATCGGTGTCACCATCGTGAACACCTTGATGGACCGCGGGTCACGGCCCAGTTCGGCCGCGGCCGAACGCAGAGCCTGCACGGGCCCGCGGACCACCTCAGGGGTCGGGCCCGATACGAACACCGCTTCGGCATGGGCGGCCGCGAATCGGACACCGCGCGAGGACGCGCCGGCCTGGAACAACACCGGCGTGCGCTGCGGGGACGGTTCACACAGAAACGGTCCCGGGACGGTGAAATACCGCCCGTGGTGCGCGATGTCGTGGACCTTGGCGGGTTCGGTGAAGATGCCTCGCTCGCGGTCGCGCACCACGGCGCCGTCCTCCCATGAGCCCTCCCACAACTTGTAGCAGACCTGCAGGTATTCGTCGGCGATGTCATAGCGCCGGTCGTGCGGTATCTGCGAGTCCAGACCCAAATTCCTTGCCGCACTGTCCAAATAGGAGGTCACGATGTTCCACGCGACCCGCCCTTCGGTGAGGTGGTCGAGGGTCGATAGCCGGCGGGCGAGTGCATACGGCTGCTCATAGGTGAGCGACAGGGTGATCCCGAATCCCAGTGTCTCGGTGACCGCCGCCATCGCCGAGACGGCCAATGACGGGTCGTTGACCGGGAATTGCGCCGCGTCGGCCACTGCAGCGTCTCGTGATCCACCGTAGACGTCGTACGCGCCCAGCACATCCGCGAGGAACAGCAGGTCGAAACCGCCGGTCTCAAGTGAGCGGGCGAGCTCGGTCCAGTAGCTCAGCGTGCGATAACGGTGCCCTTGGTCCTCGGGATGGCGCCACAGGCCCGGTGATTGGTGGCCGACACACGCCATATCGAAGGCGTTGAGATAGATCCTGCTCACAGTGAATCTCCGATCCGGTCGCGGTAGGTCTCACGCGCAGCACGTGCCGAGGCGAAAGTGAGCGCCGCCAGCGCCAGGTAGTAGACGACGATGGGCCAGGGGTTGCCGTGATTCGCGGCCAGCAGCGCCGCGGCGATCAGCGGGGCGAATCCGCCGGACAGCACGGCACCGAGCTGGTAGCCCAGAGATGCCCCGCTGTACCGGACGCGAGTGTCGAAGAGCTCTGCGAACCATGCGGCCTGGGGCCCATACATCGCGTCGTGGACGACGTTGATCCCGAAAACGATCGACAGCACGACGAGGATCTCCGACCCGGTGCGGGCGGCCAGGAAGAACAGTGCCAATGCCACCGGGCCCGCGACGGCACCGAACAGATAGAGCGGCCGGCGCCCAAGCTTGTCCGAGAGCGCGGACCATGCGGGAGTGCTCAGCAGGCCGATCGCCGAGGCGATCAGGACGGAGGTCAACCCGACTTGGCTGTCCTTGCCGAATATGTCTTGCAGGTAGGTCAGCGAATACGTTGTCAACAGCACAAACAGTGCAATCTGCGATAGCCGTAAGCCAGTGGTCAGCAACACATTACGAGGCTGCGTGCGCAGCACCTCCACGACGGGAAGCCGTGCCACCTCCCCTCGCGCGCGCACCTTCTCGAAAACCGCCGAGTCGCTCAGCCGTAAGCGGATCGCCAGACCGACGGCCACCAGGATGATGCTACTGAGGAAGGGGATCCGCCAGCCGTAAGCAAGAAATGCCTCGGACCCGGTGAGCGCACGGGTCAGCGCGAAGACCCCAGTGGCCAAGAGCATTCCGGCGGGTGAACCCAACTGTGTGAAACTGCCGAACAGCCCGCGGCGGCCGGGCGGTGCGTGTTCAACCGCCAGCAGCGCTGCTCCGCCCCATTCCGCACCGGCGGCCAGCCCTTGTAGAACTCGCAAGGCGGCGAGGGCGATCGGTGCCAGGACTCCCACTTCGGCATAGGTCGGCAGCACACCGATCACCGCGGTGGCGATACCCATGAGCAGCAGCGCCCCGACGAGAACGGTTTTGCGCCCCACGCGGTCCCCCAGATGCCCAGCGATCACGGCCCCGACGGGCCGGGCGCCGAAACCTGCCGCGTAGGTGGCGAACGAGGCGAGAGTCCCGGCCGTCGACGAGACGGTCGGGAAGAACAGCGGTTTGAGGACAAGTGCTGCGGCCGTCGCGTAGAGGTAGAAGTCGTACCACTCGATCGTGGTGCCGACCATGCAGCTCAGTGCGACGGTGCGTGGACTCGGGACTCCCCTATCGGCCGGTCCACCCGCATGGACGGCAGGTGCCGCGCTGGTGGTAGTCACGTGACGCCATGGTGTATCACCGGGTTGCCGGCGGGAACCTTTGCGCTCGGCGGGATTTCAGCAGCGGACTAGACACCACCGGCCCGCATATCGGGCTGAGAATCCTCCAATGGGGCGAGGATGACGGTGAGCCACGTGAGCGCCAAGGTGGCAGCGGAAAGCGCCGCGGCCACTGTCCACCACAGCGGGTCGGATCCGTCCGCCGTCTGATGCCACCACAATGCGGCCAGGCTGATGACTGTGCTCAGCGCCGCCGTGTAGGCCGCCGCGCAACACCACCGGAAGTACCGGCGACGCAGCGCCACCGCCGAAACCACGCAGGCGACCAGGAACATGGCTGCTGTCCCCGGTACCACCGCGTCGACATGCAGGGTCGGACTGGCATGCGCACCCAGATTGGACCAACGCCCCACCGCGGCCACACCCAGGACGACAGTCGCCACCAGCGCGACTCTGCGCCGCGAGGGGCTCATCCACACGTCCTCGAGCACGCGCAGCTCGATAGCGCGCAGCGTGTCCTCGATCCCCGCGTCGTGCCGCTGAGTTCTCACCCGATGCCTCCTGATTCCGAACAGCCTCGACACTAGAGGTCGTACGGATCGGCGCAACAGTTCCCTAAGACCTTCATTCGAAATCGATCGACGTTGCGCGAAGCGGCATTTTATGTCCTCGGAGGCAGGCCGATAGCGTCCGATTGATGGAGTGGAGTTTTCGGTCGGCCGAAGAGCTTGCGACCGCGTTGCGTACCGGTGCGGTGACATCGGTGGCCCTGACCGACGAGGCAATCGCCCGTATTGAGCGGGACGATGAGGTGACCAACGCGATCTGTGTGCCGGACTTCGATCGCGCGCGGGCCGCCGCAGATTGTGCCGACCAGGCGCGCGCCCGCGGCGAAGACGGGCCGTTGCTCGGTATTCCGGTGACGGTCAAGGAGTCTTACAACATCGCGGGGCTGCCCACGACGTGGGGCGCGCCGCTGCACAGGAATTACCTACCGACCGAGGATGCGGTGCAGGTGTCGCGCCTCAAGGCAGCCGGGGCGGTGGTGCTCGGTAAGACCAATGTGCCGTTCATGCTGCAAGATCTGCAGAGTTTCAACGAGATCTACGGCACCACCAACAACCCGTGGGATCCCAGCCGCACGCCGGGCGGATCCTCCGGTGGATCAGCGGCTGCTCTGGCATCCGGATTCGGCGCACTGTCCATCGGCTCGGACATCGCCGGTTCCCTGCGGACCCCCGCGCATTTCTGCGGCGTTTATGCACACAAGCCGACACTCGGTCTAGCGGCGAGCCGCGGCATGGTCCCGCCGCGTGCGCCGGCATTGCCTGCCGACCGTGACCTGGCCGTGGTCGGTCCGATGGCGCGCACTGCCCGCGACCTCACGCTGCTGCTGGATGTGATGGCTGGACCGGACCCACTGACTCGTGGAGTCGCGTTCGACCTGGCTCTGCCGCCCGCCCGCCATGAACGGCTCTGCGACTTCCGTGTCCTGGTCCTCGATGAGCATCCACTCATTCCGACCGGGTCCGCGGTGCGGGCGGCCGTGAACCGAGTCGCCGACGCGCTTCTCGCGGGCGGCGCCGGCGTGGAACGGCGCAGTCCGGCGGTGCCCGATCTGACCGAGGCCGCGACGCTCTACATAGAACTACTGACGTCGAACGTCGCCGCAGGTTATTCGGTGGAGAGATACGCACAACTGCGATCCGACGCCGCCACCCTGAACACGGACGAACGGGGTTTTAACACGGCGTGGTTGCGTGGCCCGGTGTTCAGCCACCGCGACTGGATGGAGGCGAACAACCACCGCGAGCTGCACCGCCACGGCTGGCGGCGGCTCTTCGCCGAGTTCGATGTCGTGGTGTGTCCCATCACGCCGACTCCCGCGTTCCCGCACGACCACGAACCGAATCTGGGGGAACGGGGCATCGATATCGACGGAGCCATATACCCGTTCGTCGACCAGTTCGTCTGGGCCGGACTGGCGACTATGCCCGGCCTGCCCGCCACAGCCATACCTGTGGGCCTCTCCCCCGAAGGTCTGCCGGTAGGAGTGCAGCTCATCGGCCCGATGTTCGAGGACCGCACCCCGCTGCGGCTGGCCGAACTGCTCGAACAGAAAATCGGCGGCTTCCAGGGACCGAAGTAGGGATGAGCCGGCATGGCGTACATCTGGACGGGTCGACCATTTATTTGCGGTGACGGCTAGCATTGGGACATGACAACGCAGTTTGACGCCGTCATCATCGGTGCCGGTTTTGGCGGGATGGGGGCGGCAATTCAGCTCAAGGAGCTGGGCCTGACCAATCTCGCGATTCTGGATCGCGAGGATGACCTCGGTGGGACCTGGCATGTCAACCACTACCCCGGCCTGGCCGTGGATATCCCTTCGGCGACCTACTCGTACTCGTTTGAGCCGAACCCTTACTGGTCGCGGTTGTTCGCGCCCGGCTCGGAGCTGAAGCAGTATGCCGCCCACGTGGCCGAGAAGTACGACTTGCGCAAGTACATGCGTTTCAACACCCCGGTATCCGGCACGCGCTGGGATGAAGAGGAACAGCACTGGGTGGTGACGACCGAAGCCGGCGATACCGTGACCGGCCGCTATCTGCTGACGGCGACGGGATACCTGTCCCAGCCGAAGATGCCCGATATCGAAGGCATTGAGACCTTTGCCGGTAAGGTTATTCATACCACCAAGTGGGACAACAGCTTCCGCGCTGCGGGCCATAAGATTGGCCTGATCGGCACGGGCGCCACCGCCGTCCAGCTCATCCCCGAGCTCGCCAAGGATGCGCAGCACCTGACCGTGTACCAGCGCACCCCAATCTGGGTGGTGCCCAAGGCCGACGCAAAGGTCCCCGGCGTGGTCAAGCAGCTCTTCGCGCGGGTACCGCGCACCCAAAAATTGGCCCGCACAGTGGGGTCGGCGATTCTCGAGGCCATCATGGTGGGCGGGGTGCTGCATTTCCGCCAGTTCCGGAAGCTCAACACCGGGGCCGCAACGCTGGCCAAGGCGCACCTGTTTGTGCAGGTGCGTGATCGCGAGCTGCGCCGCAAACTCACCCCGGACTACGACTTCGGCTGCAAGCGCCCGACGTTCTCGAACTCGTACTTCCGTGCGTTCAGCAAGAAGAACGTCACCCTCGAGACGGCCTCGATCGAACGCATCGAACCCGATGGCATCGTCACCGCCGACGGCCGCAAGACAGTCATCGACACCCTGGTGCTGGCCACGGGATTCAACCTCTGGGAATCAGCCTTCCCGGCGTTCGAGATCATTGGCCGCGAGGACTACAACCTCGGAAAGTTCTGGCGGGACAGCCGTTTCCAGGCATTCGAAGGTATCGCAATACCCAAGTTCCCAAACCTGTTGACGCTCAATGGCCCGTACTCGTACAGCGGGTTGTCCTACTTCGACACGATCGAGTCGCAGATGCGTCATATCAAGCGCCTCTTCGGCGAAATGTCGCGCACCGGTGCGGAAACCTTCGAGGTCACCGAGGAAGCCAACACCGAATTCCTGAACCGCATGGTCGGTAACCTGGACAATTCGGTGTTCTATCTCGGCAGCTGCCAGACGGCGCGAAGCTACTACTTCAACCAGCACGGCGAGGCGGCGCTCCTGCGTCCGACCTCGACGGCCAGCGCCTACAAGGAACAGGAATCCTTCCCGCTGGAGGCGTACCAGCTCGTTTAGTCGGGTGCCTCAGGACTTACCTCAAGGCCTTACTTCAGGACACAGTCACCGCACACCGCGGAGCGGTCGTCGGTGAGCTGGTAGATGAGGCAGCAGCTCCGCCTACGGAAATCCGGTCCGGCACGCAGGGCGCCGTCATCGATGCGCGGATCGCGCAGGTACGTATCGGCCGTCTCGCGGGCGGTATCGGTCAGCTCGGGTCGCGATGCGGCGATAAGGTACGCGGCACTGTTCACGGCTGATCCGACGTTTCCCCACAGGACACGGTCACTTACGCCGGTGCGGTCGAGGAATCGCTGCGTGAGCACGACGACTGCCGGACCGAGACCGGTGCTCCCGGGTTCCGTCCGCACGGTTACCGACAGTGGAAACGGCCCGCCCAGTTGGTCCTGCCACCACAGATCATCCAACTCCTGTGAGATATGGGCCTGGCCGCATGCCATGGCGCCGATCACCGGCGCGATGATGCGTGCGACGAGTCCGAGGTGGGCGATGGAGGAAGCCACGCGGAGGTCGACGTCATCGGGGTCTTGTCCGGTGCGTGCGGCGAGGGCGTTTCTGACGGCGTTGATGCGAGTAGGCAGCCCTGCTGGTTCGTCGACGAGATCGGCCATCGGCCGCCACGGTGCTACCGGCGCATCGCCGACATCGTGTGTCTCGACGACGAAGAAGGGCCCGAATGTCGATAGCTCCGTGAGCACACGCCGATGATGCCACCGTCCGGGTAGTTCCGATCAAGATCCCCGCGCGTATTCCGTGCGTTAGGTTGAGGACTGTCAGCGCATTCGACAGGCGTTACAAGGGAGGGTGGGCCCGTGGTTGAGCAGGTCGGGGACCTCACATCAATCGGTTTTGAGTATCACTACTCGTGTCCCGCCAGCGGGGTGTGGTCGGTACTGACCTCTCCGTCGTTGTTCGGACAATGGGTCAAGGATTTCGACCCGGTCCGGTACGAGAAGGGAGTTGCCTTCTCGTTCAATGTTTTTCCGTTCGTGGGAAGCGGTTTCGTGGGTGCGATCGATGGTCGGTTCACCGATGCCGTCGTCGATCGGCTGTTGGCGTACCGACTGGCCACCCGCGATGGTTCGATCACCATAGACTCGCGCTGGTCGCTGAGTCCGGACGCGGAGGGAACGCGACTGGTGGTCGACGCGACGGGATTCGATCCGGGCGACCACGAGCAGATGAAATTCAGACAGCTGTGTGCGGTCGGATGGCCCGCGGTGCTGGACCGAATCGACGAGATTCTGCGGGAGCGGTCAACGCCGTGACGTGATGTGACTACTCGATCACGCGAACCAGGTAGGGGGTCATTGTGTCGAATCGAACCGGCGAGACCTGTACCGCGGGCTCGGATGCTTCCAACATGAGATTGTTCCCCAGGAACATCGTCACGCTCTGACTGCCCTCGGGACCGTAGAAGATGAGGTCACCCGGAATAGCTTGCGAGGGCGGTATTTTCCGCCCAATGTTGTACTGATCGTTCGACCTACGGGGCAACTTGATTCCGGCGGCGGCGTACGAGTACACCATGAGCCCCGAGGCGTCGAATCCTGGAACCTTCGGAGCGAGCGCAGGAGCCGGAGCGGGAATCAGTCCCAGCAGGCTTGTGGTGGCCGCGGGTGCGGCCGGTGTGTTATCGGTACTCGTGGTTGGGCCGTCGGTGTTGCCGCCCCCATAGGTGAATGGCACACCGCGTTGGGACAGCCCCCTCGCGATCACCGCATTGATGATCTTCTGGGTGTCGGCGGGGCGCCTGATGACGTCGGCGGAGGCCAGCCCCGGCGTAGCGAACAGCAGGGCGATGCCGAGCATGGCGGCGTAAGTGCGTTTCATTCGATTGTCGCTTCTCTCCGGCCGTGAACGCTGACCCCTCGGGTGGTACCTCCGGCCGGCGAGGACCACCAAGATCCTTTGTACCTCCGCCTGTCGTGATATCCCAATTAGGTTCTGCGACATAGCCAATGAGTTGTCGTACCGTGACCTAACGGTGACACTGAGCACCAGTCCGGCCGCAGGTCAACCCTTGTGCTCAACGTTTCCTGAGCGCCGTCGGCCCGCCGGTCGTAGGCTGACGCCATGACCGATCACGACCGCCTTGCCATCCGCCGCGAGATTGCCGACGCACTCACGAGTGCGTTCGAACGACGTCATGAAGTGCTTGATCTGATTGTTGAAGCCGATGACCGAAAGAGTGCGATCGACGCGATCGCTGCCTTGTTGGGAACCTCGCATTTGGGCGGCGAGGCCGTCATGGGTATGTCATTCGACAAGCTGACCAAGGACGCGCGCCGCCAGAATGCCGCAGAGCTCGAGGATCTCAACAGCCAGCTCACTTTCACGCTCATGGAGCGCCCCGCGAGCTCGGGAGACAGTCTCGAACTGCGCCCCTTCTCCGGGGACTCCGATATCGATATCTTCGCGGTACGCACCGAAGAGATAGGTGAAGCCGGTGACGGTTCGCGCGCCCCGGCGGGCGGTCTCGATGACGAGTTGAGGGCAGCGCTGGCTCGCATCGACGATGAGGAGGCGGCCTGGTTCGTCGCGATCGAAGGGCACAGCAAGGTGGCCATGGTCTTCGGCGAACTGGTCGATGGTGAGGTGAACGTCCGGATCTGGGTTCATCCCGACCATCGAAAGAGGGGTTACGGTACAGCGGCTTTGCGGAAGTCGCGATCGGTGATGGCGGCCTACTTCCCCGCCGTCCCCATGGTGGTGCGGGCCCCCGGGGCCAGCCCTGCTTGAGTGTCGACGCAACGGAGCGCTCGTCAAGATTGTTGATCAATGTGCTTGATGCACTGTCGAATTGGTGTGAGTCCCGTGGATGGCACTGATGAGGCATTCGGTGGCGACACGCCGCTCGGTCGCGTCGCTTCGGACGGTTGAACATTCGACATTCCGCTACTGTTAGCGCGGTATGAGCAGACACGAGGAATCTCCCATGGGCATCCTGGTGTCTCAGATATACCGGCTGCTGTGGTCACGAGCGTCGGTGATCGTGCGCGATTTTGGCGTGACGATTCCACAGATGGAGTGTTTGGCCGTGCTCTCGGCACAGCCCGGGATATCCAATGTGGAGATTGCCGCCGAGCTTCGGATTACTCCGCAGGCGGTGAGCCTGGTTCAGCGGTCCCTTGAAGAAGCCGGACTGGTTTCTCGTTCGCGTCGGCAAGCCGACGCCAGGGTGCTGACCACCGAGTTGACCGCCAAGGGTCGGAAGCTCTTCGAGCGTGCCGATGCGACTTTGCGCGAGGACGACGAGGAAGTTCTCGCCAATATGCCCGCGAAGGACCGGACCCAGCTGCGCAAGCTGCTGGGTGGGGTGATCGAAACGATGTCGACGCGGTAACTCCACCGCCTTCGAGTGCAAAAGTGCTCAGTGTCAACACTATTGATGACATTTGTCAGGTTCTTGATGCCGACCAGACCGTTTCTAACTTTTTTGGGAATTCCTGGACTCATTCCAGATAACTGAGGCATACTGGCGTTGTGTCCTTCACATCCGATGAGTACGCGGAGCTGCTGCGGACAGCTGATCTGCGCGTGACCCGGCCGCGGGTCGCTGTGCTGGAAGCCGTGGAAGTGAACCCGCATGCCGATACCGAGACCATCTTCGGTGTGGTGAGGACCGGTTTGCCCGAGGTATCTCGACAGGCCGTTTACGACGTCTTAGCGGCGCTGACCTCGGCGGGCCTGGTGCGCAAGATTCAGCCCTCCGGCTCCGTCGCGCGATACGAATCGCGGGTCGGCGACAACCACCACCATGTCGTATGCCGATCCTGCGGCGTCATCGCCGACGTCGACTGCGCCGTCGGTGCCGCGCCCTGCCTTACCCCGTCGGACTACAACGGATTCATTCTCGAAGAGGCAGAGGTCATCTATTGGGGTCTATGCCCCGACTGCGCTTCTTCGAAGGCCACATCACAAGTTTCGGGATCACACACGTGATCACAGCCCACATCACTATCCACTCCCGAAAGGAACGCTGTGTCTGAAGAACACCCGCCCATCGCAGAGGCAAACAACCAACCCTCGAATGGTTGCCCCGTCGCCGGAGGCCGCCTGAACTACCCCGTCGAGGGCGGCAACGCCAATCGCGAATGGTGGCCCACCCAGCTCAACCTGCAAATCCTCAAGAAGAACCCCCCTGCCGCGAACCCTCTCGGTGAGGATTTCGACTACGCCAAGGCCGTGCAGACGATCGATGTCGACGAGCTCAAGGCCGACGTCGAGAACGTGCTGACCGACTCACAGGACTGGTGGCCCGCCGACTTCGGCAACTACGGCCCGATGTTCATTCGCATGTCGTGGCATGCCGCGGGTACCTACCGTGTCGCCGACGGTCGGGGCGGCGCGGGCGCGGGTATGCAGCGGTTCGCCCCGCTGAACAGCTGGCCCGATAACGTGCTGCTAGACCGCGCCCGCCGCCTGCTATGGCCCGTCAAGAAAAAGTACGGAAACGCTCTGTCCTGGGCCGACCTGATTGTGTTCGCAGGTAACCACGCCATGGACACCATGGGGTTCAAGACCTTTGGCTTCGCCTTCGGGCGCGAGGACCGCTGGGAGCCCGAGCAGGATGTCTACTGGGGCCCGGAGCACACCTGGTTGGGCGACGAGCGCTACACCGGTGACCGTGACCTGGAAAACCCGCTTGCCGCGGTGCAGATGGGTCTGATCTACGTCAATCCCGAAGGCCCCAACGGCAATCCGGATCCACTCGCCGCCGCCATCGACATCCGCGAGACCTTTGCCCGAATGGCGATGAACGACGAGGAAACCGCGGCGCTGATCGTGGGTGGTCACACCTTCGGTAAGACGCACGGTGCGGGCGATGCCGGCCTGGTCGGGCCCGATCCCGAGGACGCGCCGCTCGAGCAGATGGGTATCGGCTGGAAGAGCTCGTTCGGCTCCGGTAAGGGTAACGACGCAATCGGCAGTGGCCTGGAAGTCGTCTGGACCCACACCCCGACCAAGTGGGACAACAGCTTCCTGGAGATTCTGTACGGCAACGAGTGGGAGCTGACCAAGAGCCCTGCCGGTGCACACCAGTGGAAGCCCAAGGACGGTGGATGGGCCAACTCGGTGCCCATGGCCCAGGGCACGGGTAAGACGCATCCCTCGATGCTCACCACGGACCTGTCGATGCGGTTCGATCCCATCTACGCGGAGATCACCGAGCGCTGGCTGGCCCATCCCGAGGAGCTCGCCGATGCCTACGCGAAGGCGTGGTACAAGTTGATTCACCGCGACCTGGGGCCGGTTACCCGTTACCTCGGTCCGTTGGTGCCCAAGGAAACCCTGTTATGGCAGGACGTCATTCCCGCTTCGGAAACCAACATCGGGGCCGATGACGTCGCCGAGCTGAAGAAGCAGATCCTTGCTTCGGGTCTTACTGTGCCGCAACTTGTTTCGACCGCATGGAAGGCCGTGGCATCCTATCGCAACAGTGATAAGCGCGGCGGTGCCAACGGTGGGCGTCTTCGGTTGCAGCCGCAGGCCGGCTGGGAGTCCAACGAGCCGGATGAGCTTGCCCAAGTGATCCGGACGCTTGAGGGTATCCGGGAGTCGGTCAACGCCGGTGGCAAGAAGGTGTCGTTCGCCGACATCGTCGTGCTCGGTGGTGCGGCGGCCGTCGAAAAGGCGGCTAAGGAAGCCGGATTCGACGTCACGGTGCCCTTCACACCCGGCCGTGGCGATGCGACTCAGGAACAGACCGATGTCGAGTCATTCGCATATCTGGAGCCGACTGCCGACGGATTCCGGAACTACCTTGGCAAGGGCGCCCAGATTCCGGCTGAGTACAAGTTGATCGATAAGGCCAACCTGTTGGCGCTCTCCCCGCCGGAGTTGACTGTCCTTGTCGGTGGTCTGCGTGTGTTGGGTGCCAACTACCAGGGTTCGGAGCTCGGTGTGCTCACCGAGAACCCCGGGACGTTGACCAATGACTTCTTCGTCAATCTGGTCGATATGGGCACCGAGTGGACACCGTCATCGGCCGATGACGGCACTTACGTGGGCAGCGATCGTGCCACCGGTGTGGTGAAGTGGACCGCGAGTCGGGTGGACCTTGTGTTCGGTGCCAACTCGGAACTGCGTGCTCTCGCAGAGGTTTACGCGCAGGACGACGCCAAGGAGAAGTTCGTGAAGGACTTCGTCGCGGCATGGGTCAAGGTGTCGGACGCGGACCGGTTCGACGTGTCCTGATCTGCAAATCGAGTGCGAGCCTGGCCCGAATTGCCGCGCCGGGCTCGCACTCGATTTGGGTTAGTCGTCCTTGGGTGAGGTCCGCGTCGTCAGCGGCACCTCGGCTTCCTCGAAGATCTCTTGGATGGTGTCCCAGTCCTTCTTCCCCACCGCGGACTTGATCCGCGTGACATCCTGTAGCACGAACCGGAATGGTTCATCGTCGGGAGTGCCGAATCCTCCACGCAGGCAATCGACAAGGGCGTCGAGATTGCTGCCGAAATAGCCACCCGGCCCATTCACCGCGCGCCCGAGCTCGGTGAAGAAGTCTGCCCGCGTGCGGATGCGGGAGCCGTCGACGACGTAGGTCTTCATGCGCCTTCAACCTCACAGAATGACTGGTAGTGATCGCCCGTGTAGTAGACGTGCGGCGGATCGTTCAGCGGAGTGCCCCCGGTGATGACGCGCCGCGTGCCGCGCGTCTTGCTGCCCGGCGTGCGGACCGTGTACTCGTGGTAATACCCGCGAGGCTCCGATGGCAGGACTCTCTCGCGGTTCTGGAAGACGACGCCGTCGTTTCGTGGATACGGGAACGGTCCATTGGAATGGATCAGTCCCACCGTTCCGGAGGCCTCGGAAGGCAGATCGGACAGGGCGCACCGAGTGATGGTGGCGCGGGCCGGTGTGGGCTCGGTGCAACCGATGAGCGTCAGTGCCAGGATCGCGGCACCCATGACACGCAAACGCGGCGACATGACCATCCTTTGTCGAGTAAGAGTTCGACTCGACGGTACGGCATGCGTTTGCCGTAATCCCCGAACATGGGGCGACGGCGGCTGAGCTATCGCGATCCTCCTCGTAGTGCAGCCAATTCCAGGCGCTCGGCGGCATGTTTGGCCTCTGCCAATGCCCGCTGCTCATCGGGTGGGTCGGCAGATAGAAACGAGCCGGTGCCGGGTGCGCCGGCCAGTCCCAGCTTGTTCACCCGCTTGGGTACCGCCGCGCCTTGGTATTCGAGCGGGATCACCTGGCCGTGCTCGTCCACTCCGGCCAATGGCTGGTGAACCTCGATATACGCGCCGTGCGGCAGCCGCTTGACGATGCCGGTCTCGACGCCGTGTTCGAGCACTGCCCTGTCGGCGCGCTGAAGGCCGATGGCCCACCGGTAGGCGATGTAGTACACGACAGCGGGCAGGACGACCATGCCGATGCGGCCGATCCACGTCGTTGCGTTCAGCGAGATGTGGAATGCGAACGCGAGGGTGTCATTCATGCACGACAGGGTCAGCAAGATGTACAGCGAAAAGGCCGCTGCCCCAATGGCGGTGCGGACCGGAGCATCACGCGGACGCTGCAATAAGTTGTGCGGTGTGCCCCCATTGACGCACTCGCCGGTGAAGCGTCTCTCTATCCATGGCCAGGCGACGATCACCGCGAACGCGGACATGATGCCCAGAACTCCCCACAGCACCGCGGGCACCGTGTAGCCGAAGATGTACAGCTCCCAATTCGGGACGAGCCGCAACAGGCCGTCGGTCCACATCAGGTAGATATCGGGGGGCGATCCGGCCGATATCTGGGATGGCTTGTAGGGACCTAGATTCCAGATCGGATTGATCTGCAGCAGACCGCCCATGATCGCGAGGATGGCCGTCACGACGGCGAAGAAAGCGCCGGATTTCACGGCGAACACCGGAACGATCCTTACCCCAACGACATTGGACTCGGTGCGACGCGGTCCCGGAAACTGGGTGTGCTTCTGGTACCAGACCAGGGCCAGGTGCACGGCGATGAGCGCGATCATGATGGCCGGAACGAGCAGCACATGCAGGACATAAAGTCTTGGCAGGATGATGTTTCCGGGGAAATCGCCACCAAAGAGGGCCCAATGCATCCAGGTGCCGATGATCGGCAACGACATCATGCCCTGGGTGACCACGCGAAGCCCGGTGCCGGAGAGTAGATCATCGGGTAGCGAGTAGCCCGCGAACCCCTCGGCCATAGCGAGGATCAACAGCACCGAACCGATGACCCAGTTGGCCTCGCGCGGGCGGCGGAACGCCCCGGTGAAGAAGATGCGGGCCAGGTGCACCACGATGGAGGCCGCGAACATCAGCGCCGCCCAATGGTGGATCTGCCGCACGAACAGTCCGCCGCGCACCTCGAAGCTGAGATGCAGAGTGCTTTCGTAGGCCTTGGACATCTGCATACCGCGCAATGGCTGGTAGACGCCGTTGTAGGTGACCTCTGCCATCGACGGGTCGAAGAAGAGTGCTAGATAAACGCCCGAGATCAGCAGCAGCACAAAGCTGTACAGCGCGATCTCACCCAGCAGGAACGACCAGTGCGTCGGGAAGACCTTGTTCATCTGTCTTCGCAAACCCGGTGACGCGTGATAACGCGAATCGACTGCTTCGGCAAGCTTCGTTGCTTGACCCATAGCTGCTCCCTGGGAAAGAGACTTTATGCCTACTACGGAGGGTAGTACGTAATTACTACTTCCGGTAGTAGTTTCTGGCGAGTTTGTTGAGCCGTCGTTTTTCATAACAGAGCGATTGCTCTGTTATTGTGCTTGCGTGCCGCGCCCGCGTATCCACTCCGTCGACGATCTGCTCGATGCCACCGAACGGATCGCGGTGGAGGACGGCCCGGCGGCAGTGACGGTTCGAGCGGTATCCCAAGTGACCGGGATTTCCAACGGCGCCATCTATCACGCCTTCGGATCGCGCGGCGAGATGGTCGGACGGGCGTGGTTGCGTGCCGCCCAGCGGTTTCTCGATATGCAATGTGGTGCCGTGGACGAAGCCCTTGCGGTGAGTGGACCCGTTGAGGCGGCAGCGGTGAACGCCGTCGTCGCCGCGGCCGACACCCCCGCCGTCTTCGCGGAACGGTTCCCCGAATCCTCGCGGCTCGTGCTCGGTGTGCGGCGTGAGGATCTCATCGGGCCCGATGTTCCCCAAGGCGTCGCCGCCGCGATAGCGAGTGCCGACGAGGTCCTCGTGGCGTTGTTCATTCGGTTGTCGCGAGTCCTGTGGGGCCGGGAGGACGGCCGCGCGGTACAGGTCATCGAGGACTGCATCGTGGGATTGCCCTCCGGTCTGCTACTTCGGGGGCGCCGTCCACCCGATGCCGCGACACGTTCGCGCCTGGAGGCGGCAGTACGCGCCGTCCTTGCCATCGACCCACCCCCAGCACGCCCAAAAACCAAGGGCACCAACATGAAAGGAAATATGCGATGACCGCCACCCTAGAACTTCAGGATACGATCGCCGTTCTCAACCTCGGTGAGGACGAGAACCGGTTCTCCCCCGATTGGCTTGATACGCTTGACGGTCTTCTCGACGATGTGCTCGTGCGCGCCCAGGCTCTGGTCACCGTGGGGACCGATAAGTTCTACTCGAACGGGCTGGACCTGGATTGGCTCATGTCCCACGGGGATCGCGCCGACTGGTACATCGGCCGCGTACAGGCGCTGCTCAGCAGGGTCCTCACGTTCGCATTGCCCACTGTCGCCGCTGTCAATGGTCACGCCTTTGGGGCCGGCGCGATGCTCGCCGTCGCCCACGACTACCGCGTAATGCGTTCCGACCGCGGATACCTGTGTTTCCCCGAGGTCGATATCAAGATCCCCTTCACCCCTGGAATGGCGAGCTTGATCCTGGCCAAGGTGACCCCGCAGACCGCGGTAACCGCCATGACCACCGGGCGCCGCTACGGCGGGGATGCCGCCGTAGCAGCCGGTTTAGCCGACCGGGCCGCCGTCGAACACGAAGTACTCAGCGACGCAGTCGATCTGGTGAGGCCACTGGTGGGTAAGGACAGCGGAACGCTGGGCGCCATCAAGTCGACGATGTTCGCCGCGGCCACCGCGGCCCTGGTGGCGTGAGGCGGCTCTACTGAGGAGGAATGACGGGTGGGCGGCACACGTTGCCCACCGGGTCCCACCACCAACCGTCATCGCAGCTCAACGGCGTTGTCGCTACCGGTGGCCGACAGGTGTTGGCCACCGGGTCCCACCACCCGTTCTCACAGTTGGGCACGAGCGGGTCGGCGGAACTGATCGCGGGCGAGATGGTCGCCAACGCGATCAGGGGAAGCAACGATCCTGGCGCGGCGATTGCCATCCGGCGCAGAAGCATCTTCATTCGGAACACCTCCGAAACAGTCGGGTACGTAAGCGCGTGCGAGCTTACTCCGCGCTGTCAGGTGCGCCGCGGCGTTCTCCGGTCGAGTAGCAGCCGCGCCGCCATATCCAAGGCGTAGCCCAGCACCCCGATGACGAGAATCACCGCAACGACCTGGTCGTAGGCAAGCTGGTCCCGCGCATTCAGTATCTGGTAGCCCAAACCCGATCGCACACCGAGCATTTCGGCGGGTACGAGAACCACCCAGGCGATACCCAACGCGATGCGCACGCCGGTCTGAACGTGGCCGCGGATGGCCGGGAGTATCACCGCGGTGAGGAGTTCGATGCGGGTGGCATGGAACGACCGCGCCACGTGCAGATACCCGGGTTCGATTCCGTGCACACCGGCGGTGGTGTTGATGAGGATCGGCCACACCGCAGCCGCCGCGATGAGGAAGACGACCGGTTGGCTCCCGATACCGAAGACCGCCACCGCGATAGGTGTCCACGACAGCGGCGAGATCATCCGCAGAAATTGGACGACGGGACGTGCGGCGCGTTCCGCGGTGGTGCTCACGCCCAGAAGCAGTCCCGCCGGGATACCGACCAGGGCGGCGACGGAAAGTCCGATCAGTAATCGCCACAGGCTGACTCCGATATCCGGCAGCAGCACACCGCGATTCAGCAGATCAATGGCCGCGGGCAATGCCTTCTGCGGAGCCGTCTGGCGCAGCAGTGAATGGGGTTCACTGAGCACTGAGCTTGCGAGCCACCAGAAGGCGATGCTCGCGCCGATGGCAAGTGCCGGTGGCCAGATCTTGGCGAGCAGCGGTGGCTTCTGTGATGCGGGCCCGCTCTCACGGGTAGTCGTGAGGGTGCGCTCGATAATGCTCATAATGCCCGCACCTGTTCAGTTCGAGTGAAATCGGCCGCGATACCGAAGGCCGCCGGTCCCCCGTGTGCGGTGATCGCCCTGCGTACAAAGGAGTCGTCGACGAGGTCGTCGTGCACTCGTGCCGGATCCAGGCGGTCAAGGAATCCGCGGTCGCCGTCAACCACGGTGTCGTGCATCGACTCGACGAGTCGCTGGGTGAAGCTCCGATACGGAAACGGCTGGTAGCCCAGGCGATGTGGATGCCAATCCGGATGTTTCAGTGGATACGGCGGATTCGGGTAGGTCAGCGCGGTCTGTATGGCGGGCACGGGCTGCGGAAGGTACTTACCGCCGCCGAGCGCGCTCGCCGCCGACTTTCGGTCGGCATCGATGCGGAGCTGCGCGGCCACCACGGCATCGGTGACACCCTGTACGGCGGACGCGCGACGTGCGATCACGTCATCACGTGTGACGAGCACGCAGCATGCGTGATCGCGCCACACATCGCCGAGAAATGTGTGAATCCGCCCGATCTTCTTGATCTGTGCGATGGCATTGAACGGATCGGCGACGACGTATCCCCCGATGGATCGATTGGCCAGGGCCGGCACCATATCGGAGGGGCTCATCACGACGAGTTCGACGGTGCGGTGGGCGCGGGACGCGGTGCTCCTGATCACCGGTCGCAATCCATGGCCGCGCAACAGCTGTTGCAGCACGATGTTGTGGATCGACCACCAGAACGGAATGGCCACCTGTGTGCCCGCTAGATCTTCCAGATATTCGATATCCGGTGCCACGGTGAGCGCGGATCCGTTGGTGTGATTCCAGCCGAGCACCCGCACGCCGTGTCCCAACACCTGGCGGAGCTGGATCGCCATGGGCATCAACAGATGCGCGACGTCGATCTGTCGTGCCATGAACGCCTCTGCCAACGCGGCCCAGCTGCGGAACAGCACCGGTTTGGCCGCACTGACCGTGCCGGCGGGATAGAGCCCCGCGGAATGGGCGATCAGCAGCGGGGCGGCATCGGTGATCGGTAGATACCCGATGCGTAGTTGGGCGGTGGTGTTCGTGGTGTCGGACGTTGCGGCACGGATCAGCCCAGTAGCGCCGAAAAGACCGGCCGCGGTGGTTATCCCGGCGGCGCCCGCGAGGACGGCGCGGCGCGAGGTAGTACCGTTCACTCGATCTCCGCGTCCGCCGGTTGGTACTGGGTAAGGATCTCGTGGCGTATCCGGTCGCGCTCCCCCGCCGAGTCGTCGAGCACCCACTCCTGTCGTATCCGGCCGTTGTTGCCAAGAAGAACCACCCGGTGTGCGAGCGTCAATGCCTCATCGACATCGTGGGTCACCAGGACAACCGTGACGGCCAGTTCGGCGGCCAGATTCGCCAGCCAGGATTGCAGATCGGCGCGGGTCACCGGATCGAGCGCGCTGAACGGTTCGTCGAGCAGCAGTAGTCGCGGGCGGGTCGCTGTGGCGCGCAAGATCGCGACACGTTGAGCCTGGCCACCGGAGAGTTGGTCGGGATATCGGTCGGCGAGCTGCTGGAGGCCGAAACGTCGGACCAAGTCGTCCACATGGTCATCGTCGAACCCATTGCGGTGCACCGTGAATCGCTTCGCGAATGCGATGTTCTCCGCCACGGTCAGCCACGGCATCAGTAGGGCATCCTGAAAGACGACGCCGGTTCGGGGTCGCCCTCCATCCGACGTCCAGGTGACGGTTCCGGAGCTCAGCTCCTCCAAACCCGCCAGTACCCGCAACAGGGTGGATTTTCCGCTCCCACTGGTGCCCAGGATGGCCAGGAACTCGCCGGACGTGACATGGACGTCGATCTCGCGGAATGCCACCGTCGGCCCGAAATGCTTGGTGGCACCCGTTATTCGTACTGCGTCAGTTCCCACCGCAGTTGTCCTTCCGAGGGTGACTGAATGGGTAGGAATGCGGCTTCGCGAAACCGCCGGTTTGCCGCGGTGCCCACTGCGTATCCGGCGCCGCCGACCAATGTGGCCTCCAGGCGCGTCGCCTGGCCGGCGAGCACGGCGGCGTCGAGCCGCAGCCGAAGGAGGTCGGCGATACTCGGTTCCGATGGTCTGGACGCGAATGCGTAAAGACGTTCTCGCTGGGCTTGATTCCGCTGTATAAGCTCGACCCGTTCCGTGGTGAACTGGTCGGCCAGCACGCCGCGCGCGGATTGTGCACCGTCAAGAGCGGCCGCGCCTACTCCGGAGCAGAAGGCGGTCTGGAGCAGAAGAAAGGCCGGCCGGATCCGGGCGACGAAACTCGGCAGGTCGGTGCTGATCACGTTCTCGATGGGGACGTGCACATTCTCCAGGTACAGGGATGTCGAGGCCGTTGCCTTCAGCGCCATCAGGTTCGGTGGCCGGTCGATCCGTACCCCGTGCGCGTTGATATCGACCGCCGCCACATAGGTTGCGCCATCTGCCCCGCATGCCGGTAGCACCATCAACGCATTGGGGAACACATTGGAAGCCCATCGGATCGGTCCGGTAATGCGCAGCCCGCCATGACGTGTAACGGCGCGCAGCGGCACCTCCCCCAGCCCCGCAACCTGTTTGAGGCCGGCTGCCATCGCGGTGACCCCGGTGCGGCGTCCGGTCATCAGCGCGGGCAGCTGCGCGGCGCGCAAGGCCTCCGGAGCCAGGCTCAGGTATTCGATGGTCATGCGATGCGCCCAGGCGGAGAAGCCCACGGCCAGACTGCTCGTCGCTACCCGTTCGATCACCCGCACCATGGGTGCGAGGTCCGTACCGCCAATACCGGTGGAGAACAGGCCCTCTGCTCCCAAAGCGGCTAGATCGGCGCGTACATCGGCTTGATCCGAGTCGAGAGCAGGCGCACGGGCGGCCACCTCATCGCTGACGCGATCCAGCGCCGCGTCCACATTCTTGGCCACGGCGGCCGTCATAGCGAGATATCCCCCAGTCCGTGCAGTCTGTCGACCGGAGTGTCAACGGCCTTACGCGCGCGGAGCACTGCCGCCTCATCGGGGGCGTCGTAAAAGCACAGGCATTTGTCCATGTCTTCGCGGACATACGTACGCAGGAAACTGACTTCGGGTACGTCGGCGTACTTCGGCGCCTTGGCCATTTTGCGCGCCAGGTAGGTCTGCATGTCCAGATCGGCGGGTAGATCCCATTCCACCAGGTACCCGGCGACCGGACGGACGGACTTCAGCTGGTCGAGATCGGCACCCACGAGGCGAACCGTGTGCGGTCCCGAAACCGACTCGACGCCGAGGGAATCCGCATCCAGTAGCGATGCGTCACCGTCGAATTCGGCGATGACGAAGACGCTGCGCGCCTCGCGTGTCACCTGCGCTTCGATCAATTCGCCGCCGTCGCGGTGAAGTCGCCCGTCGATCTCCTTGAGCAGTTGAGTGGCATCGGTGTTGTCGGCGGGTTCAATGGCGATCTCGTAGAGGTGCAACGTCACGGAACTCTTTCCTTACTTCGGTGGACCACTTGGGTGGGTGACAACTCGACGGTTTCATGGACAGACCGGTCTGTCTATGCGTCCTATCTGGGTTACCCTGCTCCCATGAGTCCCACGACCGCACCGAAGGCCGCCGACACCGCGTCGGGCCTCCGTGTGCTCGGACCCGCCGATCGGCTGCTGCGTGCGGCCTCAGATCTCTTTGCGGCGCAGGGAATTCGCGCCGTTGGCATCGACCAGATCCTGCGCGAGGCGGGAGTTGCCAAGGCGAGCCTGTACAGCACTTACGGTTCCAAGGATGCGCTCATCGTCGCCTACCTCGAAGAAATTGATCAGCGTGATCGCAACCGATGGAACGCTGCTGTCGCGGCGCAGCGCGATCCCGTTGCGAAGATCCTGACATTCTTCGACCTGGCCGCCACCGCCGCGAAAACAAGGAACTTCCGTGGGTGCCTCTACGCCAATGCCGCCACGGAATTCCCCGGAACAGTATGGGAACCGGTGCGCGCACATCGTGAGTGGTTCCGCGCGACCGTGACAGCACTGCTGCGCGAGGCTGGGGTATCACACCCGGACAACATGGCCCGACGAGTGCAGCTGTTTTACGACGGCGCTCTGACCGCATCCAAGATGGAGAAATCCGCAGCGCCGATAACGCTGGCGCGCAAACTCACTCGCGAATTGATCGGCTAGACGGCAGGACTCTGGTTGGATGGGTCATATGACTGAGGACGTCAGAGTGGTCTCGGCGAGCCGTGAAGTGAATGCGCCGGCAGCGGTGATCTTCGAGTTCATCGCCGATGCGGCACGGCAGCGTGAATGGGACGGCAACGAGAACCTTGCCGAGGCCGCCACCGGACAACGCGTTCATGGTGTGGGTGATGTGTTCGCGATGACCCTGACCAATGGTGCCGTACGCGAAAACCGCATCGTGGAGTTCGAGGAGGCGCGCCGGATCGCGTGGTTGCCCTCGGAAGTGGGCAAGCGACCACCCGGCCACCTGTGGCGATGGGAACTGGAACCGCTTGGCGACAGCCGTACCCGGGTGATCCACACCTATGACTGGACGAATCTCGCCGACGAGAACAGGCTGCCCCGGGCCCGTCGCACCACCTCGGAGCGGCTGCAGGACTCGGTGGACAGACTCGCAGCGCTTGCCGAGTCGGGCGAATAGCAGCGAACACCAAGGCATATGGATCTGCATCAGTTGGAGTGTTTCCTCGCGGTCGTCGAGGCGGGCACCTTCACCGGCGCAGCGAGGCGGGTACATCTGGCGCAATCGGGTGTCAGTGCCCACGTCAAGGCGCTCGAGCGCGAGCTCGGACAGCCGCTTTTCGAACGCCGTGCCCGTTCGGCGGTTCTTACTGCCGCGGGGCAGGCGCTTCTTCCTCATGCGCGTGCGGCGTTGGACTCCCTGGCTGCGGGACGCGCGTCCGTAGAAGGCTTGACCGGACTGCTGCATGGGCATTTGGTGATTGGAACGATCACCTCTATCTCGCCCCGCCATATCGATCTGCCTCGGTTGTTGACAACATTTCACCGCCAGCACCCAGGCGTTGAGTTATCGCTTATTGAGGACACCTCCGCGGTTCTGGCGCGACGGGTGACCGAAGGTGAACTGGACGTCGCCCTTGTGAGCCTCACCGATGATTCACCCGCTGGCGTCCATGCGCGGGAGCTCACCCGGGATTGCATCGTTGCAGTGTTTTCGCCCTCTCACCCCCTGGTGCGCCACGGTGACAGGGTTTCTCTGGCAGCTCTGGCGCAGTATCCATTGATCGCGCTGTCACCAGGGTCTGGTATTCGGACCCAGCTCGACAAGACGCTGCATGCGTCCGGAATTACCGCCCGCATCAGCTTTGAGGCCAGCGACCCAGATGTGCTGGTAGCGCTCGCCGCCCAAGGGCTTGGCATAGCCGTGGTACCGGAATCGGCGATGCGACAGACTAAGGGTGTCGTGCATGCTCAGCTGCCCGACGTGCCGCCCGGTCGCATCGGAATACTTTGGCGTAAAGGGAAATCAGTCAATCCTGCGGCCCCGGTGTTCGTTCGTCATGTTGTTGCCCGAGTGCGGGAGATGCTGACTTAGAGCCATTTCGTGGCGTGCGGAATCCAGTCCGCGCCAGCGTTTCGCATATGGCGTATCGACGCCGAACTGATCGAGGATGCGGGTCACGCTGTGATCCACGATGTCGTCGATGGTGCGTGGGTGGTTGTAGAAGGCCGGCATCGGTGGAACGATGCGTACGCCCATCCTGCTGAGTGCCAGCATGTTCTCCAGATGAATGGTATTGAGCGGGGTTTCACGTGGAGCGAGAACCAGTCGACGTCCCTCCTTGAGTACGACATCGGCGGCTCGACAGATCAGGTTGTCGGCGATTCCGTAGCGGATCGCGGCAACGGTCCGCATGCTGCACGGCACGACAATCATTCCGTCGGTTCGAAACGATCCCGAAGAAATTGCCGCACCCTGCTCGCCGAGCTTGTACGTCACATCGGCCAACTGGGCCACCTCGCGAACCGAGCGGGTGGATTCCATTTCGATATTGGAGCGGGCCCAGGCGCTCATTACCAGATGCGTTTCCACCGAGGGTATTTCGCGCAATGTTTCGAGAAGTCGGATGGCGAATGGAGCTCCGCTGGCGCCCGTGATCGCGACGATGATCCGGGTTGGTCTATCGGTCATCGAATGTCGCCTGTCGGGGGTGTGCGGCCGAGAGGGCGGACAGCATCGCGGTGCTCCGTTGCCAGTTCTCCTGCTGTGCCAGCCGTTCCGATGTTTGGAAACTCATGGGCTGCAGTGCGATTCCGATATCATCGTGGCGATATTCGGTCACCGTGAAAACGCAACCCATGAGCCCACGCTCGGTGACCGATCGCGTCATTCGCAGTTTGGCGTGATGGCATGCGGTGCCGTGGGCCGCGAGTAGGCTCGCGGCACCTGTGCGCTTTAGATTCGCGCGGGTGACCCGTCCGGCCACTACAACGAAGAGGCTCAAGCCCTCCGGACCGGGTTCCAGCTCGGAACGAGACAGCAGGGCGGAATGCGGATATCCGCCGGTGTCCACGGTGACGAATGGGAAGGCCTGCTCGCGAGAATCGACGCTGGGAAACCCGCGCAGCAATTCGCAGAGGTCATCGGGTAACGCCTTGGCGTTCATAGCGGGAGCGTCGCCTTCCACCGATCGCGGATCTGGGTGCGGTACGCCTGGTCGAAGCGGTTCGCCTTCGGATAGGAGTCCATCCACGAGAACGGCTTACACGCGTCGATGAGAACGATGCCCATGGACAAATCGTTGGCTTCCCGTTGCGCTGGTGACAAACGGGGGTCGATCGCTGTGGTGGGTGTCCGCACGATCTGAATTGACTCCGATGGGTTCACCCTTGTGAAGATCGCCCACAACACATGATTGATGTCAGTGATATCAATGTCGTCGTCGACCACGACGAAGTAGCGATCCATGCCACCGGTGCGTTTGCGTCCGGCGGCGGCCAGCAATGCCTGCATGGCATCTCCGGCACCGGTCTGCTTGAGGGATATCACCATCATGAGCTGGCGCGCATACGCCCAGACGCCCTGGATGTTCTGAACGCCGGCGGCTTCGAGATGGTCCCAGGTCACCGAGGCCGAGTACAGGGGTACGGCCTGATCGCCGGCGGGAACCGTAGGGATCATCGGGGGCGCACCGAGGATGATCGGATTATCGCGGTGCAAGATGCGCTGCACGCGCACCACAGTCTCGTTTCCTGCGTGAGTGAAGTAGCCTGTCCACTCGCCGAATGGTCCCTCGGGAACTGATTCCTCGGTAACCGGTGGCATCTCGCCCTCGATCACGATCTCGGCGTGTGCGGGAATCGGTAACCCGGTTCCCGGTGCCGCGAGGACCTCGACGCCGCTGCCGCGCAGACCACCTGCCACGTCGTATTCGCAGACCTCCGCCGGTGCCGCTATGGCCGCGGCCGTTGTGAGGATGGGATCGCAGCCGACGACGACTGCGATTGGGCAGGATTGGCCCTTGTCCCAATACTTTTTGGCGATCGCGAGTGCGTGCCGGTTGCCAAGCATCCACAATGACAGCCGGTCCTTGCCCTGCACGCAGCCTCGGTAGGTCCCAACGTTGACCCAGCCCGAATCGGGGTCGCGTGTGATCACCATGCAGGCGGTACCGATGTAGCGCCCGCCGTCACCGTCATGCCACTGAGGTGTTGGGAACACAGTGAGGTCGACATCGTCGCCCTCGATCACATTCTCGAGGATTGTGCCGCTGGAGACCTCCACCGGTGCAATGGGTTCGATGCGCTTGCTGAGGTCCTTCCAGGCACGGACGATGTCCATGGCCGGTGTTTCCACGGGCAGTCCCAGGGCCACCGCACACCGCTGGACGGTTCCCATGAAATTGGTGAACACCCGGTATCCGGTCGGGTAACCGGGAATGTTGTCGAACAACAATGCCGGTCCCTCTTTTTCGGCGAGAAGTTCAGTAATGCAGCCGATTTCGAGGTTCCAATCGGCTCCGTCGATCGTCATCACCTCTGCATCGCCCAGCTCACGGGTTAGCGTGTCGATGTAGTCCCGCAGATCACGAAAAGCAACCATGGTCTTTGTAGGCCGCGTACCTGTACGCCGCCTATCTCCTTCCATCCGTGGATATTTCGGTCGGCCTCGGATTTACCGGGCTGTCCGGTCCACTGTGCATCGAGAGCAAGATATAAGTCCAATAGCTAGTTCAGCTAGAAACCATCTGCTATGGAGATGGCAGCATCCTGACGGTTGTCGGCATCGATCGCAAGGAAGCTTCCAGACAAGTCCTTGACCTCAAGTTCACTTGAGAATGAACACTGGACGCATGACAACGAAGACATCGAATATGCGCCAGATTCGATCCGACCTGTGGGAGGCACGGACGGATAGCCCGTTTCCCGGACTGACCACCCACGCCTACCTGTGGACTCGTCCTGAGGGGAACGTGTTGTTCTACAGCCCGGCCACCGAGGCCGATTTCGAGGCCATCGCCGAGCTGGGTGGTGTCGCCCACCAATACCTATCGCATCAGGACGAGGCGGGACCGATGCTTGCCGTCGTGAAGCGACATTTCGGATCAAAGCTGCACGCCTCTGTCGAGGAACGGCATGAGATTGGCGAGCACGCGGAGCTCGACATTCCCACCGACGAACGCCATGTCGACGGCAACGGCGTGGAGGTGATTCCCACACCGGGACATTCACCCGGCAGCACAAGCTATCTGGTGACGGGCGCAGACGGCGACAAGTATCTCTTCACCGGAGACACGATGTTCCCCACCGAGGGGGGCGCATGGTCGACCTTTGTGGTGCCCGGGCGCGGTGACGCCGACGAGATGTGGTCGAGTCTGGAACTTCTAGGGAGTCTGTCGCCGGACGTCGTCGTCTCCAGTGCATACGGCGGAGACACCGCGGTGTACGAACTCCCCGAAGGCCGTTGGCGCGAACTCATCGCGCAGGCACAGCGGAGCGTACGGCGCGACTAGGGACGAACCGCTTGCGCGAAGCCGAAAACCTCGTTCGGATCGTAGGCGGCGGCAATCCGCCGCAGCCGCGGCAGATTCTCCCCGTAATACGCCGCAGCCCAATCGGGCATGCGGGGGTCGATGTAGTTCACATAGGCCGCGGCACCGCAGATCTCGCCGAGCCGGTCGCGTGCTTCGTCCACACGCTGAGACGCGATCGCGGAGTCCGCTCCGACCCCGTGGTAGATCTGGATCGATGCGACGGCATGTCGATGAGGGAAGGCGTTGGCATCGGCCGGAATTCGGCTCACTGCCCCGCCCAGGCTGTCGAAGATGAACGTGAGCCCGGGCTTGCCCACCAGGAGCGCCTCGATTCGGGCGGTGTCGACTCCGGCATGCGGGACCATCCGGGAGGACGCCACGAATGACTCCCGCTCCAACTGGCCAGGTGCACTCCCAGTCCACGACGGATGGCACTGGGCCACAGTCAATGTGGAACAACCGCCCATGAACTTCATGGCGCCCAGGAAGCTCTTCACGGCCTCGAATCGGTCGGTGGGGCCGATGCCGATTGCGCTGCGCAGATTCTCGATCAGTGCGCGCGGATTGGTGCTCCCAGCGATACACCCGACGATCCGGCATTGCGGTGCGGTGCCGCCCACGGCGTGCAGGGTTGTCCACAATTCATCGGGCGCATCGGCCATGAAGGTCAGCCACCTATGCATGATCGCGGCCGTGTCCCCCGGCGCATAGTCGAGGGTGAATACCGTCAGCTCGGTGGCTTCGGCCGTGGCAAAGGTGAACTCCGTTGCAATGCAAAAGTTTCCGCCGCCAACTCCGCGGATGGCCCAGAACAGGTCGGGTTCGGAAGTCGACGAAAGGATTCGGATTTTGCCGTCGGAGGTCACCGCTCGGGCAGAGATCAACTGGTCGCAGGTGAGTCCGAACTTACGTGTGAGAACCCCTACTCCGCCTCCCAGGGTCAACCCGGCGATACCCACGGTCGGACAGGATCCACCCGCAAGCATCCGGCCCGCCTCGGCGACACCGGCGTACACGTCGATCAGACGGGCTCCGGACCTGACCACCGCAGCGGTCCCAGTCATCGAGACCGTCGCCATGCGACCAAGATCGACGACCAATCCGTCGTTCGGGATGCAGTATCCGGCATAGCTGTGTCCCCCACTGCGTGCCGCAACAGGTATCGCGGCGTTCGAAGCGAACTCCACACAACGTGCCACATCCTCTTCGGAGGCGCAGAAGGCCACCGCGCCAGGATGATTCACATCGAACAGTGGATTGAACGCCCTACCGGCCTCAACCGACCCGGCCTCACCGCGGACCACCAGGGCTCCGGATAGGCTGCCGCGCAGGTCTTCCCATCGAGGAATGGCGGGGACGTCGGCCGGGTGCTGCCGGGAACAGCCCGTGATCGCCACTCCACCGAGAGCCACGGCCGCCGCGGCCGTTAGCACCGTACGTCTGGTGACCGATCGCGAGTGGTGCGGCCGCGGATCCATCGCGCCTCCTTTCGGTCGTGATACGGGTGATACCCATCTTGTCGCCTTTAGCCGGCGGCCGTGCCATGCAACGGTAGATTGGCCCACATGACGGTGAGCTCGGCAGCTGATCCGGCAGCCGATAGTGCGATCAGCCCCACCGGGCCGCAGGTCGGAGCATTTTTCGACCTGGATGGCACCCTCGTGGCCGGATTCACCCCGACCGCACATGCCCGTGATCGGATGCGTCGCGGGCAGGCCGGTATCGGCGAAGTTCTCGGAGTTCTGGAGGCCACCTTCCGGTACAAGCTGGGCCGCATGGAATTCGAGCGCTTAGTGGTGCGTGCGGCCGGATACCTGCGCGGAGACTCGCTAGCGGAACTCGAAGCCGTCGGCCAACGAATCTTTCACCAGCACAATGCCTCGATGATCTACCCGCACATGCGCGAGCTTGTGCGGGCACATCAGGACCTGGGCCACACCGTGGTGGTCAGTTCATCGGCGCTGACCATTCACGCCGAACCAGTGGCGCGCCACCTCGGGATAACCCATGTGCTGTGCAATCACTTCGACCTCGACGACCACGGACTGCTCACCGGTGGCATCCGCAAGCCAATCGTGTGGGGGCGCAATAAGGCGACCGCGGTCGCATTATTCTGTGAATCCAATGATGTTGATTTACAACGCAGTTACTTCTATGCGGACGGCGAAGAGGACATCGATCTGATGTCTCTTGTCGGCGAACCGTGCCCGGTCAACCCACGCGGCCGGCTCGCCGTCATGGCCGCCGAGCGGGGGTGGCCAGTACTGCGGTTGGACGATCCAAGACCACGTGGAGTGAGCTCTTCACTGCGCAGGCTCGCGGGCTTGGCCCGCCGATAAGCTTGGCGTATGGCGGGACGGTATGCGGCATTGGGAAGTTCGATGGCGGCGGGGCCGGGCATCATGCCGCGAGCACCGGGCTCACCCCGGCTCGCGGGCCGCTCGACCCGCAATTACCCGCACCAAGTTGCCGAGCGCACGGGATATCAGCTGGTTGACGTCACCTACTCCGGCGCAACCACGGCACATATCCTGACCGACCCGCAGCACACTGCTGCACCGCAAATCGATGCGCTCGACGGCACCGAGGAGTTGGTGACCGTCACCATCGGAGGAAACGACGTCGGCTATGTGCCGTTCCTGATGGCGGCATGCCTGCCGCGCTTCCTCCGAGCCGCGCCGGTGATTGGCGGGCCATTGCGCGGTGTCCTGGATACCGGGCAGCGGGAGGCGGCGCTGGCCGCGCTCGGTGAATCCCTGCGTGCCGTCGGTGAGCAGGTGCGCACCAGGGCACCACATGCCAGGGTGCTTTTCGTCGATTACCTTGTGCTGCTGCCGCCGGAGGGTGAGCCCGCGCCGCCATACACGGAGGCCGAGGCCGATTTCGGTCGTCATATCGCCGCGGAACTTGCCGCCGCCACCGCGGCGGCCGCTCACTCCGCCGACTGCGAGATAGTGCGCGTATCGGCGGCCAGTGTTGGTCATCACGCCTGGTCAGATGAGCCCTGGACGACGCGCCCCGGAATCCCCTGGCCGTGGCGTGCGGCTCCGCTGCACCCCACCGAGGACGGTATGAGTGCCGTGGCCGATCTGGTCGCGGCCGCATTGGACGCCGCGTCTAATGACTGAGGTTGCGCTATGGCGGGTCCACCGCATTGCGATACTTGACCTCATGACCGTGCGCCTAGTCCGCCTGCTGATGGTTTCCGTCGTCGGAATCGCGATCGGAGTCGGATTCGCCGGCCCCGCGGCGGCCGTTGCTCCCCCTGCGGACGGCACCTACCGGATGATCGAGGAAGGCCTTGGCCAGGTTGCCTGGAAGATGTCCGCTGTCTGTGTCCAGGCCTCAGGTACCCGCATACAGTCCGACTACACCGACCCCACCATCCAGGCCGATGGCTGCACGCTGACCGTCACCAGCTCGACGCCCGACATCCTCAAACACGGCGATAAGCTCCAGAACTACTCCATCCCGGCCAAGCTCGTCGATGACCAATGGACGTTCCTACACCCCCGGCCGCAGGGCATGACCTGCCCGGACGGGACTTTCGCACCCACCCAGGACAAGTACGTCTTCAACGACGAGACCCTGACCGGCGTGCACACCACCATCCACAGCGCGGTATGCGGCGGTCCGCCGGGGATGACGAAGAAGCCTTTCAGCCTGCAGTTCGTGGCACCGCTCGACGTGCCCGTCGATCGGTTCCCGCAGTACTGCGACGGGTTCGCCCACTGCTGGTGACCTGCTAGGGCAGTAACGGCACCCGCCAGAGCGCCATTCCCGGGTCGATGACCCACAGCCGCGTCATCGTCAACCGCGTGATCAGTAACGCCCCTCGGATCATCACCACGGCGAGCGGCAGCTCGGCGAGCACTGCGGCCAGGATCGCCCACCGCAGCTCCGACGGGCCCGCCGTCATCACGTCGAACCATGCGTCGCAGATCAGTAGCACGCCGGTGGTGAACGCGGTCAGCACCAGCAATTGGCGTCGCAGGAGACCCAGCACCGCGGTGGCCGCCATGAATGTCACCAGCAGGATGTCGAACCCGACCCACGTCGCCGTCCACCGCTGTGCCACGTAGTTTTCCGGCAGCGTGAACGCCAGATAGGTGATCCACGGGATCAATGTGATCGCGCCTCCGATCATCAAACCCAGCCGTAGAGTGCGAAACCTCGCCAGATTCGGCGGTGCCACCTCGCTGAGCGGGCGTTCCAGCCTTTGAATCAGGTCTTTTCGCTCGGACGCGGAGAGGCCGGCGATCGCCTCATCCGACAGATAGCTCTCGGTCATGGCCGTGGTGTCCCGCCTGTCTCGTAAAGGGGTGTCCAGGTTGCTCCCAGGAAACCTCATCACAATGTTTGCGTGCCACCGACCACAACCCCGACGCCCCCACCGCCGACGGTACCCACGCCGATACCGCAGCTGCCCGCGAACGATTTTCATCAGTTCAGCCACGGCGTCTCGGCACTCGGTGGCTGGTTTCCCGTCACCGTCCAGGTGCTGGCGATCGTTGCCCTGCTGGTGGTCATCGGCTGGCGGACCCGGCGCTGGCGTCTGCTGTGGGTACCCGTCAGCGCCGTCGTCGGCGCGCTCGGCGCCCTCGCGGCGTGGATATACACGAACTCCGAAGGGCTGGCATCGGACCCGGCGCCGTTCGCGCTGTGGGTATGGATCGGTGTGTTTGTCAGCGCGCTCGCCGTCGCCATCCTCGGCTTTCGCGGCGCACGGTGGTGGCGGCGTGGCGTATCGCTGCTCGCCATCTCCCTCACGCTGCTGGCGGCGCTCGTGTCACTGAATCGCTGGGTGGGTTACTACCCCACCGTGCAGGCTGCCTGGGGGGCGATCACCGCTGGGCCGCTTCCCGGTGAAACCGATATCAGTGAGCTTGCGGGACTGCGTAATTCACACCCGACGACCGGCAAGCTCGTTCAGGTGGACGTTCCCGGGGACGCGAGCGGATTCGCACATCGCGGCGAATACGTCTACCTACCGCCGGCCTGGTTCGCCGGTGACACCCCGCCGCGGCTACCGGTGGTCATGATGATCGCCGGCGAGTTCAATACCCCGGCCGACTGGGTCCGCACCGGTAACGCCACCCAGATGATCGACGAATACGCCAAGTCCCATGGTGGGCAGGCGCCTGTATTCGTGTTCGTCGATGTCGCTGGCAGCTTCAACAACGACACCGAATGCGTCAACGGGCCGCGCGGCAATGCCGCCGATCACCTCACCGAAGACGTTCGCCCCTATGTGGTTTCGCAGTTCGGGGCGTCGGCGGACCCTGCCAACTGGGGTGTTGTCGGCTGGTCGATGGGCGGCACATGTGCCATCGACCTAACCGTGATGAACCCGAATCTGTTCTCCACTTTTGTCGATATCGCCGGTGACCACGGCCCCACCGCCGGAACCAAGGAACAGACGATCGAGCGACTTTATGGCGGCGACGCCGCCCGTTGGGATGCCTTCGACCCGCGCACCGTGATGGCCAAGCACGGGCCGTATACGGGTGTGACGGGATGGTTCGAAGACGCCATACCGCCAGCCGGGAGCAAGAAGCCCGGCGGTGCCAAACGACCGACGGCCGACACCCCGACCGGGATCGGTGGGCACGACGAGGTGACCGATGACGATCGGGACGGTGCCTCGGCGGACCTGTGCGCGGCCGCGCAGCAGGTGCAGATCTCCTGCTCGGTCCACCAGATGATCAGCGGGCACACCTGGCAGTTCGCCAGCCGAACATTCTCGGACGCGCTGCCATGGCTGGCGGCGCAGATCAGTGATCGGTGATCTGAGTGCGCAGCGACTCGAGCAGCTGCTGCCACCATTCGCCGTGACGCAGCAGGAACACCCCATCGGGGAAGGAATGCCGAGCGGCGTTGTCCACTGGCACCGTCTCCCAGCCGAGATGCTCTACGGTGACTCGGGTTTCGTCTCTCACCGACTCGAAGCGCACCTCGACATTGGTAATCTGATCGTCGGCGAAGCTCTCCTGCCGCCACGTGAATCCCAGTCGGGATCCAGGCTCCCAGGTCGTCACCATGCCGATCTCGAACTGGGACCCGTCCGGATAGGACTCGGTGAAGCGGCCGCCCGGCTCGGGCTCGAACGCGAGCGTGCCGCGGCTGCGTCTGGTGAAGCCGAACAGTGCGCTGGGCTGCCACCAGAGACCGATGTCGTTGACGAATACGTCGAAGGCGTGCCGCGGGGTGGCCCGGACACGCAGTGAAACCAGGATGCGTGAAGTCATCGGTCAGACTGTCGCTCGATGTGATCTTTGAAGGCCACCAGCTGGGTGGCCCAAAGCTTCTCGATCTGGTCGATCCATGCCTTCAGTTCTGCCATGGGAGCAGGCCGCAGGGTGTAGATGCGCACACGCGCGTCGAACTCGGGGTGGGATTCCTGGACCAGCTCGCTGGCCTTGAGGGTGCGTAGGTGCCTGCTGAGTGCCGCCGGGCTCAGGCCGACGACCTGCGCGATCTCCCCCGCACGGCACGGCCGATCCCGAAGCGCCTCAACGATTTTTCGTCGATTCGGATCTGCCAGCGCGGCGAGTGTGCGATCTATGCTTGCGGGCGGCACTAAGGGCCGCGTCAAATCCAGCCCTCGATCTTCAGGCCGCTGGCCTTCTCGGCGTCCTCACGCGACACGGCCCGCATGGTCTGCGCGAATGCCCACACGTGACCCTCGGGATCGCGGGCGCGGTACACACGGTCACCGTAGAACTGGTCGGTGGGCGGCATCAGGATCTCGGCACCGGCGGATTGCGCCTGCTCACAGTGCGCGTCGACATCTTCGTCGAGGTGCACATGGATCGACTGGGTACACCGTCCGCCCACGGATTTGGGGCTGGCCACGGTCTCGTCCCACTCCGACCCCACCATGAGATAGCAATCGCCGAAACGCATTTCGGAATGTTCCAGCTTGCCCTCGCTGTCGGTGATGACCATGGATCGTTCGAATCCGAAGGCCTTCTCCAGCCAATCCAGCGCTGCCGACGGATCCTGATAGACGACCGCCGACGCAAAGCTTGGACGTGTGCTCATATCCGAACCACCTCGTTCTCAGTAGGAGTACCCGATGGTTGATATTTAACGCTCGCGTTGAATAACTGTCAACGTTGTTTCCGGCGAGCAGACGCTTATTGCACAGAAACGCCGGGTGGAGCGTGCAACAAGCGTCTGCTCGCGGAATCAGACCTTGGAGATGACGCGCTCGGCGAAGCTCTCCAGGTTCTTGATCTTGGTATCCAGTGGCTCGGTGTCCGACCCCACGATGTACGGAATGCGGAAGCCGACGATGACATCTGTTACGCCCTTGTCCTCCAAGCGCTTCACACCGTCGACCGTGAATCCGTCGAGAGAGATGACATGGACTTCGAACGGCTTGTCGGCCGTACCGTCCTCCGCGCGGAACCGGTTGAGCTTGGCCAACAGCTCGTCAAGATCCTCGGTGCCGCCGCCGTGCATCCAGCCGTCACAGCGCGCGGCGCGCCGCAGTGCGGCATCGGCATGTCCACCGATGAGGATCGGAATCGGCTGTGTGGGCGCCGGGCACATCTTGGTCTTGGGAATGTCGTAGAACTCGCCGTGGAACTCGAAATAGTCGCCGGTGGTGAGTCCTTGAATGATCTCGATGCACTCGTCCATACGCTTGCCGCGCTTGGCGAACGGCACGTTCATGAGCTCGTAATCCTCGGGCCAGGGGCTCGTCCCCACGCCCAGGCCGAGTCGGTTGCCGGTCAGGGCGGCGATGGACGAAGCCTGCTTGGCCACCAGCGCCGGCGGCCGGATCGGCAACTTGAGGACAAAGATGTTGAACCGGAGTGTCGAGGTCACCGCACCGAGTGCCGCCGTCAGCGTGAGCGCTTCGATAAACGGTTTGTCTTCGAGGAATTCGCGGTTCCCATCGGGAGTGTACGGATACTTCGCATCCGATTCGTGGGGATAGGCCAGGCTGTCGGCGATGGTCATGCCGTGGTACCCGGCCGCCTCGGCTGCCTGAGCCAACGGGATGTAGTACGACGGATCGGTCATCGCCTCGGCGAAGGTGAACCGCATAGATTCCTCCTGAAATACCTGAGTATGCGCAACTGCTGTCGGTAGTACGCACTCTAGCGGTTCGCGAAATCTGAACTCGCGTATTGGTTTTGCTACCGCGGTGCGGCCCCCGATTGAACCGAATTCGCCTTCTCGTCGGCCCCTGCGATGGCGAAAAATAGTGCGGGAATGGCAATTTCGATGGCGAGCATGACGATCCAGAACGAGTGCGGCTGTCCCCTATCGATCAGGGAGGCCACCCGGCCGAGCCCGCCCACCAGTAGTCCGGCTGCCAGGAACCGGATGGCGACGCCGGGGATGGGCGACTGGCGGGCAACCCAGATCCAAGTCGCACCGTAGACGGCGAACAGCCCGGCGAAGAATCTCTCCTGGCTGTCGGTGCTCGCGGTGATGTCTCCCCCGCCGATGACCGTTTCTGCGCCGCCGATGAGGTGATACAGGCCGATGGCCAGACAGATCACACCGGTCAGGATTGCCAGGTACTTGAGCGCTTTGTCCATCGCCGTGTTCCTTCGCGATCGCAGGATCGAACTTGATAGATCGTTCTAATTGGACCGTACAATGCCCTTGGACCAGACACAAGAGTCTCCGGAAGGACGCACCATGCCCGCCGACACACGCGACCGCATCGTCGACGCCACCTGTGAGTTGTTCCGCCGACAGGGCATGACCGGTACCGGGCTCAAGCAGATCGCGCAGAGCGCGGGCGCGCCCTTCGGGTCGATTTACCACTTCTTTCCCGGAGGTAAGGCGCAGCTAGCTGACGAGGCCATCCGGACCTCGGGTGCGATGTATCGGGACCTGGTGCTGGCGATCTTCGATGAAGTCGGCCCCGATCTACCGTCCACCATCCGTGCCGCATTCGCGGCCGCGGCCGACAATCTCATAGCCACCGACTACACCGATGCCTGCCCGATCGCCACCATCGCACTGGAGGTGGCGAGCACGAATGAAACGCTGCGACTCGCCACGGCCGACGTATTCACGGACTGGATCGACCAGGGGGCCGAACGCATCGCCGGATCAGGTCTCCCGCATGAGGTGTGCCGGAGCCTCATTCTGGGGTTCATCACCAGCCTGGAGGGCGCCTTCGTCCTGAGCCGGGCGCTGCGCAGTCCCGAGCCACTGAGGGCCGCCGGTGCGACGGTGTCGGCTGCGGCGACAACTGCTCTCGCCGAGCATCAAGGGGTGACCGTTCGTTCGTCGGAATAAACCGGACTGCAGTCCGGTTAAGTAGGTATCGGAACAACCACGAGGAGGTTCTCATGCCAGCTATTACCGCCGACACCCTGACCCTGCCACGCATCCCTACGCCCGAACCTGCTGATACCGAACGTCCGGTGCGGTCGATCACCACTGGGTCCCGGGGATACGAGGGGGAAGGCTTCCCCGTCGTGCGTGCCTTCGGCGGCGTGCCGTCCGCAGAGTTGGATCCATTCATCCACATGGACCAAATGGGTGAAGTCGACTATGAACCGGGTGAGCCGCGCGGGACTGATTGGCATCCGCACCGCGGCTTCGAAACGGTCACCTACATGATTGACGGGAGATTCGCGCACCAGGATTCCCATGGCGGCGGCGGCCTCATTCACGACGGTGCCACCCAGTGGATGACGGCCGGATCGGGAATCCTGCATATCGAAACTCCCCCAGCAGAATTGGTGGAGAGCGGCGGAATATTCCATGGCATCCAGCTCTGGGTCAACCTGCCTGCGCGCGACAAGTTCCTGACCCCCGCCTACCAGTCGATCGAGGGAACGGAAACCACACTGGTGAGCTCGCCCGACGGCGGCGCCCTGGTGCGGATCATCGCCGGAGACATCGGCCCGTATCACGGTCCGGGAAGTACGCACACACCAATCACCCTGGCGCACGCGACCATTGAACCCGGGGCCGGGATAAACGTGCCCTGGAACCGGGAGTTCAACGCGCTCGTCTACGTGCTTTCCGGACGTGGTTCGGTCGGCGCGCTGGGGCATCCGATCGAACAGGGGCAGCTCGCCGTACTAGGGCCCGGCGATCGGATTACGGTGCAGGCCAATGCGGGTCAGGACGGAAATCGCCCGGCGATGGAAGTGCTACTGCTGGGCGGCCGACCCATCCGTGAGCGTGTGGTCGCCTACGGGCCATTCGTGATGAACACGAAGGCTGAGCTGATTCAGGCGGTGGAGGATTATCAGGCGGGCCGCTTCGGTGTCATTCCGCCCAACGCTCTGATGCCACACGTCGTGCGCTGACCACGAACCGCCTACCGTCGGAACGCCCGGCGGTAGGCGCTCGGCGTTGTCGCGGTGACCTTCCGCAGATGCGTCCGCATGGCCGTAACACTGCCAAAACCGCATTGTGTCGCAATGGATTCCATGGTCATTTCGGTGTTCTCGAGCAGTTCGCGAGCGCGGGTGGCGCGCTGCGCGTCGAGCCACCGCTTAGGCGTGGTCCCCACCTCCTCGCCGAAGCGCCTGTTGAACGTGCGGAGACTCAGATGCGCGTGCCGCGCGAGTGAGGAAACATCGTCGATATCGGCGATGTGCTCGGCCGCCCAGCTCAGCGTCGGACCGAGGCCGCCGGAATCGTGAGAGGTCTTGGTGGGCGGGATGAACTGCGCCTGGCCACCATCTCGGTGCGGTGCCATCACGTTCCAGCGGGCCAAATCGGATGCCACGGCGGCGCCCAGCTCGCGTCGCACGACATGCAGGCACAGGTCCATGCCCGCGGACAGTCCCGCCGACGTGAGGATGTCCCCATCGTCCACGTACAGCGCCTCGGGTCGCAGATCGACCAGCGGATAGAGCCTGCGCATATCGTCGCAGTACTCCCAATGTGTGGTGGCGGGGCGTCCATCCAGCAGGCCCGCCGCAGCGAGAACGAACGCACCCAGGCAGATGCTGAACACCACGGCGCCGCGTTGGTGCGCGCTCACCAGCGCGTTCAATACATCGTCCGGCGGCGGATGGTCATGTGGAGCCCGCGCGGGTACGACGACGATATCCGCGGTCTCTAGCGCGTCGATGCCCTGTTCCACCTCTAGGGCGAAACCATCTGGCGTCCAGACGGTTCCGGGCCGGCGACCGCACGTCACCAGGTCGAAACCATCGGGTTGCCCGGCGCGCCCCGGTCCTCGCCGGAACATCTGCACGGCGCACGCCAGGTCATAGGTGATGACTCCGTCGAGCGCGAGTGCCGCCACCGTCTTGGTGCCCATGCCTCACTATGGCATGAATCCGAGTACCTGTGGCATTTCTGCCACTGGCTGTTTCCGGTGCATCGGCCTTGACTGAGGTGGTGATGACGATCGACTTGGACTGGCAGTGGGCGACCCGGACCGGCGGAGAGGTCTCGACAGCCCAGCGACGGGTATTGTTCGGACGCTTGTTTCGCGCGCTGCCCGGAATGGTCGGCGATGCCGTCAAGACCCGGGTAGGCCGCCGTGGCCAGGGGCGAGTCGAATTCGGATCGATCGCGGTGCCCGATTCCGCACTTGCGTTTGCAGCGGAGCAGGAGGCGCGCGACTCTGTAACTCCGCATGTGCTCGAGCACTCCTACCGCACCTACTTTTTCGGAAAGGCGCTTGCCGCATTGGACGGCGTACAGGTCGACGACGAGCTGGTTTACGTCGCGAGCTTGTTGCACGATCTACAGCTTGAGCATCCGACGCCGGGGCGATGCTTCGCCGTGGTCGGCGGTGAGCGTGCCGCCCGATTCGTGCGGGACCAAGGGGTCGGCGAGGACCGTGCCCAGGCGGTGGGTGCGGCGATCGCTGCACATATCACCCTGGGTGCCAGCGAAAACCTTTCAGACGCAGGAGGATTTGTGTCGGCGGGCGCAGGAACGGATGTTTTCGGGCTGCGGTTGTCGGACCTCGAGCCCGCATGGGTGGAGGAGCTGCTGCGGCGGCACCCTCGTCTGGAATTCAAGCGGCACATGCTCAAAGCCTGGGCGGCAGAGGGTGCCGCGGTACCGAAGGGCCGCGCGGCGTGGCTGACCCGCTACGCGGCGTTTCCGCTCCTGGTCAAGGCCGCCCCCTTTACGGAGTAGGGCTACCCTGCAACAGCCGGCGCAGCAAATGTAGCGCGACGGTGGTGGCACGCTCACGAATCTGGTTGCGATTTCCCGGGATAACGATCCGGAGCTCGGCCTTCTCCCCGGTCGCGGTCTTGGCGCAGAAGCACACCGTGCCCACGGGTTTCTCCGGTGTTCCACCGCCGGGCCCGGCAACACCCGTCGTCGAGACCGCGATATCGGCGGCCAACGTCGTCAATGCGCCGTCCGCCATGGCCTCGGCGACTTGCGGCGACACCGCGCCATGGCTCGCGAGTAACTGTGGATCTACGTGCAGTTGGCCAATTTTGACATCGTTGGCGTAACTGATGATGCCGCCCAGGAAGTAATCCGAGGAACCTGGCACATCGGCGATCCGTGCCCCCAACAGTCCCGCGGTACATGACTCCGCAACGGCCAGGCGCCTACCGTGCAGAAGTCCGGCCACCAGTTCGTCGACAGTCGTACCGTCTGAAGAGAACAGGGCCGAGCCGTGCCGTGTCTCGATGAACTTGTAGAGACGGTCCCACTGCGGGCGGTCGGACGGTTCGAATCGGGTGACCACCTCCACCTCGCTGCGTCGCAGGCACGTCGTGATCTCCAGTGCAGCAAGGTTTCCCAATTCGCCTTCGGCCAGGCGCAGAGTCTCGGCGATATCCGGCTCGGTGATGCCGTACAGGCGCAGAGTCGTCTGTTCGATGGCTGCGGCATCGTCCCCCACGAGCACGCGGAAGGGCTCGGAGCCGACGGCCGACGGCCACATTCGCTGGAGCTCATGCGGTGGTCCGGGTAGCACCACGATGACTACCCCGCCGGCGTGCATGACCGCGCCCGGTGCAGTGCCTACCGGATCGAGCACCTCCCCCTGCGCCGGAACGAGTGCTTGTTTCGCGATGCCGACACGCAACGCGTCCCAGTCGACGTTCTCCCAGCGGTTCGCCATCGGCCGTAGCCGATCCATGATGGAAGTTTCCAGGTTGGCATCGAAAACCAGTGTGGTACCAGCAAATTCGGCCACGGTTGGCAGGGTCATATCGTCGGCCGTCGGCCCCAGGCCCCCGGATGTGACGATGAGGTCGACACCTTGACCGGCGAGGAATGTCAGCTGTGCGGTCAGATCGTCTTTGCGGTCTCCGCATACACAGATATGCGCTACGTCCACTCCCACTTCTCGTAGACGTTCGGAAAGCCACGGCCCGTTCGCATCGGCCACCCGCCCGGTGAGGACCTCCGTGCCTGTGACGACGATTCCGGCGCGCAACATGTCAGCAGCCTAGGCCGGTAGGTTTATGGCATGGATGAGGGAGCCATCATCGAGTACATCATCATGACCTTCCCGGACCTCCAGCACGAGGTCGTCGAGGGGAATTGGTTCTTCTTCGGCGGCACCAAGCGGCAGGTGCCCGTCATCACCCTGATGTCGAATGAGGCGTTCGACAAATACTCGGATCTGGCGCGCCCATCGGTGTACCGGCTCAATATCGGCGTCAGTGGTGACACCTTCGCCGGGGTCGTTGAGATGCCCGGCGACGAGACGGCCGACATCGACTACGCGGAGTTCGATCGAGTCCTGCCGCATCCCGAATACGGGGGCGCCAAGTGGGTATGCGTGGTCAATCCCGGTGAGGGCACCTTCGCTGAAGTCATCCGGCCGCTGTTGGCCGAGGCCTACGCGCGTGCCCATGGTGACTAGCGGATTCTGAGCAGCGTCCACATCCGCCGGGGAGTAGCCACTTCGCCCAGGGTCGGTGGCGCCTCGCCCTCGTCGATAAAGCCAAGCGATGCAAGCCGATTCGCGAGCGAGGTGTCAATGTCGCGGACGGCAACGACCGTCCGGCGAGACCCATCCGGGCGGTCTGCGAGATGGCTCGCAAGTGCGGATATCGCTGATACGCGGGCGTTGTCAGGTGCCCACGAGCTGAATCGTGGCACCAATTCCGTTGTCGACGTGCCAATATCGGAATGAACCTCAACCGAACCGCAAGGACGCTGGGCCACCGAGACGCGGTATCGGTCTTGAGCTGTGGGCTCGATGCGCACCAATTCCCCACTGTTGGGCGAGATTTCGAGTGCGGTCTGGCGTGGAGTTGATTGCAGCATGACGTTGCATACCTGCTTGGTGCGGATCGCCTGGTGTCTGCCCCATGCCACGAGATACTCCAGGCTTGGCGTGCGGTGCGCGGAGGGCGTGAAAGGTCTTTCGGTAGAGGCAATTTCTGCTAAGCGGTGCCTAACCGCATCCCGACCCTCGGATGTATTCGCGAGCATCCATATGTGATGGTCAGATACCTGCCCGTCGTACCTGCGCAGCGCGCGACGTGTCTGCAGCTGAAGCCAATCCAGCGATGCAAAGAACCTGTTCGCACGTACATTTGATGCCGCGGCGGGCGCCAATACAAACGGGATATTGGGATTTCCCTCGAATGCGGATAGGACGGTAGTCAGCAGCGCCCACGCACTCACGGCAGGCGGAACATCGGCGGCCCAGGTCGACATCTCGGCGCCGCCCGTGCGGGGATCGCGTCCGGCCATGAAGAAATGGCCGACAACACGCTCGATCTCGTCGTCCATGCGCACCAAAAGATACGAGACGCCACCCGCCCTCGCATCGGCGAGGGCCGTGCGCCAGGTGTACGCCCACATGACGGGTGAGTGAGCGTTCTCCCAGTCCATATCATCGCGACCGAACGCTGGTGACAGCCTCTCGGTAAACCTCAAGCAGGTTTGCCGCCAGGATGGGCCATCCGACAGCCGGGGCGGGCGTAATACCACTGTCACCCCGTCGATCGTGACTGGACCGTGGCTGACGGTCGACCCGGTTCGGCATTTGCCACGCACCGCGCCAGGCTACCGCAGAAACGTTCGCTATGCGCAAACAGTCAGATGGCGGGTACGAGGACGAGTGGAACCCTCTTTGCGCCGATGAGGCGATGTGACACCGACTGTCCGAGAAGAGTGTCGAGCGCAGATGCGGGTCCTCCGCGCGGACTCCCGAGAATGATCATCAGTGCCTCGTACTGCTGTGCCACCGCGAGAAGCGCAGCTGCGGCACGCCCATGCGCGCGGTGGTATTCCCAGGACACGTCGCTGCCGGCGAGCTCTTCACGAGCCGCGGTCTCGTCAGCGGCCACAGCCGTGGGCGCCTGGGACTCCCAACTGTTGGTGTCGGGGTCCAACGGTTCGTCGTCCATGTCCAGAATGTGCACAATGTGCACGCACGCGTCGAGCCGTTGGGCCAGATCGATCGCGAAGTGCAGCGCGGCAGTGCTCGGCGGATACCTGTCCCATCCGACGACCAGATGCACCGCGGGCGACTCGGCCATAGCTATATCCTCACGCCAACAGCCACCCGAGCGCCAGCCCGGCGGCACATGCCCCGATGGTGCCGAGCAATGTGCCAAATGTGTTGTACAGCGCGAGGGACCATTGCCGCTGCTCGATCAACCTCACCGATTCGACGCTGGCGGTGCTGAAGGTCGTGTAGCCGCCGCAGAAGCCGGTTCCGAGGATGGCAAGTAGATCGGATGACGCGTGGTGGAAGATCACCACTCCGGCCAGCACGCCGATGAGTGCCGACCCAGAGACATTGATGAGCAACGTTGTCCAGGGGAACCGATGGGTCCATCGATGCTTGATGCTCGAATCGATGACGAACCGCAATACCGCGCCCAGGGCCCCGGCCACGACGATGGCCATGACAAAGGCGATGTCCATCACCCGGAACCCCCCGAATAGCGCGCGAGTGCTCTTGCCGCGGTGGCTATCCCGGCCAGCGCGGCGGCCAAACCCGCCGCAACGCTGACCAATGCGTACCCCAGGCCGATGCCCGGAAAGCCGTGGCGCGTGAGCGTGCTGACCTCCAACGCGAGCGCGCTGTACGTGGTGAACGCGCCGCAGAGACCAGTCCCGAGGAACAGCCGGGCGCGCTGACGCCAGCCGCTATCGGATCCCAACAGAGTGACGGTTTCGAGGAGCGCGCCGAGGATGAATGCTCCGGATAGGTTGGCCGCGAATGTCCCCCAGGGCCACGAAGCGCCTGAGGCCGGCCACATCTGCTCGAACCAATACCGCAATCCGGTCCCACACATGCCCCCGAGGAATACCCACAGCAGCGCCGCAGGTCGCAGATGGACGGGCCGCATGGACTCGCTGCGCTCTTCGCGGTATCGACCTGTCACATGCGGGCCCCATCGTGTTACGTCTCATCAACACAGGAACTATCAGCCGTCAGTGGCGGTTCGGGACAAGCCCCGGCGAGATCCATCGCGCAATGCGACTATAGCGTCGCGTTGGCACCGCAGCGATCAGTAGACGTCGCGGACGTAGCGTTTCTCGGCTACCAGGTCCTTACGGAACTCGAGTGCCTCTTCCCCCGACATCCGCCCGTACTTTTGGGCGATCGTGAGCAATGTGTTGTCGACATCCTTAGCCATGCGGCTGGCATCTCCGCACACGTACAGGTGTGCGCCCTCGGACAGCCACTGCCACAACTGCGCCCCCTGCTCCAGCATGCGGTGCTGGACGTAGATGCGTTTGTCCTGGTCACGCGAGAAGGCGAGATCGAGGCGACGCAGGGAGCCGTCGCGTAGGAATCCGTCGAGCTCCTCGCGGTAGTAGAAGTTTTGGGCGCGGTGCTGGTCGCCGAAGAACAGCCAGTTGCGTCCGGTATGCCCGAGCGCGCGACGTTCCTGTAGGAACCCTCGGAACGGCGCGATACCGGTTCCGGGTCCGATCATGATCATCGGCGTGTCCGACGTACCGGGTGGGCGGAAATGCGGAGATCGCTGCAGAAAGATCGGGACAGGAAGTCGCTGCGCACGGTCGGCCAGGAAGGTCGAGCCCACGCCGCCGCGCGCTGAGCCGTCCGGCCCGCGGTACCGGACGATGGACACCGTCAGCGCGACGGATCGCGGGCTGACCAGGGGGCTCGACGAGATCGAGTACTGGCGCGGGGTCAGCCGGATGAGAACCTGTTGCCATTCGTCGATATCGGCGCGGATAGGAAACTCGCGCAGCACGTCGAGGGCGTTGCGGCCCTGCAACCACCGCTCACGTGCCGTGCTATCGCGACCACGCAATAACTTGATGGTCGGCTTGTCGCTGCGCCTCTCGGCAATGAAACGCAGCAGATCGTCGGTAACGCGACAGATGTCGTAGTGCTCGGCGAGGGCGGTGGCCAACGGAAGCTCGCCCCCGTCGATCGTGATCGGCAGCTCGCCGTCGAAACCGGTTGCGTCGAGCCAGCGTCGGACGTCATCCTCGCGGTTCGTCGGATAGATTCCCAACGCGTCACCCACCGAGTAATCGACATCGTGACCGGACAGGTCGAACTCGATTCGCCGTACTTCCTTATCGGAGTCGGGCGCGGAAAGAATCTCGTTGTGCGACAACGCCGCCAGAATGGGTGCGGCACGGGTGCAGGGTTCCGGAGCGGCTGCGGGCAGCCCATCGCTGCGCAGCCGCCGGACCGTCTCGGTGCTGGCGGCGGTGCCCTCCCCGATCGCCTCCAGAAGATCCGCAGTCCAGGACGCGACCAGCGATCGGTTGGTGGCTTCGCCATCCACTCGGCCGAGTACCGGGACGGCGCCCAGCTCCTGCAGCCGGGCGTCGAGAGCCTTTGCGTGGCCGCAGAAATCCGCGTATGCACGATCGCCGAATCCCAGCACCGCATAACGCATGTGGTTCAAGGGTTTTGTTCCCTCCGAGAGTCCTGCGAGCGAGGACCAGAACCGCGCGCCGTTATCGGGTGGCCCGCCCTCCCCGAAGCTGCTGGCGATGACCAATGCCGTGCGGACCTGGCTGAGATCGGCTGGGTCGCATTCGTCCATCGCGGTCAGTGTGGCCGATATCCCCGCCGCTTCCAGGAGGTCGTGCACCGAGATGGCCGCGGTCTCGGCGTTGCCGGTCTGCGATGTCCACAGAATTGCTATGTCCCCCAGTGCTTGTGCCTGCGAGTCGGATGCTCCATCGACGACCGTCCGCCCGGTGGGGCGCAGTGCGACGGCACTGACCTTGAACTCGGGCTGCAGCGAATCCGCGTCGACGGCGTCGTTGGTCACCGCGTTTATCGTCAGGCCCGGCCCTTGCGTGTCATTCCAGTGAAAGGGGGCAAAACAGCTGCCGCGCCTGACATTCTCGCTGACGACCACCGGTAGCTCGGCGCTGCCGCGACGTGAGGCGATTTCGACGATATCGCCCTCGACGATTCCGAGTGTCACGGCATCGTGCGGGTGTACCTCCACGAACGGTGACGGATGGAGTCGATCGAGCGTCCTGATGCGGCCAGTTTTGGTGAGAGTATGCCAATGATGTTGCAAACGACCGGTATTCAGGATCATGGGGTATTCGTCACCGGGAAGTTCTGCGGGATCGCGGTGCGCCCGAGCGTGAAACGCGGCTCGGCGCGACGGGGTGGGAAACGCCAGTCGCGGCACGGTGCCGTTTTCGTCGACGTGCAGGTCCTGGCTGACCCCGTCGTTCAGGTAGCGAATCGGATGTCTATCCGCAGAGTCCCCCGAATCACTCGGCGGGCACGGCCATTGCACCGGGCCCTGCCGAAGCCGGGCATAGCTCGCGCCACGCATGTCGTATCCGGTGCGCGGATTCCAGAATGCGCGGATCTCTTCGAAGATCTCCTCGCTCGAGGAGTAGTCGAAGGCATCCCCGAATCCCATCGCGGCGGCGATATCGCAGATCAGATGCCAGTCGGGGCGGGCATCGCCCGGGGCATCGATGGCCCGGTTGGTCAACGTCGCCGTGCGCTCCGAGTTGACCGAGACGCCATCGGACTCGGCCCACAGGGCGGCGGGCAACATGACATCGGCATACTCGTTGGTGGCCGTAGTCAGGTAGGCATCTTGGGTGATCACCAGCTCGGCGCGGCGCAGTCCGTCGATCACATTTTGCCGATTCGGCACTGAGGCAACCGGATTCGTACAGATAATCCAGCACGCCTTGATGTGCCCGGCCGCCATCTGGGCGAACATGTCGATCGTACCGGCGCCGAATTCCGCACGGATGGAACCGGGTGTCAGCTGCCATTGCTGCTCAACGAAGGCCCGATCGGCGGCAGACTTAACAGACCGCTGGCCCGGCAGCCCCGGCCCCATGTAGCCCATTTCCCTGCCGCCCATCGCATTTGGCTGGCCGGTCAATGAGAATGGTCCACTCCCGGGGCGACAGATGGCCCCGGTCGCCAGATGCAGATTGCAGATCGCGTTGGTATTCCAGGTGCCGTGGGTGCTCTGGTTGAGGCCCATGGTCCACAACGTCATCCACTCGCGCGCCTCCCCGATCCACCGCGCGGCGGTGCGGATATCGTCCTCGGCCAGCCCTGTGACGGCCGCGACCGCGGAGGGCGAATAGGCGGCGAGGAACTGCGGCATACCCGGCCAGCCCTCGGTGTGCTCGGCGATGAACTCCTGGTCAATATCTCCGCTCTCGACCAGCAGATGCAATAGTCCGTTGAGCAGGGCAAGGTCGGTACCCGAAGTGATCTGCAGGAACAGATCGGCTCGTTCGGCGGTGGTGGTGCGTCGTGGGTCCACCACGATCAGCCGTGCTCCGCTGCCTAGCCGGTCGGCCATGCGCAGGAACAGAATCGGATGGCAGTCGGCCATGTTCGCACCGATGACGAGGAACAGGTCGCTCTGCTCGATATCGGAGTACGACCCAGGCGGTCCGTCCGCACCGAGAGATTGGGTGTACCCGGTGCCGGCGCTTGCCATGCAGAGCCGAGAGTTGGATTCGATATGTGTGGTGCGGATGTAGCCCTTGGCGAGCTTGTTGGCGAGATACTGCGCTTCCAGGCTCATCTGACCGGACACGTACAGGGCGATCGCATCGGGGCCGTGGGTGTCGAGGATCTGGCGCAGCCGCCGTCCCGCGTCGGTGGTTGTTGCCGCCAGCGGTGTGGGAACAGGCTCCGACCCGCGCGCGGGACGAATATGCGCCGTCGTCATGCGCCCGTCGGTGGCCATCAGCTGTGCGTGGGTGGCGCCCTTGGTGCACAGGCGGCCGTGGTTACTCGGATGCAGCGCATCGCCCTCGACGGTCGCGATGGTGAGCGGGCCCGAGCCCGTTGGGCCCGAATCGGAGCGCACCACCACACCGCAGCCGACACCGCAATACGAGCATGCGGCACGGCGCGCGGTGGGCGGCGCGCTGAGATCAGTCACCCTGTCATGGTGAGTGAATCAGATTCCCGAATGCTTCCACTGAGGTTATCCGGGCGTCACAGCCTCCTCACCATCGCCGTTTTCGCAACGTGAGAAAGCGTTGGGCTACTTCTTCCCGGTGACCAATTTGACGAGGAATAGGAGAACTACAGCCCCGAGTATTGCGGTGAAGAAGGTGAACCACCACCCACCGCTAGCGGTGTTGAATGCGAAACTCAGCAAAAATCCGCCGAGGAATGCACCGATAACGCCGACAACGATATTGAGAAGAAGTCCCATCTGCTGGTCGGTGCCCATGATCTTGCTGGCGATCCAGCCGGCCAGCGCGCCGATGATCAGGTATCCGACGATCCCCACGCTGGTCGTTGTGGTCGAGCGCGCGAGAAGTTCTGCCGTCATAGCAATGTCGATCATTCATCCTCCTGCTAAATCGCTGAGCGAATGTGAGCTAAATCGATGATAGCCCTCGCGACAATGCGCGTGGGGTATTGCGCCACCCGTACCGGGACGCGAATTCAGGTCTAACAGCGGAATGCCTCCGGATGAATACCGCAGGAAAAGCGGCGGTTCGCGAATGTAAATCCATGAACTGGCCGCCTACCGGATGTCAGACCGGGACGCCGGGCGCTGGTGGTGCTGGTGGGGGTACGGGCTGCCCCGCGGGAACGGGTTCGGGGGCCGGCGCACCTGGTGCCGCGGGAGCCGGCGGTGGCGGTGGCTGGTTGGGATCGGCCGGCGGGGGCGGCGGCTGGTTCGGGTCCGCAGGTGGCGGGGCCGGCTGGTTGGGATCAACCGGCTGCCCGGCCGGAGGTGTCGGCGGAGTCGGTGGGGTCCAGGGACGGATCGACTCGGTCAGGGCCTTCGCCACGCCCTTGTCCACCGGTGATGCGGAGGTACCGAGCCACACGATGAACCAACGGTCTTTACCCTTGCCCACGGCCGCGGACCAGATCTGGCCGGGGTCCTTGGCGGCGTCGTCGAACTTGACCTCGTAGTACGAGGATGCCGCGGGCATGCCCGCGACCTCGAAGCTCTGATCTTCCATGTTGAGGCGGTTACCCGGGTACGGCATGAAGAACTCGCCCATATCCGAGGCGAGTCTGCGGGCGGCCTTTTGGTTGTCGGGCTCGGCGCCCGCGAAAAGCTTGAGGTCCAGACGACCCAGCAGGATGCTTCCGTTCGGTGCGGCCGGATTGGTCAACAGTGCCGATCCGTAGGTCAGCCTGCGTGCATCCGATGGTGTCCAGCCTTGGGGCACAACGAAACTGAAGCCACCCTGGTCATTGTTGACGCGGCTGGCATCAGCGGGTGCCGGAGTTGCCGGTGCAGGCGCCCCGGCGGGCGCGGGCGTGCCGGGCGCCGGTGAGGCCGGAGCCGTGGTCACGGTGGTAGGCGTCTCCGGGTTGGGCGCCGGCTGTCCCGGGGCGGGCGGCGGAGGCGCATCGGTAGTCACCAGGTGGATATCCGCCGTGCGTACCGATGGCGGCGCCTGGTTGGCCGGTGCGGCGACGAGCGTGATGGCTCCTGCCCCGGACAGCGAGGCGACCGCGACGGCAGCTGCTATTACTCGTGCCCGCTGCGCCCGCTTGGCTGCTGATGTTGCCCGTGGTTGCTGCATGTCCATGAACGTACCGGTTTGTCGAGCACGTGCAAGCCTAACCGGCAATCGGCGCGCCCGATTTGCCGAAAGCCGCCAGCGGCGCCACTTCAAGATCATTCGGCGCGGTGACAGGGGGTTTGGTTGCTCAGACGCAAACATGTGATTCCTCTCGAAATCCCCGTCCCCAGCTATGACGCCGCCTGAATGACGACCTCGTGAGCCTTCACGGCAAAGTATGCCGGCGCATCGGGCGTCAGCCTTAGTTCTGCCGCGGCGGCCGCGGTGATATGTGCGGTGAATATCGTGGTCCCGGCGGTTGCCGTTACAACGACGCTGTCACCGTGCGCGATAAGCGTCGTGACAGACACGGGGATGACGTTGCGCGGGCTACCTCCTGGCGGGGACAGATGCACGCCGACGGCACGGGGCCCGAACACCGCGACGGCGTGCTGGCCACGCGAATGGCTTCCGGTGTCGGCCCAAACACCATGGATGGCCAAATCGCCGACGTGCAGGGCGCCATCCTCGCCCACGGTGCCGTCGACGAGGTTCACCCCAGCGAACCGCGCGCCGAACTGGCTGGTCGGGCGCGCCAGGACCGTGGCGGTATCACCCAGCTCGGTGACGCGGCCGCCGTCCAGCACCATCACCCGGTCGGCGATGGCGACGGCATCCATGATGTCGTGGGTCACGATCAGGGCACTTTGTCCGTCACGGCCCAGCACCCGCCCCAGCAGTGCCCGAATGGCAGGAGCGCTGTCGGCGTCGAGACCGGCGAGCGGTTCGTCGAGCAGCACCAAGTCGGGTTCGGTCGCCAGCGCACGTGCGATGGCCACTCGCTGTGCCTGTCCCCCGGACAACTCGCCGGGGCGACGCCGTGCCAGATCACGCGCGCCCACCGATTCCAACCAGTGATCCCGCGTGGTCGAGACCTCGTCGCGGCCGCGTCGCCTGCTGCGCAACCCGAACTCGACGTTGGCCGCCACCGTCAGATGCGGGAACAACAACGCTTCCTGCAGCAGAAGCGCCGTCCGTCGTCGGTGGGTGGGGACGAAAGTGCTTGTGGCGCAGTTCGTCAGCACGTGGTCGCCGAGCCGGATCTCGCCGGTGTCGGGTCGAAGCAGACCCGCGATGAGTGCGAGCAGTGTGGACTTGCCGGCTCCGTTTGGGCCGACGATCGCCAGTGTCTCCCCGGGTAGGACCGTGAAGTCGGCATGCACACCGCGTCCGGAATGTCCGGCGTCGAATCGCAGTTCGCTCATCACAGCCACCCGCCGGGGCGCCAGGTCCGCGCACCGACGATGGCTAGGACGACCGCGGCCACCGCCACCAGCAGCAGCGAGAGCGCAACAGCCGATTGTGCGTCGGATTCGCGTTGCAGGTAGATCTCCAGTGGGAGGGTGCGCGTCACGCCCTGCCGGGATCCCGCGAACGTCAAGGTGGCGCCGAATTCCCCCAGTGAGCGCGCGAACGCCAACACCGTGCCCGATATCAGTGCGGGCATCACCAACGGCAGCGACACGCGACGCAGCACGGTGGTGGGCGGCGCCCCCAGACTGGCGGCCACATGGTCGTACCGCTCGCCCATCGTGGCCAGCGCACCCTGAAGGCTGACGACGAGGAACGGCAGCGATACGAAGGTCTGCGCCAGGACTACGGCAGAGGTGGAAAACGCAATCCGGATACCGGCCGCATCCAGGTAGTGGCCGAGCAGCCCCAGCTTGCCAAAGGCGTACAGCAGCGCGATGCCGCCGACGACCGGCGGCAACACCAGCGGCAGCAGAATCATCGGACGCAGCAGCCGGGTCAGCCGTTCGGGCCCGCGGGCGAGGACGACGGCCAGCGGCACCCCGAGCAGCAGGCACAGCACCGTGCTGGCGAGGCACGTCTTCAAGCTGAGCAGGAGCGCCGCCTGCGAGGCCGGGCTTGTGACCAGCGCCGGGAACTGAGCCCAGTCGGCCTTTACCAGCAGCGCCAGCAGCGGCAGCACGATGAGCAGCGCCCCGACGGCCGCCGGCAGGTATACCCACCGGGGCAGGCCGGGTGACCGGGTCACGGTGCGGCGAACCCCGCCTCCGCCAGAATCTTGTGTCCGACATCCCCGGTGACGGTTTCAATGAACTGGTTCGCGCGCTCCGGGTTACGCGAATTCGCGGTGACCGCAATCGGATAGGTGTTGACGATGGTCCGCGCCTCAGGGAATGGGACCGTGGTGACCTTGTCGCCGGCAGCCTTGGCATCGGTGACGTACACGAGACCGGCGTCGGCCTGCCCGGCGATCACCTTGTTCAGCACGTCCGTCACCGAGGACTCCTCGCTGACGGGATTCAGTTGCACACCAATCTCTTTGGTGGCAGTCGTGGTGGCCGCACCACACGGAACCTGCGGAGCGCACACCACCACATCGAGACCGGGGCGCGCCAGGTCCGCGAAGGTGGCGATGCTCTTCGGGTTACCCGGAGCGACCACGATCGTCAACGTATTGGCGGCGAAGTCGACAGGGTTGATGACGGTGTGCGCCTTCCAGGCCTTGTCCATGTTGGCCGAGTCCGCGGTGGCGAGCACGTCGGCCTCGGCGCCCTGGGTGAGTTGGGTCACCAGATCGGAGGAGCCGGCGAAGGTGAACTCAACGGTTGTCCCCGCGTGTGTGGTCTCGAAATTCTTCCCGATTTCGGTGAACGCCTTCCGGAGCGATGCCGCGGCCAGCACGTGCAACCTGACGGCGGCAGAATTCGTGGCCGTCGACGTGGCCCCTGTGCTGGCTGTGTCGTTATCGGAGGTCGTGCGTGAGCCGCAGCCCGACACGGTCAGCGAACTCGCGAACAGGAGTGTCGCGAGGAGCTTTAGTGGGCCCAAGATTCGTCCGCTGGTCACCGGCACAACCCTAGCCATTGTCTGCCACCGATGCGGCGGTCAAGGGTATTGCTACCGTCCAGTAATATTGGGGGTCAAACCCGTGCGACCCGGCCGCCAAATCCGGGGTATGAGGTCCGGGTTGTGTCACGATCGTGCTGGATCATCGCTGGTTCGGTAGGGAAAAGTGCACGGGACAGCGTGTAGGTGCCGTGCCTGCAAGTTAGGTGAGGAAGGACCCGCCATGGACGTACTGGTAACCGGAGCGGTTAACGAGGTCGGCCGAGCGGTGGCCGCGGAGTTCCGCAACGCCGGCCATCGCGTGGTCATCACCGGGCCCAACGCCGACGAGCTGGAGATCGCAGCCAAGGAGCTCGAGGTCGATGCCGTTGTATGCGATAACGCCGACCCGGACAGCCTGGAAGAGAACGTCGAGCTGTTCCCCCAGTACCTGGACGCCATCGTCAACATCCCCAATCCCGTGTGGAGTGAGCCCGGACCGCATCTGGGCACCCTCACCGATACCGGCGAGGCATGGCTGTCCCGGTACGAATCCAGCGTGCTGACCGCGGTGCTGACGGTGCAGGCCGTCGGGGACCGCCTGCGTTCCGGTGCGGCCATCATCAACCTGTGCATGCTGGGCACCCATGACCGGTCCGGCGCAACCACTGCCGCCAAGGCCGCGTTGTCCGCGTGGACCGCCGAACAGGCCGAGCGGATGGGTACCCGCGGGATCACCATCAACACCATCGCGCCCGGGCAGCCGGCCGAGGCCAATTACGACGGTCTCGACAGTGTCGGGGATGCGCAGGAGCTGGTCGCCGCGGAGATCGCCCGCTTGGCGTTGTTCCTCACCAGCTCACAGGCGCGTCACATCACCGGTCAGACCCTGCACGTCAGCCGCGGCGTTCCCGCCGGCGTCCGTTAATCCAGACCTGGAGTGCACTCCAGGTTTTTTGTCGAATTGCCTTGTAACGCAAGATCAATGCTGTACCTGCGATTCGGGCGTACGCTGACCGAGTGACCATTCGGCTCGGTTTGCAGATCCCCAATTTCTCCTACGGCACCGGCGTCGCCGAGCTCTTCCCCACCGTCGTCAGACAGACGCGTGAGGCGGAGGCGTCGGGCTTCGACACGGTCTTCGTGATGGACCACTTCTACCAACTGCCCATGATCGGCGCCCCCGACGAGCCGATGCTGGAGGCGTACACGGCGTTGGGTGCGCTGGCCAGTGCCACCAGCACCATCCAGCTCTCCACATTGGTCACCGGCAACACGTACCGGAACCCCACACTGCTTGCGAAGGCCGTCACCACGCTCGACGTGGTCAGCGGCGGACGCGCGATTCTGGGTATCGGCGCGGGTTGGTTTGAGCTGGAGCATCAGCAACTGGGTTTCGAGTTCGGCACCTTCACCGACCGCTTCGAGCGGCTGAGCGAGGCGCTGGAGATCATCCCGCCGATGCTGCGCGGTGAGCGGCCCACCTTCGATGGCAAGTACTACCGCACCGAGACCGCCATCAACGAGCCCCGCTACCGATCGAACATCCCGATCATGATCGGCGGCAGCGGCGAGAAGAAGACATTCGGTCTGGCGGTGAAGTACGCCGATCACCTGAACCTGCTCAGCGCGCTGGACGAGATCCCGCACAAGTTGTCGGTGCTGCGGCAGCGCTGCGAGGAGGCCGGCCGCGATCCATCGACCCTGGAAACCTCGGCCTTCTTCTCGGTGTTCGTCGACGAGGATTCGGCCGCAGCCTGGAAACAGGCCGGTGAGCACCTGCGCAAGAACGGTCTGGACTTGGAAACTCTGCCCGAGGATGTCAAGGCGCAGGTACTCGGAAGGACACTGGTGGGCAGCCCCGAAGAGATCGCCGAGCAGGTGCAGACTCGCATCCTCGATCAGGGAATCGACTCCATCACCCTCAACGTGCCGGGTAACGGGCACATCCCCGGCGTGGTGGAATCGATCGGTAGCACTCTTCGCCCGCTGTTCAAGGACTAGTCGGCCGGATTCGGTCTGTATCGCGCAATCCTTCGGCAGGATGTGGGATATGGATGCGCCATTCAGCCTGCAACCCGCCGCAGCGGCGGTGGAAGCACTTCTTCCCGGAGTGTCTGACAACGACTTGGGTAACCCGACTCCCTGTGCGGAACTCACGGTTCGTGCGCTGCTGAATCACCTCATGGGTCTGTCGATGGCCTTCCGATTTGTCATCCAGCCGGAGAAGGCCGCGGCGTTGGGCATCGACCTGTCGGGACCGTCCTTCACGGAGGACCTCGATCCGGAGTGGCGGACGCTGCTACCGCAGCGGCTGACGGATCTCGTCGCGACATGGGCGGAGCCGCAATCCTGGGAGGGCGAGGCGACGATCGCCGGAACCGTCATGCCCAACGATCAGGTGGCGATGGTGGCCCTCGACGAATTAGTGCTGCACGGCTGGGATTTGGCGGCCGCGACGGGTCAGCCGTTCGACCTGCCCGAAGGCACGGATCCGGGTCTGTACGGGTTCCTCACTGCGCTGGCCTCGGATGGCGGAACACCGGGTTTGTTTGGCCCGCAGGTGCCGGTCCCCCCGGGAACCCCACGGTTCGATCACATGCTTGCGATGTCGGGACGTGATCCGGGCTGGCACCCAAAGGCTTTGTGAGATATTTCGCTAAACTAAGTGACGCGACGTGCATGGAAATCCCGACTACGGTTGTGGTGTTGCACCAAGTGTCAATCAAGGTTAATAACCCCAGTTGAGACGCCATTCGACGAGGAGTGATCGATGAGCACGACACCAGACGCCGCCAGCCCCGCGGTGCCTCATGTCGCCGACGCCGCCAACCCACAGTCCAAGATCAAGGATGCCCTGTCGCCCAGGCACCGCGTGGTCATCATCGGCTCCGGATTCGGTGGGCTCACCGCCGCCAAGACGCTCAAGCGAGCCAACGTTGACATCACCCTGATCGCCCGCACCACGCACCACCTGTTCCAGCCGCTGCTGTACCAGGTGGCCACCGGGATCATCTCCGAGGGTGAGATCGCGCCGCCGACCCGGCAGATCTTGAAGAACCAGCACAACGCTCAGGTAGTTCTCGGAGACGTGACCGGCATCGACCTGGAGAACCAGTTCGTGCACTCCACGCTGCTCGGGCATGACTACAAGACGCCATACGACAGTCTGATTGTCGCTGCCGGCGCGGGTCAGTCCTACTTTGGCAACGATCAATTCGCCGAGTGGGCCCCCGGCATGAAGTCGATCGATGACGCCCTGGAACTGCGCGGAAAGATTCTCGGCGCCTTTGAAATGGCGGAGCGCTCCAGTGACCCCGAGCGTCGTCGGAAGCTCATGACGTTCACGGTGGTTGGCGCCGGGCCCACCGGAGTCGAGATGGCCGGGCAGATAGCCGAATTGGCCAACGAGACGCTCAAGGGCACCTTCCGTCACATCGATCCGACGGACGCGCGGGTGATCCTGCTGGATGCCGCACCCGCGATACTGCCGCCGTTTGGCGAAAAGCTGGGCAACAAGGCGCGCAAGCGGCTGGAGAAGATGGGTGTCGAGATCCAGCTGGGCGCCATGGTCACCGACGTGGACCGCAACGGTTTGACCGTCAAGTACTCGGACGGCACCACCAAGCGCATCGAATCCTCGTGCAAGGTGTGGTCGGCCGGCGTGTCCGCGAGCCCACTGGGCAAGACGTTGGCCGAGCAGTCGGGTGTCGAACTCGACCGCGCCGGTCGCGTCAAGGTGGGTCCGGATCTGACGATCCCGGGGCACCCCAATGTGTACGTGGTCGGCGACATGATGGCCGTGGATGGGGTGCCCGGTGTGGCCCAGGGTGCTATTCAGGGTGGTCGTTACGCCGCCAAGCAGATCAAGGCGGAACTCGGTGGCCGCAGTCCTGAGAACCGCACCCCGTTCAAGTTCTTTGACAAGGGGTCGATGGCCACCGTGTCGCGCTACAGCGCGGTGTGCAAGATCGGGCCATTGGAGTTCAGCGGATTCATCGCCTGGCTCATGTGGCTGGCGCTGCACCTGGTGTACCTCGTCGGGTTCAAAAACAGGCTCGTGACGCTGATTCTGTGGTCCATCGCGTTCGTCACGCGATCGCGGGGCCAGATGGCCATCACCGAGCAGCAAGCCTGGGCGCGAACACGTTTGGACCAACTTGAGGAGCTCGTCGCCGAAAAGAATGGCGAAGACGAATCCAGCGACGAGGTTGCGCGGGAAGAAGAAAAGGCCGCAAGCTAATCTGCCGGTAGACGCCGTCCCTGCCACGTGAGCAGGGTGGCGTCGCCGGCGAGGTGCAGCAGGGTGGCATCGATAGGGCTTGTCTCTATGGAATCCATTGTTGGATAACGTAGTTCGCTGATCAATGCCAACGGGCAGCCCAGCTCGTCATCCGTCACCGATCCCGCACCGAGTTCGACGCGATGCCGTAGCAGGGGGCGATCGCCCACATCCGCGTCAAGCCGGCCGCTCCAGAATCCCGAAGACTCCCCTGCCCTGCCGATCTGCACGCGCTCCCGTAGTCGCAGGCTGGCGCCCGCTGATCCGTGCACCGTGACGTGGGAATGGTGGGCGGCGTTGGCCGCGACGATGGTGGGCGCCGGGTCGAGATCCAGTTCGCCCTCCACCGAGCAGGCCCATGCGGTCGAGGAGTGGACGGTATCGCGGCCGGGCAGGGCCACCGTGGCCGCCACGGATCGCACCCGCAACACCGCGTTCTCACCTACCTCGATATGCACCGAGATCTCATCGCCACCAAGCGGACTCGCGGCCACTCCGACAAGATGGACGGTATCGGTGGAGGTGAGTCGGGCCTGCAGACTTCCGGAGCAGCGCATCCGCGGCAGCTGCCCCTTGGTTGCAATGAGGACGACCTCAGTGCGCATGGTCGGCAGCGCGCGCCTCGTCGAGATGATTTCGCACCCAGGCCAACACCTCGGCGGCCGTCGGGTCCTCGGTCAACGAGATCATCGCGGTTGGACGTCCCTGGCGCACGGCCGTCGCATCGCGGGCCATCACCCCCAGATCGGCGCCCACCATGGGGGCCAGATCGGTCTTGTTGATGACGAGAAGATCCGAGAACGTCACGCCGGGACCGCCTTTGCGTGGCACCTTGTCACCACCGGCCACGTCGACGACAAAGATCTGCACGTCGATCAGGCCCGAGGAGAAGGTGGCGGTGAGGTTATCCCCGCCCGATTCGACGAGGATGAGGTCGAGTGGATCGTTGGCGGCGATCAGATCTTCGATGGCATCCAGGTTCGCGGTGATGTCGTCGCGGATCGCGGTATGCGGACAGCCTCCCGTTTGTACCGCGGTGATGCGTTCATCGGGAAGCACGGCGTGCCGGCGCAGGAAGTCCGCATCCTCGGTGGTGTAGATGTCGTTGGTGAGCACCGCCACCGAGATCTCGTCGCGCAGCGTGCGGCACAACGCGGCGACCAGCGCGGTCTTGCCCGATCCCACCGGTCCGCCGATCCCGATGCGCAGCGGCTCCCCCGGCTGACGTACACGACGTGGCCTGTCGATGTGGTGATGGGGCTGGCCGTCAAGGAGATGCGGTGGCATATCAATCCAATCGTGGTAGTGCTACAGAAGTACTACTAAAAAACTACGAAACAAAAAGCGGGCGTTCGCGTGTGAGGTGCTGCTCGGCGAGAACATCCTGTAACGGATCGGACAAGCTGGCGAGCTCGGTGGCGGCCAGTGTCGCCGTCTCCTCGCATAGGCCCATTAGGGCCAGCGTGCCCACCGCCACCTCCGCCGGATCCAGCGCCAGCAGGCGTTGGCCTGCGGTGGCCGACCCGGTCAGGGTGGTGTAGACGACGACGAGCGCGATCTCACGTCCCGTCAACCCTGTAGCCGCTCCGATGATGCCGTAGACAACGGCCAGATGCGGCTGCCGACCGTGTGGGCTCCAGTCGATCTGCGGCCAGGCCGAACCGGCCAGGCGTCGGAGCCCGCGGCCCTGGGCGCGAGAGGCGTGCCGGGCGGCCTGTGACGGAGTCCGCGCATCCGTTTCGGCATCCGCTCGCACGGGATCCAGCCGCCCGGATGTGATGGCGGCGGCGATAGACGCCGCGACCAGGCCGTGAGTCCGAATGCGACGCCGCAGAAAGGCATTGAGCGTCACGCAGTCCCGTACGAGGCCCTGGGCGATGGCCTCCTCCGCCCCACCGGAATGCACATGTGAACCGGTGGGCAACCGGGAATCTGCCAGCGACAGCAGCAACGCCGTGGTCCCGGAAGTATCCGTAGCTCCCATCAGAATAGAAAATACCGTTGTGCCATGGGCAGTTCCGTGGCCGGCTGCTCCTGCCACACCTCGCCGTCGATGCGCACCGTGAAGGTGTCGGGATCGACCTGGATATCCGGCATCGCATCGTTGAGCGGTAGGTCGGCCTTGCCGCGATGACGGACATTGCGGGTGGGAACCAGTCTGCGCCGCAACCCAAGTCGGGCCGCCAGATCGTCCTCGATCGCGGTCGGTGACACGAAATGCACGGCCAATCCGGGGGCCACATTGGGCATGGCGCCGAACATCGGCCGTGGCAGGACGGGTTGCGGGGTGGGAATGGAGGCGTTCGCATCACCCATGGCAGCCCAGGCGATGGCACCGCCCTTGATGACTATGTGCGGCCGCACCCCGAAGAACGCGGGTTCCCACATCACCAGATCGGCGAGCTTGCCTACCTCCACCGAACCCAACTCGTGATCGATGCCATGGGTAATCGCCGGGCAGATGGTGTATTTCGCGACGTACCGGCGTACCCGGTTGTTATCGGCAGCTCCGTCCCCCGGGAGTGCGCCACGGCGCTTCTTCATGACATGCGCGGTCTGCCAGGTACGCATAACCACCTCGCCGATGCGCCCCATGGCCTGGCTGTCGCTGCCGATCATCGAGATCGCACCGATATCGTGCAGTAGATCCTCGGCCGCGATCGTCGACGGGCGAATCCGGCTCTCCGCGAACGCTAGGTCCTCCGGCACGGCGGCATTGAGATGATGGCAGACCATGAGCATGTCGAGGTGCTCATCGAGAGTGTTGATCGTATGTGGACGCGTCGGGTTGGTGGAACTGGGCATCACATTCGGGTGGCTGGCAACGGTGATGATGTCGGGAGCGTGACCGCCACCGGCACCCTCGGTGTGATAGGCGTGGATTCCGCGCCCGGCGATGGCCGCCAGCGTGCTCTCCACGAACCCCGTTTCGTTCAGCGTGTCCGAGTGCAGCGCGACCTGGACATCCGCCTCGTCCGCGACCCGCAGGCAGGCATCGATGACCGCCGGTGTGGTACCCCAGTCCTCGTGCAACTTGAAACCTGCTGCCCCGCCGCGTAATTGCTCCCACATGGACTCGGGGTTGACGGTGTTCCCCTTGCCGAGTAGAAGCACGTTGACCGGCCATTGATCCAGGGCCTGCAGCATCCGCCCCAGATGCCAGGCGCCGGGTGTGACGGTCGTGGCCTTGCTGCCCTCGGCGGGCCCGGTGCCGCCACCGATCATGGTGGTGATACCGCCGCCGATGGCCTCGTCGACCAGCTGCGGACAGATGAAGTGGACGTGACAGTCGATTCCGCCCGCTGTGACGATCCGGTCGTTACCGGCAATGATCTCCGTCGACGGGCCGACGATCAGCTGAGGATGGACCCCGTCCATGATGTCGGGGTTGCCGGCCTTGCCGATGCCGACGATACGACCGTCGCGAATGCCGATGTCCGCCTTGATGATTCCCCAGTGATCAATGATGATGGCACCGGTAATGACGGTGTCCGGCGCTCCTTCGGCACGGGTCAGTCGACTCTGTCCCATCGACTCGCGCAGTACCTTGCCGCCGCCGAAGACGGCCTCTTCGCCCGCCAAACCAGGTCCGCCACAGCGATCTTCGGTGATCTCGATAAGCAGATCGGTATCGGCCAACCGGATCCGATCGCCTGTGGTTGGTCCGTAAAGCTTGGCGTAGTGCTCCCGTGACAGTCTTGTCATGCCGGGCCCCGGCCATCTGCTCTTCGCGCAAGCGGCTCATCGCCGTCTAACTTGCCTGGGGCATCGAGCGTGAGCCCGTGCACTTCGCGGCGGCCACGTAGCGGTACCAGCCGAACTCTTTGGGCGACACCGGGTTCGAATCGCACCGCAGTACCGGCCGGTATATGCAACCGACGGCCGTGCGCGGCCGTCCGGTCGAAGTCGAGCGCTGGATTGGACTGTGGGAAGTGAACGTGGCTGCCCACCTGCACCGGGCGGTCTCCAGTGTTGACGACGTCGAGCTCGAGGACCGCGGCACCCGCGTTGAGCTCGATATCGTCCGGTGCGAACAGATACTCGCCGGGAATCATCTGGCTCATCCGATCGGGTGGTGAACGGTAACGAGTTTGGTGCCATCGGGGAAGGTGGCCTCCACTTGGACATCCGGGATCATCTCGGGCACACCGTCCATGACGTGGTCGCGCCCCAGCACCTCACGTCCGCTGACCATCAACTCCGAGACGGTCCGGCCGTCGCGGGCACCTTCGAGGAGATGGTCGGCGATGATCGCGATGGCTTCGGGGTGGTTGAGGCGCAAACCCCGAGACTGGCGTCGCCGTGCCAATTCCGCGGCATAGGAGATCAGCAGCCGTTCCTGCTCGTGCGGGGTCAATCGCATAAACGGCGATCCTGCCACGATCTGGGCCACGCGGCATCGTCGGCGTCGTGAGGTGCGTGAAACAGTCCGCAAGCTGCACCCGCGCTCGATGGCAACCATGTAACACTAGGCACCAGCGATCCGATGTAGCCATGATTTGGGTCGATATGCGTCTGAATCGATATGCGTCTGAATCGACAGGGAGGGACTTGGATGCGTCACGTGTTGGCCGCCGGATGGCTTGGCCTGGCAGCGATACTCGCAGTGAGCTGTAGTACGGACTCCGGTGGCATCAAACCGCTACCGGTCGGTGCGACCGCGACATCGACTGCCTCCGATCGCGCGCAGGACCAGGCGATCGCGAGCCCTAAGTCCAGTGCCCCACCGGTCACGACCTCGCTGGAACCGCCTCCGCCGGTGCTCGTCACGCCCGACAAGGCGGACTCGATCCTCATTTCCGCCGATGACGTCGGCAGACTGGTCGGATCCCCGCTGACGTACGAGTTCAAATCCACTAGTCCGAGCGACTCGGCCGCGAGCGGTAAATGTCAGGCACTCGCGGGGTTGCGTAGCGAAAGCCTCGGCGAGGAATGGACGACCTACCGGGGTTCTCGCCTACAGGAAACGGAGAAGCGGTACGACCACATCGTGTGGCAGGCCGTCGTGCTGTTCCCCGACGCGAAGGCTGCGGCGAGTCAGCTTCAGGCGGCGTATCCCCCGTCGCTGACTTCATGCCAGGACTCCCGCCAGACCGAGGGCGACACCGAATGGCGAATCGGCGAATTCACGAACAATGGCACGAGTGTGAAATGGGTGCGACAGGAGCTTCAGGACGGAAAGCCGGCCGGATGGCGTTGTTTCTACGACTACCGGGTCAAGAACAACGCGCTTTTCGGGGGTCTGCTGTGCCAAAACGGCAATGGCGCTCCGATAGTCACCGCGATCGTCGACCGCATGGCGGAATGGATTCCGGCATGACCGCGACCAAGAGCACGGCAGGGGGTCTGATGAACAGCACAGTGATGGGGACGAGGGTGCGGACATTGCTGTGTGCGACGGCGATCACCGCGCTGGCGCTGACCGGATGCTCCGGCCAGAAGCAGGCTACCGAAACATCGACGCTCGCATCGACGACCTCACGGTCGGTGAATGCGCCCGCTCCGGCCCCTACGAGCAGCGGTCCGGCCGGTCTCACGGGATGGCCGGGGCAGGACAAGATCACCGAGGAAGCCATGGTGTCGGCGCTGTTCACCGACGAAGAGATTGCCAAGGTTTTCGATACAAGTGTCGCCAAGACGAACAAGCGGGACAAGCCCTTCACGGCCACGGAGTCCGACAACGCGAGTTGCAATGTGACACAAGCGCTGACCGTCGAATCTGTGGGGAAAGAGTACGAGACGTTTCGCGCGACCGAGATGCTGCTCGGAGACAATGCCAAGAACCCCGAAGCGCAGGTCTATCAAGCGATCGCGGCATACCCGGATCAGAAGGCCGCACAGACGCAGTTCGTGAAGGCCGCTGACGAGATCAAGGAATGCGACGGAAAGACCTACAACTTCACCGATCCCGGCGGACAGAAGGTGCCCGTGACGGTGTCGGTCTCGGCGTCGACCACCAAGAAGGTGAATTGGGCGCTCGTGTACGGCCCGAGTAAATACCGCTGCTTTGTGTCGTTCAACGGCGTTGCGAATGTGATTGTGCAGACGCAGGTTTGCGCACAGAGCAACTCAAAGCAACTGGTGCAGAAGATGGCCGACAGGATTGTCGACAAACTGCAGCTGAGCTGACAAGACTCCCGGATCCAAGTGGGGACTCGGATCCGGCAGGGGGGACGGAGATGGCGGCCCGACCATCGGGGGGCTGGCCGCCATCTCTCGAAATGAGCTCGGGTGGACGCACGGGGGTCGCGTCCACCCGAGTCTCACAAGTTCTGTAGGCGCACCTGCCCGCGCGCGATCGTCCGATCCTCGTCATCGGTGATGGTGACGAGCCACAGCTGCTGACGGCGGCCTCGGTGTATCGGGGCGGATGTCGCGGTGAGCGTGCCCGACGAGATGGCGCGCAGGAAGTCGGTGTTGTTGTTGACCCCGACGACCGCGCCTTCCTCGCCCAGCGCGTTGGCCCGCCAGACAAATGCGGACACACTGGCCACGCTCTCGACCACCGAGCAGTACACGCCGCCGTGCACGATCCCGTTGGGTTGCAAGAGGTTTTCGGTGATGGTCAGAGTGGCGGACACTCCGTCGGGTGTGAGCGATGTGTATTCGAGCCCCACGAGCTTGTCGAATGGCGCCCTGTCCATCGCCTTGAGGATCTCGGGAATGTCAGACATGCACCCTTTCTTATCAGACCGGGTTATCAGACGGGGTCGCGGAGAAACCAGATGCCCGATAACGAAGAAGGACCTCATGTGCCGAAGCACATGAGGTCCTTCCTTCGTATGGACCGGGGGTCTCTGCAGCCCTCAGGACTCCGCGGCGGTCCGGGTGTCTTGTCGCGCTGTAGCGCGTTCGACATGTTTAAGGATAGGCAAGGCTGCCCTAAATTGCAAGCCCTTTGTGGCGGACCGGCAATCCGAGGGTCACGAATCGGTCCAGGATCGCCTGGCCGCGCCGCATTCCGTCGGTCTCGCTCGAGCGCGCCAGCAGCGGAACATGGGTCGCCGCCCCCACCACGGTCGATCCGACCAGCTGCCACATCTGCCCGATTTCCATTGCGCCGGAACTGATCTGCGACAGCCGCGTGAACAACGGGGCCAGTGTGCGGTGGCACCGGTGCGCGGTCCATGCGGCGAGTGCGTCCTCGCCGGGAAAGACCACGACCTGTCCGCGGTCTCTATCGGGGTCGTCGGGCAGCACGCGCAGCGTCGGGTCGACGACGCCGGCCCAATCGATGCATCCCTCGGAGTCGAAGTAGACCCATAAATTCCCGAGCCCCGGATCCCAGGCGCGTCCCTCCAAGACGACCAGCGCCACCAATCGGCCGACCACGGTGTGGACGAGGGCGTCCGCGAGCTGATGGACGGCGACCGCATCGCTGCCGGTCTCCTCGATGGCGCGGGCGTACATCTGCTCAAGGCGATCGGTGTTCAGTGCGCGCGCCAGCGGCCACCATCGGCGGCGTCCGACATCGGACATCACGGCGACACCATAGGCACGTGGGCATTCCGGGTACAGCTCACGAAGCCGGGCGCTCGATTCGTGCAGTGCCAGTGATTGGCGGATGGACATCCCCGCGATCAGCGGATCATCAATGGCCAGCGTCACGATTGGCAGCCTCCTTCACGTAGACAAGATAGGTAAGCCTAACCACATGTAGGATGACATTGCCAGGTGCGGGTGTTGTGAGAGCCCTCACCAAAGCTCCTGATCATCGGGCTGTGCCGGTAGATACGGCCCACATGGTGAGATCGATTCGGCGGCCGGAACAAAGGTCGTACCCCGGATCGTTGGCTGTCAGGATCAGTACGACTCCATGTAGTACGGCATTGCGTCGGAGGTGAACGTAGAATGTTCGGAATGGCACGCCTGGGCGAACTTGAACGCGCGGTGATGGATCATCTGTGGTCCTCCCCCGAGCCCCAGACTGTCCGCCAGGTCCACGAGGCACTGTCGACACGGCGCGACCTTGCCTATACGACCGTGATGACCGTCCTGCAGCGCCTCGCCAAAAAAGATCTGGTGGTGCAGCATCGCGATGACCGTGCGCACCGCTACGCGCCTGTGCACGGCCGTGACGAACTTGTTGCGGGCCTGATGGTGGACGCGCTGGCACAGGCCAACAACTCGGGCGCCCGCGAGGCCGCATTGGTGCACTTCGTGGAGCGTGTCGGCCCCGATGAGGCCGACGCATTGCGCCGGGCTCTGGCCGATCTCGAAGCGAAAGATCCATCTGCTGGCGGTCGCCCCACCCCGTAAGGGACACTAGTGATGTGTCCGCCGTGGCGTTTGCGATCCTCGCGCTGCTCCTGACCGGTCCTGTACCGGCATTGCTTGCGCATGCGCAGTGGACCTACCGTGCACCACGTGCCGCCATGGTCTTGTGGCAAGCCATTGCCGTGGCCGCTGTGCTCTCGGCATTCAGCGCCGGGCTGGCGGTGGCGAGCAGGCTTCTCGTCCCGGGCCCAGACGGCCACCCGACTGCCACGATTACCGGCGAAATCGACCGTCTCGGTTGGGGTTTGTGGCTCCTCTACGTGGTGGTGTTCGCGATCACCATTCTCATCGGCATCCGGCTGATGGTGTCGGTCATTCGGGTCGCTGTCCGTACCCGCCGCCGTCGTGCCCGCCACCGGGCGATCGTCGATCTGCTCGATCACAGCCGATATTGCGAGAACTGGCGTGGCGGCTACGACATCCATCGCCGCCGGGATCACGACCTGCGGGTGATTGAAGTCGACGAGCCACTCGCCTACTGCTTACCGGGTGTACGCAGCCGGGTGGTCGTCAGTGAGGGAACGCTGAGCACGCTGGGGCACAACGAGGTCGCCGCGATCGTCGCGCACGAGCGTGCCCACCTGCGTGCGCGTCATGACCTGGTGCTGGAGGCATTCACCGCCGTCCACGACGCGTTCCCCGTGATCGTCCGCAGCAGGAATGCGCTGGACGCGGTCAAACTGCTGGTGGAGCTGCTGGCCGATGATGCCGCAGTGCGCACGGCGGGGCCCACACCCCTGGCACGTGCGCTGGTCGCGTGTGCGGGCGGCCCAACGCCGGTCGGCGCGATGGCCGCGGGTGGACCCACCACGCTTATCCGGGTCCGCCGCCTGGGCGGGCGCGGAAACAGTCTTCTCCTGTCGTGCGGCGCCTATGCCGCCGCTGCGGCGATATTGGTGGTGCCGACGTTGGCTGTCGTCATCCCATGGTTCACCGAACTACAGCGTCTGTTCGGTAGATAACCCACGAGTAGGTGACCCGCGCTCGCGGGCCGAATGTGCCTGCGCGAGAATCCGTGGAGCACAACACGTCAACGAAAGGATGTGCCGGTGACGGCTGCAGAGGGCGCTGCGCGCGGAAGCGCGCAAGGATTGGCACAGATCGGCGTGACGGGTTTGGCCGTCATGGGCTCGAACATCGCGCGGAACTTCGCACGGCACGGATATACCGTCGCCTTGCACAACCGGTCGGTCGCGAAGACCGACACGCTGCTGGCCGATCATGGATCCGACGGCAACTTCATCCGCAGTGAGACGGTCGAGGAGTTCGTCGCGGCCCTCGAACGCCCGCGCCGCGTCCTGATCATGGTGAAGGCCGGCGACCCCACCGACGCGGTCATCGAAGAGCTCGCGGCCGCGATGGAGCCCGGTGACATCATCATCGACGGCGGCAACGCGCTGTACACCGACACCATCCGTCGTGAGGCCGCGCTGGCCGCTCGCGGGCTGCTTTTCGTCGGCGCCGGAATCTCGGGCGGCGAAGAGGGTGCGCTGAACGGTCCGGCCATCATGCCGGGCGGCCCGGTCGAGTCCTACAAGGCGCTGGGTCCGCTGCTGGAATCCATTGCGGCCCAGGTCGATGGCACGCCCTGCTGCACCCATATCGGCCCGGACGGTTCTGGGCATTTCGTGAAGATGGTGCACAACGGTATCGAATACTCCGATATGCAGCTGATCGGCGAGGCCTACCAGCTGCTGCGTGACGCGTTGGATATGTCGGCACCGCAGATCGCCGAGGTGTTCACCGACTGGAACGGCGGTGAGCTGGAGAGCTACCTCATCGAGATCACCGCGGATGTGTTGGCCCACACCGATGCCAAGACCGGTAAGCCGCTGGTCGATGTCATCGTCGACGCCGCCGAGCAGAAGGGCACCGGCCGCTGGACGGTGAAATCTGCCTTGGACCTCGGGGTACCGGTGACGGGCATCGCCGAGGCGGTTTTCGCCCGTGCGCTGTCCGGTTCACGGCCGCAACGTGCCGCCGCCGCAGGGTTCACCTCCGGAGCGCTTGGCCAGAAGCCGAGCGATGCAAAGCAATTCGTCGAAGACGTGCGGCAGGCCCTGTATGCGTCGAAGATCGTCGCGTATGCGCAGGGGTTCAACCAGATCGCCGCGGGCAGTGCCGAGTACGGCTGGAACGTCCATCCCGGTGACCTGGCCACCATCTGGCGAGGCGGCTGCATCATTCGAGCGCAGTTCCTCAACCGCGTCAGGGAGGCGTTCGCCGACGAGCCGGACCTCGCCACGCTGATCGCCGCACCGTACTTCCGGGCCGCCGTCGAAAACGGAATCGACAGTTGGCGCCGCGTCGTGGTGACGGCCACGCAGTTGGGAATTCCGGTTCCCGGTTTCGCCTCGTCGCTGTCGTACTACGACGGTCTGCGCACCGATCGCCTGCCCGCCGCCCTCACCCAGGCCCAACGCGACTTCTTCGGCGCACACACCTATGAGCGTGTCGACTCCCCCGGCAAGTTCCATACGCTATGGAGTGGTGACCGTTCGGAAGTGTCTGCCTAACAGGGCGGTTGGCTCATGAGATTTCTTGACGGGCAACAGCCGCCATACGACCTCACCTACGACGACGTCTTCGTGGTGCCGAACCATTCGGATGTCGTCTCGCGCTTCGATGTCGACCTGACCACCGCCGACGGCACCGGCACCACGATCCCGATCGTGGTCGCCAATATGACGGCGGTGGCAGGACGGCGGATGGCCGAGACCGTCGCTCGCCGTGGCGGTATCACGGTGTTACCGCAGGATCTTCCGGTGCAAGCGGTGGCGCAGACCGTCGAGTTCGTCAAGAGCCGTGATCTGGTCTACGACACCCCGGTGACCCTGGCGCCGGACGATTCGGCCGGCGAAGCGATGGCGCTGATTCACAAGCGGTCGCATGGGGCCGCGGTGGTGGTCGAGCACGGCAAGCCGTTGGGGCTCGTCACCGAGCTGGCATGTACCGGTATCGATAGGTTTACCCGTGTGCACGACATCGCGGCCATCGACTTTGTGACAGCTCCGGTGGGGACCGATCCGCGGGCAATCTTCGATCGCCTGGAGGGTGCGCACATCCCGGTTGCGGTACTGACACGTCCGGACGGAACCATGGCGGGAATCCTCACCCGCACCGGGGCGATCCGGGCGGGTCTGTACACCCCTGCCGTCGACACGAATGGGCGCTTACGCATCGCCGGTGCGGTCGGTATCAACGGAGATGTCCGGGCCAAGGCGACCGCTTTGGTGGAGGCCGGGGTGGACCTGCTGGTCATCGACACCGCGCATGGTCATCAGCAGAAGATGATCGAGATGCTCACCTCGGTCGCGGAGTTGTCGCTGGGTGTGCCGATCGCCGCGGGCAATGTGGTGTCGGCCGAGGGTACCCGTGATCTGATCGAGGCCGGTGCCGGCATCGTCAAGGTGGGCGTGGGCCCGGGCGCCATGTGCACTACCCGGATGATGACCGGGGTGGGACGTCCACAGCTCTCGGCAGTCATCGAATGTGCAGCCGCGGCAAGGGAACTCGGTGCGAACGTGTGGGCCGACGGCGGGGTTCGTCATCCGCGGGATGTTGCGCTGGCGCTCGCCGCGGGTGCCGCCAATGTGATGATCGGTTCCTGGTTCGCAGGCACTCACGAATCTCCCGGAGACCTGCAGCTCTCGGCCAGCGGCCGCCGCTACAAGGACAGCTTCGGCATGGCGTCGAAACGCGCGGTGGCCGCCCGCACCTCGGGCGACAGCGCCTTCGACCAGGCACGCAAGACCCTCTTCGAGGAGGGTATTTCCACCTCGAGGATCGAATTGGACCCGCAACGTCCCGGTGTCGAGGACCTGATCGATCACATCATCTCGGGGGTGCGCAGTACCTGCACCTATGTAGGCGCACGCACGTTGGCCGAGCTGCACGAGCGGGTGGTTCTGGGTGTCCAGTCCGCCGCCGGATTCGCCGAGGGACGTCCGCTTCCCGAAGGTTGGTGACCGCCCTCCGCGACGGTTGAGTACCTGCCGGCCACCTGCACCGTTACCATGAGCCTCACGCCGGTCACACCGTGTGACCACTCAACTTAAGGGGCCCGCCAGCGGTGACGGTCTTACTCACCGGGCTGAGCTTGCTTGCGTTCGTCGCCCTGACCGCAGGGACCGCGCTCTTCGTAGCGGCAGAGTTCTCCCTGACCGCGTTGGAACGAAGCGCCATCGAGGCCCGTGCCAAGACCGGTGACAGCCGGGACAGGATGGTCAAACGGGCGCACGGCACGCTGTCGTTCCAGCTGTCGGGGGCCCAGCTCGGTATCACCATCACCACGCTCGTCACCGGCTACCTGGCCGAGCCGGTGATCGCGCGCCTGCTCACGCAGTTGTTCGGCTACACCGGAGTGGCGGTAAGCAGTGCGATATCGCTGGCGCTGGCGCTGATCATCGCCACCTCGGTATCGATGATCTTCGGTGAGCTGGTCCCCAAGAATTTCGCGCTGGCCCGCCCCATCTGGACCTCACGCGCCACCTCGGGTCCCATGGTGCTGTTCTCGGCGATGTTCAGCTTCGCGATCCGGGCATTGAACGGCATCGCCAATTGGGTGTTGCGCCGCATGGGTATCGAACCCGCCGAAGAGCTGCGGTCGGCGCGATCACCGCAGGAGCTGGGGTCGTTGGTGCGAACCTCGGCTCGCAGCGGCGCGTTGGACGAAACCACCGCGCTGCTGGTCGACCGGTCGCTGCGATTCGGGAGTCGCACCGCCGAGGAGCTCATGACGCCGCGCACCGAGATCGAATCGCTCGAGGCCACCGACACGGTCGCCGATCTGGTCGCCCTTGCCGTCGACACCGGCTTTTCTCGATTCCCGATCACCGAAGGCGATCTCGACGCAACGATCGGCATCGTCCACGTCAAGCAGATCTTCGAGGTGCCACCGGGTCAGCGCGCCACGACCACGTTGGCCAGTCTCGCCCGGCCGGTCGCGGTGGTGCCCTCGACCCTCGACGGTGACGCGGTGATGGAGCAGGTCAGGGCCAACGGTATGCAAACTGCGCTGGTGGTCGACGAATACGGAGGCACCGCAGGCCTGGTGACGGTCGAGGACATGATCGAGGAGATCGTCGGCGACGTCCGGGACGAGCACGATGACGCGACCCCCGACGTGGTGTCCTCCGGCGGAGGTTGGGTGGTATCGGGTCTGCTGCGCATCGACGAGGTCTCCGCGGCGACCGGTTACCGGGCCCCCGAAGGTGAGTACGAGACGATCGGCGGCCTGGTGCTGCAGGAGCTCGGCCACATCCCGACGGTCGGCGAGACTGTCGAGTTGTCGGCGGTGGTGCCCGACCATCCGTTTGCCGAACTGCCGCGATGGCGTGCACGGGTGGCGAGTATGGACGGACGCCGGATCGACCAGATCGAGCTCACCGAGATGACCGACACCGCCGGTCGGGGGGCATGACCACGATGGGTGGCGACATACTAGGTGTACTCCTCACCGCGGCATTGCTTTTGGCGAACGCCTTCTTTGTCGGTGCCGAATTCGCGCTGATCTCGGCCCGCAGGGACCGGCTGGAGGCGCTGGCGGAGGCGGGCAAGAAGCGCGCGGTCACCGTCATGATGGCCGGCCAGAAGCTGTCGCTCATGCTTGCGGGCGCCCAGCTTGGCATCACGATCTGTTCAATTCTGTTGGGCCGCATCGGAGAACCGGCCGTCGCCCACCTGCTTGAGAAGCCGTTCGAGCTGTTGGGCGCGCCCTCTGCGGTGACGCACACCGTCGCGTTCGTGATCTCACTGTCGATCGTGGTGCTGCTGCACGTGCTGTTCGGCGAAATGGTGCCCAAGAACATCGCCATCGCGGGCCCGGAATCGGCGGCCATGCTCTTGATTCCGCCGTACCTGGTCTACATCCGGTTGGCGCGGCCGCTGATCGGCTTCTACAACTGGTGCGCCAACGCCGTGCTGCGGCTCGGCAAGGTGCCGGTGAAGGACGAACTTGAGATCACGGTGTCCACCGTGGAGCTATCGGAGATGATCGCGGAGTCGCTGTCCGAGGGCCTTCTTGATGAGGAAGAACACACCCGGTTACGTCGCGCATTGCAGATCCAGCACCGTGTGGTCGCCGACGTGGTCGTGCCCGCTAACCAGATTCGATCGATTGCCGTATCGGGCGCCGCGCAGGGGCCTTCGGTGGCGACCGTGGAGCGCGCGGTGGCCGAAACCGGGTATTCACGATTCCCAGTTATTGGACCCGGCGGGGATTACCTGGGCTATCTGCACATAAAGGACGTCTTGACCATGGGCGACGATCCGGAAGCGATCGTGGACCCCGCATTCATTCGGCCACTGCCTCGGTTGCACGGTTCGGTTCCGCTAGCGGAAGCGCTGTCGACGCTTCGCCGCAGCAACAGTCATCTGGCCCTCATGTCGACCACCGACGGGAGCGTCGTGGGCCTCGTCACACTTGAGGACTTGGTGGAGGATCTTGTCGGCACCGTACGTGACGGAACGCACCGCATTTAACGCGGTTTCGAGGTTGATCGCTACCAGTGAGTAGGATCAATATCCACCGAATCGCACCAGAGCGACCGACCAAACTCAGAAGGAGCTGCGATGAGTGATCGCGTCGATGTTGGCAACCTGCGCGTGGCACGGGTGCTGTACGACTTCATCACCAATGAGGCGCTGCCGGGCACCGGTGTGGATGCCGACGCGTTCTGGGGCGGGGTCGACAAGGTAGTCGCCGATTTGGCTCCGCGGAACCGGGAGCTCCTCGAGCGACGGGACGACCTGCAAACCCAGGTCGATCGCTGGCACCGGCTGCGCGCACTCGAGCCCCTGGATCATTCGGCGTATCGGGAGTTTCTCACCGAGATCGGGTACCTCGTTCCCGAGCCCGAGGATTTCACCATCACCACCGCCAACGTGGACGACGAGATCACCACAACGGCCGGCCCGCAGCTGGTCGTTCCGATCCTGAACGCCCGCTTCGCGCTCAACGCCGCCAACGCGCGCTGGGGCTCGCTGTACGACGCGCTGTACGGCACCGATGTCATCCCGGAAGCCGATGGTGCCGAGAAGGGCTCGTCGTACAACAAGATCCGCGGAGATAAGGTCATTGCCTACGCCCGCGAGGTCCTCGACGGTGCCGCACCGCTGGCGGCCGGAACGTGGAAGGACGCGACCGGCCTGAAGATCGACGAGGGGCAGCTGCTCATCACACTGGGCGACGGTCTCTCGACAGGGCTCAAGGACCCCGGGCAGTTCATCGGCTACACGGGCAAGCTCGGGAAGCCGCAATGGTCGGTGCTGCTGGTCAATCACGGTCTGCATCTGGAAATCCTGATCGACCCCGACTCCCCCGTCGGATCCACCGACAAGGCCGGCATCAAGGACGTCGTGCTGGAGTCGGCGATCACCACGATCATGGACTTCGAGGACTCGGTGGCCGCCGTGGACGCCGAAGACAAGGTGCTCGGGTACCGAAACTGGTTGGGGCTCAACAAGGGCGACCTGGCAGAGCAGGTCTCCAAGGGTGGCAAGACGTTCACCCGGGTGCTCAACATGGACCGCGTGTTCACCACCCCGGACGGTAAGGGCGAACTGACCCTGCCCGGCCGCAGCCTGTTGTTTGTCCGCAATGTCGGTCACCTGATGACCAACGACGCGATCGTCGACGCTGAAGGGAACGAGATCCCCGAGGGCATCCAGGACGCGTTGTTCACCAGTCTCATCGCCATCCATGGGCTGCGCTCCGGTAAGAAGAACGGCGTTCTGAAGAACAGCCGTACCGGGTCCGTCTACATCGTGAAGCCCAAGATGCACGGCCCCGAAGAGGTGGCGTTCACCGCCGAACTTTTCGGCCGCGTAGAAGAGGTGCTCGGACTTCCGAATGCGACTCTCAAGGTCGGCATCATGGACGAAGAGCGTCGTACCACCGTCAACCTGAAGGCCGCCATCAAGGCCGCCGCCGACCGCGTCGTGTTCATCAATACCGGCTTCCTGGATCGCACCGGCGACGAGATCCACACCTCGATGGAGGCCGGGCCGATGTGCCGCAAGGCCGTCATGAAGTCGCAGCCGTGGATCCTGGCGTACGAGGACCACAACGTCGACACCGGACTGGGCGCCGGCCTGGCGGGTAAAGCGCAGATCGGTAAGGGCATGTGGGCCATGCCCGACTTGATGGCCGATATGGTCGCGCAGAAGATCGCGCAGCCTCGTGCAGGGGCCACCACCGCCTGGGTGCCTTCCCCCACCGCGGCCACCTTGCACGCACTGCATTACCACCAGGTCGACGTTAAGGCGGTGGACCAGGAGCTGGCCGGTAAGCACCGCGCCGAACTGGATTCTTTGCTCACCATCCCGCTGGCCGAGTCGCGCCGCGACTGGACGGCAGAGGACATCCGTGAGGAGATCGACAACAACTGCCAATCGATCCTGGGCTACGTCGTCCGCTGGATCGATCATGGTGTCGGCTGCTCCAAGGTCCCGGATATCCATGATGTGGCGCTCATGGAGGACCGCGCCACCCTGCGTATCTCCAGCCAGCTGCTGGCCAACTGGCTGCGTCACGACGTGATCACCGAGGACGAGGTTGTCGAGGGCCTCCAGCGGATGGCTCCGATTGTCGATCGGCAGAACGCCGGCGACAGGGACTACAGCCCGATGGCCCCGGACTTCGACAGCAACATCGCCTTCCAGGCCGCCAAGGAGCTCATCCTGGAAGGTAAGGATCAGCCGAACGGATACACCGAGCCGATCCTGCACCGCCGCCGCCGCGAGTACAAGGCAGCGGCGGCCAAGTAGCGGATGGCGGTCTGACATGCCCCAATCCCCCAGCGACGCTGGGTACGGCGCCATGTCGATTTGGGTGCGGTTTGGTTGCGCGTGCCGTGGTAACGGTGCCCTGGGACAGTAGACTCGGGCGGACGCGGGGCGGGTCTCGCAGTAGCCGAAAGACAGCACGAAGAAAGGTCGCGACGACACCATGGGCAGGCACAGCGCATCTGGGTCGGATAGCCCAAGCGGCGGAGACGACAACGACGGTTGGGATGCGGACCAGGAGCCGGAGCACGAGTCGAGTTCCGGCTCAGAGTTCGACACGGGCAGCTTGCAGCGTTCGCATCGCAGCAGCGACGGCAGTAACTGGGGTGTCAGTAAGGGGCTGATCGGCGCGATCGCCGCCGTGCTCGTGGTGGCCGTATCCATCGGACTGTGGTGGTACTTCGATGGGCGGACCTCCGACAATCAAGCTGAAGCCTCGGCCACCTGTGTACACGGGGACAACACCATCGCCGTGGTTGCCGACCCCTCCATCGCCGACAGGATCGGCGAGTTCTCCGAGCGGTTCAACAAGACGCACGAGGTGATCGGCGACTACTGCTTCACCGTGTCGGTCCGTCCGGCCGATGCCACCAATGTGATCAAGGGGCTGACGGGCCAGTGGCCCGCCGAGCTCGGCGGGCAGCCGGCGTTGTGGATCCCGGGGAGCTCGGTCTCGTCGGCACGTCTGAAGGCGGCATCGAAGACCAATATCGTGAGCGACAGCCGGTCGTTGGTGAGTACGCCCGTCGTGATCGCGGTGACGCCGAGACTGCGCCAGGCCATTCCCAACGACAAGAGCTGGGCGGATCTGCCTGCACTGCAGAGTGTTCCGAACTCGCTGGACGGCCTTGGCCTCCCCGGTTGGGGCTCGTTGCGGTTGGCGCTGCCATCGAGCGGTAACGCCGACGCGGCGCAGCTCGCCGGTGAGGCGGTGGCGGCGGCCAGTGTCCGCCCCGGAGAGTCGCCCGAGCTCGGCGCGGGTGCGGCCGCTTCGCTGGCCGCGACGGCCCCCAAGCTGCCTGCGAACAGTCTGTCCGATGCCATGGGCGCGCTGCTGGACGCCGGCGAGCAGCCCGGTGCCGCTGTGCACTCGGTGGTGACCACCGAGCAGCAGCTCTATGTCCGCACCCGCAGTAACCCCGATGCCAAGAAGGTCATCGCCGCGTGGCAGCCCGCCGGTGCGACTCCGGTGGCCGACTACCCCACCGTCCAGCTGGACGGTCCGTGGCTGTCCGAAGAACAGCACACCGCGGCAAGCCAATTCGCGCGGTTCCTGGGAGAAAAGGATCAGCTCAAGGCGCTGGCCGACGTCGGCTTCCGCGCCGAGGGTGCGGATCTGCCCAGTAGCGATGTGGTGAGCTTCGCCACGATCGAGAAGCCGCTGAGTATCGAGGACAAGGTGCGCGTCGCGCTGGCCGACGGCACCGCGGCCACGCCCGGGACTACCACGATCATGCTTTCTTCCTCCCCTGCTCCCGACATCAAGCTGTCGGATATCACCGGGGCGCTGGCCAGTCGAGTTCGCGCGATCTCCCCGAATTCGGGTGTGGGCCTGTGGGTCTACGACGGCAAGGAGGGCAACACCGTAGTGCGGCTCGGTGGCGCCGGCGATGACGTCGAAGGGATGCCACGCTCACAGAGTGTTGCCGATTCGCTGGCCGCGCTGCAGCCGACCGGCAATGGAGCCGTTGCGTACACGACACTCCGAGCGCTATACCAGGACGCTGTCGGTGGTTTCCGCCCGAATCAGGTCAACTCGGTGTTGGTGGTGGCCGGGCGATCGCATACGGACCAATCCCTGGACGGGCCGGGTCTGATCGACACCATCAACCGCCTCAAAGATCCGGCGAAACCGGTGCGCATCAACGTGATCGACTTCGGTAACGACTCCGATCAGCAGACCTGGCAGGCGTTGGCTCAGCAGACTGGTGGCGTGTACCAGAACCTGGCGGTCTCGAACAGCCCGGAGCTCACTGCGGCCATCACGCGGTTCGTCTCTTAGTCACGAGCAGTCCCCCGCAAGCGGGGAGACTGCTCGTGACGAGTTTCTACTCTGCGAAGGCCTCGATCGGTGGGCAGGAGCACACCAGGTTCCGGTCACCGTAGGCACCGTCGATGCGGCGCACGGGCGGCCACACCTTGGGGCGGAAGCCCTTTCCGAGCGGGTAGGCGGCCTCGGTCCGGCTGTAGGGGTGATTCCACTCGTCGGCAGTAACCGATTCGGCGGTGTGGGGCGCCCCGCGCAGCGGATTGTCCTCCACCGGCCACACTCCGGAGCCGACCTTGTCGATCTCCGCCTTGATCGCGATCATCGCCTCGCAGAAGGCATCCACCTCGGCCAGGCTCTCGCTCTCGGTGGGCTCCACCATGAGCGTGCCTGCCACCGGGAAACTCATCGTGGGTGCGTGGAAACCATAGTCGGCCAAGCGCTTTGCCACATCGTCGACGGTGACGCCGGTGTTCTTGGTGATCTCCCGCAGATCCAGGATGCATTCGTGTGCCACCATGCCGGTATCGCCGGTGTAGAGCACCGGGTAGTACTCGTCGAGACGGCGCGCCAGGTAGTTTGCCGAGGCGATGGCCGTCAGCGATGCGGCGCGCAGGCCGTCCGGCCCCATCATCCGGATGTAAGCCCAGGTGATCGGCAGGATCGATGCCGAACCGTAGGGGGCCGAGGACACCGGAGGTCCGTCGGGTAGCTCCGCGGCGTACGGGTGTCCGGGCAGATACTGCGCGAGGTGGCTGCGCACCGCGACGGGTCCGACACCTGGCCCGCCACCGCCATGGGGGATGCAGAAGGTCTTGTGCAGATTCAGGTGGCTCACATCGCCGCCGAAACGCCCGGGACGGGCAAGTCCGACAAGGGCGTTGAGATTCGCGCCGTCGACGTACACCTGCCCCCCGGCATCATGCACGGCCGCGCAGATATCGGCGATGTCGTGCTCGTAGACGCCGTGGGTGGACGGATAGGTGATCATGATCGCGGCCAGCGTGCTGGCATTCGCGGCGATCTTGGCACGCAGGTCGTCCAGGTCGACATCGCCGTTCTCGCGGCATGCCACCACCACGACGCGCATCCCGGCCAGCGCAGCGGAGGCGGCATTGGTGCCGTGGGCGCTCGACGGGATCAGGCACACCTCGCGGTCGCTCTCGCCGCGATCGATGTGGTATTGCCGGATGGCAAGCAGCCCCGCGTATTCGCCCTGTGATCCAGCGTTGGGCTGCAGGCTCACCTTGTCGTATCCGGTGATATCGGCCAGCCAGCCTTCGAGATCGGCGATCAGGGTGCGCAGTCCGCGCGAATCACCGGCCGGGGCGAACGGGTGCTGTGCGGCGAACTGCGGCCAGGTGATGGGTTCCATCTCGGCGGCGGCGTTGAGCTTCATGGTGCACGATCCAAGTGGAATCATGCTGCGGTCCAGCGCAATATCCTTGTCGGACAGCGCTCGCAGGTATCGCATCATCTCGGTTTCGCTGTGATAGCGGTTGAACGCCGGATGCGTCAGATAATCCGAGCTGCGGGTCGCGATATCCGAGGTGCTCAGGGACCCCGCCGTACCCTCGTCAATTTCGGTACCGAATGCGCGCAGGACCGACACCAGGTGTGGCAGCGTCGTCGCCTCGTCGCAGGCGATCGAGACATGGTCACCGTCGGGGCTCCAGATGTTGATGCCCTCGGCCTTGGCGGCGGCCTGGATCTCTGCGGCCTTACCGGGGACGTGCACCAGCACGGTGTCGAAGAATTCGTCGTGCACCACGGTGTGGCCGCCGCGAGTCAGCCCGGAGGCCAGCAGCTGTGCGTTGCGGTGGACGCGGGTGGCGATGGCGCGCAATCCCTCTGGGCCGTGGTAGCTCGCGTACATGGCGGCCATGATCGCCAGCAGCACCTGTGCGGTACAGATATTGCTGGTGGCCTTGTCACGGCGGATGTGCTGTTCGCGGGTCTGCAGTGAGAGCCGGTACGCCGGGGCGCCATCGGCGTCCACCGACACCCCCACGAGGCGTCCCGGCAGCTGTCGGGCGTGAGCGGTGTGCACCGCAAGGTACCCGGCATGTGGTCCGCCGAATCCCATGGGTACACCGAAGCGTTGGGTGGTACCGAAGGCGACGTCGGCGCCGATGTCACCGGGCGGCGCGTTGAGGGTGAGCGCCAGCAGGTCGGCGCCCACAGATACCAGTGCGCCGCGGGCATGAGCCTCGGCGATGAGCTGTGTCCAATCGCGAACAGCCCCGGATGCGCCGGGCAGCTGCACGATCACCCCGAAGAAGTCGCCGTCAGGCAATCCTTGGGCGAGGTCAACGGTAACCACCTCGATGCCCAGCGGCGCGGCGCGGGTGCCAATAACGGCGGCGGTCTGCGCGTATAGATCGGCGTCGACAACCAGACGGTTGGATGCGGACTTCCCGGCGCGATGCATGAGCGTCATCGCCTCGGCGGCGGCGGTGCCCTCGTCGAGCATGGAGGCGTTCGCAATATCGAGGCCCGTGAGCTCGGCGACCATGGTCTGGAAGTTCAGCAGCGCCTCAAGGCGTCCCTGACTGATCTCCGGCTGGTACGGCGTGTAGGCGGTGTACCAGGCCGGGTTTTCCAGGATGTGGCGGCGCAGCACGGGCGGCGTCAGCGTTTCGAAATAGCCCTGTCCGATCATGGACACGGCAATCGTGTTGTGGCTAGCGAGCTTTCGCAGCGCGTCCAAGGCCTCGTGTTCGGAAGCTGCTGCCGGCAGCGCGTCGAGACCGGTGGCGATGCCACCGTGAAGTGTGTCCAGGATGCTGGCCGGAACTGCCTTATCGGCGAGTTCGTTGAGACTGGCCACCCCGATGGTGGTGAGCATGGTGTCGATATCGGCGGCGGTGGGACCGATATGGCGGTCGGCGAAAGTGGCTGATGAGCCGGTTGCGCGAAGAGAGCTGGACACGTTACTCCCGGAGGGCCGAGTCGCGCGGCTGGCACGCGACAAAATCTCCCCTCCCTCTGTCATCGACCCGCTAGGGGCGCCTGAGAGATTCAGCGTCAAAATCTGGCAAAAAAAGCCAGTTCAGAAGCCTTTCCCCGTCGGCGGGCGGTCCGGGCGTAGGCCAGATCACCGCTTTCCAGAGGCATCGGGGCCGAGAGCGGTTCGGGGGCCTGAGAGATTGGCGGAGAGGTGTTGCTCCTTCGGCGGTCATGACTGGCGGTCATGACACTCTCCCGCCCACGGGCGATGCGGAACCAGTTTACGCGAGTACAGCCTCTGGTCCAGACCGGTAAGGCGGTAGAGCTGGATCAGCCGATTTTGCGGGCGCGATCCTTGCGACGGGAGGCCAGTTCGTCCTCGGGCGCCTCGATGGCCTCGCCACCGTCGGCACGCTCCCCCGGAAACTCGGCGATGGCGCCGGTCAGCTCGCGCATGGCGCCGCTGACCGCGATGCCGAATACACCCTGTCCGCCCTGCAGGAGGTCGACAACCTCTTCAGCGGAGGTGCATTCATAGACGGTGGTGCCGTCCGAGAACAGCGTGATGTTCGCAAGGTCTTCGACCCCGCGCTGACGCAGGTGTTCGACGGCAACCCGGATGTTCTGTAGGGAGATCCCGGTGTCCAGCAGTCGCTTGACGATCTTGAGAACCAGGATGTCCTTGAACGAGTACAGGCGCTGGCTACCCGAACCGGCGGCGCCGCGAATCGAGGGAACCACGAGTGAGGTGCGGGCCCAGTAGTCCAGTTGGCGATAGGTGATGCCAGCAACCTGGCAGGCGCTGGGACCGCGGTAGCCGACGAGCTGATCTGGAAGTGAGTCATCCGGGAAGAGGCCCGGCTGGACAGGTCCAGGCGACACGGAGGACCCAGCGGAACCCGCTACGCCAGTGTCCAGCGTCATATCCAGCTGCCCCTGCTCCGGCTGTTCGACCACTTCTGCTCCCTCTCGCCGATCGCTTCCCCGGTTGTCTGTCCCGTGGGTTCCTTGAGAACCTTAGGAATCCGAGTCCGCCGGTAGTGCGTTCGTCCAAGCACGAATTCTCCGAGCATACGCCCCTTGCGTTGCCCCGTGCCGGCCGCTGAGTCAAATTATGGCCCCCGTGAAATCCCGGTCAACGCGACGCGCCCGGGCGGTGACTGTCAAGGTCAGGTTGAGACTTAGTCGTTACTTAAGGCCTGTTACGGGCCTTCTGTGGCCTTGAAGTCGTCGGGCGACACGCTATCGAGAAATTCTTTGAACTTCTCTACCTCGTCTTCTCGCAGCGCTCCGCCGGAGTCCTCGTCGTCCTCGTCGGGAATGATCAAACCTGCCTCGGCGAGTACGGCCTCCTCGACGTAGATCGGAACCCCGACCCGCAGCGCGATTGCCACCGAATCCGAGGGTCTTGCCGACACCCGGATATCGCTATCGAAGACCAGATCCGCGTAGAACGTACCCTCCTGCAGATCCACGATCCGCACTTCCTTGAGCGAATGCCCAAGGGCCGCTATCAGATCACGGATCAGATCATGGGTAAGCGGCCGCGCCGGCTCTACTCCCTGTTGCTCCAGGGCAATGGCCGCCGCCTCCGACTGACCGATCCAAATAGGCAGGTATCGATCACCGCCGGACTCCCGCAACAACAACACCGGCTGGTTCTGGGGCTGTTCCACGCGGATTCCCACGACTCGAACTTCGCTCATCGTGCCTCCAACACCAGTACGTCCGTCGTACCGCGAGTCTAGTACTCAGCGATCGAGGACGCCGCGCACCGCGGACTTGATCATGGCGCCGTGGAGCGCGATCGACAGCGCCGCCACCTCCCGGATCAGGTCATCGGCGCGGTCGCGGGCCCCTGCCTTGTTGGCCTTGACGGTCGGGCCGACGATCTGGGCGATCAAATCGGTCTCCCGATCGACGGCCGATCGGAAGGTGCGCAGATGCCGTGGCTCGACGCCGTAGTCGGCCAGCTCAGCGGCGCACTGGACGATCAGGACCGTGTATTCGTCGAAGAAACCGCCAGGTCCGGCGGTGATGATTCCCGCTTTGATGAGCGAAGTCAGCAGCACCTCGTCCGCGCCCGAACGCGAGAGCAGGTCCTCGCGGCTGAGCCGTGTGGGTCGGACAGGCGGAAATCCTTGACGGGCAACACTGTTGGCGCTGTCGCCATCGGTGATGGCAAAAAGACGAGGACCGCCGGTAAACCCCGTCGCATCGGGCAGTGCTCCGTCTGGCTGAGCGTCGAGCTGTTCCTTGATCACCTTCAAGGGCAGATAGTGATCGCGTTGCGCAGTCAGGATGAACCGAAGCCGCTCGGCGTCATAGGCCGAAAACCGGCGATACCCCGACGCGCTACGCGACGGGGTAACCAGTCCCTCCGATTCGAGAAACCGAATCTTCGAGATCGTGACGTCGGGAAACTCCGGACGCAACAGGTCGAGTACCGACCCGATCGACATTCCGGTGAGAGCCGGCCGGTCGGGAGCTGTCACGTGCTGATCACTGCCCGCCCGCGGCGTCGTCGCCGGCCGACTTGGGGCCCGTCAGGAAAACCAGACGGAACTTCCCGATCTGCACTTCGTCGCCGTTGGCGAGGACAGCTGAATCCACGGGCTCGCGGTTTACGTAGGTGCCGTTGAGGCTGCCCACGTCGACGACCTGGAATTCGTCACTGTCAAGGCGGAATTCGGCGTGACGACGGCTCACCGTGACGTCATCGAGGAAAATGTCGCTGTCCGGATGGCGTCCAGCCGAGGTGGTTGCCTGATCCAGCAGAAAACGCGATCCCGCATTGGGTCCGCGCTTGACGACCAACAGTGCCGATCCGGCGGGCAATCCCTCGACACCGGACACGTCGGAACCGGCCTGTGCGGGCGCTTCCAGCTCGGTGGCGAAATCGGCGCGGAACACCGAAGTCGTTTCCGCGGTGACCTCGCCTGACGTGTCGTCCTTGTCGTTATCGGTCACCATGGCTCCTTCTTCCTCGCCCCTGGAGGATTCGATTGTCAGTGCGGATCTCGTTGAGCATGACGCTCTTCACGACCCTCATCGCCGCTCATTTTCGACCGTACCGTCTGACTGCCCATAACGGGCCACCTCTGCCGTATCCGCAGGCGGTCGGTCAGAAATTTTCGTCATCGGACTGGATGGAGAACAGGTGCCCTCCTAGTCGGTGGCGTCACCATATCCCGATGCGTCTAAGAGGTCATTAAGAGCCGTGTCGAGGTCTGCCGCACTGGCGACCTCAAGATCGACCAACCAGCCCTCACCATACGGATCGGAATTGACCAGTTGCGGGTTGGAATCCAAATCGCCATTCGCGCCAACGACTTTCGCTGTGATGGGCGCAAACAGGTCCGATACCGACTTGGTGGATTCGACCTCGCCGAACGTGGAGCCAACCGCGAGATCGGCGCCGACATCCGGCAGTTGGACGAACACCACGTCACCGAGCTGCGACTGCGCGTAGTCGGTGATCCCGATTCGCACGGTCGTGTCACCCGTGCGCCGCACCCACTCGTGTTCCTCGGTGTAGTGCAGGTCGGCAGGAATTTCGGTCACGGTGAGTCATCCTTGCTCTCGGTGAGTGGTCTGTGGTCGCTGGGCACGGAGGTTACTTGCCGGGCTGAGCGTATTGGCGCGGTTTCGGTTCTCGCAAGGTGGTGATGTCCACGCGCGCCGGCTGGTCGATGGTAACGCTCCCACCTACCCGCGAAACAGTATCGACAGCGCCACCCGGAATGTTCATCGCGGCCGCGAGTGTCGGCGGATCGCCTATCGCGAGAACCGAATACGGCGGGCTCAATGGCACACCATCGACGGTGAGTTGTCCGGGGGTCCCGGTGACCCACGAATCGGCACCGATACGCACCGATTGGTTGTTCGCTTTGATCTCGATGGCCTCGGCGCCGGCCGCCCGTAGTTCGTTGATGATGTCGAGCAGGGATTCCGGTCCGAGACCCTGTCCGGGGTCGTTGACGGTGAGAATGACGCCCGGTCCGGTGGCACCGACGGTCCCCACCATGATCGACAGTGCGGACAGGCGAGCCTTGGCGTCGTTGATCACCGCCTGATTGCCGGTTCCACTGGCGCGCATGGTAATAAGGCCCTGCTGCAGGTCCGCAATTTCCTTGTTCAGGTTGGCGTCCCGCTGTTGCAATGAGTCGAGCAGTACCAGCAGGTCGGCCGGTCGCGCGGTATCGAGGCCATCACCCGATTCGGTCTGACGAACCTGGGTGGTGATCGCCAGGCCGAGCAGCGCGCATAACACCACGCCGAGCACTCCGAAAGTGATCTGGGTGCGCGTAGTCGGCCGGCGCGTTTTGGGCATCTCGTGCTTGCCGGGGTGTGCAGCGCTGTCTGCGGCCTTCCCCGGGGGCTGGTCCGGGGAAGGAGTCTGACCTTGCGGCGCGTTAGACGAATCGGTCACCGGCTCACGCTCCAAACAACCTGCGCCGCAAGGCGGCAGCGTTTCCGAAGATGCGAATGCCGAGTACGACGATGATGGCCGTGGACAATTGCGTGCCGACCCCGAGCTGGTCGCCGACGAACACGATCAGGGCCGCCACCAAGACGTTGAACACGAAGGACACCACGAAGACCTTCGAATCGAATATCTGGTCCAGATATGCGCGAGCACCGCCGAACAGTGCGTCGAGCGCAGCCACCACCGCGATCGGCAAGTACGGGGCGACGGCGTCAGGAACGTTCGGGTGAAACACCAGCCCCAAAACCACGCCGATCGCCAGCGCGACTATGCCGATCATCGTCTACTTCCTCTCCACATCACGGTATGGGTCACGTCACCGGTTACCCGTCGGAATTTCTTTGGCATACTTCACATCCCGATTGGCCGCCGGCGCCATGTGCACGTCTTCTTCGGTGGCGAGGGTGAGCCTGATGCCGTAGGACTTCTGCAGTAACCGCATCCGGGCCATTCCCGGGCTGCGTTCGAAGGAGGATTTCATCGTGTTGGCCGGACCGATCGCCACGATCCGGTACGGCGAGCTGGTCGGCTGGTTGTCGACCAGGATCGCTCCCCCGGCCTGACGCATCGTCACATTCGGGCCGATGCGTAGGTCGGAGACCGAAATCGCCTCTGCGCCACTGGTCCACAACGAGTTCACGACAAGCTGCATGTCACGGTCCAGAATGACCTGCTGGCTGCGCGGGACACGTTCCTTTGAGACGTCCGACAGATCGCCGGCGCTGCCCGGGTCCGCCAGCGTGACGATGAGCGCAGGCCCACGTACCTCGGTGCTCGCTGCCGCAAGACCCAACTGGTCCAACCGATTCAGCAGCTCCTTGCCCTGTGTGTTGCCTTCCAGCTGAGTGCGTCGAGCGCCGGCCACCTCGGCTGACAGACGGTCACGAGTGGATTCCAGCGCGCTCGAATCGCGCTGTTCACCGCGGATGCTCACCAGCAGCCCCTGCTTCTCTTGCTTCATGCCGGGTGCGATACGGGTGGTCTGGGCGACGGCCGCCGCGAAAACAGCGGCGATGGTGATGGCAGCGATTGCCTGCCAACCCCATTCGGCCCAGCGTGAGCGCGGCATGGCTCCGCTCCGACGGGCGGCAGCGGCCTCGGCGTATCCGGCATCCAGATGATCGGAGAGCAGCGTGCGCAGCAGCGAGGGCACCGGATTGCGCTTGGGTCGGTTGGCGGTGTGGTGTCCCAGGCCTTCCTCGGGTTCGAAACCACCCATGAGATGTGTCCCGTTGCCACGCACCGGGTCGGGGGTACTGCTCTCATCGGTCATCTCATGTGCTCACTTTGGGCAGCTGACGTACCACCATGACAATCTGCGCGATGTAGAGCACGAACGTCCACAGGTAAATCCCGAGTCCCCACATGAGGAACGCCCACCCGCACGGGCCGATCACCTTGCCCCACAACGAGTCCCATTCGCCGATGAGGATGAGTGGGAATGCGGACATCAACGCGAAGGTCGCGGCCTTGCCGAGGTAGATGACCGGGAGCGCCTCGATTCCACGCCGGCGCACGATCGGCAGCCCGAGGGTGAGAATGACGTCGCGGGCCAGCAGCGTGATGACGATCCACCACGGCACAATGTCTCGGATCGCGAGGGCGATCGGGGTGGTCACCATGTAGAGCCGGTCGGCCGCCGGGTCCAGGAGTGCCCCGAGATGAGACGACTGGTTCATCAGCCGGGCGATCTTGCCGTCGGCCCAGTCGGTGAAGCCGCTGAGCATCAGGATGGCGACAGCCCAACCGTCAGCGTGCTTTACCAGCACCAAATACAGGAAGAGTGGGATGAACGCCAGCCGAATGACGCTTAGCACGTTCGGGACCGTCAGAATCCGATCGTCTGCGTCCGATGTTCTTCGCCCAAGAGGCTCATCGCCGGTGGAGGGCTCTGCGCTTCCCATCCGGCCAGCCTCTCATATCCGCGCAGTGATACCGCGCGCAAACAGACAGCCCGTTATCAGCTGAAGACGCCCGGCAGGTTCAGGATCGAGAGACTGTCGTTCTTGCGCGGGTCGTCGTGGATCATGTACGTCCACGTCGACGTCGGCCGCGCGAGCTTCGACAGATCCAATCCCTGTTCCTCGTCAACCAGATTCGCGGTGTCGAAGGTCTGCTGTGCCGCTTCCACGGCGTCGGCCGCCAGCGATGCGAAGGCGTCGACGGCCAACCGGTGGAACTCATCGATCGGGTTCTGCCGTCCGAGCGCCCGCAGATGGATGCTTTCGCGCACATCGGAGAGGTACGCCAGGTGGTCCGCCCACCCGCGGTCGAGGTGGTACAGCATGATCTGCCGCGAGATGCGTTCCAGCCGCTCGTCGGAAAGTTCCTCAGCCAGCTCGTCGTAGCGTTCCGACGAACGCTCCTGTAGCTCCTTGCGTGCGGTGTCGGTGCGCAGCAGGGTCTCGCGACGGTCGGCGATGATGGCCCGCTGCTGGGCGATCAGCTGGTTGTATCGCCAGGTGTTGGCGTGCAGGTCGAGCATTGCGCCCTCGGCGACGCGCTGCGCGTGGTCGATGAGGCTGCCGGCCTTGGTGCTGACGATCTGGCCGTCATCATCGGTTTCGGTGGGGAGTTTGGCCGAATCCAGGTGTGCCACAACGACCTCGTCCTCCCAGCTGGAGAAGAAGACCGACGATCCGGGGTCGCCCTGACGTCCCGCACGTCCGCGTAGCTGGTTGTCGAGCCGTTCGGTGCGGTGCCGGCCTGTGCCGACGACGTGCAGCCCACCGACCTCCACGACCGCGTCGTAGTCGGACTCGTCGGAGCCGCCCAGGCGGATATCGGTACCACGGCCCGCCATCTGTGTGGAGACCGTGACGACATTGAGCGCGCCGGCCTCGGCGATGACGCGGGCCTCCTCGGCATCGTTCTTGGCGTTTAGCACGACTGCGGGAACGCCCGAGCGCACCAAACGATGATGCAGCGCCTCGGATTCGGCGACATCGTGGGTGCCGACGAGTACTGGCTGGCCGGTGGCGTGGATCTCGGCGATATGCGCGACGATGGCGTCGTTCTTGCTCGCTTCGGTGATGTACACGCGGTCGGGCTGGTCCTCGCGGATGTTTGGCGTATTGGGCGGGATCGGTGAGACGCCCAGCTTGTAGAACTGCCGAAGCTGTTCGCCGGCCGCGAGCGCCGTACCGGTCATACCGGAGACGCGCGGGTACCTGTTGACGAGCGCCTGCACGGTGATGGTGTCGAGAACCTCACCGGTGTCGGTGGTTTCGATGCCCTCCTTGGCTTCGACCGCTGCCTGCAGGCCGTCGGGCCAGCGTTGCAGGGTGGCGATGCGGCCACGTGAGGCGTTGACCAGATGCACGGCCCCGTCGCGCACGATGTAGTGCACATCGCGCTCCAGGAGCACATGTGCGTGTAGGGCCACGTTGACCTCGGTGAGGGTGGTCCCGACGTGATGCTCGGAGTACAGGTCGATGTTCCCGAGTCGCTTTTCGAGCTTCCGGGCACCGATGTCGGTCAGGAAGATATTGCGTCGATCGTTATCGGCCTCATAGTCCTCGCCTGCGGTCAGGTCGCGAATCGCCTCGATAACCTCGAAGCTCGGGGCCTCCCGGTGGCTCGTGCCTGCCAGCACCAGGGGCACCAATGCCTCGTCGACCAAAACCGAGTCGGCTTCGTCGACGACCGCGACATCGGGGCTCGGTGACACCAGGTCGTCGACGTCGATGGCCAGCTGGTCGCGGAGCACGTCGAAACCGATCTCGTTGACTGAGCCATAGGTGACGTCGGCGGCATAGGCCTCACGACGTTCGTCGGCGGTGGATTCCTCGGTGATCCACCCAACCGTCAACCCGAGCCGTTCCAGGAACGGTCCCATCCATTCGGCGTCACGGCGGGCTAGGTAGTCGTTGACGGAGATGACGTGCACGCTGCGCCCGCCCAACGCGTATCCCGCGGCGGTGATCGCACCGGTAAGCGTCTTGCCCTCGCCGGTGGCCATTTCGATGACGTCGCCGTCGAGCATGCGCAACGCGCCTAGCAGCTGAACGTCGAACGGCCGCTGTTCGATGGTTCGGTCGGCGGCCTCGCGCACGATCGCGAGGAACTGGCCGATGTCCTTGGACTCGACGCCGTCAGTCAGGTCGAGTTTTTTAGCCGCCTTGGTGAGCTGCTCGTCGGTGAGGTCCTTGGCCTTCTCGTCGTACTTCTTCGAGGCGTCCACGAGGGCCAGTGACTGGCTCTGGTCTTTATCGGTGGTCGCACCGAGCAGCTTCCAGAACTTCTCGGTGAACCGTGAGGCGGTGTTCGACTTGCGCACATGGACACGGTACGCGGTGTGGTGGCATGGCCTGGCGCAGCCGCGTGGCGGACTCTGCCAGAAGTTGCGGCCACGTCTTCGCCGAGTGCTCGTCCACGCAGAAAATCTCGCTCGAATCTCTGTTTGAACGCACACTCGGCGAAGTAGCCAGGGGCCTGGGACCCTGGGCCCTATCCGGAGAGCAGGCCCTTGGCGATATGGGTGATTTGCACCTCGTTGCTGCCGGCGTAGATCATGAGCGACTTGGCGTCACGCGCCAGCTGTTCGACCCGGTACTCGGTCATGTAGCCGTTGCCGCCGAAGAGCTGTACGGCGTCCATCGCGACGTCAGTTGCAGCCTCCGAGCAGTAGAGCTTGATGGCCGATGCTTCCGAAAGCGAGGGTGTCTTTCCCTCAGACATGCTCTCGATGGCGTGGAACATCATGTTCCGTACGTTAATCCGGGCCACTTCCATCTTGGCGAGCTTGAGCTGGATGAGCTGGAACTGGGCGATCTCCTTGCCCCACAGGGTGCGTGTCTTCGCGTAATCCAGTGAGAGCCGCAGGCACTCTTCGATGACGCCGAGCGCCAGTGCGGCCACGCCGATGCGCTCCATCGAGAAGTTCGCGCGTGCGCTGTCTCGGCCGTCGCCCTGGTCGCTGGTCTCGGTTTCACCGAGTAGACGGTCCTTGCCGAGCCGGACATTCTCAAAGAACAACTGGCCGGTGCGCGAGCTGTGAATGCCCATCTTGCGGAACGGCTTTGACTGCGCAAAGCCCTCCATGCCCTTATCCAGTACGAAGGTCAGTACCTTGCGGTCCCTCTTGTCGACCGAAGGGTCCTTTTCATCCAATTTGGCGTAGACGACGATCACATCGGCATCGGGCCCATTGGTGATGAAGGTCTTCTGTCCGTTGAGGATGTAGTCCTCACCATCGCGCGTGACATAGGTCTTCATACCGCCGAACGCATCAGAGCCCGAATCGGGTTCGGTGATGGCCCACGCCCCCACCTTCTCGTAGGTGACGAGCTCGGGCAGCCAGCGCTCCATTTGGGCGGCGGTGCCGCGGGAGGCGATGGTCGGCACGGTGAGGCCCATGCTGACACCCATCCCCGTGACCAAACCCATACAGACGCGGGAGATTTCACTGGTCAGTACGAATCCCATACTGGCCGACCCTCCTGCCATGCCCATGGCGCCCCCGTCATCGGACTTCTTGGATTCCTCGAGGGGTTGCCCGGCCGCTAGTGCGGCCTCGCGAGCCTTCTTCTTCTCGATCTGCTTCTGCAAGCCCTCTTTGGCGAGAGCGTCGATACCGAAGGTGGCGAACATTTTCCGGATGACGGGGTACGGCTCCATCTCGCCGGACTCGAGCGCGTCGACGTGAGGCCTGACCTCCTTGTCGATGAACTGGCGAACGGCGTCGCGTACCGCAAGGTCAATGGGTGACCAGTCGAGCATGAGTCCTGCTTTCTCCGTTGAAAGTGGTTGAGGTCAACGAGTCCGGTTAGCCGAGCTCCTTGGCCAGAAATTCCTTGAGGCGGGTGACGGAGTTCTCGAGTTCCTCCTGGACGGCCTTGTCGATGGCCGTACCGATGGCTCCGGTGAGCATCTGCCCGCTGAAGGACGAGTCGACGTTCACTCTGGTGTTGTCGCCGTCGATCTCTTCGACGCTGGACTTGATGATGGCCTCGACTCCAGCCATGCCGGTGCCGCCCAGCTTGAAGGAGCCCTTCTTGGCCGACAGCACCTCGTCGGCGGGGGTGAACTCCTGCACGGTCCACTCGACCGTGTTGGCCATGCCCATCAGGGTGACGATTTCGGAGAACTTGGTGCCGACCTTGATGTCCTCGATCGCGGGGACATCGCCCTTGAATCCGGTGTGGATGGTCATCCACTCGTCGTACTTGTTGAGGTCCGGCAACACCGACCAGAGCTTGTCGATGCTGTACGGGAGGTCGATGCTGGAGTGCAGCTCGGACATGGGCGAAGACTCCTTTGTCAATGGTCTGGCGTGGATTGATACCAACGGTTCCGAACGTAACATACATACCCTCGTGTATGTAAGATGCAATTACCGCAGATCCCGACCGGAGTTGCGACTAAATGCAGGTGTATAGCGGTTAGATACCGACAGGCCTGTGGGTGGTTGCCTCGGAATCGACAGCTACTTGACGGTAACCCAGCGCAGGTTACATACATCTGTGCTCGTATGTATTACAGTGGCGCTCATGAGCACCCCCGAGGGCGCGGGCAATGACGCGGCGCTGCTCGCTTCCGGATTGCCCGAGAACGGGAAACAACGACCCACCTCGGAATCTACCGCGGAATCACCCGTGGCGGCGGCGGATTCGCGACCTGTACGTGGGTCGATCGATATCGAGATCACCCGCCCGAAGGTCAAGCTGAATCCACCGCCGCTGCGGGTTGAGGCCCGGCGTTTTGGCCTCACGGTTACCCGGCTGATTGGGTCGGGAGCACGCCTGCTGGCGAGGCCTCGACGTGGAAGGTCGCTGGAGGTGCGCGCGGCGCACGAGCTGCGCCGGACGTTCGCACTCATGGGACCGACGTACGTGAAGTTGGGGCAGCTCATCGCTTCCTCCCCCGGTGTCTTCCCCGAAACGCTGTCCAATGAGTTCCGCACGCTGCTCGACAGGGTGCCCCCTGCGTCGTCACAGCTGATTCACCAGAGCGTGCGGGAGCAGTTAGGTGCTCATCCCGCAGCGATATTCGCGACATTCGACGACAAACCGTTCGCCTCGGCGTCCATCGCTCAGGTGCACCACGCGACACTCAAGACGGGTGAGCGGGTGGTGGTGAAGATCCAGCGGCCGAAGATCCGCACCAGGTTGGCCGCCGATGTCCGCATCATAGGTCGTCTCGCGCGTGTGATCGTCAAGACCGATCTGGGCCGGGCCACCAATGCCACGGAGATCGTGGAGGACTTCGAGCAGAACCTCAATGAGGAGCTAGATTTCGCGGCCGAGGGTCACGCCATGGAACAGTGGATGGCAAGCCTGGCCGACACCGAGTACGGCGACAAGGTGCGAGTCCCCAAGGTCTTCTGGGAGTACACCACCGAACGCGTACTCACCATGGAATACGTCGAAGGCATACGGATCGACAATGTCGCGGAGCTGGCGAAGGCCGGCTTCGATGGTGTCGCGCTGGTGAAGGCAATCGTGTACTCGCTGTTCGAGACGGGCTTTCACAAGGGCCTTTTCCACGGGGACCTCCATGCGGGGAACCTGCTGGTCGACTCTGACGGCCGGATCGTCTTCCTGGACTTTGGAATCGTCGGCCGGATCGACGAGCGCAGCCGGAGGATCTTCACCGAGATCATGGTCGATCTGTTTGTGAAGAACGATCATGCGGCGGTGAGTCGGGGCATCTACAAGCTTGGTGCCATTGGCGACCGGGGTAAATCCGTCGACCCCAATACTGCTGCCAAGACGATCTCCGATTTCACCAATCCCCTGCAGCAGTCAAAACTTTCGGCCATCGAGTACGGCCAGCTTGGCAAGCAGCTGGCGACGATGGCCAAGCAGTACGACGTTCGGTTGCCCCGCGAGCTGGTGTTGATCTCCAAGCAGCTGCTGTATGTCGAGCGCTACATGAAGCTGCTGGCGCCCGACTGGGCACTGCTGTCGGACCCGTCGTTCATCGGCTTCTTCGGCAACATGGTGATCGCGGCAGAGGAAGCTCGGGCCGCGGAAGCCGCCAGTGCGGCAGGTGAGTCCGCTCCGAAGGCGAACTAGGGTCGGCCGGGCGGGAGCGGAGCGACTTTGGGGATCTAGTCGGACAGGGTCAGCTTTCCGGTGTCCATCGTGCGCAACGCGGAGTCGAGCGGCGCACCGACCGTCGGTGACTCGACGATGGTCAACAGCATCGCCTTGGCGCGCGCCCAGCGTTGATCGCGGACCTCCTGCGGTGCGGTCATGCTGTTCACCAGTATTCCGCGAACAGCATCCATTGCGGTGAGGGTGACATTGCGGATCACGCGAACTTCCTCATCGGTCTGGCCCACCGACTGGCCCAGTGTCGAGAACTGCTGCATGACGATGAATTCGAATTGATCCATCTGCGCTGATAGTTCGGTGTCGGTGCGCGCGGCTATCCACAGCTCCATGGTGGCGATGAACATCGACCCCTGGTGCATCCGCCAGAGGGCGTCCAGGCAGCGGCTGACGAAGTCGGCGTCGCTTTCGCGGTCCAGGGCGATCAGCTCGGAGAGAATCTCCTGCCCCTGTTTGAACGCCAAGTGCCGCACCGATTCTCCGAGCAGCTCGGATTTCGATTGGAAATGGTGCACCAGCGCACCGCGCGTGACGCCGGCGCGTTGTGCCACCCGCGTGGTTGTCGTACCCGCGTATCCGTACTTGACCAGGCAGTCCACCGTGGCGTCCAGTAGCCGTCCACGCATCGCGGCGCTGCGCTCCTCCTGGGTTCGCCGTTCTCCGCGATGATTACGGGTGGTCGACTGTGCTGGACTACCAACGGTCCGTGTCATTCTCCGAGCCCGTCCTTGCTGTCGTTGATTTCTTCGCGGGCTTGCTGGTACTCCGATATCAAGGTGCCGAAGTAGGTGAGAATCTCCGGGTCCCCCACCGGCTGCCAGTCGGGCGCAAGTAGTTTGGTGTACCGCTCGACGTAGAGCAGCTGCTTGCCCACCAGGATGAACTCCTTGGGGAGGATGGCGTCGTGTTCGCGCCCCAATGCGGTGAGCTGCCGACCGATCGTGCCGTAAGAGATCTTGCCCAATGAGGTGCCCATGGGGCGAGTCACCTTTCGGAGCGACTCGGCAACCTTGGCGGGGTCGGCGCCGGGGTCGATGGCACCCAGTCTGATCAGCGTTCGCGCGGCCGACTCATCATCGGGTTCGATGATGAGGGCGCCGATCAGCTCGCGCAGTGTCTTGCGGGTCCGCTCATCGAGTCGGCCGACAATTCCGAAGTCCAGGAAGACAATTCGCCCTTCCGGGTCCACCATCAGGTTTCCGGCGTGGAGATCGCCATGGAAGGTGCCCGCGGCGAATGCCGAGTCGAAGAGGGTGAGCATCAGAGTCTTGACTACCGCGGGACCGTCGAATCCCGCCGCGCGGATCTCGTCCGCGTTGTCGATCCTGATGCCTTCCACGTATTCCATGGTGAGCACCTTGTCGGTGGACAGATCCGAATAAACTTGGGGTACGCGCACTTTCGGCGCGTACTTGGAGTCTGCCAGGCCCGCCGTCCAATCGCTCATGGCTTGGGCTTCCAAGGTGAAGTCGAGTTCCTCGGCGAGGTTGGCCTCGAAATCTTCCATCACCTCGTAGATGTTGGACATCCGACCCATTTCGGTGAGTTCGAGACCGCGGGCGATTTGTTTGAGGATCTGCAGATCGGCCGCGAGCCGGGTGCGGATCGCGGGGCGCTGGATCTTGACGACAACCGAGGTGCCGTCCTGCAGCGTTGCCTTGTGTACCTGGGCGATTGAGGCCGATGCGAACGGGACCGCGTCGAACGAGGCAAATACATCCTCGGGTGGTGCGCCGAGCTCGTCGGTGAGCATCGAACGGATGGTCTGCGGGTTCGCGGCGGGCACCTGATCGAGCAACGACCGGAACTCGGCGGAGAGGTCCTCGGGGAACATGCCCGGGGAGGACGCGATGAGCTGCCCGAACTTGACGTAGGCGGGTCCGAGCTCGGCGAATGACCGGCGCATCTCCCTGGCGACCACTTGGCGCAGGTCGCGCTCGCTGGGGCGTTGACTCAGGATCCGGGTACCGGCCTTGAGGAGTTGACCTGCGGTCGCGGCGAGCCGATCGAACTGGATCTCGGCGGAAACCGGATCGAGTTTGCGGGGCCGCCGGGGCTGATCGGAACCGTCGCTCACGGCGACTCCCTTCGTCGTACCTGGCCATCCAAGTCGTTCAACATTACCGACAAACTTGTATGTATGTTAATCGAACGCCGGCTGCGGCGGGCGATGACCAGCGAGGGAGCGTCTTATTTATGCAAGGCGCGTTCGACCTGGGCGATCCGGTCGTCGGCGAAGTCCAGCACGATCTTCGTCGGGTACAGCGCGACCTTGAGCACCCGAATCAAGGGGTCCACGACGCCGATGAGCGTTTCGAGGCTCGTCATCGTTCTGGCCAGCGTCGTAGTGGTTTCGGCCAGGTTGTTCAACGTGAGGTTTAGCGAATCCAGAGAGTCATCGAGGCGCTCCAGGCTCGAATCGAGGTGATCGAGCATGCCGCCGACCCGATCGGTGAGATCGTGCACCTGGACGGCCATCGACTCGATGCTTCCGACGGTGCCGTCGATGTTCAGAGCGACGTTGGCCAGCTTGCGGATCTTGCCGGTCGGCGCGGACCGATGCCCGTTGCTGGTATAGACCTCCGCCATTGGAGTCACCTTTCCGTTGCTGACAGCGTAGGCGACGGGTTTGTGGGGGTCGATGAGCTATCCCGCCACGTGGTCATTTGATGCTCTTTTGTGACGTAGCGCACAGGCGCTGCTCAATGTGCCGATGCATGCTGTGAGGCGTGCGATCCGGCCCGTCGGCCGAAGAACGAGGCTTCGCCGAGCCGGGTTCCACTGCTGTAGCCCTTGCCGTCCTGAGCAATGTTCGACGCGCTGGCGCCCGCCGCATAGAGGCCGGATATCGCCTGCCCGGATTCGGTAAGGACACATCCGTCGGAGTCAGTGCGGAGCCCGCCGAGTGTGAACCCCGCGTAGATCGCCTTACCAAGGGTGAGGTCGAATGCGCCCCACGGCCCGGTTCCCTGCGGTGCAAGGTATTTCGGGTACTTGTGAAAGTCGGGGTCCTCTCCCCTGGCGGCGTGCTCGTTGTATCGCTGCAGCGTCTTCTCCAGATTGCCGGCCGGGATGCCCAGGGCTTTCTCCATTTCAGCCACGGTCTCCCAGCCGTCGATGAATGGTGTCAACGGCAGCGTCGGGCGATCCATATGTTCGGAATCGACGATCAGATAGGCGGCACTCTCGGGCTGGTCCATCACGAACCCGGAGGTTCGCGAGTGGTAGGAGTCCTCGGCGACGAACCGTTCACCGTTCTTGTTGACGATGATTCCGGTGAGCAGGCCCGAGGGCGGGTACACCGGTGCGGTCACGAAGATCTGATTCATGTTGCGGGTGTCCGCACCCGCGGACACCCCGAGCCTGATGCCGAGTCCGTCGTCATAGGTGCTCCCCAGCACGAAGGGCTTCTCGGCGAGCTTGGGGGTGTATTCGGCCACCATGGCGGGGTTCATCACGAATCCACCCGCCGCGATGATCACCGACTTGGCCCGTATCGCACCGGTTTCGGAGAAGCGCTTCCACGTGGCACCGACGACTGCGCCCTGCTCGTCGAGGATGAGCGCGGTGGCGCCGGTCTCGTAGCGGATGGGAACGCCGAGCTCGCCGGCACGCTGGGCGAGTAGTTCCACCACCATGCCTGCGCCGCCGGTATCTCCGGGCCTGGGGACCTTGTGACCGCGGGGTGCGGGGACTGCTTCATCGCGGTACGGCCAGACCAGCTCGTTACCCGTGAACATCAGCCCTTCGGTATTGGGCTGGATGACGGCCTTCTCCGGGTAGAAGCTGCGCTCGAACTGAAATCCCAGTGCCTCAAGCCAATTGAAATGCTCGACGCTCCCGTCGCAGTACAGCCGGATCTTCTCTGGATCGGGGTCGGGCGATACCGCTATGAGGTACTTGTACATCTCGTCGGCGCTGTCTGCGTGCCCGGTGGCCTCCTGCACCGCAGTGCCGCCGCCGAGGTAGAAGTGCCCGCCGGCCATCGCGGTGGTACCGCCCGCGGCGGCGGCACGTTCGAGCGCGAACACCTGCGCACCGGATTCGGCAGCCGAGACGGCGGCGCACCCGCCTCCCATGCCGAAGCCGATGACGAGCACGTCTACGTCATCCGACCACTCGGTGATGTCTTGGACCGCCACGGTTTCCGGTATCGCTGTCGTCATGCCTGCTCACTCTTGATGTAGTCGTAGAACGCCCGTATCTCGGGCGGGACGAAGGCCAGTTCCATATACGGCAAGGCGGCCGTGGGCGCCGACAGGTAGGCAAAGCGCATGCCACCGGGCATCACACCGTCCTGAATCACCTCCATGCCGTGTGCCTTGGCATGGTCGAGCGCGGCGTCAAGGTCGGGTGGTTCCACGCACACGTGGTGCAACCCTGTGGGATTGCGATCCAGGTACTCGGTGTAAATGCTCGTCCCGCTGACCGGGAGGATCAGTTCGAGCTGCATGTCGTCGAGATAGCTCAGCGCGATGGTCGCGGTGAAATCAGCAGGTGTGCCACGGTAGGTGCAACTGTCCGGGCCGAAGTGCACATCTGGTATTCGCGTCCATTTCTTGACCCCGAATACGGTGCTAAGCATGCCTTCGGTGGCATCGAGATCGTCAGTAACCCAAGCAATTTGGGTAACGGGTCCAAATCCAGGTACATCCGGCGACACTGCCGATGTGGTCATGGGCCGATAGTAGCGTCCGCTGTGGCGTGCGCCACGTCAGCCCGCGGTATAGGCCTCCGTGGTGCGATCGGCCATGCGGCGGGCTTGCGCTGGATCCATACCCGAGGCGATCGCGGCCTCGTACCACCGCTCGCTGGAGCCCGCCATGAAGGCGCGCCCCTCATCGCTGGCCGCCCACGCCATACCCTCCTCGGGGGTAATGCGGTCTTCGGGCGACGCGAGATATCCGGCCAGCCCGAGAAGTCCGGAATCCCAACCGACTCCGACGGCACCCGGCCCGAACTGCAGCCAGTGTTCGTCGTCATCGCTGATATCGGATATGTGTTCGAGGGTGAAAGTGGCCCGGTCGCCGGATTCCGGTGTGATCGTCACCTCGATCCAGCTCATGCCGCCGCATTCCCATGTCGCCGTGAACGAATGAGGTGCATCGCAGGTCAGTACTGTGCCAGAAGCGTTACCTTCCAACGAATAATGTCCACCCAGGCGCAAGTCTCCCGCGATCGGCAGGAACCAGCGCGGGATGCGCTCGAGGCTGGTACAGGCATCCCAGAGGTCCTCTGCGTCGGTGTCATAGGTCTGACTGACCGTCACGACGCGTGCCGCGCGGGCCTCGAATGTCTTGGTGCCCAGGGTGCGGCGGACGGAGTTGAGCTGGTGCTGAACATCGATCATGTGGCGTTCTCCTTCTGGGTGTCAGTGGTCCGGCGTTGCCGCTTGCCACGGGCGATCTCGGTGGCCAATGCGTCCAAGTGTGGTGTCCAGTTGCTACGGAAGGTGTCGAGCCAGCGGTCCACCTCGCGCAGCGGAGCGGTATCAACGCTGTACAAGCGGCGGGTCCCCTCGGCACGTACGAGGGCAAAGCCGTTGTTGCGCAATACCTTGAGATGCTGCGACACGGCCGGTTGGCTGATCAAGAACTCTGATCGGATCACGTCGGTGATGGCGCCGGAGGACATCTCCCCCTTGTGGATCAGTTCCAGAATGCGCCGGCGCACCGGGTCTCCGAGTATGTCGAAGGCATGCACGTTCGCATATTAAAAGGAATGAATTATATAAGTCAAGAGTGAAATACTAACCCCAGGTCAGCGGGTCGAGCTGCAGGTAAAAGCCCAGACGCTCGGGATCGGCCCGTGTTCCATAGACCTGCTCGAATCGCGCATGAGCGTTGGCGGCGCGGGTGTCTTCGGGCCAGGTTTCTCGGGAGTTGGCGAACAAGAGCGCGAGATCGGCGTGCCGGTCGGCGAGCCCGAGCCTGCCGAGGTCGATGAAACCGGCTACCGAGAAGTCCTTCGGCGCGATGACGATGTTCGGCAGGCACAGATCCCCGTGACACACCACCACATCGGATTGTTCCTGGCCGAGGCGTTCGGGCAGAGTGCTTTCCACCCGCGCCAGGAGGTCACGCGCCGGAACCGAACGATCCGCGTCCGGCAGGAAGTCCGGGTTGACGGCTTCACGAGCTACCACGGCGCGCGCCATGGCCATCATCGCGCCCAGGGTTCGCGTGAAAGGGCAGCCGGACGTCGGCAGCGCATGCAGCCGCCGCACCGCGTCCGCGATAGCGGGCCAGGCTTTGTCGAGATCGTCCGCATCGAGCTGGTCGGCGGAGATGCCCTGAACGGCCGAGGTCACCAATACCGGACCGTTCGGCCCCGTTGACCAGTCGAGCACCGTGGGGCTCGGGATGTGTTGAGCGCTTAACCATTCGATCCGGTCGCGCTCCGCCTGAAGGTCCGTCTCAAGGTCCGCCAGAAGGTTGACGCTTCCCGTTTTCGCATAACGAGCGCCGTCGGGTGACCGGTAGACCACGGCGCCGGACTCCCCCGTCGTGACGGACTCCCAGGCCGAGAGGTCGATCAAACGCCCGTCCAGGCCGAATCGAGTCGGTGTGCGACGTCAATTGTGCGCGCCGCCATGGCCTTGGGGTTGTCAACCTCGTTGGCGACGTACTTGGCGATGAACCGGCTGATCAGCTGGTCAACCCCCGCCAAGATGCGCAGCAGCTCCCCACGGATGGTGGTCGAGGACACATCCACCGTGATATCCGAGGGTCCGGGCGGCGCGACGTCGATGATCAGCTGCAGCGGCGCGGCGGCGCGGGCGGTGGCCTTCAAGTTGATATTGCCCGCGACCTTGAAACGGCTCTTGTCGAGCTTCAGGTCGATCAGCAAATCGATGGCCAGCGGCACCTGGATATCGAAGGTGATGATGTCGCCCGCGTTCCGGGTGACGATCGGGTCCTGGATCTGGACTTTTGCGGTCACCTTCGCGATCTTTCCCGGCCCTTGAGCCATGGGGCCGACCTCGAACGGTTCGCCGGCGATCGACGCGACCGCGGCCCTCACCCGGGCTTCGCTGACGGCTATCTCGAAGAACGCCCGACCGAACTCCTCGTAAGAGAGGTACTGATGGCTATCCGTGCCCATGATGAGAACTACGTTCTCATGGACCGGCGCCGAAGTGTTAACTGCCGGCGCCTCCGTGTGTCGAGAATCGTGTGCCTTGAGCTGCGGCAACCGCCGTCGCTTCCACAGCAAATAGGTGACAGTGGTTACAGGGCCTAATCAGGTATTCATGCTTTGCGCCGTGGCCATGCTCAAGCAGTAGATCGTGTCGAGCCAGAAATCTCCGACAAGCTCGCGGAACACCTTCCTTCGACCGAGACTCCACCCGCTACAGGATGTAGAGCAGTTCCTGGTAGGTCGGCAGCGGCCACAGATCGTCGGCCACTATTCCCTCAAGCACATCAGCAGCCGCGCGCACCGCATCCATTCCGGGCAGCAGGCTCTTCGCATGCTCTGCCTCCTCCAGCGCGCTGGTCGCGGAATCACTCTCGATTCCCTTCCGTAGATCGGCAAGCGCGTTGACCAGATCGGAGATCGGAGCTGACACGTCCTCCAGCAATGTGGTGCTGGGTTCCATCCCGGCGGCCTTCAGCGCAGCGACATTCTGTGCGAGCTCGGTCTGGTAGCGCAGTGCCGCGGGCAGCACCACGGTCGAACCCAGCTCCAAGGACAGCTTCGCCTCGACATGAATGGTCAGCGCGTACTGCTCAAGACTGATCTCGTATCGGCTGTGCATCTCGCGATCGTTGAAGACCTTGTACTTATCGAACAGCTCAAGTGCATCCGGCTTGATCAGCTCAGGCAGCGCGTCCAATGTGGTCTTCAGATTCGGCAGACCACGAACGGCAGCCTCGCTCTGCCACTCGTCCGAATACCCGTCTCCGTTGAACACCACCGCACCGTGTTCGGTGATGATGTCGGTGAGGAGCTGCTGAACGGCCTTGTCGAAGTCGGTGCCGTCGGCGACCTCCTTCTCCAGGATGGTCGCAATGTAGTCCAGCGAATCGGCCATGATGGTGTTGATCGTGACCATCGGTGCCGCCACGGTCTGCATCGAGCCTGGTGCGCGGAATTCGAAGCGGTTGCCGGTGAAGGCGAACGGGCTGGTGCGGTTGCGGTCGCCCGGATCGGTAGGCAGGACCGGCAGCGTGTCGACGCCGATGATCATGCTGCCCTTGCCCTTTGATGATGTCGCCGCGCCCTTGGCGATCTGCTCGAACACGTCGGCCAGCTGGTCCCCGAGGAAGATCGAGATAATGGCCGGCGGGGCCTCGTTCGCGCCGAGGCGGTGATCGTTGGTGGCTGAGGCCACTGAGACCCGAAGCAGGCCGCCGAACTTGTGCACGGCGCGGATCACCGCGGCGCAGAAGACCAGGAACTGGGCGTTCTCGTGCGGGGTATCCCCCGGCACCAACAGACTGCCGAACTGCGAGTTGCCCAGCGAGAAGTTGACGTGCTTGCCCGAACCGTTGACACCGGCGAAGGGTTTCTCGTGGAACAGGCACTCCATGCCGTGCTTCTTGGCGATCGTCTTGAACGTCGTCATGAGCAGCTGTTGGTGGTCGGAGGCGATGTTGGCGCGCTCGAACATCGGAGCGATCTCGAACTGGCCGGGGGCGACCTCGTTGTGTCGGGTCTTGGCCGGGATACCGAGCTTGAACAGCTCACGTTCGGTATCCATCATAAAACCGAGAACGCGCTCGGGCACCGCACCGAAATAGTGGTCGTCGAACTCCTGGCCCTTCGGGGGCTTTGCGCCGAACAGCGTGCGACCGGCGTTGATCAGGTCGGGGCGGGCCAGGAAGAAGTGGCGATCCACCAGGAAGTACTCCTGCTCAGGACCGCAGAACGACACGATGTGGTCGAAATTGCTGTGGCCGAACAGTTTCAGGATGCGCTCGGCGTGCTCGCCCATCGCCTGCTGGCTGCGCAGCAGCGGGGTCTTGTGGTCCAGCGCCTCACCGGTCATCGACACGAACACGGTTGGGATACACAGCGTGTTGCCATTGGGATTTTCGAGGATGTAGGCGGGGCTGGTGACGTCCCAGCCGGTGTAGCCGCGAGCCTCGAAGGTATTGCGCAAGCCGCCGCTGGGAAAACTGGAGGCATCCGGTTCGCCCTGGATTAGAGTCTTGCCCGCGAACTCAGCCAGCGTCGCACCGTCGCTGACCGGCTCGAGGAAGCTGTCATGCTTCTCGGCGGTCAGACCGGTAAGCGGGTAGAAGACGTGGGCGTAGTGCGTTGCGCCCTTCTCAAGTGCCCAGTCCTTCATCGCTGAGGCGACGGCGTCAGCCACGGCCGGGTCCAGCTTGGCGCCCTTTTCGATAGTGGCGGTTACGGATTTGAAGACGGACTTGGGGAGGCGCTGTTGCATGACAGCCTTGCTGAAGACGTTCGCGCCGAACACTTCACCCGGCTCTTCGCCGACCACAAAGCTGATCGCTGGAGGCACATAGGCCTCGACATTATTGATTGCCTGCAGACGGACAGCATTTCCGCTCAATTGAGTTCCTATCGCTATGAGGGGCCCGCAGCCGATTCGTGGCCGACGAACGTGGCTACGTTAGAGACGACCGATATCCGGCATGTTTCCCGCACATCAACAGCAGAATGCCGAGCAGCGGAACGCCACCGGCGTGCTGTTCCAATTTCGGCTCACGCTGATTGCTTCACGGAGATGCAACACGCCCGCGCCGTGTTCGACACATCTGCTGCGCATTGTTCTGGCCGCGGCTCTTACGCCGTACGCCCCTGAGATCAGTCGAGAGGAATGCCGCTAGTGGATGGTTTCCCAGTAATGGGTGTCCCGAATACCGGGGACACCGCGTGGATGTTGGCCAGCGCTGCGCTGGTACTGCTGATGACACCCGGTCTGGCCTTTTTCTACGGCGGCATGGTCCGTGCGAAGAACGTGCTCAACATGATCATGATGAGCATCAGCGCGATGGGCCTGGTCACGGTGCTTTGGGTGCTCTACGGGTACTCGTTGGCGTTCGGGAATGACGTATCCAACTTGTTCGGTAATCCGACGCAGTTCTTCGGGTTGAAGGGCCTTATCGGCGGTAACGGTGCTGATGCGGTGGCTGCGGATCCGGCCGGTGGTGTTGATGCGGTGGCCGCGGTGCAGGTGCCGTTGGTGGGCACCATCCCGGCGACGGTGTTTGTGGCGTTCCAGCTGATGTTCGCGATCATCACGGTGGCTCTGATCTCAGGTGCGGTGGCGGATCGGTTGAAGTTCGGATCCTGGCTGCTGTTCTCGGGGTTGTGGGTCACGGTGGTGTATTTCCCGGTCGCGCACTGGGTGTTCGCGTTCGATAAGGCATCGGCTGAACACGGTGGCTGGATCGCCAATAAACTTCTTGCAATCGACTTCGCCGGTGGTACCGCGGTGCATATCAATGCCGGTACCGCGGGTTTGGTGTTGGCGCTGATTTTGGGTAAGCGCAAGGGTTGGCCGGGTACCCCGATGCGGCCGCATAATCTGCCGTTCGTGATGTTGGGTGCCGGGCTGCTGTGGTTCGGTTGGTATGGGTTTAACGCCGGATCGGCAACCAGCGCTAATGGTTTGGCCGGAGCCACGTTCGTGACGACCACGGTGGCCACGGCGGCGGCGATGCTGGGCTGGCTGCTTACCGAACGTATCCGTGATGGGCATGCGACCTCGTTGGGTGCGGCCTCGGGGATCGTGGCCGGTCTGGTGGCTATCACGCCGTCGTGTTCTTCGGTCAATGTTGTTGGCGCCCTTGCCATCGGCACCATCGCAGGCATCGTGTGTGCGTTGGCGGTGGGTTTGAAGTACAAGCTGGGATTTGATGACTCGCTCGATGTGGTGGGCGTGCATCTGGTCGGTGGCATCATCGGTACGTTGTTGATCGGGTTGTTCCTTGCACCCGGTACCGGGGCGGCGGGCACCACCGGGGTCAAACTTGGCTTGTTCTATGGCGGCGGACTAGAACAGTTGGGCCGTCAAGCCATTGGCGCCGGGGCGGTCCTGCTCTATTCGGCGATAGGCACCGCTATCGTTGCCTTTATCGTGAAGTACACCATTGGCCTGCGCATCAGCGACGAGGGAGAGGCGGCTGGCGCCGACGAATCCCAACACGCTGAAGGCGCATACGATTTCGTCGCGCTCGGCGTCGGATCAGTTATAGGGAATTCCGGAGTCTCCCACTCAGAGGGACGCCCCCTCATCTCCAACAGAGAGGCATGAGGGACATGAAACTCGTCACCGCGATCGTCAAACCATTCACCCTCGAGGACATCAAGACGCAACTCGAACAAACCGGCAATCCCAGCATGACGGTCAGCGAGGTGCAGGGCTACGGCCGGCAAAAGGGCCACACCGAGGTGTACCGCGGCGCCGAGTACCAGGTCGACTTCGTCCCGAAGGTCAAGATCGAGGTCCTTGTCGACGACAGTGCCGTCGACAAGGTGGTGGAGATCATCGTGACCGCCGCACGCACCGGCAAGATCGGCGACGGCAAGGTATGGGTGAGCCCCGTCGAGTCTGTGGTGCGGGTGCGCACCGGCGAACAGGGCGCCGAGGCCCTCTAGTATTTCTTCTAACACCCGATGGACATCCGGGCGGCTGGACAATGGCCGCACAGTAGACAGATGGTGTTTCGGCTCAATTGATTTCGTCTGAATGCAGCTCTTCGCGTTGTTTGGCGTGTACAGCGGGTGTAGCACGGATAGCCGTGCGTTCCGGCTTAGCATCCTCGGCCGCAAGATAATTCCGAATTTGCGGTCCGGAGTGTGAAGCTGCCTTCTACGCGCTAACGTCATCAAGAGTGGAGAGACATACCATCGTCTACGGCAAGGACGCGCTAGCGATCCGGATCGCCGAAGAACTCTGGACCGCCGGTGTTGCCGTCGCCGCTTTAGACAGTGTTGACGGTCTGGGCGCGGTGGGGATAGCGGGTGCCGCCGCGATTGTGTGCGCCGGGTCCGATGATGCGCAAAACCTCGAAATTGCGCTGCTGGCAAGACAACTCAACCCGACAGTGCGCGTTGTTACCCGTATGGTCAACGACGTACTTCGCGAGGCCGTCGCGGTGGACGGCGGGCCGGGTGCGGTGCTCGGTGTCGCCGACCTCGCCGCTCCGTCGGTAGTGGAGGCGTGCCTGCGCCGTACCACCCACACCATCTCAGCGGCCGGCACCGACTTCATCATTTCCGGTACTGATGCACCGCGCGACGGCACGTTACGCGAGTTGTACGGCGACCTCGCTCCGGTCGCCGTTGTGCACGGGCACAGCTCGCCCACACCCGACCAGGTGGTGGCGTGTCCCGGACGAGACTTGCAGGTGCGCCGCGGAGACTGGACAGCCATGATCGGAACCGTCGAGGAGATTGCCGCCCAGGGAATTACGCCAACGTCGGGCACGGCACCTTCCCGGTGGCGGCGCTCGCGAGTGTCACGGTTACTGCTCGGGATACGGGCATTCCGGGAGGATATGAATCCGATCTTTTTCCGCGCGCTGGGGACCGCGATGGCGTTGTTGGCCGGGGCTACAGTGCTACTGCGGTACACGTATCAGCGGCCTGGGATGAGTTACGTGGACGCGCTGTACTTTTCGACCGAAACCATCGCGACTGTGGGCTATGGGGATTTCAGTTTCGCTAACCAGCCGACCTGGCTGAGGTTATTCAGCATCTTCCTGATGTTCGCTGGGATCGCGACGACGGCGGTGGTCATGGCATTCGTCGTGGACCTGCTGTTATCGCAGCGCATCGCCCAGAACTCGGGACGGCGCAAGGTTCGGAACCTCACCAACCATGTGATCGTGGTTGGCCTCGGGTCATTCGGCATCCGGGTGGCCCAAGATTTGAAGGCCGCCGGGCACGATGTCGCCGTGATCGAACAGTCCGAGAACAACAGGTATCTGGCGACTGTCGCCAATCTGGGGATCCCGGTGATATTCGGCGATGCGAGCCTGCCGCAGACATGGGATGCAGCACAGATCGACGAGGCGCAGGCGGTTGCGGTGCTCACCCACGACGATATGGTCAATATCGAGACGGGCATCGTGTTGCGGAACCGGTTGGGCGCCAGATGGTCCGATGTCCCCGTGGTGCTGCGGATCTTCGACCGCAATCTGGGCACTGCGGTGGCTCAGCGGTTCGGGTTCGGCAACGTCCGCTCGACCGTCGATCTTGCGGCGCCATGGTTTATCGGTGCTGCGATGGGGCTGCACGTGCTGAGCACCTTCTCGGTCGGTCGGCAATCCTTCACCGTTGGTGGGGTCTTCGTGGAGGCGGACAGTGAGCTGGACGGCATGCGGATGGCCGATTTATCCACGCAAACAAGGGTTATCGCGATCAACCGGAGTGGCGGGCCAATTCGGTTGCGCCCCCGTCGAGAAACGCAGCTAGCTGCCGGGGATACCGCCTACATCGTTGGACCGTATCGTGAGCTGCTGGAGACGCTTCGGAAGGGGCGTGCGGCCAGCGCCGCGTGAGGGACCGGTCTCACCGGTGCGTTTCGGGAGAGACCGGCCCGCTTTTGGACCGACACCGCGGTAGGCCGGCCTTCCTGCGACGCCGGACTTGTGTTCGCATCCGAGTTCGGTACTCCAGTCGATCCCCGGAACATCTTGCGGACGATTCAGATCGCGGCGGAGAAGGCAGGCATGACGGGATCGGCGTTCCCACGTTCCGGCACTCTGCTGCGGTCGCTTGGCTCGAGGCCGGTGTCGGTATCAAGGCTGTCGCTGATCTGCTCGGGCGAACGGTCCCCGGCAACATGTCCGTGAGACGTTGCCATCCACGCTCCTCCGGGTAGCAGAAAAGGCGGTCCGGATTTCTCCGAAACCGCCCCTCAACTGCAAGAACTCTGGTCGGGCTGACAGGATTTGAACCTGCGACCACTTGACCCCCAGTCAAGTGCGCTACCAAGCTGCGCCACAGCCCGCCGCCGTTGTTAACGGCAGACGGAAGCCTACCGTAGGTCTAGTCAGATCCCGAACTCGGTTTCGGTGCCGCGACGACGGTTCTTCGAAATCACTTGTGTCACAACAAAATCATCCGCAACATTTGGCGGTTACTTGTCGGAGTGGCGACCTACTATTCGAACATGAGTTCGATAATCGACGTTGACGCAGATCAGGTCCTTGCCGGGCTCGCCTCCGCTGTCGATGCGCTGCAGGCAATCGATGCTCAGACGCTCACGCAATATGACCGCCTCGTCGTTCTTCGCGACGTAGAGACGCTTATGCGACGAATTCCCGCGGCCACACATTCGATCGTCAACGAGCTTGTGGTCGAGCATGTTCCGGGGCGATTCGGTGGCGCCAATCTGGCGGATGTGCTGGCCGACGCCCTGCTGATCACCCGTTCGGACGCGCGCAGGCGCATGCGGGATGCCGCGGAGTTGGCTCCGAGTGCCGCCCTAAGCGGCGAACCGATCGAACCGGTGCTCGCGGCTACCGCCGCGGCGCAGCGTGCGGGCACTGCCGGGCACGATCACATTGCGGTCATTCGCCAGTTCTGGGACCGGCTCCCCCGTGCCGTCGATATGGAGACCCGGGTGGCCGCTGAGAAGCAGCTTGCCGAGCTCGCGGGAACGCTCCGGCCGGATGAGCTCCGCAAGGCTGCGGACAGGCTCCTGGCGTATCTCGACCCCGACGGCGGCCTCACCGAAGATGCCGACCGCGCCCGACGGCGCGGGTTCCGCATGGGGCGCCAAGGCGCGGACCTCATGACGCCCGGGACATTCGACCTCGACCCGGAGCTGCGCTCCTATCTTGACGCGATCTTCGCAAAGTACGCCGCGCCGGGTGCGGGTAACCCGGACGATGAAACACCCTGTGTGGATGATGATCCCGATGTTGACGCAGCGAAACGCGATACGAGATCCGTCGCGCAACGTCAGCATGATGCCCTCAAGGCGGTCTGCCGGTCCGCATTGTCTTCGGGTGGGCTTGGGCACCATCGCGGGCTGCCGGTGACGGCGGTAGTCACCATGACGCTGCGGGAGCTCGAGGCGGGCGCGGGAGTGGTGGTGACCGGCGGTGGCTCGCTGTTGCCGATACCGGATCTCATTCGGATGGCAAGCCACGCTCACCACTATCTGGCGATCTTCGATGACGACGGCCGTGCGCTCCATCTCGGGCGCACGAAACGGATCGCCACCGAGGATCAGCGAATTGTGTTGACCGCCAAGGACCGTGGCTGCACCTATCCGGGGTGCGACCGGCCCGCGTATCACTGCCAGGTGCACCACATGAACGAGTGGGCGGTCGGCGGCAAGACCGATATCGACGATCTCACGCTTGGCTGCGAAGAGCATCACAAACTGCTAGGGACCGAGGATTGCCACTGGCAGGCCGTTCGTGGCCCAGACGGCCGAACGTGGTGGATCCCGCCGGCACACGTCGATCCGTCCCGCATTCCGCGCGCCAACCGGTTCCACCACCCCGACGGCTATCTGCGGGAGTAGAACGACATCGGCCCCGCCGGGGGTTAACCCGACGGGGCCGATGGGGCCAAGAGGCTTAGAACTGCCAGGCCGGAGTGGTTACTCCGGGACGGTCAGCACCTGACCCGGCTGGATCAGGTCGGGGTTGGAGATCCCGCTTGCATCCGCGATCTTCTGGTACTGGTTGCCGTCGCCGTAGAAACGCTCGGAGATGGCCCACAGAGTGTCACCCGAGACCACGGTGTAGGTGCGGGGCTCCGGGGCGGGAGCCGGCGTCTCAACGGCTGCGGGAGCAACCTCGACAGACTCGGCAGCGGGAGCGGCCGGGGTGTCGGTCTGGGTGCCCGAAGACCAGACGGAGTCCGCGCCTGCGTAGAGAACCAGGTTGCGGTCGTCCTGCAGAACCAGCTTCACGTCGGAGCGACCCTCGGTGTTGCTGCTCCACAGCGCGCCACCACCGTTGTCGTAGACGACGAAGTTGCCGTCGCCCTGTACCTCTGCGTGGCCAGCGGTGTGTCCACTGGTGTCTGAGGCCCAAACGGGGCTACCGCCGTCGTTCAGGACCAGGTTGCCGTCGTCCTGCAGAGTCAGCGAGTACGCGCCGTTGTTCGACGTGAGGCTTTGACCGGCTTCCAGCTTCTGGCCTCCGGTAAGTGTGTCCGCCACTGTGTTGCGCCTTTCGGTAGGTGGTTTTGGTACCGCCGCAGGATGGTAGACGGTTAAACCAGCCTAGGTCGGCAAACCGGAAAAGTGGGCGATTCGGATCGGGTAGATCTCAACGTGAACGCGAATATTCGGTGAACAGAGCCTGAGAGGGCAATGTGCATGAGGTCTTTTGGCTTGTGCCCGTTGCTATCTCATTGACAGTTAGCGTTTGGGTCCGCGCTTCTCGCGCATCCGAATGTTGATCCGGATGGGAGTTCCGTCAAAACCGAAACTTTCGCGCAACCTGCGTTCTAGGAAACGCCGGTATCCCGCTTCGAGGAAACCGGTGGTAAATAGCACGAATGTGGGTGGTCGGGAGGTGGCCTGCGTCGCGAACAACACTCGCGGCTGTTTCCCGCCACGCACCGGGGGTGGCGTCGCGGCAACCACTTCCTTGACCCAGGTATTCAGCTGACCGGTGGAAATCCGTCTATCCCATGATTGCAGCGCAGCCTCTAAGGCTGGCACGAGCTTCTGCACGGCGCGCCCGCTCTTGGCCGAGATATTCACGCGTTGTGCCCATTTCAGCTGTGAAAGCTGAAGGTCTACTTCACGTTCAAGGAGGTCGAGACGGTCTTCGTCAACCAAGTCCCATTTGTTGAACACGAGCACCAATGCACGTCCGGTCTCGATCACCATGGACAGCACCCGTTGGTCCTGCTCGGTGATGGGCTGCGATCCGTCGAGGAGAACGATCGCGACCTCGGCGGCCTCGATGGCTCCATGGGTCCGTAGTGAGGCGTAGTACTCGTGACCGGAGGCTTGCCCCACCTTGCGACGCAGTCCCGCCGTATCGATGAAACGCCAAGTCTTGCCGCCGAGTTCGATCAATGTGTCCACCGGGTCGACGGTGGTCCCCGCGGTCTCGTGCACCACCGCGCGTTGGTCTCCGGAGAGTCGATTGAGTAGAGAGCTCTTGCCCACGTTGGGTTTTCCGACGAGCGCCACGCGGCGGGGGCCGCCCTCGGCGGATCCCCGCGCGGAAACCTTGGGCAGGTCGGCAACGACGCGGTCGAGCAGATCCGCCACGCCGCGACCGTGCATCGCGCTGATCGCCATGGGCTCCCCCAGTCCCAGCGACCACAGTGTGGCGGCGTCGGCCTCGGCGCGGTCGCTGTCAACCTTGTTGGCCGCCAGGAAGACTGGCTTACCGGAGCGGCGCAGCAGCTTGGCCGCGTCTTCGTCGGTGGAGGTTGCACCAACTGTGGCATCTACCACCAGGATGATCAGGTCGGCAGTCAACATCGCGTGGCGCGCCTGTTCGGCGACGAGCTGCTGCAGGCCGGTCGCATCGGCTTCCCACCCGCCAGTGTCCTGCACGGTGAAGCGGTGATCCAGCCACTGGGCGTCATAGGAAACTCGGTCGCGGGTCACCCCGGGGATGTCCTGGACGACGGCTTCGCGCCGCCCGATGATCCGGTTCACCAATGTCGACTTGCCGACATTCGGTCGACCGACCACGGCCACCACCGCGGGCGGTGCCGACGGCTCTTCTGATTCCTCACCGTCTTCGAATTCGGTCAGTTCCCAATCATTTTCGTCAACCCATGTGCCATCGGTCATCGTGATACCCCTGCTCTGCTCTGGACCAGTTCCAGCAGGTGGGCCACCACTTGGTCCTGCGTCATCTCGCTGGTGTCGATTTCTACCGCGTCCTCGGCCGGGCGTAATGGCGACACCGCCCGCGTGGAGTCCAAGTGGTCGCGGCGTTGGACGTCGGCCAGGACCCGGTCGTATTCGTCGGCCTTGCCGTCGGAAACGTTCTGCGCATTGCGGCGCCGTGCCCGTGCCTGTGCCGATGCGGTCAGGTAGATCTTCACGTCGGCCTCCGGCAGTACCACGGTGCCGATATCGCGGCCCTCGACAACGACCGCTTCGGGACCTTCGGCCAGCTCGCGCTGCCGCTGTACCAGGCGCTCGCGCACCGCGGGCACCGCTGAGACCGCCGAGACCGAGCCGGTCACCTCCGTGCCGCGGATGGGCACCGAAACATCCTCGTCGGCAAGCAGAGCCGTCTCCACATCGGGATCGGAGCCGACGGACATCGGAACCTGTTCGGTTGCCGCCGCAATGGCCTCAGGGTCGGTGAGGTCGACGCCGGCGCGCAGCACCCAGAGCGTGACGATCCGGTACATCGCACCGGTATCCAGGTATGCGGCACCGAGTTGCCGCGCCAATTCCTTGGCTACCGACGACTTGCCGGTGCCGGACGGGCCGTCAATGGCGACCACAACACGGGTCGGTACGCGATGTTCTTCGCGCGAGTCGCTCGTCACAGTCCCACCGCTTTGTACAGCGAGCCGATCTCGTCACGGCCGAGGGCGCGCAGGCTCCCCGGGCGCTGATCGCCCAGCGTTACTTCGCCAATCTTGGTGCGCACCAATTCCAATACCGGATGGCCGACGGCGTCGAACATGCGTCGCACGATTCGGTTGCGACCCTCGTGGAGAGTCACCTGAAGCATCGTTCTGCCGCCTATTTCCCCGCCGAACTTGAAGTCGTCCACCTTGACGGGCCCGTCGTCCAGGGTCACACCCGCCCGCAGCCGTTTGCCCAGGCCCCGCGGGACGGTTCCCGCCACGGTTGCCACGTAGGTCTTGGGCACCTCGAACGACGGGTGCATGAGCCGATGCGTCAGCTCTCCGTCATTGGTCAACAGGATCAGTCCCACGGTGTCGGCGTCCAGGCGTCCCACGTTGCGGACGCCCTGATTCTTGCGGACGCGCTCCTCGATCAGCTTCCCGATGCACGGGCGCCCCTGCTCGTCGGACATCGTCGACAGCATGCCGAAGGGCTTGTTGAGGGCCAGATACACCAGCTCGGAGTTCATCACCACGCGCACACCGTCGACGCGAACCACGCTGGTTGCCGGGTCGATTCGCCTGCCCTGTTCGGTGACGATCTTGCCGTCCACCTCGACGCGGCCCTCGTAGATCATCCGCTCAGCTACCCGGCGTGACGCAATTCCCGCTTGCGACAACACCTTTTGTAGCCGAATGCCTTCTTCTTCGCTCATTGGTCAGTCCTGATCCACAGTAAAGGCGGGCGCTGCAACAGTGGCAGGCGCGCGGTTCAGCCGCGCGAATCGCGGTTCTTCAGCCAGATTCTGCGACAGGTCGTCGATGACGTCGATATCCGGAAGTAGCGGTGCGATATCGGGAAGGTCCGACAGCGAGGTCAGCCCGAGGCGCTCGAGGAACAGCTCGGTGGTGCGGAACATCACAGCGCCGGAATCGTCGTCCGTACCCGCCTCCGCGATCAGCCCGCGCATCAGCAGAGTCCGCATGACGGCGTCGACGTTGACACCACGCACAGCGCTGACGCGCGACCTCGTCACGGGCTGCCGATAGGCCACCACGGCCAGCGTCTCCAGTGCGGCGCGGGTCAGCTTGGAACGTGCTCCGTCAAGCAGCAGCTTCTCGACGTACGGGGCGTACTGGGCGCGCGTATACATCCGCCAGCCATCGGCACTCTCGCGCAGGTCGATACCGCTGGCGCGGTCGGTCAGAATCTCGGAAACCCGTTGCAGCGCTTCGGTTACGCGATCGAGCGGCTGGGAAACCAGAGAAGCCAGGGTCGGGGCGTTGATGGGTGTATCCACCACGAGCAGCAGCGCTTCGAGGGTGCTGGTCAGTTCGTCATCGGACATCGGGACGAATTCGTCCTCGCGACGCTCTTCACCGGAATCGACGGGGTCGTCGAGCTCGGTGGACTCCCCTGACCCCTCGACCGAGGTCGTCTGCTCGCTCATGTGTAGTCCACTGCCTTTTCCAGATCATCCTGCGCCGGACGCTCACCGGTCCACGAAACTTGGAGCGGTCCAAGCGGTTCAGATTGCTCGAATAGTACCGCCTTGGACCGGTACAACTCGAGCACGCCCAGGAAGCGGGCAACGATCTCGATGGGCGCCGAGCATTCGGCCACCAGCTCGGTGAACGTCATCCACTGTCCTGCACCACGTCCGGAGAGTAATTCGACCATCCGTTTGGCGTGTTCGGGCACCGAGACGCGCTGTACATGCAGGTGTCCCAGCCCCACCGTCGGCACCGGCCGGGGCGTGAACGCGCCCGCCGCGAGCTCAGCGAACTGTGCCCCGTCCAAGCCGAGGTGGACCGGCGGCAGCAGCTCACTGAACCGCTCTTCCAGCGCCACCGCACGCGGATACGACCGCAAGGCAGCGGCCTCCAGTTCGGCGAACATCTCGGCCACATGCTTGAAGGCCCGGTACTGCAGCAAGCGAGCGAACAGCAGGTCGCGGATCTCCAGGAAGGCCAGATCGTCGTTGTCCTCGACCTGGCCGGAGGGCAGCAGGCGGGCGGCCTTGAGGTCCAACAATGTGGCCGCCACCACCAGGAACGCGGTGACCTCATCCAGGCTGTACGTATCGCCCAGCGACTTGGTGTAGGCGATGAACTCGTCTGTCACCCGATGCAACGCCACCTCGGTGACGTCGAGCCGGTGCTGCGAAATCAGTTGCAGCAGAAGGTCGAAAGGACCCTCGAAGTTCGAGAGCCGAATCCGGAAGCCACGAGTATCGGCATCAGGTTCCGGAGCCGCGGAGTCGGCGACGACGGGATCTGTGTGGGTCTCGGCGACGTCTGGCTCCTGGTCCAAACCAATCGTCACGATTCGAACCGGGCGATTACCTCGCGGGCCAACGAGATGTACGCCAGCGCGCCGGAGGACTTGGGCGCCCAGGTGGTGATCGGCTCCCCCGCCACGCTGGTCTCCGGGAAGCGGACGGTGCGGGTGATGACGGTGTGGAAGACCTGATCGCCGAACACCTCGATGACCCGGGCCATCACCTCACGTGCGTGCAGGGTGCGGGCATCGAACATGGTGATGACGATTCCGGACACCGACAGTTTCGGGTTGAGCCGGTCGCGCACCTTGGCGACGGTGTCGGTCAGCAACGCCAGCCCGCGCAGCGAGAAAAATGCGCATTCCATTGGGATGACCACGCCCTCGGCGCAAGCCAACGCATTCACGGTCAACAGACCCAGCGACGGCTGACAGTCGATGAGCACGTAGTCGTAGCGGTCGAGCACCGGATGCAGCGCGCGAGCCAGTGAGTGTTCCCTGCCCACCTCGTTGACCAGCTGAATCTCGGCCGCAGAGAGGTCGATGTTGCTCGGGATCAGGTCCAGTCCCTCGACGCGGGTGCGCATGAGGACCTCGTCCACCGACACCCTGGGCTCCACCAGCAGGTTGTGCACGGTGGTCTCCAGCTCGTGGTGCGCGATTCCCAAACCGGCCGACAGGGCCCCCTGCGGGTCAAGGTCAACAAGCAGGACCCGTCGGCCGTACCCAGCCAACGCGGCACCCAGATTGATAGTCGACGTGGTCTTACCCACCCCGCCCTTCTGGTTGCACATGGCGATGACCTTGGCTAGCCCATGGCTGGTCAGCGGCTTTGGTTCGGGAATGTCTTTGTGAGGACGCCCGGTGAGATCAAGGTCGGTGTCTTCGGCGGGAAGATCCTCGTCCGTCACGTCACCTCCCGATCCACCGTTGATCCTCTTCGCGCAAGCGGCTCATCGGCCAGCATTCGGGCAAGTCTAGTGGGGTTGCGGCGTCTGGTAGCGGCAACCCGCGCATGCGATCGCTACTACCGGGCACGGGGATGCGCACCGGCCCACACTTCGCGCAGCGAACTCACCGTCACCAGGGTGTAGATCTGCGTGGTCGTCACCGAGGCATGGCCAAGTAACTCCTGGACGACGCGGACATCGGCACCGCCCTCGAGAAGGTGCGTTGCAAAGGAATGCCGCAGGGTGTGCGGGGACACCGCCGCGCTGATCTTCGCGCGCTCGGCGGCATCGGCGAGCACCTGCCAGGCACTCTGGCGAGACAATCGCCCGCCCCGAGAGTTCAAGAACAGCGCGGGAACGCCACCTCGTCCTCTTCGTGCCAGGTCGGGACGGCCACGCACCAGATATGCCTGGAGCGCTTCCACCGCGGGCCGCCCGACCGGGACCAGCCGCTGCTTACCGCCCTTGCCCCAGAGCAGGGCCGAGCGGGCGTGGACGTCGACGTCGTCGACATCGAGCCCCACGGCCTCGGAGATGCGGGCACCGGTCGAATACAGGAGCTCCAGCAGTGCGCGGTTGCGGAGATCGAGAGGGCCGTCGGCAGCGCTGCCGGGACCACCGCCGGCGGCGACCAGCAGTGCCTCCACCTGGTCGACGGTCAAGCTCTTGGGCAGCCGTCGGTTAGGAGTGGGCGGTTTCACGGCGCGGGCGACATCCGTCGGCACCAGACCCTCGACGGCTGCGAAGCGGTGCAGTCCGCGGACGGCGATCAGCGCGCGGGCGGCCGAGGATGCGGACAGCTCGGGCACGCCGTTATCGGGGTCACCCCTGCGCAGTGTCACGACGAAATCGCTGACATCGGGTTCGGAGACGTCCGCCAGTCGGCTGATCTTGCGTTCGGCGAGATGCTGTTGATAGCGGCGCAGGTCACGACGGTATGAGCTGAGGGTGTTGGCGGCGACGCCGCGTTCCACGTCCAGGTGATCCAGATAGGACTGGATCTCGCCATCGAGGAGCCCAGCGATGAGCCTCTCGGGCGAAGAGCCGGGGGCCAGAGCCGGAGTCACGTCTTGCTCTTGCGTTGTGTGAATGCTGTCGGTCGGTCTGGCCAAGGGGCGTCGGAGGGGCGCGAGTGGTGGCCCTCGAGTGCGACGTGTGCGGCCAGAATGCCCGCCGCGGCAATGGCATTCACCACATCACCGGTGAGCACCATGGAGACCGCCTCAGGCAGCGGCAGCCAGTGCACCGTCATATCGGCCTCTTCGTCATGGCTTTCACCGCGGCCCGGATGCGACAGTCCCGTCGCCAGGAACACCCTGACCACCTCGTCGGTGAACCCGGGCGAAGCGGCGGCATCCACGAGCACCCGCCAGGTGGTGGCTTCGACTCCGGCCTCCTCCAGCAGCTCCCGTGCGGCCGCCTGCTGGACGTCCTCGCCCGCGATATCCAACAGCCCCGCGGGCAGCTCCCACAGTCGGTGTCCGAGCGGATGGCGGTACTGATGCACCAGCGCGATCCGACCGTTCTCGTCGATGGCGGCGACAGCCACCGCCCCATAGTGTTCGACGACCTCCCGGATCGCACTGCCGCCGCCGGGCATCGCAACACGGTCACGGCGTAGCGCCAAAATGCCGCCCAGGTAGATGGGCTCGGACTCCAGGGTGACGAACTCGTGGCGTTCGCCCTCCCCGGAAGCCCCGTCACTCACTGTCGGGGTCCAACGGAAGACGTTCGGCTGCCTTGTATTCCATTGCGGCACGGATGAATGCGACGAACAACGGGTGCGGACGGGTCGGACGGCTCTTGAGTTCCGGGTGAGCCTGGGTGGCCACCGCGAAGGGGTGGATATCTCGCGGATATTCCACGAACTCCACCAGATGTCCGTCGGGCGATGTTCCGGAGAACCGGAGGCCGCTCTCGGAGATCTTGTCGCGGTAGGGGTTGTTCACCTCGTAGCGATGCCGGTGCCGTTCGGACACCTCCGTCGTTCCGTAGGCCTCGGCGACGATTGAGCCGGCCTCCAGGACGGCGGGATAGGCGCCGAGACGCATCGTTCCGCCGAGATCCGCCTCGCCGGCCACCGCCCGCACCTGATCGGCCATGGTGGCGATTACCGGGCTCGGGGTGTCGGGATCGAACTCGGCCGAGTTGGCATCTGCGAGACCCGCCGAGCGCGCCGCCTCGATCACCATGCACTGCAACCCCAGGCATAGGCCCAGCATCGGGAGGCGCCGCTTACGGGCGTACCGGATGGCGCCGAGCTTGCCTTCGATGCCTCGGATGCCGAAACCGCCGGGGATCAGTACCCCGTCGGTGTCCCCGAGCGCGGCCTGCGCACCGGCCTCGGTCTCACAGTCGTCCGACGGCACCCATTTGATGTCGACCTTGGTGTGGTGCCGGAAGCCTCCGGCCCGCAGCGCCTCGGTGACCGACAGGTAGGCGTCGGGCAGGTCGATGTACTTGCCCACCAGGGCGATGCGCACCGACTCGCTGGGTTCGTGGACTCGTTGCAGCAGATCGCCCCATTCCGTCCAATCGACGTCGCGGAACGGCAGATTGAGCCGGCGCACCACATACGCGTCGAGCTCCTCGCGATGCAGCACCTTGGGGATGTCGTAGATGGACGGAGCGTCCGGTGTGGAGATGACTCCGTCGATATCGACGTCGCACATGAGCGCGATCTTGTTCTTGAGCGGCTCTGGGACATCGCGATCACAGCGCAGGATCAGGGCATCGGGGGTGATACCGATACTGCGCAGCGCGGCGACGGAGTGTTGAGTGGGCTTGGTCTTGAGTTCACCGGACGGGCCTAGGTACGGCACGAGCGAGACGTGCAGGAAAAAGACGTTGTCGCGACCGACGTCATGGCGGATCTGGCGCGCCGCTTCCAGGAAGGGTTGCGATTCGATGTCGCCGACGGTGCCGCCGATCTCGGTGATGACGATGTCAGGCCGTTGTCCCTTTTCGTTGGGTTCGGCCATCGCCAGGATGCGACGCTTGATCTCATCGGTGATATGCGGAATCACCTGGACGGTGTCGCCGAGATACTCGCCACGCCGTTCCTTGGCAATGACCGCCGAATAGACCTGTCCGGTAGTGACATTCGCAAATCCGGAGAGGTTGCGGTCCAGGAAGCGCTCGTAATGCCCGACGTCGAGATCGGTCTCGGCCCCGTCCTCGGTGACGAACACCTCACCGTGCTGGAACGGGTTCATGGTGCCCGGATCCACGTTGAGGTACGGATCGAGTTTCTGCATGGTCACTTGCAAACCGCGCGAGGTGAGGAGTTGCCCCAGGCTGGAGGCGGTCAGACCCTTGCCCAGCGAGGAGGCGACTCCGCCGCTGACAAAGAGATGCTTGGTAGCGGTTTGAGGATGCTTGCGTAGAGCTGGCAAGAAGACTCCCGTGACGACTGCGCAGGGCAATTCTTGATTGCTCGGGGCCCTGCTGACCCACGGAACCTCACCCTAACAAAGACGCCGACAGCCGGCACTGAACACGCCGCGCAGTGTGAGCTTGATCCGTGTTTTACGGCACCGTGATGGCGGTAGCACCGGGGCCCAGTCCGTACCGGCCCGAGTGGCCGTCGGACTGTTCACGCAGCGCGAGGACGGTGGTGACGCGCCCCGACGCCATCTCGATATCGTCGACCGTGCTGGCCGCCGAGGCCATGGATCCGTCGGCCCGGGTGACCGCGATCGACGCGATACCGCTGGCTGATCCGCTGCGTCCGGCCAGCACGGTGCCGGAGCCGCGCCGGTCCAGTGCGGCAGCGAAGCGCGCGACGGTCGAGCCCTTGTTCCCGGCGTCGTCGGGCAGTGCTCCCCCGGTCACGACCACCGCGAGATTCCCCGCCGACACCTGCCCATCGGTGTAGGTGATGAATCCGCTTTGACGCAGCGCCGACAGCGCGGTGTCCCGCTGCATATCGGTTACCGGCGGTGCCGGCTCTTCTGGACGGTTCGGTGCGATCTGCAGCACGATGCCCACCAGGTCACCCGCCTGCGATCCCTGGTCGACGGCATCGGTGCGCAGCTGCGTTCCGGCGGGCAGGATCGATGAATTCACGATGGTGCGCAGCCGTTCGCCCTGGTTGGCGTCGGTGAACTGATCCGTCAATCCGATCCGGCCCGATACAGCCCCGCCTGCCGTGGAGATCAGTTGTGCGATCCCCTCCACGTCCGAGCGGTCGGCCTCGGGGGTGGTGATCAGGACCACCTTGCGATCGTTCAGGGCGCCGGAGAGCATGCGAGGTGCCATGGTGGCATCGAAATTGCTTGCCGCGTTGAGTTTCTCATTGAGCGCGTTCTTGTCTTGATTCAGATCCTCGATCTGCCGCTGCTGGCTGCGTTTGTCCTCACGCAGGCCCGAGAGCAGGGTGTCGTTGAGCAGGCCGGAGCCGAGTACAACGCCTATCGCGAGGGCGAGGAACACCGCGGCTAGGGATATTGCGTGCTGGCGCAGGGTAATCACGTGTGGTCCCTTATGGAATGTGGCGGGCTCGTCAGCTGACTAGGTTCTGCGCCCAGACCGTGAGCCGGTTCCAGTAGGCGAGTAGCCATTCGGCCGCGCTGTCGCCTGCGCTGGTTACCCACAGCATGGTGATCACGGCCACCAGCACCGCGAGGATCAGCAATGCGATCGCACCGCCCGAGAATCGGTTGCGGTACAGCGTCGCAACAGCTTTGGAGTCGACGAGCTTGGCGCCGACCTTGAGTCGGGTCAGGAAGGTCGATGGATTGGACAGCTGGCGTTCGCGATCGAAGAACTCCTCGATGGATGCGGTATGCCCGACGGTGACGATCAGCGATGCCCCGTGATGATCGGCCAGCAGCAATGCCAGGTCGGCGGCCGAACCTGCCGCAGGGAAGGTCACAGCCCCAACTCCGAGGTCCTGGATGCGTTCGAGCCCGGCCGCATGTCCGTCGGCGTCGGCCGGAAGGACGACCTGCGCACCGGATTTCAGAACATCGGTGCTCATCAGCAGCGGATCGCCGACGACAATGAGCGGCCGATACCCGGACTTGCGCAGGATATCGGCACCGCCACCGACACCGATGAGAACCGGTTGGTACTCCTTGATGAACGGTTTGAGATTCTTCAGGTCCTGGGCAGTGCCCACGCCATCGGACACGACAACGACGTGCCGGTTGCGCAGGTCGATGTCGACGTCGGGGATGCCGATGCCGTCGATAAGCAACGGGCTTTCACTACGGATGAATTCGATGGTGTTACCGGAGAACGCTTCCAGATGTGCCACGAGACCGGTCTTGGCCTCAGTCATCAGATCGTGGACGTCCGCGTCGGTGCGCGGAGTCCCCGCGATGAGTCGGCGGTCACCGCTGTAGATGCCGCCGTTGTGTACCCGAACCGTGGAGCCGTCCTTGACTTTTTTGAAGACCTCCGGACCGATGCTGTCGATCAGGGTGATGCCGTTGGCGACCAGCACCTCGGGTCCGAGATTCGGGTAGCGCCCGGAGATCGATGGCGAGGCATTCACCACGGCGCTGACGCGAGCGTCGACCAGAGCATCCGCCGTGACGCGGTCCAGATCGAGAATGTCGATGACGGCGATATCACCCGGGTTCAGGCGTTGTAGCAGCCGGTTGATGTCCTTGTCGGTGCGCACTGTTCCGACGATGCCGGGTCGAGAGCTGCTGCTTCGCGTGAGCATCGTGGTCAAGTTCATACAGGTCATGATGGCCCGAGGGCCTGCTGAGGCTGTGGAGGCGCGCCGTAACACCTGTCACATTAGTCACTCCCGTCACCCCCGCTTTTCCCCGGAGCGACGGGTTCAGGCGCGCTCGGAACGGGCGGCGTCGAGTAGCTCGCGGGCGTGCGCCCGGCCCGTGTCGGAGTCCCCCAGACCGGCCAACATCCGAGCCAGCTCGGCAACCCGGTCCTCGTCATCAAGGCGTCGGACACCGCTGCCCTTGCTGTTCACCCGATCAACAGTGAGGTGGATATCCGCGAAGGCGGCCACCTGCGGCAGGTGGGTCACCACGATGACCTGATGGGTGTGCGCCAATTTGGCGAGCCGTCGCCCGATCTGTACCGCCGCGCGGCCACCCACACCGGCATCGACCTCGTCGAACACCATGGTGGTTCCGGCGGTCGAGGCGGCGAGCACCACCTCGAGCGCCAGCATCACGCGCGAGAGCTCACCGCCGGAGGCGCTCTTGGCCAACGGCAGCATCGGGTTATCGCGATGCGCGGCAAAACCGAACTCGACGGCGTCGGTACCCGATGACCCCGCGTGCACGGCCTGTCCAGGCGACAGTTGCAGCGGCGCCGAATCATCCGCCCTGGCCGGAATCGGTTCGACGGCGATGGTGAATGCGGCCCGGTCCATCGCCAGGCCGGCGAGCTCGCCGGTGACGGCCTTGCCCAGCGCCTTGGCGGCCTTCGTGCGCGCCTTGGTCAGACCCGTTGCGGCGGCCGCCAGCTCACCGGCAAGTCGATCCACGCGTTGTGAGAGGGCGGCTAGAGTTTCCTCGGAGGTATCGACCTCGGCCAGCCTGCTGCGCGCCTCCTGCGCCCACGCCATCACCCCGTTCAAATCGGCGGCGTACTTACGGGTCAGCGTGCGAAGCTGTCCCTGGCGTGCCAGCTTTCCCTCGAGCGTGCTTGCATCGCTGGGCAATTCATCGGTGAAGGCGGTGAGCTCACGGGAGACATCACTGACCACGGCCAGCGCCTCGGCCAGTTGAGGTGCCAGGGTCCGCAGGGCCGCTTCATCGGTTCCCTCCAGCAGTGCCTTGGCCTTCGCAATGCGATCGATCGCCGAATCGGATCCACCATCAGCGTCGTCGGCGCCGGCGAGAGCGCTACGAGCCGAGGCTGCGGCATCGCGCAGCGCATCGAGCTCGGAGAGGCGATGGATATCGGCGGTGAGCTGGTCGTCCTCCCCCAGTTTGGGGTCGACGGCGTCGATCTCGTTGAGCGCGAACCCGAGTCGATCGGCTTCCTGAGCCAGCTCGCGGGCCCGGTGGGTGCGGTCGATGAGATCACGCCGCGCGGTGAGCCACTCCTCGCGCCGCTTGCGATATGTGGTGAGCAGCGCCTCGATGCCGGCTGGACCTTCCGAGGCGAACCTGTCCAGCGCGGCAAGCTGCTGGTCCGGGCGCATCAGCCGCAGCTGGTCGTTCTGGCCGTGCACCGTGAGCAGTCCCGCGGTGAAGCCGGCCAGCGATTTGGCGGGCACGCTGCGCCCGCCGAGGTACGCCCGCGAGCGGCCGTCGGTGGTGACGGATCGGGTGGCGATCACGCTGCCGTCATCGTCGCGTTGCGCCCCTGAGGAGTCCAGGATGTCGGTGACCTCCGCGGGTTCGGCGCCAAGCGGGTCGACGGTGAGAAATCGACCCTCGACGACGGCGCGGTCGGCGCCCACGCGCACCCGGTTGGCGTCGGCGCGAGCACCACCGAGCAGATGGAGACCGGTGACCACCATCGTCTTGCCGGCACCTGTCTCGCCGGTCAGCACGGTCAGTCCGCTGTCGAATTCCGCGGTAGCAGAGGGTATGGCGCCAAGGGACTCGATGCGAATCTCGGTAAGCACGGCTACCGTCCCCGCCAACCCTTGACGGGCAACTGGAACTTGCGCACCACTCGGTCGGCGAACGGGTTGCTGTCCAGACGTGCCCACAGCACCGGCTGATGGCCGCGCACCACCTCGACCCGTCCACCCGGCGGTACCCGGATCTCGCGGCGGCCGTCACAGAACAGCAGCGCGTGATGTCCGTCGGCCTCGATCTCGACGGCCACGGTGGCAGCGGGGCTGGTCACCATCGGCCGAGCGAACAGGGCGTGAGCGTTGTTGGGCACCACCAGGATCGCATCCAGATCGGGCCACACGACCGGTCCGCCAGCCGAGAATGCGTAGGCGGTAGAACCCGTGGGTGTCGAGATGAGCACCCCATCGCATCCGAAGGCCGACACGGGACGGGCATCCACCTCCAACACCACTCCGAGCACGCCCAGTCGGGGGCCCTTTTCGATACTCACCTCGTTGAGCGCCCAGCCGCGCTCGGTTATCTCACCACCGATGCGGACCTGGACGTCCAGTGTCATGCGTGTCTCGACGCGGTAGGTGCCCTCCACCACGTGAGTGAGTACGGCGTCGATCGCCTCGGCCTCGACCTCGGCGAGAAATCCGATACGGCCCAGGTTGACGCCGAGTACGGGTGCGGTAGCGCTGCGCGCCAGATCGGCCGCCCGCAGGAAGGTGCCATCCCCGCCCAGTACCAACACCAGCTCGCAGCCGGTGGCGGCATCCTGATCCGCATCGACAACCTCGACATCCACACCGAGGGAACGGAACTCGGCGGGGTCCAGGTGCACGGGGCCGCTATCGATGGCCTCTGCGGTCAGCACCCGGAGCGCGATACCGTTCTCCCCCAGTGTTTTCGCCACGCGTCGGGCGGTTTCGGTTACCTCATCGCGTCCGGTGTGTGCGACAAGCAGAATCTTGCGTTCGGTCACTGGGGTCCCTTTGCGACGGCTTCGGTGACGGCGGCCTCGAGGTCCAGGCCTGAATCTGTGTTCCGCAGCCACAGGAAGTACTCGACGTTTCCGGATGGCCCAGGTAGCGGACTGGCGGTTACACCGGCGGTATGCCAACCATGTGCCTGGGCGCGACGGGCGACGGACACGACGGTATCGGTGCGCAGCTGCGGATCGCGCACCACGCCTCCCGCGCCAACGAGCTCCTTGCCCACCTCGAACTGAGGCTTCACCATCGGCACGATATCGGCATCCGTTGTGGCACAGGCAATCAACGCGTCAAGCACCAGCGCGAGTGAAATGAAGGACAGGTCGGCGACGATCAGTTGGACAGCTCCGCCGATCAGTTCCGGCGTCAAGGTGCGCACATTGGTGCGATCGAGAACCGTGACTCGGTCGTCGGACTGAAGTGACCAGGCCAGCTGTCCGTACCCGACATCGGCAGCGACCACTTCGCGGGCGCCTGAGCGCAGCAGCACCTCGGTGAAACCACCCGTCGAGGCGCCCGCATCCAAACACCGTCTGCCGTCGACGGAAAGTCCCTGTGGACTAAAGGCATCAAGCGCGCCGAGGAGTTTGTGGGCACCGCGCGAGACCCATCGCTCGTCGGATTCCCCTTGCACTACAAGAGAAGCCGTCGCCGACACCGCGGTGGCGGCTTTCGCGGCGGGGATACCGTCGATACGGACCAGCCCCGCGTCGATGAGTTCGGCCGCCTGTTGGCGAGAGCGAGCGAGCCCACGGCGCACCAACTCGGCGTCGACCCTGGCGTGCCGGGCCATGGCTATCCGTTCTCCGCGGATTCCAGTGCTCGGACCAGAACGTCATGTGCCTGCTCCAGAACCTGTGCCTGGGTCTCCAGATCGAGCTCGCTCTGGCCCTCTGGTCCGGCCGGCGGGCCGAGCTGACCCAGCAGGGCCTGCACCTGCGACCTGACCGCATCAGGGTCGGGGCCGGAGGTGTGGCGGGCGACATCGTTCGGAGTGGTCATCGCGGTCAAGGCTAGTTGATGGGCCCCGAGCCGCAGGGCCGGCGACACACTATCCGGCGGAAAGCTGCTGCAAGATCTGTTCGGCCAGGTCGTCCGTGGCCACGACGGGCCGGATCGCTGGGGCGGGACCGGTAGCCCAGACCGCGGCCGCCAACGCCTGTGCCAGCGATAGCACCGATCCCGTGCTGTCGAGTGATGCGACCGAAACCTGGTCTGCATCCACCGTGATCTGCCAGGAACCCTTGGGTTCGATGCGCACATCGGTCTCTGGGAGGTGCAGGGAGCTCAGATCCGTCCCCAAGAAGGTGGGTCGATGCGCGGTATCGGCCCAGATCGCGTCGATGGCGTCGTTCACGCCGGTGAGCACCATGAGACTGGGCAGGCCCGCGGCATTGGCTCCGGCGATATCGGTATCGAGGCGGTCGCCGACAACTAGCGGGCGCGCGAAATTGCCGCGTGCCAACGCATCCTCCATCAGCGCGCGTCCGGGCTTGCCTGCCACAACCGGATCGGCATCGGTGGCAGTGTGCAGTGCGGCGACCATCGACCCGTTTCCAGGTAGTAGACCGCGCTCGGTGGGCAGGGTTGCGTCGATATTGGCTGCCACCCAGTAGGCACCCGACCGAATGGCGAGTGCGGCCTCGGCGAGGATGGTCCAGCAGGTATCGGGTGAATGCCCCTGCACGACGGCGCGCGGCGCCTTATCGAAGGTGCGCACGGGCGTAAGGCCGACCGCCGATACCTCGGCGGCCAGTGCCTCGGTGCCTACGACCAGGACGGTGTCATCGCGCCGGAGTGCCTCCGCGAGCAGTCTCGCTGCACTTTGAGCGCTCGTCACAACGTCACCGGCGATCGCCGTGAAACCCAATGAGATGAGGTGTTCGGCCACCTCAGGTGCGGACCGGCTGGCGTTGTTGGTGACATACAGCTGCCGCGCGTCGCCGGCAGCCGCCAATGCTGCGATGGCATTCGGGGTGGGTTCGGAGCCCCGGAATACGGTGCCGTCGAGGTCTAGGAGCAGGCAGTCGTACGAGTTGGCGAGTGTGTCAGGCAAGCTCGGCGGCCCGATCCTCGGCGTCGGTGTGACCCTCGACATCGGCATCGGCGGCGTGTAGGAACCATTGCACCGCTTCCGGTTTGCGATCCAGGGCCAGGAGAATATCGGCGTACGCGTAGAACAGCCGCGCTGCGATCTCGCCGACGCGCGTCGGATCGGGTGCGGGAGTGGAGAGCACCGCCAGCGCCTGCTCGAGCTGTCCCAGATCGGCGCGCGCTCCGGCGGCGACTATGCGCAGTTCGTCGGCGGCATCACCGGTGAGTGCCTTGGCCTCATCGCTGCGGGCGAGTTCGATGGCGCGTTCCGGCCGACCCACTCCGCGTTCGCAGTCGGCAACCAATGCCAGCAGTGGCGACCTGCTGCCCATTCGACGGGCCGCACGCAGCTCAGACAGCGCCTGCGCCCAGTCTCCGCAGTGATATGCGGCGATGCCGACCGCTTCGCGGACGCCCGCGATGCGAGCGGCGCGGGTCTTGGCGGCCTTCGCGTGATCCAGCGCGGCCTGCGGATCCTCGTCGAGCAGGTTGCCCGCGGTGACCAGGTGCCTGGCCACCGTGTCCGCGGTGTTCTTATCGAGTGTCCGCAGCTCAGCTCGCACGTCCGGAGCGAGCTGCTTGGCCACTACCTCATCGGGGATATGCGGGCCGAAGTTTTGTGAGGGCTGTATCTGCCCCCTCGGGGAGCGGTCGTCGGTGCGACGGGGCCTGCTGGGACGGTCGCCGGCGCGATCTTCCGACCGGCGCGGCTGTGCGGGGCTGCCGCCACGCTCGTCGCCAGCGCCGGGACGGCCGCGCTCATCGGACCGATGCGGCCGCGCTGGGCCGCCACCGCGGTCGTCGCGCCGGGCGCCGGAATCGCGCGCAGGCCGACTCGGCCCCTGCCTCTTGGGCCCCTGCTGCCTGGGACCTCGCTGGCTGGCGTCTTGCCCCACGGGCGCCTCCTTCTATCGATGAGCCGCATGCGTGAAGACCATCGGTTACAGCGCGAGTATGCCGGTACGGGGGCCAACCTCGGAAATTCGGTGGCACTCAACACGGCGGGTTGCGCAGACTTAGCCGTATGAGCCATGTGCAGCTCGATGCCATCGGCTACCACCTCCCGGACGGCAGAGCGCTACTTCACGATGTGAGCCTGCGGGTCGGCGAGGGCAGCAAAACCGCGCTGATCGGCCCTAACGGGACCGGTAAGACGACGTTGTTACGGATCATCGCGGGCGACACCGACCCACACGACGGGGCCGTCACCCGCGGCGGTCAGCTTGGCGTGATGCGGCAGTTCATCGGTTCCGTTCGAGACGATTCGACGGTCCGCGATCTGCTGCTATCGGTCGCACCCGATCGAATCAGGCTGGCTGCCGACCGCCTGGACCGAGCCGAGCTGACGCTGATGGAGCGCGATAGCGAGCAGGATCAGCTGAAGTACGCACAGGCGCTGGCCGACTGGGCCGATGTCGGCGGCTATGAGTTCGAGACCGAGTGCGATGTGCACACCATGGCCGCGCTGGGAATTCCGTTTGACCTGGCCAGGTTTCGCGGTGTCAACACGCTCTCGGGTGGCCAGCAGAAACGTCTGGTTCTCGAATCGCTGCTGCGCGGGCCGCATGAGGTGCTGCTGCTGGACGAGCCCGACAACTATCTCGATGTGCCGGCGAAACGCTGGCTTGAGGAGCGACTCGCGGAGTCGCCCAAGACGGTGTTGTTCGTCAGCCATGATCGGGAGCTGATCAACCGGGCGGCCGGCCAGGTCGCCACCTTGGAGCCCACGCGGTCCGGGTCGACCCTGTGGGTGCACCCGGGTTCGTTCGCGACGTATCACCAGGCCCGGGCGGACCGGAACGCCAGACTCGCCGAGTTGCGCCGTCGCTGGGACGAACAGCGGGCGGCACTGCGCGATCTGGTGTTGATGTACCGGCAGAAAGCTGCCTACAACTCCGATATGGCCAGCCGGCTGCAGGCCGCCGATACTCGGCTACGCCGATTCGACGAGGCGGGGCCGCCCGAAGCGGTGCCGCTGCGGCAGAACGTTCGCATGCGCCTTGCCGGCGGTCGCACCGCCAAGCGTGCCGTGATCGCGGAGAGTCTTGAATTGACCGGTCTCACAAGGCCGTTCGATGCCGAAGTGTGGTACGGAGATCGAGTGGCGGTGCTGGGCGGCAACGGCACCGGCAAGTCACATTTCCTGCGCCTGCTGGCCTGTGGCGGCACTGACCCGGAACCGGATCAGCTGCCGGTGGGCGACATGATTCCCGAACCCGTGCGGCACGACGGTCAACTACGGCTGGGGGCGCGGGTCCGTCCCGGCTGGTTTGCGCAGACGCACCATCACGAGGGGCTGATGGATCGGACGCTGCTGGGCATCCTGCATCACGGGGATGAGCGGCGCGCGGGGCATGGGCGAGAGCAGGCATCGCGGATCCTGGACCGCTACGGGCTGGCGCGGTCGGCCGAGCAGACCTTCGGCTCGCTGTCCGGCGGCCAGCAGGGCCGCTTTCAGATCCTGCTCTTGGAGTTGATGGGGTCCACCCTGCTGTTACTCGACGAGCCGACCGACAATCTGGACCTGCATTCGGCTGAGGCGCTGGAGGATGCGTTGGCGGCCTTCGACGGCACTGTCGTCGCGGTCACCCACGATCGGTGGTTCGCCCGGGCATTCACCCGTTTCCTCATTTTCGGTGAGGATGGCAAGGTGAAGGAATCCGTTGAGCCCCAATGGAACTAATCTAGCGGATGCGCTGAACTCCTGCGATGTTGCGCTTTCCGCGGCGAAGTACCAGCCAGCCGCCAGTGAGGTAGTCGCTATCGGTCGGAGTCCAGTCCTCGGCGTCAACCCGGGTGTTGTTGACGTAGACGCCGCCCTCTTTGATGGTGCGGCGTGCGGCACCCTTGCTATCCGAAAGCCCGCTGCTCACCAGAAGATCCACGATGGTGTCGGGTTCGCCGCCCGCGAGCCGGGCGGGCTCTCCGTTGCCGGCCTCGGTGAGGGCCGCTGTCAGTGTGCCCTCGTCGAGCCGGTCCAGCTCGCCGCGACCGAATAGTGCTCCGCTGGCGAGTTCGACAGCCTGGGTGGCACTTTCGCCGTGCACCAGGGTGGTGACCTCGACGGCCAATCGACGCTGAGCGGCACGCTCGTGTGGCCGTTCCGCTGTCGACGTCGCCAGCTCGCCGATTTCTTCGGCGGACAGGAAGGTGAACCAGCGCAGGTATCGCACCACGTCGGCGTCGGCAGTGTTGATGAAGTACTGGTACCAGGCGTACGGACTCGTCATCTCGGGGTCGAGCCAGAGGTTCCCGCCGCCGGTGGACTTACCGAACTTGGCGCCGTCGGCCGATGTCACCAGCGGAACGGTTAAGGCGTGCACCGCCGCGCCGTCTTGCTGGCGAGCCAGCCGAACTCCGGCCACGATATTGCCCCACTGATCCGAACCGCCGATTTGCAGCGAGCAGCCGTACTTGCGGTGCAGCTGCACGTAATCGTTGGCCTGCAACAACATGTAGGAGAACTCGGTGTAGGAGATGCCATCGCCGTCCAGGCGTCGGCGAATCGTGTCGCGCTCGAGCATGACATTGACCGAGAAGTGCTTGCCCAGATCGCGCAGGAATTCCAGGGCGGTGAGCTGGCCGGTCCAGTCGAGGTTATTCGCGACGATGGCTCCGGTTGGCGTGTCGTTGAATTCGACGAACCGCTCCAGCTGCCCGCGAATTCGGTCGGCCCATTCGGCGACGAGGTCGGCCCCGTGCAGGTTGCGTTCGGAGGTGTCGCGCGGATCTCCGATGAGGCCCGTCGCTCCCCCGGCCAGCACGATGGGCCGGTGGCCCGCCCGCTGGAATCGGCTCAAGGTGAGCAGGGGCACCAGATGCCCTGCGTGCAGACTCGCGGCGGTGGGATCGAAACCCCCGTAAACGCTGATCGGTCCCTTCGCGATATCGGCCGCGAGCGCGTCACGGTCCGTCGTCTGCGCGATAAGGCCGCGCCAGGTCAGCTCGTCGAGAATGTTGGAAACCACGGCATCGATTATCCCTTATGGGGTTTTGTGCGCCGGGTACCGCTCTTCCCAGTCCGGTCCCGCGCTACCGATGAGATCATCGGCGACGGTGGTAGAGCACGGGGGCTACGCCGGTACACGGAAACCTCCGGACACTCGGGCAGCCAGAACCGCCAGGGACGGTCCGCCGCCACGCTGACACCCACCCGTGGCCCGGAGAGCGCCTGCTGTTTCCGGTTCAACGTGATCCGTACCGGGCTGGAAGCGGAGAAGACGTCGACGCCGTTGTCCTCCGGTGTGATTCCGAGGGCGGCGCCCAGATTTCCTGGCCCGCGGGCCAAACCCGCATCGTCGCGAGCGGTGGGCCGCCGCTCCCAACACACGGGTGCGCCGTCGATGATCGCGGCGGCGCGGATCAGCACTCCGCCGGCGGTACCGTCCGGGCCGCAGACCACGTTGGCGCACAGGTGAATTCCATGGCTTCGGTATACATACAGGCGGCCCGCGGGTCCGAACATCACCCGATTGCGATTGGTCGGTCCGCGAAACGAATGTGAGGCGGGATCGGGCCACGGCCCATCTGGCACCCCGCCGTATGCCTCCACCTCGACGATGACCGCACGCACCCCGCGAGATTCGATGACTGCTCCGATTAGGCGCTGCGCGGCCTTTATCGGATGGGTCGTCAGGATCTGGGCGCTCACTCCACGATTGTCCTTGACAGTCGGATCGGCCGGGTCCATTATTCATCACATGATGAGTTCATTGGGTGGTGAATTAACCAATGGTCGGCATCAGGCCGTCATCGAGGTCGAGAGTCTCCGCGTGGTTCGCGGCGGTTTCAAAGCCCTTGACGATGTGTCGCTACGGATCGGCCGCGGCACCATCACGGGACTGTTGGGGCCCTCCGGATGCGGTAAGACAACGCTGATGCGCTGCGTTGTAGGCACCCAGATCATCGAGTCAGGGACAGTCCGCGTACTAGGTTTGGAGGCGGGCTCGCCCGCCCTGCGGCACCGCATCGGCTACGTGACGCAGAATCCGACGATCTACAACGATCTACGGTCGATCGATAACGTGCGGTACTTTGCCGCGCTATACGGTCGCAGCAAGTCCGACGCCGATGCGGCACTCGATGCCGTCGGATTGCGGTCACATCGCCTGGCCTACTGCGGCGATCTTTCGGGTGGACAACGCGGACGTGTCTCGCTCGCGTGTGCACTGGTCACCCGGCCCGAGCTGTTGGTGCTCGACGAGCCCACGGTGGGCCTGGACCCGGTGATGCGCGCAGAGCTCTGGGAACAGTTCGAAGGCCTCGCGGCGGGTGGCACCACGCTTCTCGTCTCCAGTCATGTCATGGACGAGGCCGATCATTGTGGCGACCTGGTGCTTATCCGCGAGGGCCGCGTGCTCGCCCACACCACACCCCTGCAGCTGCGCCGCGATACGGAATGCGATGGCTTGGAAGAGGCGTTTCTCGCCGTTATCCGACGCACCGAAACTACGGCCGCGTAGCGGCGAGACGGAGCGGAATCCCATGTACGCCAACGGTTATGTGGCCACCACCGGACGCGTGTTGCGACAGCTTCGCGCCGATCATCGCAGCTTGGCGATGATCCTGGTCGTACCCAGCGTGCTGATCACCCTGTTGTATTTCCTCTACCGGGACCTGCCGACTCTCCCGAACCGCCCATCGCCGTTCAACATCGCCTGTCTGTTCGTGCTTGGGCTCATCCCGTTCGTGGTCATGTTCCTCATAACCTCGATATCGATGCAGCGCGAACGGGTTTCGGGGACCCTGGAACGCATTCTCACCACTCCCCTAAGGCGGTTCGACCTATTGGCCAGCTACGGCACCGCCTTCTCGTTGGCGGCCGCGGCCCAGGCCACGATCGCCTGCCTGGTCTCCTACGGGCTGCTGGATCTCACCACCGCGGCCGGCGCGCAATGGGTCTTCCTGATCGCCATCGGAAACGCCATTCTCGGTGTCGGTCTTGGCTTGCTGTGTAGCGCGTTCGCGCGCACCGAATTTCAAGCCGTGCAGTTCATGCCGGTGGTGGTGATTCCGCAGCTGCTGCTCTGCGGGATTCTGGTCCCCCGCGCGGCAATGCCGGAATGGCTGCAGTGGTTCAGTAACGTGATGCCGGTGAGTTATGCGGTAGAGGCGTTGCAGCAGCTGGGGAGTCACCCGGAACTGACGGGTGTGGCGGCACGGGATATCGCAGTCGTCTTCGGATGCGCGGCGGTGGCGCTGGGCTTGGCCGCAGCCACCCTGCGCCGTCGGACACCATGACGCCAAAGCGGCCGGGCCGTCGGCCGGGTGGGGCAAACACTCGCGAGGATATCCTCGCAAGTGCTCGAAAGCTTTTTTCGGTCAACGGAATCGACAAGACGTCGATCCGCTCCATTGCCGCCGACGCGGGCGTTGACCCGGCCCTCATTCACCACTACTTCGGGACGAAGCTCGATCTTTTCCGTGAGGTGGTGCAGCTGCCGGTCGATCCGAGTGTGGTGTTGCAGCCGCTGCGGGATATGCCCGTCGAGGAGCTTGGACTCGCGATTCCGAGGCTGATCATCCCGTTCTGGGATTCGGAGTTCGGGGCCAACGTGCTGGCGCTCTTCCGGTCGGCCCTTACCGGCGCCGATGATGGGCTGGTGCGCGTCTTCTTCCGTGAGGTCCTGGTCAATATCATCGCCGACCGGGTGGACAATCCAGTCGGGAGCGGAGTGTTGCGTGCCGAGTTCGCGATCACCCAGATGGCGGGGATATTGGTGGGCCGCTACATCATGGAAGTCGAGCCGCTGGCCTCGCTGACGGCGGAACAGATTGCCCTCACCGTGGGGCCGAATATTCAGCGGTATTTGACGGGTGAGCTGCCGGGCATCGCTACTCGGTGAAGCGCTGGTGTTCCTCGTCGGACACCTCACGCGCCTCATCGGGTAAGAGCACCGGGATGGAGTTCTCGATCCGGTAGGCCTTACGCAGCCGCGGGTTGTAGAGGAGGCCGTTAGTGTCGTCGCCGACGAGCAGGAGTGGCCCGCGGTCGATCGGGCAGACCAGGATGTCTAGAAGCGCAGCGTCAAGGGGCATATCGGTGATATCAGCCGACCGGGATGTTCTCGTTGAAGATCTGCTGCCCGCCTCCACCGGTGACACCGATTCCGTTGCCCGGGTTAACGTTCGGAGGTCCGCCGTTGGGGTTGCCGCCCCCGTTGATGGGGCCCACCCCGATGTGTACCGGCTGCTGTGGCTTCTGAGCGGCCTTGAGGAACTGGGACTGCGTCGCGATAACCGACTTCAGCGAGTTGATCAGCGGCATCTGGCTGGGACGTTTGTCCAGCGCGGCCTTGAGAGCATCGTTCTGAGCTGAGCTCACCTGGGCACCCTTCGCGCGCAGCTGGAGCGCGGTGCGGACCAGATTCGAGACCTGGCCGCCGCTGGTCCCGAGGGAGTATTCGTGCGCGATATCGTCCAAAACGTCGGCGCTGGCAGTGCCGACACCGGGCCCGAACACCAGGGCGGCGGAGAGGCCGGTGGTGGCCAGTGCGGTACCAGCGAGGGCACGTAGGCGTGACGGCATGACGAGATCCTTCCGGTGTTCCCGGGCATTACGAATGGTCAGCCTAACAACATGCAGCCACATCAGCAGCGGAAGGTGATGGGAACGTGTGGTGGCCCGCGAATAGCGGGGGTGTCTCGCCATTCTGGTTGACCTGCCAGAACGGGATCGCGATCACCGTGAACGGCTCGTGCCTGCAGTGGGCTTTCTGGCCGCGGCCGGCTTCTCGTCGTACCGGCGGGTCGTTGGATTGAACAGCCACACCCCAGTCCCGGAACGCGGCAGCGTGCGCATCTTGGGTGGCAAGGGCCGATACGACGCGCTGAGCGCGATCTCCTTGACGACGCGCACGCAGCGGGGACGCTGGTGCGGGTCCAACGTGGAAATCGCCATATTGAGATCGATGGTCGTCAATGACTTTCCGCTGCGCAGTGAGACAACCGACATCACCTCGGGCTCGCGATTCGCCGTTATCTGGAACGTCACAGCCAGGTCGACGGCGCCCATCGTGTTAAGGGCGTCGGTGATGGGCTGGGTGAACACGGCCCCGCGCGCGGTGTGCACAACCCCGGACAGCGAGTCGGCGAGCCAATAGTCCCCGTCGGCATCGCGCGAGAACAGAAAGTCTGTTGTCACCCAGCTATCCCCGGCTTCGAAGACCCCGTGTCGGGTGGCGGTGCCGGCGTCGAGCCGGCCACGGGGCTTGGCCAGCAGCAGGCCCACCTCTCCCCGTTCGGGTATGGCCGCGAGACCGTTGGCGTCGTCGATGATCTGTCCCGCCGTCACGTCGTATTTCGCGAGCTTGACGCGCCCCGAGCCCGGGAGTGAGCGACCCTTGCTGCCGATCTTTCGGCTCGCCACATTGGCCAGTACGGCCTCGCCCTCGGTGGTCGTGAAAAACTCCAGAACCCTTGCAGGGGCAAAGGTGTCGAGAACCCGCTGCCACAGCCCGATCGGCATGCCCGAGCCGATGAACATTCGAACCGGATGATTCGGATCGACTGTCAGTGCCGGGTGGTCGAGTATCTCACGCAGCATCGCCCAGGTGTAGCAGACCACGGTCACGCCGTACCGGCGTATCTCGGCTCCGAACTGCGCGGGATCAAGGCTGCGGGCCAAGGCTATTCGCGCTCCCCCGGCTACTGCTCCGCCAAGGCTGACCAGTAGGCCGGCTTGGTGATGCAGCGGCGTGAGGCAGTACACGGTGTCGTTGGAAGTCAAGGCTGCTGCCGACGCGGTACCGAACGCCGATAAAGCCCACCGCTGATTGGTGATGTGCTTGGCTGCGATCTGCCCTCCGGCCGAGCTGAACATGACGAAAGCGAGGTCCTGGGCCTTGCCCGGGTTCGGTCGGTACCACCCGGGAAGAGTGACCGCGCCTGGGCGGATCTTTTCCATATCCACCACGGAGCCGTTTGCCGGTAGCGCCAGCTCGCGGGTCTCCCCGCCTCCCAAGACCAAGACGGGCACGGAAACTCGCCGAGCACCTTCGAGGTTGGGCGGATCGCAAAGGAGTGTGGTGATGTCGCCGAGCCGTGCGCATTCCGCCAGATCGCCGTCGGGGGCCAGAAGAACCGCAACGGCCCCCAATCGCGACAGCGCCGCGATGGCGACGAGCGCGCTGGGCCGGGTGTCCATCAGTACGCCGACCCGGGTCTGCTGGCGGACACCGCTATGAATCAAGCCTTTCACCACATTGTCGACGCGACGCTGGACCGATTCATTGGTGTGCACTCGGTCCTCGAAGAGGAAGCACTCCCCGGAGGGTGCGCGTTGTGCCTGTTCGGATAGCAAACGTCCCAACGAGATCTGGGTACTGGGATGTATCTGGTCCAGTCGATTGAGCCGCGGGAGAGTACGCACGGCCTCCACGGCCAGCCGCGTAACACCGACTTGCCGGAGGCGACGCGGCGCGCCCAGAAGTAGCGGAAAGAGAACCCTCGACGTCTGTGCGGCGCTGTCGTACACCGCCGACAACGCGGCGCTCACGCGTTTGGTGATGGTTACCCCGGAGCCGGTCACGGGACCGGTTGGCATCGGCACGATGCCGGCAGGCTTGCTGGTACTGCCCTGTACCCACGGTATCCACTGGGCGACGGTCGGCCAGGTCGAGGTGGTAGCGCCGGATCCGACGATGAGGCCGAAATGCCCGACGGGCAGCGTGGATTCGTATACCTCCGCGCGCGGTGCGGCACGCCCGATACCACGGACCGACACCGGCTGTCCGATGTCGTCGGCGTCACCGATGAATGCCAGCACCGGACAGGTGATGTCGGTGAGGGTCACCAGCTGATCGTCGATCACGAAGCCACCGCTCATCATCCGGTTCTGCGTCACGAACTGCCGCAAGAATTCCGCGACCGCCGGCCCGGACCACGCGATCCAGCCCTCCCCGCCCAGGAAGCGGCGTTGTTGCTCTCGAGGCAGCAGTGCCTCGCGGTTGTGCAACTGAAAGAGGAATCCCAGCCTGTTGCGCAGCGTCTTGATCGGGGTCATCAGTTCAAACCCGATACGGGCCAACCATCCTGGGATGCTCAGCCAACCGAACAATCCGAATATGCCGGCGAGCAGGCTCGCGCCGCGGGCGCCAAGGTCGGCCGGGATCCCCATGGGAAGTGCCGCCACCGCGTCGACAGGCGCACCAAACGTGATGACGCTGGCGATGTCCTGGCACTTGCGCAATGCTGCCGCCGTGTAACAGAACATGCCGCCCTGGGAGTATCCCGCCAGGTGAATCGGGCGGCCCGTGAGCCGGTGCACCGTGTCGACGGCCGCGCTGACCGCGACGACGTGATCGGCGAAGGTACGTTTCATACCGCCGCGGATCCGGTTGGGGTTCCCGAAGTCGATCACCCATACGTCTGTGCCGCGCGCATGCAGGATGCCGACTGCTCCGTCCTGCCGATTGACATCGAACATGTTGGCCGACACCATCATTGGATGCGCCAGTAGCACCACGGGGCGGTTGACGCCAGCACTGCCCGGGAAGTAGTGCCGTAGTCGATACATCGAAGTCTGTTCAACTACAGAGAATGGCGATGGCTGGGTATCGCCGCGTAGCCCGCCAAGCCGGAGCACCTCAAAGCCGTTCTGCATCGTGGCCATGAGGCGTGCCCCGGCGCGTGTCACGACATAGCCTCCTGTAATGCCTCGTAGGTCGCGGCGGTAAGTCGGTGGTACACACCCGACTCCGGGTCGAGGTGCCAGGTCTGCCGTCCCGGCTTTGGCAACCCGAATGTCCGTAGGTGCGTGGTGGACGGCCGATATGTCGCACTGAGCGGCAGTGTGGGCACCACCTTGATAAGGCCGGGACGCTCCGAGATAGATACGGCGGCAAAGGCTTCCGATAGGTCAGCGGGCGATATTGCCTCGCCAGGTCGGAGCACCACGGCAGTCACTGCAATGTTGGTCTCGCCGACCTCCACGGGATAGGTCGCGACTAGGTCGATGGCACCCACGGAGCCCAGCGCGTGACTCGTGGCTTCGGCGTACACCACGCCGTGTGCGGTCCGGATCGCGGAACTACGTCCATCGAGCATCCAGAAGTCACCGTCGTCATCACGGCGGAAGAGAGACTCCGAAGAGACCCAGGTGTCACCCGGGGCGAAGACGCCGCGCCGAACCGCGGCGGCGGGGTCCACATCGCCAGGTGGCTTCGCAAGTAGCAGACCGACCTCGCCGGGCTTGGCGATCTGAACGAAACCGTCTTCCCCCTCGATGATTACATCGTCGATCGGGTCATACGCGGCGAGTCGAACCTGACCGCCGCCGGGCAGCGGGCGCCCCTTGCTACCGATCTTGGTACCGGACACATTCGCCAGCACCGCCTCCCCATCGGTGGTTGCGAAGAACTCAACGACACGAGCGGGCGCGAATCTCTCGGTGACCCGCCGCCACAGCCCAGAGGGCATACCGGAGCCGATGAACAGCCGCACTGGGTGATGCGCACCCAAGGCCAACCCGGGATCGTCGATCACCTCGTGCATCATCGCCCAGGTATAGGAGACGACGGTCACGCCGTACTGGTGGATCTCCTGGACGAATCGATCGGGATTGAGACCGCGCGACAGGGCAATTCGTGCGCCGCCGGCGACGGCCCCGCCCAGGCTCACCAAGAGCCCGGACTGGTGGTGCAGCGGGGTGAGGCAATACACGGTGTCGTTGGAGCTCAGTGCGGCCGCCGATGCGGTACCAAAGGCAGACAGTGCCCATCGATGGTTGGTGATTTGCTTGGGTACCAGACGGGATCCGTATCCGCTGAACATCACGAAGGCGAGATCGCGAGCCTGCCCGGGATCGGGCCGGTACCAGCCGGGTAGCTCGACCGCATCGGGGTCGATCTTCTCCATGTCGATAATCGAGCCATCGTCGGGTATCGACACGTCGCGGTTAGCGGTGGCGCCGAGTACCAGCACATGCACGGAAAGACCTTGTGCAGCAGGAAGATTCGGAGGGTCGGTGAGTAGCTCGGAAATCTCCCCCAGCTTCACGGCGAGCTCGAGATCTGCGTCCGGCGGCAGTAGCACCGCGACGGCGCCCAGACGGGACAGTGCGGCGATCGCCACCAGGGCGCTGGGACGGGTCTCCATGAGAATCCCCACCCGGACACCCTGGCGGACGCCCACCTCGATGAGGCCCCTCACTACATTGTTGATGCGTCGATCCACCGCTTCGTAGGTGTGTACCCGGCCGTCGAAGAGGAAGCTCTCTCCATTGGGAGTGCGGCGTGCCTGTTCGGCCATCAACCGGCCCAAAGAGATTCGGGTGTGATCGTGAATCTGACCCAGACGTGTCAACCGTGGAAGGGTGCGAACCGCTTCGATGGCAATGGATTTCACCGACTTGTTGGCGGCGGCCGCAGCCATTCCGGCCGTGCGCGCGGCGGCGATCGCGACCTCGGTGGTGGTGCTCAACCCATGCGCGACCCGCGAGGTGATGGGCACACCCCCATCGAGCTGGCCACTTTCGTGTTCGTACATCAGGTCGACCGCCGGCGGTTTAGGTCCCTCACCGTCGCGCCACTGCACCCATTGGCCTACCGTCGGCCAGGTCTGGGCCACGGCAGTGGAGCCGACCACGAGACCAAAGTGTCCTGCCCGGATCAGGTATTCGTAGACATCGGCCTTCGGGGCTGCCCGCAGGATGCCGCGCACCGAAGCGGGTTGCCCGATGTCATCGACCTCGCCGACGACCGCGAGAACCGGGCAGGTGATATCGCTGAGGGTGACGACGCGGTCGTTGACGGTGAACCCGCCGGTGGTCATACGGTTGTGCACCACGAACTGGCGCAGCAGCTCGGCGATGGCGGGGCCAGACCAGGCGATCCAGCCGTCGTTGGCCAGGAACTTGCGCTGCTGTTCCCGGGGCAGCAGGGCGTCACGGTCGTGCAGCTGTCGGAGGAAGTCGAGGCGGCCCTTGATGGTCTTGACCGGGTCGAGCATCTGAAACCCGATCCGAGCCGACCAGGCCGGGATGGAGAATCGACTGAACACGTGGTCTGCCATGAACTCGGCGATATCCGCGGACAGCCCGGCGGGCATCCCCATGGGCATCGCGGCGGTGGCGTCGACCGGCGAGCCGAAGGTGATGATGCTCGCGATGGTGCGTGATTTACGCAGGGCAGCAGTCTGATAGCAGAACATGCCGCCCTGGGAGTATCCAGCCAGATGCACCTGGCGGCCGGTGATGCGATGCACGGTCTCGATGGCGTCACTGACGGCGACGATGTGATCTGACAGGGTGCGTTCCATGCCGCCGGCAATCCGGTCGGGGCTGCCGAAGTCGATGACCCATGGATCGATACCGGCCCGGTGCAGGATGCCGACGGCACCAGCGTCCTGGGCGACGTCCCACATATCGGCGGCCATCATCATCGGGTGCACCATCAGGACCACGGGGCCTGCGTCCTCGCCCGGCGAGCTCGGTGCGAAGTAGCGGCGCAGCCGGTACATGGGGACGCTCTCGACGATCTGATGCGGTGACGCCGTGTTGTCGGTTTCGAGCCCACCGAGGCGCAGGACCTCCAGGCCGTTCTGCGCGGTGGCTGCCAGACGTGCCACGGGTTTGGTCAAGGAGGAGAGATTGAAGGCCACAGCTGCTCCTAGATACCGGTCGTTTACCCGTGCCGCCCAGGTGAGGGCCCGCTCATCCTGTCACAACGGGTGTGCCGGACTGGCCGAATCGTCTATCGCATGATCGAGCGAAACAGACCGCAGCGAACCTCTACGATGACCCGGTGGGGAATCTGTTACTGCGGCCTCTGCGCCTCTGGCTCACCTATCTTCCGCAGCTGGCTGCGTGTTACCTGCTGGGGCTATTGGGGCGCAATATCGTCATCGAACTCGCCGCCAAATACGGCTGGAACAACTATCTAGTAGTCGATCTGCTCATGCCATTCGCCGGTCTGGCCCGCCTTGGGTCGATCATCGCGATGTTCCTGGTGCTGAGACCGGCCATCCCGGTGCTCGCGGGGATGCCCAAGATCTCGCTGCGCAATATCGATCTGTTCGCCAGTATCGTGCTGCCATTCTTCGTTATCTACCTCGCGTGGAAGATGTTCCAGGACGACTGGTTGACCTACGAGCAGAAGGTGATGTGGCACCGCATCGGCGCGCGGATGACCACTGGCGACCAGATAGCCGACTTGGGGAATGTTCCGGTAACCAGTTATGTCTGGGTTCTTATTACCGGTGCCTTTATCCTCCGGCTAGCGTTGAACCTCGGGCCGATCAAGAAGAGATTGCCGGGGTGGTTTGTCTTCATCAGGGTGTATCTGGATGCCCTGTGGGTCTTCCTGGTGCTCTCCTTCTCGGCCAGCAAGGGTGTGAGCTTCTTCCTCAGTCCGTCGGCCTGGTTTAAGGAACGCCGCATCGTGGTCTGGGCTGAGGACATGCGTCGCGAGTTGTTCTCGCATTTTCGCCCGCTGGAAGTTCTGTGGAGCATTGTGGGCGACGTGTGGCATATCGTCTGGGGCGCTGCGGCAGTACCGCTGGTCTGGTTGGCCATCGCAGGCATCATCTACGGCTCGTCCGACAAGGCCAGCTGGCGTGGAGTGCTTCGCCGATTAGCTGGTAGGCAGGCCGATGCGGCGGCCGACAAGCTGGCGCCCGCCCGGGACCGGGTGCAGCGCCAAGTGAGCGGCAGGCTGTCCGAGCAGACCAGAGGTAAGGCTAAGGATTGGCTGTTGTCCCAATTCGGCAGCGCCAAACCCGTTATCGATTCGGCGCGCCTGGTGCTGCACGGCGGTTTAGTGGTGCTGTCAAGCTACGTACTGGTTTACCTGTGTCTGTCGTGGTTAGACATGTCCGATAGTTTCTTGACGACACAAATGCAGGTTGGCGGGTATTTGACGCGTGGCTTCGCCTGGATATTGGGGCCCCATCCCCTGTCGTTCTGGAATGGTGTCGCCCCCATACTTACGGCGATTTCGGGTGTTCTTGTTGCCTCACTACGTATTTGCGTCATTGCGTCAGTCTTCGCCCACTGCGTTGAACGAGTCGAGGCGGAATCGTCCGTGCCATACGAGCCCGCGACGCACGAGAATGAGATTTTTGACTATCCGGGCGACCCGGATGATTCCCGCCCGGCAAATCCTGCAGTCTCCGGAGCGTAAAACTCAGGGAATTTCAAGCCTGACCAGAATTTGGTTTCCGCCGCCCACCGGGTTCACTATGTCGACTGCCGTCATAGTGACATCGTCGGGCACCAGGAAGGTGAGCTGGAGGTTCCCCGGTTTGTCACAGTGATCGACGACACCGTCGGGAGGCGGCACCGTGTACGTCAGGAATGGAGCCTCCGGCCATAAACGCGCGCCGTCGGTGAGTCTTCCGTCGCAGAAAAAATCTTCTGGAACCGCACCCGAACGTTCGATCGTGACCACCGCCAGCTCTGCCCCCTTCGGCACAATCCCGTTGGCTCCGTGCGGGGCCTTGCCGAGGTGTTTGATCCCGGCAAGACGCCAGCTCTGTCCGTAGGCATCACCGGACTGGCCGGCAGGAATTAGATGAAGAGGCGTCACGCTGGCTCGATAGTCACGCCAGGGGCCACGGAGCGAGATAGCCCACACTCCGGTGAACACGGCGATAACGACCACTCCTGCGATGGCGTTGCGAAACCACAATCGTGACCGCAACGGCAGCTGATCTGTAGCGTTGTCACGCCGATGGCGTGGGCCCTCGGTACTGGTTGCCATATCACTCATTGCTTGCCCACCACCGTTATCGGAAGCGCGATAACGGACGAACGTGGCGCATGCTCGATGTCAAGCGGAATGTCGATGACAAGCCGCGAGTCCCATTTGTATTGCCCAGCAGCGTAGAAAATGTACAGCTTCGCCGAGCTGGCATGCTCAAGTACACCCGAGCTGACCTCGAAAACGAAAACACCGGTCTGAGGGATCAGCGGAGTCAGCTGTGCGCCAAGCAATGTGGAACCTCGAAGCCGGTCGTCGGGCGTGTAGCCCTTCTCGCCAAATGCCAGTATCGCATCGGCCTGAGGGGCTTCGGTCATGGACGTGATGTTGAGCTTGACGACCACCCACTGGCCGACGGACTTGATATTCCGTTGCCGAGGGGAGTAACCCGTGTGTTTGACCACCGGCGCCACCCCGACTTTCGTCACTGTGGCAGAGAACAGCCGCCCGGTGACGGAACTTCCCATCGAGCCATGAACGTCAAAGGCATTCTGCGTCGCGGCGGCATTCGGCAGACGATTCCAGACGAATACCGACGCGGACAAGATGACGGCGACCACGACGGCCGTGCTGGAGAGGCGCAATAGCGGTGAAGAGGCGCGTAATGCCGCGAGATCTTTCGACAAGATCATGATGGAACCTCCACCGGTACAGTGGCTGTCGCTGTCTTGCCGTTGTCAATCCAGCCCTCGCCATAGTTCACGAAGCCACGGCTGAAAGCTCGATACGGCACCTGAACCGATACCTGGGAGCCCGGTGGTACGGCGGCGGTAGGAACGCTCCACACGACCGCCACCTTCTCGGTCAGATCAGGTTGCAGCTCAATCAGATTGCTGCCGTCCTCGATCCGGAAAACCGTAGCGTTCTGTAGCTTCGGCAGGAAGATGTCCTGCGCATCTGTCATATCTGGCAGGGCGAAGTTGCCGGCGACAAGACCCACCCTATCGGCATGATTGGTAACCTCCGCGACGACGGCAAGGTACATCCGCCCGGGCTTTTCCTTCGCAATCACGGCGCCACCGCCGGCGATTTGCGGCCGCAGAATGGCCTTCTGCACCGTGATGGTGAATTCACCATTATCGAACGGCGTGCCCAGCTCGAAGGTCTGTGGAGTCGTGTCGACGGCATCCAATCCGCCGAACCCTGCGGTAGCGGCAACCGCGATCACGGCGACCACATGCCACATCTGTACAAACTCGAGGTCGTTCCACCAGCTGCCTACCGTGTGGGCAGTTCGGGCGAGGACTCCTTGTTCGGGCGGCGTTCCGGCAGGCTCAGCGGCATCGGAGCCTGGCGGCTCGGCGGAAACAGCCTCCACAACCCCCGGACGGCGCCAGGCCGCATTCGGGTCGTCCGGTATGTCGCCCCCCGGACCGGGGCCCGATGACATCGGGTCCGGCTCGCCGTCCATGGCTACGGATGTTAGCCGCTCTGACCGCGCAGCAGGTTTAGACGTGCCAACACCAGCTCGCGCTGCTCGCTCACCCGTTCGGGTGCAGTACCACCGCGCGCGTTGCGAGACGCGACAGATCCGGAGGTGGTGAGCACCGCACGCACCTCCCCGGTCAGGTCCGGGTGAATGCCCGCAAGTTCGTTGTCGGTGAGGTCCTGCAGGCCGACACCACGAGCCTCGGCCACCCGCACCGCCTCCCCCGCTGCCTCGTGCGCAATACGGAACGGCACGCCCTGGCGCACCATCCATTCCGCCAGGTCGGTGGCCAGCGTGAACCCGGCCGGGGCCAGCTCGGCCATGCGGTCTATCTGGAACCGCAGCGTTGCGACCAACCCGGCCATCGCGGGCAACAGCATCTCCAGCTGGGCCACCGAATCGAACAGCGGCTCCTTGTCTTCCTGCAGGTCCCGGTTATAGGCCAGCGGCTGAGCCTTCAGCGTGGCGAGCAGGCCGGTGAGATTGCCGATCAGTCGCCCCGACTTCCCCCGGGCCAGCTCCGCGATATCGGGGTTCTTCTTCTGCGGCATGATCGAACTGCCGGTTGACCAGGAGTCATCGAGCTCCGCATATCCGAATTCTGTTGTGCTCCAGAGGATAATATCCTCAGACAGCCGCGACAGGTCGACCGCGATCATCGCGAAAACGAAGGCGGCTTCGGCCGCGAAATCGCGTGCCGAGGTCGCATCGATCGAATTATCCGCGGCCGCGGTGAATCCTAGGTCCAATGCGATGACATCGGGGTCCAGGCCCAACGAAGAGCCTGCCAGCGCGCCGGCCCCGTAGGGCGAGACGGCGGTCCGTCGGTCCCAGTCGATAAGTCGGTCCACATCGCGCAGCAGTGGCTGCGCGTGCGCAAGTAGGTGGTGTGCGAGCAGCACCGGTTGGGCGGCCTGCAGGTGGGTCTTGCCCGGCATGATCGCCTCGGGGTGCGCGCCGGCCTGATCGGCCAGTGCCTGCACCACGTCGAGCACGCCTTCGGAGACCCGCCCGGCCGCATCGCGCAGCCACATCCGAAACAGCGTGGCCACCTGATCATTTCGAGACCGGCCGGCACGCAGTCGGCCGCCGTTATCGGGTCCGACACGTTCGATCAACCCGCGTTCGAGCGCGCCGTGTACATCCTCGTCGGTATCGGCCGGGACGAACTGCCCAGACGCCACATCGCGGTCTAACTGCCGCAATCCGTCGACCAGAGCCGACAGCTGCTCATCGGTGAGCAGGTCGGCCTTGCGAAGCACTCGGGCATGCGCGATCGAGGCGCGGATGTCGTAACGGGCCAGCGCCCAGTCGAAGTGGGTCGACTTGCTCAGCGCCGCCAGCGCGGGTGCCGGGCCGCCGGCGAACCGGCCGCCCCACAGGGATCCCTCGTTGGTGCTCACTTCCCCGACAGGTCCCGCTGGGCGGAGATCTTCGACGAGAGACCATGAATATGCACGAAACCCTTGGCGCTCGACTGATCGAAGCTGTCGCCTTCGTCGTAGGTGGCCAGGTTGAAGTCGTAAAGGGATTCGGCGCTGCGGCGACCGTTCACCGAGATGTTTCCGCCGTGCAGCACCAGTCGGATGTCGCCGGAGACATGCTGCTGGGTATCCGCGACAAACGCTTCCAGCGAGCGCTTCAGCGGTGAGTACCACAGGCCGTCATACACCAGCTCGGCCCACTTCTGGTCGGTGTGCCGCTTGTACCGGCCGAGCTCGCGCTCCAGGGTGACGTGCTCCAGCTCCTCGTGTGCGGTGATGAGAACCATCGCGCCTGGGGCCTCGTAGATTTCGCGGCTCTTGATGCCGACCAGTCGATCCTCGACGACGTCGAGGCGGCCCACGCCCTGGGCCCCTGCACGCCGGTTGAGCTCGACGATGGCCTCCAGCACTGTGACCGGGTTGCCGTCGATCGCGGTCGGCACACCCTTGTCGAAGGTGACGATCAGCTCGTCGGGTGCACCCCAGTTGAGGGTCGGGTCCTCGGTGTAGTCGTACACGTCCTTGGTCGGAGCGTTCCAAAGATCTTCCAGGAAGCCGGTTTCCACCGCGCGGCCCCATACGTTCTGGTCGACGGAGAACGGTGACTTCTTGGTCACGTTGATCGGGATCGCGTTCTCGGAGGCGAACGTGATGGCCTTCTCGCGGGTCCAGGCGTAGTCGCGGACCGGCGCCAGCACCTCCAGATCCGGTGCCAGCGAAGCGAATCCGACCTCGAACCGCACCTGGTCGTTACCCTTACCGGTGCAGCCGTGGGCGACGATACCGCCGCCGTGCTCGCGAGCGGCGGCAACCAGGTGCTTGACGATCAGCGGGCGGCTGATCGCCGACACCAGCGGGTACCGATCCATGTACAGCGCATTGGATTGCACGGTCGGCAGGCAGTACTCGTCGGCGAATTCGTCACGGGCATCGACGACAACCGCTTCGACGGCGCCGCAGTCGATGGCACGCTGGCGCACCACCTCCATGTCCTCGCCACCCTGGCCGAGGTCGATCGCGACGGCGACCACCTCGCGGCCGGTCTCCTTGCCGATCCAGCTGATCGCCACCGACGTATCGAGCCCGCCCGAGTAGGCCAGGATTACGCGGTCACTGCTAGTCATGATTCTCCTTATTAAGCAAGCTGTTCGAACTGTGCGGCGAGCTGGGCTCCGGTCAACGGTTCGCGGGCGATCACCGCAATGGTGTCATCCCCCGCGATGGTCCCGACAATGTCGGGTAGTGCAGCGCGGTCGATCGCGCTGGCGAGATAGTGCGCGGCACCGGGAGGCGTGCGCAGTACCGCGAGATTACCGCTGGCATCGGTGGATACCAGCAGCTCCCCCAGCAACCGGGAGAGCCGGTCGGTGCCGCCCGATACACCGCGGACGGGACTACCGTCCTCGGGTACTACGTACACCCCCACCCCGCCGTCGGCCGCACGGAGTTTGACGGCACCGAGCTCATCGAGATCCCTGGACAAGGTGGCCTGGGTGATTTCGATGCCCTCGGCCGCCAATAGGGCCGCCAATTCGCCTTGGCTGCGCACTGATTGGGTGGATAGGAGCGCCACGATGCGGGCCTGGCGTCCCGCCCGGGTATCGGCCGCGTGTGCGGCTGTCATCGCCTGTTCTCCAACAACCAGACCAGCAATGCCTTTTGTGCGTGCAGACGGTTCTCGGCCTCATCCCACACCGCACTCTGCGGACCATCGAGCACCTCGTCGGTGATCTCATGGCCGCGATGCGCGGGAAGGCAGTGCAGTACAACGGCTTCGGTATCCGCGAGACCAAGGAGCTCGTCGTTGATCTGGAACGGCCGGAATGGGCGGACCCTGTCGAGCCCGTCGTTCTCCTGTCCCATGGAGGTCCAGGCGTCGGTGACGAGTACGTCGGCACCGGCCGCGGCCGCCGCCGGGTCAGCCGTCACCGTCACCGTCGCTCCGGTGTTTGTGGCGATCTTCTGAGCCTCGGACACGTACTTGGGGTGGGGCGCAAACCCGCTCGGTGCGGCGACCGTGACATGGATACCGGCAGTGACCCCGCCGATCATCAAAGAGTGCGCCATATTGTTCGCGCCGTCACCGAGATAGGTCAGACGCAGCCCTGCCAGGGAGCCCTTGCGCTCTGCGAGCGTCTGCAGATCCGCAAGGACCTGGCAGGGGTGGAAGTCGTCGGACAGGGCGTTGACGATCGGCACCGTGGAACCGGAGGCCATGGCGGTCAGGCGTTCCTGCGCGTAGGTGCGCCACACGATGGCTTCTACGTAGCGGGACAGCACCTGTCCGGTGTCTTCGAGGGTCTCCTCGCGGCCCAGCTGGGTGGTGCGACTGTCGACGACCACCGCGTGCCCGCCCAGCTGGGCGATGCCCATCTCGAAAGAGAAGCGGGTTCGGGTGGAGTTCTTCTCGAAGATGACGGCCACCCCATGCGGGCCCTCAAGCGGCCGCCGCGAGAACGGCGCCTTCTTGAGTTCGGCGGCCAGCGTGAGGACTTCGGCCTGTTCGGCAGGTGACAGATCGTCATCCCTCAGAAAATGCCTGATGTTTCCCGCCGGGTTCATGCCAGCTCCTGTTCTGCTGCGGTGTCGAGGATGCCAGGCAATGCGGCGACAAACTCCTCGATCTGTTCGTCACTGATGATCAGCGGTGGGGCCAGCCGCAGCACATCGGGTGCCGCGGCATTGAGAAGGAAGCCGGCATCGCGTGCCGCGGCCTCGGCGGCCTTGGCGCGCTGTTCGTTCAGGACGATGCCAAGGAGCAGACCGGCACCGCGTACCCGCGCGACCAACGGATGGTTCAGCCCTTCGATGGCGTGGCTCAAGGACTTCCCCGCCGCAGCGGCGTGGTCGACGAGATTCTTCTCATCGAGGACGCGCAGTACCGCCAGGGCCGCCGCGGCACAGACGGGATTGCCCCCGAATGTGCTGCCGTGCAAGCCCGGAGTGAGCAGATCCGCGGCCGCTCCGGTCGCGATGCAGGCACCGATGGGCAACCCGCCGCCGAGTCCCTTGGCCAGGGTGACGACATCGGGGGTGATACCCACCTGTTGGTGGGCGAAGAATGTTCCCGTGCGTCCGATTCCGGTTTGCACCTCATCGAGCACCAGGAGTGCACCGTGGCGCGTGGTGATCTCTCGTACTCCAGCGAGGTAACCCTCCGGCGGGACCACCACACCGCCTTCGCCCATGATCGGTTCCAGGAAGACGGCGGCGGTATCGCCGTCGACTGCCGCCTCGATGGCGGCCAGGTCGCCGTACGGTACGTGTACTACCCCGGCGGGCAGTGGCTCGAACGGCGCCTGCTTGGTCGGCTGGCCGGTGAGTGCAAGCGAACCCATGGTACGGCCGTGGAAAGCACCTTCGGCCGCTATGACTTTGGTGCGTCCGGTGAGCCGGGTCAGCTTGAACGCGGCCTCATTGGCCTCGGTACCGGAATTGCATAGGAACACCCTGCCGGGCACGCCCAATCGTGCGATCAGCGCCTCGGAGAGCTCGATGCCGGGCCCCGTCGCGTACAGATTGGAGGTGTGGCCGAGCGTGGAGAGCTGGTGCGTGACGGCGTCGATGACGGCTTGATTGCGGTGGCCCAGAACATTGACGGCGATGCCGCCCAACAGATCCAGGTATCGCTTGCCGTCGACGTCGGTGACGACGGCGCCATCGCCCTCGGCAAGAACAACCGGTGGTGTCCCGTAGTTGTTCATCATGACGTGTTCCCAGCGCTGCTGAGTCTGACTGGTGTTGCTCATGATTGGCTCCTGACGATCGTCCCGATGCCCTCGTCGGTGAATAGCTCGACCAGCACGCAATGTTCGACGCGTCCGTCGATGATGTGGGCACTGGGAACCCCGCCGTCCACCGCCCGCAGACATGCCTCGATCTTGGGGATCATCCCCGACTCCAGACCGGGGGCGAGCTCGCGCAGATCCTCAGCCCCGATCTCGGTGACAAGTGAGGTGCGGTCGGGCCAGTCGGTGTACAGACCCTCGATATCGGTGAGCATCAGGAGACGTTCGGCGCCAAGGGCTTCGGCGAGCGCGCCGGCCGCGGTATCGGCATTGAGGTTGTGCACCACACCGTCGGCGTCGGGTGCAAGGGTGGACACCACGGGGATCCGCCCGGCGTCGATCAGGTCGAGGATCGCTTCCGGATTCACCTGTGCCACATCGCCGACCAGGCCAATATCGGTCTCTACGCCGTCGATGGTCGCGGTACGCCGGACCGCCGTGAACAGTTGTGCGTCCTCGCCGGTGATGCCGACCGCATACGGTCCGTGACCGTTGATCAACCCGACGAGCTCACGACCGACCTGGCCGAACAGCACCATGCGCACGATATCGAGGACTTCTGGTGTGGTGACCCGGAATCCGCCCTTGAACTCGCCCGATATGCCGAGCTTTTTCAGCATCGACGTGATCTGGGGGCCGCCGCCATGCACGACGACCGGGTGGATACCGCAGTTACGCAGGAACACCATGTCCTCGGCGAAGGCATTCTTCAGTGCATCGTCGGTCATCGCGTTACCGCCGTATTTGATGACGACGATGGTGCCGTGCAGCTTCTTGAGCCACGGCAGCGCGGCCGCTAGGACTTCTGCTTTTTCTTGGGAAGCCTTCATGAGCTGTACGCCGAATTCTCTTCGACATAGGCGTGCGACAGATCGGTGGTACGGATGGTCGCCGTCTGGTCTCCCGCCGCGAGGTCGATGAGCACCTCGACATCCGGCCCGGACAAATCGATGTCGCGGGCACCCGGCACGCCGGTGCAGTTGGCACACACCAGATTTCCGTTGAACGATACCGTGACACGATCCGGGTCCAGGTCCACCGGCGCCATCCCCACCGCGGCGAGCACCCGGCCCCAGTTGGGGTCGGAACCGAACAGGGCGGTCTTGACGAGGCTGTCGCGGGCGACGGTCCGGGCGGTGGCGACAGCGTCGTCCTCGCTGACCGCGCCGGTGACGGTGATCAGGATCCGTTTGGTGACGCCTTCGGCATCGGACTGCAGCTGCGCGGCGAGGTCGTCGCAGACCTGGAAGACCGCCTCGGCGAATTCTTGAGCGTCAGGTGCGATCTCGCTTGCGCCGGAGGCCAGGAGAAGCACGGTGTCGTTGGTGGAACAGCTGCCGTCGACATCGAGCCGGTCGAAGGTGCGTGCAGTTGCTGCCCGCAGCGCGGAATCGAGCTGCCGGGCGGGCACGGCGGCATCGGTGGTGATGACCACCAGCATGGTGGCCAGGGAGGGCGCCAACATGCCCGCGCCCTTGGCCATGCCACCTACTGTCCAGCCGGCTTTATGGTGTAGTGCAACCTCTTTGGGCACGGTATCGGTGGTCATGATGGCGTGCGCCGCATCGGTCCCGCCGCCCAGGCCGCCGGCCAGTTCGTGCACGATTTCCTGCACTCCGGCCAGCACCTTGTCCATGGGCAGCCGATCGCCGATGAGGCCGGTGGAACACACGGCGACCTCGATGGCGCCGGTCTCGGTGCCCCAATCGCTGAGGGTCTTCGCGACCTCTTCGGCGGTGGCGTGGCTGTCCTGGAATCCCTGCGGTCCGGTACAGGCATTGGCTCCACCGGAATTGAGAATCACGGCGCGCAGGCGGCTCGTGGTGAGTACCTGCTGCGTCCACAGCACCGGGGCCGCCTTCACCTTGTTGCGGGTGAACACTCCTGCCGCGGCATAATCCGGCCCCTCGTTGAAGACCAGCGCGAGATCTGGTTTGCCAGAAAGCTTGATACCAGCGGTGATTCCTGCCGCCTTGAATCCTGCGGGCGCGGTGACGCCCTGGGTGCGCAGCAGTGGTGATGTCATGGCATCAGTCGTGGATGAGCCGCTTGCGGGAAGACCATCGGTCACGGTGCCACTCCTACGATGGTCAGACCATCGCCCTCGGGCCACCCGAGTGCGAGGTTCATGGATTGAATCGCGGCGCCGGCGGTGCCCTTCACCAGGTTGTCGATGGCCGCGATCGCGACGAGTACGCCGGCGTCGGGGTCCACGGCGAGGCCGATATGGACGGCGTTGCTCCCCGAGACCGCCTTAGTGGTCGGTAACTTTCCCTCGGGCAGCAGATGGATGAACGGTTCGTCGCGGTACGCCTCTTCGTACGCCTCGCGGATCTTGGCTTGGGTTGCGGTAGTCGGCGCGGTGCAGGTGGCGAGGATCCCGCGGGGCATGGGGACGAGGACGGGGGTGAACGAGACCGTCATCGGCTTGCCCGATGGATGATTCAGTCCCTGTGCGATTTCCGGGGTGTGGCGGTGCGCACCGGCGATGTTGTAGGCGCGCGCCGATCCCATCACTTCGGAGGCGAGCAGGTCGGCCTTGGGGGCGCGTCCCGCACCGGTGGTGCCGCTGACGGCCACCACGGTGACCGACGGCTCCACCAGACCCGCCGTCACCGCAGGGGACAACGCCAGTAGCGCCGCTGTCGGATAGCAGCCGGGAACCGCGACGCGTTTGGTGCCGTGCAAGGCGTTCCGTGCGCCCGGAAGTTCGGGAAGCCCATAGGGCCAGCTGCCCGCGTGCTTTGACCCGTAGTACCGCTCCCACGCCGCGGTATCGGTCAGCCGAAAGTCGGCGCCGCAGTCGATGATGAGGGTCTGTGGCCCCAGCTCGTCGGCGATCTTCGCCGAAGATCCGTGCGGTAGCGCGAGGAACACCACGTCATGGCCCCGCAACAGTGTGGGATCGGTGGGCTGTAGTTTGTAGTCAGCCAGCGGTGTCAGGTTGGGATGATGCTCGAGGACGTCGGTTCCGGCATTCGAACCGGCGGTCAACACCCCGATCCGCAGGCGGCCCGCAGCGTATGCCGGATGCGACAGCAGTAGGCGCAGGATCTCACCTCCGGCGTATCCGCTGGCACCGGCGACCGCGACCGAGAACCCACTAGTCATAGCGACAATTCTGTATCTTTATGCAGAAGAACGCAAGTTTATTCGTCACGGGTTCTCGCCAAAAGGTATCTACGCAGGCGAATCGCCGAAAACCGCAGCATGAGTAGGTTCCCGCCGCGAAATGTTCACGTAAACCTCAAGTTGAGCTCAACGGTGTAATGCGCGGTGGCCACAGTTACGGTGGAGATAGCTGGCGAATGTGCCGGCAGTCAGAAACGAACGAGAAGGGAGCCTTCCATGTCGGATCGTGCCGATCGTCAGCGCCAGGAGCAGCACCGCGAGCAGGCTGACCAGCGAGGCAAGTAGACCCGCTACGCGCGTTGGGTCGCCCCGACGCGCGAAGCCGCAGAAGCCACCGCCGCCACCCGTGCGGCGGTGGCTTCGTCTTCTGTGAGGGTGCGATCCGCTGCACGGAAACGCAGCCGGAAGTTCAGCGATTTGTTGCCCTCGCCAATCTGCGGTCCGGTGTAGATCTCCACCAGCCGCACATCTTCGAGCAACTCCCCCGCCCCGTCGCGCAACGCATCGGTGACGGCATCTGCCGGCACCGTCTCGGCGACTACCAGTGAGACATCCTGAAGCACCACCGGAAACGGCGAGATCCTTGGCGCAGGGAGAGGATTGGTGACAGGAAGCGCATCAAGACTCAATTCCAGGGCGCAGGTGCGCTTGGGCAGTCCGAGACGCTCGATCACTGCAGGATGCAGCTCGCCGGCATGGCCGATCACCTGGCCGTCGGCCACAATCTCTGCGCAGCGCCCGGGATGCCAGGGCAATTCCACACCGGCCCGCAACGACACGTCGACGTACGCGGCACGCCCGATGATCCGGGCCGCCTCCAGCGCATCGGTGACATCGGCGGCACGTCCGCGGCCCCAAGGTCCGCTCGGCTCGCGGGCCCCGGCCAGCACGAGTGCCACGTGGACGGGCTGTGCGGGCAGGGATTCGAATAGTGCCTTCAGCTCGGCATCGGACGGGCGGTCGGTGACGTCGAGCAACGGGATGGCGCGGGTCGTCTCGGTTGGCCGTACGACCTGGCCGATGGTGAACAACGCGATATCAGTGGCACCACGAGAGATATTGCGTGACAACGCCTCCAGTACACCGGGCAACAGGGTGCTGGCCAGCTCCGGGCGATCGGATTCCAGTGGGTTGAGCACCTTTGTGGTGCGTCGCCGTGGATCCTCGCTGTCCAGACCCCACGCGTCGAATATCCCGGCCGGTAGAAACGGCATCGGCAAGATCTCGGTGTACCCGTTGAGCGCCAACGACTTCCCCACCGCACGGCGACGCTGTTGTGCGGGCGTGAGACCACCGCCCTGAGGTGCGGCGGGCAGGATCGATGGGATGTCCTCCAAACCTTCGAGTCGCAGCACCTCCTCGACCAGGTCTGCGCCCTCGATGATGTCCGGGCGCCAGCTCGGCGGCGTCACCCGCAGTGTGTCGCCCTCGGCTGTCTTGTCTCGGCTGACCACGGCGCCGATCTGGCGGAGCCGGCGTTCCACCACGCCATCGGCGTATTCCACGCCGGCGACACGCGCCGGCAGTTCGACCGGGATGGAAATGATCCTGTTTGCGCTGTCGTCCAGGTCTTCGGCGGTCCAGTCCGTCAGTTCGGGGGGCGTGGTTCCACCGGCGATATCGCGTAGCAGCGAGGCGCAACGGTCAAGCGCGGCAGCCGATATCGCAGGATCCACGGAGCGTTCATAGCGACGCCCGGCCTCGCTGTGCAGGTGTAGCCGGCGTTGGGTGCGCAGCACTGAGGCCGGGTCCCATACCGCGGCCTCGAGGAGCACATCGGTGGAGTCGTCGCGCATCTCGGTGCTTCCGGCGCCCATGACACCACCGATGGCGGTGACCCCGGCGTCATCGACGATCAGGACATCTCCAGGCTCGAGCTTGCGTTCCGCGTCGTCGAGCGTGACCACCGTTTCATCCGGGGTCGCGAACCGCACCCGGAAATCGCCCTTGATCCGCGCCTTGTCATGAGCATGCATCGGGTGCCCGATTTCGAGCATCACGTAGTTGGTGACGTCGACGGCGGGCGAGATCGCACGGATACCGCAGAGCATGAGCCGCCGCTGCAACCACCATGGCGATACCGCCGACGGATCGATACCGATGACCGGGCGCAACCCGAAGCGCTTGACCCCGGTTCCGGTATCGATATGTACGGGCAGAGACGGCCTATCGGCCGCAAGTGGCGTTACCGCAGCGGGATCGGCGAATTCGAGGTCGTACGCGCACGCTAGATCGCGTGCCAGCCCGCGAACGGATAGGCAATATCCCCGATCGGGGGTGATCGACAGATCGAAGACCGCGTCGTCCAGCCCGACCACCTCGGTGGCGTCGGCGCCGGGCTCGGCGGTGCCCGGTGGCAACACCAGAATTCCAGAGGATTCAGCGCCCAAACCCAGCTCCGTCGTCGAGCAGATCATCCCGTCGGATGTGTGTCCGTAGGTCTTGCGGGTCGCAATGGTGAAGTCGCCGGGCAGGGTGGCACCCGGAAGTGCCACCACCACGAGGTCGTCGACAACGAAGTTGGTAGCACCACAGACGATTTCACGCGGCTGGGACTCTCCCACATCCACCAGGCAGAAGCGGATCGGCTTCTTGAACTCGGCAAGTTCGGTGATCTCGGCGACCCGTCCCACCACGAGCGGTCCCTTCACAGGGCCGGGAACGATCACCTCTTCGACCTCGTGGCCGATGCGAATCAGGGTTTCCTCGATACCGGCCGGGGGGGCCGAGAATTCCGGAGCGCCGACGCGGAGGACCTCGATCAGCCAGCTGTAGGGAATGCGCATCAGGCACTCACCCCGAACGGGAGGCTGAAGCGCACGTCACCCTCGATCATGTCGCGCATATCGGGTAAGCCGTTGCGGAACTGCAGGGTGCGCTCCAGGCCCATGCCGAACGCGAAACCGCTGTATTCAACGGGGTCAATACCGCTGGCCCGCAGGACATTTGGATTGACCATCCCGCAACCACCCCATTCGACCCAGCCGGCGCCGCCCTTCTTGTTCTCGAACCAGACGTCAACTTCGGCGGAGGGTTCGGTGAAGGGGAAGAAGTGCGGCCGCATCCGGGTGTGTGCCTGTGCCCCGAACATCGCCCGGGCGAAGGCGTCAAGGGTGCCCTTGAGGTTGGCCAGGGTCAGCCCGCGGTCCACGGCGATCCCCTCTACCTGATGGAAGGCCGGCAGATGGGTGGCGTCGATTTCGTCGGTCCGGAAGGCGCGCCCCAGGGAGATCACGTACACGGGCAGGTCGCGCGCCAACAGGGTGCGTACCTGAACCGGTGAGGTGTGCGTGCGCAGCACCTGTCGGGAGTCCTCGGGTGCGACGTAGAAGGTGTCCTGGGTACTGCGTGCCGGGTGATCCGGCAGAAAGTTCAGGGCGTCGAAATTGAAATGTTCGGTCTCGACCTCGGGGCCATCGGCCACCTCCCACCCCATCGCGACGAAGGTGTCGGCGATGTGTTCGGACAGAATAGTGATGGGATGGCGCGCTCCGATGGCCTGACGCGTCGAGGGCAGCGTCACGTCGACGCGTTCTGCCACGAGCACAGCAGCATCGCGCTCGGCGCGCAGCGCCTCCAGTCTGTCGTCATACGCTTGTTGTGCCTGTGTGCGTGCGGTGTTGACGAGCTTTCCGGCCTCGGACCGTTGATCCTTCGGCAGCGCGCCCAATGCCTGGCGGGCCAGCGCTAGCGGGGACTTCTCCCCCAGATGGTCGATCTTCGCCTGCGCGAGGGCGTCTAGGTCGCCTGCGGCGTCGAATGCGGCGCGAGCAGCACCAACGGCGCTGTTCAAGGATTCCTCAGAGTGATCAGCCACGGATGCCGATCATAGGGTAAGGCGAGTTAACCACCTTCCGGTCATACCGGAAGGGCACCATGGCAGTCGCCTAATGTCGAGATGTGAATGGCGCCGCAGTACGCCGCTGGATCTTCGACAGGCATTGCCACCCGGTGAGCGCGTGGTCACGCTGGGCGACAACACCGCTGTTGCTCTTCCCGGTGTGGACCCGGCGGTGGCGCTGGTCGCTCCCCATCATTGTCTGGCTGGTGATCAACCCCATCGTCACGCCACCGCCCCGCGATGGCAGCTCCTTCGCCACCCGAGCGATACGTGGCGAGGAAATCTGGATGACCAAACCCACATCGGATGCCGCACTCACCGGTTTGAGCGTCCTCGGAGGTATTGCGCTGTTATCGGCGCTTGCGGCCGCCTGGCGGCGCTCGGCGATCGGTGCGATAGCGGGAACAGCGATGTCGATGACGATCACCTTGCTGGCGTGGCGCCGCTACGCCCTGATCTGGGACGAGAACCAGTCCCAACGGTAATGTCCGATTTCCGCTAGCACTCCGCCGTGGGCGCGGGCATGCTCAAAGCATGGAGCTTGAAGCGGAGGCCTGTTATCGGGCAGTTCAGTCCCGCGATACCCGATTCGACGGACAGTTCTACACAGCGGTTCGCACCACCGGTATCTACTGCCGACCGTCCTGCCCGGCCATCACACCGAAACGTCAGAACGTCTCCTTCCATCCCACCGCGGCCTCCGCACAAGCCGCCGGATATCGCGCTTGCCGGCGGTGCCTACCGGATGCGGCGCCTGGATCTCCACTGTGGAACATCAAGTCCGACTTGGCTATCCGCGCGATGCGCCTCATCGGCGACGGCGTGGTTGAGCGTGATGGAGTCGACGGATTGTCGCGTGCGCTCGGATACTCGAGTCGCCAGCTCAACCGGGTACTGCTCGGCGAGCTGGGCGCGGGCCCACTGGCGCTGGCGCGGGCGAACCGGGCCACCACGGCTCGTTTGCTGATTCAGCGCACCGATCTGTCTATGTCTGATATCGCATTCGCCGCAGGCTTTTCCAGCATTCGGCAGTTCAACGACACGATCGCGGCCGTTTTCGCGACGACACCCTCGAAGCTGCGTACTGAAGTCCCCCGCAAAGACACTGCCGCGGCGGCGCCAATCCCTGGTGGAGTCAGCCTCAAACTCCCACTGCGGCTGCCCCATAACGTCGCATGGTCAACGTGGCTGTTGGAACATCATTGCGCTCGTGGGGTCGAGGATTTCTCCGACGGGCGGTACACGCGAGCGCTGCGGATGCCGCATGGCCCGGTCATCGCGACCTTGACGGTGTCGACGGATCAGGTGCGGGCGGACCTGCAGCTCACCGATATGCGGGACCTTGCTCCCTCGGTGGCGCGACTGCGTCACCTCCTCGACCTCGATGCCGATCCTGCCGCCGTCGACGACGCTCTGCTGTCCAATCCCGCACTGGCGCCCCTCGTCGCCGATGCGCCCGGTGTCAGGGTTCCCGGCACCGTCGATGGGTCAGAACTGCTGTTGCGCACCATGATCGGTCAGCAAATCTCCGTAGCCGCGGCCAATACCGCGACGGGATCTCTGGTTGCCGCGCTCGGTGAGCAGGTGACCGACACGACGGGTCGGGTGACGCACCTCTTTCCCACAGCCGACGCCGTCGCCGCGGCTGGAGCTGGGGTGATGGCGGGTCCCGCCGCGCGGATCGAGGCTGTCATACGGGCCGCCGAGAGTCTCGCGGCAGGCAAGCTGGAGCTGCATCACGGGATGACCGCCACAGATCTGCGTCGGCAGCTGTTGGACATCAAGGGAATTGGGCCGTGGACTGCCGACTACGTGGTGATGCGTCAACTCGCGGATCCGGACGTGCTGCTAGAACACGATCTGGTGTTGCGCCGCGGCGCAGCCGCCGAGGGTATCGACATCGCAGCCGCCCGCGGCTGCTCGCCGTGGCGGTCCTATGTGTCCATGCACCTGTGGCGCAAGGGAATCGCGGCCCAAGCTCGTCCACGCATCCGTAAGCCGAAAGGAACCTCATGAGCGACTACGCGACCCTTACCACCCCGGTGGGGCCATTCACCGCCATCGTCGACGGTGCGGGGACCGTTCTCGCATCGGGATGGACGGACTCCCCCGAACTGCTGCGCTCGCTGATTCATCCGACGTTGCGGCCGCAGACCCTGAGCCACAGGCGTGACCTCGGAAAGGTCACCAAGGCGGTCACCGACTACCACGCGGGCGATCTGACGGCCATCGACCCGATCCCCGTCGCCCAGCATTCCGGGGACTTTCTCGTGCATGCCTGGGACGTGCTGCGGATGGTCGGCCCGGAAGCGCCCATCACCTACAGCGAGTTCGCGGTGCGCGCCGGGCGGCCCGCCGCCATCCGCGCCGCCGCTAGCGCCTGTGCGCGCAACGCCGCAGCGTTGTTCGTCCCGTGCCACCGGGTCTTACGTATCGGCGGTGCACTGGGCGGCTTCCGCTACGGCCTTCCCGTCAAGCGATGGCTACTTGATCACGAGGCCGCCGCCGCGCGTTGACCCACTGGGTGACGAGCACGGCGGCAATAGCGGTGGGTGCCGCCGCCGCCAGCGTCGGGCCGTCCTCCGCGAACATCATCAGAGCAAACAGGCCGCCGAAAGCCAGCAGCGACAAGCGAAGTGCGGTCCAGTGCGGGGCGCGCCGCGGAAGAGGCGGCAGGGTCCTTGCGGCCAGCATCCCGAGGATCAGCGCTATCAGGTGTCCGACCTCGGTGAACATCTGGTTGCACGCGATGGACACCACGCCCACTGTGATCCATCCGATCACCCAGGACGCACGCCATCGCGATGGAATCGACGGCGTCAACGCCCCGAGGACTGCCGCGGTGCCGTAGCTCATCCCCACATCGCTGACCCGCGCGATGGATACCGGAGCCCAATGCAACCAGATCGCCAGGGCCAACCCGAGGCTGACGATGAGGGTTGTTCCGATATGCCCCAGCGCGAAGGTCAGTGCCAATCGTCCACTGTGCCATTGCAGTTCAGCGAGGGCGAGGATGCAGACAAGGCCTGGAAGCCACAGGTAGATCGGTCCGGCGTCGGTGACAAACGCGCTGCCGATAAGAGTGCCCAGGCGTCCCTGATGGAGATTGTGCAGATTGGTGCTCGCGTGCGCGACGACACGGTCCTGCATCCGCGGCCCCTCCAGGACCAGCACGGTGGCGACCGCGACCAGGGCGGCCGCATAACCGATGGTCACTCGTAGCCGGACTAGCGCGGCCCAGACTCTCCGCATGACCCATGATCGCACCGGCTAGACGCGACCGTCATCCCCCGCGGCTGGCAGTTCCCTGCGAGTTTCGAGCAGGTACATCTTCATGTTCTCGGGCACTCCGGCCGGCCTACTGGAGAACAGGGGGCGTCGTACGGGCGTCGGTGTGAGTCCCAGGTGATCGAGAAGCGCCAGGGGCACCTTGGCCAGCGCGGGTTGCGAGATGGCCAGCCCGCCCTTCGCGGCACTCTCCATGACACGGGCCGCGATGTTCACGTCGACTCCAAGCCAGTCCGAACCGATCCGCTGGGGCGTGCCCGAGTGGATACCAATCCGCATCACCGGCGTATATCCCTGGATCTCAACGTTTCTCAATGCCTCGCGGGCGGGAATGATTGCGCGCAGGGCGGTCACCGGGTCGTCGAAGACCGCCATGATGCCGTCGCCCATGCGCTTGACGACCTGGCCACCGGCATTGAGGATGGGCGGCTCGGCGACGGATGCGACGCGGCGCAGCAATTTGAGTGTCGCGTCGTCACCGGCTTCGAGTGCCCACCCCGAGAACCCGACGAGATCGGTGAAGACCAGCGTGACCTCGCGATTCGCCGGTTGCTTGCTGACCCTCTCGGTGAGGGCCTGCCAGAGCTGTAGGGCACCGAACCCGAACTCTCGGACCGCGGTATCCCTGTCGGTCACCAGCCGGTCCGCGGCGCGCGCGACGGCACTCGCCCCGCCAAAACCGCTGGTGGACAGCGGATCACCGAAATACGGATCGCCAGGCAGTGAACGCCGGGCACGACGTACCGCCGCCACCACCGCGGGGTCCCGATCCATCTTGCGAAACCAGATACCGGCTCGTGCGATATGGCGGGACGTGGGCTCCCCGGGGGTAACGGAGCCGTCCTCGGCCTCATCTGCATCTGGCGAGTCCAGGACGTGGTCATGCCGCACAGGCCCACGGGTGCGACCTCGCCTGCGCTTACGGACCTCAGAGTCATGCTCTCGGTCCGGTTCGGCATCGAGGCCTGACGGCTCGACATCCACGGGATCAGCCTATGTGCTGGGGTGGGTAGCGGCAATCTTGTAGTTGCCAGTGTCGCTATGTCCGCGCGCGTCTCCTCAACCACCCGGTTGCTATCTGTCGGTGCTGGTAGCGGCGACGTGGAGCTTTGGACACGGTTAACAAACGGTTCTCACCACCGTTGACGTACTCATTGACAACGTCAGTTGTCACCAATAACGTGCGTGATAGGCACCACAAAGGAGGGTCAACGATGACATCCGCCACTGCCGATCGGGGTACCCACAGGTCCGCGCCTGCGCGCTCGCCCGGCAGGCGTTCGATCGCAGAACCGTTGCGCGAAATCGATCAGGACGATGTTCCGCAACCACTTGGTCCAGATTCGCTAACGTGGAAGTACTTTGCGGATCTGCGCACCGGATTGCTCGGTGTGTGGATCGGGTCCATCCAGAACATGTATCCGGAGCTGGGTGCCGGTGTGGAGAACCATTCGATACTGCTCCGCGAACCCTTGCAGCGAGTGACACGCTCCGTCTTCCCCATTATGGGCGTGGTCTACGACGGTGATCGTGCCGCGGACACCGGACGTCAGATTCGCGGCTACCACGACACCATCAAGGGCGTCGATACGAAGGGGCGGCGATACCACGCCCTCAACCCCGAGACCTTCTACTGGGCGCACGCGACGTTCTTCATGCTCATCATCAACACCGCGGAGTACTTCTGCGGCGGGCTCACCGAGGCCGAGAAACGTCAGCTCTTTGCCGAGCACGTCCAGTGGTACCGGATGTACGGCATGAGCATGCGACCGGTGCCGAAATCGTGGGAGGAGTTCCAGGAGTATTGGGAGCGGGTTTGCATCGACGAACTGGAGATCAACCGCGCGACGCTGGATATCTTCCAGATCCAGATCCCCAAGCCGAGATACGTACTGATGCCGGACTTCCTCTGGCATCAGATGTGGGCGCCGGCCCGAGCATTCCAAAACTGGGTTGCCGCCGGGGTGTTCAATCCGTCGGTGCGTGAGAAGGCCGGAATGCGTTGGACACCAGGTGACGAAGTGCTGCTACGGCTGTTCGGTAAGGCGGTGCAGCTGGCGTTCAGCCCGCTGCCCGACGATATCCGGCTGCACCCCCGCGCGGTATCGGCATACAAGCGCTCCCGCGGCGAGTTGCCTCCCGATGCGCCCCTCGTAGAGGCGCCGAAGATCACCGCGCCGCCCAGGGACCGACGAGGGCTGCCGATGCACTACCTGCCGCAGTCAGCCCAGCCCAGGTCACTCATGGCACGCGCGGGCGAGTTATTACATGCCACCTTTTCGCTGGCATCTCCCCCGTGGGCAATTCGGGGTGCTCGCGAAGTCCCGTAACACCTGTTTACGCAGCTTTTACAGGGCCAAACTATGGCGTAGACCACATTTTCGCGGTAGGTATTTCTGTCGCCTGACAGACGAAATTAGCTCGTCCGGACAAGGGGTTTACTCCCCTGTGGGCGGTTCGACACGCGCCGTTCACTGGGTGATTGACGCAGCATAAGAACACATTCGGACAGCCTGTCCTTTGTTGATTGCCGGCGTCCAGCAACGCGTCATCAACTCACAATGAACGAAACTAGAAAGTGAGCACGAGTGTTCCCGACGGCGATTCCTGTGAGTGGCCTGTGAAAAACGATCTGCGGCGCCGTTTGAGCAGGCGTATCTTTCCGTCAGCTCACATAACGGACTCATCACACCGACACGTAATCGACGACGCTGCGATAGCTCCCAAACTCAGGTACCGGTCCATATCCGCAAGGGGAAACGAGGCACTCACATGGCAGTACTCCCACGCACGGCCGCCGTCATGGCGCTGTTCACCGCGATCTGCACTCTGGGAACGGCAACCGCGCACGCCGATCCGGTGACGATGGCGCCCCAGACCTACACCAAGGTAACTCGTGACGGGTGGACTCTGGTTATCCGAAGCGACCACGAGACGATCAACTCGGTGCCCAACCTGGCCGAGGCCTCCAACTCTCGGGAGGCGTTCGTGACCTTCGACGCGACCGCAATCGCCACCGGTGGGTCCGCGCCGATCACCGACAGCCTCTTTATCGCGGGATATCAACTCGGTTGTCAGACAGACGTTTCCAGTGGTCTGCAGATCGGTGGCACCGGAGGCCTGGCGGGATCGGCGGGCTATAGCGGCGGCCCGAGCGTCGGCGGCTCCGGCGGTGTGGCTGGTTTCGTGCAGACCATCCTGCAGCCCGGTGTGATCACCGATCTCCCCTTGGCCAATATGGCTCTGAGCGACGGTGGCAAGGCTATGCTCGATGTCGATAACCTGCACATCAAGGCGGATGCCTGCGGCGGCGATGTCACCATCCGGTCGTACGTCTACTTGCGGATCTCGACAGCCTCCGCCCACACCTCGTTCGCCGTTTACGGCGACCCGATGAAGATCTAGGGAGGGCTCTCGTGCCGAAACGAAAGATTATCGTCACTGCGGCCGGTGTGGCCGGGGCCCTGGCGCTGGCAGGGCTCACCGCGCCGATGGCGGCGGCCGACCCGCCAGGCATCCCATTTGTGCCTGGCGTCCCCGCTCCCCTGCCCGCCACTCCGGGAAGTTATACGTACATCTATAACAACTTCCCGGCCGTCGCTCCTGCCGCCGTGGACGCACGCGGTGTGAAGATCGCGGCCAACGCCGATCCTGCGGCGGGCGCTACTGGGCTCCCCGGGAGCAAGCTGGGCAATAGTGCCCACCCCGCCAACGTGTTGACCTCGTCCAGTACGCGATACGGAATCCAGGGCGGCGCAACGCCGGCCGCGCCGGCAAGCACCACGGGCGTCCAATTCGGCGCAGGGAACGAGAATCCGGCTTTGGAGGATCCGCATGGCCAGGCGCCAGAGAGCGCCGCAGCGGTCGAGCCCACGGCTCCCACAGTGATGCCAGGGGCACCAGCCGCTCCAACGCTGGAGTCCGCTGACGGACAGCCGCCGAAAGCGGCGGAAGCGCCCGCCGGCGGTTAGATCTTTAGATCTGGAGCCAGTGACCAACAGTTACGAATCATCGGGTCAGCCTTATCGGCTGACCCGATGATTCGTTGGAGCGAGTGACGGGACTCGAACCCGTGTGAACGGCTTTGCAGGCCGGTGCCTAGCCTCTCAGCCACACCCGCGTCGAGCAACGATGATGCCGAACTGCGGTGCGCGACACGAGTGTTGGACTCAGGGTGATCCCAGTGCGTCCTATCCGGTGAGGCGGGAGTAATCCGCGCCGGTGAGCTCCACCGACTTCTCCCATAACCGGGCCGCCAGCTGCGCGTCGCGTGACTCACCGGAACGGGGCGCGCGCCTCACCGGTCCACGCATACCTTGAAGCTGCGTGGGTCCGAGGTAATCGTCGGGCCGAACATCGGGCATGGACGCCGCGTACAGCTCGGACTCGGCGCCCTGGCGCTCGTCCTGCAGCACCACGCCCATGCCGAAGTAGAAGGCCTTCTGCAGCCCCGGAATCTTCGGGATCATGGAATCGAACAGGTTCGTCGCGGCCACACCGGGGTGCACATTCACCGACACCAGCGAGGACCCGGCGGTCGCGGCCTTGCGGGCCAACTCGGAGCCGAACAGCATGCACGCGAGCTTCGAGGCCCGGTAGGCCGTCATCCGGTTGTACCGACGCTTGGTGAAGTTCAGGTCATCGACCTTCAGGTTGTTGCGCCCTTGCGCGTGTGCGACGCTGCCCAGCGAGATGACCCGCGGTGCGTCAGCGGCCAGCAGCGAGGGCAGCAGCGCGTCCGTCAGCACGAAATGACCGAGGTGATTGACACCGATCTGCATCTCGAATCCTTCGGCGGTGCGCCGCAGCGGGATCGCCATGACGCCGGCGTTGTTGAGCAGCACGTCAATTGTGGGTGCCTGCGTGCGGATTGCATCCGCGGCGGAGCGCACGGACGCAAGGCTGGTGAGGTCCAGCTCCACGAGCGCATGGTCGGCATTCGGTCCGAGGGCGCGCACCTTGTCCAGGGCGGCTTTACCGGTCTCCTGGTTGCGGCAGGCCAGCACCACGCGGGCGCCGGCGCGGGCCAGGGCCTCGGCGGCCACGAGTCCCAGGCCGTTATTGGCGCCGGTGATGACGTGGGTCTTGCCGGACTGGTTGGGGACGTCCGACTCGCGGAAGCGCGTGATCTTCAGGGGCTCCGACATCAACATTCCTCAATCCATGGAAGTTACTAGTACTGGTTGTTACGGCTTTGTGGATAGTACTGGAGGCTATTGACCGCGGTGCATCCGAGCCGTGGCGTACAGGCAAATCGACGCAGCGCTGGCCAGATTGAGGCTCTCAGCTCCCCCGCGCATCGGGATGGTGATTCGGTGTGTGGCCAATGCGACCGTCCCCGCGTCCAATCCGTGCGCCTCATTCCCGAAGATCCACGCGCACGGGCCGGACAGGACGGTTTCGGCATCGTCGAGGGAGAGATCACCGTCGAGCGTGGTGGCTAGAATCGAAATATCCTGCCCCGAAAGCTCTTTGAGGATGCTGTCGACGCTGTCTTCGGCCACCACGGGGATATTGAAGATGCTGCCTGCCGAGGCGCGCAGGGTCTTGCCGTTGAACGGGTCGACGCTGTTTCCTGCGAGAATGACCGCGTCGGCGCCCATCGCGTCGGCAACCCTGATCAGCGTGCCTGCGTTGCCTGGTTCTGAAATATCAACCGCGACAACGATTAGTCGCGGGGAAAGTGCCGCGATCTCGGGCCATTGCCTCGCAATGGAGTGGCACACCGCCACCAACCCGACTGGGGTAACGGTGTCGGACAACGCCTTGGCGGCCCGATCGGTGACGAGACGGATGGGAGCTGCGGACAGCAGGTCTGCAAATCGATCTGCCGCGGACTCGGTGACGAAGACCTGTTCGACCGCGCCGGACCGCAGCGCGGCCTCAATGAGGTTCGGCCCTTCCGCCAGAAAAAGACCGGCCCGCCGACGCGCGGCGGGCCGGTGCAATTTGACCGCGTCGATCACTGTCTGTGATCGCTCGGTCAGAAGTGCGTCGCTCAGGCGGCTTCCCCGGCCGGAGCATTGACATCCTCGGGCAGCGCAGCCTTGGCGACCTCGACCAGCGCGGTGAACGCGGCCGCATCGCTGACGGCCAGCTCGGCGAGGATCTTGCGGTCGACCTCGACACCGGCGATCTTCAGGCCCTGAATGAAGCGGTTGTAGGTGATGTCGTTGGCGCGGGCCCCGGCGTTGATGCGCGAGATCCACAGCTTGCGGAACTCACCCTTGCGGGCGCGACGGTCCCGGTAGGCGTAGGTCAGCGAATGGAGCTGCTGCTCCTTGGCCTTCCGGTACAGGCGTGACCGCTGACCGCGGTAGCCCTTGGAGGCCTTCAGGATTGTCCGGCGCTTCTTCTGGGCGTTGACGGCCCTTTTCACGCGTGCCATATGTTTGTTCCTTCTAGTGATGCAGTGTGGTGCTGTGTGTTGGGGTGGTCGTGAACGCGACTGCTAGCCGGTCAGCATCTTCTTGACACGCTTGGTGTCGTTCGCCGCTACCACGGCACGGCCGTCGAGACGGCGGGTGCGAGTGGTGGACTTGTGCTCCATCAGGTGGCGACGGTTCGCCTTCTGGCGCACGATCTTTCCGCTGCCGGTAGTGCGGAAGCGCTTCGACGCACCGCTGTGGGTCTTGGCCTTAGGCATCTTGGTGTTCCCTGTTCTTCGTTGTGTCGGTACTTAGGTACTACGCCTGTTGAGTGGGCGCCTGGTCAACAGGCGTTTGCTCGACGGGCGCTTGCTCAGCCGGCGGGGCCGCCTGAGCCGGGGCCGGCCCTGCAGGAGCCTCTGCTTGCTGAGCCGCCTTGGCCCGGGTCTTCGCGCCCCGGTGCGGCGCCAGCACCATCGTCATATTGCGGCCGTCCTGCTTCGCGGAGGTCTCGACGAAGCCGAAGTCGGCGACGTCCGCGCCGAGCCGCTGCAGCAGCCGGTAGCCCAGCTCGGGCCGCGACTGCTCGCGTCCGCGGAACATGATCGTCACCTTGACCTTAGATCCGGCTTCCAAGAAGCGGACCACATGGCCCTTCTTGGTTTCGTAGTCGTGATCGTCGATCTTCGGCCGAAGCTTTTGTTCCTTGACGACTGTCTGCTGCTGGTTCTTGCGAGACTCGCGCTCCTTCAGAGCCGTCTCGTACTTGAACTTGCCGTAGTCCATGATCTTGCAGACCGGAGGCCTGGCGTCTGGGGCTACCTCGACAAGGTCGAGATCGGCGTCTGCGGCGACGCGAAGCGCATCTTCGATCCGAACGATTCCGACCTGCTCGCCTTTAGGGCCGATCAAGCGGACTTCGGGTACGCGGATGCGTTCGTTAATGCGGGTCTCAGTGCTGATGTGGCCTCCCTGGCTCGTCCTCTACTGTCTTAACCGAAACACAGGTCGACGGGGACAAAAAGCGGGTCCATCAGCACTCTGCTCATATTGAACAGACTCTGCTCCTATAGAACAGAGAAGCCCTGCGCATGGCAGGGCCCGTAGCCGACCGGTCACGACGAAAAACGCCGTTCTGCACCCCAAATGTTGAGGCAGAACAATCACCCGAGAGTGATTGCGACCGGACCGCGAGACCTTATGGTCAGCGGTGGGAGCGGGACTCCACTTGGTGTCCCCGGCGTTACCGGGAACGGTCGTGCATGGAAGTCTAGCAGCCGTGACCGATGACCTCGAAATTCACGACACCTCGTCCCGAGATGACGCCCCGAATGACGGCTCCGTGCGGGACCTGGCAGATATCCCTGCAATCGAGGTGATCACCAAGGCCATCGTGATGCTGATGAGCTCCAGTGCCGAAAAACTGGGACTGTCCTCCCCCGATCCCGACGAAAGTCCTCACCGCGACCTGGACGAGGCACGTCGGCTGATCACCGCGCTTGCCGGGCTGGTGGCCGCCTCGGTGGAGTACCTGGGCCCGCATGCCGCGCCGATCCGCGACGGGTTGCAGAGCCTGCAAAAGGCGTTCCGTGAAGCCAGCGCCGTCCCGGACGAACCGGGCCAAGGCCCCGGTGAGAAGTACCTGAGATAAACGCCCGGAACTCGTAACTCGCAGGGAACGTCAAGGCATGCCACTTATTCTCGCAAGGTGACATCCACCAAACCGGCAGCTGAACCACCCGCCCCGGAGCAATCCGCTGTCACAGCGCTCCCGGGTATAGGCGCGCGCCCAGCGGCGCGACCACCTATAACGTCGAGGTGGCGGTGGGTTCCGCCCTTCTTCGGCTGGCTCGTCGGCGTTTTGGCGATCCTGAATTTCCTCTCGAGCTTCTCCCCATTTGTTCGTATGGCGACCAGGCTGCCCCGGGAGTTCGTTGATGAGTATCTGTTCGGGTGGCCCGATAGCAGCCTGTCGTGGGCATGTGTGCTTGCGCTGCTGGCTGCTGCCCTCGCAGTGCGCAAGAGCATCGCGTGGTGGGTGCTGCTGATCGACTTGGTAGGTCGGTCGGCATTGAATGTCGGCGGCTTTATCGAGCACCGCGACACCGTGGAACTGATGGGCCTCGTCGTGCACGGCGCATTCATCCTGCTGCTGTTGCTTGCTCGAAAGGAGTTCTACGCGAAAGTACGACGGGGTGCGATCGTCAAGGCGGCGGTGGTGCTGGTCAGCGGGATGGCGGCGGGGACGCTGGTCGCGTGGGGCCTGCTGGAGCTCTTCCCCCGCACCCTGGTTCCTGACGATCGATTCTGGTGGGCGCTCAACCGTGTCGCGGGCTTCTCCATCGCATCACATCGCGATTTTGACGGCGTTCCACCGCATTTCCTGAACTGGTTGTTCGGATTGTTCGGCGCACTCGCGCTGATCACCGCGGCCATCGTGTTGTTCCGCTCACAACGAGCCGTCAACGCGTTGACAGGTGATGACGAATCACTGATCCGGGGTCTCCTGGAGCGTTATGGACAGGACGACTCCCTCGGATACTTCGCGACGCGCCGAGACAAGGCGGTCATCTTCGCGCCCAACGGTCGTGCGGCCGTCACCTATCGGGTTGAGGTTGGCGTCTGCCTCGTCAGCGCGGATCCCATCGGGGACAAATCGGCCTGGAGCCAAGCAATTTCGGCGTGGCTGCGGGTCTGCCAGGCCTACGGCTGGGCGCCGGCGGTGATGGGCGCGAGCGCCGAGGGTGCGCTGGCCTATCGCGAACATGGCCTGAACGCACTGGAACTCGGTGACGAGGCAATCCTGTACCCGCGCACCTTCTCGATCTCAGGTCCGCACATGGCGACAGTCCGCCAAGCCGTCAACCGTGCCCGGCGGTCCGGGCTCTCGGTGCGTATCCGCCGCCATCGCGAACTGTCGGCGGAGGAGACCAAACAAATCATCACCAACACCGACCTGTGGCGCGATGGCAATACCGAGCGTGGGTTCTCCATGGCGCTGGGCAGACTGGGTGACTCCACCGATGGCGACTGCCTGCTGGTAGAGGCGGTCGACCCCGATGGCAACGCCGTCGCCATGCTCTCGCTCGTGCCCTGGGGTCCCAATGGCGTGTCGCTCGAACTCATGCGCAGATCACGTCAGTCACCCAACGGCACAATCGAATTCATGGTTACCGAGCTGCTTACCCAGGCAGAAGGTATGGGCATTACCCGGGTCTCGTTGAACTTCGTGATGTTCCGCTCGGTGTACGCCGATGGCTCCCGGATTGGAGCCGGACCGGTGTTGCGGCTGTGGCGCTCGGTGTTGATGTTCGCTTCACGGTTCTGGCAGTTTGAGCAGTTGTACCGCTCGAACGTCAAATACCAGCCCGAATGGGTGCCCCGGTTCGTCTGCTACGAGGATGCTCGTCTCATCCCCCGAATCGGCATTGCGTCCGTGATCGCCGAGGGCTTCCTGGTGCTGCCCTTTGGCAACCGCGCCGAACCGCGGCACACCGGCCAATACAGCGCGGTGCCCCAATCGATCGTGGCGACCGGACTGCTGCACCACGACGGAAGCACCCCCGACCTGCTTCCACACGAGAAGCCGCAACAGCGGGTGCCCGAGCAGGTCAAGGTGCGACTGGGCAAGCTCGCCGCCTTGCAGGAACGGGGAATCGACGCATACCCGGTGGGTTCACCGCCGTCTCACACGGTCACCGAGGCGCTGGTGGCCGCCGACGGTACCGAGGTGATCATCAGTGGCCGCCTGCTGCGGATCCGCGACTACGGCGGCGTGCTGTTCGCGCAACTACGCGATTGGTCGGGAGAGGTGCAGCTGCTTATCGACGATCCGCTGCTGCACGACGAGTTCACCGCGACAATCGATCTGGGCGACCTGGTAGAGGCTAGTGGAGTCATGGGCCAGTCGCAGAACGGCACCCGGTCTGTGCTGGTGCGGTCCTGGCGAATCATCGGCAAGTGCCTGCACCCGCTACCCGACAAGCGCAAGGGTCTCATCGACCCGGAGGCCAGGGTCCGCGCCCGGTACCTCGACCTGGCGATCAATCCCGAGGCCCGCGATCAGATCGCGGCGCGTAGCGCGATCGTCACATCGCTGCGCAGTACCCTGCTCTCTCAAGGATTTCTGGAGGTCGAGACACCCATCCTGCAGCAGGTGCACGGCGGGGCCAATGCGCGTCCTTTCCTCACGCATATCAACGCGTACAACTTGGACCTATATCTGCGTATCGCGCCCGAGCTGTACCTCAAGAGGCTCTGCGTGGGTGGCGTGGAGAGGGTCTTCGAGCTCGGCCGAGCCTTCCGCAACGAGGGGGTCGACTTCAGTCATAACCCCGAATTCACGCTGCTGGAGGCCTACCAGGCCCACGCCGACTACCTGGTCTGGGCCAAGACGACCCAACGCCTCATCCAGAACGCCGCCAAGGCGGCGCACGGCAGCGAGGTGGTGATGCGGCAGGGTGAGGACGGGAAACTGGCGCCGATTGACATCAGCGGCGAATGGCCGATCATCCCTGTGCACGAGGCGGTCTCACGCGCACTCGGTCAACCGGTCGACTCGACAACGGAAGTACCTGCGTTGCGACGGCTCTGTGAATCGGTGGAGGTGCAGTTCAATCCACGATGGGACGCAGGCCATTTGGTGCTCGAACTTTACGAGCGGCTTGTCGAGAAGCGCACCACGACGCCCACCTTCTACAGCGACTTTCCAGTCTCGGTATCCCCGCTGACCCGCCCGCACCGAAGCACGCCAGGGCTTGCCGAACGGTGGGACCTGGTGGCCTGGGGTGTCGAACTTGGCACCGCCTACACCGAATTGACCGATCCGGTAGAGCAGCGTCGACGTCTGTACGAGCAGTCGCTACTCGCAGCGGGCGGCGACGCCGAGGCCATGGAACTCGACGAGGATTTCCTGCGCGCCATGGAGTACGCGATGGCGCCCACGGGTGGGATGGGCATGGGTGTCGACCGTGTGGTCATGCTCATTACCGGGCGCAGCATTCGTGAGACGCTGCCATTCCCGCTAGCCAAACCGCGGTAACCGACACGTCGGAAGCCTGACAGACAATTCACAGGAACCTACTCCATCATAGGTGTCGTGTCCGGACATGACATCTCCCTGTTACATGGGACTTTTCCCGTCTCCATGCAGGTCATTGCCGGTTTCGCGCTCGTCATCGCCATCGGGCTACGCACCCGGCGGTGGTTTCTGCGCTGGTTACCCATGGCGGTAGGCGTTGGTGCCGCGCTGGCCGGTTGGGCCTACTGGTACATCCAGTCAGAGGGCTGGGCCGACGGCGGAAACCCGGCTCCGCCGATGCTGTGGGTATGGATCGCGCTCATCGGCGTGGCCGCCACGGTCCTGGTGGTCGGCTGGGGATCGGCGCGCTGGTGGCGTCGCGCGATCGCGCTCAGCGCGGTGCCGCTCACGATCCTGTCCGGGGCACTGATGCTGAATCAGTGGACTGGATATGTGCGCAGCATCCAGTCCGGATGGGCACAGTTGACCGCAGGCCCGCTGCCCAACCAGGCCGATATGGCCACAGTGACGGCCGCCCGCGAGGAGCGCCGCGGACCGGCGATGACCAAGGGCAAGCTCGTACCCGTGGATATCCCGGCCGACGCCAGCGGATTCCGCCATCGCCAGGAGATCGTCTACCTGCCGCCGGCCTGGTTCGACTCCACCCGTACAGAGCTGCCGACGATCATGATGATCGGCGGCGAATTCAACACACCGAGCGACTGGATCCGTAGCGGAAACGCGGTCGATGTGGCCGATACCTTCGCGAGTCAGCACGGTGGAAACGCGCCGGTGATGGTGTTCGTCGACGCCGGTGGTTCGTTCAACAACGACACCGAATGCGTGAACGGTCCGCGCGGCAACTCCGCCGACCATCTGACCAAGGACGTCATCCCGTTCATGGTGTCGCGCTTCGGGGTTAGTCCCCGGCCGCAGAACTGGGGCGTCGTGGGCTGGTCGATGGGTGGCACCTGTGCGGTGACGCTGGCCGTCAAACACCCGGAGTCATTCAGCGCCTTCGAGGACATCGCCGGTGATATGTCACCGAACTCCGGTAACAAGACCCAGACCATCGCTCGGCTTTTTGGCGGCGACGCTGCCGCGTGGGAACAATTCGATCCGGCGACGCTGATGTCGCGCCACGGGCGGTACACGAACACCACCGGCTGGTTCGATGTCAACGGTCTGCACCGAGCGGGGTCCGGAGCCATCACCAGCACGGGTGCCGCGCCGGGCGCCGCGGCAGCCGCGCCGTTGAGCGACCAGGACCGCGCTGCCCACCGATTGTGTGAGCTTGGTGCGGCACAAGGAATCTCATGCACGGTGCAGCATAAGCCGGGTGAGCACAAATGGCCCTTCGCGCAGACGGCGTTCACCTCGGCGCTGCCATGGATGGCAGGACGGATCGGCACACCGACGGTGCCGGATATCCCGTTGCCGCGCTAGTCGACCGGAGTAGCGTCGACCGGTATGTCCGACAGACCTGATCCGGGATACACCGACGGTGGTGTGCCGACATTCGAATCGGTACGCGAGAAGATCGAAACCCGGTCCGGCACGGCCGCCGGGTCCGCCGAGTTGGACGCCGAAAGCGATGAGGGTCGCCAGCTCGACGAGCAATTCGAGGCGCGAGCCCGGGCGGCGGCCGAGCGGCTCGAAGAAATCCGCAAGTCGATGCGCGAGGAAACCTAGCGAGCACCGGTCCGGCGGGCGATCGCCTGCTCGCGGACGAGGCTGCGCCGCACCTTTCCGGAGTCCTCACGCAGGGGCTCTGCCACGAATTCCACCGCGCGTGGAACCTTGTACCGGACAATCTGGTCGAGCAGGTAGTCGCGCAGCTGATCCTCGGTCACGTTCGAGTCGGCTTGGACCACGGCGTGCACAATCTGTCCGAGGTCATCGTCTGGTAGGCCGACGACGACGCTGTCGATCACGCCGGGGTATCCATTGATGATCGATTCCACTTCTGCGGGAAACACATTCGCGCCACCGGTCACGATCATGTCGGTGCGGCGGTCGCTCATGTAGAGGTAGCCGTCGTCGTCTAGCCAGCCGAGATCGCCGATGGATTCCCAGGTACCGACCCGCTTGATCTCGGCGCCGAGGTACTTATACGGCTTGGGCATCCCCTCCCATGGGCGCATGAAGATCTCCCCCACCTCGCCGGGAGGCAACGGGTTTCCTTCATCGTCGAGGATCGTCAGTTCACCCAGGGCCGGCTTGCCGACGGAGCCGCGATGGGCCAGCCATTCCGGTCCGGTGATGATGGTGCCACCGATGGCCTCGGTGCCCGCGTACAGCTCCCAAATCACATTCGGGCCCAGCAGGTCGATCCATGCTTGTTTCAGCCATACCGGGCACGGAGCGGCCATATGCCAGAGCACTCGAATGGTGGACAGATCGAATCGTCCGGGGTGTTGCCGGAACTCGCGCAACATCCGCGACATCATCGTCGGCACCACCTGCAACCAGGTGACCTTATGCGAGTCGATGAGCTCAAGTGCCTGTAGGGCGTCGAACTTCGGCTGGACCACGAGGTGATGCCCCATGAGCAGGCCATACGACGAAAACATCAGTGGCGCATTGTGATACAGCGGACCGGCAACGAGTTGGGCATCCTCGGACTGCATGCCCATGACCTCACCCGCGGCGGTGCCGGTGATCGCCGCGGGGCTGGGTGCGAGGATGATCTTGGGTCGGCCGGTGCTGCCCCCGGATGTGGGCGCCTTCCAGGCGGGCGATACCAGCTCTGGCAGCGGCGGAGCGGCGATGTCTGCAGCCGTAGGCTCGAATCCCGCTGGGAGACATACCCGATCCGGATGGTCGGCCGCCTCCACCCCCACTACAAGCGCTGAATCGGCAAGCTCGACGATCGCGCGACGTTCGGCAAGCGGCAGCCGCCATGACACGGGCTGTGGAGTGGCGCCGACCTTCCACACCGCGATCTGCGCGGCGAAGAATTCCACCGAGTTGGGTAGTCCGATGGTGACGAGGTCACCCTGCCGCACGCCGAGACGCTGATAGGCATGCGCCAAAGCCGTGGCACGTCGCTCTAGTTCGGCCCTGGTCACCGACTCGGTACCGCAGGTGACCGCCGGGGCGTCGGGTGCGGCTTTCGCGAGGTTGGCGAGGATACGAACAAACGGTTCACCAACAGCCGCGTCATTCATGAGTGCCACCCTAGACCGGCGCAACAACCTTCCTGGTCCGCGACTTGGTGGGAGTCTTTCCGGTGGCCTTGCCGGGAGTCTTTCCGTTCCGGACCGGCTTGGGCAGTAAACCCACCAGGAACTCGCCGGTGTAGCTGCCCGGCGTCTGGGCCACCGTTTCGGGCGTGCCCTGTGCCACCACTGTGCCGCCACCGGAACCGCCCTCCGGCCCCATGTCGATGACCCAGTCCGAGGTCTTGACGACGTCCAGGTTGTGCTCGATGACGATGACGGTGTTGCCCTTGTCGATCAGGCCGTTGATCACGGTAAGCAGCTTGCGGATGTCCTCGAAATGCAGCCCGGTGGTGGGTTCGTCGAGGATGTAGACCGTCTTGCCGGTGGATCTCTTCTGCAGTTCGGCAGCGAGCTTGACGCGTTGTGCCTCACCACCGGAGAGCGTCGGGGCGGGCTGGCCCAGTCGCACGTAACCCAGGCCGACCTCGACCAAGGTCTTGAGGTAGCGGTGGATCGAGGTGATGGCTTCGAAGAATTCGGCGGCCTCCTCGATGGGCATATCGAGCACCTGGGCGATGGTCTTGCCCTTGTAGTGCACCTCGAGTGTTTCCCTGTTGTAGCGGGCCCCGTGGCACACCTCGCAAGGCACGTACACATCCGGCAGGAAGTTCATCTCGATCTTGATCGTGCCGTCGCCGGTGCAGGCCTCGCACCGTCCGCCCTTGACGTTGAACGAGAACCGGCCCGGCTGGTATCCGCGGACCTTCGCCTCGGTGGTCGCCGCGAAAAGTGTGCGGATCTTGTCGAAAACCCCGGTGTAGGTGGCCGCGTTGGACCGCGGGGTGCGGCCGATCGGCGACTGGTCCACCCGCACCAACTTGTCGACCTTGTCCAGACCTGTCACTCGGGTGTGTCGGCCGGGCACCTGCCGTGCACCGTTGAGCTTGTTGGCCAGCACCGTCGCCAGGATGTCGTTGACGAGCGTCGACTTTCCCGAGCCGGAGACACCGGTAACAGAGGTCAGCACGCCGAGCGGGAACGCGACGTCGATGTCCTTGAGGTTGTGCTCGCGCGCACCGACCACGATGACTTCACGCTTGGCGTCAACCGTGCGGCGCATCAAGGGCAGCGGGATGCTCTCCACCCCAGACAGATAGGCACCGGTGATGGACTTCTTGTTCTTGAGTAGTTCGGCGTAGGTGCCGCTGTGCACCACCTGGCCGCCGTGCTCCCCCGCAGCCGGGCCGATGTCGACGACCCAGTCGGCATGCTTGATGGTGTCCTCGTCGTGCTCGACCACGATCAGGGTGTTACCGAGATCCCTTAGTCGAGTAAGAGTTTCGATGAGTCTGCGGTTATCGCGCTGATGCAGGCCGATCGACGGCTCATCGAGCACGTACAGCACGCCCACCAGTCCCGATCCGATCTGGGTGGCGAGCCGGATGCGCTGTGCCTCACCGCCGGACAGTGTGCCCGCCGCTCGCGCCAGCGACAGGTACTGCAGACCGACATCGAGCAGGAAGCCAAGCCGAAACTGGACCTCCTTGAGAACCTGCCCGGCAATGGCCTGCTCGCGGTGGCCCAGCGTCAGCGAGTTCAAGAACTGAGCGCAGTCGGCGATCGACAGGTCACACACCTGCGCGATCGACTTGGTGCCGTGCTCCCCGGCGGTCAACGTGACGGAGAGGATCTCCGGCTTGAGGCGGGTGCCGTTGCACTCAGGACACGGGATGTCCCGCATGAAGCCCTCGTACCGCTCCTTGGCCCACTCGGACTCGGTCTGCTCCATGCGACGCTGCAGGAAGGCCAGTACGCCCTCGAATTCGGCGTAGTACGAGCGGGTGCGGCCATACCTGTTCTTGTATCTGACATGGACCTGCTCGGAGGACCCGTCCAGGATCGCCTTCTTGGCGGCCGTCGGGAGCTTCTTCCACGGGGTGTCCACATCGAAGCCGAGGGCATCCCCCAGCCCAGCCATGAGCCGGACGAAGTAGTCGGCGTTCTGTCCCATCGACCAGGGCGCGATGGCGCCCTCCGCGAGCGTCATATCCGGGTCGGGGACCACCAGCTCGGGGTCGACTTCCTTCTTGATCCCCAGACCGGTGCACTCGGGGCAGGCGCCGTAGGGTGAGTTGAACGAAAACGACCGCGGTTCAAGATCATCCACGGCGAGCGGGTGACCATTGGGGCAGGCGAGTTTCTCGGAGAACCTGCGCTCGCGCTGCGGGGAATCCTCGTCGGCGTCCACGAACTCCAGCACCACGATGCCGTCGGCGAGCCGCAGTGCGGTTTCCACCGAGTCCGTCAGCCGCTGTTTGGAGCTGGCCTTGACGGCGAGGCGGTCGATCACGACCTCGATATCGTGTTTTTCCTGCTTCTTGAGCTTGGGTGGGTCGGTGAGCGAATGCACCACACCGTCAACCCGAATACGGCTGTATCCCTGCGAGTTCAGCTGCTCGAACAGGTCGACGAACTCACCCTTGCGCGTGCGCACCACGGGAGCGAGCACCTGGAACCGCAGGCCCTCCTCCATGTCCAGCACCTGGTCGACGATCTGCTGCGGCGTCTGCTTGGCGATCTTCTCCCCGCACACCGGGCAGTGCGGGGTTCCGGCACGGGCGTACAGCAGACGCAAGTAGTCGTAGACCTCGGTGATGGTGCCTACCGTGGACCGGGGGTTGCGGTTGGTCGACTTCTGGTCGATCGACACCGCGGGCGAGAGACCCTCGATGAAATCGACATCGGGCTTGTCCATTTGCCCCAGGAACTGGCGGGCGTACGCCGAGAGCGATTCGACGTATCGCCGTTGGCCCTCGGCGAAAATGGTGTCAAAGGCAAGGCTCGATTTCCCGGAACCCGAGAGGCCCGTGAAGACGATAAGGCTGTCCCGGGGCAGGTCAAGGTCGATACCACGCAGGTTGTGCTCACGCGCGCCTCGCACGATCAGACGGTCGGCCACCTGTGTCCTTTCACGCTGCACCTTCCGGGTGTTTTCGCAAAGCTCAGCGGCTGTGTTCCCAAGCAGGAACCACGCCGGTTGAGTCGTCGACTCCATGCTAGGGCGAGGCACCGACAACCCTCGCGTCGATGTGCCCGGCCGACGCTCTTCGCGCCGAGCGCACATCACAACTACGGTGTGGACCTATGACCTCCATCACCATCGACGACAACTACTCCGGTCACATCGAACCCGGTTCCGGCGTGGCACGTCGCACCGTGGACGGCGCGACCATCATCAAGGCCTCGGTGGGGCCGATGGACAACAACGCATACATCGTGACCTGCACGAACACCGGAAAGTCGCTGCTGATCGACGCAGCCAACGACGCCGAGCGGTTGGCCACCCTGCTGGACGAGAACGCCCCGAACATCGATCTCATCGTCACCACACATCAGCATTTCGATCACTGGCAGGCCCTTGAGGCGATCGTCGACAAGACCCAATCCGCGAGTGCCGCACATGATTTGGACGCTGGACCGCTACCTGTGCAGCCCACGACGCTACTGGCCGGAGGCGACAGCTTCGATATCGGTGACCTGCACTTCGACGTGATCCACCTGCGCGGACACACACCGGGCTCAGTGGCGCTGGCGTTCACGGCAGGTGGTGTCACACACCTGTTCACCGGGGATTCGCTGTTCCCCGGCGGCGTCGGCAAGACATTCAATCCCGGAGACTTCGACCAGCTGCTCGACGATGTGAGCGAGCGGCTGTTCGGCGCGTATCCCGATTCCGCGATCGTGTACCCCGGACACGGTGATGACACCACTGTGGGCACCGAACGTGGATCGCTCGGCGAATGGCGCGAACGAGGCTGGTGAGCTCGCCCCGTTCGCGCTGGCCGGATTTACGTGGTGTGAACGATCAGCACATCGCACTTGGAGCGACGCGCCACATCTGAAGGAACCGATCCCAGAAGACGTCCGGCGATGGTGTTCAGACCGACATTGCCGACTACCAGCAAATCGGCCTTGGAATCCACCACCAGCTGCAGCAGCGCATCCACCGGCGCTCCCTCGATCGAGCGTTCTTCCACGCTCGTCGCACCCGCGGTCGCCGCGCGCTCGCGGGCGGTGCGCAGGATGTCGTAGACGGGTGCCTTGCCGGTGACCTTGTAGGCGTCATCCTTCAGGACATCGGCCGTTTGGGCGTTGTTCTCCGGGAAATACGCGGTTGCGACGATGAGCTTGGCGCCCGCCGCACCCGCGATGGCTCCAGCGCGGGCGACCGCCCGGTACGACGAATCCGATCCGTCAGTACCGACAACGACAGTGCTGTATGCGCTCATGAAAGGTCCTCCAGTTCCGTTTGACCAGGCCACGTGAGATTAGCCGGGAAGGACCCCGGCCATGCGCCATTTGGCTGATTGTGTCTGGCTATGCCCGTGATTTTCCCTTGTCGACTGCGCGGGTCAGTATGGCCTGCGCCTCAATCTGGTTATGAGCACCGTCACTCGGCGAGCATCAGGAACCGTTCGCGTACAGCTTGATGACTTGATAGAGAAATGCCCGACCGTCGTACAGCGACTTCACCTGGATGCGTTCGTCCAGGCCGTGTGCATGCGTCTCTCCCGGCTTGGCGAATATCCCACTGAGGCCGTAGACCGGGGTTTTCCCGAAGTAGATGGCATCGGTCGCTCCGGTCGACATGGTGGGTACAAGCGGCACACCCGGCCAGATTGATCCGGCGACGGCCTTGATGGGATCGACGATCTGTGGGGTCAAGGGCGGGACACTCGCGACGTTGGTGCGGAACGGTTCGGTGGGCTTCACCGCGATCTTGGGGTCGTTGATGGCCTTCACGATGGTCTCTTGAACGGCCGCTTGAACAGCCCCGGCGCTGCTGTCGGGCAGTATCCGGCAGTTCACATTCGCGGTAGCGCGCTGCGGCAGCGCATTGTTGGCATGCCCGCCTTCGATTTTCGTGGGGACACAGGTGGTTCGGAGCATCGCGTTGTACAGCGGGTTCTTGGACAGCACCGACGTCGCGGCCGGATCTTGCGGATTGGCGACGATTGCCGACATGGCCCGACCCACTTCACCCGGCTGCAGCGGAGCCTGCGCCGTGAAATATGCGCGGGTGACGTCGTTGAGCTGAACCGGGAACGGTGCGGCGGCGAGCCGGTCCAGACCGGCACCGAGTGCCCGTATTGCGTTGAACGGGCCGGGCTGGCTGCTGTGTCCGCCCTCGTCGGTGACCTCGAGGGTGAAGTCTTGATAAATCTTCTGGCCTGCCTGAATTTCGAGCAGGATGGGTTTGTTGTCTTCGCTCAGATCGCCGCCCGCGCCTTCGTTGACGACGAACTCGGCATCGACGAGCTCGGGTCGGTTTTGGTGCAGCCACTCGGCGCCGTTGACCTGCCCGCCGCCTTCTTCACCGCAGGTGAGCGCGACTCGGATCGGGCGCTTCGGGACGAACTTCTCTACGCGGTAACGAATGAGGTTATCGATGAAAATCGCGGCCATGGCCTTGTCGTCCTCGGCCCCGCGCGCGTAGAAGTATCCATTCTCCTCGACGAGGGCGAACGGATCGCGCTTCCAGTCCTCACGTTTGGCTTCGACCACGTCGATATGCGCCAGCAGCAGAATGGGTTTGGTTATCTGGCCCCCGGCATTACTCGCCCCGTCGAGTGTCGCTACCAGGCCGCCATCCTTGGGGCGATCAGGTGGGCTGAAAAGCACTAGGTCTTTGTCGGAGTACCCGGCGGCCTTGAGGCGATTGGCCATCTTCTGTGCGGCCTCGGTGCAACTCCCCTGCGACGCGGTCGTATTGGTCTCGATGAGTTCCCGATATACGTCACGAAACGCGCCACGATCATCAGTGCCCGACGGGGTGCCGGTGGCCGGCGAGCTGTGGTTCTCGGTTGTCCCACAGGCGGCGAGGGTAAGCACGGCGGCGGTAAGCGCGAGGATACGTTGCATGGTTTCGTTCATACACCGCGACCGTTACAAGGGAGCGCGAACTGTGTCTTCCTTGAACCCATCTGTCATCTCGGCCGCGGTGCCGGCGCGGAACACTCTGGAGGACACGAGAACACCCAGTACCACGACGGCGGCGAACCCCAGGAACAGCAGATGTGCGCCGTGCGTGGAGGATCCACCGAGATTGACGAGCACTCCCGCCAGTCCCGCACCGAATGCTCCCGCGATCAGTTGCACCGTGCTGATGGCAGCGGCGGCTGCCCCGCTCTCGGCCGGGTCGGAAGACACCGACATTGCCGCGGATGCCAGGTGTGGCCAGGCCATCCCGATACCGGCACCGGTGACTGCGAAACCGAGCGCCCACATGCCGATCTCGAGGCCAGTCGCGCCGTCGCGCTGCAATGTGCCGGCGAGGACCAGTCCCGCAGCCACCACGATGGGAGCGAACGTCACCACGCGTGCCACGCTCCTCGCGTCCGCCGACGCGCTAACCATCTCGCCGGCGGTCCACCCGAATGCCAACGTGGCGCCGAGGAATCCGGCGGCGACCGGGACCAGGTGGCCGAGGTGCTGGCCGAAGAACGGAATGAACGTCTCAACCATCGAGGCCAGCGCCAGCACAGCGATCGTCAGGTAGATCCACTTCAGGGGATTGCGCGCGAATACCGCCTTGGGCAGTACCCACGCCGACGAGCGGCGATCGAGGGCGACAAACACGACGACCAGAGCGGCCGCGCCGACGATCAACCCCACCATGATCGGCAGTGTCGATTGGACCGCGGCCACGGCCACCATGCCGGTCGCCGTCGTGAGCACGAGCAATGACCGCACGGGAATGCGGTGCCGAGCAGCATCGGAGTTCATGCCCTCGGCTCGCGTCAACACCATGGGCACCATCATGGCGATACCCACGGTGATCAGCGTCAGCGAGACGAATGCCCACCGCCAGAGTCCGAACTGAGCGAACAGCCCGCCGGCCGCGGGACCCACAAAGGTTCCGACACCCCACATGGCCGAGGTGAGTGCTGAGGCACGCGTCCATAGTCTTTGTGGCAGTGCAAGATTGATAACCGCATAGGCGAGGCCGGCCAGCAGCCCGCCCGCCGCGCCTTGCACCGCACGTCCGGCAAGCATGACCTGCATGCCCGGTGACACCGCGCACATCAGGGTGCCCGCGGCGAATGCGCCGAACGCGAAGAGGTATGCACGCCGCGGACCTGCCCAGCCGAGCAGTGGGCTCACCACCGTGGCCGTGCTCACCGAGGCGATCAGGTACACCGTTGTCACCCATGCGTAGAAACGCTCCCCACCAATGTCTGCGACCGCACTCGGCAGCAGACTGGTGGTGAGATACACATTGGTCGCGTACAGCGCCACCCCGCCTGCGAGCACCGTGATGATGCCGAGCTGCCTCCCGCCCAACAGATCCCGCCAACTGCCGGATTCCAGGTCGTCTGTCATGCCGACACGGTACGATCTAAAGTCCACTTGAGATCAACTCAGTATGGATCAACTCAGTGCGGCGATCGGAGGAGGCCTGGTGAAAGACAAGGCCGAGCTGCTGCCGATAGGTGAGGTGGCCAGACGTACCGGGATCGCGGTGTCCGCGGTTCGCTACTACGCCGATATCGGTCTGATCCCCGCCGAACGCACGTCGGGTAATGCGCGGGTGTTCCGCCGTCACGCGTTGCGCCGCATCTCGCTGATCCGTGTCGCCACCGGATTCGGCATCCCATTGTCGGAAGTCGCGGACGTACTGTCGAGCCTCCCGGACGGACGGACGCCCAATACCCGTGACTGGCAACGAATCTCCCGGCAGTGGCACGCACATCTGGAAGCCCGGAAGAACGCCATCGCCGACATGCAGGAGAAGCTCACCGGGTGTATCGGCTGCGGTTGCCTGTCGATGACGAAATGCACGCTGTTCAACCCCGGCGACGTCCTCGCCGAGGATGGCTCCACAGGTGCGCGACTGCTCGCCGATCCGGACTGACTACTTGAGGCCCGCCGCGTCCATGCCGCGCAGCTCCTTCTTGAGATCAGCGATCTCGTCACGGAACCGGGCGGCCAGCTCGAACTGCAGATCGCGCGCCGCCGTCATCATCTGCTCGGTCATGTTCTTGATCAAATCCGCCAGCTCCGCCCGCGGCATGCTCTTGGCATCGCGGCCCTCGAACACCCCTGCGCTGACCGCGCGACCGGGCTCTCCCTGTGCCCGCCGGCCGCGACTGGAGTTGCGGCCGGATCCGCCGATTTGGATCGCCTCACTGCTCTCCGTGTCAGAGGCTTCGCGGTACACCTGATCGAGAATGTCGGCGATCTTCTTGCGCAAAGGCTTTGGGTCGATACCGTTCGCCTCGTTGTAGGCGACCTGTTTGGCACGCCGTCGGTCGGTCTCGTCGATCGCTTCCCTCATGGAGTCCGTGATCTTGTCGGCGTACATGTGCACTTCGCCCGACACGTTGCGCGCGGCACGGCCGATGGTCTGGATAAGGCTGCGACTGGAGCGCAGAAACCCCTCCTTGTCGGCGTCGAGGATGGCGACAAGCGATACCTCGGGCAGGTCTAGGCCCTCACGGAGCAGGTTGATGCCCACGAGCACGTCATACTCGCCGAGCCGAAGCTGACGCAGCAGCTCCACGCGCCGCAGGGTGTCCACCTCGGAGTGCAGGTACCGGACCCGGATTCCCATCTCGAGCAGGTAATCGGTGAGATCTTCGGCCATCTTCTTGGTCAGCGTCGTCACCAGCACGCGCTCATCGACCTCGGTGCGCTGCCGGATCGAGGCGATGAGATCGTCGATCTGCCCCTTGGTCGGCTTGACGACGACCTGCGGATCCACCAGACCGGTAGGCCTGATCACCTGCTCGACGAACTCGCCTCCCGCCGCGCTGCGTTCATAGTTCCCAGGTGTCGCCGACAGATACAGGGTCTGCCCGATCCTCCCGGAGAACTCCTCCCAGGTGAGAGGCCGGTTATCGACCGCAGAGGGCAGCCGGAAACCGAAGTCCACGAGATTGCGCTTGCGGGACATGTCCCCCTCGTACATGGCGCCGATCTGCGGGACCGTCACATGCGACTCGTCGATGACAAGCAGGAAATCGTCGGGGAAATAGTCCAACAGGGTGGCAGGTGGCGTTCCCGCGCCTCGCCCGTCGATATGCCGTGAATAGTTTTCGATACCCGAGCAGAAGCCCACATTGCGCATCATCTCGATGTCGTAGTTGGTGCGCATGCGCAGCCGCTGAGCCTCCAGCAGCTTGCCGTGGCTCTCCAGGTCCGACAGCCGGTCCTCGAGCTCCTGCTCGATACCGACGAGAGCCTTCTCCATCCGGTCCGGACCCGCCACATAGTGAGTGGCAGGGAAGATCCGCAGGGAATTGGTCTGCCGGACAACGTCTCCGGTCAACGGATGCAGGTAATACAGCGCCTCGACCTCATCGCCGAAGAACTCGATGCGGACCGCCAGCTCCTCATACGACGGGATGATCTCGACGGTGTCGCCGCGCACCCGGAAGGTGCCCCGAGTGAACGACAGGTCGTTGCGGTTGTACTGCATTTCCACCAGCAGCCGCAGCAATGCGTCCCGCGGCACTTCAAGACCGACGTCGAGCTGCACGGACCGATCCATATACGACTGCGGGGTGCCGAGGCCGTAGATGCAGGACACGGATGCGACCACCACGACGTCACGCCGGGAGAGCAGATTCGACGTCGCCGAATGCCGTAGGCGTTCCACATCGTCGTTGATCGAGCTGTCCTTCTCGATATAGGTATCGGTCTGCGCGATGTACGCTTCCGGCTGGTAGTAGTCGTAGTACGACACGAAGTACTCGACAGCATTGTGCGGCAACATCTCCCGAAGCTCATTGGCGAGCTGCGCGGCGAGCGTCTTGTTGGGTGCCATCACCAGCGTCGGCCGCTGCAGCCGTTCGATCAGCCATGCTGTGGTCGCCGACTTGCCGGTACCCGTGGCGCCCAGCAGCACCACATCCTTCTCCCCCGCCCGGATCCTGCGCTCGAGGTCATCGATCGCGCCGGGTTGGTCCCCCGCGGGTTCGTATTCGCTGACCACCTCGAACCGCCCGTCGGTCCGCAGCACGTCGGTCACCGGGCGGTACTCGGAATGCGCAACGATGGGGTGTTCTGTTGCGAAAGCCATGCGCTCAGGGTAAGCCGAGGGTCTGACACGCGCCCGAAACCAACCCGGGAACCAACAAGGAAAGGGCGACTTAGACACGGTGCACCCACCCAAACGCGAGATCTTCGACGTCGACGCCATGACCAACACCGATCCCAAGGGGATTGTGCGGTCGGTGGACGAATACCGGGTAGAGCCGTGGGGGCTGTACATGGCCCGCTCGACGCCGGGGCGGGCACAGTTCCGTTACCTGGAGTCGTGGCTGCTCCCCACGCTGGGGCTGCGAGCGAATATCTTTCACTTCAACCCGGGGCATGAACGTGATCAGGACTTCTACCTGGACGTCGGTGAGTTCGTCGCCGGGCCATCGCAATGGACAGCCGTCGACCACTATCTTGACCTGGTGGTGCGCTGCGGACACGAAACCGAACTGGCGGATGTCGACGAGTTGCTCGACGCGCACAAGGACGGTCTGTTATCCACTGCCGCAACGGAACTCGCCATCCGTCGCGCAGCCGGTGCCATCGACGAGCTCGCCCAGCACGGACATGACTTGAACTCATGGCTCGCCGATGCCGGAATGCCGTTGACCTGGCGCGACCCGAACGGAGACGCCCATGTCTGAGACCATCCGCTGGGGAATCATCGGACCCGGCCGCATCGCCGGCAATGTGGCCCGCGACTTCCCGCTCACACCGGGTGCGGAGCTCGTCGCGGTCGCGTCCCGTTCGGCCGAACGGGCCCAGGCCTTCGCGGCGACACATGGGATTCCCGATGCCTACGGCTCCTATCGGGAGGTGCTCGCCGCCCCGGACGTCGATGCCGTGTACATCGCGACCCCGCATCCCCAGCATCGACAGATTGCCATCGCGGCGCTCACCGCCGGGAAAGCCATCCTGGTCGAGAAGGCCTTCACCGCAACGGTATCCGGGGCGCAAGAGGTCATCGATATTGCTAGGGCTCGTGGAGTTTTCGCGATGGAGGCGATGTGGACGCGATTTCAGCCCGCCATCGTCGCGGCCAAGGCCCTTGTCGACGACGGCGTTATCGGCGAGGTCCGGCAGGTCCAGGCAGACCTCGGTGTAGACCGCCCGTTCGATCCCGACGACCGATTGTTCAACCCCGCGCTAGGAGGCGGAGCGCTGCTGGATCTCGGTGTCTACGTCGTCTCGCTGGCCCAATACTTTCTGGGGGATCCGGCGGCGGTGGTGGCCCACGGTTCGTTGTTTCCCACCAATGTGGACGCCGAGGCCGGGTTGCTGCTGCGGTACGACGATGGTCGCGCCGCGACATTGCTGTGCTCGCTCTTGCATCCCACCCCCGGCCAGGCGCGCATATTCGGCACCGAGGGCTGGATCGACATCCTTCCCCGTTTCCATCACCCCCGCGAGATCGTGCTGCACCGCAAGGGATCTGATCCCGAGCCGATGGTGAAGCCACCCGTCGGCGGGGGCTACAGCCACGAACTCGCCGAGGTCACCCAATGCCTGCTCGGCGGCAGAGCACAGAGCGCGGTGATGCCGCTCGCCGACACATTGGCGGTACAGCGGGTGCTCAACACGGCCTGCGAACAACTAGGGGTGCATCACACCGAAGACCCCATTGACCTGGACTAATCGTGTTGCCGCCGTGTTCAGGGCACCGGTAGGATGCCGGTATGCGCCCCCACCTCCGCGGGCTAGGGGCTGCCGGGACAGCGGCGATAACTCTCGCGCTTCTGGCAGCACCAGCCTCCGCAGCCGAGCTGCACAACATCAGCTACATCGCCCGTGTCGACGGACTCGGCCGCGGTATCTCCGTCACGTTCAAAACCGATCCGGTGGAACGGCGGACCGAACAACCTCGCCTCTCCCCGGGTGAGACCTGGGAAGTGGACCTGGTGATGGACGACGCCCAGCAGGCCGGGATGACCGTTCGTGTGCTGCCTCCGTACGGTGTCGGATTGCACTGCGAGGTACAGGTCGACGATGTGGTGGTCGACTCCCAAGACCTGACCGTCCCGCCCGCCCTCGGGATCTTCAACGGGCCCGTCAACGACACCGTCACCTGCGGTCACTTCAACTCGTAACCGCGAGTCAAATTAGTCACTTCTGCACCCCGGACCTGCACGAAAACCGCTACAATAGCGCCATGCGCCTGAACTCCATTCGCCGTCCAATTCGCGCGGCGGGAATTGCGATAGTCACCGCGGGAATCGCCGCGAGCACCTTCCCCGCGATTGCCTCCGCCGACTCCACCGATGACTACCCAATTCCCCGGCGAATGCTGAAGACCACGTGTACCGCCGAGCAGTACCTCGCCGCGGTCCGCGATTATGACCCGATCTACTACACGCGGTACATGATCGACAAGAACAACAAGCCCGATTATGTGCAGCAGTCGACGATCGACCGGATCCACGAGTTCTTCGCCAAGGACTACACCGGCCGTCGTGCGGAGTCCGAGGTCTTTGCGGTGAACTACCCGCCGGAGGCATTGACATCGCAATGGCCCAACTGGGGCAAGATCTTCTTCAACAACAAGGGTGTCGTTGCCAAGGGCACCGAGAATTGCAGCAAGTACCCGTCCGATATGTCGGTCTGGGACGGGCCCTAACCAGGACAACAGAGAAACGCCCCGCGGTGACCACACACCGGCGGGGCGTTTTTTTTGCGCTGTTCACCGTGCGGCACGGAACACCCCACTAACGAGTTCGGCCCCCATGCACCAGGCATGGGGGCCGAACTCGTTAGTTGCTAGACCGAGGGTCTCGGGAACTCCGCGGTCACCGCGTCGTCATGCGCGGGACCTGGAGCGGGGCCGACCGGAACGGGTGCCGGAGGCGGCGGAACCGGTTGCTGTGCCGGGACCGGAGGTGCCGGCGGATCTGTGGCGTACTTGCTGACCTTCATGGGCCACCAGAACCACCGACCCATAAGCGCGGCGATCGCGGGTGTCATGAATGCCCGGATGATGAAGGTGTCGAAGAGCAGACCGAGACAGATCGCCGATCCCGCCTGGCCGATCGCGATCAGATCGCTGGTGATCATCGATCCCATCGTGAACGCGAACACGAGACCGGCCTGGGTGGCCACGCTCCCGGATCCACCGACACCTCGAAGGATCGCGGTGTTCAGACCACCGTGTAGCTCTTCCTTGAATCTGGACACGAGCAGCAGGTTGTAGTCCGATCCGACCGCCAACAGGATGATGACGGTGAACGGCAGCACGAACCAGTGCAGCTGCAACCCGAGGATGTGCTGCCACAACAACACCGACAGACCGAAGGATGCTCCGAGCGATATCGCGATGGTCCCGACGATCGTGAACGCCGCCACGATGCTTCGCGTGATGACCAGCATGATGACGAAGATCAGGCACAGCGATGCGATGACCGCGATCATCAGGTCGTACTTCACCATCTCGCCGATGTCGTGATACGTCGGTGCCGTGCCGCCGAGATAGAGCTTGGCCTCGTCCAGCGGGGTGCCCTTGATGGCGTTCTTGGCGGCCTTGAGCTCGACCTCCGTATTGGCCAGGGAATCTTTGCTGGCGTAGTCGCCCTCATGCGTGATGATGAACTGCGCGGCCTTACCGTCCGGCGCCATCATCAGCTTGACGCCCTTTTTGAAGTCCTCGTTATCGAAGGCTTCCGGCGGAAGGTAGAAGAAGTCGTCGTTCTTCGCCTCATCGAACGCTTGACCCATCACCGTTGCGGTGTCGGTCATGCGATCCATCTGGGTGATCATGCCGTTCATCGTGCTGTACATGGTCAGCATGGTGTTTCGCATGTTCTTGGTGATGGCGATCATGGGCGGCAGCTGTTCCACCATCTGCGGCATCAGCTTGTCCATGTTGTTCATGTCCTTGAGCAATCCCTGCATGCTCTCGGCAAGTTTGTCGATGCCATCGATGGTGTCGAATAGCGAGCGCATGGACCAGCACATTGGGATGTCGAAGCAGTGCTTATCCCAATAGAAGTAGTTGCGTAACGGACGGAATTGATCGTCGAAATTGGCGATGTTGTCCCGCATTTGATTGGTGACACTGATCATGTCAGGAGTGGTCACGGTCGCCATATTGTGCGTCACCGCGACAAGCTCTTTCATGATGCTGTACATGCGTTCCATGATCGCGATCATGGAACCCATATCGTCGGCCATTTTCAACATGTCCGACATGCTGTTCTTCAGGTAATTCATGTTCTCGGTCATCGACACCGATTGCATACTCACCTGGAACGGCACGGAACTGTGATCGATGGGTGCGCCCATCGGTCGGGTCATGCTCTGCACCTTGTTGATGCCCTCGGTGCGGAAGACGTTCTTGGCGATCCGGTCCAGCACCAACATGTTTGCCGGAGTGCGAAGATCCTTGTCCGCCTCGACGATCAGGATGTCGGGGTTCATTCTGGCCTTCGAGAAGTGCCTGTCGGAGGCCTGGAAGCCTTGAATCGACGGCAGGCCAGTCGGGATGTAATACCGGTCGTTGTAGTTCACCGAGTACGTCGGCAGGATGCCCAAGCCGACAATCGCGATGATCATCGTGACCGCCAGAATCGGTCCCGGCCAGCGCACGATGGCGGTGCCGATCTTGCGCCATCCCCGGCTCTTGATGGTGCGCTTGGATTCGAGCAGCCCGAACTTCGTCGCTATCAGGATCACCGAGGGGCCGATGGTGAGCGAGGCGGCCACCACCACCAGCATGCCGATCGCACACGGCACACCCAGAGATTCGAAATACGGCAGTCGCGTGAACTTCAGGCAGAACGTGGCGCCCGCGATGGTGAGACCCGAACCCAAGATCACGTGCGAGACACTGTGATACATGATGTAGAAGGATTCGAGCCGGTCCTTACCCTCGGCCCGCAATTCGTGATAGCGCCCGATTTGGAAGATCGCATAGTCGGTACCCGCGGCGATCGCCAGCGAGGTCAGCAGGTTCACCGCGAATGTCGACAGACCGATGATCTGGGCGTTGCCGAGGATCGCGACCACCCCGCGAGCGGCCCCCAATTCGACAAAGACCATGAACAGGATGAGCAGCACCGTGGTGATGGAGCGGTAGATGATCAACAGCATCACGGCAATGACCACGAACGTGATTGCCGTCATCTTGAGCATGCTCTTGTCGCCGGCGTCGTTCATGTCCATCGTCAGGGCGGCCTGGCCGGTGACGAAGACCTTGAGTCCGTCGGGGTAGGTCCCGGCCTTCTTGCTCTCGTCGATGAGCTTGCTGACGAGATCCTGGACCGCCGTGACGGATTCCTTACCCTCCGTCGTGCCTTGGTCTCCACGGAGATTCAGCTGAACGTAGGCGGATTTCTCATCGACGCTCTGCGCGCCGCCGGCGGTGATGCGGTCGCCCCAGAAGTCCTGGGCGTATTCCACATGCTTGGTCTCTGCCCGTAGGCGCTTGACCATCTCGCGGTAGAACGTGTGCGCCTTGTCGTTCATGTCGGTGGAGAACTTGGTGTCGCTCTCCATCAGGACCATGACCATGCTGTCGTCCTTGAACTGCTGGAACAGTTCACCTTGACGCTTGATGGCCTGATATGACGGTGCATCCTTGGAAGCCAGCGATACCGAGTGCGCTTTACCGACCTCTTCGAGCTGCGGCACCACCACGTTGACGATGACGGTCAGCACCAACCAGCCGAGAATGATCGGCACGGAGAACGTGTGGATGAATCGCGCTATGCGCGAGGGCTTCTGGGGAGCGCCGGGCGTAGGGGCGCTATGTGTACTCATGCGGATTTCACCATGCAGAAGACTTGGGCGTTGCGGTTGGACACGGTTTGTTCGTCCTTGACTTCGCCGTTGGACAGGATGCGGCAGCCGATTTCGTCGCTATCCCCCATTGCGACGACATTGGCGAAAACCGAGGTCATGGTCGTCGTGATGGTCAGTGACCACGGGAGGGTGGTGAACTGGGCGCGCTGCGGCTGCGCCCTGTCATCGAGGTAGTTGACTTCACCCTTTGTCCCTGCGGGACCGAAGATCTCGTAAACGATGTCCTTCGGGATGATGTTCTTCGAATCATCCTTGATGCCGATCGCCTGATTGATATTGGTGGAGCCAAACACGCCATGAAGTCGATAGACCCCGAAACCAGCGGCCGAGATGACCACTAGAACGACGAGCGGGACCCATACCCGCGCTAAGACCTTGAAAATCGTCCAACCCCTTCACCCGTGTGGCCCGGAGGCCAACAACTCGACTCTGACTATTTGTGTGCGGCGACACGTGACCGCGATCCACGCGCAAATAGTTACCGGCCAGTACGACACTGTCTTGTTTTTGCGGAGTCAGCGCGCATATGGGGTGTCCGCTCACATCGTCGGTTCATCCCACTTGGCTCCGCTCATGCCCGTTTTCTTAGTAATTCGTAAGGGATACTACATATGTTTGTCAGGGAACCGTACATGTGTTGTCAGTCACAACTTGCACATTTGTTCGCATGAACACCTGCAATAGCCTAGTTAGCTACAAGAAAATGTCAACAACCGATGACACGGTTCTATTCCCCGGTTCTTTTCGGGCATGTTACGAAACTGCCAGCTCGCACACCTAAGTTGGTGACTGATCGGAGAATCGCACCAGCTACCGGACCTACCCGGTATTTGCCATCGCTATCTTTTGACAGACTCCTGCATTGCGGCTTCCGTGCCTGAATGACCGTCACCCTCGCGTGCGCCGTGGCGATCAAAAGTGATGCACGTCCACAGGCTCCTCCGGGCGTGTCCTTCGCCACAATATGAGACATTTGTTCAGTAGTGGCGGGCGGCTGAGGGTCGCACACCGTGGGCGACATCAGCTCCAGCAAACAATTTGGCACGTCATTCAGCGCCCGCCGCCCGGTGATGTCGGCGATGCGTCGAGAAGTCCGAGTATTCGCATAGGGCGAATTACTCAAGCGCCTTTACTTATTCTGGTAAACACCAGTCTAGTGGGCCTCGGCGCCCGGGCAACGGTGTTTGAATCGCCCGTGAACGACCGATCGCCGCACCTCAGACGGAGGTACGGCGATCGGCATCACGCAATTAGACCGAGGGCCTAGGGAATTCGGTCGTCACCGGATCATCCCCAGGTCCTGAGCCGACCGGCACCGGACCAGGTGGGACGGGCTCCGAGGCCGTTGACACGCGGGGCGGCGGCACCGGCCTGGTCCGCACGTTCAGTGGCCACCAGAACCAACGACCGAGGATGGTCGCGATAGCCGGTGTCATGAAGGACCGCACGATCAGGGTGTCGAATAGCAGGCCGAGCGCGATCGTCGTACCGACCTGCCCGATGATGCGCAGGTCGCTGACCACCATCACCGCCATGGTGAAGGCGAACACCAGGCCTGCCGAGGTCACCACACTGCCCGTGCCACCCATCGACCGGATGATGCCCGTCTTCAGGCCGCCGTGCAGCTCCTCCTTGAGGCGGGATACCAGCAGCAGGTTGTAGTCGGACCCCACCGCCAGCAGCACGATGATCGCCATCTGCATGACGAGCCAGTGCAGTTCGATGCCCAGGATGTATTGCCAGATAATGACCGATAGGCCGAACGATGCACCCAGGGACAGCGCCACCGTGCCCACGATCACCAGCGATGCCACAAAGCTACGGGTGATGAGCAGCATGATCAGGAAGATCAGGCACAGCGCGGAAATGCCGGCGATCATTAGGTCATATCGAGCACCGTCGGACATGTCTTTGAACACGGCCGCAGTGCCGCCAAGTTCGATCTTGGCGTTCTCCAGTGGGGTGCCCTTGACCGCCTCGATCGCTGCTTGCTTGATCGGCTCCACATGCGCGAGCCCTTCGGGCGTAGCGGGATCCCCGCGATGCGAGATGATCATCCGGACCGCCTTACCGTCCGGTGAAAGGAACGACTTAAGGCCGCGCTTGAAGTCGGCATTGTCGAAGATCTCGGGTGGCAGATAGAACGAGTCATCATTCTTCGCGGCATCGAACGCCTTGCCCATGGCGGTCGAGTCCTTGCTCATCTCGTCCATCTGGTTATAGAACCCAGACATGGTGCTGTACTGCGTCAGCATCATCTTCTGCATGTCTTCCATGATCGGAATCATCTGCGACATGTCCGACACCATCTTGGGCATCAGCTGATCCATCCGCTCCATATTGACGACCATGCCGTCCATGGTTTCGGTCATCTCGTCGATCTTGTCCAGCACATCAAAGATTGATCGAATGGACCAGCACATCGGGATGTCGAAGCAGTGCTTCTCCCAATACAGATAGTTACGGATCGGCCGGAACCAGTCATCGAAATTCTCGATACTGTCCCGCATTTCGTGAATGGTGCCCTGCAAGGTGTGCATATCGCCGACCAGTGAGTGCGTGATACCCGCCATCGCGCTCATGTTGGCGAGGGTTCGCTTCATGATGACGACGTTCTCGCCCATCTTGTCGGACTGAACCTTCATATCGGCCATGCGGTCCTTCATCAGCTTCATGTTCTGTAGCTGGCCGACGCTCTGCATGCTGATGAGGAATGGGATGGAGCTGTGCTCGATCGGTGTGCCCTGCGGGCGGGTGATCGCTTGCACGCGAGCAATTCCCGGTACGCGGAACACCGCCTTGGCCACCTTGTCGATGACCAGGAAATCCGCCGAGTTCCGCATATCGTGATCGGCTTGGATGAGCAGCATCTCGGGGCTCATGCGGGCCTGCGAGAAATGCCGTCCCGCGGCCTCGAATCCGGCATTGGCGGGGATGTCCTTGGGGATGTACTTCTTGTCGTCGTAACTGGTCCGGTATCCGGGAAGTGCCGCCAGGCCGATGATGGCGATCGACAACGCGGCCGCGAGCACCGGGCCCGGCCACCGCACGATGGTGGTCCCGATCTTTCGCCAGGCGCGAATTCGCATGGCGCGCTTGGGCTCGAACAACCCGAATCGACTTCCAATGGTGACCAGCGCGGGCCCCAGGGTCAGCGACACCAGCACACCGGAGAGCAGACCGACGGAGCAAGGCACACCCAGGCTTTGGAAATACGGCATGCGCGTAAAACTGAGGCAGTACATAGCGCCGGCGATCGTCAGGCCGGAGCCCAGAATGACATGGGCCGTGCCGTGGAACATCTCGTAGTACGCGGCCTCTTTGTCGGCACCCATCGACCGGGCCTCTTGATATCGGCCGATGAGGAAGATGGCGTAGTCGGTGCCGGCGGCGATGGAAAGCATCACGAGCAGGTTCACGGCGAATGTCGACAGACCGATGATCTGGTGATCACCCAGGAACGCGATGACACCTCGTGCCACGCTCAACTGGACGCCCACGAAGAGGAACACCATCAGCACCGTGAAGATCGACCGATAGAAGAACAACAGCATCACCACGATGACCAGGAAGGTCAGTGCGGTGATCAGCTTGAGGCTGCCGTCACCCGCGTGGTTCATATCGGTCTGCAACGCGCCCGGGCCGGTGACGTAGACCGTGAGACCGTCCGGGAGCTTCGTGCCGTCCTTCGTCCAGTCCGCTTCGATCTTCTTGACGATGTCGCGAACCGCTTCGGTGGACTCGTTGGACAACGTCTCGCCCATGTTTCCGGCGAGGTTTACCTGAACGTAGGTGGCCTTGCCGTCGGTGCTCTGCGCACCTGCCTCGGTGAGCGGGTCACCCCAGAAGTCCTGGACGTGTTGAACATGTTTGGTGTCGGCGCGCAGCCGCACCATCAATTCGTCGTAGAACTTGTGCGAGCCGGGGCCGAGGCGCTCCTGGCCCTCGAGCACGATCATGGCGACGCTGTCGGAATCGGACTCTTTGAACATCGAGCCCATGGTCTTCATCGCCTGCATCGACGGCGCGCTCTGCGGGCTTAGTGAGACGGTTTGTTCTTTCGCCACCGTGTCGAGAGATTTCTGGGCGCCAAAGGCAACTACCAGCAGCACCCAGATGATGATGATGGGGATGGAGAGTCGTCGGATCCATTTGGCCAGGAAGGTGGGCTCCCCGCTGCCGTGTGCCCCGCTCATGCGGACTTCACAAAGCAGTAGACGTAGGCGCTCACTTCGTTGGAGGTCCTCTCGTCTTTGATTTCGTCGTTGGCGGTGATACGGCAACTGAGCGAATTGGCATTACGTGTCTGCGCCAAGATGTTTCCCGTCATTGCCGGCGCCGTGGTGACGATCTCAATCGACCAAGGCAGTGCTGCCCCGTTGATCTGGTGGGGCTCCCCTTCTTTGTCGATGTAGTTGATATCGGCGACGGTTCCCGGCGGACCGTAGATTTCGTACATCACACGTTTGGGCTTGGAGTTGTTTTTGTCGTCGGTCATGCTGCCGGCATAGGTGGGCAACTGTTGTGAACCGAAAATGCCGCGAATTCGCCATACCGCAAAGCCGGCAATGGCGATGACAAGCACCATCACCACCGGGATCCAAGCCCGCTTCAAAACGCTGAGAATCGTAAAACCCCTTCACCCGTTGGCGTTTCGCGAGGCGACGCCGTTCACTGGCCCGAACCTGGCTCAACTACTGATCGGATTCCGCACCCATCCGCCCGCTCGGCAGGGCGACGCAGCAATCGCCGCGCGGCGGCTCCTTCGAGCGTGCGATACCCGGGCGCAAGAGACCGGACATTTGTCGAAGTAAACCATGCCTAAGGTCGGAACAGTTGGCTCCCTTCCAGCGCGTTTATCGGGATCTTTAACGCATACCACGTGCGTAACGCACGCTACCGGGTGGTTCGCAACGTCGCAAATCACACGCCGTGCGTTATCCTCAGCGAGTGGCGCAACTGACATTCCAGCGCGCCCGCACCGACGAAAAGAAGCGTCAGCGGGCGGCGGCGATTGTGGAAGCCGCACGCTCGATGGCTGTGGAATCCGGTGTCACCTCGGTGACGCTGACCGCGGTCGCCAATCGCGCCGGGGTGCACTACTCCGCGGTTCGGCGCTACTTCAGCTCCCACAAGGAAGTGCTGCTGCACCTGGCCGCCGAAGGTTGGACCCGCTGGTCAGACACGGTGCGTGCCTCGCTTGATGTACCAGGACGCGGCTCCGCTGCCGGTGTCGCCGAAGCGCTCGCTCACGGCCTGGTAGACGATCCCCTGTTTTGTGATCTGCTGGCGAACCTGCATCTGCACCTCGAACACGAGGTAGATGTCGAGCGCGTCGCCGAGGTCAAGCAGATCAGCAACGCCGCCGTGATTTCGATCGCCGAATCGATCGAACGCAGCCTCCCCGAAATCGGTCGTACGGGTTCACTGGACATCCTGGTGGCCGCCTTCTCGCTCGCTGCGATGCTCTGGCAGGTATCCCATCCTCCGGAGGGGCTCGAGCACGACTACCAGAGTGAACCCGGTGTCCCGCCAGACTGGAATCTCGACTTCGAACCGGCGTTGACCAGGCTCTTGACAGCGACGTGTATCGGAATCGTCGCGCAGGCGCGCTGAAGCCGGCCGCTCAGGCGGTCCATCCGGTCTCGGCCGCCCACGCCAGTGCGCGCGGATACGCCCGTGCGAACCAGGGTTCCTTGGCATCCACGTAGGCGGCGGGATCACCGTCGACCGCAGCAGCTGCGTGCTCGGCCGCTTGTTTGACTGAAAGGTATTCGGCCCGCGCCTGTTGATCCGCGCGCAGCCAATCCCGGAAAATCAGAGCGAATCGCTGACCCGGCCACCCGTCCACTCGTACATGCACCAGCGCCGCACGCCCCGGATCGGCGGCGGCGTGAATTCGCTTGCCCCATTTGGCGGTCTCGGTGTCATGCGGGTCATCTGTGGTGATACCCGCAATCGGCGGCAGCCCGATATCGGCCAAGGGATCAGCCAGTGCATCGGCCACCTCGAGGGACTCGACGGTTACCTGGATATCGATAACATCCTTGGCATCCAATCCGGGCACGGCGGTCGAGCCGACATGATCTATCCGCAGCGCCTTCGAACCGCAGGCCACTGCGATCCGGTTTATTGCACGCTGTGCCTGTGTCGGCCAACTGGGATCGGCGGGCGCCAGCACCGGTTCCCACTGTGCCCGCTGCCGTGTGCGTAGGTTGTGCGCATACGGCAAGAGCCGCTCGGCCCACAGGCCGCGTACCGTCTGCGCCAATGTCTCGGGGTCACCCGAATTGTCCAGCCACACATCGGCGATGGCGCGGCGTTGTTCCTCGGTGGCTTGGGCGCCAATACGTGCACGGGCGTCCTTCTCGTCCATCCCACGGTGAGCGACCAGGCGCCGCACTCGCGTTTCCGCATCCGCATGCGCCATCAGGACCAGGTGATAGAACGGCGCGAGCGAGTTCTCGGTGAGCAGCGGAATATCCTCCACCACAACGGTGTCAGCCCCCGCCGAGGCCATCAACTCTGCCCGACGTGCACCCACCAACGGGTGCACAATCCCGTTGAGCGTGGCTCGATGCTCATCATCGCTGAAGGCAATCGCTGCAAGCGCGGGGCGATCGAGAGCACCGTCGGGTCGCAGGATCGAATCCCCGAATGCCTCGACCAGCGCCGCCAGCCCGCGGGTTCCCGGTTCCACCACCTCACGCGCGATGACATCGCTGTCGACGATGAAGGCACCGCATTCGGCGAGTGTCCGTGACACCGTGGACTTCCCCGCACCGATCCCGCCGGTCAGACCGATCCGCAACATGTGGGGCAGTCTGTCACAGCGTCCGCGTCGCCTGATCACCAGCACCGGCGAGTCCACCTGTGGTCATGGGTGGAAAGCGCTTCGCGGCAACGTGATTCCGGGCTTTTGGTGCATAGGAAAGGGGCCCCGGTCGCAATGACCGGGGCCCCTCTTTGTCTACAGCTGAATTACGCGTTGCCTGCCAGCTTCTCGCGCAGCGCAGCGAGCTGCGCGTCGCCGGCGAGCGAGCCACCCTGCGGAGCCGAATCCTCGGACCGCGAGGAGCTGCTCGAGGACGCTGCCGAGGCCTCTGCCTCGGCAGCGGCAGCGGACTTCTCCATCTGAGTGGTGTGCATCTTGTGACGACGCTCGGCCTCGGCGTACCGGGCCTCCCATTCGGAGCGCTCCTTGTCGTGACCCTCGAGCCATTCGTTGGTCTCGGCGTCGAAGCCCTCCGGGAAGATGTAGTTGCCCGCGTCGTCGTAGCTGTCGGCCATGCCGTACTTCGACGGGTCGAACTCCTCGGTGTAGTCCTCGTTGGCCTGCTTGAGGCTCAGCGAGATGCGGCGACGCTCCAGGTCGATGTCGATGACCTTGACCATCGCGTCATCGCCGACGCCGACAACCTGATCCGGCACCTCGACGTGGCGCTCGGACAGCTCGGAGATGTGCACCAGACCTTCGATGCCCTCTTCGACGCGGACGAAGGCGCCGAACGGCACCAGCTTGGTGACCTTGCCCGGCACAATCTGGCCGATCGCGTGGGTGCGCGCGAAGTGGCGCCACGGATCTTCCTGAGTTGCCTTGAGTGACAAGGAAACCCGCTCGCGATCCATATCGACGTCGAGCACCTCGACGGTGACCTCGTCGCCCACCGTGACGACCTCGGACGGGTGGTCGATGTGCTTCCAGGACAGCTCCGAAACGTGCACCAGGCCGTCAACCCCACCGAGATCGACGAAGGCGCCGAAGTTGACGATCGAGGACACGACACCCTTGCGGATGGCTCCCTTGGTGAGCTGGTTCAGGAACTCGCTGCGCACCTCGGACTGGGTCTGCTCCAGCCAGGCGCGGCGGCTCAGCACCACGTTGTTTCGGTTACGGTCGAGCTCGATGATCTTGGCCTCGATCTCCTTGCCGATGTACGGCTGCAGATCGCGGACACGACGCATCTCGACCAGCGACGCGGGCAGGAAGCCGCGCAGGCCGATGTCGAGGATCAGGCCGCCCTTGACGACCTCGATGACGGTGCCCTTGACGGCCTCGTCCTTCTCCTTGAGTTCCTCGATCGTGCCCCACGCGCGCTCGTACTGAGCACGCTTCTTGGACAGGATCAGGCGACCTTCCTTGTCCTCCTTGGTGAGGACCAGGGCCTCGATCTCATCGCCCACGGAAACGACCTCGTTGGGGTCGACATCGTGCTTGATCGAGAGCTCGCGGGAGGGGATGACACCTTCGGTCTTGTAACCGATGTCTAGAAGAACTTCGTCGCGGTCAACCTTGACGATGGTGCCTTCGACGATGTCGCCATCGTTGAAGTACTTGATCGTCTTGTCGATAGCAGCGAGAAAATCCTCGGCCGAGCCAATGTCGTTGATGGCTACTTGGGGCGAGGTGACGGTAGGACTTGGCATGTGTGGGGTTGCTCCGGACAAGTTGTGTAGTAGGGACAGATCTGGCACAGCTAGCTTTAGCTGTGGGCGTGCTGGTACCTCCGCATGTTGCGGCAGAGATGCGCTTTACCTTACTCGACTGCCCTCCACCAGCACAAACCCGGTCGTCGCGGTAGGTGTTTACACCAGCTGGTTACCGCTCCCGAGCGTGCACTCGCCGCTACTCTTCGGTGGTGTCCTACGCACCCGCGCCTGCACCCATGCCGCCCATGCCCGGATTCCCCCAGCGGATCAGGAAGGTGGGGGCACCGATCGCTCTCATTATCGTGCTTGCCCTGGTGACGGGGTTGATCATCATCGGACTGCTGGCCTCCAACGTTGTCGGCGCGACGATCGGGCTGGTCCTCTCGAGCATCGCGATCGGTGTCGTCGTCCTCTCCTATCTCTGGCTGGATCGGTGGGAACCGGAGCCCTCAAGACTGCTCGTGCTCGCCTTCGTCTGGGGCGCGTCACTGGCCGTCGTCGTCTCGGTCGCGCTCGAACTGGCCTTCGGCTCTGTCCTCGACCCACAAGGCGGTACCAGCTTTTCGTCGATCGCAATCCGCGCACCATTCATCGAAGAGGCCGCCAAGGGCGCATTTTTGCTGCTCATGTTGACAGGCAGCCGCCGCCGGGAACTCAACTCGCTCACCGATTGCCTGGTTTACGCGGGCATCACGGCCGCCGGGTTCGCATGGCTGGAAGACATCGCTTACATCGGCAGCGGCAACACTGTCGGTCAATCGCTCCTCACCGCGATACTGCGGCTGGGCTTAGGCCCATTCGCCCACTCGCTGTTCACCACCATGACCGGAATCGGCATCTACTACGCCCTGCAGCAACGCAGTGCTTTCGCCAAGTTCTTCTGCATCGCGGTCGGCTACCTCGCGGCGGTGTTCATGCACGGCCTCTGGAACGGCTCGTCCTTCCTCGGGTTCGAGGGGTACCTCGCGGTGTACGCGCTATGGATGGTGCCGATATTTGTGCTGATGATCGTGGTCGGAGTACGCAGCCGCCGTAAGGAGCAGCGCGTTGTCGCAGAGAAGCTGCCCGGCATGGTGGCTGCCGGACTGGTCACTCCCAATGAGGCCACCTGGCTGGGCTCACTCAAGGATCGCAAGCACGCCATTGCCGAGGCCAAACGAATCGGTGGGCCTCCCAGTGGATCCGCGGTGAAGAACTTCGCGGCGCAGGTTGTGGAGCTGGCATTCGTCCGCGATCGCATCGAACGCGGTTCCCGCGACCCGCGAGACGTCGAAATGCAGACCGAGGAGGCGTATGGGGTCATGGCCGCTCGGGCTGGCGCGCCGGTCTTGCAAGCACTCTCGGGATACCGCGCACCCTTCACGGGGTAGCGTGATCAGAGGTCAACGGCGATCAGGAGAATCATGTCCGACACTGCAGAAAACGCCCTGCTAGACGTCCTCATCGTGGGTGCTGGGATATCCGGCGTCAATGCCGCCGTCCGGCTGAGCGCGGCGGGCCGCAGCTTCCACATCGTCGAAGGCCGCGAACGTATCGGAGGAACCTGGGATCTGTTCCGATACCCGGGAATTCGCTCCGATAGCGATATCTACACGCTCAGCTTCGGATATCACCCCTGGCATGAACGCAACACCATCGCCGACGGGGCCGATATCCGCGACTACCTTGAGCATGCCGCCCGGGATTACGGCATCGACAGCCAGATCACCTTCTCCGCCAAGGTCACCGGCGCCGATTTCCGTACCGATACCGATACCTGGACGGTGCGGGTGGACACCCCGACGGGACCGACGACCTATCAAGCCCGATTCCTGTATCTGTGCACCGGCTACTACAACTACGACGACGGCTACACCCCCGAATTCCCGGGGATCGACGACTTCTCCGGGCAGCTGATCCATCCCCAGCATTGGCCGGAGGATCTGGACTGCGCGGGTAAACAGATAACGGTTATCGGCAGCGGCGCGACGGCCATCACCCTGGTGCCCTCATTGGCGCGCGCGGGCGCGAAGGTGAGCATGTTGCAGCGCTCCCCGAGCTACGTCTACCCCATCAGTCGGGCTGATCCGATCGTTAGCGTCGTCCGAAAAGTGTTACCGGCCAATACTGTTCAGCACTTTGCGCGCATCTGGCTGGGCGGATTCAGCTGGATGATGTATCACGTCTGTCGTCGGGCGCCCGGATTTGCCAAATGGTTCATCAGACGGCGGATCTCCAAGTTGCTACCCGCCGACTACCCGGTAGACGTTCATTTCAAGCCGCGCTACAACCCCTGGGATCAACGCGTATGCGCCGATACCGACGGGGATCTCTTTGAGGCCATCAGTGCCGGCGGTGTCCGCATGGTCACCGACACCATCGACTCCTTCACACCATCGGGCATCCGGTTAGGATCCGGCGAGGAACTGCGCGCCGATGTGATCATTACCGCAACCGGTCTCAACCTTCAGATATTCGGCGGTATCGCATTGAGCGTGGACGGCACCCCGGTCGATTCTCCGAATCGGTTCATCTACAAGGGATATCTGATCGAGGGGGTGCCGAACGCCGCATGGAGCGTCGGCTACACCAATGCGTCGTGGACTCTGCGCGCCGATCTGAGCGCACGGGCCGTCGTGCGGCTTCTCGACTATATGGACAGCCGTGGTTACACCCATGCGTATCCAGACCGACATGGCGAGGAGCTTGAAGCGCGCCCGTTCTTCAACCTGTCATCGGGCTATGTCAGCCGCGGCGAGGACCACATGCCCCGTTCGGGAGTGAAGGGTCCATGGGCCATCCGACACAACTATGTGCTGGATGTCCTTGCGTTCCACCGTGACCGAATGGATGAAAACATGCGATTCGGCGCAGCCAAGTCGAAGGCCGTGTCCTCGGCCGCCTGAACCCTGGCCGCCTTAAACTGTCGGGGCGATCTCCGAATCGCCAAGCTCTGCTAGGTGTCTCAGGACCCGAAGGAACGCATCGCGATCCGCCGAAGACACTCCGGCCAGTATTCGCTTTTCGTTGTCTTGAATCGCTTTCTGTGCCGCCGCAACGGTTTTCCGACCGCTGGCGGTCAACGACAACAGATTGCTTCGCCGGTCACCGGGGTCGGGCTGGCGATTGATCATCTTTCGATTCTGCAGATCGTCGAACACTGCGATGATGCGCGTGCGGTCGGCGCCGATGGCGTCGGCCAGACTGGCTTGGCTGCTCGCCTCGTTGTCCCTCAGTGCCGTCAACACGATGTAGGCCCACATGGTCAGGCCGTGCTTCTCCAGGTGCGGTAGTTCCGCACGCGTCAACGATCGGCCGAGCGGGACCACTAATGCCGCGAGGTCCGGCCGGCCTTCTGGTGTCTGTTGCGCCACGGACAACACAATAGCCGACCATCGCTGATCATATTCTTGATAAATCATATGCATGTGCATATGATTTATCGCATGATGCAAGCCAGGGACCGCAAGGTAGTCGTCGAGCGGGTCATCGACGCCAACGCGCAACGGATTTTCGACCTGCTCGCCGATCCGGCGGGCCATACCGTGATAGACGGCACCGGTGCGGTGCAGGATCCCGTGCTTGACGCGCCCGCTCGGCTCTATCTCGGCGCGAAGTTCACCATGGGCATGCGTACACGGCTGCCCAATCTGGCTCCCTCCTCCCTCGTTCAGGTGATGGTTGCGCTCACGCATCACGGTCGGCTCACCAACGTCGTGAGAGAGTTCGAAGAGCCACGCCGTATCGCCTGGCGAAACTTCGGCAGGCACATATGGCGTTACGAGCTGGAACCATTGACGGACGAGCGAACGTTGGTGCGCGAAACCTTCGACTACTCAACGAATATCGCGCCATGGCTGCTCGAATTGGCCCGGTTCCCCGCCGTCAACCGCCGCGCCATGGAGGAAACGTTGGACAGGCTCGCCGATGCTGTCAGTATGAAGGTATGACGGACCTCTGTATCGGTGCGATCGTGCTGCGGGTCGACGACCTACAGCGCCAGATGGCGTTCTGGTCGACGGCGTTGGACTACAACGCCGCGGGAAGCGCCGAGTGAGGACTGGGTGGTGCTGAGACCGCGTACCGGCGCTGGTCCCAATCTCTCACTGGATGAGCGCCACTCGGTAGTACCAACACCGCCGCGCACTCACCTGGACCTCTACACGCATGACCAGCCCGGCGAAGTGGAACGGCTCATAGAACTCGGGGCGACTCGGATCGACTGGACACGCCCGGACGGTGCCGATTTCGTCACCTTGGAGGATCCCGAAGGGAATCGGTTCGACGTCGTGCAGTTGCGCTGAATCACTTGTGCCACTTTGGCTTCTGGTGTCACAGGCATTGAGGACTTGTCGGTGGGTGCCGTTACTATTCGAACATGAGTTCGATTGGGGTGTTGGAGGCGGCGGCCGATGCCTTTTGTGCTGAGTCGGTTGAGGAGCTGACTGCCGTTGAGGCGTTGGCGGTGATGGCGCGGTTGGAGGTGGTGCAGCGTCGGTTGTCTGCCAAGGGGTTGGGTTTGGTTCCCGCGGTGACAATCCAGGCCTCCCCGGTGCAGCTGGGCGGCACTTCGTATTCGGAGGTGATTGCGCGACGGCTGCATATCGGCAGGGGTGCGGCCCGGCGCCGGATCGCCGACGCGCAGCAACTGGCCCCGCGGCGTGCGTTGACCGGGGAGCGGCTAGAACCGGTGCTACCGAATGTGGCCGAGGCTTTCGGTCGGGGTGAGGTCGGTGAGGAACACGTCCGGATTGTGCGCTCGTTTTTTGATCGGCTGCCGGTGCTGGTCGACATGCCGACCCGCGAGGCCGCCGAAGAACAGCTCGCCGTGTTGGCGGCCCGGTTCGGTCCCGAGTCGTTGCGGATCGCGGCCGAGCGGATGATGGCGTTGTTGAATCCCGACGGCGAGTTCTCCGATGTGGACCGCGCCCGGCGCCGCGGGGTGACGATCGGGCGACAGGGCTTTGACGGGATGTCGGCGATCTCGGGTCTGTTGGATCCGGAAACCCGCGCCTACCTCGATGCCGTGTTCTCCAAGCTCGCCGCCCCCGGCATGTGCAACCCCACCGATGAAAGCCCCCTCGTGGACGGGGAACCCGCACCCGAGGCTGCCGAACAAGATCGCCGCACCAACGCCCAACGCAGCCACGACGCCCTGCGCGCGGTGCTGCGATCCACCCTCGCCTCCGGAGCACTCGGCTCCCACCACGGCTTACCGGTCACCGTCGTGGTCACCACCACCTTGACCGAACTGGAATCAGCAGCAGGTGTTGGCGTTAGCGGCGGCGGCACCCTGCTACCGATGCGCGATGTGATCCGGATGGCTACTCACGCCCACCACTACCTGAGCATCGTCGACGACGACGGACGACCGTTGTATCTCGGACGCACCAAACGCATCGCATCGGCCGATCAGCGGATCGTGCTGCACGCCAAAGACCGCGGCTGCACCCACCCCGAATGCACTATCCCCGGCTACCTGTGCCAGGTCCACCACATCAACGAATGGGCCACCGGCGGCCCCACCAACATCGACAACCTCACCTTCGCCTGCGCACCACACCACCGACTCCTCAACAACGGCTGGACCACCCAAAAACAACGCGACGGCACCACCAAATGGACACCACCACCACACCTCCAATTCGGAGAGCCAACCACCAACACCCACCACCACCCCGACCGGCTCATCCCAGACCTAGTCTGAATGCGCGCACCCGGGCGTACCGTCTGGCTCATGACGCAAGTTCTGCAGACTCAGGTCTGCGTCGCCGGGGGCGGCCCGGCCGGACTAGTGCACGCGCTCCTGCTGGCACGCTCCGGTGTCAACGTTGTCGTTCTGGAGAAGCACGGGGATTTCCTGCGTGACTTCCGTGGTGACACAGTGCACCCCACCACCATGCGAATCATGGACGACCTGGGTTTCATCGACGAGTTTCTCCAGCTGCCGCACCAGAAGGTCGATCACATCGCATTCGACGGCGACGGCCGGTTGCGCACCTTCGGCGACTTCCGTGTCCTTAAATGGTTGGGATACAAGCAGCCGTATATCGCGTTCATGCCGCAGTGGGACTTCCTCGACTTCTTGGCCGAAAAGGCCGAGCAATACCCGGAATTCACCCTCATTCGCAACGCCGAGGTTACCGATGTGATCTTCGACGGAGCGCGAGTGGTCGGCGTACGCACGCCGGACCTGGAAGTGCGAGCAGACCTGGTGGTCGCCGCGGACGGACGCAAGTCCGCCGTGCGCGCCGCCTCTGGACTTGAGACGGCCAATGAGAGCTCGCCGATGGATGTGCTGTGGTTCCGGCTGAATCGCCGGCCGGGCGACCCGGAAGAGACGTTCGCAATCCTTCGCCGGGGCTTGTTGCTCGCGATGATCCATCGCGGTGACTATTGGCAGGTCGCCCATCTGATGCCGAAAGGCGCAGGGCCACAGAATAGCTCGCTGGAGGCATTCAAGGAGCGCTTGATCAGGGCGCGCCCCCAGCTGCGTGAGCACGTAAACGATCTGAACTCCTGGGATGACACGAGCCATCTCGATGTCCGGGTCGACCGGCTCAAGACCTGGTGGCGTCCTGGCCTTCTCTGCATCGGTGATGCCGCGCACGCCATGTCACCCGCAGGTGGGGTAGGAATCAACCTGGCGGTCGCCGACGCGGTGGCGGCCGCCAATATCCTCGCGGGCCCGCTGCACGCGGGATGTCTGTCTGAAGCGGACCTCGCCAAGGTGCAGCGACGACGCGAACTGCCGACCAGAGTGGTGCAGGCCTTTCAGGTGTTCGTGCAGAACAACGTGATCAAGCCGGTTCTTACCGGCGACCTGTCCCCCATCAAGCTGCCATTCTTCGTCGGACGCGGCCCCCTCAAGTTCGTTCCGCCGATCGCGGTCGGCAGGGGTCTGCGTCCGGAGCGCGTGCGCACCCACGACGTGCATGCAGCCTGACTAATGCGCCGCGGCATCCCAGCTACGGCCATACCCCACCGAAACCTCAAGCGGCACATCGAGCGGATACGCCGAGCCCATGGTCTCGCGGACCAACGCTTCCAGGGTGTCCCGTTCGCCCTCGGCCACCTCGAAGAGGAGTTCGTCGTGCACCTGCAGGAGCATTCGCGACCGTAAGCCCTTGTCTTGCAATGCCTTGTCGGTAGTGATCATCGCGACCTTGATGATGTCTGCCGCACTGCCCTGGATCGGCGCATTGAGCGCGGCCCGCTCGGCCGCCTCACGCCGCAACCGATCGCTACTGTCCAAGTCCGGCAGATACCGGCGCCGGCCGAACACCGTCGAGGTGTATCCGTCCTTGCGGGCCTGATCCACCACGGCGTGCAGGTAGTCGCGAACACCGCCGAACCGCGAGAAGTACTGGTCCATCTGCTCTTTGGCCTCATCATTGGAGATCTTGAGCTGGGTGGCCAGGCCATAGGCCGACAGCCCATAGGCCAGGCCATAAGACATCGCCTTGACCCGTCGGCGCAGCTCCGCGTTAACCTCGTCGATCGGCACCCCGAATGCCCGTGCAGCCACGAATGAGTGCAGATCCTCACCGGTGTTGAACGCCTCGATGAGGCCCTCATCGGCCGATAGGTGCGCCATGATGCGCATCTCGATCTGGCTGTAGTCGACGGTCATCAGCTCGGAGAAACCGGTCGAACCACTCGAGCCGACGACGAAGCCGTCCCGGATCTCCCGCCCCGCCTCGGTGCGCACCGGGATGTTCTGCAGGTTCGGCTCGGTAGACGAGAGTCGGCCCGTCGCGGCGATCGTCTGGTTGAACGTCGTGTGGATACGTCCGTCCGCAGCAACGGATTTCAGTAACCCATCAACGGTAACCTTGAGCCTGGTGACATCGCGATGCCTGAGCAGGTGCTCCAGGAACGGGTGGCCGGTCTTGTCGAACAGTGTCTGCAGAGCGTCGGCATCGGTCGTGTAACCGGTCTTCGTCTTCTTGGTCTTCGGCATGCCGAGCTCGTCGAACAGCACCACCTGCAGTTGTTTGGGCGAGCCCAGGTTGATCTGCTTGCCGATCACCGCATAAGCGGCGTCGGCGGCCTCGCGGATGCCGCTGGCAAACTCATTCTGCAGCGAGGTCAGATGGTCGCTATCAATCGCGATACCAACCGATTCCAATCCCGCCAGCACCCGCTGGACAGGCAGCTCCATATCGGCGAGCAGCGCCGCCGATTCAATGCGTTCGAGCTCGACATCGAGGGCATCGGCAAGGTCGACGACCGCGCGGGCGCGCAGCATCTGCGCCTGAGCAGCCTTGGCGCCGTCTGCTCCCTCTTCATCGAGAAGTGAAAGCTGCTGTTGCCCATCGTCTTCAGCGCGCAACTCGCGCCGAAGGTACCGCAGTGACAAATCGTCGAGCGCGAAGCTGCGCTGACCGGGTCGCACCAGATAGGCGGCAAGCGCCGTGTCGGAGGTGACGCCCTCCAGCTGCCAGCCACGTCCGGAGAGCGCATGCATGGCTTGTTTGGCCTCGTGGAGTGCCTTGGGGCGGGCCGGATCGGCCAGCCACTGTGCCAGCGCGGTCTCGTCCTCCGGGGTCACCGTGGTGGTGTCGATGTAGGCGCCGTCGCCATCGGCTGCGGCGATCGCCACGGCGGTCGCATCACCGTCATAGGGCGTGTACGTTCCGACCACCGCGAGACCGCCGCGGCGGCCGTCGCTGGTGTGCGTGGTCAGCCATTCGGCCACCGTTCCAGGCTCCAGCGTCTCACCGGCAAGCTGAAATCCCTCATCCACCTCGGGTTCTACGGCCGCAAGGGTGTCGAACAATCGGTCGCGCAGCACGCGGAATTCCAGGTCGTCAAAGAGGCGGTGGATCTGGTCGCGATCCCAGGGAGCCAAGGCGAGCTGGCCGGGCACATAGGGAAGCGGCACCGACCGCACCAGGTCGGTGAGCTCGCGGTTGAGGATCACCGCGCCAAGATGTGCGCGTAGCGCATCGCCGACCTTGCCGCGCACGGTGTCGGCCTTGTCGATCAGCTCCTGGAGTGTTCCGTATTCGATGATCCATTTGGTGGCGGTCTTCTCGCCTACACCGGGGATTCCCGGCAGGTTGTCGCTGGGGTCGCCACGCAGCGCCGCGAAATCCGGGTACTGGGTTGGTGTCAGCCCGTACTTTTCGACGACCGCTTCCGGCGTGAACCGGGTGAGGTCGCTGACACCCTTACGCGGGTACAGCACGGTGACGTCCTCGGTGACCAGTTGCAATGCGTCACGGTCGCCGGTGACCACGAGAACCTTGAAACCCTCGGCCTCCCCCTGCGTGGCGAGGGTGGCGATGATGTCGTCGGCCTCGAATCCCTCCTCGGCGAGCACCGTGATGCCGAGGGCCTGCAGCACTTCCTTCGCGATGTCGATCTGACCGCGGAACTCGTCGGGTGTAGCCGATCGAGTGGCCTTGTATTCGGGGTACCGCTCGGAGCGGAATGTCTTGCGGGATACGTCGAAGGCGGCCGCCACGTGAGTGGGCGCCTCATCGCGCAACAGGTTGATAAGCATCGAGGTGAACCCGTACACCGCGTTGGTGGTCAGGCCTGACTGTGTCTTGAAATTCTCGGCCGGGAGCGCATAGAACGCCCGGAACGCCAACGAGTTGCCGTCGAGCAGGAGGAGAGTCGGCTGTTTAGTCCCGGTCTTGGTTACTGGCGCGGTCACGCTCCTACCCTAGGCAACGAGTGCGACAGTGTTTACGACCCCGACGCTTCCGCTGATCCATAGGGCCGGGTGATGATTTCTAAGTAGTGCCCGGACGGATCCCGGAAGTACACGCCCCGGCCGCCGTCGTTGTGGTTGATCTCGCCGGGGTGTTGTCCGCGGGGATCTGCCCAGTGTTCGATGCCGCGATCGGTGATGCGGCCGTAAATGGCGTCGAAATCCTCATCGGTGGTCAGGAAGGCGTAATGCTGCGGGGTGATCGTCTCCGCGTCGACGGTGGCGAAATCGAGGTTCCCGCCGTGCTCCAGCTCGACGTTGAGAAAAGGGCCGACCTCCACCGCGTCGGACAACCCGAAGATCTCCGCGAAGAACCGGGCAGACTCTTCACGGTCCTGCGAATGAACAATCGTGTGGTTGAACGCGATACCCATGGTTCTTTTTACCGTATGCCCTCGGCATCGAAAAAGGTTCTGTGGCTGCGGATCTGCTCGTGATGGGTGCGAGCCCACCCAATCAGCGCGCTGGCAACTCCGTGCAGATCCTTCCCGAGCTCAGTCAACGCGTACTCCACCCGCGGCGGCACCTCGGCGTATGCGGTGCGCGTGATAAGTCCGTCACGACGCAGCAGCATCAGCGTGCGGGTCAGCATGCGCTGCGAGACGCCGGGGATGGCGTCGTGCAGCTCGGTGTACCGCAATGGGCCATCGCGCAGTGTCCCGATCACCAGCAGGCTCCACTTATCGCCGATGCGGTCGAGGACGTCCCGGATGAATTCACTTTCGCGCAGCGGCAGCCCCGCGCAGATATTTGGGAGCGCGAGTGCAGGCGCTGTCAGCTCGGTCATGACGCACATCCTTGTTCGGTAGCGCACATGTATGTGCCTTTTGTACGGAGTTTAAAACTTCTCCATCATGGGGTTACGCACAGATCGTAAGAAATGGCATAACCAGGAGGTTAACGATGGACAGAACCATGCTCGTGCTGGGCGCAGGTAGTGGGACCGGTGCGGCGGCGGCGCGGCGCTTCGGCCGTGAGGGTTTCCAGGTGGCGGTGGTGGGGCGCCGACGCGAACCTTTGGACTCGCTGGTGGCAGATCTCCGCGACGACGACGTACCGGCTGCCGCGTTTCCGGCGGACCTCACCGACGACGGCGGCGTGGAGCAGCTCATTGCAGCAGTCACCTCCTCGCTGCCGCCGATTGAAGCCGTCTACTACGGTCCCTCATCCCCTGTCGCCTTCACCGCTGCCCGTGAACTCACCTCGGCGGAGGCGGACCGCTTCTGGGCGCTGCTGGTGCGTCCCCTGATCCACACGGTGTCCGCGGTGCTTCCCGGAATGATCGAACGAGGGCGCGGGACGATCCTGGCCACCATCGGCGGAACAGGAGCCAGGGCAATGCCCGAGATGAGCGGACCCGGGCCGGCTGCGGCCGCAGCTCGAAACTATCTGCAGGGTTTGCATTCTGAAGTGGCGCCGCAGGGTGTGTATGTCGGGTTGATGACCATCGGTGCACTCATCCTCGGTAGCGAAATGGTAGCAGTGGCACCTCAAGCCGCCCACGAATTCCCAACGGTCGAGTCAGCGGCGCTGGCCGAGATCCTGTGGAGCATGTCGACCGATCGGGATACCTTCGAGAGGTTCGTGCCAGAGAACTCGCCATTCCGGTCATGACCTTCGCCACGGACGGCGCAAAACTGACACACGTTTCAATTCGCTAACGAGCATGGGTAATCTGTCGAGGTGCCTACAACCTCAGCGCCGGCAGTCGACGGCTGGTTCGACACCGACGACGCCGGCTTGCCGCATTTGATCGGCGGCAAGTGCACCCAGTGCGCCACGATCGTGTTTCCGCCGCGTGCCAACAACTGCCCCAACCCCGCCTGCGACTGCGATGTTCTGGATCAGGTGCCGCTCTCGCGCCGCGGCACGGTGTGGAGCTACACCGAGAACCAGTACGCGCCGCCGCCGCCGTACCCGCCTTCCGACCCATATCAGCCGTACGCGATCGCCGCTGTCGAGCTGGCCGACGAGGGCATCATCGTCCTCGGCAAGGTGGTGGCCGGAACCGGCGCGGCCGATCTGAAGGTGGGTCAGACCATGGAGCTGGCACTGGAACCGCTCTACACCGACGACGAGGGCGTCGACCGTCTGGTCTACGCATGGAAGAAGGTCTCGGTATGAGCCGCACCGCTGCGACCCCGGATCCCGTCTACATCCTCGGCGCGGGTATGCACCCGTGGGGCAAATGGGGACGGGACTTCACCGAGTACGGCGTCGCAGCCGCCCGCACTGCGCTGCAAGACGCCGCATTGGATTGGCGCCAAATTCAATTCGTCGCCGGCGCGGATACCATCCGCAATGGCTACCCGGGCTTCATCGCCGGATCGACGTTCGCGCAAAAGCTCGGCTGGAACGGTGTGCCCATCAGCTCCACCTATGCGGCCTGCGCCAGCGGATCGCAGGCCCTGCAGAGTGCTCGCGCCCAGATCCTCGCCGGATTCTGCGATGTGGCGTTGGTCATCGGTGCAGACACCACCCCGAAGGGTTTCTTCGCCCCGGTCGGCGGTGAACGCAAGGAAGATCCGGACTGGCAGCGCTTCCACCTCATCGGCGCCACCAACCCCGTGTACTTCGCGATGCTCGCGCGCCGTCGGATGGACCTTTACGGCGCGACGGCCGAGGACTTCGCTCAGGTGAAGGTCAAGAACGCCCGACACGGCCTGAACAACCCGAACGCCCGGTTCCGTAAGGAAGCATCCGTCGCGGACGTGCTGGCCAGCCCGGTCGTGTCGGATCCCTTGCGCCTGTTGGACATCTGCGCAACCAGTGACGGCGCCGCCGCCCTCATCGTGGCCAGTGCCGAGTTCGCGAAGAAGCATCTCGGTTCGGTCGAGGGCGTGCCGTCGGTGCGCGCGGTGGCCACCATCACCCCCAAGTACCCACAGCATCTTCCCGAATTGCCAGATATTGCAACCGATTCCACTGCCGTAGTGCCGGCGCCCGAGCGGGTGTTCAAGGACCAGATCGTCGACGCCGCCTACGCCGAGGCCGGTATCGGACCCGAGGACTTGAGCCTTGCCGAGGTGTACGACCTGTCGACGGCACTGGAGCTGGACTGGTACGAGCACTTGGGCTTGTGCGCCAAGGGTGAGGGTGAGCAGCTGCTGCGTAGCGGTGCCACCACCGTCGGCGGGCGGGTTCCGGTGAACGCCTCCGGCGGCCTTGCCTCGTTCGGTGAGGCCATCCCCGCCCAGGCCATCGCCCAGGTGTGCGAGCTGACGTGGCAGCTGCGGGGGCAGGCAGGCGACCGACAGGTAGAGGGTGCCCGCGTGGGCATCACCGCCAACCAGGGCCTGTTCGGCAACGGCTCGTCGGTTATCGTCGCGCGGTAACTGCGCTCCGTGGTCTTCATCGGACGCTAGCCTCAAGCGATGGAACAACAGTTCCACGCATACGGCCCATCCCACTGGGCAGTGCTGGCCGTATTCGTGCTCGGCGCAGCACTGTTGGCATGGCAGGGGCGCCGGCTCACCGATACCCGGGCCCGAGTGCTGGGATGTGTGCTGGGGGCGGTCACCGGCATCATCTATGCGGCGATCCTGATCTCCGGGTGCATCCCACCGCGCCTGGCCGTCTCGGTTCCCCTCCGGTTGACTGACCTGGCGACCGCTGTCGCGGCGTATGCGCTGTGGTCACAGCGACATTGGGCGTACGTGCTGACGTACTACTGGGGGCTCGTGCTCAGCAGCCAGGCGTTGGTCTCGCCGGTGCTGACCGGACCAGACTTCCCCGGATACGAGTTTCTTGCGTTCTGGTCGATACATCTGCTCGTCGTGTGGGCGGCCATCTATCTCACGTGGGGACGGGGCATGCGACCGACCTGGCGTAGTTATCGCATGGCCGCCACCGTCACCGTGTCCTGGGTGGTTATCACTATGGCGTTCAATGCCATTGCCGGGTCGAACTACGGTTTCCTCAACCGGAAACCGGCAACCAAAAGTCTTCTCGACGTGATGGGACCGTGGCCGTGGTACATCGTTACGGCGACTGCGCTGGTGCTGACGGTCTGGGCCTTGATGACCTGGCCGTGGGAACGTTCGACGACGAAATCTCAGACGACGCCAAGATAGGCGTTGCGAATGCTCTCATCCTGCAACAGCTCTCGGCCGGAACCGGATCGCACGACCGATCCCGTCTCCAGAATGTAGGCGTGATCAGAACGGCTCAGCGCCTGCTGTGCATTCTGCTCGACCAGCACCACCGTCGTCCCGGCGGCGTTGATCTCTTCGATGATGTTGAAGATCTTCGTGATCAACAGCGGTGCCAATCCCATCGACGGCTCGTCGAGCAACAAGATCTTGGGCCTGGCCATCAGGGCACGTCCGATGGACAGCATCTGCTGCTCTCCACCGGAGAGCGTTCCACCTTCTTGGCCGCGGCGTTCGGCGAGTCGTGGGAACAAAGCGTTGATCCAGTCGAGGCGTTCCCGGCGCTCGGCTCGTGATTTGAATGTTCTTCCATAACAACCCATTTCGAGATTGTCCGCGACGGTCATGCCGGGGAAAATCCCGCGCCCTTCAGGCGCCTGCACGATCCCCGCCTTGACGCGCTTGTGCGCTTTCATCTTGGAGATGTCCTGACCTTCAAAGAAGATCGAACCTGAGCTGAGCGGGCACAATCCGGAAATGGCGCGCATCGTGGTGGACTTCCCGGCGCCGTTGGAACCGAGCAGGGTAACCAACTCGCCCTCGCGGACGTCGAGCGATAACGTACTCACCGCCTGGATCGGTCCGTAGTGGACCCCGATGTTGTTGAGTTTCAGCTGTACGGGAGGCACTTACCCCTCGCTTTCCCTGTCAGGAACAGCAGAGTCGAGCCAACCGGGTCCATGGAACTCCTCCTCGGCCACTCCTAGGTACGCCTCGATCACTGCGGGGTCGTTCCGGACCTCGACGGGCAGGCCGTCGGCGATCTTCCTGCCGAATTCGAGCACAACGATGCGGTCGGTGACCCCCATGACCAGCTTCATATCGTGTTCGATGAGCAGCACGGTGTATCCATAATCGCGGATGCGCTGGATGAGCTCGATGAGCGAATCCTTCTCGCTGGGGGTGAAGCCGGCGGCCGGCTCATCCAGGCACAGCAGCTTGGGTTCGGTAGCCAACGCCCGCGCGATCTCGAGTCTGCGCTGACTGCCGTACGGAAGGTTCTTCGCCTTGATGTCGGCGACATCGCCGATGCCGACGAAGTCGAGCAGGCCCATCCCCACGTCGACGGCATAGTGTTCCTCGCGTCGGTGCCGAGGTGTGCGCAACAGAGCGCCCAGGACCGAAGTCTTATGGCGGGCATCGGTTCCCACTGCAACGTTTTCCAACGCCGTCATCTCACCGAAGAGCCGAATGTTCTGGAAGGTCCGGGCGATCCCGCGGCGGGTGATCTGGTGCCGCCGCAATCTGCGTAAGGGCTTCCCGTCGAACACGATGCTGCCCGATGTCGGCTTGTACACACCGGTGATGGCGTTGAAGCAGGTGGTCTTGCCCGCACCGTTCGGGCCGACGAGGCCGAGGATCTCCCCACGACGAATGTCGAAGCTGACCCCATCGAGCGCCTGTAGACCGCCGAATTTCAGCGTCAGTTCCTTGACCTCAAGCAGTACCTCGGGCTCGGCGGCGCCGGTCTCGCCATCGACGGCCTCGGTCAGTTCGACGGCGGCGGACTCGTCTTCGGAGGTGGTGTCCACGCGCTCGGTCATGCCGGTGCCTCGGCTTCCTCTGACTTCTTGGCGCCGATACGCTCAGATGCCTTGCGCCAGTAAGCCATCAGCTTCTGTTGCGCCGGGAATAGGCCCTGCGGGCGGAAGACCATCAGCACGACCAGCGCCAACCCGAAGAACAGATACTTCAGATTGCCCAGGTCGACGCCCTGCACCTGCACGCCGAGAAGCCGGTTCGGCAGGTAGACGATGATGAACGCGCCGAAGATCACACCGAGCTTGTTGCCTTGGCCACCCAACACGACGGCACATAGGAACAACATCGAGTTGATGATGTTGAAGGTCGGCGATGCCACGTATTGGACCTGACCTGCATACAGGGCACCGGACAGCCCTCCGATGCCCGCGCCAATTACGAAGGCCCACAGCTTGAACCGAAAGGTCGGGACGCCCATCATCTCGGCGGCGTCCTCATCCTCGCGAATGGCCACCCACGAGCGGCCCACCCGGCTGCGCTCGAGATTGCCCATCAAAACCAGCACCACGGCGATCAGGCACAGCCCCAGCCAGTACCACCACACGCCATAGTTCAGATGACCGCCCGCATTGCCGCTGGAGAAGACTCCGCCATGTACGTACTGCTCCCCCACATGCGGGTAAGCGATCTTGTGCAGACCGCGGGGACCGTTCGTGACTTCCAGGTTGTCTGCGAGCAATCGGATGATCTCGCCGAATCCCAGCGTGACGATGGCCAGATAGTCACCCCGAAGCCGCAGCGTGGGCGTGCCGAGCACGAGACCGAAGAAGGCTGTGATCGCGACGGCGATCGGCAAGCAGGACAACCATGCCCAGCTCGAACTGAAGAATGCCGAGGTGCCCATCCGGTTCCACGGACTGTCGGGGCTAGTGAGCAAGGCCACCGTGTACGCGCCGATCGCATAGAACCCGACATATCCCAGATCGAGTAACCCCGCTTGCCCCACAACGACATTGAGGCCGACCGCAATGAGGGCCACCATTGCGAACTGGGCCATCACTCCGCCGAAGCTCGTGTTGGGAGTGTCCAGGAACGGAATCTTCCACACCGGCAGCAGCGCCATGAGCGCAAACCCGATGATTCCGTAGACCCATTGCACAGGACGGGCAAGCTCCGACCACCACCGGCGCACCGAATCGCCGGGCGCCAACGCGCGCGCGGCGGTCACGCCTTCGCCCTTCCCAGACTTTCGCCGAGAATGCCGGTGGGCCGGAACATGAGCACCAGCACGAGCAGTACGAATGCCACGACATCGCGCCATTGGGTGCCGAATACCGCTTGGCCGTAGTTCTCCATCACTCCGAGGAGCAGACCGCCCAGCAGTGCGCCGCGAAGATTACCGATACCGCCGAGCACCGCGGCCGAGAATGCCTTGATACCCAAAAGGAATCCGCCGGAGTAGATGATGCCCTGTGGCACCTTCAGCGTGTACAGCAGCGCCGCCGCCCCAGCGAGGAGCCCGCCGATGACGAACGTGGTCATGATGATGCGCTCGCGAGACACGCCCATCAGCGTCGCCGTCGTCGGATCCTGCGCCACCGCCCGAATACCGCGTCCGAACTTGGTGTGATTGATCGCGATATCCGTTATGAAGGCCAGCACCAACGCCGCCGCCACGACGACGATGGTGACATTGGTGAGCGTGGCCTGGAACGGGATTCGGTGACCGCCCACGTCGAAAGGACCGAAGCTCCACACCGGTCTGGGCGTCACCAGCCGGATCGGCTGCTGTGCATTGCTGCCCCCGTAGCCCTTCAGGATCTTCGGCAGTACGAAGTGCACGAATTCCTGGATGACGAAGGACATCCCGATGGCGGTGATGAGGAAGGTCAGTGGACGTGCGCCGCGACGGCGCAGCGGGCGATACGCCACCGTTTCAAGTCCCAGCGCCGTGGCGGCCGACACCGCCATGGCGATGAGCATCGCAACGCCGAGATACAGCACCGTCAGCGATACGCCCTTGTTGTAGGCATTACCGCCGGGCGCAAAGCCGAGCACCACGTCCAGAGCGAAGTACGCCCCGAACATGCCCAACATGAAGACCTCGGAGTGCGCGAAGTTGATGAGTCGCAACACCCCGAAGACCAGCGTGTATCCAACCGCGACCAACGCATAGATGGCGCCCCACGCCAAACCGTCGATCGTCAGCTGACCGATGCTGCTCCACAGTCCATGCAGATCGAATGAAATTGTGCTGGCCTGCACACCAGTCTGTGCCATCCACCCCGAAACCATTTGCGGCTGAGCCTAGTCCCTCGCTTGTTCCTTGTGATCTTTTACGTGACCTTATATACCCAGATAAGTGTTGACGTTAGCTCACCGGTCTCGGTCCACTTGTATTCGCGCGCAACGCCCTGTCCCTGGTAGGTACGAACCCAATCGAGCAATCCGGCCCGCGTGGTCTTTCCCGCGTCAATCCCCTTGACCAGGATCGTCCCCAGGTCATACCCCTCGGTGCTGTACGTCCCGGGTTCCTGATTGAACTTGGCGGTGTACTCCTTGGCGAAGGTATCCGAGGCAGGACCGCACGGGCAGGACAACAGCGCGTCCTTCGAGGAATCGCCCGCCTGCTTGACGAACTCGATGTCCTTGGTGCCGTCCGCGGATACGAACGTCGCGTTCACTCCGGCGTTGCGGAGCTGTTGCACCAGGGGCGCCGCCTCGGCGTAGTAGCCGCCGAAGAACACCGCGTCCGGAGTGGCGTTCTTGAGTTGTGTGACCGCCGCCGAAAAGTCCTTGTCGCCCTTCTTGACCGAGGCGTTGCAGTCGTTTCCGAGTGTCCCGCGTACCGCGTTGGCCAACCCCGAGCCGTAGTCGGTGCTGTCGTCGACGACACAGACCTTGTGGTACCCGAGGGTTTTCTTGAGGTAGTTGGCGACGGCGGGGCCCTGTACCCCGTCGTTGGCCAGGCCGCGGAAGAAGGTTTTCCAGCCCTGCTGCGTGAGCGTCACGTTCGTGGCCGAGGCGGTCGTGGAAACCAATCCGGCCTCGCTGAAGATCTGCCCGGTCGATTTGGTTTCCCCAGAGAATCCCGGACCGATGAGCCCGATGATGGCCGGGTCCCCGATGATCTGTGGGGCGATATTGCTCGCGTTCTGCGGCAGCCCCTCGGTGTCGAACTCGCGGAGTCTGATCTGGCATCCGGGATTGGCGGCGTTGTGCTTGTCGACGGCCAGCTTCGCCCCGTTGAGGATATTGATTCCCAGGGCCGCGTCGGGACCGTTGAGCGCACCGGCCATGGCCAGAGAAACGTTGTCGCACTGCGCTTTTCCGTCGCCAGCGGGATCGGCCGGCGATTTCGCGTTGGACGCGGGTACCTCGGTCCCGTCCTGAGCGATCTGCACCAACGGCGAGATCTTCAGGTTGGTCTGATTGGACTCGTCCGACTGAGAGCCGTTATGACAACCGGCGAGGGCGAGGGTTACCGCGCCCAGCATGATCACACTCGCGCGTACACGCACGATTACCTCCGGATGAGTTGGGCGAACCAGGTTGATCAGAAAACATAGCCAACTGGGAGGCAACGCGCAGTGCTTACCCGACTTTCAACTCGTAGTGTCGGTATCGAGTGTTTCCAGTACCACTTCGGCAACGCGTTTCATGGTGGTGCGACGGTCCATCGCGGCCCGCTGAATCCACTTGAACGCGTCGGGTTCGGTGAGTCCCTGGGTGGACTGCAGGACACCCTTGGCGCGCTCGACGAGCTTGCGGGTCTCCAGCCGGTCGGACAGGGTCTGCACTTCCTTCTCCAGCGCTGCGAGCTCGCCGAACCGGCTGACCGCCACCTCGATGGCCGGGACGAGGTCGGTCTTGGAGAACGGCTTGACCAGGTAGGCCATGGCACCGGCGTCGCGGGCCTTCTCCACCAGATCACGCTGGCTGAAAGCGGTGAGGATGACGATCGGGGCGATGCGCTTGGCGGCGATCTCGGACGCGGCGTCGATACCGTCGCGGCGCGGCATCTTGACGTCCATGATCACGAGATCGGGTTTGAGCTGCACGGCGAGATCCACAGCCTCCTGCCCGTCGCCGGCCTGACCCACCACGTCGTAGCCCTCCTCCTGGAGCATTTCCACCAGGTCGAGGCGGATCAGGGCTTCGTCTTCGGCGACGAGCACGCGGTGCGCGTGCGCCGCCGGTTCGGGGTTCTGTGGGCCGGTCATGGCGACCATTGTGACGTATGAGGTGGTGTGAACGGCGTTACCCTGGTGAAAGTGACGGATGTGATCCTTTAAGGTAGGAATCCGACGGCAGGCCCCGGGCCGCCGAAACGCCAGGCCCTCGTATCCCAACTGGCAGAGGAAACGGATTCAAAACCCGTGCAGTGTGAGTTCGAATCTCACCGAGGGCACCACGTACCAGCCTCCCGTCGACGGTGAGGCGTGTTTCTATCTACGGATGACTCGAACCTGTACGGGTGCATTGGCGCTCATGGCATGCGCCGTGGTCGTGGCCGGCTGCCAGAGTGGTCCAGGCATCACCCGGATCTCAGAGACATCCGCCGCCGCGTCGAGTTCGCGTCCGTCGACGTCGCGGTCCACCGCGGCGAACACGCCCCCCACATCGAAGCCCAGTAGTGCCGACTCATCAGCGGGGTCTGAGGACGCGGTCACGCGCCTACATGACGGCCTCGGCGCCCTCAAGGATCCCGTTGTCGCCGCCACCAAGGACGGCACCGGAAGGTATGAGGTGAAGGTGCCGCCGCAGACGAAGACGACCGTTCACGGCGGGTTCATTGCGGCGCTCTGCACCGGCGGTCCCGACCTGCCGATGGACCTTGACGGGCACACCATGAAATACACGGCCATATGTGGGGACACTCCGGGAAAACCGGGGATCATTGTCGCCCTGCTGCCGTTCAACGTCGATCCCGCTGTTGAGCACACCTTGAAGATCAACGGTGCCGACGGCCAGCACAGTTGGGTGTCACTGGCATACGGCGAGATGTATTAACCGACGTCGGTGCAGGTGACTCCGGGGTTCTCGCAGTCGGCACCGGTCTCACCGGGTGCGCTGACCCAGCCACCAGCATCATCATGTCCGGGGGCGATGTTGGATTCGGGTGGGTTGTTATCGGAACCGCAGACCACCCAGGCGTTCTCACACTGAGAGCCCGCACCGCCCGGCAGGTAGCCCCAGCCGCTGTTGCCGTCGTTGCTCGGCTGATCGACCAAGGATCCATGCGAAGGCGAGTTCGGGGCACCCGGAACAGGAGGCGGCGGGGTCGGCTCAGCGGAGGCCACCACTCCTCCGAATCCGACGAATGCAGCCGCTACGACGCCAACGGCGGGCGCCACGACAAGACGAGTGATTGTGTTCATGGGGCACCTTTTCGGCAGCGGCGGACAATACCGGACAAATGTACTCCCACGTACAGCATCCTCGGATGATCTTGAAAGGAAGCGCGCATGTTCTGCGCGTGCACATTTGGCAACACCGCGCGGGCGACGTGCTAACAATGGCTTCATGGAACGCCCCACCCCCGCCACCCTCGTCGACATCCACGAAATCACCGAGCTCAAGTACCGCTACGCACGCACCCTCGACAACAAATTGTGGGATGAGTTCGCCGACACCCTCACCGAAGACGTCCAGGCGACATACGGCACCGCGGTGCACGGTGCACCGCTTGAGTTCACCTCGCGCGCAGGCGTGGTCGACTACATGCGGTCGTCACTGACGACCGATATCACCAGCGTGCACACCATGAGCCATCCGGAGATCCAGGTCGATGGTGATACGGCGACCGGCAGCTGGGCCATGAGCGATGTCGTGATCGTGCCCGCGCACAGCGTCCTGATCACCGGAACGTCCTACTACACGGACCGGTACCGCCGAGATGCGGACGGAAAATGGCGTATCAGCTACATCTCGTACTACCGCCTGTATGAGGCCATGCAGAACACCAAGGACATCGGTTTCAACCTGATCGCCAACCGCTGGTCGCAGTAGACGTCAGAACCGGGTAGCCTATCGCCGGGTTTGGGGAACACATGTCTCCACATAGCTGGCCAAGGAGTATCCGGTGCGCTGTCGACTATGTCACGCAACACAGCTGTTCAGCGTGGTCGACCTGGGTGCGACGCCACCCTGCCAGAAGTTTCTCCGTGCGGACGAGCTCGATCTGCCGGAGGCCACGTATCCCCTGCACCTGAGGCTCTGCCAGAGTTGCATGTTGCTGCAGATTCCGGCGCTGATTAGCCCCGAAGACAACTTCACCGAGTACGCATACTTTTCGTCGTATTCGGACAGCTGGGTAGATCACGCTCGTGAGTACATCAGCGATTCCGTTGCGCGACTCGGGCTTTCCCCGGACAACCCCGAGGACTTCATCGTGGAGGTGGCCAGCAACGACGGCTACCTGCTCCAGCACGCCGTCGCCGCAGGCATCCGCTGCCTCGGCATCGAACCGTCGGTGAATGTCGGACAAGCCGCCCGCGACAAGGGAGTTCCGACCCTGACGGCCTTCCTCGACGAGGACACCGCCGCCCGCGTCCGAGCGGAGCACGGTCCCGCGCGTTTGGTCGCCGCGAACAACGTGTACGCCCACATCCCCGACCTACGCGGGTTCACGCATGCGCTTCGGGAGCTGGTCTCCGATGACGGCTGGGTGAGCATCGAGGTGCATCACGCACTCAACCTCATCGAGCTCGGTCAGTTCGACACCATTTACCATGAACATTTCCAGTACTACACCGTGCTGGCAGCTCAAAAAGCCCTCGCCGTAGGTGATCTGGAGGTTGTCGACGTCGAGCTCCTTGAGACGCACGGTGGCTCGATCAGGCTTTGGGCACGACCACGGGAATGCCGGCCCGAGATCGCGCCCTCGGTGGCCGAGGTCTTGGAACTGGAACGACGCGCAGGTTTGCACGAACTCTCCGGATACGAAAGATTCCGCGCGAAGACCGAACGAATCCGCTTGGAACTCCTACAGTTTCTGCTCACCTGCAAGGCAGAGGGCAAGACCGTCGTCGGCTACGGCGCGCCCGGCAAGGGCAATACCCTGCTGAACTACTGCGGTATCCGTACCGACCTGATGGCGTACACCGTCGATCGGAATCCCTACAAACAGGGCATGTTCAGCCCGGGCACCCGGATTCCGGTGCACTCTCCCGACCGCATCGACGAGGACAAACCCGATGTGGTGCTGGTGTTGCCATGGAACCTGGAAACCGAGATCACGCAGCAATTGCGGCATATCGGCGAGTGGGGCGGCAGGCTCGTCTATCCCCTCCCGCGGCTGCATGTCGTTGAACCTCACGTTGAGCCCGAAGGAGCATCGGTATGAAGGTCGTGCTGTTCTGCGGGGGCTTCGGCATGCGCATGCGCAATGACGCCGGCGATGTGATCCCCAAACCCCTACAGATGGTCGGACCACGTCCGCTCATCTGGCACGTGATGAAATACTATGCGTACCACGGTCATAAGGAGTTCATCCTGTGTCTGGGCTACGGCGCCGAAGCGATCAAGGACTTCTTTCTCAGCTACAACGAGGCGCAGTCCAATGATTTCATCCTGGCCGACGGCAAGGTGCGGTTGTTGAAATCCGATATTGCCGATTGGACCATCACTTTTGCGGACACCGGGACCGAATCGCCCATCGGCGAGCGGTTGCGTCGCGTCCGCCACCATCTCGGCGACGACCCCCACTTCCTGGCCAACTACGCCGATGTTCTCACCAACGCTCCCCTGGACGATCTGGTGACCAAATTCCACGATTCCGGCGCCGCCGCGTCCATGCTGCTGGTTCCTCCGCAATCGTCGTTCCACACGGTGGACGTGGACGACGGCGGGTCCGTTACCGAGATCACCGCAGTCTCTAAACTCGATATGTGGGAGAACGGCGGCTATTTCGTGCTCTCCCAAGACGTATTCGACTATCTGCCCGCCGGAGGGGACCTCGTCGAGGATGCCTGCGGCTCATTGGCCAAGGAGGGCAGGATGTTCGGCTACAAGTTCAGCGGATTCTGGAAGCCCGCCGACACCTTTAAGGAACGCGCCGAGCTCGATGAGGGTTACCGCAAGGGCGTGCGCCCGTGGATGGTCTGGGAGCAGGAGTCGGTCACCACGTGATTGAGCTAGGCACCGGATCCGTCGACGAAATCGCGCTGCTGGCAGCACATTGCGACGATATCGCCATCGGCATGGGTGGCACACTGCTGACCATAGCCCGCGGCCGACCCGGTCTGCGAGTGCGAGCACTCGTGCTCAGCGGCGGCGGTACCGAACGTGAGGCCGAGGAGCGAGCGGCGTTGGCAGCCCTGTGCCCCGGAGCTGACCTCGCTGTCGACGTCCTCGACTTCCCCGACGGACGGGCACCCGCACACTGGAACGAGATCAAGGAAGCGCTGGTGGCCTTTCGTCGTGATTCGGCGGCCACCGTGGTGTTCGGCCCTCAGCGCCACGACGCTCATCAAGACCACCGAATGCTGGCGACGTTGGCGCCCACCGAGTTTCGCGATCACCTGATCCTCGGCTACGAGATTGTCAAATGGGAGACCGACACCCCGACCCCCACTGTCTTTCAGCCATTAGGCGATGACATCGCCTGCAGCAAGGCCGATCTCATCTACACGCATTATCCGTCGCAGCAGGCGCACGATTGGTTCGACAAGGAGACCTTTCTCGCCTTGGCGCGGGTGCGCGGTGTGCAATGCCGTCACCGGTACGCGGAGGCATTCGTGCTGGAAAAGGCCACCATCGCTCTCGGAGCCGCACCGTCGGCGACATCGCATCTAGGAGCAACGCAGTGAAGGTTCTGATCACCGGCCATCAGGGGTATCTCGGCACTGTGATGTCCCAGATGGCAGCGGAGGCCGGCCACGAGATCGTGGGTCTGGACTCGGGTCTATTCGCCGACTGCGTCCTGGGTCCGCCGCTTGTGGATCCCCCGTCGATTGCCGTCGACCTTCGTGACGTGACGATCGATCAGCTGGCCGGATTCGATGCGGTGATCCACTTGGCGGCCTTGTCGAATGACCCGCTCGGCGCGCTGGCGCCCGATCTCACCTACGACATCAATCACTACGCCTCCGTACGGTTGGCTCAGCTGGCCAAGGATGCAGGAGTAAGCCGGTACCTGTACGCCTCGACATGCTCTGTGTACGGGTCCGCGGGCGAAGACCTGGTCAGCGAGAGCGCTCCACTCAAACCCTTGACCCCGTACGCGGAAAGCAAGGTTCGCGTCGAGGACGATGTCGCGGCCATCGCCGACTCCGGGTTCTCGCCGGTGTTCCTGCGTAACGCCACTGCATTCGGATACTCGCCCCGGCTCCGCGCCGATATCGTGCTGAACAACCTTGTCGGCCACGCGGTTCTCACCGGAGAGGTCCGGGTTCTCTCCGACGGAACGCCGTGGCGCCCATTGGTGCACGCCCGGGATATCGCGGGCGCCTTCCTCGAATGTCTCACGGCACCACAGGAGGTGATTCATTGCGCGGCGTTCAACGTCGGCACCGAGGAGAACAACCAGACGGTGGCACAGATCGCAGAGTCCGCCGTAGCCGCGGTTCCCGACTCCACCCTGACCATCACCGGGGAAACGGGTGCCGATCCACGCTCCTACCGGGTCGACTTTTCCGCGATCCGTGAAGCACTACCGGGATACCGCGCCGAATGGTCGATCGCGGCGGGCGCCAAGGAGCTCTACGAGCAGTGCGTCGCCGGAAGTCTCACCGAATCGATGTTCCGCCAATCCTTCACCCGGCTCGCCCACCTGAAGAAACTGCGCGAATCCGGGGCCGTAGACGACAGTCTGCGACCGGTCGCGCGGTGAGCCCGTCACCGTCCGGTCAACGCCGCCCAACTGCCCGCGGCGGCGTCCTTGGCACTGATGGCGGCGACCGCAAGCGGCCAGTCGATACCGAGATCGGGATCGTCATGGGCGACCGAGACATCCTCGGCGGGGTCGTGGGGCCGGTCGATGCGGTAGCAGAGGTCGGCCCACTCTGTCAGCGCTTGATGGCCATGCAGTATGCCGGCCGGTACGAATAGGTGCCCAAAGGTGGAATCGTCGAGAGTGAAGCTCTGCCAACGCCCAAAGGTCGGTGATCCGGGGCGCGCGTCGACCAGCACATCGAAGACGGAGCCGCGCGCACACCTGATGAGCTTGCTTTCGCCGCGCCCCGAACGGCCGTGCAGACCGCGCAATACGCCCTGGCGCGACCGCGATTGGGAGTCCTGCAGGAAGTCGGCGGCGCGCACCGCACCGTCCGCTGTGCGGTGGTACTCGTCGAATAGCGCGGAATCGAATGTCCGGGTGAAGAACCCACGGTCGTCATGGTGTGGTGTGGGTTCCATCAACAGCACGCCGTCGATTTCGGTGGTGTGGATGCGCACGACGCCATCCTGCCGTACCGCGGAACGATTGGGGCGCCAACGGTGATCACATGCCGGTATTGCCGTGGCCACAGGTTGTCTCGGGTGCTGGATCTGGGCGCCGTACCCGCGGCCGATCACTTCCCCACCGCTGGCGGCCCGCCCACCGCGGATGCGGTGCACCCCCTGGCGATGACGGTATGTGCGGACTGTGCGCTTGCGCAGCTCGAGGTCGACGACACCGAGACCGACGAGCCGCGCGCGGTGGAGCCGCAGGCCCTGCGCGACCAGGCCGCCGATGCGGTTGCCCGAGTGGAAGGTGCCGGGCTCCTCATCGGACGCACCGTGTACGAGTTCACCAGTCCGCACGGTGGCAGCTGGCTGAACCTCGTTGTTTCCAAGGGTTTTCAGAGTACTGAGCAGACCCTGGACGCTCCCGCGGACCTGGTACTGGACAGCTTCGGCATGATGCACGACCCTGATCAGGCCGAAGCGATCAGGACACGCGCCCGCCGCACCGCTGCCGACGGGGTACTACTTCTTCAATTCCACTCGATCGCAACGATCCTGGCGCTGGGCCAGTGGAACTCGCTGCGGCATGGGCATTTTGCCTACTATTCCCTGACGGCTTTGCGTCGAATGCTCGCCGATGTGGGTATGTCCGTGGTCGCGGTATGGGAGTTCGACCTCTACGGTGGCACCCTGCTTCTCGCCGCACGCCATGGTGATCACCCCGAGCCGCCGCCGGTGGAGCAGCTGATCGAACGTGAGAAGGCAAGCGGCGCCGTGGATGCCGAAGGATTCGTGCGGCTGCAGCATGCGGTGGACGAGCAGGTGCAGCGCCTCACCCAATGGCTGAGCGACAGGCGTTCATCCGGACAAACCGTGTACGCCTACGGCGCACCCTCGCGCGCAGTGGCACTGTTCGCCCGCGCGGGGCTGACGACGGAATCGGTGGTGGCCGTCGCCGATGCCTCTCCCGCCAAACAGGGCCGACGCATGCCCGGCACAGATATCCCTATCATCGCGCCTGCCGATCTCGTGACCGCCGACCCGGACCAGGTTCTGCTCACCCTGCCCGATCTGTACCCGGAGGTTCGTCAACGCTTTCCGGAGTTGGAAGGTCGTTGGATGACGGGGCTCTGCTAACGCAGGAGCGCGGTCGCGAGAGCTGGGCTGAACTCTCCACCGGGCGCATCGGGGGCGACGCCACAGGGGCCGTTGGAGGCGCCCGGCGCAAGAATCCACAGATTCATATCCAGCCCGTCGGACTGGCCCAGTACGGTAGGCGGCATACCGAGCATGCGCCCCGAGGGGTTGCACCAGTCGAAGTTCCATGTCGGGCTGCCGTTCTGCGACGTATCGACGATGTAGCGAGGATCGGATACGCCGAACCACTGTTGCAATGACGCCCTGATGCGTTGGGCGTACGCGGTGATCTCGTAAGTCGGGGCGAACGACGACACGTTGACGGCGTATCCCACTCGATCGGACACACCCGCCATGGCAAGGAGCGCCGCCATCCGCTCGGGAGTCACCGAGCCGGACGAGGTTCCGGCCTCGAGGTAAACGCGGGCATTGACGTTCCGCGCCGAGAAGGTGTCCACCGCGTAGCGAATAGATCCGATGCGACCGTCGAAATCAGTGCCCTCCAAGGATTGCCGGTCGGCGAACCACAAGGCGTCGGGTTCGACGATCACCACCATCCGGGTGTCCCCCACCAGTGCTGACACCCGGTCGATCCACGCTCGGTACACGGCGGGGGTGACCACGTGGTTGGGCCCGGAGAAACCGTCGTCCCGGTCCGGAACGTTGTACAGCACCAACTGCGCGGTGCCGTCGGCGCGCCGCGCCCGCTGGACGATATCGGAGATATTGCGGCTGTCGTCCTCATCGCTACCGGTGGCCCACATCGCAATCGGGTACCGCGCGATCTGGTCCCGGATGGCCGCCGCGCGTGGGTCATCGGGGTGATCTCGCACCCACCACTCGACGACAAGGGCACCGGCTACCAGCGGCCCGGTGTCGAGCCGGTGCGATGCGGTCTCTGCGGCATGGAGGTGGACGAACTTGCTGGAGTCGCGTGCCAGCACCATCGCAGCTATCAACGCCAGCCCGGCGAGCGCTATCGCACCTACCACCGCCGGATGACGCTGTCTCACGGCTTGCGCACCGGTCACAGCGCGCAACGATACCTAGCCACTGAGCTCTACACTTGGCGCGTGCCCCACTCCGTCCCCACGCCGACGCCTGTGCGCGTGTTGGCGATAGGACCGGCCCCGGCAGGTCCCGAAAGCCGCGGCGGCATGGCAACCGTCATGTCGCATATGGCGGCGTTGACTGACTCGTCCGTGACAGTGCATGTGGTGCCCACCTATGTGGACGCCTCCCGGTGGCGCTGGTTGTGGGTCGGCGTCCGCGGAATGCTGGTGTCGTCGTGGTTGGTCCTCGCGGGACGGGTCGACGTCCTGCACGTCCATCTTGGTCACGGTGGGAGCGTGGCCCGCAAGGCGCTGCCCTTATGGTCTGCGCGCATCCGCGGGGTGCCCGCACTTATCCATGCCCACAGCTTCGATTTCGCCGGGTGGTACCGGGAACAGCGGCCCACAGTGCAGCGCGGTGTGCGGTGGGGATTGCGTGCCAACCGGTGGATCATCTTGGGGCGCAACCTCGCCGACGAGTACATCGTCTGTCTGCGACTCGACCCGAATCGGGTGGCGGTGCTGCAGAATCCGGTCCGCATCCCCGAGCGGACGGCTTCCTCTCATGGCGACACCCTTACGGTGATCAGCCTGGGCCGGCTCGGACGCCGCAAGGGCACATACGACATCATCCGGGCGGCATCCGCACTCACACCGGAGATCCGCACGATGCTGCATATCCACCTTGCCGGTGATGGCGAGGTGGAACAGGCACGCGCCGCCGTCGTTTCGGCCGACGTCGCCGATGTGATCACCGTGCACGGTTGGCTGGATGCGGCCGCAAGTTCCCAATTGCTCAGCGGTGCAGATATTTTCGTGCTCCCAAGCTACGCCGAGGGCCTTCCGATGGCACTACTGGAGGCCATGGCCTCGGCGGTCGCGGTGATCACCGCACCCGTCGGTTCCATCGCCGAGGTGGTGCGTGACGGCGAGAACGGTGTGTTGATCGCACCCGGCGATATCGACGCGCTGGTAGCGGCCCTTACCCGGCTGACCACCGATCACGACGAACGCCGCCGACTGGGGACCGCCGGACGGGAGACGGTGCGCGGCCTTGACATCGCCGAGTGGGAGGCACAGCTAGTGCGGACGTGGAAGTCGCTCGCAGATCGTTAGCAGCCGGCCGGCTGCGTGATCGGCGGTGAAGTTCTGCAGATAATGCTCGCGTGCCACCGCACCGAAGCTCGCCGCGGCGACGGGGTCGGCATGCCGATCGAAAGCCGCGGTCAGCCCAGCCACATCGTCGCGGCCCAAGGCGATCTCCCCGTGCGGCTGAAACTCCGGCAATGCCCCCTCGGTTGAGACGATGACGTTCACCCCGAGCTGCATCGACAATGTCTGTACGCCGCTCTGCGAGGCCTGCCGGTAATGCACGACTGAGGCCTTGGCGGTGGAAAGTGGTTGCAGCACGTCGTCATAGCTGTATGGCCCACGAATCCACCGCACCGACTCCGGCAGTGCACCCCTGAATTCGCCGTTACCGATGAGCACCAGATGGTCTCCGTGCCAGGCCGGACCCGCGACGTGCGCCTCCCACGCACGCAGGATGACGTCAACGTTCTTGTAGCCGTTGAGTCGCCCGACCAGGACGAAGTCACGACGACCGCTTGCGGGCACGAAGGGCGGCACCCGCTGCGGGTCGAGGTCACTCGTCAGCGGAACCACTCCGACCGGCGATAACGCGTGCGGGGCGATCTGTCGCGCGACGTAATCGCTGAACGCCACGCGTTGAACTGCGCCCGACTCCCATCGACGGAACGCGATGTCTTTCCACCGCGGCCGTTCTTCGGAGGCGTCGTGCGGTCGATCATCGTGGACGAGCAGCACGCGCGGACGGCCCGCCCCGAATGCCTGCCAACGCGGATCGCGGACCAGCTCGGTGATCACCACATCGGGCCGGAACGCACGGACTTTCGGTACAGCACGTGCCCATGACGCCCAACCGGCAGGATGTTTGAGCGAGGGCTCCAGGACCATCTCATGGTCCCGTGCCGGACCAGACTCGGGGTGCTGGTCGGTGGTCACTAACAACACCGAAGCGCCTCGGCCCATCAATGCTTCGGTGTGCACGCGAGCAAGCGGACGCATCCAGGGTGACAACCAGAGAATTCTCATCGCAGACATCAGCCCTTGAGCACCGCGGTGAAGGCTTCCTCGTACGAGTCCGCCATCGTCTCGATCGTATAGAGATCACGCATCCGCTTAAACCCATTGCACCCCAAAGCCGTCAAGCGCTCAGGGGCGGACAGGGCATCCTTGAGCGCGTCGCGCCAGGACTGCACATCTATCGGATCCACCACGACACCGCTGCCGTCGTCGAGCATGTCCGGTACCGAGCAGACCGCCGACCCGATGACCGGTACGGCACGTGCCATCGCCTCGAGGATCACCAGCGGGAAGGCCTCGCTGCGGCTCGGCACACAGAGCACATCGCAGTCGGCCAGCGCATGATCCGGACCGGGCGACCAACCGCGCCAGTGCACCCGGTCACGCACCGAATCGGGCGTAAGAGCCTCCAGTCGTTGGCGGTCGGGCCCGTCTCCGAAGATGGAGAGCCGCCAGTCGTATTCGGCCAATCCGCTCAGCGCCTCCACCAGCAGATGTGGATTCTTGTGCTCGACAATGCGCGACAGCATCACGAAATGCAATGGGCCACTCAGATCACGGCGGCGCGGCACAGTCTCGGGTAGATCGCGTCGGCTCACCACCCCATTAGGGGCGGTGAAGAATCGTGTGCCGACGCGCTGATGCGCCGAAACCTCGTCCCAGTGGCGTCGCGATAGCGCAATAAAGCCGTCGGCCCGGCTCATCGCCGCCGCGAGCGGCGCCGAGTAGGTTCCCGTGTTCAGTTCGGGTGGGATATGTGCCGCCACCAGCCATCTGCGATGTCGTCCGGATGCGCGCCACAGTGTCCCGCAACCGGTCTCGGTGTTGGTGTCCCCCGACACGAGGATTGTGGGACCGTCGCCGATTTCGAATGTGGGGCACCACCAGGGCTGACGCACCACCCGCACCGTCGCGGGGATCTCGGCAACCAACGGGCCGAAACGCTGCATGCACGCGATGGTCACGGCATATCCGCGCCGATCCAATTCGGTTGCCAACAAGACGTGTTGGCGTTCGGCACCCCCGTACACCAGCCGGTTGGTGGTCAGGATTATCTGTGGGCGCCCGGTGCCCGGCCTGAGTCGCGTCTTGCGGACGCGGCGAGCCGAACGCTGCACGCGGTCCAGCGCGGATGTCCCGGCCAGATAGAGGTCGGCGGTGCGCGCACCTTTCGAATGTTCGAGGGTGAGGGCGATATTGGCTCTCAGTAGATCGTCGGAGCGGATAGCGCGCTGGTGATCTCCGGTGACAGTCCCCTTGGCACTGTGCGTGACACCGGGCTCGTCGATGAAAACCAGCCGCCGGCCCGCCGCCCGGGCACGCAGCTGCCAGTCGGCTTCCTCGCCGTACAGGAAGAACTCCTCGTCGAAACCACCGATCTCATTCCAGACCTGCCGGTTGATCAATAGGCAGGCGCCGGTGAGGTACCCGTCCACTTCGGTGGGCGCTGTCCGGTACAGCTCCGAGATCGCGCGGCCGCGTAGCGCAGGCGCGTAGCCCGCGTGCGACACCAGCGCCCGGAGCATGTTCGGGGCGCGATGTCCGTTGTCCCAGGGGAGCTCGCCGAGATGCGGTGTGGTCGGGTCTATCTGTGGCGCCGCCGCGGCCACCATGGGATCGATAGCCATCTGGGCGCGTGTCCGCGTGAGTGGGCTCTTCACGATCGCATCGGGGTTCACGAGCAGCAGGTGCGCACCCGCCACGAGATCCGCCAATCTGTTGACGGCCGCGGCGAATCCGAGATTGTCCCCCGTACCGTGCCAGCTCACGTCAGGAAATGACGCTCGAACTGCGCCCATCCCCGGATAGTCCGGTCCCGAGTTGTCCCACACGTGTACCGGCAGCTCGCCGAGGTGTTCGTGGCACGACCGCAGACAGTCGGCGAGCAGATCCGGACGTCCGTACGCGACGACGAACACCGCGATACCCCCATGTACCTCACCGCCCTGAGGTGACGGGAGATAGGCCCTGTTCAGCTCCTTGAGCCTATTGCTACCCACCAGAATCCTCCTTGCGGAGTACGTCCCGGACGTCCCGCAGATGCACCGGGCCCGCCCAAAGATTCACCCCCACATACACACCGGCAGCGATCGCCGCCGCCATCAACTGCGGCATCCACTGTTCGGCAAGAAGGAGCGCGCCGACAGCCGCCAATGTCGGTATGGCCAAGCGCAGGAGGAACATCCAGGGCGTGCGATAGGCGCTACAGGTGGTCAACTTGGTGGCGGCGATGGTCAAGCCCACCACCTCGCTGGCCACCAGCGCGATCGCCGCGCCCAGTGCGCCCAGGTGCGGGATCAGCAGTACGTTGAGAACGATATTGCCGACGAGATTGCACACATTGAGCCGCAACAGAAATACCTGGCGATGCGCGGCAAACAGAGCCTGGCTCACGATGCCGGTCAGGAAGGTGAGGCCAACCGCGACGAGCAGCAACGGCATCACCAGGTTCGACTTGTCCACGAACTCTTCGGAACCCAAAAGCGCGATGAGATCGCGGCCCACAAAGAAGCCGACCACGGAGATCGGTACTGCCACCGCGAGCATGAGCCCGACGGATCGCTGAATGAAGTAGCCGAACCGCGCTGAATCGGTGGCATAAAGCGTCGACATGGTGGACAGCGTCGCCCACAGGAAGAAGCTGCCCATGACCGACAAGGTGAATGCCGTCTGATACGCCAGCCCATAATGGCCGACCTCGACCGGTGTGCTCAGCAGACTCAGGATCACGCCGTCGATTCGCCAGTACAAAACACCGACTACCAGAACCGCTGTCTGCGGCAGGCTTTCGCGTACCAGGTCCCATGACTCGCGTGTGGACATCACGATGCGTAGCGGAATGATCCGATGTGCGGCAATACCTTGCACGAGAAGCAATACCGCCGGCGGTATGAGCTGCGCCACCGCGTACCAGACCGGTGTGGCATCGACCGTGACGAGAATCCACGTGAAGCCCAGAACCGCCACGCGCGACATGACGTCCGCGATCGCCACCGCCGGGAAGCGGACCGATTGGACGAACACAGGGCCAAGGCAGCTCGCCAAAGTGCTCAGCGTGAGGCTCCCGCTCATGATAAGCAACATCGAGTCGACTTCAGGCTGGTCGCGATAGACCAACAAACCCGACACCGCGGCGAGCACGGTGAGGGGCACGCAATAGGCAATGGAGAGACCAAGGTTGACCCCGACCAACCGTTCGAGACTGCCGCTGCCGCTGGAGACGCGTCTGACGATGACCGCGCCGATGCCGAGTTCGGTCAAACTCGTCCACAGCCCGATGAAGAAGAGCGCGGTATTGAGATGCCCGTAGGCCAGCGGACCGACAGCACGTGTAGTCAGCGCGATCGCCGCTATGGAAGCGACTACTCCCAGGACACGACCGCCTAGTTGCCAGGCCACGGCGTTGGCAATCCGTCGTCCGGATGCCGGTTGGGCACCCGCGGAACCGTCGGCACGTTCCGAGGTCATGTGCTACCTTGCGCCGATATGGGATGGGAATAATGCAACCGAGTCAACAACTGCACGCGTATGTGGCCTTGCCGCATGGCGTTTCGGCCTCGCAATGGGAGATCAGGAACCGGGCTGATGAGGTGCCGGATCGGGCACCCTACGGTCTGCATCGGTTGTCGCGCTACGGCGTGACACCCGCATTCAGCGAGTTTTCGTTCGGCCGCCGCGCTGCGCGAATCGCCGGTCACATTCGTTATCGCACGGGGGATCTCGAAATTCTGGAGACCGTTGCTGACAGAGCGGCTCGACGCGCGAGCGATATCGTGTTCTGCTACGACGAACGCACTGGAGTGCCGGCAGCGGTTGCGACGGCAATCCGGATGAGTCCGCCGGTGGTGACCGGAATCGGTTGGCTTACCGAGCCCGCCGAGTCTCCCCCGGTGCCGCGCGGACTCGCCCGCTACGCATTGGCCCGCAGCGCAGCGGTCTTTTCGCAGTCCCCTCCCCAGGTCGAACTGCTGTCGCGCGCCTGGGGTGTCGAGGACTCGCGGCTGCATTTCGCTCCGGTGGGAATCGATACCGATTTCTACCGGGTGCAGCCGTGGGCGAATGCTGGCACTCCGTTGGTGGTCAGCGCCGGCGAGGATGTCCACCGGGACCACGCGCTTCTCGTCCAGGCCGTTCTTACCGCCCGCGAACAATGCCACGGCCTCACACTCGAACTGGCTACTGCGCTGCCGGTCAGCTCGCCACCCGGTATTGTCACCCTGCACACTGAACGGCTCTACGGACGAATGCGGGATCTGTATCGCCGATCCACGCTCGTGGCGATTGCGGTGCGCCCCAACGTAATTACCGGTTCGGGACTTACGGTCGCGCTGGAGGCAATGGCCAGTGGGCGCCCGGTGGTCATGACCGACAATCCGGGGATTGCGCACTACATCCGCCATGATGTCGACGGCGTGTTGGTTCCACCCGGCGACCCCGACGCCTTCGCCCGCGCGATCGCCGAGCTGGCGCGCGACCCCGATCGCGCCCGCGCCCTCGGACAGTCTGGGGCGCAGCGGGTGCGGGCGGAGTTCAGCTCCGAACGAATGGCTGAGCATTTCGCGAGCATTATGCATGGGGTTTAGCTGACTGTGCCGGCCCAACCTCGGCCTTACGTAACCGCGCCAGGGACGCCGGCCCCTGTATCAGGTACCGCCGGGCCATTCGCCGCGGTTCGCGACCCAATCGGTACGACCATTCCAGTCCGCTGCGTTGCATCCATTCCGGAGCGCGCGTTGCGGCACCGGCAAGGAAATCGGCGGACGCACCGAAAGCCAGCAGCACCATGGCGCCGGTAGCGACCCCGTGGCGCGCAATCCATAACTCCTGTAATGGTTTTCCTAGGCCAACTACCAGAATATGGGCGCCGGCGGCGGCAATCTCGCGTGCGAGGGCATCGCTGCGGGTCGGGTCGGTGATATCGCTACGATCGGGCGCCCACAGACCGACGACCTGCAGGCCGGGATAGCGTTCGCCGAGAATCGTGCGCAGCTGGTCATGCACCTTCGGCAGTCCGCCCAAGAACCCGACCCGGCGACCGGTCCTGGTTGCCAGCTCGAGAACCTGCGGTAGCAGGTCCGCGCCGGTGATCCGTGGCCAGTTTTGCCGCGTCTTGAGCCGGGCACGCGCCGCGATCGGCGCCCCGTCGGCGAGCATCAACCAATCCAGCTGTGGCCCCAGCTCGGCGCAGTCCCGATACGCGCGCCCCTTGCCGAAATGGTGCAAATGGTCCAAGTTCACCGAGCCGATAACAAGCGGGCACTCATCGGCCGCTGCCGGGCGCCGGGCGACCGCATCGAGCACGTCCTGCACGCAGCAAAGGTCAACCACCACGTGGGAGATCGTCACCCGAACCGGCGGGCCCAGCGATTCTGTCGACACGGCGGTTAGCCTAGCCATCGTTCATTCTCTGGGGCGAGCAAGTGTGGGTTATGCTCGTGACCAATAAGGCTGGTTATGGGACGGCGCGCCTATCGCGAATAGTCCGGACGATAGCAAGAGTCGGAGCGCCCGTGAACGTCAACGACCTGGTCAAGCGGATCTTGAACCGGCGGATTGCGCTTGTCCTCGTGGCCCTGATGGTGTGCAGCGCAGGCGCATACGGCTACACCAAGGGTGTCACCATCCGGGCATCTACGGCCTCTGCAGTGGTTGTCCCACCTCCCACTTTCTCCTCGACCGGTGACACGCTGGGCGCCAACCCGATGTTGAACTTGTCGCCGCAAATGGCGCAGCTCGTCGGCATCCTCGCCACCTCGATATCCAGCCAGCCCGCACAGACTTCGATTGCCGCGGCCGCGCCCGGTGTGGACTACACGGTCTCCAACAGCATTGACCTGGGACCCAACAATCAACAACCGTCCTCTCAGCTGTCGATTCTGGTGCTCTGCGGCGAGACTTCGGACTGCAAGGCAGGAGCGGGAGCAGTCCTTGACGTCGCACGCGACAACCTGGTGAAACTGCAGGTGGGGGCCTCGGTAGCACCCGAGAACTGGGCAACTCTCACTATCCTCCAGGAACCCACAGCCCCCGTCGTAATGTCCAACAGCGCGGTGAAATCCGCGGGTTCCATGGCCGTCGCGGCGCTGCTCGCCGCGACCATCCTGCTGCTGGCCTACGACGCACTCGCGATGCGGCGCCGCAAAGAAAGGCGCGCCGATCGACAGCCTGGGAACAAGGTCAAGGCTAAAACCGAGACTCCACGCGTAGCCAATGAGCCATCGGCGGCCGCCGAGGCCCCCACCGATCCGGTTGAGGCAGACGCGGGCGGCAATGGCCAGATCCTGGCAAAGAATTCGGCAACCAATGGACGCCAAGCCTCCGGTACCGCGGACGCTCCCACCATCGTCGACGACGACCTGGACAATCTCGAGATCGACGACGAGGCGCTGGCCCAAGCGGTATTGAACTGGACCCCGCCCCGCCTGACCGATTTCCGTACCTGGCCTGGCGACAAGCCTTCTCCAGACCGGTAGTCGGGCACTGTGATGACCGACCGCGGTCTGGGTACCGTCAAGTTCGCCGCGCTCGCATGCATCGTGCTGTTGAGCACCCGGCAGGTCTACGCGGTGTATGCCCTGAAAGGGCTCAGCCCCGCTCAGGTCGCCTTGATCATCGTCGGTGTGCTGGGCGGATATTGGGTGCTGTCGGGGCACCGGCTCTCGCTCGGAGCGCGCGGAGTTACCCTCGTGATCCTCGCCTCTGTGCTGGCAACCGTGGTGTCCTTCAATGCCGTCACCACCCGTCTCCTGCCGCATATCGCCGTGGTGCAGGCCGGGCAGGGCATGTCCGCATACGCGGTGACGGTGGCCGCGCTCATCGGATTCGTCTTTCTGTTCGCCGCCCATCCCGAAAGCTCCGCGCGAATCATTGAGATCTTCTTGAAGGCGCTTCTCATTGGCGGTGCCATCACAGCGATCCTCGCCCTGGCGCAATTCGCCACCGGCGTCGACATCGCGGCGATGATCCGGATTCCCGGGCTCATGAAATTCGGCGATACGGGTGTCGCTCATGGGATTGTTCGTGAAGGCGTCGTCCGAGCACAGGGCGCCGCAGCGCATGCCCTGGAACTGAGCGCGGTATTGACCACGATCGCACCTATCGGCGTCGCGCTCGTGTACAACGCCAAGGCCTCGAATAGCGGGGCCGACGGGACTGCCAGAAAGATATGGCCATGGGCAGTGCTGACCGGCATTGTGATGGCGGGCTCGGTGGTGACTGTTTCTCGATCGGCGTTCGTGGGATTCGCGGCGGCAATCCTCGTGATGTCGTGGCGCTGGCCGGTGCGTCGGCTTGCCGGGTTGTTATGCGCCGCGCTCGGTGCTGCGGCAGTCGCCGCGGTGAGTGGACTGGGTGTTTTCGAGGCGATCATCAAAACCTTTATGAGTAGCTCGGACGACCCGTCGCTGCAATCCCGTGCGCGTGGAATCGACTACGTGATGTCGCATTGGACCGAGAACTTTTGGTTGGGGCAGGGATCATTCACCTATCCACTAGGACCGGAACAGCCGGTTCTCGACAACGAATACCTCAGCCGCCTCATCGAAGGCGGCATCGTGGGCCTGTTGACCTTGGTGGTCCTGATGATCACAGCGATCGTGTACGCGGGTAACGCGCGCAATCGCTGCGAGGATGCGGCCACCACGGAGCTGATCAATGGCGTGCTCGGCGGGCTCGTCGCGCTCACCGTCGTCAGTTCTGTGCTGGATGTCTCCGCTTTCCAACAGATTTCGATGATTCGGTGGCTCTTGATCGTGCTTGCGGGTGCGGCGTGGGCACTGGTCAGACGCGACCAGAACCCGTCACCTGCCGCAGCTCCGCTCCTTCGTGAGGAAGCGCGAACATGACACATCGGGGTTTTGAACAGTCGAATACCTGGCAGGCCCGGCTCCACGACGCGGTGCCCGGCGGGGCGCATACCTACGCGCGCGGCGCCGACCAGTACCCGCTAGGCATGGCGCCGGTGCTGACGCACGGGTCGGGCGCGCGGGTGTGGGATGTTGACGACAACTGCTATGTGGAATACGGCATGGGGCTGCGTGCGATTACCCTCGGCCATGCATACGGGCCCGTCATCGAGGCCGTCCGCGACACGCTGAGCCGAGGGGTAAGTTTCAGTCGCCCAACGGTATTAGAAGCCGAAGCCGCCGAGGATTTCCTGCGGACCGTGCCAACCGCCGAGATGGTCAAGTTCGCCAAGAACGGATCGGATGTCACCACCGCCGCCATTCGCCTCGCCCGCGCCGTGACCGGACGCACGATGGTCGCGGCCTGTCGGCAGCCGTTCTTCTCCGCCGACGACTGGTTCATCGGCACCACCGAGATGAACGCGGGTATCCCGAAAACCGCAACCGAGGACGTGGCCAGGTTCAACTACAACGATCTCCATTCTCTGACAACGCTTTTTGATCATTACCCCGGCGAAATCGCTTGTGTCATCATGGAGGTCGCCAGCGCGGCCGCCGAGCCCGAATCCGGATTCCTCGAATCCGTGAGGGCGCTGTGCACCCGTCATGGTGCGCTACTGGTTTTCGACGAGATCATCACCGGATTTCGGTGGTCCTGCGCGGGTGCCCAGGCCGTGTACGGGGTGACCCCGGATCTGTCGTGCTGGGGCAAGGCGATGGGCAATGGTTTCGCGATCGCCGCGCTTGCGGGCAAGCGGGACTATATGGAACGCGGCGGCCTGCGGACCGACGATCCGCGGACGTTTCTGCTGTCCACCACAAACGGGCCGGAAGCGGTGGGATTGGCGGCCTTCCGCGCAGTGGTGCAGGCCTATCGAGATGATGCCCCGGTACGGGCCATGGAGGCCTCGGGCCGGGATCTCGCCGACGGCATTGCCGCCATTACCGCGGAACTAGGCGTGGGCGAACATATCCGGACAATAGGCCGACCATCGTGTCTCACCTTTACCAGTCTCGGCCCAGACGGGCAGCCCTCGCAGGCCTACCGTGCACTGCTGCTGCAGGAACTGCTGCGTCGCGGTGTACTGGGACAGTCTTTCGTGATCTCCGCGGCACACACGCCCACCGATATCGAATTGACCATCGACGCACTGCGAGGTGCCGCCGAGGTATACCGACGCGCCATCGACGCCGGAACCACCGACGGATTCCTCACGGGCCCTCCCGTCGCGCCGGCACTGCGCTCGTCGGCCGCGCCCCGACGCATCCCCTGACGCGGTCCACTTTCTGGGTTCACGCGATTACCGCGCCACGTTCGCGCTGTTGGCGTATTAGTAAATGTGGCCCGTATCGCGTTGAACTTAGCGTGCAACTACTACTACGCTGCGTCGTAGGAGGTGGCGATGAACGCCCTGGACGTATCTCGTTGGCAATTCGGGATCACCACCGTGTACCACTTCATCCTGGTGCCGCTGACCATTGGGCTCGCACCTCTGCTGGCCATCATGCAGACGGCCTGGGTCATCACCGGAAACAACTCCTGGTACCGGCTCACCAGATTCTTCGGAAAGCTCTTTCTCATCAATTTCGCACTGGGCGTCGCCACCGGCATCGTGCAGGAATTCCAGTTCGGGATGAACTGGAGCGAATACTCCCGGTTCGTCGGCGACGTGTTCGGCGCTCCCCTTGCTCTCGAAGGGCTTGTAGCGTTCTTCCTGGAGTCAACCTTCCTGGGCCTGTGGATATTTGGGTGGACCCGTCTGCACAAGCTGGTGCACCTGGCGTGCATCTGGGTGGTCGCGATCGGTGTCAATGCCTCGGCCTTCTTCATCGTCGCCGCCAACTCGTTCATGCAGCACCCGGTCGGTGCCATCTACAACCCGGAAAACGGCCGCGCAGAGCTGACCAGCATCACCGAGCTCCTCACCAACAACACGGCATTGGCCGCCTTCCCGCACACCGTTGCCGGATCCTTGCTCACTGCAGGCACATTCGTTGCCGGTATCTGCGGCTGGTGGATGGTCCGCTCTCACAAACTTGGCACCCTCGAAGACGCGCGCACGATGTATCGCCCGGCCGCCATCGGCGCCTGCGCCGTGATGATCCTCGCCGGGGGCGCCCTGGCGGCGACTGGTGACGTTCAGGGCAAGCTGATGTTTCAGCAACAGCCGATGAAAATGGCGTCGGCTGAATCCCTGTGTCATACCGAGAAAGACCCCAAGTTCTCGGTGCTGACGGTGGGGACCCACAATGACTGCGGCAGCGTCACGCACGCGATTTCGGTGCCCTATGTGCTGCCCTTCCTGGCCGAGGGCAAGTTCACCGATGTCACCCTCAAGGGCGTCGAAGACCTCCAGAAGGAGTACGAGCAGAAGTTCGGTCCGCGTAACTACCGGCCCAACCTCTTCGTCACCTACTGGTCCTTTCGCGCCATGATCGGACTCGCCGCTGGATCTGCCCTGCTGGCGTTGGCGGGGCTGTGGGTGACACGGCGCGGACGAATTCCTTCTCAGCGCTGGTTCGCCTGGCTCTCAATCCTGGCCATCCCCACGCCCTTCCTGGCGAACAGCGCCGGGTGGGTGTTCACCGAGATGGGCCGACAACCCTGGGTGGTTGCCCCCAATCCCACAGGAGTGGAACAGATTCGGCTCACCGTGGACATGGCGGTCTCGCACCACTCCGCCGCAACGGTATGGGTGTCGCTCATCACCTTCACGCTGCTGTACGGCGCGCTGGGCGTGGTGTGGTTCTGGCTCATCCGCCGCTACACCATCGAAGGGCCTCTCGAACACGACACCGAACCCGCACCAGTTCTCACCGATGAGGACAGCCCCAAGCCGCTGTCCTTCGCCTACTAATAGCCCTATCTATCAGCCTGCAAGGAGGTCCGAACATGAATCCGACGACATTACAACAGCTCTGGTTCATCGTCGTAGCGGCGCTGTTCCTCGGCTTCCTCGTGCTCGAAGGCTTCGACTTCGGTGTCGGGATGCTGATGCATCCACTCGGCCGCGGCGACGACCGCAGGCGACGAGCGGTGCTCAACACCATCGGGCCCGTATGGGACGGCAACGAGGTCTGGCTCATCACCGCGGGCGGCGCCATGTTCGCGGCATTCCCTCACTGGTATGCCACGGTGTTTTCCGGCCTATACCTTCCGCTGCTACTGATCCTGGTCGCCATGATCCTGCGGATCGTGGCCATTGAGTGGCGCGGCAAGATCAACGACCCCCGCTGGCGTGCTCGCTGCGATCTGGGAATCGGCATCGGATCCTGGATTCCCGCGCTGCTGTGGGGTGTGGCGTTCTCGTCGCTCTTGGCCGGGCTCCCGGTCGATTCCGCCAAACAGCTCAGTCTGGGGATCGGGGATGTGCTGCGACCGTACGTACTTCTTGGTGGCGTGGTCTTCGTGGGACTCTTCGCCTTCCACGGTGCACTGTTCATCGCGCTGAAGACCGCGGGAGTGGTCCGCGAGGACGCCGTCTCGATAGCGCACAAGCTGGCGATTCCGGTCATCATCGCTGCCGGCGGATACGGGCTGTGGACGCAGCTTGCCTATGGCAAGGGATGGACCTGGATCGCGCTCGCGGTGGCCGCTTTGTCCTTGGTCGGTGCCGCCGCCGCGTCACGGATATCCCGTGACGGATGGGCATTTGCCTGCACCTGTCTGACGGTGGTCGCCGTGGTGGCCCTGCTGTTCGGCTCCCTGTATCCCAATCTGGTTGTGTCCAGCTTGAATCCGGCCTACAACTTGACGATTGTCAACGCCTCATCCAGTCCCTACACACTACGCATCATGAGCTGGGCCGCGGCGATTACCGCCCCGCTGGTGCTGCTCTACCAGGGCTGGACGTATTGGGTATTCCGGCAACGCATCTCGGCCGATCAGATCCCCGATCCCGTCGGGCTGCCCGTGCGATGACACGATCGCGCAGCGCCCCGGTCGATCCGCGGTTGTGGCGCCGCAGCGCACCCGCCCGTCGCTACTTGATGCTGACAGTGCTCTGCGAGTTGGTGATCACGGCGGCCACACTGCTTATCGCCATAGTGCTGGCGCATACACTCGCCCGGCTCATCACCGATCCGGCCGCACGCGACATTGTCCATATGGGACAGCCGCTGGCTGTTCTTGCCGCGCTCTGGATTGTTCGGGCGGGTGCCCAAGGTGTGCAGGTCCGCTTCAGTGAGCGCGGCGCGACAGGAGTCATCGCCGACCTCGACGACCAACTGTTGTCGACCATCGCGCAGGCACAGCCTCGCGACCTTGCACAGAGTCGGGAATCGGCCACGACGATATTGACCCGGGGACTGGACGACCTGCGCCCCTACTTCGCCGGGTATCTGCCCGCGGTGCTCAGTGCCGCGATCGTGACACCTACCGCGGCCTTGGTGATCGCGGTATCCGATATCCGATCGGCCGTGATCGTCGTGGCAACCCTGCCACTGATACCCATCTTCATGATCCTCATCGGTCTTCTCACCCGGGATCGCGCGGCGGCCGCATTGAATGCCTCGACCGTGGTCACCGGTCAGATTCTCGATTTGATCGCGGGTATTCCCACCCTCCGCGCGCTGGGACGTACCGCGACACCGCTTCGTCGGATAACCGAACTCGGGACCGCCCAGCGGCGTTCGGTCATGGCCACGCTGCGGGTCGCGTTCCTGTCGGCCATGGTGCTGGAAATGATCGCAACGCTCAGTGTCGCGCTCATCGCGGTGAGTATCGGTATGCGGCTGGTGTTCGGGCACCTCGATCTCACCACCGCACTGACGGTCCTGATTCTGGCCCCTGAGGTCTATTGGCCGTTGCGTCGCGTCGGGATTCAGTTCCACAGCGCCGCCGATGGAAAAGCGGCTGCGGACAAGGCCTTCGAACTCCTCGACGCCATCAGCGCTCAAGCAGCCCCCACCGCCGTCGGTGGGACGCTACCTCCGCTCCGACAGCCGACGATCCAGCTGGACGCGATCAGCGTGCCGGATCGAAGCGGTTACGCACCATGGGAATTGACGGCGACAATCCGGCCCGGCGCAGTCACCGTGCTCACCGGCCACAACGGTGCAGGGAAGTCGACGGCACTGCACGCGATAACCGGCCTCACCACGCCAACGGAAGGCCTGGTTCTCGCGGACGGGGTGGGTCTGGACCAGATCCACCGCGACAGTTGGTGGTCAATGATCGGATGGCTGCCCCAACGACCTGTATTGGTGCCGGGCACCATCCGCGAGAACCTCGAAATGTTCGGGCCGCTGGACGATCTCGAAGCGGCGCTGGCCGAGAGCCAGTTCGATAGTACGGTGTCGACGTTGCAGGACGGGTTGGATACCCGCCTCGGTGCCGGTGGCGCCGGGCTTTCACTGGGTGAAAGGCAGCGACTGTGCCTGGCACGTGTGCTCGCTACCAATCGCCCGATCTTGCTTCTCGACGAGCCCACGGCACACCTCGATGGCGATACCGAGGCCGCCGCGCTGGCCGCACTGGTCACGCGGGCCCGTCGTGGCGCCACGGTGGTGCTGGTGGGGCACCGTGCCCCGGTACTGGCTGCCGCCGACGAGATATTCACCGTTGAGGCCAGACATGCTGCGCACTTCTGACCCGCTGCAGCACTGGCTGATCGCGCTTCGTGTGCGGCCGGCACGGCTGGCTTTAGCCGTGGCGTGTGGAGTGCTGGCATTGGGAAGTGCACTAGCGTTGGCCGGTCTGTCGGCGTGGCTCATCACCCGGGCCTGGCAGATGCCACCGGTTCTCGATCTGTCCGTTGCCGTGGTTGCCGTACGCGCACTGGGTATTTCGCGCGGCATCTGGCGGTACTGCGAACGGCTCGCCAGTCACGAAATCGCACTACGCGGGGCTGCCGCCGTCCGTGCGCAGGTGTACGCACGTCTGGTCGGCGGCTCGGTCGGAGCGCTCCGCAGGGGCGCGGTGCTGGATCGCATCGGAACAGACATTGACGAGCTCGCCGAGACCGTCGTACGCAGCGTCATTCCCGCTGCGGTCGCCGCGGTGCTCGGGGTCGCGGCCACGGTGACCATCGCGCTGATATCGCTACCTGCCGCAGCCATGCTGGCGTGTGCCTTGCTGGTTGCCGATGTGCTGGCGCCCGTGTTGGCGGCCCGCGCATCCAGGTCGCGGGAGACGCACGGCGCGCAGGCGCGCGCCCTGCAAGCGGAAACGGCCGTTGAGATCCTCGACCACGCTCCGGAGCTCCGGGTGGGAGGCTGTCTACCGCATCAGCTCGATATGGCGCGGCGACGACGCCGTGACTGGGCGCTGGCTCAGGACGCTGCCGCCGGTCCCGCCGCATGGGCGGCCGCGGCCCCCACCTTGGCGGTAGGAGCCGCGGTGGTCGGCGCCTTGGCAGCCGCTGTCGAGCTCGCCGGACATATCGCACCCACGACCCTTGCCGTCCTGGTGTTGTTGCCGCTTGCCGCCTTCGAGGCCTCCACAGCTCTGCCCGCTGCGGCCATCGGCATCGCCCGCTCACGGGCATCGGCGCGGCACTTGGAGCAGCTTGCGGGCGGAGGTGTCGAAGTTCCCGCTCCTGCCGACGTGATGCCGAACGGCGAGGTTTCCGCCGTGACGCTCGAATGTTCCGAACTGTATTGGCGGACCGGCCGTTCGATATCGGGTCCGCTGTCGTTCCGGCTGCCGGCGGGTGCACGGATGGCCATTACCGGTGCCAGTGGTATAGGCAAGACATCACTGCTGATGGCGCTCGCCGGGCTCGCACCACCGGTCGCCGGCAGCATCCGACTCGGCGATGACGCACCCGCCGAGAACCAGACCGCCGAGATGACTTCACCCATCAGGTTTTTCGCCGAGGACGCACACCTATTCGCCACCACGGTGCGCGACAACCTTCTTGTCGCGCGGGGTGACGCCACCGATGGCAAACTGGCCGACGCGTTATCGGAAGTCGGTCTCGGTCCTTGGATCGAATCGCTACCGCAGGGGCTGGACACGGTGTTGACCGCGGGTGCGGCCTCGGTATCGGGCGGCCAGCGCCGACGGCTCCTGCTTGCGCGAGCGCTGCTGTCCGAGGTACCCGTGTTACTGCTCGACGAGCCGACCGAACACCTCGATGGCCACGCTGCGGAGACGATCCTTCGGGAATTGCTGGACAGCAACAGTCCACTGTTGGCTGGGCGGACTGTTCTGGTGGCGACCCACCATCTGCCGGAATCGGTGAACTGCCTTCGCGTCCAACTCGGCGATACAGTGCAGGTATGACGGAAACACCCCCGCCGTACCAACCGCCCGGCGGGTACCCGGCCTACCCCGCTTACCCATACCCGTACGGCGCTCCCGGCGCCCCGCTTCCTCCGCCGGTCCGAAAGAACGGCGTCGGCGTGGGCGCGCTTATCGTCGGAATCATTGCGATTCTGTTGTCGTGCACAGTCTTTGGTGGATTTATCGGCGGCATCGTGGCGATCATCCTCGGTATCGTGGGCTTGCGCAGGGCCAAGCGAGCCGAGGCCGACAATCGTGGCGTGGCGATCTCGGGCATCGCGCTCGGGGGCTTGGCCGTGCTGCTGTCCACGCTCATTCTCGTGTTCATGCTGGTTTTCATGAAGTCAGCCGGTTTGACCGATTTCATCACCTGCATGTCCGATGTCAAGGGTGATCAAGCCAAGGCCACCCAATGCCAGAACGATTTCGAGAAGCGGATGAACGAGAAGGCCGGTAACCCCGCGCCCTGATCCCTACCGAGTGGGCGGGTCGGCGGGCAACACGTGTTCACCGGTCCGGTCGGTTGCCAGGCTGAGCGATGAGATGTACTGCTTCTCACCGTCGGGACCGGGCTTGGCCGAGGCGATCATGTCGGGACGCTCGAACTCGATTCCACTGACCGCGCACCGAAGCAACTCATCCGACGGGTTTCCGTACTCGTCGTACATGGGCAGATCGATACCGTCATCGGTGCGGCGCAGGTAGTACTTGCCACGAGTGGCCACGGCCAGGATCGGCGGCATCACAAACGCAATGGCAACGGCCACGATCGGCGAGTAGGGGCGGATCGCCTCCCCGAACACTCCGAAGAACACCAGGATCGAGATGCCCGCCGAAAGCAGCATCGAGACGAATCCGACCGGGTTGACGTTGTAGAGCATGCCGCGGCGGAATTCGGGTTCCATGGGCGACAGTTTGAGCAGGTACTTGTTGACCGCGATATCGGTCGCCACCGTCACCACCCATGCCATACCGCAGTTGGCGTAGAACCCCAGGATCGTGTTCAGGAAGTCGAACATGTTGGCTTCCATGAGCACAAGCGCGATCAGCAGATTGAACAGCACGAAGATCAAACGGCCCGGGTAGTGCGTGGTGATGCGGGTGAAGGAGTTGGTCCACGCCAACGAGCCCGAGTAGGCATTGGTGACGTTGATCTTGATTTGGCTGATCACCACCAGGATCACGGCCAAGGTGATGGCCAGCCAATGCGGCATCATGTTCTGGTAGATCTCCAGGAACTGGTGCACCGGTTGGTTGGCCACCGCGGCACCGTCTGCCACATTGGCGATGAGATACACCGCCAGGAAGAGCCCGATAACCTGTTTGATGGCTCCGAACAGCACCCAGCCGGGCCCCGCCAGCAGCATCGCGGTCCACCAGCGGCGGCTGTTCTCGGGGGTCTTGGGCGGCATGAACCGCAGGTAGTCGATCTGCTCGGCGATCTGTGCGATCAACGACAGACACACACCCGCGGCGAGCATGATCGACCCGAGGTTTACGCCCTGCGCGTCCTTGCCTCCGTAGGCAAAGAAGGTTCCTATTGAATCGGGATGGCGCACAACCAGATAGACGAACGGGATGACCATCATGACGAGCCACAACGGGGTGGTCCACACCTGGAGCACCGATAACGCCTTCATCCCGTAGATGACCAACGGAATGATGATGATGGTGGATGCCGCATATCCGATGGGTACGGGTACGCCGAGCCCGAGTTTAAGTCCCTGGGCCATGATTGAGCCCTCGAGCGCAAAGAATATGAACGTGAACGTCGCGTAGATGATGTTCGTGACGATGCTGCCGTAATACCCGAATCCACTACCGCGCGTGATCAAGTCCAGATCGATGTTGTAGCGGGCCGCGTAGTAGGACAACGGGATTCCGGTGAGGATAATGATGACCGCGAAAACCGCTATACCCCAGAGCGCATTTCCGGTGCCGTAGGAGATACCGATATTCGCTCCGATTGCGAAGTCTGCGAGGTAGGCGATACCGCCCAGTGCAGTCACACCGACGACAGCGGGACTCCACCGCCGAAAACGCCTGGGGGCGAATCGGAGGGTGTAGTCCTCCAGCGTCTCCCGCAGTGCCGCGCTCTCCGTGGCATCGTGTGCGGATGGGTCGACGGGAACGCGCGCGGCAGCAGTTGTGTCGAGGGTGTCGGTCACGCCCACAGACTGGCGAGCGCCCAATTCGTGCGCGTTTTCCCGACGTTAATGTCCTGTTACGCAGCTGCTCCAGTAGGTAGTTTGGGGCGCAGCCGGGGTGTGAATTCCAGGCTTAGCAACGCGACCGCGACCAGCGGCACGGCCGACATCTGCACGAGAACATAGCGCCTATCGCTCAGCGCGTGGAATTTGCGTAGATACCGGTACAAAGACTCCAGAGCAATCAGCGGATCGAGCGTGTGAATCGCCGAGTAGCAGATCTCCTGCCCCCGGGTGCGATCCTTCTCGGCGAAGATCTCCGGGAACGCCGCGAACGCCAGTGACAGCCGGCGGGCCCCCTCGGTCTTCGCCAGCGTGATCATGTCAATCGCCAGTCGCTCGTCGATCCCGTTGGGTGCACCGGGGCGCCGCCAGGGAACGTCGAGAGAGATATCGGTCCCCCGCCCGGTGCTGGCGTATCGGTGAAATCCTTGAACCACACCGGATTTGTCTCGGGCGATGATCAGCCGGATACCGGGGTAGCGGCCGAGTAGCGCGCCGTCGAGAATCATCGAGAACCCCCGTTCGAATCGACCTCCGTGCGAAAGTTCCATCACCTGTTGGAGTTCGGCACGCAACGCATCGTCTAGACCTCGTTCGTCGACGACCTCGGTGGTGACCCCCGAGTTGTGGGTGCGTTGCATCCCCTGGCGCAGGTTCCGGTATTTGCGGCCCACCAGGTCGAAGGTTTGTACGTCGACGATGACGTCGCGGCCCACCGCGATCGCGTGCAGCGGGTGACCGATGACGCGGGGGTCATTCCAGAGCAGCAGACGGCGTTCACTGCAGCCCAGGATCGCGATGCGCCAACCATGGGAACGGCACATGGCTGCGAAGCCCCGGACCAGGGATGGGAAACGGGTTTCGTCACCGATCGGGTCTCCCCCGACCACGGCGAAACCCGCCCGAGTGCGATACGCGATCGCCGCCGTCCGGTCGGCATTGAAGTAATAGGACTTCAGTGAGTGCATGGCGAAGGCCGCCAGTGGGTCGTCGCTGGTCTTGCCCACTAGGGCACCGACTTCAGCCAGCGCCTCGGGCTGCGCCGGCGACGACTTCGGCCACATCAGGATGAGCCCGGCAGCCACCACCAGCACGTCGCTGATGTGCTCGAACTGCAGCACACCGACACCCAACGCCACCACGATGGCGACCCCTGCCCACGCCGAGTGACCGTATGTCACCGGCCGACCCAGGAAGATGCCGCGGGCAATGAACCCTACGGATAGCAGAACAGTGAGCGGCCAAAGGATTTCATCGAAATCCGGTCGTAGCGGGTAACCGGAGTGGGCGACCAACAGCACCACCCACCCTGCCGCCAGCAATACGGCGGCAGCGGTCATGAAACGCGCGAGTCGCGAATCGCTATGGACCACAACGCGTTCGGCAATGCGTACATGAGCGGTAGCCGCTGACGGCTCGAGCATTCAGCCACCTCCACAGTCGCCGAAACGTTTCCTCGATCTCTACTGCAGGATACTCCCGCAGCTACCAGCGGTCGGCAGGACCGCTCTTCCCGATGGCAAACCAAAGAATAGGGCCGAAGATCGGGAAGACCAACACGATGACGGCCCACGGCAGCTTCTCGCCGTTCGGCTTCACTGGGTCCTGAATGATGGAAATGATGGTGATCACGGTAAGAACCACCACCAGCAGAGAAAGAATACGAATCATGACCGCCCCGGGAAGTATTTGACAATGCCTTCCTGGATAGTACTTGCCAGCAATGTTCCTTCGCGGTCAAAAAAGCGTCCGGCCCCCGTGCCACGCCCCGCGGACGCAACCGGCGACTCGGTGGCATAGAGCACCCAGTCATCGAACCGCAGCGGACGGTGGAACCAGACGCTGTGGTTGATGGTGGCGGCGAAAATCCGGTCGTAACCCCAGGACAGCCCGTGGGTGGTGATGATCGAATCCAGCACTGTGGTGTCCGATGAGTAAACCAGTGCCGCACTGTGCAGCACCGGGTCATCGGGCAGCGGCCCGTGGCTCTTCATCCACACCCGATTATGTTCCAGCCGTTGAGATTTCGCCTTGAGAACCCATGCCGGGTCGTTGTCGTAACGCCATTCGATGGGCTTGAGGGCGGCCACGAACATCGGCACGGTCTCCTCGTAGCCGACTAGATGCTCATCGATGGTCGGCAGTGTTTCCGGATCGGCCACCGCCGGCGGCCGCACTGCATGTTCGAGACCTGGGGAGTCCTTCAGGTACGACACCAGCGCCGAGGACAGCAGCAGGTCGCCCTGGACCGCGTCGACCCGGCGATTGGCGAAGCTGCGCTCATCCCGCAATCGCAGTACCCGAAATTCGATGTCCTGCTCGGGGTTGCCGCCGTTGATGAAATGGGTCGAGACGGCCGCGAGCGAGAGCTTCTCAGACACGGTACGGCCGGAGGCCACCACGGACTGCGCCATCAGCTGACCGCCGAATGTGCGGGGCGGGTTGACCGTGGGATGGCCGCCGATGAACAGGTCGGTCTCGGGATTCTTCAGCTCCAGCAGCGCGAGTAGCTGTGCAAAATCAGGTGCGTTGCTGATGCTGGATCCTCCGTTTAGTGGTCGTCCTCGCCGATCCGGTGCACGTGGATCAGATTGGTCGAGCCTACTGTCCCCGGCGGCGCGCCCGCGACGATGATCACGAGGTCGCCCCGCTGGTAGCGCTCCATAGCCAGCAACGAGGCGTCGACCTGCTGAATCATCCCGTCGGTGCTGTCCATCTGCGGGACGATGAAAGTCTCGGTACCCCAGGTCAGCGCCAGCTGGCTACGCACCTCGGGCAGGGCGGTGAAGGCCAGCAGCGGCAGCGGAGTGTGCAGGCGAGCCAAGCGGCGCACCGTGTCGCCGGACTGGGTGAACGCCACCAGGGCTTTGGCGTCCAGCCGCTCTCCGATATCCCGCGCGGCATACGAAATCACGCCGCGCTTGGTGCGCGGCACATGCGTCAACGGCGGTGCACTCACCGAGTGACCCTCCACCGCCGACACGATGCGGGCCATCGTCCGCACCGCCTCCAACGGGTACTTGCCGACCGAGGTCTCCCCCGACAGCATCACGGCATCGGCACCGTCCAAAACGGCATTGGCGACATCGGAGGCCTCGGCGCGGGTGGGCCGGGAGTTCTCGATCATCGATTCGAGCATCTGGGTGGCGACGATGACCGGCCGGGCGTTCTCGCGAGCGATCTGGATGGCCCGCTTCTGGACCAGCGGCACCTCTTCGAGCGGCAGCTCCACGCCGAGGTCACCGCGGGCGACCATGATCGCATCGAAGGCCAGCACGATGGCTTCGAGGTTGGCGACCGCTTCGGGCTTCTCCAGCTTGGCGATAACCGGTACGCGGCGTCCGACCCGGTCCATTATCGCGCGCACCAGCTCGACATCGGCGGGTGAACGCACGAACGACAGCGCAATCAGGTCCACCCCGATCCGCAGCGCGAATTCGAGGTCGGCGATGTCCTTTTCGGACAGGGCGGGGACCGAGACGTTCATTCCCGGCAACGACAAACCCTTGTTATTGCTGACCGGACCACCCTCGGTGACCAGGCAGACCACATCGTTGCCCTCGATGGCCTCTACCGTCAGACCCACCTTGCCGTCGTCGACAAGGAGCCTGTCCCCGACGGACGCATCGGCGGCCAGCTGCTTGTATGTGGTGGAAACCCGGTCAGGGGTGCCCACCACATCGTCGACGGTGATCCTGACCTTTTCGCCCGTCGCCCACTCGGTGGAGCCGGTGGCGAACCGGCCCAGTCGGATCTTGGGGCCCTGCAGGTCGGCGAGAATGCCGACCGCGCGCCCGGTCTCGTCGGAGGCCCGACGCACCCAGCGATAGTTCTGTTCGTGATCGGCATGGTCGCCGTGGCTGAAGTTGAGCCGCGCCACGTCCATCCCGGATTCGACGAGCTCACGCACAAGCTCGGCAGAACCGGTCGCAGGACCGAGGGTGCAAACAATCTTTCCGCGTCTCGTCACGGCTCTGAGCATAGTCGGGGTGACCTGTACTCACGAGTCAGTCGCACACGCGTAACCGCCCGCTTACCTCGATTTTCGTTGTCAGGACGCCAGTTTCAGCCCGATGATGCCGGCGAGAATCAACCCCAAGCTGAGCAGTCGCCAGACGTTGGCCGAATCGCCGAACAGCACGATGCCCAGGATCGCCGTGCCCACGGCACCTATGCCCACCCAGATCGCGTACGCGGTACCGACTGGCAGGCTCTTCATCGCGATGCCGAGCAGCGCGATGCTGATGATCATCGATCCGATGGTGCCAACGGTCGGCCACAGGCGGGTGAAACCTTCGGTGTATTTGAGACCGATGGCCCAACCCACCTCAAGCAGACCCGCGAAGATGAGAACCAGCCAAACCATGAGAGATACCTCCGAAATTCGGTGAGGCCGTCCCCTGGCGAAGAATGACCGGGCCGTCCCGGTCATCTCGATTCTCTCACATCCGGCGAAGGGCCGTCTCAGCCTCGAGATCAGTCACGCAGTGCCCTGCCCGCTTTGTCGTCGACCTTCCCGCCGAAAATCAGAACAGCGTCGACGATCGCCCAAATGACCGCGACGATTCCGAACGTCACCAAGCCAACCACCAGCTGAATGACACCCAGCAGCGTCTGGCCCAGATAGATGCGGCCGAAGCCCAGGAATCCGACCAGGCCCAGGAGTTGCAACAGACCCGCGACAAGCTTCGATTTGTCCGAGTACGGCTGGCCGGTGGCCGGATTCCGTCCAAAGGGCGCGGCAGGGTCGACATATCCGGGCGGCGGGTACAGCGCGCCTCCCGGCGGCGGATACGGAGTGCCGGGGGGCGGCGTTCCGAAGGGAGGCGGAGTGCTCTCGGTCATTTCTCCACCATGCCAGATCTACGGGGACGCCGTGGGATCCGGAGACCCCGGGTCCTTCTCGGGTTCCTTCGCTGCGGCCTGCTCGGTATCGGGCTGCTCGGAAGTGTCGTCTGTCTCCACCGGAGCGTCATCGGTCTCGGCTTCGCTCGTATCCGCGTCTGCGTCTGCGCCCTCCACAAGGGCCGCAGTGCCACCCAGCGTCGCCGGATCCTCACGCCCCTTGGGAGCCAGCAGGATGTAGGCGACCGCGCCAAGGAACACCAGTGTCGACGTGAAGGAGTTGACGCGAATTCCGCCGAACTGAGTGGCTGGGTCCACGCGCATCAACTCGACCCAGAAGCGTCCCAGGCAATACCCGGCGACGTACAACGCGAACAGCCGCCCATGCCCGATCTTGAAACGCCGATCCACCAGGATCAGTACCGCGAAAATCAGGACGTTCCATAGCAATTCGTACAGAAAGGTCGGGTGGACGACCTGCGCCACCTCGCCGGTGGATACTCCGTTGAGGTTGAGGACGTCGACCGTGCCGTCGGCAGAGCGACGGTAGAACAGCTCCAGCCCCCACGGCAGCGTGGTGGGCCCGCCGGTGAGCTCCTGGTTGAAGTAATTACCCAGCCGACCGATCGCCTGGGCCAGCACGAGGCCGGGAGCGATCGCGTCGCCGAAGGCGGGAAGGGGGATTCCCCGACGGCGACAGGCGATCCAGGCTCCGACCGCGCCGAGGGCGACGGCACCCCAGATGCCGAGACCGCCTTCCCAGACTGCGATGGCCTTGGCGATGCCTTTACCGTGCGGGCCGAAGTAGGTCTGCCAGTCGGTCATCACGTGGTAGAGCCGACCGCCGACCAGTCCGAAAGGCACCGCCCACAACGCGATGTCGTAGATAACGCCGCGCTCGCCGCCGCGTTCCTCCCATCGGCGATCACCGATGACCAGCGCGACGATGATGCCCGCGATGATGCACAGCGCGTAGGCGCGGATCGGGATAGGTCCCAAATGCCAGACCCCTTGGGGCGGGCTGGGGATGTACGCCAGATTCACGACTGTCACAGTGTTTTCCTTGTTGTCCCCGAGGTTGTCCTCGAGCTGATGCCCTTCCGCACGCCGGTAGCCAACTCTTCAGTCAGGGTACGCACGGCGGCTACGCCTTGCGGGGCGGCCGCGACCAACGCCGAGCCGACGATGACACCGTCGGCGTACGACGCGATCTCGGCGGCCTGCGTGCCGGATCGCACACCAAGGCCGACACCCACCGCGATATCGGAGACTTCGCGAACCCTGCTCACCAGGGCCGGGGCGGCGTTCGATACCGCATCACGTGCACCGGTGACGCCCATCGTGGATGCCGCATATACGAATCCCCGGCAGGCGCCGACGGTCATCTCCAGCCGTTCCGGCGTGGATGAGGGCGCGACAAGGAAGATGCGGTCCAGGTCGTGAGCGTCGGAGGCGGCGATCCAGTCTTCTGCCTCGTCGGGGATCAGGTCGGGGGTGATGATGCCAAGGCCTCCGGCCGCGGCGAGGTCACGCGCGAAGGCGTCAACTCCATACCGCAGCACCGGATTCCAGTAGGACATGACGACTGCATGTCCGCCGGCATCGGTGATGGCGCGGACCGTGGTGAAGACATCGGCCACCCGAACTCCGTTGGCGAGCGCCGTCTCCGCTGCGGCGGCGATCGTGGGGCCGTCCATCATCGGATCCGAGTAGGCGATCCCGACCTCGATGATGTCGCATCCGCCCTGCACCAGGGTCGTCATGAGCTCAAGTGAGGTGTCGAGGTCCGGGTATCCGTTGGGCAGGTATCCGATCAGCGCGGCACGTTCTTCGCTCCGACACTTGTCGAAAACCTCGGTGAGACGACCGGGCTGGGTCATGACTGCACGCCGCTCTTGTCCAGCAGGTCGAACCACTTGGCGGCGGTTTCGACGTCCTTGTCTCCGCGGCCCGACAGGTTCACCACCATGACGGCGCCCTCACCCAACTCAACTCCGAGTTTGAGCGCGCCCGCGACGGCGTGTGCCGATTCGATGGCTGGGATGATCCCCTCGGCGCGGGACAGCAGCAGGAAGGCGTCCATGGCCTCGGTGTCGGTGATGGGCCGATAATCGGCACGCCCGGATTCGCGCAGCCAGGCATGCTCGGGACCCACTCCCGGATAATCCAAACCCGCTGAGATCGAATGGGATTCGATGGTCTGACCGTCCTCGTCCTGCAAGAGATAGGAGTAGGAACCCTGGAAGGCGCCGGGTGTCCCGCCGGTGAATGTGGCCGCATGCCTTCCGGTTTCGACACCATCGCCGGCAGCCTCGTATCCGACCAACCGCACCGCCGGATCGTCGATAAAGGCATGGAAAAGACCGATCGCGTTCGAACCGCCGCCGACGCACGCGACGGCCGCATCCGGCAGCCTGCCCACCTGATCGAGCACCTGAGCCCGCGCTTCCATGCCGATGATGCGCTGGAAATCGCGCACCATCACCGGGAAAGGATGGGGGCCGGCCGCGGTACCAAAGCAGTAATAGGTGTTGTGCGCATTGGTCACCCAGTCGCGCATGGCGTCGTTGATGGCGTCCTTGAGGGTTTTCGACCCTGACTCCACAGACACGACCGTCGATCCGAGCAGCCGCATTCTGGCGACATTGAGCGCTTGGCGCGCGGTGTCGACTGCACCCATGTAGATCACGCATTCGATACCCAGGAGTGCGCACGCGGTGGCGGTGGCAACCCCGTGCTGCCCCGCGCCCGTCTCGGCGATGACCCGGGTCTTCCCCATCTTCTTGGCCAGGAGTACCTGACCGAGAACATTGTTGATCTTGTGAGAACCGGTGTGGTTCAGGTCTTCTCGCTTGAGAAAGACTCGTGCCCCACCGGCATGGGAGCTGAGCCGCTCGGCCTCATACAGCGGGGACGGGCGGCCTACATAGTGCGTCTGCAGCCGGTCGAGCTCGGCGAGAAACGAATGATCGGATCTGATCTTCTCGTAGGCGGCGGTCACTTCCTCGATGACCGCCATGAGCGCCTCGGCGACGTAGCGACCCCCGTACGGACCGAAATGCCCACGGGCATCCGGATCGTGCGCGGTGGCCTCGGCGATGGCAGCGCTCATCTGCGGGAGGCCGGTGTTCTTCATGGATGAGCCGCTTGTGTGAAGACCGTCGGACATCGTCGTCTAGCGAGCCGGTTTGGGGCAGGACGGATGCGTACCCGCCGTCACCAAATCGGCGACAGCTCCCCGCGGATCACCGCTGGTGACCAGCCCCTCGCCGACCAGTACGCCATCGGCTCCGGCACCGGCATAGGCCAGCAGATCGGCAGTGCCGCGAATACCGGATTCGGCGATACGGATCACGCCGCTGGGCAGCCCGGGCGCGATACGGGAGAAGCAATCCCGGTCGATCTCAAGAGTTTTCAGGTCGCGGGCGTTGACTCCGATGACCGACGCACCGGCAGACAGCGCGCGGTCGGCTTCTTCCTCGGTGTGTACCTCTACCAACGCGGTCATGCCAAGCGATTCGGTGCGATCGAGCAGCGATACCAGCGCGGTCTGTTCGAGCGCCGCGACGATCAGCAGGACGAGGTCGGCGCCATGCGCTCGTGCCTCGTGAATCTGGTACGGACCGACCACAAAGTCCTTGCGCAGCACCGGAACTGACACAGCTGCGCGGACCGAGTCCAGATCGTCGAGACTTCCGTTGAATCGCCTGCCCTCGGTGAGCACGCTGATGATCCGCGCTCCCCCATCCTCATAGGCCTTCGCGAGCTTGGCGGGATCACTGATATCGGCAAGCTCGCCACGCGACGGGCTGGCCCGCTTGACCTCGGCGATCACGGCGATACCTGGCTCGCGCAGCGCGGCCATGACATTGAGTGGCTTGGGTGCTGCTTTGGCGGCCGCTTTCACGGTGGCGAGATCGACAACGGCTTCGCGCGCGGCGACATCAGCGCGCACGCCATCGAGGATCGAATCGAGTACGGTTCCCGAACTCATGACCTCGACGATTCCCTTCTTGCGGCGCCCCCGCGCCTGCGCACTCGAACTTCTGAGAAGGGTAGCCGTTCACGGGTCAAGTGAGAAAACCGGGTCAGGTAGGGCCGGACTGAGGCTGAGTCGGACCGATGGTGGGGTCGTGCCCGTCGTCCAAGCTGTCCCACATAACCCGCTCGCTCTGGTTCTTATCGGCCGCATCTGTGCCGTCAGACCGTCGCGCGGCCGGGGTCTGGTATTTGGTGGCGGCGGAGCCCCGTGCGGCCCTCAGCAGCGTTATCGCGGCCAATACCGCCAGTGCCGCGGCGATGACCGTGGCCGCGGCACCACCGGAGAGCCGGTCGGCGCCAACCAGGGTGGATATCGGGATGTTCTTGACATCCGCGGCGCGGGGTCCGATATCGCGGACCGCCCAGAGACTGACGCCTAGATAGGCCGCGCCGGCGCCGATCACCGCCGCCAGTCCGGCCAAGACCCGCAGCGCCCATCCGCGGATCGCGAGGGTGGCGATGGCGGCGGCGACCAAGGCAACAGCCATCGGAACCAGGGCCGCCGACCAGTCGGTGCCAGATACCACGATCGTTCTGGGCTCACCAAGACCGTCAAAGGAGCGCAGGCGTACCCAGGTGAACTTCGAGGCCGCCCACAGTCCGCCCGCTGCAATCACGAGTAACCCGGCACCCACGAGGAGCTGTTTTCGGCCCGGATTCCTCTGGGCCGGATTAGACATCCGCGGCGCCCGTGAGGGTTTCGGCGGCGGCGATGGCATTGAGCACCGCGGTGGCCTTGTTCCGAGCCTCGTTGTATTCGTATTCGCCCGTGGAGTCGGCCACCACACCCCCGCCTGCCTGCACATAGGCACGACCGTCCTTGAACAGTGCGGTGCGGATCGCGATAGCGAAATCGGCGTTCCCGGCGAAATCCAGGTATCCCAGGACTCCCCCGTACAGTCCGCGGCGGGTGAGCTCGACCTCTTCGATGAGTTCCATGGCGCGCACCTTCGGTGCCCCCGACAGCGTTCCGGCGGGGAAACACGCGGTGATGGCATCCAATGCCGTCTTGCCGTCCGCGAGCGACCCGGACACGGTCGACACCAGGTGCATGACGTGGCTGTAGCGCTCGATATGGCTGTAGTCGCTGACCTTCACGGTGCCCGGGGTGCAGACACGCCCGAGATCGTTGCGACCCAGGTCCACCAGCATGAGGTGCTCGGAAAGCTCTTTTTCGTCGGCGAGTAGATCCTTGGCGAGCAGGATGTCTTCCTCGTCGGTCACGCCACGCCAGCGGGTTCCTGCGATCGGATGCGTGGTTGCCACCCCGTCTTTGACGGTGACGAGTGCCTCCGGACTCGATCCGACGATCGAAAACGCCGTTCCGCCATCGGCATCCGGAGCGTGCAGCAGATACATGTACGGGCTCGGGTTGGTAACCCGCAGGATCCGGTACACGTCCAGCGGGTCGACATCGGTCTCCATTTCGAAGCGCATGCTCGGCACCACCTGGAATGCCTCGCCTGCTTCGATATCGCCGACCAGCTTGTCGACGATCGCGCTGTACTCCTCCACGGTGCGCTGGCTGCGATAGTTGGGCTTCGGACGATCGAAGTGCGCCACCGTGGAGGGCAGCGGCTGGCTCAGCGCCGCCGTCATCACATCCAGCCGTTCGACGGCGCCGTCGTAGGCCTCAGCCACGCGTTCCGGGGTGTCATCCCAGTTCACCGCGTTGGCGATGAGCGTGATGGTGCCCTCATGGTGGTCGACGGCCGCCATATCGGTGGCGAGCAATAGCAGCAGATCCGGCAGGCCGAGGTCATCGGTGGCTTTCTCGGGCAACCGCTCCAGACGTCGCACGATGTCGTAGGCCAGGAAGCCCACCATCCCTCCCGACAGCGGCGGGAGATCCGAGAGCGACTCGCCGGCGAGCAGGTCCATGGTGGCCCGCAGCGCGGCGAGAGGGTCGCCTCCGACGGGCGCGCCCTCCGGGGTGGCGCCCAGCCAGGCGGCATGACCGTCCCGGACCGTCAACGCCGAGGGTGATCCCGCACCGATGAACGACCAACGGGACCATGACCGGCCATTCTCCGCCGATTCGAGCAGGAATGTACCCGGGCGATTGGCACCCAATTTACGATAGGCGGAGACGGGAGTCTCGCTATCCGCCAGTACCTTTCGCGTCACCGGCACGACCCGGTGCACTGCCGCCAGGGCATTGAACTCTTCCCTGGTCGTGGTGGCGGCGCCGCTGACGGTGCTATTCATGACCACCATTCTCCCAGACCCCCGCCAGCCGATTTGGCTATGCCACCAGCGGAGGGGCGGTCGAATGGTGTGTTACCCCGGTCGGGGTGATGTATCTGACTGTGTGGCAATCGGTTCCATCGACGAGGTAGACGGTCCAACCGTTGGCCTCTTTGATGAAGTTGCAGCGTTCACACAGGCCCAACGCGTTTCCAAGACTGGTCGCGCCACCACGGGCATGGCTCATCGCGTGGCCATGATGGCGAATAGGCGCATCGCGATATGGGGTTCGGCAGGTTTGATCTCGTAGGTCGATGAGCTCGGCCAGCCCCTTGGGAAACGCCCGGCTCCGGGAACTCCAATGCCACCAGCGCGCCGGTGCCCACCTTTCGGTATATCCGTCGCGCCGTGGCCTGCGCTCCCGCGCTAACCGCTCTGGAGATCAGATTGCGGCCTACCGCCGCGGGAATGGGGCCATAGCCTGCCACCGTCGCCGGCTCGTCGCCCTCACCTAGCAGCGCCGAGTCGGAAATCATGATGTTCACGCCAATCGGCACCGACTCGGCCGTCGCCACTCCCGTCAGCCGCTCGACGAGGGTGTCGGCCATGATCTGCCCACGACCGCGGTGGGGTCGGCCGAGGTGTCGGCGGCTCGCTTCAGGGCCGCATATGCGGCCACGCCCTGTTTCACCGGCAGCAGCGCCGTCGGATAGGTCATGGTGTCCGGGGCGGGACGGATCGTGACCCGCCGATCGTTCTCTGCCCGACGCGCACGGTGCACCACGGCCAGGGGGTCGAGGCGGTACGCCAGTTTCTTGGCCTCCGCCGCGAGTCGCTGGTCGCCGAGTCCGTGAAGCCGCGCCGGATCGGCGCACATCTCGACGTCGACCTTCTGACGATCCTCCAGGGCGAGGTAGGCCGTCTCGCGAACCAGGATGGTCGCGCGCCATTCCGAGAGAGCTCCGCATTCCAAGGCAGCGAGGGTATGCGGCATTTCGTTGACAAGCGCCTTAGCGAATCCCAGATGCCGGGAGCCGCGCGCCGGAGAATCCTGGCGCGCCAGTGCAACTTCCAATGCAACTCCAACACCGCGCCGCCTGGCAGGAACACCGTCACGTTCTTCGATGGCACGCCGCACCTCATCAAGTCGAACCGATATGCGGGCCTGTTCGGCCGCATCGTGAGCCTTGTGCCGCTCCAGCTCGGACAGACGCGTCACCAGTGACGCCGCCTCCCCGTCGAGGTCTGCCATGAATTGATGGTATCGAACACCTGTTCGAAAAACAAGAAGTCTGGCTCCGGGTGTCGCCCTCCGCCTAACCTTCGTATGCCCTGAGAGACGCAACGAGGCGCTCCAGGCTTGCGACCACTGCCGCCCGCTCGTCACCCAGACCGGCAAGCGCTTCACGTTCGATTCGCAACTGCTCCGGGAAGAATTCGTCCACCACGGCGCGCCCACTGTCGGTCATGCTGATGATGGCGGCCCGCCTGTCGTTGGCATTGGCCTGCCGCTGCACATATCCGCGCTCCTCCAGCCGGCGGAGCGTTCTACTCACCCAGGCTTGCGATACGCCGAGTTCTTCGGCGACGTGGCGAGCGATCACCGGACCCTTGCGGTGGCGCAGCACAACCAGAATGTCGTGCTCGGGTTCGGCGATGGGTGCAGTCGCATAAAGAGGCTCGAGCGCCCGTGCGAGCAATCCGGTCGCCCGCTTCAACGAGCCGATCACTTCCATTGCGGATGTATCGAGTTCTGGCCTGCTCAGCGTCCAGTCACGTGTGGTAATCGAGCTCTCGTGGACGGCCATCGTGCCTCTCGATCCGGGAATGACAGGTAAACGCGTGTCGCGCCCAGGCTATCGAAACCTTGACGCCACCACCGGGAGCTCGACGATTTGTTTGCCAAACCCCCGCGCCACTCCCCTGAGACGAGCATCTCACCGGAGAGATCGACACCTAATACATAACTTGTATAGTATCTGTCACGCATGACTCGCGCCTCGATCGCCGCAAACCTCCGAAGGGTTGGAGTGAATCGAAGAGCGGGCTCGACCGCCGTCAATGGTGACGATCACGTTTCGCATCGCCCGGTAAGCAACAAAGCCAGCCGGTGCCGCAACCCGGACATCGCGGGTCCCGCAGGCCTTGAACCTCGAAAGGTACAGCCATGAGCGTCTCCAGAAGCCGTCGCCTGGTCAACAAGATCTGGTTGCCGGCCATATTTGTCGCGGTACTGCTCACTGCGGGGCTGGCCATCAAGTTCGCGCACGGGGTTTTCGGCTCGCAGGACCGAACACATAGCCCTGGAGGCAATTTCGCCGTCGTCCAATTCAATCCCAAGAGCATCGTTTACGAGATCTATGGCGACTACGGCGGCTGGGCGCGCGTGAGCTACTGGGATACCAACAACAAACCGGTCGACGTCGAGCCCACCGCATTGCCCTGGTCGCACACGGAGACCACCGTCCTGACTACCGCGACCGGGGACATCACGGCACAAGTGGCGGGCCAAAATGTTGGCTGCCGCATCACCGTTGACGGGTTGGTGCGCTCAGAGCACACCGCAACCGGCGAGCACGCGGGTGTCTGGTGCCAGGTGCTGTCCGCATGAGCAGGCACGACACGGGAAAGCCCTTCTTCGCGAGGACAATTCGGAAGTTCTCGATACTGGTAGTCCTGGTGTGGGTTGCGTTCACCATTCTTGTCAACACCATCGTTCCGCAGCTCGAACCCGTCACCGACGCGAACCAGGGCCCGCTGGTGCCGCTCGACGCACCCTCCTCGAAAGCCCTTATTCACATTGGCGAATCGTTCAAGGAATCCGACAGCAACAGCTTGGTGATGGTCATTCTCGAAGGTGACCACGCACTCAACGATGCCGATCACAAGTTCTATGACGAGCTGGCGGGCAAGCTAGAGAACGACAAAAAGCACGTTCAGTACGTGATGAACCTGTGGGGTCAGGGGACGACTGCCGCAGGCGTACAGAGTGCAGATGGAAAGGCCGCGTACACGCTTGTGCGTGTCGCGGGTGATCAAGGTTCGACTGTCTCCGATGAATCCATCAAAGCGATTCGCGAGCTCGTCGCCGAGGTCCAACCCTCCAATGGCGTCAAGGTGTACGTCTCGGGCTCGGCACCACTGTCCACGGACATGCTCCAAGTGGGCAACCAAAGCATGATCCGCTTGATGTACGTGACGATCGCCATCATCACCGTGATGCTGCTCATCGTCTACCGGTCCGTCGCCACGGCGTTCCTGACGTTACTCATGGTGATGGTGGAATTGTCCTGTGGGCGAGGCGTTGTCGCGTTCCTCGCTTATCACAAGATAATCGGTATCTCCGTCTTCGCCTCGAACATCCTGGTCTCGTTGATTCTCGGCGCGGGCACCGACTATGCGATCTTCTTGATCGGCAGATACCAAGAGGCCCGGCATGCGGGCGAAGACCGGGAATCCGCGTATTACTCTGCGGTGAAAGGCGTCTCCCACGTCATCCTCGGGTCGGGTCTGGCCATCGCGGGCGCCACATTCTGCCTTCAGTTCACTCGCCTCAACTATTTCAACACGATGGGCGTGCCGTGCGCGGCGGCAACGCTTGTTGCGGTCGCGGCATCCCTCACCTTCGGGCCCGCCGTACTGGCACTGGGTAGCCGCTTCGGGGTATTTGAGCCGAAAGTCAAGGCAAGCGCCGGTATTTGGCGCAAGGTCGGCACCGTTACCGTGCGTTGGCCCGGGCGAATTCTTGTGGTGAGCAGTGTCGTGGTGTTGATCGGTTCGATCACGCTCCCGTCATACCGCCCGCAATATGATGATCGAATCTTCGTATCCGCCGATACTCCGGCGAATCAGGGATATGCCGCAGCAGACAGGCATTTCCCGGTGAGCAAGCTCAATAGCGACATGCTCATGGTCGAATCCGAGCACGATATGCGTAATTCCACGGACATGATCGCTCTGGACAAGGTGGCACGCAGCGTGTTCCACACACCAGGCGTCGCGATGATTCAGAGCGTCACCAGACCGCTGGGCACCCCGCTGGAACATTCCTCGTTCACCTACACCATGGGAACTATGGGAACCAAGATCAACGAATTGATCCCATTCCTCACGGATCTCACCGATCGGTTCACCCAAATGGCCGATATCACCGAGCGGATGTCTGGCCTGATGCGCCAACAACAAGAGCTCACCGGGCAGCAGGCGGGCGCCGCGCATATCACCGTCAAGGGTGCACAGGAGCTCAAAGACGTCACGGTCACCATGCGGGACACCCTCGGCAATTTCGACGACCAGTTCCGGCCGCTCCGGAATTACTTTTACTGGGAACCCCACTGCGCCGACATCCCGATGTGCTGGGCACTGAGATCGCTGTTCGATATGACCGACCAAATCGACTCGATGACCGATGCCGTGGACGACACCCTCAAGGCCGCGCTGATACAGGACGCTGTCACACCACAACTGGTCGAGGTCATCGGGAAAAGCGCCAACGAACTGGACAGTATGAGAAAAGTGATCCTCACCGAGCAGAGCACCATGCGGCCGCTGCTGACCCAGCTGAACGAGCTGGGCCGCCAAATGATGGACCTCGGATACGCATTCGACAGTTCCAAGAACGACGAGTTCTTCTACCTACCGCCCGAGGCCTTCGACAATCCGTACTTCCAGATCGACCTGAAGTACTTCATCTCACCGGACGGGAAATCCGCGCGCTACATGATCTACCACGACGGAGAGGCGTTGAGCCCGGAAGGCATTGCGCACGCCCAGGCCTACCTGCCCGCGGCCAAGGAAGCGCTGAAGGGCACGACGCTAGCGGGGGCGCGGGTCTACCTCGGCGGTGCCGCAGCAACATACTGGGACATCCAGGACGCCACGAAGACAGATCTCCTGATCGCGGCGATCGCGGCATTTGCCCTGATTTTCCTGGTGATGCTGCTCATCACCAGGAGCGTGGTGGCAGCACTGGTCATCGTCGGCACCGTGGCGTTCTCTTACTCGGGCGCCTTCGGATTATCGGTGCTGGTTTGGCAGCACTTCCTTGGGATACCGCTGAGCTGGCTAAACCTGCCCATCACCTTCATCATCCTGGTGGCGGTGGGCTCGGACTACAACCTGCTGCTCATTTCCCGCTATCTGGAGGAAAGCAAGGCGGGGCTGAACACGGGCTTGATCAGGGCGGTAGCCAATTCCGGAAAGGTTGTCACTACTGCGGGCATCGTCTTCGCCACCACGATGATGGCCATGCTGTCGAGCGACCTACTCTCGGTCGGCCAATTGGGGTCCATCATCGGTCTCGGCCTCCTGCTCGACACACTCGTCGTGCGTTCGTTCATCACGCCGGCGATCGCCCGCCTCCTCGGGCCGCTGTTCTGGTGGCCTCGGCTGATCCGTTCACGCCCGGCGCGCGCGGTGCACACATGAGGCCCGGTGCCGGAGACGCGGCGCTGCGGGTAGCGTTCGACTCATGAAACCTGGTGATCGCGTCGCCGACTTCGAGCTCCCGGATCAGACCGGAACCGCCCGCAGTCTCTCCGCACTCCTGGCCGACGGACCCGTCGTGCTGTTCTTCTATCCGGCCGCCAACACCCCAGGCTGCACCGCCGAGGCTTGCCATTTTCGGGATCTGGCAACCGAATTCAAGGAAGCCGGCGCCTCGCGGGTGGGTATCAGCGTCGACTCGGTGGAGAAGCAGGCCGACTTCGCCGACAAGCGCAAGTTCGACTACCCACTGCTCTCGGATACCGGCGGGAAGGTTTCGTCAGCCTTCGGCGTCAAGCGCGGTCTGTTGGGCAAGCTGGCTCCGGTCAAGCGGACCACGTTCATCATCGGCACCGATAAGACGATCCTGGAGGTCTTCGCGAGCGAGCTCAACATGAACGCGCACGCCGACAAGGCCCTAGAGTTCCTCCGCGCCCGCAAGTAGCACATCGGCATCGAAGCAGCTGTGCGCGCCGGTGTGGCATGCCGGTCCGGTCTGGTCGACTTCGAGAACCAGCGTGTCACCGTCGCAGTCCAACCGCACCGAATGCACATATTGGGTGTGACCTGACGTCTCACCCTTGACCCACAGACGCTGACGCGAACGTGAGAAGTAAGTCCCGCGCCGCGTCTCGAGGGTCTGCGCCAAGGCCTCGTCGTTCATCCACGCCACCATCAGCACCGTGCCGGTGCCGCGCTCCTGTACGACCGCGGTTACCAGGCCTGCGGCGTCACGCTTCAAACGATCGGCGATCGCCGGATCCAGCTCAGTCATCGCACGGTGATCCCTTCTGCCGCCATCGCCGCTTTAACCTCACCGATGGTCAGCTCTCGGAAATGGAAGACGCTGGCGGCCAGCACCGCATCGGCACCGGCCTGGACCGCCGGGGCGAAATGCTCCACAGCACCGGCTCCGCCGCTGGCGATCACCGGGACATCGACCGCGGCGCGTGCGGCCGCGATCATCGGAAGGTCGAATCCCGCTTTGGTGCCGTCGGCGTCCATCGAATTGAGCAGGATTTCCCCCACCCCCAATTCGGCTCCACGCCTTGCCCATTCGATTGCATCGAGCCCGGTGCCCGTACGCCCGCCGTGTGTGGTGACCTCCCATCCGGACGGGGTGGGCGCGTCCGGTTCGCGGACCCGGCGCGCATCGACGCTCAGTACGATGCACTGCGATCCGAACCGCTGTGCCAACTCGGCTAGCAGCTCCGGGCGAGCGATCGCCGCGGTGTTGACGCCCACCTTGTCCGCACCGGCCCGCAGCAGCACGTTGACGTCTTCCACCGACCGCACACCGCCTCCCACAGTCAACGGAATGAAGACCTGCTCGGCGGTACGCCGCACAACATCCAGCATGGTGGCCCGGCCTGAGGAGGACGCCGTGACATCAAGGAAGGTCAGCTCGTCCACACCCTCGGCGTCATAGGCGGCGGCGAGCTCCACCGGATCGCCGGCGTCACGCAGGTTTTCGAAGTTCACACCTTTGACCACTCGGCCGTCGTCGACGTCGAGGCAGGCGATGACCCTTGTCGCAACACTCATCGGTAGTCCTCCGGGTCTCCCACTTCAGCCAGCACTTCCAGGATCTGTTCGTGCACACCCGGCGCGGCCACCAGCACCGACGGCGATTCGGGCGTCCACGGATTGCCGCGGAGATCCGTCGCGTGCCCGCCCGCCGACTGAACCAACGCGATACCGGCCGCGTGATCCCACACGTGCGCGCCGAAACTCACCGCACCGCCGAGTATCCCGCCCGCAGTGAAGGCCAAATCGATCCCGGTGCTGCCATGCATCCGCAGACGGGACGTGATGCGGCTCAGGTTCTCCAGCACCGCCAACCGATAACGGCCCGGCACTCGCCCCTTCCAGTCGACGTTGAAGGTGCCCAGACCCACCGCAACATCGGCGAGGTCGGCTCGTGGCAGCGGGGGCATCGCCACACCGTTACGCATCAGCGGGCCACCAGTGACTGCGGTGTACTTCTCCCCCATAAACGGTAACCAAGTCAACCCCGCTACCGGCACTCCGTCGGAGAGCAGCCCCAGAAGGATGGCGGCCATCGGGGACCCTGCCGCGTAGTTCACCGTGCCGTCGATAGGGTCGACAACCCATACCAGATCGGAATCCACTGCCGGGCCGCCGAATTCCTCACCGTGCACGGCGATACCGGTGCGCTCGGTGAGCGCCGCGACCACCATCCGCTCGATGGCCAGATCTTCCTCGGTGGCGAAGTCCTTGCCACCCTTGAACACCACGCCATCGGCCCCGTGCCCGGCCACGAAGCGCTGAGCCGCGACGTCCAGAATCGCGGACGCCTCAGAAACCAGAGTTACGAGCTCCGCAGTCGTGGGCATGTCAGGAAACGGCAGCCAGTGCGTCGGGCAGGGTGAATCGGCCTGCGTAGAGGGCCTTTCCGACGATCGCACCCTCGATACCGGCCCCGGTCAGCTCCGCGATGGCGCGCAAGTCATCGAGGCTCGATACCCCGCCCGAAGCGATTACGGGAGCATTGGCCACACCCGCAACCTGTGCGAGCAGTTCCAGGTTCGGTCCCGTGAGGGTGCCATCCTTTGTCACGTCGGTGACGACGTAGCGCGAACATCCTTGTGCGCGCAGTCGTTCCATTACCTCCCAGAGGTCGCCGCCGTCGCTGACCCAGCCGCGGCCGCGCAGCCGGTGTGCGCCGTCGACGATTTCCACGTCGAGCCCCACGGCAACCCGCTCGCCGTGTCGGGCGATGGCCGAGGCACACCACTCCGGGTCCTCGAGTGCTGCGGTCCCGAGATTGACTCGAGCGCAACCGGTTGCGAGCGCAGCCTTCAACGAATCGTCATCGCGGATGCCGCCGGAGAGCTCAACCTTGACATCGAGCTCGCCAACCACCTGAGCGAGCAGCTCGCGATTGGAGCCACGACCGAAGGCTGCGTCCAGATCCACCAGGTGCACCCATTCGGCGCCGTCGTTCTGCCATGCCAGGGCGGCGTCACGCGGTGAGCCGTAAGTGGTTTCGCTGCCTGCCTTGCCCTGTACGAGGCGGACGGCCTGACCGTCGGCGACATCGACCGCCGGTAATAGAACGAGACTCACGAGATTCCCTTCACCCAATTGCTCAACAACACGGCCCCCGCATCGCCACTTTTCTCCGGATGGAACTGAGTGGCTGCCAATGGACCATTCTCCACCGCTGCCACGAACGGCACATGATGGGTAGCCCAGGTCACCAGCGGCCGCACGATTGGCGACTCGCTCAGTGTTTCCAGCTCCCACTTCTGCACCGCGTACGAGTGCACGAAATAGAAGCGGGTCTCGGCGTCCAGTCCGGCGAACAATTCGGATCCGGTCGCGGCATCGACCGTATTCCAACCCATATGCGGGATCACCGGTGCGTCGAGCCGACTGACCACACCGGGCCACTGACCGCATCCGTCCGTATCGACACCGAATTCGACGCCGTGGCTGAACAGAATCTGCATACCAACGCATACGCCAAGCACCGGACGCCCGCCCGCCAGGCGCACGTCGATGATGCGCTCGCCGCCGATACTCCGCAGTCCCTCCATACACGCAGCGAACGCACCCACCCCCGGTACCACCAGCCCATCGGCATTAAGGGCCGCATCGGCGTCGGAGGTCACTGTGACGTCGGCGCCGACCCGTTCCAGCGCGCGCTGAGCGGATCTAAGATTGCCCGAACCATAATCGAGGACAACAACTTTCGCCTTAGCCGTCACAGACTGCCTTTAGTAGAGGGCACTCCGGTGACGCGCGGGTCAGGTTCGACGGCCTGACGCAGCGCCCTGGCCACGGCCTTGTACTGGGCCTCGGTGATGTGGTGGGGGTCGCGGCCGTACAGGGTGCGTACATGCAGCGCGATACGCGCGTTGAGTGCCAACGACTCGAACACGTGCGCATTGATGACGGTGTGGTAGGGCACAGAGCTGCCCGCAATCGTGGTGTGCAGCAGATGTTCCGGCTCGCCGGTGTGCACACAGTACGGACGGCCCGAGACGTCCACCGCGGCGTGCGCCAGGGTTTCGTCCATCGGAATGAACGCGTCGCCGAACCGGCGAATACCCTTCTTGTCCCCAAGAGCCTCAGCCAGCGCTTGCCCCAGGGTGATTGCGGTGTCCTCCACCGTGTGGTGTGCCTCGATCTCGGTGTCGCCCTTGGCCGTGATCTTCAGATCGAAACTGGCATGGGTGCCCAATGCGGTGAGCATGTGGTCGTAGAACGGCACACCGGTGTCGATGCGCACCTGACCGGTGCCGTCGAGGTTCAGTTCGACCACGATGTCCGACTCACGGGTAGCCCGCGCCACCCGGGCAATGCGTGGCTGAATGGGATCCGTCATGATTCCGCACCCTTCTCGAGGTCGGTTGCAGCGAGGCTGTCGCTGACTTTCAAGAACATGTCATTCTCACTCGCCAACCCGATGGTGACACGCAAATAACCCGGGATTCCGACATCCCGGATGAGCACGCCCGCATCGAGATACCGCTGCCAGCTCGCCGCCGAATCGGCGAACCTGCCGAACAGTATGAAATTGGCATCGCTGGGGATCACCCGGAATCCGCTGGCCGACAACGTCTCCGATACCCGGATGCGTTCGGCAACCAATGTCGCGACGCTGCCGAGGGTCTCTACGCGGTGTTTCACCGCGGCTCGGGCCGCCGCCTGGGTGAGCACCGAGAGGTGATATGGCAGGCGCACCAACAGCAGCGCCTCTACGACCGCCGGCGCGGCCACCAGATAGCCGAGCCGTCCACCCGCGAAGGCGAAGGCCTTGCTCATGGTGCGGCTCACGATCAGCTTCGTCGGATACTCGTCGATCAGACCGATACCACTGGGGCCCGCCGAGAACTCCGCATATGCCTCATCCAGGATCACCACTCCCGGAGCCGCATCGAGGATCCTGCGCAGATCCTGCAGCGGAACCGACTGACCCGTCGGGTTGTTGGGACTCGTCACGAAGATGACGTCGGGGCGACGATCGCGTACCGCCGCGACGGCGGCGTCCGCATCCAGCGAAAAGTCTTCTAAACGCTGCGCCTGCATCCATTCGGTCTGCGTCCCATCGGAGATGATGGGGTGCATCGAGTAGGACGGCGTGAACCCCAATGCGGTACGCCCCGGCCCGCCGAAGGCCTGCAGCAGCTGCTGCAATACCTCGTTGGAACCGTTTGCCGCCCAAACGTTCTCCGTGGCGACAGGCACGCCCGTTTGTTCCGTCAGGTACCCGGCCAGATCGGCGCGCAGAGCCACCGCGTCCCGGTCGGGATACCGGTGCAGTTCCGCCGCCACCTCGCGGACGGCGACCGCGATGTCCGCGACGAGACCCTCAGTGGGGCCGTGCGGGTTCTCGTTGGTGTTCAGCCGTACCGGGACAACCAATTGCGGTGCACCATAAGGACTCTTACCGCGCAAGCTATCCCGCATCGGCAGGTCTTCAAGACGTGCGGAAGCGCCAGGCACGGATGCACCGCTTGCACGAACACCGTTAGGCACGATGGAGCTCATGATCGCTCGAATCGGCGTCGGACCGCCTCGCCGTGAGCGGGCAGGTTCTCGGCGTTTGCCAGCGTAATCACGTGTCCAGACACCTCTTTAAGAGCAGCCTCCGTGTAATCCACGATATGGATCCCGCGCAGGAACGTCTGCACCGAGAGCCCACTGGAATGCCGCGCGCATCCCGCAGTGGGGAGCACGTGATTGGATCCGGCGCAATAGTCACCCAGGCTCACCGGCGACCACGGTCCCAGGAAGATCGCACCGGCACTGCGTACGCGCGCGGCTACTGCGGTGGGAGCATGCGTCTGAATTTCCAAGTGCTCAGCCGCATAGGCATTCACGACCTTGATTCCCGCACTGATGTCATCGACGAGGACGATCCCGGACTGGGTACCGGTCAGCGCGGCGGTGACCCGCTCGGCATGCACAGTCGTCTCAAGCTGTGCGACAGTCTCTTTCACCACGGCATCGGCCAGCGCCACACTGGTGGTGACAAGCACACTCGCCGCTAACACGTCGTGCTCGGCCTGGCTGATCAGGTCGGCCGCCACGTGCACCGGATCGGCCGTCTCATCGGCGAGGATCGCGATTTCGGTCGGACCGGCCTCGGCGTCGATGCCCACCAGCGAGCGGCACATCCGCTTGGCTGCGGTCACGTAGATATTGCCGGGCCCGGTGATCATGTCCACCGCCGCGAGCTCGGCACCATCGGTATCGATGCCGCCATGCGCCAGCAGGGCCACACCTTGTGCTCCACCGACCGCCCAGATTTCCTCGACGCCCAGCATCCGTGCCGCAGCGAGAATCGTCGGGTGCGGCAGCCCGCCGAACTGAGCCTGTGGCGGCGAGGTAATCACGAGAGATCCCACCCCGGCCGTCTGCGCGGGTACGACGTTCATGACGACGCTCGACGGATAGACGGCGTTGCCGCCCGGAACGTACAAACCCACCCGCTCGACGGGTACCCACCGCTCAGTGACGGTGGCGCCGTCCGCAACGGTGGTCACGGTGTCCTGACGGCGCTGATCCGCGTGCACGGCGCGCGCCCGCAGAATGGCCACCTCGAGCGCGTCGCGTACCGCCGGGTCAAGTTCAGCGAGGGCGCGTTCCAGCTCCGCGGTGGGCACCCGCACGGTTTCGGGGCGAACACCGTCGAACTCGGCGCAGAACTCCAGCGCGGCCTCCGCGCCACGGTCCCGGACGGCCTCCACGACGGGCCGCACCCTGGGCAGCACGGCGTCAACGTCGGTGCCGCCGCGCGGCAGTGCCGAACGCAGATGGGACGGGGACAAGCTCGCACCACGCATGTCGATACGGCGAAGCAGAACAGGTCCGGCGTCATTCACATGTGCCATTGTCCCAGAGCTGTTCAAGGGCATTTACCTCGCAGTGGCCGCTTGCATGTGACGCCAGTCTCATTAGACTCGCGTCCAGTAGACCCCACTGCCACGCGACGATCGGAAACCCCATGTCAGCAAATCATCAGCCCGGTGTGCCCATGCTCATGCCCGATTGGCTCGAACGGGCGCAGATCAAATACATGAATCCGCTGATGGCGCCCATCGCACGCTTCCTGCCGTCCTTCGCCACCGTCACGCACTATGGCCGCACATCGGGCACCAAGTACGAAACCACCGTGAACGCGTTCCGCAAGGGCAATGCCATCTCCATCGGCCTGATCCACGGCAAGACCAACTGGACCAAGAATGTGATCGCCGCCGGCCGCGCCGACATCACGCTGTTCCGCGGAAAGCAGATCCACGTCATCAACCCGCGCATCGTGGAGCAGGGCCAGGGTGATCCGGCGCTGACCAGGTCCACCCGCGTCGCCAACAAGCGTGCCGGGGTCTTCGTCGCCGATATTGCGAACTAGTTATTCATCAGCTGTTGAAATCCTAGGTTGATGATGCCCATACCGTGGCGTGACTGATTTCGAACAGCTGGTCCGCGACCGATCCTCGATCCGTGATTCCCTGCAGACGCCGGTCCCCCGCGACGCCCTGAACGCCGCTCTGGAGACCGCACAGCAGGCGCCATCGAACTCGAATATCCAGCCGTGGCGGGTTGTCATCGCCGAGGGGGTGACGCGGGAGCACCTGAGTGACGCACCGATGAATGCGGTACGCGCCCCACGCGACCCGGTCGGCGCCAACGTCACTTTTCTGGGATAAGAAACTCCTGCTCGGGACGGCCGGCGGTGCCATACCGCAACCGCATCTCCAACTCCGAGCTGCCAACCAGTGAGGCTAGATAGCGTTGCGCCGTCGCGCGGGAAATCCCCACCGCCACCGCGACTTCCGCAGAGGACATGGGGGACGGCGTATTCCCGATGGCCTGCAGGACGATCTGCTTGGTCGGCGACGACGGAGCGGCCGAACGTGGCGCACTTGCGACCGGGCGCAAGGAGTCCAACGCCGAATCCACCTCGGCGGAGCTGAGCTCGTCGCTGCGCAGGATGCTGCGATAACGCGCATAAGCGGTCAGCCGAGCGACCAGCGCGGCATTCCCGAACGGCTTCACCAGGTAGCTCAGCGCGCCCGCGGCCAGCGCCCGCCGGACGGCCTCTCCCTCGACCGCAGCCGACAAGACCATTGCATCACAACGTAATTCGCGCACGAAGTCGATACCAGAGCCGTCAGGCAAATACACGTCGACCAGCGCCAGATCGATATCGGTAGATATCACCGCATCATGCGCCGCTCCCACGGTGTGCGCGATCGCTGCCACCGTGAAACCGGGTATCGCACCGACGATCCCGGCGTGCAGGTTGGCTACTCGAAAGTCGTCGTCGACGATCAGAACCCGCAGCTCGGATTCACTCATTTCGGCTCATTCCCTTCGCCTTCCGCCATTACCGACGGTATCCGCGCGATGAACTCCGCTCCGGGGAGCCCTGGGCCGGCCGCCGATGCCGTGGCCAACCACACGTCACCGCCGAGACCCCGAGCGATCTGACGGGTCAACGCCAGACCCACCCCTCGACCGCCCGGGGCACCACCATCGTCCTTGGTCGAGACGCCCTCGACGAACAGCCCGTCCGCCATGGATTCCGCGACCCCATCCCCACTGTCGGCGACGGTGATATGCAGTGTTGTGCCGTCCTGAACCACCCCGACCTCGACCCTGCGCTGCGAATCCGATCCGGTTCGTGCCGCGTCGATAGCGTTGTCGATCAGGTTGCCCAGCACCGTTGTGACGTCCACCGGTTGCACGAGGGTGCCGGAAACCCAGGTGTTGTCCCCGAGCGTTAGCGTCACACCCGCTTCTCGGGCATTCGCCATTTTCGCAGCGACGAAGGCCTGAAGATATGGATCGCCCAGCGTCTCGATCTCCGGAAGCGCGGCACCCAACGGGCCCGTGCCGAGCAGCTCGTCCAGGTAGTGCGCGGCCTCCTGCGTCCGGTCTCCGTGTACCAATCCACTCAACAGGTGCAGACGGTTCGCGAATTCATGCCGCTGGGCCCGCAGCACGGTGCTCATCGACTGCACCGCGTCCAGTTGTCGGGTCAGCAGTTCCACATCCGTTCGATCGCGCACAGTGAGCACCGCGCCCAACGCACGGCCTGCCCGTGTCACCGCACGCGCCGTGACCACAACGACTCGGTCACCCACTGTCGCCAGGACAGGCGCCGCGGACATTTCGTGAAGCACCGAGAGAACCCTTGGCGTCAAACCGATATCACCTACCTGCCGCCCTGTTGCATCATCCAAACCCAACAGGCGTGCCGCTTCGTCGTTGACGACGGTGGTTCTTCCTTCGACGTCGATGGCCAGTACCCCCTCCCCGATGCCATGCAGAACCGCCGCCTGTTCCCGCACCAGCTCGGTCAGCTCCGCAGGTTCTAGGCCGAGGGTGAGGCGTCTCCACCGGCGCGCAAGCAGTACCGAACCCGCGATTCCAAACAGGAATGCGGCGCCCACGATCCATCCGGCGACCCGCAGATCTAGGAACAAGCGGTCGCGCACCGCCGTCGTAGAGACCCCGACGCTGACCTCTCCCACCACCGCCGATGTACCAGGTTGCCGTACAGGAACTTTGGCGCGTACGGAATCTCCCAAGGTGCCGGCTTCCTCGACAACGACATCGCGCCCGGCCAGGGCGGCCGAAGGGTCGGTGCTTACCGGGTATCCCAGCCGGTCCTCGGTGGGATGGGCCAACCGGATCCCATGCTCGTCGGTGATCACCACGAACAACGCGTCGCTACGCTTTTGCACCGCGCTGGCGATGTGTTGCAACTGGCCGTCCGAAAGCTCATCGGTGAGAACGGAGCCCGATGTGAGCGTGCCCTGTGCATATTCGGTCACCCGGGCACGCACCTCAGGCATCGCGGCGACCGTTCGCGCGATCGCCATTGCCCGCTGCCCGTACTCGGCGGAAAGCCGCCGGTCACCCACCACGGCGAGGACGGCGAACGCCACACCCAGCGCGAGGAAGACGACGGCAACCTGCAGCAGAAGCACTTGCGTACTCAATCGCAGCACGGTGCGCTTCCCGGAACCCATGCGTCAGAGCGTAGGCAGGTCCGTGCGCAGAATGCGCAAAACTGACGAAAAGTGCGATTTGCGCGGGTAGTGCGTACAAGCGGAAAACTGTGACACCCACCACTTATCGTCGGACTCCGGCGGCTAGCGAAGGAGATCTGCAATGGCGCATCCACTCATCGAACTTCGGGGAGCAACCAAACGGTTCCCCTCCAATCGCGGTGACGGCATCCACACCGCGGTCCGCGATCTCGACATCAATATCGACGCCGGGGAATTCGTCGCCGTCGTCGGCCCCACCGGGTGCGGCAAGTCGACCACCCTGTCACTGGTTTCCGGGCTGGAGCCGCCCTCGGCGGGACGTGTCCTGGTGCGCGGCAAGGACGTATCGGGGATTCCTGCAGGAGTCGGCTATATGTTCCAGCAGGATGCCGTGCTGCCCTGGAAGAACGTCATCGATAACGTTGCCCTGGGTCCCCTCTACCGCGGCGTACCAAAGTACGAGGCCCACGAGAAGGCCGCCGCCTGGGTCCGCACCGTCGGCCTCGGCGGGTTCGAGAAGTACTACCCCCACCAACTATCGGGTGGCATGCGCAAGCGTGTGGCGCTGGCACAGACCCTGGTCAACGAGCCCGAAATCCTGCTCATGGATGAGCCATTCAGCGCCCTGGACGTACAGACCCGCCAGCTCATGCAGGACGAACTGCTGCGGGTGTGGTCCGGTACCGGTGCCGCTGCCATCTTCGTCACCCATGACCTTGAAGAGGCGATCGCACTGGCCGACCGAGTGGTGGTGATGACCGCCAGCCCCGCCACGGTGTGCGGAGACTTCCCGATCACGCTGCCGCGCCCCCGGGATGTCGAGGAAGTCCGACTCACCGATGAATTCCGCAGCATCTACCGCGAGATCTGGGAAACACTGCGCGATCACGTGGAGGCCGCCCGCGCGAAGGGAGAAGCCAATGTCGCATAGCCTGCTTGACCTGCCGGTTCTCGAGACCGACGAGTCGATCCTCCAACGTGCACGTAAGAACAAGCGCCGCAGCATGATACGTATCTGGGGACTGCGAACCCTGCTTGTGGTGATCTGGTTGGCCTCGTGGGAGCTCGCGGCCACGGTATGGCTGGACCCGTTCTTCTACTCGAAGCCCTCGCTGATCTGGGCACGATTGGTCGAGTGGTTCACCATCGGAACCCAGTTCGGTTCGGTATGGCTGCAGATCTTCACCACCGTCGAAGAGGCCGTCCTGGGCTTCCTCATCGGCACCGTCGCGGGTGTGACGTTGGGCGTGTTGCTGGGCCGCAGCCGTTACTGGTCGGAGGTACTGGCACCGTTCATCAAGGCGCTCAACGCCGTTCCACGCATCGTCCTTGCCTCCTTGTTCATCATCTGGTTCGGCCTGGGACTGAGCTCCAAGGTCGCCACCGTGGTGGTGCTGGTGTTCTTCGCGGTGTTCTTCAACGCATTCACCGGGGCGCGTGAGGTCGACGGCAATGTGATCAACAATGCCCGAATCCTAGGCGCCAGCCCTACCCGCATCCTGACCTCGATCGTGCTGCCCAGCGCGACAAGCTGGATCCTGTCGAGTCTGCACACCGCATTCGGGTTCGCACTCATCGGCGCAGTCGTCGGTGAATATGCCGGCGCAAGCAAGGGATTGGGCCTGTTGATCAGCAATGCTCAAGGCACGTTCGACTCCGCGGGAATCTATGCGGGCATGATCATCATCACGGTCGTCGCCCTACTCGCCGAATGGCTCATCGGTATCGCCGAATCCCGGTTGCTCAAATGGCGTCCTTCGCAGTCGAACTCGGGCCACGGGGTGTGAAGATGAGAAAACCTGCACTTGTGCTGATTCTCCTCGCCGCGGCGTTCCTCGGTGCCGGATGCCGCGACTCCCGACACATCCCCATGGCCAATGGCAGACCGCAGGTCACCATCATGGTGGGCGGGCTGGAGAAGATCATCTACCTACCGGCGATGCTCACCCAGCAGCTCGGTTACTTCAAGAGCAACGATATCGACGTCACACTGCTCAGCGAGCAGTCCGGGGCCACCGCCGAGACCGCGCTCCTGACCGGTGATGTGCAGGCGGTGGTCGGGTTCTACGACCACACCATCGACCTGCAGGCCAAGGAGCAGTGCATCACCTCGGTGGTTCAGATGGCGGACGTTCCGGGCGAGGTGGAGCTGGTGTCTGCCAAGGACGCCGCCGTCATCACCTCGCCCGCCGACTTCCGCGGCAAGAACCTCGGCGTCACCTCGCTGGGATCTTCCACCGACTTCTTGACGCAGACCCTGGCCGGACAGGCAGCACTGAACACCGCCGACTACAACCGCGTGAAGGTGGGCGCCGGCCAGACATTCATCGCCGGTATGAATCACGACGGAATCGATGCGGGAATGACCACCGATCCAACGGTGGCGCAGATGGTGAACTCGGGCCAGGCGAAGGTCCTCGTCGACATGCGCACCGAAGCTGGGACCCGTAAGGCCCTCGGCGGCCTGTACCCGTCGACTTCCCTCTACATGCGGTGTGACACGGTGCAGGCGCATCCGGAGATCGTGCAGAAGCTGGTGACGTCGTTCGTCCAGACGCTGAGGTGGATCAAACAGCATTCGCCCGCGCAGATCGCGGACAACATGCCACGTCAGTACGCCAGCGCAAACAGGGACCTGTATCTCCAGTCGATCGCCGATTCCATCGGCATGTTCAACGGCGACGGGATGATGAAATCCGAAGGCGCACAAAACGCACTGCGTATTCTTGGCATGTACTCCAAGAACGTGGCTCCCGTGAAGCACCGGATCGACATCAAGGCGACCTACACGACGAAGTTCGCGGAAGCCGCACCCCGAGACTGAGGCTTACATATCCAAACCGATGTCGAGGACTCGCGCGGAGTGCGTCAACGCACCCACCGCCAGGTAGTCGACACCCGTCTTGGCGTACGCGGCAGCGGTTTCCAACGAAAGCCCGCCGGAGGACTCCAACCTGAGCTGTGGTGCGTAGGCGTCCCGGCGCTGCGCCGCCACCTGGGTCTGCCAGACGGGAAAGTTATCAAGAAGCACCAACTCCGCGCCCTCGGTCATCACCTCGTCGAGCTGTTCCAACGAGTCGACCTCGACCTCGACCTCGATATTCGGTGCGACCGCGCGCACGGCCCGCAACGCGGACACCACCGAGCCTGCGGCCGCCACATGGTTGTCTTTGATGAGTGCCGCATCACCGAGGCCCATCCGGTGGTTTACCCCACCTCCGGTGCGGACGGCGTATTTCTGTAGGAGGCGCAGTCCCGGAAGGGTTTTGCGAGTGTCGCGGATCTGCGCAGCCGTACCGTCGACCGCATCAACCCAGGCCGCGGTGGTGGTGGCGATACCCGAGAGGTGGCACACCAGGTTGAGCATGGTGCGCTCGGCAGTCAACAGATCGCGTGTGGGCGCGGTGACTGTGAGCAGTGCCGTTCCGGTACCCACGCGCGCGCCATCCGAGAGACGGCTCTCGACCCGGTAATTCCCGGCGCCGATAACCTCGTCCAGCACGATGAGGGCGATATCGACTCCGGCGATGACCCCGCCTTCACGTGTCACCATCGCTGCGGTGCATTCGGCGTCGACGGGTACGGTCGCCTGGCTCGTGATATCCGGTCCGTAACGCAGATCCTCCACAAGGGCACGCTCTACTATCGAACGCGCTTCGGCGAGTTCGGTTTCCGTCAAATTTCCGATCAACATGGCACCCCAGACGGTAGCGCAACTTCGCAGCCGTCGGCATCAGGCCGCACCGAAAGGCTCACGGCAAAAGCGGGATCGGGGTCCGGCCAGTCCGAGCGGGCGTGACACCCGCGAGATTCCGTGCGCGCCGAGGCGGCAGCGACCACAGCCTGCGCGGTGAGGGTCAGCGCGGCGTCCTCCACATCACGCGGTGTCGAGGTCGGCGCCTCGGCACAGGAGCGTAGTTCGGCGTCGAGCATTCTGAGCCCGTCGCCATCGCGGAGCACTGACGCCCACCGGGTCATTGCCGCCTGGAGCCGCCGACGATCGAGGCGCGGCTGTGCGCGATGGCCTTCCCCGGCAATGGCCGACCGATCAGCCACCTGTGCAGCGGCCTCACCCGCACGCCTGCCCACCACAAGGCCTTCCAATAAGCTGTTGGAAGCCAACCGATTTGCACCGTGCATGCCGGTGCGCGCGACCTCCCCAGCGGCGAACAAGCCGGGCACCGCGGTCTGGCCGTACGCATCGGTGACGACCCCGCCACAACTGTAATGCGCCCCCGGCACCACAGGGATGCGTTGGACGGTCGGATCGATCCCAGCGGCCGCACACGCAGCGGTGATGGTCGGGAATCGGCCGGCGAAGTCGTCGATGGTGCGCGCGTCGAGATAGACGCAACGATCTCCGGTCTCGCGCAGCCGCCGGGCGATTGCACCGGCCACCACATCACGGGGAGCCAGGTCACCCATCGGATGTACCCCGCCGGTTACCGAATCCCCACGCGCATCAACCAGAATGGCGCCCTCCCCGCGGACCGCCTCACTGATGAGCGGTCGGCATCCGGTGGACTGCGGGGTATGCAACATGGTCGGGTGGAACTGGATGAACTCGATATCGGCCACCGGGACACCCGCACGCAACGCCAGCGCGATCCCGTCCCCAGTGGATCCGTCGGGATTGGTGGTTGCCGAATACAGATGCCCGAGACCGCCGGTGGCAAGCACCACGGCGCCGGTACGGATCAGACCCAACCCATCGCCGTTGCCGACGATCACACCGCCCACGCCGCCAGGCCCGGTGAGGACGTCGTACACCACATGACTGCGCCGGATGTCCAGCGTCACCGCGGCGTGATCGAGCGCCCGTTGCACTTCCGCACCGGTCGCATCGCCGCCCGCATGAATGATCCGACGGGTACTGTGCCCGCCCTCGCGCGTCAACGCCCACTGGCCCGAACGTGTTTCGTCGAATCGGGCACCGTCAGCCACCAGGTCGCGCACCGCCCGGTAACCATCCGACACGATCGACCGCACCACATCGGCGTCGCAGAGACCGGCTCCGGCCGCTAGCGTGTCGCGGACATGAGCCTCCACCGAATCGTCGGTGTCGGGTAGCACCACCGCGATACCACCCTGCGCGAAATACGTGGCGGTTGAACCGATTTTGCTCAGCACCACGACCGTCCGGCCGCTTCGGTGCGCAGCCAGCGCGGCCGCCAACCCGGCTACACCCGCACCGACGACGACCACATCGGCATCAGCACTCCAAGTGGTCCCCGCCGGCATCGTCACTCTCCGCCGCCAGGCTGTCCGATCTCGATCATCCGCTGAACACTGCGCCGCGCCAACCGTGCGGTATCCGGATCGACGTGCACCTCATCGCGACCTTCGACGAGGCAGCGCAGCATCGCCGCCGGGGTGATCATCTTCATGTACTTGCATGAGGCCCGGTCGTTGACCGCCAGAAAATTCACGTCGGGTGCCGCCTTACGCAGCTGATGCAGCATGCCAACCTCGGTGGCCACCAGCACTTCTCGTGCACTCGTCGCGCGGGCGGCGTCGAGCATTCCGCCCGTCGAGAGGATCTTCACCCGGTCCTCGGGCACGGCACCCTCACCAGCGAGGTACAGAGCAGATGTCGCGCAACCGCATTCGGGGTGCACGAACAGCTCGGCGTCCGGGTGTGCGCGTGCCTGTCCCGCAAGTTCGTCACCGTTGATTCCAGCGTGCACGTGGCATTCGCCCGCCCAGATGTGCAGGTTTTGGCGGCCGGTCACCCGCCTGACGTGTGCACCCAGGAACTGGTCCGGGCAGAACAGCACCTCGCGGTCCGGGTCGATCGACGCAACCACGTCGACCGCGTTCGAGGAGGTGCAGCAGATATCGGTGAGCGCCTTCACGGCCGCTGTGGTGTTGACGTACGAGACCACGACGGCGTCGGGAAATTCGGCCTTCCAGTCCCGCAGCTCGTCAGCGGTAATGGAGTCGGCAAGCGAGCACCCGGCGCGTTGATCCGGGATGAGCACCGTCTTATCCGGGCTGAGGATCTTGGCCGTCTCGGCCATGAAATGAACACCGCAGAACACGATGGTGTCTTCGGGCGCCTCCGCGGCGATGCGCGAGAGCGCCAGCGAGTCGCCGACATGGTCCGCCACGTCCTGGATTTCCGGGAGCTGGTAGTTGTGCGCAAGCAATGTGGCACCGCGCTGATCGGCCAGCCGGCGCACCTGCTCGGCCCAGCGTGCATCGCCTTCCACGCCGGTGTATCCACCGGGGCCGTCGATCACACCGTCAAGTACCACGTCAGCTGCCGTCATGGCCGCCTCCTCGCGTTCTCGGGTCTCGGTCCGCCGTCGGGCTGGGTTTGGTCGACCGAGGTTTTCGACTTATGATCGAAAACATGGTCCATACTAGCACCGAACACGAAGTGTTAGCCGTGGTGTTCCAAGTACGTCACTTCAGAGACAACACAGCCAGCACAGACAATCCCGAGCTCGCCGTGCTGCTGTGGCAACGTGCACGCGAACCGCACCGCGGTGCCTGGGCACTCCCCGGCGGCCAGGTCCGCACCGACGAGGACCTTCCCTCATCGATTCGGCGACAACTGGCCGAGAAGGTGGACGTGCGTGAGTTAGCACACCTCGAACAACTGGCCGTGTTTTCTGAACCGAACCGCGTGCCCGGTCCACGCACGATTGCCTCGACATTCCTCGGGCTTGTCCCCTTCCCCGCCACCCCCGAGCTGCCCGCCGATACCCAGTGGCATCGAGTGAGCAATCTGCCCGAGATGGCTTTCGATCACCACGTGATGGTCGCGCACGCGCATACCCGCCTGGCGGCTAAAATGTCCTACACGAACATCGGATTTACGTTGGCACCACAGGAATTCACGCTTTCGACACTTCGTGACATCTACTGCGCCACGCTGGGATATCCGGTGGACGCCACCAACCTGCAACGCGTGCTGGTGCGACGCGGGGTGCTCACCCCCACCGGGACCACCGCGCGATCGGGGCGCAGCGGAGGTCGTCCGGCCGCCCTCTATCGATTCACCGATGACCGGTACCGAGTCACCGATGAGTTTGCTGCACTACGCCCTCCCAGCTGACCCGACTAGCCTCTTAAAGTCTCCTTAGGGTATGAATGCCGAGGACCTTGAAGGGAGCGCAGGCATGGCACCCCATGAACTGGCGACATCCGGTGACGTCAAGTGGATCGGCGAGCCGCCCCACCAGGTGATCGAGCGCAGCGGGCGCCCTCTCCTACCCACTGAGGACCCGTTCTATCTCCCGCCGCGCGGATTCGAGCACGCCGCCCCGGGCACGGTGCTGCGCACTCGTGAAGTCGAAATCGCATTCCTCGGCGTGATTCCCCAGCGGTTCACCGCAACACAGCTGCTGCACCGCAGCAATGACCTCAATCGGCACGCGGATGCCGCAGTCACCACCGTGCTCACACCGACTGGCACCGATCCGATGACACCAGTGCCGATCGTGTCGTACCAATGCGCCATCGATGCTGTCACCGACCGCTGTTTTCCCTCGTATGCCTTGCGCCGCGGCGCGCACGCTCTGGGCTCCTTCGCGCAGTTCGAACTGCTACTGATCGCGGCGATCCTCGATCGGGGCTGGGCGGTATCGGTGCCCGATCACGAAGGCGTCGACGGAATCTGGGGTGCACCTGAAGAACCCGGATACCGGACCCTCGACGGAATTCGGGCAGCCCTGAACTGCGACCGGCTCGGCCTGTCCCGACAGGCGCCCATCGGACTGTGGGGCTATTCCGGCGGAGGGCTCGCCACTGCCTGGGCAGCGGAGGTCAGCGCTGATTACGCACCCGATCTCGACATCGTCGGTGCGGTGCTCGGCTCACCCGTGGGCGACTTGGGACATACCTTTCGCCGACTCAACGGTGGACTTTTCGCCGCGCTGCCGGGCCTCGTGGTCACGGCGCTATCGCATGTCTACCCCGGCCTCGAGCGAGTGATCGACGAGCACGCGACACCCCAGGGCAAGGAGTTCCTCGCGCGACTCGAGGAAATGCCGACTTTGAAGGCCATCGTCGCCATGGCCTTCAAAGACATGGACGATCTGGTGGACCAGCCGCTGGACCAGCTCCTCGAGACACCCGAGGTGCAGCATGTCTTCGAGAGCATCAAGCTCGGTAAGACGGTGCCCACCCCGCCTGTCCTCATCATTCAGGCAGCGCATGACGAGATCATCTCGGCGTCGTGCATCGACGAGCTCGCCGATACCTACTGCGGCGGCGGCGCCAACGTCACCTACCACCGCGATCTGCTCAATGAGCACATGCTGCTGCATCCCATGTCCGCGCCCATGTCGCTGGCGTGGTTGGGTGCACGGTTCACCGGTGAAACTCTGCCCTCGGGCCCGCGCCGGACGAGCTGGCCGCTGGCGTTCAAGCCCTCGACCTACTTCGGCCTACTCAAGCTCGGCTGGCTCAGCGCCAAGGTGATCAGCGGACGTTCTCTCTAACGCCCGTTCAGCTTTCCAGCGCGGCAATGGCCGCGTCCACCGCAGCCTTCTTGACCTGCCGATGCGACCGGTCCGCGTACTCGATGGTGCAATCAGATAAGCCGCCGAGCGCAACGGTGGCGCGGATCATCTGCACCACCGACGGCTTACTGCCCGCAAGCAGCGCGATCAGCTTGCGTCGCCATTCGATCATCCACTCGCCCAGTTCGAACTGCCCCATGGTGGCCAAATCACGAACGATGATGCCCATGACCACTCGATGCTTCCACAGCACGTCGAAGTAGCCCTCAAGCAGTTGGCGCGTGTCCCCGGAACCACTGGTGGCCAGAAAGGCATCCAGATCATCCACCATGGGCTGAACGATGCTCCTGACCAGCTCGTCCCGTGATGAGAAGTGGTAGTACAGAGCGGGTTTGGTGATCTCCAGACATGCCGCGATGTCCTGCAGGCTGGTATTGCGCAATCCGCGTTCGGCGAAGAGATCTCGCGCGACCTCCTGGATGCGCTCCCGGGTGTTTGTCGCCACGGATGCTTCTGGGGCCATCTCCCGATGATAGCCCCTGACTTTCCGGTCGGTAAGCAGTATGCTCGATTTTACTTACCGATCGTTAAGTAAGGAGAAGCCATGCGGATACTCATTTCCGGGGCTAGCGTCGCCGGCCCCACACTGGCCTTTTGGCTGGCCCGCTACGGATTTGACGTAGCGGTCGTCGAACGTGCGCCAACGCTCCGGAAGACCGGTGGGCACGCCGTCGATCTCTTCAAGCCGGCCATGGACATTGTCGAGAAGATGGGCGTCCTCGAATCGATTATGGCCCACGAGACAGGCGCCGCGATCATCGCGATGCATCGGGAAGGTCACCCAGGTGTGGTTGAGATCCCCCAAGGAGGGATATTCGCCTCGGTGTCGCAACGTCACGTGGAAATCATGCGCGACGAACTCAGCGAGATCCTTTACAACGCTAGCCTTTCCACTGCGGAGTACATCTTCGATGACTCCATAACCTCGCTATCGCAGGACGGTACCGGAGTCGACGTCACCTTCGAGAAGGGATCCGATCGTCGGTTCGACCTTGTCATCGGCGCAGATGGCTTGCACTCGAACGTTCGGAGCTTGGTCTTTGGCCCCGAATCCACCTACGCACATTGGCTTGGCGAGTACCTGGCAGTCGCATCGATACCCAACTACCTCGGCCTACGCGACCGTTCGTTAATGTCCTTGCAGGTCAACCGGATTGCAGGCATGTATAGCGCCGCCCAGCTTCCCGATGCCCGAGCGATCTTCCTTTTCCGGCCACCCGAACCACTGGAGTACCACCACCGCGATTTCGATCGACAAAAGACGCTCCTACATGCGGTTTACCAGAACTTTGGCTGGGAAGTGCCACGGCTACTCGCCGCGGTCAGCGAGTCCGAAGTGTTCTACATGGACTCCATCACCCAGCTCCGAATGGACACCTGGTCAAAGGGTCGAGTGACACTCGTCGGCGATGCCGGTTACTGCCCCGGCCCTGCGGTGGGTGGCAGCACCAGCCTCGCGGTCGTCGGTGCATATGTGCTGGCTGGAGAAATCGCCACCGCCGCAGGCGATCACACACTGGCCTATCCAGCGTATGAATCCGCGTTGGCCGAATACGTACGGGGCAGTCGCCGAATGGCACTCACCGCAGCCAAGACCATAGTCCCAAGCAGCCGGTTTGGTGTGTGGGCAGTTATACAGGGCGCCCGAGCTATCGGACATTTGCCAGAATCCGTGGCCCACATGCTTTCCCGGGCAGGCTCCACGACGCGATTCAGCATCCACGATAACGTTCATACCAAGGACTATCAGGGCATGCTGCGAAGGTAGCGACGAAAATTGCACCAGCTACACAGCCCTGCAACGCAATTGGACACCATCGTTGTCACATTGCTGGCCGACACCGGGTCACACGGGTTCGCGATTCGTCCGCCGCTGCCACGTACGCTGCTTCGATACCTACAGAGGAGTGAGATGGACCGGACTGCCAATCCATTGTTCAAGGCGGGCATGGCCGCTATCGCCGTTACTACCTTGGTCGTCGCACCGACGGTCATCCGGCCCGCACCGCACGCAATCTCACTGCCCGATATCCGATCCGCTTCGATTCGGCTGAGCTCGTTCGCATTCACGCCGCGGGTCGCCGACACCTCACCGAGCGCGGTCAGGGCGCTGAGATTCGCGCTGCCATCCGTCGCCTCCGAGGCGGCGAACGTGTCGACAAACCCACATGGGCTTGCCCCGATCACCCAGCTCGCACCCTCGGTGTCGCCGCGTACAGCAGCGGCCCAGTCCCCTGCCGCCATCGGTGCGCCGTCGCGATCCGGCATTTCTGCCGCGGTCGCGCCCGTACCCGGTGTCGCGAACTCGATCACCAACGGCATCGATCAGGCCTACCAGTTCATCCAATACTGGGTGGATTACGGCGTAGACCTGGCGCAGTGGGGCGCCGGATTTGTTCCCGTGATCGGCGGACTGGTCAGTGCACAGATCGGCATCGTCTACGACAATCTCGTTCGCCCCATCGCGAACAGCTTCGTCTACAACCTCGTCAACCCGATCATCAACGACCCCAGCTTCTCCAACATCGTCAATTCGTTCGGGCAGTTCGGCGGCGCCATCGTCAACTCCGTCATCAATTTCGCGTGGGCAGAAGCGCGTTATTTCCTGCCGCCACTGCCACCGCTTCCCGGTCTCGCCGCCCAGGCAGCGCCGAACGCCGTCAGCGCTCTGCCCGCCGACATTCATGAGGCATTGGCGCCGATCACCAAGGCCATCAAGGATGCGCAGGCACACTTCGCCGATGCACTGGGTCTGCCCAAACTCGAGCACGCGCTGGTGAGCGCCGAAAAGCCCGCTACCGAAGCAGAAACCACTACAGAACCGGGCACGGAATCTGCGAAGGATTCAACCAAAGAAGACGTTAAGAACACCGCAACGAGTGTCGCTTCCGACACCAGGACACCCTCAGACACTCAGGCCGCGAAGGATTCCGCCGAGGCCACGGCACACGTCAAGGACAAGAACACAGGTGCCGTCGCCAAGGAAGAGAAGACCAAAGAGGCGGACAAAGAGGACGTCAAGGATGCCGCTGCCGACGGTACGCAGAACTCCCCCAAAGACGGCGCACCATCCGGAGCGGTGATTGGCGCGAAGGGATCGCCCGGCGAAACGACCAAGGGCACCACGCCGACGAAAGACACCGGGGATGCTAAGGATTCAGGGAAGGACGCCAAGCCATCCGCCGGAGTCGTGACCAAGGTCAAGCCGAAGGTCCCCGCCCCTAGCACCACTGAGCATGGCACCGTCAGCGCGCAGGGCACCGTCCGCGGTTCAGCGTCACAATCGACGACCGGGCAATCCACTACGGGCAAGAGTGACTCACCCGGGACCACATCGTCCGGGCCCTCTTCGTCAGCGTCCAAATCTTCGGCGGCCACGACGCCGGATACCACGACAAAGGTTTCCGACACGAAGACCTCAGATACGAAGTCAGCGGGCACCACATCAACGCACGACTCTACGAGCAAGCCCTCGGGCGCCGCGAGTAGCTCGCCCAAATCCGGTGGCGACGGTTCCAAGTCGGGAGCGGGCAGCCACGATTAGTCGTTGGTTGTCACTACATTGTTGACGGCGCTCGGCGAGAAGTGTTGGAGTAGAAAGTCGTTCAGTCGACAGGTGGATGCTGCGCGGGTGGTTGTTCCCCACGCCAGAGCGATAGAACGGCGATAACCACTGCCGGCGAGCGGTACTTCGGTAATACCGGGTGGAGTGCGGTCGTCATGAGGCAACAGCGCAATACCAAGGCCACGACTGATGAGTTCACGGATGGTGCCGAATTCGCTGACTTCGATGGCGATATTCGGGGTGTATCCCGCTTCACGGCACCATGTTTCGGTGAGTTGGCGAAGGTTGTAGCTGGGCGGGTTGGCGATGAAGGTTTCGCCCACCAACTCGTCCAGATGTAGTTCGGTGGCGACGGCAAGTCGGTGGTCTGCGGGCACCGCGACATGGATGTGTTGGGTGCCGATTGTGGTGTGGTGCAGGCGCTCGGGTGCCGGAATCACGATGGCCAGGTCGAGGTGGCCGGTCAGCAGCTCTGCGCCGAGTTCGGTGCCGTGTGCCTGCTTGAGGCGTACTCGGATGCCTGGGTGTCGATGCCGGAAGGCGGCGAGAAGGTCGGGGACGTGACCCGAGCCCATCGTGAGGGGGAACCCGAAGCGCACAGTGCCGTGCTCCGGATCCGCGTCGCCGCTGAGCTCGGCAAGTGTCTGGTCTAGTTCGGCAAGTGGTTCACGCGCACGCAAAGCCAGACGTTGCGCCTCGGGTGTGAGGCGCACTGTTCTGCCGTCATGAATGAGCAGTGGCACTCCCAGAGCCGTCTGCAACGCGTGAATCCGTCGACTCATCGATGACTGCGGAATATCGAGTGCGACCGCCGCCTGAGTCATATGCCCGTCATGGGCAGCCAGCTCAACCAGGGCCCGCAACTGTGGTGCGAGCTGCGATGTCCAACTATCCATTATCGGATGCTACTCCTCCAATCATTCATTGGACGGAACGAATGTCGGCGGTAGATGGTGGCTGTATGACCAGATCCCGGAAGGCTCCCCGCGTATCTCACGAAGATGCCGATGTCGTGCTGATCGGCGGCGGCATCATGTCTGCCACCTTGGGCTCGATGCTGTCGATACTGGCACCCGAGTGGCGAATTGTGCTGTTGGAGAGGGCCGATGCGCTGGCCACCGAAAGCAGCGATCCCTGGAACAATGCGGGCACCGGGCACACCGGATTCTGCGAGCTCAACTACATGCCAGATCCCGCAGACGGTGCGAAGCCCACGGCGATCGCTCGACAATTTCATCTCAGCCGCCAGTGGTGGTCCTACCTTGCCGACAACGCGCTGCTGGATCCGGATGCGTACATTCACTCCGCCGCGCATATGGCGGTGGTCTTCGGACGCGACGATGTCGACTATCTGCGACGACGATACGAAACGCTGTCCGCTGATCCGATGTTCACCGGCATGCAGTTCACCGAGGATCCCACCACCATCGACCAATGGGCACCACTGGTGATGCGCGGACGCGTACCGGGTGAGCCCATCGCCGCCACCCACCACCCCGACGGGACTGATATCGACTTCGGTGCGCTCACCCGGGGACTTACTCGGATCATCACCGACCGCGGCGGTCACGTACACCTGGGCCACGAGGTCCGCGCCCTCAACCGGACCGGCAACGGTTCCTGGATCGTGACTGGTCGAAACTGCGACGGCGACTACATGATCCGTGGGCGCACAGTGTTCGTCGGCGCTGGCGGACAGGCGCTGCGATTACTACAACGAGCACGCCTTCCCGAGGTGCGCGGATACGCGGTTTTGCCCGTCGGCGCCGCATTCCTGCGGTGCGAGGACCCCATCGTTGCCGGCCAGCACCGGACCAAGGTGTACGGGCAAGCCCCCGTCGGGGCACCACCGATGTCGGTACCGCACCTAGACAAACGCATTGTCGAGGGTCTGCCGTATCTCATGTTCGGGCCGTATGCGACGTTCAGCACCAGGCTGCTGAAACACGGGCGATGGACCGAGTTCTTCACGACCGTGCGCTGGCACAACGTGCACGTAATCGCGGCCGCACTCATCCAGAATCTGGCACTGATCAGATATCTCATCGCCCAACTCGCGGCGGGCTCACGACAACGGCTAGCGCAGTTGCGTCGGTACTACCCGGACGCCAATCCTGGCGATTGGGAACTTATCCCAGCAGGTCAACGAGCGCAGCTCATTACCCCCGATCCCCGACGTGTCGGAGTGCTTCAACAAGGCACCGAACTCGTCGTCGGCGCCGATGACACCATCGCGGGACTACTCGGTGCATCTCCGGGCGCATCCACCGCAGTCCCCATCATGCTTAACCTCCTGCAACGCTGCTTTCCCGATCAATGGCGGACGTCGTGGCAGACCACGATGATCAAGGCAATCCCCAGCATCGGAGATGTCGACTGGGATACAGCGGCGGTTAGTGATTCAGTTCGGGCGACCGCGCGCTCACTGCACCTCGAAACAACCTAGGCCGTCGAGTTAGCGCCTTCCACGGGCGGCAAGGTCACCGGGGCCCGATAGAGGGGCGTCGGTGCGGGTGGCCAGGCGTCGAGATCGTCACGCGCACAGGCGGCTACACAGAACATGTAGATGACCGCCGCGAGGCACGGGGCCAGCGCGAGCGTGACGGCAATTTGGGTCGGCGTGTGACCGTAGAACACCGCGGGAGCTTCCACGACGTACTTGATCCGGTGCCCCTCTTCGAGCTGAGCGGCTGCGATATCGAATGCGCCATAACGCAATCGGACCAGTGCGGCGCCGACTCCCGCCGCCACCGCCGAGGATGCCAAGGCACCCAAGGTAATCGCACACGCCATCATCGGGCCGCGATGCGCCCTCCATTGCCAGGCGGCAGCCGACACGATTACGGCCACCACCGCGGACATCCCGGTCAGCATGGTGGTGGCAATAAAGAAATTGTCTGCCTGGTTGCCCAGATGCACAAACACCCGGCCGTTATCGCGGGTGTCGGCGATGGCTCCGTGTGCGCCCGGAGCGATTACGCTCCACAACGCCCCCACCAACGCGCCGGCAGCGGTAAGTCCGCCGAAGACGAGTGCTGCGGCGCGAAGATGCGAAAGGCGCGGAGCGGCAGCCTGATCCACGACGCTCATCGGGACCTGATGCTCTTCGCTCGCGCTCATCGAAACCTGATGCTCTTCGCTCGCGCTCATCGCTGCTCGAGCTGCTTGGAGTCCGCCTCGCCGTGACGCGAACATTTGGCGCGCCAGCCGTCGGGACGAACCTGCACGATCATCCGTCGTCCGCATGCCGCACAGAACCGAGGAGGCTCCAAGCCCAACTGTGCGGCCGTCGGCATGGACAACCCGGTCGAGCCCTCGATTTTCGCCCCGGTGTACACGTTGTACTCACCGGCGTTCACCGGTTCGGTACCCATCACATAGAGAGTATTGGTCACAGGCTGCTGTTGAGTGCCTTGATCGGCATCTGCAGATCAACGAGCAGCTCCAGGTCCGCCTCGGCCGGACGGCCCAGTGTCGTCAGGTAGTTGCCGACGATGACGGCGTTGATACCGCCCAGAATGCCCTGCTTGGCGCCCAGATCACCCAGGGTGATCTCACGCCCGCCGGCGAACCGCAGTATGGTTCGCGGCAGCGCCAGACGGAATGCGGCGACGGCACGCAACGCGTCCGAGGCCGGGAGCACCTCCAGATCGCCGAAAGGCGTTCCGGGGCGCGGGTTCAGGAAGTTCAGCGGAACCTCGTCGGGTTCCAGCTCCGCCAGGTTCGCGGCGAATTCGGCGCGCTGCTCCAAGGTTTCACCCATGCCGAGAATGCCGCCGCAGCAGACCTCCATGCCGGCTTCGCGGACCATCCTGAGGGTGTCCCAGCGCTCCTCCCAGCTGTGGGTGGTCACCACATTCGGGAAGTGCGACTTGGCGGTTTCAAGGTTGTGGTTGTACCGGTGCACGCCCATCGCCGACAGGCGGTCTACCTGCTCCTGGGTAAGCATGCCCAGCGAGCAGGCGATCTGGATGTCGACCTCGTTGCGAATGGCTTCGATACCGGCCGCAACCTGAGCGAGCAGCCGCTCGTCGGGTCCGCGGACGGCCGCCACGATGCAGAACTCGGTCGCGCCGGACTTCGCGGTCTGCTTGGCGGCCTCGACCAGGCTCGGAATATCGAGCCAGGCACTGCGTACAGGGGATGCGAATAGACCGGACTGCGAACAGAAATGGCAGTCCTCGGGGCAACCACCGGTTTTGAGGCTGATGATGCCCTCGACCTCGACCTCCGGGCCGCACCACTGCATCCGGACGTCGTGAGCGAGAGCGAGCAGCTCTTCCAGCCGGTCGTCGGGAAGCTGGAGCACCCTCAGCACCTGGTCCTGGGTCAGGCCAACGCCTTGCTCGAGGACCTGCTCACGGGCGATCGCCAGTATGTCGCGGTCGGTACCCTCCGCCACGGTGCCTACTTCGGCTGCTTGCGTCACGCAGCGCTCCTCACGTCGATCTCATCCTGAACGGTGTTCAGGTTAGAGTATGGCCATCAGTGAGCCAAACAAGGCGGGGCGTTCGTCCCCGCTGAACCGACACGACCTGGTCCACAGGGCGACCGCGATCCTCGACGATTACGGGATCGCGGACCTGACCATGCGCCGACTGGCCCGCGAGCTCGATATCGCGCCCAGCGCCCTGTACTGGCATTTCGCGAATAAGCAGCAGTTGCTCGGCGCTGTCGCCGACCACGTGCTGGCGCCACTGGCCGAAACAGATCGCCGTGACTCGGCCTGGCAGCTGCGCATTGAGTTTCTATGCACCGCGCTGCGCGATGCGCTGCTCTCGCACAAGGACGGGGCCGAACTGGTGTCGGCGAGTTTCGCCTCCGGGCAGACGTCCCACATGATCACGGTGCTCGGACGCCTTGCCGATGCCGCCGTGACCGCGGGGCTGGAAGTGATTCCTGCCAAACTCGCCGCCCGCAGCATCACCTACTACGTGCTGGGGTATGTCGCCGACGAACAGTCCAGACTGCAATGGGACTCGGCCGGGGCACTCGAAGACGGCCAATCATTTCTCGCGGACGGCACAGGCCTCGCCGACCCCACCGCACAGTTCGGTTTCGGGGTCCGCCTTCTGGTCGACGGAATCGGTCAACTGGCCCGTCAGTCCAGCACGATCAGTTAGAGGCCACGAGCTCGGCCACCCACTGAGGATCGAAGAGCGCAACGCTCATCTCGCTAAACACCGCAGGCATCAAACGTGATGCCCCCTCCGGAACCACGGCGCGCACAGGCGTCTTGAAGTGGCTCGCCAAGTCGTCACGATTGAGCCGTTGCGCCAAATCGGGCTCCGCCGGGAAACTCCCCACCACCAGCCCCGCACAAGGAACCGACTGTGCTGCAAGGGCTTCCATTGTCAAGGCGGTGTGGTTGAGGGTGCCGAGATCTGCCGTAGTGACCACCAGTACCGGCGCGTCGAGATAAATCGCCAGATCGCGCAGGGTCACCCCGTCGGCGCCCAGCTCGACCAACAGTCCCCCGGCGCCCTCGACGAGCGTGAGTGCACCCGGACGATCCAACCGATAGATCGCCTGCGCCATCTCCACCCGATCCAGCAGCCGCATACCGGCCCGATTGGCCGCAACGACCGGCGTGAGCGGCTCGGGATAGGACGCGAACGTCTCGACCCGGGTCACACCCGACAATCGGGCAACCTCGTCGGCGTCACGGTCGTCGCCGGTCTGAACCGGCTTGCAGACCGTCACCGTGATTCCCTGGCTCACCGCCGCGGCGGCCAACGCCGCCGTCGCCACGGTCTTCCCCACCCCGGTCGATGTCCCGGTGACCAGCAGGACGGTCACTGTCGGGCCAGTGCCAGCACGTCGGCGAGCACCTCGCGCACGCGGTCCATATCGGCCTCGGTGAGCGAGGCACGGGCCGTCAGGCGCAGCAGCGACTGCCCCTCGGGAACTGATGGCGGGCGGAAGCAGCCCACCCGAACACCTTGCTCAAGACATGCTTTGGCCGCGTTGAACGCGATCTCGGGATCACCGAGAATCACCGGCACCACTGCCGATTCCGGCCGATGCGCCAACCCGCACCAATCGCCCAACGTGGCGGCGTGATCGAGGACGGCTTGCACTCGCTCGGGTTCCACAGCCATCAACCGCAAAGCCGCCAGTGCCGCTCCGGCCGCGGCCGGAGCCAGCCCGGTATCAAATATGAACGGGCGAGCAGCGTCGATGAGGTGGGCACGAATCGCCTCGGGTCCCAGGACTGCCCCGCCCTGGCTGCCCAGCGCCTTGGAGAGTGTGACGGTCACGACGAGATCGTCGGCACCTGAAAGACCGGCCTCGGCCACCAGGCCACGTCCCCCGACTCCGCGCACCCCCAGCCCGTGCGCCTCGTCAACCAGTAGGACCGCGCCATGGCTGTGGCTCACCGCGTGAAGCTCGTTTAACGGCGCCAGCGCACCGTCCGCACTGAAGACCGAGTCGGTGAGCACCAACGCGCGCTTCTCGGGGCGCTGCGCCAGGGCTTGAGCGACCGCCTGCACGTCGCGGTGCGGGGTCACGACCACCCGCGCCCGCGACAGCCGACACGCGTCGATCAACGAGGCGTGGGTGCGCGCGTCGGAAACAATGAGCGTTCCAGGTCCTGAAAGTGCCACCACCGCACCGAGATTGGCGGTGTATCCGGATGAGAACACCAGCGCAGACTCGGCGCCCATGAAGGTCGCCAGTTCGTGCTCGAGCTCCTCGTGCAGCTCGGTATTGCCGGTGACCAGGCGCGATCCTGTGGATCCGGCGCCCCACAGCCGCAATGCCTCGATGCCGGCGTCGATGACCTGCGGGTGTCGCGCCAGGCCCAGGTAATCATTGGATGCCAGGTCAATCTCGGGCTCGGCCGCACTGCGGGTACGGAGCCGTCGACGCAATCCCGCGGCTTCACGCTGACGCTCGACCTCGGCCAGCCAGGCAAGCGGTGATGTCGGACCCACCGGGCCTCCTCTCCTGAACGGTGTTCAGGTTAGCGCACGGGGTTCATTTTCCGGTCACTGCGCTCGCCCCCTGCGATGCAACCCCGACAGCGGTCGCCGCGCTCACCATCGCATCGGTGATCCGGCGGATCTCGTCATCACCGCAGATGTAGGGCGGCATGGTGTAGATCAAGGTCCGGAAGGGGCGCAGCCACACCCCCGCATCCAGCGCCGCGTCCGTAGCGATCTGCATGCCGCGCGTCCCCAACGGGAGCTCCATGTCGATGACGCCGATCGCCCCGCAGACCCGCACATCGGCGACACCGTCGAGATCGGCGGCAGGTGCCAGGCCCTCACGTAGTCCCGCGGAGATCTCCGCGATTCGTGACTTCCAATCCCCGGAGAGCAGCAGCTCGATCGATGCGACCGCCACCGAACACGCCAAGGGGTTGGCCATGAAAGTCGGGCCGTGCATGAGCGCGCCCACCGGGCCGTCGCTGATAGTGCGTGCGATCTTGCCGGTACACAGCGTGGCGGCCAAGGTGAGATAGCCGCCGGTCATCGCCTTGCCGACGCACATGATGTCGGGGCTTACGTCCGCGTGATCGGCGGCGAACAGCTCGCCGGTGCGCCCGAATCCGGTCGCGATCTCATCGAAAATGAGCAGTACGCCGTGCCTGTCACAGATGGCGCGCAGGTCCGACAGATAGCGCGGATCGTGGAACCGCATGCCACCGGCGCCCTGGACCACCGGTTCCACGATGACGGCGGCAAGTTCTGCGGCGTGCTCCGACAGCTCCGCTTCGAAGCGCGTCATGTACACGTCGTCGTATGCACTGGGAACCTGGTCGGCGAAGATCTGCTTGGCCAGCACCGAATACTCGCCGGACCACAGCGAATGCATACCGCCGTCTGGGTCGCACACGCTCATCGGGGTGAAGGTGTCGCCGTGATAACCCCCACGCCAGGTCATCAGACGGTGTTTGGCGGGCAGTCCCAGGCTGCGCCAGTACTGCAGCGCCATCTTGATCGCCACTTCCACCGACACGGATCCGGAGTCACTGAAGAACACCGTTTCCAGGCCGGGCGGCGTGAGCTCCACGAGCAGCTGCGCCAGCCGCGCGGCGGGTTCGTGGGTGAGCCCACCGAACATGACATGACTCATCGAGGCCAACTGCGCGGTCACCGCCTGGTCCAGTGCCGGGTGTCCGTGGCCATGGATACACGCCCACCATGAGCTCATCCCGTCGAGCACCTCGACCTGTTCGCCGGCGCGCACCACGGTCATGTTCGGCCCGCGTGCGCCGGTCACCACCAGCGGTCGCATCGGGTCGCCAATCCTGCTGTACGGATGCCATACATGCGCAGCATCGACGGCTCCGACCTCATCTGGTGTCAACCTCGGCACAGTTGTCGAGCCTGTCACAGGCGAGCGATATGCAGCCATCCGCCTCGGGGCGCACACGCCGTAAGTGCACAACTGACGAGACTCTCGGCAACCATGGGTACATTGGGGGCGAAAATGTTCTTCGTCTCAGCAACCAAACCAATGACCGATCCCGAGGTGCCACCCGCCGCGGCGATAGACGCCACCCCAAAACCCAAGGTCAACAAGGCATTTCATCGCTACGACCTTGACGGCCTGCGCGGCGTGGCAATCTTCTTAGTCGCGGTATTTCACGTGTGGTTCGGCCGGGTATCAGGTGGAGTTGACGTTTTCTTAACCCTCTCCGGCTTTTTTTACGGCAGCAAGCTACTTCGCACAGCGACCACACAGGGAGCGTCACTCAACCCGGTGCCGGTCTTGAAACGACTGGTCCGGCGCCTGCTCCCGGCTCTCATCCTGGTGCTGGCGGCCTGCGCCGTACTCACCGTCCTGGTGCAACCGGAAACCAGATGGGAGACGTTCGCCGAACAGAGTTTGGCCAGTCTCGGCTACTACCAGAACTGGGAGCTCGCCAACACCGCCGCCGACTATCTGGCGGCCAGCGAGTCGGTGAGCCCGCTGCAACACCTCTGGTCGATGTCGGTGCAGGGACAGTTCTACGTCGGCTTTCTGGCGGTGGTGTATCTGCTGGCCGTCATTCTGCGCAAACCGCTCGGCCGATTCATCCGCCCGGTGCTCATCACTGTGATCGCGGGTCTGGCCGTCGCATCCTTCGCGTACGCGATCTACGCCCATATCGACTTTCAGTCGCTCGCCTACTACAACACGTTCGCGCGGGCTTGGGAGTTGCTGCTGGGCGTGCTGGTTGGCGCGTTGGTAGCGGGTACGCGCTGGCCGATGTGGCTTCGCCAGGTCCTCAGCATCGCGGCCCTCGCGGCGATCCTGTCCTGCGGCGCGTTCATCAACGGCGTCCGCGAATTCCCGGGCCCACTAGCGCTGGTGCCCGTCGTCGCCACGCTGATCCTCATCTTGTCGGCGGCGAACTTGCCGGCCGACACCTCTCCACCGGTGATCAATCGATTCCTCGCCACCCGGCCACCGGTCGAGCTGGGCTCGCTGGCCTACTCGCTGTACCTGTGGCACTGGCCACTGCTGGTGTACTGGATGGTCTTCAGCGGCGAACCCAAGGTGTCGCTGTGGGAGGGTGCGGCCATTCTCGGTGTGTCGCTGGCGCTGGCATATCTGACGAACAAGTTCGTCGAGACGCCCCTGCGCTACCCGAGGGTCTCGCCCAAATCCTCGACGGTGTGGGTCCGATTGCGTCGCCCCACGCTGGCGCTCGGCACGTCGATCGTCCTGATGGCTGTCGCACTCACCGCGACCTCGTTCACGTGGCTCGAACACGTCACGGTGCAACGCTCGAACGGCAAGGAACTCTCCGGTCTACGCCCGCGCGACTATCCGGGCGCGGGGGCGCTGCTATACGGCGACCGTGTGCCCGATCTGCCGATGCGGCCTACCACGCTGGAAGCCTCCGACGACTTGCCGATCACCACCGAGCAGGACTGCATCAGCGATTTCCGAAACCGTGCGGTAATCAGCTGTACCTACGGCAATCCGCATGCCACCCGAACCATCGCTCTTGCCGGTGGATCACACGCCGAACACTGGATCACCGCGCTAGACGTCTTGGGGCGGCAACACAACTTCAAGGTCACCACCTATCTCAAGATGGGCTGCCCGCTCAGCACCGAAGAGGTCCCCCGTATCGCCGGATCCAACGATCCCTACCCCGATTGCAAGAAGTGGGTCGACGAGGTCATGTCGCGGCTGATCAAGGAACACCCCGCGTACGTCTTCACCACCACTACCCGTCCGCGCTCGGCATTCGGCGACGGTGACGTGATGCCCGATAGCTACTTAGGTATCTGGTCGGCCTTCGACGAGGCCGGGATCCCGGTTCTCGGCATGCGCGACACCCCCTGGCTCATCGACAAGGACGGCACCACCTACGCCGCCGCAGACTGCATTTCCGCGGGTGGAAACTCTGATTCATGTGCCATGGATCGCAACCGCGCGCTCGACGACGTGAATCCGACGCTCGCCATCGCGAACCAGTTCCCGCTGCTGAAGATCCTCGACATGACCCGCGCCGTGTGCCGACCCGACAAGTGCCGGGTTGTAGAGGGAAACGTGTTGGTATATCACGATTCTCACCACATCTCGGCCACCTATATGCGCACCATGACCAAAGAGCTGGGGCGGCAGATCGCCATCGCCACCGGGTGGTGGCGGCCGATTCCGCCGGGCCAGTGAGCCGCGCGATCCCGGCGGGCGACCGATAGGGTCTATGAGTATGACCCTGCCACCACTTCAGGTATGGCCGGGCAACCCCTATCCGCTGGGTGCCACCTATGACGGAGCAGGCACCAACTTCTCCTTGTTCTCCGAGGTCGCGAGCGCCGTCGAGCTGTGCCTAGTCGCCAAGGACGGCACCGAAACCCGAATATCCCTCGACGAGGTCGACGGGTACGTCTGGCACTGCTACCTGCCGACCATCTCCCCCGGCCAGCGTTACGGATTCCGGGTACACGGCCCCTGGGATCCTACGAGCGGGCACCGCTGCGACCCGAGCAAGCTGCTGCTCGACCCCTACGGCAAGGCCTTCCACGGCGAATTCGACTATGCGCCCGCCGTCTCGCCGCCACTAATCTCCTACCAGACCGAACCGCTCGACACCGAGGTACTTCTCGCGCGAGATTCCCTGGGTCACACCATGACCACCGTGGTCATCAATCCGTACTTCGACTGGGGTTCTGATCGCCGCCCCCGTACTCCCTACCACGAGACGGTCATCTACGAGGCCCACGTCAAGGGCATGACGCAGACGCATCCCGGCGTTCCCGAAGAGCTCAGAGGCACCTACGCCGGTCTGGCACATCCGGTGGTAATCGACCATCTGCATTCCCTCGGCATTACTGCCATCGAGCTGATGCCCGTGCACCAGTTCTTCCACGACAGCCGACTGATCGCTCTCGGGCTGCGAAACTACTGGGGGTACAACACCTTCGGATTCCTGGCCCCGCATGCCGGATACGCGTCCTCACCGCACGCCGGTGGCTCCGTCGCGGAGTTCAAGGCGATGGTGCGCGCACTGCACGAGGCGGATATCGAGGTCATTCTCGACGTTGTCTACAACCACACCGCCGAGGGCGACCATATCGGCCCGACACTGGGCTTCCGGGGCATCGACAATCGCGCCTATTACAAGCTCAACGATGACAACCTCGCCCGGTACACCGACTACACCGGCACCGGTAACAGCCTCAATGCCCGCAATCCACACACGCTGCAGCTCATCATGGACTCGCTGCGCTACTGGGTCACCGAGATGCATGTCGACGGGTTTCGCTTTGATCTGGCCTCCACCCTGGCCCGCGAGCTACACGATGTCGACCGGCTCTCGGCGTTCTTCGATCTGGTGCAGCAGGATCCGATCGTCAGTCAGGTCAAGTTGATCGCCGAGCCCTGGGATATCGGCGAGGGCGGATACCAGGTCGGGAACTTCCCCGGGCTGTGGACCGAATGGAACGGCAAGTTCCGCGATACCGTCCGCGACTATTGGCGTGGGCAGCCCGCCACCCTCGGGGAGTTCGCCTCCCGGCTCACCGGCTCGTCCGACCTGTACGAGGCCACCGGGCGCCGACCCAGCGCGAGCATCAACTTCGTCACCGCGCACGATGGTTTCCCGCTGCGGGACTTGGTGTCCTACAACGAGAAACATAACGAGGCCAACGGCGAGAACAATAAGGACGGGGAAACCTACAACCGCTCATGGAACTGCGGTGTGGAGGGGCCCACCGATGACCCGCAAGTCCTCGCACTGCGGGCCCGCCAGATGCGCAACATCCTGGCGACCCTGGTGCTGAGCCAGGGCACACCCATGCTCTCGCACGGCGATGAGATCGGCCGGACCCAGCTGGGCAACAACAACGTCTACTGCCAGGACTCCCCGCTGTCCTGGATGGATTGGGAACTAGCCCAGACCAACGCCGACCTCCTGCAATTCGCCACGTCGGTGATCGCGCTGCGCAAACAACACCCAGTGTTCCGGCGCCGCCGGTTCTTCGCGGGTCGACCGATTCGGGAGGGCGAGGAAGTACGCGATATCGCCTGGCTGACACCCGCCGGCGAGGAAATGACCACCGCCGATTGGGACAGCGGCTTCGGCAAGAGCCTCGCCGTCTTCCTCAACGGCGAGGCCATTCCCGAACCCAACGCGCGCGGTGAGCGCGTGTCCGGCGACTCTTTCTTGTTGTGTTTCAACGCCTATGACGAACCGTTGGATTTTGTGACGCCCGACGGCGACTACGCCAACCAATGGACCGCGGTACTGGACACCGCTGAACCGACCGGCAAGTGCTCTGCCCTCATCGACGCGGGCCAGGCCGTGCGGGTGCAGGATCGCGCCCTCATCGTGCTGCGTAAAAGCGGGTAGTCGGTCCCGCTACGTCAGGTAGCGGAAAGCCGGCGAATCGGGTTCCAGCCGTTCGATATCCAAATCGGAATCGCTCATCCGCGCCACCAGGCCCGGCAGGTCGTCGGCGTTACTGAGCTCGATGCCCACCAGCGCGGCACCCATCTCGCGGTTGTTCCGCTTGACGTACTCGAACAGTGTGATGTCGTCATTCGGACCGAGTATCTCTCCCAGGAAACGCCGCAGCGCACCGGGCTCCTGCGGGAAATCAACCAGGAAGTAATGCTTGAGCCCCAGGTGCACCAGCGAGCGTTCCAGGATCTCGCCGTACCGCGAAACATCGTTGTTACCACCGGAAATCAGGCACACCACAGTGGATCCCGGCTCGATCGACATCTCCGACAGCGCGGCAACCGACAGCGCACCGGCGGGCTCAGCGATGATCCCCTCGTTCTGATAGAGCTCCAGCATCGCGGTGCAGGCCGCACCTTCGTCGACGGTCATCAACGTGAGAGCCTCCCCCGCCGAGGCCAGCAACCGATACGGAATCGTCCCGGCCACCTTTACCGCACAGCCGTCGACGAAGGGGTCCACATGCTCGAGTGGAACCGGCCCGCCCGCACGCATGGCCGCAGCCATACACGCGGCACCCGCCGGTTCAACGCCCACGACCCGCACCTGTGGTGCCCGCTCGCGCAAGTACGTGACGATCCCGGAGATACACCCGCCACCGCCTACCGGGACCACCACAACATCCGGTTGGACATCAAGCTGGTCGAGGATCTCCGCAGCGATGGTGCCCTGCCCTGCGATGGTCCGCACGTCGTCAAATGCCGGTACCAAGGTGGCCCCGGTACGTTCGGCATCGGCCTTGGCCGCGGCGGCCGCTTCGTCATAGCCGTGGCCGACCGCGATCAGCTCCACGAATCCGTTGCCGTGGTAAATGATTCGTTGCCGCTTCTGCTTGGGCGTCTTGCTCGGGATATAGACGCGCCCGTGCACGCCCATCGACTTGCACGCCAGCGCGAAGCCCTGGGCATGGTTACCGGCACTGGAGCACACCACGCCGGCGGCCTTCTCCTCGTCGCTGAGCTGCATCAGGAGATTGAAAGCTCCGCGCAATTTGTACGACCGAACCGATTGCAGGTCTTCGCGTTTGAGATACACGTTGGCGCCCGTGAGCATCGAGAGCCGATCGGCATGTTGAACGGGAGTCGGGTGCACCACTTCATCGATGCGCTTGGCCGCGGCGTCGATATCGGCGGCGGTCACCATCTGGTTGGCACTCAAGAGACAGGCGTCAGCACGAAAACCGGGATCTGACGGTCGGTCTTGGTCTGGTATTCGGCGTAGGGCGGGTAGGCCTCGACGGCACGATCCCACCACTGCGTCTTCTCGTCGCCGGACACCTCGTGTGCTTGGTAGTCCTTCGTGGTGCTGCCGTCCTGCAACTCGACGAGCGGGTTTTCCTTCACGTTGTAGTACCAGACGGGGTTCTTGGGGGCGCCGCCGAGCGAGGCGACGATGGCGTACTCGCCGTCGTGCTCCACCCGCATCAGCGCGATCTTGCGCAGCTTGCCCGACTTGGCACCGAGCGTGGTCAGGAGGATCACCGGCATGTCCGCAATGGTGATGCCGTCGGTCGTCCCGCTCTCGAGAATCTTGGCCACCTGCTTCTGCGACCAATCGAGTCCACTGGGTTCGTATTCACCGGTTACTGGCATGCGGACAACTGTATCGCTCTACCTATCGAGAATTCACGCCGATAACGCCGAACACCGGGGACGCGACCTGCGTCGAACCTACCCAAGGACTTTGTTTCATAACCCACGATGTGCGTGTTCGGTTGACCAAACTTCCCGATAAGGCTTATCCTTTATTCATGACAACCTTCGAGCGCGCGGCACATGAGGTGCGGTCGGTGGATGTCGCCGGGGTGGCGTGGCCCGTCTACAAGCTGTCCGCACTCGGAGCCGGTGCGATGGTCTTCGTGATCGGCCTGTTGCTCATGGCCTCGATGTCGACCGCGGTGCTCTCCGCCGCCGCCGTAGCCAGCATCGTCTGGCTCACAGGCTCGCTCATTCACTGAACGGATTCTCACCGCGGGGTGTATTACATCCCCATGTCTTCGCCAAGCGAACCGGCCGCCGAATATCCCGGAGGGCACCGTATGGAGCGGCTTGCCCACGAGGTGACCGACGACGTGCTTGCCGCCGAACAGCGCCTGCCATCTTGGCTGCGTCCTGGTGCGCCCGAAAGTCGGATACCAGTTCTCATCGCGCTCCTTGCGGCGATCGGGCTCCAACTGTCCATACCCCCGCAGTTCAACCTGACACCACGTTGGCCATTACCCGCGCTTGAGTTCGCACTCCTGGTGGTGCTGGTGATCCTGAACCCGGTAAGGCTCACCCGATCGACAACCATCGGGCGGTGGGCCACGTACTTGCTGATTGCCGCGATTACCGCCGACAACACCATCTCGGCGGCACTGCTGAACTACAAGATCGTCAGCGGGCAGATGGGCGATAACCCACGGGTGCTCCTCGGCAGCGGGCTGGCGATCTTCATCACCAACGTGATCGTGTTCGGCATGTGGTACTGGGAGTTCGATCGCGGCGGGCCGTTCGCACGCCACACCACCAAACGGCCATACCCGGACTTCATGTTTCCGCAGATGGCCAATCCTGAACTCGCACCGCCCGATTGGCGCCCAAAATTCCCCGATTACCTGTACGTGAGCTTCACCAACGTCGTCGCGTTCTCCCCTACCGACACCATGCCACTGTCACGCTGGGCCAAGATGCTGATGACCTTGCAATCCATGGTGGCCCTCTCCACAGTCGCGCTGGTGCTCGCCCGTGCGGTGAACATACTGAGCTAGCGGTGGCCCCACATAACGATGTCCCGACGTTAGACGACCCCGGGACCATGAATCGGATCCTTCATCTGGTCACGATGATCGCGGTCAATGCCATTCCTCTGGCCGGCTGGTTCGTCGGTGGGTGGTCGCCGGGCACCACGCTCGCGGTGTACTGGTTCGAAACCGTCGCCGCCTCCCTGTTCGTCGGGCTCCGGGCCGTCCTCCACAAACGGTGGAGCCCGCGTCGCGGACATTTCAAGTACGAGGCGCCGGGTCCGGACCGGAGTTACTCCCGAACCTCCTTCATCAAGGGGTTCCTCTTCACCACCCTCGTCTTCTCTGCGGCGCACGGATTCTTCCTCGCGGTCATCCTGCTCTTGCTCACCCACAACGGCCAAGCAGCCATGATCGGTATCGACTGGCGCAGCGTGGGATTCGGGTGTCTGCAGGTGCTGATAGCCCTGGCGGTCGACTTTCTGGTGGATCTTCCCGGCCTGCGTCGATGGTCGTTCTGGCAGCTCGAGGTTATGGCCAGTCGCGGGTTCATGCGAGTGGGCGTCGTGCACCTCACCTTGATCTTCGGCATGCTCGCCGTCGCGGTGACCGATGCACCCTCAGCGTTGTTCGGGGTCTTCGTCGTCCTCAAAACCATGTACTCACTGAGCACCACATTCCCGCAATGGGAGCCGAGCACGCCGCCGCGCTGGCTCAGCCGCGCGATGAATCGCGTCCCGAGCGCGCGCCCCGGACTGACATTCGAGGAACAGTGGGCCAAGGACCGCATCGATGAAGCCAAGCGACGCAAGGAAAACGAACAACCATGGACAGGACGGAAAGGGACGCGGCGGTAGCCGCGCGCCCATCCGATCAGCCGCCCAGGCAGCCAGGCCCGAGCAGCGCCTTGAGATCCCCCATCAGCGCCGAGGACGGTGTCACCCGAAGCGACTGATCGAGCTCCAGCGTGGTGACGCGTTCCCCACTGATCAACCGCAGATGTACCTGATTGGTACCGGGGTGCCTCGCCAATACCTGCTTGAGCGCGGTGACCTTGTCGATGGTGCACTGCCTCGTCGGGAGCGTCACGGCAACCGGACGGTCGTCGGAAGCTTGCGAGAAGTCAGGCACCACAAGGTCATTGGCGATCAGTGATATTCGGTCGTCACGAATCGCCACCTTCGCGTTCACCAGAACCACCGCGTCGTCGGCTATCTCGGCGCCGTATACCGAGTAGGCCTGCGGGAAGAAGAGCACCTCGATGCCACCCGTGAGGTCCTCGAGCTGTGCCGAGGCCCACGGCATCCCGTTCTTGTTCACGCGACGGTTGACGGAGGCCAAGATGCCACCCACACGTACCTGGGTGTCGTTGGCGATATCGCCTTCGAGGATCGTGGGGATCTGGGTGTCGGTCTGACGGCCCAGTAGGTGTGCCACCCCATTGAGCGGATGCCCGGATACATACAGGCCCAGCATTTCTCGCTCGAGGGCGAGCTTGTGCTTCTCTTCCCACTCATCGTCGGGCACCTTGATGGCGAAAACATTGACGGCATCGGCATCGTCGTCCCCCGCGCCGCCGAACAGGTCGAACTGCCCCATCGCCTCGGCCTTCTTGGTGCCCAGCACCGAGTCGACGGCATCGGACTGGACCAAGAACAGCCCCTTGCGGGAATGCCCAAGGGAGTCAAAGGCTCCCGCCTTCACCAGCGATTCGGTGACCTTCTTGTTGCAGGCCGCGATATCGATCTTGTGCAGATAATCGGAGAAGTCGGTGAACGCGCCCTTCGCCTCACGGGTCGCAATGAGCGACTGGACCACATTGGCGCCGACATTGCGGACACCGCCAAGCCCATAACGGATGTCCACGCCCACGGACGCGAAGTTATGCACCGACTCGTTGACGTCCGGCGGCAACACCGTGATGCCCAGACGGCGGCAATCGGCAAGGTAGACGGCGGCCTTGTCCTTGTCGTCACCCACGGACGTGAGCAGGCCTGCCATGTATTCGCCCGGGTAGTTGGCCTTGAGGTAGGCGGTCCAGAAAGACACCAAACCGTAGCCGGCGGCGTGCGACTTGTTGAACGCGTACCCGGCGAACGGAAGAATGGTGTCCCACAACGCCTTCACGGCCTTTTCGGAGAAGCCGTTATTGGTCATGCCTTCGTAGAAGCCCTTGTACTCGGCTTCCAGTACTTCGAGCTTCTTCTTGCCCATGGCCTTGCGGAGCGCATCGGCCTTACCCATTGAGTACGAGGCGACCTTCTGCGCGATGAGCATGATCTGCTCTTGGTAGACGATCAGGCCGTAGGTCTCGGAAAGGATCTCCTTGAGCGGCTCCTCCAGCTCGGGATGGATCGGCTTGATCGGCTGGCGGCCGTTCTTACGGTCTGCGTAGTCGTTATGCGCGTTCATGCCCATCGGACCGGGGCGGTACAGCGCCAGCACCGCGACGATGTCGTTGAATCCGGTGGGCTGCATGCGGCGCAGCAGATCCCGCATCGGTCCACCATCAAGCTGGAAGACGCCGAGAGTGTCACCGCGGGAAAGCAATTCGTAGGTCGGGGTGTCTTCCAGAGGCAGGTGATCCAAATCGAGGTCGATGCCGCGGTTGGCCTTGATGTTGTCCAGCGCGTCACCGATGACGGTGAGGTTGCGCAGCCCCAGGAAGTCCATCTTCAGCAGGCCGATGGCCTCACAGGACGGGTAGTCCCAGCCGGTGATGATGGCGCCGTCCTGCGGCCGACGCCACAACGGGATCGCGTCGGTCAGCGGCTCCGAGCTCATGATGACCGCACAGGCGTGCACGCCCGCGTTGCGGATCAAGCCCTCCAGACCACGCGCGGTCTGGTAGATGGTCCGCACATCCGGATCGGTGTCGATGAGGGTGCGAACCTCGGCGGCTTCCTTGTACCGCTCATGTTGGGGGTCGGTGATACCCGAGAGCGGGATGTCCTTGGCCATGATCGGCGGCGGCAGCGCCTTGGTGATGCGGTCCGCCATCGCGAACCCGGGCTGCCCGTAGTGGATACGCGCCGAGTCCTTCAGTGCCGCCTTGGTCTTAATGGTGCCGAAGGTGATGACCTGCGCCACCCGGTCGCTGCCCCACTTGTCGGTGGCGTACCGAACCATCTCGCCGCGGCGACGATCGTCGAAGTCGATATCGATATCTGGCGCTGACGGCCGTTCCGGATTGAGGAAGCGCTCGAACAGCAGTCCGTGCGGGATCGGGTCGATATTCGTGATGCCCAGTGAATAGGCGACAAGCGAACCGGCGGCCGAACCGCGGCCCGGGCCCACCCGGATGCCGACCTCCTTGGCGTGTGTGATGAGGTCACCGACAACGAGAAAGTATGCGGGGAAACCTTTTTGCTTGATGACGTCCAACTCGTAGTGCGCGCGGGTGAAGTACTCGTCGGGCACTCCGCCGGGAATACCGTGGAACCGGTTCGCTAGTCCGCGGTCGACTTCCTTGCGCAGCCAGGAGTCCTGGTCTTCGCCCTCCGGCACCGGAAACACCGGCATCCGGTCCTTGAAGCTCCAGACATCGTCATAGGACTGCACACGCTCGGCGATGAGCAGCGTGTTGTCACACGCTCCAGGCACCGAGTCGTCCCACAAGTCCCGCATCTCGGACGCCGGCTTCAGGAAGTAGCCGTCGCCGTCGAACTTGAAGCGCGTGGGGTCCGACATGGTCTTGCCGGTCTGCACGCACAGCAGTGCCTCGTGGTTGTGCGAGTGGTCCTTGGTGACGTAGTGGCAGTCGTTGGTTGCCAGTGGCGGAATCCCGAGCTCGCGGCCCACCTCAAGCAACCCATCGCGCACGCGCCGTTCGATGGACAGTCCATGGTCCATCAGCTCCAGGAAGAAGTTGTCCTTACCGAAGATCTCCTGCCATTTGGCGGCGGCAGCAATTGCCTCGTCCTTCTGCCCCAGCCGCAGCCGGGTCTGCACCTCACCGGACGGACAGCCCGTGGTGGCGATGATGCCGCTGGAGTGTTCGGCGATGAGCTCCGCATCCATCCGTGCCCACTTGCCCAGCTGGCCCTCGAAGGAAGCCAGCGAAGACAGCTTGAACAGGTTGCGCAGGCCCGTCGCGTTCTCGGCCACCATCGTCATATGGGTGTAGGAACCCGAACCGGACACGTCGTCTGACTTCTGGCCGGGATCACCCCAGAACACGCGCTTGGTGTCGAATCGCGACGCCGGGGCGATGTAGGCCTCGATACCGATGATCGGCTTGACCCCGGTGGCGCTGGCGACGTTGTAGAACTCGCTGGCGCCGTACATGTTTCCGTGGTCGGTCATGCCGACCGCGGTCATGCCCAGGCGCTCGACCTCGGCGAGCATCGGCTTGATCTTCGCCGCACCATCGAGCATCGAGTACTCGGTGTGGTTGTGCAGATGCACGAACGAAGAATTCGAGGAGCTCACACGTGCCTTTCGTACTGACCCATGACGGTCATCAATCACTAGAGGGGTCAGTTTATTGCGAGGGTCCGACAGACCCGGGCGTGTCGGGGGTGTGTCGCCAGCCTCATCCAGCTATCGGCTTCACAGCGGCCACAACCGCCCCGCCAGCAACGGCTACGAACCGCTCCCGCGTGTTGCCGGGCACGTGGCGTCGACCGTGAAGGGCACCTCGTTGATACCGGCCTCGATGTCCCTCATGTCGACTTTTTGTGCGGCGCCTGTGATCAGGTAGTTCGCCCGCCTCGGCGGCAATCCGCCGGGGCAATGTTCAGTGTGTGTCAGGTCGCACTGAGCGGCTAGAGCGGAAGACGCTCGGCAGGTTCGACCGGAGTGCCACTGCGGGCACGGCGCGCCCTCAAGACGGTATCGACGGTGAAGATCGCCAGCGCCACCCAGATCAGCACGAAACCCACCCACCGCTCCGACGGCATCGCCTCATGCTTGACCAGCACACCCCAGAGCATTTGCAACGTCGGTGTCAGATACTGCAACAGCCCGAGGGTTACCAGCGGAATGCGCTGTGCCGCAATGCCGAACAACAACAGCGGCAATGCGGTCACCACACCGCTCAGCACCATCAGCGCGGTGTGGCCGTGGGCGTAGCCGAAGAAATGCTGCTGACCGGTCGCCCCGAGGAAGACCAGGTAGGCGATCGCGAACGGCGCCGCGACGATTCCCTCAGCGGTCAGGCTCACGCGTGGATCGACGGTCACGGTCTTCTTGATAGCCCCGTATCCGGCGAACGAGACCGCCAGTATCAGCGTGATCACCGGGAGCTGCCCGTAGTTGATCGTCAACACCGCCACCGCGGTGAAGGCCAGCACAAGAGCCAGCAGCTGCCATCGGCTGAGCGGCTCCCGGAAAATCAGTACACCCAGCAGCACCGTGACCAACGGATTGATGAAGTACCCGAGCGCCGCGTCGAGCACATGTCCGGAGTTGACGGCGTAAATGTAGACACCCCAGTTGAGGGCGATAAGCACCGAGGCGCCGACGAGGAGGCCCCAGTTGCGCAGTCCCATGGTGATGAGGTCTCGCATCCGTCGAGAGACGGCGACGACGACCGCCATCAGCAGTAACGTCCAGACCATCCGGTGGGCGAGAATCTCCAGCGCACTCGCGGGTTCCAGCAGGGGAAAGAAGGCCGGAAACATCCCCCACATCAGATAGGCGGCAGCGCCGAACAGGTATCCGGACCTCAGGCGGTTCTGTTCAGGAGCCGTGACGGCGCCACTCATCGCAAAACGTCGAGGGCATGCGCCAGATCCTTGGGGTATTCGCTGGTGATTTCCATCCAGCGACCGTCCCCCGGGTGCGCGAAGGCCAGCGATTTCGCATGCAGCCATTGACGTTCCAGCCCTAGCTTGGCCGCCAGCGTCGGATCGGCGCCATAGGTGAGATCACCACAGCATGGGTGTTTGATCGCCGAGAAATGCACCCTGATCTGATGCGTGCGACCGGTTTCCAGGTGTACGTCCAGCAGACTGGCCGCCACGAACGCCTCAAGGGTGTCGTAGTGGGTAATGGAATGACGTCCGTCCTCAACGACGGCGAACTTCCAGTCATGCCCGCGGTGCCTGCCGATAGGCGCGTCGATAGTGCCACTGGATGGATCCGGATGTCCTTGCACGAGAGCGTGATAGCGCTTCTCGATGCGACGATATTTGAAGGCGCGTTTGAGCTCGGTGTAGGCCTTCTCCGACAGCGCCACGACCATCACCCCGGAGGTTCCGACATCGAGGCGGTGCACGATGCCCTTGCGTTCCGGCACGCCGGATGTGGTCATGCGGAACCCGGCGGCGGCAAGCCCGCCGAGCACGGTGGGACCGGTCCAACCAACAGAGGCGTGTGCCGCGACGCCCACCGGTTTGTCGACGGCGACCAGGTCGTCGTCGGCGTAGAGGATCGTCATGCCCTCAACGGTCTCGACCCGATTCTCCGGCGGCGCCTTGGGTTCGGGGAGTGTGACTTCCAGCCAGGTGCCCGCGATGAGTTTCTCGGATTTGGCGACCGCGACCCCATCAAGCAGTACCGCGCCCTCCTCGGCGAGGGTGGCCGCGGCGGTCCGAGACAGCCCAAGCAAGCGTGCAAGCCCGGCGTCGACTCGCAAGCCCGACAAGCCCTCGGGCACCGGCAGTGAACGCGAGGTCATGCCGGCTTGGTCTGGGACGTCTGCGCGTCCGCGCTTTCTGTGTCCTCTTTGTCGCTCCCCGAGGGTTCCTGGTCGTCCTGGTCCGCGGCTGCTCCTCGGGTCGAGCGTTCGTCGCTGTCGTAGTCGTAACCGAATACCGACAGCGCCACCAGCGTGATCGCCCCACCCACCACCGCTGGGTCGGCAACGTTGAAGACCGGCCACCATCCCACCGACAGAAAGTCGACCACATGGCCGCGCAGCGGTCCGGGTCCGCGGAAAAATCTGTCGACGAGATTGCCCAGTGCGCCGCCGAGAATCATGCCCAAGCCGATTGCCCACCATGTCGAAACCAACCGACGGCCGATGAGCAGGATTCCCACCACCACCGATATCGCGATGAGGGTCAGCACCCAGGTGTAGCCGGTGGCGAACGAGAACGCGGCACCAGAGTTGCGCACCAATGTCCAGGTGACGGTGTCGCCGATGATGGAAACGGGTTTGCCCGGCTGCAGCAGTTTGACGGCCAGGACCTTGGTGACGATGTCCAGCACGAGCACCACTGCCGCCACGATGAGCAGCAGTCTTATCCGCCGTTGGGGCTTCGGGGCGGTTACGGGCTCGTCACTCACGCCACCCATCATCCCTTACCGGGCGGGGCGCTTTGCGCAGCGCGTCTGCGATGATCGCGGCTGTGCCCGATGTTCTTCGCCCAAATGGCTCATCACCGACCCTCGTGCTGCTGACCACCGGCGGAACCATTGCCACCGCGGTGGGCAGTGATGGCATCGCCCGGCACGCCAGTTCAGGCGATGCCCTGCTCGCAGCCTCCGGGCACGGAGACATCGCGGTCGACGATCTGATGACGGTCGACAGCTCCGATATGACCCCGCGGCGCTGGCAGCAGATCGCCGCCTCGATCCGCGGACATGTCGCGGCCGGCGCCACCGGGATCGTCATCGCGCACGGTACGGACACCTTGGAGGAGACGGCGCTCTGGCTCGCGCTCACCTGCGCGGTACCGGTACCTGTCGTGCTCACGGGGGCACAACGCAGTGGGGACCACCCTGAATCCGACGGTCCGGTCAATCTGCACGATGCGTTGACCGTGGCCGCGGGCGGCGATGCCCTGGGTGTCGTGGTGTGCTTCGCGGGGCAGGTGTACCCGGCGGCCGGGATTCGCAAGGTCGATCTGGTGACACCGGCGGGATTCGCCGGTGTCGCACCTATCGGGCATGTGCGCGACGGGGTATTTACTCGAGGCGGCGACGCGCACTCACCATTTCTCGGCACCGTGACGCACGCTGCGCTGCCACGCGTCGACGTCGTCAGCCTTTACCCGGGTGCCGACGCGACAGCTCTCGAAGCTTACGTGCGGGTCGGCGCACAAGGGCTCGTGCTGGAGTCGATGGGGGCCGGCAACGCCAATGACGTTGTCATCGAATCTGTTTCCCGCCACATCGACAACGGTATTGAGGTCCTGGTCACTACCCGGGTGCCGTGTGGAGTGCTGGCGCCCGGGTACCCACCGGGCCAGAAGCTGGTGGACGCCGGCGCAGTGATGGTGCCCAGACTTCGTTCCGGGCAGGCCCGCGTGCTGTTGATGGCGGCCCTGGCCACCGGCTCAGACCTCGCCGCCGTCGTCGAGCGGCTCGGCTGACTCCTCGAGCCAGTCCAGACTCGCTACCGGGTCGGCGCGGCTGATACCCGGATCGTCGACGCTGAAGGTGCGTGCGATTCCCGGTCCGCTGCTTCGCGTCTCGAATCTGACGGTCATGACGCCGTGGCCCGTGCCCTGAATCCACCCGTGGCCGAAGTCAAGATGGTTGACGTCGTCACCGACATGCCAGCTCGCGGTCTCTGGAGCACGCTCGGCGCTGGACGGAGTCTCGTCGGTTTCAGCGACGTGTTCTGCCTGATCCAGGTCGGGGAAGAGCGAGGTCTGCTGGACATCGGAGAATCCGGAGAATCCCACGCCGACAAGCCGAATGGGACCGATCTCGACGGGGTCGAGTAGCAGCCGTCGGGCCGCCGACATCAGCACGGCGCGCTCCGTGGTGGCATAGGGCAGCGTCGCCGACCTGGTCAGGATGCTCATATCCGAGCGCCGCAGCTTCACGGTGACGGTGCGTACGCCGCGACCGTGCTTGATGAGCCGCCGATGGGCGTGCGCGCCAATGGGTTCGATGGCCTCGCGAAGTTGGCCAAGGGTCGTGAGGTCGTCGGCGAAGGTGGACTCTGCACTGATCTGCTTCGTTTCGGCGCGTTCGGCTACCGGCCGCTCGTCGATACCGCGTGCAAGCTGGTGCAAGGCGGGCCCGATGGTGCCCCCGAGTACCGAGGCCACCTCACTGGTCTGCAGTGCCGCGAACTGGCCAATAGTGTTGATTCCCAGACGGTTCAGCCGTTCTTCGGCAACAGGCCCTATCCCCCACAGTTTACGCACCGGGAGATCGTCGAGCATCCCCCGTTCCGCATCGGGTGCGATGATTTGCACCCCGTCAGGTTTGGCGAGTCCCGATGCGATCTTGGCGATCTGTTTCCCGGATCCCGCGCCGACGGATGCGATGAGCCCTGTCTCGGCGAGCACCCGAGCGCGAAGCTCGTCGATGTATCTGGCGACTGATTCAGATGTGGCCCCCGCCAATTCGTCGGGTTCACCGAATGCTTCGTCAAAGGACAGCTGTTCGAGAACCGGGATCATCGACCGCACCGTCGCGAATACGCGGCGGCTGGCGACTCCGTATACGGCACCGCGAGGCGGCAGGACAACGGCATTGATGCCGACCAGGCGTCGAGCCTGATGCATCGGCATCGCCGAGCGGGCGCCGAAAACCCTGGCCTCATAGCTCGCGCCGGCAACGACGCCGCGCCCTCCGGCACCGCCGACGAGGACCGGCCGGTCACGCAGGGTTGGCCGGGTCAGCTGCTCGACAGAGGCGAAGAAGGCATCCATGTCGAGGTGCAGAACCCATCGACCGACCGCACACACGTGCTCATCGTATTGCGGAGGGCAGACGTCCTCGTACCGTGAACACCGAGCCGCGGGTGGCTGAACCCCGATATGAATTGGCCGAATCACGGTACTCGGACAGCCGGCCCGCCCCTAGCCTGGTGATATGGCAATGAATTTGGTGCATCGCTGGTGTTGTAGCTCGGAGCTGTGGGCGCGCAAGACCGAGTCGCAGCTCCTCCCGTGGGCGTTGCAGGGCGTCGAGCTCGGTGCGGACGCCCTGGAGATTGGGCCCGGCTACGGCGCGAACCTGCGGGTGCTGACCAAGCGAACACCCAAGCTCACCGCTGTAGAGATCGACGAGCCCATGGCATCACGCCTGCAGCGGCTCTACGGCGACGAGGCCACCGTCATCCAGGGCGATGGCACTCGACTGGTGTTCGACGACGACCGGTTCAGCTCCGTCGTGTGCTTCACGATGCTGCATCACGTCCCCACCCCGGATCTGCAGGACGCGCTGTTCGCCCAAGCACATCGAGTGCTGGCCCCGGGCGGTGTCTTCGCGGGCAGCGACGGTGTCCATTCCACCGTGTTCCGGCTGCTGCACATCGGCGACACCTACAACCCAGTACCGACAGCATCGCTACCGGATCGCTTGCGGGCAGCGGGTTTCACCGATATCGAGCATCATCTGGATGGTGGAAACCAACGCTGGCGCGCCGTAAAGGCCGCCTAATCCGCCGTCTTCTTCAAGGACACCCGGACCCCAGCTCGACTGGCGCCCTTCGAATCGAGTGTGCGGATACGGTCGGTTTTCCAACGAATTTCGACTAGATCCGCACACTCGATCGGCGGCGTCATTCACCCACTACGGTCATGCGCACACGGTAGCCGGGCCCAACCTCGCCGCCCATGACACCGTCAGCGCCGATTTTCCGTACCCCTCGCTGCATATCGACGTCTGGAAAATCCCGACCAAGCTGGATATTCGGGTCAACTTCGACCTGAAAGCCCCCAACTGCCAATACTTCCCTCGCGATGAGCTGGTCGAACTCAGGACGCCAACTTGCCGGCAGTTCCGGAACGGAGACCGTCAGGTGGATCCGGTCGCCGACGTTCAGATCCCACTGCCGGCGATACTCCTGCAGCTCACGGATCAGGTCACGGGCCCAGCCCTCGGCCTCCAGCTCCTCGGTAAGGGTGTCATCGAGGATGACCAGCCCGCCGCCCTCGGGAAGCGCCGCGGTGGAATCCGGTTCCGCGGCTACCAGTTTCGAATCAAACTCACCCTCGTGCAGGATGATCCCGGCGGCTGTAATGACACCGTCGGCGCTCTGCTCCCAGTCGCCGGCCTTGACCGCACGAATGACCGTCTGCACGTCCTTGCCCAACCGCGGGCCTGCGGCACGCGCGTTGACGGACAGCTCGAACTTTCCGTAGGCGGCGATATCGTCGGTCAGTTCAACGGATTTGACGTTGAGCTCATCGGCGATGAGTGCCGTGTACGGCTCCAGCCGCTTAGGGTCGGGCACCGCCACCGTCAGCTTGAGTAGCGGCAGACGCACCCGCAGCTTCTTGGCCTTGCGCAGGGAAGACCCCGTGGAGGCCACCTTTCGCACCTCGTCCATGGCCGCCACCAAATCCGGATCGGCGGGCAGAGCCGAGTCGGACACCCAATCGGTCAGGTGCACCGACCGCTCCCCCGTCAATCCCCGCCAGATGACCTCGGTGGTCAGCGGTAGCAGCGGCGCCGCCAGGCGACATGTCGTCTCCAGGACGGTGTGCAGGGTGTCGATCGCGTCCGCGTCCTCATCCCAGAACCGCGAACGTGACCGCCGCACATACCAGTTGGTGAGCGCGTCGGTGAACTGCCGCAGCTGATCGCAGGCTCCCGAGACATCACAGTCGTCCATGGACTTGGTGAGGTCGTCACGCAGCTGCGCCAGTTTGGCCAGGATGTACTTGTCGAGCACCTGGGTGGAATCGGTGCGCCAGGTGCCGGGTGTGGGCGCGTACAGCTGCAGGAAGCTCCATGCATTCCACAGCGGCAGGATGACCTGCCGTACGCCTTCACGGATGCCCTGCTCGGTGACGATCAGGTTGCCACCGCGCAGGATCGGTGAGGCCATCAGGAACCAGCGCATCGCGTCGGAGCCATCACGGTCGAAGACCTCGTTGACATCCGGGTAGTTCCGCAGCGATTTGCTCATCTTCTGGCCGTCATTGCCCAGCACGATGCCGTGCGATATGCATGTCCTGAACGCCGGGCGGTCGAATAGCGCGGTGGCCAGCACGTGCATCACGTAGAACCAGCCGCGGGTCTGGCCGATGTACTCGACGATGAAATCTGCCGGGAAGTGGTTCTCGAACCATTCGGAGTTTTCGAACGGGTAGTGCACCTGCGCGTAAGGCATTGAGCCCGAGTCGAACCAGACGTCGAAGATGTCGGAGATGCGGCGCATGGTGGACTTGCCGGTCGGGTCGTCAGGGTTGGGCCGGGTCAGCTCGTCGATGTACGGCCGGTGCAGGTTCGCGGGCCGGACCCCGAAGTCGCGTTCCAGCTCATCGAGGCTTCCGTATACATCGATGCGCGGATACGCCGGGTCGTCGGACTTCCACACCGGAATGGGGCTGCCCCAGTATCGGTTTCGAGAAACCGACCAGTCACGTGCGCCTTCCAGCCACTTGCCGAACTGACCGTGCTTGACATGCTCTGGATACCAGGTGATCTGCTCGTTGAGCTCAACCATCCGGTCCCGGATGTCGGTCACCTTGATGAACCAGGACGACACGGCGCGGTAGATCAACGGGTTTCGGCAGCGCCAGCAGTGCGGGTACGAGTGGTCATACGTCTCGTGACGCAACAGAACGGCACCGTTCGCGGCCGCGGGGCCGGTGCCGTTCTTGAGGTCCTTGATGATCTGCGAGTTGGCGTCGAAGACCTGCTGGCCCTCGTAATCGGGCACGGTGGCGTCGAAGCGGCCCTTGGAGTCGACGGGCGTGACCGGAGTGATCCCGGCCTTATCGGTGACGTTTTTGTCCTCTTCACCGTAGGCGGGTGCCATGTGCACGATGCCGGTGCCGTCTTCGGTGGTGACGTAATCGGCGGGCAGCACAGTAAAAGCGGTGGACGCGTTGCCTTCCTGGAAGTACGGGAAGGGCGGGACATACCGCATGCCCAGCAGATCGGCGCCGGTGTAGGTATCCAGCACGGTGGGTTCTTCACCCAGCTCCCGGGCATAGGCACCCAACCTCGCCTGCGCCAGCAGATAACGGTCCTCGGAACCTTCGCCCTTCACAACGGCGTAGGTCACCTCGGGATTGACCGCGACGGCCAGGTTCGATGGCAGCGTCCAGGGCGTGGTGGTCCAGATCAGCAGCCGAGCCCCTTCGAGGACCGCCCACTGCGTGTCTTCGTTCCCAGCGATCCGATAGCCGACGGTGACGGCGGGATCCTGCCGGTTCTGGTACACATCGTCGTCCATGCGCAGCTCGTGGTTGGACAGCGGCGTCTCATCACGCCAGCAGTACGGCAGCACGCGATAGCCCTCGTACGCCAAACCCTTGTCCCACAACTGTTTGAACGCCCAGATGACCGATTCCATAAAGGTCAAGTCGAGCGTCTTGTAATCGTTGTCGAAGTCCACCCAGCGCGCCTGCCGGGTCACGTAGTCGCGCCATTCCTTGGTGTATCGCAGTACCGATTCGCGGCAGACGTCGTTGAATTCGGCAATGCCCATATCGTCGATCTGGGACTTGTCGGTGATACCGAGCTGCCGTTCTGCTTCCAGCTCTGCGGGCAGACCGTGGGTGTCCCAACCGAATCGGCGGTCCACCTGGTATCCGCGCATGGTCTGATAGCGCGGCACGAGGTCCTTGACGTATCCGGTGAGCAGATGCCCGTAATGCGGGAGCCCGTTCGCGAACGGTGGCCCGTCGTAGAAGACGTATTCCGGGGAGCCCTCACGATTCGCGATGCTGGCGCGGAACGTGTCGTCCTCGTCCCAGTAGCGCAGCACCTGCTCTTCGAGCGCAGGAAGATTCGGCGATCCGCTGCGCTGATCGGCACCTAGATCGGTGCGTGGGTACGCGTCCATCAACACTCCCTGTGCTCGCCGGCACGGGGACGATGAGACGCCGTCGGCGTACCTCCGCGGTACCACCCCGCTTGCCCTGCGATGTACCGCGGGGCCGCTTGTTCTGGCTGTGACGGGCCTACCCGTCCGGTTCTACTGGGTTATCCGCGCTCGGCACGGAACTTTTCTTCCGGAGACTCCCCGGTGATGGCCGGATCGATGTCTGTGGTGGGAATTCTATTCGGGTGTGTTGATATGGCCAAACCGGTTTCGAAGCACCATTACCGCCGCCAGGACCAGGGCAAGCGTCAACAAGGCACCGACGAAGGTCACCGTCATCGGCCATCCCCCGGCTTGGTACGCCAGTCCGCCCGCGGCACCCGCCACTGAGCTGCCCAGGTAGTAGCTGAACAGGTAGAGCGCCGATGCCTCGGCACGATCGCGCTGCGCGACGGCGCCGACCCACCCGCTGGCGACAGTATGGGCACCGAAAAACCCTGCCGTGAAGATGCCAACCCCGATGATCACCGTGATCAACGAGTTCGGAACCGTCAGCGCAAGCCCCACGGCGGTGACGGCGACCGCACCGATCAAGACCAGTCCACGACCCCGCCGGTCCGCCAGCCGTCCGGCCATCGCCGACGACACCGTTCCGGCGAGGTACAGCAGGAACAACAGCCCTGCGATCGCCGTAGGAAGCCCGAACGGAGCCGCAACAAGCCGATAGCCCAGGTAGTTGTACACGGTGACGAACCCACCCATGAGCAGGAATCCGAGGCCGAACATGATGAGCAGGACCGGGTTTCGCAGGTGTGTACCGAGAATCCGCACCGTGGTACCCACCCTGACGCTCTTGGGCACGAAGAACTGCGACCGCGGAAGCAGCACGGCGAAAAGCACCGTGCACACCAAAGTCATTACCCCGCTGCCCAGTAACGCAATGCGCCAGTTGCTCACGTCTAGCACCGAGGACGCCACCAGCCGCCCGGCGAGCCCGCCCACCGTGGTTCCTGCGACATATCTGCCCATCGCCGAGCCGAGCGAACCCGGATGCACCTCCTCTGCCAGGAACGCCATGGCTACTGCCGGAATCCCAGCGAGTGCAACACCTTCGGCGGCACGCCCCACCAGCAGCACCGTGAAGTTGGGGCTCGCGGGCAGCAACAGCCCGATGATCGTGGTGGCGATCGCCGAAACCAGCATCACCCGCGTACGCCCGAACCGTTCCGAGAGCGCACTTGCCGGAATGATCGACAGCGCGAGCATCCCGGTGGTCACCGAGACCGTCAGCGCGGCGGCCGCAGGGGCGACTCCCAGATCCGCAGAAAGCGCCGGGAGCACAGCCTGCGCCCCGTAGAGAGCCGCGAAGGTCGCCAACCCGGCGGCGAAGAGCGCCCCGGTGAGACGTCGATATCCAGGAGTCCCCGTCAGGTGAGGCGTGGGACGTGCACCGGAGATCGCCGGGGTGCTCGTCCTTATCGCCATGGATTGAGATGCTGCCCCGAACAGGCATATTGCGGAAATGAGTATTCTATCGATTTATAATTCATCTAACACATAAAGCGAGGTGACAGCATGACCGACGGCGACTACGAGTGGTACATCACACTCGCCGAGCGACAAAACGTCACCGCGGCCGCCGAGCAGCTCCAACTCGCCCAGCCCACGCTCACCCGAATGCTCGCCAGATTGGAGCGTCGGCTTGGCGTTCAACTCTTCGACCGGCACGGTAAGCGGCTCACGTTGAACCCGTCCGGGCGGATCTTCTATCAGCACGCCCGGCGCGCCCAGATGGAACTGGACTCAGCTCGTCGAACCATCAACGACCTCGCCAACCCCGCCGAGGGTGAGATTCGGCTCGGGTTCCTGCACACCTTCGGGCCCACGCTGGTCGCCGGTCTGATCGCGGGGTTCGCCACGACGTCGCCACACGTGCGGTTCGTCCTGGAGCAGGGCGCGGCGGGCAGCCTCGACGACCTCGTCGTGAACGGCGATCTCGATGTCGCGATCGTCTCACCCCGTCCTCGTCGCCCGAATCTTGGCTGGCGCAACCTCTTCCGGCAACGTCTCGGGGTCGCCGTACCGGCCGATCATCGGCTGTCACGCGCCGAAGAGGTATCGATGCTCGATCTTGCCGATGAGTCGTTCATCGGCATGCATCCCGGTTTCGGTATGCGTCGGATCCTCGAAGAGCTTTGCGCCGCTGCTCAATTCCAGCCGCGCATCGTTCTCGAATCGAGCAATCTAACGACGGTGGCAGGCCTGGTCGCGGCCGGGCTCGGCATCACTGTGCTCCCTGTCGACGACAGCGCCTACCCGCCAGAGCTCAGGATGCTGCGCCTCCTGGATGCCGACGCCCACCGGGATGTCGGCATCATCTGGAGTTCCGGGCAGCCGCTCTCGCGCCCGGTCCGGGATTTCATATCCCACGCCATTGCGTCGACATAAGTAAGAATCATCTCCATGCCCGCCGACGTGCCGCCCGAGAACGGGATCGCCGAGGTCATTGCGCAGATCGATACGGCTGATGACGAAGCGGCGTTCTGCACGGCGTTGGGGGCGGCGCGGATGGTGATTGCGCTTGAGGTGCGGGCACGCACACCCGAACTTGCCCTTGCGGCCGCCTGGTCTGAGGCGTTGCGGCACAGTGTTCGCACGGCGGCCCGACTGGTCACCGATGGGATGAACCCAGGCTGGACCTGGTTCGTATCCGGAAGTGTGGCGCGCGGTGAGGCGGCACCCGGCTCCGATATCGAAACGCTGATCGCCGTCGACGACTCGGTGGACGCCGACGGCAAGACCCACATCATGGATCTGGCTGCGCGCGTGCACGCCATGCTCGAACGCGGCGGCGTCGGCAGCGATTCCAACGGAGTCCTGGCCAGCCGAGGTCGATTCTGCCGCCGGACCACCAGCTGGTCCGAAGGAATCGAGCGCTGGTGCGCCAACCCGCCTGAAGACCGCGGGGTTGTGATGGCGGGGCTGATGGCCGACTCCCAAGGAGTCGGCAATGAATCATCGATATCGGACAACGCCCTTCGTGCCGAAAATGCCCGCTGCGCACACCGCCACTACCCCATCCGGCTGGCCATGCTCCAAGATGCGGTGGCCGTGCGTGCCGGATTCCCCTCGCGGCTAAGGATATTCGCCACCCAATCCGATACCGTCGACCTCAAGGTCGCCGCGATCGACCCGGTGGTCAAGATGGCCCGCTGGGCGGCACTGTCCGCGGGATCGGAGGCGCTCTCAACGCTGGACCGTCTCGATACCGCCTCTGCTGCCAATGTTCTGGACACCGATGACGCCTCGACACTGCGGGAATGCTTCAGCTGGCTGCTGCGATTCCGGTGGCGGTCACGTGCCACGGCGTGGCAGGACGGACAGCACATGTCCGATACCGTCTCGCTGTCAGCCCTGGCGCCGCAGGAACGTGCCGTGCTGCGCAACATCGCCCGCGAGATCGCCGGGATCCGACGCAAGCTGATCTACCTGTCGTCGACATCCTCGTTCCAGTAATCGGGTGGTCCGTTACATGTCGCTGACGGCGATCCGGTTTCCTTCGCTGTCGGAAAATTCGGCGACAACCTGGCCATCCGCCAACTTCGTCGGGGGATACAACTCTCGTGAGCCATTCTCGATAGCGCGCGCCAGCGCACCTTCGACACTCGGCACCGAAATGTAAACCCGGATGCCGTCTACGGAAGGCACATACGAGGCGCCCTGCATCAGCGCGATGACGGCGCCCTCTGCTTCTGCCGTGTCATCGAGAAGGCACGCCGGGTGGCCATCGATCACGGTATGCCTGCTCGTCACATCGAAGACGTTCGTGTAGAAGGCAGCTGCTCGGTGGATATCTGTAACGGGTACCTCAACGTATGTCACCCGCGCCCGCATCGCACCCACGGCCCTAACTTAGTCCCGGCCGGCTTGTCGATCGAATAACCGGTCATACCAACGCATTGCCCAGCGAGCATCGCCGACTGCCGTATGCCGTTGACCCGCGCCCGGAAGTTTCACACCGTATTGGACAGAGAGGTTGGAGTAGTCGGCGTCGGGCACCAATCCGCGCTCGCGGATCCGTGCTCTGGTGAGGGCGACCACATCGACAAGAGCAGGCTGCCACGTGGGGCTGACTTCCTGGCGGAGAAACATCTGCGTCAAACACTCAGCATCAAACTGAGGTATTACCCCGACAATGGTCGCTCCCGCCGTCCATTGTCGGACCAGCGACACCGCCTCGTCCGCGCGAAAGACGCGCGGGAACTGCAGGGGCCTAAGCCGAACTTGCGGATGACGCTTGTGGAAACCGCTGATCTGAAGCCCCGCCGGATCCGCGGAAGCCAGATCTAAATCCCGGACGTCTACACACAAGTGCAACTGCCGTTGTCCAGCATCCGTGCGACGGATAATCGCTATTTCCCATGGCTCGCGCTCTCGGTGCAGCCCGGTGGTCTCGGTATCGAGAAAGACCAACGGGCTTGAAGATTCACCTCGTTCACGTGCATCACCAGCCATACGGAACGTAGTGTCGCACATCGGGTGATCGGATTAGGCGTGTCCTTCGAGGATCCGGACGGCACATTCGTGGTCCTCAACTATGGGTCTGCAGAGGCATTGGAGACTGGCGTCCTGCTCGCCGTTGAGCATTGGGACAAAATCTCCGGATACGCCGGCCGCGGACCGGCAAATGGGTTCCGCATCGCCTTCCATGCCGCCGACGTCCCTGCCGCGTATGAAAATGCGATCGCAGCAGGCGCAGCCGGCGTGCTAGATCCGGTATACCGTCCGTGGAATCAATGGGTTGCCGCAGTTCGAGACCCTAACGGCGCGATTATCGAGATCGCTGGCCCCACCGAGTACAAATAAACGCGGGCGCCCGGTTGAGCGATGCGCTTACGGACCGAGCGACAGAATCCGCTCGGCGGCCAGCACGGGCGTCAACGTGCCATCGCGAACTTGTTGTTCGATGTCGGCCCGCATCGTCTTGACGCCCGGTGCGTTGAGCACCCGGTCGAGCACCGCGTGCCGCACCATCGCCCACATCCAGTCCACCTGCTGCCGGCGCCGTTTGGCCTCGAACTCCCCTGCCTCCGCCAACACATCCCGGTGCCGCAGCACGGTGTCCCACATCTCGGACACCCCGGCGTTCTCCAGCGCACTCATGGTGAGAACCGGTGGGCGCCAGAAGGTGTCGTGCGGGTAGATCAGACGGAGTGCCCCCGACAGTTCCCGCGCGGCCTTTTGGGCCTCGATGGTGTGCGCACCATCGGCCTTGTTCACCACGACGATATCGGCGAGCTCCAGCACGCCCTTCTTGATGCCTTGTAACTGATCACCGGTGCGTGCCAACGTCAGAAACACAAAGGTGTCAACCATGTTGGCGACCGTGACCTCGGACTGCCCAACGCCCACGGTTTCGATGAGGATGACATCGAACCCGGCCGCCTCCAGCAATACCACCGTCTCGCGGGTCGCCTTGGCCACGCCGCCCAGCGTCCCCGAGGTAGGCGATGGCCGGATGTACGCATCGGGATGCACCGAGAGCCGACCCATCCGGGTCTTATCACCGAGGATCGATCCGCCGGTGCGGGTGGACGACGGGTCAACCGCCAGTACGGCCACCCGGTGCCCCTGTTCGATGAGGTACATACCGAGGGCTTCGATCGTGGTCGACTTCCCCACGCCCGGCACGCCGGTGATCCCTACGCGCAGCGCTTCCCCGGCATCGGGAGACATTGCCAGCAGTAACTGCTGGGCCTGCGCGCGGTGGTCCGGGCGCGTCGATTCGACCAAGGTGATAGCCCGGGCGAGCCCCGAGCGGTCGCCCGAACGAATCGCCGCGGCTAGATCATCAGGTGCTGACATCAGGCCAGCCTCAACGGTCTTCGCGCAAGCGGCTCATCAAAGGTCGTACCCGAGCCGATCAGCAAGCTTGTGTAACAAGCCAATTGCCGCCTCGGAGATAACGGTGCCCGGTGGGAAGATGGCCGCGGCGCCGGCCGCGTACAGCTCGTCGAAATCGCCGGGCGGGATGACGCCGCCGACAACGATCATGATGTCCGGGCGCCCCACCTCTGCCAGCGCCTCGCGCAGTGCCGGTACGAGCGTGAGGTGGCCCGCCGCCAGCGAGGACACACCAACCACATGCACGTCGTTATCGGCCGCCTGGCGCGCAACTTCCTCGGGCGTCTGGAACAGCGGACCCACGTCGACATCGAAACCGATATCGGCAAAGGCCGTTGCGATCACCTTCTGCCCGCGGTCATGCCCGTCCTGCCCCATCTTGGCGACCAGCACACGAGGCCGGCGGCCATCGGAGTCGGCGAACTTTTGCACCAGCTCGGTCGCTTGCGTCACGCTGCTAACGGCGCCGCCCCTTCCCACCTCGTCGCGGTATACCCCGCTGATGGTACGGATTTCGGCCTGGTGCCGCCCATAGACCTTCTCCAGCGCGTCGGAGATCTCCCCGACGGTCGCTTTGTGGCGGGCGGCGTTGATGGCCAGCGCCATCAGGTTGTTACCCATTCCGTCTTCGCCGGCATGACCGGAATCGTCTGCCGCCCGGGTCAACTCCGCCAGGGCAGCCTGTACGGCATCGTTGTCGCGCTCGGCGCGCAGCTGCTGCAACTTGGCAAGCTGCTCGGTGCGCACGCGCGAGTTCTCGACCTTGAGGACCTCGATCTGCTGGTCCTCGGCCACCTGGTACTTGTTGACGCCGATCACCGGCTGGCGGCCCGAGTCGATACGCGCCTGGGTACGCGCGGCGGCCTCTTCAATGCGAAGTTTCGGGATGCCCTGATCGATGGCCTGCGCCATACCTCCGGCCTCGGTGACCTCCCGAATGTGCTCACGCGCACGGGAAGCGAGCTGGTGCGTCAGCCATTCCACGTAATACGAGCCACCCCAGGGGTCGATCGGACGACACGTACCGGACTCTTGCTGGATGAGTAGCTGAGTGTTGCGGGCGATGCGCGCCGAGAAGTCGGTGGGCAACGCCAGCGCCTCGTCGAGTGCATTGGTATGCAGCGACTGGGTGTGTCCCTGGGTCGCGGCCATCGCTTCGATGCACGTGCGTGCCACGTTGTTGAATACATCCTGCGCGGTGAGCGACCAGCCGGAGGTCTGTGAATGTGTGCGCAGGGACTGCGATTTGGCGCTCTTCGGATCAAACTGCGCGACCAGCTCGCTCCACAGCAAGCGCCCGGCACGCAGCTTGGCCACCTCCATGAAGAAGTTCATCCCGATAGCCCAGAAGAACGACAGACGCGGGGCGAAGACGTCGATGCCCAGGCCACCCTCCAACCCAGCCTTGATGTACTCGACACCGTCGGCGAGGGTATACGCCAGCTCCAGATCTGCTGTGGCACCGGCTTCTTGGATGTGATAACCCGAGATCGAGATCGAGTTGAACTTCGGCATCTTGGCACTGGTGTAGGAGAAGATGTCCGAGATGATCCGCATCGACGGCTTCGGCGGGTAGATGTAGGTGTTGCGAACCATGAACTCTTTGAGGATGTCGTTCTGGATGGTCCCGGCCAGCTGTTGTGGCGAGACACCTTGTTCCTCGGCAGCCACCACATAGAGCGCCAGAATCGGCAGTACCGCGCCGTTCATGGTCATCGACACCGACACCGAGCCCAGATCGATACCGTCGAAGAGCTGACGCATATCGAGGATGGAATCGATGGCCACACCGGCCATTCCGACGTCGCCCTGCACGCGCGGATGATCCGAGTCGTATCCACGGTGAGTCGCCAGATCGAACGCCACCGAGAGACCCTTCTGGCCCGCGGCAAGGTTTCGGCGGTAAAACGCGTTGGATTCGGCGGCGGTCGAGAAACCCGCGTACTGGCGGATGGTCCACGGCTGATTGACGTACATAGTCGGGTACGGACCGCGCAGGAACGGCACCTGGCCCGGGAAGGTATCCAATGGATATCCCTCGGCGCGCACGGCTTCTCGGTCCGCGGCGGTATAGATCGGTTTGACGGTGATCGCCTCGGGCGTCTCCCAGTCCAACTGTTCCGGTGTGTACCCGTGAGCATCGGCGGCAGCCGCCACCGCGGCATCGACGGCGCCGGTATCTGGCACCGTGGGCGCGCCGTCACCGTGCAATGGCACGTCGGCAAAGCTGCCCAAAATATCAGTGGATGCAGCGAGGTCAGTCATGTCACGCTCCCAACTTGGCCAGCATGGCCGAAAGCACTTCGACAGCATTGATTTTCATGGTCAGATAGCCATCGGGTCGCGACGCCTCTGCCACCTCCGCGACGGCCTTCTCCGGCCCCGCGAGATAGATGTCCGTGACGCCGGCCACCTTGGCCGCGTCGACGACAGCACCTGCTTCGGTGGCGTATCGGGCATCGGTTCCGCAGATGACCGCGATGCTCGCCTGCGTCTCGGCGACCGCCTTCGCCACCGACCCGACATCCAGGGTGCCGGGGTTAACGGCCTCGATACCTCCCGACGCCAACAGGTTCGACGCGAACGTAGTCCGCACATTGTGCTCAGCCAAGGGGCCCACCGGAAGCAGCAGTGCCACGGGACGCGCACCCGAAGAGGCCAAGAACGCGTCCGAGCGATCGCGTAGTGCCTCGAAGTCGGCCGCGTAGCGGAACGTTGAGTCGGTTGCGCGAGGAGCATTAGACGAGCCGGCGGCAGAATGCTGCGGCAGCGGCTCCTCTGCCAGGTTCGGGAACTCGTTCACACCCGTGACCGCGCTACGCCGATGCGCGATATCGTCGGCGCGCTGGGCGCGCGTCGCGGCGACGCGTTCCCGAATCAAGTCGGCGGCCGCCTGGAAACCGCCCACACCCTCGATCTCGGTGAACAGCGACCATGCCTGCTGTGCAAGGGTTTCCGTGAGGTCTTCGATGTACCAGGAGCCGCCGCCGGGGTCAAGAACCCGTCCGACATGGGACTCCTCGATGAGCAGCAGCTGGGTGTTTCGGGCAATCCGCGCGGCGAACGCCGGAGATGCCGAGGCCAGTCCACCGGCGATTGCGTCGTCGAACTGCCGGACCCGAACGCTGTCCGCGCCACCCACCCCGGCCCCGAAGGCCGCAAGGGTGGTGCGCAGCATGTTCACCCACGGGTCACGTTGGGCCATCATCGGTTCGGAGGTCACCGCGTGCATGACGGCGCCACCGCGCTCCGGCGCGCCCGCCACCTCGGCGACCCTGGCCCAGAGCACCCGGGCGGCGCGGAATTTCGCGATCGACAGGAACTGGTCGTCGGTCGCAGCGAAGCGGAAGCTGATCTGCCGCAGTGCTTCCGCGATGTTCAGACCGGCGTTCTGCAGCAGACGCAAGTACGCGACCCCGGCGGCCACCGCGACCGCGAGTTCCTGGCTGTCGCTTGCTCCCAATTCGTGCGCGATCGTCCCGTCGACGGTGATCGCACGAATCTGCTCGGCCCGTGCACTTCCCTGCCGGGCCAGCGCCACCGCCTCATCGACCGATACGCCGGAACGGCCGGAGAACGAATCACCGAGCGGATCGGCACCGAGGTCGATAACAACCCCGTCGGCATTTCCCTCATGGGCATCCAGGACCGCAAAGATCGCCTCGGCCACCCCGGCCAGCTCGGCGCCGGCCTCCACCTGAATGGGCGCCAAGTCGAGGTATACCTCCTGCAGGGCACGTCCCACCGCCTCGGGCCGAAGGCCGGCCAGCACGATCGCGCTGGCACCCTGCCCCAGCGCATCGAGAATGGCCTCGTTGACGGCGGCCGCATCGATGCTGCCTGAACCGTCAAAGCGTTCGGCGACCTTCCACCCGCTGGTCACATCGCGACGTGGATCGCGACCGCGTACAAACGGCCACTGTCCGGGCAACGAGGGCTCGGGACGCTCATCCAATGCCGTGTACAGCGGACGGATCGCGATCCCGTCATACGTGGGCGAGTCGAGCAGGCGCTCGGGGTCGGCGGGCAGATCCTCGACCGCCTTGCGGGTGGTCTTGGCCAAAACCCCGGCGACGTTCTTCTGCCATCGCGCGAAGTCGCGCTGGATCTCGGGTACCTCAACAGCGCTCGACCCTCTTCGCGCAAGCGGCTCATCGGTCACAAAACTGCTCCCTGCTGCTCGTCGACGAGCCACATATATGGCACTCCATGCCGAAATGCCTATCACACTTACTCATCAGGCTAAATGACGCCATCTGCTACTGCCCAGTACGGGGGCGTGGGCACCGCAGCCCCCGTGTCCTACCCCCCGTCGTTCATCGGGGCTCCGTAGGCTTGATGATCATGGGATACCGGCAGGTCTTGCGCGCATGCGGCGCGGCGGTGCGACGGATCCCGCGACGCCAGTTGCTCTGGACCGGTGTGGCCATTCTTATTGTGGCCGCAACCCTGCTGTTCCTTCCGCTGCCCACCGCCCTACAGATGCGGGATTGGGCGCGCCAGCTGGGCCCGTGGTTCCCACTCGCCTTCCTCGGAGCGCACACGATCGTGACGGTGCTGCCATTCCCGCGCACTGCCTTCACCCTGGCCGCCGGACTGCTGTTCGGAACGCAGCTCGGCGTCTTGCTTGCCGTCGTCGCCAGTACCGCGAGCGCGGTACTGGCGCTGTGGGGCGTGCGGGCGCTGGGATGGAAGCTCAGCGCGCTGCATCACCGTCCGGCGGTGAAGAACGTGGACGACCAATTGCGCCTCCGCGGATGGATCGCGGTGATGTCGATGCGGCTCATTCCGGCCGTACCGTTCTCGGTTCTCAATTACGCGGCCGGCGCCTCCGCGGTGCGGGTGGTGCCGTACACGCTGGCCAGCTTCATCGGCCTGCTCCCGGGCACTCTCGCAGTCGTCGTACTCGGCGACGCGCTCACCGGCCACATCAGTCCGACGCTCTTCGCGGTCTCGCTGGCCACTTCCATGATCGGCGTGCTGGGCATCCTCTACGAGATCCGTCGGTACAAGCGCACTCATATCGAGATCCCCGGTGCCGAAACCTCCGACGAACCAGAACGGGTCGGCGGCTAGGCCCGCGTCGAGTCCCGCTCCTTAAATCCCTTGCCGGCAAGGACCGCGAACCACATCAGTAGTCCCGCCGCTGGAAGGGCGTTGAGCACCTTGTCGCGGACACGGATATGTGCGCCGACCGCCAGCGTGAAATACACGGCCAGCATGAACGCCGTCAGTCGGCCCAACGCAGGCCACCGGATGCCGCCGACGAGCCCCACCGCCGAGGCCGACTTAACGACCGGCAGGACCCACCAGATCCGTTGTGGCAGACCCACTTTCTCCAAGGATTGTTTGATGGGCCCGCTCGGGCGGACGCACACCGCAGCATCCGCGGCTTGGATGGCCGCCAGCGCGGCCAGTACCTTGGGATTCGCCAAAAGCCGCTCCGTCATGATGATTTCGCCGCCAACCCCTTGGCCGCCAACACGCCGTAGGTGGCGAGCAGCGTCGACGCCGACACCGCGTTTAAGCCGATATCGCGCACCCGCAGGTGCGCACCGACGGCCAGGCTGAAATAGATGGTGAGCATGACCAGTGTCAGCTTGGCCAGCCATGGGACCCGGATACCACCCAGCAGCCCGACCGCGGATGCGGCCTTGATCGGCGCGAAGATCCAGCGGTTCCGCTGTGGGTAACGCACGTCATCGAGGCATTTGGCCACATAGGGAACCGGCTGAACACATATGGCGGCATCGACAGCCTGAAATGCGGCCAGCAGCGCTAAGACCCGGGGAGATGCAAAAGCGTCATTGCTCATCACTCCAGTGAACCACTACTACACCACGTAGTCGATGGGTTGACCGATTCTCGCTAGCGAGGCGCGTGGGCGCCGAGGGACGCGGAGATGACGGCCAATGGTGACAGGGCCAGCTGCATGTTGGCACGCTCCTGCGGAGTCAATTGACGCCGTTCCCAGAAGCGACGTAACGCGCGAATACTCATGTATCCATGAGACGCGGTCGCGCCGACGGAATCCAGCGCGACCGCGTCTTCTAGACACTTTCATTACGAGATCGAGGCCTGCCTTAACGCGGCGGATGCGCGCCGAGAGAAGCCGAGACCACAGCCAACGGCGAGTAGGTCAGTTGCATGTTGGCCCGCTCCTGCGGGGTCAGCCGACGCCGGCCCCAAAAACGACGTACTGCTCCAATGGTCAAGCTCATGATCGGACTCCTTTTCGTGGGAGCCGCCGACCCGGCACACGCCAAATGAATTGGTTACGTGAAGAATTCACCGATAAGGGATGGCAGGGTGGGCGGCATCGATTGTCTAGCCGGACTATCGCCAGGTTTCACTTCGTGCCTCACCTCCTTGCCTCCAGGACGCACGCGGGCGTCATCAATCGGCGCAACGACCATATGTGAGAGAGACTGCCCGAACGGTGATATCCGTTGGGCGCGCACCTCTCTCGACAGGGCTTCGGCACTGCGCGACGTGTCCGTATCCGGAAGCCACTTTGGGTCATCCCTTAGTCCGGGAAGACCTGTCCTAACCTTGGGCGTCTCTCGACGTCGTCAGATCAGTGGCCTGTGTTCGCGCAGGAGCCTCACCTAGCAAGGTGCTGAACCGACTGCCATCATACCCCGGGAAGCCCATGGCGGCTTGCGGGGTCGATCACTGGATCCACCGCCGCGATTTCCTTGGCCGCGGATTGCGCCGCGGCAACTGCTGCAGCGACTTCGGGGGTAGTCCTGGAATCGAACCACCCGGCGACCTCGTCGGAGTCATCCTCGGGGCGCTCGTTTGGTTCGGCGTCAGCCGGGGACGGCTGATAGCGGAATACGCCGTCCTCCCCCGGCGCACCCAACAGCTTGGTGAATCCCTGTAGCGCGGAACCGAAGTCGCTGGGGATAAGCCATACCTTGTTGGCTTCACCCTGGGCCATCTTCGGCAGTGTCTGTATGTACTGGTACGCCAACAACTCTGGCGTGGGCTTACCAGATTTTACTGCGGCAAAGACCTTTTCGATGGCCTTGGCCTGACCCTGCGCCTGCAGATACTGGGCGGCACGCTCACCTTCGGCACGCAGAATGCGGGACTGGCGTTCACCTTCGGCGGCCAGGATCACGGATTGTCGGGCACCTTCAGCGGCGAGGATCTGTGACTGCTTCTGCCCCTCAGCCGACAGGATCGCCGCTTGTCGGGCACCTTCGGCAGAGAGAATCATCGCCCGCTTCTCACGGTCGGCCTTCATCTGCTTTTCCATCGATTCCTGCACCGACGGCGGCGGATCGATGGATCGCAGCTCGACCCGCGCCACCCGCAGGCCCCAGCGGCCGGTGGCTTCGTCGAGCACACCACGCAGCTGACCGTTGATCTGATCGCGTGAGGTCAGCGTCTGCTCCAGGGTCATACCACCGACCACGTTGCGCAGGGTGGTAGTGGTGAGCTGCTCGACGCCGACGATGTAGTTACTGATCTCGTACACCGCGGCCTGCGGGTTGGTGACCTGGAAATAGACCACAGTGTCAATATTCACCGTCAGGTTGTCCTCGGTAATCACCGGTTGCGGCGGGAAGGACACCACCCGTTCGCGCAGATCAACCTTCGCCCGGATGCGGTCGACGAACGGCACCAAGATGGTCAACTGCCCGCTCACGGTCTTCGAATACCGCCCTAGACGCTCGACAACCGCGGCCTCGGCCTGCGGGACGAGTGCCACGGACTTCAGCACGATGGTGACGCCCAGGATGATCAAGACGATCAGCACAAAGGCTCCGGCAGCTACTCCCATACCCGTTCTCTCCTCACTGAGATTCTTGCGCTAGATCTTCTCGACAACCGCGGTGGCACCGTCGATCTGAACGACCGTCACCGTCTCTCCCTGATCGAATCGACCTGATTTCTCCAGGCTACGAGCAGACCACACCTCACCACCCAGTCGAACCAGCCCATGGACATCGTCGACGGGTTCAATCACAATGGCGCTCTTGCCCTCCAACGCCCTGGCGTTGGTATGCAGGATGGGGCCGGCGGTGAGCCGCTTGCGCAAAGCAGGCCGCACACCGACCAGCAGCACCAACGCACTGATGACGAAGACCAGCCCCTCCGCCCACAGCGGCATGTCGAATACCCACCCGGCACCGGCCGTGACCAGGGCCGAACCGCCCAGCATCAACAGGAACATGTCACCTGTCATCAGCTCGGCGGCCGCGAGCAAGATGCCCGCGACGAGCCACACAATCGGCATGTGTCCACATTAGCCCGCGTGGGCAACTGGTGGGGGCGGATGCGGCGCCTTACACTGCCAACATCATGGCGAATCCGAGTGTGTCCCTGGCGGTGTGGGCAAGCGCGTGGCTGGCAGGCCGCGCGGCGCCCGACGACGTCATCGATGCCCTTATCGCCTGGGCCCCACGGCATTTAGTGACGGCCTACGACGCCGTAGCGGCCGGTCACACGGGACTCTCGTGGCCGGATATGGACGATAACGGCCCCATCGGCCTGCTTCAGACGATCCGTACCGGCACCGGCCAGCCACACGGCTCACCCGATATCCACGTGATCCTGCCCGCTCCGGGCGACCCCCGAGGCCTGCCCGCCGGCACCCAGTTCCAGCGCGATGCGATAGAGGCCAGCGAGGCGATCGTACTCAGCGATCGCCAAAATGATTCCACCGCAATAGGATTGGTTCCCGCCGTAGAGTACGACGAGGACAGCGGGGAGACCATCGGCCTGTCCTGGACCGTGTACTCGCTACCCGGCCGGATCCCACCACAAGCGGGACCGGACCTCGGGGAAGCCGAATATCAACTACGCCAGGCGGTCCGGACCGCCACCGCGACACTCAATCGCCTGGACCGAGCTGTGGGCGCCCCAGATGCCGACCCCCGCTCCCTGGTCGAGGAGGTGCTGTCCACGCTACGCGGGCACCGTCTGCCTGACCACGCGCCGCCCCGTGCAGTTAGGGTGCTCGATTCGGCCAATCAGGTCGAGGCCATCGCCACAGCGGCGGCCGAGATCATGGAGTCACCCGGGGCGCTCGACGACGGCGCGGTCGCCGAGGTGCTGCGCCCCCTCGTCATTCTGGTGCGCGAGGCGCGGATGGCTGCGGCGGCCGCCATCATCGAGTCCGCGCGCTAAGCGTCCAGTCGGCCACAACACAGTGGTGAGCATGCGGCGCCGTTCACGCTGAATCCGTATCCGGGGACGGGGCTTCCCTCTTCGGCACGCAGCGGCGGCCTCCCGTCCACAAGCTCGTCGATCAGGTCGACCGCAAGCCCCGCGAATGCCGCGTCAGCACCGGGCGTCGCCGCTCGCGCGAACTCGATGTCATGTTCGGCCGCGTAGACGGACGCCTCGTTGTCCAGGTCCCACACCACCTCCAGGTGGTCCGACACGAAACCGATCGGCGCCACCACCACTGATCGCACTCCCCGATCTTTCAGTGCCGCAAGATGATCGACAATATCCGGTTCGAGCCACGGCACCTGGGGCGGACCCGAGCGGGACTGCCACACCACGTCGTAGTCCTGGTGTCCCGCCGCGGCGGCCACCAACTGCGCGAGATAGCGCACCTGGCGGCTGTACAGCTCCGGGCCGTGCCGTCGGTCGGCTGCGACGGGGATGGAGTGCGCGGTGAACACCAGCCGTGGTGCACCCCGCAGACCCGAAACCGCCTGGACGACGGCGTCGGCGTACAGCCGCACCAATGCCGGGTGGTCGAAGTACTGACGGAGCTTCACCAACTCCGGTGCCCCGTCCCCCACCGCGGCACGCGCACGGGCGATGTCCTCCACGTACTGCGTGCATCCCGAGTATCCGCCCCAGGCAGAGGTAGTGAACACGGCGGCACGCCGGATCCCCTTATCCCGCATATCGGCGACGGTGTCTTCCACCATGGGGTACCAGTTGCGGTTGCCGAAGAAAACCGGCAGCGGGCGCCCGGCGAGTTCTAGCTGCTGTTCAATCTGAGTGATGAGCGCACGGTTGATGCCGTTGATGGGTGAGACGCCGCCGAAATGGAAGTAGTGCTCGGCGACCTCGTCGAGACGCTCAGGCGGGACCCCGCGCCCGCGCGTCACATTCTCAAGAAACGGCCGGACCTCCTGCGGCCCCTCGGGACCCCCGAAGGACAGCAGCAGGACAGCATCGAACAACACAGCCGAGTTCCTGCCGTTAGAGCAGCTGGGTGTGGGCGCCGCCGTCGGCGAAGATGATGTCGCCGGTGGTGGCGGGCAGCCAATCGGACAGCAGGGCGCACACCGTCTTGGCGACCGGTGTCGGGTCCTTCATATCCCAGCCGATCGGGGCACGCTGGTCCCAGCCATCCTCGAGCACGCTCATCTGCTTGCCGGCCTCATCGCCCAGCGCACCACCGACGATGGCACTCATGGCCAAGGTTCGGACCGGACCGGCCGCAACAAGATTCGAACGAATACCGGCCGCACCCGCCTCGCGCGCGACGAACCGGTTGACCGATTCCAGTGCGCTCTTGGCCACGGTCATCCAGTTGTAGAACGGCATCGCGCGGGTCGGGTCGAAGTCCATACCCACGATGCTGCCGCCGCGGTTCATGATCGGCAGCACTGCCTTGGCCAGCGATGCGTAGGAGAACGCCGAGATGTGGAAGCCCTTGGACACGTCCTCGAACGGCGCCTCGAAAAACGGATTCAACCCCATACCGGTCTGCGGCATGAAACCGATCGAGTGAACGACGCCGTCCAGCTTGTTGCCCTCCCCGATCACCTCGGTGACACGGTCGGCGAGGCTGTCCAGGTGCTTCTCGTCCTGCACATTGAGCTCCAGCAGCGGTGCCGGCTGTGGCAGGCGCTGGGTGATGCGCTCAATGAGGCGCAACCGGTCGAAGCCGGTGAGCACCAGCTGCGCACCCTGTTCCTGCGCGACCTTTGCGATGTGGAATGCGATCGAGGAATCGGTGATGATGCCCGTCACCAGGATCCGCTTGCCTTCGAGTAAACCTGTCATGTCTATTCCTAATTCTTCGTTGGACGTTCCGCGTGAACGTTTCCGCGTGGACTTTCCTGGTGGGCAGAGTCAGTGACCCGTTGCTTCTTCGCGCAAGCGGCTCATCAGTGACCCATACCCATGCCGCCGTCAACCGGGATCACTGCGCCGGAGATATAGCTGGCATCCTCGGACGCCAGAAAGCTGACCACCCCGGCGACCTCGGCGGCGGTACCGACCCGCTTCGCCGGGATGAATTCCAAGGCGCCCTCCTGGATCCGCTCGTCGAGCGCGCGAGTCATATCGGTGTCGATGTAGCCCGGGGCCACCACATTGGCGGTGACTCCGGCCTTTGACAGCTCCCGAGCGATCGAGCGGGCCATACCGATCACACCGGCCTTGGAGGCCGCGTAATTGGCCTGGTTGCCGATTCCCCAGGTACCGGAGACCGAACCGATGAAAATCATCCGGCCGAATCGCTTGCGCTGCATGCTGCGCGCTGCCCGCTGGGCCACCCGGAATGCTCCGGTCAGGTTGGCGTCGATGACTGTTTCGAATTTCTCCTCAGTCATCCGCATGAGGAACGCATCCGCGGCGACACCGGCATTGGACACCAGCACCTCGACGGGGCCCTGGTGCTCCTCGACCTCCGTGAAGGCGCGATCGACGGCGTCACTGTCGGTGACGTCGCACTGCACTCCGAACAACCCGTCAGGCGACCCGGATCCGCGGTGAGTCACCGCCACCTTGTGTCCGTCGGCGGCAAGACGTTGCGCGATGGCCAAGCCGATGCCCCGGTTACCACCGGTCACGAGAACAGAGCGAGGGACGAAGTCGGGACGGGCGCCAGAAGCATCAGACATGGGAGCCAACTTATCGTCTCCTTAGACTTCTGCCCAAAACGACTGGCCCAAGGAAACCCGTCAAGCGGACAACAACTCAGTTGGGCAGTCGCCTGTTGACCAGCAGCCCCACGAAGGAAGCCGCCAGCACGAGCAGAGCCCCCAGTCGCAGCCAGCCGACGCTGGCGTCGCCCCTGATCGTCTCGTAGCCGATCTGCTGCTGCAGATTGCCGTACACCTGTTTGAGCTGGTCCAGACTCGACGCGGTATACGCCTCGCCGCCGGAAAGCTTGGCTATCTTCTCCGTCATATCGGGCGCATACGGAACGGCCTGACGCTGCCCGTTGATCTCGACGTACCCATCCTTGGTCCCAAAGGCGATGGTCGAGATCGGTACGCCCTGGTCCTTGGCGGTCCTGGCCGCGGTGTAGGCGCCCTTGGGGTTGTCCGGGTTCGACGGCACCGTCTCCTTACCGTCCGACATCAGCACGATGCGCGCCGGCGGCGCCTTGTCGCCGCCACCGATGACCGCGCCCACCGTGGCGATGGCCTGCAGCGCGGTGAAGATGCCCTCACCGGTGGCCGTGCGATCGGCCAGCTGCAGTCTGTCAATGGCACTGATGGTGGCATCGCGGTTGGTGGTCGGCGACACCAACACCGTCGCGGTACCCGCGAACGCGATGAGACCTAGGTTGATGCCCGGGGTGAGGTTCCGCGCAAACTCCTTGCCGGCGTCCTTGGCTGCGCCGATCCGGTTCGGGGCGACGTCGGTGGATTCCATGGACCGGGAAACGTCGATGACAAGCATCACCACGGCCCGGTTACGGGGAATCCGCACGTCATGGCTGGGGCCGGCCAACGCGATGCTCAACACCACAAGGCCCACCACCAGCAGCGCCGTCGCCGCATGGCGCCAGGTACGCGGTCGTTTGGGGGCAACCGAGTCCAGTAGCTCGGTGTTCGCGAATCGCAGTACCCGCTTCTCCCGCAGATACTGCGCAAACACATATAGCCCGACCAACCCGGCCACCAGCAGCAGCACCAGGAAGAACCACGGGTGGGTGAATCCCGTGAGAGTCATCGGCCCGAAGAACGGCAGATCACTCATCGAGCCACCGCCACCGCACCGCGGCGCTGCTTGGAGACGAATCTCACGATGTCATCAATCCAGTCACGGTCCGTCCGCAGGCTCAAAATCGGAGCGCCACAACGTCGCAATGTGCGTGCCACCTCGTCATGATGCTGGGCCGCCGCCTGCTCGAAGTCGCGCCGCAGGTTCTCATCGATCCGGTACTCCTTGGTGACCCCGGTCTCGGCGTCCTGCAACAGCACCTCGCCGACATCGGGCAGTTCCACGTCGCGCGGATCGAGCACCTCGATCCCGAGCACCTCGTGCCGGGCACCGATGGCGCGCAACGGCCGCATCCAGTTGATGGGACCGAGAAAGTCACTGATGACGACGGCCATTCCGCGGCGGCGCTCCGGCCTGCGGAGAGCGTCGATGGCCACCGACAGGTCCCCGCGCACCCCTTGCGGCGCCTTGGGCATGGTGGCGATGCTGCGCAGAATGTCCTGCTCGTGGGCCCGGCCCGATCGCGCAGGCAAGCGAACAATCTTGTCCCCGTTGGCAATTATCGCGCCGAGCCGGTTCCCGCCGCCGCTGTTCAAGAAGATGACGGCTGCGGCGGCGGCCACCGCGAGATCGCGTTTCTCGCAGTTGGTGGTGCCGAAGTCCAGGCTCGCGGACATATCGACCACCAACCAGGTCTCCAGTTCGCGATCGGCAATCATCTGGCGCACGTGCGGGCTGGTGGTCCGGGCGGTCACCGACCAGTCCATCCGGCGCACGTCATCACCGGGCTGATAAAGCGTGGATTCCCCTGGTTCCGATCCCGGGCCGGGAATCAGACCAAGGTGATTGCCGTGCAGCACCCCGTCCAGCTTGCGTCGTACTTTCAACTCCAATGTCCGCAGTGCCGCCGACAGCTGCGGGTCACGGATCTCGCCACGGCGCAGCGACGGGATGTCTACCGGCCGGGCAGAGCCAGGACTGGGAGTGCTCACCTGGGCGCGGCGTTATGGGTGGCCGGGACCGGGCTGCTGCTCCCGACCATCGCCGGCGGCACCGAATGTCCTTGCTGCTGCACTGCATTCACCTGCGGCAGGCCCACCGTTTGCAGAATGCGGTTGATCGCGGTGTCGGCGGAGACGTCATCGGCGAGAGCGTCGTAACTCATCACCAGGCGGTGGCGGAGCACATCCGGGATGACCTCGATGACGTCCTGCGGGATCACATAGTCACGCCCGCGCACCAGAGCCAGCGCACGGGACGCCGCGATAATGCCCAGCGAGGCACGGGGGCTGGCACCATAGGAAATCCAGTTGGCGACGTCGCCGAGACCGAACTGCGCCGGGTTACGGGTGGCGGAGATCACCCGGACCACATAGTCGACGAGGGCGTGGTGCACGAAGTTCCTGGCCGCCAGCTCCTGCAGGCCCAGCAGCGTCTCCGCCGACAGGATCTGCTTGGGCTCGGGCGGCGTGACGCCCATCCGGTAGATGATCTCCCGCTCTTCTTCGACGGTCGGGTAATCGACGTTGATCTTGAACAGGAAACGGTCGCGCTGCGCCTCCGGTAGCGGGTACACACCCTCGTTCTCGATCGGGTTCTGCGTCGCCATCACCAGGAACGGCTTGGGCATCGGATAGGTCTTGCCGCCGATCGAGACGTGTCGTTCCGCCATGACTTCAAGTAGCGCGGACTGCACCTTCGCGGGAGCGCGGTTGATCTCGTCCGCCAGCAGGAAGTTGGCGACCACGGGACCGAGTTCGGTGTCGAACTCCTCCTTGCCCTGCCGGTAGATGCGGGTACCGATGATGTCGGTGGGCACCAGGTCGGGGGTGAACTGGATGCGCGAGAACGTACCGCCCACGACCTTGGCGAACGTCTCCACTGCCAGCGTCTTGGCGACACCGGGCACGCCCTCGAGCAGCACATGCCCCTTGGCCAGCAGGCCGACCAGAATTCGCTCAACGAGCCGATCCTGGCCCACGATGATGCGCTTGACCTCGAAGATGGCGCGCTCGAGGTTCTGCACATCGGCCGCCAGAGCCGGTGATGTCGCACTCTGCGGCGCGTGCGGCGCGGGGCCGACACTTCCGCCGGGGTACCCGGCACCTCCCCCTGGTGACCCTGGTGATGACATCAACTTCCCTCCGGCTCTGCCTGACGATTTCATGCCTTGTTGGTGGCGCGATCCATACGAGCGGCACCCAACCCTGGGCGGCGCCTCCGGTCCACTATTCCAGCATCCCTGGATTTGGTCCACGTACCCGTTCGCTGGCGCGCCCTTTTAGGCCGCTGGAAACACCAGATCGGTTACCAGGCGACGATACGGACCGCGTAAGGAGTCATACCACCGGTACGCACCGGGGACACGGTCACCTTCTCCGCGCTGCCGCTGGCTTCCAGCATCTGGCCGTTGCCTAGATAAATGACCACGTGTTGCGAACCACCCGGCCCGTAAAACAGGAGGTCACCACGTTTTGCCTGGGAAACCGGAACCTTCATACCCGCGTTGTACTGGTCACCCGAGTACTTGGGCAGTTTCACGCCCGCGGCCGCATAGGAAAACATGGTGAAACCGGAGCAGTCGTACCCGACCTTCCCCGCGTCGTAGTCCACGCCGCCGCTGGGACCACGCACAGTTCCTCCACCCCACGAGTACGGAACCCCGAGCTGGGTACCGCCCCGCTGGATGGCGGCTTCCACCGCCTGACGGCCGTACACGAGTGGACGGCCGGCCCCCGCCGACGCGCGATTCCCGCCGATGCCCAATGCACCCAATGCGGTCTGGCCGACCCCCATGACCCCGTTCATGATCTTCGTGGGGTCGGCACCCTGACTCGGCCCCGCGAAGGGCAGGGTGTTGTCCCAGTCGCCGCCCGACGGGTTCAGTCCGAGGGCGTTGAGGAACGCCGTACCAACATTCGGGCTGATCGGGTTGTCGTCGGCAGTGGCTCGCGGCACACCCATGAACAGCACCAGCGCGACAGCGATTCCCACTGCAAGGGCCGCACGTAATACGAAGAGGCCCTGAACTTTGAGCAATTTCGTCGTTTTCGCTGTGTTCACAGGTTCTACCACTCAATCAATCGGGTTACGAAAGGCGTCATGCCGCTGGTCCGCACCGGCGACACCTTGACCACATCGCCGGTGTTCGGCGCTTCGAGCATCTGACCATTGCCGAGGTACAGCGCAACGTGCTGACTTGCGTTGGGGCCGTAGAAGATCATGTCGCCGCGCTTCATTTGAGCACTGGGTACCTGACGCCCGGAGGTGTACTGGTACCCGGTGTAGTGCCTGAGTCTGATGCCAACCGCGGCAAAGCCGTACATCATCAGCCCGGAGCAGTCGTATCCGACGGTTCCTGCGCCGGAGTCGATTCCGCGAGTCGGCCCGTTGTAGGAGCCACCGCCCCACGAGTACGGCGTGCCCATCGCGCTACCGGCGCGGGCAATCACCCGCTCCACATTCTCCCGGCCGTAGACCTTGGGAATGTATTCGCCACCCGAGGTAGAAGACGCCGCCGGCGCGGGCTTGGGGCAGAACATGCCGATGACACCGCATACGGCGGACTGACCGACATTGGCCGCGGTGTTGCCGATGCCCAACACCATGTTGATGGTCTGCGTCGGATCGGTAGGCATGTTGGCGCTCGCGATCATCGGAAGCGTCGTATCCCACTGACCACCCGACCCATCCGAGGCCACAGCCGCCGGGGCTGACGTCCACTCGTTGCCGTTACCGGCGATGGCGGCATCGGGGTTGATCACCCGCGCGGTCGCGGTTGTTGCCGCATAGGCCGGGCCACGCGCGGCGGCGAGCTGTGCCTCCGCACTCTTCTTCTTGGAGGCGAGCTCCGACGCGGCTCCGCGCTGTGCTTCCAGCTTCTTCTGCACATCCTTCATCGCGGACACCAGGTCGTCCTGCTGTTGCTGTGCGTCCGCGGAGGCCTGATCGGCCTTTTCCTGGATGGCCCGCGCCTGCGACTGCTTGTTGACCTGTTCGGTGCGGGCGCGGCGCAGGTTGTCCATGACGATCTGCGAGCTTGTCTCCACACTCTTGGTCACCGAGGCCAGACGCACCACGTCGTCGGGGTTGGTCGCGGTCAGATATGAACCCGACGGGCCTGCCATGTAGGTGGCCGCGGCCATCCGGTCGAATTTGCCCTGCGCTTCGGTGATCGCACCGTTGGCCACGTCGACTGAGCGTTGCCCCTCGTCGACCGCCTGGGCGGCACCTGCCGCATTGTCGCGTGCGGTCTGCAGGTCGACCAATCCCTTGTTAATGGACTCCTGCTGGGTCTGCACGTCGGCGGTGAGCTGTTCGATCTGCTGATTGGTGTCGGCCAAACCGCTTATCAGCGAGGCCAGGTCGTTGGGTTCTGCCGAGGTGACGGCAATGGTCGGGGATGCAAACATCAGACTGGCGGCGACGAGTGGGGGCACCACCAGAGCGACCGCCACGGATCGTTTGCCACGCGCCGCGAAACGGCCATTGACTGTCCGCTTCATTCGGTCTGCCGCCTCCTCGGTCCTAGGCGCTCGACGAGCCTTCTTGGTCATAGCGGCCCTTCCCCGACGCGCTCCCAGTTGTCACATAAGACGCACTAACAACATTGGCGCCTCTTGCACCGTACGTCACTTTTGCCCCTAATGAAACTTTAGTCACAAATTACAGATGTGTAATTAATTGGCCACTGACGGGCAATTGATGAGACGTCTTCTGACGGTTAATTGATGTGAATTGAAAACCGGCAGTTCATCCGGGTTCCATAGTGCGCGCGGCTATTTCGCGACGGAACAGACTGCGCGAATGGTATGCAAATCGTTACTTAACCGAGTCATTCGCGAACCGGCCGCGAACGAACGTAATTCCGGCACAGGCCGCTGCGACAAGCAGAACGAGCACAATGGTCAGCGCCGTCCACGAGAAGTGGTCGCGCCCGACCTCGTCCACGAAGTTGTTGGCCGACAGCACGGGGTTGCCGGTCTTGGCGACGTCCTGCCCCGCTTCCAGCGTCACCCGGTCGAACGTGGCGCTGTAGGTGCCCGCGAAAGACGGACTGATGACGAGGATCGTCGCGTCGGGATGGTCCTTGCCGATCTCGGTGGCGATATCGCGCAGCGGGGTGTCGATACCCGGGTTGTTCGGAAGCGCGATGACCTTCAGGTCGATGTTCTTGGCGTGCGCCTTCGCGACGACATCTTTCAATCCCGGGACATCCGCCGACGGGGCGGCGACCCCATCCTCGTTGACATCCGCACGCGTCATCTCCAGGCACTTGGCCGACCAGCCCAGCGGGTCCGTCCCCGCGGTCTGGACTGACACCCCCACCGTCTGGCACAGCTCGGCGGGGATGAAGGTCGGCAGGTGCTGCGGCGTCACGCGATCAATCTAACCTGCCGAAAAGGTACTTATGCAGGACGCTTCTCGCGTTTCGTCTGCATCAGTAACTTCGCGCAAGGAAACTCAAAGTGAAATTCGAGGATCCGCGCACTCACAGGACAAGCGTACTGTTAGAGTAGCGATGGGCTTGGAACTGCCGCGGCCCGCCCGCGGCACATCCTCCCGGAACCCCGCCTGGCACAGCCCGCCGGCGGGTGGCCTTTCGAGCTTTGGAGCTGATGTGACTAGCAATGAATCGGTGAATTCCTTCGGCGCCCGCGGCACGCTGCAGGTAGGCGACGAGTCGTATGAGATCTTCCGCCTGAATGCCGTGCCCGGTACCGAGAAACTGCCCTACAGCCTGAAGGTGTTGGCGGAGAACCTATTACGCACCGAGGACGGCGCGAACATCACCAAGGACCATGTCCTGGCGCTGGCCAACTGGGATCCCTCGGCAGAGCCGAGCGTGGAAATCCAGTTCACCCCGGCCCGGGTGATCATGCAGGACTTCACCGGTGTGCCCTGTGTTGTCGACCTGGCCACCATGCGTGAGGCCGTCTCGGCCCTCGGTGGCGACCCCGACAAGGTGAACCCGCTCTCCCCCGCCGAAATGGTCATCGACCACTCGGTCATCCTCGACGTCTTCGGCCGGGCCGACGCCTTCGAGCGCAACGTAGCGCTGGAATACGAAAGAAATGCCGAGCGTTACCAGTTCTTGCGTTGGGGCCAAGGCGCTTTCGACGATTTCAAGGTCGTCCCGCCGGGCACCGGCATTGTGCACCAGGTGAACATCGAGTACCTGGCACGCACCATCTTCACGAGAAACGGGCAGGCGTACCCCGACACCTGTGTGGGCACCGACTCGCACACCACGATGGTCAACGGCCTCGGCGTCCTCGGCTGGGGTGTCGGCGGCATCGAGGCAGAGGCCGCGATGTTGGGCCAGCCCGTGTCAATGCTGATCCCGCGCGTCGTCGGCTTCAAGCTCACCGGTGAGATCCAGCCGGGCGTGACCGCCACCGACGTCGTGCTGACCGTCACCGATATGCTGCGCAAGCACGGCGTAGTCGGCAAGTTCGTCGAGTTCTACGGCAAGGGCGTGGCCGAGGTGCCACTGGCCAACCGCGCCACGCTGGGTAACATGAGCCCCGAATTCGGTTCTACCGCAGCGATTTTCCCGATCGACGACGAGACCATCAAGTACCTGCGCCTGACCGGCCGCGACGATCAGCAGCTGGCGCTGGTCGAGGCGTACGCCAAGGAACAGGGCATGTGGCACGACGCCGACCACGAGCCCGCCTTCTCGGAGTACCTGGAACTCGACCTCTCCACCGTCGTGCCCTCCATCGCCGGACCCAAGCGCCCGCAGGACCGCATCGAGTTGACCGATGCCAAGAACGCGTTCCGCAAGGACATCCACAACTACACCAACGATGCCGAGAGCGGCCCGGCCGCTGCCACGCCGCACACCCAACTCGACGAAGCGATCGAAGAATCCTTCCCCGCCTCCGATGTGGCGGTGCTGTCGTTCGCCGAAGATGACGCCGTCATCCCGTCGGCAGCCAACGGCGGCGAGGGCCGACCGTCCAAGCCGGTCAAGGTGACATCCGCCGAGCGCGGCAACTTCGTTCTCGACCACGGCGCGGTCGTGGTCGCGGGCATCACCTCGTGCACCAACACCTCCAACCCGTCGGTGATGCTGGGTGCCGCCCTGCTGGCCAAGAAGGCCGTCGAAAAGGGCCTCACCACCAAGCCGTGGGTCAAGACGAACATGGCCCCCGGGTCGCAGGTCGTCACCGATTACTACAACAAGGCCAACGTGTGGCCATATCTGGAGAAGCTGGGCTACTACCTGGGCGGCTACGGCTGCACCACGTGTATCGGCAACACCGGCCCGCTGCCCGACGAGATCTCTAAGGCCATCAACGACAACGACCTGTCGGTGACCGCGGTGCTGTCGGGTAACCGTAACTTCGAGGGCCGCATCTCCCCCGACGTCAAGATGAACTACCTGGCCTCACCGCCGCTGGTCATCGCCTACGGCATCGCGGGCACCATGGACTTCGACTTCGAGACCGACCCGCTGGGGCAGGACCACGACGGAAACGACGTCTTCCTCAAGGACATCTGGCCCACCGCCTCCGAGATCGAAGAGACCATCGCGTCATCGATCAACCGCGAGATGTTCACCGACTCCTACGCAGATGTGTTCAAGGGCGACGAGCGCTGGCGTAGCCTGCCCACCCCGGAGGGCAACACCTTCGACTGGGTCGACACGTCGACCTATGTGCGCAAGGCGCCGTACTTCGACGGCATGCCGCTGGAGCCGACACCGGTCACCGATATCGCGGGTGCCCGTGTGCTCGCGCTGCTCGGTGACTCGGTGACCACCGACCACATCTCACCGGCCGGTGCCATCAAGTCGGGCACGCCGGCCGCGCAGTATCTCGACGAGCACGGCGTGGACCGCAAGGACTACAACTCGCTGGGCTCGCGCCGCGGTAACCACGAGGTGATGGTGCGCGGCACCTTCGCGAACATCCGCCTGCGTAACCAGCTCTTGGAAGATGTCTCGGGCGGTTACACCCGCGACTTCACCCAGCCCGGTGGCCCGCAGGCGTTCATCTATGACGCCTCGGTGAACTACCAGAAGGCCGGTATTCCGCTGGTCGTGCTGGGCGGCAAGGAGTACGGCTCCGGATCCTCGCGTGACTGGGCCGCCAAGGGCACCCGCCTGCTGGGCGTCAAGGCCGTGATCACCGAGTCGTTCGAGCGTATTCACCGGTCGAATCTCATTGGTATGGGCGTTATTCCGCTGCAGTTCCCGGTCAGAGAGTCGGCGGCCTCGCTCAAGCTCGATGGCACCGAGACCTACGACATCAGCGGTATCGAGAAGCTGAACGAGGGCTCGACGCCGAAGACTGTGCATGTGACGGCGACCCGTGAGAACGGCGAGACGGTTCAGTTCGACGCCGTGGTCCGGATCGACACCCCCGGTGAGGCCGACTACTTCCGCAACGGTGGCATCCTGCAGTACGTGCTGCGGAACATGCTGAGCCAGTAAGAGCCGGACCTAGGAGAGCCAGACAGTGCCGCGCGTTAGCGAGGATCACCTCGCGGCTCGTCGCCGCCAGATCCTCGATGGCGCGCGGCGCTGTTTTGCCGAGTACGGGTACGACGGCGCGACCGTGCGCCGCCTGGAGCACACCATCGGCATGTCGCGGGGTGCGATCTTCCACCATTTCCGCGATAAGGACACCTTGTTCTTCGCGCTGGCCCGTGAGGACGCCGAGCGGATGGCGAACGTCGCCAGCCGCGAGGGCCTGGTACAGGTGATGCGCGACATGCTGGCCGACCCGGATCAATTCGATTGGCTGGCAACCCGTTTAGAGATTGCCCGCAAGCTACGCAACGATCCCGAGTTCCGGCGGGGATGGAACCAACGCTCCGAAGAACTCAATACCGCCACCCTGGCACGGTTACAACGCCAGAAGAAGGCAGGCCGGTTGCGCGAGGATGTGCCGAGCGAGGTGATCCTCGGCTATCTGGATTTGGTGCTCGATGGTCTGGTGGCCCGCCTCGCTTCCGGCGAATCCACTGAAAGCCTCAGCCGTGTGCTGGATCTCGTCGAGGATTCGGTGCGCCGTGCCGATCACGCCTGACACCAAGGACTGGACCTGGGTTCTGGAAACCCCATGTGCAGACTGCGGATTTGATTCCGCCACAACACCATTCGCCCGGATAGCGGAGATGGTGCGCGAAAACCTCGCAGCATGGCAGCCCGTGCTGGCCCGACCGCAGGTACGACAGCGCCCAGATGAGCGGACGTGGTCGCCACTGGAGTACGGGGCGCACGTGCGGGACGTGTTTCGGATCTTCCTGACGCGTCTGCAGCTGATGCTGGATGAGGACAATCCACTGTTCGAGAACTGGGATCAGGACCGGACGGCCATTGAGGATCGTTACTCCGACCAGAATCCCGCGACAGTCGCCGCCGAGCTCGCCGCCGCGGGTGAGGCCATCGCGGCCGCCTTCGCCAAGGTTCCTCAGAGCTCGCTATCGCGGCACGGACGGCGAAGCAACGGTTCGGTATTCACCGTCGAGACATTGGGCCTCTACTTCATGCACGATCCCGTACATCACCTACACGATGTATCCCGCCTGCCGGCGGATTAGTGCGGGAAGTCGATGACGGCCCGTGCGGGCGTGTCAGCGATGTACACCACCGGGCATTTGGACGCCTGTGCCGCGACCTTCCACGCCATCACACCGTTCTTGTTTTTGAAGATGTCCGCGTCCTGAATGAGACGAGCCGATCGGACCACCGGAGAGCCGGGAGGGGCTCCGAGGTCATTGGGCTCCGGAAATGACTTCACCTGCCGGTTCTCGGGACGGTCGACGGTCCCCATGATGGTGTCGTGCGCCGCCGCGCCGCGGAATGCCACCGCATATCCCCCGTCGACCGGTGTGACCGAGAATGGCGGAGCCTGCCAATAAGTCACCGGCCCCACCGGCGGCGCCAGCCTGTCCGCTCCGAAGCTGAACGTCACTCTGTCGAGGTCATCGAGGGTTTCGATGCGCACATCGTGCAGGATATTGGCGTAGTTCTCGGCGCCGCCGTCGGTCACCGTCGGGCATGCCGGGGCGGCCGTCGCATATGGTGCGCCCACGAGCGAGCCGACTACTAGTACAACCGGTACCAGGTATCGAGTCATGGTTAGCGAATGTACGGCGCGGGAGGCCGCTCCGCTGGCATTCGGAGAGGGATTGTTCCCAGCGCATAACAACGCACCGGCCTGTGGTGCGCAGTCACAAACGAATTAGTGCGGCAGATCCACCACAAGTCGCGGTGGATTGGTCAGCGTGCTCACCTCGGGGCAGCGTTGCTTGTTCAACCCGAGGGCCCACCGCACGTGTCCCTCGAAATCCTCTCCCTGCTCGGCCTCGGCCAGAATCGCAAAATCCTTCGGTTTGATTTCACTAGGGCCCGGATATGACCGGGTGGGCTTGTCGACCTCGTGTGCGGAGGCACCGTCGAAAAGCACCCCGAGCAATGCGGTCCCGGAGACGATGACGTTATCCCCCTTCGGACCCGCGGAGACGCTCGCCGGGCTGTCCACCGAGTACTTGGGCACCACTAACTGATCCAGCGGCACCTTCGTCTTCGCGTCCGGCCCGAACTCGAAGGTCACCCTGTCGTAGTCGTCCTGCTTACCAACGCGCACGTCGCGCAATAGCGTGGCCACATTCTTGCCTCCGCCGCCGCTCACCGTCTCGCATGCCTTCACACGGAAAGTCTCGGGGGCGGGAGTCGAGGTCTGTGGCAACTCCGTCGTGGTGGCCACCGGCGATACCGAATCGCCGTTGAGGTGCATCGGACCAGCACAGCCGGAAATCGTCGCTACCGCCATCGTCACCACTCCGATGCGCCGGATACCGTGTTGTCCTTGCATCGCATCACGGTAGCAATATTCGTGGCCCGAAAGCTCAACGGGCACACTGCGTGTCGGAGGACTACCTAGGCCTTGCGTCCCCGCCTATTCGGACCGCCGCGCCCGCGCAGGGTGGCGCCCGATTCCACGAGAGCGCGATGGACGTAGCCATACGATCGGCTGGTCTCCGCAGCGAGCGCACGGATGCTCGCGCCTTTCTCGTATGCCGTCTTCAATTCGGCACGCTCTTCGTCGCGTGTTTTAGCCATCGCGATCTCTCTCCCGACTCCATACCGCAGCCCCGATGGGGCGGCTCGACCCGTTTGCACCATAGCGCAAATGTGATCACGCAGATGCGCGAGACAGAAGCAGGGCGAGAAAAAGGTCAGGCCAGCTCGATAAGGTCCCGATACTCCTGGGACCAGTAGTCTTCGGTGCCATCGGGCAACAACACGACGCGCTGCGGATCGAGTGCTTCAGCGGCCCCCGGGTCGTGTGTGACGAGCACGACAGCCCCTAGATAACTGCGCAACGCGTCCAAAACCTGTTCGCGCGAGGCGGGGTCCAGGTTGTTGGTCGGTTCATCGAGAAGCAACACATTCGCCGTCGAGGCCACCAATCCCGCGAGGGCCAGACGGGTCTTCTCGCCACCGGAGAGCGTCCCCGCCGGCTGATCGAGCTGCGGGCCGGTGAACATGAACGCGCCCAGGATGCCGCGTAGCTCCTGCTCCCCCGTGTCTGGAGCGGCGTGGCGGATGTTTTCCCATACCGTCGCGTGATCGTCGAGAGTGTCGTGCTCCTGCGCGAAGTACCCGAGCTTGAGGCCGTGACCAGGTTCCAGCACGCCGGCGTCTGCCGTCTCCGCACCCGCCAGCAGCCGCAGTAGCGTCGTCTTCCCCGCGCCGTTGAGCCCCAGCACTACGACCCGCGAACCCCTGTCGATGGCCAGGTCGACTCCGGTGAATATCTCCAGAGACCCATAGTTCTTGGTCAACCCCTTGGCCACCAGGGGAACCCGACCGCACGCCGCAGGGGTCGGGAACTTGATACGCGCCACCTTGTCTGCGACGCGTTCCTCGGCGAGTCCGGACAGCATCCTGTCGGCGCGACGTAACATGTTCTGCGCCGCAACGGCTTTGGTCGCCTTGGCACCCATCTTGGCGGCCTGGGTACGCAGGGCCGAGGCCTTCTTCTCCGCGTTGGCCCGCTCGCGGCGGCGGCGCTGTTCGTCCAGCGACCGCGCATCCACGTACTTCTGCCAGCCCATGTTGTAGACGTCGACCTCGCCGCGCACGGCATCGAGGAACCACACCTTGTTGACCACATCGGCCAACAGCTCGACGTTGTGGCTGATCACCACGAGACCACCGTCGTGTCCTTGCAAGAACCCCCGCAGCCAGCCGATCGAGTCCGCGTCGAGGTGGTTGGTCGGTTCGTCGAGCAACAGCGTCATATTCGACGACCCAGTACCGCCCTCGGACGCACCGAAGAGAATCCGGGCCAGCTCAACACGGCGGCGCTGGCCGCCCGAGAGCGTCTCCAGCTGCTGCGTCAGCACCCGTTCGGGCAGACCAAGGCTCGAACAGATACGCGCGGCTTCGCTTTCGGCGACATAACCGCCCAGAGACGAGAACCGCTCCTCCAGCTGGCCGTACTTGCGTATCGCCTTATCGCGCTGATCCTCGTCCGCGAGCTCGGCCATCAGCGTCTGCTGCTTTTCCATGTCGCTGACGATGGTGTCCAGGCCACGCGCCGACAGCACTCGATCTCGTGCCAGCATCTCCAGGTTGCCCTCTTTGGGATCCTGTGGCAGGTAACCGATTTCACCAATGCGGGCGACCGAGCCGGCATACGGTTCACCCTCGCCGGCCAGAATCCGCATCGAGGTTGTCTTGCCGGCACCATTGCGGCCGACCAGTCCTATGCGGTCGCCGGGCTGGATGCGCAAGGCGGGGCCTGGCGCATACACGAGCGTGCGGGCGCCGGCGCGGACCTCAAGGTCCGTCGCGGTAATCACTACGTTCTCCCTTTGCGCCTAGCGCTTATCGCGGAACTCCGCCGGCCGTTTTTCTTTCCGGGCGGCGGTTGCTTCTTCGAAGTTATCGGTGAGCAGCCTGACGTACAGCTGACCCAAGCCTTCCTGATGCATATGGCTTTCCAGGCTAGCCGCGTCCATTCCGCTCCAGATGGTGCGCTTGGTTAACTCGATCCCTGGGCGGGAGAACCCGGCAATGCGTTCCCCGATCGCGTAGCACTCATCTAACAGCTTATCGTCCGCTACCGCCCGGGATACCAAGCCGATCCTTTCGGCCTCCTCGGCGCCTACATCACGGCCGGTCAGCATGATGTCCGCGGCCCGGGACGTACCGATGGCACGGGGCAGCAGATAGCTCAGTCCCAGCTCGCTGGCGGTCAGTCCATTGTTGATACCGGCGGCCCGGAAGTAGGCGGACTCGGATGCCACCCGGATGTCGCAGACCAACGCCAGGCACAGCCCACCGCCGATGGCCGCACCGTTCACCGCCGCGATGACCGGCTGATGCATGCGACGCACGGTGAGGATGACCTCGTCAAGCAGCTCCATCGATCGCAGCGCGACCGTAGGCTGGGTGAGCCCCGCGATATGTGGGATGGGTCCGGCGGATTTTTGGTCGGCACCCGAGCAAAATCCGTTACCGGCCCCGGTGATGACGACGGCACGCACATCGTTGTCGTGGCTGATATCCACCAGCATCTGCTTGAACGGCAGCATCACGTCGAATGCCATGGCGTTCATCCGCTCGGGCCGGTTCAAGGTGATCAGGGCAATACCCGGACGCGGACGATCCACCAGGACGAAACTCATACGTCCATATAACCGACACCGCCGAGCTGCACCAAATCGTTTGACAATGCCGTCGCGGCCGGACAGGGACGGAGCTACGCCTCCTGCTCGCGCAGTGCCACCTCCACGTCGAGATCGCGGACCTTCTGCACCAGGTCAGCCAACGACGCGGGGGGCAGTGCGCCGGCCTGGTTGAACACCAGCTCGCCCTTCTTGAACGCCATCAGCGTAGGAATCGAGCGGATATTGGCGGCTGAGGCCAATGCCTGCTCGGCCTCGGTGTCCACCTTGGCGTAGACGACATCGGGGTTCTCCTCCGATGAGGCCTCGAAGACGGGACCGAACTGGCGGCACGGGCCACACCACGACGCCCAGAAGTCGACCAGCACGATGTCGTTGTCGTGGATTAGGTCATTGAATGCGTCAGCGGTGATGTCACGTATTGCCATGCTGTCCTCAACGTTGCCGGGATGCGTGATGTTCCGTCGGTTCTCAGTACAGCGAGGCCAGGGCCTTGCCGATATTGAATCCTACGAACTCGGTATGTCGTCCGGTCCGCAGCTTGTTCACCCACTCGGGATCCGACAGCAGGGCACGGCCGACCGCGATGACGTCGAACTCCTTGTTGGCGAATTGCCGCAGCACGGCTTCGACGGTCGCAGGCTCGATATCCCGGATCTCGGTGGGCTTGAACTCGGTCTGCAACCCCACCGAGCCAACGGCGATGGCCGGAAGCCCCGTGACACGCTTAGTCCAGCCCGCCAGACTCAGCTCGCCATCGGCACCGGCCACGTCAGGGAACGCGGGCACGTAGTGCCGACGCGTGGACGGGTGGAAGACGTCCACGCCCGCCTCAACCAGCGGTGCGAGCAGACGCTCCAGTTCGGCCGGACTGTCCGCCAGCGTGGCCGTGTAATCAGCCTGCTTCCATTGCGAAAACCGGTACAGGATAGGGAAATCCGTGCCGACGGCGGCGCGTACCGCCCGTACCACCTCGACCGGGAACCGCAGCCGGTCGGCCGCCGACCCGCCATACCCGTCGGCCCGCACGTTGGTGCGTTCCCACAGGAACTGGTCGAGCAGATAACCGTGGGCGCCATGCAACTCGACAGCGTCGAATCCTGCGGCCTTGGCGTTCCGGGCGGCCGTCGCGTACCGCTCCGCAAGCGGGGCAAGCTCACCGGTCTGCAGCGCGCGGCCCGTCGGAGAAGCGTCCCCGGCCAGACCGGACGGACTCACCGACTCGACCTGAGGATTGAATTCGGGGTCGACACCGCGCTCGACGCCCTGGTGCCACAGCTGGGCGGCTATCACCGATCCCTCGTCGTGCACGGCATCGGTGACGGCAGACCATCCGGCGAGCGAGTCAGAGCCGATCAGCCGCGGAACACTGGACTGACCGCCCGCCGCATCATCCGGAATGAAGACGCCCTCGGTGATGATCAACCCCACGCCACCGGCGGCTCGGCGCCGGTAGTACGCGGCCACATTGTCGCCGGGCACACCACCCGGCGACGCCGACCGCGTCATCGGCGCCATCGCGAACCGGTTGGGGGCGGTCAGCGATTTGACGGTGAATGGTTCAAAGAGGGGCGATACGTCCAAGCTCGCGTCGGTCACGAGATGTCAAACTACGCCGTAGCCGTATCCATTCCGGATAACGTGGTCAACCATGTCACCAAATCTCTGGCCACGGCCCACGTTGCTAGTGATCGCCGGAGCCGTCGTGTTGGCCGGCACGGCATGCGGCGGGTCCGGGGACAAGCCCACCGAGTCGTCGCCGGGCCCCGCCTCGACCACCGTCACGCGGCACGCGGGTGGACAAGACAGAGCCGGCGGACTGATCTCCTCGGTGTCGGGTCACACCGTCCAGGTGACCAACCCCGTCGGCAGCGCCGATATCGACTTCAACACCATGACAAAGCTCACCGAGATCCAACCCGCGGAACTTTCGGATGTGGTCGTCGGCAGCTGCGTCAGCATGCTGGCGACGACCGGCGCAGATGCTTCGGACCAGGCCACCGCGCAGCGGGTGCTGATCAGTGCGGCCGAGGACGACAAATGTGCCGTGGACACACCGCCCGGGAGCGCACCACCTCCCGGCATACCCCAGGGGCCGCCGCCCGGTGGTCCCGAGGGGCCACCGCCATTCGGCGGCCCGAGCGTCCAGGGTGCGGTCGCCTCAGTCAACGGCAGCACCATCGTGGTCGCCAATACCGATCCCAGTGGGACATCGGAGATCCAGACCAATGTCACGGTGACTACTGACACCGCCTACGACAAACGGCAACCCACCGAGGCCACCGCAATCATCACCGGCAAATGCGCGGACGCGCGCGGCACGAAGGACGCCAACGGGGTGCTTCAGGCCACCAAGATCGATTTGGGTCCCGCCACCGACGGGCGATGCGGACCACCCCCGCGGTAGATCCCGATACGGCTTCGTGCCACGGATTGTCTCGAAGCTTGACATCCGCAACACACAGCAACTTCGCACATACACCGGAGCGCAACCTCAGCCAGCACAAGCACGCTGAGGTGTCCCATTCGCCAACCATGGAGAACATCGATGTCCCCAACCCAGATACTCGCCCAACCACGGTTCGCCCGCGGTGCCCTGTTCGCACTCGCCGGACTGACCGCGCTGTCGGTGGCCGCGTGCGGCTCGCCTGCCGAGACCAATGGCGCCTCCACAAACTCATCGGCCCCGACCACGTCTGCGGCTGCGCACCAGGGTGAGCACAACGATAAGGACCACGTCATGGGACTTATCGCCTCGGTGTCGGGCAACACCATTCAGGTGACCAAGAAGGACGGCACCGCGGCTATCGGCTTCAGCCAGTCGACGAAGGTCTCCGAGATCACTGCCGCACAGTTGCCGGACGTCACCGCCGGGAGCTGTATTGCCGCCATGTCACAACAGGACTCGAACCCGCCGACGGCCCGGCGAGTGATGATCTGGCCGGCCGCGGACGGTAATTGCACGAGGTCACACTCCAAGGACCCACAGGAGTCCGCTTCCCCCACCCCAACATCCGGTAAACGCGCCGAGCATCAGGCCGTTCACGGGACAGTCACCTCGGTCAGTGGGAACACGATCACGGTAAGCAGCACCGATCCGAATGGCGGGGCCGCCACCCAGACCACTGTGACCGTGAATAACGACACCACTTACGCCAAGCGTGCCCCGGCGGACCAGAGTGCCATCGCCGCGGGCAAGTGCATTGCCGCGCACGGTGGCGATGACGCATCGGGCAATCTTCAGGCCTCGACGATCACCCTTCGTGCGGCCAAGGACGGCTCATGCGGTGGGCCTGGCGGCCACGAAGGCCACCACGAGCGCTAGACCGTGAAGCCGAGGGCCCGGAGCTGCTCCCGACCATCGTCGGTGATCTTGTCCGGGCCCCACGGCGGCACCCAGACCCAGTTGATCTTGATCTCCTTGACCAGCCCGGCGCCGACCAGTGCGTTGCGCGACTGATCTTCGATGACGTCGGTGAGCGGGCACGCCGCCGAGGTAAGCGTCATGTCGATTGTGGCTACCTTGCCGCTCTCGTCCTCGTCGACACTGAGCCCGTAGACAAGCCCCAGATCGACGACGTTGATGCCGAGCTCGGGGTCGACAACATCACGCATCGCCTCCTCGAGATCTTCGAGAAGCTTTACGTCTTCTGATACTTCGGTCATCGCTTCACCTCTTGGTGTTCTGTTGCCTGAACAAGAGCGTCCTTGAATGCCATCCATCCTAGGAGCGCACACTTAACGCGAGCCGGGTACCGCGAAACCCCGACGAAAGCAATGCCATCGCCGATGACATCCTCGTCACCGTCGATGGTGCCGCGGGAGGAAATCATCTCGTTGAACGATGCCACCGTCTTGAGTGCCTCATCCACCGTCAGCCCGATCACCTGATCCGTGAGCACCGAGGTGGCGGCCTGGCTGATGGAACAGCCCTGCCCGTCATAGGACACATCGGCAATACGGTTGTCATCCAAGGTAACTCGCAACGTCACCTCGTCACCACAGGTGGGGTTCACGTGGTGCACCTCGGCCGCGAAGGGCTCACGCAGCCCGCGATGATGCGGGTGCTTGTAGTGATCCAGGATAACTTCCTGGTACATCTGCTCAAGACGCATCAGACGGCGACATTCTCTTCGCGCAAGCGGCTCATCGGAAGAACTCCTGGGCGCGGCGGACTCCGGCGACCAGACGGTCGACTTCGTCCAGAGTGTTGTAGACGGCGAAGGATGCCCGCGCCGACGCCGCGATACCGAACCGGCGATGCAGCGGCCAGGCACAGTGATGTCCGACCCGCACCGCGACGCCCTCGTCATCGAGCACCTGTCCGAGGTCATGCGCGTGGATACCGTCCACCACAAAGGAGACCGCCCCACCGCGGTCGACGTTCTCGGTGGGGCCGATGATCCGGACACCCTCAATGCCCTGCAGCCCGGAAAGTGCCGCCGACACCAGCTGATGCTCGTGGGCGGCAATGGCTTCCATACCCACCGCGTTGAGGTATTCGACGGCGGCACCCAGTCCGACCACCTGGGAGGTCATCGGGACACCGGCCTCGAACCGCTGCGGCGGCGGCGCGTAGGTACTGACCTCCATGGTGACCGTCTCGATCATGGACCCACCGGTGATGAACGGGGGCATGACCTCCAGCAGTTCACGACGGCCGTACAGCACGCCGACGCCCGAGGGACCCAGCATCTTGTGCCCGGAGAAGGCGGCGTAGTCGACACCCAGCTCGCGGAAGTTCACCGGCATATGCGGAACGGATTGGCAGGCGTCGAGAACTACCAAGGCACCAACAGTTTTGGCGCGACGCACCAGCTCGGCGACCGGCGCGACGGCACCCGTCACATTGGATTGGTGGGTGAAGGCCACCACCTTGACGGCCTCGGTGAGCTCGAGCGAGTCGAGGTCGATGCGACCGTCATCGGTGACACCGAACCAACGCAGGGTGGCGCCGGTGCGGCGGCAGAGCTCTTGCCACGGCACCAGATTGGCGTGATGCTCCAGCTCCGTGATGACTACCTCGTCGCCGGGGCCCACCGCACGATCGAATCGGCCGTCGCCGAGGGTGTAGGCCACCAGGTTGAGCGATTCGGTGGCGTTCTTCGTAAAGACGATCTCGCCGTCATCGACCCCCACGAAGCGGGCGATGGCAGTGCGCGCGCCCTCGTAGGCGTCCGTGGCTTCCTCGGCGAGCTGGTGGGCGCCGCGGTGCACTGCGGCATTGCGCTCGGTGAGGAAGGTGCGCTCGGCGTCGAGAACCTGCAGCGGACGCTGCGAGGTCGCACCGGAATCCAGATACGCCAAGGGTTTACCGCCGCGCACCGTCCGGCCCAGGATCGGGAAGTCCGCCCTGATACGTTCCAGATCCAGTCCGGTCGCCGAGTCCGCAGTGGCCGTCATGGCTAGGCTCCCGCGGTCGCCTGGGTAAAGCGCACGTAGCCGTTCTCCTCCAGCTCGTCGGCCAGCTCGGGACCGCCCGACTCGACGATGCGGCCACCGACGAAGACGTGCACGAACTGCGGCTGGATGTAGCGCAGGATGCGGGTGTAGTGAGTGATGAGCAGAACGCCACCATGCTCACGCTCCGCGTACCGATTCACTCCCTCGGACACGATCCGCAGGGCATCGACATCAAGGCCGGAGTCCGTCTCATCGAGGATGGCGATCTTCGGCTTGAGTAGACCCAGCTGCAGGATCTCGTGACGCTTCTTTTCGCCGCCCGAAAAGCCCTCGTTCACACTGCGCTCGGCGAAGGCGGAGTCGATCTCCAACTCCCCCATGGCTTCCTTGACTTCCTTGATCCAATGACGCAACTTCGGGGCCTCGCCGCGCACGGCAGTCGCGGCGGTACGCAGGAAGTTGGACATCGACACCCCGGGCACCTCAATGGGGTACTGCATGGCCAGGAAGAGCCCCGCCCGTGCGCGTTCGTCCACCGACAGCTCCAGCACGTCCTGCCCGTCCAGGGTGATGGACCCGGAGGTCACCTCGTACTTCGGGTGTCCGGCGATGGCGTAAGACAGTGTGGACTTACCGGATCCGTTGGGGCCCATGACGGCATGGGTCTCCCCCGAGTTCACCGTCAGGTTGACGCCCTTGAGGATCTCGATGGCCTCGCCCTCGTTGGGCGAGATGCTGACGTGCAGGTCCTTGATTTCCAAAGTGGTCATGAGTATTCCGAATGCCTTCTATCCGAGTCTTGCGAATTACGAGTTGGTCTGGGCCAGTTCTTTTTCGACGGCTTCGGTGAGACGGTCTCGCACCGACTCGATCCCGATCCGGCCAATGATGTCCTGGAAGAAGCCGCGTACCACCAGGCGGCGCGCATCCTCCTCGGTGATACCGCGCGAGCGCAGGTAGAACAACTGCTCATCATCGAATCGCCCGGTGGCGCTGGCGTGCCCGGCACCGGCGATCTCGCCGGTCTCGATCTCGAGGTTGGGTACCGAGTCGGCCCGAGCCCCGTCGGTGAGGATCAGGTTGCGGTTCAGCTCGAAGGTGTCGGTTCCGGTGGCCTCGGCGCGGATCAGCACATCACCGATCCAGACCGTGTGCGCATCCGGCTTGTCCGAGGCCGGATCCCCTTGTAGCGCACCCTTGTACGTGACATGTGAACGGCAGTTGGGCTGAGCGTGGTCGACCAGCAGCCGGTGCTCGAAGAACTGGCCGTCATCGGCGTAGTAGAGCCCGAACAGCTCGGCGTCGCCGCCAGGACCCGAAAAGCGAACGGAAGTGTTCAGTCTCACCAGGTCACCACCGAGCGTGACGGCGATGTGGCGCAGGACAGCATCCTTGCCCAGTTTGGCGTGGTGGGCGGTGACATGGACGGCGTCATCGTCCCAGTCGGCGATGGACACGACAGTCAGGCGGGACGCGTCGTCCAGTAAGAATTCGACGTTTTCGGCATAGGTTCCGCTGCCGCGGTAGTCGATGACGACGGCCGACTCGGAGAGCTCACCGGCACGGATCTGGATGTGTCCGTAAGAAACCTGTCCCTGACCGGGGCCGCCGACGGCAACCTCGACCGGTTCGCCGACTACCTCTTGCTTGCCGACAGTGATTATGGTCGCCGCCTGGAAGGACGAGTATGCCTGCGCGGCAATCCGATCCGATGGCACTCCGGCCTGACCGAGACGGGCATCTCCACGGTCCACAGTTTCCACCGTCACACCGTCACGCACGGTCACCTCGACGGACGCTTCGGCGGTTGCGATCGCGGATCCATCGTGCAGACCCCGCAGGCGGCGTAGCGGAGTGAACCGCCACAGCTCGTCCCGGCCGCCGGGAACCTCGAAGGCGCCGACGTCGTAGGAGCTGAACAGTTCGCCCTTGTTGGCCCCTTCGACAGCTTGAGTCAACTGAGTCATTAACCGACCGAGCCTTCCATTTGCAGCTCGATGAGCCGGTTGAGCTCGAGCGCGTATTCCATTGGCAGTTCCTTGGCGATGGGCTCAACGAACCCGCGCACCACCATGGCCATGGCTTCGTCCTCGGTCATACCGCGGCTCATCAGGTAGAACAACTGATCGTCGCTGACCTTCGAGACGGTCGCCTCGTGACCCATGGTGACGTCGTCCTCGCGGATATCGACGTACGGGTAGGTGTCGCTGCGACTGATCGAGTCGACAAGCAGCGCATCGCATTTCACCGTCGAGCGGGAGCCGTACGCGCCCTTGTTGACCTGAACCAGGCCACGATAGGAGGCACGCCCACCGCCACGCGCCACCGACTTAGAGACGATGTTGCTCGACGTGTTCGGTGCCAGGTGCAGCATCTTGGCGCCGGTGTCCTGGTGCTGCCCCTCGCCCGCGAATGCGACCGACAGCACTTCACCCTTCGCATGCTCACCGGTCATCCAGACCGCGGGGTACTTCATGGTGACCTTGGACCCGATATTGCCGTCGACCCATTCCATGGTGGCCCCCGCCTCGGCGCGGGCCCGCTTGGTCACCAGGTTGTAGACGTTGTTCGACCAGTTCTGGATGGTCGTGTAGCGGCAGCGCCCGCCCGGCTTGACGATGATCTCCACCACCGCCGAGTGCAGCGAGTCAGACTTGTAGATGGGTGCAGTACATCCCTCGACGTAGTGCACATACGCACCCTCGTCGACAATGATGAGCGTCCGCTCGAACTGGCCCATGTTCTCGGTGTTGATCCGGAAGTACGCCTGCAGCGGGATGTCGACCTTCACCCCTGGCGGCACGTAGATGAACGAGCCACCGGACCACACCGCAGTGTTGAGCGCGGAGAACTTGTTATCCCCGGCCGGGATGACGCTGCCGAAGTACTCCTTGAACATCTCCGGGTGCTCGCGCAGGCCCGAGTCGGTGTCCAGGAAGATCACGCCCTGGGCCTCCAGATCCTCGCGGATCGAGTGGTAGACGACCTCCGACTCGTACTGCGCGGCAACACCGGACACCAGGCGCTGCTTCTCGGCCTCGGGGATGCCGAGGCGGTCGTACGTGTTCTTGATGTCGGCGGGCAGATCGTCCCAGGTGGCAGCCTGCTTCTCGCTGGACCGCACGAAGTATTTGATGTTGTCGAAGTCGATGCCCTCGAGGTTCGATCCCCAGTTCGGCATCGGCTTCTTGCCGAAGGTACGCAGAGCCTTGAGACGGATGTCGAGCATCCACTCGGGCTCGCTCTTCTTGCCGGAGATATCGCGCACCACAGCCTCGGACAGGCCGCGTTGCGCACTGGCGCCGGCGACGTCGGAGTCGGACCAGCCATAGCCGTAGTTGCCCAGGGACGCGATCGTCTCGTCCTGGGTCAGCACTTCGCGTTCGAGGGTCATAGTGACTCCTTCTCTTGCTCGTTTGTCATCGGGTGCGGGCTGGGCACCGGCGCTATGGGTACATGGGTGGTGCAGGCGCAGTCGCCGTTGGCGATGGTGGCCAACCGCTGTACATGTGTTCCCAACACCTCAGCGAAGGCCTGCTGTTCCGCCTCGCAGAGTTCGGGGAACTCGGCTGCCACGTGCGATACCGGACAGTGATGCTGGCATATCTGCACGCCCTGCATCGGTCCGCCCACCTTCTGGGTGCTGGCCGCGTATCCGGCCTTGGTCAGTGCGGTAGCCACCTGTTCGACGGCGGACTCGGTGTCGTCATGCGGAGCGCCGGCCGTCACATCACGCAAGATCGCGTCGATGCGGCGGCGCGCAAAGGTCCGCACGGCCTGGTCGCCGCCGATCTCGCGCAGCTGGCGCATAGCGGCCGAGGCCAGATCGTCGTAGGCGTGATTGAGCTTGGCGCGACCATCGGCAGTAAGCTGGAACCGCTTAGCGGGGCGGCCTCGGCCGCTGTGCTGCCATGCGGCCGCCGGATTCGCGACGGCGTCACCTGCCTCACTGAGCGCATCCAGGTGACGGCGCACACCGGCAGCCGACAGGCCGAGCTGATCCCCAATCTCACCTGCGGTGATCGGCCCCGACTCCATGAGTAGGCGCACCACGGCCGCACGGGTCTGTCCATCAGGCGACACGGCCGGGGCAGCATCCAGCACCTGCGACGCGGCCATCCCAGATGCCGCCGCAGGCGCCATTGGAGAGGCCTGGCCGAATTTCACAACACCAGTGTGACGCAATTCGGAAGGCCACGTCTAGCAAGGGTTACCTATGTTGGCGTCGCCTTGTCACACGCTGTGCTTCCCGTCCGGGGTCCCGGAGCCGGGCACGACGGGCCGATACGCTGCTGGCGTGTCGGTACGTGGGCAGTGGCTGAGCTCGTCGCTGTCGCATCTGCATGATGACGAGCGTTCGTCGGCTCCGCTGAACGTCCGCGAGCTGACGGCGATGAACAGAACTCGCCTGTTCGGCGCCACCGGAACCGCTCTCATGGCGATCGGCGCACTGGGCGCGGGAGCACGACCCGTCATCCAGGATCCGATATTCGGCGTCCGGCTGCTCAACCTGCCCTCACGTGTCCAGACGGTGTCACTGACCATGACCACCACCGGCGCCGTAATGATGACGTTGGCCTGGCTCATGCTGGGCCGCTTCGCGATCGGCAGCCTGCGAACCAAGGGAGTCAACGGCGAGCGCGGTCCATCGCGCCGGATGTCGCGGGGACAGCTGGACCGCACCCTGCTGCTGTGGATCCTGCCGCTGCTCATCGCGCCCCCGATGTACTCCAAAGACGTGTACTCGTATCTGGCGCAGAGCCAGATCGCGCGGCTCGGCAAGGATCCATACACGGAGGGCCCGTCCGTAGCCCTCGGGCTCGATCACGTATTCACACTGTCGGTGCCCAGCCTGTGGCGAGAAACACCTGCCCCATACGGTCCGCTGTTCCTGTGGATCGGCAAGGGAATCGCCTGGTTCACCGGTGACGACATCGTCGCCGGGGCGTTGTGCCATCGCCTCGTCGAACTCCTCGGGGTACTGCTGATCATCTGGGCCACACCGCGTCTGGCCCAGCGCTGCGGGGTCGCCGAGGTCAGTGCGCTCTGGCTGGGGGCCGCAAATCCACTGCTGCTGATGCATCTGGTCGCGGGGATCCACAACGAGGCACTCATGCTGGGCCTGATGCTGGCCGGCACCGAATTGGCCATGCGAGGTGTCGACTCGGCGCGCTCACTGGCGGGTGTGCGGCCCAGATTGAATCCTTTGGGGCCGCGGACGCGCGCGGAATGGGCCACCTGGGCACCGCTGGGCAATCTCCTTGCCGGCACCGTGCTCATCACCGCATCATCACAGGTCAAGCTGCCTTCCCTGCTGGCCCTCGGTTTCGTCGGAATGGCGCTGGCACGGCGGTGGGGCGGCGGTATCCGTGGCCTCTTCCAGGCCGGGGCGCTCCTCGGTGCCGTCACCGGCGCCGGAATGGTGCTCATCGCCTGGGCAAGCGGCCTCGGATTCGGCTGGGTGTACACACTCGGCACCGCGAACGCCGTCCGCAGCTGGATGTCGCCGCCGACGCTGGTTGCACTGGGCACCGGGCAGGTCGGCATCCTGCTTGGTCTCGGCGACCACACCACCGCGATCCTGTCGCTGACCCGAGGAATCGGTATCGGCATCATCGGCATCGCGGTGTCGTGGCTGCTGTTCGCGGTGCTGCGCGGGCGCCTGCACCCCGTCGGCGGGCTCGGCGTCGCCCTCGGCATCACGGTGCTGCTGTTTCCGGTGGTGCAACCCTGGTACCTGCTCTGGGCGATCATCCCGTTGGCGGCATGGGCCACCCGGCCCGCATTCCGCGGCACCGCGATCGGCATCACCCTGCTCGTAGGCATCTTCGGGCCCACCGCCAATGGCGACAGGTTTGCCTTGTTCCAGATCATCGACGCGACCGTGGCCAGCGCGATCATCGCCCTGTTACTCATCGCTATCACGCACAACTACCTGCCCTGGCGTCGGCTGCCTAACGGTGACGATGACGCGCCGCTTACGCTGACTGACCGTGACACAACCAGAGAGGATGGTCGCTCGGACCAGCCTCACTCCGTCGACCAGGACGGCACCACCGGTGCGGATGCGGTCGGTGACGAAGCGGTACGGGACGACAACAGCGCTGCACAACCTCGACCTTGAGGTCGAGCAGGCCCAGGTATTCGCGCTACTCGGGCCCAACGGCGCCGGGAAGACCACGACCGTCGAATTGTGCGAGGGCTTCCTGCATCCCGACGAAGGCACCGTTGAGGTGCTGGGCATGGATCCGGTCGCAAAGAACTCGGCGGTGCGCGCACGAATCGGCGTCATGCTGCAGGGTGGTGGTGCCTACCCCACCGCCCGGGCCAGCGAGATGCTCGGGCTCGTGGCCTCGTACTCGGCCAATCCCCTTGACCCGCAATGGCTTCTGGACACTCTCGGGCTGACCGACGTCGCCCGCACCCCGTACCGGCGGCTATCCGGAGGGCAGCAACAGCGCCTTGCGCTGGCGTGCGCGCTGGTCGGGCGACCCGAGCTGGTGTTTCTCGACGAGCCGACCGCCGGCATGGACGCGCACGCGAGGCTGGTGGTGTGGGAGCTCATCGACTGCCTGCGCCGTGACGGCGTATCGGTGGTGCTGACCACGCACCACATGAAAGAGGCCGAGGAGCTGGCCGATCAGTTGGTGATCATCGACCATGGTGCGGTCGTCGCCGCGGGCACACCGGCAGAGCTGATGCAGACCGGCGCCGAGAACCAACTGCGCTTCTCCGCTCCTCCCCGACTGAACCTGACCCTGCTCACCTCCGCACTGCCGGAGGGCTACAAGGTGGCCGAGGTGACTCCCGGCGAATACCGGGTCGAGGGTGTTATCGACCCGCAGGTGCTGGCCGCCGTCACCGCCTGGTGTGCCCGGATGGATGTGCTGACCACCGATCTACGCGTGGAGAAACGCAGCCTGGAAGACGTATTCCTCGATCTGACCGGCAGGGAATTGCGATGACTGACGCCACACCCCGTTTCGATCCGGGCACCTTCACGCCCGATCCGCGACCGAGCGCAGTGCACACCATGCTTTTCGCGCAGTTCTGGCTAGAACTCAAGCTGCTGCTCCGCAACGGTGAGCAGCTGCTGCTCACCATGTTCATCCCGATCACCCTGCTGATCGGATTGACACTGCTGCCGCTGGGTCAATTCCCCGGCTCGCGTACCGACATCTTCGTACCCGCGATCATGGCGTTGGCGGTCATTTCCACCGCCTTCACCGGGCAGGCCATCGCCGTCGGATTCGACCGCCGGTACGGTGCGCTGAAACGCTTGGGCGCCACAGCATTACCGGTGTGGGGCATCATCGCCGGCAAGGCACTCGCCGTGGTGGCGGTGGTCGTACTGCAGGCCGGCGTCATCGGCGCGATCGGTGGCGCGCTGGGCTGGCGACCGCATCCGGTGGGATTGTTACTCGGCGCGGTGATCATCGCGATCGGCACCGCGGCATTCGCGGCGATGGGCCTGCTGCTGGGCGGCACGCTGCGCGCGGAAATCGTGCTGGCGCTGGCGAATCTGCTGTGGTTCATCTTCGCCGGGCTGGGGGCGTTGACCCTGCAGGACGGTCGCACCACCGACGCGATCCCGCACGGCGTGGTGCTGCTTGCGCGGCTCTCCCCCTCGGGTGCGCTCTCGGAAGCGTTGGCTGCCGCGATGACATTGTCGGTGGACTGGTTCGCGCTTGTGGTGCTCACGGTGTGGGGTGTGCTCGCCGGGTACGGTGCGCTGCGCTGGTTCAAATTCACCTGAGCCGACGAGTTCGGGCCGTATGGCCGCCAAGAGCTCCGGGAGGACTCCCCCCGCGGGCCGGCCCCAGACTCCGCCATATCAGTGGTGGCGCTTGCACGACGAGTACTAGCCGCTCTCTAGACAGCGCTCCAGCCGATCGCTACAGTAGGCCCGGCTAATTAAACGATCGGTCATATTTTCTCGGTTTGACCGACCACCTCAACGAGGAGGACGTCGTGAAGCACGATCGGTTTCTGATGAGCCTGAGCGTCTGGTCCCCACTGGCGTACTTGCTCACATTTGGGTTCGGATGGCTTGTCCTGGCTCGCTGGTTTCCACCGATAGCGCCGACCAGCAGCCCCCTGCAGGTCGCGGAGATCTTCCGCAACCACCACTTTGTGCTTGAGCTGGCCGCCGTCTCCATCATGGTCTCCACCGTCGTGCTCGTTCCGGTCTCCGCATTGTTGGTTCTCGTGATCCGGAAGATCGAAAAACAGACCAGCCTGCTGACACTCATGGCGGGTTTCACACTTACGTGTTTCTTGGTGCTGAACTTCTACGCAGGCTTCTCGTTCTCCACGGCAGCGTTCCGCGTCGAGCGTTCTCCTGATCTAGTCCAGTTCGCCAGCGACGCCGGCTTCCTGCAATTCATCGGCGGGATACCGATGTTCATCATGGTGTGGATATTGACGGCATACGCCGTCCTCGTCACCGACAGGGGTCCAGAGCCGATCGCTCCCCGCTGGTTCGGCTATCTCAACTTGTGGATTGCGTTGCTATATCTGCCCGAGCTGCTGGTTTTCTTCTTCAAGACCGGCCCATTCGCATGGGACGGCGTCATCGGATTCTGGATTCCCGCAGTCCTGTTCATCGTGTATTTTCTTGTCGCACCGTTTGTGTTGAAACCGATTGTCAAACGCCACTTTTCATGAAGGCGGCTCAGAAGAACACCCGGAAGATCCCGGGCGAGCCTGAATTCTGGATTTTCGTGCTGGGAGACATGGCTCTCTTTGCAGTGTTCTTCATTCTCTGGGGGTGGAACAACGCCCATCAGCTTGAGCTGTTCGATGCGAACCGCGCGACTCTGAGCAAAGAGATCGGCCTCGCGAACACCCTGCTGCTGATCACCAGCTCAGCCCTGGTGGCGGCTGGGCTCACGCGGGCCAGAAACGGCCATGTCCAGGTGGCTCGCCGTCTTTATCAGGGTGCGATGACGCTGGGCGCCGGCTTCCTCGTGCTCAAGGTCGTCGAATACGGGGCGCATATCCGGCACGGGATGAGTGCGCTGAGTAACGACTTCTTCATGCTCTATTTTGTCTTCACCGGCATCCACGCCCTGCACGTAGTCGCCGGACTGGCGGCGCTCGCACTGGGCGCCCGGCAGTGCACCGCACCGGCGGATCCGGATCGCGCGGGCACGGAGCGGCCGAATCTGGTACTCCTCGAATCCGTTGGCGTGTATTGGCACATGGTCGATGTGTTCTGGCTCTTCCTGTTCGCCATCATCTACCTCGTTTAGGAAGCTGGTGAATTCACATATGGCACTGGACATCCGGGCCGATACTTCCGCCCGTGTTATCGCGACGTGGGTGGTACTGGTAGCCGCAAGCCTCGCCTCGGCGTTCTTGAGCCATGAGCACCTGTCAGGGATCGGTATTGCGGGCGTTCTGCTGCTAGCCGCGTTCAAAGCACTCCTGGTGATTGGCGAATACATCGAAATCCGGCGCGCTCCGATATGGCTCATTGCAGTCTGCGGCCTCTGGACCACTGTCGTCTCGTGCTGTCTCATCCTGCTGATCGCCGCACCCGCGTGGACGCTCGCATTGTTGGGACGATGAGCTGAAGCCAAGTCTCGTAGGCTCGCGTTGTGACGGATATCGAAGCGGCGCTGGACCGGTTTCTCATAGCGTTCAACACCAACGACCTCGATATCGTCATGCAGCACTTTGCCGAGGACGCAGAGTACTTACCCGGCGACGGGTCACGCCATGTGGGACTGGCCGCTATTCGCCGCGAATTCGAGCCGCAGTTCAGCGGTCGTTACGGTGCAATGACTTTCGACGAGCACGACCGCCTTGTCGACGAGATCGCGCACAAGGCGACTATTCGATGGACCTGTCGCCACGACATCCGGGCGCGGCAGTCGCCTGGGCGGCTCCTCGGCCTCGCGACACGCGTTGGTGCCGTCGTCTTCCCGCGTTTTGGCTGGGAAGGGCTCGACGTCTTCCACTTCAACGACCAGGGCAAGATCACCGGCAAATACTCATACTCCAATTACGTGCTGCCCCGGATCAGCCGACGACTCGGCTAGATGGTGGATTCAGCGAGGAGTGGCTCGTAATGCCCGGTATGCGGCCCGACCGACGATTTCGGCTAGGTCCGTGGCGGTCCACTGCGGCTCGGGACCAAGCATCAACCGGATGGCTCCTTCGCTGATCGACAGGAGTGTGTCCATCAGCGGGGGCAGAACGAGGTCGATATCGCGGACCTGCCACCGCTGCAGCAGGGGACGCATAACATCGCATATCTGTGCCCGGATCTGCGCCCGGCCCTGCGTAATGGCCTCGGCCAGAACAGGATCTGCCTGCGCTGCGACGATAATCTGCCATGATGCCGGACGCTCGGTGACATCGGCGAGCAGGGCGCCGAATCCGTCGACAAACATCTGCTCAATGGAGCCCGTCCGCTGCGGCGGAAGGATGGCACGCAGGCTCGTGAGGGCCAGATACGTCTCGCGCTCCAGCAGTTGCATCAGCACCTCACCTCGTCCGCTGTAGCAGGCATAGACAACGGGACGGGTCACACCCATACGAGTGGCGATGGCAGCCATCGTCACATTCGCCACACCCTGCTCAGCCGTGATCTCCAGGGCTGTATCCAGCACCTGCGCCCGCCTCCGCTCCGGTCCGAGATGTTCGGCCCGGGCGCGCGGGTTCGTCGAGACTGGCGGTGCAGCGACAGTGACCTCCTAAAAGCTGGCCCGGCTACTGCAGATACACGTTGGCAATGATGAGCACCGGCCAGGCGACGATTTCCCCCAGCATAGAGAAGAGCTTGTCCAATCCGGTGAGCTGTTCGAGATGGTCGTGATGGGTTATTGCCCAAATCAGCCCGATCACGAAGTACGGCACCCCAATGACGAGGGCCAGATAGACAAGCTGGCGGATGCTCAGTTGACGGTCAAGCAGGTCCTTGATCACGGTGTGCTCCTTCTGAATCATCCAACAGTGCCGAGAATCGGCTCGGACTCTCTAATTCCCTCATCGCTGGGGACTTGCCCTTCCCCAAAAACACGGGCTTTCTGCCTTTCCCGGAGTTCTCGGTGCGCCCGGCTGGGCATCTCATAGCCGTAGCGTTCCTGAGCTTGCCTGGGTGTCATGGTGATTGAGCTCTTCGGCGGCACGGACAGCAGAACACGAGCGCCGATCGGCACTGTGCCGGGTGAGATCAGCCGGAGCAGAATCAATTGCAGCCGCTTACTCATGCTGATTGCGGTGAATGACGCGCTCAGGAGTGGGACGATCATTGCGTCCAGCACAGGACCGACGCCTAACCCGGCCATCTCCCGCATCCACCGAGGCATGGTCGCCAGTGTGCCGCGGCGCAGAAACCAGGTGATCACCTTGGTGAATGGCCGCAACAGCAGTGGCATTGGCGGCAGCATCACCTCGGCGCTGAGCAGGTGCCGCATCGCCTGCCGGGCGATATCAGAACCGATGAGATGCGGCCGCATCATTTCGAAGTACTCGCGTACACCCTCACGAGTTCGGGGAACATCGTCTGGGTCGCACGTCTGCAATTCGGCCGCGCGGGCGCATTCAGTCCAGAACTGTTCCTCTTCCCAATCGGAAAGCCGCCCTGGACCGTACTTTTCGTAGGCGAGGAGTATCGAATGCCAGGCCGTGAGGTGAATCCACAACTGCGATGCTGGATTGTTCGCGTCATAGTTCTCGCCGGTGACCGGATCGACGCCGATGGCCTTGGAATGAATTTTTACCAGTACATCGGCCGCCTTGGCCGTCGATCTGCTGTCGTCAAAGGCCACCATCGCGAAATACCGCAAGGTGCGGTCATAACGAGTCCGTGGCCGCGAATAGATCTCATGCGTCTTATCCACGGCAGCAATCAATCCGGGATCGAGTTCCTCGATCACCACGGCGCGCTGAAATCCAATGGACAGGGACGTCGGGTAGCTCCACACACGCCATGACACCGACTCTGGACCGAAGAAGCCGTAGTCCTCAGCGGGTTCAACCTTCGGTAATGACAGCCACTCCCGGATCACGCTCACCAGGCCCGCTCCTTCTGCACCAGTAATCCTACGCGGCGTAGGATTTTCATACACGGAGTAGGATTCACTACCGGACTGCTTACGTCAAGCAATCCAACGTCAAGCAATCCACTCACCCCCAAAAGTGGGCATACGCACGGGATCAACGGTGATTACTACGAGGCGTAGTTGCCGGTGGCCTAGACTCAGCCCGTGTTATATCGGGCGTTCCTGCGGGTAGTCGATCTACTGCCGATGCCGAGCCTGCGGACGCAGCGCCTCATTGCCGCGGCCGTCGTACTCACCCAGGGCGGAATCGCCGTCACCGGCGCCGTGGTCCGCGTCACCGCCTCCGGCCTCGGGTGTCCCACCTGGCCGCAGTGCTTCCCCGGGAGCTTCACCCCCGTCGCCGTCGCCGAAGTCCCCCGCATCCACCAAGCCGTCGAATTCGGCAATCGGATGATCAGCTTCCTGGTGGTTATCACCGCGGCGCTGGCGGTGCTGGCTGTGACGCGCGCGCGCCGCCGCCATGAGGTACTGGTCTACGCCTGGCTGATGCCGGCCTCGACGGTGCTACAGGCGGTTATCGGTGGCATCACCGTGCTGACTGGCTTGCTGTGGTGGACGGTCGCAATCCACCTGCTGGTGTCGATGGGCATGGTGTGGCTGGCCACCTTGCTCTACGTGAAAGTCGGTGAGCCCGATATAGATTCCGATCTCCCCACGGTGCCCCCGCCTCCCGCGCCACTGCGCCGGCTCACCGCCCTGATCGGCGTGATCCTGGCCGCGGTCCTGGTGGTCGGAACGCTGGTGACCGGGGCCGGACCACATGCCGGCGACAAGAGCATTACGCGCGTGGTGCCACGCCTGCAGGTCGAGATCAGCACGCTGGTGCATCTGCACGGCACGCTGCTGATTGCCTACCTGGCGCTGCTGGTGGGCCTGGGATTCGGACTGGCAGCCGTCGGCGCGACGCGACGTGTTTGGATGCGCCTCGCGGTGCTGGTGGCGCTCACGCTGGCGCAGGGACTGGTTGGCGTGGTCCAGTTCTATACCGGTGTGCCCGCGGTGCTCGTCGCAGTTCACGTCGCAGGTGCGGCCGCGTGCACCGCGGCCACCGCGGCCCTGTGGGCGGCGCTGACTACCCCGGCGCTAGCTGCGTCCGTGCTGCCCAAGCGGGCCCAGGCCCAAGCGCTCTAACGCATCTTCGACACCGATCACGAACTTTCGTTGCGCGAGATCACGCTCCTCGGTCTCCAGCTGGCGCCAGCCCAGAGACGGCTCGACCAACTCAAGCTCCAGCAGCCGCGGATCGTCATCGCTCACACCGCCGATCACGTCAACGCGCGCGTACAACAGATCGGTCATCGCGACACGGCACTTCGTCGCGGCCGCGGCCAGCGCCGCCGCACCAAGCTTCCACAACGCCGAGGATGGCTTGACGGGCGCCAACCGCTCGGAATGGAATAGTCCCGACTCGTCGACATCGGCCGCAGTACCCGGCGGAGGCAACAGCGCCCCCTTGGTAAAGGCATGCGACGGTTCGCCATTGAGGAAGACCAGCGCTGTCTCACCGTGGTGATCGACCCGCAAATCGTACGGCTGAATCAGCACGGTGCGGCCTTCATCCTGGAGCCCCTCCGCGTGATTGCGCGCGGCCTCCGGGCAGGTGAAGCGGCCCGCACCGCGGGATCCGCCGGCCACCGCGGGCTTGATCACCAGTTCCCCATCAGGCAGGACGATCGCCTCATCGGGAGCGAAGAATATGCTCGGTACCGTCGGGATACCCACTGCGGCAAGGTCATTCAGGTAGCGCTTATCAGTGTTCCAGCGCACCACCGGCAGCGGGTTGAGTACATTGCGGACCGATCCGACCCATTGCAGAAATTCATCCAGGCGTTCGGGGTAGTCCCACGTCGCACGTAGAATCACCAGATCTGCCTGTGCAATATCGGGATCGTCCCAGGAAAGCCAACGGGCGTGTAGATCACGAGCACGCAGGGCAGCAACAAGTTCGGCGTCGTCACCGTCACCGGAGACGAGCTGCGGGCAACCGGCCAGAACGATGCGCGGATGGAAGATATCCGGCCGTCCCAGCCTTACGTCCGGGCGACCCACCCGGCCATCTTCTTGACGTGACCCGGTGCCGGGTTAGCGGTGCTGACCAGTTCGCGGTCCCACTCCTCGACGGCCTCGATGCCTTCGACGGCCGCCACCGCGGCATGCGCGGTCGCGAGGTCGGTGACCACCTGATCACCAAGAATCCCATCGGCCCCGACGAGGGTAATCCGGACACCCGCCTGCCCGATGCGCTGCAGCACCGCCTTGGTGGGCATGTGGTGCGCCTTCACGAAGGCAGTCAACGCGCGGTGCACGGTCGACGGAACGGACACCTTCGCGTCCAGCTTGGCTTCGTCGGTCATACCCAGAGAGTACGTGGCCACCATCAGATACCTCCGCGAGTGTGAAGCCATGGCGGAATATCGGCTGATTTTTCGCCATGGCTTCACACTCGGCGAAGGCCCGCACACGCGATGCCCAGGGATACTGGTTCCCATGCGTGCCATCGAAGTGCCCGTGACCGGAGGACCCGAGGTCCTCACCCTCGTCGAGAAGAGCGGTCCGACGCCCGGCCCCGGTGAGGTGCTCATCGACGTCGACGCGGTGGGAGTCAACTTCCGCGATATCTACCTACGCAACGGCAGCTACGCCGCCCCGCTCCCCCACATCCCGGGATCCGAGGTCAGCGGGGTGGTGAGCGCCGTCGGCGAGGGTGTCGAGAGCCTGGTCCCCGGAGACCGTGTCACCACACCGGTAGCGGCCTGGGGCTACGCCGAATTGACCACCGCACCAGCTGATTTCACCGCGAAAGTGCCCGAAGCGCTGTCCGCGGAGGTCGCGGCGAGTGCCCTGCTACAGGGCATCACGGCGCATTACCTGCTCACCTCGGTGTACCCCGTCGCCGCCGGTGACACCGTGCTGGTGCACGCCGGCGCCGGCGGTATGGGCCTGCTGCTGACCCAGTGGGCGACCTATCGCGGTGTCCGGGTCATCACCACAGTGTCCAGCGAGGCCAAGGAGAAGCTGTCCCGCGAGGCCGGCGCGGCCGAGGTGCTGCCCTATCCCGATCCGAACGATCCGAGCGAATTCGACGCCCGCATCAAGGAACTGACCTCCGGCGAGGGCGTCGCAGTCGCCTATGACGGTGTAGGCAAGTCAACGTTCGAGGCGAGCCTGGCGGCAGTTCGGGTGCGCGGTCTAATTGCCCTGTACGGCGCGGCGAGCGGTCAGGTGCCACCCTTCGACCCGCAGCGGCTCACCGCCAAGTCGGCGGTGCTGACCCGGCCCACCATGGGCCATTTCATCCGGACCCCCAAGGAATTCGCCTGGCGCGCCGACGATGTCCTGGATCTGGTGTCACGCGGAACGTTGAAGATCACCGTCGGCGCGAGCTACCCACTGGATCAGGCCGCCCAGGCGCATGTCGACCTGGAGGCCCGTAAGACCACCGGGTCGGTTGTGCTGGTGCCCTAGTAGCCCAGCAGCGTCGGCCAGCCGACGACGGAGTCCACGGCCAGCGCGCAGAAGACCACGGCCAGATAGTTGTTCGACTGCAGGAACAGCCGCAGCGGTCTGATCGGCTGCCCCTTGCGCACACCCGAATAGAGCTGGTGTGCCATTGCCAGGAACCACGCCCCGGCCAGGAACGCGACCACGGCATAGATGACACCCGCAGCCAGGGCCAGCGCCAGCGTGGCCAGCACCGTCAGCCAGGTGTAGATGAGGATCAGCTTCGTGACCTTCTCCTCGGTGGCGATCACGGGCAGCATCGGGACACCCGCAGCGCGGTAGTCCTCCTTGTAACGCATGGCCAGCGCCCAGGTATGCGGCGGCGTCCAGAAGAAGATGATGGCGAACATCACCAGTGCCGGCCACTGAATCGTGTTGGTGACCGCTGACCATCCGATCATCACCGGCATGCAGCCAGCGGCCCCGCCCCACACCACGTTCTGCGCGGTTCGCCGCTTGAGCACCATCGTGTAAATGAAGACATAGAACGCGATGGTGGCCACCGCGAGCACACCGGAGAGCAGATTCGAGGTCCACCACAACCATGCGAAGGAGCCAACACCGAGCGCGATCCCGAAGACCAGGGCGTTGCGGGTGGTCACTGAAGCAGTGGCCAGGGGGCGGCGTGCGGTGCGCTTCATCAACTTGTCGATATCGGCGTCCACGACGCAGTTGAGCGTGTTGGCACTCGCCGCAGCCATGACCCCGCCGATGAGGGTGTCCACGATGAGCAGCGGAGCAACCGTTCCGCGGTCCGCGAGCAACATCGCGGGAATCGTGGTGACCAGCAGCAGCTCGATAACCCGCGGCTTCGTCAAGGCGATATACGCGAGGATGGTCGAGAGAAACGGACCGTGAGCACGCGCGCCCTGCGTCACTCGCATCCGCACCGCGCTGATCCTCCTGGGTAATTATCCGGTGAGCCAGCCGTCCCGCGGCACTGAGCGCTCTACTACACACGATGGTAGACCGACAGGGTCTCGTGTCGACAACCAAGGTCGGCCCGGAAGTGAACAGAGGTTGTCCGCCAACGGGCGCTCACATGGCCTGCCAAGCGCGACTCGATGGTGAGGGAGCGACTCGATATCCGCGGCACTACGATGGGCCGGTGACCGCGATCGACGAGATCCCGACCGATATCCCATCTCTCACCCGGGCCGACCACCCGGATGACTGGACAGACCTGGACTCGCGTGCGGTGGACACCGCCCGGGTACTGGCCGCAGATGCCGTGCAGAAGGTCGGTAACGGCCATCCCGGCACCGCGATGAGCCTCGCCCCCGTGGCGTACACGCTGTTCCAGCGCCAATTGCGCCACGACCCCAGTGACACCACCTGGATTGGGCGTGACCGGTTCGTGCTGTCTTGCGGCCACAGCAGCCTGACCCTGTACATACAGCTGTACTTGGGCGGTTTCGGCCTAGAGCTCTCCGATATCGAGGCCCTGCGCACCTGGGGGTCGCTGACCCCGGGGCACCCCGAATGGCACCACACCAAGGGTGTCGAGATCACCACCGGCCCGCTCGGTCAGGGCCTGGCCTCGGCGGTCGGCATGGCAATGGCTTCGCGGTACGAGCGCGGTCTCTTCGACCCCGATGCCGCCCCCGGCACCAGTCCGTTCGACCACCACATCTACGTCATCGCCTCCGACGGCGATATCGAAGAGGGTGTGACCTCGGAAGCATCCTCGCTGGCCGCCACCCAGGAGCTCGGGAACCTCGTCGTCATCTGGGATGACAACAAGATCTCCATCGAGCACGACACCAAGATCGCACTGAGCGAGGACACCGCCGCCCGGTACGAAGCGTATGGCTGGCATGTGCAGACCGTCGTCGGCGGCGAGAACGTCACCGGCATCGAGGAAGCGCTGGCCAACGCGCGCGCCGTCACCGATCGGCCGTCCTTCATCGCGCTCCGCACCATCATCGGCTACCCCGCGCCGACCAAGATGAACACCGGCGGCGTGCACGGCTCGGCCCTTGGCGCCGACGAGGTGGCCGCCACTAAGAAGATTCTCGGCTTCGACCCCGAGAAATCGTTCGAGGTCACCCCGGAGGTCATCGAGCACACCCGTAGCCTGGTGCAGCGCGGCAAGCAGGCACATGCCGAGTGGGACAAAGGCTTTGACGCATGGGCCGCCCGCGAGCCTGAGCGCAAAGCACTGCTGGACCGACTGCAGGCCCGCGCCCTTCCCGAGGGCTGGGATGCCGAGCTGCCGTCGTGGGAGCCGGGCTCCAAGGGGATCGCCACCCGCGCCGCGTCCGGCGACACGCTGTCGGCGCTCGGCGCCAAGCTGCCCGAGCTGTGGGGTGGCTCTGCCGACCTGGCGGGCAGTAACAACACCACCATCAAGGGGGCGGACTCCTTCGGCCCCACGGCCATCGCCACCTCCGACTGGAATGCCCAACCATACGGTCGCACACTGCATTTCGGTATCCGCGAGCACGCGATGGGCTCCATCCTGTCCGGTATCGTGCTGCACGGACCCACCCGCGCGTACGGCGGAACATTCCTGCAGTTCGCCGACTACATGCGTCCCGCGGTGCGGTTGGCCGCGCTGATGAACATCGATCCGATCTACGTGTGGACACACGACTCGATCGGCCTCGGCGAGGACGGCCCCACCCACCAGCCGGTGGAGCATCTCGCCGCGCTGCGTGCCATTCCGAACCTGTCGGTGGTGCGGCCCGGTGACGCGAACGAGACCGCCTACGCCTGGGCGACGGTCCTGGAACGTCGATCCAGCACCGGCCCAGTCGGTTTGGCGCTTACCCGGCAGGGTGTGCCGATCCTGGAAGGCACCAGTCGCGACGGCGTCGCCAAGGGCGCCTACGTACTCGACGCGGCCGACGGCACCCCCGATGTCATCCTCATCGGCACCGGCTCAGAACTGCAGCTTGCCGTCGAGGCAAAGAAGATTCTGGCCGGCAAGGGAATTCAAGCCTCCGTGGTGTCGTTCCCCTGTGTGGAATGGTTCGAGTCGCAGCCACAGCAGTACCGCGACAGCGTGCTGCCCCCGACTGTGCGGGCCCGGGTGGCCGTGGAAGCCGGAATCGCGCAGGGCTGGTACAAGTTCGTCGGCGACGCCGGGCAGATCGTCTCGCTGGAGCATTTCGGAGCTTCCGCCGACGACAAGACGTTGTTCCGTGAGTTCGGTTTCACCCCAGATGCAGTAGCCGCGGCCGCCGAAAGGTCCATCGCGGCGGCCCAATCACCCCGAATCTGAAGGGATCGATCGATGACTGACCAGAACGCTAATCTCGCCGAACTGAGCGAGGCCGGAGTTGCCGTCTGGCTCGACGATCTCTCCAGGGATCGCCTCACCTCCGGCAACCTCGCCGAGCTGATCGCGACCAGGAGCATCGTAGGGGTGACCACCAACCCTGCGATCTTCCAGGCTGCCTTATCCAAGGGGCACGCCTACGATGCGCAGATCGCCGAGCTGGCCGAGCGCGGAGCCGATGTCGACTCGGCAATCCGCACCGCCACCACCGATGATGTGCGCGCCGCCTGCGATGTGTTGGCCCCGCAGTACGAGGCCTCCGAAGGTGTGGATGGTCGGGTGTCCATCGAGGTGGACCCCCGCCTTGCCCACGACACCGACAAGACCATCCTGCAGGCGATTGAGCTGTGGAAGATCGTCGACCGTCCGAACGTGCTGATCAAGATTCCAGCGACCAAGGCCGGTCTGCCCGCGATCACCGCGGTGATCGCCGAGGGAATCTCGGTGAACGTCACGCTGATCTTCTCGGTGGACCGCCACAAGGAGGTCATGGACGCATACCTGGCCGGCCTGGAAGCCGCCAAGGAAGCCGGCCGTGACCTGTCCAAGATCCACTCGGTGGCATCGTTCTTCGTCTCCCGAGTGGACACCGAGATCGACAAGCGCCTCGAAGACATCGGCAATGGCCAAGCCCTGTCCCTGCGTGGCCGGGCCGGGGTCGCCAACGCTCGGCTGGCCTACCAGGCCTACGAGAAGGTCTTCGACCACGGTCATCGTTTCGGTGCACTCAAGGGCGCAGGCGCACGGGTACAGCGGCCGCTGTGGGCGTCGACGGGTGTGAAGAACCCCGACTACGACGACACCATGTACGTAGTGGACCTGGTGGCTCCGCACACCGTCAACACCATGCCCGAGAAGACACTGGAGTCGGTCGCCGACCATGGTGTGGTCACCGGTAACACCATTCACGGGACCTACGACGGTGCACACGCGGTGTTCCACGAGCTGAGCCGCGCCGGGGTCGACCTGGACGACGTGTTCGAGGTGCTCGAAACCGAAGGTGTCGACAAGTTCGAGGTCGCCTGGAACGAGCTCATCGACGCCACCCAAGCTCAGCTCGACGCGGTCTCCGACAAGGGCTGACCGGTGGCAGCCACATCGAGTGCGCCACACGAACTAAACCCGTTGCGGGACAAGCGCGATAAGCGTTTGCCGCGTATCGCGGGACCCTGTTCGCTGGTGATCTTCGGCGTCACCGGCGATCTGGCCCGCAAGAAATTGATGCCGGCCATTTACGACCTCGCCAACCGCGGGCTACTCCCCCCAACCTTCGCATTGGTCGGATTCGCGCGTCGCGACTGGGCCAACGAGGACTTCGGTCAGATCGTGCTCGACGCCGTCAAGGCGCATTCGCGCACGCCGTTCCGCCAGCACGTATGGGACCGGCTCGCCGAGGGAATCCGGTTCGTGCAGGGAAGTTTCGACGACGACGCGGCCTTCGAACAGCTCAAGAAGACGCTGCAGACACTCGATGAGGAACGCGGCACCGGCGGGAATCACGCCTTCTACCTGTCGATTCCGCCGAAGGCCTTCCCCGACGTATGCGAGCAGCTGTCCAAGTCGAGTCTCGCGCAGCCGGTAGACGGCGCCTGGCGCCGGGTGGTGATCGAGAAACCGTTCGGCCACGACCTGCAGAGCGCCCGTGAGCTCAATGCCGTGGTGAACAAGGTGTTCCCGGAGGAGTCGGTGTTCCGCATCGACCACTACCTCGGCAAGGAGACGGTGCAGAACATCCTGGCGCTGCGTTTCGCCAACCAGTTGTTCGACCCGATCTGGAATGCCCACTTCGTGGACCATGTCCAGATCACCATGGCCGAGGACATCGGATTGGGCGGCCGCGCAGGTTATTACGACGGTATCGGCGCGGCCCGCGATGTCATCCAGAATCACCTGCTGCAGCTGCTGGCATTCACCGCGATGGAGGAGCCCATCAATTTCTCCCCCGCCGAACTGCAGGCCGAGAAGATCAAGGTGATGTCGGCCACCCGGCTGGCCGAGCCGCTCGCCGAAACCACCGCCCGCGGGCAGTACGGACCGGGCTGGCAGGGCAGCCAGCAGGTGCCCGGCCTGCTGGAGGAGGAAGGCTTCTCCAAGGAGTCGACCACCGAGACCTTCGCGGCCATCACGCTGGAGGTGGACAGCCGCCGTTGGGCGGGTGTCCCGTTTTACCTCCGGACCGGAAAGCGCCTGGGCCGCAGGGTCACCGAGATCGCGCTGGTGTTCAAGCGGGCACCGCATTTGCCTTTCGACTCCACGATGACGGAGGAACTGGGCGCCAATGCGCTGGTGATCCGCGTCCAGCCGGACGAAGGTGTCACGCTGCGGTTCGGCTCCAAGGTCCCCGGCAATGCCATGGAGGTACGGGACGTCAACATGGACTTCTCGTACGAGCAGGCGTTCACCGAGGAATCACCGGAGGCATACGAGCGGTTGATCCTCGATGTGCTTTTGGGTGAGCCTTCGCTGTTCCCGGTGAACGCCGAGGTCGAATTGTCCTGGCAGATCCTGGATCCGGCACTGGACTTCTGGGCATCGGGCGGCAAGCCCGAGACCTACGAGTCCGGGACCTGGGGCCCGCAGTCGGCATTCGACATGATGGCCCGTACGGGACGCGATTGGAGGCGGCCATGATCGTCGATCTGCCCGATACCACCACCAACGACGTCAACAAGAAGCTGGTGGAGCTGCGCGAGACCGGCGGTGCCGTCACCATGGCTCGGGTGCTGACCCTGGTGGTCATCACCGATGCCGGTGACGATGTCGAAGAGGTCATCGAGGCCGCCAACGGCGCCAGTCACGAGCATCCGTGCCGGGTGATCGTGCTGGAACGCAATCCGCTGGCCTCGGAAAAGGGGCTGGGCGCACAGATCCGGGTCGGTGGCGACGCGGGCGCCGGCGAGGTGGTCGTGCTGCGGCTGCGTGGTCCGCTGGCGGCACACGAACACAGTGTGGTGATCCCCTTCCTGTTGCCCGATACTCCGGTGGTGGCCTGGTGGCCCAACCAGGCACCGGCGGTTCCGGCGAAAGATCCTCTGGGACGCTTGGCGATCCGGCGTATCACCGATGCGACGACGGCTGCCGAACCCATGCATGCCATCAAGAACCGGCTCGCCGGGTACACCCCCGGAGACACCGACCTGTCCTGGAGCCGGATCACCTATTGGCGGGCGCTGCTGGCCTCCGCCCTGGATCAGCCCCCGTATGAGGGCATCAACTCGGCAGTGGTGTCCGGGCTGGCCACCGAGCCGGCGTTGGATGTCATAGCAGGGTGGCTGGCCTCACGCATCGAAGGACCCGTCACCCGAGTGGTCGGCGAGCTCAAGGTGGAACTTCACCGCGACAGCGAGGTTGTCGCGCTGAGCCGCCCACAGAACGGGACAATCGCGACATTGGCCCGGACCGGCCGACCCACGGCATCTCTTCCACTGCCGCGCAGGGAGACACGTGACTGTCTGGCCGAGGATTTGCGCCGCCTCGACCCCGACGAGATCTACCGCACGGCGCTCGAGGGAATCGGGAGAGTTCAGTACACATGAGCGAAACCTTGATCGAAAAGTACTCGGACACCGATGCTTTGGTAACCGCAGCTGGCGACCGGCTGGCGCTGGCGATCGCCGGTGCCCTCACCGAACGCGGTAAGGCTCTGATCGTGCTCACCGGTGGCGGCACCGGAGTTGCGCTGCTCAAACACCTGCGCGATGTCGCCAGTGATCTGGACTGGGACAATGTGCACCTCTTCTGGGGCGATGACCGGTACGTCCCGAAAACCGATCCGGAACGCAATGCGTGGCAGGCCTGGGAGGCATTGCTGGAGCATGTGAACTTTCCGCTGCGCAATATGCACGCGATGCCCAACAGCGAAAGCGAATACGGCACCGATCTGGACGCCGCCGCACTCGGCTACGAGCAGCTGCTGGCGGCCAATGCCGAGCCCGGCCAGGATTGTCCCGAGTTCGACGTCCACTTGCTGGGCATGGGCGGTGAAGGGCACATCAACTCGCTGTTCCCCCACACCGACGCCGTCAAGGAGACGCAACGGCTTGTGGTGGCAGTCCCCGACTCGCCCAAGCCGCCGCCCCAGCGCATCACGTTGACATTGCCCGCCATTCAGCGCTCGCGCGAGGTGTGGCTGATCGTCTCCGGCGAGGCCAAGGCCGAAGCGGTGGCAGCGGCAATCGGCGGGGCCGACCCCATCGATATCCCCGCCGCGGGTGCCAAGGGCACCGAACGTACGGTGTGGCTACTCGACGAGGCCGCGGCGAGCCAGCTGAGCTAGCTCTCGTGGCCCTGACCGGCAGCGAAGAGCGCATCGGGATCTATCGACAGGCCATGCTCGGTCGATGCCGCAGACGCCGGCTGCGGCTGGCTGACGGCCGCCACGGGGATCGGGGCGACGGCCGGTCCTGGCGCCGGGGAGCGCATCCGCTCCACATTCGCCGCGAATTCCGCGACGCCCTCTCGGATCGCGGCCGCATGTTCGTCGAGACGGTCGAGAAGCTGGGACAGGGTGCGCCCCATCTTGTTTCCGAGCTCGGACGCATCGGCCACCGCGGAGGCGATAGTCGTCGCCACGCTGCCACCCTGGGTGATGGGCGAGGCGGCCCGCGCGGCCGTGAACTCGGTGATGATGTCATCCACGTACCCCTCCACCCATTGTCCGAGCATGCTTCGGGTGTGTGTGACCAGATCGGTCACGACATTGATGCGCTGGTTGACGTTCGACGCGACGAGACGCAGCTCTTGTAGCGCATCGTCGATGAGACCAGACGACTCGCCGAATCCCGTTGCCGCCGCGCCACTGTGACCGTCACCGAGCGCACTGAGAACCGCCGACAGCTCCTGCTGAACGTTGGTCACATCGGCAATGCAGTAGCGCCAGAAGGTGGCCTCGGCGGAAGCTGCGGCCGGGTCACCCCGGAGCGCATCGAGTGGTTCTTCGAGGAACTGCACATGCTCGACCAGGAAGCCCAATCCGGCGTCGTGGAGGCGAGTGAGCGGTTTCAGCTCGGCGTCAAGGGTGTCCACCGAACCCTTCACCAATCTTCGTCATCGCGGCCGCCGTCTGATCCTCAGCGTCGGCAATCTGCCGGGCCTGATCGTGCAGACGCTGTCCCGTCTCCACAATGACATCGCCAAGGGTCCGGACCGCGTCCGTCAACTGGTCAATGCTCCCCCGCACGGATATTACAAAATCCGACGACACCGCCCCCAGGTCCTGTTCGCCAAGCCCCTCGCCGTGCTGATCGAGCAGGAGTTGTACCGATCCCCCAACGCCCTCCAGATTTGCCGCCTCGTGCAACACCACATCGCGGTCAAACCGGAAGTTTCCGCTCATCCCCCCGCTCATGACGTCGGTCCCAGATGCTCACCCTCCCCCAGGTGCCCCCCGTCCAGGTAGCCCTTGACGTAATCCATGGCTGGTCCGTCCCCGGTGAGGTCATGCAGCGTGCTGTGGATCTGGCTGGCCGCATTGACCTGCGCCGCGGCAATGGTCCTGGTGATGATCGCCGACAGATCCCGCGCGTCCATCGACAGCGTCGCCTCGTCCAGGTCCAGTGCCTCGATGCGTCCGCCCGACCCAACGGTCACCGCCACGCCCAAATCATCCTTCGCATGGCCGCGAACCAGCCCCACGGTCTGCTGCACATACTGGGCACGCTGCCCAAGAACCTCCAGGCGATCCTGGTATTCACGAATCCATTGGCGGGGGTCACCACGGCACTCCGACATGACGAGGGGCTCCTTTCCGGTGGTCACGGACGGTGAAACGGGAACGTCCCCTCCGCGTCCCCGGTCCACCGACCGCTGCTGGCATCTGTCGATTTCTGTGCCATACATAGAGATTGATGGGTTGAGGACGCCAATCGGTTCCATGAATTTTGAAGAAATTTCTTCGCAAATAAGAGAAACATGGACTACCTGCGACGATATCTGATGCAGAAACAAAACAGCGGACTACCTGTGTAGTAGTCCGCTGCCGGTGAAGCGAGGTGACGCTATCCGCCGAGCTTGATCTCCAAGCCGACGCCGACGATCGAGATCACCCAAATAGCGGCGACGAAGTAGGTGAGCCGGTCTAGGTTCTTCTCCACCACGGTGGAACCGGAGAGACTGGACTGGACGCCACCACCGAACAGTGTGGACAGACCGCCGCCCTTAGCGCGGTGCAGCAGCACCAGCAGCACCAGCAGCAGGCTGCTGACGATCAGGACGATCTGCAACGCAAATTCCATGGGGGTCAGCCTACCGGCTTAGCTCCCGCCGCCTGCGCAGGGACGCCGGTCAGCTCACTTCGGAACTATCGGCCAACCAGGTGTTGCATTGCCACAGGCGATTCTTCAGCGAGCCGTGTCGCCACCATGACTCCGCATGCTGATTGGAACCGTGGTCGCGCTTCGACTGCTGTCCATCACCTCGATCTTGGTCGTTCCACGCGAGGTCGAGTTCATGCTGGGTGATGGTGCCCCCACGTCGAGAGCCGAGAAACATCCCGGAGAAGCATTGCGCTTGTAGCTCTGCACGCCGGGACAGCTCGAGCCCCTGCGGAGAATCCACACCCGCACGCCGTCGCTGATTCCAGTATTCGGACCAAATGCCGCTGAGCTCTTGGCCGTGGTGTCCATACTCGTGCGCATAGACAGCCAGGTAGATGCCGTCATGATTTCCGTACCTACTCGGCGAGGTACCCACGGTCGACATGTAGATCGTGTCGTTCGACGGACAGTAGAAGGCGGCCGTCTGCGTTCCGAAGTTCTTGTCTCCACACGGCGAATCCACATAGTTTCCGGCCACGACCAGTCCGGGCGACGACCATGGCAGATCGTGCCCGTCGAGTAGGCGCCGCCACTCCGGATCCATGCACCCGCGTAAGTCCCGGTAGAACGCGTCCGCGTGGGGAATGTCAAACGGCCAGGTACTCGTCGAGCAGGGCGCGTTGGTGAATCCCCAGTCCCCCTGAAACAACGGGTTGTTGCCGAGCGCAGCGACCGGCTTCGGTCTCGGCGGAGGTGGTGGCGGGGGCAGTGTCCATTGGGTCGTGGTGGACGTTCGCCGCGACGTGGCCGTTGTCGAAGCGCTCGACGAGGCCGCACTGCGCGATGTCGTCAGCGGATACCGGTAGGACGGCGTCTGTGCCCTTGTCGCGGAGGTTCGGGTTGAGCCGCCCTCGCTAACGTCCACGGCTCGTTTGACGAGCACCGCAACCACCGTGACCACCACGAGCCCGAAGGCCACAGCACCGATGATTAGGGCGGTCGCAATACCCCCGCCACCCCGGCCACCAGGGGGCTGCCGTAGCGGCAGCGGGCGATACCCGTAGGCAGCGGGCGGTGGATACACCGGACGCGCCGGCGGCAACTGATACCCGGGCGACATGGGGGGCGGTGGATACCCGGTGAAGGAAGGAGCCTGCGGCGGACGCCAACCACGTTGAGGTGGAGCCATCGGCATCGGGGCGGGGCCCGGTAACGGGGCATTCCATCCGGGCACCGGCCTGGGCCTGCCGTACTGCCGCATTGGCTCCATCGCGTTCCCCCCGCTGTCCCCGACACATCCTGCGAATGCGGGCCAGCATATCGCTGACCTAGGGTTACCGGCGTGGGAGAGATTGCGCGCGGGGCGCCTTTGCGGCTTTTGATGTGTCTGTCGGTTTGTGCCGGATGGCTTATCGCCGCGACACCGGTGCGCGCAGACGACCCGATCGGCACCGTCGCTGTTGCCATGAACCTGGCCGACGACGGCACACTAAATGTCACCGAAACCATCGCTCCCGCTAAAGATCAAGTGCTGCAACGACGTCTCCTGCTCGACGTGGCTGCCGAAGGCAATAGGATTCAGCATTTCGAAGTCGACAAGGTTGCTACCACCGGTGACGCAGAGGCTATCTCGGACGGCAAAGCGCTGACCGTGGTCGCTCATGGCCCGGCCACCGTCGCCTACGCCGTCCGGGGCGCTGTTGCCGATATCGGCGATCGGCAACAGGTGTCGTGGCCCTTCGCATCCGGTTGGGGCTCCGGCCTGCAGAATGTCACAGCATCCTTCGCCTCTCCCACCACCAAACCCGACTCCCCCGAGTGCGCCCTCGGTGCACCCGGTGCTCAAACTCGTTGCACTGCAGCTCAGATCGATCACACCGGGGTTATCCGAGTGCAGCAGGCTGAACTGCCGCCGGAGACGATCACCACCTTCACCGTCATGCTGCCGTCCGGCACTGTCCCCGCGAGTGCCGTCTTCACGACGATCCCGGGTCCGCCAGGTCCCTTTGCCCTGACCTGGCTGTCGATAGCCGCACTGGCGGGTCTTGGCATCATCGCGGCCGCGATGACATGCTGGGTGATAATCGCGCGCCGCCGCGATGCGCACGCCGCCGAAATCCCTGTCGCCCCAGTCGATCCCTTGTTACACGATGAGAACGGAACAAGATTCGCAGCGCCGGACGGGGTGCTCCCCGGGCAGGTCGGCACCGTCGTCGACCTGCGGGTCGATGCCGTGGACCTGACCGCGACGATCGTCGACCTGGCGGTCCGCGGATATCTATGGATCGCCGAAACAACCGGCTCCGGTGGGCAACTCGACTGGCAGATATCTCGTCGTGCACCCGAAGACAGCCTCCTATCCGTCTACGAGACCCGGCTTCTGGGCATCCTGCTTCCCGATGACACAGAGACGGTGTTTCTGTCCAGCCTCCAAACACCGGGCTCTCGACTGGATCTCGGCAGTCTCGCCGAGGCGATGTACGCCGACGCGCAACTCAACCGGTGGTTTCGACGCTCACCCGAACACCTGGGCACACTGACGCGCTGCGGAATCGGCGTGCTGCTCGCCGGTCTCGTGCTGACCACCGTGCTGGCGCTTAGCATCGGCAGCGCCATGATCGGGGTCGCGGTATGCGGCGTGGGCGCCTTTTGTGCGCTGACCGGCATGCTGCTTCCGGTCCGGACCGCACGTGGTCAGTTGCTGGTAGCCCACGTAGCAGCGCTGCGTGGATACCTACGCGAGCTCGACCTTGAGGCTCTGGCCGCCGAGGACCGGGAGATCGTCCTGACCCGGGCCGCGCCCTACGCCGTGGTTCTTGGTCAGCTCGGCGGATGGCTCAAGGCAATCGAGACACTCGACACCACCGCCGACGGTTCACCTGGAATCGACTGGTATGACACCGTTTCCACGGACAAGGAACGCAAGGACCTGACAGCAAGCACGGCCGATATCACCGCGCACCTGCCGGCCTTCCTCACCGCCCTCGACGGAGTGATGGCGCGCGGCGCACACCTGCAGAACCTGTCACAGGGCTGAGCTACAGCAGCGGTCCACCCGCGGCGATCGCCGACATCTGGGCGAACTGCTCACCGTCCAGGGATGCGCCGCCGACCAAGGCACCGTCGACATCCTCTTGCGCGATGAGCTCGCCCACGTTCTTGGCGTTGGCGGAGCCGCCGTACAGGACGCGCACCGATGCGGCCACATCCGCGTTGGCGATCTGCACCAACTCGGCGCGGATCGCTGCACACACTTCCTGCGCGTCGGCGGCACTGGCCACCCGGCCGGTGCCGATGGCCCACACCGGCTCGTAGGCGATGACGACCTGTGCGACCTGCTCGGCGGACAGCCCGGCCAGCGAGCCGCGCAAAGAGTTCACGTTGTATTCGACGTGGTCCCCCGCTTCGCGGATATCGAGGGCTTCACCGATGCAGACGATCGGCGTCAGACCGTGTTTGAGTGCCGCGGCCGCCTTGGCGGCGACCAGAGCATCGTCCTCGGCGTGGAACTGGCGACGCTCGGAGTGCCCCACGACGACATAGGTGGCACCCAGCTTGGCCAGGAACACACCGCTGATCTCACCGGTGTAAGCGCCCGAGTCGTGTACCGACAAGTCCTGTGCGCCATAGGTAAGACGTAGCTTGTCCCCGTCGACCAGGGTCTGCACGCTCCGAATATCGGTGAACGGCGGAATGACCGTCACGTCCACCTTGTCGAAATACTTGTCCGGCAACGAGAATGCGATCTTCTGCACCAAAGCGATGGCCTCATAGTGGTTGAGGTTCATCTTCCAGTTGCCGGCAATCAGCGGCTTACGTGACATGTACCTAGCTCTCTAGTACGTCGATACCCGGAAGGGACTTGCCCTCAAGGTATTCCAGCGAGGCCCCACCGCCGGTGGAAATGTGGGAGAAACCGTCGTCCGGCAGGTCCAGCGCGCGCACCGCGGCTGCCGAATCGCCGCCGCCGACCACACTGAACGCACCCTTTTCGGTGGCCGCGATGATGGCCTCGGCCACACCCCGAGTGCCCTCGGCGAACGCCGGGAACTCGAACACGCCCATCGGTCCGTTCCAAAAGATGGTCTTGGCGTTGGACAGCACAGCGGTGAATCGCTTCACCGACTCCGGTCCGATGTCCAAGCCCATCTTGCCGTCCGGAATAGCATCAGCGGCAACGATTTCCGATGGTGAATCGGCCGAGAACTCGTCGGCCGCCACAATATCCATCGGCAGGTGGATCACATCGGCGTAGGTGTCTAGAAGCTTGCGGCAGACGTCGATCTGGTCCGGTTGTACCAGCGACTTGCCGACCGGCAGCCCCTGTGCGGCCAGGAAGGTAAAGCACATCCCGCCGCCGATCACCAGGCTGTCGGCCTTGGTGGCCAGCGACTCGATAACCGCCAGCTTGTCCGAGACCTTCGACCCGCCGAGTACAACCGCGTACGGACGCTCGGTGGAGGCCGTCAGCACGCGCAGTACTTCCACCTCGGCGGCCACGAGCCCGCCGGCGTAATGCGGCAGCAAGGTCGCTACGTCGTAGACGGAGGCCTGCTTGCGGTGCACCACCCCGAACCCGTCGGAGACGAAGGCGCCACCGGTACCCGTTGGGCCGCTGACTAATTCGGCCAGCTCCTGCGCAAGTGCCAGTCGCTGCGCATCGTCCTTGCTGGTTTCCCGTGGGTCGAACCGGATGTTCTCCAGCAGCAGCACGTCACCATCGGTCAGACCCTCGGCACGCGCGAGTGCATCGGTCCCGACGACATCGCCCGCGACCTGCACGTGCTGACCCAACAGCTCGCTGAGCGCCGCGCCCACCGGAGCCAGGGACAGCTTCGGGTCCGGCTTACCGTCCGGGCGGCCCAGATGCGCGGTCACGATGACCTTGGCCCCGGCACCCGCGAGCGCGCGGATGGTCGGGACCGAGGCCACGATGCGGCCGGGATCCGTGATGTTGAGATTGGCGTCGAGCGGGACGTTGAGGTCCGACCGGACCAGCACGCCCTTGCCCGAAACTCCCTCGGTCAGCAGGTCGTTGAGCGACTTGATGCCCATGCGGCTAGAGCGACTTGCCGACCAGGCCGACCAGGTCGACGAGGCGGTTCGAGTAACCCCACTCGTTGTCGTACCAGGAGACCACCTTGGCCTGGTTGTCGATCACCTTGGTCAGCCCCGCGTCGAAGATCGAGCTATGCGGGTCGGTGACGATGTCCGAGGACACGATCGGCGCGTCGTAGTACTTCAAGATGCCCTTGAGCTTGCCCTCCGCAGCGGCCTTCATGGCGGCGTTGATATCGGCAGCGCTAGCGGCCTTGGCGAGCTCCACGGTGAGGTCGGTCGCCGAGCCCGTGGGGATCGGCACGCGCAGGGCGTAACCGTCCAGCTTGCCCTTGAGCTCGGGCAGCACCAGGCCGATGGCCTTGGCCGCGCCGGTCGAGGTCGGCACGATGTTCAGCGCGGCGGCACGGGCACGACGCAGGTCGCTGTGCGGGCCGTCCTGCAGGTTCTGGTCCTGGGTGTAGGCGTGGATGGTGGTCATCAGGCCCTTGACGATGCCGAACTCGTCGTTGAGCACCTTGGCCAGCGGTCCGAGGCAGTTAGTGGTGCACGAGGCGTTGGAGATGATGTTCTGGCTGCCGTCGTACTTGTCGTCGTTGACGCCGAGCACGATCGTGATGTCCTCGTCGCTGGCGGGCGCGGAGATGATGACCTTCTTGGCGCCGGCGTCCAGGTGACCCTGCGCCTTGGCGCGCGCGGTGAAAATGCCGGTCGATTCGACGACGACGTCAACACCCAGGTCACCCCAGGGCAATGCCGCCGGCCCTTCGCGGACCTCGAGGGCCTTGATCTTGTGGTCGCCGACAACGATGGTGTCGTCGCCCTCCAGGCTGACGTCGTAAGGCAGCCGGCCCAGGATCGAGTCGAACTTCAGCAGGTGGGCCAGGGTGGCGTTATCGGTCAGATCGTTGACCGCGACAATCTCGATGTCGGTGTTGATCCCTTGAGCCTTCTGCGCGTCCAGTGCCCGAAAGAAGTTCCGGCCGATCCGGCCAAACCCGTTTACGCCTACCCGGACAGTCACGTAGCGCTCCCTCTTTGTCGGTTTCTCATGTGGTGTACCCGTTATCGGCACTCACATTAGCCCAGGGGGTGCGCCATTTCGTCCCGGCCCAGTCGGGCGACGATATGGGCGACGACCGCCAGTACCAGAGGCGCGACTCCCGCAATGACGAACACCGTCGTGTTGCCGATGACATGAGCCACTGGGACCACGAGCGCGAAGGAAGCCGGCAGACCGACCAGGGACACAAAGAAGTCCATGCTGGCCGCACGCCCGAGCATCTCCTCGGGTACCCGGCGTTGCATCAGGGTGCCCCAGATGACGTTGGCTGCCTGCATGGTGCCGCCCACGATGATCATCGCGAGGGCAATCATCCAGACATGACCGGTGAACCCGATGAGTACCAGGGGTAGCGAGCCTGCTCCCCACATCAGGATCATCACCGTCAGATATCGGCGAGCCAGCGGCAGCGAGGACACGATGAACGATCCGACCGCACCGGCCAGACCGAAGAACGCCAGCACGGTGGCATGTGTGCCGGGGTCACCGCCGTGGTCACGGATGACGAATGGCAGCAGGATCTCGATGGGGCCGACGACCACCAGTACATAGCCGATCGCGAACAGCAGAGTGGCGAAGAACCAGGTGGTTCGCACCATGTATCGGAACCCGTCCGCCAGGTCGGTAAGTGCCCGGCGCAACGGATGCAGCTTCACTTCCGCCGCGGCGGCCGGCTCGTGGTTGTGCCGGACCAGCAGCAGGCAGCAGAAGCCGGCCGCGGCGAGAACGCCCTCCAGAAGGAACGCACCGCCCGGCGACCACACGCTGACTATGGCCGCGCTGACCGCGGGCCCCGCCGCCAGCTGCATCACCGGCCGTAGTACACCTTCAATTCCGTTGGCGGCCAAAAGTTCATCGGCAGGCAACAGGCTCGGCAACAGCGCGGTGTAGGCGGGTATGTAGAAACCCTCGGCGATACCGAATAGCAGCGAGTTGAGCGCCAGATGCCATATGTGGGCCGTGCCGGTCAGGACGAGCGTCGCGGTGGCGAACATCAGCACGGTCTGCAACGCGAGCGAACACCGCATCACCCACAGCTTGGGCAGTCGGTCGGCGGCGACACCTGCGGGCAGCACACTGACCAGCAGCCCGACGCTGAACGCGGTGCCGACGACTGCCACCTGTGCCGGCCCAAGACCCATCCGAATGACCTGCCAGACGAGGGCCACCGTCCACATTCCGTTGCCCAGCAGCGTGACCGCCAGACCCAGCGTCAACCGTCGATAGTCGCGGTGCCGGAGGGGGCGTAACGCCCGCGGCAGGCGGGAGGATTGCTGGTGTGGCTCCTCGCCCGAAGAGTCCTCAAGGGACTCTTCGGTTTTCAACTGCTTGGAGATCTCCACCGGCCCAGCGTACGAAAGCACCCCGACAATTCGCCAACAGTTTTAGTCGGCGGCTGCCCTGTCGATCTAGGCCTCTTCGAGCAGCTCCGGGGTGACGGCGGATTCGGTGTCGGGGACACCCTCGGTCTTGGCCTTGCGATCGGCCATCGACAACAGTCGTCGGATACGGCCCGCGACAGCATCTTTAGTCATGACCGGATCCGCGAGGCGGCCCAGCTCCTCGAGCGATGCCTGACGGTGCTCCACACGCAGTTTCCCCGCCGCCGAGAGATGGTCGGGCACCGTGTCACCAAGGATTTCGAGCGCCCGCTCCACGCGGGCCGCGGCTGCGACGGCGGCGCGGGCCGACCTGCGCAGGTTCGCGTCGTCGAAGTTGGCGAGCCGATTGGCCGTTGCCCGCACCTCCCGCCGCATTCGGCGTTCTTCCCAGGTCAGCCGGGTGTCCTGGGCGCCCATCCGGGTGAGCAAGGCGCCGATGGCCTCACCATCGCGCACGACCACACGGTCGCTCCCTCGTACTTCACGAGCCTTGGCACTCACCCCGAGCCGCCGAGCCGCACCCACCAGCGCCAGTGCGGCCTCGGGCCCTGGGCAGCTGACCTCCAGCGCCGAAGACCTTCCGGGTTCCGTCAGCGAGCCGTGCGCCAAGAAAGCGCCCCGCCACGCTGCCTCGGCATCGGCGACACTGCCGCCGACCACCTGCGCGGGCAACCCGCGGACCGGGCGACCGCGCAGGTCGAGCAGTCCGGTCTGCCGGGCGAGGGACTCCCCGTCCTTGGCGACGCGCACCACATATCGGGTTGTCTTGCGGATACCGCCCGCCGACAGCACGTGCACAACGGCGCTGTAGCCGTACAGATCAAAGATGTCTTTGCGCAGGCGCCGCGCGATGCTGCCCTGGTCCACCTCCGCCTCGACGACGACCCGGCCGCTGACGATGTGCAGTCCGCCGGCGAATCGCAGCAGCGACGCGACCTCGGCGCGACGGCTACTGACCTGAGTCACCACTAGGCGGCTCAGTTCGTCCTTGACCTCGGCGGTCATCGCCACGTGGCGTCCCCTCTCTGGCTTCCGTGCTGCGTGTGTCCGCCGCCCGTTGTCAGGCGCGCCGTGGATTCGGCATCTACTGCTGCGGCCGGAGCCGCACTACTCGTCCGTATTCGATCCAAGACCGCCGCCAGTTTCGCGGGGTCATGTAAATGTGTACCAGGACGCGCAACATCAGCGAACTGAACCTGCGCATTGAACAAGGCGGCCGCTCTGGTCAAGTGGTCACGCTCGGTGTTGTCCGCTGACGCGGATTCGACGACGATGTCGTGCACGCCGAACTCGGGAGCGTGCTGCGAGAGTACGTGCAAATGGCGCTCGGCGGAAAAGCCCGCCGTCTCCCCCGGCTCCGAGGCAAGGTTCAAGATCAGGGCCTTGCGGGCTCGTGTCTGCTGCAACGCCGCAAAAAGATCGGGCACCAGGACATGCGGGATAACGCTCGTGAACCACGAACCAGGTCCCAGAACCACCAGGTCGGCGGCCATGATCGCCTCCACGGCCTGCCGGGTGGCGGGTGGATCGCCCGGGTACAGACGCACCCGGCGCACCTTGCCCGGCGTAGTCGCCAGGGCCACCTGTCCACGGATCACCCGGCTCATTCGTGGGTCGGACTCCAGGCCCGATACATCTGCCTCGATCTGCAGGGGAATCGGACACATGGGGAGGACGCGCCCGGTGATGCCGAGCATGCGACCCATCTCGTCGAGCGCGGTGACCGGGTCGGCGAGCATGTCGGTGAGCCCGGCCAGGATCAAGTTGCCAATCGGGTGCCCCGCCAACCCACCGCTGCCTCCCAGCCGGTGCTGAATGGCGGTCGCCCACATGCGGCCGCGCGGGCTGTCGGAGGCGAGCGCCGCCAACGCCATGCGCAGATCACCCGGTGGCACGATCCCGAGCTCGGAGCGGATTCTCCCGGACGATCCGCCATCGTCGGACACCGTGACCACGGCGGTGATGTCGTGGGTGAGCCGTCGCGCTGCCGATAACGTCGCGTACAGACCGTGCCCGCCACCGAGGGCAACGATGCTGGGTTCTCGTCGTGCAAACGGCTGATCGATGCCGGGGTTCATTCGCGCCCCAGGTCCCGGTGCAATACACGTACCGACAGGTCTTCGGAAACAAGGAGCCTCGACAGGGCCTCCGAGACAGCGACACTGCGATGCTTGCCGCCGGTACAGCCGACCGCAATTGTCATGTAGCGCTTTCCCTCTCGCCGGTAACCGTCGATCACGAGGTTCAGCAGCCGATGGTAGGTGTCCAAGAACTCGTCCGCACCGGGTTGGCTCAATACGTATTGGCTGACCGACGGATGCTGCCCGGTATGCGGTCGCAGCTCGTCCACCCAATGCGGGTTTGGCAGGAAACGGACATCGACGACCATATCGGCGTCCATCGGCAGCCCGTATTTGAATCCGAAGGATTCCACGGTAACGCTCAGATGCGCCACCGTCTCGGTGCTGAAGGCACGTTCGATGGCGGCGCGCAGCGCGGGCACAGGTAGCGAGGAGGTGTCGATGACCAGATCGGCCGAGGCCCGCAGGGTTGAGAGCAGCGCGCGTTCGGCGGCTATGCCCTCGGCAAGTGTTTGACCGCCCTGTAGGGGGTGGCTACGCCGGTTCTGTTCGTAGCGACGCACCAGGCTTTCGTCGGATGCCTCCAGGAACAGCACACGCGGGTTGATCCCCCGGGTAGCCAGGTCGGCACGCACCGACTCCAGGTCACCGTTGAAACCCCGGGACCGCACGTCCATCACAACCGCCAGCTGGGTGATGCGTGAACCGGCGGCAAGGCCGAGGTCGACCATGCGGGTGATCAGCTCGGGCGGCAGGTTGTCGGCGACGTACCACCCGAGGTCTTCGAGGACCTTGGCGGTGGTGCCTCGTCCCGCGCCGGATAGGCCCGTGACCAGGACGACGTCGATATCGGCGTTCGCGGTCTCGCTAGGGGGATGGAATGTCATCGACTCCATTTTCGACCATGGCGGGCGCCGGCGCTTCGGTTGCACCAGAAGTTGCACGCGAACTTGTCCTGAAACCGGCACCCGAAGCCGCACCTGTGTTGCCGACGAGTGCTTCACGAACTGCGAGCGCGGTAGCGGCGCCGATACCCGGCACCGTCGTGATCTCCTCAACGCTGGCCTTCTTGAGCTGCGCCACGGAGCCGAAGTGGGAGACGAGGGCCGCACGCCGGGCCTCGCCCAAACCCGGTATGCCGTCGAGTACCGAGGCCGTCATCCGCCTGGACCGCTTGCTGCGGTGGAACGTGATGGCGAACCGATGCGCCTCGTCGCGGACTCGCTGCAGCAGGTACAGCGCCTCACTCGTTCGGGGCAGGATCACCGGATCGGGCTCGCCCGGCACCCACACCTCTTCGAGTCGCTTGGCCAGACCGATCACGGCGACGTCGGTGACACCCAATTCGCTCAGTTCCGCGGCGGCAGCATTGACCTGCGGCGCACCGCCGTCGACCACAAAAAGGTTCGGCGGATAAGCGAATTTGCGTGAACGTCCTTCCGGAGCCGCGAAGCCGGCCACGTCCGACCCCGAAGCCGCGAAGCCGGCGACATCCGACGCAGCGGATATTTCCGCACGATCCTGTTGCTGATCCTGGACATGCCGGGCGAATCGTCTCCGGGTGACCTCCGCGATCGAGGCGACGTCGTCGGAGCGACCTTCGCCCGCAGCCTCTTTGATGCTGTAATGGCGATAGTCGGTCCGACGGGACAGTCCATCCTCGAAGACGACCAGCGAGGCCACCACATCGGTGCCCTGGACGTGGCTGATATCGATGCATTCGATGCGCAGCGGTGCCTGCTCAAGGCCCAGTGCATCCTGAAGCTCCTGCAACGCGGCAGATCTCGTGGTCAGATCGCCCGCACGCTTGAGCTTGTGCTGGGACAGGGCCTCTTTCGCGTTGCGCTCTACCGTCTCCGCGAGCGCCTTTTTGTCGCCGCGCTGCGGGACGCGCAGGCTGACCCGTGAACCCCGAAGACCGGTCAGCCAGGAGGTCATACCCTCGGCATCGCGCGGCAGTACCGGCACCAGGACCTCGCGCGGCACCGGCGCCAGGTCCGTGTTGTCCGTGTCCGTGTCGGCAACGTGGGCGAGATCGGCCTGGTCCCCGTAGAACTGGGTGAGGAACTGTTCGACCAGCCCCTTGAGATCGGAATCACCTGGGTCGCCGGATTTTTCGACGATCCAGCCGCGTTGACCACGAACCCGCCCGCCACGAACATGGAACACCTGTACGGCGGCTTCCAGCTCGTCGTCGGCGAAGGCCACCACATCGGCATCGGTGCCATCGCCGAACACCACGGTCTGGCGCTCCAGAGCACGCTGCAGCGCAGAGATGTTGTCCCGCAGTCGCGCGGCCCGCTCAAAATTGAGTTCCTTGGAAGCATGATTCATTTCACGTTCCATGTCGCGGACCAAGCGATCCGTCTTGCCCGCCAGGAAATCACAGAAATCAAGCACGATCTCGCGGTGCTCTTCGGCGCTCACCCGCCCGACACAGGGCGCCGAACACTTCTCGATGTATCCCAGCAGGCAGGGTCGATCAATCTGCTTGTGCCGCTTGAACACTCCGTTGGAGCAGGTACGCGCCGGGAACACCCGGGTGAGCAGATCGAGGGTCTCCCGGATGGCCCAGGCGTGCGAGTACGGACCGAAGTAACGCACCCCCTTGCGTCGGGGTCCGCGATAGACAAACAGCCGCGGATACTCCTCGTTCAACGTGACGGCCAACACCGGATACGACTTGTCGTCGCGGTAGCGGACATTGAAGCGCGGATCGAACTCCTTTATCCAGTTGTATTCCAGCTGCAGAGCTTCGACCTCGGTGCCCACCACGGTCCACTCGACGCTGCCCGCGGTGGTGACCATCTGCCGGGTGCGCGGATGAAGGCTCGCGATATCAGCGAAATACGAGGTAAGCCGGCTGCGAAGGCTCTTGGCCTTACCGACATAGATGACCCGTCCGTGCGGATCGCGGAATCGATAGACCCCCGGCTCGACGGGTATCGAGCCGGGAGCCGGTCGATAGGTCGAGGGATCGGGCACGTATCAAGGCTAGTCCGGCGGTCCGACGCCCAAGCCCACCGACAGATCGGGAAGCACGATCATTCGGTCCCCGATAGACGGACTTCCCTGGAATCTCAAGGAAGTCGCCTGACGTCGATTTCATGATCCGCTAATCTCAGAGAATCCCATCAACGCCGAGGCTAAGGAGCGACAACGGTGCGTAGATTGCCCACGGGAGTCATTCCCGCACTAGCCGCCGCGGCGGCAGTCCTATCCCTGGCCACCGCGATTCACGCCCTGGCCCGGCCGTCCAACGATGCCGATGCCGTCATCAACAGCCTGCAGTCCAGCGGCTATCGCGTGACCGTGACGCGGCTTGGCTCGGGACATCCCGACAATTGTGTCGTCCAATCCGTCAATCAACAGTCGCCGGTCTCCAATGTCGCCAGTGCCCGCGATATGCGAAACAGGCCAACATCGGTTCCCGTCTCCACCAAGGTCGCCCACGTCACGCTGGCGTGCTAACAGATAAGGACGAGTTGGATGAAAATCAGCGTTAGCGCCCTGGCAGTCGCCCTAGTCGCGATGAGCGGAATCGCGGTGTCTCCTGCGATCGCCGCCGCCGCCGACCCCGATACCCCGGCGCCGACACCAGAATCTGAAACCTCCTCTCGGACAGCGATACTCCCGGTCTTCCCACATGAGGGTATCCGCGTCAGGACCGGGAAACCCGGAGAGCTGCTGACGATCCGGCTGCCCGATCAAACTCCCCTGACGCCCGCAGAATGGGGTCCAGACGGGGAGGCGACCTACCGATCGGCGGACACCGACTACACCGTGACGCCTCTTGTCGACGGTGGCGAGTACTTCACCATCGTCAAGAAGAATCCGTCCGACTCGTTCGATTACGACCTGCACCTGGGACTCCCCGCGGGCACGCACTGGGTGCGCCATAACACCACCCTGCTGATCGAATCCGATGGCGCCGGACCGGATCAGCCGGCCCTGCTGATCGGAATGTTCGCATCACCCAAGGTGACCACCGGCAAGGGCGCCGAGATTCCGTTGACCGTCAAGATCGATCCCGAAGGCGAGGTGGAGTTCTCCGCCCAGAGCCCCGAGCTCGTCAACACGCCCGTCGAAATCGGATTCTCTTACCACCCGGTGGATACCGCCCCCTAGCCGCTAACGTCATGGAACTGTGAGGACTCCGACGGGACCATTGGCCTTGCCGCTAGCCCGACCAATAGCACTAGCCGCTGTCGCGCTTCTCGCCGTCGCTGGCTGCTCGACCGATCATGCGACGCGGCCGGGCACCGGATTAGAGCCGTGCAGCATCGTCACCAATGGCACCCCCGTGACGAAAACCGCTGTCGCCGGCACCACGACGGCGCGCAATATCTCCACCAATCCCGAGGTGGCCACCGGTTATCGCCAGGGCATGTCAGCGGTCCGCACCGCGAGCTACGCCGTCGCGACCGCCAACCCGCTGGCCACCCAGGCCGCCTGCCGGGTGTTGCGTGACGGCGGATCGGCCGCCGACGCTCTGATCTCCGCGCAAGCGGTGCTCGGGCTGGTCGAACCGCAATCCTCCGGTATCGGCGGCGGCGGGTTCCTCGTCTACTACGACGCCGCAACGGGCGCTGTCGAGGCATTCGACGGCCGAGAGGTCGCACCCGCCGCGGCCACGGAGAACTATCTACGTTGGATCGACGATGCCAACAGGGCCGAACCCGCACCCGACGCACGATCATCTGGCCGTTCGATCGGCGTGCCCGGAATTCTCCGAATGCTCCACGACGCGCATGCCGAACACGGCACCGTGCCCTGGCGCGACTTGTTCACTCCGGCAGTTCAGTTGGCCGATGAGGGTTTCGAGATCAGTCCACGACTTGCGGCCGCGATCACCGATTCCGCGACCAGCCTTGCCGTCGACCAGGAAGCCGGAACGTACTTTCTCAATTCCGACGGATCGGCGAAATCCGCCGGGACAAAGCTCACCAATCCCGCCTATGCGAAAACCCTTGGCGCCATTGCCACCGACGGACCGGATGCCCTGTACCGGGGTGCGATTGCCGAGGACATCGTCGCCGCGGCAGCGGACACCTCCGCGGGACGCACCCCGAGCCTGATGACGACCGCAGACTTGGCCGGGTATACGGCCAAGAAGCGTGAATCTCTCTGCACCACGTACCGCGACCACCAGATCTGTGGAATGCCGGCGCCCTCTTCGGGCGGTATCGCCGTCGCCGCCACCTTGGGCATCCTGCAGAACTTTCCAATGGCCTCGTACCGACCCACCGATATCGATCTCGACGGCGGAAAGCCGACCGTCGACGGCGTCCACTACATCGCCGAGGCCGAGCGGCTGGCCTACGCGGACCGCGACAAGTACGTCGCCGATACCGATTTTGTTGCACTGCCCGGGAATTCACCAGACGCGCTGCTCAACCCGACCTATTTGGCGGGACGCGCCAAGCTGATCTCCGGCGAGAAGACCATGGGCACAGCGAAGCCCGGTGAATTCGATATCCCGCTGTCCGAAGCAGTCTCCACTCCAGAGCACGGCACCAGCCAGATCACCGTCGTCGATGCACGTGGTAACGCGGCATCGCTCACCACCACAGTCGAATCCGCCTTCGGCTCCTTCCACATGGTCGATGGCTTCATCCTCAACAACCAGCTCACCGATTTCTCGGCCGAGCCGGTGGGTAAGGACGGGCTTCCGATTGCCAACCGCCTGCAACCAGGCAAACGGCCGCGCAGTTCCATGGCCCCTACCCTGGTCTTCGAACGCGCAGAGTCCGGCAAGCGTGGTGCGCTGCTGTTGGCACTCGGATCACCGGGTGGTGCGGTGATCATCCAATTCGTCGCGAAAACCCTGGTTGGCATCCTGGATTGGGGACTCGACCCGCAGCAGGCGGTATCGATGGTGGATTTCGGCGCCAACAACTCCACCAAGACCAATGTCGGCGGTGAGCACCCCGGAGTCGACGCCCGCGACAACGGCGCCGACGATCCACTGGTCCAGGGGCTGCGCACGCGCGGCCATGCCGTTGACGTCTCCGATCAGTCCAGTGGCCTGTCGGCGCTGGTGCGGCGGGGGCCCGGATGGATCGGCGGCGCGGATCCGCGCCGCGAGGGCCTCGTCATGGGCGACACCGGCTAGGAAACCGAAGTCAGCCCAGCTCTCTCTGGCCGGCATCGTCGATCGCGTAGGCGCGCGAGGTGTCCTTGAGCGACACGCCGGAACGGCCTAACCGATGCGCGCCGCTGACCAGGCTCGCCGCGATGTGCGCGGCCTCCCGGTAACTGAGCCCGTCGGGCGGGTGGATGTTGGAGATGCAATTGCGGTCGGCGTCGGTGCACCCCGTACGCGGCAGATGCGTGAGGTAGATACCGAGACTATCGACGACACTGAGTCCGGGCCGCTCGCCGATGATCACAATCAGCGTGCGGTACCTCCCCTGCGCGGCGATGTGGTCGCCCAGCGCTACCCGGGCCTGCGTAGCGATCACCGGAGCAGCCAGGGTGTATGAGTCGGCGAGCTGCGAAACGAGTTCGCGCACGAGCGGGACAGCATGACGCATGAGGGCCGTAGGCGACAGACCATCGGCGAGCACGAATCCGATATCTGGCGCACCGCGCGGCACCGCAGACAAATCGGAGGGCAACCTGCCGAGGTCAGGTCTGCGCAAATACTCTTCGCGAGAGCTCACTTGGCTGGTAACCACCGTGGGCGTCCCCAGCCCGACCCGGCCGACTTCGGCGGCCAAACGCTCCGCGTCCAGGGGCACATGCACAGCATCACGGGCCGCCGCGTGGGCAGCCGCCAAGTCCAGGACGTCCCGAGTGTGCAGCCCATTGCCGGCCCGGTCCAAACCGATCCGGGCTTGGGTGTTCAACCGCAGTTCTTTCCAAAACTTCTGGCGGGCAACATCACCGGTCGTCATTGGGTGCCCGACGTGGTCAGTGCACGCAACGGCGAGCTCGCCACGTCGAAAGGTGTGAGACGGCCGCCCTCGTCGATCATTCCGATATCGTGCAGCCACTGCTCGAACTCTGGTGCCGGACGCAGGCCCAGCGTCCGGCGCGCCTGCAGGACATCGTGAAACGACAGACTCTGATAGCCGAGCATGACATCGTCGGCACCGGGGACGGTGATGACAAACGCCACTCCCGCGGCGGCAAGCAGGATCAGCAATGCATCCATATCGTTCTGGTCGGCCTCGGCGTGGTTGGTGTAGCAGACGTCGACACCCATCGGCAGGCCGAGCAGCTTGCCGCAGAAGTGGTCCTCCAATCCAGCGCGGATGATCTGTTTGCCGTCGTAAAGGTATTCCGGCCCAATGAATCCGACGACGGTGTTAACCAAGAACGGCTCTAGGTCGCGGGCCACGGCGTAGGCGCGGGCCTCTAGTGTCTGCTGGTCCACTGGTTTACCGCCGGTACCCATATGGGCGTGGGAGCTCAACGCCGACCCCTGCCCCGTTTCGAGATACATGACGTTGTCACCGACGGTCCCCCGGCGCAGCGACCTGGTCGCATCGCGGCCTTCACGCAGCAGCGCAATGTTCACTCCGAATGCAGAATTGGCGCCCTCGGTGCCGGCGATCGATTGGAACGTCAAGTCGACCGGCGCTCCCCGTTCGATCAATCCGATCGTCGTGGTGATGTGCGAGAGAACGCACGACTGGGTTGGGATGTCGTAGCGCGATCTGATGGAGTCGAGCAGGTAGAGCAGATCCGATGTGGCGTGCGGTGAATCGGTCGCCGGGTTGATACCGATGACTGCGTCACCGCAACCAAGAAGCAGCCCGTCAAGCACGGCCGCAGCGACTCCGCGGGGGTCGTCGGTGGGGTGATTCGGCTGCAGGCGGGTGGCCAGCGTGCCCTTGCCGCCGACGGTGGTGCGGAAGGCGGCGGTCACCTGGATGGCGGCCCCGACCGCTATCAGATCTTGATTGCGCATGATCTTGCTAACCGCTGCCGCCATCTCAGGGGTTATCCCTGCGGTCACGGCGGCGATCCGCTGGGCACCGTCATCGTGGGAAGCTCTCTCCAACAACCAGTCCCGAAAACCGCCGACGGTCAGATGTGAGATGGCAGCGTAGGCCTGGCGGTCGTGGCCGTCGATGATCAGCCTGGTGACCTCGTCGGTTTCATAGGGCACCACCGTCTCGTTGAGAAAAGTACCGAGTGGCAGGTCCGCGAGAACCCATGCCGCAGCTGCCCGTTCGGCATCGGAGTCCGCCGCGCACCCGGCAAGTTGGTCACCTGAACGCAGCGGAGTGGCCTTGGCCATCACGTCCACGAGCCCGTCGAAGGTGTAGTTCACCCCAGCGACCTGCTGCCGGTATTTCACGTGAGCTCGCTCTCTGCCTCCGCGAGCATCGCGAACTCCTCATCTGGCGAATTCGCCACCAAACGATGGCGGCTATAGAGCGCGAAGTACACCATGAAGGCCGTGAACACGGCGAGGCACAGGCCCGCGGCCACCGGATTGACCAGGAATGTCGCGATAACGGCCAGCACCGCGATGAACAGGGCGAAGCCGGTGGTGACGATGCCACCCGGCGTGCGGTAGGGCCGCGGCATATTCGGTTCGCGCACCCGCAGCACGATGTGGCTGACCATCATCAGTACATAACTCAGGGCAGCACCGAAAACCGCCATGTTCAACAACAGATCGCCGTGCCCGGTCAGCGACAGCGCGAATCCGATGATGCCGGGGACGATCAGCGCCAGCGTCGGCGCTTTCCGGGAGTTGGTTACCGACAGAATCGTCGGGAGATAGCCCGCGCGGGAGAGCGCGAACAGCTGTCGTGAGTATGCGTAGATGATTGAGAAGAAGCTCGCGATGAGCCCGGCCAACCCGATGTAGTTGACCAACTTGGCGGCGGTGCCGTGACCGAGCGCCTCGACGAGTGGATTGCCTGAATCCGAAATCTGTTCCGCACCACCGGCTCCAGTGGTCAGAACCAGCGCCGCCGCACAGGTCACCAGCAGCACGCCGATCGCCGCGATGATCCCGCGCGGCACATTGCGTTCCGGGTTGGCGGTCTCCTCGGCGGCCAGCGGAACGCCCTCGACGGCGAGAAAGAACCAGATCGCGAACGGAATGGCGGCCCAGATGCCCAGGTAGCCATGCGGCAGGATGCTGGAAGCCCCGGCCGCACTTTCGTCCACCGCGATATTGGTCAGGTTGTGGATGTCGAAATGGCCTGCCGCGGCGACCGCGAAGATCAGCAGGCCCACCAGGGCAATCGTGGTGATGGCGAACATCACCTTGAGCGCCTCACCGACACCGGACAGGTGAATCCCGATGAACAGGGCGTAGGCGGCCAGGTAGACCCACCATCCGTTGGTGATGCCGAACAGCCCGAGCGACTGTACGTACGCGCCGATGAAGGTGGCGATGGCGGCCGGGGCGATCGAGTATTCGATGAGAATCGCGGTGCCCGTTGCAAATCCGCCCCACGGGCCAAGCGCGCGGCGCGCGAAGGTGTAGCCGCCGCCCGCTGTCGGGAGCGCCGAAGACAGCTCCGCCATACCCAGTACCAGCGCCAAGTACATGCCGGCGATCACCACGGTGGCGATCGCCAGCCCGCCGAACCCGCCTTGGCCGAGGCCGAAGTTCCAGCCCGAATAGTCGCCGGACACCACATAACTCACCCCGAGGCCGGCCAGCAGCAGCCAGCCCGCACTCCCCGATCTGAGTTGGCGCTTGCGCAGATAGTCCGCGCTCTCCCGATGCTCCTCGACTATGCCGTGCTTGGTGGTCGCCATATCGTTTCCTTGCTCTCTGCAGTTCAATTCAGTGGGGTGACTTCACTTTCGGGGTGATGCCGAGATGGCAATGGTCAGAAGAATCCCTGGGCCTTGGAGCTGTAGGACACCAGCAGGTTCTTGGTCTGCTGGTAGTGGTCGAGCATCATCTTGTGGTTCTCGCGGCCGATGCCTGATCGCTTGTAGCCGCCGAAGGCGGCGTGCGCGGGGTACTGGTGGTAGCAGTTGGTCCACACGCGGCCCGCCTTGATATCTCGCCCGGCGCGGTAGGCGATATTGCCGTTGCGGCTCCACACTCCCGCACCCAGCCCGTACGGGGTGTCGTTGGCGATGGCGATCGCGTCGTCGTAATCGGCGAAGGAGGTCACGGCCAGCACCGGCCCGAAGATCTCCTCCTGGAAGATCCGCATCGAGTTGGTCCCGGCGAAGACCGTCGGTGTGACGTAGTAGCCGCCCGACAGGTCGCCGCCGAGTTCGGCACGCTCGCCGCCGGTAACCAGCCGTGCCCCTTCGGATTTGCCGATCTCGATATAGGACAGGATCTTCTCGAGCTGCTCATGGGAGGCCTGCGCCCCCATCATTGTCTCGGTGTCCAGCGGGTCGCCCTGGCGGATGGCCTTGGTGCGGATGGCGGCCAGCTCCAGGAACTCGTCGAAGATATCGGCCTGTATCACGCTGCGCGAAGGACAGGTGCAGACCTCGCCCTGGTTGAACGCGAACATCGTGAACCCTTCCAGGGCCTTGTCCTGGAAATCGTCACCGGCGGCCATCACATCGGAGAAGAAGAGGTTGGGGCTCTTACCGCCGAGCTCCAGTGTCACCGGGATCAGGTTCTGGCTGGCGTACTGCATGATCAAACGGCCCGTGCTGGTTTCTCCGGTGAACGCGATCTTGGCGATCCGGCTGCTGGATGCCAGCGGCTTGCCCGCCTCCACCCCGAACCCGTTGACGATGTTCACCACACCCGGCGGCAGGAGATCGCCGATGAGCGAGAACAGGTACAGGATCGACGCCGGGGTTTGTTCGGCGGGCTTGAGTACCACCGTGTTTCCTGCGGCGATCGCCGGGGCGAGTTTCCAACTTGCCATCAACAGCGGAAAGTTCCACGGGATGATCTGTCCGATGACACCGAGGGGCTCGTGAAAGTGGTAGGCGACGGTGTCCTCGTCTATTTGCGATAGTGAACCCTCTTGCGCCCGAAGGACACCGGCGAAGTACCGGAAGTGATCGACGGCAAGCGGGATGTCGGCGTTGAGGGTTTCGCGGATGGGCTTGCCGTTGTCCCATGACTCGGCGACGGCGATGGACTCCAGGTTGGACTCCATCCGGTCGGCAATCCTGTTGAGGATCAGTGCCCGATCGGCCGGTGAGGTCTTGGCCCAGCCGGTCGCCGCGGCGTGTGCGGCATCAAGCGCCTTCTCGACATCGGCTTCATCGGAGCGGGGTATCTCGCAGAACACCTGCCCCGTCACCGGGGTGCGGTTCTCGAAGTATCGCCCCTGGGCCGGGGGAACCCATTGCCCACCAATGAAATTCTCGTAGCGGGACGCAAAGGTCATCAGCGATCCCTCTGCACCCGGGCGGGCATAAACAGTCACGGCGGTCTCCTGCCTTCAAGACAACAAATGTGTCGGTGATCACTGAAGGTAGGTTTTGGCCCGTTGCAGCACGGTTGCAACTTTTCGTCCGGAGGCGGCAGTGCTCAGGCGAGATCGGAATCCAGCGCAATGAGGTGGCCGCGGGCTTCCGACCGGATTATCGCGCCCGCACCGTGATGATCGTGCAGTGCCTGCCACCCCTCGCGGTCATCGCGCGCCTCCGGCAGGTCGAGCCAGCGGCGCAGCAAGTGCAGCTCGCCGTCGGCAAGCACGGCGCCACGAAGGCTCGTGCTCAGCTCCAGGCGCAGTCGCGCAATGGCTGGCGCCGCGGAACGCGGTAACAACTGGCCCGAATAGGAGTCCATTGCCCTGGCGATATCACCGGCTCGCAGTGCGGCGAAGGCATCACCCATATCGCTTCCGACATGTTCGAGCAGCCGGTAGGGCCGGGACACGATCAACTCGTCTCCCACGATGCGGCGCAGTCTCGACATTTCCGCGCGGATGGTGACGACGTCCAGATCGTTTTCGTCGAGCAGCATCGCGAGATGATCGGCGCTCAGACCCTCGGGGTGGCGGAGCAACAGTGCCATGATCTCGGCGTGGCGACCGGATAGCCGGTATGCGCGCGTCCCGTGCTCCCCGTCGCCGGTATACAGAATCGGACGGTCAGCGCCGAGCAAGGTCAACCGCGGTTCGGTACCGCGCTCCGGGCGGACCTGCCGCGGGTAGTTCAGGGCGATGAAATGCTCGACGGCAACCGCCGTTGCACGCACCAACGCCAGCGTCTGTGCGGAGGCAACGGCCGAACCGCCCGTCAGGTCGATACTTCCCAGGGGTGTGCCGGTCAGTGGGTCATGTATGGGGACTGCGGTGCACGACCACGGCCGGACGAGCCTGCAGAAGTGCTCGCTGCCGCGGATCTGTACCTCGCGATCCAGCGCGAGGGCAGTACCCGGGGCATTCGTGCCTACCGCCCGTTCGCTCCAGTCGGCACCTGGCACGAAGTTCATCGTGGCCGCCTTGCGGCCGGCTCCGGCGTCACCCTCCACCCAGAGCAGTGCGCCGTCCGCAGCGGTAACCCCCACAAGCACACCCGAATCGGTCGCGTGGTCCACGAGCAGGCGACGGATAACGGGCAGCGCACCGGCGAGTGGATGGCTGCTGCGCAGTTCGGACAGGCAGGTCGCGGCGGCCGCTTCACCCGGCCCGCGGTCGGGATCTACCCCGGTGGCCAGGCTTCGCTGCCAGCTCTCGGTCACGAGACGCGGCAGAGGTATCGACGCAAGATACGAACCGTCTACTTGACCCGCCACGAAGAGGTCGTGCGCGTTACGTACGGACGCCAGCGATGCGCGGGCAGCCGCGCGGCGCGCTGTAGTTCTCGTAGTCGCCACGGTCTCCAAGCTCTCTGCCCTGGCCATTTTCGCAGGCACGGTCGATATTGACACGATACTTGGACATCGACGCCCGGAATGGAAACTGGGTGAGATCGCTGGCCAACCGGGTCACGACGGGCACGCCTGCGCGCGGATTGCATCGAACACGGCCGGGTCGACCAACGCCGTGGTGTCACCAGGATCGCGGCCCTCGGCGATATCCCTGAGCAACCTGCGCATGATCTTGCCGCTACGGGTTTTCGGCAATTCGGGGACCACATACAGATCCCGCGGCCGGGCAATCGGTGATATCTCGCGGGCCACCTCGGCGCGCAATTCGCCGATCACGTCTGCTCTCGGCATGCCGTCGTGCTGAGAATTCAGGATGACGAACGCGCAGATGGCTTGGCCGGATTGGTCATCGGCGACACCTACGACAGCCGCCTCGGCGACTCCGGCGTGCCCCACCAGCGCGGACTCAACTTCCGCCGTCGAGATCCGGTGCCCGGACACGTTCATGACATCGTCTATGCGGCCCAGCAGCCAGATCTCCCCGTCACTGCCGTACCGTGCGCCGTCACCCGCGAAGTACCAACCCTGCTCGGCGAATCGTGACCAGTAGGTCTGTACGAACCGGTCCGGATCACCCCAGATGCCGCGGGCCATCGCCGGCCACGGCTGATCAAGGACCAGATATCCGGTGCCCTGCTCGGACTCACCGGAATCGGCGGACAGCCTGTTCCCGTCGTCATCAACGATGATCGCCGAGATGCCCGGCAATGGCCGCATCGCCGAGCCAGGCTTACATGAGGTGACACCGGGCAGCGGTGAGATCATCGCCGCACCGGTCTCGGTCTGCCACCATGTGTCTACGACCGGCGTGACGTCATTGCCCAATACCGTCCGATACCAACGCCACGCCTCCGGGTTGATGGGCTCCCCCACCGAACCGAGCAACCGCAGGCTCGACAGGTCATGCGCACCCGGGATCTGCCGCCCCCACTTCATGAAGGTGCGAATCAATGTCGGTGCCGTGTAATAGATTGTGACACCGTACTTCTCGATGATCTGGAAGTGTCGGCGCTCGTCGGGCCAAGCGGGTGTCCCCTCGTACACCACCTGGGTGGCGCCGTTGGCCAGCGGACCGTAGACGATATAGGTGTGGCCCGTGATCCACCCGATATCGGCAGTGCACCAGTAGATATCGGTATCCGGCTTGATATCGAAGATGGCGCTGTACGTGAAGGCCGCCTGCGTCAGGTATCCACCGCTGCTGTGCACGATGCCTTTTGGCTGCCCCGTCGTGCCCGAGGTATACAGCAGGAAGAGCGGCTGCTCGGCGTCGAAGGCTTCCGGACGGTGCTCGGCGGAAGCGCGCCCGACGGTCTCGTGCCACCACGAGTCGCGAGTGCCGTTCCAGGCCACGTCGACACCTGTGCGGCGGACAACCAGAACGCGTGCGACGCCCGGCTGGTCGACGATCGCCGCGTCGACGGCATCCTTGAGCGGCGCAGCCTTGCCACGCCGGTACTGACCATCGGCCGTGATGACGATCTTGGCCCCGGCATCGGCGATCCGGGCTCGTAACGCGGATGCGGTAAACCCGGCGAAGACGACCGAGTGCATGACACCGAGCCGCGCGCACGCCAGCATCGCAACTATCGCTTCGGGGACCATGGGCATGTAGATCACCACACGGTCGCCGGCAACGGCCCCCAGCGCGGTGAGGGCATTGGCCGCGCGGCATACCTCGTCCTTCAGCTCGGCATACGTGATGGCACGCGCATCGCCGGCGGGCTCACCCACCCAGTGGATCGCGACCCGGCCGCCATTGCCGGCTTCGACATGTCGGTCGACACAGTTGTAGGCCACGTTCAGGGTGCCACCAGTAAACCAACGCGCGAACGGCGCGCCGGACCAGTCGAGCACCTCGGTGAATTTGGTTTGCCAGGAAAGCCTTTCGGCTTGGCCGGCCCAGAACTCCAGTCTGTCGGACTCTGCCTGGCGATAGAGCTCCTCGGTCGCATTGGCCCGCGCGGTGAACAGTGGCGCCGGCGGATAGTGAATGGCACCCGGGGAGGTATCTGCATGAGGAATAGAGGTTTGCGCGGGCACCGGTTCTCCTTGAGTGTCGCCTCGTTGACAGCACCCGGCAGGAATCGCCATGGCGGCGGCCCGCGGATTATGTCGTTGGTGGCGGCACGTTATCGCCACAAAGGTTGCATCAAGGCTGCACATCACGGTCGCGATGGCCCAGCCGGAGGCCCGCCGTGCCGATTAGGCCGTTGCTTGGTCCGCGTACTTGCCCAACACTGCCCTGAGTGCGTCCATCGCGTCGACGGCCCGCTGCTTGTCGACCGTCTGGATCGCCATCAGTGGCTCATACTCGTAGTCCTCCAGATCCAGCCGCGCCCATTGCGCACCCGAAGGAAACGACACTCCCACCACCTCGGACCACGGAATGAGTTTGGGGCCAAGCACATTGCGCACCTCGATACCTGCCGCACCCGCGCGCACCCGCGGGCGGGCGAACATCAGGACGACGCACGCGATGACAATGCCGACCAGGGCAATACCAATCTGATCCGAGGTCTTGAATATCACCCCGCTGTTGGGCGAGATTTTGAGCAGCACACCCACCGCGATATGCGCGACGGCGATGACGAAGGCGGCCGCGTATACGAAGTACGGCGATAAGTGAGGTTTCAGGACGATGTCCCAGTCAGAGTCGGCCATGCATCACGTCCAGGGTTGACGGAGCCGACGCAGCGTCAGCGCGGTGTCCAGCGCCGCCGCCGCCGCCTGGGCACCCTTGTCTTCGGCAGACCCTGGCAGTCCGGCGCGGTCGAGGGCCTGCTGCTCGTTGTTCACGGTCAGCACCCCGTTGGCCACCGGCGTGCTGGTATCTAGAGAAACGCGGGTCAGCCCGGTGGTCACCGCATCGCAGACATAGGTGAAATGCGGCGTCTGCCCCTGGATTACCACTCCCAGCGCGACGACGGCGTCATGGGTGCGTGCCAGCGCCTGCGCCACCACCGGTATCTCGATGGCACCAAGTACCCGGACCACGGTCGGACGATCGATTCCCGCCTCGGTGGCGACGCGCTGCGCACCCTCCAGCAGTGCGGTACAGATCTGGTCATGCCATGTACTGGCCACGATCGCCAGACTGACACCCGATGCGTCACCGACCTTCAGTGACGGGATTCCATCGCCGCTCACGCGCCATCGGCCTCGGGATGATCATCGAGATCGGCCAGATCGTGCCCCATCCGGTCCCGCTTGGTGCGCAGATAGCGGATGTTCTCCGAGTTGGCGCGCACCGGGAGCGCTACCCGCTCGATGATGTGCAGCCCGTAGCCGTCCAACCCGACGCGCTTGGCGGGGTTATTGGTCAGCAGCCGCATGGACTTAACGCCCAGGTCAACCAAAATCTGTGCGCCCAAACCGTAGTCGCGCGCGTCGGCCGGCAGACCGAGCTTCAGGTTGGCGTCCACGGTGTCCTCGCCGGCGTCCTGCAGCTGATAGGCCTGCAGCTTGTGCATCAACCCGATGCCCCGCCCCTCGTGACCACGCATGTACAGCACGATGCCACGGCCCTCCTTGGCCACCATCTCCATCGCGGCATCCAGCTGCGGACCGCAATCGCAACGGCGCGAACCGAATACGTCGCCGGTCAGACACTCGGAGTGCACACGCACCAGCACATCGTTGCCGCCGTCTTCGGAGCCGGAGATATCCCCGAGCACCAGCGCCACGTGCTCCACATCGTCATAGATGCTCGTATAACCCACTGCACGGAACTCGCCGTGCTGGGTGGGGATACGCGCCTCGGCGATCCGCTCCACATGCTTCTCGTGCTTGCGCCGCCACTCGATCAGGTCAGCGATCGACACCAGTGCCAGGTTGTGTTCGTCGGCGAAGACCCGCAACTCCTCGGTCTGCGCCATGGCGCCCTCGTCCTTCTGGCTGACGATCTCGCAGATCACCGCGGCGGGTCGCAGTCCCGCCAGCTTGGCCAGGTCGACCGATGCTTCGGTGTGGCCGGGACGCCGCAGCACCCCACCTTCCTTGGCGCGCAACGGAACAACGTGCCCGGGCTTGGTGAAGTCGTCTGGGACAGTCGTGCCGTCCGCCAGCAACCGCATGGTCGCCGCGCGATCCGACGCCGAAATCCCGGTTCCAATACCGTTTTTCGCATCGACGGTGACCGTGTATGCAGTGCCGTGCTTGTCCTGATTCACCGCGTACTGGGGTAACAGCCCGAGGCGGTCGCAGTCCTCCCCGGCCAGCGGCACGCAGAGGTATCCCGACGTGTACCGCACCATGAAAGCCACCAATTCAGGGGTGGCCTTCTCCGCAGCGAATATCAGATCGCCTTCGTTCTCCCGATCCTCATCGTCGACAACGACGATGGCCTTACCGGCGGCGATATCGGCGACAGCGCGTTCGATGCTGTCCAACCTGGTCATGGGGACCACTCTCGTTAGGGGCGTGTGGGCAACTCAATTATGAACCACCGGGAATTCAATGATTCGAGCGCTGCTCACCCAGCGGAATCAGAAGCTAAGAACGGTGCTCGAGCAGGCGTTCGACGTACTTGGCGATGACATCCACCTCGAGATTGATCGTCGTCCCCACCGTCGCCGATCCGAGCGTCGTCAGTCCCAGTGTGGTGGGAATCAGCGACACCTCGAACCAGTCCTGGCCCAATCCCGATACCGTCAGCGACACCCCGTCCACGGTGATCGAGCCCTTTTCAACGACATATCTGGCCACCGATCCCGGCAGTGATATGCGCACCACCTCCCAGTTCTCGGACGGTGTGCGGGACAGCACCTCCCCGGTGCCATCTACATGTCCTTGCACGATGTGTCCGCCGAGACGACTGTTGACCGCCGCCGCGCGTTCCAGGTTGACCCTGGTGCCCGTCACGATCTTGTCCAGACTCGATCGCGAGAGTGTTTCTCCCATCACATCCGTGGTGAAAACCCCACCTGGTCGCACATCGACCACCGTCAGGCAGACGCCGTTGACGGCGATCGAATCGCCGTGTTTCGCATCCGATACGACCAGGGGGCCGAGCACGGTGAGACGGGCAGCGTCGCCTAGATCTTCCCTGCCCAGAATCTCGCCGAGCTCCTCAACGATTCCGGTGAACATGGAACAAGAGTAGGACTATCTACGCGGACCTAGGCGTGCGTACCCGCCTGGGCACAGGCCATCTGGGCCTTCTCCGCGTCGGCGTTGAGGTCATTGGCCTTCCCGTTCACACCATCGACCGGGGCCCGGACTCCCATGAGGATCATCAGCTTGTTCGCGTTCGTCGCCCAGGAGCGGATCGGATCGGCGATCGCCGGGTCCAGATCCGGCGTGTTGGCGGCCTCATTCGCGAATTCGGCCGCCTCCCGCAGCGCGCTCCGGCCCGTTCCATTGCTGGACGACACGTAGGCGTCGCTGTAGTTGCCTTCCATACCCGCCAGGTTGTTGGCGAAGTCGGAGTAGTTCGTGGACGCGTAGTCGAGCGCCGTCGCGAACTTCGCGCACGCCTCAATGGCCGCCGGGGTGGCGCCATCCGAGGTCGGCGCGGGTGCGGATACTACGGCGGGGCCGGGCGCCTGAACGGTCTGCTGAACCGCCGGCTGTTCCACTTGATCTTGGCCATCTGGCTCGGCGTATGCCACGGGAAGTGTTGCCAACCCCATGCCGATCGCCAGCAGCGACGGCACCGCCGCCTTCCGACAGAGATGTAATGGCCTCATCGATTCCTCTCCAGATTCTCTGGTGCTGTTCGGCCGTGACCGTACCGGTAATTCCATACGGCGTCGCGTTGTGACAGCACCAATACCTGATAGTGAGTTGCGGAATTGTCACGAGTCTGAACGACCGTTGAACAACTGGTATACGAAGCGAATTCGACTGACCGTTGAAAAGTGTGCTGGATACCCCTACCCGGTAGGCCAAGACCGTCTTGACGACGCGGTAACGACATGAGTGGTTTTCGTCACAATCACCGAGGCAGGAGGCATTTCATGATTCAAATCAGCGCGGTTGGAACGGTGTGTACCGACGTACGAAATGGATAGACATTGGGCGATAACTGTTGTCCGTCCATTCACCCTTTGGAAACACAGCACCCCCAACATTCGTCGGGACAGCTTCCTCACAGAAGTCACGGACATCACCAACAATTGAGAGGCGCTACCGCACCATGCTGAAAAGTCTTATCACTCTGACTGCAGTCTGCGCGCTTACTGCTTCGGCGCCCCTCGCCCTAGCAGAACCCGGTGATGATCCGGCCCCAGTCCAGCCGGTGGCCGACGCACCGCCGCCCCCTCCCGTCGACACTGGCGCGATGCCATCGGCAGAGCCGGGTACCTTGCCCACTCCGGACGGCTGGATCCTCGCCGTCGCTGCTAAGGACGAAAGCCTGCTGCCGGTCGCCCCGCTGACCACCGCGCTGTCCTCACGCGAGTACATCGTCGGTGGCACGTTCATCGGTGGGGTGAAGGGTTCGGGTAAGACCAAGCTGGCCGGTGGAACGCTGGAGGCCGGGTACCAGATCGGCTGCGGTATCACCGGTGGTCCCGTGGAGCTCATGGGCGGCGTCGGCATCTCCCCCTCGCTCAGCATGGCGGGCGTCCCCACCGCCAGCGCCAGCGTCATCGGCCAGATCAAGGTCGGCCTGAAGCCCGGTACCGTGACCATCGTTCCGGTCAACAAGAAGACCTTCGAGGGCACCACCTCGCGCACCACCATCACCGGTTTCCGTATCAAGATCGACGGCTGCGTCGGTCAGTCCTTCATCCGGTCATACGCAACCTTCACCAGCTCAACGGAAAACACCGATGACGTGGTCACCTACATGGGTATCACCAAGGCCGTCTGACGTCGATGCCCCACGCGCTTACAGCCACCCCAATGCCAAAGACCACGAGAGGCCTCACTCCCATGTTCAAGAGTCTCGTCACCCTGACCGCCGCGTGCGCACTCGCCGCATCGGCGCCGCTCGCTCTGGCGGACCCAGACGACCCACCACCCGTGCAGCCCGTGGCAGACGCCCCGCCGCCCGCAGACGGCCCGCCGCCCGACAACGGCGTTGTGGGCTCCGAGGACCCGGGCACCGTTAAGACCCCCGACGGCTGGGTACTCAGCGTGGGCGCCAAGGATGAGACCCAGCTGCCCATCCCGCCGCTGACCACCGCCGCCTCGTCCCGCGAATACCTCGCCGGTGGCACGTTCACCGGCTCGGCGAAGGGCGGCAGCAGCAAGCTGTCCGGTGGAACCCTAGAAGCCGGCTACCAGATTGGTTGCGGCATCAGCCTGAACACCGTCAAGCTGAATGGCTCGATCAGTCTTACTGCCGGCCTCGGCACCGCAGGTCTCACCAGCGTCGGTATGCCCATCCAGGGCCAGATCGAGGTGCACCCCCAGCCCGGTGAGGTCATCAACGTCTCGGTCGACAAGAAGAAGTACAAGGGCAGCGAAGCGCGTATCACCCTCAAGGACGTGCACATCAAGATCGACGGTTGCATCGGACAGTCGTTCCTGCGTTCGTACGCCGTGCTGACCAGCTCGTCGAAGGACAACGACGATATCGTCGCCTACTACGGCGTCACGAAGACCGTCTAGCTAGACCGTCCGAACCGCATTCAGTACAAGAGGAGACGCAGCCATGAGGAACCCCGATCGTCCGTCCATCGTGAAGATCGGGGTGGCTGCGGCCCTTGCCGCCAGTGCGCTGCTCGCCTCGGCGGCCACCGCCGCCGCCGATCCCGGGGAACCAGACCCGGCGCCGGTGCCCGCGGCCGCACCTCCCCCGCCGGGTCCGCCCGGCCCGCCGGAACCACCGCCGGCATCGCAAATCGGCAATCCACTCGCTCTGTCCGGAACCGAGCAGGGTATCGGCGGCTTACCCGGCAACCTCGCCATCGTGGGTAACCCCAACCTGATTGGCCAGAACCCGGTACCGGCGGCACCGGCGGCCAATGCTCCCGTCATCGCTCCGAACACCAGGGCGCTGAACAACCAGTACCTGTTGCCGCAGAACCTCAAGCCCGCAGAGCCCGGCAAGGGCGAGATCTATGGGGTCAACCCCGGAGAAGAGAGCGCCGATATCTCGGGCGGCGACTACCTGGGGCGGCTCGTGCGCGGTGTTCAGGACGGCCAATGGCGAGGTGGCATCGTAGGGCGAGGAACCAAGGAATCGCTTAACCAGCCGTTGCCTGGTACCGCCCCACCTCCCGGCACACGCATCCCCGGCCTGGGTGATGACTCGCAGGGACCGGCCCCGGATCAGTGGCACTGGACCCCGCCCGAGGCACCCGAGGGCGCTCCTCCCACACCCGGCGCACCCCCTGCGCCGGCAGCACCGCCCGTACCGACACCCCCCGCGTAACTATCGCCGAAGCGCCTTGCGCGCCAGATAGTTTCCGAAGAACTGGGCCGCTTGGACCAGCGCGATGATGATGACGGTTGACACGATCGTCACCTGCCAATTGAAGCGCTGGTAGCCCTGCACGATCGCGAAGTCGCCTAGGCCACCGCCGCCCACCAAACCCGCCATCGCGGACATGTCGACGATGCCGATGAGCACAAACGTGTATCCGAGGATCAACGGCCCCAACGCCTCTGGCACCAATAGCGTCGTGATGATGCGCAGCGGGCCTGCACCGACGGCACGCGCGGCCTCGATGACCCCGGGATCGATGGTCACCAGGTTCTGTTCGACAATGCGGGCGATCGCGAACGATGCCGCGACTATCATCACGAAGACCACGGCGGTGGTACCGATCGTCGTCCCCACCACCCCGAGCGTGATCGGCCCGAGGGCTGCGATCAACACCACGAACGGTATGGGCCGGACGATGTTGACCACCACATTGAGCAGCGCATGCAGTGCCCGGTTCTGCAGCAGCCCGCCAGATCTTGTGGTGTACAACAGGACTCCCAACCCCAACCCGATGATGCCGCCCACCACCAGAGTGATCGACACCATGTACAGCGTGTCACCGAAGGCCTCGAACAGCTGCGGTCGCAACCGCTCCCAATTCGTCGTCACCGCGTCACCCGCTGAACCGTCGTCACCGCGGAGAAATCAGAGATAATCTGCGCCACTTGATCATCGGGCCCTTCGAGTTCGAGCGTGAGATTGCCGAAGGAGCGCGACTGCAGGGTGGTGATGCCTCCGTACACCAACTCGAAACGCACCCCAAGCCCCGTCGCGCGTGCCAGCGCCGGGCCGATCTGTACACCCTCGCTGATCTCGACCGAGACGATACTGCCCTTGTGCCGCTGGGTAATTCGCGCGACGTCCTCGACACTCGGGGTGTTCTGCAGCACCGTGCCAACGAAACGCTTCCCGGCCTCACTCTGCGGCGTGGAGAACACATCGAACACGCTTCCCACCTCCACAACCCTCCCATCGGCGAGGACCGCGACGCGATCGGCAACGGTGCGCACCACGTCCATCTCATGGGTGATCACCACGATGGTCACCCCGAACTCGTTGTTGACTGCGCGAAGGAGTCGCAACACGTCGCCGGTGGTTTCGGGGTCCAGGGCACTGGTGGCCTCGTCGGCCAACAGAATCGACGGTGATGTCGCCAGGGCTCGAGCGATGCCCACCCGTTGCTTTTGTCCACCGGAAAGCTGATCCGGATAGCTCTTCGCCTTATCGGCCAGTCCAACGAACTCCAGCAGCTCGGCAACCCGCGCATTGCGCTTCTCGGCGGCCCATCCGGCTACCCGCAGCGGATAAGCGATGTTTCCCGCGACGGTGCGGGACCGGAACAGGTTGAACTGTTGAAAGATCATGCCGACATCGGCACGTAGATGCCGTAATGCGCGCTCCCCCAGTGCACTCACCTCGGCGCCATCCACCACGACGCGACCAGAGGTGGGCCGTTCCAGTCCATTGATGAGCCGTGCGAGCGTGCTCTTACCCGCCCCCGAATAGCCGATCATGGCGAATACCTCACCCGCCGCGATGTCGAGTGACACATCGTCGACCGCGGTGACCGTCTTCTTGCCCACCCGAAAGGTCTTAGTGACGTTCTCGAACCGGATGAGCGGCGCCTCGTCGGTCATTTCTCGGCACGGATCTGCTGTTCGATCCTTGCCAGGATCGCGGCGCAGTCCTGGCCACTCTTTGTCACCGTGAGCTGAGTTCCCTTGCTTTCCTTGGCATATGCCTCGGTGACGGCCGGGGAATGGAAGACCTCCACAAGCCTTTGGTACGTGGGGTTGTCCTTCTCCTCGGCGCGCGACACGATGACGTTGATATATGGCTCCGCGCCCGGGCTCGCCGGATCGTCGGCGTAGAGCGCGCTTTTCGGATCGATATTCGATTGCGCTAGATAGGTGTTGTTGATGACGGCGCCGTCGATCGACTTGAGCGACAACGCCGTCTGCGCCGCGTCTACCAAGGTGACGGTGACCCTGGATGCCCCCTTGTCGATATCGGCGGTGCTCGGTGTCGTGCGTCCACCCTTGAGCACAATGAGCCCGGCCGCCTTCAACACGAACAGAGCTCGCGCCTGATTGGGCGGATCGTTGGGGATGGCGATCTGCCCGCCCTGCGGGATATCCGTGATTGCCTTGTGTTTCTGCGAATAGAGACCGAGTGGCACGATATAGGTGGCACCGACCGGCGTTAGCGTTGCATTGTCAGCGACGTTGTATTCACCCAGGAAACGAAGATGCTGAAATAGATTCACATCGATCTGCTTCTGAGTGAGGGCCACGTTCGGCTGGCTGTAGTCCGTGAAGTTGGTGGTGACGAGCTTGATTCCCGCCTTGCCCGCCTCATCCACCAAGACATCCCAGGACTCCTTCCCGGCCTCCGTTGTGCCGATACGCACGATGTTTCCACCTTGGCCATCGCCAGCAGAGCACGCGACACCGCCCATCGCTGTCGCAAGTACGGCGAGAGCAATAGCAATGCGTTTCATGTCAGCCTTCCAAATTCAGCGTGATCACAATGGTTGACATTGTGGAATTTCTGAAGGCTCAGCAAATTTCTGAATGGCCCCAGAACGGCGCCACAGTACCAGAATGGAAAGCGCAACGCGCTCTATGCGAATGCGAAAATGAGCCGAGGAAGCCTAGGACGCCGCGGGAGCCGCCGACGCGACAGGCACGGCAGGCAGCTCAGGACCGCCATTACCTGGTCCGGCGGCCGGAATCTCGGGTACCAACTGCGATTGCATCTGAGCCGAGATCGCCGACCAAGACATCGCCGCAGGCTTTCCGCCCCATCGCAGCGAGTAGATACCCACCAGCAGCGCCTGGCCGGGCTGAGTGACGGTGTACACCGGACCGCCCGAATCACCGTGTTGCCCACCGACATCCGTCATGGTGAACCAACCGTTGTTGATCGAGTCGACCTTGCCACACGTCTCGCCGGACACCGATCCCATCAGACATACCGGGAGCCCCGGCTCCGGCCCGGCGTTCTGCGCCATCCGCAGCGCAACCCCATTGGGCAAGATGCTGCTCAGCGCCACTCCGGGTGCAAACGAGATGCCCTCGTAGTCCGACACCACATCACCGGGGCCGATGGCCCCGCCGGTTGGCAGGTTACGGCTCATCAACAGCACCTCACCGATACGGTTCCCGCCGAGGTCGGTGACAGCACCGGTCGCATTGCAATGGCCCGCGGTCAGGCCAATTCGGGATGCCGGATCGACGTAGCCGAGGGTGCAACGGCTGTCCCCCTGGACAATCGACATGCCCGGGAAAGCGACAATCTTGGGAGGAGTTTCAGCAGCTGGATCGGCGGCCGAAAGCGCAGGTAAAGCAACAAGAATGCCAGCAGCCGCGGCGACCGCGGACACACCACATGCCAGAGCTCTGCTCACGTTTTTCACAACAACCAGCCCTCGGTTGACAATCCCGCCCTGCAAACGAGCATGGCGCCGGATTGCTGGGGTGTCAATTTCATCACCAGCAACGTCGACGTGTCGCGAGCCTCCCAGGGGTAGCGCTCAGCCTCTACGATCGGACGCATGCGCAACCGCATCCGCCTCGCCCTTATCCCCGTCGCCATCGCCGCCATCGCCCTTGCCGGCTGCTCCAAGACCGAGAAGGCCGACGTCAATTTGCCCGAGGCCGCCACACTCCTTAGTGAGTCAGCAGCCACCACCAAGACACAGACGAGCACACACCTCGTGCTCAAGGTCACCGGCGACAAGCCAACCCTCAAGCTCTCCGAACTCACCGGCGATCTGACCACCACACCGGCAGTGGCCGCCAAGGGCACCGCCAAGACCGGCGGACTGGAGCTGCCTTTCGTCGTGGTCGACGGCGAGTTGTTCGCCCAACTCACCAGCGCCTACACGAGCATGGGACCCGTTAAGGAGGTGTACGACGTCGGGATCATCCTGGATCCCAACAAGGGGTTGGCCAACCTGCTGTCGAACTTCACCGGCGCCAAGTCTGAGAAGACCGAGACCGTCGACGGTGTCGATTCGGTTCTCGTGACCGGGACGGTGGGTAAGGACGCCATCAACACCTTCGCCGGCTCCAAGCTCACCTCCGACATCCCGGGCAAGGCGTGGATCCAGAAGGACGGCAATCACACACTGACCAAGATCAGCGTCGACACGTCCCCGGGCAACACCATTGAGATGTCGTTGTCCGACTGGGGCAAGCCGGTCACGGTCGACAAGCCGGCCTCGTGACCACCACTACCCAGGACACCAGCCTCCCGCTGCGGCATCGCAGCATCGCGATCGGCGCCGGAGGCCTGGCGGTGCTGTTGGGTGCCCTCGACACCTATGTCGTGGTCAGCGTCATCACCGACATCATGACCAGTGTCGGCATCGCGCTGAACAACGTCCAGCAGGTCACTCCCATCGTTACCGGGTACCTCCTGGGCTATATCGCCGCGATGCCGCTGCTGGGTCAGGCCTCCGACCGATTCGGCCGCCGCCTGATCCTGCAAGTGGCTCTCGCAGGTTTCGCGATCGGTTCTGTCGTCACCGCGATGTCCACCGATCTCACGATGCTGGTCGCGGGCCGGGTCATCCAGGGTGTGGCGAGCGGTGCCCTGTTGCCGGTCACCCTGGCTCTGGGTGCCGATCTGTGGGCCAAACGCGATCGTGCGACGGTCCTCGGCGGGATCGGTGCCGCCCAAGAACTCGGCAGCGTCCTGGGGCCGCTATACGGCGTGTTGTGTGTATGGCTGTTCGGCACGTGGACCAGCATCTTCTGGGTCAATGTGCCGCTGGCGATCATCGCCATCGTGCTAGTCCAGTTCAGCGTCCCCGCACACCAGCAGGATCCGAACCGTCCAAAGGTGGACATCGTCGGCGGCGCACTACTGGCCATCGCGTTGGGCCTGCTGGTAGTAGGCCTCTACAGCCCGGACCCCAAGGTGTCCGCGCTACCCACATGGGCACTGCCGGTACTCACAGCATCCGCGGTCGCGTTCCTCGCCTTCATCCTGTGGGAATGGCGCGCCAAGACCCGGCTGATCAGCCCCGAAGGGGTTCGCATCGGCCCGTTCCTAGCGGCACTGGCTGCTTCCCTGGCCGCTGGCGCAGCCCTCATGGTGACGCTGGTCAACGTCGAGCTGCTGGGCCAGGGTGTGCTGGGGATGAACAAGGCCGATGCCGTGTTCCTGCTGTCACGGTTCCTGGTCGCGCTGCCGATCGGTGCGATCGTCGGCGGCTGGCTCGCGACCCGGTTCGGCGACAGGATCATCGCAGTTGGCGGCCTGCTGATCGCCGCGTTCGGGTACCACTTGATATCCGGCTGGCCAGTGGACGTGTTGGCAGCCGTGCACAATTTCGGATTCATCACGTTGCCCCGGCTGGATGTGGACCTGGCTGTCGCCGGTATCGGCCTCGGCCTGGTAATTGGCCCGCTGTCCTCGGCTGCGCTACGCGTGGTGCCGGCCGCACAGCACGGCATCGCGTCGGCGCTCGTGGTGGTGGCACGGATGACAGGCATGCTGATCGGGATGGCGGCCCTCGGAGGCTGGGGTATTCACCGCTTCTACCAGATCTTCGACGAGCTGACCGCCAAGGAACCCAAGCCCGAAAAGCCGAGCCTCCTTGATGTGCAACGGCTCGCCGATAGGTTCGTCCAGGCCTACAGCCTCGAGTACAGCGAGATGTTCCGGGCCACGGCAATCATCTGTCTATTGGGCGCGGTGATCGCGATATTCGTTGGTTCACATCGTAAGTCGGGGAACGAGACTGAGTAGCACATCGGGCCCCATCCGCTCGATATCGTCGTACTCCCAGCGCAGCGCGCGTGACAGGGTGGTGACGCCGATATCCCCGACGGCGGGGACGTTGCCGCCCAACAGCATCGGCGCAAGATAGGCCAAGATCCGGTCCACCAGGCCGGCACGCAGGAAGGCCCCGGCCAATGTCGGCCCGCCTTCCAGGATGATGTCGGTGCGATCCCCCAGTGCCGCAAGCACCTCGGCCGGGTCGTGGGTCCGGATCACCATGGTGTGCGAGTCGTCGTTCAAAACCTTTGCGTCCGAGGAGACCTCACGCATGCCGACGACGACCCGCAGCGGCTGATGCGGAAGTAGCACGTTATCGGGGGTGCGTGCGGTGAGCTGCGGGTCGTCCGCGAATACCGTGCCGGTGCCCACCAGAACGGCATCGGCGAACGCCCTCCTCCGATGCACATCGGCCCGCGACTGCTCGCTGGTGATCCATTGGCTGGTGCCGTCGTTGGCGGCGCTTCGGCCGTCGACACTGGCACCGTACTTCCACGTGACGTGGGGACGCCCGGTGCGCTGTTTGTGCAGCCATTCCCGTAGCGGTCCCACGGCGACACGGTCAGCGCCGACACCGTCGAGGACCTCGACACCCAACGTGCGCAGGCGCTCGGCTCCACCGGATGCTTGCGGATTAGGGTCGGCGACGGCGTAGACAACACGTGAAATACCCGCCACGACAAGCGCATCCACACATGGCCCGGTTCGCCCCTGATGATTGCACGGTTCCAGGGTCACGACGGCGGTACCGCCCGCCGCGGCGTCGCCGGCCCGGGCCAGTGCCACCACCTCGGCATGCTCCTGCCCGGGCGGCCGCGTCCCGCCCACGCCAACGACTGCCCCCGCCCCATCCAGGATCACCGCGCCAACAGGCGGATTCGGGTACGTGCTGCCCTTGACCTCTTCGGCGGCCCGGATCGCGAGATCCATGGCGGCGTCGAGACCGATCGGATCGGTCATATCAGCGAGCCGAATGTGCTGCTGCCCTGGCGGCTTGCTCACGCAGAGCCCGCACCGCCGCTTCGGGGTCCTGCGCACCGTAGACCGCCGAACCCGCGACGAAACAGTCGACACCTGCCTCGGCGGCTTGCTCGATGGTATCGGCGTTGATGCCGCCGTCGATCTCCACGAGCACGGTGAGCTCACCCGAATCGACGAGCTTACGCACCGCACGCACCTTGTCCAGCACGCCTGCGATGAAGGATTGCCCGCCGAATCCGGGTTCGACCGACATCACCAGCAGCGTGTCAAAGTCCTTGAGCACCTCTAGATATGGGTCCAAAGGCGTACCCGGTTTTATGCTGAGGCCGGCCTTGGCGCCCGCGGCGCGGATATCGCGGGCGACGGCGACGGGATTGTCCGTGGCCTCGGCGTGGAACGTCACGTTGTACGCACCGGCCTCGGCATATCCCGGTGCCCAACGATCCGGGTTATCGATCATCAGATGGCAGTCGATGGGGATATCGGTTGCGGCCAGCAGGCTGTCGACAACGGGCAGCCCCAGCGTCAGGTTCGGCACGAAATGCCCATCCATCACGTCCACGTGTAGCCAGTCGGCTCCCGTCACGGCCGCCATCTCGTCGGCGAGACGTGCGAAATCGGCGGACAGGATCGACGGGGCGATCATGGGAGCGCGGAGAGAGTCAGACACAGCTCTCAGCTTATGTGCCGCTTCATGCGTGTTTGCGCAGCAGGGCGGTGAACATGGCATCGGTGCCATGTCGGTGCGGCCACAGCTGCACCGCGTCGGAGCCCCCGAGCCCGTCCACACCGGGGAACACCGCACGGGCGTCTTCGGCGGTCACCGGGTGACGCCGCACCGCATCCGATACCACGCCCACTGTCTCCGCCAGGTGCGGCGAACAGGTGCTGTACACGATAATGCCACCTGGTCGAGTCAATTCGATTGCGCTGAAAAGTAATTCGCGTTGCAGCTTGACCAGCTCCGGGATATCCCCCGGTTGACGACGCCAGCGCGCCTCGGGGCGGCGGCGCAACGCGCCCAGGCCGGTGCACGGCGCGTCCACCAGTACTCGGTCGAAGGACGCGGCAGGCAACCCGCTCTCCCGCCCATCCACGGTGAGCACCGTCACCGGCAAGGATTTCGTGGCAGTGGCCACCAACGCGGCGCGATGCGGGGCGATCTCGATGGCGGTCACCTGGGCACCATGCTCCGCGGCCAGCGCGCCCAGCAGCGCGGTCTTGCCGCCCGGCCCCGCGCACAGGTCGAGCCATTGCGTGTCGGCGCCTTCCAGTGGAGCCAGTGCGGTCGCACGCGCGACCAGCTGGCTGCCTTCGTCCTGCACCTGTGCCAGGCCGTCGCGCACGGACTCCAGCCGGCCCGGGTTTCCACCGGGCAGGTACACCGCATAAGGCGAGTAGCGGCCAACGGTGCCACCCACCTCGTCGGCCAGTGTTAACGCGTCGATATGGCCCGGACGTGCAGCGAGGTGAACGACCGGGCGCTCATCGTCGCTGGCGAGCACCTCGCCGAGCTCCGAACTCGCCGGGCCGAGCGCATCGGAGAACGCTTGAGCGATCCACCGGGGGTGTGCGGTCGCGAAGGCGAGCCGTCCGATACGGTCCGACTCCGGCGGGGCCAACTCGTCCACCCATTCCCGCTCATCGCGACGCGAGATCGTCCGCAGTACCGCATTGACGAAACCGGCTCTGCCCGCCTCGAATTCGACGGCTACGGCGTCCACGGTGGTCGAGAGCGCGGCGTGGGGTTCGACGCGAGTCCGCAGCAGCTGATAGGCGCCCAGCCGCAACGGATCACGTAGTCCCTCATCCACCTGGTCCATCGAGCGTCCCGCGGCCGATGCGATCACCGCATCGAGAAGGCCACTGGCCCTGCATGTTCCGTAGGTGAGCTCGGTGGCGAAGGCTGCGTCGCGACCGGTGATGCCGCGCTCACGCAACAGCGCGGGCAGCGCCAGATTGGCGTACGCGTCGTCACGCGCCACCGCGCGCAGCACGTCGAGCGCGGCCTGACGTGCTGGGTCGAGCCGCTGGCGGGTGCGCTCACTCGGGCGTGAATCCTGGTCGGGCCGTCGGCGCGGCGGGCGTGTGCTCACAGCGCGCGAACCTCCGCGTCGAGTCGGGCCCCGCGAGCCCAATCCACCGCATTCATCAGCTTCTTTCCTTGAGGCTGCACCTCGTTGAGGGCTACGGCCGTGGTACCGGTGCCGACCAACACGTCGCGCTTGCGCACCACGACAGCGCCCGGATCCAGATGCTCACTGTGCTCGTCAATATCCATGCGGATCGGTCCAACCTTCACTCGAGTCTCCCCAATGGTTGTCCAGGCGCCGGGTTCGGGGGTCATGGCCCGAACATGGCGGTCGATCGCATGGGAGGGAAGCTCCCAGCGGATACGCGCCTGCTCGACGGTGATCTTCGACGCGCTGCTCACTCCGTCGGCCACCTGCCGAACCGCCACCAATGCCCCGTCCCCAATCCCGTCCATCGTCGATTCGAGGAGACCCGCACCGGATTCGGCGAGCCTGCCCAACAGCGCACCGGCGGTGTCGGCGGCGCGGATTCGTTCGGTAACCACCCCGTAGACGGGGCCACTGTCCAATGCGGGCTCGATGAGAAACGTGGTAGCACCCGTGATCTCATCTCCGGCCGCGATGGCCGCCTGTACGGGTGCCGCACCGCGCCACGCCGGAAGAAGCGAGAAGTGCAGATTCACCCAACCGTGCCTGGGCACCGCGAGCAACTCAGGTTTCAGCAAGGCGCCATAGGCGACCACGGCGCAGCACTCGGGATCGAGCTCGGCGAGCTCACCGATGAATTCAGGGTCATTGGGGCGCGATGGCGCGAGCACCGGCAGCCCGTGTTCGCGCGCCAGCTCTGCGACCGGCGAGGCCGCCGACGCTCGTCCTCTCCCCGCACGCGCGTCGGGCCGCGTCAACACCGCGACCACCTCATGACGGGAGGCCAACAGCCTTCGCAGCGACGGCAACGCCGGGGCCGGAGTACCGGCGAACACTATGCGCACCGCGTCAGTCTATGAAAGGTGTGTCGTCCGCATCGAATCCCGGCTGGACCTGAGGGCGGTCAGTCGCGTGCCGAGCTTCGCCGAGGATAGTGCCAAGCAGTCTGGATACATCCGATAGCATGATTTCGATGGCTACCAGAGGACGAGGCCGGCCGAGTGGCGCGCCCTACGATCGCAGACTGCGCACAGAGGAACTGCTCGACGCCGCCGAACGTGCGATTCGCAAGAGTGGGGGCGCCGTCTCCATCGCCGAAGTGGCGCGGGAGGCCGGGTTCGCCCGATCCGCGTGCTACGCGATATTTCCCACCAAGGCCGACCTGCTTCGCGCATTGAGCCGGCGCCACGCCGACCGTGTGATCACCAGGTCCTGGCAAGAGGGCATGGTCGGCAAAACCCGCAATCAGCTCCGCGCATTCGCCAACTTGGTGATCGATTGGATCACTGCGGAGCCCGAGCTCTACATCGCTCTGGACCGTGACCTGACGGCCAAGGAGCGCCTCGATCACGGCATATTTGACCTGATCGCCGAGGTAACCGAAGAACACCTGCGCGCCATCTTCCCGGCGGAGCAGATGACGTGCATCGCACCCATCTGGTCACGACTGGCGACCGGCGGAATTCTGATGGTGATCAATTGGTGGACCAGCACCCGCCACATGACCCGCGATGAGCTCGTCGGCTACATCGTGGAGACATTCGCGACGGGAGTTACCAACGCGCCGCGTCTCGCCGCCGCAAATGGTTGAAATTCGCCAGATCAGCCCACGTGTAGCGGATCGATCTGAACTCTGACGGGTTCGGTTTCGCGCCGGGCGCTCAGCGTCGCCACCCCGCGGCGCAAAGCCGCGGCCATCTCCAGCCCCGCGGCACGTTCGACCCGGACGAGCATGCGCACCACCTCCGCACCCTCGGATATCCCCGCCGGGCGACGTGCCCCGACCGGCAGATCGACCGGCCCCAGTAGCTCCGCACCCTCCGGGAGATCAGCGGAATCGACGAGGGCGGCGACCCCTTCGGCGAGTCCGTCGATGGCCGCGATGTGCATCTGCGGCGGCAGCCCCACCTCGGCGCGTGCCGCCAGTTCGGCGGCGGCGTGTCCCACCGGATCCCAGCGGATGAGTGCCTGCACCGTGGGCAGGGCGGCGTCGGCGACGACAACCACCGTTCCACCTTCCTCACGCCCGCGCACCAGGGCGGCTGCGGCCATCCATCGCCGCAGGGTGTCTTCTGTGGCGCGTAGGTCCTGACGGCCTAGCAATGCCCAGGCGTCCAGAAGTAACGCGGCACCATACCCGTTGGGTGTCAAGGGTTCTGCCCCCGGCGTGCACACCACCAGGGTCGGCGGTCCAGCGACCATGGCATGCACCTCGCCGCCGCCGGACGTCACCACCGGAACTCCGGGTAGCGCCCTGCCCAGCTCCTCGGCCGTCCGGCGGGCGCCCACCACCACGGCACGCACCGCGGTCGCGCCGCAGCGACCGCATCGCAGGTCGGCATCGACCCGCCCACACCAACGACAGCTGGGGCTCGAGGTGTGACTTGGGCCGTCCAGTGCCAGTGGGCCGGTGCAGTGGCGGCACCGCGCGACCGTCCGGCATTTCGTGCACGCCAATGCCGGCACGTATCCCCGGCGCGGCACCTGCACGAGCACCGAGTGTCCGCGTTTCAGCGCCTCTCGAGCCGCGTTCAGCGCGATCGTGGGGAGGCGTGCCGACCGCGCCGCGGGATCGCGTTCCTGCGCGTACCCGCTGTCGTCGAGAGCACTGATGCGGGCGGCGGCCTTCCGCACCACCGGACGGGCAGCAACCAGGTCATGTGCCCAGCCGCTCTCGACGAGCGCCTGAGACTCGGCGGTACGCGCATATCCACCGATCACCGCAGCGCATCGCAGCTGGTGCGCACGCAGCATGGCCACATCGCGGGCATGCGGATACGGAGAGCGCGGTTCGGAGAGGTTGTCATCGCCGTCGTCCCACACCATCACCAGGCCCAGGTTGGCCACCGGCGCGAACACCGCGGCCCTGGTCCCGATCACCACGGTCGCGTCACCGCGCAGAATGGCCAGCCAGCGCCGGTACCGCTCGGCAGGGCCCAGTTCCGCCGAGAGAGCAATGACGCGTTGTGGACCAATGTGTTCCACGCACTCGGCGGCCAGCGCATCGATATCGCGCTGGTCCGGAACAACCGCTAGGACTCCCCTGCCGGTGCCCGCCGCCGCCACCGCGGCCTCGGCCAGGCGGGTTGTCCAGGCCTCCCCGGGCAGCGCCTGCCACACCGCACGCGCGGCCCGGTCCTGCGACAGCGCCTCGAGGAATCGCTCGCCGCGCTGATACCGGGCCCAACCCGAACCGTCGATTGCCGGTGCCACGAAATCATCGGCCGCCGGGCGGGTTTCCCGCTCTGCCCGCGCGTGGCGGGGCGGCAGGGCCAGCCGCAGCACGTCTGCACGGGTTCCGGCGTAGCGGGCCGCCACCGCATCCACCAGCCTGCGCACATCCGGCGTCAGCACTCGAGTCGGAGACACGACACGGTCCAGCCAACCGAGCTTCCCGGGATGGTCGCTTTCGGAACGGCGTTCGAGCAGGATTGCGTCCACCAGCCTGCCGTGGAACCGGATCCGCACCCGAACCCCCGGCTGGGCATCATCGGACTGCTCCGCCGACACCAGATAGTCGAACTCGCGGTCTAGATGCGGCACGGTGAGCAACGGCAGCACCCGAGCAACGGGCTCATGCTCGGCCACTACCCGCGTCGCAGTCACCTGGTGGTTCTAGCAGACGCACCCGACGTCGCTGAGGGTGCCGCTAGGGTAAGGCCATGACCGATTCTGTCGCTCTTCACGCAAGCGGCTCATCGCACACCGAACCGAGCATCGATCCGATTATCCTCAAGATTCTGAAAGCTGTTCCGATTCAACTTGTTTCGCCGGACGGTCCGCAGGCGTCCAGAGACGCGTATCGGGCCGTCGCCACGGCACGCCCGCCGTGGATCGAAGTGGCCAAGATCGAAGACCGTACGATCCCCGGCCCTGCGGGCGAGATACCGGTACGCATCTATTCACCGGCTGAGGGCGGCGTGCGTCCCGTCTTCATGTTGATCCACGGCGGCGGCTGGGTTATCGGCGACCTGGACACCCATGATGCAGTTGCCCGCGCCGCAGCAGTGCAGGCCGATGCCGTGGTGGTGTCAGTGGACTACCGGCTGGCGCCGGAGCACCCGTACCCGGCCGCGGTCGAAGACTGCTGGGCTGCACTGCAGTGGGTGCACGCGCATGCCGCCGAGATCGGTGGCGACCCGGACCGCCTTGCTGTGGGCGGCGATTCGGCCGGCGGAAATCTGTCGGCGGTGATGGCGCAGCTGGCACGCGATAATGACATTCCATTGGTCTTCCAGGTGCTGTGGTACCCGGCCACCACCTTCGACACGACGCTGCCGTCAATGATCGAGAACGCAGAGGCGCCCGTCCTGGACTTCAAGACCGTCGCGGGGCTGAGCAAGTGGTATCTCGGGGACACCAATCCCGCCACCGCGGGCCCGACACTGGTCCCGGCCCGGGCCGAGAGCTTCGAAGGTTTGGCGCCGGCGTTCATCGGTACGGCACAGTTCGATCCGCTCCGCGATGACGGCGCCAAGTACGCCGAACTGCTGGGCGGCGCCGGCGTGCCGGTCGAGCTTCACAACGCCCCGACGATGATCCACGGCTACCTCGGCTACGCCGATATCGTGCCCGCGGCCACCGAGGAGCGCGACAGGTCACTGGCCGCGCTCAAGAAGGCGCTGCACGGCTAGTCCGACGCGGCCGCAGACTCAGCGCGTACATGAGCGCGCCTCCCAGCAGCGCGCCTACCGGCCAGGAAACTGCGGTCAGGCTCTGTGACGAGGGCACCAGCGCGATGGCGATCGCCGCCGCACCAGAAACACCCAACGCGATCAGTGCCGCCGGGTTGAACCCGCGGGTGTAGAAGTAGGCACCGGCGGTGGATTCCGAGTACAGGTCGGCGGTGTTCGTGCGTTGGCCGCGCAGCAGGTAGTAGTCCACGACAAGGATCCCGAACACCGGTCCCATCAAGGCGCCCACCCCGCCGAGGAAGTACACGATGGCGGCCTCGTTCCCCCAGATTTTCCAGGGCAACACCGCGATCGACAGGACCGCGGTGATGATGCCCCCCGTGCGAAATGAGATGTATTTCGGGGCGACATTGGAGATGTCGTAGGAGGGTGAGACGAAATTGAGCACCACGTTGATACCCACGGTCGCGATCGCGAAGAAGATCGCAGCGACGATCACGATGGCATCCGAATCGATATCCGCGACCAGCTTCACCGGGTCGATCATCGCGCTGCCGTACTTCTTCAGCGCGGCAAGCGAAATGACGATCGAGATCACCACGAATGCGGTCTCGTTGAACGGAATACCCAACGCGTTACCCCGCAGGATCGCCTGCCTGCTCGGTGCGAAACGGGCGAAGTCCGCGTAGTTGACCAAGGGGCCCGCCATGAAGGCGACCATCAAGAATGCCACTCCGGTGAATGCCAGCACCGTGGCTCCGGATGTCAGCGGGACACCGGCGCGGGCACCGAAATCGATGCTCCAGCCCACACTGGCCAGCATCCATATCGCCAGGGCGATCATCCCGATCCAGACCACCGGGCCCGCCACATCGGACGCCTTGCGCACGATCTCCATGCCGTAATTGAGGATCAGCAGCTGCACGGTCCACAGGGTCAGGAAGGCGGCCCACCCCAAGGCGTGTAGGCCCAGGAAGGTCGGTTCCGTCCACGACCGCAACCCCGGATCCAGCCGCAGGAGCAGCACGATGACCGCCGTCGACGCCAGGTAGGTCTGGATCCCGTACCAGAAGATCGCGACCAGCCCGCGCAGCAATGCCGGCACGTTGGCTCCGAAGACCCCGAATGTGGCGCGCGCGAAAACCGGGAAGGGCACCCCCAGCCGCTGGCCGGCTATCCCGATCAGGTTGCTCCCGAACCAGAGCATCAACACCCCGGCGAAGAGTGCGAGCATGGTCTGCCAACCCGTCAGCCCCAGCGCCAGCATGCCCACGGCGAAGCCGTAGCTGCCCAGGCTGTGCGCCGAGGTCATCCACAGGCAGAAGAGGTCCCAGGTGCGCCAGGTCGCCTGGGCCGCGGTGGTCGGCGCCAGGTCTTCGTTGCTCAACCTGCCCGATGTCGTCACCGGCACAAGCCGCCTCTCGGCCATCGTCAGCGACTCTTCGCCGTGATGTGTTGCGACAGTGCGGGAATGACCGTTTCCCCGTATACCCGCAGGGTCTCTTCCTTGTTATCGTGTTGGAGGTACCCGGCGAACTGGTCCACCCCGAGCGCCTTGAGCTCTGACAGCTTGGCGACGTGATCCTCGGCTGTGCCGAGCACACAGAAGCGATCCACGATATCGTCGCTCACGAATTCCGCGTGGGTATTGCCCGCCCGGCCGTGCTGGTTGTAGTCATATCCCTCACGCCCGGCAATGTAGTCGGTAAGTGATTGCGGCACTTGCCCGTTGGGGCCATACCTGGCCACAATATCGGCGATGTGATTGCCCACCATCCCGCCGAACCACCGGCATTGATCGCGCATATGCGCCCAGTCCGATCCCACATACATGGGTGCGGCCACGCAGATCCGCACTGCGGCAGGATCACGTCCGGCCGCCACCGCGGCGTCCCGCACTGCCCCGATCATCCACCGTGCGATATCGATATCGGCAAGCTGCAAGATGAACCCGTCTGCGAACTCACCGGTCAGAGCCAGGGCTTTGGGTCCGTAGGCCGCCACCCACACCTCCAGCTCGGAATTCCGGCTCCACGGGAACTGCAGTGTGGCGCCCTGGTATTCGACGGGCCGCGAGTTCGCGAGCTCCCTGATGACATGGATGGATTCGCGCAGTGTGGCCAGGGTCGTCGGTGCGCCACCGGTCACCCGCACCGCCGAATCGCCCCGGCCGATACCGCAGATCGTGCGGTTGCCATACATATCGTTCAAGGTCGCGTACAACGACGCCGTGACGGTCCAGTCCCGCGTTGCCGGATTGGTGACCATGGGCCCCACGACAATCCGCCTCGTCTCGTGCAGAATCTGGCTGTAAAGCACATAGGGCTCCTGCCACAGCAGGTGTGAATCGAAGGTCCACAGATGACTGAAGCCGTGGGCCTCCGCGAGTTTCGCCAGCTGCACAGTTCGTACCGCCGGTGGATCACACTGCAGGACAACTCCGAAGTCCATCGCGGGCCCTCCCTATCGATCCGGGTCAGATCAGGTATTGACACAGGTCGCGGCGCAGGAACGCGCCGTCTCCCTTGCTGCCGAGATACTCGTCGCCGTCGACGATCACCTTTCCGCGGGAGAGCACGGTGTCGACGTGCCCGTCGATCTCGTATCCCTCCCACGCCGAGTGGTCCATGTTCATGTGGTGGGTCTTGCCCAACCCGATTGAGGTGTGCCCGTTGGGGTTATAGACAACGATGTCCGCGTCGGCACCCGGGGCGATCACACCCTTGCGCCCGTAGAGCCCGAACATCCGTGCCGGGGTGGTCGAGGTGATCTCGACCCAACGCTCCACGGTGATCCGGCCGTCGACGACTCCTTGGAATAGCAAGTCCATCCGATGTTCGATCGAGCCGATCCCGTTGGGAATCTTCGAGAAGTCACCGATGCCCACGTCCTTCTGTCCCTTCATGCAGAACGGGCAATGGTCGGTCGACACCATCTGGATGTCGTTGGTGCGCAACGCGCGCCACATCTCGTCCTGGTGGTGCTCGTGTTTGGAGCGCAGCGGTGTCGAGCAGACCCACTTGGCCCCCTCGAAACCGGGCGCACCCAGGTTTTCCTCCAGGGACAGGTACAGATATTGAGGGCAGGTCTCCCCGTACACGTTCTGGCCCGCGTCACGTGCGGCGGCCAGCTGCGCGACGGCCTGTTTCGCCGAGACGTGTACGACGTACAGCGGCGCACCCGTCAGATTCGACAGCATGATGGCGCGGTGTGTGGCCTCTTCCTCCAGCTGCCAGGCCCGGGCGATCCCGTGGTAGTAGGGTTCGGTCTTCCCCGCAGCGAGCAGCTGTGCCACCAGAACGTCTATGGCAGGGCCATTCTCGGCGTGCATCATCGTCATCAGCCCGGTGTCGGCGCCGACCTGCATGGCCCGCAGAATCTGCGCGTCATCGCTGTAGAACACCCCGGGGTACGCCATGAACATCTTGTAGCTGGTGATGCCCTCGTCGGCCAGGCGACGCAGTGCTGTCAACGATGCGTCGTTGACATCGCCCACGATCTGATGGAAGGAGTAATCGACCGCGCATTGGCCCGCGGCCATCTGGTGCCACGTCTGCAGTGAATCCTCCAGCCGTTCACCGAATTTCTGCACCGCGAAGTCGATGATGGTGGTGGTGCCGCCCCAGGCGGCCGCCCGGGTCCCGGTTTCGAAGTCATCGGAGGCGGTGGTCCCGCCGAAGGGCATCGACATATGGGTGTGGGCATCGATACCGCCCGGGATGACATACTTGCCGCCTGCCTCGATCACCGTGTCGACGGTCCCGGCCAGGTCTACTCCGAGCACCGTGCTGCCCGGCAGCAGAACCGCCGCGATCTTCTCGCCATCGACCAGGACATCCGCGTCGCCACGGCCGGTCGCCGTTACCACGGTGCCGCCTCGAATCAATGTCGTTGCCATCGCGCCTCCTACGGTGCGACGATCGGGCCGTAGGTGTCTGGCCGGCGATCCCGGTAGAACTGCCAGTCACCCCGTACTTCTCGGACCACGGACAGGTCCAGGTCTCGAATCACGATCTCTTCATCACTCTCGGAGGCGATCTCGCCAACATAGTTGCCGCGCGGGTCGACGAAGTAGGAACTGCCGTAGAACGTGACGGCCTGATCCCCGAATTCGCCTCTCTCGCTGCCTATCCGGTTGTTGGCCCCGACGAAATACTGGTTGGCCGCTGCCGCTGCGGGTTGTTCCAGCTCCCAAAGCCTATTGGAAAGACCGGGTTTGGTGGCCGAAGGGTTGAAGACCAACTCGGCCCCAGCAAGGCCGTAATTGCGCCAGCCCTCGGGAAAATGCCGGTCGTAACAGATGTAGACGCCGATTCTTCCCACCGCGGTGTCGAACACCGGGTAACCGAGATTGCCTGGGCGGAAGTAGAACTTCTCCCAGAACCGATCGAGGTGCGGTATGTGGTGCTTGCGATATTTGCCGAGGTAACTGCCATCGGCGTCGATGACTGCCGCGGTGTTGTAGAGGACGCCCGGCTGCTCCTCCTCGTACACCGGAAGCACCATGACCATGCGGTGTTCTCTGGCGAGCGCCGCGAACCGCTCGGTGACGGGACCGGGCACGGATTCGGCGTAGTCGTAGTACTTCTTGTCCTGCACGACGCCGAAATAGGGGCCGTAGAACAACTCCTGGAAGCAGATCACCTGAGCACCCTTGGATGCCGCCTCGGCGACAAAACGTTCGTGCTTGGCGAGCATGGATTCCTTGTCGCCGGTCCACGTGGCCTGCGTGAGCGCGGCCCTGATCACCGATGAGCCGCTCGCGCGAAGAGCATCAGACACCGTCATCGATTGACCTTATTCGCACCGGGCCTGGCGCGCGCGGCAATGGAGGCAGCTAGCCCGGGAGGAATTCGAGTGTCGCCTCGAGGAATTCGCGAGGTTGCTCGACGTTCGACAGATGCACCACTGGCAACGTCACCAACCTGGCCCCGGGGACGGCGGATGCGATGAACTCGCCGTGAGCAAGTGTCGTCACCGTGTCGAATTCCCCCGCGACAACAAGGGTCGGTCTCGTGATCAGGGCACCGGTAGCGCGCAGATCCGTGTCGCGGACCGCCGCGTAGCAGCCGGCCAGCCCGAACGGATTCATTGCCAGCAGCCCGGCCTGGAAAGGAATGACTGCCTCATCGAGTGGGTCGAGCATATTCGCGGGAAACCAGTTGCGCAGGAAGCTATTAGCGATCTCGGTCAGATCGCCGGCCGCCAGCACATCGGCAATACGCCCGTCCCAGAACGATCTTGGTTCCAGATGTGCCGCAGTGTTGGCAAGGATCAAGTGATCGATCCTGCTCGGCTGCCGGTAGCCCAGCCATTGCCCGATGAATCCGCCCAGGGACAGACCGCAGAAGTGCACACGGTCGAGGCCCAGCGCATCGAGCAGTTCGACGACGTCGTATCCGAGGCGGTCCAGGGAGTAGGGCCCGGCCGGTGCGCCCGAGGCACCGTGGCCCCGGGTGTCGTAACGCAGTACCCGAAAGGACTGGGACAACGCCGCGAGCTGAGCATCCCACATGCCCATGGTGGTGCCTATCGAATTGGACAGCACCAAGACCGGCGCCGCCGGCGGGCCGTCGATCCGGTAAGCCACCGTGCAGCCGTCACCTGTCGTGAACACCGATAGCTCATCACGCGCCATGTCCTGACAAACGCCACCGGCCAGGTACCGCATCCCCTGGGCATCGCCGGGTCTGAGCACCAACGCGACAAAAACGCCGGGTGTGAGCAGTAGCGCTCACTCCCGGCGTTTTTGCGCACGAAGAGCTAAACGGCAGCCTTCAAGGCGTCGACTCGATCGGTCCGCTCCCACGGCAGATCGATATCGGTGCGCCCGAAGTGGCCGTACGCGGCGGTCTGCGCGTAAATCGGCCGCAGCAGGTCCAGGTCACGGATGATGGCGCCCGGCCGCAGGTCGAACACCTCGTTGATGGCCTTCTCGATCTTGGCCTGGTCCACCTTGTTGGTGCCGAAGGTGTCGATGAACAGTCCCACGGGTGCGGCCTTACCGATCGCGTAGGCGACCTGAACCTCAACCCGGTCCGCCAGCTCGGCGGCCACCACGTTCTTGGCCACCCAGCGCATCGCATAGGCAGCGGAGCGGTCAACCTTCGACGGATCCTTACCGGAGAACGCGCCACCGCCGTGACGGGCCCAGCCCCCGTAGGTGTCGACGATGATCTTGCGGCCGGTCAGGCCCGCGTCACCCATCGGGCCACCGAGCACGAACTTGCCCGTCGGGTTGACCAGCAGCCGGTAGTCGGAGATATCCAGCGATTCCTGCTCGAGCTCGTCCAGGACGGTGTTGACGACCTTTTCGCGGATATCCGGGGTCAGCAGATTGTCCAGGTCGATATCGGCGGCATGCTGCGTCGAGAGCACCACCGTGTCGAGCCGGACGGCTTTGTCGCCGTCGTACTCGATGGTGACCTGGGTCTTGCCATCAGGACGCAGGTACGGCAGCAAGCCGTCCTTGCGGACCTCGGTCAGTCGGCGCGCGAGGCGGTGCGCCAGCGCGATGGGCAGCGGCATCAACTCCGGGGTGTCGTTGATGGCATACCCGAACATCAGCCCCTGGTCGCCGGCGCCCTGGGCGTCCAGCGGATCCGCCGCGCCCTCGACGCGGGCCTCATGGGCGGTGTCCACACCCTGAGCGATATCCGGCGACTGGGCGCCGATGGCGATGTTCACCCCGCAGGAGTGCCCGTCGAAGCCCTTGGATGACGAGTCGTAGCCGATTTCCAGAACGCGATCGCGCACGATCTTTGGGATGTCGGCGTACGCGGACGTGGTGACCTCGCCGGCGACGTGAACTTGGCCGGTGGTCACCAGCGTCTCCACCGCGACCCGGGACTTGGGGTCCTGTGCGAGCAGCGCATCGAGGATCGAATCGCTGATGGCATCACAGATCTTGTCCGGGTGCCCCTCGGTTACCGATTCACTGGTGAAAAGCCGTCCCGCTGAGCTCACAGCGCAGCCCCTTTCAGATCGTTACGTGTACTAAGCATTATGGCCGACGAACAGAGACTGAGGCCGTGCCCGGTTGTCAGGTTCGCTGACAAAGCCCGGTAACGGCATCCACAATACGGCTTGCCATCAGAACTTTGGTGCCGTGCTCCAAGACAACTTCAGTGACCTCGCCGCTGCTTTGGGTGGACAGCAGCCAACCGTCGTTACTGTCCACCTCGAAGGCCCGTCCCTCGCCAACAGCGTTGACTACCAACAGATCACAGCCCTTGCGCTTCAGCTTGGAACGCGCATGGAAGAGCACATCGCCATTGGCATCGCCGGTTTCGGCGGCAAACCCGACGATGGCCCGCATGTTGGGCAGCTGCCCGTCGGTGCGCGCACGCACGACTCCGGCCAGCACATCGGCATTGCGCAGCAATTCGATGGGCGCATCGACGGGGCCCTCGACTGGGTTTGTCCCCACGGGGGGATGGCTCTTTTTGATCTTGTTGGTCGCAACGTGCGCGGGGCGGAAGTCGGCCACGGCGGCCGCCATGATCAGCACCTCCGCCTCGGATGCGTGTTTGGTGACCGCGTCCTGCAGTTGCGCCGCGGAGCTGATGTGGACCACGTTGACCCCGGCTGGGTCGGGCAGCCCGACGGTGTGGCCGGCGATGAGCGTGACCTCTGCGCCGCGCTGGGCGGCGACCCGCGCTATCGCGTATCCCTGCTTCCCGGAACTGCGGTTCCCGATGAAGCGCACGGGGTCCAGGGGCTCGCGGGTTCCGCCGGCGGTCACCAGGACGCGTACACCGGCCAGATCGTGCGGTAGCGCGTCGGCTCGCGCCAGGAGCAGTTGGGCCAGGGTGCTGATCTCCTCGGCCTCGGGAAGGCGGCCTGGGCCGCTGTCGGCGCCGGTAAGCCGACCCGAGGCGGGCTCCAGGACCACGGCGCCGCGTTCGCGCAGCGTCGACACGTTGTGCTGAGTGGCGGCATGCAGCCACATCTCTGTGTGCATCGCGGGGGCGAAGAGCACCGGACAACGTGCGGTCAGCAGCGTCGCGGTCAGCAGGTCGTCGGCACGACCCGTGGCGGCACGCGCCAATAGGTCCGCGGTTGCAGGCGCGACCACCACGAGGTCTGCGTCCTGCCCCAACCGCACATGTGGGACCTGGGGAACATCCTCGAACACCCCGGTCCTGACCGACTCACCCGAGAGTGCCTCGAATGTCGCGGCGCCCACGAATTGCAGGGCGGACTCGGTAGGAATAACCCGGACGCTGTGCCCAGCCTCGGTGAGCTGGCGCACCACGGTGCAGGCCTTGTAGGCGGCGATTCCCCCGCCCACTCCGACGATGATCCGCTTGCGGTCGGCCATGACCGTCGTCCTGGTTTCTACTCGCCTTCGGTGTGCTCGAGCAGATCGCCATGGATCTCGCGCAGCGCGATCGACAGCGGCTTTTCCTGCAGACCCGGCTCGACGAGCGGCCCCACGTATTCGAGGATGCCGTCACCTAGCTGGTTGTAGTAGTCGTTGATCTGGCGAGCACGCTTGGCTGCGTAGATCACCAGCGCGTACTTGCTCGATGCCCGTGCCAGCAGCTCGTCGATCGGTGGGTTGGTGATACCCAGCGGCGTGTCGAGGGCTGCGTCGTAGCTTTCGGTGCCCGGTTCGACGATGACGTCGGTCTGGGGAGTGCTCACTAAAGAATCTCCTGGCTTTGTATGTGGCGCTGAAGATGGCTGACGCGGTACTCGCGATGCGCTGCCGGTTAACGTCCGACCAACAACGATACCAACTTTGCGCAGGCATTTTCCAACTGGTCGTTGACGACGACGACATCAAAGTCGGTTTGAGCCGCCATTTCCACCTCGGCTGTTTCCAATCGTCGGGCGATCACAGCCTCGGATTCGGTCCCGCGGCCGGTAAGCCGCTGCACCAGCGCGTCCCAGCTCGGTGGGGCCAGGAAGACGGTGAGGGCCTGCGGGAGCGCGGCCTTGATGGCCCGGGCACCGGCCAGGTCGACCTCGATAAGCGTGGGACGACCGGCCTCCATTGCCTCGCGAATGGGCGCGGCAGGAGTTCCCGAACGCTGCAATCCGCCGTGGATATCGGCCCATTCCAGCAGCGCCCCGGTGTCGATCAGCCGCTGAAACTCCTCGGTGGTGACAAAACGGTAGTCAACGCCATCCACCTCACCCGGCCTAGGGGCCCTGGTGGTGGCAGAGACGCTGAAGAATAGGTCGTCCAGGTCATCGCGTAGCCGATGCACCACGGTGGACTTACCGACGGCTGAGGGGCCGGATAGGACTACTACCCGGCCCCTCATCGAAGCTGTCATCTGGAGAAGATCAGGAAAAGTCGAACCGCTCCAGCAGCGCCTTGCGCTGACGATCACCGAGACCGCGCAGACGGCGGGTCGGGGCGATCTCCAGTTCGGTCATGATTTCCTGCGCCTTGACCTTGCCGACCTTCGGCAGGGCCTCCAGCAGAGCCGAAACCTTCATCTTGCCGAGGACCTCATCGGTCTCGGCGTCCTTGAGCACCTGCTTGAGATTGGTGCCGCCTTTCTTGAGCTTCTCCTTGAGCTCGGCGCGGATGCGGCGGGCGGCAGCCGCCTTCGCCAACGCGGCGGCGCGCTGCTCGTCAGTCAACTGTGGAAGGGCCACGATTCCTCCGTCTCATACGAAACTCTTCGGTTTTTCTGTTCGGCTGGAAACACAACCAGCCAGCGACAGCGACCGTACCCACGCCAGCCGACAAATGTGAACCCCACCCCCTGTTAGTCGGTGAAAATCGCCTGCTAGAGGCGCCGCGGGCGATCATGTCGAGCAACTATCGCGCCCGCGCCGTATCACCCGACATTTCTCCAGGTCGGAAATGAAAGATACTGCTGCTCAACGTATTTCGCTCCCGATTCGCTACCTCTACAGTTCTTATACTCGAACCGGAGACAAGCAAACCGTGATTGCCATGAGGGCAAACTGAAAATCTTGTGTGAATCTCGTGTTGCGCGTGTCGCGACCCGGCCACGTCCAGTTGAAGAGACGGCCGCGTCCAGTTGAAGAGACGCAGGTGAGGACGCCGTCGATAGGCGTCCGTGAAGTTGCTTAGCAAGGCGCAACAGTTGCTGGGTAGGGTGCGACATATGGGTGACCAGGTGCACCCATCACGTGAGCGTGATCGGGTATTGGACGCCGCGAGGCTCGTGTCGCTGGCCACGGTCGTGGCCTACCACGTCCTCGCGGGTAGCCCTACCCTCGTCAAGGGCAAACCCGCCATGTCAGCGAACTACGGCGTGCATTGGCTGTTTTGGCTGATCCCGCTGATGCCGCTGTTCTTCTTCGCTGGCGCCGCAGCAAATCTTCATTCCTGGGAAGCCGGTAAATCCTGGGGGCAATTCCTGATGAGCCGTGCCACGCGGCTCTTCCGCCCGGTGTTCTATTTCCTCGCCTTCGTCGCGCTGGTGACCACCTTGCTGCACTTCATACTCGGCAACACTCGCGAGCTCCTCTATCTCGAAAAAAGGCATATCGAGCTGCTTTGGTACGTGGGGGCCTACCTGCTGACACTGGCGTTCCTGCCGTGGCTGGCCCGCATCCGCACCGGATGCCACCTGAGCTGGTTCGTCGCGATGATGTGCCTGCTCACCGCACTGGTCGACACGATCAGCGTCATCACGAACACATGGCACGCGACCGGCTGGATCAACATGATCTTCATGTGGCTCGTCCCCGCCGCATTGGGAATCGGGTATCAACGCAAGCTCATCCCCCGCCAAGTGGCGTGGGGAGGCGCGACGGCCGCCCTGGCCGCGACCGTGGCGCTCGCCATCCTGGGACCGTATCCGTCGGGGCTGATCGCCAACATGCCGCCGACCTTGTTACTCGCAGCGAGTGCAATCGTTCAATGCCTGGTGGTGATCGCGTTCGCGCCGGCCATCAATCGTTGGGCGCAGGGCGCGCGGACGTGGCGGTTCCTCGAACTGTGCAACAGCGGCAGCATGACGATCTACCTGTGGCACTGGGTGATCACCTTCCTGCTGTCCTACGGGATCTACCTTGCCCTTCGCATCGGGCTGGTGAGCCCGCACAGCGCCTGGTACTGGCCGGGGAACATGCTGCGACTGTCCATCGTGTGCGCCATCGTGGCCATCCTTTTCGTGCCGCTGCGGGCGACCGAGCGCAGAGCACTGCCGTGGTGGGACCGCCCCGTGCCCCCCATGAACAAAAGCCGCGATATCGCTGTCGGCGTTCTTGTGCTGATCGGCGCGATATTGACGCTCGTGTACACCCGGATCTACGTCATCGATCCGGCTTGGGGTGGGTTCACCCCACTAGGACGGTGGATCGTGATCGCCTCACTCATACCGCTGGCCGTCGCGCGAATGTTGAGCCGAAAATCATTGCCTTGCAACATTGTTAGGCCATCAGACGATCGGCCGATCGTCACCGTTCACTCGGCCAGCAGGTAAGCGACGCTGTCACGTAACCGGTCGACGGCTGCACGGAGCGCCGCCACATCCGGCCCGGCACGCAGCACTTCGCGCGAGACCGCGGGAAGCAGCAGCCGGCCCGGAGCGCCACCCAGACCACGCAAATCCTCGGGCCTGCCCCCCTGGGCTCCGAGCCCGGGAACAAGCACAGGACCACCGATCGACGAGAGGTCCGGCGGATCGGTGACGGTTACGCCCACCACAACACCCACCGATCCGGGACCGTCGGCGGCGGCATTGAGAGCTGCCACCTGATCCACCATCGACTGTGCGACGGTCGAACCCGAGGCATGGGCACGCTGCACCGGCGGCGCTTCCGGGTTGGATGTCGCCGCGAGAACGAAGACACCGCGCTCGCGCTCGTGCGCAAGGTCCAGCAGCGGCGACAGGGACCCAAATCCTAGATACGGCGAGGCGGTCACCGCATCGGAGCTCAACGGCGAGCTTCCTAGCCACGCCTGCGCGTACGCCGCCATGGTCGATCCGATATCTCCGCGTTTGGCGTCCGAGAGCACCAGCACGCCGGCCTCACGCAGTCCCGCAATGGTCTGCTCAAGGACCGAATAACCGGCCGCCCCATAGGTTTCGAAGAACGCCACCTGTGGTTTGACGATCGCCACCTCGCGGAAGGCTTCGACGCAGACATCGCTGAATCTGGCCAGGCCGTCGGAATCGGCCTCCAATCCCCAGGAACGCAGTAGCTCCGGATGCGGGTCGATGCCGACACACAACGGGCCACGGGCGGCGGTGGCGGCCTGCAGCCGTGCGCCGAAGCTCACCGGCCCCACCGCTCTTCGCGCAAGCGGCTCATCGGGACCTGACCCTCTTCGCGCAAGCGGCTCATCGGGACCTGACTCTCTTCGCGCAAGCGGCTCATCGCAAGCCCGCGTGGAGTTCCTGAAGTGACCGCACTCCGATATCGCCGCGGATACCGGCCTCGATTCCCTGCACCGCGGCCGACGCGCCCTGCACCGTGGTGATGCATGGGATGTTCATCGATACGGCAGCGGAACGGATTTCGTAGCCGTCAATACGAGGGCCGGAGTTCCCGTACGGGGTGTTGATAACCATCGCGACCTCGCCGGACTTGATGACGTCCACTGCCGACTTCGCGGGCCGCCCCTCCCCGACGCTCTCGTAGTGCTTGCGAACCTCTTCGCATGGTATTCCGTTGCGACGCAGCATCTCTGCCGTGCCTTCGGTCGCCAGCACCTTGAATCCCAGATCTGCCAGTCTCTTTACCGGGAACACCAGCGAGCGCTTGTCACGGTTGGCCACCGAAACGAAGATGGTGCCTTCCTTGGGAAGCGACCCGTACGCCGCGGTCTGACTCTTGGCGAATGCACTGCCGAAATCGGCGTCGATACCCATGACCTCGCCGGTGGACTTCATCTCGGGACCCAACAGGGAATCGACTTGGCTGCCATCAGCCTTGCGGAACCGGTGGAACGGCAGCACGGCCTCCTTGACCGCCACCGGGGCACCGCTAGGGATGGTGGCGCCGTCGCCCTTGGCGGGCAGTAAGCCTTCCTCCCGCAGTCCGGCGATGGTGGCGCCCAACATGATCCGCGCGCATGCCTTCGCAAGCGGCACCGCTGTCGCCTTCGAGACAAAGGGCACGGTGCGGCTCGCCCGAGGGTTGGCCTCCAAGACGTAGAGCACATCGTCCTTGAGCGCGTACTGCACGTTGAGCAAGCCAACGACGCCGATACCGTGTGCGATGGATTCTGTCGCACTTCGCACTTTTTCAATATCGCTGCGGCCCAGGGTGACCGGTGGCAGCGCACAGGCCGAGTCGCCGGAGTGGATACCGGCTTCCTCGATGTGCTCCATGACCCCGCCGAGGTACACCTCGGTGCCATCGCATAGCGCGTCGACGTCGATCTCGATGGCGTCTTCCAAGAAGCGGTCTACCAGCACCGGGTGCTCGGGCGAGAGCTGAGTGGCGCGGGTGATATAGCCCTGCAGCGTGTCCTCGTCGTAGACGATCTCCATGCCCCGGCCGCCCAGCACGTAGGACGGCCGCACCAGCACCGGGTATCCGATGTCGGCGGCGATCTGCCTGGCCTGCTCGAATGTCGTTGCGGTGCCGAAACGCGGGGCGGGCAGCCCAGCGGATACCAGCAGCTCGCCGAACACACCGCGATCCTCGGCGCGGTCGATCGCGGCCGGGCTGGTGCCCACCACCGGAACACCCGCGTCGGCCAGGCGCTTGGCCAGCCCCAGCGGCGTCTGCCCCCCGAGCTGCACGATGACGCCGACGACGCCTGGTCCGCCCCGTCCGGATTCCGACTCGGCGTGGTAAACCTCGAGCACGTCCTCAAAGGTCAGCGGCTCGAAGTAGAGGCGGTCGGCGGTGTCGTAATCGGTGGACACCGTCTCCGGGTTGCAGTTGACCATGATGGTCTCGAAACCGGCCTCCGACAGCGTGGTTGCCGCATGCACGCAGCTGTAGTCGAACTCGATGCCCTGCCCGATGCGGTTGGGGCCCGATCCGAGGATGAGCACCTTGGGCCGCTCAGTCTGCGGGGCCACCTCGGATTCCGCGGCAGGATCCAACTCGTAGCTCGAGTAGTGATACGGAGTCTTCGCCTCGAATTCGGCGGCGCAGGTGTCGACGGTCTTGTACACCGGCCGGATGCCCATCCGGTGCCGCAGCGACCGAACCCCGTTCTCCCCCGCCAATTCCGGGCGGAGCGCCGCGATCTGGCGATCGGACAACCCGTAGTGCTTGGCGCGTCGCAGCAGCTCCTCGTCGAGGATGGGTGCCTCGCGCAGTTCGGTGCCGAGGTTGTCGATCTGGGCGATCTCCTCCACGAACCAGGGGTCCACGCCGGTGACCTCGGCCAGCCGCTCGACGCTGGCGCCCGCGGCCAGCGCGCGTTGAATGCCGTAAAGCCGCCCCTCGCGCGGTACCCGCAGCTCCCGCAGGAACGCATCCATATCCTCCACGGGGCCCGCGTTATCGGTCCAGAACCCGGCCTCCGCGGTCTCCAACGAGCGCATCACCTTGCCGAGCGCTTCAGAGAAGTTGCGGCCCAGGGACATCGCCTCGCCCACCGATTTCATGGTGGTGGTCAACGTGGCGTCGGCGCCCGGGAACTTCTCGAAGGCGAACCGGGGTGCCTTGACCACCACGTAGTCGAGGGTCGGCTCGAAACAGGCCGGCGTCTCCTTGGTGATGTCGTTGACGATCTCGTCGAGCCTGTATCCGATCGCCAGCTTCGCGGCGATCTTCGCGATGGGGAACCCGGTCGCCTTGGAGGCCAACGCACTCGATCGGGACACACGGGGATTCATCTCGATGACAATGAGGCGCCCGTCGTGGGGGTCGATCGCGAACTGGATATTGCACCCGCCGGTATCGACACCCACCTCGCGCAGGATCGCGATTCCCAGATCGCGCATCTTCTGGTACTCGCGGTCCGTCAGCGTCATTGCGGGTGCCACGGTCACCGAGTCCCCGGTGTGCACACCCATCGGGTCGACGTTCTCGATCGAGCAGACGACGACCACGTTGTCGCGGCTATCACGCATCAGCTCAAGCTCGAATTCCTTCCAGCCGTAGATCGATTCCTCGATGAGCACATTGGCCGACGGGGAGGCCGCAAGACCCTCTCCTGCTATCCGCTCAACTTCCTCGGCGGTGTGCGCCATGCCGGAGCCCAGCCCACCCATGGTGAAGGAGGGGCGCACGACAACCGGCAGGCCGAGGTCGGCAACCGTTTCCCGGACCTCTTCCATGGTGAAACAGACGCGGGACTTCGCCGACTCTCCACCAACTTTGGCGACGATATCCTTGAATTGCTGGCGGTCCTCGCCGCGCTGGATGGCCTCGAAATTAGCGCCGATGAGCTCGACTCCGTACCGCTCCAGCGCGCCGTTTTCGTACAGCGCGACCGCGGTGTTCAACGCAGTCTGACCGCCCAGTGTGGGCAGCAGGGCGTCAATCTTGTTGCCCTTCTCGGCTTGTGCGGCAAGAACTTTCTCGACGAACTCAGCGGTGATGGGCTCGACATAGGTGTTATCGGCGTACTCGGGGTCGGTCATGATCGTGGCTGGGTTGGAGTTGACGAGGCTGACCTGCAGTCCCTCGGCGCGCAGCACGCGACAGGCCTGGGTGCCCGAGTAGTCGAACTCACAGGCCTGGCCGATCACGATGGGGCCGGACCCGATGACCAGGATGTGGTTGAGGTCTGTGCGACGTGGCATCAGCGGTTACCCCGGCCTTCCAAGCTTGTTTCCAATGCGGATACGAATTGGTCGAAGAGGTATTCAGCGTCATGAGGCCCGGCCGCCGCCTCGGGGTGGTACTGCACCGAGAACGCCGACCCGTCCAACAGCCGGATCCCTTCCACGACGCCGTCGTTGGCGCAGGTGTGGCTGACCTCGGCCCGCCCGAAGGGCGTGTCGAACTGCTCGCCCGCCTCGCCTTCCAGCGCGAACCCGTGGTTCTGGGCGGTGATCGCGACCCGGCCCGTGGTGTGGTCGATGACCGGGACATTGATACCGCGGTGCCCGAACGTCATCTTGTAGGTGGACCGCCCCAGTGCCCTGCCCAGCAGCTGATTGCCGAAGCAGATGCCGAACAACGGGATTCGCCGCTCCAGCACTGCTTGCGTCACTGCGACCACATGGTCCGCGGTGGCCGGATCTCCCGGCCCGTTGGAGAGGAAGACGCCGTCGGGCGCGAGTGCGAGCAGCTCGTCGGGACTGATGGACGACGGCACCACCTGCACGCGAATACCGCGCGCCGCGAAATTACGCGGGGTGTTGGTCTTGATGCCCAGATCCAGAGCCGCCACGGTGAACCGGTGCGCACCATCGGGTTCCACGGTATACGTGCTGGCCGTACTTACTTCGCCGGCCAGATCCGCGCCCAGCATGCTGGGTTGGCCGTTGACGCGCGAGAGCAGGAAGTCGGTGGGTGCGTCTGCCACGGTCCCGCTGAAGATGCCCGCCTTCATCGATCCACGGGTGCGCAGGTGGCGGACCACGGCGCGGGTGTCGATTCCCGCGATACCGACGATGTGCTGCCCCTTGAGCGCGTCGTCGAGGGAACCGTTGGCACGCCAATTCGATACCCGGTTCGATGGATCGCGCACCGCGTAGCCGGCGACCCAGATCTTGCCGCCGCGGCTCTCGTCGTCCTCGTCATTCCACCCGGTGTTACCGATCTGCGGCGCGGTGGCCACCACGATCTGCCGGTGGTAACTCGGGTCGGTCAGGGTCTCCTGGTAACCCGACATGGCCGTGCAGAAGACCGCCTCGCCAAGGGTTTCCCCCACCGCGCCGAACGGCTTTCCGGTGAATACCCGCCCGTCTTCGAGAACGAGCACCGCCTTGTCGCGACCGTATCCTCTTCGCGCCAGCGGCTCATCGATCATGACGCTACCTTCCATTCTTGATATTCACTTCGCGGTCGGGCCAGAAAACCGGTGTCGATCTCGGTGCCCGAGGGCAACCGCCACCGAATGGCGAGAATGCCGTCGTGGGTAAGTACCTTGCCCGCCAGCGCCTTGGCGGTGCGGATCTCGGTGATGACGTCCGCGGGTATCCAGATGTCTCCGGTTCCGCTGCGTTCCAACAGGATTCCGGCGGTATACCGGGTCAGCGTCGCGCTCGTTCGGTAGCCCAAATCCCCTACGGCGATGCGGTCTTGCCAGTCCGGCGCGATGGTGCTGCCGACGTAGAGCCCCTCCACGGGTTCGATGACGACCTCACCGCGCTCATCGGGTGCAGCCGGGAGCACCCCGACGACGTCGGCCTGCCGCTGTGCGCGTGCATGCCAGCCCCGCCACATCAAGCGGATGAGCAGCACGGTCAAGGTCAGCGAGGCGCCCGCCATGATCAGCGCACCGACGAAGTCCCCGTGGTTCATGCGGTTACCTTCCCGTCCCGTGCGGTGACACGACCCCGCAGCAGCGTGGCGGTCACCGTGGCGGGCAATGTCATCGATTCGAACGGCGTGTTGGCCGACTTGCTGGCCAACCCGTCACCGCGCACGGTCCAGGTGGCATCGGGGTCGACGATGGTCAGGTTCGCGGGCTCCCCGACCGCCAGCGGACGTCCCTGATCGGGCAGACCGACGATCTGCGCCGGGCGCTCGCTCATTACCCGCGCGATATCGCGCCAGGTAAGCAGCCCCGGTTTCACCATGGTCTCCACGACCACCGATAGCGCGGTCTGCAATCCGAGCATCCCGGGTCTGGCCGCGGCGAACTCGCAGCACTTCTCGTGATCGGCGTGCGGCGCGTGATCGGTTGCCACACAATCGATCACCCCATCCGCGAGGGCCTGTCGCAATGCTTCGGCGTCGGTGGACTCACGCAGCGGCGGATTCACCCGATATACGCCGTCATACGAGGCCAGTCGACTGTCATCGAGCAGCAGGTGATGCGGCGTCACCTCGGCAGTGATGGAAATCCCTTGCCCCTTCGCCCATTTAAGCAACTCGACGGTGCCCGCGGTAGAGGCATGGCAGATGTGCACGGGCGCGCCGGTGTCGCGGGACAAGATGGCGTCACGCGCGACAATGGACTCTTCGGCGGCACGAGGCCATCCGGTTAAGCCCAACCGAGCCGCGTGGGCACCCTCGTGCGCCACCGAGCCGACGGTGAGCCGCGGCTCCTCGGCATGCTGGGCGATGAGCACCCCCAAACCCTTGGCGTACTCCAGCGCACGTCGCATCACCAGCGGATCGTGCACGCACTTGCCGTCATCGGAGAACATCCGCACCCGGCCCGCGCCGCGGGCCATCATCCCCATCTCGGTGAGCTGCTTGCCCTCCAGCCCGACCGTCACGGCGCCCACGGGATGCACATCGACCAACCCCACCTGCTGGCCGCGCTGCCACACGTGATCGGTCACCACGGGGCTGTCGGCCACCGGGTTGGTGTTGGCCATCGCGAAGACCGCGGTGTACCCGCCCAGAGCGGCTGCCGCCGAACCGGAGTCGATGGTCTCGGTGTCCTCACGGCCTGGCTCACGCAGGTGTGTGTGCAAGTCGACGAACCCGGGCAGTAGCACCTGACCGGGGGCTTCGATGGCCGTGTGGACCTCGGTTTCGATACCCGGCCCAATACCGGCCTCGATACGGGTGATCTGCCCGTCCTCAACCAGGACGTCAACCTGCTCGCCCTCGCCGTAGAGACGCACACCTTTGATCAACACGCTCATGCGGGCACCGCCTCATCGGAACCGACCAGCAGGTGGAACAGCACTGCCATGCGGATATGCACTCCATTCGATACCTGTTGCAGGACGGCCGATTGCGAGGAATCCGCAACTGATGATGCGATCTCCATACCGCGCAGCATGGGACCGGGGTGCAGCACCACCGCGCGCTCGGCGAGGAGCTGCTGGCGGGCCGCTGACATGCCGTACAGCACCGAATACTCACGCGCCGAGGGGAAGAACCCGCCGGTCATGCGTTCCGCCTGCACCCGCAGCATCAAAACGGCATCGGCACCCGGCAGCTCGGCGTCCAGGTCGTGGGTCACTGTCACCGGCCAGGTCTCGACACCGACCGGCAGCAGCGTTGGTGGTGCCACTAGCACCACCTCGGCACCGAAAGTGTTGAGCAGCAGGGCATTCGATCGAGCAACCCGGCTGTGCAGGATGTCCCCGACGATGACGACGCGGCGCCCTTCGAGGCTGCCGAGCCGCTGTCGGATGGTCAGCGCGTCGAGCAGCGCCTGCGTGGGGTGCTCGTGGGTGCCGTCTCCCGCGTTGATGACAGCGGGTCCACTCAGGCCGTCAGCCCCCTCGGCGGTCCACTGCGCGAGCTGCGCGGCGACGCCGGAGGCCGGATGGCGCACGATGAGCGCATCGGCACCAATCGCGCGCAGCGTCAACGCGGTATCGCGCAGCGACTCCCCCTTGGACACCGAGGACCCCGAGGCGCTGACATTGATGACGTCGGCACTCATCCACTTGCCCGCGACCTCAAAGGAAACCCTTGTCCGCGTGGAATTTTCGTAGAACATCGTGATAATGGTCCGCCCGCGCAGCGTCGGCAGCTTCTTGACCTCGCGCCCCGCAAGGGCCTGTAGGAACCGGTCGGCGTCATCCAGGATGGCGGTGGCCTCGTCGCGGGTGAGGTCGGCAGCGGACAACAGATGTCTCATGAGGCCGCCCCTTGTCCGCCCTTGATCACAACCGCGTCGCAGCCGTCGTGTTCGGCCAACAGCACCTTGACGTCCTCACTGCGCGCGGTTGGCACGTTCTTGCCGACGTAATCGGCGCGCAGCGGCAGCTCACGGTGCCCACGGTCGACCAGGACCGCGAGCTGAACCGCCCGGGGCCGGCCGAGGTCACGCAGCGCGTCGAGCGCCGAGCGCACGGTGCGGCCGGAGAACAACACGTCGTCGACAAGGATCACCAGAGCTCCATCCACCCCGCCCTCGGGAATCGAGGTGCGTTCGAGCGGGCGGTGGGGTTTGTTACGAAGATCGTCGCGATAGAGGGTGATGTCCAGGAATCCGGCGGGCACCTCGACACCGGAGAACTCGGTGATGTGGGCGGCCAGTCGTTTGGCGAGGGTGGCGCCGCGCGTGGGGATGCCGACCAGTACGACGCGAGGTGCGTCGGTGGAATCGGAAAGCGCGGTCTTCTCGATGATTTGATGCGCAATACGCGCGATGGTCCTGCCGACATCTGCGGCGGACAACAATTCGCGTCCTTCTACTGCTTCGCCCACGCTTACGCGAGACCTCCTTCTCCGCCTCACTGGACGGATCGTTAAAGGATGTCACTTACCGCGAGCGAGCTTAGCATCCGGGCACCTGCCAGCCTCGACTGACAGTATGGGGTCATGCCCGAATTCGAGTCCACATTCGACGCAGCTCTCGCCCCGATCCGAGCGGCGGTAAATGACCGCATTCTGGCCGGAGCGGTGACGTTGGTGTGGCAGGGCGGGCAGCTCAGGCACCTGGGCGCCGTGGGTCATCGCGACGTCGACGCGGGTCTGCGGATGGCCGACAACACCATTTTCCGCATCGCGTCCATGACAAAACCGGTGATCAGCGCGGCGGCCATGGCTCTTGTCGACGACGGCACAATCCGCTTGAACGACCCGATCACCACCTGGCTGCCGGAGTTCGCCCAGATGCGGGTGCTCGCAGACCCGGGCGGCTCGCTGGATGACACGTTCCGGGCGCCACGCACCATCACGGTCGAGGATCTGTTGACTCACCGCAGTGGGCTGACCTACGACTTCATCTCGACCGGACCAATAGCGAAGGCCTACCAGCCGCTGCACACGGCTGCGTTCACCGAACCCGACGAGTGGATCGCGGCGATCGCCGCGCTGCCGCTGGTATACCCGCCCGGAGAGCGCTTCCACTACAGCCATTCCACCGATGTGCTCGGCTTGCTCATCGCGCGCGCGGCCGCGCGGCCACTGAATGAGCTGCTGCGTCAACGAATCCTGGATCCGCTCGGCATGTCCGATACCGACTTCTTCGTTCCCGAACACAAGGCGAGCCGATTGGCGCGCCTGTATGGCCTCGGAGATGACGAACAAATTGTGGTGGCCGACCGCGGCTATCTCACTTCGATGCCCACCTCAGCACCGGCACTGTGCCGCGGCGGCGGCGCACTCGCGAGCACCGCGCACGACTACCTCGCCTTCGCGCGAGCACTCCTGGGTGGCGGCGAGGCCGACGGAGTGCGCATCCTGTCCCCCGAATCGACGGCCGCGCTGCGCACCAACCGCCTCACCCCTGCACAGCGCAAACTGCCGTCCTTCGGCCTGCCCTACTGGACCGGACGCGGATTCGGCCTTGGCCTGTCGGTCGTCCTCGATCCGAACGAGGCCGCATTGTTCGGTCCGGGCGGCGCCGGCACCTTCGGCTGGCCGGGAGCATTCGGCACCTGGTGGCATGCCGACCCGAAGGCCGACGCGATTCTCATGTTCCTGCCGCAGTGGCGCATGCCCGACCTGGACCCCAAGGCCGCGCTGGCGAGCACATCCACGCTACGACTGCAGCTGTTGCATATTCAGTTCGCGCAAGCGGTGTACGCGGCGCTCTAGATACGCGCCGGGACAGCTCTTTAGGCGTTCTTGAGCCGGGGGTATCAACATTCAGACAGCTCTGTTCGTGCCGCCAACGCCAACCAGAGAGGCCGCAGATGACGATCTTTGCTCCTGAGGCGATTGATGAATCGCTTGATCCGCGTGATCCGCTGTTGCGGCTGAGCACCTTTTTTGATGACGGCAGCCTCGAGCTGCTCCACGAGCGTGACCGCTCAGGTGTGTTGGCTGCTGCGGGCACCGTCAACGGAG
>NZ_JACCFF010000001.1 GCF_013449725.1 Mycobacteroides sp. LB1 | reverse complement strand
TTGGCCTGCGCGGCAAGTCAAAGACGATCTGCAGACCAGTGTCATTGGCGCGTTCGCCACCGCGATCACCGCGTTCAACGACGCCAACGCCAGCATGGATCAATTCGTCACCGACAACTACACCATCCTGCGCCAAGCACTCAACACCAACGAAAACGGACCAACAGACGGGAGCGGGCTCACGCCCGAGGAGCAAGACCAGGTGGGCCAGTGGTCGCAGTATTCGCTTGACGGTGTCGGCGGCGGTGACTGCTCCCGGTGGGCACTGGCGAGCGCCTTGGCCAACAAGTATGGAACGCGAGAAGGCCCCAACGGCAAGGAGATCAACCTTCCCGCCGACGTACAGAACAAGCTGATGGACGGTATGCCCCTGCATTTCCCGCCCAATCGGTCAGAGATCGATCAGATCACGCGCTGGCAAGGGGTCCAGATCGCCGACCCCAATGCCGAGCGAGACGGATTCCCGGGAGGGCCCGGTCTAATGACACAGCAGCTACAAAGCCTGGGAATCGACTCCGCTGCCAACAACGCCGCAAGTAGCGCTCCGGAAGCGGTCACGGAGCTGACGAACCAGATGACGGCCGATCTACAGGCGGGACGTCAAGTCGTAGTCAACGGGTCACCCTCTCCCGGTGGCGGGCACTTCTTGTCGATCTCGCGAGTGACGTTCGATCAGGACGGCCAACCGCAGTACTGGGTCAATGACTCCAACCGGACATCGGCGGGTACCCGCAACGGCGGCACCCTGCCGTATCCGTGCGACCGCGCAACCTTGGAGAGATTCCTCCGGAACAGGACCGCAGCCCCGCCCGGATACAGCACGGTCCCGTGACATGGCTGGGCTCACTGCGGTTCGCTTTTAGGTTTGGAGGTTTGTGGTGGTGGTTTATGACACGGGTCGGCAGGTGTTGGAGGACGGCGCCAAGATCCGGGATTTTTGTGGGTACTGGGAGATTTTGAAGAGGCATCAGGGTGAGTTGAGCGAGGCTGGGGTGAATTTCGCGGGTTTGCCCATCGACCAAAGCGGTGATGCGTTCGATAAGGCGTATTACAAAGAGGCCGATATCGATTTGAAGGTGATCCGCGAGTCCGGGGACCATCTGCAGGATGCGGTGGCCGGTGGCACCCAGCAGGTGGGGTTGATCGGCGAGACCGAGCGCCTCTCCCAGTATTTGAAGGGGCATGCCGCCGACGCGGCGTGGGACAAGTACAAGACCAACACCGAGCAGTTGCAGGCCAACATTCAGAAACTCAAGGACGCCCAGGAGGCCGTCGCGGGCGTCGATGACAACTTGTATTTCGGGCTCAACAAGAAACAAGACGAGTACACCGCGGCCATCACGTTGATGATCGAGGGGACGATTCAGAACAGCCCGGGAGATTTCGAGAATCGGTTGACCACCGGTGCCGCCGCGATCAAGGCCGATAACAAGGGCGGCGACGACAACAAACATCTGTATGCCTGGCATGGCAGCCCGGGAGTGAATTGGCCTGCGCGGCAAGTCAAAGACGATCTGCAGACCAGTGTCATTGGCGCGTTCGCCACCGCGATCACCGCGTTCAACGACGCCAACGCCAGCATGGATCAATTCGTCACCGACAACTACACCATCTTGCGCCAAGCACTCAACACCAACGAAAACGGACCTGAGGACAGCTCTTTCAAGAAGGTGACACTGGAGCAGTTGAAGACCGTCTTCGATCAGGGGAACTTTGCGAGCCTGCCCCCAGAGCAGCAACAGCGAATCCTCGACCAGCTCAACGCGATGATGGAACACGCAGGCATAAACACCCCACAGCGGCAGGCCGCGTTCCTCGCCACGTGCGCAATCGAATCTGGGGAGCTGACCATGTGGTACGAGGGCGCGTACCCCGGCGGGCCCGACGCCGACTGGTTTAACGCGCATTACGGCCCACAAACCGCGAAAGGGCAAGAGCTCGGGAACACCGAATCGGGCGACGGCGCTCGGTTTATGGGGCGAGGCCCCATCCAGGTCACCGGCAGGAGCAACTACCAGCGTTTCACCGATTGGTACAACCAGAGCTACAGCCCGAACCCACCGATGGACTTCACACAAACACCAGAACTCCTTCAACAGCCCGAATACGGGTTCGCGGCAGCCGAATGGTACTGGACCGCACACGGGGTTAACACCGCTGCCGACAGCGGAGGGATCGACGCGGTGACCGATATCGTCAATTACTACGACGGCAACCGGGATAAGAAGCGCGACGTCTACCAGAGGGCGCTATCCGCGCTCGGCGGGTGACAGAGGGAGCGACGATATGTTGAAAATGAGCGCCCGGGGACTGCGTCCTCTCCTTGCACTTCTGCTCTCGCTGGCGGCCTGCTCCTCCGGCAGTCCAGTACAAAGTCCTGCGACCGCTGCGCCGCCGACGGACTTTTGCACCAATGCCGGTGGGACATGGGACGGCTCCAAAGAAAGCTGCTCTCTGACCGGCACGAACTCAAAGAACGTCACCGCAAAAGTTCAAGCCACCTATCCCGCCAACCTGCTGGACGACCCGGCGGCGGGACCAGCGCTCCAACAATTCCTGAGCGATTTCTTCAAGAAATTCGGCCACCCGAATGACAATCTCACGCAAAACAGCGAAGCGAGCCTGGGGTACAAGACGTACAAACACGCCCCAAACACGCTGTCCGTCGTCTTCTTCGAGGAATGGTTCGTTACCGGTACGCCTCACCCCAACGATGCGGTCATCACCTTCACCTTCGACCAGGCGAATAAGAAGCCGCTCACACTCGGGGACCTGTTCTGTCCCGGCGTCGACCCGTTGGTGGCACTTCCCCCGCTCGTCCGCCCATACGTGGAGCAGGCAACCGGGCTGGACAAGAACCCCCGACTCACCATCAGCCAGTTCGAACCCCAACCCGGCCATGGCGGCTACAGCGACGACTACAAAGCCTGGTACCTGGACGGCGAAGATCTCGTCCTCGTGATGCCCGCCGAGCGCTCAGGGCCGGTCCACGCCGGCGCATGGCAACCCCGTACTCCACTTTCCGCGCTCGTTTCCATCCAGCGTGGGGGTGCCTGCTCAGCGTGAACCAGGGCCAATCACAGCCGAATTACCGACGTAGACAAATTAACTGAGGGGTTTATCGATGTTACGGATCGCGAGATTTGGCGCCGGCCCTGCCGTGCGAAGAGGGCTTCTTCTAGCGTTACTCGTGACGCTGCCCGTTGCCGGGTGCGGCCCGAAGCCTCCATCCGAGGCGCCTGCCCCGATATCGGCGGTGGCGACGACGTCAGCTATTCCGGCCCCGCTGCCGCCAAACTTTCCTCGCAGCCCGGCCACCATCGAAGCCACCTTCGACGGAAACCCGTCGACGTTCAACGACCCGGCCTGTCTCGGGTTCAGTAACGAAACCACGATCGGCTTTAGTACTGCGCCACAAGGGAGTTCGTTGAGCCTGCGGCTGGACACCGCGACCTCCACCGTGGACGAGATCCAGATCGGTGTACCGGGACGAGGCACGTACCTGTGGAAGACGTGGTCGCATCTGCCATCCCCACCCACCGTCGTGGTGCAAGGCCCGACGTACAGCGTTTCGGGCGTGGTGTTCTTGAATCTGGACCCCGGCGAGCCTAAACCGATTCCGTTCACCGTCACCGCAACATGCCCCGCCTATCCCAATCCGCGGCAGCCGTCGACTCCACCAGCCCCTCCCGCACCCGACCCGAAGGGGCCACACGTCGACGCGACGGTCGACGGCAGACTCCTGGTCGACGGCACCGATGCCGCTTACTGCAGCCGAGAACCGAACGGCTCCTTGAGGATCGGAGTTAAACCCGCCCTGGGTAAGCCAGGAAACAGCCTCACTTTCGATGTGAAGGATGATGCAGTACTTTCCGGAAATGTGGGCGGAGCACTGTTCAGCTACACGACCCGCGTTCCCGCCGATGCGTCGGTGACCAAAGACGGCAATACCTTTCACATCAAGGCCGATCTGTATCGGATCGATCAACAGAAGGCCTACGACGAGCCCCACCCCGTCGAACTCACCGCCACCTGCCCGGGGCTGTAACCCGCCCCAAATTTATGGAACCGATTCGCACGAGCGCGCGTCCAAGTACGTAGTTGAAGCTTCAGATAGAGGTTTCTACAGCGTGTGCCGTGTGCAAGGAGGGCCGCTCTGATGACGTACATCGACTCTGATGGTGTTGAAAAGTTGGCAGGTGTGTGGGGCCGGGCCGCCGAGGGCCTCCGCGCTCAGGGAGACAAGGTGCGGTCCTGCGAGATGCGAGCGGAGACCTTTGGTTCTCACTACTCCGAGCAGATGGCGGATGTCGGGCCGGCGATCGAGCGGCTGGCTGGGCTGATGACCCACGGCGGTGCGAGTTGTGATGACTATCGCGACAAGCTTCGAATGACTAGTAACGCCTTCACGGGAACTGATGACCGGACCGCCTCGGGGCTTGGTGGCGACCCCTCGCGCCAGAGCTGAGGACCACTGCGCCGCTCAAGTCAGCCCGGCTACGACACCGCCGCTCACACGGACGGTTCCAAGGCCCTTGAAGACGGCCTACGCGACGGGGTGTTCACCAAGGTCAGTGCGTCCACCGATGATCTGGCCCGTCACCAGTTGTGGATCATCTTCGTCGACCTGGACGCCTGCCCCGAGGCCGGCACCGGGAGCCACCTCAAGAACGTTCACGCCATCGACAACGCAGCTCGCTATAGGGACTCGTCTTGTCGACGTGCTACTCGCCTATCTGAGTGAGACGGCCCCGACTCAGAATCCCTTGGGCGACTGACCCTCGACGCACTGTGGGGAACAGCTACTTCGGCTTTGCCCACCCCAAGCGCTTGCCAGCCTCAACGATTGTGGGGGCCGATAGGTCGCACCACGTCTGTGCAGTCGGCAATGCCGCGGCTGCCACTGCCTCAGGCGTCGGCTCGAAATCGAATTGCGCTACGTTCGCCGAATCCACCAGATCCGCACCACACTTGGCTGGTTCGTCGGTGAGGATGAGGACGGTAACGCCTTGCGAGTCGATCGTCCGTTGTTTGAGATCGCGGTAACTGTCAGCAAGTCCACGGTGATTGAACAGGGTCACGGTGGCCACGAAGCTATGCGCGGCATCCTGGTATCGGCATGTCTGCATGCCTGAATCATCTTGTTCTGCGGCACCCGTCAATGGCGCTAAGCCCTGGCGGACCAATTCCTCGGGCTGAATCAGGCTGCACGGATCTGTCTGCGGGGTGAACGGCTCGTATCCGGAGTTCTTGAGTGTTGTCGATGGGCTGGACGAAGTGCTTCCCGACGGAGCTCCTTCGGATTTCCCACTCCCACATGCCGTTCCAGCCAACCCGACTGCCAGTAGAGCTGCCACCATAACCATGCGCTGCAACGTCATATTCACCATTCACTCTTCCGGACAGATCCCCGGAACGTATAGAAGTCGTCTTCTTCCAGCTCTGACAAAGTTCTCGGACGTTCCACCGGCTCCAGCTCCGCGTCCGGTACACAAAGAGGGGTATTCATGAACTCTTCCGTGGCCAGCCGCACGGTCTCCATATCAGCGATGCCGGTGTATACCGTCTCAAGAATCATTTCAATCGCCGTGGAAGTTTCGTCCTCGGTCATCTGCCATCACCCCAAGGTGTTCCGCTGTCGCCACCCCAGTATCCGTCTTTCGGTGCTTGTTGAATTCTCGGGGCCTGCTGAACGGCCGCCGTGACGTTCTTGATCAACTCCGGATTGACCTTCATACCCGCGGAACCCTCCGTGGCCTTCGCGAGGAACTCCTGTCCCTTCTTTTGCACGAACGCCGCGGGATCCTTCGCGAACTCGATCACATCCTTAACGAGCTCGACTCCCTTTTTGATTTGCTCCATGAGCTTGGTCGCCTCGTCATACACCTGCTTGAGTATCTGAACGAGCCGCGCAATCTGCGCCGCTGTTCCAGCTCCGGGAACCTTTTTCGCAAGAAACTTGAGCAGGTCGCTGAAGTTGTCTATCTGCACTTCTTCTGCCAATTTGGTGATCACCATATCGGTCAGGGTGCCGATCATCTTCTTGATTTGCTCCACAAGCTGACCCATGCAGAGCCTGAAGGTCCGCATGACGGGACCCTCGGCCTGCAACCCTTTTGAAAGCCGGTCCGCATAGGGCGCAAAGGCCTGGGCAGCCGCCCCGTCCCACGTTGGCTCGATCCGCTTTGTCATTCCGGCGAGTTCGCGCCCAACAGCCTCCGCGCCGTTGCCCGACTTCTCGTAGACCTGCCCCAGACGGTTGAGCTCCTCCCAGTTCCCGATCAACGGCAAGAAGGTGTCGTTGATCGGGCTCCACCCCACCAGCGCCTTAATGTACTCGTCGGCGTCCGCCAGCCAGTCGACTCGTTCACGCACGATTGGGACCAAATCTGCCTGAATCGTTTCGGGCGCAGTGAGATCGGGCAGCGCTCCGTATGTGAACGGCTTCCCAAACGGCACCGGGTCTTGCGAGTTCGGACTGTCGTGCTCAAACGGGTGCGATGTCTCTCGAATTCGAGCGCCATTGTGGTATTCGGTTCGTGCATACTCGCGGGACAGCGTCACCAGTTCGTCCCCGGTCATGTGAACAGCCTCTTGACGCTGGTCGTAACGATCTCGCGTCGAGACCATCATGCCGTCGGCCGTACCCTTCAGTTCCGACATCAAGCCGTCCCAGCCCGACTTCGGGACCCCCTCGGTGCCGATCAAAGTCGTGATCTTGTCGACGTACTGGCCCAGCTCACGCGTTGCACCACCAAAACCCGATAGCTGATCGGGTTCTACCTTGAACGTCTCGGCCACAGCCATTCTCCTCTGTCAGTCCTACTTGTAGGTAGGACGGCAGAATCCGGAGCCCGGTTCCATCACTGAGGAAGACATTTTCAAACTAGTTGAATCCGCAACTATCTCGCCGGGCGAGCAAGTAGTCCCTACACGTCGAGGAAGCGCACATCCCTCGCGTTACGGGTGATGAAGCTGCGGCGGGCCTCGACGTCCTCGCCCATCAGGATGGAGAACAGCTCGTCGGCGGCGGCGGCGTCATCCAGGGTGATCTGACGCAGCACCCGCACCGACGGATCCATGGTAGTTTCCCACAGCTCCTTAGCGTCCATCTCGCCCAGACCCTTGTAACGCTGGATGCCGTCGTCCTTGTTGATCTTCTTGCCGGCTTTGAGCCCGGCTTCCATCAACCCGTCGCGCTCACGATCTGAGTACGCGAACTCGGGCAGGACGCGCTGCCACTTGAGCTTGTACAGCGGCGGCTGCGCCAAGAAGATGTGTCCGTGCTCCACCAGCGGACGCATGAAGCGGAACAACAACGTCAACAACAGCGTCGAGATGTGTTGTCCGTCAACGTCGGCGTCGGCCATCAGCACGATCTTGTGGTAGCGCAGCTTGGCCAGGTCGAACTCGTCGTGGATGCCGGTGCCCAGCGCGGTGATGATCGCCTGGACTTCGGTGTTCTTCAAAACCCTATCGATGCGGGCCTTTTCGACGTTGATGATCTTTCCGCGCAACGGCAGAATCGCCTGGAACATCGAGTCGCGGCCGCTCTTGGCGGAGCCGCCGGCCGAGTCGCCCTCCACCACATACAGTTCGGACTTCGACGGATCGGTGGAGCGGCAGTCGGCCAGCTTGCCGGGCAGCCCACCGATATCGGTGGCACTCTTGCGGCGCACCAGCTCGCGCGCCTTGCGCGCCGCGATGCGGGCCTGCGATGACGAAACCGCCTTGTTTACAACAGTTTTCGCATCGGCCGGGTTGGAGTCAAACCAGTGCTGCAACTGCTCGTTACAAACCTTCTGAACAAACGACTTGACCTCGGTGTTGCCCAGCTTAGTCTTGGTCTGGCCTTCGAACTGCGGCTCACCGACCTTCACCGAGATGACCGCGGCCAGGCCCTCACGGATATCGTCGCCAGTGAGGTTGGTGTCCTTCTCCTTGAGAAGCTTCTTTTCCTTGGCGTACTTGTTCACCACAGTGGTCAGCGCCGCACGGAAGCCTTCTTCGTGGGTACCGCCCTCGTGCGTGTTGATGGTGTTCGCGAAGGTATGCACCGATTCGGAATAGCCTGCGTTCCACTGCATCGCGATTTCTACCTCGTGGCCTTCACCCTTACCGGAGAAGCCGACGATGGTGGTGTGGATGGCCGACTTGGTGCGGTTGATGTGCTTGACGAAGTCGACCAGACCGTCGGGATAGTGGAACTCTCGCCTCTTAACCTTGTGCGGTGCAGCCGATTGCGCTGCTTGCTCTTCCGCGGATTTCGGCGCCTCGGCGGTATCGCTGACCACCTCGTCAATCACATCGGAATCGCTGACGCGCTCGTCGGCGAGCTTGATCGTCAGGCCCTTGTTCAGGAAGGCCTGCTCCTGCAGACGCCGCGCGACGGTCTCGAAGTCGTAGGTGGTGGTCTCGAAAATAGTCGGGTCGGCCCAGTATCGAACCGTCGTTCCCGTCTTCTTGGTGGGCGCGCCCTTCTTCAAGGTGCCCGGGACAGCCCGGTCGTAGGACTGTTCCCACTCGAACCCGTCGTAAGAGATCTCCAACTCCACCCGCGTTGACAGCGCGTTCACCACCGACACACCCACACCGTGCAGGCCGCCGGACACCGCGTAGGAATCCGAGTCGAACTTTCCGCCGGCATGTAGCTGGGTCATGACCACATCTACCGTCGGGATTCCCGTGGCATGCATTGTGGTCGGGATGCCACGACCATCGTCCGTCACCTGAATACTGCCGTCGGCCCGCAGCGCCACATCAATGGTGGTCGCATAGCCCGCCATTGCTTCGTCGACCGCGTTGTCCACCACTTCCCAGATCAGGTGGTGCAGGCCGCGCTCGCCGGTGGACCCGATGTACATGCCCGGACGCTTCCGGACGGCTTCGAGCCCTTCGAGGATGGTGATCGACTCGGCGCCGTATTCGCTCTTGGCACTCTTCTTCGGGGCAGCCACGATCGACTTTGTCTCCTGTCTGGAAGGGACGACTCTCGCGGGTCACGGACCCAGCGATCGGTGTTATGGCCATCCTACTGGTCGGCACCGACGGCAACTGGTTTCAGGGCACGTTTCGTCCCCTCTATTTACGCCGTCCGTCGCATATCTCGAATCGGTCTGGGTCCTGACGGTCGGCAAGGCAGATCCGAGCCACGGCGTGGCGATGAGCGCTCAGCCGTAGGTGTCCCGCGGCCCGCGCCCGGCAATATGTCGCGGCCCCTTGCGCCACGACGGCGCCGTCGGTCCGGAGATCTTCAGACTCGTCACCACACCGTCGCCCACCGCCGCCGCGATCTTCGCCAGCAGCTGTGCCTGCACCAACCGCAGCTGCGTCGCCCAGGCAGTGGACTCCGCCGCGACCGTCAACACACCCTCATTTAACGAGGTCGGCGCCGCATGCGCGGCGATCTGCTCGCCGACAACAGCGTCCCACCGCCCGAACACCGCACCCTCGGACACCCGGGAGCTCCAGCCCCGGCGGTTCGCCAAATCCCCTGCAGCCCTTCCCAACAGCTGTGGATCCCGTGCGTCCGGGCCCGGCCCCGACCAGCTTCTACGGCCTCCGGCGACTCGGCGCCGCTGCTGTGGTGACCTGCCTCCGCGACCGATGTCCTTGCCTTGCTCCTTGGCCGCGCCACGTGCCTCCTCCAGCACCCGGCGCACCAAGTCCATCCCCTTCACCCCGGCCAAGTGCTCCGGCGGCCAGGCCTCGTCCTCACTCATGCACCACCGACTTCCGTCCCTCGGGATCTTCCCGTATGTCGACGGTAACCGTGCGCGCCGACAATTCCTCGGGAACATCGTCCGGAACCGCCGCTGTCACCAGAACCTGCTCTGCATCCGCAGCGACCTCGGCCAAACACCGGCGCCGGGCGCCGTCCAGTTCCGCGAACACGTCGTCGAGCATTAATAGTGGGTCGGTGCCGTCGGCGCGCAGCAGATCGAATGCCGCCAACCGCAGCGCCAGCGCAAACGACCACGACTCCCCGTGACTGGCGAAGCCCTTGGCGGGTCCGTCACCGAGCCGCAGTTCCACATCATCTCTGTGCGGACCCACCAGGCAGACCCCGCGCTCGATCTCCGCAGACCGTTTTGTAACCAGTCCGGCATGCAGTGCGTCGGCGAGGTGTTCCACTGACGATTCTTCGCCGACACCCTCGACGCTGCTGCGGTACGCGATATCCGCCGCACGTGAGGCCGGCGCCAACAGCTGATAGGACTTCTCCACCAGTGGTCGTAGCACAGCCACCAATTCGATTCGTGCAGAAAGCAATTCAGCACCATGAGCGACCAGGTGCCCGTCCCAGACATCAAGGGTGTCCAGCACACTTTGGTCGTTACGTTGACGAAGTGCGGCCCCTGCGGTCTTGAGTAGTGCGGTTCGCTGCCGCAGTACCTTGTCGTAGTCCGCACGCACACCCGCCATCCGGGGTCGACGTTGAATCAGCAGATCGTCGAGGAATCGGCGCCGGTCCGAGGGATCTCCGCGCACCAGTGACAGGTCTTCGGGCGCGAAGAGCACTGCGTGCAAAATCCCGACGATCTCGCGCGGACTGCGCACCGGCGACCGGTTTATCCGGGCCTTGTTGGCCCGGCCGGCCGCGATTTCCAGGTCGATCGCCAGCTCGCGACCTTCGTTCACCACGATGGTCGACACCACCGCCCGCTCGCCACCATTGCGAATCAGTGGTGCGTCGGTGGAAACCCGGTGCGACGACAATGTAGACGAATACCACAGTGCCTCAACAATATTCGTCTTGCCGTAGCCATTCGGTCCGACGAACACGGTGCGTCCGGGTTCGAGCTCCAGGTCGACGTGCTCCCATGACCGGAAGTCCCGCAATCCCAACTGTCGTACGTACACCGAGTCCGCGCGCCTGCCTTAGCCAGAGAGACCGACGCGTTTGACCGCGTGGCCACCGAACTGGTTACGCAGCGCTGAGACGGCCTTCATCGCGGGCGAATCCTCTTGCCGAGACGCAAACCGTGCGAACAACGAGGCCGCGATAACCGGCACCGGCACCCGGTGGTTGATGGCCTCTTCAACAGTCCAGCGGCCCTCACCGGAATCCTCGGTGTACCCGGAGATCGCATCCAATCCCGGGTCTTCCTTCAATGCCTTGGCCAACAGGTCCAACAGCCATGAGCGCACCACTGTGCCCTTGGTCCAGGCCTGTAGCACTGCCTGCACATCGGTGATCAACGGTTCTGCCGCCAGCAGCTCGTAGCCCTCGGCGTAGGCATGCATGAGGCCGTACTCGATCCCGTTGTGGATCATTTTCGCGTAGTGACCGGCTCCCACCGGACCGGCGTGCACGAAGCCGTCAGCCTGGTCGCCCTCGGGACGCAGCGTGTCGAATATCGGCATCGCGCGCGCCACATCCGCGTCACTACCTCCGACCATCAGACCGTAGCCGTTGTCCTTGCCCCACACCCCTCCGGAGACGCCCGCGTCGATATAGCCGATTCCCTTGGCCGCCAACAGATCTGCGTTCGGCTGATCTTCGGTGAACCGCGAATTGCCGCCATCGATCACCAGGTCGCCTTCCGAAAGCTCCGCGGCGAGTTCTGCGATCGTCTGCTGGGTAACCGGTCCCGACGGCACCATTACCCACACCACTCGAGGCGCGTCCAACGCCTGTGCCAACGCGTTGAGCGACGCCACATCGGTGACCTCGGGACGCGGGTCGTATCCGATCACCTCATGCCCGCCGGCGCGTAGCCGGTCGCGCATATTGAAACCCATCTTGCCCAACCCGATCAAACCCAGCTGCATGACCCATAACCTCCGATGACCAGTCCGTATGCCATTAGGGACGCCCGCCCTAGCCGGGCAGACGCACTGGCATCAATAGATAGACATACTCAGTTTGCGCCGCCGTGAACGGCCCGGGACCTTCTGGCGAGCTTTGATCGTCATCTGCCGGCCGCAGCACTGCGGGACGACTGGGCGTGGTGAATCCAAACGTCACTCGATTCGAGTGCAGCGATCCCAGCCCATCCGTCAGGTAGGTCGGGTTGAAGGCGATGGTCAGCGGTTCTCCGACGAACTCCACCTCCAGCTCTTCTTCGGCCCGACCCACATCGTCAGCACCGGCAGACAGCCGTAGCAGCCCGGGCTCGAACTCCAAACGGATCTGCGCGCCTCGATCGGCAACCAGCGCAACACGTTTGATGGCCTCTACCAGTTCCGCGATCGCGATCGTCGCCAACGCGGTATGCTCGGTAGGCAACAGCTGGCGGAACTTGGGGAACTCCGCATCCAGCAGACGGGTGGTGCTGCGCTTACCGCCGCTAACAACCCCGAGCAGCCCCTCAGATCCGATGGACGAACCGGCTCCCAGCGCGAGCTGCACATCCGAACCACTGGACGCCGACTTCGCAGCCTCCGACAGGGTCTTGGCCGGCACCAGCACGGCAGCATTGGCCTCACTGGATCCCGACGTCCACTTCAGCTCGCGCACCGCCAGCCGGAACCGATCGGTTGCGGCCAAAACCACTGTGTCACCGCTAATTTCGACACGAATACCGGTCAGCATCGGCAGCGTGTCATCCTTGCCCGCTGCCACCGCGACCTGGCCGATAGCCTCCGCGAACACATCGGCGGGCAGAGCACCAGTCTCATCAGGTAGCGAGGGCAAGGCCGGGTAGTCCTCGACCGGCATGCTCGGCAACGAGAACTTCGCGCTTCCACAGCTGATCAGCAGACGCGTGCCTTCCAGCGCCACGTCTACCGGCTTGTTGGGTAACGACCGGGTGATATCCGAAAGCAGTCGACCCGAGACCAGCGCACTACCGGCCGCGGCGACCTCGGCCGGCACCTGCACCTGTGCGGAAACCTCGTAATCGAAGCCGGACAGCCTCAAACCGGTTTCATGCGCAGTCAGCAGCACACCTGCCAGCACCGGAACCGTCGGCCTGGAGGGCAGGCTCCGAGCGACCCAAGCCACCGAATCGGCGAAGTCGTCGCGCGCAACCCTGAACTTCAGGCTGGTGTCTGTGGCAGTGGGGCTCGCAAGATCCATGGATACCCTTTGCTTCCTCGTTGTCCAGGTCGAACTGTCTCCACACGAAAAATCTGTGATAGCCATCGTGGCACGACCGGGTGACAGCTTTGACAGCGCATCCGGCTGCCATCCGGTACTGACCGGGGCGCCGTGTACAAGTCCTGTCACTCGGGGTGGGAAGTCGTCAGGCCATGCGACTTCCGAAGCACAACCGTAGATGCTTTCGACGCATCGGGAAAGCCGTTCTGTTCCGTTTCGTCCATCGCCGGGTTACCGGCCAGATGGTCGGTGTTGAAGCGTCCATCCACACAGCTGCTTTTAAAGAGGAAGATTAGATAGAGATTTAAGCAGTAGTAGTAGGTCCTGTGGAATCTGTGGACAGACAAGTGTTGTCGCACGATAACGCGGCATCCGGGTTGTCAGCGGATTGTGGATTCAGAGGCAGTTGGCAGCGCGCGGATGTGGACGCCATGTCATTCGTTCAGCAACTCCCAGCCGATCGCAGGTTTACCCGATGGCAGTCCACAGTCCTGTGCACAGCCACCACTGTTGTGGATGTGACGTATGAGCCCCACGAGGTGACAGAAATTCGTTGAGAAAAATCTCGAAAAGTCTTGAAACACGAGTGCGTTGAGGGCCCGAAGCAGTGTTTCGAGACGAAAAAACCCGGCCACGGGGGCCGGGTTTGGTTCGGAATCAGGTCAGTGTCGGGAGCGCTGACGGATCCGCGCGGTGAGCTCTTTGACGTGATCGAAAACCTCACGCCTCTGTGCCATTTCGCCGCGCACCTTCTTGTCGGCGTACATGACGGTGGTGTGGTCGCGCCCGAAGGTCTGCCCGATCTTGGGTAGGGATAGATCGGTGAGCTCGCGACAGAGGTACATGGCAATCTGGCGGGCCTGTGCGAGAGCCCGCGTCTTGCCGGGGCCACGAAGCTCCTCGAGGCTGGTGTCGAAGTACTCGGCGGTTACCGCCATGATCGTGGCAGCGCTGATCTGGATGGAGTTGGAGTCGGGGATGAGGTCGCGCAACACGATCTCGGCCAAGGACAACTCGATGGGGGATTTGTTCAGCGATGCGAACGCGGTCACACGTATCAGAGCGCCCTCGAGCTCGCGAATATTGCGTTCGATCCGGCTCGCGATGAGCTCCAGCACGTCGTCGGGGACATCGAGGCGGTCCATCTGCGCCTTCTTGCGCAGGATGGCGATCCGGGTCTCCAGCTCAGGGGGCTGAACGTCGGTGATGAGGCCCCATTCGAAGCGGGTACGCAGCCGGTCTTCGAGGGTGGCCAGCCCCTTGGGCGGCCGGTCAGAAGAGATCACGATCTGTTTGTTGGCGTTGTGCAGGGTGTTGAAGGTATGGAAGAACTCTTCCTGGATACCTTCCTTACCCTCGATGAACTGGATGTCGTCTACCAGGAGTACATCGATGTCGCGGTAGCTGCGTTTGAACGCGACCCTGCGGTCATCGCGCAAAGAGTTGATGAAGTCGTTGGTGAATTCTTCGGTGGACACGTACTTGACGCGCATACCGGGGAACAGCCGCTGTGCGTAGTTTCCGGCGGCGTGCAGCAGATGCGTCTTGCCTAGCCCGGATTCACCCCAGATGAACAACGGGTTGTACGCCCGGGCGGGCGCTTCGGAGACTGCTACCGCCGCCGCGTGGGAGAACCGGTTGGATGCGCCGATGACGAACGACTCGAAGGTGTACCGCGAGTTGAGGCTCGTGTCAGGGGTCTCGGCCTTGTCGGCGCCACCGGGACGATTGATGAAGTACGAAGGCCACGATTCGTGTGCACTAGCAAGCGCCTCGGTGGTCTCGTCGACCTCGTCGACCTCGAGTTCGAGGGCCGGCCCGGCGACGTCTGAATCTTCGCCAGGAGGTGGCGCTGCGATCCGCACACCCAACTCGACATTTTCGCCCAGCCGCCTGGAAAGCGCCTCTACGATCGGCCCGCGCAGGTGCCGTTCGATCTCGTTTTGCACGAAACTGGACGGCACCGAAAGCAGTGCGAAGCCCTCAGCCATGGTGAGTGGTTTAACCAGAGTCAGCCAGGCGCGCTGTTGCGGCGTTAATGGCGGGAAACTCGACAGGTATTGGCTGTCGTCACCGTTGAGCTCGGCGACGACGGTATTCCATACCGCCGTGAACTGGGAATTCAGTTCGTCAGTCAACGGCGGGCATCTCTCTGGCTGGAAGGGACACGTCGACACTAGCCCCTTTTCAACGATGGATCGCGGGTTTCCACACGGTTATCCACACCTGTGGACAACAAAGCCGACCACCCTATGGTGGTCAGTGCGCTCATACCAGGAGATCGCTGCGGATCACCTGTTCCGGGGGACCGGCTAGTCGGTGTTCGACCGCGATCGGCATCGGCCACCGGGGGTGGTTCCGATGCATTCGCCCGGCAGAAATGGCATTCGCAGAAGCTAACAGTTTTTGTTCCGCCCCGCCAACTGATCGGGAGACATCGGTGACAACTCTCGTAAAGCTGACAGACTCGTGTGCCCAGGGGATACGGATGTGGCGTTTGTGATCAGTTTGACCGGCGTCGAGCAGGTCAGTACCCTCAAACAGTCGCCCGAACGTTGGCGGCACGGCCGCGACCCGCACGTCATCAGGGATGAAACCCAGGATTCCGTAGGTACCGCGCCGGTGGCGAGTGAGAAGTACCAACGGACTGATACGTCTCAGCACATCGCATGCGTCGTGAATGAACGGCGTGGGTGATCCCGGCTGAGAACGTGAAGGACATGAAGGAGTAGTTGCGGTGGCAAAGGGCAAGCGGACCTTCCAGCCAAACAATCGGCGTCGCGCGCGTACCCACGGTTTTCGGTTGCGCATGCGCACCCGCGCCGGGCGCGCGATCATTGCGGTCCGGCGTCGTAAGGGCCGCAAGGAACTGACCGCCTGAGTTTCGGGCGCAGGTAGGTAGTCGGTGTTACCGACTCGACACCGGATGACGAAATCATCCGAATTCCGGCAGACCGTCAAGCGTGGCGCTCGAAGTGCCCACGCGGACTTGGTGATTCACCTGCAGCGTGGTTGTGCGGGCTCCGAGTGTGGGCAGGTCGAAGGCCCTAAAGTCGGTCTGATCGTCGGGAAGTCGGTCGGTGGAGCGGTAGTGCGTCACCGGGTATCGCGCCGACTTCGGCATGTTGCCGCGGAAATACTTCCCAGGCTTGAGCCGGTGGATCGAATGGTGATCAGGGCGCTGCCCAGCAGTGGAACCGCACTATCGGCGAGCCTGCGTCAGCAATTGCGTGACGGGATCGATCGGTCTGCACGACCACAGGAACCCGTACAGAAGCGGCAACGATGAAAAGCCGCCCGGCCAGGGCTGTGATCTTTCTGATCCGTCTGTATCAGACCTGGATCTCCCCGACACGATTGCCGAGTTGCCGATTTATGCCGACCTGTAGCCAGTACGCGGTGGAGGCGCTGAGTGTGCACGGCCTGATTCGCGGCAGCTGGTTGGCGACGATCCGCCTACTGAAGTGTGGTCCGTGGCACCACGGTGGATGGGATCCGATTCCCGACCGTCATACGAAGCATGGGGGCCCAGTTGTTCGGGGCCGAGAGCACGTGAGCGTGCAGAGGAGCACAGCGGATGTTTGATTGGTTCAGCCTCGGGTTCGTCTACTACCCGGTCTCGGCGATCATGTGGGTTTGGTACAAGCTGTTTGCGTACCTGCTGGGGCCCAAGAACTTCTTCGCGTGGGCGCTGTCGGTGATGTTCCTGGTGTTCACCCTGCGCGCGATTCTGTACAAGCCGTTCGTGCGGCAGATCCGGACGACTCGGCAGATGCAGGAGCTGCAGCCACAAATCAAGGCCCTGCAGAAGAAGTACAAGAACGATCGCCAGCGCATGGCGTTGGAGATGCAGAAGCTGCAGCGTGAACACGGCTTCAACCCGATCTTGGGTTGCTTGCCGATGCTGGCGCAGATTCCGGTGTTCCTGGGGCTGTTCCATGTGCTGCGTTCGTTCAACCGAACTACCGGCGGCTTCGGACAAGTACATATGTCGGTGGAGGCGAACCGCGCCACCGGTAACTACATTTTCAGCGCGGGCGACGTCGCCAACTTCCTGGACGCCAATCTGTTCGGTGCGCCGCTGGGCGCGACCATGATTCAGACGACGGGTCTGGACGCGTTCACCGAATTCAATAGGTGGGCCGTGGCCGGTGTCGCGGTGCCGTTGATGGTCCTGGCCGGTGTCGCCACCTACTTCAACAGCCGGGCATCAATAGCGCGTCAGAGCCCGGAGGCACAGGCGAACCCGCAGACCCAGATCATGAACCGGTTGGCGTTGTACGTCTTTCCGCTGGGCGTGGTGGTCGGCGGACCGTTCCTGCCGCTCGCGATCATCCTGTACTGGGTGGCGAACAACATTTGGACGTTCGGGCAGCAGCACTACGTCTTCAACGCGATCGCCAAGGAAGAAGAAGAGAAGAAGCAGGCGGATCTGGAACGGCGAGCAGCCAACGCCCCGAAGCCGGGAGCCAAACCGGCGCGTGGTGGGAAGAACCAGCCGACCAAACAAACAGACGAGTCCGAGAACGACACAGACGACCCTGTAAGTACCGCGGGGTCCGATGGAACGGACGAGGACACCGGGGGACAGGCTTCCCCGAATTCGACAAATGGATCAGGCGCGACCAGCCGCACCCCGAAGCCGGGTGCCCGGCCGGACCGTCGCCGCAAGCGCTAACCGCCCGCGTTCCTGCACGGGCGTGACAGAGGGAGAAGAACGATGACCGATCTCGATACGCAGGCCGAAGAGACCACGGCCGAAGAGACCACGGTGGAGGCTGCCACCGAGCCGGACACCGAGCCGGATGCCGAGCTGGACACTGAGCCGCGCGGCAGTCTCGAAGAGCGTCTGGTTGCCGAGGGCGAGGTCGCCGGCGACTATCTGGAAGAGCTCCTGGATCTCCTCGACTTCGATGGCGACATCGATCTGGATGTCGAAGGGGACCGCGCGATCGTCAGCGTCGATGGCGGCAGTGATCTGACCAAGCTCGTTGGCCGCAAGGGCGAGGTGCTGGACGCGTTGCAGGAACTGACCCGGCTGGCTGTCCAGCAGAAGACCGGTGAGCGCAGCCGTCTGATGTTGGACGTCGCCAACTGGCGTGGCCGCCGCCGCGATGAGTTGGCGACGTTGGGCACGAAGATCGCCAAGCAGGTGCTGGAGTCGGGGGAGCGCGAGGAGCTCTCTCCGATGACTCCGTTCGAGCGCAAGATCGTGCACGACGCGGTCGCCGCGATCGATGGTGTGCACAGCGAGAGCGAGGGCGTGGAGCCGTCGCGTCGCGTCGTCATCCTGCACGACTGACCGCACTTAAATCTCACCCATGTAATTCAGCGGCCGCGCTCCGGGAGGAATGTTTCACGTGAAACACGGCGAGACTCTCCCGGTGCCGGAGGCTGCGGCAAAAGTCTTCGGCGACCGCCTCCCTGTCGCGGTGGAGTACGTCGACGCGCTGGCCACCATCGGTGTGGAGCGGGGCCTGATCGGACCCCGTGAAGCCGACCGATTATGGGAGCGCCACATTCTCAACAGCGCCGTCTTGGGGGAGCTGCTCGAGCCCGCGGAGCGCGTGATCGATATCGGGAGCGGCGCGGGTCTTCCGGGCATCCCGTTGGGCATCGCGCGCCCCGACGTAGGTATAGCTCTCGTCGAGCCGATGCTGCGCCGGACCGACTTCCTCCGTGAAATGATTGAGCGGCTCGGGCTGACCAACGTGTCGGTTGTACGCGGCCGGGCGGAGGAGCCGAGTGTTATCGCGGCGGTCGGTGAAGCGGACGCGGCGACGTCCCGGGCGGTCGCGGCATTGGACAAGATCGGCCGCTGGTCTCTTCCCTTGGTGCGGATCGGCGGACGCATGTTGGCGATCAAAGGCGATCGCGCCGATGAAGAAGTGCGGCAGTACGGAAGTGCGCTGAGCCTGCTCGGCGCTGACGATGTGAGGGTGGTGCAGTGTGGCACGCGGTACCTCGATCCGCCCACCACGGTGGTGGTCGCGCGGCGGAAAGAATGCGACGGAGACCGTCGGCGGGGAGACACCCGCGGCGGTCCGCGAAAGCGGAGCCGGTGAGCATCCGATCAAGGAGACGACTGTGAGTAGCGACAAGCACGGACCGCCAGATGTTTCACGTGAAACCGGCGCACCGGGAGACGGTCGCCGATCACCCGCGGAGTTCAAAGAGTCGGACACCCCGATCGGTGCCGCTGCTCAACGCGCCACCCAAATCAAGCAGGGATCGGTCCGACTCCCGAAGCCGGCGCAGCGCCGGATGCTGACGATCGCCAACCAGAAGGGTGGCGTCGGAAAGACCACCACCGCGGTGAACCTGGCCGCTGCGATGGCGCTGCAGGGGCTCAACGTTCTGGTGATCGACCTCGATCCACAGGGCAACGCGAGCACCGCATTGGGCGCCGACCACCGCGCGGGCACCCCGTCCTCGTACGAGGTGCTCCTCGGGGAGATCTCGATCCAAGAAGCAATCCAGACCAGCCCGCAGAGCGAGCACCTCTTCTGTGTCCCGGCGACGATCGACCTCGCCGGCGCCGAGATTGAGTTGGTATCGATGGTCGCCCGCGAAGGACGGTTGCGCACCGCAATCGCCGGCCTTCCCGCCGACACTTTCGACTTCGTCTTCATCGACTGCCCGCCGTCGTTGGGTCTGCTGACGGTTAATGCACTCGTCGCCACCAATGAGGTGCTGATCCCCATCCAGTGCGAGTACTACGCACTGGAGGGTGTGGGTCAGCTGCTGCGCAATATCGAACTCGTCCAAGCACACCTGAATCCGGCCCTGCATGTGTCGACGATTCTGCTCACCATGTACGACGCCAGGACCAAGCTCGCCGATCAGGTGGCAGACGAGGTGCGCAACCACTTCGGTCCGAAGGTGCTTGGCTCGGTCATCCCGCGCAGCGTCAAGGTGTCCGAGGCCCCCGGGTACGGGACCAGCGTCCTGGATTACGACCCGGGTTCGCGTGGTGCGCTGAGCTATCTGGATGCCGCACGTGAGCTCGCGCAGCGGCCAGGACCGTCGGCGAGTGGTCCCCAATGAGCCGGTTGCGGTACGGGAAGATAGTCGCATGCGTGACGAGGAGAGGTAACCGATGAGCCAGTCGCCACCACGGCGTAAGGGCGGACTCGGCCGGGGTCTGGCATCGCTGATTCCCACGGCACCGACGGACGGCTCGCCCACACCTGCGGGTCCAGGGCTGGGTGCCGCGGCGGCCGATGTCGTCATCGGCGGTGGTTCGGCGGCCGCAGTTGCGCCGACGGTCGATATCGGCGCGGTGTACCGCGAGATTCCGGTGACTGCCATCAAGCCCAACCCCAAGCAGCCTCGCCAGGTGTTCGACGAGGAGGCCCTCGCCGAGCTGGTCCACTCCATCCGTGAGTTCGGCGTGATGCAGCCGATCGTGGTGCGCACGGCGGAGGGTGGTGACTACCAGCTCGTCATGGGGGAGCGGCGGTGGCGCGCCACCCAGGCAGCGGGTCTGGAGACCATCCCGGCGATCGTCCGGGAGACGGCAGACGACAACCTGCTTCGCGATGCGCTGCTGGAGAACATCCACCGGGCACAGCTGAACCCCTTGGAAGAGGCGGCAGCCTACCAACAGCTTCTCGAAGAGTTCGACGTGACGCATGAGGAGCTGGCCTCCCGGATCGGTCGTTCGCGACCGGTGATCTCGAACATGATCCGCCTGCTGCGTCTTCCCATCGCGGTGCAGCGGCGGGTCGCGGCAGGCGTGCTGTCGGCCGGACACGCGCGCGCGCTGCTCGCCCTGGATGGTGGGGCCGAGGCGCAGGAGGAGCTGGCGGCTCGGATCGTGGCCGAGGGGATGTCGGTGCGTGCCGCCGAGGAGGCGGTGACGCTGGCGAACCGCAGCGATGCTGTCAAACCGGCACCGCGGCGCAAGCCGATCCAGATGCCCGGCCTCCAGGATGTCGCCGAGCGGCTGTCGGGTACCTTCGACACCCGCGTGACGGTGAGCCTGGGCAAGCGCAAGGGCAAGATTGTCGTCGAGTTCGGTTCGGTCGAGGATTTGCAGCGAATTGTCGAGATGATGTCCGGCGAAGCAACGTCCTAGCCCACAGGGGAGAAACGTCACAGTGACGTGTAACCCGTTTCAATCTCGTTCGGAAGCATGCCAGTCACGAAAATGGTTGGTAGGTAAGAGCTTTCAGTTCTGCGAGGCAATGATGTGCTCGGCTGTCGTCGGCGCGGCGGACACGGGCCCTCGCGATGCGGCTGCCGGGTGCCAAACGAGAAATTTCGCTTATCCTTGAAGGGTTGCCGGACGCACGATGCGTACCGCGCACCATGGTGACCGGACGTGGAGGCGTGCAAGACCAGTGTCGGCTCGGATCGTTCCCTTGCGGCTCGATGGTTTCGAGCAGCTGCCCAAGCACGCCCGGCGGTGTGTCTTCTGGGAGGTGGACCCCGCTACCGTCGGGGATCGTCAGCACCTATCGGACCCCGAGTTCGAGAAGGAAGCGTGGCTGTCGATGGTCATGCTCGAGTGGGGGTCGTGCGGTCAGCTCGCGGTGACCGGTCCACAGACCCGACCCACCACCGCGGGGTACGCGTTCTACGCTCCACCCGGTGTGGTGCCGCGCGCCCGGTTGTTCCCGACGGCACCAGTCAGTGCGGACGCGATCCTGTTGACCTCCCTCGGGGTGGAGCCGGGGCACGAATCAGACGGCTTGCCGCACAGCATTATCGCCAGCGTGGTGACCGAGTTGGTGCGCCGTGGTGTGCGCGCGTTGGAAGCGTTCGGTCGTACCAGCGAGGCGTTGGAATTATGCGGGGGATCGGTGCCGGATCCTCTTCGCCCGGGAGGTTTATCGACGGTCAGGCATTCGGAAGCAGCGGATGTATTGGGGGAGTGCACCATCGAGCAGTGCATGATCGATGTGAACTTCTTGAAAGACGTGGGTTTCACGGTCGTGGCACCGCATCAGCACTTCCCGAGGCTACGCATGGAGCTCGATAGCGGGATCGGCTGGAAGGCCGAGGTGGAGGCGGCGTTGGAGCGACTGCTGGAGTCCGTTCACGTGCCACAACCGGCCGGGGCAGGCCCCGTGGTGGGCGCCGGGCTCTAGCCGTCGAGTGGCTGTGCCGAGACGGCGATCCCCCGGCAGACGAGATCGGCGGTTGCACGCACTCTTGAGGCAAGGATCGCCTGATCAGGGTCGTGCCCGTAGCGGGCGAGCAGGCCCAGCGGAATACCCACCACCGAATCCGCAACAGCTTCGACGTCGATATCCTGCCTGACGTATCCGGAAGCGATCCCATCGCGTAGTAGAGCAGCGAGAACTGAAGCGCCGGTGTCAAATACGCGGCAGAACTGATCGGTCATCTCTTTGTCCACCGCGGCGCCCTGCTGCAGCAGCAAGCGCGATAGGCGGGGGTCCTCCACCACCAGATCGATGTACGCAAGCCCGAGATTCACTGCGAAATCATGGAATTCGTCTAACGACGTGATTTGACCGGGCACGGTCTGAGCGAGTGTTTCGATGGTGCGCTGTGTGGCGTGCTGGACCGCGTGTTCGAGGATATCTCGCTTGTTCGCGAAGTATCGATAGAACATCGAGTGACCGGTGCCGAGCCGTTCCGCGATGTGCGCAATCGAGGTCTGGTGGTAGCCGCGCTCGGAAAACTCGGCGAGGGCGGCATCGACAACCTCTTCTTTGACGAGTTCACTGCGCCGAGCGCGCTGCCGATCTGCCATCCGGATCGGCGGTCCCGATGGGTCCACCATGCGGCCGAGGATAGCCGATCGAAGCGCTCTCGTGCCACCCATGTCGTTGTACGGAATGGTTTGTCTTGAAATGATTGACATGTTCCCAAACAAGACATTAGTGTCCGGAGCAACTTCTTTACGGCGGCGAAAGGACACTCGGGATGACACGGCTGAGCACAGGCACGGAATGGGGGCCGCCACCGGTCATTCATGGTGAGCCCTGGTGGGCCTGGATGGTGGTCGCCGTACTCGTTGTGTGCCTGGTGATTTCGCTTGTTTGGGTCGGGTGGATGACGCTGCGCAAGCACGAGGACGCGTTGATGTACTGGCTGGTCATGCTCAGCGGGGTGACGATTCTGCCGTACTTCGTTGAGCCGTGGCTCGACATCATCGGTGCCACGACATACATGACCAATGTTCTGCCCTACGTCACCATCGCGGACCGGCCGCTGCCGATCTTCGTCCCGCTGGTGTGGGTGGGCACGGCACCGACCGCACTGGTGGTGTACGAGATGATCAAAAGGGGATGGGCCGCCCGAACGCTCATCGTGTTCGCGTTGGTATTCGGGATCTTCGAGTGCATCGGTGAGATGGTCAACAGCCACTTCGGCGTGATGAAGTACTACAGCAATAACGCGTTGGTCCTCGGCGTGCCGCTGCCCAGCCTCGTGCAAAACGGCGGATTCCTGGTCATGATCGCCTGGGTGCTTGTCGTGATACGACCGCACATGCGGGGATACCGTTGGGCCGCTATCCCTTTTGTTGCGCCCGGTGCTTATCTCGCGTACACCATCATCTGTACGCTGCCCAACTACTTCGCGATCCATTTGGGGCTGGCACCGGTGCCGTCGTGGGGGCTGGCCCTTCTTTCCACGGCACTCAATCTGCTGGCCGTCGTCATCGTCGCGTACTCGCCCACGTGTCAACGCTTTCGGGACGAGGTCGGCGCCAAGGTGCTGGGACCGGCGCGTACCGCAGCCGCCAGACAGCCCGTACCTGCAGCGTAATCGGAACCTCCGGAAAGGAGACTGAATGAGTACCTCGCAGCCATCGCTTGCCGAGTCACGTGACGGAGCCTGTCCGATTGCGCCCGCGGTTTCGCAAAGCCACAGTTCGGCAGCAGATCTCAGCCTGCCTCGCCAGCTGGCGGGGCAGTGGGGGCCCCTGCCGATGAATCCAACAGTGCGCGAGGTCAACGAAACTGCCAGGGCACAGGGAAGATTCGCGTCCTTGCGGCACGATCCGTTGTGGATCACCCGCGGATCGATTCCACTGGCCTCCAGCGTGGTCCGCGGCGTGGGGAGTCCGACGCTCACCCCGCCCGGGCCCGTCGGTCTGCCCATCGTGGGCAGCGTCCTGGAGATGCGGCGCGAACCATTCGAATTCTTCCGGCGCTGCTCCCAAGAATTCGGTGATATCTATCGCGTGCCGTTCCCGGTGGGCGGCAGCATCATCGTGGTGAATCATCCGGACTACGCGAGCCAAGTGATGGACGATCCCGTCGGCCGGTACAGCATGATCGGTCCCGGCCAGGCGGCGATGGGATTGATCGGAGCGGCGATTCCGATGTTGGAGGGGGAGAAGTTCCGCCAGCGTCGCCGGATGCTTATGCCGATGTTCGGGCGGCGTCACTTGGCCCGGGTGGCCGAGGTTATCGCCGACGAGTTCGTCAGACGAATCGACGGGTGGTCGCAGTGGGCGAACACCGGTGGGGTGGTGGACCTGCAGCACGCCATCGCGCAGGTCACCTTGCCGGCGTTCTTGCGGGCGATGTTCTCGTCGTCGATCACCGCGCAGGAAATCCACGAAACCGATGTTGATCTGCGGACGTTCATGTCCTTGATGGCGTCGGTGACGATGATGAGTCCGTTGCCCAGGCTGATTCCCATGCCCGGGCGGGACACCGCGCCCCGGTCGATGTGGAGACTGCGCCGACTGACTCGGAAGCTGATCAAAGAGCGCCGCAGGAATCCCGTCGACACGCCAGACCTGTTGAGTCTCTTGCTGGAGGCCACCTACGACGACGGAAGTCCTTTGTCGGAACGGGATCTCAGCATGGAGTTGATGATTCTGATGGCGGGCGGATACGAGACGGTGGTGGCGTCGTTGTCCTGGACGCTCGCACTGCTACTGTCGCACCCCGATCACCTCCAGCGTCTCTACACAGAGGTGGACTTGTTGGAAGGCGCCGTCCCGACACCGGAGGATCTGCCCAAATTGGCTTGGGCGAAGGCGTGTTTCGATGAGGGACAACGGTTGCAGGGCCACCCGCTCAATCCGCGGTTCGCGATGGAAGACGATGTTATTGGCGGGTACTTCATCCCGCAGTACACGATCGTCGGCCCATCGCTCTACTCGATACATCGCGATCCACGGTGGTGGGCGGACCCGGACGCCTACGATCCGAACCGATTTATGGATGAGGCCTTGGCCAAGAGCCGGCCAAGGTTGGCATTCATGCCCTTCGGATCGGGTAGGCACCACTGTCTCGGTACGGGCATGGCCTATATGAACGCGCAGTTCCTGTTGTCGATCATCTTTCAGCGGTACCGACTTACCTTGCCGGGGGGCTGGAAACCTAAGCATCACTTCAACTTCTCGGTGACTATCGACGGCGGTCTGCCTGTCACATTGACGAGGGCGTGACCGTGGGCAGCTCAGACGGCGAGCGGTTCACGATCACCGTCGATCAGGATCTGTGTATGGGTTCGGGGTATTGCATTGTGCAGCATCCGGGTCTGTTCGGTGCGGATGCCGACGGCATCGCGATGCCACTCATCACAGGGGCGCTACTGGAGGATCAAGTAGTGGAAGCCGCCGACGCGGCGCATATCTGCCCCGCGAGCGCCATCGAGGTGCTGCGCGGAGACTAGCTGCCTGCGGAAAGTTCGTGGGCCAGCAGCTCATCGAAAGTGAATGTGCCGGTGGGCCTGTCGTTCTTGCCGAGCAGGTATACGCGTTTCACCGCGGCCAGTATCGATTCGGCCACCATATCGCGATAGTGTGCGCCGCTGAGGATGGAGACGTCGTTCGGTGAGGTGATGTAGCCGATATCCACCTGCACGGTGGGCATCCGGGTAAGGCGCAGCAGGTCCCATGTGCGACCGTGTGTACGGCAGTCGCGTAACCCGGTCCGCGCCACCACTTCTCGTTGAATGAAGTCGGCCAGCATGTGGCCGATGGTGGATACCGAACCGTGCAGGTTGCCAAAGTGATAGGAGGCCACGCCGCTGGCGACCACGGCAGGCTGCGAGTCGAAGCGCAGGCTGATCATCAGGTCTGCACCCACGTTGTTGGCGTAGGTGGCGCGCTCGATATCGGTGGGGTTGTTCTGGATGGCACGCGAGATGTAGGTCTCCATCCCGATCGCGGTCATCCGCCCTTCGAGGCGGCTCGCCAAGTCCCACAACATATCTGCTTCACTCGTGGGGCCCTCGCGGCCCGGCACGATGCGGCCGTGGTCGCCCCCGCCAAGGCCGGGATCGATCACGATGCGCTTACCCGACAGTTGCGGGCCGGCGTTGCGGACGTGCTCGGTCTCGCGGATCGCGTGCGCGGAACCACCGGTGACGTGGCGGCCCAACAGTTCAAAGGAGCGCAGCGTCTCGGGTCCGCAGATACCGTCGGCAGTCATCCCGTACTCCCGCTGGTACGACATGAGCGAGTTGTAGGTCTGCAGTCCGAAGTTCCCGTCCACCAGGCCGGTGTAGAACCCGAGATCCTGGAGGCGCTTTTGCAGGGTGGCGACGTCATCGCCGTACATGGGCGCCGAGAACTGGTGGAAGAGCGTGCGCGCCCCGAGTCGGTAGGAGGCTTCTTTGAGGGTGCGGTAGGTCGCGGGACCGACGACACCGTCGACGAGCAGGCCACGGCGCTGCTGGAACGCCCGAACGGCGTCGTGCAGCGTCGCGTCGAAATGGTCCACCACGACCAGTGGACCGGTCGCCAGGACTTCGTCGGGGTCCGCCAGGAATCCGAGCGCCAAAAGGACCTCGCGGACCTCAGTGACAGCCGGGCCTCGATCGCCGTGGCGAATGTTCGACGCGCCTGTCGTCATACTCAGCCTTTCGCAGCCGTTCGCAAGGAATCCGCACTGCCACCGACCCGGGCTACAGCTGTCCGTCATCGGGACCGCAATATTGTCTCAGATGCCTAGGCGATGGGCGAAACTCCTGTGCCCTTCAACCGGTGCGAGTCGAGCCGGTTAGACGACCCCGTCCAGTTCGCGCAGCAACGCGGACTTGCTCTTGGCGCCGACAATCCGCTTGGTTGCCTCACCATTTTGGAACAGGATCAGCGTGGGGATCGAGGTGACCTGGAACGCGCGGGCGGTATCCGGGTTGGCGTCCACGTCGAGCTTGGCGACAGTGAGTGCTTCGCCATGCTCCTTGGCAATCTCCTCCAGTACGGGGGCCACCATCTTGCAGGGCCCGCACCAGGTCGCCCAGAAATCCACAAGCACCGGCTTATTGCTGGAGACGACGTCCTCCTGGAACGAGTCGTCGGTGACCGTCACGGTCGCGTGGTCGCTCATGATTCTCCTTTGATCAGTGATTACGAGGCTAGGCTTCGACGAGGGTCTGGGAATGCGCCGTCTCGGCGAGCCACCGTTCGGCGTCAATGGCTGCAGCACAACCGCTTCCGGCAGCAGTAACCGCCTGCCGATAGGTCCGGTCTACGAGGTCTCCGGCGGCGAACACGCCCTCCAGCGAGGTGAATGTGCTGCGGTCTCGCACTAGCACGTACCCGTCGGGATCGACGTCGACGGCGTCGCGCACGAGTTCGCTGCGCGGGTCATGACCGACGGCGACGAACATCCCGGTGACGGGCAGTTGTGAAGACTCACCGGTGAGCGCGTTCTCCAGTTTGAGCCCGGTGACCGAGTCGGTGCCCTCGACCCCGGCGATCTTGGTGTTGGTGAGGACGGTGATCTTGGGGTCCGTGTAGGCGCGTTCCAGCATGATCTTGGAGGCGCGGAATTCCTCGCGGCGGTGGATAAGTGTCACGCTGCGGGCAAATCGGGTGAGGAAGGTGGCCTCTTCCATCGCGGAGTCGCCGCCGCCGATGACCGCGATGTCCTGATCCCTGAAGAAGAAGCCGTCACAGGTGGCGCAGGAGCTCACGCCACGGCCCAACAGGGTGTCCTCGCCGGGTACGCCGAGGTACCGCGGTGCGGCACCCATGGCCAGGATGACGGCCCGCGAACGGTAAACCTCGTCACCCACGGTGACGCTCTTGACGGGACCTCGCAGGGAGACCTCGTCGACGTCCTCGGTGCGCAGGTCGGCACCGAACCGGATGGCCTGTTCACGCATCTGGTCCATGAGGTCCGGGCCCATGATCCCCTCGCGGAACCCGGGGTAGTTCTCGACCTCGGTGGTGGTCATCAGTGCTCCGCCGAACTGGGTGCCCTCGAACACGATCGGTTTCAGCTGGGCGCGGGCCGCGTAGACGGCAGCGGTGTACCCAGCGGGTCCCGAGCCGATGATGATGAGCTCGTGGACGTCCGATTCGGTCTCGGTCGACGTAGCCGACGGTGCAACCCCTGCCATGCGGTTCCCTTCTGATTCCGATCTGATTCCCTCATCTGATGAGGTCATGCGAGTGCTGAAACAACAGCCTAGAGCGGGATGTTCCACGCGGGTGGGATGGGTGGTAGGCGCGGTCTAGCGGCCGGGCGTCGCGCCGAGGCGGGTCTGGGCCACCCGTTGAGGATCCGACTGGTTACATCCCGGCCGCACGGCTACCGCCAATAGTTCACCCGGCCGTTCGGCGGGCAGCACCATGAGCACCGCGGGGCCATCGATGTCGAGAGTCTGTGCGCCGAGGACCGGAGTCGATGCCTCGAAGCCGAGCCCGGCGAGGCAGGACGCACGTTTCGCGGCATCGGCAAGATCGCCGAACGCGGGGGTGCGGCCGACGAGTGCGGTGATCTCATTTCCTGAGATCGGGAAGGCTGTCACGCCCCGGGCACGCGTCGCGGGCAGGTTCGGCGCCACGGGGGCACCTGTCTGGGGGGCGGTCTGCTGAGACAGCGACGGACCCGCCACAGCGGCGGTGGTCTCGGAAACGCGTCGTTCGTTCTGTGCGATGAGGGTGACGGCGACGGCAGCGCAGGCTGCGGCCGCCAACCCTGCGGTGGAGTAGGCGATCCACCGACGCTTTGCCGCAGGGCGTCGGCGATGGTCCAGTGGGACCGAACCGGTGACGAGGTTGAGGCTGGGGTTGGCGGGGCGAACGGCGTTCGCAGCTACCGCGGGCAACGTGGACTTGGATGTCTCGGCGCGTAATGCGGCAACGATGTCGTCGACCACGGACCCGGGTACATCGGGTGCCGGGCTGTCCATCCACACCGCCAGATCGGCGCGCACTTGGTCGAGGGCGGCCAAGGTACTGCGCGCATCCCTATCTTGTTCTGCGCGTTGCCGAAGTATGTCGGTATCGCCGGCGTCGTAGACGCCGGCCTGTAGTTCGGCCAGGACCTCTAGTGACAGCGGCACCTCAGCGAGGTTCACCTTGTCGAGGTTACCTTCGCCATCGGGACCGTCCGGATTCTCGCTGACCATTTGAGTTCATTGTTCCCATATCCAGCTACCGTTCGCCACGCCCATGGCCCAATTCGTAGGCGGATCGTGACACGGTGGCACACGGCTAGTAGTCGATGGTTTCCGGTTCGACCGAGCCGGCCTTGTCGAGATAGTGCAGGGCGACCGCCAGGCGTGCGCGAGCACGCGCACAGCGGCTCTTCACCGTGCCCTCGGGGATGCCCAGCAGCTCAGCCGCGTCGGCAACGGAGTATCCCTGCATGTCGACCGCGATGACGGCGGCGCGCTGCTCGGGAGGCAGGCGCAGCAGGGCCTTCTGAATGACGATCGAGGTGTCGACGTGGGTCGAGGGGTCCTCGACGGCGTAGAGCTCATCTTCGAGTTCGATGGGGACGTGGGCCTTATTGCGACGCAGGCGATCCAGACAGGCGTTCACGACGATGCGGTACAGCCAGCTGGTGACGGCGGCGTCATTGCGGAAGTTGGCGGCCCCGCGGTGTGCCGACAGCATCGCCTCCTGGAGCGCATCGGCGGCATCCTCGGGGGTGCGGCTGGTAGCCCGGGCGAGTCGGTAGAGGCGGCGGTGGTGACGGCGGAACAGCTGTTCGAAAGCTGACGGATCGCCGGCGACGTGGGCAGCCAACAACTCGGCGTCCGAGTGTTGAGGTGCGGTGAGAACCCCCTGATCCATGCCCACACGCGCACAGTAATCAAAAATGTGGTGTGTCGTCGACCACGGGACGCCCCTGTAGCAAACTGTTATACAAGTTTCAACAATCGGTAACAGTGATACGCGTAACTGAACAACATGAACCGCAGTTCAACGGACAATTTCGAGGTTGCCATCGGGTTTCAACTACCGCGAAAAATATAGGGCTGTAATTGCGGGATCGATACCGAAGGCCTTTCGGTAATTGCTCGACTGGCAGACGACCGCGCAGCTAGGACGCCGTTGAGACGGTGATTTCGCTGATCTCCGCATGGTGATCACCGTTGGTGGAGCCCAGCTTGTTGATCCACACCAGCACATGAGAGACCTTTGAGCTGCTGGTGATGGGAATCGTTGTTTTGCCGGGCTGCAGCGTGGTGGTGGCGGAAATCTCCTTGGTGTCGTTGACGGAGGCCGGTGTGGCCGAGTCGGCAGACCGTATCTGCACTTGCGTTCCGACACTGTGCGATTCGATGGTGACGCTGCTCAGAGCGCTGGCGGACTGCAGATCGAGCAGCAGGCCCACCCCGGGTTTGAAGAGCGTCGGAAAGGGATCGGCGTCGGTGTAGGTATCGGTCGTCCACGACGTGGAGGCGTTGCCGTCCACCGCCATGCCCACCTTGCCCGGCTGATCCGCGTCGGGCCCTGGGGGGAACACGGTTGCCTGGGTGATCTTGGCAGGGCTACCCGCCGCCGCTGTGTCGCCGTTCGAGGACTGGGTCGGCAATCCGATCCCGATGTTGATCTTGTCGAGAGGCCCGACGTCTCCGAAGATCCGCGTGACCCAGACACCCAGCGCGATGCACAGGGTGATGACGAGGACCCCGACCACGCCGAGACCGATCAGGAAGATCTTGCGGTGGCGGGCCGCATCCTCCGGATCGTCCTCGTCTTCGGAATCCTCGGGCTCCTCGTCGTCGTCAGCTGCGTCCGCCGGACCCTGGAACCCGCGGGGGCGGCCGATGTCCAGCGCCTGCGTGGATGCCGCGGCCGCAGGTTCGAGCATGGTTGTGTGGTCGACGCTCGCGACGGCCGATTCCAATTCGTCGAGGAGGCCGGCGGCGGAAGCGGGGTCATCGCTCAACGCGCGTGCGGCCACATCGGAAATCGCTGCGGGGACGGTGGGCACGACGACCCGCGCCTCGACCGGTCGACCGTCCGGAGCCCGGCTGGCGGTGGCCAGCCCGCTGGGTTGGCCGGTCTCGGCCAGCGGCCAGCGGCGGGTGGTCAGCGCATACAGGGCGGCGCCCAGGCCGCGCACGTCCTCGTCCGCGCTCGCCGAGGACAGGGTGGCGGGGAACGCCAGCACGGCGTCCCCATCGATGCTGATGCGCACGCGGTCGGGGTGGTCGATGCTCAGCGCCGACCCGGCCTCGAAGGCCGCGTCAGCAGCCTCTGCCAAGGACCGGACCGCCCGGCTGGCACCAACGGCGGACGGTTGGGTGTCGGCGACCTCGCGCAGCGAACCGCCGCGGACCCATTGCGCGACAACGATGCCACCGGTTCCCTCGCGTACGGCATCCAGCACGCGGGCGAGGCCCGAAGATTCGATCTTGCTGAGCCGCAAGGTATTCGACAGGACTTCCTGCACCTGATCGGGGCTGAACACGGTTCCGTCGATGATGGTGAGAGCCACCGGTCGATTCAGCTGGGTATCGGTAGCCTGCCAGAAGTGCAGCCCTTCCGGGCCACCGTGCGATGTCAGCAGGCGGTAGCGACCGTCCGCGATGCGAGCACCGGGCATCACGGGTGTGGAGAGAGCACCCCCGGAAGGAGACTGGGTAGGAACAGGCCGGGTAGATGATCCGGGAGTGTCGGTCACGGCCCTGCCCTTCCTCGCGTCGGCACCGTCCCCGCGCGGTGGTTTGTTTGCGGTATCAGGGTACGGCAGGGATGGCGCCGGGGAGTTGGGCATGACCGAAGCGTGATCATTGGCGCCCGATCCCTGGCGACGACCCAGGAGGCGCTGCAACACAGAAACCACGCTAAGCGCCTCTGGCAGCTTGACCGCCACCATGAGCGCAAAGGTGACGCCGAGCATGACGATGCCGAGGATGGCCAGCCGCAGAATCGAGCCCAGGCCGCCGCCGCGCAGGGTGAGTAGATCTAGGCCGAATCCGCGGTCGATGGCCAGGCCGATGGCCGCCGCCGTCGCAGAGGCAGCCAGCGAGACCAGAACCGTACGGGCCACCTCCGGTGCGATGAGCGGCCCGGCGGTGCGTCCCATACTTCTGCGCAACAGCAGGTATCCACAGATGGCGCCCACCACCCAGCCGATGCCGTTGGCGGTGCCGAGATAACCGGCGACCATGCGCGGATCGTCGGTGAGGTGCGGTGCGATGACCGAGGCGACGATCTTCACCGTGGTGATCGCGATGATGATCAGCGTGGGCGTCCAGGCCTCGTGGCGCGCATAGAACACCCGGAGCTGTAGCAGTACAAGGGCGTACGGAATGAGAGTGAATGCCGACAGCGCGATGGATAGCCCCAGATAATGTGCGGAAGCGAGGCTGAAATTCCCGTAGGCGAATAGCGCGGGTCCCATCGCCGGACCGCCGACGGTCATCACCGCCACCACCGGAATCAGCACAGTCATCGTCAGCCGGGTGGCCAGAGACATGTCACCGAGTACGGCACCGATGTCCTCAGCGGCCGCGTTCCGACTGAGCCGGGGCATGATCGCGGTGAGAATGGTGACGCCGACCACCCCGTATGGCAGCTGCAGGATCATCCAGGTCTGGTTGTAGATGATGGGGCCGGAATCGGCTGCGCCGGCGGCAATCCGGTTCGTGATAACGAACCCCAGCTGGCTGATGGCCACATACGCGAACATGGCAGCGGCCATACCGGCGAACTGTTTGAGGCGGTCGTCGAGCCCCCACAGTGGCCGCAGGGGGATCTGTTGGCGCCGGACCGCGGGCACCAGCACCGCGGCCTGCGCCACCACACCGAGCGTGGTGCCGATGCCCAGCACCAGGAGTTTGGGATCGCTCAACCGCGTCGGGTCGAGGGTGAGCTCGCCGGGCATCAGCCAGAACAGGATCAAGGTGACGATCGCGACGACGTTGTTCCACACCGGAGCCCACGCTGGTGGACCAAATACATTGCGGGTATTGAGGATCGCCATGAACACCGAGGACAGCCCGTAGAAGAAGATCTGCGGGAGAAGTAAATACGCCAGCGCGGTGGTCAACGGCGTGCTGACCTTCGGGTCGCTACCGAGCATGAGTGAGGCGAGCAGCGGTGCGGCCAGGACCGACAGCGTCGTCGTGACCAACAGCAGCGTCGTCACGATGGTCAGCAGCTTGCGGACGAAGGCCTGTCCGCCGTCGGCATCCTCCCGTTCCGCGCGGGTGAGCACCGGGATGAATATGGCGGTGAAGGTGGCCTCGAGCACCAGTGCGGCAATGATGTTCGGCAGCTGGTTGGCGGTCGAGAACGCGCTGGCGGATGCGGCGCCGAGGGCGGCCGTGATCAACAGCAGTTTGATAAATCCGGTGACGCGGCTGACCAGGGTCGCCACTGCCATGGAGCCGGAATGCGCGACGACCGCTGCGTCGGACAGCTCGTCGATCGTGTCGTCGGATTCGGGATCGGGCAACGGGTCGAGCGGCTCTCTCACGGGTGCCGCGATTCATCAGGGCCCGTCGCTCTTCGCGCCAGCTGGGGGTCCCTCCCGCTTGCGGGGGCCTCATCACCCCGGTCGAGGTCTGCGCGGTCGGGCTGACCGCGGAACCGGTGCCACAGACGCCGGCCCGTCAACGCGAAGAGCACCGTGGCGGCACTGATGGTGATGAAGAACAGCAGCTTGCCGTACGCGTTGGAGTGCACCGAGAGACGCACGGGATCGCCCAAGGGCAGGCCGTCGGGCGTGTGCAGCGTCACGTCGACAGCCATGCGCTGTGACACGTTGACCTCCACGGGGACCTTCACCGGCAGGTACCCGGGCGGAATCTCTTGTACACCAACATCGGTCGCGCTCATGCCGGCCGGCGTTTCGGCGCGAAGGGTGACCCTGATCGGCACCGGAAGTTCGTTGCGCAGCACCAACGGCAGCGGGCTGTGCTCGGTGGCCAGTGTGTAGGAACCACCCGGATTGACGACGGTGACGGCATTGAACAGATCACTGACCGTGTGGCGGATGGCCGCGAGCCGTTCCCGGGCGGTGTCGTCACGCGCATCCGACGGCACGCTCTGGCTCACGGCCCGCAGGGCGTCCTGACGCAGCGGATCGGTGTACTGGGTGCCCGTGAGTCCGGTGCGGGCGTCCACGGTCAGCGCTGCGGTGAGTCCCCACAGTCGGCGGACCTCGTCACCCAGCTGCTGTGACACCCAATCATCCACGCTGCCGGACGAAGCCACCCCATACGCGGTGTCCACCGGATTGGCCTGGGCGCCCGCGCGGTCCTCGCCGATGACCGTTGGCAGCGGACGCGGTATTGCGAGTCCGGCGTGCAGGAGGGTGGATGCGGCAGACAGGATCGCGCGGGCCTCGCCATCGGACAGATCCCAGGTGGCCGCAGGCAGGAGGATCGTCTGGCGGGGGGTCTCCTGGGGGGTGAGCGCCTGCCAGGCCATCGCCCCGAGCGCATCCTGCATTCGCGCGACACGCGAATCGTGTTGCAGCGCAAACCGGAGCGACTGGGGCACGTATTCGGGGGTGGTCGGCGCGCGACCGGCCGCGCTGAGCGCGGCGCCCACCGACGGGTCGAAGGGTGCCGCCACGACGGTGTCGGATACCCGGCGAGGGGTGAAATCGGGCGGTGTCTCCTGGTCCGAGGGCAGGGCGGACACGGCGACGGTGGGCCCTTGTCCGGTGAGCAGGTCGATGCTTGCATTCGAAAGGTGGCCGTCCCCAAGGAGGGTGGCGCCGCGCAGGCTTCCGATTCCCAGGATCTGGTCGAGGACATCCGCTGCGGCGGTGGTGGCCTGATGGGACAGGCCCTCGTCGGCCATTTGTGCGACCGCATCGAGGCTGGCCTGGGCGTAGGGCAGCGGTGTGACACACGTGCGTTTTGCCAGTGCGCGCAGCCGGTCGAGCCACCCGGCGGCAAGCCCCTGTCCGGTACCGGGATGTACGGGACCGGTGGGATCGGCCGAATTGTCGAGAACCTGGTAGCCGAGCGTCATTTCGTTCACGGTCACCAGCAGATCGGGGTCGATCGCCATGCAGACCGTGCGGCCCAGATCTCCCTTGGGGTCGACGGCAGCGTCGGTGGCGAACTCCAGGGCGCCCAGCAGCGCGTCCAACCGACCTCCGGGGGAAAGGGACCGCTCAAGCTGATCGTCCAGCAGCCGCACCGGTGTGGGGCCGCCGGGCTGGCCGGGCGCGAGCCGGGGACGGTCGGCCAGGGGCCACAGCAGTGTGAGGCCTACCGGGCGAGAGGTATCGGGGGCGACCTCCGGTTCGGGGGACTCACCGGCCGGTGGCGAAACCCCGAGAATCGGTAGCAGGAAACGCGCGTCGTCGAGCCGCGCGGCGGCCCCGTAATCCGGGGTGCCGTTGACGTTCACGAGGGCGGGATATACCCCGGGTTTGTCGATGTTCCAGGTGGGTCCGGTACCCCCGCGCAGCGGGAAGGCGAGTGTGAAGGGACGCTGCTGCCCCTGTTCGAGAGTCCCTGCGACGGTGACGAATTCGCCGACGGGGCGGAACTGGTCGTGGCGGCCGTGCAGATTCGCGCGCAGCTCGGCACGGGTGGCGACGGCGTCGGCGCGTTCCAGCCGGACCACCACGTCGGTGACGGGGCGATCGCCGACATTGGCCACTGTGCCCCGCACCGTCACCGTCGGATCGGCGGTCGTGACGGTTTGTGGTGTCACTTCGTCGATGAGGACCTTGAGGAATTGCCCGTCGCGGTAGGCATGGGCGCGTGGCGTCGACCAGGGAGTGCCGAGCAGGACAAGCGCGAGGACGGCAAGCACCGCTGTCACGCGCGTGGCGCTGCGAGGGGTGAGTCGTCTCATTGTTGTGGTCCGCGGCCGGTACGCCGGCCGGGTGTCCTGTGCGTGCTGGAGTGCGTTTGAGGACGGCGCCTCGGCGAGGATTGGGGCAGGGGTGGCAGGGACGCGGGGCCCCCGGAGTGCAGTTTGTCGATGAGGTCTCCGGCCACCTCGGCCAGACGTCGTTCGTCGGCGTATGCCAGGCGGGTGGGCAGCTCGTCGAGAGGAACCCAGGCGACCTCGGTGACTTCGACATCGTCATCGGACAGCTCGCCGCCCAGGGAGCGCATTAAGTAGTGGTGCACGGTCTTGTGTACGCGGCGGCCCTCGGTGACGAACCAGTAGTCGATGCTGCCGAGTGCGGCCAGCACGCTGCCGCGGATTCCGGTCTCCTCGGCCACCTCGCGGATGGCAGTTTGCTCGGCTGTCTCGCCCTGTTCGATATGGCCCTTGGGCAGCGACCACAGCATCCGGCCGCGGCGGTCGGTCCGTCCGATCAGGGCGGCGACCTGGTCGTTCTTGGGGCCGTCGATCCCGGCGATCACCAGACCGCCCGCCGAGGTTTCGCGGACAGTACGCAGCGAGGTTCCCGCGGTGCCGCCCTTCGCCCGCCCGCGCCCACGACCTTTTCCGTCGGAGCCCTTGGCCCCGCTGGTTCCATGAGCCCCGCCAGCTGTAGGGGAGGGCGTCGGAGTGGGGGCGCCTTGCGCCCGGCCCTGTGCGCGACCCTGCGATCGGTTGCGCCGACCGCGGCGCGACCCCCTGCCGCGCGCTGAGCCGTTGGGCTCGTCCGACGACCCACCCGTGCGGGAACCGCCGGAGGAGTCAGACACCCATGTGATGGTAGTTCCCGCTACTGAGAGCCCTCGCGATACGCGCCGGTAGGCTGCCCGACGTGCCCGAATCGATACCGACCGCCGAGCTGTTGGCCACCGCCCTGGTGACCCTGAACCGGCACAAGAAGATGCTGTCGGAGTTGGGGGCACTCTTCGATTCGGCGGGTTTCAGCCTGTACCTGGTGGGCGGGAGTGTTCGTGACGCCGTCCTGGGCAGGGCAGGCACCGATCTGGACTTCACCACGGATGCCCGCCCCGAGCAGGTGCAGGAACTGGTGACGGGTTGGGCCGAGGCCATCTGGGACACCGGCATCGCTTTCGGCACCATCGGGGTGGCGCGCAAGGGGCAGCGGGTGGAGATCACCACGTTCCGCAGCGACAGCTATGACCAGCAGACGCGGAACCCAGAGGTGGTGTTCGGCGACAGCCTCCGCGGCGATCTGGTGCGCCGGGACTTCACCGTGAACGCGATGGCGGTCAAGATCGGGCCGGACGGACCCGGGGAGTTCTGCGATCCGCTGGACGGTTTGGAGGCGCTGCGTACGGGGGTACTGGATACCCCGTCGGCTCCCGAGATCTCCTTTGGTGACGACCCGCTGCGGATGCTGCGGGCGGCCCGGTTCGTCTCTCAGCTTGGTTTCGCGGTGGCGCCGCGGGTGGGTAAGGCGCTGACCGAGATGGCCGATCAGTTGGGTCGGATCACCGCTGAACGGGTACAGGCCGAACTGGACAAGTTGATCCTGGGCGCGCATCCGGTCGCCGGAATCGATCTGCTGGTGGAGAGCGGGCTCGGTGCGGTGGTGCTGCCTGAGGTCGGTGAGATGCAGTTGACCATCGATGAGCATCACCAGCACAAGGACGTGTATCGACACTCGCTGACGGTGCTGGAACAGTCAGTGGATCTTGAGGACGATGGCCCCGATCTGGTGCTGCGGTGGGCGGCGCTCCTGCACGACATCGGTAAGCCGGCCACCCGCCGGCACGAGGACGGCGGTGGCGTGAGCTTTCACCATCACGAGGTCGTCGGCGCCAAGATGGTGCGTAAGCGGATGCGTGCGCTCAAGTACTCCAAGCAGATGGTCGAAGACGTCTCGCAGCTGGTGTATCTGCATCTGCGGTTCCACGGGTACGGGGACGGCAAGTGGACCGATTCGGCGGTGCGCCGGTACGTCACCGATGCCGGGCCGTTGTTGCCGCGATTGCACAAGCTGGTGCGCGCTGACTGCACCACGCGCAATAAGCGACGCGCGGCCCGGCTGCAGGCCAACTACGACGGGCTGGAGCAGCGCGTCGCCGAGCTGGCGGCCATGGAGGATCTGGCGCGGGTGCGGCCCGATCTCGACGGTAACGCGATCATGGAGCTGTTGGGTGTGCCGGCCGGGCCGATTGTCGGGGAGGCGTGGCGGTTCTTGAAGGAGCTCCGGCTGGAGCGGGGTCCGCTCGATCATGACGAGGCGGTCGAGGCTCTGCGCGAGTGGTGGGCGGGTCGCAGCGGCTAGCCCCGCTTGCTCGTGTGTCCGGTCAGCCGAGCATGTCGTAGCCCAGCTTGCCCACCATCACCACGACGACCACCAGCAGCACCACGCGGACAAATCCGGCTCCGCGCCCAAGTGCCATGTGTGCGCCAAGCTGGGCACCCGCGATGTTCGCGAGGCCGAGGGCCAGCCCGAGCAGCCACAGCACGTGCCCCTGGGACGCGAAGACGATGAGCGCCCCGACATTGGTTCCCGAGTTGAGCACCTTCGCGGTGGCCGAGCTCTCCAGGAACGTCATCCCCGCGACGGCGGTCAACACGATGATCATGAATGTCCCGGTGCCCGGGCCCATGATGCCGTCGTAGAACGCAATGAGGACGGCGGCAGTGGTGAGTGCGGTCAGGGTGGCGGCCTTGGTACGGGGGGTGTCGGCCTCCGTGGTTCCGAATTGGGGACGCGTCGCGACGAACAGTCCCACGGCCACCAGCAGGACGAGCACCACGGGCTTGAAGACGGATGCCGGTAGCCGCGAGGCGGTGTAGGCGCCGGCACTGGCGAAGGCCGCCGCGAGGACGAAGGCGCCGAGCAGCGGACGCCAGTTCAGGGGCGTCTGTGGGAAGAGCCGAATAGCGGCCGATGCGGTACCCGCCAGCGCGGTGAGTTTGTTGGTTCCGAGTGCGGTGGCGGGAGCCATCCCGGGGAAGATGAGCATCAGTATCGGGATGAGGATGAGCCCGCCCCCACCCACCACTGCGTCGACCCAGCCGGCGGCGGACGCGGCGGTGAGAAGCAGCGCGAGGGTAGGGGCGTCCACGGGGTCAGAGATTACGGATGGAACCAAACAGCTGCAGTTCCCCTCCCACGTATGTGAACCGAAATCAGCGCACGTTCTGTCTCCGCGGTTATCCACATGCCCGAAGACGACGGAACCGCCGCGCAGGCGGGGCGCTCATATCAGGTATGGACTACTGCTTTGGTGCGGGCGACGGCATCGTCACCGCGTGGGATGCGCCACCCAACGCTGACCTGGACGGTGACGGGGTACTGGATGCGGTGCGGCTGGATTTCGACGGTGACGGGGTGTTCGACGACATGATGTGGGACGCCGACGGCGACGGATCGGCCGATCACAGCGTCCTCGATGTGGACAACGATGGCACGCCCGAGACCTACTTCACCGATGATGGTCTGGGCACCTGGGTGTTTCACGTGGAACGAAGCGGATCGATCAGTTGGTTCGGCCTTGACGGGATCGAACACCCCGGCGGCGCAGCCGATCTCGACGGAGACGGGACACCCGAGCGGCTGCTCGATATGGATGGCGACGGTGATGCCGAAAGAGCCTACCGTACAACCGATTCCGGTGTGGCTGTGTACGTCGACACGACTGGCGACGGCCGCTGGGATGTCGAGCTCACCGATACCAACGGGGACGGAGCCGCCGACGCGTCGCGACCCCTCGGACCACCGCGGCCGTCAGCCGAGGATCCGGTCGAAGGATCGCCCTAGCGCACCTGTCCATGCGAGCGTGGGGTCGGACTCGTCCGCCACCCATGTGGGATGGTCGAGACTGAGCCGTCCCTCGCAGGTGGTGATGAAGAAAGTCGGCGGAGCCACCGCGGCCCGACTGGTGCGTGAACCGCTTGCGGAGGCGCGAAAGTCGTGAATCTGCACGCCCTCCGGCAGACGCAGAGTGGGAATACGCCCCCAGTTGGTGACCATAAGAGGATTCGTGACGGGTTGCCGCCAGATGTCCCGTGGTCGCAGAAAGACCTGATGCACGGCGCGTTGGGAAAGGCCATCTGCGAGGGAGCCCAGGACCGCACGTCCGATGCGCACAGGGTCATCCTCCGGCAGTACCTCGATCGCTGCGGTGTCCGCGCCTTGGATGACGGTGCCGGCCTCGGCGGCGATGGGCGGTCCGATTCGCGTGCGCAGGTCCACCGAGGACACCACGCTGAACGGCACGGGGCCGCCCGAGCATGAAAGATCGTGCGCGGCAAGCAGGATCGCGGCACAGACGATTCCATGCACGGTGAGGCCGGACGCGCGTGCGACCTCGAACAAATGGGCGGTGGCATCCCGTCCCAGCCGGGTGCGTCCGTGCCGCATCAGGACGGCCGCGGTGGCCTCCGAAGCGGGCTCCGGTGGCGTCGTCTGGTCAGGCCGCGGAATGTCGACCCCGCGGGCGGCGAGGAACTGCTCCAGCGACATGGCCAGTGGATGCGAAGGGGTGGTCCCGGGTGAGCCCGTCTCGACCACGTGGGTGTAGAACGCGCACAACGCCTCCAGATACCGCAGCGAGGCGGCGGCGTCGGCGATGCTGTGGTGCGTCAGCAAGGTCAGCCGAAAGTCACTGCCGTGCTGGGCCACATCGACGGCGCATACCGCGTCGGGGTCGACGACGGCGAAGCCCTCCGGTGGTAGGGCGGTGGATGTTCCCACCCGCAGCGCGGGCGTGCGGGGAGCGTGCTGCAACGCGTATCCGTTTCCGGCGGGAATGATCTCGGCGGCCAGCACAGGATGGCTCGTCAACAGCGCGTGGAAGGCGGTTGCCAGGGCTGCGATATCGAGCGCACCGGTTCCGAATGCCGAATACGCGACAGTGCTGCGGTTATCCGCGAACATCGCCTCCGAGGGGTAGAGCCGGCGATGGAACACCGAAAACTATCCGCGACCAGAACCCGGAGGTCCGGCGAATGCCTGTCCAATGGACAGCCATTTCTCGGCGTCCTCGCCGATGGCCTGTAGATCCAGCTCGGCCCGCGGACGCCGTTGGGTCACCAGGTAGCAGAAGTCGAGGGCCGAACCGGTGACCCGCTGGGCCGCGTCCTCGGGGCCCCAGATCCACGCATCGCCCTCGGGGCCGATCAGCTCGACCCGGAACGGTTCGGCGGGAGCAGGCAGTCCATGCACCGAGAACGCATAGTTTTGGGTCCGAACACCAAGATGGGCAATGGATTTGAGGCGAGCGGTCGGTACGGTTGTCACCCCGAGCGCATCCGCGACGTCAAGGCCGTGCGCCCATGTCTCCATCAAGCGTGCGGTACCCATGGAAGCCGAGCTCATCGGCGGCCCGTACCAGGGGATCTTCACACCGTCCGGCACCGCGCGCAGCGCCGCATGCAGTTGGTTTCGAGTATCGCGCCAGTGGATGAGTAGTTCGGCGGGCGGAGTCTGTGCGGTTTCCTCGGCGGCCTTGTCCACGAATCCAAGTGGGTCGGCCAGCGCCTTGGGCAGCTCGTTGGCGAAGCCATCCGGATCGGTGACGGCCAGCAGCGACTGGGCATCGGTCCAATGCAGATGGGCGATTTGGTGGGCGATGGTCCAGCCCGCCGCGGGAGTGTCCTGGGCCCAGCCTTGTTCGGACAGCGGTGCCACCAGGGCATCGAGCCCATCGCTCTCGTCGCGCAGGTCGTCGATGACTGCGTCAGCGGTCGAGGTCACGGGTTGGTCCTTCCGGGTCGGGCTGGGTGGGCAGAGACTCAGGGTCGGGCTGGGTGGGCAGAGCTTCTGTGTCGGGCTGGTCCGGAGTGGGCCAAAGGGTCCGGGTCATATGCACGAGCAGGCCGATCAAGTAGACCACTGCTCCGGAGAGGGCCAGCCAGTGCGCATGCGTGATGAAGGCGGCGCTCACGCTCATCGCGGCGGTGAACGTCACCCAGAACAGCGAATCCTGTACGGCGAAAACGTGTCCGCGGAGGGCATCGTCGACGTTGGTCTGCATCCCGACATCGGCGGACAGCTTGATCACCTGCCCCGCCATTCCCAGACCGAACGCGGCACCCAGCAGGATTGGCATGTACAAACCCGAGGCCAACAGCTGCAGGACGACCGCACCGCCGAGCGCCATCCCGAGGGTGCGCCCGCGGCCGTACCGCCGCAGCAGGGCGGGGGTAGAGATCGTCCCCAGGAACGAGCCGATGCCGGTGCACGCCAGGAACAATGCCGCCGCGCCGATCCCGGCGAACACCGACTCGGTATTGCGTACCAGGACGAGCACCAGCAGGGTGTTGATCCCGAACACCCATCGGTGTGCGGCGAGGCCGATGAGTGCATCGAACACCGACGGTGTGTTGACGATGGTCCGCGCTCCATGGATCCATCCGGTGGCCACCGCATAGAAGGCCGAGCCGTGTACGGCGCGCGCCGTGTCATCGGGGCCCAACCGGTCGCCGGAAAATCCGGAGGCGACCCACGCCGCCGCCGTCGCAGGCACGATCACCAGGAAAATGACTGTGGCAGAGCCCAAGTCTCCGGCGCCGAAGGCAGCCCGCAGCATCAGCATGAAATTGGCGCCGACAAAGGTGGCGCTGGCGCCGACGGCGGTGGCCACCGAGTTCATGGTCGCGACCTGATCCCGCGGCACCACATGGGGGAGTGCCGCAGACAGACCCGATGTCACGAATCGGGTGACTCCGTTGACGATCAGCGCGCCCAGCAGCAGCACCACATCGTCGGCGCTGAAGGCCAGTTCGATGCCGACGAGCGCCACCAGCAGCACGCGAATCAGGTTGGCGACGATCAGGACGGTGCGCCGGTCCCAGCGGTCCAGTAGCGCACCTGCGAACGGACCGATCGCCGAGTACGGCAGGAACAGCACCGCGAACGCCCCGGCGATCGCCCAGGGCTCGGCCTCACGCTCCGGGTTGAACAACAGCGCACCGGCAAGCCCGGCCTGGAAAAGGCCGTCACTGAACTGGGTGAGCAGCCGCACCCACACGAGCCGCCCGAAGTCGGGGAGATCGTGGATCGCGCGCCACAGACTCAGCGGCGAGTGGCGCGGAGTCATGTGAGTCGCTTTCGTGGTGTCGGCTGGGGCATCTAGGGAATTGGCGATAGGAATTAGGCAGAGTACTTAACGCCCACACTACAAATGTGTAGCGGTTAGCCGAGCACAAGTCATGAAACGGCAAACGGTGTCATGATGTTGAGGTGGCGCATGGGGACGAGCCCGATGAGGGCGAGGCATACAGCGAGGGGTACATGGCGCCCCCCGCACATCGCCTGCGCGCGGGTACCTTGCTGATCGCCAATACCAATCTCTTCGAGCCGACCTTTCGGCGCAGCGTGATCTTCATCGTCGAGCACAATGACGGCGGCACGCTGGGCGTGGTGCTCAACCGGGCCAGCGAGACGGCGGTGTACAACGTACTGCCACAGTGGGCCAAGCTCGCCAGCAAGCCCAAGACGATGTTCATCGGCGGTCCGGTCAAGCGGGATGCGGCGCTCTGTCTGGCGACGCTCCGGGCCGGAGTCAGCATTGACGGCGTGAAGGGTCTGCGTCATGTGGCGGGCCGCATGGCCATGGTCGATCTTGATGCCGAGCCCGAGGATATCGCCCCGCTGGTCGAGGGCATCCGGGTCTTCGCCGGCTACTCGGGTTGGACGATCGGTCAGCTGGAGGGTGAGGTCGAGCGCGACGACTGGATCGTGTTGTCGGCGCTCCCGTCCGATGTGCTCACCGATGCGTGTGCCGACCTATGGGCCAAGGTGCTGCGGCGGCAGCCGCTGCCTTTGTCGTTGTTGGCGACGCACCCCATCGACGTCAGCCGCAACTGACCCTTACGCGCCGCGTGACCTAGAGATCGTCGCCCACCGATGGATCCGGTGGGATGACGGCCCGGCAGAAGTCCTCACCGAACGGCGTCAGGTGGACGCTGCGGCGGACGGTCTTGTGTGCGCGGCCCGCGCGTCGGCAGGCCGCGACGACATCCGGTTGCACCTCCAACACCTGATAGCGCTCGGCCGCAACCGCTTCCGTCGATGCGCGGACCAGGCCGAGCCGCACGAGATTATTGGTGTACGCGTTGTTGCGGTCGGTGTAGCGGCAGCCGGATCGTTCGGCCACCATCGATAGGCCCTCGGCGATCATCTCCGAGCCGACGTCGAACGGACGGCTGGTGCGCACGTCCACCACCGGTTGCGCGCCGTGCGCGGCAAGGAACCGCAGAATGCGCGCCTCATCGGGTGCCAGCTGATTGAGAATCCGGGCATAGGCGGGATGGGTGTCCTCGACGTCACTGACATCTGCTGAACGCCGCAGCAATTCGGCTCCGCGCCGCCGCAATTCATCACAGTCGGGGGAGCCCGATTCGGTGATGTCGATGGTGACCCGTGACGGGGTGGGTTGTTGCGGTTTGACGAACGAGAGCCCGCTCGAATCGGATGGCAGCTGCAGCGCATCGCGAACGGCTCCCAGGACGTGCTCGGTGGCCGACAGCGCGATATCGGAGGCCGACCGCCCGGCACGCACATCGTCGATGATCTTGGTGCCCGTGGTGGTGGCGATATCTGCCGACCACTTCACGCCGCGCCACCAGGTTTTCGCGGCCAGCATGGCGACGCCCTGGACTACGCGATCTGGCCGTACCTGGCGATTGTTGTGCGCGGGGACGGGCGTGTTATCGGTCATCGGGCATCATCTTGTCAGGTCGTTTCGGGCATGTGTCATCCCGCCGGTGGGAAGATCAGCAGGTGCGCCAGGCCGCCGGCGGCCCCGAGAACGGCCCCGTGCACGAACAGCAACCACTCGTCCTGTTTGACCGCCGAGCGCAGCAACTCGTTGAAATCGTCGAGTGAGAGCTTGTGCATCTGGGTTGAGACGAACGAGCCGATTTTGCCCTGGCGTTGTTTGTTGAATTCCGGATCGGAAAATGCAAGGGGTGCAAAGCCGGTTGCCTCGAGGGTGACGGATTCGGTGATCTGGTCGTACTGGCGCCGGCCGACGGCCACCCGGATGGCGCGGCGGGCGGGCCCGAGGGCCTGCTCGAGTGCCGGCCGGATACCGTCGGCCAGCATCTGCCGAGTGCGGTCCGAACGCGGCCCGTTGAGCATCTCGTTGCCGATGTTCTCCAGGGTGATGACGTTCTCGGAGATGGTGCGCGCGTATTCCTCCGAGATCTCCGCCTTGCGTTTGATGAACAGACCCTGACGCCACGGCACCCATTTACTGGGGTGAACCGGTTCGAAGATCATGGTGATGCCGAGGTAGTTGACGATGTACCCGATGACGATTCCACCCAGTGGCAGCACGATCCATGGTGTCCACCAGTGGTGGGGAACGGAATGCAGGATCCCGACGAGAACGAAGCCCATGGGGTAGCCGAAGTAGAAGCCGAAGTTCTGCATGAACTGCAGCTCTTTGGTGCCCATGGTCCGGAAGATGTCGTTGAGCAACTTGGGATGTGCGGTGAGGTACCGGATGATCATCAGCTTGGCGTCGACCAGCTGCCCGATGTTCTCGCCGATCTGGTCGGTCATGTTCTTGACGATCTGCGGCAGCTGGTTCTCGATGCGCTTGAACATCATTTCCCGCAGCGCCGGGGGCAGGTTGTGCCACAGCTGCGGGTTTTCCCGCTCCATGATCTTGGTGATGACGCTGCGAATCTCTGACTTGGCAATCAGCGCAAGGTGATTGGCTATGAGGTCCGGTTCGAGCTGCTCATAGAAATCCGAGATGCTGCCGAGCTTGGCCAGGCTCTTGTCGACGGCGATGCTGGCCATCTTCTCGGCGCGCGACGGCACGATGCCCTGCCATCCGAACCGTCCGTCGGAGGTGATGGCGGGGATCACCTGCACGCGCCGGGGCAGGAACGCATACAGCGTGCGTAACCCAGGGATGCGCCAGCCGTAGAAACGCAAGGGTGCGAACAGCATCAGCACACCGGTCCAGTTGGTGATGTACCCGATGATGCCGGTGAACAGGGGGACGGTGAGCAGATCCACCATCAGCTGGTCATCGCGATAGATGTATGCAGCGATACCGGAAACGAGGGTGAGAACACCAACGAAGATGAACTTCACCATCTGTTTGGTGTCTTTCACGGCTCCCTTTCTGACCACACTCGTCTGCGAGTGTTCGGAGACATCACACCAAAAAAGGGGCGGACGTGGGCGAATACCGCTCAGATTCCGATGAGGTCGTGGCGGCGGTGTCTAAAGAGTGGACACGTTAGGGCCGTGCGCACACGGATGAGCCGCGTGCGGCGGTGCTCGGGCATCCTGCACAGGAACTACCGCAGCCGCCCGAGGATGACGACATTTGTTGTGCGGCGGTGGTGTACCGCGATACCTGCCACGCTGCCGCACTCACCGTCGCAACGGCAGCAATGCAGCACACCAACAGCCCCACCAAACCGATTGTGGTGGAGCCGAATAACGCGGCGACAGCGCCGGGCACAAGAATGACCGCGGCCGCGGCCTGAGCCGGTGCCATCATGCGCTGCGGGCTGCCGTGCGGTGCGCGCAGGAACGCCGCTGCCGCCAGCGCAGCCAGCAGCCCGGCGAGGGCAATGGTCACGATAGCGGCGGTCAGCACCCGCTCAGTTTAAGGGGTGTCAGATCGGCGTCGAAAAGGTTATGCCGCGGGCGGCGCCGGAGGCACAAGCGGAGGCAGGGTGGGCAGGGGCGGCAGACCGGGGATACCCGGTGCCGGAGCAGGCGGTGCGTTGGGGTCCGCGGGTGCTCCCGGAGCGGGCGTCAGGGGTGCTGCCGGCAGGGCATCCGGATCGGCGAGGGCATTGGGATCGGCTACCGGCGCCGTGACCGGTGCGGCATCCCCGAAGCGTAGCCCGTTGACGATCAGGTCGGTGGCCGGGGCCTCGGCGATGGCGTTGCCGACGGTGGTGGTGACGGCGAGTTGAACCAGGTACCGGTCCTTGCCCTGCGTGATGATCACGGCACGGCGTGAGGTGTTGAGGGTTTCACCGTCCTGGCGGAAGGTGCCCTCCACAACTGAGGACGGAAAGCCCTGGTAGGTGACCAGCGAGGCGTCGGTCGGCTGCCAGCCCTGCAAGCCCCTGACCTCAACAGGGCCGTGCGAGACGGCCTCGTTGGTATCGAATTCGCCGACGAGCTTGCTCATCAGGACCTGCGCGTTGGACTGGTACAGCCCGGTGCCGTTGGCCTTGCTGACAATCACCTGGTAGGCGTTGGGGACGTTGGGGTCCGGCACGTCCGCCCAGTTGCTCGGGACGGGGATAGTGATACGTGGGCCGCCATGGCTGTTCTTGGTCAGCGGTTCCAGCTTGACGTTCTTGGATGTGAAGAACTCCGCCAGAGTGCCTTCGGCAGCGGGTGCCACCCCGTTGATCGGGGCCGCAGGCTGCAACGGATTCGTGGCCGCGGCGGGCGCCGCCGCGGCATTCGGGGCAGCCGGGGCATTGGGAGTCGCCGCCGGTGGGACGGGAGCCGAGGTGGCCGCGTTCGGAGTGGCCACCGGTGCGGGAGGCACGGGTACCGGCTGCGGGTCGGCCAGCGCCACGGCGGCAGTCCCGACGAGCAGCGCCGCGACGGAGATCGTGGCCGCCGCGAATCTGACTGAATACCGTATGGTCGTCACCTTTTGGTCCCTCCGGATCTGTCCAGTGCGTGGTGTGAGGTTGTCTTGTGGCGATCCCGAAGTTAGTGAGCGCAGCTGAGAAACCACCCCGGACACCCCCGGAAGTGGCCGGATTGTGACCAGAGTGATGAACTCTCGTCGCCAAACCGGCGATTTCAGTCCCTGAGCTGCCGCCTTTACCCTTGACGGGTGAGTGAAGCCCAGCAGGATCCCACCGCCAGTACTTCTGGAGAAACCCCCGAGCATCGCTACACCGCGCAGCTCGCCGGGCAGATCGAGCGTCGCTGGCAACAGGACTGGGCCGACCGCGGCACCTTTCACGTACCGAACCCGGTGGGATCGCTCGCACCCACCGATGGCACACCGGTTCCCGCGGACAAGATGTTTGTCCAGGACATGTTCCCGTATCCGTCGGGTGACGGTCTGCATGTCGGACACCCGCTGGGCTATATCGCGACGGATGTCTACGCCCGGTTCCATCGGATGCGCGGCGCCAACGTGCTGCACGCGCTGGGGTTCGACGCATTCGGGCTGCCTGCCGAGCAGTACGCGGTGCAGACCGGCACCCATCCGCGGGTGCGAACCGAGGCGAACATCGTCAACTACAAACGCCAGCTGGGGCGGCTCGGCCTGGGCCACGATTCACGCCGCAGCTTCGCCACCACCGACGTCGGCTTCTACAAGTGGACGCAGTGGATCTTCCTGCAGATCTACAACGCCTGGTACGACACCGACGCTCAGCGGGCCCGTCCCATTCGTGAGCTGGTCGCCGAATTCGATTCAGGTGCACGTAAGCCCACCAACGGTGGGGCGTGGGACGAGCTGAGTGCCGGTGAGCAGGCGGATCTCGTCGACTCGTATCGCCTGGTTTACCAATCGGATTCAGTGGTCAACTGGTGTCCGGGACTGGGCACCGTGCTGGCCAACGAAGAGGTCACCTCGGATGGTCGCAGCGAGCGCGGGAACTTCCCGGTATTCCGTAAGCGGTTGCGGCAGTGGATGATGCGGATCACCGCGTACTCCGACCGGCTGATCGATGACCTGGAGTTCCTGGACTGGCCCGACAAGGTCAAGGCCATGCAGCGCAATTGGATCGGCCGGTCCCAGGGTGCTTCGGTGCTGTTCGCCGTAGAAGGTCGGCCGGGTGCGGGCGATATCGAGGTGTTCACCACCCGACCCGACACGCTTTTCGGCGCCACCTACATGGTGCTGGCCCCCGAACACCCGCTGGTCGACGCGCTGGTCGGGGACACCTGGCCGGACGGGACCGATGCGCGGTGGACCGGCGGGCAGGAGTCACCGCGCGCGGCGATCGCGGAATACCGTCGCTCCATTGCCGCCAAGAGTGATCTGGAACGTCAAGAGAACAAAGAAAAGACGGGCGTCTTCACGGGCGCGTACGCCACCAATCCGGTGAGCGGGGATCCGGCGCCGATCTTCATCGCCGACTATGTGCTGGTTGGCTACGGCACCGGGGCCATCATGGCGGTGCCGGGCCATGACCAGCGTGACTGGGACTTCGCCAACGCCTTCGGTCTGCCTGTGCGAGAGGTGATCTCCGGCGGAGATATCACCCAGGCCGCATACACGGGCGATGGTGCATTGGTGAACTCCGACTACCTGAACGGGCTGGACGTCGATGTGGCCAAGGCCGAGGTGACGCGCAGACTGGTCATCGACCGGCGCGGTGAATCGCGCATCGAATACAAACTGCGCGACTGGCTCTTTGCGCGCCAACGCTATTGGGGCGAGCCGTTCCCGATCGTCTACGACGAGGATGGGCGACCGCACGCGTTGGCCGATGGCACGTTGCCGGTCGAACTGCCCGAGGTCGAGGACTACGCACCGGTGTCCTTCGATCCGGATGACGCAGCGTCGGAGCCGTCGCCGCCGTTGTCCAAGGCCACTGACTGGGTGAATGTCGAGCTGGACCTGGGGGATGGGTTCAAGCACTACACCCGCGACACCAATGTGATGCCGCAGTGGGCGGGCAGCTCCTGGTACGAGCTGCGCTACGCCGATCCGGACAATGCGGAAGCGTTCTGCGACAAGGAGAACGAGGCATACTGGTTGGGTCCGCGCCCGGCCGAGCACGGCCCGGACGACCCGGGCGGGGTCGACTTGTACGTCGGCGGCATGGAGCATGCTGTGCTGCACTTGCTGTATTCGCGGTTCTGGCACAAGGTGCTGTACGACCTCGGGCATGTCAGCTCACGCGAGCCGTACCGGCGCCTGCTGAACCAGGGCTATATCCAGGCCCACGCCTACACCGACTCGCGGGGGATGTACGTGCCGGCCGCCGAGGTGGTCGAGGAGAACGGAAAGTTCTTCTACCAGGGGGCCGAGGTAAATCAAGAGTTCGGCAAGATCGGTAAGAGCCTGAAGAACTCGATCTCACCCGATGACATCTGCGAGAACTACGGCGCCGACACGCTGCGCGTGTACGAGATGTCGATGGGTCCACTGGAGCTGTCCCGCCCTTGGGCGACAAAGGATGTGGTGGGTGCGCACCGTTTCCTGCAGCGGGTGTGGCGCGCGGTCGTCGACGAGGAGACCGGCAAGATCCGCGTCTCTGAAGGCAACCTGGATGAGTCGAACAGCGAAGGCACCCTGCGGGTGTTGCACAAGACCATCGCGGGTGTCACGGAAGACTATGCGGGGCTGCGTAATAACACCGCGGCCGCCAAGTTGATCGAGTACACCAATCACCTGACCAAGGAGTACCCGGAGGGTGCCCCGCGGGCCGCGGTGGAACCGCTGGTGCTCATGCTGGCTCCGCTGGCGCCGCACCTGGCCGAGGAGCTGTGGAGCCAGCTGGGCCGTGACGAGTCGCTGGCCCACGGACCTTTCCCGGTATCCGATGAGCGATGGCTGGTGGCCGATACCGTCGAGTATCCGATTCAGGTGAACGGCAAGGTGCGTGGCCGCATCACGGTGGCTGCCGACGCACCGGCCGTCGATATCGAGGCGGCGGCACTTGCGGAGGAGAAGGTGCTGGAGTTCCTGGCGGGCGTCACCCCGAAGAAGGTCATCGTGGTGCCGGGCCGCATGGTGAACCTGGTCGTCTAGTTCTGGCGCACCACGATCTGGTGAACACGGGCGTCACGTGGCAGGTTCACGGCATCGGCGACTAGTTGTGCGACGGACTCGGGGCGCATGTACTCGTCCGGGTTGTATGTGCGCCCTTCGTGTTCGGTGAGCTCCTGTTGCATGGGCGTGCTGATCCTGCCGGGATGTACCGAGGTCACCCGCAGCGCGGGCTCCTCGGCGCGCAAGACATCGGCGAAGCCGCGCAGCGCAAACTTGCTCGCCGAGTATGAACCTATTCCGGCGTGCGCGTTGATCCCCGCTCCGGAGTTGATGAACACGATGTCACCCTGCGCCGCGCGGAGGGCGGGAAGGAGCGCCTTGGTCAGTGCAACGGGTGCTAATACGTTGATATCGAACGTCTTTCGCCAGTCGCCCAGCGCCGAATCGGCAATCGTCGCCGGATAGGACACACCGGCGTTGTGCACCAGTACGTCAAGTGTGCCGATATCGGTGGCGGCGGCGAGTACCGCGTCCTCGTCCCCCAGGTCCACCGACCACGCGGTGGCATCCAGTTCGCCGGCCAGCTCATCGAGCCGCGCGGACGGGCGGCCTCCCAGGAGGAGCTCATGGGTGGGAGCGAGTGCACGCGCGATGGCGGTACCGAGGCCGCCGCTTGCACCGGTGATGAGAGCGAGAGGCATGCGCGTCACGTTAGCCCTCTTATGCCGGATGTCGACTTTTGGCGGGTTCTACTCGCACTTTCGCACCAAAAGTCGATATTCGACGAGAGGGAATGGTCGGGTACACCCCACAATGGACGGATGCCATCCCACCCGATGTTCACCCCCACGCAGCTAGCCGCACGCGCGGCATACCTGCTCAGGGGGAATGACCGGGGGACGATGACCAGTGCCGCGCCCAAGCTGTACCCGCACATGTGGAGCTGGGATGCGGCATTCGTGGCGGTGGGGCTCGCGCCGCTGAGCGTCGAACGGGCGGTCACGGAACTGGACACGCTGCTCTCGGCGCAATGGGCCAACGGGATGATCCCGCATATCGTCTTCGCCAACGGGGTCGACGGGTACTTTCCCGGACCCGCTCGCTGGCGGACCTCAGAGCTGGCAGCGAACGCGCCATCGGGATACCAAACCTCGGGGATCACCCAACCACCCGTACATGCCATTGCGGTACAACGCATCTTGGATCACGCGCGCCGTCGAGGTCGTAGTGCGCGGGGTGTTGCCGAGGCATTCCTGGACCGGCGCTGGGCCGATCTCATGCGGTGGCACCGTTGGCTCGCCGAGACACGGGACCAGAACGGGCACGGTCGAATCACTCTGTATCACGGGTGGGAATCGGGGATGGACAACTCTCCGCGTTGGGATGCGGCCTACGCCAACGTAGTTCCGGGCGAGCTGCCGGCGTATGTGCGCGAGGACACCGCGATCGTCACCGATCCGTCGCAGCGCCCCAAGGACTCCGAGTACGACGTGTACCTGTGGCTGCTGGAAGAGATGAAATCGGTGCGGTACGACGACGCGAGACTGCCCGACGCGATGAGCTTTGTCATGGAGGACGTGTTCGTCTCGGCGATCTTCTCGGTGGCCTGCGAAGTGTTGGCCACCATCGGCGAGGAGCACGCCCGGCCGCACGCCGATGTGCGAGAGCTGCACGGCTGGGCCGACCGGTTTCGACGCGGAGTTCTCGATACTACCGAGGAACGTAACGGTGCGGCAAGGGATTTCGACGTCAAGACCGGCAAGTGGGTGGCGACCGATACAGTGGCGATGTTCGCGCCGCTGCTCTCCGGCGGTCTACCGCGCCCGCGGGAGCTGGCACTGCTGAGACTGTTGGAGGGGCCGCGGTTCTGTGGCCACCCGGATCTGCGGTATGCACTGGTGCCCTCGACGTCGCCGGTGTCGCGAGACTTTCGTCCGCGCGAGTATTGGCGGGGCCCGGTGTGGCCGGTGCTCACCTGGCTGTTCTGTTGGGCGTTCGAACGGCGGGGATGGAGCGAGCGTGCGTTCCTGTTGCGGCAGGAGGGATTACGCCAAGCGGGCGACGGGTCGTTCGCGGAGTACTACGAGCCCTTCACCGGCGCGCCCCTAGGCAGCATGCAGCAATCCTGGACGGCCGCAGCAGTTCTGGACTGGCTCGGCTAGTCACTCAGCACCGGCGAGACGCCTCAGCAGTGGTGTCATCCGGAATGCCACCAACTCGTGCATCGCAATCGCGATCGAGGTCCGGGCGATGCCGGGGATATCGAGGATGTTTCCGGCGATCCGGTACAGGTCGTCGCTGTCGACGGCCACCACCTTGATCATCAGGTCGTCGGCGCCCGCGAGGCCGTGCACCTGCACCACCTCCGGCACGTCGGCGAGGGCCACCCCGATGGCCTTCAGTTGGTGCTGGTCGATGCGCGCGGTGACGTACGCGGTCATCGGATAGCCCATCGCGCGCGGCACGATCTGGTGGTCGATCCCGGCCAGCGCCTCGTGTTGGTCCCAGCGGGTTAGCCGCGCCTGCACGGTGTTGCGCGACAGATTGAGCCGCTGCGCCAGCTCGACCCCGGACGCGCGGGGTGTTTGCGTGAGCGCGAGTAACAGCTTCGCATCAGTGGCGTCCAGAGTGGTCATAGCGCGCAGTATCGCACAGAATGGCCCAACAAATATGCGCAGAATGCTCAATGCGACACGCATCGGTTGCGCAGTATGACTATCTGATGCACTGTGAGGCATGGCACACCCACAAGGTGGCAGTCATCCATTGGCGGTGCACCACATCGTTAGCGAGGCGAGGCGGTTATGGAGACCATCCAGCTTCTGGATCCGGACGGCAACCGGGTCGAGAATCCGGCGTACACGCCGCTGATCAGCGATGTCCTGGACGAGGAAGGTCTGGCCCAGCTGAGGGCGCTGTACGAGGACATGGTCGTGGTGCGGCGCATCGACACCGAGGCCACGGCACTGCAGCGGCAGGGCGAGCTAGCGCTGTGGGCGCCGCTGCTGGGCCAGGAGGCCGCACAGGTTGGCTCCGCGCGCGCACTGGAGCACGACGACTTCGCCTTCACCAGTTTCCGTGAGCACGGCGTCGCCTACTGCCGTGGTGTCGAACCCACCGCCATGCTGCAGTTCTGGCGCGGTTCCACACAATCGGGCTGGAATCCCCGCGACCACAACATCACTGCACCGGCGATCATCGTCGGGGCACAATCCCTGCACGCCACCGGATACGCGATGGGGGCCAAATTCGACGGCTCGGACACCGCAGTCATTGCGTACTTCGGCGATGGCGCCACCAGCCAGGGGGATGTCTCGGAGGCTTTCGCCTTCGCGTCGAGCTTCGGTGCCCCCGTTGTCTTCTTCTGTCAGAACAACCAGTGGGCCATCAGTGAGCCCGTCCGAGTGCAGAGCCAGCTGCCGCTGGCGGCCCGCGGCATAGGATTCGGCATCCCGGGAATCCAGGTCGACGGGAACGATGTGCTTGCCGTGATGGCCGCAACACGGTCGGCGTTACGGCGCGCCCGAGAGGGCAGCGGACCCACCCTTATCGAAGCCGTCACCTACCGTATGGGGCCGCACACCACTTCCGACGATCCGACTAAGTACCGCAACGCCGCGGAGCTCGACGAATGGCGCGCCAAGGATCCGCTGTCGCGGGTGCAGAAGTACCTGGAGAGCCATGGGGCGCTGAGTGAGTCGGAGAAACAGCGCATTGCGGCCAAGGCCGACACGGTGGCCGCGGACATGCGTGCCGGTTGTCTCGGCACGGTCGAGCCGACTGCCGCCGACATGTTCAACCACGTGTACGCAGAACCACATTCGCTTGTCGCCGCGGAACGGCGCGACTACCTGGAGTACCTGGCCGGATTCGAGGAGGCAGCATCATGACCAGAATGACCATGTCCGGCGCCCTGAATGCGGGCCTGCGGGCGGCCCTGGAGGACGACGACAAGGTGATCGTCATGGGCGAGGACGTCGGCAAGCTCGGCGGCGTCTTCCGGGTCACCGACGGGCTGCAGAAGGACTTCGGCGACCACCGTGTCATTGATACACCGCTCGCGGAGTCTGGAATCATCGGTACTGCAGTTGGTTTGGCGATGCGTGGATACCGCCCGGTGTGCGAGATCCAGTTCGACGGCTTCGTGTACCCCGCCTTCGACCAGATCGTCAGTCAGGTTGCGAAGCTGCACTACCGCACCAAGGGTGCAGTGGGCATGCCACTGACCATCCGCATCCCGTTCGGCGGCGGTATCGGTGCGGTGGAACACCATTCGGAGTCTCCGGAGGCCTACTTCGCGCACACCGCCGGCTTGCGGGTGGTGTCCTGCAGCTCGCCGCAGGACGCGTACGACATGATCCGCCAGTCCGTCGCGTGTGACGACCCGGTGATCTTCTTCGAACCCAAGCGCCGCTACTGGGAGAAGGGTGAGGTGATCCTGGATAGCGCGGGAGGGGCCGAACCGCTGCCTCTCTCCTCCGCGCGCATCGTCCGGCCCGGTACTGGGGCCACTATTGCCGCGTACGGGCCGATGGTCGCCGTTGCCTCCGCCGCCGCGGAAATGGCGGCCGAGGAGGGAATATCGATCGAGGTCGTGGATCTGCGTTCCCTCTCACCCGTTGACTTCGACACCCTGGAAGCTTCGGTACGCAAGACCGGACGGTTGGTGGTGGTTCACGAGGCGTCGGTGTTCATGGGATTGGGCGCAGAGATCGCGGCGCGCATCACCGAAAGGTGCTTCTACCATCTTGAGGCGCCGGTGCTGCGGGTTGGCGGCTTCGCCCTTCCGTACCCCGCCAACAAGGTGGAGCACCACTATCTGCCCGACGCCGAACGAGTGATGGACGCCGTCGACCGCGCCATGGCCGCGTAGGGAGGGGACGAAATCCATGGCAGTCAAACAGTTTCTACTCCCGGATCTCGGCGAGGGGCTCACCGAAGCCGATCTGATCACCTGGAAGGTGAAGGTCGGCGACGAGGTGAAGCTGAACCAGGTGCTCGCCGATGTGGAGACTGCCAAAGCGATGGTCGAGCTACCGTCCCCGTACGAGGGGACGGTAGTGGCCCTGGAGGCGACCGAGAGCTCCACTATTGCGGTGGGTTCGCCATTGATCTCGATCGAGGTGGCCGGCGCGGAACCCGACCAGCCCGCCAACCTTGTCGGCTACGGTCCGTCGGAATCGAGTGGCCAGACGCGGCGGCGTCGTCGCGTGACAGGAGCGGGGTCGGCCGCTCTCGCCCTCGTGGAACCTGCCGAGGCGCCCGCGCCGGAGACTGTTCTACCGGCTGCCAAGCCGTCGGTCCGCAAGCTCGCCGCCGAACTGGGTGTGGCTCTCGAACACATCAGCGGGACGGGTATCGGGGGCAGCATCACCCGACAGGATGTGGAGGCCCACACTCGGAGCCTCACGGCGCAGGCCGTGCCGGAGCCTGTGATCCGGGTGTCGGCACCGGAGGTGGCCGGCCTTGCGGCGCCGGTGGGAGGGGAGACGCGGATAACCATCGCGGGCATCCGGAAGCACACCGCCGCCGCGATGGTTCGTAGCGCCTTCACCGCGCCGCATGTCACCGAATTCCTCACGGTCGACATGACCGCGACGATGGAGCTGCTCGCAGAACTGAAGGTCAAGTACCCGAACCTCAAACTCACGCCGACGACCCTGGTGGCGCGGATGGTGCTGCTGACTCTGCGATCGCATCCCTCGCTCAACTCCAGCTGGGATGAGCAGGCCGGTGAGATTGTCGTCAAGCACTATGTGAACCTCGGACTGGCGGCCGCCACCGCACGCGGTCTGGTGGTGCCGAACATCAAGAGCGCTAACGCGATGTCACTGCATGAACTGGCCGCCGCCATCGCACAGTTGGTGATCACCGCACGCGAGGGCAAGACCGCTCCCGCCGATATGACGGCAGGAACGTTCACGCTCACCAACATCGGGGTGTTTGGCGTCGACGCGGGCACTCCGATCATCAATCCGGGCGAGGCCGCCATCCTGGCCCTGGGATCTGTCGCCAAACGCCCCTGGGTGGTGAAGGGAGAACTCGCGGTCCGCGACGTCACCACGCTGGCGCTGTCCTTCGACCACCGGCTGGTCGACGGTGAGCAGGGATCGAGATTCCTCGCGGATCTGGGCGCGATGCTCACTGATCCGCGCCTGGCCCTGGTGGTGTAGCTACACTTCTAGCAAACCCGGTTCGAGGGTGCGGGGATACCTATGGTTCCGACAACAAGGTGGGTGACGTGTTGGACCGGTTGACGAAGAAGCTGTCGGAGTGTCGGTAATGCGCTGGGCACCAGGCGTTTTTCTCAGCATTGCCGTTCTCGCGTCCGGGTGTACCCACCCGGTCGGTGGTACTGCGGCGGCTCCCCAGGGCACCAAGCCGTTCTACTCGAAGGTGCAGCCCGAGCAGCGGATCATGGCGAAAAAGTTGCTTACCGCCGAGGAGATCGGCGAGGTGACGGGGATACCTCGGTTGGAGCAGGTGGTGCCGATCGAGACCGTGCTAGCCAACGGGAACATAGTGTCGGACTGTGCATTCGGTGCCACCCTGGCCACCCGTCAGCAGTACCTGAGCTTCACCGCCGCTCGCGTGCAGACCGCGACCAAGGTCGCCGACGGCGTCCGGGAGTACACGATCAGTAATGCACTGGTGGTGTTCGAGAGCGTGGCGAATGCGCAGCAGCAGTTCGAGCAGTTCTCCTCTCGGATGCAGCGGTGTGACGGGGTGCGCGGCGATCTCAACACCGCGACCGGCTCCGAAAGCTGGCACATTCAGGTGATCCACGCCGGTGACGATGAGGTGAATTGGACACGGAAGAACGATTCCGGAAAGTGGTCGTGTCGGCTGATTGCGCGGCCGCGCGCCAACTACATCGCCTCGGTTATGTACTGCCGATTGGTTGACGCCGACGACAAAGCCGAACAGGTCATCAGTCGGCTCCTGGACAAGCTCGCTGGCTGAATCGGGGCGGTGGCCCCTTGCGGTCCTAGTGCTCCCTCATTTAATGTATCGATCGCCACATTAAATGAGGGAGCACCGGATGCTGCAGGACAAGGTCGTCGTCGTCACCGGCGGAAGCCGCGGATTGGGGCGGGCGATGGTGCAGGCATTCGCGGCGCACGGCGCCGATGTGGTGATTGCCAGCCGCAAGATCGACTCCTGCAATGAGTTGGCCGCCAAGGTGGAAGCCGAGCACGGCCGCCGCGCGCTCCCCGTCGCCTGCAATGTCAGCTCCTGGGAACAGTGCGATGGGCTGGTCGACACCGTGTACCGCGAGTTCGGGCGGGTGGACGTGCTGGTGAACAACGCGGGACTGTCTCCGCTGTACGCCAGCCTGGACCAGGTATCGGAGGCGCTGTTCGACAAGGTCATCGGGGTCAACCTGAAGGGCCCGTTCCGGTTGTCGGCATCGATCGCCACCAAGATGGCAGCGGGGGCCGGCGGTTCGATCATCAATATCAGCTCGATTGAGGCGGTGCGACCCGATGCGACGGCGTTGCCGTACGCGGCGGCCAAGGCCGGATTGAACGCCCTGACTCTCGGGTTGTCGCATAGCTTCGGGCCGACCGTGCGTGCCAACACGATTCAGTGCGGGCTGTTCAACACCGATATCGCGGCGGCCTGGCCAGAGGGATTCGCCGAGGCGCTGATTCCCAGCATCCCACTGCGACGAGTCGGCGAACCGGAGGATATCGTTGGCGCCGCACTGTATCTCGCGAGTGAGGCGTCGGCCTACTGCACGGGGAGCACGATCCGATTGGACGGCGGCATCCTGTGACGGAAACCGGCGCAAAACCGCGCCGGGGCCGTCCGCCCGCCTCCGACGGTGATGCCGCGGCGACTCGTCGGCGGATCATGGACGTGGCTACGGAGCTCTTCGCGGAAAAGGGGTTTCACGGCACGGGCGTCGCGGAAATAGGCTCCGCGGCCGGTGTGCGCGGCGGCGCGCTGTACTACCACATCGGGTCCAAAGAGGAACTCCTGTGGGAGATCCTGCGCAGCTACATCGATGAAATGCTTACCGAGGCAGCCCATATCGCTGGCATGAACACTCATCCGGCCAAGCGCCTGCGCACACTCATAGGCTCCTACGTCATCCTCATTGTCAAGTATCGCAAGCAGGTCGCCATCCAGGTCCGCGACGGTTCCGCGCTGACTGGTGAGCGCGCGGCGGAACTGCAGGAATTGCGCGACGAATTGCAGCGCTGCTGGCAGCGGGTCCTCGATGAGGGACACCAGGCGGGGGTGTTTCGTACGGCCGACCACGTGGTCACCAATGCCATCCTCGGCATGCTCAACATGGTCTCGGTGTGGTACCGCACGGACGGCAAGAGCCCGGCGCAGATCGCCAAACGTATCGCAGACATGATTTTGGACGGTGTCCAAATGAACTGTCCAAATTGACTTTCTAGATGAACCCCGAACCGACAGGAAGTGACTGACATGGCATGGGATTTCGAAACCGACCCGGAGTACCAGGAGTTGTTGGACTGGGCCGACGAGTTCGTCCGCACCGAGGTCGAACCGCTCGATTATGTGTTCGCCAACCCGTACGACAAGTCCGACACCGAAGCGATGGACTACGTGCGTCCCCTCAAGGAGGAGGTCAAGCGCCGCGGCCTGTGGGCCTGCCACTTAGGGCCCGAGCTGGGCGGCCCCGGATTCGGCCAGCTGAAGCTGGGTCTCCTCAATGAGATTCTGGGCCGATCAGTATGGGCCCCTTCGATATTCGGATGTCAGGCGCCCGATACCGGTAATGCCGAGATCCTCGCACATTATGGCACCGAGGCGCAGAAGGCCAAATACCTGCAGCCGCTGATGGACGGTGATATCGGCTCCTGTTACGTCATGACCGAGCCGCAGGGCGGGTCCGACCCGACGCTTTTCAAGACCACTGCGGTGCGCGACGGCGACGAGTGGATTCTCAACGGGGAGAAGTGGTTCAACTCCGAGGCGCGGCACGCGGCCTTCTGGATCGTCATGGCTGTGACCAACCCCGACGTCAGTGCGTATCAGGGAATGTCAATGTTCATCGTCGACCCGAATGCCCCCGGGGTCGAGATCGTCAGAAACATCACCGTGCACGGGTTCAGCGAGGACGAGGCGTATACCCGCTTCACCAATGCTCGGGTCCCTGCCGAGAACATGCTGGGTGCCGAGGGTGCGGCGTTCGTGATCGCGCAGACTCGCCTCGGCGGCGGTCGCGTGCATCACGCCATGCGGACGGTGGCCCAGGTTCGCAAGGCATTCGACATGATGTGCGAGCGAGTCATCAGCCGAGAGGCCCGCGGCGGCACCATCGCGAAATTGCAGATGACACAGGAGCGCATTGCCGACAGCTGGATCGAGATGGAGTCGTTCCGCCTGCTGGTGCTGCGTACCGCCTGGCTGATCGATAAGCACCAGGATTACCTCAAGGTGCGCAAGGACATCTCGGCCATCAAGGCCGCTATGCCCAAGGTCATGCACGATGTCGCCCAGCGCGCGCTGCACCTGCACGGCTCCCTCGGGGTGTCCGAGGAACTGCCGCTGGCCAAGATGTTCCTCTACTCGGAGGTGATGGGCCTCGTCGACGGCCCGACCGAAGTACACAAGGTCACCATCGCCAAGGAGGTGCTCAAGGAGTACGCCCCGTACGAGGGGCTGTTCCCGCCGAGCCACATCCCGGCGCTCACCGAGAAGGCCCGGGCGCATGTCGCGGCTCGGCTCGAGCACCGGGTGGGCAATCTGTAATGGCCGCACCTCAGCATGTGGATCCAAAAAGCGTTGATTTCGATGTTGTTTCGCGCTGGATGGATGAGCAGGGCCTGCCGGGGGGAGAGGTCGTCGATGTCGCCCCGATTTCGGGTGGCACCCAGAACATCATGGTGCGTTTTACCCGTGGTGGACGCGAATACGTGTTGAGGCGGCCGCCAAAGCATCTGCGCGAGGCCAGTAACAATGTGATCCGTCGGGAGGCGCGATTGCTGGGAGCGCTACGCGGGCAGGGGGTTCCCGCACCGGAGCTCATTGCGGCGTGCACCGATGAGTCGGTGCTGGGAGGTGCGGTCTTCTACCTGATGGAACCGGTGGACGGCTTCAATGCCTCGGTCATCTTGCCGGAGTTGCATGCCGGCAGTGCGGATGTCCGACATCAGATGGGGTTGGAAGCCGTCAGTGGTATCGCCGCGCTGGGTGCACTCGACTATCAGGCGCTGGGACTTGACGGCTACGGCAACCCCGACGGCTTCCTGGAACGCCAAGTGCCCCGTTGGCTCAAGGAGCTGGATTCCTATGCCAAGCACGAGGGGTATCCGGGGGCCGATATCCCGGGCCTGCAATCGGTCGCGGATTGGCTTGAGCTACATCGACCCTCGCAGTGGAAACCGGGAATCATGCACGGCGACTTTCACCTGGCCAACATGATGTTCCGGAACGACGGACCCCAGCTCGCCGCGATCGTGGACTGGGAGATGTCGACGATCGGTGACCCGCTGCTGGATTTGGGTTGGCTGCTGGCGACCTGGCCGTCGGAGGCGGACGATGCGTCACTGGGTGGAGCGCTGGTCCAGGCCGGGAACCTACCCACACCGGAGGAACTGGTCGCGCATTATGCGGAACGCACGGACCGGGATCTGAGTGCCATGGACTGGTACACGGTGCTGGCCTGCTTCAAGCTGGGCATCATCCTGGAGGGCACGCATGCCCGCGCATTTGCCGGGAAAGCGCCTGTGGCGGTGGGGGATTACCTCCATGGCCTGACGCTGCAGCTGTTTGCGAGGGCGGTGTCGATCACCGGGTAACCGGCTCCTTGGGTACCGGCGCGCGCCGCTGAGTCAGTCGGAGCACACCGAAGAGGCACAGGATCACCGCCCAGGACAGCAGGCTGGCCCATAGTTGGGGGCGGGTCTCGTCCTGAAAGCCCATCTCCACCAGGATCGCGACGATGGCGATGGCGGTGAGAATGGTGAGCCAGGGGTAGCCCCACATCTTGACGATCAACTTCTCGGGCGGCGTCCGCCTGCGCAGCACGAGCTGCGAGATGGCAATCATCAAGTACACGAACAGGATTACCGCACCCGATGAGTTGAGCAGGAACAAGAAGACCGTCTTCTCGAAGAAGTACGCCAGGATAACGCAGACGAAGCCGACCAACGAGGACGCGAGAATCGCGTGCACCGGGACGCCGCGAGAGTTCACCGTGAGCCAGCTACGAGGCGCTTCTCGACGGCCGGCCAGCACAAAGAGCATCCGGGATGCGGTGTACATCGCCGAGTTCAGACAGGACAGCACGGCAGTGAGCACGACAAACCGCATGACGTGATCGGCCGCCGGGATTCCCATGGCGTCGAATGCAGTCACGTACGGCGAGGTCCCCAGCTCCGGGCTGTCCCACGGCACGATCACCGCGATCAGGAAGATCGAGCCGACGAAGAAGATTGCGACGCGATAGATGACCGAATTCGTCGCGCGGCTAATGGCTTTGGCGGGATCCTTGGATTCGGCCGCGGCAATGGTGGCGATCTCGGCGCCGACCATCGAGAAGATGACGATGACGATGCCGCTGAAGATCGCACCCGGTCCGTGTGGCATGAACCCGGTCTTCGTGAGGTTGGAGAAGTCCATCTCCTTGTTGGGCCACCACCCGAGGACGTAGCACGTTCCGGCGATCAGAAACGCCACTATCGCAGCGACTTTCACGCTGGCGAACCAGTACTCGAACTCGCCGTAGGAACGCACCGAGAAGAGGTTGGTGGCGGTCATCGCCATCATGAGGAGCAGTGCCACCAGCCATAGCGGGGCTCGCGGTAGCCAATCCTGGATCAACTTGCCACCGGCGACCGCTTCGAACCCGACCACGATCACCCAGAAGTACCAGTACAGCCAGCCCACCGAGAAACCCGCCCAATCGCCGAGGGCGCGGCGGCTGTAGTCGGCGAAGGAACCGGTGGATGGGTTGGCGACGGCCATCTCGCCGAGCATCCGCATCACCATGACGATGAGGACGCCCGTGATGGCGTAGGTGAGGAATGCAGCGGGCCCAGCGGATTGAATGATGGCTCCGGAGCCCACGAACAGGCCGGCACCGATCACGCCGCCGATCGCGATCATCGTCAGGTGGCGCTTCTGCAACGAGTGCTGCAGGCCGCCACCCTCGATGGGCTCATCCGCAGCCATGATGTGCCTCCTTCGGTCCGGGGGTAGCTCGAGGATGCACCCCGTAACCAGATTGTGCAGTGCGTTGCCTGGAATTCGCAGCGTGAGATGGCGGTTCCTGCTTGTCGTGACCCTCATTCCGAGCTTCGGCATCTCCACCTCATCCGCAGACGGATACGTGACCCCGGATGTGCTTGCCCGTGCTGTCGAGGAACGCGGATTCGACTGGCTGCTATTCGATGACCACTCCTACTTTCCGGTGGATACGCCGGGTCAGGACGAGATCGCGCCTGCTTTCCGTGCCCGATTGCCGTTGATCAGAGATCTGCCGGTGGTGCTGGCCTATGCACTGTCCGCGACGCGACGGCTGGTCATCGGTTCCGGAGTCGCCTTGCTGCCGCAGCGCGATGTGTTGCATACGGCGAAGGCCACCGCCACCCTGGCCACGCTGTCGGACGACCGGCTGGTGCTCGGCGTCGGTGTCGGGTGGAATCTGGGCGAGCTGAGTAACCATGGCGCCGACCCAACGAAGCGGGGCGCCAAACTCGATGAGCAGCTGACTGCGCTGCGGGCTATCTGGACCCAAGACCAGACCGAATTCCATGGCAAGCACGTCGATTTCGGGCCGATTGTGTCGCGGCCCCGTCCGAGCAGGCCGGTACCCGTTTACGTGGGCGGGGCCAGCAAGGCGGCGCTGTCGAGGACGGTGCGCCTGGCCGATGGCTGGCTGCCGCTGGCGCCCGGCACCACACCCGAGGATGTCCGGAATATTCGCGGCTGGTTCGCCGAGCAGGGCCGCGCCGACCTGGGAGTGACCGTTACCGAGGTGCCGCCCGATGACAGGCTGGCCGCGAATTACCTTGAGGCAGGCGCGGATCGCGTGTTGTTCCACCTGGATCCGTTGAGTGAAGCGGAATCCATGGCAGCACTCGATGCGTTGGCCCAGATCGCGAATACAGCGCGAGCGCGCAGTTAGGCACCGATTTCTCACAAAACCTGTGCATAACTACGCGCTCGGCGCATAGGGACTTAACCCTCGATGAACTGCTCCAGCTGGGTACGCGCGATATCGTCGGGCAGCTGCTTGGGCGGGCTCTTCATCAGGTAGGCCGAGGCCGGCAGGATCGGGCCGCCCAGGCCGCGATCGAGCGCGATCTTCGCAGCGCGCACCGCGTCGATGATGATGCCCGCCGAGTTGGGCGAATCCCATACTTCGAGCTTGTACTCGAGGTTCAGTGGCACGTCACCGAAGGCGCGGCCTTCGAGGCGGACGTAGGCCCACTTGCGGTCATCGAGCCAGGCGACGTAGTCGGACGGGCCGATGTGCACGTTCTTGTCGTACACCTTGTCGGCCAGCGAGCCGCTGAGGTTCGAGGTGACGGCCTGTGTCTTGGACACCTTCTTGGACTCCAGGCGCTCGCGCTCGAGCATGTTCTTGAAGTCCATGTTGCCGCCGACGTTCAGCTGGTAGGTGCGGTCCAGGGTGACACCGCGATCTTCGAACAGCTTGGCCATCACGCGGTGGGTGATGGTGGCGCCCACCTGGCTCTTGATGTCGTCGCCGACGATGGGCACACCGGCGTCTTCGAACTTCTTGGCCCACACCGGGTCGGAGGCGATGAACACCGGCAGCGCGTTGACGAACGCCACCTTGGCGTCGATGGCGCACTGGGCGTAGAACTTGTCGGCTTCTTCCGAGCCCACCGGAAGGTAGGAGACCAGGACGTCAACCTTGTTGTCCTTCAGCGTCTTTACGACGTCGACGGGCTCAGCTTCGGAGATCTCAATGGTCTCGGCGTAGTACTTGCCGATGCCGTCCAGGGTCGGGCCGCGCTGCACGATGATGTTGGTCGGCGGTACGTCGGCGATCTTGATGGTGTTGTTCTCGGAGGCCGAGATCGCTTCGGAGAGATCGAAGCCGACCTTCTTGGCGTCCACGTCGAACGCGGCGACGAATTTTACGTCGCGCACATGGTACTGACCGAACTTGACGTGCATGAGACCGGGAACATTGGAGTTCTCGTCCGCGTCCTGGTAATACTGCACACCCTGGACCAGCGAGGATGCGCAGTTGCCAACGCCGACGATAGCGACGCGCACCTCAGATGTGTTGTTGGACATGGACGGTTCTCCTTTACCGATGGACATGCTTTGGGTCACTGCTCCGTGCCCCTGGCCTGAGCAGTGTGCTCGGCCGCGATTAAATCGTTGAGCCACTTCACTTCTCGTTCGCTGGACTCCAGGCCCAGCTGGTGCAGCTGCTTGGTGTAACGATCAAACGAGCTGCTTGCCCGGGTGACGGCCTCGCGTAGGCCTTCCCGGCGTTCCTCTACCTGGCGGCGGCGGCCTTCGAGGATCCGCATCCGAGCCTCGGCCGGGGTGCGGTTGAAGAATGCCAGGTGCACACCGAAGCCGTCGTCGGTGTAGTTCTGCGGGCCGGTGTCCGCCACCAGCTCGCTGAACCGGGCTCGGCCGGCGGCTGTCATCTGGTAGACCCGCTTGCCGCGAAGCAGCACCGTGGTGCCTGCGGGGGCGGAGTCCTCCTCGATAAGCCCGTCGGCTTGCATGCGGCGCAGCGCCGGATACAGCGAGCCGTAGGAGAACGCTCGGAACGCTCCGAGCAACCCTGTCAGGCGCTTGCGCAGCTCGTAGCCGTGCATGGGTGACTCAAGCAGCAAGCCAAGGATGGCCAGTTCCAACATGAAGTCACCTCCCACCAACGTATATGTCGCCGGAGCATCTCTGTGCACCGATCGAGCAATAGTATCGCCGCGATATATGCGGGCGCCACACGGGGGAGGATCTAGTTCCCGGATGGATACATGGTGCGAATGGGCGTGCCGTCGGGATTGACGTAGATCGATCCGTTCTGGAACTCGCCGCTCACCGAAATATCGATCTGCACGGTGTCCGGTGGCGCGGTTTTGTCCTCGCTGGGCTTGATGAAGAGGTAGGTGTTCTTCACCTCGGTCGCCTTGATGCCAAGGGTCTCGGGTGCGCCGCGCAGGATTCCGATGATGGTCTTGACGTCGAACTTGCCGAGATCCACCACGCGATCGTCGTGATCGGGGGAAGAGGATTCGTCGGGGTGGTCCCACCCGCCTGCGTAGCGGTACCGGAGCGTGCGGCGCGGTTCACGCGGATCCGGTCGGGTGAGAAGGGCATAGTCCCCGTAGATGTTCAGCTCGTATCCCGTGGTGTCACCGAACTTTTGGCGCATCTGATCCAGCAATCCGGTCAAACCACCCAGTGACATCAGTTGACGTGGGGGGGTCAGCACAATCGGTGCCACACCGTCCGGTTTGGCGCCGGGGTCCGTGGTGAAGTCCAAGGGGGAGCTGGTGTTTCCATACGCGCCCCAACCGACGAGGACACCCACCAGAACCAGCGCGGTAGACACCCCTACGGGGATGTACCACCGCCGCCATCGCCGTCCTTCCGGCCCCTTGAGGACGCGCATGTCCGCGGACTCTTTGGCGTTCTGCAGGTCGGAGACCAGCGAGCTGAGCTGCGCCAGCGTGGAGGCGTTGGTGGCAGACGTGACGCGCTCCCGGTGCTCCTCCATGGACAACTGCCCGTCGCTCAGCGCGTCGTCGAGGAGCTTGCAGGTGTCGTTACGGTCGCTGTCCTTGGCCCGGATGACTGTCGCCATGCGAGGAATCGTAGAGCGGCCGGGATCTTGGTGGTCAGGGAGCGGGCGCAACCTCCTTGGGTTCACCGTTTCCCGCGACCACCATGCGGCCGGTGCGGTCCCTCTCCGAGACGGTGATGGTGATGTCGACGCCCTCGTCACTGGGCCGGATCACCATGACGGTTCCGCTCTCTCCGGCTGCGGGCACGTTCAGGGTCTGGGGTGCGCCGCGCAGCACGCCGACGATCTTGGTCGGATCGAATCGGCCCAGATCTCCGATTCGTACATTCCGCCAGGTGCCCGGCATCGCACCGCCGTCGCGGAACCCGCCCTGGTACGGGTACGTGATGGGCAGGTTCGGGTCCGCGGATTCGATGCGGACCAACGACGCGTTGTTCGAGCGGACGGTCAGCTCGATACCGGTGGTGTCGCCGAACTTCGCGTGCATCTGGTCCAGCAGGCCGGACAGGCCCGGGACGGAGAACAGTTTCGTCGGGGCGATCACCACCGGTGCGACGCCGTCTGCGGCAGCACCCGGGTCGGGAGGTACCGGTCGTGTCACATAGGTATTGGCCCCTGCACCGATTGCTGCCGCGGCGATTGCGGTGAGCAGCAGGGCGGGCCATATCCGGCGCCGCGGCGTGGGCGGGACCGCGGCGAGCTCAGCCGGGCGATTGGCCAACTGCAGATCGGAGACCACACCGTTGAGCTCGCCAAGGGTCTGCGCGCGGGTGGCAACGGCGATCCGCTGGCGGTGTTCGTCGGTGGAGATTTGGCCCTCGCCGAAGGCGTCGTCGAGCGCCTTGCAGGTGAGGTCTCTGTCGGAATCCTTGGCTCGGGTCGCCATGCGAGGAATCGTAGAGCGGCCCATCCGCGGTCGTGATCGTCAGGATGCGGGCGCGAGCACCTCTACTCGTAATACGAGAAGGAGCAGACGGGATTGGCCTTGTTGTCAAAGGAACCGATGCCATTGGTAAGCCCGCCGGCGGTCACCTTGATGACGCACATATCGCCGCCCTGCGCCTTGACCCCGGAGACGGCGTGTTCGATGACCTGGATCCGCCGGTTCCACGGCAGCACCACATCGCGTTCGACATGCTCGGGCCCGTCGTTCTCCCGCCAGGTGATGGTGGCTCGGCCGGTACCGGATACCTCCATGACCGCCGATCCGACGACTTTGCCGGGTCCGGTCGCCGCGGCCGATGCCGACGGTGACGTACTGACTGCGGCGGAGGGCGATGAGGACGCCCGAGCTTTTGTTGTCGACGATGTCGATGAGGCAGTGGGCGCAGTCTCGTCTGGTCCGCCCTGGGTGATCGCAAGCATGGCGCCGATGAGGATGACGACGACAAGAAGACCGAGGATGACCAGCAGTGGTCGGCGGTTCTGCGGTGGCGGGGCGGAGGGATGCACGGAGCCGTATGTCATCGGGGTCCTTTCGGGCCGGCGGACAGCCAAGCGTAACGAGCACATCGCGGAGTCACCACGGTTTGCAAAAAGGACAGGCTGACTGGGCGGGCAGCGAGGGCCAGTTCCGAATCGGACGTACTCTGGTTACCGTGCGATTGCAGAGACAGGTGGTGGATTACGCGCTCAAGCGGCGATCCCTGCTGGCAGAGGTCTATTCCGGACGTACCGGTGTGGCTGAAGTCTGCGACGCGAACCCTTACCTGCTCCGGGCGGCTAAGTTTCACGGCAAATCCAGCGTTGTGGTGTGCCCGATCTGCCGCAAGGAGCAACTGACGCTGGTGTCGTGGGTTTTCGGTGAGCACCTGGGCGCGGTGTCCGGATCGGCCCGTTCGGCCGAGGAACTCGTGATGCTCGCCACTCGGTTCTCGGAGTTCGCCGTGCACGTTGTCGAGGTATGTCGGACCTGCAGTTGGAATCATTTGGTGAAGTCGTATGTCATGGGCGCCCTCCCGGCGCCGAAGGGGACCCCACGTCAGCGAACAACTCGTGCCCGGACGGCCAGTGAATAGGCAAACGGGTGACGGCGGTGTGGTTGGGGAGCAAAATCCGGTAGCGCCCAGCGGCCGCCCGGATGCACCGCAGTTGGATGCTGCCGGTGCGGCTCCGCGTACCCCCGGCATGGACGATCGCCCGACGTCGATCCTGGATCCCATCGAGGATTTGCCGTTGTACCGGCGCGACGAGGACGCGGTGGCCGCAGCGCGAGCCGCGCTGGAACGTGACGGCGATGACCACGACGGGGGTTTCGGACACGAGCCACCGCCTCCGCCGCTGGGCCCGCCTGGCCGGCCGGGCGGTTCGTCGCACCCGCCGCAGCGCCGCCGCAAGCGGAAGAGCAACGGCTGGAGGACCTTCCGTCGCATTGCGATCGCACTGGTGGTCCTGGCGATCATCATCCCGCTCGCGACGTTCGCCCTGGCGTATTCGGTGGTCGACATCCCAAAGCCGGGTGATATCCGCACCAGCCAGGTGTCCACCATCCTGGCGAGTGACGGCAGCACCGAGCTCGCCAAAGTTGTTCCGCCGGAGGGAAACCGGGTCGATATCAAGATCGACCAGGTGCCCCAGCATGTGCGCGCGGCGGTGATGGCCGCTGAGGACCGTGATTTCTACGGCAACCCGGGCTTCTCCTTCTCGGGCCTGCTACGCGCGGTCAAGAACAATATGTTCGGCGGCGATACCCAGGGCGGGTCGACGATCACCCAGCAGTACGTGAAGAACGCGATGGTGGGTTCGCAGCGCGCCGGTCTTGGGGGTCTAACCCGTAAGGCCAAGGAGATCGTCATCTCCACGAAGATGTCGCAGTCCTGGTCCAAGGATCAGGTGCTTGAGGCCTACCTCAACATCATCTATTTCGGGCGCGGCGCATACGGCATCTCGGCGGCGTCGAAGGCCTACTTCGACAAGCCGGTCGAGCAGCTCACGGTGTCCGAGGGTGCGCTACTGGCCGCGCTGATCCAACGGCCGTCGCGGCTGGATCCCGCGGTGGATCTGCCGGAGTCGACGAACCGTTGGAACTGGGTGCTCGACGGCATGGTCACCATCGGCGCGCTCTCCGCGCAGGATCGCGGCGGGCAGGTGTACCCGGCGACGGTTCCGCCCGAGCAGGCCGCGGCACAGAACGCGACGACGGGCCCCAACGGCCTCATCAAGCGTCAGGTGATGGCCGAGCTCACCGACCTGTTCAATATCGACGAGCAGACCCTGAACACCGAGGGATTGCAGATCACCACCACCATCGACACCAAGGCGCAGCAGGCCGCCGAGAATGCGGTCAACAGCACCCTGCAGGGGGAGAACCCCGATTTGCGGACGGCGGTGGTGTCGGTTGATCCGCGCACGGGCGCGGTCAAGGCGTACTACGGCGGCTCCAACGCGCAGGGACTGGACTATGCGCAGCAGGGTCTGCAGACCGGTTCGTCTTTTAAGGTGTTCGCCTTGGTTGCCGCATTGCAGCAGGGGATCGGCCTGGGCTACCAGCTGGACAGCTCGGAGCTGACCTATCAGGGCATCACCATCAAGAACAGCGAAGACGCTTCGTGCGGAACGTGTTCGGTGGCCGAGGCGCTCAAGCGCTCGCTCAACACCAGCTTCTACCGGCTCATGCTGAAGCTGAAGAACGGCCCTGATGACGTGGCCGCGGCCGCGCACACCGCCGGTATCGCCGAGAACTTCCCGGGGGTGTCGCACACCTTGTCCGAGGACGGTCAGGGCGGAGGGCCCAACAACGGTGTAGTGCTGGGCCAGTACCAGACCAGAGTGCTCGATATGGCTTCGGCGTACGCCACCTTGGCGGCGTCGGGCACGTACCGCAAGCCGCATTTCATCCAGAAGGTCGTGAACGCCGACGGGCAGGTGCTTTTCGACGCCGGCTCCTCCGACAACACGGGCGAGAAGCGCATCTCCGATGATGTTGCGAACAACGCGATTTCGGCGATGAAGCCGGTCGCGGCCTACTCGCGTGGGCATGGATTGGCAGGTGGACGAGACTCGGCCGCCAAGACCGGTACTGCACAGCTGGGCGACACCAAGGACAATAAGGACGCCTGGATGGTCGGCGTCACGCCGTCGCTCTCGACCGCGGTGTGGATCGGTACCGACGAGGGTAAGGCGATCCGGAACAGTTGGGGTGGGCCGATTTACGGTTCCGGTCTGCCCTCGGATATCTGGAAGAAGACCATGGATGGTGCGCTGGACGGCACCAACAAGGAGACCTTCCCCAAGCCGGGGCCGATCGGTGGTTACGCGGGTGTGCCGACCTACGTGCCGCCCCCACCGTCACAGGACGGTCCGCCGGGACCCCCACCTGTTGGCGGCGGAGATATGATGACCATCCAGCCGACCATCGAGATTGCGCCGGGTATCACCATTCCGGTGGGGCCGCCCACTGTGGTTCCGCGCGGTCCGGCACCGCCACCGGAGGGCGACGTTCCGCCACCACCGGGGCCGTAGGCAGGTGCCGGCCGAATCTCAAAGCCGCGTAGTCGGCGACATCCAGCCTGAAACGGTGTCTCCTCAAACACTCGCGGACGATTTGCGCAGTGCCGACGACCGGGACTTTCCCAGTCATACGGACGTTATCGGTGCAGAGCTTTCAGAGGTCGTCGGCGGGCCGGTAGGCCGGCACGCGTTGGTTGGCCGACAGCCGTTCTGGACGCCGCTGCGGATCGTGTTCATCATCGCGCTGGGGTTCCTCATCTTGGGGTGGACCAGCAAGGCGCCGTGTCTGCAGCAGACCGGGAGTGGCAACGGTGCTCAGCGCGTGGCCAATTGGGACAACAACCGGGCCTACTACCAGCTCTGCTACTCAGACACGGTGCCTCTGTACGGCGCGGAACTGTTGAACCAGGGCCGGTTCCCGTACAAGTCGAGCTGGCTGGAGACCGACTCGGGTGGACATCAGAAGATCCAGTACGACGGCACTCCGGCGGTCCGGTACATGGAGTACCCGGTGGTCACCGGGGTGTACCAGTACACCGCGATGGCTCTCGCCAAGACGTACACACAGGCCAGTGATCTGTTGGGGCTGCCCGTCGTCGCCGAAGTGGTGATGTTCTTCGACATCGTGGCATTCGGGTTGGCGCTGGCGTGGCTGGTAACCATTTGGGCCAGTGCGGGATTGAGCCCGCGCACCCGCCCGTGGGATGTGGTGATGATCGCCGCGTCCCCGATCGTGATATTCCAGATCTTCACGAATTTCGACGCTCTCGCAACGGCTTTCAGCATGACGGCACTATGGGCATGGGCGCGCCGAAAGCCGTGGCTCGCGGGTGTGCTGATCGGGCTGGGGGTGTCCGCCAAGCTCTACCCGGTGCTACTGCTGTTTCCGCTGCTGCTGGTGAGCCTGCGCAGCGGCAAGATGCACGAGTTCTCCAAGACCGCCGCGGCCGCACTGGCCACCTGGGTCGTGGTGAACGCGCCGGTCGCGATGATGTTCCCGCGGGGGTGGGGGGAGTTCTTCCGGCTCAACACCCGTCGTGGCGACGATATGGACTCGCTGTACAACGTCTTCAAGTCCTTCACGGGGTGGCAGGGCTTCGACGGCCCGCTGGGCTTCTGGGAGCCGCCCGTCGTTCTCAACGCCGTATCGGCGGCGCTGTTCGGAATCTGTTGCCTGGGCATCGGATACGTGGCGCTGACCGCTCCGCGACGCCCCCGGGTGGCGCAGCTTGCGTTCCTGGTGGTCGCGGTGTTCCTGCTGACCAACAAGGTGTGGAGCCCGCAGTTCTCACTGTGGTTGGTGCCGTTGGCGGTGGTGGCGCTGCCGCATCGTCGCATCCTGTTGGCGTGGATGACCGTTGATGCGCTGGTGTGGGTTCCGCGGATGTATTACCTGCTGGGGATGGATAACAAGGGGCTGCCCGAACAGTGGTTCACCGGCACCGTGCTGGTACGCGATATCGCGGTGATCGGGTTGTGCATGTTGGTGCTGCGCCAGATCTACCGTCCCAGTGAGGACTTAGTGCGCGCGCACGATGACGATCCGGCGGGCGGGCCCTGTGACGGGGCCGCCGACGCGGTTCCGGCTTGGCTGCCGGTCTGGTTGCGGCCGCGTAAGCCGGCGCCGCAGATAGCGCGCGCCTGAATCCACGATTTCGCCGGTCAGGGGGCTGTGCGGTAGCCTTGGCCGGTTGCCGACGCAGGCGACTCTCCTGCCACGGGTACGCCGTGGCCGCACTAGACCAAAGGAGGTGATGAGTTTCTCATGCGTCAGTACGAAATCATGGTCATCCTCGACCCCACTCTTGACGAGCGCACCGTAGCTCCATCGCTGGATACGTTTCTCAATGTCATCCGCAGTGATGGCGGAACCGTCGCGAAGGTGGAGATCTGGGGCAAGCGCCGTCTTGCTTACGAGATCGCCAAGCACGCCGAAGGCATCTACGCGGTGATCGACGTGGTTGCAGCCCCGGCCACTGTGTCCGAGCTGGATCGCCAGCTGGGCCTGAACGAGTCCGTGCTGCGGACCAAGGTCTTGCGGACCGGAGCCCGCTGACGCCCCACGGGAGTCAGCCGACTTCCGTAGGCTCCGGTTAACCACGCCAGCTGACAGATACGAGGAGGAACCGTGGCAGGTGACACCATCATCACGGTCGTCGGAAACTTGACCGCCGATCCGGAACTGCGTTTCACGCCGTCCGGGGCTGCCGTCGCCAACTTCACGGTGGCGTCGACTCCCCGCACCTTCGACCGACAGACGTCGGAGTGGAAGGACGGCGAGGCGCTGTTCCTGCGGTGCAATATCTGGCGTGAGGCCGCCGAAAACGTGGCCGAGAGCCTGACTCGTGGTTCCCGCGTTGTCGTCACCGGTCGGCTCAAGCAGCGCTCCTTCGAGACCCGCGAGGGCGAGAAGCGCACTGTGGTTGAGCTCGAGGTCGACGAGATCGGCCCGTCTCTGCGGTACGCCACTGCCAAGGTCAACAAGGCCTCGCGCGGTGGTGGCGGCGGCGGAGGCTTCGGTGGTGGGGGTGGCTCTGCTGGTGGCAGCGGAAACCGTTCCAACGAGCCGGCCGACGATCCGTGGGGCAGTGCTCCGGCCTCCGGTTCCACCGCCGCGGACGACGAACCGCCCTTCTGATTCGGGCGACACACCTACTTACCTAGCTAGAAAGAAAGAGATTCAGCATGGCCAAGACGACGAAGCGCCGTCCTGCCCCGGAAAAGCCGGTCAAGGCACGTAAGTGCGCGTTCTGCACCAAGAAGGCGCTGAACATCGATTACAAAGACACCAACCTGCTGCGCACGTATATCAGTGAGCGCGGCAAGATCCGGGCCCGCCGGGTCACCGGAAACTGCGTGCAGCACCAGCGCGATATTGCGATCGCAGTGAAGAACGCTCGTGAGGTGGCTCTGCTGCCGTTCAGCGCGGCGACGCGGTAGGACCGGAGGACATCTGATGAAGCTGATTTTGACAACCGAGGTCGAGCACCTCGGCACGGCCGGCGACGCCGTCGAGGTGAAGGACGGCTACGGACGCAACTACCTGCTGCCGCGCGGGCTGGCGATTGTCGCCACCCGTGGTGCGGAGCGCCAGGCCACCGACATCCGTCGGGCCCGGGAGGCCAAGGAGATCCGCGGCGTCGAGCACGCCAACGAGATCAAGCAGACGCTCGAGGGGCTGGGTGCCGTCAAGCTCACAGTGCGGACGGCTGGCGAGGGCAAGCTGTTCGGTTCGGTGACCGCCACCAACGTGGTGGCCGCCATCAAGGCTGCCGGTGGGCCGAACCTGGACAAGCGGACGGTCACTCTGCCGAAGGCGCACATCAAGCAGCTCGGTTCCTACGTACTGGATGTGCACCTGCACACCGGCGTGGCTACCAAGGTCACTGTGGATGTAGTCGCCGAAGGCTGATCGATCCGAAATACTGCCGGGTCAACGGCGTCGCGGGGTTCCGCGGCGCCGTTGCCGTATCTACTGGCGAATGTATTGGACGAGTGTGCCACTCCAGCGAAGCTACCTCTAGTTAACCTAGAGGGTTGATCCAGGTAACAGAACACGCCCGAGCACGCAACCTGATGCGACACGCCGAACGGATTCCCATCCACAGTCCTGTCAACTAGATCACTGGCCGCTATCTGGGAAAAGTGCAGGAATGTAGGTAGCTATCCCCAGGTTGTCCACAACCCCCTAACACCGTGTTGGACAGTAGTCCACACACCATGCCCAGGCTCATCCACAGGGTCGCTTGGCAGGGCCGCTAGCAACATCTAACGTCTACCGCGGCGCGCCGGAGTAATCCGTACTTGTCGGACCTCGCCGCGATCATGTGTTCGACTTGATTTGAGTAGGAGGACCGCGCGCCGTGGCGATAGTCGACGATCTGGGCCAGGCCGGCCCGGTAGCACCTCCTCAGGAGGAGTTCGGCCGTCAACCGCCCCAGGACGGGGCGGCCGAGCAGTCCGTGCTGGGCGGCATGCTGCTGTCCAAGGACGCCATCGCCGATGTGCTGGAGAAGCTGCGGCCGCATGACTTCTACAAGCCCGCCCATCAGAGCGTGTACGAGGCCGTCCTCGACCTGTACGGCAGGGGAGAGCCTGCCGATGCGGTGACGGTGGCCGCCGAGCTGGATAGGCGCGGGCAGCTGCGCCGTGTGGGCGGGGCGCCCTATCTGCACACCCTGATTTCAACGGTGCCGACGGCCGCCAACGCCGGGTACTACGCCGGCATCGTCGCCGAGAAGGCGCTGCTGCGCCGCCTCGTGGAGGCTGGGACGCGCGTGGTGCAGTACGGCTACGCCGGGGCCGAGGGCGCCGATGTCGCCGAGGTGGTGGACCGGGCGCAGGCGGAGGTCTACGACGTCACGGATCGCCGGATGTCGGAGGATTACGTTCCCCTCGAAGAGCTGCTTCAGCCGACGATGGACGAGATCGATGCGATCGCGTCGGCGGGCGGCATTTCCAAGGGTGTACCCACCGGCTTCACCGATTTGGACGAGGTCACCAACGGGCTGCATCCGGGGCAGATGATCATCGTGGCGGCTCGACCTGGTGTTGGTAAGGCGCTGGCGCTCGATACACCGCTGCCGACACCGACCGGGTGGACCACCATGGGTGAGGTCCGGGTCGGGGACGAGCTGCTCGACGCCGACGGCAAGCCGACCCGGGTGGTCGCCGCGACCGAGGTGATGGCCGGACGCCCGTGCTACGAGGTGGAGTTCTCCGATGGCACGGTGATAGTGGCCGACGAGCAGCACCAGTGGCTGACGGAGACTCGCGCCTCGCGGCAGTCCGCGCACGCGGCCGCCACCGGATACAACCGAACCCGGAATCAGCGCACCTTCGCGGACGTGCGCACCACACGCGACATCGCCGAGACCCTGCGTTGCGAGACGGCGGATCGTCGGCTGAACCATTCAGTAGTCAACGCCAAGCCGGTGCAGTTGCCGCAGCGGGACCTCCTTGTGGGGCCCTACACTTTGGGCGCCTGGTTGGGCGACGGGACAAGCGCGTCGGCCCAGATCACCTGTGCCGATCCGGAAATCGTGATGTACATCGAGGCCGAGGGCGTCGAGGCGCATCCTTCCCCGGCGGCGAAGTACCGGTATCAGCTGACGCTCCCTGATGTTCCTGTGGCGGAACGCAACTGCGCTGTCTGCGGCCAATCGTTCATTCCGAAAACCAGCCAGGTCCGTACGTGCGGCCAATCGTGCGGTGGCCGTGCCCGGTTCATCTCGGAAGCTGTGGCGGCGCCGACCTGCGTGCGGTGCGGGCACCCGTCTGCGGGCGGGCACCTGTGCCAGATCTGCCACCGGTCCGTCGGAACGCTGCAGGCGCGCCTCCGGACTATCGGAGTGCTGGGAGATAAGCACATCCCCATCGAGTACTTGCGTGCATCCGAGCCCCAGCGGCGAGCGACGCTCGCGGGGCTGCTGGACACCGACGGCACGGTGACCGCCGGGGGATCCGTGCAGTTCGCCGTAACCAGCGCACGGCTTGCCGCTGACGTAGCCGAATTGGTGGTGAGCCTCGGCTACCGCTGCCAAACCTCGACAAAGAGAGTGGGCGGGCGCAGGGAGTCTTCCTCGATCGCGTACACGCTCACGTTCGCGTGCGAGGACGAGGTGTTCGCACTGCCGCGTAAGGCGTTGCTACACAAGGAGCGTCGTGCAGGTAAGGGAACCGCGCGGTCCGGTTCGCGCTTTGTCGTCGATGTGCGTCCGATCAGCAGCGTGCCGGTGCGGTGCGTTGAGGTCGACAACCGCGACCACCTGTATTTGGCGAGTAGGTCCATGGTGCCCACGCACAACTCGACCCTGGGTTTGGATTTCATGCGGTCATGCTCGATTAAGCACCAAATGCCAAGTGTCATTTTCTCTTTGGAAATGAGCAAGACCGAGATCGTCATGCGCCTGCTTTCGGCCGAGGCGAAAATCAAACTGGGCGATATGCGTTCGGGTCGCATGAGTGACGACGACTGGACCCGGCTGGCGCGGCGGATGAGCGAGATCAGCGAGGCACCGCTGTATATCGACGATTCGCCGAACCTGACCATGATGGAGATCCGGGCCAAGGCGCGTCGGCTCAACCAGAAGGCCGGGCTCAGGCTGGTGGTGGTCGACTACCTGCAGCTGATGACCTCGGGTAAGAAGCACGAATCCCGTCAGCAGGAAGTCTCGGAGTTCTCGCGAAATCTGAAACTGTTGGCCAAAGAGCTTCAGGTTCCGGTGGTCGCGATCAGCCAGCTGAACCGTGGACCCGAACAGCGCACCGACAAGCGACCGATGGTCTCGGACCTTCGTGAATCCGGCTCGCTGGAACAGGACGCCGACATGGTCATCCTGCTGCACCGACCGGACGCGTTCGAGCGAGATGATCCGCGCGGCGGCGAGGCCGACCTGATTTTGGGCAAGCACCGTAACGGTCCGACGGCCACCATCACCGTGGCGCATCAGCTGCACCTGTCTCGCTTCACCAATATGGCCCGGTAGCCCGAACGCCGTGTAGGGTGCCGAGTTTCGCGTCATATTCCCGAGTCTGATTGCACCTGGACTGCATTTGTGCAGTAAGAGTGAGGCATGCGGCGAGAGGTGCGCAGGACCGTGTTCGTGAGGTGAGAAGGTCGGGGTGTGTCCGGTGGTGGACGGACCACCGATGCGACGGTTTCCGTCCGTAACGGGGAGACCCCGGCACGAAAGTGCTTGTTGTGCAGGATGTGCCGTCAATTTGGTGTGGGAGCGTTGCGCAGCATCCGGCGCGTGCCCATAGATGTCGGCAGTGATTGCAGTATCTGAGTGGCCGAGGATCGCGGACACGAGCTTGATATGCGCTCCGTCCTCGAGCAGGGAGGTCGCAGCAGAGTGCCGAAGCGTGTGGAGACTGGTTCCTTCTGGAAGTTCCAGCTCTCTCCGCGCACCGATCCGTCGGTGGCCACCGTGATGGGCGGTAGTTGAGATCCGTGGATCGGCGTCACGTTGGGCGGCGGCTCGGCGGCAGATGACATGCTCTTGAGCAGCTTGCGCGAGGCTTCGGTCGAGAGGTCCCCGCACCGGCGGGTCCGGCCCTTCGCGGCCGCGTCGCGGTCCGGACACTGACCGACCCGCTGATGGTCCCGATCCAAGCCTTATGGCTGCCGCACAACATTTCCGAACCCCGCACACGTCCTGCTCGCCGGCACTCAGGCAGGGTAAAACCACAAACCCGTTGGCGCGCCTGGGCTTTACGACAACCGCTCTGGAAATCGGCCTGGACCCATCCGATCTCGAGCAGCACTGCTGGCGGATGCAATGCGGTCAGCCCAGCGCAGCAGACGAGACGCCCCCTATGTCGAGCGCCGACGCTCAGCCACCGACCGTCGCCGGCACATCGTCGCGCTGACAGACGCCGGTGCCCGGATGCTCGACGACGTCGAGCACGTGGTGGCATCCATCGAGAACCAGATGTTCTCCACGCTCACCTCCGACGATCGCCGCGTCCTTTACACCCTGTTGCAACGTGCGGCTGCAGCGGCATCAGGTGGGCCAGAAGCGCCTGCACCAGATCCTGAATGAATGGCGCTACCCACGTGATGGCAGCCGGGTTGCTGTCGGCTTGATAGCGCCGAAGTCCTTTGTCGGGCACCCGCGTGTATTCGCGAGGCTCCGCACCGAGGTATGACCCAAACCACCACGCGCATCGTCGAACACACCCGCGGCCTCCTCGTCACCGACGAGGAGGCCGCGGGTGCCTTCCTTCGCGATCGGTTCGCTCTAGTCGTAGACGATTACGGCGCGGCCGATCACGTCGCCGCGACCGATCGCGTCAAGGGTCTCATTGACGTCATCGAAGCGCACCGGTGTCACGGTGTGCTTGATCTTGTCGGCCTTGGCAAGGGCCAAGACCTCGGTGAGGTCGTTGTAATTGCCCCAGCAGGACCCGAAGTACGTGAACTCCCGCATGACCATATCGACCAGGCGAACCTTGGCCTGCTGGCCCATGAGGCCGACTGATGCTACGGCACCCTCGGTGGCCAGCAGGGAGAACGCCAGTTGGATAGCTTCCTCGGCGCCTGAGCACTCAATCACCGCGTCGAGCTCGCTGCGCCCCGTGAGGTTTTCGAGTTCGGCGCGGATGGCGTCGGTGTCCTTATCGCGGACGTTGATGACGTGATCGGCGCCGTTGTCGAGGGCAACCTTTAGCTTCTCGTCGCTGCGGCCAAATGCCACCACGTCGGCACCCCCGCCGAGCAGTTTTGCGTACTGGGTGGCGTAGCTGCCCAGGCCGCCGATGCCGCTGACCGCGAGCGTACGGCCAGCCGTGAGGTGACCGGAGTTGCGCAGCTTCTTGATGCCGCGGTACGGGGTGAGTCCGGCATCGGTCAGCGGCGCCAGGTTCTCTGGCGACAGGTCACCGCCGCCGGGCATCTTGATCAGGTATCGGTAGTGGACGGGCATGTACTCCTGGTAGCCGCCATGCTCGGCGAACCCCGACCAGACGACGTGGCCGCACATTTGCTCGTTGCCTTCGTGGCACTGGCGACAGGAGCCGTCACCCCAGCTGCCGAACACCACGACCTGGTCGCCCTCCGACAGACCCGCGGACTTCGGCACCTGTGAACCAACGCCGTCGATCCACCCGGAAACTTCGTGTCCCAGAGTGACCGGGAACTCCAGCTCCATCCCGGCGAAGTGGCCGTCGATGAGTTGGAAGTCGGTCCGGCACATACCGGCCCCACCGACCTTCACGAGCACCTCCTCGGGACCGATCTGGGGTACGTCGATCTCCTCCAGGCGCAGTGGCTGCTTGTACCCGTACATCCGGGCCGCGCGCATCTTCATGTCATGTCCTCCTGGCAATCCGGCGTGATTAACTGATAGCAGCTATTCTTGACGATAACACGATTCTCAACGATAGCAACGAGTATAGACGCTCAAGTCGGGCGCTCGTATCCGCCAATATCCAGTGCAATTGTGTCTTTAGGTGCGTGCGTCCATTGGCGGATAGCTACATTCGACTGTCGGACATCGCGGCGATTTGGCTACGCCGTGTCGTTGGGCAGCGCGTGACTGCGCGACCGGATTTCCAGCTTGGCAGCCAGAAATCGAAAGAACGACGCTCACGGTATGAGCAAGTAATACGGCCAAGCTTTCAAAATCCGCCATCCTTGTGAAAACCGGTCGCGGTATAGCGCGAAGTACACCCGCTGCCTTGACTGTCGTCAGAATCGATCACCACCTGACCCACAGGATCAGGGCCGCCGTAGCTTGCAGCAGCACCAGCAAAAATCACGGTTCCCGTCTGCCCGCATTCACAGCACGCCCTCTGCACCGGCCGGGAACCCGAAATCAACACCTGCATGCACACCGCCCAACCGGGGACCAAGCGGCGTCGTCACAGCCCACCCAACATCCGATGGCCAATAACGCTGCACCACAACAAAGCACCTCCACCTAATAGTCGCCGCAGCCCTACCGGGACTATCGCGGTAACGGTGTTTCCGGCGTTTTCCATCAGTAGGTTTCGGCTGCCGGGAATCGGTCGCCGAAGGTGATCGCGAACGCATTCAGGGCTGGTTTCCACCGCATCGTCCATCGTGCCCTGCCGATACCGGTTGGGTCCGGCGATCAGGTCACCAGATAGAGGCGCTTGAGGGCGGCCTGCTCGGACGGGAAGTGCCCGCGAGCCTTGATCGCGCGGCGGTAGCGAGCCTGCATCTGTTGTGGCGACAGGAACTGACTATCGATATGGCTGAACCCCTTTGTGCCAATACGGTTTTGAGCAGGCCGGTCTCCTGATGGACGGCTATATGCCGAGGTCTTCAACGGCACTTCGCCTTTGATCACAGCTTGATCGACATACCGCTGACATTTTCGGCGACTCGCGTGTACACGGCGCGATGCCAGCTCGCTGGGAGCGGTGCGGCTTCTGGGTGTGCGCGGTGGTCTGGGGCGCCACTGCTGTAGATCGTCACACCACGCGCTGTTCGATCGGGGTGCGCTGCAGACAACGATGCTGCAGTCATATCCGACAAGAGGCTAGGCAGCGACCCGCCCCGAGTTGCGGCACCAGCCTCCTCGGTCCCGGCGGGCCTGCATCGACTTAGCCGGCATTGACTTGTAGGTGCAGTCGGCTATTGTGACCTCGGGCCACTCAGTGACTGCCGGTCGCTGAGATGATGTGACTGGTACTTGGAAGAGCGGGAGTCGGCATGGGGTTGTCTCGGCGGCAGGTCAGTGCTGATGGAACGCGGCGGGCCTTGATGGAAAGTGCTCGGGATTGTTTCTCCACCACCGGTTATGAGGCGACGACTGTGGAGGCTTTGACCTCGCGCGCACAGGTGAGTAAAGGCGCGTTCTATCGGCATTTCGTGGACAAGAAGGCGGCCTTCGAGGCGGTGTTTCTTGAGCGTCTTGTCTGGGTGGCGGCATTGATCGGTAGGGCTTGCGAGCAGCTTGATGGCCAGCCCCGTGGTGCTGGGATCGGTATCGTTTCGCGGGTCGCTACAGAATTTGCTGCTTTATCGGTTACTGATCCTGTGCACCGCGAACTGTTGCGTCAGGCGCCGGAGGTGCTGGGGGCTGACCGCTATCAGGCTATCGATGATGAGCACGTGCTGCCGCCGCTGGTTGGGCTGCTTACATCCATGGTCGACCGCGGAGAGTTAGTGCCGACGGTTCCGGTGGCTACCACCGCGCGCCTGCTGTTAAGGGTGCTGTGTTCCGGGAACACGCTTGTGTGCCAGGCAGCTAATCCTCACGCAATGCTCGGTGAAGTCGTCGCCGCTTCGGGGGCGTTCTTTAGTGGTCTGATGGCGGCCGATCTGCGCGCCGAACTAGCGGCCACGAATCAGTGAAGATCTCGATCGTACGAGTGCGAAGGAAGCTGGGCTGACATGGATCTATTGGTGGACACATTCGGCAAGCCGGGTAAAAGGGCGCTGAAGATCGCGAACGGGCCGCGGCGCGACGCTGGATACTTCGGCCCAGGCTCGGTGAGCTGGAGGGTATGGGGGCATCCGGTGATCTCCCTGGCCGGTATCCGCGGTTCGATCGTGGCGGTGTTCGATCCGGCGGGAGCGGCCGGCGTCGATCAGCACTCCACCTACGCGGCCGACCCGATGGGGCGGGTGCGGCGCTCGAACATGTTCTTTACCCAGGCAGTATTCGGCGATACCGCCGCCGCCGAAAAGATCGGTGAATGGCTGTTCAAGCGGCACAGCACAGTGAACGGCATGGTTCCCGACTCGGGGGAGCCTTACGTAGCCAATATTCCCGAGACATTGCTGTTCGTCTACGTCACGGGATGGCACGGGCTACTGGAGTGCTATCAGCGATTCTGTCAACCCGGAAAGGAGCTGACCGAGGAGGAAATCCGCCGCTTCTACAAAGAAAGCCTCATCACCGCCGACCTGCTCGGCATCCCACCGCAGTATGTTCCCGCCACACCAGGGGATGTCGCCGACTACCTGCGAGTCGACGCGAAGAAAATCATCAGGCCGACCGAAGACATGCGCAAACTCGTCGAGTTCTTCCTGCACCCGCCGATCGCACCAGCATTCCCCCTCCTCCCAGTCAATCCATTCCTGCGCATGGCGGCCTACGCGGCAGTGTCCACTATGCCCACGGAATGGCTCGAACTCATTGACGTGCAACGCCATCCCCGGCGGTGGGCGCTCAACGGCACCGTCGTGCGCCAGGCACTCAACACCGCGCACCGATACCAGATCGTTGACGACTTCCTCGCGATCGCCGGTCCCGAGGCCTGGGGATACCGCCACAACTCACGACGCCACCCCTCACTGGTAAACGCAGTGCCTTACCAGTTCAAGCAAGGAGGAGCCCTTCAAGCAACACGTGGCCTCACCCACCCACGACAGGGCCAAGCCACCCACACCCTGTGAAGCAGCTCCGGCGATACCCGCAAGCGTTAAATGCTGAGATGACAGCGAAGTACCGCTACGAGGGCCCCGCGGTCGACGGTTATCAATTGTCTTCACACCAGTCATCACACCGCGTGTGTTGGTGGATGATGTCTACACCACAGGCGCACAACATCAACAGTGCAGCGGTTGTTCTACGACAGCGAGAGGACAACGGCGACGACGGTAGGGCACGGCCAAATGCTCTCTGCTCAAGTAAGTTCGCGCGGGGGACAGCACTACAACGTCCAGACGGCTTTACACGGCAGGCGACAGGCGCGTGAGTCGCTAGCTCGGTGGCAACAACCAAACTCGTACAGATCACGGCCCCGAGGGCTGAGGTTAGGTAGGCGTCATCGGGCACCGAAGATAGATCCGAGAAGAACCGGACTGCAGTGTTGTTCCACAGGGCTTTTCGAGGATTACGCTGTGGCAGTGGGGGATTCTCCCCAGTCAGGTTCGGCTTCAGTTCTCAGCGTTGAATGCGTCAATTACCTCAGAGGGAATGCGGCCACGCGATGACACCGAATGCCGCTCCGCGTCGCGGAGCGCGCTTTCGAGCGCGGCGCCCCTCGGCTGCGTCAGCGCTCACGGTGTCCGAGGATCGCGTCCGAGCGCCGCTGCGGTCAGATGCAGTCAAGTAACAACTCCTAAGTCAATCCGAACGGAGGTAAGCGATTTCACCTACCAGGGGCAGGTCTATGCGGACGTGCGGCACGGATATGGGCGTCGACCGAGCTGCCGCTGCAGGGTGAGGGGCGTGCCGCGCTAGTTGAGGCCGAAACGTTGTTTGAAGTTTGTGTAGAAGGTCTCGTCGTCCATTGAAGCTCGGTCTGCGAGCATGTGCTCGGCGTCCGATCCGGCGATGAAGCGGAGACGACCGCTGGTGTCGGTCGTCGCCTCGTACACGATCTCCGCTATCGCAGTCGGGTCAGTGCCGACTTCGAGTCCCTCGACGACCTCGGTGATGCTCGCCGACAATGCTTGATACTCGACAATGCGCGCATCATCGGTGAAATCAAAGGAACGGCGCCCGAAGTCGGTCTTGATGCCGCCGGGCTCGACAATCTTCACCCGCGCACCAATGGCCGACAACTCATATTGCAGTGCCTCCGAGATGCCCTCCACAGCGAACTTACTGCCGTGGTACAGCGTGCCCAAAGGCATGGTCAGTCGTCCTCCGACTGAGGAGATGTTCACGACCACCCCGGCGTGGTTCCGGCGAAAATGCGGCAGGAGCGACCGTGTGGTGGCGAGCAACCCAAGCACATTAACGCTGAACTGACGCTGCGCGGTCTCCCTCGTTATCAATTCCAGCGGGCCGTACGCGCCGTAGCCGGCGTTGTTGATCAGTGCGTCAATGCGCCCGAATCGTCTGATTCCCGCCTCAACTGCCGCATCGATACTGTCCTGGTCTTCCACATCAAGACGGGCCAACAGAACGTTATCGAGGGAGTCGAGTTCAGGCCGGTCCGCTGGGGACCGCATAGTCGCGATGACATTCCATCCGCGAGCCTGAAATAGCAGCGCGGTGGCGTGTCCCAGACCGCTTGAGGCGCCCGTGATCATGACGGTGTTCATTGGTGCATCCTTCGCATATGAGATTCGGGCGGGTCAACGCGCCCGATATCGCTGTGGTGGTTGAAGGGGTTCGTTAGGTTCGGGCGCGCCGGCGGGGCTGTGAAGTTGGCTGTCCCCGCCGGCGCGGACATACGTCATTACTCCTGGTTCTTGTTGAACATCGCCGCACACCGTGTGGGTGCGGCGGTTCGGAGAGTGTTCTGGCTACATACCCAGTTTCTGCCCGGCATCGGCCGGACACGTTGATCTGGATTGCTCGGCCCTCTGCTGAGGCCGGCACTGGCCACACATCGAACGAACGACGCCTACGGTATGAGCAAGTCATGCAGCTGAGCTTTCAAAATTGGGCACCCTTATGAAATCGCGCAGCGGGGTCACCTGAAGTAACCGGATGCAACGAGGCTGAGGCGCAGGCTGTCTATCGGAGCTAACCTCTCAACGAACCAGGCGTGAGACGGATTTTGCGGCCGTCCCATAGTCCGCTGCCAGGGCCGCGTTTCGATAGCTGAAATTAACGGGCAACAAGCTTGTGGGACGATACGTCCTGTGGGATGGCACCAGGGCCTCGGCAAGGTGTGCGCAGAGCAAGCATTTCGGTGCGGCGCACACCGGGGGCCGTCATGACATCCCCCGCGGAGATTGACTTTTCGTTCATCAGCCAAGACATCAACGGATCCTTTGACTGCACTTTCCGCCAGCCACATCACCTCGTTTTGGTTCACCTGGCTGGAAACCTTGAAGCCAAGGAGTACGAACTCGAAAAGGCAGGTTCACTGCGCATACAAACACCCAGGATCGGAAGCGCATGGGTACTGCCTGCCGAGCAACATGGTTCCGGAAATGCCATCGGGCGCACCACCGCCCAATACTGCCAGCTCACTGTGCCCCACAAAGCATTTGGTTCACGCAATCTGCTACCGACGATCGGTCCAGACCCGCTGCTTCATCAGCTTGTGGCGAGAATCGGCAGTGTGCGCGACCGCGATGATGTTCCGGCGCGTCTGCTCCGAGAAGCACTCACCGAGACAGTGCTACTTCATCTGGCCGATCGCTACGGGACCCCTGTCCCTCAACTACCAGTTAGCTCTGCGGCCGAATTGGATCAGACGATTAAGGCTGCGATCGTCGAGTTTCTCGCCGACAGCCTAGATTCCAAAATCTCCCTGCAAGAAATGGCCGGCCTGGCCCGCTTGCCGGTCCGCACGTTCGTCAAAGCCTTCACCGACGCGTTCCACACCACACCCCATCAATACGTTCTCGATCAGCGGATCGCCCGAGCGAAAACGCTGCTGTCCACCACAACGCTTCCCATCACCGAAATCAGCACAACCACAGGATTTTCAAGCCCAAGCCATCTCGCCACGACATTCAAAAAGCGCGTCGGAGTCACACCGAACCAATACCGGCAAATCAGCTAGCCCAGTCTGCCCGTGGTTAGTGGGCGATTTCTTCCATCATGACGAGGAGGGTCCATCGCATGCTGAATGAGACAACGACGTCGCGGAACGTGAGAACCTACATGCTGTGGGCCAGTACTCTGCCGATATTCTCGCTGCTGGGCTCGACGTAGTTTTCTGCGGGATCAATCCCGCCTCGACCGCGGTGGCCGACGGACATAACTTCTCGAACCGGAGCAACCGTTTCTGGGAAGTGCTCTACCGGGCCGGGTTCACCGACACTCGGCTACGCCCGGAGGATGAACGCCAACTGCTGACGTACGGGTGCGGCATCACCGCTGCTGTCAGTCGCGCAACACCGCGCGCCGACGACATCGTGGCGAGCGAGTTCCGCACGGCGCGGCCAGATTTCGAGGAGAAGATTCGTCGCATGCGACCTCGAGCGCTGGCCTTTCTCGGAAAGCGTGCGGTGGTGTCCATGCTCGAAGCTCCGCATATCGCGTTCGGACTACAGCCGTTTCGCTTCGCGGACGCGACGACATGGGTGCTGCCGAACCCAAGCGGGCTCAACCGGCGGTTCACGCTGGACGCGCTCGTTGACGCTTATACGGAACTGCGGGTGTCTCTCGGGTAGCCGACATGGAGCCGGGGCTAGTCAGTGGTCTACGACATCACTGATGGAAGTTCCACTGGCCGACATCCTGGGCCAGGGCGTCGCTGACGTCGACTTCGAGCCCGCCGACCACCGGGCCCGGATTGGACGCGGTGCTCACGATGCGTTGGTAGAGAACTGCGCCGGGGAAGACCTGGCCGCGAGACCATGACCGTGTCTGCCAGGCCCACACGTGGCCGGGTGAACGCGAATTGCCGATCACCCCATCGGCGGCGGCCCACTGGCATGGATTGACGCCCCCATAGATGCCGGTGCGCTGCACCCCCAGCACCGAATTGATACCCCGAAACCACGGCAGCGCAACGTCGTTCCATGTCTCACGGTTGACGTCGTCATCGACGGAGAAGAAGACCGGTGCGCTCTGGCCGCCGCCGGCCGCGGTATGCAGCTGCCAGGCGGTGCGCGCGTCGTCGACGCCACCGGCGAATCCGCGCGTGAAGTCCGAAGGTGCTGTCCCGCCCGGCTTTCCGTATTGGAAATTGCTGACGATCACCAACCCGGCCGCGGTGAGCGACTGGGCGTAGGGCCGGGTGATCGGCTTGGCACCCATGGACGAGCCGGGACGCGACGTTGAGACGTAGTTGATCACCCCCGAGTGCCCGGCGGCCTTGATGTGCTCCGCCGGAATCTGGCGCATGGCGAAGTCAATCAACGTGGGGGCGGCGGCGGACGCCGTCGGAATGCCGGCAACAGCTGATGCCGCACCCAGCCCGGCTAGCGCCGACACCGCTGTGGCGTAGCGCAACGCGTCACGTCGGGTTACCGAACGTGAGGAGCGCAGAAAGCTGTTAGTCCCCGACGAGTCTTGCATCGCAGGATGTTAACAATGTGACCGTTGTTAAAATTGTAGCCTCGCCGGTACTTCCGATAACGCTCTGATATCAAGGCGAAGGATCTCGTGATCGTCACGGGCACAGTCGTTCTCGACTGCGGACCCGACTAGTTGCTGTAGAGATGCAGAACTTGTGCTGCCGTTGTGGCGATATCGCCGCTCAGCCTCACGATGGGCGGGCCGCCGCGCTGATGGATGACGTTCGCCAGGACGATCACGTACGTGTCCGAACCCGGGTCCATCCACAGGGATACTCCGGTGAAGCCGGAGTGGCCGAAGCTGCCGATGGGAAAGAGCATTCCACGCGGTTTGGACAGTTCGGTATCGATATCCCAGCTGAAGCCACGGAGGTTCTGTCCCGCTATTGCCGGATAATTCGGTGCGAGCAGGGGATCTGTTGGGTTAGGGGTCTTTTCGATGGCTTGGCGGGTGGCGTTGTTGGCCGCCTCGAGTTGTGCGGCGGCATGGCCGGGCTGCTGCGGACTCGTCATCAGTTCCAGGGTGGATTGTTTCAGCGGGAACAGGCTCGGGCGCCCGGCGAGCCGATCGAGAAGTGCCTGCGAGTACCGGCCGATGTCGTCGGCCGTCGAGAACACACCGGCGCTACCGGCCACACCGCCCATCCGGCGCGCCGTCGGGTCGTGCACGGTGCCGCGAAGCAGACGGTCGTAGTCGGGGTTGACGCCCGGAGTGTCTTCGTCATGAGCCGTCGGCGCGATGCGTGTCAACAGATCAGTACTCCAGGTATCCGCCGAGCACGGCGCCACAGCGTGTGCGGTTTTGTCGAAAGCAATTGCCGTACCGATGATTTGGTGCGGACCGCACACCTTGGCTGCGGGAAGGTACCGAGTGTCGGCCATGCCCAACGGCGCAAAGACGTTGTCCTGCACATAAACATCCAAAGGCTCGCCGGTGATCTTTTCGATGAGTGCACCGAGGATGATGAAGTTGATATCGGAGTAGTGGAACGTCTTACCGGGGTCGAACGCCAACGGGGCGGTAAGTGCGCGATGGATGCCGTCTGCTTTGTCCGCCTCCGTCAGTCCCCAGGCGCCCTGATGGCTCAAGTCGCCTCCGACGCCCGAGGTGTGCGTGAGCAGCATGCGAAGGGTCACCTGGGCGCGTCGTGGGTCGTTGGTGGGGTTGAAGTCCGGCAGGTATGTCTGCACGGGTTCGTCGACTCGAATCAAGCTCCTTTCGTACAGCTGGAGAAGGGCCACGCTCGTCGCGAGAGGTTTGGTCAACGACGCCAGGTCGAAAATCGTGTCTTCGGTCATCGGCTCGGCTGGTGCGGGCGACCCGTCGAGGCCCGGTTCGTCGGGGAGCTTGCGCCACCCGAAAGCCTGCCGGAAGACGATTTTGCCGGCGTGCCCGATTTCAACCACCGCACCGGGCAGCCGAGGTGCCGACACGGCATCATTCACGAGGCGAGTAACGGGCGCGAAAGGGCCTTGGGGAACCACGCTCGGCGCAGAGATCGGATGCGCTGAATGTCCGCACGAAGGCGTCCCCGCGAGGGCAAGCAAAACTGTTCCGACGGCGCAGGCCCGGGCGACGCACGATCCTGACACCTTCACCAGATCGACGGTAGTTGAGGATGGCATGGGTCGAGGGCAACGGCGCCTCTCGTGACCCGCAACAACGTGCGCTGGGTCCTTTCACACACTTCGTGCGCGTGCGCCGTTTTTCCGTCCCCAGATCGGGGCGTCCCATAGGTTCGTTGCAGTGGGGTACGACGCAGTACGGACACGCTAGGAGCACCATGTTGAAAAACCCGCTTCGGCGCCCGGCAGCGGTACTACGCACGGAAACAGCCGCAGGTGTGCGCGACGAGTACTCGGTGTCTGTGTCCGCACCGCGGGAAGAGCTGTGGGACATGGTTTCCGATGTCACCCGTATGGGCCGTTTCAGTCCGGAGAACCGCACCGGATGGTGGCTGAAGCCTTCCGCGGTACCCGCTGTGAACTCATGGTTCGTCGGTTTCAATCGCATTGGACCGGTCATTTGGGCGACGCCGTGCAGGGTGACGGCACTGGAGCCTGGCCGCCATTTTGAGTTCAAGGTCTATCTCGTCGGCACGGTGTGGGGCTACTACCTGGATTCCGCTGAGGACGGCGGTGTCACGGTCACCGAGTACCGAGAGTGGCCCCGCTCGGCATTTCTTCACAGAGTGCTGCGCTGGTCGGGTCCAGTCGGTAGACCACGTGACGTCCTCGCACTGGAGGGACTACATCGCTCGTTGCAACGAATCAAGGAGAGCACTGAGGCGGGCCCCTCCGAAAAGCAAAGTGTGAAAACGCAGATTGCGGCAGCTCGGCGCCTTCGTCACCGCACGTAGGAGCCCGGATACCCGGGGCCTTGTGGGGTCTCGTCCTCAGGATGGGAGTTCAGGGCTGGGGGTCTTCGCCGGAACGGGTGTGCCGGTCATTGAGGCTGCGGTGGAGTTGGGCGTTGATGGCTTGGGCCTCGGTGAGTTGGTCTTCAAGGATGATGATGCGGCATGCCGCATCGAGAGCGGTACCGTGCTCGATGAGTTCACGGGCCCTGGCCGCGATCCGCAGTTGATAGCGCGAGTAGCGGCGGTGCCCGCCCTCAGAGCGTTGCGGGGCAAGTAGTTTGGCCTCATCAAGGCTACGCAGGAACGCTGGGGTGGTTCCCAGAATCCGGGCGGCGCTACCCATACTGTAGGCGGGGTAGTCCTCGTCGTCGAACTTCTCATTCGGGTTACTATCGGCAGAATCGTGCTTCTCTTTTGCCACAACACCTTTCGAACCTGCAGCAAGGCCACCTAGCAGGCTCACTACACACTTGTTATATAGCCGGGGCCCGGCACCTGAGGCAAGTCGACACCTCGCCAGGTAGGAGGGCCGGCGCCCCCGGGCACATAATCGCACCGGGGCCGCCGGCCCTGAGGAGATAACTACCATCTATCGACACTGCTGTGAAACTGCGGCATCGGCCCGATACTGACGATCACGGGCGATCCGACGGCAACTGACTCCTTCCTCTTTATCCTTACTGGTACTGCACTTACTGGTACTGCACTTACTGGTAGCGATCTGAGAACCGGTGTCCTACCCGGCTCTGGCGTGTACGACCGCACTCATACTTCACACCTCACGGGCAGTTCGTCTTCTCCCGTGCCATCACCCTCTGCTCTGTATACGAGGGATAGTCTAACCACACAGATGACGAATGTCTACCCCACCCACTATAGATTTTAGATAGCGCCAGTTGAAGCAAATGTTCTACGATCCCGATATGCCCCTACGTGACCCCGCGGCCGGTGTTGACGCGATCCTGCGTCATATCGACACAGAAGCCGGTTCCGCCAGCATCGAAGTGACGCTCTACCTGCCCTGGGGTGTGGCGTCTGGAATAACCGTGACCAGCGCGTACTTCGGGCACTACGTCGCCAAGTTCTTCACCAGAAACGATGCCTCTGATGTCGCCGGCCGTATCGGGGCGCTCGAAGCCGAGCGGGACAGCGTCTTTCTTCACCTTCGTAAAGCCCGGTGTTATGTCGCAGGCACCATCGTCGAGCACGACTCGCTGCGCATCCGCCTCTCTGATGTGTCCGCATGGACAGTTACCGGCATCAAGGAACCATCAACAGAGCCGCCGCAGCTCCCCTAAACAGACCCGGTCGCATCCTCGCCGAGGTCAGGCCCGGCCAACTAGCGCTGGACCTAAATTCGACGACCGGTTGAGGCGGTGCTGCGACGACCGGCATACGGCCCGAAGTGAAACGGTCGGCATCGTCCCAAGCGGCCCTCGTGCTTCACCACTTACAGTGGTCTATCGAAGAACTTCGAGAGGACCGGATGGCTACGGAAGTCCCTGCTACACGCCTGAGGACCGACGTTCGGGTTGTGCAGCCGCGAGCCTTCCTGCCCGTGTTTCTGCTGGCCTACTTCGCCTCCGCGGTTGCGCTGCTGGCCGCTGGTGGGGTGAGCATCCCGCTGCGTCTCGCGGAGCTGGACCCGGGGCACAAAACGCAGGCGCTGTCGTTGACGATGGCTCTCGGCGGTATTGCGATCATCGTGGTGACACCGCCGCTGGGTCATCTCAGCGACACATCGAGATCGCGATTTGGTATCCGCAGGCCGTATCTCGTCGGTGGCACTCTCGTCGGGGCGGTGGGCCTGACGACACTGGCCACAGCGCCGACAGTCGGAGGCGTCGTAGCCGGCTGGTGCATCACCCAGATGGGCTTCGCCGCAACGCTTGTGGTGTTCAACGCACTGTTGGCAGACCAGATATCGGTAGCAATCCGGGCACGTGTTGCGGCAGCGTTCGGCATCTCGACCAGCCTGGCGCCCGTGGTCGGCAGCGTTTTCATCAACGTTCTACCCAACGATCCCCGATGGTGGTTCGGTCTTCCTGCGGTGCTGGCTTTGGTATTCAATGCCGCCGCCGCACTCATCCTGCGCGATACCGTCCGCGCGCAGCGAGTGCCCCTGAGATGGCAAGCGATCCTGGCCAGCTATTGGATAAATCCAAGGAAGCATCAGGATTTCGCATGGGCGTGGATCTGCCGGCTCTTCGTCACAATGTCGGTGCTGTTGGTGACGGTCTACATGCTCTACATCGTGGCCGGCACCCTGGGGTTGTCTGAGCATGAGGCAGCCGCCAAATACGGCGTCATTATCGGCGCATTCTTGATCACCAATATGCTCACAGCGGCGATATCTGCCTGGTGGTCGGACCGAACCGGCCGGCGCAAGGGCATCGTCTGGACCTCGTGCCTGATCACCGCGGTCGGCTTGGTGATCCTGTTGCTGTTCAAAGACTTTCACGCCCTCCTGCTCGGTGCGGCGGTAATCGGAGCAGGGCAGGGCGCCTACGCCGCAGTGGATCTGGCACTGATGACAGAGGTGCTGCCTGAGACTGAGTCCTCAGGGAAAGACCTCGGCGTGGTGGCAATGGCATACCTGCTCCCACAACTGCTTGTTCCCATGTTGGCGACGGTGCTGTTCGGACTGCACAACGCCCAAGGAGATTTCAGCGTCCTGTACTTCGCGTCGATGGTCTTATCAGTCCTCGGTGCTCTGGCGGTGCTGCCGATCAAATCCGTGCGATAGCAGAGGACGCCAGGGCGCCGGCCAGCTTCATTGCGGGGCGTTCTTGTCGAACTGTGCCCGCTTGTAGTCCCCGTAGGGCTCGTCGCGTTCACGCACTGCCTCACGGAATCCGGCTGTGGCCGAGCGTAATTGAAAGGCGTAGCCCTCACGCGTGTGTCGCGAGATACCGTCGAAGACCGTGCTGATCATGCCCGAGTTCGCCACCCCCTGCGAGTACAGCGCGGAGTTGAGGGCGAGTTTGGTCATCATCAGCTGATTGACGGGCATCCGGGCGATGCGTTCGACAAGGGCCTCAGTGCGTGCGTCGAGTTCGTCGGCGGGACAGGATTCGACCGCCAAACCCCATTCGGCGGCCTGCTTTCCGCTGATGCAGTCGCCGGTGAACAGCAGTCGTTTGGCGCGCTGGTCGCCAAGCCGGTGTGCCCACATACCGGCGGCGGGGATGCCCCAGGTCCGGGTGGGGGGATAGCCGATCTTGGTGTCGTCGGCGCAGATGATCTGGTCGCTGTAGAGAGCGATGTCGGTACCACCGGCGACGGCGAAGCCGTGCAGCTTGGCGACGGTGGGTTTGTTGGCCTGCATCAGACAGGCGAAGCCCCGATTGAAGCGGCTCATCATGGCGTAGTCGATCATCGGGTCCCACGTTCCCCACGGATTGTGGTTGATCGCGTTGACCACAGGGTCGAGCACGGTGCCGGTGACCTCGTCGTTCCCGTCGCGGGTGTCGAAGCCCTTCTCGGCGAACATGTCCAGGTCGTAGCCGCCGCAGAATCCCTTGCCGCGCCCCGAGACGAGGATGACGTGCACCCGGGGATCGAGGTCGGCGCGTTCGACGGCGTGGACCAGATCGCGCGGGGTGTCCGGGGTGATCGTGTTGCCCTTTTCGGGGCGGTTGAACGTGATCCGTGCAATACGGCCGTCCCGCTCGTAGGTGAGCGTCGGGTAGTCGCGCTCGAAGTCCGGTGCCGGCCGATCCTTCCACGGAGAATCGGGTACCTCGGTCCAGTTCTCGTACCAGGCCGCCGGCCGCGTGCCGGAATGAGAATCGCTGTTCGACAAGTGAATTGCCCCTCTCTAGCGTGCCGGGCGTCAATGTGCCCGTAGCGGTTGGCCAGAAGCAGCATCGCCTACCGGAAGGTTCACAGTCAAGTGTGACTGTGAACTAATTGGAGTGCAGACGTGCGACACTGCACGCGGATTCGGCAGAAGAGGCAAGCGGCTAGCGCATTGAGAGGAGACGCGATGACCAGTCGGGAGGAGCAGAAACAGGCGACGCGGGCTCGTATTCTGCATGCTGCAACCGAACTGCTGGTGGCCCGCGGATACTCGGCGTTGACGACGGTGGCAGTCCAGGAAGCCGCCGGGACCAGTCGCGGCGCACTCTTGCACCATTTCCCCACGGCCGCGGACCTCACCCGGGCACTGGTGGCCAACCTCGTCCAATCGAATGAGGCTGCCGCGCGAGCAGCGGCAACTCGGATCGGCGGGAGCGTTGATGCCGTCGACCGGGCCCTGACGGCACTTCTCGAGACGATGACACGACCAGCCGCCCAGGCAGAGTTTGAGCTGTGGGCGGCCGCGCGTACCAACCGTGAGCTCGCCACCGTCCTCGTTGAGGCCGAGCGTCAAGCGGGCCGTGACCTGCGCAGGGTTGTCGACGACCTCTTTGGGTCCGAAGTTGTTGCACACCCACGGTATTCGGTGATCCGTGACCTCAGCATCACCATGCTGCGCGGTCTGGCGTTGTCGCGCTCACTGCGGACCTCGGACCGGTCGGTTCGCGCAACGCTGGGCCACTGGGCGGACACCGTCAGGACATTGCTCACCCTCAGTTCGGCGTAGCGCGTTCGGGCATCGCCGGGTGGCAATAAGGGCGCTGAATTGTGTTGACGGTCAGTGAATCTGACGGTCGCCGTTCGCGGCGTTCCAGGTTCCCGGCAGCATCGGGGTGGTTCGGTTCTCGGGTGCGTCCGCGGCGAGCGTGGTCAAGCCGACGGCCTCGGTGGCCGCCGATGTGGTGCGGACGCCGGCAAAGCCGAGCCGCCCGGCACCCGTACTTGAGGCGGTCACCGCGACCGGCTCGTCGGGGCCGGCGGGCATGGCGTCGTCCATGGTGGCGTACTCGTGGCGATAGCCGCGGTCCTCGGCGGTTCCGCGACGGCGCCTGCGGGTCTTGGACTTTCCGGGATTGCAGGCCAGTGCAGCGGCGGCCGCCACTGCACTGCTCGGTGCATGGGCCACGGCACCAGTGCTCTGTCCCATGGTCGGGCCGAACCCGAATCCGGGACCGTCGCCTCGAATGGCGTACCCCAGGCCCTCGGCTCCCGCCGATGGTGGTGTGGGCGCAGGGGCAGAGCCGGACGTCACCGTGGATGGGGAGGGCGGGGCCGGCGCGGCCGAACTCGCCGTGGGCGCCGGGCCACCACTCATCGCTACCGCGTTCGGTTGGTCGGCAGGCGGATTGACGACGACTGCGGGCTGGTCGACGGGCGGGGCTTCCGGCATCTGCGACAGGCTGGACAAGGTGATGGCAAGCGGGATCGAGATCCCCGCTGCGGGGCCCAAGATTGCGGCGTAGATCGGCGTGCCCATCACGCCAAAGGTTGCGGCGTAGGCGAATACGAAGAACAGCGGCTGCCACGTAACCAAGGCTGCCGCCGGGTTGGTGGAGAAGTCGATGATTATCCGAATGATGGTGCCGACCGGGTCGGTGATCAGTCCCTTCAGCGCGCGATACATGCCCAGGAAGTGTTGGGAGTTCGCTAACAACATCTCAATGGGATCGTTCGGATCAGGCACGATGGGCGGTGGCTTTGTGGCGGCCTGGGCCTCGGCGCGTGCGGTACCAACACTTTCCGGTGTGAGCAGCATCGGTGAGGGAAGGGTTGGCGGTGCTGATGTCAGCGAGATTTCGGAGACGGCCTGATAGGTGCTCATCACGGTAGCCGCTTGGATCCACATCCGGATGTAGTCGGCCTCGTTGACGGCGATCGGAATGGTATTGATACCAAAGAAATTCGTGCCGATCAGCGCGACGTGCGTCGCGTGATTTGCGGCGAGTTCGACAAGGGTAGGCATGGTGGCCAGTGCCTCGGTATAGGCCGTGGCTGCGGTCTCGGTTTGGGCGGCAACTCCGGCGCTGACGGTACTGGTCTGCTGTAACCAGCTCAGGTAGGGCACGTGCACCGCCTGGTATTGCTCGGAGCTGGGGCCGTTCCATGAGCCCGCCCGCACCGAGCCCAGCGTCGTGGTGAGATCGGTTGCTGCCGAGGTGTATTCCATGCTCAGCGAGCGCCAGGCGTTGGCAGCGGCGAGCAGAGGTCCGGGTCCGGGGCCGCTGCTCAACAAGGCCGAATGCACTTCGGGAGGGGCCGCGATCCATACCGGAGCCGTCATGACCCGTTGCCTGCGCCGCTGATCGGACCGACTGTGGGGGAATCGATTTCGCTATTCATCATCTGCCCGGTTTCCAGGGCCCGGCGCGCGGGCGGCCTGGCGTCTCCTCTCCAGTGCTCACTAACCGCTCATGACATTGGGTCAGTCAATGTAGGTTAGCGTAACCTTCCTTCGGCTGGTGGTGTCCCTCATCTGGTCGCTGAGGCCCTCTATATCCATCACGTCCCGCGGACTCAAGATGGATCCCTGGAATTCAAAGACGAAAGCCGCCTACCCGTGGCGACCGGTGCGCGGATTCGAGGGCCGATCGAACGGGGCGGATAGGCTGGCCAGGGTGGACATACAAGCGACCTTTGGAGCGATATGACCAACAAGACGCCACGCGAGGAAGCCATCGAGAAGGAAGAGAAGCGCCGCGAGGAAGAGCGTCGGCGTCTCGAAGCGGAAGAAGAGCGTCGCCTGCGTTAGTGCTGCGAGACCTACGAGGACCGATACTGGGCGCATGTCTGATCGCAATGTGCTCGGCGGCCCGCTGGAACCATGCGGTACCGACCCCCTCACCGGCTACTACCGCGATGGCTGTTGTTCGACGGCGGAAGAAGACCGCGGCCTGCACACGATCTGTGCGGTAGTGACCGCGGAATTTCTGGAGCATCAACGGTTCATCGGCAATGACTTGTCTTCGCCGGCACCGCGCTACCAGTTCCCCGGCCTGGTCCCCGGCGACCGCTGGTGCGTCACCGCGGCGAACTGGCTTCGGGCTCACGACGACGGCCGCGCGGCCCCGGTAGTGTTGGCGGCCACCCACGAACGAACCCTCGACGTTGTTGCTCTGGAGGTGCTGCAGCAGCACGCCATCGACGTACCCGACGACCCGCGTGACCTGTAATCATCGAGGGGTCACCGACTTGCAGACAGGGCGGATCGCGGTGGTGCGACGATGAACCCATGACTGCAACGCTTGTCGCGAAGAATGTGGCCGGCGGATTCGCTCATCGCACCCTCTTCGAGGCGCTCGACCTGACCGTGGCGCCGGGTGACGTAATAGGAGTCGTCGGCGCCAACGGCGCCGGCAAGAGCACACTGCTGCGGATCCTTGCTGGGGATCTCGAGCCGCTTGAGGGTGCCGTCAGCATCGCACCGGCTGACGCGTTTGTCGGGTGGCTGCCGCAGGAGCACGAGCGGGTACCGGGGGAAACCGTCGCCACCTATATCGCGCGCCGTACCGGATGCATCGACGCGACGCGGGCCATGGAAGCGGCGGCCGCGGCGTTGGCAGACCAAAACCAGAGCGCTTCAGGGATTGATCCGGCCGACGCCTACGCGGTCGCGTTTGATCACTGGCTCGCCTCGGGTGCGGCGGATCTCGATGAGCGGTTGCCGGCGGTTCTGGCCGACCTCGGCCTCGGCTCGGATGCGGTGCAAGCCGAATCGACCCTGATGACGGCCTTGTCGGGTGGGCAGGCGGCGCGTGTCGGACTGGCGGCGCTGGTGCTGTCGCGGTTCGACATCGCCCTGCTCGATGAGCCGACCAACGATCTTGACCTCGACGGACTCGCTCGGCTGGAGGACTTCGTCCGTGAACTTCGTGGCGGTGTGGTGCTGGTGAGTCACGATCGCGAGTTTCTCGCCCGCAGCGTCACCCACGTCCTCGAGCTGGACTTGGCCCAGAACACCACCACCGTCTTCGGCGGCGGCTACGAAAGCTATCTGGCAGAGCGCGCGGTTGGTCGACGGCACCGGCGCGAACAATACGAGGAGTTCGCCGATAAGAAGGCAGACCTCGTGGCGCGTGCGCGTACTCAGCGGGAGTGGTCGAGCCAGGGTGTTCGCAACGCGATGCGCAAGGCTCCCGACAACGACAAGATCCGGCGCCGCGCGGCTTCTGAGTCCAGCGAGAAGCAGGCGCAGAAGGTGCGTCAGATGGAGAGCCGGATCGCCCGCCTCGAAGAGGTCGTCGAACCCCGCAAGGAATGGGCCCTCGAGTTCACCATCGGCGCCGCACCCCGGTCGAGTTCGGTCGTTGCGACTCTCGCCAATGCCGTTGTGCAGCAGGGAGAGTTCGTCCTCGGGCCGGTGTCGCTTCAGGTCGATGCGGGTGAGCGGATCGGTATAACGGGCCCCAACGGGGCGGGAAAGTCGACATTGCTGCGCCTGCTACTAGGTCGCCAGCGGCCAGACGAGGGCCGCGCGAGTCTGGGCGCGAATGTCGCCATCGGCGAGATCGACCAGGCGCGTGCGGATTTCACCGGCCCCGGCCGGCTTGTCGATCGCTTCGAGCAGCGGGTGCCGTCATGGTCGACGGCCGATGTTCGAACCCTGCTCGCAAAATTCGGGCTGCGTGCCGACCATGTGGAACGCACGGTTGACGAGCTGTCGCCCGGTGAGCGAACCCGTGCGGGCCTCGCGCTGCTGCAGGCATGCGGCACCAATGTGTTAGTTCTCGATGAGCCGACGAACCATCTGGACCTCGCCGCCATCGAGCAGCTCGAGCAAGCGCTCGAGACCTATGACGGTGCGCTGTTGCTCGTGACGCATGACCGCCGGATGTTGCAGAACGTTCGGTTGGATCGTTCATGGATGGTCGACAACGGACACGTGGCGGAGCTCTGACCGAGAGAGTCGTCCAGCGAGCATGGTTGTGACAAATATTTTGCTGCATGCACGATTCATCAACCATTCCCGTTTGCGGTCCCGAAAAGCGTGCCGCAGCTTCCACGCCGAAGCCAGACACAGTGGAGAATGGTTGTAACCAGTGTTCATCCACCTTTTTCGGGGTCGACAGGCGACCTGGCGGCGTGCGTTGTGCGGCTGCACCCAGTGGACCATCAGCACCAGCACCGACGTCCGTCATGAATTAGCTGAAAGGGATTGTCGACGCTATCGAGAACTGCTAGCGTCCAGGTCTTAGGGAGCTCGGCTTCGCGAGATATTTGAGCCTCGGGATTGGCCTGCGCCTCTGTATCAACGTTCCGTACGACAGCAAGGGGACGTTCATGGGTACCGCAGCCGAGCGGGCGTCACGTCTGGATCTGGTGGCGCGCCTGAAGTCGTCCTATCCGGAAATCGTGGACGCACCGACTCCCGATCTCATCGATCACGCCTACTTCACCGCGTACATGAAGACATCCCATGACGTCGGCGGCGAGCCGGATGCGCCCATCAAGTACGAGAACAAGCAGTACGAGAAGTGGGAGGAATTGACTTACGTCATGTGCGAAGTCCTGGCGTGGCGCGGGATTTGGCTCTCGGAGGAGCGGCGCCGGATCGGGAACGTCGACGTGGGTCGCGCCATCTATCTCGGGCTGCCGTACTACGCGCGCTGGCTGTGGGCGGTCGGCCGGGTCCTGGTGGAGAAGCATCACATCAGCCTGGGTGAGCTGAATGACCGGATGTTGGAGGTCAAGATGCGGTACGCCGGCGGCCTGAATGGCAGGACCCCGGAGGCAAAGCCGAAGTGCGAAGGCGACGGTGCGCAGGTGAAACGCAACGCTCATCACATCGAAGCGGTCGGTAAGGGCGATCCGCAGGTCTATGCCGGGCAGGCCGGTGAGCCCAAATTTCATATCGGCGACCCGGTTGTTGTGCGTGAGGAGCCTGCCCTGTTCTACACCCGCACTCCGGAATACGTCCGGGGCGCTGCGGGCGAGATCGCGGCGATCGCATACGAAACCCCTGCCGCGGAGGATGAGACGTGGGATCACCCGGACGCCAAGACCGAATGGATGTACATCGTGCGGTTCAACCAGTCCGCGCTATGGCACGGCTACACCGGGTCCGCGACCGACACCCTGCAGACCGAGCTTCCTGAGCGCGCACTGGAAGCCGCCCACTAGACCAATCCGTCCCGAGACCGGCACCCGTACCGAGAGGGATCAGCACATGACCGACGATCACGATCACGATCACACGCGGACCGTTGCCCCCATGGTGGACGAGATTACCGACTTCGAAGTCCTGGAGATCGCGTTGCGCGAATTGTGCATCGAGAAGGGGATTTTCACCGCCGAGGATCATCGACACTTCACCGAGTTCGCCGAGCAGATCGGTCCCACTCCGGCCGCACGTCTGGTGGCGCGGGCGTGGCTCGACCCGGAATTCAAGGAGCTCGCGCTCACGAAACCGATGGACGCCAGCAAGGAAGTCGGCGTCGATTGGTTGGAACCCACCGGGTGGGGTACACCCAGCGACTTCGTGGCGTTTCAGATACTGGCGAACACACCGACGCTGCACCACGTCATCGTCTGCGCATTGTGTTCCTGTTACCCGCGACCGATCCTGGGGAATTCCCCTGAGTGGTATCGCACACCCAACTATCGTCGCCGCCTCGTTCGTTGGCCGCGCCAGGTGCTCTCCGAATTCGGCCTCAATCTGCCCGACGACGTCGAGGTTCGGGTGGAGGACTCCAACCAGAAACATCGGTTCATGGTGATGCCCGTGCGCCCGGGGGGTACCGAGGGCTGGGATGAAGACCGGTTGGTCGAGATCATCACCCGCGACTGTCTGATCGGTGTTGCCCTGCCCAAGGTCGGTGTCACCACCAACGTCATCGTCGACACGCGTCCAGCCGTCCATCCGTAGCCGACTGAGGGCTGAAACATGACGGAGACAGAGAATTCCGGCTCGATCGAACGAGTTGTCGTTGCGCCCTTGCAGGACATGGTGAAACGCCATCAGGTCTGGCCGGAGATGGCCGCCAAATACGGCGTCGAGAATCCCGTGCCACCGTGGAAGACCAGTTTGGACGGCCTCTGCGATGCCCTCGACCATGCCGCCTGTGGGGCCGACGTCCCCACCTTCGCACAGCGGCGCGACGAGGAGGACGCGCTATCGGAAACCCTCTATTCCAGCCTGCCCTATCCCGAGAGCCAGCTGGTTTCACTCGCGCACTCGCTGGTCGCCCGTGGTGTCATTGATGACGCCGAGCTTCGACGGCGGCTCGCCAGCGTCCGAGCCCGGCTGGAAGCCTGAACGCCGTCGGTGAGGCGCCAGGACACGGCCTGAGTTACCGACCCGTCCATTGAGGTGAGCGACGTTCGAAGAACGCCGTGATCCCCTCGGCCATGTCCGCAGACTGAAGCACAGCCCCGAATGCTGTCTCGGTGTGCGTCCACCCGGCATCGTCGGCGTTCGCGAAGGCCTTGTCCATCGCGCGCAGGCTTTCCTGTACGGAGACAGGCGAATTAAGCACTATCCGCTGGGCAAGTGTGATCGCGGAGGACAGCGCGGCTCCGTCTTCGGTCACCTCGTTGACCAGGCCGAGCTGGTAGGCGCGGTCGGCGGTTATCGGATCGCCGGTGAGGAGTATCTGTCGTGCGATGTTCAGTGGCAGCGCTCGCTGCGCTCGAAACAGGCCACCGCAGGTAGCGATGACTCCCCGCCGCACTTCCGGTAATCCGAAGGTTGCCGATGACGACGCCACCACTAGGTCGCAGGCGAGCACCATCTCCATCCCTCCGCCGAGGGCCATTCCCTCGACGGCAGCGATCAGTGGCTTGCGCCGTGAGCGTCGGATCAGGCCGTATTCGCCGCCGCGCTCGGTACGCGGACCCGAGGATTCTGCGAGATCGGTACCAGCACAAAATCCCTTGCGGTACCCCGTCAACACGGCCACCCACAGGTCGGCGTCGTCCTCGAACTGATTCAATGCGGCGTCTAGCGCCAGTGTCATCTCCGGATTGATGGCGTTGCGCTTCTCCGGACGGTTCATCTGGATCACGCAGATCTGTTCGTGTCTCTCGATCGTGACAGGCATACTGCCGAGCATGCCTGAACGCCGCACGCGACGCACGTAGATACCGGCTGATTGGTTTGTAAGACGATAAGCGGTTCCCCTTGGGGAAAGCGAGCTTTCCTCAGTGTCGACCTGATGTGGCAACACATCTGGACGAGTTCCTACATGTCAGCGACACTTTGCGGGCCGGTCCGGTGGTGCTTGCGAAACTTCCAAAGACGAGTAGAAAAGTACCGCGTGTTAGTTGATTATGATGGGGTGATCTTATCGAATGTATCTGTTGCGCAGCATAGTTGGAGTGCGACCTGTGTTGAGTTCGTTGTAACTGGAGCACTAATTGCAGCGGCAGTCCTAGGAGCGGGTGACGCGCACGCCGAGCCGGCCGCCCTCCCATCGCCTGACCAGTTGACCAAACAGTTGTCGGTGATCTTCGATAACAACGCCAGCAGTGCGCAACGTACCTCGTATCTTGAAGGCGGCAATGCGGCGCTTCCGGTGGCAAATTTAATTGGGGGGCCGATTGCCGAACACCGTTCGATGGTGTCGTTGCAGGTCGAAAATCCAACGTTCGCAGGCGATCACCTCACCTCGCAACTGAAGATGTCGGTTATGGGCATGGGTTCTCAGCGTCGCCCATTGGACTGGGTCGAGCGGCGCGGAGTGTGGAAGTTATCGAACGGATCTCTCTGCGACATCTTCAACGAAACTGCCAGAGGCAACAGTTGTCCGCTGTGACAGAGACCTATCCGCTGTTCCGCAGCGCAGAGGCCAGGCCGCTCATCGTGAGCAGTATGCCGCGCTGAACCAACTCGGCCTGGTCGCCGGAGCGGTATCGCCGAAGTAGCTCAACCTGAAGGTGATTGAGTGGCTCAAGGTAGGGAAAGCGGTTGAACACCGAACGTGCCAGCGCCGGGTTGTCGGCAAGCAGATCGTCATGTCCGGTGATCAGTTGATGCATGGCGATGGTTCTGTTGTGTTCGGCCACGATCTTGTCGAAAACTCGATGCCGTAGGGCCTCGTCATCGACGAGTTCGGCGTAGCGCGCGGCCAACCCCATGTCGGACTTGGCCAACACCTGGGCCATGTTGGACAGCACGGTTCGGAAGAACGGCCACTGAATGTAGAGCCGCTGCAATACCTCCAGCCGCCCGTCGCCCTCCCCGATCCACTGCTCGAAGGCCGACCCGGTGCCGTACCAGCCGGGCAGCATGACCCGCGACTGGCTCCAGGCCAACACCCACGGGATGGCGCGCAGGTCGGCGATCGAGGTCGTGGGCTTGCGTGAGGTGGGCCGACTGCCGATATTGAGCGCCCCGATCTCGCTGACGGGCGTCGAAGCCTTGAAATACTCTACGAAGCCGGGTGTTTCGTGCACGAGCTCGCCATAGGCGCGCTGTGCCCGAGCGGCAAGATCGTCCAGTATCTCGTAGGCCGTGGTAGCTGCCTCGCCTAGACCCTCGACGTCGAGCAGCGTCGACTCCAAGGTCGCCGCCAGCAGTGTCTCCAAGTTGCGATGCGCAGTTCGCGGTTCGGCATACTTGGCCGCGATCACCTCGCCCTGTTCGGTGATACGAAGCGATCCTGATACCGCTCCCGGTGGCTGAGCCAGGATCGCGTCATAGCTCGGACCGCCGCCGCGGCCCACGGTTCCGCCCCGACCGTGGAAGAGCCGCAATCGAATTCCGGTCCTGCGCGCCGACTCCACCAGATCCAATTCGGCACGGTAGAGCGCCCAGTTGGCGGCCAGGTAGCCGCCGTCCTTGTTGGAATCGGAGTAACCGAGCATCACCTCTTGGCGCTCGCCGCGGGAGGAGACCAGTGCGCGATACAACGGAAGTTCCAGTGCGGCTTCGAGAATCGTTGACCCGCGTTGCAGATCATCAATGGTCTCGAACAGCGGCACAATGCCCACTGGGCATCTTGGCTGCGGACATGACGCATCCAGTAGGCCCGCCTCTTTGAGCAGTATCGCCGCCTCCAACATATCCGAAACCGATTGACACATCGAGATGATGTAGTTGGGGACCGCTCCTGGGCCATAGGTCTGGACGGCCCGCGCGGCGGCGGAGACGATGTCGAGTTCCTTGCGGGCTAGCTCGGAGAGCTCCGCACCCTCGCCGACTAGCGGGCGGCGAGTGCGCAGCTCGGCGACCAGCACCTCGATACGTTCCGATTCGGGCAGCGAGCGATAGTCGGCATGAACGCCGGCCCACGACAGTAGTTCGGCCACCACTTCTTCATGGATATCGGAGTTCTGCCGCATATCCAGTCCGCTGAGATGAAACCCGAAGACATGCACTGCTTCTCGAAACCCGCGCAGACGATCGTCGGCCAACACCACGCTGCCGTGCGCCCGCAACGAAGCGTCGACGACGTCAAGGTCATCAAGGAGTTCGTGCGGCGTGAGATATGGACTAAGGCCCAGGTCCAGATCATGCTCCGGCATATCGTCAAGGATCTGGGCAGCCGTCGCGGTGAGCCGCGCATGAATCGTGCGCAGAGCGCGGCGATAGGGCTCATCGGCTCGGGCGGTCTCTCCGCCCTGTTCGGCTAACGCGGTCAGGTCGTCAGAGACGGTGACCAGTCGGGCCGATAGAGAGAGCTCCTGTTCCAGCGCCACCAACTGTTCGAAGTAGTAGGAGATCGCCGTTCGTGCGGCACTGCTCGTCGCCAGGTGCACCACCTCGGCGGTCACGTTCGGATTTCCGTCCCGGTCGCCGCCGATCCACGAGCCGGGTCGCAGAATCGGCTCGGCGAGCAATTGAGCGTCCGGCCAGCGATGATGTAACGCCGTCCGGACCTCGGCATTGATACTCGGTATTACCTCGAAGAACGCCGCCGGGTAGTACCGAAGACCCACAGCGATCTCATCTTGAATCTTCAATCGGGACAACCGAATCAGGGCTGTCTGCCACAGCGTGAGGATGTGTCGGCTGAGCTCGCTCTCGATGTCGCGACCGGTTTCGGTTTGAGACAATCCGTGCATCCGGAGCCGCATGAGCTCGGTCACCCGATGCTGTGTTTCGAACACGGTACGCCGGCGGGTCTCCGTCGGGTGCGCGGTGATCACCGGGGATACCAGGGCTCCGGCGAGCAGGTTCGCGACAGAATATGAATCTAGCTGTGCTGCATCGAGTTTGAGGTAGGTGGCAGCGAGCGTACTGTTCTGCGGTGCAGCGTCGGCGGCGACGTGAACCGCCCGTCGGCGCTCCCGATGAATGTCTTCTGCGACATTGGCCAACAGCGCGAAATGGGTGAAGGCCCGCACGACCGGGATGGCCTTGTGGATATCGATGCCGTCGAACAGCTTTGCCAGCTCGGCGCGTTCGATCTCTGATCGGCGTACCTTGAATGACTCCACGCGAGCCCGCTCGACGAGTTCGAACACCTCGTCGCCGGACTGCTCACGTATGGTGCGCCCCAGGATCGATCCCAGTAGTCGAATGTCTTCACGCATCGGCTCGGTGGCCTCACGGCCTACCTGCGTTCGGGTAACCGCGCCGATCGGTGCAAGTTCCGCAATCTCGGCCATAGTGCCGAGTATCCGTGGCGAGAATGCTATCTGCACGCCAAGCGCCAGGTTTACGGCGCCACCAGGCATTTTGGCTAACGATACGGTGATTTTCGAGAGCACCTCGTCAGAACCCACTCCGGAGCTAGCCGACGGTCGCGCAGACAGAGCCGGTCCGTCGTGACAGACCGCGGCGATGAGATGACCCTCGCCATGCTGGTCCGAACCGAGATGACCGCAGCGTCATCACGGAACGGGTCCTCGTGACCGGCGTCGGCTAGGCCGCGACGTCAGCTGAAGCGGACGTTCAACGTCGCCAGGCCGAAGATCTTCTTCCCACTGGACTTCGCCGCGACCACGATGACACCGGTGCGGGTCTCCGGATCCAGCGACTTGATCTTGCCGCTGAACTCGATGTCCGCGCCCTCGGCGGCCGACACGATCGCCGGCGCGGATAGCCGCGCCGCGTAACGGGTAACCGCACCGGGGTCGCCCGACCATGCGGAGGCGAATCCGGCACCCAAACCCATGGTGAGCATTCCGTGGGCGATCACATCGGGCAGACCGGCCAGCTTGGCGATTTCCTCGTCCCAGTGAATCGGGTTGGCATCGCCTGCCACGCCGGCGTAGTTCACCAGATCGCCGCGAGACAGCCGTGTGTGGTGCACCGGTAATTCTTCGCCGACCTTCACCTCGTCGAAGGACGGCGTACCCGGTTTGCGGGTCGTGTCCTCGGCGATCCGGAACTCGCCCTCGGGGCGCACCGTCTTCTGGTAGTCGGCCTCGGATAAGCCGATACCGGAGAAGTCCACGTCGTGCATCATGGCCCTCTGCACGGCCGCCATCGTCCCCGGATTGATGTCGTCGGCGGTGACGCCGACGACGGTGGTGTGCAGGGTGTGCACCCGTTCGCCGGCGGTGTCGGTGAACGTGTTGGTCACCGTGATGAGGTCTCTGCCGGCCATCCTGCGCACGGATGTCAGTTCGACATCGATGTGCAGTTCGTCACCGGCCACGATCGGGCGGTGCTGCTCGAAGACTTCTTCGGTCTGCAGGTAGGTGTCGTAACCGACGACCACGGACTCGAACATGCGGCGATTGCAGGCCATGGCCGGGGTCGACGTGAACGTCAGTGGCGCCACCAGACCCGAGTAGCCCAACTCTGCTGCTGCGGAGGCATCCCAGTGCACGGGGTGATAGTCCTGCACCGCACGGGCGTACTCGCGCACCTTCTCACGGCCGACCAGATAGGGGCCGTCCATCTGGTAGTAGTGGCCGACGCGCGCCTCGAGTGCCGACGCTTCTGCGGGTGCAGTCATGGGTGTACTCAACTTTTCTATCGGTCTGTTCGCTGATGCCGACGAAAGCACAGTAGCGCGCGGAGGTCGTAGTCCGGGTATCTCAACGTCCATCCCCTCGTCCCCCGCATGTGGTTCATGTGGGAGACGATGACGACCATTTTCAAAGGCGGCGATAGTCACTTCGATCGATATGTCCGACTTACATTCCGCAGAGGCATGCGGTTGTAAAGTGAAATGCGTGCTTTCAAGCATTTGAGAGGCGGAAATTAGGCGGATACTCACCGCCGCCTCCGCCGCCAGTAACTGCTGAGAAGCCGTGGTCAGAGGTTGTGCCCGTAGGAAGAAGGGAGGGCGCGCTATGACAGCCAATATTCGAGGCGCCGTTGCAGTGGCCTTTGTTGTAGCAATCACAGGTGCCTACCAAGTCTCGATTCCCGATATGTATGCGACGCACGAAAATCGCGCGAGCTGCGAGAGGGTCAACGTCTTCGGTGATTGCGAGCAGGACCCGCCCAGTCAGCAGGACGGCGGAGATAGCTGCGTGCTCGTCAATGCTTTGGGTGCTTGTGAGAGCCAGCAGGAAGTGGATGACCCGCCACACACAATGGACAGGTAGCCGCAGGAGAGTTGCCCGCCTTTGGGCGCATAGCGGCGGGCGGGGTGTGATTTTTGGGGTGCGTCATGGGGTGGCTGGCGATCATGGCGTGCAGCCGCTACTTTTCTGAGGTGATTTCTTCAGCTGTCGGTGCAGTCGGGCGGCGGATCGTCCCCTTCCTGGTCGTTGCGTGCATGGGTCTCTTTGTCGGCCCGGTGGCCAAGGCGGATAACCCGCTGGACGGTCAGGGGTTCTACGTCAACCCGAACTCGGCGGCCATGCGCGCCGCGCAGGGTGCGCCACAGAGCCCCGAACTGACGACCATCGCCAACACGCCGCAGGCGTACTGGATGGACAACGTGTCGACTCCCGGTGTGGACGCGAAGTACATCAGTGCGGCCCAGGCCTCCGGTGCTACGCCGGTGCTGGCTCTGTACGCAATCCCGCACCGCGACTGCGGCAGTTTCGCTGCCGGCGGGTTCGGATCGGGTGATGCGTATCGAGGGTGGATCGACGGCGTTGCATCCGCCGTGGGTTCCGGTCCGGCGGTGATCATCCTCGAACCCGACGCGCTTGCGATGGCCGATTGTCTGTCAGCCGGCCAACGCCAGGAACGCTTCGAATTGATGCGCTACGCCGTCGACACGCTGACCCGCAATCCGGCCACTGCGCTTTACGTCGACGGTGGCCACTCGCGCTGGGCAAGCGCCGACACCATGGCTGCCAGGCTCAACGACGTCGGCGTGGGCAAGGCCCGAGGGTTCAGTCTCAATACCGCGAACTTCTTCACCACCGACGAGGAAATCGGTTACGGCGATGCGATTTCGGGGATGACGAACGGCGCGCATTACGTGATCGATACCTCGCGTAACGGCGCCGGACCGACCAACGACCAGCTCTACTGGTGCAATCCCAGCGGCCGGGCGCTGGGTACCCCGCCCACCACGGCCACCGCGAGCCCGAATGTCGACGCCTACCTGTGGGTCAAGCGCCCCGGTGAATCGGACGGGAGCTGCGACCGCGGGGATCCTCGGGCGGGTGCCTTCGTGAACCAGTTCGCGATCGATCTGGCCCGCAACGCGGGTCGGTAAGGAGCCGGACGCTGTCGCTCTTAGACAGATTTGATCACCAGATCGTCTCTCTATTGCTTACAGAGGTGGACGATCCGGTCGATGCTCGCGTCCTTGATGCCGCTGCTGAATTGATTGGCCGCGACGGCGAGCAGGGTGTGACCATGCGCGCGATTGCCGCGCATTCGGAGGTCAGTCGCGCCACCGTCTTCCGGCGATTCGGAACGAAGAACGTTGTCGTCAACAGAGTGATCCTGCGCGAACTCCGAAAGTTCGTGCTGGGCACGCTCGCAGCCATCGATGAGGGTGTCGGTCCCGCCGCTGCCATCGCAGAGCTGCTTACCCACGCTATCCAGTTCTCGCGTGTGAACCCGGCCTTTCGCCGACTGGTGGCGGACGATCCGCAACGGCTGGTGAACTTTTCGAGGTCGAGCGAGCTGGGTGCCATGGATTTGGCGCGTGCGCTCGTTGCGACCGTCCTCGTCACCTCCGAACCGGGATCCGCGCTGCCGATCGATGCGATTCACCTCGCCGACATCGTCTGTCATCTGGCCATCGCGTATGCGCTGGTGCCGGATTCGAGCATGGACGTGGAAGATACCGTCGAGTTCCAGCAGGTGTTTCTCCGATTAGTCGGACCCGCGCTGGGTGCTCACCGCGATACCGACTGAGCCTGCGCGGCTGTAACGGGAGTCTCGTGGGTCGTCGAGGTGATCCGGTGCTGCCGAGCCGATCGCGAATAGATGCACAGAAGCGGTAGCGCGGCGTTGGTGATGGTGACGGCGATCCCCAACAGGAGAAGCGTGGAACGGGATGCGCCGGTGTTGAGCGCCAGGTACATCGGCCAGGTGGCAATGAATGCCTGGAGACCAAATGCGATGGGGACCAAGGGGATAAGCAGCAGTCGTTGCCTTCCCGCGAGATGCGGCATCGCGATCAGCACGGCCCATCCGCCGACGACGGCGAGTGCCCCGTTCTGGATCAGCACGTACAGGGGTAGTCCGAGCACCAGCGTGGGATTGTCGCCGTAGTAGGTCATCACGTCAAAGTGGATGGCGGTCATCTCCATAGCGGCATCGAAGAGGCTGAAGACCACGATGATGACCAACAGGCGCGCCACACCCAGCCCGGTGACCAAGAACCGGTAGGCGTAGTAGACGGCGGTCGCGAAGAACATGGATTCGCCGACGAAGACGTATAGCGGGATGTGTCGTCCGAATAGTTCGAACACTAAGAGCGGAGTGTTCAACGGGTAGAACGTCGCGCCGAGGATGTCGCCGAAGGGTTCCAGGAATCCGCACAGGGCGCCGCCGGTCATCAGGATCAGCGGCAGCCAGTCCTTGGAGCGAACGCCCAGTCGCACCGCCCACGCGAACGTTGCGACGAACGAGACCACGGTGAACGCGAGAAATCCCCACGATGCCGCGACATTTGCGGTCATCTCGATGGGGATCGGCGGGTGCTGGAACTGCATGTTTCTCTCCTGAAGTCGGCGACAATAACGCCTCCGTGGCGCTTTGAGGTGCTCTGTGAGATGAACCAATGGGAAAAGTCGCATGCGACCTTCTATTGGTGATAGTCTCATTTGAGACTTTAGATAGTCAAGAGTCGCATCAACGCTCTATCGAGTAGCGGCGGGCAGATCTGTCGCAGACAACGGAGGCACACGATGGCGCAGCCGATGACGAGCACGTTTGGAGACGAGCAGGAGGCAGGCCGGCTTGACGTCGACAGCGATGAGGTTGGCCGGTGGGCGACGGGCCGGCGCAGTGTTCTTGGTGCATTGCGCGAAGACCCGTTCTGGCCGACTCGACGCCCGCTGCGTGTGGCGTCGAGCATCGTCAACGGCTCTGGACGTCCCGGCCCGATACCACCGGGACCGAAGGGGCTGCCCGTCATCGGGTCGTGGATTCCGTACTACCGCAACCCATATGAGTTCCTGCGAACCAGTGCCGCGAAGTATGGGGACGTGTTTCGCGTGCCACTACCGCTGCATGACCTGGTTGTGGTCAGTCACCCGGATGATGTTTCGTACTTCATGGACAGCACCACCGGGAACTACAGCATGTTCGGAACCACGCAAGGGCTGTTTCGGCAGATCGGCCGGTCGGTACCGACTTTGGAGGGCGAAGCGTCCAAAGAACGCCGTCGGATGCTGTTGCCGATGTTCGGTCGCCGCCACCTGTCGCGGGTCGCCGACACGCTCGTCGAGGAGTTCGTCAGCAGGATCGATCGCTGGTCGGTGTGGGCCGGAACCGGTCAGTATGTCGACCTGCAGCACCAGATCGCTCGGGTGACGCTCCCGACCTTTCTCCGCACGATGTTCTCCACCTCGATATCGGACGAAGAGATCGAGCAGATTGATACGGACATACGCGCCACGATGCGCCTCGGCGCCACCTATCTGCTGCTGAGCCCGCCGCCCAATCTGATCCCCTTCCCCGGAGTCGAGAGTGCGCCGCGTTCTCTGCTCCGCCTGGTGATGCAGATGAAGCGAATTATCCGGCGTCGCAGGGAGAACCCCGTCGACAAGCCGGACTTGTTGAGCATCCTGTTGGAGGCGCGCTATGACGATGACTCGGCGCTCAGTGAACGAGACCTGATTGCCGAGCTCATCGTTCTCATCGCGGGTGGATACGAGACGATCGTTGCGGCACTGTCCTGGACACTGGCCCTGCTGCTGCGTAACCCGGAACATCTCGAACGCGTGTACGGCGAAGTCGATGCGTTGAAGGGTGCGCCCCCGGGTGTGGCCGATCTGCCGAATCTGAGCTGGCTCAAAGCCTGTTTCGACGAGGGGCAACGCCTCCAGGGTGCACCGTTGAACTGGCGATTTGCCATGCAGGAGGACGAGATCGGGGGATACGGCATACCGCGGGGCACCTTCGTGGCCACCTCGCTGTATGTCGTACACCGCGACCCTCGGTGGTGGGGTGACGATGCGGACCGATACGACCCCAGGCGATTCGCAGACCCTGCGCGGGCACGGTCGCGGCCACGGCTCGCCTTCATGCCATTCGGGTCAGGTCCACATCACTGTGTGGGCACCGGTATGGCGTACATGAATGCACAGTTCCTGCTGTCGATCATCTTTCAGCGCTACCGGCTGAGCGCCCCCGTCGGATGGAATCCGGAGCACAGGTTCGCCTTCTCGACCGTCATCAAGGGCGGGCTCCCGGTGACGATCACCCGGATATGACGAAAATCTGTGCGCACCAATGACTCTCATCTCAATTGACCAGGATATGTGCATGTCCTCGGAGTACTGTGTCCGTTCGAATCCGGAGTTGTTCTCCGTGGACGCCGACGGAGTGGCCCAACTCGCCGGCGGCGGTGCCGGTCCCGCCGAGCTAGCGGAGGCACACCGGGATGCGGCAGTCGCGGCCGCCGGAGTGTGCCCGGCCGGGGCAATCGAGATATCGAACCGCGAGACGGCTTAACCGGCAACGGAATACCCCGCGTATCCGTCAGACCGTTCTGGCGCGCGTCTCCGGATGATCGATTCCCCACGAGATGATCCGGTGGGGCGTGATGCGGATGACGTCACCGCTCAGCCCGCCATCTGTGCTGCCCTGACCCGGCAGCACCTCGGCCGTTCCCCGGATCTCCACGCCCCGCGCCCGGGGCGGCGTCACAGAGGTCACCTCGTCCACGATGAACGCCACCCGTGGGTTGTTGATCACGTTGCGCCACTTTTGCGTTGACGCGAGTGCGTGACCAACGATATCGATCGACCCCTCGCCTGGGCCGAGGTGCACGCCCACCGGCCTGATCTGTGGATCACCATCGGGGCCTATTGTGCACAGGCGACCGATGGGCTGTTGGCGCAGGAATTCTTGTTCACCTGGGGTGAAGGCCATGACCGGGTCCCTCAGGCCTTGTGGGCGATCACGAGATGTCCGGGCAACTGCACGCTCGCCGGGCCGGCTCCCGCCTGCAGACGTGCGGGGCGGATGTCCTCGACCCGCCAGTGCTTCGAGACCACTTCGCGCAGTTGGTCTTCGGTGAACTGAGTGGGTGCTGGCTCGGCGTGATCCGGGAACGCACCGGTACCGAAGGCCAGGATGTAGAACGAGGCGCCCGGTGCCGCCGCGCGATGTACCGATTGCAGGTATCCGTCCCGCAGCTCCGCGGGCAGCGCATGCAATAGGCCGCTGTCGAAGATGGTGGAGAAACGACCGTCATGGCCGGTGAACGAGCTGATGTCGGCCTGCTGAAACGTGGCGGTGGGCAAACCGCGTTCGGCGGCGGCGGCCGTGGCGGCCTCGACCGCGGTGGGTGTCAGGTCGATCCCGACGACGGTGTGTCCACGTGCGGCCAGCGCGAGTGCCAGTTCGGCGTATCCGCAGCCGGCATCCAGCACTTCGCCGCGCACGACCCCGGCTTGGTCGATGAGTGCGGCGTATTCGGGTTGCGGCTCACCGATGTTCCATGCGGGCTTGTCTTCTTCCCGGTAGGCGCCATCCCAGTCGATCACGTGCGTCATCTGTTCGTCCCTTCTCGTCGGTACTATTGACACAATAACTCAACGCTTGTCTACTTTTATTCCTGCGAGGATGTCCACATGCCTTCACCAGCACCCGAACGCAAGGGACAGCGGACGCGACAACGAATCCTGTCGGCCGCCCGGCGGGTGTTCGCCGAGGTCGGGTACGAGAAGGCCACCATTAGGGGTATCGCGGCCGCGGCCGACGTAGACAAGTCGTCGGTCATCCAGTACTTCGGGACCAAGAGCAACCTCTTCCGCGAGGCCGTCCACTGGACGATCCCGGTGGCGGAGCTGACGGTGACGGACCCGGCGGAAACGGCTGAGAACTACCTCCGAGGGCTGCTTTCGGGATGGGCCGCAGAGCCGAACGGCCCGATGGCGGTTCTGCTCCGCAACAGCATGACCAGCGAGGATGCGTTGGAACTGTTGCGCGAACAGGTCACCGACCATGCGGTGAGTTCGGTGGCGGCCACCATTGACGAGCCTGACGCGCGGCTGCGAGCGGCGCTGTTGAGCGCCATGTTGATGGGGATCGCCAGTCAGCGCTATCTCCTGCGTCTGCCCGATCTGGCGGCCGCCAGCGACGACGAGATTGTTGCGCTGACGGTGCCGCTGCTGACGGCTCTCATCTCGCCCGGAAGCGCCGCCGGAAGTACGACAATTTTGGGTGAGCCCGAGACCAGTTAGCGGGCCCGATTCGCTGACTTTTTTGTTACCAAACCGTGGGGAATGCGTGACCGAAACGGCAAGCGCGCCCGCTACTTCGGGTGTTGATGCGTCCTTACGATCACATCATTCATGACGAAGTGGTCATCCCAGAGGGGTCGGGTCGATGAGGGCAGTTCTTCACATGGTTGTCGCGGTGTCCGTGGTCGCCGTGACGCTGGCAGGGCGTACTACCGGCATCGACACTACGGCTGTCAGCCTGCCGCTCGATCTGGATGTCAGGTCGATTGCGCCCGCACCGGGCAAGCCGGTGGGTATCGCGCATCCGGTGGTGGTGACATTCAACGGACCCATCGCCAACCGCCAGGCCGCCGAGCGCGCCCTGGGGATCACATCCACGCCGGCCATGACGGGCACGTACGAATGGCTCGACAACAATGCCGTGCAATGGATTCCAGACCGGTTCTGGCCGTCGCACAGCACGGTGAGACTGATGGTGGGTGGCAAGCCCGCGGAGATCTCGACGGGCCCGGCCCTCATCGGTATCGCGAGCATCTCGCGGCACACTTTCACCGTGTCCTACGAGGGAGTGTGGAGGCGACCATCCGAGGGAACGACGGGATTACCTGCGCCGCACCATCTTCCTCGTATGGGCGAGGAGGGTGTCTTTCCGGCCTCTATGGGGCGGCCGGAGTATCCGACCCCTGTCGGCACCTACTCGGTTCTGGGGAAGGAGCGTTCAGTGCTGATGGATTCCAGTAGCGTCGGCATTCCCGTCACCGCTGCCGACGGCTACAAGATCGACGTGGAGAACGCCGTCCGCTTCACCAGCCGCGGCCTTTTCGTGCACTCGGCTCCCTGGGCCGTGCCGGCGATGGGCTACGAGAATGTCAGCCACGGCTGCATCAGCCTGACTCCGGCGGCCGCCGAGTGGTACTTCAACAACGTCAATGTCGGCGATCCGGTGGTCGTGCAGGAGTAGTAGCATATTCGTTTGAAATCCGTAGTAGCGCAGAATGTTTGGAACGTAGGGGATGCCTTAGGGCCTTATGTGCAGTCGCGTGATGGAGCCGCGGAAAGGCCGAGTAGCAATGATGCCGAGGCTGCTGTCGGCAGCCTCGGCATCATCGAAGAATCGGATTCGGCGACGATTAGCCTTGCGGGCCGGCCGGAGTCGGGACACCCGGTACCGGAGCACCCGGAACCGTAGAACCGACGGGCGCGCCCTTACCGGCAAGCACAGGCCCTGCGGCCACCGCCCCATCCAGGGGTGCTGCGGCAGGTACTACGGGTGCCGCCGGAACTACAGGTGCTGCCGGCACGACGGGTGCTGCGGGAACAATGGGAGCGGCCGGAACAATGGGAGCGGCGGGTGCCGCGACAGGTCCCGGCAGAATCGGCACGCCGGCTACGGGTGCCACTCCGGCGGCGGGAGCGCCGATCAGCGCACCCTTACCGGAGCCGCCGGTACCGTCTTCGACGGCGTAGTGCGCACCGGCGAATGAGTCTGCGACTGCGGCGGGCGCCAATGCTACGACGGCCGCGCATAAACCAGCGCTGGCAATTACCTGAATAGCCAATCGATCAGAGATGACCGCCACCGACCCGACTCCCTAGCTTATGCGTGTAAATCACGCTGATGAAATTCTCTGACTGAACTTTATAACGCTCCTAAAATGGCGTCCAGCTGACGTTCAGGTTGGTTATGAAGTTGATGCGAAAAATGAACTACTCCCGTGATCTAATAGGCGCACGGCGGTGATCAGATGTTAAGCACTGGTTATGCTAACAGGCATGTCAGAGGGCGCATCTCGGTAGTGCTGGGCGCTCGTCCCGGTGAGACGGAACCGTAACGGAAACGTATTCAATACGCGCTTCTTGTCGTGTATGCGGGCACGTATGTGCAGCGAATAAATCGCTCAAATTTGTGACAAGCGGGATGAATTTAGAGGTTCACAAAAGGCGTGCGAAATGAACCTGGCGTACAAATTCCCGCTCCGAAATTCTGCATCCGCCGTTACTCAAATTTGAATCCACGAATGCGTTAGGGGCTAGGACTTTCCAGCCGCACTTCGGCGCGTGCTCGTACCTGTCAGTGCTTTGGCGGTCGCAATACGTGCGAACCCAGCCGCGAGAACCCCTTGACCCGCACTCCGCGCAGGTGGCGGAGAGTGAACTCGCGGTGGCTGGTCAATGCGGCGGCGGCGCCGTCGTCGAGAAGTACCGTGCCTGGGCGAGCGACGCCGGTCAGTCGCGCGGCGACGTTGACCACGGTTCCGTAGAGGTCGCCGAAGCGGGTCAAGACCTCCCCATATGCCAGACCTACGCGGATTTGAGGCATGTCCGGAATCGTTTGTGCCGCTTTAGCAATCGCGGTATTCATAGACAAGGCGATACGTGCGCCCTCGTCCACACTCGCGGCGGCGAACATGACCTCGTCGCCGACGTTCTTGATCACCCAGCCGCCGTGCGTGGTGATGGCTTCGGTGAGGGCAGTCTCGAACGCCTCCAGAAGGTTGGTCAGCTCAGTGGATTCGAGGTGGCGGGACAGGCGTGTGTAGCCGACCATATCGGCAAATCCGACGAGTAATTGCCTTGTGGTGCTACCGGATTCAATGGAACGAACGAGAGATGCCGCCAAATGTCGCTGCCACGCATACTCCTGCAACTCCGTAAGCGTGTCGATGGTTCGCGCGACGGCGTTGACGTTGAGCTCGGGCGTGGAGTCGCCACCCCCGGCCGTGATACGGCTTTCGATCTCACGAGTGATCAAATCCGCCTGCCATTCGGCCAATCGCGCCATGGCCTGACCGAGAGTACGGGCGGCGGCGATCTGGCTTTTTTCGTCCGCCTCCGTCACCGGACCCAGCGACGCGAAGGTGCGCACCGCGGCGATGTCGGCGTCGGTGAAGGCAACCTCGTCATCGTTCGCGGCCGCCGTAAAGCCCAGCGCCACCCAGAGTTTCCGGGCGCGTTCCACAGAGACCCCGGACAGCTCAGCCACTTGCGCGCGGGTGTACCGGCGCGGTCCTCCGAGTAAGGACTGTTCGATCGTCGCGTCGACCACCTCGTTGAGCCCGCCAGACTCGACCATCTCGCTAGTACAGCACAAGCGGGACCGGCTAACCAGATGTGCTCTGGCAGTGTCAGGAACCTTGACTTGATCCCGGGAAACCCCGAGTATCTCCAGGGAGATTGCTCGACAGTGAGGCAAAGGGACGGCGCGATGAACTGGAACTTCTTGGGGCATAACTGGCACCTCTTCGGGTACCTGGCGGTTTTCGCCTTCGTGGCCCTGCTGGCCTTCGCCACGTGCATGTTCGTGTACACCACGCGCCTGCGGACCCAAGCGTCGTCACCGCTGGCGGACAGGGTGGGTGGTTACCCATTCATCCTGAAAAAGGTGCGCAAACGCGAGCAGATGTCGGCGGACGAGCTCCACTTTGCGCGGCAGGCAATTGCCGATCGGGGGTCGTTGTGGGCGTTCTCCATCCCGGCCACCATCTTCAGCCTCGGCTGCTTCTACGTGCTCGGCAGTCTCGAACAACTACACGGCGCCACCCCCTCCGAGCGAACGTTTCTCGGGGTGATCCCGATGATCTCGTCCATCAACATCACGGCGCAGGTACTCAGGATGAGAAGGCTGAAGGGGCGTCTGCCGAGCGCGTCATGAGGCCCATCTGACGGACTCTGGATGCGGTAAATGTTGGTCCGCGCATTCCCAGGTTGTGCTGATAGCATTTCCGACCGTACGAATGTCAGTTTCATTGACATGTGCGGGATGTGAGGTGCGGAAAGGTGGTCGGGTGAGCCCACGTTCGGTTGGCAGGACGGCCCTGGCACGAGCCTGGATGCCCTTGGTCGCCGTCATCGCGCTCGGTGTGGCGGGGGGCTCGATGTTGAAGGTTCACCAGCTGTCCGCTCCTGGACCCGTGATCACCGTCAACCCACCGCAGGCACCGCCGGAGTTCACGCCCAAGACGCTCACGTACGAGATATTCGGCTCGGTCGGGAACGGCGGGATGTTGAGCTATGTCGATATCGACGGTCACCCACACCAGGTTGACCTGACCGCGCTCCCGTGGTCTCACACGGAGACGACGACTCTCACCGTGGTGTCGGGCAGCATCTCCGCACAGGTGCACGGGGGCCAGATCGGTTGCCGGATACGAGTGAACGACGTTGTCCGCGACGAGCGGTCGGATGATCATCAGGATGCGAACGTTATGTGCAGGGTGAAGTCGGCATGAGCGAGCACCGGGTGAAGCGACCGTTCGTCGCTCGGATGGTCCGCATCCTGGCTGTACCCATCATCGTGTTCTGGGCCATTGTCGCGGTGACGACGAATACGTTTGTGCCGCACGTGGAAGATGTCGCCACGGAGCTCGCGGGGCCGATGATTCCGCACTATGCCCCGTCGCAGCGGGCGATGCTGCAGATCGGTGAGAAGTTCCAAGAGTCGACGTCCACCAGCTTGACCATGCTCGTGTTGGAAGCCGACCGGCCCCTCGGCGATGCCGATCACCAGTACTACGACGATCTGGTGCGCAGGCTGAAGAACGACACCGAACACGTGCAATACGTGATGGACACCTGGGGGAAGCCCATCACTGCGGCCGGGGCGCAGAGCCTCGATGGCAAGTCCGCGTTTGTCTTGTTGCGATTGGCGGGTGATATCGGCCAGATGCAGGCCAACCGCTCCGTTGATGCGGTGCGCGACCTGATCGACAAGGACACGCCACCGGCCGGACTCAAGGTCTACGTCAGCGGCGCGGCTCCGCTCGCCTCGGACACGCTGAGCGTCGCTAACTCGAGCCTCAACAACATCACGATCGTCACGATCTTCCTCATCATCTTCATGTTGCTGATGGTGTACCGCTCCGTCACCACGATGCTGGTGCCGTTGTTCGGAGTTCTGGTCGAAATGCTGGTTGCAAGGGGAGTTGTCGCCACCCTCGGGCACTTTGGGTACATCGAGCTGTCCTCGTTCGCCGTCAACATCGTCATTTCGCTGACGCTTGGTGCGGGGACGGACTACGGCATCTTCTTGCTGGGGCGCTATCACGAGGCGCGGAACGCGGGGTTGAGTCGAGAGGAGGCGTACTACGCGGCCTACCGTGGGGTCTCCCACGTGATCATCGGCTCAGGCCTGACGATCGCGGGGGCGGGTCTGTGCCTAAGTTTCGCCCGGCTCAACTACTTCCACACCATGGGTCCGGCTGTCGCCATCGGCATGCTCTTGACCATCGCGGCAGCACTGACGCTCGGACCGGCCATGTTGAGCCTGGGCAGCCTATTCGGGCTCTTTGACCCCAAGCAGAAGGCCAAGGCACGTCTGTATCGGCGCATCGGGGCGAGCGTGGTGCGCTGGCCCAAGCCGATCCTGGTGGCAAGCACCGCGGCTGTTCTGGTCGGGGCGGTTTTTGTGCCGACTTACCAAGTGAACTATGACGATCGCGCCTACCAGCCGGCGGACGCTCCGGCGAAGGAAGGTTTTGCGGCCGCAGACCGGCACTTCCCGCCGAGCAAGCTGTTCACCGAGATGCTCATGGTTGAGTCGGATCACGATATGCGCAACTCGGCCGATTTCATCTCCCTGGACCGGGTCGCGAAAGGCCTTGTCCGGCTTCCCGGTGTCGCGATGGTGCAGAGCATCACTCGGCCCATGGGGCGCGCACTCGAACATGCCTCTCTGCCTTACCTGTTCACAACGCAGGGAAGTGGGAACGGGCAACAGCTCCCGTTCACCAAGGCGCAGAACGCCAATACCGATAAACAAGCCCAGATCATGGCGCATTCCGTCGCGGTGCTGCGACAAACCGTCGACCTGACGCAAAAACTGGCGGACGAAATGCACAACACCGTCGTGACGATGGAAGACATGCAGCAGGTCACCCAAGACATGAACGAGAAGGTCTCGAACCTCGACGACTTCATGCGTCCACTGCGCAACTATTTCTATTGGGAGCCACACTGTTTCGATATCCCCGTGTGCTTGTCCTTTAGATCGTTGTTCGACATGCTCGATAGCATCGACAAACTGGCGGCCGACATCAAGGATGCGGTGGGCTCCCTCGAAGCCGTCGACAAACTGTTGCCTCAGATGGTGTCGCTACTGACGCTCACGGCCAACGACCAGGAGGCCTTGCAGGCCCTCATCGTCAATACGTACGGGCAGACGAATCTGCAGGCCACCGCCACGGACCAGACCTTCGACGACATGATCAACGTGGGTAATGACTTCGACAAATCCCGCAGTGACGACTTCTTCTATATTCCACACGAGGCCTTCGACAACGAGGACATCAAAACCGGTATGACGCTGATGATGTCGCCGGATGGCAAGGCTGCCCGGTTCATCGTCACCCACACGGGAAATGCCATGGGCCCGGAAGGCATTGAGCACGTCGACGATTTCCCCGATGCCGTCACGACGGCATTGAAGGAGACCTCGCTAGCAGGCTCCAAGGTCTACATCGGTGGCGCCGGGTCGAACAACAAGGACATCAAGCAATACTCGGCGTCCGATCTGCTCATCGCCGCGATTGCAGCCTTCACATTGATCTTCTTGATCATGATGGTCATCACGCGAAGTCTGGTGGCCCCCTTCGTCATTATCGGCACGGTGGCCTTCTCGTTCGCGGGGGCGTTCGGCCTTTCGGTGCTCATCTGGCAGCACATCGTCGGTCTGCCGCTGCACTGGCTGATCCTGCCCCTGACGTTCATCATCCTGGTAGCGGTCGGCTCGGACTACAACCTGCTGTTGATCGCTCGCCTCAAGGAGGAGACGCACGCCGGGTTGAACACGGGGCTGATTCGGGCGCTGGGAAGCACCGGTGGCGTGGTGACCTCCGCGGGTTTGGTTTTCGCCTTCACCATGTTAGCCATGCTGTCGAGCGATCTGCGAACCATCGGCCAGGTGGGCACCACGGTGTGCATCGGCCTGTTGCTCGACACGCTGATCGTGCGCTCGTTCATCGTGCCGTCGCTCGTCAGGCTTCTGGGGACGTGGTTCTGGTGGCCGACAAGGGTTCTCGCTCGTCCGCGCCGGGAATCTGCATCGCCCTGACACGGGCACGTAGCCGGGCTCGGCGCCGCCAGTGCCAGGTGCTGAAGCCGGTGAGGGCAAGCAGCAGTGGAGCCATTCCTAGGATGAACCAAAATGCGCGCCAGTAGCCGTTGACTGCAAGGCCGAAATGGGCAGCAGGCCCGGCCCATTCGTCAGCGAGGGTATTGGACGCAGTCGGAGGCTTTCCGCGAAGGACCTGCACGTGTCCGGCATCGTGGGCGTCTACGCTCACCGAACGGTTCCCATGGTAATTGGGGCTGTGTGCCCGTAGGTCTGGTCCGTCACGGTCGAGCAGGTCGACGGTGTAGAACGGATTATCGTCGTCCGGCATGCCTATCCAGGTCACCTCGGCCCCGGGGAAGTTGCTTGCGGCGGCGGCCGCTGCCCGCTCCACACTGACCTCCTGATCACCGTGCCCCCCTTCGGGGGCATTCAAGACGGGCTCGTAGGCCCGGCCACCGGTCATCGAGTACCAGAGGTTGGTGAGTCCTGGGATCTCGAACTGCAGCCCGGTCAGCCCCCAAAGCAGCAGCGGTACGGTCGCGGTGATGCCGATGAGGGCATGGAGATCGAAATCACGGGCGAACCGCCCGAAGGCCCACCGGACACGCAAAGCGTTGCGCAGCTTGCGGATCGCCTTCCACCAGATGAATGGCGCGGGAATCACCAGCAGTAGCAGGATGAGAGCTGCGAATGCCAGCAGCGCCGATCCCCAGGACAATCCCGAGAACGCGCTCAGATGCGCCAGCGGGGTCGGCTGGTCCAGGAATGGCAAGTAACCGCTGTAGTCATCACAGGTGAACCCGCAATCGTGCATGTTCACCAGGAACCCCAGCATGCCGGCGCCGAGATCAACTCTCCCGTTGAAAAGGCCGGTCCCCGCATCGACGAAGAAGGTGTCGTGCGTGCCGGACGAGGCGCTCAGCAGGTACACGCCGTCTTTGAGAGAAGCACTCGCAATCTGGATTTCGGGAAAGCGGGACTGTACTTCGGCGATCGCCTGCGCGAACCCAGCCGGTTCCGCGGTGGGTGTGGTGTGGAACATCTCGGGGTGCAATATGCGAACCAGCTCCGGCTGGTACACGAGGAGGGCACCGCTGGTGCTGACGATCACCACCAGGAGCCCGCAGATAAGACCCACCCAACGATGGCTCAGCACCAAAGCGCGCCGGGTTCTTAACGACACACGGCGGCGACGGGTACCGCTGCGCGATACGCGGGATGTAGACACCTTCTCCTCCAGAACCCGCACCGACGGTTACCCGGGAAGTAACGCTAGCGTCAGTCGATCTTGAAAAGGGACGTCCCCATCGCCTTCGCATGGTGCCTTACGTCCTCGGTCTGCGCAGGATGGTGATGGACTCGTCGATCTTCTTGAACGTGGAGAAGGTCTCCGTCGGCACTCCGAACACCGCGGCCAACACATCGGGTGGGAGCTTGCTGATCGAGGCGCCAATCCCGATGTCGTCCTTACCTTCTGCGGTGCTGGCGTTGAATACGATCAGCAGCTTGAGGTCTTCGGTGCCCTTGTTCTCGAAGTAGTGCAGTGATCCCTGTGGTGCGAAGACGACATCGCCGACACGGGCGTCGAAGGTTTCGGCGTGTCCCTCCGGGTCCAGCAGCGTCCACTTCGCGACGCCGCTGGTGATGATGTTGATCTCCCAGGCGCTGGGATGCCAGTGCGGTTCTCGAATTCCACCCGGTTGCAGGGTCACCATGACGATGCTGGCCTGCTGTCCGGTGAGGATGGGGAAGTTGCCCTCATGAGCTTGGCGCAGATCGCCACCGTCGAAGGTGGTCGGTGCCAGTGCGCCGAGGTGAAACATGTGTGGCTGTGCGGTATTCAGTTCGGCGGGGATGCGTGGATCCCCGAACCGGGCGGCGTCGTCGGTCACGATCTCTTCCTTCTGGTTGTCGTGGGAGCGCGGGGAGAAGAGCGCCCGATCCGCACCGGCACCAGCGGCGGCCGCGACCCCCGCCACGCCGACGCCGCCGAGCATGGTGCGTCGATTAATCGGCTTCATCCCGTCACGGTATGACTGCGCGCACTGATAGCGAAAGACGATAGAAGTGATTACTTCAAACTGAAACAGCGATTAATACCCGCCGTCACGGGTCCGTCGCACCTTCTCGTTTGATGGGGGCTCTATATATGAGCATTCTGAAAAACAGAATGCTCATATCGCTAGAAACCGATTTACCTGCGGTTTCTCATCGGCATACGGTGAACACGTGAACCTGGAAACGCGCCTAACCCGCCGCCTTGGCATTGAGCATCCGGTGGTGCTCGCACCGATGGACGATGTCGCAGATGCGCGTTTGGCGGGTGCGGTCGGTGCCGCGGGCGGTCTCGGCTTGCTCGGCGGCGGATATGTCGACGAGGCATGGATTAGTCGACAGTTCGAGCAGGTCTCGGCTCCGTTGGGATGCGGATTCATCACCTGGAACCTGGCAGGCAAGGAACACGTGCTGGACTACGTGCTCGATCAGCGGCCCGCGGCAATCTTCCTGTCCTTCGGAGATCCCGCACCGTACGCGCCGCGTATCCGCGCCGCCGACGTGCCGTTGATCTGCCAGGTCCACAATCTTGAGCAAGCCGCCCGCGCCATCGAGGTTGGTGCCGATGTCATCGCCGCCCAGGGCGGAGAGGCCGGTGGTCACGGTGCCGGGCAACGCTCGACCTTCACCTTGGTGCCGGAGATTGCCGATATGGCCGCCGGCACCGCACCCGACGTCTTGGTGCTCGCCGCCGGGGGAGTCACGGACGGCCGAGGTCTGGCGGCTGCGCTCGCTCTCGGGGCCGATGGCGTATTGGTTGGAACCCGATTCTGGGCTGCGCAGGAGGCGGCGATCCCTGCGGCCGCGCAACGGCGCGGTCTGCTGGCCAGTGGAGATGACACGATCCGTCAGCACGTCTACGACATTGTGCGCGAAAAGAAGTGGCCGAGCGGCTACGGCGGCCGAGTACTGCACAACGACTTCGTCGACAAGTGGCATGGCCACGAAGCCGAGCTCACCCGACATCGCGCCGAAGCTCACGCCGATTACGAGGCGGCGGTCAACGCCGAGGACTACGCCACCGCGAATCTGATCATCGGCGAGGGGATCGGTCGGATACGGCGAATCGAGAGCGCCGCCGACATCGTGCACTCCATGGTCGCCGAGGCAGCCACCATCCTCCAACGTCCCCAACTCTGAAACAAAGGAGCCAACTCATGCCATTGGTGCGTATCGATCTGACCGCGGACCGGTCAACCGAAGAGCGGCGTGCAATCGCCGACGCAATACACGAGGCATTGGTCGAGGTGTTGAAAATTCCTGTGCGCGATCGATTTCAGATCATCACCGCCCACGACCCCGCGGAGATCATCGCCGAGGATGCGGGATTGGGGTTCCAACGGTCACCCCGCGTGGTGATGGTGCAGATCTTCACCCAAACCGGCCGCTCGACGGAAACCAAGCAGCGTCTCTTCGCCACAGTTGCCGACAAGCTTGCCGCTGTGGGGGTCGACGGCGCCGACTTCTTCGCAGGCATCAACGAAAACGGGCCGCAGGATTGGTCATTCGGTTTCGGCGTTGCTCAGTACGTCACCGGTGAACTCGCCGTACCGGCTGCGGTGAACTGATGATGATGGATCCCTGGCAGCATGGACATCATGGAGCTGAGTGACGTCATCTTCTTCTTGGCGGTCGCTGAGGCCGGCGGTATCTCGCATGCATCGAAGAAGCTGCATACCGTGCAATCGAATGTCAGCACCCGCATCAAGTCGTTGGAGGATGAACTCGGCGTCGAGCTGTTTCGACGGCACGCTCGCGGCGTCACCCTGACCAATGCGGGTGAGGCATTCCTGCCGTACGCGGAACGGATGACGGCGCTCATGCGGGAGGCCTCACAAGTGGTCGGCAACGAGGCCGAGCCCACCGGGTCTCTCGCGATCGGGGCGATGGAAACCACCGCAGGCCTCCGTCTGCCCGACGTCCTGGCGGCCTATACCGCCTCGTGCCCCCGAGTGGACCTGACTCTCATCACAGGAACCAGCGCTGAGTTGAACGATATGGTCATCGACCATCGACTAGACGGCGCTTTCGTCTGTGGCCCAGTCGAACACGATGCCCTCACGGTAGATCCGGTCTTCGTCGAAGAACTCGTGTTGATCACCGCACAGCGTCATAACGACATGCGAGAGGCCCTCGATGCGTCTCGCCGGATGCTCGTCTTCCGCAACGGATGCGCCTATCGAGACCGGCTGCATCAGATCCTTCGGGATCACGGGGTCGCCGATCCACACGTCCTGGAGTTCGGCAGCATCGAAGGCATCCTCGGCTGCGTCGCGGCGGGGATGGGCGTCGCACTGCTCCCTGCTGGTGTCGTCACCGCCTCGACGCGGTCCACCGCACTTCGCCTGCACCGTCTTCCCGGTGCGCAGGCCAGAGCCGAAACGGTGTTCGTCCGCCGTGTCGATTCGGTTCTCTCACCGGCGATGTCACAGTTCCTGCGTGACCTCCAGCGTGCCGATACACCGGTGATGCTGCGATCTGTCGCACCGTGATCCGGACTGTGCAATACGCTTACCGGTCGTGACGGATTCCGTTTCACGACGCGAAGTTCTTAGATTGTTGACCATCGCCCCGGTGCTCGCCGGTGCGGGCATCTCGGTGGCGACCGCGCCGAAGGTCCATGCCGCCAACCTGCGGCTTATCGACTTCGCAGAGCGGCTGGTCAAGCCCGAGTCGATCAAGGCGGCAGGCTTTGACGGGGCACTGGTTTATGTGTCCGAGCTACGGCCAGGTGCCACGTTCGATTTCAAACCGGTCACTCGCGAGTACACCGACGCCCTGCGTGCGGTCGGTCTACATGTCGTGAGCTGTTACCAGTTCGGGAAGCCCGGCTGGCCGACACCGTCCGACTTCACTCGCGGATACGACGGTGGCGTTGCCGATGGGCGGACCGCGCTGCGGCTGCACGCCGCGGCCGGCGGCCCGGATACGGCGCCCATCTTCTTCAGTGTCGACGAGGATGTGGACGCCAAAGCATGGAAAAGCACTGCGGTTCAGTGGTTTCGGGGCATCAACTCGGTGTTGGGTGCCGCCCGGACCGGTATCTACGGGCATAACCGTGCGTGCGCCTGGGCGATCGATGACGGGGTCATCGGGCACTCGACCACATCGGGTTATCACTGGGCGTGGCAGACCAAGGCCTGGTCGCGCGGTGAGCGGGAGCCGGCGGCGGTGCTCTATCAATCCGAAGTAGTGACCGCCTCAGATCCAGGTGTCGTGATCGACGATGTTCATGTCGACGTGGATGAGGTGCTTGCCGCCGACTTCGGTCAGTGGGGCCTTGTTCGGTGACCTACTCGGCGGTGACGGTGACGCCGCTCAGGTATTGCCCTTTTGCGCCAGGATGGCTCCGCCGAGCCAGCGCTTGAGGAATTGACGCAGCTCATCGCGGGAGCGGGTCGGCTCATTGGGGGAGACGAAGAACGACAGCATGATTCGTAGTGCGAACTCCACCAGACCGTCTTTGGCCGCGTCGTCGTAGCCATAGTGGTCCCAGTCCACGTCGAACCTGCTGAGCATGCGCAGACCGAACGCCTGGGCCTCGTCGGAGGTCATATCGCTCGTGTGCGAGCGTGCGTACGGCTCAGACATCATGATGCCCAAATGCGGTGTGCGGGCGACCTCTTCGAGGGTGAAGAGCACGCCTTCGGTGAGCGCATCGGCGGGATCGGTGATGCCACGCACGACGTCGGTCAGTCGGTCGAGGAATCCGTCGACTGAGGCGATCGCCGCGGCATGCATGAGTGCGTCGGTGGTGGGGAAGTATCGATAGACGGTTTGGCGGATGATGCCGAGCTCGGCCGCGACCTCGGCGAGGCTGACTCCCGATCCGGTCTCACCGATCAACTTCACGGCCGCGGCGACAATCCGCCGGGTTGCTTCGTCATCTGTACTGGGCGGTTGTCCGTCCCATCCCCGTCTACGCGCCATCGTTGAGTCCCCCGGCCGCCGGCATCTCTGCAGCATATCGCCGTTGACATAGCTCGCTCGTTCAAGTAATCATACAGAAAGACGACAATGCGTCTTATTGTATGTTTTGAAATAAGCTGAGGTGCCTCCATGACGGAACTCATCGTGCGCAAGCTGCGGTTTGCGTTCGCCGACCATCACGTCCCGTTCCTGTGGAACGAGTCCAACCCCGCGTTTTCGAGCATGGCCAACGCGGTGTCCTTCCTTGCGATCGCCTTCGAGAAGATGATCGGCCAGATGATCCCCGAGGCCATCCCGCTGATCTCCGACCCCAAGATTGCAGAGGAGGCTGAGGCCTTTGTCCGGCAAGAGGGGCAGCACTCCATGGGGCATCGGCAGCACGCTAAAGGTCTGATCAAGAGTTACCCGGGACTCAAGGAGACCCTCGACGAGGTCATCGCGTCGTTCGATGACCTGACCGCCAAAACGCCGCTGAAATACCGGTTGGCGTACACCGCGGATCTGGAAGCCACCTTCACGCCGGTCTTCAAGCTGATGCTCGACCATGACGACACCCTGTTCGCGCCGGGAGACGATCGCGTCGCCTCGTTGTTCCTGTGGCATTTCGTCGAGGAGGTCGAACACCGAAGCTCGGCGCTGATCATCTACGACGCGGTGGCCGACGATCCCTGGTACCGAATGCGCATGGCTCCGTCGATCTTCAAACATGTGTGGGCGGTGCTGCGCATCGCGTGTGAAGGGTTCAACAAGCATGTTCCCCTCGAAGACCGCAAGGTAGACGCCCTGTCGATGTTCGGCATGCAGGCCCGCAAAAAGGCGTTGCTGCAACGCCTCCCGTTTGGAGATGCGCCCAATGACGGGCCCGTCGAGAACGCATTCAGCCACCTGCCGGTGCGAGAGGTGATAGTCGCGCTGTCGGGCGCGGTGCGCAGTCAGATCCCTGGGCACAATCCGGAACATGAGAAGCTGCCCGTCCTGGCCGACGAGTGGTTCGCGCGCTATGAGGCCGGGTACGAAGTCACCCAGTGGTACACGGCCAATCAATCAGCACAGGTGGGAGTCTGAGCATGTCTGATCTGTGTGCACCGACATTCGCCGATCTCGCGTCCCGCCTTGGGTTCTCTTGTGACACAGCGGGAGGGCTCGTCGCGTTTCGCAGTCCGTTCTCTCTAGAGAACTGGACGCTGCCTGTCCTGGAGCTGACCGTGATCGCCGGTGCCGTTTTGGCGCTGGTGTACGCGATCGTCCGGCTGCGCCGCCACAATGATCCGACGAACATCGTGGTCTGGTTCGGGGCGATCGCCTATCTGTTGATCATCGAACCGCCGCTGTACTTTCCCGGGCCGTTCGGCATCAGCGAGCATGTCGACACGATGTTCGCGCACAACGTATTTACCGTGGACTTTCTTTGGGGCCGGTTGCCGCTGTACATCATCGCGATCTACCCGATGATGGCCACCGTGGCCTTCGAGATCGTGCGGACGCTGGGAGTCTTCCGCCGCTACGGAGTCCTGGTAGGGGCGACCTGTGTCGGCCTGGTACACCACGTGTTCTATGAGATCTTCGACCATCTCGGACCGCAATTGCAATGGTGGGAATGGACTCTGGACAACCCGATGAACAAGCCGTTCTTCGACTCGGTGCCGATGGGCAGTGTGGTCGTCTTCGCCGCGCTGTGGCCGATGTCGCTGGCATTCTGTGTGCAGCTGTTCGTCGGCCGCCAGGTCGATGATGGCCGCACCTTCAGCGGTGGCCAACTGCTCTGGCGCACAGTCGTTATCGGTGTAATGGCTTCGATCGGAACCGCAGTCTTGCCACTGCCCGCCACCATCGCGGGGGCCGTATCGGGTAGCACCACCGCGGTCGGTGTCGTCTATGCGCTGGAGCTGATCGCCGTGGTGGCGGTGGCTGCACCCGTACTCATCAAACAATGGCTCGGTGTTCGCCGTGGCGGCACGGACGGTTACACCACCCATCCGGCCATCCTCATCTACGCCGCGATCTACCTGGCGGTGATGACGGTGCTGTGGGCGACCGCACTGTCCGACTACTTCGGCGCGACGAATGGACTTACCTCCAACGGCGATCCGATCGGAAGTCTCTGGTACACCGTCCTGTGTCTCGTTGTCGCGACGGCGAGTGTGGGGGCGGCAGCCGGCGTTGTCGCCCGCACCCGCCATGTGTCTGAAACAGTCACGGTTACTTCATAAGTTCCGTGCCGACGAGGAGATCCTCGATGACGGAGCTACGGAACTCGCCGGTGGCCTCGGTTCCGTCGATGTTCATCAGTAGTACGACTGCACGGCTATGGTCCGCGCTGAGCACGCCCGCATGCGGTCCTGGACCCTCGATTCGAACTCGCGGCGCCAATCCTCGAATGACCGGTCGGCCGCACGGCGCCCGCACCCCGAGAGCGCGTCGGGGATAAGTAGCGCGGTCAGACCCACCTTGAGCATGGTGCGCCGCGTGAAGGGCACCATCAGGAGTCCTTCACGGTGAGCACGGTGTGTGGCGGCAGCTGTAGGGACATGTAGTAGTGCTCACATCTTGATCGACGGCAGCAGCCTCGTCAGATTCCACAGTTGATTGCGCCGAGCCGACAGACTCGTGATCAGGAGCCCACCCAGCGCGATACAGAGCAGTGTGATTGCCGCCTGCCACAACCGGCCATCGATACCACCCAAGATCAGCTGACGTAACCCGTTGACCCCGTACGTCATCGGGTCGTACTTGTGAAGGATCTGGAACGGTTTCGAGGTGGTTTCCACGGGGTACATGCCGCCGGCACTCACTAGCTGCAGCATGAGCAGCGCCATGATGAGGACGCGACCCACTGCCGGGCCGACGAGCGCGTTGATGGCCTGCGTCGCGGCGACGAAAGCGAACGAGATCAGCACCATGAACGCCAGCATGGCGACGGGATGTGCGGCCTGCATTCCGAGGCCGAACCGCACCACGCAGTACAGGATGACCGCCTGGAAGATTCCGATCACGGCGGCGGGTAGATAGCTGGACAGCGCCACCCGTAGGGGCAGCACCTCCGCGGCGATCGCGCGGGTTTGCAGGGGCCGCAAGATCATCCACAGCACCAATGCTCCGAAGAACAACGCGAGCGTGAGGAAGAACGGTGCCATGCCGGTCCCGAAGTTTGGTGCGGCATTCTCGTGTGAGGTCTCCAAATGGACGGGGCCGCCGATGGTATCGGCGATGGCGTCCTTTTGTTGAGTGCTCCAGTGGGGCGCCTGCCTGGCCCCGTCGGCGAGCTTGGTCGCCAATTCGGCCGACCCGGATCGCAGTTGCGCGGTACCCGATTTCAGTTGTTGCGCACCGTCATCCATTTGGGCGATACCGCTGGCCAGTTGCGCGTTTCCGGTGGCGAGCTGCTGCGCCCCGCTACGCATCTGGGTGAGCTTGTTGGTGAGGTCCTGCCCCTTACCGCCGACGCGGTCCAGCGCGGATCGCAGTGGGCTACCGGGGCCCAGCGTCTCCGTCATCGCGATGGCCGCATTCTCCGCGTCGGTGAGCTGCTGACGGATCTGTGGCGAGAACTGATGCCCGCGAAGCTGGTCCTGAATATCGCGCAGGGTGTTCGCGGCCGGATCTTGGCGTGCCGCAAGCTGATCGATGACGGACGTGAGCGAGTTCGCGGCGGTGTCCTGTGCCTTTGAGATGCCATTGATCTGGTCGTTGGCCTGCCGGAGTGCCTCCGTCCCCTGCTGTAGTTTGTCGGTGCTTCCGCCGATTGTCGCGACCGCCTTGGTCACCGTCAGTAAGGGATCGGTGGCCTGGTTGATGCCGTCGGACAGCTGCTTGGCGCCGGTGGCCAATTGCGCGGACCCGGGCCGGGCCGTGTGCAGCCCGGTGGCCAGCTGCCCCGCGCCGTCGTCAACCTTGGCCGCGCCATCGGCTAGTTGTTGGGCACCGTCGGCTGCCTGTTGGATACCCGCACCCGACGAAACCACCACGGAAAGAACCTGATTAACGGCCTGGCCGGAGATCCGCGTCGAAACGGCGTTGAGCACCTGGTCGATGGCGGTGCGGCCGATACTCGACGAGATGTAGTTGTTTGCGTCGTTGTAGACGGCGACCAAGTTGGCCTGTTTCGGTTGTCCGGTCAGCGGTGACGCGATGGCCTCGCTGAAATCGGGAGGCAACTCCAACATGAAGTAGTACGTGCCGTGGTCCACCCCGTTGCGTGCCTCGTCGAGGTTGACGACGTGCCAGTCCATGCTGCCGTCGGCGGTGAGGCTCTTGGAGATCTCCTCGCCGATGTTCACCTGTTGGCCGGAGACGACGGCGCCCTTATCGGCGTTGACCAGTGCCACGGGCATCTTGTTGACGTGGCCGAAGGGATCCCAATACGCCCACAGGTACAGCGCGCCGTACACCAACGGCAGCAGCATGAGCACCACGATGGCGGCGCGGGTCATTCGGCTACGGCCGAAACGCTTGATCTCCGAACCGAATGCAAGTCCAGCGAGCATGGTCATTCCTTCCCGGTCAATATCCGGTGATCGTGCAAGTCGTGGATGGGTGCGTCGGTGCCCAGCGGGTTGGTCACCCCGACGATGACGGTGCGTTGTTCGGCGATGATGCCCAGCCGTTCCACGGCCGTCGTGCGCCGCAGGTTGTCCCGGACCTGTTCGAGGTCCCCCACAACGAGGATCGGGCGCTCCGAGAGCAGCGCCAACGTGATCCTCAGCAGGAACAGCTCGAGATCGGAGAGTTCGACGATGTAGGTGCCTCCCGACGGTGGCGGGAGCTCACCGAACACCTCGGCCAGTTTGTCGCGTCCGGTGTCGGCCGGGACTCGCGAGAACCACGGTGCCAGCCAGCGGACCTGTTCGGCGAGCACGGTCTGGACGGTCACGGTCTCTTCCAGCTCGTCGATATCGGCGAACGCGGCGATGGCGCAGTGCCGGCGAATCGCACGGGGGTCGGTGTCGCCCATCACGGTGACGGTGCCGTGGCTGGGCTTGAGCCGGCCGGCCAGTGCCAGCAGCAGCGTGTGCTGTCCGGGTCCGCCGGGCATTTGGATGGCGTGAAACCCGGACGTGAGCTCCAGATCGATATCGGCGAAGAGCGGTCCGTGCTCGCCGTCCACACCCAACCCGGCAGCGGTGATGAGCGCCGGGGTGGTCTCCGTCTCCTCGCCCGGCTTCTCGGGTAGGGCGATATCCGATTCGTCCGGCGTGGTGCCCGGTTCGTCCTGTGCGTCCATGGGTTGCTCGTTTCAGATCGCGGACTGACGCGTCTATTCGATCAAACACCAGGCTGCCAGGGGAAATCAGTGTGACGTCGCATATTCACGCCGTCAGGAGTGATGCCTCCGGGTTCCCCTGGTCACAGCCGGCGGGCACATTCAGTCGTTCGCAGGCGAGAAAGGGTCCCCGTCGAAGCGTTCGAGGGTTACGAACTCGTCGATGTTGTTGCGTCTCAGCCTGGTCAGTTGCTTGACCGGCTTGCCGATGGGTAGCACCGCGGCCACCGCATACGTATCGGGAATGCCCAGCAGTTCACGCACTTTGGGCTCCTGTGCCACGGCCATCGTGGTGAGGGTTCCGCCGAAGCCCTCCGCGCGCGCGGCCAGCAGAATGTTCCAGACCAGCGGATAGATCGACGCTCCGCTGATCACGCCGACACGATCCAGATCCTGATCAGCCGCGGCGACGAGACGCAGGTCCAGGCATACGACAAGGACCACGGACGCGGTGCGCAGCGGTTCGACGACCGACTCGGGGACCGTGGTCGCCGCGATGGTCTCCGGGGCAACCTGTGTGGGGATGACCGGATTCCACGGTGTCTCACCCGCCGTGATCTGTGCGTAGTAGCGCTGCGCGCCCGGCTTGGTCGCCTCGGCGAGAGCCTCACGCGTCCCGTGGTCTCGGACCACGATGATGTGACCTGCCTGTCGGTTGCCCCCGCTCGGTGCGAACCGCGCGTTGTCCAGGATGCGGTCTAAGACCTTGTCGGGCAGTGGTTCCCCGGTGAACTCGCGTGCCGCGAATGTCGTGCGCATGACGTCGTAGAGCTCCATGTCGTCACACTAGTCAGCGCGATGGGTTCAGACGCCGCTTGATCTCGTTCTGGAATGACACGATGACACCGCGGACCGCCGATTCGGTGACGACCACCGGGGTGAGCACCGACTCGGCGAGGCCGACGATGCGCTCGACGCGGGTCATGACGTTCTCCATCCGCTCGACGACGAGCATCATCCGTGGCGTGAGTTCACCGATGACGCCGAGTGTCTCGTTCATATCGACGAGAACAGCGGACATATCGGTCAGCACGGTGTCGAGTTGTTCCATGGTGACGTCGGCGTTCAGCGCCGCTCGGGCGAGCTTCTGGATGCGCTCACGCCCCGTGCGAGAGCCGGGTTGGCTGCCTTTTTCCTGGGTGTCGTCGACCGCCACGGCGCCAGTATTACAGGTGGGAACGCTTACTCGTGGTGATGTTCCAGCAGATCTGCCTGATTGATTCTGTACCGCGGCATACTCAACCACCTGCGTGTCTGCTCGTGGGCGCGGCCGATCAGCTCAGCCGAATGAGAGAAATCCGCCGGTGAGGTACGGACCGGGCATAGCGGCGGGACCACCCGTAGGTCGACTGTGCTCTCGAACCGGATGACATCGGTCGTCAGTCGTTGATTGATGGCGAGAGTCAGCGCATGAAGCACCATAGCCATTGCCCCCCTTGGGGGTTCGGATAGTGCGCACGCATATCCGGTGGGCAGCACCCAGATTTCGGTGGCGCCCAATGCGACGGCGTGCGAGAGCGGGGTGTTGTTGACGATGCCGCCGTCCATGAGATCTCGTCCGTCGATCGTGACTGGTGGCAGGATCGCCGGAACCGCGGCGCTGGCCGCGATGGCGTCGATCGGGTTACCACGGGACAGCAGCACGTCCTGTCCGGTCAGCACGTCGGTGGCGACGACGTGCAGCGGGGTGGGAGCGTCTTCGAGCCTGGCGAACCGCAAGTGTGTCCGCAGCAGCCGGCGTAAACCCGAGTCCGACACCAGGCTGCGGCGACGGCCTATAAACCCCAGGAACCCCGTCGACAGACTGGTGGGGAAGACATCGTTGCGGGATAGCGCTCGCCATACCGCCGCCAGTGCGTCGATACCGTCGGTGTCGGACCGCGCGGCTACCCAGCCGCCGTTGAGGGCACCCACCGAAGTTCCGACGATCAGGTCGGGGCGGATACCGGCCTCGGCCATCGCCAGCAGCATCCCCACTTGGATGGACCCGAGGCTGGCGCCACCGGACAACACGAACGCCGTTGTCATGAAACGACACTAGCGAGCTGAAGCGGCACGCTTGCCGAGGCTCTCGCACCGGAACATCTGAAAAGTCGTTCTGGACAGGTGTCTGGTTTTCCGGGACAGTAGACGCGGTAAGCGTGTCAGTCTGGAGCGGCCACGGGCGGCTAATTCCGTCGAAACTGCTGACAAATCGGCATTCAGTCTCACTGTGGGCTCGATTCGGCGTCGGCTAGTTGGCTAGACACCTGTCTATTTGGAGGTTGATGTGACCAGCGATCGTGTTGTGGTGACCGGCGCGTTCGGGTTGGTCGGGTCTGCTGTGGTGGCGGTTCTCGCGGCACAGGGTTACGCGGTGGTTGCCACGGACCTGCGCACCCCGGCGAACCTCGCAAGTGCACAGGGTCTTCCGCCCGAGGTGCAGGTTCGGTGGGCGGACCTCACGTCCGCCACGGAGGTTACGTCGTTGGTCGCGTCCACTACGCCCGCCGCGATTGTTCACCTGGCCGCGTTGATTCCGCCGTTCTGTTACGCGAATCGGCCGTTGGCGCAGGCGGTCAATGTCGAGGCGACGGGTTCCCTGCTCGCTGCGGCCGCGGACCTGGCGTCGCCACCGCGGTTCGTCCTAGCCTCCAGCGTTGCCGTGTACGGCGCCCGGAACCGATATCGCGACCAGGGATTGCTCACCGCGGGCACACCGGTCAATCCGAGCGACCTGTACGGCGCCCACAAGGTAGCGGCGGAAAACCTCGTGAAGTCCTCGAGTCTCGAATGGGTAGTGCTCCGGCTCGGTGGGGTGCTTACGGCTGCTCCTCGTTGGAGCATCGATCCCAACCTGCTGCGATTCGAAGCAGTACTTCCGTCGGACGGGCGGATCCAGACCGTCGATGTGCGCGACGTCGCGCGTGCCTTCTGTGCCGCGATCACGACAAGCCACGTAGATGAGGTCTTCCTCATCGGCGGTGACAGTTCCCATCGCACCACGCAGTCGGCCGTCGCAGCGGAAACGGCCGCGGCCATGGGGCTTGCCGGCGGCATTCCGATAGGACGACCGGGCGATCCCGACGATGACCGCAGCTGGTTCGTCACCGATTGGATGGATACCGGACGCTCCCAGCAGGTCCTCGACTTCCAGAGGCATGCGTTGCCTGCGATGCACGCCGAGACCAGCGCCGCGGTGGGGTGGAGGCGCGGGCCGCTGCGGCTGGCAGCGCCCATCGTGCGGACCGTGCTCAAAACCCAGTCGCCGTACCGCGGGATGGGTGGGCGGTTCGCCGATCCTTGGCGCGCGATCGAACGGTGTTGGGGCGATCCGCAATACTGAGGCGATGCGAAAGGTCGATGGATGAGTGACATTGAGCGGCTCGTTACCAGCGGAACTTTTGAGCTCGACGGCGGCAGTTGGGAAGTCGAGAACAACATTTGGCTGGTCGGCGACGGCGACGACGTGGTGGTCTTCGACGCCGCTCATTCGGCTCAGCCGATCATCGAGGCGGTAGGCGGCCGCAACGTGATCGCGGTGGTGTGCACTCATGGTCACAATGACCACATCACCGTCGCCCCCGAGTTGGGCCAGGCTCTGGATGCGCCGGTGCTACTACACCCGGCAGATGACATGCTGTGGCGAATGACGCACCCGGACAAGGAGTTCCGAAGTGTCGAGGATGACGTGGTGCTGAGGGTGGGCGGTCTGGAACTGCACGTCCTGCACACACCGGGACATTCCCCGGGCTCGGTGTGCTGGTACGCGCCCGACCTGCGTGCGGTGTTCTCAGGCGATACCCTTTTTCAGGGTGGACCGGGTGCCACCGGCAGGTCGTTCTCCGATTTCCCGACGATTCTGCAGTCTATTTCGGGACGGCTCGGGCCGCTGCCCGCAGACACGGTGGTCTACACCGGGCATGGTGACACGACCACTGTCGGCGACGAAATCGTGCACTACGACGATTGGGTGGCGCGCGGCCACTAGCGCGCGGCGGTGCGGAATCGGTCGCGATAGGTCTTCGGTGAGACGCCCAGCTCGTTGATGAAGACCCGACGCAGCGTTTCGGGGCTCCCGAACCCGGCGATCCGTGCGGCTTCGGCGACCGTGCTTCCCGCGTCCAGGGCGCCGCGGGCTGCATCGATTCGAACGATCTCCACGTATCGTGCTGGGGTAGAACCTAATTCAGTGTGAAAGAGCCGAGTGAGCTGGCGGGTGCTCAGCGCCGCCCGCGAGGCGAGCTTGGCGACGCTGTGATCGGCGGCGGGGTCGGCGGCTATCGCGTCGGTTGCCGGACGAAGCGTGGAACCGGCGGGCGGTGCGGATTCCACAAGGACGGAGAACTGGGACTGGCCACCCGCGCGTTTGAGATAGACGACCAGCGACCGCGCTACCTCCCGGACGATGTCTGATCCGTAGTCATCCTCCACCAATGCCAGCGCCAAGTCGATACCCGCGGACACCCCGGCAGAGGTGAAAACATTTGCGTCCCTGACGAAGATTGCGTCGGGATCGACGGTGACGTTCGGGTATGCGCGTTGCAGCAGACCCGCGTGACGCCAGTGGGTCGTGGCACGACGACGATCGAGCACGCCGGCCTGAGCCAACAGGAAGGCTCCCGTACAGATGGACGCGATCCGACGGCAGCGCAAGGGAATCCGGGCTAAGGCGGCTACGAGCTCGGGGTCGAGTGGTCGGCCGATCAGCACATCCCCACCGGCCACCAGCACGGTGTCCGCGGACTCGATCGAGTCGATTGTCGCAGTTACCGTGAAGGATGATCCGATGGACGTCGCCACGTCACGGCCATCGACCGAAGCGACCACCAGTCGATAGTGCGCGCCGAATCGGTTGGCCTCCGCGAACACTTCGGCAGGCCCGGCCAGGTCGAGCAGCTTCATGCCGTCGAACACCACGATGGTGACGAGCCGCTCATCGGTCATGCTCTCAGGATCGCAGATGCGCGCCCGAACACATGTCCGGATCTGTGGGATGGACGGCGGATACGCACCTCTCGCCAAACTGCTGGTGCGCCACAGACTCGGGAGTGACCGAGTTCCCAGGAAAGAGGAAACGCCATGACTGAGATTGCCGGAATCGAGATCCCCGATAGCCCGCTGGTCCGGGAGATCACCGAGTACATCCGCGATACCGAGGACGATCTGCTGTTCCACCACTCTCGCCGGGTGTACCTCTTCGGCGCGCTGCAGGGGCAGCGCCGCGGTGTGAAACCCGATCTGGAGCTGCTGTACGCCGGCGCAATGTTCCACGACATCGGGCTCACCGACGCATACCGACAGTCCGACCTGCGGTTCGAGGTCGACGGCGCGAATGCCGCCCGCGACTTTTTGACCGAACGCGGAGTGAGCGCCGAGGACGCCCAGAACGTGTGGCTGGCCATCGCGCTGCACACCACGCCCGGGGTTCCCGAATTCCTCAGCCCGGAGGTGGCTCTGGTGACGGCAGGTGTCGAGACGGACGTGGTTGGTATTGAGCGGAATGCGCTGTCTGCCACAGATTTAGATTCGGTGACTGCCGCTCATCCGCGTCCCGACTTTAAGAACAGGATTCTGAAGGCCTTCTTCGAGGGCAATCGGCATCGGCCGCGCAGCACGTTCGGCAACATGAACGCCGATGTGCTCGCGCATTTCGACCCGTCATTCATACGGGATGATCTAGTGGAGCTGATCCGAGCCAACAGCTGGCCGGAGTAGATCAGCGCCTAGAAGGGCGGTGGGTCTTTGGCGGCGAGTGTGGCCAGGGCTGCTTCGCGTTGTAATCGTTCTTGGTGGTTCAGGTTTCGTTCTGCCTGACGCCGACATGCACGTTCCTGTTTTCGGGTGCGCTGGCGGGTAAGGGTGGGGAAGAGGAACCAGCTGGCGGGGCTGGTGGCATAGGTGTGCCCCGTGGGCGCCTTCCACACCACGGTGCCGTCGGGTTCTTGGACCTCGGTCCAGTTGCCGAAGGTCTTCAGGAGATGGTGCTTGCGGCACAACGCCTTCAGATTGGAGCCGGTGGTGAGCCCACCGGAGGCCCAGGGCACGGTGTGGTCGATATCGGTGCGGTCGGCGGCGGCTTCGCAGCCGGGGAATCGGCACAGCTGGTCGCGGGAGCGCACGAAGGCAGCCAGCCCGCTAGAGGGGCGGTATCCGGCGCTGCGGGAATCGGTGAGCGTGCGAGTGCGGCCACCGACGGCCGCGGCACGGGCGTGCTCGGCGGCTAGCACCCCGAAGCCCGGAACATGTGCCGGTACATCATCATGGCCGTCGAGGGTGGATTGATTGACGACCACGTTGACGAGGACCGCGACATCGGCGACATCGCGGCCGGCGCAGTCGGGACGTCCACAGGTGCAGCGCATCTGGTCAAGGCCGCGAGTCAATGCGCCTACGGCATCGGCTCGGCGCTGGGCCTTAGTACGTGGGTCTGCCGGGCACACGCTGTCGGCTAAAAGATCGAGGCGCTTGTCCAGTGCCACGGCGTGGGTGGCCTGCAAGGTGCCCCAGATTTCGGCGACCGGTTCTCCGTTACCGAGGGGGCGGATCTCGACATGCCGGCCCTCGTTGGCGGACTTGCTGCGCCGTACAGCGTCCCGATCGAAGCGAAGCACCAGCGCATCCAGCGCCGTGATGATGCGTTTGTGTGACCAGCGTGCCCAGCGGGGCAGGGCCTGGACGATGGCAGCATCTACTTCAGCCACCACCGCATCGTCGTCGACGAGTTCGGTGCGATTGACGATCAACGCGACCGTTCGAAAGTCGAGATCGCCAGCGGCGAAGCGTTCGGCGACTGCTCTGAGCCGGTGCCGCAGAACCTGGGCGTAACGCATCTGGCTGGAGGCCAATGCCTGCGTGATGCCCTGAGCCGCGGCAATTTCGGCGGCAACCCGATCCCAGCGATCAAACGGGTGACGGTCACGCTCGTCGGGCTTGTCGAGGTCAGCGTGCCGGTCTACCAGCACACCGATCGCGTCCAGTCGCCGGGCACACGCCTGCGCCTCGGCACGCTGTGCCGACGTGACCACGTCGATCAGATCTGCGTCAGGCAACGAATCGAACACGTGTTTGAATGTAGCGGAGTTCCCTGTACCGCACCTGGCGCAGGACCATCGTTGTGGATAGATCGCGGATTGTGGATAAGCCGCAGGGCCAGGTGCCGGTGGCGGGCTAGTTGGTGTTCGCGTATGCGTCGAGAGCGGTAGCGGCACAACGGCGCCCGACCTCGATGACCTCAGTGGCACGATGAAAGTCGAGACTGCGGCTGACACTGCGGGGCACCTCGATAAGGACATCCGGCGGGTGTGCCGCGAGCTGCATGCGGGCAAGTGCCGACTGCATGACCTCGATGGTCCGGTTCATCACTTCGAAGCTCGTCAGTTTGGCGGCGGGATCTGGTTGGCCGGCTGCCTCGGTGTCATCGGTTTCGAAGAGCGCCGAGGTGCTCCGCAACAGTCGGTTCAACCACTCTGTCGTCACGCGCGGTTCACGAGGCTCGGGGTCAAGGGGCGGCGCCGGAGTGCGTAATTCGTCGCCTCCGCTGAGGCTTACCGCCACCCGCAGCTCGGCGTGTACCCCGGCCAGGGGTGCCACCGCCATCAGGTCCAGAACGCCGCCGTCTGCCAGCACTCGGCCGTCGAGCACGTGCGGAGAGATCATCCCGGGAATCGCGATAGAAGCACGGATTGCGGAGGACAACGACCCGCGCTGTAGCCATACCGATTTTCCGGCGATCAAGTCGGTCGCGACGGCGGTGAACGGGATCGGCAGGTCTTCGATCGCGACGTCGCCGAGCAGCTCGCGCACCACGTCGAGGATCTTCTCGGCGCGGAAGAAGCCGGGGCTGGTCCATGTCGGGTCCAACAGCCGGAGCACCGCACGCTGGGTCAGCGACGTTGCCCACGAGGTGAATTCGTCGAGTGCTCCGGCCGCTTCCAGGCCGCCCACCAGTGCACCCATTGACGAGCCCGAGATCCCGGAGATCTGGAACCCGCGCTCGTGCAACTCTTGGATCACACCGATATGGGCATAGCCGCGTGCGCCGCCGGCGCCCAGCGCCAGCGCGATCTTGGTGCCGGGCGTGTTTGCACCCACCTCGTCAGTCATCGACTCAATCTTTGCAAGAGCGAGGCCAGGTATCCAGGTGAGGTGCGCGACACCCGGCTATTGGCGAGCGTGGGGGTCGAATGCGTTGAGCGTCGCGACCACTTCGTCGTAGTCACCGCGCGCCTCGCCGTAGCGTAGGAACTTCACCCGCTCTACCTGAATCTCGGCGGCATCGGGCTGGGTCTCCAGCAGGCTAACCACTTCGTTGACGAAGTCCTTCAGGGGCATCGCGAAGCCACTGTCTTGCTGTCCCGGCATGAGGTCTGTGCGAACCGCAGGTGGCTGGAGTTCCTTGACCGTGACCCGGGTGTCCGCGAGCTGCAGCCGGATCGACTCACTGAGCATGTGGATCGCGGCTTTGGACGCGTTATAGCTGGGTGTGACCTTCAGCGGCGCGAAAGCCAACCCGGACGACACCGTGATGATGGTGGCTTCGGGTTGTGCCTGTAGGTGCTCGATGAAATTGGCGATCAAGCGAATCGGACCGAGCACGTTCGTGGTGACGATTTCCTCGGCCGACTGAAGGAACGACTCTGGGTGATGCCAGTCCTCGACGCGCATGATCCCGGCCATCGCGATAAGGACATTCACGTTGGGATGGTCGGCGAGTACCTGTTGTGCAGCGGTGCGAATGCTCGCCGGATCGGCGATGTCGATCTGGACGGCCGAGATGCCGGGGTACTCAGCGCTGATTTGCTCCAATAGCTCGGTGCGGCGGCCGCCGACTATCACGGTATTTCCTTTGGCCTGCAAGGCCAGGGCGAGTTCCAGACCGATCCCGCTGGTGGCTCCTGGGATGAACACTGTGTTACCCGAAATTTTCATCAGCGACCCTTCGATTGATGATGTGTACGGATCGTACATATACCGTAATGTACGGTACGTACACATAGTTGGCAAGGAGTGCGAGACGATGATGACTGCGGCAGGGGATGAGGTGAAGCAGCCGCGGCGAGGGCGTCGGCCGGCCGACGAGGTGCGCGAGGAAGTGCTTCAGGCCGCGGGCGACCTGCTATTCGCCGAGGGGATGAACGGATTCACCATCGACAAGGTCGCTGCCCTTTCCGGTGCCAGCAAGATGACGATCTACAAGTGGTGGCCATCCAAAGGGGCTCTTGCGCTCGACGGTTACTTCCGAAAGGTCGAACCGGAGTTGGAGTTCCCCGACACCGGGGAGATCGAGCGTGACCTCCGGACCCAACTGCGCGCTTTCCTTGGCATCATTCGGAACACTGTTGGGGGCGGAATCATCGGCGAACTCATTGGTCAGGCCCAAGTGGATCCGGAACTCAAAGCGGCCTTTCTGCAACGGTATTCAGGTCCCCGTCGAGCTCTCGCGGTGACGGCGATACGTCGGGCACAGGACCGCGGCCAGCTTGGTGCGAACGTGGACCCGGAGGTCGTCGTGGACCAACTGTGGGGCGCGTGCTACCACCGGCTACTGATACCCGACCAGCCGCTGACAGAGGATTTTGTGGACGCCGCGTTGAACAACCTGTTCGGTGGGATCAGAGCCTGAGATGTGCGGTTCGGGAATAAGCCCGGCAGATCCGCGGGTTTGACGCGGTATGCCACGTCAGTTCACCGAAGCCGAACGCCAGGAATTTCTCGCGGACAAGCACATCGCTGTGCTGTCAGTTGCCGCCGGTGATCGTCCGCCGGCCAGCGTGCCGATCTGGTACGACTACGCGCCCGGTGGAAACATCCGAGTCAACACCAGCGCAGGGAACCGCAAGGCGCGTCTTATCGAGGAGGCCGGGGCGGTGACTTTGACGGTGCAGCGTGAAGAGCTGCCGTACCAGTACGTAGTCGTCGAAGGCACCGTCGTTGACACAGCGCGGCCGGCTCCTTCAGACGCTCGCGAGGCCATCGCCATCCGCTATTTCGGCGAAGAGGCCGGGCGAGAGTTCGCGAGCGCCTATGACGATGCCGACACGGTCCTGTTCACGATTCGCCCAGACCGTTGGTTCACCGCGGACTTCGCGGGCGACTTCTAGGTAGGGCCTGACGGCCAGAGTCACCGTGTTATGCCAGGGCGAGGAACAGTTTCTCGAGTTCAGCCTCGGTCATGGGTGCGGTGTCTCCGTTGCGATCGGCGGTAATGCATTCCCGCAGGCCGGTGGCGACGATTTTGAATCCGGCGCGGTCGAGCGCTCGTGATACGGCAGCCAGCTGAGTCACGACGTCTTTGCAGTCGCGCCCGTTTTCGATCATGTTGATCACGCCGCCCAGCTGGCCCTGGGCCCGGCGCAGTCTGCTGAGGATGGCAGTGATGCTGTCTTGATCGTCGATCATGTATCTACCTTTCGAGGGCGCCTAGCTACTAGCACTATACCCTCCTGGGTATATGGCATGCCGTCTGCTGTGCCCGGCCGCCGTCCCGGGCGCTTGCGGACTTTCAGCGGCCACCAGAACCATGGGCCGAGCAGCCCGGCAATGGACGGGGTCATCAGTGAGCGCACGATGAGTGTGTCGAACAGTAGGCCCAAGCCGATGGTGCTTCCGGCTTGGCCGATCGAGCTCAAATCGCTTGCAGCCATGGACATCATGGTGAATGCGAATACCAGTCCTGCGGACGTGACGACTCCGCCGGTTTCTCCCATTGAGCGGATGATGCCGGTCTTGAGTCCCGCACCGATCTCTTCCTGGAATCGCGATACGAGCAGCAGGTTGTAGTCCGAGCCCACGGCTAGCAGGATGATCAGTCCGAAGACGGGTGCGATCCAGTTGAGTTCGAGACCGAAAATGTGTTGCCACACCAGCACCGAGAGACCGAATGCGGCGCCGAGAGACAGCAGCACGGTGCCGACGATCACCAGCGAGGCGACCAGTGCCCGGGTGATGATCATCATCACGGCGAAAATCAGTGTCAGGGCCGCGATTCCGACGATCAGAAGGTCGTAGCGAGAACCGGATTGGATGTCGCGGTAGATCGCGGCGGTACCGGTGAGGTAGAACTTGGCGTCGGTCAGGGTCGTTCCCTTGACGGCTTGATGGGCGGCCTCCAATTCCGGCGTGACCGAGGAGATTCCGGCTGGGGTGGCCGGGTCCTTGTCGTGGGTGATGATGAAGCGCGCGGCTTTGCCGTCGGGGGATAGGAATAGCTTCAGGCCGCGCTGAAAGTCGGCATTCTGGAATGCTTCTGGCGGTAGATAGAAGTAGTCGCCGCTTCGGGAGGCGTCGAAGGCTTGCCCCATCGCGCCGGCGGTGTCGGTCATCTGAGCCATCTGCGTCACCAGGTTCGAGAAGCTGCTGTGCATCGTGAGCAGGGACCCACGCATGGACTTGGCCACGGCGATGATCGGTGGGAACTGCGCGCTCATTTGAGGAATGACCGCGTCGACGTTTCCGACGTCCGCGGTCAGTGCGCGCATCTGATCGCTGAACTTATCGACGCCGTCGAGAGCATCGAACACCGACCTTGTGGCCGAACATGCTGGGATATCGAAACAGTGCTGTTCCCAGTAGGAATAGTTGCGCAGCGGCCGCATCACGTCGTCGAAGTCGGCCAGATGGTCCCGAATTTCGTCCAGCGTTGCCTTCGCCTCTGTCATATCGCCGGTCATGCGGTGGGTCGCGTTGCCTATCTGGCCAAGCAGGGCCTGCATGCGCTCCATGGAGCCGATCGTGGCGCCGAGATCTTCGCTCATGGTGAGAATGTCAGCTGTGCGGTCCTTCATGAATTGAAGGTTTTGTTGGATGGGAATCGACTGGGCGCTGATCTGAAACGGTATCGACGTATGCTCGATCGGACCGCCCAAGGGGCGGGTGATGCTTTGCACCATCGCGATTCCCGGCGAACGGAACACGTCCTTGGCGATCTTGTCGAGGATGATCATGTCCCCGGTGTTGCGCATGTCGTGGTCGCTCTCGATCATCAGTATATCGGGATTCATTGTGGCGGCGCTGAAATGGCGCTCCGCGGCCGCATACCCAACGTTGGACGGTAAGTCGTCGGGTATGTAGAAGCGATCGTTGTAGCTGACCTTCATGGTTGGCATGATGGCGATACCGATGAGCGCGATTGCCAACGAGGCCGCGAACACTGCGCCGGGCCAGCGCACCGTGGCGGTGCCGATACGCCGCCACCGGCGGACCTTCACAGTCCGTCTGGGGTCGAGCAGCCTGAACCGGCTTGCGAGCGCGACGACGGCGGGCGCAGCGGTTAATGCGCCGGCGACAACGACGAGCAGCCCCAGTGCGGACGGGACGCCCAGTGCCTTGAAGTAGGACAGCCGCGCAAGATGCAAACACAACGTGGCCCCGGCGATTGTCAGACCTGAGCCCAGGATGATGTGGAAGGTGCCCCGGAACATCGTGTAGTACGCCGCTTCCCGATCTTGGCCGGCTTGGCGCGCCTCCTGGTAGCGACCGATGAGAAAGATGGCGTAGTCGGTGCCGGCTGCGATCGCTAACGACGACAACATGGCCACCACGAATGTCGAGAATCCCAGTAGGTCGTAGTTCCCGAGAATCGCGACAACACCTCTGGCGGTGCCCATCTCAAAGCCGACCATGACCAAAACCAGCAACATAGTGCTGACGGAACGGTAGGTGATGAGGAGCATGATCATGATGACGGCGCCGGTCACGCCCATCATGATGAGCATGCTCTTATCAGCGGCATCGTTCATATCCGTGGTTAGCGCTGCAGGGCCGGTGACGTAGACCTCGAGGCCCGGCGGCGGGGAGGAGTTGTCCACGATTTCGCGGACCGCTGCCACTGACTTGTTGCCTAGCGTGCTGCCCTGGTCACCGGCCAGATTGAGCTGCACGTAAGCGGCTTTACCGTCGCGGCTCTGGACACCGGAAGCCGTCAGTGGGTCACCCCATACGTTTTGGACGTGCTGCACGTGGCTGGTGTCTGCCCGCAGCGCGCGCACCAAGTTGTCGTAGTAGCGGTGGGCCTGTTCGCCGAGCGGGTTGTCGCTTTCCAGCACGATCATCGCGATGCTGTCGGAGTCGGATTCGTGATACTTCTGGCCGATGTGTTTAGCCGCGATCATCGCCGGCGCATCGTGCGGCGACATAGTGACCGCATGCTCTCTTGCTACTGACTCGATCGGTGGCACAAGCAGATTCACTGCCACGGTCAGTATCAGCCAGCCCAGCACAATGGGGACTGCGAATCTGCGGATAAGTCGCATGAAGGCCGGACGTTCTTGAGCGGAAGGGTTCATGCGGCTTTCACCAGACAGGAGGTCTGGGCGCGGTGCCCCTCCGTGGACTGCTCATCTTTGATTTGTCCGTTCACGGTGATCCGACACCCTATGGCGGCGCTATTGCCTTGCGCCACAACGCTGGCGATCACTGCCGGTACGGTAGTTTCGATCGTGTACGTCCAGGGCAAGCTAGTGAAATCAGCCAGTTGCGGCTGAGCGTTTTTGTCCAGGTAGCTCACCGCACCCGTGGTGCCGCTGGGACCGTAGATCTCGTATCGCACCTGCTTGATCGTGGATGACGCGAGTGGTTCTGCGCTGCTGCCAGTGGTCGAAAATATCGGTTCGGAGCCGAATGTGCCGCGCAGGTGATTCACGGCGATCACGCCGAGACCAACCGCGCACGCAACAACTATCGGGACCCATGCCCGCTTCAGCGCGGTAACTATCGACGTGCGCATACGGCCACCTTCCTGCTGTAGATCAAAACGTTTGTGGACAACGACATCCGCCCTCTTGACCTGCGCCGTGTGACCGCGGGCTGCCCGGGTGAGCCAATCGCGGGGCCGAGCCCCATTCAATAAATACCATACCCCCTACGGTATATTTCAGCGTCCCTCCTTCCTGAATCCGACTCCTTATATACCGTAGGGGGTATGGTATAAAGGGAATCGCAATGGACCTGGGGCCGACACCGTTGTGATCGCGGTTCTTGATGCCGGCCCCGTTCGAAAGTGATTGGAGATGCCCCATGTCCACAGATAACGTTGCTGCGCAAGGCGATACGTTCGACGTAAGGATATGGCTCGACCCGGTGTGCCCATTCTCTTGGAATACCGCGCGGTGGCTGGATACGGTCGCGGGTCAGTCCGGCCTGTCGGTCGATTGGCAGCTGATGAATCTGGCTATGTTGAATGAGGGCAGGGAGCTGCCGCCCGCACAGCAGGCACGCATGGATGACTCGCGGCAGGTGGGTCGGCTGATGGCCGGCGTCCATCGCGAGCTGGGCCAGCGGGGCCTGCACACCGCGTATTTCACCTTCGGCGAGCTGTATTTCGATGAGTTGGTGCCCGTCGGCACCAATCTGGTCGACCGGGTGCTGGCAGCAGTCGCGCCCCTGCGGACATCACGCGAATCGTTATCGGACACCTCCCTCGACTCCCCGGTCCGTTCCTCTCACGAGGCCGGGCAGCGGGCGTTGGGAGATGTTGGCGGCAGCCCGCTGTTGCAGGTGAAGGGCCGCACGTTCTTCGGCCCCGTCTTGACGGCGTTGCCGGAGCACAGCAACGCGCGAGCGCTCTTTGACGCGATTACCGTGCTTGCGTGGGTGCCGGAGTTCACGCAGCTGCAGCGTCCGCGCCCGGCGCACTAGGGGCCGGTCATGTGCCATGCAATGAAGTGCCCCGTCTGTTCAAAGACCACGTGGTCTGGCTGTGGCCACCACGTCCAATCCGTGAAAAACAAAGTCCCCGAGGACCAATGGTGTGGCGGACACGGCACACCACCATCTGCTCCTGTCTACAGGGGCCTGTTCAGGAAGAGGTCGCGCAGAATATGAAGAAGATTGTCATCCTGGGTGCCGGAATCGGCGGCCTGAGCGTGATCAACGAAATACGCCAGTCCGGCGTACCGCTCGATGATCTCGACATCACGGTTGTGGACGAGGACTTCTCACACTTCCTGGGATTCACCCTGCCCTGGGTCATGCGGGGTTGGCGCGACGCGGCGAGTGTGCCGATTCGGCCCAGCGCTGAGGCATTGGCGGGGATAAACACCGTCACGGGCTCTGTCACCGGCATCGATCCCAACGCGAGGACCGTAACGCTGTTGGACTCGTCGACGCTGCACTTTGACGCCCTGGTAATCGCCACGGGCGCCCGCAATGCCCTGGACCAGGTTCCCGGGTTGAGCGAAGTAGCTGCCCGGGGTGACGCGGTGCACTACTACAGCGTTGCCGCTGCTGATACTGCCCGTCTCGCACTGGAGAACTTCTCGGGAAACAAGCTTGTATTCCTGGTGACATCACAGCCCTACCGCTGTCCGGTGGCTCCCTATGAGGGAGCCCTGCTTGCCTCGGACTTCTTGAACGACAAGGACATACGATCGGGTGTCGAGATCAGCGTCTACACCCCCGAGAAACACCCCATGCCCTCGGCGGGGCCCCATGCGGGTCCGCAGCTGGTGCAGTTACTGAGGGACAATGACATCGCCTTCTACGGTGAACGCACCGCCGAACGCGTTGATCCGGACGGGAAGGCTGTCGTGTTCAGTGACGGGACCTCAGTGAGCTTCGATCTGCTGGTGTTCGTGCCGCCGCACGTGCCGTCGGTCACCATCGACGGGCCGGGGTGGATCGTCGTCGATGCCGCGACCATGCAAACCCCATACGAGGGGATATGGGCAATCGGTGACACCGCATCGGTGACATCGCCCTCCGGAAGGCCCCTGCCGAAGGCCGCGATCTTCGCCAAGAACGGCGCAAAGGCCGCTGCCGAAAACGTACTGCACTATCTCGGTAGGTCGGACCGGGCTGCAGCGCTCTCTGGAATTGGGTACTGCTACATCGATACGGGCCGGCACCGCGCGGCTCAGGGCAAGGGCGACTTCTTCGCCTTGCCGCACCCGGCAATCACGCTCACCGAACCTTCCACTGGCCAGCATCACGATAAGCGGGTTGAGGAAGCCGAATGGCGTGGCATGTGGGAGTCGCGTTCCAGTGCTTGATATCTCGTGCGAGTCCAACCCGGATTTATGCTCGCGTAAGGTGGGAAGGCGTGACCGCGCCCAGTAAGAACGCCACACCGGAGACCACTGAGGAATTCTCTGAGCGCCTCACATCGGCCATAGATAACGCCGGGTTGGTGTTGTTGATGAGTATCGGCCACCAGACCGGCTTGCTGGATGCCATGGCCGCGTCGCCGTGCTCGACGAGCAGCCAGATTGCAGATGCCGCCGGTCTCGACGAACGATACGTTCGCGAATGGCTGGCCGGGATGACCGTCGCGCGGGTCGCGGACTATGACCCGATTACCTCGACGTACACGCTGCCGAGCCATCGCGCCGCAGCGCTGACCCGTGAGGCCGGCTTGGGCAATCTGGCTCGCTTGGCCCAGTACGTGCCGCTACTGAGCGAGGTCGAACAGAAGATCCTCGGCTGCTTCCGCACGGGAGGCGGCCTGCAGTACAGCGACTATCCGCGATTTCACGAGGTGATGGCCGAACGCAGCCGCGAGGTTTTCGATAGCGCCCTGATCCAGACTGTGCTGCCCTTGGTTGACGGGCTGCCCGGACGCCTGAGGAACGGGATGGATGTCGCCGATTTCGGTTGCGGCAGTGGATATGCCCTCAATCTGATGGCGCAGGCATTTCCCGCCAGCCGGTTCACGGGTATCGATTTTTCGGACGAGGCGATCGCTACCGGGGCTGCCGAGGCCGCCCGACGTGGACTGGCGAATGCGACGTTCACGAGTGCCGACGCGGCCACCTTGGATGCGTCCGCATCCTATGACCTCATCACGGCCTTCGACACGATCCATGACCAGGCTCGCCCGGCCGACGTGCTCGCGAACGTTCACCGCGCACTGCGCCCGGGCGGGACCCTGCTGATGGCCGATATCAAGGCTTCCAGCCGACTGGAAGACAACGTCGGCGTCGCCATGAGCACCTACCGCTACACCGTGTCCCTAACCCATTGCATGCCGGTGTCGCTCGCTCTGGAAGGTGCGGGGCTGGGGACCATGTGGGGTAGGCAGCTGGCCGAGTCGATGCTGGCCGATGCAGGATTCGCCGACGTAACGGTCCGTGAGATCGAGTCGGACTCGTCCAACTATTACTACATCGCCAGAAAATGATCGCGACAGCGGCTGCGGGTTCGGTAGCGTTCCGTCGGCGCAGAATTCGCAAAGACTCCCGCCGAGTCCTGGCCGGTGTCGTTCTCGTGCTTGTTGGTGTCCTAATCTCGTTGTCTCTCGTCCATTGCCCCAAAGGCATTGCGGCACTGACTAAGACGGCATCTCCGCAGAGCAGTCAGGTGCGCAGCGGTCCGCTGGCCGCACCCGGTACAGACACCGTCGGCGAGGGTAAGGCGAGTGCCGGGCAGGCGGGTGGCACGTGCGCGAACGCAGATGTCGTTGTATCTGACGGTGCTGGACACGGTGCCCGGCCGCTGATGGCAGCGCCGACGGCCGCTATCGCGTTCGCCGACCCGCCCGGCCTAGGCGTTATCGACGGCACACGGCGCCCACCCGGAAATGTGAATCCTCTCGGAGCGCCGGACGGCAGCTCACTGCTGTACCGCCTCAACGTGATCCGGCGCTGAGCCCAGGCACTGGCGCTGCCCCGTCGCTTCCCGGGGCAGCGCATGCGCCTGTCATCAGCTGGAACCAATCCGCAGATTTGAGGTCGATTCCCATGACTAACGACATTTCCGTGAACACCAAAGACAGCAGCGGCAGCTGGCGCGATGGCGCCGGGCTGGTCGTGCTTCCCATCCGGCTTGTGGTCGGCTGGACCTATTTCTCCGCGTTCTGGAGAAGAGTCGCACTCGAGAACAAGTTGGACCCAGATGTCCCAGGCTATGTAGGGGAGAAGTTCAATCATTTCCTTCCGCAGGCCCTCGGCATCAAGCCCGCCATCGCCTTCCTGGTCGAGCACCCAGACCTTCTGAAGTGGGCGATGCTCATTTTCACTGTGGTGGAAGGCATCACGGGGTTGTGCGTGATGGTGGGGTTTTTCACCCGGACGATGAGCGTCAGTGTCTTTCTGCTCGCACTGGGAATCCTGCTGGGCTCGGGCTGGCTGGGCACCACCTGTCTAGATGAATGGCAGATCGGCATTCTCGGCATCGCCTCGGGGTTGGTGCTGTTTCTGGCCGGTGGCGGGGTGTACTCGGCCGACCACTACGCGGCGGTGCGCAATTTCCCGTTCACACGGCGGCGATGGTTCACCTGGCTGGCATCCGGCCCTCTCGATATTCACCGCCGTGTGGTGCTCGGCGGTGCCATCGCGATTTTCGCGATCGCGCTGTTCACCAACCAGTACTTCCACGGAGGGCTGTACGGACCGTTGCACAACAAATCGGTGGCACCGGTCATCGAGATATCGAATGCGTACTTATCCGATCAGAGCCTGCGGTTCACGGTGTATCGGACCGAGGGTGTCGATGTCTACGGATCATTCCTCGTGGGCGTCACGGTCACCGAAAGTGAGACCGGCCGGGCGATTGTCGATCTACAGGCGGATCAGCTGAGCAGGCTGTCCGCGCACTCCATCACCAATCGTCACATCGCGGCGGTGAAAACCGGCGCGCACGGCGTGATCGTGCCGCTCGGAGCCAAGGCGGAGTTGCACATCGAGGGCCAGCACACACGGATCGATCCGCGTCACCACTACACCCTGGCGCTCATCGATGTCAGCGGAGCCGTGTGGGAGCACGCAGTGCGGATCGGCAGCTGACTACCAGACCCGTATCCAGTCGACGAGCATCTCCGCGGGGTAGGTGCCGCCGCGCGGGTCGCCACCGCCGGATCCGGCCACCGCCAGATTCAGCACGGGAAAGACTCGATGGCCGGGATTGTTGAACGGCCAGTCCGCCAGGGAGTTGGCCGCGACCTCGAAGTATGGGGCGGCGCCGTCCGTGTAGTCCCGCCAGAAGCGAATCCCCTTGTCATCCCACTGGGTGCGCCAGGTGTGCCAGGCGTTGTCCAGGGACAGGTTGTGGGTCTTCCATTCCGAGCCGTTTGCCTTGGCGTGCACGGTGGTTGCGGCCGGCCAGCTGCCATTGCCATACCACTCGACGATGTCGATCTCACCGTCTTGGTCGCTGCCGAGCCAGAACGCGGGCCACGCGCCTGGGGTCAGGCAGTTGAACTTAATGCGCGCTTCCCAGGTGTAGCCGATACCGAGTTCTGTCGTGCTGTAGATCTTGCCGCCGTAGTAGGTGTTGCCTTCTTTTGCGGCCTTGATGACCAGATTCGAGTTGCCATCGAGGAAGACACTTTTGCGATCGTCACGGTATTGGCCGACATTTTCGGGAAGCTCCCAAAAAGTCGGGTCCTTCATGGACTCGCGAGCCTTCGAGATTGCCCACTTGGATCCGTCGGGCGCCGACCCGGCTGGGCCGTCGAACTCGTCGACGAAGACGTACTTGCCGGTGGGGGGTGCCGCGGGAGGCCGGTTGGGCGGGTTCTGTGGCAATTGTGGGCTGGCGGGCTGCGCCCACGCCTCCGGCATAGAAACCGCTGCCGCCAACATGCCAAGTCCTGAGAACGCCATCATGCGGCGCCGATCCATGTTCACCATCGACGCCGACGATAACAGGATTCGCCCGAAGCGGTCCGGGTGCGCAGAGGCCGCCGCTAAGGGTGGGTGCGCAGCGAGTCGCGGTCAGGCGCCAACATTGCCGAGGTCAGGCCTCGGGTGGCTAGATCACCCGGGATGGGGTTGCCTGTCGCCAAGGCCGCCCCCACCCGGGCAAGAGTCGGCGCCATCTGGATGCCGAACCCGCCTTGGGCGGCGCACCAGAAGAAGCCCTCGACGTCCGGGTCTTCGCCCACGACGGGCGTGCGATCGGCGGTGAAGGAACGCAGCCCCGCCCAGGCCGAGTTCACTGTCCGGATATCCAGAGTGGTCGCCGTGTTGATCATCTCGATGGCCCGCGCGATCTCCAGCTCATCGGGTCGGGGGTCTCCTGGTTGTTGGAGTGTTTCGTCGGCCGGTGAGCAGAGAAATTGGGCACCGTCGGGTTTGAAGTAGAAGGTGTCCGAGGCGTCCAAGGTCATGGGAAGTGAGCCGCCGGATGCCTCCTGAGGAGCGGGCACCATGAAGGCGGTGCGTCGCAGGGGCTGAATCCCGACCGGTCGCGCGCCCAGGGCTTGTGCGAGATCGTCGCACCACGCGCCCGCCGCATTGACGACGGTTGACGCTTGGAAGGTGCGACCCGCCGAGTCGTGCAGTGCCCATCTGTTGTGGCTGCGGGTACCGCTCACGATTCCGGCCGACTTCACGATTGTGCCGCCGCGCCTTCGTAAACCGCGTACATAACCTTGGTGCAGCCCATGGACGTCGAGCTCCATCGGAGTGTGATCAAGCACTGCCACTCGTGTGTGCCCAGGGCGCAGGAGGGGATTGATCTGCTCGGCGGCAGCGCCATCGAGCAGCTCGGTGTGACTCTGCTGGTGACTGTCCCGCTGGTACAGCGTCCGCAGCGCTTCCTCGTGTGCCTCATCGGCGATGATCAACAGCGATAAGGGCTTCGTGAGTGGACCGTCGAAACCCTCTCGCGGAGCAGTGAAAAAGTCGCGGCCGGCCGCCGTCAACATCCGGATGACGGGATTTCCGTAGTTCTCGATAAAGGTGGCCGCCGAGCGGCCCGTGGTGTGGAAGGCGAGGGTCGATTCCCGTTCCAGTAGTGCAACGGTGTGGTGCTCGGCCAGCTCGTAGGCGATCGATGCACCCGATATTCCGCCCCCGACGACGATGACGTCGACAGAGAGTTCGGCATCGATGGATTGGCTCACATGTTCGAGGGTAGGTCTTTGATATCGCCGTATTGTCGGACTGAGTCGCAGAAACACGCATAGGGGGAGGCCGGATGACGATCACGCTGCCCGACAACTGGGCCGACACCTTGGGTGATTTGGCCGACTTCTACCGCGATCTGCATCAGCATCCGGAGCTGTCATTTCAAGAACATCGAACCGCGCAAAAGGTCCAGGAGGCCGTCGCGCCGCTCGGGCTAGAGGTGACACCGCGTATCGGTGGTACCGGAGTGGTTGCCGTGCTGCGCAATGGATCTGGCCCGGTTGTCTGGTTGCGGGCCGACTTCGACGCGCTTCCGGTGCAGGAGCAGACGGGCCTCCCTTACGCGAGTACGGCCCGCGCCACGAACCCCGATGGCAGGGACGTTCCCGTGATGCATGCGTGTGGGCACGATATGCACACCACCGTGTTGGTGGGCACTCTTCGGTTGCTGCACGAGCTCAAGGAGGCCTGGTCGGGGACGGTGGTCGCGGTCTTCCAGCCCGCCGAGGAAGTCGGCGGCGGCGCAAACGCGATGATCGCCGACGGCATCCTCGATCGGTTCCCCAAGCCCGAGATCGTCCTTGGCCAGCACGTCGGTCCGCTACCGGCGGGGATGATCGCGTACAAGACGGGTACGGCACTCGCCGCCTCGGACTCGCTCAAGATGCAGCTGTTCGGGCGGGGTGGCCATGGCTCGCAACCGGAATCGACAATCGATCCGGTGGTGATGGCGTCGAACGTGGTGCAGCGGTTGCAGACCATTGTTTCGCGCGAACTGTCCCCGTTCGAGCCCGCTGTGGTCACCGTCGGCTACCTGCACGCCGGGGCGAAGGACAACATCATCCCCGACGACGCGGAGCTCGGTATCAACGTCCGCACCTTCAACGAGGACGTCCGGAGCAAGGCGTTGGCGTCCATCGCGCGGATCGCTCAGGCCGAATCGACCGCCTCGGGTGCCGACAAGGAACCGACGGTTACCTCGATGCACACCTTCCCGGTCACCGTCGTGGACGATGCGGTGATGCGCGCGATCGCCGCCGTGTTCCGTGAGCATTTTGGTGCCGACCGGGTGGTGGAGTCGCCCAACCCGCTTGCCGGGAGCGAGGATGTCGGAATTTTCGGAACCACCGCCGGGGTGCCCACCGCATTCTGGTTCTGGGGTGGGTACGAGCAGCAGCGCTTCGAAGCCGCTGCGGCGGCCGGAAAGCCGGTGCCGTCCAATCATTCTCCGGAGTTCGCGCCGGTGCTGGAGCCCACGCTGAGTACGGGGATCGAGGCACTCACCGTGGCGGCGTTGTCACGGCTTAAGCCGTAGCACCTCGTATCACCGCGGAATTTTGTTGAGCCAGTTGGATTCTCCATCGACAGGTTGACCGCCGATGACAACCATGGGGACGCCGGATTTGGGGAAGGCCCGCAGCAGCGGCAGGTTGTTCGCCGCGATGACGCGGGCGTCAAAGGGGATCGGCAGACCGACTCTGATCAGATCCTGCGCGCCCTGAGGTGCGTTCACACGGCCGGCCAGCTCTGCCAGCTGGTCGTTACTCAGATCCGAGTCGCCTTCCTCCTCCGGCTGCTGATCCTTCGCATAGATCTGCTGGATGAAGCGCCAGGTGGTGTCACTCGACCGCGTCTGATCGGCAACCACAAAGCTGGCATAGATCGCACGGCTGTCGTAAGTGCCACTGGCCGAATACTTATCGAGAAAGTCGACAAATCGGAGATTGATATGCAGCTTGCCGGACTCGATACGGCGCCCGATCTCCTCTCCTTGGTCTTGAACCATCTTCCCGCTATAGGGGCAGAGCGGATCTAAATAGAGGTCAATCTGCCCGGGAGCCGCGGGGTCGCCGAGGGCGAGGACATCCCCGGCCGGCGCCGCGTCGGCCGCATGGGCCAACCCGACGTTGGGACCCCAGACCAGGACGGCGGCGAGTAGACCGATGATCGTTGCGAATCGCTTCACTGCATGCACCGCTCCATCATGGCGTAAGCGGCTACACCTTCCGGTTCTCGGACTTGATCAGCCAGGCCAGCTTCTCCAGACCGTCGATGAGCTGATGCAGGATGTCGGCAGTGGTGGGGTCCTCGTCATCGACTCCGTCATGCACCGCGCGCAGGGTGTTCACCGCGGCGTAGGTGCGGGTGGTGATCAGGTCGACGATGTCACCGGTGCTGTGCTCGTAGGGCGGGAATTCCGGCAGGGTGGTGCTGGCGGCCACGGTGTCTGAACGGCCGTCGGGCAGTCCGTCGAGCGCGCGCATCCGCTCGGCGATGGTGTCGCTGGACTCACGGGCGAAGTCGACGAGCTCGTCGAGCTGCAGGTGCAGATCGCGGAAGTTGCTTCCCACGACATTCCAGTGGGCCTGTTTGCCTTGCAGATGAAGTTCGATCAGGTCGACCAGGACCTGCTGAAGGCTCGCGCTCAGCGCCGGTGAGGCCTGGAAATGTGTGATATCGGTTTCGGGTGTGCGGGCTGAAGTACTCATGCTTACTACAATCCCACCTAATTTGGATCTATTCCAGATTGGGTGCAGAAGCTCACACGTCGATTCGCGAGCCCATGACGACCGTGCGATCCCGGGGGAGACCGAAGTACTCGGCCGCGTCAGCGGTGATATGCGATGTCGCAAGGAACAGCTGCTTGCGCCACCGAGCCATCGTCGGCGCCGTGCCTTTCTGCAGCTCCAGTTTTGAGAGGAAGTAGGTGGCTTCGTCGATCGGGATCGGTTGTCCCTCGGTCTGCTCGGGGTCGAGTAGCTGCAGTGCGTGGGGGACGTTGGGTGTTTCCATGTACCCGAATCGTGCCGTGACGTGGATGATCCCGTCTTCGGCGTAGCCGAGATTGTCGATGGTCGTCCGCTCGGCGTCCTCCACGCGGGGAACCGGGGATGTCTCGATCGAGAGAATGACCACGTGCTCATGCAGTACGTGGTTGTGCTCGACGTTGGCCCGCATCGCCAGCGGCGTGGTGTCCTTGCTCCGGTTGAGGAACACCGCGGTTCCGGGTACGCGCACCACGCGCGCCGTGTCCTCGTTGAGCTGGTCGACGAACTCCCGCAGCGGACCCTCGGCCTGCTCACGGGCGGGGGTCACGATGGTGCGGCCGCGCTCCCAGGTTCTCATCACGGTGAATGCGATCAATGCGATCAAGAGCGGCAGCCACGCGCCATGAACCAGCTTGGTCATGTTCGCCGCCAGGAACAGCAGATCCACGGTCAACAGCGTGCCCGCGCCAAGGAGTAGCAGCCAGAGCGGGGTGTTCCAGCGAATGCGGGCGACGTAGAAGAACAGCAGGGTCGTGATGGTGATGGTGCCGGTCACCGCCATACCGAAGGCGTACGCCAATGCGGCCGAGGTTTGGAATGCGAAGACCAGCGTCAGCACGGAAACCATCAGCACCCAGTTGATCCACGGCACGTAGATCTGGCCGATCGTCGATTCCGAGGTGTGGGCTATCCGCAGCCGTGGCAGGTAGCCGAGTTGTACGGCCTGCGATGCCACCGAATAGGCGCCGGTGATCACCGATTGGGACGCGATCACCGTCGCCGCCGTGGCGAGCAGCACCATCGGCAAGCGGGCCCACTCGGGTGTCAACAGGAAGAACGGCGCGGTGATGGCGGATTGATCACCGAGGATCAGGGCGCCCTGGCCGAAGTAGCTCAGGGTCAGCGCGGGGAGCGCAAGGCCGAGCCAGCCGTAGGTAATGGCCTTGCGTCCGAAGTGACCCATATCGGCGTACAGCGCCTCGGCTCCGGTCACCGAGAGCACCACTGCCGCAAGTGCGAAAAAGGCGATGTGAAAGTGCCCGACCATGAAACCGACTGCATAGGTAGGCGAGAGCGCCTTGAGGATCTCCGGATGTTTGACGATGCCGGTTACCCCACAAGCACCGATCGCCGTGAACCACGCGATCATGACCGGCCCGAAGAACCGCCCTATCAAGGCGGTGCCGTGGCGTTGCACCAGGAACAGCCCGATGATGATCACCGCGGTGATGGGAACGATCCACGCTTCGAGATCTGGCTGAATGACCTTCACGCCCTCGACCGCCGACAGCACCGAGATGGCGGGGGTGATCATGCTGTCGCCGAAAAACAGGGCGGCGCCGAAGAGTCCGACACCTGCCAGCACCAGGGCGGCCCGACGGCCTTGTTTCCCACCCCATCGTGTCAACAGCGTGATGAGCGCCATGATGCCGCCCTCACCGTCATTATCGGCGCGCATCACCAGGGTGACGTACGTGAACGTCACGATAGCCATCACCGACCAAAAGATCAGCGACACAATGCCATACACGTTATCCGTGCTGACTGGTACGGGATGTGGGTCAGCCGGATTGAATACCGTCTGAATGGTGTAGATCGGGCTGGTCCCGATATCTCCGAACACCACCCCCAACGCTCCGACGACGACCGCCAGGCGCACGGTGTTGGCCAGTCCGGCGGGGCTGTGTGGTGACGCGGTCGCAGAGTCTTGTTGCACGGTGCGGTTCTCGTTTCTGCATCGCCCAACGCGGCATCCGGTGTGGCTGGTTGTGGCAGCCAGATATTAGCCCGAGCTTGGGCCGGCGGCCCGCTCATAAGCGGCGGTCAATTCGGCGAGTACACCGTTGACGGGTTGAGATTGCCTGTCCAGATGTGTGGTGCGTAGGTCGTCCATGAACCGCTCCCAGAGGGGCGGCCCTCCCGCGGCCAAGAGTTCGGCGCGTACCGACAGTTCCCGCGAGGCGGGCAACCACTGTGCACCCCAGGCGCCGAGGTGTGCCATCAACGGGACAAGCTGAATCGCGGCCTCGGTGAGGTGGTACTCCACCTTTTGGAGGTGGGTGGGGTCGTCGTCGCGGGTGAGCAGCCCGGCGCCGACCAGCTTGGCCAGCCGGCTGGCGAGCGTGTTCGACGCGATGCCTTCTTCCGAGGCGGAGAGCAGTTCGCGAAAATGGGTATTGCCACTAAACATAATGTCGCGCAGGACGATAAGGCTCCACCTGTCTCCCAGCAGCTCCATCGTCAGGTTGATGGGACAGCCCGACTTGCCCGGTGCCACGGGCAGCCGATCCGTGTCAACTGGTTGCGTCATGCAATCAGTCTAGGGTAGCTTTCAAAACCGATTGCAGATTGCAATCGGAAGGGATTTCGGAATGACTCAGCGCGTCCGCGTCCAGTGCTTCAGTGTCACCGCCGATGGCTTCGGTGCGGGAGAAGGTCAATCCGAGGAACGGCCCTTTGGGCACGCAGATCCGTCGCAGCTCATGTCATGGGCCGGAGCCACTGCCAGCTGGGTCAATCGCACCGATGCGGGCGGCACCCGCGGGCTCGATGACTACTTCACCCGGGACTGGGCGCGAAACATCGGGGCAGAGATCATGGGGCGCAACAAATTCGGTCCAGTGCGTGGTCCGTGGCAGAACCATGACTGGCAAGGCTGGTGGGGTAGTGAGCCCCCCTTCCGGACCCCGGTGTTCGTGCTTACCCACCACGAACGTCCTTCGTTCACCCTGGGCGACACTACCTTTCACTTCCTCAATGTCTCGCCGCACGAGGCGTTGGCACGTGCCTTCGAGGCCGCCGACGGGAAGGATGTGAGGATCGGCGGTGGTGTCGCCACGGTCCGCGCGTTTCTTGATGCGGGCCTCGTTGACACCATGCACGTGGCGGTCGCCCCGGTGGAGATCGGACGCGGTGAGCGGTTGTGGGACAGTCCCGACGAGCTCACCGACCGCTTCCACCTGGAGAAAATTCCCAGCACGAGCGGCGTTGTGCACCATCTGTTCTGGCGCCGCTGATATCACTACGGCGCGTTGGAACGCCAGCTAGGGTGTTGCCCGCTGGCGGTCGACTGAATGCCTACCCGCGGTGGCTCTGTCCTGGGCCGCGCGCTGTTTAGCCTTGTACATCTCTGCGTCGGCGGTGATCAGCAGATGGTGCACAACCGTCTCCAATGTGGGGGAATGTGCGGTGATGGTGGGAGGCATCGGTATCCAGGCCCCGCCCATGCTGGAGGTGACCGTCGGAAAATCGTCGTTCATGGCGAGGGCTTCGGAGACCATCCGCGGAATTCCGAGATGCACCGGCGGGTAAACGATTGCAACAAAGGCGAATTCGTCGCCCCCTAGGCGGGCAAGCAGGGTGTCCAGCCCGGCAACGGTGAACAACCGTTGTGCCGTTCGCCTGAGTACCTCGTCGCCGATGTGGTGGCCGTACGTGTCGTTGATCGCCTTGAACTCATCGAGATCGATGACCACCGCGACGACGATCTTGTTTTCGGTTGACCTCGGCCATGCTGCGCAGGCCTCCTGCAGGCCGCGCCGGTTGAGTACACCCGTGAGGGGGTCATGCCGGACCAGGTGATCGCGGGTTGCGATATACCTGGTCAATTGCCTTTTGCCTGTATACACCACCCAGCCGGCGGTGACGGCCGCCAGCGCGATCGTCACAACCGCGATGACAAGTTCGGGGTAGGACATGTCCCCGCGCGGTACCGCGCCGCCGACGGTAACCACGAACCCAGCCGTCAGCACCATTGACTGGAACTGCATGGCGCGGCGTCCGTGCACCAGGAAGACGTATCCGCTGACCGCCACGAGCCAGGCCATCTTGACGAAGGCGACTCCAGAGCTGGTCACCACAAGCAGCCCTATCGTGATCGCCGCATCGCAATACAGCACCCACGCGAGTGACTGGGGGTACGTCACCGGCCTCCGCATGGCAAACCGCACGCCCCACGCGAACGTGGGTAGCGATACGGCCAGACAGAGCATCGGGATGGTCGACATCCCCTCGAAAGCCAGCGTGATCGCGGCTGCTCCGATGGCGATGGAGCCGACCGCGGTCAACAGGGCGAGGGCTCGACGCACCCGGGCTTGTTCGAGGATGCGGATGTTTGTCTCGAAGATCTGGCTGCCCGAGGGCCGCGCGTAGCCGTACATCACCGGTGCGGTGTCCTTGTCATCGAACACTCCGATCAAGATTCTGGTGTCTGGGGTGACCACATCTGTCCTGGCGAACATAGCGCCTAGCGCCCCCACGCCGCAGCTTTGGGGGCCACGGGTCAGCCGAACCTCTACGCAGCACGCAGCCGGTGTGTGCTGGCGATAATCGCGTCGCACAGCGCCTGCTCGGGTTCTGATAGCACGCTGCGGCGGCGTAGCAGCACGAATTCCAGCTCGCCCAGGTCGGGTAGGCCGTTGTCGGCGACGGTGACAAGTCCTGCGGGCAGTAGTGATTCGGCGTGCGCCACCACACCCATACCTGCCAGTGCCGCCGCCCGCAGCCCCAGCTGGCTGTCACTGACGCAGGCGATTCGCCACGTGCGACCCTCGCGCTCCAGCGCTCGCAGCGCCGCATGCCGGGTCAGACTCGGCGGCGGGTAGGTGACGATCGGGACCGGGTCGCGCACGTCCAACGTGCCGGGCCGTCCCGCCCACACCAGCCTGTCGCGCCAGAGCAGTTCCCCGTGCTTCTCTCCGGGGAGACGCTTGGCCACCATCAGGTCCAATTCGCCTGCCGCCATGCGGTTTTTGAGGTACTCACTCAGCCCGACGATGAGTTCGAGGTCCACGCCCGGATGCGAATTCTGAAACTCGACGAGGACATCGGGCAGCTGGCGGGCAACCAGGTCATCGGAGGCGCCGAGCCGGATGAGCCCGGTGAGCTGAGAATGCGCGAAGTACCGATCGGCCTGCGCGTGGGCGTCCAGGATGGCGCGGGCGAAGCCGATCATCGCGGCGCCGTCGGCGGTCAACGCCAGATTGCGGGTATCGCGCCGGAACAGCTCCCGTCCGATGGATTGCTCCAGCCGCGCGATATGCCCGCTCACCGTGGACTGGCGCAGCCCGAGTATCCGTCCGGCCGCGGTGAACCCACCGGCGCGTTCGACCGTCAGGAACGTCCGAAGCTGCTCGGGGTCCAACATATCAATCACGATACTCGTTGAGAGATATCACTTCTATCGGCTTTCGTAATCAGTATCGGGCTCATTACGGTGGCGGGGTGAGGTGGCTGGCGAAACTGCGCATCGATGGATTCCTGCTGGGGTTGTTCGCGGCCATGGGCGTCGGCCTGCTGATCCCCGCGCGCGGCGGTGCCGCCGACGTTCTCGACTGGGCCACCAAGATCGCCATCGCGGTGCTGTTCTTCCTGTACGGAACACGACTCGAACCGCGCGAAGCGCTCGAGGGTCTACGCCATTGGCGGCTGCACACCACGGTGCTGGCCGCGACCTACGTGCTGTTCCCGTTACTCGGGCTGGCCATGAAGTTGTTGGTGCCCTCGGTGCTGACAAACGACCTCTACACCGGTGTGCTCTACCTGTGCCTGCTGCCGTCTACGGTGCAGTCCTCGATAGCGTTCACGTCCATTGCCCGAGGCAACGTGGCGGCCGCGGTGGTGAGCGCCTCGGTGTCTAACATGTTGGGCGTCTTCATAACTCCCTTGCTGATCGTGCTGCTGATGCAAACCACGGGGGAGGCTACCGTCTCACCCACCGCGATCCTGGAGATCGTGGTGCAGCTGCTGGTGCCCTTCGTCGCCGGTCAGCTCTTGCGGCCCAAGCTGTATCGGGTGCTCTCACACACGACGCTCACCAAGGTGGTCGATCGTGGTTCGGTCTATCTCGTGGTCTACGCGGCCTTTAGCGCCGGGATGGTCGAACACGTCTGGCAGGGCATGGAGATCTCCCGGCTGATGGCGGTGGTCGCGGTCAGCATCGTGCTGCTGGCGGTGGTACTGGGCGTCACGGCAGGAGTCGCGCGGCTGTTTCGTTTCGACAGGGCCGATCGCATCGTCGTGATCTTCTGCGGATCCAAGAAGAGTCTGGCAACTGGGCTGCCCATGGCCACGGTGCTGTTCGCCGGACATCCGGTGGGCCTGATCGTGCTGCCGCTGATGATCTTCCACCAGATTCAGCTGATCACTTGCGCCGCGCTTGCCGGGCGGTGGGGGCGAGCCGCCGAGGCAGCCGAAACCGCGGAGGTTCCGGCGGGCGCCCGGCCGTAAGCAGGCACCGCCTGGATGTCTGTGGCCTGCTTTAGAGTTCGTCGTGTGATGCTGCGACGGTGGAGACGTAAGGCGGTTCGTGCTCGGCGTCGCCTGTCGCGCGCGTTGATCGCACTCGCCGTCGTGGTGCTCGCCGGGCCGGTCCTCGTGATGGTCATCTGGCCGGCCGTCGTCGTGTATCGGAACACGGGTGACGCGCTGCTCGCCGCGTTGGCGCAGGTGGCCTATCTGGCGGCACCTTATGCCGTGTATGTGCTGCTGCGGGCCGCGGGATGGGGTCTGAGAGGTCTCGCGGACGCCGCCGCCCGTCGTCGGTATGATGCCCGATTGCATAGGTACACAACACTATCCGGACTAGCCGAGGTCGACGAGATGTCCGGCGTTGATTTCGAGACGTTCGTCGCGGCCCGCATGTATGGTGCCGGCTGGCATATCGAGACCACACCGGCAACCGGCGATTACGGTGTTGACCTGATAGCCACCAGTCGGCGTGATGTCGTTGCCGTGCAATGCAAGCGCTACTCCAAGACGGTGGGCGTCAAAGCCGTTCAAGAGGTGGTAGCGGGCGCAGTGCACTACGGCTGCCCGCGCACCATGGTGGTTAGCAATCAGGACTTCTCCCGCCAGGCGTATGCACTCGCGGCGAGCAGCAACTGCGAGCTCATCGGACGCGATCGGCTACCAGGGTGGCTGAACCAGCGCTGAGGCGCCTCTTTGAACGGCGCACGGCCCAGACGGCGACCAGCAGCGCCACCCCCAAAAGTGGGTAGCCCATGGCGATACGTGCGAAGGCCAACCATCCGACAGCGTCCTCGGTGTACAGCCATTCCTGCACAACAAATCTGGATAGGAAGACGGCCGCGATGGACAGGGTTGCCACCGCGTAGGCGAATCGCGACGGCCTGTCGTCGCGCCAGCGCTGCCCGCTGCCGGTGAGGCCGTGCCAGAGCACCCCGGCGAGCGGCCAACCCACCAGCACCGACGCCAGGAACACCACCGCGGCAAGGAGGTTAGTCCAAATGCCCATGAGGAAGAAGCCCTTGGCTGACCCGATCTGATAGGCGATTACCGCCGAGATCGCCACCCCGAACAGCCCGGAGACGGCAGGCTGCAGCGGCTGGTTGCGTAACCATCGCCACGCGGCGATCGCCAGCGCGGTGGCCACGGATATCCAGATCGCACCGGACAGGCCAAAGGTGCTGTTGCCCAAAGCAAACGCGACGCTGGGAAGCCCGGCATAGACCAGTCCGGACAGACCTCCGGCCTGTTCGAGCACTGTGGGCCTGCGTCCGGAGGTCTCGGTCACGTCACCCGCCGTCCACCCAGATGCCGGCCCAGGAACCGCTCCGTCGCCCGGAACAGATCGATCTGGTTCTCGGGATTGAGGAAGCCGTGGCCCTCGTCCTCCTTGACCATGTACTCGACGTCCACCCCGCGGGCGCGCAACGCTGCGACGATATTGTCGGACTCGGCCTGCACCACACGTACATCGTTGGCGCCCTGCACAACCAGCAGAGGTGTGCGTATCTGGTCCACCCGGGTGATGGGTGAGCGGGCCAACATATCGGCTTCCTGCTCGGGGTCGGCGGGATCGCCGACGTACAGGTACCAGTTGTTGGTCAGGTTCGGTCGCACGAATGGCGGGAGGGTCCGCATGAAGTTAGCGAGATTGGAGATCCCCACATAGTCGATGGCGGCTGCGAAGACGTCCGGAGTGAAGGTGACTCCGACGAGCGCGGAGTATCCGCCGTACGAGCCGCCGAAGATCGCGACTCGGCTCGGATCCGCGTAGCCCTGTTTGACGGCCCAGTCGACGGCATCGATGAGGTCGTCGTGCATCTTGCCGGCGAACTCGCCGATGGCGGCCTTCGTGAATGCCGTGCCGTACCCGGTGGATCCACGGAAGTTAACCTGCAACACGGCATATCCGCGGTTGGCCAGGAACTGCACCGACGGATCGAATCCCCAGCTGTCGCGGTGCCATGGACCGCCGTGGACCAGCAGCACCAGCGGCAGCCCGGCGGGTTCCACACCGACCGGCAGCGTCAGATATGAATGCAGACTCAAGCCGTCACGCGACGGGATGGTCACCGGAGTCATCGGTGCCAACGAGGCGGGGTTCAAGTGTGGATACGGTCGGAACAATTGTCGGCTCTCACCGGTGGTGTGGTCGTAGAAGTACGTGACGCCGGGATCCCGATCATGCGCGAAGCTGACCACCCAGCGTTGGCCGTTTTCGTCGGACGAGATCTCGCCCAGATCACCGTCCGACAACCCTGTCAGCTTGTCCAATACGGCGGCAAAGGACGGATCAAGCGCCCGGATCACCTGGCGTTCGCCGAGGTACCGGACTCCCAGCAGCTCACCGGTCTTCCGATGACGAATCAGGGCCGGCGCCAGGCCGAGCGCCGCCGAGAGGTCGAAGGCGGGGTGGCTATCGACTTCGGTCTCGTCGCCGGTGGCCAGATCGAGCCGAACCAGACGTGTGTGGTCGGAGTCGCGACTGGAACCCAGCCATAGCCCGGTGCCATCCGGTGTCATCTGGGTCGGGTGCATGCCCACCGGATAGTCCGCGCCGTTGTAGACGGCTAGGGATTCCAGCGCCCCGGACTTGAATCGAGAGAACTCGATGTTCCCCTCAGATGTCAGCGATTGCGTGAACACCCCGTGATCCGGGCTGCAGAACCAGGCCATCACGCCACCGGGATTCTCGGCCAGCATGGTGAGCTCACCGGACGCGATATCGAGCTCGTAGAGGTCGATTTGGTCGATCTTGCGGTGATTCAGCTGGATGAATGCTTTGCCGGGACGACCGTGGGGCTGCTCCAGTCCCAGCAGTCGCACCCCCGGAAACGGCGTCAGATCAACGGCCGGCCCGTCGGGGTCATCCAGGTCCACTCGGTACAGATGCCAGTTCTCGTCGCCGCCCGAGTCCTGCACGTACAGCAGCCAGCGCGGATCATCGGCCCAGAAAAAGCCGGTGACGCTTCGGGTTTCGTCGCGGGTGACGCAGTGTGCGTCGTCTGTGCTGTCACTGCCGACGGCTTGCACCCATACGTTGAGACGGTTCTTCCGCGGTGCCAGGTATGCGATCTTGGTTCCGTCCGGAGAGATCGATGCGGATGCGCGGCTGGGTGGATCGAAGAATTCTTCGACCTTGATGAGCTCGGAGAGTGCCATGCATCCAGGAAAGACTGTGCCGCTACGGCATACTCAAGGGATTCCGGAGTGAGGTGGGTCACGGTCAGCCAGGGCCGGGGTTGACCGTGCCGTAGCGGCATGGTGTCGAGTGGGGTTATGTCAGCGGATGTAGGAGGAGTGACGGTGGGCTGGAGCACTCGAGAGCTCGCCGAGCTCGCCGGCACGAGCCTGCGCACGGTGCGTCATTATCACGATATTGGCCTGCTCGACGAGCCCGAACGCCGTTCTAACGGTTACAAGAGCTACGGCGTTGCGCACCTGGTGCGGGTCCTGCAAATCAAACGCCTTGCCGGACTCGGTCTTTCCCTGCAACAGATCGCCGACATGGACGTGGCCAACGAGGATCCGCACGTAGCGCTGCGCGCTCTCGACACCGAGCTGGCGGCCACCATCGAGCGTCTCCGGCGGGTTCGCGCGGAAATTGGACAGATTCTTTCCAGTGCCGCGGTGGCGGATCTTCCGCCCGAGTTCGCCTCTGCCGCAGTCAATATGGAGCTGTCCGAGACAGACCGCTCAATGGCCTATGTCATGTCGCGGCTCCTCGGGCCGGAGGGGCTGCGGGTGTACATCGGCATGTTCCTGGATCAGCAGGACCGTGACCTCGACCGTGAGCTTGAAGATCTCCCCGCCGATGCCGATGAGCCGACGCGCGCCGACCTCGCCGCACGACTAGCTGTGCAGGCCCGCAGGCTGTACACCGAACACCCCGGAATGCTGGCATCAACGGCAGACGCGCCGCGTGGCCAGCAGTTCGTCGAACGCACCATTGCCCAAGCGCTGCTTGATCTTTTCAATCCGGCGCAGCTCGACGTACTGGTTCGGGTGGGTGTGGCGGTGAAGTCCTCCTGAGCGGTTCAGCCCGGATGTCAGGAGCTGGGTTGGGGGATGTTGCAGTGCGCGACTGTCGGATTGACCCCGGCGTAATTGAGCGGCCCGGCGATAACGGTCAACGCAATGGTTCCCGCGCTGGCACAGGTTTGCGGGCTATCGGTGAAATACCCGCGTTGAGCGACGGCGATTGCCCCGATTATCAGCCACACGGCCAGGAGCAGTCCGGCATAGCGCATGGTTTTCTCCTCAGTAGTAGTGGGAACGGCCGCCAATGGCGTGCCCCATGCGGCCCGCGACCATCAGGACCAGCCCGATGACCAGGAGTACGACCCCAATGGTCCACAAAAGCCCGATATTGAGTAGGAATCCGGCGGCCAGCAGTATGACGCCGAGGATGATCATGGCGCTCACCTAGTTTCAGTGCAGACGTGTACGCGGGTGGGTTGCTTACGCTGTCAACATTACGCCGCGCGGCGCACTTCAGGGAGTGGTTCGCGATACACGGGGAACCGCAGGGGCGTATTCCCGCGCTAGGGAGCCTAGCGGCGGTTCGCATGACGGCCTGGCCCGCTAAACGACGTAACTGCTGAATGGGCGGTGGTGCGTCCGCGAAGGAGGGTGCGATCGAGGGGGTTGTTGAGTGATTCGGTGTTGCCGCGCCAGCCGGCTGTCTCGACGTTTCGTTTGAGGCCGAAAGCATTGCCGACGTTGACCGATGACTGGACAGTCGGATCAGCCGAGCTGGGGAGCTCGGCTGATGGCAGGGGCCGAAAGTGGCAAGGTGATGGCAACAGACTTCGATCTGCACTCGCTGGTTCGGGTCACGGAAACACCTGATCCGGCCCAAGCAGTCCCGGAGTGGACGTCGCTTCAGAAACTGGGTTTCCGAATGCTTCTCACCATTGGTGGCGGGATGCTGCTGATCACTGGTGCTGTCATTCTGGTGGCCACGGTGTACGCCATTGTGGGGAGCGCCAATGTGGGCTCTTACCCACTTGAACCGGTGATCTGGCTGCTTGCGCAGATCGGCAGCTATCTGACTCGAGGTCGCGGTGTCGAGATCGCCGTGTCGGCCGGCTCAGACATGTTGTGGACATGGTGCTTTCATCTCGGTTGGATTGTGGTGGCGCTGCTGATCACCGCGTTATGGACCGGCATGGATCGGCGGCGCCGCAACTATCGGAGTCTGGCCGCGTCGCTGATTGTGTTCGCGCGCTTCGGGTTGGCGTTGGCGATGATTCTGTACGGGGTGTGCAAGGTGATTCCCGTCCAGATGGGGTACATGGCGCTGCCGGATCACCAGCTGCAGTTGGTGGGCGATACCAGCCTGTTCCATACGCTGTGGGGTTTCATGGGCGCCTCCGAGCCGTACTCGGTCGTTACCGGGCTGGTTGAAGCGGTGTCGGGAGTGCTGCTGTTGTGGAATCGTACGTGGCTGCTCGGGGCGCTCGGGTCGGTGATTGCCATGGCACAAGTGTTTCTGCTGAACATGTCCTACGACGTGCCGGTCAAGCTGGTTTCCGGCGAATTATTGTTCGTGGCAATCGGTATCACGTCGCCGTATTGGTCCAACATGGCGCGCGTCGTGCTCAATCGGGGTGAGACTCGCCCGATTGTGCTCTGGTCGCCACTCGGGGCGAGTAGACCCTGGTTGCGGCGAACCGGCGTGGTCGCCAAGTTTGGCGTCGCTGCGATGGTGCTGGCGTTCGCCGTGGTGCAGGGCGCGATGGGATACACCGTCTATCACACCCCGACCTCAACTCTCGACGGGGTTTGGCGCGCAACGTCATTCACCGTCGACGGGCGCGAAGTAATGTTAAACGGGAGGAGCCCGCGGCCGTGGACCAATGTGGCGATCACCGACCGCAACAAGGTGCCCGAAGCCGGCGTGGTCCGGTTTGTTGGCCAGACGCCGGAGGGTTACACCACCAGGTGGCTGCTCAAGATCGACGGGGATCGCCTCGAGTTACGCAAGCGAGAGTCGGATTCGGCCCAGGTTGTGCTACGCGCGCACCAGCCGGACAAGGACCGGCTGGTGTTGGCGGGCGAGTTGGACGGCAGGCAGATCGAGGGCACATTCGAGCGCCGGTTCATGGAACGCAGCAGAGCGGGTTTCCGGCTCATCAGCCCGCCGATGCCGGTGGATTCGTTACGGTAGTCCTCGACGTCGTGAACCTGGCCCTGCACTGTCGATCCGCAGCGTAATTCACGGATCCCTTACCGAAGATGTTTGAGTGCGGCATTCGCGGCATGCACACCGCACATTCCGTGTGCGCCCGGACCGGGGGGAGTGGCCGCGGAGCAGATATACATGCCCGGGGTGCCCAAACTGTAGGGTCCCAGTGAAATCCGCGGGCCGAATACCAGCTGGCGGATGTCCTTGGCGCCGGTCATGATGTCGCCGCCCACATAGTTGGCGTTGTATGCGGACATCTCGGTGGTCGAGCGCACGGCCATGCCGATGATGCGTTCACGGAACCCGGGCGCGAACCGCTCGATCTGCCCGATGATCGCCTCGGTGGCGTCTCCGCTGTAGCCAAAAGGCACGTGTGCGTAGGTCCACAGCGGATGGATATTGCCCGCGGAGCGCTGCGGATCGGCCAGATATTGCTGGCCGACTAGGACGAAGGGCTGCGCCGGCATGGCACCGGCGTGGATCTGCCGTTCGGTGGCGGCCACCTCGGCGTAGGTGCCACCGAGGTGCACGGTGCCGGCGCGGTGGGCGTTGGGGTTGGTCCAGGGAACTCCACTGTCGACAGCGAAGTCGACCTTGAAAGCGCCCGGGCCGTGGCGGAACTTCGCGAACGCACGGCTGACTCGCGTGGGCAGCAGATCGCCGAGAATGTCTGCGACAGCGCCGGGTTCGAGATCGAAAAGAGTCAGATCGGCGTCTGGAAGTTGAGCGGCGTTCGCCACCCGAACCCCCGTGTGGACCGTTCCGCCCAGCTCGGCGAGAGATGCGGTCATGGCCCTGATGAGGGAACCGGTGCCGCCCGAGACGACGGGCCAGCCGTGCCGGTGCCCGGCGGTCATGATCCCCAGGCCGACCGCCGCCGTCATCGGGTAGTGCAACGGCCGGAAGGTATGTGCGGCGACGCCGCCGTAGAGTGCGCGGGCGGGCTCGGTGCGGAACAGCCGCGCGATCGTCGAGGCGGGTAGTGCTGCGGGTAGTCCGAATCGCGCCAGCTGGATCGGGTGGTGGGGCACATGCAATAACGGTGCCGTGATGTCTTCCGAGAGGGTGTCGAAATGCTCTGAGGGGTAACCGAATAGTGCGTGCCATCGGTTACCGTCGCGCCCCATCCGAGTGGCCGTGTCGTCGACCGACCGGTACAGCACACCGGCCGTGCCGTCATCGAGCGGATGCACACAGTCGATCTCGGGCAATAGCCAGCGCACACCGTGACGAGCCAGGTCCAGACTCGTCAGGAACGAGGACCCGATGGCCATCGGGTGCGCCGCGGCGCAGTGGTCATGGATCAATCCGGGCTCGAGCATCTCCGAGGAACGGCATCCGCCCCCGGGTTCATCAGTGGCCTCCAACACTGTGACCGAGATCCCTGCACGTGCCAGGGTAATTGCTGCGGCCAGCCCGTTGGGTCCGCTGCCGACGACGGTCGCCGTGCTCATGCAGTCTCCATACCGTCTGCGCAGTTGACGCGAAAGGCCAAGGCAACCAACGAATTACAGACGATCTGCACCGCGACATCCACCTCCGTCGTGTCTGACACCACAGTCTACAAACCGGTGCGGCGTGTTCTTGGCTGGCTGGATATTGTGCCCGTCGGGCCGGTTGACGAAAGTATGAACGGTGTGCAAATTTTGTCCCTGTGGCGGTAGTCGGCAAGCAGGCAGGTATCGGTGATCTTGTGGATCAGCTACAAGGTCGATATCCGAGCTTGACTCGCGACGTCGTGGAGGCGGTGGTTCGTGCCGAACACTCCCGCTTCGACGAGAGCCGATTGCGCGACTACGTTCCGCTCCTGGTGGAGCGGCGTGCACGCGAGGAACTCGCGCTGCTCAGCGTGTAGCGATCTACCTGTCGGGCAGCACTCCGGATCCGTGGATCGCGGCGCGAATCGCGGGTTCCGCGGTGCTGTTGGCAATGAACAGCATCTCGTCGCCGGCCTCCAAAACGTCTTCGGGTTTAGGCAGCACGACCGTCCCTCCCCGAAGCACGGTGACCAACGCGGTATTGGGCGGCAGCGCCAATTCCTCCACGCGTCGTCCCACCAAGGGGTTGTCTTCGGGCAGAGTCAGTTTTGTCAGATCCGCCCGGCCCTCGCGGAGTCCCATGAGACGAACCAGGTGACCGACATCGATCGCGCCCTCGACACCCGCCACCATGGCGCCTGGTGTGGAGACCGCGACATCGACACCCCACGCCTGACTGAACAACCACTGGTTGCGAATGTCATTGATGCGGGCCACTACCCTGGGCACGCCGAACTCGGATTTGGCCAGCAGGCCCACGACGAGGTTGGCTTTGTCATCGCCGGTGGCGGCCACCACGACATCGCAGGTTTGGATCCCCGCGTCCTCCAAGGTTTCCAGTTCGCAGGCGTCGGCGTTGAGCCAGTCCGCCGCGGGCACCGTGTGCGGCTCGAAGTTACTGCGTTCGCGTTCGATCAACAGGATTTTGTGGCCGTAATCGAGTAGCTCGCCCGCGACAGAACGGCCGACCTTGCCCGCGCCGGCAATCGCGACCCGCATCTTCCGTTCCGCCACCCCGCTATCGTGCCCTATTAATCGAAGTCAACCGACGGGAACCACGTGAGCTTGCACCAGCTGTACCTGGCCTTGCTCATCGGTGGCCTCGTGCTGCTCGCCAGCATCGTCGGTACTCGCGTGGCCACGCGGATCGGATTTCCCAGCCTTTTGTTCTTCCTGCTGGTGGGGGTCGTTCTCGGCGAGGACGGGCTCGGTGTCGAGTTCGACAACGTGGAATTGGCTCGGAATGTGTGCACCGCTGCGCTTGCGGTGATCCTCGTCGAGGGCGGTTTGACCACACGGTTCTCCGATATCCGCAAGGTCCTCGCCCCTGCCGGTGCGATGGCCACGGTCGGTGTCGTCATCAGCACCGTGGTGACCGCGGTCGGCGCGCATGTGCTGTTGCGGATGGATTGGCAGCTGGCATTGCTGCTCGGCGCCATCGTGTCCTCCACAGACGCGGCCGCGGTTTTCTCGGTCTTGCGGGTGCTGCCGCTGCCACGCAGGGTGGCCGGACTGTTGGAGGCAGAGTCCGGTTTCAATGACGCGCCTGCGGTGATCCTGGTTCTGATGTTCAGTGTCATGCCCTTCGTGTTCGAGCCGAAGAGTGCGGTGATTCAGATCGTCTACGAGCTGCTGGCTGGTTCGGCGATTGGTCTCGGGTCTGGCTTTCTCGGGGCGATGGCCCTGCGTCGCGTCGCGCTGCCCGCGTCGGGGCTGTACCCGATCGCGACGTTCGGGCTGGGGCTGGTGGCGTTCGCCGCCTCGGGCAGCGTCCATGCCAGCGGCTTCATCGCCGCCTACCTGGCCGCGGTGGTGCTGGCCAATTCTGGTCTGCCGCACCGGTCTGCCACGCGATCATTCGCCGAGGGACTCGGTTGGCTGGCGCAGATCGGCCTGTTCGTCCTGCTTGGGCTGTTGGTTAACCCGACCGAGCTGGTGCATGACATCGTTCCGGCGATCCTGATCGGCTTGGTTCTCCTACTGATTGCCCGGCCGCTCTCCGTGGTGGGATCGCTTCTCGGATTTGGTATCCCGTGGCGGGAGCAGGCCTTTCTCTCGTGGGCGGGCCTACGCGGCGCGGTGCCTGTGGTGCTTGCAACCTTTCCCATCGTGGAGGGCGTGCCTAACAGTTACCGCCTTCTCAACATCGTGTTCGTCTTGGTGGTGGTTTTCACCTTGGTACAGGGACCGAGCCTGCGGCCCGTCGCGCATCTCCTGGGGCTGATCTCCCGGGAGGCCACCCGTGAGATCCAAGTCGAGGCAGCTCCTTTGGATGTGCTCGACGCCGAGCTGCTCACCATGAAGGTGCAGCCGGGATCTCGGCTGTGCAATGTGACCATCCTGGAGCTGCGGCTGCCCGATCCGGCCGTCGTCACCCTGGTCATCAGACAGGGCAATACCTTCGTTCCGCTACCCGACACCCGAATCGATTCGGGCGATGAACTCATGATTGTGACCACCAGTAAGACCCGGGCGTTGACGGAGTCGCGGTTGCGCGCGGTGAGCAGGCGCGGCAAGCTCGCGCACTGGTTCGATGAGTACGGCGAAGTCTGACCGATCCGCCGCGGATGCTGTCAAGCCGCTGTGAAGAATGGGTGTTGCGTTGACGCGCACCGTTTCTCAGGCATACAGTACCGATGTTCAGCACCTCGCTAGGTGAGGCTCCTGCACGAACACAGGCCACTGATCCGACGACGTCGAGAGACGCCCAGGGTTAGGACAGGTCTCCCCGGCCTAAGGGGTGACCCGAAGTGGCTTCCCACCAGGGATTACGTCGTGCAGTGCCGAAGCTCTGACGAGAGAGGTGATTGGGTCGTCCGATGTCGGGCGCCTGTCCTCCCGTTCGAGTGCCGCCTGGCTTGCGCTGATATGACGACCGATGCGGCATGGCCGCCCTGGCAGCAAGGAGGTGAGGGGACGAGATGAAGTCCGGCGATAGTCCGTATTCCAGCCCGGATCGAAAACCTGGAGTAATCCAGCACGTTTACATGTTCCCAGCCTTCCGCTGCGACACCGTTCACGCCTGACCTGACGCGAAAACATATGCGCCAGGCTTACTTTGGCATGCCCGGAATCCCCTGCGCAGCGGACAAACCCCTGAAGGGCGGCAACTGCAATGGCATTCTTCAACGGCGTACCTCGCCGAAACCATCGACCCGCGGAGGCCCAGCCCATCGGGAGTTCCACCAACGGCCCGGCCTCCCAGACAGTGGGGGCCGTCATGGACAGTGCGCATATCGGCGACATCGTCGGTGCGTTGGGCACAATCGGCCAGCACGAGACGACGGATGGCCGCGGTCGGTGGCAGCGCTTCCGGATGTTGTTGGCAGTACTCGGCCCCGGTCTCATCGTGATGGTCGGCGATAACGATGCCGGTGGAGTCGCGACCTATGCCCAAGCGGGCCAGAACTACGGCATGGCCCTGCTATGGACGCTGGTGCTGCTCATCCCGGTGCTGTACGTCAACCAGGAGATGGTCGTCCGACTGGGCGCGGTCGCCGGAGTCGGGCACGCTCGCCTCATCTTCGCCCGGTTCGGGCGGTTCTGGGGTGCCTTCAGTGTCGGGGACCTGTTCGTCGTCAACGCCCTGACAATCGTCACCGAATTCATCGGGGTGGCAATGGCATTGAGCTACTTCGGGTTGCCCCGGGTAATCTCCGTACCGCTGGCGGCGGTGTTGCTGTTCGCGGTGATCGCCGGGGGTTCGTTCCGGCGATGGGAGCGGTTCCTGTTCGCGCTCATCGCGATCAACATCGTCATGATCCCGATGGCGATCCTGGTGCACCCGTCCCTTACCACCACGGCGTCCGGTTTCGTGCCGTCATTCCCGGGCGGTCTGAACGCCGAACTACTGCTGCTCGTCGTCGCGATCGTGGGTACCACTGTCGCGCCATGGCAGCTGTTCTTCCAGCAATCCAATATCGTCGACAAGCGGCTGACACCACGCTGGATCCGTTATGAGCGAATCGATCTCGCCGTCGGCATCGTCCTGGTGATGGCGGGTGCCATCTGCATCATGGCGGCGGCCGCATTCGGCCTGGCGGGCACCGACGCGGTCGGCAATTTCACCGACGCCGGTGCGGTGGCACGGCTGCTGCATGATCATGTGAGCCCCGCGGTGGGTGCCTTGTTCGCCGTGCTGTTGCTTGATGCCTCGCTCATCGGTGCCAACGCCGTCGGGCTGGCCACCACGTACGCCTTGGGCGATACGTTTGGCAAGCGCCACTCGCTGCACTGGAAGATAAACGAGGCGCCTGCGTTCTACCTCGGGTACGGGCTGCTGCTGGGCATCGCCGCGGCGGTGTCGTTCAGCCCGGACCCGGTGCTGGGTGTCCTCACACAGGGCGTACAGGCGCTAGCCGGCGTGCTGTTGCCCTCGGCGACGGTGTTTCTGGTACTGCTGTGCAACGACAAGGCGGTGCTCGGCCCGTGGGTTAACTCCATGCGCCAGAACCTTTTTGCGGGGGTCATTGTCTGGGCGCTGGTGCTGCTCTCGCTGTCACTCACCGCGGCGACCTTCTTCCCTGACCTGACGACGGGACAGCTCAAGGCATTCTTCGCCGCAGGCGCAGGTGTCGGCGTCCTGGGCGGGCTTGCGGTCGTCGTCGGGAAGAAGTGGACCGATCGTCGGGCTGCCGTACAGACGGCGGCGCAATTCGGCGGCCTGGACCCCGATGAGGTTCAGGATCTGGACTCGCTCCCGCAGGACCGCGCATTGCGGCGCGATCTCCTGCGCCAGGAGCGTGACTCCTGGCGCACCCCGGCGCTCGACACGCTGGGCCGCCCAGCCTGGTCGCCGCTGCGGACGGCGGGAATGGTTGCGCTGCGCGGGTATCTGCTGCTGGCGGTAGTACTTGTCGCCGTGAAGATCGCCCAGACCATCATCGGGTAGCGATATGAAGTGGCTTGAGTGGGCGCGTTGCCGCGGCATGCCGACCGACCTGTTCTTCTCACCGGATCACGAGCGGGGGAGGGCTCGGACCCTGCGGGAGGCTCGAGCCAAACAGATCTGTCGGCACTGCCCGGTACGGGAGCCATGCAGCAGGTATGCCATCGCGGCGGGCGAATTATTCGGGGTGTGGGGGGCGACCACACCGCGGGAAAGACGCGACCGGAGCCGGGTGCCGCCTCGAGTGCGAGCACTAGACGTGGTTAGTGGAAACGAATAATATAGTTCGGTGAGCCGAAATTCTCCGCTGGGCCGGGACAGCATGAATGCGTCATGGTGCGAGACGGTTGCGATTGCTCAAGCGATCGCCCTGGGCGACAAGGTTTCCGCGGCTCACATCCTGCGGACCAGCCAGCGCCGGCTCACGGTTTCCGAGGGTCTGTTGCATCTACTCTCGGTGCTGATGCGTGCGGCTCCGGTCGGTGCTACGAGTCGGCTACTCGATACCGCCCGGGCCTGCACGCCGCCACCACCTATACCGAATCTTGTTTCAGTACAACCATTCCAGGAGGTCGCGTTCACAATGCCCACGCTCACCGATGAGATGAAGCGGATGCTCGGTTCCCAACTGGCGGTCCTGGCGACGGTGACCGACGGCACGACCCCCAACATCGGGCCCAAACGCTCGCTGCGGGTGCGCGATGAACGGTCTCTAATCTTCAATGAGAACACCGGCGGGCAGACACTGGCCAATATCCTTGCCGGATCAAAGGTTTCCGTTGCCGTGATCGACCGCGATGCGCTGGACGGGTACCGGTTCGTCGGTTCTGCCCGCATCCACGATTCGGGGCCGGCATTCGATGATGCCGTTGCCTTCGCAGAGGAGCGGGGACTGAAGTACCCGCGCTGTGCCGTCGTCATCGCCATCGAGGGCATCTACACACTTAAGCCGGGCGTTACTGCGGGGAAGCCCGTGTAGACATGGATCATGACGAAGCCCTTCCCGGCCTCTGACGAGGTCGTCGTGTACTGGCGGCCGGGTTGCCCCTTCTGCATCAAGCTGCGGACGCAGCTGCGCTTCACTCGGCTGCGCTACACCGAGGTGAACATCTGGGAATCGCCCGAGGCTGCCGCGTACGTGCGTTCCGTTGCCGACGGCAATGAGACGGTGCCGACCGTCAGCGTCGCGGGGCATCCGTTGGTGAATCCCTCGCGACAACAGCTGCTGGCGGCAGTGCGTAAACATGCTCCGCACGCATTGCGACAGTGACGCTCCTCACGCCGAGATGACGTTTGTGCGGGACTTCTCCGGCCTAGACCAGCATGAATGTCCACTCGGTGGGAGGGCCGCACCGCCACCCACAGGGAATAGTTAGCATAGGTATGTACTTTTCTACTGTGGGCGTAATCGCCCGTTCAAAGCAACGCGGACCGATCCCGAGGTATCTGGCATGACACAAACGATTTCCACACCAGCCGCAACGACCAGCCCTGATCTCAGGGAAGATCAGGCACTCGAGCGCCGCGTCGCGGAGGTCGTGTCCAACGACCCGCAGCTGCAGGCGCTGTTGCCCGATGACGGGATTGCCGAGGCGGTCAATGAACCCGGCTTGCCGCTCGTCGAGGTGATCCGGCGACTACTGGAGGGTTACGGGGAACGCCCGGCGCTTGGGCAGCGAGCCATCGAATTTGTCACCGATGACAACGGCGCGACCTCCGTTGTGCTGAAGCCCGAGTACACCACCACCTCCTATCGCGAGCTGTGGAATCGCGCCGAGGCCATCGCCGCCGCGTGGTACGACCAGGGAATTCGTGACGGTGACTTTGTCGCTCAGCTCGGCTTCACGAGCACGGACTTCGCCTCGTTGGATGTCGCGGGACTACGCCTCGGGACGGTGTCGGTGCCGTTGCAGACCGGCGCATCGGTGCAGCAGCGCAACGCGATCTTGGAGGAGACGCAGCCCACGGTGTTCGCGGCCAGTGTCGAGTACCTCGATGCGACGGTGGAATCCGTGCTTGCGTCGCCGTCGGTGCGGCTGCTGTCGGTCTTCGACTACCACCCCGAGGTGGACAGCCATCGCGAGGCGTTGCGTGCGGCGCGCACTCGGCTCGATGATGCCGGTCGGGCCATCACCATCGAGCTCCTCGGCGAGGCCATCGCACGCGGACGCGAGCTCCCCGCGGCCCCACAGCCCAGCGTGGACCCCGATGCGCTGCGGCTGCTCATCTACACCTCCGGCAGCACCGGCACCCCCAAGGGCGCGATGTACCCGCAGTGGATGGTCGCCAACCTGTGGCAGAAGAAGTGGCTCACCACCGCGGTGATTCCGTCCGTGGGCGTCAACTTCATGCCGATGAGCCACCTGGCAGGCCGCCTCACGCTGATGGGCACGCTTTCCGGCGGCGGCACGGCGTATTACATCGCCTCCAGTGACCTGTCGACGTTCTTCGAGGACATCGCACTCATCCGTCCCACGGAGGTGCTGTTCGTACCTCGTGTGGTGGAGATGGTCTTTCAGCGCTACCAGGCCGAGCTGGATCGCTCGCTTGCCCCCGGTGAGAGCAACGTGGATATCGCCGAGCAGATCAAGGTGCGCATCCGTGAGGAGGATTTCGGTGGGCGTGTGCTCAGCGCCGGATCCGGTTCTGCACCGCTGTCTCCCGAGATGAACGACTTCATGGAATCGCTGCTGCAGGTGGCGATGCTCGACGGCTACGGTTCCACCGAAGCCGGGGCGGTGTGGCGCGACGGCATCTTGTCGCGTCCGCCCGTCACCGAGTACAAGCTTGTGGATGTTCCCGAACTCGGTTACTTCACAACGGATTCCCCGCATCCTCGGGGTGAGCTGCGCATCAAGTCGGAGACCATGTTCCCCGGCTATTACAAGCGCCCTGAAACCACTGCCGATGTCTTCGACGAGGACGGCTATTACATGACCGGCGATGTGGTCGCCGAGCTGGGAGCCGACCACCTCAAGTACCTCGACCGCGTCAAGAACGTCCTCAAGCTCGCCCAGGGTGAGTTCGTCGCGGTGTCCAAACTGGAAGCCGCCTACACCGGCAGCCCGCTGGTTCGGCAGATCTTTGTGTATGGCAACAGCGAGCGTTCGTTCCTGCTGGCGGTCGTGGTGCCCACACCGGAAGCCCTTGAACGGTATGTGGATTCGCCCGATGCGCTCAAGCCGCTGATCCAGGACTCTCTGCAGCAGGTCGCCAAGGACGCCGAACTGCAGTCCTACGAAATCCCCAGGAACTTCATCGTCGAGACTGAACCGTTCACCGTTGAGTCGGGCTTGCTGTCGGATGCGCGCAAGCTGCTGCGCCCCAAGTTGAAAGAGCACTACGGCGAACGGCTGGAGGCGCTGTACGCGGACCTGGCCGAAAGCCAGAACGAGCGGTTACGTGAACTCGCCCGGGAGGCGGCCGGCCGGCCGGTACTGGATACGGTGACCGACGCCGCGGCGGCCCTATTAGGTGCCTCCGCCACCGATCTGGCCCCCGATGTGCGATTCATCGATCTGGGTGGTGACTCGCTGTCGGCGCTGTCGTACTCGGAGCTGTTGCGCGATATCTTCGAGGTGGACGTTCCGGTCGGCGTGATCAACAGCGTCGCGAACGATCTCGCCGCGATCGCCCGGCATATCGAGGCCCAACTGGCCGGTGACGCCACCCAGCCGACATTCGTGACGGTGCACGGCAAGAACGCGACCGTCATCAACGCCGCCGAGCTCACCCTCGACAAGTTCCTCGACGAGTCGTTATTGAAGGCGGCCAAGGATATTGCGCCCGCGACCAGCGATGTGAAGACCGTGCTGGTAACCGGCGGCAACGGTTGGCTCGGACGCTGGCTGGTGCTCGACTGGCTCGAACGGCTGGTCCCCAAGGGCGGAAAGGTGTACGCGCTCATTCGCGGCACCGGCGTCGACGCCGCTCGGGCTCGGCTGGATGCGGTCTACGAATCGGGTGACCCGGATCTGTCGGCGCACTACCGTCAGCTGGCAGACCAGGGCCTCGAGGTTATCGCCGGTGACTTTGGTGATTCGGATCTTGGTCTGACACGAGATGTTTGGCAAAAGCTCGCCAGTGATGTGGATCTGATCGTGCACTCCGGTGCGTTGGTGAACCACGTCCTGCCGTACAGCCAGCTGTTCGGTCCGAACGTGGCAGGTACCGCCGAGATCATCAAGCTGGCGCTATCCGAACGGCTCAAGCCGGTCACCTACCTGTCGACGGTGGGCATCGCCGACCAGATCCCGGTAACCGAATTCCAGGAGGACTCCGACGTTCGCCTGATGTCGGCCGAACGCGAGATCAACGACGGCTACGCCAACGGGTACGGCAACTCCAAGTGGGCAGGCGAAGTGCTGCTGCGGGAGGCCCACGATCTGGCCGGTCTGCCCGTCCGGGTGTTCCGCTCCGACATGATCCTGGCGCACAGTGACTACCACGGCCAGCTCAACGTCACCGACGTGTTCACCCGCACCATCCAGAGCCTGCTGCTCACCGGTGTCGCACCGGCCAGCTTCTACGAACTGGATGCCGACGGCAACCGCCAACGGGCCCATTATGACGGTGTGCCAGGCGATTTCACCGCCGCGTCGATCACCGCGATCGGCGGCGTGAAGGTGACGGACGGCTACCGCAGCTTCGACGTGTTCAACCCGCACCATGACGGTGTCTCACTGGACACCTTCGTGGACTGGCTGATCGAGGCCGGGTACAAAATCGTGCGGATCGACGATTACGGTCAGTGGCTCGCCCGATTTGAGACGGCGCTCAAGAGTCTGCCGGAGCAGCAGCGACAGCAGTCCGTGTTGCCGCTGCTCAAGATGTACGAGAGGCCGCAGCCGGCGATCGACGGATCTGCCCTGCCGACCGCCGAATTCAGCGGTGCGGTGCGGACGGCCAAGGTTGGTGACGCAGGCGAGATCCCGCATGTCACCAAGGACCTGATCCTCAAGTACGCCGCCGACATCAGCCTGCTGGGGATGATCTAGCCGATAGAATCCCGCCTGTGACCGGTGCAGGCGGGGAGCAGCGTCTGCATGACCTCGCGCGGCTACGCCGGGTGCGCGACCGGATCGACCGCGAGTACGCGCAGCCGCTGAACGTCGAAGCGTTGGCACGCGATGCGCATATGTCGGCGGGCCACCTGAGCCGGCAGTTCAAGAGCGCCTATGGAGAGTCGCCGTACTCCTACTTGATGACACGACGTATCGAGCGGGCCATGATGCTGCTGCGCCGCGGCGACCTGAGCGTCACCGAGGTCTGTTTCGCGGTCGGCTGCTCATCACTCGGCACCTTCAGCACCCGGTTCTCCGAACTGGTGGGTGTGCCGCCCAGTGTCTACAAGGAACGAACCGCGGAGCACATCGTGGGCATGCCCTCCTGTGTCGCCAAGCGAGTCACCAGACCGATCAGGAATCAAGAAGCATCCCCTTCCGGGCGGCGGCTAGCGTGACCGTCATGGACATCACGATCAATGCGAGCTTCCTTCCACACACCGACCCCGAGGCCTCCCTGGCGTTCTATCGCGACGCCCTCGGATTCGAGGTCCGCAACGATGTCGGGTACGAGGGGATGCGGTGGATCACCGTGGGACCGGCCGGACGTCCCGATATGAACATCGTGCTCACACCGCCCGCCGCCGACCCGGGTATCACCGACGAAGAGCGCCAGACGATCACCGAGATGATGGCCAAGGGCACCTACGCCAGCATCATGCTGGCCACCGACGACCTCGACGGACTCTTCGAGCGTGTGCGGGCCACCGGTGCCGAGGTCATGCAGGAGCCCACCGATCAGCAATGGGGTTCACGAGACTGTGCCTTCCGTGACCCCGCCGGCTGCACCGTCCGGATCCAGGAGCTGTCCTGAATGGCCAAGAGCGCCAAAGTTACCCAGAATCATCCGGCTGACAACCATGACCTGATCCGGGTGCACGGTGCCCGGGTCAACAACCTCAAGGACGTCAGCGTCGAGCTGCCGAAACGCAGACTCACGGTGTTCACCGGCGTATCCGGCTCGGGTAAAAGCTCTTTGGTGTTCGGCACGGTCGCCGCCGAATCCCAGCGCCTGATCAACGAGACGTACAGCGCCTTCGTACAGGGATTCATGCCATCGCTGGCGCGGCCGGATGTCGACGTGCTCGACGGGCTGACAACGGCGATCATCGTCGACCAGGAGCGCATGGGGGCCGATCCGCGGTCCACGGTTGGCACGGCCACCGACGCCAACGCAATGCTGCGCATCCTTTTCAGCCGACTCGGCAAACCGTATATCGGTTCAGCTCAAGCCTTTTCGTTCAATGTCGCGTCGATAAGCGGCGCGGGAGCGGTCACCGTTCAGCGTGGGTCACAGTCCACGAAGGAACGTCGCGAGTTCAGCATCACCGGCGGCATGTGCCCGCGATGCGAGGGCAGGGGTTCCGTCAACGATATCGACCTCACCGCGCTCTATGACGAGAACAAGTCGCTCAACGAGGGCGCTCTCACCGTGCCCGGCTACAGCATGGATGGGTGGTACGGGCGCATCTACCGCGGCTGCGGATTCCTCGATGCCGACAAGCCGATTCGCAAGTACACCAAGAAGGAACTGCATGACCTGCTCTACAGGGAGGCGACCAAGCTCAAGGTCGACGGGGTTAACCTGACGTATCTCGGCCTGATCCCACAGATCCAGAAGTCGTATCTGTCCAAGGACATCGACGGCATGCAGCCACATATCCGCGCCTTCGTGGAGCGGATAGCCACCTTCACCACCTGTCCGGATTGCCATGGGACCCGGTTGTCGGAGCTGGCCAGGTCCTCGAAGATCAAGGGCAAGAACATCGCCGAGGTCTGCGCGATGCAGATCAGCGATCTGGCCGAGTGGGTGGGAGGGCTCAAGGAGCCTTCGACCGCCCCGCTATTGGACAAGCTGAGGCATTCTCTCGACTCGTTCGTGGAAATCGGTCTTGGATACCTCTCCCTCGATCGACCCGCCGGGACGCTATCCGGGGGAGAGGCGCAGCGCACCAAGATGATCCGCCATCTCGGCTCATCGCTCACCGATATCACGTACGTATTCGACGAACCAACAATCGGCCTGCATCCTCATGACATTCAGCGGATGAACAATCTGCTGCTGCAACTGCGCGACAAGGGCAACACCGTCCTGGTGGTGGAGCACAAACCGGAGGCCATTCAGATCGCCGACCATGTCGTGGATCTGGGACCCGGTGCGGGCGCCGCGGGCGGGACTGTTTGCTTCGAGGGCACCGTAGCGGAGCTGCGGTCCAGCGATACCGTGACCGGGCGTCATCTTGACGACCGTGCCGCGCTGAAAGACTCGGTGCGAGAGTCGGATTCCTCCTTGGAGATTCGCGGCGCGAACACTCATAACCTGCAGAAGGTCGACGTCGACATTCCCCTCGGTGTGCTGGTGGTCATCACTGGGGTCGCAGGCTCCGGTAAGAGCTCTCTGATCAACGGTTCGGTGTCCAAGCTCGACGGAGTGGTCGCCGTGGATCAGGCCCCGATACGCGGTTCACGTCGCAGCAACCCGGCCACCTACACCGGTCTTCTGGAACCGATCCGCAAGGCATTCGCCAAGGTCAATGGAGTCAAGCCGGCGCTGTTCAGCGCGAATTCGGAGGGGGCTTGCCCCAACTGCAATGGTGCGGGTGTCATTTACACCGACCTGGGGATGATGGCAGGTATCGCCACGACATGTGATGTGTGCGAAGGCAAGAGGTTCGATGCCGCCGTGTTGGACTATCACTTGGGTGGACGCGATATCAGTCAGGTGCTGGCGATGTCGGTCGCCGACGCCCAGGCTTTCTTCGGCGATGCCTCCTCGGACAGCAATGTGAAAGTTCCCGCTGCTCATAAGATCCTCACCCATCTGAACGATGTCGGCCTGGGGTACCTCAGCCTGGGGCAGCCCCTCACGACGCTTTCCGGCGGCGAACGGCAGCGCCTCAAACTCGCCACCCATATGGGCTCCGATGGTGGTATCTACGTTCTTGATGAGCCCACCACCGGCTTGCACCTAGCCGATGTCGAACAGCTTCTCGGCCTGTTGGACGGCCTGGTGGATTCCGGGAAGTCTGTGGTCGTTATCGAGCACCACCAGGCTGTCATGGCGCACGCCGACTGGATCATCGATCTGGGCCCCGGTGCCGGGCACGATGGTGGCCGGATCGTCTTCGAGGGCACACCGAGGGATCTCGTCGCCGAGCAGTCAACCCTGACCGGGGAGCACCTCGCGGAGTACGTCGGCGTCTAGCGGCGCCCTCGCACCAGTCTGGTCGACTTTCCCACTACATCTGTTGTGAAGGCGAATTGTCTACGCTGTCCTGGACGCAGGAGGTAGCGCATGGCAACGAAGCCCGTAGCTGTTCTCGGTGGTACCGCATTGGCTGGGGTGGGAGCGGCGGTGGCAGGGATCGCCGGCACCGCGACCGCTTTGCGCAGTCCCTCGGTGGTGCGGCGGCTCAACAGCTGGGCGGCGCGCAGGCTGACTGCTGCGCAGCGTGCCGATCGCCATGCGGCCATTCTCCCCACCCCGATCCCGGGACCCGGCTTCTACTCCGATCCGGGCGATCTCTCCGACCGCGCCAACGGGGAAATTGTCCGCAAGCAGTATGTGCGGCCGCGTGTTCCGATTCCGGGTGCCACGATCCACCGGTTCATGGTTCGCTCCACCGACACCGCGGGAAATGCGGTGCCCGTGACGGCCACCCTCATCGAGCCGAACCGTCCCTGGCGAGGCGCGGGTGCGCGACCGGTGGTGGTGCGCAACCAGCCGATCAACTCGCTAGGCCTCAAGGCCGCACCGTCCTACCGCATCGAACGGGGCTTGTATGTCGACGTGCCCCCGCTGTTGCCATTACTGCTGGCCAAAAACTATGCGGTGCTGATACCCGATCACGAGGGGCCGCGGATGGCGTACTCGGCGGGCATCATGGCCGCACACGCGGTTCTGGACTCGGTGCGCGGGATGCGAAGAATAAGCGCGGATCTCGTCGAATCCCCCATGGTTATGGATGGGTACAGCGGCGGCGCCATTGCGACCGTGTGGGCCGCACAGGAGCAGCCGGCATATGCGCCGGAGCTTCGTTTCCGCGGAGCGGTAGCGGGAGGAACACCAACGGATTACGCCCTGTTGTATCGAAGAATGAATGGCGCCTTGGGATCTGGGCTGTTCGCCGCGGCGACGATCGGGCAAGCGCGCGAGTACCCGAGTATGGTGGAACTCTTCGACGATTTCGCGTTCTATGTGACGACCCTGATCAAGGATCTGCCGCAGCCGCCTCTGGCGGCCGCCGGGATTGCACGAATCGACTTGGATGTGTTGGCGGCCATTCCGGAGCCCTTCGAATCGGAGATCGCCCAGGATGTGATTGCCGCGAATAAACCTGGCGCCACGGCACCTACCATGCCGATCCTGCTGTACCACGGCACCAAGGACAAATTCCTCGGCGATCAGTTCATTCCGGAGGAGGGTGTTCTCGAGCTCGCCGCCAGCTGGCGGTCCAAGGGAGCGACGGTGGACTACCTGCCTGTGCCCGGTGAGCATCTGATCGCGGCCGGATGGGCGATGCCGAGTGTTCTGCGTTGGATGCGGAGCGCTCTCGGGGATTAGTAATCCACGAATCAGGATGTGAGTCAGGGTTTTCCCGGAGGCGGAGGCAGCCGCCGAATCGCTACGCTCGTTGACATGACGATCGCCGCGCCCGAACTATCCGGCACTGCTGAAGACGAGGGACCCGAGCCGACAGCTCGGTGGACTCCACTGCAGAAGCTCGGATTCCGCCTGCTCTTCACCATCGGCGGCGGCATCCTGGTGCTCTCCGTCTACGGCAACCTCGGGCTGTCCGATCTGTTCGAGCCGGTGCTCTGGCTGTCGGCTCAGATCGGGAGTTTCCTCATCCGTGGGCGCGGCATCGAATTGACCGTGTCCGCCGGCGGTGACCTGGTGTGGATGTGGTGCTACCACCTGGGATGGATTGTGGTGGCCCTGCTGATCACCGCACTGTGGACGGCGCTGGACCGCCACCGCCCGAACTACCGTCGCCTGGCCGCCTCGCTATGGGTCTTCGCGCGGTTCGGTCTGGCCATGTCGATGATTACGTACGGGATGGCCAAAGCCATCCCCACACAGATGGGATTCATGGCACTGCCCGACCGGCAACTTCAATTGGTCGGTGATACAAGCCTATTCAACACGCTGTGGGGATTCATGGGGGCCTCGGAGCCGTACTCGATCGCTACCGGGCTCGTGGAATTGGTCTCAGGGCTGCTGCTGCTGTGGAACCGCACGTGGGTGTTGGGGGCGTTGGGTTCGGTATTCGCGATGGGGCAGGTGTTCCTGCTCAACATGACTTACGACGTGCCGGTCAAGCAGGTGTCCGGCGAGCTTTTCTTGATCGCAATTGCCGTCACCGCACCGATGTGGCCAAACCTTGTGCGGGTGGCGTTCAACCGCGGGACGCAACCAGCGCAGCTTTGGCGGGTGCTCGGTGCGGACCGACGGTGGCTGCTAAAGACAGGCATCGTGCTCAAATTCGGGTTGGCATCGGTGATGACGGTGCTCATTGCCTTTCAGAGCCTTGTGGTGTCCTCGACGTACAAGACACCCACTTCCAGCCTCGATGGTGTATGGCATGCAACGTCATTCACCATCGATGGGCGTGAGGCAACGCTGAACCAGGTTGAACCCGCACCTTGGCCCAACGTGGCCATTTCCCACCGTGACAAGGTGGCGGAGTTCAGTGTGATGACGTTCGTCTCCCAGACGCCCGACGGTCGCACCTCGTCGTGGACGCTCAAAATTGACGGCGACCGGTTGGAGTTGCGCAAGCGCGAGTCCGATCCTCCACAGCAGATACTGAATGTGCGGCAGCCGTCTCCCGATCAGCTGGTACTCACCGGGGAGGTCGACGGCAAGAGGGTCGAGGGCACCTACGAGCGCCGGTTCATGGAACGGAGCCAGTCCGGATTCCGTTGGATACAAACGGAAATGGACCCAGAAGCCGCGCACTCCCGGGACTAGCCGGGGCGGCTGCTAGCGGCACAGCGTATCCGTCCACGCCCTGCCAATGAGTAGAACGATCACGAGATACACAAGAGCACTGGATATTTCGCAATAGCGGGAGGGCTCGCGTGATGTGCTGTGGGCGATATGGCTGACGATGGTGGCGAAGAAGCGAGAAGCGGCCCTGCTCCCCGGAAGCCGAATGGGGTTTGGCTGTAACCAGATACGGTGCGAGGCAGGTCCGGGGGATAGATTTCTGGACGAGCAGTCCATTACCAAATCAAGGTGGCCGTCGGCCTAATCATCAAGGCATTGAGGCGTTTCCGGCCAAGATCTCGGTTTGTGTCGTTCGTGACGCACCAGCATGATTTACTCGTCGGAATCGGGTCGCGCGCAACGTGGCGTGCCGTACGTAGGCGGTGCTTCGCACGACCGAGCCTGGAGTGCAATCGCATTCGAAGTTCGGTTATCTGTTGTGTTCACATCCGATCTGGAGACGCATGTTTGTGCAGCTGACATGCTGCCGGGCACGCATACAGTCGGAGGGACTTGCGATTTTCAGGATTTTGAAGCGGCTGTGGATTCCGTTGGTGCTTGTGGTGGTAGCAGTTGCAGGCGGATTCACCGTGTCGCGGTTGCACGGTGTCTTCGGCAACGAGCGTCGGCCCGCGTACGCCAGCACCGAACGTGAGGAGAAGCGGCCGCACGACCCCAAGTACCTGGTCTATGAAGTGTTCGGTCCGCCGGGCACGGTGGCAACCATCAGCTATTTCGACGCCGACGCTGAGCCGCAGCTCATCAGGGACGCGACGCTGCCGTGGTCGGTGGAGTTCCCGATCACCGAGGCGACGGCCATGGGAAACATCACCGCGCAGGGCGACACCGACAGCATCGGATGCCGCATCGTCGTCGGCGATAAGGTCAAAGACGAGAAGATCCGGCACGGTGTAAGCGCATTGACCTTTTGCATGTTGAAGGCCGCATGAGCACTGCCGTCGAACCTCGCACGGAGCCGTTGCAGGTACAAAGCCGCCCGCCGTTCGTAGCGCGGATGATCCGTCGGCTGTCGGTGCCGATCATCCTTGGCTGGTTGGCAATCGCCGTAATTTTGAGTATCAGCGTTCCGTCGCTTGAGCAGGTCGAAAAAGAGCACGCGGTTGCGATGAATCCCGCGGCGGCGCCGTCGTTCCAGGCGATGCAGCGCATGGGCGAGGTGTTCGGCGAATCTAATTCCAGCTTTGTGGCGATGATCGTCCTGGAGGGGCAGCAGTCCCTGGGCGACGACTCGCACCGCTATTACGACGATTTGATTCGCCAGCTGAAGGCCGATACCACGCACGTGCAGCACGTCCAGGATTTTTGGGGCGACGCGATCACCCAGGCCGCTGCGCAAAGTGTCGACGGTAAGGCCACGTATGTACAAGTGGCCCTTGTCGATCCCCGAGAGGGGGCGTCGGCGAACCAATCCGTGGAAGCCGTCCGGGGCATCGTGGCGCGGACGCCATCGCCGCCGGGGGTCAAGGCCTATGTCACTGGCCCGGCAGCGTTCGCTGCAGATTTGGGCCCTGCCGGCAACAGGACGGTCCTCCTGGTCACAGGGCTGAGCTTCCTGGTCATCTTCACTATGTTGCTCTTGGTCTATCGATCGGTCATTTCCGTCATTCTCATGCTGGTGGTCGTCGGAATCGAGTTGACGGTCGCCCGAGGATTCGTGGCCTTACTTGGTGGTCTCGGGCTTATCGGAGTTACCACGTTTGTCGTCAATCTGCTGGTGGCGCTTGCCATCGCGGCCGGAACCGATTACGGCATATTCTTTACCGGGCGATATCAGGAGGCGCGTCAGGCCGGCGAGGATCGGGAAACCGCCTTCTACACCACCTTTCGCAGTGTTGCGAAAGTGGTCTTGGGTTCCGGCTTGACGATTGCCGGCGCGGTTCTCTGTCTGCACTTCACCCGGCTGCCCGTGTATCAAACTCTGGGTGTCGCCACCGCCGTCGGTATGGTCGTCGCGGTCGCGGTGGCCATCACTCTGGTGCCGGCTGTTATCGCCATAGGTAGCCGTTTTGGGCTGTTTGAGCCCAAGCGGAAAGTCATGGTCCGTCGATGGCGTCAGATCGGCACGGCAATCGTTCGGTGGCCCGCACCGATTCTCGTCGCGACATGCGCAGTGGCGCTTATCGGGATATTGACGCTGCCCGCATACCAACCAAGCTATAACGACCAGAAGTACATCCCGCAGGACATTCCCGCCAATGTGGGCTACGCGGCCGCTTCACGACACTTTCCGCAATCGTTGATGATGGCGCCGGACGTACTGCTGATCGAGGCCGATCACGATATGCGCAATCCGATCGATTTTCTGGTGCTGAACAAACTAGCCAAGGGCGTCCAAGCCGTCCCGGGCGTTTCCAGGGTTCAAGCGGTGACTCGCCCCGGTGGAGAGCCTCTTAAGCACACCACGATCCCGTTCATGCTCAGCATGAGTAGCGCGAGTCAATCGCATTTGATGCCGTTCCAGAAGAATCGGATGGACGACCTGCTGGTCCAGGCCGACGACATGCTGAAGACGATAGCCGTCATGAAGCGCATGCAAGCGTTGACGGAGCAGATGGTGGGCACAACTCATGACATGGTCGGAACAACACATGAGCTGCAAGAAATCATGAACGAGTTGCGGAATCATGTGTCGAATTTCGATGACTTCATTAGGCCGATTCGAAATTATCTTTACTGGGAGAAGCACTGCTACGACATTCCGGTTTGTCAGGCGATTCGATCAGTCTTCGACACACTCGACGGCGTCGACGAGGTCTCCGATAGATTGGGCGATCTAGTCGCAAACCTCGATCGACTGGACGAAGTCCTGCCGCAAATGGCCGAGCAATTTCCAGTGATGATCGAGACCATGGAATCCACGCGGAAAATGATGTTGTCCATGCACAGCACCATGTCGGGAATCTTGGATCAGATGGAACAGTCGACCAATAACTCCACCGCGATGGGTAAGACTTTCGATGCCGCCCAAAACGACGACTCGTTCTATCTGCCGCCAGAGGTTTTCGAGAACGAGGACTTCAAACGCATGATGGACATCTTCCTGTCACCGGACGGGAAGGCGGCCCGTATGTTGATTTCACAAAGGGGCGACCCCGCCACCACCGAGGGCATGTCGCTGGTAGAACCGATTGAAACCGCGGCCGCGGAAGCGCTCAAGGGCACTCCGCTACGCAACGCCACGATCTATCTCACCGGCACCGCAGCATCGGTGAAAGACGTGGTGGACGGCTCCAAATACGATCTCTTGATCGCGGCAACCGCGGCGCTCTGTCTCATTTTCGGGATCATGCTGGTCATGACGCGCAGTTTCATTGCGGCGCTGGTTATCGTTGGGACAGTGGCACTTTCGTTGGGTGCGGCGTTTGGGCTCTCGGTGCTCATCTGGCAGAACATCCTCGGCATCCCGTTGAACTGGGTGGTGCTGGCGATGTCCGTGATCATTCTTTTGGCGGTCGGTTCCGACTACAACCTGCTGCTGGTGTCACGGATGAAAGAGGAGATAGGCGCCGGCATTAATACCGGCATCATCCGGGCGATGGGTGGAACCGGCAAGGTGGTGACATCCGCGGGTCTCGTCTTCGCGTTCACCATGTTGTCGATGGTGGTCAGCGACCTCGTCACCATCGGGCAGCTGGGTTCGACCATCGGTATCGGTTTGTTGTTCGACACGTTGGTGGTGCGCGCGTTCATGACTCCCGCGATCGCCGCGCTGCTGGGGCGCTGGTTCTGGTGGCCACAGCAGGTACGCCAGCGTCCTGCCAGTGCATTACGTCGCCCGGCAGGCCCCCGTCCGTTGGTGAGTTTCCTTCTGCAGAAGGAAGAGCGCTAACCGTAATGAATGCGTTTACCTTCTGCCGGGTGAGGGCCGCGTGAGCACCCACCGGTTGGCCAATCGGAGGCCGTTCGTAGCCGGGTTGATCCGTCGGCTGTCGGTACCGATCATCCTTGGATGGTTGGCGATCATCGCCGTCGTGACCTTCGCCGTCCCATCGCTGGAGCGTGTCGGGCGGGAAAGCTCGGTGTCGCTGGTTCCCAAGGCGGCGCCGTCGTTTCAAGCGATGCAGCGTATGGGCAAGGTATTCGGGGAGTCTGATTCCGACAGCGTGGCGATGATTGTGTTGGAAGGTCAGCAACCCCTCAGTGACGACGCGCACCTCTACTACGACGATTTGATTCGTCAGTTGAGAGCCGATACGACGCATGTGCAGCACGTCCAAGATTATTGGGGGGACCCGCTCACGGCGACGGGTGTGCAGAGCGCCGACGGTATGAGTGCCTACGTTCAGCTGAATCTTGCGGGTAACCAAGGCCAAGCCCTGGCGAACAAATCCGTGGACGCCGTCCGGGGAATCGTGGAACGGACGCCACCACCGCCGGGGGTCAAGGCCTATGTCACGGGCCCGGCGCCGTTGGTGGCGGATATGAACCACGCGGGCGACACATCCATTGTCAAAATCACGCTCGTGACGTTCGTGGTGATACTCACGGTGTTGCTTTTTGTATACCGCTCGATTGTCACGGTGGTTCTTCTGCTGATCATGGTGGGAGTACAAGTGCAGGCGGCGCGGGGCATCGTCGCGCTCCTGGGCGACCATGGTGTCATTGGACTTTCGACCTTCGCGGTCAACCTGCTGGTGTCACTCGGGATCGCCGTCGGCACGGACTACGGCATATTCTTCATCGGGCGATATCACGAAGCGCGTCAGGCCGGCGAGGATCGCGAAACGGCGTTCTATACCACCTATAGCAGCGTCGCCAAGGTGGTCGTGGCCTCCGGGCTGACGATTGCGGGAGCAATTTTCTGTCTAAGTTTTACCCGGCTGCCCTATTTTCAAACCATGGGCATTCCCGCCGCGGTGGGAATGGTTGTTGCGGTTGCCGTGGCTGTCACGCTGGTTCCGGCAGTTATTGCGTTAGGCAGCCGTTTTGAGCTGTTCGAGCCTAAGCGGAAGATGATGGTCCGTCGATGGCGCTGGGTTGGCACGGCGATCGTTCGGTGGCCCGTGCCCATCCTCGCCGCGGCATGCGCTGTCGTGCTTATCGGCCTGTTGGCGCTTCCGGGATACAAGACCAGCTATGACGATCGACTGTATGTGCCCCAAGACATTCCAGCCAATGTGGGCTATGCGGCCGCCGAGCGGCACTTTCCCGAGTCGCGAATGACGCCCGACGTTCTGATCCTCGAGGCGGACCACGATATGCGCAATCCGGCAGACTTCGTGGTTCTGCACAAACTGGCCAAGGGCCTCTACGCCGTGCCGGGTATTTCGATGGTGCAGAGCATCACTCGACCCGAGGGCAGCCCGATCGAACGTACTTCGATTCCGTTCCAGATCAGCCTGCAGAGCGCCGGCATGCTCCAGATCCTGCCGTTTGGGAAAGACCGCATGGAAGACATGCTGAAACAGGCCGACGGCATGGCGAAGATGATCAATCAAATGCAGCACACCTACGATCTGATGCGCAACATCTCCGGTATCACCCACGAGACGGTCGTCATGAACAGGGAACTGACGGCGACCGTTGACCGGTTGCGGAACTACATTGCAGACTTCGACGACTTCTTCAGACCGCTTCGCAATTACCTGTATTGGGAGAAGCACTGCGAAACCATTCCGATGTGCTTCGGGGTCAGATCCATATTTCAGGCACTTGACGGTACCGACCAGCTGAGTGATCAGACGCACCAGATCCTCGCGCGCGTAGAGCAGATGGACGGGCTTCAACGGGAGTTGATTGCCCTGTTCCCGCCGATGATCACGACCATGAAGGCAATGCGCGCCATGATGCTGACCATGCACAGCACCATGTCGGGGATGTTTGCGCTGATCGACGAAACGGCGGCCAACGCCACCTCGATGGGAAAGATCTACGACGGCGCCCAAAACGACGACTCGTTCTATCTGCCGCCAGAGGTTTTCGAGAACGAGAGCTTCAAACGCGCCATGTCCTTGTTCTTTTCACCGGACGGGAAGGCTGTACGTCTGATCCTGACGTATCGAGGCGATCCTGGGACGCCGGAGGGCCTTTCGCGGGTGGATGCGGTGCGGTCGGCGGCCGAGGAGGCGCTCAAGGTGACGCCGCTGGAGAACGCCAAGATTCACCTTGCCGGGACCGCGGCGACATTCAAGGACCTACGCGACGGGTCTGCCTACGATCTCTTGATTGCCGGCGTTGCGGCGCTCTGTCTCATTTTCGGGATCATGCTGATCATGACGCGAAGTTTCGTCGCGGCGCTGGTTATCGTTGGGACAGTGGCACTTTCGTTGGGTGCGGCATTTGGGCTCTCGGTGCTCATCTGGCAGAACATCCTCGGTATGGAATTGCACTGGCTCGTGCTGGCGATGTCCGTGATTATTCTTCTGGCGGTCGGTTCCGACTACAACCTGCTGCTGGTGTCACGGATGAAAGAAGAGATAGGCGCCGGTATCAATACCGGCATCATCCGGGCCATGGGCGGAACCGGCAAGGTGGTGACAACCGCGGGTCTCGTCTTCGCGTTCACCATGTTGTCGATGGTGGTCAGCGACCTGCGCGTCATCGGACAGGTGGGTTCGACCATCGGTATCGGTCTGTTGTTCGACACGTTGGTGGTGCGCGCGTTCATGACTCCCGCGATCGCCGCGCTGCTGGGGCGCTGGTTCTGGTGGCCACAGCAGGTACGTCAACGCCCTGCCGGCGGATCGCAGGATTCGGCGGCCCCTGGTCTTCTGGTTACGCAAGATGCCTAAGTTCTTGTTGGAGTTGACTTATGACGGACCGGGTAAAGCGCGGGTGACATCAAGTTTGGCCCATTAGGGTCGGAATGGTTGAGAAGTATCAGTAGGAAGGATCTGTGCATATGTTTCGTCCGTCAATGGTCAACGTGGCCGCCGGACTTGGGGCACTGGCGTTTTCGCTGAGCGCCGGTGTCGGGATCGCCTCCGCGGACCCCGATCTGGATTTGGCCATCAACACAACATGCAGCTATCCGCAAGTGGTGGCTGCGCTCAATGCGCAAGACCCGCAGTTCGGTAAGGCATTCGCTCAATCACCGATACTGCAACGCGGCCTGCGTGAGTTCCTTGCGGCCGGGCCGGACAAGCGGGCACAGACTGCCCAAGATGTGGCGAACGCCCCAGCCTTCCAGCCGTATCTGGGAGTAATGGAACAGGCCTACAAGACCTGTCACAACTTCTGACCAGATTGGGCGTGAGCCTCTTTGGCTGCGTCCGATTGGTCAGTGGATCTCGCCGGTCAGGCCGAAATCGGCCAGCGTGAGCCCGGCCAGCTCACATAAAGCGGCTTTCGTATTGGTCGCGCCCGGTTGGTAGGCGCCGACGCTGATGAAGATCTTCCCGTTGAGGCGCCCGGACAGTATGAACATTCGACCGCCGGTTCGTTCAAGCAACTGTCGTCTTTCGCGTTGCCCGGTCGCACGTGCATTTTGGAAGTCGGCCATGGTGCCCGCTGGGTAGCCGATGAACGTGCTGAGATCGCCGAGGTAAGAACAAAACACAGACTGATCGGGGTCGGCGGGGATTCTGGTCACCATCCGCTTCAGCGTTCGCTTCGGCGCGAACGAGGGCAGCCACAGGAGTTGCTTCGAATCGTCCGACGTCTCCTTCAGGGTGGTCAGCGTCTGTTTGACGGCGGCTCGAACGTCACGCAGATCCGTTGTGAGCGAAGCGGGGTCGATACTGACGCGGGCATACGACAGCGCCATCGCACGGGTGTCTTCCTCTGTGCGGTCGCTGATGGGGATTTGCAAGGTGACTGCGCCGTCAGCTGAGCGTCGACGCCCGATCCGTTCCCCGAGCTTGGCGGCAAAGGCCGCAGCGAGCGTATGACTCGCGCCGCCAAGAGCTTCCGCACGGGCATCCCAATTGTCTAGCTCGACATAGATTGTGATGGCCGGTACGAGCACAGTGTCATCGGCGACGGCCGCGTTGAAAGCGGGTGGTTGCGGTGCCGGTGAATGCTCGTTCCCACTCTTGTCACGCGCCTGTTTCCGGGCCAGTTTTACTGCCGTCACAAGCGCCCGGGCGACCTTGGGTACGTCACGCGCCGTTTGCCGGGCGTCCTGGCCCACTGCGCGCAGTCGAGTGCGTGACAACGGTGACGGGTAACCAAGATCGCGTGTCTTGCCCAGGGCCGCTTCGACTATCACGAGCGCGAGCCCGAGGCCGTCGATCAGGTTATGCGAAAGCACCAGGCTGATCGCGGTTGTGCCGTCTTTTAAGGGAAGGACGCCGATATGCCAGCCGGGCCCGGATTCGGGGTCGATACGCACCTGTGAGCGTTCATCGACCCAGTCGCTGAACTCGACCCGTGGACGGGCATGCTGAGCGATCTCGATATCCGATTGCCCATGATCTGCCACCCACCGATGCCGGGCGATCGGAAGTGCTGGACGCTCGATGCGCCGGCCCAACAAACCTTGACCGAGATTGCGATGAAAGCGCCGCAGCGCATCGAGGTCGACATCGTGCCCGTATAGCCACGTAACCTGAATGATCACGTTCATGCCGGCGGCGCGATGCTCAGCCACTAGTGCTTCATCCGCCAAGGCGAGTCGGTTATCCGGCTGCGCAGCAGCTTTCGAAGCGCGACGTTTGTTCAGGGTTTCGCGCACACGACGTATCTGCCCAGGCACCGATCAGACTCCTTCGTTCTCTACGCGCGTTCACGGTGTCACGCTGCGGTTGCTCAGTGGCCGGTGAGTCGGCGCGGTGCCGCGGAAGACTCGAGCGAGGAAGTCCAGGAGTCCAGCCCAGCACCGTCGGGCCCACATTGATCGAATAGGTCGGGAGCCTAGCCGCTCGGTGGAGATGTCGTGGTGGAATCTTCCTCACCGCGGCCGCATGCTGTTCTGGTTGACGGGTGGACCCAGATCTGCGCCACCACAATCAGTTTCGCTGCTTTGAATTGTGACCGCCGTGTTTGATTTTGTGACTGTCGTGTCGAGCGGCACCGCCATGATCCATGATGTTCTACGTGGATAGCAGAGCCCGCGACATTTCGAGCATGCCTCGGGGTGGCCCGAACGCTTCGTGGCTGGACCGGAGGTTGCAGACCGATCGGCTGGAATACCTGGACCGCGACGACGTCGACGAGCTGAAGCGCAAGGTCATGTACTCGCTCGACCGTGCCGGGCGGCGACGATGGATCGGCGTCCATGAAAAATGTGCCCGGCTGGCGCTTCGCGAGGTGGCCGATGTGCGCTCTCCGAAGATCTTGGAACTTGGTGCCGGCCTTGGCGGGTTGTCACGCAAGTTACTGGAGATGCACCCCACTGCGCAGCTGACGATCACCGATATCGATCCCACTTTTGTGGCCACGGCGATCGCGGGCGATCTCGGCAGTCACCCGCGCGCAACAGTGCGAGAAATGGATGCCACCGAAATCGATGCCCCGGAAGGGCATTACGACCTCGCGGTATTTGCGCTGTCGCTGCACCATCTTTCGCCTGAACTCGCCGCCCAGGTGTTCGCCGCGGGGACGAGGGCGGCGAGGAAGCTGTTGATCGTCGACCTCCCCAGGCCGCCGGTGCCGCTCCACATCGCGTTGTTGGCGGTGGTGCTGCCGCTCACCAGGCTCTCGCCGCTGCAGCACGACGGGTTTATCAGCTCCCTTCGCGCCTATAGCCCGTCGGCGCTGCGTGCGCTCGCTCAACATGCCGATCCAGCCATCACCGTCGAATTCCGGACCCGGCGAGGGCTGGCTCCGACGGTGGTAGTTGCCAGCCGTTCTCGGCAAACCGGTTGAGAGGCCGATCACCGCGATGTCATCACATGTGTTACACACGCATGATTCAATGTGCGACAGTCCATTACGCCGCGCAACTCGTTCTGGTCGGGTGTACTGCCAGGACCAGACCGGTCTATCGCTGGAGGATCTCATGGTGCAGCACGACGCTCCTGCGCGGTGTGTGACATCGAGTGCAAAGTTGTGCTCGTGACCTCGGATAAGCAGGGCCGCCCTGTTGTTCTGTTCGTATTGGGCATGGCCCGGTCCGGAACCTCGGCGATTACCCGAGTTCTCTCGCTGTGCGGTGGCGCCCTCCCGTCGGCGCTCGCGGGCGCCAACCCGGCCAATCCGCGTGGTTATTGGGAGCCACGCAAAGCAATCATCCTCAACGAGAGGATCCTTCATCGCAACGGCAGCTCGAGGTTTGATACGACATTGCGTCTACAAGAGGAAGGTGCGTTTGACGCAGACGAGAAGGCCGCGTGCATCGACGAGATCCGGGCCTTTCTGACAACGCTGCCGCCCGCGCCACTGGTGATCATCAAAGACCCGCGAATAAATCTGCTGTCCGGCATGTGGTTTGAAGCGGCACGCTTGGCGGGATTCGATGTGGCGACTGCAATAGCGGTGCGCCACCCGACCGAGGTCATCGCCTCGGTTGCGGCGCAGGCCGCAGCCTCGTCGGAGTTCTCGAGTGCGCTGTGGCTGAAATTCAATCTGCTGGCCGAGGCAGACACACGCGACGTGCCGCGCGTATTCGTGGGGTACACGAACCTCCTTGAGGACTGGCGTCGCGAAGTGAAGCGGATTTCAGTAGCGCTCGGGGTCAACCTCGATACCCAGGATGAGGTGGCGATCGAGGAGTTCCTCGAAACAGATCTACGGCGCCAGAGATACTGCGGCCCAGTGACAGAGCCTTTCGGCACTGACTGGATTTCCGTGGTCTATGAGGCACTGTGCGCAGCCGCGCGCGACGAGTCCTGGGATCAAGCTGCACTGGATCACGTTCTCGAGGCGTATCGGATAAGCGAACGCGGTTTCCGCACGATGTTTGAGGATTACCAGCGATTCCACAAACTCAGCCGGCGTACCCGGCCGTCGATGATGAAGCTGATCTACGAGATCATGGCGACCGCCAACGGGCGCCGTGGGACGTGGGCCTGACCGGCCACTCAGGCAATGCCGTTGACTACCTGAATGAGCCCGGCGACTGAGAAGATAGTGATCAGCATCTGCCGACGGTGAACCAGCGCCCAGTCGTGCAGCGGTCTTAGTACCGCAAGAGTTTTCGCGGGCGCGGCCAGATAGCTGACCAGGGTGATCTCGACAATCGCAAACATCCCGAAGACAAATAGGATGACGGCGATGATCTGTGTGCCGATCGGTGTACCCGAGGCCACGACGGGAGTGAGTACGAAGAGTACCAACATGGGTGGCGGAAGCCCGCAGAGCCCGAACACGAAGGCGACCCACAGTGCCCCGTTCTCCCAGGCATTTTGGAGGTGGCGGAGCAGCCGCCGAAATACAGACCCGCCCTCTGCTGCCGCGTCCTGCGGGTTACCAAACGGCGATGTTATGAGATTCGATGTATCCGAATCCTGCGTCAGGGCAGCGGTGTTGCTGGCCGATACCGGTATGCGCGACCGTTGGCGGGCTGAGCGCACTGCCATCACCGCGGCGATTGACAACATGAGAAGGCCCATACCGAGGTTGAAGAACCGAGTAGTGGGGCTCTTGCCCGGCGTCGCCAAATCCTCCACAAAAGAGCGAAACGATGGCGCTATGTGCAACACCATCAGCGGTATCAGCAGACCGGCAAGACTCACGATCATGCTGCCGAGCCAGTAGGCCGCTAGGTTCTGGACCGGCCGAGGCCGCGAGATCATCAAGACGATGATGGCAAGTAGTACCGGATTGACCGCGAACATGATCGCCATCACGAGTAATAGACCCCACACGGCCCGGAACACTACCCATGTGACCGCGCTTTCTTGGGGAATTCAGAACCAAAGCCATCAGCAACATCGATCGCCAATTTGGCGAACCCTTGTGCCCGAATGGGTTTCGTGTAGACAACTGGGCTTTGAGAGTTAGATGCCGCCGATGCCGTGGATCAGAAGCGATATCCCAGCCACTATGCACATGGCTATCAGAATCTTTCGACGGTGAGTCAAGGCCCAGTCATGTAGCAGTTGCACGACCGCTTGGGTTTTCGTCGGCGCGACCAGGTAACTGATCAACGTGAGTTCGACAATCGCCAGTACGCCGATGATGAATACGATGGCGACGGTGATCTGTGTCCCGAGTGTGGCGCCTGAGGTCACGATGATGGCGATGAGGAACAGACCCGCATCGGGTTCGATTCCGCCAAGTGCCAAGCCGATCAGGAACGCGACCCATAGGGATCCGCTTTCCCACGCGCTGGTGGCCCGGCGCAGCAGCCGGCGGAACACGGAACCGCCCTCGGTCGCAGTGCCTTCCGGGTGACCCAGCAGTCGCGTAATTGGGTCCGGTGTCTGCTTATCTGGCTCCGCGGTCAAAGCATTGGCGCTCGACGCTCGCCGCGAGCGTGCTGCTATCAGCGCTGCCACCGATAGCGCCAGCACACCCATGCCGAGTTGAATATGCCGAATGGTGGGGCTGTCCGCCACCCCCTCGGCGAATGATCGGACCATCGGTGTGACATGCAGCAGCGTCAACGGAACCACCACAGCGGGGATACAACCTATGAGACAGCCCGCCCAGTAGACGAGCAGATTCTGCACGGGCCGTGGCCTCGAGATCACGAGGAGGGTGATACCGAGACGTATCGGGTTGAGAGCCACCAGTACCACGAGTGCCAGTACTGAACCCCACACGTCCGGAGACTCTACGCGGTAGGTTCGTTGTCTGTGGTTCGTTTGAAAGTTGTTCTGTGGCCACCGGTCACAGGCACTTGGCCGGTATAGGGGTGTCGACTGTTGCTCGCGCATACGCGGTTCGCGTTCTCCGGCCACAAATTCGCGTAGAGGAGTTTTTGAATGACGGCGGTTACCAGTGAGTGCCGGCTATGCGAGTCGGTCGGCCCCCATCAAACGCTTGAAGTTCGCGAGATGATGTTCGGAACCCGTGAGCTGTTCGAATACTTCAGCTGCGCCGCGTGCGACACGTTGCAGGTTGTCCGGCCGCTCGAGGGTGAAGAGCTCATGCGGCACTACCCGTCGACATACTATTCTCACAATGGTTCGGCTCAGCCGAGGGCATTTCAATGGCTGGTCACACAACGAGATCGATTTAAATTACAAAGCGGCGGAAGGATATTCGGGTCCCTCCTAACGTCGCCCGTGCCGGAAGGCATCTTCCGGGTCTTGCTCGGCGGAGACGTTGTCGGAATGCTCGCTCAGCTGGGCGTGGCGCGAGATGCGCGGATCTTGGATGTGGGCTGTGGAAGCGGTGCACTGCTGGACCGGTTGGCCAGAGTCGGCTTCAACAGCTTGGCCGGTGCTGATCCATTCATCGCAAGCGATGGCGAGTCACGTGAACGCATTCCGTTGATGAAGCGGTATTTGGGTGACGTGACAGGCGAATTCGATCTCATCATGTTCAATCATTCGTTTGAACACATGCCCGATCCGGTCGCCACTCTCGAGGTGGCAGCCAAGAAGCTCGCTGCCGGCGGAATGTGCCTGGCTCGGGTGCCCACGACATCATCTGAAGCGTGGTCTATCTACGGGGCTGATTGGGTACAGGCGGATGCCCCTCGGCATATGGTCATTCCCTCGCGGAACGGGATGGCGCTGGCCGCGGAGCGAGCCGGTCTGCGCGTCGAGCAGACGTTTGATGATTCAACTTTTGGTCAGTTCACCGGGAGTGAAGCCTATCGAGGTGACGTTCCGGTAACCGACCCCAAAATCCTTACGATGTTCCGGCCCAAGCAGATCTGGGCATGGGAGAAGCGATCGAAACGACTCAATCAGCAGAACCGTGGTGACCAGACCGGTTTTGTCCTACGGGCCAAGGAACACTAAATCTGCACGGGGTGTCTAAGGGTAGAAGCGTATTCCTTTGCTCCCCAAATGATTCGCCATGACCGAAGGTCGCCGACGAGCCCTGATAGTGGTGAATGGGCGCCAAGATCCCGTCGCTGGGGAAACCCGATAATGCGACTGAGGACGGTCGACGGGTTCCCCTGTGCTTGTCGGAGCACTCGGTCCTTTGCCCAAAACTCTTGAATTTCAAGTTAATAGCGTGAGTATCGCGTTATGCTCCCGCTTCATTCCGCAGGACCACGGGAAGTGAAGGGCTGAGATCCGCGATGAAATTCGTACTGTCATTCTATGGAACACGCGGTGATGTCGAGCCCGGTGTCGCCGTTGGCCGTGAGCTGTTGCGCCGCGGCCACGATGTACGGATGGTCGTCCCGCCCGACCTTGTTGGCTTCGCCGAGGAGGCCGGGCTTGCGGCGATTGCCTGCGGACCGGACGTGCGCGTGTGGCAGGACGTGAACCGCGATTTCTGGGCACGATTTTTGCGGAACTTTTGGAAGAACTTCTGGAGGATCGGGGATCTGCGGGAGCTGCTGCGCGAAGATTGGCGGTTTTTGACTCAGTGCTGGGAGGACGTCAGCTCGACGCTGAAGTCGCAGGCGGAGGACGCCGACCTGCTCTTCACCGGTGTCCTCGGAGAGGAGGCAGCCGGCAACATCGCGGAGTTTCACGACCTCCCGTTCGCCACGCTGCATGTGTTTCCGATTCGTGCCAACGGCCAGCTCGTACCGGGAATGCCGGCGCGGTTCGGCCGCTCCCTTATGAGGCTTTCGGAGTGGTTGGGTTGGCCGCTGTTCAAAAGGCTCGAAGACCCGCAGCGGCGTGGATTAGGCCTACCGAAGGCCACAGCGCCCTCGCCGTGGCGGATCACCGAGCGCGGCTCGCTGGAGGTCCAGGCGTACGACGAGGTGTGCTTTCCCGGGTTGGCCGATGAGTGGGCGGAATTTGACGGCCGGCGGCCCTTCGTCGGTGCGCTGACATTGGACTTACCAACGGATTCCGATGACGAGGTAGCTTCGTGGATTGCCGAAGGAACGCCGCCCATTTGCTTCGGCTTTGGCAGCATGCCGGTCGAATCCGCAGCCGACACGCTCGCCATGATCAGCTCCGCTTGTGATCAGTTGGGCGAGCGGGCTTTGGTGTGCGCCGGCGGGAGTGACTTCAGTCATGTACCACTTTTCGAGAACGTCAAAGTGGTGGCCGCGATGAATTATTCGGCAGCCTTTCCCGTCTGTCGCGCGGTCGTGCATCACGGCGGCGCGGGTACTACCGCGGCGAGTCTGCGGGCGGGGGTTCCCACCCTGGTCCTTTCGACGGATCTCGATCAGACGCTGTGGGGTGCTCGCGTCAAACGTCTGAAAGTAGGCACCGCTCGGCGTTTTTCGGCCACGACCGAGGAGACGTTGGTGGCAGACCTACAGACCGTCCTCGATCCGCGATGTGTGGCCCAGGCCCGCGAGGCCGCCACCCGAATGACCAAACCCGCCGAAAGCCCTGCGACCGCCGCCGAGCTGTTGGAAAACTTCGCCCGCCTCAAGCGGGTTGGCTGATGGCAGAACACGCATCGGATGTAGCAGGCCAACAGCCGCGATGAAATTTGTGTTGGCAAGCTACGGGACGCGCGGCGATATCGAACCGTGTGTCGCCGTCGGCCGCGAGCTGCTGCGTCGTGGGCACGATGTGCAGATGGCCGTCCCGCCCGATCTCATTGGCTTTGTCGAGGCGGCCGGGCCTACGGCGGTTCCGTACGGACCGGATCTGCAGGCCGTTCTGGACGCGCACCGCGACTTCTGGTCGCATTTCTTCCGCAATTTCTGGAAGATCCGGGATTTGATCAGGTTGCGGCGCGAAGTCGTGGAGCCCTTTCTCCAGTGCTGGAAGGACATCGTCGCCACGCTGACATCGTTGGCTGAGGACGCCGATCTGCTCTTCACCGGCGTGAATTTCGAGGACGCCGCAGGCAATGTCGCGGAGTGCTACGACATTCCGTTGGCCACGCTGCACTTCTTCCCATTGCGGTCGAACGGCCAGTTCGTGCCATTCCTGCCTGCGCCACTGGGTCGTTCGACAATGAAGGTGGGCGAGTGGCTGGCTTGGCAGAACGCGAAGAAAGTGGAGGGCATCCAGCGCGGTGAGCTGGCCCTACCGAAGGCCACGGCGCCCTCGCCGTGGCGGATTACCGAGCGGGGATCGTTGGAGGTTCAGGCGTACGACGAGGTGTGCTTTCCCGGGTTGGCCGACGAGTGGGCGGAACACGATGGCCTACGCCCCTTCGTCGGTGCGCTGACATTAGACTTACCAACGGATTTCGATGACGAGGTGGCCTCGTGGATTGCCGAGGGAACACCGCCGATCTTCTTCGGCTTTGGCAGCTTGCCGGTCGAATCCGCCGGCAAGACGCTCGCCATGATCGGCTCCGCCTGTGACCAGTTGGGCACTCGGGCATTGGTGTGTTCCGCCGGGTCTGACTTCGGCGAGGCCCCCTATGCCGAGAACATCAAAGTGGTCGGTGCGATGAAATATTCGGCAGCCTTTCCCGCCTGTCGCGCGGTCGTGCACCACGGCGGCACAGGCACCACCGCCGCGGGCTTGCGCGCGGGGGTTCCCACGTTGATCCTTTCGACGGATCTCGATCAGACGCTATGGGGTGCTCGCGTCAAACGTTTGAAAGTCGGTACTGCCCGGCGTTTTTCGACCACGACCGAGAAAACGCTGGTGGCAGACCTGCGGACCATCCTCGACCCACAAATCGTCACCCGGGCTCGTGCGGTATCCACCCGCATGACCAAACCCGCGGAAAGCGTGCAGGCCACAGCCGATCTCGTGGAGAGTCTTGCCGGCCGCGGTCGGCCGCGACCGAGGTCGAATTAGCGTCGGGTGTCCTACCGCCGCGAGTCGCCCGACCGTGTCGTGCCATGAGCGCCGGCGGGGCATCCCGGCATCGCGGCTGCCTGCACGCAGTTCCTGATCGCCCGAACTTGGACAATCCCCCCACGATGCGGCACGAAGGTGACGTGTTTCGCCTGCTGCTTTTCATCGGGTGCGGTGGTGATGCTCAACTCGACCCGACGCAGGATCTCACGCAGCACGATCCGTATCTCGACCATGGCAAAGGTGGCACCGAGGCAGCGGCGGTTGCCGCCGCCGAATGGTAACCAAGTGGTAGGGCTCAGTGTGGTGCCGAGCATCCGATCCGGATCGAAACTACCCGGATCCGGGTACACGGCGGCGCTCGCGTGCACGAGTCCGATCGCGGGGTCGACCATGATGCCTGCCGGTAGTCGATAGCCGCCCACCTCGACAGGCGCCTTCAGGACCCTGCCCGAGCTGAAGATCACCGGACGAATTCGCAGGGTCTCCTTCGCCACTGCATCGAGGTACTCGTCGCCGGCCGGATCGCCCTCCGCGCTCGCATCGGCGGCCCGTACCGCCTTGGCCAGCGCAGACGGATGGCGGGTCAGCCGCTCGAGCACCCAGGACAGCGCTGTCGCGGTGGTCTCGTGTCCGGCCGCGATGGACGTCAAGAGGTGATCGCGTAGTTCACGGTCGGACATGGCGCGGCCGTCTTCGTCGGTGGCGCGGACCAGCATGGCCAGAATATCGGTGCGGTTGGCGAGGTTTGGATCGGCGCGACGGTCGGCGATCTCCGCGTAGAGCAAGGCATCGGTTTCAGCCATTCGCCTGCCCACTCCTCGCCACGGGCGATGGCGCCGCAGGCTTGGTTTCGTAATCGCCGGGGTTTCCCACGGTTTCATGTAAAGGAGCCGCGGTACGACCCTGCGCAGCGCGGCCAGCCGCACCGGGTCGGTAGCACCGATAACAGTTCGCAGGATTACCTCGAGCGTGATCTCGGTCGTCATGGGGGCAACGGGGAAGGCCTCGCCGACAGGCCAGTCGGCGATGTTTGCGGCGGCGATCTCGGCCATCTGAGCGGCTTGGTGCGCGACTGCGTCGCGATGAAAGGCCGGCATGAGCAGACGACGCTGGTCGTGGTGTTCGTCCTCGTCGAGTACGAACAGAGAGCTGTCACCAAGGAGCCCGCGAAAGAACCAGTGCGCTTCGCCGGAATGATAGACCCGCGGGTCGCCTGCATACACCGTCTTGATGTCAGCAGGATCCGCAAGATATACGACCTTGCCCGACAAGGGAATACGAAGTGTGAACACGTTGCCGTATCGGCGTTGACATCCAGCCAGGAAGCGCAGACCTAAGGCCGCCATCAATACGGACTGCACCACCAGGGGAAGCGGAGGCCCGGGTGGCAGTGCGATTTTCGGGGCTTTGCTCACTTTGCATGATCCTCAGTGCTAGACGGTATGACAGCTCACATGTCGACCACTCCGGCTGCAACTGGGGCGAGTTTGCCTGTCGCAGATGGACACTCACTCCGGGGTTCTACGGTCGGTTCCACGGTACGAGTGTCGGGGCGGGCGCGCGAGCACTTTCGGTAGTTGGGCATGTTGCAGATGGGAATCCGGTCGGTCGAGCGGGCCGCGGTGTCCACGGGACGAATCTGATCACGGTGTCTACTGAACTAATCTGGTCACATTCGGTACCCCGTCGAGTGGCGCACGATACGTGCCACAGCCCATACAGCAAAGTCTAACCTCATCAGCATTGCCGGAGTGGCGACCAGGGCCGCGGGCTGCTCACGCGCGGTTTGGTAACGGCTAGCAGCCAATTAACCGTTCAAGAGCCGATCATGCCGGGCAATCTGGTACCGCTCATCACCCGCTCGGCTGCGACTCAGCAAGTATTGGCGATTTTTCTAAAAACACGTACCGTCGACGAATTCTCGGTTAGTTTTAGAACAGGTTCCACTTATCGGGTGTGGATGGTTTCGGGAGAAGTGTTGAGTATCAATCCATTTGACGATGACAGCGGCAGCTTTTTCGTTCTGGTCAATGACGAAGAGCAGCACAGCTTGTGGCCCGCCTTTGTCGATGTACCAGCTGGTTGGCGGGTGGCTTACGGCGAAGCGGACCGCGCTGCCTGCCTGGACAACATAGAGCGACACTGGGCCGACATTCGGCCGAAGAGTCTGCGCGAGAGGTTGGCACAGGGTCGGACTGTTGATTAGTAAGCGGCGGGTGGGGACCGATGGAATGTGATCATGGGGGGCTTCCGCTTACGCGGGGTCAGCTGGATATCTGGCTTGCCGAAGAGGCCGGGCGCTCCGGTGTCAAATGGCAGCTGGGCATGCTTGGGCGGATCGAGGGCGTCATCGAGCATGCCCTCCTCGAACGGGCGGTGCGTCATGTGGTGCGCGAGGCAGAACCTCTCAGAGCTGCCTTCTCTGAGGTAGACGGCCAGGTTTTCCAGACGGTGGTTGATTATCCGGACGTTGAGGTTGCTCGCCATGACCTGACGGGTTCATCGGATCCTGTGCGTGACGCTTATCGGGTGGCGTCTGCAATCCGACGAACGCCGATGTCGCTGAGTGGCCCGTTGTTCAAGTTTGCGCTGATGCAGGTGCGGGCCGATGATTTCTACCTTTTCGTGTGCTGCCACCACATCGCGACCGACGGAATTGGCATGGGACTCCTCTGCCATCGGATCGCCGCCGTCTATTCCGCGATCGCTACCGACGCGCCGATTCCTCCCCCCATCTTTGGGTCGTTGAGGAATCTCGTCGATTGCGAGGCGGAGTACGAGGCCTCCGACGAGTACCTCGACGATGAGGCCTATTGGACCAAGAGCGGTCCGCTCGAGAACGAGCCGCATTTTGGTGCGTCACGCGTTGCCGCGCGCCGCACCAACGAGTATGAGCCTTCTGCGCCAGTCCAACTGGCCCCTTCTGTCGTTGCCAAGGCCCGTGAGTTGTCCCACGCGTTGGGGGTGCGTCGAGCCTCGGTGATCACTGCGGCCTGCGCGCTGTTGGTGCACGGCGAGCTCGGGGGCACTGAGGTCGTACTCGATTTCCCGGTGAGTCGACGGGTGCGCCCGGAGGCGCTGATGGTGCCCGGGATGAGCTCCGGGGTCGTGCCGTTGAGGTTGACGACGTCACCGGGGTTCACGGTGGCCGGCTTCTGCGAACATGTCGATCGGCGGATACAAGAAGCGTTGCAGCATCAGCGTTTTCCGCTACGTGCTATCGAGAGCAAGACGGGCTTCCAGCGCGGTGGGCAGGCGTCGAATCGTGCAGCCATCAACTTCATTCCGACCACCCGGTTGGCAGATTTTGCCGGTGCCGCTGGATCGGGGACCGTGACCCACACGGGCCTCGTGGATCAGTTTGGGCTGGTCTTTATCAAGAACGACGAGGAGCTCTTCCTCAGTACCTCGGGTGTCGGGCAGTTGTTCGCCGACTGCGATGCCCGTGCTCTAGCGGACCGGTTCGAGCGAGTGTTGTTGGCGATGACCGCCGCCCCAGCGCGGCCGCTTTCGGCGATCGATGTGCGCGATGAAGAGGAGCGCCCCCAGGTCGAGGTGTGGGGTAATCGGGGAGCGTTGGTCCGACCCGGGCCCCGGCCGGTGTCGATTCCGAAGTTGTTCGCCGAGCAGGTGGCCCGTGAGCCGGGGGCGGTGGCGGTCAGTTTCGGTGATAGTTCGATGACGTATCGCGGGCTGGATGCGGCCGCGAATCGTCTGGCGCACTTGCTTGTTGGACATGGCGTGGGTCCTGGCGAGCGGGTGGTGCTGCTGTTCTCGCGTTCGGTCGAGGCAGTCGTGGCAATTCTGGGGGTGCTGAAAACCGGTGCGGCGTATGTGCCGGTCGATCCTTCGGTACCTGATGCGCGGTTGGAATTCGTGCTGGCCGATGCCGGGCCGGTAGTTGCGGTGACTACCGCCGATCTGGTGGATCGGTTGGGTGGTCGCGGATTGACGGTTGTCGATATCAACGACCGTGCGGTGTACGGCCGGCCGAGTACTGCGCTACCTGTGGAGCCCGAGCCTGACGATATCGCGTATCTGATTTACACCTCGGGCACCACCGGCGTACCCAAAGGTGTTGCCATTCCGCACCACAACGTGACGCGGTTGATGGAGGCAATCGACGCCGAGCTGGAGTTGTCGCCGGGACAGGTGTGGGCGCAGAGCCATTCGTTGGCGTTCGACTTCTCGGTGTGGGAGATCTTCGGCGCCCTGCTCCATGGGGGGCGGCTGGTGGTGGTTCCCGATTCAGCGACGCGCTCACCGGAAGAGTTCCACGCCTTACTCGTCAACGAGCGCGTCAGCGTGTTGAGTCAGACACCGTCGGCGTTTTATGCGCTGCACGCCGTGGATACGGTCCTTCCCGAATGTCGGCAGCTCGGTCTCAAGGCGGTGGTGTTCGGCGGGGAGGCCTTGGAGCCACAACGTCTTGGGGCATGGTTGACCGATCATCCGGGGTTGCCGAGGTTGATCAATATGTATGGGATCACCGAAACGACGGTGCACGCCTCATTCCGTGAGATCACCGCTGCTGATGTGCAGAAGACGGTCAGCCCGATCGGAGTTCCGTTGTCCGATCTGGCGTTCTTTGTGCTCGATGACTGGTTGCGGCCGGTTCCGCTGGGTGTGGTGGGCGAGTTGTATGTCGCAGGCGCGGGTTTGGGCTATGGCTATGTCGGCCGGGCGCCGCTGACGGCGACGCGATACGTGGCCTGCCCGTTCGGCGGGTCGGGAGTGCGGATGTATCGCACTGGCGACCTGGTGTCCTGGGATGTCGCTGGACAGTTGCAGTACCTGGGACGGGCTGACGAGCAGGTAAAGATCCGTGGCTATCGCATCGAGCTCGGCGAAATCCATTCGACGTTAACGGCTCTCGACGGAGTCGAACAGGCGGTGGTTATCGCTCGTGAGGATCGCCCGGGCGATAAGCGTCTAGTCGGCTACATCACCGGCACCGCCGACCCCGCTGAGTTGCGTGCGGCGTTGGCCGACAGGCTGCCGTCCTACATGGTGCCCGCGGCGATCGTGGTCCTGGCTGCCTTGCCGTTGACGGTCAACGGCAAGCTCGACAAAGGAGCCTTGCCCGCGCCGGAATACCAACACATCGACCAGTATCGGGCCCCTACCACCACCACCGAGGAAATCCTGGTCGGTATCTACGCTCACATTCTGGGCCTGAACCGTGTCGGTATCGACGACTCGTTCTTTGAACTCGGTGGGGACAGCATCTTGTCGATGCAGGTGTCCTCGCGAGCGCGTGCCGCGGGCCTGGTATGTCGCCCGCGTGACATCTTCGTCCAGCAGACGGTGGCGCGACTGGCCCAGGTAGTTGCGGCGACTGGCAGTGCGGATGAGCCGGTCGATGAGGGTCTCGGGCCAGTGCTGCCGACCCCGATCATGCGGTGGTTGAAGAGCCTGGAGAGCGCAAACGGGTCGATCGACGAGTTCAACCAGACGGTGCTGGTGCAGGCCCCCGCGGATGTTACCGAGGACGACGTCGTAATCATGTTGCAGGCCTTGCTAGATCGGCATGCCATGTTGCGGCTGCGTGCCGAGGGCGACGGCGCAGGCGGGTGGTCCTTGACTGTGCCTGAGGCAGGGTCGGTTGATGCCGCTGGATGCCTGCGCGCCGTGAACGTGCTCTCCGATGAGGCGCTGGTGGCGGCGCGGTCGCGGTTGAACCCGGCGGAGGGGGAGATGGTCAGCGCGCTATGGGTTACCTCCACAGGCCAACTGGTGTTGATCATTCATCACTTAGCCGTTGATGGGGTGTCGTGGCGAATTGTGTTGGAAGACTGCAATATCGCCTGGGCGCAGCATCGTGACGGGCAACCCGTAATTCTGCCGGGAGCGGGGACGTCGTTCGCGCGGTGGGCCGAATTGCTGTCTCAGTCTGCGCAGCACCCACAAGTCGTGGAGCAGGCTCAGGTGTGGCGGCAGGTGGCGGCGGTCCCGGCGGTGTTGCCGGAGGTGCGCGTCGACGTGGATACCTACGCGAGCGCGGGGCAGTTGTCGGTATCGCTGGATGCCGAGACGACGCACATGCTGCTCGGTGAGGTGCCTGCAGCGTTTCACGCGGGGCCGCAAGACATTCTGTTGATCGCCTTTGGGCTGGCGGTGGCCGAGTTCGCAGGCACCGGCCGTGCGCCGATCGCGATCGATGTGGAGGGTCACGGGCGCCAAGAAGGCCTCGCCGCCGAGGTTGACCTCTCGCGCACGGTGGGCTGGTTCACCACCAAGTACCCAGTGTCGTTGGCGGTCGGTGGGTTGCGTTGGACGCAGGTGGTGGGCGGTGACGGCGCGCTTGGTGCGGTGATCAAGGACGCCAAGGAGCAGCTTCGTTCCCTGCCAGACGGCTTGACTTATGGTCTGCTGCGCTATCTGAATCCCGATGTGGATCTGACTGAATCCGACCCGATGATCGCCTTCAACTACCTGGGCCGCCTGGGTGGGACCGCGGGCGGCGGGTCTGGCGATGCATGGCGGATATGTCCTGAAGGCTTGTCGTTGACCCGCACCGCCGGGGTGGTGTCCACGCCGCTCGGACATACCGTGGAGCTCAACGCCGCCACCGTCGACACCGATACCGGCCCATGCCTGAACGCAGACTGGACGTGGGCGCTCTCGGCGCTCGATCACACGCAAGTCGGTCGGCTGAGCCAATTGTGGTTCGAGGCCTTGACCGGCATCTGCGCGCATGTGCGAAGGGGCGGGGGCGGATTGACTCCGTCGGATATCGCCCCTGCCGAGTTGAGTCAGCGGCAGATCGATGAGCTGAGCCAGCAGTCCCGCATCGCCGACGTGCTGCCGCTAACCCCCTTGCAGCAGGGCCTGCTCTTCCACGCAGGCACCGCGCAGGGCTCGGACGACGTGTATGCGATGCAGCTGAGTATTGCGTTGAGCGGCTCGCTCGACGCCAACCGGCTCCGCGATGCGGTGCAGGCCGTGGTCAGCCGGCATCCACACCTGGCGGCCCGCTTCTGCGAACGGTTCGACCAACCGGTGCAGATCATTCCCACCGAGCCCGTAGTGCCCTGGCAATACATCGAACTGGACACCACCGCCAGCGCCAACACCGACGCTGAGGAACAGATCCGGGGGATTTGCGCCGCCGAACGCGCCGCGGTCTGCGATCTGAAGAACCAGCCCGCTATCCGGGCCGCCCTCATCCGCATCGCTGACGACCGGCACCGGTTCGTCCTGACCACCCATCACATCGTGCTCGATGGCTGGTCGATGCCGATCCTGGTACAGGAGATCTTCGCCGGCTTCAGTGGGCAACGGCTGCCCCCGGCCGCGTCGTATCGCAGCTTCGTGACCTGGCTGTCCGAACGGGATCGAGCTGGCGCCCAAGCGGCGTGGCGCGAGGCGTTGGCTGGTTTTGACACCCCCACATTGGTGTGTCCGACTGGCCGAGAGGTACTGGGGCAGCGAGGCATTGAATCTTTCCAGCTCTCCGAAGAGGTCACGCTGTCACTCGGCGTGCTGGCACGTTCGCATCACACCACCGTCAACACTGTGCTCCAGGGTGCCTGGGCATTGCTGCTCAGCTCGGTGACCGGTCAGCATGACGTCGCATTCGGCACGACCGTTTCGGGGCGTCCGTCCGAGGTCCTCGGCGCGGAATCGATGGTGGGCCTGCTGATCAACACGGTGCCGGTACGGGCGACGTTCCGGGCGGCCACCACCACCGCAGACCTGTTGCATCAGCTGCAAAATGCGCACAATGACACGCTCGAGCACCAGCACGTGGCGCTCAGTGACATTCACCGCATGACGGGTCAGGACAATCTGTTCGACACACTCTTGGTGTTCGAGAACTACCCGATCGACACCACGGCGCCATTGGGCGTCGACGGCCTGGCCGTCACCGAGTTCGATTTCCGTGAATCCAATCACTACCCCCTTGCCGTACAGGCTCTGCCGGGCCGCGAGTTGGGCCTTCGGGTTGAATACGACGCCGATATCTTCGACCTTGCGACCGTTGAGTCCTTGATCGAGCGGTTGAAGACGGTTTTGGTGGCGATGACCGCTGATCCGGGGCGGCCGTTGTCGTCGATCGATCTGCTCGACGAGGCCGCGCGTGCTCGCCTGGATGAGTGGAGCAACCGGGCAGTCTTGACTAAACCAGCGACGGCGGAGTCGATTCCGATGTTGTTCGCCGAGCAGGCGGCACGCACTCCCGATGGGGTGGCGGTGACCTTCGAGGGTCGGTCGATGACGTACCGAGAACTCGATGAGGCCGCCAATCGGTTTGCGCACTTGTTGTCCGGCCAGGGGGTCGGTCCGGGCGAGGTTGTGGCACTGCTGTTTTCCCGGTCGGCGGAGGCCATCGTGGCGATTCTGGCCGTACTGAAAACCGGTGCGGCCTATGTGCCGGTAGACCCGGCGTTGCCGGTTGCCCGCATCGAGTTCATGTTGGCCGATGCCGCGCCGATCGTCGCGGTCACCACGGCCCGGGGGCGGTCGCGCCTAGACGGGTTTGACCTACCCGTCATCGATATCAATGAGACTGCTGCCGACGCCCAGCCCAGCACGGCGCTGGCCGGTCCGGCCACCGATGACATCGCCTACATCATCTACACATCGGGCACCACCGGTGTCCCGAAAGGTGTTGCCATCCAGCACCACAACGTTCCTGAGCTATTTGGCTCACTCGACGCCAACGTGCCCTCAGGCCCGGGGCAGGTATGGGCGCAGTGGCATTCGTACAGCTTCGACGTGTCGGTGTGGGAGATCTTCGGCGCACTGCTGCATGGGGCGCGCCTGCTGGTGGTGTCCGAACCGGTTGCCGCATCACCAGATGACTTCCATGGGCTGCTTGTCGCTGAACACGTCAGCGTGTTGAGCCAGACCCCGTCGGCAGCGGGCATGATCTCGCCGCAGGGTTTGGAATCGACGGCGCTGGTGGTGGCAGGCGAGGCTTGTCCACCTGAGCTCGTGGACCGCTGGGGCCCCGGGCGAGTGCTGATCAACGCCTACGGGCCTACCGAGGCCACGGTGTACGCCTCGATCAGTGCACCGCTCACCCCGGGGGCCGCGGTACCGATTGGCGCGCCGGTGGCGGGTGCGGCGTTGTTTGTGCTCGATGCCTGGTTGCGTCCGGTGCCGCCCGGGGTGGTCGGCGAGTTGTATGTGGCCGGTCGCGGTGTCGGCGTGGGTTATTGGCGCCGGTCGGGTTTGACGTCGTCACGGTTCGTGGCCTGCCCGTTCGGCGTGCCCGGTACTCGGATGTATCGCACCGGCGACCTGGTGCGGTGGGGCTTCGACGGCCAAGTGCAATACCTTGGGCGGGCCGACGAGCAGGTCAAGATCCGCGGGTACCGCATCGAACTCGGTGAGGTCCAGGCCGCTCTGGCCGCACTCGACGGGGTAAGCCAAGCAGTGGTGATCGCCCGCGAGGACGAGCCCGCCGCCCTGCGTCTGGTCGGTTACGTCACCGGCACCGCAGACCCAGGCCAGATCCGCGCCCAGCTGGTCGAGCGGCTCCCGAGCTACATGGTGCCGGCTGCGGTGGTCGCGATCGATGCGGTGCCACTGACGGTCAACGGAAAACTCGACAGACGCGCCTTGCCCGTTCCGGACTACGTCGACGGCGATCACTATCGCGCCCCGGCCAACCCGGTCGAGGAGATCCTGGCCGATATCTACGCTCGTGTACTCGGACACGTGCGCGTCGGGGTCGACGACTCGTTCTTCGACCTGGGCGGGGATTCACTGTCCGCGATGCGTCTGATCGCTGCGATCAACAATTCGTTGGACGCTGGCATTGCGGTGCGCTCCCTGTTCGACGCGCCCACGGTGGCCCAATTGGCCGGCCGTATCGGCGGGGAAGCGGCGCGGCTGGAACCGTTGGTGGCCGGCGAGCGGCCCGCCGTGGTTCCGCTTTCATTTGCCCAATCGCGGTTGTGGTTCCTGGACCAATTGCAGGGGCCTTCACCGGTTTACAACATGACGGCCGCGTTCAGGATCGACGGAGCACTGGATGTCGAAGCGTTGGGTGTGGCGCTGGTCGATGTGGTGTCCCGTCACGAGAGCCTGCGCACTGTTTTCGCTGCTCCCGACGGCATCCCCGGCCAGGTGGTGATGGACCCGGCAAGTGTCGAATTCGGTTGGGCCGTTGTCGACGCCACCGGCTGGACAGCCGGGCAGCTGCAGGAGGCCATTGACACCGCCTCGCGGCACGCCTTCGATCTGTCTACCGAAATACCCTTGAGAGCAAGACTTTTCCGTGTCTCCGAGGATGAGCATGTGCTCACCGCGGTGGTGCACCACATTGCGGCCGACGCCTGGTCCATCACTCCACTGGTTGCTGATCTGGGGATGGCCTATGCCGGTCGGTCCGCCGGGGAGGTTCCCGGCTGGGAGCCGTTGGCCGTCCAGTACGCGGATTACACATTGTGGCAGCGCGCGCAGTTCGGCGATCTTCAGGACAGCGGCAGCCGAATCGCGGGGCAGCTGAGCTACTGGCAGGACGCGTTGGCTGGGATGCCGGAGCGCATCGCGCTGCCCACCGATCGGCCGTACCCGCAGATGACCGATCAGCGCGGCGCGATGATCGCGGTGGACTGGCCCGTCGAGTTACAGCGGCAGGTTGCCCGGGTGGCCCGTGAGCACAACGCGACCAGCTTCATGGTGATGCAGGCGGCTCTGGCGGTGCTGCTATCCAAACTCAGCGCGAGTTCCGATGTGGCGGTGGGTTTCCCGATCGCCGGACGCCGCGATCCAGCGCTCGATGAACTGGTCGGCTTCTTCGTCAACACCTTGGTGCTGCGGGTGGACCTGGCCGGAGATCCGACTGTTGCCGAGGTCCTGGCCCAGGTGCGCGCGCGCAGCCTGGCCGCCTTCGACAACCAAGATGTGCCCTTCGAAGTGCTTGTCGAGCGACTGAACCCGACCCGGTCTCTGGCTCACCATCCACTGATCCAGGTGGCGCTGGCATGGCAGAACATTGCCGGACTCGACATTGATGATTCAGCTACCGGGATGGCGTTGGGCGATCTGCGCGTCACCCAGATGCCGGTGGATACCCACACGGCCCGAATGGATCTCAGCTTCTCGATGGCCGAGCGCCGGACGGAGGCCGGTGAGCCGGCCGGAATCGGCGGGACGGTGGAATTCCGCACCGACGTGTTCGACGCCGACACCATCGAAACATTGATCGCTCGGCTACAGCGAGTACTGACGGCCATGACTGCAGACCCGATGGTGCGGTTGTCGTCGGTGGACCCGCTCGATGACGATGAACATGCCCGCCTTGCTGTGCTGGGCAACCACGCGACGCTGACTCGTCCGGCGCCCAGGCCGGTGTCGGTTCCTACGTTGTTCGCCGAGCATGCGAGGCGCTCTCCCGAGGCGGTCGCCGTAGTCTGCGGCGAGAGTTCGTGGACCTACCGGGAGCTCGATGATTCCGCGAACCGGCTGGCGCACTTGCTGCTCGAGCGAGGGGCAGGCCCCGGACAGAGTGTCGCGCTGTCATCCAAAAGGTCCGCCGAGGCGATTGTGGCGATCCTGGCCATCCTCAAAACCGGGGCGGCATATCTGCCGATCGATCCCGCGATTCCCGATGCGCGGTTGGAGTTCGTGCTGGCCGATGCCGGACCGATTGCTGCGGTCACCACCGCGGATCTGGCCGATCGGCTGCAGAGAGATGGCTTGGCGGTCATCGATATTGGAGATATCTCGGCCGCCGACAGTCCGCCCGGTGGTGCGCTGCCCGCGCCTAATGCGGACGATATCGCCTATCTGATCTACACCTCGGGTACCACGGGTGTGCCCAAAGGCGTTGCGGTCACCCACCGCAACGTGACTCAACTGTTGGAGTCACTCGATGCCGGGCTGCCGCGCGGTGGCGTGTGGACCCAGAGTCATTCCCTGGCCTTTGACGTGTCGGTGTGGGAGATCTTCGGGGCACTGCTTCGTGGTGGGCGGGTGGTGGTCGTCCCCGAGGATGTGACGGGCTCGCCGGAAGACTTCCATGCACTGCTGGTACTGGAAAATGTTGACGTTCTCACCCAAACACCCTCTGCAGTAAGGGTATTACCGCGCGATGGCTTGGAGACGACGGCGTTGGTGGTGGTCGGTGAGGCCTGTCCGCCTGAGGTGGTTGCTCAGTGGGCGCCCGGTCGGGTGATGATCAACGCTTACGGTCCCACGGAGACGACGATGTGTGTGGCGATCAGTGCGCCACTGAGTGCCGGGCAAGCGGGACCGCACGCCGTTCCCATCGGCTCGCCGGTCCCCGGAGCCGCGATGTTCGTGCTCGACGAATGGTTGCGGCCGGTGCCGGTCGGTGTGATCGGCGAGTTGTATGTGGCCGGTGCGGGTTTGGGCTACGGATATGTGGGCCGGACAGGTTTGACCGCCTCGCGGTTTGTGGCGTGTCCGTTCGGGGGGCCCGGGGTGCGGATGTATCGCACCGGTGACCTGGTGTGCTGGGGACCGGATGGGCAGCTGCAGTATCTGGGGCGCGCAGACGAGCAGGTCAAGATCCGCGGCCATCGCATCGAACTTGGCGAAGTGCAGGCCGCTTTGGCCGGCCTCGACGGCGTCGAGCAGGCGGCGGTGATCGCCCGCGAGGACCGACCCGGTGACAAGCGTCTGGTCGGCTACATCACCGGGACCGCCGATTCCGGTGAGCTGCGGGCCGCGATGGCCGAGCAGTTGCCGCCATATATGGTGCCCGTCGCGGTGGTGGTGTTGGACGCGTTTCCGTTGACAGTCAACGGAAAACTCGATACCCGAGCGCTTCCCGCTCCCGACTATGTCGACGGCGATCGGTACCGTGCTCCGGCAGACGCCGTGGAAGAGGTGCTGGCCGGGATCTACGCCCAGGTTCTCGGGCTGGAGCGGGTAGGCATTGACGACTCATTCTTCGACCTTGGCGGCGACAGCATCCTGTCCATGCAGGTAGTGGCCCGAGCCCGGGTTGCCGGCCTGGTATGCCGCCCGCGTGATGTCTTCGTCGAGCAGAGCGTGGCCCGACTGGCGCGGATAGTCGAGGTAGCCGCAGGCTCGCGTGGCCCGGTCGATGAGGGTCTCGGGTCGGTGCTGACCACTCCAATCATGCGGTGGTTGAAAGGCGTGGAAACCACCAACGGCCCGGTCGATGAGTTCAACCAGACGGTGCTGGTGCAGGCTCCCGCGGGTGTTACCGAATCCGATGTCGTAACCATGTTGCAGGCCTTGCTAGATCGGCATGCGATGTTGCGGCTGCGCGCCGAAAACGACGGCGTGTGTGGGTGGTCGTTGATGGTGCCCGAGGCAGGGTCGGTCGATGCACGTGCGTGTCTCCAATCGATGGACACATTGACCGATGAGGCAGTGGTGGCGGCACGGTCGCGGTTGGATCCGGCCGTCGGGGTTATGTTGCGCGCGCTGTGGGTGACTTCCACGAGCCAGCTGGTGTTGATCGTTCACCACCTGGCTGTCGACGGGGTGTCGTGGCGAATTGTGTTGGAGGATCTCAACATCGCCTGGGCACAACACGGTGGTGGACAACCCGTGGTCCTGCCGGCGCCGGGGACGTCATTCCAGCGGTGGGCCGAACTCCTGGCCAGCCACGCTGGCGATCCCAACGTGGTTGGCCAGGCTCAGGTGTGGCGGCAGGTGGCGGCGGTCCCGGCGGTGTTGCCGGCGGCGCGCGCCGACGTGGATACCTACGCGAGCGCGGGGCAGTTGTCGGTATCGCTGGATGCCGAGACCACTCGCATGCTGCTCGGTGAGGTGCCTGCAGCGTTTCACGCTGGGACACAAGACATTCTGTTGATCGCCTTTGGGCTGGCGGTGGCGGAGTTCGCAGGCACCGGTGGTGTGCCGGTCGGCATCGACGTCGAGGGCCATGGTCGGCAGGAGGAGTTGTCCGCCGAGGTCGACCTGTCGCGCACGGTTGGGTGGTTCACCGCCAAGTACCCGGTGTCATTGGCAGTTGGTGGACTGTCCTGGTCCCACGTGGTGGCCGGTGACGGCGCGCTGGGTGCGGTGATCAAGGATGCCAAGGAACAGCTGCGTTCCCTGCCCGATCCACTGACCTACGGTCTGCTGCGCTACCTGAACGCCGACGTTGACCTGGAGACGGCCGACCCGACGATCGCCTTCAACTACCTGGGCCGCCTGGGTGGCGCGGCCACCGAGTCATCCGATGATCTGTGGCGGATATCCGCGGAAGGCCTGTCATCGACCGGTGCTGCCGCGGCGATTTCGATGCCGTTGACACATACCGTGGCACTCAACGCCGGCGCCCTTGATACCGATACCGGTCCGCATCTGCAAGCCAACTGGACGTGGGCTTCCTCGACAGTCGATCACGCCCAGATCAGCCGGCTCAGCCAACTGTGGTTCGACGCCCTGGCTGGCATCTGCGCGCATGTGCGACATGGCGGAGGCGGATTGACCCCGTCGGATATCGAGCCTGCCCGGCTGAGCCAGCTGCAGATCGACGAATTGCAGCGGCAATACCGGATCGCAGACGTGCTGCCGCTCACCGCATTACAGCAGGGGATGGTCTTCCACAGCGGCAGCGGGAATGGCCCCAACGACGATCTATACGTGGTGCAGTTGGACATTACGGTCGACGGCCCGCTCGATCAGCACCGGTTGCGGGATGCCGTGCAGGCGGTGGCCAACCGCCATCCACACCTGGCGGCCCGATTCTGCGCACAATTCCATGAGCCGGTACAGGTCATCCCGGCTGACCCCGTGGCGGGGTGGCAGTACATCGATTTCAACACCGACGAACCCGAGGAGCAGGTCCAGCGGTTGTGTGCCGCTGAACGCGCTGCGGTCTGCGATCTAGCCCACCCGCCGGCCTTCCGGGTGGCGTTGATTCGGACCGGACCAGACCGGCACCGGGTCGTGCTCACCAATCACCACATAGTCCTCGACGGCTGGTCGCTGCCGATCCTGCTGCAGGAGATCTTCGCCGGGTACCGGGGGCAACGGCTGCCCGCGGCCACGCCGTATCGCAGCTTCATCAGCTGGCTGGCCGATCGCGACCTTGCGGCCGCGCGCGCGGCCTGGCGTGAGGTGCTGGCGGGTTTTGACGCCCCCACCCTTGTCAGCCCGTCGCAAAAGTCTGAGTCGGGGCGCCGTGGTGTGCGGGCGCATCGGGTGTCCGCACAAACCACCCGGGCGCTGGGCGAGCTGGCGCGCGCGCAACGCACCACCGTCAACACCGTGCTGCAGGGGGCTTGGGCGCTACTGCTCACCTCGCTGACCGGCCAGCATGACGTCGCCTTCGGCGCGGTGGTCTCCGGCCGGCCGCCGGAGGTCCCCGGTGCGGAATCGATGGTGGGCCTGCTGATCAACACTGTGCCGGTACGCGCGGAGATCACCGCGGTAACCACCACCATCGACCTGCTGGATCAACTGCAGCGCGCTCATACCAAGACCCTTGAACACCAACATGTCTCGCTCAGCGAGATCCACCGCATCACCGATCACGACCGACTGTTCGACACCCTCTTCGTGTTTGAGAACTACCCGGTCGACACGAGCGCGTTATCGGGCATCGACGGGTTCACCATCACCGAAGTCACCACCCACGAATCGACCGATTATCCGCTGACGATGCAAGCCATACCCGGTGACGAACTGCGCCTGCGTATCGAATACGACACGGCAGTTTTCGACGAGGCCGGTATCGAGGCGCTCACCACACGGATTGAGGCGGTGCTGGAGGCGATGACCGCCGACCCCGGTCGGTCGCTGTCGGCGGTGGAGATACTCGACGAGACCGAGCGAGCACGCCTTCAGCGGTGGGGCAACCGGACCGTGCTGGCCAGCCTGCCGGTTCCGGCGTCGGTGCCGGAGTTGTTCGCTGTGCAGGTGGCGCGTGCTCCGGAGGCGGTGGCGCTGGTCTGTGGGGATCGGTCACTGACGTATCGGGAGCTGGAGGAGCAGGCCAACCGGTTGGCGCACCTGCTCGTCAGTCATGGGGTAGGCCCCGGCGAGCGAGTGGCGTTGATGTTCCCCCGGTCGACGGAGGGGATCGTCGCGATCTTGGCGGTGCTCAAGACCGGCGCGGCCTATCTGCCGATCGATCCGGCGCTGCCGGCGGCCCGTATCCAGTTCATGCTGTCCGATGCAGCTCCCATCGCTGCCGTCACCACTACGACGTTGGTCGACCGGTTCAACGGCCATGACCTGAGAGTCGTCGATGTCGGCGACCCCGCCGTCGCCGCCCAACCCAGCACGGCATTGACGGCTCCGGCCCCGGATGACATGGCCCACATCATTTACACCTCGGGCACCACCGGGTTACCCAAGGGCGTCGCGGTCACGCAGCGCAACGTGACTCAGCTGTTCGACTCGCTGCAGATCGGGGTGCCGCTGGAGCCGGGACAGGTGTGGACGCAATTCCACTCGTATGCGTTCGACTTCTCGGTGTGGGAGATCTGGGGTGCGCTGCTGCACGGTGGACGGCTGGTGGTGGTGCCCGAGCTGGTGGCCCGTTCACCGCAGGACTTCCACGAGCTGCTGGTGCGCGAACAGGTGACGGTGCTGACGCAAACCCCGTCGGCGGTGTCGATGCTGCCGACGGATGGTCTGGAGGCGGTGTCGTTGGTGATCGGCGCGGAGCCCTGCCCGCCGGAGTTGGTGGATCGCTGGGCGCCGGGTCGAGTGATGGTGAACGTCTATGGCCCCACCGAGACCACGATGTGGTTGTGTGCCAGCGCGCCGCTTGCCACGGGAGCGGGATCACCGCCGATCGGCTCGCCGACGGCATGGTCGGCGTTCTTTGTGCTGGATGAGTGGTTGCGTCCGGTGCCCGCGGGCGTGGTCGGTGAGTTGTACCTAGCCGGTGCGGGAGTCGGTATGGGGTACTGGCGTCGCGCGGGCTTGACGGCCTCGCGGTTCATGGCCTGTCCGTTCGGGGAGCCCGGTACCCGTATGTATCGCACCGGCGACCTGGTGCGCTGGCGCGCTGACGGGCAGCTGGACTACTTCGGCCGCGCCGACGAGCAGGTCAAGATTCGCGGGTATCGCATTGAGCTCGGAGAAATCCAGTCAGCGCTGACTGCGCTGGAGGGAGTGGATCAAGCGGCAGTGATCGCTCGCGAGGATCAACCGGGCGATAAGCGCCTAGTCGGCTACATCACCGGGACCGCCGATCCGGTCAAAGCGCGCGCGGCGCTGGCCGAACGGCTGCCGGGCTACATGGTTCCGACCTCGGTGGTGGCCTTGACGGCGCTGCCCATGACGGTTAACGGCAAACTCGACGCCCGGGCGCTACCAGCGCCGGACTACCGGGATGCCGACCACTACCGTGCGCCCGCAGGCGCAGTCGAGGAGATCCTTGTCGGAATCTTCGCTCGAGTGCTGGATGTGGAGCGCGTCGGAGTCGACGACTCGTTCTTCGATCTCGGTGGGGATTCCGTGTCGACAATGCGTCTGGTCGCCGCGATCAACGCCAGCCTGGATACCGACCTTGCGGCGCGCACGTTGTTCGAGGCGCCGACAGTTGCCCAGTTGGCGCCGCGTATCGGTGAGGGCGCGGGTCGCCTGGAGCCGCTGGTGGCGGTGGATCGGCCCGCAGTGATTCCACTGTCGTTTGCCCAGAACCGGTTGTGGTTCGTCGATCAGCTGCAGGGGCCCTCCCCGGTTTACAACATGCCGGTGGGCTTGCGGCTGCATGGACGAATCGATGCCGCCGCGCTGGGTGCGGCACTGGCCGACCTGATCGGCCGTCACGAAAGCCTGCGCACGCGCTTCGAAGCACCCGAGGGCACACCTCGGCAGGTGGTGGAGTCCGATGACCGGGTCGACTTCGGCTGGGATGTCGTTGACGCCACGGCCTGGCCGGCGAGTCGGCTGGATGAGGCGATTACTGCCGCGGCCTGCCACAGCTTCGACCTGTCGTCCGAAATCCCCTTGCGGGCAAGTCTTTTCCGTGTCGCCGCGGATGAACACGTGTTGGTGGCCGTGGTGCACCATATTGCCGCCGACGGATGGTCGCTCACTCCGCTGGTGCGCGATCTGAGTGTGGCGTACGCCAGCCGGTGCGATGGCCATGCTCCGGACTGGGAGCCCTTGGCTGTGCAGTACGTCGATTACACGCTGTGGCAGCGCGCGCAGCTGGGTGATCTCGATGACAGTGACAGCCCCATCTCAGCGCAGCTGGCCTATTGGGAAGACGCGCTGTCCGGACTCCCAGAACGTGTGGCGCTGCCCACCGATAGGCCCTACCCGCCGGTTGCCGACCAGCGCGGCTCCACCGTGGACGTGGATTGGCCGGCCGAGTTGCAGCAGCAGTTGCGCGCGGTGGCCAGTGAGCACGGCGCGACCAGTTTCATGGTGATGCAGGCCGCCTTGGCGGTGCTGCTGGCCAATCTGAGTGGGAATTCCGATGTGGCGGTGGGTTTTCCGATTGCGGGACGCCGGGACCCAGCCCTGGACCAGCTGGTGGGCTTTTTCGTCAACAATTTGGTGCTGCGCGTCGACCTGGTCGGGGATCCCACCGTGGCGGAGCTGCTGGCCCAGGTGCGGCAACGCAGCCTGGCCGCCTACGAGCATCAGGACGTGCCCTTTGAAGTGCTCGTCGAGCGGCTCAACCCGACTCGAAGCCTGACCCATCACCCGCTGGTGCAGGTGGCGTTGGCCTGGCAGAACCTGCCGTGGCAGGACACCGGTCCCGCCGACGGGCTGAGCCTGGGTGATCTGCAGGTCACTCCGCTGTCGGTGGACACCCAGACCGCCCGCATGGATCTGACCTTCTCCCTTGGGGAACGCTGGACTCAGGCCGGTGAGCCCGCCGGGATCGGCGGTGCGGTGGAGTTCCGCACCGATGTGTTCGACGCGCACAGCATCGAAACGCTGATCGCTCGGTGGCGGCGAGTGTTGGCGGCGATGACTGCCGATCCCACTCAGCGACTTTCGTCCATCGATCTGCTCGACGAGGCTGAGCACTCCCGCGTGGATGGGTGGGGCAACCGGACGGTATTAACCACCCCGGCACCGGCCTCCCGATCAGTTCCGGCATTGTTCGCCGAACAGGTTGCCCGTGTGCCGGAGGCGGTCGCGATCAGCTTCGACGGCCGCTGCATGACCTATCGGGAACTCGACGAGGCCGCAAATCGGTTGGCGCACAGGCTCGCTGCCCATGGTGTGGGCGCGGGTGCATGCGTGGCGTTGCTGGCCGAGCGTTCCGCGGAAGCGATCGTGGCGATGCTCGCGGTGCTCAAAACCGGGGCCGCGTATCTGCCGATGGACACCGCGCTGCCGGACGCGCGGATCGAATTCATGCTCGCCGACGCCGTGCCGATCGTCGCGATCACCACCGTGGGCCTGGCCGATCGGCTGGCCGGGTGCGGCCTGCCGATCATCGATGCCGGCGATATCGCGGCCCCCGGCATCGAGAGCCTTTCCGGCACCGAACTATTCGTGCCGGGCCCGGACGATATCGCCTACATCGTCTACACCTCGGGTACCACCGGTGTCCCCAAGGGTGTGGCGATCACCCATCGCAACGTGACCCAGTTGTTGGGGTCGCCGGATACGTTCCTGGCGGGGCGGGCGTGGACGCAGTGGCATTCCTACGCGTTCGACGCCTCGGTGGAAGAGATCTGGGGCGCGCTGTTGCACGGGGGACGGTTGGTCGTCGTGCCCGAGTCGGTGACGCGCTCGCCGGCGGACCTCAACGCCTTGCTGGTTGCTGAACAGGTCAGCGCGTTGAGTCAAACCCCCTCGGCGGTAGCGGTGCTCTCGTCCGAATCTTTGGGATCGGTGGCGTTGTTGGTGGCCGGTGAGCCGTGCTCGGCCGAGCTGGTGGACCGCTGGGCGCCCGGACGGTTGATGGTCAACGCGTACGGTCCGACCGAGACCACGATTTGTGCCGCGAGGAGCGCGCCCTTGGCTGGTGGGTCGGGGGCACCGCCAATCGGTGCGCCGGTGTCAGGGGCGGCGTTGTTCGTGCTGGACGGGCTGTTGCGTCCGGTGCCTGCCGGTGTGGTTGGCGAGTTGTACATCGCGGGCCGCGGTGTGGGTGTCGGATATTTGGGTAGGACGGGTTTGACCGCCTCGCGGTTTGTGGCCTGCCCCTTCGGGGGCGCCGGAACAAGGATGTATCGCACCGGGGACCTGGTGCGGTGGGGCGCCGATGGGCAGCTGCGGTACGTGGGGCGCGCCGATGAGCAGGTCAAGATCCGTGGGTATCGCATCGAGCTCGGGGAAATCCAGGCGGTGCTGGCCGGGCTGGACGGGGTCGAGCAGGCAGCGGTGATTGCTCGCGAGGACCGCCCCGGCGACAAACGCCTCGTCGGCTATGTCACCGGGACGGCGAACCCGGCCAAGTTGCGAACCCAGCTGGCCGAGCAGCTGCCGGTCTATATGGTTCCGGCCGCCGTGGTGACATTGTCGGGACTTCCGTTGACGCCCAACGGAAAACTGAATACTCGTGCCCTGCCGGCACCCGAGTATCAGGACATTGATCATTACCGCGCACCGGGCACCCTCACCGAGGAGATCCTGGCCGGAATCTACGCGCGGGTGCTGGGTGTGGAGCGCGTCGGCGTGGATGACTCGTTCTTCGATCTGGGTGGGGATTCGCTGTCCGCGATGCGTCTGATCGCCGCGGTCAACACCGATCTGAATGCGAGTCTTGCGGTGCGCACCGTGTTCGAGGCGCCGACGGTGGCCCAGTTGGCGCCTCGTATCGGTGGGGAGTCGCGCACGCTTGGCGCGTTGGTGGCAGGCGAGCGGCCCGCGGAAATTCCGCTGTCATTCGCCCAATCCCGGTTGTGGTTCCTGGACCAATTGCAGGGGCCCTCACCGGTTTACAACATGGCGACAGCGCTTCGAATCAGCGGGGCGCTGGATGTCGAGGCGTTGGGTGTGGCGCTGGGCGACGTGGTGGCCCGCCACGAAAGCCTGCGCACCCTGTTCTCGGCAGTCAAGGGAGTGCCGCAGCAGTTGGTCGTGCCATCCGAGAGGACCCGCTTTGGCTGGGAGGTCGTCGATGCCACCGGTTGGACGGCGGCGCAGCTGCAGGAGGCCATCGGGGACGCGGCGCGCCACACATTTGATCTGGCCACTGAAATCCCTTTGCGGGCAAAACTTTTCCGTCTCACCGGCGACGAGCATGTGCTGGCGGCGGTGGTGCACCATATCGCGGCCGACGCCTGGTCGATCACCCCGCTGGTGACCGATCTAGGGGTGGCTTACGCCAGCCGGTGCGCGGGCCAAGCCCCTGGTTGGGCGCCCTTGGCGGTGCAGTACGTCGATTACACGCTGTGGCAGCGCGCCGAGTTCGGTGATCTTCAGGACGGCCACAGCCGTGTCGCGACACAGGTTGCCTACTGGCAGGATGCGCTGGCCGGACTCCCCGAACGCGTGGCACTGCCCACCGACCGGCCCTACCCGCCGGCCGCCGACCAGCGCGGTGCCACGATGGCCGTGGAGTGGCCCGCCGAACTGCAGCAGCAGGTGGTCCGAGTGGCACGCGAGCACAACGCGACCAGCTTCATGGTGCTCCAGGCCGCCCTCGGAGTGCTGCTGGGCAAGCTCAGCGGAAGTACCGATATCGCCGTCGGGTTCCCGATCGCCGGGCGCCGCGACCCTGCGCTCGATGAGCTGATCGGGTTCTTCGTCAACACCTTGGTGCTGCGGGTCGACCTGGCGGGCGATCCCACCGTGACGGAGCTGCTGGCCCAGGTGCGTGCACGCAGCCTCGCCGCCTACGAACACCAAGACGTGCCTTTCGAAGTGCTCGTCGAGCGGCTGAACCCGACCCGATCCCTGACCCATCACCCCCTGATCCAGGTGGCACTGGGTTGGCAGAACGTCCCCGGACACGACAACGCTTCCGGTGCCGGACTGGCGCTGGGTGATCTGGAGGTCACCCAGATGCCTGCGGATACGCAGACCGCCCGCATGGATCTGAGCTTCTCTCTGGCTGAACGTCGAACCCACGCTGGTGAGCCCGCTGGAATCGTCGGGACGGTGGAGTTCCGCACCGACGTATTCGACGCGGCCGGCATCGAAACACTGATCAACCGTTTCGAACAGGTGCTGATGGCGATGACCTCGGATTCGGGTCGGCACCTGTCATCGATCGACTTGCTTGATGCCGAGGAACACGACCGCCTCGACGATATGGGTAATCGTGCGGCGTTAAGCGCCCCGGCCCCGGCCAAGTTGTCGGTCCCTGCATTGTTCGCGGCACGGGTCACCCACTCCCCGGAGGCGGTGGCGATCACCCACGGCGAGCGTTCAATGACCTATCGGCAACTCGACGAGGCCGCAAACCTGTTGGCGCACATGCTCATCGTGCAGGGCGCGGGCCCGGGAGAATGCGTTGCGCTGCTGATGGAACGCTCCGCGGAGGCGATCGTCGCCATGCTGGCGGTACTGAAGTCCGGGGCGGCGTATCTCGCGATCGACCCGGCGGTACCCGCGGCCCGGATTGAGTTCATGCTGGCCGATGCCGCGCCCATCGTCGCGATCACCACCAGCGGTCTGGCCGAGCGGCTGGACGATCGTGGGTTGGTGATCATCGATGTCGGTGATCTGTCGGATATCGATGACTCCGTGGTGGACTACCAACTCGGCACCGCACTCCCGGCCCCGGCCCCCGAGGACATCGCCTATCTCATTTACACCTCCGGAACCACCGGTGTGCCCAAGGGTGTGGCCGTCACCCATCACAACCTGACCCACGTGGCGCGATCAACACCCGAGCACCTGCCGCAGAACCAGGTCTGGACCCAGTGCCATTCCTATGCCTTCGACTTCTCGGTGTGGGAGATATGGGCGGCGCTGCTGGGCGGCGCACGCCTGGTGGTGGTGCCCGAGTCGGTCGTGAGTTCACCCGACGATTTCCATGCCCTGTTGGTCAGCGAGCGGATCAACGTGCTCACCCAAACCCCTTCGGCCGCTGGGGCATTGTCCCCACAGGGGCTGGAGTCGGTGTCATTGCTCCTCGGCGGTGAGGCCTGCCCGGGCGAGGTGGTTGATCGTTGGGCGCCCGGGCGGACGGTGATCAACGCCTACGGACCCACCGAGATCACGGTGTACGCGTCGATGAGTGCGCCACTCATGCCGGGGTCCGGGGCCGCGCCCATCGGTGCGCCCGTCTCGACCTCGGCGCTGTTCGTGCTCGACGAGTTCCTGCGACCGGTGCCGGTCGGGGTGGTCGGCGAGCTGTACGTTGCCGGTGACGGGGTGGCGTGCGGGTATCTGGGCCGGTCGGGTCTGACGTCGTCTCGGTTCGTGGCGTGTCCGTTCGGGACATCCGGGGCGCGCATGTATCGCACCGGCGATCTGGTGAGCTGGCGCGCCGACGGACAGCTGCAGTATCTGGGTCGAGCCGATGACCAGGTCAAGATCCGCGGATACCGCATCGAACTCGGCGAAGTTCAGGCCGTGCTGGCCGCTCTGGAGGGAGTCTCGCAGGCGGTGGTGATTGCCCGCGAGGATCATCCCGGCACCACACGCCTGGTCGGCTACGTCACCGAATCAGTTGCCGGCGGGGCGAACTCGGCCGGGATGCGCAGCGCGATGACCGATCGTCTGCCCTCGTACATGGTTCCGGCAGCGATCGTGGTCCTGGACGCGTTGCCGTTGACGGTGAACGGCAAGCTCGACACCCGCGCGCTACCGGCACCCGACTACCAGGACGCCGATCGGTACCGCGCCCCTGCAGACGCCATCGAGGAGACGCTGGCCGGTATCTACGCCCAGGTCCTCGGGCTCGATCGGGTCGGGGTCGACGACTCGTTCTTCGATCTGGGCGGAGACAGCATTCTTTCCATGCAGGTGGTGGCCCGGGCACGGGCGTGCGGCGTGACGTGTCGGCCCCGCGATATTTTCGTCGAGCAGACCGTGGCCCGACTGGCTCAAGTGGTCGGGGTGGCCGGCGATGACGGTCCGGTGGACGAGGGTATCGGTGCGGTGGCCGCGACCCCGATCATGCGGTGGCTGTATGACGTGAAACGCACAGGCGGCCCGATCGACCAGTTCAACCAGACAGTGGTGGTCCAAGCCCCGCCGGGAGCCACCCAGTCCGATGCTGAGATGGTCTTGGGTGCCCTGCTTGACCGGCACGCGATGTTGCGGTTGCGGGTCGAGGACCCGAGTGGACCTGCTGGGGATGTCGGAGATTGGTCGCTTCTCGTACCCGAGAAGGGTTCGGTGCCAGCGCATCTGGATTCGGTGGACACGTTGTCCGATGAGGCCTTGATGGGGGCCCGATCGCGGCTGAACCCGGCTGCCGGGGAGATGGTCAGCGCCCTGTGGGTGGTGTCCACCGGTCAGTTGGTGTTGATCATTCATCACCTGGCCGTCGATGCGGTGTCCTGGCGGATCCTGCTCGAAGATCTCAACATCGCCTGGGGCCAGCATTGCCATGGTCAACCCGTGTCATTGCCGACGACCGGAACCTCATTTGCACGATGGGCGTCGCTGCTCGGCGAACACGCTTACGCCCCAACCGTGGTGGATCAGGCCGATGGCTGGCGACGAGTGTTGGCGACCCCGTCCGCGCTGACGGCGGCGCGACCCGAGCTGGACACGTATGCCACCGCCGGCCACCTCACGGCGTCACTGGACAGCGAGACGACCCGCGCACTGCTCGGTGAAGTCCCGGCCGCGTTCCACGCTGGGGTTCAAGACATTCTGTTGATCGCCTATGCGCTTGCATTGACACAGTTCCTGGGCATTACCTTGCCGGTCGCCATCGATGTCGAGGGCCACGGTCGCATCGAGGATCTAGGGGACCTTTCCGACCTCCCCGACCTCTCCGCAAGAATCGATCTGTCCCGCACCGTGGGCTGGTTCACCACCAAGTACCCGGTGGCCTTGAATGTCGGCAGGAATGTCGGGAGGCCGCACGGTGGGTTGCGTTGGGACCAGGTGGTGGCCGGCGATCCGGCACTCGGCCGCGTGATCAAAGACGCCAAGGAACAATTGCGCTCTCTGCCAGAGGGAATGACCTACGGACTGATTCGGTACCTCAACTCCGATATCGACCTGTCGGGATCCGATCCGACCATCGGATTCAACTACCTCGGCAGGCTGGGTGCGACCGGCGCCGCCCAGTCGGAATCCTTCGCTGGACTGTGGCAGGTCAGCCACGATGGAGCGGCGGTGTCCGCTGCTGCCGCGTCCATACCTATGCCACTCGGGCATACCGTGGAACTCAACGCAAGCACGATCGAAACAGAATCCGGCCCAAGCCTTTACGCCACCTGGACGTGGGCTCCCTCGATACTGGACGATACCCAGATCAGCCGCCTAAGCGGGCTGTGGTTCGACGCCCTGACCGGGATCTGCGCACACGTCCGTGAGGGCGGCGGTGGTCTGACACCGTCCGATATCACCCCCGCCCGGCTCACCCAGCAAGAGATCGATGAGCTCAGTCGGGACCATCCGATCGCCGACGTGCTGCCCTTGACGCCCCTGCAACGTGGACTCCTGTTCCAGGCCAATGCAACTCGCGGCAACGACGATGACGTATACGCCATGCAACTCGATGTCACCGTCACCGGCCCACTGGATGCCGACCGGCTGCGCGAGGCGGTACGCACGGTGATCAACCGCCACCCCAACCTGGCTGCCCGATTCGACAAACGATTCGACGAACCGGTACAGATCATCCCGGCCAACCCCAGCGTGCCCTGGCAGTACCTCGAAATATCCACGGAACAAACGAATATCAACCAGCGGATGCGGGAGTTGTGCGCCGGTGAACGCGCATCGGTCTGCGACCTGGTCCACCAATCGGCGTTCCGTTCGGCGCTGATCCGCGTGGCCGATAACGAGCACCGGTTTGTGATGACTTATCACCACATCGTGCTCGACGGTTGGTCACTGCCGATCCTGCTGCAGGAGATATTCGCCAGCTACTACGGGCAGCGCCTCCCTGCCGCCGGGTCGTATCGCAGGTTCGTGACATGGCTGGCCGACCGGGACGCCGATGCTGCTCGCACAGCCTGGCGTGAAGTTCTCGCCGGATTCGACACCCCGGCTCTGGTCGCTCCGAAGGGCCGGGTACCAGGACGACGCGCTACCGAGTCCTTCCGATTGCCCGCCGAGACCACTCGGGCCATCAATGAGCTGGCCCGCGCGCAACACACCACCGTCAACACCGTGCTGCAAGCCGGCTGGGCGCAGGTGCTCATGTGGCTGACCGGCCGGCACGATGTCGCCTTCGGCGTCGCGGTCTCGGGCCGATCGGCAGAGGTGCCGGGCGCAGATTCGATGGTCGGCCTGCTGATCAACACCGTGCCGGTGAGGGCCACCATCACTCCGGCCACCACCATCGCCGACCTGCTGGATGACCTACAGCGCCGTCACAGTGACACCCTCGAACACCAGCACCTGGCTCTCAGCGAGATCCACCAGGCCGTCGGTCACGAGCAGCTGTTCGACACCCTGTTCGTCTACCAGAACTATCCGGTGGAGTCGGTGGCGTCATCGATGGCCGACGGATTGGCCATCACCGAGGTCAGCGGCCGGGAGTACAACCACTATCCGCTGACCTTGCAAGCAATGCCCGGCACCGAACTGGTGCTGCGTGTCGAATTCGATACCGGGGTATTCGGCGTGAACCGAGTGCAGAAAGTAGTCGAGCGTTTCCAGCGAGTGCTGGAGGCCATGACGGGGGAGGTACTGCAGCAGTGACGGCCGATGTCACCAGGCGATTGGTGTCGATGGATCTGGGCAACACAGATGAGCACACGGAGCTGGACGTGTGGGGTAACAGGGCGGCCTTGGACCGGCCGGTGACGTCGGTGTCGATTCCTGAGTTGTTTGGTGCGCAGGTGGCTCGTGAACCGGGGGCGGTGGCGATTGGTTTCGGCGACAGCTCGATGACCTATCGCGAGCTGGATGAGGCTTCGAATCAATTGGCGCACTTACTTTTTAGGCATGGTGTGGGCCCGGGTCGGCGGGTGGCCTTGCTGTTTTCGCGATCGGTTGAGGCGATCGTTGCGATCCTGGGGGTACTCAAAACCGGTGCGGCCTATGTGCCGATCGATCCGTCGGTGCCTGATGCGCGGTTGGAATTCGTGCTGGCTGATGCCGGGCCGGTAGTTGCGGTGACTACCGCTGATCTGGCTGACCGGCTGGACGGTCGTGGGCTGGTGGTCATCGATATCGGTGATATCGCGGTGGACGGACCTGCTAGCGCGCCGCTGCTGGTGCCGAGCGGCGATGATGTTGCCTACGTTATCTACACCTCGGGCACCACCGGCGTGCCGAAAGGTGTTGCCATTCCGCACCACAACGTGACCCGATTGATGGAGGCAATCGATGCCGAGGTGGGGCTGTCGGCCGGGCAGGTGTGGTCTCAGTGTCATTCGTTGGCTTTCGATTTTTCGGTGTGGGAGATTTTCGGCGCGCTGCTGCATGGTGGGCGGCTGGTGGTGGTTTCGGATTCGGTGGTGCGGTCACCTGAACAGTTCCATGCCTTGCTCGTTGATGAACACGTCAGTGTGTTGAGTCAGACGCCCTCGGCGTTCTATGCGCTGCAAGCCGTCGACTCGGTGCATTCCCAGCCCGCACATCAGCTCGGTCTTGATGTGGTGGTGTTTGGTGGAGAGGCGCTGGAGCCTCAGCGTCTGAGGGAGTGGTTGGCTGATCATCCGGAATCACCGCGGTTGATCAACATGTATGGGATCACCGAGACCACGGTGCACACCTCCTTCCGCGAGATCGTTGCCACTGACGTAGACGGCACGGTGAGTGCGGTCAGCCCGATCGGGGTGCCATTGGGGCATCTGGCGTTCTCGGTTCTCGACGAGTGGTTGCGACCGGTATCGGTTGATGTGATCGGCGAGTTGTATGTGGCCGGTGCGGCTTTGGGCTACGGCTATCTGGGCCGTGCACCGTTGACCGCCACGCGATTTGTGGCCTGTCCGTTCGGGGCGCCGGGTACCCGGATGTATCGCACCGGAGATCTGGTGTCCTGGGGGTCCGACGGGCAACTGCAGTATCTGGGGCGCGCCGATGAGCAGGTCAAGATCCGCGGACATCGCATCGAGCTCGGCGAAATCCAATCGGTATTAACGGTTTTAGACGGCGTCGGGCAGGCGGTGGTGATCGCCCGAGAGGATCGTCCCGGCGATAAGCGGTTAGTCGGCTACATCACCGGCACCGCCGACCCTGTGGAGTTGCGTACCGCGCTGGCCGACAGGCTGCCGCCCTATATGGTGCCTGTCGCGGTAGTGGTTCTGCGGAGTTTTCCGTTGACGGTCAACGGAAAACTTGACAAAAATGCCTTGCCTGCACCGGAATACACCGATATCGATCACTACCGTGCCCCGGCCACTCCCGCCGAGGAAATCGTGGCCGGGATCTACGCCCAAGTCCTGGGCCTAGACCGCGTCGGTCTCGACGACTCCTTTTTCGACCTCGGCGGGGATTCACTGCTGGCAATGCGCCTGGTCGCCGCGCTCAACCGGTCCATGGATGCGGGCCTTGAGGAGCGTGCTGTCTTCGACGCTCCCACGGTCGCTCAATTGATGCTCTGTATCGGTGGTGATGAACGTCGGCTGGAGCCATTGGTCGCGGGAGAACGGCCCGCAGTGATGCCACTGTCGTTCGCTCAAAGTCGATTGTGGTTCATCGACCAATTGCACGGGCCATCAACAGTTTACAACCTAACGGTGGGGCTGCGCCTGCAGGGGCTCCTTGATGTCGATGCGCTGGCAGCTGCGTTTGCGGACGTGCTGGATCGCCACGAAAGCCTGCGCACGCTGTTCCCGTCGGTCGAGGGGATACCTCAGCAGTCGGTTGTCTCGGCCGAGCAGGCCGAATTCGGCTGGGAGGTTGTTGATGCCTCCGGATGGCCCGCAAGCAGGTTGGAGGCATCCGTCGAGGAATCAGCCCAGTACAGCTTCGATCTGTCGTCCGAGATTCCGATTCGAGCAAGGCTTTTCAGCACCGCTGAGTACGAGCACGTGTTAGTGGCCGTGGTGCATCACATCGCTGCCGACGGTTGGTCGATCACCCCGCTGGTGGCCGATTTGGGTGTGGCCTATGCCAGCCGGTGCGTGGGGCAGGCCCCCGATTGGAAGCCGTTGGCGGTCCAATACGCCGATTACACGCTGTGGCAGCGCGCACAGCTGGGCGTACTCGACGACAGCGATAGCCGTATCTCCCGGCAACTGGCCTTCTGGGAGGACGCGCTGGCCGGGATGCCCGAACGTTTGGCGCTGCCGACCGACCGTCCCTATCCGTTGGTGGCCGACCAACGTGGCTCCAGGGTGGATGTGAGCTGGCCGGCGGATCTGCAGCACCGGATTGCTCGCCTGGCTCGCGAACACAACGCGACCAGCTTCATGGTGATGCAGGCGGCGCTGTCGGTGCTGCTGGCCAAGCTCGGTGCGAGTTCAGATGTGGCGGTGGGTTTCCCGATCGCGGGACGACGTGATCCTGCGCTCGATGAACTGGTGGGCTTCTTCGTCAACACCTTGGTGCTGCGGGTCGACCTAGCAGGGGATCCCAGCGTTACCGAAGTGCTGGCTCAGGTACGGGCACGCAGTTTGGGTGCTTTCGAGAATCAGGACGTGCCGTTCGAGTTACTCGTCGAGCGGCTGAACCCGAGCCGATCCCTGACCCATCACCCACTGATTCAGGTGATGCTGGCTTGGCAAAACGTGCCCGGGCAGATCGCCGATTCTCGCGGTGGATTGGCGTTGGCAGATCTTCAGCTCACCCAGCTACCGCTGGACACCCACTCGGCCCGGATGGATCTGTCGTTCTCGCTGTCCGATGGGTGGACCGAAGCGGGTGAGGCCGCGGGGATTTCGGGGACGGTCGAGTTTCGCACCGATGTGTTTGACACTCACAGTGTTGTGACCCTGATCGATCGGTTACGGCGGGTGCTCGAAGCGATGACTGCCGACCCAAACCGGCTGTTGTCAGCGATCGAGGTAATGGATGCCGAAGAGCTTGCCCGGTTGGATGGGTGGGGTAATCGGGCCGAGTTGGCTCGGTCCGTTACATCGGTGTCGATTCCGGCGCTGTTCGCGCAGCAGGTGTCCCGTATTCCGGGAGCGGTGGCGGTCTGTTCCGATGGTAGCCATTTGTCGTACCGGGAGTTGGATGAGTCATCGAATAGGTTGGCGCACTTACTTGTTGCGTATGGCGTGGGCCCGGGTAAGCGGGTGGCGCTGCTGTTCTCGCGGTCGATTGAGGCGATCGTGGCGATAATGGGCGTGCTCAAAACCGGTGCGGCCTATGTGCCGATCGATCCGGCCGTGCCTGATACGCGGTTGGAATTCGTGCTCGATGATGCCGATCCGGTTGTCGTCGTGACCACCGCCGATCTCATGGATAGGTTGAATAGGTGCGGGGTGGTGGTTATCGATGTTGATGATCCGGCCGTCAACGTCCAGCCCGTTAGTGCGCCGCTGGTGGGGCCGAGCTCCGACGATATTGCGTATGTGATTTACACCTCCGGTACCACGGGTGTGCCCAAAGGTGTTGCCATTCCTCATCGGAATGTGGCCCGCCTGCTACAAGCGCTTGAGGCCGATCTGGAGCTATCGGCGGGACAGGTGTGGGCACAGAGTCACTCGTTGGCGTTCGACTTTTCGGTGTGGGAGATTTTCGGCGCGTTGCTGCACGGTGGGCGGTTGGTGATCGTGTCAGATTCGGTAGTACGGTCGCCCGAAGATTTCCATGTCTTGCTGGTCGATGAGCAGGTCAGTGTGTTGAGTCAGACGCCGTCGGCGTTCTATGCGTTGCAAACTGTGGATGCGATGGCCACCGAGCCGGCAGGCCAGCTCGGTGTCGAGGTGGTGGTGTTCGGCGGTGAGGCGTTGGAGCCACACCGTTTGAAGCCGTGGTTGGACCGGCATCCGGTGTTGCCGCGGTTGGTCAATATGTATGGGATCACCGAGACAACGGTGCATGCCTCGTTCCATGAGATCGTCGCTACCGATCTCGAGGGCACGGTCAGCCCGATCGGTGTGCCACTGGCCCATCTCGCGTTTTCCGTGCTCGATGGGTGGCTGCGGCCGGTTCCGGCCGGGGTGGTCGGCGAATTGTATGTGGCTGGTGCGGGTTTGGGATATGGCTATGTGGGCCGGACAGGCCTGACCGCCTCCCGGTTTGTCGCCTGCCCATTCGGGGTGCCGGGATCGCGGATGTATCGCACCGGGGATTTGATGTGTTGGGGTGCTGATGGGCGATTGCAGTATGTGGGGCGTGGCGATGAGCAGGTGAAGATCCGCGGACATCGCATCGAGCTCGGTGAAATCCATTCGGCATTAATGGCTTTGGATGATGTCGAGCAGGCGGTGGTTATCGCCCGAGAGGACCGCCCGGGCGATAAGCGGCTGGTCGGCTACATCACCGGCACCGCCGACTCCGGCCACATTCGCGCTCGGCTGGCCGAGTGTCTCCCCAACTACATGGTGCCGGCCGCGGTGGTCGCCTTGACGGCGTTGCCGTTGACAGTCAACGGGAAACTCGACAAAAAGGCCCTGCCTGCACCGGAATACACCGATATCGATCACTACCGCGCCCCCGCGACCCCTGTCGAGGAGATCCTGGCCGGCATCTACGCCCAAGTCCTGGGCTTGGACCGTGTCGGCGTCGATGACTCATTCTTCGACCTCGGCGGTGACAGTATTTCGGCCATCCAGGTGGTGTGGCGGGCCCATGGCGCAGGCTTGGCCGGTCGACCGCGCGACATCTTTGTCCAGCAGACCGTGGCCCGGCTGGCACGGGTGGTCAGGATGGTCGACAGCACCGACGGCGTGATCGACGAGGGTCTCGGCCCAGTAGTTTCGACCCCGATCATGCAGTGGCTGAAGGGGATCGACGGTCCGATTGGCGAGTTCAACCAGACGGTGGTGCTGCAGTCTCCCACCGGTGTCACCGAGGCGGCTGTTGTCATTCTGTTGCAGGCCTTGCTGGATCGGCATGCGATGCTGCGGCTACGCGCCGAGGACGATGGCGCCGGCGGGTGGATTTTGACGGTGCCCGAGGCGGGGTCGATCGATGCACATCGATGCCTGCAATCGGTGGACGTGTTGTCCGATGAGGCACTGGTGGCGGCGCGGTCACGGTTACATCCGGCCGCCGGGGTGATGCTGAGCGCATTGTGGGTGGCTACCACGAGCCAGCTGGTGTTGATAGTTCACCATCTGGCCGTGGATGGGGTGTCGTGGCGGATTCTGTTGGAGGACTTGAGCATCGCCTCGACCCAGCTGCGCGGTGGGCAAGAGGTGCTGTTACCGCCGGCGGGAACGTCGTTCCAGCGGTGGGCCGACCGGCTGGCTGAATACGCACGCCATCCCGATGTGGTCCGCCAGGCGGATTCCTGGCGACAGGTGGGGGCGATCCCTTCGGGCTTGGCGGCACCGCAACCGACTGAGGATACGTTCGCCACAGCTGGAAACTTGACGGAGTTTCTGGATGCCGAGACTACGCACATGCTGCTCGGCGAGGTGCCTGCGGCGTTTCACGCTGGGGTGCACGAGATCCTGTTGATCGCCTTCGCCTTGGCGTGGGCACAACACTTGGGGACCGGCGGTGCACCGATCGCCATCGATGTGGAAGGTCACGGGCGCCAAGAGGAATTGGCGGAGCTGGATGGGGCTGCCGATCGCAATGTTGACCTCTCGCGCACGGTGGGCTGGTTCACTACCAAGTACCCGGTGTCGTTGGCGGTCGGTGGGTTGCGTTGGACGCAGGTGGTAGGTGGTGATGCGGCGCTTGGTGCGGTGATCAAGGATGCCAAGGAACAGCTTCGGGCCTTGCCCGACGGACTGACCTACGGGCTGCTGCGCTATCTCAACCCCGATGTGGATCTACCGGAATCCGATCCGGCGATCGGGTTCAACTATCTTGGGCGGCTGGGCGCCCCGGCAGCCTATGCGTCCGGAGATGTATGGCGTTTCAGTCAGGAAGGCGTGTCCTTGGCGGGCGCCGGGGCTATGCCCATTGCGCTGCCGCACACCGTGGAGCTCAACGCGGTCACCATCGACACCGACACCGGCCCACATCTGAACGCCACCTGGACGTGGGCGCCCACGGCACTGGATCGTATGGCGGTCACCCGGATCAACCGGTTGTGGTTTGACGCGCTGGCCGGTATCTGCGCGCATGTGCGAAGGGGCGGAGGCGGATTGACCCCGTCGGACATCGCCCCAGCCAGGCTCAGTCAGCAGCAGATCGATGAGCTGCAGAGTCAATCCCGGATCGCCGACGTGCTACCGCTGACCCCCTTGCAACAGGGCCTGCTCTATCACGCCGCCATCGCTAACTGCTCCGGCGACGATGTGTATGCGGTGCAGTTCGATATCGCGTTGAGCGGCGCGCTCGACGCGAATCGGCTCCGCGATGCGGTGCAGGCCGTGGTCGGCCGACATCCGCACCTGGCGGCCCGCTTCTGCGAACAGTTCGAGCAACCGGTGCAGATCATTCCCGCCGATCCCGTGGCGCCCTGGCGATACATCGAACTAGCCACCGCAGGTGCCGATGTCGATGAACAGATCGAGCAGATCTGCATTGCCGAACGTGCCGCTGTCTGCGATCTCGCCGAGCAGGCGGCATTCCGGGCTGCGCTCATCCGCATCGCGGACGACCGGCACCGGTTCGTACTCACCAATCACCACATCGTGCTCGATGGCTGGTCGATGCCGATCCTGATGCAGGAGATCTTCGCCGGCTATCACGGGATGAGGCTGCCCCCAGCCGCGTCGTATCGCAGCTTCGTGACCTGGCTGTCCGAACGAGACCACGACGCCGCTCATGCAGCGTGGCGTGAGGCGCTGGCCGGTTTTGACACTCCCATGCTCGTCAGCCCTCCGCAGAAGTCGCAGTTTGGGCGCCGAAGCGTTGACATGTTTCGGGTGCCTGCGAAGACGACACGCGCGCTTACCAAACTGGCGCGCGCGCAGCACACCACCGTCAACATTGTGCTGCAGGGTGCCTGGGCATTGCTCCTCAGCTCGCTGACCGGCCAGCATGATGTCGCCTTCGGCGCTGTCGTCTCGGGTAGGCCAGCTGAGGTGCTTGGTGCGGAATCGATGCTGGGCCTGCTGATCAACACAGTGCCGGTACGGGCGACGATCACGCCGACCATGACCACGGCCGATCTGTTGGATCAGTTACAAAACGCCCACAACGACACCCTCGAGCACCAGCATGTGGCGCTCAGCGACATCCACCGGATCACCAGCCAGGAAAGACTCTTCGACACCGTTTTCGTGTACGAAAACTATCCGACCGACACCGGAACGCAGTCGGGCGTCGACGGATTGACCATCACCGGTTTCAGCAGTCGCGACTACTATCACTACCCGATCGCGGTGCAGGCCGGGCCGGGCCGGGAATTGGAACTTCGCGTCCAATACGACACCGATGTGTTCGATGCGGAAAGCATTGAGGAGCTGATCGAGCGGTTCAAGCAGGTGCTGGCGGCGATGACCGCGCACCCGGGCCGCCGGTTGTCGTCCTTAGATCTGCTGAACCGGATCGAGCGAGAACGATGGAGTGGGTGGAGCAACGGGGCGGTATCGGCCAGGCCGGCCACCACGGCGGCGGTGTCCGCACTCGATGGTAATTATCGCCCACCGACCACCCTGGTCGAGCAGATCCTGGTCAGCATCTTCGCCCATGTGCTGGGTGTGGACCGTGTCGGAGTGGATGAGTCGTTCTTCGAACTGGGCGGCAATTCGCTTGGGTCGATGCGTGTAGTCGCCGCGATCAACACCGCCCTCGATGCCAACCTCACGATGCTTGCACTGTTCGATGCGCCGTCAGTCAGGAGTTTGGCCCAGCAGCTGGGCGAAAGCTCAGCGGATGAAGGCCCGGCCGTGTGCGCGGTCGGCGATCCGTAGGCCGCGACGCCCGCCACCCGGTGGCGGACATTCGATGCTGCGAAGGATGACAGGAGAATCCGTGAAAGCCATTGCAAAAGTGTTGGCATTCGGGCTCGTTGAGCTCGTTGTCTTCGGCTTGGTGCTGTTCCTGCTCGCCGGAACGTTCAACTACTGGCAAGCATGGGCTTTTCTGGCGGTATTCGCACTTTCGACGTGGATCCCCACCATGTACCTGCAGCAGGTAAACCCCGCTGCGCATGAGCGGCGTAAGCACGCGGGGCCGGTGGCAGAAACCCGAACGGTGCAAAAGGTTCTTATCGGCGGCTGGTACTTGTCGCTGGCAGCAATGGTGGTGATCAGCGCCCTTGACCACCGCTTTGGCTGGACGTCGGCGCCGGCGGTAATCTGCGTGGTTGGTGAGGTTTTGGTGGCAGTTGGGCTGGGTGTGACGAGCCTGGTGGTCATTCAGAACAGCTTCGCGGCCTCCACCGTCCAGGTGGAGACAGGCCAGACTCTCGTCTCCACCGGTCTGTACGGGCTGGTACGCCACCCCATGTACACCGGCAATGTGGTCACGGTAATCGGCTTCCCCCTTGCGCTCGGCTCCTATTGGGGGCTCGTCTCCGTCATACCTGGCCTGATCGTGCTTATCGTGCGCATCCGCGACGAAGAAAAGCTGCTTGCCGAAGAGTTGGACGGATACCTTGAGTACGCGCAGAAAGCTCGCTATCGCCTGGTGCCATATATGTGGTGACCGCTGCGCGGGCTGTCACGAGAACCATTGGGCACGTATGAATCCAGCGAGCAGTACTGCGAATCCGCCTGTCTCTCCGGCGATGAGCAGCGCCATCGCCAGGTACAGTCCAGCGCTGGGCTTTTCGAGCTGATTGGTGGTGTCGCGCAACGCCCCGTGGACGATGTAGCTCACGATGGCCGCCACGAAAAAGAACACCAGCACCATCGCGGCCGTGAGATTCACCCAACCGGGCCAGGCGCTCAGCTCGACGAAAACTGCGGTGAGCAACGTGGCGAACGCGTAGAGCAGTGCGGCTCGATGCGCGATATCGACATAGGGATGAGCGAGATGGTTAGGACTGGTGATCATTTGTCGGTACTTCCAGACGCCAAGTCCGAGCGAGAGAAGGAAGATGAGCCCCGCCGCGAGCAGTGTTATGGCGGTGTCGGAGCTGAGCACATATCCGGCAGTGGTCATCGCACCTGTCCTTCTTCCACAAGTTTGGCGGGTCGTCCTGCGACGTGTCGTCGGTACCAACGGCGGCCATGCCAGCGCTGGTAGTGCCATACGGCGGTCGGCAGAGCGCCGCGTTTGTGTAACCAAAATCCTTCGGGTACTGAAAGAGTGGGTTGAGCCCGACCAATCGCTACTTCGGCAAGAACTATCCCGGGCCCGTCGGCGGCGCGCCGTTCGGCCAGTATTTCGCCGGTAGGCGTGGCGATCAGCGTTGAGCCTTCGAAGTGGCCCCGGTATGGCATGGGCAGCCACGGCATTGCACATGTCAGCGGGCCCGCATGGGCAGCATGTACCACCGGCGCACCGATGTACTGAGCGAATGATGCGGCTGCGGCTCGGGCAGTGGCGGCATTGGTGCGCTCGATGCGATCGAAGAGCGTGCGAGGTGTCCAGGACGGCACCGACCACCAGCCCGAGCCCGTCATGGCGAGGTCTACTCGGCCGCGGAGGCGGCGAGCGGTCTGGGTGCGCATCAGCTCCCAGCACACGGCGGCACCGATCTGGTGCTGACCGGCGGTGAGCACACCGTCGTCCGTGCCGCCCACATAGAATGCGTTCTCCCACATGGTGGGTAGGTCCTTGTCATGCCGTCCGACGACGCCACTCGGATCGGCGAGAAGATACGCGTTGCGGACCTCGCCATCGGGATCGCGGCACAGGAAGGAGCCACCGACGAGGGCTTGATACCGCCGGGCGAGCGTGCTGAGCAGTGTGGTTGCCGCTCCTTCCGGAGGCAGTGCGGCATCGATCAGTGCCTCGGTGAAACCGATTCCGGTAGAGAAGAACTCGGGGAGGGCGATGATCTTGGCACCCCGCTGGCCGGCCTCGTCGGCCAGTCGTTCGCACGCAGAGAGATTGGCTGGAATGTCGCCGAGTGTCGCGTCGAGCTGTATCGCGGCCACAAGAGGCATGATGTCTGATCCGTCCGCCGTTGGTACGTATCGAGGAGCGTATCGCCAGCCCTCAACGCCGAGGCGTTGAGCCCTGCTCTGTATACCTTGTGGACATTCATGGAACGTGCACACTGCAGGACGGCGGTCCGAATCGGCCCGGGAGACGGTTCGCGACCACTTCCACGATGAGGTCGAGCAGAACTGGGACGCCGTGCTCGCAACGTTTCCACACCCGCGGTACGAGCTGATTTCCGCTCGGTGTGGTGTACGACGGCCATGACGAGGTACGGCAGTACTACATCGACACCCGGATCGCGTTTCCGGATCAGCGGCACGTAATGATTCGTCTCCGCCACACCGATGACGCGGTGGTTTGCGAGTTCTATCTCTTTGGGACGCACAGGGGGCCGTTCGGTGCGGTACCCGCGACGGGCAGCAGTTTCAAGGTGCGCATGACCGCCTACTTCATCTTCGACGGCACTACCTTGATCTGCGAGCGCATCTACTGGGATGTGTTGACCATGCTCAAACAACTACTCGGAGGACTCGACTTCGCCAGTCCGGCTAGCTATCTGGTGTTGGCGAAGGCGTTGTGGGGGATTCGTGCGTTGTCCTCGGCCCAACCCCAGGATGATGTCCACCGAATTCCGGACTGAGTCCCAGGCCCTATCGAAGCAGCTCGTCGACGACACGGACTACCTGCGCCGCACCGTCCTCGGCAGTCAGTACTTCGGCGATTTGCCGGGTACGTTCCTGGAGCTCCTCGTCGGAGACTGCGGTGTGGATCGCGGTGGCAAGCCGTTCGACCGTTAGAGACCGTTGCGGGATGGTGGCGGCGCTGAGCCCGAGCTCATCGAGGCGCCGAGCCCAGAATGGTTGATCGCCGAGGCCGGGCGCGGCGATGGTCGGGACTCCGGCGCGAAGCCCGGCTGCGGTCGTCCCGGCACCGCAGTGGTGCACCACCGCTGCCGTCTGTGGGAAGAGCCAGCTGTGAGGTACCTCGCCCACCGTCAGGATGTCGTCGGCGGATGCGTCGAGTCCCGCCCATCCGGATTGGACGATGCCCCGAGTACCGGCCCGGTGCAAGGTTTCCCGGGCGATCTCGGATATGCGCACGGCCTGTTCGGTCGATGTCATCGTGCTTCCGAGGCCGATGAACACCGGAGGATCACCCGCGGCTAGAAAGTCGATCAGTTCGGTCGACGGCTGCCACCGCGGATCGGCGGCCGGCCACCAGTAACCGGTGACGTCGAGGCCGGATCGCCAATCCGATGGGCGCGGCACGATATGCGGTGAGAAGCCGTGCAGAACTGGCCAGCTCGCTGCGGTGCGCCTTCTGCGGAGCGATCTGGCGGCCACGCTGGGTAGACCGAGATCTCGCCGGAAGCCGGTCACCACCCCGCCGTAGAGGCGGTCGATAAGCCAGGCGCCGGTATGGGAGGCGAGACGGTTGCCAGCAGAGCCCGCCGACCAGGCGCCGAGTGCCGCCGGGGGAAACGCGGCCGTGGGAGAGAATGGTTGTAGCCGGATCCCAACGGAGGGAATGTCTTTCGCCTCGGCGAGTGGATGCCCGGCCAGCTCCGAGAAGGGTGACAGCAGCAGTATGTCGGCGGGTTCGTCGCGTAGCGCGGTCAGCAGCGCGGTGCCGAGCATCCTCATGCCACGTGGCGCGAGGAAATCGGCAAGGCCCTTCATGACGTTGACGTCGGTCTCCTCGGGCTGCGCCCCGGGTTCGTCAATAGCCCGAAAATCCAAGCCGCAGTTGGTTATCAAGGAGGAAAAACGGCCATACGCTGCGATGGTCACATGATGGCCCGCTTGTTTGAGGCTTGTGCCGATCCCGGTCATCGGCGCGACGTCGCCGTGACTGCCGATGGCGGCGATGATTACTTGGGCCATCACACTCTCCTGACCACTCGGGTGTACATCTTTACCAGGTCCTCGGCATAGCCGAGCGCATCGAATTGGGGATCGTTCAGGATCTTCTCGACCACGGCGTTGACCGCTCCTCGCAACGCTATCGAAGTGGAATCGACTGGAAATGAGCCGAATTCGCCGGATTTCTGGCCCGCGCGGAGAATAGCTGATGGATCGAGCGCGGTCATTTGTTCGGCGAGTTCAGGTGTCTGTCCCAAGTCGCCCAAGCGCCGACCATCGCTGGGTTTGTAACTCGTCCCCAGTTGGGTGAGTGCCGTCAGTTGCACGCGGTGGGTATCGAAATAGGTGATGCTGGAACGGATATACGCGGAAAGCTGTTGGGTGGGGGTACTCGCGGCGTCCATCGCGGGCACCACGATGGTGAGCGCCGACTGGTACATCGCGGCGATCACCGCCTCGACGAGTCCGTCCTTGGATCCGAAGTGATACAGCACCACGCTCATCGCGATCCCGGCGCGTTCGGCGATCTTGCGGATGGAGGTCTGTGGATAGCCCACCTCCGCGATGACTTCGATCGCGCACGCGACGATCTGCTCGCGGCGCGCGACCTCCGTGAAGGTCGGTGGGCGGTCCGAATTAGATCGCATGATCGAAGTGTAGATCAATTGATCTAATCCTGGGAATGTTACCCCGGGTTAACGGTAGGTAAACGGCTATATATCATCTTTCCCAGACCCTAACCCCCATGGGGTACTCTGAGATTTAGCTGAGAATCAGCCGAACATCTCATAAGTTGGGAACTGGGTGACCTCTGAAGCCGTTGAACTGGGTGAATGCATCAACGTTGATGTCTTCGGCAAGTGACATTCACTTCCCGGGCCATTAGCAATTTGACCGAGCGGAAGGAAACACCACATGAAGAAGTCCCTCACTGCAATCCTCGGCGGCGCCGGTATCGCGCTCGCGGTCGGCATCATGGGCGCACCGATAGCGTTGGCGGGTCCGACGCCTCCCCCCGTGTGTTACGCCAGCGAGACCAGCGTCAACGCCACCGAGCTGCGCCCGTGCGTGGCGCCCGGGGACGTGGTCTACGAGCAGGGTGTGCACCAGCCGACTTACGAAGGTGCCAACCCGCTGGTCCCGCTGGGCACCAACCCGCACGTGCCGTATGGCACCAACAAGAACAACGGTTAGTAACCACGTCTAGTGGCTTCATCTTCGAAGACGCAGAAGGAGCACCACCCATGAAGAAGATCATGACCGCGACGCTCGCAGTAGTTGGCGCCGCAGGACTGTCCTTGGCGACAGCGGCCGCTGCATTCGCAGGACCCACGTCGGATACGGACGCCGTCATCAGCGACCTCAAATCCAACGGGTACCGGGTGATCGTCACCAAGGTGGGGTCGGACCATCCGGCGGAGTGCACTGTCCAAGGAGTGACACGGCAGTCCGGGGTCTCGAATGTGCAACCGGGACGGAACATGCGGAACCAGCCGACGACGGTTCCCAGCGCCGGGCAGAAGGTCGCGTACGTCACGTTGGCCTGCTAGCCGCCCGGCGAGTGGTGGCGACACTTGGTAGTGAGCGATCTGCTAACGATCCTCACTTGGTGTCGCCACTGCCCTGATCTCGTATGTTTTTCGATTGCCGTTGCGCTGCTGTGAATTTCAATGTCCGGTGCTCTGTCCACCGTCGACGTGCAGACCGCGACACCGCGTATAGACCACTCTCGGTCAATCAGGCCGACACCGCGGAATTTGCGAATTATCCTGATCGACAAGGCTTGTCGAGATATTCACGATATGCCCGCCGCTGACCTGTCAGGTGAAGACCTTGAGCACTACGCCGAGGTGCACTATTTGACGAGCCCTATCCGGGCGTCAGTGGTGCGTGCGGGAGATCCACACGGCACAAACCTTTGGGCGGGTAGCGGATTCACATGCTTGAGTCGGGGCGCGCGGCCATCGTCCGCGATAAGTGGGCATTCCGTCTATTTCATGCGGAATCGGAACGCACGGATCGGCGAAAGTGGTAGCGCGCCTGGCGTCTCAAGGAGTGGGACGTGTGCCGGCTGAAAGGTGGGATAGGTAACAGAAAATTTCCTGCGTTAATACAAGAGATGCGCAGATGTGCAGGAAAAGTGACCAATGTGGTTAGGGTGCAGCAAATTATGAATCGAAGTCGTGGAACATTCAATAAACCCATGATGTCCTGCGATTTTGCCTGACTAGACGAACCACTACACATGCGCTACCGTAATCAGTAAGACGTTGGCGGACAGTAATTCCCGTCATAATTTACAGCAAATATGACGGAAGCCACATATTTTGGTAGGTCGTCAAGCTGGTTGTTAGCGTCCCGTCTCATGTCTGATCTCGCTGCTTTGCTGGCGTTTATCCATCAGGTTTCGGGTACGCCGTATGTCTCGGGCGGAGACACCTCACGAGGCACTGACTGCTCCGGCCTTGCCTCCTGGGTGTCCAACGTCGCCACCGATCGCCCCGCGTTCGGTTCTCGGTTCAACACCGGGAACCAGGAGCGCGCGCTTCTCGCACGTGGTTTCAAGTACGGCACCGCTCCTGGTGCACTGGTAATTGGCTGGAACGGCGGTCATACCGCCGTCACGCTGCCCGATGGCACCCCTGTCTCCAGTGGTGAAGGAGGCGGCGTGAAGATCGGTGGTGGTGGCGCATACCAGTCGCAGTTCAAGCGCCACATGTACTTGCCGATCGACAACGCGGACACGGCAGATGCGGGCCCGTTGGATGTGCCCGCTCATGCCGAGGGTCCTGAGGTGATCCCCGCGACTGTGCTTGCGCCGCATCCCGGACAGGCGCCCGCAGAAGAAGCGCCGGCCGAAGCGGACTCGGTCGAGATCTAAGGGATCTCCAAACTTCTTGTACAACAACACAATTGTGATGCGCTGGTGTCGCCACTCACGCCTCCCGTTGGCCGGGAGGAACCCCGTCGATGCGCGCAAACGGTTGGGGTCCGACAGGATCAGGGTCAACTCCATGCACCCCGGCGTCGTCTACTCCCCGATGACGGCCCAGGCCGGATTTCAGGAGGGCGAGGGCAACATGCCCATCACCGCGATGGGGCGAGTGGGAGCCCCAGATGAGGTCGCGGGCGCTGTCTCCTATCTGTTGTCGGATGACGCCGGCTACATCACCGCTGCCGAGCTCGCGGTCGACGGCGGATAGACCGCCGGCGCCACCCTGAAAACAATGACGGGTCAGTGAGGTCGATTGGTCGCGCTGATTAACGTGTCGATTTCCTTCGCAGCCTGGGCAGGCAGTTCCAACTGCGGGAAATGCGTGGTGCCAGCCAGGCGCGTGTAGCTGAACCACGGATTGCGTGATCGGAACTCGTCGTGCAGATCGTCGTACGCAGTGCGTTCGGGGTTGCAGAAGATGTGATGAACGGGCCGGGATTCGGTTAGCTTTTCCATGCGCGACATCGGTGAGCCCCAGGTGGCGTACGCATCCTCGATGACGCGTCCGGCGCGTGCCCACACGTCGAACCCGAATCCGCCCATCTCCGAGCGGATATGCCGATTGACGGCCGCATTGCCGCTACCGGCCAGCCACGCTCGGAGAAACCCCAACCGGCTGGACTGCCAGCCTTCCGGATCGCGGAATGCCCTGATACCGCTAAGGAATTCGGCAGGAGCCGGTGTCATGATCAGGTCCACAATCATGACGGAAGGCACCCGCACGGCGCCGAGAAGTTCGGCGAGTTCCAGCGCCGTCCACCCGGCATGGGCATGAGCCACGGGGACAATTGTCTGCACGCTCAGGGCATCGAGTAGTCCGATGACATCTGAAACCTGTTCTGCAAGACCAAAATCGGCAACCGGCGTGCGGTCGATCCCATGGCCACGCCAGTCCATGCGAAGGACGCGGTGGTGCGGGACGAGGTGGGGCAGTAGCTCGTCATACGCGCGGTGGTCGTGTCCCCAGCCGCTGAGCAGCAGGATCGCGGGTCCGTCGTCGAGCCCCTGGTCGTCGAAGCTGATCTGTGCGCCGTTGATGGTGATGGTGTACATCGTGAGCCTCCCCGGAATGTCAGAGCGCCGAGTGGACGCGGAGGGGATGGATACGCACGAGAGCCTCGCCGGGCGCACTGTGATGCTCGTGAACGTAGGCCTCGGCGCGGGCTGCTCCCAGATACCGGGCGGTGATATCGATCAGGGTGGCGCGGACCGTCGATTCGTCGGGGTCCACCTTGGCATCGCCCTGAACCTGCACATAGCGGTAAGGCTCGGTCGGTGTCGCCACGGTGATCACCACGCGCGGATCACGTTGTAATGCCCTGACTTTCAAGCTGTTCAGATGAGTGACGAACTGTAGGTGATCGTCGGCCAGCTGATACCAGATGGGCAGAATCAGCGGTCGTCCGTCGGGTCCGAGGTAACCGAGTTGCCCCACCAGAGCGGGGGTCGAGTCGAGGAACCGGCGGATGGACGGATCGTGGATCGAGGTCATGGATCCTCAACCTAGGATCTCAAGTGCGCTTGACGTCAAATCGTTCGTACCGGGTGCTTCGACACGCCGTGCGGTGGCGGATTCGTATCGCATACTTCCGCCATGAGACGGCGTGTCGGAATAATGGGTCGCGTGACGCGCATGATCGCGATCGGAGTGGCGGTGCTGGCGCTCATCGCGGCTGGGCTGCCCGCGGGATACGCCCATGCCGACCCGCAGGCATGCGTTCCGGGGGATCCGGCCCGGCCGCAAGCCGAGCTCTTCGCCACAAACAACACCGCGATCATCACCGATCCCGCGGATGGACGTCTGCACGACCCACTTGATGACTTCTCGCTGCAAGTGAGCGCGATGACCGTCCAGAATCTCGTTCTCCCCGTGCGATCGACACCGGTCGACGGTGTGTACTGGTCCCAGGACAACAACCGCATGACATACGAGCGTTCGCGTGCCTTCGAACTTGCCTGCGTGGACCGCGATGATCTGCAACGCATCGGTGAACAGGTACGTCGACAGTACGGTCAGGAATCGGTGCTCACCTTCGAATACCTGCAGGCCGGGGATGCCGGGATAAATGCGGTGGCCGTGGAGGTTCCGGGCATCGATCGGGTGCGGTTCCACGACGCGCTGACCGCGGACACCGCTGCGCGCGAGGCGCTGGTCGGCGGGTCCGTCACCGAAGATAACTGGTTGATGCTGATCGCGGACGTCAACGATGTCGACATCGCCCGGCGCCTGGTCCATGCTGCCGGTGGCAGCTGGCAGAACGCCACTATCCAATACGGAAAGCGTGAGTTCGTGGGGGCGCCCCAGTAGCGGTTCATTGCATCTGTTCAGCGGGCCGAGAGCACCCTGTACAGGCACGATTTCGTCGGGGGCGGCACCGCGGTTCGTTCCTTCGGAAGGGATAAGGCCCTGGGAGAGTTCGTGTTCCATATCGGGTGCCAAGCGGATTCCACGGCAACTGGGTTCCGAGTGCCGGCTGAGGCATTCCGCTAAGGAGTTACCACGTATCGACGACGGCTCTGCGTGGCGGCAGCGGCTCCCGCGTGGCCGCGGCGAAAGTCGATGCGACGAGCGACCGCGTATCGGCAGGGTCGATCACGTCGTCGATCTCGAATATCTGAGCGGCGTTGAGCGCCTTGGCATTCTCTTGCGCAGCGGCGGTGGCCTGACGCACGGCCTCTTCGCGAGCGGCCTCATCGGGAATCGCCTCCAGCTCCTTGCGCAGCCCCAGACGCACCGCGCCTTCCAGGCCCATGGGACCGAGATGCGCACCCGGCCACGCCACCGTCAGCAGCGGTTCGTGCAGACTGCCACCGGTCATGGCCTGCGCGCCGAGGCCATACCCGCGACGCAGGATGACCGCGACCAGCGGCACTCGCAATGCCGCGCCGGCAACGAGCATGCGCGACGCGCGCCGCACCAACGCATCCGCCTCCGCGGCGGGACCCACCATGTATCCAGGACAGTCGACCAGCGAGAGCACCGGCAGCTCGAATGCGTCGCACAGCTGCAGGAAGCGCGCGGCCTTATCGGATGCGGCGGCCGTGATTGCTCCGGCCATCACCATGGAGTTGTTGGCGAGCACGCCAATGGCTCGGCCCTCGATGCGCGCGAGCGCTGTCACCATCTCGGGAGCGAACTTCTCTCGCAGGAACGTCACCGAGCCTTCATCGGCAAGCGTTTCGATGATGGGTGCTACCGGATATGCGCGTCGCGCGCGCTCGGGAATCATTGTCCGCAAGACGGTTTGGTCGGCTTCTGATCCGGGATCTACCGAACCCTGGAAGTAGCCGAGAAGCCGTTTGGCGACGGCGACGGCCTGCTCTTCATCCTCCACGACCACATCGACGACACCATTGGGCGACTGGACCGACAGCGGTCCCACCTCATCCGGAGGCACGTCGCCGAGTCCTCCGCCCGCGATCATTGCCGGACCACCCATACCGATGGATGTGTCCTTGGTTGCCACGATCAGATCCGAGCATCCCGCGATCACGGCATTGCCGGCGAAGCACCGGCCCTTGACCACCGAGATCCGCGGCACGACCCCCGATAGCGCCGCCCACAACTTGAATGCGCGGACATCGAGCATCGAGACCACGGGGTAATCGGTGTCGCCGGGACGTCCGCCGCCACCCTCGGAGAAGAAGACCGTCGGCAGCTTCATGCGCTCGATGAGATCGAAGAGCCTGTCCTTCTTCTGGTGTCCGAGCGCACCCTGCGTTCCGGCCAGCACGGTGTAGTCATAGGACAGCACGGCACACGGATTGCCGTTGATTCGTGCGGTCCCGGCCACCAGACCATCGGCGGGTGTGCGGGCGATCAGATCGGCGACCTCCCGCCGCCCGCGTTGGGCGGCGATAGCGAAGCGCCCGTACTCCACGAACGAGCCGTCATCGACCAGGTCGGCGATGTTCTCACGAGCGGTGCGCCCGTCAGCGGCGTGACGACGTGCAACCGCGTCGGGCCGAGCCGCATCTTCGGTGAGCGCACGCCTCCTCAGTAGCTCCAGGTGGTCATCGCGCAATGGTTCGTCAGCCATGGTCCGGACTCTTCCACAGACCCCGGAAAGTCTGCGGGAACTTTTCCTCACCATGATTCGACCACTCCACCGGTGCCCCCTGTGGGCTAGGCGGTCAAAGGAGATATGCAGTGAAGTTGGTCACCATGCTGGGGATGCCCGGGGAAGCTCTCCGGGTCTCGCGTGACGAGTGGCAAGAATCGCTGACGGATGTGGTGCGCGAATCATTCGCGTTCCATGTCGAGCGCAACGGTTTCTACCGCGCCCAGTGTGAGGCCGTCGGCCTTACCCCGAGTGACATTCGCGAGTCGGCTGACCTGCATCGCATACCCCTGCTTCCGGTCAGCATGTTCAAACAGGCTGGGGCGCATGTGCTCATGAGCTGCGGGCTCGAGGATGTCGAGATCGAGATCCGGTCGACGGGCACGAGCGGCGTGCCGTCGGTGGCGCGGCGCGATTCGACGACGGTGACCCGGGCATCGGTCGGAATCTTCGGTGGTTACCGCGACTTCTTCGGTATCTCGCAGGGAGCGGGTCTGTTCCTATGCCCGTCCACCGCCGAGGTGCCCGAGATGGGGATGGTCAAGATCTTCAATCTCCTTACCGGGATGCTCGACGACCACCGCTACATCGTGCGCGAATACTCCTTCGACCCCGAGGAGGCGTTGGCGCAGCTACGGAGCTGGGAGGGGAGGATGACCAGGCACCTCATCGGCCCGCCGTTCATCATCGCTCGGTTCCTTAAATACCTGGAGCTGGAGGAAATTCCGCTCGCGCTCGACCCTGAATCGATGATCATCATGCTGGGCGGCTGGAAGCAGTACACGGGCAACTCCATCAGCCGAGAAGACTTCAACGAGAAGGCGCAACGAGTGCTGGGCATCGACCGCACTCGCATCCGCGACATGTACGGGATGATCGAGTCGAACATGCTCGCCATCGAATGCGAGCATCAGCGCAAGCATGTGCCGCCGTGGTGCTACATCTCGATCCGGGACGTCACCGATGCCTCCGTCGAGCTGGAGCCCGGAAAGACCGGTGGGATAGCGATCCTCGACGCACTGAACACCGCATACCCGGGATTCCTGCTCTCCGACGATATCGGTGAGGTGGACGAGGGGGACTGCCCGTGCGGCCGCACCGGTCAGACGGTGAAGTTCCGGCGGCGCCGCCAGGGCGCCGAATTGGGCTGCTGCGCCGTGAGTATCGAAAAGTACATCGACTCAAGGGAAGTCGTCGCCGAGTGCCAGCTGGTGGAGACCGGGGCGGGCGTCTAGTGCCCCGGTTCAGTCCGATGGTGGTCGACCACTTCACCAACCCCCGCAACTCGGGCCGCCTGACGCAGGCCGATGTCACCGCGTTCATCGGGAACCCGGTGTGCGGGGACCAGATCCTGCTGAGCGCACTCATCCGGGACGAAGCCATCAGCCAGATCGGATTCGAAGCATACGGATGCTCGGCCTCGCTGGCCGTGGCGTCCATTCTCACCGAGCGTCTCACCGGGATGCCGGTGGAAACGATCGCGACCATCGAGGCGACCCAGGTGGCCGAATGGTCGGGAGGCCTCTCGCCGGAACAGCAGCACGTCGCCGCCCTCGGAGCTGACGTCGCTCAACGTCTAGCCAACAACTACCGCAACGGAATCCACGAAGATGTCAGCACCGTCCCTGGTTCTTAACCCACCATGTCCATCCGCGGAAGTGGTCCCGTCGGAGATCTACCTGGACTACGCAGCCACGGCACCCCTGCATCCGCGTGCGGCGCAGGCCATGGAGGACGGCCACCGGCTGGTCGGTAATCCGTCGAGCCGCCACGGCGCCGGCCGTGAGGCCGCTGACGCATTGACGGATGCACGGCAGACCATCGCGCTGATGTTCGAGGCCGACGCCGATGAGGTGGTTTTGACCGCCGGCGGTAGTGAGGCGAACACCCTGGCGCTGTGGGGAACCTTTGCAGCGGTGGGATTTCGGGGCCATCTGGTGACGTCTTCCATTGAACATCCCGCGGTCCTCGCGAATGCCCAGGCGCTGCAAGACCTGGGCGTCGAGGTGACCTTCGTGGATCCGGCCCCGTCGGGACATGTCGATTCCGAGGCGGTGGCGCGTGCGCTGCGCCCCGACACCGCGCTGGTCTCGGTGATGCACGCCAACAACGAGACCGGCGCCATCCAGCCCATCCGGGCGATCGCCGATATCGCGGTGCAATCGGCTGCCGCGTTCCACGTCGACGCCGTACACACCGCAGGCAAGCTCGACCTGACAAGTGTTGGTGCCACGATGATCTCGGTGTCGGCGCATAAGTTTGGTGGCCCGCGCGGAATGGGCGCACTGCTGGTGCGGCGCGGGCATCGGCTGCTGCCGGTGATGCGCGGTGGGCCTCAGGAGAACCGGCTGCGCGCAGGTACGGAAAACGTGCCCGGAGCACTCGGTATGGCCGCCGCGGTCGATGTGTGTCTACGTAAGACGTCGATGGGTTATCGGCTGGGAATGCGAGACCGACGCGAGCAGCTGCTCGATGGGTTGCGCGCGGTGGGCGGTGTCCATCTGAACGTGGCCGAACCGGTACTGGAGGAGACCATCAGCGTGCGCTTCGACGGTATCCGTGCCGACACCCTCGCCGACGATCTCGATATGCACGGGATCTACGTGTCCACCGGATCGGCCTGTCATGCCGGAGAAGACTCGGTTTCGCATGTGCTGCAGGCGATGCGGCTGACCGAAGATCAGGCGCGCGGTACCGTGCGCTTCTCTCTGGGCCCGGGCGTGTCACCCGAGGATGTCGACAGAGTCATCGCGGTCACCAGCAGGGCGGTAAAGAGATTGCGTGCCATGGCGGGCGGAATTGTCCGATGATCGTCGCCGTCAAGAACCTTGTCGCGGAGCGTGCCCGGTTCGTCCTTTCGGTTATCGGGGTCGCTGTCGCGGTTATCCTGGTGCTGGTGATGTCCGGCATCTTCGTCGGCACCACGAATCAGGTGACCACCTACATCGACCACTCCAAGGGGGCGGTGTGGGTGGTTCAGCCGGGTGTCTCCCAGATGTTTCGCGCTGTGTCGTGGCTGCCCGCTGATGGTAGGGACCGGTTGCTGAAGGTCCCCGGCGTGCGATCGGCGGATCCGATTCTCGGCCTGCCATCCGATTTCGTGCACGATGGCGGACATACCGCGTACTTCGTCGTCGGATACGACACGGCCACCGGTGTGGGTGGCCCGTGGTCGTTGTCGGAGGGCCGCAATGTGTCTGGTTCCGGCGAGGTCGTACTGGACCGGGTGCTGGCCAAGAAGAACAAGATCCATGTCGGTGACACGGTGCAGCTCGTCGACGGTGATTTCACGGTGGTGGGGTTGTCCAACCAGACAGCCGCTGTGGGCAACTTCTACGCGTTCATTTCCTTGCCGGACGCGGCTCACCTGCTGCGGGCGGGAAGTCGTGTGTCCTACTTCCTTGTTCAGCCTGCCGATGGGTTCACCGCGGACCAGGTAGCGGGTGCCGTCCGAGAGGCGGCGCCGGGTATGGATGCGCTCACCTCGGACACCTTCGCCGAGAACAGCCGAGCAATTGTCATCTCGATGATCGGGCGGCCGCTGAAGACAATGATCGGGATCGCGGCACTGGTCGGGGTGGCACTTGTGGGTTTGACGGTTCTCGCGGTGACCACCGAGCAGATGAGTGATTTCGGAGTGCTGCGCGCGCTGGGTGTTCGGCCGGCACAGTTGTGCCGCACCGTGATTACCCAGGCCGCGCTGATCGCCGGGCTCGGATACCTGGTGGGTGCGGGAGTCACCTACGGGGTGCAGTTCCTGGTGAAAGATCGGTTGGGAGACGTCACTGTGGAGGTAACTCCCACCATGCTGGCCGCCATGGCTGCGGCCACCGGCATCATGGCGATCATCGGATCGCTGATCCCGGTCCGGCGGGTAACACGTATCGATCCCGCTCAGGCGTTCCGGAGGTGAGCGCGATGAACAGCTCTGAAAGCCCAAGCATGTCAAATGATCCCGTGCTGCAGCTGGAGGGCATCGAGCACCAGTATGGAACCGGCGATGCGGCGGTGCGTGCACTCCGGGGCCTGGATCTGACGGTGAAACCGGGTGAGGTAGTGCTGGTCGTCGGCCCATCGGGTGGTGGCAAGACCACTGCGCTCTTGGTCATGGGGCTACTACTGACCCCGCGGTCGGGGACAGTCAGGATCGGTGGCCAGGACGTCGGCGAACTCGATGAGCGGGAACGTGCGCGTCTTCGACTGCGATATCTCGGGTTTCTGTTCCAGGAGTACAACCTGCTTAATGCGTTGACGAGTGCGGAGAATGTGGCGCTGCCGTTGCGCTATGCCGGGGTCGGGAAGGACGCCGCCATGTCGCGGGCTCGGGAGCTGCTGGCCGAGCTCGGATTGGCGCATCGGACCAATCATCGTCCGTCGGCGCTCTCGGGTGGAGAGAAACAACGAGTCGCCGCGGCGCGTGCATTGGTGGCGCGCCCCGGTCTGGTCCTCGCCGACGAGCCGACGGCGAACCTGGATTCGGCCACCGGTAAGAAGGTGGCCGAGCAGCTCGCGGACGCGGCGAGAACTCAAGGGGCAGCGGTGGTGATCGTGACCCACGATCTGCGTCTCACGGATATCGCCGATCGGGCGCTGCATCTCGAAGACGGCGTGCTGCTGGAGAAGGAGAACCAATGACCGAAATCGCAGTGCTTCCCAGTGATATGGACGTTATCGATGCGCTCCGGGACTCCCTGACCAAGCTGCTGCCTCCGGAGGATCTGGCGCTTGTCGATCTAGATGCCGTCGATGCCAACACGCCACTGCTCAGCCTCCCCATCGACTCCGTGGTGTTGATGGCGCTGATGAACGACCTAGAAGACAGATTCACGGCGTTCATTCCGGAAGAGGAAGCGTTCGCGTTCACGGTGGTGGGTGATATCGGAACGTTCATCCGGCAGCGACTCCGTGATAAGGCGATACGCCGCGAACAGGCATGAGCGCTCACTCGATTCGTCAGCATGTGAAGGCGAATGCTCCGGCCATGGTGTCCGGTGCGATCGACTACGTCACCTTGTTGCGATCCGATCTGGAGCAGATCGACTTCTATGACTCGCGTACCCACCTGTACACGCTGGCGGGAGTGAATCTGGTTCGTACCATCCGGATTCGCGCGGCGGCATTGCGAGCTCGAGGCCTTGGGCGCGGCGATCGGGTGGCGATGATCGCCGCGAGCGACGAGGAGTACCTCACTACATTGCTAGCTGTGCTGCTGTTGGGCGCGGTACCGTGCGCAATTGCACCGCCGCCGACCCCTTCGCGACCGGAATCCGCGGGCGTGGCACACCTACGTGCGGCGCTGGGAGTGCTGAGCCCGGCAATGGTCATCACGCAACCGCGGGTGGCGGTGGCCATCGCGCACCCGGTCGTCGTGACGTATAACGAGCTGACCGACCCCGATCCGATGGATTGGTCGCTGGGTTCGCACCCCGACCCCGGCGACATCCACCACATCCAGCTCACCTCCGGCTCTACGTCGGCGCCGAAGGCGGTGCTGTTGACTCACGGCAATGTGGTGCACAATTCCAGCGCAATCGCGTACGGGACAAGGGTATTACGGGGTCGGGATCGGGTGTTCAGTTGGCTGCCGCTGTACCACGATATGGGTTTCATCCAGGTGCTGGCCGCGCTTCTCTACGGCCTGCGGGTCGGGGTGATGACCCCGATGGGGTTCCTACGAGATCCGCTGTCCTGGATACGACATATGACCCATCACGGGTCGACCCACACCGCGGGCCCACCATTCGCATATCGGGCCGTCTCTGACGCGATCACGCGCGGTGGCGCGTCGGCCGATATCGACTTGTCTGGTCTTCGTCACGCCTACGTCGGTGCCGAACCCATTCCGTACACGGTGTTGCGTGACGCCACCGAACGGCTGGCGCCGCTGGGGATGCGGACAGATGTACTGGTCCCGTGTTACGGGATGGCCGAGACGGTGCTCGCGACAACCGTTGCACTGCAGCCGTGTTCATCGGATTCGTCATCCTTCGGCAGGGTGCGCGCCTGGAGGCACCCGGATGACGATCAGCCCGCCGTGTCGTGCGGGCAGGTCGTCGATGGCCTGCAGTTGCGGATCAGTGCGCCCGATGGCAAGCCGTTGTCCGACGGTGCCGTGGGCGATATTCAGGTGAGTGGGCCGTCGGTGATGCTGGGCTACTTGACCCCGGAGGGAGGGGTCGCCGCCCCCGAGGACGGATGGCACGACACCGGGGACCGAGGGTTTCTCACCGATGGTGAACTGTTTGTAGTGGGCCGCCGCAAGGAGATGCTCATCGTGCGTGGGCGCAATTTCCCGCCATACGACGTCGAACGGGAGATCGACCGGATATCCGGCGCCGGAGGGGTTTCCGTTGTCTTCTCGCTGCTCGACGAACAGCGGGCTCGCGAGTCGTTGATCGCTGTCGTCGGAACCAGGGTGGCGGCGGATGAGTATGAGGAGCTTCGCACGCGGATAACCAGTGGCGTCCGTGCGGCCTTCGGGTTCTCCCTTGACGAGGTCGTGGTGGTGCCGGCCCGAACGATTCCGCTGACCACAAGCGGAAAACGTCAGCGGCTCAAGGTGCGCGAGCAGTATCGGGCCGGGCTCCTCGTTCCCGTGGGGGGTTGACGTGCGGCACATGTGGGATGCGGTGGTGATTGGCGCTGGGCAGGCGGGGCTCGCCGCTGCAACAGCACTGACGGACAGGGGATTACGTCCGATCGTCCTGGAGTCGGGTTCCGAATCCGGTGGTGCGTGGAAGCACTACTACGACAGTCTGACGTTGTTCAGCCCGGCCCGATACTCCGGCGTGGTGGGCAGGCCCTTCCCCGGTGACCCCGATCGCTACCCGCGGCGTGATGAGGTAATTGGATATCTGAGCGACTACGCGGCGCGGCTCGACGTAGAGGTGCGGTCGTATTCCCGAGTGACACGAGTCGGCAGGAAGGCGGCCGAATACACGGTGACCGCCGACGGCGGCGACGCATTCGTCGCGCCGATCGTTATCTCGGCGACGGGCACCCACGGAAATCCCTACACGCCGGTTATTTCCGGGGCAGAGACCTACCGCGGTCGTCTGCTGCATGCCGGGCAGTACCGCGATGCAGCATCGTTCGCCGGTGAGCGGGTGGTGGTGGTTGGGGCGGGAAACTCGGCCGTGCAGATCGCGGTGGAACTCGCGGATACGGCGACGGTCACGCTCGCTACGCGTGGACGTCTGCGTCTCGTACCTCAACGCCCGTTCGGGCTAGACATGCATTTCTGGTACACACGAACGGGTCTCGATACCGCCCCGGTGGGGTCTTGGCTGCCGCGTCGACCGACCGCCCCAGTGTTCGACGACGGTCGCTACCGTGCGGCATTCAACGCGGGTCGTCCCGATTGCCGAAAGATGTTCACGCGCCTGCTTGGCGATGGGGTGGTGTGGGCCGACGGCAGCACCGAATCTGTGGATGCGATCGTGTGGGCGACGGGATACCGCCCGAACGTCGACTACCTTGTTGGCCTTGGCGCGCTGGATGCGTCAGGTGTTCCGCGGCACCGCAATGGTGTGTCGACGACTCATCAAGGGTTGGGTTACGTCGGACTGGAATGGCAACGGTCGTTGTCGTCGGCGACGCTGCGTGGGGTCGGCAGAGACGCCGCATTTGTCATCGATCATCTTCTACGGCAACGGGATACCGCTCATAGCGTTCGGTCTAGTCCAAATAACGCTGCGCCATTGCGGTAGAGGACACCGCGCACCCAGTCGTCGTCGACACCGGGGATTTCCCGCAGCGCGGTGATCGCCTCGGCATACCCGTAGGGGATGTTGGGGAAGTCGCTGCCGAAGAGGATCTTGTGGCCCAGGTCCCTAAGCCGCGGGAAGTCGGATTCCGGAAACGGTGCCCTCTCGTTGGAGAACGTGGTGAAGGCCATCGTGGTGTCGAGACGCACCTCGTCATGCTGCGCACAGATGTCGAGGAAATCGGCGTACTCGGGCATGCCCATATGCGCGATGATCAGGCGTAGTTGCGGGAACTTTCTCAGCAGCGCCCGGATTGGCTCAGGCCCGGTGAATTCGCCCGGCGCCGGACCGGAGCCGCAATGGATCACCACGGGAAGTCCGGCGCCCTCGATGAGACCCCATACCGGAGCGAGTAGTGGATCGGTGGGGGAGAAGGCCCCGACCTGAATGTGGACCTTGAAGATGCCCGCGCCCGCCTCGATCGCCTCGCGCACGTAGTCGACGGCATTGGGTTCGGGAAAGAAGGTGGCGGTGTGAATGCAGTCCGGAGTCTGGGCGGCGAACTGGGCGGCCCACTGGTTCAGCCAGGCTGCCATCTGCGGTTTGTGGGCATAGATCAATGAGGTGAAGCGGAGCACCCCAAACTGTCGCAGCGTCGTGACCCGCTCGGACTCCTCGGCGCGATACGTGATCGGCCAGGACCGACCGACCAGCGGCCCCACCGAGTCGAAATAGGCCCACACCTTGTCCATGACGGGTTTGGGCATGAAGTGGGTGTGCACGTCCACAATCCCCGGGACGCCTAGCTCCTGCCAGATCTGTCTGACGGGCGCTGGGTCGAAAGCTGATTCGGGCATACGCCTATCTATATCAATCGATCCGGGGGAAGCAGCCATGGCCTAATACCCCCTAGGGGTACTTGCCAAGGGTGCTGACCGCTGCTACGTTCAACTTGTCAGATACCCCTAGGGGGTATAGAAAGGAATGGACGAATGTCGACAACGGAAACGTACGACTGGAACCTCAAGGGCGACTGGTTCGATGTGTGCAGCTGCAAGCTGCCCTGCCCGTGCAGCTTCGCGCAGGAACCCACACACGGAGACTGCCTGTTCACCTTGGTGTGGCATATCAGCGAAGGCCATTGGGGCGATGTCGATTTGAGCGGCCTGGGCGTGGTGGCTCAAGGCGAGTTCAAGGGGAACATGTGGATCGGTGATCCGGACGCGACCATGAAGCTGATGTTCTACATCGACGAGGACGCTGATGCCCGCCAGCGCATCGCGCTCGAACGCATCTTCACTGGTAAAGAGGGCGGCTGGCCTGCCGAGTTCGCAAGCCTCATCGAGGAGCTGCGCGGTATCGAATACGTGCCGATCAACTTCAGTAAGGCCGATGATCTCGCGAGTTGGAGCGCGCAGATCCCCGGCAAGGTGGATCTGCACGTTGAGGCCTTGACCGGTCCGACCGCCGACCCCAGCCGCCGCGTGACTACCGCGAACGCGCCCGGGGCTGAAGTCGGGCCAGGCCAGATCGCGACGTGGGGAGTGGTCAAGAAGGATCATTCCGTGGGATTCGAATGGTCGCACGAGCATCGCGGCGATTCGAGTAAGCACTTCCCGTTCGACTGGCGTCCCGACGGCAAGGTTGAGGCTGTGTCGGAGGAAATGGCGTCGGCTCAGCAGGGCGGATGCTGCTGCTCGAACTGAGCGAAGTCGGACCGCGCCCGGGAATGAACCCGGGTGTGGTCCGACTTCGATAGTTAGGTGAACATCGACCTGACAGGCAAGACGGCGTTGGTTACCGGATCCACGCAGGGCATCGGACTGGAGATCGTGCGGCAGCTCGCCGCCAGTGGTGCGCGGGCCGTGGTCAATGGACGGTCCCAGGAACGTGTCGACGCGGCAATCGCCGACCTGGGGCATGACAGCGGCAATGGCACAGTGATCGGCTTAGCCGCCGACGTGACCACGGCGGTCGGTGTGGAGGTGCTGCGCGCGCAGCTCCCCGAGATTGACATCCTGGTCAACAACCTGGGCATCTTCGGCACCACCCCGGCGCGCGAGATCACCGATGAACAGTGGCGGACCTACTTCGAGGTGAACGTGATCTCCGCCGCGCGCCTTATCCGCTCCTACCTACCCGGAATGATCGATCGCGGATGGGGCCGCATCATCCAGATCGCCAGCGACTCCGCAATTGTCATCCCGCAGGAGATGATCCACTACGGCGTCTCCAAGACTGCGTTGTTGGGGTTGACTCGCGGATTCGCGAAGGACGCGGCGGGTTCGGGAGTCACCGTGAATTCGGTCATCGCCGGACCCACGCACACTGCGGGTGTGGAGGACTTCGTCTATGAGCTCGTCGACAAGTCGCTGCCCTGGGATGAGGCGCAGCGGGAGTTCATGACGAAGCACCGGCCGCAGTCGCTGTTGCAGCGCCTGATCGAGCCGCGGGAGATCGCCAATCTGGTCGCATACCTCAGTTCCCCCTTGGCCTCTGCCACTACTGGCGCGGCGGTTCGCGCCGATGGCGGATACGTGGATTCGATCCTGCCTTAGTGGCCGGTGGGCCTTGCGGAGAGCTGTTCGTCGGTATCCAGGACGGTGACGAGGGTGCGTACCCACCATCGACGTTGTTGTCGGTGGTGGGTTGCATCTGGTTCGGGGATGCCCGCGCTGCGGCGAAATGCCGCCCCGTAAGCAGATTCGGTGGCAAGCGCCTGATGTAAGGCGGCGACGGCAAGACGGGTATCGGTGCGCGAAGGTCGGCGACCGTGGGATGGCATCCGGGCTGCGTGGAGGGTGTCTACGACGGGGTCGAGAAGACCGGCGCCGCCATCGCGCCACCCCGCGGCGTGAAGGGCGATCGCCAACTCGCCGTAACCGTCTTCGTAGACATCGGCGATGGAGTCCACGAGCTCGGACACCTGTGCTCCACGGCTGACCCAGTCGTGGGTGGCGTGCTCGATCGCGGCGCGGATCCGGCTACCGCCGTGCTGCAGCAGTGCCACGAGCAGACCGTCGCGGCTCTTGAAGTGGTGGGTGATACCCGCGTCGGTCATGCCGATTCGGGTGGCGACGGCGCGTACCTCGACCGCATGCGGACCACCCTCGACCAGTAACTCCTCGGCAGCTTTGAGTATCAATGACTTTGCCTCATCGGGACGTCGGCGCGTTCGAGGCTGGCTCACACTGAAAGTCTACCTTGACTGCTCAATGCAACAGGACTATACCTTGACATTGCAAGGTATAGCGCATCGAAAAGGAGGCCAGTGATGCTGACGTTCGAGGAGAAACTGCCCGGTGTCGACAACGACATCTCGTTGGTGCCGCTCTTTAGAGGCGTGTGGCGGGTGGCTCCGTACGTGATCCTGCCCAACACCCCGGCCGGCACACGCGTTGTCATCGAAATCCCGGAAGGCAGGATGGAGGGGCGTGGGATCAGCGCGCAGACCCTGGGTGGCGCGAATGCCGACTGGTTCGTTATCGGGCCGGACGGAACCGGCACGGCAGATTATCGGGGAACCATGCAGACCGCCGACGGGGCGGCGATCTACGTCCACGGCCACGGTCGCTGTGACATGGCAGCAGGCTTTGCGGCCGGAGCGGTCTTGCGAGGGCACGCACATTTCGAGACCGGCAGCGACCAGTACCGCTGGTTGAACAAGATTCACGCGGTGTTCCGCGGTGTCGTCATTGGTGACGGCTCCTCGGGCGACGGTATCTACTACGACGAATACTTCGAAGTGCGCTGATGTCGGTTCGGCTCAACGGGCCCCGTCCCGGCCACAAGAAAAGGGCCACTTCCGTAGGCTGATTCGGAAGTGGCCCTTGTCCTTTCGGCGGGCTTAGTTAATGCCGCCGATGTACTGGCCGCTGGGGGGCGAGGTGTAGCGCATCTGCGGTCCGGAGTTGTTCATCGAGTACTGGCCGGTGCCCAGCCGGGCGTGGTCCCGGTTGTTGCCCCCGGGGCCGTCATTGCCGGCGCCTGCGACAGCGGAGACAGGTGCGGCGGCCAGCTCGATGGCGGCGTAGGTGGGCACCAGGATTGCGAGACCGATACCAGCGGCGGCGACAGCGCGACGGAGGTTGGTGGAGATTGCCTGCGAGGCGGCGCTAATAGTGGTCATTTCGTCTGCGCTCCAATACTTTTGAACATCTTCTTGCGATGCTTCTAATAACGTGAGCGCGATCCGTTGCCATCCTGAACGGCCTGTGATATGTCAGTCAGCCCGGCCCGGAATAATCGCGGAGACGGGGCTGTTCGATAAAGCAGGACAACCGAATACGCCAAACGCGGACTCCCACGGCCTTATGACCGGGTTGAGTCCGCGTTCGCGTATTCGGTTGGATTCAGTTGTGGGTGGGGCAGGAGATGTCGACGTACACCGTCGAGAAGGCGGTGGCGCCACGCAGGCCCTCGATACCCGTCACCACACATTGGGAAAGCGGCGCGTCGGCGATGCCATTCAGCTGGACTGTGTAGCCCTGCGCCTGTAGCCGGTCGACGGTGTCGGAGGCGGAGGATCCGCTACCCCCGGCTGCGGAGGCCTGCGCGGTGAAGGCGAACGAGGCCACGGCCATCGCTGCGAGCGCGGCCAGCGCCACCAGGAACGAAACTGCCGACCGGACGGCCGATTGTGCGAATGGGGCGATGCGGGTGTTCATGGCAGTTTCCTTAGTGTCAAGAGAAGGTCATCAAAAGTTCTAATGCTTAAAAGAACCCCAAACCATTAGGAGGTCCTTCCTCTGCACTGTTAGATAGGCCACATGGTTACAAGTGGCTTTATCCATTAGGCGAGATATGGTCGAAGCTTGGATACAAGCACGTCGAGCACGATCGCCGCCATCCTGGGGGAACCACTTCCCGTGGAGCTGATGAACACCGTTCGCGGTGGTCGCGGGGAGGTGCGGGACGCCCTGGATGGTGATGTCGCGGTGCACGCGTGGCTCAACGCGATGGCGGAACGCATCCTCGCCGAATCGGGTGCGCAGACCATCAGGTTCCCGTTGGAGGATGCGCGTATCGTTGCCGGTGACCTGCGGGCGCTGCGTGACGCGCTACGGTGCCTGGCGTCCGAAGTCACCGAGGATCCGCGACCCCCGACATCCGGTACTGCACATGCCCAGGCCGTCGCCACCATCAATACGCTCGCGCGCATCCGGGCCGAGCTGGTGTGGCCCGTGGACGGGGAGCCGACGAGAACCGTGACGGCGCGCGGATCGCAGGCACGGTTGACCGTGGGGCTAATCGCTCGTCAGGCGGTCGATTTCTTTGGTGGTCAGGGACGTCATCAGCTGCGCGCGTGCCTTGCTTCGCACTGCGTCTTGTACTTCGTCAAGGAGCACCCCCGGCGGGAATGGTGCACCCCGAAATGCGGTAACCGAGCCCGGGTCAAGCGGCACTATGACCGCCAAAGTCCGGCGGGTTCCTAGCGTTCAGCCGTTATCGGCGACCGCGCGCCGTCTATCCAGGTACACCTTGGCGGCCGTCGCGACGGCGGGGAGGGTCGACAAGATGGCGATCACCAGGATGATGATGTCCAGGTGCTCCCCGACGAACGCGATATTGCCCAGGAAATAGCCGACCGTCGTCAGGCCGATGCCCCATGCGGTGCTGCCAATAGCGTTGTACAGCAAAAATATTGGATAGCGCATGCCGGACATGCCGGCGATCACCGGGGTGAAGGTGCGAACCACACCGATGAACTGTGCGACGAGAAGCGTCTTGGGTCCGTGTTTGTCGAAGAACTCGCGAGAAGCCGTCAAATACCGCTGTTTGAAGAAGCGCGCATCTTCCTTCTTGAACAATGCCGGGCCCAGTCGACGTCCGATGAAGTAACCGCATTGACTGCCCAGCAGGGCGGCCACGGCGGCGCAGGGCGCCAGCACCTGGATCGAAATCGGGGAATTCGGCTGAGCGGCAATCAGTCCAGCGGAAAACAACAGGGTGTCACCGGGCAGGAAGGGGAAGAGTAGCCCGGTTTCGATGAAGACGATGATCATGACCCCGGCCAGGACGGCGCCCCCGAACAGCCCGCCTTCGCCAAGCCAGTACATCGGATCCATGACGTCCGCCGGCGCCAGACCCATGTCCATGGCTGGAAGCTAGCCACGGAACATTGCTGGACAGGAAACAACACGAGAACCCCGTCTGGCGCACTCGCGCTTGGCGGGCAATCCCGTATGACGGGTACGCGGCAACCGGGTGAACAATCTCGACGTGACCTCGTCTATTGGGGCGATACGGAGATCCTCCGAATACCGTGACGATCCAGAGATACTCGGAATATCGTGACGATCACAGGAGCATCGCTCAAGGGAGCTAGATATGGTCCGGACCACATTCAGTGTCGCGACGTTCAATATGTACAACCTGCAGGACGCAAAGGCCAAGCTGTACGCGACGACCAAGCCGTGGACGCCCGAGGAGTTCAAGTGCAAGACCGAGTGGGCGGCATGGCAATTGGGGACGGTTGGCGCCGACGTGATCGGGATGCAGGAGGTGTGGAGTAAGAGCGCTCTGGAGGCCGTCCTCGCGGTGGATCCGAAGGGACTGGCCGACGAGTACGACGTGCTGGCCACCCCGGCCGTCGGAACCTCGATCACCTGTGCGGCCCTGGTGCGCAAGGGCCTGCTCATCGGAAAACCCAAGTGGATCAACGACTTCCCGAAGGCCGTGCGGCTTGAGTCCAGGGATGATCCCGCTGATCCGCAGGCGCCCGTCATCGACGTCTCGATCACGAGCTTTTCGCGGCCCGTGTTGAACTTTCAGGTCCAGCTACGTGACGACGAGCCGGCCACGGAAGTCTTTGTGGTGCACCTTAAATCCAAGCTTCCCACGCAGATCAGTAGGGAATCCTGGTATAAGAAGTCCTCGGCGACGTATCGGCCACATCAGCAGGCACTGGGTGACGGGATCTCGACCATCCGCCGAACCGCTGAGGCGGTGGCCGTGCGGATCCTCCTCAACGGGGTCATGCGAGATACGGAGACCCCGGTCATCGTGCTCGGCGATATGAACGACGGCAAGGAGAGCAACACCGCGAACATCCTTACTGCGCAGCCGCGCTACCTTGTCGGAGATTCGCAGGGCGGCAGCGACTTTGGACTCTATTCAGCCCAGACGCTGCAAGAGTACCGAGACACGCGCGACGTGTACTACACCCACGTGCATCAAGATCTGCGGGAATCTCTCGACCATGTGCTGGTTAGCGAGCAGTTCTACGACCACAGCCGTAAGCGGGTGTGGCTCTTTGATGGGCTGCTGATCAACAACGATCACCTCAACTTCGAGAATCACCGGGAGACCGGTACTGGGGACCACGGCATCGTCAGGGTGAGCTTCAAACATGACCCGGCGAAATGACCTTTTAGGACACGCTCAGCACTCGCCGATCGCCGAGTGGGCTCTGCAGTGGCACGGCCAGACTGCCCTGTAGGGCGATGAGGATGCACATCTTGTCGACGGCTTCCGGCGGCGTGCCACCGCGCAGTGCGATCTCCACCGCGTCATCGGTCTCGTGAACGGTCGCGTGCACGCCATGGCATTGCGGAGTACCGCTGGTGAAGTACACGATCACCGCATTGCCGTCTGGGGAACGACTCCAGATGTCGAATGGCACCGGACGGCTGTCGACGATACGTGGGTCGTCCTCGAAAACCGTTGCCCCGTCCATCGGGGGATTCTCGGACGGGGTTGAGGTTGCGGTGGCGCCGGGGGTATCGGCTGCCGCGGTGGGTGTGTCGAGCCCGCGGTCGCCGCAACCCGCAAGCAGAACAAGGGACAAGACCGTCATCGCCACCGCACGCATGCTCTCAAGGTAGGCGCACGCCAGGCTATTTTGCGATCGGCAGCGACAACAGCGCGCGTACCTCCTCGTCGGAGACCTGGTGAAAGTCCTGGTAGGCATCGCCCACCGCGAGGAATCGGGTGGGAGAGGACGCAACGACGAAATCGTCGACAAGGGAATCGAATCGACCAAACGCCGACCGTGGCGCGACGGGAACAGCCGCTATCACCCGTGCGGGCGCCCTCTTTCTGATCGCCAGTAGCGCCACGCGCAGCGTCGCACCGGTGGCAATCCCGTCGTCGACCAGAATGACTGTCTTACCTTCGATTTCGGTGCGGCAGTGATTCCGATAGGCATGCTCACGACGGGCGAGCTCGAGGCGCTCGTGGGTGGCCACGTCTTCGAGTTGTTCGGGGGTGATTCCCATCATGCGCACGATGTTCTCGTCGATAACCACTTGGCCCCCGCTGGCGATGGCGCCCATCGCGTACTCCTCGTGTCCGGGGACCCCGAGCTTGCGCACGACTAGCGCCTCAAGGGGGGCTCTCAAGGCTGTCGCGATCTCCCGCCCCACCGGTATTCCTCCACGCGGTAACGCGAGGACCACCACATCCTGCATCGTGTAGGGCGCAAGGATGCTCGCCAGTACGCGGCCGGCGTCCTGGCGATCATTGAACATCCGATATATGCGTGACATGGGACCGTCTCGGAGTGCTTCTCCGAATGCCTCCATCTTCCAACCGGGATGGCGTGCTGACAACAGCTGCGTCCTGGACGGCCTCGAACAGTGTGGCGCGGACGGTAGACACCGAATGAGGAAGCCACACGGCCTGAACGGGAACCAATGGGGGATCGACGATCTCGACTACCCGTACGTTGCCGTGGTAAACGTCCCCCGGGTCGTCGGTGACGAACGCGCAATGGTCTGGGTGTGCGAGCACCGCGGTGTACGGAGGCGTGCCCTGCACCGGATTGACCAGCAGTCGTGGTTCGAAACCACTTCGCCGGCAATGTGAAACCAACAGGTCCGTGTAGAACGAATGGCGGGGTGGGGCCCACACCACTATGGGAAACTCGGCGATTTCGGTGATGTCGATGCGATCACGGGTCGCGAGGCTGTGGGACTGCACCACGGCGATACGGAGCGGCTGATAGAGGAGAGTGTCGGTGGCCAAATCGGCGGGCATATCGACCCCGCGGCGGAGCGCCAGGTCGAGCGAGCCATCGAGCAGGCCGTCGTGCATGGCATCGGGAAAGACCTGCCGAACGGTGATTGACATCGATGGGTCGGCGATGACAGCGGGTTCGATAAGGCGATAGACCTCGTCACTCGATATTGCCGGGGAGTGGGCGATGACAAACGCGGGTTGTGGATGTGTCGCATTCCGCGTTGCGTTGGCCAACACTCGGATTCCCGCGAGCAGCGGCTTGGCACCGGTGTACAGCTCGCGGCCTGATTCGGTCAGTTGCAGGCTGCGCTGTGCCCGAGAGAACAGCGCCACACCGAGATCGCGTTCGAGCTGGCGGATCGCGGAGGAAAGCGCCTGCTGCGTGATGAAGAGCTCGCTGGCCGCAGCGGCGAGTGTGGGTGCCTCCGCGGCCACCACGAACTGAAACAATCGCCGGGAATCCAGTAAGTCAGCTAGCGAACTGCTCTCTCTCGCCTCGTTCATCTGCAAATACAACTCCTATTTGTGTGTATACAAGAATTATATGGTTTTTCCTTGTGTTATCTAAACCTACGATTTCGAGGAGAGACATGGGTAACCATGGAGCCCACTCGTGAGGGCGAGTCCACGGATGCGAAAAGGGAGATAATCGAGTGACGAATCATTCACTAAATGGTAAGACAGTACTCATCGCTGGTGGTGGCAAGAATCTGGGCGGACTCATTGCGCGGGATCTCGCCGAGCACGGGGTCGGCGCCGTAGCCGTGCATTACAACAGCCCCTCGAGCAAGGAAGCTGCCGACGAGACGGTGGCCGCGGTAGAGGCGGCCGGCGCTAAGGCGGTTGCATTCCAGGGCGACCTGACTACGGGAGCAGCGGTAAGCAAACTGTTCGCAGATACGGTCGAAGCAGTGGGGCGGCCCGATATCGCGATCAACACCGTCGGCAAGGTCATCAAGAAGCCGTTCGCCGAGATCACCGAGGAGGAGTACGACTCGGCCAGCGCGGTGAACTCCAAGTCCGCGTTCCTGTTCCTCAAGGAGGCGGGTAAGCATGTCAACGACAACGGCAAGATCGTGACGCTGGTGACCTCGCTGCTGGGCGCGTACACCCCCTTCTATGCGGCGTACGCCGGTACGAAGGCCCCGGTAGAGCACTTCACCCGCGCTGCATCAAAGGAGTACGGCGAGCGCGGCATCTCGGTGACCGCGGTGGGTCCGGGTCCCATGGATACGCCGTTTTTCTACCCGGCCGAAGGTGAGGAGGCGGTCGCGTACCACAAGACCGCGGCCGCACTTTCGCCATTCTCCAAGACCGGTCTCACCGATATCGAGGACATCACCCCGTTCATCCGATTCCTCGTCAGCGACGGCTGGTGGATCACCGGACAGACCATCCTGATCAACGGCGGCTACACCACGAAGTAGTCACTGTTGCGGTAGCGGCCTCGTCTGGGACGTCGGGGTCGCCGCTGGCCGCCGTACACGCTTGGTGAGTAGGACGCTCGCCAAGGCGACGGCGGCCAGTTCCGTCACCACGCTGATGACCGCATACGGCGCCGGATCCCAACCACGTTCGGAAAACCCGAACAAACCGACAGTGCGGGATAACGCGAACGACACCAGCGCACCGGCTGAACCCAGCGCGGCGAGTGCCACTATCCACTCGGGTGCGCCGACCGCGATCAGCACGGCCAACGCGATGAAGACACTGGCCTGAATCAGGAAGCCGGGTCCGACTGTCGGAATGTTTTGGTAACCATGCATGTACAGGTAGGCGTGGACATACCCACTGACGGCCAGCGTCGCGGACAGTCCGAGGCGAAGCACGACGTTCATAGCAGCTTGTCCTCCTTGATGGCGAGCGCCTGACTGCCCTTCAGGTAGCTGACCTCGCGAATGCCGAGGATGTCGTGCAGCTGGCCGGCTGGCAGCGTCATCGGTTTCGGAGCGGGACCATCACCCGGTTTGGGTAAGGGATACGCCGTCGTCGTACCGCTGTGGAAGGTGATGTTCCCTTCGGTTTTGGTGAACAGCTGGTGCACATGACCGTTGAGGCATGTCACCGACGCAAACCGCTTCAGGTAGCTCAGGGCCTGCGCGGAATCATCGGTACCCCAACCCCATTCGGGATACATGGCGAACAGCGGGATATGGCTGAACACGATGATCGGGGTGTCCGAAGAAAGGGGCGCAACGTCCTTTTCGACGAACTCGAGCTGATCGTTTCCCAAGTGTCCGAGCTTCTTCAAATTGAGCGTGTTCACCAGCCCGATCACATGGACACCGGCGATATCGAAGCTGTACCACCCGTCGCCGCGGGTGCCACCGCCGAAGACACTGCGGTACTTCTGTCCGGCATCGTCGACCGAATCGTGTTCCCCCGGAACAGTGAACACGTGCGGGGTGCCGAGCCCCGACATCATCTGCTTGACCTGATCGAACTGCTCATCGGTGGCCAGATGCGTGAGATCGCCCGTGTGGATGACGAAATCCGGGGTGTAGCCCAGGTTGTTGATCTGATTGATCGCGTGACCGAAGGAATCGACGACATTGGGGTTGGCGGTGCCGTTGAACCCGATATGACTGTCGCTGATCTGCGCGAAGCGCAATGTGGGGCGGGTGCTCGTGTTCACGGCGGCCGATCCTGCGACATGCGAGATCACTTCTCCGCCAGCCACGGTCAACGCAACCGCGGCGCCGAACCAGGCGGTGTGGCGGACCAGCTGCCGCCGCGTCATATCTTGTCGGCCGTGTTGCTCGGTCATTGCACTACCACCGTTGCCTTCATGAACGGGTGGATTCCGCACACGTACGGGTACGTGCCCGGCCGGGCGAACTGGTAGGAGAACGTGCCCTGAGCGTCCATTCCGGGTGATCGGAACGTGCCGTCCTCGGCCACCACGTTGTGCGGCTCTTCGTCCTTGTTTGTCCAGGTGACGGTCGTACCGGCGGGCACTGTCAGCGTCGTGGGATTGAATGCGAAATTCTCGATGTTGACCGCGGGCCCGGCGGGAGCGGGTGCCATCGGGGTGCTGCCGTGTGGTGCCATGCTGCCGGATATCGCAGGCATGCTGTGCCCGGACATTCCAGGAGTGCCGTTGGCATCGGAAGCCACCGTGATCGACAGCGGCGCATCGGATGGCGCGCTGCCACCACCGGAACATGCCGCCAGTGGGATCGCGGCTACCGCGACCAACGCGGCGCAGCGCGATCGAGATCTCAAGAAAAGCATGGGAGCCCCTTTTCATGACCGAGTCCGCGGTGAGTCGCGAACCACCGCACAGAGATAGGGGCGGGGGTTACAGACGGATCAGACCGGGCGGTCGGGCGCAAACACCTCGATGTGACCGTCGGCCTCGCGTACCTCCAATGTGGGCAGTGGTTTGGGGGCGATGGGCAATTGGTGGGTAATCACTCGCCCGTCGGTGGCGAACGATGTGGTGTGGCAAGGGCATTGCAGCCGGTCGTGCGCCCCGTCGAACCAGAGCTTGCATCCCTGGTGCGTGCAGACTCCCGATACCGCCTCGATCTTGCCGCCCACTCGACGCACGAACCCATTGACGAATCCGAGGTCGAAGGGATGCACCCCGCCGTCGGGGACCGCACTGCTGGCGGCGACGCGCTGCCAACTTCCGGTGTTGGGGACGATCTGGCCCGACGCCTGCTGGGGGTCGGTCTCGGGTTTCGGGGTCATGAGACGGTCGGCGGTGACGGCGACAGCGACGGCAGCAGCGGCAGCCGAAGTGCCGACGAGGACGGTCCGGCGGGTGGGTGTCTGCCACCGCGTGTGCTCGGAAGACGCTGGAACATTGCCCATCTGATCGGCAAGGCGCCCGTGTAGATCGGCCAGAAACTCCTGGCTGGGAGCATCATCGCCGGGCCGGGTCGCGCGCAACTCGATCGCGGTTCGGATCTGTGCCGCCTCGAAATCGTCGGGGCGGAATGGCTTGGGTCGTCGACCTCGGAGCAGGTCGTCGACATAGCGGCGCAGCCCACGCGGATTCATGACAGGTCCTGTTCGTTGATCTGGGCGGCCAGGCGCAATGCGCGGTGTTGCAGCACCTTGGCATTGGCGACGGTGACACCCATCTTGGCGGCGGACTCCTTGATCGAACAGCTTTGCAGGAACCGGAGTTCCAGAATTCGACGATAGTTGTCCGGCAGTGCGTTCAAGACCGCCTTCACGTGTTGCGGTGCGGCGCTGATGGATTCCTCGATGTCCGGCGGTCGGTCGGTGACATCGTCGATCGAGGTGATCTCGCGGCCCAGGGTTTCGCGCCAGTGCGCCGCAAGCACCGTGCGTGCCGTCGCCCGCAGATAGGCCCGCACCTCGGGCTTCGTCGCGGTGAGGCGCAGCGGGCGCAGCGCGGCAAGAAACACCTCGGCCGTCAGATCCTCGGCATCCGGCTTGTTGCCCACCCGCGCGAAGATGGTGCGGTAAACCCAGACGGCATTGTCCTCATACACGGACTGCCAGTCCGCATAGTGGTCGCTTCCATCCGGAACGGCTCGTAAGCCGCGCCGGGCGGTGGGATCACGTTGCGTCATCACCGTCGGTTGTCCCGTCCGAAACGTCCCTCACAAGGCAGGCGGAGATCCGCCCCTAGAGAAGTAGTGCCGGTGGTTACACGATGTCGGTGGCTGTTTGGTTCGGGGTAGCGTCACGGGGATGACGGGTGCTCTCGACGGGATCAGGGTGCTGGAACTGGGCACCCTGATCGCTGGGCCTTTTGCGGGTCGGCTACTAGGGGATATGGGCGCCGAGGTGCTCAAGATCGAGCCGCCCGGCTCGCCGGACCCGTTGCGCACGTGGGGGCAGGCCGAGGTTGACGGGCACCATGTGTTCTGGACGGTGCATGCCCGCAATAAGAAGGCCATCACGTTGGATCTGCGTACCGAGGCCGGGCGCGGGCTATTCCTTGATCTCGTCGAGAAGTCGGATGTGATCGTCGAGAACTTTCGGCCCGGCACCCTGGAGAAATGGGGGCTGGGCTACGACGTACTGACTCAGCGCAACAAGGGCATCATCCTGGTTCGGGTCTCCGGCTACGGACAGACCGGTCCTGATGCGCATAAAGCGGGGTACGCATCGGTCGCGGAGGCCGCCAGCGGCCTACGACATCTCAACGGCTTCCCCGGCGGACCGCCGCCGCGGATGGCACTCTCGATCGGTGACACCCTGGCCGGGATGTTCGCAGCACAGGGCGCCTTGGCCGCTCTCTACCGGCGGACTGTCACCGGAACCGGGCAGGTGGTCGACGCGGCATTGACCGAAAGTTGTTTAGCAGTACAGGAATCCACCATCCCGGACTACGACGTGGGTGGGGTGGTACGGGGCCCGTCGGGTACCCGGCTGGAGGGGATTGCCCCGTCGAACATCTACCAGGCAGCCGATGGCAGCTGGGTGGTGATCGCCGCCAACCAGGACACGGTGTTCCGTAGGTTGTGCGAGGCAATGGAACAATCAGAGCTGAGCTCCGATGAGCGATTCGTGAATCATGTTGCCCGCGGACGCAATCAGGACGAGCTCGACGCGATCATCGCCGACTGGGCGCTGCAGCGAAAGCCTGCCGACATCATCGAGGTGCTCAGTGCCGCCGGAGTGATCGCCGGTCCCATCAACACAGTCGCCGACGTGGTCCAGGACCCCCAGCTCAAGGCGCGGGAGATGCTCGTCGAGCATTTCGACGAACGACTCGGTCGGTCGGTGCTGGGACCGGGTGTGGTCCCGGTGCTCTCGGAGTCGCCGGGCAGCGTCCGGAACGCGGGCCCGGCGCGGCCCGGACAGCACAACGAGGAGGTCTACGTGGGGCTGCTAGGTAGGAGCGCCGCGGATATCGAGAGCCTTCGCGCCGAGGGGGTGCTGTGAGTCTGCCCGCCCATGTCACCATTCGAGAGGTGCTGCTGCGCGACGGTCTGCAGCTTGAGGCGCTGATTCCGTTGGCGGACAAGCTGAAACTGCTGGACGCGATCGCGGCGACGGGGGTACGTGAGGTGGAGGCCACCGCGTTCGTGTCACCCTCCAAGCTGCCGGCGCTCGCCGACGCCGCCGAATTAGCGGCCGAGCTGGGCAACTACCCGGATATCGAGTTCTCCGCGCTCGTTGCCAGTCCCAATGGCGCCAAACGTGCCATTGCCGCGGGGCTGACCTCAATCGAGTACGTCGTTTCGGCGGCCGACGGCCACAGCCGCGCCAATGTCGGCAGCACCAGTGCGGAGGCCACCGCCCGCATTGAGGAAATCGTCGCACTCGCGCATGATGTGGGTGCGACCGTGGAGGTCATCGTGGCCTGCTCGTGGGACTGCCCGTTCGACGGCCCCACCCCCGAACATCAAGTGCTCGAAATCCTGGGTCAGGCCCGCGATTGGGGCGTCGATCGCTTTGCCCTGGCCGATACCATCGGCACCACGACTCCGCGCCGGGTGGCGAATCTTGTTGCTGCGGTGCGGCCCATAGTCGACGGCGCACCGTTGGGTGCGCACTTCCACAACACTCGGGGATCGGGCCTGGCCAGCGCATACGCCGCCGTGCAGGCCGGGGTGACGCGGCTGGATTCCTCGATCGGCGGGCTTGGCGGCTGTCCCTTTGCGCCCGGTGCGACCGGCAACATCGCCACCGAGGATCTGGTGTACCTGTTGCGGGACAGTGGAATCGGCGTGGATGTCGATCTATCTGCTGCGATCGATGCCGCGCGGCTCGTGCAAGCGGTGGTGGGGCATGAGATTCCCAGCGCCTTGCTGCGCGCGGGAGATCGGCTGTCTGGATAGCCAGAAAGAATTCTCCGCAGGCCATTCTCAACGGTCGGGTGGTGGACTAGCATTCGACCGACCACAGGTCAGTTGCTGGACTTTTGTTTAGTAACGGGTTGGGCCTGCGTGTTTGGGTGATATTCAAGGAGGAATATGTCCACACACCTATGGATTGGGACAGCGGTGGGTCTGATGATCCTCGGCGGCCTACTTACGGTGGCGGCGCTATATGTGCTGTCCTATAGCGATAAAGGTCCCCGGCGATATGAGCTGACGGCGACCGGCCCGAATTATTTCGAAGAGACGGCTCCCTTCGCCGTGACCGCTGAGGTCGGCGTACCTGGTCCCATCGAGCGGGTGTGGAATCAGGTGGAAGAGGGTGGATACCTGGGGGTCATCCCGTTCGTGTCCTGCCCACAGCGTTCGGGAGATCGGCTGGCAACCCGGACTCCCGTGCTCGCGTTCTCCGAGAAGGTCGTGCGCAGTGAGGAAGGCCGTGAATTGGTGGCGATGGGGACGGGTGCCTCATTGCCGCCCATCTTTATCAAGTCGTTCGCTCAGCGCTGGGAGCTAGCCCCCGAAGGGAATCAGGTGCTAGTGCGGTGGACCATTGCCATCACTCCACGGTGGTGCGCATGGATCCCGCTGCGGTGGATGGCATTTATCGCGCGGCCGTTCCTGCGGACCGTGATGCTCCAAGCGATCCGCTAACGCGAACCCGCCGCGACCACCTCATTCGCAAGGAGTACAGGCCCGGTAACCAGGCCGCTGAACATGGTGGCGATGGTGTCGGCGACCTCGACCATCGTGACCGCGGGATCCTCGGATTCGGCGATGACGCTGTTGGCCGCGACGAAGATCGTCATGAGCATCCGTGCAGCCATCGATGTATGCACCCCGGCTTTGAGTTCACCGCGTTGTTCCAGCGCTTCCATGAGTTTGACCATCGGTGGCAGCACGATCGTTTCGTCGATATGGCGGTAGGTCTCCTCGCCCAGGACCATCGGCGCCTGGCGCATGAGTTCCCGGTACGTACTGTCGTTGAGCGATCGTGACAAGTAGACCCAGGCGGAGGCGGCGGCGACTTGCGGGCCGTTGGCTCCCGGCCTGTCCAGGCGGTGGATGGCGGTGGTGACGGTATCGGCGGTCTCGGTCAGGCATTCGGTGAGCAGCGCGGTGAACATCGCCTGTTTATCGGAGAAGTGGTAGTAGAACGTGCCCTTACTGACTTCGATGCTGCTGACGATGTCGTCGACAGTCACGTTGTTGTATCCGGTGCTGGTGAAATGCCGGCGTGCGGAGTCCAGGAGATCCGAACGGGTCTGTTCTGCGTACATCTGCCGCCGGGTAGCCATGCAGGCAGTTTAGTCAGAAGCCGACCGGAAGTCAGTTTCTGAACAGAGATTGTTCCTTACCAGACCAATCGGGCGAGGTAGGTCTGCGCATACCGCCGCACCGCCGCGGTATCGGTGATATCGAGGACGCCCGCACGGTTGGTGAGCAGTGAACCGACCAGGCGCACAAGGATTTCCGAGACCGCGAGCGCCGCATCGTCGGGCATTGTCGCGCCGCTGTACCGAAGGGTCGAGGCGACCAGCGCGCTGGCGCGGTCGATGGCCTTCTCGCCCGAGGGTGTGTTGAGCCCGATGACCAGCTCGGGTTCGTTCTCGATGATGGTGCTGGCCAGCTGACTTTCGGTGATAAGCCGCATCGCCAGCGTGAAGCATTCGACGATGGCTCCCGCGGCGTCCTGGCCCTGTGCGGCAGGAGCCAGCTGGGTGAAGATCCCGAGGCTCTCGGTTTCGATGAGATGCTCGAAGAGCGCCTCCTTGGTGGGGAAGCGGCGGTAGAGGGTCCGTCGGCTCACCCCGGCGCGGCGTGCGATGGCGTCCATATTGGCGCGGCGCATGCCGTGTCGTTCGAACTCGGTGCGCGCGGCATCCAGCACGGCGTCGGCGGGCGGTGCGCTTGTCACCCCCTGAGTATTCGCCTCTTCGCGCAAGCTGCTCATCGGTGTGTGTTCTATGCCGCCCGGTTGTGCAGCGGGCGGGGGTCCACTCCCTCACGCTTCCAGGCCTCCGCGGCCCACGGCAGGTACAGGGCGCGTACCGGCAGCTTGTTGAACACCGGGTTCAACGCACGCATGACCTTGGCGAAACGCTGAAAACTGCGTTCCTTCTTGTCGTTCCACTCCAGGCGGCAGACGGCCTGCATCTGTGGCGGGAGCGTTCCGACGATCACCGTCCGGATGAAGGCGTTCAGCGGGGCAGACAACACCCGCCACATCGGTGCCGGAATCTGCTTGGGCCCGGGCACGCCCTGCCGGATGTAGCCCGTCGCGTAGAGGATGGTCTTGGTCGGCACGAACCGGTCGAACATGCCCTCCATGTAGGTGACGAACTCGTCGTAGGTCTGTGGCTGGTTGCGGGCGCTGACGCCGTAGAGGCGGTACCAGACCTTGCTCTCCTCGAAGATCTCCACCTTCTCCTCGTAGGACAGCCGGCGGACGAACGTATCGGTGATGTACAGCACCTGATCGACGAATGTCGCATGCGCCCAGTAGAAGAGCTCGGGGTTGAGGGCGTGGTAGCGCGTGCCGTCGCTGATAGTCCCACTGATGGGCTTGTGGAAATCCCGCACCGTCCGACCCCACTTTTGTGGGTCCGCGGAGTAGACCGTTTTCATGATGGGCGGGCCGGAACGGCGGGCCCGGCCGAGGGTGTCACTGAAGATCACTGAGTGGTCTTCGACGGCCTTGCCCAGCTGCTCGATGCAATTCTCGGTGCCGGCCAGCCGCTGGAAACCCAGGACCCCCCGGATATCGCCGTAGAACTTCCAAACCAGCGAATCCGCGCCCAGTCGGGGTGTCTCGACGGACGGGTCCGCTCCATCGTCGACGGGCATGGGGATTGCCTCGCGTAGTCCTTCGTCCAGGCTGACGGGGCGAGTGATGGCGCTCTGATCGACCATAACGCCAGACTAGCTCAATGGCACAAAAGTGCGCAACTGTGCCAACGCTCAGTCGGTGAAGTCGATGCGCACCGAGACGGGTGTCGTCTCCAGTGCCTTGACGACGCGTGCGCCGACCGCCCCAAACTTGCGGCCCCGCGCGACGACATCGTCATCGGGTCGGAATTGGGCTATGCCGGTGCGCCACCGTTTTCCCTGCTTCAGCCGGACATTCGGGTTTGCGGCGATATTGCTGCCCCAGCCCGAGCGGGTGCCGTGCTGGCTGATGACCCAGGCACCGGTCGCATCGAACTGGACCGAGACGGGGACCCGTCGCAACTGCCCGGTCTTGCGGCCCGTGGTCTCCAGCTCGGAGGCCAGCGCCGTGCGCAGGCCGAGCTTCGTCAGGGCAGCGACAGCGGGATTCAGCAGGTATCGCCCCATGGCGCGCTCCCGGCGAAACTTGCGCAGCGTCTTGTCCGTCATGAACTTCTCCTTCTACGAAAGGCGTCGACACCATTGTTCTTAAGGAGCCGCAGCGCGGTGATCCAGGGGCCGACGGTGGGATCGGGGTCTGTGCCCGCACCCAGGCGGTGCAGTTGGGTGTTATGCCACTGGAGTTCCAGTGCGCTGAGGAATGACTTCGCCCTGCCGGTTCTCGCCAGCCATGCCGGCATCGGGAGGGACGCATCTGGGACGGTGAGCGTGTTCTGACGCGCGGTGAGCAGGCGGTCGGCGGACTCCGGGTTGACGGTGGTGGGACGCCCGAGTCCCACGACATCGCAATCACGCGATTGGACGGCTTCTGACATGGCGGTTCCTGTGCGGAACCCTCCCGTCACGGCCAGTGGCACATCGGCGGCGGCCTCGCGGGCAGTGCGGGCGTACTCCAGGAAGTAGGCCTCACGGGCCTGGGTCGACGCCGATGTCACCAGCGGGCGGCCCTCCATAGCCGGGGATTCGTAAGTACCGCCGCTGATTTCGATCAGGTCGATCTCCTCGGAGGCGAGTGCCGCGATGACTGCGCGCGACTCTTCCTCGGTGAAGCCTCCGCGCTGGAAGTCCGCGGAGTTGAGTTTGATGGCCACCGAGAACCCAGGGCTCACTGCGGCGCGGGTGCGCCGGACAACTTCGAGAACGAAGCGCATCCGGCGCTCGGGGTCGCCGCCCCACCGGTCGGTGCGCTGGTTGGTGCGCGGCGACAGGAACTGTGCGACGAGGTAGCCGTGTGCGCCGTGGATTTGCACACCGTCGAATCCGGCGGCGTCGGCTATCGACGCCGTGGTGGCGTACCGGTCGATGATGTTCTCGATCTCGTCGTCGGTGAGCTCGCGGGGCGCCTGCCACCCAGGGACGTTCATCTTGATGGCAGACGGCGCCACCGGCTGGGATGCGGTCGCCAGCGGGTTGGCTTGTCTGCCCGGATGATTGACCTGCATCCAGATCAGGCCGCCGCCGTCCTTGGTCGACTTGGCCCACCGGGACAGGCCGTCGAGATGCCTGTCGTCCTCGATGACCACGTTCCCCGGCTCGCCCAGGTGGCTGCGGTCGACCATCACATTGCCGGTCACGACGAGGCCGAATCCGCCGGTGCCCCAGCGGCGGTACAACTCGACGAGCCGATGGTCCGGGCCCTGGGACATATCGCCGAGCCCCTCGCTGAGAGCCGACTTCATGAGCCGATTGCGCAGAACCTGGCCTGAGGCCAAGGGAAGGGGATCGTGTAGGTCTACCACGCGGACGACGGTAGTACACCGATCGGTATACTGCAATATCTCGGTTATCTACCGACGTCGGAGGCGTCTGAGTAGACTGAGCGGTATAGTTAACACCTGACAAGTTTGGAGGCAGGCGGGATGTCGGCACGTGACACCTTGATCACCAGCGTGACTGGTTTGGTGCGGCGCAGGGGCGTCGCGGGAACTGGTCTCAACGCGCTGCTCGAGGACAGCGGTGTCTCGCGGCGGACCATCTACCTGAACTTCCCGGGCGGTAAGCAGGAGCTGGTCGCCGAGGCGACTCGTCTCGCGGGACAAGCGCTCACGGACATCATCAAGACGGCCGGCGACGGGATTGACCCGGTGCGGGGGATTCAGATGTTTATCGAGCTATGGAAGGCGCAACTCGGCGAGACCGAGATGCAGGCCGGTTGCCCGATCGTCGCTGCCGTGTTGGGGCGCACCGAGGCGCCTAAGGCAGCCGAGGTGGCTGCCGAGGCGTTCCGGGATTGGCAGGCGCTTCTTGCCGGACGGCTGGAGAACCACGGGGTGGGCGCGGATACCGCGCGCTCACTGGCGAGAACGATGATCGCCGCGATCGAAGGCGCGGTGATCATGTCGATTGCGGAGCAGTCGACCGAGACACTCGACGATGTCGGGCAACGTTTGGCGGAGCTTGTGCGGTTGTACGTCCCGTCCGAATCCACCGCCTAACCTTCACTCGCCGGCCCCGGCAGCTCTAGCCCGCCCTGCCCACTCCCGTGATCAGCGGTAGATCCAGCGTCGTGCGGATACCGGCATCGGCCGCGACGACGGCCGGGACCGCGTTGACCACACGCATCGCGGTCGCGATCAGGTTCGCGTAGTTATGATCGCCGTGCGCGCTGAACGAGCCCAAATCCAAGATGTAGCTGGGCTCCCCGGTGATCTCGACGCGGTAGGTGCCGCCTTCGTGTGCGGGCTGAGGCCAGTCCGGCGCCAGATCCTCGCGCAGGCGGGTGAAATGCTCGAGGACCGTCACGGCCTTGCCGTCCTTCATGCCGCGCACCTCGAAATGTAGTGCCGCCATGGTGCCGGCCGGGATATGTCCCGAGGAGATCTCGAAATCCTCTGGGGCGGGTAGCTTTTCGTACATCTCGATGACTTCGTCCAACTCGATGCCGAGGCCCTTCGCGAGCTGACGCACCACCGAACCCCAGGCCAGGGACAACACGCCCGGCTGCAGCAGCATCGGCGTCTCGTCCATCGGCTTGCCGAATCCCATGACGTCGAACATCACCGTCGCGCTGTCATAGGTCGCGTAGTCGACAACCTCGATACAGCGCACCTCGTCGATGCGCTGGCAGGTGCCCATCAGCGCGAGCGGCAGCAGATCGTTGGCGAATCCGGGATCGATACCGCCGACGAAGATCGACGAATTACCTTCCCGTGCCGCGGTTTCAATGGGTTCAAGCATGTTCTCGGGCAGGACGCCCCACGGGTACTGCAGGAACACCGGAGCGCTGGCGGCGATATTGATACCGGCCGCCAGAATCGAGCGCTGGTCTTCGAGAGCTTCCATCAACCGGTTGTCGGTCATCGCCGTGTAGACAACACAGTCGGGCTTGAGCGCGAGGATCTCCGCGGCGTCGTTGGTTGCGGTGACCCCGGTGGTGATGTCGAGCCCGGCGAGCTCGCCCGCATCCTTACCGGCCTTGTCCGGTCCGGAAACCCATACGCCGACGAGTTCCATGTTCGGATCGGTGATCACCCCGGCAAGCGCATGCCGGCCGACATTGCCTGTGCCCCATACGGCCACACGTGCCTTGCTCATGAAAGGTCCGGAAGGGGGATGTCGAGGTTGGGGGCGATCAGGCCACCGTCGACCTCGAGAACCTTGCCGGTGAGAAAGCTGCCGGCAGGTGATGCGAGATAGAGCGCGGCCGCGGCGATATCGGTCGGATCGCCCAACCGGTGCAGGGGGGTGTTCTTCTCCAACGTCCCACGCACTTCGTCATTGCTCGCGACGATTTCCAATGCCGAGGTGAGGATGGATCCGGGGGCGATGCCGTTGACACGAATCCGCGGGCTCAGATCCATTGCCGCGGTGCGCGTGTAGTGAGCGAGTGCGCCCTTGGCCGTGCAGTATCCGAGGAAGGCCCGCCCGGGTAGGCGGCCCATGGTGGACGTGATGTTGATGACCGACGCGTTGTCCGACTTGAGTAGGTGTGGCACGGCGGCACGCACCAGCGCATGCCCGTTGAGGACATTGAAGGAGAAGGCCTCGGCGAGATCCTCATTGGTGGTGTCCAGGAAGGGTTTCGGCATGGTGCCACCCACGTTGTTGACGACGATGTCAAGTCGCCCGAACCGGTCGACGGCCTTCTGTGCCAGGGAAGCGGACGCTTCGGTATCGGAGAGGTCGGCGACGACGACCTCCGCCTGACGTCCCGTCGCCTCCACCTTCTCGGCGACCTCCCGCAGCTGGGATTCGGTGCGCGAGGCGATGACCACATCGGCGCCCGCCTGCGCAAAGGCCACGGCGATCGCCGCACCGAGTCCGCGGCCCGCCCCGGTAACGACCGCGACGTTGCCGTCGAGCCTGAATCGGTCCAGAATCATCTCTACCTCCGTGTCGAATATTCGACTACCTTGGGGCGAATAGTCGATGCACTGTAGACCTGGACCTCGCATCGCGCAAGAGGGGAGTACCTATGCCGGCCATCTCACCGCCGACTGCTCGCGTCGTGCAGATCGTGGAAATGCTTGCTGCCACAACCCAACCCAAGTCGGTTAGTGAGATCGCCACGACCACTGGTATTTCTCGGGCCACCGCGACCGCGGTGGTGAACGAGCTGGAGGCCGCGGGGTGGGTGGCGCGTGACGATGAGCTTCGGTATCGCATTGGATCGGCTCTCCCACGCGCGGTTGACACCGCCATGCCTCGGGAGATTCAGGAAATGCTCGCCCGAATCGCGGTGGAGGCGCAGGCGGGAGCGACCGTCAGCCGAATCAGTGCGAAGACGTTGACGATCGTCGCCAAGGCGCAGGCCGGTCGCAGGGCCGTCGCCGGATTTGCGGTCGGCCAGACCATTCCGCTGGCATTTCCGGCGGGTTCGGCGGTCATGCCGTGGCGCTCCTCCGACGAACGGTCACAGTGGCTCGGTACTGCTCGTCGACTGAGTGCGCGTTCCGGTCAGCGCCTCGTACAGCAGGTTTCCGACTGCGGATACGTGGTCTACGGCCCCGATCATGATGACACCGGGATGGTTGACCTGCTCTCGGACTTGCTCGGTTCGGTGGGCTCGGAGGTGATGGAGGCGGCTCTGCGAGAACGGCTGCTGCGACAGCTGTCCCGGCTCACCTCGCGTCCCTATTCGCGCGGCGAACTGGGATCCGACGATGTGCTCCCGATCAGTTATCTGGCGGCGCCGATCTTCGAGGGTGCCGATGCCACGTATGAACTTCAGCTGGGCCCGCTGCTGCCCGGTGCGACTCGCGCCGAGCGGGAAGCCCTCATCACGACGCTGACGCGAGGGGCGCGGGAACTTTCGGAATTGTTGAACTAGCCCGCCGTGACGACGGGGACGCCCTCGGACGGTTGCACGATGACGAACCCCTGACCCTGGAACGAAACCTGGAGGGCCTCGCCCGAGCCGCGGCCGATGAGGGCACCGGCCTTGAAGCTTGTCTTGAGTTGGGTCTGCAGGTTCGCCGACCAGGCCACCACCGCATTGGTGTCGGCGAAGGTCGGCGCCTCGGCGGCGTTGAGGACGACAGGCGGACCGTCGGTGGTCAACGCGACCCAACCGGTGCCACGCAGTGTCGTGTTGAACAGACCGCCCGTCACCATGCTGGCGCCCTTTACCCGTTCGATGTTCCAGTTCAGTCCCGCGGAGAAGGCCAACACGTTCTTACCGCTGATCGACAGACCTGCGTTGTTCAGATTCAGCAGGTGCACATCGAAGGCGCGCTCGGCAAGGAACACATCGCCTTGGCCCGAGCACCGCATCAGCGGCAGGCCCTCGCCGGTCAGTGCCTTCTTGAGGAACTTGGCCGCACCGCCGCCCTCGAACGAGAAGTCGACATTGCCCTGGTAGGCGACCATCGACCCCTGGCGTGCCAGGAACGGCTCGCCGAGCCGTACGCGCAGCAGCTTCGCGTTCTGGTTGGAGATCGGTGTGGCCTCGTTCTCGCTGAACCGTCCGTCCACCAATTCTCCGGTGATGCCGGAGAATCCGTTGCCGACGGCCTGCGCCGCTGCCGCCGGTTGTGCCGGCGCCTGCTGGGTGACCTGTGGCCCGGCCGGTGCGGGGCCGCCCAGCGGAGCCGCACTGACCTTGCCCTGGTGTGCGACTTGATCCGTCCAGCGCTGGCCGTCATGCCAGCGGAATTCGAATCGTCCGTCGGGGTCGGGTTGCCAGCTTCCGGGGTTCGGAGTCGTCATGACAACCAAGCTAGCGGTGTTCGCTCAAGGGCGTCGTTCGATCAGGAACGTTGTTCGATCAGGATTGTGGGGACCGCCAGCCCCGGATCTTTGACGGTGGCAACCCGTGTTCCGGGCTTGTGGCCGTCTCGGATATCGCTGAGCGTGACATCGGCCGCCGTCAGACGGGCATACGAGGCGTCGATATCGGCGGTGCGCCAGGCGATTCCCCACAGCGAGTCGGGTCCGGCGGGGTCGGCTGCCTCGTCGGTGCGGAGTACAACCTCAACCACCAGGCCCGCGCACCGGAAGAACAATTGGTGGACACCCCAGGGCTGCAAGCGATCCAAACGCAGGTCAAATCCGAGCCGTCCGCACAGCGTCGCGATGATCCTGTCGCGGTTGGGGGAGAACAGCACCAGGTGATCAATCTGGCCGCTCTCGGGGGCTGACCGTGCGGGCGCGTCCGGTCGTTCAGTCAATCCCAGGGTGAGTCCGTCGGCCTGTCCCGTCGCGAGGTCTCCGCGAGAAGTCAGCGAGAGGCCGCGGCGTTCGAGGATCCGAGCAGTGGACGATAGGTCCTCGACACGAAACAGCATCCCGGGGTGCGGTGCCCATTCGGGGAGCCCGAGGTAGAGCTGGGGGTGCGGAGTTTCGGTGCCGAGCAGCCGCGAGTAGGCGGCCTTTGCGTCAGCGAGATTTGGAACGTCCAGAAGCACCGAGTCCAGTTCGGTGATCATCAGAGCATTTCCTCCCTGCCGGACCGAAGTCCGCTTATGCATACTGGTGGTGTGCGCTTTCAGCTTCTCGACATTGTCTTCTACCTACCAAACCCCACGACGGGGGCGTTGACGCCCGCCGCCGACCGACTGAACCGCGTGGTCGAGACTGCGGTACTGGCCGAGAGCCTGGGCTTCGACTCCTTCGCGGTCGGGGAACGGCATGCGGGAGACGTGCTCTCCTCGGCTCCGACCGTGCTGCTGGGTGCGCTGGCCGCCGCCACCGACCGAATCCTGTTATCGACCGGCGTTACGGTGCTGTCCCTGCTGGACCCGGTGCGCGCCGCCGAGGACTTCGCCACCATCGACCAGCTGAGCCGCGGTCGCCTGGAGATCGTCATCGGGAAGGGCAATGAGGACCGGCAGTACCCGTTGATGGGACTCGATATCGCCAAGCAGTACGAGTACCTGCAGGAGAACTACGAGCTATTGCGTCGACTCCTTCGTGAGGAACACGTCGACTGGACGGGGGTGCACCGGCATCCGCTTACCGACGCCACCACGCTGCCCCGGCCGTACGACGGACCGTTCCGGATCTGGCATGGGTCGGCGACCTCGACGTTCGCCGTCGAACTCGCCGCCAAGTGGGGTGACCCGATCGTCACCGCAAATGCCCTGCAGCCCAAGGAGAACTACAAGGTTCTCATCGACAGGTATCGCGAGCTTTACGCGGAGAACGGGCACGACCCGGCGCAGCTGTACGTGGGCGCAGGATCGGGTGGCCTCTATCTGGCAGATACAACCGAACAGGCCATCGCGCAGTACCGGCCGATCTACGAGGCCAGGCTGGCGCAGATGGCCAAGCTCAAGGACCATCCGAAGGCCGTCGGCAAGTTTCCGTCCTTCGAATCCATCGAGGACGCGGCCGATCGGGGGCCGGTGCTGGCCGGATCGCCGGAACGGGTGGCCGAGAAGATCGTGGAGTGGCATGACGCCTTCGGTCACGAGTTCCAATCGATCTCGCTGAGTCCCGAGGCCGATTTCGAGGAACAGAAGGACACCCTGCACCGATTCGCCGAAGAGGTTGTCCCGTTGGTGCGAGCAGAGGTTACGTCGACGCTGTGGGGCTCGCGGGACACACTGCGGGCCAAGGGACTTACCGCGTCCTGAGCCCAAGCCTCACCGAAGAGCGCGCCGGTTGCGGCCGACTGTGCGGCAATCCGATTTGGCACGCCATAGTGGCGCTGACGGGCTCGTTCTTGCCCAAAACTAGAACATGTTCTAACGTCGAGCGAAGTGGCTGATCGGCGACTATTCACTGAGGAGTGCGATGCCTGATCTCTTTGACCCGCTGCACGGGTCGATCAACTCCGGGCACCTGCTGGTTGCTGCCCTGAAAAAGAATGCGAGCGTGCCCGCGCTGGTACTCGGGGATGTGACCCTCACCGGCGCCCAGATGGCCGATGAGATCAGCAGGTACATCCAGGCTTTCACTTCGCTGGTGCCCGATCCGACTGACGGTCAGGGCATGCTGGCGCTCAACCGCCCCGAGGTGTTATTGGTGATCGGGGCCGGGCAGCTGCTGGGCACCCGACGCACCGCGCTGCACCCGCTCGGGTCCCTCGATGACCATGCCTATGTGCTGGCCGATGCCAAGATCACCACGATCGTCATCGACCCGACGCCGCAGTTCGTGGAGCGTGCCGCCGCATTGGTGGAGAAGGTGCCGACGCTGACCCGAGTGCTGACGCTCGGGCCCGTTCCGGCGGAACTGGCCGGGGTGGGGCACGACTTGGTTGCCGTGGCTGCGGGCTTTGCGGCGAAGCCGCTGGTGCCGATCAACCTGTCACCCGAACACATCAACGGGCTCACCTACACGGGTGGGACGACAGGTAAGCCCAAGGGCGTCATCGGAACCTCGCAGTCGATTCTCACCATGACGCAGATCCAGCTGGCCGAGTGGGAGTGGCCTGAGCGCCCCAAATTCCTGATGTGCACCCCGCTTTCACATGCCGGGGCCGCGTTCTTCATGCCGACCCTGATGAAGGGTGGGTCGATGGTGGTGGTGCCGAAGTTCGATGCGGGTGCCGTCCTGCAGGCGATCGAAGAGCACAAGATCACCGCCACCATGCTGGTGCCCTCGATGATCTACGCGCTGATGGACCATCCGGATTCACACACCCGCGACCTGTCCTCGCTGCAGACCGTCTACTACGGCGCCTCGGCCATCAACCCGGTGCGGCTGGCGGAGGCCATCGAGCGTTTCGGACCGATCTTCGCGCAGTACTTCGGCCAGTCCGAGGCGCCCATGGTGATCAGCTACCTGGCCAAGGGCGATCACGATGCCAAGCGGCTCTCCAGCTGCGGCAGGCCCTCGGCATTCCTGCGCACCGCGCTGCTCGGCGAGAACGACCAGCCGGTGAAGCAGGGTGAGCCCGGCGAGATCTGTGTGGCGGGGCCCTTGGTGGCAGGCGGTTATTGGGAACTGCCCGAGCAGACGGCCGACACCTTCAAGAACGGCTGGCTGCGCACCGGCGATATCGCGCGCGAGGATGAGGACGGCTTCTGGTTCATCGTCGACCGGACCAAGGACATGATCGTCACCGGTGGTTTCAACGTCTTCCCGCGCGAGGTGGAGGACGTTGTCGCCGAACATCCGTCGGTCGCGCAGGTCGGGGTCATCGGGGTGCCCGACGAGAAGTGGGGTGAAGCGGTGACGGCGATCGTGGTGCTGCGCGCCGATGCCGACCGTAGCGGTGGCGCGGTCTCCAAGATGACGTCCGAGATTCAGGCCGCGGTGAAGGATCGCAAGGGCTCGGTGCAGTCGCCCAAGCACGTGATCGTCGCCGAGTCGCTGCCGTTGACCGCGCTGGGAAAGCTGGACAAGAAGGCCCTGCGTCAGAAGTACGCGGCGGTCTAGCTTCCCTCCGCTCCCGAGAGAAGGTTCCGCGCGCTGGAGTGGATGAACTCGCGAAGCCATGGTGCGGGCTCGCCCCTATCGGGTAGATGCCGGCGTATCGCGGCATACGGCATGTCGATCAGTGTGAACACCATCTTGTCGAGCAGCTCGTGAGTCACCGCCTCGAAGCGACGTTCGGCGTACTCGCGTAATGCCTTTCGCACCCGAGAGTTCAGCGACGTGAGCTCGGCTGCGAGGGTATCGGGCCAGTGGGCGACCAGATCGGCCTTCTCGTACTGGAGTAGCAGCAGTGCCTCGTTGCGGTTCTGCTGGGTCCAGTCGAAGGCGTGATCGATCGTCGCCGCCAGTGCGTCGTCGGGGTCGGGCATCGCGAGCGCAGCAAGTATCCCGTCCTGGTAGCGCGTGATGGACCGCAGCCAGAGGCGGGCCACGAGCTCATCCCGGCTGGCGAACCGGTGGTACACCGAACCTGAGGGTGCGCCCAGGACCTTCCCGACGGCGGCCGCGGTGGCAGCCGACGGCCCACCCGAAGCCACCAAGCTCAGGGCCGCATCGAGGATGTCGTCCGCGGTGTACTGCGGCTTACGCCCCACGGCGCCGGACCATGCTCGTGCCCTGGGCGACCGCGACCAGCTTGGTGTGCCCGTCGTGATCCTCGACGGAGATCTCGCAGCGGCCGAGCGCCTTGGTGCGACCCGAGCTCACCAGGGATGCGTCGGCGAGCAGACGCAGACCGTCGCGCGCGGGGGCCACGTACTCAATGGTGTATCCGCTGGTCACGATGTCCCCGCCCAGGCCAAGGGCGCAGGCGTAGGTGATCGCGTTATCGGCGAGGTAACTCAGCACCCCGCCGTGAATGAACCCGCTCTGCTGCCGCAGCTCGTCGCGGATGTCGAGCGAGAGCTGAATTCCGGACTCATCGAGCCGGCTGATGGAGGCGCCCAGGAGGCGACTGAATGGCTGCGCATCGAGCACCTGTCGGGCCTGATCCAGGGTGATCACAATATTAGAGAGTAGTCGCTAATAATTGCACGAGCCAGCGTGCATATGATGAAGATGCAGCTGGTCTGCTGGTATCGGTTTCGGCCGATGCCAGCATCGAGTGAAGCGCCGCCCAACAGGGCTGTTCGGCACGAGAGGGAACCCGGTGAGAATCCGGGACTGTCCCGCAGCGGTATGCAGGAACGAACGCCGTCTTAAGCACTGGGGAAGCACTAAGGAAGCCCCGGGAAGCGACGGCCCGTAGGAAAACCTGAGCCCGGGTAACGCCTGTAAGTCCGAAGACCTGCCAGCCGTGCCGGGTGCGCCGCACCCGGCGGATCATCGCTTCGCGGAATGGGCGTATGACCGAATCGGTTTCACCGAACAGATATCTGTTGCGGTGGGCCCGTGCTCGGTTCTTTCGTCCCCTGGCGGTGGCCACCCCGCTGTTGATGAAGGACTAGAAATGACGGATCAACCATCTGCGGCTTTTACCGCAACCACGCTCGGTTCGGCGCGCATCGGCCCACGCCGTGAGCTCAAACGGGCTACCGAAAGCTACTGGGCCGGACGCACCAGCCGCGAAGAGCTCGAGAAGATCGCCGCCGGGCTGCGGCGCGACAACTGGGCCGCACTCGCCGCCGCCGGTCTCGATTCCGTGCCGGTCAACACGTTCTCCTATTACGACCAGGTACTCGACACCGCGGTGCTGCTAGGCGCATTGCCGCCCCGTGTCGCGGGCATCGCAGACGACCTCGATCGGTACTTCGCCGCCGCGCGCGGCAATGACGAGGTGACACCGCTGGAAATGACGAAGTGGTTCGACACCAACTACCACTACCTGGTGCCGGAGATCGGGCCCGACACCCGATTCGAGCTGAACCCCGCCAAGTTGTTCAGCGAGCTGAAAGAGGCTCAGGCGCTGGGTATTCCGGCACGTCCGGTAGTTGTTGGGCCGATCACCTTCCTCGCGCTGAGCAAGGCCGTCGATGGTGCCGCCGCGACCATCGAGCGTCTCGATGAGGTGGTGTCGCTGTACGAGCAGCTGCTGGTGCAGCTTGCCGAGGCCGGGGTCACCTGGGTTCAGATCGACGAGCCGGTGCTCGTCACCGACATCCTGCCGAACGGCCCGGAACTGGCCGAGCGGGTGTATGGCCGCCTCGGTACGGTTGCCGATCGCCCCGCGATCTTGGTGGCCACCTACTTCGGTGACCTTGGGGCGGCCCTGCCCGCCCTGGCCCGCACACCGATCGAGGCGATCGGCGTCGACCTGGTCTACGGGTCGGCGGCGGGTGTGGCATCGGTTCCGGAACTCGCTGGAAAGACCGTTGTGGCAGGCGTTGTCGACGGCCGAAACATCTGGCGCACCAATCTCGAGTCGGCGCTGGGCACACTGGCGACCCTGCTGGGATCAGCGGGTGCGGTAGCAGTTTCTACATCGTGCTCGACGTTGCATGTGCCGTACTCGCTGGAGCCGGAGACCGAACTCGATGACCAGCTGCGCAGCTGGTTGGCCTTCGCCGAGGAGAAGGTCAAGGAAGTCGTCGTGCTGGCGCGGGCACTGAGCGAGGGGCGCGACGCTGTTGCCGCGGAGTTCGCGGCATCGAACGCTGCCGTCGAGTCACGGAAGACGGACCCGCGCCTGAACAACGGACAGATCCGTGCGCGGCTGGATTCGATTCTGGCGGCTGGTGTTTCACGCGGCGATGCCGCAGAGCGCCGGCGTAGCCAGGACGAGCGGCTGAAGCTTCCCGAGCTGCCGACCACCACCATCGGGTCGTTCCCGCAGACCACGGAAATCCGGGTGGCGCGCGCGGCATTGACCAAGGGCGAGATCGACGAGGTGGAGTACGTGCGGCGTATGCGCGGCGAGGTTGCCGATGTCATTGCGCTGCAGGAGAAGCTGGGCCTGGACGTGCTGGTGCACGGCGAGCCGGAACGCAATGACATGGTGCAGTACTTCGCCGAGCAGCTCGACGGCTTCTTCGCCACCCAGAACGGTTGGGTCCAGTCGTATGGCAGCCGCTGCGTACGCCCGCCGATCCTGTACGGCGATGTGGCACGGCAGAACCCGATGACTGTTGAGTGGGCAACCTACGCACAGTCGCTGACCGCCAAGTATGTCAAGGGCATGCTGACCGGGCCGGTGACGATCCTGGCGTGGTCCTTCGTCCGCGACGATCAGCCGTTGGCGGACACGGCGAATCAGATCGCCCTGGCGATTCGGGACGAGACGGTGGACCTGCAGGGCGCCGGAATCGCCATCATCCAGGTGGACGAGCCTGCGCTGCGCGAGCTGCTGCCGTTGCGCACGGCGGACAAGCCCGCATACCTGGACTGGGCAGTCGGCGCGTTCCGGCTTTCCACCTCGGGCGTGTCCGACGCGACACAGATCCACACGCACCTGTGCTACTCGGAGTTCGGCGAGGTGATCGGTGCGATTGCCGACCTAGACGCCGACGTCACCTCGATCGAGGCCGCCCGCTCGCATATGGAGGTGCTCGACGATCTCAATGCGATCGGATTCTCCAACAGCGTCGGCCCGGGCGTGTACGACATCCACTCGCCCCGGGTTCCGACCAGCGAGGAGATGACGGCTTCGCTCCGCGAGGCACTGAAGGCCGTTCCAGCCCAGCGCCTTTGGGTGAACCCGGACTGCGGTTTAAAGACCCGGAAGGTTGACGAGGTGACTGCCTCGCTGGCCAACCTGGTGGCCGCCGCTGTCGAGGCGCGGTCCGGCGTCTAGATCTCGATTGCTGCGACCAGTCCCCCGCAGGAGCCCCCTGCGGGGGACTGGTCGCGTGCGAGATTTATTGGTGTATAAACCATTAGCGAGCCAAATCGGAGGTACCTGGTGTCGATGAATACCGTTGCATTGGAACTGGTGCCGCCCAACGTCGATGGCGGCCTCGGCAAGGCGTCGGAAGAGCTGCGGAAACTGTCCAGTTTCTCGGCGGAGTTCGGCATTGACGGGCGCATCGACCACGTGATGATCCCCTCGATGATCCTCGAGGACGCCGATCGACCGCTCGAGATGAAGCCGAAGCTGGATGTCGCCGACTATTGGTCGATCATCCGATCAGAGCTACCCACAATGCGGGGACTGTGCACGCAGGTCACTTCCTTTTCGGATGAGACGTCGTTACGGAGCCGACTTGCAGGCCTGACGGAAGCCGGGATGGACGGCGTGATTTTCGTCGGTGTGCCGCGGACCATGAGCGACGGCGAAGGGTCGGGTATTCCACCGACCGATGCGTTGTCGAAGTTCGACGACATCATCGAGAACAGGGGAGTGATTCTGATTCCCACCCGCAGCGGGGAACAGGGTCGCTTTTCGTTCAAATGCGATAAAGGCGCCACCTTCGCGATGACCCAACTGCTGTATTCCGATGCGGTGGTTGGCTTCCTACAAGAGTTCACGCGGACGAGCGACTACCGGCCGGAGGTTCTGCTTTCGTTCGGTTTCGTCCCGAAGTTGGAGTCGAAGGTCGGACTCATTGATTGGCTGATCCAGGATCCCGGCAATGAAGCCGTCGCGCGCGAACAGGCCTTCGTCAAGTCGCTGGCTGCCTGCGAACCTGATGCCAGACGGCCACAGCTCGTCGACCTTTACAAACGTGTCGTCGACGGGGTCGCAGACCTCGGCTTCCCCTTAAGCGTGCACTTCGAAGCACCGTACGGTCTTGCCAGGCCGGCCTTCGAAACATTCTCAGAGATGCTGGGGTACTGGTCACCAGCGCTCTAAGCGCTGTGGAAGCGGTGCGGTGGCGTGGAATTCCGTTGACCGTGATCGAGTCCGTGATCGAGACTCGTCGTATGGAACCCGTTGAGTTGCGGACAGAACGGCTGTTGTTGCGCCTCGTCACCGCGGCCGACGAGGCCGCCCTCGCACAGGCATGCAGCGATCCGCTGATCGCGCGATACGTCCCGGTGCCTTCGCCATACACCTCGCAGGACGCGCAGCGGTTCGTTGCGGCATCCGCCGCCGGGTGGGCCGACGATGTGCAGTACGGTCTCGGTTTCTACCTGGCGGACTCGGGATTGTTGGCCGGAACTTGTGTGCTCAAGTGTGTGGAGCGCGGGGTTGTGGACCTTGGCTATTGGGCAGCCCCGGCTCACCGGCGTAGGGGACTCACGGTCGAGGCGGCGAGACGACTGTGCCAGTGGGGTTTTGACGAGCTGGATATCCACCGTATCGAGTGGTGGGCCGTCGTCGGGAACACCGGCTCACGCGCCGTCGCGGAGTCAATGGGTTTCCAGGTTGAGGGGCTGCTGCGCCGACGGGCGTATCAGGCTGGGGAACCGGCCGATTGGTGGGTAGGCGGATTACTGTCGCGGCCCGCGTAGGTGAGTCACGAGCCTCGGTGAGCAGACGCTTGTTGTACGCGCGACCGGCGATATGTGTACAACAAGCGTCTGCTCGCGACGAGAACTTACGACGCCAGGGAGCGTTGCGGCTTCCCTGAGTACTCGCTCAGCGGTCGGATCAAAGCATTCGCTGCGGCCTGCTCCATGATGTGCGCGGTCCAGCCCGTGATCCGGCTCATCACGAAGATCGGTGTGAAGCAGGGGATATCGAAGCCCATCAGGTAGTAGGCAGGCCCGGTCGGGAAGTCCAGATTGGGCTTGATGCCCGTCGCCGCGTCCATCTCGGATTCCAGCACCTTGTAGATCTCTAGCCACTTGCGCCCGTCACGAACCCGGGCCACGTCCTCAAGTGCGGCACGCATCGTAGGTACCCGTGAGTCGCCGTTCTTGTACACGCGATGCCCGAAGCCCATGACCTTCTCTTTGCGGGACCGCTTACCTTCCAACCAACCTGCAGCCTTGGCGGCGTCACCGATCTCGATCATGTCGTGCATGACGGCCTCATTGGCGCCACCATGCAGGGAGCCCTTGAGTGCACCGATCGCCGCGGTGACCGCACTGTAGATATCGGACTGTGTCGAGGTCACCACGCGAGCGGCGAAGGTCGAGGCGTTGAAGCTGTGCTCGGCGTACAGGATCATCGACTGTTCGAACGCCGTGACGATCACCGGGTCCGGCACCTCGCCAAAGCACATCCGCAGGAAGTTCGCCGAGTAGCCGAGGTGGCTGTGTGGCTGAATCGGGTCCAGTCCGCGCCGCCGGCGCATATCGGCGGCGACGATGGTCGGCAGCACGGCGAACATGCGGAGCGACTTGGCGTAGTTGGCATCTGGTGTGCTGTCGTCCTCCGACGGATCCTCGGCACCCAGGACACTGATGGCGGTACGCACCACGTCCATCGGATGGCAGGTCTCGGGCAACTTGGCCAGCAGAGACATCAACGAACGGTCTAGTCGACGTTGCGCGCGCTCCCGTTGGGAGAACAGGCCCAACTCTCCCTCGTTGGGCAGCTCGCCGTGCCACAGCAGGTAGGCAACCTGCTCAAAGCTGCACTTGGCGGCCAGATCCTGCACCGGATATCCCCGGTACGTGAGCGAGTTGGTCTCGGGCACCACCTTTGAGATGGCGGTGGTGTCCACCACGACACCGGCAAGTCCCTTGTGAATGGTCGGGGTTGCGGTAGTCATCGGGCTCCTCCTCCATTGAGGCTGAAATTGAAGATCTCGGTGTCGAATTGGTTGTATTCGGAATAGCGGAGCAGTTCGTACAGGCGGCTGCGGTGCTGCATTTGGTTCAGCAAGCCCGACTGTGTTCCGGCCGTATCGATTTCACGTAGCCCCTGCTCGACCGCGAACATTGCCAGCCGCAGGGTGGTGACGGGATAGATGACGACGTTGTACCCGACCTCGCGGAGCTGCTCGGCGGTCACCAGTTCGGACTTTCCGAACTCGGTCATGTTGGCGAGCAGCGGAACGTCGACTGCGGCACGGAAGGTCTCGAACTGACCGATATCGTTGAGGGCCTCCGTGAAGATGAGATCCGCACCCGCATCGGCATAGGCCTTGGCGCGCTCGATTGCCGCGGGCAACCCCTCGATACCCGCAGCATCGGTGCGGGCGCAGATCACGAAATTGGGGTCGCGGCGGGCCGAAACCGCAGCCCGCAGCCGCCGGACCATCTCGGGGGTCTCCACGACCGCCTTGCCGTCAAGGTGCCCGCACCGCTTCGGATTTACCTGATCCTCGAAATGGCAGCCGGACAGCCCGGCGTCTTCGAGCACGGTGACCGTGCGGGCGGCACTCATCGGCTCGCCGAAACCGGTGTCGGCGTCGATAAGTGTCGGCAGGTCGGTCATCGAGGCGATCTGCCTGCCACGTCCCGATACCTCGGTGAGAGTCGTCAATCCGATATCGGGCAGTGCCAGATCGGCAGACAGCACCGCCCCCGACACATACACACCTTCGAAGCCGATTTCCTGAATCAGCTTGGCCACCAGCGGAGAAAATGCGCCCGGAAAGCGCAGCAGTTCACCGGAGGTCAGGCCCTGACGGAACGCGGCGCGCTTGGTCGCCGCATCCGTGGCAGAGGCAAGGAGTGAGCTCACTTGAAGATGCCCTCCGGAGTGGTGGGTGCCTTATCGAGGACCACGGCATCCACGAGCGGGTTGAGCGCACCGAGCGATCCGGCCTTCAGGCCGATCAATCCCTGTGCCACGGAAAGGAATCGATCCTGCTCATGCTGCTCGATGACACCGTCGGACAACCCGGTGAACTTGTTGATGTAGTTCTCCCGGGCGAACGGGCGTGCCCCAAGCGGGTGCGCATCGGCGATCGCGAGTTCATCGGTGATCACCTCGCCGTTCTTAAGCGTCACCACGGCCTTGCAGCCGAAAGCCTTTTCGTCCGGGTTGGCCGAGTGGTAACGCCGGGTCCACTCGGGATCCTCGACGGTGCTGATCTTGCGCCACAGCTCGATGGTCTCGGGGCGGTGCGCGCGCTCCGGGGCGTACGACCGCTCGTGATGCCAGGTGCCGTCCTCCAGCGCGACGGCGAAGATGTACATGACCGAGTGGTCGAGTGTCTCGCGAGAAGCGTCCGGGTCGAACTTCTGCGGATCATTGGAACCGGTACCGATCACCACGTGTGTGTGGTGGCTCGTGTGCAGCACGATCGTCGCGATCTGCTCCAGATCTCCGATCCGGTCGCGCAACCTACGGGCCAAGTCAATCGGTGCCTGGCTCTGATACTCGGCCGAATGCTCCTTGGTGTAACTGTCCAGGATCGCGCGCTTTTCCTCACCGGGACCGGGCAGCGGCACCTCGTAGACACGCTCCGGACCGCCGAGCATCCAGGCGATGACGCCGTCCTCACCTTCCCAGATCGGGGAGGGTGCGCCTTCACCGCGCATGGCGCGATCGACGGCCTCGATGGCGACCTTGCCGGCCCACGCTGGGGCGTAGGCCTTCCAGCTGGAGATGAGTCCCTTGCGTGACTGTCGAGTCGCCGTGGTCAGGTGCAGGGCTTGACCGATGGCCTGATAGATCGTCTCGGTGTCGAGCTTCAGCATGGTGCCCAGACCGGCGGCCACCGAGGGCCCGAGGTGTGCGACGTGGTCAATCTTATGCTCGTGCAGACAGATTCCGCGGGTGAGGTTGATCTGGGTCTCGTATGCGGTGGCCAGACCGCGAATGAGGTCGTTGCCGCCGATGCCGAGCTGCTGGGCCACGGCCACCAATGGCGGAATGTTGTCTCCGGGGTGTGAGTAGTCGGCGGCGAGGAAGGTGTCGTGGAAGTCCAGCTCACGTACGGCGACGCCATTAGCCCAGGCAGCCCACTCGGCCGAGTAGCCACCGCTGACGCCGAAGACGTTCGCACCTCGCCCACCGGAAGACACCGCATGCGCCTGCGCTTGGCGGCGCGCGACTGTGACGGGACGACGGATGGCCGAGGCGGCGCTGACGGCGGCGTTGTCGATAATCCGGTTGATGACCATCGCCTCGGTATCGGCGGGAACGGCGACGGGATCGGAAGCGACTTCGGCGATCTTCCAGGCGAGGTGTTGGTCGCGGGGGAAGTCATCGGCGCTGCGGCGGGTGTGTACGGAGTGAACGTCCATGATCCGCACGTTACGCAGGCTTTCGAAGGATCAAAAGACCATGTAGATGCGTATTTCTGTATCCTTAGTTCGCGCATCTTGCAAACATTGCGAATATGTAGAGGGTTATCCTCACCTCATGTCCAGACCGTTCGCCGGAGCGCGGTTGCGGAGGTTGCGCGAGGAGCGTGGCCTGACGCAAGCGGCGCTCGCGCGTGTCCTGGACTTATCGACCAGCTATGTGAATCAGCTGGAGAACGATGCGCGTCCGGTGACGGTTGCGGTACTGCTGCGGCTCACCGAACGGTTCGACTTGTCGCCGCACTACTTCTCGCCGGACTCCGACGCCCGGCTGGTCGCGGATCTCGGCGAGATCTTCACCGAGGCGGCGGTGGGCGAGATCAGCGATCTACAGCTCGAAGAACTTGTCGCCCGGATGCCCTCGGTCGGTCAAACGCTGGTTGGCATGCACCGCAGGCTGCGGGATGTCACTGCGGAGCTGGAGAGCTACCGAGCCACCGAGAACGCGGCCACAACCGGCGAATCGATACGAGAACCACTGCGTCCCATGCCGTTCGAGGAAGTCCGCGACCTCTTCTACGACCACAAAAACTATCTGGGTGAGCTCGACACCGCCGCCGAGGATTTGTTCGAGCATTACGGGCTGCACATCGGCGGGCTCGACGTCCAGCTGGCGGCGGTGCTCAAGCAGGACCACGGCATCGCCGTCACTGTGGATAAGGCTGGGGCACTATCAGATTCGGCGAAGCGTCGTTTCGACCAGGAGACCGGGGTGCTGCGCATCGCGCACTGGCTCACCCCCGGTCAGCGGGCCTTCCAGATGGCGACCCAGCTGGCACTGCTGACGCAGACGGAGACCATGGCGGCGATCCTCTCCGGCGCCGAGCAACTGAGCCCGGAGGCGGTTGGCGTTGCCCGTATCGGGTTGGCCAACTACTTCGCGGGCGCATTTCTGTTGCCGTACAAACAGTTCCATCACGAAGCCGAAGCGGTACGCTATGACATCGACCTGCTGGCCCGCCGCTACGAAGTGGGGTTCGAGACGGTGTGTCACCGGCTGTCCACGCTTCAGCGGCCCTCGAGCCGCGGGGTGCCGTTCATCCTGGTCCGCACCGATCAGGCTGGCAACATCTCGAAGAGACAGTCAGCCACGGCATTTCACTTCTCTCGGGTTGGCGGAAACTGCCCGCTGTGGGTGATTCACAACGCCTTCTCGCAACCCGGTCAGTTCGTGACACAGGTCGCCGAGATGCCAGACGGTCGCCTGTACTTTTGGATTGCCCGGACGACGACGACGGCGACGGGTGGATTTCTCAGCACACCAAAATCATTCGCGATCGGTCTGGGATGCGATATCGCCCACGCGAATCGTCTCGTGTACTCGACTGGAATCGCGATTGACGATCCGTCGACCGCCGTGCCGATCGGACCAGGGTGCAAGGTATGCGTGCGCGAGTCGTGCACCCAGCGAGCGTTTCCCTACATTGGCCGCAGCGTCCACGTCGACGAGGATGCCAGCAGCCGCCTGCCTTACACCTGATCGTTGTGCCGCAGCACCGTTGGCGCGGCGGCGATCAGTGCGACCAGCTGGATCACCCCGACCACCGCGATGAGCATGGGAATCGATACTCCGTACAGGTAACCCGTCAGTGCCCCGCCGATCGCGGTCGCCGTACCGAGCACGGCCGCGTACACCCCGTAGGCGGTGGCCCGGCGAGCCGACGGGACGAGATCTGCGACCACGGCACGCAGGGTGGATTCCTGAATCCCGACGGCGGTGCCCCACAACAGCGCACCGAGCACGATGCCCGGCAACGAGTCTGTGAACGCCAGCATCGGCACAATAGCCCCGATAATGGGTAACACGACAAGGGTTTTGGGTCCGATCCGGTCGTATGTCCAGCCGGAGAAGAGGGCCGACACGGCGGCGGCGGCCATGGCGACTGCGTACACCAACGGCACCGTGGCGGGCGCGAGCACGCCTTGCTGAACCATATGGAAGGACAGCACGCCAAAGGTCGCGAACCCGGAAACGGTGATTCCGGAGAATCCCGCATACAGCCAAAACCTCACCGGAAGTCCGAGTTTCTGACGCACGGCCGGTGCGCCGTGCACATGCCCGGCGTCCTCATATCGCTCGGGATGAGGTACCCGTCTACGCAACCAGAACAGCAGGGCAAGTGCCGCGGCGCCCGGAATGGCCAGCACGGCGAACGTCGGCAGATAGTTCCCTTGAGTGACGGTGAGCATGCCGGCCACCACGAGTGGGCCGGTGACGGCGCCGACTTGGTCCATCGCTTCGTGTACCGCGAAACCCTTGCCGCGACCGGTGACTGAGGTGGCGTGGGATAGCAGGGTGTCCTTGGCAGGGCTGCGCACCGCCTTGCCCACGCGTTCGGCGATGACCAGAGTGGCGGCCACCCACAGCACGCTGGCCATCCCCAGGAACGGGACCGTGATCACGGTCAGCGCGTAACCGGCGATGGTCCACGACCAGAACATGCGGGTGCGGTCCGTGAGGGGGCCCGATACCAGTCGCAGCGCCAGGGCGGCGGCCTCACCTATTCCCGTCACCACCCCGACGACGAAGGCAGTAGCCCCGAGCGATGCCAGCAGTGGTCCGGTGATGGAGCGGGCGCCCTCATAGACGATATCGGCGAACATGCTGATGACGCCGAAGGTGGTGATGAAGCGCCAAGCTGAAAGACGTTGTGGCACAGTCTGTGAATCTAGCCGATCCACTGTTTTACTTGCTCGGCGATCCATCCGCCGTCGTCGAGGGGAATGTCGTGTCCGGCGGTGGGATGGACTGCAATGGGTGCGTCAAACCGTTTGGAGATCGTGCGTGATGCCGAGGAACTCACGAGCCGATCGTGAGTCGAGGTCAGGACCAGCAGCGGAGTGTCGATGTGGGTCGGCATCCGGAAGGTGACGGCGGCGGTGATCTGGCGGCCGATGCTGGCGCTCGACGGTCGCTGGGTCTGCAGGTACCCCGCCCACCTCTGTGAGAGTGCATCGAGATCAAGATCGCTGTTGTTGGCGGTCTGTGCCAGGATCGCGCGCTCGCGAGGGACGTCGGCGCGGAATCGTCCGAATATCAGGTTAGGTATCGACGATGGGCGGAACCGCTGCCATATCGGAGTGGAGGCGGTGCTCGAATTGATGATCACTGCGCGCTCGAATTCTCCGGGATAGCGCGCGCACCAATCGAGTCCGATCATGCCGCCGAGAGATATCGAGAGCAGCGACCAATCGTCGTTCCCGCGGTCGAGACGGGACCGGATGTCGTCGGTGATCGACGAGATACTTGCGGGCGAGGTGCGGTCGAACTCGGTGCCGAACCCCGGCGCATCCAGGCAGTCCACCTGAACACCAAGCGATTCGGCGAAGATCTGCGGGAACTGTTCCCAGTGGCGCTTCTCGCGGCTCAGGCCGCGTAGTAGCAGCCACCGTGTCATCGTTTGATGCCTACCGTGATCCAGTCAACGGTGATGAACGGCGGTGTGACGGGACGGTTGACCGGGCGTTGCAGTGCCACGTCAAATCCCGCACCCTCAAACAGCGCCCGCATTTCCACGGGGGTGGGCATATTGGCGGGTACACGGTTGAGCAGCAGATTGTGCAACCCGGGTAGGCGTCGCTGACTAGGGCTTAGCGTGGCGACAGCCGCGAAGCCGCTGGGTGCAAGCACCCGGTGGAATTCTGCTAGCGCGGCAGGCTGGTCGAAGAAGTGGAATGCAGACGTCGACAGCACGGCGTCCAACGCCCCATCATCGAAGGGAAGATGTTCGGCCGGAGCAGTCAACCATTCGACGCGTCCGGAGCGGGCCTTTGCCTGCGCCAGCATGCCTTCGGACATGTCCACGCCGTACACTTTCTCCGGTGCCAGCTGGTCTGCGATCCGGGAGGCAAGAATGCCTGTGCCGCAAGCTATGTCCACAATCTGCCGCGAGCCGTGCTCGCGGAGCTGATTGATCATCTCGTCCTGCGGGGGGCTGTACACCCATTGCTGGAGCGGGCCCCAGTCGTAGGCCTTGGCGGCCAGACTCCAGAACCGGGTGACGTAATCGTTGAAAGCTCGCCGTTGAACCGCGGATGAGCCGCTTGCGCGAAGACCAGCAGGGGTGGATGAGCCGCTCGGGCGAAGACCATCAGCTGTCGTCATGGGCACAACGTACGCGAGCGGTGGTTGCGCTGCCAGAGGTGCACTCCGGCTTGGTGCTCAGCCACCGGAGATGGTGACCCTATTCGGGTAGAAGGCCAGATGGCGGGCAATCTGGGCGACCGCCGGGTAGGGGTCCTCGTAGGTCCAGACGGCGTCCTCGATGGTCCCGTCGGGTGTGTGCACCGAATAGTACGAGGCCTCGCCCTTGTACGGGCAGTAGGTATGGGTATCGGTGGGCTGCAGTACCTCCCAGTTCACCGCGTCGGGTGGGACGTAGTACACGGGCGGGTAGGTGGCCTCCTGCAGCCGCAGGGCATTGGTTGTGTCGGCGATAGTGACGTCGCCGGACGTGACCACGATGTGACTGGTGGAGGGCTCGATGTGGATCGGATGGTCCGGGCCGGGAACCAAATGCGGCCTGTCGGGGGAGGACATGTTTCCGAGAGTAGGCCTCTTTCAGAGGCAGCCGGCGGCCTTGTGTCACGGGTCGTAGATCCCAGCTCCGATCGGCTGTACCCCTTCAGTTTCTAGCCGACGCAAGGCCCGAGAGCGCTATGGTCTGCCACATGGCCGACCGAACTGACCCTGACGAGCTGTTCGGCATTGACGCGCTGCTCAGCGACGAGGAACGCGCGATCCGTGACAGCGTGCGTGCGCTGGTCAACGCACGCGTGGTGCCGAACGTCCAGCGGTGGTACGAGCACGGCGACTTACCGGTACGGAAGCTGGCGTTGGAGCTCGGCAAGATCGGTGTGCTCGGCATGCACCTGCAGGGTTATGGATGCTCCGGAACATCCTCTGTCGCATATGGACTGGCGTGCATGGAGCTGGAGGCGGGTGACTCGGGTATCCGTTCGTTGGTCAGCGTGCAGGGATCGTTGGCGATGTACGCCATCTACGCCTACGGCAGTGACGCGCAGAAACAGAAGTGGCTGCCCCGGATGGCGACGGGGGAGGAGCTGGGTTGTTTCGGTCTGACCGAACCCGATTTCGGGTCCGATCCCGGTGGAATGCGCACCTATGCCCGACGCGAGGGCACCGACTGGATCATCAGCGGCACCAAGATGTGGATTACCAACGGATCGATAGCCGATGTCGCGGTTATCTGGGCGCAGACCGACGACGGAGTTCGTGGCTTCTTGGTGTCGACGGATTCGGCGGGATTCAACGCCCAGACCATCCGCTCCAAGATGTCGTTGCGTGCGTCGGTGACAGCCGAGCTCATTCTCAGCGACGTTCGAGTACCGGAGAAGAACCGGCTGCCTCAGGCGATCGGGCTCAAGGCTCCGCTGTCGTGCCTTAACGAGGCGCGCTTCGGCATCATCTTCGGGTCGATGGGCGCGGCGCGCGAATGCCTGCGTACCGCACTCGATTACGCGCAGACCAGGGAACAGTTCGATCGCCCGATCGCGGGATTCCAGCTGACCCAGGAGAAGCTCGCGAATATGGCGCTCGAATACGGCAAGGGTGTGCTGCTGGCATTACATCTCGGTCGCCGCAAGGACGCGGGGACGCTCATCACCCCGCAGGTCAGCCTGGGCAAGCTCAACAATGTGCGCGAGGCTATCGAGATCGCCAGAACGGCCCGGACAATCCTTGGCGCCAATGGGATTTCGGGTGAGTATCCGGTGATGAGGCATGCCAACAACTTGGAGTCTGTATTGACCTACGAGGGGACCAGCGAGATGCACACGTTGGTGATCGGTCAGGCACTTACCGGAATCGCGGCATTCCGGTAAGTGCCCTAACGCCGACACGCCACCTAGTGGCGGAATCGTGCGATACGAATCCGCCGCTAGACGGCGTGTCGGGAAGAGCGTGCGGTTAGTACTTGCCGAAGGCGGTCGCCACATTGTGGCCGCCGAAGCCGAACGAGTTGTTCACGGCGTACTTGTAGTCGCCCTTACGGGGCTCCTTGCTGACGATGTCGAGTTCAATCTCAGGGTCAGGCGTTTCGTAGTTGAGGGTGGGAGGAATAACACCCTCCATCAACGATTTCACCGTGATGATGGCCTCTACGGCACCGACAGCACCGACGGAGTGCCCGAGCGCCCCCTTGGGCGCGTAGACGGCGGCATGCTGCAGACCGGCGTGCCGGATGGCATTGGCCTCGGCCACGTCGCCGACGCTGGTCGCGGTGGCATGCGCATTGATGTGGTCGATGTCCTTGGGGTCCAGGCCGGCGGTCTCCAGGGCCCGGGTCATGGCGCGCGCCGCACCGAGGCCTTCCGGGTGCGGGGCCACCACGTGGTACCCGTCCGAGGTGATGCCCGCGCCCAGGAGGCGGGCGTAGATCCGCGCTCCACGGGCCTTCGCATGCTCTTCGGTCTCGATGACCATGAGCGCCGCGCCCTCGCCGAACACGAAGCCGGTGCGGTTCTTGTCGAACGGCCGCGATGCCCCGGCGGGGTTGTCGTTATTGGTCGAGAGCACGATGCGCATATTCGCGAATGCCGCGATCGGCACGGCCTCGATGACTGCCTCGACACCGCCGCAGATGGCGATATCGGCGTCGCCATACGCGATCTGACGCCAGGCGTGCGCGATGCCCTCGTTACCCGAGGCGCAGGCCGATACGGGCGTGATCACGCCGCCGCGCGCGTGGCGTTCCAGGCCGATGACAGCTGCGGGGCCGTTTGGCATGAACATCTGAACCGCCAGGGGCGAAACGACTTTGGTGCCATTGATGCGCATCGCGTCATAGGCCTCCATCATTTTCTCGGCCCCGCCGAGGCCGGTGCCAACCGAAACCGCAAGGCGTTCTAGATCGACGTCGGGAGCGCCGGCGTCCTCCCACACCTGACGACCGAGGAACGCCGCCAGGCGCTGCACATAGGACAGGCGACGATGCTCGATCTTCGTCATGTCCTTGTCGAAGTCGCGGACCTTGAGGTGCCCGCCGATACGCACCGGCAGGTTGTATTGGGCGACGAAATCGTCCTCGAGGGTGCGGATACCGCTCTCTCCATTGAGCAATCCCTGCCAGGTGCCCTCGATATCGGGCGCTATCGAGGTCGTCATGGCCATGCCGGTCACGACGATGCTCGGGAAGCCGCCGTTTGCGGTAGATGGTTTGTTCATTGTCTATATCCCCCCATGGACATGTCCGTGGCGACCACGCGCTATCCCCTTTCGAACTCATCGATGAGCTATCTGCTAGATGGAATTTTAATGAGCTGCCTGCTAGCGAACTCAGCCAGGGTGGGTCACGAGGTGGATTCAGACATGAACCCTATGCGAAATTTGTGTAGGAACTGCACGAATTGGCCAGGTGTGTCCTGGCGGTTGACTTCTCATCGTATGGCGCGTCCGATGGAGTGGGCAAATGAAGAAAGGGTCTAGTTACCTGGGCCCGACCAGGGTGAATGTGACCCGTCGCACAATGCCCGCCGCAGCGGGAGATCTGTAGCATTGCTCACTATTGGGTCTAGTTTGCCTTGAGATAGGAGCGGCATGCGGGTTGATGGGGACACGTGGGACATCACCTCCAGCGTGGGTGCGACTGCTCTCGGAGTAGCCGCCGCACGCGCCACCGAAACACTGCGCCCCGACGCGCTGATCAGCGATCCGTTCGCGCGGATCCTCGTCGACGCGACCGGTAAGTCGACGGGTTGGGAACAGCTGGCGGCGGGTGACGTCGACTGGCCGGATCCCGAGGCCGGCCGGATCTACGGCCGGATGGTCGATTACCAGGCCACCCGCACCAACTTCTTCGACGCCTACTTCCTTGCCGCGACCGCCGCGGGTATCCGGCAGGTCGTCATCCTGGCCTCCGGGCTGGACTCCCGCGCATACCGCCTCGACTGGCCGACCGGCACCACCGTGTACGAGATCGATCAGCCCCAAGTTCTCGAATTCAAGGCCGCTGCGCTCGCCGGCTATCAGCCGACGGCGCAGCGACGCGGTGTGGCCATCGACCTGCGCGAGGACTGGCCGGCCGCGCTGCGTGATGCCGGGTTCGATTCCGCGCAGCCGACCGCATGGCTTGCCGAGGGCCTGCTGCCGTATCTGCCAGCCGATGCGCAAGACAGCCTCTTCGTCAACGTCGGAGCGTTGAGCGCGCAGGGCAGCCGCATTGCCGTGGAGGGATATCACGGCAAGCTGGTCATGGACGAGAGCGAGGAAGAGGCCGCCCGCCGTGAACAGGTGCGCGCCGCCTTCAAGACCGCCGTCGATGTCGACGTCAAGATCGAAAACCTTGTCTACGAGGACGAGAACCGGGCCGATCCCGCCGAATGGCTTGGGGCGCAAGGATGGTCGGTGACCAAGACCGACGCACACGACGAGATGGCGCGGCTGGGACGGCCGGTACCCGAGGACATCGAGCACGGGACATTCCGCGGCCAGCTGATCCAGGGAGAACTCCGGTGACCGACAGGACCGCACGCACCGAAGACGACAGCTGGGACATCGCAAGCAGCGTGGGCGCCACCGCGGTAATGGTGGCCGCAGCCCGTGCGGCCGAAACTCGCAGCGACACACCGCTGATCGACGACCCGTTTGCGCACCTTCTCGTCGAACGCGCGGGGGCTGGGGCCTGGTCGGTGATCGCGAGCGATGATCTGCGGCAGCAGCTCGCCGGGCTCGACCCAGATGCCGACCGCATCATGCAGTACGCGGTGGACTACCAGGCAGTGCGCACTCGATTCTTCGACGGATTCTTTGAGCGGACAGCCCACGCGGGAATCACTCAGGTGGTGATCCTTGCTGCCGGCCTGGATTCTCGTGCTTATCGGCTGGATTGGCCGGTCGGCACCACCGTGTACGAGATCGACCAGCCGCTGGTGCTGCAGTACAAGCGAGAGACGCTTGACGAGCACGATGTGCGGCCGGCTTGTCTCAGGCGGGAGGTGCCGGTCGACCTGAGGCAGGACTGGCCGGCGGCATTGCAGCAGGAGGGATTCGATGTCGCATCGCCCACCGCATGGCTGGCCGAGGGGCTCCTCATGTATCTGCCGACCGAGGCACAGGACAGGCTCTTCGAACTGATCGTGGGCCAGAGCGCGCCGGGCAGTCGGATCGCCGTCGAGGCCGTGGGGCCGGACAACGCCAAGCGGCAAGAGTTTCGCAGCAGGATGGGTGAACACTTCGACCGGGCTCGCAAGCTGGCGGGAATCGACGGAGAGTCACTCGATGTCGGGTCGCTGATGTACCACGACGAAAACCGCACCGATGTCCCGCAGTGGCTCGCCGGCCGCGGGTGGACGGTGCGGGCGATACCCGCCGAGGTGGAGATGGTTGATGCGGGCCGGTCGGCCTATCTCGAGGAGGACCTGCGCGGGAACACCCTGATCGAGGCCGAGCTCAAGGGCTAGCGCCAATGTCACGCGTTCCGCCAGGTGGCGTCGGCGTCTGGGGTGCGGGGGTTCTCAGGCCCCAACCGGTTGGTTACCATCGGTGATACAGCTCACTAAGCTGCCATCGTTAGTCCGTGTGTATGTGCGTGGCCTGCGGCGATGTGCTTGACGATGAGCGTGCAATCGAGAGGAACGGATATGACCACCGAGATCTCTACGCCCGCCGAGCAGGACGCTGCGCCCGAGCCCTCGCGCATTCCGGACATCGTCCGGGGCCTGCGGGAAACATTCGCGACCGGTCGGACCCGCGATTACCACTGGCGCAAGGCTCAGTTGGTCGGCCTGGAGCGACTCTTCTCCGAGAACGAGGCCGTCATCGCCACCGCGTTGCACGAGGATTTGGGTCGCTCCTCGGCCGAAGCCTGGATCGCCGATGTTGTCGGGTCGGTCGTCGAGGTCGTCTATGCCCGCAAGAACCTCCGACGCTGGATGCGACGCAGGCGAGTGCGGGGTCTTCCGCTCGCCCAGCTGCCGGCCAAGGCATGGTCGGTACCCGAGCCGTACGGCACGGTGCTGGTCATCGGTGCGTGGAACTTCCCGCTGTACCTGACGCTCGGGCCTGTGGTCGGCGCGCTGGCTGCGGGCAATACGGTGGCCATCAAGCCATCGGAGATCGCGCCCGCCTCGTCGGCGTTGATGGCCAAACTGATTCCGCAGTACCTCGACCCGCATGCAGTGGCGGTTGTCGAGGGAGACGGCTCGGTGACGCAGGAACTGCTCGCCCAGGGTTTTGACAAGGCACTGTTCACCGGTGGCGCCGAGATCGGCAAGCGCATCCTGGAAGGTGCGGCGCAACACCTGACACCGGTCGCGTTGGAACTGGGGGGCAAGTCACCCGTCTACGTGGCCGCCGACGCCAACATCGAGGTGGCCGCTCGCCGCATCGGATACATGAAGGGCCTCAACTCCGGTCAGGTGTGTCTGGCCCCCGACTACGTATTGGTCGACCCGGCGGTTCGCGATGAGTTGGTCGAGAAGATCACGGCTGCGTGGGCGGAGTTCCAGGCCGATAAGGAGTCCAAGGGACTGCGGATAGTCAACCAGCGCCAGTTCGATCGCTTGGTGGGTTACCTAGCCGCGACCGAAGGAGAGGTTGCCACCGGCGGTGGCACCGATGCTTCTGCGCTCACCATCGAGCCGACGATCGTGGTGGATCCGAGTGCGGATGAGCCGCTTATGCAGAACGAGATCTTCGGGCCGATCCTTCCTGTGCTGACGGCCGACTCCTTGAGCGACGCCATCGACTTCATCAACTCGCGGCCAAAGCCACTGGCTGCCTACGCCTTTACTGAGTCCAAGCAGGTCGGTAACCGATTCATCGACGACGTGCCGGCCGGCGGCACGGTGATCAACCACCTGCTCTACCACGCTGTCATCCCGAAACTGCCCTTTGGCGGTGTCGGTGCCAGCGGCATGGGCTCCTACCACGGCAAGGCCGGCTTCGACGAGTTCAGCCACCTCAAATCAACTCTGTACAAGAGCACCAAGATGGACCTCAAGCTGCCGTACCCGCCGTACCTGGAGAAGAACCTGAAGTTGATGAAAAAGCTTATGTAGCTAGAGGTTTCGTTCTCCGTATTATTCAGCAACCCAACGATGTGCCAAGTGAATAGGAGTTCTGCATGCCGGGAGTGCAAGACCGGGTAATTGTCGTGACCGGAGCCGGTGGGGGATTGGGGCGCGAGTACGCGCTCACGCTGGCCGGCGAGGGTGCCTCGGTGGTCGTCAACGACTTGGGCGGTTCCCGCGACGGATCTGGAGCCGGTTCGGCGATGGCCGACGGTGTGGTCGAGGAGATCAAGGCGGCCGGTGGCCGCGCCGTCGCCAACTACGACAGCGTCGCCACCGAAGAAGGTGCCGCCAACATCGTCAAGACCGCCATCGACGAGTTTGGGGCCATCCACGGTGTGGTGAGCAACGCCGGCATCCTGCGAGACGGCACGTTCCACAAGATGACCTACGACGGTTGGCATGCGGTGCAACAGGTTCACCTGTACGGCGGGTACAACATCACCCGCGCCGCCTGGTCACATTTCCGGGACCAAGGCTACGGGCGCATCGTGGTCGCCACCTCAACCAGCGGATTGTTCGGCAATTTCGGGCAGGCCAACTACAGCGCGGCCAAGCTCGGTCTCGTCGGGCTCATCAACACCCTCGCGTTGGAGGGTGCGAAGTACAACATCCACTCCAACGCGATTGCACCGATCGCAGCCACCCGCATGACCGCCGATATCGCCCCCGAGGCGGTGCTGGACAAGCTGCCCCCGTCCTTCGTGGCCCCGGTCGTCGGATACCTGTGTACCGAGGAAAGCACTGACAACGGTTCGGTTTTCGTGGTCGGCGGCGGCAAGGTGCAACGCGTCGCGCTGTTCGAGAATGCCGGCGCGGATTTCGATGCACCGCCGACGGTCGACGATGTCGCGGCGAAGTGGTCGCAGATCGCCGATTTGTCGAATGCCGTTAAGGCCGGCCCTCCGTCGCTCGCATGAAAGCGATACAGGCGCAGTCACTGTCGGGCCCGGAGGGGCTGGTCTACACCGATGTTGAGGAGCCGCGCGGTGACAACGTCGTCATCGTCGACGTCAAGGCCGCGGGAGTCTGCTTTCCTGACTATCTGATGACCAAGGGCGAATACCAGCTGAAGATGGAGCCGCCCTTCGTCCCGGGGATCGAAACCGCCGGAGTGGTGCGATCGGCTCCGGAGGGTTCCGGGATCAATCCCGGTGACCGGGTGATGGCATTCAATTTCATTGGCGGATATGCCGAACGCGTGGCAGTGGCTCCGTCCAACATCCTGCCCACCCCGCCGCAGCTGGACGATGCCGAGGCCGTCGCGCTTATTGCGAACTACCACACCATGTACTTCGCCTATGCCCGCCGCGGACAGCTTCGTGCCGGGGAGACGGTGCTGGTACTTGGTGCGGCAGGTGGAATCGGCACCGCTGCGATCCAGATAGCCAAGGGCATGGGTGCCAAGGTCATCGCCGTGGTCAACCGGACTGCTGCAACGGAATTCGTCAAGAGCGTCGGTGCCGACATCGTGTTGCCGCTAGAAGAGGGCTGGGCGAAGGCCGTGCGGGAGGCGACCGGCGGCATCGGTGTCGACATGGTGGTCGACCCGATCGGTGGACCCGCCTTCGACGATGCGGTGCGCACGCTGGCCTCCGAAGGACGGCTGCTGGTCGTCGGATTCGCGGCCGGTGCGATACCGACAATCAAGGTAAATCGCCTCTTGCTGCGTAACGCCTCGCTGGTCGGTGTGGCCTGGGGTGAGTTCCTGCGTACGCATTCGGAGTACCTGTATGAAACCCAGGCAGGGCTGGAGAAGCTGGTGGCGGAGGGCATGCGGCCACCCGTGAGTGCGCGGGTGCCGTTGTCCGAAGGGCGTCAAGCGCTTCAAGACTTCGCCGACGGCAAGGTGTTCGGAAAGATGGTATTGGTTCCGTAATGGCCAAGGTGTTCAACGGAATCGCCCAGGTCGCCATCGGCGACCTGGGTACCACCGATTGGCTTTTGGTGGACCAGGGGCGCGTCAACACCTTCGCCGACGCGACCGGCGATCACCAATGGATCCATGTAGATCCCGAACGCGCCGCTCAAGGTCCGTTCGGCGGAACCATCGCCCACGGGCTGCTCACCTTGGCCTTATTGCCGCAGTTCCAGTTGCAGCTAATCCGTGTCGACAACATCTCGATGGGAATCAACTACGGCTACAACAAGGTTCGATTCATCAATCCGGTTCGGGTGGGATCGAGGCTTAGGGCCCGAGGAGAGATCGCCAACGTCGATCAGAAACCCGGTGCCGTGGACGTGACGATCTTGACGACCGTGGAGATCGACGGCGCAGACAAGCCGGCCTGTGTGGCCGAATCGATTTCGCGGTACATCGCGTAGTGCGTCTGAGTGCCGCGTTAGCGGTCCGGGGGCACAGGGCATTTCATGCGCTCCATCGCAAGAGGCGAAGAACAACAAGGTCATAGGCGTGATACCTACTCTCGCCCAATAGAATCGCGACCGAGGCTTTGTCAATTGATTGGACACCCAACAGTGCAGGGTGTCGAAAATCTCACCGTGATCTACGACGATGTGTAGATCACGTCAGTCAGGTGTTATGTTACTGCTCAGTTCGGGCCTCGCTTTCTCTGTGACCAGCGAAGATAGTGGCCCGAGAGGTTTGGGACGAGAGGGCATCAGGTGGGTCTGCCAGCACACGGACGTGTTGCCGCCGAGCATTCGATCGTGAGTGCACGATGACCACGTTCGAGGGGACACGCCCGGCGCGGTCGGCCACGCCTTCACGCGATGCGGTATCCGGCGCCCTCAAAGAGTACGTACGCAAGCATCCGGTGCAGGCGGTGGAGACCGCGGGCAGCCAGATCGTGTTGGGCATCCGGTCGATGCAGTACATGTTCTCCGATCTCTTCCACCGCATGTTCCCGTGGAAGGAATTCATTCACCAGGGTGCGTTCATGGCCGGTAGCGCGGTGGTGCCGACGCTGCTCGTCGCGATCCCGATCGGTGTCACTCTCTCCATTCAGTTCGCCTTGTTGGCAGGCCAGGTCGGCGCTTCCTCCCTGGCCGGTGCGGCCAGTGGTGTCGCGATCGTGCGCCAGGGCGCCTCGCTGGTGGCTGCGGTGCTGATGGCCTCCGCGGTCGGCTCGGCCATTACCGCGGACCTGGGATCACGGACCATGCGCGAAGAGATCGACGCCATGGAAGTGATGGGTGTGTCGGTGATCCGACGGCTCGTCGTGCCCCGCGTCGCCGCAGCCGTCCTAGTGGGCGTCGGGCTGACAGGTACCACCTGCTTCGTCGGCTTCCTGGCGAGTTATTTGTTCAACGTGTATTTCCAGCACGGCGCGCCTGGCAGCTTCGTCGCCACCTTCGCCTCGTTCACCCGAGTCGACGATCTGATTCTGGCGCTGCTCAAGGCCATTCTCTACGGTCTCATCGTCGCCATCGTCGCGTGCGATAAGGGGCTGACCACCAAGGGCGGTCCGGCCGGGGTCGCCAACTCGGTGAACGCCGCCGTCGTCGAATCGATCCTGATCCTCATGCTGGTCAACGTGCTCGTCAGCCAGGTGTACGTCATGGTCTTCCCCAGACACGGGATATAAGGGCGCGCCATGACTATCTCCGCATATCGCCCCAAGGGCGTCCAGCCGATCATCGACGCCGGGCATAAGGTCGGCCAGTCGGTTCGTCGTCTCGGGCACATGCTGGCGTTCTTCGTGGAGGCCATCGCGTCCATCCCGAACACCCTGCGCTACTACTCCAAGGAGTTCTTCCGGCTGCTGGGGGATGTGACCTGGGGTAACGGATCGCTGGTGACCGGTGGCGGAACGGTCGGCGTCGCTGCCGTACTGGGTGGCACGATCGGCGCCCTGATCGGTATCGAGGCTTACAACCTGCTGAACATCATCGGCCTGGGCCCGGCCACCGGATTCATCTCTTCCCTGGTGTCGACCCGTGAGCTGGCGCCGGTGATGGCTGCCCTCGCCTTCGCGATGCAGGCCGGTTGCCGGTTCACCGCGCAGCTGGGCGCCCAGCGCATCAACGAGGAGATCGACGCGCTGGACGCGCTGGCGATCCGGCCCATCCCGTACCTGGTGACGACGCGGCTGCTGGCGTCCACCGTCGCGGTCGTCCCGCTGTATCTGTTGTGCCTCGTCGTCAGCTACATCACCTGCCGCCTGCTCGTCGGGATCTCCAGCGGAGGCTCGATCGGCGGCGCCTACGACCACTACTTCACGATGATGTTGAGCGGCACCGACATCGTCTACTCGGTAATCAAGGCCGTCATCTTCGTGTGGATCGCCTCGACCATCCAGTGCTACTTCGGATTCAACGCCTCGGGCGGGCCCGAAGGCGTGGGCGTGGCCGCGGGGCACGCCATGCGCGCGGCCATCACCGTCGTGATCATCGTGAACATGCTTCTCACCATGGCGCTCTGGGGAGTCGATGCCGGCGCAAGGTTCGGTGGTTGATGTGAGCAATTCGATTTCCCCGAACGGACGTGGCTGGTCCGACCGTGCCCTGCTGCTCGGCGGTCTTTCGGTGCTCACCATCCTCGCGTTGGTGACGGGCCTGTTGCTGGCCAAGTCCAAGGGTTACCTGGAAGACACCGTCAAGGTCGAGGCACAACTGACGAACGTTGGCGACGGCCTGCCCGAGCGTGCCGACGTGAAGTTCCGGGGCATGCTCGTCGGCGCCGTCACTTCCGTCATCCCTGCCGAGGATGGCAAGCCGAACATCGTGCAGATCGACCTGAAGGCGGAGCACGCTCAAGGGATTCCGAGCACAGTCACCGCGCGCGTGGTGCCGAGCAATGTGTTCGCGGTCTCCTCGGTGCAGTTGGTCGACAATGGTGACGGCGCAGCGGTGCGCGACGGCGCCGTGATCTCCGAGGACACCAAACTGCCGACGGTGCTGTTCCAGACCACCACCAACAAGCTGCGCCAGGTGCTCGCCGCCACCGAACGGCAACGGGGCGATCCGCCGATCGGTTTGATCGGCGTACTTGGGGAGGCCACCCAGGGACGCGGTGACAAGCTGTTGACCTCGGGTGCGCGGCTGCAGAGCATCCTCACCGAGTTCAACGCTATGGTCACCGCCAGCCCCAATGATCCCTCGACGATCGCCGCGCTGGAGAAGATGACGGAAGCGCTCAGCACCACCTCGCCGCGGCTGCTGGACAATCTGGAGAACGCCCTGGTGCCGCTGCGCACCCTGGCCCAGAAGCAATCCGATGTGCGCGGGCTGCTCTCGGCGGGCTTGCACACGACCGGTACAGCCGCCACCGCCATTGATAACCACATCGACCAGATGATCGGAATCGGTACCCACCTGACCCCGGTCGTCGGAGTCCTCGCACAGCACTCGGACAAGTTCACACCGATCGCCTCACGTATCAGGGTGCTGTCGGATGCGATATTCGCCAATGGTTGGGATCCGGGTCGCCAGGTTCTCGGCCTCAACCTGATCCTGTCGTTTACCCCGGCCTGGACGTACGTGCGTGACGACTGCCCGCGGTACGGCGAACTCGCCGGACCCAGCTGCACGACCGCACCCGAGACGCGTCAGTGGATCGACATCCCCGAGGTACTCCAGCCCGGCAGCTACAAGCCGCCGCCGGATATCGCCCCGCCTGCGGGAACGATCTTCCCGCCGACGGCCGCCGACATCATGTTGCACGGCACCGGCCCGAACCCGCAGGAGTCCGACAGGGCCGCCAATCCGGTTCTGCCGCCCTTCGGCCCACCGCCTAACCCCGCACCTGCCGGGGTGGCTCCGGCCTCGTTCGGCGGGAACGTCGGCCCAGTGGGAAGCGCAATCGAACGCGAGCAGCTCGGCAAGGCACTGGGTGGGGACCCGAGCGCCTCGCAGCAGCTACTCCTCGGTCCGGTGGCGCGTGGGACGGCAATCTCGGTCAGTCGTGACGCATCGGATGCTGATGTCGCCCAACCCAATCCAGCACAGGGGGGTGGACGATGAAGAACTTCCGGGTCGCAGTGATCGGGCTGTCGCTGTTCGTTGTCTTCGCTATCGGCGTGACGACTCTGGTGTACGGCACCTTGCTCCGTGACACCACGGGCTCGACCAAGAGCTACACCGCGATCTTCACCGATGTCACCGGTGTACGAGCCGGTGACGACGTGCGCATCGCCGGTGTGCGGGTGGGCCGCGTCGATTCGATCGAATTGGACGGCGCACTCGCCAAGCTGAAGTTCCGGGTCAAGAGCAACCAGAACCTGTACGGCAACTCGATTGTCTCGGTGACCTACCAGAACATCATCGGTCAGCGGTACATCTCGCTGTCCCGAGGATTAGAGGGTAGTCTGGAGCGTCTGGCCGAGGGCAGCGTGATCCCGGTGGAGCGCACCGAGCCCTCCTTCGACGTCGGCGCGCTGCTCAACGGATTCGAGCCGTTGTTCACGCTGCTTGACCCGAAGCAGGTCGACAACCTGTCCAACGGGCTCATCGACGCGTTTTCCGGGGACACCGGCGCGCTGGCCCATGTGGTCGCGCAGACCAGCGAGATTACGAAATCCTTTGCAGGACGGGATCAGTCGCTGGGTCAGCTCATCGACAACCTCAACACCGTCCTGGACAACGTCGCCAAGCAGAACGACAACCTGGACCAGCTCGTCGTCCAGAGTCAGAACGTCGTCGGCGAGCTGGATAACCGTCGCCAGAGCCTGGTGTCCTCCATCGGTTCGGCCACGCATGTGGTGAGCCGGATCCAAACCATCGGCGACAATGTGTACCCGCAGCTGCAAGAGATGCTCTACCGCCAGCCCGGTGCGGCCGCGCACATCCTGGCCAACCAAGACCAGTTCGCGTTCCTCGGTTCCAACCTGCCGCTGCTGCTCAAGGGTCTGGCTCGTACGACTCAGGATGGCGCATACGGAAATTCGTACGCCTGCGCGCTGAACATCAACGGCTTCTTCCCGGGACTCAACGACCTGGTTCCCGCGATCGTCCGGCACGCCACAAACGGTGGCGTCGCGAAGTACACACCGAAATGCCGAGGGATCGAATGAGCCCCCGTGAACGCACGTTAGAGGATCGCAGCAAGTTCTGGATCGGCATGATCGCCGTCGGTGTCGTCACCGCGATCATTGCCTCGATGCTGCTCTACCGCCAGATCGGATTCGGGTACACCCGGTACAAGGCCGAGTTCGCCCAGGCGGCGCAGCTCAAGGCGGGCGACTACGTCAGCGTCGCCGGTGTGGACATCGGCGAGGTGAAAAGCGTTGTGCTCGATGGCACCAAGGTGCTCGTTGACATGCGGGTGCGTGACGAGGTGAAGCTCGGCTCCGAGACGCAGGCCGCGATCAAGACCACCACACTGCTCGGCTCGCGGTACATCGAGCTGCGTCCGCGTGGCGCGGGTGTCATCCCGAACAAGCGAATCGCGTTGTCGCACACCGAGGTGCCCTACGACCTGCAGGCGTTGCTCGCAGACACGGCCGCCACCTACGAACAGGTCGACACGGCCAAGTTGGCGCAGTCCATCGACATCCTGGCCAAACAGCTCGACGGGCTGCCCGAGGCACTGCCCGACGCCATGAAAAACCTCAAGGAGCTGTCGGGGATCGTCACCACCCGGCGGGGACAGATCGGCGAGCTGCTCAAGAGTGCGTCCACCGTGACCTCGACGCTGCATCGGCAGCAGGCGAACCTCGGCCACCTGGTGTTCCAGGGCCGGGATCTGCTGGGGGAGTTCGTATCCCGGAAGGCATCGTTCCAGCGCCTGATGGGATCGATCACCAAGGTGGTCGAGCTGTTGAGCAAGGTCGTCGTCAAGGACCGGCCTGCCTTCGAGACGCTATTGCGGCAGCTCAAGGATGTCACGGCGATGGCCAGTGACCACGACGACTACGTGCGAAACCTGTTGCAGATCCTGCCCGTACCGCTACGCAACCTGACCAATGCGACGGGCTCGGCGTACTCCATGAACATCAACCTGAACAACGGTCTGGTCGTCGACAACTGGATGTGCGCGATCAGCAGCCGTTCACAGCAGTGGGGCCTTCTCGAGTACTTCAAGGACTGCGCATGAGCGTGAACGTGACCCAGCAGGGTTCCAAGGCTCGCCGAGTGTTCTTGGTCGGCGCGGTTTCCGTCCTCGCGGTGCTGGCCCTGATCGGCGGCTACCTAGGTCTACGCAAGGCCGGCCTGGTGGATGACAAGATCACCGTCACCGCACAATTCGACGAGGGGTCCGGCCTTTTCGTAGGCAATGTCGTCGAAGTGCTTGGACTGCCGGTGGGCAATATCGAATCGGTGGCGGCCAAGGGCACCTACGTTGAGGTCAAGTTCAACGTCGACAGGGACGTGAAGGTGCCGGCGAACGTCATCGCGGCCGCGTTCACCAGCTCGGTGCTCACCGACCGGCACGTCGCACTGAGCCCGCCGTACACCGAGGGGCCGGTGCTCAAGGACGGCGACACCATCCCACTCGACCGCACCCGTACTCCTGTCGGATTCGACAGGGTGCTCGCCACCGTCGACAAGCTCAGCTCGGCGATGAAGGGCGACGGCAAGGGCGGTGGTCCGGTCGCGGACCTCGTCAATGTGGGCGCACAGGCCGCTTCGGGTAACGGCGAACAGGTCAAGACCGCCCTGGACGAATTGTCCAAGGCGCTGAAGATGACCACCGACGGCGCCGAGACCAAGGACCAGCTCTCCACCATCATCAAGAGCGTGAGCTCGCTGGTGAACGCGATGTCGGAGAATGACAAGGCAATTCGTCAGTTCGGCTCTGCTGTACACGGCACCTCCGAGGTCTTGGCCGCCGAGCGGTTCGGGACTGGCACCACGGGACGTAAGGCGAACGAGGTCCTCAAGAACACCGCCGAGCTCATCGATAAGAACCGTGACGTCATCAAGGGTCTGCTCGGAAACGCCAACGTCACCGTGAAGTCGTTGACCGACAACCAGCGCGAGCTCAAGGAAACCCTGGATCTGCTGCCGCTGCTGCTGGACAACCTGGATCGCACCATCGACCCGGTGAACGGGTCGATCCGACTGCACCCGATGTTGGACAAGCTGCTGCTCGAGAGCCAGTTCAGCAAGGAAATCTGCAACATGATGGGTCTGCGGCAGCTTGGATGCAGCACCGGGACGCTGGCCGATTACGGTCCCGATTTCGGGCTGACGTACATGCTCGACGGCATGACCAGGATGGGGCAGTGATGAGGCGCCCGCAGGCGGGAGGGACCCCCAGCATGCGCGAAGAGCGTGGGACACGGATGCGAATTTCGAAGCTGAGGCTCGCCACTCTCGCGTCGGTCGGTGTTCTCGCCGTATCTGCTTGCTCCCCACCGGGACTCGACAGCCTCCCGCTTCCCGCCCCCAATATGGGCTCGGAGTCCTACAAGCTGACTGCGCGGTTCGCCAACGCACTCAACCTGCCCGCGAAGGCCAAGGTGCGTCTCGGCGGTGCCGATGTCGGCGAGGTCGAGTCGATGGAGGCCGTCGACTATGTGGCAGTGGTTCAGCTGCGGGTGCGGCAGGGTGTGCGATTGCCCGTCGGAACCACCGCCCAATTGCGTACGGCGACCCCGCTTGGCGACGTGTTCGTCGCCGTGACGCCGCCGGCTAAACCGACCGGTCAGCTCCTCAAAGACGGGGGCACCCTGGACCTGGAGAGCACGTCATCGGCCGCCACGGTCGAGGGCGTGCTGGCCTCCGCGGCCGTGCTCGTCAACGGCGGTGTCATCCGCAACCTGACGCACCTGGTCAATGGACTCGGAAAGTCTTCCGGCGGTGAAGGTAGCAACGGCATCGTCTTTGGCAACATCGTGAAGCAGTCCGATCAACTGATGGGCACACTCAACGGCCGTTCGGCGCAGATCCAGAACTCGCTGGACAAGACCTCCCAGTTGGCGTCGACACTGTCGTCTCGGGAGAAGACGATCAACGATCTGCTGGAATCCTCGGCGCCGGCACTGAATGCGATCGATCCAGATCAGGTGGGCGACCTCGCAGACACCGTGGGGCACATCTCCGATCAGCTGTCGAAATTCCCGTCGATCCAGGGCACCGATAGCCGCAGCATGATCGCCGACTTCAACTCGATCGCGCGCGGGTTCAACGACATCGCGACGAGCCCGGACACCAGCCTGGTCGCGCTGAACCGTTTGATACCAGTTGCCGTCAAGGCGAACGCGGGTAGCGCACTGGCCGTCGATGTCAACATGGCCAAGTTGGCACTCGGCAACTGGCCCGATGCCGGGTACAAGGGTGACCCGACATTCCACGGTCCCAAGCAGGCGGATTGGGGTTACCTCGTCGGCAGTTTCAAGTACGCGCTGTACCGACTGCAGGAGCGGGTCGTGGGTCAGGGTCCGAACCCGCCTGCGCCGAATCCTCCGGCGCCGGAGCCTGCTCCCGCGCCGGCCGCACCCGAGCCGGGACCGGGCCGATGACCGCGCCCGAGGTGAGGCCGGCCCAGTCCGGGGGTCTGCTGGAATCGATTTCCCGCGGACTGCTGGCGCTGTCCGACGTCTTCAAGCGCAGCTGGAAGTGGCTGTCCGTGGTCGGATTGGTTGCGATCCTCGTCATCTGCGTCGGATACGTGATGTTCGGGACCTTGAAGGTGAACCCGATCGAGTCCAAGTACCAGGTGAAGGTGCAGCTACACGAAAGTGGCGGGCTGCTGCCCAACCAGGAAGTCACACTGCGCGGGGTGCCGATCGGCCGGATTCAGTCCGTCAACCTCGAGAAGGGCGGCGTGGTCGCAACGGCGTCGATCGATGGCGGAGTGAAGTTGCCGGTCGGCAGCGAGGTGCGAGTCTCCGGGCTCTCGCCTGCCGGTGAGCAATACCTTGACTTCCGTCCGACGACCAACGCCGGTCCGTTCCTGGGGAACAACGGTGTCATCGCGTTGGGCCAGGCGACCACTCCCATGACCCTCGCAGAGGTTTTGGCCGACTCCGATGGTCTGCTGGCACAGCTCAATCCGGACAAGCTCAGCGTCATCCGTAAGGAGATCGGCGTCAGTGCGCAGGGTCCGGACAAGCTTGCCGATATCTTCGACGGCGGCACCTTCCTCATCACCACCCTCGATGGTGTGCTGCCGGAAACGGTGACCCTGCTCAAGTCCAGCAGGGTCACGTTCTCGACCCTCGTCGACCTCAACTCGGGCCTGGATGCCACCGGCCAGCAGCTGGGCAGCACCTTCGCGGGGCTGAAGAAGATGGACGGTGGATTCCGGACATTGCTCGGTACCACCCCGAAGGCGCTGACCGGTGTGGACAACCTCTTCGCCGACAACTCAGACACCATGGTGCAACTGCTGGGCAATCTCGCCACGGTTGCGCAGCTGAACTACGTGCGTGTCCCCGCACTCAATGCGCTGTTCCCCGGGCCGGAGGTGCGTGGATCAACATTGGAGAGCGTGGCGTCGATCTTCCACGACGGCGCCATCTGGGCGCTGGCCGACCTGCTGTACCCGCGGCCGACGTGCGATTACGCGACGCCGCGGAAGCCCGTATCGGACGCCAGTTTCTACGAGCCGGCGTTGTACTCCACGTATTGCGCCAACCCGGATCCAGCGGTGCTGGTGCGCGGGGCTCGCAATGCACCGCGTCCGGCCGACGATGACACCGCGGGTCCGCCGTCCAACGCGGATCTGGCCAAGGTGTCCGATCCGACGCCACGGGGCAAGTGGACCGTTCCGACGCCGTATGGTGGACCTCAGTGGCCTCTCCCGATCCCTGGGGATGCACCTTTGCCTCCCGAGGCGCCCGCGCCACCGCCCGGTTTCGGTAATACTTCACCTACCGGACGTTAGGCACGCCCGGATCGGTACCAGTAAGACGCGCAAGGAGCACAACCATGGCAGATGACGCTGTCGGCAAGGACGCCAAGAAGGCGGCTGCTAAGGAAGACGCGGATACCGCAGACTCCAAGAAGGTCGAGGCGGCTCCGGCCGCGGCGACCGAGGAAGCCGAAGCTACGGCGGACGAGGCAACGGACGCCGCTGTCGAAGAGGTCGCCGATTTCGATGCGGAGGCGTCTGCGAAGGGTGCCGATGACTCCGATGACGAGGACATCAGCCTCGAACCGGATGACGAAGACAAGGACAAGCCGGGCGGTTTCCAGCGCCGCCATCTGACCTGGACGGCGGCCGCGGTCGCCGTGATCGCCATCGCCGCCGGCACGGCCGTCGTGGGGCGGCTTTACGAAGAGCAGCGCATCGAAGAGCGGTCCTCTAGCGAGGCACTGATCGCGGCACAGGAATTCGCCGGTGTGCTGACCAACGTGGACAGCGCCAAGCTTGACGACAACTACAACAAGACCATGGACGGGTCGACAGGCAAGTTCAAAGACATGTACGGCAAGTCCAGTGCGCAGCTGCGGCAGATCCTGGTGGAGAACAAGGCAAGTTCGCGTGGCGTTGTCGTGGACTCCGCGGTGAAGTCGGCAACACCGAACAAGGTTGAGGTGCTCCTGTTCATCGATCAAGCGGTGTCCAATGTCGCGGTGCCGGACGCTCGCATGGACCGCAGCCGAGTCCAGATGACGATGGAGAAGATTGACGGACGCTGGCTCGCCAGTGACGTCGAGCTGGCCTAAGACCCGCATCCGATGACTGTCGGTGGGCTACTGCTTGTCGCCTTGGGGATTGCCGTAGGGATCGTCGGCATCGTGGTGCCCATGGTTCCCGGAACCATGTTGGTGGTGCTCTCCATCGGCGCGTGGGCGCTGTTCGAATCGACCACGAAGGCCTGGGTGGTTCTCGGAATTGTGGTGGCGCTGGCCATCGTGACCATGGTGGTGAAGTATGTGTGGCCCGCTCAGCGCATGCGTGAAGCGGGGGTACCCACTCTCAGCCTGGTGCTTGGCGGGATCGCGGCGATCATCGGGTTCTTCGTGATCCCGGTGGTGGGGTTGGTGATCGGCTTCGTGCTTGGCATTTATCTCGCGGAGTTCATTCGACGCAGCAGCCAGAAGCAGGCATGGGGAGCCACCGTCACCGCGGTGAAAGCGGTTGCCACCTCGATCGGTATCGAGATGATTGGCGCGATGGTGTCGGCGGGAATCTGGCTCGGCGCCGTGCTTACCTGATTTCTCTCCTCTGCGAGCGAGGGTTAGGTGAGCGCTGTCCGTAGCGCGGTCAGGCCCTCGCCGTCGATCCCGGCGGCCTTCAGCATCGCCTCGGGAGATCCGAAAACGTTTGTGACTTGGCCGAATCCGGTGTCGAGGTACTCCTCGCGGACGCCGAGCACCTCATCGGACAGCATGGATGCCATGGTCTGTGCGAGCTCGGGTTCGGCGGCGGACATCTGTGCCGAGATATGGGCCCGCATCGCCCCGATTGCCGCATTGCTGAGGAGATAGTCGGCGGCGATATCGGTGTAGTCGACGCCCACCGTATGCAGCACAATCCCAATGAGGAAGCCAGTGCGGTCCTTGCCTGCGGCGCAGTGCACCAAAGCTGTTGCGCCGTTGGCGATTTGATCGGCCACTGCCTTCAGGGCGACGAGGGTGCCGGGGAGTTCGACGAACCGGCGGTACTCGGCCAGCATGAAGTTCACCTGCAGCGCCGGGTCGGGGCCGCGGCCCGAGGTGACGCTCTCGATCATCATCTGTCGATAGGCGACCTCATGCGGTGCACGTTCCTCACCGGGCACCGGGGCGGCGAACGGAACCTCATGCACCCGGATGTCACCGTCGACCCGGTCGGGGCCGGTGCGCTCGATCTCGGTGGCGCTGCGCAGGTCGTACAGGTCGGTGACGCCGTACGCCCGCAGTGTCTGGGCACCTGCCGTGGTCAGACCGCTGAGCTCAGAGGATCGGAACAGTACGCCAGGCTGAATAGTGACCGGAGAATCTGCACCGCCGACGTCCCGGAAGTTCCAGATGCCCTCTACCGTGCTGTCGGCGGGGGAGGCAGTCGATTCGGTGCTGGAGATCGTCACACCCCCACGGTAGCGGTCGGTGTTTCCGGGGTTTCGGGGTCTCTGCTGATGCCTTCACCCCGTTTGTGGCGGAACAGTACGAAGAACGCGATCGCCACCACCAGTGCGTATCCAGCGAAGCTCAGCCAGATGCCATGCCAGTTCTTGCTGTGGTCGGGGTTGGTGAAGAAGTACTCGATGACGGCTCCGCTGATCAGGCTGCCCAGCATGGCGCCCAACCCGTTGGTCATGAGCATGAACAGGCCCTGTGCACTCGCTCGAATGGTGGGACCGCATTGATCCTCGATGAATAGCTGGCCCGAAACATTGAAGAAGTCGAAGGCCATCCCGTAGACGATGCAGGACAGCACGATCATCCAGAGCCCGTCCCCGGGATTGCCGTAGGCGAACAGGCCGAAACGCAGGGTCCACGCCACCATGCTCATGAGCATGACCGTCTTAATTCCGAAGCGTCGCAAGAAGAATGGGATGGCCAGAATGAACAGCGTCTCGGAGATCTGCGAGATGGACATGATGATGGCCGGATGCTCGACGGCGAAGAGGTTCCTGTAGGCGTCGACATCGGCGAAGTCGTGCAAGAACGTATCGCCGTAGGCGTTGGTGAGTTGTAGGGCGCCGCCGAGCAGCATCGCGAAGATGAAGAAGATCGCCATCTTGCGGTGGCGGAACAGTGTGAACGCGGTGAGCCCGAATCTGTCGGCGAATGTGGTGCTGTGTGCGCGATCGAACTTCGGCGGGCACGGCGGCAGGGTGAAGGCGAAGAGCCCGAGAAGTACCGCCGCGGTGCCCGCGACATAGAACTGACCGGCCGAGGTTTCTAGGTTTAGCAGGCTCACGGTGTGCAGGGCGACGATGAATCCCACCGTGCCCCATACCCGAATCGGCGGGAAGCTGGTGACAGTGTCCTTGCCCACGTTCTTGAGAGCGTTGAAGGCGACGGTGACCGACAGAGACAGTGACGGCATGTAGCACAGCATGTTGAGGAGCAGAACCCAGAAGAAGGTCGTGGGACTGGTCACCAGGGGCAGGCTGAAGAGTGCCGCTGCCCCGCCCAGATGCAATATTCCGTAAAGCTTTTCGGCGTTGACCCATTTGTCGGCGATCACGCCCAATATCGGCGGCGTGATGATTGCGGCGATGCCCATGGTGGAGAAGGCGGCCCCGAAGTGCGCACCCGACCAGTGCTTGTTGTTGAACCAGTACGCCCCAAGCGTCAGCAGCCATGCTCCCCATACGAAGAACTGCAGGAAGTTCATGACGACAAGGCGGGTGGACATCTTCATTGAGTACCCATAGTGATGGACGTCGGCGCAGTTGGCAGCGCAATCGGTTCCCGACAAGCAAAGAACGCCCCATCGCCTGTCTCGGGGTTTAGGCCGTCAGGTAAACATGTGTCATGCACAAGGATGTGTCCTCTTCGTCAGAACCCCTCATCGGCGACGCGACGCTCGACGCCGATGCCATTCCGCCGAGCCTGCTGGAGTACCTCAACCGGGAGCTGGGGGAGGAGGTCACGGTACGCAGGCTTTCCGCCGGACATTCGAACCTGACCTATGTGGTCACGGGAACCTCTGATACGCAGTGGATTATGCGGCGTCCGCCGTTCGGTCGGCTGCAGGCCGGCGCGCATGACGTGATGCGTGAGTACCGGGTGCTCGACGCGCTCAGCGCTGCGCAGGTGCGGGTTCCGCGTGTCACGCTGGCCAGCACCGATGCCGAGATCTTCGGCGCCCCGTTCTACCTGATGGAACGTCAGGAGGGCGAGGTGATCAGGGAGGTCTCACCGGAGTGGTTCGTCGGCTCGATACGGCGTGAGCTGGTCCTCGACCTGGCGGTCGCGCTCGCCGAGATACACAATGCCGATCCCACGCGGTTGGTGGAGGCCAAGCTGGGACGTGAATCCGGTTATCTGGCGCGGCAATTGAAGACGTGGGGCGGGCAATGGGAGTCCATCAAGGAGCTGCCCACCGGTCGTGATCTGGAGGACCACACGGCCATCACCGCATGGCTTACCCAGAACTACCCGGGGGATCGCCCGGCAGCCGTGGTGCACGGTGACTACAAGCTGGACAACGTGCTCGTCGACCCCGCAACGGCGCGGGTCACCGCGGTACTGGACTGGGAGATGGCGACTGTCGGCGATCCGCTGGCCGACCTGGGGTACCTGCTGTACATGACCCCAGAACCGGGCGGGGAGGTCGCGATGGCGGAGCTCACCGGATCGGTGACAGCGCAGGAAGGCTGCCCCTCTCATGCCGAGATCGCCGAGGCCTACCGCAGCGCCCGCACCGGCGACCAAAGCTATTGGACACCAGAAGATTTGATTTACTACCAGGTATTGGGCGGGTGGAAACTCGCCACGCTGCTCGAGGTGTCGTACCAACGGCACCTCGCCGGTACCACCGATGACCCGTTCTTCGCGGAGCTGGAACAGGGTGTTCCGAGACTGCTTTCGGTAGCTCGCAGCCTGATCCCGCCCGCTGGCTAGCATCAAGGAACAAATTCACCGACTCGCTCACTACCCAGAGGAATGCCATGGCCGACGAAGTCCTGATCGAACAGCGTGACCGTGTCCTGCTGATCACCATCAATCGTCCGGATGCGCGTAACGCGGTCAACAGGGCAGTCAGCCAGGGACTCGCCGCCGCAGCGGATCAGTTGGACAGCTCCGATGACCTGTCCGTCGCCATCATCACCGGTGCGGGTGGAAATTTCTGCGCCGGAATGGATCTCAAGGCGTTCGTGAGTGGTGAGGCGGTGCTGTCCGAGCGTGGCCTCGGCTTCACCAACGTGCCGCCGAGTAAGCCGATCATCGCCGCGGTGGAGGGCTTCGCACTGGCCGGTGGCACCGAACTCGTGCTGTCCTGCGACCTGGTGGTGGCGGGCCGGAGCGCTAAGTTCGGCATTCCCGAGGTCAAGCGGGGTTTGGTGGCCGGTGCCGGTGGCCTGCTGCGTCTGCCGAACCGGATCCCGTACCAGGTCGCGATGGAGCTGGCGCTGACCGGTGATTCCTTCACCGCAGAGGATGCCGCCAAGTACGGGTTCATCAACCGGCTCGTAGACGATGGGCAGGCGCTGGACGCCGCGCTGGAGCTGGCCGCCAAGATCACCGCGAACGGCCCGCTGGCCGTTGCCGCCACCAAGCGGATCGTGATCGAGTCGGCGAGCTGGGCGCCCGAGGAGGCCTTCGCCAAGCAGGGCGAGATCCTCATGCCGATCTTCGTGTCCGAAGACGCCAGGGAGGGTGCGAAGGCGTTCGCCGAGAAGCGCGCGCCCGTCTGGAAGGGCAAGTAGCTTCACTTTTTCCGCGGAGGCAGTGCCGCGCTCTCCTGAGGTGAGAGCCACCGCTCTTCTCGAAAAGGAGAGCGGTGGCGCTCCCAGTCAATCGGCGTACTGTAGTTAGTTGTGCGAACTTGTCACTAGTAAATGCCTGTGACCAGTACTTTTGAATGTACGCACAGCTGACATGCACGCTTTTGATGGGAGACCTGCTGTGGCCAGAACCGAAGGTGATACGTGGGACATCGTGACGAGCGTGGGCGCTACTGCGCTCATCGTGTCCGCGATGCGTGCGGTGGAGGCGCGTAAGCCCGAGCCGCTTGCACGGGACGACTACGCGCAGCATTTCGTCGCCGCGACCAAGGCTGAGGCGCCGATCTTCTCCGAGCTGCTGGAGGACCCCGCGGTCGCCCAGGAGCCCGATGTGCAGCTGTTCTCGAGCTACCTCGGGGCACGGACCAAGTACTTCGATGAGTTCTTCCTCGCGGCGGGGGAGGCCGGTATCCGGCAGGCGGTGATCCTGGCGGCCGGACTCGATGTCCGTGGATATCGTCTGCCCTGGGCAGCGGGCACCACCGTCTACGCGCTTGACCTCCCCAAGGTGCTCGAGTTCAAGGCTCGGGTTCTTGACGACCACGGTGTGCAGGCCATGGCCACCGTCCATGATCTGCACGTCGACTTACGTGACGATTGGCCGGCAGCACTGAAGGCCGCGGGATTCGATTCCACGCAGCCGACGGCATGGCTGGCCGAGGGCCTGCTCCCCTTCCTGCCCGGCGCGGCCCAGGACCTGCTGTTCGAGCGCATCGTCAACTTGTCTGCGCCCGGAAGCCGCGTTGCCGTAGAGGATTTCGGTGCTCCCGGAAACCAGGCGGACCGGATGTCCAACGCGATGGAGAAGGACGACGGCGTACTGCAGCGGATATTCAAGAGCATCGTCGAGGAGGATGGGCCGCCGTCGAGCCTGTGGTTCGGTGATGAGCGCGAGGATCCGGCGCAATGGCTGACCGGGCACGGTTGGACCGTCGAGGCGACCACTGCGGGTGAACTGTTGAAGCGATACAACAGGGCTCCGCTGGCCGGTGAGCACGATCTGACCGACGCCATGGGGCAGAGCAGGTACTTCACCGCGGTACTCGGCGCGTAGCCATGGTGCGTACCGACGGAGACACCTGGGACATTGTCACAAGCGTCGGCTACACGGCGCTCGCGGTTGCGGCCGCACGCGCACTGGACGCGAAACTGGATCCGCCACTGGCACATGACGAGTACGCCGAGAGGTTCGTCGCCGCCGCCGGTGAGCCACATCTTGCCGAGGCCGTGGCCAGCGGTGATATCAGTGGCTTCGCCGGAGCCAATGCAGGGTGGGTTGGCGTGCGAACCAGATTCTTCGACAACTTCTTCGCCGATGCTGCCGGGGCGGGGGTTCGTCAAGTGGTGATACTGGCTGCCGGATTAGACGCTCGCGCATACCGATTGCCCTGGCCCACCGGGACGACCGTCTTCGAGGTGGACCAGCCGCGGGTGCTCGAATTCAAGGATCAGGTGCTCGCAGCGGTTGATGCGGGCCCGGCCGCCGGCCGAGTGCCGGTGGCAGTTGATCTGCGCGACGATTGGCCGAAGGCGTTGGCGGGGGCGAGATTCGACGCTCAGCAGCCCACCGCGTGGGCGCTGGAAGGGCTGCTGCCCTATCTGCCCGGCCCGGCGCAGGACGCACTCTTCGAGAAGCTGCACGAGCTGTCGGCTCCGGCGAGCTGGATTGCGGCCGAGCTCGGACCTAGACCGGGGGAGATCGCGGAATTCGAGCGGGACATGCCGCCGGATTCTCCGGGCCGTCCTCGGGTGTCCGAGCTCTGGTATGACGATCCCCGACGCGATACCAAGTTGTGGCTTGCCGAAAGAGACTGGGCTGTTAAGGAAATCGATCTCGTCAAGGCGGCCGTTGGATATGGACGTCCGTTCGGCGAGCAACCGCGTTCGTTCGAGACATTGCTTCGCACTAAGTTTTTCACCGCTACCCGGACAAGCTGAGAGGGCTCCATGACAAATATCGAGGACAAGAACTGGACCCGCAGCGAGGGCGACTCGTGGGACATCGTGTCCAGTGTGGGCTACACGGCGCTGGGTGTAAGCGCACAGCGTGCCGTGGAAAGCGAGCGGCCCGACGCGCTGATAGACGACCCGTTCGCCAAGCACTTCATCCTCGCGGCGGGTGAACCCCATTTGATCGAGACGATAACGAAACGCGATGCGCCGCGCGCATCTCCGTTCGAATACTTACGTGGGATGGGCATGCGCAGCCGATTCTTTGACGAGTACTTCCTGGACGCCGCGGCCTCCGGCATCCGGCAGGCGGTAATTCTGGCCGCGGGGCTGGACTCGCGGGCGCATCGGTTGCCGTGGCCGGCCGGCGTCACGGTGTACGAACTGGATCAGCCGGAGGTTCTCTCCTTCAAGGACCGGGTGTACTCCGAGCAAGGCGCTTCACCGACGTGTGATCGTCGGGCCGTCGCGGTGGACCTGCGTGATGACTGGCCCGCCGCGCTGAAGGAGGCCGGATTCGATCCGAGTCTGCCCACCGCGTGGTCGGCGGAAGGCCTGCTGCCGTATCTGCCTGCAGCAGCACAAGAACTGCTGTTCGAGCGGATGGTTGAACTGTCGGCCCCCGGTAGCCGCGCCGCTATCGAGGGGCCCGCGGGTTCGTTGGGTATGGCTCAGTTCGCCAAGGTCGAGCAGAAGTACCGCTCCGAGAAGGACACCTTCGGCAAGATCGATATCACGGAGCTGTTCTACGACGAGGAGAAGACGCCGCCCGTCGAGTGGTTCTCCGGTCGTGGATGGGATACGCAGGGATTGGACATGTTTCAGCTCGCGGAGCGATACGGCGTGCAGTATCCGGAGGTTCCCGAGGACATCAGAGAGCTGGCTGGTGCAATGCACTACCTGACTTGCACGCTGTCGGACTGAAAGGGCCACATAATGACCAACATCGAGGACAAGGACTGGTCGCGCAGCGAAGGCGACTCCTGGGACATCGTGTCGAGCGTCGGGTTCACCGCGCTGGGTGTGGCCGCGGCGCGCGCGATTGAGAACACGCAGCCCGAGCCCTTGGTTCGCGATCGGTACGCAGAGCATTTCGTGCGCGCCGCGGGCGAACCGCATCTGATCGGACTTCTGGACAATCCCGTTGATTCGTCGAATCCCACTAACGCGATGCGGCAGATCGGATTGCGCAGCAGGTTTTTCGACGAGTTCTTTGTGAGTGCAACGAATTCCGGTTGCAAACAGGCGGTGATCCTGGCGGCCGGGCTGGACGTGCGCGCGCATCGGCTGCTGTGGCCGGAGGGCACCAGGGTCTTCGAGCTGGATCAGCCCCAGGTTTTGGAGTTCAAGGACCGGGTGCTCGCCGAGCAGAGTGCCACGCTCACGAGCGATCGGCGTGAGGTCGCTGTTGATCTCCGTGACGACTGGCCTGCGGCGCTGCTTGCCGCGGGTTTCGATCCTGACGTTCCGACCGCGTGGTCGGCCGAAGGACTGATCGTCTATCTACCCTCTGCGGCACAGGATCTGCTGTTCGAGCGGGTCGTCGCATTGTCGGCTCCGGGAAGCCAGATCGCCGTGGAAGCAACTCGCGGTACACCCGATATCGCCAAGTGGGGCGAGATCATGAAGAAGTACGCCGACGACAGCCACCCCATGTCGAAGGTGGACATCAGCTCACTGTTCTACGACGAAGAGCGTGCCGACGTCGAGGACTGGCTGGCCGCTCGTGGCTGGACGGTCAAGGGCGCACACGCCCTGGAACTGGCCGCCGCCTACGGGGTGGATATCCCGGAGCTGCCCGAGGACGTTGTCGCGCTGGTGAAGCAGGGCAACTACCTCACCGCCGTTTTGCCCGGCTAGCCGGCTCATCCCCAGGGGCTGGTTGGGGATAGCGTTCCGGGCTAACATGCCGGAGGGGCATGTTCGGAGGGGGAGCTCATGAAAATCGATCCGGTAGCGACGGAGAAATGCGCCTCGCAGCTCGACGCGACAGACGCGCATGTCGAGTTCGCCAAGGGAAAATTACATGCCACCGAGGGCAAGGACCTTGGCGACCTCGGCGATGCGATGAACGGCGCGCGGAACCGAGTGTCAGGTGCACTTGGCACGGTTGCGGCTGTGCAGAAAGAGATTTCGCAGAACATCAGGATGTGCACGAAGGCGCTTGTCGAGATGGATCAACGTAACGCCGGCAATCTGAGCGATGCGGGCGTCAAGTTCCCGGTCCTGAACTAGGGCCCGGTGCGCGATGACTCTGGGAGACACGCAAAAGCAACTTGAGCAGGTAATCGCCGACCTTCGGCAGATCGGGGAGATCTCCGTAAGCACGGTCTGGCCAATTGCCAGGAAGGTTGTCGGTGCCGTCCGGAAGGTCATCGCCGTGGCTACCGAGCCACCTCCGCCCGACCCGGCGACGGTCAGAGAGGTGGCAGCGCGCTGGCGTGAAATGGCGCCCGCCATGGGCGAGTGGCACGCCAACGACGTTCAGCAGGCTCAGAACACGATCCCGGAATCGGTGTGGGGACGGACCTCTGGTGATCCCTACGGCGAGACAACCGGGGACAAGGCGCGCACCAGTATCGCGAACTTCAAGACGCGATCCACGACGATAGGTCCGGCAGGAACCGGGGTCGCGAGCTCGCTCGACACCTTTGGCGGATCGATGGAGAAGGCGCGCGACCGTTGGCATAACGCGTTCAAGTCCTTGAAGGACGATGTCGACTGGCACAACATTCCGAAAGCGCCTTGGGATGCGGTCCCGTATGTGCGAAAGCTCGTGGGCGACGTCGTACACGGCGTGGAGGAACTAGCCGGCGCGTACGGCGATGCCGACAAAGCAGTGAACGTGGCCAAGGGTGAGCTTGGAAAGGCAGTGGAGGGCATCACACTGCCCGACCACACCTCGGTGGCTGCCGGTGCCATCGGTTCGGTAAACAACTGGTCCGATGTCAAGGACGATCGGGATGGCCATAAGGACGGAACCGGCTTACGGCCGGGCGTACAGGAACGGGCCGATGCCAACCTGGCGGCGATGAGTCCGGAGGATCGCGCCAAGGCGCAAGCGATGCTCGATGGCGCGAAAGATGAGGCTCGGCGGAATTGGATCATCTCGGCTCTTGCGCGTAATACGGATATTGGTACTTTGCAACGTTTCTCGGACAAGTTAGCGGTCATGGATGATCAACAGGTGCGCGAGCTTGACCCGGTGGAGTATGCCAAGAACAACCCAGGCGTCCTGCTACAGCCTGACGGCACCACGTGTGGGTCGTCCTCGCTTGTTGTCGCCAAGATGATCAATGACCCGGTGTACGCGATGAAGATACTCACGGGCTATGACGCGGCTGGGTCCGAACCACCACAGCCGGGACAGTCGATAACCGCATCCGTGGTCACGTCCAGGTTCGCGGATGAAGCCAAGAAAATGCACGACTTGACGAATAACGCGATTGTCCCCGGCTGGGGTACCACCTGGCCCGAGTCGTTGGGAACTCCCCCGGGTGGCGCCGCGGACGAGATGGGCAAGCCCGGTGGTCCTGGCGTCCCGGGTAGTGGGTACCAATTCGAGGCGGCGAATCCGCTGAGCCCGTCGGGGGACTATCAAGCGATCAGTGCGGCCGTCCAGTCCGGGCAGTCTGTTCCACTGTTCGTCGGCAGCGGAGTCAACGGACACATTGTCTTGGTGACAGGAATCCAGGGCGATTCACTGGAAATCTACGAGCCCTCTTCGGGGCAGAGGATGACGATCCCGAGGGAGGATTTTGTCAACAACCGAATATCGTTCGGCGGCGAAACGCGCTATCGGCCATGGGGTGAGGTGATCCCGAAGTGAAAGGCCTGAGACTTTCTCCGGTGCTGTTGCTGATTTTCGTGCTGGCCGCATCATGCCCAAAGCACCCCGAGATCTTCGAGCCCAACGATGTGGACGCGAAGCGATCCGCGTGGCTGGCGGCGGATGCTTGGCTCGCTCCTGCCGAGGTATACCGCGCCTCGTACAACGGGCTGAACAACATCTCGCGTGCGGCGGTGGTCAGGACTATGTCGTCTACGACGGCTGATCCGGCGGAATTGGCTTTACGCGAGACCCGCACGTCCCTAGAGAACGGGTGGGTGCTGACCTACGCTCATTGTGGCGCGGTAGGGCGGCCGATGTCATCGGTCAATGCGCCTCAAACACTGCCGGGTATTGAAGTGAATCTCGAAAAGTCGCCGACTGACCCCGAGCATGCCGCGGTAGCGCAGCTGACGGTCTATCGCGCCGATCCTGACCCGGGCGGTCAAGGAATCGTCAAGATGGAGATCAATGCCTTTGCGCGGTATCACTCGGACAAGGGCTGGCCGAATCTGCCCAGCATCCCGATTGACACCACGTGTCTGGCGACTACTGGTGCGCTCACGGTCGGCCGCAATGCCACCTCGGCGTTTCCCAATGGAGTAGTCCAGGGAATAGCGCACGGCCAGCCGCTGAATGAGAAGGGTGAACCTGACGGATCGGCCCGCTGAAGCTCGTCTGCCCAAAGACTCGTGGTGCCAGACTGGAGCGCATGAGCCAGACTCCCGAGAACACCAAGTACGTCGAACCCGGTGAATTCAAACGGGACACCAACTACATCGACACCCGGATCACCGCGGACGGTCGCGACGGCTACTCGGTAGAACCTGGCCGGTACCGACTAGTCTCAGCGCGCGCCTGCCCGTGGGCCAACCGAACGCTGATCGTCCGCAGGCTCCTCGGACTGGAAAACGTTTTGTCACTGGGGCTTTGCGGTCCCACACATGACACGCGCAGCTGGACCTTCGATCTTGACCCCGGTGAGGTTGACCCCGTCCTGGGCATCCACTTCCTGCGCGACGCCTATCTCAAGCGGTACCCGGACTATCCGCGCGGCATTACGGTGCCTGCGATCGTGGAAGAGTCCACGGGAGAAGTCATCACCAATGACTACGCGCAGATCACGCTGGACTTCTCCACCGAATGGGCCGAATACCACCGCCCCGGTGCACCGCGGTTGTACCCGGAAGAGCTGCGTACCGAAATCGACGAGGTGAACCGTCGCGTCTACACCGAGGTGAACAACGGTGTGTATCGGTGCGGATTCGCCGGCGGTCAGGATGAGTACGACGCGGCCTACGACCGGCTGTTCACGGCTTTGGATTGGTTATCGGAAAGGCTTGCCGGGCAACGGTATCTCGTGGGAGACACCATCACCGAGGCGGATGTGCGGCTGTTCACCACGTTGGTCCGGTTCGATCCGGTGTATCACGGGCACTTCAAATGCAATCGCGAAAAGCTTGCCGAGATGCCTGTGCTGTGGGCGTACGCGCGCGATCTGTATCAGACGCCGGGCTTTGGCGACACTGTTGACTTCGGGCAGATCAAGGAGCACTACTACGTGGTCCACGCCGACATCAATCCCACGCGCGTGGTCCCGAAGGGGCCGGATCTGGGCGGTTGGCTCACACCTCACGGGCGCCAGGCGTTGGGTGGCAGCCCGTTCGGTGAGGGAACCCCGCCAGGGCCTCCGCTAGAGGCGGAACGAGTGCCGAGCATCGCGACCGCCATCGACTGAGGGCGGTCCTTGCCCTGGTTAATGACATTTGCAAGATTTACAAAAACGGAAGACTTGTTAACAAGCATGCCTTTCCATAATATCCGTCGGCATGCTGCACCACAGGGTGAAAGGCGAGTAGATGACCGATCAACCAGTCACTATTGGAGTTGTCCGCGAATCGGGCGAGGGCGAGCGCCGCGTCGCGCTGGTGCCGAAGGCGATCGCCGGATTGATTGGCAAGGGTGTGAACGTCGTCATAGAAAGCGGCGCCGGAGAGCGGGCGCTGCTGCCTGACGAGCTGTACACCGTGGCCGGTGCAACCGTGGGCGACGCCTGGTCCGCCGACATCGTCGTAAAGGTCGCGCCTCCCACGGCCGCCGAGGTCGCTCGCCTGCACGAGGGGCAGACCCTCGTGGGCTTCCTGGCGCCGCGCAACGCGGACAACAGCATCGGCGCTCTCAAGAGCGCGGGTGTGCAAGCCTTTGCGCTGGAGGCGATTCCGCGCATCTCCCGTGCTCAGGTGATGGATGCGCTGTCCTCGCAGGCCAACGTTTCCGGATACAAGGCGGTGCTGTTGGCGGCCTCGGAGTCCACCCGGTTCTTCCCGATGCTCACCACCGCGGCCGGAACCGTGAAGCCCGCGCTGCTGCTGGTACTGGGTGTCGGCGTGGCCGGCCTGCAAGCGTTGGCGACCGCCAAGCGGCTCGGTGCTCGCGCTACCGGCTACGACGTGCGTCCCGAGGTGGCCGACCAGGTTCGCTCAGTGGGCGCACAGTGGCTCGATCTCGGCATCGACGCGGCCGGTGAGGGCGGCTACGCCCGCGAGCTCACCGACGAAGAGCGCGCCCAGCAGCAGAAGGCGCTCGAGGAAGCCATCAAGGGATTCGATGTCGTCATCACCACGGCGCTCGTTCCCGGGCGTCCCGCACCCCGTCTGGTGACCGCGGCGGCGGTCGAGGGCATGAAGCCCGGTTCGGTAGTGGTGGACCTGGCAGGGGAGACCGGCGGCAACTGCGAGCTCACCGAGCCCGGCCAGACCGTCGTCAAGCACGATGTCACCATCGCTTCACCGCTCAACCTCCCGGCGACGATGCCCGAGCACTCGAGCGAGCTGTACTCGAAGAACATCACCACCCTGCTGGACCTGCTCATTACAGACGGCGCACTCGCACCGGACTTCGACGATGAGATCGTCGCGGCCTCCTGCGTGACCCGTGCCGCAAGAGAGGACGCATAGCTCATGTATGACCAGCTATTGGCCAATCTCGCGATCCTGGTTCTGGCCGGGTTCGTCGGGTTCGCCGTTATCTCCAAGGTGCCCAACACCTTGCACACCCCGCTGATGTCCGGCACCAACGCCATTCACGGCATCGTGGTCCTCGGCGCGCTGATCGTGCTGGGCGAGCTGCCCGCCGACGCACACTGGGGTGTGCGGATCATTGCGTTCGTCGCGTTGATCTTCGGCACGCTCAACGTGATCGGCGGCTTCCTGGTGACCGACCGCATGCTCGGAATGTTCAAGGGCCGCAAGGCTGCCCCTAAGTCGGAGGCGGCTGACAAATGAACTATCTCGTCACAGTTCTCTACATCCTCGCGTTCGGACTTTTCATCCTCGGCCTGTCAGGCCTGACGGGACCGAAGACTGCGGTTCGCGGCAACTGGATCGCGGCCACCGGTATGGCGATCGCCGTCATCGCGACCCTGATCAAGGTTCGGGATACCGCCCCGATCAACTGGATACTCATCGCCGTTGGTTTGTTGATCGGTGTCGTGCTTGGTGTCCCGCCGGCCAAGAAGACCAAAATGACTGCGATGCCGCAGCTGGTCGCGCTGTTCAACGGTGTCGGCGGTGGCACGGTCGCGCTGATCGCGTGGACCGAGTTCATCGAGACCGACGGGTTCAAGACGTTCCGCGGCGACCAGCACCCGACCATTGCACTTGTGATTGGCTCGCTATTCGCCGCCGTCATCGGCTCGGTGTCGTTCTGGGGCTCGCTGGTTGCATTTCTCAAGCTGCAGGAATCGATTCCGAAGAACGTCGAGAAGCGACTTGTCGCCTCCGCCAAGATCTTCCAGGCCACCAACATCCTGTTGCTTATCGGTGCTGTCGCCGCGGCGGTGTGGATCGGCCTGAACGCAGGAGTGGGCACCCCCTTCTGGGCGATTGTGATTGTGCTGGTGCTGGCTGGTGTCATGGGCTTGTTCGTGGTGTTCCCGATCGGTGGCGCCGATATGCCCGTTGTCATCTCGCTACTTAATGCACTGACCGGATTGTCGGCTGCGGCAGCCGGTTTGGCGCTGAATAACACCGCCATGATCGTGGCGGGCATGATCGTGGGCGCCTCGGGTTCGATCCTGACCAACCTGATGGCCGTCGCGATGAACCGGTCTATCCCGGCCATCGTGTTCGGCTCCTTCGGCGGTGATGCCGGCGGTGCGGCTGGCCCCGGCGGCGAGCAGGGCACCGTCAAGGCCACCAGTGCCGCCGATGCCGCCATCCAGATGGCCTACGCCAACCAGGTGATCGTGATCCCCGGTTACGGCCTGGCTGTTGCGCAGGCTCAGCATGCGGTCAAAGAGATGGCCAGTCTGCTGGAAGCCAAGGGTGTCGAGGTCAAGTACGCCATCCACCCGGTGGCGGGCCGTATGCCCGGACACATGAACGTCCTGCTTGCCGAGGCCGATGTCGAGTACGACGCCATGAAGGAAATGGACGATATCAACGGCGAATTCAGCCGCACCGATGTCGCCATCGTGATCGGTGCCAACGACGTCACCAACCCGGCGGCGCGCAACGATCCTTCGAGCCCCATTTACGGCATGCCGATCCTCAACGTTGATGAGGCGCGGTCGGTCATCGTGCTCAAGCGCTCGATGTCATCCGGATACGCCGGCATCGAGAACCCGCTGTTCTTCGGTGACAAGACCTCGATGCTGTTCGGCGACGCCAAGAAATCGGTGGCCGAGGTTACCGAGGAACTGAAGGCGCTGTAGCGCAACCAACGTCATCGAGTGCGAGCTGCGTGCGGAAATCCAGTGGGAAATCCGCGCGTAGCTCGCATTCGGCGTATGAAGATGTCTATGCGCGGGATGCTGGCGGTCGTTATCGGGGCGTGCGTGTTGATGACTCCCGCAATGGCTGCTGCGGCGCCGCATGATTGCGCCTCAGTGGATCGGGCGCGGGTACAGATTCGGGGGCTGTCACAGGAGAACGGGGTAGCGGTTCGTCAGACGGCCGTCGCGCGAAATCACGCGATAGCCGCGCTGCTCCGGACGGCCGCGGGCGGTACCGAAGACCTGACGGTGCGTGACCGGGCACTGGATGCCGGGGCTGCCGCGGAGCACTACGCCACGGTGATGGCTGCCGCGACCTCTGTAGACGGCGTGCTTGAGCCACCCGGTGAAGAGATGGCTAACGCGATAAACGCCATGGCGGCGTTGGAAGCGGTCTGCCCGATCCCTGGCGGCTAGGCATCCTCGATGCGCCGCCAGGTCACCAGGGCGGCGGCCAACGCGGCCAACCCGGCAAGCCAGTACAGCGGATGCGGTAGTGGCGAAATGGCGACCGCCGCAACGGCAATAGCCGGTAGCCCGATGTTCAGGATGGTGTCGCGGCGTCGCAGGAGCAGCACCAGCCATGCCAGTACCAGATAGATGGCGAAGGGCACCGTGGCGGTGAAGGCGCCGACAGTAGGACTTAGGTGACTCTTGTCCAGTCCCTCATCGACTGCGATTTCGAACCCCGCAGACAGCGCGGCGACCGCGCCGAAGATGAAGTAGTGGCTGTAGCCCCACAGCAGGGTCGACCGCAGTGATGCATCCTTGCACTCCTGCTCCTGATCGAAGTAGATCCACCACACTGCGGCGACGATGACCAAGGCCGATGCCGCGATACCGATCATGGTTGTGTAATTCTCGGCTTCCTCGGCGCCGCCGATGATCGAGTTCGCGGAGGCCAGGATGGACTCGCCGAGCACGATCAGGGTGAACAAGCCGTAGCGTTCGGCGATGTGCTCGGGATGCCATGTGGTGGGGGCGACGCGTTCGGAGAACCATGGCACCGAAATATCGGCGAGGGCGATCACCAGGAACAGCGGTATGCGCAGATGTTCCGGTGCGAACAGTCCCCAGCACACCCATGCGGCTTGCACGGCGGTGATGCCTGCCACATAGCGCAGGCAGGTGGCGCGCATGGTGGGGTCGCTGATGGCCGCGCGCACCCATTGACTGCCCGCGGCGATACGCATGAGCACGTACCCGCCGATGGCGATACCGAAGTCGGCCCCGGTCATCGCCCGCTCGACACCGGCCGCGACGGTGAGCGCCCCGGCCATCTGGACGAATACGGTCACCCGATACAGCCAGTCGTCCGTATCGAAGGCACTGGCGAACCAGGTGAAGTTCATCCACGCCCACCAGATCGCGAAGAAGCCGATCGCGTACCCGGCGAGCCCCTCGGCGAAATGACCCTCGGCCCAGAAGTGGTGCAGGGTTCCGGAGGCGCGCGACACCGCGACCACGAAGACAAGGTCGAAAAGCAGTTCTAGCGGGGTGGACGCGCGATGCGGCTGTGCTGGATCGCGTGCCACCATGGCCCGCAGGCCACTGGTCATGTGGTTACCTACTTGGGGTCGGTAGAGCGGCGGACGTGGGCAGCTTAACGTGCAGATGGCGGCGGAGCCGGCGAACATGACGCCCCACTAATCCAACCAGTTGATCGGGATTTCGTATGCGCACGGAAACCCTGCGCATATAGTGAGGCACCATGCAACCGGTGCCCGAGGCTACAAAGGCAGGCAGCTCATCGCAGCGCCGTGCCGGCCGTCGCGAGGAATTGGTGGCTGTGGCGTCCAAGTTGTTCGCCGCCCGCGGCTATCACGGCACCCGGATGGACGATATCGCCGATGTTGCGGGCCTGAACAAGGCCACGGTGTACCACTACTTCGCGTCCAAGGCATTGATCCTGTACGAGATCTACTTCAAGGCGGCCGAGGAGACTCTCGCCTGCTTGCAGGACGACTCAAGGTGGACGGCACGTGAGTCGCTGTACCAATGCACCAGCCGGATGCTCGGGCTCATCTTCTCGAATCGTGAGCAGGGCGCGGTGTACTTCCAGGAGAACCCGTTCCTCTCGGAGTGGCTGTCACCCGAACAGGTTGCCGAGATCCGTAAGCGCGAAGACATGGTGCAGGAACGGGTTCAGAACATCATCGAGCGAGGCATCTCCAGTCGTGAGTTCGTCGAGTGCGACTCGCATGTCATGGCGCTCGGTTACATCGGAATGGTCCTGGGCTCCTACCGCTGGCTCAATCCGAGCGGCCGCCGCAGCGCCCAGGAGATCGCCGTGGAGTTCAGCACCACGCTGTTGCGGGGGCTGATTCGGGACGAGGCAACGCGGATCAACGATCCGCTTGGTGTGGCGACGGCGGCGTCGGTGCCCTCGTCAGACGGCACCCGGTAGACGGCGAGTGGTCGCCGATCCCACGCTGACCCTGGACCTGCCCAACGTCAGATTGCGGGCATTGACCTGGGGTCCGCAGGACGGTCCGCTGGCGATCTGCGGACACGGATTTCCGGACTCGGCTCACACCTGGCGTCTCCTCGGCCCCAAGCTGGCCGCCGACGGATGGCGTGTGGTGGCGCCCTTCACCCGTGGTTACGCGCCCAGTGAAATACCGGCAGACGCCGAGTATGGGCTGGGCGCGCTGATGCAGGATGTTCTCGACATCCACACGGTGCTGGGCGGCGACGAGCGCGCGGTGTACATCGGTCACGACTGGGGCGCACTGGTCGGCAACGCCCTCGCCCGCAGCGGTTCGTCGCCGTTCGCTCGTATCGTCACTATGGCCGTGCCGCCATTCGAAGTTCTTGGGTCCGCCATGTTGTCGAAACCGGCGGTTGTGCTCAAGCAACTGGCATTCAGTTGGTACACCATCTTCCACCAGCTGCCGGTGCTGCCGGAGTTGCTGTTGCCGTGGCTCATTCGGTTGTACTGGCGCCGCTGGTCGCCGGGATACGACGCACGCACCGACCTGCTCCACACGGGTGAATCGATGTTGCAGGCAGGCAGTCGGCGAGCTGTTCTTGGCTATTACCGCGCCAATATTCGACGGGCACTATTCCCGTCGCGCAAGTACTGGAAGACGCAACGGTCACTGCTCGACGGTGCGCGGACCCCCGTGCTCTATCTGCACGGCCGTACCGACGGCTGCATGACCGTGGGGTTGGTCGAGTCGGCGCGCCGGGATCTGACCGATCGCAGCGTTGAAATCATTGATGGCGGCGGACATTTCGTGCATCTCGAACGCCCCGACGAGGTGTATGCGCTCGTATCGGAATTCTTGGGTGCCGCATCACCGAAGGTAGAGTGAGCCAATGCCAGTCGTTAGTCAGACCGTCGAGGTGGTCGCGCCGCCTCAGGTGATCGTTTCCATCGTCACCAACTACGAGGCCTACCCGGAGTGGAACAAGGAGATCACCAGCGTCGATATCCTGGAGCGCCTTCCGGACGGCCGCCCCCGCATCGTGCGCCTGAAGGTGGAGACCAGCGGTATGTCCTCGACCAACGTCGCCGAGATCGCGTACCTCAACGCCGCTCAGGTGGCGACGCGGCTGCTGGAGAGCGACATCTTCGAGAAGCAGGAGCAGACGTTCTCTATCGTCCCAATGGGGCCCACCTGCCTGCTTACGGTCGATATGGATGTCGAAACCAAGCTGCCGATCCCCAAGCCGATGGTGAAGAAGCTCGCCAACCAGGTCCTCGAACATCTGGCCGAGGGCCTGAAAACCCGAGCCGAGCAAATCGCGTCGGGAGCCATCGCGCCGCCGGTGCCGGCACCGGCAGCGCCCGTCAGCCCCGGTTACGCACCGCCGCCCCTACCTCCCGGCACGGTCTAGGTATTCGATCAATCGGCGTGCGCCGTCGATGAACTGAACCTCGGTTTGCGCAGTCACCTCGGCGGTGTCTCCCGCGCGTAGTGCCGCGATGAGCTTGTCGTGTGTCTCCACCGCGTACCGCGCCCACGCGGGATCGGAAGCGAACAGCGGGTGCGGGGTGTATCGCGTCGCCTGCAGCAAGAACCACGCCAGTTTGGGACGGTCCGCCACATGATTGAGAAATCGGTGGAACTCGAACTCCGAGAATGAAATTGATTCGGGCGAATCGGCATTCCGGAGTGCGTCGTTGAGATCGGCCAGGGTGTCGATCTGCTCCGGGGTGATGCACTCGGCGGCCGTCTTTGCAAGCTCCACCGCAAGATGCGCCTGCAACGCGAAGATGTCCTTGATATCGGCCCGACTCATCGAGGCAACCGCATAGCCGCGATGCGGGACGGCGCTCACCAGTCCTTCACCGCGCAATGTCAGCAACGCCTCGCGTACGGGTGTGACGCTGACACCCAACTGGGCGGCCGTCTCGTCCATCCGGATGTACTCGCCGGCACGCAGTTCGCCGGTCATGATCGATGCACGGAGCCGGCTGGCAACTTCCTCGGATAACTGCGGCCTACGGATCTCACGGGTCTGCGTCCGGGGAGAGTTCATCCGATCTGCCTCCTTTTCCGTTGTTGGTGACGCGCTTGCATCTAAAGTCATATCAAATATATTTGACCGGACGCGACGAAGCGACAACCCCAGGAGGCATTGAGTTGAGTCCCCATGAATCTGTCGGCGCACCCGATGTAACCGTCGACGGCGGCATCATGCGGATCACGTTCACCAGGCCTGATCGGATGAATGCACTCAACGCCGCGGCCACCGCCGGCCTCGTGGAAGCCTTGGAGTCCGTCCCCGGACGTGACGACGTCCGTGTCGTCGTCATCAGCGGTGGCGCCCCCGGGAGTGCCTTCACTGCGGGGGCCGATGTCACCGAGTTGGCGGCGGGATCCGGAGACCTCACGCCGCTACAAGCCGCCGAACTGACCATGGACAACGCCGAGCGATTGGTGCGTGCGGTCCTGAACTGCCCGGTACCCACCGTCGCAGAGGTCACGGGCGCGGCTGCTGGTATCGGCGCCTCGGTGGGCCTGGCGTGCGACCTGGTCTACGCCGCCGACACAGCCTTCTTCCTGCTGGCCTTCGCCAACATCGGGCTCATGCCCGATGGCGGATCGAGCGCGTTGGTCTCGGCCTCCGTTGGCCGCGTGAAGGCCAATGCGATGGCGCTGCTGGCCCAGCCCCTCAACGCCACGGAAGCTTTCACGGCGGGGCTGGTCAACGAAGTGCTGCCCGGAGACCAGTTGCGTGATCGCGTCGACAAGTCGGCGCGAAGGCTTGCCCATGGTTCCCGTCGGGCGATGCAGCTGACCAAGGAAGCCATGAACTCGGTGTCGCTCAAGCTGTTCGACGAGGCCATCGCCCGTGAACGCGAGGGGCAGATCGAGCTGTTGACCTCACCCGACGCGCAAGAAGGCTTCGCCGCCTTTCTCGAGGGCCGTCGCCCCAACTTCAGTTAGTAGGAGAGTCAGTGACCGACACGATCGACGTGACCGCCCAGTCCACCAGTCTCGACCAGCCTTACCGCGCACGGCGCCAGAACTGGTGTAACCAGCTGGCCCGGCATGCGCTCATGCAACCCAATGCCACTGCTATCCGGTATCTCGGGCGCAATATCTCGTGGGCTGAGCTCAATCAGCGTGTGCAATCGCTCGCCGACGCGCTGGCCCGGCGCGGCGTCGGGTTCGGGGACCGTGTCCTGATCCTCATGCTCAACCGTCCCGAGTATGTCGAATCATGGCTGGCCATCAACGAACTCGGCGCCATCGCGATCCCGGTGAACTTCCGTATGACTCCGTCAGAGGTCGCGTTCCTGGTCGAGAACAGCGGGGCCAAGGTGGCCATCACCGAGACGGTGCTGGCGCCGGTGGCGGCCGCGGTCCGCCAGCAGGTGCCCGCCTTGGAGACGGTGATCGTTGCCGGCTCGGAGACCGAGGACGGTGCTCTTGGATACGAAGAGGTCATCGCCGAAGAAGGCGAGGCACATGCTGAGGTGGATCTGCCCGGTGATACCCCCGCGCTCATCATGTACACCTCCGGGACGACGGGTCGTCCCAAGGGGGCCGTACTGACGCACCTCAATCTGTCGGGCCAGGCGATGACCTACCTGTTGAGCACCGCCGTCGACCTGAACTCGGATGTGGGCTTCATCGGCGTCCCCATGTTCCATATCGCGGGTGTGGGGAACATGATCACCGGGTTGCTGCTTGGGTTGCCCACGGTCATTCACCCGCTCGGTGCGTTTGATCCCGGAGCTTTGTTGGACGTCTTGGAGTCCGAGGGTGTCACGGGGATCTTCCTGGTTCCGGCACAGTGGCAGGCGGTGTGTGCGGCACAGCGAGCAAACCCACGCAAGGTCAAGCTCAAGACGCTCTCCTGGGGAGCGGCACCGGCCAGTGATGTGTTGCTGCGGACGATGTCCGAGGCATTCCCCGACGCGAGGATCCTGGCCGCGTTCGGGCAGACCGAGATGTCGCCGGTCACCTGCATGCTCATGGGGGAGGACGCAATCAGGAAGATGGGTTCCGTCGGCCGGGTGATCCCCACGGTATCGGCGCGGGTCGTCGACGAGAACATGAACGATGTGCCGGTCGGTGAGGTCGGGGAGATCGTCTACCGGGCGCCCACCCTGATGCAGGGCTACTGGAATAACCCCGAGGCCACCGCCGACGCCTTCACGGGTGGTTGGTTCCACTCGGGCGACCTGGTCCGCCAGGACTCGGACGGTTTCGTGTGGGTCGTGGACCGCAAGAAGGACATGATCATCTCCGGCGGAGAGAACATCTACTGCGCGGAGGTAGAGAACGCGCTCGCCGAGCATGAGCAGATCACTGAGGTGGCGGTGATCGGCAGGCCACATGAGAAGTGGGGCGAGGTGCCGGTCGCCGTGGCGGCCATCCGCGGGGAGGCGCTCACGATCGGTGATCTCGATGGTTTTCTCACCGAACGGCTGGCCCGGTACAAGCACCCCAAGGACCTCGTGGTCGTGGATGCGTTACCGCGTAATCCGTCGGGCAAGGTCCTGAAGACCGAGCTGCGACAGCAGTTCGGATCCGGGACGTAGCGGGAACCAGTCGGCCACAGCAAATATGAATCCAGATTCAGATAATTTTGGCGAAGCTTCGTACGTAGAACTGTACGGAGTGTACATTCCTGTAATCGCCGTCACATCGGGGGGACTGGCGTGACCGGACTCATTGATACTGCGTGTCGCGTTAGCTGACGAAAGGGACCAGGTGGTGCTTCGGATCTTGCTGTGGCGCTGCGCCGATGCGCGTCCAGGTGATATCGAAGGAGGTCGGTGTGCCGAACTCCTTTGAATCCGATGGTCGGGGTCCGTCGGATCGACAGCTCCTCATGTGTGGCGTGGTGATGGCCGTCGTTGCAACCCTGGTAGCCGGGGCGCTGGTGATCAAGTCGACCGGACGGTTCAACGACTATGTCCGCGTGATCGCCGAGCTGACAAACGTGGGTGACGGCCTGCCGGCGAAGTCGGATGTCAAATTCCAAGGAGTGCTCGTCGGCTCGGTGACCGATGTGACCCCGTCACAGCGCGGCAAGCCCAATGTTGTTCATATCGATCTGAAACCTGATCTGGCACCCACGGTCCCGCGAACGGTCACCGCACGAGTGGTCCCCAGCAATGTGTTCGCGGTGTCCTCGGTGGAGCTGGTCGATCATGGCCCCGGTGCCGCGATCACCAACGGGTCGACCATCGGTGAAGAGACCGAGATGCCGACGGTGCTCTTCCAGACGACCATCAGCAAGCTGCGTGACATCCTTTTGGCCAACGGGCGAGGCCGCGATGACGATTCGGTGGGTATCTTCGCCGTGATCGCGGCGGCGACGGAAGGGCGTCGCGCCACCCTGCTGGGCGCGGCCGGGCAGCTGTCCCGGCTCGTCGATCAGCTCAATGACATCGTCGCCACTGACACCGGCCCGTCGACTCTTTCGGCGCTTCTTAACGCGACGAAAGGCTTGCAGTCCACGGCCCCGGAGCTCGTGGACGCGCTGCATCAGGCAGTCAAGCCAATGCAAACCCTGGCCGAAAGGCGCGAGCAGTTACAGACCCTGCTCAATGCGGGATTGCATACAACGGGCATCGTCCGGCAATCACTGGATAATCAGACCGACCGGATGATCGACATCACGACAAAGCTGACTCCGGTCATCGGCGTGCTCGCTCAGAACTCCGTGCACTTCTTGCCGATCGCAGCTCGGCTGAAGGTGTTCTCCGACAAGTTCTTCAGTGAGGTCTGGGATCCGGAAAAGGACGTAGTCAACATCCGGGGAAATCTGTCATTTACGCCGTCGACGATGTACACCCGCGCCGATTGCCCACGATACGGGGAGCTGAAGGGTCCGAGCTGCTTCACTGCACCCGAGCTGGTGGTGCGCCCCGATCTCCCCGAAGTACTGCTTCCGCAGAACTACAAGCCACCGCCCGATCTTGCTCCGCCGCCGGGAACCGAGGTCGGGCCGGACGGGAATTTGATCGTCACCGGGCCACCGCTGCACAATCCGTCCCCGAACTTGCAGGACCCCAATCCCCCACTGCCGTGGTGGCAGCCCAATCCGTCGCCGCGTATCCCCGGCACCGCTGACCCTGATGACGCTCTGCCGCCACCGCCCGGAGGTGCTCCGGCCGCCACCGCGCCGGCCTCCTTCGGTGGGACCGTCGGACCCGTTGGTAGCGCGATGGAACGCCAACAGCTAGGCCTGATCACCGGCGGTGAGGCTTCCGCGTCCACCCAACTGCTGCTGGGTCCGGTCGCGCGCGGAACCAAACCTATTGTCGCCCAGCAGACCTCCGCAGGGGGGACGCGATGAAGTTCCGTGGACCACTCATTGGGTTATCGATGTTCATGGTGATCGCGGTGGCGATGACCTGGCTGGTGTACGCGACCCTGCGGCGTGATGTCGCGGGGGCGACCAACAACTACGCCGCGATGTTCACGGACGCCACCGGGTTGCGCGACGGGGACGATGTGCGCATCGCGGGCGTGCGCATCGGCCGCATCGAATCGGTCGCGATCGACGGCGATCTGGCCAAGGTAGAGTTCCGGGTACAGACCGAGCAACCGTTGTACGGCAACACGATTGCATCGATCACGTACCAAAACATCGTCGGACAGCGCTACCTGGGTCTATCGCTGGGTAAGACCGGTAGTACCGATCGGCTCAAGCCGGGGAGCGTGATTCCCGTGGAGCAGACAGAGCCGTCCTTCGATATCGGCATGCTGCTGCACGGGTTTGAGCCCCTCTTCAGCGTGCTCGACCCGACTCAGGTCGACAACCTCACCGATGGTGTCGTCAAGTCCCTGCAGGGGGATACCGGTTCGATCGTCGGACTGGTCGACCAGACATCGCAACTCACCGAGACCTTCGCGGGCCGCGACAAGGTTCTCGATGATGTGATCACAAATCTCAACGGTCTGACGAAAACCCTGGCTGGACAGAATAAAAACCTGGATAGCGTGTTGACGCATACGCGTGAGATGGTGACGATCCTGGATAACCGCCGCGCCGGGTTGGTGGATTCGATCGGCTCGACGGGTTTCGCAGTGCGCCGGTTGTCGAAAATCTCGGACACGGTGTATCCGCAGCTCAACGAAATGCTGTACCGGGAACCGGGATTCGTCAGTCACCTGAACGCCATCGAACCGCAGCTTGCCTTCACCGGGGCTAATCTTCCGTTGCTCCTCAAGGGTGTGGCAAGGACCACCCAAGAGGGTGCCTTCATCAACGGATATGTGTGCGATCTCAACATCACCGGATTCTTCCCCGGACTCAACGACGTCGTTCCGATCATCGTGAACGCCGCCACACCGGGAAACAAGGCTCAATACACTCCGAAATGCAGGAACCTGGCAGATGGATAAACGCACAGTGTGGCAACGCATTTCGCGACGCCCTGTTGAGACGTATAACAAGATCTGGTTGGGCGCAATAGCGCTCGCGGTGATCGGCTCCCTGGTGGGGGCGATGCTGCTGGTGAAGGCGGTTGGTATCGGTTACGGCCACTACACCGCGGAGTTCTTGCAGGCGGCGTCGCTGCAACCAGGGGCCAATGTGTCGTATGCGGGGGTTCCGGTGGGGAACGTCACGAGTGTCGAGCTGGCAGGCGACCATATCGAAGTCGGCATGCGGGTCCGTGATGACGTCACACTGCGCAAGGACGCCAGGGCCTCGATCAAGATCACCACGATACTTGGCAATCAATACGTCGAACTACGCAACGGCGGCGATGGGAAGCTGTCCAACCGTCGAATCGATCTCGCGCACACCGAGGTTCCCTATGACCTGCAGGCCACTCTCGAAGACGCCACCTCCACCTTCGAGCAGGTCGACGCCGACAAGATCGCAGAGTCGGTTGGGATTCTGGGCAAACAGCTCGAGGGACTGCCTGCGGTCCTGCCTAAGGCGATGGAGAACATTCAGACGCTGTCCTCGGTGATATCGCATCGCCGCGATCAGATCGGCACGCTGCTGGCCAGTACCGAGTTGGTGTCGGGCACTCTGTACCGGCAACAGGGCGATATCGGCAAACTGATCATTCAGGGCCGAGATCTGCTCGGCGAGTTCGTTTCCCGGCAGGCGAGTTTCCACTCCATGATGCGCGCGCTGACCGAGCTGACGAACTTCCTGAGCAAGATTGTGGTCAAGGACAGGCGCGCGGTCGATGCGCTCATCGCCGATGTGAAGACCTTCAGCAATTTGATCGGTGGCCATGATGACTTGTTCCGAAGCATCCTGCAGGTGACGGCGGTCGCGGCCCGAAACTTCACCAATCTCACGGGTTACGGAAACTCGCTCGAGCTGAGCGCGCCCGGTGGTCTCGCGGTGGATTCGTGGATGTGCGCGATCAGTGGAAGGGCCAAGCAGTTCAACATGATCCCGTACTTCAAGGATTGCCAATGAACATGACGAAACACCGGATCTTCTGGATCGCGGGAGCGTTGGCGGCGGTGGTGGCCGTCACGATTGGCGTGGTTGGCTGGACCTATCTGCGCGAGCGTCACGAGAGGCTCACCATCACTGCGCAATTCGAATCGGTCTCCGGCCTCTACCCTGACAACAAGGTATCCGTGCTGGGCATGCCGATTGGCAAGGTCACGAAGATCACCTCGCGTGGCACCTATATGGAGGTTGAGTTCACGGTCGATTCGAAGGTCAAGGTGCCTGCCGAAGCCAAAGCCGTCACGGTGTCCACCTCGATTCTCACCGACCGTCACATCGAACTGACACCGGTGTATCGCGGTGGACCGACGCTCAAGAACGGGGACGTTATCGGATTGGACCGCACGAAGACGCCCGTGGAGTTCGACAGAGTGCTGGCCATGATCGACAGGCTCTCGAAGGCGATGAAGGGCGACGGTAAGGGCGGCGGGCCGCTGGCCGATGTCGTGAACAACAGCGCCAATGCGCTGTCCGGAAACGGTGAGTTGATGAGGGCATCTCTGGACGAGTTGTCCAAGGCGCTTCGTCTGAGTGCTGACGGCGGTGCGATGACTCGTGATCAGCTGACTAAGATCATCACCCGCCTCAGTTCGCTCTTCGATGCCTCGGCACGTAACGACCAGAACATCCGGGACTTCTCCTCCCAGGTGCGGCAGCTGTCCCAGGTGCTCGACGACGAGCAGCTGGGTTCCGGAACTACCGGAAAGCAGCTGAATAGCATTCTGCTGCAGGCAGGTTCGCTCCTGGAACAGAACCGCGATGCCATCAAGGATTCGGTGGGCAATTCCAACCAGATTGCCCAGGCGGTATACGACAACCGGCGAGAGTTATCGGAAGGGTTCGATCTGCTTCCGCTGATGGCGGATAACGTCTACAACATCATCGACCCGATCAACAACGTGGTGCGTGCCCATGTGCCGGTGGACAGGTTGTTGTTCGACACTCAGGCCGCCAAGGAGATCTGCAATCTCATGGGTCTGCGCCAACTGGGATGCAGCACAGGCACCTTGCAGGACTACGGGCCCGATTTCGGATTGACGTATGTGCTCGACGGTCTCGCGGCGATGGGGCAGAAATGATCGAGATACGGAGATTCGTAGGGTCCGCGGTGGCCGTCGCCGTGCTGCTGACGAGCGGCTGCAGCACCAACGGCCTTGCCAGCCTTCCGCTTCCGGCGCCGGGGATGTCAGGTGGTTCCTATGGCCTGACGGCACTGTTCACCAACATCTTGAACCTGCCGTCCCGTGCCAAGGTGAAATTGGGTGGCGCCGATATCGGCGAAGTCGACTCCATGAGCACCACCAACTACACCGCCGTGGTGACGATGCGGATCCGTTCGGATGTGGAGATTCCGAAGGGGACCACAGTGGAGCTGCGCACCGCGACCCCGCTGGGTGACGTCTTCGTCGCACTGAAGCCGCCGCGGCCGGCCAATCCCGACGCACCGCTCTTGCGTGATGGAGACACCTTTGGTCTCGAATCGACCACCGCCGCCGCGACGGTAGAGGCGGTGCTGAGTTCGGCGGCGATCATTGTCAACGGCGGTGCGGTACGTAACCTCACCGGCACGGTCAATGGTCTCGGCCGAGCGACTGGGCCCAACGGTGAGGCGTTCGGAGATCTGATCGGAAAGTCGAATCGGCTGCTGGGCACGCTCAATGCGCGTTCCGGTCAGCTGGATTCCGCGCTGCGGGACACCGCACAGCTTGCCGCTGAGATGAATACGCGGCACGAGGCGCTCTCGGAGCTGTTGGTCGCTGCAGCGCCAGCCACGGACACCCTGTCTGCCAATGCAACTCATATCGCCGATCTGGCCGATCAGGTGGGTGCGGTGACCAAGCAGCTCTCCAAGTTCCCCTCGATCGCGGGTACCGACACCAGCGGCCGTAGCGTCATCGCCGATATGAACACGCTGTCGCGCTCGTTCAACGACATTTCGGTGAGTCCCGACACGAGTCTTGCCGCGCTCAATCAGCTGATGCCCCCGATCGTCAAGATCATGGCCGGTTCGGCGTTCGCCGCTCGGGTTTCGATCGACAAGCTTGTACTTGGCTCTATCCCTGATATCGGCTTCAAGGGCGACCCGGGCCTGCACGGGCCCAAGCGATATGACTGGGCCAAACTCGTCGGCTCCTTCAAGTACACCCTGTGGCGCCTGCAGGAACGTGTCGTGGGACAGGGGCCGGATGTTTCCACAATTCCGGTGCGCCCCAGCCCAACCGAGCCGGGTGTGATTGAGCCGATACCGGGTGCGGCTCCCGTCCAACCGGGGCCGCCGCGATGATCAATTCACTGGCGAACACGGTTGTGGGTACGGTGCGAGCAGCGCACCGGAAACGCATGTGGTTGTCCTTTTTCGCGCTCGCCGCGACCTTGCTGGTGGCGTGCGGGTACCTCATGGTGGGTGCGCTGCGAGCCAGGACATTCACGTCGACCTACGAGGTGTCGCTTGAGCTACCCGAATCCGGTGGGTTGATTCCCAACCAGGATGTGGCACTGCGTGGTTTACGGATTGGCCGGGTGGACACGGTGACTCCATCGCCCCGCGGGCCGGTTGCAGTGATGCACATCGAATCCGCGGTGAAGATTCCGGTGGGATCTCCAGTGCGGGTGTCCGGGCTCTCAGCTGGAGGGGAGCAGTATGTCGACTTCGCGCCGGTGACGACCACCGGCCCTTACCTGGGTAATGGCAGTGTGATTGCCCGGGGTCAGGCGACGGTTCCCGTGTCACTTTCCAAAATGCTCGCCAACGCCGATGGCACGCTCGCTCAGGTGGATACAGCGAAATTGGAAACCATCAAACGGGAACTCCATCTCTCGCGCGAGGCGCCGCGCAAGATGACGGACATCATCGACGGCGGCGTGTTCCTCTTGTCCACACTCGATTCCGTATTGCCGGAGACGGTCAGCACCCTGAAGCACAGCCGGGTGACGTTGTCCTCTATCGCAGAGATGAACAAGGGTCTCGCCACCACCACCCCGGGTCTGAACAGGTCCCTGAACGGCGTGGCCCGCATGGACGGCGGATTCCGCACGCTGATCGATAGGGTTCCCGGGCCGTTGGCCACTACCGACGCTGTGTTCGCCGACAACTCCGACACCATGGCGCAGCTGCTGGGGAACCTCACCACGGTGGCACAGTTGTCCTATGTGCGCGTGCCGGCGCTCAATGCGCTCTTCCCCGCGTATCGCGGATCGGTGATCGAGGCGGTGGGCAACACCTTTTACGATCACGGCGTGTGGGCCACCGCCGATATATATCCCCGCTACACCTGTGACTACGGATATCCGCGTACCGCGGTGTCGGCCGCCGATTACCCGGAGCCGTTCTTGTATGCGGGCTACTGCCGAGATGACGACCCAGCGGTGCTGGTGCGCGGTGCGAAGAATGCCCCGCGGCCGGCTGATGACGATACCGCCGGCCCACCGAAGGGTGCCGACCTCGGCAAGTTGGCCGATCCGACTCCTAAGGGCCGCTTCACCATTCCTACACCCTATGGCGGCCCGACCCTTCCGATTGCGCCTCCGAAATAGCGGGTCTAGCTGAATCCCAGCCAGCTGGGCAGTGCCCGACCGACGCCTCCCGCGGCATCGCACAGGGTGTAGGTGCTATCGCAATTACCCTTGGGGGAGCCGTATCCCGCCCACATGCCGCCGGCGTCCCGGCGCAGCACGATGGCTGAGGAGCCGCCACCGTCGAGTGCGATGGCCTTGTCGACACCCAGCCCGCGGTAAAGGTCCTGGAGGTTATCGGGTGTGTAACTTCCGCCCTGGAAGACCATGAGCTCATCGGTCGCGGACTTGTATCCGACCGCGGTGCGGGCGGCGGCGGGGCCGGGATCGTTCAGCTGTTCGGTGAATCCTGGAAGCAACAACTTGAGCCCGCTGACCGCGACGAACTGAACTCCCTTGTCCATCAGGCCTTCTAGCGGTCCGGTGGCGTACCCGTAGTCCTTCGGCCCGGCCGAGGCGATGACCTCAGGGGGTGAGCCGGGAGAAAAGACCATGGTGGCCAATGCGGTCCAGATTTCGTCACCGCCCGAGAGTGCCTGCTTTCCGGCGTAGACCCGGGTCCCGGTGATTTGCTTGTTGAAGTCGGCGCTGCCGTTGGCGGTATCGACGTAGGCACCGAGTGGTGAACTACACCCGGTGCTCTTCCAGTTGCCGCCCTTTTGACCACGGACGTCGAAGAAGTTGGCGTTGATGATGAAGGTGGGCTTACCCATGGTCATCCAGGCCGCCATCGGCTTGTACGTCTCGGACGCCTGCCACAGACCCTCAGCAGTACGTGCGCGTGCGTCGCGTTCACACCGGGACTGGTATCCGGAGTGGTTGTCCACCAAGAGGTTTGCGCGCAGCCGCGATGATGCGCTCTTGATGACCATGAGGTGGCCGCCGTTATCTAGCGTGTATTCGTTACCGGCGGCGCTGCGGAACGGCGCTGGGTTGCCGCCCCCGAAGTTGTAGACCAGGAAGGTGCCCTTGGTGTTGGCGATGGCAGCTAACACCGCATCGTGGGCGGCCTCGGCTCGCGCGGTGTTGTGCGTGGTCGGAATGGGCAGTGCCGCTACCAGGAGCATGCCGAACGTAATGCTTATCAGGCGACGTCCGCGAGAGTGTCGCCGAAGACGCGAAAAACGTGAAATGCCCACGGCGGTCCCTCCTGTGGTGATCTTGAATAGTTAACGATAATCACAGCAGCAACACAGTCAACTTTGGTAACAAGTGGGGATCGATCGGACATCGGCAGAGTTGCGACGGCTCGCTAGCCGCCTAAGCGGGCGTGCATCTCCCACACGAGGATCTCCGCGTCGATCGTCGCGGTGACACGCACAGCGCCGGTGTCAGTCAGCCGCACGGCATCTCCCTCGGCGAGCTCTCCGGCTGTCTCGAGGGTGACGGCGCCGCGCGCGACAAAGAGATGTACGAACAGCGCCGTCGGAAGCTCCACGCTGGCACCGGCAGGAATGCGCGCAGCGTGCAGTGCCGCGTTCCTCTGGGCAATGGTGATCGCCGTCTGATCCCGGTGCCGCGGCATTCCGGACGCCACGGTCACCAGCCCGCCGCGCAGCAGCTGGTCATCGATCTCCAGCTGCTGGTATCCGGGATCGACTCCCGATTCGTCGGGTGTGACCCACATCTGGATGAATCGCACCGGATCCGAGTGACGCTCGCCTGACAGCCGCCAGGAGTCGTTCTTTTCCGAGTGCAGGATTCCTGTACCGGACGACATCCGTTGGGCCAGACCGGGATAGATCACGCCCGAGTTGCCCTCGGAGTCCTGATGCACCAGCGAGCCCTGCAGCACCCAGGTGACGATCTCCATATCGCGATGCGGATGCGTTTCGAAGCCGGCGCCGGGCAGGACGATGTCGTCGTTGTTGACCAACAACAGCCCGTGGTGGGTGTTGTGCGGGTCGTAATGCTCGCCGAACGAGAAGGAATGCTTGGAGTCCAGCCAGGAGATCTTGGTAGCGAGCCGATCACTCGCGCGTCGGACGTCGATACCCATGCCCCCAGTATGCCGAGCATGCGCAAACGCGCCGAAATCCGGCGAAATTGCGCATGCTCGCGAAGGAAGTGGAGGGGTGGGGCTTACCAGTCGGCTTCGGTGTACTTGATGACGCCGCGGATGTTCTTGCCGTCCAGCATGTCCTGGTAGCCGTCGTTGATCTGCTCCAGGCTGTAGGTGCTGGTGACCATCTCGTCGATCTTCAGCAGGCCCTGCTTGTACAGGCCGACCAGCCGCGGGGTCTCGGTGTGCGTGGTGCCGCCACCAAAGATGTTGCCCTTCAAGGTCTTCTGCAACATGGTGAAGAGGAACAGGTTGAACTTCACGTCGACGTCAACCATGGCGCCCATGCCGGTAACCACACAGGTACCGGTCTTGGCGGTGAGGATCATGGCCTCTTCGATATATTCGCCCTTCATCTCGCCGACCGTGATGATGGTCTTCTGCGCCATGATTCCCCAGGTCACGTCCATGACCGGCATGATGGCCTCGGCCATCGAGGCGTAGGCGTGGGTGGCGCCGAACTTGAGGGCCTGTTCACGCTTCCACGGCACCGGGTCGATGGCGATGACGTAGCGGGCTCCGGAGACCACTGCGCCCTGCAGCGCGCTCATACCGATACCGCCGACACCCACGATGATGACGTCCTCGCCGGGCTTGACCTCGGCGATGTTGGTGGCAGAGCCGAAGCCCGTGGGCACGGCGCAACCGAGCAGGGCGGCCGCCTCGAACGGTACTGCCGAGTCGATCTTCACCACGGAGTCCTCGTGCACCACGGCGTAGGGGGAGAAGGTACCGAGCAGGTTCATCGCGGAGACGGGTGTGTTGCCCGCGTGGATGCGATTGGTGCCATCGGCTATCGCCTTGCCGCCCAACAGGATCGCGCCGCGGTCGCAGAGCGAGCGGTAGCCGCGCATACATGGCGGACACTTACCGCAGGCGGGGATGAACGCGAAGATGACGTGGTCGCCCTCTTCCACGCTGGTAACGCCCTTGCCGACCTTGGTGACGATGCCGGCACCCTCGTGACCGGGCAGTACCGGCAGCTCCATCGGGGTGGCACCGGTCAGCACGTGGTAATCGGAGTGGCACATGCCCGCGGCATGCAGCTGGACCTGGACCTCGCCCTCGGCCGGGTCGCCGAGCGTGATCTCCTCGACAACGATCGGCTTGTTGAGCTCGCGGATCAGCGCGCCTTTTGTCTTCATTGACTGTGTCTTCCTTGTCTTGCCGTGCCGTCTTGCCTATGTGGTGCCCGAGTGAAGCAGGTCACTCCCCCGGACGAGGATAGCGGCTTTGCGTGAAAAGTGAAACGCGTTCTAAAAGGGCGTGGTCAGCGACCCAACAGTGGCCCTGACGACTACCTATGCACGGTTATGAGGTCTTGTGCAAGAAGAGCTCAGGGGTTAGGAGACGCCTGCGTCGTGGGTGTCCCAGTACTTCTGGCGGAGCATGCGCTTGAGGATCTTCCCGGCTCCGGACAGTGGGAGCTCGTCGACGAATTCGAAGCTGCGCGGCACCTTGTAGTTGGCGATGTGCTCGCGGCAGTGTTCCGTCAGGTCCTCTGATAGATCTTTGCCGCCGCACTCGGATTCCGCCTGTTTGACGACGACTGCGTGTACGCGTTCACCCCACCGCTCGTCGGGGATGCCGATCACCGCGCAGGCCGCGACCGCCGGATGTTTGGCCAGGGCGTTCTCCACCTCGGCCGAGTAGACGTTCTCGCCGCCGGTCACCACCATGTCCTTGATGCGATCGACGATGTAGACATAGCCGCGGTTATCCATCCGCCCGGCGTCGCCGGTGTACATCCACCCGTTCCGGATGGCGGCCGCCGATTCTTCGGGGAGCTCCCAATAGCCCAGCATGACGTTGTCTCCCCTGACAATCACCTCGCCGATCTCGCCGCGAGGCAGTTCCTTGTCGGTGTCGCTGCTGGAGTCGACGATCATCACCTCGCAGTGCGGGGCAGCGCGTCCCGCCGAACGCAGCAGCGCTGGGTCGTCGTGGTCTTCGGGAAGCAGCAGCGTCGCAACGGGAGACACCTCGGTCATGCCGTAGGCCTGGGTGAATCGCGCGTTGGGGAAGACGCGTTGGGCGCGTTGCAATACGGCCTCGGAGATGACGGAGGCGCCGTAGGTGATGTTGTGGATGCCGGAGAGGTCGAGCCGAGCGGCTCCCGGATGATCGACCAGCATCTGAATCATGGTGGGCACCAACAGCATGTCCTCCACATCGTGTTCGACGATCGCGTCCAGCACCCCCTGCGGGGTGAACGACGGGAGGATCACGTGCGTGACATTCGATAGGTTCCCCGCAAGCACCGACGTGAAGTCGGCCATGTGGAACATCGGTGCCGAGTGCAGCAGCCGGCCGCCGCGGGTCACGAAGTTTCCGGTGGAAAGCGACCCCATCGCCGAAGCGAGCACATTGTTGTGAGAGAGCATGACGCCCTTGGGGTTTCCGGTGGTGCCCCCGGTGTAGAAGACGCCCAGCAGGCTGTCGCCTCCGGTGCGCGTGTCCTCGACGGGATCGTGTGCGTCGAGGAGGTCTTCGTATCCGATCATGTCCTCGGGTGTCGGTCCGTCACCGCAGTAAATGACGGTGACCAGGCATGGACATGCGGCACGCAACGGTGCGGCGGCGGCCTTGAACGCATCGTCCACGAGCAGCACGCGGGTGTCGGACTCCCGTAGTGAGTAGCTGATCTCGGCGAGGCTCCAGCGGATGTTGACGGCATTCAGTGAGGCACCCAACCACGGCACGGCGGTGAGGTATTCGACGTAGCGGTCGGAGTTAAGTGACAGCATGCCCACTCGGTCACCCGGCTGAACACCCATATCTCGAAGCGTCGAGGCCAACCGGCCGACGCGATCGGCGAACTGTTCCACAGTGCGTTCCCGGCCCCGGTGAATCGTGATGGGACGGTGTGGGTCCTGCTGCAGTGCGCGATGCAGCCACTGGGTTATGTGCATACCCCGATCCTGCCGTCGTGCCACCCTTCCGGGGCGGGATTCGTCGAGCTAACGGGCAATATGCGTTGTCCCGGTACGATATGTGCACGGGCAACTGAGGGTGAGGGGGAGTCGATGTCTCAGGGTCTGCCGGTAGTGGTGGGGATCGTCGTCATCGCGTTGGTGTTCGCGGCGATCTACTTCATCTCCGACCGAATGCGCAAGAAGCGGATCGCGAGGCTTGAGTCGTACGCTGAGGCTCACGGCTGGATGTACGCAGCCGATGACTCGAGTCTGTTGGGACTATCCGATGGCGCGCCGTTTGGTCGGGGTGATCGCCGCACTGCTCAGGACGCATTCAATGGCACCATCGACGGGCACGAGTTCGCGTCTTTCCAATACTCGTACCAGGAGACGAGCGGCTCCGGCGACGATCGGACTACCACGACGTATGAGTTCATGGTGACGTGCATTGTTACACCGCCATCGTCCTACCGCCTGGAGATCGGTCCCGAAGGCATGCTCTCCGGATTCTTTGGTGCCCTGGGGTTTTCCGATCTGGAGCTCGAGTCCGACGAGTTCAACAAGAAATTCAAGATCAAGGCCAGCCCAGAGCGGTTTGCGTACGACGTGCTCAATCCGCGCACCATGGAACGGATGCTTGCCGACCAAAGGTATTCGCAGCCATTGCGATTCGAGAACGGTCGGCTGTTGACGTGGCGGACGGGGAGGCTAGATGAGTTGAAGATCTCCGGCGACGTGAAGTATCTGATCGACACCCTCGAACCGGTCCCCACGTATGCCTGGGAACAGCGGTAGGAACGCCACAAACGGGCCGGCAGCCGACTGGTATTGTTTTGCTAAACCGGCGGTTGGGTGCGTCGGGTGGCAAGTCGGGGGTCATATGTTCAATAGCAGCGCCATAGCCACTGTGCTCGTAGTGGCCGGTGTCGCCGTGGTGGCGGTCGTGGGATTGTCGGTTTACCGGTACCGGCGGCGTATTGCCGATAAGAAACTCGCTGAGGAACTTGCACAGTTCGCAGCAGCTCAAGGCTGGAACTACGGCAACACATCCGATCCGCTTTTGGCAAAGCTCTCCTCCAGCCCCCCCTTCGGCCTGGGAGATAACCGCAGGGTCAAGGGCGTGTACCGCGGCAAGATCGGCGCTTGCGATTTCGTGTCGTTCGGGTACGCCTACGAAATAAGCCGGGACACCGGCACATTCGACATGACGACAACGTACGACTACATGGTTACGTACATCGCGACGCCGGCATCTGACTATCGGCTGGAGATTACGTCTGGCAAAACACTTTTGGATGCACTGGGTGCCAATGACTTTCATCTTGAATCCGTCGAATTCAACCAGCGCTTCCGTATCGAATGCGAGCCGGAACGATTCGCTTACGATGTGCTGAATCCGCTGACCATGCAGCGGATGCTGGCCGACCCGCGATCCGCGTGGCCGCTGCGGTTTGAGCACTCCAAGCTGATGACCTGGCAGTACGGCGAACTTGATGCGCGGCGCATCCCAGGTGCTGTTCAGTATCTGATCGACACCCTCGAACCGGTCCCCACGTACGCCTGGCAACAACATGAGGAGAAAGAATGAGCGCAGTGCTGATAGTGATCATCATCGTCGTGGCGGTTGTGGCCCTGATAATCGGACTATGGCTCTTGACGACGTACAACGGCTTCGTCAGGATCCGCAATCTGGTGCAGGAGGCGTGGAAGCAGATTGACGTCGAGCTACAACGGCGGCATGACCTCATCCCTAATCTCGTCGAAACAGCCAGCGCTGCAGCACAGTTCGAACGTGACACACTGCAACAGGTGACGGCGGCGCGCAACCTCGCTCGCGAAGTCTCCGCGACGCATCAGGGCGTCGCTGCCCAGGCGCAGGCCGAGCAGCAGCTTTCCGGGGCATTGGGGAAGTTCTTCGCTATCGCAGAGAGCTACCCACAACTGCAGTCGGTTCAGAACTTCGTCGGGCTGCAGACCGAGCTGGCCAACACAGAAGACCGTATCGCCGCAGGACGGCGTTTCTATAACGGCAATGTGCGCGCACTGAATACCAAGGTGCAAACGGTGCCGTCTAACTTTGTCGCGGGATGGTTCGGTTTCACCGCAGCCGAGTACTTCGAGCTCGAGGACCCAGAGGCACGGAAGGTGCCCAATATCCGGGGAGCCTTCGACCGGCTGAATCCGCCTCCGCAGCAGTAGATGAGCGTGCTGCTGGGCCTGCTGAGCATCGGCGCGGTCGGCGCCTGTTTCGGCGGACTGGCGATGCTGGGCGTGTGGATGTTCAAGACAGCTCAGCGGAACCGCCAACGGCGCTCGGCCTGGCTGTGGTCCTTCGCATCCGGTCGCGGCTGGAGTTTCGTTGAGTCGGAACCCGGTCTGGTGCGGCTCTCCGTGTGCGCACCATTTGGTGTGGGACACAGTCGATCTGCGACCGACGTGATCCGGGGAGTGCTCGACGGGGTGCCGTTCGTGTCGTTCACCTACATCTATCGCACGGGCAACTCATCGGACAACACCGAGGCGACCCACTCCACCATGGTGACCTGCGTACGGACCCCGCCGTCGGCGAACATGCTGCTGGTCACACCGGAAGGCGTGCTGTCGGGTCTGAGGGACACGATGGGGCTCGGAGACCTCAAGCTGGAATCGGAGGACTTCAATCGGCGTTTTCACGTCCGCACCAACAACGCCCGCTTCGCCTATGACGTACTGAACCCCAGCACGATGCACCGCATGCTTACCGATCGACGGTTCCAGCTGCCGATGCGGTTCGAGAACTCCAACCTGTTCACCTGGCGGTGGGAGGCGCTCAAGCCGGAATGGGTGGAGCCACATGCTCGGTATCTGATCGACATTCTCCGTGAGGTGCCGGGGTACACCTGGGACCGGCGATGAGTTTCGGCGGCGCGGATTGTCGGTACTGGTGAACGGTGGAAATACCGCCGCCCAGTCGCTAGGAGACTCGATGTCCCGCATGCTGTTCGTCAACATCCCCGTCGCCAATGCCGCCGCAACCCGCAAGTTCTTCGATCACTTGGGCTTCTCCTTCAACGATCAGTTCTGTGACGAGAACACCCTCTGCATGGTGATCAACGATCAGACCTGGGTGATGATGCTGGAGGAGGACAGGTTCCGCGGATTCATTGCCGACGATATCGCCGATACGTCGAAGAATCGTGAAGTGCTGCTGTGTGTTTCGGCTGACAGTCGGGAGGGTGTCGACGAACTGGCAGATGCGGCGTTGGCCGCCGGCGGGGTGGATTGGATGCCGGCGGAGGAGCTCGGGTTTATGTACGGACGGTCGTTCCGCGATCTCGACGGCCATGTGTGGGGGGTCAACTGGATGGATCCGGCGCACCTGCAGTAGTGCGCAGGATCTGTGACGCCTTACGTAGAGTCGCTCTCTAGGGTGACAACACCCGCTCTACGTAAGGCGCACATGACACACAGGATTATCGGGATTCCCGCCGCCTTGGCGGCGCTCGTGGTCGGCGGTGGTATCGCCGCGGCACCCGCGTATGCGACCGATACCTTCACCCCCGGATCGCCCAACGGGATAGACAGCTACTTCCCGCAGGACGGCAACGGCGGATATCGGGTCACCCAGTACGACCTGACTCTCCGCGTCGACCCGGAAACCACCGATCTGAACGGCACCATGGTGATCCGCGCCGCCGCTACCCAGAATCTGTCGAGCTTCAATCTCGACTTCTCGGATCTGGGCACCGTCACGGCGACCGTGGACGGACGCGCGGCCACCACCGAGTTCGGCGGTGAGCATGAAATGACCGTCACCCCGGACAAGGGCATCCGCGCCGGAAGTTCCTTCACCACCACGATCATCTACGCATTCAACGAGCAGCAGGAGGCGCAGGAGCGTGGGTTGGGCGCGCTGCCCGGTTGGGTGCGCAGCACCAGTGGCGGGTATGCCAAGGGCGGTGAGCCCGATGGTGCCGAGAGCTGGTACCCGTCGAACAACACCCCGGTGAACAAGGCCCCGTTCAAACTCACGGCGACGGTTCCGTCCTCCTGGGTCGCGGTGGGCGGCGGCCGGGAAGGCAAGGCCAGCGAGTCGAACGGCTGGACGACCACCACCTGGAACGAGCCGAACCCGGTTGCCATGTATCTGGTTCCGTTCGCCGTGGATCATTTCTCGGTGTTCCGCTCTACCCTGCCCAGCGGAACTCCCGTGGTGAGCGCGTTTGCGCCCGACGCGGGTTCCGGGAGCGCTGAGGCGCGGCTGCCCGAGGTGCTGAGCTTCCTGGAATCCAAACTCGGCAAGTACCCCCACGTGGCCGCCGGCGGTATCTTCGCCGACCCGATCCGCGAGGACATCGCGTTCAGCGCGTTGGAAACTCAGACCCGTCCGTATTACACGTTCAGCCGGGATGTCGAGGAGGACAAGCGGCTTTCGGTGGTGGTGCACGAGAACACCCACGAGTGGTACGGCGATGTGGTGTCGGTCGAACAGTGGCGCGATATCTGCCTCAACGAGTGCTTCGCTTCTTATCTGCCGTGGATGTGGTCGGAGGAGAAGGACGGCAAGTCCATCGACAAGCACTACCGCGACACCGTCGAGAAGATCTGGGACGAAGACAAAGTGTGGGGAAACCTGCTCTACGACATGTGCCCGGGTGGCGCCGAATGCAGCGCCGAAGAGGTCTTCAATCCGCTGGGTGTGTACGGGAAGGGGCCGTTAGCGCTCCATGCGCTGCGACGCACCATCGGGGACAAGGCGTTCCTGGAGATCTTGCGGTCGTGGCCGACTGCGCATAAGTGGGGCAACGCGACCTGGCCGCAGTTCGAGGCGTACGTGCAGAAGGTCACCGGCAAGGATCTGTCCGGTTTCTTCACCGCCTGGTTCCACAGTACGACCCGCCCGGCTGACCAGTACCTGTTCCCGGGGAGCCTCGCACAGCGGTAGTCAGTCGGTGAGTTCTGAGGGCAGACCGAACTTCTCGAACAGCGAGATATCGAAGAAGCACACCACGTGGGCCACGCCGTCCTGCGTGACGTCCAGGACGTGCATCTGGAAGGGGCGGTGCACCCCGTCGCCCTCGCGCATGTAGAGGCCGATCGCGGGCTGACCGTTGGCGGACGTCTCGACGAGGCGCATATCGCCGGCGTGCTCGGCGGGGCACTGCTCCTTGATGAGCGTGGCGATGCTCTGCCCGCCCTGGTACCAACCGGTGAACGGTGGCATTTCCCAAATGGCTTCGGTGGTAAACATTTTCGCTATGGCGTCGACGTCGTATCGCTCGAACGCGTTGATGTACTGCCGTAGCTGCTCCCGCAGCATCGGATCCTCGGGCTCCAGCAGGGTTTCCTCCTGCGGTGACACCTCCTGCAGCTGTGCGCGGGCGCGTTGCAGCAGACTGTTCACCGCGGCGGTGGTGGAGCCGATGGCCTCGGCGACCTCCTGAGCCTTCCACTGCAGCACCTCACGCAGCACCAGCACCGCGCGCTGTTTGGCGGGCAGATGCTGCAACGCTGCGACAAACGCCAAACGCACCGATTCCCGTGAACCCACGATGCTGGCGGGGTCGGTGGCATCGTCGGGCAGCGGCTCCAGCCAGGGGATCTCGGTGCGCTCGTCCAAATCGTCGAGCGGGTCGGCACTGGGGGCTCCCAATCCGGTCGGCAGCGGCCGACGCTGCTTGCCCTCCAGCGCCGTCAGACAGGTATTGGTGGCGATCCGGTACAGCCAGGTGCGTACCGACGACTTGCCCTCGAAGCGGTCGTAAGCCTTCCAGCCGCGCAGGTAGGTCTCCTGCACCAGGTCTTCGGCATCGTGGATGGACCCCGTCATCCGATAGCAGTGGGCCAGTATCTCGCGCCGATATTGTTCGGTGTGCGAAAGAAATTCATCCTCGATGGCTTGTGCCGTCACGGGCGCGAGGATAGTCGCCCCCACCGACACATGTCAGGTTGTTACTGGGTGTATGTGCACGGGCAGCTCGTCATCCCAAGGTTGGCGGTTCACCATGTCGGAGACCCGTACGTAGCCGCTTTCGAACTCACCGGTGGCAGCGTCCACTAGCCGGTATTGCTGAGTCTGTCGATGGATGGGTTGGGCGTCGAGTAGCACGATGCGCACCTCGCCCGGTTCGAACTGGCAGCGTTCCTGCATCGCGGCGATCAGCTGCTCGTTGTGCATGTGTCCGTCGCCGAAGTTCCAGCCGATAGCGGTGCTGCAGATGCGTTCGCCATCGGTGATGACGTATTCATCTTCGTTCTGCCCGGCCATGGCCCGGTGCGCGAGGGTGAACATGGCGCGCCCATGTGTGTTCATCGCGCGGAATGCGTAGCCGATGTACATGAGCAGCGGTGCTTGTTCGGTGCCGTAGTACCGCTCCATCTGCGCCTGCGGCATGCTCGCGATCGCGACGATGTTCTTGTCGATCTTCTCGCTGGCGGACGGCTTGATGCACCACAGTGTGGTGTCCCAGTTCCCCGCGTAGTACCTCATGCCGGGCAGGAAGGAGATCTTGCGAGGCAACAGGTTTCCGGCAACGACAACTCCGGCGCTCACGGCGAACAAGAGCAGCACGGGCACCGGGTGCTCCATGTTGTGCAGGCCGACGTTCGCATGCGCGACGAAAAGCGACAGCACACCGAAGATCATGAACACATTCCATTCCAACGGCACACCCATCGGGATGGCGGTGAGGATGCCCAGGTGGAAGCACACCATGGCGATAGCCGCGATGGTGGTGACCCACCCGCCATGGCTGAAGAACAGCGCGATGGGCACCAGCATCTCGATGGCGGTGCTCAGATGTGCGACGAGCCGAGACAGTGTTCCTGGACGTAGGTCGTCCGGGAAGTCCTCGAAGAACGCCCGCTTGAGCCGCTTGGCGCGGATGAGCGGGTTATTGGACATCATCGTCGAGATGACAAAAGGAAAGTGGTGGTTGAGCTTTGACGTCGCCGCCCCCATCCAGATGACGACGAAGATGAGTTTGGCGGCGACGATCATGTCGGCCCCGGCGAAGAGGAACGTCACGGTAAGGGCCCCGTACACCTCGCCGCGGGCGGCCAGGAAGATCACCTTGTCGCGCAGGCCGGCGACGGCCAGCAGCCCGAGGATGGTGGCGATCTGCCAGGTGGGTAGCAGCCCCGTCTCCGTGGGGCCGGACAGCAGTGCGTAGAGCGTCGTCACCAGCAGGGCCGCATACAGCGCGATATCGACAGGGGTCCTGGCGGTGCCCTTGGTGAGCGGGACGCGGGGCCAAGGTGGCAGCCGAATAGTGTTGGGGCGCAACCAGTACAAGATCGAACCCAGGGGTGGGAAGAACCTGTTGTTGAGCGGCCCGAAGCCGCAGCCGAGGCCGACGACCTCGAACAGCATGGTGTAGAGCACAACCTTCTGGAAGACGATGGGTTCGGACCAGTCGGAGGTGCCTGTGGCCACCATGGCGAACAACCAGCCGCCCAGGATGTACAGGCCGATTTTCAGCACATAGAACAGGTGCAGGGCGACCGGTGTCCCGAAGCCCACCTCGGCCCAGTGTCGGGCCATCGGTCGGATCTTCTCGGCGCGGGTGCCCTTGCTCCATTCGGCGATATCGACGACGGGCAGCGTGGGCTTGAGGAATCCCATGCGCTCACACTAGAACGTGTTCTAGGGCCGGCGGGCAGGAGCGGAGCGATTAGGGGATTGGCAGATTGATGGTCGGTACTCGCCTGCTCCGAGATTCCGTAGAGTTTCCGGGGTGAGCGGATCTCGGGTGCAGCGCGCCTTCGACGGCGCCGATAACGTGCGAATCGTCTACGACACCTGGACGCCGACGGTGTCACCGCGAGCGGTGGTCGTGCTCTCCCACGGATTCGGCGAACACGCGCGCCGGTACGACCACGTCGCGCAGCGGTTCAATGAGGCCGGATACCTGGTGTACGCCTTGGATCACCGAGGCCACGGCCGTTCCGGTGGCAAGCGCGTGTACCTGAGGGATATCTCGGAGTACACCGACGACTTCGGCACGCTGGTGGACATCGCGGCACGTGAGTACCCGGATCTGAAGCGAATCGTGCTGGGACACAGCATGGGCGGTGGGATCGTCTTCGCATACGGCGTGGACCACCAGGACCGCTACGACTTGATGGTGCTCTCCGGGCCGGCGATCGCCGCGCAGGTGGGGTTGCCGTATGTGCTGACGTTGGTGGCCCCGGTGGTGGGGCGCCTGATGCCCGGGCTGCCGGTCCAGCAGCTCGACGCCAACGGGATCTCCCATGACCCGGCGGTCATCGCCGCGTACAACGCCGACCCGTTGGTGCATCACGGCCGGGTGCCCGCGGGTATCGGCCGAGCGCTGCTGGGCGTGGGGAAGACGATGCGGCAGCGCGCCGCGGGACTGAAGCGTCCGGTGCTGACGATGCACGGCGGGGACGACCGCCTGACGGCGCCCGAAGGCAGCTTGTGGCTCGCCGAATCGGCACCCGATGCGACGTTGAAGATCTGGAAGGGCCTGTACCACGAGATTTTCAACGAGTTCGAAAAGGAACTGGTGCTCGACGAAGTGGTGGGCTGGATCGACGCCCGTCTCTGACGGGCACCTCTGAACCCCGCCCTCTGACGCCGACACGCCGCGTCGTGGCGGTTTCGTATCGCACATGTTCGCCGTAAGGCGGCGTGTCGGTGGCCGGTTGTGGCCATCGAAACACAACCGGAACGACTTGACAACCAAGGTTGTCAGAAATGTGGGGGATGCGGGGGTGCCGCGGCATGTCCCTGCGCTCGCCTAACCTGGCCTTCGTGACAGAGGACAAGCAGCTCTCGCGGATCGCCGCTCTGCTCCGTCAGGCCGAGGGCACCGACAACGCCCACGAGGCCGAGGCCTTCATGGCGGCGGCGCAGCGACTAGCCACCGCGACCTCGATCGACTTGGCGGTCGCTCGTGCGCACTCGGCGAAACGAGACGCCCAGGCGCGGCCCATTCAGCGCACCATCACCATCGGCGAGGCGGGCACCCGTGGCCTGCGGACCTACGTCAACCTGTTCGCATTGATCGCCGGCGCCAACGACGTCACGTGCGATGTAGCGTCCAACTCGACCTACGTGTACGCCTACGGCTTCGCCGAGGACATCGATGCCGTCCACGCCCTCTACGCCAGCCTGGTCGTTCAGATGGTCAGGGCCTCCGACGCCTACATCAGCTCCGGGGCGCACCGCCCGACCCCGACCATCACCGCCCGCCTCAACTTCCAGCTGGCCTTCGGGACGCGGGTGGGACAGCGGCTGACCGATGCTCGGCAGGAGGCGCGCGCCGAGGCTGTCAAAACCGAGAGGCGTGGTACGGGAACCGAACTGGTGTTGCGTGACAAGGACATCGAGTTGCGCGACTTCTACAAGGACACCTCCGTGGCGCGCGGGCGGTGGCGCGCGGTGAATGCTTCTGCAGGGTATTCCTCGCATGCTCGACGGGCGGGTGACCGTGCGGGCCGGCGGGCACGGCTCGGTGCCAGCTCCGAATTGGCTGGTGCCCGTGGCGCATTGGAGCAGACCTGAGCGACCGTCCGCGCGACACCCAGCGCGCCAAGGTGTACGCCGCCGAGGAGTTTGTCCGCGCCATCTTCGAGCGGGCCGCGAGCCACAGTCGGCGCGATATCGACTTCTTCGGGGCCAACCTGACGCTTCCGCCCGAGGCCCGGTTCGCGTCGGTCGAGTCGGTCCAGCGGTATGTCGACGATGTGCTGGCTCTCGTTGGGAGCAGATGGTCCGCTGGACCGCTCACGGTGCGTGCCCGCCGCGGGGCCGCCGCTGCCCACTACGAACGCGACGGAGACCGGGCGGCCATCGCCGTTCCCGACGATCGCAACGGAAGTGTCTGGGCCATGCGTGAACTGGTGATCCTGCACGAGTTGGCGCATCACCTGTGCCCGCAGGACGTTCCGGCGCACGGGCACGAGTTCGTCGCCCTCTATCCCGAGCTGGCGGGGCTGGCGATGGGGCCGGAGGTGGAGTTCATCCTGCGCACCGTCTACGCCCGCGAGGGAGTGCGCTAGCGCACGACGGCGATGGCCAGCCCGTCCCAGCCCTTAACGCCGACTGTCTGCAGCGCGGTGGCATCCAGACGTGGATCAGAACCCAGCCGCTCCAGTGCCTGGCGAGTGCCCTCGGCGTTCGGGCCCTCCTCGGATATCCAGCGAATCACGTTGTCCACCACAATCACTGCCCCGGGCTCTGTTAGTCGCAGCGCCCAATCGAGGTAGCTCGGATTGTTGGACTTGTCGGCGTCGATGAACACCAGATCGAACGGTCCCTCGACCGAGGGAAGTGAATCGAGCGCCGGGCCCACCAAGATCTCCACACGTTCGGCGAGCGCGGCGCGCTCCAGGCTGGACTGAGCGACGGCGGCATGCTTGGGATCGAACTCGAGGGTCACCACTGCACCCTCGGACCCGACCGCCTTGGCGAGCCATGCGGTGCTGTAGCCGCCGAGCGTCCCGATCTCCAGCACGCGGCGGGCCTTGGCGATCGTCGCCAGCAGGTACAGGAATTTGCCCTGCGCGGCCGATACCGCGATATCCGGCAGGCCGCCCTCCTCCTGTGCCTGCCGAATGTGATTCAGCTCGGCGGCGTCAGTAGCGACGGTGCGCTCCAGGTAGTCGTCGGTATCGGTCCACACTGATTGGGAGAGAGTCACTTCCGCGAGGGTACGCCCGATTCCTGAATTTTGAGTTATGCACGCAAACGTCGTGGTATTAACACGTAGCCCGTTCTCGTTGCGGCCAAAAAGGAGCCGGTAATGGCACTTGTCGACTATCGCGACATCTTGGGAAAAGTCATCGTGGGGGTCAGTGTCCCCGCAGTACTCGGCCTAGGCGCGTTAATGGCCAGCCGCTGGGGAAACGCGGTGGCCTACTCTGCCGGCTCCCAGCACATGGCCTTTCTCAACACTTGCCTGTCGATCTTCTTCGTTATCTGTGGAGCGACGGCACTTGTGCTCTTCACGCGAATCGCGTACCGGTACCTCGCCGATTCCACTGGCTCCGCCACATTTGATCCGTGGGATCTGATCCTGCTGGCCATCGGATTGTCACTGCTCGTCGGCGGAATCATGTACTTCATCGACATCTTCACCTACCTGCCGCCACGCCCGCGCACACCAACCCCTACACCCTTCAATTTCCCGCGAATTAGTCCCACGCGGATATTCACCCCGACGACCACCATCAGGTGGCCGTCGTAAATCCTCAGCCCCGCAGCGCGGAGATGAAGATCCGCGGGACTTTCAGCAGGCTGGGCTTACCGGCGAAGTCGACCAGCAGTTGGCCGGTGCTCGCCGCGGTGGCATTGCTCACGAACCACGGCGGCTTCGGGGACAGTGCCCATTCACCGTGCACCACCGACCGCGGGAACGGCCGGAACGGTCCGCGAACCACGGTGCGTTCCGGCTTCTCGACCAGGAAGCCGTTGTGCACCACGCCGATTCCGCTCTGCACATCGTTCAGGGCATGGCCGGGGAATGCGCCCCAGGTGGCGGAGGGGGTCAGGTAACCCACGCCAGTCCAGGCGTTGATGGCGACGGTGCCGTACTGCAGGTCCTCGACCAGGGTGTCGAAATTCGATCCGAGCTGCTCAATGGTGTCGGGGTGCGCGAGGATGTTCACCCCGAGGGTTCCGACGAATTCTTCGTTGGCAACACGTGCGGCCTCCAGCAGGTACTCCGACCCGTCGGAGCTCAGTTCGATGACACCGAGCACCGGCCCGAAATACTCGGTGCGCAGCAGTGCAGTCCGATCCTCGGGATCGACGACCAAGACCCGCGCACCGTTCTGCCCGAGCCGTTCGGCACTGGGATAGGACTGTTGTGCACCTGCCACTCGGTCATCCGAACCGGGGTAGTAGGCGGGACGGGGCGGTGCCTCGTCGACGGCCTTGCGCAGCGCCGCAAGGAATTCCTCGCGCTGCGGCCACGCCCTGGAGAGCACCACGACCTGCGAGGCGATGCAGTTGTACCCGTTGTTGTGCAACCGCTGGGTGGCGACGTGGCGGGCCTGGAACTCGATATCGGAGGAGCTCCATTCGCCGGGCACCACGATTGTTGGCGAAACGCCGCCGAGCTCGCTGGTGATCGCCTTGTCCAGGACCGGTTGATTGGCGGCCTTGCGCTGCGCGCCCTCATCGCCGGTGCCGAACACAATGGCGTCGTGGGTGACCGAGCTGCCGGTCATGTGGACGTGATCCACCAGCTGGTGATGCACCAGGTACGTGCCGACGTCGGCGCCGCCGGTGAGGATCCGCACCGCGCCGATCTCGATGAAGGGCTGAAGTACGGCGGCGAACACCGGTAGCAGCGGGTCGGTGATGGGATTCAGCTTCAGCGCCACCACGCGATTGTTGGCGAACAGTTCGTAAAGGGTGTCCAGCGGCGCGATCGAGGTGATGTTGCCCGCGCCGAGCACCGCGCCCACCCCGTGGGTTTGGCTGGGATCGTGTTGTGCCAGGCCCGCGGTACGCAGCGCCTCGGCCTGGTCCACGCCGGGCTGCAACCACAGCTCGGCACTGAATCCGGACAGCAGCAGGCTGTCGAAGATATTGAGCGGCAATACCGAAACCGTGGTGCGTCCACCGGGGGTGACCCCGAACTTGGCGTCACGCAACGGGCTCTGACCGGCCTGCAGATTCTCGAGGCTTGCGATGAGGGCGGCGATGGCCCCCGCGACGGCGTACGGGCCCGAGATCCATTCCTCGCCGACTAGTGGGGAGTCCGGGTCGAGCTTCTTGATCTGGAACGCCGCGGCCTGCACCCACTGCTCGGCGTTGTCGATCACGCGCTGGCGGGCATCTGCCAGTAGTCGCAACCGTTTTTCCAGAGAGATTTCGGCCCAAGCCTTTTCGCCATCGACCAAGTCTTGCAATGCCTGGTCTACCGGGGATTCGATCTGCACGTCGGTCATATTTGTCTGCTCACGCTCTTGTCGAATTCGAGGAGTGCGTCATGGTCGTTTGACGGTACGGGGTGGGGCCTGGGCTTCTTCCCGGTTCGTCAGGATCGAGCGTACTGCGCACAGGTACGTGGCGTACCAGTGCGCAAATGGTACGCGATGTACCACTTGATTGGCTAGGGTGAGATCCGTGCAGCCAGAGGTGCGGGACGGGGTAGTGAGCAGATGGAGCGGTCAGCGTGAGCGCCGCCGCGTCGAGTTCGTCGACGCCGCTCTCGCCGCCATCGCGGAACACGGCCCGCAGACGTCTACCGAGCAGATCGCGGTGTATGTCGGAGTCACCCGGACCAAGCTGTACCGGCATTTCACCTGTGCCGCGGACCTCCAACGCGCGATCGCGCAGCGCGCCAGCGAGATGATGATTGCCGAGCTCGCACCGGTCTGGCAGCCGCACGGCTCGATGGGGCAGATCATTGAGGCCGGTGTCGGCGCGCACGTGCGCTTCCTCGTTGGGCACCGCAACCTGTACCGCTATCTGGCTCGCTGCTCGCTGGCCGAAGATTCCGACGCCCACGACGCCATCACCGATATCAAGTTCTCGATCGGCACGCAGCTGGGTCAGGTCTTCGGGGTATACGTGGGCGCATTCGGGGTCGAGGCCGATACGGAACTTTCGGCGATGAGCATCGTCGGGATGGTCGAGACCGCCGCGGGGCATTGGCTGGACAACCCGGGCGGCACCTCACAGGAACGCTTGATCGACGATCTGGTCCGCTGGATCTGGCTGCTGATCGATGACACCCTGCGGTCCGGTGGCGTGTACCTCGCTAGGGAGGAACCCCTGTCGGAGCCCGAGGAAATCGCTCGGACCGTGGAGCAATACCGCGATCCGGGGCGAATCGCTCCGGCCTAGCCGCAGACCGCGCCGACGGCGGCCGACTGCACCAGCTTGACGTACTTGGCCAGCACCCCGGTCTTGTACCGCGGCGGGAGCGGCTCGAATCCCTCACGGCGCTTGGCAAGTTCGGCCTCGTCGACGAGTAGGTCGAGATTTCCGTTGGCAACGTCGAGCCGGATCCGGTCGCCGTCCTTGACGAATGCGATGGGTCCGCCGTCCACGGCCTCTGGTGCGATATGTCCGACGCACAGACCGGTGGTGCCGCCGGAGAAGCGTCCGTCGGTCATCAGCAGCACGTCCTTGCCTAGCCCGGCGCCCTTGATGGCGCCGGTGATGGCCAGCATCTCGCGCATGCCGGGGCCGCCCTTGGGACCCTCATAGCGGATGACGACGACGTCGCCATGGGTAATGGTGCCGTCCTCCAGCGCATCGAGCGCTGCCCGTTCCCGCTCGAAAACCCGTGCGGTGCCCTCGAACACATCGGAATCGAAGCCCGCCGACTTGACCACGGCGCCCTCCGGTGCCAGCGAGCCGTGCAGGATGGTGATGCCGCCCGTCGGGTGGATCGGGTTGTTCATCGCGCGCAGCACCTTGCCATCCGGGTCCGGTGGCGCGATGTGCGCGAGATTCTCGGCCATGGTCTGACCCGTGACCGTGAGGCAATCACCGTGCAGCAGGCCGGCATCCAGCAGTGCCTTCATGACCACCGGGACGCCACCGATCTCGTCGACATCCTTCATCACGTGGCGGCCAAAGGGTTTCACATCGGCCAGGTGCGGCACCTTCTTGCCGACGCGGGTGAAATCGTCGAGGGTCAGCTCGACCTCTGCTTCCTTGGCGATGGCCAACAAATGCAACACCGCGTTGGTGGAACCGCCGAACGCCATCACCACGGCGATGGCGTTCTCGAAGGCCTCCTTGGTGAGGATGTCGCGCGCAGTGATGCCTCGCCGCAGCATCTCCACGACAGCGTGGCCGCTGCGGCGAGCGTACTCTTCACGGCGCTTGTCGACTGCGACCGGAGATGCGCTGCCCGGCAATGACATTCCCAGAGCCTCGGCCGCACTGGCCATGGTGTTGGCGGTGTACATACCGCCGCAGGCGCCCTCACCCGGACAGATGGCGCGTTCGATGATGTCGACGTCCGCGCGCGACATCAGACCGCGGGCGCAGGCGCCGACAGCCTCGAAGGCGTCGATGATGGTGACTTCCTTTTCGGTGCCGTCGGTGAGCTTGGCCTTACCCGGCATGATCGAACCGTTGTAGAAGAACACCGAGGCCAGGTCCAAACGTGCTGCAGCCATGAGCATTCCGGGGATCGACTTATCGCATCCGGCCAGCAGCACGGACCCGTCCAGTCGCTCTGCCTGCATCACGGTCTCGACGCTGTCGGCGATCACCTCACGGGACACCAGTGAAAAGTGCATACCCTCATGGCCCATCGAGATGCCGTCGGACACCGAGATTGTGCCGAACTCCAGCGGATAGCCGCCGGCCTCGTGCACACCCTCTTTGACCGACTTCGCGAGCCGCTGCAGCGACATGTTGCAGGGGGTGATCTCGTTCCACGACGAGCCGACGCCGATCTGCGGCTTGGCCCAGTCGTCGTCTCCCATGCCTACCGCGCGCAGCATCCCACGGGCGGCGGTCTTCTCCAGGCCGTCGGTGACGTCGCGGCTTCTGGGCTTGATATCGGGCTGCTGCGGGGCTGACATGGGGTTAAGTATCCCTCGCCGATGCAAGCGCGATTTCTCGGCCGCCGACACGCCGCCTCCTGGCGGAAACGTGCGTTACGAAACCGCCGCAAAACGGCGTGTCGACAGCAATGATGGCGGGTATGCCATTAATGCCGGTCAGTGACTCGATGTTCCTCATCGGGGAAACGCGGGAGCACCCATTCCACGTCGGCAGTCTGCAGCTGTTCAAACCGCCCCCCGATGTCGGCCCCGATTACGCCGAGGTGTTCTACGAACAGCTGATGTCCACCACCGAGGTGTCATCGGATTTCCGCAAACGGCCCGGCCAACCGCTGGCGATCATGGGCAACCTCACCTGGATCATCGACGATGAGATCGACTGGGAGTACCACGTGCGCCGCGAGGCGCTGCCGAGCCCGGCCCGCGTGCGCGAACTGCTGACGGTCACCTCCCGCTGGCACAGCTCCCCGCTCGACAGGCACCGGCCCTTGTGGGAAATGCATGTGGTGGAAGGGCTTTCGGACGGACGCTTGGCCGTCTACACGAAGATGCACCATGCGGTGATCGATGGCGTCGGTGCCTTGCGGATGATGATGCGCTCGCTGACCGATGATCCCGACGCGCGCGACTGCCAGGCCGTGTGGGCCCCGGCGAAACGGCGCGCCAAGAGCAGCATCGTTAGCACCACCAATACCTCGGCGCTGGATCTCGTCAGAGGAGCGGCCGGTGCGATGAAACAGGTCGTCTCGATTCCACCCGGCCTGCTCAAGTACGGACGGCACGCGCTGTCCGACCCCCAGCTGGTCAGGCCGCTGTCGGCACCGCACACGATGCTGAACGTCTCGATCGGGGGAGCGCGACGATTCGCGGCGCAAACCTGGTCGATGACGCGGATCAAGGAGGTCGGTAAGGCGCTGGGCGGCACGGTCAACGATGTGGTGCTGGCCATGTGTGCGGGTGCGCTGCGTACCTACTTGGAGGAGCAGAACGCGCTACCCGATAAGCCGCTGATCGCCATGTGCCCGGTGTCGATCCGGGCGGAGGGTGACCAGAACTCGGGGAACTCGATCACCGCGCTGCTGGCCAATCTGGCGACCGACAAGCCCGATCCGCTGGAGCGGTTCAGTGCGATCCGGGACTCGGTGCAGGCCGCCAAGTCGGTGCTCTCGGAAATGACGCCCATGCAGCGGATGCTGGTCGGCGCCCTCAACGGCGCCCCCGCACTGAGCAGTGCCGTCCCGGGTTTGGTGGACCGGACCACACCTGCGTTCAACGTGATCATTTCCAATGTCCCCGGCCCGCGCACCGATATGTTCTGGAACGGGTTCGAGATGGACGGGTGTTACCCGGCATCCATCCCGATCGACGGAGTGGCGTTGAATATCACCTGCACCAGCAGCGGCTCTTCGATGCATTTCGGGTTGACCGGATGCCGCACGAGTGTGCCGCATCTGCAGCGCATCCTCACTCATCTCGAGGAAGCGCTGACGCAGCTGGAAGAGTCCGTCATCTGAGGGCTAATACCCTCAAGGGGTATGCAAGATCTGAACCTTGTACCCTACGGGGGTATCTGGGTTACGATGGTCGCATGCGAAACCGAACTCGGACGGCCATCATCGCCGGCGTCGCCGCTGCGGCGCTGGTTCTGTCAGCGTGTAGCTCGGATAAAAAGGGCGACGAAACGAAATCCGAGCACTCGGGCCATTCTGGGATGTCCACAACCCTGGACACCAACACCGCATCGGCTCCGGCCTCGGACCACAACGATGCCGACGTGACCTTCGCCCAGCAGATGATCATGCATCACCAGCAGGCCGTCGAGTTGGCCGCGTTCACGGAGGGGCGGACCGCCAACCCCGCGATCCTGGAGCTCGCGAAGAACATCGAGACGGCGCAACAGCCCGAGATCGACACCTTCACCGAATGGCTCAAGAACTGGGGCAAGCCCGTAATGCCCGAGGGGCACGACCCGGCGGGGCATATGCCTGGCATGGTGGACACGCCAGTTTTGGACCGGATGAAGACCCTCAACGGTGAGGCCTTCGACCAGCTGTGGCTGCAGTCGATGATCGCCCATCACCAGGGCGCGGTCGCCATGTCGAATGCGGAACTCTCCGGGGGCCAGTACCCTGCAGCAAAGCAGCTGGCGCAACAGATCATCGATAATCAGCAGCCCGAGATCGATACGATGCAAGGCCTCCTCAAGGGATAATGGACATGACCACCAAGACTTCGACCGGACACGGTTACTCGCTGAAAAAGGATGACTACGCCAAGCGTCTCTTGCGTATCGAGGGACAGGTGCGTGGTATCGCAAAGATGATCGACGATGACAAGTACTGCATCGACGTGCTGACCCAGATCAGCGCCGCACAGAGTGCGCTGCGGTCGGTTGCGCTGGGGCTGCTCGACGAGCATCTCGGTCATTGTGTCTCCAACGCCGTTGCCTCCGGCGGCGCCGATGCCGAGGAGAAGCTGGCCGAGGCCTCCGCGGCGATCGCCCGGTTGGTGCGCAGCTAGAACGGGGTGGGCGCGAGCCCATCTCTCCGCTCGCGCTTAGGAGTTGAGCGCGGCAACCACCATCTGCCGTAACACTGCTCGCGTCTGCGCAGGTGCCGATCGACCGGCGCTGTAGGGCGTTGAGTTCATCAGACCGAAGGCGGCATGTGCCTTGATCCGCGCATCCGATTCATCGAGGTCGTGATCGGTCCGGCAGAGCACCTGGACCCAGACCTCCACGTAGCGGCGCTGGTATTGACGTACCTGACGACGTGCGTTCTCCGGTAGCGAGTCGAGGTCGCGGTCCTGTACCCGGATCAGATCGCTCTCGTTGAGTGCGAAGTCGAGATGGAAGTCGATGAGCCGGGACAGGCTCTCGTGTGCGGTCTCGGCGGTCTCAGCTTCGTTGGTTCCCCCCTCGAGGAGCCGGCGGCTGACATCGGCCAGCAGATCCACCAGCAGAGCCTCTTTATTGGGGAAGTGTCGGTAGATCGCTGGACCGCTGATCCCGACTGCGGAGCCGAGATCTTCCAAGCGCACCCGCGCATATCCCCGCATGGCCACCAAGCGGGCCGCGGCTGCCAGCAGTTGATCTCGCCGATCAGCCTTGGCGCGTTCGCGTTTGTTCGGGGTTTCCGACTCGGGTACCAGGTTGGTCATCAAACCTTCTCAGTGGCTCGATCTAGACAAATCAGTTAACGGAGATTACCTTAGACCAAGTTAATCCTGATTAACTGAAATTTAAACTTCGGAGCTGAGTATGACTCTCGTAGGTGAGCAGAACAGGGCCGAGCATGCCCGTTTGGTCACGGAGTTGCGTGAGCGGCTCGCGCGCGCGGCGCTCGGCGGTAACGAACAGTCCCGGCAGCGGCATGTGGACCGGGGCAAGCTCCTGCCACGCGATCGCGTTGGCGCCCTGCTCGATCCGGGCAGCCCGTTTCTGGAGTTATCGGCGCTTGCGGCCAATGGCATGTACGAGGACGAGGCTCCCGGCGCCAGCATCATTGCCGGTATCGGTCGGGTCTCGGGACGCGAGTGTGTAATCGCAGCCAATGACGCGACCGTCAAGGGCGGCACCTACTACCCGATGACGGTGAAGAAGCATCTACGCGCCCAGGAAGTCGCGCTGCAGAACCGGCTGCCCTGTATCTACCTGGTGGACTCAGGTGGTGCGTTCCTGCCGATGCAGGACGAGGTGTTCCCGGACCGCGAGCACTTCGGCCGGATCTTCTACAACCAGGCCACCATGAGCGCCAAGGGAATTCCTCAGATCGCCGCGGTGCTGGGTAGTTGCACCGCGGGCGGTGCGTACGTGCCGGCGATGAGCGACGAGGCCGTCATTGTGCGCAAGCAAGGCACGATCTTCCTCGGTGGTCCGCCGTTGGTGAAGGCTGCGACGGGTGAGGTGGTGACGGCCGAGGAGCTCGGCGGTGGCGACCTGCATTCCCGTACCTCGGGTGTGACCGATCACCTGGCCACCGACGATAACGACGCTCTACAGACTGTGCGCCGGATCATCTCCACCTTGGCGCCCAAGGCAGAGTCGCCGTGGCCGGTTGTCGAAACGATTGCCCCGGAACGTGATCCGCGCACGCTGTATGACGTGGTGCCCACCGATCCGCGTATCCCGTACGACGTTCACGAGGTGATCGTCCGATTGGTCGACGGCGGCACGTTCACCGAGTTCAAGGCGGAGTACGGAAAATCCGTGGTGACCGGTATTGCGAGGTTGCACGGGCACCCTGTCGGCATCATCGCGAACAATGGTGTGCTTTTCGCCGAAAGCGCCATGAAAGCAGCGCATTTCATCGAGATCTGTGATCAGCGACGGATACCGCTGGTGTTCCTGCAGAATATCTCCGGCTTCATGGTGGGCCGTGATTACGAGGCCGCCGGTATCGCCAAACACGGGGCAAAGATGGTCACCGCCGTTGCGTGCGCGCGGGTGCCGAAGCTGACTGTGGTGATTGGCGGCTCCTACGGAGCCGGCAACTACTCGATGTGCGGTCGGGCCTATGCGCCACGGTTCCTGTGGATGTGGCCGAACGCACGTATCTCGGTGATGGGTGGGGAGCAGGCCGCCTCGGTCCTCGCCACTGTGCGCGCCGATCAGCGCGCGGGCTCAGGACAAGAGCTCACCGAGGCCGAGCAGGAAGCCTTCAAGGCGCCCATCCGCGAACAGTATGAACGCCAAGGTAATCCGTACTACTCCACCGCGCGCCTCTGGGATGACGGGATTATCGATCCCGCCGACACCCGCACGGTGCTCGGGCTGGCGCTAGGAGTCTGCGCCAATGCACCCCTTGAACCGGTTTCCTACGGCATCTTCAGGATGTGACGTGATGACAGTGCGCAGTGTCCTAATCGCGAACCGCGGCGAGATCGCGGTCCGCATCGCGTCAACCCTGCATGCCATGGGAATTCGCTCCATCGCGGTCTATACGGACGGGGACACCGATCACCTCGCTGCCTGCGATACCGCGGTGCGCCTCGGCGCCGATTCCTCGAGCTATCTCGATATCGATTCGATCATCAGTGCCGCCAAGCAGGCGGGGGCCGAGGCCATCCATCCGGGATACGGGTTTGTCTCGGAGAACGCAGATTTCGTGCGGGCATGCCAGTCGGCGGGGATCATCTTCGTCGGGCCGCCCGCAGAGGCGATGGATGCGATGGGTGACAAGATCCGAGCCAAGGACACAGTGGCCGCCGCCGGTGTCCCGGTGGTGCCCGGCAGTGTCGGCGCGCAATCGGATGCCGAACTGATCGCCACGGCGGAGACGATCGGCACCCCGCTGATCATCAAGCCGTCCGCAGGTGGCGGCGGCAAGGGCATGCGGGTGGTGCACGCCCTGGGCGAGCTGCCCGACGCATTGGTCGCCTCCCGGCGCGAGGCTACCGCGATATTCGGTGACGACACCTTGCTTGTCGAGCGCTATCTCGCTCGACCCAGGCATATCGAGGTTCAGGTGTTCGGTGACACCCACGGCAATATGGTGCACCTGGGCGAACGCGAATGCAGTCTGCAGCGCCGACACCAGAAGGTGATCGAGGAAGCGCCGTCGCCGCTGCTGACGCCCGCAATGCGGGCCGCGATGGGCGAGGCGGCCTGTCAGATTGCCCGTAGCGTCGGCTATTTCGGTGCCGGTACCGTTGAATTCATTGTTGACTCGGATGATCCAGAGTCCTTCTACTTCATGGAGATGAACACCCGGCTCCAGGTCGAACATCCCGTCACCGAGATGGTGACGGGAATCGACTTGGTGCAGTGGCAGATTGGTGTGGCGGCCGGTGAGTGCCTGCCGCTCGCGCAAAATCAGATCAGCTTGACCGGCCACGCGGTCGAGGCGCGGGTGTACGCCGAGGACCCCGCTCGTGAGTTCCTGCCGACCGGTGGGAGCGTTGCGCTTGGCCGTTTTTCGAGCAGTGCTCGTACCGATACGGCATTGGCTACCGGATCTGTTGTGGGCTCTCGATTCGATCCGATGCTGGCCAAGGTCATTGTGCACGCTGCCGACCGCGCGTCTGCGCTGGCCGATGCCAACCAGGCGCTGGCCGACACCCGGATACTTGGCGTGGGCACCAATATCGCCTTCCTGCGCGCCTTGTTGACGAATCCTGTTGTGATAGCCGGAGATATCGACACCGCCCTGCTTGACAAGATCGCGGCCGAGTACCACCCGCCCGTCGCGCCACCGTGGGTGTGGGTGGCCGCCGCGGCGCTGTTGGACGGTGCGTCCGCTTCAGACGGTCTTTGGAATGCCAAATCTGGGTGGCGGATTGGCGAACATGCAGCACGTTCGTATCGGCTGCGCATCGGAGAGTCGATCGAGCTGATCCGGCTCTGGAGCGATCCGGTGGCCGGGGTCAGCGTCGGCGACGGCGAGCGGGTTCAGAGCAAGGTGCACAGCACGGCAGGACAGGTGAGCATCGAGTTCGCCGGCCAGCTGTATCGCGCGGATGCCACACGCACAGAGACAGCGGCGTGGATCGCGACCGATGAGGGCACCTGGCACGCGGATATCGCACCTGAACCCCGTCTACGGCATCACGACGGTGAGGACGAGGACGGTGAAATCCGTAGCTCCATGCCGGGAGTTGTGCGTGTCGTGTCGGTGAGCACGGGAACCGTCATAGAGCGCGACGCTCCGGTGGTGGTGGTCGAGGCCATGAAGATGGAACACACCTTGCGCGCACCGCTCGCCGGAACCGTGACCGTTTCGGTGGCCGTCGGCGACCAAGTGGCCGTCGACCAACTCCTCGCCACCATCCACCCGGCTATCGACCCCCAGGAGGGGAGACCATGACGTTCAGCACCGCAGAGCTACCTGACGAGTACGACTCGCTGCGTAAAACCGTTGAGGAATTTGCCAATTCGGTGGTGGCGCCGGTCGCAGCACATCACGATGCGACCAAGACGTTCCCGTATGCGGTGGTGGCACAAATGGGCGAAATGGGGCTGTTCGGTCTGCCGTTCCCCGAGGAGTACGGCGGTATGGGCGGCGACTACTTCGCCCTCTGTCTGACGCTGGAGGAACTGGCCCGGGTGGATCAGAGTGTGGCCATCACCCTTGAGGCCGCGGTCTCGCTTGGCGCCATGCCGATCTATCGATTTGGGAGTGAACAGCAGAAAGAACACTGGCTGCCCGAGCTGGCCTCCGGAAACTCTTTGGCCGCCTTCGGTTTGACCGAGCCCGGTGGTGGTACCGACATCCCGGGATCGATTCGCACGAGGGCCGTCGAAGACGACGGCAGCTGGATTATCAACGGCTCCAAGGCATTCATCACCAACTCAGGGACGGATATCACCGCGGTGGTTGGCGTCGCGGCAGTGACCGGACGCTCCCCGGACGGATCGCCGGAGATCTCCGTAATTCACGTACCCTCCGGCACAACGGGATTCACAGTCGAGCCGAGCTACGACAAGGTCGGATGGCATGCCTCGGACACGCATCCGCTGAGCTTCGACGACGTACGCGTGCCCCACGAAAACCTATTGGGGGAGCGCGGCCGCGGATACGCGGGATTTCTGCGCATCCTCGATGAGGGCCGGATCGCCATCGCGGCGTTGGCAACCGGCGCCGCACAGGGGTGTGTCGACGAAAGCCTGCGGTACGCGCGCAGCCGGCCCGCCTTCGGCAGCGCGATCATCGACTACCAGTCTGTCTCGTTCAAGATCGCCAGGATGCAGGCCCGCGCGCACACCTCGCGACTGGCCTACTACCACGCTGCCGCGCTGCTGCTGGCCGGAAAGCCGTTCAAGACCGAAGCGTCGATCGCCAAACTGATCGCCAGTGAGGCAGCCATGGACAACGCGCGCGATGCCACCCAGATCTTCGGGGGAGCGGGATTCATGAACGAGTCTCCGGTCGCGCGCCAATACCGCGACAGCAAAATCCTGGAGATCGGCGAGGGCACGAGCGAGGTCCAGCTGATGATCATCGCCCGGGCGCTGAGCCGGTAGCCTTGAGTAATACTTAGCTGTATGGGTGACCTGGGGATCCGGTACGACTCCCCAGGTCGTCGGCTATGAACAGATACCCCTGTGGGGTTATCGATGTGACGTTTTCTAATCAACGGCGATAGTGCCTGGTCAAGGACCATTTTCTTGAGCGGGTGAAACACAGTGTCGCCTGGTTGCGACGAACGCTATGACACACTGGATGTGTCGTGTCTACAGGAGTGAGCATGCTTGTCTTAACTCGTTGGTTCCGGCGCACCCTCGTCAGCGGTATCTGTGTCGCAGGACTGTTGGGCGCCGGAGTGGTTCCTGCCCTCGCGGACCCCGATGAACCCGGTGGTCCAGGCATCGAAGAGCCGGGGCCTCCGCCACCGCCCTTCGAGCTACCGCCGCCACCGCCTCCGCCGTGGGAAGTGCCGCCGCCACCGCCGGAGGGTCCGCCTCCCGGCGAGGTTCCGCCGCCTCCGGCGCCGACCACACCGCCGCCTGGGGCGCCTCCCACGGGGGATGTCCCCCCGCTGCCCGTGGGGTTGCTCAAGAACTCGCCCAATAACGGTGATGTCGTCGGTGTGGCCCAGCCGGTGACGATTGTCTTCTCGGCTCCGGTGACGGACAAGAAGGCCGCCGAGGCGGCCGTGAAGATCACCACGTCGAAGCCGGTGCCGGGATACTTCTATTGGTACACCGACCAGCAGCTGCGCTGGAAGCCCACGCAATTCTGGCCCGCGAACACCGATGTGAACGTGAATGCGGGTGGCACGAAGTGGAGCTTTAAGGTCGGTGACGCCTTCGTGTCCACGGTTGACGACGCCACCTACACGATGACCGTGACCCGCAACGGGGTCGTGGAGCGCACCATGCCCATGTCGATGGGTAAGCACGACAAGAAGCACGAGACCAAGAACGGCACGTACTACGTCAGCGAGAAGTTCCAGAAGATGGTGATGGACTCCTCCACCTACGGGGTGCCGGTCAATTCGGCCGAGGGCTACAAGCTCGACGTGTTCTGGGCGACGCGGCTCTCCAACTCGGGCATCTTCGTCCACGGTGCGCCGTGGTCGGTGGGTGCACAAGGTAAGAGCGATACCAGCCACGGCTGCATCAATCTGAGCACCGACAATGCCACCTGGTACTTCAACCAGTCCCACCCCGGTGACCCGGTGATCGTGAAGAACTCACCCGGTGGTCCGTACAAGGACTACGACGGTTACGACGACTGGCAGCGTTTCTGAGATCTGAAGACAACAAGAAAGCCCCCGGCCACGGACCGGGGGCTTTCTTGTTGCGGTGTCAGCTCCAGATGCGTACGCGCTGATCGTCTTCCAGGAACAACTCGTCCTCTGTGGTGAGCGCGAAGGCCTCGTAGAAGGCATCGATATTGCGCACCACGCCATTGCACCGGAATTCCGGCGGCGAGTGCGGATCTACCGAAAGACGCCGGATAGCCTCGGCCTCACGGGCCTTTGTCCGCCACACCTGCGCCCAGCCGTAGAAGACTCGTTGCACACCCGTCAGATTGTCGATCACGGGAGCAGGCTTGCCGCCCAACGAGATCTCGTAGGCGAGCAGAGCGATCGAGAGACCGCCCAAATCGCCGATGTTCTCACCAACGGTGAACGCGCCGTTGACATGCTGATCGGACAGCGCGCGCGGCACGAACTCGTCGTATTGTTTGATCAGCGCCGTCGTACGCACCCCGAATTCGTCGCGGTCGGTGTCGGTCCACCAGTTGACCAGGTTGCCGTCACCGTCGTATTTGGAGCCCTGATCATCGAACCCATGGCCGATCTCGTGACCGATGACGGCGCCGATTCCTCCGTAGTTAGCGGCATCGTCGGCGTCGGCGTCGAAGAAGGGCGGCTGCAAAATGGCTGCGGGGAAAACGATTTCGTTCATGCCCGGGTTGTAGTACGCGTTCACCGTCTGCGGGGTCATGAACCACTCGTCGCGATCGACCGGGCCGGCCAGCTTGGCAAGGCCGCGGTCGCATTCGGCGGCCGTGGCGCGCCGGACATTCCCCAGTAGATCATCGCGGCGGATGGCGATCGTCGAGTAGTCACGCCAGGTGGCCGGGTAGCCGATCTTCGGAGTGAACTTGTCGAGTTTCTGCAGGGCCTTTGTGCGGGTCTCCGGAGTCATCCATTCCAGTTCGGTGATGCTGGCGCGATACGCCTCACGCAAATTATCGACGAGTACCTCCATGCGCGCCTTCGCATTCGGCGGGAAGTGGCGCTCGACGTAGAGCTGTCCGACAGCTTCGCCGAGTAGTGACTCGACCACCGCGACACCGCGCTTCCAGCGGTCGCGGATCTGCTCGGTACCCGACAGTGCGCGCCCATAGAAATCGAAATTCTCGGCCACCAGCGGCTCGGTGAGATACGGCGCGCGGGCACAAACCAGCCGCCAGCCGGCCCACTGCTTCCAGTCATTCAACGGCTCCGAAGCCCAGAGCTCCGCGAAGGTGGTGAGATAGTCGGGCTGCCGTACCACCAATTCGTTGACCTGGCCCGTGGTGGCGCCCAGTCCGGAAATCCAGCCACTCCAATCAAACCCAGGTGCGGTGTGCTCCAGATCGGTGAAGCGCAGCAGGTTGTAGCTCAGCTCGGCGTCCCGCCGCTTGACCACATCCCAATGTGCTGCCGCGATCTTGGTTTCCAGTTCGAGAATCGTTGCGGCGGCGGCATCGTGGTCATCATCGCCGTTGACCAGCGCGAGCATGGCGGCGATATGGGCGCGGTAGTTATCGCGTGTCGCCGCGTGCTGGTCCTCGCGGTAGTACGACTCGTCGGGCAGTCCGAGGCCGGACTGGCTGATGTGCAGTAGGTAGCGCGCGGAATTCTTGGCGTCGGTGTCCACGTAGCAGCCCACGCCGCTGCCGACCCCGGCCCGCTGAAGCGCACCCATGACGGCGGCCAGCGCGGTGGCATTCGGGGCCGAGACGATCCGGTCCAGCTCCTCGTGGAGCGGCGCCAGGCCGATTTCCCCCACGGCTTCGGTGTCCATGAAGCTGGCGAACAGATCGCCGATCTTCTGAGGCTCGGTGCCTTCCGGTGCACCAGAGTTGGCCGCCTCGGTGATGATCCCGCGAACCTGCTCCTCGGCACGGTCGAACAGAGTCCGGAACGCGCCATCGACGGCACGGTCGGCAGGAATGGCGTATTCGGCGAGCCAGTGCCCGTTGACGTGGCCGAACAGGTCATCCTGCGGGCGGATCGATTCGTCGCGATGGCTCAGGTCGATACCGGACTTCGCCGATGAGCCGCTTGCGCGAAGAGCGTCGGGGGAGCTGGTGGTTTCGGTGGTCACCCGTCCATGGTGACATGGGTCGCTAGGGTGAGGCCCGTGAGCAAAGACGACCCGGCGCAGGAAGACGGAGCAGTCTTGTCCCGGTACGGCATGCTGTCCGCTGTTCTCGGAGTGATCGCGGTTGTCGCGCTGGTGTTTTCGATACTCGTCAGCACCGGGCACCGCGGCCAGGTGACCAGTGACCGCTACGATTCGCGTGTTCTCGGCACCGCTGTGAGCTGGGTAAACGCGTTGATCAACATGAACAAGGGCAATGTCGGGCCTAGCGTGCAGGCATTACAGGACGGTGCCGCCGGGAGGCTCAGCGATGAGCTGGGGGCGACCATCGCCGGATTCGTGCAGCTGGCCCGGACCCTCGACACCGATGCCGTGGGCGAGATCGACTCCGTAGCCATTGAAAGAGCGGGACCTCATGACGATGCGGATGTCGGCCTGCCGTCGGCGGAGCGGACTGACCGCGTGATGGTGGTGGCGACCTCGGTGACACGAGCCGCCAACGCGCCCGCGAAGGTCAATCCGTGGTACCTGCGACTTGCGGTGTCCAAGGTGGGCGATCAGCTACTGGTGACGGATCTGAGGGTTATCCAGTGAGCCGGAATGTTTTGCGCGTCATTCTCTTTGATGTGCTGGCACCGTTGGTGGCGTTGCTCGCGATCGTGATGCTCGGTGTAATTCTGGGCTGGCCCACCTGGTGGGTGGCGATAGGCACCGCTGCAGGGCTGCTCATCGCCCAGGGGGTTGCGCTGAACGCCTATCTGGCCAGGCGTGATTCGGTCACCTTCGGCACGGACGACGACGGTCCTGGGTTACGCACCGGGATCGCGGCCCTGGCCGCCGCCGCGGTGGTGGCCGTTGCGGTGGTGGGATACCGAGACTGGACGGTGCCCGATCGTGCGGGAAACGCGGACCGCGCAGCCGTCACCGATGTCGTTGCCACGGTGGCCGAGGCGGTGGTGAACTACAACCCCAGCAGCCCGGACACCTACGTGCACAAGGCCACCGAGCACATGACCCAGGAGCAGGCTCAATCCTTCACGCGTGATTTCGACCGGGCCACCGCCGAGCTGAAGGCCAAGGGGATCTCGCAGAAGGGTGAGGTCATCTCAGTGGGTCTGGAAGCAATCGGTCCGGAGTCCGGAGTGGCAGCCACGCTGGTGCGGCGGACAAGCACCGCGGCGAAGACGCAGTCGGTGGAAGCGGTGCTGGCGCTGCGGATGACGCTTGCCAAACGCGATGGCCGCTGGCTCGTGGACAACATCGCGCCGATCGACCGGGTCGGCGGTCAGTCGCTGAAGGCTAGCGCCGGAAACTAGCGTGAACTGATCCGCGCGAATTCGATTTCGGTGCACCGGTCCATAACGACCTGAAGTCCGGCGTCGGTCGCCTTGTTCGCGGCATCGACGTCAACGAGATCGAGCTGAAACCACAGTGTGCGTGCACCGATGTCGATGGCCTCTTGGGTGATGCCCGCCAGCTCCTCGCGGCGGCGGAACACATCCACCAGATCGGGTGTCTCGGGCAGTGCCTCAAGACTGGGGTAGACGGTCTCGCCGTCGAGCTCGGCGATGGTCGGATTCACCAGGAAGATCCGATAGGAGCTGTGCGAGGCCAGATAGCGATAGACGCCGTGGCTCGGCCGGTCCGGATTGGCTGAAACTCCCACAATCGCAATGCTCTTGGTATCACGCAGAATCTGGGCGATGGTCGCGTTATCGGGGGCAGTCCACACCGAGGTTCCTTTCTGGTAACGCGCAGCACACCGAAAACTCAGGTGACAGGTCTTGGCATGGCACGGTAGACATGGGTATGTGTCTGAGCTGACCCTACGCACCATCCAAGATGAGGACGACTACGAGTCGTACATGACCTCGTCGTATTCCGTGTTCCTGCAGGAGCTACGGAAGGACGAGATCGAGGTCAACCGCAAGTTCACCGAGCTGGACCGGATGATCGGTTTCCACAACGGAAAACGGTGGGTGTCGACGGCGGGTGCCTTCAGCCGTCAGGTGGTGCTGCCGGGCGGTGCCGTCGTCCCGGTCGCCGCTGTCACCGCGGTCACGGTATTGCCGACGCATCGCCGCCGCGGCCTGTTGACGGCCATGATGCGCCATCAGCTCGAGGACATCCGGTCGCGCGGCGAGGCGCTCGCCATGCTGTTCGCCTCGGAAGCGTTGATTTACGGCCGATTTGGCTACGGGGTCGCGACGGAGGCCGCGGACTTGTCCGGGCCGGTGCGCGAGCTGGCATTCCGGCCGGACGTAGACCTTGGCGACGGCACCCTGGAAGAGGTGGATGCGGAGACCTTCCTGGCCTCGGCCCCGGCTGTTTACGATGCCGCTATTGCGGACCTGCCCGGGCAAATGTCCAGAACTCCGGAGTGGTGGGCCTCCTGGACCTTTGACAATGAGGAGCGGCAGAAGGACTCGGGCAAGGTCCGCTTCGTCCTGCACTACGAATCCGATGGAACGGTCAGCGGATTCGCCATCTACCGGCCCAAGTCCGAGTGGAGCGACTCGGGACCCAATAGCGAGCTGCACGTGCAAGAGGTACTCGGCACCAACTCCCGCGCCTACGCCAGAACCTGGCGCTACCTGCTGGATATGGACCTGGTACGCAAGATCAAGTATCACGGTGCATCGGTGCACGAGGAGCTCCGCTACCTGGTGGCCAACCATTCGGCACTGGAATGTGCCGTGGGCGACGCGATTCATGTGCGGCTGCTCGATATTCCACGGGCGCTGTCACAGCGGCGATACGCCGCCGAGGTGGATGTGGTGTTTGAGGTGACCGACCAGTTCCTCCCGGAGAACTCCGGACGCTACCGCCTGCGCGGCGGTCTGACCGATGCCCGTTGTGAAATCACCACGGAGGAAGCCGATATCGCGCTGACCGTGCGTGATCTCGGGTCCGTCTACATGGGTGGGGTGGGTCTGCAGGCGCTGGCCAGTGCCGGCTTGGTCACCGAACTGCGGGCAGGCGCAGTGCGACGGGCCGCCATCGCATTCGGCTGGCCCGTCGCACCCAGTGCGCCCGACGACTTCTAGCTAGTTGTCACGGCCGGGGCGGCCCATTTGTCCGGGGCCGTCCCATCCGTCGTCACTACGTTCCCAGCCGCCGTGTCCGCCGTGGTGGCCCCAGCCACCGCCACCGCCGTGGGTGTGCCACCAGATGGCGCACGCGATACGGAACGCGATGAACAGGAACAGCAGTACCAGGCCGGTCAGCAGGGCGATCTTGCCGAGTAGTTTGGCGCGGTCCGAGGACTCCTGGGCGCGGTCGTACTGGCCGGTGATCCAGAACTGGGTGACGTTCAGCGCGTTCGTGAAGGCGCTGAAGGCCAACGGCCAGAAGAAGACAACGGCGGCCACGGCCCAGCCGACATTCGAGGGCGGGAGCTTTGGTGGTCCCGGGGCGACCGTCGGTGCAGGTGGCGGCGCGGGAGTGGGAGTGGTGGGTTCGTCGGTTTTCGTCTCGTCGGTCATGGCACGAGGTTAGGCCGATTTCAGGAGGGCTGCCATAACGATCCACGGTCTTTCAGGGAACTGGCATTGGTTACGCAGGTACCCGTAAACAATGTCAGCGGAATAGGGATGGCTATCCGCGAGGTCGGGTGCGCCCGAACCGGCGGGCGACTCGGCGCATACGGATCAGCATCGCCACCGAGGGCATGCTCGTACCCGCCAGATATGCGGAGAGCTCACCACTTGAAACACCTATGCGGGAGGCAAACTCGGCCTCGCGTAGACCGGAGGCCTCGAACAACAGGTTGATCTCGTTGGTCGCCTCGCGCCGTTCGGCCTCGGCAAGATCGTCGCGGGCTCGGGTGAGAACTTCCTGCAGTGCGTTTGAAATGCCGTAGAGCTCATCGGAGCCGAGCGCTTCCTCGACCTGGCGTGCGGTTCGTCCGAACGGGTCACGTTTGAGCGCGTGGACGATTTCTTGCCAATCAGACAGGTCGCCGCTTTGCAGGGCACCCAGCATCTCAGCGGTGGTCCAATGAGTGACCGGCTTGCCACCGTGCTGCGGCTGGTCGGAACCAGTGTCCGTGGCGCCGGAACCCGAAGGCTCATCGGGCACTTCGGGGGAGACGGCCGGCGCGTCGCTCGTGACCGTCACCTCGCATCCTCCAACATCGCCACCGCCACGGACAGACACTGTCTGCGCACCGCTGGGCTTTCGATCGTGCCATCGCCGGGCTTCGGGTCAGCGAGCCGGCGCACCAGCTGGCTGGAAACCCACCGCTGATTGGACTGTACACAGTAATGCTGATCGATCCCGGCGAGGACCTTCGCCGCCATCCGTGGTTCCATCAGCGAAGCGAGCCGGGCGAACTCGGTGTAATCGCGTTCGGCATTGCGGCGCATCAATAAAAGTCCCTGCATGCGGAGCGCTTCGGCGTCGGTGGGCACCGCGCATTTCTGTCCGGTCGGCAGCTTGACCTGGGCGATTTCCATCGGTGTGATCCGGGACAGAGGTCCAGGCATTTCGATTGTGTCGGTATGTGTTCCATTTTTGCCGGCCTGCAGGGACTCCAGGGCCACAGTCAAGTTGTCACGCCAGCGGTCCGCGAGCATCGGCTGTGTCTCGGGTACCGCAACAGTGTCATCGGATAGGCGCTTGAGCCTGGCCGCCGAGACGGCAATGGCGTGGTAGTCGATGCGCGGTTCCTCAAATCCGGAACCCTGCAGCCGCAGCGCACTTTCGGTGTGCGGGCCCGGAAGCTCGTCGACACAGGGGGTTTCAAAGTCCACCGTGGGTAGCACCCGATCGAGCCAGCCGGGCAGCCACCAGTTGCGCTTGTTGAACATCGACATCAGCGCTGGTACCAGGACCAGGCGCACCACCGTCGCGTCAACGGCTATCGCCACCGCGCACGCCACGCCCAGCTGCGCCACCAATGGCATTCCGGCGAAGGCGAATCCGATGAACACCGCGATCATGATGAGTGCCGCGCTGGTGATGGTGCGCGCGCTGGTGCGTACCCCGTATGAGACAGCGTCACCGCAGTCGCCGGTACGCAGGTATCGCTCACGTACGCGGGCTAGCAAGAAGATCTCGTAGTCCATGGTGAGACCGAAGGTCAGCGCCAAGGCCAGCGGCGGGATACTGCTGTCGATATTGGCCTGGTGGAAGCCCAAGAATTCCAACCATCCCCACTGGAAGACGATCACCAGGCTGCCGTAGGCGGCGGCGACGGAGAGCACGGTCATCACCACGCCCTTGAGTGCCAGCACCGGCGAGCGCAGGGTAACCAGCAGCATCACGAATGCGAGCACGCAGACGAATGCGAAGACGGCCCAGAGGGAGTGTTCGACCCGATTGTCGTAGTCGAACAGCAGTGCCGTCGGACCGCCGACATTGATCTCGGCTCCCGAATTCTCGAGCGCGTCGGGCACATTCGTGCGCAGCCAGCTGACGGTATCGCGCGCCGCGGTTGCCTCGGGGTCCACCGACAGTACGGCCGAGATGAGTGCGTCGTGACCGTTGGTTGAGAACGCCGGGTCGGAAACCCGCGCGATGTTCGGGGCCTGCGCGATTTTCTCCTTCGCAGTCTCGAGGAACTGTGCGTGCTGAGGATCCTGCGCGTTGCCCTTATCGCCGGTGAAGGTAAGCAGTACCTGCACCGGCCCCAGCGCACCCGGTCCCATGGCTACGGCCGCCGCGTCGATACCTCGGCGGATTTCGTGGGAGGAATCGAATTGGCGCAGCATGCTATTGGAGACGTGCATGTGCAGGCTCGGTGCCGCGAGCGCGAGCAGGAACACCGAAGCGCCCAGCGCGGAAAGCCATGGTCGGCGCATTACCTGCTGGGTCCACTTGCGCCAGAACGGGATCGAATGCTTGCGCAGCGGTGAGACGCGCAACAGCCGGGACTGGTTGGCCGCGGCCTTGCCGAAGATGGCGAGCAGGGCGGGCATCAGCGTGGTGGAGGTGAGAACGGCGATCGCGACGACGATGATGGCGCCGGAGGCCATCGATGCCAGCGCGGGGGTTCCGATCAGGTAGATACCGGCTAGGGCGGCGATCACCGTCAGGCCGGAGAAGGTGACCGTGAGCCCCGAGGTGGCCATGGCCGCGGCTATCGCCTCTTGCCGGTTCTTCCCCGAGTTCAGCTCTTCGCGGTATCGCATGAGGATGAAGAGGGAGTAGTCCACCGCGACGGCGAGACCGATCATCGTCACCGTCGGCAGGGCGAACACCGACATCGTGGTGATGTTCGACAGCGCGAGGACGAGCGCGACGCTCAACGCCACCGTGCACAGACCCAGTAGCAGGGGCAGTGAGGCCGCAGCGAGAGAGCCGAACGCCGCGATCAGCACGATCAGGATGACCGGGATGTTCCATTTCTCGGCCTGCTTGATGTCACCGGCGATCTGTTCGGTCATCGCGGCACCCAGCGCGCCCTGCCCAATCACATACAGGGACACTCGGCCGCCTGCGATCTGCCCCGGCTCGCCGCCGTGCACACCTATCTTCTTGCGGAGCTCCTTGGCGATATCGGTCGCACCGGTGTTGTCGAAGCCGATCCGCAGGGTGACGACGAACGGACGGTCCGGTTGTGGGGTCAGTTGCGGGGGAATCGGCTCGATCGACACCTGAGGAATCTGAGCCGCCACCTGCTTCAGATAGTCGACGGCGGCGGTCATATCGGTGACGCTGGCGTCGGGGCGGGGTGCGGCGACCAGGGCAAGCGGAGAGGCTCCCCGATCGCGGAAGCCGGTCTCCATTGCGTCGTGCACCTTGAGGGACTGCGATCCGGCGACCTCGAAGCCGCCGCCGGTGAGCTTTTCGCCGCGGTCGACTACCAGCCCTACCGCGGCGACAATGAGAATCAGCCAGACAGCGACGGTCAACCAGCGATACCTACGGAGGTAGTCGCTGGTGCGCATCATGACTGACTGCACAGATAGTCCCTGTCGTTCGGTGTGACGCACGCAGTCTCCTGTGGCGTGCTCGTGATGCTACAGCAACGCGACCAACCACGCGTGTTGTCTGTATATATCCCGGCAACCTGCAATGACACGGTTACTAACAGACTGCCTTGGCGAAAAACGAGTGGTGGCTGGACGTGCTCTTCGCGCTCCCTGGCAACGTTGCGTTGGATCGTGAGCGGGATGCGGAATTTCAGAATCTGGCCGACTATAAAGACTCGGTAACTCTCTGGTGACTTGGCGAGTCCGTGTTTCGAAATGCCGCCGAATTTCGATACCTTGGCTGTAATCCCACAAACAAGTAGGAGGAATGTCATGTCAGCCACAACCTCGCGGCGCACGGCCTACGGCTTGCTGAGCGCAGGTGTTCTCGCTGGCGGGCTCGCAATGAGCGCCCTGGCACCCATTGCCGCGGCCGAACCAGTCCCCCCGACTCCCGCTCCGGCTCCCGCGGCCCCCGCCGCACCGGCACCCACCCCGAATGCCGCAGCACCCGCTGCGGCGACGGTGACTCCTGCCACACCCACGCCGGACGGGTGCCAGGCCAGCAAGATGACCAAGACCGTCGGCACCGTGGTGCAGAACGCGGCGGGCTATCTGGAGCAGCATCCAGACGTCGACCAGGCGTTCACCGAGATCAAGGCGGCCCCGCAGGACGAGATCGCCACCAAGACGCAGAGTTACCTGGTGTCGCGGCCCGATGTCGCCGGCTCACTCGGTGGCATCGCTGCACCGCTTAACGACCTGCGCACCAAGTGCGGTCTGCCGCTGGATCTGGCACAGGTTGTCAACGGCGGTGGATTGAACCCCGCCGCTATGGGTGTGAACCCGGCACTGCTGACCGCGCTGTCGCAGAACCCGGCCGCACAGTCGGTGGCGCAGAACCCGGCGGCACAGGCACTCGTGCAGAACCCGGCCGTGCAGTCCGCCATCCAGAACCAGGTGCCGGCTGCCAACTTCCCGCAGGGGCCCGGACCAGTGCCGGGACCCGCTCCAGCCGCTCCCGCTCCGGCCGGCCCGGTCGGAACAGGCCCCGCACCCGGGCCGCGCGTCTAGCCGTAGTCGTTACCAAAAGGCCGTTTGTGCACGACCCTTCTCGGGGTTCGTGCACAAACGGCCTTTTTGGCGTTTAACGCGTCAGGGCTTCGGAGCCTGCTGCCGGGGCGACATCGTCGTGACGATTGAGGTACCGCACAGAGAGCAGTACCGCGGCATAACCGGCGAGGGGAACCAGCACAGCGGCGAGACCTTCCATGCAGCCAGCTTGCGCGGGCCGTGGGCGCGGATCCAAGCGCGCTGACGAGATCCTGACGGTGGCTCTCTACTTTTTTGACGAGCCGTGGGACGTGCGGATCAGTCGTTTCGCGATGACGCGCCACCCGAGCAGGAACAGCGCAGTGACCAGCGATGCGACTATGACAAAGCTGAACGCCACACCCTGATTGCTTAGTCGTCGCAGGATCATCCCGAACAGGACCGTGCAGACCCAGACCGCGATCCCGGTGTGGGCCACCGAGGCCGGGCGGGTCCAGCCCCGGCTGAGGAGCCAGCCGATGCCGGCGCCGGTCAGGAATGGCCACGCCGTCTGCCACACGCCGAGCAGCGTGATGCCTTCGTCGTGACTGCGACGGCCGATGGTGCAGAAGACGAAGATGCCGACGGCATCCAGTACCAGTGAGAACAGTACGGATGCCGCCGGCTTCTGCGTGAGTGAATTCCGTTGCGCGCTGGGCATTCCCCGACCGTAGCGGGTGCCGTGCGGGGATCAGTTGGAGGGTGCCTCCGGGTGACCGGCCTCGATGTTGAAGGTCAGCGTGACCTTCTCGCCGACGAGCCCGGCGCCGCCGGTGACGCCGAAGTCACCGCGGTTGATCTCGGTGCTGGCTTCGAAGCCGGCGACGGTGCCGCCTTGCGCGCCCGGGCCGACACCCTCCAGGGAGAGGTTCAGCGAGACCGGCTGGGTGATGCCGTGCAGGGTCAGCTCGCCGTCGACGACATAGTCGTCACCGTCGGTGCGTACGGAAGTGGATCGGTAGGTGGCGGTGGCGTGGTTGTCGGTGTCGAAGAAGTCGGCTGAGCGCAGGTGAGTATCGCGCTGGTCGTTGCGAGTGCTAACCGAGGCCACGTCGATGGTGGCCGATACCGAGGGGGTGCCGTCTTCGGCGACCACGAGCTCTCCGCTGAAGTCGGTAAATGAGCCACGGACCTTCGAGACGCCCAGATGGCGTACGGAGAAGGTGATATCCGAGTGAACCGAGTCGATAGCCCAGGTTCCGGCGGTGAGTGTGGGGGTGGTCGTGGTCATGAGTGCTCCTCAAAGTCGGGGTGAGACACTCATACCAACCGGACTATGGTCCGGTTTATTTCGGGGGATCCGAAGAATCTTTCGGGGGTTCATCCGGGGGAGGGGCGGCGACGGGTTCGGGCTCCTTGGTTGTGCTGGGGGTGGCGTCGGGGTCGACCTGGCTCTCGTCGCGGAACATGAAGAAGAAGATGACCCAGCCGATCGCGGAGATGAAGATCCAGCTGACTGCCCGATAGATGAGCATCGCGGAGATCGCGTCGGGAAGGGTCATTCCCGAGGACACCAGGCCGGGCACCAGGAACGCCTCGACCACCAGCAGGCCGCCGGGCATGAGCGGAACCGAGCCGGCGGCACGGGCCGCGGCATAGGCCACCATGACGCCGACGAGCGACGGGCGACTGCCAACGGCATAGGCGGCGAAGGCCAAGCACGCCACATCGGCGATCCAGTTGAACAACGACCAGCCGAAGGCCTCCCCGAGGGCCCGCCGGGTCAGGGTCACCGCTTCCATCTGCTTGAGGATCTCGCGCCAGCGGGCCACCCCCATCATCGGGGGCTTGCCACGAACATCGTTGACCCAGCGCAAGACCCGGACACCGATCCCGTCGAGCATCTCCGGCCGAGACGCGACCGCCTGGGCGAGGACCAGGATGGCCAACAGGCCACCGATGCTGAAGATCAACGAGAACGGGTTGGTCTTGGCACCCAACAGGAACGCGCCGCCCAGGCCGAGGATCGCCAGCCCGACCGCCTGCAGCACCCCGGACATCACCAACTGCCAGGACGCGACCACCGGAGTGGCGCCCCATAGCCGCTGCTGCCGATAGATAAAGGTGGCCGAGAGCACGGGACCGCCGGGCAGGGTGGTGCTCAGCGCATTCCCGGCATAGAAGGCCGCCTCGGAGCGCCATTGGCGGATCTTGACGCCCGCCGAACGCAGCAGCGTCCGCTGGATCTGGGCGAAGCTGTGCATCGAGGACATGGCCGCCAGGGCTGCAGCTAGGACCCACCAGGGGTTGGCGGTCGTCAGGCTGCGCCAGGCCGAGGCCAGCTGATCGGACACGAACCCGATCTCCACCGCGAGTACGACCGCGACCACCACGAAGATCGCCCACCGCACCCACCAGTACTTTCCCCGCCGCTTGATGACGGGTTGAGGCGCCGTGGGCGCGTCATCGTCCGGACACGGGCCCGGGATGGAGCCGTCTCGCTCGGGCGGCGTGTTGCCGCCGACAAGAGGCTCACGGTCATCGGGCACGGGCACCACAGTAACGGCGCGAGCCGGTCACATCTTTCAGGTTCCCGCAGGCCACGCCAGGTGTGTCGCCCTGGTGCGGCCCCGGAGCAGCACAGAGTCGCCGTGATCCCAGTGTTTCTGTTCGTCGGGGTCGGCGAAATACAGCGCGTTGGTGGATGCGAGCAGCCGACTGGGCCGGTGTTTGGCGAGTTCGGTAAGCCGCGATGCCTCATTTACCGGATCGCCGATCACCGAATACTCGTAGCGTTCGGGGGCGCCCACGTTCCCGGCCACGGCCAGCCCGGCCGAGACCCCGATCGCGAACTCGAACGGATGCGGGAAATCCGCGGTAAGCCGTTCGCGTAGTTCGCGCGCGGCGGCCAGGCACGCCGTGGTGGCATCCGGGCGGTGCAGCGGTGCGCCGAAGACCGACAGCGCCTCATCGCCGACGAACTTGTTGACGAAGCCTCCCCGGCTGTCGACAACTTCCACCACAATGCGGAAGAAGTCGTTGAGGATCGTCAGCACCTCCTCGGGATCTCGGTCGGCTGCCATCGAGGTTGACCCGATCATGTCGACGAAAAATACTGCGACATAACGGCTTTCGCCGCCTAGGTTGGTGCCTAGCTGCAGTGCCTGGCTAGCCACATCGGCACCCACATGTCTACCGAACAGCTCGCGCAGCTGACGGCGCTCCTCGCCCACCTGCATCATCCGGTTGAACCCGGCCTGCAGGACACCGAGCTCGCTGCCGTCGTAGACATCGACGCGCGTACCGAAATCGCCCTCTGCCACATTGCTGATGGCGGCGCGCAGCTGGCGCACCGGGTCGGCCAACTGCCCGGCGGTCAGCAGGGCCAACCCATAACTTGCGACCAGGGTGGTCGAGACGATGAGTAGGACAGTGAGGGCGAGTCCTCGTGTGGAGGTCAGGTCGTCCGGCTTCCACAGGGCCATACCGCACAGCGCGATGATTCCAATGGCGGGCGCCAACGTGCCGATCCACCAGCTCAGCCGGACCCGTACGAAGACCGAGGGTGCGAAACGTCCGTGGAACTCGCTGGCACTCAAGGCCTTTGCGGCGATAGGGCGCAGGATCCGTTCTCCGAGCAGGTAGGTCAGACCGAAGCTGCCCGTCGCGGACTGCAGACAGCCGATGATGGTGGCCAGGGTCCATTTGGAGTCGTGGGCCGCACCTATGGCAATGAAGACGGCGGCACCGAGTGCCCACCCGCCGAGATGGACCAACGACTGCTGCAGAGGTGCGGTCAACGCGGTGCGCAGCTCCAGGGCTGTCGGTGGCCCGCCCCGGCAGTACCAGCGCGCCAGGCGATGCTCCATGTGCAGTGCCCAGCCGACGCTCGTGACGACCATGAGGCCGAAGAGCGCCCAGAACAAGGGCGGCCCGTTCTCGAAGACCCAGTCATGGGGTGGCTGCTTGAACGGCATCCAGTGGCGCAGGAAGTAGAACAGCAACAGGAGAGTCGCGGAGTTGATGCCGACCATGGACGCCACGAACACCGTCCAGCGTGGGCCCAGCACATGCATGGCCCGAAACCATTCGCGCAGCCGTTCCATCACTCAGGTATTCCGATCGGTCTACTCCCGTTTTACCCCAATTTCTGTGACATCACGAAGCATGCCAGTTCTTCCTGCTCTAGGGCGTGTGTATGCCCTGGACGGACCGGGAAAGGTGGGGGTATCTCGCGGAACCTACTGCGCGGTAGGGTGCCGTGCATGACGCAGCGCAGCATGCCCATCCTGGAGGGCGTGACCCACGAATACGTACAAGCCGGGGACGTGAAGATTCACGTCGCCGTCGCCGGTCCACAGGATGGGCGCCCGGTGGTGCTGCTGCACGGCTGGCCGGAAAACTGGTGGATGTGGCACAACGTCATCCCGGCGCTGGCCGACTCCGGGCACCGGGTGTACGCCATCGATCTGCGTGGCGCGGGCTGGAGCGAGGTCACTCCGAAGGGCTACGAGAAGGAGCAGTTCGCCTCCGATGTGCTCGCCGCGGCGAGTGCGCTGGGGCTGGAGAGCTTCGATTTGGTCGGCCATGACTGGGGCGGCTGGACCGCGCAGCTGGTCGCGCTGAAGGCGCCACAACGCATCCGGCGGCTGGCCATCCTCAACATCCCGCCGGTGTGGCAGGAGCCGGGACGCGTCGCCAGGCACGCCCACAAGCTGGCCTACCAGCTGGTGGTGGGCGCTCCGCTGGTCGGGCCGTTATCGCACCTGTCGCCGACGCTGTGGTGGTTCATCCGCCGCAGCGGCATGCCCAAAGAATCGGTGGACTTCTTCCGGAGCTGCTTCCGGGACCGCGACCGCCGCGTTGCCGGATCCAAGATCTACCGGTCCATGGTCGGCAAGGAGTTCGCCAAGCTGGCGCGGGGACCGTACGACGATCAGAAGCTCGCCATGCCGGTGCGGGTGCTGTTCGGGCTCGACGATGTGGCCGTGCATCCCTCGCTTCTGGAGGGCTTCAGGGATCATGCCGACGATCTGAACATCACCGAGGTGCCCAACTGCGGTCACTTCATCGTCGACGAACAGCCCGAACTTGTGGTGAAGTGGCTGACCGAGGTGCTGGCCGAGCCTGTCGCGCAGGGGTAGATCTACTGCTCTTCGCCTACGTTGCTGGGTTAGGCTCGCCGCATGACGCACGCTGACGCCGCCGAGTCGGTTCATCCATATGTGCGCAAGGGGGCTGCCTGGTCCTGGCGCCTGCTGGTGCTGCTCGCCTTCGGGCTCACATCGCTGTGGTTGTTCTGGCACCTCAAGACGATCACCATCCCACTGCTACTTGCTCTGATGGGCGCGGCACTGTTGGTGCCGACGGTCAACTTCCTTGAACGGCATAAGGTTCCGCGCTCGCTGGCGGTAGTGGTGGTTCTCCTCACCGGTACCGCAGCGGTCGGCGGAATCCTGACGTTCGTGGTGGACCAGTTCATCAAGGGCTTGCCCGACCTGTCGACCCAGCTGACCAACAGCATCGATTCGCTCAAGAACTGGGCCATCAACAGCCGGTTCCACGTCAGCGAAGAACAGATCGGCAAGGCCGGCGATGCGTTGGTCAACAGCATCAAGGACAACCAAGACAAGGTGACCAGCGGGGCGCTGGCCACCGCCACCACGGTCACCGAGATCATCACCGGCCTCGTGCTGACGCTGTTCACGCTGATCTTCTTTCTGTATGGCGGCAAGGAGATCTGGGAGTTCATTACCCGGATATTTCCCACGGATGTGCGGCCGCGGGTGCGCCGTGCCGGTGTTCTGGGCTTCGGCTCGCTGATCGGCTACGTGCGGGCCACCTTCGCAGTGGCGCTCGTCGACGCCGTGGGCATCGGTGTGGGTCTGGCGGTTTTCAGTGTGCCGCTTGCGCTTCCGTTGGCCTCGCTGGTCTTCCTGGGAGCGTTCATCCCGATTATCGGTGCCGCGATATCTGGATTCGTGGCGGTGTTCATCGCGCTCATCACCAACGGGCCCTTCACCGCGGCGATGATCCTGGTGATCGTCATCGTGGTGATGCAGGTGGAAGGCCATGTGCTGCAACCGCTCATCATGGGGCGTGCGGTCCAAATCCATGCCTTGGCGGTGGTGCTGGCCATTGCGACCGGCGGCGTGCTGGGTGGCATCATCGGCGCGCTATTGGCCGTGCCGGTTGTCGCAGTGCTCAACACTGCCATCCGTGCACTGATAGAACGGGACGACTCCGACGATCCGTATCTGATTGAAGGAGAAGAGGAGGCGGAGATCCTCGATCCGGAGATGGTGCCCGACAAGGGCCCGCCGGCGGTCAACGCCGGCCCGGGCAACGGAGTACCGGAATTGGGCCCGGCTCCGCCCAAGGAGTGACGGAGCGTCTGCGATGAACCTCTTGGGTGAAGAGCATCAAATGATGAGCCTCTTGGGTGAAGAGCATTGAGCAGCGCATCCGGACACGGAACCGTCCCACGCTGGGTGAGCGGTAACGATCCGACGGCGTCGCTGTGGCGGGCCGCGCAGGTGTTCCGGCTGGCGAGCTTTGGGTACGCGCTGCTGGCCTCACAGTGGGTGTCCTACACGCACTACGACCGGCAGGCGCTGAGCTGGGCGCTGTACGCTGTCATGGCGATATGGACGGGGTTCGCGGCAGTCGCGCTGTCTCGCAACTGGTTCCGCCGGTGGCAGCTGGTGCTGTGTGACCAGGTGATCGTGATTGCGCTCATGCTCGCCGGACGTCTGGTGGTCGATGTGCAGTGGTACAGCGGGCATCAAGCCCTGCCGACCACGCTGTGGGTGGCCAACGCGGTGGTGTCCGTGGGGCTGCTACGCGGACAGCTGGCCGGTGTCATATCCGGTTTCGTTCTCGCCGCTGTCAGCATCGCGGCGCGTGGACTCCCGGTCAGCGCGCTGTGGCTCGATTCGACCATGCCCGCGTTGGTGGTGGTGGGGCTCGCGATCGGTGCCGCGTCGACTACCGCGAAGCGCACCTTCTACGAACTGCGCCGCGCGGAACGAGCGGCCGCGGCGGCGATCGAACGCGAGCGGTTGTCCCGGCAGGTGCACGACGGAGTGCTGCAAGTGCTGTCCTATGTGAAGCGGCGAGGTACCGAGATCGGTGGCCCGACAGCGGAACTCGCTGCGATCGCCGGTGAACAGGAAGTTGCGCTCCGGGAGCTGATATCGGGTGCGACACAGACCACGCTCGCCGATGACGAATTGGTCGATCTGCGTCCACTCCTGCGCACTCAGGCCAGTACCGCCGTTTCGGTGTCGGCCCCGGGCTCGCCCGTGCTTATCGGTCAGCACATGGGCAGTGAACTGGCCGCCGTGGTGCGTAGCGCACTGTCCAATGTGGCATTGCATGCCGGACCGGAGGCGCACGCGTACGTGCTCATCGAGGATCTGGAGGATTCGGTGGTCGTGACGGTGCGCGATGACGGCAGCGGTATTGCGGACGGCAGGCTGGATCAGGCCGAACGTGAGGGACGGATGGGCGTGTCCCGGTCGATTCTGGGCCGGGTGGCGGATCTTGGCGGCGCGGTCCTGCTGGAGACCGCGCCCGAGGAGGGAACCGAATGGGAGATCACGGTGCCTAAATCTCAGGAGGTGGGGTTATGACCGAGAGTCCCGAAAGCACTGACAACGAGCCTATTTCGGTGATGGTGGTCGATGATCATCCGATGTGGCGCGATGGCGTTTCCCGTGACCTGCAGGCGGCGGGGCTGCGGGTGGTGGCCACTGCCGACGGTGTCGCCTCATCAGGCCGGATCGCGGCGACGGTGAAACCCGATGTGGTGCTGATGGACATGCAGCTGACCGATGGTGATGGCGCACAGGCCACCGCAGCTGTACTGGCGGTTTCCCCGGGCAGCCATATCCTGGTGTTGTCGGCCTCCGCTGAACGCGAGGACGTACTGGAAGCGGTGAAGGCCGGAGCCACGGGGTATCTGGTCAAGAGCGCATCCGCTGTCGAGCTCATCGACGCCGTGAATGCCACGGCCAAGGGCCAAGCGGTATTCACGCCGGGCCTGGCCGGGTTGGTGCTCGGAGAGTTCCGGCGCATGTCGAGCACACCCGCGACGGATACCGATGACACGCCAAGGCTCTCCGACCGGGAAACCGAGGTGCTGCGGCTGGTCGCGAAAGGATTGAGTGCCAAGCAGATTGCGACTCGACTATCGCTGAGCCACCGAACCGTCGAGAATCATGTGCAATCGACCCTGCGTAAGCTCCAGCTGGGCAACCGTGTGGAACTGACCCGGTACGCCATCGAACACGGGCTCGACGAATAGATTATTCAGCCGGTGACGACCTCTGGCGCCGAATGCGCGAATCGATAGTTGTCTAGGCTGAATGTCCTGCTGCGCCAGGCGGTTTCATAGTTGCGATGGGGCGGAGCGTCGTTGTTCTTGTCGAAGTAGTAGCTGTTGACGTGCGCGGAGCTGTCCTGCCAGAAGATCTGTCGATGTCGGCTGTCCGGCAGCACGCGCCTAGCAAATAGTGTCGACATGGGTTTGTGAGGCGTGCGCGATGCGCCCGGCGCTACCTTCTCGGCTATTGCGGGGGAACGGTGAGCGGTAGCGCTGGTGGGGAGTTGGGATCGCGGCATTCCGCTGCCACCGGCCCGATCGACCCCCCGGGCCGAGGTGTAACCCCAAAACTCCCTGATTACTGCATGATTCGTGCCGACAGCGGTGGGTCGATATGGGCCACATTGACTGCGACTACATAATGTGTGATCTGGCGCACAGTAGACCAATCGGTGTGATTTAGGATATGACCGACTATTCAATTAACGATTGATCGTTTATCGTCAACGCTCACTGGCACCGCAGCCCGTGGCTCGTCAGCGAATGCCGGAATCAATGAGGAGTCTGGAATGCGTGGTGCGCCGATCCGTGCGTCACTTCCCGTCGTCGGACGAGAAGTGACGCTGTGTCCAGCTCTGTCGTGACCGCACCTGCCGGACAAGTCGCGGCCGAAGACGGTGCAGCGGTAATCCAGGATTGGGCCACCGGGTATGTCAAGCGGCACCCGCTCGAATCTCTGAGCACGGTCGGTGAGCAGTTCATGCTTGGGGTCCGCACTATCCAGTGGTTCTTCATCGACCTGTTCACCGGACAGTTCCAGTGGCAGGAGTTCGTCAGGCAGGGCGCCTTCCAGGCCTCGACGGCCATCGTTCCGGTCATCCTGGTGACGTTGCCTATCGGTGTCACGCTGTCGATCCAATTCGCCTTGCTGGCAGGCCAAGTGGGTGCGACCTCATTGGCCGGCGCGGCCAGCGGTATCGCGATCATCCGCCAGGCCGCCTCGCTGGTGGCCGCGGTGTTGATGGCTTCGGCCGTGGGATCGGCGATCACCGCGGACCTCGGTTCTCGCACCATGCGCGAGGAGACCGATGCCATGGAGGTCATGGGTGTCTCGGTGATCCGTCGGCTGGTGGTGCCCCGGTTCGCCGCGGCGATCATGATCGCCGTAGCGCTGACGGGTGTGGTGTGCTTCGTAGGATTCCTTGGCGCCTACCTGTTTAACGTTTACTGGCAAGGCGGCGCGCCCGGCAGTTTTGTGTCTACCTTCGCCTCCTTCGCCACCCCTGGCGACATGGTGTTGGCGGTACTGAAGGCAATCATCTACGGAGCCATCGTTGCTGTGGTGTCGTGTCAAAAGGGCCTGTCCACCAAGGGTGGTCCCATTGGTGTTGCCAACTCCGTGAACGCCGCGGTGGTGGAATCGATCCTGTTGTTGATGGTCGTGAATGTCGCCATCAGCCAGCTGTACATCATGTTGTTCCCGCGAACGGGGCTGTGACATGACGGTATCCAGCTATCTGGCGCCAGGGCGTCGGCCGTTCATACTCATCTACAACAGGATTCGTCGACCGCTGATGCGGTTCGGCCACATGGTGGCCTTCTTCTTTCGCACTCTCGGCGCTATCCCGGTGGTGCTGCGGCAGTACCGGAAGGAGTTTCTGCGCCATCTTTCCGATATCGCCTGGGGCAATGGATCATTGGTGGTCGGCGGTGGAACTGCGGGAGTGGCGTTGGTCCTGGGGGTCACTGCAGGCGCACTCGTCGCCATCGAGTCGTACAACTTCCTGGACCTTCTCGGGCTGGGACCCGCCACCGGCATCATCAGCTCGCTGGCCAGTACTCGGGAGCTCGCGCCGATCATGGCCTCCCTGGCATTCGCGATGCAGGCGGGTTGCCGGTTCACCGCACAGCTGGGGTCGATGCGGATCGCCGAGGAGATCGACGCCATGGATTCCGTTGCCATTAGGCCGATCCCGTTCCTGGTGACAACTCGGCTGATGGCGGCGGTTATCGCGGTGATCCCGCTGTATCTGGCCTGCTTGGCGATCAGCTATATGTCCTGCCAGGTCATGGTGGGCATCCTCAGCGGCGGCTCGGTGGGTTCCTATCTGCACTACTTCGGTATTGGTGTCAGCGGTATCGACATCGTGTATTCGATCATCAAAACGGTGGTCTTTGTGTGGATCGCCTCAACGGTCCAGTGCTACTACGGCTTCTACGCCAGCGGTGGGCCCGAGGGCGTGGGAATTGCTGCCGGGCATGCCATGCGTGCCGCCATCACAGTTGTCGTGATGGTGAACATGCTGCTGACCATGGCGCTGTGGAGCGTCGATGCCGGCGCCAGGCTGGGTGGCTGATGCCGAATTCCTTTGAAGTGGATGGGCGCGGCCCTTCCGATAACCAGCTTCTTGCGGTTTCCGTTGTGACAATCGCGGCAATCGCGGCACTCACCGGGACCATGCTGTTGAAGTCTGCGGGGCGGCTCGATGATCACGTCCGAGTGGTGGCCGATCTGGTGAATGTCGGTGACGGGCTGCCGCAGAAGTCGGACGTGAAGTATCGCGGCGTGCTGGTCGGCGAGGTCGACGAGGTCATACCGGCGATCGGCAACAAACCGAACTTCGTACATATCAATCTTAAACCCCAGTACGCCAAGTCAATCGCGGCGACCGCCACCGCCCGCGTGGTGCCGAGCAATGTGTTCGCGGTGTCTTCGGTGCAGCTGGTCGACCGCGGACCCGGTGCCCCCATCCGCGCCGGCGCCCACATCGCCGAGGACCAACAGCTGCCCACCGTGTTGTTCCAGACCACCGTGAGCAAGCTGCGTGATGTCCTCAATGCCACCGGCCGTGGTCGTGAAGACAACTCGGTCGGCATCCTGGCTGCGGTGGGGGCAGCCACCGACAGCCGACGGGTCAAACTGCTCACCGGTGGCGCCCAGCTCAACCGGCTCATCGCCGAGCTGAACGCGATCGTGGCCACCGACGCCGGGCCCTCGACCGCCTCGGCACTGCTCGATGCCACCGAAGGCCTTAAACAAACCGCTCCCGATCTGCTGGACTCACTGCACCAGGCGGTGCGGCCCATGCAGACTCTGGCCGAGAAGCGCGAGCAGCTGACGAGCCTGGTACACGCCGGGCTGACGACAGTGGGCAACACCAGGCAGGCCTTCGACAACCACACCGACCAGCTCATCGGCATCACCACCGGGCTCACCCCTCCGATCGGTGTTTTCGCCAAGAATGCCGACAAGTTTGTTCCGATTTTCCGGAATATGAACAAGCTGTCCCGCAACTGGTTTGAGCAGATGTGGATGGCAGACCGGGACCTCCCGAACATGCCTATCGCCGTGACACTGGCCCCCAGCTACACCTACACCCGTGCCGACTGCCCGCGCTATGGCGAGATAAAGGGGCCGAGCTGCTTCACCGCCCCCGAACAGGTGGTGCGCCCGGATCTTCCCGAGACACTGCTCCCGCAGAACTACAAGCCACCGGCGGATCTGACGCCACCGGCTGGAACGGTAGTGGGTCCCAACGGAAACCTCGTCGCAGTGGGTCCGCCGAATGTCACGCCGCCGGGCGGCCCGAACCTGGTCGACCCCAACCCACCGCTGCCGTGGTGGCAGCCTGTCCCGGCACCTCGCGTGCCCGGCACCTCTGATCCCGAGGACGTGCAACCGCCGACAGCAGCGCCCGCCTCATTTGGCGGGAACGTCGGACCCGTTGGTAGCCGGCGTGAACGGGATCAGCTCGGTGTGCTCACCGGTGGTCCGGCGACTCCCGCCACTCAGCTGCTGCTCGGGCCGGTGGCTCGGGGGACCGCAGTGTCGTTCGTTAAGGAGGTACCGCGGTGAAGTTCCGTGGTCCGTTGATCGCACTGGTGGTCTTCATGACCGTGGCCATGACACTCAGCTGGTTGGTATACGCCACACTGCGCCGCGATGTATCGGGAAGCACCACGGCGTATTCGGCGGTATTCACCGATGTGTATGGCCTGCGTGATGGGGACGATGTGCGCATGGCCGGTGTGCGGGTGGGCCGTGTGCAGAAGATCGAGCTGGTCGACAACGAGCAGGCCAGGGTCGACTTCGTGGTTCAGAACGACCAGAAGCTCTACGGCAACACGATTGCCTCGGTGACGTATCAGAACATCGTGGGCCAGCGTTATCTCGGTCTGTCGCCGGGCAAGTCCGGTGACCCCGCCAGCAGCACAGTGCTCTCCGCAGGGGCGACGATCCCAGTGGAGCGCACCGACCCGTCCTTCGATGTGACGACACTGCTCAACGGTTACGAGCCCTTGTTCAGCACGCTGTCCCCGGAGCAGGCCGACAACCTGACCAAGGGTGTCATTCAGTCGCTCCAGGGGGATAACGCCTCGATTGTCACCCTGGTCAATCAAACCTCGGTTTTGACAAGAACATTCGCGGGCCGCGACCAGGCGCTGGGCAACGTGATCACCAGCATGAACACCGTGACGGGCAATCTCGCCCAGCAGAACGACGGCCTGGACAACATGCTGACCCAGACGCGACAGATGGTGTCGGACCTGGATCGCAAGCGTCCCGAGTTGGTGTCCTCGGTGGGGTCGCTGGCGCAGACCATGCGTCGCCTGTCGAAGATCACCAACGAAGTCAACCCGTCGCTTGACGAGCTGATTACCCGCCAGCCCGGATTCGGCAAGCACGTGGTGAGTATCGAACCTCAATACGCCTTCCTGGGGGACAACCTCCCGATCGTGCTGAAGGGGCTGTCCCGCTTCTACTCCGAGGGTGCGTTCATCAACGTCTACATGTGCGATCTGAACCTCACCGGCTTCTTCCCGGGCCTGAACGACGTGATACCGATCATCGTCAACGCGGCGACACCCGGAAACGTGGCTCAGTACACCCCGCGATGCAGGAACATGGCCAATGGCTGAGCAATCCAGGTGGCAGAGGATCAAGAACCGACCGGTCGAGACCTACAACAAGACCTGGCTGGGGTTCATTGCCATCGCGGTGATCGGAACCCTCGTGGGCGGAATGCTGCTCATCAAGGCCATCGGCCTCGGCTACACGAGCTACACCGCCGAGTTCGCGCAGGCCGCGTCGCTGCGCTCGGGCCAGCCGATCACCGTGGCAGGCATCCCCGTCGGGAACATCACGAGCATGAAGCTGGTCGGCGATCACGTCGAGGCCGGGCTGAGCGTCCGCGACGACATCAAGCTCGGCAAGGACACCAAGGCCTCGATCCGGGTCACCACGATTCTGGGCTCCCGGTACCTGGATTTGCGTCCCAGGGGTGCAGGACCGTTACCCGACAAGACAATTGATCTTGCGCATACCGAGGTTCCCTACGATCTGCAGTCCGCGTTGGCCGGGGCGACGAACACCTTCGATCAGGTCGATTTCGACAAGGTGGCGCAGTCACTGAGCATCCTGGGCAAGCAGCTGCAGGGGCTGCCCGATGTCATTCCACAAGCTATGGCGAACATTCAGACGCTGTCCTCGGTTATTGCCGATCGGCGCGATCAACTTGGCGCCCTGCTTAAGAGCACCGAGAGGATCACCAACACGCTGCGCCGCCAGCAGTCCGGTATCGGCGTTCTGGTCAACCAGGGACAGGATCTACTCGGTCAGTTCGTAATGCGCAGCAGTACCTTCCACACGATGCTGCAGTCGTTCACAAATCTTGTCGAACAACTCAGCAAGGTTGTCGTCAAGGACCGGCCGCAGCTCATCGAGATGCTGAAGACGGCACATGAGCTCTCCGACATGCTGGGTAAACACGATGACCTGCTTCGGAGCCTTTACCCGATTGCACCGGTCTTGTTGCGCGGGATCGCCAATTCCACCGGCACCGGTAACGCCATCGATATCAACCTGACGAACGGTCTGCTGGTCGACTCGTGGATGTGTGCGATCAGCGGTCGGGCAAAGCAATTCGGAATGATCCCGTATTTCAAGGACTGCAAGTGACGAACAAGGGCGACAAAAGAAGTCGGCTGATGGCCATGATCGGCACGTTGGCCGTAATGGCCGCGGCCATTGTTGGTGCCGGCGCGTACTACGTGAAGTCGAAGCTGGATAACATCACGCTGACCGCGCAATTCGAGAATGCCTCGGGCCTTTATGAAGACAATGTGGTTGCGGTGCTGGGCATGCCGGTCGGCAGGATCACGAGGATCACGCCCAAGTCGGGGTACGTGGAGGTGCAGTTCACCGTCGACAAGGACGTGAAGGTGCCCGCCGATGTGCAGGCCGTCACGCTGTCGACGTCGATCTTGACCGACCGCCAGGTGGAGCTGTCCCCGCCCTACCGGGGCGGACCCACACTAAGGGACGGTGACACGATCGGGCTGGGCCACACCAAGACCCCGGTGGAGTTCGATCGGGTGCTGGGCACACTGGACCGGCTTTCGCTGTCCCTCAAGGGAGATGGCAAAGGACAGGGCCCGGTAGCCGATATCATCAACTCCGCCGCCGGAGTCGCCGATGGTAACGGTGAGAAGATCAAGGCCGGGCTGGGGGAGCTGTCCAAGGCGCTGCGGCTGAGCTCGGAGGGTGGGGCGACCACCCGCGAGCAGATGACCACCATCATCAAAAACGTCAGCTCTCTATTCGACGCGGCGGCGGCCAATGACGGCAAACTGCGTGAATTCGCTTCTACCGTGCGTCAACTGAGTCGGATCCTCGATGATGAGGCGTTGGGCACCGGCTCCACCGGCCGCAGGTTCAACGATCTGGTCAAGCAGGCTGGTGACATCGTCGAAGCCAACCGCGGCGACCTCAAACAAACCATCCTCAACTCCAACACCGCCCTCAAGGCGGTGGTCGATAACCAGCGCGAGATCTCCGAGTTCATCGACGTCACCCCGCTGGCGTGGGACAACATGTACAACGTCGTGGACCAGGACAACAAGCGACTGCGCGTCCGGTTCATGACGGATCGGCTGCTGTTCGAGAGTCAGATGGACAAGGAAATCTGCAACATGATGGGACTGCGCCAATTGGGTTGCGGCACAGGAACCCTGCAGGACTATGGGCCTGATTTCGGGCTGACCTACGTCCTGGATGGACTCGCGGCGATGGGACAGAAATGATGGCCGCACGTACGGGGTTGATGGCGTCGGCCGCAGTGGCTGCCACCCTCCTCAGCGGATGCGCGACCAACGGCCTGGGTGACCTGCCGTTGCCCGCTCCCGGGATCGGTGACGGTGGCTATCACCTCACTGCGCTCTTCTCGAATGTCCTGAATCTGCCCGCCAGTGCGAAGGTGAAACTCGCTGGTGCCGATGTGGGGCAGGTCGACGAGATGCGAGTAAGCAACTTCACGGCCATCACCACACTGCGCATCCTCGACGGGGTGCGGCTGCCCAGGGGCAGTACCGCCGAATTACGTTCGGCCACACCGCTGGGTGATGTTTTTGTCTCGATCCGGCCCCCTGCAGGAGTGCCCTCGGACGGACCGGTCCTCAAGGACGGCGATACCATTGGTCTCGACGCGACGACCGCCGCAGCGACGGTGGAGTCGGTGCTGAGCTCGGCCGCGCTCGCCTCCAACGGCGGCGCGGTGCGCAACCTCACCAACATCGTCAATGGATTCGGCAAGGCAACCGGCGATCAGGGCCAGGCGTTCGGCGACTTGATCAAGGACTCCAATCAGCTACTAAGCAAGCTGAATTCACGCTCTGCGCAAATCTCCGAGGCTCTCGCGCAGACCTCGCAGTTGGCCGATAGGCTCGATGCCAAGAACCAGACTGTCGCCGATATCGTGACAGCGGCGGGGCCGGCGACGGAGACTCTGGCCGCCAACACCGCGCAGCTGTCCGAACTCCTGCTCACAGTGGGTGATACGACACGCCAGCTGCAGAAGTTCCCGTCGATCGCCGGTACCGATACCAGCGGTCGCAGCATCATCGCCGATGCCAATACCGTTTCCCGGGCCTGGAACGATGTGGCACAGGATCCCGACACCAGCCTCGCTTCGTTCAACCGAATCCTCCCAACTGCCATCAAAGCAACTGCCGGAAACTCGCTTTCGCTGCAGGCGTCGCTCGACCAGCTGGTCCTGGGGTCAATACCCGATGTCGGCTCGCTCGCCGATATCGGTACCCACGGGCCCAAGCGGTCCAACTGGGCGCAGCTGGCGGGCTCCATCAAATACACGCTCTGGCGCCTGCAGGAGCGCGTCGTGGGCAAGGGTGCGTACGGCCAGGACACTCCGGTGCGCCCCAGCCCCACCGAACCCGGTGTCATCGAGCCTGTTCCGGCGGCCCCAGGTGGTGGACGATGATCAACGCGATCGCCAATCCGCTGGTCGGTGCTGTGCGTGCCGGCCATCGCCAGAAGGTAGCGCTCTCGGGTGTAGCGCTGGCGTTGACCTTGGTTCTGGCAGTGACCTACTTGTTCGCGGGTGCATTGCGGGCCAACCCCTTTGCGTCCACCTATCGTGTCACCGTGAAGCTGCCGGAGTCCGGTGGGCTGCTGCCTCGGCAGGATGTGGCATTGCGGGGAGTCAAGATCGGGACGGTGCAGTCGCTGGAGATTACCCAGCAGGGTGTCGAGGCGACCGCCGAGATCCAGTCGAAGTACACGATCCCCGCGGCGGCCAAGGTTCGAGTGACCGGCCTCTCTGCCGCGGGTGAGCAGTACCTCAACTTCGAAGGCACACCCGATCAACAGGGCCCATTCCTTAAGGACGGCAGTGTGATTGCCGAGGGTGTGCAGGTACCGGTGACGCTGGCCAAGCTGCTCGCTGATGCTGATGGGCTGTTGGCGCAGGTGGACCCCAAGAAGCTGGAGTTGATCAAAAGGGAGCTGAGCCTGAGTAAGGAGGGCCCGCGCAAGCTCACCGAGATCATCGACGGCGGCACCTTCTTGCTCAGTACCTTGGATTCGGTCTTGCCGGAAACCACCAGCATCCTCAAGACCAGCCGGGTGGTGCTGACCTTGGCTGCCGATAAAAACTCCGGTATCAAGGCCACCGCCGACAGTCTGGGCCGCACCCTACGCGGTGTGGACAAGATGCAGAACGGCTACCGCACCCTGGTAGGACAGACGCCCACAACACTGGGCGCGGTGGACAACCTGTTCGCCGATAATTCCGACACCATGGTCACCCTGCTCGCCAGCCTGGCCACCGTTTCGCAGATGCTCTATGTTCGCGCACCTGCCATCAATGCGTTTTTTCCCAACTACCGCGGATCGACGTTCGGCGCGATCGCTGACACCATGCGCGACAACGGCCTCTGGGCCACCGCCGACCTGTATCCACGGTATGCCTGTGATTACGGCACCCCTCGTGTGCCACCGTCTACCGCCGATTTTCCCGAGCCGCCGCTTTATACCCATTGCGTCAGTGATGATCCGGCGGTGTTGATTCGCGGCGCCAAGAACGCACCGCGGCCCGCGGGCGATGACACAGCTGGCCCGCCGCCGGGCGCCGACCTCGGGAAGAGGACCGATCCCACTCCCAAGGGGAGGTTCACCGTCCCGACTCCACAAGGCGGGCCGACGCTGCCCATCGAACCTCCGCGCTGATCGAGATATGCGGTTGGTTGGAGTGCCACATGAGTGACGAGAACAATCCAACCGCACCACGGCAGCGCCTGGCGCGGGGACAGGGGTGGAGGCTGCGGCAGCAGATCGTCGATACGGCGATGGACCTCATCCTCAGGTCCGGCGAGGCCCGCGCTCCCTCGGCCCGCGAATTGACTCGGGAGCTGGGTATCACGGCACCGTCCCTGTACCGGCACTTTTCGAGCACCGATGAGTTGGTGGACGCCTTGTGCTCGAAGTACTTCGAACAACTCGGCGAGGCGCTGCAGCGGGCGACGTTCAACATCTCCACGGCGCTGGAACGACTGCGAGCGCTGGGCCTGGCCTACGTGCGCTTCGCCGCGCAGAACCCGCATTTGTACCGGTTCGCGACCGCACGCCCGCCGCGCCTCGGCAGCGAATCGGACGAGATACTCAGCAGTTCAGCCTTTCTCCACCTCCGCGGCGTTGTTCAAGAACTCGTCGACGAAGAACAGTTCCCGCCGGGTGACACCCTGGAGCCTGCCCTGCAGCTGTGGGCGATCACTCACGGGGTCGCCTCGCTGCTGGTGACGAGGCCACACCTGCCGTGGGGGGAGCAGGAATCCTTTGCATCCCGAACCCTTTACGCCGCGTATCTGGGACATGTAGCGGCAGAAGACCTAGACCGTGCGGGCCCCGGTGATGAGTAGACCTACCTAGCGCGGTGAGAAACCCCTACTCGCGGTAGTAGGTCTACGTGTTCACCTCAGATCGAGTAGCCGTCACGCTGAGAGGCATGACAGATCCACAGTTGCAGCAGATGACCGCGACGTTGGACGAACTCGACGGGCGTGAGCGTGCGCTGCGTGCCGAGCTCGATGCGCTGCGGGGCCGGATGATCGAATGGACCCAGGCCGAATACCATAAGGCTCAGCAGTATTGGGACGAGTGCCGGCGCACTCAAGGCGCCACACCGGCCGCCGCGCCGGTCCCGGTACCACCGGTCCGGATACCCGTGACGGTGCAGGTGCCGGCCGCGCCTAGGACAGCACCTCCTCAGCAGAAACCGTTCTGGGCACGTGAGGGATTCGCCAGCAAGGCGATGGCCTTCGCGGGTGCGGTCGTGACACTCGCCGGGGTGGTCATGCTCCTGGTGCTGGCCGCCAAGAGCGGGTACTTCGGTCCGATACCACGCATGCTCTCCGGTGCCGTCCTCGCGGCCGGTCTCATTGGACTGGGCATCCGGGTGCATTCTCGTCCCGGGGGCCGGATTGGTGGTATTGCCACCGCAGCAACAGGATTCGCGGCCGCATTCTTCGACGTGCTGGCACTGACGGTGATTTACGACAAGATTCCGGTGCTGGCGGGACTGGTTCTCGCGTTGGCTATCGCCGGCGCCGGCCTGGTGCTGGCGCGGAAGTGGAACTCGCAGCCCTTTGCCGTGGGTGTGGTCGCGGCGATCACCTCCTTGGCTCCGTTCCTCACCGATGGGTTCACCGCGGAACTCGCCGCCTTCGCGCTGGTGCTGCTGATCGCGAGCCTGCCCGCTCAGATCGGCCGGAATTGGCCAGTGCTGCACGCCTTCCGGACCGTTGGCGTCACCCTGACGCTCCTCGCGGCCATTCGTGCCGCCGCGGGACATCCGTATGCTCTGCTCATCATGGCGGTGCTGGCACTGCTGGTGACCCTGCTGGGGTCGCTGTGGCTGCTCACCGGCGACCATGCCGGCCAGGGTGACCTGACTTCGTCGGTGATGATCGGTATCGCCTCTATTCCGGTTCTCTACAGTGCCCTGTCCTTCGCGGTGTGGCCGCTCGGAGTGCTGGTACCTGTCGGGGTCGCCGCGGTGATGGGCGCGGTGCTGCTGTTGGTCGGTGGCCTTCCGGTGCATGCGCGCATCACCATGACTGCGGTCGCGGGTCTGGCGCTGCTACAGGCCTCGGTCGAGGGCACACACGCGGCCTTGCTCGCGGTCGTGTTGCTGGCCATTGGGTTGTCCTTCTCCGCCATCGGCTATCAACTGCGGGACCGTATTTCATTGGTAGTGGGTCAGGTGTTCGGCGCGCTGGGCGGTATGGCGTACATCGCGTACGTGCCCCCGGAGCTGCTGACGGACTCGAGCAGCGCCGTGCACGTGGCGGGGCCGCTGTTGATCGTCGCGAGCGTGCTTGCGGCCGTCACAGTCGGCATGGTGATGGCGGCCATGAACCGGGTCGGCTGGGCGAACCCGGAGTCCGCTCCCGTGCGAGGTGTGGTGGCCGGGGTGTCGATGCTGTATTCGGGGACCGCTGCAGTCATTCTGTCGGGCACCGCGCTGCTCGGCAATATCGACGGGTTCCTGCTGGGCCACGGTCTGGCAACGGTGTCTTGGATGGCAGTATCCGTGGCGCTCCTACTCGCCGGACTGCGGCACTACCGCGACCAGAGTTGGGTGACCAGAACGGGATTCGTGCTTGCCGCGATGGCCGTCGCCAAGCTGTTCCTGTTCGACCTGGCCACCCTTGACGGTATCGCACGGATCGGTGCGTTCATCGTCACCGGCCTTCTGCTGCTTGGCGGCGGCACGCTGTACGCGCGTGAATATGCAACTCGCGGTGAACTATCCATAACCGAGCTGCCCGTCAAGTAGCCCATCAGGCTCCGTGAGTGGTGGTGGAGAGGGACGTCGCTAGATGCGGCGTCCCTCTCGGCGCAGCAGATCCTGGGCGCTGACACTGCCACCGCGGCTGCGGCGGGTGGCCTCGTCCGCGTCCTGCTGCTGTTGCGGCGTGCGCTTTTGGTCGCGATCCTGCCCAGGTGCCGGCAGTACCTCCGTCGCATCAGCGGCGGGGGGAGCGGGCTGCGGCGACTGAGGAGGACGCGGAGCCCGAGGTGGACCCTGCCGCGTGGCATCCGGCTTAGCGATCGGCATCGCCGTCGTCGCGTCCTCGCCGGCTGTGCCATTGGCACGGTTCGGCTGTGCCGGTTGCGGTTTGGGCTGAGGCTTGGAGACGGGAATCGCGGTGGTCGCATCTCCCGATTCAGCGGCCGGGCCGGAGCCGGGCTGCTTGGGGCCGCGCAGTTCGCCGAGCCACGACTCGATCTCTCTATCGGCATTGCGGCGGTCCGGGCGATGTGTCCCCGCGACGCTGGTGCGGGCGGTCGGAGCGTCGGGACCGGAAGGGTTCCCACCAGGCACACGGGTAGTGGGCGCATCGGCAGGAGGAACGTTCTTACCGGGTACCGACATCCGTGTCGTCGCGGGTGCGTCCCCACCGTCGTTACCTTGCGACGGCAGGTTGACCGGTGTGGTCGGGGGAGCGGGCGGGGGCGGAGTGGGCCGCGCCGGAGCCGACGGATCGTGCTGGCGCGGTGCGGGTGCCGAGGGCAACCGGGTGCGCTCGGAGGCGATCTGCAGCTTGGTGGTGCGTGCATTGGACCCGACCGGGGATACCGCCGCAGCGATAGCCTGCTCGCGGCCGGTGGGACGCTTGCGCTCGTCGGGGAGGGTGACTTCGCCGAGGCCGAGCTTCACCTGCACACGCTTCATCCACACCGGCGCCCACCAGCAGTCGTCGCCCAGCATCTTCATGACCGCCGGGATGAGCAGCATGCGGACCACGGTGGCGTCCAGGATGAGCGCCGAAATCAGACCGAAGGCCAGGTACTTCATCATCACCAGATCGGAGAAGGCGAAACCGCCCGCCACCACGATGAGGATGAGCGCGGCCGCGGTGATGATTCTGCCGGTGTTAGCGGTGCCCACCCGCACCGCCTCAGCGGTCGACAGCCCTTGCGCTCTCGCCTCAATCATGCGGGACATGAGGAACACTTCGTAGTCGCTGGACAGGCCGTAGATGACGACAATGATCAGGACGATGATCGGCGCTGTCAGGGGTGTCGGCGTGAAGTTGAGCCACTTGGAGAAATGCCCGTCGACGAATATCCATGTCAGGATGCCCATGGTCGAGCCCAGGCCGAGGGCACTCATCACCGCGGCCTTAATGGGCAGCACAAGTGATCCGAATGCCAGGAACATCAGGATCGTGGTAATGCTGATCAGGATCACGATCACGAGCGGCAGCTTGTCGAAGACGCCGTTGATCGAGTCGTATTCGAGTGCCGGGGTGCCGCCGACATACATTGTCACGCCCTTGGGCACGGGCATGTCGCGCAGCGCTTTGACCTTTTCGCCTGCGGTGTTGCGGACGATCAGGGCGTTCTGGATGACCTTGACGCTGGCGTCGCCGTCGGTCGTGACGGCCTTACGTCGCTGCCACATCTGGGTCTTGTCCCCATCGGGCTCCACGAAGCCGGGGACCTTCATGGCTTCGGCACGGATCTGGTTGAGCTGAGAGTCGGTGGCGCCCTTGGTGACGATGGTGATGGTCTCAGTGCGGAAACCGGGGAAGAGCGTATCGAAGTCTTCCTGCGCCATGCGGGTGGAATTAGTTGGCGGCAAGTACTTTTCGCTGAAGCCGCCGAGCTTCAGGTTGCCCAGAGGGATGATGAGTAGCAGCATCACGATGACGATCGGGACGGCGAACGCCACCGGCCGCTTCATCACGAAAACCACTGTGCGGCCCCAGAATCCGTTCTCAAGCTCCTCGCGTGACTTGGTCCGGCTGAACCGCTTGATACTCAGCGCGTCGACATGCCGACCGAGCACGCCCAGACAGGCGGGCAGCACGGTTACGGCCAGAATCGCGGCGAGCAGCACCGAGGCGATACCGGCGTATGTCAGCGACCTTAGGAACTGCTGCGGCACGATCAGCATGGGCATCAGCGCCGCTGCGATAAGGGTGGCCGAGAACATGACGGTGCGGCCCGAGGTGATGACGGTGCGGCGGACCGCGGTCTCGGTGTCGTACCCCTCGGCGATCTCCTCGCGGAAGCGGCTGACGATGAACAGCGAGTAGTCGATGGCGATACCCAAGCCGATGAGCGTGACCACCGGCTGGGCGAAGAAGTGCACCGGAGAAAAGAGGGTGATCAGTCGCATGATGCCCAGGGCGCCGGCGATGGTCAGGCCACCGACCATCATGGGGAGCCCGGCCGCGATCACACCGCCGAAGACGAAGAACAGCACGACGGCCATCACCGGCAGCGACAGCATTTCCATGCGCTGCGTGTCTTTGTCGATGGTTCCGGTGAGCTCACTGGCGACGGGCTGGAGGCCGGCCAGCTGGATATCGACACCGTCGAGCAGGAACTTGTTCTTCGCGGGATCGGGTTTTGTGGCCTTTTCCGGGTTCGCCAGTGCCTTGTAGTTATTGAGGATGGTGTCGTCGTTATCGCCCTTAAGCGCGATCGAGACGAAGGTGTGTTTGCGATCCGGCGTCACCATCCGCATGACGGTGGGGTCTGTCGTCGTCGGCGCGCGCAGCCAGCCGGCCCAGCCGTAGATCTGGTCGGGGTTGTCCTTCTGCAGCTGGTCGAAGTGATCGGTCAGCTTCTTCTGGAAGGCGGGATCATCGACGGTCTTACCGTCGGGAGCCGCGATGACCGCGACAACGTGCGTGGTTCGGTCGCGGCCCAGGGCGTCGTCCGCCATGACCGATGCCTTCACCGATTCGCTGTTGTCGTCGAAGAACCCGCTCTGCGTCACGTGGTCGCCGAGGGTGATACCGAACAGTCCGGAACCCAGGCAGATCGCGACGAACGCGGCAACGACGATGAACCGATACCGGTACACCATTCGACCCCACCAGGCGAACACAGATATCTCCTAACTAGCGACTGTCACGCGCCGGTTTTCATGTCCTGGACGTAAGCAACGCCGACAACGGTCGGAATGGCTGTAACCAGGCGCCTTCGTCGGGGAGCGAATCTAGACCCACCCGCGGCAAGGCTCGGGGGAAAACTCCGGGTATGTCCTCGAGATCGACGAACCCCAGAGTATCCGAGGTTAGCGCCCAACTCGCATGTTCGCGAAATCCCAGCACACTGACGGGGACCCCGTCACCGGCGATCTTCTTCAACGGTTCGCGGAAAGCCTGACCATCTGCCGAGGCCACAAACACCCCGGCCAGGCCTTCATCGGACCGCAGCTCGATATGAGCAAGCATGTCGGCGTCGACGTCACTGTCGTCGTCGATCTTGGGTTTGGCGAATACCGCAAACCCAACGTTACGCAGCGCCTCGACCCATGGGCGTACCACTTCGGCACTCCCCGACGCGATATTGGTAAACACAGTGGCCTCGGGTTCGACGAGGCAATCGGGATGGTCTGCCGAATACTCGGCGGTGCGCTCCAGCAGCCAACGGCCCAGAGCGTCGAACCGCGGTCGGTTCTCCGCCGATGGGCGGCCGCCGATGATGGAGCCCAGTCCCATGTCGAGGTTTGGGGCGTCCCACACCAGCAGCACCCGCAACGACCGGCGGCGGATGGAATCGTCGGCCGTGTTCGGGTCCCGTAAATCTTCGGCGACGCTCACAATCGTTTCCAGACGAAGTCGTTGATCGTGCTGCCGACCGTGTGCGCTTTTCCCTCGAACTTGGTGGTGGGCCGGCGCACCGAGACCGGAACACTCGGATCGTGAACATCGAGTCGGTGCAGTGTCGGCTCCGCGTCCCCGACCTCGGCGATATGTTCCGCGTAATCTGCATGGTCGGTGGCCACATGCAGGGTGCCGCCCGGGCGGAGCCGGTCCGAGAGCAGTGCCACGGTGCCCGCCTGCAGCAGCCGCCGCTTGTGATGGCGGGTCTTCGGCCACGGATCCGGGAAAAACACTCGTGCCGCGGTCAGCGACCCCGATGGCAGCAGATGCTCCAGCACGTCGAGCGCGTCACCGCGGATCAGTCGAACGTTTTCGATGCCCTCACGATCGATCGCCGAGAGCAGCTGAGCGAGCCCTTTGCGGTAGACCTCCACCGCCAGCACGTCGAACTGAGGTTCCTCAAGCGCCATCGCGGCAGTAGACGTTCCTGTGCCGCAACCAATTTCGAGGATTAAGGGGGAGGTTCGTCCGAACCATCTGGCGGGCTCCAGAGGCGGGCAGGAACCGTCGGCTTCGCGGGCGACCCGGCCGTACGTCGACCAGGATTTATCCCAGGCCTTTTGCTGCCCCTCGGAGAGTGACGACCCGCGCGATCGAAAGCTCGACACACGGCGTGTGTGGTGGTGCTGGCCGTCCGCATGGGCACTGGAATCGGCAGTGACGGTGCCCGGGAGCTCGTCGGTGGCTGATCCAGCTACCGCACAGCCCCGCTCCTGGCCGTCACAACGCATCTTTCCATGGTCACCTATAGGAGGCAGATCCCATAATCCCGGCGCGGATTGATACTCAACAGATGCCTACCAGGGTGGAACCTGCCATCGGCGCAGGTGACAATGTGAGCATTTCCGTTGACCGAACGAACTGGAATAGGTGATGACGCGGGGGTTTGAGATCTTCCGGGGAACGCTCGACCGGTTCGCGGCGCGCCCCGAGATTCGGCAGGCACGCGGTGGCCAGCGCATTCACGATGTCGCGGTGCGGGCGGGCGACCCGCTGCGGGTCACGGTTCGGGGCCGCGCCGGTGTGGGTGTCACGAGCGTTATCGGCGCGTTGGGGCGCACCATGCCTGCCGAGGCCGGACCGGGACATGCGCTTATCGAGGTTCCGATCCCCAACCAGGATCCTGCAGATTCCACCGACGCCATGGATGTCCAGATCGTGGTGTTCGCGGAGGTGCTCAAACCCGAAGATCGTGCCGTCCTGGCGGCATCCGCAGCCCCCAAGGTGCTGATCCTCAATAAGGCGGATCTAACCGATCCCGGCGGCGCCCGTGGTCCATGGACCGCCGCGGTGGGGCGCTGTGCCGAATACCGCGCCGAGACGCGGGTTCCGACGCTGCCGTTATCCGCGCACGTCCCGCTGGCCGATCTCGACGAGGGCATCGTCGAGGCCCTCAAGTCGATGGTCGAGCACCCGGCCGACACCAGTTCCGTCGACGCCTTTGTCACCTGCACACATGAGGTGCCGGCAGCAATGCGGCGGCGCTTACTGCATGAGTTGGACCTCTACCCGATGGGCTGCGCGATCGGGGCGCTCCGGCAGGTTCCCGGCCTGGGGGCGCCGGCGCTCACCGCGCTGTTGCGTGACTTGTCGGGTATCGACGCGGTGGTGGACGCCATTCGTGCCGCCATTGCCCAGGGCTGGTATCGCCGGATGCGATCGGTGCTCGCCGAACTTCACCGGATCGGGGTGACGGGTGTCCTGCCTATGCAGGTCGACGCCTTCCTGACCAGCGACGACCTGCTGGTGGCCGCAATGCAGTGCGCAGTGGACGCCGCCACGGCGGCGGGTATACCGGTGGAGTTGAGCGATCATCCCGAGGATCACCGCTACCGCGCCGAGCGCTGGCAGCGATTCGCCGCGGGACCGGTGACCGCCACCTATGCCGCGATGGGCACCGACATCGTGCGTGGGTCGTTGCGGCTGTGGCGCCTGGCCGGAGGTCGAGCGTGAACTTTCCTGTTGATAAACCGGCAGACAAACGGGTCGACGAGTTGGTACTCGCGGTGGACCCCGCGCTCGGCCCGCTGGGCGTGGACCTGCAAGACGTGGTGATGGTGACCGGCGGCTGGCTGGCCGGCGCCTCGACGCTCGCGGGCGGCTTGGCGGGGCGCATGTCCGGAGTGCGCATTGTCGAGCCCGAGGATCTGCAGCACGGGCAGGCGCCGGGAGTGGTCGTGTTCGTGTGCAGCGGGACGGCGCCCTTGACGCCGTCGGATTGCGGTCTGATCCAGCTGGCCGCCGCCAATACCGATGCGCTCATCGCGGTGGTGTCGAAGATCGATGTGCATCAGTCCTGGCGCGAGGTGATGGATCGGAACCGGGAGATCCTGGCCGAGCACGATTCCCGATTCAGCGGTATCACCTGGCTGGGGGTATCGACGCGTGGAGACGCGCCGGGGCTCGACGAACTGGTGCGCGCCGTGCGTAAAGTCCGCGAAGAACCTGCCCGAGATGAGCGAAACAGACTGCGCGCCTGGGCAACTCGCCTGCAGGGCATGTTGAATGTCTCCCCGGAGGCCGGGGAGGGCGCTCGTGCCGATGAACTGCGCAATCAGCGGCAGGCAGCGGTACGACGGACGCGTTCGGGCAAGTCCGAGCGGACCTTGGCGTTGCGCAACCGCGTTGCCCAGGCCCGCATGACGCTGCTGTACTTCGCGCGCAAGCGGGTTGGCTCGGTAGGTGGTGAGCTACGCGAGGACATCGCCGAACTGAAGCGGCGCGATGTGCCGGGGTTTGGTGACCGGGTGCGGCGTCGAATGGCCGAGGTGGTCGCCGAAGTGGAACAGGGCACCGAGGAACACCTTGCTGAGGTTTCCTCCGAGGTGACCCAGCATTGGGTGGCCCCGAGGGCCAGCGCCAACCGCCCGGTGCCGCCTGAGACGAGCGACCCTTCGGTGCGGTCACGCCGTCTGGAGACACGGATGATGGCGCTATTCGGGGTGTTCTTCGGTCTGGGTGCAGCGTTGACGGTGTCGCGGTTGGTGGCGTACGCGCGCCCGGGTCTGGCCCTGGTGGGTTTGGCGGTGGGCCTGGTGGCCGGAGCGTGTATCGCGGTGTGGCTGGTGGCGGTGCGGGGGCTTTTGCACGATCGGGCGGTGCTGGACCGCTGGCTGGGCGACACCATGGGGGAGCTGCGCGGGTACTTGGAGCAGTGGGTGGCTGCGCGGGTGCTGGAGGTGGAGACCAGGCTCAACGCCGATCTGGTCGAGATCGACGAACGCGAGAACGACAAGCTGGCCGCCCGGGTCGGGCAAATAGATACCGCGCTGCGCGAGGCCGCCATGAATACCGCACGGGCAACAGCACTGCGTAACCGTGACCTGCCGTCGGTGCACAAGGCGCTAACCAAAGTCGCCGAACGGCTGGACGCGACCGGCCGAAAAGCTGAGAATAGGTCGATGGGCCGCTTGCGGGGGGCGGGTCAGGCTGAGGAGGATCAGGCGGAGTCATGATCGAAGGTTTTGACCAGGGACTACCTGGGGGACTCGGGGAAGGAGTGCCCGAGCCGGGGCATGCCCTCAGTCCGGACCTGCACGTCGATCACCATATGTACCTGCCCAATGGCGGTGAGCTAATCGACCTGGGGAAAGACCTCATCGACACCGACCACGACGGCATCGGCGACACCGTCGCGCTCCATCCGTCCGACGGGTCGACCGGGCTTTCCATAGTCTCCGATATCGACGAGGACGGTGTGGCGGACAAGGTGACCACGTTTGGCGCGGACGGTACCTACGAGACCTGGGTCCGCGGATCCGGTGCGCACTGGGAGCTCATCGAACACGGTCGCGTCGGGGAAAAGTAGTACCTGCTTCTGGCCGTTGCCTGCTTGCCTTCTATCTGATCTTCGCGCTTTCTGTGACTAACTGTCAGCGACCCCGTTTCACGTCGAACATGGTCGGCGTTAACCTCATATATCAAGGTCCCGCCCGGCGTCGGCGCGGCCCTGCGTACCTACAGAGGAGATGCTCTCGATGACAGCAGCGACCATTCCCGGTCTTGACAACGCTCCCACGAAGCATGCGGGTTTGCTTGCCTGGGTCCGTGAAATCGCTGAGCTGACTCAACCTGATCGAGTGGTGTTCGCTGACGGCTCCGACGAGGAGTTCGCGCGGGTCTCTCAGCAGCTGGTGGACGCCGGTACCTTTCAGCGTCTGAATCCCGAGAAGCACCCCAACTCGTTCCTGGCGCTATCGGATCCGTCGGACGTTGCGCGAGTGGAATCGCGCACCTACATCTGCTCGGAGCGTGAAGAGGACGCCGGCCCCACCAACAACTGGGTGGAGCCCGCCGAGATGCGCGCGACCATGACCGAACTGTTCCGCGGCAGCATGCGCGGACGCACCCTGTGGGTGGTGCCGTTCTGCATGGGCCCGCTCGGCGCCGAGGACCCAAAGCTGGGAGTGGAGCTCACCGATTCGGAGTACGTCGTCGCCTCCATGCGTGTGATGACCCGCATGGGTGCCGCCGCGCTGGAGAAGCTGGGTGATGACGGTTTCTTCGTCAAGGCGCTGCACTCGATCGGTGCGCCCCTGGAGCCTGGCCAGGAAGATGTGCCGTGGCCGTGCAATGACACCAAGTACATAACTCACTTCCCCGAGACGCGTGAAATCTGGTCCTACGGTTCGGGTTACGGCGGTAACGCGCTGCTGGGCAAGAAGTGCTACTCGCTGCGCATCGCCTCGGCGATGGCGCATGACGAGGGCTGGCTCGCCGAGCACATGCTGATCCTGAAGCTCATCTCGCCCGAGAACAAGGCGTACTACGTGGCCGCGGCATTCCCGTCGGCCTGCGGTAAGACCAACCTCGCCATGATCCAGCCGACCATTCCCGGTTGGCGTGCAGAGACTTTGGGTGATGACATCGCCTGGATGCGCTTCGGCGAGGACGGACGCCTGTACGCCGTCAACCCGGAGTTCGGTTTCTTCGGGGTGGCACCGGGCACCAACTGGAGCTCAAACCCCAATGCTATGAAGACCATCGAGGCCGGCAACACCGTCTTCACCAACGTCGCCCGTACCGATGACAACGACGTGTGGTGGGAAGGCCTGGAGGGTGAGCCCGATCACCTGGTCGACTGGAAGGGTAACGACTGGTACATCCGGGACACGGAAAGCAAAGCCGCCCACCCGAACTCGCGTTACTGCACCCCGATGTCGCAGTGCCCCACGCTGGCCCCCGAGTGGGACGACCCGCAGGGTGTGCCGATCTCGGCGATCCTGTTCGGCGGCCGTCGCAAGACAACTGTTCCGCTGGTGACCGAGGCTCGGGACTGGCAGCACGGCGTGTTCATCGGCGGCACGCTGGGTTCGGAGCAGACCGCGGCCGCCGAGGGCAAGGTCGGTGCGGTGCGCCGCGACCCGATGGCGATGCTGCCGTTCATGGGCTACCACGTCGGCGACTACCTGAACCACTGGATCAATGTCGGTAAGCAGGCCGACGAGTCCAAGCTCCCCAAGGTCTTCTTCGTCAACTGGTTCCGTCGCGGCGGCGACGGCCGATTCCTGTGGCCAGGATTCGGCGAGAACAGCCGCGTGCTGAAGTGGATCGTTGATCGGATCGAGCACCGGGCCAACGGTGTTTCCACCCCGATCGGCACCGTCCCAGCCGTCGAGGATCTGGACCTGGCAGGTCTGGACGTCGATGAGGCCGACGTCGCCGAGGCGCTGACCGTGAACGTTGACGAATGGCAGGCCGAGCTGCCGCTTATCGAGGAGTGGTTCGAGTTCATCGGCGACAAGCTGCCGACCGGCGTCAAGGACGAGTTCGACGCCCTTAAACAGCGACTCGGGTAGCGGCTTCCGAACCGATCTGGTCGACGCTCCAGGTACGTGACGCCTAGGGTTGTGGAATGCGCTTCGCGTTCAAGACATCTCCGCAGAACACCACCTGGGACGACATGCTGGCCATCTGGAAGGTGGCCGACGAGATCGAGGTCTTTGAGTCCGGCTGGACCTTTGACCACTTCTATCCGATCTTCTCGGACTCCAGCGGGCCGTGCCTCGAAGGCTGGGTGACCCTCACTGCGCTCGCGCAGGCCACCCGACGGCTGCGTGTCGGGGTGCTGGTAACCGGCATTCACTATCGGCATCCGGCCGTGTTGGCCAATATGGCCTCGGCGCTGGACATCGTGTCCGGTGGCCGCTTGGAACTCGGCATCGGTGCCGGCTGGAACGAGGAAGAATCCGGCGCTTACGGCATCGAGCTGGGCAGCATCAAGGAACGTTTCGACCGGTTCGAAGAGGCCTGCGAGGTGCTCACCGGTCTGCTGAGCCAGGAGACAACGAGCTTCGAGGGCAAGTTCTACCAGCTGAAAGACGCACGCAACGAGCCCAAGGGGCCGCAGAAGCCGCACCCCCCGATCTGCATCGGCGGCAGCGGCGAGAAGCGGACGCTGCGGATCACCGCCAAGTACGCCCAGCACTGGAACTTCGTGGGCGGACCGCCCGAGGAGTTCGCCCGTAAGCGTGATGTGCTGGCCGCGCACTGCGCGGATATCGGCCGCGACCCGGGCGAGATCACGCTCTCCGCCCACATCCGGCTCGGCGAGGATCGCGACTACGCGAAGGTTGTCGACGAGGCCGCCGCGCTGGGCGCGGAGGGTCTGGACTTGGCGATCATCTACCTGCCCCCGCCGTATGACCCCCGTGTGCTGGAGCCGTTGGCCGAGGCGCTTCGTTCCTAACCGCGAGAGCGCAATCAGATACGCAGAATGGCAGTCCCGCGTATCTGATTGCCTTCTCGGCAGGTAGTTCTAGCCGGTCTTGCTCTCCAGGGCCGCCAGCGCCGCGGCGATCGCGAGGTACTTGTTGGTGCCCAGCTCGCGCACGGTTGAGATGTTCAGGGCTTCCTTCAGTGCCGCGTCATGCTTCTCGGTGAGACCGGCGAGAGCCGACGGCGGTGCGTCGAGGACGTCCTTGAGGTCCTTGTTCTCGTAGGCCTTATCGAGTGCCTTCTCGAGATTCACGGATACAGCCATCGTTCCTCCTCTGGTTTGCCCCGCCCGTCGCGCACCCTAGTTAGCGAAGCTGTGAACCAACGCTGTTTGGCTATCCGCGATCCGAATTGCAGGTGAACGGCCCGAATCGGCACCCGGATGGCCATCTAATTCAAATATGCGCATAATGCAATTAATGAATACCCCGGCTGAGCCACCCACAGTCTGGTCTCTGCTGGAGTGGAACCCACCCGCCGTCCCGGTGCTACCGATCGTCGCGGCCCTGCTGGCCGGGTGGTACCTGCTGAGTGTGGTTCGGCTACGCCGGATGGGCCGCAGCTGGCCATGGTGGTCGACGGTGTCCTTCCTATCCGGGTGTCTGATCCTGGCTGCGGTCATGGGACTGTCGATAGAGCGTTACGGATTCCGGTTGTTCAGCGCCTTCATGTTCCAGCAGTTGACGCTGTCGATCCTGGTGCCGCCCTTGTTGGTGCTGGGCTCACCGGGGCGGCTGCTGTTGCGGTCGACACCTCATCAAGGGCCCGGCAGGTGGGTGCTGGCGGCCGCGCTGGCCGGGTTGCGCAGCCGTACTGCCGCGTTTCTACTGCACCCGGCCGTCACCCTTCCGCTGTTCCTATTCAGCTATTACGGTCTGTACTTGTCGCAGCTGTTCGACACCATTGCCGCTACCTGGCTGGGGCACAACGGATTAGAGATCTTCTTCTTGGTCACGGGCATGCTCTTCGTCATCCCGATCCTGTCCACCGACCCTCTGCCGATTCGGCAGACCAACCTCGGCCGGATGTTCGACATCTTCGTGGAGATGCCGCTGCACGTGTTCATCGGCGTCATTCTCATGATGGCGCCCAGGCCTTTGATCGGGATCTTCGCCAACCCGCCCGTCGAGTGGGCCGTTGACCCGGTGCAGGACCAGGCGGTGGCAGGTGCACTGGCCTGGTCGTACGGTGAGCCCATCGCGTTGGCGACCACCCTGATCTTCGCCATCCGGTGGCGGCGCGAGGAACTGGTCGAGACCGAGGTGCGCGAGGCCGATGATGCCCGTCAGGAAGACGAATTAGCTTCGTACAACCGGTTTTTGCGGCAGCTGCACGGTGACCGGCCGGATCAGGGCGCGTAGCCGCGGGCCGATCCGTCGGGGGTTGTGTACTTGACGATCAGCGAGCAGTCCTTGCCGCCCAGTCCTTCGTCGATGAGCTGCTGGAACTGCTCGGTGACCATGGTCGCCGCGGGCAGTTTCACGCCGGTAGCCTCCCCGGCGGCCAATGCCAGCCGGGCGTCCTTGTGTGCCAGGTCCACCGTGAAGGTGGCATCGAAGTTGCGGTTGGCGGCGGCGGATTCGATGATGTCCGGCACCGGGTACCAGGTCTGCTGTGCCCATGACCGTGCCGAGGAGACCGAGCAGATCTCCCAGAACACCTTGGGGTCCAGGCCGAGTCGGTCGGCCAGTTGAGAGCCTTCCGAATTCGCCATCATGTCGATGAACAGCATCATGTTGTTGCAGATCTTGGCCGCCACCCCAGCCCCGCCGTCTCCCGCGTGGATCACGCGTCCGGACATGGGCTTGATGTAATCGGTCGCCTCACCGACGCTTTCCAGGCCGCCGCCGAGCATGAAACATAGCGTGGCTGCGTGCGCGCCGCTGATGCCGCCGGATACCGGGGCGTCGACGAACCGGAATCCGCGCCGTGCCGATTCCGCGTGACAGTACCGAGAGGTTTCGATGTCGACGGTCGAGCTGTCCACCAGAAGCGTTGACGGCGAGGCGTTCTCCCAGATCCCGTAGGGGCCTTCGAACACAGAGCGAACATGCTCGCCCTTGGGCAGCATGGTGAACACGACTTCGGCGCCGGCCAGTGCCTCGGGGATGCTGTCGACCGCGGTCACGCCATGGGCTTCGGCGCCGGCGAGCGCATCACCCGAGAGATCGAAACCGCGCACCGTATGTCCAGCCGCTACCAGGTTGGCAGCCATCGGGCCGCCCATGTTCCCCAAACCGATCCAGCCGTATGTCGCCATCTGTTCAACCTAGCCGTGCGCGATCGGCGGCATCCAGCTCATGCAGTGAACTGCCCTTGGTCTCGGGCAGGGCCCAGACGGCGATCAGGGTGATGGGAGCGACGGCCGCCAGATAGATCGCCACCGGCACCCAGCTGTGGTACCTGCTCAGCAGCGCGGTACCGATGACCGGAGCCAGTGATCCGGCGAAGATCGAAGTCACCTGATAACCCACCGACACCCCCGAGTACCGCATTCGGGTGGGGAACATCTCCGCCATGATCGCCGGCTGCCCGGCGAACATCAGTGAGTGCACCAGCAGCCCGATCACGATGGCCGCCAGGATCACCCAGTCGTTGCGGGTGTTGAACATCGGGAAGGCGATGAAACCCCACCCCGCCGCCAGCAGAGCTCCCAGTGCATACGGTGCGCGTCGCCCGACGATATCGGTGTACCGGCCGACGATCGGAAGTGCGATCGCCTGAACTACGTGACCGATCAAGAGCAGCAACAGGATTCGCTTGGTGTCTATATGCAGCTGGGTCTTCAGATAGGTGATGGAGAAAGTGACAACCATGTAGTAGAGGATGTTCTCGGCCACCCGCAGCCCCATGGCGGTGAACACCCCACGTGGGTACCGGCGGAACACCTCGATGACGCCGTAGGAGGTCGATGAGCCGCTTGCGCGAAGAGAATTCGGCAGGGCCTTGCTCTCTTCCAGTTCTCGGCGGGCTTCCTGGAAGATCGGTGCATCGGATATCCGGGTGCGGATGTAATAGCCGATCGCGACGATGATGACCGACAGCCAGAACCCGACGCGCCAGCCCCAGGACAGGAACGCGGCGTCGGAGAGGGTCCACGACAACATGAGCAGCACGAGGGTCGCCAGCAGGTTGCCGAGCGGTACGGCCGCCTGGGGCCAGCTCGCCCAGAAACCGCGCTCCTTGTCGGGGGAGTGCTCGGCCACCAGCAGCACGGCGCCTCCCCATTCACCGCCGACGGCGAAACCCTGGAGGAACCGCAGGGCGACCAGCAGGATCGGTGCGGCGTAGCCAACCTGGGCGAAGGTCGGCAGACAGCCCATGAGGAAGGTGGCGACGCCGACAAGCACGATGGCGATCTGCAGTAGGTGCTTGCGGCCGTAGCGATCTCCGAAGTGCCCGAACACGATTCCGCCGATGGGTCGGGCGACGAACCCGACCGCGTAGGTGAGGAACGCCTTGATGATGTTGTCGAGGTCGTTACCGGCCGCCGGGAAGAAGACCTTGTTGAAGACGAGGGTGGCGGCGGTGGCGTAGAGGAAGAACTCGTACCACTCGACGACGGTGCCCGCCATGGATGCGGCGACGACCTTACGCAGGCCGGTCGGTGTGGGGTGGGGACCGCCATCGGGCGGGGCGGTCAGCGACATGGCGCCAACCTAGCGGCGACACGCCGTCTCGTGGCGGGATTGTGCGAGACGTATCCGCCAGGAGACGGCGTGTCGGCGGCTAAACGCTTTCGAGGCTGACGCCCATCGGCAGCAGCACGCTCTTGAGCTCGCAGTACTCCTCGATACCCTCGGGCCCGTTCTCCCGGCCGATACCGGACTGCTTGTACCCGCCGAACGGGCAGCTGGGGTCGAACGCATACCAGTTGATGCCGTAGGTGCCGGTGCGGATCTGCGCCGCGACCTCAAGGCCCTTGTGGACATCTGCGGTCCACACGCTGCCCGCCAGGCCGTAGTTGGAGTCGTTCGCGATCTTGATGGCCTCGTCCACCGAGTCGTACGCGATGACGCACAGCACCGGGCCGAAAATCTCCTCCTGCGCGATGGTCATCGAGTTGTCGACATCGGCGAAAATCGTTGGCTGGACGAAGTATCCGGAGTCCAGGCCCTCGGGGCGCTTGCCGCCGAAGGCCAGTCGAGCGCCTTCCTCGATGCCCTTGGCGATGTAGCCCTCGACGCGGTCGCGCTGTTTGGCGGTGATCAGTGGGCCGACCTGGCTCGCCGGATCGGTAGGCAGCCCGACCGTCATGATGGATACGAAGTTCACGATGCCGTCGACGACCTCGTCGTACCGCGACCGCGGCGCCAGGATGCGGGTCTGGTTGACGCAACCCTGCCCGGCATTCATCAAACCGGCGAACACCAGCATCGGCAGGCTGGCGGCCAGATCGGCGTCCTCGAGGACGATGGCCGCGGACTTGCCGCCCAGTTCCAGCGTGACCTTCTTGAGGTTCTTGGCGGCGATGCCGGCGATCTCCTTGCCGACGGCGGTGCTGCCGGTGAAGCTGAACACGTCGATGCCGGGGTGATTGGTGAGGGCGCGGCCGGTCTCGGCCCCGCCCGGCACCACCGACAACACGCCCTCGGGCAGGCCGGCCTCTTCGAACACCTCGGCCAGGATGAAGCTCGACAGCGGCGTCTCGGCGGCGGGTTTGAGAACCACCGGGCAGCCGGCCAGGAACGCAGGGCCAATCTTGTTGAGCGCCAGGAACAGCGGAACATTCCATGCCGCGATGGCGGCCACCACACCGGCCGCTTCGCGGGTCACCAGTGTCTGTCCGTAGGCACCATTGCGCAGCTCACGCCACTTCACGGCGTCGGCGGCGTTGGCGTAGTACTGCAGGGCACCAAATCCGCCCATCCACTGCAGCGTCTCGACAACCGGTGGGGGAGCACCGGTCTCATCGGAGATGACGGCGCAGACCTCGTCCTTGCGCGCCTCCAGCAGCTGCACCACCTTCTGCAGCACCGCCTGGCGCTCGTGTGGGGTCATCCGTGGCCACGGGCCGTCCTCAAAAGCGCGGCGTGCGGCGGCGACTGCGCTATCTACGTCAGCGGCGGTGGCGAGCGGACACTGGCCCACCTTCTCGCCGGTGGCGGGAGAGAAGACCTCAATCACGTCGTCGGTGGCGGGTTCGGTCCAGGCGCCGCCGATGAAGAGCTTGTCGAAGTTGTGCGTCATGAATCGCTGTCTCTCTCTTGGTGTGTATCAATAAATCCAGTGAATCCGGAGGGAGCGTGGGGGCCGATGGGTCCAAATTCGAATAACCCCGTGCCGTGCACCTCGACACCGTTCTCGGTCGCCGTGAACGCGGCCAGGTTGTCCACGGGGCAGAGCATCTTGAGCGTCGGGTCCAGCTCCTTGACGTTGTAGCGCTTCCCTTGGACCACCTGCTCGCCCTGCCACATGCCGTGCCGCCAATCGGGATCCAGGCCGTAGCCGGTACCGAATCCGAAGTAATGCGGCAGGAGGATCTCGGCCTTCACCGTGATATCGCCCAGCTGTAGCGTGGCTTCTGACGCTTCGCGGGTGCCCGGGATCAACGTGATGTCGTGTTCGACGGCGGGCAGCTCCTCGACTTCACGGGACGGGTCCCGCCAGACTCGGCGCGCACCGGACACGACCCGGTCGCCTTTTTCGTTCTCCTGGTTGATCAGGATGATCGAGTACTCGGGGAAATCGATCACGTTGTAGAGCCAGTAGAAGCCGCCCGCCAACGTGGCTCGGCGGCCGGCGGGTTCACCCTCGCCGACCGGACGGATGCCCCAGGAGCGATCGCGGTTACCCGACCAGTTCACACCGTCGAGCTCGTGCCGCTGCCCATCGACTGTCAGATGCCCTGCCCAGGTGCCGGTTTGGGCAAAACGAGAGGTGTCGAACATGACCCGGCCCAGCTGGCGCTGATAGTGCCCCGGCTCCAGGGAGGCGGGGATGTGCCCGGTATAGGTGATATCGAAGCTCAGGTCGTAATCATCGCCCGGCTCCAGAACCACCCGAATCTTCTTGAGGCCTTCCAGCACCTCGATCCGGTAGGGCCCGACGGCGAGGTCGGCGCGGTCGGCCCCGAGCGCGCGGGATGCCCGGAACACCACGATGTCATCGCCGTGGCGCACTGAGGCGAATGCGTCTGTCACCCCGAGATTGGGATAAACCCCGAGCCCGGTGATCAGATAGGGGAGGTCGGCTTGCCCGCCGTGGCAGCCGAAGTAGTAGCGGTCGTAGAAGTTTCGGTCGGAGGTTCCGACATGCCGGATCACATCGGCGATCTGATGGATCGGGTAGTCGTCGAACGCGGAAAGGCTCATGCGCCGATCCCCTCTCCCAGCTGGGACCAGTACGCTCCGTCGAGCATCTTCTCCAGTGTGGCTCTATGCAGGATCAGGTCGTCGGGATCTTTGGGCATTTGTGCCTGTCCGAATGCCATGGCGCGCATCTGGATTCGTGCCATGATGATGGCGTGTTGCAATGCTGCGTAGGCGGTGTAGAAATCCAGGTCGGCGGCGTGGTGTCCGGTGAGCGCGGCGTACTCGGCGGCAATATCCTCGCGCCGGCAGAACGTGGGTAATCCGGCCAGTCCGGCGATTTCAGCCAAGTCCTGGAAGAACCTGTGCAGGAAGATGATCCAGCCCAGATCCAGCTCGCGTGGTCCGATGGTTGCCATCTCCCAGTCGAGCAGTGCCACCGGTTCGAAATCACGGTAGATGACGTTGCCCGGGCGCGAATCGCCCCAACTGACAACATCTTTAGCTCGCAGGGAGTCGTGGGGCCAGTTCTCACGTAGCCAGTCGAAACCGCGATCGATCAGCGGAATGGTCGGCCCGTCACCGCGCACCCACTCGTAGAGCTCCCGGGTGCCGCGCACATGGGCGTCCAAACCGGTCTCGTCCTCGCGGGCGTCATTGAGAAACGCGAAATTCTCCACCGGCGCGGTGTGAATGCGTGCGAGCTGATCCACGGTGAGCCGCTGCATCTTGCGACGGTCGGCCTCGGAGGCCTCGGTCACCCAGGAGCCGAAGGTGTAGGGCATGCGATCGGGCGGTACCTCGCCGTCCACCCGATCCATCACGAAGAACTCACCGCCGAGCACCGCGGTGTCGTCGCAGTACCACCTGACCGGCGGAACCAGGGCCTCGGAGTGCTGGCCGAGTTGGTCCATCACGTCGAACTGGCGGCGCATGTCATAGGTGGGGAAGACCGGGCTCGAGTCGGGCTGAGGTGCCGTTCTGATCACCAGGCGGTGGGCCGCGCGCTCGCCGTTCTCGGTCCATTGCGCATCGGCCAGGATCGTCTCGCTGGACATGCCGTTGGCGCTGGGCAGCTCCGCGTGGTCCACGCTGAGCGCGGCATCGGCCGGCAGTTGGGCTGATATCCAGTCGGTAAGTGCGCCGCGCAAGGTTTCCGGGTCGCGTTGTGATTCCGCGGGGCGTGCAACGTCCTCGTGCGTCGCTGTCTGCTCAGTCAAGGTGTCGTGACTTCCGTTTCATGTCCGCCTCGTTGCGTGACGCACGCAACACTACCGGGCAGTCAGGGGAAGTGGAACCTGTTGCAATTCTGGAATCAGTGGGGGCGCAGGACAAGCACCAGATTACTCACCAGAACCTCCCGCACAGCGGGAACTTTGGCTATCCACCATGCCCATTTGGGGTGGTAGCGGGGAAATGCGGCAACCAATGCGCCTGTTCCGTGGGCCCACTCAAGCCCGTCGCGCGCCGATACCGGGAAAAGTGACGACCCGTAGTTGTTCTTGGGCGGGTGACCGTGCTTGCGGGTGTACCAACGGGCGGCGCGGGCGCCGCCGAAGTAATGGGTCAGGCCCATTTCGTGGCCGCCGAAGGGACCGAGCCAGACGGTGTAGGACAACACCGTCAGCCCTCCGGGTCGAGTGACCCGCAGCATCTCCGCACCGAGCCGCCAGGGCTCCGGTACATGCTCGGCGACGTTCGAGGACAGGCAGATATCAACACTGGCGTCGGCGAGTGGTAGAGCCATGCCGGACGCCCGCAGATATGCGGCGCGCGGGTCCCTTATGCCGTCTCCTGCTGCGTGCATCTCCCGTGGATCGGGTTCGACACCCAGGTACCGGGCTCCGGCGTCGGCGAAGGCCGAGGCGAAGTAGCCGGGCCCGCCGCCGACGTCCAGCACGGTACGGCCCTGCAACCCGTCGCCGGTTGCCTGTTGCCATAAATCGGTGACCAGGTGAACTGTGTCCTGCGCCACGGCACCGTAGAACCGCTCTGGCGCACTCTGCTCGTAGCGAAACGAGGCCAACAGGCTGGCTGAACGCCGAATAGTGGCTCGATGCGCAAACAGATCGGTGATATCCGGCACGGGTTCTCGTTCTGCTCGGTCTTCATTTACGGAACACGGAATTTCTGGAGGCCCACCCTAACGGCCTAGGGTGCTTAGCGGTGTTAAGCGAAGTGTCAGATCAGCCGGGCCTCCCGCGGGAGGTCCTCATGTTGTGCTGGCGTGACACCGACCATCCGCAGGGCGGCGGTAGCGAGACCTACCTGCAGCGCATCGGCGCGGAGCTGGCGGCATCCGGGGTGAAGGTGACATTGCGATGTGCCGCCTACCCCGGCGCGCCCCGCCATGAGGTGGCGAACGGAGTGCATATCTCGCGCGGCGGCGGGCGATTCACGGTGTACCCGCGTGCACTGCTGTCGCTGCTGGCCAGTCGCGTCGGCCTGGGGGCGCTGCGTGATGTGCGCCCCGATGTCGTCATCGATACCCAGAACGGCATCCCCTTTTTTGCCAGCACCGTGGTGACGGCGCCCGTGGTGATGCTGGTACACCACTGCCACCGAGAGCAGTGGCCGGTGGCAGGCCAGCTCATCGGCAGGCTGGGCTGGTGGCTGGAGTCGCGGTTGTCTCCGCGGATGCATCGGCGCAATCAGTACTTGACGGTCTCGCAGCCATCTGCGTCCGACTTGGTGGCGCTCGGTGTGGAACCCGGACGGATTGCAGTGGTGCGCAACGGTATCGATCAGATACCGGATCCGTCGGTGGTCGACTCGCTGGAGGGTGTGCGCAGTGAAACGCCCCGAGTCGTGGTGCTCTCGCGCTTGGTGCCGCATAAGCAGATTGAGCACGCACTGACCACGCTCGCATTGCTGCGTGACCATGTGCCCCATGTGCATCTTGATGTTGTCGGAGATGGCTGGTGGATGGATCCGCTGGTGGGACATGCTGCACGGCTGGGTATTTCAGAGTCCGTGACATTCCACGGGTACCTCGGTGAGGAAGCCAAGCATCGAGTGCTGCAACGTGCCTGGGTGCACCTGATGCCGTCACGCAAGGAGGGCTGGGGCCTGGCGGTCACCGAGGCTGCGCAGCATGGGGTGCCCACTATTGGCTACCGCTCCTCCGGTGGGCTTACCGATTCGGTCACCGACGGCATCACCGGTCTGCTGGCGCGCGACCAGGATGAGTTTGTCCGGCATACTGCGACGCTGTTGGCGGACAACAAGCTTCGTTACCGAATGGGCGAGGCGGCGCGGGCTCGCTGTGCCGATCTATCGTGGCAGCGCAGCGCGGCCGGTGTGTGGACCGTGCTTAAGGCGGCGGTGCTGGGCATCCCGGTGTCGGGGATTGTCGGTGACGAGCCGGTGGTGGCTGCGCCCGTCGAAGTTCCCGCCTGACGTACCGATCAGTCCGCGGAGAGATGCCGGGCTGCGAGGGTAGCCCCGATGCGGGTGCGGACGGTCGATCTCGACGACTACAGCTTCACCTCTGGTGGCGGCGCTCCCGCAGCCCGGTGACGGCCGCGGCGCCGCCCGCCAGCAGGAGCGTGACCCAAACCAGATGTGCGGCGATGACAGCGATGCGGCGGCTCAGGGAGGCCGCAATTGGTGCCCACGGGCCAGGTACTCGGTAAAGCGCGATATCGCCGTCCCGGTACACCGGTTCCAACTGGGCCAGCGTCCTCGACGAAAGCCCTTGTTCACCAGGAGTGTTTGCCTGCACCACTACCCAGCCGATGCCCTCGGCGGACAACTCGCGGGGCGCGGCCCCGGCGCGTAACAGCTCCGCGACGCGACGTCCACGGCCGCCGTCCCCGCGCACATCCTGTCCGTCAACGCGGAGGTCGCCGCTGGTCACCGTGTCCGCGCGGATCCAGCGGGGGAATGGATCCAATACCGGGATCGACGAAGGGCCCCAGGGGTATTGCCGCAAGGTCTCGGGTGGCAGCACGGCTACCGGATGCGGTTCGGCATTGATTTTGGCGGCGATCGCGCCCCATCCTGCGGGGTACGTCACCGACTCCACCCGGCCGCCGACTCCCCACGCCAGATCGGGCAGCGTGAATACCAGTGCCGCGCACGCCAGCCCGGCCGCTACCCACTGAGAGGGTCTTTCGCGCAGCGCGGTCACCGCAGCGGCACCGGCTACTGCGTACGCCGGCATCGCCAATGCCACCCATTTCTGGCCGTCGCGCAGTATGCCCAGCCCGGGCACCTCGGTGATGAGCCAGGTGGTCAGCGTCAAACCCGGCCCCGTCGCCAGCAGTGTTGGAATAACCACGGCCGCAATGGCAATGCCGATCAACCCGAACGCCGTTTGGGTGCGCCACAGGACCGTCACTCCAACCACCACCACGATGAGCAGCACCGCGGAGAAGGCCAGCGCGAACAGTGTCGAGCGTGAGGCGGGTACCGCCGAGGCATTCCACATGCCGCCCAGTGAGGCCAGGCTGCCGAGTGTGCTCAGTCCCGGTTCGGCGCGGGCCGCGAAGGCATGGACACCGGCCTCGTCGCCCGCAGGTATGGCGGTTCCGAGCCCGGATGCCACCAGCCACGGCATCGCGGCCAGAATCGCGACAATGGACACGCTGCCCGCCAATCGTCTACGGGAGCAACCAGTCCCGTTGCCTGGTGCGGCAATAGCAGCCATACCGACGATCAGTGCGAGCACCGTACCGGTGGGTGTCAACCCGGCCAGCGCGATCCAGAACGCGAGTATGCACCATGCCCCGACATCCGTCGCCGAGCGCAGCCGGGTGACCGTCAACGCGATCCACGGCAGGCAGCCGTAGCCGACCAGCAGACTCCAGTGCCCCTGTAGAAGCCGCTCGGCCACAAAGGGATTCCAGACCGCGATGGTGGCCGCTACTAGCTCGCCGGGGACCCCGGCGGCCGGAACCAGGCGGGCCGCCAGGCGCGCCGCTCCCCAACCGGCAAGCCATAAGCCCACCGCGAGAAGGGCCTTGACGAGAACTCCGCCGTCGACAAGCACCGTCATGACCGCGATGAAGAAGTCCTGGGGCACGGCGCGTGGCGCCGCTTCGGTGACCCCCAGTGCCGTATCGGTCAGGTACGACCGCGGTGTCGAGACGGCGTCGCGGATCAGCAGATAACCCGGTGCGGCCAGCGGCGCGGTAATCGACGCCGCCAAGACCAGTGCGTACAGCGGTGCAACGATGACGCGCTTGTGCGAAGAGCGTCTGGTCGAGTGGCCGGTGCGGCGCAAGACGTCCCGGCTAGAGGTGGTTTCGAGGAGACGGGAACTTGTCGGTGTCCGCCTCGCTGGCGGACGGTTTCTCCGGGCCACGACGGCCGAAGAAACCATGGTCGACCGTGTCGAGCCCAGGATCGATCAGCGCCGACTCGGCCCGCAGGCTGAACGAGCCGAGCAGGCCGCCACCGACCAGTGCAACGACGCCCAGGGCGGCGAAGGTGATAGGCAAGATGTTCGACCAGATCGACAGGCTGTCGCGCGTATTGCGAGCCGCCTTCACCTGGTTCTCGACGGTCTCGTCATTAGACTGCACCGTGTAGTCAACCATCGTGACCTCGGGCTTGACCGCATCGCGTGAGTAGTACTGCATCGCATGCTGTTTGCTCTTGACGATGATCCCGCTGACCGGGTCGACCCAGAACTCGCGCTGCGCCGCGTAATAGCGGGTCATGGTGATCTCTTCGTCTTCGTGCTCGGCCTCGACGCCCCACTGCGAAGCGCGGGCCGTCACCTTGCCGTCCTCGTCCTTGTCGTATAGCGACGGGTACGCGACCGGCTCCACCAGCTTGCCGTTGGCGTCGTAGCCCACGTTCTGGGTGAAGTGATACGCGGTGAGTCCGTTGACATCCTCTTCGCCGGTGTAGTTGGCGTCGAACGCCTTCTGCGCGATCACGTCGAAGTACTGATACGTCTTCTTCTCGGTGTCGAAGGGGAACCGATAGCTCAACCCCTCGTGCTTGAGCGCAATGGTGGTCGGCGGTGTCTCGTCCTCGATGGCGCGCGGCTTCTGCACACTGCCACCCGGGTTGTCATCGCTGGCGATGGCCTCGGCGGAGTGACGGTCCACGGTGACGGTGTCGACGGTGGCGAGGATCAGCCCGGCGTCGCCCTGCTTGTCGGTCCGCCTCAGGGTGATACCGGCCTGCAGGCCGACCTTCGTGGCGTCGGCAGGGCTAACGGTGCTGATCTGTTCCTGCAGTGCCAGCGGCCTATCGGGATCCGTCACGAACTTTTGGCCGGACAGCGACGCGGGATCCAGGGCACGGCCCTTGCCCTCGCTCACCAATGTGGCGTCCCAGTCGAGCGGAATCTTCGCAAGCCGGTTGCTGGTGTAGGTACCGAGCAACAGGGCGGCGATGATGAGAGCCGAACCGAGTCCCAGCAGCCCGCACGCTGCGATACGCATCATGACTCCGCGGTTCACGGCTGCTGACCCTCTTTGCGCAAGCGGCTCATCGGTCGCCGAACCCTCCTTAACGTGCAGTAACCCCGTGCTTGACGGCATGTCATGCCCAGGGCAAATCTGTTTGACCCTAACAGCCGCCGCCGCAGGGTGGTCATTTGGCGATCGTACGGATTCAGGGTTCAGGTTCTGGTCAAATGCCGCCGGATCGACTTAGAACCGTACCCTCGGCGGGGTGACAACAGCGCAGTCATCGGCTCCGGCCGGCTCGGCCGTCCATGCGCGGGGCTTCGTACCTGCGTTGGAAGGTATGCGTGCCTGTGCCGCGATGGGGGTTGTGGTCACGCACACCGCGTTCCAGACGGGCCACAACGGTGGCGTCGACGGCCGCATTCTGGGTCGCTTCGACCTGGCTGTGGCCGTGTTCTTCGCGCTATCGGGATTCCTGTTGTGGCGGCCCCATGCACTGGCAGCGCACGGCGGGCCCGCGCCCGCTTCCACCGGCCGGTACTTGGCGTCGCGGTTCGTTCGTATCGTTCCGGCCTACCTGGCCGCTGTTTTCGTGGTCCTGTTGCTGTTGCCGGACGCGGCGGGAGCCCGCGGAATCGTCTGGCTGGCCAACCTGACGCTCACGCAGCTGTATATCCCGCTAACACTGACGGCGGGTCTGACGCAGATGTGGAGCCTGGCGGTGGAGGTCGCGTTCTATCTGGCGCTGCCCATTATCGCGCTCCTCGTGCGGCGGATGCCGGTCCGGTGGCGTGCCCCGGTGCTGCTGATGGCCGGGGTGGCCAGCCTGGGTTGGTCGTTCATCCCCTTCCACACCGCCGTCGGTATCAATCCGCTGACATGGCCGCCCGCCTTCTTCTCGTGGTTCGTCGCGGGCATGCTGCTGGCCGAGTGGAGCGCCGCCCCACCCGCCTGGACACTGCGTTTGGCCCGCCGCCGGGTACTGCTCGCGGGCGTCGCCCTCGTGGCGTTCGCAGTGGCGGCATCACCGCTGGCCGGGCCGGAAGGGCTGATACAGGCACCGCCGCACCAGTACGCCATCAAGATTGCGATGGGTGCGACGCTGGCCTGGGCGCTGCTCATGCCGCTGACCCTGGATGCCCCCGGCACCGGACACCGCGTGCTGGGCAGCCCGCTCATGGTGACCTTGGGACGTTGGTCGTACGGCCTTTTCATCTGGCATCTGGCCGCGTTGAACATGGTCTTCACCGTCATCGGGAGGTTTCCGTTCAGCGGTCACTTCCCGCTGGTGCTGATCCTCACCCTGATATTCGGCTTCGCGATGGCCGCCGTCAGTTATGCGTTGGTCGAATCGCCGTCACGGGAGGCGTTGCGGCGCTTCCAAAAACGGCGCAACGGTACTCGGGAAGGCAACCGTACTGCGGCCACTGACACCGTGGTCACCGAGATGAGCGCCAGTAACTGAATCCACCACGAGTGTCCGGTGTAGCCGCCCACCGATCGCCACGGATGACGTGAGAGAGCCGCCCCCGCCAGCAGGAGGGAGCCGCCCGCGATGTACGCCCCGGCCGCGGTGAGCGCGCGTAGCGATATACGTGTCCACACCTTTACCGCCAGCACCGTCAAGCCCACTGCCGCGCCGGCGATGCCACTGACGGCGGTGAGAGCCGCCAGCACCGCGACACCTGCCGCAGGTCCGGAACGCCATGGAATCACTAAGGGTTTCAGGGGAAGAACGACTTTCCGTCGCACCGGCAAGAAGGCCAACAGCGCGAGGAGTGGAAGCAGGGCCAGCCCGCCCACGAGGCCCATTCGGTACCACGTGTTGAGGCCGAAGGTCAGTGTGATCGGTCCGCCGTCGCCGGCCGGAACAAGCCACCCTTGCTGCCAGCCGTTGACGCGTATCGGTGTGAGCGTGTGCCCGTCCTCATCGCGGGCAACCCACCCGGGGTTGATGCTTTCGGGTACGACAAGTACCCGGTCGCGGGGTGCCGGTTCCGCCGTGACCTCGCGCCGGTCCGGCCCCCACGTACCCTTAGGCGCGGTTGTTGCAGTGGTGGCGGGCGGGATGACGCCGGGGGCGGTGAGTTGCACTCCGTCGACCAGGAACTGCTGGCGCGGGTTGACGGTCACCTCTTGTGGCCCAGCGCCGGTCGCAATCGGGATGGCATCACAGGGCGTGGCCGCAATGACGTTTCCTGCCAACAGATCGCGCACCGTCGTCGTGATGGACATGGGTATGAAGCGCCCCGCGAGCGCCAATACCGGTCCGCGATCGCATCCAATGATGATCGTGCGGTTGCCGTTCGCCTCGGCGTTGGTGGGGGCAATAGGCTGGGCGTTGGTGTCCAGCGCAACCACCTCGGCGATACCGGGCGGCTTGAGCTGATCGAATCCGAGTGCGGTGCGGTCGATGATGTCGGTCCAGTCCATGACCGTGATGGTGATCGTGTCCGTGACGGCCGGATGCAATGCCAGCGTGGTCTCTGAGGCCTTCGGGTCGACGTTCCTTACCTGAGGTCCGTCGCCGAGGTTTATGGCCACCTGTTTAGGGTGCGTGGGTACCTCGGTCCTGCTGGGCTGTAGCCGAATACCGCCGACTGCAACGGGTTTCGGTAACTTGATGATGAGCGAGGGCAGGTGCTGGCGCAGCACCGAATTCTGTGGTGCCGTCCAGACGGTGCCCGGATCGCCGTCGGTGGCCGCGTACGACGAGCCCCGCGGATCGATCACATCAGAGTCCCCGGACGCGACGGTGGTGCCCGGCTGCTGGGTCAGATCACGCAACTGTGGCCCCGGGCGGGACCGCACCCAGACCTTCGGTAGGAGCGAAAGAGGTTGGGGGACTGTCAGTGTCCTGATGAAGGTGCCGGGCTCCTCGGGTGCAAGCGATAGCGTCGCCGCGCAACGCAGCCGCTGCGGTGAGGGGGCGCATCCCGATCGGCCCTCCAGCGGCGAGCCCAGGTCCCAGCCGAGCACACCGGCTCCTGCAGGGGGTGTGGGGATGGTCGCGCTATGGCGGAGATCAACGGAGTGGGCGTACCCGGCGGCATCGTATTGAGTGAGGGATAGCTCGGTGATGCCGAACTGCACCCCGGAGGTGCCGTCGTCGGTCCCGGTGGCGGTGACCTTTACCCAGGTGGTTTCCCCTGGCCGCAGCGCGATATCGAGGGGCTGGCCCGGCTTGTCGTACCGCACCGACGTCGTGCCATTGTCGGTCTCGACCTCCAACCGGCGCACCTGGGCGCCGAGGGCGGTAGCGCTCGGCGTGACGGTGAGGATCGCGTTGGTGATGGGCCGATCCAGGTCTACCCGGATCCATTGCCCCAGAGCGGCTTCGAGGGAGTTGCTGACCCAGCTGGTCGCATTGTCCCTGTCGATGACGGCGGCCGTGCTGGTTCCCGGCGCCACATTGGGCAGGCCCGTCGAATCCGATGCGGAGCTGGATGCCGTGATGGTCCCACCCGTCCAGCTGCCGTTCACGGAGGGAACGCCGGTGGCCGGGTAGTCGGGCACCCGGTTGAAGGTGCGGCGTTTGTCACCGGGTGCGCGGATGGCTGAGGAATGGTCGTCAACACGTCCGTAGTCGGTCTCGCGAGCCAGCGGACTGTCGGTGACCACCGTCGCCCCTGGGCGCAGGCCTGCGTGGGTGGCATCGGTCGCCAGTAACGCGGGTCCCAGCGGTTGTTGGCCGAGCTGACGGCGGCGCTCATTCAACCGAAGCAGCGCCTCCGGTCCGCCCGCGACCAGAGGCATGCTGTTCAGATCGGCGAAATAAGGGTCACCGTAGTGCTGTAGGTAATAGGGCAGGTCTGGATGTCGCCGGCCCTGCGGCTGCACGGCATAGATCTCTATGGCCGGATACTGGGGGCGCAGGTCGCTGTCGGCGACAAAGCCCTCCACCGTTCCGGCGCCGACCGGATCGCCGAACTGGGTGACCTTGGTGAGGCCGGGGGATCCCTCGATGGTGCGGTGCACCAGTATCGGCCGCGCCGAACGGGAGGTGTCGGGGTCAAGATCATTGCGCACCACCAGATAGGAGATGCCCTGCTGTGCCAGGGTGTCGGCCAGCCCGTCCGAGGAGCGACCGGCGGCGAACAACTGCTGCACCGAGTCGATGGCGCGGATTGTCTCCGGCGGTGTCAAAGGAATGGAATCACGTACACCCCAAGGTGTTTGACCCAATACCTGTAGGGGCTCATCACGGGTAAGACCCCAGGTCTGGATGGCAAACGGGGCCCCCGGCACCACAAGTGCTCGCCCGCCGTCGTCATGATCGGCCAGCCAGCGGGCCGTGTCCTTCCAGTAGTTGGGGATCTCGTCGAACCCGCCGCGGGGTACCAACCGGCCCGTCCATGCCAGCGATGTGCTCGCGATGAGTGCGACCAGCAGCGCGATCCCGAAGGCGACCCCCCGGTTGCGTTCTGGACGTGCCAGTGCCGCGAGCCATTCCCGCGCGGAGACGCTGGCGGGCAGTGGTGTTCGTGATAACGCATGAGCCAGGCCGAGAATCAAGGGCAAGCGGATCAGTGGTTCCAGCTTGTGTACGTTGCGCAACGGAGTGCCGCTTGCATCCAGGAAGAATTGAATCTGTTGGGCCACAGGCGATCCCATTGCGCCGGTGTATCCGGCCGTGAGCAGCACCAGACCCACCAGAAGTACAGCGACAAGGCGTCCGCGAGCCGGCATACCCCGCATCGCCAGTCCTGCCATGCCGCCAGCCGCCACCATCGCGGTGGCGATGACCATGGCCGACTGGGTGACCAGCGAGGCACCCGCGGTCGCGTCCGGGGCCACAAACGGCGTCCAACTGTCGGTCCCACGCAGCACCTCGGTGAGTGAGGTCCACTGTGTGGTGACCCCGGAGGACTCGATGAAGTCGAGGAAACGTGGGCTGATCTTGCCGAAGATGAGCAGCGCGACGATCCACCACGAGGTGGCCAGCGCCAGACCGGGAATCCACCATGCCGTGAATCGCCACCAGGTCCGGTTTGGTTTGTGCGCCAGCCACCAGATGACGGCAACGCCACACGCGAGAGCGGTGGCGACGGCATTGACCGCACCCATCAACGCCACCGCGAAAGCCGACAGCGCCGCCGCTCGGCGAGGGGACACCCGGCCCTGGAACGTCAGGATGACCGGTAACAGCACCCACGGGGCCAACATCATGGGCAGCGTCTCGGAGGAGATGGCTCCCAGGGTTGTCAGCACCCGTGGTGAGAGCGCGAATGCGACCGCGGCGAAGATCCGGGAGCCGCGGGTGCCGATACCGAGCGCTTCGGCGACCCGGATGACGCCCCAGAAGCCGGCCACTATAAGTAGCGCCCACCACAGTCGTTGGGTTACCCAGGCCGGCACCCCGAGGAGATGCCCCAGTGAGAACACGGCGCCATGCGGAAAGAGGTATCCGTACGCCTGGTTCTGCGCCTGCCCGAACGGCAGGTCACTGCTCCACAGGTTCAGTGCCCGTGCAGCAAACCGCAGCGGATTGATCGCCAGATCCAGTTTGGTGTCCGGGGATATCTGTCCGGGTGATTGGGTGAAGGTCAGCAGCAGCGCGAGCGCCGAGGCGACCGCGAGCCATCGTCGGCTTAGCGGGGAGGAGTCAAGGCGATGAGTCAAGGCATATCGAATGCGGCGGGGTGTCGTCGGTCGCCGCGGAAGGTCAGCTCCGGTTGCCGTAATCGGGCCGGTTGAGGATTGCCGTCGAGGGATCGATTCCGGTCACGGCCGGCTTCTTGTCCTGCTCGACGGAGAGCGTCACGCCGAAGACGGCGGCGGCGCCCAGCAGCAGACCGATCAGCACGCTCGCGGCGGCCGGCACCACAAATCTGGTCATCGGAGCTCCTCTGGGTCGTGCAGATACCAGCGGCCAAACTAGCACGTTCGATATTGGTCCCGATTATGGCGCGACAACCCGACCTGATACTGCAACGATCAGTTGGGTATCGCAGACGAGGGTAAGAGGATGGCAAATGAGCCTTTCGTGGCCCCCTTTAACCACGTCGATGCGCTACTGCGTACCGGCCCGATCATGGTGAACGGTGAGAGCCTGGCCCGGCGGATGGCCGCATATGGTCGCCGATACCTTTTCGTGCGGAATAATGGGCGCCCATGACCGGTCCATACAACTACGGACCGGCGCCGGACTATGACGCGGAGTTCGCCGCCGCACGCAACCCGGCGCTACCGCAGGATCAGTTGTTGCGGCTGTGGCACACGCGCCCCGATCTACGTGAGGCCCTGGCCCAGCTGCCCGCCTGTCCGCCCCATCTGGCGGCACAGGTGCAGTTCTCCGATCCGTGGCGTGACCCCAATGCACGATCGCATCGCGGCATCGTCATGGCATTCGCGACGTTGGCCGGTCTGTTGGTGATCGTCGGACTCGGTTACGTCGGCTACATGGCAGTACGTCCCACTGGTTCCACCGAGCAGACACACGGGATGCTGCCGCCGGACGACCCGAAGACGACGAGCAGTTCCGCGGTGACCTCCACGACGGCTCCCGCGCCTCCATCGGGCCCCCTCAAGGCGGTCGACGTGTCCACCAATTGCGTTCAGGCTGAGGACGGCACCGACAGCAATGGGGCGAAGTACATCTACGACCCCGCTAAGGCATTCGACAACGATCCGCTCACCGCTTGGCGATGCCAGTGGAAGGAACAAGACGGTCAGTCGATCACGACGAAGTTCGACCATCCCATGCTCGTCACCGCGGTCGGTTTGATTCCCGGTTACGCCAAGACCGATATAGACGGATCCGACCGATTTGCCCAGAATCGCAAGATCACAAGGGTGCGTTGGGAATTCAGTGACGGTAGTTCGGTCAAGCAGCAGGTGCCGGTGAGCCGTGCGCTGGCAAGCATCAAGGTGAATGTGGTGACCGATTCGGTGACCATGGTCATCGAGGCCACCGAACCCGGTGTGTCGATCGTGAACAAGAACGGGCAGCGCCAGGATGCCTTCAACGGTCTGGTGTCGGTGAGCGAGATCGAGATCATGGGCACCCAGCCTCCGGCCGGCCAGGCACCTCCACCGGCACCCGCGCCCCAGCCTGGTCAGGTAGCACCCCCGGCTCAGACGCCACCGCCGAATCCGGCGCCCGCGCAGCCGTAGCGCGGCGTATCCAAAACCGGCTGGGTGCTTAAGGGTTCATTGCCAGGAATTGCGGTTACGTTGGACGCATGGCTGAGCTCAACCGCAGAACTGTGCTGACCGCCGGTGCCATCACCGCAGGAGCTGCCGCGGTCGGTTTCGGAGGATACGAGATGCTCCGCAAGCCGGGACGCAGCGACTCGTCGGCATCCGAAGAGGGTAAACCGAACATCCTGGTGATCGTCGTGGATCAGATGCGGGCCCCGCAGTGGTTCCCTGATATCCAGAAACTCACCAGCATTTTGCCGAATCTCAGCAGATTGCAAAGGGACAGTGTCACTTTCGCATCGCACTACACCGCGTCGAACATGTGCACCCCATCCCGAGGCGCCATGACCACGGGGTTGTATTCGCATCAGACCGGATGCCTGTTCACCGGGGAGGGGCCGAGCGAATCGAGCCTGGCCCCGCAGTTCCCCACCTGGGGCACCATGCTGCGCCAGCAGGGCTATCGAACCTGGTGGTGGGGTAAGTGGCATCTCGGTCACTGGAGCGACAACACGCCCGAAGGTCTTGATGCACACGGCTTCTCCGGCGGAACCTTCCCCTCGCCGAACGGCATGCCGAATCAGGGCCTGCAGAAGGATCCGGGCATCGTCGATCAGTTCGCCGGATGGTTCGACGCCGAGGCAGGCAAGGGCCCCTGGTGCACCACCGTCTCCCTGGTGAACCCGCACGACATCTGCTGGTGGCCGAAAAATCCGCTCCCCGAAGATGTTCCGCACTGGTTCGATGCCGTGCCCGTCAATTTCCAGACGCCCGATGAGCTGCGGGCGCGGCATAAGCCGCAGTTGCAGATCGACTATGCAAATTTCATGTCGCCGATCATGACGGGGGCGATGACATATGCGGGCCCGGATGTCGCTCGCCAATGGGCTCGCTGCCTGGACATGTATCTGTGGCTGCAACAACAGGTGGACGCCCAGATCGGGCGGGTGCTCGAGAAGTTGGCATCGCGTCAGGAGGTGGAGCGCAACACGGTGGTCGTCTTCACCTCCGATCATGGGGAGTACGGCGGTTCACATGGGTTGCGCGGCAAGGGGGCGACGGCGTACGAGGAGGCCATCCGGGTTCCGCTGTACATCCGCGATCCACGTGGTGTGCTCACTCCCAAACCGGGGGAGACGCGCAATCAGTTGACCTCGAGCGTCGACCTCGCACCCCTGCTGCTGACGATCGGTTCCGGTGGCAACGGCTGGCGCTCGGATCCGCGCTACTCGTACCTGGCCGCGCGCGCCGATATCGCCGATATCGCTAAACGCAATGCGGCAGGGCGTAGGTGGATCGCACACGTCACCGACGATATGTCGGTGGAGGAGATGGCCACCCTACTCAAGGATCCCCGGATCCGTGCGGTGATGGGGGAGAACGCTCCCACCGAGATCCCCACCTCGGCGCCGAGTCATATCGTCGCGGTCCGAACCGCAGAAGCCAAGCTGGCCACCTATTCGTACTGGAAACCGGGCGGCATGCAGATCGACACCTCGCGGCCGACGGACCACGAATTCTATGACTACTCAACACCTTCCGGACAGCAGGAAGTCGAGAACCAAGCGGGACGTGGCGGAAGGGAAGCCGAGCTGCAGGCACTTATCGACAACGAGGTGCTGCCCGAGGTGCAGGCCCCTTTGCCGACATTCCTGGGTGCGGCGCAGGAGCAGGGCCTGGCCGATATGCAGAAGCTGATGGTGCTGCGCGGCGGGTAATCCTTGTTCGCCGCGTGCTCATTTGGGTGGAAGCGAACCGGCGTAGACCACGGCACGTTTCACCCACGGTTCCAGCTGCCGCTTGGTGCGCACGCTCTCGGCATCAATGCTCAGCCAGCCGTCCATTTCGCGTCCACCCATCACCATCCGAGTCACATGTGACTTGCTGACCAGTGTGTCGGTGTCGTGGGGGTCGCAGCGTGCCAGCAGACCGTCCCCGCGTTTCGCGGCGACGGTCATATGCCCGTCCACTAGGAACGCCAGCCCACCGAACATCCGTTTCTCGGTGACACCCCTGGTCGTGGCGATCACTTCGCGGATGCGCTCAACAAGGTCCTCGTCATAGGCCATGGGCCAATTGTCCCGCGCTGTCGATTTCGGTACCTGCCGTTCGTGGTACTTGCAGAACTCCCGACACCTGAGAGGCACCATTGGCCCGTGGCGCAAGACGATATCGGCCGGATCTTTCGCGAGGAGTACGGCCGTACCGTGGCGACGTTGATCCGTTACTTCGGCAGCATCGACCTGGCCGAGGACGCCGTGCAGGAGGCGTTCGAGGTGGCCATCGCGAAATGGCCGCAGGATGGCATCCCGCCCAATCCCGGTGCATGGATCACCACGACGGCCCGCAACCGCGGCATCGACAAGCTGCGTCGCGACCAGCGGCGCGACGAACTGTCCGAAGAGGCAACAACTCTCTTGGAACAGTCGCGGGAACAGCCGGAACCGCAGGAGGTGGGTCCGGTGCAGGATGACCGCCTGCGGCTGATCTTCACGTGCTGCCACCCGGCGCTGTCCCCTGAAGCGCAGGTCGCGCTGACACTGCGGTTGCTCGGTGGGCTCACCACGGCGGAGATCGCCAACGCGTATCTGGTGTCGGAATCGACCATGGCAGCGCGTATCACGCGCGCTAAGAAGAAGATCGCATCGGCGGGAATTCCGTACCGGCTGCCCGCGGATCACGATCTGCCGGACCGGCTGTCGTCGGTGCTCGCCGCCCTCTATCTCGTCTATAACGAGGGCTACGCGGCCTCCTCGGGTACCTCACTGACGCGCACGGACCTCTCCGGTGAGGCGATCAGGCTGGTGCGGGTGCTCACAGATCTCATGCCCGACGAACCAGAGGCGGTGGGACTACTGGCATTGGTGCTGCTTACCGAGGCCCGCCGGCCTGCACGTACCGATACCGGTGGAGCGCTCGTGCTGCTCGCCGATCAGGACCGCACTCAGTGGAACCACGAGATGATCGACGAGGGCCATGAACTGGTACGACGCTGTCTGAGGCGCAACGCGCCGGGCCCGTATCAGATCCAGGCCGCCATCAATGCCGTCCATGACGATGCACCCTCGGCCGCGCGTACCGATTGGGGTCAGGTCGTCGCGCTGTATGACCAGCTGACGGTGTTCACCCCCACCACCGTCGTAGCCCTCAATCGTGCGGTGGCCATTGGTGAGCGCGATGGCGCGCAGGCCGGGCTGGATGCGATCGAGTTGCTGCGGCAGGATCTCGATACCTACTACCCGCTGCATGCCGCGCGCGCCGATCTGCTCACCAGACTCAGCCGAAATCGGGAAGCCGCAGACGTCTACCGAAAAGCGTTGGTACTCACGGATAACGAGGTGTTCCGCGGGTACCTCGGTGACCGGCTGGCCCGGCTGGATTAGGCGATGCCCTTACGGTCCAGCCAGGCAAGTGAGTCATCGATGAGCTGTGCTGTTCCGCTGTCCACGATGAGTGAATGCCCGCGATCGACATACGGGAGGTACTCGGTGTCGGCGCTGGATTTCCGGTACTGCTTGAACGTGGAGCGAGTCAGGACATCGGGGACCGTATGGTCCAGCTTCCCGGACATCAACAGCAGTGGGCCGCGCTGGTTGTTCTGCGTGTTGACGGCCGCAGCGGAATTCGGTGTGAAGTTTCCGAGCGCGAGTTGGAACAGTGGGCGTGCGGGGCTCGGAATCGTCCATTGGTCGAATAAGGAGTCGGACTCGTCCTGAGACACCGCATTGGCGAACGCGTACCGGAACTGTTTCCGGTCGAGTGACACCGCGCGGTGCAGGTTCCTCGGGTCACTTAGGAAGGCGATGGTCGATCGGGCCTGTGCCGGTCCGATTGCTTTCACACCTTTGATCTGCCCCGGGCCGATGGCGATTGCCGCTGACCCGAGGTCCTGGCCGAGCAGGTGCTGAACGATGAAACCGCCGACCGAGTGACCGATCAGGATGGGCTTGGCCGGAAGGGTCTTGATCAGGGTCGCGTGATGTGCGGATATCTCCGCCAGCCCGACGCCGGCTTGTGCCTCTGGCTGCCGGCGGGCCGCAGTCAGAGCATCCGGCACCCCGGGCCATTCGGCGAGTATCGGATCGAATCCCGCCGCACTGAAACGGTCGGCCCATAATTCCCAGCTCGTCGAGTGCAGCCACAGGCCATGGACAAAGACGACAGGTGTTCTTGTTGTGCTCATTGACGGCCTCTCCGAGGGTATTTCGGGCTGAGTGGAGTGCACAAGATTCTGGTTACGGGCGTGGCTATAACTTACGGGAAGGCGGCGAGATCCACTGGGAATCCTCAACCGAGCTCGTCTGTGCGGCGGTCAGTCTGACTACGGGTCCATGACACGATGGCCCCATGAGAATGCGTGCAGGGGTAGTACTGACCGGTCTCGTCATCACGGCACTCACGGCCTGTGGTGGCAACACCTCGGAGTCGCCGAAGGATTCCGCGACGCCGTCGTCATCCCCGAAGGCGCAGGCCCCGGCTACGGCCGCACCCGCGGAGGACCTGGCCTGCCTGAGCACCCGCGACAGGTTGGCACAGCTGCTCATGGTGGGCATAAAGGATGCCGACGATGCCCGCAAGCTGGTACGTGACCATCACGTCGGCGGGATCTTCGTCGGCAGCTGGACAAACAAGGAGATGCTGCAGGACGGCTCCCTGCACGACATCATCACCGGGGGCCCGATACCGGCCGCGGTGAGTGTCGACGAGGAGGGCGGCCGGGTGTCGCGGCTCAAGGATCTCATCGGTCCCGCACCGTCCGCCCGCGAACTGGCTGCGACCCAGACACCGGAACAGGTGCAGGCACTGAGCCAGGAGCGCGGACAGAAGATGAAGGACCTCGGCGTCACCATCGACTTCGCCCCCGATGCCGATGTGACCGACGGCGATCCCGACGGTGCGATCGGTGACCGGTCCTACAGCGGTGACCCGGAGAAGGTCACCGAGTACGCCGAGGCCGCCGTGCGCGGATACCAGGCCGGGGGCGTACGTACCGTGGTCAAACACTTCCCGGGTCACGGCCATGCCTCGGGTGACTCGCACACCAACGGCGTAGTGACGCCGCCGCTGGATCAGTTGCAGGACAACGATTTGGTGCCCTACCGCGCGCTGGTGACCAGCGGTGCCGCCGTGATGATCGGTCACATGCAGGTACCCGGGCTCACCGGTGACGACCCGGCCAGCTTGAGCCCCGCCGTCGTCGACTTGCTGCGTAAGGGAACCGGATACGGAGCGCCGGCGTTCGACGGTGTCATCTTCACCGACGACCTATCCTCGATGGCCGCCATCACGGACCTTTTCCCGATCGACGAGGCAGTGCTCAAGGCCATCAAGGCCGGGGTCGACTGGGCGCTGTGGGTGAGTACCGAGAAGGTTGGCGCGGTTCTCGATCGTCTCGAATCGGCCTACAACGCAGGCGAACTGAACGCCGACGCGATCAACGCATCAGTGCGCCGGGTGTTGGCCTTCAAGGGCGTTCCCGCCTGCGGTTAGGCCGGCCCCAGGGAGACCGGAAGACTGGACAGCCCGTGGATACCCATCCCGTCGAAGTACTCCGGCTCGCCGACCAGTGTCAGCTGCGGGAAGCGCTCGAAGAGTGACTGCAGGGCGGTATGTAGTTCGACACGCGCCAGCACCTGACCCAGGCACACGTGAATTCCCGTGCCCAGCGTGATGTTTTCGCGCGCGTTGGGGCGGGTGATATCGAAGACATCCGGGTTATCGAATACCGCAGGATCGCGGTTGGCGCCGCCGAGAAGCAGCAAGGCCGACTGGCCCGCCTCGATGGTGTGTCCCTCGATCTCGACGGTCTCGGTGGCGACGCGGGCTGACCACTGATTCGAGGTGTCATAGCGCATGAGTTCCTCGATGGCATTGGGCCACAGCTCCGGGTCTGCACGAAGCGCCGCCAGCTGCTCGGGGTGGCGTAGCAGTGTGACGATCGCCTTACCCATCAGGTGCGTGGTGGTGACGAATCCCGCCCCCAGGAACACCGCGAGGAACATCTTCAGCTCGAAATGGCTCAGATCGCTGTCGAGGAGTGCTGCGGCCAGCTCACTCTCGGTTCCCTCGCGGCGCAGCCGGGCGACATGGTTCTCAAGGTATTCGTCGATCTCACGTAAAGCCGTTGTGCCGTCCTGGTATTCACGCCAGGACGGTGCGGTGGTCGCGATCAGCCGGATCGCTCGATTCATCTCCGTGTAGAGCAGCGAATAGTCCTGCGGGGGGACGGCGATCATCTCGCCGATCACGGCGATCGGGATCTTCGCGGTGTAATCGGGGATCAGATCCGGATGTGGACGCTGCTTCAGCGCATCAAGGTGGCCGTTCGTCACCTCCTGAATGCGTCCGCGGAGGCTCTCGATGGCACGCGGGGTGAACGGGGCGGCGACAAGACGCCGCAGCCGCCCGTGGTCCGGCGGATCGGTGATCAGGATGGACGGGGGCTCGGCGGGATTGAGCAACTGCGGATCGCTCCACGCGGCCAGCCGCTGAATGAGTGGCGATGAGGATCGATGTTCGGGCTTGAAGGTGACGAACCGGTTGTCGCGAAAGATCGTTCGGACGATCTGTGCGTCCGCGGTGATCCAGCCATCCCCGAACTGCGACATCCTCCCGCGGTTACGGATCCGGTCGATGATGTTGTAAATGTCCGCTGCCCGGGCGGTATCGATCCCCAGCTCCGCGACCGGTTCACCCTGGCGGACAGCCCGTTTCAGGAACGCACGGGCTATCCCGTGCGTCACCGCCCAATGCGTGCGCTGTTTGATCCGGTCCCGCATACGTCCGATCCCCGTGTCGGCTCACTCGATGCCGAACGGACACCGAGCAATATCGAGATTAGCTGCTGGCCCGCACTCGGGCACGGCCGAGGTTCACCGGCAGGCTTCCGAAGCCGTGCAGGTTGACGTGATGACCGGGGGTGGGCTCGGCGGTCAGGGTGAGCTCGGGGAACCTTTCGAAGAGGGACTGCAGCGCCACCGCCCCCTCCATCCGGGCCAGGCTCGCACCCAGGCAGACGTGGATGCCGCTGCCGAAGGCCACGTGCTCACGCGCGTTGGCGCGAGCCACGTCGAAGACATCGGGCTGATCGAAAACGGCCGGGTCGCGGTTGGCTCCACCGAGTAGCAGGATGGCCATGGAGCCGGCGGGCAGTGTGTGCCCTTCGAATTCGACGGTCTCGGTCGCCACCCGCCCGGTGACCTGCACGGGGGAGTCGTAGCGCAGGACCTCTTCGATGGCGTTGGGCCAGCCCTCGGGATTCTCGCGCAGGTAGGCGAGCTGTCCGGGGTTGCGCAGCAGGGCCACGATGCCGTTCCCGATGAGGTTGACCGTCGTCTCGAATCCGGCACCGAGCAGTAACGCCATGGTGGCCTTGAGCTCACGGTCGTCCAGGTCGCCGTCACGCACGATGCTCGCCAGGATGCCGTCGATAGTGGGGTCCTGCGCGAGCTCGCTGCGGAGTCGGATCAGGTGGGCGTCGAAATAGCGGTCGATCTCGATGAGTGCCTGGGTGGCGTCTCGGTAGGCCGACCAGGTCATACCGATATCCAGCAGTGCGGCCCCGTGGTTGCCCCACTGGAGAAGGAAGGGAGCATCGGCGCGCGGTACGCCGAGCATCTCGGCGATGATTGCCACGGGCAGTTGAGAGGCGTAATCGTCGAGCAGGTCGGCGTGCTCTTTCCGTTCCAGGTTCTCGAGCAGTTCGGTGGTCACCTCGCGGACGCGATCCTCCAGCTTGCGCACCGCGCGTGGTGTGAACGCCTTGGAGACCAGCTTGCGGAACCGGGTGTGTTCGGGCGGATCGATGGCCAGCATGGCGGGCGGCTCCACCGGGTTGGGTAGACCGGGTTCTGTTTTGGCGAAGATCCACCGGCTCAGCGCCTGGGGGAGAACCGGGGAGGGAATGTTGTTGGGCGCCAGGGTGATGAAACGGCTGTCCCGCAAGATCTCGCGGGTTTGCATCAGGCCGGTGAAGACGAGACCCGTGGCGCGGGCCGGAGCGATCGGCCCATGAGATCGGATCTCTTCGATGTACCGATAGTGGTTCTCGGCGCGGTCCGGACTGAGGAACAGGGCGGCCAGCGGCATCTTGCCTACCTGGGTCAGTAGTCCAGCGCGACTGATGCCATGCATGGTCACCCACCGCGACCAGTACTTGATTCGATCCCTGGCCCGCATATTTGCCTCCCACGCTGGATGCTATTTGTCACGAGTCTAATAGTGTGCGGGCGGGAAGGGAATGCCGAAAACGCCCGCACCTTCCAGGGAGTCCAGAGTGGGGACGGCCCAGATCTGTTACCGAGGCGCATCAAGGTGGTCGTACTCGTCACATCACTTCGCCGAGGTGTTTAAGGGCACAGTGAACAATTTGCTCCAAGGCCCCTCTCTGCACCGCTTCCTAATGAGACTTCTAGTACCGTTTAGCACTGGTACGTCACGTACCATCTGCGTTCGGTCGGGACCGTAGCAAACCGTGATGCAATGATTCATTGCTGCTTGTTTGACCGGCCATCGTAGTTACGGCTACGCGGAGGTTGCGATGAAGTCACTAGTGGCAGGGTTGCGTGTCGAGGAGTATCTGGACGAGACGGGCGCTATCTCCTTACCGGATGGCTATACCGTCAACCACTATCTCGAGTGCGCTGTTGACGGGGAACACGACACTTTTGCCTACCGTTATGTGGATTTCAGCAACGACCCTGACGGCGAACCGAACGACCTGAACTGGCCGCAGCTTCGTGCCCGCTCCCGCGCGGTCGCGGCGAGGCTGCAGCAAGTGACCAAGCCGGGTGATCGGGTCGCGATTCTGGCCCCGCAGGGCCTTGACTATGTGATCGGCTTCTTCGCCGCTATCGAGGCCGGGAACATTGCAGTACCCCTCTTTGCCCCGGAGCTTCCCGGCCACACCGAGCGGCTCGACGCGGTGCTCACCGATGCCCAGCCGACGGTTGTGCTGACCAACGAGGCGGCCGCCGAATCGGTCAGCAGCTTCGTGCGCAGGCTGCCGCGCGAGCGCCGCCCCCGGATTGTCGCGGTGGATGGCGTGCCCGATTCGGTGGGTGCAACGTATGTCCCGGTGACGCCGGATACCGATGACATCGCGTACTTGCAGTACACATCGGGATCTACGCGGGTGCCTGCCGGGGTGGAAATCACCCATCGCGCGGTGATGACCAACGTGCTGCAGATGGTCATCTCGGTCGGCCTGGATGTGGATGTCCGGGGAGCGAGCTGGCTGCCGCTGTACCACGATATGGGCCTGCTGATGCTCATGTTCCCGCTGTGCGGCGGCCGGATGACGCTGATGTCCCCGATGTCGTTTGTGCGCCGGCCCGGCCGCTGGATCCAAGAGCTAGCGGCCGCAGCCCATCTGGGCCGCACCTTCGGTGCCGCGCCCAACTTCGCCTTCGAGCTCGCCGCCGAGCGGGGTCTGCCCAAGGACGACCAAACCCTGGACCTGAGCAATGTGGCCGGGCTGATCAACGGTTCCGAGCCGGTGAGTATCTCCTCGATCCGTAAGTTCAACGAGGCTTTTGGCCCATATGGACTGCCGCCCACCGCGATCAAGCCCTCCTATGGCATGGCCGAGGCGACGCTGTTCGTCTCCTCCATCGCCCCCGACGCGGAACCCTCGGTCATCTATATGGATCGTGAGCAGTTGGGCGCCGGTCACGCCGCCCGGGTGGATGCCGCTGACGCGAATGCAGTGCCGCAGGTGTCCTGTGGGCAGATCGCGCGCAGCCAGTGGGCGGTCATCGTCCACCCGAACGCCGACAGCGAACTACCCGACGGACAGGTCGGCGAAATCTGGTTACACGGCAACAACATCGGGCGTGGGTACTGGGGCCGCCCGGAGGAGACCGACCTCTCGTTTCGTAACAAGCTGCAGGCACGGCTGGACGAGGGCAGCCACGCGGACGGCACCGAACCGGGGGCCAGCTGGTTCCGCACGGGCGACCTCGGCGTCTATGTGGACGGTGAGCTGTACATCACCGGGCGGGTCAAGGATCTGGTGATCGTGGACGGCCGTAACCACTACCCCCAGGACATCGAAGCCACCGTCGAAGAAGCCTCCCCAGCGGTGCGGCGCGGTTTCGTGGCGGCGTTCTCGGTGCCTGCGGGCTTCGACGCGGGAGATGGGTTCGCCGAGAAGCTGGTCATCGTCGCCGAACGGGCTGCGGGTGCCGGCCGGGCCGAACCCGGGCCCGTCATCGTCGCTATCCGGGCTGCCGTTTCTCGTCGGCACACCTTGCCCATCGCCGATGTCCAACTGGTCCCGGCCGGTGCTATCCCCCGTACCTCCAGCGGAAAAATCGCCCGCCGCGCCTGCCGCCAGGAGTATCTGGACAACAAAATCGGGACGCACGGCTCGTAGATCGGCTGGCAGCAGCGAGGTCTTCCGGCGATCTCTTGCCGATTTTTCGATGAGGTGTCGATTCGGGGGAGGTCTATTCGTGGTGAGGTTGAAGGGCAAGCCGACGGGGCGCCCGCCAACAGATAGGAGACGCCATGAAGCAATACCTGCTCACCGTCCACAGCTACCGAGATAACGCGACCCGGTGGAGTGATGAGGACGCACAGCGGATGTATGCCCAGACCGGTGTGTTCAACGAGAAGCTGCAGGCGGCCGGTGTCTGGGTGTTCGCCAACGGGCTGACCGAACCCTCGGACGCAACGGTGGTCCGCAGTGTGGGTGGCAAGGTGACCACCACTGATGGGCCGTACCTGGAGACCAAGGAACATCTCGGTGGCTTCTGGATCATCAACGTCCCGGACCTCGACGCCGCCCTCAAGTGGGCAGCCGAGGGGTCGGAGGCGTGCGGGGAGCCTGTCGAGGTACGTCCCTTCCATGACGAGGAGGCATGAGATGAGCCGCTACCTGCTGTCGCTCGTTTATGCACCAGGCTCGGTGCCGCCCGACGAATCCGCGCTGGAAACGATCGCTGTGGACGTGCAGGCCGTCACCCGCCGTATGCAGGAGGCGGGGGTGTGGCTGTTCGCGGCGGGACTGCAACCTGCCGATACCGCCACCATGGTGACCGCCAACGCCGGTGGGCATACGGCCACCGACGGGCCGTATTGCGAAACCAAGGAACAACTCGGCGGGTTCAGCATTATCGATGTGCCTACCCTGGCTGAGGCGCAGCGATGGGCCGCCGAGGTGTCCCGCGCTGTGTGGTGCCCCATCGAGGTCCGTGGCTTGGACCGGGGCTGCGGCGAGGTCGACTGAGGCTAGGCCGACGAGGCCGGGCGGTTGTTTTCCAGTACCGCTTCGGCCTCTTTGGCCTGTTGCAGAAGAATCGGGTCGACCGTGTCGTCCAGCGCCCTGGCCAGCATTCGCGAGGCGAGCGTGACAGTCAATTGTTTTGCCTGCGCGGCATTTTCGGCGATCTTTTCCCAGTTCCCGGAGGTGTAGCCGGACTCGGCGAAAGGCTGCCACACGTCGGCCACATAGGCGCCGAGCAGCAGTTGCGCAATCTGGTGTTGCAGCCGGTCGACCTCACGGAGTGTTTCGGACATGCGGGCCAGGGACATTCCGGCTGCCGCTAGTAGCCGGACGGCATCGAGGGTCTCCGCGTCGCGGACCGAGACTGTTTTCTCGTCTACGTCGGAGGCCAGCCCCGCGGCGATCAGCGCCGTATCGGCACCCTCGCCGACCCACATCACCAGCTCCTCTCGGGGCGTGACCACCGGCTCTCCGGTCGCGAATGGGCTGAGGGCCTCGGTGACCATCTTGCGGACGCTGTCCTCCGAGCCGCCGCCCGAGTCGATGACCCGACGGATTACGTCCAGCGGAAAACCCTGGGATTTAAGGGTTTTGACGTGGTTGATGATCGCGACGTGCTCGTCGGAGTAGATGCCGACGCGGCCGCGTTTTTCCGGCGGGGGCACCAGCCCGAGCGTCTGCCACTCGCGGATATTGCGCGCGGTCATCGCCACGCGCTGCGCCAGCTGGTCGATCGTCAGGTCCATCAGGGGAAAAGATTACCCCATTGTCCGTTACGGAAACTTCCGTTACGTTTATGTCCGGAACGTCAACGGAGAGGATTCCCATGACCGTCGCTGCCCAGACGAGCTACCCGAAGACCCGGCGGATTGCCTTCCGCTTCGATGAGTCGGAGTCCGCGAAGCGGTATTTCGCGAACGATGACATGGTCTTCAGTCATGCCGTGGCCTTCCTGTCGGCCGTGTTCCCGCCGGGGGAGGACATCTTTGTGCGGTCAGTGCGCCGGTACCGCGACAAGATCACCGATCCGGACCTCAAGAAGCGGGTGGCCGGATTCATCGGCCAGGAGATGACGCACGGGCTGCATCACCGTGAGCTCAACGAGCAGCTTTCCGGGATGGGTTACCCCACAGCGTGGTTCGACTTTCTGCTGGACAGCACAGAGCGAACCGAGGACTTCCTTGACGCGCAGTTCCCGGACCCCGATCGGCTGCGGCTGATACGGCATCTGCTGCTGGCCTTCACTGCCGGGGCCGAACACTTCACCGCGGTGCTGGCCGAGCACGTGCTGGGCCGCCCGAAGCTTCAGGCCATGATGTCGGACCCGGAGATCAAGAACCTGCTGAACTGGCACGCCATCGAGGAACTGGAGCACAAATCGGTGGCCTTCGACGTCTACCAAGCCGTCGGTGGCTCCGAGCGCATGCGCATAGGCATGATGCACCTGCTCTCCAATATCGCCCTGCCGTTCATCGTGCTGGGCAGCTGGGTGTCCATCGCGACAACTGACGAGACGGCCCGGCGCCAGCCGGTGCGAGTGCTCCGCGAGACGGTGAGGATGGTTCGGGGGCTGCTCTTCCGTGGCTTCTACTCTGCGATGAAGCCATACAAGCGCAAAGGTTTTCATCCCGATGACATCGACACCACTGCCCTGATGGCACAGTGGCAGGGCAGGCTCTTCGGGACCGACGGCGAACTTGTCGGTCACCTTAAGTAGCGCGCCATGACACTCAGGCATGACGCCCGGCTGGTCTATACGACTACCAAACCCGTTGTGCGGTCCCTAATCACCAATGCGGGGACCGAACTTCGGGCCAAGGTGTCCAGCCGCATGTTCCCGGGCGCGCAGGAGACCGACTTCGATCCCATGGATCCGGAGACCGCAGCCAATCCTTACCCCGGATATCGGCGCCTGCTCACCGGCGGACGAGTCCACTACAACCGGAAGCGCAACATCTTCATTCTGTGTCGCTACGAGGATGTGCGGGCGGCTGCACGCAATGACGCGTTGCTGTCCAACCGGGATGGCGTGGTGCGGGCCAGATTCGAGGTGCCGATACTGCTCAACATGGACCGGCCGCGGCATACCGAACTGCGCCGCAAGGCGCTGCCCGGGTTTACTCGCGGAGCTCTCGAGGGTTGGGCGCCGACCGTCGACCGGCTGGCTGCAGAGCTGGTGACCGGGCTCCTCGGCAACCCCGGCGCGGATGTTGTTGAACACCTTGCAGTTCCGTTGCCCATGCGGATGATCGCGCACATTCTCGGCATTCCGCCGGAGGATGAGGCGTTCTTCCGCCATTGGTCCAACGAGTCGGTACGCGTCGCCAACGTTGAGTTCAGTGCCAAGGGGCTGAGGCAGGTTCCGGGGACGCTCAACGGGGTTCGGCATCTGCACGATTACTTCATGACTCAGCTCGGCAAGGGAAATCTGCTGGGGTCCGACACCGTGCTTGGCAGGCTCGTTGCGAATGCGGGCGAGGGGGAGATCAGCCACGACGAGCTGTTCTACTTCGCGTTACTACTCTTGCTAGCCGGTAACGAGACCACTACCAACCTACTGAGCACCATGTTTCTGACGATGTCGGAGAACCCGGACCAGTTCGGGCTCATCAGGTCCGCCCCGCGGCTACTCCCCGGCGCCGTGGAGGAACAGCTGCGTTACTCGTCGCCGATTCAGAACTTCTACCGCACCGCAGCGGCGGACTACCCCGTCGGGGGTGTGGTGATCCCCGCCGGTGCGCGGGTGGCGCTGTTGTGGGGCGGGGCCAACCGCGATCCGCGCGAATTCGATGATCCCGACCGATTTCTCGCTGCCCGTGCGGTCAGTCACCATGTGGCCTTCGGGTCGGGGATACACCTGTGCCTGGGTGCGGGTTTGGCTCGGATGGAGGGACAGGCGGTACTTCGAGAGCTCGTCAATCGTGTCGATCGGATCGAGATCGACGGCACGCCGCGGTGGACGACCAACAGCTCGCTGCGGGGCCTCGAAGAGCTGCGCGTTCGGCTCGTGCCGCGCTAGCCGAGGCCGGCGCGGGTATCGCCTCCCTTTCCGTCCACCGGCTTACGGGACAGGCCCACTGAACCGGCCTCCGGGCTGGTGGACGTGGCCGCCGCTATCGCGACGGACTCGTCGACACCCGGATAACTGGGCCGCAGGGCAACGGGCTGATGAGTCGTGTTGCCTTGCCGGGCCTTCCGTGCCGCGGCAAGCAGGTTGAGTGCCTCGACGAGGATCGCGAACGCCATCGGGCCATAGATCATCGCCTTGTCGATCTTGACGCCGAATCCGTCGGCGATGAGGAAGACGCCGATGAGCAGGAGGAAGGACAGCGCGAGCATTTTGACCGTCGGATGCCGATTCACGAACGCAAAGACGAAGCGGGATGCGAACAGCATGATCGCGAAGGAGAGCACCACGACGGTGACGATGACGATCATATTGCTCGTCATGCCCACGGCGGTGATCACCGAATCGAGAGAGAACACCAGGTCCAGCAGCAGGATCTGAACCAGGACGGATTTGAATGTCGCTGCCCCCGCGGATGATTCGCTCTCGTCTCCCGAGCCTTCGAGCTTGAGATGTATTTCGTGAACGGCCTTGTACACCAGGAACAATCCGCCTGCGATCAGGATGAAGTCCTTGACCGAGAACCCATGGCCGAACAGTTCGAGAACGTCCTCCTTGAGTGTGATGATCCAGCCGGCCAGGAACACCAAGCCAACGCGCATCACCATGGCCAGGGTGAGGCCCAGATTGCGCGCCCGTGCCTGCTGGCCGCTGGGCAGCTTGCTGGCGAGGATCGAGATGAAGATGACGTTGTCGATACCGAGCACTACTTCCAGGACGAACAGGGTGAGGAAGACGGCCACCAGGTCGGGTGTCAGCGCAAGAGTGAAGTCCACGCGCAGGATCGTACGGGGTGGGGGTATCTGGATAGTGACGTTTGCGCGCTACCCTGCGGTCGGAGAAAGAAACTCTTCTTCTTGCCCACGGTTTCCCGGGTGTATGCAATAGTCGAACCACTCAGTAGCTTACTCTGGAGTAAGTTCGCGTGGACGTCCCAACCTCGGAGGCATGCATGGCCGGTGGTACCAAGCGGCTGCCCCGTGCCGTCCGGGAGCAGCAGATGCTGGATGCCGCTGTGCAGGAATTCGCGCTCAACGGCTTCCGGGACACCTCGATGGACGCCATCGCCGCGGCCGCCAAGATCTCCAAACCGATGCTCTATCTGTATTACGGCTCCAAGGAAGACCTCTTCGTCGCGTGCCTGCGCCGCGAACTCGGCCGGTTCGTCGAGGCGGTGCGCGGCGATATCGACCTCACCAAATCGCCTCGAGATGTGCTGAGCACCACGGTCGTATCGTTCCTGAACTACGTCGACACCCACCGGGCCTCCTGGATCGTCATCTACGGGCAGGCCACTAGCACACAGCTTTTCGCCAAGCAGGTGCGTGAGGGACGCGACCGCATCATCGAACTGGTCGCGCGGCTGATCAAGGCCGCCTCGCCGGAGATCGACCCCGACACCGATTACGACGCCATGGCCGTTGCCCTCGTCGGCGGTGGCGAGGCCGTGGCGTCCCGGGTCGCGACCGGTGATATCAAGGTCGAGGACGCCAAGGACACCCTGCTCAACCTGGGTTGGCGCGGTCTGCGCGGCCGTCCCCGGGACGAGGCCCCCGCGAGCGGCAGGGACCCCCAGGTGGCCAAACGCGCCTAAGGCGTCACACCAGGTAGTAAAGCTTTTCCTGGTTCGTCGTCGGGGCCGAAGGTGCTTCATCCAACCGGGTCTGTGCGTACCGAACGGCCTTCAGCGTCGCCGAGAATTCCTGGTCCTCCTCCGGGAAGACCTGCTCTGCCGGGAGCCATTCCGTGAATCCGATGTTGTGCAGCAAGGCAAGTGAATCCGGACGTACCCCGGCGAGCAGGATGGTCACGCCGCGCTCCTGCTGCTCCCTGATGAAGTGTTCGAGACGTTCGATGCAGACGACATCAGGGTGGCGCACCCGTTTCAATCTCAGGATCGCGACCTTCAGATTCTCGTCGCGGATCCTCGTGTGCAGCGCGTCGAGATAGCGGTCGAGTTCCGGTGCCGCGCCGAAGAACAGCTCCCCTTCCAGGTCGTAGATGACGGGGGAAGCGGCGTGGTGGGGATCGCTCGTGCTGGCTGCATCGTCCTGGGGAATCCGCTCGCGGATGACGCCCTCGTCGGTGACGATGAGCTCGGCGGCCGTGAGTTTGGCTGCTCGCGGTACGAACAGCAGGACCGACAGCACCACACCAACCAGTACCGCGGTGTCCAGATTGACGGCCACGCCGACCACCGCTGTGATGATGACCAGCCCGGCGTCATACCGTGACGCCTTCACCGCGTACCTGAGCCGCCGGAAGTCGACCAGCCGCACCGCCGTTACCAGCAGCAGGCCCGCCAGCGCCGCCTGCGGGATATAGCGGAGCAGCGGTGCGAAGAGCAGCAGCGCGATGGTTACCGTTGCCGCACTGACGATCCCGGAGAACCTGGTCGCGGCGCCGGACTGGTAGTTGATGGCCGAGCGGGACAACGAACCAGAACCGGGCAGGCATTGGAAGAAGCCGCCGGCGAGATTGGCCAGGCCCTCGGCAAGGATCTGACGGTTGTAGTCGATCTGCTGCCCGGTGTGGTGGGCGATGGCCTTGGCGATCGACAAGGCCTCGATCAGACCGATGAATGCAATGGCCAGCGCGCCATGGGACAGCTCGCCGAGAGTGCTCACCTGGACGTCGGGAATGTGGAACTCCGGGAGGCTGGCGGGGATCTTGCCGGAGATCTTCACATCGGTATGCCCCGCGCCGTCCGGCACCGTCCAGCCATAGGCGTAGGCGATGACGGCGGTGACGACAAGCACCAACAGCATGTCGATCTGCGGCAGGCCGTAGCGCTGGACCAGTCGACGCAGCAGCACCGCCAACACCACCGCCGAGGCGCTCAAGACCAACGCGTGGTAGTTCACGGCATCGCCGTGGAACAAGGTGAGCCAGGCGCGCTGCAGCACCTGCATGTGTCCGTCTCCCTTGTCCCGCACACCAATTGCGTTGGCGATCTGGCCGATTGCCAGCAGCAGGGCGGCGCTTGCCATGAATCCGATGATGACGGATTCGGAGATGTACCGGGTGAGGTCGCCGAGCTTGAAGACCGCGATGAGGATCTGGATCGCACCCACCAGCACACCTAGTAGGAACAGTGCTTCGAACAGTCCGGTCCGGTTCTCCGGGTCCAGGAATGCCAGCGAGCTGAACACCAGTAGCGAGATCGCGCTGGTGGGTCCGTTGATCAGATGGGACGATGATCCGAATATCGATGCGATGGCCGCGACCACGATCGCGGAGTAGACACCATATTTCGGATCGACCCCAGCGATGAGCGCATAGGCCATGGCCTGGGGCAGCGATATCGCCGCCACCGTCAGACCGGCAATGATGTCGCGACGGGCCTTGATGGCGTCGTAGTTCTCGAATATTCCTAGTGCCGAAGACATCTAGCGTCCTTGTCTGTCGGAGGCGAAGGTGGTGGTGCCCCGGTTGGCGGTGCGCGGGATGGTTTCGTAGATTCCGTTGTCCGAGAAGAACTTCTGGCGCGCGTCATCCCAACTGGACGCGATCGCCGTGATGGGGAACAGGTTTATCGCGGGCAGTGTATTACCGTGGCGAGCAAGGATTTCGGGCTTGAACGGACGGTAGCCGCGTTGCGCCGCGACCTCCTGGGCCTCGTCGGTGAAGAGGTACTCCAGATACGCCTTGGCAATCGCGGTCCGCTTGGGATCGTTCAGGTTGGCGTCCACCCAGGCGACCGCAGGCTCGGCGCGAATGCTCACCGGCGGATAGACGATCTCGAGTTCGCCCTTGTTGGCATCGACCTCGTTGATCGCCTCGTTCTCCCACGTCAGATGCACGTCGCCGAGTCTCTGAACCGAGAACGTGTTGGTGGCTCCGCGTGCTCCGCTGTCGAGTGCTGCGACGTTTCGGAACAGTGACGTGAGATAGGTTCGCGCGTCCGCCTCGGTTCCGCCTCGCGTCACGACCGAGCCCCATGCCGCGAGCACGGAGAGCTGTCCGTTGCCGGAGGTGCGGGGGTTCGGCGTGATGACGGCGACGTTCTCTTTCGCCAGGTCCGGCCAGTCGTGAATGCCGTGCGGGTTGCCCTTGCGGACGACGAACACGATCGTCGACGTGTAGGGAATGGAGTTGTTGGGCAGTCGTTGACGCCAATTGGGCGCGATCAGCCCGCGGAGGCTCAGCGTGTCCACATCACTGACGGATGCCAGCGACACCACGTCGGCGCGCTGGCTGCCGTCCAGGACGCTGCGGGCCTGCCGTCCCGATCCGCCGTTGGTGCGCTTGATCTCGATCGTCTTGCCGGTCTTGTCCTTGTACTGCTTGGTGAAGGTGCCGTCGAGGACGTTGTAGAGCTCACGCGTCGGGTCGTAGGAGACATTGAATAGCCGGTCGGTGCTGTGGTCCGGCAGGTTCTTGACCACCACTAGGGTCGTCGCCACCAGGACGGCGACCACGCCGAGGATGTTCAGCAAGGGGAGCTGTCGCAGCAGCGCCCGCCAATCGACAGGTGGTGCTTCTTGGTGGGCTTCGTCCGCTGACACGACGTACTCCTCGAATTTGCTGCAGGCAAGTGACGAGCGATCTTAACGATCGATTCGCCGAAGTACAGCCGTCGAGATCAGCGTGAGTAATACTCGGGTTAGCTTGCCGGTGACCAGTCGGGGTCGCGGCCGGTGAAGGCGATGAGCTTCACCAGGTTCGGGGAGTCGTCCGAGACGGACACCTCGTCGGCGAAGAAGTCCCCGTCGCGCCTCTCAGGCTGAATGATCATCCGCACCGACTCCAGCGCGCTCGTGGCAAGCGCCTCGGAGGGTGCGAAATCTTGGCCGGTGGACACGGCGTAGTCCCAGGCGTGGACGAGCAACTCCGAGGTGAGGATGCGCACGGCCACCTCAGCCGGGAATTCGCCGATCGGCATGGTCACCATCCCCGCGGTGCCGCGACGCTGCCAGGCATCGACCGCTGTCTGCGCCTGCGGAAGCAGGCGGTCCGCGGCCGAACCCTCGGAAGCGATCTCGATATCGGCACCGGCGGCACCGCCCAACAGTGTGATTGAGTTCTGCAGGTGTTCGGTGAGCTGTGCAACCGTGAACTTGGCGTTCGGGGTCTGTTTGTCGTTATCGGCCGCGGCGAGTCGGCTGACGACCTCATACAGGGCGGAGCGGGCTTCGTCGACGTTCTCGAGCAGTGATGTGGTCATGGTGGCTCCAATCTCAAGGGATTCTCTCTACCCATCAGACGGATAGACCATGCCGGATCCGACATCTCATCGGATGAAAAAACGCGAGTGTGCGTCTAGGCAGAAGATCTCGGAGAAATCTCTGCGTAGACGCACACTCGCGCCAGAAGTACAGGTATCAGAGCGGGGTGATGGTTCCGTTCAGGTGCGGGTCACCCTTCTTCGGGTTGCGAACGGCAATATCCCAGCCGTTGCCATCCTTCTCGATCCACACGCCCACCGAGGCGGGCAGCAGGATCGGCTTGCCGAACTTGATGTCATAGCGCACCGCATCGGGGATCTCGCCCTGGATGTTCCCGAGAACAGCTGCAGCGGTGAACATTCCGTGAGCGATTGCCTTCGGGAAACCCAGCACCTTCGCGCCGATCGAGGAGGTGTGAATCGGGTTGTGGTCGCCGCCGACTGATGCGTACCGACGAATCTGCCCACCGCTGATCCGCAGCGTCGAGTTCGGCGGCGGCAGCTTGACGGCCTTCGGCGGTTCGGACTTGGGCCCGTCGGACAAGCTGGTGCGCTGCTGGCGCAGGAACGTCATGGTCTGCTGCCAGACCGTCTCGGTGCCGATGGTGATATCGGTGAGGACGTCCACCAGTAGACCCTTGCGATGCTCGCGCAGGTTCTGTGTGCGCACCTCGATATCAACGGTGTCGGTCGCGGTGATGGCGCGGTGCTGGGTGATGTGGTTCTCCAGGTGCACCGTGCCGATCGCCGGGAATGGGAAGTCGAATCCCGTGACCAACTCCATCACCGAGGGGAACTGCAGCACGAACGGATAGGTCACCGGCACTTTGTCGGTGAAACTCAGGCCGGTCACCTTGGCATAGGCGGCGACATGCGCGGGGTCGATCCGCACACCGTGTGTCCGAACAGCCCTGCTGGGCAGGGTTGTCGGGCGCGGGATGAATGGCAGTGCACCGACAGCGGCCATGGCCATATTGCGAAGGCCCGAGGGTTGCGTCATGTTGTTACGCCCCCAGCCAGGACTGGCCGCAGACCCGAACCACGTTACCGGTCACCGCGTTCGACGCGGGGCTGGCGAAGTAGGCGATGGTCTCGGCGACGTCCACCGGCTCGCCGCCCTGGTTCAGCGAGTTGATGCGGCGGCCGACCTCGCGGTTGGCCAGCGGGATGGCGGCCGTCATCTTGGTCTCGATGAAGCCCGGCGCGACGGCGTTGATGGTGATGCCCTTCTCTGCCAACGACGGGGCCAGCCCCTGGGTGATACCGATCATGCCGGCCTTGGTGGCGCCGTAGTTGGTCTGTCCGCGGTTACCGGCGATGCCGGCGATGGAGGCCAGGCCGATGATGCGTCCACCGTCGCCGATGGTGCCGTTCTCGATCAGGCCCTCGGTAAGACGCTGCGGAGCAAGCAGATTGACGGCGATCACAGAATCCCAGCGGGCGTCGTCCATGTTGGCCAGCAGCTTGTCGCGGGTGATGCCGGCGTTGTTGACCAGGATGTCGGCCTTACCGCCGTGGTGCTCCTTGAGGTGCGCGGTGATCTGGTCGACGGCGTCGGCCGCGGTGACGTCCAACGCCAACGACGTTCCGCCAACCTTCTGTGCGACGGCAGTGAGGTCGTCCGACGGCATGTCGATCGCGACGACGGCGGCGCCGTCGCGGGCGAACACCTCGGCGATGGTCTCACCGATACCGCGGGCGGCACCGGTGACGATGGCGACCTTGCCGGCCAGCGGCTTGTCCCAATCGGCGGGGGCGGTGGAGTCGTCGGCGCCCACGTAGAACACCTGGCCGTCCACATAGGTGGACTTGGCAGACAGGATGAAGCGCACGGTCGACTCCAGGCCCGTCGCACCGGCCTTGGCATCGGGGTGCACGTAGACCAGCTGCACGGTGGCGCCGTTACCGAACTCCTTGGCCAGCGAGCGGGTGAAGCCTTCCAGCGCGCGCTGGGCGATGCGTTCGTCGGTGGTGGCGGCCTTGTCCGGGGTGGTGCCGATGACCAGCAGGCGGCCCGACTTGCCGACATTGCGCAGCAGCGGGGTGAAGAACTCGTGCAGGCCCTTGAGCTCGACCGCGGTGGTGATGCCGGTGGCGTCGAAGACCAGGGCGCCGAACTTGTCGGCCCAGCGGCCGCCGAGGTTGTTGGAGACCAGCTCGTAGTCCTCGGCCAGGGCGGCGCGCAGCGGCTCGGCGAGGCGGCCCTCGCCGCCGATCAGCACGGGACCGGCCAGTGCGGGCTGGCCCTTCCTGTAGCGGCGCAGATTTTCGGGCTGAGGGATACCCAGGCGACCGGCGAGCAGGTTGCCGGGCCCGGAGTTGACCAGCAGCGCATAGAGGTCGTCAGTGAGCTTGGGGGACATGTGCCGTTCCTTAGTGGTCGCCTGTGATTGGTCTAGGGTGAACTCGACAAAGAACTTACTCCAGAGTAAGAATGCTCGGTAATCCTGCCCCCTTAACAGTGGAGAGACAAGTGGCAACCAGCTCGACACGCAAGTCAACTGCGTCGCAAGGCCGCCGCCGCGTAGCGGTTCTCGGCGGCAACCGCATTCCCTTCGCACGCTCGGACGGCGCTTATGCGAATGCCTCTAACCAGGACATGCTGACGGCCGCTATCACCGGCGCCGCCGACCGCTTCAACCTCAAGGGTGAGCGTCTGGACGCCGTCATCGCCGGCGCAGTCCTCAAACTGAGCCGTGATTTCAATCTCACCCGTGAGTCGGTGCTGGGCAGTCCGCTGTCGCCGTACACCCAGGCCTTCGACCTCCAGCAGGCTTGTGGCACGGGTCTGCAGGCCGCCATCGTCGGTGCCGACGGCATCGCCCTCGGCCGCTATGAGTCTGTGCTGGCCGGTGGCGTGGACACCACCTCCGATGCGCCCATCAACTTCGGCGATGACCTTCGCCACACCCTGCTGGCGATCCGCCGCGCCAAGGACAACGTGACCCGGCTCAAGCTGCTTGGCAAGTTGCCGGCTGCCCTCGGCGTCGACATCCCGCAGAACGGCGAACCGCGCACGGGCCTGTCCATGGGTGAGCACGCCGCCATCACCGCCAAGAAGATGGCCGTCAAGCGCACCGAGCAGGATGCCCTGGCCGCCGCCAGCCACCAGAAGATGGCCGCCGCCTACGACCGCGGTTTCTTCGACGACCTGATCAGCCCATTCCTGGGCCTGTACCGCGATGACAACCTGCGGCCCAAGTCGAGCGTGGAAAAGCTGGCGACGTTGAAGCCGGTCTTCGGCGTCAAGCACGGCGACGCCACCATGACCGCCGGTAACTCGACCCCACTGACCGACGGCGCCTCGGTGGCGCTGCTGTCCAGCGAGGAGTGGGCCGCCGAGCACAACATCCCCGTGCTGGCCTACTTCGTCGATGGCGAGACCGCGGCGGTGGACTACATCAACGGCCCCGACGGTCTGCTGATGGCCCCGACCTACGCGGTGCCGCGCCTGCTGGCTCGCAACGGTCTGACCTTGCAGGACTTCGACTTCTACGAGATCCACGAGGCCTTCGCCTCGGTGGTCCTCGCGACCCTGCAGGCGTGGGAGTCCGCTGACTACTGCAAGGAGCGCCTCGGTCTGGACGCTCCGCTCGGTGCGATTGACCGGTCCAAGCTCAATGTCAACGGCTCCTCGCTGGCGGCCGGACACCCGTTCGCGGCCACCGGTGGCCGCATCGTGGCGCAGCTGGCCAAGCAGCTCGCCGAGAAGAAGGCCGAGACCGGGAAGCCGGTGCGCGGACTCATCTCGGTCTGCGCCGCGGGTGGCCAGGGTGTGACCGCCATCCTCGAAGCCTGAGTGGTCTAGACGGCATTACCGGGACCCCCGGCTGCGGGCACTATGCCTGTGACCGGGGGTTTCGTCTTTTTTGGGGCATGTTCAAAAAATATTCGAAATGTGTGTAACGCTCCCGGAGTGGGTGTCGATACATGGGTAGCCTCGCGCCACCGTCCGACCCCCCGACCCGACGGCGGCGCGAGGCTACCTAATTTCTAGGGTCCGTTACGCGTCGACCCTGACCAATGTTCGTGGCCAGCCGGTCGCTCCATCCGGTGCGGGTGGGGCACTTTCTTCTGTCTGAACTTCACCGGTTCCGTCGGTTGCCCGCGCGGTGATCACGTGCTCGCCCGATGTGGACTGCCCGGATGCGAACTGCAAAGGAATCCACCACTGGCGCCAGGTGTCGATCGAGTACTCCGGGGCTAGTCGTGCCTCTTGCCACGGCTCCTGGTCGACGCGCACCTCCACCTTCGTGATTCCGCGATGCTGGGCCCATGCGGTCCCGGCGATGATCTGAGTGCCCGTGCCCAGGCGACCACCCGCCCGGGGTGCGTCGATGCGGCAGCCGGTCTTGATGGGGCCGCGTGCCGACCAACCGCGGACGGTCCAGTAAGCACGGGCCTTGTCGAAACGTGTGATCTCCCAGTCGACAACCCACTTGGTCGCCGACACGTAGCCGTACAGTCCGGGCACCACCTGCCGTACCGGATATCCGTGCTCAACGGGCAGCGGCGTCCCGTTCATCGCGATGGCGAGGATGGCATCGCGGCCGTCGATAAGCACATCGAGCGGGGTACCTGCCGTCCAGCCATCTGTGCTCGTGGACAGCAACATATCCGCATCGTGGTGAACCCCAACGGATTCGAGGATCGGCTTGATCGGAAAGCCGGTCCACATCGCATTGCCGATCAGATCCCCGCCGATCTCGTTGGAGACGCAGGTCAAGGTGACCGCGCGCTGGGTCGCCGCCATGGCGTTCAGGTCAGTCCATGTCAGGGTGCGTGGACGGTCGACCATGCCGTGGATGTTGAGCTGCCACTCGGCGGTGGTCACCTGGGGCACGCGTAGGGCCGTGTCGATTCGGTAGAAGTCCGCATTACTCGTGATGTAAGGGACCGCTCCCTTGACGTCGATCCCCGCGGGCAGCGGCGCAGTGGGTGCGACGGGTGCGGGCAGCGTGGCCTCCCGACGTTCCTCGGCGACGACGGCGCCCTTGCTCCAGCGGCTGCCGAGCCAATAGGCACCCGCTGATGCGGCCGCGAAAACCGCTGCGGCCCCGAAGAACTTGCGTCGATCCGGTGCATCCTCATGGGCGTCGTCCGAGCGGCCGACTAGTACGCGTAACACCAGCACCCCCGCCACGGCGGCGATCGCAGAGGGCCAGACCCAGGTAAATCCCCCGGTCGGGCGGGTTGCGGCGGCCAATGCTCCGATGACGCCGAGCGCCGCGATGAGGGCCGAACCGTATCGTCGCTCGCGCTCGACGAGACCAGCCGCCGCGGCGAGAGCCGCGATAACCGCGGATAGGCAGGCGAACAGCACCGCCTTGTCCGAGGTGCCGAAAACCCCGATAACCCATTCGCGCACGGCTGCTGGGGTGTGGTCGACGACCATGTTTCCGACCGCGAAAAAGGGCGCGGAATCCGGTGCGACCGCTGCGGCGGTGAGTTGTCCGGCCGCGAGTGCGGCCCCCGCGGCGATAAGACCCGCGATGATCCGTCGTGCTGCCTGCTCCATCGTCACCTCCGTTGGGGTTCACTCTTCTCCTGCTGTCAACGACGCGCCACCGCATATGGTTCAGCTGTGGGACGGGTGTTGGTGACGGGCATGTCGGGAACAGGGAAGACCACGCTGCTGGAGGAGCTGGCGCGTCGTGGCTTTCACACCGTCGACACCGATGACGACGGCTGGACGCTCGCGGATGGCTCCTGGGACGCGATCCGGATGGCGGCGCTACTGGACCGCCATCCCGATGTCATCGTGTCCGGCACCGTGGATAACCAAGTGGACTTCTATGACAGGTTCGGCAACGTGGTGCTGCTCAGTGTGCCGCTGGATATCGCCCTGCAGCGGGTGAGCACCCGCGTCAACAACCCCTACGGTCGAACCGAGCCCGAGAGGATCGAGATCGCGCGGTACACCGAAGAAGTGGAGCCGCTGTTGCGTCAGAGCGCCACGGTGGAATTGGATGGGCGCCTGCCCGTGCCCGAGCTGGCGGATCGAGTCGGAGCTCTGGCAGCTCCCAGTTCCTCACCGTGAGGAGTCGCCTTTTTCTGGTCGGGCGTCTCGTCGGGAGGCGACAGTGACCACACGGTGAGGTAGGCCAGCCCGAAGAATGCGGCGACGGCCACGGCCACACCGGTATGGGCCACAAACGAAAACGGGGAGCTCACCCACTCGAGGGTGCTCGCGGCGACGGCGCCGGGACGGTGAGTGAGATCCCAGGAGTTCCAGCGCTGGAAGCGTCCGATCACCACCCCCACCGCGCACAGGCCAACGGAGATGATGACGGCTATCCAACCGGTGACCCTGCCGAAGTCACGCTGGATTCGCCTGTGCACCAACCGTAGTGACACGACGCCGAGGATGATTCCGGTCCACGCCGCGACCCCGTACTGAAGAACGTGACGCCAGAAGGCGATGCCGTCGATCAGGTGCACCAGATCGGTGACGAGATAGGGCGCGTTGGGCAGGAACACGAGCCACACCAGCCCAATCGGGATCAGCCAAATACGTCGTCGCACAGCCGAAAACGCCAACGCCGCGAAGACGGGGAGCCAGGCCAGGAACAGATTCCAGATGAGGAATCGGGTGGGATAGAACATCGGGGCCGCGGGATCGGTGACGCCGAGCAGGACCGTCAACAGGCTGGTTGCGACCAGTGAGAGAACCAGCACGGCACGTCGGGCTTCGGTCATGCGTCAAGTTTGCCCGAAAGCCGAGCGAGTTGTCAGCCGGCGATGGCCCGGATGAATCCGACGGCCGCGTCCTGTAATTGCTGTAGCCCCGGATCCTCCAGCGGATAGTGCCCGGATCGCTCCAGCGGCACCACTGTCACCGGCACCTTGGTGATGGGATCGAGCACCGGTCGGCTCAGCTCGTAGGGCGTCCAGCGGTCCTCGTCGGGCTGGGTGAGGATGATCGGACACACATCGAAATCGGCGGGTTCGATCGCCGGCGCGTAGCTCATGTACTCGGCCAGGAACTTCACGGTGACCCAGTTCGCCGCGGAGCTGCGGTCCTTCATAAAAACCTTCATCGCCGCGCGGTTGTTCGCGAGTGTGCTCATCTTCGATGCCAGCCACATGGGGTAGCGCACTCGCCGGGCCGGTGTCTTGGCCGCGAGCCGAAGGAAGGGCACGCCGACCCGAGCGGTCAGCAGATCGTGCGCGGTACCGTCGGCCACCTCGCGTACCCGCTGGTCCAGGAAAGTCATGCCGATGATCCCGCGCACCGTGTCACGCGGCGCCTTCGCAGCGACGTGGTAGGCCAGCATGCCGCCGGCGCTGAGCCCGTACAGCACGATCGGCCGCACATCGCGCCGTCGCTCATAGTCCAGGTAGTCGACCACCAGGTCCACCCAGTCGCCGTACCCCGGCACCGATCCAGGTGCCACATCGGTAAGCCCATAGCCCAGGTTGTCGATGGCGATGGTCTCGAAACCCTTGCGCGCCAGGGGTGCACCGAGGATGAGGGACATCTGCCGGCCGTTGGTGCCGACACCGTGAAGCAGCACCACCTTGACTGGTGCCGCGGGATTTGCGTACCGGTCAAGGTGTACCTGATTGCCCCGCCAGTCCCAGAACTCCTCCTGAGGTGCGGTCGAGTCGTCGAGGCGCAGCCGCTCCGGAAGGAACATCTGGAGGTCTTTCCACGCCTGCTGGTCGCGGTAGTAACGAGGCATGCAGCAACCCTATGCCGGGGGAGAAACAGACGAAGCCCCCGGCTCCCAGAAGAGGGAAACGGGGGCTTCGTTGTCAACGAATCAGAATGCGGCTTCGTCGAGCTCCATGATGTCGTTGTCGACGTTGTCGAGGATCGCCCGAGTCGAGGTCAGCTGCGGCAGCATGTTCTTGGCGAAGAACGATGCGACCGCGATCTTGCCCTCGTAGTAGGACTTATCGGCGCCGGTCGCGCCGGCGTCCAATGCCTCGATTGCCACGGCGGCCTGACGCTGCAGCAGCCAGCCGATCAGCAGGTCGCCCACGCTCATCAGGAAGCGCACGGAGGCCGTGCCGACCTTGTAGACCTGGGTGATCTCCTGCTGTGCGGCCATCAGGTTCGTGGTCATGGTCGCGGCCATGCCCTGTACGTCCTCCAAAGCCGTTGCGAGCAGTGCGCGCTCGGCCTTGAGGCGGCCGTTACCGGTCTCGCTATTGACGAACTCATCGATCTTGCCGGAGATGAAGGCCAGCGACTTGCCCTGGTCCTTGACGATCTTCCGGAAGAAGAAGTCCTGGGCCTGGATCGCGGTGGTGCCCTCGTACAGCGAGTCGATCTTGGCGTCGCGGATGTACTGCTCGATCGGGTAGTCCTGCAGGAAGCCGGAGCCACCGAAGGTCTGCAGGCTCTCGGTCAGCTTCTCGTAGGCGCGCTCCGACCCCACACCCTTGATGATTGGCAGCAGCAGATCGTTGAGCTTCACCGCATCCGAGGCCTCGACACCGTTGATGACATCGGCGGTCACGGTGTCCTGGAAGGTGGTGGCGTAGAGGTACAGCGCGCGCAGGCCCTCGGCGTACGCCTTCTGGGTCATCAGTGAGCGGCGCACGTCCGGGTGGTGGGTGATGGTGACGCGCGGCGCGGTCTTATCGGTCAGCTGTGTCATATCGGCGCCCTGCACGCGGGTCTTCGCGTACTCAAGTGCGTTCAGGTAACCGGTCGACAGGGTGGCGATGGCCTTGGTGCCCACCATCATGCGGGCCTGCTCGATGACGTCGAACATCTGCGCGATGCCGTTGTGCACCTCGCCGACCAGCCAGCCCTTGGCGGGAACGCCATGCTGGCCCAGGCTCAGCTCACAGGTGGCCGAAACCTTCAGGCCCATCTTGTGTTCGACGTTGGTGACGAAGACGCCGTTGCGCTCGCCCGGCTCGCCGGTGGTGAAGTCCGGGATGAACTTGGGCACGAAGAACAGCGACAGGCCCTTGGTACCGGGACCGGCGCCCTCGGGGCGGGCCAGCACCAGGTGCAGGATGTTCTCGAACATGTCGTCGGAGTCACCCGAGGTGATGAAGCGCTTCACGCCGTCGATGTGCCAGGAGCCGTCCTCCTGCTTGACGGCCTTGGTGCGGCCGGCACCGACATCCGAACCGGCGTCGGGCTCGGTGAGCACCATGGTGGCGCCCCAGCCGCGCTCGGCGGCGAACTCGGCCCACTTCTTCTGCTCATCGGTGGCCACGTTGTAGAAGATCTGCGCGAAACCGGCACCGCCGCTGTACATCCAGACTGCGGGGTTGGCGCCCAGGATCATCTCCTGGATGGCCCACATCAACGCGCGTGGAACCGGGCTACCGCCGAGTTCCTCGATCAGGCCGAGGCGATCCCAGCCGGCGTCGGTAAGCGCCTTGACGGACTTCTTGAAAGCCTCGGGGATGGACACCGAGTGGGTCTCGGGGTCGAAGACCGGTGGGTTGCGGTCACCCTCGACGAAGGAGTCGGCGAGCGGCCCCTCGGCCAGCGTGCGCATCTCGGAAAGGAAAGTGCGAGCGGTGTCTTCGTCCAGCTCAGGGAAGGTCTCGGATCCGAATACCTGCTGGATTTTGAAGAGCTCGAAGAGGTTGAACTCCAGGTCGCGGACGTTCGACTTGTAGTGGCCCATGTGCGTCGTTGCCTTTTCTCGTGGGGCTGTTCTGATATTCGGTTGGGTTCTTACTGCTGATTAAGTTACCCACCGGTAACAAGTGAACTATACCGCCGACCGCCGTGTGACAAAAGTCCTGGCTTTGTGGTTGTCATCACAATCTGATATCGCAGGTCAGTGGTGGTTTTCCGCTGTTCTCGTGAGTGATGTCGGTGGTGTGGTGTTGGCTTGTGCGTGCCAGCTCACAGCCCTGAGAGGAACGTTGTATGCCTGCCTTAGCTTCGCCGCCGAAACCCAATGATCGTGACGGGTTGATCGGTTTCCTGTCCCAGCAGCAAGACGCGTTTCGGATCGTGGCCTTTGGTTTGACCGATGAGCAGGCCAGGCTGACGCCCACGGTGGGAACGCTGTCGGTCGGTGGCCTGATCAAACACATCACCAATGTTCAGCACTCGTGGACCGACAAGATCATCGCTGCGCCGGGTAGTGGGTCGGCCGGTGAGCGCGCGGCCGACGAGTTCACGCTGCGTGATGAAGAGACGCTCGCGGGCGCCCTGGCGGCGCTGGCCGCGCAGAACGCCGCCACTCTGGCCGCCATCGCCGAGGCCGACCTTGACGCGGCGGTCCCGGTGCCGAGAAGCGCTCCATGGTTTCCCAAGGACCTGGACGCCTGGAATGTGCGCTGGGTGGTGCTGCATCTCATCGAGGAGGTGGCCCGGCATGCCGGGCACGCCGATATCGTTCGCGAGTCCATTGACGGCGCAACGATGTACGAGCTGCTGGCGGCCGCTGAGGGCTGGGAGCCCACGGATTGGCTCACGCCGTGGACGCCGAAGGGCTAACGGCCGTACCGCAGGATCTTCATGGTGGTGGCGAAGTTCAGCGCTGTCGCGCTGAGGGTGCCCGCCGCGTCGTTCCGGTTGGTCGCACCGCTCACCAGGATGTACACGAGTAGTCCGCGCACGACGTTGAACGACACGTGCTGCCGAACACCGTTCGCCCCTGACGGAAACATGAAGCACGATTCCGTTGTGGTGAGCTCCTTTTGGCCATTCTGGGCCGGGGGCGACTCGTCGAACTCGAATGAGCATCGCCAGGTGGTACTCGCGCCGGGGATGGTGTACGCGACGGCGTCGCACTTCTTCAAGGCATCGGATGTGCCGTCTGTGGATAGGGCATCGGATGCCGGGACAACCCTGATCAGGATTTCCCGCTGGGGTTTGTTGCGGTCGTGCAGATAGAGAGTCGAGATCTCCCGGCCTTTGGAACGTAGCGCCCAGATGGGGTCAATGGTGTTGCAGCCCGCGGGAGTTCCACCGATATTGGTGGCAGCACCGGGTGGTACCGCCGGATTGAACTCGCCTGATCTGAAGATCGGTGCCGGGTTCTTCTCCCATCCGTCGGGATAGTCGAATTGTCCGGGCAGCAAGGTGTCGAGGATGCTGTTCGGCTGTCCGGCCAGCGACTCTCCCGGCTTCACCATGGGGGCGCTGGACCCGGACTGCGTAGTGTTTTTTGTTGTGCTGTCATGGCGGGGCCAGATCACGACGGCGACGACAGCCGATGCGACCACCAGCACAGTGGTGCCGACGAGAGCCGCAATCCGCTTGTGCTTACGCAGCATTCGTGCCGAATCCGCTGCGGCAGGGGGAGCGGTGGTCTGCGCGAAGTGCGATGTCGTGGTGGGCACGGGTTGGGTCAATGTCTGCCGGTGCTGGGCTGGGTCCGTCAGGAGATGTTGTGCGGCGAGGGCGAACTCTCCGGCGCTTTGATACCGATCGGCCGGATTCTTGGCCATCGCCTTGGCGATCAACGCATCCATCGACTCGGGGACCGCGGCGAACTGTGAGATGCGGGGCGGAGGCGCCGAGAGGTGTGCGTTGATGATCGCGGGTAGGGAGCCGCCGGAGCCGAATGGTGGTTGGCCCGTCAGCATCCGAAAGAGCGTGCAGCCCAGGGCGTAGACATCGGCGCGGCCGTCGACCGCCGCGCCGGACAGGACTTCCGGTGCGGCGTATCCGATGGTCGCGGTCACGTTTCCCGCGGAGGTGACGGTGTTGCTGTCGTCGAGCGCTCGGGTTACACCGAAGTCACCCAACATGATTCGGCGATCTCCCGCGGAGATCAGAATGTTGGCCGGTTTCACATCGCGGTGTACCAGACCACGGGCATGCAGGTAGTCGAGCGCCTTGGCCACCTCGCTGACGATGTGGATGGCCCGGTTCAGCGTCATGCGGCCATTTACGGACTCGGAGTGCGCATCGCTGCCCTGGACGTACTGCATGGCGATCCACAGATCGCCCTCCGGCGTCTCGCCGCGGTTGTGCACCGTGACGATGTTCGGGTGGTCCAGGGAGGCGGCGAGCGAAGCCTCCCGCATGAACCGTGCCCGGAAGGACGGGTCGCGTGAGGCTTGGGCGTTGAGGATCTTCAGAGCCTCGGGGCGTTGCAGATTCGGATTGGCGGCGAGATACACGGTGCCCATGCCGCCGCGGCCGAGGACGCGCTCCACCTGATATCCGGATACGACCGTCCCCGATGGTAGGTCGCCGGCTTGTGCGCGCTGGCTACCCGGACCCGGTGAGGGCCTCTCCGATGACGTCATTTCCCCTGTGCGTCCCTCTCGCCCGACGGTTTGGCCATCGTACTTGGGATATTTCCTCATGACGGTCAAGACCGTGGCCGCGGTGAGGCCTGCCGAGGACCATGGAGGCATGGGTGAGCTTCCCGTCGTCGACCTATCCGGCGATCCGCACCAGCTACGCGCGAAGCTGCGAGAGGTCACCCATGAGGTCGGGTTCTTTTACCTCACCGGTCACGGTGTTGCGACTCGGCTTGTCGAGGAGGTGCTGTCGGCTGCTCGCAGACTTTTCGCTCTACCGGAGGCGGACAAAGACGCGATCGCCATGGTGCGAAGCCCGCATTTTCGCGGGTTCACCCGGCTCGGTGGAGAGCTGACAGGCGGGCTGACCGATTGGCGTGAGCAGATCGACATCGGGCCGGAACGTCAGGCGAATCTTCACGGGGACGGCGACGACTACATGTGGTTGCAGGGGCCCAACCAGTGGCCGGATGCTGTTCCCGAGCTGCGGACGGCGCTCACGGCCTGGGATGCCGCCCTTGCTGCCGTGGGGCGAAAGCTACTGCAGGAGTGGGCCATTGCCCTTGGTTCGGCGGGCGGCGTGTTTGACGAGGCATTCGGTGCCGAACCCGCGACGCTGATCAAGGTCATCCGGTACCCCGTCAGCGGGACGACCACGCAGGGGGTGGGTGCGCATCGCGACTCCGGTGTGCTGACCCTGCTCCTGGCCGAACCCGATGTCGGAGGTCTTGAGGTCGAGGTGGATGGGACGTGGCTGGAGGCGCCAGGGCGTGCGGGTGCGTTCATCGTGAACATCGGCGAACTGCTCGAACGGGCCAGTGGTGGGTATCTGCGTGCCACCCGTCATCGGGTGAGACTGACGGGGGAGCCCCGCATCTCGGTTGCCTACTTCTTCAATCCCAGGCTTGACGCGCGCATCCCCACGCTGGAGTTGCCACCGGAGTTGGCGGGCCGGGTGCGAGGTGTCACGGTCGATCCCGATGATCCGATTCACGCGACGTACGGCGCCAACGCGTGGAAGAGCCGGCTGCGGGCCCATCCCGATGTGGCCAGCGCGCATGGACACGTAAACACCTAGCCTCCTGGCGATCCTCTGGTTCCGCTCCGCGAACCGCCGATGCGCGTAATACTCGGGCTGTGGCAAACTATCGCCATAAACCGAGGAGGAGGAACCATGCGGACAATCTGTTCGATGGCTGCGGGGATCGGACTGGCGGCGATGATGTTCGCTGCACCCATCGCGTCGGCAAACCCGGGGGAGGGCCCCGTTGCGGTCCAGTGTCAGGTGTATGCCGACAACAACTTCGGCCCACCTGGTTTCGGTCCGGGAAGCATGCCGGGTATGGGCTTCGGCATGAAGCAGTGGGCCGGCGCCGTGATTGGCCGCGGAAGTAACGAGGCCGAGGCGCGACAGGATGCGGAGCGGCAGATGTGGGGCCCGTACGGTATGGCGCCCGAGCTCCGCGACTGCGTGCCTGCAGCGTAGTCAGCGAAACAAGATCACGGCAGACGCGAATTTGTAAGCAACCCTCAGCGGGGGGCGCCGATTCCGTCGCGCAGCTTACGGATCGTGAGTCCTAGTACGCCCTCGCCGGGTCGGGGGTCATCACCCGAGGCGTTCACCGACACCACTCGTCCTTGGACGATGCCGTAGTACGTCAGGTACCGGAAGTCGAAGCTGCCACGGCAGTGCGATTCGACGGCGATGAGATCGTCCGCCGGAACCGGCGGGACCGGCTGGTGTGCGGTATCCGTGCACTTGATGCCTGCACTGTCTTGATCGGGGCATTGCGCGAGCCGGGTGCGGATGGCGGAAAGGTCCTTCCAGGTACCCGCCTCGGCGATCATGATCGTCAGACTCGCCCCACCAGGAGGGCCCATGTTCGAGAGGTGCAGTTGCGCCGGGGTATCTGCGGCAGGTGGCTGCGCGGGCATCGCACCCTCGGGATCGCACGGCGCGGCGGTCGCCTCACCGGGGCTCGCTGTGGTGAATACAAATTCGGCCCGGGCGATCCCGCCGTCGTGGGTGGGCACGGTGAATCCGGGCGGGTACTCGGAGGGGTCGGGCAGATAGGCGGCGAGATCCATCGGCGGTCTCGCGACCGTCGGGCTTGTGGGTGCCTCGCCGGCCACCGGAGCGTGCGCACGCGGCCAGATGAGGGTCACGGCCAAGACGGCGCCGGCGGTGGCCAGCAGCAAGGCAAGGCCGGTCAGCACATGCCGGGTGGGGCTCTGGGCGCTCACGGGCGCTAGATGCTGCGGGCCTTGAACTGGGGCTCGGTCTTGTCGATGCCGGCCTTACGCGCGATAGCGAAGTTGGGTCCGCGCATGAGCCGCAGCTGCAGGCGGCGTTCCAGCCCGAAGGCTCGCCGCGGCACCATGGACCAGGCCTTGTCGAAGAGGGTTTTGGTGGCCGCCACCGAATCGGGGGAGCGGGACAGAATCTGGTCGATGAGTTCCCGCGCATCCGCCTCGGGGTCAGCGCTCACCTGGGTGACGAGTCCGATCTCCTTGGCGTAGAAGCCGTCGAACGTCTCGCCGGTCATCGTCAGCCGCTTCGCGATATCGATCCCGATCAATTGACTCAGCGTGACGCTGCCTGACATATCCGGAATCAGACCCCACTTTGCTTCCAGGATCGAGAACTCGGCGTCGGGGGTGGTGAACCGGAAATCGGCGCCCAGCGCCAGCTGCAGCCCGCCTCCATAGCAACGGCCGTGGATGACGGCGATCACCGGAATGCGCAACCGCCGCCACGCCCAGCACGCTTCCTGAAAACCATTGGTGCCCAGCCAGGGCAGCGGAATGAAGTTCGCGACGATGCGTGCCGGCTCCTTCCCGGCGGCCGCGAAATCCAGCCCGGTGGAAAATGCGTCCCCCTCACCGGACATCACCACCACCCGAATCGAGGTGTCCGCGGCAATATGGCGGGCGACGGCGGTGAGCCCGTTGAGCATGTCGATGGTGAGTCCGTTGAGCTTCTCGGGGCGCGCCAAGGTCACGCGGGCCACCTGGCCATCGACGCGTAGGGTCACATGTGACGTCATGGAGCAAGACTAGAGGTGACAACCATTTATGACGAGCGATACCAGTTTGGACGCGGCCACGCTGCGTGAAGCGTTCGGACACTTCCCGACCGGCGTGGTCGCGATTGCCGCCGAGATCGGCGGGACGCGAACCGGATTGGCAGCCAGCACCTTTGTGCCGGTGTCTCTGGACCCGCCGCTGGTGGCGTTCTGTGTGCAGAATTCCTCGACGACCTGGCCGAACCTGCGGGTGGCCCCACGCCTGGGTATCAGCGTGCTCGGGGAGGCGCATGACGACGCCGCCCGGACGCTGGCTGCCAAGACCGGCGATAGGTTCGCCGGGCTCGACACCTCGACCACCGACACCGGTGCGGTGTTCATCGGCGGCACCACGGCCTGGCTCGAGACGTCCATCGAGTCCGAGGTGCCCGCCGGTGACCATGCGATCGTCATTCTCAACATCCACGGGTTGACCGTGCACTCCGCTGTGGCGCCGATCGTTTTCCACCGCAGCAAGTTCCGTAAGTTGCTCAGCTGATCAGACGTTGACCGGGTAGGGGTCGGATCTGTTGGTTCGAGCCCACTCGCGTTCGGCCTCGGAGTTCATTGGCGGCGGCACCAGCCCGTTGATCATCCAGAGTTCCTCGCTGGTCTCGTCGATATGGAACTCCCAGTGCAGGTCCGCCTTGTCCATATGTGGTGCAAGCACGCTGCCGATGTACTGGGTGATGCGCTCGCGCCCGGCCTTGTCGGGCAGGGTGCGAGCGATGTGATCCACGACGATCCGTACTGCTGTCTCGGTTCGTTCACCGCCAACGTAGAAGTCGGACGGTTCAATCTCCTTGAACACCGTGACCACATAGAACCGTGGGAGCCCCACCGCGACGTATACCTTGGTGATGCTCTTGGCGAGTTCGGATTTCTCGTTGCCGGAAAACACATTTGGCGTGTGATAGATCGTCCACAGCGGCATGGCTTGCTCCTCACTGTCGCTTCCGTAAGTAGTGGTCAGTGGCCGGGGCGGTAGGCGAGGTTCTCGACGGGGCCGGACAGCAGCGACTTGATCTGCGTCGTGAGGTCGTCGGTCAGTACTTCGTTATCGCCCTTGTCCAATGCGTCCATGATTCGTTCGGCGATCACGCGCGGTGGTGTCTTGGGAACGTCGAGCACTGACACCATGTCGGTGTCGATGAACCCGGCATGGACGCCGAGCACGTGGGTGTTCTGCGGTTCCAGCTCCAGGCGCAGCGAGTTCGTCACCGACCAGATGGCGGCCTTCGACGCCCCATAGGCGCCGGATCCGCCCAGCCACGAGAGCACCGAATGGATGTTTACGATGGCTCCGCCACCGTTGGCCTTGAGGATCGGGGCGAATGCCCTGACGATCCGGAGTGGACCGAACACGTTGGTCTGGAAGGTTGCGTCGATGCCGTCGAAGTCACCGGTGAGAAGCGAATCGGGATGGAGCACACCCGCGTTGTTGACCACGATTTCGACGTCGGAGAGGTCGTGGGCCAAGGCGCTTACCGATGCCTCGGAGGTCACCTCGAGTTGTTTGGTCACCACGTTCTCGCGCGGGTCTTCAAAGGGTTCGCGCGCAGTGCTGTAGACCTTGCGCGCTCCGCGGGCCAGCACCTCGTCGACGATCGCCGCGCCCAGACCGCGGCGTCCTCCGGTGACCAGAACTACCTTGCCTTCGATCATGCCTCACTCCTAACTAACGATTACGTTAGTTAGAACGGTAGCGGCCCTAGCTGGATAACGCAAGCGTTAGTTACAATGTGCTGGTGACCATGGAATTCGAGGGAGTGCTGCAGGACCGCTCGCGGTGGAACACCGGCGCGTGTTCGATCGGGAAGGCGCTAGACCTCCTCGGGACCAAAACCGCATTCTTGATCGTCCGCGAATGCTTCTATGGCTCAACCCGATTCGACGATTTTTCGGGACGAATAGGGGTGTCTGCGCCTGCGGTATCCCGCGCACTCAGGCAACTGGAGGCCGCGGGGGTCATCGCGAAGGTGCCCTACCGCGATCCCGGTCAGCGGGAGCGAGACGGGTACGTCCTGACCCAAATGGGTGAGGATCTCCTCCCGGTGCTCATCGCCCTGCTCAAGTGGGGAGACGAGTACTTGCAAGACGGTCACAAGCCGCTGGCCTTGATCGACAAGAAGACCGGTCGGGAAGTCGAGGTGCAGGTGACGTCCCGGCCGGGTCAACAGGTTGCCGCAGGCGGTATCGAGATTCAGTGGGCGGGTCGTTAGACGGCTGCCGCAAGCCGTCCCGCGACCAGCTGCCGCGTCACGGTGGCGACGCGTTCCCCCAGGTGGCGGCAGGTCTGCAGGTCGGCGGGATGGACTTGGTCCGCATTGGCGTCGACATCGGTCTGTGCACCCGCGCCCAGCCAGAAGCCGAGCCGGTTGAGATCGTGCTCGCTGCCGGCGGCGCTGTTCCATCCGGCGCCGAGTCCGAGGCTCACCCAATGCATATGGTGCTGTGCGGCGAATACGGCCAGCGAGGTCAACGCATGCAGCTTGTCCCCGGCCTTGGCGCCGGAATTCACGAATCCCGCAGCCACCTTGTCTTGCCAGGCCCCGGCCTGGCATCGCCGGCCCGTCTTTTCGGCGAAGGCCTGGAAACCCGCGGCCACGTTTCCCATGTAGACGGCGCTGCCGAAAATCAGGGCATCCGCGGAGTCCACGGTGTCCCAGTCGGCGTCCGTCATGGAACCTGCAGAAATCAGTGTTACATCTGCGCCTCCGTCGCGGGCGCCGTCGGCGACGGCATGGGCCAGGGTGGCGGTATGGCCGAAACCGGAGTGGTACACGATGGTGACGCGGGGTCCGTTGTTGCCTGGAAAAGCACTGGGGGACATGGTTATTCCTTTCAGTTCGCCGCGTCTGCGGCAATGAGGGCGGCGATTTCCTGATAGCGCTGTCCCCATTCCGGCATCGGCTCGCCGTCGAGGTAGGCGATGAGGCGGTCGAAGAAGGCATGGGTTCCCGGGCGGAAACCGTTGGCGTGCTGCACGCTCAGACCGCGGTGAGTGAATCGCAGCAAGGTCCCGTCGCCGTCGGCGCTCAGCTCGTATCGGACCACGCTATGCGCGGGTTCTGATCCTCTTCGCGCATGCGGCTCATCGAGGATCGCCTGTTTCCACTCGTGTTCGAGGACGTGCGGCGGCTCCCAGACCAGAACGCGACCGGTAACCCGCTTGGCCTCGGTTGGCAGGGGTGGACCGGACGGGACCATCTGGAATTGCCCGCCCGTGCGGGTCTCCAAGGTGGTCTCGCCGATCCAGGCGCGACGCTGTTCGGGGTCCGCGATTGCCGACCACACCGTCTCCACCGGGTAGGGCAGGCGCCGTTCGAAGGTGAGGGCGGCGCGGTCGCCATCCACGGTGAGTTGTCCGAATCGGTTGTTCACGGTTTCTCCTTGTGGGTGCGCGCCAGGTGCTTTTCCAGTGCGTCGAGGTGGGTGTTCCAGAAGTGGCGGTATTGCTCGATCCATTCGTCGATCTGCACCAGGCCATCGGCGCGCAGTGCGTAGATCCGGCGCTGCGCGTCCGGTCTGACTTCCACCAGGCCCACTTCGCGCAGTACTCGCAGGTGTCGCGAAACGGTGGGTTGGGTGAGGCCGGGCAGTGTCGCGACGAGCTCCCCAGCTGTGCGTTCGCCGGTGGCCAGGGCATCGAGCAGCACGCGTCGGCTTGGTTCGGCGACCGCTTCGAAGACGTCCATGACGCCAATATTACATTTCATCTATATAGATGCAACCGCATACAAAGGGCCTGCGCCGATACATCCCAGGGGCGCTACGGCCTAGGGACGCTTGGCGAGTTCTTCTTGGTATCCGCGGACGCGATCGCGTAGCTCGCGTGAATCATCGGCGCGACCTTCGCGATCGGCGAGATCGGCGCGCAACAAGAGCTCCTTGATGGCAGTGCGAATATCTGCGACGCTCACGGTGTCACCCATATTTCGATGCTGCTCGCATTACCCAGGGGTGAGCATTGGTCGCAGGCCACAAAGTCCCGGGCGACTACTTGGAGCTCAGCGTCCGCCCATGATGGAACTGAGCTTGCCGATCTGCCACTTGGCCACCGGACGAACGAAGGGTGCAGCCCAGCGCAGCGGTAGCCAGCCCACCCACTTCGGGGTGCCGCCCACGTTCCAGGTGAGCCGAGTGCCGCCCTGTCCGTTGGCGGTCACTTCGAAGATCTCGGCGGCCGAATCCAGCACCAGCGGAACGGAAAACCCGGTGATGGTGACACCAAGGCGCTGGTTGGGTTCGTTGACGACGATCTGTTCGGCCAGCACGGCGAAGGTGTTGACGAAGGCCCGCTTGGTTCCGACCTCGCGGGATGCGGTGCCTGCGTAGTCGACACCCTTGGTGAGCGGGACCCAGCTCATGAATCGCTCGTCGAGGAGGGCCTTGAACACCTGGTCGGGCGGGTTGGGGAAGTCGCGTTGCACGGAAATCGCGAATGAGGCCCCTGAGGCGAGGTATTCGGGCAGCTGATCGGCGGACACGGTGGTGAGGTTGAACCGTGCCGCCGAGATACCGCCCGCGGCAAGGACCGCCAATAAGATCAAGCCCGCTATTGCTCCGGCGCCGGCCAGGCACACGGCCGCGATGACAATGACCTGCCAGTTTTCCATGGCACCAAACCTAGCGAACGAGTATGCGGTTACGTGCCGGGTTCGGGGTTGTGATCGGACACCAGATTTTCGCCATCCGCTCTATCGGCGGAACAACTTGTTGCCCAACCATACGATCGGGTCGTACTTACGATCGGCGATGCGTTCCTTCATCGGGATCAGCGCGTTATCGGTGATGTGTATGCCTTCCGGGCATACCTCGGTGCAGCATTTGGTGATATTGCAGTAGCCGAGGCCGAGTTCTTCCTGCGCCGCTTCGCGACGGTCGGCGACGTCGAGGGGGTGCATTTCCAGCTCGGCCACGCGCATCAAATAGCGCGGTCCGGCGAAGGCCTTCTTGTTCTCCTCATGGTCACGCACCACGTGACAGGTGTTCTGGCACAGGAAGCATTCGATGCACTTGCGGAACTCCTGCGACCGCTCCACATCCTCCTGCTGCATCCGGTACTCGCCAGGCTGCAGATCTTTGGGCGGAGTGAATGATTGGATTTCCCTGGCCTTTTGATAGTTGAACGACACGTCGGTGACCAGGTCTCGGATCACGGGGAAAGCGCGCAACGGGGTGACCGTGACGGTATCGGACTCGTCGAATGTCGACATCCTGGTCATGCACAGCAGCCGGGGACGGCCGTTGATCTCCGCCGAGCAGGAGCCACACTTGCCTGCCTTGCAGTTCCAGCGCACCGCCAGGTCCGTGGTCTGAGTCGCTTGCAGGCGATGGATGATGTCGAGCACTACCTCGCCCTCGTTCACGGGGACGGTGTAGTCGACAAGCTCGCCGCCATCGTCGTCGCCCCGCCAGACCCGGAGATGCGCGTCGTAGCTCACGTCAGGATTTCCTCTCGGAGTGTTCTGCCAGTTCTTCGGGCGTGAAGTACTTCTCCAGTTCGGTGATCTCAAAAATGTCCAAAAGATCTGAACGCAAAGGAATTTGGGGCTCCGGGGTGACGAGTACATCGGGAACCGCCGGATCGCCGCCGGTGGTGCTACACACCAGTAGCGTCTTGCGCCAAGTGGCGTCCATGCTTGGGTGGTCGTCGCGGGTGTGCCCGCCGCGGCTCTCGGTGCGCAGCAATGCTGCCTTGGCCACGCATTCGCTGACCAGCAGCATGTTGCGCATGTCGATCGCCAAATGCCAGCCTGGGTTGAACTGCCGATGCCCCTCTACTGCAACGCGTTTGAAGCGTTCCTTGAGTTCGTTCAGCTTGACCAGGGCCTGCTCGACTTCCTCCTCCTTGCGGATGATGCCGACGAGGTCGTTCATCGACTGCTGCAAATCGGTGTGCAGGGTGTACGGGTTTTCGAAGGCGCCGCCGTCGGGGGGGCCGTTGAACGGGACCAGGGCGAGTTGGGCGGCCTTATCGATGTCGGTCTCGGACACCTGTGGGCGAGACGCGAGCGTCTTGACGTACTCGGCGGCACCGAGGCCGGCACGCCTGCCGAACACCAGCAGGTCGGAAAGGGAGTTGCCGCCCAACCGGTTTGAGCCGTGCATGCCACCGGAGCATTCACCGGCCGCGAAGAGGCCGGGCACAGTCGCGGCGCCGCTATCGGGATCGACCTCGATACCGCCCATCACGTAGTGGCAGGTCGGCCCGACTTCCATATCGTCTTTGGTGATGTCGACCTCGGCCAGTTCCTTGAACTGGTGGTACATCGAGGGCAGCCGCTTCTTGATCTCCTCGGTGGGGATACGCGAGGCGATGTCCAGGTAAACGCCGCCGTGCGGGGTGCCGCGGCCGGCCTTGACTTCGGAGTTGATGGCCCGGGCCACCTCGTCACGGGGCAGCAGGTCGGGGGTACGTCGTGCGGAGTCGTTGTCCTTGAGCCACTGGTCGGCTTCTTCCTCGGTTTCGGCGTACTGGCCCTTGAACACCGCGGGGATGTAGTCGAACATGAACCGCTTGCCTTCGGAGTTCTTGAGCACGCCACCGTCACCGCGTACACCCTCGGTGACCAGGATGCCTTTGACCGAGGGCGGCCAGACCATGCCGGTCGGGTGAAACTGGATGAACTCCATGTTGATCAGCGTCCCGCCGGCGCGCAGCGCCAGGGCATGCCCGTCGCCGGTGTACTCCCAGGAGTTCGAGGACACCTTGAATGACTTGCCGATACCGCCCGTTGCCAAAACCACTGCGGGAGCCTCGAACAGGATGAAGCGCCCGCTTTCGCGCCAGTATCCGAACGCGCCGGCGATCCGGTCGCCGTCCTTGAGCAGGTCGGTGATGGTGCATTCGTGGAAGATCTTGATGCGGGCCTCATAGTCGCCGGTTTCGGCGAAATCCTCCTGCTGCAGAGAAACGATCTTCTGTTGCATGGTGCGGATGATCTCCAGGCCGGTGCGGTCACCGACGTGTGCCAGCCGCGGGTAGGTGTGGCCGCCGAAGTTGCGCTGGCTGATCCGGCCGTCCTTGGTCCGGTCAAACAGTGCGCCATAGGTTTCCAGCTCCCAGACCCGGTCCGGCGCCTCCTTGGCGTGCAGCTCTGCCATCCGCCAGTTGTTCAGGAACTTGCCGCCGCGCATGGTGTCGCCGAAGTGCACCTCCCAGCTGTCCTTGGCGTTGGCGTTACCCATTGATGCCGCGCAGCCGCCCTCGGCCATCACGGTGTGCGCCTTGCCGAACAGCGACTTGCAGACCACAGCGACCTTGAAGCCCTGCTCACGTGCCTCGATGACGGCGCGCAGTCCGGCGCCACCGGCACCGATCACGACTACGTCGTATTGGTGCCGTTCGAGTTCAGCCATGGATTAACCCCACTACGTTGTGAATTTGATTGCTAACCAACAAATCTAAGGTCGGAGATGGTTCCGCTGGCCACCAACATGATGTAAAAGTCGGTGAGGATCAGCGTGCTCAGGGTGATCCAGGCGAACAACATGTGCCGGGTGTTGAGCTTGCTGACCTGTGTCCAGATCCAGTACCGGACAGGGTGTTTGGAGAAGTGCTTGAGTCGTCCGCCGGTGACGTGCCTGCAGGAGTGGCACGAGATCGTGTACACCCACAATAGGACGACGTTGGTCACCAAGATCACGTTGCCCAAGCCGAACCCGAAACCGCCGGTCTTCTCGGAGTGGAACGCGACGACGGCGTCGTAGGTGTTGACGATCGAGATGAGTGCCGCGGCGTAGAAGAAGTACCGGTGAATGTTCTGCATGATCAGCGGCAGCTTGGTCTCACCGGAGTACTTGGCGTGCGGCTCGGCCACGGCGCAGGCCGTCGGCGACTGCCAGACCGACCTGTAGTAGGCCTTGCGGTAGTAGTAGCAGGTCAGCCGGAATGCCAGCAAGAACGGCAGCGAGATGAAGGCCATCGGGATGAACCACGGCAGCTCACCTACCCAGTGGCCGAAGTGACTCGACCCCGGTAAGCAGGCGGTACTGACGCAGGGCGAATAGAACGGCGTCAGGTAGTGGTACTGCGGCACCCAGTACGCGCTACCCCAGAACGCCCGCACGGTGGCGTAGACGACGAAGGTCGCCAGGCCGAGGTTGGTGAGTAATGGTGCGAGCCACCATTTGTCGGTGCGCAGCGTGCGCTGCTGAATTTTGGCACGCGAAGGCGAGAAGACCCCGGTGGCTTGGCTCATCTGATTCCTTGCTCTTCGCGCAAGCTGGGGGTACCTCCCGCTAGCGGGGGCCTCATCGATAGCCCCCCACGCCTTCGTCGTCGATATCGCCCCAGAATTCGCGGTCGTATTCGGTATCGGGGATCTGAATCTTCTCGTTGCTGCCATGGCGGTGCTCATGCGGCGCGAGGTCCAGGTCCGCGGCGTCGATGTCCAGCCGCTCTACGTCGTTGACGATCCGGCGTACGGCCGGGAGGTCGCCGTAACGAGATTGCAGGGAATGGACACACCGGCGCAGGCTGCCAAGTGCTTGGTTGAGCTCGGTGAGCTCCGTCTTTGTCGACATCGGACTCCTTGGGCTGAAGGTGTCGTGGATCACAGGCTACGACACCCATCTTGCCAGCAGAGCCGAACGGGAAGTGACACAAGTCACTGATGTCTTGGTTAAATCACGATCACCGCGCGGATTCGGCGATTGCCACCGCATGCCGAGTGTGGGTGCTATGTACGAAAATCGCGCCGAATACGTGCATACCCCCCACGCTCGACGCTAAGGCAGTGCGCGTTCGGCGATTGCAGTGCCGAGCTGTTCGGTGGTGGCGGTTCCTCCGAGGTCGGGGGTGCGGACGCGCCCTTCCGACAACACCTGGTCGACTGCATGGCGGATCTTGTTCGCCGTCTCGGACTCGTGCAGATGATCCAGGAGCATGGCGCCGGCGAGTATCTGCGCGACGGGATTGGCGATGCCCTGTCCGGCGATATCCGGTGCGGAGCCGTGCACCGATTCGAACATCGAGATGGCCGTGCGCTCGGGGTTGATGTTTCCGGATGCTGCAAGCCCGAGTCCTCCAGTGACGGCAGCCGCCAGATCCGAGAGGATGTCGCCAAAAAGATTGGAGGCGACGATGACATCGAGGCTGCCCGGGTCGCTCACCATCCGCGCGGCCAGGGCGTCGACATGTATCGATGTGGACGGTATCTGCGGGTACTCGGCTGCTATCTGGTTGAAGATGCTGTCCCAGTACGGCATTGAATGAATGATGCCGTTCGACTTGGTCGCCGAGCAGACCCGGACACCCGCCGAGGCGGCCAGCTCGAACGCGTACCGGATGATTCGCTCGCATCCGATGCGGGTGAAAATTGATTCCTGTACCGCGAATTCGTTGTGGCTGCCGCGGTTTTGCACGCCGCCGATCGTCGAGTACTCGCCCTCGGTATTCTCGCGCACGATCACCATGGAGAGTGCGTCGGCGGGGACTCCGGCCAAGGGTGAGGCGATACCCGGCAGCAGACGCACCGGTCGCAGGTTCACGTACTGGTTGAAGGCGCGCCGCAGCGGGATCAGCAGGCCCCACAACGACACATCGTCGGGGACTCCTGGATAGCCCACGGCGCCCAGCAGAATCGCGTCGAACGTGGCCAAAATCGCGGGTGCGTCGGCGGGCATCATTGCGCCGGTCTTGGCGTATCTCTCGCAGGAGTAATCGAATTCGGTCCAGTCGATGCGGGCGCCGGTGGCGGCGTCCATCACCTTGACGGCCTCCCGGGTCACGTCGACGCCGATACCGTCGCCGGGGATGCTTGCAACTCTTATCCGGCCGCTCATATGGCTGCTCCTATGTACTTGGTCTCGAGAAACTCCTCGATGCCGGCGAAACCGCCTTCGCGCCCGATCCCGGACTGCTTGACACCCCCGAACGGGGCGGCAGGGGTGGACACCACCCCTCTGTTCAGGCCCACCATGCCGGTCTCCAGTGCCTCGGCCACTCGCCATCCGCGGCGGGTGTCGTTGGTGTACAGGTATGCCACCAAACCGAATTCGGAGTCATTAGCACGGGCGATCACTTCCTCCTCGGTGTCGAAGGTCGCAATGGCCGCGACCGGCGCGAAGATCTCGGTGCGCATCATGTCGCTGTCATCGGGCACATCGGTCAGCACCGACGGAGGATAGAAGTAGCCGATGCGGTCGGGGATATCTCCGCCCAATCGCACAGTGGCGCCGCGGTTCCGGGCATCGGAGACCAGCCGGTCTGCCTTGGCGACGGCATCCAGGTCGATGAGCGGACCCACGTCCACCCCGGATTCGGTGCCGCGTCCCATGTGCAGCGCGGCCATCTTCGCGATGAGTGCCTCGGTGAAGGATTCCGCGATATCGCGCTGCACGTAGATCCTGTTGGCGGCGGTGCAGGCCTGTCCGATGTTGCGCATCTTCGCCGTGAAAGCGCCGCCCGCGGCTTCTTCGGGGTCGGCGTCCGCGAAGACGATGAAAGGCGCGTTGCCGCCGAGTTCCATCGAGGTGCGCCTGACGGTGGGCGCGCACTGCGCCAGCAGGTAGCGACCCACTTCGGTGGATCCCGTGAAGGAGAGCTTGCGTACCCGAGGGTCGGCGAGTAGCGGTGCCATGGTGGCTCCGGGATCATCGGTGGTGATCACCGATACGACTCCGTCGGGGACTCCGGCCTCGCACAGGATGCCCAGCAGCGCGAGGATCGACAGCGGGGTCTGCTCGGCCGGTTTGAGCAGGCAGGTGCAGCCCGCGGCAAGGGCAGGGCCGATCTTGCGGGTCCCCATGGCCAATGGGAAGTTCCACGGGGTGATCAGCAGACACGGTCCCACCGGGCGGTGTGTCACGATCAGCCGCGACCCACCGTCGGGCGCCAGCATCAGGCCCCCGTCCAAACGCACCGCTTCAGCGGCGAACCAGCGGAAGAACTCTGCCGCATAAGCGACTTCGCCACGCGATTCGGCCAGGGGCTTGCCCATCTCCAACGTCATGAGCAGGGCCAGGTCCTCGGTGCGCTCGATCATCAGCGCATACGCGCGCATCAGCACGTCGGAACGCTGCTGCGGTGTCGTTGCGGACCAGGATCGTTGGGCGGCAACGGCATTGTCCAAAGCGGTGAGAGCGACGCCGCCGTCCTGATTGGCGACATCGGCAAGCACTTCCTCGGTGGAGGGGTCGAGCACCGGGAAGGTGGGGCCGCGGCGGGCCTGCTGAGCGACCGCGTTGGCGACCACCGATGTCTCGGTGGTGGACAGGGGGGTAGACACTGTGCCGGGATGCATGCCACCATGCTAGGTAGATTGTCTACAATCGACAATAGTTCCGGACGTATGGAGTTGAGGGGTGTCATGACCGCGTTATCGCCCGTGCTCAAGCAGGCCACCGCGGTGGTGGCGGCGCGAGGCCAGGGTTGCTATCTGTACGACGAAAGTAACCGTGAATACCTGGATTTCACCGCAGGCATCGGGGTGGTGAGCACCGGCCACTGTCACCCGCGCGTGGTGGAGGCCGCGCAGCGCCAGGTGGCCACGCTGATCCACGGGCAATACACCACCGTGATGCACCGCCCGCTGCAGAATCTGGTACGTCGCCTTGGTGACGTGCTGCCCCCGGAACTGGATTCGCTGTTCTTCGCCAACTCCGGCAGTGAGGCCATTGAGGCCTCCGTGCGGTTGGCGCGGCAGGCCACCGGTCGCCCGAATATCGTTGTCTTCCAGGGTGGATTTCATGGACGGACACTGGCCGCCGCCACCATGACAACCTCAGGACCGCGATTCTCCTCGGGAATCGGCCCCCTGATGGCCGGCGTCTACACCGCGCCATTCCCGACGGCGTATCGGTACGGCTGGAGCGAGGCCGAGGCCACCCGATTCGCGTTGCAAGAGCTCGACTACCTGTTCGCGACTGCGACGGCACCTAACCAGGTGGCGGCCATGGTCGTCGAGCCGGTGCTGGGGGAGGGCGGATACATCCCGGCCAATACCGAGTTCCTGACCGGCATAGCAGCGCGGGCTCGGGAGCATGGCATCCTGCTGGTGCTCGACGAGGTGCAGACCGGATTTGGGCGCACCGGAGAATATTTCGGGTATCGGCACTTCGGTGTCATCCCGGATATTCTCGTGATGGCCAAGGGGATTGCGAGCGGATTCCCGATTTCGGGTATTGCGGCCTCGGCCGAGTTGATGGGGCGCGCCTGGCCCGGATCGCAGGGTGGCACCTACGGGGCCAATGCCGTCGCATGCGCGGCGGCGCTGGCCACCCTCGATGTGATCGACGAGGAAGGGCTCGTCGAGAACTCCCGGGCCCGAGGGCAGGAGTTGCTCGACGGTGCGCGAAAGATCGCCGCTGAAAATGGAATTGACGGTGATGTGCGCGGACTCGGTCTCATGGTCGGCGTGGAGTTCAGCAAGGACGCGCAGCCGGCGTCTCAACTCGCTGCGCGCGCGCAGGCCGCCGCCGCCGAGCGGGGTCTGCTCTTGCTCATGTGCGGTCCGCATATGAATGTGGTGCGCATGATCCCACCGTTGGTGGTGACGGCCGATCAGATATCCGATGCCCTCGGCATTTGGACTTCCGTGCTGGCGGGGCTGTGATGGATCGCTACATCTCCATCACGCTGACCCAACGAGGCATCACCTGTCGCGCTCGGCTGCTGGATGCCGAGGCACCGAGAACCTGTGAGACGGTGTGGAATTCGCTACCGTTGACGGGTCAGGCATATCACGCCAAATACGCGCGCAACGAGGTGTACACCCTGCTGCCCCCGCTACTGCCCGCACCCGGCCGTGAGAACCCCACGGTTACCCCGATCCCCGGGGACGTGTGCTTCTTCGGTTTCGAGCCGTGGGAGATCGGGAATCCGGCATACGGTTACGAGCCGGGGTCGGAAGCGCATTCGGCGCAAGGTGCCACCGATCTGGCGATCTTCTACGGTCGGAACAATCTGTTGATCAACGGCGATGCCGGTTGGGTGCCGGGCAATGTGTTCGCGACCATCGAAGAGGGACTGGCCGATATCGCCGCGGCGTGCCAGGACCTGTGGCTTACCGGGGTCCAAGGAGAGCAGCTGGCCTTCGCGCGCGTGATGTGATCTAGTTCGCCACCGCCAGATGCGGGGCATTGGCGGCGACCGCGATATCCCTGGGTTTGGATTCGTCGCGCGTGAATGCGAGATTCGACTGTGTTCGTTCAGCCATCGCCTTGAGTGCCTTACGACGTTGAGCTGCCCCCTTGATCGAGCGACGGCGGGTAGCGCCCGGGGTGATGATGCGTAGGGCATCGGAGAGCAGATTGACGCCCACTATGACAGGCAACACCGCAACGAGGGGGCTTAGTGGCGGTAATCCAAAGGCCTTGCGGTAGAACGGCCCAAACACCATGGTCGCGATATCGGCGTGAATCTGGCGGAAAGCCCATCGTATTGCCGGGGCCAGCGGGCCTGTTGTTGGCAGCCCGTACAGAACGGGTACCGCATCGAGAGCAGCCTTGGTCAATCGTGGCGATGATGCGTCCGGGTCGAACTCAGACCAGATCGCGAGCCAGATGAGGCGCAGCAGCTCGTCGAACGAGGTGATTTGTAGCGCCGGGTGCACGCCCATGACATGGGCCATGTAACGCAGCAAGTGCAGTACCGCATCGTTCTCGCGTGGGGTATGTAGATGGCCAAACAAGAGTGTCAGCAGCGACGACAGCATGATCGGAATCAGCGTCACCGTGTAGTGCGACTGATTGACGGGATGGCCCCACTCTTCGTAGTTCCAATCGTCGAGACTGTTCATTCCAGATCGGATGAAACCGTGAATCAGCCGGACGCGCGCCGTGATCTTGAATCCTTCGCCGAATCGGTCCATGCCGCCCGGCAGTGCGCACTCGCAGAACCACACGTTGGTTTCCGCGAGCCGTGACGGTGCCTTGAGATCGAGGTCCCCTGCCCGTACGAGTACTTGATTCACTCTGGAGGATACGTAGCTGACAGGGAAGGCGATAGAGGTAAGCAGCATCACCTGGGTGCGCATCGGAATCCTCGATACCGTCCGCTGTGCCAGCAAAAGCTTGTCGAAATCGACCCAGAACGGCACGTTCTCAAGCTCTTCGATGAATGCCACGAGCTCCGGAATCGGACTTTCGACAGCCTCGATACCTGATTCCAGGGCCGTCTCGAATTGAGCACGCCCTTCACCCTTGGGCAACTTTTTGATCGCTGCGATCAGCTCGTCGACTATGGGGTCGCTCACTGTCTGGTACTTCCGGAACGCGGCCGCCTGCGCCTTCGTCGGCCTTACCGAGTCGGATCCGAAGATCGCCAGGGCAAGGCGTGCCGGGCTTTTCTTGATGAATGCGGGAGTCTCCATGCGGTCAGAAGATTGCTTTTGCGCCCAGATAACCATTTTTACCTGCACTTTCGTTGTCGTCGGCAAGCGGCCGCAGGGCCAGTTAGGCCCTGCATGAAGAAACATACCGCACAGGCGGGCGGTATATGAAGGCGGAAGTCGAAACATCGACTAGGTCGCGATGACCGGTAGATTTCCTCCGATGCGTGGAGTAACAGACTCGGAAGGTGTCGATTCCACGAGTGCGGGTCGGCGGACTCAGGCGCAGCGTCGCGCTGAGACACGCGCGAAGCTCATCGACGCGGCGATCGCTTCGGTGCTCGAAGTCGGGTATAGCAAGACCACGGTTCGCCGAATCAGCGACCTCGCCGGTGTGTCATCGGGAGGTAGTCGTCACTTTTTCCCCCGGAAGATCGACCTCGTCGTTGAGGCGCTCGAATACTCGATCAGGCAACGCACCGCGGCCGTGCGTGAAAGCCTCGATGTCCTCCCGATAACCGAACCGGAGCGCGCCGAAGCAGTGCTCGACCTCGTGTGGAAGGACTACACGGATCCGCTGTTCGAGTTTGGACTCAAACTCTGGGTGACTGCGGCGGATGATCCGGAGCTTCGTAAACGCCTCTTGCCCGCAACCGAGTTAATCGTCTCGTCCTTTGGCGAGATATTCGTCAAAGCTCTCGGTGAGCAGACGGTCGCGGTCGAAAACATAGCGCTGCGAACATCGCTGGCACTCAATGCGATTAGGGGGATCGTCTTCGCGAGAGCTTTTGAACCCCGGCAGCTTCACATGACCGGCAACGATTGGCCTGCCATACGAGCAGAACTTGTTCAATTACTGCTGCGCTGACGCCAATCGCAGTTCGCGGCTAGCCCGCGAGCACCCGTTCCGCGAAGTGGCCGACCGCCAGCACCAGGTCGTCACTGTGTCGCGGGCCCACGATCTGCATGCCGACCGGCAGCCCCGCGGAGGTCCGGCCCACCGGAATGGAGAGCGCGGGCTGTTGAGTCATGTTGAACGGGTAGGTGAATGGTGTCCATTGGGCCCACCAGCGCATACCGGATTCCGGCGGTACATCGGCTCCCACCGGGAAGGCCGGGATCGGCACCGTCGGAGTGATGAGCACATTGTGCATCTCGTGGAAGTCGCCCATCGCAATACCTAATTGCACACACGTGTTGCGTGCCGCCAGGTAATCGGTGGCGGAGGTCCCTGCTCCTGCGCCCCACATGGCTGCCAGTCCCGGATCGATGCTCGCACCGGCCTCGCCGATGGATCCGTAGTTGTTCAGGCTGGCGGCCGCACCCGCGGCCCATAGGGTTTCGAATGCGTCGATCGGATCGGTAAAGCCTGGGTCGGCGTGTGTGACAGGGAGCCCGGCCGCGTCGAGCGCGTTCACCGCGTCTTCAACCAACCTGGCGACCTCGGGATCGACGTCGACATAACCGAGGGTGGGGGAGTAGGCGATATCCAGCCCGGTGATATCGCGGTATACCTGCGAGCGGTAGGTGGTGAGCGTCGGTGACAGCGAGGTGGGGTCGCGGTGATCCGGCAGGCTGATGATGTCCATCAGCAATGCGGTGTCCTCGACCGTGCGGGTGATCGGACCGCCATGTGCCAGTGGACCAAAGGGGCTGATCGGGTACATCGGGACTCGGCCGTGCGTGGGTTTGAATCCGACCACGCCGCAGAAGCTGGCGGGGATCCGGATGCTGCCCCCGCCGTCGGTGCCGATGGACATCGGTGCCATACCTGCGGCCACGGCGGCCGCGCTGCCTCCGGAGGACCCGCCGGCGGTACGGCGCGGATCGACGGGGTTGTGGGTGGTCCCGCGCTGGTGGCTGTCGGTGACTCCCTTCCACGCAAACTCGGGTGTGGTGGTCTTACCGACCATGACCATGCCGTCGGCCCGGATGCGGTGTACGGCAGGGCTGTCCACCTCCCACGGGCCGGCGGGATCCACCAGATCGGAGCCTCGCAGGGTGGGCCAGTTCTGGGTGAGGAAGACGTCCTTGATGGAGATCGGCACACCGTCGAGTAGGCCGCGGGTGTAGTTGCCGCGCCAGCGTTCTTCGGATTCGGTGGCCGCCGCCAGGGCTGCCTCCTCGTCGACGAGGCAGTAAGCATTGATAGCGCTGTCTGTTTGGGCGATGCGAGACAGCACCGCAGCCGTCGCCTCGACGGGTGACAGTTCCCCCGAGGTGTAGGCGGTCACCAGTTCGAGGGCCGTCATCTCGGTGGGGTCGGTCGGTTCATGCATTGCGGTGCATCCTGTCCTTGTCGACGATGTTCAGGAGTTCCTCGCCGCGGAGGTACCGTTCGAAATTGGCGATGAACTGGTCCTGGAGACGATCGGACCAGCCGTGGACGTCACCGCTGTTATGTGGGGTGATGTGTGTATTCGGTGTGCGCCACAACGGATGCCCGACGGGCAGGGGTTCGGGGTCGGTGACATCCAGCGCGGCTCCGGCGATGGTGCCCTGGTTCAGCGCAGTCACCAGGTCCCAGGAGCCGACCAGCTCACCGCGGCCCACGTTGATCAGCCGAGCGGTAGGACGCATCGCCGTGAGCACCTGTGCGTTGACGATGTAGCGCGTCTGTGCCGTGAGTGGTGCCGCCAGCACCAGATACTCGATATCGCCCACATAGGAAGGTAGGTCAGCGGATTCGGCCCTGCCAATTACCGTGACCTGCATACCGGCGGCGGTCAGTAGTGCGGCGATTGCGCGCCCGATCGGCCCGGTGCCGAGCACCGCGACGGGGACCCCCTCGATGCCTTCTGATTCGAAATGCCGCCAGCTCAGGGCGGCCTGTGCCCGGGTGGAGCGGCGGATGTCCTTGGCGAAGGCCAGGATCTGTGCCAGTACGTACTCTGCGATGGGTCGTTCGAAGATGCCGCGGGAGTTGGTGAGCACCACATCACTCTCGACAAATTCGTCGAACAGCACGGGGTCCACACCCGTCGACGCGATATGCACCCAGCGCAACGAATCGGCAGCGGGCCAGGCCTCACGAAACGCCGAGGACCGAAAGTCGTAGACCAACAGAATCTCGGCTCCAGGCAACGCCGTCGTCAGTTGATCGGATTTCACCAGTCGTAGCTCCGCGGCCTTGGCCACCGGGGCGAGCCTGTCCGGAACGGAGTTGGAGGAGTGCTGCACAGTGACAACTGGTCTTCGCGCAAGCGGCTCATCCCCGACAACTGGACGCGCACTCACGTTGACACCGTATGGAGATATCGTATGATTGTCAACAATCTGAGTTGCGATGATCCGCTTGCGTGAAGGGCGTTGGACGCAGCCTCGGGGGACGAGCGATGCTGCGAGTGTTAGGTCCTGCCGGTGGATTTCACGTCACTTCCCGACTTCGCGGAGTCGGCCGACCAGCGTGGCATCGGGATCATTGCACCCTTTGATCTGGCGCTGGAGCGTGAGCTGTGGCGGTGGGTTCCCGCGGAGGTGTCTTTGCATCTCGCCCGCACCCCGTATGAGCCGGTGCCGGTGAGCCGGGCCATGGCGGAGCTGGTGTCCAATACCAGTCACCTGCAAGCGGCCACCCGCGATGTGTTGCATGTCGAGCCGGAAGTCGTTGCGTATCTGTGTACTTCGGGCAGCTTTATCCGGGGAGTTGAGCACGAACGGTCGTTGGTCGAGGCGATCATGGCGGCCGGCGCCAAGTCCGCCGTCACCACGTCGGGTGCGCTGGCCGAGGCGGTGACGGCACTGAATATCAGCCGGATCAGCGTCATCACCCCCTATGACGCCGAGCTGACCGAACTGCTCGTGAAGTTCCTGGGGGAGTTGGGCGTAACGGTGGTGCGGACAGATCACCTGGGCCTGGGCGGTGGGATCTGGAAGGTCAATTACCGGACCGTGGCCGAGCGGATCTTGGCCGCCGATACCGACGAGGCCGAGGCGATCTTCGTCAGCTGTACCAACCTGCGCACCTATGACGTGATCGAGCCTTTGGAGGGCCTGTTGGGCAAGCCGGTACTGACGGCCAACCAACTGACCATCTGGGCGTGCCTGGACCGGATGAGTCTTCCCATGATGGGACCCGGTAAGTGGCTTCGCGATGTATTCGGAGGAGGTTCGAGTGGCTAATGCACGTCCGACCGTGGGTTTCATCTATCCCGACCACGCCGCGGAATCGGATTACCCGTTGGTGGCGCGGCAGCTCGATATGAACTTCCCCGTCGTGCACATCTACGGCACCGACCTGCACGCCGTGCCCGAGCTGCTCGATCTGGGCAGCCCGGACAGGCTCGCCGAGGGGGCACGGCTGTTGCGGCCGCACGAGCCGAGCGCAGTGGTCTGGGCGTGTACCTCGGGCAGCTTTGTGTACGGGCCGCAGGGTGCGGCCGAGCAGGTGGCAGGGCTCTCGGAGTGCAGCGGAACCCCCGCATCGAGCACCTCCTTCGCATTCGTCAATGCTCTTGCCGCCTTGGGTATTTCACGTGTGGCTGTAGCCGCCAGCTATCCACGGGACATCGCCGAGCTGTTCGTGGCCTTCCTGGCGGCGCATGACATCGAAGTGGCGGCGATGGGTGAGGCGGGTATCGACACCGCTGCCGAGGTGGGCCGGCTCGCCGCAGATCAGGTCGACGAGCTGGCGGACGCCAATGACCACCCTGATGCCCAGGCACTGCTGATCCCGGACACGGCCATGCACACCATCGCGCATGTCGAGCGGCTCGAAGCACGCCTGAGTAAGACGGTCTTGACCGCCAACCAGGTGACGGTGTGGGAAGGTTTGCGATTAATCGACGAGGTGCCCGATATTCCGGGTTTGGGGCGGCTTTTCAGGAGAGAACGATGATGGTCTTCGCGCGAGTGGCTCATCCACGATGACGACGCTGGTACCTGAGGAATTCGCCCCGCTGGAACGGCAATCGACGGCCGAGCTGATTGCCGAGCGGCTGCGGATCGCCATTATGCGGGGTGTGCTCGCGCCGGGCGCGCAGCTGGGCGAGGCCTCGTTGGCGGCGCAATTCGCGGTATCCCGAGGACCGCTGCGCGAGGCCATGCAGCGGCTGGTTTCGGAGGGTCTTTTGCGCAGCGAGCGCAATCGCGGCATCTTCGTCATCGAGCTGACCGATGAAGACGTCCAGGACGTCTACCGGGCGCGGGCCGCCATCGAGCGGGCGGCCTTGGAACGCATCATGTCCGGGGATACCGTCACCACCTATCGTCGGCTGGTCGTGCCGGTGGCAATGATGACCGAGGCTGCCACTCGGGGCGATGTCGTCGCCGTCACCGATGCCGATCAAGAGTTTCATCAGGTGCTGGTCGATTGTTCGGGAAGCCCGCGGCTGCGCCGCGCCATGCGCACTCTGCTGGTGGAGACGCGCATGCTGCTGGGCGAGCTGCAGGGCACGTACGCCGACCTCGGTGAGCAGGTCCGCGAGCATGAAGTCCTCTGCGCGGCGATCGGCGCCGGTGACGCGCCCGCGGCGTATCGATTGATCGAGGAGCATATGCGCGATGCGGTGGCGCGTCTGATGGCGCATCGTGGTTCGGCGGGCGGACCGGTGGAGTAAATCCAGACGAACCGGGGTTGGATGTAGGCATGTCTACTGATCTCGCTGCCAAGGCGTCCCTGCTGAAGTCCCTGCACGTCCCCGGCGATCCGGTGTTTCTGCCTACCGTGTGGGATGCCTGGTCGGCGAAACTCGCTGTGGAGGCCGGTTTCGTGGCCTTGACGGTGGGTTCGCATCCGCTCGCCGATTCGTTGGGAAAGCCCGATGAGGAGGGGATGTCGTTCGAGGACGTACTTACCCGGGTCGCACAGATCACCGCGGCGGTCGACGTGCCGGTATCGGTGGATATCGAGTCCGGTTATGCGCAGACAGCGCAGCGTCTCGTTGAGGGACTGATCGAGGCGGGGGCGGTTGGCCTGAACATCGAGGACACCGTGCACAGTGAGGGCGGCCGGATCCGCGAGCCGCAGGAGCACGCGGATCTCGTTGGCGCACTTCGGCTTGCGGCCGACCAGGCGGGCGTGCCGGTGGTGATCAATGCGCGTACGGATGTCATCCTGCGACAGATCGGGGATGAGTCCGATCGGGTGGATCGCGCCATCGCACGGCTGAAGCTCGCCGCCGAGGCCGGTGCCGACTCGCTGTATCCGGTGGGCAGGCATGCGCCGGATGTGCAGCAGCGCTTGACATCTGAGCTGCCTCTTCCGGTGAATGCCATTGCGGTGCCCGATGTGGATGATCCGGCTTCGTTCGGTCCGCTGGGTGTCGGGCGGATCAGCTTCGGGCCGTTCCTGCAGCGGGCATTGTCGGCGCGGGCCGAGGAGATCCTGGCGCGCTGGCGCTAGACGATCTCTGCCAGCGAGTCGGTGACCGGGTGCACCGCTGAGACGAGCTGGGTCAGCAGGCCGGCTAGCCGTCGATAGGCGTCCTCGCGTCCACTGATCGCGCGGTACACCAAGCCGATCCGGCGACCCGGCACCGGCGCGGCGAAGGTCGCGGTGGCCAGCCCGCCCCTCGCGGTTTCGGCGGTGACGGCGGTACCGGGGATGAGCGTGACCCCGAGTCCGCCCTCGACGCACTGCACGGCGGTGGCCAGGGAGGCAGCGCGGGTGTGGCCCAGATCGGGTCGCACTCCAGCGAGCTGGCACACCTCGAGCGCCTGATCGCGAAGGCAATGGCCCTCGTCCAGCAACAGCAGTGGCATATCGGCCAGGTCGGCGGGCTCGACGTTTTTACTGCCTGCGAGCGGATGTCCGGCCGGGAGGGCGAGAACGAAGTCCTCCCGGTACATGGGTATCTCTGCCATGCCGTGGGTTTGCGCGGGCAGCGCCATCACCGCGACATCCAAGGACCCGTCGGCGAGAGATCGCAGCAGTCGCGAGGTCTGGTCCTCGGTGACCCGCAACGACATCTCGGGGAATTCGCGGGCCAGGCCGCTGAGCACCATGGGCAGCACATACGGGGCCACGGTGGGGATCAGGCCGAGTCGGAGCGTCTGTGCGAAGGGATCGCGCACCCCGCTTGCGGCGGAGGTGAATTCGTCCACCGCATCCAGCGCGGCTGCGGCCTTCTCCAGTAGGGCCTCACCCTCGGGTGTGAGCAACACCTTGCGGGTGTTGCGTTCGATGAGCTGCACCCGCAGCCCCTCTTCGAGCATGGACAGGGCCTGTGAGAGCGAGGGTTGACTCACTCCGAGCTCGGCGGCCGCGCTTCCGAAGTGGCGTTTACGTGCGATAGCCACAAAAGCGCGTAGGCCGACCACCGTCGGCTGATAACTACGATCGGACATACCTATCAATATAGTGCGAACAATCACGTTTTGTTTTGGAAGTATTTCCGGCACGATGGTGCCAGTAAGCAAATCAGCGAATACGTGAAGGAGAATCGTGACTCTGCGGACCATCGGCGATGAATTCCCGGCCTACAACCTGACTGCGGTGATCGGTGGCGATCTGTCAAAGGTGAACGCGCAGCAGCCCGACGACTACTTCACCACCATCACCAGCGACGACCACCCGGGCAAGTGGCGCGTGATCTTCTTCTGGCCCAAGGATTTCACCTTCGTGTGCCCCACTGAGATTGCTGCCTTCGGCCGTCTGAACGACGAGTTCGCCGATCGTGACACTCAGGTGCTGGGCGCCTCGGTGGACAACGAGTTCGTGCACTTCCAGTGGCGCGCCCAGCACGAGGACCTCAAGACTCTGCCGTTCCCGATGCTCAGCGACCTCAAGCGCGACCTGGCCGAGGCCGCCGGAGTGCTGAACTCCGACGGTGTGGCCGACCGTGCCACGTTCATCGTCGATCCCGACAACATCATCCAGTTCGTCTCCGTCACAGCGGGTTCCGTGGGCCGCAATGTCGAAGAGGTGCTCCGCGTGCTCGACGCGTTGCAGTCCGATGAGCTGTGCGCCTGCAACTGGCGTAAGGGCGACCCGACGATCGATGCGGGCGAGCTGATGAGCGCAGGCGTCTGACGTGGGCATTGACAACCTGAAAGAGGCGCTGCCCGAGTACGCCAAGGACCTCAAGCTCAACCTCGGCTCGGTGTCTCGCACTACCGTGCTGTCGCCGAGCCAACTCTGGGGCACCCTCGTGGCGACGGCAGCGGCCACTCGGAACGAGCGGGTGTTCAAGGAGATTCGCGAGGAGGCCGCGGGCGTACTCACTCCCGAGGCCCTCGATGCCGCGCTGGGTGCGGCGTCCATCATGGCGATGACCAACGTGTTCTACCGTGGCCGTGGCTTCCTCGACGGGGCCTACGATGACCTGCGTCCGGGGTTGCGGATGAACATCATCGGCAACCCGGGGGTCGACAAGGCGGAGTTCGAGCTGTGGTCCTTCGCGGTATCGACCATCAACGGCTGTCACTACTGTGTCGGCTCGCATGAGAAGGTGCTGCGTGAGGCCGGTCTGACCCGCGAGCAGGTGCTCGAGGCGCTCAAGATCGCGGCGATTATCGCCGGGGTCGCGCAGGCGCTGGCCACCGCGCCCGCACTCGTCTAAGCAAAGGCAAAGGGCCGCCCGCACGAGTTGTGCAGGCGGCCTTTGTCGTTGCCGTCAACTGCTACGAATTGCCAAGTACTGCTAGCGCTGACCGTGTGGTCATTATTCTCGCCGTCCGCTCCGCGCACCAGGCCAGCGCCTGGTTGTGCAGCGCAGCGGTGTAGTCCGCGACGGCATCGGAGACGATGAATGCCTGGATGTCGTTCTGGACTGCATCGGTGGATGTAGCGGTGATCCCGGAGAAGGCGTAGACGCCGACGATGATCAGCTGGTCCCGGCCGGCATTGTGCATGATTTCCAGGAGATCCGAGCGAAAGAACTCGCTGTACTTCCATTTCGTGAGAACGGTATCCGTTGTGGTCGGCGCGAGAGGGTCGACAATTGCCCGCTCGGCATCATCGTCTGGCATGCCCGGCCCGTAGAGCCTGCCGAAGAGCCCGCGCTGCTCCGCTGTCATGCCTCCTGGCTGAGCGGAGTAGAGCACGGGCACGTCATGTGCGTGCGCCGTGTCGAGCAGGCTCTTGATGTTCTTCAGCACGGTCTCGACGGGATCGGCGTTCGGCTTATAGGCCTTGATGAAATAGTGCTGCATGTCGTGGACCAAGAGCATGGCGCGGCTTGCTTCGAGTGTCCAGGGTGCGCTGGTCGCTGGTACTTCAATTGTGCTGAAGGGGTATGCAATTGAACCGGTCGGCCGAACGTCGGCATGGGCGCTCCCAGAGCCCGTGAGGCCCAGCGCTGCCGTGGACAGTGCCACGGTGCCGGAACCGAGAAATGTGCGTCTACGCATTCAAGGCACTCTCTCACTTGTGACGAGTCGGGGGAACCGCAAGGAAAACACTACGTGTACCGCGCCGGCGACGCGGGCCCCGTAAGCCTTACTCCGTCCAGACATCCTCGACGTAGCGATCGGTCTCGACCAGGTTAATGAGCCAGTCCCGGGCCTGAGAATCGTTGGCGCGGGTGCGTTCCCGGTAGATATGCAGGAACGCCTCACGGACGGCGGGGGCCATCTTGCCGCCATCGCCACAGACGTACACGTGCGTTTGCTTGGCCGGATCGCCAAGCAGATCCCAGACGTCGTCCGCGTCGGCAGCAATCCGGTCTTGCACGTACCTGATGCCGTTCTCAGCTGCGCGGGAGAACGCCGGACGCATGTGCACCACACCCGCCTGCTCCGCCGTCTCGAACTCCTCGCGGAAGAGATAGTCCACTTCCGGGTGTCGAACGCCGAAGAAACAGAGCGCTGGTGCGTACGGCTCGCCGGCACTGTGCGCGGCGACCCGGTCACCGACAAAGCCCCGGAATGGTGCGACGCCGGTACCGGCGCTCACGAGGATGACGTTCCGGGCGGGGTCGGCCCCGGCGCGGAATGCCTGCCGGGCCTGGTCGACCCGTGCCCGGATCTGTTGTCCCGGTATGGCATTGGCGAGATAGTTCGAGGCCACGCCCTGGAAGTCTCCGAATCCAGACCGGGCTGGGGCGTCGAGCACGCTGACCACCAGTTCGACGACTCGCGGACTCTGTCGGGCCGAGGAGGCTATCGAATAGTGCCGCGGCGTCATCGGCTCGAACAGTTCGAGTAGTTCGGCGCGGGACAGCTTGGTGGCGGGGAACTCCAGGAGACAGCCTGCGATACCGAGCGATCGGCTCTCCGGATGTTCGGCGAGTGCCTCCAATGCGGCTCGTTCCGGCGGGCAGGGGTTGGCCGCCGCCAGCCGGAGCAGCTGGGTTCTGGTGGCCGGTTTGCGTAGCTCGAGGAAGTGCGTGAGCAGCTCGCGCACACTCACTTCGCGGTCAAGCGCAATGGCCCGGCGGGTGCTGCGCCGGGTGTTGACGGAGATGCGCCTGTCCAGGATGAGGCCGAGCAGTTCCCCTGCCTTGTCCACGAGCTCCGGCAGGTTATCCGCGAGGACCGTGAGATGGTCCCCGGTGCGGTAGTCGAGGTCTTCGGGCAGCGCGACTCGTACCAGCCTTTTGGCCTGCCCCAGTGAGTTGTCGGCACTGACCAGCTCCCGGTTCTCCAGGACGGTCATCGGTATCACCTCGAACCGGGCATCGATCGCCGCCGTGACCGGTCCGTCGATGGCGCGCAGTTCGTAGAGAGGTCCGTCGGCCGGGGCGGTAGAAATGTCCGGACCGGAAACACCGCCCAACGAAGTCCAGAGGGCTTGCGAGAAGGCCTCGACGGTGCCCGCGAAATCACCGGAGGTGTCTGCCTCACCTCGGGGAAGAATTGGTGTTCCCCCGGCCGCGGCGAGGCGCTCGTCGATCCTCTTCGGCACTGCCTGGTAGGTCTCCGCCCAATTCCGGTCCCCGACTCCGAGTACCGCGTAGCGCAGCCCGCTGCAGGTATCAGCCTCTGCGCTATCGAGCCAGGCGAGAAACTGCCGGGCGTCATCGGTCGGCTGACCGTTGTAGGAGGCCGCAACCACGAGCGTCACGCCCTCGGTGGGTAGCGCTGCGGCCGCATCATCGAGGGGTGCGACGGTTGTCTGATAGCCGAGATCGGCCGCTTCCTCTGCGAGCTGGTGCGCTAATGCCCGGCAGGTGCCGAGATTTGAGCCGTGGAACACGGCCAGTGCCGATCCTGGCGCGGCGGTGGCAGCCGGTTGTCGCGTCTCCTGTGTAGTCGCGGGAGCAGCGGTCAGCTCATGCCGACGGTCCTGGGAAGTGCGCCGCGCCAAACCAATCCGGAAGCCGACTGGTTTCCGAAGGAGATCGCTATGGGTGCGTAGTTGGTAGTGCTCAGAGTCGATAAAGCGGTATCTGTGTACCAGCGTGGCGATCGCCATCGTTGCCTCGTGCAGCGCGAACTGCCGCCCGATGCACGACCGGGCACCGGTGCCGAAGGGTTTGAACAGGTTCACCGGCCGCGCGGATGACCTATCCGGCGAGAACCGGTCGGGGTCGAAGATCTCCACGTTGTCACCCCATTGTGGCTGCCGGTGCAACGCGGTGGTGAGGACGGTGACAACCTCGCCCTTCTGCACTGGATAGCGCCCCGCGAGCAGGGTGTCTTCCGTGGCCATCCGGTCGAATTCCCGGACCGGCGGCGAGAGCCGCAACGTCTCGTCGACAATCTGGCGGATGTACCGGAGCTTGCCAATCTCGTCGAATGTCGGGGTGTGTTCGTCCTCGGGCCCGAACACCCCGTCAACCTCGGCCTGAGCCCGGTGCAGCACGGCAGGATTCTTCACCAGGCTGTAGAGCGCGGTAGGCATCATCGTGGACGTAGTGTCCTGCCCGGCAATCAAGAATGTGAGGACCTGAGAGTGAATGCTGCTCAGCTCCAGCGCCGGAGTCTCAGCGGAAGCGGGCGCGAGCATCAGTCCGAGTAGATCTTCGTGCGCGGCGGCGCTCTCGCCGTGCCGGGCGATGAGCTCATCGATGAAGGTATGCAGTTTCCGCTGTTCCGCCGCGAACAGATCCTGCTCGCCACCTTCCGGGGTCATCATCTGCTGCATCGCAACCGCGAAGCTCGACGGGATTGCCGCGAGCCCCTTGTGCCGGTAGGAGTCGAACCTTTCCCCGAAACCAGCCAGCCCGACCGTATCCATGGCGAGCTTGCCCAGATCCTCGGCCACGTCCACGAGGCGCTCTCCGGCACTGTCGTCCCAATTGGCAATGAGCTGACGGTTGATATCGAGCATGGCGGGGTGGTAGTTGCGTATACCGCTATAGCTGAAACCGGGCAGCAGGACATCGTGGGCTTTCTGCCAGTTCGGCTCACCCGGGTAGGCGGTGAACAATCCGTCGCCCGCAAGGGGGCGGAACCGGTCCAACCGATCGGTGATGCCCTTGATGAACCGGCTCTCGTCGCACAGCTCCTCGACCAGTGCCAACGAGCAGGCATACAGCCGACGCGAGACCCCGAAGTTTGCGTAGAAGAGTGGCCCGAACTCCTCGACGAGCAGATCCGCCGGTAGGGCATAGGGCCGGCCAGGCAGCGGACCGGATGGCAGCACGCGTCCGTCGGCGCAGGGAATGCCATCGATTTCCGGAGGGTGGGCGGGCGAAGTGTATTCGCCCGATTCCGCCACGCGAATATCGCTGCTCATGCGTTTCCCCTTCACTTCCGCAGGTGTAGTCAGATGTCTACACCATGGCCGTCCATAACTGTACACATGTGACTACAGCCCCGGCAATGTCATGGTTGGGGTGATGCGATTGTCCTGCGTCTGGGCGTTCGTCCGCGTCGTAACCGATGAAACGGACGGTGTCTACGCCGCTTGCGGGGTATTGCCGCCCATCGCAGCGACCAGCCGTTCGACGACGGTCTGGGCCGCGCCATCGGTGAGCTTGTCCTTGGCGTAGGTGGTGTGAGACACGATGTCCCCGCCCTCGGGATCGCAGAAGAAGTCTCCCGGATTGCACACGTCAATGACCTTGTGCAACAAGTCGTCTCGAATCGCCAAATTGACGTCCACGCCGGGCGGCCGAATGTTCTTGGGGTCCCCGAAGAGCACGATGGAGACGATGCGCTGCTCAAGACCCGCGGGCAGTGGATTCGTGAACGTGTAGGTGCCCGGCGGGGTATTGCCCAACAGCACATCAACCACCGCTGCGCCCTGGGCGTACCCGCCGACTACGAACTTCATCTTCGGGCAGTCGGCGGCCGTCTTCTGGATGTGCTTGCTCAGATCATCCGACCCCTTGCCGGCCTGGACGAAGTCGATACTGGCGGGGTAGTTGACCCCGTACGTGTCGATGCTCATTCCCTTGGCGCCCTGCAGCCGCTTTTTCACCGCGTCGGTGAACAATTTCCCGACATCGCCGAGACCTGCGGGTTCGTTTGTGCCGCGTGCAAAGGACAGGTCGATATCGGCGCAATCCGATGCGTGCGCTAGTTGCGGCGAGTGCAGCCCATAGCCACCGAACATGACCAAGAATGCAATGGCGGTGCCTGCCACGTGGCACTTTGCAGTTCGCATTACTGCACCTTTCGTGATGTTCGAGATCGTTGTGCCCCAAAGTACCGGCCGGCCAGGGGGGTGTGCCCGGTGCAGAACTGGCGAAGGGATTGCGCCGCGCCACAGTTTCGGGTTTGCGGCATCGCACGTGCCGGCTTCAGAGTGTGGGGGCTTTGGGCTCGAGTTTCCGCGCCCTCCGAGTCGCTGTCCAGTTGCGATAGCTGAAACGGAGGTACTAGCCCGTTTATTTGGGCAGTTGGCGCGGAGGTTGCTTGCTATCGTCTAGTAACGAACGTCGGGAATGGCATTGCTCAGGTAAGTTACGCTGTCTGGAGGCTCGGGTTTCCAACGCGAAAGACAAGGTGTGATGTCGAGAGAGCTAACCGATCTGGAGATGCTCAGCGAGTTGGAGCCAATTGCTGAAGCCAATCTCAATCGGCATTTGTCGGTGACCACCGACTGGCATCCGCATGACTATGTTCCCTGGGACCGCGGCCGCAACTTTGCGCAGATGGGCGGCGAGGACTGGGATCCCGAGCAGTCTCAGCTCAGCGATGTCGCCAAGGCGGCGATGATCACCAATCTCCTCACCGAGGACAACCTGCCCTCATACCACCGCCAAGCTGCCAAGTACTTCGGTCTCGACGGCGCCTGGGGAACCTGGGTGGGCCGGTGGACCGCCGAGGAAAACCGCCACGGCATCGTGCTCCGGGACTACCTCGTCGTTACTCGCGGTGTAGATCCGGTGGCGCTGGAGCAGGCTCGCATGGAGCACATGACCGCTGGGTTCAATACGACCGCGGAAGAGGAAGATGCGCACAAGACCGATTTCCTCCTGTCGGTCGCGTACACCACCCTGCAGGAGCTTGCGACCCGCGTCAGCCATCGCAACACCGGCAAGGCGTGCAATGACCCGATCGCAGACCGGATGCTGCAACGCATCGCGGCCGACGAAAACCTGCACATGATCTTCTACCGGAACATGTGCAGCGCGGCACTGGATCTGGTCCCGGATCAGGCATTGGAAGCCATTGCGGCGGTGGTGGAGAACTTCCGGATGCCCGGCCAAAACATGCCGAATTTCCGCCGCAACGGCGTGCTGATGGCCAAGCACGGTATCTACGATCCGCGTCAGCATCTCGAAGAGGTTGTGACGCCGAATCTACGTAAGTGGCAGATCTTCGAGCGCAATGACTTCAGCGCCAAGGGCGAACAACGACGTGAGCAACTTGCCGCCTACGTCGAAGACCTCAAGGGTCAAGTAATCAAGTTTGAAGAACAGCGCGATCGTCTGCTCGCGCGTGAAGCGAAGAAGAGGGAAGCCCGCGCCGTGTAGCGCGGGCCCTCCTCTCGACGTGTCGGTTACTTGGTGATCTCGATCTTTTGGGCCTCGGCGTTGGCGTACGCGCCGGTGACCTTGACCGTCAGGATGCCTGCGTCGTAGCTCGCGGATATCGCGTCGCCCGTCACATGGGTCGGCAGCGTGAAAATGCGGCGGAACGTGCCGTAGCGGACCTCGTTCCGGACGCGTCCCTCGGTGCGCTCGTCGCGGCGTTCACCGGATACCGCCAACTTGCCGCGCTCCACCTCGACGGTGACGTCCTTATCGACGTCGACGCCGGGGAGGTCGAGACGTACCAGTGCGTCATCCCCGTCCTTGACGATCTCGGCCGCCGGCACGAAACCGGGGGTCGGCCAGGTTGTGGCCGGGCCGAAGGACTGGCGGACCAGGGCGTCGAATTCGGCGAACGGGCTGCGTCGCGTCCACACCAGATTGCTCATAGTTGTCTCCTCATGCCGGGCCGGATTCTCAACCGGCCGTCACTTGTACAAACTTGAGTGATGGGCGCTGAAGTTCCGTTTCCCGTACGCCCACGGTGAACATGCGCGCCGGCCCGGGATTCCCAGGTTCGTCACGTAGCCTCGCGCCGTGCCCGAGCAGCCCGAAGAAAACCAGAAGGCACCTGCACGCGAGGTGTTGAGACAGGTCCTCGCCAGTGTCGGGCCGACGCTGGGCACGTACTACGCGATGCGCGCGTTGGGCCAGTCCGAGATCCACGCATTGATCGCTGCCACGGTTGTTTCCGGCATTCAGGTGCTGTTCAAGGTGGCCAAGAACCGCAAGTTCGACGTCTTGTCGGGCTTTCTGATGTTCAACTTCGGGCTGAGTCTGGTTATCGCCCTGGTCACCGAGGACGCGCGTATGGCGCAGGTGTCCAACACCATCCCCGGCATTCTGCTCTCGCTGTTCCTCATCGGTAGCGCGCTGATCGGTAAGCCGCTGACCGAGCTGATGATCGCCAAGGCGAGGCCCGGACGAGTGGAACAGCTCGCGGCCGAACATCAGTGGACCGAGGACGACTTCCGCTCGTACCACCGGATGCATGTGCACGTGAGTTTCTGGTGCGGTGTCATCAGCGTGCTGCTCTCGGCGCTGTCGATCGTCATCATCTACAGCTTCTCTGTTGACGTTGCGCAGGCAGTCAACCAAGTCTTCTCTCTGGTAACGACAATTGGCCTGATCATCGGCATGATTGTGGTGATCCGCCGCTACCTGCAGCGCCTGACGTACGACTCGCCTGCGGCCTGACGACCGGATACAGTCGCGCGGTGACCGTCACCAGTGAACGGCCTGACGGGGACACCGCGACCGAAACCGCCATGTCTCCTCGTCAGCTGCTGCTGGAAGGTCTGTTTAACGTAGGACCCGCGCTGTGCGCCTACTTCGGATTGCGTTTGGCCGGATTCTCGGAGCTGCATGCGCTGATGGCCGCGACAGCGGTATCGGCCACGCAGGCATTGGTCAAGATGGCGTGGAAGAGGGCCCTCGACCCGGTTTCGCTGCTGGTGGTGCCGATCTTCGGGGTCAGTCTCGTCATGGCGTGGCTGACCCGCGACCCACGCCTGTCGCAGGTCACCAACGAGGTACCCGGCATGCTGTTGGCCACGTACTTCCTGGTCAGCGCGCTCATCGGTAAACCGCTGACGGAGTTGCTGGTCACCAAGTTGTGGCCCGGCGGCGTCGAGAAACTGGCCGAGGAACAGGGCTGGACCGATGCGGATCAGCGCTCGTATCACCGGCTACATGTGCATGTCAGTTTCTGGTGCGGTGTCTTCAGCCTGCTGTTCTGCGCCCTGATGGTGGTGATCATTTACAGCTTCTCGGTCGACGTCGTACAGGCCGTCAACCCGGTGGTGTCGATGCTGACCACCGGCGGTCTCATCGTGGGCGTCGTCGTTGCGATCCGGATGTACCTGCGCCGCAAGGAACGAGCGGTGGTCGGCCGGTAGACGCGTTTTCTCAGGGTCTCTCAGATTGCATCGGTACCGTCGCTGTAGTGAGCGGGTTGGGTAAGGGCGCAAAAGAATTCGGCTCAGGGAAATTCACGCTTCGGCATGCGTTGGTGAGTGCCGGGCTCGGACTAGGAACGTACTACGGGATGCGCCTGTTGGGTGCTTCGGAGTTGCATGCGCTGATGGCCGCGGCGGTGGTGTCGGCGATCCGCGTCGTCTACACAGCCTTGCGGGATAAGCGATTCGATATCGTCGCCGGCTTCATCATGCTGATGCACGGCGCGACTCTCGTGGTTGCGCTGCTCACCAGCTCGCCGCGGCTCGCACAGCTCACACACGTCGTCCCGGTGGTGCTGTTCGGGTTGTTCTATATCGGCAGCTGCCTGACGAAACGACCGCTCACCGAGATCGTCGTCGACATGATTCGCCCCGGGTGGGTGGCACGTCATCACTGGAGTGATGCGGACCTGCGCGCCTATCACCGGATGCATGTGCGGCTCTGCCTGATTGTCGGCGCGCTGGAGTTGGTACAGGCCGCGGTGATGGCGGGCATCATCCTGCGTTACTCGGTCGACGTCGCGCAGGTGCTCAACGGGCTACTCGCGACCGCGGGTAGCGCCGCGCGGCTGGCGTTCGTGATCGCGGTGATCTGGATCTTCCTACGCCGCCGAGGCCATCACCAGGCGTCGCCGCCGCGCCAATCGCAGGTCAGCGAGCCGGAGGGGTCGACCCCGGAACTCATCGGCAGCACATGCACGCCCTCGCCCGCGGCGGGCACAATGCCGTCGGCCGTCAGGACGGGAGTGGTTCCGAGCCAAGGAACCCAGCCGCGGGCGCGATAGAACGGGGCAACCTCGTCGTCGGCGCTCAAAGCACCCAGCTCGTAGGCGCCACGCAGAACTTGTTCGGCCGCATCCATGATCGCCCTGCCGAGTCCGTGTCCACGCCAATCGCTATCTACTGCAACGCCTTCCACATAACCGGTGCGTAGCGCACGCCCCTGGTGCAGTAGCCGACGCTGGATCACCGCGGCGTGCGCGATGAGTGTTCCGTGATACCAGATGAGTGCGTGCATCCCGCCCAGGCAGTGTTCCCAGTCTTCCTCGGTGAAATCGCCCTCAAATGCCTCGACCAGCAATTCCCTTGCTGTGAAGCGTGTTTCGCTATCCAGATCGGCGGTGTGGATGAGTCGCGCGGTGTGGGTTCGGATAACGGGGACGGTCGGCATGGTCGACACGGGGTGCTCCTAGCTGAGGCGCGGTCGTGACCAATGGAATCGAACGGTTTGTCCTGGCCGTACCTGTGCGGCCAGATCGGCGTCGTGATCAGTGATCACCCCGATCACGGGATAGCCTCCGGTCACCGGATGGTCCGGACCCAGGATAACCGGCTGGCCGCCGGGCGGTACCTGGATTGCACCACGCACCACACCCTCGCTGGGCAGCTGCCTGGCGGGGTCTCGCATCTCGAGAGGCTTGCCGATCAGTCGGGTGCCCACTCGATCGCTGCGGTCGGAGACGATCCAGTCTCCGTGGACCAGTGCATCCGGGTCGACGAACCAGTCATCGCGCGGGCCCGGCACCACCTTGAGCTCGACGATGTCATCGGTGATGGTGGCCACCGGCGCCTGCTCGATCTCCGGGAATGACGGGGACCGCGGTCCGACAGGCAGCCTGTCCCCGGCCTGTAGCGGCTTGGGGCCGATGCCGGACATGATGTCGAAGCTGCGCGAGCCCATCACCGGCGCCACGCTGACTCCTCCACGCACAGCCACATAGCTGCGTAGTCCGCTGCGCGGCGTGCCGAGTGATACCACATCGCCATCCTGAACCTGGGCAATGCTGTTGGTGCCAAAGGGAATTCCGTTGACGGACGGATCGGTATCGGCGCCGGTGACGGCCACAACCGCGTCACCGCCGGATACCCGAAAGGACATACCGCCCAGGGTCACCTCGATGGTGGCCAGATTGTCTGGATTGGCCACCAGCCGATTGGCCAGGGCATGCGATCTGCGGTCCGCGGCCCCCGAACGACCGACGCCCATGGCTGCCTTGCCGATGCGGCCGAGGTCCTGGATCAGGGCGAGGGGGCCGGTGCGCATGACCTCCAGGGTGGGCCTCATGCCGTCACCTCCCGGAACTTGACGTGGGTACCGGGAGTGAGAAGTGCCGGTGGATTGCGGTCGAGGTCCCAGATGACGGCTTCGGTAGTGCCGATCAGTTGCCAGCCACCGGGGGATTCCCGCGGGTAGATCCCGCTGAACTCCCCGGCGAGCGCGACCGCCCCGGCGGGCACCTTGGTGCGTGGCTCGGCGCGACGGGGGATGGCGAGGCGCGGGTCTCCGTCGACGAGGTACGCGAAACCCGGTGAAAATCCGCAGAATCCGACCGTCCAGACGGTTCCGGTATGCGCGGCGATGACACCGTCCACACCCAGACCCGTGTTCTCGGCGACCTCTTCAAGATCGAGGCCGTCGTATCGGACCGGGATTGTTACCGGTGGCGATTCGGCGGCCTCTGCTACTCCAGCGGCTACGGTGCGCTGTGTTAGCCGGTGACGGACCCTGGCTTGATCGGTGGGGCTGTGCAGTTTCAGCAGGATGGTGCGGGAGGCGGGAACGATATCGGTGACGCCGTCGATAGGGGCGGCTTGCAGCGCTGATGTCCAGGCCAGCACTTCCTGCACAGACGTGTACTCGAGCAACAATGCCCGGTCCCCGTGATCCCGCACCTTCAAATCTGTTGCGGTACTCATATTTCGACGGTACCCCCGTGGCCGCGGCTAGGGGTGCATTTATCCGGCCTGTGTATAAGTGGGCTCGTTCTTCTTGATGTAGGCGATCACCCGATAGGTAACGGGCAGCATCACGATCTCTACGACGGACTTGAAGATCCAGCCCAGCGCCGTGTACGTCGCCAGCTGGCCGAAGGTATGGATACCCAGCGCAGTGGCCGCAATCGAGCAGAACACCAGCGAGTCGGCGAACTCTCCGATGACCGTCGAGCCGATCAGACGCGCCCACAGGTGGCGTTCCTTGGTGCGCTTCTTCATCCACACCACGACAAGAGAGTTAAGCGTTTGTCCGACAAGGTATCCCGCGAGCCCAGCGACCATGAGGGTGGTGATGCTCTCGACAATGGTGGCGAAGGCTTCTTGGTGGGGATAGAAGTCGGCGGCCGGCATGATCTTGGCCGCCCACAACACCAGGCATGCCAGTGCCTCCATCGCGAACCCGAGCAGGATCACCCGGTTGGTGGCGCGATACCCGTAGACCTCGCTGAGTACATCGCCGATCACATAGCTCAGCGGGAACAGCACAAACGCTCCGTCGGTGATCAGGGACCAATCTCCGATAACGGGACCAAAGCCAATTGCTTTGGTGGCAGCCACATTCGAAATCAGCACCACGCCGACGAAGACGGCCGACAGGAGCGGGTAGTAGCTTCGCCCCACCTGCGCGAAGACCACCTGATCCTGGGGACTTTTCTCGACCTCGCTTGTCTGCATTCCGCGAAGTCTAAGGTGCTGGCGGGCACGTGGTCTGCCCGCCGGGGCCGGTCACGTCAGCCGAGCACCCGGGCTAGCTGGGGGACCAGGTTGTCCACCACGTAGGTCAGGCTCAACGGCGAGCTGAAGTTGATCGCACCGGCCAGTTCCTTCCCGGCGAAGATGCTGCGATTACGCACGTCGAGCTTGGTGATCGTTGGATCGGCCTGCAGCGCGGCGGTCTGCTCATCGGATTCGGTGCCCCACAGCAGCACATCGGCCTGGCCGAGCACGGTGGAGAGCTGGTCGAGCGGAAGGTACGCGAGTTGGTCACCCTTGGCGAAGCCGTCCAGCGCGGTGGACACGGTCAGCCCGAGGGCGGTGAGGAACCCGGTACGCGGTCCGGACCGGTACGCGATGGCCTGCCCGTCGAGCAATTCGCCTTGCAGATAGATGACCTTCTTGTCTTTGAAGCCGGTGTGGGCCGATGCGGCGGCGGTGAACTTGTTGTCGACGGCCTGAACCAACGCGTCCATCTCGGCGGCCTTGAACACCGCCTGGCCGATGGCCCTGGCCTCGTCCTTCCACGGCTCGAAGAAGGCGTACTTGCCCGACTGCGCGACGGTCGGCGCGATACCCGAGAGCTTGGTGTACGTGTCCTGGTCCAGCCCGGCGTCGGTGGCCAGGATCAGGTCGGGTTTCAGGGATGCGATCTTGTCGATCATCAACCCGTCAGTGAGGTTGAGCACCTCGGGGGTGGCGGCACCGAGCCGCTGCGTGGCCCACGGCCAGGTGGCGGAGGGGAAGCCGCCGTACCACTCGGTGACCGCGATCGGGATGACGCCGAGCGCCAGCAGATAGTCGTGTTCGGTGTATCCGGCGCTGACGATGCGCTGCGGCGGTGCCTTGACCTCGGTCTTACCGAATGCGTGCTTGATGACGACGGCACCGTTGGGCTCCGGTGCGGAGGCTGAGTCGTCCGAGCAGGCGGCCAGCGCGGTCCCCGCGGCGAGGGCGGCACCGGCAGCAAGGAACCCGCGGCGGGTCAGTATCGCGGGCTGCACATATCGAGAGTAGCTGCGATCAGTGTTCGCGGGGGCTTCGCAGTTTCACGACAACCGCGGTGTCCGGGTCATTAAGGTCGTCTTCGACCGTGAGCTGGTGAAGCGAGAGTTGATGAAGTCCTATGACGCGGGGCCGTCCGCCCGTCCCGTTCTTGACGAGACGATCGGCCAGAACTTCGAGCGCACCGCCACCATGTACCCGGAGATCGAGGCCCTCGTTGACGTGGCCGGAGACCGCCGGTGGACTTATCGCGAGCTCGACGAGGAGGTCAATCGCGTTGCGCGCGGGTTGATGTCATTGGGCGTTGTTCGCGGCGATCGGGTCGGAATCTGGGCACCCAACTGCGCGGAATGGGTGTTGACGCAGTACGCCACCGCGAAGATCGGTGCCATCCTGGTCAACATCAACCCCGCCTACCGCATGCATGAGCTTGCGTACGCACTCAATCAGTCCGGGGTCCGGACCCTTATCTCGGCGACGGCCTTCAAATCTTCGGACTATGCGGCGATGGTTGAGCAGGCGCGTCCACAGGTGCCGTCGCTGCGTGAGGTGGTGTTCATCGGTACCGCGGACTGGGGGCAGCTGGTCGGGGGCGCGGAACAGATTCCCGTCGAGCGGTTGCGTGCCGCGATGGCGGAGCTGTCCAACATCGACCCCATCAACATCCAGTACACCTCGGGTACAACGGGTTACCCCAAGGGTGCGACCCTCTCGCATCGCAACATCCTCAACAACGGGTTCTTTGTCACGGATCTGATCAACCTTGCACCCGGTGATCGCCTCTGCGTTCCGGTGCCGTTCTATCACTGTTTCGGGATGGTGATGGGAAACCTGGGATGCACCACGCACGGAGCCACCATGGTTATCCCGGCACCCGGATTCGACCCGGCGGCAACCTTGGAGGCCATCGAGCGCGAGGCTTGCGTCGGTGTCTATGGCGTGCCGACGATGTTCATCGCGATGTTGGAGCACGCCGACTTTCCCCGCCGGGACCTGTCCTCATTGCGCACCGGGATCATGGCCGGATCGGTCTGCCCCATTGAGGTCATGCGCCGCTGCGTCGACGAGATGCATATGACCGAGGTCGCCATCGCCTACGGCATGACCGAAACCTCGCCGGTGTCATGCCAAACGCTCATCGACGACGATATGGAGCGGCGCACCGCAACAGTGGGGCGCCCGCACCCACATGTCGAGGTCAAGATCGTCGACCCCGATACCGGTGCCGTGGTAGATCGCGGCAGCCCCGGCGAGTTGTGCACGGGGGGTTACTCGGTGATGCTCGGTTACTGGAATGAGCCGGACAAGACCCGCGAGGTGCTCGTCGACGGATGGATGCACACCGGCGATCTCGCGGTGATGCGAGAAGACGGCTACTGCACCATCATCGGGCGCATCAAGGACATGGTCATCCGCGGCGGCGAGAATGTGTACCCGCGCGAGATCGAAGAGTTTCTCCTGTTGCATCCCGATATCGAAGACGTCCAGGTGATCGGGGTTCCTGACGAGAAGTACGGTGAGGAACTCTGTGCCTGGATTCGCATGAGAAGCGGGCGGAAGCCTCTTAATGCGGATTCGGTGCGTGCGTATGCGAGTGGCCGTCTCGCGCATTACAAGATTCCCCGCTATATACAGATCGTGGAGAGTTTCCCGATGACCGTGACGGGGAAGGTACGCAAGATTGAGATGCGCGAGCGAACCGTTGAGCTACTCGGACTGAGGGAGACGGCGACGTGAGCGAGAGTACGTACACCCGGTTTGTCGAGTACGCGTCGGCACACTACGGCGCACCGAACGGCGACTACTCCGAGGTGTGGCGTTGGTCCGTCGAGGCCATCCCGCAGTTCTGGCGAGCGTTGTGGGAGTTCTATGGCGTCAGCGGCACGGGGCTGCGGGACGGTGATGGCGGCATCCTGCCTGAATCCGTGATGCCTGGAGCGCAATGGTTTCCGGGTGTACGGCTCAACTATGTCGACCAGGTCCTCCGGCATGCAGGCAGGCCGGGGCCGGCCATCGTGGGTGTTGACGAGACGGGGCGCCGTACCGAGATCAGCTGGAAAGAGCTTCCACAACGGATCGGCGCGGTGGCCGCTGAACTACGCCGCCTGGGCGTGCGGCGGGGCGATTGCGTCGCCGCCTACCTCCCGGATATCCCCGAGGCGATGATCGCCTTTCTTGCGACCGCCGCCCTTGGGGCGGTGTGGTCGGGTTGCGGCCAGGACTACGCCCCAGAGGGTGCGGCCGCTCGTCTGGGCCAGCTGAATCCCGCGGTGTTGTTCGCCAGTGCGGGATATCAGTACAACGGGCGTTGGGTCGACAAACGCGCCGACGTCGAGGAGCTTCGTCGGCTACTCCCGGGCAACCCGCCGGTGATACTCGAGTTACCCACGGGTGCAGCAGAACCGACCACTGAGCCGGTGCCGTTCGACCATCAACTGTGGGTGCTTTTTAGCTCCGGGACCACGGGTAAACCCAAGGGTATCGTGCACGGTCACGGCGGGGTGATTCTCGAGCATTTGAAAGTAGTTGGCCTGCATGGTGATATCGGACCGGGCGATGTCTTCTATTGGCAGACGGCGCTGTCCTGGATGATGTGGAACTACCGGCTGGGTGGACTGTTGGTGGGGGCGACCGTCATGTGCTTCAGTGGCCACCCGATGTTCCCGGATGCCGGACGGCTATGGGAACTGATCGAGGCGGAGAAGGTCACCTACTTCGGAACCAGTCCGGGGCATCTGCAGGCGTGTCGCAAGGCTGAGACCACACCGGCGTCCACGCACGATTTGCGTCGGCTGAGAACTGTCGGCAGCAGCGGGTCACCGCTGTCACCTGAGCTCTTCCATTGGGCCGGTACATATATTGGCTCGGATGTGGCGGTGTCCTCGTTATCGGGCGGGACCGATGTCTGCACTGCTTTCGCCGGTGGCACCACGGGTGTCCCGCCCCGGCCGGGTGAGCTTTCCGTGCGGTACTTGGGGACGGATCTGCACAGTTGGTCGCGGGAGCGTCGCGCGCTTGTCGACGAGGTCGGTGAGATGGTGATCCTGAGCCCGATGCCGTCCATGCCGGTCGCGTTCTGGCAAGACGAAGACGGGTCACGGTACCGGGCAGCATATTTCGAGCATGAATGGGCCGACGGATTGGCGCCGGGCGTGTGGCGGCATGGCGACTGGGTGACGGTTACCGGTCGCGGCTCGTTGGTGATCCACGGCCGCAGCGACGCCACGCTTAACCGCAACGGCATCAGGATGGGTTCGGCCGATATCTACGAGGTTGTCGAATCCCTGGACGAGATTGCCGAGGCATTCGTGCTGGGGGTAGATGGACCCGACGGTGCCTACTGGATGCCGCTATTCGTCACTCTCGCACCAGGAACCCGTTTCGATGCGGAACTCGCGGGCAAGATCGCGCAGCAGATCCGAAAGCGGCTGTCACCCCGGCATGTTCCCGACGAGGTGATCGAGGCGCCCGGGATACCGCATACCCGCACCGGCAAGAAGCTTGAGGTGCCGATCTGCGGTGTGCTCGCGGGGCGTACCGACGTGTCGCTGGATCCGCGGTCAGTCGATGCTCCCGAGCTCATCGATTGGTACCGTGACCGGGGGCGCGAACACCGCTGGTAGTCCTCGCACCGTCGGTGTCTTATCGACGGCCCACCAACCGTCGCGCCGCCTCCGCGGCAGCGGCCCGGCGATCCGCGACACTGTCGGCACGCGGCTGTTCACCGACAATCCGGTCGATACCAAACCCGCTCGCCGCCATCGAGTAGGCGATATCGATGAGCATCATGAGCAGACTCATGGGGTCCCACGCCGGGTCGATGATCCCGGCCTGCTGCCCCTGGCGGATGGCATCGAGCTTCGCCTGAAAGATGTGGCGCAGCACGTGGTCGCCGAACATCCCGTCGGGGGCTTCCAACTCGATCCAGCGCTGCAATCGTGCGCCCTGCGGGTCGGCGACGATATTGTCGAATAGTCCCGCGACGTAGCCCGGCACGTCCTCGGCGCGCAGCGGAACCTTATACGGCGCGTCACTAATCCATTGAGCCACAACCGCTTCGAAGAGTTGTTCCTTGCTCTCAAAGTAGCTGTACAGTCGCTCCTTGCTCGCCTTCGCGTTGGTGGCAATCCGGTTCAGCCGAGCGCCGGCGAAGCCGTACTCGGTGAACTCGGTCTTGGCCGCGGCCATGATTCTGTCGTGCGTGGCCTGCCCGGCCGCCCGCATGGCGCTCACCAGATCAGCACCGGTTTGATCGCGCTACCGGATCGTGCGTCCGCGACGGCGCGATCGATATCGCGCGCCGCGTAGGTGCTGATAAGCGATTCCATGGGGAAGCGACCCTGCGCGTGCATCTGCAGCAGTTCCGGAATGAACTCCTTTGGGTTGGCGTCCCCTTCGATGCACCCACGAATCGTCTTGCCGCCGAGCATCAGATCGTTGAGGTCGATTGTCCCGGGCGCAGCGCCCAGTCCCACCAGAACCAGTACCCCGCGTTGCCGCAGCAGGCCGAGCGCGGTGGCGATGACGCCGGGGTTGGCGGTCGTGTCGAGTGCATGGGTGGCACCGCGTGCCACCTCGGCCACGTCTTCGGCTGTCGGGTCGAGGGTGTGGGTTGCACCGAGCTCGGCGGCCTTGGCGCGGCGGGAGGCCACCGGGTCTACGGCGATGATCGTCTCGACACCGAGCGCGTGCGCGGCCATCACCGCGGCAAGGCCCACGCCACCTGCGCCGAATACGACCAGGCGTGAGTCGGAGCTGGGTGCAAGAACATTCAGCACCGCACCGGCACCCGTCTGGAATCCGCACCCGAGCGGTGCGGCGACGGCGAGGTCGGTCGACGGGTCTACGACGACGACGTTGTCGTCGGCGGCGAGGGCGTACTGGGCGAAGCTGGATTGGCCGAAAAAGGAACCGAAGAGCGGGGCCCCCTTCTGAGACAACGTCGATGAACCGTCTGCCCGCGTACCCGATAGGTTGAGCCGGGCGGAGCGCGAACAGTACGCACGTTCGCCTGCGGCGCATTGCCGACAGTGCCCGCAGCTGCGGTAACTGAGCACCACCCGATCGCCCGGTTGGATTCCGTCTACCTGGTCGCCAACCGCCTCAACGATGCCAGCGCCTTCGTGACCGAGCACGGCGGGGCCGCGAACCTGGGACTTGAAGGCCAGGTCGGTGTGGCACAGGCCGGTGGCGTGAATTTTGACCAGCACCTCGTCGGGGCGCGGCTCGTCCAGTTCCAGCTCTTCCAGGATGAAGGGAGAATCCGGCGAATGACTCAGGGCTGCAGTGATCTTCACCGGTCGCGTTCGAGGATGAAGTAGAGGTAGCTGCCGCTGGCGCGCTGGCGCTTGCCGTTCATGATGCCCATTAGGGTGTTCTCGTCGACCCGCTTGAAGTGATCGAAGACGGGCTGCCCGTCATACACCATCGTGGCGGTGAGCTCGGAGCGGAACTCGATATCCCATAGTGTCGCGCCACCGAGACTTAACTCGTTGTTGGAGAAGAGGTTTCCATCCTCGCCATAACAGACGATGGGCTCGACATCGTTGATGGATTTGAAGATCTTGCCGTACCAGCGCGCGGCCTCCAACTGACCATTCATCTTGTGCCCGGTGTGGAACTCGTCGCCCTTCCAATTGCCGAGCATCTCCTCGAGACGGACGGTATCGAGGGCCGCCCAGATTTCGTCGAGGTCAGCCGGGCTGACGTCTCGCTGGTCACGAAGTTCGGCGAAGCGGGTGCGGGCCTTCTCGGCGTCCATGATTTCTCCCAAGTCAGTTGGTTCGGGAACGACGCTAACACCGAACCAAATGGTTCGGCAAGGGCGGATTTCACTCAGTTGACCAGCAGCGAGATCCCCAGCGCGATCATCACGAGCGCAATACCGGCGTCCAGCACCCGCCAGGTTCCGGGGCGCTCGAACAACCCGGCGAGATGCCGTGCGCCATAGCCGAGTCCGACAAACCAGATGACGCTCGCGGTCAATGCGCCCGCGCCGAACAGCCAGCGCGCGTCCTGGTGCGTATTGGCGATCGACCCGAGGAGCACCACGGTGTCGAGGTAGACATGCGGGTTCAGGAAGGTGATCGCCAACGCGGTGAGAACCGCGGCGCCCAGCCGCGAGGGGTTGGACTCCGCGGGGACCAGGGTGCCCGGGCGCAGCGCGCGCCGGGCCGCGATGAGCCCGTAGCCGATGAGAAATGCCGCTCCGCCCATTGTGGCCACGGTGAGCAGGCTCGGGTTCGCGGTGATGAGCCCGCCTAAACCGCCGATCCCGGCGGCGATAAGCAGGAAGTCCCCGGTGATACAGACCGCGACGACCGGCAGCACATGCTCACTGCGGATCCCTTGGCGGAGCACGAACGCGTTCTGGGCGCCGATGGCGGCGATGAGGGACATTCCAGTGAGGAATCCAAGGAAGAGGACGGTCATCTCTGTGACGTTAGGTCCACTGTAAAATGTAGTACAGCTAATTTTTCTTACTCTAGATTAGAATTACTAATGTGAGTCTGGATTCGCAACAGCTGGTGGCCTTCGCCGCCGTCATCGAAGAGGGCAGCTTCGATGCCGCTGCGCGGAGGCTCGTCATCACCCCCTCGGCGGTGAGCCAGCGCGTCAAGGCGTTGGAGCAAGCGGTGGGCCAGGTGCTCGTTCGTCGGGAAAGGCCCTGTGTGACAACCGACGCGGGTGCCTCGCTGATGAGGCTGGCGGCTCAGGTCAGCACTCTGGAACGTGAGGCACTGCGGGAGATGGGCGCCGATGGCGCCCCGATACGCGTTGCGGTCGCGGTGAACGCCGATTCGTTCGGGACCTGGATGGGCCCGGTGTTGGCACGGGTTCCCGACGGCGTGCTGATCGATATTCGTATCGAGGACCAGGACCACTCGGCAGAGCTGCTGCGCGCAGGGGTCGTCATGGCGGCGGTGACCACCGAGCCGAAACCCATTGCGGGGTGCCGTTCCGAGGCGCTGGGCGCCATGCGCTACTTCGGGATGGCATCGCCGGGTTATGTGGAGCGGTATCTACCGGGCGGGCTGGTCGAGGCAGGGATAGACCGGGTGCGGCAAGCACCGTTGATCAGGTGGGACCGCCGTGATGCTCTCCAGGATCAGTTCCTGCGCAAGCTGTTTCGCCGGGATGTCACCGTCCCGGAGCACTATGTGCCCACGACGGGCGGAAACACCGAGGCGCTGCGGGTCGGATTGGGCTGGGGAATGATGCCCGAACAGCTGAGCCGCGATGGGCTCGTCGATGTGGCCCCGGGCCGGTATCTCGACGTGCCGCTGTACTGGCAGCATTGGAAATTCGAGTCGGTGACGCTGACCGCGATCACTGCGGCGGTACGCAAGGCGGCGGCCGTTCTGCGAGGTTCTTGAGACAGGGGCGTGCCCGGTGTTTGAGAGCTGAGCCGGATTACGGCTGCGCTGGCGCGCGGGGGGATATCTCGATGGCGAACGATGCCTGCTGACGCCGGGTTATCCAAACACCAAATTGGCTCAATGGCCCCAACAGCCAGTACTTGCGGTTGACGATCTTGCGGACCCGCGGGGTGTCTTCGAAGTTAAGGATCCGCGCGGTGCCCGCGACCATTGGAGAGTCAGCGGTGAGCTTCCCTCGAACATCGCACGGCTGCAAGGTCACGTCCGCATTCCGGCGGATGCGTTTGACCTTGTATGCGGAGACCTCTGAGAAGAAGTAGAGCTTGCCCTCGGCGGGGGCAATCCAGACCGGGGCAGAAACTGGGCTGCCGTCCTTGCGATAGCTCGTCAACGACACATAGCTGGCTCGGCCGACCACATCCCAATCCGGTGAATTCGCCGTCACAGCGCGGCCGCCCCGGACTGACGTTTCGGCATGGTGTCGGTCATTGTTGTCTCCCTTGCTCTTAGCGCCGATGCTAGGTGGCATGGCGGGGGAGCGCTCGTCAACGTGGGTTCTCCGAGGCTAACTCTCGTTCACAGGTGGGGCTGAGAGCCCCATGGCGAGTAGTCGGCGATCAATTCCTCCTGCGCGGGCCGTTGCGCCTCGGGGACGTGGACCAGATTGATCCGTACCCGATACCAGACCGAGCTCGGACCACGCATGCCGTCCAACAAGATGTCCTGTGGCTCAAGGTATTTCTCGACATCGGAGTGACGGCTGTTCCACAGCACGATCGCGGCCTCGGCTTCCGGACGGGTCTTCGTGCGGGCGATCTCGATCAAGGGCATCGTCGACTGACGCTGCCCGTCACGGGAGGCACCCTTCGGTGCCTTTTCAGCCGGACCCAGCTCCGTGGCCAACTCAAGCAGCTGATCCAGCGTGCCGGTGGCAGCTTCCCTCTCCAAGTCCATGCCTCGCCACGGATCGCCGATAGCGGCGAACCTCTCCCGGACCGTGGGCATCGTGAAGGATTCGGGACGGCAGCCCGCGACCTCGTCCCAGCGCAGCGGCGTCGACACCCGGGCGTCCGGAGTCGCACGCACCGAGTAGGCGGAGGCCACCGTGCGATCCTTCGCGTTCTGGTTGAAGTCGACGAACACTCCGTGGCGTTCCTCCTTCCACCACCGGCTGGTCGCCAGCTCCGGGGCGCGGCGCTCCACCTCGCGAGCCACCGTCTCGGCGGCCAGCCGCAGCTCCCGGAACGTCCATCGCGGTGCGACGGGCGCATAGATGTGAAAACCCCGGGAGCCGGATGTCTTGGGCCACGCGGTCAGTCCGTGGTCCTCCAGGACTCCCCGGACCACGAACGCGACATCGAGGATCTGGCTCCACGGCACCCCGGGAACCGGATCGAGGTCGATGCGCAGCTCATCGGGATGTTCCAGATCTTCGGCGCGCACCGGGTGCGGATTGAGATCGACACACCCTAGGTTGACCACCCAGGCCAGGGAGGCCGCGTCGGTGACGACAGCTTCCCTGGCGGAGGTCCCGCGCGCGTAGTGCAGTTCTGCGGAGGCGATCCAGTCCGGCCGCTTCTCGGGTACGCGCTTCTGAAACACGGCCTCCTGCGAGATGCCCTTGACGAATCGCTTCAGGATCATCGGGCGGTCGCGCACCCCACGCAGCGCGCCCTCAGCGACATCCAAGTAGTACTGGACCAGGTCGAGCTTGGTGATCCCCGAATCGGGAAAGACCATCTTGTCGGGGTGCGTGATAGTGACATCACGCCCTGCGACCTGCAGCACCACCTCCGACATGGCGTCATCGTAGGGCTGCAGACCGATTTTCCCGGGGTAGTTGGTGCCGTGCCCTCGACCGACCGGTTGGCCGTGACGCTGAGAGCGAGGTCACATAGGCTGTCGAACATGTCGATCACCGCCGAACGGCCGCTCTTCTCGAAGCTCCAGAATCTCGCGAAGCGCGGGGGTGCTGAGCTGCACTATCTCCGCAAGGTCATCGAGGCCGGGATGCTCAAGCTGGACCCGCCGAATGTGCTCGCCGCGATTGGCCGCGATCTCTACCGGTTCGGCGAGATCGGTGCTGTGCCGTCATTTGCCGCGCACCGTAGCCCCACCCAGACCGCGATAGTCGACGACGAGGGCTCCATCACCTACGCCGAACTGAACGACAGCATCAATGCACTCGCGCACGGGCTGATCCGCCTGGGCATCAAGGGCGGCGACGGGGTCGCGATCCTGGCGCGTAACCATCGCTGGTTCATCATCGCCAACTACGCCGCACACCGCGCCGGCGCCCGCGTCATCCTGCTCAACACCGACTTCTCCGGCCCGCAGACCAAAGAGGTTGCCGACCGTGAGGGCGCCCGCCTGCTCATCTACGACGCGGAGTACACCGAATTCCTGGATGGGTACAGCCCGGAGCTGGGCCGGCTGACGGCGCTGTCCACCAACCCGGAGAACCCTGACCAGGTCGCCTCCGATGACGAGACCGTCGAGTCCGTCATCAAGCGCAACAGCACGACGCCTGCGCCGCGTCCCGCGAAGTACTCGTCCTTGGTCATCCTTACCAGCGGCACCACCGGCACTCCAAAGGGTGCGCCGCGAAAGTTGGCACTCACGCTGGCGCCGGTCGGTGGCATGTTCTCGCATGTCCCGTTCCGGTCCGGTGAGATCACGTCGGTGCCCGCACCCATGTTCCATGCGCTCGGCTATCTGCATCAGAGCCTTGCGCTATCGCTGGGCTGCACCCTCATCCTGCATCGGAAGTTCAAGCCGGAGAACGTGCTTGCCGATATCGAGAAGTATCGAGTAACCGCGATCGTGGTGGTGCCCGTGATGTTGAACAGGCTGCTCAACGCCCTCGACGAGACCGAGACCAAGCCCGACTTGTCCTCTCTGCGTATCGCTTTCGTATCGGGCTCGCAGCTGGGCGGCGAACTTGCCAGCCGTGCCCTGGACACCCTGGGACCGGTGATCTACAACCTGTACGGTTCCACCGAGGTGGCGTTCGCCACCATCGCGCGCCCGCAGGACCTCGCCATCAACCCGGCCACAGTGGGGCCCGTGGTCAAGGGTGCCACCGTGAAAATTCTTGACGACGACGGAAAGCCGGTTCCGCAGGGAACCATCGGCCGGATCTTCGTTGGCAATGCCATCCCCTTTGAGGGATACACGGGCGGGGGCCATAAGCAGATCATCGACGGGCTCATGTCCAGCGGTGACGTCGGCTACTTCGACGAGCACGGGCTGCTGTATGTCTCCGGGCGCGATGACGAAATGATCGTCTCCGGCGGCGAGAACGTGTTCCCCGCCGAGATCGAGGACCTGATCAGCGGGCACCCGGATGTCGTCGAGGCCACCGCGCTCGGCGTCGACGACCCCGACTGGGGAGCGCGGTTGCGCGCCTTCGTGGTGCGCCACCCGGAGTCGACGGTAGACGCAGATGCCATCCGCGCCTATGTCCGCGACAACCTGGCCCGGTACAAGGTGCCGCGCGATGTCGTCTTCTTGGATATCTTGCCGCGCAACCCTTCCGGGAAAATTCTCAAGCGCCAGCTGCGCGAACTGGAGGTGTAGCAAATGTCTCGGGAACACGACATCGTTCTGTACGGGGCGACGGGTTACGTCGGGAAGTTGACCGCGCTCTACCTGGCCGGACGGGTCGAGGCCACCGGGGCGCGCATCGCGCTGGCCGGTCGAAATACCGAAAAGCTTGCCGCGGTGCGTGATGCGTGTGGTCCCGCGGCACGAGACTGGCCGCTGATCGAGGCCGACACGACGAGGCCGGCGACGTTAGCGGCAATGGCGGCGTCCACCCAGGTGGTCGTCACCACCGTCGGGCCGTACACGAAGTACGGGCTGCCGCTGGTGGCGGCCTGCGTGGAGGCGGGAACCGACTACGCGGACCTCACCGGTGAGGTCAACTTCATCCGGGAGAGCATCGACGTCTACGGCAAGCAGGCTGCTGATACCGGCGCCAGGATCGTGCATTGCTGCGGATTCGATTCCATCCCATCGGATCTGAGCGTGTACGCGCTGTACCGGCAGGCTCAGGAAGACGGCACCGGCGAGCTGCTTGAGACAACTTATGTGCTGAGCAAGTTCCGCGGCGGTATCAGTGGTGGTACGGCGGCATCGATGGTCGAGGTCATGGAGGCAAGCGCCGAAGACCCGGAGGTGCGCCGCAACTCTCAGGACCCGTACTCGCTGAGCCCCGACCGCCCCGCCGAGCCCGAATTGGGGCGCCAGCGTGAATTCCAAACACTCCGTGGCGAATCCATCGCGCCGGAGTTGAAGGGCAAATGGCTGGGTGCCTTCTTCATGGGACCGGTCAATACTCGGATCGTGCGGCGTAGTAACGCGCTACTGGACTGGGGCTATGGCACCCGCATGCGGTACCGGGAGGCAATGAGCCTGGGTAGTTCGGTGGTCGCTCCGGTTGCCGCGGCGGCCATAACAGGTTTTCTGACGATGGGTTTCGGGTTGGGAACGCGGATGCCGATGCCGAAGTTCATTGCCCAGCGCCTGCTGCCGAAGCCGGGCTCCGGTCCCAGCGAGCGCACCCGGGACAAGGGTCACTACCGCGTCGAGACCTACACCACGACAACCGAGGGTGTGCGGTATCGAGCGGTGATCGCACAGGAAGGCGATCCCGGGTACAAGGCAACCGCGGTACTGCTCGGTGAGAGTGCCTTGACCCTGGCGCTCGATCGCAGCGAATTGCCTGACCGGTTAGGGGTTTTGACGCCTGCGGCCGCTATGGGCGACCCGCTGCTGAAACGGCTCCGCGTGGCGTCGGGTGTGACGGTCGAAGTCGACCGACTCTAAATCGCAGCCTCGCCGGCGCCAACGGCAGCGACTCCGGTCCCCATCGCTTCGAGCACGGTGACAATCTCGTTGACCACCTCGCAGGCACGTTCATTGGGCAGCATATGGCCCGAACCGGGATACGTGCGCAGCTCCTTGGTATCAAGCATGGCCGCGATAGTGCGGGAATCACCTGCCGGAGTGAGGAAATCGCGTGCGCCCGCAAGTACCGCGACGGGCTTGCCGCGGTACGTGTACAGACCCTCGGTCAGGTCTTCGTGAAGCACCATGCTCTCGGCGGCGTCTTTGTAGCTTCGCGGGGTGCCCGAGCGGATCTGGTCCCATACCCGGCTCACGTCATAGGGTCGTGGGTCACGCCCGAACACCAGCGTCGAGATGATGGGGCGCATCAGGTAGCCCTGCTTGAGGAACCACCCCTGCGCCACGACACCGAGGACCACCGCCTTGACGACCTCGAATACCGGCGGGACCACTCGGAGTTGGTGTAGCAGCCGCCCTGCCGAGGTGGCGACGAATATCGCACCGGAAACACGTTGCGCCACGAGGTCGGGATGATGCTCTCCGAGACCCATCATCGTCATGCCACCCATCGAGTGACCGACGATCAGGATCTGTCCCGTGGGAATCTCGGTGTTGATGAAGTCGGCGACATCCGTGGACAGTTGGGGAACGTTCACGGTGCCTTCGGGCGCGGGATCCGACTTACCGTGTCCGCGATGGTCGATCCCGATGATGCGCAGCTCCGGGTTGCGTTCGTGCAGCGGCCCGGCGACGTCGTCCCATGCCTCGCGGTTTTGTGTCCACCCGTGCAGGAACAGAACTGTTACCGGGGATGAGCCGCTTGCGCGAAGACCATCGTGGCCCGCCGCACGATTTGCGGTGTCGGAGAAACCGATCCGGGTGCCATCGGAGGTGCTGAAGAAATCCTCGTGTGCACGCCAGGCGGTTTCGGTAGCGGAGTTACGGGTCACGCGGCAGTCCTAACAGTCGCTCGGCAATGATGTTCAGCTGCACTTCGGAGGTGCCGCCATAGATGGTGGTGGCGCGGCTGGCCAGAAGATAGTCGGCCCACCGTCCGGGTTCCTGCGAGGAATCGCCGATGGCACCGTCCTGTCCGAAGTGATTCACCACGAATTCGGCGTAGCCCTGTCCGGTGCGCATGCCCAGCAGCTTGGAGACAGCGGCCGAAGGCATGGGGTCACCGCCGGCGAGGGTCAGGAGTGTGGAGCGCAGGTTCAGCAGCCTCACCCCGTGTCCTTCGGCGATGAGCTGCCCCGCCCGGTCACGCGCGACCTCGCTGAGCTCGTGCTCACCGACGAACTTCACCAGATCATCCAGGCTCGCCAGGAACGGCAGATCGGAACTGCCGATCGAAACCCGTTCCGCCGTAAGGGTGTTACGGCTGACCTCCCAGCCACGGTCCACCTCGCCGACAACCAGCTCATCGGGCACGAACACATCGTCGATGAAGACCTCGTTGAACAGCGCGCCACCGGTCATCTCGCGCAGCGGCCGTACGGTGACGCCCTCGCTCTTCATGTCTATGAGGAAGTAGGTGATGCCATTGTGTTTAGGGGCGCTTGGGTCCGTCCTGGCCAGGCAGGCGCCCCAGTCGGCGAACTGGGCCACCGAGGTCCAAATCTTCTGGCCGGTGAGACGCCAGCCGCCGTCCACCTTGACCGCCTTGGTGGACAGAGCCGCGAGGTCCGACCCGGCACCGGGCTCGGAAAACAGTTGGCACCAGATCATTTCGCCGCGGAAAGTGGGAGGCAGGAACCGCTCCTTCTGCTCCTCGGTGCCGTACGCGACGATGGATGGCACCAGCCAGGTGGCGATGCCCAACTGGGGCCGGCGCACCTTTCTGGTGAGGAATTCCTGCGAGATGATGACCTGCTCGATGGGCGAGGCGGCCCGTCCCCACGGCACGGGCAGGTACGGCAGCACCCATCCGCCTTCGGCGATGGCCGCGTTGCGCTTGCCGGACGGGATCTCCTTCAGACCGGCGACCTCGGCACGAATCTCTTCGCGTAGGGCCTCGGTTTCCGGTGCCAGGTCGATATCAACCTTGCGCAGTCCGTGCTCGAGGGCCGTGCGAACCACACCCGCCGGTGCGCCGCCGGAACGGCCCAGGGCCGCAATGAGACCCAGTGCCCTGCGGTAGTAGATGTGGGCATCGTGCTCCCAGGTGTAGCCGATACCGCCGTGCACCTGGATGCAGTCCTGAGCGCACTGCTGGGCCGCCGCCGGGGCGAGTGTCGCTGCCACTGACGCCGCGAACTCCACCACCCCGGGTGTTTCGTCGGCGTCATCGAGAGCGCGGGAGGCATCCCACACGGCCGCGGTGGCGCGCTCGGTGAGGGCCGCCATGGTGGCGCACTTGTGCTTGATGCCCTGGAACTGCCCGATGGGTCGGCCGAATTGTTCACGCACCTTTGCGTATTCGGATGCGATATCGGTCGCCCAGCGGGCGACACCGACGGCCTCGGCGGACACAATCGTGGAGATGATGCTGGTGGCGCGAGCGTCGGTGAGGTTGGCCAGTACGCGATCGGCGGGAACCTGCGCCCCGGCCGCCGTCACATGCGCGACCGGTCGCAGCGGATCGACGCTCTGCTGCGGGTCGAGGGTGACGTCATCGGCGCTCAGGACCACCCACACGCGATCGGTGCCGACAGAGACTGGAGCCACCACGTAGGCCGCCGATACCGCCGATGGCACCGAGCGTGCCTGTCCATCGATGGTGAGACCGTCGCCGGAAGGCGTTCCGGTGAACAACGAGCCTGCGGAGAAGGTGGCGATGGATGCGCCCGAGGCCAGATCGTTGAGTAGCGGATGGTTGGCATCGTGGGCGCTGATGAGGGCGCTGGCTATCACCGAGGGAACGAACGGTCCGGGTACGGCGCCTCGTCCGAACTCGGCCACCACAATCGCCAATTCGAGCGCGCCAAATCCTTGGCCACCAACAGACTCGGCGAGGTGAACAGACGTAAGACCCTGATCGGCGGCGGCCTTCCAGAACGGGGGCGGCCACGGCAGCGGCGTCTCAAGCGTCTCGTGGAGAAGTTCGGAGGGCACAACACGTTCGACGAACGCATGTGCGGAATCCGCGAGTGCTACATGCTCACTGTTGATGGCGATCGGCATCGAATCGATTCCTTACTCTTTTGTCGAACTATTCGGAGCTGGGCTCGCTATGGCCGGCGCGGTCTTCGTAGGCCTTGCGGGCCTCCGAGCCGTGCGCGGCGAGCATGAAGTTCTCGATGCCGAGCTTGCGGGTCAGGAACTTACCGGTACTGCGCGGCAGCACCGACAGGGTCCGGTACATGCCGCCGAACGTCTTGGGCACGAACACGGGAAAGGTGCCCTTGCGAACAGCCTTGACGACGGCATTAGCAATATCTTCCGGCTCAACGGTTTTCAGCAGCCAATGCTTGTCCAGGCCGGAGATCAGTTCGGTATTGACCATCCCGGGCATCACGCACACCACTGAGATTCCGTCCGGCTCGTACTCGAGGCTCAAGGTCTCGCTGAGGCCGACTACGGCATGTTTGGTTGCACAGTAGGTCGCCAACCCGGGGAAACCTGCCTTGCCCGCTGCCGAGGCGAGGTTGACGATCGCGCCGCCTCCGCGCGGTTTCATCCGTGTGATGGCGAGTTGGCTGCCCCACATGACGCCGCGCACGTTGATATCGAGCTGGCGCTGGATGGAGTCGAGTGACTCCTCGTCGAACGGGGTGATCGGCATGATGCCCGCGTTGTTGACGATCACGTCGACGGGCCCGATAGTGGCTGCGACGGTGTCGAAGAAGGCCTCGAAGCTGCCGTGATCGGTGACGTCGAGCGGAAGGCCGATCGCACCGTTTCCGATCTCGGCAGCGGTGTTCTCACACAGCTTCTTGTCGATATCGCCGATCGCCACCTTTGCGCCTTCGGCGGCGAAAGCCGTGGCTATGGCCCGGCCGATTCCGCGTGCTCCGCCGGTGACGGCGACGACCTTGCCCGCGAGTTGCACGGCTGTTCCCATTCGTCCTCCCACGCCATTGTGGTTTCGTTGTACGAATCTTCTTTACGAATACTGCCTAGTGTAAATCTTAGGGCGCTAGCCTAGCGCACGCGGTCAGCTAGCGGCATCCCCTCATGTATACGCCGGCAGTTGTCGATCGCATGGTTGAGGTAGCGCGTAATGGTGTCGGCGGTGAACCAGGTGACATGCGGCGTGAGCACCACATTGGGCAGTGCCAGCAACGGGTTCTGCGATGAAACAGGTTCTTGTGCAAAGACATCCAACCCGGCTGCGGCAAGTGGGCCGTATTGCAGGGCGTTGACCAGTGCCACCTCGTCGACGATAGCGCCGCGGGAGGTGTTCACCAAGACCGATCCGGGTTTCATCCGGGCGAGGGCCGCGGTGTCGAGCAGACCGGTGGTCTCCGTGGTCAGCGGCAGATGCAGCGAGACGATATCGCTGCTGGTCAGCAGGTCATCCATGCCGCGCCAGCCGGTACTGCCGTCGTCGCCGGTGCTCGTGTGCAGCACGTCGGCTCCTATGGCCCGCAGGATCCGTTCCAGGGTCTTGGCGATATTGCCGTAGCCAACCAATCCGACTGTGCAGGAACTGATATCGCGCACGGTGTCGCCGAGCGATTGATCGGTGGGCCAACCCCGCCCGGCCCGGGTTTCCCGGTCCAGCCGCGGCAGCTGCCGCAGCGCCGCCAGCATCAGCAGGAGGGTGCCCTCGGCGACCGATGGGGCGTTGGCCCCGGGCATATTCGCGACGGCAACTCCCTGTGCGGTCGCGGTGTCCAGTGCGATGGTGTTTACCCCGGCGCCGAACTTATGGATCAGCCGCAGCCGTTCACCCTTCGCGATGTCGTCGGCGGACAGTGGACGGAGCACATGCCATAGCACCTCGGCGTGCGGCAGCTCGGCGTAGAAGGCGTCGTCGTCATCCTCGGCGCAGAAATGTACGTCGAGCCAATCGGCATGCGGTGCAAGCTGTTCGCGAACCCTGGGACCGCCCGGAAAGTGGGCGAGAACTCTCAGCCCCACCGCTTGCTTGCCCACTCTGTGATGGTATCGGCCTGCTCCTTGCGAGCGCCCGGGTTCTGGAAGTAGTGGTCGGCGTCGATGGAGGCCTGGGACTTGTCGGTTGAGCCCAGGGCGTCGTAGATGCGTTGGGCGTCCGACGGGAAGACTCCGGTATCGCCATCGGCGTTGATGACGAGCGCCGGGACGCTGACATCGGCCAGATGTGGTTCCGCGCGGGTCTGGGCATGAGAAAGGCTCCACATACCGAGCCAGTTCTTCAGCGTGGTGGCGCAACCGATTCCGAATGTCGAGCGGTTGGCCTTCACGGGCACTCCCGCGTAGCACAGGTTGGCCGGGCGCTTCGTGGGCTCCAGCGTGGGATCGACCATGCGCGGGTCGGCCCAGGTGCGGTGCACGGTGAAGGCGCTGTCGCTAAAACCGGCCGCGCGCACCCGCGCGAGCTCGTCGACAGCCCAGGCGGTGATCCGGTGATTGCGTGCCACCTGTGCCTCGCGGTAGGCGGCGACGAATTCGGGGGAGTAGGCCGGCCCGTTCTGCTCGTTGAACAGATCGAGTGCCGGGTCGGTGGAGGCCGGATCGCTCTCATCGATCACCGAGGCGTCCATCCAGTCGGTCAGGACATCGGGACGGCCGAGGTGTGCGGCGCTGGCGACATAGCCCGCAGCTGCGGGCAGGCTGTCGAGACCTTCGGCCGGACGCATGCCCGCCAGTGGCGTCACCTTGGGAGCCACCGCTTGCGACTGGTATGCAGACATCAGCGATCCGCCACCCGAATTGCCCAGCAGCAAGACGGTTTCCACACCGGCCTGCTCCTGCAGCCAGCGGACGCCCACGCCGATGTCGACCAGCGCGTGGTCGAGCAGGAAGTGACTTTCGAATCCGCGAAATCGGGTATTCCAGCCCAGGAATCCGTACCCATGGCGGGCCAGGTATTCAGCGATGTAGTGCTCGGAGAAATCGATCTGATAGTGGGTGGCGATGAAGGCAATTTTGGGCTTGGTCCCGGCCGCCCGGTGGTACAGACCCTGGCACGGATGCCCGCCGGCGCCGTTGCGCCCGGCGGTTGGCGAGGGCAACCCGATGAACTCTCGCTCGACGGTCAATTCGGTGGGCATTCAGCAGACCTCCTTGGAATAGATGGCGCGGTAACAGATTCCGGCCAGGGTGTCGATGCAGGCATCGTCGTCGACGTTGGCGGCATTGCCCTGACTGAGCTGGTGGTAGGCGAACTGGTTCATCATCGAGACGATCGCGGTGGCCATGAGGTGCGAATCGTTGCCGGGGCTGTAGCCGTCGCGCTGTGCGCGCTTGATGGTGGTGGTGAGGAAATCGATGGGTTCGGAACATATTTGGCTCCAGAACTCGGCGAATTCGGCATTGATCATGGCCAGCTGCGACACGCTGATCATCTCGGCCAGCTGGTGGCGCCAGGTGAGCCAGTGCGCCGTGGCGATGTCACGTGCGCGCTGTTTATCCGTCTGCGCCCGTGGCTCCGCTACAAGCGAAGACACCCGCTGCTGAGCCTCGGTACGAAATCGCATGGCCCACTGCGCGACCATCGCTTCTTTGGAGTCGTAATAGTTGTAGAACGATGCCGTGGATCGGCCGGCCTCCGAGGCGATATCGGCGACGGTGGCGGCGAGGATTCCCTTGCGGGCAATGACAGTTCGTGCGGCCTCGTCGATGGCGGCCTGCGTTTGACGGCCTCGTGCGGTGGGCTGGACCGGTTGAGTCACGCAGCGCCTCCACTTCATTCGGCGAGCAGACGCTTAGTGCACAGGGATCGCTGGATATGTGTGCATTACGTGTCTGCTCGGCAGGGTATTGACCCGTTTCTGAATCTGATGTTAGATTCAGGTTAGCGTAAAACGCAAGGCGATCATGTGGTCGGATCAAGGAGGCTCCCCATGACGATGATCAAACCCAACAACCCCAACTCCGAATTCGAGTTCGGTGGTTTCAACCATGTGGCGCTTGTGTGTTCGGATATGGCGCGCACCGTGGACTTCTACACCAACGTGCTGGGCATGCCGCTCATCAAGTCGCTCGACCTGCCCATGGGGCAGGGCCAGCATTTCTTCTTAGATGCCGGCGGTGGCGACAGTCTGGCCTTCTTCTGGTTCAAAGACGCGCCGGATGGAATTCCGGGGATATCGGCCCCCGCGGCCATTCCGGGAATCGGTGACATCGTGAGCGCGGTCAGCTCCATGAACCATATCTCGCTGCACGTTCCTGCCGAGAAGTTCGACGAGTACCGCGTCAAGCTCAAGGCCAAGGGCGTACGGGTGGGGCCCATCCTCAACCACGACGAGAGCGAGTTCCAGGTCTCGAGGGAGCTGCACCCGGGCGTGTACGTGCGGTCGTTCTACTTCCTCGATCCGGACGGCATAACACTTGAGTTCGCCTGCTGGACAAAGGAGTTCACCGCCGCGGATATAGGTGTTGCGCCGAAGACGGCCGCGGAGCGCACCCCGCGGGAAATCGCTAACGCCTGATCGGTTCCAGGAGTCGGGTGAGTATTTCGGCGAGTTCTTCTGTGCCCAGGTTCAGCTGGCCGGATACCCAGGCGGCCAGCGTCTGCCCGACGCCGCCGACCGCGAAATAGGCTGCAGCGCGCATTGATTCGTCGTTGGCGAGCTGATAAGTCTTGTTCAGGTGTTGGCCGGAGAGGGTCGCGAACAGCTGCTCGGCGGCGCTGCGACGTTGTGCGATAACCGAATTAGCCGAATTGCTGCCGAAGAGTAGGCGGCCTATCCGAGGGTCCTCGGCGATGGCGTGCACGATATTGGCGATACCTGCCGCAGTCTTCCCGCGTAACGGCGCGGCGTCTACGGCCTTTTGTGTTGAGGTGGCGACCTGGCCGATCACACCGTCGTACACCTGCGCAGTCAGTTCGTCGAGGTCGGTGAAATTCTCATAGAAGTACCGCGCCACCACACCTGCCTGCTTGCACACGCCGCGGACCGTCAGGTTCGGTGCGGGACCGGACGTGAGCAGGTCAAGGCCGGCCTCCAAGAGTCGGTTCCGGCGCTCGGCCCGGCGATCTGGAGCCTCCACGCCCCCGTACACCCGCGATGACGTCACCCATACATCTTGACAGCCGGACACACTCTGGACGATATTTGAGAACAAGCGTTCGCAGATATAAGGGGTCAACGATGACGATCGAACGGGCACTGGACATAGGCGAGCAGGCTGTTGGCGATGGCGGACCTGGCTCGCGTACCCGTCGCAACGAGCCGGTGCCACCGGTCGCGCGTCTCTCGCCGTGGTGGTCCTGGCGGCGTCAGCCCACGATGGTCGACAACATGATGGGGTTGGCCCTGTTGGCGGGTCCGGCCAACGTCATCATGCAGTTGGCGCGCCCCGGCGTGGGGTATGGCGTGGTCGACAGCAAGGTCGAGAGCGGCCGTGCCGATCTGCATCCCGTCAAGCGAGCCCGCACCACCTTCACCTATCTGGCGGTCGCGACGATGGGCTCCCCCGAGCAGAAGGCCGCATTCCGGAAGGCGACCAACCGGTCACACGCGCAGGTGCGTTCGGCCCCCGAAGACGCGGTGCAATACAACGCCTTCGACCCCGACCTGCAGAAGTGGGTCGCGATCTGCCTCTATAAGGGATTCGTCGACGTGTACGAGGCATTCGTGGGTCCGATGACGGCTGATATGGCCGAGCGGTGTTTAAAGGATGGCGCCGTCATGGGAACCACGCTGCAGATGCCCCTGGCGATGTGGCCGAAGTCGTGCGAGGAGTACGACACGTATTGGGAGCAGTCGTTGGACCTCGTTCACATCGACGATCACGTGCGCCCGTATCTGTACCGGATCGCGTCGGCGGCAGTCGCGGTGCCGCCTTTCCTGCGTCGGCCGGTGGGTACCTTCTCGCGACTCATGACGACGGGATTCCTTCCGCAGAAGTTCCGGGACGAGATGCGGCTGCCCTGGAGCCCGTCGCACGAGCGAACCTTCGGGGCCATCATCGCGGTCCTGGCGATGATGAATCGTCTGCTGCCCAACGCGCTGCGGCGTTTCCCGTTCAACGCCCTGATGATCGATCTCAACTGGAGAATTCGCACCGGCCGCGACCTCGTCTAAACGCTATTGAGCTAACAAGCGTATCCAGTTAGCGGTGTGGTGTGGAACACATCGGACCGCTAACCGTGTGGTTATAGCCGTTACCAGATGTATTTGGAATCCCCGTCTACTTGCGAGCAAACCTGTCAGTTCATGATCGGGTATCTGGTGGCTGTTCTGGACAGACTGCTGCGTGCTGGCAAACATGTTGCACAGCGGCCAGGATTAAGTCAGCTTTCTCATTGCTGGACCATCGCTACGTAACGTCGGGGCGAGCTAAGTATGTACTTGATGAACTTTTTATTGACATGACAGAGTTCTGTATTTGTCCAGTTCAAGGCGCTTGCTGCCGCGATATGACCCTTCCTGGGATAAGTACCAGCTGTACATTTACCACCGAGCCTCGTGAGCTCAATCACAATTGCCCACCTTCGTGGGTGAGATGTTGCCCGAGGGCGAATCTGTGGATACATTTCGTTCCGAACGAAACTGGTAACGGGCGTTTACCCCTTTAGCGCCGCCACCGATCCGAGTCGTTCGCGCGATGGTTGTCATTGCAGGGCTGTGCGGAATCTCCCGCACCCGATGCTCCATGACACGAGCTGCTTGATTTTGCTGTTGGGATTGTTCTGAGAGGACACGCTCGTGGTCGCGGTGAACGAAGGCTCGCCTGCGCCTACTCGGCTGAGGGGCCGGGTCGGCAGCGTGCGCAGGCCGCGCCGGTCGGAAGCGTCAGTCGGCCACGTCTCGGCGGGGCATCGCGCGGCGCATTGGGGAGACCGTTACACCCGCTGGCTGCTGACCACGGACACCCTGATCGTCGCGGTTGCCGGCTGGACCTGGATTGAGCTGCGCAACGCCACCAACCCGATGACTCCCGCCGAGCTGTGGATCAGGATCGGGTTCTTTTGCTACTGGGCACTGTTACTGGGCGTGTACCGCAGCAGGGACCCGTACCTCATGGGCAGCGGTGGCGAGGAATACCAGCGGGTGCTGCGCGCGACGTTCCATATGTTCGGCCTGTTCACCATCGTCAGCGTGCTGTTCAAATTCAACGTCTCGCGTTTCGCGATGGGGATGTCCCTCATCGTCGGAATCGTCTTCCTGCTGCTCAACCGGAAGCTCAGTCGCAGTTGGCTTAATCGGCAGCGTGCCCGCGGCAAGCAGATCTTCAAGGTCGTGGTGCTTGGCGGTGACGCCGCAGCGCTCAACCTGGCCGAGAACTTCGGGCGCGACACCGCGCTCGGGTACCGCGTCGTCGGCGTGTGCGTCCCCGGGTATCTCGGCGCGCCGGGCCAGAACATCGAGGTCGTCGACCGGGTGATTCCCATCCTGGGTTCGGAGGACCGCATCGTCGCAGCGGTGATGGAGGCAGGCGCGGATACCGTGGCGGTCACCGCCACCGAACAGCTCGGTCCGGAGAAGATGCGCGAGCTCGCCTGGCGCCTCAGTGAGATCGGGGTCAACCTGCTGGTGTCACCCGGCGTGTTCGACGTCGACCAGCCGCGGGTACGGGTGCGTCCGGCCGGGTCGATGCCGCTGATTCATCTCGCAGAGCCCCAGTACGAGGGTGCTTCTCGGCTACACAAGGTTCTCTTCGACCGGCTCGGCGCCCTGCTGCTCATCATTGGATTCAGTCCCGTCCTGCTGGCCTGCGCCCTTGCGGTGAAGCTGGAGTCGCGCGGACCGGTGTTTTACACGGCCGAGCGCATCGGCGTGCGATCCAACCCCTTCCGCATGATCAAGTTCCGGTCCATGGTGGCCGGCGCGGATCAGATGGTCGCTACGCTGATGACCCAAAATGACGGCGCCGGACCGCTTTTCAAGATGCGTGAGGATCCGCGGGTCACCCTGGTGGGCCGGTTCTTGCGCCGCACCAGCCTCGATGAACTGCCCCAGCTGTTCAATGTGCTGCGCGGTGAGATGAGCCTGGTGGGCCCGCGGCCGCCACTGCGCCGCGAGGTGGAGGAGTACACCGACGTCATCAAGCGTCGCCTGCTGGTCAAGCCCGGTATGACCGGTCTGTGGCAGGTCAGCGGACGGTCGGACCTGCCGTGGGATGAGGCGGTGCGTCTGGACCTGTCGTACGTCGAGAACTGGTCCATGGTGTCCGACGTGTCGATCTTGTGGCGCACATTCCGTGCGGTGGCGCGCAGCGACGGGGCCTACTAGCTCGTCATCGCTGCGCCCATGCATGTCAAGCTGGTTGTCACACTTGGGGAGTACGCTCGCGGCCATGCGCACCGATCGGGACACCTGGGACATCAACACAAGCGTCGGCTCGACCGCCCTATTCGTGGCGGCCAGTCGGGCGCTTGAGGCCACGAAACCTGCTCCTCTGGCGGTCGACCAGTACGCGGAGGTGTTCTGCCGTGCCGCGGGCGGGGAATGGTCCGACCTCGTCGCGGGCGGCGTGCCCGAACACCCGTTACGTTCCGAGGAATTCGGGCAGTATTTCGTGAGCTTCCAAGGGGCTCGCACACGTTACTTCGACGCGTACTTCGGTAGGGCGATTGCGGCGGGGGTAAAGCAAGTGGTGATCCTGGCCTCGGGGCTGGACTCGCGGGCCTACCGGCTCGACTGGGCTCCGGAGACGACGATCTTCGAGCTCGACCAGCCTCTGGTGCATCAGTTCAAACGCGAGGTGCTCGCGGAGCACGGCGTCGACGCCAAGGCGACCCGCCAGGAGATCTCTGTTGACCTCCGCGAAGACTGGGGTAAAGCGCTACAGGACAAGGGCTTCGATCCGTCGGCTCCTTCGGCGTGGATTGTTGAAGGACTGCTGATCTACCTGCCTGCAGACGCTCAGGAACGACTCTTCGAGTCCATCGACGAGCTCGCAGCTCCGGGTAGCTTCGTGGGTATCGAGCAGATGACGACCTACGCCGACGTGGTCTTCGACATGCTGGTGGCGGGCGCCAACGAAAATGGCGACCAGGCGAATTCGGATTTCTTCTCGCTGATCTACAACGAGCAGCGCAGTGAGGCCAGAACCTGGTTCCATTGCCATGGTTGGGATTCGGAACGAACCGAGCTGTTGGACTTCCTTCAGCAGTCCGGACGTGCGCTGCCACCGCCGACCGAGGGCGCCTGGTACATGTTCAACTCGATAAGTCTGGTATCGGCCGTCAAGGGCTAGGTGTTCAGATACCGGCCCAGGAAGTCGGTCATGTGATGCAGATAGTCGCCCTGATTCACATGCAGTAGGTGATTTCCGGGGAACCAGTGCAGCGCACAGCGATCCCAGTGTTCCCACAGCATTTCGGCTTGCTCCGGGGGCGCTAGGCGATCGCCCAGCCCGGTGATGATCAGACGTCGCTCCTTGGGCACCACCGGCTGATAGGTGAGCGGTGACGAGTAGGACAGCGCTCCGTTGAGCTGGTCCTGATCCAGGTGACCGAGTTTGGTGGCGAGCTTGATCATGGGTTCCGCCGGAATCCAGCTATGCAGCAGTGATTTCACGTCCACCACGGGGACATTGGGAATGGTGACATCGATTCGGGGCTCGACGGTAGAGATCAAGCCGGTGGTATAACCGCCGAGGGACAACCCGGTGAGTCCGATCTTCTCAACTCCGGTGCCGCGCAGGTAGTTCACGAATATCCGGAAGTCGTGCACGGCCTGGCACATTGATTCGGAGAAGCCGGTGAACCCGTGGCTGAAGTATCCGGCCCCGCTGAACGGCGAAAACTTCTCGGCACGCCGTCCATGAAAAGGTAAGGTGTACAACAGAACATCGTATCCATTGCGGAAGAACCAGGGCAACGTGAAGAACACCCCGTTCAGCAGATACGGTGACCCGAAGAACCCATGGATCACGCACAGGGTGGGGCGTGGCCCGTCGTCATGCCGCCAGTGCTGGGCGCGGGCAATGCTATTGTGCGGGAAGCGTTTCCAATAGTCGCCCAGGGCGGGGTTGCGCGCCTGGTAGGGGCTCTCGAAATCCAGGTTCTCGACGGTGCCCTTCGCGAATGCTTGTGCCACCGGGCCTGCGGGGCGGGAGAAGACCACAGGCGTGGACTCCGGTGCCGGGAAGGACAGATTGGCATCGCCCATGGCGGCGAGCTCGCCGTAAAACGCCAGATTATCGCGCTCGCGGGCCACGAACTCCCGGTCGAGGACGATGCTCGGGGCCACGACTCCGATGACCGACAGCGCGCCGACGGTGCGTAGGGCGATATCGGTGAGTGCGGAGGCTTCGGTCAGTGTGCGTTCCCGCAGGGTCAAGTCACCGGGGCGGGGCAGCCGGGGACTCGCTGTCGGCGCTGGCCGCGGGGTGATTCGTGGCCGTCCCACAGGTTCCGATAGCTCCGCTGTCATGAGTGTCCCTCCGGCACGGTGCTAGCCACGCTGCTAGCTCACAGCGAATGCTAGGCCACGGCAAAGGATGTCACCACAGGTACCGGCATCGGCATGGCGAATCCGGGGAAGCCTGGAGACGATGCCCGGACTACACACAAGGAGTAGCTGCCGACGGTTCACGGGCAGCACAAATAACGTTTACGTTTCGTCTAGTTTCGACAATAAAACTTGTGTAGTCAACCCCTTGTGCTGGCCCAGTGGCGGGTTCAGAGTGAAGGTATGTCCGAAGCATGGATTGAGGGTTGTCCAGTCCAGCGGATCATGTTCCGCGACGGATTGGTAATCAGCATGGGTGACTACAACGAGGTGGTTGTCGGCGTGCCGATGTGGCTCACGCTGCCCCCGGCAGGGAGGTGGCCACGGGAAATCGTCTGCGTCGATCCGAAGGCAGTCCTGGATGAGGAGCGTCCGCTCTTCAACATCTCGGGTTCTACATGTACCGAGGCCAGGTGGAACGACCAGGGTGACCTGCACATGGAGTTCTCCGACGACCATGTGATCGACGTGCCGCATGACGACTTCGACACGGCGTGGGAGATCTACGGCAAGTACCACGGGTATGTGGCCAGCCTGCCGCGCGGCAAGGTCCGGGTGGTACGCCACGATGTGCCGGAGGAAGCCGGGGCTTAACCGGTTTCTCCCCGATCGAACCCGATGGCGGGTTGGTTCGTGGTTACTGCGTGAGACTTCTCGCGGTGGCATATGCGTCAGCGGTACTCGCGACGGCCGTAGGAGTGAATGCTCCGCCGGGGCCGTCCGTGCGCAGCGCAGGGTTCGACGTCGATCTCACCGCGGCGTCGGTGCAGCCTCCGCCCGGCGCATTGATTACCCAGTTCTTGGCCAACCAGGTGCAGAACTGCTCGCTGATCTGTCCCTTCGTCGTCCAAGGTGCCGTCCAGGTGCCGACGGCGGTTCTGCTGTCGCCGGGGACGTTTGTGACGCAGCTGCAGTCCGGTCAGCCGCTGGTACAGGCGCTCGGATTGACGGGCGCGACGGTGAGCGGCGCGGCCAACGATGTGTGGACCGGGCTCATCCGCACCGATCTGGATCAGGTGGTGCCGCGTACACAGTTCGGTACCGAGGTGATCGCGGTGGGGCTCGTGCGGATCGGGGAGGCGGCGCTCACCCAGCCCGGCCAGCTCCCGGGGGTTCTTGGGCAGGCGCGCTCCGATCTCTTTGACGCGTTGACCAACCCGCCGGGGCCGGAGTCGGTGCCCGTCGTACACACGCCGTTAGAGGCGGCCGCGGTGCGCGGCACTGAGGTCTTTTGGGCGGTGGCGTTTCATTCGACAGAGCAGCTCACGCTCGTCGTGACGCGGGTGCCCAATGCATTTCTCACGACGTTGGGCAGCACGGGAAATGTTGCGACGGCGGTGCAGGCGACGGGGGAGGCGGTGGCGACAACGGTCGCGGAATCGGTCGCGCCGATCCGTGAAGCGCTGACCAGGCCCATCCCGATCACGCCGCGTGCGGCCGCCACGACAACGGAAGCCAAAGAAGCCACCCCGCAGACGAAAACGCCCACAGTGCGGCCCGGCCTAAAGCCGAAGCAGCAGACGATGTTGACGAAGGCGCCGGCCGTGACGTCGAAACCCGAGCCTGGGATGTCCACGACGACCAAGCAGCCGAACGTGATGCGCGGGCTGGGCGGGGCAATCAGGAAGGTGCTGGGAGACGTCTCGGGGAAGAAGCCGAGCGTCCCGGATAAACCCGCGAAGAAACCTACGGGCGACTAAACCCCACGTTCGACCAGTTGGCCTCCTAGCGATCTCCAACCGACGGTCCAATCAATTTCCAACGGCGCTGCGCAAGATCGGTTTGTGTCAGCGGCGTGGGCGTCGCTGCGCGCCATGGTGATCCGGGCCGGAGAACCATCGCTCAGTACAGGAAGGGCCGTTATGACCACCTCAGTCGCACGCACCCTGCTCGTATCGGGTATCGCAGCCGGGCTGTTCGCCGGTCTGCCTGGTTGTTCCTTCTCCATCGGTTCGGGAGATGTCAAGAAGTCAGATGTGGTCGGCCAGATCACGGCCAAGATGACCGACGCCGACGGCAACAAGCCCGAAACGGTGACGTGCCCCGACGCGCTGAAAGCAGAAGTGGGGGCGCAGACCAACTGCCAGATGAAGGTCAAGGACAAGCCCTACAACGTCAACGTGACGGTCACCCAGATCAAGGGTGACAGCGTCAATTTCGACATGGTCGAGACCCTCGACAAGGCTGCGGTCGCTTCGGGCATCAGCGACCAGATCACGCAGCAGTTCCATAAGCCGGACTCGGTGACATGCCCCGACAACCTGAAGGGCGCCAAGGGCGCGACGCTGCGGTGCGAGATCAAGGACGACGGGCAGGCCCATGGCGTGACCGTGACGGTCACCGATGTCCAGGGCGGGGACGTTCTCTACGACTTCAAGGTCGACGAGCAGCCTAAATAGTTGTCCGACAAAGTCATTCGATCACCCAGGGAGCATGAGATGCGAATGGTTGGAGTGATGTACAGGACGCTCGCGGTGGTTTCGGCCGTTGCGGTGGCGAGCGCCGGATGCACGAAACCGGTGGCGGAGGTATCTGGAACCACCTCGCCGACGCCGACCGTGCAGATCCACGGTGATGCGTCGACGCCGGTGAATAAGATCGCGCTCCAGGCGATCTCGGATCTTCAGCAGTTCTGGGGCGATGAGTTCCCGAAGCTCTACGGTCGCGACTACACACCCGTCAAGGGTGGCTTCTTCGCCGTTGCGCCGTCCTCGGGTGACCTGCCCCCGTGCGCGGCCACGGCCGCGGATATCGCCGGAAACGCCTTCTACTGCCCCAAGGCCGACGATGTCGCATGGGACGCCGAGGGATTGCTTCCCGATCTGCGTAAGCGATTCGGGGATTTCGTCATACCTGTGGTTCTCGCGCACGAATGGGGGCACGCGGTACAGGCGCGCGCCGACTTCGAAGGTGCCACGGTGACCAGGGAGATACAGGCCGACTGCTTCGCCGGGGCCTGGGCGGCGCACGCGAAAGCCGATACCTTCAAGCCCACCGAGAGCGAACTGGATAAGGCATTGGCCGGGTTTCTGTTTTTGCGCGATGAACCCGGCACCGAGAAAGCCGATCCGAGCGCGCACGGGAGCGGATTTGACCGAGTGAATTCGTTCCGCACCGGATTCGATAAAGGGACTCAGGCGTGCAAGGGCTATCGCAACGGTGATCCTGTGGTGGTGGAGGTTCCGTTCCGGAACGTCGCCGATGCGGCCGCCGGAGGGAACGCTCCGTACGAGGACATCATCGTGGGCGTGCCAGCAGACCTCGAGGACTATTGGTCGCAGGTCTACCCGAAACTGACGGGGGAGCAGTGGATTCCGCTGCAGCCGATGCGCGCATTCGATCCGTCGCAGGCGCCTCCATGCGGCAGTGGGTCAACAGCCGGCTACGTACTGTTCTACTGTGTCCCGGAGGATTACGTCGGGTTTGACGCTACCGGGTTCATGCCCCAAATATACAGTCAGGGAGGTGATTTCGCGGTCGCTACACTCGTCGCGACGCAGTACGGGCTGGCCGTGCTCGCTCGGATGAAGCAGGACTCCTCGGACAAGAAGGTGTCGCTGCGCGCGGACTGCCTCGCCGGGGCATGGACTGCCAGCATTCTGTTGGAGGACCGTCCGGGGAGCATGTACCACCTGTCTCCGGGCGACCTGGACAAGGCGGTATCGGCGTTACTCCTCTTCCGCGGCGCCGGAGACGTTGAACGGCAGGGGCAGGGTTCCGATCGTATCGACGCGTACCGCGACGGTGTCTACAACGGCGTCAAGAGCTGTCTGATGCACTGATCGGGCATTAACAGGAGTCACACAGGTAACCCACGGCTGCGATCTTGTGTGAATTCAAGATCAACTTGCCCCACCAACCGCCTGACCTCGGAGTATCGTCTCAGCGCGTGAGAACAGTCGCCGATAGTCAGGGTTGATGGTCGAGTACCTCCTGTCGGGTGGGATCGAAGCCCACGTCGACAGTTGTGTCGCGTCACTCGGGGGGCCGAAACAGCGATGCGTGCTGGCTGCGCTCCTGGCTAACCACGGCACCGTCGTGAGCATCGACAGATTGGTCGACGCTATCTGGGCAGACGATCCACCCGCAAAATCCGTTGCCTCCCTTCGCTCTTACGTTGCAAATCTACGCCGGGTGCTTACCTCGGCCACGGAGCTCGATGGTCCCCGCTTTGAATCGCGGCAGCACGGTTACCAACTCAACTTGTTGGCCGGCGACACCCTGGACCTGCACAGGTTCGAGCAGCTGGTCAACGACGGACGCGGCGCCCTGATCAGGGGTGAGGCGCAGCCGGCAGCGGAAACCCTTGGGACGGCGCTGACGCTGTGGCGGGGAGATCCGTTCGGCGAGTTCACTCACCACGATTTCGCGCAGGCCGACACCCAGCGATATGTGGCGCTGCGCACCACCGCTATCGAGGCGCGGTTCGACGCGGTGTTGCAGGTCGGAGACGGCGGGGCCTGCATTCCCGAGATCGAGGAGGCCCTTGCGGAGGAGCCGTTGCACGAGCGGCTGTGGGGGCACCTCATGCTGGCGCTGTACCGGACGGGACGCACCACTGAGGCAATCCGTGCGTTCGACCGGGCGCGGATCATCCTCGAACAGGAGATCGGAACGCGGCCGGGAGAGGGACTGCAGACCCTCTACCGCCAGATATCCCGCGACGCTCCCGAACTCAAACTGAATCTGGCCGGACGCCGGATGATTACGACGACCGGTCGACGCCCCGGAAAGCGGGAGACACTGGTCGGGCGGGACTCGGAGCTGTCTGCCATTGCCGGCGCGGTGGACCGAGCGCGAGCCGGATCGGGAGGGCTGGTTCTGCTCGCCGGGGAAAGCGGTATCGGGAAGACGTCACTGGCGCAGGCTGTTTCGGAGCAGGCCCGTGTCGACGGGTTGGCCACGGCATGGGCCACTCATCCGATGGGGATACGACTGCCGGTGCTATGGACCTGGATCCAGATTCTCCGCCAGCTGGGCCGTGCGCTCGGGCCTTCGGCCCGGGAGGCGGTGGTGCGTGCGGTGCCGGGTGTCGTCGACGCGCTCGTGCCCGAGTGGAACGGCACGGACGCACCGGCTCCACAAGCGCGGGCCGCCGCCACCGGCTTCCCGCTGGTGGAAGGTCTCGTGACGGCAATGAGCGAATTATCCTCTGCGCAACCACTTCTTCTGGTCCTCGACGATGTGCAGCGGGCAGATCCGGCGTCGTGCAACGCGTTGATCCTGTTGCAGGAGCAGCTGCCGAGGCTGCCCATCCAGGTAATCGGAAACTGGACCTACTTCGGCAGCGACCGCCCGGTGAACCGGCATTCTTTCGAGCGGGTTGTGCGGACCAGTGCGACCACCACCATCCATCTCGACGGGGTGGACCTCGATGCAACCGTCGACCTCGTCGAAAGCCTCACCGGCTCGGTGCCCTCGACGGTGAACGCGAACCTGATCTGGGAGCACACCGGCGGAAATCCGCTTTACATCACGGAGTTCGTCCGTGTTCTCGATGCCAAGACCCGTTCCCAGAGCACCTTGGTGCCCGACGGCGTGACGGTGCCGGATGCCATCTCGGCCGCGGTCGGCCGACGGCTGTCGGTTCTCGACGGTGCCTGCCGCCACACGCTTTCGGCGGCAGCCGTGGTGGGCCCGGTGTTCGATGTGGCGGCCCTGTCCGACATCGTCGATCTGCCGGTGTCGGTAGTGCAGCGGCGTCTGCGCCCCGCCTACGAGACCGGACTGCTCGACGAGATGCCGGGTAACCCCGGCGTGTTCCGCTTCAGCCACGGCCTTGTGCGGGATGCGGTGCTGGCGCATATGCCGGGCACAGATCGCATGGGCGTACACGCCGCCACTGCCCGGAGCCAGTCTGCGGGCATCGTCACCATGGCCTACGAGGAAGCCATCGCCACGGCCGATCATGCCTGGCGCGCCGGGGTTGAGATCAACCCGCACACCGCGTTGGAAATCCACGAGAGTGCGGTGCAGCGCGCCCTGGATCGGTCCGCGTACGAGGACGTCTCCGTTCTCTGTGAACACGCCATAGCGATCTGCCGACGCTTGCCGCCCAAGCCGGAACTACTGGGGCGGCAAGCCACGCTGTGGCTGCACCTCGCCGGGGCGCGCGGTATCCGGGAGGGACATTCCAGTGAGTCGGCCGTGGACGCCGTGCAGCGTGCCTTCGAGCTCGGGGGTGCCAGCAGTGGTCGGAACTTCTACGGAGCCTTCGTGTTACAGATCATGATGCTGTGCGCACGCGGACGCTTGGACGAGGCCCAGGTTATGGCTAAGGGGCTCGATGACGAGCACGCGGCGACCGGTGATTCGGATATCGGCGAGGCGAGTCACTTTGTGCGCGTGATGATTCACGGCCTGCGCGGCGAGTTTGAGGATGCGCTGTCCGCGGCCAAGAGCATGTTCGCGACGTTCCCCGCGCCCGTGACTGTCGCCGACCCGATGCACTTCCTGCATCCACGGGCGTACTGCCTCGTCGCGGTCGCCGAGGCCAACCGTGGCGACCGGGAGGCCGCGCGGCGAAACTGCCACCTGAGCCTCGACCTCGCGCGGTCGCGGGGCGATGTGTTCAATGTGCTTGCCGCCAAACTCACTCTGGTCGAGGTGGATGCCATCCTCGGGATCCACGATGGCATCGCGGGCGAGGCCGATGTCGTCTACAACGAGATGACCGCCGCCGGGGCGCATCAGTGGGCCGCATGTGCCCGGTTGGTGAGTCTGTGGGCGCGCACCCTGACCACGGGCGAGGATGTGGTGGCCGAGGCTTTCGAAGCGCTGGATGCCATCTCCTATGACGGCAGCACCGTCATGATGCCGTTCTGGTTGTGCCTGATGGCCGATATTGAGAAGCGGCACAACCGCATCCAGCACGCACGTGACCTCCTCTCCCGCGCGCACTCGATTGCGCGGGCCACCGGCGAGCATGCTTGGGACGATCACATCTCGCGGCGGTTGGCCGTTTAGCTTTCGCCCGTGATCGGTAATCGTCAGGGGGTGATGGTGATCGACTTATCGATGGCGCTCATGGCCGTGAACAGGGCCTCGCTCTGTTCCTCGTTGCTGGTGGCGTTCATCTGCAAGATGTACAGCGCGCCGTTGCTTGTTATCAGCACGGTCTCCTGGCCGGAGGCGGCCTTGATCTGGTCCAAGTTGTAGGAACCCGCGATGCGATAGGCGGGATATCCCGATACCTCGGCGGATCCGTCGCCGACGGGCACGAATTCGGGGAGATTCTTCATCTCACCGCCAGCTAATGCCAGCAGCTGCTGGGGGTCGACATTGCCCTCGAGCCGGGACAAGATCGCGATGATGTTGGGCGTGTAGTTGGCACCCTGTGCCTCCGGGCCCGTGTACACGATCGCGCCATAGGCATAGTCCGGTGTGTCAGGCCCGGCACTGACCCAGCCGTCCGGGAACTGGATATCGACCTGCGGTGCACCCGGATCGCCTTGGTGGATAAGTGTTTCGGTGATGCGCTGATCCTTGATGTAGTCGGCGATGGTGTAGTTCGCCGCACCGGCCTTGCTCTGCAGATTGCGCGGTGACAACTTGCTCTTGTCCGGCTGGGCCACCGCGGAGGTAGTAGTGGACGAGGACGAGCTCTTCGATGACGACGACGTCGCCGAGTTGTCCTTGGAACCGCCGCCACACGCGGCGAGCGTGACGGACAGACACAGTGCGGCGAATACAAGTGCTACCGGGGGGCGCTCCGTACGCATGGTGATTCTCCTGATCATCTGACCGGCGGACGCCGCGCGCGTCCAGGGAACGCCACCATAAGAAGGGGTGATTGGAAATCGGTTGGATCCCGTCTGGGCGCCGTATGCAGGCATTCAATGGATCTCCAACGTGGGCACTTAGCGTCAATGACATGACTGCCTATGAGCCCACCGGATCCGCGGGTATCGAGCCTGTTTCGACAGCCTCCGAGCAGACGTCCGCGCAGACCGAGGACGCGGCCACCGCGCCGAAGCCCGCCGGCAAATGGATTCTCGAGGCCATGCGGCCCAGGTTCCTGATTTCCATGGCTGAGGGGCAGCCGGTGGGGATCAAGCAATTCGCCCAGTTCTGCCTGATCTTGATCTATCCGGGCTGGCTCTTTGCGTTGATGATCATGCTGCCCATCTACTGGGCGGGGTATGGCGTGCTGTGGGTGCTGTTCTGGCCGGTACGTGCCTGGGTCAAACACACAAATCCGGAGGAGTACGAAGCCACCATGAGGAAGTACCGGAAGTAGTGGAGCCGATGACGGGAATCGAACCCGCGTATTCAGCTTGGGAAGACGGTTGAGATCGTTTCAACGGGATGCGTGTCAGTACGTAAAAGCACTGTGTTGCAGGTACTTTCACGAGTTGCCGTCCAGTACGATCTGGCGCGCCGTGCGGAATGACTTGTGACATCCTCGTGACACCTCACGCCCATCGCAGCTGGCGGCGACGCTCCAACCTTTGGGATTGCGCCCGAGATCTCTTACTCTCCTTCGGCCCAACCCGAAGGAGAACAGCGGGACTACACCAGCGGCTACCCTGACCACAAAGGATGTCGCCGAGAAGATCGGCACCGACTCCAAGACGTTGCGTGTGTTCCCGCGTGCGTTATCGGACTACGACGCTCCCGACTCTTGTGGTAGCTACAGCTTCACGGCCAAGTACGCGCAGACGCTCAAGCGCGGTTCAACAAGTGGGTGGCTGAGCGCGAGGCGTCAAATGAATCTACGGAGGACGACGCGAAATCAGCATGACTACACCGCCCGGTGTTGGCCCGGCATCCATCTCGGGTGCGGGGCTGTCTAGTTGTCCTTTTCCTCGACACCGTCTGTTGCTATCAATTTTGCGCTCCAGACTGCGTAACATGTTGACTTCGATGACACAGCCGAGGGGGCGTCATGGTCGATGGTGAACCGAGCTACACCACAGTGCCGGGCAAGCTGGTGCCACTCTTGAAGAAGATTCGAGAGACCGGGGTCCCTCCAAAGGTCACGGTTGCTTGGCTTAAGACGCTCGGATTTACCTCCAGCAATGATCCTTCACTGCTTAATGTCCTCCGTTACATCGGTTTCACAGACCCGTCGGGGGTGCCTGCGCCCGCATGGAAGGAGTATCGGGGCCGCGACTACAAGGAGATCCTCGGGCGCGCGATAAAGAGTGGATACGAGGGTCTCTATGCCGTCTACCCCGACGCTCATAGCCGACCTAACGCTGATCTGTCGCACGTCTTCAGTTCGCAAACTACGGCGGGGAAACAGACTGTCGACAAGATGGTGTCGACATTCAAGGCCCTCGTAGCGGAAGCGGATTTCTCGTCAGATAACGCAGCGACAACATCTGCGGCGTCGGAAGTGAGCACCGCGACAGCTGCCCTGGTTTCACCTGACGGCGCTACTGTCCTTACTCGAACTCCGAGCACCGCGAATGGGCTAACGGTCAACATCAACGTGCAGCTGACTCTTCCTGACGGCGCCGACGAAAAGACATACGAGGCCTTCTTCAAGGCGATGCGAACCCACCTGCTCACGGACGCAGAGTGACACCTGCGCTTGAGCGGTTACAACGACGAGTTTCAAACTTCGAGCGGGCAGCGCACACACTGCTCGCTACTCAAGAAGCTGCGCCGTCCCGTATCGTCACGCTTTCCGAGACACGTAAGCAGATCACCATCCTGAACCTAAAGCAGTCAGAGCTCTTAAACGAGTCAATCCGGGCGATGGAAGCTTCCTTGTTCAGAGCTGCGATCGTTATGGCGTGGGCCGCATTCATTGATTTCCTACAGGACAAGCTTGCATCTGACAATCTTGTCGCCGTACACACCGTCCGGCCGAGCTGGTCCAAGTGGGGCACGCTTGACGAGTTACGGGAAAACCTTCCCGAAGCTCAAATGCTGGACGCTGCAAGAGACGTCAAGCTTTTGAGCAAGTCGGAGACTAAGGGCCTACACGGCTTACTGTCGAAGCGCAACGAGTGTGCTCACCCGAGCGGGTACTCCCCAGGTCTTAACGAGACCCTTGGGTATGTCTCAGAACTGCTCAATCGCATCCCGAACATCAACCAGAAATCACCGAAGTGACTGATGAAGGAGCGCGTGGGCGGCACGTGGCTACAGGGGCCTGAACGGAATCGTCGACGGCTCAGCTTGAACATTCGGGTACGTGTCCCAGTGCACGTCGAAGTAGTGCTCAAGTGACCTAACGCGAAGGTCCTGCTGCTCGCCCGGCCCGACCGTTACAGCCGTGACGCATCCAGGATCAAACGAAAGTCTCAGGCGAGGAATGAGCCCGATGCTGGAACTTGCATGGAAACAACCGTCCGTGTCCCAGTGATTGTCAGGTGGATGAGCGACAATCCGGAACTCGTGCTCCTCTTCGAACGCTGGGTCCTTCATGACCGCAATCGCGCCTTGCAGTTCGATCAACGAGAATTCATACGGGAAAGTTGCTCCGTCTCGCGAAGAATTTTCCGGTTGGTGAAGCTGCGCATTGATTGCGTCGGCGAGTCTGTCGAGGATGCCCGAGAGATAGACGGATGCTTCGTCGGGCTGATAAGCGATCTGCTGCAGCAGGTATTGCTCTCCATACACGTGGGGGCCATCAAGCCCCCTGAGCCGCACCGTCTTTTGAAGCAGCTTGGTATCGAAATGGATGGCGTAGCCGCCGGTGCCTCCGTAACCTCGCCACTGACTCAGTCGATCTCCCTTTGCGGATAGACATGTGACGTACGGGTGCTTGATCAGAGACTGATGGTCCTCAGATGTAAATTCTGTTCGCAGCTGGTTGATTCCGTCCGCTACTCGGATACTGTGCTCGGGATACCGAGCCGCAATGCTGGCCACTAGATCGGATGACGCGCATAGCAGCTTCTCGATGTGCTTTACGCCATGCTTCAGTTCTTGCGCGTCATTCAGATAGCCGATATGTGTGGCGAAAAGTGTTGAACTGCTGAGGATTCCCTCCAGTCCAGACGCTGTGGTGTAGTGGTACAGAGTGTCAGGCGCTACGTTGAAGGTGCTAGGGAACGGCAAGAGCATGTTGCGTAGTAAATCAGCCGCCGGACGGTTGCAACAGCGGTCGGCGAAGTGTTGACGTGTGGCTATTGCCTTTTTCGGCATCCCGTGTCCAGGACTTTCCCAAAGCCGTAATTTTCTCGAGCGCCAAGCCGTTACGTATGGCGGCCTGGCTTTGTGGGGTGTAGCCCCCGGGGTCTTGACCATCAGAAAGTCCTCGACTCAGGAGGAAGGTTTGAGCCGAGAGGCCTCCTGTTTCTATTAGGCGATGCTGAGCTTCACGCCAGCGCCTTGCTGAATCCCACACTGAACCGCAGTGTTGCGCGGATGCCGATGGCTGTCGCTGCCGAGGTAAACCTGATCTGGCACGGTGACATTGAGTGCGCCGTACGCGGACAAGGCCTTGGTCATGTCGAGGATCGGAATCTTCTTGGCCGGCACGGCCATCTCCAAGGTGTATCCATCGGGGTCATCGCCGCATGGATCGGGCACAAAGACGCGGTCGCTGACCAAGAGGCTCCACACGCATTCGCAAGATCACGAGCTGAAGCTCGAGGCGTCGGCTGTTGACTACATGTGACATCGGGCGTGACACGGAGCCATTGTGTCCAGCGAAGTAATGCACCGCTGCGGTTTCGTCGTGGAGCCGATGACGGGAACCGAACCCGCGTATTCAGTTTGGGAAGTCGAACGGGCGAATATCGGTGAGTATCAGCGGGTTTCCCTAGAGTTGCGACCTGGGGAGACGCGTCTATGGCAGTGTCATCGAGCGCACGTAAATCCATTCGACTTGTGACCCGCACGTGACCCTCAGCCGTCACGATGATCGTGCCCCCTTCTGCCGATGTCTCTGACCACCGTGTCACCAAGGGTCACTTGGGTGTGAATCGCCGTACACACCCCCGAGAAACTTTATCCAAACGGATGAAGTTCGGAGGGTGTCGACGGCCACCGACACCCTTCGGCCCATAAGGCGCCTGAGCGCAACCGACACCTCCTGGGTGACACCCTTTTCATGAGATCCCATGAAAAGGGTGTCCATGAACACGGACACCCTTCCGCTTACGCTCGACCAACTGCGGTGAGCAGCCTTTTCATGTGTTCGGGTAAAAAGCACTGATGAGCAAGATTGCTTACAACCGCAAGGAAGCCGCTGAGGCCCTCGGTATCAGCGTCCACAAGCTGGATGAACTCAAGCGCAACGGCGAGCTCTGCCCCGGTATTCCGGCGGTACACCATGACCGAGCTGGAACCCGCAGATCCGCCGTTCAAGACCTGCTCCCTAGCCGAGGTCGCCGCGATGGTCCTCCCGCCCGACTTGAAGGAACCCGAAGGGTGGCTGGCGCGGCACCTAAGGGCCGGCAAGATCCGCGGTTATAAGGTCGGACGTGCTTGGCGTATGACTGAAGACGACATAGCGGACTTGATTGAGCGCCATCGCAACCGAGCCGACGAGCCCGACCCTGAGCCGCGTCCTACGGGCTTGAGCGCACGGTCGCTGCGTCTAAGACAGCAGGCCAACCTATAACGGCCACTTCGTCGCCCGCACCGCCACTTCGTCGATGGGGACATCTTGGTGCACCGCAATGAGACCACGGGCCATCTCTTCGACCTCGCCCTGGCTGCGGGCTTGAGTCAGTTGGTCGATCTCGGGGACGTGGATCATCCACCACTTGCCGTCTCTGGTTACTTGTATGTCGTAGGTGTGCATGAGGTTCCTATCCTCGCCGATACTGCCAAGGCGGTGGGCTGGATTTGATGACGTACACCTCGCCGCGGCTCAGGGTTTCAGCGACAAGCTCCGCGGCCCCAGTTGTGGCGCATGATGCAGCGCATCTGCCCGGTGGAGAGCTTGTCGACGTGGAGCTTGACCACACCCCGGACGGTAGGCCGTGGGTATGACAAAAGCCCCTCCGTAAGAGAACCTTGGGGATATGTCCGCTCTGCTGTCCCTGCTGGGGTTACTCGTCTTCGGTGTGGTGCTGTTCGTGGTGTACAAGACTCGCAACGTCCGCCCGACGTGGAAAAACCCCGATATGCCGCATCCCTACTTGTACGGTGGCGCACCGGAAATGCCCGCCGTCCCACGACCGCCGTGGCCGATCGACGAAAACGGCAACCCGATCGAGGGTGAGCGCCACTGAGCACTACAGCTTGGTATCGGAAGACCCGACCGGGCAGTGTGTCTTCAACTTGGCCTCGGCATCTTTGACCTTGCGCCCAGCTGCGACGATGTTGTCCGTCGACTCTTGTAGGTGCTGTTCTCGGGTCTGCCCTGGTGCTGGCTTCCCCAGGAATTGGATCTCCCGCTCGGTAACCTCGTCGGCAGCGTCAGCCATCTGCACCGCGATAGTTTTCACCTCCGGGTCGGAGACCTTCTCGGCGTAGTCCCTGAGGGCAGTGGCCCATTTCTGGTACATCGGGATCGCTTCGTCTTGCCGGTCTGCGTCCCGTGTCTCGGCTACCTCGTCGTTGTGCTTTTTAATGCGCACCATCGCATCATCGGAGTACTTGAGCAGTTCCCCAACGGTCTGGCAGCTTGAGTCTGGCGTGGCCTCTGTTGGGCGCAGTAAGTACACCCCGCCCAACACCAGGGCGGTTGCGGTGATGAGCCCCGCAACCGCTATAAGCACATTTTTGCGTGACACTAGTAGACCTTCTTTACGGCTCCGTTTGCGAGTTCAACGACGCCACCGCTAGGCATTCCGTTGTACTCAGGGAACCGCCATGGTTGCGCGATCGGATACCGGAAAGTCTCGTTGGGGAACCTCTTAGAGAGGTCGGTTATCTCCGTCATTGAGGTGCGCTTCCATTCGCCGAAATCTGTTTGAGTCAGCGGTTCAAAGCCATCGACGACCGGCTTGTAGTTGTGTCGCATGTCGTACACGTTGTCCACCCATTGGGCCGTGACGTAATGGCCGTCCAGGGGAATAACCTTCTTGATGTCCGTGTAGTCGTGGCCGGCAAGCCGGACATCGTAGGACTCTTCCAGGACTGTGGGCGGCTTCGATGAGTCCTGTATCCAGGGCTTGTTGGACGTGAACCAGTCGGTGCCCACGGTGGGAGGCTTATCGAAACCGTTGACACTCTTACCCGGCTCGAATGGCTGAAATCCCATGGGGCTGGTTGGCTCTGACAGATCGCCCGTGTGATTCTGCCTCAACACCCAATGCCCGGAATTCTCTGACTTGCCTGGAGGCACAGGAGGTTTCAGCGAATCGGGTATCGGGTAGTCCTTGATCTCGTCAGGACTCTTGAAACCGCCCTCTGGCATTCCAGATGCGAATTGCTTATCCGTCGCTCGTCCGTTATCGAGTATCCGCTTAACTTCGTCTTTAATATCTTGGTACTTACGCCATGCCCGGTCGAGGGCTTCCTTATGCATGTTGCTCATGTCTGCGGGCTTGACCTCGTTGGTCGAGAGGTTCACTTCTACCGCAGGATATGCATCGGCCTTATCGAGCATCGCCCGAATGTCTTGGGCGTTCTTAGTGGCGCTTTGTAGCGCGACTTCGGCCATCTGAGCAAGACCGAGATCGGCTGCTTTCGACTGCTCGAATATCGACACCGTTCGGTTGGTGTAGGTAGTAGCGGCCTCTGCGCTAACACCTTCCCATTCGGACAGCTTGCTTACCGCATCGGCCTCTTCGGCTGCGTTGGCTGTTCCCTTCACCCGGAGTCGGGCAGCGTCGGCTACCTCTTGATACATCTGTGGAGCCCGCAACATCAGCTCCAGTGAGATCACTGGTTGCCTACGTTCTCGCCCGTGGCTTTGGCGTCGAGCTCGTCGGCGGCGACGAACTTGTTCGCGATGCGGACGTGTTTCTCGGCGTGGGTCGTCAGATGCTGGTGGTGAGAGCGGGTTTCCTCTTCCCACTGCTCGAGCCTCGCTGCGAGTGCCGAGCGTGACTCGCTCTCCCCGAACCCCGCAAGCAGATCCGACACGGCACCGTGGGCTTGCTCGTGCTGGTCCTTCAGGTTCCGCGCGATCTCGTGCAGCTTGGCGGCTGACTGGTGCATCTGCTCCGGTGGTACCCGCAAAACTCCCGACATATCGGCCTCCCGTCCGACTTGGTGACACCAATCACCTTGTTAGCCAGGCAGTCTAGCACTGCGTCCATAGTGGCAAGAGGCTGTTCCCCCGACACAAAGCCCCTCCGTAAGAGAGCAACCGGAGGGGCCTGATCGGCCGGTACCGCAATACCCGCGGGTTGACGCCATAGCATGGTTTGTCAGCGGTGTTTCTGAACCAGGGACTCTCCGCAGCACGGTCCTAATGAACAAGCTCTCGTACAACCGCAAGGAAGGCGCCGAATGCCTCGGCATCAGGTTCCGCGGCCCCAGTTGTGGCGGCAGGCCTATTTGTCATTGTTTGACGGTCTGCTCAGTTGTCGATACAGATATATCGCTACGGCCAGGCATACTGCGCCTACCACTCCTGTCGGACACACGAAGAGCAGCTTCGATCCCGAAACAAGGCCCACGATGGATCCAATTATCGTCAGAACAGACCCAACCGCTATTAGGGCGACCGGCAGTCTTGGATTCGACTTCACCGAACGTGGGCGCCGCCAGGCCGCCGGCGGAAGAATCGGATAGCGCCCCAGACGCACCCCGCTACCAGGGCGATTCCGAGAGCACTGACTCCCCACCATAGGTATGAGGATGTGGTGGGGTGATGGTCGAACCTGAGCATCGATTCTCCGTAGCCCTGCAACACGATTCCCAACCCGGTCAGGTAGACACCAACGAGCAGCCCGATCAGCAGCAAGGTCGCCGTAATGATCTTCTTAACCACGTTTGAGACCCCTTCTATTTGATGACGACAGTCAGCGCGCCGGAGATGGCTGCTGTGTGGCAGTTTTCGAGCACATCGGCCTCTGTGGAGTTCTCACCGTATGCGATGCCCGCGGCGTTGTTCGCCAGGTCCATCTTGACACTGGGGCTGTTTTGGTCGTTGCCCTCTTCATGTCGGTTGGTGAACTCTCGAGCCTTGTCGGCACCGTGCTTGATGGTTATCAACCCCGCCCAGGCGCAGTGCCTGAAAGCATCCGCCCTGTCGTCTTCTCCCTTATCGTCTGGGAACAACGCCCGTTCTTGCTCTTCCGCTTTATCTCCCAAGCTTTGAACCGAGTCGCATATCTTCCACCGGGACGGTGCCGAGCAGTACCGCCACTCAGGCCAATTCGCTCCACCGCCCGGAAAGTCCTGTGTCTCTGGGGCATTCTGTCCACAGCGAGCGCCATCGGAGCCCAGCTCGGCGTAGTTGGCGGCATCAGTGGGAGTAATGGTGTCAGCCTGACCACTCATCAACGCTCCGGGCGAGCCTGTGTCGGGCAAGCCCACGGCGTGGCCCAGCTCATGCAGCAGCACCTTTGCCATGTCAGCCGGCGCCACCTTGGCGACATTCACCACGATCGTGGCCGGTTTCCCATCCTTCGCTGCGGTGTAGCTGCTCGGGCTGCCGGGGTGATTGGGTTCGGAAATCTCTTTGATCACCAGATCGGGTGCCCCACTGGCCTTTTCAAACAGAAAGCGCCCCATCTTGTTCCACTTACCGATCGAAGATCCGAACGCATCCAGGGCCGAGCCCTGGTAGTCGTAGGCGATGCGCCCGTTGCGGACAGCGCTGGTGTTCGTCGTGGCCTGCGCGCAATCCTGCTTTTTGTCATCAGAAGGCCGAGCCGATTCCGAGGGCTGACTCGTCCGCTGGGTTTGACTCGGTTGTTGAGTCTGGGTCGGCTGCTGTGTCTGCGTGGGAGCCTGGGTTAACGTCGGCGTAGGTGCCTGACTCTGGGGCTGCTGGTTGCCTTGTTGAGGCGCATTCTGCTGCGGTGCTTGGTAATCGGGGTTGGCTTTACCCGGCCCTTCCGTGTACGGAGTCGCCGTCTGGTAGTCGGGAATCTGGGTCCCGTGCTGAGGTTGCTGCCCTTGCGGTTGCTGCCCGCCTTGCTGGCCAGGTGCTTGCTGAGGCGCCCCTTGGGCACCCGTGTTGTAGATGGAGATCCCGCTGTTCTGGTCCAACGGCGGCTGATTGATACCGCCCTGGTAGTCCGGCTGTTTAGGGGGCAGCCCCGGAGGCTGGAACTGACCGCCATTCATTCCGCCTGGGTCAGGCCCGCCTGTGGGGCCCGTTGGGTCTGCCGCGCCCGTGGCGATCATCGAGAAGCCGCTACCCGGGGTTGTGTAGTCGCTGGTCACCTTGACCCCACCAACGATTACAACCGCCACGGCCGTCACTGCCAGCGCTCTGCGCAAACCTGTAGACACCTGCCAACGATGCTTAATGACCACGAGATGAACCCCTCCGCGTAAAACCCCACAGGCGACTTCAAGTAGCCGCAGTAGGACTATCTCACACCATAACGGCGATTGTCTAGGAACTAAAAGTTTGCTAGACCGGTTTGAGTTGCCCCCAGCCGTGAGTGTCGCATGCGGATTAGGCGAATCGGCCAGCAATCTGCCAGGATCGTCGCTGGTGCCGCTCCCGTCGTTCCTCGGACCCCCCAGATCGGGGGCGGCGCCCTCGGCTCCGGGAATACACCGTGGTGGCCGAGGAACTGGGGATCGACGCGGCACAGCAGTCTCTTGGGCATGCGCAGCGGGAGACCACCGAGCGGCATTACGTCCAGCGATCTACGTCGGGGCCGGATACCCGTGCGGTACTGGATAATTGGGCTGGCACACAGAACTGAAGATCGAATGTACGGGTAAAGTACGGAAATTCGGAGGTGTGCGGTCAGCTAGCTAACTCAAAAAGCTTGTTTACCCGCATGTTTGGAGCCGATGACGGGAATCGAACCCGCGTATTCAGCTTGGGAAGCTGATGTTCTGCCATTGAACTACATCGGCGATGCTGAAGTGTGAGCGTAGCGGATGGCCAACGAATGGCCAGACTCCGGGCTTTAGTAGAGACGGAGGGCATGCGAGTCGCGGGGCGGATCCGGTGACGACGGATGCCCAATTGTCTGTTTCGGCCTCCCCGAAAAGTCTTGGGTTGCAGAGAGGAAATTCTCAGCCTGACCTCAGTGGATGCAGGCACTCTGACAGTGCGTACCAGAGGCGGACAGTGCCCTGACTGCATCTTGAGGAAGAAGGAACTATCCATGAACTACCAGCCTGGGCATCCGCCGTACGGAAACGAATTCCCATTGGGGCAGCACGGCTATCGGCAGATACACGGTGCATCGCCTGATACCCGGACACGCTACGCCTATGGCGAGACATTCCCGGACCGTGCCGAACTGGCTCCGAACCCCCTGCGCCGGAAACGTCTTCGCGCCATGGGGTTGACTTGCGGCGCCGTTGTGGTGGCCATCGCCGCCAGCGCCACCACGGCCGTCGTCGTGGTGAGCCGCTCCGGGCACCCCGCCCCCGTAGCGCAGGTATCGAGCCCAGGAGTCCCCGGAAAGCCATCACTGCCAACGGGTTCAATAGTTGGACAACCGGGCGGCACGCCTGCAGGCAACTCGGTCGAAGAGGTCTCGGCCAAGGTGTTGCCCAGTGTGGTGCAACTCAAGGTCCAAAGTGGGCAGCAGGGCGAGGAGGGGTCCGGCATAGTCCTGAGCGCCGACGGGTTGATCCTGACCAACAATCACGTCGTGGCCGCAGCCATGTCGGGTAGCGGCGATCTGGCGCCCTCGGCTCCCGCGCCCCGCGGGCCGCGCTCTAACCTTCCGCCCGGCATCCTTCCCGGCGAACAGCTGCCCGGCGGTTACCGGGACGGGCACGACGGCCAGGAACCGGATGGCTCCGATGGGCCCAGCACCCGGCCTTCTGTCCGCTCTAGTAACGGCGTCAAGGCGACGGTGACCCTCGCCGACGGCCGTACGGTGCCGTTCACCGTGGTCGGCGCCGATCCCGCCGATGACATCGCGGTGGTCCGTGCCCAGGGCGTTTCCGACCTCACCCCGATCACCATCGGTTCGTCGAAAGACCTGAAGGTCGGACAGAACGTTGTCGCCATCGGCTCGCCCCTGGGTCTGCAGGGGACGGTGACAACCGGCATCATCAGCTCACTCCGTCGCCCGGTCGCTACCGGTGATGAGCAGAGCGGCCAACATTCGGTGATGAGTGCCATCCAAACGGATGCGGCTATCAACCCCGGCAACTCCGGCGGCGCGCTCGTCGACATGAACGGTGCGCTCATCGGTGTGAACTCGGCGATTGCTTCGCTGTCCGGGGGTCAGGACTCGCAGGGCGGCGGCCAGGCCGGCTCGATTGGCCTGGGCTTCGCCATCCCGGTAGATCAGGCGAAGCGCATCGCGGACGAACTGGTTTCCACCGGGACTGTGCGGCAGGCCTCGCTGGGCGTGCAGCTCGGCTCCGACCAGAACACACCTGGCGCGCTCGTGGCAGGAGTTATCCGCGGCAGCGCGGCGGCAACAGCCGGCCTGCCCAAGGGTGCCGTGATCACCAAGGTCGACGATCAGGTCATCGACGGCCCCGACGCTCTGGTGGCCGCGGTTCGCTCCAAGGCTCCAGGGGACAACATGACGCTCGTCTACGACGACCCATCGGGAGCGTCGCGGACGGTCCAGGTGACCCTGGGGCAGTCGGAAACGTAACGGTCGCTGACGACTCAGTCCCGCGCGAAGGCGGCCTGCGCGTCCGCGTCGTCAGTGAGGCGGACTCATGGCACCGGCGGGATTCCGTGCGTAGTGTCGAAGATGGCGTTGACGATAACTGCCGGAAATCGATGTGATGAACCTTCGGCTCACGCCTGTCTAGGGTGGAATACAGAAAGGGTTGAAACACATGGGAATTGCTGACGACGCAAAGAACACGGCGGATGACCTCAAGGGCCGTGCCAAGGAAGCTGTTGGAGCGGCGACCGGTGACGAAGATCTGAAGGCCGAAGGCCAGGTCGATCAGGGGATCGCCGCGGTCAAGCAGAAGGTGACCGATGCGGCGGACAAGCTCAAAGAAGGCGTGGACGCCCTCAAGGACAAGTTGACCGGGAACGCCTAGCGCTTCCGGCTGCTTGCCCGGGTGTCATCGCATCGAGATGAGTTGATCGATGTGATCCTCGGGTAATTCACCGTCAACCACGGCGGTAACGAACGTTTCGTTCAACACGATTTGTCCGCCGTGGTTGTCGAGGAATGCCGTGTCGGCGGCGTCCCGTCCGGTGGTAATCCGAACCATTGTTTCTCGGGGTGCCAGGCAGGTGGCGTCCACTACTCGCCATCGGTTGTCGACGACGGCCTCGGCGACTGCGTGAAAGTCCATGGGATCACAGCCCGGCGCGTACACCGCAACAAGCCGGGCCGGCACTTTGACGGCTCGCAACAGCGCCACCACCAGGTGTGCATAGTCGCGGCAGACTCCCGCCGCCGCCAAGAGGGTATCGACGGCACCGTCGATGGGGTCACTCGATCCTGGTGAATACGTCAGACGTGCACCGACCCAGGACGAGACCTTCTCCAAGAGAACTCGGGGTTCGGTGTGCTCACCGAATTCTGTTGCCGCGAAACCATAGAACTTGTCGGCCTCGGCGTAACGACTCGGGCGCAAGTACGTCGACAGGTCCGCGGCCTCGACAGGTACTTCGTCGGCCTGTCCGAGAATGGTTGCCGCATAAGAGACTTTGAGATTGCCCCCACCGACGTAGAGTCGGTGGATGCGGTTGCCGTGTTCGCCCGCGACCTCCTGGGCCTCCACCTGCTGTCCGTTCAGCTCCAGCGACAAGCTCTCCGTTACCTGGGCGCCAGGTAACGGCGCCACAGCGATCTGGAACTCCAGTGTCGATGCCGCCAGGACGTCCACGTTGAGCTGGGCTCGAACATCGCGCTTCATACCGTTCCTCCCCATAAAGTCAGTGGGCCCGCTTGTCGTGTCGAGCTACAAATGTGCTGGTTGGGACGACCGTACCGGCTGAGTGCCCTATTGGCACAAGTGGCGGCGACGGGCCCACTAGGACCGGTCGACCACGCAGCGGAAACCGATATGGGTGGTCGCGCTGTCTTGCGACTGTGGTGAGCGTGCGGCGGGCCGGTAGCGGTGGCAGTACTCGGGCGCGCACAGATGCGAACCGCCCTTGAGCGTCTGGTTCACCGAGGGATCCGGGTCGTTGGATGGGCTGCAGCACGATTTCGGCGCGGCCACCCCCGGCTCGAAACGGGTCGACGTCCATTCCCACACGTTGCCGATCATGTCGACAAGGCCAAACCGATTGGGTGGGAAGGTGCCTACAGGAGAGGTACCGCGCCAGCCCAGTGCCCCGTCGTTGCGATACGGGAACTTGCCCTGCCAGGTGTTGGCCATCAATTGCCCGTCCGGGGCCACCTCATCGCCCCAGGCATAGATCGTGGCACTGCCGCCGCGTGCGGCGTACTCCCATTCGGTTTCGGCAGGCAGCCGCCGGCCCGCCCAGCGGGCGTAGGCCACCGCGTCGGTGTAGGCCACCTGCACCACTGGATGATCTGTGGCGCAGTCGATATCGCTGTCCGGACCGAATGGGCGCCGCCAGCAGGCGCCCGGAACCCAGTCCCACCATTGCTGCCAGTCGCGGAGATTGACGGGGCCGCCCGTCGCGCGGAATGTCATGGCCCCGGGTACGAGATCGTCGGGCGCGGCACCGGGGTAGAGGGCTGGGTCCGGGGCCCTTTCGGCGACGGTCACGTACCCGGTCTGCGCGACGAACTCGCCGAACTGAGCGTTGGTGACGGGGTGGCTTTCGATCGCGAAGGCATCGACCGAAGCGATGCGCTCGGGCATCTCCTCGGGGTAGAAGGTGTTGCAGCCCATGGGAAATGACCCACCCGGTAATTCGATCAGTTCGGTCAGTGGCACTGCCGCCATGTATTGGTTCTATCAGATCACCGGTTGTAGGGCGCTTCCTGCACCCAATTGAAGCCGCGTTCCACGAGTGGGAACGAGTTTGGGTCCATCCTGGTGACGCGCAGATGGATCGTGTGCCCCGCGTAGTCGTCGCCGTCGACGATCATTTGGTTCGGTTGCCCCGGCCACCAGTACGTCAGCCTGATCCGCACCGGGCTCTCCTGGTAGGTGCCCAGCTCGATTTGGTGGGTGAGATCGATGAGGTGTTTCCGTGTGTCGATGGTGCCGCCGAAGACCTCGAACGAATCGTCCATACGCTGCACCGTCACCATCACCGGGGCGGACACATGGAATGGCTTATCGAATATCACTCTGCGCCAACGGATCTTGTCGGTTAGTAGCGGATCGCGGGAATAGCCCTCGGCGGAGAAGGTCTCCACCTGCCAGATGCCGTAAAGGTTGGGTGTGGGTCTGGTGAACTGTTGCCATCCCTGCCCGCCGAACGCGGCAAGCAGCGCCAGGCCCACGCACATCTGTGCGGCGAGCGCGATCCGGTTGGCCCGAGGGTGCGTGAACAGCTGCATTGTCGTGGCCGCTGGAACCGCGCGATCGGTGAAGAAGGCCGTCAACAGCCGCCGTGCGTAGGGAGCCAGTAGGAAAAGACTCAACAGCAGCAGCTGTGAGGACACCGTTTTGAGGCGGATGTCGTAGGTCATGTTGAGGATGAAGACCTGTGTCAGGTCGACGACACACACGAGGGCCCCGGCAGCGGCGGTTCGGGGCAGCAGCAGGAGCAGACCGCCGAGTACCTCGGCGAGACCGAGCAAGATTTGGTACGGCTGGGACACTCCTACCTGCGCCCACAGCACTCCGGCGGGGCTGAAGTTGCCGTACGGCTCGACGAGCCGGTTGAGCACGAAGGGCATCTGCGTCGGGATTACCTTCGCCATCCCGAAATAGAACATCGCGGTGGCGAGCACAAGCCGCAGGACCGTCCAGACCCATGCCTGTAGGCGGTCGTAGTGTTGCCGGTTTCGGTCGAGCACCGTCCAGATCGCCGTCGCGATGGCAGCCAAAGCGGCGATGCAGATCAGCGCCGTCCATTGGAATGCGCTGTCGCTGCCTACCTGGGTGCTCTGGACGCTCAGGCCGAGCAGATGTTCTCCGATCCACGCGATGGGCGCGCGGACCGCGTGGAACAGTCCGCGGATAGCCGACCATGGCCCGTCGATTCCAATGCCCGCCAGGATGATCGGGACGAGCCCCACCACTACCGCCAGGCCGAACGCGCCGAAGTAACAGGTCCCGAACCGGAAAGCGACCAGCGTCGCGGTGCCCCACCCCGGCCGCACGTGGCCCTCGCCCTCATCGCCGACTAGCGCGGCGCCCCCCTCGTTGCTCATCACCCCATAGTCCGGACGGAGAGGGATTTGCTCAAGTATTCGCCGGACAAGTGCTCTCGATCACGGCCTCAGCTGGCGCCCAGAAATCGCTGTAACCTGCCTAACCATCTGTAACCCGAACTGACATCACGAGGTGTTCCATGACCGTCCGTCAACTACTCGCCGCGTCCGCCGTGGCCTCAGCCTGGGCGCTCAGCTTCCCGGCATCGGCACACGCGGACGACAAGACGGTGACCTACGAGATCGTCTCGTCGACGGCGACCACCGCCAATGTCCAGTACTACGACGGCACCGAATTGCAGGCGACCGACAATGTCACCCTGCCGTGGAAGGTGGACGCGACCGTCGGCGATCTGTCCCGTGGCGCCAAGAAGCCCAACCACGCGGAGGTCAAGGCCGACTGGCGTTCCGGCTCGACACCGGATGCGGCCGTCACGGTCCGCATCTATCTGAACGACAAGGTGGTCTGCCAGAGCACGACCGGTACCGGTGAAGCCAGCTGCAATTACGCGACCTTCTCGTCCTACCTGGACACGGCCCCGCCGGCACCGCCTAAGTAGTCACCCGGTCGATGTGTTCGAAGAAGTGCGTCAGCACCGCCTCGGGCGCCTCGATCTGCGGCCAATGGCCGATGTTGTCGTCAAGTAGCACCACGTCGGGGTCGTGAATGACCTCGAGATAGCGCTCGGCCATATGCCGTCCGGAGTTCGGGTCGATGGGCCCGTCGATCAGCCGCATCGGTACGCCGGTTTCGCGCATGGCACGCACCCATCGGCTCCGGTTGGTGTACCGGTCGGTGATGAACCGGCCCACCTGATGCGTGACGCGCGCGCCGTCGTTGTACTCCAGCACCTGCTGAAAGAGAGATAGCAGCCGTGACGACGGTTTGGTGTCGGGGCCGAACATCTCGCTGACGGCGGCATCCAGAATGCGGCGCGACAGCGGCGTGCCCTGGAATCTGCTTGTCAAGTCGCCCAACGGTGTTCGTGACATCAACGTCTGTACGATCCGGGGGCGATAGGCCTCGATGAAAAGGCCGCCGTTGAGCCATGTCACCGAATCAATAGGCACCCGACCCCGCGACTGTTCCTCGAATTCGAAGCGCGCCAACAATTCCTGGCCCACCGAGTTCCCCAGGTCATGGGTGAGCAGGTGCACCCTTTCGATGCCCAGATAGGACAGCAGCGCCTCATGCATATCGGCGTGATCGAGAACCGAGTATCCGTACTGAACGGGCTTGTCGGAGAAGCCCATTCCGATCATGTCTGGGGCGATGACGGTGAACCGCTCCACCAGCTTCGGCCAGATGAGGGCCCAATCCCATGAGTTGAAGGGATAGCCGTGAACGAGTAACAGGGGAGGCCCGCTGCCCTCGACGCGATAGAAGATGTCGAAACCCAAATAGTCGAAGTAATGCCCGGCGGCTTTCCATTCTTCGAGCTCAGCGTCCATCGCCGAAGTATACCGATCGGTCTGTGGCGTAACCGTGTCCCAACCTTGACGGGCTGGAGAACAACATCGGCCAGGATGGAGTCGTGTTCCGTCTTCTGACGCTGCCATGCGCCGCCCTCCTTGCTCTGGCCACCGTGCTTGTCGCACCCCCCGCCTCCGCTGAGCCCTTCGTGCCCTGGTTCGCCCAGTCCGTCGGCAACGCGACGCAGGTGGTCGCGGTCAACGGCGCTGGCGGCTCCAAGGCCAAGATCGACGTGTTCCAGCGCAGCGGCAACGAATGGAAGGCCGTGTCCACGGGAATCCCTGCGCATGTGGGCTCGGCCGGATTCATCGACAAGGCACGCGAAGGGGCGTCGGCCACCCCCAACGGCGTCTACTCGCTGGACTGGGCCTTTGGTACTGCACCGCCGCCCCCGAGCGGGCTGCGCTACGTCCAGGTCGGACCGAACGACTGGTGGGACGGGGATAGCAACAGCCCCACGTACAACACGCATCAGCAGTGCGCCAAGGCCGAGTGCCCGTTCAACACCTCGCAGAGCGAGAACCTCCCGATCCCGCAGTACAAGCACGCCATCGTCATGGGTGTGAACAAGGACAGAGTCCCCGGCGGCGGCTCGGCCTTCTTCGTCCACACCACCGACGGCGGCGCGACCGCGGGCTGCGTATCTCTCGACGACGCCACCCTGGTCCAGTTGATCGGCTGGCTGCGGCCGGGAGCGGTTATTGCCGTTAAAGGTTAGTTACTAACAGGCGTTTTCCAGGTTGAGCCATCACCATGGTTGGGTGTCCGCAATCCGCCTGCTGCCGTTGAGCGTTGTGCTGCTGGCTGCGGCATGCGGGACCGGCCCCGGGGTGCAGCCAGCCGCGGTGGTTCCGGCCGCTGCGGCGCAGGCCACGCCACCGCCGTGGTTCGCACAGTCCGTCGGTACCGCAGCGCAAGTGGTGTCGGTCCAAGGGACAGGTGGCACCAAGGCGGTTATCGGCATCTGGCAGCGTGCGGGTGACACCTGGGAACCCGTCGAGCAGGAGATCCCCTCCGATATCGGGGCGGCCGGGTTCGCGGATACCGCGAGCGATGACAGCCCGGCGACCCCCACGGGTGTGTTCAGCCTTGACTACGCCTTTGGTACCGAACCGTCGGTGGCCCGCAGCCTGGACTACCTGCACGTCGACGCCGACGATTGGTGGGATGGCGATCCGGCCAGTGCCGGCTACAACACCCACCAGCGGTGTGCGGAATCCACCTGCACATTCGACACATCGCTGAGCGAGGAGCTCGACGGCTACTCGCGCGCGATCGTCATGGGCGTCAACAAGTCGCACAAACCCGGCGGCGGATCGGCGTTCTTTGTGCATGCATCTGACGGCGGACCTTCCGGCGGTTGCGTGACGCTCGATGACGCCGCACTTGTCCGACTGATCGGCTGGCTACGACCGGGCGCAGTCATCGCCATCAAGGGATAGTCGCGGCGGGCATCGGTCCCGCTCGACGCCACCCGGCCCGAGCCGCTTCGCACAAGCGGCTCATCGGTACGCTCGCCGGGTGCTGCTATCCGATCGCGATATCCGTGCCGAGCTTGACGCCGGACGCCTCGGCATCGACCCGTTCGACGCCACCCTCATCCAGCCGTCGAGCATCGACGTGCGACTCGACAGCCTGTTCCGGGTGTTCAACAACACCCGTTACACGCATATCGACCCCAAAGAACGCCAGGACGAGCTGACCAGTCTGGTCGAGCCGGGCGAGGGGGAGTCGTTCGTGCTGCATCCCGGCGAATTCGTGCTCGGATCCACGCTGGAGATCTGCTCGCTACCCGATGACCTCGCGGGAAGGCTGGAAGGAAAGTCCTCGCTGGGACGTCTGGGCCTGCTGACCCACTCCACCGCGGGATTCATCGACCCCGGTTTCTCCGGACACATCACCTTGGAGCTTTCGAACGTCGCCAACCTGCCGATCACGCTGTGGCCGGGTATGAAAATCGGGCAACTCTGTCTGCTGCGCCTGACGTCTCCGGCCGAACATCCGTACGGCAGTGCGGGGGTAGGGTCGAAGTACCAGGGGCAGCGCGGTCCGACCCCGTCGCGCTCCTACCAGAACTTCATCAACCCCTAGCCGGGGTAACGCGTCAGCCGGCATGGCCGATACACAATCGGCGGCAATTTGAACTTTTTGGTGGCCCTGACGCGTTGATCGTGTGACGGTCGATTGGTAGCGGAGGATCTGACGTGGACGTCGTACTTGGTGTCTCGATGACACCGACGACTGCCCGGCTGGTGCTCGTCGAGGGCGCGGGTGCAGACGGCAGAATCGTCGACACCGACACCATCATCGTCTCCGAGGGCGAAGGTAGCGCCAGCGACCAGGTGCTTTCCGCGATAGTGGGCACCCGCGACGGCATGATCGACGGGGGTCATCAGCTGATCTCCACCGGTGTGGTGTGGAGCGATCACGCCGAGGCCGCCGCGCTACGTGACTCCCTGGCCAGCCGCGGGATCGACGGTGTCGAGTTCTTCTCCGCACTGCATGCCGGAGGTGCACTCGCCAAGGCCGCCAGCAATGTCACCGGATACGAGAAGTCGGCGCTGCTGGTCATCGAACCGGAGAACGCGACCCTCGCCGTGGTCGACTCCGCCGACGGATCGATCGTCGGTCTGGCCAGCGAGCCGCTCATCACCGGGGTCACCCCCGGGGTCTTGGCAAGCCTGGTGAATCCGCTCAAGGGCCAGGAGAACGCACCCGACGGGGTGTTCTTGCTGGGCCTGGGCACCGACGTCTCCGATCTCACCGATCCGTTGGGAGAAGCGATCTCCCTTCCGGTGAACGCCCCGGACCAGCCCGAACTGGCCTTGGCCCGCGGCGCCGCGCTGGCGTCGGCACAGGAACCGGATTTCGAGGCCAGTACCGCGCTTTTGGGACAGGCCTACTCGCTGGAGGGGCCGACGGGGTCGGGCTTTGTGCACCCCGGAGCAAGCACAGTGGTCACCGAAAGTGCCGGTGGGTTCGGGGACGCGAAGACCGAGCTGCGCGAACTCGAGGACTTCGATGACCAACCGGCCGAGCGTAAACCGTTCCTGCTGGTCGGTGCGCCGCTGCTGCTGGTTTTCGGCATCTGCTCGATAGCGCTTGCCGTCTCGTTGACGGTGACGGTGCGCTCCACGGTGGACCAGGGACCGTCCTCGCCGGACCGCGCCGTCGTCCAGAACCCGGTGCAGAACGCCCTACCGCCCGAGGGGCCCAAGCAACCCCCACCGGCACCCGTCGAGGTGCCCGCACCCGCCCCCGTACAGCAGGTGGTGGCGCCGGCTCCGCAACACAACCCCGCGCCTGCGGCAGTCAAGCCCGCCGCCCCCGTCCAGCCCGCTCCGCAGGCACCCGCGCCCGCGCCGGAGGCGCCACCACCACCGCCGGCGGCACCGGCCCCGGAGGAGCCCGTGCCGGTCGCACCGCCGCCCGCCATCGTGCCGGTGCCGATTCCGTTGTTCCCGCCGGTCTGGGAACAGCCGAGGCGCCAGGAGAATCCGTGGTGGCCGCCGCCGCGCACCCGGCCGACCTACGCACCGCCCACCTACACCCCGACGTGGTCGCCTCCCACTCAGACGTGGACCCCGCCGACACAGACGCAGCAGCCACCCATCATTTCGATTCCCGGCCTGCCACCCATCGGGGGCGGCGATTCCGATAACGGTTCCTCGGGAGGCTCCCGCGGCGGCTCGCGCGGAGGCTCCGACAGCAGCTCCGGTCGTGGTGGCTGGGGTGACAACGACTCCGGCAGCAGCCGCGGGGGCTGGGGAGACAGCGGGTCTTCCCGCGGCGGCTCTGACAGCGGTTCTCGTGGTGGTTCCGACAGCGGTTCCTCGCGGGGCGGCCGGGGCGATAGCGGCGGGTCACGGGGCGGTTGGGGCGATAGTGGTGGCTCGCACGGGGGCGGTTCCGGCAGCGGATCCAGTGGTGGATCGAACTCGGGATTCCCCTGGCCGTTTGGCGGGCGTTAATATCCGCTAAATCCTGAATTCACTGTGCTTTTCGCCGTACATCCGGCGTTAGGGCACCGATGGTGCGGCGTATCCAGGTTGCTAACCCTGTAGGCCTATATAGACAGTATGAGATGCACCGTTTTTGGAACCGGGTACCTCGGAGCCACCCATGCCGCCTGCATGGCCGAGCTTGGCCACGAGGTGCTTGGCATTGACATCGACCCGGGCAAGGTCGCCAAACTCTCGGGCGGCGACATCCCCTTCTACGAGCCGGGTCTGCGAAAGATACTGCAGAGCAACATCGCAGCCGGTCGGCTGCGCTTCACCACGAGCTACGCCGAGGCCGCCGAATTCGCCGATGTGCACTTCCTGGGTGTCGGTACGCCCCAGAAGAAGGGGGAATACGGGGCGGATCTGAGCCACGTCCACTCGGTGATCGACACCCTGGTCCCGCTGCTGACCCGGACGGCGGTCATCATCGGTAAGTCGACGGTCCCTGTCGGCACCGCGCGCGAATTAAGCCAGCGGGCAGATGGATTCGCGGCCGAAGGCGTGGACGTCGAGATCGCTTGGAACCCGGAGTTTCTCCGCGAGGGCTACGCCGTCAAGGACACCCTGCACCCGGACCGCATCGTGCTGGGCGTGCAGCGGGATTCCGATCGCGCCGAGAAGCTTGTCCGCGAGCTGTACGGGCCGATCCTCGACGAGGAAGTCCCGTTCATCGTCACAGACCTGGAAACCGCCGAACTGGTGAAGGTTTCGGCCAACGCCTTCCTGGCCACCAAGATCTCGTTCATCAACGCCATCTCCGAGGTGTGCGAGGCGGTGGGCGCCGACGTGACCACGCTGGCCGACGCGCTCGGGCACGACCCGCGCATCGGTCGCCGATTCCTCAACGCGGGCTTGGGTTTCGGCGGGGGATGCCTGCCCAAGGACATTCGGGCATTCATGGCGCGCGCCGGCGAGCTGGGCGCCAGCCACGCCCTGACCTTCCTGCGCGAGGTCGACAGCATCAACATGCGGCGGCGCACCCGGATGGTGGAGCTCGCCACCAAGGCGTGCGGCGGATCGCTGCTCGGCGCCAATATCGCGGTGCTGGGTGCGGCGTTCAAGCCGGAGTCCGATGACGTCCGCGACTCTCCAGCGCTGAATGTTGCGGGCCTCCTGCAGCTCAACGGTGCGGCGGTCAACGTCTACGACCCGAAGGCGCTGGAGAACTCCCGGCGGCTCTTCCCGACGTTGAACTACGCCACCTCTGCGCTGGAGGCCGCTGACCGTGCCGATGCCGTCCTGCTGCTGACCGAATGGCAGGAGTTCGTCGATATCGATCCCGATGAGCTGGCCAAGGTGGTGCGCACCAAAGTGATTGTGGACGGCCGCAATTGCCTGGATAACGCCAAATGGGTAAATGCCGGATGGCGAGTGTTCTGCCTGGGTAAGCGTGTGGACGAGCTGACGCACGCCTGACGTGGTGCGCCGGGGACGCTACTGGCGATAGCTCACCAGGAAGTTGCCCAACCGCTCGATGGCGACCGCGAGGTCACGTGCCCACGGCAACGTGACGATCCGAAGATGATCGGGCTCAGGCCAATTGAAGCCCGTGCCCTGCGTCAGCAGGATCTTCTCGTTCAACAGTAGATCGAGCACCAGCTGGTCGTCATCGTGGATCTCGTGCACCTCGGGGTCGAGCCGCGGGAATGCATAGAGCGCACCCTTCGGCTTGACGCAGGAGACCCCGGGAATCTCATTGAGCTTCGTCCAGGCCACATCGCGCTGTTCCAGGAGACGGCCACCGGGCAGCACCAGGTCGTCGATGCTCTGATGCCCACCGAGGGCCACCTGAATCGCGTGCTGGGCAGGCACATTTGGACACAAGCGCATATTGGCCAGCAGGTTGACGCCCTCCAGCAGGCTGGCCGCGTGGTCCTTGGGACCGGTGATGGCCAGCCACGCGGACCGGTAGCCCGCCACCCGGTATGCCTTGGACAGGCCGTTGAACGTGAAGCACAACAGATCCGGGGCCAGTGACGCGACGCTGATGTGCTCGGCATCGTCGTAGAGGATCTTGTCGTAGATCTCGTCGGCCAAGAGCAGCAGCTGATGCTTGCGTGCCAGATCGACCATCCGGGTGAGGATTTCGCGGGTGTACACCGCGCCGGTTGGGTTGTTCGGGTTGATGATGACGAGAGCCTTGGTGCGCTCGGTGATCTTGGATTCCAGATCCTCGAGATCCGGCATCCAGCCGTTGGTCTCGTCGCACATGTAATGCACCGCGGTGCCGCCCGCGAGTGAGGTCGCGGCCGTCCACAGCGGGTAGTCGGGTGCCGGGATGAGCACCTGATCGCCGTTGTCCAGCAGCGCCTGAGTGGTCATGGTGATGAGCTCGGACACTCCATTGCCCAGGAAGACGTCGTCGACATCCAGATAGGGGAACCCGTCGACCAGCTCGTAGCGGGTGACCACTGCGCGCCGCGCGGGGAGGATGCCCTTGGAATCGGAGTACCCCTGTGCGTACGGGAGGGCCTGGATGATGTCGCGCATGATGACATCGGGCGCTTCGAAACCGAACGGTGCCGGGTTGCCGATGTTGAGCTTGAGGATGCGGTGCCCCTCGGCCTCCAGCCGGGCGGCGTGAGCGTGTACCGGACCCCTGATCTCGTACAGGACGTCTTGCAGCTTGGTGGACTGCGCAAAGACCCGCTGTTGCTGTCTCGGCGAGATGCCGGGTACGCGCGAAGGCACGCCAGTCGGCAGGTTATCGGTACTCACGGTCCCAATGGTCGCAGAGCTGTCCAGCCAATATCTAATTTCGGCGGCCTGGGCGGCGTGCCCCTGGAGCCACACCAAGTCCCTTGACCGGCGGCTCCGGCTGGGGTTCGGGAGCAGGCGCCTCTTCCTTGGGTGCGGGCTCGGTGGTTTCCGATGCAGTAGCCGGCTGCTCAGGTTCGGGAGCAGGAGCGGCAGCCGGGGCGGCAGCCGGGGCGGGAGCGGCCGCGGCAGGAGCTGCCTTCTTGGCTCCGGGACGCCTGGCACCCGCGGCAATGCCGAGGCCTGTCACCGGTGGTTCGGGTGCCGCAGGAGCGGCCGGCGCCGCTGCCTCGGGCTCGGGCGCCGCGGCGGGAGCCGATTCAGCGGGCGCTGTCGGGGCTGCTTTCTTGGCTCCGGGGCGTTTGGCTCCGGTGGCCATGCCGAGTCCCTTGACGGGCGGCACGGGTGTGGCAGGTGCGGCTGGAGCCTCGGACGTCGGCTCGGCTGGAGCGGCCGATTCGGCAGGTGCCGTCGGGGCTGCTTTCTTGGCTCCGGGGCGTTTGGCTCCGGTGGCCATGCCGAGTCCCTTGACAGGTGGCGCGGGTGCCGCGGGTGCGGCCTCTGTGGCGGGTGTCGCTGTAGTTGCCTCGGCAGCGGGTGCCGCCTTCTTGGCTCCGGGACGCTTGGCCCCGGTGGCCAATCCCAGGCCCTTGACCGGTGCGGCGGGGGCCTCGGCGGCCGGTGCTGTGCTGGCGGCAGGAGCCGAGGCTTTCTTGGCTCCGGGACGTTTGGCCCCGGTCGCCATCCCCAGGCCCGATACGGGTTTTGCGTCAGCTGTACCGGTTTCGGGGGCGGCTGCCTCGACGGTCTCTTCCGCCGGTGTTTCCACCTCGGCCGCAACGGGTTCGGGTTCTGCGACCTTGGTTGCCGCGGATGCGGCCGCGGCCGCTGCGGCAGTTCCCTTGGCGGGCAATACCTTCCGAACTTCCTCGGTGCGGCCCACGGATTCGAGCAACAGCTGTGCGACGTCCACGACCTCCACGGCGCCGGAATCGTCGCGTGCGGTCACACCGTCGGTCAGCATCACTCGGCAGAACGGGCAGCCCGTCGCAATCTTGGACGCCGGGGTGGCCAGGGCCTCGTCAACACGATCGATGTTGATGCGTTTACCGAGCTGCTCTTCCATCCACATGCGGGCGCCGCCGGCGCCACAGCACATGGAACGCTCTCCATGCCTTGGCATTTCGGTCAAGGCGGCGCCGGAAGCGCCGATCAGCTCACGCGGTGCGCTGTACACCTTGTTGTGGCGGCCCAGGTAGCACGGGTCGTGGTAGGTGACATCTTGTGAGACTGGAGCAACGGGGACCAATTTCTTGTCGCGTACCAGCCGGTTCAACAGCTGCGTGTGGTGCACCACCTGGTAGTCGCCGCCGACTTGCGGGTACTCATTGCCGAGCGCGTTGAAGCAGTGCGCGCAGGTCACCACGATCTTGCGCTGCTTCTGCTCGACACCCTCGAACACCGAATTGAGCAGCTCGATGTTCTGCATGGCCAGCTGTTGGAACAGGAACTCGTTACCGGCGCGGCGGGCGGAATCACCCGTGCAGGTCTCATCGGCGCCGAGCACCAGGAACTTCGTCCCGGCGAGGGCCAGCAGCTCGGCGACGGCCTTGGTGGTCTTCTTGGCGCGGTCCTCGTAGGCACCCGCGCAGCCCACCCAGAACAGGTACTCGTAATCGGCGAAGCTATCGACGTCCTGGCCGAATACCGGGACGTCGAAGTCGATTTCGTCGATCCAGTTGAGGCGGTCCTTGGCGTTCTGACCCCAGGGGTTGCCCTTGTTCTCCAGGTTCTTGAACAGGCCCGCAAGCTCGCTGGGGAATTCCGATTCGATGAGCACCTGGTAGCGGCGCATATCGATGATGTGGTCGACGTGCTCGATATCGACGGGGCACTGCTCGACGCAGGCACCACAGGTGGTGCAGCTCCACAGCACCTCGTGGTCGATAACAGCACCTTCACCGCCCACCAGCGGCCGCGTGCCCTCTGCGATCTCGGCCTCGGAAAGTTTCGCGAGCTTGGCTTCATCTCCACCGGCCAGCAGGTATGGCGCCTTGGCATACGTGTGGTCACGCAGCGAGGTGATCAGCAGCTTCGGGGACAGTGGCTTACCGGTGTTCCAGGCGGGGCACTGGCTCTGGCAGCGGCCGCACTCGGTACAGGTCGTGAGGTCCAGCAGGTCCTTCCAGCTGAAGTCCTCGACCTTGCCCGCGCCGAACGCGTCGACATCGGGATCGGCGTTCTCCATTTCCAGCACCTTGCCGCCGGACATCATCGGCTTGGCCGCGCCCAGCGCGACGCCACCATCGGCCTCACGCTTGAAATAGATGTTGAAGAACGCCGCGAAGCGGTGCCACGCCACGCCCCAGACCAGGTTGCGCCCGACCAGCAGCAGGAACAGCCCGCCGAAGAACATCACGGATAGTGAGAGGGCCGACACCAGCAGCGGGCTTTCCGGCAGCAGCTTGGCCACCTGCGAGCTGACCGGGTCCGAGTACGGGTTGCTGTGGTGGTAGGTCGCGATCTTGCTGGATTTCACCAGCAGCATGCCGAGGCCCTCGCTGAGCACGACCATCTCGATCGTGTACGCGGCGATGAAGTTGGAGCCGCCGAAGCGCGACAGCCGCTCGGGCTTGCGAGGGTGGTTGAGCTGCCGGATCACGATCATGGTGGTGATACCGACGATGGTGCCGACGCCGAGGAACTCGATCCAGAGCTCCCAGGCGAAGGAGGCGCCGAAGAAGGGCCAGTGAAACTCGGGATTGAACGTCTGTCCGTAGGACTCGAAGTAGTGCAGGAAGCCGCCGAGGAAGCCGACCATCACCAGCCAGTGGGCCCAGCCGACGGTGCGGAACTTGTTCATCCGCGTATGCGCGACGACTTCGACGATGACCGTCTTGACGCGCGGGAGGACCGGGCGCCACCTGGTGCCGTCGGGCTGCCCGGAGAGGATGACGCGGAGCATCTTGACGACGCCGCTACCGAACGAGCTCCATGCAGCCAGGCTGTAGATAACGCCGATGATTCCGAGAATGATCGTCGCGGTGCTCACGGTGGTGCTGACCTCCCGGTCCCGAGAAGTTACTCGTCAGTAACAAGTGTAATGTTACTCGTCGGTAACTTATGTCCGATGCCAGGTCATCGTCGCATTGAAGGAGTCGAAAGTCCTATTCAGGCTTACCTAACCCGCCCGACACGCTGAACTTTGATCAGTTCGAGTTCACGATCGTGCGCAGCATCGAGAACATGTCAGAGCGTGATTCGGCACCGAGGCGTCGCCTGATACGTGCCACGTGATGCTCGACCGTCTTAGCCGAAATGAACAGTTGCGCACCGATATCGCGATACGGAAGCCCACGCAGCAGCAGCTCGGCGACCTCACGCTCGCGATCGGAAAGACGTATCGACGAGCCGCTTGCGCGAAGAGGATCAAGCCCGGACGCCGGGGAATCGGGGGCTGAGGACGGTTGGGTTGTCCCGTCGCGGCTGTCGGTCGTAGCCGATGGCGCTCGTAGATCACGGGCCAGTGCAAGCATCGCGGCAGCGACCTTCGGGTCGTTCGCGTGCAGCGCGGCCTGGCTGGCCAGCCGGGTGGCATCCCAGCCCAGACCGGTATCTGCCAGCATTCGTGCGGCGCTGTCCACCTCCGCCCCATCCACCTGATTGGCAAGCACGCGCAGCCAGGTGCGCCCGGCCGTTGCCAGGGTGCGCGCATAGGTGCTGGATCCGGCGGCCGCAGCAAGCGCCTGCCCGTGTGGGGCGAGGTTCTCCGGTGAATTGGTCAGGATCGCGGCATGCACGCCGGCCCACCGCAGTGGCGCGGACCACGCGATCGGATCGCCGAGATGCGCCAAAACAGAGAAGGCGCGGTCGACGTGATGCGCCATGGCGTCCAGGGTGCGCAACCGCGCAGCTGCCACCCACAGTTCGCCGACCGGCAGCAGTGTGTAGAGGTCGATCGAATACGCAGACAAGGCATCCATGGAGGCTTGCCAGTGCTGACGAAGCGGACCGGTGTCCCCGTGACGCCGCGCGATGCCGGTTCGCAATGACTCGGAGAACAGCCTGTCGCGGCGGGAGAGCTCCGCGTCAGTCCCGGGTAGCCACTGAGTGGCACCGGTCAGATCGCCGGACAGCATGGCGATCCAGGCCACGAGCAGCCGGTGCCGCACACCGAACGCGTCATGCGGCCGATCGGTGCGGACCGCGTCGGTGAGAATGCTGCGGGCCCGTGCCACCTCGCCACCGTGCAGCATGGTCAACGCCGCGAGAGCGACGGTGCTGTCGGGGGTGAAGGACGATGTGGATGGCTGTTGTGTGACCGCTTGCCCCAGCAGAGACAGTGCTTCCTGGCTACGGCCCTCAACGGACGCGATGACCCCCAGTGCGGCATTCCGTGTGGCCGTGGCGGATGTTGTCGGCGGAGCTCCTGTGTTGTCTTCCAAGGATTTTCGCGCACGTGCCAGCTGGCCGGTGCCGACGAAAATCGGCGCCGCGGACAGGGCTGTCAGGCCGTCCATATCGGAACCCAGCCAGTCGTACAACGCCGCCGCCTGGCCGGAGTCGCCGTTGTGGCATGCGATGGCGGCCGCGATGCGGACGGCTGCGGCGCGATGTCCCGGGTCGGTGGAGGTGAGCACCTCATCCAACTGCGCGGCGGCAGCGGCCAGGTCACCCGAACGAGCCAGGGATTCGGCCAGTGGCACTCTGAGCGGGCCCGGCTCGGCACCTGCGGACAGGGCGGCCTGGTACAGGTCGGACGCGCCGAGGGGATCGGATTCGGCTGCCGCCCATTCCGATAGCAACCTGGCGATCTCCGGATCACGCAGTCCGTGCGCGACCAGGGCCAGGGCCAAATCGATGGACACCGAACCGATGTCGAGCTGTGTGCGCAGTAGCGATCGTTCAAGATCGAGGTGCCGCGCCGCTCCGAGCAGTCGTGCGGCGCAGCCGTGCACCCTTGCCGCGAACGCGATCTGACCGGGGCTGGGAATCAGTCCACTCGCCAGCGCCTCGTCGAGCAGGTCTTCGGCATCGGAAAGGGCAAGCGCCACAGCAATATCGGAGGCACCGATGCCGGCGTCCAAAGACATCAGCAGCACAGCGGCCTGGGCGAGCGGGGAGAGGCGACGCAGCTGCTCGTCGATGCGGGAATCGATCGCGCGTAGCGCCGACCCAAGCGGATCCACCTCGCCGAGATGGTCGATGGCCGCCGCCGCAAGGGCCGGCACACCGCCGGTGGCGGAGGCGATTTCATCCGAAAGGACAGATGACCGAGGTGAAAGCCGGGCGATATCGCCCGCGTTGACAGGGTGAAGGGCGATTGACGGGGATTCGCGTTCCAAGGTCTGGAAGAGGGCGCGAAGGGCGGGATTGCGTCGAGGTGACGCCGCCACCACGACGATCGCGGCCGGATCGTTCTCCACGACCCCGCGCAGAGTATCGAGCTGGCGATCGGTCAAGGACTCCGCGTCGTCGATGACGAACGGACCGGCATTTCCGCTCGGCAAGGTCTCGGGGACATGGTTTACCGGAGGTGTGCCGGCGGTGCTCAACGCGTCCCGAACCCGGGTCAACACGGACGTCTTGCCGCTACCTGCGGTCCCGGTGATAAGGACCTTCACGGTACCGCCCGCAGACAGCGCCATTGTGATAGTCGTTATCGCCGAGGCGATTCCATCGAATGTCCCGGAGAGCCCGTTGTCGCGAGGGGTGTTCAGTTGGCTGGACCGATCGGGATCGGCGGCAACCCCGGGATCGTGATCGCCGGACGCGATACGGATGTGGAGACGGGCTGCGTCGTCGTGGTCGTCGGCGTAGTTGTCGTCGGCGGGGTAGTGGTGGTGGTCGGGGGTGTCGTAGTCGTTGTGGTGGTCGTTGTCGTTGTGGTGGTCGTAGTTGTGGTGGTGGTCGGGGGTGTCGTTGTCGTTGTGGTGGTCGTTGTCGTTGGTGGTGGAGGCGGCGGCGGTGGTGGCGCGACCGACTGCGAAACGGTATGTGTCTGCGGCGGCGGCGGGGGTTCCGGCGACGGAGGTGGCGGCGGTTCGGACGGAGCATCGCCCGTGCTCGGCACCACGCTGACACTAGGTGTCGTCGGGGCCGGGGCTGGCGATTCGCTGCTGGTCAGCGACACCATCATTCCGGTGAAGGCGATACCGGCCACGGCGGCCGCCGCGATGAACCACACCAGTGGTCGGCGATACCACGGCAGCGGTGGGTAGTCGTCGTAATCGTCATCGGCCTCATACGGTGCGTGGCCAAACTGAAGCTCGGGGCGCGCGGTGGTCGGCTCGGCGGGGCCATGGAACTCGTTGTCGAGGTCGACGGCGTATCCGGTGCTGTACGGGCTCTGGTAACCCGTTTCTTGTAGCGGTGACAGATCGGGAGCCGAATCATCTTGAGACCACGCTAATTCCGGCTCGTCACTCGCGGCCGCGGCCACCGGAGCGGCAAAGGTTCCGGTACCGGTTGGTGCCGGGCGCATCATGGTGGCATCGCTCTGCGGTTGCTCAACCGGCCGCATCGCTGTGGCGTCCTGAGGCGGCAGATCCGGCCGGGTGGCAAGCAGGGCCACTCCGCGCGCCGCCGCGAGCTGCGGCTGGGGGGCGGTGATGACGGGTACCCGCATCCGCTCGGAAAGCTGTTGGGTGACAAGCGGAATGCTGGCACCGCCGCCCACCGAGGCGACGGCGGCGATGTTCGCCGGGTGAATTCCGTTGCGCTCCACGGTGTCCTGTATCGCGCTGATCAGGTTGGACAGCGGGCCACGTAGGTGGTCCTCAAGCTCGGCGCGAGTGAGCCGGACATCTGTGGTGATGCCGGGCAGTTCCACCGGCACCGAGGTCGCGGTCTCGCCGGAGAGCCGCTCCTTGGCCAAACGGCACTGATCACGCAGCCGCGTCAGTGCGCCCATCGACGTAGTGCCCTCGGGGTCCTGGTTCAGGTCGGTAAGCACCTGAGTCAGCAGCATCTGGTCGACCTGCTGGCCGGAGAACTCGACAGATCGGACGGTCTGCCCGATCTGCTGGAATCCGCGTGCCGCGTCGGCGAGGGTGATGCTGCTGCCTGAGCCGCCGAGATCGCACACCACCACAACGCCGCGGTCTGGCACTCCCGGCCCTGCCGCTAGTGACTCCAGGGCGGCGCGCGCATCCGGGATCAGCTTCAGCTGCCTGCCGCCCGGAGCGAGAGCTGGAACGCGGTCGATCGCGTCACGGAGCGTGCTGACGGTCTGAGGGCTCCAGTGAGCGGGAATAGAGGCGGACAGCACGGGAGGCGCGGTGAAGTCAGCACCGGCGGCTGCATCGGCGATCAGTACGCGCATAGCCTCGGTGAGTGCCCATTCGGCCCGGTGGACCGATCCGTCCGCCGCGACGATCCCCACGGGGTCGCCGACCCTGCCGACGAAACCGGTGAGCGTCAACCCCGGGTGACTGGGGACACCCACCTCGGGCGGACCGTCCTCGTGGAGGGTGAGAATCGAACTCCGGACGACGGGTTGGCTCTGCGGGTCGTCGGGTGTCGCGACCAGTTGAGTGGCGCCGATCGACAGTCCCAGTGCGTTGGCCATACCTATCCGTTCGTTCTGCGGTGCTGTGATGTTTCACCCCGCGGCCCAACAGTAGGGGATGACGCCCGTCACACCCCCTAATGACGAGACATCCCCTAACGCGCGTCCCCCAATGGGGTACCGGCCAGCAACGGGTCGCTCCCCGTAGCCGGGGCTCGGGGCGACTCCTACCATCGCAGACATGGGCAATAACCTGCTGGATTTCGTCATGGCACTGGTCCGTGACCAGGATATGGCCGCGCAGTACGCGGCCAATCCCGCGCAAGTCATCGCCGACGCGCATCTGGACGGCGTCCAGCCCGCGGATGTCTCCGCGCTTATCCCGGTGGTCAGCGAGTCGATACCGGCCGCCCTGGGAACACAGGCCGCACAGCTCGCCGCCAACCCGGCGGCGGCCGATCTATCGCAGACGGTGCATACGGCACTGCCGGCCGACAACATCTGGGCAAGTGGTGCGGCGGTATCGGCCTTCGATTCACCGTTCACCGCGCCGACGCACGACCCGAGCCTGGATGCAGGCCTACATGCCGTGACGAATGCGGTATCAGACCTGAGTACTCGGCAGGACGCGATCACCATCCCCGACGAGTACGGCCCGTCCGCGGGCAGCGCCGTTTCGGCGATCGACCAGTTCCAGGCCCCGCTGCACACTCCCGATAGCGGGTTCGAGAGCACGCATTCCGGTGTCATCGGCGACGAGTTCGGAGCCGGTGCCGCGTCCGGGCTGCATGATCCGTTCCTGGATCTGGGGCAGGACACCGCGATCGATCACGGGCACCACGACACCGGGATCGACCACTTCTGACGTTTCCTGACCAAAAACCGCCCGGCCAACCCCCTCTGGCCGGGCGGTTTTTGTTGATTTACCAGCCTCTTCACAGCACCCCCTAGCGTTCCCCTAATCCCCTAATGGAGATGGACTCAGACCCCCATGGGGGATCGGTCGAGAAGGGGATGTTCTCCCGTTTTCAGGGGTCTTCCAGGTCCATAGGTTTGTATTCAGTTCGACCGGACAGACCGGTTGACTCCGATCACCAAAGGGAGACCTCAATGTCCATCATCGACTTCATCCTCAACCTCTTCCGCGACCCGGTTCAGGCCGCAAGCTACGTCGCCGACCCGCAGACCTCCCTGGCCAACGCCGGGCTCTCTGCCGTCACCGCCGCTCAGGTCGGCGCCGTGATGCCGGTTGTCGCCGAGTCGGTCGCCTCCAACTACGGCTACCAGTCGCAGTGGGTCAGCACCGGTAGCCCGATGAACGATCTGTCGGGCAACCTGCAGAACTACTACGCCGCGCAGCCCGATGCCCCGAGCATCCTGTCGCCGTCGCTGCTGAGCCCCCGGGACAACTTCAGCCCCCGTAACAACGACTTCATGAGCCACAACGACACCGAGTTCGCGAGCCACAACCCAATCGCGAGCGGCAACCAGGTCATGAGCCCGAGCGGGAACGTCGACAGCTTCAACCGCGGTCCGCTGCTGGACCTGAGCTTCGGTGATCTGCAGTTCGGTAACCGCGACACCAACGCCATCGGCGACGGCGCGGTGGCCGTGGGCGGAAGCAACTCCGGTCCCATCGCCTCCGGCAAGGGATCCACCGCAGTCAACGGTGATGTGCGCGACAGCAACATCATCAACGCCGACCACGGCGGAAAGGTCAACGTGGACCAGAGTGACACTCGGGTCGGCGGCGACTACACCAACGTCAGCGGGCACGGGTCTGCAGGCATCGACAAGAGCGTGACCGTCGTCGACGATCACTCGCAGCGGAACACCACCAACATCAATGACTCGTTCAACACCGATCGCTCGACGAACATCGGCTCGGGTAACACCACCCACACCGATATCGCCTCGCACAACCAGGTGAAGACGCAGACCGATATCGGCTCGCACAACCAGACGAGCACCAGCACCGATATCGCCTCGCACAACAAGGTGAACACCGATATCGCGTCCAACAACCAGGCGCACACCGGCACCTCGTTGAGCAACTCGCACACCAACGCGATCAACGACTCGCTGAACACCTCGCACTCCGCATCCAGCAGCGCAGCGGTGAGCAACTCGCACTCCAGCGCCATCAACGATTCGTTGAGCAGCCCGCTCAACGCCTCGCACAGCTCGGCGGGCTCGATGAACCAATCCTTCGATTCATCGTTGGGTTCGCACGGCGCAGCCGGCACCGGGTTCGAGGCGCAGGCTCAGGCGCAGGGACACGGCGCGGTCGCAGACCACACCACCCTGCCGGGAACCGAGCACCACTGATTCAGGCCGGCGCGATGCCCCGCACCACAAGTTCTCCGGAACGGTGCGGGGCATCCGCACGGGCGCATCGACGGTGCTGGCCCCCAGAAATGGCACAGTAATGAGGAACTTCGAGCAAGAAGGGTTACGGGACGTTGTCTGACACCGCACAGGACGGCCAGCAGCAGCTTGCGCTCATCAACGAGCTGCTCGGGCACGTGCGCAAGATTGCGGGGGAGAACGATCGGGGCGATCTGATCGATCGGCTGGACCGCGCCGGCGAAATTCTCCTTGACCGACCACTGCGCGTGGTGGTGGCCGGGCAGCTCAAGCAGGGCAAGAGCCAGCTCGTCAACTCGCTGCTCAACATGCCGGTCGCGCGGGTCGGCGACGACGAAACCACCTCGGTGACAACCGTTATCAGTTACGGCGACCAGCCTTCTGCGGCGCTGGTGGTGGCTCCCGCCGAGCAGTACGACGGCGGCGGGCTCGCCGGAGAGCCCGAGATCATTCCGATTCCCGTGGCCGATATCGGCAAGGACCTCAAGCGGGCGCCGCAGGCCCAGGGCCGCGAGGTGCTGCGGGTGGAAATCAAGGTGGCCAGCCCGATGCTCAAAAGCGGTCTGTGTCTGGTGGATACACCGGGTGTCGGCGGTTTCGGACAGCCGCACCTGTCGAGCACGCTGGGGCTGCTGCCCGACGCCGACGTCATGCTCATGGTCAGCGACCTCAGCTCCGAATTCACCGAACCGGAGCTGGTTTTCATCCAGCAGGCACTCGATCTGTGCCCGATCGCGGCGATCGTCAACACCAAAACCGATCTGTACCCGCATTGGCGGGCAGTGATGGCCGCCAACTCCGCGCACCTGCAGCGCGCCAAGATCACCGTCCCTGCCATCACGGTGTCGTCGACGCTACGTTCACATGCATTGCAGCTCAACGACAAGGAGCTCAATGCGGAGTCGAATTTCCCGGCGCTGGTGACCTTCCTCAGCAATGCCATCGCGGACCAGCAGGCCAATTCGCGGTTGCAAGCCGCGGCCGAGATTGGTTCGGCTGCGGAGCATCTGACGCTGACCCTGGATGCGGAGTTCAGTGCCTTGCAGGATCCGCAGAGCCGCGATGAGCTCACCTCGGATCTGGAGCGACGCAAGCGTGAGGCCGAGGAGGCGCTCGCACATACCGCGCTGTGGCAGCAGGTTCTCGGCGATGGCATCGCCGACGTGTCCACCGATGTCGAGCACGACCTGCAATCGCGCTTCCGGCGCATCCTGCATCGCACCGAAGAGGTCATCGAGCGGACCGATCCCACCAAGAACTGGGCCGAGGTCGGTGCCAAACTCGAACAGGCAGTCGCCAACTCGGTCGGTAACAACTTCGTCTGGGCACACCAGCGGGCAATGCATCTGGCCGCGCAGGTGGCCGAGACCTTCGCCACGGCCGGGATGGACTCGGTGAAGATGCCCCGCCTGCGGGCTAGCGAGATGGGCGCCGACCTCAATGACCTGCAGTCACTGTCCAAGTTGGAAGCCAAACCGATCAAGTTGGGGCACAAGGCGATCACCGGTCTGCGTGGGTCCTACGGTGGCGTCATCATGTTCGGGATGCTGACCACTGTTGCAGGGCTTGGGATGTTCAACCTGATCTCACTTGGCGCCGGTGCGATGCTCGGAAAGAAGACCTACACCGAGGACATGGAGAACCGGATGCTTCGCATCCGCGGTGAGGCCAAGACAAATGTTCGCCGCTTTCTCGATGACGTGTCCTTCGTGGTGCTCAAGGAATCGCGTGATCGGCTGCGGCTGGTGCAGCGTCAGCTGCGTGATCACTTCCGCGACATCGCCAACCAGACCACCCGTTCGCTCAACGAATCGCTACAGGCCGCCATCGCATCGGCGCGGCTGGAAGCCGAGGAACGTGACTCACGCACCCGCGAGGTGGAGCGTCAGCTGCACATTCTTCGCCAGGTGAACACCCATATTGAAGGACTGGAAGGGCTTCGACCTGGCGATGAGCCGCTTGCGCGAAGAGCAATGGGGGAGGCATGAGCACACTCGACCAGGCGCGCGTCATCATCGGCGACGCGATCCGGGCCTACCAGGACGATCCGCGGTATGCCCGGACTGCCGAGCCGCACGACGAACTGAGGCGCATCGCCGCCAGGCTGGACGAACCGATCCGGGTGGCCATCGCCGGCACACTCAACGCCGGTAAATCCACTCTGGTCAACGCGCTTGTCGGAGAAGACATTGCACCCACCGACGCCACCGAGGCCACCCGGATCGTGGCGTGGTTTCGCCACGGCGCCGCCCCGCAGGCCATCGCTAACCTGAGAGGTGGCGCACGTCAGGACATTCCGATTCGTCGCAACGGGGGACTTTCGTTCGAGCTTGACCGGCTTGATTCAGCGTCGGTCGTCGACCTCGACGTCCGCTGGCCTGCACCGGAATTGAATGACATCACCCTGATCGACACCCCGGGGACGTCGTCCTTGTCCACGGAGGTCTCCGAACGCAGCCTGGCGCTGCTGGTACCCGAGGACGGCGTGCCCCGGGTCGACGCGGTGATATTTCTGCTTCGCAGCCTGAACGCCGCCGATATCGGGCTGCTCGCCCAGATCGGCAAGCTCGTCGGTGGGGAGCGCGGCGGCGCGGTCGGGGTAGTCGGTGTGGTGTCGCGCGCCGACGAGATCGGGGTGGGCCGGCTCGACGCGATGTTGTCTGCGCGCGAGGTGGCCGCCCGGTTCGCCGGGGAGATGGAACGCACGGGGATCTGTCAGGCCGTCGTGCCGGTTGCGGGCCTCCTGGCACTCACCGCCCGTACTCTGCGTCAGGCGGAGTTCGTCGCGCTGCAGAAGCTGGCCGAATTGGACCCTCAGGTGCTGGCCAAATCCTTGCTGTCGGTGGACAGGTTTGTGCGCGAAGACGATTCGCTTCCGGTTGATGCCCAGACCCGGACTGCGCTGCTGCACCGATTCGGGATGTTCGGTATCCGGATCTCGGTGGCCGTTATCCGGGTCGGCGTCGCCGATGCCACCGGGCTGGCAGAGGAGCTACTTGAACGCAGCGGTCTGGTGGAGCTTTACAACGTCATCGCGAATCAGTTCGGTCAGCGCGCCGGCATCCTCAAATCGCATACCGCGCTGCTATCCGCTCGGCAGGTACTGACCACCTACCCGGTCCAGGGTGGCCGCCTGGTCATCGACGGCATAGACCCGTTGTTGGCCGATACTCACGCCTTCGACGAGCTGCGGTTGTTGGCGGAGCTGTCCTCACGGACCACCACGCTCACCGAGCACGAGACGGTGCTTATCCGCAGATTGTTGGGATCCTCCGGCACGGACGCCGCGGCCCGGTTGGGTCTTGATGAGACGCGGCCGGATCCCCGTCGCGCAGCCCTCGACGCGGTGGGTCGCTGGCGTGCCCGGGCCGAATACCCGCTCAATGATCCCTTCACCAGCCGGCTGTGTCTGGCGGCGGTCCGGAGTGCCGAAGGCATACTCACCCAATTGCCTCAGCGCGACCGCCCGGCATACTGAGCACATGATGACGCGTCTGTTTGTCGCGATTTGCGCCCTCATGGCCGGGTTTGGCCTGGGTTTCGGCACCGGGACGGCGGCCGCCGAACCCACCCCCAACCCCGCAGCTCCGGCGCCCAAACCCGTACCCGCCGGTGCGTGGATCAGCCCCGGCGATATCCCGATGAGCAGTGAATACCACTGGTCAGCGGCCAGCCCGACCGCAACCGGGAGGGCATCGTTCCTCAGCATGCGGCTCTGCGGTAGCCCGTCGGCGGACCTGCTGCCGCCGGCATCGGCCATTGCGACGCAGACCGCCTCGGGCACCGCGGCGTCCGTCGTACAGGCGGCGGGGCAGTGGCCCGAAGGGACCTCGGATGGGGCCTCGGCCTTCCAGAGCGGTATTCGGTCCCAGCTCAACTACTGCCCGGGAATCGGGGACGTGATCAGCGTCGATCTGCGCCCGGCGCCCTCCTGGTACGGCTTCGCGGCGACGCTGCTGGTCGGCAAGGACCGTGACAACCCCACCAGCGAGGTGCACATCTACAACGTGGTTCCCCCGGAATCGGGCACCATCTCCGAGCTGGCGGTCACCGTGCCCCGCACCGGCCGCGAGCCCTCGCCGTGGAAGCCCGTCGATGACGTGACGGTGCTCCGCGCTCTGGCCCAGCCGTTATGCAAGGGCTCCTGCTAGGGAGGATGTCGGTGACAGTGCGCGGGTGGCTGCGGGCCGTTTCGTCGATGGTCGTGATTATCGGTCTGGGTACCGCGGCACCGGCCGCCGCGGATCCGAGGCCGTTGCCCGACACTGTATGGACCAACGCCCGGGACATCCCCATGGATCACGTGTCGCACTGGGCATCCTTGTCCCGCAACGCAAGCTCAGTGGATCGCCCCGCCTTCTGGTCGGCAAATCTCTGTTTCTCGCTTGGGGAGAATCTGCCGCAATCGCCCGAATCAGCCTCCTCGACAGTAAGTTCCGACGAGTCCGGGTGGACGGCGGTGCAGGTGATCTCGCACTGGCCGGGCGACACCTTGGTCACTGATCAATATGCGTCGACGGTGTATCGGTCGCTGCGCGCGAGGCTGGATCACTGCTTCAACGCCGTCGGCGCTCAGGTCAGTGTGACGGACCTCGCCGCCGGGCATGCGGCCACCGTGACGCTACCGTCTCAGGGCGGCAAGCAACCTCAGTACCGGCTGTACGTGGCGGCGCCCCCGGGCACCGGGACGGTGACCGAACTGACCGTGACGAACGCCGTCACCGGCGCCGCCGGCGCGCCCTGGTTGGACGTCGACGAGCAGCAGATTCTGCGAAACGTGGCAGCACCAATCTGCCGGACTGCCAAGAGCTCTGCCTGCTGAAGATTCGTGCGCAATTTGTACCGATGCAGATGCCGAATCACCATCAATGCGTGCCCTTGACGGCGTAGCGTCCGGGGTATGCGAGGGCGAGGTTGCCTATCAGTCGTCTGCGGTATCGCGACGATTGCGGCGATGGCTGTGTTGTTGACACCGGTGTCGATTCAAGTCGAAACGGGTGGCGCAACACAGTCGGTGACATGTGGCATGCCGGTCGGGCCGCGGCTGGCACGGTCCGCGGAGCTCGACAGGGCCTATTCCGCGGGCCAACAGTCGACCAACTATCACGATCAGTGCGCCGCGAAACTTGATACGCGGCGCGTGTGGGCCATTCCGATCGGTGTGCTGTGCTTCGTGGTCGCGATGTGCGCGGCGGGCCACCTATGGAATGAGGCCTCCCCCAGCAGTCCCGGCAAGACCCATCAGGGCATGCCGGGTCCGCCGGGAATGCGGATGGCTCACTGACCCCCAACGGGTACTTCGACGTTGCCGCCGCCGGGAATCGGGACGACTACCGAGCGCCCAGGGGTCGTTGTGGTCGTCGGCTGGGTGGTCGTAGTGGTCGGCTGAGTCGTAGTCGTAGTCGGCTCAGTCGTGGTGGTGGTAGTTGTCGGCTGGGTGGTGGTCGTCGTTTCGGTGCTCTGACTCGGCGACTCGGAAACGGTCGGCGTCACGGTCATCGTGGAGTTGCCACCGTCGTTGCCGGATCCGCCATGTCCCTCATGGCCGCCGCCGGAGGCCGGTGCCGAGCTGCTGGTCGTTGACGAGGTCACCGAGCTGGTACTCCCGGCGGGGGCCGGCTTGTCACTGCGGGTGATCACGAACGCGATGATCACCGCGATGACCGCAACGGCGGCGCCTGCCAATGCAATGAGCACAGCCGGCTGCTTGTACCAAGGGTTGGGTTGCTCAGGTTCCTGGTCGTGGTACTGCTGGTTGTATATCGTCGGATCTTCTGGCGGCTCCGGGTATGACATGACCGGAGCGTAACCCAACCGTCTTAGAGCCCGGGGATTTGCGGGATCTGTGGAATTTGCGGGATTGGGGGTATCGGCGGGATCTGCGGAATGGCCGGCGGAGACGGAATCGGCGGTGCCTCGTACCGGTACGTCGGCGAGGTCGGGGTGTCGTAGTACGTGGGCTCGGATGTCTCCGCGGGTGTCACCGGTTCTGGCGACGATTCGGTCGTGGTGGGGGCGGTCGTCGAGGACCCCGAAGAGGCCCCGGTTGGTTCGGTTGTGGTGGTGCTGGGAGTCGACGGCGTCGATGTCAGCGGTGTGTCGTCGTTGACGACGCGCTTATCCGTGGACAACACGATGGTCATGAGCACGGCAACGATGGCGATGATCGCGGCTATGGTGCCCACGATTGCCGGCCCGGTTCGGTACCACGGCTTAGGCTGCTCGTCGTCCTCGATCATCCCCGACAGGAAGTTCTCGTCCTCGGGTGCGTTGGGTGTCTGGCTCATCAAGTGCGGAGCCTAACTCAGAATGTCAGCCGAATTGTGGGATCACCGTCGAGGCGAAGAACTCCAGTTGATCCAGATCGCGGATATCGAGTAGCTGAACGTAGACCCGCTGAACGCCGGCCTCGACGTAGGCGCGCAGCTTGTCTGCCACTGCGTCGGGAGTGCCTGCGAGCGGACTGTTCTCGGTGATCTCGTCCACCGCGCGGCCCGCGTTCGCCGCGCGGTGGACGAGATCGGCATCCGTGTCACCGATGCATACCGCGAAGGCCGCTGAGTAGATCATCGAATCCGCGGGCCGTCCAGCAGCTTCCACCGCGTGCGCCACCCGCGCATACCGGTCGGTGATGATGTCGACGGGCTGGAAGGGCAGGTTGAACTCGGCGGCAAATCGGGCGGCGAGGGCCGGGGTGCGTTTGAGCCCGAGACCGCCCATGACGATGGGCGGATGAGGCTCCTGTACCGGTTTGGGCAGCCCGGGGGAGTCGGTCACCGTGTAGTGCTTGCCGGTATAGGAGAACGTGTCGCCGGTGGGTGTGGTCCAGAGGCCGGTGAGGATGTCGAGCTGTTCTTCAAGCCGGTCGAACCGTTCGCCCAGCGGTGGGAAAGGAATCGCGTACGCCTCATGCTCCTCGCTGAACCACCCCGCACCCAGGCCGAAATCAACTCTGCCGCTGCTCATCTCGTCGACCTGCGCGACGCTGATCGCCAGCGGACCCGGATGGCGGAAGGTCGCCGAGGTGACCAGGGTGCCGAGCCGAATGACGGTGGTCTCCCGCGCGATCGCGCCGAGCGTCACCCATGCGTCGGTGGGCCCGGGCAGCCCGTCGGCACCGCCCATCGCCAGATAGTGATCGGATCGGAAGAACGCCGAGAATCCCAGTTCTTCGGCCGCTTGTGCCACCCGCAGCTGGTCGGAGTAGGTGGCGCCTTGCTGCGGTTCAACGAATACCCGGAAGTCCATGACCGCCAGCGTACGTAAGGCCGCGTACCCGGGCGCGGGTGACTTGCCTAGGCGGTTACGGTGGGTGGACAGGATGTGTGTGAGTTGGTGAGTACGCAGCGAAACGAGGGAAAGTGTTATCACGCGTTGCCGTTTCGGCCATTGCGGCAGTGGCTCTGGCTTTAGCCGGTTGTTCCGGGGCGGACAGGAACGAGACGTCAGCCGGTAGTTCCTCGGTGCAGTCGTCACGACTGCTGAACTTCACCGCCAAGACCATCGACGGCGCCGACTTCGCTGGTAGCAGCCTGACCGGAAAGAAGGCAGTGCTGTGGTTCTGGGCGCCGTGGTGCCCGACCTGTCAGAAGGAAGCGCCGGATCTGCAGAAGGCGGTTATCGCGCATCCAGATGTCACCTTCGTCGGTGTCGCCGCGCAGGACCAGGTTTCCGCGATGCGCGATTTCGTGACCAAATACGGCCTCACCTTTATTCAGCTGGCCGACTCGGACGCCAAGGTGTGGGCTCTGTACGACGTCACCCATCAACCGGCTTTCGCGTTCCTGGGATCAAAAGGCAAGGCCGAGGTTGTCAAGAGTCCGCTCTCAGGGCCGGAGCTTGACAAGCGGATCAGGCAGCTGGGTTGACCCACAATCTAACATCGTGATCGATACCGCAGCAATCACTTTCGCATTGGGAGCCGGGCTAGTGGCCGCGCTCAATCCGTGTGGCTTCGCCTTTCTGCCCGGCTATCTCGGGCTGGTGATCGCCGGGAGCGATGGCACGACGTCGAGGCTGACTGCGGTCACGCGGGCGGCGACCGCGACTGTGGCGATGGCCGCAGGGTTCCTGACGGTGTTCGGGGTCTTCGGACTTGTCATCTCGCCGGTGGTCGCCTCGGCCGGCCGGTACATGCCCTTCGCGACTGTGGTCATCGGTATTGGGCTTGTGGCGCTGTCGATTTGGTTGCTGTCCGGGCGTGAGCTCACGGTGATGCTGCCGCGGGTCTCCGGTGGAGTGCCGACCTCTTCGCTGTTCTCGATGTACGGGTATGGGCTTACTTACGCGGTGGCATCGCTGTCCTGCACTGTCGGGCCGTTCCTCGCGGTTATCAGCACCACCTTCAAACAGGGCTCCATCGTGTCGGGGGTCCTGGCATTCATCGCGTATGGGGCTGGTATGGCGGTGACCGTCGGGGTCGCGGCATTGGCCGTTGCGCTGCTGGGAAATTCGGTGCAGACGACCATGCGCAAGGTCCTTCCGTACGTGGGTCGGATCGCCGGTGTGATCGTGCTGCTGACCGGCCTGTACATCACCTATTACGGCTACTACGAGATCCGGCTGAACTTCGGTGACGGGAGCGCCGACGATCCGGTGATCAACGCGGCGAGCACGGTGCAGACCTGGCTCGTGAGTGTGGTGGATGCCACCGGGGTGTGGCCGCTGGTGGCCGGTCTCGCGGTGATTGTCGTTGTTGCGGCGGTGAGTTCGTACGCCGTCCGGCGAAGCCGCTGAGCTACCCGCTCGTGGCGAGCTCGGTGTATCCGTCCCGCAGCGATCGCAGTTGCGCGGCTCCCTCACCCGCGTAGGACGATCCGTGCATGATGGCCAGGGTGGTCGGTTCCAGGTCGGCGAGCTGATCGAGTGTCGGCGCGAGCGTGGTGGTCAAGCCGGTCGCGTGGAAGAGCCCCTCCGCCGCTAAGGCCGGTGCCACGCAATCGGATTCGGTGAGTGCCGGACACTGCCCGGTATGGGTAAACAGGTCGCCGGAGAACAGTGTTGCGGTGGTTTCATCGAACCAGAGCCCGGCCTCCCAGTTGTGGGGGATATGGGGGGTTGCAAGGAATCGAAGACGGTGCCCACCGATGTCATGCGGCTCATCGCCCACGGCAACGGGCGGTCGGTCGCACATGTCATTGAGCGAGAGCATGCATGCCAGCGGGCTGTGGATAACCTCGGCGTTCGGGGCGGCGGCAAGGAACTGGTTTACCGAGCCGCATTCGTCAGCCTCGACATGGCCGAAGGAGATCCAGCGCAGCGACTCCAGTGGGATAACACGCGAAACAGCTTGGGAGACATTGGAGTACAGGAACTTTTGGCCGGTATGAAATAGGAACGGCTGATCACCGGTGAGGAGAAACTGGTTGAAGGTGAAGCCGTGTTCGGTGATATCCGGAACCCAGGTGGAGAACCGAAAGATACCGTCCGCGATCTCATCGACGGTTGTTTCCATCGTTCTAGTCTCTACCCATGCGCGCTGCGGCGCTGGGGAATTCGCGTGGTGCAGCGATACCCGAGGCTGTCGACGTCGTGAACCGCAAGGCGCTCGCCAAGATCACCTCCATTGAGATATGCAGCGTCGACGACCTCGGGAGGATGTCCACGCATGACCCCAACGGACTGGGCGTCAAGATCTCCCCGATCTCCTTCCTGTTCGAGGATGGCCAGTGGAAGGTATGCACCCCCGCCGTCGTGAGCGTTTGCCGGCACTGTGCTGCCGGGACGCTGGCGCCTGCTTGTGCGTTCGCGAGAGGCCAGTTAGTGGCCTCGGGAACAAACCTGGAAGGCCGCCCGTTGAGCTGTATGTCGAACTTGAGTCAAATGGACTCAACTCTGGCTTGACGAAGTGATCCGGGCGAGGCAAACTTGAGCGGATCTCACTGAAGGCAATGAGGTAACAAACAGGAGGAATGAACTATGGCTCGTGCGGTCGGAATCGACCTCGGGACCACTAACTCCGTTGTCGCCGTCCTCGAAGGCGGCGACCCGGTAGTTGTCGCGAACTCGGAAGGCTCTCGCACCACCCCGTCTGTCGTCGCGTTCGCGCGCAACGGCGAGGTGCTGGTCGGGCAGCCTGCCAAGAACCAGGCGGTGACCAACGTCGACCGGACCATCCGTTCGGTCAAGCGGCATATGGGCACCGATTGGTCCGTCGAGATTGACGGAAAGAACTACAACCCCCAGGAGATCAGCGCGCGCACGCTGCAGAAGCTGAAGCGCGACGCGGAGGCGTACCTGGGTGAGGACATCGTTGACGCGGTCATCACCGTGCCGGCGTACTTCAACGACGCCCAGCGTCAGGCCACCAAGGAAGCCGGCCAGATCGCCGGTTTGAATGTGCTGCGCATCGTCAACGAGCCGACCGCGGCCGCCTTGGCCTACGGCCTGGATAAGGGCGAGAAGGAACAGACCATCCTGGTCTTCGACCTCGGTGGTGGCACCTTCGACGTGTCGCTGCTGGAGATCGGCGACGGCGTCGTCGAGGTCCGTGCGACCTCCGGCGACAACCACCTCGGTGGTGACGACTGGGATGAGCGCATCGTGACCTGGCTCGTCGATAAGTTCAAGGCCAGTGCCGGTATCGACCTGACCAAGGACAAGATGGCTCTGCAGCGTCTGCGTGAGGCTGCCGAGAAGGCGAAGATCGAGCTGTCCAGTGGGCAGAGCACCTCGATCAACCTGCCGTACATCACAGTGGACGCGGACAAGAACCCGCTGTTCCTCGATGAGCAGCTGACTCGTGCCGAGTTCCAGAAGATCACGCAGGATCTGCTGGACCGCACCCGTAAGCCGTTCCAGTCGGTCATCAAGGACGCTGGTGTCTCGGTGGCCGATATCGACCACGTCGTGCTGGTGGGTGGTTCCACCCGTATGCCCGCGGTGACCGATCTGGTCAAGGAACTGACCGGTGGCAAGGAGCCCAACAAGGGCGTCAACCCGGATGAGGTTGTTGCCGTGGGTGCCGCGCTGCAGGCCGGTGTGCTCAAGGGTGAGGTGAAAGACGTTCTACTGCTTGACGTCACCCCGCTGTCCCTCGGTATTGAGACCAAGGGCGGCGTGATGACCAAGCTCATCGAACGCAACACCACGATCCCCACCAAGCGCTCGGAGACCTTCACCACGGCGGATGACAACCAGCCGTCGGTGCAGATCCAGGTGTACCAGGGTGAGCGCGAGATCGCTTCGCACAACAAGCTCCTGGGCTCCTTCGAGCTGACCGGCATTCCGCCGGCCCCGCGCGGTGTGCCGCAGATCGAGGTCACCTTCGATATCGATGCCAACGGCATCGTGCACGTGACCGCGAAGGACAAGGGCACCGGCAAGGAGAACACGATCAAGATCCAGGAAGGCTCCGGCCTGTCCAAGGAGGAGATCGACCGGATGATCAAGGATGCCGAGGCGCACGCCGACGAGGACAAGAAGCGTCGCGAAGAGGCGGATGTCCGCAATCAGGCCGAGTCGCTGGTCTACCAGACGGAGAAGTTCGTCAAGGAGCAGCGTGAGCCCGCCGAGGGCGCGGAGAAGGTCGTCTCCGACGAGACCCTCACCAAGGTCGACGACGCCATCGCCGATGCCAAGAAGGCGCTGGAAGGCACCGATATCGGTGCCATCAAGGAGGCCATGGAGAAGCTCGGCGAGCAGTCGCAGGCGCTGGGTCAGGCCATCTACGAGGCCGCGGCCGCCAAGGCCGAGGCCCAGGGAGGCGGAGCCGAGGGTTCCGCTGCCGGCGCTGATAGCGATGTCGTGGATGCCGAGGTCGTCGACGAGGAGAAGGACAACAAGTGACCCAGTCCGGTGGGCAAGATCGGGAAGAAGAGCGCGAGCCGGTGATTGTCACCGATAAGCGCCGGATCGACCCCAACACCGGTGCGGTCCGTGAAGAGGCAAAGGCGGCTGAAAAGACGGCTGCTGCAGCGGAACCGGGCGCTTCGGCGCCCGGGACCGTGGCCTCAGACGGCGACTCGGATGTGGAAGCCAAGGTGGCCGAACTGACGGCCGACCTGCAGCGTGCGCATGCCGACTTCGCCAACTACCGCAAGCGGGTGGAACGGGACCGCCAGGCCGTCATCGATTCGGCCAAGGCATCCGTGGTGGCTCAGTTGCTGGGCGTGCTCGACGACCTTGACCGCGCACGGGAGCACGGCGACCTGGAATCGGGTCCGCTGCGCAGTGTTTCGGACAAGCTGACCGCGGCCTTCGAAGGGCTGGGGCTGGTGACATTCGGCGCCGAGGGTGACGACTTCGATCCCTCGCTGCACGAGGCAGTCCAGCACGACGGCCAAGACGGCCACCCCGTGCTGGCTGCGGTGCTGCGCAAGGGCTACCAGATGGGTGACCGGGTGTTACGTACTGCGATGGTCGTGGTCGGGGATGGTAGTCCCGATGACGCCGCAAAGCCCGAAGGTGGCGACACGGCGCCTGAGGACCCCGAAACTGCGGGTGCCGAAACGCAATCCAAGACAGAATCAGAGTAAGAACTGCACACTGTAAGGCCCGAAGGACGCGAAGGAGGTGATGTCGGGTGACGCAACGTGAATGGGTAGAGAAGGATTTCTACAAGGAGCTCGGCATCTCCTCCACCGCGACCCAGGACGAGATCAAGAAGGCCGCGCGCAAGCTGCTGGCCGAGAATCACCCGGATCGCAACCCGGGAAACCAGGCCGCTGAGGATCGATACAAAGTCATCAGCGAGGCCAAGGATGTGCTGTCGGATCCGGCCAAGCGCAAGGAGTACGACGAGACTCGTCGACTCTTCGCCGGCGGCGGATTCGGACGGCGCTTCGGCGACAATGGATTTGGTAGCGGCGGCGGATTCGGCGACGGTAACAGCGCCGAGTTCAACCTGAACGACCTGTTCGGAAACGCCGACACCTCAGGTGGCGGCGGAATCGGCGACCTCTTCGGCGGCCTGTTCGGACAGCGTGCGCAACCGCGTGCCAGCCGGCCGCGTCGCGGCAACGATCTGGAAACCGAAACCCAGCTCGACTTCGTCGAAGCGTGCAAGGGCGTGTCGGTTCCGCTGCGGCTCACCAGTCCGGCGCCGTGTACCACGTGCCACGGTAGTGGAGCCCGCCCCGGTACCAGCCCCAAGGTCTGCGTCTCGTGCAACGGCAGTGGCGTCATCAATCGCAATCAGGGCGCGTTCGGGTTCTCCGAACCATGCGCCGATTGCCGTGGCACGGGCTCGATCATCGAAAACCCCTGCACAGACTGCCAGGGCACCGGAGTCACCACCCGAACCCGCACCATCACCGTGCGGATCCCGCCGGGAGTCGGCGACGGACAACGCATTCGACTCGCAGGACAAGGTGAGGCCGGTCTGCGTGGCGCCCCCTCCGGCGACCTCTATGTCACCGTGCATGTGCGGCCAGACAAGGTGTTCAGCCGTGACGGTGACGATCTGACCCTCACCGTTCCGGTGGGTTTCACCGAGTTGGCTTTGGGCGCTACCGTTTCCGTACCCACTTTGGAGGGTCGCGTCGGCGTGAAGGTGCCTGCGGGTACCTCCGACGGGCGAATCCTGCGGGTGCGTGGGCGGGGTATCCCGAAGCGAGCGGGCGGTAACGGCGATCTGCTGGTCACCGTCAAGGTTGCGGTGCCGTCGAAGCTGGAAGACAGTGCCCTGGAGGCATTGCAGCGCTATCAGGTTGCCGAGAAGGCGAGCGGATTCGATCCGCGGGCTGGGTGGGCGGGTGCACGATGAGCCGCTTGCGCGAAGTGCGGGGACTCCGATGACCCGGCGCCGTCACCCCGAGCGAGGCGCTCGCACCTTCCTGATCTCCGTGGCCGCCGAGCTGGCCGGAATGCACGCACAGACCCTGCGCACGTACGACCGACTAGGACTGGTCATCCCCGAACGCACCAGTGGCGGTGGTCGGCGCTATTCGCAGCGTGATGTGGACTTGCTGCGCGAGGTCCAGCGGTTGTCGCAGGACGAAGGCGTTAATCTTGCTGGTATCAAACGCGTTATCGAACTGGCCAATCAGGTCGAGGCGCTGCAGGCGAAGGTTTCCGAGCTAACGGCCGAGGTAACCCAGCTGCGTGTCGCGACATCAGGCCGTGAGGTCGCAATCATTCCCAAGAGCACCGCTGTCGTCGTGTGGCAGCCGCGTCAGCAACGCTGAACCGGTGATCTCGGCCGAGAAGGCCACCGGGCACTACCCGGCAGGGTTAGAGCGGGTCGTGCTGGATTCTGGAGGAATCGGCGCCCTTGGAGGTCAATGCCTCCTTGGTGGCCTTGATCATCGACGCCGACCCGCCGAGGAGAATCTGGCGGTCACCCCAACCGCCGTAGGCTGTGACCACCTCGGATAGCAGTCCCGTCTGACGGACATGGAGGCCGCGAGGCGGTGTCGGATCGTGGTATTTGGTGGCCCAGTCCGGGTTTCGGGCGTACTCGGTGACCGGCGTCACCGACAGCCACGGATTGATCGAGGCGATATGCCACAGCGTCCACAGATCATAGAGTTCCTGCGGATAGCGTGCCCCATAAAACAGGTGAACCCTTGGGTTTTCGGCCCATTGCGACAACTCCATGATGAGGCACCGCAGTGGTGCGATACCGGTGCTGCCCGCGACCATGAGGACATCCCCACCGTCGCGGTTCACAGACAGTGCGCCGAGCGGCGGCGATATCCGCCAGGTGTCGCCCACCTTGGTCCCGTTGACCATATCGCCACTGACCAACCCGCCGGGTACCGCCTTGACATGAAATTCGATGTGGCCCTCAGGGTCTGGTGGAATCGCCAGGCTGAGATAGCGCCAATTCCGGGGGCTCTGCGGCACCTGGACGTGAACGTACTGCCCGCAGTGATAGTCCATGGGTGCGTTGAGTTTTAGCCGGATTAACGCGAGATCCCGAGAGGTGCGGTGGTATTCGATGACTTTTCCGTCCCACCAGGGTTGGCCGCTGTCGGAGGCGGCGGCGCTGCGCATCACCTCGATGATCACGGAGTAGACCTCGGTGGCAGTTGACTCCATCCGGGCATCCCAAATTGGTTGCAGCACCTCACGCGTGGTGTCGAGGAGTGCCTGACGCATGGTGTCGTACTGGCTGTCGGTGGCGCCGAACTTCCGGTGGTCGCGTCCTAGCTGGGCGAGGAAGTTGACCAGACCTTCGGTGCGATAGGCCGCCATTTCCCAGAGCACGTACTGCAGTGCCTGCCGGAAATGTTCGCGCTGTGCCGCCATGTGTGGGGGGAAGAGGTCGCCGACTGAGGGGTCGATGACGAACCAACGGCTGTAGAAGCTCTTGACAAGTTTCTCCCCCGATAGCTCGACCCCGCCGACCAAGTCGTGCAGCGCTTCGACGTCATCAAGCCCCACGACTTTCGTTGCCTCACCTTTCCGGGGTCCTGCCTACCGAGACGCCAGTCTAGGAGGGAAGCCCCCGGCCCGTCTGGGACTGTCTGAGGTCAGATTGGGAAGTGTCGGCCCCGCGGCTAATCATCCGTGCGCTGAGATAGCTCCTGAAATCAGCCTTTCGCGACTACAGAGCTGGTGGGATGCATGTTTTTAGGGTTTGCCGGCGTTCGTGAACATCGGGACATGGGGAACGTGACATCCGTGTCGACACGCGGGAACCGATGCAATCCCGGAGCTAGACGAGCTCCGGCACCCGCGGTTTCGTCTCCCCGCTAACCCGCACCGTGGCGCGCTGCCGCACCCCATCGAGTGCCAACATCGCGGCACCAAAACCCACCCAGCAGCACAGGATCAGGATCACCCCGGCCGAACCTGCTCCATCGAAGTAGGCCATGGACCGCAGCAGGGTGCCATTGGCCCCAGGTGGTAGGAATTGGCCAAGCAGGCCAAGGCCCTTGGGTAAAAACTCCGGCGCGGCGGTCAGCCCGGACAGCGGGTTCCCGACCAAAACCGCCAATGCGGCGCCCAGCCCGATTCCGGGATAGCCCAGTAGTCCGCCGAGACCGGTGATGCTGAACGACATGGCCATCATTCCGAGTGTCAGGCCCGCCACCACACCCCAGAAATTCTGGGTTATCACGCCCAACCAGGAATCCAGGATGATGCAGATCGTAACCGCGGCGAGAAACGAAAACCCGGCAGCGGTAAGCGCTTTAAGCCAGGCCCGGCCCGGAAACAGCAGCGTCAGGGCGACCGCCGGAAGTATCCCGCCGAGGGTCATCGGCAGCGCGGCCGCGGCCAATCCGATGCCACGCGGATCCGAGGGCGGCAGCGGCGCGAGTTCCTTGATGGATACCGTCATTCCGGTTTGCTTGCCGAGCTGCTGTCCAATTCCCGTGAGCGTCTGTGCAACTGCCGGACTGCCACCTGTCGCGACCACCACCGTCGGCGTCGGCGGCGCGAGGACGAATCCGCCGTAGACGGCCCGGTTCTTGGTGGCTTCCTCCAGTTTGGTTTGACTGGGGTAGTGCGTGATGGCGAATGCGCCGGGTGACACGCCCTCGAGCCGTTTGGTGAGCGTGTCCACCTGGGCCGCGGGTCCCGTGACGCCGATCGGCACGTCCCGTGGCGCCGATCGCGCCGATGGCCAGGCGAAGGCGATGAAGATGACGCCGAGTACGACCGTCAGAAGTGCGATCGCCGCGGTGGCCCGGGCCCAATCCGGTACCTGATGGGCGGCGCCTGGTTGGAGTTCGTGTTGGCCGGTCATGACGACCTCCATTTCACTGAGTGTTGAATTAATTGGAATGAGCGTAGATTGCGGGGAGAAGTTTTTCAACACTTGTAGAAAATTGGTACTGTGAATCATGACAACCAGCACGAATGCTGCGCGCAGGGGCAGGCGTCGCGGCGAGGCGGTGTCGCGGGAACATGTGCTTGACATTGCGAAGCGGTCGTTTGCAGAGCGCGGCTATGAAAAGACCACCATGCGGGGCATCGCCCGTGACGCCGGTATTGACCCCTCGATGGTGGTGTACCTCTTCGGGTCAAAGGACGAGTTGTTCCGTCAGTCGATCCGGCTGATGATCGACCCCAACGAGCTGGTGCTCGCGATCCGCAATGGCGAGGGCACTATCGGTGAGCGGTTCGTCAACGCATACCTGTCGATGTGGGAACAGGCGGGCACCGTCGACACCATGCTCGCGATTCTGCAGTCGGCCACCACCAATGACGACGCGCATCACGCGTTCCGCGAGTTCATGCAGAACTACGTGCTGGCCGCGCTGAGCGAGGAATTGGGTGGAGGACCCGAGGTGCGGACGCGGTTCGCCTTGGCGGCCACCTCGATGGTCGGGACCGCGCTCCTGCGGTATGCACTCAAGATCGATCCGCTGGTCGCGCTCACCAGGGAACAAATGGTCGCCGTGTTGGCGCCAACGGTGGATCGGTACCTGACCGCTGACGCTTCCGAACTAGGTTTGCCTGGCTAACGATTTCGATCACGGCGGTCGCCGGTCTCGCAGAGTACAAAGGGGTGACACACCAACGATGGAGCGTGCCTCGTGGGCGATCTGAAAGACCCGACGGATGTCGTCGCCGATTTCTTCTATCCGCACCCTCCCGAGCGTGTGTGGGGTGTGCTGGTCAACCCCGAAGTCATGGGGGACTGGTTCGTCGAACAGGTGGGGTTCCGTCCTGTGGCGGGTACGCGGTTCCGGCTCGTCGACTTTCCCGTGCCGATTGCCAATTATTCCGGGGCAATCGCCTCTGAGGTATTGGTGGCTACGCGGAACGAAACGCTGGCCATCGCCTGGTGGGATACGAAGTCGCCCGAGCCGGTGACCTGGAGAACGATGTGGACACTATGCGCGGTGCCGAACGGCACCATGGTGACCTTGAGTCGGCCCGCCTTCGGCAGCGATGATCCTGCGCTGCGCAGGATGGCGGCGCTCTCCGATCGATTCTGGCCGACCGCGATGACGAAACTCGGGCGTCTGATCGATCGTGCAGCGACTGCCCCAGCTGGTGAGGGCGGCGTTGAGCGCTCGTGCGGCCCGAGTTTGCCTGGCTAACATATGAGAACACAGCGGTGACCCAGATTCATGGGGTATGAAAGGTAACCCCATGAATCCGGAGAATGCCGTGCCCGACGACGTGAACGACATCGCCACCATCATGTTCGACCAGTTCTATCCGCATCCGCCCGAGCGCGTGTGGAAAGTGCTGGCGTGTCCAGATGCCATGGAGGAATGGCTGATGGACCCCATTGGATTTCGGCCGCAGGTAGGAACCCGTTTCCGCTTCAATGCCTTTCCCTTGCCGATGGCCGACTTTTCGGGGGCGCTGTCGTGTGAGGTGCTTGCGGCTACCCCAAACAGAGTGCTGTCGATCCGCTGGTGGGATATGAAATCGTCGAAACCAACGGTCTGGACGGTGACCTGGACGCTGCACGAGGTTCCGGGCGGCACCATGGTGGCGCTGCGTCACGACGGCTTCGATCGGGGCGATTCCGGCACGCGTGTGTATCGGACGATCTCCGAGCGCGGTTGGCCAGGGACGATGGGCAGGCTCGGTCGATGTATCGACAGTGCATCGGCCGATGGTCACCGGCCGCCGCGCTGTTTGGTGACGGATGTATCCGCCTGATCGACCACATGCGTCACGCAACTGCGGTATCCCAGGGGTATGACCGAGCTACGGGATGACCCGACATCGGTGACGGTTGGGCAGTTCTACCCGTATCCGGCCGACCAGGTGTGGCGCGCCATCACGTCGGCCGCTTCGATCTCCGACTGGACGACTGATCTTCACGAGGACTCCGTGGAGATCGGTAAGTCGTTCTCATTCACCACCTTCCCGATGCCGGAGGTTAACTTCAGCGGTCGCGGCGAGTGCGAGTTCACCTCTGTCGTGCCCAACGAGCGCATGGCATATCGATTCACCACGCCCGAGAAGTCCTGGGATTTGCAGGTCACCTGGACGCTTCATTCCGAGCCAGGTGGGACGCGGTTACTAGTCGTGCACAACGGATTTGACGTTGCGTATCCAGCCCACGGGCGGCTTCGCGTGCTCGTTCGGGATATCTGGGTGTTGGTCATGTCGCGTATCGGGGAGCTGTTGGGCGTCCCGGAACTCGGTGAGGATCCTCCGCCCGACGATGCGACGTCATTCAGCCTGGGCGAGTTCTATGACTACTCGCCACAAACGGTATGGCAGGTCATCACCTCGAAGGAGTTTGTCAGCGACCTGGTGAACGAAAGCGATCTGGGGTCGGTGGAGAAAGGCAGCCGGCTGTCCGTGGCCACCTACCCGGTCCCGCTCATCGGGTTCAACGGGAAGGTCGATATGGAGTTTCTGGAGGTGCGCGAGCCCGAGCTCATCGCGTGCAGCTTCGAGATCCCCATCATGGGGAGTATCACCACTCTCCAGATGACCTGGCGATTGCGGTCGAGGGACGGCGGAACCCAACTGTGGTTCACGCTGAATGGATTCGACCCCGGGTCCCATCTCAACCGCCAGCTCCGTTCGGTTCTGCGGGGCGGAGCGCTTCCGGTGTTGTCGAGAGTCGGCGAGCTGCTTGAGGGGCGCGGCCACCGGGTGTGATCTCCGATTCGGTTCGGCGCACCCCTCATTGTGATGAGGTAGACACGGCCTCGGGAACTTTTCTAAAGTTGAGCGGAACAGACTCAAGGTTTGGGACGTTAGACGTACTGATAAGCATTTCTCTCAACTAACGGAGGTGTTGTGGACTCGTTCAATCCGACCACGAAAACCCAGGCCGCGCTGACAGCTGCCCTTCAGGCGGCGACGACGGCAGGCAACCCTGAAATCCGTCCCGCACACCTGCTGGTGGCGCTGCTGAGCCAGACCGATGGCATCGCCGCGCCGCTTCTGCAGGCTGTGGGCGTCGACCCCGCGACCGTACGTAACGAGGCGCAAGCCATCGCCGACCGGCTTCCTCAGGTCAGCAATGCCAGCGCCAACCCGCAGCTTTCGCGCGACTCCATTGCTGCGATCACCACGGCGCAGCAGCTCGCCACCGAGCTCAACGACGAGTACGTATCCACTGAGCACCTGCTCGTCGGATTGGCCACCGGTGATTCCGATATCGCCAAGCTGCTCAGCAACAACGGCGCCACCTCGCACGCGCTACGTGATGCCTTTGTCCAGGTGCGCGGCAGCGGCCGGGTGACCAGCGCCGAGCCCGAGGCGACGTTCCAGGCGCTGGAGAAGTACTCCACCGACCTGACCGCACTTGCCCGCGAAGGCAAGCTTGACCCGGTGATCGGTCGCGATACCGAGATCCGCCGCGTCGTACAGGTTCTCAGCCGCCGTACCAAAAACAATCCGGTACTGATCGGTGAGCCCGGTGTCGGTAAGACCGCGATCGTCGAGGGCTTGGCGCAGCGCATCGTCGCCGGCGATGTACCCGAGAGCCTGCGCGGCAAGACTGTTGTCTCGCTGGACCTGGGCTCGATGGTCGCCGGGGCGAAGTACCGGGGTGAGTTTGAGGAACGGCTCAAGGCCGTCCTGGATGAGATCAAGAACTCTGCGGGACAACTGGTTACGTTCATCGACGAGCTGCACACGATCGTGGGTGCGGGCGCGACCGGTGAGTCGGCGATGGACGCCGGCAACATGATCAAGCCCATGCTGGCCCGCGGCGAGCTGCGCTTGGTCGGTGCCACCACCCTCGACGAGTACCGCAAGTACATCGAGAAGGACGCCGCATTGGAGCGTCGCTTTCAGCAGGTGTTGGTGGGCGAGCCCTCGGTGGAGGACACCGTAGGCATCCTGCGCGGGATCAAGGAGCGCTACGAGGTTCACCACGGCGTGCGGATCACCGACTCCGCTCTGGTGGCCGCCGCGACCCTGTCCGACCGGTACATCACCTCGCGCTTCCTGCCGGATAAGGCCATCGATCTGGTCGATGAGGCCGGATCCCGCCTGCGCATGGAAATCGATTCGCGCCCTGTCGAAATCGACGAGGTCGAACGCGTCGTCCGCCGTCTCGAGATCGAGGAGATGGCGCTGACCAAGGAGGAGGACACCGCCTCCCAGCAGCGTCTGGAGAAGCTCCGGGAGGAGCTGGCCGATAAGAAAGAGCGGCTCGCCGAGCTGACCGCACGCTGGCAGAACGAGAAGAACGCCATCGATGCGGTCCGTGATCTCAAGGAGCAGTTGGAGACCCTGAAGGGTGAATCCGATCGCGCCGAGCGGGACGGCGATCTGGGGAAGGCCGCGGAGCTGCGCTACGGGCGCATCCCCGAGCTCGAGAAGCAACTGGAAGATGCTCTTCCCAGGGCAGAGGCGCGCGAAAGCGTCATGCTCAAGGAAGAGGTCGGTCCCGACGATGTTGCCGATGTCGTGTCGGCCTGGACCGGTATTCCGGCTGGCCGGCTCATGGAAGGCGAGACCGCCAAGCTGCTCCGCATGGAAGACGTGCTGGGCGCGCGAGTGGTGGGGCAAAAGGAAGCCGTCACTGCGGTTTCCGATGCGGTACGCCGCGCCCGGGCCGGTGTCGCCGACCCCAATCGGCCCACCGGTTCGTTCCTGTTCCTGGGGCCCACTGGTGTCGGCAAGACCGAGCTGGCCAAGGCACTTGCGGACTTCCTGTTCGACGACGAGCACGCCATGGTGCGCATCGACATGTCCGAGTACGGCGAAAAGCACTCGGTCGCAAGGCTTGTCGGTGCCCCACCCGGATACGTCGGATACGACGCCGGCGGCCAGCTGACCGAGGCGGTGCGGCGACGCCCGTACACAGTGGTGCTGTTCGACGAGGTCGAGAAGGCGCACCCGGACGTGTTCGACGTGCTGCTGCAGGTGCTCGACGAGGGACGTCTTACCGACGGCCAGGGCCGCACGGTGGACTTCCGGAACACCATCTTGATCCTCACCTCTAACCTGGGGTCCGGTGGTTCCGAGGAGCAGGTGATGGCGGCGGTGCGCGCAAAGTTCAAGCCGGAGTTCATTAACCGGCTCGACGATGTGCTCATCTTCGAGGGCCTCAACCCCGAGGAGCTGGTGCATATCGTCGACATCCAGCTGGGGCAGCTGCAGAAGCGGCTGGCGCAGCGCCAGCTCACCCTGGAGGTATCGGAGCCGGCCAAGAAATGGCTGGCCCATCGTGGGTTCGACCCGATCTATGGGGCGCGTCCGCTCCGGCGCCTGGTGCAACAGGCGATCGGCGACCAGCTGGCCAAGCTGCTGCTGGCAGGCGATGTGCACGATGGCGACGTCGTTCCGGTGAATGTCAGCGCCGACGGCGACTCGCTCATCTTGGGCTGACGCATTGGTTAGGTAGCCGCGAGTGTGCGCCCACTGCGAGATTTCGGCTGATATCTCGCAGTGGGCGCACACTCGCGGCTCTGTCCTACCCATCACGGACCGGTAACTCTCGGTCACGATCCGAGCTCTCTGCGCGGCAGTTGGGCCAGTACCGGTTAGGCTGTCGCGGATGGCTCTGCTCTGGTTCACGCTGTCCGCACTTTGCTTCGTCTGTGCGGGCGTGCTGCTGTACGTGGATATCGGCCGCCGTCGCGGTCGCGGACATCGCCGGAAGGCGTGGGCGCGATCTCACGGGTTCGACTACATGGCGCAGGACAAAGAGGTAGTCAAGCGCTGGAACCGCGGCGTGATGTCGAGTGCGGGATCTGCAGCGGCCGCCAATGTGGTCCTCGGACAGATCCGTGGAGAAGCCGTCTACGTCTTCGACCTGGAGGATGTCGCGACCATCATCGCGCTGCACCGCAAGGTTGGCACGAACGTCATGGTGGACCTGCGGCTCAAGGTCATGCAGGAGCCCCGCGAATCCGATATCTGGCTGCTGGGGGCCATCGGGCCGCGCATGGTGTACTCCACCAACCTGGATGCCGCCCGTCGGGCCTGCGACCGGCGCATGGTCACGTTCGCCCATACCGCGCCCGAAGCGGCCGAGGTCTTGTGGAACGAACAGCACTGGACGCTGGCCGCGCTACCCGTCAACAGCTCACGCGAGCATTGGGATGAGGGGCTCAAGGCCGTCCGCCAGTTCAACGATCTGCTGCGGGTGTTGCCCCCGTCCGGTGAATCGGCTCCTTCGCCCATTCAGGCCGCGGAGCGGCCCAGCCGACCTATCGGGACCAACGCCCAGGCACAACGCGAGCAGCTCCAGCCGGCACCTGCGGTGCAAGGCGGCCAGCCCCAGGGTCGCTAGGCCCGTCGCCAGAGTTGGGTGATCGACAGCGGCCACCAGAACTTCTTGTCGAGGATGACTGCGAGCGTCGGCACCGTAAAGGTGCGCACCACAAAGGTGTCGATGATCAATCCCAGCCCGATGGTCGATCCCATCTGGGCGACATTGACCAGGCTGGATCCCATCATGGCGAACTGTGTCATCGCGAAGACCAGGCCCGCGGTGGTGACCACCCCGCCGGTGCCGGCGATGGAGCGGATGACACCCGTACGGACACCGACACCCATTTCTTCTTTGAAGCGCGAAGCGACCAGCAGGTTATAGTCGGCGCCCACCGAGATCAGGATCGCGAACACCGCGACCGGCACCGACCAATGCAGTTGGATGCCGAGCACGTGCTGCCAAATCACCAGGGCCAGACCGAGTGTGGAGCCAAAGGACACCAGTACCGAGCCGATGACGACGAGTGAGGCCACCAATCCCCGCAGCAGGAGCAGCACCACGGTGAAAATCACCGTGAGGCAGCCGACCATGATCAGCTTCTCATCGCGGTCGAGTATTGCGCGCATATCGCCGATTAGCGCTGCCGGGCCGGCGATTTCGATCACGCTACCTTCCAACCGAGTGCCTTTGAGCGCGTACTTCATCTCCGCGGCCAGGTCGCGGACGCGTTGGATGCCCTCGTCGCCGTAGCTGCTGCCGTTGCCGATGGCGATCATTCGGGTGGTGGAGCCGTCCTCGGAGAACATCATCTTCAGGTACGGCTTGAATCGCGGATCCGAGAGCATCTGTGCGGGGAAGTAGAAGTAATCTCCGGTTCCCGCGCTGCTACGGCCAAGGTCCTGCATGAGCGACGTCATGGTGTCCATCTGCGACATCATCTGCGACATTTGCTCATTGGTCTCGGTCATCAGGTCTTGCATCTCGGACATGGATGCGAGCATTTTGGGCATGGTTTGCGTCGCCTGGGCCAGACCCCCAGTCATCGACCCGGTGGTGTTGACGAGATCGCGCATCTGATCGGTGACATTGGACATGTTCTCGAAGTTGGACAACGCGGTCTGTGTGCCCGCGCACATCGGATCGGCGGCGCAGTTGGGCGTGGATTTCACCGCCTCCCGTGCAGGCCCCATCGTCGAATTAATTTGCGATTTCAGTTGATTCAGACTTGTCTGGATGGGCGCGGCGGCGGAGCTGAGCTGTTTGGCGCCCTGTTGCGCCTTACGCAATGTGCCCTGTAGGCCCTGTAGCGTCGACACCATTGAACCCATGTTCTCGTTCATTGTGCGCATCCGCTGCTGTCGCTGCTCCATCACAATCTTGTTCTGCGACATCATCGTTCCGGCCATCCCCACGCTGTACATGAGCGAGGTTTGATCCATAGGCGTTCCCCCAGGCCGGGTGATCCACTGCACCGAGGCCACACTGTCCAGCTTGGTGATCTGTTGTGCAGCCTTTTCCAACAGCCCGATGTTGGCAGAGGTGCGTAGATCCTCGGGGGAGCGGATCAAGATCATGTCTGGGTTCATCTGCCCGGCGGGGAAATGCTTTTGAATCGCGATCATACCGGCCGCGCTGGGCATGTCTTTCGGAATGAATTGCAGCTCATCGTAATTAAATGATGCGCTGGGTATCACCATCATGAGCATGATGAGAAATGAGAACGTGCCCACGAATATCGGTTTGGGCCAGCGCGCCACCCGGATGCCGATGCGGCGCCACAGCCGGGTTGAGCGGATGGTCGACCTGGGCTCGAACCAGCCGAACCTACGCGCTCCGATCAGTAGCGCGCCAGGAGTCACCGTCACGGCGGACAGTGCGGTGAAGATCATCGTGAGGGCGCCGGGAACGCCCATCGATTTCATCATGTCGAGCTGCGCGAAACTCATACAAGACAAGGCGCCTGCGACCGTCAATCCGGACGCGATCACAACCGGCGCCACACCTCGATAACTGGCGCGGAACGCATCGTCGACGCTGAGGCCGCTGCGTCGGCCCTCTTGATAACGACCGATGAAGAAGATGGAGTAGTCGGTACCTGCGCCTAGCGCGAGGGCGCCCATTAACGCGTTGGTCATCATGGATGTGGGAATCAGCCCCGCCAGGGTGAGGAAACTGGCAATCGGGGTCGCGATTCCGACGGCGACGCCGACTGTTATCAGTGGCAAGAACGCGACCACGAGCGAGCGGTACACCAGCAGCAACAGACCGCCGACCAGAAGAAGCGACAGCCCGCCGATGACCACGGTGTCCCGCATTATCGTAGTGATCTGGTCGGCGGCGGCCTGGCTGGTTCCAGTGGCATAAATCGTTGTACCCGAAGGCTTCTCGATCTCGTCGATGATGCGCTGCACGGCCTGGGCAGACTCCATAGCCTTGGGGCCGCCAACCTCCCCGGCCAATGACAGCTGCGCGAGCGCAACCTTCTTGTCGGGGCTTTCGCTCGCGGCCGCGAACTGGGGATCAGACCACATGTCCATCCCGGGTTCCACATGAGCGGTGTCGGCCTTGAGCTTCTTCATCAGTTCGGCCCGAAACGCACGGTCTGCGTCGGTGAAGGGTTGATCTTTCTCGACGACGATGGCCGCGGTGTTATTGGATTCCGATTCACCGAACGCCTTGGCCATGTGCTTGAGACTCAACCCGGACTGGGTGTTGGTCGGCATCATGGGGCTGCCGTGCGTCCGGGCGAGTTCTTCGAGGTTGGGCGCCGATGCCATCAGCCCACCGGCCACCAGCATCAAGAGCCCGATGAGCAATCCGGCGTGCCTGCTGATGACGCCGGCGAAGCGGCCGAATATGGGACTGTCGTGCATTAGGGCTGCCTCACCGGTTCGAGTTTTTGGAAAGCCACGAGATTGCAGCTGACCGAGGGATCACGGCCGGTGTCGGTCTTCTCGTCGGCCACCTTGCCGTCGACGGTGATGCGACAGGTGACGGTATCCGCTGACAACGCGGTGATACCGGCTGCGAAACCAAAGTCATTGGTGGTCACACTGGTTCGCCACGGCGCCACGCCGGTAAAGAGCTTGGATTGACCCTTCTCGTCCAGGTAGGACACCGTGATGGGCTTGCCGCCGCTAGACACCTCATAGGTGACCGTTTTCGGCTGGCTCAGCGACAGCATGCTCGCGGGGCGCGCGGTGGGGGTGGCGGCGGTATCGGGCAGCGCGACCTTTGGGGAAGTGATCATGTACGTCCCAGCGGCTATCCACAGCGCGATCAGCACCGGGTAGACCCAGCGCTGATGTTCGGTGAGCCATCGCACCATCCGATCGAACATGTCGGGATGCTAGCAACGCTTGTTTGGGCTAGCACCAGTTTCCGGACAAATTGTATTAGAAACTAATAGTACTAGTTACTTGAGATAGGCTCCTGGCCGTTATCGGTAGGCTGACCAACCATGGCCGGCCCCATTTCGACGCCCGCGCGTGCGACTGCGCTCATCACGGGTCCCACCTCAGGTTTGGGTGCTGGATTCGCCCGCAAGTACGCCTCACAGGGGTACGGCGTGGTGCTGGTCGCCCGCGATGAGCAGCGGCTCAGTGCTCTCGCCGACGAACTCACCTGCCGGTATCGCGTCAACGCCGAGGTGTTGCCGACCGACCTGACGCAAGCGGCCGATCGCGCAAAGGTGGCCGAGCGTCTTTCCCAGGGCGTATCTGTTTTGGTGAACAACGCCGGGTTCGCCACTGCCGGCGAATTCTGGAAGGCATCGCCCGAGTTGCTGCACTCGCAGCTGGACGTCAACGTCACCGCTGTCATGGAGCTGACTCATGCGGCGCTCCCGCCGATGATCGATGCGGGTACCGGCACAGTGATCAATGTGGCCAGCGTGGCCGGCCTGCTCTCCGGCCGCGGTTCCACCTACACGGCATCCAAGGCGTGGGTGGTGTCCTTCACCGAGGGTCTGGCCAACGGTTTGGAGGGCACCGGAGTCGGTATGCACGTGCTGTGCCCGGGATTCATCCACACCGAGTTCCATGAGCGCGCCGGGATCGAGATGGACACCATCCCGGAGTTCATGTGGCTCAACGTGGACGACGTCGTCAACACCTGCCTGCAGGACATCGCAGCCGGGAAGGTGCTCAGTGTGCCCGGCCTCCAATACAAGACGCTAACCTCTCTGGGGCGTTTGGTACCAAGGAATTTGGTGCGGAAGTTCAACAATGTAATGGGACGTGGCCGTGGGAGAACCTGATCTGACAGTGCAAGACCGCGACGAATTGGCGGCCTTGGTCCGCGATATCGCTGTGGTGCACGGCAAGGTGACGTTGTCGTCCGGCAAGGAGGCCGACTACTACGTCGACCTGCGTCGCGCGACGCTGCACCATCGGGCGTCGGCCCTCATCGGGCGGTTGGTGCGGGAGCTGACCATCGACTGGGAATACGCGGGCGTGGGTGGGCTGACCCTCGGCGCCGACCCGGTGGCCACCGCGGTCATGCACGCGCCAGGCCGGCCCATCGACGCGTTCGTCGTGCGCAAATCGGTGAAAACCCATGGGATGCAGCGCTTGATCGAAGGCTTTGATATCACCGGGCAACGGGTGCTGGTGGTCGAGGACACCAGTACTACCGGCGGTTCGGCTCTCACTGCCGTGCGCGCGGTCCGCGAGGCCGGTGGAGAGGTCATTGGGGTGGCCACCGTGGTCGACCGTGACACCGGTGCTGCCGAGGCCATTCGCGCCGAGGGTGTGCCGTACCGGTTTGTGCTGGGACTGGCGGATCTCGGCCTGGCCGGATCGTGAGACTTCGGCGGGTATGCGCCGCCCTGCTCGCCACCACGCTCGTCGTGGCCGGATGCTCGAAAGACCCTGAGAAGCAGCTGGTTTACGGAGCGCAGGCGGCGCAGCTCGGTGAGACGCAGAACCTGCTGGGCTGGAATATCGGCGTCGCCAACCTGCGCTTCCAGAATGGGTACGTGCTGGTGGATGTCACCGGGGCGGCCGCCAGACCGGGGGAGAAGCCGGCTGCCGCCGCGGATCTGCGCTTCGGGCTGTATGGGTCCTTATCGCATCCTCTCGAGGTTTCGGCATTGAACAGCTGTCGGGAGGTGAGCGACCTCGCGATCCATCCGCTTGCCGCGCCGACTCCCGAACAGCTCACCGGCACAGTCTGTCTGGGCCCCATGCAGAACCAGAGCGCCGTGCGGGGCGTGTACGTCTACTCGGCGAAAGACCGAATCGCAGGTAGCACCGTTGCCTACCCGGTGGCATATCCGATGGGTCTGCTGCCTACGCCCCAAAATGATTCCGGCCTGGTCATTACCACCAAGAGCATGGAGGCGTGGCGCGAGAGCGGACAGCAGCTCAGTCAGGCGGACCTCGGTGATCCGAATGCGTTTATCGGTAACGGGTTTTCGCTCTTGGGTCTGAACATCTCGGGCCTCGCCGAGCGTTACCGCGATGAGTCGGCAGAGCGTGGCGGCCCGCTGATGGTGACGGTGGCACCCACGCGTCCTGGGGACGGTATCGCCCGCAGTTGCTCCATCTACGGGGCGTCGGTGCTGGTCCTGCCTGACGCGAAACTCAATGCGGTGCAGCTACAACCGTCGCTGTGTATGCAGGGTGAGATCAACGCCGCGGTGCTCGCCGGGACGCTCTCGGTGATCGGCACCCATGCCGCGGTCTGGACCAACCGTGAGTGAGGACTCTAAGGGCGCTAAGGACCATAAGGACAGGCCCACTGACCCTTCGCTGTGGGGTGCCACCGGAAACGGGGTAGGCCCCTGGGCCGTCGAACAGGGTCTACCGCTACCCGAGGATTCGCGTTACGACCCGGAGCTGCTGCGCGACGGCGATGCGCGCAATGTTGTTGATGCCTATCGATATTGGCGACGCGAGGCGATCGTTGCCGATATCGATACCCGGCGACACCGGCTGCAGATCGCCATCGAGAATTTCGAGAACGACGCCAATATCGGGACGGTGGTGCGTACCGCTAATGCCTTCGCGGTGCAGACCGTGCACATCGTGGGTAAGCGCCGCTGGAACAGGCGCGGCGCCATGGTCACGGACCGCTACCAGCATTTGATGCACCACGACAGCACCGCGGAACTCATGCAGTACGCACAGCTCGCCGGCCTTACGGTGGTGGCTGTCGATAACGTGCCCGGGTCCGTGCCGCTGGAGACTGCTCCGCTGCCCGCAGACTGCCTGATGGTGTTCGGGCAGGAGGGGCCCGGTGTCACCGAGGCGACGAAAAATGGTGCAGTGATGACGGTTTCGATAGCGCAGTTTGGATCGACCCGCAGCATCAACGCCGGAGTGGCCGCGGGTATCGCCATGCACGCCTGGGTTCGTCAGCACGCCGACCTGAAGAAGGCGTGGTAGTCCCGTCTCGACCGCGGATAGACTCTCCGCATGGATGTGCTGTGGGCCAACCGCGCCAGTAGCGCCGAAGCCGCAATCACCGCCAGACACTTCTCGTCGCTGTGGCATCTGCCGCGTATGCGTCTGGGCGTCGTCACCTGGCCGCCTGCGCCGGGCGCCAATTGGTTCAAGAACTGGCATTACTGGTGGCAGGCGCACCTGCAGGACTGCCTGATCGATGCTCAGCTGCGCGATCCGCGACCGGAGCGGCTCAAGCACATCGCGGATATGCAACGCGCACACCGGTTCCGCAATGTCGGCATGTGGACCAATCAGTACTACGACGATATGGCCTGGCTAGCCTTGGCAATGCAGCGTGCTTCCGAGCTCCTGGGCCTGGAGCGTCCCCGCGCGCTGAATCGCTTGCGGCAGCAGTTCCTCGATGCGTGGATGCCGCAGTACGGCGGTGGCATACCGTGGCGTAAACAGGACAAGTTCTTCAACACTCCTGCCAACGGACCGGCGGCAATCGTGTTGGCGCGCACCGGAAGGGTGTGGCGCGCCGAGGTGATGTCCGACTGGATCGACAAGACTCTCGTCGACCCCGAATCGCATCTGGTGATCGATGGCATACAGGAGGACGGCACGCTCGAGCGGGCCACCTACACCTACTGCCAAGGCGTGGTGCTCGGGCTGGAGACCGAGCTTGCCGTGCGGACCGGCGAACCGCGGCATGCCGAGCGCGTGCATCGGCTCGTCAACGCCGTCAGCGATCGGATGACGGAGGATGGCGTCATCAGCGGCAGCGGTGGCGGAGACGGTGGGCTGTTCAACGGCATTCTTGCCCGCTACCTGGCGCTGGTGGTCACGACGCTGCCCGAGAACAGCGCGCTGGATACGAGTGCCCGCGCTACTGCCCGCGACATCCTGCTGGCCTCCGCCGAGGCTGCCTGGGCCAATCGGTTGATCGTGGAGGACCTTCCGTTGTTCGGTGCGGATTGGACACGCACGGCGGATCTGCCGACCGCACATTCGCACGCATCCCGATTCGTCGCCGGCGCGGTCAATCCGTCGAAGGTGCCCGAGCGTGACCTGTCGGTGCAACTGTCCGGCTGGATGCTGCTCGAAGCCGCCCACTCTGTCGCATAACCGCTCACACAGAAGGAAGGCCTGACGTGGCGCGCGAGGATTTCAGTTTCTTTCATCCGCTGCGCGTGCGGTGGGCCGAGGTCGATATGCAGGGCGTGGTCTTCAACGCGCACTATCTGGCGTTCTTCGATGCCGCGCTCACCGAGTACTGGGCCGTTCTGACCGGTGCGCGCAATGCCACCGGCGACGGGGTTTTTGAGCATATGTATGTGGTGAAGTCGGTCATCGACTATCACTCGCCCGCTCGCTTCGATGACGTATCGATATCGGGGTCCGCATCGCCCGGATGGGTCGCGCGAGCATGACCTGTCATTTCGAAATTCACCGCGGTAGTGAACATCTCATCACCGGCGAGACCGTGTACGTACACGCGATCGACGGAGGATCTTCGCCGTTCCCAGGTGACTTCCGGGACAAGGTGGCCGAATTCGAGAAGACCTCGGTGGACCAGAGCTAGGCCTCGGTCGGTGTCTCCGACTGTTTCGCGGCCTTGCGGCGCCGCATCCATTCGAAGAACATCGGGGCCACCGAGGCCAGCACGATCAGGATGAAGATCGGTTCGAGCAGCTTCTGAATGATCGCGAACTGACCCAGCCAATACCCGAGAAGGGTGAGGCCGGCACCCCACACCAGGGCTCCGAGGATGTTGTAGAGCGCGAAGATCGGGTAGCTCATTTTGGCCGCACCCGCGGTGATCGGTGCCAGGGTCCGCACGATCGGCACGAACCGGGCGATCACGATGGCGAATGGGCCGCGCTTCTCGAAGAAGGCGTGGGCCTCATCGAGGTAGATCTGCTTGAGGAACCGGGCGTCGGGTTTGAACATGGAGGTACCGATGCCGCGGCCGATCCAATAGCCAACCTGTCCGCCCAGGATGGCGGCGATGGGAACGAAGACCAACAGCTGCCAGAGCTGGAAGTTGGCCTGAGATGCGCCGTCGACCGCGGCGGCGGCCGTGCCCGCGGCCAGCATGCCGGCAACGAACAACAACGAGTCACCGGGCAGCACCGGGAACAGCACACCCGATTCCACGAAGATCACCACCAACAACCCCACTAGCGCCCAGGTGCCGAAGTGGCCGAGGAGCTTGATGGGGTCCAGAAAATCCGGCATCAGGGCGACGTTTGTGGTCGTGGCAAGCATTGTCACGCGGCCAACCCTACCGGCGGTATCTGTCCGCAACCTGGCTGGCTTATGGTGAGGGGCGATTTCAGTTGAACAAGCCTGCACAAGCCTGAACAAGCACTGACATGGAGGTCACCCGTGCCCATCGCGACGCCCGAGGTCTACGCGGAAATGCTGAACCGGGCCAAGGAACATTCCTTTGCCTTCCCGGCAATCAACTGCACCTCGTCGGAAACCATCAACGCCGCGATCAAGGGTTTCGCCGACGCGGGTAGCGACGGCATCATCCAGTTCTCCACCGGTGGTGCTGAGTTCGGCTCGGGTCTGGGCATCAAGGACATGGTGACCGGTGCGGTCGCGCTGGCCGAGTTCGCGCATGTGGTGGCTGCCAAGTACGGCATCACCGTTGCGCTGCACACCGACCATTGCCCCAAGGACAAGCTGGATACGTATGTCCGTCCGCTGCTGGCCATCTCCCAGGAACGCGTCAACGCCGGCCAGGCCCCGCTGTTCCAGTCGCATATGTGGGACGGCTCGGCGGTGCCGATCGCCGAGAACCTGACCATCGCCCAGGAGCTGCTGGCCGCCGCTGTTAAGGCGCACATCATCCTCGAGGTCGAGATCGGCGTTGTCGGCGGCGAGGAGGATGGCGTCGAGGCCGAGATCAACGAGAAGCTGTACACCACCCCCGAGGACTTCGAGAAGACCGTCGACGCACTCGGCGCCGGGGACAAGGGCCGGTACCTTTTGGCCGCTACCTTCGGCAACGTGCACGGCGTGTACAAGCCCGGCAACGTCAAGCTCAAGCCCGAGGTGCTGGCCGAGGGCCAGCAGGTCGCTGCGGCCAAGCTCGGTCTGGCGGCGGGTTCCAAGCCGTTCGACTTCGTGTTCCACGGTGGTTCGGGCTCGCTGAAATCGGAGATCGAGGACTCGCTGCGCTACGGCGTGGTGAAGATGAACGTCGACACCGACACCCAGTACGCCTTCACCCGTCCGATCGCCGGGCATATGTTCGCCAACTACGACGGTGTACTCAAGGTCGACGGCGAGGTGGGTGACAAGAAGTTTTACGACCCGCGTGGCTACCTCAAGAAGGCCGAGGCCAACATGACCGAGCGTGTCATCGAGGCCTGCAACGACCTGAAGTCGGCGGGGCGGTCAGTCTCCGCAGGATTGGCGTAGTCGCTTTCGTTCTCCCGCCACCGGCCCACCACAAGTGGGACACTTCTGGCCGCAGATCTTGTTCGCGGAGAAGAGGGAATCGTGGCGACGCTGTGGCGGAAACTTGTGGCTGCCGGCAAACGGGTGGCCGGTGTCGTGGCCCTGCTCGCGCTAGCGGTCGCGGTGGCGGCGTTGGTGCTTACCCTCTGGTGGGGGCGAGGATCAGCCCAGGAGGACTACACCGAGGCACAGCGGACCAATGCGAAGGCGCAGGCGTGTGCCAACGCCGAACTTGTCCGGAATGCCGTTATGCAGAACACCAACCGCGCGCTCCCCGAGAACGCGGGCACGGTGGGGACGTTGGCCACCGCAGCCAACGCGCGGATCGCGCTTTTCAACGGTGGCCAGTACCTGTTGGCGCGACTGGATCCCGCGACGCCGCCCGATCTTGCGAACAATGTTCGGGAGTTCGGCAACGCGTTGATGGACGTAGGTGCCGCGGCCATTGCTGAGACACCGAACACCGACCCGAACCAGGCGCAGCGATTGAGCAAGGCCGACGAGCTGAGCAAGCACATCGTTGAACTCTGCAAGTAGTGCTATCTGACACGTGTGCAGTGATCTTGCTGTTTGTTCCCTTGATGTTTCGCTGCAGTCGTCGAATTCCTGGGACTCCCGATCCCAGTTGAGTGCCGCGTGGCAACGGCACTACATCCTTAGTAGACACGGTTCTCAATTACTGCGTAGCTGACCCCTGAGTAAGGTTACTGGCAAACTAGTTAAAACTTCACTAAATTGAGTATTTATGCGTTTTCACATGGGCCTTTACTGTTTTCTCAGGTAACTTTCTTGCTTTCCAGCGCATACTTGTGCGGCGAGGTCTAATCTCCGGTTACCGACCCACATTGGCGTGTGCCGGATGGTCAGGCAAGTGAGGCAGCCCATGCAGTTCTCGCGATCTAAGAGGGCCCTCGCAATATTTGCGACAACCGTCGTTGTCGCGGGCGGCAGTAGTTCGGTTTCCCGGGCGGTCATCGAGCAGCAGCGCTCACTATTCAGCGGCGACGCCAGCCTGGCGGCGCTCTCGGGTGCCTGGTCTGAGGGCGCAGTCGTGCCAAGCTCGGGGCCCGCGTCCGAGGCGCAGGGTTACGCGGACACCGCAGCTGGGGCGGCTGCGGTCGCCGATCTGATGGCGAAGGCCGCCGCAGACGCGGCTGCTCGTGCGGCGCTGCGCAAGGCTGAAGCAGGCAAGGCCGCTGCGGATGCCGCGGCCAACCCGGCGGTCGCAGAGTTACAAGCGAAGGCCGAGGCCGCTGCCGCGGCCGCTGAACAAGCCCGTCATGACGCCGACAATGCCGCACAGGCAGCGCACGTGGCGCAGGCCGCTCTCGATGCGGCCGCGGCCAGCCAGAACAGCGCATCGGCCACTGCGGCGGCCAATGAGAAGGCCTACCAGGACGCGCAGGTCGCCGCCGCTGCGGCACTTGCTCAGCAGCAGGCAGCAGATGCCGCCAAGGCTGCCGCCGAGAAGGCCTTCGCCGATGCGCAGAGCCATGCGGCGGTGGGGGATAAGGCCTATCAAGACGCCAAGGCTGCACTGGATGCCGCCACGGCCCAGCAGCAGGCTGCGAATGCGGCGAAGGCTGCCGCCGACATTGCGTTGGCCGATGCGCAGGGCAAGGCGTCTGCCGCTTCCTTGGCCTTGGCCGACGCCGCTGCCGCCAAGACGGCGGCAGATAACGCTGCAGCAGATGCGTTGGCGGCCAAGACCACTGCGGATATCGAGCGCGCGAACGCCGCCAAGATCGCGCAGGATGCCGCTACGGCAAAGGATGCCGCCGCGCAAAGGGTCACCGATGCGGCGAAAGCCGCGGCTGATGCTGCGGTGGTCAAGGCTGCCGCCGAGAAGGCTTTTGTCGATGCGCAGAGCCATGCGGCGGTCGGGGATAGGGCCTATCAAGATGCCAAGGCTGCGCTGGATGCGGCCAGTGCGGACAAGGCCGCCAAGGATGCCGCCAAAGTTGCCGCTGACAAGGCACGCGCCGATGCCGACAAGATCGCGCAGGATGCCGCCGCAGCGGCGGCAACGGCTGCGGCTAACGACACAGCGGCGGCGGCCGCCTCGGATGCTGCAGCGGCGGCGAAGTCGGCTGCTGATGTGGCGTTGGCGGATGCGGGCAGGGCTGCTTCGGATGCTGCGGCGGCTAAGGATGCTGCTGCGCTGAAGGCTGTTGATGCGGCGAAGGCTTCTGTTGATGCGTTGGCGGCCAAGAACATTGCTGATGCCGCCTTGACGGATTCGCAGGCCAACGCTGCGGCCGCCGCCTCGGCGTTGGCTGGTGCCACCGCAGCCAAGGCTGCCGCCGATGCCGATAAGTCGGTGAAGGATGCGGCGAAGTCGGCTGCTGATGTGGCGTTGGCGGATGCGGGGAGGGCTGCTTCGGATGCTGCGGCGGCCAAGGATGCTGCTGCGCTGAAGGCTGTTGATGCGGCGAAGGCTTCTGTTGATGCGTTGGCGGCCAAGAACATTGCTGATGTCGCATCGACGGACGCGCAGGCCAAGGCGGCGGCGAGCGAATCTGCATCGGCCGCCGCGACCGCCGCGAAAGTGGCTGCCGATCAGGCTGCTTCGGATGCGATGGCCGCCAAGACTGTTGCGGATCAGGTGGCGGGTCAGGCGAAGACTGTTGCGGATGCGGCCACCGCGGATAAGGCCGGAAAGGACGCGGCGAAGGTCGCCGCGGATGCCGATAAGTCGGTGAAGGATGCGGCGAAGTCGGCTGCTGATGTGGCGTTGGCGGACGCGGGGAGGGCTGCTTCGGATGCTGCGGCGGCCAAGGATGCTGCTGCGCTGAAGGCTGTTGATGCGACCAAGGCCGCTGCCGATGCTGCCGCGGTGAAGACGGCTGCTGAGACGGCTTTTGCCGAAGCGCAGAGTCATGCTGCGGTCGGCGATAGGACCTATCAGGATGCCAAGGCCGCGCTGGATGCGGCCAACGCTGATAAGACCACCAAGGATGTCGCCAAGACTGCCGCGGATGCGGCGTTGACGGATGCGCAGGGCAAGGTGGCGGCCAGTGATCGGGTGTTGGCGGATGCCACAGCGGCCAAGGTGGCTGCGGATCAGGCTGCGGCGGATGCGTTGGCTGCTAAGACTGTTGCGGATCAGGTGGCGGGTCAGGCGAAGTCGGTTGCGGATGCGGCGAATGCGGATAAGTCGGCGAAGGATGCGTCGAAGGCTGCGGCGGATGGTGCGGCCGCGGATGCGTTGGCGGCTAAGACTGTTGCGGATCAGCTCGCTGCGCAGGCGAAGTCGGTTGCGGATGCGGCGAATGCGGATAAGTCGGCGAAGGATGCGTCGAAGGTGGCTGCGGATCAGGCTGCGGCGGATGCGTTGGCGGCTAAGACTGTTGCGGATCAGGTGGCGGGTCAGGCGAAGACTGTTGCGGATGCGGCGAATGCGGATAAGTCGGCGAAGGATGCGTCGAAGGTGGCTGCGGATCAGGCTGCGGCGGATGCGTTGGCGGCCAAGAACACTGCCGATGCCGCGTTGACGAATGCGCAGGCCACGGCAGCCGCCAGTAACCAGGCCTTGGCCGATGCCTCTGCCGCCAAGGCGGCCGCCGACGCCGATAAGTCAGCCAAAGACGCGGCCAAGGCCGCGGCCGACACTGCAATGGCGGATGCGAATGGCGCCGCCGCAGCGGCGGCAGACGCAGTGACGCTTGCGGGCCAGAAGGCCGCCGCTGCGGGCAAGGCTGCCAACGATGCCGCTGCCGCCAAGGCCACTACCGACAATGCGCTAGCTAATGCTGTACAGACAGCATCAGCTGCCGCCGCAGCCAAGTCCGCTGCGGACCAGCAGGTTACGGCTGCGGATCAGGCTGCGGCGGATGCGTTGGCTGCTAAGACTGTTGCGGATCAGCTCGCTGCGCAGGCGAAGACTGCTGCGGATGCGGCGAATGCGGATAAGTCGGCGAAGGATGCGTCGAAGGCTGCGGCGGATGGTGCGGCCGCGGATGCGTTGGCGGCTAAGACTGTTGCGGATCAGGTGGCGGGTCAGGCGAAGACTGTTGCGGATGCGGCGAATGCGGATAAGTCGGCGAAGGATGCGTCGAAGGTGGCTGCGGATCAGGCTGCGGCGGATGCGTTGGCGGCCAAGAACACTGCCGATGCCGCGTTGACGAATGCGCAGGCCACGGCAGCCGCCAGTAACCAGGCCTTGGCCGATGCCTCTGCCGCCAAGGCGGCCGCCGACGCCGATAAGTCAGCCAAAGACGCGGCCAAGGCCGCGGCGGATCAGACAGCAGCACAAGCAAAGTCGGCCTCAGACGCGGCGAATGCGGATAAGGCAGCCAAGGATGCTGCCAAAGCTGCGGCGGACGCGGATAAGGCTGCCAAGGATGCTGCCAAGGCCACCGCCGACGCCGCGTTGGCGGATGCGCAAACCAATGCGACTGCGAGTAACCAGGCCGTGTCGAATGCCCAGGCGGCGTTGACCGCGGCGAACACCGCCAAACAGAACGCAGACACGGCGAAAGTCAATGCGGACAAGGCATTGAGCGATGCGCAGAAGGTCGTCGACGCCATTCAGAAGGCCAAGGATGATGCGACAGCCGCCACTGCCGAGGCGCAGCGCACCCAGACCGTCTACCAGCAGGCGCACACTGCCACCGTGGCCGCGCAGCAGCAGCGCGATCAGGCCCAGGCCGACGTCACCTACTACACAACCAACCTCGTCGGCATCGCGTTGAACCTGACATCGCTGGGCACGCTCTTGGCTGGAGCTCAACAGCGACTCACCACGGGCAATGTCGCGGTGACGCAGGCGCAGGCAACCGAGGCCACTGCGAAGACCACCGCTGACAACGCGGCCGCAGCCAAGACCGCCGCCGATGCCGCCGTGGCAACCGCGGTCAGCCAAGAGCCGGCGGCGATCGCGGCGCGCAATGCGGCACAGACCAACGCGAACACCGCCAACAACAACGTCACGGCTGCCGCCCAACAGGTCGGCACTGCGCAGCAGGCCGTCACCACCACGACGGCAGCCAAGGCTGTGACCGACCAGGCGTTGACTGATGCGGCCAACGCGGCTGCGGCCGCGGCTGCCGCCAAGACTGCGGCGGATCAGAAGGCGGTTGATGCCAAGACCGCCGCGGACGCGGCTGCAGCGGTGAAGGCCACTGCGGATCAAGCGCTGGCAGCTGCGAATAACGCCGCGGCAGCCGCGTTGGCGGCGAAGACCGCGGCCGATCAGAAGGTCCTCGATGCGCAGCAGGCCGTCACCGCCGCCACGACGGCCAAGACCACCGCGGATGCGGCGGTGGCAGATGCGACCAGCGTGGCCGCGGCCGCGGCTGCCGCCAAGACTGTGGCGGATCAGCGGGCGGTTGATGCCAGAACGGCTGCGGATGCTGCTGCGGCGGTGAAGGTCACTATGGATAAGGCGTTGGTGGATGCGGATAAGGCCGCCGGTGATGCGGCTGCCGCCAAGATCGTGGCGGATCAGCGGGCGGTTGATGCCAGAACGGCTGCGGATGCTGCTGCGGCGGTGAAGGTCACTACGGATAAGGCGTTGGTGGATGCGGATAAGGCCGCCGGTGATGCGGCTGCCGCCAAGACCGTGGCGGATCAGAAGGCGACCGATGCGGCCGCAGCCGTCACTGCTGCGGATGCCGTCAAGGTCGCTGCCGACAAAGCATCGGCCGATGCGGCGACCGCGGCCACGGCTGCGGCGGATACCGCGACGGCCAAAGCTCAGGATGCCGCCGCCGCCAAGGCAGCCGGGGATGCCGCCGCCGCGGCGAAGTCCACGGCGGATGCAGCATTGACGGATGCGCAGACCAACGCTGCCGCGAGCGATAAGGCGTTGACAGATGCCGTTGCGGCCAAGGCTGCGGCGGATGCAGATAAGTCGGCGAAGGATGCCGCGAAGGTTGTCGCGGACGCCGCGTTGGCGGATGCGACGAACGCTACTGCCGCCGCATCGGCAGCCAAGATGGCCGCGGATCAGAAGGCGGTTGATGCCAAGACGGTCGTGGACGCGGCGACTGCGGCGAAGGTCAATGCGGACAACCTATTAACGGGTGCGACGCAGGTGGCCGCGGATGCCGCGACAGCCAAGACGGCTGCGGATCAGCAGGCGGTTGACGCCAAGTCGGCTGCGGATGCTGCTGCGGCGGTGAAGGTCACCGCCGATACGGCGTTGGCAGATGCGGATAAGACCGCTAGTGATGCGGCTGTCGCCAAGACCGCCGCGGACACGAAGGCCGCTGACGCCGCCAAGGCGGCCGCGGATGCTGCTGCGGCGAAAGCCATCACCGATAAGGCACTGACCGATGCAGGCAAGGCGGCCACCGATGCCGCAGCGGCGGCCAACGACGCCGCAGACAAGGCATCCGCAGCCAAAACGGCTGCGGATGCGGCCGCTGCGGTGAAGGTCACCGCGGATAGGGCGTTGGTGGCTGCGGATCAGGCTGCGGCGGATTCCGCGACTGCCAAGAGCGTGGCAGATCAGAAGGCCGCGGAGGCGAGGGCTGCGGCGGATGCCGCCACCACCGATAAGGCGGTCACCGACAAGGCGCTTGCCGATGCGGACAAGGCAGCGGCGGATGCGGCGGCGGCCAAAGCTGCGGCAGACCAGAAGGCCGTTGATGCCAGGACGGCATCGGATGCGGCGGCCGCCGCGAAAGCTGCCGCCGATAAAGCACTCGCCGACGCCGATAAGGCTGCGACAGATGCCATCACCGCCGCCACGGATGCTGCCGACAAGTCCGCAGCCGCCCAAGCCGCCGATGACGCGGCGGCAGCGATAAAGGCCAATGCGGACAAGGCGGTCACGGACGCGGGTAAGGCGGCGACCGATGCCGCGGCGAGCGCGGGAGAGGCCGCAGATAAGGCAAATGCCGCCAAGACGGCCGCCGATGCGGCGGCTGCGGTGAAGGCCGCAGCGGATACGGCATTGGCCGATGCGGGTAAGGCGGCGTCGGATGCGGCGGCCGCGAAGACTGCTTCGGATCAGAGGGCGGTTGATGCGGGTGCCGCTGCCGATGTAGCGGCCGCCGCCAAGGTGGCTGCCGACAAGGTTTTTGCGGATACCTCACAGGCCGCTGCGGACGCGGCCACCGTGGCGAAGGATGCTGCCGATAAGTCCGCGGCCGCGCAGGCTGCCGATGATGCCGCCGGTGTGGCTAAGTCTGCGGCGGACAAGACGTTCGCGGATGCGGGTAAGGCGGCGTCGGATGCGGCGGCCGCGAAGACTGCTTCGGATCAGAAGGCCGCTGATGCCAAGACGGCCGCGGATGCGGCGGCAGCGGCGAAAATCAACGCGGACACCGCGTTGGCAGATGCGGATAAGGGCGCTACCGATGCCGCCACCACGGCGAAGGATGCCGCCGATAGGGCCGTCGCCGCTGCCAACGCCGCGGTCGACGCGTCAGCGGCCAAGGACACTGCGGACCAGAAGGCTGCCGATGCGACGAAGGCCGCGGCGGATGCGGTGGCGGCCAAGGCTGTTGCGGATCAGAAGGCAGTGGCGGCCAAGGCTGCCGCTGATGCTGCCGTCGCCGCTAAGGCCGCAGCCGACAGCTCCTTGGCCGCTGCGAGCAGTGCTGCTCAAGGCGCGGTTTCCGCATCGGATGCGGCAGGTGTGAAGGTTACCGATGCGGCCCAGGCCGCCGCCGCTGCGGAAGCTGCGAAGGTGCTCGCCGACAAGGCATTTGCCGATGCCGATAAGGCAGCCAAGGATGCGCTATCCGCCGCCGACGTGGCGAATCAGGCGGCGTCGAGCGCTAATGCAGCTGCCGCAGATGCTGCCGCGGCGAAAGACGCCGCGGACCGCAAGGCCGCGGATGCCGCGAAGGCTGCCGTCGATGCCGCAGGCATCAACGACGCTGCGGACCGGACGGCGGCCGAGGCCAAGATCGCTGCCGATGTTGCCGCGGCGGCGAAGACCGCCACGGATTCCGCACTGTCAGACGCGGACAGGGCAGCCACGGATGCCGCCGCGGCGAAGGCTGCGGCCGACCTGAAGCTTTCCGGCGCTGCCACGACGGCTGATGCCGCGGCCGCCGCGAAGGCCGCAGCCGATAAGGCGTTGGCGGACGCGAATGCTGCTGCCAAGGCCGCGGTGGATGCAGCCAAGAGTGCCGGTGACAAGGCGGCCCAGGATGCCAAGGCCGCCGCCGACGCCCAGGCTGCCAAGGCTGCTGCCGATAAGGCGCTGGCCGATGCGGCGAAGGCGGCCCAGGATGCACAGGCCGCCAAGGACGCGGCCGCAGCCCAGGCCACACACACCGCAGATGCGGTCAAGGCGGCGACCGATGCGGCCGCCGCCGCGAAGTCTGCGGCAGAACAGGCGGTTGGCGACCAGAAGGCCGTTATCGACGCGGCAACGCAGGCCGGTGTCGACAAGGCGGCGGTCGACAAGGCCGCAGCTGATGCCTTGCGCTCGGCCGAAGCTGCCGCGGCGTCCTCGGCGCGCGCCGCTGCCGCCGCCAAGGTATTCGACGAGGCTCAAGCCGCGGCCGCGCGTGACCGGGCGGCTGCCGAGCAGGCATTGAAGGATAAGGATGCGGCGGCGCAGGCCGCGGCCGCCGATTCCGCCAAGGCTGCCGAGGATCGTGCCGCCGCCGCCAAGATCGAGGCGCAGAGCGCTTCCGATGCCGCAGCGGTCCAGGCAGCGGAGGGCGAGGCGGCCTTCCAGAAGCTGGCGGCGGAGAAGGCTGCGGCTGACCGTGCGGCCATGGACAAAGCAGCACAAGAGGCGAAGCAGCGTCTCAATGTCATTGCGGCCGATTGCCGTCCGATCTTCGCCGAGGCGGCGGCGGCCGCGCAGACCGATCCGAAGGCTCAGGCGGATCAGAAGGTCCAATCCACTGAGGCGCAGGTCGGCTCGGCGGCGCAGTTGGCCCAGGTTCGGGATACCCGGCAGTCATCTGCCGAACGATCGGTAGCCGATAAGACCGCGACCGCCGAGAGCGCGGGCACCGCGGCCGGAGCGGCCCTGACCGATGCGACGACCGCTCGTGCCAAGGCCGTCGAAACCGCGACCCAGGCGGCCACGGCGCAGGCTGCGGTGGATACGGCGGTGAGTGCCGGGGCCCCGTCGCCCGAGGTTGCCGAGGCTCAGAACGCGGCCCGAATTGCCGCGGAGCAGGCCGATGAGGCCGAGCGCGCTGCGCAAGCCGCCGAGGCATTGGCCGCTCAAGCCACGGCCGCGGCACAGTCGGCGGCCGGCGACCGAGTAGCCGCAGAGGCGGCCGCCACGGCAGCCGCAGATCAAGCAGCCGCGGCAAAGGCGGACGCACAGCGGGCCGCCGAGCTACTGGCGACCGCGCAGCAGCAGGCAGACGGTTACGCGGCGGCCAAAGCTGCCGCCGATAAGGCCGCGGCCGATTACACGGCCGCTGCGGCACGGGACCGTTTGGCGTCGGCGAAGTCGGCCGAGGAAAAGGCCATCGCGGAGCGGGCCTACGCCGACTGCGTGTCCGGTGCCGCAGGCAAGTGCGGCGCCACGAATGTCGGTAACGGGGGATCGGCGTGGAATCTGTTCGGCGGGCGGCCGCTGTTCGGCCCAGGTGGCCTGATCATCGGTGACGGTGGCCTCGGCCAGGACGGCGGTCTGCTGATCGGCAACGGCGGCAAGGGTTTACCCGGTCAAAAGGGCGGTAACGGCGGCCTGCTGTTCGGCAACGGTGGCGTCGGTGGCGATGGCCTACCGGGACAAAAGGGTGGTGACGGCGGCAATGCCGGACTGATCGGTACCGGCGGCGTGGGAGGCAAGGGTGGAGACGCGTCTGCGACGGCCGACGGGAAATCCGGTGTCGGCGGCGCGGGCGGTACCGGCGGTAAGGGTGGCGCCCTTGCCGGTGATGGTGGTGCCGGTGGCAAGGGGGGCGAGGGCAGCAACTTCTTCACCGGTACGTCCACCGGGGGTGTCGGTGGTGACGGTGGCAATGCGGGGCTACTCGGTACCGGTGGCACTGGCGGTCAGGGCGGCACCTCCAACTCGTTCGATACCCGGACATCCGAACCGGGCACCGGTGGAAACGGCGGTGTCGGCGGTAGTGGTGGGGTGATCGCGGGCAGCGGTGGCGCCGGTGGTGCGGGCGGTGAGGCCAAATCGACCTATGGGGAGACCAAGGGCGGCACCGGTGGTGTCGGTGGCTCCTCGGGTGCGCTGGCCGGTGACGGAGGTTCGGGCGGCGCCGGCGGGGCTTCGTCGAGCCTGGGCGGCACGGCCGTCGGCGGTAATGGCGGTGACGGCGCCAACTCGCACGCGGTTGTCGGGAACGGCGGTGGCGGTGGTGCCGGAGGTAAGGCCGAAACCTCACAGGGTGTGGTGAAAACGGGTCCTGCGACCGGTGGATCCGGTGGTGCCGGTGGCAAGTCGGGTGCCGTTGGTAACGGTGGTGGCGGTGGTGCCGGCGGCGATGCAACCGGTAACGGGGACAAGGGTAAAACCAACACCGGTGGCGCCGGTGGATCCGGTGGCAGCTCCCAAGGTCTGGGCAATGGTGGTGCTGCTGGCCACGGTGGCCACTCGCATGCGGTGGACGGGGACAGTAAGGGCGGCGCCGGTGGTACCGGCGGTAATGGTGGCCCCATTCACCGGGGCGGTGCCGGCGGCAATGGTGGGAACTCGTCGTCCGTGAAGGGCTCACGCACGGGAGGGGCCGGTGGCCCCGGTGGACGTGGCGGTGTCGCGGGCAAGCCGGGTGAGGCGGGTTCTAGCTCGGCCGGCAGTCCCGATGGTGCCAGTAGCTCGAAGTCGGCAAGCACCTCATCGGGCGGTTCCACCTCGTCCTCGGGTGGCACGAACTAGTCGGACTGGCAGATCTTCCATTCCTTATCGCGGAACTGCAGATCGAAGCTCCGCGATGACCGGGTCTGCGGTGCGAACGCCATGAACGAAGTGACGTTGGCCTCGGCATGTTCGCCGTTGACGACTACCTCGTCGACGCTGGCCACCACCGGGTATTGCTTGGCGGCTGCCACCTTCTGGTAGGTCTGTGACCACTCGGTATCGGGGTAGCGGACGTAGCTGTCGCGGGTCTCGCCGCAGGTGATTGTCCGCAGCGCGGCCAGGTTGCCGGTCTGAATGGCGTTGTCGTAGCTCTGAATGCTGTTGCGCACCAGTTCTTCTTGCGAAGCTTTCGGGGTGCTGGTGCGCGAGATGATGACGGCGGCAAGCACGATCACGGCGGCCAGCGCGGCCACGACGAGCGCGAGTGCGATCACCCAGCCCCAGCTGCGCTTCTCGTCCTTGCGCGGAGCGATGGTTTCGGGGGTTGCGGCCTTGGCGCGCAACTGTGGTGACAGCGGACGGATGAGCTCGGTCTTCGGATCATCGGCGACGGGCACGATCATCTCGGTCTTGTTGGCATCGAATCCCGGCGCCGTGTAACGCGGAACATCAGGCTTGGCCGGAGCCATCACGACGGTCTGGGCGTCATCGGGTGCGGGGACCGGGCCGGTGTCGGTGGTGTCGGCTGGTTCCGTGATGTTCGCGGTGCCTTCCGGCTGCTCGGTGGAGTCCGCAGGCTTGCCGCTGGGTGCGTCGGGCTTGGCCTCGGGGTTTCCACCGGTGGGGTTCGCCATGCGTCTGTTTCCTTATCCGTACATAACGCTTTTCGCGCAGCGCCTCATCGATCTGGGATCGACCGGGCCCACCCTATCGTGATCGCGGCAGACGGTTGGCGTCAGAATGGTTTCCATGAGTCTTCCCCCCGAGTCCTTCCTCAAGTCCAATGCGTGATCTGCTGGGTCCCGAGCCGGTGCTGCTGCCTGGTGACGAAGACGCCGAATCGGCCCTGCTCAACGGCCAGGATCCCGCGGCGGTGGCGGCGGCGTGGCCTGCCGCATCGATCGCCTGGGCGGAACTGGCCGAAGGCGCGCTGGACGATGACGGTTCCATCGGCAGCATCGTCACTGCCTACGCGTTCGCTCGCACCGGGTACCACCGTGGCTTGGACCAGTTGCGGCGGAACGGGTGGAAGGGCTTCGGTCCGGTGCCGTACTCGCATGAGTCCAATCGCGGCTTCCTGCGCGCCGTAGCGGCCCTGGCACGCGCCGCTCAGCTGATCGGCGAGGACCATGAGTACGCGCGGTGCTGCGATCTGCTCGACGACTGCGATCCGGCGGCCCGTCCCGCGCTCGGTCTGTAACTCTCCTCCCCCGACACGCCGTCTCGTGGCGGCCTCATGCGATACGAACCTGCCGTAACGCGGCGTGTCGGCGGACGCATTGACCTATGCGAACATTTGCATATAAGTTCGGATAGGTCGAAGGGAGCCGCAGTGGGAGTAGGGCACGATCACGGGCGTGTCGCCGATCCGGCCGACGCCCGGGTGGGGCGCATGGTGGTGTCCCTGGGCATCGTCGGGTCGTTTTTCATCCTGGAACTCGTCGTCGCCCTGCTGATCAACTCGCTGGCTCTGTTGGCCGATGCCGGTCACATGCTCACCGACCTCGTCGGTCTCATCATGGGGCTCAGTGCCATCTCGTTGGCCCGCCGTGGAAGTGCGTCCGCGGCAAGGACCTACGGCTGGCACCGGGCCGAGGTCCTCACCGCGATCGTCAATGCGGCGCTCCTCACGGGTATCGCGGTCTTTGTCATGTACGAGGCGGTGGAACGTCTCACCAGCGGCGCACCCCCGGAGGTCCCCGGCCTGCCGATGATGGTCGTCGCGCTGGCCGGGCTTGCCGCCAACGTGGTGGTGATCTGGCTGCTGCGCTCGCATGCCGAGAGCAGCCTTGCGGTCCGAGGTGCCTACATGGAGGTGCTGGCCGACGCTGTCGGCAGCGTCGGGGTGCTGGTGGCCGCCATCATCACTCTCACCACCGGCTGGAAGTACGCGGATATCGTTGTCGGCGTCCTTATTTCGCTGTGGATCCTGCCGCGGGCGTTCGCGCTGGCGCGGGCCGCGCTGCGCATCCTGACCGAAACCTCGCCCAAACACATCGATGTCGAGGAGCTAAGGGCGGCGCTACTCGCGGTGGACGGTGTGAGCAGTGTGCACGATCTGCATGTGTGGACCCTGGTGCCCGGTAAGGACATGGCCACCGCACACCTGACCAGCACCGCCGACGCGGCGCAGGTGCTGAAGGCCGCACGGCTAGTGCTCACCGAGCGCGGTCTGCCCCATGCCACCATTCAGGTGGAACCGCCTGAGGCGCAAGAGCATTGCGAAGAGCACGCCAACTGGTAGATGAGCCGCTCGCGCCAAGACCGCAGGCCCGGCTAGAGCAGCTTGGCCCAGAAGCGAAACAGCCAGCCGCCCAGTCGGGCGAGGTCGGGTTCGACGCCCAATGATGCGACTATCCAGTAGACGGCATCGAAGAATGCTTGGTTGATCGGTGGCACCATCAGCAGCACGAACAGGATCAGGAACCCGAACGTCTTGAAGGTCTCCAGCGAGCGGCGCGTCTGTGGGTTCAGATGCGGTTCGAGTGCGCCGTAGCCGTCCAGGCCGGGTACGGGTAACAGGTTGAGCACCACCGCCGTCACCTGAAGGAATCCGAGAAAGGCCATCGCCGCCCAGAACACCGCATGGTCGCGATCGAAGAAAAGCGTTGTCGCCCCCAGGATCAGCACTGCAAGCGCGGCGTTCGCGCTGGGCCCGGCCAGGCTCACCAGGGTGCGTTGGCGATTGCTCATCCCGGCGGTGTGTACATACACCGCGCCGCCCGGCAGCCCGATACCGCCGAGAGCGATGAACACCAGTGGCAGCGCCAAGGACAGCACCGGGTCGGTGTATTGGAGCGGGTTCAACGTCAGATACCCGCGCGCTCCGGTATCGCCGAAACGCCATGCGGTGTAGGCGTGCCCGAACTCGTGCAGGCACAGCGACACCACCCAGCCGGCGAGCACGAAGACGAACACCCCACCGCGTGCCAGTGGCTCGGTGGAGTTGCCGCCCCACCATGCGGCCACCGCCCCGGCGATGGTGAGCGCGACGAGCGCCAGAAATACCGGGCTGGGACGGACGGACTGCTTGACGTTCACGGGCAAAAGCTACCGGACGAGCAGCCATCCCTGCTGATGCCGATAGAACGTCGACCTGGTCACCGGACGAGGGCCCGCGACACCGTCACGGACGACAACGGCGCCCTCGGTGCCCAGCTGAACTGCCCTTCCGGTGGCCCAGTGGCGGGGAAGGAGCCGTGGTCGGCGCCGTACCGAGGCCCGCAGGCCCGGTACCGACTCGGTGGGCTCGACGTCGACGGTGGCGGCGCCATCGGAGGGACCGAACAGCAGGGTGTCATCGACTGTGGCCTCGCCGATGACGGTCTGCCATGAGGCGCGCCCGGCGAGGGCGGTGCCGGTGTCGTCTCGGATGAGCGGCACCCGGTGTGCGCTGCCATCGCGTGCCCGTCGTGCCGAACCGAACCTGATCCGGTAGATCCGCCGCGCGCGTGAGCGGCGGTCCGGTACGAAACCTAATTCCACATCCAGCTTCTCGGCACGCATCAGCCGGGTCAACACCTGTCCGAGGTCATCGTCCCCGCCGACCACGATGAGCCGCCTCGTGCCGTCCGGGAGTCCATCCACGAGTGCGCGTAGCCCCTCGGCGCCGTCCGGCCGGTCGGTGGGCAGTGCCCGCAGCGCATGCGGCAGCCGCCGCGCACCGAACAGCAAAACTCGCGCCGATGCGGCCCCTGTGGTGCTTGTGATACTCAGCGCAGCTCCTTTTTGCCCGTCCAGATACGCACAAAGCCTGTGGCCTCGGATACAGTGACTCACCGGCTGAACAACATTTTGCACGCGCAGCGCTGCGCCGCGATGGCCCGCGGTGTGGGCTGCCTCCAGGAAGCGCAGAGAAACGCACATGCCGGCAATAGTCCTGATCGGCGCCCAATGGGGTGACGAGGGAAAAGGCAAGGCGACCGACCTGCTCGGTGGCTCGGTTCAATGGGTAGTCCGCTACCAAGGCGGTAACAACGCCGGACACACTGTCGTGTTACCCAACGGGGAGAACTTCGCCCTGCACCTGATCCCCTCGGGGATCCTCACCCCGGGGGTGACGAACGTCATCGGCAACGGGGTCGTCGTCGACCCCGGAGTGCTGCTGACCGAGCTCGCGGGTCTCGAGGAGCGGGGTATCGACACCGGCCGCCTGATCATCTCGGCGGACGCGCATCTACTCATGCCGTATCACGTGGCGATCGACAAGGTGACCGAAAGGTACCTGGGGTCCAAGAAGATTGGCACCACCGGCCGCGGTATCGGACCCTGCTACCAGGACAAGGTGGCGCGTATCGGTATCCGTGCGGCCGATGTGCTGGACGAGGAATCGCTGCGGCAGAAGGTGCACGCCGCACTGGAATTCAAGAACCAGGTGCTCATCAAGATCTACAACCGCAAGGCCCTCGATCCCGACCAAGTGGTCGACGGGGTGCTGGAGCAGGCCGAGGGATTCAAGCATCGCATCGCCGACGCCCGCCTGCTCCTCAATCAGGCGCTGGAACGCGGCGAGACGGTGCTGCTGGAGGGGTCCCAGGGCACGCTGCTCGATGTCGACCACGGCACGTATCCGTTTGTGACGTCCTCGAATCCAACCGCGGGCGGTGCATCGGTGGGCTCGGGTATCGGTCCCACGCGGATCAACACCGTGCTGGGGATCCTGAAGGCCTACACGACGCGGGTGGGTTCGGGTCCGTTCCCGACGGAGCTGTTCGACGAGCACGGCGCATACCTGGCCAAGACGGGCGGCGAGGTGGGCGTCACCACCGGCCGCGCCCGGCGGTGCGGATGGTTCGACGCCGTCATCGCCCGGTACGCCACCCGGGTCAACGGCATCACCGACTACTTCCTGACCAAGCTGGACGTGCTGTCGAGTCTGCAGACGGTGCCCATCTGTGTCGGGTACGAGGTGGACGGTAAGCGCACCAGTGAAATGCCGATGACGCAGAGCGAGATCTACCGCGCCACACCGGTTTACGAAGAGCTTCCGGGCTGGTGGGAGGACATCTCCGCTGCGCGTGAGTTCGCCGACCTGCCCGCCAAGGCCCAGGACTATGTGCTGCGCTTGGAGGAGCTGGCCGGTGCGCCGATGTCGTGCATCGGTGTCGGACCGGGCCGGGATCAGACGATCGTGCGGCGGGACATACTCTCGAGGTCATGACGGCCGATGCGGACAGACTCGCCGCACTGCATGAAGAGATGAATCGGGCGATCCGTGAAATCCGCGGCGGAGGGTTCCCGCAGTACTCGCCGTCCTCGGTCGGTCCGGGCTTTGGGCGATTCCTGACCGCCATGCGGAAGCTCCAGAGCCTTGCGGTGTCCGCCGATATGGACGATCCGGGCTGGGATGAAGCCGCCGATCTCACCGAGAAGCTGGTCGAGCTGATGGCCCCGCACCAGGCGGCCGAGGGCGTCGGACCCGCCAATCGGGTTGCCGACGAACCGGCGAATGGACATCTGCTGCTGCCGCCGTGGTTCATCGACACGGCCGGCCCGGACGGCATCGAGGCCCACGGGGACTTCCCCCGGTACTACCTGGGCGGCAACGGTGCGGTACATGGCGGCATCCTGCCGCTGTTGTTCGATCACCTCTTCGGGATGACGGTGATCATGGCGGGCCGCACCATCAGCCGTACGGCCTTCCTGCACGTCAACTATCGGCAGGTAGTTCCGATCGAGGTCCCGTTGACGGCTCGTAGCCGCATCGACGAGGTCGATCGCCGCAAGGCCTTTGTCTCGGCGGAGCTGTACGACGCGCACGGCACGGTGCTGGCCGATGCCAACGGGCTCATGGTGCAGCTGCTGCCCGGCCAGCCCTGACCTCTTACCGGTCGGCCTGATTCATGGTGGCCTCTTCGAGGTCGAGGCCCCGGAGCACGGTGCGTAACACCTCGTCGTCGATATTGCCGGAGTCGCGTTCGGCGATGAACACCTCGCGCTCCACCTCCAGCATCTCCAGGCGCAGGTTCCGGAAGGCCGCCATGGGGCTCTCACCGGCGTCCTCGTCGCTCCGTCCGAGGCGCTCCCATGCCGCGTTACGCCTGCGGGTGTTCCAGTGCCGCAATATTTCGGCGGCACGGCTCCGCACGTTGGTGTCCTCGATACCGTCGTTGTCATCGAGCAGTTCCTCGAGACGGTCGGCGGCAGCGCGGGCGGCCTTGTCCTGAGCCGCGGCCTCGGCGAGGGCGTCCTTGCGTTCGTCATCGCTTTGTACGCCGAGGACCCGGATCACCCATGGCAACGTAAGACCGTGTAGCAGCAGGGTTCCCACCACGACCACAAAGGTCAGGAACACGATGTGCGGATGTCCGGGCAGTGGCTCGCCGGTGACGGTGGTGAGAGGTACCGCGAAGGCCATCGCCAGGGACACCACGCCACGCATACCTGCCCACGCCACCACGAAAACCCCACGCGCCGAGGGGCGTTGGCCAGGTGGCCGCAGGTAGGCGAATGCGAAGACGAACAGGATGCGTACCACGATCACCGTTGTCAGTACCGCGATCGAGGACAGCACGATGGTGCTGAAGGACAGTCCCCGAAGTCCTTCGATCACCTTAGGCAGCTGCAACCCGATGAGCAGGAACGCGAAGGATTCCAGCAGCAGCTGAACGGCCTTCCACACTGCGTCGTCCTGTAGCCGGGTGGCGTATCCGGCGTGCACCGAGCGGTGACCCAACATGAGCCCGGCGACCACGACGGCGATCACGCCGGAGCCATGAATCTCCTCGGCGAGCAGGTACGCGAAGAACGGCACCACCAGGCCGATCGCGCTCTCGGACAATGGATCGTCGAGCTTGCACCGGATGATGTTGACCAACTTGCCGATGACGAAACCGACGAACAGCCCGCCCACGGCGGCGAGTGCGAATATTTTGAGCCCGTCGGTCACGGTGGCGCCGAGCCCGATCGCCACGGCGATCGCCACCCGATACGCGGTGAGCGCGGTCGCGTCGTTGAGCAGGCTCTCGCCGCCCAGCAGCGTCATGATGTTGCGCGGCAGTCCGAGGCGTCGGCCGATGGCGGTGGCCGATACCGCGTCGGGCGGTGCCACGATGGCACCGAGCACCAGCGCGCCGGCCAGTGGCAGCTCGGGGACGGTGTAGAACGCCACGAAGCCCACCGCGACGGTGGTGAGCAGCGGCAGTATCACGGCGAGGCCGCTTACTGCTCTGATGTTTTTACGCAGGTTGACGTAGGAACTTTCCAGCGCCGTCGTGTAGAGCAGCGGGGGGAGGATCACGAACAGCACGAGGTCGGGATCCATCTCGATGGGCGGCAAGCCGGGGATCGCGGTGGCCGCCAATCCGGCCACGACCAGCACCAACGGCGAGGGAAGGCCGAATCGCCGGGAAATCGCCGCCAGCACCAGCGCGGCCGTCAGTACTGCCAGCAGGGAAACGTTCACGTTCGTATTGTGTGCGGTGTCCGGACTGGCAGGGTAAGCGGGCAGAGGAGGTGGGTAGAGATGAGACGGCTGTTTCGACGTGGGGCGGCGGTATCCGAGTCGGCTGGGTCGACAACGGGCGGTGGCCTATGCCCCGAGCTGGCCGCTGCCGTTGGCCAAGATCCACAACCCCGGACTCCCGGTGAGTGCGAAGACTGCGCGGCATTGGGCGAGCAGGTGTGGGCACATTTGCGGATGTGCCTGGAATGTGGCCGGGTCGGCTGTTGCGATTCCAGCCCCCACCAGCACGCCACTGCGCATTTTCACTCCTCCGGGCATCCAGTGATGCGTTCACACGAGCCGGGGGAGAACTGGCGTTGGTGCTATGTCCACAGCACTCTTGGTTGATGGCCTGTGGCAATCTGGCACGCTAGGCACGGTCCGATAGGGCAACAGAGCGACCAGAAGGCGTGGAGGGCATCGTGGTGACGCAGGAGGGTTCGCCCCCCAGCGAGCAGGGTTCGACGGGGTCAACCGGCACCACCGTCGAATCTGAGCCCGTCGAATCCGGGTCGGTTACCGAGGACGCCATCCGCGCCACAAACGGCGCCAGGTCCGGTTCCAACGCAGCCAAGACGCCCGAAGCGGCCAAGGCCACGAAGCCCGAGCCGCAGCCGGAACCTTCCAACGCGAACCGCACCACCGTGATGCTGCTCGGCTCGGGTGAGCTGGCCAGGGAACTGGCGATCTCCTTCCAGCGCCTGGGCGCGGACGTAGTGGTGGTGGACTCCAGGGAGGGCGGACCCGCCCAGGATGCGGCGGACCGTACGGTGCTGGCGCCGATCGATGAATCGGAGCGTCTGTTCGAGCTCATCGAGAAGGAACGACCCCGTTTCGTGGTGCCCCTGGTGGAGACGGCGTCCGGGGATGCGCTGGACAAGGTGGCCGAGCAGAAAGTCGCCCAGGTGATTCCTACCGTCAAGGCGGTCCGACTCGCCCGCGACCGCGAGGCGATGCGCCGGATGGCGGCCGATGAGCTCGGCTTGCCCACACCCGCGTTCTGGTTCGCGAATTCGGTCGAGGAGCTGCACGAGGTGCTCGAAACCTCGGGTTTCCCGGCGGTGGTGCGCCCGGTGTCGGCGACATACGGCCAAGGCCAGTCGGTGGTGCTGCGTGACAGTGATGCCGAACCGGCATGGGAACAGGCCATCGCATCCAGCGTCGGAGGCATCCAGCGGGTGCTGGTGGAGACCGCGGTGGAGATCGACTACGAGATCACGTTGCTCACCGTGCGGACGGCCGGGGTTGGCGGCGCGACGAGGCTTTACTTCTGTGAGCCCATCGCGCACCGGCAAAGCGGAACCGACGCGATGCAGATGTGGCAGCCGCAGCCGCTGAGCCAGGCGGCCCTGGAGCTGGCACGGTCGATCGCCGCGCGGGCGGTTAATGCCCTTGGCGGGCATGGTGTTTACGGTGTCGAACTGTTCGTACGCGGTGACGAGGTGTACTTCTGCGATGTGAGTGCGCGGCCCTATGATTCCGGGCTTGTGACGGTGCGGTCACAGCGACTGTCGGAGTTCGATATGCACGCGCGTGCGGTCTTGGGTGCGCCCATCGACACCATCCTGGTGTCGCCGGCGGCCGCCGAGGTGGTCTACGGAGACGGTGACGGTCCGTCACCCCGGCAGCTCGATGAGGCGCTCCAGGTACCGGAAAGTGATATTCGGGTGTTCGGACACGCGGAAACCCACCGGCGCCGCCGCATCGGGGTGGGACTGGCGACCGCCCCCAACACTGCGCTGGCGCTCACGCGCGCGCAGCAGGTCGCCAGGCATCTCCGATGACGCCGCAGGAACAGGCATCGGATTCCGAGGATGGGGCCAGCATCGCCCCGTTCATCGCCGGAGCGGTGATCTTTGGAATCGTGGTGATCGGTATCGCCGTATCGGTGATCTTCCGGTCGAGTGACGGCCTCACCGAAGAGGGCCGAGTGGGGCGGGCTGTTGTTGCGCAGAACGACGCACTGCAGCGACGCGCGTACGCCGACTATGTGGCGAACAGCTGTCGGGCGATCGTCACTCCAGAGCAGAATCTGATTGCCGCGCAGGACAAATCCGAGGCATCGCGCGGAAACCGATATGTGGATGACGTCAAAGACGTCAAGATCAGCGGGGATGCCGCCACCGCACAGGTGACCTATCACTACATGAAATCCGAGGACAACAAGCTCACCGCCGCCGCCACCCTCACCAAGGAAGACGGCTCGTGGAGGGTGTGCACTCAGTACTAATAGACTGGCTCTTCGTGGGCTACGCAGGAGATATCACCCCCGAGGCGGCGTGGGCGCTGCTGAAGGAAAACCCAGAAGCCGTGCTCGTGGATGTGCGCACGTCGGCCGAGTGGAAGTGGGTCGGAGTTCCCGACCTGACAGAGCTCGAGCGCGATGTCGTGTACGTCGAGTGGACCCGTTCCAACGGCCAGCACAATGACGACTTCCTCGACGAGCTGGCGGCCGCGGGCGTGACCGGGCCTTCCGAAGGGGATAACCGGCCCGTGGTGTTCCTCTGCCGGTCCGGTAACCGCTCGATCGGCTCCGCGGAGATCGCGACGGAGGCGGGAATCGCGCCCTCCTACAACGTGCTTGATGGCTTCGAGGGCAATCTCGATGAGCACGGGCACCGAGGCGGCGTGGGCTGGCGCGCCATCGGTCTGCCGTGGCGGCAGTCATGAACCAGACTCCGGACGGCATTCCTTCTGTCCGCATTCCGAAAGCCCTGCCGGACGGGGTGAGCCAGGCGACCATCGGGGTGCGCGGCGGGCTGCTGCGCTCCGGATTCGAGGAAACCGCCGAGGCCATGTACCTGACGTCCGGGTATGTGTACGAGAGCGCGGCGGCCGCGGAGAAGGCGTTCACCGGCGAGGTCGACCGGTACGTGTACTCGCGATACGGCAACCCGACGGTCTCGATGTTCGAGGAGCGGCTGCGGCTGATCGAGGGCTCGCAGGCGGCGTTCGCGACGGCGACGGGCATGTCGGCGGTCTTCACCGCGCTGGGTGCGCTGCTGGCCGCCGGCGACCGGCTGGTTGCCGCGCGCAGCCTGTTCGGTTCCTGTTTCGTGGTCTGCAATGAGATCCTGCCCCGCTGGGGTGTGGAGACCGTGTTCGTCGACGGCGAGGACCTCTCTCAGTGGGAGGAGGCGCTGTCGGTTCCGACGCAGGCCGTTTTCTTCGAAACCCCTTCCAACCCAATGCAATCGCTTGTCGATATCGAGGCGGTGTGCACGCTCGCGCATGCGGCGGGCGCAAAGGTGGTGCTGGACAATGTCTTTGCCACTCCGCTGTTGCAGCAGGGTATCCCGCTCGGTGCCGATGTGGTGGTCTACTCAGGTACCAAACACATCGACGGCCAGGGCCGGGTGCTTGGTGGTGCGATTCTGGGTGAAACCGAGTACATCGAGGGACCGGTCAAGACGCTGATGCGGCACACCGGGCCGGCTCTCAGCCCGTTCAATGCCTGGACGCTGGTGAAAGGCCTTGAGACGCTGGCGGTTCGAGTCAATCATTCGAACGAATCCGCGCTGCAGATCGCGCGGTTCCTGGAGCAGCATCCGGCGGTTCGTTGGGTGCGGTACCCGTTCCTGGAGACGCATCCGCAGCATGAGCTGGCGAAGCGTCAGATGCGCGGCGGCGGAACCGTCGTGACATTTGAACTCGATGCCGACGGCGATGCCGGTAAGCAGGCCGCCTTCCGGGTGCTCGACGGGACGTCGCTCATCGATATCTCCAATAACCTGGGCGACTCCAAGTCGCTCATCACTCATCCCGCCACGACGACGCACCGCGCGATGGGCCCGGACGGGCGGGCCGCGATCGGGCTCTCCGATGGCGTGGTGAGGCTCTCCGTCGGGCTGGAGTCGACAGAGGACCTCATTGCCGACCTGGAACGGGCGCTGAGCTAACTAGGGCTAGCTTTAGTTAGCAGGGGCTAGCACTCCTCGATTCTTCTTTGTAGTATTCCGCCATGGCGCAACGAAGCGTTCATGTCGCGGTACTCGTGTTTGCCGCCGCATTGATGACGACGGCTGTAACTGCCTGTTCGATGTCCGATTTCGTGGGCGGAGCCGTAGAACGCACCACGTATCCGCCGGTCACGCCCATACCGCAGCCCCCGCCCGGGGTCAGCATTCTGCCCGCTGACTTTCCGAGCGATATCCCTGTCGTCAAGGGCACATATCGCCAAGATGCCGAGGGCGATTCGCGGACCCTGGCCGTTAGAGGTGTCGACGCGTCGGCGGTGGCCGCGGCCGGCAAGCTGCTCACCGATGCCGGATTCGAACATCAAACCGTCATGGGCCAGGACGCCTACCTCAATTCCAAGTACACCGTCATGGTGGTCGGCGACGACCTCGGCGGAACCTTCACCCTCCGATACACCGTCATGTCGATGACGGGTGTGCCATCCATGCCGAGCATGATCTTCCCGCCGCTGATTTGAGGAGCTGACGATGTCGCACCAATACAGTCCGGCGTTCGAGCGGGCGGGGCGCTTCGTGGCGAAGCACGCCAAGCTGGTGATACTGGCCTGGCTCGCGGTCGGGGTTCTCGTCAACACCGCCTGGCCGCAGCTGGAGCGGGTGGCCAACGAGCACTCGGTGAGTCCGCTGCCCACGGGTGAGGTGAGCCCGGCGCTCGCGTCGATGAAGGAGATGGGAAAGGCGTTCGGCCGTCCCGGCATCGACAACGCCGTCATCATCGTGATGCACAGCGATAAGGGCTTCGACGCCGACGCGCAGGCCCGCTACGCGGCGCTGATCGACCGGCTCAATGGGAACAAGGAGTACGTCACCTTCGTCCAGGATCAGCTGGGCGATCCGCGGATGCGGAATAACCCGGTGGCTCGCAAGCAGGTGCTCAGCGAGGACGGCACCACCTGGTACGCGATGGCGGGCCTGGGCGGGGATCTGGGTACTCCGTTGGCGCAGCGGGCGTATCGCTCGGTCGATGATCTGGTGAAGCAGACGTTCGCCGGTTCGGCCACCACCGCGAATATCACCGGGGCGGCGGGAACCGTCAGCGATATGGGCAACGCGGCGTTGGGAGATCTGCCCAAGATCGGCGCCGTGACCGTGGTTGTCATCGGCCTGATCCTGCTGTTGGTGTTTCGGTCGTGGTTCACCGCGATGCTGCCCCTGCTGGTAATGGGAATGAGCCTGCTCATCGCTCGTGGCGTCATCGCCGGGCTCGCCGATCGCGGTCTGGTTCCGGTGTCCTCGGTGTCGGCCGGACTGATGATGGCCGTGTTGATGGGGGCGAGTGTCAACTACACGGTCTTCCTGGTGAGCCGGTACCACGAACGAATACGCGCGGGGGAGACCCCGGAGGACGCCCTGGCACACGCCTGCGGCTCGATGACCCGGGTCATTCTGGCGACGGCCGCCACGGTGGCGATCGCGAATATCGCGCAGCTGACCGCCAAGCTGGCCTTTCTCGCGGCATCGGGACCCGCGGTGTCGATGGGTGTGATCGTCGCGTTCTTCGTGGTCACCACCATGCTGCCCGCGACACTGAGCCTGGCCACAAAGCGTGGGCTCGGCCTACCGGGGCCCGATCGGGCGGGGGTGTATTGGCATCGCATCGGCGTGACCGTCGTGCGACATCCGTGGCCGGTATTCGCCGCGGCCACCGCAATCCTGTTGGCCGCCGCGGCCTTCGTCCCCTTCATGCGGCCCAGTTTTGACATGTCGAAGGTGCTGCCGGAATCGGCCCAGTCAACGCAGGGCATGCGCACCCTCAACGAGCATTTCCCCGCCAATTCGACGATGCCTCAATACCTTTTGGTGCAGGCACAGTCGGATCTGCGCACCCCGCGCGCGCTGGCCGATCTGGACCAGATGGCCGAGCGCATCTCGCAGCTCAGGGGTGTGGGGAAGGTTGTCGGCATTACGCGGCCCGACGGCAACAAACTCACCCAGGCCACCCTGGCGTGGCAGATCGGGTACATGGGAACGCAGATCGACAAGACCAGCGGTCAGGTCAACGCCGACCTACGGCCCCAGCTCGAACGGATGTCAAAGCTCGCCGATGTCATGTCGGCGATGACTAATGAGCTCGGCGACGGGGACCTGGCTCGGATGCAGCAGATGATGCCGCAGATGTTGTCGATGGCGAAAGAGGTTGGGGAACAGCTCGATCGGTACCAGTCGCTGATATCCCAGATGGGCACCGTGGCGGGGATGGTGGACCAGTTGGCCAAGATGGGGCCCTCGGTGGAGGCGACGTTCTCCGCGCTCGACGCCGGGGCGTCGTTGACCCAGACGCTGGCCCAATCTCCGTTCTGCCCGGTGCAGCCGGACTGTGTGAAGTTGCGAGATCAGCTGATCGAGCTGCGCGACACGGGCCCGCTCTCCTCGGTGGAAAGTCTGCGCGAGTCGGTGCGGGCGGTCACCGGCGGCAAGACGATCACCCAGCTGCTGAGCGATATGAATGGTCAGTTCAAGCAGATTCGTGGACTACTTGCGAAATTACCTGAGATGGAACGGAAATTCGAGCGCATTTCGGGCTACTTCCAGCAGCTGCAGGGGCTCGGCGTCGACATGAACTCCGTCAAGACGATGGGCGTTCGGATGCGTGATCTGAACACCCAGTTGGAGGACACCGTACGGTCCATGGGCGAGGCCGCCGTCACCCTGCAGACCATCAGCAAGGACTCCAATTCGCCTGCGGCATCGGGATTTTCCATGCCGCAAGCGATGCTGCAGAATCCTGGATTCAAGGAGCTGAGTTCGGCATTCCTGCAGGAAGACGGTCGTACCGCGATGTATCTGATCCAGTCGCCGCTCAATCCGTATGGGCCCGAAGCGATGCAGTTGAGCCGCGATATGGAGCGCGTCGGCAACGAAGCCACACCCAATACCGCGCTGGCCGGTGCCACGGTTTCGGTCGGTGGGTTCCCGGCCATCAATGCCGACCTGAAGAAGGCGTATAACAGCGACCTGCGAGAAATCATCGGGGTGACACTGCTCATCATCTTTCTGGTGATGTGTCTGCTGCTGCGGGCGGTCGTCGCGCCGCTTTACCTGCTGGGTACGGTGCTTCTCACCTACATCGCGTCACTGGGCATCGGCGTGCTGGTGTTCCAAGTTCTCCTTGGGCAACAACTCGATTGGGCTGTCCCGGCCATGACCTTCGTACTTATCGTCGCCGTCGGGGCCGATTACAACATGCTGTTCATCTCGCGCCTGAGGGAGGAGAGCACCCGCAATATGCGGGTCGGCATCATTCGGACCGTGCGCCAGACCGGCTCGGTGATCACCTCGGCCGGGCTGGTGTTCGCCGCCAGCCTGTTGGGCATGATGGTCGGCTCGGTGAACCAGATGGTGCAGATGGGCTTCATCATCGGCGTGGGCATTCTGCTGGATACCTTCATCGTCAGGACCCTGATGGTTCCGACCCTCGCGCAGGCCTTCGGCAAGCTGAGCTGGTGGCCGTCCAAGGCGTGACGGGGCATGGGCCTGTTAGGACAGCAAGGCCGGATGGGGCAGTGGCGCAAACGGGTCGGCGACTCGCGGCGTGAAGGTCCCGTGGAACCCGATGGGTAGGTGATGCGTCAGGTGCGCCACCGCCAATGGGCCCTGCTCGACATCACGCGCGTCGAGAATCACTAACTGCGAACGGTTTTCCACAAGATCGTGATTGACCGCGAGCAGCCAGCCGTCATCCTGTGCCGCGTCTTTGTTGCGCGGCACAAAGATCGGTTCGCAGACCGAGGCCTTTCCGAAATCGCAATGTGTCATGGTGCCGGTGCGATGGTCGAACTTGAAGATGCCGTTGTAGTGGCCCTCGCGCTCCAGCGTTCCGGCGGTGTAGGTGATCTGATGGTTACGCGTGGACTGTCGCCAGTCATATTGCGGGAATTCGATTTTCGCGGACTGTGACACCACTTCCTCGGTGATCCTGCCGGTTGGTGATATGCGGAATCGAACCAGGTGACTGTCCGGAAATTCGCGGACTACCAGATGGTGATGAGGATTTGGGTGGTCCTTCGGCCCCATGGCGGCGTCCAGTGTTCGTCGTAAGAAATCCAGGCTCTCGTACCTAACGAATTCCACCACCGCGTCGGGCCCGTCTTGGAATGCGTTGGTGACGTGGATATGCAGCTGTGGATCATGTTCGAAGACAAGTGGCTTGGAGCCGTCTCTGGGGACCAGTATGAACTTGGTGCTCCCGTTGGTGAGTTGGTATTCGAGGCTTTCGTCGAAGCTCTTCCCGCGGATGAGCTGTCCGATGTTGGGCCGGATGGGGTCGAGCACGAATACGAGATACTTCTCCGTCAGTGCGAAGTCATGGTTCCATCCCATGTCCCAGAGAGTCACCGAATTTATCTGTGACATCCTCCCGTCAGCGCTCACGCGATAGCAGCGAAGTCGAGGTGTGGGAAAGACATCCAGACCGAAGTTGAACATCTCGCCGGTAACCGGATCCCACTTGGGGTGTGCGGAGAAGGCGCCGACATATCCGAGCTTGCCGCCAAAGTCATTGGTACCCAGGGTTTCCAGCGTGTTCGGGTCGATCCGGTGTGGCGGACCGCCTTCCCAGAGTGCCAACATCTCGCCACCAAGCGGAACGATGTTGGTGTTCGCCGTGTTCGCGGGCAGCCGGAGATTGGCGAGCAGTTTCCCGGGGACGTTGGTGGTGATGCCTCGCCTGCGCATCGCGCTGTCCTGCAACCCGTCCCGGAATTGTTGGGTGCGCACGTATCGGTTCGTGAAACGCACCGATGAACCGTCCAGGATGAAACGCGACACCATGCCGTCGGCATCGAATATCGTGCGAAGCACGGTGGTTCCGACCTCGAACTTGCCGGGGCCAATGCGGAAAAGCGTGCCGGTCAGTTCGGGCGGCAGTGTGCCGTCGACCTCTGTGACCTCGTAGTCGTACTCGCGGAGCTGGGATTCGAAGGGGCGGGCGACCAGCTCCTCGAAGTCCGTGTCGGAGGCTGAATGCTCGGGCGCAAGTGTCATGAACTCTCCTAGACCACATTGTCGGGCAGTTTCTGATGACGTGTGTCCTCAACATTAGCGAGTAGGTTGCGTATGTCAAGACGAAGGGCGTGTCAGCGTGACGAACGGGCAGATTCACCGCACGTACGGTGGCAAGACGCGAGAGCAGCGCCAGGATGAGCGGCGCGTGGCACTGGTGCGGGCGGGCCGTGAGCTCTGGAGTGACAAGGGGCTGGCCGCGGTCACCGTTCGGGGTGTTTGTGCTCGGACCCGGCTGACCGATCGATACTTCTATGAGCAGTTCTCGGTGATCGGCGACTTGGTTCTACAGATCGTGGACGACGTGTTCGCCGAACTGTTCCAGTCGATGGCAGAAGCCGGCCGGGTGGCTGGCGACAACCCGCATGCGCAGCTGACGGCGGGGCTCACGGCCTATCTTGAGCAGTCCATCGCGGACCGGGCGGTCCTGCGGATTCTGACATCCGATCTGGACGGATTTCCCGGGCTGGCCGCCAAGCGCCGCAGTCTTCAGCACCGTGTCGCGCGGGCAATACTTCTGACCATTGCGCCAGAGGTCTCGAAACCAGAGCCGGCCCTGCTCGATAGGGCCGTGTTCGGGGTCGGCGGCGTCACTCTCCTCATGGAGGACTGGCTCGCCGATGAAAATAGGTGCAGCGCCGGAGAACTGGGAGCTAAAGCCACCGACATGTGTATGCGCTTGCTGGGGCCGCTGACCTAGCCGTGGCTCAGGAACTTGGTGGGCCGTAGGTACAGGATCACCCGGTCCGCCTCATCGCCGGTGCTCTGTCCCGCCCACGGAGCCTGGTAGAGGTGAGCCAGTTCCTGGATGAATGACCCGGTGGGATCGTCGTCGATCTGGTCGATGGTGCCCCGCACCTCGAGGTATCGGTACGGGTTCGTGGGGTCCAGGATCGAGAAGGCGACGCGTGGCTCGGTCTGGATGTTGCGGAACTTGGCCCGCTTGTTGGTGTGGGTGAATCGCAGCCGCTCGCCGTCCCAGCTGAACCACATGGGACTGGACTGTGCGGAACCGTCGCCGCCGATCGTGGCCAGGTGGCCATAGAGCTGCTGTTCCAGGAGATCTTCGAAGCCTGCGGGGATTTCTGGCATGACCTATTTGAACATTCGGGCGGCACGGATGCTTCCCCGGTCAGACATGACGGATAGCTTCCGTTCGATTCGCCGGGAGCCAAAGACTGTTGTGCACTGGTCGGTGTTCCTAGGTTCGATCGCATGACATCGGCACCTGCTGCGCCCCCGCGGGCTCGGGTGCCAGCGGAGACTGCCGAGCCGCTGCGGGTGCGGCGCCGTCCGCGTCCGGGCAACTGGATCCTCTCGGGTGTGGCGCTGCTGTTGGTGGCGATGTTCGTGCATGGTCTGGTGCGTAACCCGGGATGGGACTGGCCGACCTTCGCGCGGTATTTCACCGCCAAGTCGGTGCTGGCCGCGCTGTGGCTGACCATCCGGCTGACCATTTACGGCACGGTGCTGGGGTTTGTGGTCGGTGTCGCGCTGGCGGCCGCGCGCCTCTCCAAGAACCCGGTCCTGCAGGTCATCTCGTGGACCTATGTATGGATCTTTCGGTCCATACCGTTGATCGTGCAGCTGCTGTTCTGGTTCAACATCGCCTACCTGTACGACACCATCAGCTTCGGGATTCCTTTCGGGCCGAGCCTGATCACCGTCGACACCAACGAGCTGCTGAGCGGTCTGACCGCCGCGGTGATCGGGTTGACCCTGCACCAGGGCGCCTATTTCGCCGAGATCATCCGGGGCGGAATTTTGTCGGTCGACGAGGGCCAGCTGGAAGCCGCTGCAGCCCTCGGTATTCCGCGACGGCGTCAGTTCTTCCGGATCGTGCTGCCGCAGGCCATGCGATCGATCATGCCCAATGCAGCCAACGAGGTCATCAGCCTGGTGAAGGGCACGTCCATTGTGTCCACCATGGCCATCGCCGATCTCTTCTACCAGGTGCAGGTCATTTTCGGGCGCAACGGACGCGTGGTTCCGCTGCTCATGGTGGCGACGATCTGGTACATCGTCATCACCTCGGTGCTGACGGTGGTGCAGTACTACATCGAGCGGCACTATGCGCGGGGTGTCAGCAGAGGGACCGGCCCGTGAGCACCATCGAGGTGCGCGGGGTGCGCAAGTCGTACGGTCAGCTGCTCGCGTTGCACGATGTGGATCTGACCGTGGAACAGGGGGAAGTGACGGTCATCATCGGTCCGTCCGGGTCCGGAAAGTCAACGCTCCTGCGCACGCTGAACCATCTGGAGAAGGTGGATGCTGGGACGGTACGGATCGACGGTGAGCTCATCGGATACCGGCAGCGGGGATCGGTGCTCTACGAGCTGTCGGAGCGGGCCATCTTGCGTCAGCGGTCGCAGGTCGGGTTCGTGTTCCAGAACTTCAACCTGTTTCCGCATCTGACGGTGCTGGAGAACGTCATTGAGGCGCCCTTGGCCGCACGGCGAGGTCCGCGAGCCGAGCTGATTGCCGAGGCGACCCGGCTGCTCGAACGGGTGGGAGTCGCCGACAAGGCGGCGGAGTATCCGCGGCGACTCTCCGGTGGCCAGCAGCAGCGGGTGGCCATCGCACGCGCATTGGCATTGCGGCCCAAGGTCATTCTGTTCGACGAGCCAACATCGGCCCTCGATCCTGAGTTGGTGACCGAGGTGCTCGACGTGATCCGTCAGCTTGCCCGCGATGGCGCCACCCTGGTGATCGTGACGCACGAGATCGGTCTGGCCCGGGAGATCGCCGACACCGTGGTCTTCATGGATCATGGCGCCATCGTCGAGCAGGGTCCGCCGACGGAGGTGCTGGACAACCCGTCGCACCCGCGTACTGTCGGCTTCCTCTCGAAAGTGCTGCCATGAGAAGCCTTGTCGTCCTGCTCTGTGCTGCGGTGCTCGTCCTCAGTGGTTGTGGGTCGGGAGTTGACCCGGCGACATCAACCTCCTTCAATCTGAGCCCGAACCAGGACCGAGTGCATGCCGCCCGGGTGGACGAAATAGCCGCCGAGGTGCCCGCGGCAATTCGGGAGCGCGGCACCCTCGTTGTCACCGGGGACGCCAACTCCGCACCGCCACTGCGGTTCTACGCCGATGACGACAAGACGATGATCGGTATTGAGACGGATTTCGCCTATCTAGTGGCGGACATCCTGGGGTTGCGCGTTGACCTGCGTTCGGCCGATTGGGCGCAGAACTTCGTCAAGGTCGACTCGGGCGAGGTCGATGCGTTCATCTCCAATGTGACGGTGACCGAGGAGCGCAAGGAGAAGTTCGACTTCGCGACATACCGTCTGGACAATGTCAGTTTTGAGGCTCGACGATCGCTGGACTGGAAGGTCCAGGGTGCCAGGGATATTGCCGGCAAGACCATCGGCGTCGGGTCGGGTACCAACCAAGAGGCGCTGCTGGTCCGGTGGAACGAACAGAATATCGCGGCAGGTCTTCCCGCCGCTGATCTCAAGTATTTCCAACAGACCACCGGCTACTACTTGGCGCTGGCCTCCGGTCGCATCGACGCCTATGTGGGACCCAACCCAACGGCGGTATTCCATTCGGGGGCGACCGGACAGACCAAGCTAGTGGGCACCTTCTCGGGTGCGGGGGACGCACTGCAGGGGGAGATCGCGGTGCTCACCAAGAAGGACAATGGCCTGGTCCGCGCCCTCGCAGACGCCGTCAACCATGCCATTGCCAGCGGGACGTATCGTAAGGTGTTGCAGCGCTGGGGATTGGAAAGCGAGGCGGTCGCCAAGTCAGAGATCAATCCCCGCGGACTACCCAGGCAAGGATGACATGACGGCGTGCGAGGATCTGCTGCAGTTCGTGACGGTGGAGCAGCAGGATCCCTTGGCGGCCCCGCTACTGGCCGAGCTGGCGGTCGAGTACAGCACCCGGTACGGCGGAACCCTTGACGAGCATCACGACTTCCTGGTCAACTACCCGGCCGCCCACTTCACGGCTCCCGACGGTGGGCTGCTGATCGGCGTGCAAGGCGGTGTGGCGGTCACCGGTGGCGCTTTCCAGCGTTACGACGCGGATACCGCCGAACTCAAGCGGATCTGGACATCCAGTGCCCATCGTCGCCAGGGCCTCGCGGTGCGCACGCTGGCCGCATTGGAGCTCGAGATCCGCGGCCGCGGGTATCGACGCATCTACCTCACCACCGGTCCGCGCCAACCCGAGGCCAAGGCGCTGTATCTCGCCGCGGGGTATCGACCGCTGTACGACCCCACCTTGTCCGCCGAAGAGGTCGGTATCCATCCGTTCGAGAAGGATCTCTAGGCCGCCCTCGCCCAACGCGGCAGCGACTGCCGTCGCCGCGCCACGATCATGAGATGGTCGTGATAACGGTCGGCCAGGCTCTGTAGTTCGCCGCGCACCTCGGGGTCGAAGATGCGGTCGACCTCCGCCTGTGACGGACCAATCTCATTGCCGTAGTGGACCTCCCACCAGGACTCCTCGAAGAACAGCGCCTCTGCCTCGATGACGGTCAGATCATCGGGGCAGGCGTACCCCTCGATGCGGGCCAGTGGCAGCTCGTCGACGACTTGCGGACCTGTCGGTATCGCGCCGAGCTCTGGTTGGGTAACCCCGCAGTCCCCGGTACGCGCGGCCCAGCGCACGGAGCCGTCGGTCATCCGGGTGGCACGCAGGTGCCGACGGGTCTTCAGGTCGTGATGGTCGTGGCAGACCGGGTGCAGATTCTCGAAGATGGTCCAGCCGCCGCACATCGGTGCGTCGTGATCGAACTCGACGATATGGTCCAGTTCGCATCGACTCGATGACATCGAGCAGCCTGGGAACGTGCAGGTAGGAAAGGCAGCTCGCACCCCGTCCGCGAGCCCGGCGGGGGGACGGTAGGTGAGTGCACCGGGCGGTGGATCCGTGTATCCGCCGCGGCCATCCGTGGGCGCGGGCTGTGGCGCTGCTGCCGTCGGGGGCGCCGAACCCGGTGCTGGGGTGTCGGTGATCGGTGCGGGCAGCGGCGTGCGCTTCACCACCGATCGACCGCCGACGGTGGGCGCCATCTTGCGCAGCTCCGTGAAAATTGCTTGCCAGTGGGCATTTTCGGCAATCTGTCGTGCCAGTTCCGGATCGATCGCCGAGCCGTCGCCGAGCCGCGCGGGATTACTGGCCAACCCCAGGAGCGTCTCCAAATCCACCACCACCTGCGCGAGATGCAGATGTTGAGGTGGGGCCTTGATGCCGAGATACGGACAATCGCTGACGCCGCATTGGCATTGGATGTGGTGCCCTCCCGCGAGGATCGACATAAAGGCATCCGCCATGCGCTGCCCATGGGTGCGTGGATCCTGCCGGCATACGGTGGACGCCACATCCTCGATCCTTCGCTCCGCCGTCCGGGCCTCCAACAGGGTGAGATGCGCTGTCAGGAAGGCCATCCCATCGGGGCTGGGCTGGACGCGAACATAGCGATTACCGGCGGCCTGCTCGCGGGCACGGGCCGCCTCGTCGGCATCATGCCGGATCCAGCGTCGCCAGATCGCGGACCGGAGACGTTGTGGCGGAAGCGTCTTCGCAAGCTCGGTAACCTCGGCGCTTATCACGTCGATGGTGTTCTGCGAGGCGGTAGCCAGCACCGAGCTGATCACGCACGCGTTGGCGTAGGACAGGTCCCCGTCGAGGAATGACTTTTCCACCAATGGCATTCGACGGCCCACCTGCTCGGCGCAGGTGATCAGCGTGGAGGTCGCCGATCGCGACAACCCCAGTGCCAACCCGATCTCCGCGCGGGCGAGCCTGACACCGGTCACCTCCTCGCCGTACTCGGCAAGCGACTGACACATGCGCTCTTCCAACACTCGCAGCGCCAGTAGAACACGTTGTGCTGCAGCGCGATTCTCGGCGTGTGCTCGATCGCGCATCTCGTCGAGCAGATGGGCCACCAGCTGGTCCGGGGCCGCATCCGGCTGAAACGAGGGATCTACACCGACATCCGGCGGGCATACTCCGTCCCCGGTATCTATCCGTCGAAACAGCTCGTCAAGCTCGGCGCGACGTCGGGATTCCTTGGTGGATAACCACTCTGCCTGCTCGGTCTCATTGGCCAACCACTGTTCGATCGGATCGACGAATGCCGCGTGGGCCTCATCCTCCTCGGCGGCCTGAGCGGCCATCATGAGGTCGGCCTGCTCGGAGGTGAGAAGCCTCACCCTTGAATCGAACATACGTTCGAGTATAAATGTGGTCCCGCCTCGCGTCAAGAGAAGGGTTTGCGCATCCGCACGGCCTGTCGGGGCCGGTCGCCATCAGGTCGAGCAGCACCTTGGTGCACGCCCGGTCCACGGGTTCGGCGCCGACACCGAGTGCGGACCAGCCCCAGAAGGCCTCACGCGCCCCCTTTCCTTCAGGGTGAGATTAACGCCGTCATCACTCGGATCGCGGACGTTGAGCCAACTGTGACGACACTGCTCGGCCTGGCCCTGGACGGGTACGGGTGGCATCCCAGCCAGGACAAGCACGCCAATGGCCCCCTCACCGGGAAGTACTGGACCGAACAGGTCCAGCTCGCCGAGCGTGGGCTATTGGATTTCGTAACCTTCGAAGACTCCTTCGCGCGGACTCCCGGCGGCCGCCTTGACGCGGTGCTGACCGCCGCGCGCGTGGCGCCGGCGACAACGCATATCGGACTCATCCCGACCGCACCGGCCACCCATAACGAGCCGTTCCACATCTCCAAAGCGATTGCCACCCTGGACATCGTGTCCGGTGGTCGTGCCGGCTGGCAGGTGACCATCGCCGATACCGAGGAAGAGGCCGATGCATTCGGCCGCACCAAGGTTCTGCCGCTGCAGGACCTGCTCGACGAGGCCGCGGACGTCGTCGAGGTGACCCGACGGTTGTGGGACAGCTGGGAGGACGACGCCGAGATCAGAGACCTGGACACCGGCCGCTTCATCGATAGGGAGAGGCTGCACTACGTCGACTTCGAGGGCCGGTTCTTCTCGGTCAAGGGGCCGTCCATCACCCCGAGGTCCCCGCAAGGGCAGTCGGTGGTCGCGGCGCTGGCCCGCAGCCGTCCCGGGCAGGTGTTCGCCGCGAAGAATGCCGATATCGTCTTCGTCACCCCGCACGACGGGGCATCCGCCGCCGAAATCCCGGCACGCCTGCACAACACGTCGAGCCATCGCATCATCAAGGTGCTGGCAGACCTCGTGGTCGCGTTCGGTCGCGATGACGAATTCCACTCGGATGCTGCCATATTCACCGGATCGGCCGCGGAACTGGCGGACCTTATCGGTCAATGGCACGAATGGGGAATAGACGGATTGCGCCTGCGACCGGCCGTCAACGCGCTCGATATCCCGGTCATAGTTGACGAACTCGTGCCCCTTCTTCAGACCCACCACGGGTTCCGCACGCAGTATGAGGCTGGCGCCTCCGAAACTCTCAGAGCGCGGTTCGGCCTGCCTACCGCCACCAACCGCTATGCAAGGAAGTCGGCATGAACGTCCCATTGTCGGTTCTCGACCTGTCGCCAGTCAGCCAAGGATCGGATGCCGCCACGGCACTGCGTAATTCAGTCGATCTGGCCCAGCGCGCCGAACAATGGGGCTACCGCCGCTACTGGCTCGCCGAACACCATTTCGTCGCGGTGGCCAGCACCGTGCCCGCCCTGGTGATCGCGCAGGTCGCCGCCGCCACCAGTCGCATCCGGGTCGGTGCCGGTGCAGTCCAGGTCGCCTCGACCACGGCGGCCGCGGTGGTCGAGAGCTTCGGCATCCTCGATGCGCTGTACCCCGGACGCATCGACCTCGGGCTCGGGCGAACGGGCCATCGGATCAGGGACCGTCTCGCCGGTAACGAGAAGAAGCCCGAACCCGCACCGGCCCGGGACGTCGATGGACTGTTCATCCCGCAGCCGCCCGCTGAGTTCGGGATCAAGGACAACCCGAAGCTGCGCGCGACCGTGGCCACCTTGCAGCAGCCCGGCGCTCAGATCCCCGATTTCGAACAACAGGTGGCCGATATCCAGGCATTCCTCGACGGCACCTATGTGAGCCCGGAAGGCGTTGCGCTGCATATCCGTCCGGGAGAGGGTGCCGATCTGCCGTTATGGCTTTTCGGCTCCAGCAAGGGGGAGTCGGCCCAGGTCGCCGCGCGACGGGGACTGCCGTTCGTGGCGAGCTACCACACCACCCCGTGGTCCACCCTGGAAGCGGTCGAGGCGTACCGCGATGCCTTCCGTCCGTCGTCGGCGCTGACGCAGCCGTATGTGATTGTCTCCGCGGACGCGGTCGCCGCCGATGACGAGCAGACGGCACGCCACCTCACCAGCACCTTCGGACAGTGGGTGCACTCGATTCGTTCCGGGCGCGGCGCCATACCGTATCCCAATCCCGATGATGCACAACCACTTACCCACGAGGAACGCCAACAGGTGGAGGACCGTGTCGCCACCCAGTTCGTCGGCGATGCGGGCCAGGTCGTCGAGCGGCTCGATGCCCTGGCGCGGGTCACCGGCGCCGACGAGCTCGTCATCACCTCCATCACCCACCGTCACGAGGACCGGCTGCGCTCCTACGAACTCGTCGCCAAGGAATGGGGGCTTATCTGATGACGGACACCGAAGTCAGGGAAGGCAAGCATCGCAAGCCCATCCACCTCGCCGCGCACTTTCCGGGAGTCAACAACACCACGGTGTGGTCGGACCCGGCCTCGGGCAGCCAGGTCGATTTCGCATCCTTCGTGCATCTGGCGCGCGTCGCGGAGCGGGGGCTGTTCGACTTCTTCTTTCTTGCCGAGGGGCTGCGACTGCGTGAGCATCGTGGCCGGATCCACGATCTCGATGTCGTCGGACGGCCCGATACCTTCACGGTGCTCGCCGCGCTGGGCGCCGTCACCGACCAGCTCGGGCTGGTGGGCACCATCAACACCACCTTCAATGAACCCTTTAACGTCGCACGGCAATTCGCCACCCTCGACCATCTGTCGGACGGCCGGGCAGGCTGGAACATGGTCACTTCATCTGATGCCTTCACCGGCGAGAACTTCCGGCGCGGCGGATTCCTGAACCACGCCGACCGGTACCACCGGGCCGAGGAATTCATCAGCGTGGCACGCAAGTTCTGGGACAGCTGGGACGAGACGGGCGGCGTCAACCCGGTGTCGCATCAGGGGCCGCAGTTCACGGTGAGTGGCGTCGCCAGCGCGCCGGCCTCCCCGCAACGCCATCCGGTGCTGCTGCAGGCGGGGGATTCCGCGGACGGGCGCGACTTCGGCGCCAAGCATGCCGATGCGCTGTTCACCATCCATTCCTCGATTCCGGCGGGGCAGAAGTATTACGCCGACGTCAAGGCTCGGGCCGTCGCGCACGGTCGAAACCCGGATCAGCTCAAGGTCTTTCCCGGAGTCGCCTATGTCCTCGGTGACACCGAACACGAGGCGATCGATAAGGCGGCGCATATCAGGGATCAGCAGGTGGGCCCGCATACCGCTCTCGCCTATCTGGAACAGGTGTGGGGCCGTGACCTTTCCGAGTATGACCCGGATGGACCATTGCCGGACGTCGAGCCGACGGGGGACGAGTCGATTACCCGTGGCAAGGCCCGCCATGGCGACCCACGGGAGATCGCTGCGAAGTATCGGGAGCTTGCGGAGGCCAAGAACCTGTCCATCCGCGAACTGATCAAGGAAGTCACCTCGCGCCAGCAGTTCATTGGTACCCCGTCACAGGTGGCGGCGGAGGTGGACCGCTATATCCAGGCAGATGCCTGCGACGGATTCATCCTTGTCCCGCACCTGACTCCGGGCGGCCTCGACGACTTCGTCGACACCGTGGTGCCGCTGTTACAGGAGCGTGGCGCGTTCCGCACCGAGTACGAGGGTGAGACCCTGCGCGAAAATCTCGGGCTAGACCCCGTCAACTCAACCGCCGAGACGGCGCTGAGAGCGTGACAACGTCGCGGTCTCCGATCTGAGTGCCGTCTCGCCGTTAGGCGCGGAGGGCGATCTGGACGGCGTCGCGCAGTGATCCCGTCCACGCCGGTCCGTGACCGGGGGCCAGCACGTCGACCTTGGCATCCCCCACGGCATCCGGTAGGGCCTCGACGCTGCGGCGCGCCTGCTCCATGTCCTTGGTAAACGGTGTGGGTAGCAGCTGTGGCCCGGAACGTGTCGCGATCGGGTGCCCGGTGATGATCGCATCGCCCACCACCAGCACGTGACCGGCGACCAGGAACGAGCAGTGACCGCCGGAATGCCCGGGGGTGGGGATGGGAACCGGCGCACCGGGCAGCTCCGCGAGCTCGGGGCCTATCGGCGCAGCCGTCGGAATGCCGTCGCGCACCCCTGCCCCTAGACGCATCGCGTGGATGACCCACGGCAGCCATCCCGGGCGCCACAGATTCAGCACCACCTTGAACGGCTGAGCCTGGTCGACATAGTCGCGCCGCACATTGCCTAACTCGGCGCTGTGGGCGTATACGGGGACCCTATGCTCGGCAGCCCACCAGATCGCGGTTCCCATGTGGTCGATGTGCCCGTGTGTGAGCACCACCGCCCGCACGTCTTGCGGTTTATGCCCGAGCGCCGCAATGGATTTCAGTACGTCGTCACGATCTCCCGGATAGCCGGAATCGAAGAGAGTGACACCGGAGCCGTCCGACGCGATCACCCAGTTCACCGCTTCCCCGTTGACCACATGCACGGCGTCGCTGACCTGGGTGATCTCGACCATGGAATGGAGACTATCCGGGGTGTGGTTAGGGTGGTTGGAGATCCGACTAGTCAATGGGAGAAGCGCCTGTGGCACGCGAACTGAAACTGGGATACAAGGCATCGGCAGAGCAGTTCGCGCCGCGTGAGCTCGTGGAGTTGGCCGTTGCCACCGAGTCTCACGGTTTCGACAGCGCCACCGTGAGCGATCACTTCCAGCCGTGGCGCTACAACGGTGGCCACGCCCCGTTCTCGCTGGCCTGGATGACCGCCGTCGGTGAGCGCACCCAGCGTCTGCAGCTCGGCACCTCGGTGCTCACCCCGACGTTCCGGTACAACCCGGCCGTCACCGCACAGGCCTTCGCCACCATGGGCTGCCTGTACCCGGGCCGCATCTTCCTGGGTGTCGGTACCGGCGAGGCGCTCAATGAGATCGCCACCGGGTTCATCGGCGAGTGGCCGGAGTTTAAGGAGCGGTTCGCGCGGCTGCGCGAGTCGGTACGGCTGATGCGCGAGCTGTGGACTGGTGAGCGCGTCGACTTCGAGGGCGAGTACTACCGCACCAAGGGTGCTGCCATCTACGACGTGCCCGAGGACGGCATCCCCGTCTACATCGCCGCGGGCGGTGCCGTCGTCGCCAAGTACGCGGGCCGTACCGGCGATGGCTTCATCTGTACCTCCGGTAAGGGCGAGGAGCTGTACAAGGACAAGCTCATCCCCGCGGTCAAGGAGGGTGCGGCGGCTGCCGAGCGCACATTCGACGATATCGACCGGATGATCGAGATCAAGATCTCCTACGACCCGGACCCGGAGAAGGCGCTGGAGAACACCCGCTTCTGGGCGCCGCTGTCGCTGACCCCCGAGCAGAAGCACAGCATCCACGACCCGATCGAGATGGAGCGGGCCGCCGACGAGCTGCCCATCGAGCAGGTCGCCAAGCGCTGGATCGTCGCCTCCGATCCCGACGAGGCCGTCGAGAAGGTTGCCGACTACGTCGGTTGGGGCCTGAACCACCTGGTGTTCCATTCTCCCGGGCACGATCAGAAGCGATTCCTGGAGCTCTTCAAGAACGATCTCGAACCACGCTTGCGGAAGCTGGGATGAGCGCTAGCGCGAAGACCCGGAGGCACAGATGAGCCTGCTGCGGCGTTTCGTCGACGCGGTGAACACCGTGCCGGTGATAGCGCTGAACGTGCCGGGGCTGCGCAGCCTGGCGGGCCGGTACTTCACCGTCGTCACCTACACCGGCCGCCGATCCGGACAGATTTTCAGCACGCCGGTGAACTACTGGCGCTCGGGCGACGACATCGTGATCTGGGTCGGAATCCCAGACACCAAGACGTGGTGGCGCAATTTCCTCGGCGAAGGGCAGCCGCTGCAGCTTCAGCTGAATGGGGTTGACGTGCCCGGATACGGTATCGCGAAGCGCGACGACAACGGTCGCGTGACGGTGACGGTTCGTCTCGGTGAGAGCGCCTGAGCAAGGTCAGTCAGTCGGTAGGGTCAGGCCATGCATGACGACCGACGCATTGTCGAGGACCGCATTCGGCGCTTCGTTGACAAGCGGCTGAACGGTGCCATCTACGTGGACGCGGTTCCGCTGACGGTGACCGCGTGGGCTGTGCCCGGAGAGCCCGTGCCCTTCACCGAAGCGGTGGAGCACCAATTCAGCGAGATCGATCCCGGGACGCCGTGGGGGCCGCCATGGTCGACCATGTGGCTGCATGTGACGGGAACCGTTCCCGAACAATGGCGCGGTCGTTCTGACGGCGCCCCCGAGATGAGAGTGGAACTCGGCTTCACCGGAGGCCCCGGCTTCAACGCCGAGGGGCTGGTGTACCGGCCCGACGGCACGGTGGTGAAGGGGATCGCCCCGCGCAACGCCTTCGTGCCGATCGACGATCTGGATGCGCCGGTGGACCTCTATATCGAGGCCGCCGCCAACCCCGATATCGGTAAACACTTCTGGTCGCCGATGCCGTTGGGGGACAAGGCCACCTCTGGAGACGAGGCGCTCTATCGGTTGGGGGGTATCGATCTCGCGCTGCGGGACCTGAACCTGTGGGGGCTGCAGCAGGACATCGCCACCTTGGACGGCCTGATGCACACGCTCCCCGAGGATCTGCCGCGCCGACACGAGATTCTGCGTGCCCTGGAACGCATGTTGGACACGGTGGATCCCGATGACCTCGCGGGCACCGCGTCCGCCGGACGTGCCGAACTTGCCGAGGTACTGTCGCGACCCGCGTATGCCAGCGCCCACCGGATCACGGCTGTCGGGCATGCGCACATCGACTCGGCCTGGTTGTGGCCGGTCCGGGAGACAGTCCGCAAGTGTGCGCGCACCTTCTCCAACATGGTCGATCTGATGGACCGGCATCCGGACTTCCGGTTCGCCTGTTCCTCGGCGCAGCAATACGCCTGGATCAGGGACAAGTACCCCACCCTCTTCGCCCGTATCAAGGAGAAAGTCGCTGCGGGACAGTTTATTCCGGTAGGAGGCATGTGGGTCGAGGCCGACACGAACATGCCCGGCGGAGAGGCGATGGCGCGCCAGTTCGTGGCAGGCAAGCAATTCTTCCTGGACGAGTTCGGAATCGACACCCCGGAGGTGTGGCTACCCGATTCGTTCGGCTACTCCGCGGCGATGCCTCAGATCGTGACCGCTTCTGGATCGGAATATTTTCTTACACAGAAGATTTCGTGGAATTCTGTCAACCCGATGCCACACCACACCTTCATTTGGGAAGGGATCGACGGCACCGGGGTGTTCACGCATTTCCCGCCCGTCGACACCTACAACTCCGACCTCGGCGGCGGAGACCTCGCCCACGCTCAACGCAACTACCGCGACTCCGGTGCGGGCACGATGTCGCTGGTGCCCTTCGGCTATGGGGATGGCGGCGGTGGCCCCACCCGTGAAATGCTCGCTTACGCAAAGCGAAAGCGATCCCTGGAGGGATCGCCGACGGTAACCTTGGGGACCCCGGCAGAGTTTTTCGCAGCCGCCCAAGCCGAATACGTCAACCCGCCGCGCTGGTCCGGTGAGCTGTACCTCGAGCTGCACCGCGGCACCTACACCTCTCAGGCGAACACGAAGCAGGGAAACCGCCGCAGCGAGCATCTGCTGCGTGAGGCCGAGCTGTGGGCGGCGACGGCCGCCGTGCGCGTGGGCTTCGAATACCCGCATAAGGAGCTGCAGGAGATCTGGGAATTGGTGCTGCTGCAGCAGTTCCACGACATCTTGCCCGGTAGCTCCATCGCCTGGGTCCACAGGGACGCCGAGCGAAACTATGCCGCCATCGCGAAAAGGCTTGGCGCCATCATCGAATCAGCGACTCGGGCGTTGGCAGGAACCGGCGACCGCGCACTGGTTTTCAACGCCGCCCCCCACGATCGCGACGGGGTACCCGCACTGGGCGCAGCTGTCGCCGAGCAGCCGCGGTCGGTCACTCCCACAACAGTCTCGGGAGGGTTCCGGCTGGACAACGGCATTCTCTCCGCCGCGTTCGACGCCGACGGCCTGTTGGTCTCGCTCATCGACGCTGCCAGTGGGCGCGAGGCCATGGCCGGCCCCGGAAATCTGATGCAATTGCATCGCGATACACCGAACCAATGGGATGCCTGGGATATCGATGGGTTCTATCGGAACACCGTCACCAACCTGACGTCGGCGGAATCGGTCGCCGTAGCCGGCGATGCGCTGGTCATCGAGCGGGCATTCGGCAATTCGCATCTTGTGCAACGGATCACGCTGCGGGACGGATCGCCTGCGCTGGACATTGAGATCGATATCGACTGGCACGAATCCGAGAAGTTGCTCAAGTTGGCGTTCCCCTTCGATGTGCAGGCCGACCGGTCGGCATCGGAAACCCAGTTCGGCCACGTGTATCGGCCCACGCACGCCAACACCTCGTGGGATGAAGCCAAGTTCGAGATCTGCGCACACAGGTGGGTGCATGTGGGTGAATCCGGGTACGGGGTGGCGGTGGCCAACGATTCGACCTATGGGCACGACATCAGCCGGCGCGGGTCCACCACCTTAGTGCGGATGTCGCTGCTACGAGCGCCACTTTTTCCGGACCCCGACTGCGACCAGGGACGTCATCAGCTGAGGTTCGCGGTGCGTCCGGGCGCGCTGATCGGTGACGCCGTCGAAGAGGGATACCGGCGCAACCTCGACCCGAGGGTCGTCAACGGCGGGTTGGAGAGCATCGAACCGCTTGTCAGCCTTGATAATCCGGCCATTGTGGTGGAATCGGTGAAGTTGGCCCTCGATGGCTCGGGAGACGTCATCGTGCGGCTCTACGAGTCGCGGGGCGGACGGGCCGATGCAAAACTCCTCACGAACTTCGACCACCAACGGGCGATCGTCACCGACCTGCTGGAGCGTCCGATCGACGCGCCAGCAGGTGTCAGCATTGATGGCAACGAGATTCGGCTGACGCTGCGACCGTTCAAGATCCTCACGCTGCGATTCCCTGGCGTAGAAAGGCGCGCATGACAGAGCCCAAGGCCTCAAGTATCTACATCGCCTCACCCGAAGGCGATACCGGAAAGTCCACTGTCGCATTAGGTGTGTTGCATCGGCTGGCCGCATCGGTGGCACGCGTGGGTGTCTTCCGCCCCATCGCGCGGTCCGGGGAAAGCGTGGACTACATCCTGGAACTGCTGCTGGAGCAGAGCACCGCCGACCTCGCGTATGAGGACTGTCTTGGCGTCTCGTACCACGATGTGCACCAGGATCCGGACGCGGCGATCGCGGAGATCGTCGACAGGTACCACGCGGTCGCGGAGCGTTGTGACGCGGTGGTCATCGTCGGCAGTGACTACACCGATGTCGCCAGCCCCAGCGAATTGAGCACCAACGCCCGTATCGCCGTCAACCTGGGTGCGCCGGTTCTGTTGACCATCAAGGGATTCGATCGGAGCCCCGAGGAGGTGGCTGCCGTCGCCGAGCTCTGTCTCGGGGAGCTCAAAGCGCAGCGTGCGCACACCGCCGCGATCATCGCCAATCGGTGCAACCCGGATCAGCTGGACAAGGTGAGCGAGGCTCTCGCGCGATTCGGCAAGCCCGCCTGGGTGCTGCCCGAGGTGCCGTTGCTGGTCGCGCCATCGGTCGAGGAACTCATGAAGGCCGTTGACGGCTCATTGGTCAGCGGCGACGAGGCGCTGCTGTCTCGCGAGGCCACGAGTTTCATGGTGGCGGGAATGACTGCCGAGCATGTCCTGGAGCGTCTGGAGGAGGGGCAGGCGATCATCTTCCCTGCCGATCGGTCAGATGTGCTGTTGGCGGTGGCGAGCGCACATGTGGCGGAGGGGTTTCCGTCGCTATCCGCCGTCATTCTCAATGGTGGGCTTAAGCTGCATCCGCGGATCGAGGACCTGGTCGACGGACTCGGCCTGCGGCTGCCGATCATCGCGACGGATTCGAGCACCTTCGAGACGGCAAGTGCGGCCGCGCATTCCCGCGGCCGGGTGACGGTTGCCTCGGCCCGCAAGATCGATACCGCGCTCGCGCTGATGGACCAGTGCGTCGATGGGGCTGAACTCATTGCGCAGCTCGCTATTCCGATACCTTCGGTCACCACCCCGCAGATGTTTGAGTACCAACTCCTGGACCGGGCACGTGATAACCGCAAGCGCATCGTGCTCCCCGAGGGAGATGACGACAGGATTCTCAAGGCGGCGGGGCGACTGCTCCAGCGTCGGGTTGCCGATCTGACCATCCTGGGCGAAGAGGCCGAAATCCGCGCGCGGGCTGCCGAACTGGGTGTCGATATCTCGAACGCCGTTGTCGTCAATCCCAAGTCTAGTGAGCTCGCCGAGCAGTTCGCGGGCCAATACTTCGAGCTGCGCAAGCACAAGGGGATGACGGCCGATCGAGCGCGCGAGATCATGCGCAATGTCTCGTACTTCGGAACCATGATGGTGTACAACGACATCGTTGACGGCATGGTCTCGGGTGCGGCCCACACCACCGCACACACGGTGCGCCCGGCCTTCGAGATCATCAAGACCAACCCGGATGTTTCTACGGTATCCAGCATCTTCCTGATGTGCTTAGCCGATCGGGTACTGGCGTACGGGGATTGCGCCATCGTGCCCGATCCCACGTCCGAACAGCTGGCCGATATCGCCATCTCCTCGGCGCGGACTGCCGCACAGTTCGGCATCGATCCCCGTATCGCGATGCTGTCCTATTCGACCGGATCGTCGGGCAGCGGAGCCGAGGTCGAAAAGGTCCGCATCGCAACGGAACTGGTCCGTACCAGGCAGCCCGAACTATTGGTGGAAGGGCCCATCCAGTACGACGCGGCGGTCGAGCCCTCGGTGGCAGCCACCAAGATGCCCGATTCCGTTGTCGCCGGACGCGCGACGGTGCTGATCTTCCCCGATCTCAACACCGGGAACAACACCTATAAGGCGGTGCAACGCAGCGCCGGTGCCATCGCCATCGGACCCGTCCTGCAGGGATTGCGCAAGCCGATCAATGACCTTTCCCGCGGGGCGTTGGTGGAGGACATCGTGAACACCGTGGCTATCACCGCGATTCAGGCCCAGGACCTGACCCGATGAGTGCAGTTCTGGTTCTCAACTGCGGCTCGTCCTCGGTGAAATATCAAGTTATCGAGCCGGATTCGGGCCGCGTGGATGCGCACGGCCTCGTCGAGCGCATCGGCGAGGAGCCGGTCCGCGATCATGAAGAAGCGCTGCGGCTGGTGTTCGGCTCCATCGACACCGACGACGTCGTCGTGGTCGGTCACCGCGTGGTGCATGGCGGGCAACGTTTCTATCAACCGACGGTGCTCGATGACGCGGTGGTGGCGCAGATCGCCGAGCTGTCCTCATTGGCGCCTTTGCACAACCCGGCAGGAGTGCAGGGCATTGAGGTTGCCCGGCGCCTGCTCCCCGATGTGCCACAGGTGGCAGTGTTCGATACAGCGTTCTTCCACAGTCTGCCGCCTGCCGCGGCCACCTATGCGCTCGATCGCGACGTGGCGGAACGATATGGTGTGCGGCGCTATGGATTCCACGGCACCTCGCATCAGTATGTGTCCCAACAGGCGGCCGCCTTCTTGGGCCGCGGGTACGCCGATGTCAATCAGATTGTGCTGCATCTGGGTAACGGTGCGTCGGCATCGGCCATTCGTGGTGGAAGTGCCGTGGAAACCTCGATGGGGCTCACTCCGCTGGAGGGCCTGGTGATGGGCACCCGCACCGGTGATATCGACGCAGGCATCGTGTTCCACCTGGCACGCCACGGCATGAGCATCGACGAGATCGACGGCGTGTTCAATCGACGCTCCGGCATGCTCGGACTATGCGGTGCCAACGACTTTCGCGAGGTGCACCGCCTGATCGAGGCTGGAGATGCTGCGGCGAAGCTTGCCTACGACGTGTACGTGCACCGGCTCCGCAAGTACATCGGTGCCTATATTGCGACGCTGGGTGGCGCCGACGCCATCTCATTCACCGCCGGAGTGGGGGAGAACGACGCGGTGCTGCGTGCCGATGCCATGGCCGGGCTGGAAGTGTTCGGTATAGAGATAGATGCGGATCGAAACCTATTACGCTCCGGCGAGATTCGGCGTATCTCCACCGACGAATCACGGGTGACGGTGCTGGTGGTGCCGACCAATGAGGAACTGGCCATCGCCAGGGCAGCAGTGGGTGCCGCGCTAGAGCAGTGAAGGCGGGCGCGTGGCATTGGCCAGATCGATCAGCGCATAGCGATGTGTGCGCTCGGTGGCTCGGCGGGCCAGCGCTCGCAGGCTCGTCTCAACCCCTTGGCGTAGGCCGCGTTTGGTGAACGGAACACCAAGGATGTGATGTCCTGTCGAATAATTGGTCTTGATCCAGTCCAGCGCCGTGCCGAGCACCAGCGCCCTAATCTGCAGCACACGGGGTTCCGCCTCGGGGAGCGCCTCGACTCTGCGGGCCGCCTCGCGGATATCGTCTTCGGTGACCTCCGAGAGCGTGCGACCGGACAGTAGCGTGACGGCGCTGGTGAGGCGTGCGGTGGTGAAATGCCTTGAGGTGGGTGGCACGTTATCGAGCATGCGCACGGCCTCTGCGCGTTCTCCGCGTGCGGCCAGGGTACGGGCCAGCCCATATCCGGCGGAGATGACGCTGTTGTCCGTGGACCATACGGTGCGGTAGAAGTCGAGGTTTTTCTCATCACCGGCAAGTTCGGCGGTCGAGGCCAGTGCCATCTTCGGGGCGATCTCACCGGGCAGGACATCCAGAACGGCAGTGAAATGCTTTGTGGCCTGGTCGTAGTCGCCATTGAGGAGTGCCGCCATGCCGCGGTACCAGGTCAGCCGCCACGGTGTGCCCACCCGGTCTTCGAGCTGGTCGAGCTTGCTGTTGGCCTTGGCGACATCACCCAAATCGAGGAGCGCCCGGGCCTCCATCAGCGGTAGTTCCATGGATTCGGTCAGATCCACGCCGTCGGCATCGATCCGGCCCAGTCGGGCGGCCTTCAGTGATTCGAGGGTCTGTATCGGCTGGCTCAGCACGGTCGCCTGTAGGATCGCGGCTCCCACATCGGTGGGATCGAGAAGCGGGACCTGAAGGGCCGTCACGATATCCGGAGCCGTCAGGCTCGGCGGATGGGCGAGCCCGTCGACGTACACGTCGGTATGCGCCACCAACAGGTCAACCCCGAACGTCGACCGGGACGGACTGAAGAGGGTGGACATACCCGGACGTGGAGTGCCTGAGTCCTGCGCCACCACCTCACGGAGCACGCCCACCAGCTGGGTGGCCATCTCCTCGGCACTACCGAATCTCGCGGTGGGATCGGGGTCGATGGCGCGGCGCAAGAACCGGTGGTACGAGTCGTATTTGCCGAGCACGGGGTCCTCGCTCGGCAACCCGTCTTTGTATCGGCCCTTGCGGGTGGGCATTCTCAAGGTCAGTACCGCGAGAGTCCGTCCCACCGTGTAGATATCCGAGGCGATCGTGGGGCCGGTCTTCGTGACCTCGGGTGCCTGGTAGCCGGGTGTTCCGTACAGATTGCCGTAGGCGTTGACGGCGGCCACCGCGCCAAGGTCGATGAGCTTGAGTTGCTCCTCGGTGACCATGATGTTCTCGGGTTTGAGATCGTTGTAGGTGAGTCCGACCGAATGTAGGAAGCCCAGTGCGGGAAGGATTTCGAGCATGTAGGCGATGGCCTGTGCGACGGGAAGAGCGCTGCCCTTGGGTTGCTTGAGCGAGGTGCCGCCGACGTACTCCATCACGATGTACCCGACCGGGTTTCCATGCTGGTCCGGATGCTCGACGAAGTTGAAGATCTTCACGATCGAGGGATGCGCCACCTCGGAGAGGAATCGTCGCTCGGCCATCGCGATGTTCTGTGCCTCGGCGTCGCCCGAGTGCACCAGACCCTTGAGCACCACCGGTCGGTCGTTGACGTTGCGGTCCACCGCAAGATAGATCCAGCCGAGCCCGCCATGGGCGATGCAGCCCTTTATGGCGTACTGTCCGGCGATCACGTCGCCCGGATTTAGTTGTGGCAGAAAGGAGAAGGCGGAGCCGCAGGCGGGGCAGGTTCCCTCACTCCGGGCAGGGCCGTCTTCTGTCGAACGCCCGACCGGCTTACCGCAGTTCCAGCAGAATCGTTTGGACTCCTCGACCACCGGATTGGTCATCAACGCTCTTAGCGGATCAATTTCCGGAACGCGCGGGATCTCGACCAGTCCGCCGCCGAGCCGTCGGGTGGGGGAGAGCCGCATCCGGGTGGTGGTGGCGCGAACCTCCGGCTGTGTGATGGATTGAGTGGTGGGCTGGGTGGCTGCTTGGGGGCGGAACACGGCCTGTGTCGACATGGGCCGCATAGTGGAGGCGGAGTCGACGTCCAAATCGGCCAGGGAGGCGGGCCGGGTGCCCGGGCACTCGTCCGCGGAGGGATCGTCGGCCCGATTATCGACGTCGTCGACGTCGTCCGGTTCTTCGCTCATCAGTCCCGGTACTTTGCGCTCGGAGGTGCGGGCGCGGGCCCGAGCACGCTCAACCACTTGCGGTACAAGGCATTCCATGTTCCATCGCGCCGGATACGTTCCAGAGTGCGATTGACGAACCGGACCAGATCTGTGTTCTCCAGCTTGATGCCGATGCCGTAGGGCTCATCGCTCATGTTTGGCCCGATGATGTGCAGATACGGATCCTGGGACATCAGGCCGGCGAGAATCGAGTCGTCCGTGCTCACCGCGTCGACCTGCCGCTGTTGCAGTGCCACAAGGCAATCAGCCCATGTCACCACCGAGATGATGACCGGGGGCGGGGTGATCTCCGAGAGGCGGTTCAGTGAGGTGGTGCCGCGTGCGGCGCACACTCGTCTGCCGGAGAGGTCTTGCGCATTGGTGATGCCCGAATCGCGGGCTGTCAAAATCCGTTGGTAGTTCATCAGATAGACGGTCGAGAAGTTGACCTCCTTGCGCCGCGCGCAGGTGATGGTCATGGTCTTGACGACGATGTCGACCGTCGAATTCTTCAATGCGGCGATGCGATCCGCCGAGGACAGAATCCGGTACTCGACCCGGTCGGGGGTGCCGAAGATATCGCGGGAAACCTCCCCGGCGATATCGACGTCGAATCCCGTCAGCTCACCGGTGATCGGGTCGCGGAAGCTGAACAGATTGCTCCCGATATCCAGCCCGACCACAAGGCGCCCCCGCTTGCGGATCGCCGCGACCGCATCGTCATTGGCGGCCCTGTCGTTGGTGGGCCGCAGGCTCGCCATGGGGTCGCATGAGGTGTCCACCTTGTTCAGGAGCGCGCGGGTGGGTTCCTGTTCGGTCATTTCGGCGGGGCTCGGTCTCGGCACCGTCAGCTGTGGCAACGGGGTGGAGTTCTCCGTCGTCGAGCATCCGGCCAGCACGGCCGCGATGACCGCCAGCGCGCCGAGCCGGTGGCACGTACGTGTCCGGGCGCCCATCATCGGTACTCGCTCAGTCTTGGCCACAAGCCGACTCCAACGCATATCGCGCCACTCACCGTAAGGATCAACGCTCCCGCGGACGACAAGGTCAAGGCGCGTTCGGCGTTGTGCACCCCCGACCGAAGTTGGCGTCGGCTGTCCTGCACGCCGTTGCGCAACGCCGCGTCGAGACTGTCGAAGGCCGGCGTCGAATCCGTTTCGCTGCTGCCCAGTGCCACCTGGGTGGCGGCCTGGTAGTTGCCGACGGCGATGTAGGCATTGATCCGGTCGTCCGCCTGCCGCCACCTGGTGAGCAGCTGCTGCGCCGTCTCCAGATCCGTGCGGGCGATGGCGTTCGGATTCGACAGGTACTCGCCGATCTTTTGTTCCATCTCGTCGATACGTTCGTAGTAGGACTTCTTGCGGATGCTCTCGTCACCGCGGCGGATGAGCGCGAGGGTCTCGTCGGCGCGGGCCTGTTGGGCCGAGATGACCAGTTGGGTGATGGTTTTCAAGGAGTAGGCGCCGCCGTTGCGCGCGTCGATACCCAGCGAGGCGGAGACGGCCAGCGCGATACTCACCCAAACCACCATAAGCAGTAAGGCGGCGCCGCCGGCGAGCATGCCGGGATTGATCATGCGTCGGGTCTTCTTGGACAACCAGCGATGAGCGAAGGCCCCGCCGATCATGGTGCCCAACACGATGAGGATCACCGGGAAGGGCACCCGAGTCGATGCATTCGTCTCCTGGTCGACGCGGTTGGACGTCTCCTCGTAGAGACGCTGCGCGTCCGGGAGGATGGTCCGTTGCATCAGCGCGGACGCCTCACTCAGATACGAGGCGCCGACGGGATTACTTGCCCTGTTGTTGGTGCGTGCGGTCTCGATCAATCCGGTGTAGACCGACAGTTCGGCGTTGATCCGGCTCAGTAGTTCTTGCATCGGCCTGTCGGTAAGCCCGCTGGAGGCTGCGACGAGCGCGGTCGAGGCATCGGTGATTGCCTGCTCATAGCGTTCCCGAACGCCCTGCGGTTCGGCTCCGGCGATGAAGGCGGTGGCCGCTGCAGCATCGGCGACCGACAGCGTGCTGTACAGCTGTCCGGCCGAGTAGGCCAACGGTTCGGTGTGGTTGAGCACTGTACTCAGGGCGAGCTGCCGGTTCTGCACGCTCGCGGAGGTGGCGACCGCGGAGAGCACTCCGGCGGCGGCGAGGGCGATACCGAGTATCAGAATCTTGCCGGGGGTGGACTTCAGGAACCACCACCACGGATGAGCTGGTACGACGGTAGTCGTCGCGCCGACAGGTTCGGTCGACGGGTGCGCTAGCGGCGTCGTCCCGACAGTCACCTTTTACCTTCCTCTCCCTGGCCTTAATAGGAAGTCTAAGAGCATATTTAGGGATCGGTGGCTCTACTGTGGACTCTGTGCGTGGCGACGGTGACGGTTGGGTGGTTGCCGACGCGGGCGCACGGTTCTGGGGGCGCTTCGGTGCGGCGGGGTTGCTGTTGCGTGCACCGCTGGCGAACGGCCAGCCCGCTGTCCTGCTACAGCATCGCGCCTGGTGGAGCCACCAGGGCGGTACCTGGGCTTTGCCGGGAGGCGCGCGGGACAGCCATGAGTCCGCCGAGGAGGCAGCGCTTCGCGAGGCGGCCGAGGAGGCCGGAATCGCTCCGGGCGCAATGACCATCCGTTCTTCAGTGGTGACGAAACGCATTGATGGTCAGGCGCATTGGACGTACACCACGGTGATCGCGGATGCCGCCGAATTGTTGCCGACGTCGCCCAATCACGAGAGTACCGAGCTGCGGTGGGTGCCCGAGGAGAAGATCGAGGGGATGCGGTTGCATCCGGGGTTCGAGTCGTCCTGGCCGCTGCTGCGGGTTGTCGAGACGATCCAGGGCGCGGTGAATGGTCTGGAAGGACACGGCACGGTCGAGCTTGAGCCGGGGCGTTTCGCCTGGCAGCTGCCGTAGCAGCCGTTGCCTGCCTCTCGCCGAGCGTGAAACTACGGCGAGAAATGGGCCCAAATCCCGCCATGGCTTCACGCTCGGTGAGGGAGGAGCCCGTGAAGCGAAGCTGCCGCTTCACGTGGATCATCGGCCGCGGTGATGGCCCGCACCACGACCACGCGCGACGATCCGGCGGCGACGACCTCGGAGACCCGCGTCTCGTCGATACCGCCGATCGCGAACCATGGCTTAGAAGTTCCCAGGTCAGCGGCGTACCGCACGAGACCCAGCCCGGGCGCGGTGCGGCCCGGCTTCGTGGGTGTCGGCCAGCATGGTCCGCAACAGAAGTAGTCGACCGCGGAATCGCGGGCGGCCACTGCAGCTTGCTCGGCATCGTGTGTTGACCGGCCGATCAGCACATCCGGTCCGACGATCTCTCTGGCGACCGAAAGCGGCAGGTCATCCTGGCCGAGGTGCAGGATGTCCGCCCCCGCTGCACGGGCGATATCGGCGCGGTCGTTGACTGCGAAAAGCGCGCCATGACGCGCCGCCGCCGCACCGAGAACCGCCAAACAATCGAGTTCTTCGCTGGGTTCTAGCCGCCCATACTGCTGCTCACCCGCCGACCCCTTATCGCGTAGCTGCACGATGTCCACTCCGCCCGCGAGGGCGGCATCCACAAACTCGGCGAGGTCGCCGCGCTCGCGGCGTGCATCGGTGCATAGATAGAGGTGAGCCGACTCAAGCCGGGCCGAACGCGGGTGCATAGTCGAAGACGCTAGCGTTGTAGGTGTAAGTAACGCGGGAGCCCCAAGGTTGTGGGGCTGAGAGTGGGCCGATGATCCTGGCCCTGACCGTCGGACCTGATCCGGGTCATGCCGGCGAAGGGAGTTGACTGGATTGATGCGTTCAGTTGCCGTTATCGGAAGCGGCGTCATCGGGCTTTCCGTCGCACGTGAGGCCGCGCGCAGCGGGTGGCACGTCACCATTCATGACGACATGCAGCGCGGTGCCTCATGGGTGGCGGGCGGGATGCTCGCGCCGTACAGCGAGGCCTGGCCCGGTGAGGACGAGCTGTTGCAGCTGGGGGTCGACTCGCTGCGTATCTGGCGTGACGGTTTCATCGAGGATGACGTCGAGGGCAGTGTGATCACCGCGCGGGGATCACTCACCGTGGCCGTCGACATCGCCGATGCGGCCGAGCTGCGGACAATGATGGACTGGTTGGGCGGGCACGGGCATGCGGTCGCCGAGACCGCCAACGCGCGGGATGTCGAGCCACTGCTGGCGCAGAACATCCGCCGCGGATTCACCGCACCCGAGGAACTCGCCGTCGACAATCGCAAGGTGCTGCACGTGCTCACCACCGAGTGCGAGACGCTCGGTGTGCGTTGGGAACCTGCGGTCGCCGGTCTCCAGGATGTGACCGCGGACCAGATCGTCATCGCCAATGGGGTGGGGGCAGCGGCACTCGCGGACTTGCCGGTCCGTCCGGTGAAGGGGGAGGTACTGCGGCTGCGGCGACGCCCCGGCGCGATGCCGCCACCCACGAGTGTCATCCGGGCGCGAGTCCACGGGCGTCAGGTCTATCTGGTGCCCCGGGAGGACGGCATCGTCGTCGGTGCCACGCAGTACGAGCACGGCCATGACACCGCTCCCGCGGTCGCGGGAGTGCGAGATCTGCTCGACGACGCATGCGCGGTGCTGCCCTGTCTGGGCGAGTACGAGTTCGTCGAATGTGCGGCGGGCCTGCGCCCCATGACCGATGACAACCTGCCGTTGGTCGGGAGGATCGACGACCGTACCCTCGTGGCCGCGGGGCACGGCCGCTCCGGATTCCTGCTCGCGCCGTGGACCGCGAGGACGATCAATGCAGTACTTGACGGTGGTGAGTCGCCGACCGTCGTGGACCCCCGCCGGTTTGAGAAGGCACATAGTCAGGAGACCCGATGAACATTCAGGTCAACGGTGACGCGCGCGAAGTCACCCAGGGTGCCAACATCTGGGAGCTGCTCGACCAGCTGGGTTTTCCCGAGTGCGGTATCGCGGTAGCGATCAATCACACTGTGGTGCCAAAATCCGATTGGGACACAGCGGTTTCCGATGGCGCGCTGGTCGAAGTTGTCACAGCGGTGCAGGGCGGATAGGCACTGTGGGTAACCCAGCGGACGACGCACTCTGTATCGCGGGCCGAACCTTCGGTTCCCGGCTCATCATGGGCACCGGGGGCGCCGCGAATCTCGCGATTCTGGAACGGGCACTGCAGGCGTCCGGTACCGAGCTGACCACCGTGGCGATCCGCCGGGTCGACGCCGCGGGCGGCACCGGGGTGCTCGAGCTACTCAAGCGGCTGGACATCACACCGCTGCCGAATACCGCGGGATGCCGTGGGGCCGCCGAGGCGGTGCTTACCGCTCAGCTGGCCCGCGAGGCCCTGGAAACCAACTGGATCAAGTTGGAGGTCATCGCCGATGAACGCACGCTGCTGCCAGACGCCGTCGAATTGGTGCGTGCGGCCGAGCAGCTCGTCGACGACGGTTTCGTGGTACTGCCCTACACGACCGACGATCCGGTGCTGGCCCGCAGATTGGAAGACGTGGGATGCGCGGCGGTGATGCCGCTCGGGGCCCCCATCGGAACCGGGCTGGGCATCATCAACACACATAACATCGAGATGATTGTGGCGGCAGCGGGAGTTCCGGTGATCCTCGACGCGGGGATCGGCACCGCCAGCGACGCCGCTCTTGCCATGGAACTCGGCTGCGATGCCGTGCTGCTCGCGACGGCCGTGACCCGCGCCACCGATCCAGAACGCATGGCCGCGGCCATGGCGGCGGCGGTGACCGCCGGACACCTCGCTCGCCACGCGGGCCGCATACCCCGGCGCTTCTGGGCGCAAGCCTCCAGCCCGGCTCCGGACGGTCCTGCGGAGTAGCTGGCTGGAATTGCTGGCATAGTGGGCCGCATGGTCGATGAGCCGCTTGCGCGAAGAGGAGCCAGCATCGAACTTCGGTCGCTGACCAAGGTCTATGGGCAGATTCCGGCGGTCGACGACCTCTCCGTCACCATCGAGCCGGGTGTGGTGACCGGGTTCCTGGGACCCAACGGGGCAGGTAAATCGACGACGTTGCGCATGCTTGTCGGGTTGGCGCGCCCCACCTCGGGGACCGCGACGATCGGGGGCAAGCAGTACCACGAGATCGACCATCCGCTACGTGTGGTCGGTGCGCTGTTGGATCCCAAGCAGTTTCACCCCAACCGGTCGGCGCGGAACCACCTCCGGTGGATCGCTGCCGCCAATGACATTGCGTCCCAACGGGTGGACGAGGTGCTGGAGATGGTCGGGCTCACCGACGTGGCCAATCGGCATGCCGGCACCTTCTCCCTGGGAATGTCGCAGCGACTGGGTATCGCGGTAGCGCTGCTCGGTGATCCCCAGGTGCTGCTGTTCGACGAGCCGGTCAACGGTCTAGACCCCGAAGGTATCCACTGGATTCGGACGCTCATGAAAAGTCTGGCCGCTCAGGGACGCACGGTACTGGTCTCAAGTCACCTGCTCTCCGAAATGGCCAATACCGCAGACCAATTGGTGGTCATAGGCCGTGGCCGCCTGATTGCGGCGACATCTATGCATGAGTTCGTCAGTCGGGCCGGTGCCGATGTGGTGCGGGTACGTAGTCCCCAGATCGAGACCCTGCGTTCGGCCGCCGAGGAAAGCGGTTTCTCGGTGCAAGTCGCGGAACGCGGAGGGGAAGAAAGCGTGCTCGAAATCAGCGGTGCTCTCATCGAACAGATCGGTGAGCTTGCCGCGCGCCGTGGCGTCACGCTGTACGAACTGTCCCCGCAACGAGTTTCGTTGGAGGACGCCTACCTTTCGTTGACCGATGACGCCGTGCAGTACCGCAGCCAGGTGTCCGCCGATGTGGAGGGTGCGCACTGATGGGTGTTATCGCGGCCGAACGGATCAAGGTATCCACCTCGCGTTCGGCGGTGTGGTGCAGCTTGCTCGCGCTGGCAGTGGGTCTGGGTTTCGCGGGCCTACAGGGCGGATCGGCCTCCGTCTACGCACCGGTCTCGCCGGGTGATGCGGCGGGGGCGACGTCCGTCGTGGGGGTGCCGCTGCTCATGGTGCTGGCTGCTATGACAGTGACCAATGAGAATCGAACCGGCATGGTTCGGACCACATTTCAGGCATCACCCAACAGGCTCGTGGTCATCGGTGCCAAAGCACTCGTAGCGGGTTGCTGGGTGGCCGCGGTCGCCGCGGTATCCGCGCTGCTCTCAATTGTGCTGGTGCGTGCCATGGCAGGTCCCGTCGCCGGGGCGGATCTGTCGTTGGACAGCACTGGAGTGTGGCGCACCGTCGGGGCGGTGACCGTCTACGCCTTTTTGTCCGCGGTACTCGCGGTGGCGGTCGGTGTGTTGCTGAAGCACACCGCGGGTGCTGTTGCGGCTCTCCTGCTATGGCCGACGGTTATCGAACTGATGCTGGGCTGGCTCACTGATGCCGGAAAGGCGTTGCAGCCCTTCCTTCCTTTCGCCAACGGAATCCGGTCCACCGGTGCGTCCTGGTTCACGGTGGACGGGGTCGAGTTTGTTTGGAACACCACGGGGTCCCTTATCTACTTTGCTACCGTGGTTGTCATAACGCTCGCTGCGGCACTTGCTGTCGTGCAGCGACGCGACGTTTAAGGTCGGGACAAGGGAGAACAATGGGGACCAAGCGTGTTGTGTATGCGGTCGCGGTGTCTGCGGCTTGCGTACTGGCGACCGTGACGGCATGCGATAGGGACGGCGGTGGTGACGCGCCCAGCTCGGCACCGCAGGCCGGATCTCAGGAGGCCGTCGGCTTCGCGCACTCGCTGCACGAGAAGGTGAACGTCGACAATGTCGTCAAGCATCTCTCGGCCCTTCAGGACATTGCCGACAAGAACGAGAACACTCGGGCGGCAGGTACTCCCGGCTTCAACCAGAGTGTTGATTACGTCGTAAAGGCTTTGAAGGACAAGGGTTTCGACGTGCAAACACCCGAGTTCAACTTCAAGTACTTTCAGGCTAAATCCCTTGAGCTGACGGTCGGCCCCAAGAAGGTGGACGCCGGAGTGCTGTCGTACTCGCCGGGTGGCCACGTGGAGGGGCGTTTGGTTCCGGCCCCCGCGGAGGAATCTCCGGGTTGCACCGCCAACGATTACGACGGCGTGGACGTCAAGGGTGCGGTGGTCCTGGTGGACCGCGGATCGTGCCCGTTCGCCGACAAGGAAAGGGCCGCCGCCGAGCGTGGCGCGGTGGGCGTGATCATCGCCGACAATGTCGACGAGGAGAAGGCGGGCGGGACCCTCGGTGAGGATGCCAGTCCGAAGCTCCCGGTGGTAGGTGTCACCAAGTCCGTCGGCGCCGATCTGCGGGCGCACCCCGACCACGTGGTCCTCAAAGTGGATGCCGAAACCAAGGACGTCAAGGCGCGCAATGTGATCGCGCAGACCAAGACGGGCGCCACGACGGATGTCGTCATGGCCGGTGCCCACCTCGACAGTGTTCCCGAGGGGCCCGGTATCAACGATAACGGCACCGGCACCGCGGCAGTTCTCGAGACCGCGTTGCAGCTGGGGCCGAACCCGGATGTCAAGAACGCGGTGAGGTTTGCGTTCTGGGGTGCGGAGGAGGAGGGGCTGATCGGCTCCACCGACTACGTCAAATCACTCGACGTAGATGCGCTCAAAAACATTGCCCTGTACCTGAATTACGACATGCTCGGTTCGCCGAACGCCGCGTATCTCACCTATGACGGCGACCAGTCCGAGGAGCCCGACCCGGACGTGATGCCGGTGCGGATTCCCGAGGGATCGGCCGGTATCGAACGGACCGAGGTTGGGTACCTCGCCGACCAGGGCAAGAAGGCCCATGACACCGGCTATGACGGCCGTTCGGACTACGACGCGTTCAGCAGGGCGGGCGTTCCGACCGGCGGCATCTTCTCCGGTGCCGAGGACAAGATGACAGCCGCGGAGGCGCGGGACTGGGGCGGCAAGGCTGACCAGCCGTTCGATCCGAACTACCACCAGGCCGGGGACACCCTGGCCAACGTGAACAAGGACGCGCTCAAGATCAACGCGGGCGGAGTCGCCTACACCGTCGGTCTGTATGCGCAGAGCCTCGAGGGGCGCAACGGCGTCCCCGTTTACGGGGACCGCACCCGCCACAAGCTGAAGGGCTAGTACATCCCCGGGTCGCTTCGCTCTCCCCTCAAGCGGGACGTACCCCCAGCCCGCCGAAACAGCGGTAACAGGTTCATTGCAACGCCCCGAAAGCCCTTGGGAAACAACGTTGGTGCGGTAGCGTGTGCGATTGCTCGATTCGCACAACTCCACTGACGTTCCAAAGAGGTTATTGATGCCGTTATTTCGCGTCCGGGGGTTCGCGCGCGGTTGCTCCGTGCTCGCGATTGCGGCGGTAGCGAGCTGCTGTGCGCACCCGACTTCACCGGGTGCCACTGCTCCACCCCCCAGCCCCAACCTGGCTGCGGACCTGGCGCGCACGGTCACCGTGGACGCGATGATGGCGCACCTGCAGCAGCTGCAGCAGGTGGCAGACGCCAACGGCGGGAACCGTGCCGAGGGCACCCCGGGTTACGACGCAAGTGCCGACTACGTCACAAAGGCGTTGAAGGACCGCGGTTTCGACGTGCAGGCTCCAGAGCTGTCCAGGCTCAAGGTGCTGACCGAGGGTAAGCCACTTGTCGAAATCGGTGGCCGTCCTTACGCGGTGGATCAGGCTTCCTATTTCGTCCAGACCCCCAAGGATGGGCTCAAGGCGAGCACCATCCGTCCGTCAGGCAAGGCCAGTGGTTGTGCCGCGGCCGATTACGGCACCCTCAAGGTCGCCGGTCAGATCGCGGTGGTGGATGGTGTCGGGTGCTCGGTGGTCGACAAACAGAATGTCGCCAAGGAGAAGGGCGCCGCTGGGGTGCTGGTGGTGATGCAGTCCGGTGGTAGCGAAGGGCTGTTCACCCCGAATTACTATGAGCAGCTGTCTATTCCGGTCGGGATTGTCGACTCGGGAGTCGATACCCTCCTGCGACGTAATTCGTCGGCGATAACGCTGGTGCTCGATATGAACATTGCGAAGGTGCGCTCACGCACCATCATCGCCCAGACCGCGACGGGCGATCCGGCCAATGTGGTGCTGGCCGGAGCTCACCTGGACAGTGTGTCGAAGGGGCCGGGTATCAACGACAACGGCACCGGTGTGGCCGCCGTTCTCGAGACCGCGCTGCAGCTCGGACCCAAGCCGGTGGTCAACAACGCCGTCAGGTTCGCGTTTTGGGCCGCCGAGGAAGACGGGTTGGCCGGCTCGCTGGAGTACGCCAAGGGCCGGAACGCCGAGGAGCTCAACGACATCGCGCTGTACCTGAACTTCGACATGCTGGGCTCACCCAACGCCGGGTACTTCGTGCTGGACGGTGACCAGTCGGCGGCCAAACCCGATCCGAACAGGCCGCCACTGGACGTACCCGAGGGCTCCGCAGGGATAGAACGGACCTTCGCCGGATATCTCAACCTGGCAGGTAAGCGACCGGCGGCCGAGCAGTTCAACGGCAGATCCGATTACGGGCCGTTCCTGGCCGCGGGTATCCCCGTCGGCGGTATCAGCTCGGGTGCGCTGGAACGGATGAGTGGCCCCGAAGCCATCACCTGGCAGGGCCGTGCGGGGCAGCCGTTCGACCCGAACTACCACGGTCCCAAGGACACCGTCGCGAATATCGGCAAAGAGGCGCTGGCGATCAATGGCTCGGCGGTGGCCTTCGCTGTCGGCACCTATGCGCTGGCGACCACAGGACCCAATGGGGTACCGGAGCGCAAAGTTCGGCGACACTCTCCGCAGCAGCGCTAGGGCCGATAGCATCCCAGCGCATGAGAAGAATTCTCGCTTTGCTGGTAGCTCTCGCGTTCGGCGCCGTGCTGGGATTGCCGGCCGCCGCAGTGGCGCAGGCCGAGCCCGGGGTGAAAATGACCTATCGCGTGACCGCGCAGGATCCGGGGAGCAATCGCCAAGTGGTCATCTCCTACCGCACGGGTAAGGGGGAGCAGGCGGTCAAGTACACCTGGCTCGACCCCTTCGTGCCCTGGACGCATGACATAGCGATGACGGCTCGTGAGGCGCAGGTGAGCATATTCAGCGACCAGGGCGGCAACTACCTCGGCGAGATCCTGCGCGACGGCAATGTGATCGCGTCCAACTCGGTGTATCTAGACCCGGGCTGGGTGGCGGAGCAAGACGCGCCCTATGGGACACCGACCGTGCTGGCTCGCGCCGGCGTGTCCTGATCCTCACTTCCAGGCGAAGACAGGCTGCTCCAGCTCGTCGACGCGATCGCCGCGGCCCTCTAGACAGAGCCATCTCACCTGCAGCAAGACTGCCCCCGTCGGCGCGTGGATGAGGTCATTGCCCAGCGGGACCTGCACCACCGGGCGTGGGCTTTCCGGAATCGTGACGAATCGAGGCGAATCGTCACGTTGCAGCTGGTGTAACCCCACCCGATACGCGGCGACCACTTCGTCAGGGGAGGGGCGCATCTCCAGGCGTCCGCCACCCCACACCACCACTGGGGTGATCACATACCCCGACCGTGTCGGGTAGTCGTCGAGCAGTCCGAGCACCGTCGAATCCGGAAGGGCGACACCCAGTTCCTCGTCGAGCTCACGCAACGCGGCTTGGACCGCGTCCTCGCCCGGATCCAATCGCCCGCCGGGCAGCGCCCACTGTGCGGCATGGGAATTGAGGCGGGAGGCTCTGCGGCACAGCAGGAATGCCGCGCCACCCGAAACGTCGACCATCCGGCCGTCGAGCCCACTCTCCGGGATCTCCCGGCCGCCGATCCACTCGTCAACCGGCGCCGGGTCAACGCGGTCCTCACCCAGATCTGAATCGACCAGCACCACGGCCACCGCGGCGCGGCGTTTGTCCGGGTCATCGACGGTGCGACGTTCATGGCCCGTCAGATGTCCGCGAATCCGGTCCCGCAGTTGCTCGTTGTACGCGATGGTCACGCTTCGACCATATGCCGGGACCGGAATTGGAATCGACCTGGCTCAATACCTGGGTTTGTGCGGCAGTGGTTGTTGTGATGCCGGGGTGACGCTGACGCAAGGTATATATCGGGATGCGGGTATCACCGTGGAAAAGCTCGGTGAACATATTGGTGCCCGGATTGATGGCGTAGAGCTCGGCGGCGATGTCCCGGCCGAACGTGTGGAGGCAATCCGTATCGCATTGGCCGTTAACAAGGTGCTGGTGTTCACCGGGCAGCATCGTCTTGACGACGCCGGGCAGTACGCGTTCGCCGGTCTACTCGGGGAGCCGACGCTGCCGCACCCGACGGTGACGTCCCATGGCACCGAGCTGCTGAACCTCGAAGGCGCGGCCAACGGCTGGCACACTGATGTCACGTTCGTGGACCGCATCCCCAAGGTATCGGTGCTCCGTGCGGTGACCTTGCCATCCTATGGAGGTGCCACCACCTGGGCGTCGACCGTCGCGGCCTATGAACAACTGCCGACGCCGCTGCGTGCGCTCGTCGAGGATCTGTGGGCCATCCACACAAACCTCTACGACTACGCATCCGCGGGGGCATCGGGTGGGGTTAGCGCCGAGCGTCGCGCCGCGTACTACAGCGAGTTCACCCACTCGGAATACGAAACCTTGCATCCGGTGGTGCGGGTGCATCCGGAAACCGGTGAACGCAGCCTGTTGCTGGGGCAGTTCGTCAAGAGCTTCGATGGCCTGGGCGGCTCCGAGTTTGCCGCCCTCATCCAACTACTGCAGGCGCGTATCACCAAGCTGGAGAACACCTTCCGGTGGAACTGGCGGCTGGGTGATGTCGCCATCTGGGATAACCGAGCCACCCAGCACTACGGGATTGCCGACTTCGGGCAGCAGCGCCGTGAGCTGCACCGCGTCACGCTGGCCGGTGACGTCCCGGTGGACGTTCACGGCCGGTCGAGCCAGGTCCTCAAGGGAGACGCCAGTCATTACTCGGTGATCGAGGAGCCGCGCCGGCTGGAGCTGTTCGCGGCCTGATCTGTCAGGCGATCCCGCAAGCCGTAGTCCACGCTCCAGAGGTTCGGCCATCGCGGGTTTGGACCAAGGCCACGATCAGAGAGCCGTAGGCGTCGCGCCACACCGAATGGCGTGGCCGTGACGTCGCGGCGCGCAGCGACGTCGAGGCGGTAAACGTGTTGTCGCCCCGCGCGAGCGTGAGCTCATCGCCGTCGACATACAGTTTGGCGTCGGCGATGGCGTCGGGGTCCATACCTTCGACGGCAAGGGTGATGGCGACGGCGCAATCACCGTCGCCGAGGTCTGACTCGTCGACCGTGAGCACGCATTGCGGCGCGATGCCGACAGCCGCCGCGGCGACCGGTAATGCGATAGGTGCCAGGGCCGGTGTCCGCAGGGGAGCGGTACGCCGATCTCGAGTTGCCTCGATGGCGGCGGCCAGGCGTAGTAACCGGACATCGTCATGGCCGCGACCGAGGATCGTGAGCCCGACAGGCATCCCAATATCGTTCAGCGTGCCCATCGGTACGGTGACCGAGGGGATTCCGAGGTGACGCGGCACGAGGTTGCCATTGGCCACCCAGGTGCCGTTGCGCCAGGCCGTATCGGCCGACGCCGGATTGACATCGGCGTCCGCGGCGCCGATATCGGCGACTGCGGGATGGACGACGGCGTCGAGGCCGAGCGTGTCCATCCACCCCTCGAGGTCTATACGACGCGCCGCCTCCAGCCCGGCGACGCCCTCGGCAATCAGTGGGATCTGTTCCAGCTCGGCGATACCGGCGGCGGCGCGGGCCGGATACTCGCCGAGGTCGACCTCCAGGTCGAGGTGGTGACGGTCATACTGATCGGGCAGTGCACCAGGTGGTGGCGGAAAGATCAGTGCACCGTCGATGTCGCGTACATGCGATAGCTCGGGATCGCCGTTGACCTGTAGGAATTCCTCCCAGCCCCAGATGGAAAGGTCCCACAGTTCACGTGCGTCGTATCCGGCCGGGATGAGTCCGCGGTCCAGCATCGTTGCCGCGCCCTCGTAATTGGTGACGACGGGGAAGTCCACTTCGAGCACCTCGGCGCCTGCCGCACACAGGTCGTCGGCGATGCGCCGCCATAGTTCGAGGACGCTTGGACGGGTCTGCACCGGTCGGTCACCGGAGGCATCGCCGATATACATCCGTGGCACCCCCAGCCGGACGCCGCGCAGTGCGTGGGCGTCGGAATCACCTAGTGCGCGGTAGCTTTTGGGTCGCAATGTCGATGCCGCCGGGATCTCGACCCACGGTTGGCGGCGCCAGAAGTCGCCGCGCGGCTCGGGGTCGTCGGCGACGATGATGTCCAGCAGCACCAGCAGGTCGGCGACGCTGCGGGTATGTGGAACGACGACATCCATCGTGGGCACGAGCGGCCAGTTGCCGCGTACCGAGATCACCCCGCGGGACGGGCAGTAGGCCACCAGGGCGTTGCACGAGGCCGGTGCCCGCCCGGAGCTCCACGTCTCCTCGCCGAGCCCGAACGCGCCAAAGCTGGCGGCCGTTGCGGTACCCGATCCGTTGGACGATCCCGATCCGAACGCCGACGTCAGATAGTCGCTGTTGTAGGGACTTTCGGCCCGGCCGTACACGCCGCGCTGCATGCCACCGTTCGCCATCGGCGGCATGTTGGTGAGCCCGAGCAGCACCGCACCGCCGGCGCGAAGTTGAGCGATGGTGAACGCATCGCGTTGGGAGATGAGTCGGGCGAAGGCCGGAGATCCGGCCGCCACCGGCAGCCCCGTCGCGGCGTACGAACCCTTGGCGGTGTACGGGATGCCGTCGAGCGGGCCGAGCGTGGCACCGGCGGCGCGACGCGCATCGGACTCGGCGGCGGCGCAGAATGCCTGCGGGTCGAGGACGGGTACGGCGTTGAGGGTGATCCCGCCGCGGTCGTAGGCGGCGATCCGGCGCAGATACTCGGCGACGAGTGCGACCGACGTCGATTCCCCGGTGATGAGTGCGGCCTGCAGATCGGCGATGCTCGCCTCCACGACATCCATCGCCTAGACCTTTGGTTGCTGCTGGGTGATGCAGTGAATGCCGCCGCCACCGGCGAGGATTGGCCGCGCATCGACCAGTACCACCTCTCGGCCGGGATAAGCCTCGGCAATAATCTCCGCGGCGTGCGAGTCGGCGGCCGGCTCGTCATAGCCGCACAGGATCACGCCGTCTCCGGTGACAAGGTGATTGATATAGCTCCAGTCGACAAATCCGTCGGCATCCCGCAGCGTCGCCGGCGCAGGCAGATCGACCACGTCGAAGGAGCGACCGCGGGCATCGACCGCATCGGCGAACGCGGCACGGAGTTGCGCCGATATTGCGTAGTCGGGATGGTCGCGATTGGTTTGTGCATGCAGTAAGACGGTGCCGGGTGAGGGCAGCGTCGCGATCATGTCGACGTGCCCCTTGGTGCCGAGTGGCTCGTAGTCGCGCGTGAGGCCGCGCGGTAGCCACACGGCGTGGTCGATGCCAAGGGTGCGAGCCAGTTCGGCCTCGACACGGCTGCGGTCGGCGTGCGGATTGCGCAGCGGATCAAGCAATACGGTCTCGGTCAGCAGTACGGTGCCATCACCGTCGACATGGATGGCACCGCCCTCGTTGACCAACAACGACGACACGAGGGTCGCGCCGGCGGCAGCCGCGATTGTGCGGCCGATCTCGCGATCATGTGACCAGCTCTGCGGAGTTGACGACCCCCAGCCGTTGAAGATCCAGTCGACGGCACCCAGTTCACCCGTGGTGTCGTCGACGACGAACGTAGGTCCGATATCGCGCATCCAAAAGTCGTCGAGCGGGGCGACGAGCAGCTCGATATCCGAGGACAACATTCGCCGGGCGCGCTCCTGCTGGCGCGGGTCGACCACCATCGTCACCGGCGTGAAGGCGAGCACCGCATGCGCTACGGCCGTCCAGGCCTGATAGCCGGCCTCGAGCGCGGCGTCATCGTCGCCGAACGTGAGTCCCGGACGCGGGAACGCCATCCAGATCCGCTCATGCGGTTCGGTTTCTGCCGGCATCCGCCATGCCATGTGTGCCTCCAAGGTTGCGCCGATGTGGGTAATCCCGGCTCGGTGGAAACGTTGCATCGATGGGGTGGATTCGGTGCGCTGTCAGGGCGGGCCGATCGTCACGGTATCTATGGCAGCGCTATGTATTTCGTTTCGAGGTATTCCTCGATACCTTCGCTGCCGGCCTCCCGGCCGATACCCGATTCCTTGATACCACCGAACGGCGCCGCCACATCGGAGATGACGCCACGGTTGACGCCGACCATCCCCGATTCGACGGCTTCCGAAACCCGCAGCGCGCGATCCAGATTCGTGGTGTAGACGTAGGCGGCCAGTCCATACTCGGTATCGTTGGCGGCAGCGATTCCCGCGTCTTCGCCGTCGAATCCGGCGATCGCGGCGATGGGGCCGAACACCTCCTCGCGGAGAATCCTTGCGTCCGAAGACACATCGGTGAGCACCGTGGCCGGATAGAAGAATCCGTCACCATCGGAGGCAGCCCCGCCAGCAGTGACGACGGCGCCCTTCGCGACGGCGTCTTGTACCAATTCGTCAACGGAGGCACGCTGTTTGGCCGTGATGAGCGGACCCACCTGGACACCGCTCTCGTCTCCGGGCCCCATGGTGAGTGCGGCCATGCGCGCGGTGAGCTTCTCGGTGAATTCGGCACGTACCGCGTTGTCGACGTGGAAACGGTTGGCAGCGGTGCAGGCTTCGCCGATGTTGCGCATCTTGGCTGCCATCGCGCCGTCGACCGCGGCGTCGATGTCGGCGTCATCAAACACCACGAACGGTGCGTTACCGCCCAGTTCCATCGATGAGCGCAAAACCCTCGTCGCACACTGCGCCAGCAGAATCTTGCCAATGCCGGTGGAGCCGGTGAAGGTGAGCTTGCGCAGCCGGGGATCGGCCAGCAGGGGTTCCGTCAGCTGGGCGGAGCGCGAGGTGGGAAGAATGGAGAGCACGCCGGGAGGCAATCCGGCATCGGCGAATACCTGTCCCAGTAGCAGCATCGTCAGCGGGGTCTCGCCGGCGGGTTTGACGACCATGGTGCAACCGGCGGCCAACGCCGGGCCGATCTTGCGGGTGCCCATGGCCAGTGGGAAGTTCCACGGGGTGATGGCCAGGGTTGGACCGATGGGCTGCTTGGTCACCAGGATCCGGCCCGTGCCGGTTGGCGAGGCGGTGTACCGGCCGTTGATGCGGACGGCCTCTTCGGAGAACCATCGCAGGAACTCGCCACCGTAGGTCACCTCGCCCTGGCTTTCCGCCAGCGGCTTGCCCATTTCGAGGGTCATCAACAGCGCGAAGTCATCGCGTCGGGCCATCACCAATTCCCATGCTCGGCGCAGGATTTCGGCGCGTTCACGGGGCGCGGTCGCTGCCCAGGAGCGTTGCGCGGCGACGGCCTCGTCGAGTGCGACGGCGCCGTCCGCGGCGGAGGCATCGGCCACGGTGGTGAGCACAGCACCCGTTGCCGGGTTGTGGACGGAGAACCGGGCACCCGTCGATGACGGGGTCTGCTTGCCCCCGATCCACAGGTCGGTCGGGACGGCATCGATCAATGTTGCGTGGTCGGTCACCGGTTGCTCGCCTTCTCGCGGATGATGTCGGCGAGGACGGTGATGCCCTCGTCGAGTAGATCGTCACCGATCACCAGCGGCGGTAGCAACCGAATGACGTTGCCGAACGTACCGCAGGTGAGGATCAGGACGCCCCGAGACAGTGCCTCGGCGGCAATGGCTTTGGTCAGCGCCGCGTCGGGTTCGAGAGTGCCGGATGCGACGATCTCGATGGCCAGCATGGCGCCGCGGCCGCGTACTTCGCCGATGACGCTCACTTCCTCGGCGAGTGCCCGCAGCCGGGGTACCACCGAGGTCTCGATGGCGCGTGCACGAGCCGGCAGGTCTAGGTCGCGCATGGCATCCAGTGTCGCGATGGCCGCCGCGCAGGCGACGGGATTGCCGCCGTAGGTTCCGCCCAGTCCGCCCGCGTACACCGCATCCATGAGCTCGGCGCGCCCGGTGATGGCCGCGAGCGGCATGCCGCCGGCGATGCCCTTGGCCATGGCGACGATATCTGGGACGACATCGTCGTGTTCGGAGGCGAACCATGCACCGGTGCGTGCGAATCCGGTCTGCACCTCGTCGGCGATGAAGACGACGCCGTTTTCCCGCGCCCAATTCGCGAGCGTGGAAAGGAATCCGGGAGCGGGGACGATGAACCCGCCCTCGCCCTGGACGGGTTCGATGATGACCGCGGCCAGCGACTGCACACCGATCTGGGTTTCCATGCGGGAGATCGTGCGGCGTGCGGCCTCTTCGCCGGTCAGTCCCGGCTCGTCACGCAGCGGGTAGGAGGCCGGCATCCGGTAGACCTCCGGCGCAAAGGGGCCGAACTGCGACTTGTAGGGCATGGACTTGGCGGTGAGCGCCATCGTCAGGTTGGTGCGGCCGTGGTAGGCGTTGTCGAAGGCGACGACCGCGGGGCGGCCTGTCGCCAACCGTGCCACCTTGATGGCGTTTTCCACGGCCTCGGCGCCCGAGTTGAACAGCGCGGTGCGCTTCTCGTGGTCGCCGGGCGTCATGGCGTTGAGGAGCTCGGCCACCCGGACGTATGCCTCATAGGGCGTCACCATGAAACAGGTGTGGGTGAAATGTGTTGCTTGATCGGCGATTGCAGCCGCAACGGCCGGATGAGAGGCGCCCACGGTGGTCACCGCGATACCGGAGCCCAGGTCGATGAAGGAGTTGCCGTCGGCATCGACGATGACACCGCCGTCAGCGTCGACGGCGTAGACGGGGGCGGTGGAGCCGACACCGGCGGATACCGCAGCACGCCGCCGTTCGGCGAGCGCGCTGGACCGGGGACCGGGCAGGGGTGTCACGATATTGCGCTTCTGGGCAAGGCGATACGTGATGTCGTTCATGGTGCGTCCTGTCCTGGATCTGACCTGAGATCTTGCGATCTCAGTCTGCCGCGATGGTCACTTTCTGGGAATGGCCGATTTGTCCATCAGCAGTCTGTGGACCCGCCGTTTTGGCATGTCGAGTACGGCCACCTTTGGGCGCATTGGTACCGGTACGCCGACATGGCTAGAGGTGTGGGTCTTCTTAGGGCCCCGCGAGCGCGTACGCGAAACGTGCAGGCCGATGGTTATGGCAATGGGGTGAAGTTCTCATCCTTCGCTACATTTGGCATTCGACCGAGGTTGGCAAACAATAGGTAATCATCCCTCGCGAACCCTTAGACCTGCGATCTGGCAATGTCGACGTGGGCGGGTGTCGTGACGATCAATCCTCGGGGCGAGCGCCAGGGAGGTGGCTCCGGCGGAAACCTGACAATTGGTTGACAAGGTTGCTGTATAGACATACTGTACCTTTGAACTGTTAGTTTCTAGGAATTAAAGTTATCTAATCGGGATGATCTCGCGGTAGCGGACCCGATTGGGGGGGAGTCGTTTTGGTCTCGCTCGGATGATGAGTTGGCCGTAGATTCGGGCTGCATGCCGTATTCAGGACCGTCGTCAATGGCTACTTATCCATGTGGTTTAGCTTGGTGTGCTGATAATAGACCCGGCGATCACGCTGGCGTACTGTCTGACGCGCCCATGCTGACCCCAGCGGTCCGTGTGTACCCGCTCTGCCAACCCGTAGCGCGTGGCCCCGACCGCCGTCCAATCGCAACCGCTAGTGCCGCACGTGAGCCTGAGGGAAAGGGAGAACGCCGATGACACCCATGAAGTCACCGAAAACTCGAACGCCCGTTGGTATCCGGCGTGCTCTCGCAGCCATCGCGGTCACGGCCGTCGCGATAGCGGGCTGGCACCTGAACATCAACGCCACGACTGGCATCGGTGTGCTCGGACTGCCAGCCGCGATCGCGGAACCGACCGGCCCGCCTGGGCCCACTGGCGGCATGACCGATGGCGGCGGCTCTCAATTCCAGCCACCCCAAATGCCAGCGTCACAGCCCGAATACCAGGGCGGCAACAACCTGCCGCCCCTAGACCAAAACAGCGGAATCAACATCTACAACAGCGGCGCGCCGCAAGCCGGACAACAGGCCGGAGGTCAGCAGCCTCAACAAGGTGGCCAGCAGCCCCAGCACGGCACCCAACCCCCGGGCTACCAAACTGCCACCCCGTACACCCAAGGCCCCGGCCAAGCCAACCCGGAATATCAAGCACCGCAACAGGGTAACCAGCCACAGCAGCCACAACAGGGCAACCAGCCACAGCAGCCGAGTCAGACGCCGCCCCCGACACAGACTGGACAGCCGACACAGACTGAGCGCGCGCCAGAGCCCCGCTCTGAGAATTCCAACGACGAGACTTCTCAAAAGGAAAACGGCAAGAACAACACAGATCAGCAGTGCGATGTGGGGTTTCTAAGCTTGGCGATGAGCGGTGCGCCGTTACCAGGTGCTGGCTCGCTACCCGCGGCGAATTTCAGTGAGCTGTACACGCTTTCGTACTCGGGGGTGACCGGCCCTCCTGGCGGGAAAGTTCTGAATGTCGACACCTCGGCTCTGCAAGGGCGTCAGCTTGATGCGGCTAACACGGCTATCGCGGCATGGAAGGCTGCCCAGCATGCGGTGTCAATTGTGAACGCGCCCGGCGAGGGTGCAATTAAGTTCTTATCGCTTGATCTTGGACTGAACACCCTCCCAGATGGCGGGACGGTCATTGGCCAGTATAAGCAGCTGAGCAATGTGATCGAACTCAATAGTGCCTGGCTACCAACGGCCGCTCAGGATAAAGTTGTCTCCAACATTGTCCACGAGATGGGTCATGCGCTTGGATTAGCGCACTCTTGCCCGACGACGGTAATGAACGCAAATATCGCTCCGTCGCCCCCGACAGCGCCCACGCCAATGGATATCGCGGTCGTCCGTCAACGATGGTCGTGATCGACAGGGAGAAAATGAGATGGGAATCGCAATGAAGAATCTAAGAATAGGAAGCCTCGCAGTCGCCTGCTTGATGGGCTTGCTGCCTCTTGGCTGCTCGTCCTCGCAACAGCCAAAAGCATCCCCGGACGAGCCCAAGAGCCCCCAGGTTACGCAAAGCGCCGCGACGCCGACACCAACCAGCAAGTGCGGTCTGATTGATCGGCAGTTTGACTATGACCGGAGTGACTGGCGCATCCTCTCAGGTAGGGCCGCCGTTGTCGCTGTTATTTCAGTAGAGCGTGTCGTAGATGAGAGTTTCGATATGTCGCCAGGGAACATCCCACGTACGATTTTTGAATTGCGACGGGTTAAGCCGATAAAGGGTGAATTGCCGGATGTATCGAAGGCCATCCAAGGCGGGACAAAGGAATGTCCGCTGCTAGGTGAGCCCCTCGTACAGGTTGGACACACCTATATTGTCGCTCTGGCTTTCAAACCTGATAACCCGAAGAATGAATACGGCGTGATGGGAAATGAGGAACTCTCGAGTGCCGATGCTCAAAATCTCATGGACGGCAGGCCGGTGAGTTCAGAGACTCAGGCCCTGCTGGATGCCATCGCAAACCCCGTGAGTCCCTCATCGGGCCGGTGAAACGCCCCGATGAGTCGGGTTCGTCGATGATTTCCTATCTCATTTCGGCAGCGGTGCGGTGCCCCGAGCCAGGGTGCGCCCCTGGAAGAAGTCGGGGTTTCGGAACCGCATGATCACCATGAGTATCGCCCCGACGAAGAGGACTCCGAAGCCCAGATAGAACACCAGGCCGATGCCGCCGATCGAGGCACCGCTTCCAGTCTTCTCGGGATCCATACTCTCGCGCACGGAGATCACGAACACCCCTGCCAGCATGAGCCCGCCCAGGAGCGGAAAGAGAAACTTATAGACGGCATTGTGGGCATTCTGGAACAGCTCCGCGCGGAAGTACCACACGCAGGCGAAGGCTGTGATGCCGTAGTACCAGCAGATCATGATGCCAAGGGCGGCAATGGTATCCAGCAAGGTGCGGTCGGACAGTAGGCTGACAACGGTGTAGAAGACTGCGGTGACCACACCGGCTACCACCGTGCTGAATGTTGGCGTCAGGAATCGTGGGCTGACAGTGGCGAACCGTTTCGGGAATGCGCCGTAGGTCCCCATGGCAAGCATGGTGCGGGCGGCGGGCAGGGAAGTGGTTTGCAGGCTCGCCACCGCAGAGGCGAATATCGCCAGGAGGAGTAGTGGGCCGAACCAGCTGCCCAACACCGGATTGGCGAGGGCGCCAAAGACATTGTCCTTGTTCTCCTCGTTGGCCAAGCCCAATTCGGTGTCGCCGACCCCGGCGAACATCATGACCGCAACTGCCACCAGCAGATAGGTCAGCAGGATCGACAGCACACACAGCAGGCCGGCACGTCCGGGTACCTTCGTCGGGTCCTTGCACTCCTCGCCGAGCGTCAGGCAGGTATCCCAACCCCAGAATGCGAATATCGAGCCGACGAGCCCAATGACAAAGGCGCTTAAGGTCAGTCCGGTCAGCGGGTTGAACCAGTCGAGGTCGAAGTCGAGATGTCCGGCGATGCTGGGTGCCTTCGTGATGGCGACGACGGCGAAGAGCACCAGCACGATCATCTGAAATCCGACGAGAACGTATTGCACTTTTTCGCTCGTGGTGATGCCACGGCTGGAGATGTACGTGGCGATGGCCAGCAACGCCACGGTCGAGATGATGTTGGTGGCCTTGTCATTGGCGAGTTCGGCGAGTGTTTGATTATGAAAGATGGCACCTAGGAACTGATACCCGTATTGCACACCGATTGATGCCAGGTTGGATAACACGATGATGGTAGCGATCACCATGCCCCAGCCGCACATCCAGCCGATGTAAGGTCCGAATGCCTTGGTGGACCAGGTGAATGAGGCCCCGCAGTCGGGTGCGCGGGAATTCAGCTCCCGATAGGCGTAGGCGGTGAGGAACATCGGAATGAATCCCGCGATCAGGATGGCCGGCATCTTGAGGCCGACGGCGGCGACGATCAGGCCGATGCTGGCGGTGAGCGTGTATCCCGGCGCCACCGTGGAGATGCCGAGGATCGCGCCGGTGAAGGTGCCGATACGCCCGGCCGCCAAGCCTTTCGAGACGAGTCCCTCGGCGTGCTCGGACTGTTCCAGCTCGGTACGAGCCACATCCTCAGTCATGGTCGGCCGCTTCTTCCTTGGGGATCACGACCATCGGTACCTGCAACACCCGGAGCATCTTGGCAGCCGTCGACCCGAGGAACAGTCGCCGTGGCTGCGCGAGGCGGCTGGAGCCGACCATGATGACGTCGCCTTCGTGCCAGTCGAGCTTATTGACGGCCGCCTCCACCGTCGGCCCGTTGGCCACGATCGAGGTGACCGGAAAGTTAGGCGGTAGTACTTGTTTGGCTGTCTCGAGGGACTGCTGGGCGTGAATGGTTGCGCGTTCGCGCGCCGACTGATCGTCGTCCCCGCCGGGAATCGGGTCAACGGAGACCAGTGACACCAGACGCAGCGGTGTTCCCGCGCGCTGGCAGGCATGCAACGCCGCGTCCAGTAGCACGCGTGCGCCTGGCCGGGTTCCCATGGCACAGGTGATTTCGCGAACTCGGAGGTTCTTCTGGTAGCGCGCACCACGCGGCGAGATCACCAGAGGTATCGGGGATGAGTGCACGAGCTCGTTGACCACTGATCCCAGCGACAGGCTGCCGACCAGCCCACCCCCGGATCCACCCACCACGACGGCCTCTGCTCCCAGGGCCTCGCACTGTGCGATGAGACCCTCGGCGATCGACTCGTGGAAGCTGATATGCGTTTTTACGGTGAGGTCGTCGGGAATGGTGGCCTCGGCATGTTTCAGCCAGTGAGTGGCGTTCTCGGACAATATGTCCTGGCGCTCCTGCTGCGGAAGCGGGGCGAGGATCGGACGGTCCTGGGGAAGCACCATGCACAGATCGAGGTGCGCACCTAGCGAGCGCGCGATCTGTGCTCCCACCGCCAGAGCGTCATCGCCGCCCGGAGTGGCCAGGTATGCAACGGCAATCCTTTTGGCGGCGGTGTTCACGGCTAGGCCTCCTCGTGTCCGGACGTGTGACAGTTCTTTGGCGGGGTGGGCGCCACGTCGATGGATGGGTTGCGGTCGAAGAACCCGACCGGTTTGAGCCAGAAGTTCACGGTGTCGACGGGCATGATCGGCCAGTCCTCAGGCCGGGTGATGTGGTGGATACCGAACACGTACCACAGCACCACATCGGTGTTCTCGATTGAGCGGTTGCGTTCGGTCCAGGCGGGCAGGCCGTGGTCTTCCTTGCTCTGTGTGACAAATTCTCCTGCAGGCCAGCGTTCCTCGGGTGAGTTGGGGGTCACCCAGAGGGTGTGTTCGATCGCGCGGCAGCGCGCCAGCACCGGTGAGGATGGATCGAACATGGCCGGGATGGCCGCGCCGGGCACCAGCTTGTAAGCAGGCGCGGTGCCGATGCCGTTGCGAGTGTTGTCGTTGACGACCTTCCAGGCGCGCTGGGTTTCCCAGCAGAAGTCCTGTTTGCCTTCCGATTCGGTGCGAAGGGGAGTGTTCCGCTGCCGTAGGGACAGCCCGTACGGATTATCGGGACCGACGGGCACGATCTCGGTTTCGGTGGCGTACACGGTGTTCTCGGTGCCGTCGACATCCAGATCCAGCCTCGCGACCAGGAAATGCTGGTGATACGGGGCATAGGTGCGGTTGTCGACGAGGGTTCCGTGGGGGTGTGCGGCCCCCTCGGGGAAGTTGCTCACCACCATGATTCCTGTTGCACGGACCTCACATTCGATGTTTCCGTCCTGGTAGAACCGCCAGTAGGTGAGGTACTCGTAGTTGGCGACGGTGACGTGGAAGGAGACGGTGAGGCGCCGCATGCGCCGCACTTCGGCACCGTGGTCGTGGTCGACGTGCTTCCACAGGACGGCGTTGTCCTCTTCGTGGATGCAGATTGCGTTCTTGATGGTGAACGGCTCACCCTTGCTGTTGTGCAGCACGGCATCGAGGTATCGGATCTCGCCGAGGCAGTCGCACCCAAGTTCCAATGAGGTGGTCATGAAGCCGATGCCCCACTCGCCGATATCGAAAGCAGTTCTGCGGTAATGATCTTCGCAGTGATCCCGGTACGGCACCATCATCTCGGCGAAGGATAGCCGGTTGGCGACCGACCGTACCTTGCCGTTGTCGTTGTACGTCACCGCGTGCAGCGTCATGCCCTCGCGGTAGTTGAAACCGACCCGCAGCGACCAGTTCTGCCATTCGAGTTTGTTGCCCTCGATGGTGAAGGAGGGGCCGTCGGGCTGGGTGATGTTCAGTGGTCGAAGCGATTCCCGAGTGCTCTGCTGGCGCACGCGTTCCGGTATGTGCCGCGGTACGTACTCGCCCATCATCTCGGGCCGTTCGACGGTGAACGTATCCTCGATTTCGAGTAGCTCCATGCTGTTCATATCGATGATGCAGTGGAATCCGTTGACGGGGCCCGCGTACGGGTTGGCCCCTTGGGTGGAACGCACCCAGGTGTCCGACCACCCGAGGCGTCTGCCCTTGTATTTCTCGGGCATGACCGCATCGCCGTATGTCCAGGTGTCCATAAACACCAGGTCCATGTTGGTGATGCCGCGTTTGGCCAGGGCGGCGATGACGTCGGGGTTGCGCCGAAGGGCCGCGTCGGCCTCTTCCCACTCATCGACGGTGAAGTTGGGTTGCACGCCGGGAATGTGCGTCCAGGACAGCACTTCGCCGGAGGTCAGCGAGACGACCGCCTTGTAGGTGGCGTTTCGCGCGGTGTCCAGACACGTGGCGAGCACTTGACGATCGGGCCGCACGCCGTGCTGGTCGAATGCCGCGATCTCCGCCTTGGCAGGCTCGGACAGCTCGATGGAGGTGTACCGCCAGTGCTGTCCGACATCGCGCGCCTGCGCCAGAATCTTGGCGGTCGCGCTGAATTCCTCCGCGGCCAGAGGATCGAGGGGGTGGAACGTATCAGTCGTCATCGCTAGTGCGCACTCATCACGTGCTTGATCCGGGTGTAGTCCTCCACGCCGTAGGCCGACAGGTCCTTGCCGTAACCGGAGTATTTGAAGCCGCCGTGTGGCATCTCGGCGACCAGCGGGATATGGCAGTTGACCCATACGCAACCGAAATCCAGTTCGCGGGTGAATTTTTCGGCGGTTGCGTGATCCTTGGTCCACACGCTGGAAGCCAGCGCGTAGCGCACTCCGTTGGCGAGACGGACGGCTTCGTCTGCGTCGGTGAAGGATTGGACCGTCAGGATCGGCCCAAAGGTCTCTTCCTGAACTATCGAGTCGTCCTGCCGAACGCCGGTCACGATGGTGGGCTCGATGAAGTACCCCTTGTCACCCCAACGCTTTCCGCCGGTCACTACCGTGGCATGCGCGGGTAGGTTATCGAGCTTCTTGGTGACCGCGGTGAAGTGGTTGACGTTGTTCATCGGCCCATAGAAGGCGTCCGGGTCATCGGGCAGGCCGGGGCGCAGCGTCTGTGCCGCGGAATTGAGGGCGTTGACGAAATCGTCGTGGATCGACTCGTGCACGATTACCCGGGTGGCCGCCGTACAGTCCTGGCCCGCGTTGAAGAAGGCGGCCTGCGCGATGCCGATGGCGGCCTTCTCGAGATCGACGTCACCGAATACCACGACCGGTGCCTTGCCGCCGAGTTCAAGGTGACTCCGCTTGAGTTGCTCGGCCGCCGAGGCGGCGACGGCGATACCGGCACGCACCGAGCCGGTGATCGAAACCAGCCCAACGGCAGGATGACTCACCAACTCGGAGCCGGTGGTGGCGGTCCCAAGCACGACGTTGAACACCCCATCCGGCAGGATGCCCTTCGTCAATCGGGCCAGCACCAGAGTGCTTTCCGGAGTGGTGTCGCTCGGTTTGAGCACGATGGTGTTCCCGGCCGCCAACGCTGGGCCGATCTTCCAGATGGCCATCATGAACGGGTAGTTCCACGGTGTTACCTGCCCGACGACCCCGATCGGCTCGCGGCGGACATATGAGGTGAACCCCTCCATGTACTCGCCGGCCGACTTGCCTTCGACGAGCCGTGCCGCTCCCGCGAAGAAGCGGACTTGATCCGCACTCACTGCCACCTCTTCAGCGGCGATGACGGCCTTGGGCTGGCCGGTGTTGCGGCTTTGAGCCTCGACAATTTCATCCGAGTGCGCCTCAATGGCGTCGGCGAGTTTGAGCAGCGCTTGCTGACGGACGCTCGGTGTGGTTCTGCCCCAGGAGGCGAAGGCGCGTTCTGCGGCGGTCACGGCCGCATTCACGTCCTCGGCGTTGGATACCGGCGCGCGGCCGACAACCGATTCATCGACCGGACTGATCAGGTCGATCGGCTCGGAGGATTTCAGGGACAAAGAGTCGACGAACTTACCGTCGATGTAATTCTGGAGTACCGAGTCCGGCATATCGCACAGTCCGTCCGTCGAGGGGTCCCTTAAGCACCTAAGCGCCCAGAAGTCAGTGTCCGCCAGTGTGGCGCACGGCACATCCGTGATCATCTGACAATTTCGGGAATCTTCGCGGTATTTTTCACCATTCTGTACAGTCCCGTGAGATGAGCGTTCCGGTGCGCTGGGTGCTGGATCAGCCAGAACTGAAACTCGCCCTGAGGGGCGGTGCCGCCGGTCTGGGGCGTGAGGTCAATTTGGCCCTCACCACAGAACTCGCCGACCCCGCACGATGGCTGTCCGGTGGAGAGCTGGTGCTCACCACCGGCATCGGTCTGCCTGCCAGTGCCCGGGAACAGCGGAAATATCTGCGGGCGCTCGACGAAAATAGCGTTGCCGCATTGGGATTCGGCACCGGACTGACATTCGATGAGGTGCCGCCGGAATTGGTGGCGGCCGCAGACGAGCTGGGCATGCCGCTGCTGGAGGTACCGCTTCGCACCCCGTTTGCCGCGGTCGTCAAGGGGGTAAGCACTCGTATCGCCGAACTGGAGTACGACGCGGTGCTGCGGGCATCGCGGGCCCAGCCCAGGATCACCCGAGCGATCGTCAGTGGGGGTGCGCAGGCGGTCGCCGCGGAATTGGGACGGTCACTGCGTGCCAGCGTGGTGGTTCTGGACACCGGTGGCACGGTGGTCGCGAGTCATCCGCGCAATCTGGATGTCGCGACGGTGAATCTGGTTCGGGGCGCGTTGACCCCGAGCGCATCGGCGGGTGTACAACTGCTGGACCCAGACGTCGCCGTCTCACAACAGACCATCGGCGTGGGCGGGACCTCGTACGGGGTGCTGGCCGTCGTCAGCAAGACCCCGTTGACCTTCGTGGACCAGGTGCTGCTGGGGCATGCAAATTCCTTGTTGGCCTTGGACTTCGACAAGCCAACGCGGCTGCAGGAGGCGCAGCGCCAATTGAATGGGCAGGCGTTGGGGCTGCTGCTCAGCGATGAACGGAATCTGGATCCGGTGTGGGCGCAATTGGCACAGGCCGCCGACGGGCGCGGAAGGATCAGGGCGTTAGTGGTGAACGTCGGAAGCGGATCGGCATCCGCATCGATGGTGCGGCGGGTGCTGCCCGCACTCACCGGGGCCCTGGAATCCGCGGGTTATGCGGTCTTCGCGCACGCCGCCGACTCCGAGCTGACGGTCGTGATACCGGGTTCGGAGACCGCCGACTTTGCCCGGCAGTTGTTCATCGAGTTGGATGGGCGCACCCGGAAGGGGCTACGGGTGGGGTTGAGCGGAGCGCACCCGGTGGGGCGGCTTGTTGATGCGGTGCGGAACGCGAAGCTCGCCGCATCGGTGGCCGAACGCGGCGGGACGCCGCTGGAGTTCACCTCGCTTGCGGGTAGCGCACTACTGTCCTTCGGTGCGAGTCGCGAGGTGCTGGTCGCCGTCGCGAACGCGACGTTGGCTCCCGTCGCCGAGCACGACACCACCCACGGCACCGAATTACTGGCCTCCCTGCGGGCTTACCTAGAGGCCAACGGCCACTGGGAATCGGCTGCCGCCACCATCGGCGTGCACCGCCATACGCTGCGAAAACGCATCGAAACTGTGCAGTCGCTGCTGGCCTGTGACCTCGATGTCGCGCGGGTGCGTGCCGAGCTGCTGCTAGCGATGCTCGCGGGCACGCCGACAACCGGGAACTGATCACGCATATTCCCGCCCATACGGCTCACAACTGGTGCTACCTTATTTAGAACAGGTTCCAGTTTTGGGGTTATTTATGCAGGTGAATAGATCGTGAGCGCGATGGTGGATGAGTCACCGGTGCGGCCAGCCGCCATGCCGTCGACCAGGCGTCAGCACGAGCAGTACAAGCGCATGCTCGACGCGGCTGAAGAACTCGCGATGACGCGCGAGCTCGATCACGTCCAGATGCACGATGTCGCCAAGCACGCCAACGTTGCCATCGGCACGTTGTACCGGTACTTCCCGACGAAGCGTCATCTGTTTGTGGCGGCACTCTCCCGGGAGTCGGAGCGTCTGGTCAGCCGGGTTCCATCGTCGCAGGATGCCGAGCAAAGTCCCGCGGGCCGGGTGGCCGATGCACTGGTGCGGGCGCTGCGGGGTTTGACGCGTCGCCGCATGCTGGCGATCGCGATGATCCGGTCCTCCAATTCGGCGTCGCTGGCCGAGGTGCCCGATTTGATGCAGATGGAGAAGCGATTCCACGAGCTGATTTTCGAGGTGGCCGGACTTTCCGATCCGACCGAAGAGGACGAGGCCGTGATCAGGCTGCTGGTACACCAGTGGTTCGGCTGCATTCAGGTTTGCCTCAACGGTGGTCTCACCGTCGCGCAAGCCGAGGCCGATCTACGCCGGGCATCGCAGCTATTGATGCGTGACTGGCGCGCGGTGGGCTAGCCGCTCTTCAGGGCAGCCAGTGCGGCATCAATGGCCAGCGCCGGGACATCGAGTGTCTTGGACCCCAGGTCATGTCGCGCGCCGGTGATTTCCACAATGGTCGCTCCGTCGGGGATCAGCGCCGCAGCCTCCCTGAGCTCCGCGATGGTGCCGAATGCGTCTGAGGTGCCGTGGGTAAACACCGTGGGAACGTGTATATCCGGGAGATGTTCGACACGCAGCCGGTCGGGCTTTCCTGGCGGATGCAGCGGGTAGGAGAACAGGGTGAGGACGTCGACGATTGGCCCCATTTCCGCTACGAGCATTGATGTTTGGCGTCCGCCGTACGAATGACCGCCCGCCAGCACTGGGCCGTCCACCATTGCGCGAGCCTGGCTGATCACCTCGGCGATACCGGCACGGTCCTTATCGGCCGACGAGGCCGAGGGTGGTCCGCTGGGCCGGTTGCGTCGGAAGGGCATATCGAAACGTATTGCCAACCAACCATGTTCGGCCCACGATGTGCACAACAGCCGCAACATGGCGGAATGGCAGCTGCCGCCCGCGCCGTGGGTGATCACCACCGCACCCTGTGGGTGCCCGTCGGGGTGATGGGCGATTCCGGCGATATCCGGAAGCTCCTCGGTGCTCACGAGCCGCGCCTAAGGCTCTTCGCGCGGGCGCTCATCGCAGCCTGAACAGGGCCGATACCGGGCCATGACCGCGGCCCAGCGGGTAGGCGGCTTTGAGACATTCGGTGACCCAGCGTTTTCCGAACGCGACTGCTTCGGGCACAGAAAATCCGTGTGCCAGTGCGCAACTAATGGATGCCGCGAGTGTGTCCCCGGCGCCGTGATCGTGTCCGGTGTCCACCCGTTCGACGGGGAAGTAATGAAACTCCGTGCCGTCAAAGAGTAGGTCGGTGCTGGTGTCGCTGGAGCGCAGGTGCCCGCCCTTCACCAGAACCCACTGCGGGCCAAGGGCATGCAGCTTGCGTGCCGCCTCCCGCTGGGTTTCCTCATCGATGACTTCTACACCGGCAAGCAGCCGTACCTCGTCGAGATTGGGAGTCACCAGTGTCGCGAGCGGAAACAGTTGAGTGCGTAGGGCATCCAGTGCGCTCGGATGCAGCAGCGGGTCGCCGTGCATCGATGCACACACCGGATCCACGACCAGCGGCGCCGTCATCTCGAGTCCGCGCCAGGTACTGGCGATGGCTTCGATGATCGGGGCAGAGGCCAGCATCCCGGTTTTGGCGGCCTGGATGCCGATATCGGTGATCACCGCCTCCATCTGGGCGGCCACCACCGGCGGTGGAATTTCGTGGAAACCCTTGACACCCACTGAGTTCTGCACCGTCACCGCAGTGACGGCAACGCATCCGTGCACGCCGAGAAGCGCCATGGTCCGCATATCGGCCTGGATACCTGCCCCGCCCCCGGAGTCGGAACCGGCGATGGTCATCGCCCGCACCGGGGTGACGCCCGGCTCCGGGACGGGCAGGAAGGTATCCATGCTCACGCGATCGGCAGGTACACCCGGTTGCCGTGCTCGGCGAACTCGACGGACTTCTCCTCCATGCCGCGCGCCAGCATCGCGTCGATGTCCTCCTGTGTCTCGAGTCCGTTTGCGGCGGCGAACTCCCGGATATCGGCGGTGATGCGCATCGAGCAGAACTTCGGGCCGCACATCGAGCAGAAGTGTGCCGTCTTGGCCGGCTCGGCGGGCAGCGTTTCGTCGTGGAACTCCCGGGCGGTATCCGGGTCCAGTGAGAGGTTGAACTGGTCATCCCAGCGGAATTCAAAACGAGCACGCGATAGCGCGTCGTCTCTCAGCTGGGCGCGGGGATGCTGCTTGGCGAGATCGGCGGCGTGCGCGGCGATCTTGTAGGCGATCACCCCGTCCTTGACGTCCTTGCGGTCCGGCAGCCCCAGGTGCTCCTTGGGGGTGACGTAGCAGAGCATCGCGGTCCCGGCCTGGGCGATGATCGCGGCCCCGATGGCCGAGGTGATGTGGTCGTAGGCCGGTGCGATATCGGTGGCCAGCGGCCCGAGGGTGTAGAAGGGAGCCTCCTCGCAGAGCTCCTCCTCGAGCCTCACGTTCTCGACGATCTTGTGCATCGGCACATGGCCGGGGCCTTCGATCATCACCTGCACGCCATGGGATTTCGCGATCTTCGTCAGCTCACCAAGGGTGCGCAGCTCGGCGAACTGCGCCTCGTCGTTGGCATCGGCGATGCATCCCGGACGCAGACCGTCGCCGAGGGAGAAGGTCACGTCATAACGTGCGAGGATCTCGCATAGCTCCTCGAAATGCGTGTACAGGAACGACTCCCGGTGGTGGGCCAGGCACCATGCGGCCATGATCGAACCGCCGCGCGAGACGATGCCGGTGACGCGCTTGGCGGTCAGCGGCACGTAGCGCAGCAGCACCCCGGCATGCACGGTCATGTAGTCAACGCCCTGCTCGGCCTGCTCGATCACGGTGTCGCGGTACAGCTCCCAGGTCAGCGCGGCCGGATCGCCATTGGTCTTCTCCAGCGCCTGGTAGATCGGCACGGTGCCCACGGGGACGGGGGAGTTGCGCAGGATCCACTCACGGGTCAGGTGGATGTCCTTGCCGGTGGAGAGGTCCATGATGTTGTCGGCACCCCAACGGATGGCCCACACCATCTTCTCCACCTCCTCGGCGATCGAGGAGGTGACGGCCGAGTTGCCGATGTTGGCATTGATTTTCACGCCGAAGGCCTTGCCGATGATCATCGGCTCGCTCTCGGGGTGTTTGTGGTTGGCGGGGATCACGGCGCGGCCCATCGCGACCTCACTGCGCACCAGCTCGGCGGGCACACCTTCGCGGACGGCGATGAACTCCATCTCGTTGGTGATCTCACCGGCGCGGGCACGCTGCAGCTGAGTGCCGCGATCGGTGACGATGCCCGGGCGCGGCGGCAGCCCCTTCTGTAGATCGATGGTGGCGTTGGTATCGGTGTACGGACCGGACGTGTCATACAGGTCCAGGTGCTCACCGTTGGTGAGGTTTACCCGGCGCTGCGGCACGCGCAGGCCACTGCCGAGGTCCTGGTAAATCTTCTCGCTGCCCTGGATGGGGCCCGTGGTGACGGTTTCCGGGGCCTGAGAACGGGTTGATTGAGTCGACATGATCTTCCTCCCTACGCCGGCATTACCCGGTCAGGTTCATACGGTCGACGGCCCTAGCCGTCCTCTCAGCGCGCTGGTGCACGCTCCCGTGTTTTTTGGTGTTGGGGCTGTTCGTTGACGAACACTGGCCACGCTACCTCGGCTTGTCGCGCCGAGTGTGACGTGCTGGCGAGATTTCCGCATGAGCCTCACGCTTGGCCCGATATGACAGACACCGTTCCATGGTTTTGGGAATATAGTTTCCCTTGCTAAAGTTACTCACGGTGGTAACCAAAGACGGCCGGTCGGTGCTGCCCGCGTCGGGGAGAAGCGCGCAGCAAGGGTGACGATGACTGACTTGACCACACGGACTGACGAGATATCGGCTGATCTCGAGACTGAACGGCGTCGGCTCAGGGTGGATCGCGACCACCCGCATTACAAATGGGTGGCACTGTCGAACACGACGCTGGGTGTGCTGCTCGCGACCGTCAACTCATCGATCGTGCTGATCTCGCTGCCCGCCATCTTCCGGGGTATCGGTCTCAACCCCCTCGCGCCGGGCAACGTGAGTTATCTGTTGTGGATGCTCATGGGCTATCTGCTGGTCTCGGCCGTGCTGGTGGTGCTTTTCGGCCGCCTCGGCGATATGTACGGGCGGGTGCGGATCTACAACCTGGGCTTCGTGGTCTTTACCGTTGCGGCGGTGGTGCTGTCCTTCGATCCGTTCCACTACGGCGGCGGAGCGGTGTGGCTCATCGCCTGGCGAGTGGTTCAGGGAGTCGGTGGCGCCATGCTGATGGCCAACTCGTCGGCCATCCTCACCGACGCCTTCCCGTCGACCCAGCGTGGACTTGCGCTGGGCATCAATCAGGTGGCGGCGGTGGCCGGATCATTTCTGGGCCTGCTCATCGGAGGCGTGCTCTCCGAATGGGATTGGCGCGCCATCTTCTGGGTGGGTGTGCCCCTGGGTCTGCTCGGCACCGTGTGGTCCTACCGCTCACTCGTCGAGATCGACGAGCCGGTACCGGGCCGGTTGGACTGGGCGGGAACCGTGACCGTTGCGCTGGGGCTGACTGTGCTGCTCACCGGAATCACGTACGGCATTCAGCCGTACGGTAATTCGAGCACCGGCTGGGGTAATCCACTGGTGTACGGCTCGCTGATCGTCGGGGTCGCCTTCTTGGTGTTGTTCTGCGTGATCGAGTCCCGAGTGGCCGAACCCATGGTCGATATGCGGCTGTTCAAGAACCGGGCCTTTGGCCTGGGGAACCTGGCGAATCTGCTGGCATCCATCGGTCGCGGTGGGCTGCAGTTCATGCTCATCATTTGGCTGCAGGGCATCTGGTTGCCGCTGCGTGGATACAGCTATGAGTCGACTCCGCTATGGGCGGGAATCTTCTTGCTACCCATGACACTTGGCTTCCTGCTCGCCGGGCCGGTCGCCGGTGTGTTGTCGGACCGATACGGCGCCCGGCCCTTCGCCACAGGTGGCATGGTGCTATCGGCGGTGACGTTCCTGGCGCTCATCGCCGTCCCGGTGAACTTCAACTACTGGGTGTTCGCGGCGCTGATCTTCCTCAACGGATTGGGCTCGGCCATCTTCACCGCACCCAATACCGCGGCCATCATGTCAAGTGTGCCCGCGCATCAGCGCGGCGCGGCCTCGGGTGTGCGTGGCACCTTCTTCAACGCGGGCAGCTCGCTGTCCATCGGAATCTTCTTCTCGCTCATGATCGTCGGGCTCTCCGCGACGATGCCCGCGACAATGCAGTCGGGGCTCACCGCCCAGGGTGTGCCCGCATCGACCGCCGCAGAGGTCGCCGGCCTGCCTCCGGTAGGCAGTTTGTTCGCGGCGTTCCTGGGGTACAACCCAGTCGGCGAATTACTCGCCCCGTCAGGGGTTCTGGACCAGCCTGGTGTCAACGCGGCGGAGCTGACGGGGCAGTCGTTCTTCCCGACTCTGATCACCGAGCCGTTCCATGCGGGGCTGGTGGTCGTGTTCGTCGCCGCGGCGGTGATGATGGCGGTTGCCGCATTGGCCTCGTTCGGTGCCGGTGGCAAGTACGCCCACGCGGAGGATGGCGAATAGTTACCATCTGCGCATGGTGATGCGGGGGTGAGCGGCGCACTGGACATCTTGAAGAGGACCGCCACGCTGTGGTGGCGGCACTGGCCGTGGCTGCTGGCGATCTATCTGGTCGGTTGGTTGGCCAGGTACGGCGCGCTGAAGCTAGCCCTCTTCGTCTCAGTGCATGTCGGCGGTCTGTGGGGGGATCTGGTATTCCCGTTGGTCCCACTGACGCGCATGCTCACCTACGTCGCGATGTTCTGGCTGGTACGCAGTGCGGTGACGAGCACCAGAACGAGCTGGGCGGAGGCGGCCAATACCGTTATCCGGGCGATCCTTCCGGTCTTCGTGCTGTTCTCTGCGTGGAAACTTCATCTAGAAGACCGGGCTGGATATCTGAGCGTGCGATATCTCGAGTACTACGGCTCCACGATGGAGGGCATCTCGTCGACCAAGACCAATGAGCAGATCGGCCAGTATCTGAGTCCGACTGACTGGCGGATTTACGCCGTCATCGCCATCGCATTCATGATCAGGATGCTGCTCACGCGGTTCAGGGACAGGCTCCCCACCTGGACACAGCTGCTCGCTCTCTATTTCGAGGCAACGTGGGTGCTCCTCTTGGTGACGGCCACGGCAGACAAGTTGTTCGGCACTCCAGAGTGGATCAAAGAGCGCCGGGTCGTGGTGTGGTATCTGGACCAGAAGGAGAGCCTGCTCGCAAGCCTGGGCCCGTTCAAGCCCCTGTGGGAATGGCTCGCGCAGTTCACCAGTGCCGCCATACCTGCGGTGCTCATACCGATGACGTGGATCGCTATCGCGGCAGCGATTTACGGGATTCAGTCAATGAGTACCTGGTCGATGAGCGGACAGGCGTTTCTTGGCGAGAAGCATGCGACGCGAGTCGCGGATGCAGGGCAGTCGGTACTGGAGCGAGTTCGACCACGGTGGTCGCGCGTTCCGGCAGGAATTCAGGCACGAACAACAGAGTTCGCACGAGGGTTCCTGGGGATACTCGAGAAACTTGCGGACTCCATCCGTGTGACACTGCACGGTGGACCACTAGTCGTGACGACCTATGTATTCGCGTTCATGTTCTTGGTGTTTCTCTACCCGTCAGGTTCGTACTACGGGCCGCAGGTGGGCGAGGGACTCCTCTGGCGTGTAGTCGTCAACTTCGTTGGTCCTCATGAACTCTCGTGGTGGTCGGTTTATGGGCAAGCGTTCATGGTCGCGATCGCGTCGCTCATCGAGCCCTTAAAGGTGTGTCTGGTCGCAGTGACCTATGGCTACTGCGTCGAGCGGTATCGCGTCACGCACGCTAGTCAGGTGGAGACTCAAAGCGCACCACCTCGGTGACGTCCGACTTCGGCATTCGGATGGTCACCTCAAGACTCAGATCGCTGGCGTCGGGTGGGACAAGTCCGACCACCATGAACGGCCCAGGTTCGGCGCAGAATGCCCGATAGCCCATCCGTTTGAGGGAGTCCTGAATCGAGATCAGGGCGGTGTGGCTCTGTTTGGTCCAGCGGCGGTCGTTCTTGTCGACGATTGCGATTTCGCAGAACGTCTTCTTGACATCGTCCGCTGACAGAGGGCGTCCGGCTTTGAGACGGTCTAACACGAACACAACCGCCTTCGTGCCCTCCGGCACGGGGGCGTCGTACTTTCCCGGCGGGGGCGGGTCGACTCTGCGAAGCCGCCACTCGATGCCATTGATCGTCGCGGAGTCGCCGGGATGTACGACGATGCCAGGCTGCTTGCTGTCGATGTCTCGTTCCCGGCGCGGTTCTACGACGAGAAACGCGTATGCGGCGAGGGCAATTGCGATCACCAGGAATGCGGCGCCGTTGCGCTTCAACCAGGTCATTCGGACAGCTTTCCCTCGTAGAGGTCGAGGACATCCCGGTGGATCAGTGTGGAGACTGGGATGCGAACATCCAACTGGGTGTCGATACCCCATCCGCGGGTGGCCCCGAGATCAGCGTTCTTGACGCCAGACAAGCTCCTGACAATAAGAGACAACGCGCTTGGCGATTCGGGTACGTCGAATACAAGGGCCATGCGTTCGGGAATCCCAGGCTGATTGAAGAGTCTTGCCCTGGATCTGGTGGCCTGGATTCTCAGGTCGTCGGCGACGAGATACATGACGTGGTCTTGGACTGTTGTCAGGGTTTCGTAGACGACATCGAGCACAATCCATTGTCCCTGGGTGCGCTGCGTGAAATTGTCAGAGCGGTCTTTGAATGTGTACTTCAATGCAGATGCAGAGTACGCAGCACGGATGGAGACCCCGTTGTTTCGTCCTCGGACTTCGCCGGACGAGTCGCCGTGGATAGCGACCGGTCCGTAAGACTCCTGGAGTGTGGAAACGTTGGCGTACAACATGATTGCACCGACGAGCAGCAACGTGCTTAATACGGCCGTTGGCACCTTGCTCGGTTTCTTCACGAGTCGCACTCTCGAAGTGCGGTGTGGACATCGCCGTAAGACGGGTCCGTTTTTGGAATACTCCACGCCTCCGATCCTGCCGAATTAGGTTTCCACTCAAGGTCATTCATTCGGAAACCTATCTTGTCCCCGGTGCGCATCCCGGGACGAGCGAAGGGGATGCCCCAAACCGCTAGTAGATCGACGGTTTTTCCAGGAGGCAGTGAGAACAGCTTGCCAAATCCGGAATCCGGAATGTAGTCGCCGTAGTACTTGAACTCTGTCGGTGTGGTGAGCGTGAATATCTCACGGTATGTCGGAGAGCTACTCTTCCGTTCATCGTCCAGGTTCACGTTGATCTTGTCGGTATTTTTCACCGTCGCGCTCAGCGCAATCATCTGGTACGTCTTCAACTCGTACTTGAGTGCCTTCATGATCATCGGGTCGAGGTTCGAGGTTTGGCAGATTGCAAATACGGAGTGCGGGGTGATCTGCAATGGGCCGTTGTCGTACACGTCATTGAGCGCAACCGGCGTCTTGGGATCAGCCTTATCCAGCCCGCCGAATCCCGCAGTCAGACCCAGTACGGCGACAACGGCCACGCGCCACAGATTGTTCAGCGACAGGCGATCGAGAAACGGGCGCTTCTGATCCTCCGGCTCGCCCGCTGGTCCGTTCCACCCCATGGGCAAATCCTAAGCGCAGGGTTGCTGATATCAGTCCAGATCGACGACGACGGGTGCGTGGTCGCTGGCGCCCTTGCCCTTACGTTCCTCGCGGTCGATATGCGCGTCGCCCACCCGCTTGGCGAACTCCGGCGAGCCGAGCAGGAAGTCAATGCGCAGCCCGCGCTTCTTCGGGAAGCTCAGCTGGGTGTAGTCCCAGTAGGTGTACACCCCTGGGCCGGGGGTGAAGGGCCGCACCACATCGGCGAATCCGGCGTCGTTCATCGCGGTGAACGCGGTGCGCTCGGGCTCAGATACATGGGTGCTGCCCTGGAAGTACTCGACGCTCCAGATGTCGTCGTCGGTGGGGGCGATGTTCCAATCGCCGACCAGCGCCACCTGCGCCGCGGGATCGGCGGCCAGCCAGCCGGCGGCCTCATCACGCAAAGCGGACAGCCACCGCAGCTTGTACTGGTAGTGCGGGTCCTCCAGCGTGCGGCCGTTCGGGACGTACAGGCTCCACACCCGCACCCCGTTGCAGGTGGCGCCCAGCGCGCGCGCCTCGACGGACTCTTCGACATCTTCGCCGGACGCCCACCCGGGCTGACCGTCGAATCCGACGGTCACATCCTGGAGTCCGACCCGCGACGCGATGGCCACGCCGTTCCATTGGCTGTACCCCACATGCGCCACCTCATACCCGGCATCGGTGAACGCCTGCATGGGGAACTGCTTGTCCGAGCACTTGGTCTCCTGCATGGCGAGCACATCGGTGCCCGATCGCTCAAGCCACGAGATCACTCGGTCGACACGGGCACGGATCGAGTTCACATTCCAGGTGGCCAATCGCATGACGCCACCCTACTTTTCATGCCCGACAGCGCCGATATGCGCATACCGGTAGCGGTGCTGTTCGGTGAAACCTAAGGTCGGATACAGCGCCAACGCCGCATTGTTCTCGGCGCGTACCTGGACGTACGCGCGGCGCGCGCCTTGCGCGGCACCCCAGCCCAGCAGCGTGTTGCACACCTGCCCGGCCAGCCCACGCCGTCGGTGCGCCTCCGCCACTCGCACGCAGGAGATGCCGAGCCAGCCCTCGGTGACCGCGCCGCGCGCGATGGCCACCGTGGAATCGTCGTCGGTGACAGCGGCGAAATCCAGTAACCCGTCTACTACCGCCGTCAGCACGGGGACCGCTTGTGGATGGTTATCCCCGTGCAGGGCAAGCCAATCCGACGACGGCGCGGAGGGCTCGAAGGGTAGAGAGGTGGCGTTCGAGTCGTCCAGATCGCGCACCATCACTACGGTTTCGTCGCTCGTTATCAGCTCATCGGGCGGGTGGACCAACCGGTCGGGTAGGCACAACAGGGTTGGCAGCTCGCGTTCGGAGTACCATGCGCCCACATCGCCAAGTGAGCTGGGTGAAGCCGAATGATCCAGCGGTACAGCGGAATTACCGCGATGCGTATGTCCGCCCGAGGCTCTGACGAACCATCCATCCACCCAATCGTGCTCGATGCCGGGCCAGGCGAAGGATGCGGCCCGCTGCGCCGACCTGATGTCCCGATTCAGCACCGGAACCGGCGGCAGTACGCGCACCGAGGCGATATCGGCGACCGAAATATTCACCACCGCACCGGATTTGTGCAAAACCTGCACCATGGGTTCGATGGCGACCAATTCGCCGACGGTATCGGTAAACGGGGGAACTGAACCGGCCGGCCGCCGACTGCGGATGGCCACCCGCGTCCCGAGATCCGGCAGGGCTGTCAACTAATGTCCGAATGGATCGGCGACTTGTCCTGGTGTCCAACTCAATCCGGGCACGCCCCAGCCATTGGACTTGACTGCGCGCTTGGCCGCCCGGGTATTGCGGCCGACCAGCTTGTCTATATAGAGGAATCCGTCGAGGTGTCCGGTCTCGTGCTGCAGCATGCGCGCGAACAAGTCGGTGCCCTCGAGGATGACCTCCTTGCCATCGGCATCCAGGCCGGTGACCCGCGCCCAGCTCGCGCGCCCGGTGGGGAAGGACTCGCCGGGCACCGACAGGCACCCCTCTTCATCGTCGTCCGGGTCGGGCATCGACTCGGGAATCTCGGAGGTCTCCAGCACCGGGTTGATCACCACACCGCGATGGCGGGTTCCACCGCCTCGGGTGTCGGCGCAGTCGTAGACGAAGAGGCGCAAGGGCACGCCGATCTGGTTGGCGGCGAGCCCGACGCCGTTGGCGGCGTCCATGGTCTCGTACATGTTCGCGATCAGTTCGGCCAGATCGTCGGGCAGCGAACCGTCGGAACCGACCGAAACGGGCTCGGTTGGCGTATGCAGCACCGGGTCGCCGACAATACGAATGGGAACAATAGCCACGGAAGGCAAGCTATCGGCTCGGTATTGGGGGCCGACGCGCGGGGTTGGCTAGCCGCAGTTGCGGTTTGAGCGTGGTTAAATATCGCCGAACCACAGTGTTGTAGTTATCGCGATCGATCAAGAGACAAGACGACCACGGCGGGAAGGGTCTAGGAGCTTTTATGGACGGCGCCCAGGCACGAGCTGAGCAGTTAAAGGCTGCAGACTCGGCTGCCGTCGGCTCGGACGGAGTCGAGATTGCCGCCGGTCTGAGTCGACGCGAGCACGACATCCTGGCCTTCGAACGGCAGTGGTGGAAGTACGCGGGCTCCAAGGAAGACGCCATTAAGGAACTCTTCGGCATGTCGGCCACCCGCTACTACCAGGTACTGAATGCCCTGGTGGATCGTCAAGAAGCGCTGGCTGCGGACCCAATGCTGGTCAAGCGGCTACGTAGGCTGCGTGCAAGTCGGCAGAAGGCCCGAGCCGCGCGCCGCCTGGGGTTTGACGTCACCTGATACTCCCCGCGGGGAGTCGGCACCGCCTGGCTAAATAGGTGCTGACGTCTGCGGACCGTAGAGTGGATCACAATGAACGAACGCGTACGCGATTCCCATGGCCTGCCGCTGCGCGCCATGGTGATGGTGCTGCTTTTCCTCGGTGTCATCTTCCTGCTGGTCGGATTCAATGCACTCGGATCCGATAAGTCCGCGTCATCCGACTCGACCACGACTTCGGTCGCCGCAGCAGCCCCCAAGTCGACGCCACCGCCCCCGGCTCCCAAGCCCGATGTTCGCGTCTACAACACCACCTCGGTACCCGACCTGGCACGGGGTGCCGCCGACCAGGTGGCGAGTGGGGGATGGAAGGTCACCGAGGTGGGCAACCTACCGATGCCCGATGTGAACGTGACGACAGTGTTCTTCGGCAAGACCGCCGGCGAGGAAGAAGCCGCGCACGAGATCGCCAAACTGCTCGCCATTCCGGCCGCACCGCGTCCGCCGGAGCTCGCCGAACAGCCGCCGGGTGTCGTCGTCGCCGTCGCCATCTGATCGATCTGACGGATCAGCACAGTGGGTGCTACGCGCTGTAGGAGGGGTGGCATGATGAGGCCCATGGTTAAGCCCGTCGCTCTCGCCACTGGAACCCTTGCCGCCGTTGCGTTGTCCCTGACCGGATGCAGTCCGGATCAGCCGGCCAGCACCGTGCCGGGGACCACGCCGCCGGTGTGGACCGGTTCCACCGCGCCATCGACCGCGGGCGAACATGGTGGCCACGGGGGTGGCGAGCAGCCGGTCCCATCGGGCGAGAAGCTCAATGCCACACTCAAGCTCGCCGATGGCACCCCGGTGGCATCCGCCGAGTTCGTCTTCCAGGACGGACAGGCCACCGTCACGGTCAAGACCACCGAGAACGGCAAGCTCACCCCGGGTTTCCATGGGCTGCACATCCACTCGTACAAGAAGTGCGACCCCAACTCCACCGCGCCGGCCGGCGGCACCCCGGGTGACTTCCTGTCCGCGGGTGGGCATTTCAACGTCCCCGGCTACACCGGTCACCCGTCCAGTGGCGACTTGGTATCGCTGAACATCCTCAAGGACGGCTCCGGTGAGCTGGTTACCACCACAGACTCGTTCACCAAGGACGATCTGACCGCGGGCAACGGCACTGCGATCATCATTCACGAGAAGGCGGACAACTTCGCCAACATCCCTCCGGAGCGGTACACCCAGGCCAACGGCACCGCCGGCCCCGACGACACCACGAAGTCGACGGGCGACGCAGGCAAGCGCGTGGCTTGCGGTGTCATTGACGCGGGCTAGCGGGCTCACGTTGAATCGTCGCGGCCCCGCGACGGGTGGCGCTTCCATCGAGTTCCGCGGGTCACCGCGGCCCACGCTCGGGGTGGAGTGGGAATTCGCGCTCGTCGATGCCCAGACCCGGGACCTCACCAATGAGGCGTCCGCGGTGCTCGCGGCGATCGGCGACAACCCGCACGTCCACAAGGAGCTGCTGCGCAACACCATCGAGGTCGTCACGGGTATCTGCGGGACGGTTGGTGAGGCGATGGCGGATCTGCAAACAACCCTCGCAACCGTGCGGCCCACCGTGCGGTCGATGGGGATGGAGCTGTTCTGCGCCGGAACGCATCCTTTCGCCCGCTGGTCTGCGCAACAGCTCACCGATGCCCCGCGTTACGACGAGCTGATTGCCCGCACCCAGTGGTGGGGACGCCAGATGTCGATCTGGGGTGTGCATGTGCACGTCGGTATCTCCTCCAAACACAAGGTGATGCCGATCGTCACGTCGATGCTGAACTACTACCCGCATCTGTTGGCGCTGTCGGCCTCATCGCCGCTGTGGGAGGGGCAGGACACCGGGTACGCCAGTAACCGAGCCATGATGTTTCAGCAGCTGCCCACGGCGGGCTTGCCCTTCCATTTTCAAACCTGGGAGCAGTTCGAGGGTTTCGTCGATGATCAGATGAAGACGGGAATAATCGACCAGCTCAACGAAATCCGTTGGGATATAAGGCCTTCACCTGCACTCGGCACGGTTGAGATCCGGATATTCGACGGGGTCTCCAATGTCGCCGAACTCGAGGCACTGGTGGCGCTGACCCATTGCCTGGTGGTAGACCTGGACCGCAAGCTGGAGGCGGGGGAGTCACTGCCCACCATGCCGCCCTGGCATGTGCAGGAAAACAAATGGCGCAGTGCACGTTATGGGCTTGACGCGGTCATCATCCTGGACGAGGACAGTAACGAGAGGCTCGTCACCGAGGATCTCGACGACCTGCTGACCCGATTGCAGCCGATTGCACGCATGCTGGAGTGTGAGAACGAGCTGGCCGCGGTGGAGGAGATCTACCGTCACGGTGGGTCATATCAACGGCAGCGCCGGGTGGCCGAAGAGCATGACGGCGACCTGGGGGCGGTCGTCGACTCGGTGGTCAACGAATTAGACTCCGCCTAGCCGCGTGCTCTAGGCGTACTGCGCATCGAATGATGCCTTGAGATAACGCATTTCCTCGTCCGTAGCCACCATGGTGACGATGGCAGAACCTGCCCGGGTGCTCACTTGAACGGCATCGGTGTCGTTATCCAACTGCTCCAACGAGACATCGGCGTCGGACGAGGGAACGGTGTTGGGCGGCATCACGACGATCGCGGTCATCCCCACGCGAACCGGCTGCTCGGTGGCTCCGTCGAAAACCGCGACTGAGTAGTTCCGATCTGAACCCGCCTGCATCGCACCGCGATTGAACTCGGTGACCCACAACAGGTTGTTATCCCCGACGGCCTCGACCATCTCCCGCCACATGGCGGGGCGACGGGTGTGCACCAGAACCCTCGCGCCGAGCGCCAGCGCGCGCAGCACCGCCTGCTGCGCGAGGTGCAGGGTGCCGCAGATCTCCACCCGGGCGATCTGCGGACCGAAGATCGGCAGCGCGATGGCTCGGCCGTACTCGTCGGCGCCTATCACCTGACCGCAGCCGGATGCAGGCAGCGCCAGCTCCCGGAAATCCCCGATCCCTCGTCCGTACACCCAGTGGCCCAGTGGCCGCTTCGGTTGCGGCAGAGGGAGGCTGGATGCCAGGGCGTTGAACTGCTGCCCGCGTAGCGGTGCCAACCCCTTCAGGTTGATGCGGCTGCCCAGCCCGTGGCTGTCGAACCGCACCAGGCCGCGGATCTTGATGTAGTCGTCCTCGCTGGCGTTCTGCAGCGAGACACATACCGTGGTCGAGTAACTCGGGATGGTCCACATCATGCCCAGTCCGGCAGTTGTCAGCGTGCTGCCCTTCAGGGCGTAGCTGCGCAACTGAAAGTTGCCCTCGCGGCAGTGGGTCCAGGTTTCGTCGACGTTGGTGAGGTTCACGCCATCGGACAGCTGGTTGGTGGCGTAGGAGATCTCGGCGGCCGTGAGGATTCGGGTCCGCAACCCGGCCTCGGTGAGTCGGTTGGCCACTCGGCGCGTGGCAGTCGTTGCGGTGCGGAGGATTCCACTGCGACCGCCGCTGCGGTGATTGACCGCCTCGGCGCACCGGGTGGGGTCGAAGCGCACCGCGATCCACACATTGCGTTGCGCGATGGCCGGTAGCGGCCCGAGTACCGCGTCGTACACCGCGGCAATCTGGGTGTGCCCGGACGACCGCGCGCCCTGGCTGATGACGTCGATCGAATCGAGGCTGATGTCGAACTGGCGCAGGCATTCGACCAGCAGCTCCACCGAGACCGTTTCCCCGGATACGGTCATCCCGGGTTCCATGACCGTCAGCGCCTGCGGATTCTCTTCAATCTTCAACAGTGAGAGCAGAGTTCGGCCGTCCCAGCGGAACCCGATCTGCGCGTCGTCACCCAGCGGTACGTCGAACGGCTCGGCCGCGGCCTTCTTGCGGGTCTTGCTGTGCTGGCCACGGAAGAAGTCGAACCGTGCCGCGAGCGCACGCGGCAGTGTGGTGCCACGCATCCGGATCACCAATATGAGTGACAGGACCAGGCCGGCGATTCCGCCTTGCCACCACGGCACATTGATGAGCAACGCGATGCCGATTCCCAATGCCGCCATGAATTCCAGGATCAGCATGTCGGCTATCGGCAACACGCGCTGCGGCACTATATCCGTAGTGCCGAGAAGCTTGCTGGGTTCGATCGGCGCGGGGCGGCCTCGCCGTGATGTGGCGTTGCGAGGACGAGCTGCCACGTAATCGCCTTCCTGGTCGTTCCCCGTTGTACCCGGTGTGGCTTTCCTGGTCCTCAACCGAGGACCTGCGGTACGCTACCGTCGCCTGTTGGGGGGACCTATTCCCGCCATTGATGCAGATGGGAGCGGTTATGCCAGCGCAGGTTACCACGCGCGCACAGGTAAACGGCTACCGTTTCCTGCTCCGTCGCCTGGAGCACGCGCTCATTCGTGGCGACTCCCGAATGATCCACGATCCCATGCGTGGGCAGATGCGATCGATGGTTGTCGGATTGGTCATCGGCATCATCATCACGGGTGCTTGTGGTGTGCTGGCGTTCTTCAAACCCTCACCCGCCATTGGCAATGCGCAAATTCTGCTCACCAAGCAGGGCGGCGCCATGTACGTGCGCATCGGCGACACCGTGCATCCCGTATTGAATCTTGCCTCCGCCCGGTTGATCTCCGGCAAGCCCGAAGAGCCCGCGGCCGTCGACGAGAAGAAACTCGGCGCATTGCCGCGTGGATCGGTGGTCGGGATCGTCGGCGCGCCAGATGCCATCCTCGGTGGCGACGATATGAACACATCGCATTGGACGGTATGTGATTCGTTGACGACGGCGCACGCGGTTCCGGGACAGCCGGAGACGGGTGGAAGCAAGCTCCTGACGACCGTGCTTGGCAATAAGCCGGTGCTGGGCAAAGACATTCGCGCGGCGAGTACGGCGGATATGTTGCTCGTGGGATCGGAACAGAACGCCTTCCTGATTTACGACGGTGTGCGCGCGCCCATTGACCTGACCGATGCGGTTGTGGTGCGGGCTCTGCACCTTGAGCAGGCTCCCCGCCGGGAGATATCGCCAGGGCTGTTGAACGCATTTCCACGGGTCGAGCCCATTAAGAGGGTCGTCATCGACGGCCTGGGCGAGTGGAGTAACAACGAAGCGCTGCGCTCCGCCGGTGCGCGAATCGGTTCGATCGTCGAGACCGAGGACTCCAGCGGCAAGCGCTTATTCGTCGTGCTGCGTGAGGGTATGCAGCCGGTGTCACCGGCGACCGCCGACATCATCCGGTACGGCGACCCGACCCCTAATCCCACGGTCCGCGAGATCCGGACTCTGCCGCCCGTGGTGGCCAGTACGACGCCCATCGTCAATACCCTGCCAACGGATCGATACCCGAAGGTCACACCTGTGATCGCTCCCATCGAGCCGGATCGGGTGGTGTGCCAGGCGTGGGAGAAGGACAACCCTGCTCCCGAATCCACGATGAGGCTGCTGATCGGTCACCGGCTGCCCATCCCGGAAGACGCGGCACCCGTGCAGTTGGCCACCGCCGATGGGAACGGGCCCGGACTGGACCAGGTCTACCTCAAACCGGGGACCGGCGAGTACATCGAGGCCATCGGAGGCGAGAAGGATTCACGCGCCAACGGTCCGATGTTCTATGTGGCCGACACCGGTCAGGCGTATCACATCAAGGACTTCCCCTCGGCCGACGCACTCGGTGTGACCGGTTGGATACCCACAGACAAGAAGGACCGGCAGCACCCTCAATCGGCTCCTTGGCCGATCATCAAACTGTTGCCGCCGGGCCCCGAACTATCGCAACAGGCCGCGCTCATCGCGCATGACGGGATGGCAGCAGATCCCAAGGGGCTGAAGATAACCCCGCCCAAGTAGTTCTGCCCGCTAGATCCGCATGTCCCGGGCGAATGAGTACAGCCGTACGATCCAGAAGCACAGCGGGAACACCAAGGCGATCGCCAGGTACTCCAGCAGCTCCACCCACCGGCGCATGACCGGTGAGAACTCCAGCAGGGGAGCCACCACACCGCAGGCAACCGCCAGCACGGCCACGATCACCAGGCCGAGGAGGGCGGTGACTTCCCAGCCGGGTAGGTACGCGGCCGTCTTGACCATCGCCGCCAATCCGATGAACAAGCCCGAACCGATCAGCGTGGCCGACTGCGTCAGATTGTGATGGCTCCGACCCCGCAGGCACAGCACGGTTGCCACTGCTATCGCGAAAACTGTTCCTTGCCAGAAGAACCCGTTGGACACGTCGACCGCCAGGTAGGCGCCGACAGCGGCGGCCACGGCTGCGGCGGCGAGAATCCCACTGAGATACTGGTTTGCGCGCGTGACGCGAACAACCATGCCTTCCTCGGTCGGGATGATCTGCTTGCCAATCGCGTTGACGCCCTCGACTGTTGTCCCACCCTGCGTTTCGATATCGTCGAGCGGCTCTCCGGCAGTGGGGACCCGGGGAATCGGGAGTTTGGACAGCACAATGGTCATCCGTGGCGAGAGATACACGGCGAGGACCGAGACCGTGGCGAGAACGGCGCCGACCGCCCGCGAGGGAGGTGCCAGGAGCACATTGGCCAGGGAAGCGCCGCCTGCCAGCACTGCCAGTGCGATGACGAAGGTGTGAAACGTTCGACCCTCCCGGCTGATTTGCAATGCCAGCAGTGACGCAAGAGCGGTCAGCGCGCACGCCATGGGCAGGGATATCGCCCCGAATCCGTCAGGAATGAGATAGAGGGCGCCGGCGAAAATCAGCGGCGTGGCGACCACCGACAGCCCGACCTCTACTCGCGGATCGACCTTGCGATGGGCCAGCACGGACCCGGTGACGAGCAGGGCGATCCCGCAGAGCACCGTTGCCAATCCGGCGATCATGTTGCCGGAGTACCGGTGCAGCAGCACGGCTGCTGAGAGCGATGCCGCCAGCCCCACCCCGAAGTACGTGAAGTATCGGCGATTACGTTCCCACAGGGTGGGGTCGGCCGCCCCCGGACGTCCTGTGCCGTCGAGCGCCTCCACATCGTCGAACAGCAGCGGTGCGGCGCTCTCTGCTATCTCCCGCAAAACCAGGACATCGCCGTCGTAGATATCCGCTTCGGAGAGTGATTTGGCCAGATCCACCGGCGCAGCGCCCAGCTTGGCCAGGCTCCAGCGGCCCTCGGTGTTGTCGAACGCGGTATCGCCGGGATCGGAACCGCTCCCGGCGTACTGCACCTGTAGTTGTTTATTTGCAATGTCAATGACGTCATCGATGAACGCGGCGATACCGACGTTCGCGGGCAGGCCTACATCCAGCTGCATCCCGCCGACCAGCAGCGTCAGCCGGCTGAGCTCCGGCTCCGATCCGGCATCGGGCTCGAGATCGGCAAGTGACGGCGGTAGCGTCATCGTCGAAATGCCTCCTTAATATGTTCTCGACTGTTTCATAAGTCTGGTATCCAGCCGGTAAGCGTTGCTGGATGGTGTGAGAATACCGACCAGGGCAGATCTACAGGGCATGTCGGGAGTGGGATTGGGAACACAGGGTTTCGTGCGGCGATCGCGGGTGGCGCCGCCACGTATGCCGGGTGGAGAAGTCAGCCTGCAGCCGCCGCCAGAGGTGCCGCGGATGATTCCGGGCAACCTCTTTATGAAGCTCATGCCGTTCGTGATGATCGTTGCGGTGGTCGGCATGATCGCGCTGATGTTCACCGTGGGTGGGCGCAGTATGGCCACCAACCCGATGTTCATGATGTTCCCGATGATGATGATCATGTCGATGGTCGGCATGTTCATGGGCGGCGGGGGACGGACCGGTAAGGCTGCTTCCGAACTCAACGAGGAACGCAAGGACTACTTCCGGTACCTCGCCAACCTTCGTGACGATTCCGATGTCACCGGGGACGCACAGCGCACCGCGCTGGAGTGGAGCCATCCCGATCCACGTGCGCTCGCGGATGTGGTGGGAACGCGCCGCATGTGGGAGCGACGGCCCTCTGATCCCGACTTCTGCCACGTCCGTGTCGGTATTGGCACCCATCGCCTCGCTTCGCGGCTGTTGGCACCGGAAACCGGTCCTCCCGAAGATTTGGAACCGGTATCGACGGTCGCGTTGCGCCGCTTCGTGAAAACGCACTCGGTGGTGCACGCCTTACCCACCGCGGTATCGCTACGCGCGTTTCCCGCCATCAATCTCGAAGGCGACCGCAAGCTCACCCAGCAGTTGGTGCGCTCGATGCTTCTGGAGCTCTGTGTGTTCCATGGGCCTGACCACGTTCAGATCGCCGTCGTGACGGCCAACCCCGACGGTGAGAACTGGGGTTGGGTCAAATGGCTTCCGCATGCCCAACATTCAACAGCTCGCGACGGTTTGGGTGCGGTCCGGTTGGTATTTCCGACACTGGAGCTGTTGGAGAATTCACTGGCGGCCGAGCTGGGAGAGCGGGGTCGCTTCACACGCAATGCCCAACCGGTACAAGGCATGAAGCATCTCGTCGTGGTGATCGACGACGGTTACACCTCTGGGGACGAGCGGCTGGTCACCGAGGCGGGGCTGGATAGCGTGACGGTTTTGGATCTCAACGCGCCGACCGACGGGGTGGCTGCACGACGTGGTCTGCAATTGGTTGTCGAACCCGGCGATATCGGGGCGAGGACCGCGGTGGGTGCGGAACGGTTTGCTACGCCCGATGCGCTTGCGGTTGCGGAGGCCGAGGCCACCGCGCGTCGGGTCGGGCGGTTCCGGCCCGCGAATGCGGCACACATCGTTAGCCTCGAATCCGAGTCGCGTGCCGTCGATCCGGGTTTGATGGCGCTACTGAAGATTCCCGATGCCACCGAGATCGACCCCGATCAGGTGTGGCGTCCCCGCTCGCCCCGGGAGCGCCTGCGGGTGCCGATCGGTATCACGCCCAACGGGCAGCCGTTGGAGCTGGATATCAAGGAGTCGGCGGAGAACGGTATGGGGCCGCACGGCCTGTGCATCGGTGCCACCGGATCCGGGAAGTCGGAGTTCCTGCGGACCCTGGTGTTGGCGATGATCACCTCGCACTCGCCGGATGCTCTGAACCTCGTCCTGGTCGACTTCAAAGGTGGCGCAACATTTCTGGGTCTGGATGGGGCACCACATGTGTCAGCCATCATCACCAACCTGGAGGACGAACTCATCCTTGTGGACCGCATGCGTGACGCGCTGGCCGGCGAGATGAATCGGCGCCAGGAGTTGCTACGTTCCGCCGGGAACTTCCCGAATGTCACGGAGTACGAACGTGCTCGCGTCAACGGCGCAGACTTGGACCCCCTCCCCGCGCTGTTCATCGTGGTGGACGAGTTCTCCGAATTGCTTTCGCAAAAACCTGATTTCGCGGAATTGTTCGTGATGATCGGACGCCTGGGCCGCTCTCTGCATGTTCACCTTTTGTTGGCTTCGCAGCGTCTGGAGGAAGGGAAGCTGCGCGGTCTCGACTCCCACTTGTCGTACCGGATTGGCCTCAAGACGTTTTCCGCCGGAGAATCTCGCAGTGTTCTCGGCGTTCCGGATGCCTACCACTTGCCCAGCGTTCCCGGCTCGGCCTACCTTAAGACCGATGCGTCCGAGCCGACTCGGTTCAACGCGTCCTATGTATCCGGCGAGTATGTGAAGCCCAGGGGAGCGTCGCGCTCTGGTCGCGTGTCACAGCTGGGTGCACTGGCGCCGAAGCTCTTCACCGCGTCGCCGGTCGCCAAGGATCCCAAGCCGGCGACCTCGGTGCAGAAGGCTCAGGAAGAAGCGGTAGCGGTCGTGCAGTCGCCGACGAAGACGACCCTGCTCGATGTCGTGGTGGGTCGAATCAGGGGGCATGGGCGTCCCGCGCACGAGGTGTGGCTGCCGCCGCTCGATGAGAGCCCCGCAGTCAATCAGCTTCTGCCCGAGCCCGAATGGAATGCCCCGGAGAACGTCAACGGCCGCCTCGTCATGCCGATGGGCGTTATCGATCGACCGTATGACCAGCGCCGCGACGTGATGATGGTCGATCTGGCCGGCGCCAACGGCAACGTGGTCGTGGTGGGTGGCCCGCAGTCGGGCAAGTCCACGGCCCTGCGAACGCTCATCGTCGCCGGTGCCGCCACACACACTCCCGAACAGCTGCAGTTCGTGTGTCTCGACTTCGGTGGTGGCACGCTGACGAGTCTGACCAATCTTCCGCACGTGAGTTCCGTGGCCGGCCGTATGGATGCCGATCGGATCCGACGGACCGTCGCCGAGGTATCGGGTCTGCTACGGGCACGTGAGCTTCGCTTCCGCGACCTGGGTATCGAGTCGATGCGTGATTTCCGGCAACGCAAGGCCCATCTGGCGACGCTACCCCCCGCGGAAGCGGCTCAGGACCCGTTGAGCCAAGACAAGTTCGGTGACCTGGTGCTCGTCATCGATGGCTGGGCCTCGATCCGCAGCGATTTCGAGATCCTTGAGCCTGTCCTGCAATCCATTGCGATCCAGGGACTTTCATACGGTATCCACCTGGCAATCTCGGCGTCACGCTGGATGGAGATCAGGCCCGCCGTGAAAGACATGCTGGGCACCCGCATCGAATTGCGCCTCGGCGATCCGATCGACAGCGAGATGGGGCGCAAGTTCGCCGAGCTGGTCCCCGTCGGCAGACCGGGCCGCGGTATCAACGCTGAGAAGCTGCATGTTCTGATGGCGTTGCCACGCCTGGACTCGAGCTCGGACGTCGAGGATCTGCCTCAGGGCGTCGCGGCGACCGTGGAGATGATGCGGGACCACTACCTCGGGCGGGGCGCGCAACAGGTACGGATGCTGCCCCTGGACCTGGATCGAAACCTGGTCATCGATTCGGCGCGTCGGACCGGTCGACTGTCCAAATCGAAGATCCCGATCGGTATCGACGAAGCGGAATTGGCGCCTGTTGTAGTCGATTTCGATGCCCAACCGCATTTCGTCGCCTTCGCCGACATCGAATGCGGCAAGACCTCATTCCTGCGCAATATTGCGCAGGGCGTTATGGAGAATGCGACGCCGGAGGAAGCCAAGCTGGTCCTGGTGGACTTCCGCAGGTCCATGCTCGGTGCGGTGGACGGCGACCACCTGGGTGGGTACGCCACCGCTGCTCAATCATGTGGTGAGCTCATGACGAGTCTCGCGAGCTCGCTACGGGACCGGCTGCCCGCCAACGACATCACGCAACAGCAGCTCAAGGACAGGTCATGGTGGAGCGGTCCTGAGATCTTCGTGTTGATCGACGACTACGACCTGGTGGCGATCAACAACATGAACAACCCACTCGCGCCGATTGCCGAATTCCTGCCGCAGGCGCGCGATATCGGCTTACGCGTGGTGGTCACACGGCGCAGCGGTGGTGCGGGGAAGGCGATGTTCGACCCGTTCATCGGCCGCATGCGCGACTTGTCCTGCAACGCGTTAGTCATGAGTGGATCCAAGGAAGAGGGCGCATTGTTCGGCGGTTACAAGGCGATGCAGATGCCGCCGGGGCGTGGCATGTTGATCTCGCGCACGATGTCGAGCGGGGTCATCCAACTTTCCCGGATGCCCGACCTGTGACCGGTATCAGGGAACTGGCCCAGTCCCAGATACTGACCGCGGCCGCCGAGCACGTCCGTGTCTCGGTCTTCGGCGGTAGGACTCAGCTGGATATCGCTCTGCCCCTGGATCTTCCGATCGCCGCATTCGTACCCGAGTTGGCCAAGCTGGTTTCCTCGCGTGATGTGAAACGTGACGAGGACGTGACGCCGCGCGAGGACCGTAAGAATCACTGGGTGCTGCGGCGCGTGGAGTCGGATATCCCGCTCACACCTGAATCGACCCTGCGTGACGCCGGGATCGGGCATGGGGACTTGTTGTATCTGTCCTCGGAACGAACACTTGATGCTCCGACGCTGTATGACGATGTCGTCGATGCCGCAGCCAAACTCAACCGATCCTCGTACGCGCCTTGGGATGCCGCATCGGCACGGATCATGGGTGTAGCGGGCCTGTACCTCGTCTCGGCAGCGTTCGTCTATTTCCTGGTCGACCTCTCCTTCCGTCCGCAGTGGGCGGTGGTGGCCGCGCTGTCGGTCATCATGGTCGGGGTGCTGCTCGCCGGGGCGACCGTCGCGTACCGCTCATATGAGCGCACCGATATCGCGTCCGCACTCACCTGGGCCAGTATCCCCATCGCGGCGGGAACCTGTTGGGCGTTCCTGCATGTGTTCGGGCATCTCGGGGTGGCAGGCGGTTGCCTGGCGATGCTGGTGTTCAACTTTGCCGCGTACCGGCTCGTCGGCACCGGAAACTGGGGATTCCTTTGTAGCTCTGTGGTTTTTGCCTTGTGCGGATTGGCATTGATCGCACAGGGGGCCTGGTCTCCAGACGCTTCCGTCACCGGCGCCGCCCTCGCGGTGACTGCCACATTGCTGACTCTCACCGTGCCCTGGTTGACGGCCTCGCTGGGCAGATTTGACCCGCCGACCGCGGATGCACCCGTTGATGGGGAGCTGTTCGAGAATCCGTTCAACAGATCATCGGACAAGGACTCTCCGAACGATTCGACCTCGGCCGAGTCCATTCCGACCGCCGAGAACGCCAGGGAGCGAGTGAAGATGGCCGTGGCCACGCGGTCGGCTCTGTTCAGTGGTCTGGGAATCGCAGCGGGTTCGGGAATCGTCGTAAGCCTCTCCCCCGCGAGCCAGGTGGCATGGGCGCCAATGGTTTTGGCGGCGTTGGTGGCCGGGGTGCTTGGCCTGCGCGCACGCCCCCGTCTCGCCGGGTTTGAGAAGGCATCTCTCGGGGTTCCCGCCGTGGCAATCACGATCTTGACCTGTGTGCTTGCCCAGTCCGGCTCCACCTTGATCGGGGTTGTGGCATTCGGGGTGCTACTTGGGCTGGGTGTCGTAGCCGCGCTGGTCGGCGTCCTTTTCGCGGGAGGGCGCAGAATGGGCCGCCTCACCGCAGGATTGGCGTATGTCGAGTATCTGATGGTGGCTTCGCTCATACCCGTCGGGTTATGGGTGGCGGGGGCCTACCGTCATTTCAGCGGGGTTCCATGGTGAACCCGGCGCTGCGGGGGGCCGCCGTGCTGGCCACGGTCGGCTTGGTGGCGCTGCTGGCACCGCCACCGGCGCAAGCCATCGGACCACCGATCGTCGAACCGGGCCCGCCTCCCGCCGGCAGTGTCGGCCCGACGGAGCCCACCGAACAGAAGCAGGTGTGTGCCGTCACCGGCCTCTTACCGGGTACCGACGCCAGGCTGCAAACGGCCGCCGACATGATGCTGAATTATGAAGGAGCGCGGCAGTTCTCCCGGGGATTTGGGCAGAAGGTTGCGGTCATCGACACCGGTGTCAGTCCCCACCCACGACTACGGGTGGAGCCCGGCGGCGACTATGTGTCGAACTCCGACGGGCTCCAGGACTGCGATGCGCACGGCACCCTGGTCGCCGGCATCATCGCCGCCGCTCCGTCAGATACCGACAATTTCGCGGGTGTCGCACCCGAGGCGACGATCCTGTCGATCCGTCAGAACAGCAGTTCATTTGCCATCAAGGGCAGCGGATCGAATAAGGACGATCCCAATTCCAACTCAGCGGGCTATGGCAACACGACAACCCTGGCGTTCGCGATTACCCGCGCCGTCGAGCTGGGTGCCACGGTCATCAACCTTTCCGAAGTCGCGTGTGCCCCAGAAGGTGTACACATCGACGACAACGCGGTGGGCAGAGCGGTGCGCTACGCGTACGAGCGCAATGTGGTGGTGGTGGCGGCGGCTGGGAACGTCGGTAAGGACGGCGCCTGTAAGACGCAGAACGACATGACCGATCCCAACCGTTCCATGGAGACCGCCTGGCCGACCGTCAAAACTGTTGCCTCACCGGCCTACTTCTCTCAGTATGTGCTGACGGTCGCCGCCTTGGACAAGGAAGCCGAACCTGCCGAATTCAGCCTGCGGGGGCCGTGGATCGGTGTCGCCGCGCCGGGTGAGGGCATTCTGTCGCTAGACCCATTTGGGCCCGGTGTTATCAACGGCATCATGGGGCAACAGGGCCTGGCGCCGATCAACGGCACCAGCTTCGCCGCACCGTTCGTTTCCGGGCTGGTGGCTCTCGTGCGTTCGCAACGACCGGATCTCAACGCGGGTCAGGTGATCGAATTGATTAAACGCACCGCGCGCACACCGGGTAACGGCCCCAACATTGCGTCCGGTTACGGCATGATCGACCCGGTGGCGGCGCTGTCCGCCGAAGTGCCCCCCGCCGATCAGATGCCGGACCCCGATATGAACAAGGCGGTCGTGGAACTGCCGAAAACGGGTCATGCGGCGACCCTGGCGCGCAACGTCATGCTGATCGCCACCGCAACGTGCATCGCCGCAATGGTCGCCGTCTGGGCGCTGTTCTTACCCAGCCGGCGACGCGAGGAAGCTACGGCGCCGGTCAACGATATCGACGCCGTCACCTCCGTCGATATCAAGCGTTAGCCGACCGATAGCCAGAACTCCAGGATCGCGGCCGCCTGCTGCTCTGGATTGCCTTCATGGGGGCGCAGCACCAGGTCGGCCCTCTCGGGAGCCTCGTAGGGAGCATTGACTCCGGTGAAATCGCTGATCTCGCCGGCACGGGCCTTGGCGTACATGCCCTTCGGATCGCGCTGCTCGCAGATCTCCACCGGGGTGTCGACGAATATCTCGACGAACGGCAGCCCGGCCTTCTCGTGCTGGTCCCGGATCTTGTCACGATCGGCTCGATACGGACTGATGAGCGCGGCCACCGCGACAACGCCCGAGTCGGAGAGGATCTGGGCGACGGCACCGACACGGCGCACGTTCTCGGCGCGGTCGGTCGCGGAGAATCCGAGATCGGCGTTGAGGCCGTGTCGCAGATTGTCGCCGTCGAGTCGATAGGCGGGAATGCCCATCGCAACCAAGCGTCGCTCCAATTCTACTGCCACGGTGGATTTTCCGGAGGCCGAAAGCCCGGTGATCCAGATCGTCCCACCCTTGGTGGAGCGTTCCTCCCGCGAAACCGCGGACGAGTGCCAAACCACCTTGGACTGGTGCAGCGTGGGTCCGGAAATCATGCCCGCCGCAACGGTGTTGTTGGTCGCCTCGTCGATCAGGATGAAGCTGCCGGTGGTCCGGTTGCGTCGGTACGGGTCGAACATGATCGGTCGCTGCAGTCGTAGCTGCACACGACCGATCTCGTTGAGCTTCAGCTCTTTTGCTTCCTGGTCGCGGTGCAGGCTGTTGACATCGAGACGGTAGTCGAGCCCTGCGATGGCGACCTTCACCGTCGAATTCGCGTGCTGCATCACGAACCGTGACCCCTCGGACAGCGTGGACACATCGGTGAACCAGCACACCATGGCATCGATCTGCGCACCGACCAGCGGCCGGTTGTTCGGACGGCAGAGCATGTCACCGCGGCCCAGGTCCAGCTGATCGGCGAGTTGCACACTGACCGCGCTCCCGGCGAAGGCCTCGTCCACGACCGAACCGCCCGGCCCCCAGATCGCCGATACGGTTGAGGTGAAACCGGAAGGCAGCGCCACGATCTCGTCACCAGGTTTGAACACGCCGCTGGCGACGGTTCCGGCGACGGCACGGAAATCGTGCAGGTCGGTGATCTGCTCGGCACCGTGTGCTGCCGCACCACCCTGGGGACGGATGACGTACTGGATGGGGAAGCGAGCGTCGATCAGGTTGCGGTCCGACGAAATGTGTACCTGCTCAATATGATGCAGCAGCGACGGGCCCTCGTACCACGGGGTATTGGTAGACCGGGTGACGATGTTATCGCCGAGAAGCGCCGATACCGGAATGACGGTGAGGTCGTGCAGTTCTAGCTTCGTTGCGAATCGCCGGAACTCCTCCTTGATTTCGTCGAATCGCTGAGGGGACCAGTCGACCAGGTCCATTTTGTTGATGCACAGCACCACATGCTCGACACCGAGCAACGAGGTGATGAACGCATGCCGACGGGTCTGCTGGGTCAGGCCGTTACGCGCGTCGACCAGAATGATCGCCAGGTCTGCGGTGGAGGCGCCGGTCACCATATTGCGCGTGTACTGCTCGTGGCCTGGGGTATCGGCGATGATGAATTTACGCACGGGCGTGGAGAAATAGCGGTGCGCGACGTCGATGGTGATGCCCTGCTCGCGCTCGGCCCGTAGGCCGTCGGTGAGCAGCGCGAGGTTGGTATGCGTTTCGCCCTTGGCCTTGCTGGTGGCTTCCACGGCGGCCAGCTGATCGGCGAAGATCGACTTCGAGTCATAGAGCAGGCGGCCGATGAGGGTGGACTTGCCGTCGTCGACGCTGCCCGCGGTGGCGACGCGGATGAGCTCCTGAGCCGGCTCGGCGGTTTCTATCACGGTGCCCATCAGAAGTACCCTTCCTTCTTGCGGTCTTCCATACCGGCCTCGGAGATCCGGTCGTCGGCTCGGGTGGCTCCCCGCTCCGTGATGCGTGTGGCGGCAATCTCTTCCACCACCGCGCTGGGCGTCGACGCGACGGACTCAACAGCGCCCGTGCAGGTGGCGTCGCCGATGGTTCTAAAGCGCACCGACTTCTCGACAAGTTCCTCACCCGGTTGCAGGGTAAGGAACCTGGTGTCTGACAAGAGCATTCCGTCGCGCTCCACTACACGGCGAGTGTGCGCGTAATAGAGAGGGGGCAGCGCCAGGCCATTGCGGCTCTCCGATTCGATGTACTGCCAGATGTCCAGCTCGGTCCAGTTGGACAGCGGGAACACACGGATGTGCTCACCCTTGCGGTGGCGGCCGTTGTAGATGTTCCAGAGTTCGGGGCGCTGCGCGCGTGGATCCCACTGACCGAACTCATCGCGGAAGCTGAACACCCGCTCCTTGGCACGGGCCTTCTCCTCGTCGCGGCGGGCCCCACCAAACACCGCGTCGAAGCGGTGCTCGGTGATGCTGCGCAACAGAGTCGCGGTCTGCAGACGGTTACGGGTGGCGCCCGGCCCGGTTTCCTCGACCACCGCGCCGGAGTCGATGTCGTCCTGCACGCTGCCAACTTCCAGGCGCAGGTTGTACCGGCTCACGGTCTCGTCGCGAAAGGCGATGACCTCGTCGAAGTTGTGCCCGGTATCGATGTGCATGACCGGGAAGGGCAGCGGCGATGGCCAGAACGCCTTGGCCGCGACATGCAGCATGACGACGGAATCCTTGCCGCCGGAGAACAGCAGTACGGGCCTTTCGAAGGTTGCTGCAACCTCTCGGAATATGTAGACCGCCTCAGCCTCCAGGGCGTTCAAGTGCGACAACTCATACGAATCGGCCCGTGATGAGGCCCCCGCAAGCGGGAGGGACCCCCAGCTTGCGCGAAGAGCATCGGTATCTGCCGCCATCCTCGACTCCTTTAGTGGTCCAAATATGTACCGCATCGGTTCGTATTCGGTCCAGCCCAGATTAGAACGCGTTCTCGTCGGGTGTCAATGGCGAGTCGCCGGACGTCGAGTGTGAGTGTCAGCGCGCGAAAACCACCGAGTGTGGGCGCTGGTGCGCACACTCGGCAGAAAAGGTGCAGCTAGGCGGGCTTGATGCCGCCGATGTGTTCGGTGATCCCGTGCGCGGTGCGAACCAGCGCCTTGGCCCGCGCGGTGATCTCCGCGTCCGTGAGGTCGGCGGCGATATAGAGGCTCGCGACCATGGCTTGCTTGCCGTTGTGGTCGTAGACCGGTGCCGACATGACATTTACCCGGTGGCGCGCCTTCGCCCCCGAGCCGACGGTGTAGTTCTCACTGCGCAGGTAGACCCGCTCGCCGATTCCCGAGACGATCTCCCCGAGTAGGGCGCGTAGCTCATTGGGTATGTCGCCGGGCACCCCGGCCATGAGGGAGTACAGCTGCCGGCCGGCGGGGGTCAACAGCTCGACGAGGTAGCCGTCGGTGCGACATTCCTCGATCACCTTGCGGAGACGATCATCTGCGGTGCGGCCGGGTGCGGTGGGGTCCTTGGCCAGCCAGGAGGTGATGGTCTCGTCGGTATCCCAGAGGACGAACATGAGGCCCACCGGAGGGGTGAACGGATAGCTCTGGCCGACCTCGACACGGACGGGGTGATCGGGGTCGCTGACCACTTCCAGCACAGTGACCCGGTCGCTGACCACTGCGGACAATGCCGCAGTATGGCCGAATTCGCGTGTCAGCGCCAACAATTGATCGCGGCTCGCGGGCTTGGCGCGCAGTGACTCCTGGGCGGCTCTGCCGATGCGGATGAGCGCCGGGCCCAGGCTGTACGTCTTATCGCGGTCGTCCCGGATGAGGTACCCCGACTCGGCGAGGGTGGTGACGATGCCCAGGCAGGTGGGCTTGCTCAGGCCGAGTCGACGCGCCAACTCGGAGAGTCCGAATCGTTCGGTGCGATGCCGCGCCATGAAGTCGAGTACGGCCATCACGCGTTCGGTGGGAGGGGACGTCCTGCCGGCCCCATTGTCCCGATCCTCGACCACTGGTGAAACCTCCTGTGCCCCTCCGTAGTTCCTGGCATTCTTGACGTACCTGTGCATGGCGCTCTAGTGTCGGAGGAATTCTACCACTGCGGTACAAATTTGTACCAGTCAGGAGCGCCATGTACAGCGAGGCATTCACTTCTGCGATCGCGGAAGCGGAGGAGCTGATTGTCGCGGCACCCCATATCGAAACCGAAGCCGACCTGCTTGAGGGGTTGCAATATCTGGCCCAGGGGATTGCGGCCTGCACTCATGTGGCGTTCCACACCGACCGCGATCATCCGTTTCTGCTCTCCGGCACAGGGCCATTCACGAAAATGGGGTTGGACAACCCGGACACTCTGTACTTTGGCGCCCGTGTCAACGGCGAGCACGAGTATGTCGTCACCGGAAAGCGCGGCACCACTGCCGATTTGAGCTTCCAGGTGCTCGGGGGCGGTGACTACACCGACAAGAATGTGCCGGGCAGCGCCATCGCTTTCGATGACCGTGAGATCCATATCGAGAGCGACGGCAGCTTCGAGGTCCGTTTCGGGCCCGGGCCGGCGAGCGAATCGCGGCCCAACTACTTCGCCCTCGGGCCGGGTCCGGCGCAGCTGGTCATGCGTGAGGTGTACAGCGACTGGCGCGCGCAGCGCGGCACCCTTGCCATCGCACGGGTGGACACTGCAGGCACGGCGCCAGCCCCATTGACGAAAGAACAGATCGAAAAGCGTTATGCCAGTGCAGGTAAGCAACTGGTGAACCGTGTCAAGACATGGCTGCAGTTCCCCAAATGGTTCTACGACAATCTGCCTGTCAACACCATGACCGAGCCTCGACTCACCCCAGGCGGCCTCGCCACCCAGTTCTCCTCGGTGGGGCACTACGACCTCGCCGACGATCAGGCGATGATCATCACCGTTCCCAAGTCCGATGCGCCGTACCAGGGTTTCCAGCTGGGCAGCCTCTGGTACATCTCGTTGGATTACGTCAACCATCAGACTTCGCTGAACTCCAGCCAGGCCCAAGTCGACCCGGATGGCAATATCCGGATGGTAGTGAGCAATGCCAATCCCAGTGTTACCAACTGGATTGAGACGTTGGGTCATCGGCGTGCGTATCTCCAGTTCCGGTGGCAACGGGCGGACAGGAAGCTCACCGCTAGCGATGGGCCGACGGTCGAGGTGGTCGGCATCGACGAAATCGCCACCGCGTTACCGCATTACCCGCTCAATCAGATCAGCGCGGAGGGCTGGCGCAGTCGTATCGCGGAGCGCCAGACTGCCATCGGGGCAAGGATGTTGGGCTGATGAGTCTCTCGGGCGAAGAAGCGACAACTGGTATGGGTCTCCTCAACTTTCACGGCAAGGTTGCCGTGGTATCTGGTATCGGTCCGGGTCTCGGCGCCACGTTGGCCGTCAAGTTCGCCGAGGCGGGCGCGGATGTGGTTCTCGCCGCACGTACTCAATCGCGCCTCGACGAGGTGGCCAAACAGGTCACCGCCACTGGGCGCAAGGCGCTCACCGTGGCGACGGATATCACCGACGAGGCCAGCGTCGCCAATCTTGTCGAACGTGCGAGGGAAACCTTCGGCAGCATTGACGTTCTCGTCAACAACGCCTTCAGCATTCCCTCGATGAAGTCGTTGGAGAAGACGGACTATCAGCAGATTCGCGATAGCGTCGAGCTCACTGTGGTCGGCACGCTGCGTTTGACGCAGGGGCTCTCGGGCGCGCTGGCCCAATCGAAGGGTTCGGTGGTCAACATCAACTCAATGGTCATCCGGCACTCGCAGATCCGCTATGGCAGCTACAAGATTGCCAAGGCCGCACTGCTGGCCATGTCCCAATCGTTGGCCACGGAATTGGGTCCGCAAGGGGTTCGGGTGAATTCGGTTGTACCCGGATACATGTGGGGTGAGAACCTCAAGGGGTACTTCGAACACCAGGCCAAGAAATACGGCGGCACCGTCGAGCAGATCTACGAGTACACAGCCGCAAACTCGGATCTCAAGCGCCTGCCGACCACCGACGAGGTGGCCAATGCCGTGTTGTTCCTTGCCTCCGACCTGGCGAGCGGGATCACCGGGCAGGCTCTCGATGTCAACTGCGGCGAGTTCCACGCCTAGCCACAAGGAGGATCCAATGAGTACAGAGCGCACCAGCGTCGGCACCGTCGACGATCTACACGAGTCGGCCACCCGGCTGATCGGCCTCGAGGACTTCGGGGACGGGTCGGTTGACAACTACCGCGAAGCACTCGGCGTCCTACTGGACTCCTATCAGCGTGAGGCCGGGCTGACTCCGCTGGGCTCCAAGATGTCTCGGGTATTCCTGCGGGGCGCGCTGGGCGCGCGGCTGCTCAGTGAGGCCGCATTCAAGGCGCATCCCGACTACGCGCAGGTGGCCATCGATCGGCCGATCTTCGTCACCGGCCTACCGCGTACCGGCACCACCGCGCTGCATCGTCTCCTCAATGCCGATCCGATGCACCAGGGCCTGGAGATGTGGCTGGCTGATTTCCCGCAGCCGCGGCCTGCGCGCGACTCCTGGGATACCAATCCGGTGTACCAACAGCTGGAAACGCAGTTTTCGCAGCACCATGTGGCGAACCCGGAGTTCATGGGCCTGCATTACATGTCAGCCAGCGAGGTGGAGGAATGCTGGCAGCTGCTGCGTCAGTCGGTGCACTCCGTGTCGTATGAATGTCTTGCCCATGTGCCGTCATACGCACAGTGGCTGGATCAACAGGACTGGACACCGGCATACCGTCGCTACAAGGCCAATCTGCAGCTGATCGGTCTCAATGACATCGAAAAGCGCTGGGTGCTCAAGAATCCGAGCCATCTGTTTGCCCTCGACGCGCTCATGGAGGTGTACCCGGACGCGTTGGTTATTCAGACTCATCGCCCCGCCGAGACCATAATCGCGTCGGTATGCTCGCTCAACGAACATGCAACGGCGGGTTGGTCGGAGACATTTGTCGGTGCCACCCTTGGCGCCGATCAGCTGGACACCTGGGCCCGCGGCCTGGAGTCGTTCAAGGCGGCTCGCACCAAGTACGACGAGGCCCAATTCTGCGATATCGACTACTTCGACTTCATCTCCGACCCGATCGGCACCGTCGAATCCATCTACCGGCATTTTGGACTGGAGCTCTCGGCGTCTGCGCTGGTGGAGATGCAGAAGATGAATGACGAAAGCCAAAAGGGCCCGCGCGCACCGAAGCACGTCTACTCGCTCGCCGACTATGGGCTGAGCAAGGAAGCGGTGACGGAGCGCTTCTCCGGGCTGTGATGTTGGTCTTCGCGCAAGCGGCTCATCCGGTGTTATTGGTCTTCGCGCAAGCGGCTCATCTGTGACACACGTTGCCGTCGTGGGTGCAGGTGCCGCCGGAACAATGGCGGCGCTGCACTTGCTGCGGCGCAAAGACTCACGGGCATTGCGTCTCAGCCTGATCGATCCCGAGACAGGTACCGGACCCGGAGTTCCGTACCGTACGGCAGATCCGCGGCATCTCCTCAACGTTCCGGCGGGAAAGCTCAGTGCTGATGTGACTGTGCCGCTGGAGTTCGTGAAGTGGTTGGGGAACAACGGCCTACCGGGCGCAGGCCCCGAGGATTTCGTTCCGAGGGGACTGTTCGGGCGTTATCTCTCAGGTGAATTCGAGGGAGCGCGGGATGATCGCGTGACCCGTATCCATCGTCGAGCCGTCGCGGTGACGCGGCAGGGTGACGGGCTCTCGGTAGCCTTGGGTAACGGCGATAACGTGCAGGCAGACGCCGTGATCCTGGCCGCGGGCCCCAACATTCCCGGAACATCCTGGGCCCCAACCTGGTTGCGTGACAGCACAGTATTCGTCGACGACCCCTGGCGTCCGGGTGCGCTCGACGATATTCCCGAGGGCGGGGATCTGCTGCTGGTGGGAACCGGTCTGACGATGGCCGATATGGCGTGCACGCTACGAAGCCCCGGTCGCGTCGTGCACGCCATATCCCGCAGCGGACTGCTACCCAGAGCGCATCGACCGCGACCGTCATCGCCGGTGTCTGCCCCTACGTTCACCATGGATCGCGGCCACGTGTTGGAGCGTTCCGTGCGCTACATCCAGGACGTGATCGCCGAGGGCGGCGATGCGTGTGCGGCCGTGGATGCGCTGCGCCCCCGTGCCGGCGTGCTCTGGGCCGGTATGACCGTCGATGAGCACGAGCAGTTCCTGCGAAAGTATCGCAGGCTGTGGGATATTCACCGGCACCGGATGGCCCCGCAGACCGCTGCTCGGATCGACGATGACATCGCCGACGGTGCGCTGCGTATCCATCGTGCGGAGTTGCGGGATTCCGCGGCCTCCGGCGTGGGAGCCAGGGTGACGTTGTCGACGGGGCAGGTTCTCGATGTATGCAGGGTGATCAATTGCACGGGCCCGCAATATGACATCACGACAGGTACCGATCCACTGTGGAGCCGGCTGCTTGCCAGTGGCTTGGTGCGACCCGGCCCGCTCAACCTCGGACTGGATACCGACCCGGACGGGAAGCTTGCCCCGGGGGACGCACCGATGTGGACGCTCGGGCCGCTTCGGCGCGGAAATCTATGGGAAACAACAGCATTCGTTGAGATCAGGGCGCAGGCGGAGGGGCTTGCGGCGCTGATAGGCTCGTAGCGTGCGTGTTCTGGTGCAGCGGGTCGCGTCCGCAACCGTATCCGTGGACGGGGAAGTGGTCGGGGAGATCCGGCCCGAAGGTCAGGGGCTGCTGGCACTGGTGGGCGTCACCCACGACGACGATGCGGCGAAGGCGGCACAGCTCGCCGAGAAGCTATGGCAACTAAGGATTCTCGACGACGAGAAGTCCGCGGCTGACCTCTGTGCGCCGATATTGGTGGTCAGTCAGTTCACCCTATACGCCAATACGAAGAAGGGGCGTCGTCCGGCGTGGAACGCGGCGGCACCCGGAAGTGTCGCCGAACCCATCGTGACGGCATTCGCCGACGCCTTACGGCTGCTTGGTGCACAGGTGGAAACCGGAGTGTTCGGCGCGCATATGCGGGTTGAGCTGATCAACGACGGTCCGGTGACCGTACTGTTGGAGCTCTAGTTCAGCCGTCTCCGGGCGGGGGAGCCGTGCAGATCGGGTCGAGGCAGCCCTCAGCGACGGCGTGGGAGATGCTGTCGGAGAGGCGCGGGCACCCACGCACCCTCGCGGTGTTGGTACCTTCCTCACGCATTTGCGCGAAGAAGGCGCATCTCCCGGCCGCTGCGGTATTCCATTGCACGGCAGTTTGATTGATGCCCAGCTTCTTTACCATCACCGAGCCATGGCAGAACCGGCAGTCGACCTCCTGCAAGCCCGAGGTCAAATACCGCTGCTTGTCGCCCTCGGTTGCCTCGTGTAGCCGGGCGGCCCGTTCTGGATCGTGCTCGAATGCGGGCGCTTTCGACCATTGGCCGTTCGGCCGACCGGATTCAGCGGAGTCATGAGCGGCGTCTCCCTCGTGGGCACCATGCAATGCCAGCATCGACTGAGCCAGCTCCTCCACAGAGGGAGGACCGGTGTTTTTCCCAGTCACGGAAGACGCCGCCGAAACTTCGGTCATGGCACTAGCTTTGCGTCGCCTCGGCATGAGATTCGGCCTCGGCCGCAGCCTTCTCTTCTGCTTGGCGTTTGAGGTTTTCGTCGACTTCTCCGTGCCAGAATTCGTTGGCTTTGGTGGTGTCGATTTCCAGCTCGAACCGGTCGGTCATTTCCGGGGTGACATCGGCCTTATCGACGTAGAACTGCGAGTACCAGCGACGCATCTGATAGACGGCACCGTCCTCCTCGACAAGCAGGGGATTGTCGATGCGGGTCTTGTTCTTCCAGATCACGACGTCCTGTAAAAAGCCTTGTCCCACACCCTTGGTCATCGCCCGCGAGAGCTTGCCGGTCATCTTCTCGTCCATGCCCTCGGGCTTTTGGACCATGACGCCGTATTGGAGCACAAAGGAATTCTGGTCGATGGGGTAGTGGCAGTTGATCAGGATCGACTCGGCTTTGTAGCCGGCGTAGTTGTTGTGCAGCCAGTTGATCATGAACGAGGGCCCGAAGTAGGAGGCCTCCGAATCGAGGATCTGCTCACCGGTGTACTGCGAGGAGCCGCCCAGCGTGACGTCCGGGCGCCCGACGGTACGCAGATATTGCGAGGCGATATGGCCCTCGAAGACGTTCTTGAAGAACGTCGGGAAGCCGAAGTGGATGTAGTAGAAGTGCGCCATATCGGTGACGTTGTCCACGATTTCGCGGCAGTTGGAACCCTCGATGACGATGGTGTTCCAGTCCCAGGTGGTCCAGCCGTCGTCGTGATACTCCGGGACTTCCGGAATCGCAACGTCATCCGTGGGGCCATTGCCCTCGGCGTCGTGCCAGACGAACAGCAGGCCGCTCTTGACGTCGGTGGTCCAGCTGCGGGTACGGGCCAGCTTCGGGGTGCGCTTGGCGTAAGGCACCAGCTTGCATTTGCCGTCGCCGCCCCAGCGCCAATCGTGGAACGGGCACGCGACGTTATCGCCCTTGACGGAGCCCTGGGAGAGGTCGCCGCCCATGTGGCGGCAGTATCCGTCCAGCACCTTGATATCGCCGTGGGAATCGGCGAACACCACCAGCTTGGTGCCGAAGGCATCGATCGCATGGGGTTCGCCGTCCCTGAAGCTCTCGGCGACGCCCAGGCAGTGCCAACCGCGGGCATAGCGCGTTGGTAGCTCGCCGACGTCGATCTCGCGGACAGTGTTTCCTTCGGAAACGGGCCGAGTATCTGTGCTCATGGCGGGGCTGCCTCCAGTGTTTCGATGCTGGCCGCCCTAGCGGCCATCTCCAACTAGAACATGTTACAGTTTTGCCACCCTCGGGCGCAAGAATTATGCCTGCCACAAGCAGAAATAGATGCTTTGGCTAGGGTCTGCGCATGCCTTTGTACTCACTCGACGGAAAAAGCCCGAGCGTCCACCCCGAGGCGTTTGTCGCGCCGACCGCCTGTCTTATCGGCGATGTCACGGTGGAGGCCGGTGCATCGATCTGGTTCAACACGGTCCTCCGCGCCGATTACGCGCCGATTGTCATCCGCGCGGGTGCCAACATTCAGGACGGGTCGGTGCTGCACAGCGACCCGGGGATGCCGGTCGATATCGGCGAGGGAGCCACTGTGGCTCATATGTGCCTGGTGCACAGCTGCACCGTCGGCGACGGTGCTTTGATCGGAAATCACGCGACGGTGCTCGACGGGGCCTCCATCGGTTCCCGCAGCATGGTGGCCGCAGGATCGCTGGTCCTCGGCGGCGCTCAGATCCCCGAGGACGTGCTGGTCATGGGCTCGCCCGCCAAGGTCAAGGGGCCCGTCGCGGGAACCCCGGCGGAGTTCCTGACTAAGGGCGTTCCAGCCGCGTACCAGGCGCTGGGCAAGCGCTACCTGGCCGGTTTGGACACGTAGTCCAGCACCGTCAGGTCCTCGTCAGTTGTAGGCATTCGGGGACGTTGAACAGCCGCAGCATTCGCAGCTCCTTGGCCGGGAGCTGTGACCGCACCCCGGCGGTGGGGACCACCCTCGGGTTGGTCAGACCGAGATGCTCGCCGGCCCGGAGTAGCTCGGCGCCGCCGTGGGCGGTCACGTTGCGTACCCAGTCGGCCGTCTGCCCGTAAGGCAGGAGTATCACCACGGTGCCGTCGGCGGCATCGAAGACCTCGACCGGGGTCTCGTACGCATGGCCGCTACGCCCACCGGTGTGCCGGATGATGGCGGGCGAGCTGGCGGTGGTCCCGGCGGTGGCCATGATCCTCGGGTTGGTCACGGCGTGATTGAACCGGCGGATTGCATTGAGAATCGGGCGGATCTGCAGCCGGATGCCCGCCACGAGAAGCGTGAACAGGACGAGCGGCACCAACACGATGGCGCCGACGACGATTAATGCAATTGCCACGTGATCAGGCTACTGAGATCCGATGGCGGTGTGACGGGGATCTCGGGACGTGCGTCCCACTTCCTGAGGAATTATATTTAGGCTTGCCTTACCTAAGCGATTTCCTAAATCAAAGAGGATGGGCATGAGGAAGATTCGAGTTGCGGTCGTTGGCGCAGGTCCGGCAGGCATTTATGCCGCCGATATCCTCACCAAGGAGTACGAGCAGGCACAGGTCGATGTCTTCGACCGGCTGCCGGCGCCGTACGGCCTGGTGCGCTACGGTGTGGCTCCCGATCATCCGCGGATCAAGGAGATCATCAAGGCCCTGCGCCGCGTACTTTCGCGTGACGAGATTCGGTTCATCGGCAACGTCCACTACGGCACCGATATCAAGCTGTCCGACTTGCGGCGCTTCTATGACGCGGTGATCTTCTCCACCGGTGCGCGCGCCGACCGTGAACTCGATATCCCGGGTGTAGACCTCCCAGAGAGTTATGGCGCCGCCGACTTCGTCTCCTGGTACGACGGTCACCCCGATGTCCCGCGCGAGTGGCCGCTGACAGCCAAGAGCGTCGCGGTTCTGGGCGTAGGGAATGTCGCGCTGGATATCGCGCGCATGCTCGCCAAGCCGGCGGACGAGCAGCTCACTACCGAGATCCCGGCCAACGTCTACCAAGGATTGGCGCTCAACCAGGCAACGGACATTCACGTGTTCGCGCGGCGTGGTCCGGCGCAGATCAAGTTCAGTCCCATGGAGTTTCGCGAGCTCTCGCACTCGCCGAGTGTGGATGTCATCGTGCACCCGGAAGGATTCGAGATCGACGAGGGCAGTCAGCAGGCCATCAACTCCAGCAAGGCCACCAAGCTTGTCGTCGACACCATGATGAAGTACCTCGATCAGGAGCCCACCGGTGCACCGCATCGCATTCACATCCACCTCTGCCAGTCACCGGCCGAGGTGCTGGGAACAGACTGTGTGGAGGGCCTGCGGACCGAGCGGACCGAGCTGATTGGCGACGGAACCGTCAGGGGTACCGGAGAATTCACCGATTGGCCGGTTCAGGCGGTGTACCGCGCGGTCGGGTACATATCCTCGCATCTGGCGGACCTGCCGTTCGATCATCACGCCGGGGTTGTCCCGCATGATGCCGGGCGGGTGCTCGATATCGATAGCATCCCGATTGAATCCACCTATGTCACCGGGTGGGTTAAGCGCGGGCCCGTCGGATTGATTGGGCACACCAAATCCGATGCCGCCGAGACGATTGCGAGCCTGCTCGCGGACCTCCCGGGTATTCAACCCGCTGAAATCTCCGACCCCGATGCGATCTTCGCGCATCTACAGGGAAGCGGGATTGACTACACCACCTGGGAGGAGTGGGAACGGCTCGATGCCCATGAGGTCGCATTGGGTGAGGAACAGGGCCGCGAACGCATCAAAGTGGTGCCCCGCGAGGAGATGATCAGCGCCGGACGCCAGGCCTCCTAGCGGGAAGACATAAAGGCCCCCGACGCTCCGGGCGTGGGGGCCTTTATGTGTGTCCGGCGGGCGGGTTAGACCTTCTTCGCGGTCCCGGCGACTTTGTCGAACTCCCAGTAGGCGCGCAGCACTACGAGCTTGCCCTCGTCGTTGGCCTGGTAAGTGAACACACCCTCGGCGGTCATCTGGTAGCCGTTCATGGTCGTCACGATCCGGCCCACATTGGCCTGATGGGTGCCACAGTCGTAGGTGGCGTCGAAGATAAAGTCCAGCTTCTCGGTGGGCGCAATGATGTTGTCCCAGAAGGCTGCAATGGCCTCCTTGCCGCGATGTCCGTTGCCTTCGGTATCGAACGGCGACGGACCCACCGGATCCTGGACCACGCCGTCCTCGGCGAAGTTGTCGACCCACGCCTGCTTGTCGCGGGCGTCTACGGCCTCCCGGGACCGACGTCCGGCTTCATCGGCAAGGCTCATGCTGGCTGCACCTCCGGTTTTTCGCTTCCAACGACCCACATCGAGTAGTACTGCGAGCCACCTCCGTAGGCGTGGCCCAATGCCTTCTTCGCGCCCGGTACCTGATGGTCACCGGCCTTGCCCATCACCTGGATGGCCGCCTCGGCAAACCGGATAAGACCCGAGGCCCCAATCGGATTCGAGGAGAGCACGCCACCGGAGGCGTTGACGGGGATCTTGCCGCCGATCGCGGTCTCACCGGCCTGGGTCAGTTTCCAACCCTCGCCCTCGGCCGCAAATCCCAGGTTCTCCAGCCACATCGGCTCGAACCAGGAGAACGGTACATAGATCTCCGCAGCGTCGATCTCGTCGATCGGGCTGGTGATACCCGCATCACGCCACAGTGCCGCCGCGGCGTCGCGTCCGGCTTGCGGGTTCACGCGGTCACGTCCGGTGTAGTCGAGGGGCTCGGTGCGCAGCGCGGTGGCGTGCACCCAGGCGACCGTATGGCCCTCGGCAATACGGCGATCCGCAGTCTCTTCGTTCGCCACGACGATTGCGCAAGCGCCGTCTGAGGACGGGCAGGTCTCGTCGAACCGGATCGGATCCCACAGCATCGGCGAGGCCATCACCTTCTCCACGGTGATATCGGGCTGATGCAGGTGTGCCAGCGGATTCTTGGCCGCATTGAGCCGGTCCTTCACCGCGACGATGGCTCCGGTGTCCAACGGCGCCTTGGAGCGTTCGATGTACGCACGCACGTGCGGGGCGAAGTAGCCGCCCGCACCTGCACCCACGGGGACCGAGAACGGCACCGGAATCGACAACGCCCACATGGCATTCGACTCGGACTGCTTCTCCCAAGCCAGCGCCAGCACTCGCCGATACTTGCCCGACTGCACCAGGCTGGCTGCAACCACACCGGTGGAGCCGCCGACCGAACCAGCGGTATGCACCCGGATCATCGGCTTGCCGGTCGCACCGATCGCATCCGCCATGAATAGCTCGGGCATCATGACGCCCTCGAAGAAGTCGGGGGCCTTGCCCACGACGACGGCGTCGATATCGTCCCAGCCGACACCCGCGTCGGCCATCGCGCGGTCAATCGACTCGCGCACCAGACCGTTCATGGAAACGTCGTGGCGCTTGGCAACGTACTTGGTCTGCCCAGTGCCGATAACGGCAGCGAGGTTCTTAGATGTACCCACTGTTATTTGCCTTCCAGCACGGCGACAAGGTTCTGCTGAAGCACCGGCCCACTGGTCGCGTGAGCCAGCACCCGCTGTGCCGAACCGTTCCAGATATGTTGTGCTGCAAAGCCGATCCGTTCCAGCCCGGCCGAGAACATTGGATTGGCCACCAGTGCACCACCCGACGGGTTGATCGTCGTGGTCTCTTTGAGGCCGATGGCCTCGGCGAGAATCAGCTGCTGATGGCTGAACGGGGCATGCAGTTCGGCGATGTCGATGGAACCGGTATCGCCACCGGTTGCAGCCGCGGCGGAGGCCGCCGTGGACGGTGACACGGTGATATCCCGGCCGCCGATCGCGGGAGAGTCGATGCGATGTTCAAACCCGGTAATCCAGGCCGGGTTTTCGCGCAGCTCGCGTGCGCGGTCGCCCGCGGCCAGCACCATGATCGAAGCGCCGTCGGAAATGGGCGCGATGTCGTGTTTATGCAGCGGATCGGCGAAGTAGTCCCGAGTCAGCAGCTCCTCGACGCTGGCTGCTGTGGGTTCGGTGTCGACGCGTTGCGCCCGGCTGAAGGCGTCGAGGGCAACCTGTGCCATCTGTTCCTTGGTCCACTTGCCCGAATCCAGGCCGAGCCGCGCCTGTAGCGCGGCCATCGATACCGAATCGGGCCACAGCGGGGCGACGGTGTACGGATCTGTTTGCAGAGCAAGGGCTCTGCGGAGAATTCCGGCGGAGGACTTTCCGAATCCGTAGACGAGAGCGGTCTCGACCTGCCCGCTCAGGATCTTGATGTAGGCCTCGTACAGCGCCCAGGCGGCGTCCATCTCGACATGGGATTCGTTGATCGGCGGCACCGCACCGATCGAATCGATGGCAGAGATGAAGGAGAACGCGCGCCCGGCCAGGTAATCCGATGAGCCGGAGCACCAGAAGCCGATGTCCGACTTGGTGATTCCGAGATCACCGTAGATCTGACGGAAACAGGGGACCAGCATCTCGACGCCATTGGTGGTGGCATCGGTGGACCGCACATGGGGTGCATGGGCGAAGCCCACTACTGCGATGTCTGTCATTACATCCGGTCCTTGTAGGTCTCGTAGTCGGCGTCGGGTTCACCGGTTGGGCGGAAGTACTGGATGTTGTCGATCCCGTATCCCCACTCTTCCTTAGGTTTCCACACAGCCTGGACCCGCATGCCCATGCGGACATCCGCCGCGTCGATGTCATAGACCAGATGCAGGAACGGAATATCGGCGCCGTCGAGCAGCACGTAGGCGGCCACATAGGGTGGTTTGATGCGCTGCCCGGGGAACGGGATGTTGATGATTGCGAAGGTGGTGACGAGGCCCTTGTCGGACACCTGCACCAGATCGGAGGTTGGCTCGCCGGTAAGCGGATCGGCACCGCGTGCCGGGAAGTAAACCCGCCCACCGGAACCCGTACGCCCGCCGAGCAGCTTGCCCTCTGCCAGCGCGCGCAGATAGGCGCTCTCTTCGGGGGAGGTGATGTGCTGAACCTCAAGACGGATCGGAGTGACCTGCATGGTCACCGGCTCCTGATCCGAAACGGGTGCCGGAACATCCACCGGTCGATCCCCGAGCGCGAAGTAGGCGATATCGGTGATGGCGCCGACGGTCTCGTCCGCCCACACCGCATGCACGCGGGCGCCGGTCTCGATCGCGCCGGGTTCCCCCGCATTGACAGCGTGTAGCAGCGAGGTGTCCGCTCCGTCGAGCTTGATCAATGCCCAGGCGAAAGGCTTCGCGAGCGGCTGGCCCTCCAGCGGTTCGGGCTGCCATGACCACGACTGAACGGTGCCGACGCTCGATACCGAGACCACTTCGGTCAGCGGTGCGTAGGTCACCGGGTCGTACTCGGCTGCCGGTACATGCACCCGGCCGTCGCTGCCGCGGGTGCCGACGATGTGTCGATCGCGCAGGGCGGTGAAGAACTTCGACAGGGTCGGGCCCACCGAACGGGTGTAATCAAAAGACAGTTCGAGGGGGGCGGTCAGGAGGGGTAATTGCCCCGATGTGCTGCTTTGGCTTGCTGTCACACCTCCGAGTAGAACAAGTTCTAGTTTTTTTCGCAAGGGCGGTGGTCATGGCATATCCCGCCGGTTACAGTCGGGCCATGAAATTCGGATTGCAGCTGGGGTACTGGGCGGCCTCACCGCCGGACAATGCGGCCGAACTGGTGACTGCGGCAGAGGAGGGCGGGTTTGACGCCGTCTTCACCGCCGAGGCCTGGGGTTCGGACGCGTACACCCCGCTGGCCTGGTGGGGATCCGATACCAGCCGAATTCGCCTGGGCACCTCGGTGGTTCAGCTCTCGGCGCGCACACCCACCGCCTGTGCGATGGCGGCGCTGACGTTGGATCATCTGTCCGGCGGCCGGCACATTCTGGGCCTGGGTGTCTCGGGCCCGCAGGTAGTGGAGGGCTGGTACGGGCAGTCGTTCCCCAAGCCCCTGGCCCGCACGCGTGAATACATCGACATCATCCGGCAGGTACTGGCCCGTGAGGCCCCCGTGCGCAGCGACGGGCCGCACTATCCGCTGCCGCTGACTGGGGGCAGCGCCACCGGGCTGGGTAAGCCGCTCAAGCCGATCGTGCACCCGCTGCGGTCTGATCTGCCCATCTTCCTCGGCGCCGAGGGACCCAAGAATGTGGCCTTGACGGCGGAGATCGCCGACGGCTGGCTGCCCATGTTCTATGCGCCGCGGCTGGCCGATATGTACAACGAATGGCTTGACGAGGGCTTCGCGCGCCCCGGCGCGCGGCGCAGCCGCGAGGATTTCGAGATCGCCGCCACCGCGCAGGTGATCGTCACCGACGACCGCCGCTCGGTGCTCGATCAACTGAAGCCGTTCTCCGCCTTGTACATCGGCGGCATGGGGGCCGTCGAGCTGAACTTCCACGCAGAGGTGTACCGACGCATGGGATACGGCGAAGTGGTCGATGCGGTCACCGAGCTCTTCCGCACCAACCGCAAGGACAAAGCCGCCGAAGTGATTCCGGACGAGCTGGTGCTCGACACCACGATCGTCGGAACCGAGGCCGAGGTGCGCGAGCAGATCAAGGCGTGGGAGGCCGCCGGGGTCACCATGCTGGTGGTCGGCTGCCGCAGTGTCGAACACGTCAAGCAGCTGGCGGCGCTGACCTAGCCGTTAGCGCTCCGATTCGCGGAAGTCGAGCATCGCGTTGACGGTATCCACCGCTTCGTTCAGGGCGGCCACCCGGGCTGTCAGTGTTGAGGCGGCGACCACGGCGTACCGGTCGGCCTGACCCATCGGTACGCGAGATGCCAACGCGTACAGTCGCTTTTCCGCGCCGCTCGGCAGGCCGGTAGCGATCGACCATCGGCGGGGGAGGCGCACCTGCTGCACGGTCGCGACGCGCCGTAACAGATCCTCGATACGTGCCTGCAGCTCGTTGAGGGCACTCAAGGGCAGTACACGGTCGTCGGGCTCATCGGGCCAGGGTTCGATATCGGCCCGCGGGTAGGGGTCGTCCTCTAGCCACTTGTTGATGCGGATCCGATACGCACCCTCACAGCGCACCGCGAAGCGTTCGGCCCCGAGTGACTCGCAGTCGAGGACACGGGCGGCAGTCCCGATGTCATGGCGGACGTCTCCGCCCCCGACCTCCCGGCCGCGCGCGATCAGCACGACACCGAAGATGCGGTCCGTGGCCATGACGTCGCGGACGAGGGCGACATAGCGCGGCTCGAAGATGCGCAGCGGTAGGGGCTCACCGGGCAGCAGTACCGACTGCAGCGGGAACATGGGCGTCACCCGCCCACACTATGCGTGGTGTCTTATGTCCCGGTGAAGTTGGGGGCGCGCTTCTCGGCAAAGGCGCGTGGACCTTCCTTGGCGTCGTTACTGGTGAAGACGCCGATGCCGACCTTGGTGTCCGCCTTGAATGCCTCGTTCTCGTGCAGGCCCTCCGAATCGCGGATCGTCTTGAGCACGGCCTGTACCGCGACAGGTCCATTTGCGGCGATCATCGCCGCGAGCTCCAGGGCCTTCTCCAGCGCCTGACCATCGGGAACCACATGTCCAATGAGCCCGATCTCCTTGGCCTCCAGGGCCTTGATGTGACGTCCGGTGAGCAGAATGTCGGCGGCCACGGTGTACGGGATCTGTCGGGGAAGGCGCACTGCCGACCCGCCCATCGGGTACAGGCTCCACTTCACCTCGGAGACGCCGAACTTGGCGCTCTCACCCGCGACACGGATATCGGTGGCCTGCAGGATCTCGGTGCCACCGGCGATCGCGGGGCCCTCCACCGCCGCAATCAGAGGCTTGGTAAGGCGCCGCCCCTTGAGTAGTCCGGGGATGACCGAGGGGTCGTAGCTGCCGTCGGCGAACTGGTCACCGGGGGCGCGCTTGTTCATGGCCTTGAGGTCGGCGCCAGCGCAGAAGTACCCGCCCGCGCCGGTCAGGATGCAGACGCGAACATCGGGATCGTTATCGACGCGGTCCCAGGCCTGCGTCATGATCTCCAGCATTTCGCCCGAGAGGGCATTGCGCGCGTGCGGACGGTTCATCGTCACGATCAGCACGTGGTCGCGAAGCTCGACGAGGGCGTGTGGGGCGTCCTGTGCGGTCGCTGTCTCAGTCATGGTTTTCCTCCACCAGGATGCCCCTGAACGGGGGCGGGGCTTGTCTAACAGTGCTTGCCAAAAAATGTAACACGTTCTAATTTATGGACATGGCCCTTAACATTGCCGACCTCACCGAGCATGCAATCGACACTATGCCCGATCGTGTCGCCATCATTTCTGGCGATCGGAAGCTGACATACGCCGAGCTTGAGGAGCAGGCCAACCGTCTAGGTCATTTCCTGCAGAGCCAGGGTGTCGGCCCCGGCGACAAGGTAGGCCTGTATTGCCGAAACGGTATCGAGATCGTCGTCGCGCTCGTTGCGCTTGTGAAGATCCGCGCGATCTCGGTCAACGTCAACTATCGCTACGTCGAGTCCGAGCTGCATTACCTCTTCGAGAACTCCGACATGGTCGCGTTGGTGCACGAGCGGCGGTACAGCGACAAGGTCGCCAACGTGCTGCCGAGCACGCCGAACGTCAAGACGGCGGTCGTTGTGGAAGACGGGACCGAGGGCGACTCCGCGTCCTATGGCGGGGTCGCGTTCGCCGACGCGCTCGCCCAGGGCTCCCCGGAGCGTGACTTCGGCGAGCGCAGCCCCGATGACATCTTCCTCATTTACACCGGCGGCACCACCGGCTTCCCCAAGGGCGTGATGTGGCGGCACGAGGACATCTACCGATCCCTGTTCGGCGGTATCAACTACGTCACCGGGGAGGTTGTGGAGGGTGAATGGGATCTGGCCAAGCAGGGTGCCGAGGCCGCGCCGTTCATCGGGTTCCCGATCCCGCCGATGATCCACGGCGCCACCCAGGCCGCCACCTTCATGGCCTTGTTCAGCGGCCGGACCACGGTGCTGGCACCGGAATTCGATCCCGACGGTGTGTGGGACACCATCGAGAAGAACAAGGTCAACATGCTGTTCTTCGCCGGGGATGCCATCGCCCGCCCGCTCATCGATGCGCTGGACACCGATAAGGGCCGGGCGCGTGATCTGTCCTCGCTGTGGGTGCTGGCCAGCAGCGCCGCGCTCTTCTCGCAGACGGTCAAGGAGCGCTACCTTGAGCTGCTGCCCAACCGGATGATCACCGATGCCATCGGTTCCTCGGAGACGGGCACCGGCGGCCTGAGCAGCGTGGCGAAGGGGCAGATGCATCCGGGCGGCCCGACGGTCAAGATCAGCTCCACCACAACGGTTCTCGACGAGGAAGGCAACCCGATCGAACCGGGTTCAGGGGTGCGGGGCCTTATCGCCAAGAGCGGCCACATCCCGGTCGGATACCTCAAGGATGAGAAGAAGACCGCCGAGACATTCAAGACATTCAATGGGGTCCGGTACGCGATTCCGGGTGACTGGGCGACCGTCGAGGCCGACGGCACCGTCACGATGCTCGGCCGTGGGTCCGTCTCCATCAACACCGGTGGCGAGAAGGTGTTCCCCGAGGAGGTCGAGAGCGTTCTCAAGGGCCACCCCGCGGTGTTCGACGCGATTGTCGTCGGTGTTCCGGACGAGAAGTGGGGCCAGCACGTAGGCGCGGTCGTCTCTGTCCGGGACGGCGTGGAACTCACTTTTGAGGGTCTGGATGCGCACGCGCGCAAGGAGATCGCCGGATACAAGGTGCCGCGCAGCGTGTGGATCGTGGACACGGTTAAGCGGAACCCCGCGGGCAAGGCCGACTACCGCTGGGCGAAGGAAGTCTCGGAGACCGAGAAGGTAGACCTGGTCAACACCAAACACGTCAACACCGGGGCCTGAGTCATGCACACCGACCTCTGTGAACGGTTTGGGATCCGTTACCCCATATTCGGTTTCACGCCGTCGGAGAAGGTTGCCGCCGCAATTACCCGCGCGGGAGGCATGGGCGTGCTCGGCTGTGTCCGCTTCAACGACCCAGACGAGCTTGACGCCGTGCTGAGCTGGATGGACGAGAACACCGACGGTAAGCCGTATGGCGTCGACATCGTGATGCCGGCCAAGGTGCCCACTGAGGGTTCCGCGGTCGATATCGAAAAGCTGATCCCGCAGGGGCACAAGGACTTCGTCCAGAAGACGCTCGCCGATCTGGGTGTGCCGCCGCTGCCGGGTGAACGCGAGTCGGCCGGTGTGCTTGGCTGGCTGCATTCGGTGGCCCGATCACATGTGGAGGTCGCGCTCAAGCACCCCATCAAGCTGATCGCCAACGCGTTGGGCTCGCCGCCGAAAGATGTCATCGACCAGGCCCATGAGCATGGCGTGCCGGTGGCGGCGTTGGCGGGCAAGGCCGAACACGCCAAGCGGCATGTCGAGAACGGCGTGGATATCGTGGTGGCCCAGGGGTATGAGGCCGGTGGACACACCGGCGACGTGGCATCCATGGTGCTGTGGCCGGAGATCGTGGATGCGCTCGACGGCAGCGCCCCAGTGCTGGCGGCCGGCGGTATCGGTAGCGGCAGGCAGGCTGCGGCGGCCCTGGCGTTGGGCGCCTCCGGGGTGTGGACCGGGTCGATCTGGTTGACCGCGGCCGAGTACGACCTGGGAACTGTTACGTCGGGCGGGGATTCGGTGGTGCAGCAGGCGCTGCTCAAGGCGACCTCCAGTGACACCGTGCGCACCCGCATCTACACCGGTAAGCCCGCGCGGCTGCTGAAGACCAAATGGACGCAGGCCTGGGACGCCGAGGACGCGCCGACCCCGCTGCCGATGCCGCTGCAGAACATTCTGGTGAGCGAGGCGCATGAACGGATGAACCGCGCGCACGACCCGGAAACAGTCTGCTTCCCGGCAGGGCAGATCGTCGGGCGGATGAACGAGATCCGGCCCGCCGCCGAGATCGTGGCCGATCTGGTGTCCGGTTTCGAGAGCACGGTCGACAGGCTGAATCAGATCCGCGGCTAGCTGCGGACCTCGCTACCGTTACCGCCGAGTGTGCGGACTGTGTCGATTTTCGGCGAGATTTCGACCGGATCCGCACACTCGACTTACGCGGCCAGGGTGGTGCGGAATGCCTCCGCGACTCGCGAGACGATCGTTCCTGCGCGATGGCGGACCATGTCGGAGCTCACCCGAATGACACGCCACCCTTCGTCCGCGAGCTCCGTGGCGCGATCAATATCCCTGGTCCGTTGAGCCGCACTCGTCCAATGCTGCGCCCCGTCGAATTCGATGCCCACCTTGCGGTTTTTCCACCCCATATCAAGACGGGCGATGAAGTCGCCGAAGCGGTTACGGACGACAAGTTGTGTCTGGGTCGGAGGAAATCCCGCGCGCACCACGATGAGTCGGGTGCGTGTCTCCCACGGTGACTCGGCGCCGCCGTCGACGAAGCCCAGCACCTTGGCGAGTTGGTTGAGACCCCGCGCTCCGCGGTGTCGTGCCGCTATGGTCTCGATATCGGCGACCGCGATTCCCGTGGTGTTCATCAGCGCATCCAGGCGTTCCACTGCTAGGTCAATTCCCGTGCGCCGTCCGATGTCGAACGCGGTCCGTGCGGGGGTTGTGACGGGGAGACCGTCGGCTATCTCCCACTCGCCCGAGCCCAGGGTGTCGCTCCATAGCGATATGCCTTGCGGAGCGCGACGATTGGTATGGATGAGTTGCGCGGGAGCATCCTGCGGTAGCCACTTGGTGCCGTGGATGGCAGTGGCAGATATGCCGGCAAGACGCCTCGTCGCCGGGACCATAGCCACGCTGCCTCTGCTCGCTTGAGCGGTGTGACATCCACACCTGTCGGTACGTAGACGGTGGGGTACAGCGCGCTGAATCGCCGGAGGGCGTATCCGGTGACGAGACCGCTAGCCAGTGCCTCATCCCTAACGAACGGCCACGGTACGTCCCCCATGGTCGCAGCCTTGCACCGACCACCGACAGTCCTCGAGTGTGCGGATTGTGTCGATTTTCGGAGAGATTTCGACCGGATCCACACACTCGGCGGAAGGAAAGTGGGCTAGTGGGGCGTGTAGGTGCCGTTCGTCAACGTCCAGACGGGATCGCCGGTCTCCAGCGCCTGGGCGGACAGCTGTCGTTTGATCACCTTGAAGGTCGCGGTTCGTGGCAGTGACTCGGCAACTCGCACATAAGACGGCCATTGCTTGGGCCCGAGATCCTCTTGGGCGGCTAGGAATTCACCGAGCGAGCCAGGGTTGAAATCCGAATCGACGACAAGCGCCGCCATCACCTGATCCCCGACGGTCGGATCCGGTATGCCGTAGACGGCGACCTCGGTGATGCCGGGATGGCGCAGGAGCACCCGCTCGATAGGAGCGGTGCCCAGGTTCTCGCCATCGACACGCAACCAATCGCCCAGTCGTCCGGCGAAATACACGTAGCCGTTCTCATCGGCATACGCCAGGTCACCGCTGCGGTACTTGCCGTCGACCATGCGCTCGGCGTCGGCTTCGGGATTCTTGTAGTAGCCGGTGAACCGCCCGGGCCCCGTAACGTTCACCAGCTCGCCGGTCGCCTCGGCGGCATTCATCAACTTGCCGCTGTCATCGAAAATCGCAGGGGGGCAGGATTTTCCGTTGTTGATGTCAAGAATCTGGACGTCTGGCGTGAGTGGCCCGATCGCGCCGCTCGGAGTGCCGGGTGCCCAACCGAGGGCCACCCCGCCCTCGGTCGATCCGAATCCGTCGACGACAAATGCGCCGAACCGCTTGGCGAATCGGTCGGTATCTCCGGATGCCGCCTCGTTGCCGTACATGATCTTTAGAGTGTTTTCGGCGTCGTCGGGCTGTTCCGGTGTCGCCAGCACATACGACATCGGCTTGCCGACGTAGTTGGCATACGTTGCACCGTATTTGCGCACATCATCGAGGAAGCCGGATGCGGAGAACCTGCGTCGCAAAGTAATCGACGCGCCCGCCGCGACCGCTACCGACCAGCCCGCGAGTACCGCATTGGAGTGGAACATCGGCATCGACAGATAGCAGACGTCTGCGGGACCGAGGCCGAACCGCGAGGACAGCATGATTCCCGCGGAGGCCACCTTGGAGTGCGTGATCTGGACGGCCTTGGGATCGCCGCTGGTGCCCGAGGTGAAGATGAGCATGAACAGATCACCCGGGAGCACATCAGGGATCTCCAAGGGCGCCGTGGATGCCCGGAATTCTGTAGCGAGGGAATCGATATCGACGTAGTCGACGCCGTCCAGCAGGTCCGAGCTCGCGGAGTCGGTGAGTATCAATTGACAGTCGGCCAGGTCAACATCCCGCTGCAGTGCCGTGCCGCGCCGGGTGGGATTGAGCCCCACCAACACCAGGCCGCCGAGTGCGGCGGCGCCCAACAGATACGAGAAGGTCGGGGTGTTCTCCAGCAGGACAGCGATATGCGGCGGCTTCTCCGGATCCAGACGTGCACGCAGTACGGATGCGAGACGGCGGCTTTCGGCCACATGATCACGCCACGACGTGAACGAACCCTCGAAGTGCAACCCCCGGTCCTCGACATCGGCCAAGCCCAACAGCAGCTGAGTGACCGTCGTTTCTGGGTCCCCCGGGGGAAGGCTCACCACTGGAATACTAGGCAGGGGTGTCGGCGAGCTCACGCCCGATGCGGCGCAGCTGCTCCGTCGCGCTACCAGACGCGAACTCGCCGTGCTTCGCGGCCAGGAAGTAGCGATGTATCGGATGGTCTTCGTCGATGCCGACACCGCCGTGTACATGTACCGCGGTGTGCGCGACACGGTGCCCGGCATCGGAAGCCCAGAACTTCGCCGTCGCAACGTCGACATCGGCGGGCAGGTCCTCGGACACCCGCCATGCGGCCTGCCACAAGGTCAGTCGCAGCCCCTTGACGTCGATGTACCCGTCGGCCAGTCGCTGTGCCACCGCCTGGAAGCCACCGATCGGCTTACCGAACTGCTCGCGGGTACGCGCGTAGTCGGCTGTCAGCTCCAGGGCCCGCTCCAGCACGCCGAGCTGGTAAGCGCTGTGGCCCAAGGACTCCCGCTGTCGCAGCCACGTAACCACTGCCTCTCCGCCGACCCTGCGATCGGCCGAGACGGGGACCTCGGACAGGATGAGTTCCGCGGAGCTGTCCTTACCGGTGGTGTCCAGGGTCTCCTGGGTGACGCCGGCGTCGTCGGCGGCCACAAGAAAGACCGCGGTACCGGTCTCGGTCTCGGCGGACACCAGATAAGCATCGGCCTCCACCCCAAACGGCACCAAGGTGCGATTGCCGGTCAGGACGTAGCCTGCGCCCTCGGTACGCGCGGCCACCGGGCCCTCGCCCGGCTCGCCGTCGAGCGCGATCGTCAGTACTTTCTTGCCGGCGACAGCCGGTGCGGCCCAATCATTCTGTAGCGCCTCGGACCCGAAGGCGGCGAGTGCGCCTGCAGCCAGCACCACCGACTCCAGGTACGGCACGGCAGCCAGTTCGCGGCCCAGTTCGACAAGAATCGACGACTGCTCCAGAACACCGAAACCGCCACCGCCCACAGGCTCGGGGGCCGCGGTGGACAGGATGTCCGCCTCGGCGAGCTTGGCCCAGAGCTGCCAGTCAAACCGGCTGTCCTGCTTGTCGAGTTCCTTCTGCCGCTCCGGCGTACTAACCGCCGACGCGATGGTGCGAGTCAGGCCGGCGAGGTCGGTCTGTGCCTCGGTAAGGGAGAAATCCATAGTGTGTGGAGCCCTTCTAGTTTGTAAGAGCTAGCGTGTCGCGGCAGGCTGGCCGAGTGCGGTCATCGCGATGATGTCGCGCTGAACCTCATTGGTGCCACCGCCGAATGTGAGGATCAAGCAGGCCCGGTGCATCCGCTCGACGCGGCCGCGCAGCTGCGCGCCCGGGGAGCCCTGACGGAGCGTTGCGGCCGTTCCGAGAACCTCCATGAGAAGGCGGTAGGCCTCGGTGGCAAGTTCGGTACCGAAGACCTTGGTAGCCGAGGCGTCGGCGGGGGAGGGGGCGGCGGTGGTGGACGCCAGTTCCCAGTTGATGAGCTTGAGGTATTCGACCTTGGCATGCACCTTGGCCAGGTTCAGCTGAACCCATTCCGAATCGATGATTCGGCCACCCGGGCCCTTGGTGTTCTGGGCCCACTCGCGGACCTCGCGCAGCGCGGTGACGATTGGTGCCGACGACACCAGTGCGACACGCTCGTGGTTCAGCTGGTTGGTCACCAGCTTCCAGCCCGCGTTCTCCTCACCAACCCGGCTCGTCGCCGGTACGCGCACATCCTGGTAGTAGGTGGCGCTGGTGCCGGGTCCGGCCATGGTGCGCACCTTGGTGTACGAGAAGCCCTCGGCGGTAGTGGGCACGATGAGCATCGAGATACCACGGTGCTTCTTCACTTCGGTGTTGGTACGCACCGCCAGCCAGATGTAGTCGGCGTACTCGATGAGGCTGGTCCACATCTTCTGGCCGTTGATGACGTAGTCGTCACCGTCGCGGACCGCCGATGTACGCAGTGAGGCGAGGTCGGTGCCCGCGCCAGGCTCGGAGTAACCGATGGAGAAGTGCAGCTGTCCCGCAGCGATCTTGGGCAGGAAGAACTTCTTCTGCTCTTCGCTGCCGAAGTGCATGATGGTCGGCGCGACGCTGTTGATCGTCAGGAACGGCACCGGGGCACCGGCGACGGCGGCCTCATCGGTGAAGATCAGCTGATCCATCACCGAACGGCCTTGGCCGCCAAACTCCTTGGGCCAGCCCAGGGCCAGCCAGCCATCGGCGCCCATCTGCTCAACGGTCTCGCGGTAGACGTTTCCGCTGCCGTACTCACCTTGATTCGACGCGAGGGCCTCGCGACGCTCCGGGGTCAGCAGTTTGTCGAAGTACGCGCGCAGTTCGCGGCGCAGCTCTTCCTGCTCGGGCGTGTAAGCGATGTGCATGTGTGACCTCCGCTGCCGTGGCTCTCAGGTGTGACCCACGTTGACACAAGATTTGTAACACGTTCTAGTCTAGGGAGTCCAGACGCGACTTCACTGCACAAACCCTGCCCAGCGATCCTGGCGTCACGGGGGTTGTGTCGACGGTCACGTGTCGTAGTCTGGCGATACAGCCCAGTTTGAACGATGGCGTCGGCTCGGAGAGTCGGAAAGCGTCGGAATGCCCCAATGAGGAGGTTTCCTATGCGTGTCGGTGCAGTTCCTGACCGGTGTGAAGGCAACTTGGTATGCCTTGGGATCGCTCCGGAGGTATTCGACGTCGATGACGACGACTATGTCGTCATCCTGCAGGAGGAAGTACCGGCCGATCAGGAAGATTTGGTCGAGCAGGCGATCGCGGAGTGCCCGCGCGCCGCATTGATTCGCAAAGACTAGAGGCATTCGTAAACCACCCGGTCCGTTGAGTTCGAACGAACGGAGCCGGCGTGGTCGGGTGCGTCCGGAAAGCATGGACTGAAGGGATATATCTATGAGCGCGATTGCTGATGCCGATCTAAGTGGTCGGGTCGCCATTGTCACCGGAGCGGCCGCTGGTCTCGGCCGCGCCGAGGCGATCGGTCTGGCCCGGTCCGGAGCGACGGTCGTCGTCAACGACATCGCGCCCGCCCTAGAGAAGAGCGATGTGCTCGACGAGATCGCGGCGGTGGGATCCAAGGGAGTGACCGTCGCGGGCGATATCGGTGAGCGCACCACGGCCGACGAGCTGATCTCCACCGCCGAATCACTTGGTGGAGTGCATGTTGTGGTCAACAACGCGGGTATCACCCGTGACCGGATGCTCTTCAACATGTCGGACGAGGAGTTCGACGCCGTTATCCGTGTGCACCTTCGTGGCCACTTCCTGCTGACCCGTAACGCGGCCACCTACTGGCGCAATGCAGCGAAGGCCGCGGGCGCCCCCGTATACGGACGCCTAATTAATACGTCTTCGGAGGCAGGCCTGTTGGGGCCGGAGGGTCAGGCCAACTACGGCGCCGCCAAGGCGGGTATCACCGCGCTGACGTTGTCGGCGGCGCGTGCCCTCGGCCGCTCCGGAGTGCGCGCCAATGCCATCGCCCCGCGTGCCCGTACGGCGATGACCGCCGACGTCTTCGGTGAGGCACCGGAGGGTTCTGTCGACCCGTTGTCACCCGAGCATGTGGTGTCCCTGGTGCGGTACCTCGCCTCGCCCGCCGCCGAAGCCGTGAACGGTCAGCTGTTCATCGTGTACGGGCCGACCGTGACGCTGCTGGCTGCGCCTACAGTGGAAGCGAAGTTCACCGCAGAGTCGGACGCATGGGATCCGTCGGCACTCAATTCGGCCCTGGCTGATTTCTTTGCTGGACATGATCCCAAGAGGACATTTTCGGCGACCGCACTGATGGTCGAAGATTAAGGAACGATGAGGGTGGCGGTGCGATCCGGAATAGAACCAGTTCTAGATATCGCATCAAAATCCCAGCGCAAAGTGGACGCGGTGTGCGATTTGCCCGCCCATAGATGAATTGACACTAAGAATTTTTTCTCGTTAATATGATGCGCCTCACAGCGTGGTAGGTACACGTCGATCGTTAACCGAGTTGTCGGGCGAGGCAGCGATGTGTGAGACAGGAGCAAAGGTTGAAGCAGCAGCTCGCGGCGCCAGCGCGTGCCGTCGGCGGCTTCGTCTCCATGTCGTTGGCCACGTTTCGGAACATGTTCCGCCGCCCGTTCCAGGGGCAGGAGTTCCTGGACCAGACATGGTTCATCGCACGGGTCTCGTTGGTGCCGACGCTTTTGGTCGCCATCCCCTTCACCGTGCTGGTCGCCTTCACGCTCAACATCCTGCTGCGCGAGATCGGTGCCGCAGACCTGTCCGGTGCGGCCACGGCCTTCGGCACCGTGACGCAGCTTGGCCCGGTGGTGACGGTGCTCGTCGTCGCGGGCGCCGGTGCCACGGCGATCTGCGCCGACCTGGGTGCCCGCACCATCCGCGAGGAGATCGACGCGATGCAGGTGCTGGGCATCGATCCGATCCAGCGGCTCGTGGTGCCGCGGGTGCTGGCGTCGACGTTCGTCGCACTGCTGCTGAACGGCCTGGTGTGTGCCATCGGCATGGTCGGCGGCTATGTGTTCTCGGTCTTTCTGCAGGGCGTCAACCCGGGAGCCTTCATCAACGGCCTGACGGTGCTCACCGGTCTGGGCGAGCTGATGATCTCGGAGGTAAAGGCGTTCCTGTTCGGCGTCTTCGCCGGTCTTGTCGGCTGTTATCGCGGACTTACCGTCAAGGGTGGGCCTAAGGGCGTGGGCGATGCGGTCAACGAGACCGTCGTCTACTCCTTTATTTGTTTGTTCGTCATCAATGTGGTCATGACGGCCATCGGCGTCCGGGTCCTGGTGAAGCACTGATGAGCGACTTGCGCGAAGAAGCAAGTTCGCTGATGAGCGACTTGCGCAAAGAGGCGACTATCTAGTGGCCGGACCGTATCTTTCGACGCACACGCTTACCTCCTATACCGTTCGGTATATGCGTGGTCTGGGGCGCTCATTCGACAAGTTCGGTGCGCAGGCTCTCTTCTATGCGGAGTCCCTGAGCTACATCCCCGCGGCGTTGACGAAGTACCGCAAGGAAACCATCCGGGTGCTTGCCGAGATCACCATGGGCACGGGCGCCCTGGTGATGATCGGCGGCACCGTGGGCGTCGCGGTGTTCCTGACGCTGGCCTCCGGTGGCGTTATCGCGGTGCAGGGCTACTCCTCACTCGGCAACATCGGTATCGAGGCGCTCACCGGCTTCCTATCGGCCTTCCTCAACGTGCGCATCATCGCGCCGGTGGTGGCAGGTATCGCGATGGCGGCGACGATCGGTGCCGGAACGACCGCTCAGCTCGGTGCCATGCGGGTTGCCGAAGAGATCGATGCGCTGGAAACCATGGCGGTGCATGCGATTTCGTATCTGGTGTCCACCCGCTTGGTAGCCGGGCTAATCGCCATCGTTCCGCTGTATTCGCTGTCGGTGCTGGCGGCGTTCTTCGCGTCCCGCGCGACCACAGTGGTGATCAACGGCCAGTCCCCGGGTGTGTACGACCACTACTTCAACACCTTCCTGGTACCCACCGACCTGCTGTGGTCATTCCTGCAGGCGATCGTCATGTCGGTGGTGGTGATGCTGGTGCACACCAACTACGGATTCAACGCCTCCGGCGGACCGGTCGGTGTGGGCGTTGCTGTCGGTCAGGCCGTACGTACCTCTCTCATCGTGGTCGTGCTCGTCACCCTGTTCATCTCGCTCGCCGTGTACGGCGGGTCCGGCCACTTCAACCTTTCGGGCTAGGGACCAGATGTCATCCGCAGACTCATCGCGTCGATCCGTCCGGCTTGCCGGCACGGTGTTGGCTGCGCTGCTGGTGGGGTTCACCGCGCTGACCTATTTCGCTTACAACGACGCCTTTTCGGATACCAAGTCCATCACCGTCGTCTCGCCGCGGGCCGGTCTGGTGATGGAGGAGGGCGGCAAGGTCAAGTTCCATGGCCTGCAGATCGGCAAGGTCAAGTCGATCACCTATGCCAGCGAGCAGGCGAAGCTGGAACTCGCCGTCAACACCAAAGACCTCAGGTTGATTCCGTCGAACGCCACTGTCCGCATCGCGGGTACCACGGTGTTCGGCGCCAAGTCGGTGGAATTCCTCGCTCCGCAACAGCCTTCGGATTCATCGCTGCGACCGGGTGCGACGGTGACCGCCGAGTCGGTGGCCCTCGAAGTCAACACCGTGTTCGAGAACCTCGCCCGATTGCTCGGCAAGATCGACCCGGTCAACCTCAACGCCACCCTGACCGCCGTCGGTGAAGGATTGCGCGGGAACGGGGACAACTTCGGGCAGGGCCTTGTTGAGCTCGATCAATACCTGGATCAGCTGAATCCGAAACTTCCTGTGCTGCAGCAAGATTTCCAGAAGGCCGCGCAGGTGGGACAGATCTACGGCGACTCCGCGCAGGACATCGTGCGCATCCTCGACAATGTGCCTACCCTGAGCCGCACGATCGTCGACCAGCAGCAGGACCTCAAGCAGACGCTGCTGGCCGCCATCGGGTTGGGCAATAACGGATACGAAACCCTTGCCCCCGCAGAGAAAGACCTCACGGCGGCGCTGCAGCGGTTACGGGCCCCCACCACACTGCTCGGCAGGTACTCGCCGGAAATTCCCTGCACGCTGCAGGCGATCTCCAAAGCGCTGGTGACCTTCACACCGCTGATCGGTGGCGTTCGGCCAGGTCTGTTCCTGAGCAACAGTTTTCCGTTGGGTGCGCCGGTATACACGTATCCGGACAGCCTGCCCATCGTGAACGGCTCAGGCGGACCCAATTGCCGTGGCCTACCGAATATTCCGACGAAGGCGCAGAACGGTTCCTGGTACCGATCGCCCTTCCTGGTGACCGATAACGCCTACATCCCGTACAAGCCGGTGGAAGAACTGCAAGTCAACGCTCCCGACACCCTGCAGTACCTCTACAACGGCTCCTTCGCGAAGCGAAGTGAGTTCTAAATGAGGAACAGAAGCACACAGGTCAAGGTCATCGTCTTCACCGTGGTCATGCTGCTGGTGGCGGCGGGTCTGATCATCACCTTCGGTGAGTTTCGGTTCGGTGCGGGCAAGCGCTATCACGCAATCTTCACCACGGCATCCGATTTGAGATCCGGGCAGAAGGTCCGCATTGCCGGCGTCCCGGTGGGGCGCGTCAAGGATGTGTCTCTCAGCCGGGACAACAATGTCGACGTCACCTTCGACGTCGATTCGAAATACCAGCTCTACAGCTCTAGCCGGGCGATCATCAGGTACGAGAACCTGGTCGGCGACCGGTATCTGGAGATCTCCTCAGGTCCTGGAGAGCTGCGCAAGCTGCCCGACGGCGGAACGCTCGACAAGGAGCACACCCAGCCCGCCCTCGATCTGGATGCGCTACTCGGCGGACTTCGGCCGGTGGTCAAGGGATTCGACGCCGCGAAGGTCAACGAGATCAGCAACGCGTTCATTCAGATCCTGCAGGGCCAGGGTGGGACGCTTTCCCAATTGCTGGGCGACACCTCCTCATTCACCTCAGGACTGGCCGAACGCGATCAGCTGATCGGCGATGTGATCAACCATTTGAACGAAGTGCTTGCCACCCTCGATTCGAAGAGCAGCCAGTTCTCATCGAGCGTCGATCAGCTGCAGCAGCTGGTCTCCGGCTTGGCACAACAACGCGACGTGATTGCCGGCGCCTTGCCGCCGCTTGCTTCGACGGCCTCATCGCTGGAATCGGTGCTCAAGGACACCCGCCCGTATATCAAGGGCACCATCGAACAAACGCGCCAGCTGGCCACCCGGATGGACGAGCGTAAGGCCGATATCAACGTCGTCGTCGAGAACTTGGCCGAGAACTACCTGCGGCTCAACGCTCTTGGCGCCTACGGATCCTTCTTCAACATCTTTTACTGCTCCATCCGGATCAAGGTCAACGGACCCGTCGGAACCGATTGGTTGATCCCGTTTGGTGGACCGCCCGACCCATCGAAGGGCAGGTGTTCCTTCAAGAATGAGTGACATAGGGGAGAAAGATCCGGTACGGACCGGCATCTTCGGTATCGCCGCGGTGACGATGGTGGTGCTCGTCGCCTTCGGCTACACGGGCCTGCCCTTCTGGCCGCAAGGCAGGGAGTACACCGGGTATTTCGCGGACTCCGGAGGCATCGAGGCGGGCGGCAACGTCTTCGTCTCGGGCATCAAGGTGGGTCAAGTTAAGAATGTGTCCTTGACGGGCAACAAGGTTCGTGTGACCTTCACGGTGGATCGTTCCATCCATCTCGGCGACCAGTCACTGGCCGCGATCAGGACCAGCACCGTGCTGGGCGAGAAATCGGTTTCGGTCACCCCGCTTGGGTCGGGTCGCATCACCGAGATCCCGCTTGGTCGCACCACGACTCCGTACACGCTCAACACCGCGCTGAGCGACCTGGGCGGAGCCGCTGGGGGGATAGACAAGGCGCAGCTGGACCAGTCGCTGCAGGTCCTTACCGACGCGATGCGTGATGCCACACCGCAATTGCGTGGCGCTCTGGACGGTGTCGCTTCCCTGTCGCGCACGCTGAACGCCCGCGATGCCGCGCTCGAACAACTATTGGCGCGCGCCAAATCGGTCAGTGGGATCCTGTCCGAACGTGCCGGGCAGGTGAACAAGCTTGTCACCGACGGCAATCAACTGTTCGCCGCGCTCGATGAGCGACGTCTGGCCATCAGTGAGCTGATCAACCGAGTCCAGGGACTCTCGCAGCAGATCAGCGGATTCGTGGCCGATAACCGCCAAGAGTTCCGGCCCACCATGGAGAAGCTGGGCGTGGTGCTGGACGATCTGCTCCAGCGGAAGGCGCACATCAGCGAGGCACTCAAACGCCTACCCGGATACGGCACAGCCCTTGGTGAGGTTGTGTCCTCTGGACCGGGCTTCCATGTCAACGTTTACGGCTTCCCGCCCGCCACGCTGACCGCCGTCATGTTCGACACCTACTTCCAGCCCGGCAAGCTGCCTGCCAGCCTCTCGGACTACCTGAACGGTCTGATCGGTGAACGCCAAGTGATGAGGCCGAAATCGCCATGACAGCATCAAAGACTTGGCTCAAGCGGAGCGCCTTCGCGATGCTTGCCGTCGCTCTGGTGGGCGGCCTGCTGTATTGGGTGTGGCCCAGCCGCGGGACGCACAAACTCGTCGGTCACTTCACCTCTGCCATCGCGCTGTACCCGGGCGATGATGTTCGGATTCTCGGCGTGAAGGCCGGGCGCATTAGCGCCGTCGAGCCGCGTGAAGGTGACGTGAAGGTCACCATGGAGATCCCCGACGAGTTCAAGGTGCCTCAGGGGGCTCAAGCGATCATCATGGCCCCGAACCTGGTGAGTGCCAGGTTTGTTCAGCTGACCCCTGCCTACACCGAGGGGCCGGCGCTGGGCGACGGGGCGTCGTTGGGGCTGGATAAGACCGCGGTCCCGATCGAGTGGGACGAGGTCAAGACCGAACTGGCCAAGCTCAGCGATAGCTTGGGGCCACAAGGCGAATCTAAAGGTCCGGTAAGCGATTTCATCAACCAGGCGGCCAGCACTTTCGACGGCAACGGTGACTCGTTCCGCAATTCGGTCCGTGAGCTCTCACAAGCGGCCGGGCGGCTGGGGGACTCGCGCACGGATCTGTTCGGCACCATCAAGAACCTTCAGGTGCTGGTAGATGCATTGGCGAACTCCAACGAGCAAGTCGTACAGTTCAGCACCCATCTGGCGTCGGTCTCCAAGGTGCTGGCGGCCAGCACCGAGAACCTCGGTCCCACCCTTGGCGCGCTCAACCAGGCACTCACCGATGTGCGAGGTTTCCTGGGAGACACCAACTCCGCGCTCATTGACTCGGTGAACAAACTGAGCGATTTCGTGAAGATCTTCTCCGACCAGAGCGACGACGTCGAGCAGATCCTCCACGTCGCACCGAACGGCCTCGCCAACTTCTACAACATCTACAACCCGGCAGCCGGCACGTTGAACGGAATGCTCTCGATTCCGAACCTGGCCAATCCGGTTCAGTTCATCTGCGGTGGTGTGTTCGAAACAGGTACCAAGACCGAGTATCTGAAGCGGGCCGAGATCTGCCGTGAACGGATGGGTCCCGTGCTGCGCCGCGCGACCTTCAACTACGCCCCGATCCTGCTGCACCCGATCAACCAGATCTCGGCGTACAAGGGACAGATCATCTACGACACCCCCGAGACCGAAGCGAAGTCCGAGGCGCCGCGTGAGGACCTGGTCTGGGTTCGCCCCAACGGCGCGCCGCCGCCGCCCAAGCCGTCACCCCAGGACCTCAGCGCACTGATGCTCGGGCCCGATGAGGTCAACGCACCGCCGCCTCCCGGTACAGAACTGCGTCCCGCTGAGCCGGGGCCGGTGCCACCGGGATTCCCCGCAGCTCCAGCGGCGGATCAGGCAACGCCCATGATTCCGGGAGCGCCACGATGAGCCGAAACATATTGCGTGGCATGGCGCTCAGTGTTGGTGTCGCCGTAGTCGCGAGCGGATGTCAGTTCAATGGGCTCAACTCGCTGACTCTTCCGGGAACTGCAGGACACGGCTCACACTCCTACACGATCACCGTCGAACTACCCGATGTCACCACGTTGCCGCAGAACTCCCCGGTCATGGTGGACGACGTCACTGTGGGCAGTGTCTCCGGTATCGATGCCGCCCAAAAACCCGATGGGTCTTGGTATGCGGCGGTCAAGGTGGCATTGGGCCCGCAAGTCCAGCTGCCTGCCAATGCTGTTGCGAAGGTCGCCCAGACCAGTCTTCTCGGCTCGCAGCACATCGAGCTGGCCGCCCCCACTGCGGAGCCCGCGGAGGGGCGGTTGAAGGGTGGCGCGACCATTCCGCTGAGTCGGACCGGTAAGTACCCCAGCACCGAAGAGGTGCTGTCTGCATTGTCCGTCGTGGTGAACAAGGGCAATCTCGGTGCGATACAAGACATCACGGACGAGGCCTACAACATGTTCAAGGGGCGCACCGGGAACCTGACCCAGGTGCTGCCCAAGCTTGCCACGCTGATCTCCTCGCTGAACGCTCAGCGCGGTGACATCGTTTCGGCGATCGAGGGCATCGACAAGTTCTCGCGAGTCCTGGCTGAGCACAAGGAAAGCCTTGGGCGTGCAATCGATTCGATCGAGCCCGCGCTGAAGGTGCTCAACGAGAACCGCGCCAATATCGTGGAGGCGTTCCGTTCGGTAGGAAACCTCGCGAAGGTCACCGACCGGGTGCTCCGGACCGCAAAAGAAGATCTCGTCGCCGATCTCAAGGGGCTGTACCCGGTGGTTCGGGCATTGGCAGAGAACCGCGACGTATTGATCGACTCCCTCGACCTGCTGCCCACGTTCCCGTTCAGCACCAAGTACCTGAGGAACGCGGTGCGCGGCGACTATCTCAACGTGTTCGTGACGTTCGATCTGACCGCACGGCGCCTGGGTGAAACGCTTTTCACCACATCGTTCTTCGATCCGAACATGCAGCATTTCAACGACGTTGTGAACCCGCCGGAATGGCTGATCGGATCGATGGCCAACCTGAACGGCAAGGAGACCAGCCCGTTCGATTTGCCTGCACCGGCCGCTCCGCAGGGAGGTGGTCGCTGATGGAGAAACTGATCAAGACGCAGTTGGTGATCTTCGCCGTGGTAACGGTGATCAGCGTGGCCCTGATGGCCATCTTCTATCTGCGGTTGCCGTCGGCCCTCGGTATCGGCAATCACGAGGTAAAGGCAAAATTCGTCGCGACGGGCGGCTTGTACGAGAACGCGAACGTCACCTACCGCGGTGTGCAGATCGGCCGCGTGACCAACGTTGAGCTGACTCCTGAGGGCGTTACCGCCAACATGCGGCTCAACGACAATGTGAAGGTGCCGGGCAATGTCCTGGCCGCTGTCAAGAGCGTGTCCGCCATCGGTGAGCAGTACGTGGATCTGACCCCGCCTCCCACGGGTGCGGCCGGGAGTCTCCGTCACGGCGATGTCATCGGTACCGACCGCACCTCCATTCCCACCGACGTCTCCACCTTGTTGCGTCAGGCGGACGGCCTGGTGAACACCGTGGCCGATACCCGGCTGCGCGAGGTGCTGGCCGAGGCATTCAAGGCGTTCAACGGATCCGGTCAGGAGCTTTCCCGGCTGATCGATTCATCACGGCTGCTGATCCAAGAGGCCAACACCAACTACGACAGCACCACCAAATTGATCGATCAGGTGGGGCCGCTGCTGGACGCCCAGATCCGCAGCGGTGACAACATCCGCGGTGGCGTGTCCAGTCTGGCGGCGTTGACTGATCATTTCGTCAAGGCCGATCCGCAGCTGCGGCAGTTCCTCAAGGTGGCGCCGGGCGCTGCCGAGCAAGCCTCCGAACTGTTCGCGGGTATCCGTCCGTCGTTCCCGGTCCTCGCGGCGAGCCTGGCCAATTTGGGTCGTGTCGGCGTTATCTACAACAAGTCGATCGAGCAGTCACTGGTGATTCTCCCGGCGCTGTTCTCGGCGCTGTTGACCGTGGCGGGTGGTGCGCCGATGGACGAGGGCGCGAAGTTGGACTTCCGGCTGAACCTGGGTGATCCGCCGCCGTGCCTGACCGGTTTCGTGCCGCCGCCGCTGATGCGCACCCCGGCCGATGAGACGCTGCGCGAACTGCCCAACGACATGTACTGCAAGACCGCACAGAACGATCCGAGCGCGGTGCGCGGTGCCAGGAACTACCCGTGCCAGGAATTCCCCGGTAAGCGGGCACCGACCATTCAGCTGTGCCGCGATCCGCGCGGATACGTGCCGATCGGCACTAACCCGTGGCGTGGCCCGCCGGTACCGTACGGCACCCCGGTGGAGGATCCTCGGAACATCCTGCCGCCCAATAAGTTCCCGAACATCCCGCCGGATGCCGAGCCGGACCCGGGTACACCGACACTGCTGCCGCCGCCGGCACCGGCACCGCCGCAGGTGGCGGGCGATGCGACGCCGGTGGCAGCGAAATCGGAGCCGATGGTCGCCCGTGCCTATGATCCGAAGAGCGGCGTCTTTCTCGACGGCAATAATCAGCCAAGCGTCTATGCGCCCGCGCTGGACCGTGGCAGTGAGGCGGAGACGTGGGCGGATCTGATGTTGGGGCCGAAGCCGGTATGACCCAAGAAGATATGACCCAAGAAGATATGACGGAGCCACCGCAGCCTGATGGTCTTCGCGCAAGTGGCTCATCATCGGTGACCCGGCGCCGGGCGGCTCGACCTGCCGGCCCGACGGGTGAGATCGGTGCCGAGCCCATCAGTGTTTCGTTGGGCCGCACCGAGGCCCGGTCGAAACCCGAGCCCTCCGTTGCGGCTTCACGGCGTACCGGTAACGCGCGCGCGGTGGCCCGGGTCGCGGCGGTGGCCGCGGTAGTGCTCATCGGTGCCTTAGGGGTGGCGGTAGCGCTCATGGGCCGCGCTCAGCATCGCGATGACCTTCAGGCCGCGCGCGATCAGCGCTTCGTAGACACCGCCGTGCAGACGGTGACGAACATGATGACTTACGGCCAGGACAGCATTGACAAGAATGTCGACCAGTTCGTTAACAGCACCAGCGGACCGTTGCGGGGCACGTTCAACCCCGACAACACTGCCAATCTCAAAGCGCTGTACCACCAAACCGGGTCCAGCTCGGAGGTGGTGATCAAGAAGGCGAGCCTGGAGAGTGTCGACGAGGTGAGCAAGAAGGCCTCGATACTCATCTCCGCGCGCGTGACCCTCACCAACGCCGACTCGGGGGTCAACGAGCCCTCCAAGTCGTACCGCATGCGGATGATCGTCGCCGAGGATCAGCAGGGCAACATGACGGCGTATGACCTGCGGTGGCCGGACGGGCAGAGCTGATGCGCTGGTTGACAAGAGTATTCGTCGCGACCGTGGTGCTCGCCGTGATCGGGTTGTCGGCCGTCGCAGGCGGAATGTACTGGCACAGGGTCGACACGAAGGCCAGTCGGGCCGCCGGTGAAACACTGATCAAGCAGGCCGGCAAGCAGGTTGGAAGTATCTTCGGATACGACTACCAGACCGTCGAACGCAGTCTCGACCAACAGTACGCGGGGCTGACTCCTGAGTACCGGCGCGAGTTCCAAGACAAGGCCAACAGGGAGATCATCCCGCAGGCCAAACAGCGCAAGATCGTCAGCCAGACAAGCATCGTAGGTACCGGAATCATTGCCGCACATAGAGACTCGGCGCAGGTGGTGGTGTACATGAACCGCACCATCACCGACCAGTCGCGCACTCCGGTGTATGACTCGTCGTCGATTCAGGTGAACTATGAGCGTGTCGGCGACAAGTGGTTGATCGCCTACATCACGCCACTCTAGAGAGGCTCGCCGCCCAATACCGCGGGCTGCTCCGGTGCGATCGAGTCACCGGTGGCGGGAGTCGCCAGCGCCTCGAGAAATGCGCGCGCCCACCGATCCACGTCGTGAGCGAGTACCTGGCGGCGTAGCGCCCGCATCCGGCGCCGCCCTTCCTCCGGGGCCTGGTTGAGCGCAGACTCGATACCGTCCTTCACGCCGTCGATATCGTGCGGATTGACCAGGTATGCCTGGCGTAATTCCGCTGCGGCGCCTGTGAATTCGGAGAGGATCAGCGAGCCGCCCAGATCGCTGCGGCAGGCGACGTACTCCTTGGCCACCAGGTTCATACCGTCACGCAGGGGTGTCACCAACATGACATCGGCGGCGACGAAGAATGCAATGAGATCCTCGCGCGGCACCGGTCGATGCAGGTAATGCACCACCGGATGTCCGACTTCGCCGAACTCTCCGTTGATGTGACCCACCTGCTGTTCCACATCGCCGCGCATCTTCTTGTAGCTCTCGACGCGTTCGCGACTGGGGGTGGCGAGCTGGACGAATACCGTGTCCCGGCTGCTGGCTCTGCCCTCGGCGAGTAGTTCCTCGTAGGCGTGCAGTCGAATATCGATGCCCTTGGTGTAGTCGAGCCTGTCCACGCCCAGCAGGATCTTGCGCGGTCCACCGAGCTCGGCGCGAATCTCCTTGGCGCGCTGGCGTATCTGCTTGCTGCGGGACACATTGTCGAGCTGCGTCGAGTCGATGGAGATGGGAAATGCGCCCACTTTCACCGTGCGGAAGCCCACTCGGATCTCGCCGAACCGCGAGCGCACACCGATGGAGGCGCGAGATGTGCTGGCGCCCACCAATCTTCGCGCTAAGTACATGAAGTTCTGGGCACCGCCGGCCAGATGGAATCCGATGAGGTCGGCGCCCAGTAGGCCGTCGACGATCTCGGTGCGCCACGGCATCTGCATGAACAGCTCGACGGGCGGGAAGGGGATATGCAGAAAGAAGCCGATGGTCAGATCGGGGCGCAGCATGCGAAGCATCTTGGGCACCAGCTGGAGCTGATAGTCCTGCACCCAGATTGTGGCGCCCTCCGCTGCGACTGCCGCGGTTGCCTCCGCGAACTTGCGGTTGACGTCGACGTAGGTCTGCCACCACTCGCGGTGATATTCCGGTTTGACGATCACATCGTGATAAAGCGGCCACAGGGTGGCGTTGGAGAAGCCTTCGTAGTACTCGGCGACTTCTTCGGTGGAGAGGCGCACCGAGTAGAGGACCATGTCGTCCTCTGAGACCGGCTCAACGTCGGTGTCAGGGACCCCGGGCCAGCCCACCCAGGCGCCGCGGCGCTTGCGTAGCAGCGGCTCCATCGCGGTGACGAGCCCACCGGGGCTGCGCTTCCAGCTATTGGAGCCGTCGGGCAGCTTCACTAGGTCGATCGGGAGGCGATTGGCGACGACGACGAAGTCGGAGGTGCCGGCAATAGCCTCTACCGGCGATCGTTCATCCGATCGAGGCTTCATTGATTCCTAAATGGAAACGTATCTGCTACGCGTCGACCTTGGTTGGCCCGATACCCAGCATCGCGAGCAGCATGCGGCATTCATCGGCATCGTTGGCGTAGGCGGCGACGACGCGCTGCGCCTGATGTGCAGTCTCGTCGGCCAGCGGCTCGAATTCTTCGTCGGCGGCCGGTTCGGTCTTGGCTGGCATACACCCAGTCTAGGCGACGAATGGTCGGCGGCCCACACGAGGAATGCCCAGACGGCCGGATCGGGTTGCTCCGCACATGACGACGCTCCAGGGTGATCCTGCTCAGTTCGGTCCCAATGCGCCGGGATACGCGTGGAAATCGGCTGCCGATGTCGAGCCGATCGAACTCTTTCCGGGGGTGACCATTCAACCGCTCTGGGAGGGTGAGAATGGTGCGAAAGCGCTGATCACGACCATCGCGCCCGGAGCGGTATGGGTGGGAGAGGACCACCATCGCCCCGGGCCGGAGGAGGTGTACGTCGTCTCCGGGGTGCTCAATGACGGGGTCAACGATTACCCCGCGGGCACCTTCCTGCATGCACCCGCGGCGTCTTGGCACATTCCCCAGTCTGAGCAGGGCTGCGTGCTTTTCCTCTTCTATCCCGAGGGGTGATGTTTGACTTGCCCCGGTGCGGAACGCGGGGGTTGTGATCTGGCTGATTTGTGCGGTGGCTCTCGGTGCCTGTGCCGAGCCCCCGCGGCAGGATCCCAGGCCGCTGACGCTCGAACCGCACCACCGGACGGTTTCCGATCGCGACCGATGACGCCGCTGATGCCGTGCGGGTGGCGCTAGGCCGCGTTGCTCGCTGAGCGGCCGCCGCCGGAGTTCGAGTGATCGCCCGAGTTGGAGTGGTCACTCGGGTTGGCGTGGTTGGGGGATCCGGAGTCACTGGCGTTTCCGGTGTCACCTGTTCCCTTGTTGGTGCTCGTGTCCGGGCCGGTGTTTGTCTCGGTGCCACCAGTGGTGGTGGTGCTGGGTGCCTTGCTGATACCCAGGCCCGGAATCGACTTGAGGCTGTCTCTGATTGACGGGAGTTTCGGGTTCTTCGGGGTCGTCCCGGACTGTGACGCAGGAAGTTTTGGAAGTCGCAGGGTGGGCTTTGTGGTGTTCGTCGGTTTGTCGGTGTCCTTGACGGACGTCAGCGTGGGCTTTTGATCGGGCTTCTCATCGGCCTTTGCTTCCGGCTTGGTTTCAGGCTTCGCCTCGGTCGTCGGCGCGGAGGCCGTACCGGTTACGGCGGGGGTGGCGTTCACGATTTCCGGCGTCGTCCGTGTGGTGGCGCTGACTGCGATGGCGGTGGGATCGGGGACTTTGGTCGGCGCCGGGGGAGTGGTCGGCTCGGATGTGGTGAGGGTGAGGACCGGCGCCTTGGGGGCCTCGGGTGCGGGTTTCTGGGCTGCGGGTGGCGTGGCCTTCGCTGGGTCCGCAGGGGGATTGGCGGGCTTGTCGGCCGGTGCGGGTTGCTTGGGAGCCGAGCCGGTCAGTCCGTTCTGGAAGTTCTCGGCGCCTTCCTCGATGGCGCCGGGGAGCTTCTTGAATGCGTCGATGATGTTCTTAGTTGGGGTGAAGAGGCTGAACGGTTTTACGGTGCCCGGGCTGGTCTCGCGGTCGTAGGCCATGTCGATGAACACCCGCAGGGTGGGTTCGATGGCATCGAGCACGAAGGAGGCGCCTATCGGATTGGTGAGAGCGCGCAGCGGCTGCAGCAGCGGGAGGTGTTCGGTATGCACCACGTAGTAGGTGGATGTGGAGCCGTTCGCGTTGGCGATAACGGTCTTGGTCGTGCCATCTTCGTAGTGGAACGTGGTCTTGTTGCCTTCCGTCTGGGTTTTATCCGGAATGGCGTCGGCGTTGTCGTACTTGTTCAGATCGGTGTTGTCGTAGAACTGGTCAGGATGTGTATACGGAAATGCCACAAGGGCATTGGCGACGGCGAGCGGATTGAAGTATGCGGGGAAGTCGCCGATGGTGTCGTACTCGTTGGTGACGTCCGTCGTAGTGAAGATGCCTGGTTTCGCAGGCTCGGTCGAGTAGATGTCCATGAACGGAATCCAGATACCTGGGAGGCGGGCCAGAATGCCCCCGTTGGGCTTGTAAGCGTTAGAGATCAGGACGAATTTGATGTCCGGGTTTCCCTCAGGCCCGTACTGCTTTCCGAGGTCCTTGCGTGACTCGTTGACGACTACAGCACCGAGTGAATAGCCAACGATGACCTTCTCCCCTGGATGCGTTGCGATTTCTTGAGCAAGTGCGGTGTGCCCTTCCGTGACAGATTGGCGAAAGGTCTTGTCTTGCAGACTGTCGACGGGCCACATCGTCCCCGGATATGCGACGGGGACGTACGTATCGGAGGACGAGTTGTAGAAGCCGTCGAGGCCACCGAGCTTGGCGGGAATGTTCGCACTCGGGCCATCACCACGGCCGCCGACTCCGATGACATAGGACACGAGCGTCGAGGCGATGGTTCGCGACTCTATTGCGACTGGTGCCAGGACGGTGCATGTCGCCGCCACCGCGGCAGCAGTCGCTATCGAGCGCTTGAGTGAGCGACGTTTCCCCAAAACAGAATGCTGCGCAGCCATACCAAGCCCTCCCGTGGCAACATTCGGCGCCGATGCCGAATGCGGTGGCCTGAGAGTAGAAAGGGCAAAGCTTTTTCGCCATAGCCTGAACGGTCAAAACGGGCAATCGGCGCAAATTTGCCACTACACGTGTAGTTGGCGCTGATCTGCGATTTTAGGTAGCTTTGCGTAGTCAAATTAACTGGCTGGCCCCTGGTTGCCCGGCTGTGGGCGGGCAAATTTTGTGAGAGTTCAGCCGAGTATCGCCGCGTACCCGTCGTTGAGGCGTTGCCAGTCGTGTTCCATGGCGCCCATGCTGACCACTCGGCCACGCGGTTTCCCGTCAACGGCGAGGGTGAGCGTGTCCAGGCAGATATGCCAACCGCCGGCGTTTCCGGAGGCATTGCCGCGATCGGACATCGAATGCTCCAGGGTGAGTCGGCATCCGGTTTCCGTGGGTTCGATTCGCCAGCGCAGAGTGTCGTCGGGACCCCAGCGGTGGATGAGCTCGCGCGGTGGATCGACGGTGAGTACTTCGCCGTCGAGCACCGGATCGGCCGAGGTTTCCTGAACGTGCGCGGCCCCCACGGAATCCAGTGGACGATCGGGTACGGCGGGTGACCACTGGCGCAGTTTGTCGGGGTCGACGAGCCAGCGCCAGACCTTCTCCGGCGGGTGGTGCAAGTCGCGGGACATGGCGAGAACCCACTTGCCCTCGTGGTCATCGCAGGGGGCGAGGGTAGCGGCCAGGGGATTGGTCACGGTCATCTTCTTCCTTGTCGTCATCGCTGTCGATGAGAAATGTCAGGCGGTCGAGCGCATTGGCCCACTTGCGGTGATAGGGCGTCACCCACGCCAGCACGGCGGGCAGGGGATCTTCGGCCAAGTGGTAGACGCGATGTTTTCCGGCGACCTCCACTCGCACCGTGCCGGCGTCGCGTAGGACGCCGAGGTGCTTGGACACCAGGGACTGTGAAAGGTCGAGCCGCTCGATCAATGTCGTGACATCGGCTGCCCCTTCACGAAGGGTGTCGATGATCCGGCGCCGGGTCGGATCTGCGATCACCATGAAGGCGTCCATGGATTCATATCACCATAAAGTCATATGAATATCAAGGGATATGTTCCCCGCTGCCCGAGAGAACATCTGCGCAGACATCGGCCGAATAACACCGTGTGTGAATGTCCACTCGGCCCGGGGCAACTACTGTGGACCAGAGGTACCGGTGAGTGCTGCTCGCCGAGGTCGTGGTGGGTGCGCGATCGTTGGCTCAATGCCCGAGGTGAGGATTTTTCTTGACGAAACCGCTACGTATGCGGGTGGCCGTGATCGGCGTGTTTGCATCGTTCGGCCTGGTGGTGGCTACCTGGGCGGTGCACCTGCCCACGATGAAACAGGCCGCGGGCATGTCCTCCTCAATGCTCGGCGTCGTGGTGTTGGTTCTGGGGTGCGGTGCCCTCGCGGGTATGCAACTCAGCGGTCTGCTCGTCGACCGTTTCGGTAGTGGTCCCATCGCCGTCGCCGGAGGCGCCGCCATGGCGATCGGCGTCAACTTCCCGCTGTCGGCGCACACGATGTTGGCCGCAGCGATCGGCGCGTTCCTATGTGGCGTCGCGGTCGGTGTCACCGATGTGGCGATGAACGCCGCCGCGGTCGATGTCGAACGCTTCTACGGTCGGCCCATCATGGCCTCGTTCCACGGGGTGTTCTCCGTCGGCAATGTGGTGGGAGCAGGCATCGGGTCGGGTGCCTTCGCGCTGCACATCCCCATTTTGGTGACCGTTCTCGGCGTCACCGTGCTGTGCCTGGCGGTGCTTGCATGCGCTGGGACGGTGCTGTTGCGGGGCAGGCTACGAGCGGGTGAGACAGAAGCGCCGGACACGATGCCGTACACGATGCCTCCGGCTGTCGCCTATCGCCGCAGCCAGGTGTGGATACTCGGCCTCCTGGCGTTCCTGCTCATGCTCTCTGAGGGCTCGGCGACGGACTGGAGCAGCCTGCATGCGCAGGAGCATCTGGGCGCCTCTCATTCCCAGGGAGCCTTCACGTTCGGGGTGTTCATGGCCGCCATGACGGTCGGTCGGTTCACCGTCGACAAGCTGGTGGCACGTGTGGGTCGGGTGCTGGTGGTGCGCTGGGGTTGCGCGCTGGCCGCGGTCGGCCTGGTGGTCGTGATCGCCTCACCGATGCTGCCGCTCACATTGGTGGGATGGGCGGCCGTCGGCCTCGGTCTCGCAGGCGGTGTCCCCCAGGTGTTCACGGTGGCGGGCAATATCGACGAACAGCACGAGGGCAGGGTGCTCTCGCGAGTGGTCGGGACGGGATACGTCGCGGTGCTGGGCGGCCCGGCCCTTATCGGCTGGTTGGCCGATGCGTTCTCGCTGAACACTGCTCTGGTGCTGCCGATCTTGGCGGTACTCGTCTGCGGCTGCTTGGCGAGCAACCTTGCGATGATCAAACCGCCGACTAAACCGGTGGCCAAGCCCCGGCGTACCGTCAAGCCATGACGGATGCAACCGCGGCGGCCTCAGCGCGGGAACTGTTGCGTGACAGCTTCACTCGGATCATCGAACATGTCGGCGAGGTGACCGACGGTGTTCCCGATGAGGGGTTGGTCCATCGCCCCACTCCGACCGCGAACAGCATCGCCTGGCTGATCTGGCATTCGGCGCGGTGTCAGGACGCGCAGATCTGCGCCATCACCGGTGAGGAGCCGGTGTGGACGGCCGGCGGCTGGGAACCGCGCTTCGGTCTCGATCTGCCGGCCGACTCCAACGGGTACGGACACACGCCGGAGGACGTGGCCAAGGTCATCGCGACAGCCGACCAGCTGAGCGGCTACTACCGTGACGTGCACGAGATGACGCTGCGCTACGTCGAGACCCTGACCGATGCGGAACTCGCGCGCGTCGTCGACGAACATTGGGATCCCCCGGTCACGGCCAGCGTCCGGTTGGTCAGCATCGTCGACGATTGCGCACAACACCTGGGGCAGGCCGCGTACCTGCGCGGAATCATCCCGCGGGGCTAGTGCGTCGCGAGTCTGCGCTGAGCGCGGAGAATCCGCCGGAATCTCGCACTGGACGCAGGCTCGGGAGCGAGCTGGGGGTGCGACTTATGTCACCTCATGCCTAGACTCACACAATGACAACGACGTCTGAAAATCCCGTCACTGCTGCCCGCAACATGACCCATGACGTGCGCAATCCCGCGAATGGGCAGGTTGTCGGCCAGGTGAACTGGACCGATCCGTCGGATATCCCCGTGATCACCGCGCAACTGGCGAAGGCGCAGCCGTCCTGGGAACGCCTCGGCCCTGAGGGGCGTGGCAAGGTGCTGGCGCGGTTCGCGCAGTGGCTGACCGATAACACCCCGCGTATCGAGGCTCAGCTGATCGCCGAGACCGGCAAGTCGAAGATCGACGCGGGCATCGAAATTCCGTCGATCCTGGCCATCATCGCGTACTACGCGCCGCGTGCCGCGGAATTCCTGGCGCCCGAGTCGCGACCCGCCTCCTCAATCGCGATGAACACCAAGAAGATCACGCTGCACCAGCGGCCCCGCAAGGTCGTCGGTGTCATATCGCCCTGGAATTACCCTGTGGCGCTTGGATACTGGGATGTTGTACCGGCGCTACTGGCGGGCTGTTCGGTGCTACTGAAGCCTTCCGAACGCACCCCACTCGCCGATGAACTCATTGCCCGCGGCTGGGAGGAGATCGGTGCGCCGCCCGTGTTCGAGATCGTCCACGGCGCGCGTGAGGTGGGGGAGGCACTTATCGACAACGTCGACTTCATCCAATTCACCGGGTCCACGGCCACCGGAAAGAAGATCATGGAGCGCGCCGCGCGTCGGCTCACCCCGGTCAGCTTGGAACTCGGTGGCAAGGACCCGATGTTGGTGCTCTCCGACGCTGACGTCAAGCGCGCCGCGCATGCCGCGGTGTGGGGCAGCATGTTCAACGCCGGCCAGACCTGCGTATCCGTCGAGCGGGTGTACGTCCACGACTCGATCTACGAGCAGTTCGTCGACCTGGTGGTCGATGAGGTCCGGAGCCTGGAGATCGGTGCCGGGCTGGACCACAGTGTCGGCGCGATTATCGACGAGGCCCAGCTCGAAGTCGTGGACCAGCATGTGCGCCAGGCCGTCTCGGCGGGTGCGCGAGCGCTTACCGGCGGTGCGCGGGTCCCGGGCGGAGGCAGCTTCTACGCCCCGACCGTGCTGGTAGACGTCGACCATTCGATGGACTGCATGCGCGAGGAGACCTTTGGGCCGACACTGCCGATCATGCGGTTCTCCGAGGAATCCAAGGCGATCGCGCTGGCGAATGACAGCCAGTACGGCCTCTCGGCGAGCGTCTGGTCCAAGGATCGTAAGCGTGCCGAACGTGTTGCACTGCAACTTGATTGCGGCACCGTCAATATCAACGACGTAATCATGAACCTGTCCTGCCTCACCGCGCCGCATGGCGGCTGGAAGGGTTCGGGTATGGGCTCTCGCTTCGGCGGCGCCAGCGGCCTGCTCAAGTACTGCCGCACCGAGGCCATTGTCGACACCCGGGTGACTCTGCCCAGTGAGCCGCTTTGGTACAGCGGGCCGAGCTGGCTGGCACCAGTGGCGCTCAAGAGCCTCACCAAGCTCTCCAACAAGGCGTTGCGCCCCTTCCGGCGGTGATGAGCCTCCTGCGCGAAGAACCTCGAGCGTGACACCTCACGTTCATTCACCGGCCATCCACGCGACGGTTGGTGCGGTTAGTTTCCGCTGGTGACCGACACCATTACCGCCGCCGCACAGGGCTACACCGTCGACGATGACGATGACGATGATCCGGTACTCATTTCACCCGACGGTGTCGCGGTAGACACGTGGCGGGAGAACTATCCGTACGACGAGCGGATGAGCCGCCAGCAGTACGAGCTGGAAAAGCGGCTGCTGCAGATCGAGCTGCTCAAGCTGCAGAACTGGAGCAAGCGCACCGGTGCCCGGCACGTCATCCTCTTCGAGGGTCGCGACGCGGCGGGTAAGGGCGGCACCATCAAGCGGTTCATGGAGCACCTCAACCCGCGCGGTGCCCGCGTCGTCGCGCTGGAGAAGCCCAGCGAGCGCGAGCGCACCCAGTGGTATTTCCAGCGGTATGTGCCGCATCTGCCCGCTGCGGGGGAGATGGTGTTCTTCGACCGGTCCTGGTACAACCGGGCCGGTGTCGAGCGGGTCATGGGATTCTGCTCCGACCAGCAGCACTCTGAATTCATCCACCAGGCACCGCTTTTCGAGCAGATGCTGGTGGACGACGGCGTCAGCCTGACCAAGCTGTGGTTCTCCGTTTCGTCAGCCGAGCAGCGCACCCGTTTCGCGATCCGGCAGGTTGATCCGGTGCGGCAATGGAAGCTCTCGCCGATGGACCTGGCATCGCTCGACAAGTGGGACGCCTACACCAAGGCGAAGGAAGAGATGTTCTCGCTCACCGACACCGACCACGCACCGTGGATCGTGGTGAAGAGCAACGACAAGAAGCGGGCCCGCGTCAACGCGATGCGGCACGTTCTGGGCAAATTCGACTACGACGACAAGGATGTCGAAGTTGTCGGCCAAGCCGATCCACTGATCCTGGGACGCGCGCTCACGGACTAGATCCCCAAAGTCGCTTCGCTCCCGCCCGCCGGACTAACCTGGGGTCAATGCGATTCCTCTTCGCGGTCCTGCTGTGGCTGCTGACCACCGCCGCACTGGCCGTGACAGTGGCGGCGGCCTGGGCACAGTCCGGGATTGTCGACGAGAACGGCTACGTAGCGCTGACGGCACCGGCGGCAGCCGATCCGAAGGTCCAGCACGCGATCGCCGAGGAGCTCACCACCCAGATCGTATCGCTGGGTAAGAAACAAGGTTCGCGCGTCAACGAGACCCAGGTCGCCGCACTCACCGCCGCGTACACCAGTGGGCCGCAGTTCCGTGACGACTTCGCGTCTGTGAATCGGGTGGCGCACCAATGGGTGTTCACGAACTCCAGCTCGGCGCACCGTGATTCGCAGGGCAGTTGGCAGATTGACCTGGCGCCGATGATCAAGAGCATGGTGCCGCAAGGTCTTTCCATCAAGGCGCCGGAGACGCTGAGGGTCTCGGTTACCGATGACAATCTGGGTGGCCTGACCCCGGGGCGTTTGGTGCCGGTGGCACGCTTCGGCCAGCTCGTCGTGTGGATATCCCTCGGTCTGACCCTCGTTCTCGCCGGGCTCACCCAGCTGGCGGTGCATAGCCGCGCCAAGGGTCTTGCCGGGCTCGGTATTTCGGCGCTACTCGTGGGTGCGGCCGGCTGGGCGGGGCTGGAGATCGGTCGGCGCTACCTGGATCGGCCGTTGAACCGGATAACCGACAATCTCCGCGATGTGGCCGACAGCCTGGTCACCCAGGCGGTGAGCAACGCTCATCATTGGCTGAGCCTCACGATGGCCGCCGGTGGCCTGGTGATCGCGATCGGCGTCGTCTCTGGGGTGCTAGGCGGATTGCTGCGCCGCTAGCCGGATCTTCACCATGTGCTCCACTGCGGCAGCCCGGTCGATATCCGACTGATCGAAGCTTCCGTCGGGATTGCGTCGCACATTGTGATATTTGGCATCTCGAGGCACCCGCTGCAGCAGGTCGGCCAACGGTCCGGCGATCTGAGGTCCGGTAAACAGCTCGGCCGTGCCGTGCAGCTTCTTGCCGCGTATCAGTGCCGTCACAGGCCGGCCGTCTCGCAGATTTTTCGCCCAGGTCCTGTCCGTGAATACCGTCAGGACGTCGCCGTCGAGAACGTAGGTCGCGGCGACGTTGTATTCCGTACCGCTCTTACGTCCGGTGAATGTGAACAGCGCGATATTGCTGCTGATCACGGGATGCAGTGGGCTGCGGAGCACGCCCTTGACCATCTTGTTGACCCATGGTGGAACGGTATTGGTTTCACTCATGCCGTCATTCTGCCGACGCGGCGCAGTGGCCGCATCGGGGATCGCCCTGAGATTTCGGCTCAGGGTGCGAGCTGCCGCCAGAGGAACTCGATGGCTAACGCGGCCTTGAAAGCGGACTGGTCGTTGTTGGCCGCTCCGCCATGGCCGCCCTCGATGTTCTCGTAGTACCAGACCGGTTTCCCGGCCTCCTGCAGTGCCGCGGTCATCTTGCGTGCATGTCCGGGATGCACTCGATCATCGCGGGTCGAGGTGGTTATCAGAACTGGCGGGTACCGTCGATCTGACGAAATATTTTGGTAGGGGGAGTATTTCGAGATGAACTCCCAATCGTCGGGATTGTCCGGGTCGCCGTACTCGGCAACCCAGGAGGCGCCGGCCAGGAGCAGGTGATAGCGCCGCATATCCAGCAGCGGCACCTGGCACACCAACGCACCGAACAGCTCCGGGTAGGCCGTGAGCATCACGCCCATCAGCAGGCCGCCGTTGCTTCCGCCCTGTGCGCCCAGCTGTGCCGCGGTGGTGATGCCTCGCACCACCAGATCCCGCGCGACGGCGGCGAAGTCCTCGTACACGAGATGGCGACCCTCGCGCATCGCCTGCGTGTGCCATACGGGCCCGTACTCGCCGCCTCCGCGGATGTTGGCCAGCACGTACGTGCCGCCGCGGGATAGCCACAGCTTGCCCAGTACACCGTCGTACCCGGGAGTCCTGGCGACCTCGAAGCCGCCGTAGCCGCCGAGCAGGGTGGGACCCGATCCGTCGGAACCCTTGGGGCGCACCACAAAATACGGAACCGACGTCCCGTCGTCGGACTGTGCGAAATGCTGAGCCACTTCAAAGGACTCACCGTCGAAGAAGGCCGGTGCCGACTTGATGGGCTGTACTGAGGCCTCCGCGGTGCTTGCTTCACCGCGTAGCAGCGTTGACGGCTGAGTGAAACCCGAAGTGTCAAGGAATATCTCGTCGCCCAGGTCGTCGACGGCGACAATCTGTGTGGTGGCGTTCTCAGGTACCCCGGTCAGCGGCCCCGAGTCCCAGGTACCCGGGGTGAACACCAGGATCTCGCTGGCCACATCACGCAGGATCGCGACGGTGAGCCTGTCTTGGGTCCACGCGTAGTGATGCAGGCTCCGGTGCTCGTCGGGAACAAACACCGGGGTCACGGTGCGATTGCCGGCAAGGAAGTCGGCATAGTTGGCCGCCAGCAGCGTCCCCGCCGAAAACTCGACGGCATCCAGCTGCCACGGCGATTTGAGCTCGACGAGCAGCCACTCGCGGTGAACCGAGACGGAGGCGTCGGTGGGCACGTCGATGCGCCGCAGCTCGCCATCGACACTCAGCTCATGCACTTCCGAGTTGAAGAAATCGGTGGCCCTGCTGATCAGGGTCCGCTCGAAGCCCGGGGTGTCGTCAAAGCCGGCACCCACCATCACGTCTGAAGATTCACCGCTGAACACCAATTCGGCGTCGTCGACAGGCTGCCCGCGCTTCCAGCGCTTGACCAGACGTGGATACCCCGAGTCCGTGAGGCTGTCGGGTCCGAATTCGGTGCCCACGAACACGGTATCGGCGTCGATCCAACCGATCTGAGTCTTGGCCTCGGGAAGCGCGAAACCTTCCGACACGAACTGCCGTGTTTCCAGATCGAATTCACGCACCACCACCGCGTCCGAACCGCCGCGCGACAAACTGACCAGCGCCCTGCGGTACTCGGGGCGCAGCGCGGTCGCGCCGGCCCAGACCCAGTTCTCTCCCTCGGCGGCTGCCAGGGCGTCGACGTCGATGATGACGTCCCACTGTGGATCGTCCAGGCGGTATCGATCCAATGTGGTTCGCCGCCAAAGGCCGCGAGAGTTATTGGCGTCGCGCCAGAAGTTATAGAGGTACGAGCCCCGGCGGCGCACGTAGGGGATCTGCGCGTCCGTGTTGAGAATCGCCAGCGCCTCGCCGCGCATCGCCTCGAAACGTGCCCCGGAAAACTCGCTGGTAGTTATCGCGTTGCGTTCGCGTACCCAGGTCAGCGGTTCGTCGCCGCCGATGTCCTCAAGCCAGAGATATGGGTCCGGGGAGCGGCGCGCCGAGGTCATGTGAGCAAGTGTGCCAGGGACCGCAGTATGGTCGGAGGTGGCCCGGGGGCGTAAATAAACACCGAGCAGGAGCTTTGTCGTGATACCACTGCCACGCGCGCAGGTTGTAGCTAGCGCGATGCTGCTGGGGATAGCAGTAGGACTCGGCGTCGGAATGTCGGGCACCTTGATCGTGCACGAGGCGGTCCGACCCGACCTCGTTATCGGTCTCGTCGTCGCGGTACCCAGCCTGATTGGGTTCCTGATCTTGATTGCGTCCACGCGCAAATGGATGACGGCGGTGGCGGCATTCGTTCTGGCGATCTCTCCCGGGTGGTTCGGGATTCTGGCGGCGATACAGGTGATTCACGGTGTCTGACAGCGAAAAGACGACTGACAAGAAGGTCGATACCAGCGAGTTGGTGGACCAGGTGGAGAAGCCCAGCCTCGTCGAGGGCGATCTCGCCGATCCGCTGGAAGTGCAGATCGATAACGATGCACCCGAGCCTGTAGCGGTGACCGCGTTCTCGGCCATGCCCGAGACGGACACTGGAGGCATCGATGGCGTCAAGATCAGGGACGGTCTGGATACCTCCACGTTCACCGCGTTCTCAGCGTTCAAGGACGACGACCTTGAACGAACCGGCCGCCTGGACACCGACGCGTTGCCGCTGACCCAAGCGTTCGACGTCGGCGCCGACCGCACCGGTGCGATGCCGGCGACGTCGGCCGAGTCGATGACTCCCGACCCGCTCACCGGCGCGGTACCCGTGGTCGCCGACGAGCCCGCCAAGCCCATCCGGGTTTTCGCCGAGCGAGAACCTGCGTTCCTGAAGCGCTGGGTGCTGCTACTCGTGCTGCTGGGGGTATGGATTCCCGCCGGCGCGATTGGACTACTGCTGTACCAGCATTGGTTCGAGACACTGCTCCCGCGTGACCGGCTCGTTTCGGTCGCCTACGTGCTGATCTGGGTGTTTACCTGTGTGTTGGTCGCGCTGCTGCTGGCCATGGTGGAACCGCGTCCCATAGTCGTTGCCCTGGCCCTCGCCATATTGACGGCACCGGCCATTTCGGTGGCGGCCGCAGGCTTCAAGTACGGATACGTGGCGTGCACCGCGCCCTCGTACCCCGGTGTCCAATCACTGTGCCCGGAGCCGCTGCGCACCTGGGGCATGCAGTACCGAGACCGCTGACCTACCCCGGGTAGCGGTGCCCTACTAGGGTGGGGATCGTGACTGCACACTATGACGTCGTCGTTCTCGGAGCCGGTCCCGGTGGCTATGTTGCGGCTATTCGCGCAGCCCAACTGGGCCTAAAGACAGCCATCGTCGAGGAGAAGTACTGGGGCGGAGTCTGCCTCAATGTCGGGTGCATCCCGTCCAAGGCGCTGCTACGCAACGCAGAGCTGGCTCACATCTTCACCAAGGAGGCCAAGACCTTTGGCATCAGCGGTGAGGCCACCTTCGACTTCGGTGCCGCATTCGATCGCAGCCGCAAGGTCGCCGAGGGCCGTGTCGCCGGTGTGCACTTCCTGATGAAGAAGAACAAGATCACCGAGTACGAGGGCGTCGGCACCTTCACCGATGCCAACACACTGTCGGTCAAGCTGACGGATGGTTCGGCCGAGACGCTGACCTTCTCCAACGTGATCCTCGCCACCGGCAGCAGTGTGCGGCTGGTACCCGGGACCTCGCTCTCGGAGAACGTGGTCACCTACGAGAAGCAGATCCTCACCCGCGAGCTGCCCGGGTCGATCATCATCGCGGGCGCCGGTGCCATCGGTATGGAGTTCGCGTACGTCCTCAAGAACTATGGCGTGGACGTCACCATCGTCGAGTTCCTGCCGCGGGCGCTGCCCAACGAGGACGCCGAGGTGTCCAAGGAGATCGAGAAGCAGTACAAGAAGCTGGGTGTCAAGATCCTCACCGGCACCAAGGTGGAGTCGATCACCGATAGTGGTTCCCAGGTCACCGTTCGCGTCAGCAAGGACGGGCAGGAGAGTGAGCTCGTCGCCGATAAGGTGCTGCAGGCCATCGGCTTTGCGCCGAATGTCGAGGGCTTTGGTCTGGAGAAGACCGGTGTCGCGCTGACCGACCGCGGCGCGATCGCCATCGACGAGCGGATGCGCACCAACGTGCCGCACATCTACGCGATCGGTGACGTCACCGCCAAGCTGCAGCTGGCCCACGTGGCCGAGGCCCAAGCCGTCGTCGCCGCCGAAACCATCGCCGGTGCAGAGACTTTGGAGCTCGGCGATTACCGGATGATGCCGCGCGCGACGTTCTGTCAGCCGCAGGTCGCCAGCTTCGGGCTGACCGAGGAGCAGGCGCGCGCCGAGGGGTACGACGTCAAGGTGGCCAAGTTCCCGTTCACCGCGAACGGCAAGGCACACGGCCTCGCCGACCCGACCGGTTTCGTGAAGCTCATCGCCGACGCCAAGTACGGTGAGCTGATTGGCGGGCACCTGATCGGCCCGGATGTCTCCGAGCTGCTGCCCGAGCTGACGCTGGCACAGAAGTGGGATTTGACGGTCAACGAGCTGACCCGCAACGTGCACACGCACCCGACGTTGTCCGAGGCGCTGCAGGAAGCGCTGCACGGCCTCGCGGGACACATGATCAACTTCTGATCTTCCGGACCCCTTCTCGCGAGCAGACGCTTATTGCACATGCCACCTGGCAGCTCTGTGCAATAAGCGTCTGTTCGCGGTTGAGGCCTTAGCTCCCGCATCCTTGGATCAGGGCGTTCGTAACCGTTGACGACGCGGGGACGGGTTCATACCGTCGCGTCATGTCGACCACTGACGAACTGCTTGACAATGCCAAGGCGTACGCGGCCAGCTTCGACAAGGGTGGTCTGCCGCTGCCGCCGGGCAGGAAGATCGCGGTCCTCGCGTGCATGGATGCCCGGCTGAATCCCTATGGGTTGCTGGGGCTGCGGGAGGGTGATGCCCATGTCATCCGTAACGCCGGTGGCGTTGTCACGGAGGACGAGATCCGGTCATTGGCCATCTCCCAGCGGTTGCTCGGCACGGAGGAGATCATCCTCATCCACCACACCGACTGCGGGATGCTGACTTTCACCGACGACGCCTTCAAACGCTCGATTCAGGACGAGACGGGGATCAAGCCGCCGTGGTCCGCCGAGGCCTTCACCGATCTGGACGAGGATGTCCGCCAATCCATTGCGCGTATCAAGGACAATCCGTTTGTTCCGCGGAAGGACAGCGTGCGTGGCTTCGTGTACGACGTCACCGACGGAACGCTGCGCGAGGTTGTCGCAGTCGAGGGCTAGCGCGCTAGGGCAGCGGGTGTGCGCACCGGAGCCGGCCAGGGTAGACCCAGGTGTTCGCGCAGTGTCGACCCGGTGTAGTCGGCGCGGAAGATGCCCCGGCGCACCAATATCGGCACCACCTGCTCGGTGAAAAGCTCGAACTGACCGGGCAATCCCGAGGTGCTCAGGATGAACCCGTCGGCGGCCCCTTCGGTGAACCATCGCTCGATCTCGTCGGCCACACGCTCGGCGGAGCCGACGAACCGGGTTCCGAATGCGTTCAGGGTGCGGTACAGGAACTCCCGAACCGTCGGATTACCCACGGTGGCAAGGTGCTTGTACCCCGCGAGTGCGGTCCGATGGGTCTCGGTGCTCTCCGGGAAGGCGGATGCGGGAACGGGTCCGTCCAGGTCGGCCCCGATCACATCGACATCCACCTCGAGTAGCCACCCCGCCTGGTACTCGGGGATGAAGTGTTCGTAGACGGTCGATTCGACAGCTTGTGCCTCGGCGTCGGTGGATCCGACTACCACCCCGAGCGAGGGTGTGACGAGAGGAAAGCTGGTCCTTCCCGCGGCGCGGGCCTCTTGGCTGAGTTGCCGATAAAAGTTCTTGGCGCGGTCGATATCGGTCTGACCCGTGAACACCACCTCGGCGTGCTTGGCGGCGAAGGCTCTTCCCGTGGCGGACGATCCGGCCTGGAAGATGACCGGCTGCCCTTGTTGGGACGGCGTAACCCCAAGTGGACCTTTGACCTGATGGAACTCGCCGTCATGATTGGCGACGTGAATCTTGCTGATATCGCTATAGATTCCGCCGGTTCGGTCTTCGACAACGGTGCCTGATTCGAACGAGTGCCACAGGGTCTTGATGACGTGCAGCGTTTCCTCGGCCAGTCGGTAGCGCTCATCGTGTGGCAGGAAACCGCGGTCACCGAAGTTGGCGGCAGCCGCCTGCGCGAAGCTGGTGACCAGATTCCATCCGGCGCGGCCGGAACTGAGGTGGTCGAGGGATAACAGTTGGCGTGCCAGGTGGTATGGCGGCTGGAATGTGGAAGAGCCGGTGACTACCAACCCCAGACGCTCGGTAACCGCGGCCAGATACGAGGTGGTGGTGAGTGGTTCGAAGTCCTCGGTGGACTTGTGTGCCCAGGTGGCTTCCGGGCCGAAGTTGAGCCCGTCGGCGAAGAAGATGGCATCGAACTTGGCCGCCTCGGCAGCTTTGGCGGTCTTGACCAGTGTGTCCAGCTGATTGGCAGGGCCGTTCTGCACGCCGGGCAGCCGCCACGCGCCACCCGAACGCACGTTTCCGAATGCGAGAAGATGAAGTTGACGGGTGCTCATGGCGCTCCTAGAAATTGGTACCGGCGAAAGGCTTTGCACCGGTAGAGAACAGCGTGTCGGCGGTGTCGAATGCCCCGGCCGAATGTGCGGAGACCAATCCGGTCCGGCCCAGTTGTGTCCAGGTGCTGCCGCCGAGATAGACCGAGGCAAGGGCCGCGGCGTCGAGCGATACGTCCGGGATGTGCTGGGTGCGACGGACCTTGTCGGAACCTACGGCGAACCGTGCCGAGTTGTGTGGCAGCAGGTCATCCCGGACTTCGATCACCACGGGTGCAGTGTCCGCGTACGTGCGGGCTGCCAATGCCGCCTCGACATCGACCAACCGCAGCCAGGTCTCGTCGCGGATGCCAGTGACCTCTATCGCACGGGGGTCGGTCACCAGGTGGGGAAGTGGATCGTCGACTGGGCGTGGGGCGAGTTCGATGACATCGACCAGATCAAGCCCGAGCAGATGGCCGATAAGCGCTTGGTAAGCCTTATCGCTATGTGCAACAAGATCATCAACGGTTACCGTCCGCGCGCTGCTGGTGAACCAGCTGGAGGTGTCCAGCGGCCGGTACCGTACGTAGCCGTCCTCGTGTGTGACCACGTACGGCTTGACGGGGTCACCTGTGTCGATGAGCTCGTGTAGCCGCCACCACTGCGGTGGGCGGGCGATGGATCCCGTCCACGCGGCGCGTTCGTAGATCGATGACAGTAGTTCCGCTGTGGCCGCGGTATCGAGCAGCGTGATGGGGCCACCGTCAATCACGTTCTGCGGCAATGCTCGCCGCCGCTGTATGCGGTACGTCGCGCTGCTGGTCGCGACGCCGTACCCGAAGCGCCGGTAGATCAACGCTTCGGAGGCACGCAGGCTCGCGACGATTTCTCCGCGCGCGGCGATATCGGTGAGCTGTTGGGTGACCAATGAGGTGAGGATGCCGCGCCGGGTGTGCGTGGGCAGCACCCCGATGTGTGTGACGGCGGCATGCGGAACCCGAGAGCCGCCTGGGACGGTGAGCCAGCTGGTATACGAATCGGCCCCGCCGACAATCTCCTCGCCGTCGAAGGCGCCCAAATATCTTCCGGTTTCCAGTAACTCGTCGACAGCGACATCACCCAAGGGTGGCAGCCCCACCATGGACCGCCAGAACACCGCGAAGGCGCGCTCGCGTTCCGCCGGTGTCTGCAGGAACCGGACGTCCGTCACGAAGCCTTGCCCTGGGTGGTATTCGCGAGACGGCCGAGGCCGTTGAGGCTGCGCGGTAACGGCCACTCATCGGTCAGTAGGTAACGCCCGATCTCCCGCTGCCGGTACGGCAGCGGATCGTGGGTGGTGTGCGTGCGCACATTGCGCCAATAGATATCCAGTCCAACGGAATTGGCCGTCGACCGGGCGCCGGTTGCCTGGTAGATATTATGTGTCACGTCCAGGGATATCTGAGTGGACACGGATTTGGCCTGGTCCACCCGGATCGCCAGCTCACCCCACTGCACTGCGGTGAGCGCCTCACCGAGTGCCAGCGTCTGCTCGAACTCATATGTCACCGCGTCGGCAAGCGCGATTCCCGCGGCGATCCCCGCGGAGAGCTGGCCCAGCAGTTGCAGGTGGTACGGATCCTCGGTCACCTCCGTGGAGTGCGCCTCCGGCCACGGACGGCCCTTTTCTCGGATGTAGGTGACGGCGGCGGCCAGTGCGCCCTCGGCGATCCCGAGGTACAGGTGCACGAAGATCAGCTGGCTGAACAGCGTGCGGAGCCCGTCGCGGCGCTCCTGGTCTCCGCTGAATTCTGCGAGGCCAGTGAGTACCTCGTCATCGCGTAACAACACATTGTGGAATTCGACGCTGCCGCTGGCAGTAAGCCGCTGCCCCAGGTTGTCCCAATCATCGTTGAACCGCAGCCCTTCCCGGTCGCGGGGAATGATCGCATTGACCGGCTTGTCCTCATAGAGCAGCACGGTGATCAGATCCGCGACAGCGACACCGGTGGCGAAGGTGCGCTTACCGTTGACCCGGTAACCCTCATCCGTGTGGATGACGGTGATACCGGGGTCGCGCGGATTGCTCACGCTGCCTTGGAACCAGCCCTGCTCGCCGACCCCGCGTGCGATGTACTCGCGCTGCGCCGGGGACCCGAGAATGTAGGTCCAGACACCATTCGAATAGTGGTAGAGCAGCAGCTGGCCGATCGACCCGTCCGCGGCTGCGATGATGCGGCTGAGCTGCAGGGCTTGTCCCAGACTTCCCCCGGCGCCGCCGAATTCGCGAGGAGTGGCGAAGGACAACAGCCCGCCGTCACGCAGCAGCGCGATCTCGGCGATGGGACTCTGGTTGGCCCGGTCCCGTTCGAGCGCGGTCTCGGCAAGCTCGCCGGCGACTCGCTGGGCGACGTGCGTCCACTCGTCGAACTCGGTATCGTTCACTCCCTGATACGGGGTGGCATCGGGGGCGGCGGCGATAGTCATTTGACGAGGACTCCTGAATCGGCGGCGGCTGAGGGTTCTGGCTCGGCTTCCTGCTTCTCGTGGATTTCTTCGTGCAGGACTTCAAGGATGCCGAGCTCGGCCAATCGTTCTTGTTCGTCCTCGGAAAGCGTTTGGATGGAACCGATCCGGGCCGCCACCTCGGGGCGTCGTGCCCGTAGGTACCAGTAACGCAGCAGCCCGGCGAGCAGGATCGTGCCGAAGATGAGCGGCAGAATGTTGAACGGGAACGTGGGCACAGGATAGAAGTTGCTGAAGATCACGTATCCGATCGCCAGGGTGGCGGCGACGGATACCGCCAGGCGGGCCGGAGTCAGTGCCTTGATCCGGTACAACCAGATCGGGGTGGCCACCACCACAAGTAGGTAACTCGTGAGAAAGCCCCAATTCGCAACGTAATTGCCGTACACGTCGAATACGAGACGGCCGACCGAGCTGAGCGTTGCGGTGACCGAGAAGGCTGCCGCGATGATCCCGATGAGGACGATACCCGCAATCGGGGTCTTGTAGACGGGATGCACGCGGGTGAGAACCGTCGGCAGTGCACCTTCATGTGCGAGGGTGAACAATCCGCGTGCCGCCGAGCTGATGACGGCGGTGACGAACACGATGAACGCGATGGTCACCGCGAGACTGATCGGGTAAATAGCCCACGCGACACCGGAATTCGTGGCGACCTGCGGGAGTATCGCGCTGTCGCCGTCGATGTTCCTGAACTGCAGGATCTGGGGGTAGGTCGCGAGGATGTAGAGCGCGCCGATGATCAACACCACGCGCAGCAGGGAGCGGGCGATGGTGCGGTGCGGATCTCGGGATTCGGCGCCCAGAGATGCCACGCTTTCGAACCCCGCGTACGCACCCACCGCGGTGACTGCGGCGATGAAGGTGGTGCTGTTACCGAGGTTGGACAAGGACCACTGTTCGGTATCTATGTGCCAGCCGTAGCTGACGTATGAGGCCACGATAATGATGAAAATCAGTGCGGTGGCGATTATTTCGAAGACGAGCTCGTACTTGGCGGAGATGGAGACTCCGCGGTAGGGCAGGTAGACGGCCACCGCGACTATCACCGCGACCAGCGCGAGTTTGAATCCGGTTGCTTCCGAGTGGATTCCGAAGGCTTCGAGGAAGGACTCGAAGTAGAGCACTCCGCCCAGGGTGCCGGTGGTGGCGAAGGTGATGTACCCGATGAGCAGGCTGAATCCCGCGGCGTACCCGACACCGGGTCCCAGCCCGTTGCCGGCATAGGTGCCCAACGAACCGGAGGACACCGTTCGTTTGGCTTGGAAGCTGATGGTGGTGGCGATCAGGATGACCGCCACCAGGCCGATGACGGCGGCCCAGGCGGCGCCTTTGCCTGCCGCCACGAACAGCGAAAACGGCACCGTCGCGACGGCGACGCTGGGTGCGGCCGCCGCCAGGCCCTGCGCGAAGACACCCCAGGAGCCCACGGCATTGCGTTCGAGTCCGTGGGATTCGGCGGCATGCAGGGATCTGCCGTTGACAGTGAGCTGACGGTGCGGAGCAGACATGCTGAGAAGGGCCCTTCGATTACGGGAGGTGAACTGAAACAGTCAGCGCGCAAATGAGATTGCGCGCCTAGCTACAGTCCGGGGCCAAGCGCATGAACCGATGGTGAGGTGCCGTCAAGAAGGTGTCAACGGCGCTCCCGGCGTCGTCGCCGGTACCTGCGACGACTTTCGTCGCGTCCTGCGCTTTTCTGTCCGATCCGAGTGAGTCGAGCTTGGCCTTGACCTGGAGTCGACTCCAGGTTCTACCGTGGCAGCTGTGAGCACAGATGCAGGGTTTCCCATCTCGCACGTCGCCCAGCGGACCGGTCTGTCGATCGATGCGCTGCGCTGGTTCGAACGCGAAGGTCTGTTTCCCCGGGTAGCACGCGATGCGGGAGGCCGTCGCCGGTTCAGCGATAACGACATCGAACGTGTTGAGCTGATGCTGCGGTTACGCCGCACCGGTATGCCGGTTCGCGATATGCGCAGGTTCATCGAGCTGTTAGTGGGCGGCGAAGAGACCCATGCCGAGCGTCTGGAGCTGCTGTTCGCGCAGCGCGTCCGGATCCTGGCGGCGATGGAAAGGCTTACCGAGGATCTCAGGGTCGTGGATTTCAAGGTTGCGTATTACACCGAGTCGGTCAACGGTGCCTCGGCTCAATCCGCTGGAGGAAAGAAGAACTGATATGAAGTACACGCAGATCGGTGAGCTGAAAGTATCGCGAATTGGCTTGGGCGCCATGTCGATGTCATCGGGGTATCAACCCCTCGACACGGATAAGGGTCCAGACGCCGATCGGTCCATTCAGGCCATCCGCCGTGCGCTCGATGTGGGAATCACCCTGATCGACACCGCAGAAATCTACGGCCCGTATGTCAACGAGGAGCTTGTCGGCAAGGCAATCTCGGACCGCCGGGATGACGTGGTGTTGGCCACGAAGTTCGGATTGATTTCGCATGCCACCGGTGCGACGTTCCAGCCGGATAGCTCGCCGGCGAATATCGCTGTTGCGGTCGAGGGATCGTTGCGCCGACTTGGGACCGACCACATCGACCTGTACTACCAGCATCGCGTCGATCCCTCGATTCCGATCGAGGAGGTTATCGGCGCAGTCGCCGAATTGGTGACGCAGGGCAAGGTTCGCCATATCGGGTTGTCGGAAGCGTCGGCGGCGACTATCCGCCGCGCTCATGCCGTACATCCGATAGCGGCGGTCCAGTCGGAGTACTCGTTGTGGACACGTGATGTCGAGTCCGCGGTGCTGCCGACTCTGCGGGAGCTGGGTATCGGTCTGGTGCCGTACTCGCCGCTGGGCCGTGGGTTCCTGGCAGGCGCCATCCGGTCGGCGGACCAGTTGGCAGACGGTGACTTCCGTAAGAACCTGCCGAGGTTCAGTCAGCAGAACCTCGACACGAACCGTGCGATCGTCGGCGCCGTGGAATCCGTCGCGGCCGAGACAGGGGCGACAGCGGCTCAGGTTGCGCTGGCCTGGCTGCTCTCTCGTGGCGAGGAAATCGTGCCAATTCCCGGGACTACGAAGGCCGCTCGTGTCGAGGAGAACGCCGCTGCCACGGATGTGACCCTCTCCGATGCGCAGTTATCGCAATTGGAGACTGTCGCTCCCGCGGTGGGCGACCGCTACAACGAGGATCTGATGGCCATGCTCGACTGGGGGCACCTCCCACTTGTGGGGGACTAGTGGTCCAGCGGGATCCGCAGCGATGACATGGTCGCGGCCAGACCGTCGTACTGGGTAACCAACAGTGTGAAGCCGATGAGCTGGCGACTATCCAGGAACTTCGAGAGCTCCTCCCACGCCTGGTCGGAAAGCGTTCTTGTGGTGAGGATTTCGTCGACGCCGGTGATGAGCGCGCGTTCCTTGTCGGAGAGGCCTTCGGAGCCGGCCCCGGCGAAGATGCGGTCCTGATGTGCGGCGTCGATCCCTGCGGACTTCGCGATCCGGGTGTGGTGCTGTAGCTCGTACTCGCATTCGCGCACATGGGCCACTCGGAGAATGACCACCTCGGTGTCTCGGGTGGAGAGCTTGGTGCCGCGCAGGATGGCGCCGGAATAGGCCAGCCACGGCCAGAACCGGGTGCCCGTCTGTCCGAGTGTGGTCGCCAGGTGCATTTCGGGAGCGTTGACGGCACGCGCCATGCCCTTGGCGATCAGCCAGTTGATGGGGCCCAGCTCGCGGAGCCCTGGGGACGGGATACGGCCTTCGGTGCTCTTGCTCACTGGCGGGCTCCTTCTTGTCGGTCTTCGCGCATGCTGGGGGTCCCTCCCGCTTGCGGGGGCCTCATCCTTCTTGCTGGACGAGGTATGGCGACACCGTACTGCGATGCTCGTCGAGGTCGAGTGCCCGGCCAAGCGCCGGGAAGGCACGCTGGGGGCACTTGTCCCGCTCGCAGACTCGACAGCCCACGCCGATCGGTGTCGTCGCACCCTCCGACGACAGATCAAGACCTTCGGAATAGACCAGTCGATGTGCATGCCGCAGCTCGCAGCCCAGGCCTATCGCGAACGTCTTACCCGGCTGGCCGTACCGGGACGCGCGCCGCTCGACGGTGCGCGCCACCCATAGATAGTTGCGTCCGTCGGGCATCTGCGCCACCTGGACCAGGATTTTGCCCGGGTTGCCGAAGGTCTCGTACACGTTCCACAGCGGGCAGGTGCCCCCGCTGGAGGAGAAGTGAAAACCGGTCGCGGACTGGCGTTTGGACATGTTCCCGGCGCGGTCCACCCGGACGAACGAGAACGGCACGCCGCGCATCGACGGGCGCTGCAGCGTGGACAGTCGATGGCAGACGGTCTCGTAGCTCACCGAGTAGAACGCCGAGAGTCGTTCGATGTCGTACCGGAAGTCCTCGGCCACACCGTGGAACTGTCGGTAAGGGAGGACAGTGGCGGCGGCGAAGTAGTTGGCCAACCCCAGCCGCGCCAGCTTGCGTGATTCCTCGGAGGTGAACTTGCCGTCGTCCACCATCGTGTCGATGAGATCGCCGTACTCCAGGTAGGCCAGCTCGGCGGCCAGCTTGAAAACCTGTTGCCCCCCGGAGAGGTGATTGCTGATCTCCAGTGTCTTAGTTCCCGGGTCGTACTTGTGCAGGACGCTGTCGCCCAGGTCGATGCGCCGGGCAATCTGTATGCCGTGTACCTCGGTGAGCCGGCCGGCGATCTCTCTGGCCAGGTCCGCGCGGTGCATGCGCATCCGGACCGTCAGGTCTTCGGCGGCGGTGTCGAGCTCGTGTAGATAGTTGTGCCGCTGATAGAAGTAGTCGCGCACTTCCTCGTGCGGCATGGTGATGGAGCCGCTGCCGCTGCCGTCGGAGTACCGGTCCTCGGTGGCAGCCGCGAGCTGTGTAGTGGTGATCCGGTAGCGGCGGTGCAGGTTGACGATGGCGCGTGCCAACGCGGGATGCCCGGCGACGACATCGGCGATCTCGGCGGGGTCGACATCGATATCCAGGTCCTTGTCCTGCACCACCTCGCGCAGCTCGGCGATGAGGCGGCTGTCGTCCTGGGAAGAGAAGAACGTCGCGTCGACGCCGAACACCTCGGTGATGCGTAACAGCACCGCGACGGTCAGTGGCCGGACGTCATGCTCGATTTGGTTGAGATAGCTCGGGGAGATCTCCAGCATCTGGGCGAGTGCGGCCTGGCTGAACCCGCGTTCGCTCCGGAGTTGACGAAGGCGCCCACCAACGTACGTTTTGGACACGTTGACCAGCGTACGCGCCTTGCAAACTCCATCTTCGCAGTCTTGGCAAGGTCCCCCGATCCAATCCTGGATCCTCGTCTTCGCCGAGAAGGGTGAGCCAGATATCACGGAGCGATCAAGCAGGTTTGCTTTCTGGGCCTACCAGGATTGAGTCGACCGGCGAACATGGCTGGCTGAGCTGCTTCTCGCTATGACCGGCGCCACTGTGGCCGGTTGTTCGGCCCGGAGGTCACAAAGAGGGCTCCCAGCTGCTGATTAGCCATCTGTTCGCCCATTCGCACGAAATGGCAAAACCGGTCACCGTAGTTGCCCGCGTGAGAGTGCAGTAAATCTGTACACGCTCGTATCCTAAATAGCGTGCTACTCATCGCATATCGGGTGTGCAACGGGCACATACGCGGCTCTCATGCATGGTCTAATCTTTAACGGCCGGGAGCACCGCTGAGGTGTTCGGCGTTTTGCAATTGGGATGTATATGTCCGAGCATGGTGCCGGATGCGGAGATAGACGAGGAGGGTTACGATTCTTCGGCTTTTGATGCGTCTGTGGATTCCACTACTTGTGCTTGCGGTAATTGGCGCCGGTGGATTTACTGTGTCGCGGCTGCACGGCGTTTTCGGATCTGAGAACCGTCCGTCGTATGCCGATACGAATGTCAGTGATGCCCAATCGTTTAACCCCAAGAAAATGTCGTATGAAGTCTTCGGTTCGCCGGGGACCGTGGCTGATATCAGCTATTTCGACGTCAACGGCGAACCGCTATACATTCAGAAAATCACATTGCCGTGGTCGGTGAAATTCGACATCACCAAGACGAGCGCCGTGGGAAGCATCATGGCGCAGGGCGATAGTCACACCATCGGCTGCCGTATCACCGTGGATGATGAGGTTAAATCCGAGAAGGTGACAAATCAGACGAATGCCTTTACCTCCTGCCTTCTGAAGGCCGCATGAGCAAGGAAGACGGCGGCAAAGTTCGATCGCACCGGCCGATAATGGCGACCATTATCCGCCGGGGGGCCCCGCTCATTATCCTGGGCTGGCTTGCGATCACTGTCCTGTTGAGCGTCACGGTGCCGCCGCTGGAGATCGTCGAAAGAGAACATTCGGTTTCGCTAAGCCCGCCCGATGCGCCGTCCGTCAAAGCGATGACGCAGATGGGGAAGGTCTTCCAGGAATCCAATTCCGAGAGCGTCGCGGTGATCGTGCTCGAGGGGGATCAGCCTCTTGGCGACGATGCGCATAAGTACTACGACGCCGTCGTTCGTCAATTGAAGGACGACCCAAAGCACGTGCAGCACGTTCAGGACTTTTGGGGTGACCCACTGACCGCTGGCGCAGCGCAAAGTGCCGACGGAAAAGCCACGTACGTTCAACTGAATCTCACCGGTCGCTTTGGCCAGGCCGAAGCGAACGAGTCCGTACTCGCCGTCCAGAACATCGTGAAGAACACTCCCGGGCTGCCTCCGGGGGTAAAGACGTACGTCACGGGTCCGGCGGCCATCGTCTCGGACATGGCGGAGAGCGGTAACCGGACGGTCATCCTCATCACCTTGGTGAGCGTCGGGGTGATTTTCCTGATGCTGCTCCTGCTCTATCGGTCCTTCTTCACCGTCATCATCTTGTTGTTCACGGTCGGCATCGAGCTGCAAGTCGCGCGAGGACTTGTCGCGTTCCTCGGCATGCACGGGATCGTGGGTCTGACCACCTTCGTCGTCAATCTGTTGGTCTCCGTGGGTATCGCCGCAGGTACGGACTACGGCATCTTCTTCGCCGGGCGGTATCAAGAGGCTCGCCAGGCGGGCGAAGATCGTGAAACCGCCTACTACACCGCCTATCGCGGGGTGGCCAAGGTCGTCTTGGCATCCGGCCTGACCATCGCGGGAGCGATTGCCTGCCTGCATTTCACCCGCCTGCCCTACTTCCAGCCGCTGGGTATCCCCGGTGCGGTGGGCATCTTGGTCGCGGTGGCGGTTGCGCTCACCCTGGTGCCGGCGTGCATTGCCGCCGGCAGTCGCGTCGGGCTATTCGATCCCAAGCGGCAGGTGACAACGCGCCGGTGGCGGCGGATCGGCACAGCGATCGTGCGGTGGCCGGGACCCATTCTCGCCGCCACGGTGGCGATCGCGCTCATCGGGCTCTTGACGCTCCCCGGATATAGCCCGAGCTACACCGACGCGAAGTACATCCCGCAGGACATCCCCGCGACTCAGGGTCTCATCGCCGCCTCACGGCATTTCCCGGAATCGAAGATGTCCACGCCCGACATTCTGTTGATCGAGGCCAATCACGATATGCGTAACTCGGCCGACCTGCTGGTGTTGAACAGGCTGGCCAAGGCGGTTTTCGCGGTTCCTGGCATTGCCAACGTGCAGTCCATCACGCGGCCCGAGGGAACGCAGATTGAGCACTCGTCGGTGCCGTTCATGCTCAGCATGTCGAATGCGAGTCAGCGGCTGAGTCTGCCGTTCCAGAGAGCACGCATGGAAGACATGCTCAAGCAGGCCGACGATATGTCGACAACGATCGCGCTCATGCAACGCATGGCCGACCTGATGAAACAGATGGTGGACACAACCCACCGTATGGTCGGTACCACGAAGGACCTGCAGGCGGATATGTCCACGTTGCGGGACCATATCGAGGATTTCGAAGATTTCTGGCGGCCGATCCGAAACTACTTCTATTGGGAGAAGCACTGTTTCGACATCCCCATCTGCTGGTCGTTCAGGTCCATATTCGATGCGCTCGACGGCATCGATCAGGTGACCGACAAGATGCAGGTTCTGATCGGTGATCTGGACGAGCTGGACAAGCTCATGCCGCAGATGCTCGAGCAGTTCCCCGTGATGATCGCCACCATGAAGAGCACGCGCGAATCCATGTTGACGATGCACAGCACAATGTCCGGCATCTTCGCCCAAATGGATGAGTCAACCGAGAATTCGACCGCCATGGGCAAGGCGTTCGACGCTTCGAAGAACGATGACTCCTTCTATCTGCCGCCTGACGTTCTGAAGAACAAGGACTTCCAGCGGGTCATGAAGATCTTTATGTCGCCCGACGGAAAGTCCTCGCGGATGCTGATATCGCAGCGCGGAGATCCGGCGACGCCCGAGGGCATTTCGCGGGTGGAGCCGATCAAGACCGCGGCCGAGGAAGCGCTCAAGGGGACCCCGCTCGAGCACGCCAAGGTCTCCCTGGCCGGCACGGCGGCGGGTGTGAAGGAGCTGGTCGATGGATCAAAATACGATCTCTTGATCGCCGGTGTGGCAGCTCTGTGCCTCATTTTCATCATCATGCTGCTGATGACCCGGAGCCTGGTTGCGGCGCTGGTGATCGTCGGTACGGTGGCGCTCTCGCTGGGCGCGTCCTTCGGGCTGTCCGTGCTGGTCTGGCAACACATTTGCGGTATCCAGATCAACTGGGTGGTGCTGGCCATGTCCGTCATCGTGCTGCTGGCGGTGGGGTCTGACTACAACCTGCTGCTGGTATCGCGAATGAAGGAGGAGCTGGGCGCCGGCCTCAACACGGGCATCATTCGGGCGATGGGTGGCACCGGCAAGGTCGTGACGGCCGCGGGCCTGGTGTTCGCCGCCACGATGGGATCGATGATCGTCAGCGATCTGCTCACCATCGGGCAGGTGGGAACCACGATCGGTCTGGGTCTGCTGTTCGACACCTTGATCGTGCGCGCGTTCATGACGCCGGCCATTGCCGCGCTACTGGGCCGATGGTTCTGGTGGCCGCTGAAAGTGGGTCCCCGCCCGGCCGGTGTGGTTCACGGCTGGAAGGGGCCTCGCCCACTGGTGCGTTCCCTGTTGCAGAGGGACTAGCGGAGCCGCATGAGAACCGAGCACTCGCGGCCGTTCATCGCGCGAACCATACGAACGCTGTCGCCCCTGATCATTCTGGGGTGGCTGGCGCTGATTCTGTTTACCACCTTGAGCTCAGTCAATTGGAATTGGGCGAAGGCGATCCCGGCACTGGAGACGGTGGCGGAGGAGCGCTCCGTATCGCTGATGCCACAGGATGCGCCGGCCGTGAAGGCCATCTTGCGTATGGGCCAGGACTTCAACGAATCGAACTCGGACAGCTCCGCGATGATCGTGCTGGAGGGGCAGGATCCACTCGGCGAGGATGCACATAAGTACTACGCGGAACTGGTCCGCGAGCTGCGAAACGATCCCAAACATGTGGAGCATGTGCAGGATCTATGGGGCGATCGACTGACATCCTCGAGCGTGCAGAGCCCCGACGAGAAGGCCGCGTACGTTCAGTTGAATCTCGTCGGCAATCAGGGCACCGCCCTCGGCGACGAATCGGTGGCGGCGGTCCGCGCGATCGTGGATCGGACGGCGCCGTCGGCTCCCGTCAATGTCAAGGTCTATGTGGCCGGTGCCGCGCCATTGGCCTCGGACATGCAGCACTCCGGCAACAATTCCATTCTGAAGATCACGGCGGTCACTGTCGTCATCATCTTCACGTTGCTGCTCATCCTCTACCGCTCGGTCGTCACGGTGATCCTGCTGCTGACGATGGTGGGTATCGAGTTAGCGGCGGCCCGCGGCATTGTCGCGTTTCTTGGCTACCACGACATGTTCGTGCTCTCGACTTTTGCCGTCAACATGCTGGTCTTCCTCAGCATCGCCGCCGGCACCGATTACGGCATCTTCTTCTTCGGTCGGTATCAGGAGGCGCGCCAGGCCGGTGAAGACCGGGAGACCGCCTACTACACCACGTATCGCAGTGTGGCCCCTGTTGTATTGGCATCCGGACTGACCATCGCCGGAGCCATCCTGTGTCTGCATTTCACGCGTCTGCCCTACTTCCAGACCATGGGTATCCCGTGTGCCGTCGGGATGTTGGCGGCGGTCGCGGTCGCGGTGACGCTGGTTCCCGCGGGCATTGCGGTGGCCAGCCGATTCGGGCTACTGGAACCCAAGCGCAAGCTGCGGGTTCAGCGGTGGCGCGGAATCGGTACGGCAGTCGTCCGCTGGCCGGCGCCCATCCTGGTTGCCTCGTTGGCAATAGCCCTGGTCGGCCTATCCACGCTCCCGGGTTATAAGACGAGCTATAACGACCGGCTCTACATCTCCAGCGATATCCCGGCCAATCAGGGGTTCGCTGCCGCACAGCGCCATTTCTCCGAGTCGCGCCTGACGCCCGACGTTCTCTTGGTTGAGACCGACCGTGATGTGCGGAATCCGGCCGATTTCCTGGTTTTGAACAAGCTGGCGAAGGCGCTTTTCAAGATTCGTGGAGTCTCTCGGGTACAGGGGATAACCCGCCCCGAGGGAACACCGATCGCTAACACGTCTGTGCCCTTCCTGCTCAGCTTGCAGAGTGCCGGCCAAGTACAGGCGACGCGATTTCAGAAGAAACGTATCGCCGACATGCAAAAACAGACCGACGATATGACCACGATGATCAAGACGATGCAGCGCACATACGAAGTGATGAAGCGGATGTCGGAAACCACGCACAGGATGACGACCCATACGCACGAGATCCAGCAGCTTACCGACGACCTGCGGGGCAGTATCGCGCTCTTCGACGACTTCCTTCGACCGATTCGCAACTATTTCTATTGGGAGAAGCACTGTTTCGACATTCCCATCTGCTGGTCGATCAGGTCCATTTTCGATGCGTTGGATGGAGCCGACGTACTTAACGACGGGCTGATCGTTCTCGTCAAGAACATGGACGAGTTGGACGCGATCATGCCGCAGCTGATGGTTCAGTTCCCTCAAATGATCGAGGTCATGCAGAGCATGCGGACCTTGATGCTCACCATGTACGCCACCATGTCGGGGCAGTTCGCCCAGATGGACGAAACCACTGACGACGTCATGGCCATGGGGCAGGCTTTCGACGCCTCCAAGAACGACGATTCGTTCTTCCTGCCCCCGGAGGTGTTCAAGAACGCGGACTTCCAGCGTGCGATGAGTTCTTTCATCTCGTCCGACGGAAAGACGGTGCGGTTCATCATCTCCCACAACGGTGACCCCATGTCGCCGGAGGGTATTACGCGGATCGAGCAGATTCGGAACGCGGCAGAGGAAGCGCTCAAGGGAACGCCCCTGGTGGGCAGCAAGATTTATCTTGCCGGCGCGGCATCGACCGCGAAGGACTGGAAAGACGGCTCGACCTACGATCTCCTGATCGCGGGGATCGCCGCGATCTGTCTGGTTTTCATCATCATGCTCATCACCACCCGGAGCTTCATCGCGGCGCTGGTGATCGTCGGTACGGTGGCCCTCTCGCTGGGCGCGTCCTTTGGTATGTCGGTGTTGCTATGGCAGTACATCCTGGGGATCAATCTGCACTGGATGGTGCTGGCGATGTCTGTGATCATCCTTTTGGCGGTCGGGTCCGACTACAACTTGCTACTGGTCTCGCGGATGAAGGAGGAGCTGGGCGCCGGCCTCAATACGGGCATCATCCGAGCGATGGGCGGCACCGGAAAGGTGGTCACCTCAGCAGGATTGGTGTTCGCGGCCACGATGGCCTCGATGGTTGTCAGCGATTTGCAAATCATCGGTCAGATCGGCACCACCATCGGTTTGGGTCTGTTATTCGACACGCTAATCGTCCGTTCGTTCATGACCCCGTCGATCGCGGCACTTCTGGGGCGTTGGTTCTGGTGGCCACAGCGAGTGCGGCCAAAGCCGGTGAGCGCTCTCCGTGAGCCCGTCGGTGCGCATGCGAGGGCATCTGCTGCGCCTGGAACCGATCCGCGCCGTGAGGATGACGAGCCGACCACGGAGCTTCCGCGGCTATCCGAGTAGTTTGTGTTGCCGTTCAAGCGGTTCCGCGTCGACGTGGCAGACCAACGCACGAAGGGCCGGGCACGAGAGGTTCTCGTGCCCGGCCCTTCGGGTTTGTCTAGGTGATCTCAGTACTTGTGGCAGGCGCGCACCATCTGCTGGAACACCGGTATGACGTACTCGATCCCCTGATTACCCCTGACTTGGTTAATCATGCTCACCCGCTTGTCCTTTGGTGAACCGAGGAACTCTTGCATGAACTGCTGATTCGCTGGCGATTGGTCGAAATACTGCGCGGCCGTGGGGTTCTCCGCGTGTAGCGCCGCATTCGCCTGATCGTACGTACAGGTGGTGTTCACCATCTCGTCAGTAACCGGGTCAGCGGATGCGAGACCGGCTCCAGCGCTCAGGGCCAGTGCCACACCGCCCACAGTCGCCGCAATTTTCGTCAGTGACAGTTTCATCATATTTCAATCGCCTCCTAGTACCGGCCACATCAACTCTAGCCATTCAGCCGAGCTCACGCCGCATGTCAAGCCCTTGCTGTCTTATCTTCCCAATATTCAATTGTGTTACTGCGTTGGTTATTTCCGCTCCAAAAGCTGGAGTAGGTAACCGCCGTATCCAGATTTGAGTAGTTCCTGAGCGCGGGCCGCGAGCTGGTCATCGTTGATGAACCCGGCCCGCCATGCGATTTCTTCGGGCACGCCGATTTTCAGGCCTTGGCGCCGTTCGATGGTTCGGACATAATCGCTCGCGTCTAGCAGCGAGTCGAATGTGCCGGTGTCCAGCCATGCGGTCCCGCGCGGAAGCACCTCGACCGAGAGCTGCCCTCGATCCAGGTAGATCTGGTTGATCTCGGTGATCTCGTATTCGCCCCGAGCCGACTTGCGCAGCGATCGGGCGATGTCGATGACGTCGTTATCGTAGAAGTACAACCCCGGAACCGCGTAGTTGGATTTCGGCTTGGCCGGTTTCTCCTCCAGGGACAGTGGGACCCCGTCGATGCTGAACTCGACCACACCGTACGCAGACGGGTTGGCCACCCAGTACGCGAAAATCGCACCACCGCTGACGTTCTCGAATCTGCGCAGACTGGTGCCCAACCTGGGCCCGTAGAACACGTTATCGCCCAACGCCAGCATCACCGTGTCGGAACCGATGTGGTCGGCACCGATGATGAACGCCTGGGCCAGCCCCTCAGGTTCTGGCTGAACCGCGTAGCGCAAGTTGATACCGAAGGCTGAGCCGTCACCGAGGAGTCGCTCGAATGCCGGGGCGTCGGCAGGCGTGGTTATTATCAGGATATCGCGAATACCGGCCATGATCAGCGTCGATAACGGATAGTAGACGAGCGGTTTGTCGTACACCGGCAGTAGCTGCTTGCTGACACCCATCGTTATCGGATGCAGACGAGTGCCCGAGCCGCCTGCGAGAATGATGCCGCGCATATGTGCTCCTACTCGACGACAAATACGAAGGGTTCGTTGAGTTCGGTTGCAGCGGGGACACTTTCTACGTTGTCCTGGCGCAACACGTAGGCCACCATATCGCGTATGTAGATGGAATGCCGACGGAATCGAACCTCGGGAAGCCGGCGTGCGGGCAGCATCGGTGAACGATGTGCCGCGACGAGTCTGTCAAGACGGTTTCGGCTCGCACCCCTTCGTGCATGGATATCGGGATCGCCCGCGGGCTCAGGCTGGCTCGTACTTGTATTGCCGCCTCCGATTGAGGCAGTTGTTTTACGTGTGGCAACCTATGAAACGGAATTCATTCAGCCGTAGCTGTAATGATGTTCTGGAATTTGGAGACATGCGTTCCCCCATTGTCTTGAGGCTATCCGTGGCGCGCGAAATCGGGTAATAATGACCGACAGCACTGATGGCAATTCTGCGAGTACAGACACACATCGGGGAGGTCGATACCGTCATGAAATTTGCCATGGCAAGTTATGGCACCCGCGGCGATATCGAGCCTGCCGTTGCTGTCGGGAGGGAACTGCAGCGTAGGGGTCATGAAGTGCGCATGGCCGTCCCGCCCGACTTGGTTGGCTTCGTGGAGTCGGTAGGGCTTTCCGCGGTGCCTTATGGCATTCATGTGGGGCCGCAGCTCGATGAATACCGAGACTTATGGATGTCGTGGACCCGTCATTTTTGGAGGGTCCAGGATCTGGTTGCATTGTGTCGGCAGGCCCTGAAACTGGTTACCGAACAGTGGGCAGAAATGAGTAGGGCACTCGTGTCAGTGGCAGACGGGGCGGACCTGCTGTCGACCAGCGTGGGTTATGAGGAGCCGGCGGCCAACGTTGCGGAGTTCTATGGGATCCCGCTGGTTGCCTTGCACACCATGCCGTGGCGTCCCAACGGTCAGCTCTTTCCGGTTCTGCCGCCGCTGCTGACGCGTACAGCGATGACCGCATACGACTGGCTGACCTGGCGGGTGACCAAGAAGGCGGAGGATGCGCAACGGCGTGAGCTCGGCCTGCCCAAGGCGACGCGCCCTTCGCCGCAGCGGATCGGCCAGCGCGGATCGCTGGAAATTCAAGCGTACGACGATATTTGCTTCCACGGACTGGCGGACGAGTGGGCGAAATATGACGGGCGAAGGCCCTTCGTGGGTGCGCTCACCATGGAGTTGACGACCGAGGCTGATAACGAGGTCATGTCGTGGATCGCCGCGGGGTCCCCGCCCATCTGCTTCGCTTCGGGGAGTATCCCTATCGATTCTCCGGGGGAGACAGTCGAGATGATCAGTTCAGCGTGCGCAGAATTGGGGGAGCGCGCGTTGGTGTGCGCGGGCGCGACCGACTTCAGCGGCGTCCGAACTTCCGGGCACGTGAAGGTGGTCGGGGTGGTGAACTACGCGGCGATCTTTCCGGTGAGCCGGGCGGTCGTTCATCACGGTGGTTCGGGCACCACGGCGGCCAGCCTGCGTGCCGGCGTGCCGACCTTGGTTCTCTGGACTGTTGGTGATCAGCCATTCTGGGGAAATCAGCTCAAGCGCATGAAAGTGGGGACGTCCCGGCGGTTTTCGACCACGACCCGAGAGTCATTGGTCTCGGACCTGCGGCAGATCCTCACCCCGGAATGTGCCATTCGGGCTCGGGCGATCGCTCCCCACATGACTAAGCCGCACGAAAGTGTCGGCAAAGCCGCCGACCTGCTGGAGGCGAGGGCCGCCAGTGCCTAACTCGATCGCCGCCTCACGGCAGCCCATGACGGATAGAGTTCCGCACGGTGACAACTAGACCATCGATATCATTGACCCGGAACGCATTACCGATGCGTGCCGGTCACCTAGCTGCTCTGTAAAGAACGGGAGGCGTCGGCTTTGTCAACATCCGTGCTCATTTCCGGTGGTGCAGGATTCATCGGATCCACGCTGTCGAACCGGCTCGTCCAAGCGGGGTACGACGTCGCGGTGATGGACGTCTTGCACCCCCAGGTGCACGCGAGAGGCCGAGAGATCGATCTCCCGCCCTCAGTGCGGCTGTTCACGGGCGACGTCACCCATGCCCCTGACTGGGATGCTGTACTGCGGTTGTTCGAACCCTCCCAAATCGTCCATTTGGCTGCGGAGACGGGTACGGCGCAATCGCTTTCGGAGGCGACGCGCCACGGCTTGGTCAACGTGGTGGGCACAACCCAACTCCTTGATGCACTGAGCCGTTCGGCACTTGTGCCGGACCAGCTCGTGCTGGCGTCGTCGAGAGCGGTGTACGGCGAAGGCGCGTGGAATTCCGGCGGACAGGTCTTCTATCCGCGCCCGCGCAGCCATGCACAGCTACTTGCCGGCGAGTGGGACCCGCAAGGACTCGCCGGTGAACTGTCGGAGCCGCTTCCCAGCTGTGCCAGCCGAACCGAACCCCGTCCGACCAACATCTATGCGAGTACAAAACTTGCCCAGGAACATCTGTTGGCATCGTGGGCAGCCGCGCACGACACCAACCTGAGTGTCTTGCGCCTACAGAATGTTTACGGGCCCGGCCAGTCGTTGACCAATTCGTACACCGGAATCGTCACCCTCTTCGCACGGCTGGCACGCGAGAAACAGTCGTTGGAGGTCTACGAAGACGGCCGGATAGTCCGTGATTTCGTCTTCATCGATGATGTTGTCGACGCACTCTTCGCTGCGGTGCACGCACCGGCTGCCGAGCGACGCACCCTCGACATCGGTTCTGGCACTGCAACAACCATTCATGAGTTGGCCCGTAAGGTCGCCGACGTCTGTGCGGCGCCCGAACCCGTTGTCGTCGGGAAATTTCGAGACGGGGATGTGCGCGCGGCAAGCTGCGATATCGGGTCAGCCGTCGAACAGCTCGAATGGAGCCCGAAATGGACGCTTGAGGACGGGTTGCACGCGCTACTCGAATGGATTGACAAGGACTGCCCGAATCGCTTTTGAGCTCGCCTTCGCGTAACCGTGCTGTGGCGGCCGGCGCATCCGCCCTGATAGTGAATCATTAGTTGCGACAATGTTTTCCAACTACATGTGGAAACGTCGGAAAGCCTGATCTTAGACAGAGATGACGATACGATGACGCTCCCGGCGAAGAGTGGTGGAGGCGAATGAAGCTCGGTTCCGTATTTGATCCGAAAAATAACGCGCTGAACGCATGTCGACTCGCTTTGGCGACCGAGGTGATCCTCTTCCACTCGTTCCCACTGACGGGGCACGTCGTGGAATCGAAGGCGGTACTCCAACTGCTGTTCTCGGTGGGAGTTGACGGATTCTTTGCCCTTTCAGGCTTTCTGATCACCGCGAGTTGGCTCCGTAACCCCAGCGCGCGCGACTACTTCATCGCACGAGCTCTCCGCATCTTGCCGGGGTATTACGTCGTGCTGGCGGTGACGGCGTTTGTCATCGCTCCACTGAGTGTGTTGATCCAGGGGGGCTCTGCCGCGAGGCTGCTGTTCTCCAGCGCGCCGATCGAATACATGCTGAAGAACAGCGCGTTGATCCAGCTTCAGTTCGATGTGGGTGGGACACCACGCGATATCCCGTACCCAGGAATCTGGAACGCGTCCCTATGGTCGCTTGTCTTTGAGGTGATGTGCTACATCGCCGTGGCCGGGCTTGGGTTACTCGGGCTCGCCAGCCGCCGTTGGACAGCGCCGGTGATACTGATACTGGCAACGATTGCGGCAATCCTCCTGCCGCCGCTGACCTTCCCCGGGCTATGGACCATCCCGCAGCTCGCGGTGCGGAGCGCCATCATGTTCTCCGCTGGTGCGCTGCTGTATCAGTGGCGAGACGTGATACCCGCCCGATGGTCACTTGTGGTGGCGAGCGTCGCGATTGTGCTGGCCTCGGGCATGCTGCCCGACTATCGGGTGGTCGGTGCGCTCCCGCTCGCATATGCCGTCGTCGTTTCGGGTGTGCTGATCAAGAACAAGCGCATGAACATACACACGGACCTGTCGTACGGCGTCTACATCTACGCCTCGCCGACACAGCAGTTTTTGGCTGTTGCAGGTTTAGCCAGCCTGAATCCGTTTGCTTTCTTTGTTGTTTCGGCGGGTGCGACGCTAGTGCCCGCCGCATTCAGTTGGTTCCTGGTTGAGAAGCGCGCACTGGCGCTCAAATCGCGCCTCAAACGCAAGAAGGCCGATCCGACGGAGACGCGGGCCGGGCCGGTGGATTCGGAGAGTCCGGAACTGCGAGAACGGGCGTTGTCGCCGCGCGAGGACAGATAACGCAGAGGTGTCACCATGAAGATGTCGGTAGGCTGATTTCTATGGCGTTTCGGGATTCGGAGAATGTGCCCTGTTCTTTGAATATCAAAGAACAGCAAAGGATTTCGTGACCATGCCGCTCTTTCGCCTGGTGTTACAGCGTAAACCGCCGTTCATAGCGCGGCGTTATCCGTACGGGGGTCGTCGTCGGATGCTTGATGCGTTGGGCCCAGACCTGGCCCGAACGGTCTCGATGCAGGCCGATGACTCCGCACCCGTCGACACCCCGATCGGACGGATTTTCGAGAACGCCGACAACGTCCACAAGCTGCGTCATTATCTGCCGATCTATCAAAGCGCTCTCGCTCGGACCGAGCGAATGCTCGAAATCGGGGTGGATCGGGGCGGATCCCTGCAGATGTGGCGAGAACACCTGCCAAACGCCACCATCGTGGGCCTCGATATCAACCCCGCGTCCGCGCAGCACGACGATCCCGAGCGCCATATTCATGTGCGGATCGGTGATCAGACTGATACCCGCTTTCTAGGGGCCGTGGTCGATGAGTTCGGGCAGTTCGACAGTGTTCTGGATGACGGCGGGCACACCCCCAAACAGATGATCGGTTCGTTCAGGTACCTGTTTCCGCGCCTGCGGCCCGGCGGGGTGTACATCGTCGAGGACGTTTGCGCTAACTACTGGACGATCTATCGCGACCAACGCGAATCGTTCATCGACTTCACGAAGTGGCTGATGGATGCGATGCACGCCCACTACCTGGAGATGAAGTCGGTCTACCAGATCATGGAGAACCACCCCAAGCGGGCTGAGGAAGTCCAGGTGCCGTTCGCGGCGACCATCATCGACCGGATTGAGGTGTTCGACTCCGTGGTCGTGATTCACCGTGCGGAGGAACCCAAGCGGCTGCCCCGTGCAGTATTCCGATGAGAGTGAATTTAACTCAAAGATGACTGACTCATCGCCAGGCAACGGGCTGCAGATATCTGGCTACATCTGTTCATAAGAATTCTTGACAGATACCGCCGAAAATGCCTTGCCTGCAAGGGGAGTGGTCAGTACCGAAACGTGTCGAAGGGGTCGCGGGAAGGCTATTCTTGACGCCGGGACGGGGTCCTGGCATTTTGAGATAGGGGCTGTTCTTGACCGTGACCGATTACGACACTCGATCCGCATATCTGGACCTGCTTCGGCAGGACCTCACTCGATACGGAGTCGACGAACTTGTGCCAGTGGGTTGGAACTGGCTGCACCGTCCCTTTCTCAAATTCGGCGACTACGTGCTGGTGCGCAAGCGCCCGTTCGATGCGCACAAGCGCGACTTGGGCCTGGACTGGCCGGCAGATGCGCTGACGATGATTGGAATGGGGCGGCTGACGAGTCTGCAGCAGTGCGTCGAGACTGCGCTCGCCGATGACGTGCCCGGAGACCTGGTCGAATGTGGAGTATGGCGCGGGGGCGCGTCCATCCTGATGCGCGCGGTCTTGGCCGCATACGGGGATACGACACGAAACGTCTGGCTCTGCGATTCGTTTGAGGGTGTGCCTCCTCCGGATACCGCGAATTACAAGGCAGACAAGGGAGATAGGCTGCACCTCGCGGCGCCCATCCTGGCGGTGACCGAAAAGAATGTCAGGGCGAATTTCCAGCGCTATGGTTTGTTGGACAACCAGGTGCGTTTTGTTCCCGGCTGGTTCAAGGACACACTGCACGATGCCCCGATTGAACAAATCGCGGTATTGCGGCTTGACGGTGACCTCTATGAATCTACAATCCAGGCGCTCGACGGGCTCTACGCGCGTTTATCTCCCAGAGGTTTTTGCATCATTGACGATTACCACGCGCTGGACTCGTGCAAGCAGGCCGTCACGGATTACCGTACGAAGCATGGGATAACCGCGGAGATCGTCGAAATTGACGGTACGGGTGTGTTTTGGCGCAAGGAATGAGGACCGTTCCGACTCCACTACACCGGGACACCTGAAAGGCGTTAGAGGCCGTGAAATTTGTGCTGGCCAGTTATGGAACGCGAGGCGATATCGAGCCTTCTGTCGTTGTCGCTCGTGAGCTGCAGCGTAGGGGCCACGATGTGGTGATGGCCGTCCCGCCCGACCTGATGGGGTTTACGGAGGCGGCCGGGCTGGAGACGGTTTCCTACGGGTTGGACACGAAGACCTGGTTGGACGTGTACCGCAATTTCTGGACGTTCTTCTTCCACACCTTCTGGCGGGTTCGGGACATCCGGAGAATGTGGCGTCAGATGTGGGAGCTCAGCGATCAGTGCTGGGCGCAGATGAACACCACGTTGATGTCGGCGGCCGAGGATGCCGATGTGTTGTTCGCCGGGCAGAGCTATCAGGAGCCGGCCGCCAACGTCGCTGAATACCACGACATTCCATTGGTCACGTTGCATCACATCCCGATGCGGCCCAATGGCCAGCTCGTCACCATCCTGCCGTCCCGATTGGGCCGTCTGGCGATGACGGTATTCGATTGGCTGGCTTGGCGTCTGAACAGGAAGGTGGAGGACACGCAGCGACGTGAACTTCGCCTACCGAAGGCGTCGGCGCCCTCCCCGGAGCGGATCGCCGAACGCAGATCGCTGGAGATTCAGGGTTACGACGAGGTGTGTTTTCCGGGGTTGGCCGCCGAGTGGACAAAATGGGATGGCCTGCGACCGTTTGTCGGCTCGCTGACGATGGAGTTGACCGCCGAAGCCGATAAAGATGTCGCATCGTGGATCTCCTCGGGAACGCCGCCGATCTTCTTTGGGTTCGGCAGCATGCCCGTCGAATCTCCGGCCGCCGCACTCGAAATGATCGGCTCGGCCTGTGCGGAATTGGGCGAGCGGGCCCTGGTGGGCGCCGGGTGGAGTGACTTCAGCGATACGCAGCTGCCCGATCACGTCAAGGTTGTGGGAGCCGTCAATTTCGCGACGGTTTTTCCGTCCTGCCGGGCGGTCGTACATCACGGTGGTTCGGGTACCACGGCTGCAAGCCTGCGTGCGGGAGTCCCCACCCTGATCCTATCGATGGACCCCAATCAAACGCTCTGGGGCGGTCAGGTCAAGCGTCTGAAAGTAGGTACCACACGCCGCTTTTCGGCCGCTACCAGAGATTCATTGGTCGAGGACCTGCGGCAGATCCTTGCTCCGGACTACGTCGCCCGGGCCCGTGAGCTTGCGAGCGGAATGACGAAACCCAGCGAGAGTGCGGTGGCCGCCGCCGATGCCATGGAGCAGTTCGCGCGCTCGAGGTGTTCCGCGTGAGTCGAGGAGACGGACCGCAACCGGCCGGGAACTCCACGCTTGGCCGGGTGTTCGACCCACGAAACAACGCGCTGAACGCGTGGCGGTTGGTGCTGGCGGTGAGCGTCATCTACTGGCATTCCTGGCCGCTCACTGGTCGAACGATCACCTACCGGCCATTCGAGCAGCTCATTGAACAGGTTGGGGTGGACGGTTTTTTCGCCATCTCGGGATTTCTCATCACCGCGAGCTGGTTACGTAAGCCCAAGCTTCGAGACTTCGCCATTGCCCGAGGATTACGAATATTTCCCGGTCTGTGGGTATGTCTGCTGGTCATTGCGTTCGTCATCGCCCCCATCAGCGTTCTCATCCAGCATGGTTCGGTTGCGAATCTGATGTCCTCGCACAAACCCATCGAGTACGTCCTCAACAACGGTCTGATGAACGTGTACTACGCCGGCGTCGACGGAACACCGCGAGGAGTCCCGTGGCCCGGTGTGTGGAACGGATCGATTTGGACACTGGTCTTTGAACTGATCTGTTACATCGCCGTGGCGGTCTTGGGTGTGCTCGGATTACTGAAACGGCAATGGGTTGTTCCGGCAGCCTTCGTGCTATTCCTTTGTGCCACGGCGTATCTCTCGTACCCGGTCTTCGCCGCGACGACCATTCCGCAGATGGTGGCTCGGTTCGCCGTCATGTTCGCGGCCGGGGCCCTGCTGAACCAGTGCAAAGACGTCATCCCCGCGCGATGGTCGCTCGTTGCGGTAAGCGTCGTCATCGTCCTGGCCTCCGGTCTGTTGGAGAACTATCGAGATATCGCGGCGCTGCCCTTGGCGTACGCGGTCATCGTCTCTGGCGCACTCATTCACAATCAACGATTGAATCTGCGCAACGACCTGTCTTACGGCATGTACATCTATGCCTATCCCGTGCAGCAGCTATTGGTTGTCTTGGGTCTGGGCAGCCTGAATCTGTTGCTGTTCTTCGGTATTGCGACGGCGGTCACGGTGCCGCTAGCGGCCTTCAGTTGGTTCGTAGTGGAAAAGCACGCGATCTCGCTGAAGTCTCGGCTCACGCGGAAGCGCCCTGCGGTGGTCAGCGAGCCATCGGCGGTACCTGTGGATCGCGACGTTGGTTAGACGGCCCGTTCCTGAGGTTGGGGTGTTCATCGTGAGCCGAACATGCTATACAAGCCGATCGGCTTGTGAGCCACGGTGATTCGCATAACTTGGCATCGACTTACGTGTCCGGTTCCTCGCCATCGCCGTACCCGCGAATGCTATCGTTTCCGTTGTGGCAGATGAGCTATCGCTCCGTACCCGTATTTGGCTATGGGCGGTGCGCAAAGAATACGGGCTTGCGCGCAAGCTCTTACCGGATGTCTATTCGAATGATGCGCTGATCTGTTTCAACAGTCATGCTTTTATGGATGATCCGGAGTTTCAGCGCGCATATCAGCGCGGTGTCCGTGCTCTCGGTGGCACGGACTGGTATCAGTGGCACTGGCGGGTGCATGTCGGGTTGTGGGCCGCGGCAAGCGCCAGCAAGGTAGAGGGCGATTTCGTCGAGTGTGGTGTCAGCTACGGGTTTTTGAGCAGCGCCATCATGGAGTACCTCGATTGGGATCGGTTGGGCAAGACGTTCTACCTGCTCGATACCTTCGCTGGACTCGATCCGCGCTTCGTCAGCGCGGGTGAACGCGACGCCGGGGCGCTCGAGAAGAGCGAAGAGCTCGTACGAAACGGCATGTACGTGAGCTCGGTGGACAGCGTCAAGGCGAACTTCGCGCAGTGGAAGAATCAGCGTGTCATCGCCGGAGCCGTTCCCGAAACGCTTGAGGAAGTCGACGCGGACGCGGTGGCGTTCCTGCACATCGACATGAACTGTGCCCCGCCCGAAATCGCCACGCTCCGTCATTTCTGGCCACGACTTTCGCCGGGAGCGTTCGTGCTCCTGGACGATTACGCGAACCGCGGGCGTGACGAGCAGCGCCTCGCCATTGATGAGTTGGCACGCGAGCTGGGCGTGTACGTCGTTGCATTACCCACGGGTCAGGGTCTCATCATCAAGCCGCCACGCTAGCGACTAAATCCTTTACCCAGCCTTGCGGAGGGCGGCGGCTTCGAAGAGATCGGCCGCCTTCGTGACGCTTTCGGTGGGTGTTGTCATCCGGGAGGCGAGCTCGCGGGCGTTGGCGGCGCACTCCGGGGTAAGGATCCGGCGCAGGTCGGCTACCAACGATTCGCGGGTAGTGGACGAGAAGCGCCGGGCTGCACCGACTTTCAAGCGGCCGAGCTGATTGCCCCAATACGGCTGATCGGCCGAGCTCCACAGGATCAGGGTGGGAATTCCAGCGCGAAGGCTTGCCGCAGTGGTACCCGATCCGCCGTGATGCACGATGGCGCGTGAGGCGGCGAACACCGTCGCGTAGTTCACGGCACCCACCACCTTCACATGGTCGGAAGTTTCGATGTCGCCGAAGTCGGTCCCGCCGGCGCAGACCAACGCCCGCTCGCCCAGTTCTGCGCAGGCCGAGCTGATCATTTCGACTGTGTCGGCGGGAGATTCGACCGGGATACTCCCGGTCGCGAAACAGATCGGCGGTGTGCCCGCGGCAATCCACGAGGCCACGCCCTCATCGGCATCGGTAGTGAGTCCCATCGTGAGCGCACCCACAAAGGGGCGTTGGCCATTCCACTTCTTCCATTCGGCTGCCAGGCCCGGGACGCAAATATCGTCGTAGGCCTGGATTTCCAACGAGCCTCGTTCGGCGATCCGCCGCGGTGAGGAGCTGGTCGCTCTCGGCAAGCCCAGCTCACGCCGTTGCGCGTCCTCGGCGTCCTTCGTCGAGCGCCAGAACAACCATTCGGATGCGGCCGCTCCGGAGCGGACGAGAGCAGCGGGCAGCGCCGGGATCAGTCGGCCATTGGGCCGCATCGGAAAGTGGTGCAGCATGACCAACGGAATGTCGTAGTACTCGGCGACATTGGCGGCAGATTGTTCGAAATTCAGTCCGGTCGACAACAGATCGGCCCCGTCTGCCAGCGATGTCAGCGTCGCGCCTGTTTCTGCCCAATATCGAGCAATGGGTTCCCAGAGCTCGCGCAACGAGCCAACAGGATTTCGGATCACCTGAGCCCAGAAGTTTCGGAGGAAATCCTCGCGCAGGAACGCCTGTATCTCGGGGCCGTACGCGACTGTCTTGAGTCCTGCGGCCTGCGAGAAATCAATGAGGTCGGGCGGGACGGCCAGGTGCACGTCGTGCCCCCGGCGCAGCAGCTCGCGTCCAATACTGACGGACGGCTCGACATCGCCGCGAGTGCCGTAACACGCCAGCGCAAACTTCATACCGTTCCTGGCCCTTCAGTTGTGGTCGATGGTGGACCGAGTACTCGGTCATTATCTCTGGTTCTCCAACTGTCGCAAGGCAGTTCGGAGTTCGATAAGTAAGTCCGGAACTCGGAACTCTGTCATACTCCGTTTATGGCACGCAGTAATCAGGTGCGAAAGTCGCGAGACTGGGTCCTGTTCAAGCTGAACGAGCAGTTCACCCAGGGAGTCCAGAAGTTCATTTACCGGTATGCCACCGGCAGGCTTGAATCCGATGACGTCAGGTTCCTCAATTACGGTTACGAAGAGGATCCGGTAATGGATGTGCAGCTCGCGGCTTCCGATGAGCCCGACCGGTATTCCATTCAGCTTTATCACAGCACCGCCGCTCAAGCGGACCTCAATGGTAAACGGGTGTTGGAGGTCGGTTGTGGCCACGGCGGAGGAGCCTCGTACCTCGTGCGTACCGCGCATCCCGCCTCATACACCGGGCTAGACCTCAACCCCGTGGGTATCGACTTCTGTCGGAGGAGACACGATCTCCCGGGCTTGGAGTTCAGACAGGGAGATGCTGAGGATCTACCGTTTGCCGATCAATCTTTCGATGCGGTAATCAATATCGAATCCTCGCATCTATATCCACGCTTTCCGGTCTTCCTTACCGAGGTGGCACGTGTGCTGCGCCCGGGCGGATATTTCCTCTATGCAGATGCGCGTAGCTCTCAGGAGGTCGCCGGTTGGAAGGTGGCGCTCGCGAACGCGCCGCTGCGGATGGTCTCGGAGCGGCCGATCAACGCCGAGGTTAGGCGCGGGATGGAGAAGCACCTGGATCGGTGGCAATACGTGATCGACCGAGCGACTCCCGCACTCCTGCGCGGGTTGGTTCGTAGGTTCGCCCCAGCCCGGCGTGCTTACGAGGACCTGCGGAGTGGAGGTTCGGTGGAGTACCGGATGTACAGCTTCACCAAGGTCTAGGTGGAGCGGCAGATTCGTCTTGCGCCAGGGAATTTCATCGGTTGTCTACCCATCGCGTAGGTATAGTCGACCCATGAACGTCGTCGATTCAATTGAACGCGGTCTGGATTGGCTGGCGACGCCCAGGCACCTACCCGGACGCCTGGAGATGGAGACTCGGCGGGGGAGGCGTCTGGAACTCGAGGTTGTGTCTCTCGCGATCCGGATGCCTATCGCCGGAGGGGTCATGGTGCGGATCCCGGTGTTCATGATGTTGATGCCGGCCGGGTCATCGCCCATTGAGGGATCCCATGCTCGCTCCGAGCATCCAGATGACTAACTAATTTTCCGTAACGCCGCGCCACGTATCGCCTATAGGCCTGGTATATCGCCGACGCGGCGGCACCTCAAAGGCCTCCCCAGCATCTCTCTGGGTTTATGACTCGGACCTTGCCGGTGTCCGTGATCGCAGAACCTGTGAACTTGGTCTGCGCGACGTAATGCAGAACGGTATGGAAGACCGGTACGCTAGTGACCGAACCCTGCATAACAATGTTTTTCATGGAGTTTGTTGTGGCGTCGATGGAGGCCGTTGAGGTGGTCAAACGACGGTGGAAATCTGCGGTATTTCTTATAGATAAGAACTTAATTCGTAGTGGTATGTCACCACATTTACTTCTCGGCGGCTGCAGTCGTGGCACATCCTGTTGCTAGAACTGTCCTCCTGGTGTCAATTTGAAGATGAATCTTAATTCAGGTCGCCGTGAGTTCATTGGATGCGCACCAAGCCGTAACACTCTCGGCAAGACTCGCAATGTGGCGATGCCGACCTAGCCGTCTTTGAACTCGGAAAACTGTTCAAGCATTGAAGTATTGGCTACTTCTTCAAGCTACTTAATCAATACGCGCAGCGAGGTTTCATATTGGGTAACGCCCGTCTCCAGTTCTGGTGCAGTACTTTGCTGAATCGAGGCGATATTGACAGCAATCTAGTTGCTCTCGCGCGCGGACCGAAGTCCGACTTACGTGGCGGGCATAGACTTGGTATACTCGTGTGTGCAATCATCGCAACAGTTTGATGTATCTATAATGCTTTCTGACCTGGCTATATACTGAAATAATAAAATCATGGCTAATTGCTTGCAGTAGCGAACAGGGATGTGTCAAAGTTACGAAGATTAGAACTTTATGAAACCCCGTACGCTGCTATAAATTCAGTCGTATGTTTGCGATGTCCACCCAAGCAACCTGGAGAAAGCGTGAGCATCAATCCATTTGATGACGACAAGGGCAGTTTTTTCGTCCTGGTCAACGACGAGGAGCAGCACAGCCTGTGGCCGGGCTTTGCCGAGGTGCCCGACGGTTGGCGGGTGGTTTTTGGTGAAGCGGACCGCGCCGCATGTCTCGAGTACATCGAACAAAACTGGACCGATATCCGGCCGAAGAGCCTGCGAGAGAGATTGGCGCAGGGTGGGGGTCTCGAGCGCTGAACCTTCGGAGAGGGGGCAGTCGAATGTTGGAATCTGAAGGCGGTGCATTACCGCTTTCGCGCGGACAATTGGATATCTGGCTTTCACAGGAAAGCGGACTTGTCGGCGCAGAGTGGCAGCTCGGCCTTTTGGTTCGGATCGAGGGAAAAGTAGAACGAGTTCTACTTGAGCGGGCCATCCGTCAGGCAATGACGGAGGCTGAACCCGCTCGCGCGGCCTTCTTCGAGGTAAACGGTCAGATAGTTCAGAGGCCGATCGATCATTCGGATCTCGAGCTGGTCTTCGATGATCTGCGTGATTCAGATGATCCGGTCGCGCGGGCCCGCGAGATGGCATCGTCTATCCAACGCTCGCTGATGCCATTGACCGGCCAGCTGTTGAAATTCGCGTTGTACCGGACAGCGGAGGATGAGTACTACCTGTTCGGACTGTGCCATCACATCAACCTGGATGGGTTGGGCATGGCCGTGCTGAGCCGCCGATCCGCATCGATCTACACGGCGATGGTCGCAGGCGAACCCATTCCTCCCGCGTACTTCGGCACGCTGCAGGACCTGGTCGATTTGGAGTCGGAGTATGTCGCGTCCGGTGACTACGCCGAAGATAAGGAGTACTGGAGCCGCAACCTTCCCCCGGAAAGCGGGCTCGATTACCGGATGCCGCACGCCACGGAGGATTCCGACGGCTACAAGCCATCGGACTCCGCTCAGATGGCTGACAGCACGGTCGGCCAAATAAAAGACCTGACAAAGGTTTTGCGCATTCGCCGATACTCGGTCATCACCGCCGCATGCGCGTTGTTGGTGCGGGGATGGTCCACGACCGGCTCAGAGGTGGCCCTCGATTTTCCGGTGAGCAGGCGTGTCCGGCCGGAGTCCAAGACGCTCCCCGGCATGCTGGCCGGGGTGGTGCCGCTGGTACTCAACGCCCCGCCGGAATCCACGGTCGCCGAATTCTGCCGCCATGTTGACACGCGCATTCGCGAGCTGCTGAAACACCAGCGGTTCCCCGTGCACACTCTCGAGGACGGGGAATTCGGGCTCCGGGGCCCCCGGCATGCGGGAAATCGTGTCGCCGTCAACTTCATTCCGTCCAGACTCACCTTGGACCTCGGCGGTGCTCCCGCGACGGCGACGTTCACCAACCACGGCCCCATGGGTCACTTCGGGCTCTTCTTTATTGGAGCCAGTGATCAGCTGGTCCTCAGCTCATCGGGTGACGGGGAGCCGTTCGCGCAGTTCGGAGTGCCGAATCTGGCGGTCCGGTTGCAGCGCCTGCTATCTGAGATGGCTGCCGACCCAGATCGTCGACTTTCTACGCTGGACTCACTCGTCGGCGACGAGCGCGCCGGACTGAATGAGCTCGGCAACACGGCCGTGTTGACCCGGCCCGCGCCTACGCGAATATCGATTCCGGAACTATTCGCACAACAAGTGGCCGCCGATCCCGGGGCCGCTGCACTCACCTTCGCGGACCGCACCCTGACGTACCGTGAGCTCGATGACGCCGCCGACCGATTGGCGAGTCGGCTTGTGGCCCAAGGAGTGGGCCCCGGCGAACGGGTGGTCCTGCTCTCGGAGCGGTCGGCCAATGCGGTCATAGGAATATTGGCTGTACTCAAGACCGGGGCGGCGTACCTGCCGATCGACCCGGCGGTGCCGGCGTCGCGGCTGGAGTTCATCCTCGCCGACGCCGCGCCGATCGCGGCGATCACCACTGCCGGGCTAAGAACGCGCCTACAAGATTTCGACCTCGCCGTCATCGATCTCGATGAACCCGTCGCCGACACCGAACGCGGCGCCGTGCTGTCGGCGTCCACGCCCGGCCCAAGCGCAGATGACATCGCGTACATCATCTACACCTCGGGTACCACCGGAGCTCCCAAAGGCGTTGCCGTCACCCACCACGGCGTCACTCAGCTGATGGTTTCGCTGGATGCCGGTCTGCTCAACCCCGGGGTGTGGCCGCTCTGCCACTCCTTGGCGTTCGACGCTTCGGTCTGGGAGATCTGCGGTTCGCTGTTGCGTGGCGGCCGGTTGGTCGTGGTGCCCGAATCGGTCGCGGGGGCGCCCGAAGATTTCCAGGACATGCTGGTCGCGGAACAGGTCACCGTGCTCACACAGACCCCATCTGCCGTGGCGATGCTTTCGCCGGAAGGTCTGGAGTCCACGGCGCTGGTGGTGGTGGGCGAGGCCTGCCCTGCCGCCGTCGTTGACCGGTGGGCACCCGGCCGGGTGATGATCAACGCCTACGGCCCGACCGAGACCACCATGTGCGTGGCGATCAGTGCTCCTCTGAAAGCAGAGCAGCCGGGTTCGGGTGTGGTGCCGATTGGCTCGCCGGTGCCCGGGGCGGCGCTGTTCGTGTTGGACACCTGGATGCAACCGGTGCCCGCCGGTGTCGTCGGCGAACTGTATGTCGCCGGTGACGGCGTCGCGTGTGGATACATCGGCCGATCCGATCTGACGGCGTCGCGCTTTGTGGCCTGCCCGTTCGGGGAGCCGGGTACACGCATGTATCGCACTGGAGATCTGGTGTCCTGGGGCGATGATGGGCAGCTGCAGTATCTGGGCCGCGCCGACGAGCAGGTCAAGATCCGCGGGTACCGCATCGAGCTCGGCGAGGTCCAAACCGCGTTGAGTGCCCTCGACGGGGTGGATCAGGCGGCAGTGATCGCCCGTGAGGACCGACCTGGGGACAAACGCCTCGTCGGCTATATCACGGGTACCGCGGATCCTGTCGAAGTGCGCAGCACGCTGGCGAAACACCTTCCGCCCTATATGGTTCCGGCCGTGGTGGTGGTGCTTCAGGCGCTGCCACTGACCTCCAATAACAAACTGAACACCCGCGCTTTGCCGGCTCCCGAATATGGCGGCCTGGGTACCGACTACCGGCCTCCCGGTACTGCGGTGGAAGAGATCCTGGCCGGTGTCTACGCCCAGGTGCTCGGTGTCGAGCGCGTCGGAATCGATGACTCCTTCTTCGATCTGGGCGGCGACAGCATCCTGTCTATGCAGGTGGTCGCCCGTGCTCGGGCGGCGGGGGTGCTATGCCGACCGCGTGACGTTTTCATCGAGCAGACCGTGGCGCGGCTGGCCGTGGTGGCCGAAATCTCTGGTGGCGAAGCCGATGTCGTGGACGAAGGCCTCGGTCCCGTGGAAGTCACCCCGATCATGCGCTGGCTGCATGGCGTGCAGGATGCCGCTGGCTCGATCAACGAGTTCAATCAAACTCTCGTGGTGCAGGCACCTTCCGAGGTGACTGAGTACGACGTGACTGTCGTATTGCAGGCGCTGTTGGATCGGCATGCCACCCTGCGACTCCGCGTGCAGGAAGAGGTTGCGGACAATGGCGGCGGATGGTCGCTTCTGGTCCCGGAGACGGGATCGGTAGACGCCCGCGATTGCCTGCGTGTAGTCGACGCGTTATCTGATGAGGCGTTGGTGGCGGCACGTTCTCGGTTGAATCCGGCCACCGGATCGATGCTCAGCGCGGTGTGGGATCCCGGCGCCGGTCAGTTGGCATTGGTGATTCACCACCTGGCCGTCGACGGGGTGTCGTGGCGAATTCTGTTGGAAGACCTGAACATCGCCTGGGCACAGCATCACAGCGGAGGGGATGTGGTGCTGCCGACCGGCGGAATCTCATTCGCCCGCTGGTCGTCACTGCTGTCCGAGCATGCGCGTTCCGCGGATGTGGTGGGGCATGCCGATGCCTGGCGGCAGGTCTTGACCACCCCGACGCGGGTGTCGGCGGTGCAACCGGGTACGGACACCTATGCCAACGCCGGACGATTGTCGGTGTCATTGGATGCCGAGACCACGCGACAACTGCTGGGTGAGGTACCTGCGGCGTTTCACGCTGGGGTGCAAGACATTCTGCTGATCGCGTTCGGGCTGGCTTGGAACGAATTCCTGGGTGCCGGCGGAGCGCCGGTCGGATTCGATGTCGAGGGCCATGGGCGTCAGGAAGAGATCGGCGGGGCTGCTCATCGGCACCTTGACCTGTCGCGCACGGTTGGGTGGTTCACCACCAAGTACCCCGTGTCACTGGCTGTGGGTGAGCTGTCGTGGGCACAGGTGGCGGCTGGCGAGGCTGTTCTCGGCCAGGTGATCAAGGCCGCGAAGGAACAGCTGCGTGCGCTACCCGACGGCTTGACCTATGGGCTGCTGCGTTACCTGAACCCTGATGTCGATCTGAGCGAGTCGGAGCCGACCATTGGGTTCAACTACCTCGGGCGCCTGGGTGCGGGAGCGTCCGACCTCTCCGAGGAATTCTGGCGGATAAGCCAAGACAGTCTGTCGATGACCGATGTGGCCGCGGCGATTTCGATGCCGTTGGCGCACTCGGTGGAGCTCAACGCCGGAACAATGGATACCGAGTCTGGTCCTGAGCTCCGCGCCAACTGGTCCTGGGCACCTTCGGTGCTGGACGGTGCGCAGGCTGATCGGTTGAGCCAGTTGTGGTTCGACGCGTTGGCCGGGATCTGCGCACATGTGCGTTCCGGCGGAGGCGGACTGACGCCGTCCGATGTGTCACCGGCCCGACTGACCCAACAGCAGATCGATATGTTGGTGCAGCAGTACGAGATCGCCGACGTCCTCCCGCTGACCCCGCTACAGCAAGGGCTGCTGTTCCAGGCCGGTTTTGCTGAGGCAACTGGGGATTCGGTTGACGATGATGTGTATGCGGTGCAGCTGGCTCTTACCGTGACCGGTCCTCTTGATCCGGGCCGTCTGCACGATGCGGTGTACACCGTGGTGAAACGACACCCGAATCTTGCTGCTCGATTCAGCGAGGAGTACGGGGAGCCGGTGCAGATTATGCTTGCCGAGCCCGTAATCGCTTGGCAGCATGTTGAATTGAACGGCGATGTCGATGAGCAGGTGGAGCAGCTGTGCGCTGCCGAGCGTGCCGCGGTCTGCCAGATTTTCACCGAACCGGTCTTCCGGGCGACGCTCATCTCGGGGCTCGGCGGTCCAGCTGAGAACCGGCACCGGCTCGTGTTGACCGCGCACCACATCGTGATCGACGGCTGGTCGCTGCCGATCCTGTTGCAGGAAATCTTCACCGCCTACTACGGGCAGCGCTTGCCCACGGCTACGCCGTATCGCAACTTCGTCACCTGGTTGGCAGGGCAGGATCGCGATGCGGCGCAAGCGGTATGGGGCGCAGCTCTCGACGGCTTCGAGACCCCCACACTCGTGGGTTCGCTCGCCACGGCAGGACGCCGAGGTGTCGAGTCCTACCGGATGTCCGAGCAGGTCACCCGGTCACTCACCGAGCTGGCACGAGCACAGCGCACCACTGTCAACACGGTGCTGCAGGCCGCGTGGGCTCAAGTGCTGACATGGCTGACCGGTCAGCATGACGTCGCATTCGGCACCGCGGTGTCGGGCCGCCCCGCCGACTTGGCCGGAGCGGACTCGATAGTCGGCCTGCTGATCAACACGGTGCCGGTGCGCGCGAACATCACGGCGGCCACCACCGTCGCCGATCTTCTGGATCAGCTGCAACGTACCCACAACGACACCGTCGAGCACGAGCACCTGGCGCTCAACGAGATTCACCACGCCGTTGGTCTCGACCGACTTTTCGACACCCTTTTTGTGTACGAGAACTACCCGATCGACGCGGGCGCGCTGTTGGGTGTGCAGGAGTTGGCCATCACCGACTTCACCAGCCGTGAATACAACCACTACCCGTTGTCGGTCGTTGCCATGCCGGGCCACGAGTTGGGTCTACGTGTCGAATTCGATACGGATGTATTCGAATTGGCCGAAATCGAGACCCTTGTCGACAGGCTGCGTCAGGTGCTCACGGCCATGACTGCCGATCCCGCCACACGACTGTCCTCCATCGATCTGCTGGATTCCGGTGAACACGACCGGTTGGACCAGTGGGGTAACCGCGCGGTGCTGACCCGTCCGGAATCGGTATTGACGTCGATTCCGGAGCTCTTCGCCGCACAGGTCGCGCGCGCCCCGGAGGCGGTCGCGATCACTTGTGGCGAGAGGTCTTGGACCTACGGCGAATTGGATGTGAAAGCCAACCGGTTGGCGAACCATTTGGCAGGCTGCGGTGCCGGCCCGGGTGAGCGGGTGGCGCTGCTGCTTCCCCGTACCGGTGAGGCGATCGCCGCGATACTGGCCGTGCTGAAAACCGGGGCGGCGTATCTGCCGATCGACCCGGCGCACCCGGACTCGCGGATCGAGTTCGTGCTGCGCGACGCAGCGCCGATCGCCGCGGTCACGGCAGCGGACCTGTTGCCGCGGCTTAGCGCGTCCGGTGTGCCCGCGATCGATATCGACGATCCTGCCGTGAACATGCAGCTGGACACCGCATTGCCCCTGCCGGCCGTGGACGACATCGCGTACATCATCTACACCTCGGGGACCACCGGCGCACCCAAGGGTGTTGCGGTCACCCACCGCAATGTCGCCCAGCTGTTGGAATCGCTTGACGCTGAACTGGCCTTGGGGCAGGTCTGGACGCAATGCCATTCTCTGGCCTTCGACTACTCGGTGTGGGAAATCTGGGGTGCGCTGCTCTACGGCGGGCGACTGCTCATCGTGCCCGACGCGGTCGTCCGCTCCCCGGAAGAGCTGCACGCCTTGCTCGTCAGCGAGCAAGTCAGTGTCCTGAGTCAGACGCCTTCGGCGTTCTACGCGTTGCAAACCGCCGATGCGCTGCAGCCCGAAATGGGGCAGCAGCTCAAACTGCAGACAGTGGTATTCGGTGGAGAAGCGCTTGAACCGCAGCGCCTTTCCTCTTGGTTCGATAGCCACCCGGGGCTGCCGCGCATGATCAACATGTACGGCATCACCGAGACGACAGTGCACGCCTCGTTCCGCGAGATCGGTGACGGGGATGTCGATAGCAACAGCAGCCCAATCGGCGTGCCGTTAGAGCATCTCGCCTTCTTCGTTCTGGATGGCTGGCTGCGACAGGTGCCGGTGGGCGTCGTCGGTGAGTTGTACGTGGCAGGTTCCGGACAGGCGAGCGGATACCTCGGCCGTTCGGATCTGACGACAACCCGGTTCGTCGCATGCCCATTCGGGGCGCCGGGCTCGCGGATGTACCGCACCGGGGACCTGGTGCAGTGGGGCGAAGACGGACAGCTGCGGTACGTGGGACGTGCCGACAAGCAGGTGAAGATCCGCGGGTACCGCATCGAACTCGGTGAAGTCCACGCGGCACTCGCCCGCGTGGACGGCGTAGACCAAGCGGCGGTGATCGCCCGCGAGGACCGCCCCGGCGACAAACGACTGGTCGGCTACTTCACCGAATCCGTCACCGGGACTTTGGATCCCGCCACAGTGCGTGCCGCGCTGGTCGAACGCCTGCCTGCTTATATGGTTCCGGCCGCAGTCGTGCTGTTGGACGCCTTGCCGTTGACTGTCAATGGCAAGCTCGACACCCGTGCGCTGCCGGCACCCGAGTATCAGGATGCCGACCACTACCGTGCCCCAGCGGATGCGATCGAGGAGATCCTGGCTGGTATCTATGCCCAGGTGCTGGGTGTCGAGCAGATCGGGGTCGACGATTCGTTCTTCGACCTTGGCGGCGACAGCATTTCGTCCATGCAGGTGGTGGCTCGTGCGCGAGCTGCTGGTCTGCTGCTGCGGCCGCGCGATATCTTCGTAGAGCAGACTGTGGCACGGCTGGCCCACGTAGCCACGTTTGCCGACGGTCAGACTGCCGTCGTCGACGCGGGCACCGGTGCGGTGGTGGCCACCCCGATCATCCGGTGGCTGCACGGGCTCGGCAATCCGAGTGGCTCTGTGGCCGAGTTCAACCAGACGGTCGTGCTGCAAGCTCCCGCGGGAGTCACCGACGACGATGTGGTCACCGTGCTGCAGGCCCTGCTGGATCGGCATGCCACCCTAAGGTTGCGCGCGGAAGGCAATGGCGAAACCGGTAGCGCCGCGGGATGGTCGCTGACCGTGCCCGAGGCGGGATCGGTTGATGCACGTGAGTGCCTGCTGTCGGTGGATGTGCTCTCCGATGAGGCGCTGTTGGAGGCCCGGTCGCGTTTGAACCTGGCCACCGGGTCGATGCTCAGCGGGTTGTGGGAACGCGGCCGCAGCAGGCTGATATTGATAGTCCACCATCTGGCGGTTGACGCGGTTTCATGGCGAATTCTCTTGGAAGACTTCAACATCGCCTGGGCGCAGCATCATGGCGGTCAGCCGGTGGAGCTGCCGTCCGGCGGGACATCTTTCGCCCGGTGGGCGACGCTGCTCGACGAGCGCGCGCGCTCTGCCGACGTGGTGGCGTTGGCAGACACCTGGCGGCAGGTGGAGGCGATTCCGGCCGCGCTCCCGGCGGTGCAACCCACGATGGATACATACGCCAGCGCGGGACAGTTATCGGTATCGCTGGACTCCGACCTCACTCGACAGCTCCTGGGTGAGGTGCCCACTGCGTTCCACGCTGGGGTGCAAGACATTCTGCTGATCGCTTTCGCCTTGGCGTGGAACGAATTCCTCGGCTCGGGTGGCACGCCGATCGGCATCGACGTCGAAGGACACGGCCGTCAGGAAGAGCTCGGCGACGCCGATCTCTCGCGCACAGTGGGCTGGTTCACCAGTAAGTACCCGGTGTCGTTGGCAGTGGCTGAGCTGTCCTGGGCACAGGTGGTGGCCGGCGATGCTGCTCTAGGTCCAATCATCAAGGGCGCCAAGGAACAACTGCGCGCCTTGCCGGACGGACTGACCTATGGGCTGCTGCGGTACTTGAACTCTGATGTCGACGTCGCAGGCCCGGACCCGGCGATCGGATTCAACTACCTGGGCAGGCTCGGCGCCGGTGGTGCCGACCTCACCGATGATCTGTGGCGGATTGACCAGGACGGGGTGTCGATCACCGCCGCGGCGACGGCAGTGCCCACACCGTTGGGACACACCGTCGAACTCAACGCCGGTGTGATGGAAGGCGCCTCGGCCGACTCAGGTCGTTTGCATGCGACCTGGACGTGGGCGCTCTCGGCGTTGAGCCACGACCAGATCGACAGGATCAGTCGGCTCTGGTTCGACTCGCTGGCCGGGATCTGCGCGCATGTGCGTGCCGGTGGTGGCGGCCTGACTCCGTCCGATGTCGTCCCGGCCCGACTGAGCCAGCGGCAGATCGACGAGCTACACGAACAACATCAGATCGCCGACGTGTTGCCGTTGACCCCGCTGCAGCAGGGACTGTTGTTCCACTCGAATCTGGCGCCAGACGCCGGCCCAGATGGTCTGGACGGCAGCGATGACCTCTATGCGGTGCAGCTAGATGTCGCATTGAGCGGCCCGCTCGATCCGCAACGGTTACGCGAGGCGGTGCACACCGCGATCAAACGTCGCCCGAACGTGGTGGCGACGTTCTACGAAGAGTTCGGCGAGCCGGTGCAGCTCATCCCCGCTGATCCCGAGCTGGCGTGGCAATTTGTCGAGCTGGACGGCGCTGATGTCGAGGAGCAGGTCGAACTACTCGCGGCCACCGAACGGGCGGCGGTATGCGACCTGACTGGCCAACCGGCCTTCCGGGCAGCGTTGGCCAGGACCGGAGCAGACCAGTACCGGTTCTTGCTCACCAATCACCACATCGTGCTCGATGGATGGTCCAAGCCGATCCTGCTGCAGGAGATCTTCGCCAGCTACTTCGGTGAGCGCTTGCCTGCGCCGGTGTCGTACCGCCGGTTTGTCACCTGGCTGGCCGGACAGGACAACACCGCGGCAAGATCGGCCTGGCACAAGGTGTTTGACGGTTTCGAGACTCCGACGCTCGTCGGACCGGCGGGCCGGATGACGCTTGGACGGCGAGGCGTCGAATCCTTCCAGGTATCCGCCGAGACCACGCAGGCCCTCGGCGAACTGGCGCGCTCCTGCCGAACCACGGTCAGCACGGTGTTGCAGGCCGCGTGGGCGCAACTGCTGATCTGGCTGACCGGCCAGCACGACGTCGCGTTCGGCACCGCGGTGTCGGGCAGGCCGACCGATCTCGTAGGCGCGGAATCGATGGTGGGCCTGTTGATCAACACGGTGCCGGTCCGCGCAACCATCACTCCTACCACTACCATCGCCGACCTGTTGAACCAGCTGCAAGGCGCCTACGGAGACACGTTGGAGCATCAGCACCTGGCGCTCAACGAGATTCACCATGTCGTCGGACACGACCAGCTGTTCGACACGATGTTCGTATACGAGAACTACCCGATCGACACGGCCGCACTGTCGCGGGTGCACGAGTTATCGATCACCGCGTTCAGCAATCGTGAATACAACCACTATCCGCTGGCGGTTCAGGCGACACCGGGGCACGAGCTGGGTCTTCGCGTCGAATTCGACACCGATGTCTTCGACGTCGTCCGTATTGGGAAGTTGGTCAAGAGGTTCCAGCGCGTGCTGGAGGCCATGACATCCGATGTAAAAGGGAAGCAGAAGGAGCCGTCATGAGCGCCGACCCCAGCCGGACGTTGTTGTCGATGGATCTTCTCGACGACGGTGAACACGACCGACTCGACGAGTGGGGTAACCGGGCGGTACTCACCGAGCCCGCGCCCGTGGCGGTCTCGATCCCGGTGCTGTTCGACACGCAGGTGGAGCGCGCTCCGGAGACCGTGGCGTTGGTATGCAGAGATCGGTCGTGGACCTACCGCCAGCTGGACCAGGTGACCAATCGCTTGGCCCACCTGTTGGCCGGGCAGGGTGCGGGCCCGGGTGAGGTTGTGGCGCTGCTAGTTCCGCGTTCGGGCGAGGCAATCATCGGGCTTTTGGCGGTGCTCAAGACCGGCGCGGCATATCTGCCGATCGACCCCGCCCATCCGGACGAACGCATCAGGTTCATGGTCTCTGATGCGGAACCGATAGCGACACTGACCACCTCGGACTTGAGCTCGCGGTTCGACGGACTCGATGTGCCGGTTGTCGAGATCGACGATCCGGTGGTCGACGGCCAACCAAGCTCTGCGCTTTCGGCACCGGAACCCGATGACCTCGCCTACATGACCTACACCTCTGGCACGACGGGTGTGCCCAAGGCGGTGGCGGTCACCCATCACAACGTCACCCAGTTGGTGGATGCGGTGCGTGCCGATCTGCCCGCCGGGCCGGGGCAAGTGTGGTCGCAGTGGCATTCGCTGGTCTTCGATGTTTCAGTGTGGGAGATATGGGGCGCGCTGTTGCACGGTGGCCGGCTGGTGGTGGTACCCGAATCGATCGCATCCTCGCCGGACGATCTCCACGATCTGTTGATCAACGAAAAAGTCAGCGTCCTCTGCCAAACCCCTTCGGCAGCAGGGATGTTATCGCCGGAACGGTTGGAGTCGACAACTCTCATCGTCGCCGGTGAAGCCTGCCCGACCGAGCTGGTGGATCGATGGGCCACAAGCGGACGAACGATGATCAACGCTTACGGTCCGACCGAATCGACGATCTATGCGGCGATGAGCGGACCGCTGACACCGGGATCCAATGTGGCTCCGATTGGTTCGCCGGTGCCCGGGGCGGCGCTGTTCGTTCTGGACAAGTGGCTGCGACCGTCGCCGGAGGGTGTGGTCGGCGAACTGTATGTGGCCGGTAATGGGGTGGCGTCCGGGTACGCGCATCGCTCCGGGCTGACCGCATCGCGGTTCCTTGCCTGCCCGTTCGGTGGCCCGGGTGCGCGGATGTACCGCACCGGCGACCTGGTGCAGTGGGGTGAGGACGGCCAGCTGCAGTATCTGGGCCGCGCGGACGAGCAGGTGAAAATCCGCGGCTATCGCATCGAACTCGGGGAGATCCAGGCAGCACTGGCGCGGCTGGATGGGGTGGAGCAGGCGGTGGTGATCGCCCGTGAGGACCGTCCCGGCGACAAGCGCCTCGTCGGCTACATCATGGGAACCGCCGATCCGCTCGAAGCCCGCACCGCACTCGCCGAACGACTGCCGGCGTATATGGTTCCGGCCTCAGTGGTGGTGCTCGAGACTCTGCCATTGACGGTGAACGGCAAATTGGACAAGCGCGCCCTACCGGCACCCGAATACCGCAGTGTTGGTACGGATTACCGGGCGCCGTCCGGCCCGGTCGAGAAAATCTTGGCTGATATCTATGCCCAGGTTCTCGGGGTGGACCGCGTGGGCGTCGATGAATCATTCTTCGATCTGGGTGGCGACAGCATCCTGTCGATGCAGGTGGTGGCGCGGGCACGTGCGGCCGGGGTGCTGTGCCGGCCGCGCGACATCTTCGTCGAGCAAACCGTCGCCGGGGTAGCCGGGGTGGCTTCCCTCTCGGATGGCCAGGCCGATGTCGTCGATGAGGGTATCGGCGCGGTGCAGGCCACCCCGATCATGCATTGGCTCCACGGCGTGCAGGGGCCCGTAGACCAGTTCAACCAGACATTGGTTCTGCAGGCTCCGGCCGGGGTGAACGAGGACGACGTAGTCGTGGTGCTGCAGGCGCTATTGGATCGGCATGCGACCCTGCGGTTGCGCACGCAGGACGACGGTGCTTCCGAGAACGGAGCATGGTCGCTGCTGGTCCCGGAGAAGGGTGCGGTGGATGCGCGTGAATGCCTACGCGTTGCCGAAACCCTTTCCGACGCATCGTTGGTGGCGGCCCGTTCGCGCTTGAACCCGGCCGCCGGGGCGATGCTGAGCGCGGTGTGGGTGCCCGAGACCGGGCAATTGGCGTTGATGATCCACCACCTCGCTGTCGACGGTGTGTCGTGGCGAATTCTTTTGGAAGACTTGAACATCGCCTGGGTGCAGCACCACAGCGGCCAGCCGGTGGAGCTGCCAACGGGCGGGACGTCATTCGCCCGTTGGGCTTCGCTGCTCGAGGAGCACGCGCGTTCTGCGGAGGTGGTGGCCCAGGCCGATACCTGGCGAGAGGTGACGGCGGTTCCCGCGGCATTGCCCGCGGTGTTACCCGAGTTGGACACCTACGCCACGGCGAAAACGTTGTCGGTGTCGCTCGACACCGAGACAACCCGGGAGCTGCTGGGTGATGTGCCGGCGGCGTTTCACGCTGGGGTGCAAGACATTCTGCTGATTGCGTTCGGATTGGCCTGGAACGAATTCCTGGACTCCAACGCCGCCTCGATCGGCATCGGCGTTGAAGGCCACGGGCGTCACGAAGAGCTGGCAGACGATGTCGATCTGTCGCGCACCGTCGGCTGGTTCACCACCAAATACCCGGTGGTCCTGAGCGTCGGTGGACTTTCCTGGGAAGAGGTAGCGGGCGGAGCGGCCACCTTGGGGCCAATCGTCAAGGGCGCCAAGGAACAGTTGCGTGCACTTCCGGACTCGTTGACCTATGGCTTACTGCGCTATTTGAACCCCGACGTCGATCTGTCCGCGTCGGAGCCGACCATCGGATTCAACTACCTCGGGCGCCTCGGCGCCGGTGCCGCGGATCTCACCGACGAGCTATGGCGGATCAACGAGGACAGTCTGTCCTCGACCGGTGTGGCCTCATCCGTGTCCATGCCGCTGATGTACACAGTGGATCTCAACGCCGGAATCGTCGAGGGGCATGCCGAGGCGGGCGCAGATACCGACTCCGGACCGCATCTGCGAGCGGGCTGGACGTGGGCACCCTCGTCAGTCACCGAGCCTCAGGTGCAGCGGCTGAGTCAGCTGTGGTTCGAGGCACTCGCCGGGATCTGCGCACATGTTCGCAGTGGTGGCGGTGGGTTGACTCCCTCCGATATCGCTCCCGCCCAGCTGAGCCAGCACCAGATCGACGAGCTGCACGAAGAGCACAACATCGTCGATGTGCTGCCGTTGACACCCATACAACAGGGCTTGCTCTTCCACACCACGTTCGCACGCGCGGCCGGGGTGCTGGGGGACGACGCGGCAGGAATCGACTTCTATGCGGTGCAGCTCGATATCACGGTGACCGGTCTTGTCGACCAGCTCCGGCTCCGCGACGCGGTTCACTCCGTCGTCCGCCGTCATCCCAACCTTGCCGCCCGCTTCTTCACTCAGTTCGGCGAGCCGGTACAGGTGATTCTTGCCGACCCGGTGATCGCCTGGCGATACCTCGACCTTCGTGGTGACGATCTGACCCCCGATGAGGAGATTCAGCAGCTCTGCGCCGCCGAGCGCGCCGCGGTCTGCGATCTCGCGGACCGGCCGACCCTCCGTGCGGCGTTGATTCGGACAGAAGGGAACCAGCACCGGTTCGTCCTGACGTTCCACCACGTCGTGATCGACGGCTGGTCGCTCCCGATCCTGCTGCAGGAGATCTTCGCGAGCTACTTCGGGCAGCGCCTTCCGGCGCCTGCGTCGTACCGCAACTTCGTCGGCTGGCTGGATAATCAGGATCGCGACGCCGCGCGAGCGGCATGGGCCAAGGCTCTCGAAGGCTTCGATGCCCCGACGCTTGTCGCCGCACCGGCCCCGCCGGGACCGCGAGGCGTCGAGTCCTATCGGGTGTCCGCCGAGATCACCCAGGCTCTCGGCGATCTCGCGCGGTCACAGCACACCACCATCAGCACGGTGTTGCAGGCCGCGTGGGCGCAGCTGCTCATGGTGGCGACCGGCCAGCAAGACGTCGCTTTCGGTACTGCGGTCTCGGGGCGGCCGGCGGAGTTGGTCGGGGCAGACTCGATTGTGGGCCTGCTGATCAATACGGTGCCGGTGCGAGCGCGTGCCACGGCGAACACGACGGTCGCGGAGCTGCTGGAGCAGCTGCAACACGCCCGCAACGACACACTCGAACACGAGCATCTAGCGCTCAACGACATCCACCATATTGCCGGGCACGAGCTGTTGTTCGACACTCTCTTTCTGTACGAGAGCTATCCGATCGACACCAGCGCGTTCATGGGCGTGCAGGAGTTGGCCGTCACCGAGTTCACCACCCGCGAGTACAACCACTACCCGCTGTCGGTGATGGCATTGCCGGGTCATGAGTTGGGTATTCGCGTCGAGTACGACACCGACAAGTTCGATGTGGCCGGCATCGCAGCGCTGATCGAGCGGTTGCAGCGGGTGCTGATTTCCATGACCGTCGACCCCACCCAACGGCTCTCGTCGATGGATGTATTGGACGCCGGTGAGCAGGAGCAGCTCGATGACTGGGGTAACCGGTCGGTTTTGGCCACGGGGTCGGAGCCGGTGCTGTCCATTCCGGAGGTCTTCGCCCAGCAGGTGGATCGGGCTCCGGAGGCGGTGGCGCTGACATTCGAGGGTCGCTCGATGACTTATGGCGAGCTCGACGAGGCCGCCAACCGGCTGGCCAATCTCCTCGCCGTCTACGGTGCCGGTCCCGGTGAATCGGTGGCGCATTTCATGCCGCGCTCCGACAAGGCAATCGTGGCTATGTTGGCGATCCTCAAGACGGGGGCGTCGTATCTGCCGATCGATCCATCGGTGCCGGACGCACGGCTGGAGTTCATGCTCACCGACGCCGTGCCGATCGCAGCCGTCACCACCGGTGATCTGCGCGCCCGGTTGGACGTGTCCGGCGTGCCGATCGTCGAATTCGATGATCCTGACGAGGATCTCACCGGTGCCATCTTCGGCAGCACCACGTTGTTGACCCCAGCTCCCGACGACATTGCGTACACGATCTACACCTCGGGTACCACGGGCGTCCCCAAGGGCGTGGCTATAGCGCACGGCAACGTGACGCAGGCGCTGAAGTTGCCGCTCACGCACATGCCCACGGGACCGGGTGAGGTGTGGACGCAGGCGGGGTCTCTGGTTTTCGACATCACCGTCTGGGAGATCTTTGGCGCGCTGCTGCACGGTGGCCGACTGGTTATCGTGCCGGATTCGGTGGTTCGCTCGCCTGATGACTTCCGTGACTTGCTGATCGCCGAACGAGTCACCGTCTTGTTCCAGACTCCGTCAGCAGTCGGAATGTTGTCACCGGAGGGACTGGACGGCATCACGCTAATTGTTGCCGGTGAGGCGTGCCCGATCGAGCTGGTGGATAAGTGGGCGCCCGGGCGGGTGATGATCAACGGCTACGGACCGACAGAGACGACGATCTACGCCACGTTCGGAGAACTGACAGCGGGATCGGGCGCGGTGCCGATCGGTACCCCGGTGCCCGATGCCGGATTGTTCGTGTTGGACAGATGGATGCGGCCGGTGCCGGCCGGTGTGGTCGGCGAGTTGTACGTGGCAGGCCTTGGCGTCGGTATCGGGTATGTACGCCGCCCCGGGTTGACCGCGTCTCGGTTTACGGCCTGCCCGTTTGGGGAGCCGGGGGCGCGCATGTACCGCACCGGAGATTTGGTGCGGTGGGGTGTCTCAGGTGCTACGGCTGGGCAGCTCGAGTATCTGGGCCGCGCCGATGAGCAGGTGAAGATCCGCGGCTTCCGCATCGAGCTGGGTGAGATTCAGGCAGCCTTGGCGGACCTTGATGGGGTGGAGCAGGCGGTGGTGATCGCCCGTGAGGACCGCCCCGGCGACAAGCGCTTGGTCGGTTACTTCGTCGGGAACGCCGACTCGGCCGAGTTGCGCAGCGCGTTGGCGAAGCGACTTCCGCCGTACATGGTGCCCGCCGCGGTGGTGGCACTGGAGGCTCTGCCGCTGACGGTCAACGGCAAACTTGACAGGCGCGCCCTGCCTGCACCCGATTACGACGACGCCACGCGTTACCGTGCCCCGGCGACGGCGGTTGAGGAGACCCTGGTTGGCATCTATGCCCAGATCCTGGGTATCGAGCGGGTCGGGACCGATGACTCCTTCTTCGATCTGGGCGGGGACTCGATATCCGCGATGAGGTTGGTTGCCGCGATCAACACGGCCTTCGATGCCCAACTGGCGGTACGAACCTTGTTCGAGGCACCGTCCGTGCGCAGCCTGAGCGTGCATGTGGACGCCGCCGCCGGTGCCGAAGCCAGCGGACCGAGCTACGCGTCCGTGCATGGGCCCGGTGCCACCGAGGTGAGGGCCAGCGACCTCACGCTGGACAAGTTCATCGATGACGAGACGTTGCAGATCGCTCCGACGCTGCCCCGCGCCGGCACGACCGTGCGGACCGTACTGCTGACCGGGGCGACCGGATTCCTCGGCCGCTACCTGGTCCTGCAATGGCTGAAAGAGCTGGAACAGGTTGACGGCACGCTCATTTGCCTGGTGCGGGCCAAGTCTGAGGAAGACGCGCGGCGCCGCCTTGACAACACCTTCGACAGCGGCGATCTAGAGCTCATCCGGGTTTACGAAGCTCTCGCGACTAACCGCCTGCAGGTGATTGCCGGCGATAAGGCAGAACCCAGCCTGGGTCTGGACGAAGACACCTGGCAGCGGCTGGCCGACACCGTCGACCTGATCGTCGATTCCGCGGCATTGGTCAACAGTGTTCTGCCCTACAGCGAGCTGTTCGGACCCAACGTGGTGGGCACGGCGGAGCTGATCCGGTTCGCGCTGACTGCGAAGCTCAAGCCGTACACGTTCGTCTCGACAGCCGATGTCGGTCGCGAGATCGAGAAATCGACGTTCCTCGAGGACGCCGATATCCGGCTGATCAGCTCCACCCGGCCCTCCGACGGGAGTTACGCCAACGGCTACGGCAACAGCAAGTGGGCGGGCGAGGTATTGCTCCGTGAGGCCCACGAGCAGGTTGGGCTGCCGGTCACGGTGTTCCGCTCGGGCATGATCATGGTCGGCACCAGTTACGCGGGCCAAGTGAACGCCTCTGACACGGTCGCCCGGATGGTGCTGAGCATCGTCGCCACCGGCGTGGCACCCCATTCCGTCTACCGGCTCGCCGATGACGGCAATCGTCAGCGTGCGCACTTCGACGGGCTGCCCGTGGAATTCGTTGCGGAGGCGATCACCACGCTGGGAGGCCAGGCCGCCGGTTCATCCGCCGGATCCTTCACGGGATTCGAGACCTACCACGTGATGAACCCCCACGATGACGGTATCGGGATCGATGAGTACGTTGACTGGCTGATCGAGGCCGGTCACCCGATCGAGCGCATCAGCGATTTCAGCGAGTGGGTGACGCGGTTCGAGGCCGGCTTGCATGCCTTGCCGGATCATCAACGCCAGGGATCCGTGTTGCAGATGTTGAAGATCTTGCAGGATCACGGTTGGGACGGGAAGCCGCCGGAGCCCTCGCGGGGGTCCATGGCTCCGGCGGACAGGTTCCAGGCTGCCGTGCGACAGGCGAAAATCGGCTCCGGTCACGACATTCCGCAAGTCTCGGCGCCGATTATCGCCAAATATGCCAGCGACTTACAATTGCATGGATTGCTCTAGAGTGCGAGAAATGGTTGGGGCCGCAACGCAAGTTTTTCCATGATGGCTAAGTCAATTGAGCCGCCTTCTGTTGGAATGATTCGCTATCTATCGAATGCGCACAAAGCAATTCGGCGAATTTCGACTGGAGATGCCATTATCGAGCAAACAGAGTAAGGTTATCGGCATGTGGCGCGAATTGTTGGGATTGGCATTCCTGATGTCACTCAATCCCGTGCTGCTTGGCCTGATCTTGGTGGTGATCTCCCGGCCTCGGCCAGTGCAAAATCTCCTGGCCTTCTGGGTCGGTGCGCTGATTGTGAACGTGCCGTCCTTTGTGATTGCACTTTTCGCATTGCATCTCGTACCAAGTTTTGCTTCCTTCGCAAAGGAACTGGCGACGGCGGATCCGGGCTCGTCCGTCAAGCCCCTTCAACTCGCGACTGGTGTGCTCGCACTCGTGGTCGCGGGCTTCCTTGCGGTGCGGCTTTGGGTGCGTCAGCGTGCTCAGCAGCCCGTGGCGAGTGGTGCGAGTGGGGATTCTTCTGTCTTGGTACTTGATCCGGAGACGCCGCCGGCTACCGCTCGGCCGGTCGGCAGGATTAGGAATGCGATATCGGGCATCGGATCTAGGATCCGGCGACTTCTCCATCTGGGCAAGGGCGCATGGGAGAACGGCGCCCTCTGGGTCGCCTTGGTGCTCGGTATCGGATACATGCCGCCACCCCCGCTGGTCCTATTGGTGGACACCATCATCGTGGGCTCGGGAACCGCGATGGGTACCCAAGTTCTCGCCGCCGTCGTATTCGTCTTCGCGATGCTTGTGGTCTTCGAGCTCGCTCTTATCAGCTATGTGATCGCTCCGGCGCGGACCCAAGCGGTCCTCGAACCGGTCCACAATTGGGCGCTTGCTCACCGCAGCTTGGTCCTGCTGATCCTCTTCGCGGTGGTCGGGACCTGGCAGGTGCTCACCGGTGTCGGCCTCGTCTAACTGCTGGATTTAGCTGCCCCGGAACGTCCGTCGGTAGTGGGTGGGGCTCATTCCGAACCCGCGGCGCAGGTGATGCCGCAGATTCGCGGCCGAGCCGAGGCCTGAACGCCGGGCCACCTCGTCCACGGCAAGGTCGTGCGACTCCAACAGCGCTCTGGCGCATTCGACGCGCTGCTGCCGTACCCAGTCGCCGGGGGCGAGTCCGGTCTCGCCGCGGAACCGCCGATTGAAAGTCCGCACACTCATGCGGGAATGATCGGCCAGCTGCTGCACGGTCAACGGTTCGGTCAGATTCGCCAGCGCCCAGGTGCGGGCGGATGCCGTTGAATCCCCGGTGTATTCGGGAAGCGGCCGGTCGATGAACTGTGCCTGACCGCCCTCTCGCCACGGTGGCACCACGCAGTACCGCGCGACGTCATTGGCCACCGCGGTGCCGTGGTCTTGCCGAATAATATGTAGGCACAAGTCAATTCCCGAGGCGAGCCCCGCCGATGTCAGGATGTCGCCGTCGTCGATGAACAGGACCGTTTCGTCCAGCAGCACCCGTGGATACAGCGCACGGAAATCGTCCGCCTTGTGCCAATGTGTGGTGGCGCGGCGGCCGTCGAGCAGTCCGGCGGCACCCAGTACGAAGGCTCCGGTGCAGATGGACACGATGCGGGTACCCGGTCGGATGGTGTTGAGCGCGGCACCGAGTTCCGCGGTCAACTCGCCATGTTCCCGTGCCGGTCGATACCGAGTGCCAGGGATGATGACGGTGTCCGCACGGGCGAGCACGGCAGGACCCTCCTGTGGGGTGATCGCGTACCCCGAGGTGGTTTGGACTGGGGCTGAAGATAATCCACAGGTGATCACCCGGTAGCGGTCATCGCCGGCCTGGCCGAACATGAGCGATGGGATGGTCGCGTCGAAACCGATCAGCGGTTCCAGCATCAAGACGGCTACCAGATGGCTCATGGCATGATTTTTACACCTATTGGCATTTATGCCAATTGTGAGAAGCCGCGTCATCGGGCAGCCTTGGCGAGTGCCGCATTCCTTCGCGCCCGAGGCGCCCAGCCGCCGGCGGCTCCACCCTGCCTGGATGATCGCCGGGGTGGCCTTCGTCGCGGTGCTGGCTGCGGCCGGATTCCGCTCCATCCCAGGTGTTCTGATGGATCCGCTGCACTCCGAGTTCGGCTGGTCGCACGGCACCATCGGGCTGGCCATGTCGATCAATATGACGCTGTTCGGGGTCACCGCACCGTTCGCGGCCGCGTTGATGGACAAGTTCGGCGTGCGTCCGGTGCTGGTGGTGGCGCTGATGCTCGTTGCGACGGGAACCTTTCTGAGCGTGTTCATGACCGCGGCCTGGCAGCTGCTGCTGCTCTGGGGCGTGCTGGTGGGTGTTGGCACCGGGGCGATTTCGATGGGATTCGTGGCCACCGTGGCGACCAGATGGTTCATCGCGCGCCGCGGATTGGTCACGGGTGTACTGACGGCCGCCAGCGCCACCGGTCAGCTCATCTTCCTGCCCGTGGCGGCGGTCGTGACCGGCGCCTATGGCTGGCGGTGGGCCTCGGTGATCGTCGCCGCGTCGGCTATCGCGGTGGTCCCCCTTGTTGTGCTGTTTATGCGAAACCGTCCAGCCGACAAGGGGGTTGGACCGTACGGGGCCGCAACCGACGATTCGGGGGCCGCATCAGGAGGGTTCGGCGCGGCGTTCGAGGGGCTGCTCATCGGGTTGCGGCAACCGGTCTTCTGGTTGTTGGCGGGAAGTTTTGCGATCTGCGGAATGACCACCAACGGACTGATCGGCACTCACTTCATTCCTGCCGCACATGACCACGGGATGCCCGCCACCATGACAGCGAGCCTGTTGGCGCTCATCGGCGTCTTCGATGTCGCCGGGACGGTCTTCTCCGGATGGCTTACCGACCGTATCGACGCGCGCATCCTGCTGGGCATCTACTACTTCGGGCGTGGAGTCTCGCTGATGTTGTTGCCTGCGTTACTTTCTCCGCGCGCGGAGCCCTCCACCTGGGTGTTCATCATCTTTTACGGATTGGATTGGGTGGCCACCGTGCCACCGACTATTGCGCTGTGCCGTAAATACTTTGGCGAACGTACGCCCGTCGTATTCGGTTGGGTTTTCGCCTCGCATCAGCTGGGGGCTGCCGTTGCGGCGGCAGGCGCGGGGTGGCTGCGCGATCAGCAGGGTACCTATGACACCGCGTTCCGGCTGGCCGCCGGGCTGTGCGTCATCGCGGCAGTGATGTGCCTATCGGTGCGCTCACGTCCCGACCATCAGCAGGTCGAGGTAGATCAAGTTGACGGCGATGTGAATAGCTATCGGAGCCCAGATGTTTCGGTACCGGCTCCATAGATAGCCTTGCATCACGCCGAAGGTCCCTTGGACCGCGACGATCGACGCAAGGTCCACGGCCAACGTGCTCATGTGCACGTGTGAGGCGATGTGCATCGCGGCGAAGAGGGTCGCCGAGGTCGCGATGGCAGGCCAGCGGCCAACCAGCGATTCCAGCCGGGTCTGGAGGAATCCGCGGTAGAACACCTCTTCTAGTACGCCCGCCGTCAGCAGGGTGAGCACCGATGCCACGGCTATGGTGACCGAATCGGGCAGGCTCCCCGGCGCGAGGGCCGGCGGTGCCAGGGGGCCGAGTCGTGCCAGCAGGATCCAGGCCACAACGGGAACGATTGGTGCCAGCGTGCGGGTGCGGTCCAGCCGACCGATCCAGTGAACCTTTGGAGCCTGGGGGACACCGCGGCGGAACGCGCGGAACGCCAGCAGGGGAATCACGAGGAACATCAGGATCTTGATCGGGATGTACACGGCATCACGCGGTATCCCGGCGACCGTCGCCGTGATGACAAGAGCGGGAAACGCGAGCGCGGCACCGACCAGCACCCAGACCTCACGGGTGAGCCGCTGTCGATCAATGTCGGCGAAAGGATCGAGGGCCGCGAGGCGCGCAGGCACGACCCGTGTGAGCAGGAGCACGATCAGGGCAGAGGTCAGCGGCATCCATAGTGGATAAGGCTCGGCGGACTCGTCTGAGGAGAACCGGACTGAATGTTGGCCGGTGATCGTGAGGCCGCCGATGGCGATGGCGAATATCAGAATGGCGGCGACCAACAACCCCCGGCCGACCTGCTTGTCGGTCGTTGACGGTGTCGATACCACAGGATCATCGTATGGGCCCGCCGCGAGGACTACTTGGCGTCCCTGTCCGACCTGCTTCAAATGATTTGGGAGACAAGGGAAAACTATGTGACACGCCGATTGGAATGTGTCTGTTTCGCGTATGGGACGATGGATTGCAAAAGAGGCGCGTGGGACGCGCTTTCTGTCGTGCCGGAGTCGGCGTGGCCCCACGAAAGGATCGACCTGTGAGTGTGGAAGTCAGCACCGGCCTCGACAAGGACATGATGCCCGTTCCGCACGCGCACCCGCATGTCCATGAGGGCCGTTGGCCCGTCCGCATGGCCGATATCGACAAGGACGGGCGCTTGCGGCTGGACGGGGCCGCGCGGCATATCCAGGACGTCGGGCAGGATCACCTCCGCGCGGTCGAGGCCGAGGAGAGCCACCCACTGTGGATCGTGCGGCGCACCATGATCGACGTCATCAAGCCCATCGAGTTCACGGAGGCGCTATGGCTACGCCGTTGGTGCTCGGCCACGTCCAATCGGTGGTGTCAGATGCGGGTGCGGCTCGACGGTCGAGATGGGGGGCTGGTGGAGTCCGAGGCATTCTGGATTCACGTCAGCCGCGAGACCCAGGGTCCGTCCCGCATCGAGGACGACTTCCTCGTCACCGTCGCCTCCACCACGGATGTCGACCGGTTGCGGTGGAAGTCGTACAACAAACGCGGGAGTCGCGAGACCGCGACGGATATCCGGGACTTTCCGGTGCGGTTCACCGATATGGATCTGTTCGACCACATGAATAACTCCGTGTACTGGAGCATCGTCGAGGACCACCTCTCGCGGCACCCGGAGCTGCTGTCTGGCCCGTATCGGGTGAGCATCGAGCACGATTCGGCGGTTTCGCTGGGGGACAAGCTTGAGATCATCACCAACGTCTACGAGGACGGAGCCGAGTTCGGAGTGCCCGGTCGCAGTGTTACAACGCTCACATATGTGGTTGGCGACGAGGTGAAGGCCCTCGCCTCGATATTCGCTCGGTAACTAGACACGGCGTCGGTCGTTTAACAGTACGAGCGTTCTGAACAGGGCATTGTTGGTTACCGCCCAGTAGCAACAGTACGAGCGTACGATTAGCCGCTTCGCAAAGTTAGCAAAAGCCCGTCAATGCCTAGCTGAAATTGGCATCCGAAATGGGTGGACCTGCGCAGATGGTCTGTGCCATCGTCGTAACAGTCAACACAGTGAACATGCCTGAGCGTTAACAATCTGTCAGCGACAGCCAAACGTCAGGGCAAGTATCAGAGGGAGCACCAATGTCGAATGTCGGCAAGCCGCGCACCGCGGCTGAAATCCAGCAGGACTGGGACACCAACCCCCGCTGGAAGGGCATCACCCGCGACTACACCGCGGCTCAGGTCGAGGAGCTGCAGGGCAGCGTCGTCGAAGAGAACACCCTCGCGCGCCGCGGCGCCGAGATCCTGTGGGACGGCGTCACCAAGGGCGACGGCTCCTACATCAACGCGCTGGGCGCGCTGACCGGCAACATGGCCGTGCAGCAGGTCCGTGCCGGCCTCAAGGCCATCTACCTGTCCGGCTGGCAGGTCGCCGGCGACGCCAACCTCTCGGGCCACACCTACCCGGACCAGAGCCTCTACCCGGCCAACTCGGTGCCGGCCGTCGTGCGCCGCATCAACAACGCCCTGCTGCGCGCCGACGAGATCGCCCGCGTCGAGGGTGACACCAGCATCGACAACTGGATCGTGCCGATCGTCGCCGACGGTGAGGCCGGCTTCGGTGGCGCGCTGAACGTCTACGAGCTGCAGAAGGCCATGATCGCCGCGGGTGCCGCCGGTACCCACTGGGAGGACCAGCTGGCCTCGGAGAAGAAGTGTGGCCACCTCGGTGGCAAGGTGCTCATCCCGACCCAGCAGCACGTCCGCACCCTGACCTCCGCTCGCCTGGCCGCGGACGTCGCCGGCACCCCGACCGTCGTTATCGCTCGTACCGATGCCGAGGCCGCCACCCTCATCACCTCCGATGTGGATGAGCGCGACCAGCCGTTCGTCACCGGTGAGCGCACCGCCGAGGGCTTCTACAACGTGCAGAAGGGCATCGAGCCCTGTATCGCGCGTGCCAAGGCCTATGCCCCGTACGCCGATCTCATCTGGATGGAGACCGGCGTGCCGGACCTGGCGGTCGCCCGCAAGTTCGCGGAAGCCGTCAAGTCCGAGTTCCCGGACCAGCTGCTGTCCTACAACTGCAGCCCGTCCTTCAACTGGAAGCAAGCCCTGGACGACTCCACCATCGCCAAGTTCCAAAAAGAGCTGGGCGCCATGGGCTTCACGTTCCAGTTCATCACCCTGGCCGGCTTCCACGCGCTCAACTACTCGATGTTCGACCTGGCCTACGGGTACGCCCGTGAGGGCATGACCGCCTACGTCGACCTGCAGGAGCGCGAGTTCGCGGCCGAGGCCCGTGGTTACACCGCCACCAAGCACCAGCGTGAGGTCGGCGCCGGTTACTTCGACCGGGTCGCCACCACCGTGGACCCGAACACCTCGACCGCGGCGCTGAAGGGCTCGACCGAAGAGGGCCAGTTCCACTAGGTCTCTAGGCCACTAAGCCCTCATCTAGCCGGGCTAAGCGCCCACGTCAAGACTCTCGGTGTGACCCACTGAGTTGACAGCACAGGCCCCGCCCACGTATCCCGTTGGGCGGGGCCTGTGTGCTTATGGATCGCGAAAACTAACTGTGTCTACTTCAGGAGTTCAAAAAATGACGGACGGAATTACGCGCGTAGGGGTTATCGGCGCCGGACAGATGGGTGCGGGTATCGCCGAGGTATCGGCACGTGCCGGTGTGGACGTGCTGGTGTTCGAGACCACCTCCGAGCTGGCGCAGGCCGGTGAAGGCCGGGTCCGTAAATCCCTGGATCGCGGCGTCTCCGCTGGGAAGATCACCGAGCGCGAGCGCGATGCCGCCGTCGCCAACCTGAGGTTCACCACCGATCTGGCCGACTTCTCCGACCGCCAGCTTGTCATCGAGGCGGTCATCGAGGACGAGTCCATCAAGGCTTCGATCTTCGCGAAGCTGGACGAGGTGATCGCCGATCCCGATGCGGTTCTCGCATCGAACACCTCCAGCATCCCGATCATGAAAATCGCTGCAGCGACCAAGAATCCGGGCCGTGTACTGGGTCTGCACTTCTTCAACCCGGTACCGGTGCTGCCGCTCGTCGAGCTGATCTCGACACTGGTGACCACGCCCGCTGCCGCGGCACGCACGGAGGCCTTCGCGAGCGAGGTGCTGGGCAAGCAGGTGGTGCGCGCTGCCGATCGCTCCGGCTTTGTGGTCAACTTCCTGCTGGTTCCGTACCTGCTGGCCGCCATCCGGATGGCCGAATCCGGTTTTGCCGCAGTCGAAGACATCGATAAGGCCGTCGTGGCCGGGCTCTCGCACCCGATGGGTCCGCTGCGCCTTTCGGATCTGGTGGGCCTCGATACGTTGAAGCTCATCGCCGACTCGATGTACGACGAGTACAAGGAGCCGCTGTACGCGGCCCCGCCGCTGCTGCTGCGCATGGTCGAGGCCGGACGTCTCGGCAAGAAGAGCGGCGTCGGGTTCTACGAGTACAAGGCCAAGTAGCCACCTAAACCGACCAACACAGCGAGGGCATACCGTACGCACAATCTGAGCCCGATTGTGTGCGTACGGTATGCCCTCGCTGCATTCGGGGGATAGCGTCGGCCCATGCCTTCGGTCTTGGTGAACGGTCAGTCCCTCCACTACACCGACAGCGGCGGCGACGGGTCGCCCATCCTGCTTTCGCACCCGATGTTTCTGGACGCTGTCCATATGGCTCCGTTGGCACACTTGCTGGCGGGGGAGGGCTATCGGGTGGTGACCTTCGACCAGCGGTGTCACGGTGCGACAGAGTTCGACGGGCAGCCGTTCACGCTCATCGAATGTGCCAAGGACGCTTTGGGTTTGGCGTCCGAGCTGGGGATCGAGCGGGCGATCTTCGCCGGTGAGCTTCTCAGTGCCACCATCGCGCTGCACGCTGCGCTGCTGGATCCGGACCGGGTGGCGGGTCTGCTGCTCGTCGGTCCCACTGCGTATGCCACCGATCCCGGCGAAATCGCCTCACTGGGTGTCGGTCTGGCGCAATGGAAGGAGTTCGGGCCGCAGGCCTCCGAGTTCGCACGCATTGCGCAGGCTGCGACCGGGTCATCGCAGGCGGCCGCGGACTTGATGGACCGGTGGCGCAGCGCGGATTGGCAGCAGGTGCAGGCGATGGCGGACGCGTGGCTGGGCCGGCCGGGCATCACGGAGAATCTGGGGCGGGTCACCTGCCCGGCGGTGGTGATCCACGGCAGCAGTGAGTTCTACATTCCGCTGGCGCACGGACAGCATGTCTACGAAAACTTGGGTGGCTCAAAACTTTTCGGGACCGTCAACCGCCAGTTCCAGGCGCTGAGCATCGTGCAGGACCCGCAGACCCTGGATCTGGTGCGCGGGCTCATGCGGGATCGGTTTCCCGCACAGCGCCCAACAGCATGATCCCGGAGGACAAGCCGGCTCGCCAGATACGCATATCGATGTTCAGTACAGCGGAGTTGTCGATATCGCACACCGTCCATTGACGTGCTGACGGGTCTGCGGGAATCACGTTGTTTTCCCACTGTTGAACGAAGGTGGCGACCTTCAAGAGCTTCTCGATCGTCTCGGTGAGATCCGGATCCTCGGGGGTGATCGCCATATTCAGGCGTAGCCAGGCGATCAGCCAGTCCGATGAGGACTGCCAATCGAGAATGATCTCGGGAGTGCGCCGTCCGATGTAGTGCCAGTACAAGAAGTTCGGCGAAATCCACAGCCCCTTGAAGAGTCTCAAGAACTCCGAATTGGCGTTTATCACCGTCCATGCGGGTGTGAGAAATGCCGCGGGGTTCGGGTTCAGCGATTCGAGGTAGTCGGAGATATCCGCGGGAGGGGCGCTCATGATCGTTACCGGCGGCGGTTTGTGCACGAGGAGGTGCAGGTATCCACTCTCCCACTGTGACAGTTGCAGGGCCTCTGCGAGGGATTTCAGTCCTCTGGCACTGGGCGGTACCCCCGACTCGACGCCTTGTATCCACCGCAGGCTGAACCCCGTGGCCTGTGCCAGACCCAGCTGAGTCATCCCGTGTCGCTCGCGTGCGGTCTTCACGAACGGACCAAATTCATTCGCCAAAGTCATTACCTTCGGTTGCGCAAAAAGACTGCGTGTCCAAGTGTATTGACCAAGATCATTCGGGATGGTTAATTCGGACAGCAACGTGGCACGCCCCGGTATTCGCTTGCGAGGGGTTCGGGGCGTTCACTTGCTAGACCCGGGCGAATTCGCCCGCGGTACTCCATGCTTCACGTTCGACGGCGTATGCCGTGCGCTGGTGGTTGCGGAACTCGCCTATTGACGTCGCATTTTGGGCAAGGAACGTCGAGTACTCCGCCATGGAGAACTCACCTTCGGTGATCGTGACACCGCCGTTGCCGCGTCCCGTGGCCAACTCATCACGCAGCTCGAGCAGCTCCTCGGCGCTCACCGGGTACCAGCTGATCTGGTCGAAGAATCGCAGCAGCCAGGGTGTTCCGGGCTCGAATACTCCGGCGTTCTCCGGATGCCGATGGTTCCAGATCTGCACGGTCCGCCCCACCAACTGATATCCGCCGGGACCCTCCATGCCGTATATGCACAGGTAGGCCCCGCCGATGCCGACGGCGTTCTCCGGTGTCCAGGTGCGCGCGGGGTTGTACTTGGTGGTGACGAGCCGATGCCGGGGATCGACCGGGGTCGCCACCGGCGCACCCAGATACACATCGCCCAGCCCGAGTGCCAGGTAGGACGCGTCGTACACCGTGCGATACACGTCATCAACGGTGTCCAAACCGTTGATCCGCCTGATGAATTCGATATTCCACGGCATCCAGGGTGCGTCCGCGCGTACGCCCAGGCGGTAGCGTTCCATCGCCTCTCTGGCCGACGGATCATCCCAGGAGAGCGGCATGGCCACCCGGCGGCTGGGCACGACGAGCTCATCGGAGGCCGGTAGATGCTCGTCGATATCGTCCAGTAGCCCCAGCACCTTGCCCATCGGCAGTCTGTCGGGATCGAAATGCACCTGTAGCGACCGGATACCCGGTGTCAGATCGACGATCCCGGTGGTGTGGGTGTCCTCCAGCCGTTGATGCAACGCGTGGACGCGTGCACGTAGCGCCAAATCCAGTGTGATATCACCATATTCGACCAAGACGTTGTCGTCGCCGCTGCGGCGGTACGTCATATCGGGTGCATTGTCGCGAGCCGGACGATACGCGAGCACGCCGTCATCGCCGTCGCCCTGGGTGGAGAACACCGAGGGCCAATGCCCGCGCCGGTCGATACCGATCGAGCGCAACGATGCGCTACGAGCGGCTTCGATCCGGATGAATCGCAAAGTGTCGCCGGCGCGCAGCTGGCCCAGCTTCCACCGGTCGGCAGACACCACCGTGACCGGGCAGACGAAACCACCCAGGCTGGGGCCGTCCGGACCCAGCAGAATCGGCGTGTCGCCGGTGAAGTCCAGTGCGCCGATCGAGTACGCGTTGTCGTGAATGTTCGACGGGTGCAGGCCGGCCTCTCCACCGTCGGCGCGCGCCCAATGGGGCTTGGGGCCGATGAGGCGCACCCCGGTGCGATCGGAATTGAAGTGCACCTCGTAAGCGGTCGACAACAGCTCGTCGATATCGCCGCGGGTGAAGAAATCGGGTGCGCCGTGCGGCCCCTCGGTGACGGCGAGCTCCCAGTGGTGGCCGATCGCCGGCTGGGCGGTACCGGGAATGCATTGCGGTTCAGTGCCATCGTTTTCGCCGAGGGTGAGGACGTCTCCGGCGGCCAGGGCGCGCCCTGCGGGACCGCCAAATCCGCCGAGGGTGAAGGTGGACGCGCTGCCCAGGAATTCGGGAACCGCGATGCCACCGGCGATCAGTATGTAGATCCGCATCCCGGTATCTGCGGCGGCACCTACTGCGAGTGTTCCCTCAGCGGGAACGGTGACGGCACGCCACTGGGGAACCGGCCGACCGTTGACGGAGATCTGCGTTACCGGTGCACCGGTAACGCAGACGAGGGTCTCGTCCGTGAAACGTAGTGTGGGGCCGGAGAGTGTCGCCTCCAGACCCGCGGCGCCCTCGGGATTGCCGACGGCACGATTGCCCAGCCGGAACGACAGGTCGTCCATCGGGCCGGACGGCGGCACACCCACCTGCCAGTACCCGGTGCGGCCGGGCCAGTCCTGCACCGTGGTCAACATGCCGGGTGTCGTGACGGACACCGATGAGCCGCTTGCGCGAAGAGGATCAGACATGGTTCTCATGCGCTGTCCACCACCATCTGCACCGGGGTGGGATCGAACCCATTGCACGGATTGTTGATCTGCGGGCAGTTCGACACCAGGACCAGGGTGTCGACCTCGGCGCGGAGCTTGATCTTCTTACCCGGTGCGGAGAGGCCGTCGACGATGCCGAGCGTGCCGTCCTCGTCCACTGGGACATTCATATAGAAGTTGATGTTGGACACCAGATCTCGCTTGCCCAGGCCCCATTTGGCGCCTTCCAGCAGAAAGTTCTCGACGCATGCGTGTTGGTGCTTGGTGTGATGCCCGTAGCGCAGAGTGTTCGATTCCTGCGAGCACGCACCGCCGATGGTGTCGTGACTACCCACCTCATCCTCGACGATGGTCATCAACGCGCTGCCGTCCTCGGCGCGCAGCACGGTTCCGGTGCGCAGAAACAGGTTTTCCTGCGCGGCGATGGTTGCCTGCGCCGAGTAGCGCACCGCGGTATCGGCTGCTGAGTACAGCAGGGTGTCGACGGCCTGGTTGCCCTTCAGGTCGATAATCGTCAACACGTCACCCGCAGCGACAACGGCGCTCCAGGGTGCGCGTGCGGGAACTATCTCATCGAGGACCTTGCTTGTCACAGGGAATCTCCGTTCTGTGCCGCGGCCCAGGCATCTTCGGTATTGAGTACGGCGCGTTGATATTCCGGTTCCTTATTGGGAAGGTCGACCAACTCATCCAGTGCCGGCCAGGCCAACACCTGGGCAGGGCCGGTGTCGAAGGTCTCCGAGGGGTCGAGCGGATGTGCGGTGTTGACCAGCAATGCGATCACCGGCAGGTGGATCAGCAGATCCACGGCGGCCTGTGGGCCGGCGGTGCCGCTACTGCGCAGCGCGCCATCGGCCTCGGCACGGACCCCGTGGAAGAACGACACCGACGGGCCGATATCGCGCGGAGCCAGCCCGTGCTTGGCTCCGGCCAGCGTGAACAGTTCGCGTCCGGCCGGGCTTGTCGAATAGAGTTCACCCGCACCGTATTTGGCGGTGTTCGCGGTCAGAGTGCTGGTCCCGCAGAAAGTGTCGTGATGTCCGGAACTATCGGCGACGATGGTGGCCAATACCCGGCCCTGATCTGAGAGCAGCGGATGCCCGGTGCCGAGATAGGCCTGCCACGGCACTTTGACGGTGTCGGCTACGTTGAGCCGCTCCCATGGGGCATCGGCGCGCAGCAGCACCACGCTCACACACGCGGAGCCCGTGACGTCGGTGAGCCGCAGCCGGGTGCCGCGGCCCAGCACCTTGGTGGCGTACCGGCCACCGGGGATGGTCTCGGCCCAGGTAAGTGTCAACGGGTCGACGTCATCAAGGGTCCAGGGCCAGCTCGAGGCGGGCAGCACCGGCATGGCGTCGGTGATCTGACCTGCCTGCGAGCGGGCGTGGTCCCGCGCACCTTTGGTGGTAGCGGTGGTCATAGCGGATATCTCCTAAGTTTCTTCTGGCGAGCAGACGCTCAATGCACACGCATCCTGGGCTTTTGTGTGCACTACGTGTCTGCTCGCGGGGAAAGAGGCTTGCGCCACGGGTAGGCCCGGGGGTAGGCCAAGATCCCGGCGATCAGCACCGCGGCAATACAGAGCGGGGCTATCCACACCAAGTAGGGGTGTGCACCCGTCGGGTCGAAGACAGCGGCGCGTGGCCAGGACAGGTTGAGCACCATGAAGGCCCCGTACGCGACGGCGAGGATATTGATAGGTAGTCCAAACCGGCCGAGTGAGAAGAGCTTTCGTCCATCGGCATCGGTCTGGTCCTTGTTGCCATCCCACTTGCTTCCGCCGATCCCGAAGCGGCGCAACAACAAGGGTGTGGTAACCATCAGGTAGGCCAGGTAGATCAATGCGATGCAGACGCTACACAGACTGGTGAACAACGCAGCGTTGCCGAAGTTCACCACCAGGATCAGCACACAGCAGAGCCCGACCACGACGGCCGGTGCGATGGGGGTGCCGGTGCGGGTGTTCACCCGGGACAGCACCGACGAGAACGGCAGCTTGCCGTCGCGGGCCATCGAGAACATGAGCCGGGAGGCCGCGGTCTGGATGGCGAGAGTGCAGACGAATACCGCGATCGCGACATCGACGAGCAGCAGAGTTCCGAACGGCGATGCCAGCTTGCTATCCAATACATAGGGCAGACCGCCGGTGGCGAGCTGGCCGTCGGTGAGGCTGGGTGCGGCCATCAGTGCGCCCAAGATCATCAGTGCGCCGCCGATCGCCGAGACCACGATCGCGGACAAGATGGTGCGGGGGGCGACCCGACGCGGGTTGCGGGTTTCCTCGGCCAGCTCGCTGGCCGACCCGAATCCGACGAGGACGTAGGCGGCCATGAGCCCGGCCGCCAGGAACGCCCACGGGTACCCGCTGCCGGCATCGCCGGTGTGCAGCACTACCCCCGGGCCGCGCTCGGCGTGGGCGAACAGCATGCCGACGACGGCGATGACACCGACTATCTCGCAGGTGACGCCGATCGAGTTGATCCGGGACATCCAGTTGACGCCGACGGCGTTGATGGCGGTGGTCGCGACCAGCAGCAGCGATCCGAGCAGCACTGCGTTCGACGCGCCGCTGACACTGGTCAACGAGGGGTCGGTGCCGATGATCTGAAATCCACTCCAGATGGTTGGCAGGACGACCTGCAGGGCGATGGCCGCTGCGGACGCGGTGACGATCTGGGCGATGATCATGAACCAGCCGGCGAACCAGCCCACCACGGCACCGCCGAGGCGGCGTGCCCATTGGTAGATGGCACCGGAGATGGGATAGCGCGCGGCCAGCTCGGCGAAGTTCAGCGCGACCATGTACTGCCCGGCGAACACGATCGGCCAGGTCCAGAAGAAGGCCGGGCCGCCGAAGCTGAACCCGAATGCGAACAGCTGGAAGATCGTCGTCAGGATCGAGACGAACGAGAACCCCGCCGCGAAGGATGCGAATTTGCCAAGGCTTCGGTGTAGCTGGGGTTTGTAGCCGAACGCGGCGAGATCATCGGAGTCGGAACCGGCGATGCTCGTCGCGGTCCAGGCCGCGGAGTCGGTGGCCGTCAGGGCGTTCATGGGCACTCCCGGGTAGGTCTTCGGGCAACACATTCTGTGCCCTGTGTGGTCGGTAAAACCCACGTCTATGTGGGGAGAAATATCTGTCAAGCGATAGGTAAGTAAGTCTGACGGGTGGCCGGTACGCACGGGTGACCGTGCCGTTTCAGAACGCGGGCGCGGTGTAACATTGTGGTTGCGCAGATGTCGGGGTGATGACGAAACGCTCACCGGGCAATGGAATCGGGACGTTGCCGAGGACTTGTCGACTAGAAGATGGATAGGGTCGGCAGATGTCAGGGCGGCCGCGGCGTATCAGTCCGATTCGCGAGGGGAACACCACTCGCGATGAGATCCTCGATGCCTCCGCCGAGTTGTTCACCGCCGACGGGTTCGCGGCCACCACCACTCGGCGCATCGCAGAGTCGGTGGGTGTTCAGCAGGCCTCGCTTTACTACCACTTCAAGACCAAGGACGACATCCTCGATGCGCTGCTGGCGATGACGATCGACCAGCCGCTGTACTACGCGGCGCTGATCGCCGATCGACCGGAGCCGCCAATCGTGCGCTTATACGCGCTGGCGCTTGCCGACGCCGCCCAGCTGGCGGCGAGCCGATGGAACCTAGGTGCTCTCTATCTATTACCGGATCTGCGAGCCGAGCGATTCGTGGCATTTCGGCGCAAACGTGATCAGCTGCGCGCTCACTATCAGGATCTGGCCGCGGCGGTCTGCCGCGCGGATATGGTCCGCGAGGGGGTGGAGCGCTTGCCCTTCCGGCTCGTCGAGTCGGTCATCATGCTCCGGGCCGATGGGGATTCGATCGCTCCGGAGGCATTGGCCGACGCGACCTTGCGCGTAGTGGGGTTCACCGAGGATGCTGGAGAGGTCGAGACGGCAGCCAGGGCGTTGTTGGATCAGCTGGACTGGGCGGTCGCCGTTCCTAAGAGGTAGGCACAGTCGGCCATGCTAGTCTGCCGTCCAGTGCAAGAATGCCGATGGTGATGGGAATTAGGTGCTCTAACAGATGTCCGATCTGAAGCCGTACTACGAGGAATCTCAGTCCATCTACGACATTTCGGACGAATTCTACGGTCTTTTCCTTGACGAAGAGACGATGGGCTATACCTGCGCGTATTTCGAGCCCGAGGATTTGACTCTCGCAGAGGCTCAGTTCGCGAAGTTCGACCTCGCCCTCGGCAAGCTCAACCTGGAGCCCGGGATGACCCTGCTGGACATCGGCTGTGGCTGGGGCGCCTGCCTGGATCGGGCGATGCGAAAGTTTGACGTCAACGTCGTCGGTATCACCCTGAGCAAGAATCAGAGCGAATACAGCCGTAAGCGTTTAGCGAAGGTGGCCGAGGAAACCGGTCGCACCGCCGATATTCGCATGCAGGGTTGGGAAGAATTCAGCGATAAAGTCGACCGAATTGTCACGATCGGTGCATTCGAGGCATTTAAGCAGGAGCGGTACCCGATATTTTTTGAACGCGCCTACGACATTCTTCCCAATGACGGTCGGATGTTACTCCACACAATTCTTGCGCACACTCAGCAGTTCTTCCGCGAGAATGGTATTCCACTTACCATTAGCGATCTGAAATTCATGCAATTCATCGGTAAGGAGATCTTCCCCGGCGGACAGTTGCCCGCGGTGGAGGATATCGAGAAACTTGCCGCTGGATCGGGGTTCACCCTGAATCGGGTGCATTTGCTGCAGCCGCATTACGCCAAGACCCTGGACATTTGGGCCGAGAACCTCGAGCAGCGCCGCGAGGAAGCTATCAAGGTTCAGTCCGAAGAGGTTTACGACCGTTTCATGAAGTACCTAACCGGCTGCGCGGACTTCTTCCGGCGCGGTATCACCAACGTTGGTCAGTTCACGCTGGTCAAATAGCGGGACTTACCGCGCCGCTAAAGTCTCACGCTTGCGCGAGACGGCGCTTCTGTTCCTCAATATCGAAATCGGCGGGCGGCCATGCGAGATCTAGGCCGTCCAGTGTCTCGTCGAGAAGTGCGGTGACCGCAAGCCTGCTGAACCACTTGCGATCGCACGGCACGACATGCCAAGGCGCGTACTCGGTGCTCGTTTTCTCCAGCACCGCCTGATACGCCTCCTGGTAAGCCGGCCAGAACGCGCGCTCGTCGATGTCGTTCGGATTGAACTTCCAGTATTTGTCGGGGCGGTCCAGCCGCTCGGCGAGGCGCTGCTTCTGCTCGTCGAGCGACACCACCAGGGCGACTTTGAGGAGAGTCATCCCGGCCTCGGTCAGCTCCTTCTCGAAGGCATTGATCTCGTCGTATCGGGCACCCCAGACCTCCGGCGGAACCAGGTCGTGCACGCGCACCACCAAGACGTCCTCGTAGTGGGAACGATCGAAAACGCCGAGCTGCCCACCCGCCGGCAGTGCATTGCGGATACGCCACAGATAGTGGTGCTTGCGCTCCTCCGCGGTCGGCACGCCGAAGCTCGCATGCTCAATACCTTGTGGATCAACTTGTCCAACAACATGTTTGACGATACCGCCCTTACCGGAGGTATCCATCCCCTGCAATACCAGCAGCACCGCGCGGTGGTCTCCGCTGCGTCCGTTGGCGTACAGCATTTCTTGCAGTAGCCCGAGGCGTTCGGACAGCTCGGCCTGGAGGGCTTCGCCGTCCTCGCGTGACCCGTCGAACCCGGGAGTGGAACGGGAATCGACGTCGGCGAATGTGATGCCGGGTTGATAACGCAGTGCAGACGTGTCGATCCTGAGGGCCATGTCGACTGACCCTAGCCGGATTGGCCTACACCGTTGGGTTCAACGCACTTCAGGCGGTGGGGGAACGGGCGACGGGTGCGGCATGGCGACGAACTTCTCCCGCGAGCCACCCACGCCCACGATGCCCAGTACCGCGTTCCAGGAAATCATCGTCAGGTAGTCGATGAGTTCATCGGATGTCATCCGGGGATGCGACATCCACGAGTGGGTGGCCAGCTGGACGCCGCCGACGATCATGTAGCCCCACGGCTCCACGCCGTGGGTATCCATGGATGCTTCGGCCATCTGGCGGCGTAGCGATAAGGCAAGCATGCGGGCGATGATGCGTTCGGAGTCGGCGATGGCCTTGCTGCGGCTGGTGGAGCTGTTCGCCATGACGAACGGGTAGATCTCCGGCTCGGCAGCCACCGTCTCGACGTACACCTTGATCGCCGTGCGAGTGAGGTCGTAGCCGTCGAGGCGGGCCGACAGGGCCGCAGCCATCTTGGGGATGAGGGTGGTCTGTGCGAACCGGGTCATGACGGCCGTGGTCAGATCGTTTTTGTCAACGAAGTACCGGTAGAGCACCGTCTTGGATACGCCGATATCGGAGGCGATCTCATCCATGCTGATATCGCGCCCGCGATGCCTGATGGCATCCAGGGTGCCGTCTACCAACTCGGTACGCCGCTCCACCTTGTGCTTGTGCCAGCGGCGCTTGCGACCATCTGTCTTGATTGCCGCAGGCTGGGTTTTACTTGCCACAGTTATCGCCATATTTCCCTAGTTATCTGTAACCGATACTACTTGACGGGCCGGTTGGGGGTGCGCAACGCGCTCGATGCCGGATGATGGAGACGTGGCAGGAAAGCACACCGATCAGCCGCGTGCGCGGAAATCATCCGGCGGCGTCTTCGCGATGGGGAATTCGGCCGTCGACGAGGAGCGCGGGAAGCAGCTTCGTTGGATGAAAGCCGTGGCCGCGGGGTTCCTACTCGGGGCCACCGTGCTGTTTCTGGCATGCCGTTGGTGGCAGTCGGTGGGTGCGCCGGGCTGGGTGGGTTATGTCGGGGCGGCCGCAGAAGCGGGTATGGTCGGCGCGCTTGCCGACTGGTTTGCTGTTACCGCGTTGTTCCGGCATCCGCTTGGGCTAAAGATCCCGCATACAGCGATCATCAAGCGCAAGAAGGATCAGCTGGGCGAGGGGCTCGGGAACTTCGTCCGAGAAAACTTCATGTCGCCCACCGTCATCACCACCAAGGTGCGCGATGCGCAGATCGCGGGCCGGCTGGGTAAGTGGATGAGTGATCGGTCGCATGCCGAGCGGGTCGCGGCCGAGGCGTCCACGGTGCTTCGGGTCGGCGCGCAGATGCTGCGCGACGAGGACGTGCAACAGGCCATCGACAGCGTCATCGTCCGCCGAATTGCGGAGCCCAAGTGGGGTCCACCGGTGGGCCGCGTGCTGTCGAGCGTGCTCAAAGAGGATCGGCACGCTCCGGTGATTCAGCTGCTGTGCGACCGGGCCTTCGAGTGGGCACTGGGTGCCAGCGACACCATAGACCGCGTGGTCCTGCGAGACTCGCCGAACTGGACGCCGAAGTTCGTCGATCACTTCGTCGGCGACCGTATCTACCGTGAGTTGGTGGATTTCACCGACAAGGTGCGCCGCAATCCCGATCACGACCTGCGCCAATCCGTGAACAGGCTGTTGTTCGAGTTCGCCGACGACCTGCAGTACGACGAGCTCACCATCGCCAAGGCCGAGGCGATCAAGGCCAGGTTGATGGCCCGCGAGGAAGTGCAGAAGGCGGCTGCCACCGCCTGGTCGGCGGCCAAGAAGATGCTCACCGAATCCGTCGATGATCCATCCAGCGAGCTACGGACCCGCGTCGCCGACACGATCGTGCGGATCGGGGAGACATTGCGTGATGACGAGTCCATGCGCGACAAGGTCGACAGTTGGGTGGAGCGGGCGGCACGCCATTTGGTCGAGCAATTCGGTGCGGAGATCACGGCCGTTATTACCGAGACGATCGAACGCTGGGATGCCGATGAGGCGAGTCGCCGGATCGAATTGCATGTCGGCCGCGACCTGCAGTTCATTCGGATCAATGGCACGGTGGTGGGTTCGCTGGCCGGTTTGGTGATCTACACGGTGGCTCACTTTCTCTTCTGATCGGGGCCTCACGTGCGTATTCCCGGTGTGGCGTGACATGGCCCACATCGCTAACAGAAGTGCTTGCAATAGCTAGCAGTGCAGCTTACGGTGGTTCTTATGCCGCAGGAATCAGATCTCGCTGTTGTGGTGAGCAACGCCGCCTCCGATATCGGAGGCTTTATCCGAGCGCAACGCGAGGCCGCTCAGGTCTCGGTGCGCCAACTGGCCGAAAAGGCCGGTGTAAGCAATCCGTACCTCAGTCAGATCGAGCGCGGTCTGCGCAAGCCTTCTGCGGAGGTTCTCAACCAAATCGCAAAGGCACTAAGGGTTTCGGCGGAGGTGTTGTACGTGCGTGCTGGCATTTTGGATCGCAGTGATGCCAGCCCGGTACGGGACGCCATCATTGCCGATACCGTCATTACCGAGCGGCAGAAGCAAGTGCTGCTCGATGTGTATGCCTCTTTTGTGCAGCAAATCACCGATAGTCAGGTGGATGCAGCCGAATCGGCCCCCGAATCTTCTGGCGACAACTGAATAACTTTCCCCATCCCCGAAAGGAATCTGGAATGAACAAGAAGAACCCCAAGCTCGACGATTTGAAGACCCCGTTCTACGCCGCCATCGGCGCCGGTGACCTGGCCCTGACCACGGTCGCCGATGCCGTCACCCGGTTGCGTGAGGCCGCCGAGGAGGCCGCGTCCGAGGCCGGTGCACGTGTCGAGGAGACCCGCGACCGGTTGCGCGAGCTGGGCGCCGACCTGCCCACCGATGTCAATGAACTGCGCGACCGGTTCACTCCGGACGAGCTGCGCAAGGTCGTCGATGACTACCTGCAGGCCGTGACCGACGTGTACAACGAGCTGGCCGAGCGTGGTGCAGAGGCCATCGAGCGCCTGCGCAGCACTGCCGGTATCGAGGAGAACGTCGCCAAGGCTGAGGAGCTGGTCGACAGCACCCGCGAGCTGACCGAGCAGGCCTTGGGCACCGTGTCCAGCCGGACCCGCGCCGTTGGTGAGCGTGCCGCCAAGCTGGTCGGTATCGACCTGACCGCCAAGGCTCCGGCCAAGACGGCGGCCCCCGCCAAGAAGGCTCCGGCCAAGAAGGCGGCCCCCGCCAAGAAGGCCGCCCCGGTCAAGGCCGCGGTCCAGAAGGCGGCTCCGGCCAAGAAGGCTCCGGCCAAGAAGACCGCGACCCGCACGATCACCCAGAAGTAGGCAGTTCCTGCTCTGACGGCCACCCGATCAGCCACGTAGGCTGATCGGGTGGCTTTCTCTTTTCATGTCTTCGCGCTGATCTCGCTCATCGCCCTCGTCGCGGCGATCGTTGCCCTGGTTCACGCCGCGATCCAGCCCGCAGATGCGTTTGTGGCGGCAGAGAAGCAGACCAAGACCACCTGGATAGTCATCCTCGCCGCGGCGGCCGTGTTCACCCTGATTCCGGGGATAGAGCTGCTGAGTGCTGGGATCGCCGCGGTAGCGGCCGGCGTGTACTTCGTCGACGTTCGTCCACGAGTGCTCGAGGTCCAGGGCAAGTCTCGGTGAGATATCGCGCGGCCGTGTCGGCCATGCTGACGGCCGCGCTGCTGGCGATGAATGTAGTGCCTGCGGCCGCTATAGAGCCCGCGCTTGTCGATCATGTGTCTTGGGCGGCAACGTCTTTGGGTCGGACCTTGCGTGTCTATCCGACGTCGCTGGGGCGTACGTACGAGGCGCCCGATGGCGCGGATATCGCATGGTCCGAGGTCGTCGCGCTGGCCCCTGATGCGCAGTCGCCGGGTATGCGGATGCAGTTCGATTGCCATTGGTACGGCCGGGTGTTCATCCCCAACAAGACGAGCTGGAACCTGGAGCCTTGGCGGCCCGCGGTTGACGCGACATTGATGACGGTGTCGCAGTGCAACCCCGGTGGGCCCGAGGTTTAGGCGCCGATCTGTCCGTCGCCGAGCGACAAGACCCGCAGGCTTGGGTAGGTGCTCATAGCGTGTCGCTTGTAGGCGGCACATTGCGCTGTGATGTTTATCAATTGCGCGCCCGAATTACAAATGTGTAATTCCCCCGAGACCACTGGGTGATCTCGATGTTATTGGTGGAAATAAGAAAACGCTAAAGTCTCAGGCGGCCCACTGGCAACTTTTCTTACCATTCTCCGCTTGCGTAACGCACACCCCGTGAGTAACGATTACAACAGTGATCACAATCTGATCACGACCGGCGTGGCAGGTGGTGCATCGCGCACCACGCGGTTTCGGCGGGAACAGAGGATCGGGGTGCAGTGACATGAAGGTCGTCATGGACAGGGCGCACTGGGTACGTGACAGGCGTGCGGTGTTCCTGATCGTCAATGTGCTGTTCGTGATGTCGCTGTCCATGACCGCGAGCGTCGCGTCGGCAGACTCCGTGAATTGGGACGCGATCGCCGAATGTGAATCCGGCGGAAACTGGGCCGCAAATACCGGAAACGGCTTTTACGGCGGCCTGCAATTCAAGCCCTCCACCTGGTCGTCCCACGGTGGCGTCGGAAATCCTGCCGAAGCATCACGCGAACAGCAGATTGCCGTTGCCGAGAATGTCCTGCAGTCGCAGGGTATTGACGCATGGCCCGAATGCGGTGGCGGGGGCAGCGGACCTAACGCCGGGCGCTCCGGATGTCAGTTCGTCCCCGGCGGCAGTATTTTCGGGATCGTCAACTTCCGCCAGATGTGCAGCGGAGTCGTTGGACTGATCCCCGCGCGCTAGTCATACATCGAGCCCGTTGGGCATTGTTGACAGCTCCTTGCCTGTTGCGGCCGCGCGTGGCATTGATCAAGGCGCCACGGTGTCGCCCATCCTGTCCGTCCGGATGAGTGTTTCTCATGCGCCCGCGGCTGTTCTCACGCGGCTGCGCGTTCGGGATTACTCCCGCTCTGGTCGTGTGGGCGCCAACCGGTAGCCCCCCGACCGACCTGTCGAGATAGTAGGTTTGGCTTACCTAATGCCGGTTGTGGGGTTCGGTGCCGCTGAGCGCTGGTACCCACCTGTATTTGAGCCACAAGGAGAACACTCATGTCGACCGATGTCGCCGAGAAACTAGAGAAGATCCTGCGCGGAGAGCTTGCGGTCAGCGCGGATGAGATCACCCGCGACAGGTTGTTGATCGACGATCTTGGGCTCGATTCGGTGGGATTCGCGCTTGGCCTCGTCCTCATTGAGGAGCAGTTCGGCGTCACGCTCACGGAGGATCAGCTACTCGTTTGTGACTCCTTCGGCGACCTTGTCGACATGGTCTCGGACGGGCAGGTTAAGGCCTCGACCCCAACCAGCAGTGCGCTCGCCGAGTAGAAGTTCACGGACCTAGAAGGCGGGAGAGAGAGTCATGACTATCACAGCGAATGTGCATGCAGTGCAAGGCAATACATTGGCGGAGAAGGTCTCCCATTCGATGCTGTCCTCGTCCGCCGATTTGGTGGTCATGGACGGCGCGACGCGAGAATGGCATCGGTTCCCGTGGGCCGAGGTGCACGCACGCGCGGAGACCGTCGCCGTCGACCTGCTCGACAACGCGAACGGACCAGTGGGTGCGCTGGGACTGATCGGCAATCCGACCGTCGACTTGGTGGCGAGTGTCCAGGGCGCCTGGCTCGCCGGCACGAGCGTGTCGTTCTTCCCCGGCCTGGTGCGCGGTGCGGACCTGGACCGCTGGGCGCATACGACCTTGGAGCGTTGCGCGGCCATCGGTGTGCGCACCATCTACAGCAATGGCCGGGAGCTGGAGCAGCTGCGTGCAGTGGAGTCCAGTATCCGGATCGAGGACGTCGCGCAGGTCGGTGCGAGGCCCCGGCCGCAGTCCTTCACCCCCGTGCAGACCGGGGACGACACCACGCCGGCGGTCCTGCAGAACTCCTCCGGCTCCACCGGCACGCCGAAGACCGCCGTCCTCTCTCGGGGCGCTGTCATGAGCAATGTCAGTGCGATGGTGCGCCGCGCGGAGCTGACTGGGGAAGACCTGACCTGCAGCTGGCTGCCGCTGTATCACGATATGGGCCTGATCACGTTGCTAGCTTCGCTGTGGACGGGCATGCCGCTGTGGCTGGCGCCGAATAGCGCCTTTGCGGCCTCGCCGATCAGGTGGCTCGATTGGCTCACCGAGAGCGGCGCGACATATCTGATGGCGCCGAACTTCGCCTACGACATCATTGGCCGGTACGTCGACAAGATTGACCGCGGAGTCGACCTCGGCAAGCTGCGTGCGGCCGTCAGTGCGGCCGAGCTGATCAACTGCGATGGTTTCGAGCGCTTCCTCGCGGCGGCGACTCCCCATGGTTTCTCTCCAGGCGCGGCGGTAGCGGCTTGGGGCCTGGCGGAGGGGACGTGTGTCGTGACCATGACCCGGCCCGGCGTCGGAGCGAGATCTGATGACGTGCTCGTCGCCACCCCGGATGGTGGTCAGGCCCCTCGCAGGTACGCACTGGTCGGCTCCGCGTTCGACGGGATGGAGGTCCGGGTGGTGCCCGCCGCGCGCGAGGTACCGGCGATCAGCGGCAGGGAAGTCGGGCAGGTCGAAATCAAGGGCGCCTGCATGATGAACGGTTATCTGGGCAGCCCGGCGATCGGCAAGAACGAGTGGTTCAACACCGGTGACCTGGGCTATTTTCATGACGGCGATCTGGTCGTGGTCGGCCGCTTCAAGGAACTCATTGTTCTTGCCGGGCGCAATGTGTACCCCACCGACGTCGAGCGGGCAGCCGCATCGGTCGAAGGGGTGCGGGCAGGCAGAGTTGCCGCGGTGGGACTCGACGAAGGCGGCGTCCGCCCGAGGCTGGCGCTGGCCGTCGAGTACAAAGGCACCGACTTTGACGCGGCGCGCAGGCAGGTGGTCCAGCGGGTCACCGCCGATTGCGGGGTCGTGCCCTCCGAGGTGGTGTTCGTGACTCCGGGTGATCTGCCCATCACGACCTCGGGCAAGCTGCGGCGTCTCGAGGTCAAGCGCCTTATCGAGACGGGTGGAGGTCTGCGATGACTCTGGCCGATCCAGAGAACAAGGTGGCCGCCTCGCTGTCTACGGACGGTTTCCGCGCGCTGCTGAGCTCGGTCATCGATGACGAAGTGAAGTCGTGGGTGGCCGAAGCGGAGAAGGCCGAGCGGTTCCCCCGCGCGCTCATCGAACACTTTGGCCGCGCCGGTGTGTTCGCCGACAAGTGGTCGTCCGGGGCGCTCCCCGACGTGGCGAAGCTTGTCGCTTTGGGCTTTGCGCTCGGTGGGCTCGGTTCGATCGGAATCAGCATCGGCGCGAGCTTGCACGACTCTGCGATTTCCATCTTGCGCCGATTCGGCAGGACCGATTACCTGCGTGAGATTACCGAGCAGGCGATCCGCGGTGAGGCGGTGCTGTGCATCGGCGCTTCCGAGGAGGCCGGCGGGTCTGATCTCCAGATTTCGGAGACCTTGGCCCGTAGCGTCGACGGCGGTTATCACGTGCGGGGCAGTAAGAAGTTCGTCTCACTCGGCCCGATCTCCGATCACATCGTCGTCGTCGCCCGCAGCGCCGATGGCGCCAGCAAGCACGGGAACGTGATGCTGCTGCTGGTGCCGACCGCCCAGGTGGTGGTGCACGAGCGATACCGCAAGCTGAGCGCGGGACCACTCGATACCGCGCCGGTCGATATCGACACGTGGGTTCCTTCGGATGCACTGATCGCCCGCCCGGGCGCAGGGCTCGCTGCGATCAGCTGGGGGCTGTCCCACGAACGGCTCGGCATTGCGGCCCAGGTGGTCGCGCTCTGCGAGAAGGCCCTCGGGGTCACCATTGCCCGGATGATGGACCGCGTGCAGTTCGGCAGCACGCTCCTGGGGCACCAGGCATTGCGCCTGCGTATCGCGGATCTGCAGTCCAGGGTCGACATGATGCGCTATTCGCTTGAGGGCATCGCAGCGACAGGTGAGATGAACCTGCGTACCGCGGCGGCCGCAAAGGTCACGGCTGCGCGGCTCGGCGAAGAAGTGTTGTCCGAGTGCCTGCACATTTTCGGTGGCTCGGGATACTTGATCGACGAGACCCCGGTCGGCCGCTGGTGGCGCGATATGAAGCTGGCCCGGGTGGGCGGCGGTACCGACGAGACGCTCTGGGAGTTCGTTGCCGCCACCATGAAACCCGATGTCGACGGGTACCGCTCCTTGGGCGTTTAGGTCAGAGGCGCGGGTATATCCGCCGGGGTTCTCGGCGTGGTGTACAGCGCCATTCGGCGGTTGGGCATTTGGTGCTCCCCGAGGAAGGCGCAGCCGATGTGTTCGAAGACCCTGCGGGTTTCGAAGTTCTGGTACTCGGGGTCGAACATGACCCGCTTGCATTGCGGTTCTAGCTCGAAGAAGCTCTTGATGATCTTGGGCAGGATCATGACCATGAAGCCCTTGCTGGCCATGGCCTCGTTGGCGATTGCACCGTGTATGCCCAGGTCATATGGGTCGGCGGCGTACTTTTCTCCGATGGAGTCCTGGGCCGCACGATAAAACTCCAAGTAGCCGACGGGCTCATCGCGGAACAGGACCAGGTAGGGGTGCGAGTAGGTGCCCTCGACCTGAGCCTTGAGCTGGTCGTACCAGCGCTCGTCCGGCCAGTCCTGCTCCCAGCCGTTGACCAGTGCCGGCTGGCGCATCCATCGGGCAATCAGCGCCGTGTCATCGCTATCCGGGTCCACAAGTCGCAGGCCGAACGGGCTGGGGAGCACTGCGGCAGGAGGCGCGGGCACCGAAGGGTCGGGGGCGACATGGCGGTAGAGCACTGGCCAGGGACGTTCCATGGATATAAGGATAGGCTATCCAATAATTCTGTGTGGAAAGCCCAGGGGCGGCAACAGGTCTACGGAAACAGAGCGTTGGCTTCGCGGTAGGGGATTGCATCATTCACGAATCCGAAGGTGCCGTGCTGTGCGATCTCCCGCGCGCCGTCGACGAATGCTCCCAGTGCTGCGCGTGCCATCGCTGACCCGAGACTGATCCGGCGCACACCCCACTGCGCGATCTCCTCGACCGAGTGATTCAGCACGAACCCCGTGGCGAGGAGATTGACCGGGCGATCTACCGCCGCGCATACGGCGCGAACGGCGTCGGCATCGGGAAGGCCCGGCGCATACACCACATCGGCGCCCGCCTCTGCGTATGCGATCAGCCGGGCGATGGTGTCCGCCAAATCCGGCCGGCCGTAGAGGAAGTTCTCGGCGCGGGCCGTCAGCGTGAATGGAAACGGCAGATCGCGCGCCGTGTGCACTGCGGCGGTGATGCGGTCCACCGCTTCCGTCAGCGGGTAGATCGGGGCGTCGGGCCGTCCGGTGGCGTCCTCGATGGACCCGCCGACGAGTCCCGCTGCTGCTGCCGTGCGGATGGTCGCGGCGATGTCTCCAATGTCGGGCCCGCCGTTCTCCAGATCGGCCGAGACGGGGAGGTGAGTGGCCGCTGCGATGGCCGCTGCATTGGCCAGCGTCTCGTGTTGGCTGATCAGGTTGGCGCCGTCATGCCTCCCCAGTGCGAAAGCCAGACCGGCGCTGGTGGTGGCCAATGCGGAAAAGCCATAGCCGGTCAGGATGCGTGCGGTACCGGCATCCCATGGGTTGGGGACCACGAACGTCCCGGACTGATGAAGGGCCGCGAACGCGACCGCACGCTCATGCTGGGAGGTCATGTATGCGACGCTAGCTCTATGACTGAGCCCATGACGGATTCGGCAGGCACGCCAGCGGTTTGGCCCACACGGAGGGAGGTGGCCGCGCTCATCGACCACACTCTGCTCAAGCCCGAAGCGACGCCCGATGATGTGCGGGCCCTCATCGCGGAGGCCACCGATCTCGGGGTACTGGCGGTATGCGTGTCACCGTCGATGCTGCCTGTGGATGCCAAGGGGTTGGTTGTCGCGGCGGTGGTGGGATTCCCGTCGGGAAAGCATCTTTCGTCCATCAAGGCACATGAGGCGGCGCTAGCGGTGGCGGCAGGTGCGACCGAGATCGACATGGTGATTGACGTGGGTGCGGCGGTGGCCGGTGACTTCGCGGCGGTGCAGGCCGATATCGAGGCGGTCCGGCGTGCGGTGCCGGCGGTAACCCTCAAGGTCATCATCGAGTCCGCGGCGCTGCAAGAGCACTCCGGTGCCGAGGCGATCCGTGCGGCATGTCGGGCGAGCGAGGCCGCCGGAGCCGATTTCGTGAAGACCTCCACGGGATTTCACCCGTCCGGGGGAGCGACGACGCATGCCGTGCGGATCATGGCCGAGACGGTCGGGGATCGACTCCAGGTCAAGGCGAGCGGCGGCATTCGGACATCACAGGATGCCGCGGCGATGCTCGACGCCGGCGCGACCCGGCTGGGCCTCTCGGGCAGTCGGAGTGTCCTCGACGGGTTCCTGCTCTAGGTCAACGCGAGGCTAGTACGAGAGGTTCTGCAGGCAGGGATTCTCAACCGGCTTCATCGGCTGATTGGTGCTCGACAGTTTCACCGTGATGCCGTCGTTGGTGACCTTCACCTCTTGGGCCTTGAGCCCCATGGGGTACTCGCCGCCCACCAGCCCCTTGGAGAACGTGTCGAGTGCCGGCTGGATGATCTCGCGGGGTAGGCCGATGAACGCGGACACGTTCTCGGACTGCAGTGTCACCATGCCGTCCTTGATGACGGGCTTGGTGGTGATCTGTGCCAAGCCTCCGGCGGCGCTCAGGGTCACCTCGCCGGTCGACTCGTTCGTGGTGGCATCGCCGACCATCGAGCCGAGCATTCCCGGCACGAGGGCCCGGGCGCTCTCGGTGATACCGGAGGTCGGCCAGGAGACCTCGACGTCGAGGCGACCGATAGTGCCGAGCGAGTCGGCCGTCTTCTTGAGCGAGATATCGCGCACCGTGATGGCGACGGTCATCTTCTTGGCCTGCGCGATCTGATTGCCCGCAGTCCTGATCGTGAGCTTGTCGATGTGGTCACCCAGGTACTGGAACACCAGCGGGGTAGCGCCGAACGACGCCGTCGCACCATCCTGCACCAGGCACGATGTGGCGGCGTTCACCTCGGTGCTGGTGCGCTTGCGCGCATACAGCTCGATGCCGAGGACCGCGGCCAAGGTCACCGCGACGACGATGACGGCGATCAGTATCAGCGACCTGTAGTCGCGATCCTTCTTCGGTTTGGGCTCGGGTTGGGGTTGGGGTTGGGCGGGCTGGGGTGTCCCGCTCAACGGCGGCGGCGGCTCGGCCGGGGGCGGGGTCGGCGGCGGCACGACGGGCGCCTGCTGGGTCGACGGCTGCCACGGCGAAGGCTCGGGAGGTGTCGATCCGGAGGGGCCCTGCGGCGGCTGAGGCGGTGTCGTCACCCGCGCGATTGTGCCCTATTCGGCTGAGGACGGGTTAAGGACCGGCAAGATCCGGCGGGTGTCAGCGACCGCGTCCAGATCCAGGTCCGCAAGGATGAGCTGCGGGTCGGGTCCGGCCTGGGCAATCAGTTCTCCTGTCGGCGAGGCGAGCAGGCTGCCGCCGATCCCGGTCGGTGCCCTACTCGCCGGGGTTTCCAGGCTCGGCAGGGCTTGGCCGGCGGCGGCGATAAAGCTTGTCGAGTCGGCCGCCCGGGCGCGCGCGAGCAGAGTCCACTGATCCCATTTCTCGGTCCCCGCACCCCATGAGGCGCTGACGGTGATCAGCTGTGCGCCGCGACGCGCCAGATCCGTATAGAGGTCGGGGAAGCGGATGTCGTAACACGTCGTCAGTCCGACGCTGACCCCGTCGACCTCTATGAGGACCTGTTGGCTGCCGGGCGCGACGGTCGCCGATTCGCTGAATCCGAATGCGTCGTAGAGGTGGATTTTGTTGTAGTGCGTGTCGGCCGCGGGGCCGGTCGCCAGCAGCGTGTTGAACACTCGCCCGTCGGGCGCGGGGGTGAACATTCCGGCGACGACGGTGAGGGCTGCTTCCTGTGCAATCGTGCGGACCCCGTCGGCCCACGGGCCGTCCAAGGGTTCGGCGACGGGCCGGAGTGGTACGCCGAACCGGCACATGGTGGCTTCCGGGAATACCACCAAAGCAGCGCCCTGGTCGGCGGCATCGCGCACCGTGGCCGCGACCGTGGCCAGGTTCTCAGTGGGATCGGCGCTGCTGCTGATCTGCGCCAACACTATCCGCATAACCCCAAGCCTAGGTTACTGGCGCCACTGCTGACCATGGTGTCGTCAAGATGCAATCGCGGACCTGCCGTCGTTGCCGCTCGACGGGAAATCCATTGTCGCGCAATGATTTCAGCATCATGCGCCAGCGGACCCTGGGCCCGAAAACGCCGTGTGGGGCCGCCGCCGCCCACTGCCTGTCGGCGGCGGCGAGTAGGTCGTGGATGGGTTGTCCTGGAACATTTTGGTGGATAAGGGCTTTCGGTAACCGTTCGGCGAGATCGGATGGTTTGTCGATATCGAACGGATCGCACGCCAGCGTGAGGGTTCGTGGTCCGGAGGCGTCCAGTAGTAGCCATGCGCACCGACGGCCCAGTTCGTCGCAGGTGCCCTCCATAATGAGCCCGCCGGGCGCCAGCCGGGCGGTCATCGTGGCCCAGGCGTTCGCCACCTCCGACTCCGGGTACTGGCGCAACACATTGAACGCACGCACCAGAACTGGTGTGTGGCCTGCTAACTCGAAGCCGCCGAGACCGAAGTGGACCCCGTCACGTGCCGGAACCACCCGTTCGGGGTCGATCTCCAATCCCACCACCCGGACATCGGACCGCACCGTCCGCAGTCGCGAGGCCAGCTCGAGTGTGGTGGTGGGCATGGCGCCGTATCCCAGGTCCACCACCAGTGGGTCGGCGGCGCCGGTGAGCACGGAGCGCACCGCGTCATGGTGGACGAGCCAGCGGTCACTGCGGCGCAGCCTGTTGATCCCGGTGGTGCCGCGGGTGATGGCGCCGATGGGTTTCACGAAGCTGCCGCCGAGCGCGCACTGGGGTACGCGGTCTCCCGTGAAATGTGTTCGCAGCTGCGCACTCGGCGAAGGTATCAGTGCCAGCTGCCTGCGGAAACTGCGACTTCTTGGGATCGGTAGCGCTTCGGCCCGCCTTCACTTGAGCCATGACGGAGCCATCGGGGCGACGGACGACGAAGGGACAGATGATGAATCGAGTGATCGTGGGTGCCATGGGACTTCTCGCCGCCGGTGCGGTGGTGGTCGGCTGCTCGACCGACAAGCCGAGCGGCTCGCAGGTGAGCACCGGAACCAACGCCGAGGTGAAGGTGGACGGCAAGGACCTCGCCGGCCTCGACCTGAAGTCGGTGACCTGTGTCAAGCAGGGCGGCAAGATCAACGTCGCCAGCGGCGCCGCCAACGGCCAGCAGGGCCTGGGGGTCGTCATGACCGACGAGGCGCCTCCCAAGGTGCAGTCGCTGGGTCTGGTGTACGACGGGGCCGCGCTGGCGGTCAGTAACGGCATGGGGGCCAGCGTGGGCTCCGCCGATGTCAAGGTCGACGGGAAGACGTACACCATCACCGGCGAGGCCACCGGTGCCGACGTCAAGAACCCGATGGCCGGGATGATCACCAAGCCGTTCACCATCAAGGTGAGCTGCGGCTGACATCCCGACGGCGGCGGGCGTGCATAGCGCGCCCGCCGCTTCTTACTATGCGGAGGTGACGATCATCGGCGACCTGGAGCGCGCTCGTCACCTGGCCTTGGCGGCCAAGGAAGAGGCCGCCAAGGAGCTCCTGCTGTCGCTGCTGGCCCAAGCCGAGCAGTCGGACCGTGACGATGTCGCGCTGGAGGTGTTGGCGCAGCTCGGCGAGATCTACCTGGTGCGCACCGCATACGACGGCGTCGTGGAAGGTATCCGGCGGATCCGCGAGTGCCTGGCCACTTATACGGAAATTCGCGCGGGCCATCGACCCGATCTCGCCGAGCGTGTCGCCATGTCCGGCACCGAGGTCGACCAGATGGTCTGCCGGTACACCCGGCGCGCGGAATTCCTGGCCGCCGGATTGGCCGCGGCCAGCGGTGATCACGATGGTGCCGCCGTGCATCTGCGGGCGTTGGTCGAAACCGTCGGGAACTTCGAGAATTTGGCCGCCGAGCACCGCGGCCTCATCTGTCACGCCAGGATTTTGATCGCCAGGGGTCTGTGCGATGACGACATGTACGCGGACTCGGTTCCGGTGTGGGTCGAGGTTCTCGATCTGCTCGAGGAGTATGCGCGCGAGGGCGGCGCCGAGTCCGATCACCTGTTTGTCCACGGTGCACTCTCCTATGGCCGGTTCTGTGTCGAGACCGGCCGGCTCGACGAGGCGCAGCCGTGGCTGCGGCGGGCCGAGGCGCGTGCCGGGGCGCGGGACTGGCAACTGGCTGGTGCGCGGGCGCAGTTGGAACGTGCCGCGGCCCGGTGGGCGGACGGCGATATCGCCGAAACTCAGACGCTGGTCCACCAGGCATACCCGGCGATCGCCGAGCATGTCCGGGCGCATGACGTGTCCCGAAGCTGGCTGTACTTCGGTCTGATTCGGTTCAGGATGGGCGCTCTGGACGAGGCCGACGAATGCTGGGGCCATGCCGAGCGGCACTGGCGGGAGATCGACAAGCCATTGCATATTCACCGTATTCTGTTACAGCGCAGTTGGATTGCGATTCTTCGCGGCGATTTCGCCGAGGCCGTCGAGAAGGTGGCGCAGGCTCGGGAACTGTTGGACTCCTACCCGCGGCACAGTTGGCTGCAATACGCCCGTCTCGACGACCAGCTGGGCAACATCTGGCGCGCCGACGCGCTCGCCGACCTGGGCCTGGATCCCGGTACTGGGACGGTGTCCGGTGGCGCGGACCGTCCCGGATACCAGCGCGCGATGTCCAAGCTCCAACAGGCCGCGGACCTCAAGGTTCCGGCGGCGTTGGCGGTCGACGCGGTGCGCTATGCGATCTCGGACGCGGGGGCGCGGATGCGCTGGGCCAGGTGTGTCTCGGCGCCGATGCTGGCAGGCGCCTTCGCGGTGGCGAAGGAATGGGACAATGCCGGGCTGGTCAGTGAGTTGATTGAATACCACAGCGCGCGAGGGGCTTTCACTGCGGACCTGGGTGATGGTCAGGCAGGTCCGTCGGCCGGTGCGTGGGCTGCCACGGCCACCGCGGCGGTTCCCGTCGAGGGTGACCTGGCGCTCGTCGCCGCGGCACCGCCGGTACAGGCGGACGGGGGGCTCACCCGCCTCGGGCCGCTGCCGCCGTTGCGGATGGACCCCGCCGGTGAGCAGATCATGAGCGGCTACCGGGAGCTGGCCTGGCAGCGGTACGGCCGTGAGGTCACCGCCGCCGACGACGAATGGTCGACGTGGCCATGACAATCACCCTGGTTCTACGATTCGCCGACGTCGGTATCGCCACCTACGCCAGCCTGCGGGTGGTGGGGGAGCCGTCACGAACGGTCACTTGGGCAATAGGGCAGCCGCTGCTGGAAAAGGCCTGCGATGCACTCTATTCCGCGTTGCCGGATGCGTCTGGATCCGAGACCGCGCTCATAGCCATTGAACGGGCTTTGACCACAGGGGCTTTCACAAGCCCGGATGCGGAACTCGAGCTGGCCCGCGTGCTCGGGACCGAGCTGGTGGCTGCCGACGGCTGGAAGCTGTTGTCCGAGTGCGCGTCATCTCCGCGGGCAGTGCTGTTCGTGACACCGAGCCCGCGATTGGCCCGGGTGCCTTGGGGGCAGCTGGCCGTGCCGGGGGCGGATGGTTTCCGATTGATGGAGCTGGTCGATGTGCTGATGGCCGTGCCGCCGAACATCGTCCACGCGCCGCGGCAGCCGGTGCGGTGGAGCGATCGTCATAACGGTCCAGCAGTGCTACTGCTGGACCCACGGATTCCCGGACAGCGACCGGATTCGACGCTGGGTTCGGTGCTGGGCCGCCCCTCGCCGGAGGCTGCGTTGACTTGCCATTTCGGGGAGCTGATGGTCAGTCATCGGGTGCTGCCTGCGGTCGGTGCACCGGTCGAACTGTTCCGCCGAACCGATATCGACCGCCATTGGCTTGCCGAGGTGTGTGCGCAGGACCCGGCCCGGCTGCTCTACGTGGGGCATGCCAGCGCGGCTGAGGGCGCTGTCGGCCACGCTGAGCGGGCTGCCCTGCACCTGGCGGAGGATCGTCCGTTGACCGCGGCAGACATGATGGCCGCGCGGCTTCCGATCCCGCCGCGAGTCGCACTGTTGGCCTGCTCATCGGGAGGCGATTACCGCTTCGACGAGGCGACCGGACTGGCCGCGGCGATGATCCTGGGTGGGGCGGAGTTGGTGACCGCGACCCTGTGGTCGCTGCCGACCGCTGCGGCTTACAGTCAATTTGGCTCGTACCCAACAGATCCCATGGCCGATACGGTTGCCGGTGTCGACCGTGCGCACCGGGAAGTTGACGCCGGTCGCGCGGTGAACCGCTGGCAGCGGGCTCAGTTGCGGCGCTGGCGGGGCGGTGATCGCGCGGCCAGCCCATTGCATTGGGCGGCTGTAGTCAGTTTCGCCGTCGACGGTGCCCGCTGAATCAGCCGGCGCGCACCCGGACCGCGATGATGCTGTGGTCACTGGGCCGGTAGTACGCGTCGATTACGCTGCCCGGTGCCATCTTCGGCAGCGTGGACGCGGGTATTACCGCGGTTTCACGCGCCGGGAACTGGCCGCCGTCCGGCCTGGTCACCATGAGGTCCAGTTGTACCTCGCGGCCGGGGCCGGTGACGCTCAACCCGGTGACCACCCCGCGGGACCGGGTGCCCTCGCCGATCGCCGCGCGCCGCGCCTCGGTCAGTAGCCGTTTGCGGATCAGCAGGTGATCGAATTCGGCGGTGAATTCCTCGATGGTGACGAGCCGCTCGTCGGCCTCTTCCTTCGGGTGAACGGGTGTGTTCCGGCGGCCGGATAGCACAGCGACGCATCCGTCGAAGACCCTGGCAATGGTGAGAAGTAGTCCTGTGGTCATGTCGATAGCGTCGACCCGGCCGGTGGCTACCGAACCCAACTTTTGGCCGGCCGACAACGATTACCCTTGTGACGGTGAGCATCGGGTCGGCAGCATCCGAGGCCGCCGTCTCGCTACAGTCGGCGGTGCCGCGTCGTGCCGTGATCGATCGGGCCTGGCGCGCGATCGGCTCTGGTGTCGAGGTGCTCAGCGCCGACGACGGCGGACCGCTGCGCCGGACGGTGAAACGGATCCTCGACCCGCTGGTGCTGCGGCTGCGCAGCAATACCGCCTTCTCGGCTCCGGTGCTGGCACCCGAGGTGGCCACGGCTATGCACGCCCTGATCGTGGGGCGTGGTCCGCAGTTGCGGGCCACGGCCGACTGGTTCGTGATGCTCAAGACCGAGCGGCGTAGGCAGCGCATCACCACCGGCAATGCTCAAGAGCTGTACTTCCCGGTGTGTTTTGAATTGGCTGTCACCAAGGGCGTTCCGCAGGTTGCGGATCAGCGCACCGCGACGGAGGTTCTGCACGATCTGCACCGCGGTCGCGACCGTACGGCGATCGAGGTGCTCAACCGCCATATCGAGGATCCCGACGTGGTGGCCAGACTCGCCAGGTTGCGGGACCGGAGCTGGCGCGACGTGCGGTCGGACGACGCCATCACGGGCCCCTTCTTCGCAGGTCTCACGACGGTGCTCGGTGCGGCTGGCAGCCATCGTGAGATGACTGCGCGCCAACGGGTTTGGAAGGCACTGATCGCCGACGCCACTCCCTACAATCTCGGCGCAAGCGTGCATGGCACCGTCGCCACCCTGCCGTGGTCCATTGTCGAGATCGGATTGAGTTCCGTTGAACCACAACGACCCCCGGCTATCGACGGCGACGTCGACGGTCACCGTCCGATGGATCGCAGCGTCGTGGATCGGGTGCGGGCCACGCTGCGACGGGCGCTGGACCGCGACGAACTGCCCGACGTTCCGCTGCTGTGTGCCGAAGAGGTCGACCGGGCCTGCGCGCCATGGGGTCTGATGAGCGAGGACAAGCAGGCCGCCCTGCTGGCCGGGGTCGAGATGGCGACGGACCTGCGGCCACTGGGTGATTCGGTGACGACGCGCTACGAACTGTCCGCGCGCGTCCAGGCTCGGCTGGTGAAAGAGGCCTACGTTATGCATGCTCGGCGCTATCTTGTTGCCGGCGAGGCCGTCCACCCCCGGCAGCGACAGGTTGTCGACGACCTGGCCGCGTTCGCTCGGCCGTACCTGAGCCGGTTGTGGGCCAGGTTGCACGGTCGGGATGTTTGGCAGGAATCCTGCGGTGACGTCGATGATCTCCGGTCGCTGCTGGAAGGGGTGGCGCGCTCGGTGAGCCTGGACCACCGGCAGCGGATCAAGGCCATGCTGGAATTGCAGGTCGCCGGATGAGGCTGGCCAACGAATCCGGTTTGTGGGCAACGGGTCCACCGCCTGCCCCGATTCCGGCGGTAGCGGTTCTCGAGGTCAGTGGCGCGGTGTTGTCCTGGCCCGTCGACGATCCCTCGCATCCGCCGGTGCTGGCGTTCACCGATCCGGCGCGGGCCGATTGGATGTGGCGCATTCTCGGCGAGGCCGGACATGTGGCTGTTGTCGAGGCGCTGCGCGACCGCGATCGGACCGAGGTGATCGAGCTGCCGTCGGTGTCGGTGCTGTCCGGGTCGGCGGATTCCTTGCGGCGCTTGGCGCTGGGCCATTGGCTTCGGCGATGGTGGCCGGCCAGTCGTCGCGACGGCATCACCGCGCTGGACCCGGCGGTGCTCGACGCCGAGCTCGCGGTGCTGACGGCGGCGGCCGAGGACTATTTCACCGACGACACCCTGGACGCCGATGTGGTTGGGCTGTTGGCACCCCACGGTGCGGCACTGGGTTCCTATCGGGACCCGCGGGTGGACGCGCTGGTGGCACGGTGTCGCGATCTGGCGGACGAGCTTGGGGTTCGGTGGGATTCGCAAGGCAGCGGGGCCGCGCGGCGTGAGGATTATGCGCTGGCTGCCGGTCTCGGCGACGAGCCCCGATCGCCGGGCACCATCGCCGCGGGCGGTGTGACCATCGCCTGGTCGGATGTGCCGCCGGCGATCTTCGACGCGGCCGAACACAATCTCGACTGGGCGGTCGTTACCGAGGATGCGACGGTAACTGTCCAGGTGCGGGCGGCGGTATCCGGCCCGGATTCCGCCGCAGGCATTCCGGTCTCGTTGCGCTGCGGTGCATTTCACGGAGCGGGCCTGTTGGATGCCGAGGGCGGTGCGGTGCTGCCGGTGCTCGATGCGGACGGTCGGCCCGCCGAGGAGGCACAGGCGTGGAACGCCGACTGGTCGGCGACACGGGTCGGCGTGGGTGGCGGGGGAGCTGCGGAGTCGAGCGAGTTACGCGATCGGGTCCGGGCATTCGCCTGCGCCCGGCTGGCCACGCCTGCTGCCGACGCGTTCCTCGCCGAGCTGCTGGCCGCCGAATCGGACTACTGATCTCGGCGTCGGGGCTAGTGGTGCTTCGAGATCCAGTCGGCGATGAAGCCTTCTTCCACCCGGAATAGATCGTTGATGTGGTGCAGGATCAGATCCTCGAGCTTGCCTCCGATAAACGGGATGTACACCTTGCACGTGCTGGACAGCCGCAGCTGGGAACCCTGATCGGTATCGGATAGCTTGCACACCCCGGTGAAGGCGCCCGGTCCGGCGAGCACCGATGCGCTGTAGCTGCCCACCGCGGCGCCCTTGGATTGATCGAACGGGCCGAACCGCTGCGCCCGGGTGATGATCATGTCGGTGAGCATTACCTTCTGCGCAATCGGCGGCAGGTACATGCGGGGCAGATTCTGTTTGACCACCACGTCGATACCGCGGTCGGTCACCGTAAAGGTGCGAATCTCGGAGATCGGCGTGAGCCATCCGTACGCCGACATCAGGGTTTCCCAGTAGTCCCGGCTCGCGAAGTCCTGGTAAATCTTCTCGGCCGGAGCCGCGAAGTTCACCGTGAAGACCGACCGCCTGGACATCGGACCCAGGTTAGCCGTGGGCGGTGATCCACTCCGAGGTAAATCGCTGTTCGGCAGATAACAGGTCCATGAGTTTTCCGCCGACGAAGCCCTCGATCTTGCCGCCCACCAGGGGGATCTTGACCTCGACGCCTATCTTCATGTCCAGCCGCGAGCCCTTGCCGCCGGGATGCAGCCGGGCGGTGCCGGACAGGGTGACGGGTGCGCCCGATATCGAGCCCAGCACCGTGCCGTCGGATGCACCGCCGGCGATCGGACTCCACTTCTCGGTTCGGACAATATGCAGGTCACCGCGGTGAAACTGGGAGACGATGCCGGGCAGCCGGTCACTCCGCAGCACCTGTGTGGTGACTATTTCGATGGCGCCGCCCTCGGACTTCAGAGAGTCCAGTGTCGCGGTGTCCGCACCCGAGTCGGCCAGACGTTGGTTCCAGTAGGCCTCGTCGGCGAAAGCCGAGTGGACTTGCTCGACGGTGGCCGAGTACTCCACTGACAGGTCAAATGAGCGCGCCATGGGTGGCAAGGCTACCGTTAGCGCCCGTGAGCTTGGATGAGCCGCTTGCGCGAAGACCAGCGGGTGCGGATGAGCCGCTTGCGCGAAGACCGACAACTCTGCCACGGACAACGCGCGCGGAGATCGAGGATCTCGGTGCCGTTGTGGTCGACGATGCTCCGCTTGCCTCGTTGACGACATTGCAGTTGGGGCCGGTGGCGTCGACGCTTGTTCGTTGCGATAGCAGCGCCCAGGTGGCAGGCACGTTGGCGGCACTCGCCGGGCATTCGACTCTGTTGCTCGCGGGTGGCTCGAATCTAGTTCTGGCCGATGATCTTCCGGACCTCATGGTGGTGCATATCGCTTCGGCCGGTGTGACGGTGGACGGGCCGCTGCTGCGCGCGGACGCGGGGACCAATTGGGACGAGGTCGTGGCGCTGTCCCTGCGCGCCGGTCTCGGTGGACTGGAATGCCTCTCGGGAATCCCAGGAACGGCCGGCGCCACCCCCGTCCAGAACGTGGGCGCCTACGGCGTCGAGGTGGCATCGCTGCTGCGACGGGTACGGGTGCTGGACCGGGCCGCAGGGGAGGTGCGCTGGTATGAGGCCGGCGAGCTGGGGTTCGGCTATCGCACCAGCATTCTCAAGGGCACCGATGCGCGCGTGGTACTGCAGGTCGAGTTCGGTCTGTCCACCGACGGGTTGAGCTCCCCGATTCGTTACCCGGAGCTGGCCAAGGAGCTCGGGATCGAGCAGGGGGAGCGCACCGACGCGCTGGCGGTGCGTGAGGCGGTGCTCGGCCTGCGGCGCCGTAAGGGCATGGTGCTCGATGGGGCCGACCACGACACCTGGAGCGTCGGTTCCTTCTTCACCAATCCTGTTGTTGCCGAAGGTGATCTGGACGAAGTCCTGGTGCGCGTGCGTGATCGGTTGGGGCCCGATATCGCCGTACCGCGGTATCCGGCCCAGGGTGGGGTGAAGCTTTCAGCGGGCTGGCTGGTGGAGCGGGCCGGGTTCGTCAAGGGCTATCCGGGTGAGCAGTCGGCGGTGCGGGTGTCGACCAAACATGCACTGGCGCTGACGCATCGCGGGGGCGGGAGCACCGGTGAGCTGCTGGCGCTCGCGCGTACCGTTCGCGACGGGGTGTTGGATGCTTTCGGTGTGCGGCTGGTCCCCGAGCCGGTGCTGGTGGGCTGTTCGCTGTAATGCCCTGCGCGTGCCGCGCCGTGGCTCGTAGAGTGGGCTGATGGGGCTGGGAATCGGTCTGCACGGGCTCTTCGTGGGGCTCGGTGTGCTGGTCGCCGCCGTTGTCTTCGCCTACGAAGCACGTCGAAGAGGCGCTCCCACCGAACAGTCACTGATCGCCGTGGCGGGTGCATTGGTCGGCGGTGCGATCGGTATGCGGCTGTCGGGCTGGATCGAGCACGTCAACCCGGCGTTGAATCCCAGCCTGGGTGAGGCGTGGATGTTCGGGTCGCGCAGCATCATCGGCGGGTTGTTGGGGGCGTATATCGGTGTGTTGGTCGCGAAGCGACTCATCGGGTATCGCGTGAAGACAGGCGACCTGTTCGCGCCCGCGGTGGCGTTGGGTATGGCGGTGGGTCGGATCGGATGTCATCTCACGGAGGCCCCGGGACGGCCGACCTCTTTGCCGTGGGGTGTGCACGCTCCCGTGTCTCGGCCGGAATGCCCGGGATGTTTGGCGGGGGTGGCCATGCATCCGTCGTTCTTGTACGAGATCGCTTTCCAGCTTGTAGCTTTCGCGGTGCTGTGGTGGTGGCTGCGTCCACGCGTAACACATCCCGGTGAGCTGTTTGTGCTTTACGTGTCCGCATATGCGGTGTTCCGGTTCTTTGTCGAGTTCACCCGGGCAAACGAGACTGTATGGCTGAATCTCACACGTCCACAATGGGTTCTGCTGCTGGGTATGAGTCTGGCTGCCTGGAGGTTGTGGCGCGGACACCGTGCGGGCTACTACGACAACATGTTCCGCGGGCGCCTTCCCGAAGCGGTGGCGGCATGAGCTATCCACCACCAGAACAGCCCAAATCCGGTGTGAGCGGCGCGATGATGTTCGCCGGTGCACTCTCATTCATTTTCGGTAACGCCGTATTCGGTTTCCTTGCGCTGATGATCGGCGGATCGTTGGCCGACAGGCACCACACCGGCTTCGAGGTCGTATCCGGATTGGTTGCGGTGATGGGGATTTTGGTCGCGTTTGGGGTGGGTACGGTGCTCATCAGAAAGGGGGGTCGCGACAAGCGCGGTTGGGGAGTGGGACTGATGGTCGGCTGGGCGTTGGTATCCATGCTCACGGTCGGGATCTGTACCGGGCTAAATCCGATGTTGTACCAATGACCACCCCGCCGCAGCCGCCCTCAGAGGGTGAGCAACCGCAGCAGTACCCGTATAGCCACTACCCCTACGGCCCTGGCGGGTATCCACCGCCGCCGGGTTATCCGCAGTATCCGTCGGGTTATTACCCGTATGGGCAGCCGCCACCGAAGAAGAGCGGTGGCGCGGTTTTGGGGATGACGTTCGCCGGTGTCTTCCTCTTCTGGGTGATGACGTTTGGCACGTGGATGCTTCTGGCGAGCGTGATGAGTACATCGTCGTCCGTCGAATCCGGGGCAACGGTTCTGGCCGTGGTGATGTCCGTCATCGGTCTGGGCGGCGGCCTGGCCATGACAGTGTGGGGACGAGACTGGGTCCGCGGCTTGGGTATCGGATTCTTGATCGGGTGGGCAACGGTGGCGATTACGACGGGGTTTGTTGTGGGGTGCATTTCGATGTTGGAGGGGTTGGAGTAGCCATGGCGGGAATGGGGCTGCGCGGGGACCGGATCCTGCGGTACGTCAACGCTTTTTGTCCGCGCTGCCATGAGGAGAACCCGGAGCGTCCGTTGGCGGAGGTCGACCGGCTCTCCGGCTGGCTCGCGCACCGTGACGATCGGGTGTGGCTCGAACGCGCCTGCCGTGTACACGGGTTGGTGCGCACCCTGTACGACGAGGACGCAGAGATTCTCGAGTACCTGGAGGAGTGGACGGCCCCCACCAAGACTCATATCCCTGATGTGCCGGGAAATTTCGATCCGATCCCCATGGCGTATCTGCGCGGGCTGCCCGAGATGCAGACCCAACACACTTGCATCCTGCTGGCCGATATCACCGAGGCGTGCAATCTGCGGTGTCCCACCTGCTTCGCCGATTCCTCACCTGATCTGCGCGGGGTGGTACCAGTCGAGCGGGTGCTGGCCAATGTGGACCAGCGTCTGGCCCGCGAGAACGGCCGGCTGGATGTGTTGATGCTCAGCGGCGGCGAACCCACCGTCTACCCGAATCTTGCCCGGCTGCTCGACGAGCTGATGACTCGGCCCATCACCCGAATTCTCATCAACACCAACGGAGTGCTCATCGCCCGCGACGATGCGCTGCTGGATCTACTGGCACGTCACCGGGAACGTGTGGAGGTCTACCTCCAATACGACGGCCCGTCCGCCGACGCCTCACGACACCATCGCGGTGGTGACCTGACGAGGATCAAAGCCCAGGCGGTGCAACGGCTCTCCGATAGCGCGATCTTCACGACATTGGTCATGACCGCGGCACTCGGTGTCAACGACGGAGATATCGGCGCCGTCATCCAGCTTGCCCTCGACACCCCGTACCTGGGTGGTGTCTCGATCCAACCGCAATTCGGTTCGGGCCGAGCGGGTGCGATCGACCCCGTCGAGCGGCTCACCCACACCGGGGTGCTGAAACGTCTGGGCCCGCAGACCGGTGACGTTGTCTCGTGGCGTGACTTGACGGCACTCCCGTGTTCGCATCCGCATTGCTGCTCGGTGGGATACATGCTGCGCGACGATGCCGGCGTGTGGCGGTCGTTGACCTCCCTGATCGGACACGACCGCCTCAAGGAGAACCTGGGACTGGTTTCCAATCGCATTGCGGATCAGGAGGTTCCACAGCAGCTGCGACTGGCGGTCAAGGAATCGCTGCTGGGACTGCTTTCGGAGCAGTCTTCCCTGTCGCATCCGACTATTGGCGATGTGTGGAAGACCATATGCGACAGTTGCGATTTGGGAATCTCCACGTTGATGACTGTCACCGCCTCGGCGTTACCCGGACGTCGGGCGAAGCTGCGGCGCATGCTCGGCGAGCGAATCGTGCGAATCACCGTCAAGCCGTTCATGGATATGTCCACGATGATCGAGGAACGGCTCACCCAATGTTGTGTGCACGTCGCGACGCATGCCGAGCAGGATCAGTGCGCGCCGTTCTGTGCGGTGCAGGCGTGGCCGGCATTGTCGCGGCAACGACTGTCGGTGTCGGCGGCGGCCGCTGTGCCGGAGCTGGTGCTGTTACCGATCCAATAGGCTAGTGCGCCAAGGCTGATGACGGCACCGAGAACGCAGACTCCGGTCCATCCGTGGGCTGAGTAAACCCAGGTCGACGCGATGGCGCCGGCGGCGCTGCCAACGGAGTAGAACGTCATGTAGGCGGCGGTCAGGCGCCCGTGCAGTTCGGTGTTCAGGCGGTAGATGAGGCTTTGGTTCGCGACATGCACCGACTGCAGGCCGAAGTCGATGATCACGACCGCGACAGCCAACCCGAACAGGGTCCAGGGCAGAGTTGCCGCGAACACCCACGCCGCCAGCATCAATACCAGGCCGCCGCCGGTAACCCGATTCGCCAGGCCGTTATCGCACCACGATCCGGCCTTGAACGCGCCGAGTGCGCCCGCCGCTCCGGCCAGGCCGAACAAGCCGACTTCGGTATGCGACAAGTGATATGGCGCGGAGGTGAGGGGTAGCACCATGGGCGTCAACAGCACCGTGATGGCGGCGAAGATGAGCATCGCGATGATGGCCCGGGAGCGCAACACCGGCTCGTCGCGCAGGAGCCGTAGCGTCGAGATGAGCAACCGGCGGTAGGGCAGCGCCCGGTGTGTGCGGGTGGATTCCGGCAGGGTGCGTGTCAAAATCCCGGCCGTTATGACCGTCGCGACGGCGGCCGCAACGTATACCGATCGCCACCCGAGGAGATCAGATAGGGCGCCGGACACGGTGCGTGCCAAGAGAATTCCGCTGATGATGCCGCCGGTCACGACGCCGACGGCCCAGCCCTGTCGCTGCGGCGACGCATGTACCGCGGTGTAGGTGACCATCACCTGGGTCACCACGGCGAGTGCGCCCACTGCGGTGATACTCAGCAGGAACGCCCATGTGTTCGGGGCTATTGCCGTGGCGGTCAATGAGACCCCCAACAGGACAGTCTGCCCGATGATGAGCCGGCGCTGATCGATGATATCGCCGAGGGGCACGATGAGCAGCAGGCCGATGGCATACCCGATCTGGGTGAGTGTGAGCACGATACCGACTTGTGCTGTGGGCATGTCGAATTGCGCGCCGATGGTATCCAGCAGCGGCTGGGAGAAGTAGACGGTCGCCACCGCGAGCCCGCAGGCGAGCGAGAACAAGACGATGACGGGTCTGGTCAGCACGCGAGCTCCTCGGTACAGTTGGTTTCACTTCGCAACCGTTCGAGCCTTGCATGGATGGTTGCATATTGCAACCAAAGGAGTTGTCGATGGTGGGCCGTGCAAGTCATGCGGAGTCAAGCTGCACCCTGGCCAGGCCGCTGGGTGAGGTCGGGGACGGCTGGTCGCTGCTGATCGTTCGTGACGCATTCGACGGACTGCGCAGATTCGGAGAGTTTCAAAAGAGCCTCGGGCTTGCCAAGAACATCCTGGCGTCCCGCTTGGCGACGCTGGTGGACGGCGGCATCCTCGAGGTGATCCCGCTGGGGGCTCGCCATGAGTATCAACTGACGGATAAGGGCCGCGGGCTGTTTCCCGTCTTGGTTGCGTTACGGCAGTGGAGTGACGAATTCTGTTTCACCCCGGGGGAGCCGCGCGCCACGCTGGTGGACCGCACGATGTCACGCCCGGTGCGACGGTTCGAGCTTCGTGCGGCTGATGGTCGGGCGCTGGCACCGGAAGATACGGCCGTTATCGAATCCGCACCGAAGGACGCGCCCTCTAGTCTGATGGGTACTAAGCAAATTTGACGCAGGGATGTCATAGTCGCCATGTCTGACCGTTCGAGGGTCGCCGACGAAAGAGGGGCCGTGCGGATCGGATTCCTGGCACTACTGGTGTGGCTCGGCATGCTTGCGGCGCCGTTCGCAGCGGCCGATCCTGGGGCGACGTCGGTGGACCCGGCATCTCCGGAGGCCTCCGCGATCCTGGTGCCCGCGATTGCCGACGTGACCGCCCAGCTGGGCAAGCCGGTACGTCTGGATGTGCGCAGCCTCAAGGCGGCCGAAGGCTGGGCGTTCCTCTGGTCGGCGATGCAGGAGCCCGACGGTAGCCCGATCGACTACACCGGTACTCCCTTTGCCGAAGCCGCTGCCAACGGCGTCCTGTCGAAGAAATACGTAACTCTGTTGCATCAAGACGAGCAGGGCTGGGTCATCGTCGATAAGCGGGTCGGTCCGAGTGATGTCGCCTGGGCCGGGTGGGGCGCGCAGTACGGCGCGCCCGCGGCGATCTTCGATATCCCGGTCTACTAGCCGTGGGGCGAGGTAAAATCGCACGTCACACGTGATCCAGCGAGTGATCTTGGTCGGGCTGGGCGAACTTGTCCGCGGCGGGCCGTATCGTGGGATGTCGTGAGTGGCCCCAGACCAGATCCCCGTGATGCGCTGACGCGGCGACGTGCGCTCACGATTCTGGGCCTGAGTGTCCCAGCTGTTGCTGCGGCCTGCTCGGCCGTCGGCTCGAATGCGCCGGAAGAGGCCCCATCGCCGGGACCCACTCTCGCCTTCACACCCGATGACAAGGCCAAGGACGTCAACCCGACCGTGCCGGTCAGTGTGACCGTGGCCAACGGCTGGTTCCAAGACGTGAAGCTGGTTAACGCCGACGGCAAAGTCGTCGCAGGAGTCCTCAGTCGCGACCAGACGAGGTTCCGCACCACCGAACCGCTCGGATTCGATGTGACCTACACGTGGAAGGGGTCGGCGGTAGGCCTGGATGGCAAGGCAATCCCGGTGTCCGGCGCATTCACCACCTTGGTCCCGACGGCGAAGGTCAACGGCCAGTTCCAGCTCGGCGACGGGCAGACGGTGGGGATCGCGGCTCCCGTGATCATCCAGTTCGACGCGCATATCGCCGATAAGGCCTCGGTGGAGCGGATGCTGAGCATCACCTGCGATCCGCCCACCGAAGGCGGCTGGGCCTGGCTGCCCGATGAGCAGCAGGGTTCCCGAGTGCACTGGCGTTCACGTGAGTACTTCAAGGCGGGTACCAAGGTTGAAGTGAAGGCTAATCTCTACGGAATTCCGTTGGGGGACGGGGCATTCGGCAACGAGGATATGTCGTTGGAATTCTCTGTGGGGCGCCGACAGGTTGTCTATGCTGATGCGCAGAGCCATCGCATTCGCGTGACCACCGACGAGGGGACCATCCTGGACCTGCCGTGCAGCTATGGCGAGGCAGATCTGCCGCGCAACGTCACCCGCAGTGGAATCCACGTCGTCACCGAGAAGTATGAGGACTTCTGGATGTCCAACCCGGCGGCCGGATACACCAACGTGCACGAACGCTTCGCGGTTCGAATCTCGAACAACGGCGAGTTTATTCACGCTAACCCGAATACCACTGGGCAACAGGGTAATACGAACGTCACCAATGGCTGTATCAACCTGTCACTCGGCGACGCCGAATCGTATTTCCGCACCGCGATCTACGGCGACCCCGTCGAGGTGACCGGCACCTCGATTGAGCTCTCCTACTCCGACGGCGACCTGTGGGACTGGGCGGTGGACTGGTCGACCTGGCAGTCGATGTCGTCGCTCCCGCGGAATCCTCAGGAACGAACCGTCACGTCGACGTCGACGACCTCGTCCCTTCCGACCACCGTCCCGCTCACTCCGTCGGGCGCGCCGACGCTTTCTGGGACACCGACGAGCACGTCGATTCCCACTACCGTTCCGCTCACTCCGTCGGGCGCCCCGACGCTTTCGGGGACGCCGACATCCACACCGCGTTAGCGCAGCGACCGAAAAAACAATGCCGCCCAGTGCCTCTGCCGATGCGCCATTGTTTTGCGACACAGGCGCGGACGTGCCGGTGTTCGAGGTCGCCTTCGTGAAAAGACGCCTTCGTGAAAAGAACTGTGCCGCAATATTTTGAGAAAACCGTGCCGGGGCGGCGCGCCCGGAGGGATCGATTCCTGCCGGAGGCTCAGTCGCGGGTCGCTCGGCGGGTGGACGAGGCCTGATCCCGGGGTTTAACGACGATCTGATCCAGATTGACGTGCGGGGGTCGCGATGACACGAACGCGATGATCTCCGCGACGTCCTCGGCGACCAGTGGCGTGATGCCCTGATACACCGAGTCGGCGCGGGCCTGATCGCCGTCGAAGCGCACCACCGAGAACTCCGTTTCCACTGCACCCGGCGCGATCTCGGTGAGCCTCACCGGTTTTCCCAGAAGCTCGCCGCGCAGTGTGCGGTGCAAGGCTGCCTGTGCATGCTTGGCGGCCGTGTATCCGCTGCCGCCGTCGTAGACGTCCAGTGCGGCGATCGAGGTGATGGTGACGATGAGCCCGTCGCCGGAGGCAATCAGTTTGGGCAGCAGGGCGCGGGTCACCTGCAGAGTGCCCAGGACATTGGTTTCCCACATCCAGCGCCAGTGCTCCAGATCGGCTTCGAGTACCGACTCCAGGCCCCAGGCGCCGCCGGCGTTGTTCACCAGCACGTCTACCCGGTCCAGGCTCTGCGCAAGGGCGGCAACCGAATCGGCATCGGTGACATCGAGCACAACCGCAGTGCCCCCGATTTCCTCGGCTACTGAGTTGATGCGGTCCTCGCGCCGCGCCGCGACAACGACATGGAACCCAAGGGCCGCAAGGGATTTGGCGGTAGCTGCGCCGATTCCGGAGCTGGCGCCGGTGACGACCGCGACCCGGCCCTCGAACGTGGGATTGCTCATGGACGCCACTGTAGTCAGGTGCGAGTAGTGGGCCGGTAGTAGGAGATTTCGTCGTGGGGATGCTAAATTGCGGCTGTGTCCATCAAGCGTGCCGCCGAACCCCGGGTCACTTTCGTGATCGCGGGTATTGGTTCACGGCTGCCGCTGGCTCGCGAGCTGTGTTGTCGCTGCGTCTGTCGCTGCGCCTAGTTTCTGCACGTCTTTCTTGACGTTTCGGGCGTGGTATCGCCCCAGTTCACAACACCAATAGCCCTCGTTTCAGCCTCGGAATTCGCGGGCTGACCTCCCGCCAAAGGACCCTTCTCATGACTTCTCCGGCTCGCCGACCAGTTTCCCGCCACCAGATTCATCCGCCCGCCCTGTACATCGGCGACAGCGCCGCATCCTCGGTGTTCCGCGCCGCACGTGTGCGCGGTCCGGTGGCTCGCGATGCGATTGCCCAGATCACAGGCCTTTCTATCGCTACGGTCAACCGGCAGGTGACAGCCCTGCTGGACGCCGGGCTGCTGCGTGAACGTGCTGACCTGGCAGTTTCCGGCGCCATCGGCCGTCCACGGGTGCCGGTCGAGCTCAACCACGAGCCATTCTTGACCCTCGGCATCCATATCGGTGCCCGGGCCACCAGCATTGTGGCGACCGACCTGTTCGGCCGGACCCTTGATGTGGTGGAAACACCGACGCCAAACGGTCCGCAAGGCGCCGCGCTGGCCTCGCTCGCCGGTAGCGCACAGCGGTATTTGGCCCGTTGGCACCGGCGTCGGCCGCTGTGGATCGGGGTGGCCACCGGTGGTGTGGTCGACGGACCGGCCGGGACGGTGGATCACCCGCGTCTGGGCTGGACGGAGGCCCCGGTGGGCCGCGTCTTCGCCGACGCGCTGGGTCTGCCGGTATCGGTGGCCTCGCACGTGGATGCGATGGCCGGTGCCGAGCTGTTGTTGGGGCTGCGTCGATTCGCAGCCCGCTCCTTGACCAGCCTGTACGTATATGGCCGTGAGACAGTCGGTTTCGCGCTGGCCATCGATGGGCGAGTGCACAGCCCGTCGAGCGGTCCGGGAACCATCGCGGCACTGCCTGTTGATTCCGAATTACTCGGCGGCAGCGGCAAGTTGGAGACCACGGTGAGTGATGAGGCGGTGTTGGCCGCGGCCCGAAAGCTGCGCATCGTGCCCGCCGGCGAAGGCGTCTCGGTGAGCGCGGTGTACAAGGCTGCCCGTGGCGGTAATGAGTCTGCGCGCCAACTACTTTCCGAACGTGGCCGGGTGCTTGGTGAGTCGGTCGCACTGCTGCGCGACATCCTCAACCCCGACGAAGTGATTGTCGGAGGGCAGGCATTCACCGAGTACCCCGAGGTGATGAACGACGTCGAGAAGGCTTTCCTGGATCGGTCGACATTGTCGAAGCGCGATATTCGCGTGACGGCCTTCGGTAACCGGGTGCAGGAGGCCGGAGCCGGTGTGGTGTCCCTCGGCGGGTTGTTCTCCGATCCGCTGGGTGCCATGCGACGTGCGTCGGCCCGGCGCGGTGAGGTCTCCGCACTGGCATAGGAGACAGTTCCTACGCGCCGAGAGTGAAGCCATGGCGGGATTCCCGTCGATGTTCCGCCACAGCTTCACGCTCGGTGGACCGGGTAGCCACAATTTTGGGGTTTGCGCGGTTTGCTCGGTTTGCTCGGTTTTGTCGGAGTTGCGGATTCGTGGGCGTCGAAAAGTGATAGGGATGTGCGTATGACGCATATCCACCACCGGTCCACGGCGAAGGTGCCCATGGCGTACGCCTTCGACTACATCAGTGATGCGCACCATCTGGCGGATTGGATGTTCGGGATCGAGCACGTCCGCTTCGTCAACGAGGTAGAGCGTGGGCCCGGGGCCAGGTACGACGTCGCGATCAACCTTGGTGCCACTCTCCGGTCGACGATCGAGGTGGTGGGGTGGGAGCCTGACACGCTGTTCACCACCGAATCACGTTCGGGAATCGACAATCAGATCGAATGTCGTTTTCAGCCTGTCTCCGCTGACGAGACCGAGCTTGAGATCAATATCGACTACCGGTTACCCGGCGGGCTTGCCGGCCGTGCGTTGGGCAAGGTCATCTCACCGTTCATATCGCTCGCCATCACGCACTCGGACGAGAAGCTGCGCAAGATCCTCGAAGAGGGTTATCGCCGCGAAGTCACGTCACGCTGACACCCAAACCCCCAGGTGAGGGTGCTGCGCGCCAGCCGATGATCGGTAGATGACAAGATGGTGATGTGTTGATGGGCGATGAGCCGCGCCGCGCCGTTGCGGCGCTGAAGCCGCGCCGTATCGCTGTCCTCTCTGTACACACCTCGCCGCTGGCCCAGCCCGGCACCGGCGATGCCGGTGGCATGAACGTTTACGTGCTGCAGACAGCCCTTCAACTGGCCCGCCGGGGCGTCGCTGTCGACATCTTCACCCGGGCGACCGCATCCTCCGATGAACCGGTTGTGGCGGTTTCTGACGGCGTGACAGTGCGCAATATCGTCGCCGGGCCGTTCGAGGGCCTGGACAAATACGACCTGCCGACCCAGCTGTGCGCCTTCACCGCCGGGGTGCTGCGCGCCGAGGCCGTCCACGAACCCGGTTACTACAACCTGGTGCACTCGCATTACTGGCTCTCCGGTCAGGCGGGCTGGTTGGCCCGCGACCGCTGGGGCGTCCCGCTGGTCCATACCGCACACACTCTCGCCGCGGTCAAGAACAGGACCCTTGCCGAGGGTGACCGCCCTGAGCCCGCGTTGCGCGCGGTGGGGGAACAGCAGGTGGTGGACGAGGCCGATCGGCTCATCGTTAACACCAAAGACGAATCCGATCAATTGGTTTCGATACACAACGCGGATCCAGGTCGCATCGATATCGTCCATCCCGGGGTGGACCTGGATGTATTCACGCCCGGTGACAAAGCCGCCGCCCGCGCCGAATTCGGCCTGCGGGCCGATGAGCAGATCGTCGCTTTCGTCGGACGCATCCAACCGCTCAAAGCCCCCGACCTACTGGTGCGCGCGGCCGAGAAGCTGCCCGGGATTCGCGTTCTCATCGTCGGTGGGCCGTCCGGTAGTGGTCTCGACGAGCCGACCGCGCTACAGGACCTCGCTGCGGACCTCGGCATCGCCGACCGGGTCACCTTCCTGCCACCGCAGTCGCGAGAACGGCTTGCACAGGTGTATCGGGCCGCCGATATCGTTGCGGTGCCGAGCTACTCGGAGTCGTTCGGGCTGGTGGCCATCGAGGCGCAGGCCTGCGGTACTCCGGTGGTGGCAGCCGAGGTGGGAGGTCTTCCGGTCGCGGTCGCCGATCAGCGCACCGGCCTCTTGGTTCCGACGCATCGCACCGAGGACTGGGCGGATTCGATCGGGAACCTGCTGGCGCGCACCGGATCCACGTTCAGTCGTGCCGCCGTCGAACATGCCGCCGGTTTCTCCTGGTCCAGTACCGCCGATGCCTTGCTGGCCAGCTACAGCCACGCCATTGCTGATTACCGTGCGCCACAAAGGCCTTCAACGCAGCGCCCACCGCGTTCACGGTTCCGGTCGCGTCGGCTGTCGGGGCTGCGGCGATGACGACTGCCGAGCAGGCCTACGCCACCATCGCGCAGACGCTCGTGGAACGGGAGATCACCTTCACGGAGCAACGCGGGCCCGACGGTAAACCCGCGCTGATCGTGGAGCTGCCCGGCGAGCGCAAGCAGAAGATCACCGCGATGCTCAGCCCGGGCGAGCACGCCCTGCGCATCGAGACGTTCGTCTGCCGTCGCCCCGACGAGAACATCGAAGGCGTCTACCGGTATCTACTCAAACGTAACCGCCGCTTGTATGCCGTCGCCTACACGATCGACAACATGGGTGACATCTACCTGGTGGGCCGGGTGCCCTTGCCGGCGATAACCCCGGAGGAGATCGACACCATCCTCGGTCAAGTGCTTGAGACGGTGGACAACGACTTCAATGTCTTGCTGGAGTTGGGTTTCCGCACGTCCATCCAGAAGGAGTGGGCTTGGCGCACCTCGCGGGGCGAGTCGCTGAAGAATCTCGAAGCCTTCGAGCACCTCATCGAGGATTGACCAAGCCGGGCAAGGAATAGACGCGGCGTGCAAGACTGTCCGACGTGACTTTTCGTAGCCCTCTGCCTGACGTATCCATTCCTGAGTGCTCCGTCTACGAGTACGTGTTTGGCGATAGGGGTGCAGACGATAACCGAGTGGCGCTGATCGACGGTCTGTCCGGTGCACAGACCACCCTGGGCGAGCTGCGGTCGCAGATCGACGCCGCGGCAGCGGGCCTGGCGGACCGCGGATTTGGGCTCGGGGACGTCGCAGCGGTTTTCCTACCCAACTGCACGGCCTTTGCCGTTGTGCTGCACGGCATCCTGCGCGCCGGCGGCACCGCCAGCACCGTCAACGTGTTGTACACCGCCGAGGAGCTGGCCAAGCAGCTCACCGACTCGAAGGCGCAGCTCCTCTTCACGGTGTCGCCCCTACTGCCGCGTGCGTTGGAGGCGGCCGAGGCGGCGGGAATCGATTCGGTCAACGTGATCACCATCGACCCCGTCGAAGGACGTCTCTCGTTGGCCGACATTGTGCGGCCGGATCTGGCGCCGCCGGAGGTAATTTTCGACCCCGCAACGCATTTGGCTGTGCTGCCGTATTCCTCGGGGACCACCGGCAAGGCCAAGGGCGTCATGCTCACCCATCGCAACTTGGTGGCCAATATCGCCCAGGCCAAGCACCTCTACGGGGTGGAACGCGGAGATCGGGTGCTGGCCATCCTCCCGTTTTTCCACATCTACGGTCTGGTCGTGCTGCTGAACGTGCAGCTCAAACTGGGTGCAGAGCTGGTAATCCTGCCGCGGTTCGATCTCAACACCTTCCTGGGTGCCATCGCCAACTACCGCGTGGATCATGTCTTCGTGGCCCCGCCGGTGGCGGTGGTGCTCGCCAAGCATCCGGATGTCGACAAGTACGACGTCTCCTGTCTGCGTTCGGTGTTCTCGGGTGCCGCTCCGCTGGACGAGCAGCTGGGTAATGCCGTTGCCGCACGTCTCAATTGCCGTGTGAGCCAGGGGTACGGCATGACCGAGCTCAGCCCCGTCAGCCACCTCATCCCGCCGGGTCGCCCCGATATCCCGCTCAGCTCGGTCGGTATTCCTGTGCCCAACTCGGAGAACAAGCTCATCGACACCGAGACCGGGGTGGAGATCGACATCCCGGCCGAGGGGGAGAGTGCGCCCGGAGAACTGCTGGTACGCGGCCCGAATGTGATGGCCGGGTACCTCGGCAACGAGGAGGCCACCGCCGGGACAATCGAGCCGGACGGATTCCTGCACACCGGCGATATCGCCGTCGTACGCGCCGATGGTGTGGTGACGATCGTCGACCGGCTCAAGGAGCTCATCAAGTACAAGGGCTACCAGGTGCCGCCCGCTGAGCTGGAGGCGCTGCTGCTGACCCACCCGGGTATCGGCGACGCTGCTGTTATCGGGGTGCCCGACCCTTCCAGTGGCGAGATTCCCAAGGCCTTTGTGGTGCGTACCGATGCCAAACTTACCGATGAGGCCGTGATGGCCTTCGTCGAACAGAAGGTCGCTCCGCATAAGCGGATTCGGCAGGTGGAGTTCATCGACGCGATCCCCAAGAGCGCGGCCGGGAAGATTCTCCGCAAGGACCTGCGCGCCCGCGTCTAGATATCCCGGACGCCTAAAACGTCTGGCGAGCTGACGGACCCAGGTGGCAACCTGGAGCCTATGGGTCACGTTTACGAGGAGATCGACGACAAGCTCGCCCGTTGGCTGACCGAGCAGCCGGTGTTCTTCGTGGGCACCGCACCGAGTGGTTCAGAAGGGCATGTCAACGTCTCTCCCAAGGGGATGGCCGGGACATTCGCCGTGCTCGGGCCCAACCAGGTTGGTTACCTGGACTACTTCGGCAGCGGTGCGGAGACCATCGCGCATGTGCGCGATAACGGGCGCATCGTGCTGATGTTCTGTTCGTTCGACAAGCGCTGCCGCATCATCCGGTTGCACGGGCGGGCTCGTGTCGTGCAGTTCAACGAACCCGAGTACCCGCAGCTGCGCAGTCACTTCTCCAAGGAACTCGAAAAGGGCGCGCGCTCAATCATTTTGGTTGATGTCACGCGGGTCGCCGACTCGTGCGGCTACTCGGTTCCGCTGATGGAGTTCGTGGGCCACCGGGACGTGTACGAGAAGCATGTCGAGAAGGTTCCGGAGGAGAAGCTCACCCTGGAGAGTGCGCTGGAGAACAACGGCGCCTCCATCGACGGGCTGCCGGCCCTTCAGTAGCTCGATGGTGGGACGACTCGGCCGGAACTAATCTCACGCATGCCTTGACAACCGGCGTGACGTGACACACCCTTGATTTACGTTTTCGTGCGATGCGTAAGCGACGATCAGAAGGGTGATGCCAATGACGGCACCCGACGTGGGAGCCTACCCGCGCCGACGTCCGAAGATCAGCCATGGCGCGAGCGCGGTGGTGACCGGTGCCGGTAGTGGCATCGGAAGGGGTTTCGCCGAAGTCATCGTCGCCCGCGGAGGCCGGGTGGTGTGCGCCGATATCAATCTAGCCAGCGCCCAGGAAACAGTAGACAAGCTCGGAGCTGCCAACGCCCTCGCTGTTGCCTGCGATGTCAGTTCCTACGACGAGATAGTCAAGCTGGCCGACACCGCAGCCGACTGGTTGGGTCACGCCCCCGATCTGGTGATCAACAATGCCGGTATTGGCACCGGAGGCAAGCCCATCGGTGAGGTATCGATGGAGGACTGGACCACCACCATAGGCATCAACATGTGGGGGATGATCTACGGCTGCCAGGTCTTCACGCCCCTGCTGCGCGAACAAGGATTCGGCGGCATTATCAACGTTTCGTCCGCTGCCAGCTTCGCGGCCGCCCCTTTGATGGGGCCGTACAACGTCAGCAAGGCCGCCGTGCTCGCGCTCTCGGAGACACTGCGTGCCGAGCTGGCGGGCACCGGTGTGCGGGTAACCGTGCTGTGCCCCACGGCCGTCAAGACCAACATCCTGGAGGGCGCGCGCATCCCGAGTCAGCTCAGTGGTGTGGCCAGCACCGTGTTCAAGTGGGTCGGGGTATCGCCGGAATGGATCGCGAAGACCACCCTCAACGCACACGACCGGGGGCGTCTTTACGTGGTGCCGCAACCCGATGCGAAACTCATCTGGGCCATGAAACGTCATGCGCCCGTGCCGTACTCCTGGGGATCGGGGATTATCTCCCGGCTGGGACGGCTCCTGCCCGAGGACACCGATCCACGCGAATTGTGGGATACCGCATATGACCAGGAATCTCCGGTCAAGGTGGTGCGGTGATGCCGGGCGCCGTGCTGTCGGTCGTTGTGGTGGGGGCCGGATACACCGGTCTGGGCACTGCGGTCGGTCTGCTGGAGGCCGAGGTTACCGACTTTATGGTGCTCGATCGTGCACGCCCAGAACCGGGAAGCTGGCGTGACGACACCATCGCGCTGTTCAGGCTCGGTCGTCACGTGGAGTTCGGCAATGATGTCACCCGGATCGCGCTCGACGGTGACGACTGGGTGCTGGACACCGAAGCCGGACAGCGCTTTACCGCACGCACCGTGGTGCTGGCCACCGGCTCGGTAGAGGGCAGCCCCGATATTCGGGGCATCGAGAACTACACCGGAAAGATCATCGACGCCGCACAGGTCGGTGACGGCGCCGATCTTGCCGGGCTACGCGTCGCGGTCGTCGGGAACAGCGCTGCCGCAGCATCGGTGCTCTCGACAGTGGTGCGAAAAGCGACCAGCGTCAAACTTTTCCAGAGCTCGCCCGACTGGATTCTGCCCCGGTCGAACAATCGCTTCGGTGATCTCGTCGACCGCACGCTGCGCCGTGAGACACGCCAGGCGTGGTTCTCCGGGAGACGTCCTAAATCGCTTGGGCTACTTGAAGTAGTGGCCCAGCGCAACCTGCGCCGGCGCGTGCCGGACCCCTGGATTCGGCGTCAGTTGACGCCGCTGAGGCTCACCGGTCGCCCCAACGTCGTGGTGGCCGATGAGTTCCTTACTGCCTTGCAGGCACCCAACTGCAAGCTGGTCACGTGGCCCATCGCCCGGTTCAGCACCGGAGGCATCCGCACCGCCGAGGGCATCGACCACCAGTGCGACGTAGTTGTTTTCGCGTCGAACCCGGATGCCGGCTCAACTACGGCGGCGGTGCCCGTAGTGGGGGTGCGGCGTCGGAAGCTGAAGCCGGCCGACCGTGCGTCGGTCACCGTGGCGGGTTTCCCGAATTTGTTCATCGCCGATCTGCCGGCCGCCGAACCAAGTCGCGATAGCGCACGCAAGACGCAGGCCAGGATCAACACCGTGGTGGGTGGGGTGTCGCTGGCGATTCGCGCGGTGGACACAGCCGGCGCGGCAGTGCCGTCGCCTTCGCGGCGTACCCGGGCAACTGCCACGCTCACCGCGATTGGCCTACGCCCCCTGCTATCCCGGGCTCGCGTGGACAAGACGGGTAGGCCGGGTGTGCTCTTGGCGCGGCAGATCGTATCGACCATCATGGCGGTAGGCGGTTCGATGCCGCGTGGAACCGAGGTTACCCGAGTGCGCGATCCTCTACGGGGAGAATGGGTTCGGGCGGGCGCTGCACTCAGTGCCGATGACGTAGGCCCGGTCATCCTGTACATCCACGGCAGCGGATACGTCATCTGCTCGGCTAAGACCCATCGCTCGATGGTGGCGCGCCTGTCCGAGGCGACCGGGCTGCCGGCCTTCACCGTCGACTACCGGTTGGCGCCCGAACATGTGTTTCCCGCCGCCGCCGATGACGTGCGAGCTGCCTACGATTGGCTGCTGGAACGCGGCCACGCCGCCAAAGACATTGTGATCGCCGGTGACTCGGCGGGCGGCCATCTCGCGATCGACCTGCTCATCGAGAACCACAGGCTAGGTGTGCCACAGCCCGGCGCGGTGGCACTGTTCTCACCCCTGTTGGATCTGACGCTCGGTTTGGCCGCCGAACGAGAGAAAGTACACGCCGATCCGGTGATCACCGCGGAGGCGGCCAAGCACCTGGTGGACAAGTACACCCGCTTCGAGCCTGCAGACTCGCCGCGCCTGCGGCTGAGCCTTCCTGCCGGAATCTCCCTACCGCCCACCCTGATTCAGGCCGGCGGCGTTGAGTTCCTCGCCGATGACGCTGCGGAATTGGCGCAGATGATCGAACGGGCCGGCGGACAATGCGACCTACAGATCTGGCCTGGGCAACTTCATGTGTTCCAGGCGTTGCCCCGATTGATCCCCGAGGCCGATCCGGCACTACATGAGGCCGCCCGATACATCAACGGGGTGCTGACTCAGCAGCCGTTGCGCACAGCCCGGACCGCATAGGAAGTGAGGTAACAACGATGGCCGTTGTTCTCGAAGACATGCTGCAGACCATCAAGGACAAGCAGTGGGCCCTGGCCGATGTGGACTGGGATGCGCCCGGTGCCGAACAGATCACCGACGAGCAGCGCCCGAAGCTGAAGGCCTTCATGGCCGATCTCGTGTGGATCGAAAACATTGGGGCACGCGGCTTCTCGGCGCTGGCAAAAAAGGCTCCCAACGAGACGTTGGCCGAGATCTACCGGTACTTCCATGCCGAGGAACAGAAACACGCCAACGCTGAACTGGCGCTCATGAGGCGCTGGGGCATGCTCGAAAAGGACGAGGTTCCTGTTCCGAATGTGAACGTGCGCTTGGCTATCGAGTGGCTTGACCGGTACTCGGACGGGTTATCGCTGACGATTCTTGGCACTATCATCCCGCTGCTGGAAGTGGCTCTGGATGGCGCACTGCTCAAATTCCTGTTAGAAGAGGTGAACGATCCGATCTGCCACGAGGCGTTCCGGCATATCAACTCAGACGAATCACGACATCTGGCAGTCGATTTCCACGTTCTCGACATGATGGGGCAGGGCACTCTGCGTCGCGTCGTCGTCGAGAACGTCGGCACCGTGCTCAATCCCTCGTTGCTTATGGGGCTGCTGCTGGGGCTCGGCACCGGTATCCCGCTTATCAATCGGATCAAGGGCAACCTCATCGGCATGGGCCTGCGAGAACAGCGCCTGTACGACGCCATGGAGCGGTTCGTCAGCATCGGCAACCGGGGCAAGGGCACCCGGCTGCTGGTGTACCAGGTGCTCAGACTCGGCGCGAAGATGATCACCGACCCGGAGAACCGACTGCACGGCCCGTACCACGCGGTCGCGAACTCGATGGTGAGGCTGTCCGACTACTACCCGCGTCGGTGGCTCGCCCAGCAGCCGAGCTGGTCCAAGGAACTCACCTACGAGGCCACCGCATGACCGAGCAGCCAGATCATCACGTCGCCGTCATCGGAGCGGGGCTCGCCGGCTTCGGTATCGCCGCCGAGCTGCACCGTGGGGGCATCGACGACTTCGTCGTCTACGAGCGCATGGATGGCGTCGGCGGCACCTGGCGGCAGAACGTGTACCCCGGTATCGGTGTGGATATCCCAGCCCAGGCGTACCAGTTCCGTCACGCGCTGAACCCGGAGTGGACCAGGTTCTATGCCAAGGGCGAGGAAGTGCTCAGCTACATCGAGCGGCTCTACCGCGAAAACGACCTGCTGCGTTTCGTCAGATTCGGCAGCGACGTTGGTGCGCGCGTGTGGGACGAGCACGCCAAAATGTGGCGGCTGCAGGTCAACGGGCAGGAGGTGACGGCGCGGTTCGTCGTCGTCGCGGCCGGGCCGTTCCCCGAGCCGAAACCGGCCGAGCTGAAGGGGCTGGAAGATTTTGGCGGCACCATCTTGCGCTCGGCCTCGTGGGACCACAGCGTGGATCTGAAGGGCAAGCGGGTGGCGGTGATCGGGACTGGTGCCAGTGCGGTGCAGATAGTTCCCGAGATCGCGCGCACAGTGGCTCATCTCGATATCTACCAACGCACCCCGATCTGGGTCTTCCCCAAGATCGACCCGAGCATGCCGGCACCATTGCGGGCACTGTTCCGTCGGGTGCCCAGGACGCAGCGGATGCTGCAGGAGAGCCTGGAGTTCATCGTCGGGGGCGCACTTGTCTATGGGGTGCTGAACGCCGGTCGTCTGGGAAACACCCCGGCTGCAGTGCGCTGGCTGCTCGGCAATGTCTCGTACCGACTGCAGGTACCCGACAAGGAGCTGCGAGCCAGACTTACCCCCGATTACGACTTCGGGTGCAAGCGCCCGGCCACCTCCAACACCTATCTGCCGACCTTCAACCGGGCCAACGTGGATCTGATCACCGATCCGATAGACACCATCACCGACAAGGGCATTCGTACCGTCTCGGGTGTGGAGCGAGAGATCGACATCCTGATCCTTGCCACCGGTTTCCGGTTGTTCTTCGATCCGCAGGTGTACCGGGACCGACCGGTCACCGGCCGTCATGGCTTTGACCTGGCCGACTTCTATCAGAATCACCTGCCCCTGAGTTATCACGGCTTCTCCACCCCGGGACTGCCCAACAGCTTCAACGTCTTTGGCCAGTACGGCTGGACCGGTGGCACCTACCACAGCGTGGTGGACACCGCGGCCATCCACATTGGACGGGTGATACGCGAGGCACAGCGGCTTGGCGCCACCGATGTCGAGGTGCGGGCCGAGGCGGCTGATGCCTGGACCGAGGACGCACGGTCCAGGTACACCTACTCTTTGTTCCAGACCGGCAACTGCGGGACCGCCAACAGCTACTACTTCGACCACAACGGCGAATCGGCCTACATTCGGCCCGCGACCACACAACGGGCCCGGCAGGTCGCGCAGACCTTCCCATTGGACGATTACATCTTCACGGTCGCCAAAGCCGCGCGTCACGCCAAGGCCGCTGCGGGCTGAACACGCACAGGGAGAGCTGCGTCGCGTCATGAGAGACTTGCGCTCATGAGCGGCGAGACCACCAGTCAGGCAAACGGAGCCACCCTGATCCTGCTGCGCCACGGCGAGAGCCAGTGGAACGCGAAGAACCTGTTTACCGGCTGGGTCGACGTCGACCTGACCGAAAAGGGCAGGTTAGAGGCGCAGCGCGGTGGCGAGCTGCTCGCACAGCAGGGGCTGCTGCCGGACATCCTGTTCACCTCGCTGCTGCGTCGCGCTATCAACACCGCACACCTGGCCCTCGACACGGCCGATCGGCTATGGATTCCGGTGGTGCGTGACTGGCGCCTCAACGAGCGGCACTACGGCGCCCTGCAAGGCTTGGACAAGGCCGAAACCAAGGCCAAGTACGGCGAGGATCAGTTCATGGCCTGGCGCCGTAGCTACGACACCCCGCCGCCGCCCATCGAGCAGGGCAGCCACTACAGCCAGGACCAGGACCCGCGATATGCCGATATCGGCGGTGGTCCGCTCACCGAGTGTCTCGCCGATGTGGTGGCGCGGTTCGTGCCGTACTACGAGGAAGCCATCGTGCCCGAGCTACGTGCGGGCAAGACGGTTCTCGTTGCCGCCCACGGTAATTCGCTGCGCGCCCTGGTGAAGTACCTGGACGGCATCTCCGACGAGGACATCGTGGGGCTCAACATCCCCACCGGTATTCCGTTGCGGTACGACCTGGACAGTGACCTCAAACCGGTCACTCCGGGCGGGGTTTACCTGGATCCGGACGCCGCGGCCGCGGGCGCCGCTGCGGTGGCCAACCAGGGCGCCAAATAACGCCCTATTTGTCTGGTGGCCGCCAAGAGTTCGCCAAAGGGCGAACAGCTCGTGAACTCACGCCTAACACCTGTGCCGGAATATGTGACTTGCTTGGCTTTTAGCCGCACGCTGCTGGGGTGACGTTCACCGAATGCGTACGATTTTCGCGTGACCGCCGCATTGGCTCTTCTCGTCGCGATCGCTGCACTCGCGGCGCTTGCTGGGGGCGCGGCGCTGGGTGCGTGGTTCTCGCGTCGCTCCTCGACCCGCCGAAAGGCCTCAGAAGTAGCCGACGGCGGCCTGACCGTCTCCCAGATGCTGGAGCGCATTGTCGCCATATCGCCGACGGGGATCGTCGTCGTCGACAAGCATCAGGACGTGGTCCTCGTCAACGCTCGTGCCCGGGAGCTTGGCTTGGTGCGCGACCGCCAGCTCGACGAGCAGGCATGGAACGCCGCGCAACGGACCTTGGCCACCGGTGAGGCCGTCGAGGTGGATCTGACCACCAAGCCGAAGGCGCCGGGCCGCGCGGGGTTCTCCCTGCGTGGACATGTGCGCAGGCTCTCCGACGCCGATCCGCGCTGGGCGGTCATCTATGTCGACGACGACTCCGAGCACGTCCGCATGGAAGCCACCCGCCGCGATTTCGTGGCCAACGTCAGCCACGAGCTCAAAACGCCGGTCGGCGCGATGGGCGTGCTCGCCGAGGCGCTGCTGGAATCCTCGGACGACCCCGAGACCGTGCGGCATTTCGGTGAACAGGTGCTCGCGGAGTCGCGCCGCCTGGGAAACATGGTCACCGAACTCATCGCGCTCTCACGGCTGCAGGGGGCCGAGAAACTGCCCGATCTGGAGGTAGTCGACGTCGACTACGTGGTCTCCGAGGCGCTGAGCCGGTCCAAGGTGGCCGCCGAGAACGCCGATATCGCGGTCACCACGGACGCACCCAGTGGTCTTGAGGTGCGCGGCGACCCCACTCTGCTTATCACCGCCATCAGCAATCTGGTGGCCAATGCCATCGCCTATTCGCCACCGGGATCGCCCGTCTCGATCAGCAGACGCCGCCGTGGCGACAAGATCGAGATGGCGGTCACCGATCGCGGCATCGGGATCGCCAAGGAGCACCAGGAACGCGTCTTCGAACGGTTCTTCCGGGTCGATAAGGCGCGTTCTCGTGATACCGGCGGCACCGGCCTGGGGCTGGCGATCGTCAAGCACGTGGCGGCCAACCACAATGGCGCCATCAAGCTGTGGAGTCAGCCGGGCACGGGGTCCACCTTCACCCTGTCCATCCCGGTCTACGAAGACGACGACGATACTGCCGAGGAGACCTCAGACCCTCATCAGTCCGGCACCCGCAACGAGGCGGTTAACCACACCGCACCACGATCTGCTGGTCTTCCCGCAAGCGGATCATCCCCAGTACCTATCAGCCGCTTACGCGAAGAGCACAAAGCGACTACACGAGAGGAACACGTACGTCGATGACCAGTGTCTTGATTGTTGAGGACGAAGACTCGCTGGCCGATCCACTGGCCTTCCTGCTACGCAAGGAGGGCTTCGAGGCGACCATCGTCAACGACGGTCCCTCAGCGCTCGCCGAATTCGAGCGTTCCGGCGCCGATATCGTGCTGCTGGATCTCATGCTGCCGGGGATGAGCGGTACCGATGTTTGCAAGGCGCTGCGCGCCAAGTCCAGCGTTCCGGTGATCATGGTGACCGCGCGTGACAGCGAAATCGACAAGGTGGTCGGGCTGGAACTCGGCGCCGACGACTACGTGACCAAGCCGTACTCGGCCCGCGAACTCATCGCACGTATCCGCGCGGTGCTGCGTCGCGGATCGGACACCGAGGAATCCGCAGCTGGTGACGGGGTGCTGGAGGCCGGGCCGGTGCGCATGGATGTCGACCGGCACACGGTGTCGGTCGGTGGCCAGGCGATTACCCTGCCGCTCAAGGAGTTCGACCTGCTGGAGTATCTGATCCGCAACAGTGGCCGGGTGCTCACCCGCGGTCAATTGATCGACCGGGTGTGGGGTGCCGATTACGTGGGCGATACGAAAACCCTTGACGTGCACGTCAAGCGACTGCGGTCCAAGATCGAGTCGGATCCGGCCAACCCGGTGCACCTGGTGACGGTGCGTGGCCTCGGCTACAAGCTCGAGGGCTAGTTCTCTCACCCCCGAGTGTTGGGGCTAGCGCCAAATCTGAGTGGATGCGCCTGGGCATTCGCCTACGTGTTTAGACTCGAGCAGCAATGGGGAGTGCATATGCGCTCGTCATTGGGTCGGTTTCGGTCGGATACGTCGATGGAGTAGCCAGTGGCGCAGGAGCCCCCTCGTAGAGGACGGCCCCCGGTGTCCGGACTTGCCGACAGACGGCGTGAGCAGATCGTCCATGCGGCCTTCGCGGCGTTCACCGAAAACGGTTACGAGCAGACCAGCATGTCCGATATCGCTACCCGGGCGGGCATGGGGCAGGGCACCGTCTACCGGTATGTCGACAGTAAGCGTGAGGTCCTCGATCTGGTTTTCGACTATGGCGTGGAACGGCTTTTCGACACCCTGGCGCTCGACAATTTTCTTGACGTGGTCGGCGGGACCGCCGGTATCGAAGAACGAAACGACATCATTATGGAGGGTGGCCGCCGCCTGTACGCGCTGGTGGACCAGGAGCCCGCGCTGCTGAAACTGCTGGCCGTCCAGTCGGCCGCCGCCGATAAAGAACTCAAACAGCGTGTCGTCGGCATTCAAGCAATGCTCGACTCGTACATTCAGCGGGGCCTGGACGGCGGCCGCCGGGCCGGCTGGCTGCCGGAGGACGCCCAGGATCATGTCGTGCTCGCCCGGCTCTTACCGGCTCTGGTGCTTCCGGGCTTTCTACTCTCCCTGAGCCGGCACGATAACCCCAGCACCCGAGAGCGTTTCGTGAGTACTGCTTCGCGGATCGCGGAGAAGGGCATGCTGCGTGACGGTGTGAACTTGGAGGCCGGAGAGAGTCACACGACGGCGGAGTCTGTTGAGTCCGTGCGTGTTCCGTCACCTGTCGCGGCCGACCGGCGTAATGAACTTCTCGATGCTGCGCTCGAGTGCTTCCTACACGACGGCTATCACGCCGTCGGGGTGAACGAGATCGTGGAAAGGCTCGGGGTAAGCCACGGCACGTTCTACAACTACTACCAGAACAAACGCGATTTACTCGATGCGTTGATCGTCCGGGAATTTTCGGCAATGGAGCCCGCGCTGTCCCGGTCGGTTGCCCGCCTCGATGTGCGCCTGGACATCGAATATGCTCTCGCGCAAGGATTTAGGACCGCACTTGAGGCGGTGGCCGGTCGGCTGCCTGCGCTGACCTTCTTGTGCACGGAGGCCGCCGGAGTGGACGCGGAAGCGCTTCAGTCCATTATCCAGTTCTTCCGTTTTGCGTCCGTACGGTCCGAGCAGTCCGTGTACTCGATGATCGGCGCCGATCGGATCGACCCGTCAATCGACACCGAGTTCCTGGGCCAGGCATTTATGTCATTGCTGGTGGGCGCCGTCACGCTGATTGTTGACGACGACGGGCGTACGGACCATATTGACGAGTACGCGCGGGCCATTGCGCAGTTTTTGCTCTATGGTCTGAACCCAGCGCCGTAGAGCGGCGCGGGAAATGAAGGAGCACTCCCATCGGTGAACCAGTTGACAAGGAGGTCAACGCAACTCGGGGTGGAGTGCCGCTGCGTGCGAAAAGGGCGGCGGCGCTGGGAAAGGTTGTCGCCGGACACGCTGTGCGCTCCGCGATCACGGCGGCGATCAAGCCCGTCGCCGCTGATGTGGCTGCGCGGCGCGATGCCGATATTCTGCGGTTCGCCGACGAGCTGGTGGCCGTCGCGGGTGCGATGAAGGGCGCCGCGCAAAAGCTGGGGCAGCTGCTGTCGGTCGTGGATGTGGGCATCACGTCAACATCGACCCGTGATGAGTTCACCCGGCGGCTTGCGCCGTTATTCGACAGCGCCCCAAAGCTTCCCGATGAGACGATGTACCAGGCGTTGGAACGGGAATTGGGCGAGTTGCGGTCGCGGATCGTGAGCATCGACGATGGCGCGATCGCCTCGGCCTCCATCGGCCAGGTTTACCGTGCGCTGCTCGACGACGGCCGGGTGGTCGCCGTCAAAATCCAGTACCCAGATATCGCGTCCAAGGTTCGGGCGGATCTGAAGAACCTGCAATTGGTGGTCAAGCTGGCGTCGAAGAAGATGCCGGCAAGCAACACCCAGGCCATTGTCGCGGAGGTGCAGCGGCAGATGCTCCGGGAGGTGGACTACCGGACCGAACTGGCCCATCACCAGCGGTTCTTTGAGACGTTTCGGGAACATCCTGCGTGGCGTATCCCCGAACCGATCGCCGAACTGTGCACCGAACACGTGCTGGTCACCGAGTACCTCGATGGTGTGCCGTTTGCGGATCTCGCCGGCCAGGACGCGGTGGTGCGAGACCGTGTGGGCGAATCGATTTACCGCTTCTACTGCGGTGAGATGTACCGGACGGGGTTCTTCTGCGCCGACCCGCATCCCGGCAACATCATGCTGCTTCCCGATGGGCGAGTGGGGTTCTTGGACTTCGGACTATGTGTGGATATGCATCAGGAGGATGCGGAGGTTCAGCGCGACGTGTTCCGGGCGCTGCTCAACGGGGACGACGACGACGCGTTTGAGCTCGCCAGAGCCGCGGGATTCCTGGCCGACGCGGCGAGTATGGACAGGCGGGATGCCACCGAATACATCCGCGCTGTGAGCAGCTGGCATCTGGGGGAGGGGAACCTCCGGATGACACCCGATATCGCCCGGCATTCCGTCGCGACCGCCGTCTTGCCCACATCCAAGTTCTACGACGGGATCCGCAACCAGCGTTTGGTGGAGACGCACGCAATGGCGCGGCGCACCGAGATATGTGTGGCGGCACTGCTCGGCAGGATCGGCGCCGAGGCGCCCTGGGCGGACATCGCGCGCGAGTATCTGGGGTTGGCAGACAGCGCCACCCCCATGGGTGATTCCATTAAAAGTTGGTCTCAACTGGGGTGACCGCCTAGCTAGGCGGTGTTTCAACAGCCTATTGCCTTTTTGTGAATGGCATGTCAGTCTGTTAAATACCTACCCGTGCTGGAGATCACCGAGGAGTGTTGATGACGGCTGATGTGGTGCCGTTGCACCCGACCCGTGCGGAGTTCACGCGAGTTGAGCGGGGCTCGTTGACGGTTCTGCTCCGATTGGGGCGGTTGGGTATCCGGGTTTTCGTGTATCCGGTGATTGCCCTGTGGGCACGGTTCCCGGATCTACCGTGGCCATACCGGATCGTGGACCTCGCCGCCGTCGTGCTGCGGCCCGTACGGGGAGTGCGCCGTATGCGCATTCGACTCGAGCACTGCCAGGCCGAGCTGATGACCCCCATCCGTGGCCAATCCAGCGGTGCCGTCCTGTATCTGCACGGCGGTGCGTTCGTTGTCGGCGGCCTGAACACGCACCGGCGGCTGGTGTCGCGCATTGTCACGAGCGCGGGTGTTGCATCTCTAGCCGTCAACTACCGCAAGCTGCCAGACCACCCGGTTTCAGCTGCGGTGGAAGATGCGCTCGACGGATACCAGTACCTCATCGATAGGGGCTACCAGCCTTCGGAGATCGCCATCGCGGGGGATTCGGCGGGAGGCTTTCTCGGCTTGGTCACGGCTCTGGTCGCACAGGGCCGCGGGCTCGGCTCGCCGGGCGCCCTGGTGTGCCTTTCGCCTCTCGTTCAGCGCGACCCGGCCGCCAAGCTGGTGCTCGCCACACAATCCGATGACCCATTGTTCCCTCGTGCGGCGTTGACCGCCATGGAGCGGACCATGCTGTCCGCGGAAAAGAGCGCAGCAGGACTCGCGGTTCTCGACAGCTTCGTCGAGGCCAGCCCCGCTGTGCTGGCTTGCCTGCCACCGATGCTTGTTCAGGTGGGCAGTGATGAAATCTTGCGCCCCGATGCCGAATTCGCGGCTGCTCGGCTCGTCGCGGCCGGAGTGCCGGTCGAGTTGCAGATATGGAGGAACCAGGTGCACGACTTCCAGATCGCCGCGGACGTGCTTCTCGACGCAAGAGCCGCTGTTGGGGAGATCGCCGCATTTGTCAGGGCCCATGTTGGCCGGCAGGCCGCATGACGGGCACACGCACACACGTGTTGGGAGTACATGCATGAAGTTCACAGAGATTCCGATAGAGGGCGCGGTCGCATTGGTCACGGGGGGCGCTCGGGGTATCGGTCTTTCCGTCGCGCGCCAGCTTGCGCGTAAGGGCGCGCGGGTGGTGATCGCTGACCTCGACGGTGCTGCCGCCGAACAGGCTGCCCGTGAAATCGGCTCGGGTGCAAAAGGTGTCGCGCTAGATGTGACCGAGTTTGACGAGTATCTGCGCGTTGTGATCGAGGTTGAGGAGACCGTCGGCCCCGTTGACATTGTGGTGAACAACGCGGGGATCATGCCCGTAGGTCCCCTGTTGGAGGAATCCCGCGGCGTGGCGGAGGCCACGATGCGTGTCAACTTCTGGAGCCATTACATCTCCTATCAGGTCCTCGCGCCGCGGATGATCGCCCGGGGGAGAGGGCATTTCATCAACGTGACATCGGCCGCGGGCGCAATCCATTCGCCTGGCCTGGCGAGCTATGTCGCCTCGAAGCATGCTGCCACCGGCTTCGCGCGCAGTGCCCGCGAGGAGCTGGTCGGTACCGGGGTGACGATCTCGACGGTCATGCCGGCGGCCGTCCGGACACAGCTGGTGGACGGGATTCCCTTCAAGTGGTGGGAAAAGATCGGGATCATCCCGCCGGGATGGGTGGCACACGATGCGGTGAGGACCTTGTGGCACCGGCCCGCCGTGGTCGGTTCTCCGAGGGGTACGGTCCTCGCCCTCCGGCTGCAGCATCTCGTTCCCGAGTGGCTGTGGCTCCTCGGTAGGCGAGTCGTGGACGCCGACAGGACAGTTGGGCCTGTCGACCGGAGTGCTCGCAGCGAGTACGACGGCCGGATCGAGCGGCAGGTGCAGGCAGCCCTATGACCACCCCCGAGCATGAAACCGTCATCATCGGCGCAGGAATCGGCGGTCTGGGTGCCGCCATCGGGTTGAAGCGGGCCGGCCTCACCGACTTCGTCATCCTGGAGAGATCAGACGGAATCGGCGGTACCTGGTACAACAACCACTATCCCGATGTCGCCGTCGATGTCCCCGGGATCGTGTACCAGTTCTCGTTCGCGAAGAACCCCAACTGGTCCCGCACCTTCCCCAAGGGGCGCGAGGTGCAGCAGTACATCGCGGGCTTGGTGGACCAATACAGTCTGAACGACCATCTGCGGTTGGGCCATGAGGTCATGAAGCGAGTATGGGACGAGGACAATCACCTGTGGTGGCTTACCCTCGCCGATGGCCAGACCATCACGTCACGGTTTGTCATCACCGCCGTCGGTGCCTTCGTCGAGCCGAAGGTGCCGGACATCAGCGGTCTGGACTCCTTCGAGGGCAAGGTAATTCAATCCCAGAACTGGGACCATGATTACGTTCTGAAGGGTAAGCGGATTGCCGTGATCGGCACGGGGGCCACCTCGGTACAACTGATTCCGCAAATGGCGCGCGTGGCCTCGCATCTGGATGTGTACCAGCGCCGAGCCATCTGGGTCTTTGCCAAGCCCGACTTCCCGATACCGCGCATCGCCCGTTGGGCGTTGAAGCATGTGCCCGGTCTGCAGTCTCTGATCCGGGGGATCGCTGCGGCCGCGGTGGAGGTTGGTCTGGTGGCGATCACGGTGTACGGCAAGCAGATCGCGCCAATAACGCTAGTGCCGAACTGGGCGTGCCGGGCCTTCCTTTTCACGCAGGTCCGCGATCGTGAGCTCCGCAAGAAATTGACACCGCCGTATGGCTTCGGGTGTAAGCGCCCGAGTGTCTCCAACGTCTATTACCGAACCTTCACCCAGCCGCATGTGGATCTGGTTACCGACCCCATCGCGGAAATCACCCCGACTGGGATCATCACCAAGGCTGGTGTGCATCGGGAGATCGACGTCCTCGTGCTCGCCACCGGGTTTGAGATGTCTCAAAGTCCAGAGGTCTATCGCGCCCGTCCTGTCAAGGGGCGTAACGGGTTCGATCTCGCCGACTATTACGAGAACAACCGTGCCAGGGCGTACGAGGGCGTGACGATGCCTCAGCTGCCCAACACCTTCATGGTTTTCGGTCCGTTCGCGTGGAGCGGAAGCTCGTGGCATGTCATGGTAGAGAACGCGACCCGTATCGCAGTGCGGGTTATCACCGAGGCGCATAAGCGTGGTGCGACGGCCTTCGCGGTGACCGAAGAGGCCAACAACAGATTTTTTGAGTTCATCGCGCCCAAGGCGGAGTCGACGCTTATGCACGGGCGCGCCTGTGTCAACGCCAACTCCTATTACATCGACCGCCATGGTGATTTCTCATTCCTGCGTCCCACGACGGCCTACCAATCCACACGGGCCAGTAAGCGGTTCCCGCTCGAGGACTTCCGCTTCGAGCGGCCATCGGCCTCGGGAGAGGGCGGTACGGTCCTGAAAACAACTGCTGTCCAGGCGAACTAGTCGATTCACTTCGAAGAAGGAGACACGTGTCCATGCCATTGTTGCTCGGGATCGCAGCGGTGCTGGTGATCATCGGCGGTGTGATCGCGGCGGCAGTGCTCGGTGCGCTGGCATCCGGGACCAAGGGGCCACAGCGCTTCGAGGTATCAGGAGTCGGTCCCGATGTCGATGCCTACTTCGACAAGGGCGCCACCTGGGCTGCGACAGTGGAGACAACGGTTCCCGCTCCCGCCGAGCATGTGTGGCAACAGCTCAGCGCAGGTGACTATCTCGGTGTAGTGCCGTTTGTCACCGGGCCCCATATCGCAGGGCTCGACCTGAGTTACCGGGCTGTCCTTATCGCGCTCAGCGAGCGCATTGTCCGCAATGACCCGGCCAAAGAGCTTGTCGCCGTGGGGACAGGTTTGTCGATTCCCTTGTTATTGACATCTTTTGGGGAGCGCTGGGTCATCCTTTCGGAGGGGGCCAACACCAAGGTGCAGTGGACGGTGGCCTTGACACCGCAGTGGATTGGTTGGTTCCCGCTGCGCTGGACCGCTTTCGTGGTCCGCCCGTTCATGCGGGCAGTTCTCAAGATGGCGATTCGGTAGGCGGTTGAATCACATGTCCAGCTTCAGTGAGGAGTCCCATATGACGGCATCAACTCCCGATCATCACGTTGTCGTGATCGGTGCGGGTATCGGAGGTCTGTGCGCCGGTGTGCGTCTCCAACAGGCGGGTATCGAGGATTTCGTGATCCTCGACCGGGCCGCGGATTTGGGTGGGACGTGGCGCGACAACGTATACCCGGGTATCGCGGTCGACATCCCGTCGGTGATTTATCAGTTCCCGTTCTTCCGTAACCCACAGTGGTCCCGCGTATTCGCCCCGGGCGCCGAGGTGCAGGCGTATCACCAGCGGACTGCCGAAAGGTTCAATCTGAGGCCGCACTTCCGCTTTGGTGTCGAGGTGCGCACCGAAGAGTGGGACGAGGAGAACCATTACTGGCGCCTGATTCTCGCCGATGGCGCGGTGATCACCGCGCGGTTCGTGATCTCCGCGATCGGCCCCTTTTTCGACCCGAAGCAACCCGGTATCAAGGGTCTTGATGACTTCACGGGCACCCGGGTAACGCCGGTGCAGTGGCTGCCCGAGCACGATGTGCGGGACAAGCGGGTGGCGGTGATAGGCACCGGAGCCACCGGTGTTCAGCTATGCGGCGCGATAGCGGACGACACCGAATCGCTCGTGGTGTTCCAACGGACACCCGTCTATTGCATCCCCAAACCCGATTTCCGGATCCCGGTGATTGCCCAACGGGCACTGCGTATCCCGGGGCTTTTCTCGGTGATCGAGTGGGGAGCCCTGTTGGGCGGCAGCCTCGGGCTGTGGTTCATGATCCACACCCCGGGGGCCGTTATGCGGCCGCTGATGCGGGCCTTCGACCGTGCCGGCCGTGCACTGTACGGCGCGTATTTGCGTGCTGTGGTCCGCGATCAGAACGTGGCCCGCGAGCTGCTCCCGTCTTTCGGGCCGTTCGGGAACCGCCCGACACTCAACTCCGACTTCCCGAGGGTTTTCAACAAACCGCACTGCTCGCTGGTCACCACCCCGATCGCCGAGGTGGTGCCCGAAGGAGTCCGGACCACCGACGGGACCGTCTATGAGGCGGACTTTCTCATCACGGCAACGGGTTTCGACCTGTTCTCCGAGCCGGCCTCGTACAAACGGGGGCGTGTCGTCGGAGCCGGGGGGAAGGACCTCGGCGACTTCTTCAATGCCCGCGGGATGCAGGCGTATGAAAGCGTTTCGATCACCGGCTTCCCGAACCGCTGGATTATCGTCGGGCCGTATTCCTGGACCGGCAACGGCGGATGGCACGGGCTCGCCGACACTGCCGTGACCCACATTATCCGCGCCATCTCGCTCGCGGGTGAACGCCGAGCCACGCGCATGGAGGTACGGCAGGAGGCGCTGGATCGGTTCCACCAGAGCATGCTGCGCAATGGTCGCAACCTGAAGTACTACTTCACCGAACTCAATAACAATGTGCGGTCGTACTGGAAAAACGCCGACGACGACGTCCCGCTCCTGCGGCCCACCACGACGCTGCAGGCGCGTCGGGCGGCGCGGAAATTCCCCGCCGATGACTACGCATATGGACAGCGCCTTGCGAATGCCGATTCTGCTGCAGCCGTGGATCGTTCGCAGGCAACTGTTTGAGGGTGAGCCGGCCGATGCTTGCACCCAAGTTTTCCGTCTCCATGGCGGACGATTCCGCGTTCGAATCGGCGGCCATCGTGCTGCACACGTCGCACACCTTCAATGCGCCTATTGACCGGGTGTGGGCAGCGCTGGATGGTGACCGTGCCTGGTCCTGGCTCCCGTTCGGTTGCGGTGTGCGCTACGACGAACCGGAACGGCGTGTTGGCATGGAGCGGGAGATGGGCACGGTCTCGGCGCCATGGCGGTTTCTGTGGATCCAACGGGAGAGGTTCTGGCGGTATGAGCCGCCGCATCGCATCACCTACTCCGCCGTGGCGGGCAGCTGGCCATTGCTGGGGCTGTGGGCCGAGGACTACGTGCTCACCAGCATTCCCGATGGCTGCACGCTTGACTGGACCGTTGCGATAACCCCGCGCTTTGTGTCCTGGCTGCCGCTGCATTGGCTGCAGCCCCTCCTCCGAGTGGTTTTCACCTGGGGGCTACGTCCGGGCTTGCGGTCACTCATCAAGCTGCTGGACACCCGCTAGCTAGCGGCCCTGGACGCGGCGGTTGGTCTCCACCCGCTCGGCACCGGGCCAAATCGATTTGGCTGCAGGCGAATCACAGAACACGGTGGAGTCCTGCCAGTCCATGTCGATGGCGCCGAGGCCAGCTTGCTTGTGCACCATGCAGCTTGCGGTGAGCACCTTGCGGGTGTCCGGGTCCACTTCTTCGGCAGTCATCGTCAGGGTGATGATGTGGGTGTACCCGGCCGCGGTGGGTAGGTAGAAGTCGAGGTCGCGGCTGGAGAATGCGCCGCTGTTGACCACGACGTAGCCGTCGCCGCTGGGGTAGATGGCCTGTCCGAACATCTGAACCCGCTCGAAGTGGGTTGTCTGCTTCTCGGCGCGCCACACCGAAAACCGGCTGTTCACAGCGCCGTTCATGACACGGGTGGCGATCGGAATGATCATCTCGTCCCGGCCGTCCCCGTCGATGTCCTGTAAGCCGACCGGCGCGGGGCTGGACGGCTCCAGCAGTTCGTTGGCCTCTTGCAACTTTTTGCCGGAGGCGTCCTTGATGGTGACCTTGACCGACAGCGGCGGATAGTCGGGGGCGTCGTTGTTATCGGGGAGCGGTTTCCAGTACTCGACATCAAAGGTGATTCCCGTGCCGTCGGCGGCCGACAGGCGGCAATCCGTATGTGCCATAGAGCGCTCCGGGACGATCATCGTGGCTCTGCTGGGGCAGGGCGGCAATGCCGCCCGTGCCACGGCAACCGGGTGGATCGCCTGCGCCGAAGCGAGCAGGGCAGCCGCGGCGATGCCAGCGCCCAGACCATGCATACGTCGGAGCATTGCCTACTTCTGACCGGGAAGCGTCGGCAGCGGCGGAAGGCTAGGAGCGGGCACCTTGCCGGGCGCCGGGGCCAGCTCCTCGGGAAGCAGCTTCTGGTCGCCGGGATGCATGATGGTGCCGGTGGAGCTGGCATTCTTGGGGCCGATATCGGTCACCTGCCATCCGTCACCGTCTTTTTTGACGGTGATCTGCAAGACCAGCGTGGTGGCCCGTGGCTCCGGATTCTGCACGTTTCGGGTGGTCTGCCGGGTGGTGACCACAACCTGGTAGATGCCGTTCTGTTGCGCCACCGCATCCGAGGCGATGATCTCGCCCTTGGACGTCACCTGCGCCTGCAGCATGATGGCCTTGAGGAGCTTCTCGGCATCGCTGTACTTGCTCTGAAGCGGCTCGGCGGCACCTTCTTTGACGTTCTTGAAGAACTTCTCGGGATCTTCGTAGCTGTAGGTGAGCGACTTCATCGCGTATGCGGATGCCGCATCGGTGGCCGCGGTGCGTTCGGTATCGCCTGCGCGGGTAGCGGCGAGGGTGTCGGACAACTTCTGGTATTGCCAGATCCCGAGAACAGCTCCGAGGATGCCCACGGCGAGCAGGCCGATGGCAAACCACTTCCAGATATTGGCGCCGCTGTCCGGTGTATCCGTATCGGATTCGTTTTCAACGACTTTCGAACGCTTTGCGGGCTTCTCTTTGGCCTTCGCAGGGCCCTCGGTTGCCTCGTCGGTGGTCTCCGAGAGTTCCTCGGGATCTGCGTCATCCAGAGTGAGCTTGCGCTCGTCGATGTCGGTCATGATCCGGGCCTTCCTGCTGTCGCTGTGTGTGGCGCCGCGGTTGTTGTGGGTGCGGCTGGTTGTGATCCTGGTGGGGCGGGTTTGGCTGCTGCCGGGGGTGAGTCGGGCTGTGGCGACTCGGGCACGCCGAGGTGGACTCGTACTCCGCCCTGGTTGTTGAATGTCGAATCCCAAAAGTCCAGCCAGTGCCCGGCGTCCAACTTGATATCGCGTAGCGGAGCGACGATCGGCTCGAGGACCGTCACGAATTCCGAGAGCGGTTCAGATAGGGCATTGACATAGTCGAAGAGCTTGTCCACGAGGTCGGTCAGCGGCTTCCCGTCGCCCATGCCGGCTTCGACGAGCGGTTCGAGCTTCTCGATCACCTTCACCAGGGCCACCAGGCCGTCCATGCTGGCCGGGACGGTTTTGGCGGATTGCTTCATGATCTCGCCGGCACGGATATCCCCGAGACCGTTAGTCAGGGTCGACGTATTGCCGATCAGCTGTGCCAGGTAGTGCTTGTCATCCTTCACCATCTGCGCGAATAGACCTGCGGTGGTGGCTAACTGGTCGATGGTCTTGGTGTTGTCCATGATTCCCGCCGCCACGTTGTTGAGCGTGATCTCCAGGTCGTCGGCGTTCATGGCCTGTATGAGCGCGTTGCCCTTCTGCAGCAGATCGCTCACGGTGTATACGGGCGCTGCCTTCGAGGCGGGGATCACGGCGCCGTCGCTGTAGTACGGGGGTTCGATACGAACGGGTTTGAACTCCACATACTGTTCGCCCGCGGCCGAGAGGTTCTGGACGCTCACCTGGCTGTCGACGGGGATGGGATAGCCGCTGTCGAGGGCCATCGATACTGCCAAACCTGTGGGGGTGGCTTGAATGTCGGTGACCCGACCCACCTTGATTCCCCGCAGTGTGACCTGAGAGGTGGACATCAATCCACCCGAACTTTCCAGCATGAGCGTCATGCGATGGGTCTTGTTGGTGGAGGCGATGTCGAGTACACCAAACGCCATATAGACGGCGCCGACAAGCGAGATGATCGAGAGCACCGCGAGGGTGACCAGCACGTTGAGCCTCATCGCACCAGTCCCATCGTCTGCATGTTGCGAATGACCGAATCGGCACGTTCCCCGGGGCTGACACCCAATGTGCCATCGGGGGTTTGAATATCGGTGACGGTGTACTTGGGGCCGCCATCCTTGAAGAAGGGGATGATTCTGTCGCGGATGGTGCGGACCATCTTGTCGCCGAGCACCGGGACGGTGGTGTCGGTGGTCGAGGTGGTGTGGATGAACGGGGTGAGGTACGAGAGGATCTGCATGAGGTTGGGGTAGTCCAGGATCTCTCCGACCTCCCGCCCGAGTTGTGCACCGTTGATGATCAGATCGCTCAGGCTCAGTACCACTTTGGCCAGTGCGGGCAGCTTGGTCGGGCCCTCGGCAAGCAGCCGCCGAAATGTTCCCTTGTTGGCCCGGAACGACTCGCTGATGGTTTGCATGTTGGTCAGGATCTTGTTGAGGGTGTCCTGGTTGTTGGACAGATCATTGACCATTCCGGCAAGCGAACGATGGATGCGGTCGAGCTCCTCCGGTGGGGGAAAGGAACTGTTCATATTGGCCACCGTGGTCTGCATCGTGTTGAGGCTGCCTCCGCCGATCAGGTTCGACATGGACCTCATGAGGTCCTCCACATTCGCGGCCGGGACCGTATCGGCCAGCGCGATGGTGTCGCCGTCCTTGAGGTGGGCGGGGGCGGGATCGGTGGGCGAGATCATGGCGATGTAGATATCGCCGAGCACGGTGGCCTGTCGGAGCTCGGCCTTGACGTTCTGCGGGAATGTGGCGCTGCCATCGACATCGATATACGCGACCGGAGTGGTGCCCCTGAGCTCCACCCGATCCAGCAGGCCCACCTGTACGCCGCCGGAGTCGACCTTTGCCCTTCCGGGCAGGTTCAGCACGCTGGAGAACTCGATCTTGAGGCGGTAGGTGTCCTTGGGGATGTAGGCGCCGGGCATGGGCATCTTGGTGGGGTCCAGGGCCTCGGTCGAACACGCCGGGACCACGGTGAATGCCGTGGCGAAAAGGATGATCAGTAGGCGTCGAATCATGACAGTGCCGCTCCCATGATCAGGTTGGTCAAACCGAGGGTCACTGGGTCCGACGCGGTGCCGGGTGCACACGCCGCCTGGGATCCGGGGGTGTTCCGGTCCCGCAGATTTTGGCAGATGGCGCTGGCCTGCTCCGGCGAGATGGCAACGCGCGGAGGAACATAGGTGACGTTGTGGGTCTTCGTGTTGGGCAGGTAGATGTCATCGGCCAGCCAATTGATCACTGGTGGCAAGGTGCTGAAGAACGTGAGGATATGCGGGGTGTAGGCGTTGAGGATGTCGCGTACCCAGGGCACGATCTTGTCGAAGAGGTTCTTGTATATCCGGCCGGCGGCGCGCTGCACCATGCCGTTCACCGTGGGAAGAACGGTGGTGAGGTAGTCAAGGCCGATAGCGAAGTTGTCCGATATGCCCGCGATCAACCGGGCGACATCGGGGAGCACCTTGACCACGCCCGCGAACTCGTTCCAGTACTGCAGCCAGTTCGAGGTGACGATGGCGCTGTTCTCGAAAAGCTGACGGTAGTCGGCGTCGGCCTTGTACGGATCTCCCACCATGGCGGTGAGGTTGTTGAGCATCTCTCTGAATCCGGGGCCCACGCCGTCAAGTGATCGGGCGGCTCCCTTGAGGGTCTTGTTGAGCGCCTGCACGCCCGGCGAATTCGCCGGATCTTGGCCGGGGGCTGCCTGCATCAGGGTGTCTGCAAGTTCGCCGATGGCGGAGAACGATTCGGTGACGGTCACCGGTGTTCTGGTGTTTTCCAGTGAGATGCATTGGTTTCCGGCAAATTTGGGGCCCTCGCTCCACGACCGGGTGAGTTCGATACTGCGATTGGTGATCACCGATTGTGAATAGCTCGCCGCCCCCACATCGGCAGGCAGGTCCATGTCATTCGGAATCTCGAAGTCGACCTCGACGTGGTCGGGCTTGTTGGTGACCGCTGACACCGTCCCGATCTCGACACCGAGAAGCAGGACCTTGTTTCCCTTGTACAGCCCGGACCCGTCGCGGAAGTCCGCGCAGAGCGATCTGGTGTTGTCCAACAACGGGATATGGGCATTTCCCAGGTAGGGCATCACCATATTCTTGACCGCAGGAAAGACGGTGCGAGCGCCGAAGATTCCGGCAACTGCCACCACCACAACAAGCACCACACCGATAGCGGTCACCAGGCCCGCCCGCGCACCAGGGCGCATGCCGGCGAGGCGAGTCAGGATGTTCTGGACAAATGCTGGCTGTGTCATCAAGGGCCTCAACAGAACCTGAAGAAGTGGGGTAGACAGACGTCTTGTCCGGGGATTACCCGGTCGTTCTCGTTGACAGTGATGCCGTTGCCGCTGAGCATGGGTAGCACGACCCCGACGAGTTGGCCCCACTGTTCGGCGGCCTTACCGAGCTTCTCGGGATATTTGGTGAGAGTGTCGACGATGTCGTCCAGTCCGTTGAGCATGGGCTCGTAATCACGTGCGTACGCGGTGGTGAATCGGTTGACAAGCCGGAGGAGCTCCCGCAACAGGGCGAAGACCTCGATCAGATCGGTCGTGCTGCTGCTGTATTTGGCGCCGAGTTTGGACAGCATGGTGACGATCTTGGCGAGTTGCTCCTTGCCCGTCTTGAAGGCTCGGAGGTACTCGTTCGCGTAGTTCAGGGTGGCGTGGAAGTCCTCGGTGGTCGGTGCAAGTGCGCTGACGAGTGATTGAGACGAGTTGAAGAAGTCACGTAAACCGTTGGGATACTTGTCAACTGCGTTTGCGACTTCCATCAGGCTGTCGTGGATGACCTTGGCGTCCACCTTCTTGACCACGGGCGTGAACTTCTGGAACAGCTCATTGATCTCGAAGGGGATGCTGGTGCGCTCGGGCGGAATCGGGGTACTTCCCAGCGGGGTGGAGCCTTCGGGGTAGAGGGCCACATAGTGCCCACCCAGCGGGGTGAGCATCCGGATATCGACACGTGAATCGGATCCGACCGGCACCGAGTGATCCACCGTAAAGGTGGCCTCTACCAGCGATTTATCGATGCGTACGCTCGACACCTTGCCCACCGAGATACCGGCGATCCGGACGTCGTCGCCGGCGCGCAGCCCACCCGAGGCCCGAAGGTGCAGCGCGTAGGTCTTCATGCCACTCGTATTGACGAATGCCACTCCGGTGGCGGCCAGTATCGCGACGATGACAAGGACTCCGATGAGTCCGTTGCGTCGATTACGCTTGGCCGCCCCCTGCTCATCGAGGATCGGACGGTTGCTCGCGAAAATTCGCGTGAGGGCGTTCACTTACACACCACCAGATCCTGATTGGCGAAGGACACCTCACCGATTCCGGGCATCTTCACCACACCGTTCTTGCACTCGAAGGCGGTGGGCGGTGCGGTCTTCTCCTCGATCAGTGCGTCGCGCATGCCCTGCACGAGGTCGGGAATCAGAGACAGCCCCGCCATGATGGTGGGCGTTCCCGGGGTGGTGCGGCTCGCCACGTCATACAGGGGCAGCTGGGCGCCGTCGACGGTGTTCTCGATGTACCGCAGCATGCTGATGGCTCTGCGCAATATCGGCAGTGCATCCTTGCCGGCCCTGTTGAATTCATCGGCCTGTTTCTCGAACGGGGACAGCACATCGTTGAGATCGTTGACCAGATAGAACAGCTGGTCGGAGGTGCCGCCGAGATCCTTCGAGATATCACCGAGATTGGTGATGATGGCCTGCAGGGCCGCCTGGCGGTCTACCGAGAGTTTGAGGACGGCATCGATATCGCGCAGGATCGGCCCTATTCCGCGCTCGTCACCCTGGATGAGCTGCAGGATGTTCTCGGTCAACCTATTGAACTGGGCGGGGTCCAACGTTTGGAATATGGGCCGGAAACCGTTGAACAGCTTGGCGATATCGAATGACGGGATGGTCTGCCCGAGCGGTATCGTCGAGCCGGCCGCCAGGGGTGCGCTGGGTGCTGGTGCCTGGGCGATCTCGACGTACCGCTGACCGACCAGCGACTGATACCGGATCGCGATGGTGGTGTTCTGGTACAGCGGATGGTCCGTCAGCACATTGAATGTCACCCGGGCGTTCTTGCCGTCGAGATGAATTCTCTCGACCTTGCCGACCTGCACTCCCGAGATGCGCACGTCGTTGCCAATGATCAACCCCGAGGCGTCGGTGAACAACGCGTCGAAACGTCGAACCGGACCGTTGACGGGTGTGCGCAGGGCGTTCACGATGATCAGGGTCAGTACTACTGCCACCGCGACCGTCGCGGTGAGGCCGGCAATCAGAAGTGCGATCCGCTTCATCGCTGTCCTCCAGAGGTTGGCCCGGGCAGGGGTCCGGCAGCTGCCGAAGCGGCCCGGCCATCGGGCGCCGTCGGCATTGCCGCGGCGAGTCCCGGCGCGGTGTCCATGATCAGTTGGACGTTGAGGCGCACCTTGCCGTCGTCGACGGGGAATGCAGCGGTTGTCCGGTCGAGCAGGCCGTTGAGCCTGTCGTACGCCGGAGCGAGGCTGCCCAGGAAGTAGGCGGATGGAATAGTCAGATCCAAGAGCGACCGAACCAAGGGAACGATCCAATCGTTGTTGTTGTGAAGTCCGTCGCCAACCCCTTTGAGTAGGTTCGTCAACGAATCGATTGCGGCGGTAGCCCGTTCGGTGTCACTCGGAGCAACCATGAAGGTGAGGCTGTCGAGCAGCTTGTTGGTGGACCCGATGACGGGGACAAATTCGTTGGTGCCCTCGATCAATGAAGCCATGACCCCGAGCGTTTGGGAGAAGGGCACTGTCTGAGAATCGGCGATCATCGCGAACAAGTCCCAGAAGGATTTCACGACCGGGCCGGTCAGGTCGGCGTGCCGCTCGAATGTTGCGATGATCGCGTTGAATTCGCGGCTGTCCAGGATTGAGCCCAGCCGCTGACCCATTCGGAGGAATCCGGTGATGGATGCGGCCTCGACGTCACTGCTGATCTCCAGCACCCCACCGGGTTTCAGCGGTTCGCCGACACCGTTACTGACGAGCTCAACGGCGGCGGTGCCGAAGATGTTCGACGAGGTGAATCGCGCCTTGGTGTCCGCCGCGAGCGCCTTGGCTTGTCGGCCATCGAGGGTCACCGTCATCCGCTGCTTGTTGTACCCGGTGGTCTGCAGGGACTTGACCTTGCCAATGTTGTACCCGCGGTACTTCACCTCACCACCCGGACCCATGCCCTCTCCGATGGTGTTGGTGATGAGGGTGAGCTCGAAGGGCTCGCCATAACTGCCGATACCGGACTGGTAGAGCGAGTAGCCGCAGGCTGCGACCACAAGTGTCACGGCAAGCCCGCGCACCTTGAGAGCGCCCGGACCTGCGGACCGTCCGCTCGGATCTTTATAGATGGCCACGCGTTACCCCGATATCTGAATTCCAGGATTGTTGCCCCAGAAGAGCAACGTGAGGAGCATGTCGACGAGGACGATCGCGACCAGGGAAGCCCTGATGGCGCGACCGGAGGCCATACCCACGCCCTCTGGTCCGCCGCCCGCGTAATAACCCTGATAGCACTGGATGGCGATGATGATCACGACGAACACCACGGCCTTGATCACCGAATAGAGCACATCTATCGGATGGACGAACGAGTCGAAATAGTGCTTGTACACGCCCTGCGACTGGTTATGGACGAAGAACACCATGAAGGCGCAGGAGCCGTAGGCCAGTAGCAAGGTCAGTATGTACAGCGGAACGATGATGATGATTCCGGCGATCACGCGGGTGGTGACTACGAACGGGATGGATCGGATGCCCTGCGCTTCTAGTGCGTCGATCTCCTCGGAGATACGCATGGCCCCGATCTCGGCGGTCATGCGGCATCCCGCCTGAGCGGCGAACCCGATGGCGGCGATCATTGGGGCCATTTCCCGGGTGTTGACATAGGCGGAGATGAATCCGGTGAGCGAGCCCATCCCCACCATGTCCAGGGTCGAGAAGCCCACGATGCCGACCGACGCGCCGACCGCGATCCCCATGAAGACCAGGACGCCGATGACCCCGCCCCCGACGATGATCGAGCCGTTGCCCCAGGTCATATCGACGAGCAGGACGCCGGTTTGGCGTCGGTAACGCTTGATGGTCTGCGGTATGGCGGCCAGCACCAAGCCGACGAAGGTGATCTGGTGGCCGAGATACTCGGCGGAGCCACCCGCGCCCTTGGTGAAGTTCCAGATGGACCGCGCGACGGGGGGCAGTTCGTCGGGGAAGTACCGGGAGGGACGGGAGGTGGCCACTCTCAGCCCACCTTCGACGGCATGAACATCGCGACGATTTGAGTGATCACGGTATTGAGCACCATGACCGTGACCACACCGATCACTACGGTGGCGTTCACCGCATCGGCGACTCCCCGCGCGCCCCCCTTGGCTTCCAGGCCGCGCTGACAGGCGACGAGGATGACCACCACGCCGAACAGCCAGGTCTTGAGAACCGCGACGGTGACGTCATTGACGTTCGCGAACGCGGCGAACGAGGACAGGTAGCTGCCGGGGGTACCGCCTTGAAAACCGACGTTGACCAGGTAACCGGCGAAGATCCCGACGAAGATGATGAAGATGCACAGCAGCGGTGAGACGAACAGGATCGCCGCCAATCTCGGGGTCACCAGGCGCTGAATGGGGTTGACTCCCATGACACGCATGGCGTCGACCTCTTCCCGGATGCTTCTGGCGCCGAGGTCGGTGGCGACCGCCGAACCTGCTGCGCCACCGAGGAGTAGGGCGGCGACGATGGGCGCGCCTTGCTGGATGACGCCCAGACCACCGGCAGCACCGGAGATGGAAGATGCTCCGACCTGCGAGATGATGCTGCCCGCCTGCACAGCGACGATCACACCGAAGGGGATCGACACCAGGATCGCCGGAACAACCGTGACCGTCAGGATGAACCAGGACTGAATGACGGTGTCTTGCCACGGGTGCCGTAGGCGGACGATGTCGCTCACTAGAAACGCGAAGGACTGCGCCACCAGATCGACATAGCGGCCCAACGTTTTCAGCATCGAATCGGTTTGGGAGACCACATATTCGACGGGGCGCCGGACAAGTCGAGGGGCCCGATCGAGTAGCTGGAAGCCGCCGCCCGATCCCGAGGAGTCCGGGCTGTCGACGGTGGATTTGCTGCCGTATTCAACATCGGGGGATTGGCCCCAGTCGTCCGCGACGGACTCTGGGTGTGCCTCGGCCGCTATTTGACTCATGGCTGAGTTCAACAACGGCTCCTTTGGCTTTGCATTTCAGGGCTGACCTCGATGGACAGACCGTCTAATGGACAGCTGTGTAACAGTGGGTATCTAGTACCCCACATCACAGTCGGTGGCTTAGTGTGGTGTAGGTCATGGTCCCTGTCAAGCGCGGGGTCACCACGTTGATCAGGTTGCAGCATGTGTCTATACCTATAGATATGCGACGCGTCCCTGTCGGAACGCTGTCATGACGAGGCTGTCGGAGGTCCCCCGACCCGGCCTCTCAGCAATTCACTGGCTCAGCGGTCAGTTTATTGGCTAGAGCAGAGGCTAGCGGAGGATCGGCGTCTGGGGACGCGTTTTGTCAAGAATTTGCGAGACTTGGCGGACTGGTGGTCGCGGACCGGACTAGCTCGATGAATGACCTGATGTAGTCCTCGCGCGCCTCGCTGCGCAGCTCCCCCCGGATTGCCTTAAGGATGGCCGCCATCGAGAGGCCGGTGATGGCGTGTGCGAGGAAGGGGACGTCGACGGGGGTGGTGATGGCGCCATCGTCGATGGCCTGCTCAATGATGGTGATGTTGATGGCCTCGATGAGGTCGAGCATGCCGAACATGCGTTTGGTCATTGCCGTATCGAGCAAGCCTTCACGCAGGATGACCTGCGCGATCTCTGGGTTGTGATCCAGACTGTCGAACAGCCGGGTGAACACGGTGTAGAGATGCTGCTCCAGGTGACCGGTGGTGCCCTGCAGGTCACTGGTGTCGTTGACGGTCGTGACCATTCTCTGGAAATAGCTGTCGATCACGGCATCGAGCGCATCGCGTTTGGTGTCGAAGTACAGATAGAACGTGCCTCGGCCAACGCCCGCGCGACGAGTGATATCGGTGATGCTGGCCTTGTGATAGCCCTTCTCTGCGAACTCCTGGGCGGCTGCTTCGGTGAGGGCGCGCAAACGCTCGCGAGCGCGCTCCGGGTCGGGCGGGCGGCCCGGCCCTCTACGCTCGCCATTGGTGCTAGCCACGGGCATCACAGTAACCATTCCTGGCTAAGAAGTTGGGAAAGATCCGAAGTCGCCGCGAATCATTCGGGCGCTATCACAAGCCTTCACTTTAACTGAACGTAAGACCAATTTAATACTCCCTGGTCAATTACTTCTAGTGTTGATCATAATCTTTAGGGGTCAACTGACCGTGTCGGCGTCACAGGTTTGCTAAGAGTTCGGCGGGTACCGGTGTGCCGATGTGTTCTATGGGAGCCCGGCGCGCGGATGTACCTGCGGACGGTGCGGTGCGCGTGAATTCGGGGTCTACGATGTGGGCGTGTCAACGCAGGTGTATCCAGGTCGAGGCCTTCCCGAGCCGACCGGTGATGCGCGCGTCGACCGGTGGCGTGAGCACCGTGCCAAGGTGCGTGCTGAATTGGTCGAGGCGACACTGCAGGCGATCGATGAGAACGGTCCTGACCTATCGGTGGACGATGTCCTGAAGGCGGCGGGCATCTCCCGGCCGAAGTTGTATCGATTCTTCACCGACAAGGAAGCACTGTTCGCGGCGGTGGCGATGCGCGTTCAAGAACTAGTCGCCGAGCGCGTGGTGTCGAGTATCGATCTCTCTGTGTCTCTGCTCGAGGTATTCCGCTCGGCAATGGCGCAATACGTGGACCTGGTGGACGAACGCCCCAACCTGGTCAGGTTCTTGTTGAGTGTTCAGTTCGCCAATGCGACATCCCTCATCGAGAACGGCCGGCCGCTGTCCGATGCCATTGCCCAGCTGGTGAGGTCTGTTTTCAGTGCGAAGGGCGGCAATGCCGACCACATCGAGTACGTGATTGACGCGATACTGGCTTCGACTGGAGTCGCGGTGCTGCGCTGGTTTGACGAGCCAACCATCAGCAAGGAAGTGCTTGTGGATGAGTTGGTCGTGTATGTGTGGGGCGGACTGTCGGCTTCGGCCAAGGCGCGTGGTGTGGAGCTGCGCCCGGACGATCCCATCGCTGTTGTTGCCGACTAGCCTCTGAGCCTTCGCTACGAAGGCGCTTTCCCGTTCGAATCCCCGTTTCGGTTATCGCCGCGTTGTCTTGCGCGTGGTGCCATGCCCGTCCTATGGTTGACGTCACATAGTACTGAAAGTACTAGTAACTTGGCGTTTCGGACGGGAGTGGCGACATGAGCCAACCGGCTGCGTATCCCAAGACCCGGCGGATTCGTTTCCGCTTCGGGGATGACGGCAACACCCATAAGTACTTCGTCGAGAACGACATCGTCTACAGCCACTTCGTGGCCGGACTCTCCGGTGGCTTCCCGCCTGGTGAGGAGGGCTTCATCCGGTCGGTGCGAAAGTACCTGCGACCCGGGTTCCATCCCGATGACCTCGATACCGATGCACTGCTAAAGCGTTGGCAGCAGGAGCTTTTCGGTGCCGACGGCGTCCTCGTCGATCACCTCAAATAGTCCGATTGCAGCTAGGGGCCGTAGCTCTCGTCGGTCATCTGAAATAGGGGAACACGTGAAGAACAACTCGCTGGAGCCGCGCCTGGTCGTCGTTACCGGGGCGGGTAGCGGTATTGGGCGTGCGACCGCGCTGAGGTTCGCCAAACACAATGCCCACGTGGTGGTTTCGGATGTCAACCTGGAAGCCGCCAACGAGACGGTGGAGCTGATCCGCGACCACGGACACAGCGCCTCTGTGGTGCATCTGGACGTCACCGACCCAGAACAGTGGGCAGATGTCGCGCGGTTTGTTGAGATTGAATACGGCGTGCCGGATGTGCTGGTGAACAACGCCGGCATCGTGGTCGGCGGGCCCTTCTTGAAGCTGGGCCCTGCCGACTGGGACAAGCAGCTTTCGGTCAATCTGCTGGGTGTGGTGCACGGCTGCCGGGTGTTCGGCGCCCAGATGGTGGAACGCGGCAGTGGGCACATTGTCAACATTGCCTCGGCGGCCTCATACACTCCAACGGCGGTCATGGCCCCGTACTCGGTGTCCAAGGCCGGGGTGAAGATGTTGACAGAGTGTCTGCGGCTTGAGCTGGGGCCCAAGGGAGTTGGCGTCAGCTCGGTATGTCCTGGTTTCATCAATACCAACATAGGGATCAACGGCACCATGGTCGGTGTTGATCAGGGGATGCTCGATGCCGGCCAGCAGGTAATGCAGAAGCTGCGGGATATCACCGACAAGCTGCCCTTCACGCCACGCAGCCCCAATTCGGTGGCCCGGGCCGTGACGCGGGCCGTCAGATTCGACTTGGTGGTTGTTCCGGTGAAGTTCGAGTCGTGGCTCGGCTACGTCTTGTCGCGTGCTCTCCCCGGCCTCAATCGGCGGTCCATGGCACCGTTCGGGGTGGATCGGATAGAGCGGCTGGGTGCGCGTTTCCTGCCAAAACACCCCCCGGTGTCATCGGCCTCGGAGTCCGTCCTCGTGGAGAGTGTGGGGTAGTCCTGGATGCCGTACACATATCGCCTGCCCGTCTTCGAAGTGATCAAGGAGACCGAAGGCGCGATCACGTTGGTGTTCGACGTGCCAGCAGAGCATCTGAACCAATTTAGTTACGCACCAGGGCAATTCCTCACCCTGGAAGTGCCGAGTGACTCGACTGGCTCGGTGGCTCGCTGCTACTCGCTGTCCAGTAGTCCCCACCTGGATGAGCGTCCCGCCGTCACGGTGAAGCGAACCGCCGGGGGATACGCGTCAAACTGGATCTGCGACAACATTGCCGTCGATTCCGTCATCACAGTGCTGGCTCCCTCCGGACGATTTGTGCCGCGCAGTCTCGACGACGATGTGCTGTTGTGCGCGGCCGGTAGCGGGATCACGCCGATTGTTTCCATTGCGACCTCGGTACTGTGCGCCGGGAATGGCAAGGTGGCGCTGTTCTATGCCAACCGCGATCGCGAGTCGGTGATATTCGACGCGCGGATCGGTGAGTTGGCAGAGCGGTATCCCGCCCGGTTGTCCGTGGTGCACTGGTTAGAGGAGGAGCGCGGCGTACCGACGGCGGACGGTATCGCCGCGGAACTCTCCTCCTTCGTGGGCCGAGAGGTATATCTTTGTGGACCAGAGGGATTCATGGCGGCGATGCGTTCAGCTCTCTTGACGCTTGACGTTTCGGATAGCCCTTTGCACATCGAGGAGTATCGCTCGCTGACCGACAACCCGTTTGTGGCCTCGGGTATTGAGCCATCGCTGCACGAGACTGCCGCTGAGCGCGGAAAGCCGCTTCAGGTCGAATTCGACGGTGCTACCTATCATTTCGACTGGCCTCAGGGCACCCCGCTGTTGGATGTACTACTCGACGCGGGCTTGGATGCGCCGTACGTCTGCCGTGAGTCGGCCTGCGGTACCTGCGTGTGCTCGGTCAAGAGCGGTCGGACCCGGATGTTGATGAACGAGGCGCTGATCGACGACGAGCTGGAGGCGGGCCTGACCCTCGCCTGTCAGACGGTGCGCGAATCCGATCAGGTCCACATTGCGTTTGATCAGGACTCATAGGGCGCTCGGAGGAGATAGGTGCCGAAGAGCGTGGAAGACATGGCGGATATCGGTGACGTTGCGCTGCATGCGCGTAACGTTGCGGTACGTCGCAGCGCCCTGGAAACCATCCTTGCGAACAAGCCCGGCACCGCACACTCATGCAGGCAAGGCTTTTGTGGCACCCGCAAGGTCAAGGTGCTCGCAGGACGACCCGATCACCGTGACACCACCCTGACCGAATCCCAGCGCGCCAAAGGCCAGACGCTCGTATGTGCGTCTCGTGCCGACGGCGGGCGGCTGGTACTGGATATCTGAGAAACGGAGACGCTATGACCATCACCGCCGACACCCCCGTGACCGCCGAGGTCACCGAACATGTAGTGCGCAACGGGGATATCGATGTCGCCTACTTCATCCAAGGTAATCCCGAGGGCGAGACCATTCTGCTGGTGCACGGCTGGCCCGACTCACACCATCTTTGGGATGGGGTCGTTCCACTGTTGCGCGACCGCTTCCGGCTGGTCGCGATCGACAACCGCGGTGCGGGAAAGACCACCAATCCCAAGAGCTTCCGCGAATTCCGGCTCACCGAAATGGCCGGCGATTATGTGGCGGTCGCCAACGAGGTAAGCCCCGACAAGCCGGTACACGTGCTGGGCCACGATTGGGGCAGTGTGGCGATGTGGGAGGCGATCTGCGATCCGGATCTGGAGCATCGGTTCTCCTCCTTTACGTCGGTCTCCGGGCCGTCGGTGCACCATATGAGTCGGTGGATGCGGGCCCGGCTTGCCCATCCCACTCCGAGAAACATCGCGCTGGCGTTGGGGCAGTTTGGTTCGCTGCTGTATATGTTCGGCTCGATGACTCCTGGAATCCCGAACGTCTTGCTCAAACTCACTATGAGCGAGAACCGTTGGCGTGCAGGGCTGTCTGTCGCAGAAGGAGCGCCCGTCGAGCAGATTCACCTGGGCTCGACATTCATGAGCGACATCACCAAGACGCTGCGGGTGTATCGCGCCAATGCGCTGCCGGCGATGTTGCATCCGCAGGACCGGCACACCAACGTGCCCGTCCAGGTCATCATCGGCACCCGAGACCCAGCGGTGCGCCAATCCAACTATGACGACGAGCTCAAGTGGAACAGCCGGACCTGGCGGCGTGTGCTCGACGGCGGTCACTGGCTGCCGTTCTCGCACCCGCAGATTCTCGCCGCGGCCGCCACGGAGCTAATCGAAGCAGTGTCCGGGCAGGAGCCATCACGTGCGCTGCGGCGGGCGGAGATGGGGCAGAACCGCAAGCCCTTTGAGGATCAGCTCGTGGTGATCACGGGCGGGGGCAGTGGTATCGGCAGGGAAACCGCGTTGGAGTTCGCGAGGCAAGGTGCCGAGGTAGTGCTTTCGGACGTCAATCTGGATGGTGCCAACGAAACGGTGGCACTTATCGAGCAGGGCGGCGGCACCGCCCATGCCTACCGACTCAACGTCGCCGACGAGGCCGCTATTAATGCACACGCCGAGGAGGTTGTTGCTCGTCATGGAGTGCCCGATGTCCTGGTGAACAATGCCGGGGTGGGGGCCGCAGGAGGCTTCCTAGAGACACCCCCGGAGGAGTTCCGGCGCGTCATCGATATCAATCTGTATGGGGTAGTCAACGGCAGCAGGGTATTTGGCGCCAAGATGGCCGAACGTGGGCTGGGCGGACATATTGTCAATCTCTCCAGCATGGCCGCATACAGCCCGCAGAAGGCCTTCACGGCGTACTCGACGAGCAAGTCGGCGGTCTTCATGTTCTCGGACTGCCTGCGCGCCGACCTCGCGGCGCACAACATCGGGGTAACCACCATCTGCCCGGGTGTGGTGCACACCAATATCGTTGCCACCACAAAGATCTCGGGTGTCAGTGCCGAGGAAGAATCACGTATGCAGCAGGCCGGTGACAAGGCTTACGCGATGCGCCGCTACGGACCCGAGAAGGTGGCCCGGCAGATCGTCAACGCCGTGCGCAAGAACAAGCAGGTAGTCCCGGTGACTCCCGAGGCACGGCTGCAGTACCTCAACAACCGGCTCGCGCCGGGGCTTACCCGCTACTTCGCCTCCAAGGCGGGCATGACCGATCTCATCAAGCTGGTGCCCAACAAGAAGGGGTAAGCCGTCTAGCGTCGGGCCCTGATGAATTGTCCTTGGCCGGTGAGCGTCTGGTCGATATCGACCCATCCATGGGCGCGAAGCCAGCCCGTGATCTCGTCACGTCCGAAGGCTCGGAAGCCGCCGATACGCATCGCCGCTTCGGCGCCGGGCAAGGTTGCGAGTGGAGTTTGCAAGGACGTGAAGATCGCGATCTGACCAGCTGGATTGGCGACCCGGCACAGCTCCCGCACGGCCTGTTCGGGATCGGGGATCAGATACAGTGCGGCGAGGCACACCACGGTGTCAAATGTGCCGTCCGCGAACGGTAATGCGTGTGCGCTGCCGCGGACGTAGTCGACGTAATCGGTGGTGTTGTCGCGTACCGCCCGGCGCAACATGGGTTCGGAAAGATCGAGCCCGATACAGGCGCCGCCGTCGGCCAGGCTGGTCGCCAACTGCCGCGTGTAGAGCCCGGGACCGCATGCGACATCCAGAATCTTCTGGCCACCACCGGTCGTGATATCGCGCATGAGCTCGGTGTGCACGGTGGCGGTGCCTCTGCCGCCGTAGCTGAACATCCGGGTGAACATCGGGCGCCATGCGCGCTCGTATACCGCGGCGAGCAGAGGGCTCTGCATGAACCGGTTGGCCAGAGACACCGGCTCATCGGTACTAGGGGCGAGGACATCGAGGTATCCATGGGTGCGTATTGGCGGGTGCGCGACTCGCGTGGGGTCCACGAATGTCTCGGCCAGCTTTGGATCCGGCAGATTGCCCACGGTCTCTCCAGTTCACATCGGTTGACTCGAAATTATGTGAAACGGATGGTACTGGATACCAGGCATAACGCATAGATCTGGGATTTCGAGTTTCCGCAGCGCCGAGGCTTGGGCGCCCTTGCCCTTTGCCGAATGGCATGTCAGTCTATTAAATATTCCCGACGTGGTCGGGTGGGGAGTCCCGCGCGGGGCGGGCCGCTGCAGTGAATTGAGAGCAGCGAGATACGTCGCAGAAGAACGGAAGGACGGTGCCGTGGGACGAGCCATGGAATTGCGTGACGAGCCCGATTATGAAGTCGCGATCATCGGCGCGGGGCTGGGCGGCATCTGTGCGGCCATCAAGCTGCTCGAGATCGGTATCGAGAACTTCGTCATCATCGACCGGGACGAGGACTTCGGCGGCACCTGGTTGCGCAACACCTATCCGGGGGTCGGCTCTGACATCCCAGTCGTCGCCTATCAATTCACCTTTGCCCCCAAGGGTGACTGGCAGCGATTCTTCGCGGCCGGATCCGAAATACAGCAGTACGCACTGGATCTGGTTGCGGAGCATGGGCTGCGTGCGCATGCGAGATTTGGGACACGCGTTGAACGAGAGGTGTTCGACGAAGACAACCATCTCTGGCAGGTGCACACCGCCGATGGTGACGTCATCTCGTCGAGGTTCTTGATCAGCGCAATCGGCGCGTACATCAATCCGCGTACGGCACCGGATATTCCAGGTCTGGATACCTTCGCGGGGCCGATCCAGGTGCCGTCCCGGTGGCAACACGATGTGGACATGCGCGGTAAGCGCGTCGGAATTGTCGGTGTCGGTAGTTCCACCGTGCAGATCGCTCCGGCCATCGCCGGTGAGGTGGAACATCTGGACGTGTATCAGCGGACGCCGCAGTGGTACTTTCCGAAACCTGATTTCCGGCTGCCGCGGCTGCTGCAGCGGTTGTTATCCGGGCGCAGGTTCGCCAACGGTGTGAACGGGATCGGCTTGGCCGGAGTCGAACTCGGCCTGCGTGTGTTGATCTACACGCCGAAGCCGTTGTTCCGGGTGGGCGGGGCGATATTCGACCGGGTGGCATTGTGGGCATACCGTGGCTGGCTGCGGTACAAGGTGGATAGTCCAGAGGTCCGGGAGCAGCTGCGCCCGCGGTTCGGTGCGGGATGCACACGGGGCACGCTGGGCGCCGACTACCTGCCGACCTTCAACCGTCCGAATGTGACCCTGGTGTCGAACGGTATTGAGCGGATCACCCCGACAGGCATCGTGGACAAGGCGGGCGTCGAGCGCCCCATCGACGTCCTCGTACTGGCTACCGGGTACGAAATGTTTTCCGACCCCGAGACCTACCGGGTCGGAACCGTGCTGGGTACCAAGGGATTCGACCTGGCCGAGTTCTATCGCGACAACGGGTTGCAGGCCTACCAGAGCACCTCGGTTCCGGGGCTGCCCAACAGGTTCATGCTCGTCGGCCCGTACTCGTGGACCGGCACCAGCTTCCACTACATCCTGGAGAACTCGATGCGCCACATCGAGGCCGTCATCAAACTCGCCCGAGCCAGGAGGGCCACCTGGGTTGAGGTGACCCAGGGGGCGCTGGACGACTTCCAGGCGAGCATCGCCCGCAGCGGGGCGAACCTGAATCGGTACTTCACGGTGAACTGTGCCGGATCGAACAGCTATTTCATCAACTCGCAGGGCCATACGCCCTATGTGCGGCCGTGGACGGTCTTGCAGTCCTACCGGCGCAGCATCCAATTCCCATCGACCGCATACGAATTCAAGCGGATGAACAGCCCGGTGAAGGAGATTGAACATGCGGTTTGACGCAGTCCCCATTGCGGTCGACGGGGTGGAGGAGTTTTTCGCCACCGCCCCGTTCATCACCCGAGTCCGGCGTACCTTCGACGCGCCGCCCGAGGAGGTATGGCGGGTGGTATCGGGGGACCGGATGTGGTCGTGGCTGCCTTCGGTATGGGGCTGCCGGTATCCACTGGACACCGCGCCGACCGCCGGCACTGTGCGGGATTTCCAGATGTATATCCACTCCTGGATGGTGTTCGCCCAGCACGAGCAGATCATTCACTTCGACGCTCCCCGCGTCATGCGATACACGGCGCTCGACGCCACCTTGCCTGTGTTCGGGTCCTGGTGTGAGGAGTACCGGGTGGTGCCCGAGCGCGATCCTGGCCGGGCGACCGTCGATTGGACACTGGCCTGCGCGCCGCGTTATCTGACGAATATCCCGGGGTCGCGGTTCGCGATCCGGCCCGTGGCCGCCATTCTCAAGCCGGTCTTCTGGTTCGGCCTGGGTGGGCTTGCACGCGAGCTCCCGGCGCGCGGCCCACAACGCACGGGCTGAGCTCGGCGGGGTCGGCCGGGCCGGTGTCATCCCGGCGCTCTGTGGTCCACTGGCGATATGCGGTTGATGGCGGTGCACGCGCACCCGGACGATGAGTCCAGCCGGGGTGCGGCCACGCTGGCCAAGTACGCCGCACAGGGGCATGAGGTTCTCGTCGTCACGGCCACCGGCGGGGAGCGGGGCGATATCCTCAACCCGGCCATGGACCGGCCGGGTATCCACGAGAACCTGCCGCTCGTGCGCCGCGACGAGATGGCGCGTGCCGCGGCGATCCTTGGTGTGCAACATCATTGGCTGGGCTACAAAGACACCGGATTGCAGCTCGACCCCGCGCTACTACCCCACGATGGATTCGCGCGGGTGCCGTTGGATCAATCGGTGGGCCGCCTCGTCGAGGTAATCCACGCATTCAAACCACACGTGCTGATCACGTATAACGAATGCGGCGGCTACCCCCACCCCGATCACATCCGCACCCACGAGATGGCGGTCGCCGCTTACCGCGCGTGCGCTGAGGTATCGAAGCTCTACTACATCCACGAACCGGTACGGGTGACACCCACGATGGTCAGGAACTTCGAGCGACTGGAGCGGCTGCGGCGCAAGGCCGACCGGCGTCGCGCGGACCGCCCCCAGAATGCTCGACCGGTTGATGAGCGGCCGTTGACGGTACCGCGCTGGGTGCGGGCGGTGGGTGTGCTCACCAGGGGGTTGCGAACGTTGTCGGCACGCCGCGCCACCACCGAGATCGCGTGCGTTGACTATTTCGAACTGCGCGACAAGGCATTACGCGCGCACGCAACCCAGATCGACCCACGGGGGCATTTCCTGGTGCTGCCCTGGACATGGCGGCAACAGCTGTGGCCGACGGAGAGGTTCGAACTCGCGCACGCCCGCGTCGACACGACCACGCCCGAGGCCGATCTGTTCGCCGGTCTTCTATGACGAGAAGGATCCGGCGGCCAGAGTCGCCGGATGTACTGCTATCAGCCCCAAACCCTTGCGGCGCTTGCACATCGCGGCCAGCTCCGCGTACGCCTTCTCGCCCAGCAGCTCGGTCAGCTCCGGCCCGTACGACTGCCACACCTGCTTCTTGCCGACATGCGCTGCCGGGTCACCGGTGCAATACCAATGCAGATCGGCGCCGCCCTCGCCCCAGCCGCGGCGGTCATACTCGGTAATCGTGGTCTTGAGGATCTGCGAACCATCCGGCCGATCCACCCAGGCCTGCGTGCGCCGGATCGGCAGCTGCCAGCACACCTCGGGTTTCATGGTCAGCGGCTCCACGCCGAGCTTGAGTGCCTTGGAATGCAGCGCGCAACCTATACCGCCGTCGAACCCGGGACGGTTCAAGAAGATGCACGCACCCTTGTACTTGCGTGTGCGCCACTGCTTTTCCCCGTCGAGCTCGTCCTTCTCCAGATAGCCCTTGCGGCCCAGACCCTTGTCGTGGAATTGCCAGTCCGCCGCGGTGAGCTGTTTCACCGATTCGTCCAAATTCGCCCTGTCATCGGCGTCGGAAAGGAAGGCGCCATGTGAGCAGCAACCGTCATCTGGACGTCCAGCAACGGTGCCCTGGCACGCCGGGGTGCCGAAGACGCATGTCCAATGTGACAGCAGCCAGGTCATGTCGGCCTTGATCAGATGCTCTGGATTCTCCGGGTCGTAGAACTCCACCCATTCGCGGGCGAAGTCCAGCTCCACCTCTTGCCCCTCGAGGGAAGTGTCACGCCGATATGGCTGTTTTGGCAGCGTCGTCACAGATGTAAACGGTAGACCCACTAACGTGTGGTGCGTGCGATTAGGCGTGCTGGATGTCGGCAGCAACACGGTGCACCTGTTGGTGGTCGATGCCCGACGGGGTGGTCACCCCACACCCATGAGTTCCACCAAGGCTGCGCTGCGTCTGGCAGAGGCGATCGACGAGTCTGGCAAGCTCACCCGCAAGGGCTCCGACAGCCTTGTGCACACCATCCAAGAGTTCTCCAAGATTGCCCGTAGCTCCGGCTGCGCGGAGATCATGGCGTTCGCCACCTCGGCGGTGCGGGATGCCACGAACTCCGATGAGGTGCTGACTCGTGTCAAGAAGGAAACCGGCGTGGATCTCGCCGTTCTCTCCGGCGTCAACGAGTCGCGCCTGACCTTCCTGGCGGTTCGGCGTTGGTACGGCTGGAGTGCGGGACGCATCATCAACCTCGATATCGGCGGCGGCTCGCTGGAGCTGTCCTGTGGTGGCGACGAGGAACCCGATATCGCGTTGTCCCTGCCCCTGGGGGCGGGCAGGTTGACTCGGGAGTGGTTGGCCGAAGATCCGCCGGGACGTCGCCGCGTCGCTATGCTGCGTGACTGGCTGGAATCGGAACTGGTGGACGCCGCCAAACAGGTGGAGGTGGCAGGGGTGCCCGACCTGGCCGTAGCGTCCTCGAAAACGTTCCGGTCGCTTGCGCGACTCACCGGTGCTGCACCTTCCGGCGCAGGACCACGAGTTAAGAGGACACTTACAGCAAGCGGACTGCGTCAGTTGATCGCGTTCATCTCGCGAATGACGACCGCAGACCGTGCGGAGTTGGAGGGAGTCAGTGTCGACAGGGCGCCTCAGATCGTCGCTGGAGCACTCGTTGCAGAGGCAAGCATGCGTGCTCTGTCGTTAGACGCGGTGGACATCTGCCCGTGGGCTCTGCGCGAAGGGCTGATTCTGCGCAAGCTGGATAGCGAAGTCGATGGCACCGCACTCGTTGACTGAACCCGTCCCACTTGGCGTCGGAGCCGCAACGCCGGCGACATTCAGCCTCGGACGGTAGGAGAGGACATGACCGACTCAGACGACACGCAGCGGCCGGTATCGGTTGCCGAGCTGCTGGCGCGCAATGGCGCTGCTGAAGGCAAGATCAGCGGACACCGCCGCCGGATGCGTGGCAATGCCGACGCCATCCCTGTCGCCGAGCTCACCGGCGAGATCCCTGTTATTCGGGACCGGAAGGGCGGCCGCGCGCGCCCCAATCCTGCGCCGACACCTACCCCGGAAACGTCTGCGACGCCCGAGACACCCAAGGCGCCCGAAGCGGGCGTGTCGCCTGGAGCGCGGTCATACCTGCGTTCCAATGAGGATGCGCTGTTCGGCGGCGGCACCATGGTGGACGAGGCCGCGCGCCGCGGGACCAGCGCGCCGTCGACGCCAGCTCAGCCTTCCTCGATGGCGTCACCGCTTCGCAGCATTTTCCCGCCGACCCCCACGCCCGTGGCACGGCCGGGGGAGCCGCGGAAGTCGATCGACTTCAACGACGCCACCGGTGTCATCGAGCCGATTACCGCCGAACCCAGCCCTGCGCCGAAGCCCGAACCGAAGCCCGTGTCGGTGGTACCCACCCCGCCGGTGGCGCCTACGCCTCCCGTGACCCCGCCCCCGCCGGTGTCTCGCCCCGAGCCCGTCGAACCGGAACCCGAGCCCGAACCGGAGCCTGTGGCTGTCGCACAGCCGGAACCGGCGCCCGAGCCGGACGTTCACGAAGACGAGTACGACGACTACGTGGAGTACGAGGAGGGCAACCGGGCCTCCGCCGTCCAATGGACCTCCCACGATGCCGAACAGGATGTCGAGGACGACGAGTTCGAGGATCAAGAAGGCCATTACGAGCTCGAGCAGGAGCTCCGGGAACTCGTCAGTCAGCACGGGAGCCCGGCCGACTCCGAGGTCAGTCAGCTTGCCTCCGTCGACACCGACCCGAAGTCCGAATCCGGCACAGCCGCGACCAAGGCCGACCGGCGGGAGAAGCTCAAGACGTACCTGCGCGGCACCTGGATCGCATCGCAGTATCTGCTGGCCGCCGCTGTGGGTGCGGGGCTGTTCCTCGGATTCCGCGAACTGTGGGGCTGGAATCAGGGCTTCGCGTTGATCCTGGGTGTGTTGTTCATCGCAATTCTGGTCGCCTCGCTGTGGGTGATTCGCAAGACTGTCGACCTGGCCAGCATTCTCATCGCGATCGTGGTGGGAGCGCTGATCGCATTCGGCCCCCTCGTGCTCATGCTGCAAGCGGTTGATTAGGTAGCGTTACCGAACCGTGCGCCCTGCGATCAAGGTTGGTCTGTCAACGGCCTCGGTATATCCACTCAAGACCGAAGCTGCATTCGAGTACGCGGCCCGGCTCGGCTATGACGGTGTCGAGCTCATGGTGTGGGCCGAGGCGGTGAGCCAGGACGAGCACGCCGTCGCGAAACTCTCCCGCAAGTACGACATGCCGGTGTTGTCCGTGCACGCCCCATGCCTACTGGTGTCACAACGCGTCTGGGGCCCCAACCCGATTCCCAAGCTGGAACGCAGCGTTCGCGCCGCCGAAAGGCTGGGCGCCCAGACCGTCGTCGTGCATCCACCGTTTCGCTGGCAGCGCCGGTACGCGGAGGGGTTCGCTGAACAGGTTGCGGCGCTGGAGGATTCGAGTGGTGTCTACGTCGCGGTGGAGAACATGTTCCCGCTGCGTGCCGACCGCTTCTTCGGCGCCGGGCAGACATCGGTGGAGCGCATGAAGCGCCGCGGCGGCAGGCCGGGTATCGGGGTCTCGGCGTTCTCGCCGTCCTTCGACCCCACAGACGCCAACCATGCCCATTACACCCTCGACCTGTCGCATACCGCCACCGCCGGGACGGATGCGCTCGACATGATGCGCCGCATGGGATCGGGGCTGACACATCTGCACCTGACCGATGGAAAAGGCGCCTCGGTCGATGAACATCTGGTGCCCGGCAAGGGAACTCAGCCCGTCGCAGAGGTCTGCCGCGAACTGGCCACCGGTGACTTCACCGGGCAGGTGGTGCTTGAGGTGCACACCTCGACAGCGCGCACCGAGGATCAGCGCGAGGCCATTCTGAGGGAGTCCCTGGAGTTCGCCAGAACGCATCTGGTGCGATAGGACACGTGGTTAATGCCCCCTTCGCGCAAGCAATGTCTCTTACGCCCGCGGGCGACGGGCTGTTTGACGCGCACCTGAACGACATCTGGACCATCGGATCCAAGCTGCACGGCGGCGTCATGCTTGCGCTGCTCGCGGGCGCGGCACGGGAGACTCTGGCTGAAAGTCTTCGCGCAAGCGGCTCATCCGAAGCGGAGCGCGAACCCATCGCCGTCAGCGCGAGCTATCTGTCGGCGCCCTCGCCCGGTGACATGCAGGTGCGTACCTCTATCCGCAAGCGCGGCAAGCAGATCTCGCTCATCGATGCAGAGCTGGTGCAGAACGGCCGGACGGCTGTGCACGCCGTTGTCACCCTCGGCACTCCCGAGCAGCATGTCGGCCCGCTCCTGACGGCCCTGCCACCGGCCCTCATCCAGTTGCCCGCCGAGCCGCCGCCCGGGGTAAGCCCGATCGCCGAAGGACACCCGATGGGCGATATTTTCCACCTGTTCGGGGGGTTCGATGTGCGTCCGTCGCTGCGCTCGATGAGCGACCTGAGTGAGCGTGGCAAGCCAGAGATCGTGCTGTGGGCACGTCCGCGCGATATGGCCCCTGACGGGCTGTTCGCGTTGGTGTGCGGCGATATCTCGGTACCGGTGACATTCCCATTGGGGCGATTCGGGTGGGCGCCCACCGTGCAGCTGACGACATATCTGCGCACGTTGCCTTCCGACGGCTGGTTGCGTGTGCTGTGCAGCACCAACCAGATCGGCCAGCACTGGTTTGATTCTGAACACACCGTCATCGATTCCGAGGGCGCTCTCGTGGTGCAGTCTCGCCAGCTGGCGATGGTGCCGGTAAACTGATCGGGCTACCTGACCGGAGGAGTAGGTGACCATGGCCGATAAGCAGAAGACGCCTGACTGGGCAGCAGAAAAGGGCGCATGGGTGCTGGAGAACGGGCACCGCGCCTTGTTGAAGCTGACCGGCGGCCGGTGGCCGCACAAGCTTGGTCCGATGCCGACGCTGGAGCTGCACACCATCGGGCGCAAGTCCGGTGAACGTCGCTCCTCGTTGTTGAGCTCGCCCATCTTCACGCCCGAGCGGATCGTCGTGATCGCCTCGCTGGGCGGCGCCTCGCACAACCCCGCCTGGTATCTGAACCTGGTTGCCAATCCGAATGTCGAGATCACCGTGCGCGGTGAGACGAAGCCGTACACCGCGCGCACCGCTTCGGCGCAGGAGAAGTCTGAACTCTGGCCCGAGATCACCCGGGGATTCGGCAACCCGTACGCGGGATATCAGCGCAGCACCGCCCGGGATATCCCCGTGGTGATCTGCGAACCGGCCTGACGGCCACATCGACCTTGCACACTGACTGAGGGAGTACGAATATGGGCAAGCAACCCGATTGGGCCATCCGAATTGGCGCCTGGTTTCTGGAGAACGGTCACCGTGTCGTGCTGGCGCTGACCGGTGGCCGGTATCCCAAGAAGGTGCTGGGCATGCAGCCCGTGGAGCTGTACACCGTCGGCAGCAAGTCGGGGCAGCGCCGCGGGACTCTGCTGACCGCGCCGATCTACGAGGCCGACAGGGTGGTGCTGGTGGCCTCCTACGGTGGCGGCACGGACAATCCGGCTTGGTACAAGAACCTCGTCAAGAACCCGGCTGTCGAGATCGCCGTCGACGAGGTGACCCGCGCGTACACGGCTCACACCGCCTCGCCGGACGAGAAGGCCGCGCTGTGGCCGACGATCACCAAGGTCAACCCCGGCTATGCGGGCTACCAGAAGAACACCGACCGGGAGATCCCGGTCATCATCTGCACGCCTGCCTAGTACCAGGCTTGGCAGGATCCGCTGCCGCAGGAACACGAAGTACACGCCCGGTCTGATATCAGCCCTTGATTGTGAGCTGACTCACATCGAGGATGGTCACTAGGTCAATGTCGACGCTAGGAGGCCCTCATGACGCGCACGGATTATGGATCTCTTCGGGCGGGAGGGCTCAACTGGGATTCCCTGCCGCTCAAGCTGTTCGTCGGCGGTAATGCGAAATTCTGGGATCCGGCCGATATCGACTTCTCCCGCGACCGCGCCGACTGGGATTCGCTCACGGATCGTGAACGCGACTACGCCACCCGGCTGTGCGCGCAGTTCATCGCGGGCGAGGAATCGGTGACTCAGGACATCCAGCCGTTCATGACGGCCATGCGCGCCGAGGGGCGACTCGGCGACGAAATGTATTTGACGCAGTTCGCCTTTGAGGAAGCCAAGCACACGCAGGTGTTCCGGCTCTGGCTCGACGAGGTCGGAGTCCGTGACGATCTGCACGGGTACCTCGACGACCTTCCGGCATATCGCGAGATCTTCTTCGACGAGCTTCCCGATGCCCTCGGGACGCTGGCCACCGACCCGTCACCAGCGGCGCAAGTACGCGCATCGGTGACCTACAACCACGTCGTGGAAGGCATGCTGGCGCTCACGGGATACTTTGCGTGGCACAAGATCTGCGTTGACCGCGGGATTCTTCCCGGTATGCAGGAACTGATCCGCCGGATCGGCGACGACGAGCGACGCCACATGGCGTGGGGCACCTTCACCTGTAGGCGTCACGTCGCTGCCGACGACACCAATTGGTCGGTCTTCGAAGCGCGGATGAACGAACTCATCCCGATTGCCTTGCGTCTCACTCAGGAGGGCTTCGCGCTCTACGGCGCAGATACCCCGTTTGGGCTGTCGGTGGACGAATTCATGCAGTACTCCGCCGACAAGGGGATGCGGCGATTCGGGACGATCGGCAGCGCCCGTGGCCGTCCGCTGGGGGAGATTGACCTCGACTACTCACCACTGCAACTGGAGGACACCTTCGCGGCCGAGGATCGCCTCGCGTTGGCGGCCACCGCCTAGCGGATGCTCCGCACGATCGTCGCCCATAACCGGGGAAACGCCACATTGTGCATTGGGTTGGGAAGTAGCAGGTGATTCTGTGATAGCCCAATGGCAATGCGGCGCTTCGGATCTGCCCACCCGGTGGATCCGCCCGCACCCATATGCCCAAATCCGCCCACGAGGCCCGGTGCCGGGATGCAGTGGTAGCCGAGTTCCCAGATATCGCGGGCGATGGGGAGGTTGGGCCTGATCCCGCGTCCGTTGGCGAGTTCAGCGGTTTTTTCTTCGGAGAGCAGCTGGCGGCCGTCTACACTTCCTCGATTACTCAGTGCGGCATAGAGTTTGGCCAATGCGGGTGCGGTGCAGATGGCGTTACCTGCGCCCATCTGGGTGTCGTAGATCGGAGCGCAGGCGTGCCCGTCGTCGGCCACGATCCGTTCGGCCCCCGGTACGTGGATCGCTCCGGTGGCGCCCCGTGTACCCGGAATGGCGTCGACGACCCGTGCGCCGATGGACAGGCCGCGGGACAGAAATGGCATCGTGACCGCATTGGCTAGCTGCGCGTAGATACCGGCAGGGACGGTGGGCGAGCCCGCCGGCGGGCGGCCGAGGTGAATACCGTCCACTCCAAGGGGTTCCGCGATTTCGGTGCGATACAGCTCGCGCATGTCCTTGCCGGTGATCGCCCGTGCGAGCCCGGCCAGCAGCCAGCCGTAGCTGATCGCGTGATAGGCGGCCTTGCCGTAGTAGCGCCCGACTGGCGCAGCGGCGAGCCGCTGCTCCATCAGCTCATGATCGAGGATTTCTTCTGGGCTGGACGCGATCGGGGCCAGCGCCGACAGCCCGGACTTATGCGCCAAGACGTCCCGTACCGTGATCGCTTCCTTGCCGTTGGTGCCGAACTCGGGCCAGTAGCGGGCCACCGGGGCGTCATAGGTGAGCAGTCCCCGGTCGGCCAGACGATGGATCACTGTGGCGGTCACACCCTTGGAGGCCGAATAGATGATCGGTGCGGTGTGACGGGTCCAGGGCACGCCGGGTTGTGCTTCCCCGGCCCAGATCTCGAGCACCGGTTCGCCGTCGATATAGACGCAGAGCCCGCCGCCCCCTACGCGGCCGACGTACAACGCGGCGAACTTCTGGACCACTCGGTCGAATTCTGGTTGCGCCCAACCGTGCACTCCATCGGGTATGTCGATATCGATGGGGTGGGGTGCAGAATCAGGCCTCGCCTCGTTGCGACGCTGCGGTTGTGACATACATAACTTGTAGTCCGAGTATCCGGCTGTGCGCCATGAAATGGGCAGAGCTCTGCGAATAGTCACAAACCGAGGCGGATGTGCATATCTCCGCGCACATACTCACGGCACGTTCGTGCACGCACGGAAAGCCGTTTCCGGCACCCCAACTGGTCTGCCATGCTGGTCGCCATGTCAAGAATCGCGGTTATCGGTGGCGGCAATATCGGTGAGGCACTTATCTCCGGGCTGCTGCGCGCCGGACGGCAAGCCAAGGACATCGTCGTCTCGGAGAAGGTCCCGGCCCGGGCGAAGGCGCTCGCTGAGGCGTACTCCATCCGGGTCAGCACGGTGGCTGATGCCGTCGAGGGCGCCGATTTCATCGTTGTCGCGGTGAAACCGTCCGATGTCGAGTCCGCGACTACCGAGATCGCGGCCGCGCTGGCGAAACTCGATGCCGAGGGCGACGCCCGGGAGACCGAACAGGTGTTGGTATCCGTGGCCGCGGGAGTGTCAGCGAGCTTTTTCGAATCCAAACTGGCCGCCGGCTCGCCGGTCATCCGTGTGATGCCCAATGCGCCGATGCTTGTCGGGGCCGGGGTCAGTGCCCTTGCGAAGGGTCGGTTCGCGAATGACGAGCAGCTGAGTGCGGTCTCCGAACTGCTGGAATCGGTGGGCACCGTCATCACGGTCGCCGAATCGCAGATGGATACCGTCACCGCACTGTCCGGGTCGGGCCCCGCGTACTTCTTCCTGCTTGTCGAGGCACTGGTCGATGCCGGGGTCGCTTCGGGCCTCACACGGCCCGTCGCCACCGATCTGGTTGTCCAAACCATGGCCGGATCGGCTGCGATGCTCCTCGAACGGGCCGAAACCGACGAAAATCGTGCCCCCGGACTACAGACCCGTACCGAGGTCGATACGACCGCTGCCGAGCTACGCGCGACGATTACCTCGCCGGGTGGCACTACCGCCGCTGCGCTGCGTGAATTGGAACGCGGAGGTTTGCGGGCAAGTGTCTATGCGGCTGTCGATGCCGCAAAAACACGCTCCGAGCAGCTGGGAATCACATCAGAGTAATTTAACCAAATCTTGATCAATTAGCCCACACGGGTATCAGTAACCCCACTGGTCCCGCTATTCTCCTTCTAGCACGTGCGTGTCCGTACCGCCGATGGGGAAGATTGGCGGCACGACATGTGCCAAGGGAAATGGGTATGCGATGACGTCAATCAACGGGCCATCCGGACGCGACGGGGCCGGCGCCAAGCCGGGCCGGGACGCGGCCGCTGCTGGCCAACCTGGGAAGGCGCAGTTCCTCACCGTCGCCGAGGTCGCCGCGCTGATGCGCGTCAGCAAGATGACTGTTTACCGACTGGTGCACAACGGAGAGCTGCCCGCGGTGCGGGTCGGCCGGTCGTTCCGTGTGCACGCCAAGGCGGTCAACGATCTCTTGCAGGCCTCCTACTTCGACGCCGGGTAGTCGGCCGACTAGTAGGACCGGCCGGGGGCGCCCTTCGCCACTCGGCCGGTTTCCTGACGAGGGGCCGTAGCGGGTAGAGTCGCACGGCACCCTGGTTTTAGCCTTGAGGGGTTAGGGCGCTTGTGTACGGCTGGCGTCAGCCGCTGTGCACCGCCCACCGTAAAGACGATTTCAAAGTAGTTAGCAGGAGTTCATGGGTTCAGTTATCAAGAAGCGGCGTAAGCGTATGTCCAAGAAGAAGCACCGCAAGCTGCTTCGTCGTACCCGCGTTCAGCGCAGAAAACTCGGCAAGTAAACGCTGTGTTAGTGGGCATCCGCTCCGGATGCCCACTGCTGCATTGATGGATAAGCTTCGTCCGTGAGCGCTGGCGAGACCAATCTGCACTACCCACGGGTGGTGCTGGTCACCGGTGCCAGCAGATTCCTCGGGGGCTACCTGGCCGCGCGCCTGGTCCAGAATCCGATGATCAATCGCGTTATCGCGGTGGATGCGGTCGCGCCGAGCAAGGACCTGCTGCGCAGGATGGGTCGGGCCGAATTTGTGCGGGCCGATATTCGCAACCCGTTCATTGCCAAGGTCATCCGTAACGGCGAGGTCGACACGGTGGTACATACCGCCTCGGCCTCGTACTCGCCACGTTCGGGTGGACGCGCTGCGCTCAAGGAATTGAACGTGATGGGCGCGATGCAGCTTTTCGCGGCCTGCCAGAAGACACCCACCGTGCAGCGGCTGATCGTGAAGTCCACTTCACAGGTGTACGGCTCCAGTGGCCGTGATCCGGTGATGTTCACCGAGGAGATGAGCGCACGGCGCCCACCCGCAGACGGGTTCGCGCGTGACAGCATCGACATCGAGAGTTACGCGCGCGGCTTGGGCCGCCGACGGCCCGACCTCGCAGTGACAATCCTGCGGCTTGCGAATCTGATCGGCCCCGGTATGGATACCGCGTTGGCCCGGTACCTGGCGGGGCCCGTGGTTCCGACCATGATCGGACGTGACGCCCGCTTGCAGCTGCTACACGAGCAGGACGCCCTGGGCGCGCTCGAGCGGGCCACCATGGCGGGTAAGTCCGGAACGTTCAATGTCGCGGCCGACGGCGTCATGATGATGTCGCAGGCAGTACGGCGCTCCGGCCAGCTCGGCATCCCTGTGCCGTCGTTTGCGGTATCGGCCATCGCCTCCTTCACCAAGGGCACCCGCTACACCGAGCTGAGCGCCGAACAGCGGGACTGGCTGGCGTACGGGCGCGCGGTGGACAACACACGCATGAAGACCGAGCTCGGGTATCAGCCCAAGTGGACGACCATCGGAGCCTTCGGAGATTACGTTCGGGGTCGCGGGATCACTCCAGTTATCGAGCCGGAGTGGGTACGCTCATTGGGAGATCGCGCGGTCGCTCTCGCGCAGAAGATCAGTTCGTAGAAATAGGGTGGAGGTGAAAAGCATGGCCGGTGAGACAAAGGCGAAAGTCATTCAACTGCAGGCTAATTCGGAACGCCATGCTGCACGCGCTCGCCGAGCCGAGGCGCGTGCCGACGCTGGACGACGGCACCCGTCATCGTTGGCCAACGATACGTCGGCAACAGATACCGCAGCGGTGATCCATGACCTTAATGAGATCCGTGCGGCGCAGGGCAACGCGCAGGTGGGCGGCGATGAGTCGCTGACCGAGCTTGCGGCCAACATCGCCGCCGTCGCTGAGTTCATCCGCAGGCGGGTGGGCGGCGACTACACCGTCGACGATTTCGGGTTCGACGAACATCTCAACGAATCACTGTTATTGCCTTTGCTGAGGCCATTGTTCAACCGATGGTTCAGGGTGGACGTGACCGGGGTGGAGAACATCCCGGCGACCGGTGGAGCCTTGGTCGTGGCTAACCATGCGGGTGTGCTGCCCCTCGATGGGCTGATGCTGTCGGTGGCCGTGCACGACCGCTGCCCCGGTAACCGGAACCTGCGCAACCTGGCCGCCGATATGGTGTTCGATTCACCGTTCCTAGGGCAGTTGGCGCGAAAGGCGGGCCATACGCTGGCCTGCGCCGCCGACGCGCACCGGCTACTGTCCGCGGGCGAGCTGACAGCCGTGTTCCCGGAGGGGTACAAGGGCCTGGGCAAGCCGTTCAAGGATCGCTACAAGCTGCAGCGCTTCGGCCGGGGTGGGTTCGTGTCGGCGGCCATCCGTACCGGGGCGCCGATCATCCCGTGCTCGATCGTCGGGTCGGAGGAGATCTACCCGATGATCGCCGACCTCAAGGTGATCGCCCGGCTGTTCGGGCTGCCGTACTTCCCGGTGACCCCCCTTTTCCCGGCGGCCGGACCCGTCGGACTGGTGCCGCTGCCGTCCAAGTGGCATATCGAATTCGGCACGCCCATCCCGACGCAGGGATATGAGGACGCGGCCGCCGACGACCCGATGGTGACGTTCGATGTCACCGACCAGGTGCGCGAGACCATCCAGCAGACGCTGTACCGGCTGCTGGCCGGGCGGCGCAACATGTTCTTCGGCTGAGCTGCTTCGCCTCCCCGCGCCGACAGGGAGGTACAGGTTCTAGCGCGCTGCCGCGGCGGAACGGTTTCGGAGGAAGTCCTGCGCCGTGGTGTGGCCGTTGTCGTGGGCGCTGTAGTCAAGGCTTAGCTTGTTCTTCTTCGCAAGAGCGCGTCCGGCCGTCTCTATCAGCTTGCCCAAGAGGGCTGTCTCAGCATGCATGCGCCGGCGAATCGGGCCGCTTCCGGGAACGTGGTCGATAACGCTGCTTGTGAAGGCTGCCATTTTCGTAATCTGCCGTGTCCACCGCCCGGCGCGCGCGAAATCGATATTCTCGAACGCTGTGTCGGCGAATGCCAGCCGTGTGGTCTCAGGCCCCATGATGAGCACGCCCAGACCTGCTATCAGGTACGCGCTGAACGTTCGGCCCGCTCTAAATGGCCATCCGCGCGCAGCCTCCAATCCGTAGAGATTCGTAAAATTGGTGATTAGCGAATTCATGAGTTCCGCGCGCTCCGGCGCTGGACGGCCCGACCGCGCCATCAGATAGTCAAAATTGCGCAACGCCGCCATGCCGTTCTCTGGGAGCAACGGCTCGCTTACCCCGAACAAGTATGACCAGTACGAAAAGTAATGCCAGACATCGTCGTACTCGTTTGCGGTGCAGGTGCGGCCCATCGCGTGATCGATCAGCACCCCAGCTGAGGCCGCTTCCCAGAAACCGCACAACGACGCGTTGGATATCGGGTTGCCGTGTTCGCGATAGTGCTCATCACCCCAGGCTTTCCGGAGTCCGTGCCGGGCGAAGGCGTGCATCAACCGGACCCGCAGCGCCAGCCGGTACCCTTCGCCGCCCGGCAGTACCGCTCCGCGGTACGCCTCGGAGACGATGAACATGGTCTCTGCAGTGCGGTTTGCTCCGTCGTAACGGAACCTTCCACTCGCCCCGGTCGCCAGGGATACGTCCGTGTTCAGCACTGTGTCGAATAGTCCGAACACCAATGTCCCGACTTGCGCGGGTAGCGAGACCGCCAGCATCCGCTGGCGCCCCCGTTCAGCTTTCACCGGGTCAAACCACTCTGGGAGCTGCTCCATCTCCTTGAACAGGCGCAACAGCTCCTCGGGAGGATCATTTAGTGAGTCAACGCCCGATCGCAATGCCTGCTCAAAAAGTGCCCGCCCTTCACTCGTCCCGATCCGCTGGAATGAGGCCACCACCGCATCCATCGGCTCATCGCCCTGCCACATGTGGTCATCAAACAGCCGGGTCTGCGGCGTGGAGGCCACCTTGTCTTGGACCTCGAACCAATCGCTGAACAGGAAGTCTCGGCAATACCGCCAGATCGGGTCCCATTCCGCCTTCGCCGGAGGTATGGGGCGCAGCGCCATCCCAGGTAGATATGTGTAATCGCAGCTGACGGAATCGGATCCTTGTGTCATGAGACCGCGGCTCCTTGTCTAGGTACGTTGCCTCGGTAGGGCACCGAACATCTGCTTGGCTGGAATGCTGAGACCGCATTCTTGCCTTCTGCAGATGACGTATGACCTAGGGTAGAAGTGAGTTGTACTCATTTACTACTCACTTTTAGCGGCCTGTCCGGAGACTAAACGAGTCGGGGAAATGTCCATGTCACGGCGGCGCCAACCAGTGCAGAAGCGCTCCCAGGAAACCATCGAGGCGATCCTGAACTCAGCAGCTCAACTTCTGGGAGAACTTGGATACCGCGAAACGTCCACTAACAAGATTGCCAAGCACGCGCATGTGAGCATCGGAACGGTCTACCGGTACTTCACGGACAAGGACGCGGTCATCCTCGCACTGCGCACCAGGGCCGAAGATGCTGCGATGCGCGACTTGGTGATCGCTATCGGGGAGGCGCTGTCAATGGAAACCAGCGTCGGCGCCGAGCACATCCTCACCGCCCTCGTCAACGCTATAGAAAGCCACGGCGCAGTGTTGACCGCAATGATCAACGACGTGCCGCTGGGCATTTACGCCAACATAGTGCCCGGAATCGAAAAGCAGCTCCATCACCTTGCGCGATACGCACTGATGCAACGCGAGCCTGATCTCACCGACCAAGATGTCGACGAAATCCTCTACCTTGGTATGGGAACGATGCTGCACCTGGCGCTCCGTATCGCGATAGAACGTCCAGCGGGCGTCAGCAAGGAATCACTCATCCAACGAGCCGTCACCATGATTCCCATTCCTAGTCTTTTTTTCGCCAACTCACCGGGGCCCGTCTTGTGAAGGGTGTTTCCGCGACCCTGCAGTTGGAATCCGTGATCGGCTTATCTGGCGGCGTAGGTTTCCTTGGGTGATCACAAACCGGCTGACGGAACTGTTGGGTGTCGAGCGGCCGATCGTGCAGGCTCCGATGGGATGGATCGCGCGATCACAGCTCGCAAGCGCGGTGTGCAACGCGGGCGGGCTTGGCATCATCGAGACCAGCTCCGGCGAGCTCGATGCCATCAAGGGCGAGATCCGCGCCATGCGCGAGCTCACCGACAAGCCGTTCGGGGTTAACATCGCCCAGGCATTCGTGCGTGATCCGACCATCGCGCAGTTCGTCATCGATCAGGGTGTGACGTTCGTGACTACCAGCGCGGGGGATCCGAACAAGTACACCAGCATCCTGAAAGGCAATGGGCTCACCGTCTTTCATGTGGTCCCGACGTTGGCCGCGGCGCTCAAGGCCGTCGACGCCGGAGTCGACGGCCTGGTGGTGGAAGGTGTCGAGGGCGGTGGTTTCAAAGACCCGAAGGGTGCCTCCACCATGGTGCTGCTGCCACTCGTGCGGTCTCAGGTCGACGTCCCGATCATCGCCGCCGGAGGCATCTGCGACGGCGCATCGATGGCTGCGGTGTTCGCGCTCGGTGCCGAGGGCGTGCAGATGGGCACCCGAATGATGTCGGCCGCCGAGTCGCCCATCCACGGCAACTGGAAGGCAGCGGTGGTCGCCGCCCGAGAGACCGACACCGTGCTGCTCAACCGGTTGACCAAGCCGGGCCTGCGCGCGCTGCGCAGCGCGCGCACCGAGGAGATGGAACGACAAGATCTGGTGTCGCTCATGGAAACGGGGAATCCGCTGGACCTCTACTTCGGGGGCGATATGGACACTTTCATACCGCTCGGCGGTCAGGTCGCCGGGCGCATCGGTGCGGTCGAGTCCGTCAAGGACATCCTTGACGCCACCATGGAGGAGTTCACCGGAGTGATCGGTAAGCTCGCCGCCCAGTACGGCTGAACACGACTTCGGTGTGGACGGACCAGGTAACCGGCCGCACCAACCCCGTCTTCGCTGCCTACATCTCCGTGTGCCGGTGGACTTTCAGCGGCAAACTGGTTGCCCAACCTAGGCGTCCTCATCGGTCGCCCGTCGCCATCGTCTCTGCTTTCGGCTCCTGTACCAGCGGAAATCCCTGAATCAGCAAAGCTTGACGGTGTTTGGCGTTGAGAGCTATCAGTATTTCCTCGCAGCGGCCGGCTGTCGTCCGGTAACGAACGTTCTGCGATGCCGATAGACCCTGCGTACTATTAGCCTGTCATCAACACAGCGGGTGTTTCAGCTGTTGCGCCGCTACCCCGAGTAAAGGACTTATGCTGTGACTCAACCTTCGCTGGAGGGCCAGAATGGTGTCGCCGCCCGCCATCATTTGAGCAGCAATTTCCCTGCTGCACCGATGATTTTTGGCGGCGTTATCGCCATCTTTCTTGTTATTGCCACGTTGGCCGGTATTGAAGACGGCAGGAACCCTCGATACCCTCGGTCGGCACTCGTTCCTGATGTTGCCCCGGTTGAACCCGAGGGCCGGGCAGACCTGGGCCGCGAGGCGCGGTCAGGCCAGTTAGCCATCGCTGTGACTGAGGTGACGGTGTCTGACGCTTTGGGCGATCCTCGACTGCCCCAGACTGTGCAGGTCGGCCATGTTCTGGTCGGTGTGCGTGTAGTCAATGACGGTGCCGACGGCGAGAGGTTTGAGCCGGCAATGCAGCAACTTGTTGTGGGCGATCAAACCTTTGGCGCAGACCGGGAAGCTTCACTGCCCCTGCTCGGCGCGGATCTCGGTCCGGGCGACAGCGTTGTTGCGTCCATAGCGTTCGACGTTCCCGCTGGAGCCGAGCCGTCGGCGATTATCCTGCGCGACTCGCTGACTGACACTGGCACACAGGTGAGTCTGGCTGGAGCGGGCATTAGTGCGCAGGCGCAGTGATCATGCCCGCGGCTTCCAGCAGCCAGCGCAACGGAGATTTCTGCTCGGGGATAACGACTTCCGGGTGCTGGTCAGCGCCCGGGGCAAGAGTGAGAGGTACTGAGTGAGCGCGGATCTGAATCCGGAAGCAATTTGGAAGGCTTTGCCCAAGGAACTCAAATCAGCATTGAGTCACCAGGCTGTCGAACCATTGAATGACGAGCTGCTGATCAAGTGCCACCACGCGGCTGAAAAGAACGAACTGCCGATTTTCTGGCGGCCTGATCCGGCGGCCGGTTTCGGCCAGCACCGGCTGCACTCGGCCCTCGTCGAGTACATCGCCGGCATCAAAACGGACAGCTAGGGGCTGCCCAGGACGGTTAGGGGTTGCAGCCTCCAGCGCTCACCCAGCGGCCGTTGTAGTGCACGCAGGCGTTGACCCCGGGTGGCGGCGGAGGATCTTCCGGCATGGGTGCGTAGTACGCCGGGGGAGGTACGTACGGCTGCACCGCATCGGCGACGTTGGCGCAGCCGCTGACCTGTACCCGTCGTCCGGCTCCCACGCAGACGTCGGCGCTGGCGGTGCCGCTCGGCGCGATGACGATAAGGGAGGCCGGTGCGAGGATGAGCGCGAGCGCCGCTACCGTCAGGCGCTTCACGGCTGTACCTGCGGTGCGGCGGGCAGCTGGCAGCGGTCTCGTAGATCGACGAGCGGCTGCCGGATTCCTCGCAGGTCTGCTGCCGTCTCCGGGTTGGCGTCCATGTAGCTCTTCACCGTGCTCTGCACCTCGGGGTGTGGACGCCCCTGCAGACCGGTGAAGAACTCGTTGACGTCCGGATGGGTGAACAGGTAGCTCGAGGTGGACGCGGCGACGCCCGCCGAGACTCCGGCAAGGTCGGCCGCCGTGCAGTTGGCTGGCCGCTCCGGTTCGGCGTTCGCGGCTACCGCGGTGAAGAGCGCCGCGGCACCGAGAGCGGTAAACAGGCTTGTGGCGATGAGTTTCATAGTCGACTCCTTGCTATTACGGGACGCGCTGAACGGCTGGCGGTTTCCAGGTGCCGTCGATGATGGACGGCGGTGTTTCCCTGGGCCAGTACAGGCGAAGCACCAGATTGAACTTGCCGGCGGGTGCGGGCAGCCAGTTGGATTCCTTTCCGGGCCCTGGATTCTCGTGTTGCAGGTAGAGATCCACCGAGCCGTCGGGATTGGGGGTCAGATTGTTGCGCTCACTCAGCGTGTAGCGGTTCAGGGGATTGGCCACGAAGTACATGCCCTCGTCGTACATCGTCAACGACCAGAATCCCTCGGCGGGCGGCAACTGATCCTTGGCGAAACGCAGCACATACTTGTTGGCACCGTCATAGGGCTGACCAGTGCCGTCGGCCCCGGACATGGGGTAGACGGCATCCTGAGGGAGGTTGGCGCCCAACCCGAGCGCCGCAATGGTGGCGCGCTGCAGGTAATCCGTGCCGTAGAGACCCATCTTCGTGGTGAATTGCCAGCCGTTGATGTCCTGGCTGGCCTCCTTGAGGTGGCCCAGGATCTTCTCGACGGCTTCCTTGGGCACCGACTGCAGCGCGCTCACGGTGTCGGCACTGAGCTTGTCGATATCGAAGGGCTTCCCGGCCTCTATGCCGATCTTGGCCATCTTGTCCACCATGGGCTTATCGGCCTCGGCGGGCGGATTGTCCTTCATCAGGGTTGCCAGCAGATCGAAGTACACCTTGATGCTCAGATTGTTTACCTGATCGCGGACAGGGGTTTTCATGTCAATGCTCGAGTCCACCGTGCTCGCGGGCGGGGTGTACGGCTTGCCGTACGAGCTGAGCGGCACCAGCGTGGTCTCGTCCTGCAGCTTGTGAACGGCAGCGTAGTCCTCCGGGGTGCCCGTGCAGTAGGTGCGGCCGATCAGCCACACGATGGATGTCGGGGACTTGTACTCCTTTACCCCCTGGGGCAGTGCGCCTTTCCAGCCTGGACCGGTAATGGCGTAGGTCTGCGGCCCGGTACCAGTCGTGCGCTCGCCGGGAACCTCGAAAACATCGGTCCACCCGTCCAGCATCGGGAACAGGTAATAGCGACCGTCGGCCTCGGGGAGGCTCAGGACGTACGGTTCCTTGCCGACATCGATAAAAGCGTTGGTGTACAAGGTATCCGCGTTGGGTGTCGTGACATCGCGGAAGGCCGCGTCGGGATACTCGCCCAGCCGCACGAGCTGTCCCATCGGCGCGCGCATGGCCTCGGGCTTGGCCACGTTGGTCATCACTCGCCGCGTCATCTCCACCGTGACGAGCGGATAGCCGTAGACGTACGCATCCATGGCGATGGCCTTGGCTTCATCGGCGGAAAGCTTCTGGGAACCAGATTCTTTCGAGCAGCCCGCAAGTCCCGCCGTCAACGCGACGGTACTCATCACGACCAACAGTTTGGTCCACTGCGTACACCAAATCTTCACGCGCCCACCCTTTCTGGATACGACGATCTTGATCGCCGAACGTTGATCGTGCAGCATGCTCCACCTGCTTGTCTTGACAATGGAAGACAAATATTTGACAGTTTGGGACATGTCGGTGATCCGGGGCTCGGCGCTGACCAATTACCACCAATTAGTGGCCGAACTCGGCGGCGACGGCAGTAAACTGCTTGCCGCGGCTCGGGTTTCGGTCGCCGACGCCGGCTCATACGAGCGGTTCATCTCCTTACCCAACAGTGCCCGTGCGCTGGAGGACACCGCGGTGGCTCTGAATGCGCCTGACTTCGGGCGCCAACTGGCCCGGCGGCAGGGCATCGAAATTCTGGGACCGGTTGGTTTGGCCGCGCGCACGGCCGCGACCGTCGCCGACGCATTCGCCATCCTGGAGAAGTTCATGGGCGCTTACTGTCCGGTCATCAGCGCCCGGGTCACCGACCATCTCGACCCGACGCTGGCTCGTTTCGAGTTCGAGTTTCTGCTCACCCCCGCGCCTCCGCAGGCACAGGCGGTGGAGCTGTCCTTGGGTGTCACGCTGCGGGTGTTGTATCACTTCCTGGGCAGCAGCTACCGGCCTGTTTCCGTTCATCTGCCGCACCAAGCCCTCACCACAGCGTCGGCGTATCAGCGTTACTTCGGCTGCCCGCCGTTCTTCTGCGAACCCGTTGGCGGATTCACCCTGCGCGCCACCGATTTGCAGAAGTCACTGCCCAAAGACCTTCTTACGCACCAGACCGCCGTCGACTACTTGACGGGCACCCTGGCCAAGCGCACGCCAGATTCCAGTCAGTTGGCCCGTATCCTCATCCGCCAGCTGCTTCCTACGGGGGCGATCGGGTTGGGGGACATCGCATTACACCTCGGTCTGCACCCAAAGGCACTGCAACGACGGCTTGGTGCCGAGAACGCCACCTTCGCCGAGCTAGTCGACCAAACCCGTCAGGAAGCTGCCGAGCGATTGCTTTCCGACACCGATCTGAGCCTCGATCATGTCAGCAGGCAGCTCGGCTACGCCGAACAAAGTGTGTTCACCCGAAGTTGCAAGCGTTGGTTCGGAACCACCCCAAGCGCTTACCGGTTAAGTCGGAGACGCTTCTAGTCCTTGCGATGCGAGGCGATGTTGGCGGTGACCGAGTCGGAGTTCTCGTGCCCCTGCGCTTCGCCGATCATGGTGACGATGCTCGTCGCGACCGGCTCCCCGTGGGCGTCGGTGACCTCGGCGCGCACCTCGGCGGTCACCATGCCGTGCGACTCCAGCACGTTGTCCAGGTAGCTGTCGAAGTACAGCCGATCGCCCGCCTTGATGGGGCGGTGGAACTTGAGCTTCTGGTCGCGGTGCAGCACCCGGGCCAGGTTGATGGGCAGATCCATCTCGGTGAAGATCTTCAGCTGCACGCGCCGGCCCGCGACGGCCAGAAAGGTGACGGGGGCGACGACTCCGGAGTTCTCCTCGCAGTCGTCCTTGATGGCCGCTGCGAACTCACGCATCTTCTCGCGGCCCACCTCGAAGTAATCGGGGTAGCGGTAGTGAGTTCCGATGATGTCTTGGCGGATCGCCATGCATTAACCCATTTCGCTGCAAAGTCTGTGACGTATCTAGTCAGTTCGAGCGGCGCTGAGCCTATCAGCAGCGCTTTTGGGTGATTGTTACTTCTCGCGGCGCGCCAGTGCGGCAGCCAACGCACCACCCGCGGCGCCGAGCAGTACCGCTGACGGCACGCCGACACGGGCGGCCTTGCGTGCGGTGCGGAAGTCGCGGACCTCCCACCCCCGGCGTCGTGCCACATCCCGCAGCTCCGCATCGGGATTGATGGCCACGGCGGTGCCCACCAGGGACAGCATTGGCACATCGTTGACGCTGTCGCTATAGGCGCTGCAGCGCTTGAGGTTCAGTCCATTGCGGATGGCCAGGTTGCGTACGGCCCGCGCCTTGCCCGGTCCATGCAGGATGTCGCCGACCAGTCGGCCGGTGAACACCCCATCCACGGATTCGGCGACGGTGCCCAGTGCTCCGGTGAGGCCGAGTCGTCGGGCAATGGTGTCGGCCAGCTCCTTGGGTGTCGCGGTGACCAGCCACACCTGCTGTCCGGCATCGAGGTGCATCTGGGTCAGCGCACGGGTGCCGGGCCAGATCTTCTCGGCGATCGTCTCGTCGTAGATGTCCTCGCTGAGTGCCACCAGCTCATCAACACTGCGGCCCTCGATGAACGACAGTGCCTTCTGCCGTCCTGCTGCGACGTCGCCGGAGTTCTCCCGGCCGGTCAGCCGGAACTTCGCCTGCGCCCAGACGAACTGAAGCATGTCCGAGTACTTGAAGTAATCGCGTTCTGCCAGGCCGCGGCCGAAATGAACCAGCGAGGAGCCGTGCACCAGAGTGTTGTCGACGTCGAAGAACGCGGCCGCCGTCAGGTCGGCGGGCGGAGGACCGGGAATCGGTTCGGCAGCGGCCGCCGCGTCGGCCTCGGCGAAGGATGCGGCCCGCGCGACATCCTCGGCCAGGTCCTGCGCAGCAGCGTCCGTGAGTAGTTGCTCCTCCGAGGAGTCTTCGGTAAGGGGGTCACCGTTGAGCTGGGGGCTGGTCATGACTGGCTTACCCGCCCTTCCTGTCCGCCGTTTCCGAATGCCGTTCAACCCTACTGAGGGTCGTGGGAAGTCGGGGGACCCGGTGGCAGAATTGGTGTATGACGGCACTAACACTGCTAACGCGCGCAGGGTGCTCCGCCTGTGACCGGGCGCAGCGTGAGTTGGAGGCCCTGGCAGACGAGCTCGGTGTCCCCCTCACCATCACCGATGTCGATGTGGCTGCGGGCACCGATTCGTCACTGCGCGCGGAATTCGGCGACAGGCTTCCGGTGGTGCTGCTCGACGGCCAGGAACACAGCTACTGGGAAGTGGACGAGCCTCGGCTGCGGGCGGACCTGAAACGTGACCGATAACAGGCTGTTTGGATTTTGCCCAGTGGCCATTTACGGGCTACCGTTCTTAAAGTTCGACCCTCACCAAAGCAAGGGAGCTGGCCGGTGATAGCAGCCTGTCCGTGGAGTGACCTGCGGTGAGCGTCCTGCTGTTCGGAGCCTCGCACCGTAGCGCGCCTGTGCCGGTGCTGGAAAAACTGGCGATTGGCGAGGCCGATCAGCCCAAAATGATCGAACAGATTCTGCAATCCCCGCTGGTCAGCGAGGTCATGGTGCTGTCGACCTGCAACCGGGTCGAGGTGTACGCCGTGGTCGAGGCATTCCACGGCGGCCTGACCGTCATCGGCGAGGCCATCGCCCGCCATGCCGGGATCGACATGAACGAGCTCACCAAATATGCCTACGTGCGATACAGCGAGGCCGCCGTCGAGCACCTGTTCGCGGTGGCCAGCGGCCTGGATTCGATGGTGATCGGCGAGCAGCAGGTGTTGGGCCAGGTGCGCAACGCCTACGCCACCGCCGAATCGCATCAGGCGGTCGGCCGGGTGCTGCATGAGCTGTCACAGAGCGCGCTGCGCGTGGGCAAGCGCGTGCACTCGGAGACCGCTATCGACGCGGCCGGGGCCTCGGTGGTGTCGGTGGCCCTGGACCTGGCCGACGGCAAGCTTGACGGCCTGCCCGGGCGCACGGCTGCCGTTATCGGTGCCGGAGCGATGGGCTCACTGGCGACTGCACAGCTGATCCGTGCCGGTATCGACAACTTGTGGATCGTCAACCGCAGCGCGGAGCGTGCTCAACGGCTCGCCGCGACCGCGCGAGAGGCCGGAGTGAAGGCGCAGGCCATCACCCTGGACAGCCTGGACGAGGCGTTGGCTCAGGCCGACGTGGTGGTGTCCTGCACCGGCGCGGTCCGCCCGGTGATCTCACTGGCCGATGTGCACCGTGCCCTGACCGGCGGACGTCGACTGGTGTTCTGCGATCTGGGTATGCCGCGTGACGTCGACCCGACGGTGGCCGGTCTGCCCGGTGTGGTCGTGGTGGACATGGAGCGCATCCAGCGCGAACCCACTGCGCGCGCGGCAGCCAACGACGCGGGAGCGGCCCGTCAGATCGTCAACGACGAGGTCGCCCGGTACCTGACCGGTGAGCGGATGGCGGAGGTCACCCCGACCGTCACCGCGTTGCGCCAGCGGGCCGCCGAGGTGGTGGAGGCCGAGCTGTTGCGTTTGGATGGTCGTCTGCCCGGCCTGGCCGGGACCGACCGGGACGAGGTGGCCAAGACGGTGCGCCGCGTCGTGGACAAGCTTTTGCACGCCCCCACGGTGCGCGTGAAGCAGCTGGCGTCGGCACCCGGTGGAGACAGCTACGCCGAGGCGCTGCGCGAGCTGTTCGAGCTCGATCCGCACACCGTCGAGGCAGTGGCCACGGCTGGCGAATTACCGCTCGCCACAAAGGAATTACGCGAAGAGAGCCGTGGTTGACGGTGTTCGCCCACGTGGCTCATCGACGTTCGATGGTCCTCGCCTGACAGGCTCATCCATCCCGACGGTCTTCGCCTGACAGGCTCATCCATCCCGACGGTCTTCGCCCGAGAGGCTCATCCATGATCCGAATTGGTACCCGCGGCAGTCTGTTGGCGACGACTCAGGCCGGGGGAATCCGCGACGCGCTGCGCGCCAAGGGGCACGACGCCGAGCTGGTGATCGTGACGACGGCGGGAGACCAGTCGTCGGCACCTGTCGAGCAAATCGGTGTGGGGGTCTTCACGGCCGCCCTGCGGGAGGCCATCGCCGATAACGTCGTCGATGTTGCCGTGCACTCCTACAAGGATTTGCCAACCGCTGCCGATCCCCGGTTCGTCATAGCCGCCATTCCGCCTCGTGAAGACTATCGGGACGCCCTTGTGGCCCGTGATGGTTTGGTGCTGGGGGAGTTGCCGACGGGCTCTGTGATCGGTACCTCGGCCCCCCGGCGGGCCGCGCAGCTTAGAGCACTGGGTCTCGGTTTGGAAATTCGCCCCCTTAGAGGCAACCTGGATAGCAGGTTGAGCAGGGTCTCCAATGGTGATCTTGATGCTGTGGTAGTCGCCCGGGCGGGTTTGGCCCGTATCGGACGGCTTGCCGACATCACCGAGACACTGGAACCGGTGCAGGTTTTGCCCGCACCGGCTCAGGGAGCGCTGGCGGTGGAGTGCCGTAGCGAGGCCACCGAACTGGTGGCTGTGCTGGCGGAACTCGATCACGCCGACACGCGCGCCGCGGTGACTGCCGAAAGGGCTCTGCTTGCCGAGCTGGAGGCGGGTTGTACCGCACCGGTTGGCGCGATCGCCGAGGTGGTCGAGTCGATCGATGAGGATGGCCGCGTCTTCGACGAATTGTCGTTGCGCGGATGTGCGGCGGCGCTGGACGGATCTGACGTGATTCGGGCCTCCGGGATTGGCACCCCCGATCGGGCCGCAGAGCTTGGGCTCGCGGTTGCGAGGGAACTGCTTGATCTCGGTGCACGAGCACTGATGACAGCTGAGTAGGCGGCACAAACCGCCGATATGGGAGGCAGTAGTGACCCGAGGGCGCAAGAAGCCAGGGCGCATCCTGTTCGTTGGTTCTGGTCCGGGTGACCCCGGCCTGTTGACGGTTCGAGCGCGCGCGGTGCTGACAGGCGCCACGGTGGCGTTCACCGATCCCGACGTACCGCAGGCTGTGCTCGATCTTGTCGGATCCGCGGTCGAGCTTCTTGAACCCGCGCCCGTCAAACCCGCACCGGCTGACGTCGAGGCGCCCACTCCGGGTAGCAGTGAGGCCGCTGCCGAGCCCGCGCTCACCATCGACATCCGTCCGGCGCTGGGAGATCCCGCCGATGTCGCCAAGACCCTGGTCGCCGAGGCCAAGAACGGCGTGGACGTCGTGCGACTGGTCGCCGGTGATCCGCTGTCGATTGATTCGGTGCTCGCCGAGGTCATTGCCGTCACACGGACACAGGTGGCCTTCGAGATTCTGCCCGGTCTGACGTCGAGCACTGCGGTGCCCGCCTACGCCGGTGTGCCGCCGGGATCCGCCCACACCGTTGCCGATGTGCGCGGCGATGTGGACTGGGCCGCGCTGGCCGCCGCTCCCGGCCCGCTGATCCTGCACGCCACTCCGACGCATGTGCCCGATGCCGCCAAGGCGCTCCTCGAGCATGGACTGTCCGACCAGACGCTGGTCGCAGTGACCGCGCAGGGCACCACCTGTGCACAGCGGACAGTGGAGACCACGCTGGCCTCGCTGATCGACGGCATTCCGCTGGATGCCAATGATCCGCACGGGCCGATGACCGGTGCGCTGGTGCTGACCATCGGTCGTGTGGTGGGTGGTCGGTCCAAGCTGAACTGGTGGGAGAGCCGTGCGCTGTACGGCTGGACGGTTCTGGTGCCGCGCACCAAGGACCAGGCCGGCGAGATGAGCGAGAAGCTTGTCGGATACGGAGCCCTGCCGGTCGAGGTTCCCACCATCGCCGTGGAGCCGCCGCGTAGCCCTGCCCAAATGGAAAGAGCCGTCAAGGGTTTGGTCGACGGCAGGTACCAGTGGGTGGTCTTCACCTCCACCAATGCGGTGCGCGCGGTGTGGGAGAAGTTCGGTGAGTTCGGTCTGGATGCCCGGGCCTTCTCCGGTGTGAAGATTGCATGCGTGGGCCAGGCGACCGCCGACAAGGTGCGCGCGTTCGGTATCAACCCCGAGCTGGTGCCCGACGGAGAACAATCATCGCTCGGCTTGCTGGATGAATTCCCGCCCTATGACGACATTTTCGATCCGGTGAACCGGGTGCTGCTGCCCCGCGCGGATATCGCCACCGAGACCCTCGCTGAAGGGCTGCGCGAGCGCGGCTGGGAAATCGACGACGTGACCGCGTATCGCACCGTGCGTGCGGCACCGCCGGCGGCGCAGACCCGCGAGATGATCAAGACCGGAGGTTTCGACGCGGTGTGCTTCACGTCGAGCTCGACGGTTCGCAACCTGGTGGGTATCGCCGGGAAGCCGCATGCGCGCACCATCGTGGCGTGCATCGGACCGAAAACCGCTGAGACCGCCATCGAATTCGGCCTGCGGGTGGACGTGCAGCCGGAAACCGCGGCCGTCGGTCCGCTGGTCGAAGCCCTGGCCGAGCACGCCGCGCGGTTGCGCACCGAGGGTGCACTGCCGCCGCCGCGTAAGAAGAGCCGGCGGAGATAAGCGGAGGGCTTGCCGTGCCTTTTCCCTACCAGCGTCCGCGACGGCTGCGAACCACCCCGGCAATCCGCCGGCTGGTGGCCGAAACCACGCTGGCGCCACGGCAATTGGTGCTGCCGATGTTCGTGGCCGACGGTTTGGCGGAATCGCGCCCCATAGCTTCTATGCCGGGGGTGGTGCAGCACAGCACGGAATCGCTGCGCCGGGCTGCCGAGGATGCCGTGAAGGCCGGTGTGGGCGGGCTCATGCTGTTCGGGGTTCCCGAGGAGAAGGACAAGGACGCCAGTGGCAGTGCCGGACTGGCGTCGGATGGCATTCTCAACCGGGCGCTGTCGATCCTGTCTGAGGACCTGGGTGATTCCACGGTGCTGATGGCCGATACCTGCCTCGACGAGTTCACCGATCACGGCCATTGCGGGGTTCTGGCCGCCGACGGTCGCGTCGATAATGACGCGACGCTGGTGCAGTACGCGAACATGGCGGTGGCACAGGCGAATTCTGGCGCTCATGTGGTGGGACCCAGCGGCATGATGGACGGCCAGGTAGCGGCCATCCGCGACGGCCTGGATGCTGCCGGGCACACCGATGTGATCATCTTGGCGTACGCCGCCAAGTACGCCTCGGCGTTCTACGGACCGTTCCGCGATGCCGTCGGATCCTCGCTGCGCGGCGACCGCCGCACCTACCAGCAGGACGTGGCCAACGGGCGAGAAGCCCTGCGCGAGGCCGAGCTTGATGTCGAAGAGGGTGCCGACATCCTGATGGTCAAACCGGCCATGGCGTATCTCGATGTGCTGCGGCAGGTCGCCGACGTCTCGCCGGTGCCGGTAGCCGCGTATCAGGTGTCGGGTGAGTATTCGATGATCTGTGCTGCGGCGCAAAATAATTGGATTGATTTACAGGCCATGGCCCTGGAGACGCTGACCTCGATCCGGCGTGCGGGCGCCGATATCGTGCTGACCTACTGGGCGGCAGACGTGGCGGGTTGGCTCGCCGACTAGGGGTGTAGTGCCGTCCTCCACTACCGTGGTCGCGTGACATATCCCGATCCGCACCATCCCGGCGGATTGGCTGGACCACCCCCGACTGGTCCGGCCAAGCCGCGACCCGCCGATATCGAGACCGGCTGCTGGCTTTGGCTGGCCGCGCTTCCGCTGATGATCGTGAGCTATCTGGCCGCGAACGTCGGCCAATGGCAACTGGACCCCGAGGTGCGCAAGTCCGCGCCGCTCTGGACGGTGTACGCCTCCAACGGGTTCATCGTCATCGTGGTGGGGTCCCTTGTCGTTACCGCGATCTTCCTGATGCGCGCGGGATATCGCCTGGCCCGCACCTTCCTGACCGGTGGTGCTGTGGGCTCGGTGGTGTTCACCGCAACACGGCTGTTCGGCCTGGAGGGCGTGCCGGCGGTCGTGCACGCGCTCTCGGGGATTACCGCGGCCGTCTTGATCTGCGGCGGCCTGTTCCTGCTGCATCGCGAGGACTCCACCGCGTACCTGACGAGGCAGCGGTAACGCCCCGATACGCTGCTCGAATGACTCCGGAACAACCGCGGCCACGCATCGTCGATGTGGCGTTCTGGTTCTGGGCGGTCGCGGCGGCGGCGCTGTTCCTCAACGGGTTGGCCGGGGTGACTCAGCGCTTCGGTCCGGTGCGGGCTGCCGCGAAGCCTGCGCTGACCGACGGGGACGTAAGAAACCTCGTCACCTACTTCCGGGTGTGGGGCGTGCTGTGCATTTTGCTGGCGATCGGCATCGCATTTCTTGCCGGGCGGACACGGCAGGGGGACAAGCGTTTTCGTCGCGCATTGATCGCGCTCTCGGTCGTCTCGGTCCTCGGTGCCATTGTGATGGCCGGCTTCGGGTCGGTGGGACCGCTACTGCTCATCGCCGCGCTGTCCCTGATCGTGGCTAATGTGCTGATCATCAGGCCGACCGCGCAGGACTGGTTCGATGGCGGTGAACATGCCTGAGAAATCGACCGATGGCGAAAGGCTGTTCTACGAATCGGGCGGCCGCTGGCGATGGCTGCTACTCGGGCCGCTTGCGGGTCTCATCATGTTGGGCCTGCAGCTGTGGAGCAAGATGGGCGTCGATCTCCTCATGCCGGTGGGCACCGCGGCGGTGGTGTCCTTCTTCATCGCACTGCAGATCTATGCCGCACGGATCCACGCCAGCGTCGAGCTGACGCCCACCGTGCTGCGTCAGGGCGCCGAAACCCTGGCCGTCAGCCAGATCAAGTGGCTGTATCCCGACGCCGATCGCGATATCTGGGAGGAGGCCCGTCCTCTCGGGGAGCTGACGGGTGTGCCCAAGGGGCGCAAACCGGTGGGTCTGCGTCTCGCCGGGGGGCGGCGTGCACAGGCGTGGGCCAGAAGGCATGAGGAGCTGCGGGCGGCGCTCGCGAAGTTGGTGCCCGCCCCGCCGGCAGGCATGGATCTGGGTAACGACCCGGAAATCGATATCGAAAGTGAGCAGTGGTGAAGTTTGGAGCGCGAGTAGCGGTGGATCTCGCCATCGCGGTGGCGGCGATTGCACTCGCCGGCTGGGCGGCAGTGGCCGCCCGCATCCCGACCGAGATCGCACCCGTCGCGAAGGGTGAGCCGACGCTCTACTTCACCGCGCTGGATGGCGCATGCGTGGCCCGGGCGCTCGCACTTGCCGCTGTCGCCGGAGTATTCCTGGTTCTGGCGATATCGCGGGGTGTCCGTGACCGTCGCATGATTCACAGCTAATCCTTATGTCAGGATAACTGACATTGGCATAGGCTGCTGTTTATGACGAAAACCACTGATATCGATGTGATGCCACGCGCTGGATTCGGCGCCTGCGTGTTGGACCGCAAGCTGCAGACGGACCGGCTCGAGTACCTGGACCGTGACGATGTCCCGGCGAAGAAACGGGCCGTCGTCGAGTCTCTCGACCTCATGGGCCAGAAGAAGGGTCTGCACAGGTGGAATGCCGAACAGGCGGCCGGGTTCCTTGTCGGCATCGACAATCCCCGGGTGCTCGAGCTCGGTGCGGCGCATGGTGGCTTATCGCGTGAACTGCTGAAGCTGCGTCCCGATGCCTCGATCACGGTGACGGATATCGAGCCCACCTCCGTCGCGGGTATCGTGGCTTCCGGCCTGGGTTCGGACTCGCGGGTCACGGTCCGCGCCATGGATGCGACAGCTATTGAGGCACCCGATGGGGCTTTTGATCTGGTGGTATTCGCGCTGTCGTTTCACCATCTCCCGCCGTCACTGGCCGCGAAGGTGTTCGCCGAGGGCACCCGGGTGGGGCGCACCCTCTTGATCGTCGACTTGCTGCGCTTGCCGGCCCCGCTACTGGCCCCGGCGTTCCTCTTTGCGGCGGCCGTCGGTTGGGTGCGTCCGGTTGCTCACGACGGTGCGATCAGTCAGTTGCGCGCCTACGGCCCCAAGGCGTTGCGTACCCTAGCTGCACACGCGGACCCCTCGATCGCTGTCGAACTCCGTGCCAGAGTTCAGCTGCCGATGCCGTTGCAGATCGTGGCGGCGCGTCGGGGGCAGTAGCGTAGGTCACCCTATCGATTAGTACCCCCTAGGGGTATCATTTAGGCATGGAGTTTGTTGACACCGGCATGGAGACCACTGATCTGCGGTTGCATGGCATGACATGCGCCTCGTGCGCGTCCCGTGTGGAAAGAGGCCTCAACAAGATCGAGGGTGTGACGGCGCGGGTCAATCTCGCGTTGGAGAGCGCTCGCGTTGAGCACGACGGTTCGATCTCCGATGTGGATCTGGTCAAGGCCGTCGAGTCGGTGGGCTACCAGGCTCAGGTGATCGGCGGCTCGCAGCGCGGTGCTGGTTCCGGTCACGAGCATGCCGGTCACGATTCGCAGGACCACATGAGCCACGATGTGCCGGACCGTCAGCTCAAGTCGCGGCTCATCGGCTCGCTCATCTTGGCCATCCCGGTGGTGGCCATCTCGATGGTGATGCAATGGCATTTCCCCGGCTGGGAGATCGTGGTCGCGGCACTGACCACCCCGATCCTGCTGTGGGGCGGCTATCCGTTCCACCGCGCCGCGTTCGTCAACGCACGCCATGGCGCGTCGACGATGGACACCCTGGTTTCGTTGGGCACCATCGCCGCATTCGTGTGGTCGCTCTGGGTGCTGTTCGCCGGTGCCGGGCACACCCACGGCGACGTCCACGTCTACTTCGAGGTGGTGGCGGCGGTGACCGTCTTTCTGCTCGCGGGCCGGTTCGCGGAGTCACGCGCCAAACGTTCGGCGGGCTCGGCGCTGCGCGCGCTGCTGTCTCTGGGCGCAAAGGAAGTCGCAGTGTTACGAGGCGGGCATGAGACACGCATCCCCGTCGAACAGCTGGCCGTGGGCGACGAATTCGTCGTGCGGCCGGGGGAGCGCGTAGCCACCGATGGCGCGGTGATCGACGGCCACTCGGCGTTGGACACCTCCACCATGACGGGCGAGTCCGTGCCTGTCGAGGTGGGTGCGGGCGATCCGGTGGTGGGCGGCTATGTCAACACCCACGGACGGATCGTGGTCCGCGCGAACAAGGTTGGTGCGGATACCCAGCTGGCGAGGATGGCGCAGCTGGTTTCGGATGCGCAGACCGGCAAGGCGCAGGTGCAGCGGCTCGCCGACCGGGTGTCGTCGATCTTCGTACCTGTCGTGCTCGGCATCGCGGCGCTGACGTTCGTGGCCTGGGTGGCGCTCGGCTTCCCGCTCTCCGCGGCGTTCACCGCGGCCGTCGCCGTGCTGATCATCGCGTGCCCATGTGCACTCGGATTAGCCACGCCCACGGCCATTCTGGTGGGTACCGGACGCGGTGCGCAGCTGGGTGTGCTGATCAAGGGCCCCGAGGTTCTGGAGAACGTCAAGAACATCGACACCGTCGTGCTCGACAAGACGGGCACCGTGACCACCGGCGCGATGAGCGTCGTGGCAGTGCGGCGCAGCATCGGGTCAGGTGTCTCCGATGCCGATGAGATCCTGCGCATCGCTGCCTCGGTGGAATCGGCCTCCGAACATCCGGTTGCCCACGCGATCGTTGCGGCGGCAGGAGCTGCTCAACTCATCCTGTCGCCCGTCACGAACTTCCGCAACGAACCCGGCATCGGCGTTGTGGGTCTTGTGGACGGTCAAGAGGTTTCGATTGAGGCCATACCCGGTCAGAACACCACCGCGGCGGTCAGCTGGGGCGGATTGCGCCGCGGTGAGATCGAGGTGGCCGATACGGTGAAGCCGTCGAGCCGGCAGGCCATCGACGAGCTCAAGGCCATGGGCATCACCCCGGTGCTGCTGACGGGCGATAACGCCGAGGTGGCCGCGCGCGTCGCGGAGGAAGTCGGCATTGACCCCGGCAATGTGATCGCCGGGGTCAAGCCCACCGAGAAGGCTGATGTCGTCAAACGTTTGCAGGCCGAGGGCAAGAAGGTGGCCATGGTGGGCGACGGTGTCAACGACTCCGCCGCACTCGCGACCGCCGATATCGGGATGGCCATGGGCACGGGTACCGATGCCGCGATCGAGGCCAGCGACCTGACCCTGGTGCGTGGTGACCTCACCACCGTGCCGACGGCACTGCGTTTGTCGCGCAAGACACTTGGCACCATCAAGGCCAACCTGTTCTGGGCTTTCGCCTATAACACCGCCGCGATTCCGCTGGCCGCATTGGGTTTGCTCAACCCGATGATCGCGGGGGCAGCGATGGCAGTGTCATCGGTCTTCGTGGTGCTGAACAGCCTGCGGCTGCGAACCTTCCGTCCCCTCTAGCGCCGACACGCCGTGTGGTGGCGGTTCCGTATCGCACTTTGTCGCCACAGGACGGCGTGTCGACGCTCAGAAAAGCAAGCGCCACAGGCCGATCAGGCCCACCGCCACGATCACCACGCGCAGCGCGCCGGGCGAGAGCCTGCGCCCCCAGCGTGCACCCGCCAGACCGCCGGCAAACGAACCAACCGCGATGATTCCCGCCACGGTCCAGCTCACCCGGTCGAAGGCAACGATCGTATAGGCAAGAGCCGCAACAATATTCGTGACCATTGCGAGCACATTCTTGGCGGCGTTCATCCGCTGCATGGATTCAGGCAGTAGAGCGCCCATCACCGCGATCTGCATGATTCCTTGGGCAGCGGTGAAGTACCCGCCGTAGATCCCGACAAGAAAGTTGCCTCCGGTGAGCGCGGCCATACGGCCCGGAGGGACATGGTCGGCGTCCAGGCCCTGCGCTTCAGAACGCTTTCGCGCCCACGCCTGAATGCGCGGCCCAACCACCACCAGAACAAGCGCCAGGATCAGCAGTATCGGCACGATGGTGACGAACGTCTTCTCGGGTAGGTGCAGCAGCAGGAACGAACCGATGAGTGCGCCGAGCAGCACCGCGGGTATCTGCCATTTGAGTCGCGACCATTGTCCGGACAGTTCGCGGCGGTATCCCCAGACGCCCGTCATGCTGCCGACCGTCAGCCCGACGGCATTGGACATCGTCGCGACCACCGGTGGATAGCCGAACGCGATGAGCGTGGGGAAGGTGATGAGGGTGCCCGACCCGGCGACCACGTTGATTGCGCCGGCACCGAAAGCGGCAAGCGCGACGAAAAACATCTCCTGCACCGGCACTCGTGCCAGCGTACGACCGTTAGCCAGTCGAACCAATTCCTACTCTCAGTGAAACCCGCCACAGGTGCTGGATCCTCTTCGCGCACGCGGCTCATCGACGTGATGCTCGACGCGGCGGCGTAGATGGGCAAAATGGTGGGCATGCGTGTAAGTCGATCCGCCGGTGTGGCGGCATTAGTGCTGGCCATGTCCATCTCAGGGTGTACCCGAGACCAGCCGACCGCCCCGGTGGCGTCGAACGCTCCCGTTCCGACGTTCGACAACGCTCAGCTGAGCATGCGTTTTGCCGCGTGTGCCGACCTCAACGGGTTTGTGAACGCCAAGTGGGTCGAGCAGGCCACCATCCCCGCGGACAAGTCCAGCTATGGCAGCTTCGACATGCTGGCCGATGAGTCCCGCAAGGTTCAGCACGAGATCCTCGATGGTGCGGTCTCGGGGCTCGGGACCGCCGACCATGAGTCCGTCAACTATCAGGTCGGTGTCCTCTATCGGGCTGCCACCGATGACGCGAAGCTGGACTCCGCGGGATATGACCCCATCCGGCCAACGCTCGCCGCGATCGAGCAGATCACGTCACCCGAGGAGCTCGCGGCGTTTCTGGCCGCCGATGGAGCCACCGGACAGCATTTGGTGTTCGATTTCACGGCCGGTGCGGATTACGCGAACGCCACCGAGCAGATCGGCTATGCCACCGCCGACGCGCTGGGCATGCCCGCCAAGGACTACTACACCGATCCGAAGTACGCGACCGTGTTCGATGCCTACCGTTCGTACATCACGTCGACCTTCGGATTGATCGGAGCGGACCAGGGGGCCGCCAAGGTTCGTGCAGAGCAGGTGGCCTCGCTTGAATCGGGATTGGCCGCCGCGACGTTAAGCCCGGTGCAGCGACGCGATCCGGCCAATCAGTACAAGCTGGTGACCGTCGAGCAGGCCGACGCGGTGACACCGCATTTCGAATGGGGCGCCTACCTGAAGGCGCTCGGAGCTCCGCCCGCCAGGCCGTTCTCGCTGGCCGAGACCGAGTTCTTCACGACGTTCGATCGGCTGCTCGCCACCACTGACGTGGACACCTGGAAGTCGTACCTGACGTTCCATGCGGTACATCGGTCGGCTGACGCGTTGTCGAAGGCATTCCGGGACAACGCCTTCAAGTACAAGTCGGCGCTTACCGGAACCACGGCACAGCGGCAGCGGTGGGAGCAGGGCGTTGAGATCGTCAACAAGCTGGTGGGTCCCGCGCTGGGACAGTTGTACGTCGACCGGATGTTCAGCGATCGCGCGAAGCACGCCGCCACCGAAGTGGTGGGCAACGTCAAGGAGGCGTTGCGCAAACGCATCGAGGCCGTCGACTGGATGAGCCCGCAGACCAAACTTGCCGCAAAGGGCAAGTGGGACAAGCTGATCCTCAAGGTGGGGTTCCCCGATAAAAATCGGGACTACTCGAAGCTGAAGCTGGCAGGCGATAACTTCTACGCCGACCGGGCCACGGCGCTGAAGTTCAACCACGACTTCGACATGGGCAAGATCGGGCACCCCACCGACAGGTCGCTGTGGGGGATGACGCCGCAGACGGTCAACGCTCAGTACGACCCCACCGAGAACAGCATCACCATTCCCGCCGCGATCCTGCAGGCACCGTTCTATGACGCCAAGGGTGATCCCGCGTTCAACTACGGCGGTATCGGTGCGGTGATCGGTCACGAGTTCACCCATGCGTTCGACGACGAGGGCAGCCAGTTCGACGGTGAGGGCAACCGGGTCAATTGGTGGACGCCGAACGATCGAGAGGAGTTCGAGAAGCGTGCCAACCGGCTGGTGGAGCAGTTCAACGCCTACGCGCCGATTCCGGGCCATCCCGAGCTGCACGTCGACGGCAAGCTCACCTTGGGGGAGAACATCGCCGATCTCGGCGGTATCAACACCGCCTATGACGCGCTGGTCGCCGAACTGGCCAAGAAGGGCAGCGGGGACACGCTCAGCGGCATTGTCGGATTCAACGCCAAGCAGCGGTTCTTCCTGAACTACGCCAGGATCTGGCGTGACAAGCAACGACCCGAGGACGCCATCACGCAGCTGGCCAGCGATCCGCACTCTCCGGCCGCGTTACGCGTCAACGGTGTGGTGCTGAATGTCGCACCGTTCGCCGCCGATTTCGGCTGTCTGTCAGGCGATCCCATGGTGAACGCGCCGGGCAAGTTCGTGAAGATCTGGTAGGCGCTTTCGCGTTTCCCCTCGCGAGCAGACATGTATTGCACGCTCGACCTGCGATCTGTGTGCAATACGTGTCTGCTCGCGGGATGGAAGTTAGGCGTAGGTCAGCAGTACGGCCTGCTCGAACGGGAGTTTCCCGAACGTGCGGCTCTTCACCAGCGTCGCGGCCTCATCCCGGTTGACGACCCGGGGGTTGACCACGGTGTGTGTCTTGCCTCGGCGCACAACCTTCCCGCCTCCGGCGGCTTGCAGGTTCTTGAGCCAGTCGCGGTCCGGGCCATAAGTCAGCAGGATGGCAACGCCGTCAGGCGTTAGGAACGCCGTGACGGGTGTTCGGAACTCCTTGCCGGACTTGCGGCCCTTGTGCTCGATGATCGCGAAGCTCGGTGCCCAGCCCGCCCACAACCGCTGGATGGGGTTGGTGACGTACTTGTTGATACGTGCGACCGATTGCGGTATTTGCATGCCCCCATCAAACTGTGATTCATGGCATACCTCAAGCCCCCATGGTTCGTGAAGAACATCTTCAACCGGGTGGCCATGGCCGCCAATATTGGTGAGACCCTCACGATCACCAAGCGGGTCAGCGGAGAGTCGCAGCAGATCCCTGTGGCCACTGTCGACGTCGCTGGCGTCAAGTACCTGGTATCCACCCGCGGCGAGAGCCAATGGGTCAAGAACATCCGGGCCAACCCGCAGGTGACGCTGACGGTCAAGGGCGCCAGCACGGTATACACGGCCGCCGAGGTCCCGGCGGCCGACCGCGCGCCCATCATCGCCGCCTACAAGCCGAAAGCCGGAAAGGTGGTCGATGGTTACTTCGCCAAGCTGCCCGAGGACGCCGATCACCCCACCTTCGCGCTGACACCTACCTGATCCACTACACCCTGTAGTGGACGATTTGGCGGCTGCTGAGACACTGGATGCCGTGCCTGACGCGTCCTCATCGCTGCCTAACTCTGCGCGACTGTTCGCCGAGGCCTCCGCCGTCATCCCCGGTGGTGTGAATTCGCCGGTGCGTGCCTTCGCCGCGGTAGGCGGTACGCCGCCGTTCATTAGATCGGGCTCCGGGTGCTGGCTCACCGATGTCGACGACAACCGATACGTCGACCTGGTCTGCTCGTGGGGCCCGATGATCTTGGGGCATGCTCACCCGGCGGTCGTGGATGCCATCCGGGAGGCCGCGCTAAGCGGTACGTCCTATGGCGCCCCCACCGCGGGGGAGATCGAGCTGGCGCGGGAGATCATCGACCGCGTGGCACCGGTGGAGCGGGTGCGTCTGGTCAACTCCGGCACCGAGGCCACCATGAGCGCGGTGCGCCTGGCACGCGGATTCACCGGACGGCCCAAGATCATCAAGTTCGCCGGCTGCTATCACGGCCACGTGGACGCGCTGCTTGTCGACGCCGGATCGGGGGTCGCCACCCTGGCGCTACCCTCAACGCCCGGTGTCACCGGCGCTGCGGCTGCTGACACAATCGTGTTGCCCTACAACGATATCGGCGCAGTGGCTCGCGCATTCGCCGAGCAGGGTGACCAGATCGCCGCGGTCATCACCGAGGCCGCCGCAGGCAATATGGGCACCGTGGCCCCGGCCCCGAATTTCAACGCCGGGCTGCGCCGCATCGCCGAAGACCATGGCGCACTGCTCATCATGGACGAGGTCATGACGGGCTTCCGGGTCAGCCGATCCGGCTGGTTCGGGGTCGAACAGGTGCCTGGCGATCTGTACACCTTTGGCAAGGTGATGAGCGGTGGTCTGCCGGCTGCGGCTTTCGGTGGCCGCGCCGACATCATGGAGCGCCTCGCGCCGCTGGGGCCGGTGTACCAGGCCGGCACGCTGTCCGGCAATCCAATCGCGGTCGCCGCAGGGCTGGCCTCGTTACGTGCTGCAGACGCCAAAGCGTATGAGACGCTTGACCGTAACGCTGACGCGATCATCGCGCTGCTCACCGCATCGCTGGACGCCGAGGGTGTTCCACATCAGATCAGCCGGGCCGGCAACATGTTCAGCGTCTTCTTCGGTGCCGAGCCGGTGCACGATTTTCAGACCGCGAAGGCGACGGAAACGTGGCGATACCCCGCGTTTTTCCATGCACTGCTGAGCCGTGGCGTGTATCTGCCGGCGAGTGCGTTCGAGACCTGGTTCGTTTCAACCGCCCTCGATGACGAGGCGTTCGACCGTATCGCCGACGCTTTGCCTGCCGCTGCCCGAGCCGCGGCCTCTGTTGAGGAGAGGTAAGAAACCCGATGACCCGCACCATCGTTCATTTGATGCGCCATGGCGAGGTACACAACCCCGAAGGAATTCTGTACGGCCGGCTGCCAAATTTCCGGCTGTCGGAAAAGGGCCAGGCGCAGGCCGCGACGGTGGCGAAATCGTTGGTGGATAACAAGATTACCGCCGTAGTCGCCTCACCGCTGTTACGTGCCCAGCAGACCGCCACGCCCATCGCCGAAGCTCACGGGCTCACCATCGTCACCGACGAGGACCTCATCGAGGCCGGGAACTCCTTCGAGGGTATGCGGGTGTCGGTGGGTGACGGCGCATTGCGTGACCCCCGTAACTGGTGGAAGCTGCGGGACCCGTTCACCCCGTCTTGGGGAGAGTCGTACAGCGATATCGCCCACCGGATGACGGCGGCGATCGACCGCGCCCGCACCCGCGCCGAGGGTGCCGAAGCGGTGTGCGTGAGCCATCAGCTGCCGGTGTGGACCGCGCGCCAGTATCTGCTCGACAAGCGACTGTGGCATGACCCGCGCAAGCGCCAGTGCAATGTCGCGTCGCTCACCTCGCTGGTGTTCGAGGGGCCGGATTTCGTCGACGTCGTGTACTCGGAACCGGCGGGGTAGTCGGTGCGACGTGTGGTCGCGGCGATGGCCGCGCTGGTACTGCTCATCACCGCGTGTTCCACCGGTGATGACGCGGTCGCGCGCGGCGGGCAGTTCCAATTCGTCTCACCGGGCGGTAAGACCGATATCTTCTACGACCCGCCCGAGACGCGGAAGACGCCCGGCCCCATCGAAGGGCCAAGCCTCCTGGATCCCACAAAGACGCTGTCGCTCAACGATTTCAGCGGAAAGGCCGTCGTCCTCAATGTGTGGGGGCAGTGGTGCGGTCCGTGTCGTTCGGAGTTCTCGGCCCTGGAAGACGTCTACAAGGCCACCCATGCGCAGGGTGCGGAGCTCCCCGTCGAATTCTTGGGCATCAACGTCCGGGACAACGAGATCACCAAGGCACAGGACTTCGTGGCCGACCGCAAGGTTCCGTATCCGTCAATCTATGACCCACCGATGCGCACGCTTATCGCGTTCGGCAAGAAGTTCCCCACCGGGGCCATCCCGGCCACCCTGGTGCTGGACCGTCAGCACCGCGTGGCCGCAGTGTTCCTGCGTGAGCTACTCACCGAGGATCTGCTGCCTGTCGTCGAACGTGTTGCGAAAGAGCCTGCAGGAGACATGAAGTGATTCTCGCCGACGCCGGCTCCTCTTTCCAGGAGGTGGCGACCAGTGGACCGCTGCTGCTGGCGCTGGGTGCCTGTGCTCTGGCCGGGCTGGTGTCGTTCGCCTCGCCGTGTGTGATCCCGCTGGTGCCCGGGTACCTGTCCTATCTCGCGGCCGCGGTGGGTGCTGATGATGAGGACGGCGGACGCGGCGCACGGCTGCGAATCACCGGATCCGCACTGTTGTTTGTAGCCGGATTCACCGCGGTGTTCCTACTGGGCACGGTGGCCGTGATGGGCATGACGACCACGCTCATCACCAATCAGGTTCTGCTGCAACGTATCGGCGGCGTCATCACGATTGCGATGGGACTGGTGTTCATCGGTCTGGTCCCGGCGCTGCAGCGCGATATCCGGTTCACGCCCCGCCGCCTGTCCACAGTGGCCGGTGCGCCGCTGCTGGGTGCGGTGTTCGCGCTCGGGTGGACGCCCTGTCTGGGCCCCACCTTGACCGGGGTCATCGCGGTGGCATCGGCCACCGAGGGCGCCGATGTGGCCCGCGGGATCGCGTTGGTGATCGCGTACTGCCTTGGGCTGGGCATCCCGTTCCTGCTGCTGGCCTTTGGATCGGCGCGCGCGGTGCGCGGTTTGGAGTGGCTGCGGCGGCACGCCCGCACCATCCAGGTCATCGGCGGTATTGCACTGCTGGTGGTCGGAATAGCCTTGGTGACCGGAGTGTGGGCGGACTTCGTTGCCTGGGTGCGTGACTCATTCGTCACCGACGCGAGGTTGCCCATCTGATGAGAAGGATTCTGGCCTTCGTGCGGAACACCTGGCGCGGTCTGACCTCCATGGGCACCGCGCTGGCGCTGCTCGTATTGCTTGCTCTCGGTGCGATACCCGGTGCGATGCTGCCGCAGCGTGCACTCAACGAAGCCAAGGTCGACGAGTACCTGGTGGAGCACTCCACCCTGGGCCCCTGGCTCGACCGAGTACAGGCCTTCGACGTGTTCTCCAGCTTCTGGTTCACGGCGATCTACGTGCTGCTGTTCATCTCGCTGGTCGGATGCATCATCCCGCGGACCGTGGAACACGCCAAGGCGCTTCGCGCGCAGCCGGTTCCGGTGCCACGAAATCTGGGGCGCCTGCCCAAGAATACGAAGAGCACCGTGCGGGCCGACCAGTCCGCTGTTGCCGCAATCATCGACGGCCACCTCAAGGGTTGGCGCAAGACCACCGGTCAGAACGGCGAGATAACCGAAATATCGGCCGAAAAGGGCTACCTGCGCGAGTTCGGGAACCTGGTTTTCCACCTCTCATTGGTGGGCCTGCTCGTCGCGTTCGCCGTCGGCAAGCTGTTCGGATACGAGGGCAATGTCATCGTCATCGCCAACAACGGTCCGGGATTCTGTTCGTCATCGCCCGCCGCCTTTGACTCGTTCCGGGCGGGCAACACCGTCGACGGCACCAGCCTGGACCCCGTCTGCGTCAAGGTCAAAGATTTCAAAGCGACATATTTGGCGTCGGGACAAGCACATTCATTTGAATCCAATATCGAGTACCAAGCCGCCAGCGACCTGCAGGCCAACAACTGGCGGCCCTATCGGCTGGAGATGAACCACCCGCTGCGCGTCGATGGCAACCGCGTCTACCTGCTCGGCTACGGATACGCACCCACCTTCACGGTGACTTTCCCGGACGGCCGTAAGCGCAGTGAGACCATCCAGTGGCGCCCTGACGACCCGAGGACGCTGCTGTCCTCTGGTGCGGTGCGGATTGATCCGCCGGCCGGGACGTATCCGGATCCCAACGTGCGTCGCAAGAACCAGATCGCCATTCAGGGACTGTTCGCACCCACGGAGCAGCTGCACGGCACCTTGCTTTCGTCCAGCTTCCCGGAGATGCGTAAGCCTGCGGTGGCCATCAACATCTACCGCGGTGACACCGGGCTGGACTCGGGCCGTGCCCAGTCGATCTTCGAGCTCGACCCCCGGATGATCGAACAGAAGCGGCTAAACCAGGTGGCGCGCGCCAACTTGCTGCCGGGGCAGTCGGTCAAGCTGAACGACGGCACCATCATCAGGTTCGAAGGCGCCGTCAACTTCGTGAACCTGCAGGTGTCACGTGACCCCGCTCAACTGTGGGTGCTGATCTTCGCCCTGACCATGATGGCGGGCCTCGTGGTGTCGCTGATCATCAAGCGCCGTCGTGTCTGGGCTCGGCTTACTCCCGGCGCGGTCGCGGGTACGGTAAACATCGAGCTCGGAGGGCTGGCGCGTACCGACAGCTCCGGCTGGGGCGATGAGTTCGAGCGGTTGTGCGACCGCTGTCTTGACGGTCTGCCCGTCGTCGCAGCCGGGAACGGCCACACAGATGAGGATGCCGAATGAATTCGACCGATATCGACGTGAATCTGGCCAGGTTTTCCGACTACGCCTTCACCTCCGCGATCGTGGTGATGGTCGGTGCGCTGGTGCTGTTGGCCATCGAGCTGGCGTACCGGCAGAGCAGCAAGACCGCCCAGCGGGAGCTCGTCAGCTCGGGCGGCGAAGTGGTGTCCGCCGACGAAAATCGGCCGGGTCTGGTGGTGCCGAAGGGCAAACGCCCGCTCGGTGAGCAGGTCGGCGGCGCCGGGTTGGCGCTTGTCTACCTGGGCATCGGACTGCTGCTGGTGTGCATCGTGTTGCGCGGGCTCGCTACCACCCGGGTGCCCTGGGGCAACATGTATGAGTTCATCAACCTGACCTGCGCCTGCGGCTTGATCACGGCGGGGGTGGTGCTGCGTAAGAGATCCAATCGTGCGCTGTGGGTGTTTGTGCTGATTCCGGTGCTGATCCTGCTCACGGTGTCGGGCCGGTACCTCTATACCTATGCCGCACCGGTGATGCCGGCGTTGCAGTCGTACTGGCTGCCCATTCACGTGTCGGTGGTCAGCCTCGGGTCGGGTGTTTTCCTGGTCGCCGGCGTGGCGAGCATCTTGTTCTTGGTCAAGATGTACTTCCCGGACGATGCCGAAGCTTCTTCGCGCGAGTCGCTCATCAGAACGATGGTCCGGCGGCTGCCCGACGCCCAGACGCTCGACCGGTTGGCGTATCGGACCACCATCTTCGGATTCCCCATCTTCGGGTTCGGCGTGATCTTCGGTGCGATCTGGGCCGAGGAGGCGTGGGGCCGATTCTGGGCCTGGGACCCCAAAGAGACGGTCTCCTTCATCGCCTGGGTTATCTACGCCGCCTACCTGCACGCACGATCGACGGCCGGCTGGCGAGACAGGAAGGCGGCATGGATCAACGTCGCCGGATTCATCGCGATGGTGTTCAACCTCTTCTTCGTCAATCTGGTGACGGTCGGTCTGCACTCGTACGCCGGCGTGAACTAGGCGTGAAGTCTGGGGGACTGTTCCGCCGGATGGGCCCATCACACCTGCGATAGGGTGCGAACCTAGTGCTCTCCGAACTCGAGCTGCACATCCGACCAATGCATTGGGGGATCGATGTCTGACTATCCCGCGCACCGCGCGCCGGATGGGCCGTCGCCGTACGCCGACGAGGCGCACAGCGGGCCCACGGCTCCGCCATGGGCAGCGCAGGAACCGGCGCAGCCCGTGATGTACGGCCAGGGCGTGCCGCAGCAGCCTCATGAGATGACGCAGCAGTTCCAGGCGATCCCGTTCCAGGACCCGTTCGCGCCACAGCAGGACATCGCCGGCTTGGGCGGGCACGATCCCTCGGTGCCTTCGCTGAACACGCTCGGCGGCTCGTTCGCACCGCTGGACTTCACCCCGTCGGGAGCGCAAGAGATCACCGATCCCACCGCGATCGGTGCGGCCGGATCGTCCGGTGGCCCGGGTGGCTTTAGAGCCGACAACCGATTCAGCGATATCGGTGAGCAGCAGGCCGCGCCGACTCCCTTCACGGCCGATCGCTGGGGTAGCGACACCCCCGCAACGGGTATCCCGCAGCAGGCCCAGCAGCCTCCTGTCAGTGGCTCTCGGTACTACACCCCGGTCGGCGGCCAGCAGACCGGGATCGGCGCCCAGGTTCGACCCGAGCTGCCGCCCTCCTCGCGTGACCTGTCCACCTCGGCACTGCTGCGCCCGCATAAGCCGGCGCCGTCCGCCGGTTGGCGAAAGACCGTATACCGCGCGTCGTTCGGGACGGTCAACCTCGGCGAGGGCACCAAGAAGACCGAGGAAAACGACCTCGTCGCCCAGGTGAACCAGCCACTGCAGGGCTGCTACAAGATCGCCCTGCTGAGCCTCAAGGGCGGCGTCGGCAAGACAACCGTCACTGCCACCCTCGGCTCGACCTTCGCGTCGATCCGCGGTGATCGGGTGATCGCCGTCGACGCGAACCCGGACCGCGGAACGCTGAGCCAGAAGGTGCCGCTGGAGACGCCGGCGACGGTGCGTCACCTGCTGCGTGACGCGAACTCGATCCAGCGCTACAGCGATGTCCGCAGCTACACCTCGCAGGGGCCGAGCCGTCTGGAGGTGCTTGCGTCGGAGAGCGATCCGGCGGTATCGGAAGCCTTCAGCGCCGAGGACTACTCGCGCACCCTGGAGATCTTGGAAAAGTTCTACAGCGTGGTGCTCACCGACTGCGGTACCGGACTCATGCACTCGGCGATGTCGTCGGTGCTGGAGCAGGCCGACACGCTGGTCGTCATCAGCTCCGGGTCGGTGGACGGTGCGCGCAGCGCTTCGGCGACCCTTGACTGGCTCGATGCGCATGGGCACCGGGAGCTGGTGCGCCGATCTGTTGCCGTCATCAACGCGGTGCGCCCGCGTTCGGGCAAGGTCGATATGCAGAAGGTCGTCGACCACTTCTCGCGTCGGTGCCGTGCAGTGCGGTTGGTGCCATTCGATCCGCACTTGGAAGAGGGCGCCGAGATCAGCCTGGACCGGCTGCGGCCCGCGACGCGTCGCTCGCTCATCGAGTTGGCCGCCGTTGTGGCGCAGGGATTCACCGGCACGCAACGCCAGCAGCAGCAGACGTTCCGGGGCTAGTCGCTAGTGGTGCGGCCGCTCGCCGCACAACTTCAGTGTTCGGACGGATCGTCCCTGCTGATGCGCCAGAGGAATTCGGGGTCGTCGTCGGGGCCGGTGACGCGGGTCTGCGGACGGGTCGGGACGGATTGGCTGATCCGCCAACCCGCATAGATCAGCGCCGCGAGCACAGCCGCGATGAGCACGTAATACACAAGAGCCTCCTGAACAACTAACTCCGAATATACGCGCGGCCAACGTCTGCGTTTTGGCAACGATAGGGTGGTGACGTGGCTGAACGGTCGCCGGGGAGCCGGCTCGCTATGGATATCGCGTTGTACACCCTGGCGCGGTTGGGTCTCGCGGTCGTCTTGACGCTCGTCATTTTCGGGGTGGCCCGGCTCATTGGCTACGCGGACTTCCCGTTGGCGGTCGCGATCTTGTTCGCGTTGATCATCGCGCTGCCGTTGGGTATGGCGGTGTTCGCACCGCTGCGCCGTCGGGTGACCGCAAGCATTGCCGTCGTCGACGAGCGGCGCCGTGCCGAGCGTGCCGACCTGCAGGCGCGGTTGCGCGGCGAGAAGCCGAAAGACTAGTTCTCGCCGACACTCCGCCTTGTGGCGGATTCGTGTCGCTTATTTCCGCCGTAAACGGGCGTGTCGACGCGCACCTTGACGTGTCAACTTTCCTTGACGCATCTGGGATGTCAATCTATGTTGACAGACATGAGCGATCTCCCGACTGCTGATCTGGACGACGCCATCAGCAGTACCGATCCGGCCGTGGGCCTGCGGGCAGTGCAGGCCCTGCGGCGCCTGTGCGAACGACTGGAGGCGATCCACGTCGCCAACGCCCGCGGCCAGGGCTGGAGCTGGCAGGCCATCGCCGAGGCGCTCGAAGTGAGCCGCCAGGCAGTGCATCAGAAATACAACCGCGCGAGGAAGTGAGCAGCCATGTTCGAGAAGTTCCAGAAGTCGGCGAAGGTCGCTGTGGTGCTGTCGCAGGAAGAAGCCCGCGAGATGGACGAATCCCGCATCGGCGCCGAGCATGTCCTGGTCGGTGTGTTGGAGAGTGCCGGTGAGTCGCTGACCGCGTTATTGGGTGGATACGGCCTGACGGCCGACACCGTCCGCGACCGGCTGCGCGCAGGTGCGCAGGAACCGCCGTTGGATGACGAGGACGCGCAGGCGCTCAAGGCGATTGGCATCGACCTTTCCCAGGTGCGCGACAGCGTCTCGAAAGTCTTTGGCCCGCAGGCGTTCGACAAGGCCTTCGAACAGTCGGGGCGTCGTAAGGGGCGTATCCGTGGCTGGCGTCCGTTCGGCATGATCCCGTTCAACTCGTCGGCCAAGAAATGCCTGGAGCTGGCGCTGCGGGAAGCCATTGCACACAAAGACAATTGGATCGGGTGTGAGCACATGGTGCTGGGCATCCTGCGCGGCTGCGACCCGGTGGCATTGGCCGTCATCACCGAGCGCGTGCCTGCCGATGAACTGCGGCAGGCTGTGGTCGGTCTGCTCGATCAGGCCGCTTAGCGGCTTCGACGACTGGCGGAGCTGGGGCAGGGCCGAGGACATATCGCATTAGCGGAGACGGGCATCGGTCTTGTCGTGAGCGAATTTATGACGTTGAAATCGCGAGGCCTGAGGCACGCTTCGACTGGCCACGAGGCGCTCGAATCACCTCTTACCACTGGGGTGTTCCATGGTCAACAGGTCATTGGCTGCAGCCCTCGTCAGAATCTGCCGATGGCGGCGGTCCCTTCGTGCGGCCATCGCCTTGCCGAGCTTCCGGTCCAGGTAGCGGGCGGTTGGACCCCCATCGCGGCACGCATACCCCTTCCGGGGTAGGGGTTTCCGCATCCATTAACTTCAGATTGAATTAAAATGAACAAAAGGTGTACTGTGAGTGACATACAAGCGGCGCCTAGCGCTTTCGTTGGCAGTGGGTTACCGGGGGCCGCACCTGAATACGCGGACCTCACGGAGTCGACATGTATGCACTTACCAAGGCAAGAAACATTCTTTGTTGTACGGCGCTGTTAGCTCTACCGCTCTATGGACTCGGGGTGCAGGGCGTCAGTGTTCTGCGCGAGCCGGCGGTAGGGGAATCGCTGGCGGGCCCGATCGAGCCGCCAATACCCGGACCGGGCGTGGGAGATGGTTCGCGTCAGTCATTCACCAATCAGCAGCCCGGCAGGGATGGCAACAGCGGCTGGGGAACGCTTCCCCAGGGCCAGGGACATGCGTGCCAGAACAGCTGGATATTTTGCGATGCCACCGGTAACCCGAATCGCTCAGATCTACCTCCGGGCTACACACAAGGGGGCGGATGGGTGAGCGCACCCGACCACACCGGTGTTACATGCCAAAACACCGGCGTTGTCTGTAAGAACTTTTCGTAGCGGCCCTCGGGCGCTTAGCTCAACCAGGCCAGCGCGGAGGCGGTGAGAACCGCCCAGCCGAGCATGGCGAGTCCGGTGTCACGCAGCGTCGGGATCAGCGCTGGCCCTTGGGCTTTAGTGACCACCGGACGAGCCGCCTTGACCATCAGGGGCAGCATCACGAGGCCCAGTAGGTACCACGGGTGACGGACGCCCAGGCCGATGCTGACCAGGATCGGGACGCTAAGCAGTGCCGGGAACAGGATCCGGGTGCGCGCATCGCCCAACCTGACGGCCAACGTGATCTTCCCTGATTCGCGATCGGTGGGAATGTCCCGCAGGTTATTGACGACCAGTACCGCGCTGGAGAAGCTGCCGATCGCCACCGCCAGCGCCACGCCGATGGGGCTGACCGCCCGGATCTGCACGTACTCGGTGCCCAAAACGGCCACCAAGCCAAAGAACACGAAGACGGCGATCTCGCCAAAACCGCTGTATCCGTAGGGTTTCGACCCACCGGTGTAGAACCAGGCGCCGGCGACGCACACCACACCAACCGCCACCAGCCACCAGGCGGTCGTGATGGCCAGTGCCAAACCTGCCGCCGCACCCAGGGCCAGGAACCCGATGGCGACGGCCTTGACCGCTGACGGGGACGCCAGCCGAGAACCGACGAGGCGCAGCGGACCAACCCGGTCGTCATCCGTCCCGCGGATTCCGTCGGAGTAGTCGTTGGCGAAGTTGACGCCGATGATCATGCATACCGATACAGCCAACGCCAGCAGGGCTTTCCACCACACAGCCGAGCAGGCGGCCGCAGCGGCGCCCGTGCCCGCGATCACCGGTGCCAGCGCGTTGGGCCAGGTGCGGGGGCGGGAACCTTCGATCCATTGCGCGACGCTGGCCATGTGGCGATCCTGCCATGGCCGCGTCCGAACATTCGCTACGGGAAGATCAAGCCAGGTGTCTTCGATAGTGCCGCGGAAAAACGTGCCTGTACATCGGGCCAATTCACCACGTTCCAGAAGGCCTTGACGTAGTCGGCCTTCACGTTCTTGTATTGCAGGTAGTACGCATGCTCAAAGACGTCCAGGCCGAGGAGCGGGACGGTACCGAACGGCACGTTGGCCTGTTGGTCGTACATCTGGAAAGTCAGCAGCTTCTTGCCGAGGGTGTCGTACCCGAGCCATGCCCAGCCCGAGCCCTGAACACCGTTGGCAGCCGCGGAGAACTGCCCGCGGAACTTGTCGAAGCTCCCGAACTGCTGGTCGAGCGCGGCAGCCAGGTCGCCCTGCGGTTTGTCACCGCCGTTCGGGGAGAGATTTTTCCACCAGATCGAGTGGTTCACGTGGCCGCCGAGATTGAACGCGAGGTTCTTTTCCAGTAGCAGGATCGTGGCGTTGTCGCCCTTCGCTCGAGCCTCGGCGAGCTGGTCCACGGCGTCATTGGCGCCCTTGACATATGCGGCATGGTGTTTGTCGTGGTGGAGTTGGTTGATCTCGCCGGAAATATGCGGCTCCAGGGCTGAATAATCCCAGTCCAGATTCGGTAATTCATACACGCTGGTTGTCTCCTTCGTGGGGGCCGTTCCTTCCCCAGGCTGATCGGCACATGACGCGAGTGCCAGGGCTCCGGCGGATGCTGCGGTAGCTATCAGGAACTGTCTTCGATGTAGTTGAGGCCCAATCGAATTCATCTCCCCACCGTAGCCTCGACCTGGGGCGCGTCAAGGCCAGCGAGCCGGAGGCATTATCGGCGGGCAAGTCTGAATTTCCACCAGCAATTCATACACCTGCGACGCGATCGCCAGGAGCGGGAGTATTCGCTCTGCTATTCGGTTGCGGCAACTACGTATGTATTGCTTGGTAAATTGAGAAATTGGCAGCCGAAATTTGTCGGGAACTATTGCGGGTATTTGGGCGACTAACTATTTGTGCAGTGCGGCCGCACACCCCAACTGGTCGCAAGCCGAAGCGTTGAACGACAATATCGGGATGCTCGCGGTGATTGGTGGTAGCGGCTTCTACTCGTTCTTCGACAAACCCGTGCGGAGCGTCACCCCGGAGACGCCGTACGGTCCGCCCAGCGCACCCATCACGATCGGGCTGGTTGGGGAGCGCGAGGTGGCGTTCCTGCCTCGGCATGGCCGCAGCCACGAATTCTCGCCGCATACCGTGCCCTATCGCGCCAACATGTGGGCCTTGCGTGCGCTGGGAGTGCGCCGGGTCTTCGCGCCGTGCGCCGTCGGCAGCCTGACCCCGGACCTGGGTCCCGGCGCCATCGTGGTGCCCGATCAACTGGTGGACCGCACCAGCGGACGTGAGCAGACCTACTTCGACAGCGGCGGTATCCATGTGGAGTTCGCGGACCCGTACTGCCCCGGGCTGCGTGCTGTCTCCCTGCAACCCGGTGCCGTCGACGGCGGGACCATGGTGGTGGTGCAGGGACCGCGGTTCTCGACCCGCGCCGAAAGCCGGTGGTACGCGTCGCAGGGATTCACTCTGGTCAACATGACCGGCTACCCCGAGGCTGTGCTGGCCCGCGAACTCGAAATCTGCTACGCCGCAATAGCCTTGGTCACCGATCTGGACGCCGGTATCGAACACGGCCAGGGAGTGCGAGCCGTGGATGTGTTCGCGGAATTCGAGCGGAACATCGGCGGATTCAAGGAGCTGGTGCGCGCCGCCGTCACCGCCACCGAATCCGTCGACTCCTGCGCACACTGCCGCGCACACGACGGCGTGAAACTCCCGATCGAGCTGCCCTAGCGAACGTAACGCGTCTGTCCGTGCGGGTTCTTCATGAAGGACAGCACCTTCGACGGCACCACTGTGAACACGATCGCGAACTCGTCGCCCTCGCCGAACCCACCCTCGCTCGTGGTGAACTTCCAGTCCTCGCCGTACTTTTCGAGGTAGGCGTCCGCGAGGTTCTGCAGGGTGTCGGCGTCGATGACGCGTTCGGCCGTCCCCTCGACGACGATGTCGTGCCCGTCATTCCAGGTACTGATACCGGTGGCAATGGCCACGCTGCCGTTCGATTCGAGATTGCGGGCCTTCTGCTCGGTAGGGCCAGTGCAGAACGCGAACGAGTCCCCCTGCCAAAGGCCGACGAGTGGAGTCATGTGGGGGCTGCCATCCGCGCGGACGGTGGTCATCCAATACAGCTCGGCAGTGGCCAGCAGCGCCGACACGTCGCTCCATGGAGGCGCGGAGGCGCCGGGCTCGCTGAACCGCTGATCGAAATGCGAGGTAAAGGTCATGGTGATACAGACCCGCCCCGTCGCCAGGATTCATCGCGGGTACCGTCAACCCATGCGTGATTCGGTCACCGTGCACATCGCAGCCCCCGCCGACAAGATCTGGGAACTGGTCAGCGATATCACCAACACGGGGAAATTCAGCCCGGAGACTTTCCAGGCCGAATGGCTCGACGGCGCCACAGGCCCCGCGGTCGGTGTGCGCTTTCGTGGCCACGTCAAGCGCAACGAAATAGGGCCGATCTATTCGACTGTGTGCCGGGTCGTCGAATGCGACCGTGGCCGCGCCTTCGGGTTCGCGGTGCTGTTGCCCAATGGCAAAACCGTCAACACCTGGCGCTATCGCTTCGAGCCTGTCGGCGATGCCACCGATGTGAGCGAATCCTTTGAACTGACACCGACATTGCCGCTACGGGTTTACTGGGCGCTGCTGGGCTGGGCCCGCGGGCGGAGGAATCGGCGTGACATGCTGACCACCCTCAACCGGATCAAGGCGGTTGTCGAGGCCGCCTAGCCGCTGCGCTACCGGGCGTCCAATGCCGACAGTCCGCGCCCCTCTGACCACACCGGACTCGTGGTGAAGTGGTTGTCATACATCTCGGGTGCGGCCTCGAGCTCGCTGATATCGGCTTTGTTGTGGACGATTCGGTCAAGTAGCCGAAAGTAATCGAAGCGCTGCACGCCGGGGGACAACACCGTGAAGATGCTCGCATCGCTATCGGCGGTGGCGCCGAAGGCGTGCGGCATGAGCCGTGGAACCAGCAGGGTGTCGCCTTGTTCAAGAACCTCGATACGATCTCCCGCCAGAATTTCCAGTCGCCCCGACACCAGGTAGAACAGCTCAGTGGACCGGGTGTGGAAGTGCGGGGCCGCACCGTCGGCACCCTTCGGCAGATAGATGCTGAGCACGCTGACCGCCCCACCCGTCGCGTCGGCATCCATCACCAATCCGGTCTTGTTTCCGGCCGCGGTGCTCACGATCTCCTGTTCACCGTCCCGAACCAGCGGCGCGGAACCCAGGACAAACTTTTCGAGTGTCATGGTGGGCAACGCTATGAACTCAAGTGCACTGGAGGTCAAGAGAAGCGTTTGACGAGGGCGCGACGGTCCAGCTTCCCGATCCCGCGGCGGGGTAGTTCGTCGACGACGTGCAGTTCACGCGGTGCAGCGGTGCCATCGAGCGCGGCCGTGACATGTGCCCGGAGATCATCGAGGGTCGGAGTGCCCTCCGGAGACGGCACCACCGCGACGGCGACACGCTGGCCGAGTCGGTCATCGGGCACACCGAACACCGCGCACTCGGCGACCAGCGGATGGGCGGCAAGAGCGGCCTCGACCACCTGGGGCACCACGGTGAGCCCACCGGTGCCGATCGCCTCGTCCAACCGTCCCAATACTCGTAGCCGTCCGTTGTCGAACTCGCCGAAGTCATCGGTGTGGAACCACCCTGGGTCCGCAAAAGACTTGTGGTCGGGCATGTTTCGATATCCGGCCGCCACCGTGGTGCCGCCGAGGCTGATCCGCCCCTCCGGACCGATGCGCACCACGACGCCATTGAGGGCAACGCCGTCGTACACGCATCCCCCACAGGTCTCGCTCATGCCGTAGGTCCGTACCACCGGGACTCGCGCTTGGGCCGCCCGAACGGCGACAGGGGCGGGTAGAGGACCACCGCCCAGGAGGACCGCATCGAAGGAGGCAAGTGCCTCCGATGCTGCCGGGTCGTCCAGGGTCTTGACCAATTGTGTTGCCACTAAGGAGATATACCGCCGATTCCCGGTCATCTCGGCGGCCGCCCGCACGAAGTCGGGTACGGAGAAACCGGCCGAGACGTCGAGTACCACGGGTTCGGTTCCGGCCTGGATGCTGCGCAGCAGCACCTGCATTCCGGCGATGTGATGGGGTGGCAGCGCGAGCAGCCATTGGCCGGTACCGCCCAGGCGTGCGTGCGTAGCCCATCCACTGGCAGCGAGGGCGCCGCCAGTGAGCATGGCGCCCTTGGGTTTTCCCGTTGTGCCGGAGGTCGACACCACCACTGCGACGTCCTCGGCGATGGGTTCGTCGGCGGACAGTTCGGAGGCGAGGAAATGTGCCTGATCGGTGTCATCGGCAGGCACCGGCAGCACGGCGTCGCCGCGGCCGTCCAGCAGCTCAGCGAGGCGGGGGAGCAGGCCGAGCATCGTCTGCCCGCTGGGGACGGGCAGGGCGCGCAGCAGATGTGTCACGCCGGATGATCGGAGGCCTGATCGGAGCCGTTCTCGTCGTGGTCGGCGGGCTCACGCGGATCATCAAGGGGCCAACCCTTTTTGGCCAGTCGCTGGCGTACCCGCTCGATATCGTCCTCGCTCGGCAGCTCGTCGGTGAGCTGGGTGATGAGCACGCCGATGTCGATATGGTCGAAGTCGCTACGCGTCATCAACGCGTTGGCCACGGTCTTGACCTCGTCATTACTCAGACGCCGCCCCAGCAGGGCCAGCAGGGGAACATAGTCGGGCGGCGGGACGCCTTCGGGGTATCCCGCCCGAAGCCAGGTGACGATCTTGTTCAGAAATGCGTTCACGGCCTCTAACTCCTGACAGGGGACGGGCGGCCGTCCTGGTACGTGGCGACTGCTAGCGATGGTAGTGCGGATGGCTTGTGTTGTCGCCAGACAAAAACTAGCCGCAATCAGCGTGGAAACCGGCGCGCAGTCCTAACAGTCAGCACCCGAAAGGTTAACGGAATATGAACTCCTTGCGGGAAATACCAAACTGGCCGGTCAGGGCACGGACTTTGATTGTCATCAGCTGGTCAAAGTCAAGGCCTTTACCCCAGAATTAGCGCCATGGACGCAACCATGATCATCCTGGTGCTGTTGATCGCAACAGCACTGGCCTTCGACTTCACCAATGGGTTCCACGACACCGGTAACGCCATGGCGACGTCCATCGCGACGGGCGCGTTGAAGCCCAAGACCGCGGTACTGCTGGCAGGCGTCCTCAACCTCGTCGGTGCATTCCTGTCCGTCGAGGTTGCCCTCACCGTCACCACCTCGGTGCTCAAGGTGCAGGACAGCAAGACGGGCCACCTACTACCGTCGATCGACGCCTCCACTGGGCTGACGATCATCTTCTCCGGCCTCATCGGCGGCATCCTCTGGAACCTGTTGACTTGGCTGTTCGGCATCCCGTCCAGCTCCTCGCACGCCCTCTTCGGCGGATTGATCGGCGCGGGACTCGCGGCCATCGGCACTGCGGGCGTCAACTGGAACGGTGTCGTTCAGAAGGTGCTGATTCCCGCGGTTGCGGCCCCGCTCATCGCGGGCCTGGTGGCCGCGGCCGGTACCTGGCTGGTCTACCGCATTACTCGCAACGTGGTGAAGAAGCGTCGGGAAGAGGGCTTCCGCTGGGGCCAGATCGCCACCGCGTCCCTCGTCGCGCTGTCGCACGGCACAAACGATGCGCAGAAGACCATGGGCGTTATCGCCTTGGCGCTCATCACGACCGGCCATCTGACCGGCAACGTCAAGGAGCAGGGGCTGCCGTTCTGGATCATCGCCAGCTGCGCGCTCGCGATCGGCCTGGGCACCTACCTCGGCGGTTGGCGCGTCATCCGCACCCTGGGCAAGGGCCTCGTCGAGATCGAGTCGCCCCAGGGCCTGGCTGCCGAGGCATCCTCGGCCGCCATCATCCTGAGCTCCAGCGCTGCGGGTATGGCGCTGTCGACCACCCACGTCGCGACCGGTTCCATCCTCGGTAGCGGTGTGGGCAAGCCGGGCGCCGAGGTGCGCTGGGCCGTCGCCGGCCGCATGGTGCTGGCTTGGCTGGTCACCCTGCCCGCCGCCGGAATCGTTGGCGCGCTGTCCTACTGGCTCTCGCACGTTGTGGCCGGTGTCAGCTCCCCGCTGGTCGGCGCGATCGTCATCTTCGCCGTGTTGGTCGCACTGTCCGGCTACATGTGGTGGCGTGCGCAGCAGCAGAAGGTTGACTCAAGCAACGTCAACGCCGATTGGGACGAGTCGACCAACTCGGTCGTGCCTGCCGACGCCCGCGAGCTCGATGTCGATGCCAGTGGCGATGTGGAGGCCCAGGCGCCCGCGAAGGACAAGACCGGCTCCACCGCCGACACGGCTTCGGTCTGATCAACCCAGCGAACAGAAGGAATCTTCGATGAACTACGCAGAATCCATCCTCAAGGTGCTCGCCGTGGGATTGATCCTCGGTGCAGGCCTGCCCGCCGTCTTCGCCGCAGGCTTGGTCGCCTTCTCCACGGGCTCGGGCGGGGCAAATGACGACGGCACCGTCACGGCGCCCAACCCGGCCGTCAAGTTCCTGGGGCTTGCGCTCTTCACGCTGGTGAGTGCGGTTGTCGTGCTTGCCATCCTCTGGATCACCCGGACCACGATCATCCACCACACGGGAGTCGACCTTTTCCCGTTCCTCAAGAAGTAACGGTCCTCAAGAAGTAACACGGCATCTCACAAGACACCCGGCGGGCGCTACCGCCGGGTGTCTTTGCGTAGAGGGTGGTCCGGCGGTATCTGCACGAAGATCAGCGTGACGCCATCGGGGGCGGCGACATGCATTTCATGTAGGCCCCACGGTTCCTGTTGCGCGGCACGGGTGATCGATGCCCCGCGGCTCTCGAGGTCGGTCTGGGTTGCGTATACGTCGCGTACCTGGAGCCAGAGCGCACCCGGAAATACCGCCGGGTGGCCGTCTGTGCGGCCGTGTCCGGCGATCTCGATGAGGGATTGCCCCGCGAAGAACACCATGCCAGCCCCGTAGTCGCGCGCGACGGCAAGCCCCAGCGTGTCTCGGTAGAACGCCAAGGTCGTGTCATAGTCCTTAGGCCGCAACAATATTCGGCTGGACAGAATCTCCATCCCCGTGTTTACCACGGGGATGGAGAATATTAGAGGGCTTCGCGCGCGGAAGCCGCGACCTTTGTCACCAGCGAGGGTGCCACGGCGTTGGTTGCAGCGGCCAGCACAGAGAACCGTGGGGCGATGCGCACCGGCCGGGTTCTTGCCGCCAGCACCATCCACTCGGCGGCTTCCGCGGAGGTCAGCGCTGCCGCGTTCGTGTACTCCGCGGTCGGCGCGATCATCGGGGTGCGGACCAGGGGGAAGTACAGCGTGGTGGTGTGCACGTTGTACTTGCCGTATTCGGCGTCGACGATCCGGCTGACCGTCGAAAGCGCGGCCTTGGAGGCGTTATAGACGGCGAACTGGGGAACGACGTCGTTGAGCACACCCCAGGTGGCGACGTTGATGATGTGCCCGCCGCGGCGCTCGACCATGCCGGGGGCGAAACCGCGGATAAGCCGCAGCGGTGAGAAGTAGTTGAGCTGCATGGTGCGCTCGGCGTCATGCCAGCGGTCCAGAGATTCGTGGGTTTTGCGCCGGATGGAACGCCCTGCATTGTTGACCAGGATGTCGACGCCGCCATGGCGCTCGTTCACGGTCTCCACCAGCTTGTCGATGGCATCCAGATCGGACAGGTCGCAGGTGATGGCGTCGGCGGTGCCACCGGCGGCGGTGATACGCGCGGCGACCTCGTTGAGCAGGTCTTCGCGACGGGCCACCACGATGACCTTGGCGCCAAGCTTTCCGAACTGATACGCCGCTTCCTCGCCGATGCCCGAGGATGCGCCGGTGATGAGGACACGCTTGTCCTTGACGGATGCGCCGTAGCTTGCATCAAACTTGGCCCGGACTAGCGACGGGCTGGGGAAAGGCTGCATTAGCGCGCGGGCAAAAGCAGTGCTGAGCCGCTTGCTCACCGAGTTCTTACTCACGAGTAAGAATCGTATGCCCCTTTGGGTGGATGCGTACCGCCGGGCCTCGTGACTTACGTCTCGTGGCTGTCGCTGATCGAGGTTTCTCGGCAATTGCTTAGGGGCGCAACCTGTCCCAATTTTCCAGACACGCTGTTCAAGAAGTGAGAGACCCGTGACTTATGGTGAGCTCACCAACCATCTGACGACAAGGATGTAGCTATGGGATCGCTGGCAGGTAAGACCATCATCATGTCGGGAGGCAGCCGCGGAATCGGCCTGGCCATCGCGTTGCGCGCGGCCCGAGACGGTGCGAACGTCGCGATCATGGCGAAGACCGCGGAGCCGCATCCCAAGCTTCCCGGCACCATCTACACCGCTGCCGAGGAGATCGAAGCCGCCGGCGGCCAGGCGCTGCCCATTCTCGGCGACGTCCGCGACGACGATGTGGTGATTTCGGCGGTGGCTCAGACGGTCGAGAAGTTCGGCGGGATCGACATCGTGGTCAACAATGCCAGTGCCCTGAACCTCGCTCCCTCGGAATCGATTTCGATGAAGGCATACGACCTGATGCAGGACATCAATGCGCGGGGTGCCTTCTCGCTGTCCAAGTCTGCGATCGGTGCGCTCAAGGAGTCGGAAAATCCGCACATTCTGACGCTGTCACCGCCAATCACCTTGGACGCCAAGTGGTTCGACCAGACCACCACCGCGTACACGATTTCCAAGTTCTCCATGAGCCTGGTGGCAATTGGGTTGGCTGCCGAGCTGCGCAGCTACGGAATCGCGTCGAATGCGCTCTGGCCGCGTACCACTATCGACACCGCCGCCATCCGGAACATCCTCGGTGCGGAGCTGGTTGCCCGCTGTCGTTCTGCCGAGATCATGGCCGACGCCGCGCACGAGATCCTCACCAAACCCAGCCGTGAGGTCACCGGAAACTGCTTCATCGACGACGAGATACTCACCGAGTCGGGCGTCACCGACTTCTCGAAGTATCGCCAGTGCGCCGAAGAGGAGCTCGAACTCGACTTCTGGATGCAGCGGTCCTAGTAGTGCCAGGGGTAGGGCGACCAGTCGGGCTTGCGCTTTTCCAGGAACGAGTCGCGGCCCTCGACGGCCTCGTCGGTCATGTAGGCCAATCGTGTTGCCTCCCCTGCGAATAGCTGCTGTCCGACCAGCCCGTCATCGGCGAGGTTGAAGGCGTACTTGAGCATCCGTTGTGCCTGAGGTGACTTTTCGTTGATGGTGTCAGCCCACTCCAGTGCGACCGTCTCCAGGTGTTCGTGGTCGACGACCTCGTTGACGGCGCCCATGCGATGCATCTGTTCGGCGGTGTACGGCCGGCCCAGGAAGAAGATTTCGCGGGCGAACTTCTGGCCAACCATCTTGGCTAGGTATGCGCTGCCGTAGCCGCCGTCGAAGCTGCCCACATCGGCGTCGGTCTGCTTGAAGCGGGCGTGTTCGCGGCTGGCCAATGTCAGGTCGCACACGACGTGCAGGCTGTGTCCACCGCCGGCGGCCCAGCCATTCACCAAGGCGATCACCACCTTTGGCATGAAGCGGATGAGCCGTTGTACCTCGAGGATGTGCAGACGTCCCGCACGACCGGGGTCGACGGTTTCGGCGGTCTCGCCCCCGGCGTACTGGTACCCGGTGCGGCCCCTGATCCGCTGATCGCCGCCGGAACAGAATGCCCAGCCGCCGTCCTTGGGGCTGGGGCCGTTCCCGGTGAGTAGGACCGCGCCGACATCGGAGGTCATCCGCGCGTGATCGAGGGTGCGGTACAGCTCGTCCACGGTATGGGGTCGGAAGGCGTTGCGTACCTCGGGCCGGTCGAACGCGATCCGGACGGTTCCCCTTTTGACGCCCTGGTCGACGTGCCGGTGATAGGTGATATCGGTCAGGTCCTCGAATCCCGCGACCGGCTGCCAGCGCGTGGGGTCAAAGGGATTGGTGGTCTGCCCATCGTCCTGCGTCATGGCTCCGACTCTAGAGGCCGCTCGGTGTGCGGTCGGTCGAAGCTACCCGTGAACTACTGCGCCGCCGACGGCGCCGACGCGGATGCCGTCCATTGAGTGAAGGCTCCCGGCGGCGGTTGTTGGCACCACGACCACTTGCCGCCCTCTTTCCGGAACTGATTCGACTTGGTCTGGGTCTGCGTAGCGGCTCCGCCGATGCTGTACGTCGCGGTGATATCGCCCGTGGCGGTGTCACCGACAATTTTGATGTTGTCGATCGCGAACTTCTCGACCGTGGTGGACTCGCGGATCACCTGCAACACCGTGGCCGAGTAGGCGAACTGGTCGCGGTTGACAATGGTCTTGACGAGGGCGGCGCGCTCGCTTCCACCGGCGCTCGGGAACCGTTGTGACACCTGGCTGGAAAGCGTGGAGGTGTCGCCGTACATCAGCGCCTCCTCGGAGCCCTTCCAGGAATTGATCGAGGGGACGAGGTTCTCGTCGGCGGTGCGACTGGACACCTGATAGCGCGGGCAGGTCAGCGCATTGGCGGCGAACAGGTCAAGACCGCCGAGGGCCTTCCCCATCTGCCCCGTCACGTCACGGATCTGATCCTGGTCAGTGGCCTGTATTGCTGCCGGCGTCGTCACGACGGTCTCCGTGGGCTTGGTGAGTGTTTGGTAGACGCTGCACCCGGACAACGCGGTGGCGAGGGTGGCGGCCAGGATCACCGAGCGCGCTGTCTTCTTGAAATACGCGGCACGCACCTGAGGCATCGTTGAGTACCTTCCCCGTGAGATATGTCAATGACCAGATCATTAGGCTGGCTTAAGAAATCCAACTCATGGGGATTCCGGTGTATTCCCGTCCGGCGCGACCAGATATCAGCGTTTCTTGATGGGGTGGCGGCTGAGGATCGAGATCCGGTTGAAGGTGTTGATCATGACGGCCGACCACACCAGCACCGACACCTGATCATCGGACAGATGCTCACGTGCGGCGGTGTACTGCTCGTCGGTGAGGTGCTCGACGGTGACCTCCGTCACCGCTTCGGCGATCCGCAGGGCCGCGCGCTCCACATCGCTGAACAGCTCGGCCTCCTCCCACACGGGCAGCACGGCGATCCGCTGGGTGGACTCGCCCTCCTCCAGCGCCACCCGGGTGTGCAGGTCCAGGCAGAACAGGCATCGGTTGAGCTGGGATACCCGAATGTTCACCAGTTCCAATGTTATTCGCGAGAGTCCTGCCTCGGCGGCCCTGGCGCGAAGCTCGGCGGCGGTCTTGGTCAGGGCCTGGTAGACCGAGGGAGTCTGCTTGTCGATGTAGACGCGGCGCCCGGTCATCCCTGGCGTGCCTCGACCGCGGCCAGCGCCTCCCGGGTCACGGGGTCGACGATGTCGTCGAACTCGTGGTGCTTTCCGACGAACTTTTTGACGTATGGACATACCGGGATGATGCGTCGTCCGGCGTCCCGGGTGCGTGTCAGCGCGGACTGCACCAGCGTTCCGGCCAGGCCTCGTCCGCCGAACTTCTCGTCGATTTCGGTGTGGTAGAAGATCCGGACTTGTGTGCTGTCCAGCGATGTATCCAGGTACTCGGTGAATCCGGCGAGTTCACCGTCAGCGGTGATTTCGAAGCGGTGCGAATCGGGCGCGTCGGCAACCGTGGTTGTGGGTTCGGAATCGTCCATGCCCGCCAACTATGCCGCACGTCTCGTGAGTACGGACCATGATGGTCGCATGAGCAATACCGAGACCACGCCGACGGAAACCCGATGCGGTGTCGGCCCATGCCCCGTTGACGGAGAGGGGCATCCCGTCGTCGAAATACTCACTCCCCGTGAGGTTCCACTCGGAGGACCGCGGGCTATGACGGTATTGCGCACCCTTCCCCAGGCGCAGCGATCGCTGATCGGCGCCTGGTGCTTCGCGGACCATTACGGACCCGACGACATAACGCAGACCGGCGGGATGGATGTCGCGCCTCACCCGCATACCGGATTGCAAACGGTGAGCTGGTTGTTCACCGGAGAGATCGAGCATCGTGACAGCCACGGCGTACATGCGATGGTGCGACCGGGGGAGCTCAACCTGATGACGAGTGGCCGCGGCATCTGCCACTCCGAGGTGTCGACGGCTGAGACGAAGACCCTGCACGGTGTGCAGTTATGGGTCGCGTTGCCCGATAAATCCCGCGACGCAGCACGCGATTTCCAGCACTACGCACCCGAGGCGATCGTGATCGGCGGGGTCAGCCTGCGCGTGTTCCTGGGAACGTTGGCGGGGCAGGTATCGCCGGTGCGTACGGCGACTCCGTTACTTGGGGCGGAACTGCTATTGGAGCCGCGGAGCATGATGCGGTTCGATATCGATCCCGGATTTGAACACGGGCTACTGGTGGATACCGAGGCCATCGAGTTGTCAGGCACCAGGGTGTCTCGGGGTGAACTCGGCTACGTCGGTACCGGGGTGGAACAACTCACCGTCGTCAACCCCACCGATGCGCCCTCGCGAGCGATCCTGTTGGGCGGCAAGCCATTCGGCGAGCAGATCGTCATGTGGTGGAACTTCGTCGGCCGTGATCATGATGAGATAGCCGCCTTCCGAGAGGAATGGCAGGCAGAGTCCGAGCGTTTCGGCCGCGTCGAGGGATACCAGGGTGCGGTGGCGCGTCTTCCCGCACCGCCGTTGCCGACCGTCAGGATGGTTCCGCGCAGGAATGCCCCGACGGCCAACATCGCCCCACGATGATCTCGTATATCCGCAACACCGCCTGGATGGGCTTTCTGCGCCAATGGTGGACCGAGCCGGTTCCCACGGGCTGGTTGCGGGCGTTCCTGCACGCCCGCAAGCTCGATCGGACCGTCCGTAATCTCATCGGCGGGTATGCGTTGATCTTCGCCGCGATCTGTATCGCCCTCCAGTTCAGCGACACCGGGCCCCGAAGCACGACGGGCCGTGTCATCGTCGGTCTCTGCGCGGTTGGGGCGCTGGGTTGGGCGGTTCGGTGGGTGGTCGGGCCGTGGTTGAGCCTGCGTGAAGCGGTTTTCTTCGTAGCGTTCGCGGATATCGCCATAGCGGTGGCCTGCGGGCAGGACTCAAACGCCCTTGCCGGTCTCGTCGGGACGGTTCTGTTCACGCCCGTCGGTGCGTACGTGAGCTTCTTCCTGGCTAACCGGCTGCTGATAGCGCATGTGGCGTGGTGCGGCGCAGTGATCGTCCTGCTATCGGCACGTATGTTCGCCGAGGGTACGGTCGGCGCGGCGATGACCGCATTGGTCAAGGTGACCAGTTTGTTTTTGGTCGTGGTGCTGATACCCGCGGTCATCCAGTTCGGGATCGCGGTGGTGCGGTTGGATGCGCTTGCCGCGCAGCGGGACCCGCTCACGGGGCTGCTCAATCGCCGCGGCATCTTCGGCGAATGGCAGCGCCTGCACAGCGGGTTGTCCAGCGAGTATGGGTTGGAAGGTGACTTCGTCATCGCGGCGGCCATCGTCGATATCGACCGGTTCAAGTCAATCAACGACCGGCACGGCCACGGCACGGGGGACCGGGTGCTTGTCGACCTGGCCGCATCGCTCGCCGCTGAGGCGACCCCGGGCACGATGGTGGGCCGCTCGGGCGGAGAGGAGTTCCTCGTGGTGACGGTTTGCCCCGCCGGGGCCGTCGCCGATTTCGCCACCCGCCTCAAGGAATCCGTCATGGCCTGCAGGCCGGCGGGTATTGTCGTGACCGCGAGTGTGGGTGTTGCCGCCCAACCGGTCGCGAGCGTCGCATCCGCTACCTCGCAGGGGGCGATCGACGCACTGAACGCCTGTGCCGATCGTGCCATGTACCAGGCAAAGCGCAACGGCGGCAACCAATCACAGATACTCCACCCGGACCGCGGCTCCGATGAAAACTATCTGTCGCAGTGGGGCGCATAGCGACTAGGGGTGCTCGGTAGACCCGTCTTCCAGGGGATCGAACCGGAACACCGCGGCTATCCCGGCGAGCGCCTCGAACTCATCAGGGGTGCCCTCCTTGACCAGCCCGGCGTTCCTGATGAAACCAACACCGGTGGGCACCTCGATCGGAAACGCGCGCAGCACCGGGCGTGAGTCCTCAGGGGACAGCTCGACAATGCCGACCCGCTGGGTGTGGCGCCCCTGCGTCAGTGTGCCCTCCTTGGCCTTGCGGGCGTTGGCAATCCAGGAAGAACCCGGCACACCTCCAACGGCATAGCGTCGGCCATCGAGTGTGAATGGAGTGATCGGGGTGGAACGCGGCTTACCGGACTTGGCGCCGGGCACTGTCAGCACCAGCATGGGCAATTTGAGGCCCACCTTGTGCCCGCCGATGACGACCTTGTTGAAGTACTTGAGCCATTTGGGAACCGGCTTGATGTCAACTGACATGACATAAAGGTACGCCAACGTGAGGGGTATGGCTAGGGGGCCTTGCCTGCCAGGATATCGCCCAGTAGCCGGTTGGCCTGCTCCTCGGCCACGACCGCATTGAGGCCCAGCTCGGATAGCTTTCGAGAGGTGTCGGTGTGGCCGGAGAGTATGGCTAGCAGGATGTGTTCGGTTCCAATGAAGTTGTGGCCCAAGCGAAGCGCGGTGTGTAAGGTTGCCTCCAGCGCTTCCTGAGCATCGCCGTCGAACTCCGCGGTGGGCAGCTTCGGGGCGACGGCCTCGTAATCGGGAGCCGGTCGGCCGGGGATTCCGAGTGTGTCTGTCGTTATCCCGGCATGGGAAACGATGAGTGCGGCAAGTCCTTTCGGGTCGCTCAGGGTGCCGGCGAGCAAGTGGGCAACGGTGATCGGAGTGCCATCGGCGAGGGCAAAACCTGCCGCAGCGACGACCGAACGCCGAGCCCGGTCGGTGAACCGGGAGAACATCCGCACGGACGGTACGTAGCGCTTCTGCGCGGCCTGCTTGGAGACGCCCATGCTGGAACCGATTTCGCTCCAGGAGGCGCCGGAGCGGCGTGCCTGGTCTACGAAATGCCCGATAAGGGCATCGGCGTGGTCGGACAGCCGTCCCGCCAGCAGCATCGCATCGGTGAGGTGGTCCAGCGGGTTGCCGGCGGGGTGCATCTGGCGCACCCCGACGATGAGGGTGTCCAGGGAGATGGGAAACTCGACCATGCGTCAACCATAAGTTGACGATCTGGGGCTGTCAACCAAAAGTTGACCAGTTGATGAGGTAGGAGCCCGGAACATGCGACGATCGTGCTGTGGACCTGCGCCGGATCTATGTCGTGACGCATCCGGAGTCGGATCATCATGTAGATCGGTTGGTCGGCGGCTGGTACGACTCTGCTTTGACACCGACGGGTTTGAATGCGGCCCGAGCGATAGCAGCGTCGTTGCGTGCGCGTATCCCCAACGGGAGCGGCGTGGAGGTGTACAGCTCGGATCTGATTCGTGCGGCGCATACCGCCGAGGCGATCGGTGACGCGTTGGGGGTCGTACCGATTGTCGATACGCGGTTTCGTGAGAAGTCCTACGGCGAAGCTGGAGGCAGACCTCAAGAGTGGCTCGATCGGAGGTTCGTGCCGCCACCTGCGATGGGCGAACGGATGGCACACGATGAGGGGATCCCCGGTGCGGAGACCAAAATCGTTTTCGCGCAACGGATCTACGATGCCATGGGCACTGTCCTGGACAGCAGCTGCCGTCACCAGGTGATCGTGACGCATGGCGGCGCGTTGACGTTCGCGGTGTCGGCGTGGATCAAGATGCCCATCGAGTCGGCGGACTACGTGTCATTCCGTGCGCCATCGGGGAGTATCAGCGTCCTCAGCGAGGACGATTTTTTCCACAACCGCACGGTGGCCGAGCTGGGGAGCGTCAGTCACCTAGCTTCGCCTTAGCGTGCGACGATCGCAGCGTGGAGCTGCCCGCGCTGGATGACGTGCTCGACCGTATGCACGTCGTCGCGTTGCCCATGCGGGTGCGATTCCGTGGCATCACCACCCGTGAGGTGGCGCTGATCGACGGCCCGGCGGGTTGGGGAGAGTTCGGCGCCTTCCCCGAGTACGAGGCGCCCGAAGCCTCCGCCTGGTTGGGGGCCGCCATCGAGGCCGCCTACGCCGAGCTACCCGCGCCGCGGCGTGACCGGATTCCCGTCAACGCGACGGTGCCCGCGGTGGACGCCGCGTTGGTTCCCGAGGTGCTGGCCAGGTTCCCCGGCGCTCGCACCGCCAAGGTCAAGGTGGCCGAACCAGGCCAGACCCTTGACGAGGACATTGCGCGTGTCGATGCGGTCCGTGCGCAGATCCCCACCGTGCGGGTGGACGCCAACGGCGGCTGGACCGTCGAACAAGCCGTCCACGCGCTGACTTCACTGACCCGAGACGGCGACCTCGAGTACGCCGAACAGCCCTGCGCCACGGTCGAGGAACTGGCCGAACTGCGTCGGCGTCTTCCGGATGTACCGATCGCAGCCGATGAAAGCATCAGGCGGGCAAGCGATCCGCTCCGCGTTGTGCGGGCACACGCGGCCGATATCGCGGTGCTCAAGGTGGCGCCCCTCGGCGGTGTGGCCGCGCTGCTGGGTATCGCGGAACGGATCGGCCTGCCCGTGGTGATCTCCAGTGCCCTGGACAGCGCGGTGGGTATTGGCATCGGTCTGCGCGCGGCGGCAGCGCTGCCGGTGCTGGAGCATGCGTGCGGACTGGGAACCGGAGGATTCTTCGTGGAGGACGTGGCCGACACCCCCGCCCCCGAGGACGGTTACCTCGCGGTGGCATCGTTCACGCCTGAGCCGGCCCGGCTCGCCGCGCTCGCCGCGCCCGCCGACCGGCGCGATTGGTGGCTGAGGAGAGTGGCCGACTGCTACCCGCTGTTGAACCGGTAGGTTCAACCAGCGTGCCTCTCGCGAATATCAACGGTGTCCAGATCAGCTACGACGAGCGTGGCCCCCTAGCGCTCGGTGCCTCGGGTGATCCGGTCGTCTTCATCTCCGGGCGAGGTGGCGCGGGCCGCAGCTGGCACCTGCATCAGGTACCGGCATTCCGCGCCGCGGGATATCGCACCATCACCTTCAACAACCGGGGGATACCACCGACCACCGAATGCGCGGATGGCTTCACTCTGGAGGACATGGTGGCCGACGCCGCGGCGCTCATCGAGCATCTCGGTGCCGCCCCCGCCCGGTTGGTCGGCTTCTCGATGGGCGCGCTCATCGCACAGGAGCTCACGCTCACCCGTCCCGACCTGGTGACCGCTGCGGTATTCATGGGGACCCGCGGCCGGGAAGATCTCACGCGGTCGTTCTTCCGCAAGGCCGAACTAGAACTTTCCGTCTCGGGTGTTGAGATACCGGCGTCGTACCAGGCGGCCATGCGATTGATGGCCAACTTTTCGCCCAAGACCCTCAACAACGACGCCGCCATCAAGGACTGGATCGACATGTTCACCCTGTGGCCTGAGCCTGCCTCGGGGGGTATCGACCACCAGCGCAGTGCCGTGCCCGGCCCCGACCGGCCCGGCGCCTACGCGGGAATCAGCGTTCCGTCGCTGGTGATCGGGTTCAGCGATGACATGACCTTGCCGCCTTACTTGGGCAAGGAAGTAGCCGACGCGATCCCCGGTGGCCGGTACGTCGAGATCGCCGACGCCGGGCATCTGGGCTTCATCGAACGCCCCGACGAGGTCAACCGCGTGATCCTCGAGTTCTTTGCGAGCACGTCGCGGGCGGTGTGACACCCTGATGGCATGAATCCGTCGACCGCACAGGCCCATGCCGTCGTCGACGAGCTCATCCGCGGCGGCGTCCGCGATGTGGTGCTGTGTCCCGGATCGCGCAATGCCCCGCTGGCCTTTGCATTGCACGACGCGGACAAGGCCGGGCGGCTGCGGCTGCACGTGCGGATCGACGAGCGCACCGCAGGCTTCTTGGCCGTCGGACTGGCGGCCGCCAGCCGCGCGCCGGTACCGGTCGCGATGACCTCGGGTACCGCGGTCGCCAACCTGGGCCCCGCGGTGGTGGAGTCCAACTACGCGCGCATTCCGCTGATCGTGTTGTCCGCCAACCGCCCCTACGAACTGTTGGGCACCGGCGCCAACCAGACCATGGAGCAGCTCGGCTACTTCGGCACTCAGGTTCGCGCCGCGATCAGCATCGGTCTGGCCGAGGAGGGTTCGGACAAGATCGAGGCGCAGAACGCGCATTGGCGCTCTGCGACCTGTCGAGTCTTGGCCGCAGCCAAGGGATCCCGCACCGCAAATGCCGGCCCCGTGCAATTCGATATCCCACTGCGGGAACCGCTCGTGCCCGACCGTGACGGGGGGTCGGCTCCCGCCGGGCGTCCCGGCGGGAGACCGTGGACGTACACCCCGGAGGTGACGTTCGACGAACCCGTCGAGATCGATCTGACCCCCGATACCGTGGTGATTGCGGGGCACGGTGCGGCCATGCACCCCAATCTGTCGAGGTTGCCGACGGTGGCTGAACCGACTGCGCCGCAACCCGATAACCCGGTGCATCCGCTGGCGCTCGCACTGCTGCACCCACAACAGGTGATCATGCTGGGACGCCCGACCCTGCATCGGCAGGTGTCGTCCATATTGGCGGACAGCCGGATTCCGGTGTACGCGTTGACCACCGGCCCGCGCTGGCCCGACGTGTCCGGCAACTCGCTGGCCACCGGGACGCGGGCGGTGACATCCGGTAACCCGGATGCCGCATGGCTGCAACGGTGCGCGCACGCACACCAGAAGGCACTCGACGCGGTGCAAGGGCAGCTGGACACCCATCCCCTGACCACGGGTCTGCACGTGGCGGCCAGGGTCTGCGGGTCGTTGCACGACGGCGACCAACTGGTGCTCGGCGCATCCAACCCGGTGCGCGATGCCGCGCTCGTCCCCTGGGGGGCCAAAGATGTTCACGTGCGCTCGAATCGGGGAGTGGCCGGTATCGACGGAACGGTATCCACCGCCATCGGTGCGGCGCTCGCGCACCCGGGTGGCCGCACCATCGCATTGATCGGCGATCTCACCTTTGTGCACGACAGCTCGGGCCTGCTGATCGGCCCGACCGAACCGCACCCGGAAGATCTGACCATCGTCGTCTCAAACGACAACGGCGGCGGCATCTTCGAGCTGCTGGAGCAGGGAGACCCGCGATTCCGCGACGTCTCCTCGCGTGTCTTCGGCACCCCGCACGACGTGGATATCGCGGCCCTCTGCCGCGCCTACCATGTGGATTCGCGGTCCATCTCGATTGAGGAGCTCGGCCCGGCATTGGACGAACCAGCCGGGGGCATCAGGGTTCTGGAGGTCAAGGCCGACCGTTCCACCCTGCGCGAGCTACACGCCGCCATCAGGGCGGCCCTGTGAACCGGCGCTCCCGCGTCATCAGGAGAGTCCGGATCGGAGTGTGGGTTCTGGCCGGACTGCTGACTCTGCAGTCGCTGCTGCTCATCGTGGGGGCCTGGCGTAACGATAAGGCCATCGAACGAGATATGGGCGTCGCACTGGCCGAGGTGCTCAGCGCGGGGCCGCGCCGTTCCACGATTGAGTTCGTCACACCCGAACGGGTCACGTACCGACCAGAATTGGGAGTGCTCTATCCGTCGGAGCTCAGCCCGGGCATGCGCATCTACGTCGAGTACGACAAATCGAACCCGGATTTGGTTCGCGTACAAGGACGTAACGCGTCACTGTCGATTGTCCCCGGTGGGTCCATCATCGTCGTGGTGTGGGCAGTCGCCGGGGCGGCGCTGTTAGGCCTCGCCTGGATCCAGCGCCGAGGTCCGGCTCCTATTCACGCTTAAATTTGCGCGACGTATGCCTGGGGGCAACCTAACTGCCAGGTGACGCTGACATGCTGTCCACGTGCGCATCGCGATCGTCGCCGAGTCGTTCTTGCCGAACGTCAACGGAGTCTCCAACTCGGTGCTGCGGGTGCTGGAGCACCTCGGCCGCACCGGGCATGAGGGCATCGTCATCGCGCCCGACACCCCGCGCGGGCAGGCGCCCGCCGCCGTTGAACATGACGGGGTGCCCGTCCACCGGGTTCCCGCGATCATGTTCCCCAAGGTGAGCACCCTGCCGCTGGGAGTGCCGCAGCCGCGGATGGTGCGTATTCTTCGCGATTTCGCCCCCGATGTGGTGCACCTGGCCTCGCCGTTCGTCTTGGGATACGGCGGCCTGCGCGCCGCGCAGCATCTCGATATCCCCACGGTCGCCGTCTATCAGACCGATGTGGCCGGGTTCGCCGACAGCTATGGCGCCGGGTTCGCCGCGCGCGCGGCCTGGCGTTGGACCAGGCACCTACACGGACGCGCCGACCGCACCTTGGCCCCGTCCACCTCGGCGATGGAAGACCTTGCCGCGCACGGTGTCCCGCGGGTGTTTCGGTGGTCTCGCGGTGTCGACATCGAACGCTTCGCACCGTCGGCGCGTGACGAGGATCTGCGCCGCTCCTGGTCGCCAGAGGGCAAGCCGATTATCGGATTCGTCGGGCGGCTTGCTCCCGAAAAGCATGTGGAGCGACTGGCGGTACTGGCCGAGCGCGACGACCTACAGCTCGTCATCGTGGGCGGTGGGGTAGGGCGGGACGCACTCGAAAAGCTGATGCCCACAGCGATTTTCACCGGTGAGCTGTCCGGGTCCGCACTGTCGCGGGCGTACGCCAGCCTCGATGTCTTCATCCATCCGGGCGAGCACGAGACGTTCTGCCAGGCAGTGCAGGAGGCGCTGGCCAGCGGGGTTCCCGCCATCGCGCCGGATGCCGGCGGGCCGCGCGACCTCGTGATCCCGGGTCGTAACGGAATGCTGCTGCCGGTAGCCGATTTCGAGGCGCGGCTGGGCATGGCGGTGGATCACCTGGTGCAGCCCGCGACCCGCAGCCGATTTTCGGCGGCCGCGCGCAGGGGAGTGTTGGCGCGCACGTGGCCTGCCATCTGCGATGAGCTGCTGGAGCACTATGCCGCCGCGGCGGGCACCACGCTCGGTCGCGGCATCATGACGGCCTGACGCTTAGGACGTGACGCGCCGCCACCGAGACCTGTGCCGACGATAAACAACGGCAAGTTGCGTTGTCACGCCGATACTTTGTTCGATCCTGCGCCATTGCCTGCTTCCCGCGCGGGGCGGCTCGAGACCCGGATGGGCCACCAGAACCACCGGCCCAGGAGGGTCGCGATGGAGGGGATGACAAGCGAGCGGACCACGAGCGTATCGAGCAGGAGCCCGACGCCGACGGTGGTGCCGATCTGCGCGAGGGTGCTGGAGTAGCCGGCGATCAACGCGAACATTGTGAAACCGAATATCAGGCCCGCCGTGGTGACCACGCTGCCGGTGCCCACCATGGCGCGGACGATCCCGGTTTTGATTCCGGCGCCGATCTCTTCTTTGAACCGGGCGACGAGCAGCAGGTTGTAATCGGCCCCGACCGCGACGAGAAAGATGAAGGAACACGGTGCGACAGCCCAGTGCAAGGGCAGGCCGATGCCGTACTGCCAAATGGCGACACTGAGCCCCCACGCGGAAAGAAAAGACAGTCCAACGGTGCCGACGACGGCGACCGCGGCGACAAAGCTGCGCAACAAAAGCAGCACGACGCAGAACACGAATGCGAACGCCGCGACGGCGCTGGTGAGGAAATCCTCCTTGGCGAAGGCGGCGATATTGAGCAGTGTGCCCCCGGCTCCTCCGATGCTCACCGTGCTCCCGCCGAGCGAGGTGCCCTTGAGTGCCGACTTGGCCGCGGGGATGATCTTTGCGCTGTAGTCCATGCTCTCTTGGCTGAAGGAGTTCACATCGCCCATGACGAGCATTCGGGTGATCTTGCCGTCCGGAGAGAAGAAGACGGAGAGCGCGGATTGGAACAACGGGGATTCGAAGGCCTGGCTCGGAAGGAAGAAGTACCCGCCGGGGTCTCCCTTCATGTAGGTGTCGGCAATCTCTCGCAGGAATGCCGTCACCTCGTTCATCTGCACCAGTAGCGAATCGGCCATGCCGCGGATCGGAGCGAGTGTCTGCTTGGCGTCGTTGAGAAAACCGTCCAGCATCTGGACCTGATTAACCAATCTCGGCAACGACTGCGTGGCGACCTGGGAGGCGTCCACCATGTCCTCGAACTTGCGCCCGCCGGCCTGGTTGAGTCCATCGAGAACGGTGAGTCCGGTAAGCGCCGCGTTGCAGGGCAGCACCTCCCTGCAGTCGGGGACCATGTCGACGAGCTGTCCTGCTGCATCGATTCCGCCCGCGGCGACCGGCTTTATCTGGCTATGCATCGCCTTCGCCATTTTCAATATCTCGACGAGGCGTTTTCGGGTGGCCTGCACACCGCCGCCGGGCAGTTCGGCAGCGCGCTGGACGACCTGGAGATCGTTGAGGACCTCCTTGACACCCACCGAGAGCTGATCGATCTCACCGGTGATCTTGGCGATGCCGTTGAGCTGAGTGCTGACCATCTCGGCTATCTGCGCCATCCGTTCGCCGATGTATCCGCCTTGATAAGTCAGGGTTCCTTGTGGCAGCGGCGAGATGAGCGGGCGCGTAATGCCTTGTACCGCTTGGACTCCCTCCACGGAGTAGACGGAACTCGTCAGCTTCGCGAGTGCGATCAAGTCCGCTGAGTTGCGCATGTCGTGATCGGACTCGACGAAGAGCAGGTTCGGATTGAGCATATTCGGCGGCAGGTGCCGATCCGCGGCATCGAGACCCAGATTTGCCTCGGTGTTGGCCGGTTGGGCCGCGCGTTCGTTATAGCTGATGACATACGTCGGCAGGACGAGAATCGCGAGTGCGAGCACGGCAAGGCTGCCGGCGAGCACCGGGCCGGGCCAGCGGACGACGTGGGTGGCGATGCGCCTCCAGCGCCTGACGGCTCGCTCTCCGCGCGGCTCGTAGAGTCCGAGCCTGCATCCGATCGCCAATAGTGCGGGGCCGAGGGTCAGCGCCGCGGCAAGAGCGGTGAGGATGCCGATGGTGCACGGCAGACCGGAGGTGGAAAAGGCGGCGAGTCTGGTGAGCGTCATGCACGCGGTCGCGCCCGCCACGGTCAGTCCAGAGGCGAAGATGATGCGTTGCACGCTGAACAGCGCGGTGTAATACGCCGTGGTCGGGTCCTCACCCGCCCGTCTGGCCTCCTGATATCTGCCGAGCAGGAAGATGCCGTAGTCCGTCCCCGCGCCTAGGACGATGCCGGCCAGCAAGCTCGAAGCGAAAATGGAGATACCGATGATCTCGTGCTGGCCGAGAAGGGCGACGATCGGCCGGGCGGTCACCAAGGCGACCGCCACGACGAGCAGCGGCATCGCCGCGGTGAACAGCGAGCGGTAGGTCAAAGACATGATGATGGTGATGCAGATGGCGCACGCGAAGATGATCGGCAGGATCGAGCGGTTGATGGCGAGCAGTTCGTCGTTGACGACGGCGGACGGACCCGTCACGTAGATCTTGACTCCCGCGGGGGGCGGGTAAGCCTTGACGATGTCGCGCACGGCTTGAGTGGATTCCATGGCCAACGCGGTGCCCATGTTGCCGCCCAGGTTGAGGTAGCTGAAGGAGGCCTTCCGATCCTGGCTTTCGAACGCCGGCGCGAATGAGGGGTCGGACCACAGGTCGATCGTCGTGATGACGTGCTTCTTGTCCGCCTTGAACTTCTCCATCAGGCGCGCGTAATAGCTGTGCATCTCCGCGCCGAACGGATGCTCGCCCTCGGCCAGCACCGCGACGAAGTTGTTCGTGCCGCCGTTGCCGAAATACTTGCCCATGTTGGAGAGCGCCTGCACCGAGGAGGCCTCGTCGGGCAGGAAGGACAAAGCGTGCCCTTCGATCACCTTCTCAAGCTGGGGGCCTGCGGCATTGAGCCCGCACGCGAGTAGCACCCACAGCACAACGATGGGTATGGAGAGCCCGTACAACAGCCTCGCGTACAGGGGCCTGCGCTGCTCGGCGCGAGCGTAAGTCTCCCGACGGAAAGGCACAGTGAACTCGCCGCGCACTCGGCCACCGAATGCTCGCGATCGGGCGGCGAACCCGGCACGTGCCTCAGGTGTGCCGGGAGCCGTTATCGGGCCGGTGTCTGCTTCGGCCTCGTCCCGGGTCATGCGACCTGCACCTTGCAGCTCGCGATGCCTCCGGTGGCGGTCGCGACTTGTTCGTCGCGGACCTGCCCGTTGACAGTGATCCGGCAACCGACACCGGAGGCATTGGACTGTACGACCATGCTGGTCACGAGGGACGGCTCCACGGTGCGCAGTGCCTCCTGCCAAGGCAGGACCGTGCCGACGTTCTGGTTGTGGCCGTTGTCGTCAAGATAGGACACCGTCGCCGGAGTCCCATCCGGCCCGATGGCCTCGTACTGGATGGTCCGTTCGGTGAGACTGCCCAACGCGGGGAGGCGGCTCACGGTCCCCACCGCCTCGTCCGGGATCTCGCTCCAGCGCAGTTTGAGGATGAATGCGGCCGCGACAGTAAGCACAGCCAGCACAACAAGGTACACCCAGACTTTCCTCATAGAGCTACCTTCGAGAGGAGCGAGAAAGTCATCTGAAACACCCTTCGTATCGCCAATCAGACGGGTACAGTGCGAACTCCACGGAATTAGACGACAGGCACGGCATCTTTAGTGGTCAAGATGATTCCAGAAGAGTTCGAATGTCTCCCTATTTCGGCGAAAGTTCCATTAATCTCCAGATAGTTCGTTAACGAGGAGAGGGCAGCGCATTGGTCGCAGTGGCTATCATCGGTATCGGATGCAAATTTCCCGGGGGAATTGACGACGCGGACAGTTTCTGGGAATTCGCGTTACTCAAAGGTGACGCTGTTGCCGATATTCCAAAGGACCGCTGGGACGCGGACAAGTATTACGATCCCGACCCCGACACTCCGGGCCGGATGTACACGCGGCGGGGCAGCTTCCTCACTCAGGGATTCCGCCGATTCGACGCGGACTTCTTCGGGATCTCACACCGCGAGGCTGCCGTCCTGGACCCACAACAGAGGCTTCTTCTCGAGACCACCTGGGAGGCGCTCGACGATGCGGGCATCGCCGGGCAGGCGTTGGGCGGCAACGTGGGGACGTTCATCGGCGGCTTCATGAACGACAACATGATCAGCCGGGGGCTCGCCCGGAACCTCGAGAAGATCAATAACTTCGCCGCCTTCAGCGCATCCCAGACTTTGCTCTCCAACCGCATCGCCCACGCGCTCGACTTGTGGGGGCCGAGCATGACCGTGGACACGGCGTGCTCTTCCTCGCTCGTCACGACGCACCTCGCGGTACGGGCGGTCGCGGGCGGCGAATGCGACGTGGCGCTCGCCGGTGGGGTGAACGTCATGTTCCAGCCGGAAACGTTCATCACCATGTGTAAGGGCAGATTTCTCGCCGCGGATGGCCGTAGCAAGTCGTTCGACGCTGCCGCCGATGGCTACGGCCGGGGTGAGGGCGTTGGCATCGTCGTGCTCAAGAACCTCGAGCAGGCGCAGCGCGATGGTGACCGTATATATGCGGTGATTCGCGGCAGCGGGGTCAATCAGGACGGCAGAACGATAGCGCTGCCCGTGCCGAATCCGGTGTCGCAGCAGCGGCTCGCGGATCGGGTGCTCAGGGAGGCGGGTATCGACCCGGCCCTTGTCGGATATATCGAGGCGCACGGCACGGGCACGAGCGTCGGAGATCCGCTGGAGGCGGAGGCGTTGGGCCATTCGTACGGTCAGGCGGCCGGCCGTACCGAGCCCCTGGTGATCGGCTCGGTGAAGAACAACTTCGGGCACACCGAGGCCGCGGCGGGTGTCGCGGGCCTGATCAAGGCCGCGCTCACCGTTCAGCGCCGGACCATTTTGCCGCAGGTCGTTCTCGACAAGCTGAACCCTGCGATTCCATTCGATGAGCTCCAAATTCGGATCCCGACAGAGGTCGAAAAGTACCCCGACTTGGGTGCACCGGCGTACGCCGCAGTGAACAGCTTCGGCTACGGCGGGACCAACGCGCACGTCATCGTCGAGGAGCCCCCCACACCCGTAGCCGCCGCGGCTCCCGCCCGTGACAGCATCCGGATCTTCCCGGTCTCCGCGCGCAGCGGTGCCGCGCTGCACGAGGTCGCCGGGAGTTACGCCGAGCTCCTGCGCTCCGAAGAGGGCACTGCGGGCACAGCGGGCACAGTCTCAGACGAGGCCGGTGTCTCCGATGAGTACGTGCAACGACTGAAGACCGCGGTCACCGGGCGCCGGGCGCAGCATTACCTCCGTAAGGGCTTCATCTACCGTGACGGGGATGACCTCCTTGCGCAGCTGAATTCCTATGCCGAGAGCGACGAAGCGGCACCGGCGCGTGCCCTGGTCGAGGGGATCTCCGATCCGGTGTTCGTCTTCAGCGGCATGGGGCCGCAGTGGTGGGGGATGGCGCGCGGTTTGTTGGAGCGCCCCGGCGCCTTCCGCGAGGCCGCCGCCGAGATCGACGCGGTGTTCCAGGAGGTCTCGGGCTGGTCGGTGATCGCGGAGCTACTGCGATCTGAGGGAGACTCTCGAGTCAGCCGTACCGAGATCGCCCAGCCGGCGAACTTCCTGGTCCAGGCGGCACTCGCGAAGCACCTCGAACAGTTCGGGATCCGGCCCACGGCAGTAATGGGACACAGTGTCGGTGAGGTCGCCGCAGCGTATGTGGGCGGCGCATTGTCCCTACGGGACGCCGCCACCGTCTCATTTCACCGCTCCCGTCTGCAGGCAAAGACAGCGGGGTCCGGCGGCATGCTCGCGGTCGGTCTCGACGCGGAGGAAGCCCTGCGCCGCATCGCACGTTTCGGTGGCTCGGTATGTGTTGCGGCGATCAACAGTGCATCGGCGACGACGCTGTCCGGCGACTCGAAGGCCCTGCAGATACTGCACGATGAGCTTGCCGAAGATGGGGTCTTCGCCCGGATGCTGCACGTGGAGGTTCCGTATCACAGTCAGCTCATGGACCCCATCCTTGATGAGCTCGCGACTGCGCTGGCCGGGCTGGCTCCACGCCCAACGGACATCCCGCTGTACTCGACGGTCACCGGCGAGAAGATCGACAGCGAGGCGTTTGCGGATCCCGCCTACTGGCTGAAGAACGTGCGCGAAAGCGTCTTGTTCGCGAAGACAGTGGACACGCTCATCGCAGATCGGTACCGGGTGTTTCTCGAGCTTGGGCCGCACCCGGTGCTTCTCGGGAACATGCGTGAAAGCTTTGTGCGCCACAGCGTCTCCGCCGCCGCGGTCCAGACGCTGCACCGCGATCAGGATGACGAGCAGTCGGTGCTGCAGGCCGTCACCGACTTGTACGCATTGGGCGCAATCGACGCCCCTGGTGAGGCGGACCTCTACGCGAACGGCTTGATCCCGCATATGGACCTGCCGAAGTACCCGTGGTCGCAAGAAGAACTGTGGGAGGAAGACCCCCTCACGCTGCGGGCGCGCTATGGGGACGCGGATCGCTTCGCCCTTCTCGGCGACCGGGCGGAGGGGCTGACACCGCAATGGGAGGTCACCCTGGCTGCCGCCAACCTGCCCTGGCTGCCCGATCACACGGTCCTCGGTTCGGTTGTGCTGCCCGGAACCGCATATCTCGATGCCGCATTGTCCGCTGTGCGGCAACGCTCCGGCCGGGGCCAGGCCGGACTGGACTCGGTTGTCTTCGCGGTGCCGTTGGTCGTCGCCGAACACGACGCGCCGATCACTCGCCTCACCGTGGACGAGCCCACCAAGCGATTCACCTTCAACGGCCGTTCCGCGCATACCCAGCTGTGGACCGCGCACGCCAACGGCAGACTGGTCGAGGCGAATCTGGGGACATTGCGGATCGACGTTCCGATACGGTCCGAGCACGACAGGATCTTCGACGGTGCAGACGTCTATAAGGGGCTGGCCGCGGTCGGACTGTCCTATGGTCCCGCCTTTCAGCGAATCCAGAGCGTGCGGATCGGCTCGGCCGGCTGCGTGGCGCAGCTGGCGAGCCCGCTGAGCCGCAGCGCCGGCGACATTGCGTCCGAGCCGGAGGTCACACCCAGGCACGCTGTCCATCCCGCACTCGCTGACGCGGCCCTGCAGTGCATCGCGGTCCTCTTGGCAGCGCGTCCGGAGCTGGACATACCTCCGACGGCGCATATCCCGGCTTCGGTCGACAGGGTGCGGCTGTACGGCGAGGTGCCCGAGGACCCGATCGCGGTGGTCGAGATCACCAGCACGCTGCCGCTGCGGGCGAACGCCTATCTCGCTTCGCAGGACGGCGAAGTCGCGCTGGCTATGACCGGAGTGACGCTGCGACCGGTGGGAGCCGCATCTGACCCGCTGGCCGAGCTTGATCAGTACTTCTACGAGCCTCGTTGGGAGCCTCTGGAGGAGGAAACGGAGGGGCCAGAAGGACAACGCGCGCCTGTGCCCGCTGCCTCGGTGTCCGCGGCCCATCCGGCGAACGCGGTCGTCGAGATCGGGGATGTATCTGCCGCTGTCGCTGAGGGCGCCCGCCGCGCGGCCCGCGCCGGTGCCGCAGTCCTGAACGCCGAAGCCGAGCAGGCAACAGATCTCGCCGAGACGTTCGCGGCAGCGTTGCACACAGACGCGTTCTTGCGTGTCCTGGTGACCGTCGGCTCCGGGAAGTCCTCGGTTGAGAACCTCCACCAACTTGTCACGGTCGCGCAGGCGTTGAGGACGGTCTTGGAGGCCGAGACCGAGCGCGGCGTCGTGAATCCGGACGTGCAGGTTGTCATCGTGAGCAACCGAGCCTTCCTTGCGCCCGGCGACCAGCTCAGAGAACATGGCCTGGTCCTCGACCAGGCCGCGCTCGTGGGGGCACGCCGTGTGTTGGCGAACGAGCAGCACCCCGCCAAATGGTCTCTGGTGGACCTGCCTGATTCAGTCACGGCCGACGAGGTGGCCGCAGAGATCAGCGCGATGAATCGAGCGGAAGAAGTCGCGGTACGCGCGGGGGAGCGGTGGACCCAGCGGATGCGCCGGTCACTGTCCGAACTCGTCGCGCCATGGGAAGAACCATTCGAGCCCACGGATCCGGAGGTGGCCTACGAGGTACAGATCCCGGATACGCGGACGCTCAAGGACATCACCCTCCGAGCATGCGATCGCGTCGAGCCGGGACCTCGACAAGTGGAGGTCCGCGTCGAGACCGTCGGACTCAACTACAAGGACCCGCTGAAAGTCCTCGGAATCCTGACAGAGCGCGAGCTCGGCGAGACATATTTCAAGCTGGAGCCCGGTATGGAGGGTTTCGGCGTCGTCACGCGGGTGGGCTCCGCGGTCAACGAGCTCCGGATCGGCGAAAGCATCGCGGTCGCGGAGCGGGGTCTCCTGCGCCGCTACCTGACCTTCGACCTCGACGGTGGCGCGGCTTGGGAGCGGATAGAAGAAGAGCATCTCCAGCGTGAGGACTTCGATCCGCTCGCGGTGGGTTCCGGTGTCCCGTTCTTCACGGCGGGCTATGCCTTCTACAAGCTCGCCGATCTGCAGCCCGGCGAGACGGTCCTTATCCACGGCGCGGCGGGCGGCATGGGAATGGGCGCGGTGCAGATCGCGGTCAACATGGGCGCGGTCGTGTACGCGACGGCCGGTAGCGAGGAGCGCCGGCGTGCGGCGCTGGAGCTCGGCGCTGCCGCGGCCTTCGACTCGCGGTCGGTCGGGTTCGTCGACGACATACTGAGAGTGACGCAGGGACGTGGAGTAGACGTCATCTACAACTCGCTGCCCGGCGAGATGATCGCCCAGAACTTTGCGGTCGCCGGAGAGTTCTGCCGGATTATCGAAATCGGGAAGGCGGATATCTACTTCGGCGGAGCGATGGATCTCAAGCCGTTCAGCGGCAACCTGTCGTTCCACGCGATCGACATGGACCGCATGCTGCGGTTGCGTCCGGAAACATTCCGCGAGCTCCGGCGCGAGTGCACCGAGATGCTCACCTCGGGCAAGCTCACCCCGCTCCCGTTCACGAGGTTCCCGATCGAAGAGGTCGTGGGGGCGTTCGAGGCGGTGTTCCGGGCGGCGCACATGGGCCGGATCGTGCTGGATCTGCGCGATCAGACACCCAAGCTGCTGCCCCGCAAGCCAGATCCGGCTCCGGTGCGTCCCGGCCACTCCTACCTCATCAGCGGTGGATTCGGCGGATTCGGATTGGCCACTGCGCGCTCGCTGGCCAGGGCCGGGGCCACCCATCTGATCCTTGCGGGCCGCAGCGGCGCCACGACGGAGGTTGCGCGGGCGCAGATCGAGGCGCTGCGGGCCGCCGACGTCGACGTCTGGGAAGAGCGGATCGATATCAGCGACTACGACCAGGTCTCGGATCTGATCGGGAAGGTGGAAGCCTCAGGGCATCCACTGCGCGGCGTGTTCCATGCCGCCGCGGTGGCTCATGACGAGGTGGTCGCGGATATCAGCGCGGAGTCGCTGTACAAGGTTTTCGGGCCGAAGGTCGACGGTGCGCTGAACCTCGACAGGGCCACGCGCGAGCACAATGTGCCACTCGATCACTTCGTGCTGTACTCCTCCATCAGTGGCCTCATCGGCATTGTTCCGCAGCTGACGTATGCGGCGGCGAACAGCATGTTGGACGGCCTCGCTCAGTCGCGGCACGCGGCCGGGCTGCCCGCCCTGTCGGTGAGCTGGGGTGCGATGAGCGGTGGTGGCATGGCCGAGATAGAGGCCATCGTGAAGTTCCTCGACTCGGTCGGGCTGCGCCGCCTCAACATGGATCTCGGGGCGACGCTCATGCATGAGTGTTCCCGTTTCCAGCTTCCGCATGTCGCCATCGCGGGCGTCGATTGGGGGGTCCTGCGCACTCCGCTGCCCTCGACCGCCAAGAGCACACGTTTCGCGCATCTATCCGCAGAAGCTGCCGCAGTGTCGAACGAACAGGCCGCCTTCCGTGCGACGGTGTTGGCGCTGCCGGAGGAGGAGCGCGGCCCGATGGTCACCAAAGAGCTGGCCAAGGAGCTCGCCAATGTCCTCAAGGTCGACGTGGAGAGCATCGACCCCACCGGGCCGATCGCCGACCTGGGGATCGACTCCCTCATGGCGGTGGAGTTCGCCGCCCGCGCTGGCAAACAATTGAACATCCAGATAAGTGCCTTCCAGTTCACCCCGGACCTCACTCTCGAGGCGGTCGGTGCCCGAGTCGCACTACTCATTGCTCAAGGGGTCGGCGATCCCGAGCACGACGCGATATAGAGGATCTGAGTGACTGTTCCGTCTCCGCTTGAGTGCTGGTGGTGGCCCAGGGCCTATCAGCCGTCATTGCCCACCGTGCTGTTTTTCCCCGGCGCGGGAGCCAACCACGCCGGCGAGCAACACCTTGTCCCGTTCCTGGCGGGGGTGAACTTTGGGGTGTGGCGGATGCCGGGGCGCAGCACCCGGTCGAAGGAGCCGTCTCCGGAGAATCTGCGCGCGCTCGCGGAGGATTGCGCGTCGGCGGTCATCGGACTCGGTTGCCGTCGGCCGGTCATCGCTGGGAAGAGTTTCGGGGGATTGTTCGGATACGCGGTGTGCCAGGCATTGGAGTCACGCGACTTCGCAGTGGGCCGGTTTGTTCCGGTGGTGAGTGGGCATCCGTCCCTTTGGCGAATGGACGCCGTCTACGCCAAGACCCGGGGCCACGACCCGAAGCAACACGCGCTCTGGAGGCTCACCAATGACGAGCAGCGCGGCGCCTGGCCGCCGCAGAAGATAGCGGATGAGTCGCTGCTGGAGCAGGCGCGTCTCAATGCGGTGACCGATTTCAGTCTTGGCCTGCAATCGATCTCGCGCCGCCGGATCAAGACTGCGATCACTGAGGTGAGTGCGAAGGACGACCAGGTGCTGCCGAGGTTCGCGCCGCCACGCCGATGGGCTCCGTACACGAAGGGGGATTTCACGAGCATTCTCGTGAAGGGCGGGCACTACTTCTACTGGTCGAATCCGCAGGCCTTGGCGACCATCTTGACGAACGAAGCAGAATTCGCCCTCAGCGGCTCCTACTCCTAGCCGCTGAGGTTGCCCCCTGATTAGGGGTTATCGCGCTGGCAGTCCGGGCCTGTGTACTGCCAGTTCGGGTTGCTTGAGTACTCGCAGCCAGGGCCGACGTACTTCCAGTTCGGGGCCGGGGCAGGTAGACGCCCGCCTTCGCCACGCCAGTCGCGGCCTCCGTACCGCCAGCCCCAGTTGTCGAACCAACTGTCGGGGTTGACGCAGCCGTCGACGGTTCCCGGTCCCCAGGGGGGCGGGGGAGATGGGTACGGTCCGTTGAAGCACACATCCGCGGGGGCGGGTGTCGGCTGCGCCGACGCTATCCCGGCGTTCATTACGGCGACCGGAGCGGCGATAAAGCCCGCCGCCAACACGGCCTGTCCAACCATGATGATCTTGTTCATGGGACAACCTCCGACGTTGGATGCTGCTGTGATTCCGCAAGATTAGCGCACTACATACCCGTTTTCCTTGAATTTCGGTAATTGCGCTAATCGGCATAACGTCGTACGTACCGACGTATATCGAGCCTCCAATATGTCGGAGATCAGCGGTCCGCTGACGGGACGGGCGTACCAATTTTCGCCTTCGCTATCCGCGTCGAATCAATGGTGTTGGCTCCGCTGCCGCAATGGTCATGACACCCCGGCCGTGATCGTGAATGAATGAGCGGCAGATTGCCTCTAGTGCCAACCGCATCGCGGCGACGCCGACTACCATCACGCCTCGTGAACGCCATATCCAAGACAGCCTTCATCTGCTGCGGCATCCGCGCTGAAGATGCGAAGTCGCGGGGCCCGATCTGCGCAGACACCTATGCCGAAGATTTCATGACCGACGAAGGCAGATCCATTTGGCAGCGCTTCGCCAGTAGCGCTCGTGGCAGTGCTATCAACGTGGCGCGAGCGCGCATGGTTCAGGACGAGATCAGCAGACACATTAAGCAGAACAAAGACCTGCAAATCGTCAATATCGGCGCGGGCTTCGACAGTCGTGCCTACAGGCTGGCAGGCGGGCGGTGGTTTGAGTTCGATGAGCCCGCCATCATCGAGCATAAGAACGATCGCCTACCTGCCCGTCTCTGTCCAAATCCGTTGCAACGCATTGCGGTTGACTTCGAGGCTGGCGAGCTGGCGGCCGCATTGCGCCAGTGTGACCGCCAAGCCGAAACTGTCGTGGTTATTGAGGGTGTCTTCCAGTATCTCGATAAGGCGCAGATTCTCGGCCTGCTCGATACGCTGTCCGAGGGATTTCCCCGGCATACGTTGATCTGCGACTTGATGACCAAGACCTTCTTCGACAGATACATAGGGAAGAAGCACGACCAGATACGCGCCCTTGGTAGTGAGTTCAAGTTCTTCGAGGCAAAGCCCGAGCAGCTTTTCCTCAACCATGGTTATGCGCGGCAACACAAGCCACGTTCGATCGTGGGCCAAGCGCGCGACTTCAAGGCCATCTTCGTGCCGGCCATCCTGTTCCACACCGCGCTGATGAGCCTCCGCGACGGATACCGCATACACAACTTCAGCAGATCGTAGTTTCGACGACCTGGGATCGGTAACCATCGATCCTCGGGGCCAGTCACGCCAGGTCGGTGTCGAAATGTACTCCCCTGTACCGTCACGGTATGAACCGCGCCACCCTGCAAAAGGACCCGCACGAGGTCGCGTCGATGTTCGACGGGGTGGCCCGCCGGTACGACATCACCAACACCGTGCTGTCCTTCGGCCAGGATCGCTTCTGGCGCCGCGCCACCCGCGAGTCGCTGAAGCTCAAGCCCGGAGACAAGGTGCTCGATATTGCCGCCGGGACAGCGGTATCGACGGTCGAGCTCACCCAATCCGGAGCATGGTGTGTGGCGGCGGATTTCTCGGTCGGCATGCTCAAGGCGGGTGCGCATCGCAATGTGCCGAAGGTTGCCGGGGATGCGACGCGGTTACCGTTCGCGGATCACTCGTTTGACGCGGTGACCATCAGCTTCGGGCTGCGCAATGTCGTCGATCACGTCGAAGGATTGCGAGAGATGGCCCGCGTCACCAAACCCGGTGGCCGCCTTGCGGTATGCGAATTCTCGACACCCGTCTACCGGCCCTTCCGCACGCTGTACATGGAGTACCTGATGAAGACGCTGCCGGAAGTGGCGCGGGCCGTCAGCAGTAATCCTGATGCCTATGTCTACCTGGCGGAGTCGATCCGGGCTTGGCCCGATCAGGAGGCGCTGGCTCAGCAAATCACCTCGGCCGGATGGTCGAATGTGCGGTGGCGCAACCTCACTGGCGGCGTCGTAGCCCTGCACGTGGCTTCCCTTTAGCCGCTCGCTGGTGAGGTCAGGAAAACGGCGGGCGCGCGTCGAGACGGCGTGAGCCGCCGCCGGCCACCCGCCAGGCGCGTGCGATCACGTCGTGGTCCTCATCGGTCACCAAATTTCCCATGAGCCGCACCGCGATTCGCATCATCACCTGCGAGCGCATGCCGACCGGCCCCATGGTGGGTAAGAAGCGCGGCAAGGTCAGCAGCGCCCCCAGTCGGCGTGCGATCGAGAACGATCGCCCGTAGCGTTCCCGCAACAGCTCCGGCCACAGCAGCGAGTAGTCATCGGCGTCGAGCACCTCGGCGGCCAGGTGGCCGGTCTCCAGTCCGTAGTCGATGCCCTCGCCGTTGAGTGGATTGACACATGCCGCCGCGTCGCCGATCAGCATCCAGTTGGGGCCCGCCACCCCGGACACCGCACCGCCCATGGGCAGCAATGCCGACGAGATGGACTGCAGCCGCCCGCTGAGCCCGAAGTCCTCGCGCCGCAGCTCGGTGTAGTACTCGATGAGCGGCCGTAACGCCGCGTCGGCGGGACGTTTCGAGGTGGCGAGCGCGCCGACGCCGATGTTGATCTGCCCACCGCCCAACGGGAAGATCCAGCCGTACCCGGGTAGGACTGCACCCTCGGGGGAGCGCAGCTCCAGATGCGACGTCATCCATTCCTCGTCGCCGCGGTCCGAGTCGATGTAGGCACGCCCCGCGACGGCATACACGGTGTCCTTGTGCCATTCGCGCCCAAGAACCTTCCCGAGCGTGGAGCGCACTCCGTCGGCGACGATGACGGCCTTGCAAGTGATCTCGCCGGGCCCGCTGTTGTCGAGTACGCGGATGGAGGTGACGCGGCCCGCCGAGTCACGTTCCACGTCAACGGCCTTGGTGGATTCGGCCATCTTGGCACCGGACTCCACTGCAACCTGCCGGATCTTGTCGTCGAGCTCGGTGCGGCGTACTGCGCTTCCGGTGCCACCGAAAGACGGTCCAGGCCAAGGTACTTCGAGGTTGCCGCCAAATCCGTGGAGTCGCAGACCTTGGTATCGGATGTGCTCGTCGAGCCATGGTCCGAGACCGAGTAACTCAAGTTGTTCGACGGCTCGCGGGGTCAGCCCGTCACCGCAGGTCTTGTCGCGGGGAAACACCGCCGAATCGACCAGAACCACCTCACGCCCGGAGCGTGCCGCCCATGCCGCGGCCGCCGATCCGGCTGGTCCGGCACCGACGACGACCAGGTCCGCTGACGTTTGCACCTTCCCAGTATGTTGGACCGGTGAGTAACTCGACCACGGTGGCCGGAGTTGATATCGGTGATCCCGTATTCGCCGCAAAGGTGCGCGACCATTTGGCCGCCATCGAATCCCTCATCGTGACCGAGCTGGGGCAGGCCGACCCGCTGTTGACGGAGTCTGTGCTGCACCTTTTCCATGCCGGCGGTAAGCGCTTCCGCCCGCTGTTCACGGTGCTTTCCGCGCAGACCGGCCCGGATCCGGACAATGACGAGGTGATCCTCGCCGGCGCGGTTTGCGAGCTCATCCATCTGGCCACGCTGTACCACGACGACGTCATGGACGAGGCGCAGAAGCGCCGCGGAGTTCCCAGTGCCAATGCCCGGTGGGGTAACAACGTGGCGATCCTCGCGGGGGACTATCTGCTGGCCACGGCGTCACGGCTGGTGTCCCAGCTGGGTCCGGCGGCTGTGCGGATCGTCGCCGAGACCTTCGCCGAGCTGGTCACCGGTCAGATGCGGGAGACCGTCGGGGTGCCAGAGGGTGGCGACGAAACCGAGCACTACCTCAAGGTGATCCACGAGAAGACCGGCTCGCTCATCGCCGCGACCGGCCGGTTCGGCGCGATGATGTCCCGCTGCGATGACGAGCAGATCGAACGGATGAGCCGCCTCGGCGGGATCGTCGGAACCGCCTTCCAGATCTCCGACGACATCATCGATATCGAGAGCCTCACCGACGAGTCGGGCAAGACCCCCGGCACCGACCTGCGCGAGGGTGTGCACACCCTGCCCATGCTTTACGCATTGCGCGAAACCGGATCCGACGCTGACCGGCTGCGTACCTTGCTGGCAGCACCTATCACCGACGATGCCGAGGTGGAGGAGGCGTTGACGCTGCTGCGCGCCTCCCATGGGCTCGCACAGGCCAAGTCCGTCGTCATCGACTATGCCGACCGCGCCAAGGCCGAGCTGGTGGAGCTGCCACCGGGCGATGCCCGCGATGCGCTGGGTGTGCTCATCGAATACACCGTCCGTCGCCACGGGTAGGCGCCCGGAACCCGAGCGCTCCCTGTTTCGTTAGCTTGAGTGAACCCGAGTAGACGGAAGGGAAGCTCATGTCGACGGCAGGACCGAGCCACGTCAACGGACTAAAGACAGTGCTGCTCCTGGGTGGTATGTCGGCGATGATCGTGTTCATCGGATCGCTGTTCCACAGCAAGTCCATCCTGCTGCTGGCCGTTCTGTTCGCTGTCGGTATGAACGCGTTCGCGTACTTCAAGAGCGACACCCTGGCGTTGCGTGCGATGCACGCCCAGCCGGTGACAGAGCTGCAGCAGCCCGCCATGTACCGGATCGTCCGGGAGCTGGCGACCGTCGCGCGCCAGCCGATGCCACGGCTCTACATCAGCGACACCAATGCACCTAATGCCTTTGCGACGGGTCGTAATCCGCGTAACGCGGCGGTCTGTTGCACGACCGGCATTCTCGACCTGCTCAGTGAGCGTGAGCTGCGCGCGGTGCTGGGCCACGAGCTCTCGCACGTCTACAACCGCGACATCCTGATCTCGAGTGTGGCGGGCACGCTGGCGGCCGTCATCTCGGGGCTGGCCAATATGGCGATGTTCATGAACTTCTTCGGTGGCGGCGGCGAGAACCGCCCGAACCCCTTTGCCCTGTTCCTGGTTTCGATGCTGGGGCCGATCGCCGCCACCGTGGTGAAGATGGCGGTGTCGCGTTCGCGCGAGTACCAGGCCGACAAGTCCGGTGCCGAGCTCACCGGCGACCCGCTGGCGCTGGCCTCGGCGTTGCGCAAGATCTCCGGCGGGGTACAGGCCGCGCCGCTGCCGCCGGAACCGCAGCTGGCCAGCCAGTCGCATCTGATGATCGCCAACCCGTTCCGGGCCGGTGACAGAATGGCGTCGCTGTTCTCCACACACCCGCCGATGGCCGATCGCATTGCGCGCCTTGAGGATATGGCCCGATTCTGAGGTTCCGCCGAGCGTGAAGCTATGGCGAGAAATCGGCAGAATTTCCGCCGTGGGTGCACGCTCGGTGAAATCGTCAGACGGACCGTCCGCTCAGAGCGGCCAGCCTCTCGAGTACCGGCGCGTTCGCGGCGACGGGCTGTGGGGTGCCGAACTTTCCGGACCGCGCGAATGCCCCGGCAAGTTTCTCGACGAAGCCCAATGCGTTCTCGACGAGATCGGCGGGCAGATTCGGGGAAACACCGGTGGACTGTGCCAGGTCCCAGCCGTGGGTCAACAGATCGGCCATCCGGACCTGCAGCTGCTTGTCGCCGGTCGTGTGCGCGAACGGGCCGGGGTAGGTCTGCTCGAGCACACCCGGAAGCGCCAGCGCGTCACTCAACGCCTGTGCGGACTGCTGGTATGCCGCCACGGGATCATCGCCAGTGCCGCCGCTGTGCCCGCCGAAGCGCGCGGCCAGCGAGTAGTTCACCTCGACGAGGTGGTTCACCAACTGGCGCAGATTCCACTCGGTGCATGGCGTCGGGGCGTCCCACTGGTCTGGACGCACGGCCGCGATCATTTCCTCGATGGCCGACGAAGCCCGCAGGAAGTCTTCGCGCAAGCGGCTCATCAGCGGTACACCATCACCGTGGTGGTCCCGTGTGCGACGAGCCGGCCCTGGGAGTCGACGACCTTGCCCTCGGCGGTCGCCACCCGCCGTCCCGGGTGCAAGACCGTGCCCGTCGCGATGAGCCGCTCGCCGTCGGTGGAGACGGTCCGGACATAGTTGACCTTGAGTTCGAGTGTCCCGTAACCGATTCCGGCCTCCAGCGTGGAGTGCACGGCGCAGCCCAGCACCGAGTCGAGCAGTGTCGCGCAGATGCCGCCGTGCAGAGTGCCCAGCGGGTTGGCGAATTCGGGCCGGGTCACCACGCTGAACGACACCGAGCCGAAGGTGATTTCCTCCAGCTGCATTCCGAGCAGCCGGGAGATGGGTGGCATCGCCTCTGGCGTTCCTCCCATGCTCTGCAGCAGTTCGAGCCCGGACAGGTTTTCGATTTCGGTGGTCATACCGCCCCTTCCGCGTAGACTGATTGGTCCATAACGACGGTAGCAGGCAATGGATCAATCGGTCCATTTCGAATGAGGAGGCTGACGTGACACCGGGCCCACGGCAACGGCTGATCGACAGCGCGATCGCGATGATGCGCGAACGCGGGGTGCACGCCACGGGGCTTGCTGACCTGCTTAAACGCAGCGGAGCCGCACGCAACTCCATCTACCAGCACTTCCCGGAGGGGAAGGCCGAGCTCATCGCCGCGGCGACGCGGGAGGCGTCCGCTCAATCGGTTGGGTTCTTCAATTCCTTGCGAGAACGGGGTGATGTCGAATACGTCATCACCCGGTTCACCCGGTGGTGGGTCAAGCAGCTCGAATCCCATGGCTACGACACCGGCTGCCCGCATGCCGCCGCGGCGCTGGCGGGGCCGGGGGAGGAGCAGATCCGGGAAGCGGCACACGAGGCGTTCCTGGGGATGCGTGCTCAGCTGGAGGGTTCTCTGCGGGACTCGGGCATAACAGTCGGGGCCAGAAGTCTGGCATCTCTCATCGTCAGCGCGATCGAGGGGGCGCTACTGCAAGCGCAGGCCGCTCACTCGGTGGAACCGCTGCGGGATGCCGAGCGTGAGCTCGTTGAACTCATCCGCTCGCGGAGGCGGTGAGGGCGAAAGCCCTTATTCCGCCTCGGCTTCCGCGAGATCGGTGGGCACGTGGAATGGCGGGGTGCTTTTCCCGATCACCCGATACCGGTTCCATGGGTCGGGATCGCCGATGAAAGCGTCGCGGGCGCTGTGGGTGGTGCGAATTGTGGCCTTCACGCGCGTCTCGTCACCGATGATTGCGGTGAGCTGATCATTCGGCCTGATACGCCCTATCCAGCGGAAGACGCCGTCTATTGGCTCGCTGTACCCCTTCAGCTCCAGTTCGACGGGGATTTCGATACCGCGAACGGTCACCGTGGCCTCGCCGATGTAGTCCGAATCGTCATGGGGGCTGTGGTTGAAGACGCTATTGGTCTCGTCTTGTCGGGGAAGACTCATGACTCTCCTCGGGTCGCCGTGGATGCAGTGAGGGTGTAGTTCCGGCTCGGGCCTTCGCTACCTCTTGACAATCGGGACATCTCCCCGACATGCTCGCTGGCATATGCGTAACAAATAGTACCTCATACCTTGAGATACGTATATCTAATTTGGCTGACCAGAAGGTGATGGCGTGACTTCCAGCAGTTACAAAGACATCAACTACACCGACCATGAGTTCAGCCCGGCCACCACGGTCGACGGCGCGCTCCCCACGCGTCGACGTCGGGTCGGCGATCGACTGAAGACGGCCCGCCGCCTGCTCTTCGAGGCGACCGAACTCAGCTACGATCCCGATCTGGACATCGACTGGGATGCGCCCCTGAATTCCGGGATGCACTGGTTGGCCGCCGATCGGGTATCTCTCTATGGCACCCCGGAATGGGATGCGCTCGCGGTGGGGCGGCAAGGCGAGCTGGCGCGCCAGGAACTGGTCAGCCTGCTGAGTTTCGTTCTAGACGCCCAGGGTGCGCTGGCTTCGATGATGTTCCGAGACGTCATCGAAGGCAACATCCTGGCAGATGACTACACACGTTTTCTGTTGGCGAGTGTTCGCGATATCAGCCGCAACGCCACCATGGTGGGCCGGCTGATCAACAAGACGGGCCTCGAGCTCCAGCCCGCTCCAGTGGTTGTGCAGCGCCTCCAGCGATTCCTGGTGCCGCTGATCCCTCATGGCCCCCTGGGGCGTGGATTCATCTTCCTGCTCAACAGGTTGATCCATCAGTCGATGCGTGAACTCGAGGCCGACGAGCTGGCCGAGCCCGTAGTCCGGCAGGTCGCGAAGATCTGCGTCCTGGTCAGCCGTCGCCAGCTCGAGTTCGCCGAGGGCGAGCTGTACCGCGCGGTGGATACCCGTAGGTACCTGCCGCCAGCCTTGGCTGACGTTTCGCTCGCGCTACTGACGGTGTTGGCGACGTCACTGATCGTGCGTCCGCAGGTGTATCGCAGTGTGGGCATGACCCCGCGGGTCGGCCGACGGGCGGCCCGGCGGAGTGGAAACAATCGTCGGCGCAACGAGGTGCTGCTGCAGCGATACTTCGAGGTCGCTGAGGATGCGGGAATGTTCAGAACCGGTGTTGCGAGGGCGATTCTCAGGCGCGCCGGCCTTCTCTGAAGGTCCTCGGCAGGGATTGACAAACCGAGGCTCGAGGGCAAGACTCAGTTCATAGTATTCAAAGTAACGGATACTTATCGTAATATATAAATCTGGAGGGCGGGATCAATGACGACCATCGACCAGCCGGCGGCTCTGCACGAGGCGGGTGCCTCGTCGGTACGGGGCAAGTCCGTGGGCGATCGACAGAAGACGGCTCAACGGCTCCTGCGTTCGGCCGCAGACCGGGCATACGACGGCGAGGTCGATATCGACTGGGACGCCCCGATTGTCCCCGGGCTGTACTGGACCACCCCACGCCGGACATCTCTTTACGGCACCAAACTGTGGGACAAGCTGACCCAGGAGCAGCGAATCGAGCTGACCAGGCATGAGTTAGCTTCCGTACTGAGCTTTGGCATATATGTCGAGACCGGGCTCAGCGCCATGCTGTGGCGGCAGGTCGTCGAACAGAACGGGGGAGCGTCCGATCACGGCCGCTACGCGCTGACCGAGGTCAGCGAGGAGGCTCGGCATTCCACCATGTTCGGCCGCCTGGTGAACAAGCTGGGAGTCAAGCCCTATACCTATCCCAAGTTCGCGACGCGCGTGATCCGGCTCCTCGGCCTGGCACCGCTAGGGCCGTCGGGGCTTGGTGTCCTCCTGCTGGTCGAGGAGGTACTGGACCGGATGCAGCGCGAGGCGATGATGGACGAGACGGTACAGCCGCATGCTCGTCAGCTGATGAAGATCCACGTGCTGGAGGAAGCGCGGCACATCACCTATGCGCGCGAGGAACTGGTGCGGCAGATCGCGGAGCGGGGGCCAATCTCCAATGCGTTCCACCGGGGGGTCTTCGCCATCGCGGTGGTGGGCATCTATCCGGTGCTCGTCAACCCCAAGGCCTACCGGTCGGTGGGTATCCGCCCCCTCCGCGGCATGCGTTCCTTCCTCACATCACCGCAGTATCGCGAGAACGCGGCATGGATTTCGGAGCCGCTGATGCGCTTCATGCACGAGATCGGTTTCCTGGACGGGAAATTCACGGGCCGACTGTTGCGGATGTCGCGGGCGATGCCGGAAGACATCCTGGCCGAGATCAAGGCTCGGTAGGGGCGACACTAAACCGCTTCGCCATCAAGAGTTTTCGCGGCTGAAATGGCTCGTTGCCGGAGGCGATGAGCCATTTCAGCCGTGTCAAGGGTCCACCTGTGAAACAGAAAGAGATTGCGCCACATGACTGTTACCGATACGCCGCCCGACGAGCAGCAGCCCGACACTGTGGTCGATAGTGGCTCTTCGGATCCCATTCGTACCCGTGCGTTGATCGTCGGCACAGGGTTCTCGGGTATCGGCGCGGCGATCGCGTTGCAGAAGATGGGAGTGCCCTTCCATATCCTCGAAAAGGCGGGGGAGATGGGCGGCACGTGGCGTGACAACACGTATCCCGGTGCGGCATGTGACGTACCAACCCACCTGTACTCCTTCTCGTTCGAGCCGCGATCGAACTGGGAACAGCTCTTCTCCAGGCAGCCCGAGATCTTCGACTATCTCAAGGAGGTCGCCGCCAAATACGATCTCTACCGGCACGTCACCTTCAACACGAGGGTCACCCGCGGGTACTGGGATGAGGACGAATACCGCTGGCATGTGTTCACCGACAGCGGGCAGGAGTACATCTGCCAGTTCCTCATCTCCGGGGTCGGCGCCCTGCATATCCCGAGCATCCCGGGGATCGAGGGCCTCGAGCGCTTCGAGGGGCCGGTCTTTCATTCCGCGCAGTGGAACCACGACTTCGACCTGACCGGCAAGAAGGTCGCTGTGATCGGCACGGGCGCCAGTGCTATTCAGTTCGTCCCCGAGATCGTCGGGGACGTCGGCGAGCTGAAACTGTTCCAGCGCACCCCACCGTGGGTATTGCCGCGCGCCAACGTCGAGTTCAGCGCGGGGGTCAAACGGGCGTTCGCGACCATTCCGGGTTTGCGCGCGCTGTTCCGTAGCGGCATGTATTTCGGAGCGGAAGCCGGTGCGTACGCGATGAACCGGCGCCCGGCCTTGCTGAAAGGTGTTGAGCTCCTTGGCCGCGCGTACATCAAGAGCCAGATCTCCGATCCGGAGGTACGCCGGAAGGTGACTCCCGACTATCGAGCTGGATGCAAACGCCTCCTCGGGTCGGCGACCTACTACAAGGCCATCGAGAATCCCAAGACGGAGCTGGTCACCGAGTCCATCGTGCGGGCGACGGCGGACGGGGTCGTCACCAACGACGGGATAGAGCGGAAGGTCGATGCCATCATTTTCGGCACGGGCTTCCACGTCACCGACTCGTACAAGTACCTGGATCTGAAGGGCCAGAACGGTGAGGACCTCGGCGACCGCTGGTCGAGAGAGGGCGTCAACGCCCATCGCGGTATCACCATCGCCGGCATGCCCAATCTCTTCTTTCTCCTGGGCCCCAACACCGGTCTGGGCCACAACTCGATCGTGTTCATGATCGAATCGCAGATCCATTACGTCACCGAGGCGATCAAACAAGTGGACGAGTCGTCTGCCCAAGCGATGGTGCCCACCCGTGAGGCCCAGGATCGTTTCAACGCCGAGGTCCAGCGCAAGTTACAGGGGTCGGTATGGAACAGCGGCGGCTGCAAGAGCTGGTATTTGGACGAACAGGGCAACAACCGCACGCTGTGGTCCGGATTTACCTTCGAATACTGGTCTCAGACAAGGAAAGTCGACCCCGCCGAGTACGAGTTCGAGGGTGCGGTGCGTCCGACTGTGCGTAGGACCGTTCCCCTTGTGGACGGTCCCCGCCAGACCTCGCCGAGTATGGCCGCAACCTAGATCACCCTCCCCGCCGAACAGAAGCGAGAAACGATGAAAGACTTCGATAACAAGGTCGCGGTGATCACCGGTGCCGGTTCAGGTATCGGCCGCAGTCTGGCGTTGGCGCTCGCGCAGCGTGGCGCACGGCTGGCGCTCTCCGACATCGACACTGCCGCAGTGGCGGACACCGCGGGGCGCTGCGAGAAGGCGGGTGGGACCGCCATCCCGTTTCACCTCGATGTCGCCGACCGTGCTGCCGTCTACGCCCACGCCGCCGACGTCAAGAACGAGTTCGGGCAGGTCAACCTGGTGTTCAACAATGCCGGGGTAGCGCTCTCGGCCGATGTCAAGGACATGGAATGGGATGACTTCGACTGGTTGATGAATATCAACTTCTGGGGTGTCGCACACGGCACCAAGGCCTTCCTGCCGCATCTGATCGAGTCGGGCGACGGTCATATCGTCAACGTGTCATCGGTGTTCGGATTTATGGGCATACCCTCCCAAAGTGCCTACAACGCAGCGAAATTCGCTGTTCGCGGCTTCACTGAAGCACTGCGTCAGGAGATCCGGGCGGCAAAGTACCCCGTCGGCGTTACCTGTGTGCACCCCGGCGGGATCAAGACCAACATCGCGTCGAGCGCCCGCGGTATCCCCGAAGGCGTGGACCGGGAGACCGTGCGAAAGGGGTTCCAGCTTGCGGCGATCACCCGCCCGGACTCGGCGGCCCGGATCATCCTGCGCGGGGTGGAGAAGAACCGACCACGTGTCCTGATCGGCCCCGATGCCCGGGTTTTCGACGCCATACCGCGCATCATCGGACCGCGTTACGGGGACCTGATGGCGCCGTTCTACGGAATCGGCAAGTACGGAATAGGCAGGAAGATTGCGGGCCGTTTCGGTATCGAGCTGTAGGCGGCTGTCGATGACGGACATTGCCGCACCCGATACGCGCACCGTGACGAGCAATCCCCATGTTCACTCGCTGGAGGTCGTCGAGATCATTAGGGAGACAGGAGATGCGGTCTCCCTGGTTTTCGAAGTGCCGGACGCGCTCAGCGGCGTCTTCCGCTACCGGCCGGGACAGTTCCTCACGCTGAAAGTCCCCAGTGAACAGACGGGCTCGGTCGCACGCTGCTACTCGTTGTCGAGCTCTCCTCACCTCGATGATGATCTCGTCGTCACCATCAAACGCACCGACGGGGGATATGCGTCGAACTGGCTGTGCGACAACGTCGGCGTCGGGGACCACATCACCGTGCTCACCCCTTCTGGGGTCTTCGTCCCGCGCTCCCTCGACGGCGACTTCTTGCTGATTGCGGCGGGCAGCGGCATCACCCCAATGCTGTCCATAGCCAAGTCGGTGCTACTCGGCGGGGCGGGAACGGTCTATCTCTTCTACGCCAACCGAGACGAGGGGAGCGTCATCTTCGGGGCCGAGATCAACGAGATCATGGTCGAGTTCCCGGACCGACTGCGAGTCGTGCACTGGATCGAGGCCGCACGTGGTCTGCCCAACCGTGAGGCTATGGCGGAGTTTTTCGCCGCCTACACCCGATACAGCACATACATTTGCGGTCCGGCGCCCTTCATGGACGAGGCCCGCGGCGCGCTGTCGGCGATCGGGATGCCCGCCAATCACATTCACGTCGAGCTTTACCAGTCGCTGACCGGCGACCCGTTCGCCGACATCGTGGTGCCGCAGGGCGATGCCGGAGATGCGGCCCAGGCGACCGTGGAACTCGACGGGGCACACGTGACCGTCGAGTGGCCCAGGAACACCCCGCTGCTCGATGTGTTGCTGGCCCAGGGGATCGATGCACCGTACTCATGTCGCGAAGGCGCGTGCAGCGCGTGTGCGTGCACGGTGCGCCAGGGCGAGGTGCGGATGCTCCGCAACGACACCCTCGTCGATGCGGATCTCGCGATCGGGCTTACCCTCGCCTGTCAGGCCATTCCGGTCACCGACAGCGTCGATATCGTCTTTGACCAGTAGACGCGAGATTGCCGGCGATCTTGGATAGGGTCACCGGATGCGTACCCTGCCTATTGCCGCCGCGCTGACCAGCGCCGTTGCCGCCGTGGTGCTCGGAGCGACCTTCGCCGGACCCGCATCCGCCGACCCGGACACCCCGAATCCCCTTGACCCGTCCGGGCTTCCGAACGTCAACGGGCTCACCCCGGTGTCGCCGCTGGAATACAGCACGATGGCAGACACGGCATACGGTTTCACCATTCCGGGTGGGATCTCGTGCCTGATCAAGCGTGCCGACGCCAGCTACGGCTGCAGTGGCGCGCTGCCCGGTGCGCCCAACGGGGCCAACCTCGTCAGCGGAAGTAACGCTCCCGGTTTCGCCAGCACCGACCGGCCGATTTACGGCTTCGGTGGCGAGCCGTTCAAACCTCTGCCACCAGGTTCTCGGCTGAGCTATCGGGAGGTCAGCTGCGGTCTGGACGGTGGAGGAACGCTGACCTGCGTCAACAACCGCTGGCAGAACGGTTTCGTGGTCGGACCGGGCGGCTCTTACACCACGTAGCGTCCAGTGGCGTCCGGATAGATTGGATTGCATGCGTCTCTGGTATCTGTTGTTGGCCGTCGCGTGCGGTGTCGTTCTCGTCGGTTGTGACAAGGGAGAAGCGCCCAGAGCGGCTCCCGCCCAAGAATCCACCTCCTTAGCCACCCCCACCTCCTCAGCCGTCCCCACCGCGACGGTCGACGCTGCCGCCGCCCAGTCCGCCTGCCCCAAACACGGCGGCCGCTGGGATGCCGAAGAGGGCTGTGTCATCGACGAGGTCACTCCGCAGGCCACCCAACACCTGCTCATCCCCGTCCAGTGGGATTCGTCGTTCCCCGAGCTGCAAAAGGCCGTTGACGCGATGGTGGCCGATATCCGCGCGAACTTCCGCGGGTCCCTTGAGCGGGCCGGGGCTCCGCCCGAGGGCAAGCCATGGGCACTCAAGGTCACCTTCGACGCGTATCAAGGCAAGGGTCTGCATCCGTCCGACGGGGTGAGGTTCACGGTCACCGAGGCATTGGGCGGATACCACCCGAGGTTCGCGTACCGCACCCTCGTGTTCGACCGCACCACCAAACAGGCTGTCAGCTTCGGTGCCCTGCTGATCGACCCGGCCACCGCGCTGCCCAAGATCTCCGCGCTGGTCCGTGCCGACCTGCGCGCGCGGCTCCGCGGCGTGGGAACCGAATTCGTGGACACCGGAACGGCTCCGGAGGAGGGCAACTTCCAGGACTTCGCGCTCGACGGCGATGAACTGGTGTTCTGGTTCGAGCCCTACCAGGTCGCTTCCTATGCGGACGGGCCGATAGAGAGCCGGTCACCGCTGTCCACACTGCGCGGTGTGGTGAAGCCCGAGTACCTGCCGGCCTGATCAGAATCCGGTGCCGTGCACCTCATGGCCCGGCGTCGCTGCCATCAGGCCACGGTAGGCCTGCTCCACCGTGGAGCCGTGGTTGATCACCCCGTCGACCTCGCGAGCTATCGGCATCTGGATGCCGTACTCATCGGCAAGGGTCATCACCACCGATGATGCCTTCACCCCCTCGGCAACCTGGTTCATCGCCTGGATGATCTCGTCGATGGTCTTGCCCTTGCCGATTTCCTCACCCACGTGTCGGTTGCGGCTGCTGGCACTTGTACAGGTGACGATGAGGTCGCCCAGGCCCGCTAGGCCCGGGAACGTCTCGGGGTTACCGCCCATGGCCACACCGAGTTTCGTCATCTCCCGCAGTGCCCGCGCAATCACCATGGCGCGGGTGTTCTCGCCGATCCCGATCGCATAACCCATACCGGTGGCGATGGCGAAGACGTTCTTGAGCGCGCCCGCCATCTCCACGCCCACCACGTCGTTGGTGCTGTACACCCGAAAACGCGAAGTGCGGAAAAGCTCGCCCAGCCGGTCCGCCTGGCGCTGATCCGGCATCGCGACAACTCCGGCGGCCGCATATCCGCGGGCCACCTCCTTAGCGATATTAGGCCCGGCAAGGATGCCCGCCGGATGCCCGGGCAGCACTTCCTCAATGATCTGCGACATTCGCATCCGTGAACCTTGTTCGAGGCCCTTCACCAGCGAGACGATCGGCACCCAGGGACGCAGTGACTGCCCGATCTCCGTGAGTACCTCACGGAAGCTGTGCGAGGGAACCCCCATGATCACCACATCGGCCTGCTCGATGGCCTCGTGCAGATCAGAGGTGGCACGCAGAGTTTCCGACAGCTCCACCTCGTCGGTGAGATACCGCGAATTGCGGTGGCGCTCATTGATATCGGCGACAGTCTCCGGCGAGCGGGCCCACTGCAGGGTAGGGGTTCGCCGCGCCACGATCGAGGCGACCGTGGTGCCCCACGATCCGCCACCGAGAACGACCACTTGCGGTTCACGACGTACTGCCATGCTCGCCAGGGTATGGGCCGCGTGCGTCTCGAATATGGACTTCGGCAATATGGGTGCGGTGCTGATCGATGTGACGCTCACGACCGGGTTGACCGCCATGGCTGCCGAAGCCGCCGAGGCCGAGGGGGCGGGATATGCAGGCATCTGGACATTCGAGGGTGCGCACGACCCGTTTCTGCCACTGCTGCTGGCCGCCGAGCACACCCGCGAGGTGACACTCGGGACATCGATTGCGGTGGCCTTCGCGCGGAATCCAATGCTGTTGGCCAATATTGGCTGGGACCTGCAGGCCTACTCGGGTGGCCGATTCATCCTCGGGCTCGGCACGCAGATCAAACCGCACATCACCCGCCGGTTCGGCATGCCGTGGAGCAGTCCCGCCGCGCGGATGCGGGACATGGTGCTCGCGGTGCGCGCCATCTGGCAGTCGTGGCAGGAGCGTGGACGTCTGGACTATCGCGGCGAGTTCTACCAGAACACCCTTATGACGCCGATGTTCATGCCGGATCCGGCCGAGGTGAGCGCCTTTGGCCCCCCACCGATCTGGCTGGCCGGTGTGGGCGGCCAGATGACCGAGGTGGCCGGTGAGGTGGCCGACGGATTCATGTCCCACCCGTTCTGCACGCCCGAGTACCTTGCGCAGGTCACGCTGCCGGCACTGGGGCGGGGTCTCGAGAAGTCAGGGAAATCAGGAAAGACGCTCGCCGACATCCACATCCATCACTCGCCGATGGTTGTCATCGGGTGCGATGAAGCCGAGCTGGCCCGTGCACGTGCGGCGGTACGCAAACAGCTGGCCTTCTATGGGTCGACACCTGCCTACTGGCCGATCCTGGAATTGCACGGCAGGGGAGAGGTTGGCCCAAAACTGAAAGAGCTTTCCAAACAAGGCGAATGGGACGCCATGACCAATCTGATCGACGACGAGTTTCTCGACGCCGCCGCCGTCACCGTGACCGATGCCGATCAGGGCGCGCGCGAATTGCAGGAGCGCTACGGCGATCTGGTGCACCGGTTGGGCTTCAACACCCCGTACCGACCCGACCGTGGACTGCTGGCCGAGCTGCGCACTGCCTGCGTGCAGGCCCGCTAAGAGCGGGCGCCCGAGACCGCCACACCTGCGCCCAGGCCGACGATCATGAGGCCTCCCGCGCCGCCCACGGCCTCCAAGCGCCGGGGTGAACGGGCGAACCAGTTGCGCGCGGTGCTGGCGAGCAGCGCCCACAGACTGTCGGAGACAAGAGCCATCGCAACGAACACGATGCCGAAGACGAAGATCTGCATCGGCACCGAGCCCGCGGCCGGATCGGCGAACTGTGGCAGCACGGCGGCGAAGAACAGCGCAGTCTTCGGGTTGGTCATGCCAACGATGAAGCCCTGTCGGAAGACTCGCTGCCGTCCTACCGCGGGCTGGGTTGCGTTCAATGCCTCGATAAGTGACTTGCGGTCCCGGAATGCCTGCACACCGAGGTAGATCAGGTATGCCGCACCGGCTAGCTTCACGGCTGTCAGCGCCCATGAGGAGGCTGTCAGCAGGGCGCCCAGCCCGGCCGTCGCCAGCACCACGAAAACCGCAGTGCCCGCCGTATTGCCGAGGACGCTCATGAGGCCCGAGCGGCGGCCCAGGCTGAGTGAACGGCCGATGGAAAACAGCACGCTTGGGCCCGGAATCACGATGAGGGCGTACGCAACGATCACGAAGCCGATCAGGTGGCTTGTGGAAATCACCGGACCATCGTCTTACCGGTAGTTCACGAACTGCAAGGCAATATCCAGGTCGGAACCCTTCAGCAGCGCCTGGACGGCCTGCAGATCGTCACGCTTCTTGCTCGAGACCCGGATTTCCTCGCCCTGTACCTGCGACTTGACCCCCTTGGGGCCCTCGTCGCGGATGAGCTTGTTGATCTTCTTGGCGTTCTCGGTATCGATGCCCTGCTTGAGGGTTCCGGTGAGCCGGTAGACCTTGCCGCTGGCCTGCGGGTCGCCCGCGTCGAAGGTCTTCATGCTGATATCCCGGCGGATCAGCTTCTCTTTGAAGACGTCGACGGCAGCCTTCAGGCGCTCCTCGGTGGAGCTGACCAGCTCGATGGCCTCGTCACCCTTCCACTCGATGGTGGTATCGGTGCCGCGGAAGTCGAATCGGGTGGCCAGCTCCTTGGCGGCCTGGTTCAGCGCGTTGTCGACCTCCTGACGTTCGAACTTGCTCACGATGTCGAATGATGAATCCGCCATGGCTGCTCCCTCTTTCTGGTCCTCGTATGTTCCGTATCCAGTCGGTTTGCGTTGGCACGACCCTATCGTTGTATCCTGCATCGTCTGATAAGGCGGGTTGCCCGAGCGGCCAATGGGAGCGGACTGTAAATCCGTCGGCTTACGCCTACACAGGTTCGAATCCTGTACCCGCCACAGCGGTCAGGCCCCCTTTCGAGGGGGCCTGACGTCGTTTTGGGGTTCGGATTGCCACCGGGAGAGGCGCTGCGGCCGAGCATGGGGCTGTGAGTGCACGTAGGTCTGCTGCGTGCATGCCGACGACCCAACCCGCCGGGTAGACCTGCAAGGCCCCACCGGCCACAGCCAGCGGCCCCGAATCTCCTATTGGGGTGGCCGCTCAGCGCAGATGGCCGGCCAGCTGGCCTTGCTCACCGAACAGTTGGGTGTTCCAGCGCTCCACCAGGTCGGTGTTATCGAATTCGTCCGGATGGAAACCGGGGCGGTTGTAGGCCCTGATGCGGTCAAGCATGGCCCGGCTCGCAAATGGTGAATGTCGTAACTCGGCAATGCTTTTGAATAACCTGACGGGGTGGTAGGCCGCCCTGTCGAGGCCCAGGGACATCATGGTGTCGAGGAACGTCCCGCAGATGAACACGGTCGTGATCAGCCGCATTGCCCACGCGCGCATACGTTCGGTGCCTCCGACCATCCGATAGACATCGAATGCGACGGCACGATGCTCGGACTCCTCCAGCGCATGCCACAGCAGCATCGACCGGACCTCGCTGTCGCCCAACAGGTCTTGGGCGCGCTGATCGGTCAGCAGCGTCTCGGCGAGCGTCGCGGTGTAGTGCTCTAGCGCTGCCGTCATCGCAAGGTTGAAGCGAGGCGACAGGTATCGGGTGTAGAGATTCATCCCTCGCCTGGTCATCCGGTCGACGAGGGCGGTCGGGTAGCCCATCTGCTGCAGGCGGTCGTTGAGTTCGCGGTGCTCACGCCCATGCGTCACCTCCTGACCGATGAACCCGGCCACCTGTTTCTTCAGTACCGGATCGGTGATCTCGCCGGAGAAGTGCTTGACGGAGCGGATGAAGTAGTCCTCACCCTCAGGAAACACCGCGGACAGCATCGCGATGAGGTGGCTCATCACAAGGTCGCCCTGCACGTAGTGGCGATTCAACGAACCAGTCGGATAGCGGAACTTGATGCGCCTCGTCGTGATGGGCCTGGTGCTATCACCAATGGCGGTGTTCATTGCGGCTCCTCGGTGGGTGTTGCGTGGGTGTCCCGGTCTGTGACCCCTGTGGGCCAGGGCTCGGCGGGGGGTTGTTCCTCGGGGCGTTGACGCCAAATAGTGCTGGCGACGATGTAGTGCGCGATGAGGCCAATTCCCCAGCCCAGTAGCGGGTAGACGAACCAGGGGTAGGCGGTGCCGTGGTCGAATCGCCAGGTGAGCGCCCAAATCGCGACCAGGAGGATCTGCACGGCGACGTAGGTGCCGGCGTGGATCTGGAACGCTGCTCGATTCACCTGCCGGATCCAGTCACGGCGTTTTCGATCGAGCCTGCGCTGCTCGTCCTCGGCTCGTCGTTCCGCGCGTTCCACCGCTCGTTCAAAGGCATCACCGCTCACTTCTTGGCTCCTCTCCTGCGGTCTTGAACTCGGGCTAGTTCTGTGATCTCGGTGGCGGCCCGATCGAGGATCGCCTCCATCGCCACGGGATCGACACGGCCCGCCGACGGCATGATCCGCGCAGTGAATCGAGCGAGGATCTTCTCGAACGAATCGCCGCGGCCGAAGCGTGCGCCGGTGCGCAGCTCCACGGCCGCCAGCACATCGGCTCGACTGGTCAGCGCTCGTTCGCCCTCTGCAGACGCGCGATAGACCGTCCGCCCCTCGCGTGTCTGGCCGGTCAAAAGGCCTTCCGCGGCCAACGCTTCGACGGCGGGATAGACAGCGCCGGGTGACGGCTGGTACCCGCCGGCCTCGAAGAGCCGCGATAGTTCGGACATCAGCTCATATCCATGCATGGGTCGCTGTGCCAGCAGTGCCAGAAGTATGAGCGGTAGCTCGCCATGACGGAAGAAGCGTGCCATTCAAAGCCCCCTCTCTTCTCCTACGAAACTATTACGAAAACTATATCGAAACTATTACGAAGTCAACGGTTGGGCAAGCGGTCTGCCAGAGAGGCACTACGGCTGTTGTGGCTCATTTCCCGATCGGCCCGGCGCCGTCGCGAACAGCGGAGAAAATGGTGCGACCATGCCCGCATGGCTGAAGACGCAGCGGTTGCGCAGGCTCGGGCCCTGTTGCTGTCCCTGCATGAGCATGTAGACCGCGTATCGGAACAGATCGCCAAGACCGAACGGCGGATCCACCGCGATGCGAATCCCGCCGCGCCCCGACATCATCGGCGCTTGCGGGCTATGCACAAGGACCTTGATGAGGCGCATCGCCTCATCAACGGTCTGCACGGTTGTTATCCGGCCACTCGCGCCACGCCGAGCAGGACATCGCGCTGATCTTCACGGGTGGCTAGTCGGCGGTCACCGTCAGCTGCTCTTGCCCCGCGGCGATGTGGGCTGTGGCATGGAAGGTCTTCCCCGTGTGCGACACAAGGAATCGATAGTCACCGGCCAGTGGCGCGGAGATCACTATCTCGCCCCAGTCATCGGCGACCATGGCAATATCGTGGACCTCGCCGGGCGCCGCGGCGATGCTGATCACAGCACCGGCCATCGGACGCCCGGCGGGGTCACGGAATGAGATACCGACCACGTATCCTCCAGTGTCCGTGTTCTCGGATTACCTGAAATGCCTTGTCACATACCGTTACTCTTCCAGGTCGACATGTTGTTGAAGACGGCACTGTTGATACGGGTGGCCGAGTTGCCCGAGTTGGCGCCATTGGTGTGAACACCGACTCCATAGCGGTTTCCGTTCTCCAGCACCCATACCGGTGAGCCGCTCTGGCCGCCCGTGGAGTCGATGTTGTAGGTGATGACACGATCGGAGACTGCCTTGGCGCGTTGCGCCATGAACCACTGCTCGCCGTTCTTCTCTCCGGGGTACCCGGACAGGTTCAGCGCTGCGGCCTTCAGGAAGTCGTCGTTGCGGGTTGCGAAACCGAAGTAGCCCGTCTGATCACCCGGACGCGACGACGACGGCAGGATGATCGCGCCGTAGTCGTTGTCGCGGTTCTGGTTCTGGGTCCAACCGGTGACGCTGCGGAATGTTGTGCCGACATGGGTACCGAACGGACGGACACCGGAATTGCGCCCGGGGATCACCTGGATCGAGCGCACCCATCCGCCATCGGCATGCATGTAGACGCAGTGTCCGGCCGTCATGACGGTGCGGGGTGCGATCAGCCAGCCCGTTCCGACATAGGTGCGGTTGTTGGCGGAGGTGATGATCAGGTGGCATATCGCGCGCCACGGAAACGTCGTGGTGTTGCCGACCCGAACGCGATCATCGGTGCCGATGATGACCTCGGCACTGTTGGCCAACTCGGGAAAACTACCGAGGATGGCGTCGAGCGGAGCGAGCTCGGACTCGTCGGTGGTCAATCCGTCGACGGATCCCAGCTCGCTGACCGTCGATTCGCCATGTGCTTGCGGGGCGGCGTTGGTGGTCTCGGTATCGGCGTTACCCGCTTGCGCCGAAGGCAATTCGTGTTCGGTGACGGCGGCCGCACCGGCGGCACCTGTCATCTCGTACTCGGTCTCGGACGGTTTGTGATTCGTTGACTTGACTGCGGTGGCCATGGTTTTCTCCCTGCGCGTTGAGTGCATGTCGAGCTATGACGTGCTCATCGTGGTCCAGATACCCAGGTTGCCTCGCGGGTAGTGCGGTACTCGATTCCACACTGGAGGAACGGTTTTCGTGACTAAATGCCCGCACGGAAGTGCTATGTTGGGCCAGTCGGGTGCTACCTGTAAGCCCGGTTGTGCTCGTGGCAGAGGGCGCGTGGGGACCGCCGTCGATCAGGTGGCGCGAGCAGCGGAGACGATCGCCCAGGCCACCTCGGGGTGCTTGATATCGCTATGTGCCCCGCTGAATTCGGATTGGCTGGCATCGTCGATGACCTTGTTGGCATCGAGCCGGTAGAAGTGCCCTCGCTGGAAATCGTAGGGTTTCCCGGCCTCCGTCAACGGAAGTGCCGCGGCGGCAGGGTTCTGCTGGTACCCGTCGTGACCCATTGCACCCCAGCGAAATCCGAGATCCTCCACGGATTGGCTGTCCTGCCGGGCAAGCATGCTGGCCGCCGGATACCACCATCCGACCGCCCGGTCGGCTGCGGTGTACGTGGCGAGCAGAGGCCCGTCCACTCGCTCCTCGAGCCCGGCGAGGCCGCCGCCGCGGCTCGCATCGAATGGCAGTGCGCGGTTGAAGGTGAAGTGCGAGAAGGCTCCCTGGATCAGGGTGAGCGACTTGACCGGGCTGGTTCCCGTCTTCGGTAGCCCCGCCAGTGCGTAGGAGACCAACCGCGCGCCAAAACTGTGGCCGATGAGGTGAATACGTGGAGCGCCGTCAGGCCCGGACAACGCGGCCAGCAGCGGACCGAGGCCGCGCTCACCGACGACACCGGCGCGGTTCTTCATTTCGTAGTAGCTCATCGTGCGCAATATCTCGCGCGCGCCGGACCACAGGGCGGCGAACGGATTACCCAGCCCCTGGGCTGCACTCGTGGATTTCGGTGCCATGGCTGCGGCATGCCCGAACACGGCGATGGCGTCGCCGTCCGCGATGGCGGACTCTCCGCTGTCCTCCTCCGACTGCGGCTTGGTGGTGACCAGACCAGAGGCCAATTTGTGGAACTCGATGAGCTTGCCTGGCTGCTGCGGTTTCTGGTCGAGCAGCTCACCCATCGTCTTGAGCTGTTCTGCCTGGCCGGGAAAGCGAGGAGCCAGTGCCGCCGCCAGCTGTGCACCCGTCGAAGGGACAGGAGGCGCGGTGTCCGGATCATCGTCGGGCAACAGCACCGATGGCCAGTTGATCCCCACCACGGCGACACCGGCCTTGTGGTCGCCAAGCTGGTCGGCGATCAGCGAGAACATCGCGGCGTACAGCTTGCGTGCCGAATCCACGCTGTTGTTCCAACCGTGCGACATCACGAACAGTTCGGTGATGCCGCCGGCCGCTACCGCAGCCGCCAGGCCGCCATCGCCGTCGCCGGTGGCGTCGTTCAGGGAACCGTCGGCGTTGAAATCCGGTTCATAGTAGGGTAATCCGCCAATTGTCACCGTTGTTGTCATGATGGCCTCACTCGTCGCTAGGTGTTGGATAGTGCGCGCATCAGGTCGACGAGCCCGGCGCCCTGGAAGAACTCGTGGCGCCCCAAGTCGACGGCCGACTTCAGGAAGATCTCCTTGACCTCGTGCGGTTTACCCACGAACTCGGTGCGGGCCGACAGGAATGCGGCGATCGCGCCCGAAACGTGCGCGGCGGCCATCGAGGTTCCGCTGTCCTCGATGTAGTTGGCTGCTCCCTCGGTTCCGTCGTCCTTCAAAAGGTCAATGCCCTCGGCTATGAGACCGGTTGCCGCAGAGGTGATTCGCTCGCCGGGGGCCACCAGATCGGGTTTGCGCCGGCCGTCGAGAGTGGGCCCCTTGGAGGAGTCGAAGGTGACACCGCTGGTGTGCGGCCGGTACCGATGGACCGAACCCACGGTGATGGCGGTGGCGGCATTGCCAGGGTCGGTGATGGTGGACAGCTGCCCGTAGACATCGGCAGTCGCCCCCATGATCGCGGCGCCTACACCGGCAGCCGCGGTACCTGCGCCCAGATTTCCCGCACTGACGACACACACCACACCCGCTCCGGTGAGCAGGTCGAGCTCGCGGCACAGCGGGCTTTGACCGGCCGCGTAATCTCTTGGCATCCAGCCGCATCCGAGAGACAGATTCACACCGTGAATCTGTAGGTCGTTGCCGTAGCTGTTCATCTCACGCACGTAGTTCAGGGCATCGATGAGCACGCTCGACAGCGTCTTGCCATCGTCGTCGAGAACCTTGAGGCTCACCAGGTTGGCATGTGGTGCTACCCCGGACAAACGTGAACCCTGTGGCAGCATCCGCGGAACCCATTCCGGTAGCCCCTCGGCAGTCGGTTGGGTGGATGCGATCCGGACGAGCTTCGGGTCTGCGGGAGATTGGCCCGCGATGATGCCGGCGACATGGGTGCCATGCCCGTAGACGTCGACGAGCGGGCCCTTCGAGGCTCCTGGGGACAGGGTGAAGTCCCGGTGCAGGGACTTCACGGAGTCCGCGGTAAGGGTGCCGTTAGCGGCGAAATGCGGGTGGTCGGCGTCGATTCCGGAATCCAGCACGGCCCAGACGACGCCGGTACCGCCGGAGCCATAGGTGCGGACGGCGGCATCGGCCTTGATCGTGGTGAGCGACCGGTCCAGGTGCGCCTCGACCACCAAGTCGGGCCACACCCGCCGGATCAGCTGCAGCGCCTGTTGTGCACTCTTAGTGCCGGAGGATTTGGAGCCGCCGCGGACCAGGCGCTGAATCTCGTCGGGGGTGAGCATGCAGCGCACGTAGTGGCGGCCGACGGGTTTGGGTGGCGGTGGCTCGTCGTGCAGCACCCGATGAAACATGTGCAGGAACTGCTCCCGCACATCGTCGGGGTCAATGCCTGCGCCAACCAAAAGCTCGACCAGCACCATCCGGCGGTCGTCATCGTCGGTGACCAGTGCGTTGGCCTCGGCCGGCGATGCCGTCTGCGGATCGGCGAGCACCATCGGGCTGATGACCGACGGGCGCTTGGGCCCGCGCGGCGTGGGGCCGGTCATCGCACATCTATGAGTGTGAATCCGCTGGTGCTCATCTGTCGATTGTGAACCCATATGCCCTTGTCGGTCATGAGTATTCGACTACTTGGTCGGCCCGCTGGCCGATGCGGGTGTCCATGGCGCAAAGGGATTGGCGACACCGGTCAGGGCGGAGTTCAAGGACGGGAAGTGCCGGAGTAGGACCGAGCGCATCGAGTTGTCCCTGACCCACGCAATGCCTTCCGGGGTGTAGATCTCGGGTCGGAAATCGGATGTGAAGAACCTGTCGCTCTCCAGTCGCCGGGACGCCATCAGCACGAAAATCCGGAAAGCTGTGTCGCTGAACCCGAATCCCCTCGGTTTGGGCTCCGCGTAGAGCCCGACCATCAGGTCTACCTGCTCCACATCGCCGTAGATCGCGGCGAGTTCCCCGGCCACCACCGGGTCATCGGTGAGTTCGGTGAAGGAAGACGCCGGCCGCAGACGCAGCATCCGTCGGAACTGGTTGTAGCGGGGGACACCCCGCTCGCGGACCCGAAGCACATCGATGGCGGCGAGGTCCAGAATCGATCCGTCCGGTCGCTCCAGACGCTGGAGATGCCGCGGGAAATTATGCAGAGTCAGTGCGCCCGGATTGGCACGGCCGAACGAATAAATGATGTTTTCCATTGGCGTCTCACGCAGCCGGGTCCGAACATGCTGCACGGCCAGATCGGGTAATTCGTGTTCGACGATCACGGAGTCGTCGGATGCCGACCGGAGCACAAAACTGTCGGGAATTAGCGGGTGCATCCGGTACACCGCGACAAATTCCTCGGTCAGCGAATAGGGCACGTCATGCAGACTCGTTGGGGAGCCGGGGATGCCGCGCAGGAGAGCATTATGGGGCTGGCGGCGAAATAAGTTGCTTAGCCGCTCACCGAGAATGCCGAACCAGTTCGTGTGCATCGCGAATACCGTGGTGGGGTGCCCGATTATCGCGGGGGTCCAGTCGATCGTGTGGATCTTCGCCATCAGTGCGGTGTTGACCAGGCGGGCCTTGTCGTACAGCTCCTGATCGGACATTTCCGGGTGGCTGGCGGCCAGCTGTTCGCAGATCGCGTTGTGTTCCCGCATGAACAGCGAATGCAGGATGGCCAAGCCAACCCAGAAGTTGACAGTTGTCTCTGATGTGCTGGCCAGCTCTTCGATATCCGCCGGTGGCAGACCGAGCTCGTCGAGCCGCAGCTGGCCCTTGATCCCGGAGCGCAGGGCATTCGCGATGGCCCGGGTCCCACCGTAAACCTGCGATCCGTCCCACCAATGGGTGTCCTGGGTGACGAATGTCGGGGGGCCTGATGAATCGGGGCAAGGGTCGGGCGCTGTGCGGCGTATCTGCATGGGGCGCTGTGGCCACGGATCGTCCTCGTCGAGCGGCACGACCCACGGCTCAGACTCGGCGGTGTTATGGCTGAACCAGTCGTGGACCTCGAACTGGATCCAGGCCGCGGCCAGCACATTCAGCTTCGTCGCCGGAATGAACTTGTCACGGGTCAGCAGCCTGCGACTGATAAGCCGCGGATTGGGGTTGAGGAGTTGCTCGGGGGGCTCGGGGAAGGTCTGCGCAAGAGGTGCGTTACGCCCGAACCGGCTGCCCACCGATCCCATCAGCGGGTAGTCGAGGTTGTTGTAGGAGCCATCCAGCGTCCGGGCGGTGCGATAGTTGGCGTTATCCGGGCTGTTCGGAGGCGGTGCTCCGCCGGGCGCCCGCCCCGTATCGAACAGATTGTCGGCACGTAATGCGTCGCGCAGCCCGATGAGCACTGCGATACCGACTGCCGTGGGCAGCCGGGACCATCCGATCGACTGATCGATTCGTGTCGCGAGGCGCGACGCCAGCCTGGTCGCCGATTTGGCGGGTCCGCGCATTTTCGCCATAGAGGTAATGCTGACAAATTCGAGCGTGCTGCGACATGAGTATTGCGCTACTCGATCCAGTCAAATTCGGATGTCGATAGTGGCTGGAATGTCTCGCCATTTCACCTGCGTCGGCCCCAGCCGCAGCGCAGGATTGAGTAGTCGCGTACTCATGTGCGCACCGCCGGTATTCACGACACTGAGAAAGCCATCGTTTCCGACGGCAAGACCACCTATTCGGGAGGGCTGGACCGCGATGAGCACAGCGGATGAATCGCTCGATACGCCGCGTACCTACCTCCGGTACAGCGATGACATGGGCGCGGTGCCTCCCGGCGAGGAGGAGGTCATCGACAAGATCATCAAGGTGTTGCACAAGAACAACGAGCGGGCCTTCCGGAAATATCGGCATGCCGTCCGCGACGCGCACGCGAAGAGCCACGGCATCTTGCGCGGTGAGCTGACTGTCTATCCGGACTTACCTCCGCACCTACGTCAGGGCATATTCGCAACGCCCGGTAGATACCCGGTCATCTCCAGGTTGTCCACCACCTCCGGCCTACTGCGCAGTGACCGGATCCGGGGCGTGCGAGGCCTGGGCATCAAGGTCCTGGGCGTGAGTGGCCCGCGCACTCTCCCGGATGACGACGCCACCACCCAGGATTTCGTTCTGGTCACCCACCGTGAGTTCCTCTTCGCGGGTGCGAAGGCATATCTTCGGCGGGGAATGCCGACGGCCTGGTTGCTAGCGCGCCTGCCGGACACCGCGTTGAGGCTGGGTAGCAACCTTCTTGGCGGTGTGGCGAAATTTCTTCCACGCGTGGGACTCTCACTGCCGGAATCGGTGGCGGTGTTCGTGCGTCCCAACACACATATCCTCGGCGATACCTTCTACTCCTCGGCGCCGTTGCGGTACGGAGAGTACGTGGCCAAGCTCAGTTACGTACCCCTGTCGAAATCCGTGCGAGACCTGGAAGGGGTGCTGCTGCCGGAGCCCGTCGCCGACGACGAGCTCCGTAATCTGGTCGCAGAGTTCTTCCAGCACAACAGCGCTGAGTACGAGGTGCGGGCGCAGCTGTGCACCGACGCGAAGATCATGCCTCTCGAGGATGCCACCGTCGCGTGGCCCGAGGCGGACTCCCCGCACCGGGGGATCGCCAAAATCGTCTTCCCCGTTCAAGATTCATATGGCGCCGAGCGGCGAGCATTCGGTGACGACGTGCTGTCCTTCAACTCGTGGCGCGCCCTGGCGGCGCATCGACCACTCGGGTCGATCAATCGGCTGAAACTCCGGGTTTACGAGGCGTCCAGCAACTTTCGGCATGAGAAGAACGGGGTGTCGCGGATGGAGCCCGCCGGGGTCCAGGATCTACCGGATTGAGATGGCTGCAATGACACGTGCGATCGCCAAACCCGCTACGTACGCGAAGTCGACTTACGGACTGGCCCACGCAAACCGGCATCGCGATCTAGACTCATTCTCCATGTCGGGTAGCTGGCAGTTGCTTGACCGCCCAACCGAATTCGAGGCTGTTCGATCGACACTCGAGGACAGTCCGTCGTGCGGGGTGGTGTTGGTCGGTTCCGCAGGGGTCGGCAAGACGACCCTCGCGCACACGGTCACCGACTCGTTGGGATGCCAGGTTCGCTGGGTGGCATGCACCGAGTCATCGCGAAGCATTCCGCTGGGTGTGTTCGCCCATTGGATACAGACGACCGGATCGCGTGACCCGGCAGCGCTCATGGCTGCGGCACGGGAATCCATTGTCGCGAACCCTCATCCGATCATCGGAATCGACGACGCGCACCTCCTGGACGACCTGTCCGCGACACTTCTGCATCAGATCGCCGTCGACCATGCCGGCCGGTTGGTCGCTACCGTGCGTAGCGGCGAGCCCGTTCCGGATGCGGTCACCGCATTGTGGAAAGACGACTACCTGCGTCGGTTCGAACTCGAGCCGTTCACCAAGGGACAAAGCGTCGCACTTGTCGAATCGGTGCTCGGCGGTGCGCTTGAAGGGCTCAGCGCCGACGTGATGTGGGAGTCATCCGGTGGAAATCCACTGTTCCTGCGGCACCTGGTGGAGGGTGCTGTCGAGGCCGGATCGCTTACCGCTGTCAACGGGGTGTGGCAGCTGCGCGGTAACACCGTTGTCCCGTCGGGGTTGGCCGCGTTGATCGGGGATCGTCTAGAGCAGTTGGACGGCGACGTGCTCAATGCGCTGAAGTTACTGTCGCTGTGCGAGCCGCTCGATATCGACACATTGTGTGAGATCGCCGGCGGTGATGCGGTGGATAGCGCGGAGATTGCGGGTTTTGTCCGTGTCGAACGCGACGGTCGACGGATCAATGTGCGGTTCAGCCATCCGATGTTGGGTGAGGTTGTCCGGCGCAGAGTGGGCACCGCCTCGGGGCGGCGGCTGCGGGGTCAGCTTGTGCGGGTGCTCCGCGACCGCGATATCGACTCGGCCGCCAAACGCATCCGGCTGGCGCAGCTGTCGGTCGACAGTGACGAGACCACGGACCCGGCCCTGCTGGTTTCCGCCGCGAAGGACGCCGTGTACCTGTCCAATCTGCCCGTTGGGGAACACTTGGCGCGGTGTGCGGTCGAACGCGATGGTGGGCTGCGCGCCGCCGAGGTGCTTTCGCGCGCGCTGCTGTGGCAGGGCCGTCCCGAAGAGGCTGAGCAGACACTCGCGGAGTTCGATCCGGACCAGCTCGACGAGCTCTCGCTTGTTCTTTGGGGTCTTCCGCTCGTCTCCATTGCATTCTGGTCGATGGGTGATGTCCGGCGTGCACACGAGCTGATGGCTCTGCTGCGCGAACGGGTACAGCACCCTGCCCTGAAACTGGTCGTCGATGCGACGGGGGCGGCATTGGCCATCCATGAGAACCGGTTCGATGAGGGACTGGCGGCCGCGACTCTCGTGCTGTCGGACCCGGAGGCTCCCCGGCAGGCAGTGGAATTCGCGGCGTTCGGTATCGGGCTCGCGTTGCCCGTCGCTGGGCGCGGTGACGAATTCGAGCCGATTGCGGCGAGGTGCCGCGCCCAGAAACGGTCCACCGACGGCATGATCGCGGTCATGGTGCGGTACTGCGATGTGCTGGCGCTCGTGTACACCGGGCAGCTCCGGATGGCCGACAGTCGCGTTGCCGAATACACCGAGTTCTCTTCTGCTGGACAGTTTCTCGCGTGGGCGATAGCACGGATCATGGCCGGGCTGGTGGCCGTGCACCGCGGTGCCTTCCCGACGGCGATATCGTCTATCGAGCAGGCTCTGGCCGCGCTCAACGCCGAGAAGCCACTGCCGTGGCAGCTTCCGGCGCGGCTGTTGCTCGCACGCGCCTATGCCGCACTCGGCAAGGTCGAAGACGCCGAGCGCGTGCTGACCGAGTCGGGGGAACACTCGGGGCAGTTCGTCGCGCTGCACGACCCGCAGTTGTTGATCGCAAAATCATGGCTCGCCGCGGCACGCGGCGCAGATCGGTCGGCGGTAGACGCCGCCCGACGTGCGGCCGACGCTGCACACACTGCTGGTCAATACGCGGTGGAGGCCGAGGCCTTGCACCATGCGGCACGGTTCGGTGACCGGACTGTGGGGCGCCGCCTTGAATCACTTGTCCCGCGTGTGCACGGCCCGTTGGTGGGGCTATATGCGCGGCACGCGGTCGCTGTCGGCACTTCGGATGCCGCGGCATTGGACATGGTCAGTGGTGATTTCGAGAATGCGGGCCTGCTGTTATCGGCGGCCGATGCCGCTGCGCAGGCGGTGACACTGCGCAGCCGCGGCGGGGATAGGTGCAAGAGTGCCGAGTCTGCCGCGCGCGCACTGCGGATCGCCGGTCAGTGCGGTGGCGCGGCCACGCCCGCGATCCGGGCCGCCGCCCGCCCGCTTCCGGTCACCGCACGGGAGCGGGAAATCGCGGCGCTCATCGGGGAGGGGCTGTGCAACCGCGAGATCGCCGAGCGTCTCACGCTGTCGGTGCGGACCATCGAAGGCCACATCTACCGTGCGTGTATCAAACTCGATGTGGCAGACCGCGATCAGCTCGCCAAGATCGTATGGAGCGATCTGGCCAACCCGCAGGAATAGGCACAGCGTAACGATCCGTGGCGCCTTCAGTCCTCCGCTGCGCCTTCAGATGCCGGCTGCCGGAGCACGGTGCGTTCATGCACCAGGTAACTGGATACAACGGTGAAAAGGACGGTGATGGCCGAGCCGACGTCCCCGGGTATTACGACGTTGAACTTGCCGAGGATGAATACCAGGACAACCGAGATCGCGCCGGCCGTCCCGCCTGCCGCCACCTTGGCGGTGGGTGTGCTCGACGGCTGTCGGATTGTTTGTCGTTCAAGCGTTGTCATGATTTGGTCCTCTCCGGTGACAGGTCTTCTCGAACCGTAGGCGCGGCGGGCGGGCATCACACGAGTAGCGGACTACTTCGTTCGCGGGGGCGATGGAAGCCACGCCTGCAGTCCGGCCGAGCCTCGGCCGGACGCTGTCAAATACAGGTAGTGGACCACTCATCCGATACCGAGCGATCTTGCCGATGATCGCTGGTAGCCGAACTAAACGCGTCTGTATTCCGTGGGGCGTCTTCGGCTTCCAGCCACGTACGTCAGGAAAGGGCGGACCAAGAGATGACTAACACCGACTCGGAAATCTACACAGGAAGACATGTGGTCGTATTCGCGCCGGCGAAGGCGCGGGGTAATCACGCCAACACCCTTGCCAGTGTCGCAGGGCTGTCGAATATCGTGCACAGCAGGGATTTTGAGAATCAAGCGATGGATATCAGCGCCATTGCCGGGGCAGATGCCACCGTGTTCGACGAACTCGGTCTGGCAGTCGTCGACTCCGATGCCGAGCAGACCGTGGCCCTTCAAGCCGCCGCCGAGGCGGGCGACATGGTGCTGTCGGTGGAACCGGAGCTGATTCACCACGCGCTCACGGTGACCTCTCCGGAGTACCTCAGCGGTTACCAACATGGCGTGTCCGACTTCTTCGCCCGGCTGCAAGCCGACACCACCGTGCCGACTGTCGATGAGCTCGCCGCCGCGTATGCGGATAGCGACAAATCGACGTGGGGTCTGCAGGCAACGAAGGCCAACACGAGTTCAAAGACCGGTCGTGGCGTTCGGGTAGCGGTGCTGGACACCGGTTTCGACGCGTCCCATCCGGACTTCAAGAAGCGTCACGTGACCATGCAATCGTTTGTCGACGGGGAAACCTCCGAGGATGCGCACGGGCACGGAACGCACTGCGTCGGGACCTCCTGTGGGCCGCGTTCCCCACGGGGCAGCCGTCGTTACGGCGCCGCCACCGAGGCCGAGATCTTCGTGGGCAAGGTGCTGGGCAATTCCGGGTCGGGTTCCGATGGCGGCATACTTGCCGGTATCAACTGGGCCGTGGCCAACAACTGCGCCATCATCTCAATGTCCTTGGGCGCCAACGTCGACAAGATATCTCTTGCCTACGAGACGGTGGGGCAGCGCGCGCTTGACCGCGGCTCGCTGATCATCGCCGCAGCGGGAAACAATGCGAACCGGCGGGCCGGAGAGTACGGCTTTGTCGGAGTGCCCGCGAACAGCCGCTCGATTATGGCGATCGCCGCGGTGGATTCGTCCTTGAACCCGGGCTGGTTCTCGGCGCGCTCGAGCACCAAGACTAAGGCCGCCGGTCATATCGACCTCGCCGGGCCAGGTGTCGATGTGTACTCGTCGTGGCTGATGCCGAAGCGCTACAACTCGATCAGTGGCACCAGTATGGCGACGCCACATGTGTCAGGCATCGCCGCACTGTGGTGCGAGGCCACCGGCCTCACCGGCAGACAGTTGTGGACAGTGCTTTTGCAGCAGGCGGTACCGCTCAACGTGCCGGCCGTCGACGTCGGCGCCGGGCTTGTGCAGGCCCCACAGTGACGGCGCAGCGGGTCACCGTGACGATCGAAGAGCGCGATTTCGAGGGCACGGTGGCCGCATTGCGGGCCGCCGGTATGGCGGGCATGCAAATACATCGTGAGATCGGAGTGGTTTCCGGTGAGTTCGCAAATGCCGCAGCGCTGGTTGGTATTCCGGGTGTAATCGTCGTGGAGCCGGAGGGGCGGGTGCATATCGCGCCGCCGAACGCGGGTATCCAGTAGTGGTTCCACAGAAAAGAAGGGGCTGTGCGGCGCCGCACAGCCCCTTCTTCGTCGGTATCAGCCGGCTAGTCTGCGCGCGTCCAGCGCGCCGACGGCAGCGTTGCTGGCGCAGTGGAATGCCGTCGGCGCGGCCGCACACCGACCGCTGATCGATACCGGGGTGGGGCAGGCGCCGAAGGCTCGCGAGGCCGGTTCGATACCGCCCGGGCGGGCGTCAGGTCTCATCGAAGATGAACTGACGTCGGCTGACTGCGGGTGGATGTCGTTGGATTCCAGGTAGGTGGCCGTCACTCCCGGCAGCGCCCGCAGATGCTCGGCGAGCCCGTCGAATTCGGGTCCGGCGGGCGCGGTGACGACGAAAATGGATCGAAGCTCTGGCGGTACGCCCGCCGCGTTGGGGTGCAGGGGTGCGACGGTGCGTCCGGCAACCCGAACGGCCTCGAAAATCGGTGCAGCCGAATTTGTTTCACCTGGATGCTCGCGCAGGTCGCGCGCAGGGCCGGGCTCGACCAGGATGAGCAGATCGACATCCGGAGTGACGCTGCGTGCGGCCGTTTGCGTGAACATTTCGACTCCTCCCGGCAAGGGGACGTGTGGTCCGGTTTCGTTGTGCAAGGCGCTGCACTAAACAAATCCTGATCCGACACGATCTCGATGGCGCGAGTAGCGAGGTACCCCAAACGGCGCTCACATGATGGCTGTCGTTACAGCAGCCGTTGGCGTGCGGCGACAAGCACCGAGCAGTGTGTCCTGCCCAGCACGCCGCAGCGATTGGGGCCGAACAATTCCTGCATATGTGCCGCGTCCCCCGCCCCGACGACCACCAACTGCACGGCATGCCCGTGGCGCTCTAGATAGTTGAGCGTTCCTCCTACCGGATCGATGGCACGGATATCCAGATCGGCGTGCCGCACCCGCACCGGTGCCAGCCGCCGCTCCAAATGTATGGCCGCCACCTGACGTTCCCCATGCGCCAAGGTGGCGAACCGATGTCCGGCCACGGTCAGCGGGCGATGACGTAACAAGACTCGCATCGGCGCGCCGCGCAGCCGCGCCTCGTGAGCGGCCAGTTCCAACGAGGCCACCGACTCGTGGGATTCGTCGACCTCCACCACCACCGCCCGCGTCACGCCGGCCGCCGCGTGGTCGTCACGGATCACCGCGACCGGGCAGCGCACCGATCGGAGAACCTCTGCTGCGGTGGAACCGACCCTCCGGGTATCGGCTCCGCTGATGCCGATCGCGCCCACACAGAGCATGAGGGCACCGCGTGAGGCGTCCAGCAGCACGTCCGCCACGCGTCCGCGCCGGATATCGGCCTCGACCTTCACCGGCTTCTGTGTGGAGCCGATCTCGCGGAACGCATGCCTTACCGCCGTCCCCGCGGTGGTCGGCTCGTCGCTGAACTCCGGCGGGGACTGCACGTGGACCAGGCGCAACGGCACACCGTGGTGCAGCGCCTCGTCGACCGCCCACAATGCGGCCCGAACCGCCGATCGCGACCCATCGATACCGACCACCACCGCGGATTCGGGAACACGGACACCACTCATGGCCGTGCCCTAGCCGCGAATCTCGAACACGTCGGCAAGCTGGCGGCGGGGTGTAGGCGGCGGGATACGGCCGAATGTCGGAGCCAGACCCACCCGGATCAGCGCCTGCGGGTGCGTCCTCCCGATAGCGGCGCCGACGACCTCGCGGCTGGCTGTCAACTCCAACATGTGCGTGATGGTGCAGGTCGCCATGCCGGCAAGGGTCGCCTCCAGCAGTACCTCCGAGAGCAGCTCGCCGCAACGCAAGAGATTCTTCGGGGTATCTCTGGCCGTCGACAGTGCCAGCACGTTCGCCTTGTCCTCCTGTAGGCCGGACCGCGGGGGGCGTTCGGTAACGACCGGGAACGTGCGGCCGATGTCGACACGATCGCTCTCGGCCGCCGATACCAGTGCACTGCGCGGAATGCCGTCCACCAATGTGAACGGTGCTGTCCACCAATCGAGTTCGGTCTGATAGGCGGAGTCGTAGATGCGTAGGGCGTCGCTCAGCGCGGATGCCTCGGCCAGTTTCGGCCGTATGGCGTCATCGACCACGTCCAGGATCACTGCTCTGTCGGCGATCACCGCGTTCAGCATCCGGGCGAACTGTGACCAGTTCGGCGATGATCCGAAGGGCAACCGGTCGGTGCGACGCTGCAGAATCGCGTCCGCGCGTCGACGATCGCCCGCCACCACAACGGCTCTGGGGGAGAAGGTGACGGTGGCGAGATGGTCGGGGTTCGCCGCGTCCGGGATCCGTTCCACGCGCGCCATCCAGCCCGCCGAGGCCATCGCGACCCTGAGATGGTCCAGCGCTGCACCGCAGCTGATGATCGCTTCACGCCCCGCGCCGTCAGTCCGCTTAACGCACCGAGTGCGATCGAGGTGCAGGTGCAGATCACCGGCCTCGACAATCCAGCGCCACGGCTGCGTGTTATGCAAAGACGGTGCGCGGCATGCGAGTTGGATTGCGGTCTGGATGACGTCAACATTGACCATCGTCTTGGGCATGGGGGACTCCGCTCGGCTGGTGGTGATATCGACTCTTGGTCACGTACTCGGGCGTGGACAGGGCACTTGGTCACCGGCCAGGGGCCCGAAGTCCCAGTGCTGTCGAAGCGGCGTACGTCGGCGGGAACGCGGAGGCGCCCGATTGGTGACTTCTGGCCCACGAACAAGGGGCACATGGCCGGATGTCTGTATCGCGAGCACGGCGACGATGAAGTCATGCGCTCATCACGATCGACCGCCGGCCCCACTTCCGTCGGTGCGGAGATTCGCGAAACCCACACGGGTATCGTCATTTTGCTCGGGGGGCGGGCGTACAAGCTCAAGAAGCCCGTCGTCACGAACCTCCTCGACTTCAGCACCCCGGAGCTCCGCGAAAGGGCCTGTGCCCGTGAGGTGGCACTCAACAGCCGCATCTCCGGGGACAGCTACGTCGGCGTCTCACATCTGGTAGATCCCGACGGTGGACCGGGTGAACCGGTCGTGGTGATGCGGCGTTACCCGGACGCTGCGCGGTTGTCGGCGATGGTCAAGTCCAGTCGGGTCACCAAGGCCCAGCTGGACGAGATCGCGGAGGTATTGGCGGCGTTCCACAAGCGGGCCGATCGCAGTCCGTCGATCGATGAGATCGGTGCGCTCGACGCCGTGGTCGACCGGTGGGAGGACACCCTCGCATCCCTGGAGAGGTTCGTGGGGACGGTGCTGCCGGCTGACGACGTGCGTCTGGTTCGGAAGCTTGCGACCCAGTTCATTTCCGGGCGGACGGTGCTGTTCGCGCAGCGCGTGGCCGACAGAAGGATCGTCGACGGGCATGGAGATCTGCTGGCCAGTGACATTTTCTGCCTACCCAACGGCCCGGTGCTGTTGGACTGCCTGGAATTCGACGACCGGCTGCGGCACGTGGACGCTCTCGACGATGCGGCCTTCCTGGCCATGGATCTGGAGTTCCTGGGGCGTCGGGATCTCGGCGACTATTTCATGGACCGCTATGTGGAGCTGTCCGTGGATCCCGCACCGGAACCGTTGCGGCACTTCTACATCGCCTATCGCGCACTGGTCCGGGCCAAGGTGGACTGCCAACGGTTTTTACAGGGGCAGCGCGCCGCCTCGGGACGCGCCGCTCGGCACCTGGGGATGGCGCTCGACCATCTCGGATCGGCGACGGTACGGCTGGTCCTGGTCGGCGGCGGACCGGGGATGGGTAAGAGCGCATTGGCTCAACGTGTTTCGGAAGATATTGGCGCGCAAATTATTTCAACCGATGAAGTGCGCCAGCAGCTGCATCGTCTGGGTGTGATATCCGGGGGCAAGGGCGTGCTCGACACCGGGCTGTACTCGCCGGAGAACGTGGGCATCGTGTACGACGCCGTGCTGCGGCGTGCGCGGCTGTGTTTGGCAAGCGGCCACACCGTCATCCTGGACGGAACGTGGCGCGGTGCGCGGCACCGGCTGCGTGCGCACCAGCTCGCCTACGAAGCCGGCGCGCCCGTGGTGGAGTTCCTATGCATGGCGCCACTGGTCGCCGCGCAACATCGGATGGCGGCCCGTCATGATGGGGTGTCGGACGTCACCGGCGATATCGCAGCCGCGCTGGGCACCGAATTCAACGGGTGGAGCGAGGCGCATGTGATCGATGCACGTCTGCCGCTGGACCGGTCGACCGCCGAGGTCGAGGAGTTGTGCCGGCGGGCGCTGTACGCCCCCGTGCCCTGTCAGTCGAGGTAAAGCCGTTTTGGTTCCGCCGACACCAGCGGGTACCCTCGTGAGGGCTTTATGCCCCCTTAGCTCAGTCGGTAGAGCGTTTCCATGGTAAGGAAAAGGTCAACGGTTCGATTCCGTTAGGGGGCTCGGTGGACACTCGGACCTTCGGGCACGAAGTTCTGAAGGTGCCTATCGGGGCGGTGTAGCTCAGCTGGTTAGAGCGCACGACTCATAATCGTGAGGTCGGGAGATCGAGCCTCCCCACCGCTACCACGTACTACGCAATACAACGAGACAGTGAAAGAGGGCAACTGCAGTGGCCTCCAGTACAGACGTCCGGCCCAAGATCACCTTGGCCTGCGAGACATGCAAGCACCGTAACTACATCACCAAGAAGAACCGGCGCAACGACCCCGACCGGTTGGAGCTGAAGAAGTTCTGCCCCAACTGCAAGTCGCACCAGCCGCACAAGGAATCGCGCTAGCAGTAGGCGCCTGTGCCGCCCCGCCGCGACACGAATAGGTGAGCCTTACTTGGTATCGATCAACATCAGTAGGTAGGTTCCGGCCGTGGCTTTATCGCAAGATCTCGTCGGAACGCACTACCGATATCCCGACCACTACGTGGTTGAGCGGGAGAAGATTCGGGAGCACGCCGAATCGGTCAAGAGCGAGCATCCCGCTCATCACCACGAGGCCGGTGCCTCGGCTCTCGGCTACGATTCGCTGGTCGCTGCGCCCACCTTCCTTTGCATCTTCGGATACACCGCCCAGGTAGCTTTCTTCGAGGACGCAAACATCTTGCTCAAGGACGAGAAAATCGTCCAGGTTGACCAGGAACTCAGGATGCTGCGCCCGATTAAAGCCGGTGACACGCTGTATTGCGATGTGTATGTGCACTCGATCCGACGCTCGTTTGGCGCAGACATCGTCGTGACCAAGAGCCTCATCACCAATGACAAGGGTGAGCTCGTGCAGGAGATGTTCACGACTCTTGCCGGGCGCACTGCAGACGACGGAGAAGAAGGCGGGTTCAACTGATGGCATTGCGTGAGTTCAGTTCGGTCAATGTTGGGGATCTGCTGCCGGAGAAGACGATTCCGCTGTCCCGGCAGGATCTCGTGAATTACGCCGGGGTCTCCGGCGATCTCAACCCGATCCACTGGGATGACGAGACCGCCAAGCTGGTGGGGCTCGAGGACGGCGCCATTGCGCACGGCATGCTCACCATGGGCCTCGGCGGCGGCTACGTCACCGAGTGGATCGGCGACCCGGCCGCGGTGACCGAGTACAACGTGCGGTTTACCAGCTTCGTCACTGTTCCCAATGACGGTGTCGGTGCGGAGATCGTCTTCAACGGACGGGTGAAGTCCATCGATGCGGACACTAAGTCGGTGACCCTCGCGCTGACCGCTACCACCAACGGCAAGAAGATCTTCGGCCGCGCCGTCGCGACGGCGACGCTGGCGTAATCATGGCGCTTCAACTCGATGTCGTCGGAATGACGCACCAGTACTCCCAGACCTATGTGGTGGGCCGAGAGAAGATCCGAGAGTTCGCGAAGTCGGTCAAAGCGGTAGATCCGGCCAGCCACGATCCGAAGGCGGCGGCCGAACTCGGGCACCGCGGTCTCATCGCGCCCTTGGCCTTTCCAGCAGTGATGGCGCTGCTGGTGCAGAAGGAATTCTTCCGCACCTATGACGTCGGCATGGAGACCATGCAGATCGTGCATTCCGAACAGAAGTTCGTCTATCACAAGCCCATCGTGGAGGGCGACGAGCTGTCTTGCGACTTCCAGGTTGACTCCCACAAGGAAGCTTTCGGCGTGGACATCGTGACCACCCGCAACGTCGTCCGCAACCAGGCCGGCGAGCTGGTTATGGAGGCGTTCACCACCTTGATGGGCCGGGATTCGGACCGGATGGCCGATATCAAGCTCATCTAGCACCCGTCCCATGAGCGGCCGAGGCAATTTCAGTCTGGGGCTGGCCTCGGGGTACACTCAAGATTCGGGGTTTTCCCATCACAACGCGCCTGTCGGGTACTCGGGAGGCGCGTGTGTTGTGTGAGGCCCCGGCCACCAGGTTGGCGCGCCAGCCACTAGGGGTGTAGCTCAACTGGCAGAGCAGCGGTCTCCAAAACCGCAGGTTGCAGGTTCAAGTCCTGTCACCCCTGCAAAGCCCTGGGGTAAGCACTAGGGAACGACGAGATCACTCACCGAAAGGTAAGAGAGGTACGGAAGGGAATGAGCGACGAGCTAGACGAGTCCGGAGTCGACAGCGACCGGGCCGTCACCTCGACCAAACCGCTTCGCCCGACGGGTAAGCGGACCCGCCGTGCTGACGCTTCGACCGTGGCTACGGAGCTCACCGAATCAGGTGCTTCCGAGACCGGTGAGGTGAAGAAGAAGGCCAAGAAGCCAACCGCCAAGAAAGACAAGACGGGGCCGTCGCGTAACCCGTTGGTCCAGCTTTGGGTGTTCCTCAAGCAGGTGGTCGCCGAGCTGCGCAAGGTCATCTGGCCGAACCGCAAGCAGATGGTCAGCTACACCTCGGTGGTGCTGGTCTTCCTGGTGTTCATGGTCGCCCTGATCGGCGCGATCGACCTGGGCCTGGGCCGGCTGGTCATGCTCGTATTCGGGTAATGCCGGGCCGACTAGAACAACGAAAGACGAGAGAGGACGAACGGTGACAACCTTCGATGGCGACGCTGCGAGCGAGCCAGAAGACACCGGTGACACCGCTGTATCGGTCGATGTGATCGACGAGAGCGCCGAACCCGATGTAACTGCACCCGAGCCGGCTGAGTCGTCTTCGGAAGAGCCGGGCGCTGAGGCGGAAGTTGACGAGGACGCCGACCCTGCCGTCACGTTGAAGGCGCAGCTGCGCCGTGAGCCGGGCGAGTGGTACGTCATTCACTCGTATGCCGGATATGAGAACAAGGTCAAGGCCAACCTGCAGACCCGTGTGCAGAACCTGGACGTCGGCGACTACATCTTCCAGATCGAGGTGCCCACCGAGGAGGTCACCGAGATCAAGAACGGCCAACGCAAGCTGGTCAACCGCAAGGTGCTGCCCGGTTACATCCTGGTCCGGATGGAACTCAACGACGAGTCTTGGGGTGCGGTCCGCAACACCCCCGGCGTCACCGGATTTGTCGGCGCTACCTCGCGCCCGTCGCCGCTGTCGCTGGACGACGTGGTGAAGTTCCTGCTCCCGCAGAATCCGGCCAAGAAGCCCGCCAAGGGCAGCGCGGCCGAGGCCGCCGGCGGTGCCGCTGCCGAGACCGGTGGTCTGGAACGGCCGGTCATCGAGGTCGACTTCGAGGTCGGCGAATCGGTCACCGTCACCGACGGTCCATTCGCAACGCTGCCCGCCAGCATCAGCGAGGTCAACGCCGAGCAGCAGCGCCTCAAGGTCCTGGTGTCGATCTTTGGTCGCGAGACCCCGGTCGAGCTCAACTTCACCCAGGTCGAAAAGCTCTGACAAAACTTCGGACCGTATGACGGTCCGGACCCCGCGCGAAAACGTGCGGGTACGGAAGGAAAGTTAGGAAAACCCGAATGGCCCCGAAGAAGAAAAAGGTCGTCGGGCTGATCAAGCTTCAGATCAAGGCCGGCGAAGCCAACCCTGCGCCGCCGGTCGGTCCCGCGCTCGGTCAGCACGGCGTCAACATCATGGAGTTCTGCAAGGCGTACAACGCCGCGACCGATTCGCAGCGCGGCAACGTCATCCCCGTGGAGATCAGTGTCTACGAGGATCGCACCTTCACCTTCGCGCTCAAGACCCCGCCCGCTGCCAGGCTGCTGCTGAAGGCCGCCGGTGTGCCCAAGGGTTCCGGTGAGCCGCACAAGACCAAGGTCGCCAAGGTGACCTGGGATCAGGTGCGCGAGATCGCAGAGACCAAGAAGGAAGACCTGAACGCCAACGACATCGACGCCGCCGCCAAGATCATTGCCGGCACCGCGCGTTCGATGGGCATCACCGTCGAGTAATACGGCATAGCACCCCGAATACCAGTGGTAAGGCCCGCTTCGGCCTGAAGTGTTTGAAGCTCTTGACCCAAGAGGTTCATCACAAACCACGACCCAACAATTGATTGGATTCCCATGAGCAAGAACAGCAAGGCGTACCGTGAGGCCGCCGAGAAGATCGACCGCGAGAAGCTGTACTCGCCTCTTGACGCCGCAAAGCTGGCCAAGGAGACCTCGTCCAAGAAGTACGACGCCACTGTCGAGGTCGCTATGCGCCTCGGCGTCGACCCCCGCAAGGCTGACCAGATGGTCCGCGGCACCGTGAACCTTCCGCACGGTACCGGTAAGACCGCTCGCGTCATCGTCTTCGCAGTGGGCGAGAAGGCTGAGGCGGCGGCCGCCGCCGGTGCCGATGTTGTCGGTAGCGACGACCTGATCGAGAAGATCCAGGGCGGCTGGCTGGAGTTTGACGCAGCCATCGCCACCCCGGATCAGATGGCGAAGGTCGGCCGCATCGCCCGTGTCCTGGGTCCGCGCGGTCTGATGCCGAACCCCAAGACCGGCACCGTGACCCCCGACGTGGCCAAGGCTGTCGCCGATATCAAGGGCGGCAAGATCAACTTCCGCGTCGACAAGCACTCCAACCTTCACCTGATCATCGGCAAGGCCTCGTTCGACGCCGACAAGTTGACGGAGAACTACGGTGCTGTCCTCGATGAGGTTCTGCGTGCCAAGCCGTCCTCGGCGAAGGGCCGTTACCTGAAGAAGATCGTCGTCACCACCACGACCGGCCCCGGCATCCTGGTCGACCCGGCCGTGACCCGGAACTTCCTGGAGGCCTGACCTTTCTCGGTCGCGTCCGCGAACGTTAGTTGCAAAGCCCCCATTTCCCGCTCGCATTGAGCCGGAAATGGGGGCTTTGCCGTTGTGATGCCGGCGACCCGCATCCCCTGCGAGTAGGGACCAAAGACCGTAGCCACCAACATCCGCCCGTCGTACCGTGGAATCAACGAGGTACGACGGGAAGGAATGCCATGACGGTGCGCTCTATCCCATTCCACGACAGCGTGAGTGTCGGAACACTGGTACGGGCTGCGGCGCTATTCGACGGAAGGCGCCCCGGGGTTCCGGCGAATAGCGCCTCCGGCTGCGTTCTGAACGCGGTGCCGGCCAGTCACCTGCTAGACGCGATATCGCACAGCGACAAGCACATCGGTGATCTGTACGCGGTTGGACTGTAGCGATGCCGGTGCTGGATTCCGTCGCCGGTGCCACACTGGATGCGGCAGGTGGAAGGGAAACGGACATGATCACGGTGTTCCTGGTCGACGACCACGAGGTGGTGCGCCGAGGTCTGGCCGACCTGTTGGAAGAGGAAGAGGACTTCTCGGTGATCGGGCAGGCGTCTTCGGTCGCCGAGGCGATGGCGCGCATCCCCGCACTGCAACCGGATATCGCGGTGCTGGACATCCGGTTGCCCGACGGTAACGGGGTCGAGCTGTGCCGGGAATTGCGGTCCAAATTGCCGGATCTCAACTGTCTGATGCTCACCTCGTTCACCGACGAACACGCCATGCTCGACGCGATCATGGCGGGGGCCGGGGGTTATGTCATCAAGGACATCAAGGGAATGGAACTGGTCTCCGCGGTCCGCACCGTCGGGGCGGGACGCTCGCTGCTGGACAACCGGGCCGCCGCCGCTCTGATGAACAAATTGCGCGCTGCGGCAGATAATCCATCGCCGTTGGCCGGGCTCACCGCGCAGGAGCGCACCCTGTTGGAGCTGATCGGAGAGGGTCTGACGAACCGCCAGATCGCCGAGCGAATGTTCTTGGCGGAGAAGACGGTCAAGAACTATGTCTCGCGTCTGCTCACCAAACTGGACCTCGAACGCCGAACACAGGTCGCGGTGCTGGCCACCAAATTAGCGCGAGACAACCAGGGACTCCACGGCTGACGGTCTGGTATTCACCCGAGGTCAAGGTATGCGAGAGTTGAATGGTGGTCGAGGACGTTGGTGCGCAACCCAATCGGGTGACGGCCGAGCTTGCTCACTTGCAGCTGCGTGACCTGCTCTCCGAGGTGCAAGGCCGGATCGAGCAGATTGTCGACGGCACCCGCGGGCGCATGGATGCCTTGCTCGATGCCGTCATGGCCGTCAGCTCGGGGCTAGAGCTTGATGCGACACTACGGGAAATCGTCTGTGCGGCATCGGAGCTCGTCAGCGCCCGCTATGGCGCACTCGGTGTGGTGGGATCGGACGAGAAGCTCACGGAGTTCGTCTACGAGGGTATCGACGAGGCCACCCGCGACCTGATCGGGCCGCTGCCCACCGGCCACGGTGTGCTCGGAGTGGTGATCGACGAGGCCAAGCCGTTGCGGCTGCGCGATATCGCGGCACACGTGGCCTCGGTCGGCTTCCCGGTGAACCACCCGCCGATGCGAACCTTTCTGGGCGTGCCCGTGCAGGTGCGCGGCGAGGTGTTCGGGCGGCTGTACCTGACCGAGAAGCTCGACGGGCAGGAATTCACCGAGGATGACGAGGTGGTGGTACGCGCGCTCGCGGGTGCGGCCGGCATCGCGATCGAGAACGCCCGCCTCTACCAGCACGCCCGCCGTCGCGAGCAATGGCAGCGTGCCACCGCGGATATCACCGCCGAACTGCTCGCCGGCGTGGACCCGGGTAAGGCGTTGCACCTGGTGGCCGCCAATGCGGCATTGCTTGCGGAGGCCGACTTTGCGTTTATCGCGCTGCCGGTGGGCGCGGTCGGGGATGAGGATATCGCCGAGCTGGTAGTAGCCGTTTATCTCGGCGAGGGTGCAGAAGTGTTGAGCGACAAGGTGATCCCCATCGATGGGTCAACCTCGGGGAGTACCTTCGTTGATCAGGAGCCGAGAAACGTGGGCCGGCTCGCGGTTGACCTGGCTGAGGGGACGGATCTGGCGTTCGGGCCTGCCCTGGTGCTCCCGCTCGGGGGAGGGGAGTCGACGGCAGGTGTGTTGATCCTGCTGCGCGCGGTGGGAGCGGTGGCCTTCGACGAGGAGCAGCTCGATATGGCCGCCTCCTTCGCGGGGCAGGCGGCGCTGGCACTGGAACAGGCCGAGGTCCGTCTGGCCAAACATGAATTGGATGTGCTGGCCGATCGCGACCGCATTGCCCGTGACCTGCACGACCATGTCATCCAACGATTGTTCGCCGTCGGCCTGGCGATGCAGAGCACTCATCGTCGGTCCGTAGAACCGACGGTTGCGGCCCGCCTCGCCGACCATATTGACCAGCTGCACGAGGTGATCCAAGAGATTCGGACCGCGATATTCGACCTGCACACCAACGACGAATCGTTGCGCGCAACGCTGCGTTCCACCATCAACGAGCTCACGGCGGACACGGGGCTGCGCGTATCGGTGCGCATGAGCGGTCCACTGGATGTGTTGCCCGCCAATACTTCCGGCGATGCCGAGGCGGTGGTGCGTGAGGCCGTGAGCAATGTGGTCAGGCACGCCCGGGCCAGGGAACTGTCGGTGACGGTGTCGGTTGACGATGAGCTGGTCATCGAGGTGGTTGACGACGGCATCGGGATACCAGATGTGGTCGCCCGCAGCGGGCTGAGTGGGCTCGCGAATCGGGCCACCGAGTCGGGGGGCACGTTCACGGTGTCGGCATTGGACACCGGGGGCACCCGGCTGGTCTGGTCAGCCCCCCTGCCGTAAGGACGCGGATCGGGCCGAATCCGATGCGGCGTATGCGGTGGATATCGCCTTCTCGGCGATCGAAGAGGCCGAAGGCTAGGCTATTTACGCCCGCAGGTGCGCCGCCGAAATCGCGTAAGGACCATGGGGCGAAGCCCCATTAGGAAGGACTGTCATGAACGAGAATCGACCCGTGACCGACACAAATCCCGTTGGCGGCCCCGAGATTTCCGTATTCACCTCCGATGTGGACCGGATGGCGATCTACTACCGCAGGTGGCAACCGCCGTGTGGGGTCGCCAGCCGGGCCGCGGTCCAGATCACGCACGGTATCGCCGAATACAGTGCCCGGTACGACCGCCTGGCCCGGTTCCTCGCGGCGCGTGGTTGTGTGGTGTACGCACTGGACCTTCGCGGGCACGGGCAGACCGCCGGCCCTGACAAATTGGGGCTGCTCGGAGTCACCGCCTGGGACGATATGGCGGCTGATATCAAGCAGCTCGCCGACATCGCGCGTGCCGAGAATCCCGTGCTTCCGCTGATCGCGTTCGGGCACAGCATGGGCTCGGCGCTGACGCAGTCCCACATCCAGAACCACGGGGACCTACTGGCGGGGGCCGTCCTCTGCGGCACACTCGGCGCGGTGCCAGGCCTCACCGAGGAGGCTTACCAGCAGGCAATCGCGCAACTCGAGGCCGTCGCCACAGGTCCGAATGCGATGGCACCGAGCGAATTCATGGGATCCATGCTGGCCGCGTTGAACGCACCCTTTGTGGCCGAAGGTGCCACGTCCACTGGGTCCGAGTGGCAGACCTGCGACCCCGAAGAGATCCGCGCCTTCCAGTCGGATCCCTTGTGTGGCAAGCCTTTCTCCAACGCGATGACGTACTCGGTGATCAAGGGATTCCACTCATTGTGGGAGCCAGAGAATGAATCCCGCATTCCGACCGAGCTGCCGATCCTCGTCATCGCGGGAAGCGAGGATCCGGTCGGGGGGCGAACCGAAACGATTCAGAGTCTCATCACCCGTTATTTGACCGAGGGTCACCGGCGTCTGGAGTATCGGTTCTACGCGGGCGGGCGTCACGAGATTCTCAACGAGCCGGAGAAGGATCGCGTCCACCGCGATATCGGCCTTTGGTTGGAGAGCGTCCTCGACGCTGTCTAGCTCCGGGTCGTGCTTTCACATTCGGTTATACGACGCCGCAGAAACTCTCGGCCGGGGGCAGAACCATTGGTGGACAGTGCCTTTCGATACCATTCGACCGCCTCGGCGTTGCGTCCGGCGCGTCGGAGCAGATCGGCACGGACGGTGACCGCCAGGTTCGATCGCGCCAGCCGCGGATCGTGGGCGACCTTTTCCAATGCGGCCAGTCCCGCGTCGGAGGTGTCGCGCAGCCCGATGGCCAACGCCCGGTTCACCAGCACCACAGGTGAATCCGTCATGGTCGCGAGCCGGTCGTAGGCCAGGCAAATGGCATGCCAGTCGGTTTCTTCCCAGGACGGGGCGGTGGCGTGCAGCGCGGCGATCACCGCCTGCGGTAGATAGGGGCCGGTCGATCCTGCCGCCTGCCGCAACTGGCTCAGCCCGCGGGCGATGCGGTCGCGATCCCATCGGCCCCGGTCCTGCTCCTCCAGGGGGACCAATGCGCCGCCGGCTTCCATTCGGGCGAGGCGCCGCGAATCATGAAGCAGCACAAGTGCAGCGAGTGCGTTCGCTTCCCGTTCCTGTGGCATGAGCTTGCACAGCTCGCCGGCGAGACGCGCGCCCTCGTCGCATAACTCGTCTCGAATGGCCGATGGTCCGCCCGTCGACCAATAACCCTCGGTGAACACCGAGTAGATGCAGCCGAGCACATGCGGGATGCGTTCGGGTAACAGCTCGGTGGGCGGCACCCGCAGCGGAATATTGGCCGTGCGAATCTTGGCCTTGGCGCGGGTGATTCGCTGGCCTATCGCGGCTTCGCTATGGAGCAGCGCCCGGGCGATCTCGGCGACCGTCAGGCCCGATACCAACCGCAGCGTCAGGGCCAGCTGCGACATTCTCTCGAGGGCGGGATGGGCACAGGTGAACATCATCCGCAGCTCGTCATCGCGTACCGAATGAGGGTCGGAGAGGTCCGTCCGGGCGGTGATGTCGTCAAGCATGGCCGCCAATTCCTTTCCCGGGCGTAGAGTCTCGCGCCGGAGTCGATCACGTGCCCGGTTCCGTGCGGCCGTCAACAACCAACCGCCCGGATTGTCGGGTACGCCGTCGCGCGGCCAGGTGCGCAGTGCGTCGGTGCATGCTTCCTGGACGGCGTCCTCGGCGATGGTGAGGTCCCCTGACCATCGGGCGATGGCAGCGACGGTGGCGCCCCACTCCCGCCGGAAGACGCCGTCCAGTTCGGTCGTCATCCGGTGGTTAGAGACCCGAGACGCCGGTGAGTTGGCGCAGCTGGACGACCGATGCGGGGATCTGCGATGCGAGCTCGATGGCCTTGTCGCGGTCGTCGGTGGTCAGCACGTAGAAACCGTTCGCGATCTCGGCACCCTCGATATAGGGGCCGTCGGTGAGAAGGGTCTCGCCATCGCGCAGCCGGACCGTGGTCGCCGTCGACGGGGGATGAAGCGGTCCGGCGATCTTGATATGCCCGCCCGCCTTCTCGCCGAACGCTCCGTGCTGTGCCGCCACCGCTTCCCATTCGGGGCTACCCGGCGGATACGCGCGATCGCGTGGCTCTAGAAGCAGTGCGAGCCAACTCATTGCGCCCTGCCCGCCGAACTCCTGTGAGCAGTCGACCAGTGGCCACACCTCGACCGCACCATGCTTGGCCTCCGGGATGTCTCGGGCCAGCGCCAGCGCATCGTCGAGGTTCTCGGCCTCCAGTACGTAGTAGCCGCCGGCGACCTCGGCGCCCTCGACGAACGGTCCGTCGGTGACTACGGCGGTATCGGGCCCCCGGTGATCCGGACACCGTCGGCGACGGGGAACAGGGCGTCACCCGCACGGATCGCAGATGCCGCCTTGGCGTGAAAGTTCTGATAATCGGCCATCTCCTGGGCGCCCTCTTCGGGTGTGCGATCCCGCTCGGGGCCGATCAGCAGCGCGAGGTAGTACATGGTGGAGCCCTCCGTCTGTGTCAGTGAGCGGAACTCTGCGATCCACTCTCTACTTGTCTGACGAACCGCGCATCGCCAATCAGACATCCTCGGCCATTATGTGAACACCTGCTCGGGCGGCGGCGGTGCTTCCATGAGTGCGGGAAGCACAAAGGTCCGGACATAACGGCGCACCTGATCGGGATCATCGCAGCCCGGTATGGAACTCGACAGCAGACTCATGACCACCGACAGCACGTAACGCGAGGCGTCGCCGGCGCTGAGACCCTCGCGCAGCGGCGCCAGACCGCTGCTGAACATCGACTCGTACAGCGATGCGAGCATCTGTGACAGCCCGGGTGAGCCGAAAATCAGGCTCGCGGCGGTGCTATGGGTGCCGTCCGGGTCGGCGAGCGCGCGGAGCAGGGGGTCCTGGGTGGTCTCGGTCGCGACGATGACCATGGACTCGACGACCATCTCGGACCAATCGCCGAGCGCCATCAGCCGGGGAGCCGTTTCCGCGATGTTCGTTGTTGCTCTGCGCACGATCAGGGCGTCGAGTACCTCGTCCCGATTGTTGAAGTATCGGTACACGACGCCACGGCTGTAACCGGCCTCGCTGGCGACGGCCCCCATGCTGAGTGCGGTGGCCCCAACCCGGGTCAACACACGCTCGGTCGCGTCGAGCAAGTGCGAACGCACTTCTGCGGACGTCTTACCGTCCTTGATTGGCCGCCCGCGTCCACGTCCTGCCTCGGCGGCGATGTGGTCGGTCACTGTGAGTCTCGATCCTCGAAATTGCTAGACAAATATATCGTGTTGTTCTATAAATAGTGCGAGCTCGTTTTCCGTGGCGCTTCCGGACGGGTCTCGCTGGTTTGCAGTGGTGGGATGTGCGGTTTGAGGGGTCTGCACTGATAACTATGGGGGCCGTCCTGTCGGCGCACCATGGAGGCCGGCGTACAAAGGAACTCATGGCGCGAAGCGACGGAGACAGCTGGGAAATCACCGAAAGTGTCGGCACCACCGCGTTGGGAGTGGCCAGCGCCAGAGACGCGGAAACCCGCAGCGAGAATCCGCTGATCACTGATCCGTACGCCGGGCACTTTCTCTCGGCAGCCGGTGACGGGGTGTGGAACATGTACCGCTTCGACGGGGAGCCGCCCGCAGCTCTGCTGGAGGCCGAGCCTCGATTGGTTGAACGGATTGCCGCCATGCGGTCGTATATCGCATGCCGCACCAAGTTCTTTGACGATTTCTTCGGTGCTGCGGGGGAGGCCGGGATTCGTCAGGCGGTGATTCTGGCGGCCGGACTCGATGCACGCGGATGGCGACTCGACTGGCCCACCGATGCACTGTTGTTCGAGCTGGACCTGCCCAAGGTTCTGGCCTTCAAGGCGGACACTCTGGACGCGCAGGGCGCCACCACCCGCGTCCGTTACGTCCCGGTGGCGGTGGACTTGCGCGACGACTGGCCCGCCGCGCTAGCAGCCAACGGATTCGACCCCGCCCTGCCCTCGGCGTGGATTGCCGAGGGGCTGTTGCCGTATCTGCCGCCCACAGCACAGGACCTGCTATTCGAGCGCGTTGATTCGCTCAGCGCACCGGGCAGCCGTATCGCGGTGGAGAACTTCGGAGAAGGCTTCTTCGACCCGGAAACTCTTGAGCGCCAACGGAAACGTGGGCAGGCATTTCGACGTGCCGCGGAGAAACTCCAGGACGAGGAGATTCCTAGCGTCGCCGATCTCTGGTACCTGGAGGACCGCACCGATGCCGGCGAGTTCCTCGCCAACCGCGGGTGGCAGGTGACCAGCGAGCCCACCACCGCCCTGCTGAAGCGTCACGGTCGTGGCATCCCCGCGGATCTGGAAGACGCGACCCCGCACTCCGCATTCCTGTTCGCGGACAAGGCCGGTTAGGCGAAGACGGTCAGGGCGCCGGGAACGACATCGATATCGATCGGCAGCGGCGCCACCGGTTCGCCGTCCGCATAGGCGGTGATATCCGTGGAGGTCAGCCGCACCTGCCGTGACCGGAAGGTGCTGACCTCGGGCAGGTCGACGTGGGTGCCCTTGTAGACGGTGGGGGACAGGCGCAGCAGGCGGAGCCGTCCACCGGCCGCCACCACCGTCACGTCGAGTAGCCCGTCGTCCAGAACTGCGTTGGGACAGATGCGCATTCCACCGCCATACGAGGTTCCGTTCCCGACCGCGACGAGGGTGACATCGGTCTCGATCACCTGGTCGTCCAACTCGATACGGAACGGCAGCGGCCGCAGTTTCGCGGCCTCCAGTGCCATGGCGATGTCGTAGCGGCGACGGCCCCGTGGCCAGCTCATCCGATTGGCGCGATCGTTGACCAACGAGTCGAAGCCGGAGGCCACCACGGTGGCGAACCACGTTGTGTTCCCGTTGTATTGGATGCGTCCGGCGTCGATCACTCGGATATTGCCGGTGGCAATCACGTCGGCGGCGGCAATCGGGTCTCCCAGCGGGATGTCCAGCATGCGCGCGCAGTCGTTGCCGGTGCCGATAGGGATCACGCCCAGGGCCACCGGGGTGGATGCCACCGCCTGGAGCGCGATGCTCACCAGACCGTCTCCGCCCGCGGCGACGATCCCGCGAGCGCCCGTGCGCGCGGCTTCCTGTGCCAGCGCATGCGATTCCGATACCGATGACGCGGCGTGGTGGGTCACCGTCAGCCCGCGCTTGCGCAAATGGGCGATGGCGGCCTCGGCGGCCTGTGCGGCGGTATGGCCGGCGGCCGGATTCGTCAGGACGGTAACGTGCGTCATCGGCGCTACTCGCTGACCGGAATCAGATTGCCGGGGTTGAGGATTCCCTGCGGATCGACGGTTCGCTTCACCGCTTGCAGGATCTCGATGCCGAGCTCGCCGACCTCGTCGGCAAGCCACGGTTGGTGATCGCGTCCCACGGCGTGATGGTGCGTAATGGTGGCACCGGCAGCGACGATGGCGTCACCTGCCGCCTTCTTCGCCTTGCCCCACTGGGTCAGCGGGTCCTCGGCGGCCGCGCACACGACGGTGAAGTACAACGAGGCACCCGTGCGGTAGGTGTGCGAAATATGGCACAACACCAGAGGTGGGGTGCCTTGGGCGCCAAGCGCTTCGGCCAGTGCCGTGGTGACGGCCGTGCGCAGGTTGGTGAGGTTCCGCCAGGAGGTAGCGGTCTCCAGCGTCTCCACCACCGCACCGGCGTCGATGAGGGCGTCACGCAGATACGGTGCGTCGAAGCGTCCGTGGTCCCACGCCTTGGCGGGCTCGTCGCCGAGCGCAGTGCCACCCGCGGCGGTGAGAACGGCAGACACTTCCGCCGATCGGGCCTCGACATGGCCCCGGGTGCCTTCCACGGTGGTGATCGCCAGCACCCCGGCGGCGGGGTTCTTCCCGCCAATGTCCTTGGCCAGGGCGAGGTTCAGCCCGCTTTCGGCTTCATCGGATAGCCGGAGCACAGTGGGTGCGCCGTCGGATTGGACCAGGGTGCGTAGCGCCTGGGCGCCGGCGTCGAAGGAGGGGAAGGACCAACCCTGGTACCAGGTGTCCTCGGGCAGCCGGTGCACCCGCACCGTCACCTCGGTGATGATGCCCAGCGCACCTTCCGATCCCAGGAAGAGTTGACGCAGGTCCGGTCCGGCCGCCGAGGCGGGCGCCCGGCCCAGGTTGAGATCGCCGCGTGGGGTGGCGATCCGGACCGCATCCACCATCGCGTCGAAGCGTCCGTAGCCGCTGGAGGCCTGCCCGGAGGAACGGGTTGCGGCGAACCCGCCGATGCTCGCGAACCGGAAACTCTGTGGGAAATGCCCGAGCGAAAAACCTTTGGCTGCGAGGAGTTCCTCGGCCTCGGGGCCCGTCGTTCCGGGTAGCAGCACGGCAGTTCCGGACTCTTCGTCGAGGGATACCAGGCCGGACATCCGTCGCAGGTCCACGGCGATCACCGCGGTGAATCCGCCGCGTTCCGGGTCCAGTCCGCCGACCACGCTGGTGCCGCCGCCAAACGGTACGACCGCGATAACCTGCTCGCCGCAGAGCGCGAGGAGCGTAGACACCTCGTCATGCGACGCGGGGTAGACGATGGCATCTGGCGCGTCCTGGACTCCGGTGGAGCGTCGGCGCAGTAGATCCGGGGTGCTCTTGCCGCCTGCGTGTCGGAGCCGGGCGCCGTGATCGGTACTCACGTTCTCCGTGCCGACCAGGTCGTGCAGCGCGGTCAGCTGTTCCCCGGTGAGCGAGCTGGGGGAGAGCGTGACGGCGGATTCGTCGCGGCTGACGGGATCCCGTTCGGGAATGCCCAGTGCCGACGCCAGCAGCGTCTTCACTTGAGGTGAGAGAGTCTGTCGTTTTTCGGCCACGCCCCAGGCGTCCCACTCCATCATGCGTTACAGTATTACATACAATGGCAAGTTGTAACGCAGATTTCTTTGGCTCGCGAGGAGTGGTGACATGACGGCTCCGGCTGTGCTGGCCGCGGGCACCGAGGCCTCGGCGGATCCGGTCACCGAACGCATCCTCGACGCCGCGCTGTCCTGTGTCACCGAATTCGGAGTGCGACGGACCACGCTGGTCGAGGTGGCCAAGCGTGCAGGTGTCAGCAGGCCATCGGTGTATCGGCGCTGGCCCGATGTACGCACCCTGGTCGCCGAGCTGCTGACCCGGGAGATGGGCTCGATCCTCCCCGCGGCCGGGGAGGGGCACGCGCGCGGCCGGCTGGTGCAGTCGGTGACCGGCCTGGTCACGCAGGTGCGCGAGCACTCGATATTCGCGGCGATCGTGCGATCCGATCCCGAACTCCTGCTGACCTACATCGTGCAGCGGCTGGGTACCAGCCAGCGCGCCCTGATCGGTTGGACCGCGGTGCTCATCGCCGAAGGGCAGGCAGACGGGTCGATTCGCGCCGGAGCCCCGGAGCAGATGGCGGCGATGGTGCTGCTGATCGGCCAATCAGTACTCCAGTCGGCGCGCATCGTCGCCGACCTCCTTTCGCCAGATGAGCTGTTGAACGAATTGGCTACCGCCATCGACGGATATCTCAAGCCGCAAGGAGCACCATGACAACCCAGCTCAACAGCGCGCGACGCAGCGCTGACCTCGCGGCCCTCGCGGGTGGCGCACCAGTGGATGTCCTCGTCATCGGCGGTGGGATCACCGGCGTGGGGGTGGCGCTCGACGCCGCGAGCCGCGGGCTGCGCGTCACGCTCGTCGAAAAACACGACTTAGCCTTCGGTACAAGCCGATTCAGCTCCAAGCTGGTGCACGGCGGACTGCGCTACCTCGCCTCGGGTCAGGTGGGCATCGCCAGGGAGAGCGCGGTTGAGCGTCATATCCTGATGACCCGTACCGCTCCGCATCTCATTCACCCGCTCGCGCAGGTTGTTCCATTGCATCCTTCGGTGAGCGTCTTCAGCCGAACACTGGTACGGCTCGGCTTCGTCGCGGGGGACGGGCTGCGCAAGCTCGCGCACACCCCGGTCGATGTATTGCCGCGTTCTCGTGCGATCGATGCCGGAGAGGTGATCAGGCGCGCCCCCACGGTGCGACGCAACGGACTTCGCGGCGGACTGATGGCCTTCGACGGGCAGCTCATCGACGACGCACGGCTGGTGGTGACCATCGCCCGCACGGCGGCCGGACTGGGTTCTCGCATCCTCACCCGAGTGTCGGCGGAGGATGTTACCGGCGACGGAGCGGTGCTACGTGACGAACTGACCGGCAACACCGTTGCGGTACAGGCGGGTTTGGTCATCAATGCCGCCGGGGTATGGGCAGGCCAGGTTGATCGTGAAATCAAGCTGCGCCCCAGTCGCGGTACGCACCTGGTGTTCCGTGCCGCTAGCTTTGGCGGGCTGACCGCCGCCCTCACCGTCCCGGTGCCCGGGACCATCAACCGGTTCGTGTTCGCAATGCCTGCCATCCACGATCGGGTGTACCTCGGGCTCACCGATGAACCGGCACCTGGGCCGGTGCCTGATGTGGCGGAACCCTCTGCAGCAGAAGAGCAATTCCTGCTCGATACCGTCAATACGGTGCTGCAGACGCCGCTGTCCGAAGCACACGTGGTCGGACGATTCGCGGGTCTGCGGCCGCTGCTCGACGGGGATGATTCGGCGACGGCCGACCTCTCTCGCAAGCATGCCGTCCGGGTTTCGGATTCGGGTGTCGTCAGTGTGGTGGGTGGCAAGCTCACCACCTACCGCAAGATGGCCCAGGATGCGCTCGATGCAGGGCTGGAGCGCCGGCCGTTGGCGGCCTCGGAGTGTGTGACGCAGAACCTGGCGGTCGTGGATGACTGGCCGGGTACCGCCGGCACCCCGTTGGTGCACGACGTCGACATCACCAGGGAACAGGTTGAATTCGCGCTTACCCATGAGGGCGCGCTCGACGCCGACGACATCCTCGATCGCCGCACCCGGATCGGGCTGGTGCCGGTCGACAAGGGTCTGGCAGTCGGTGTGGTCCAGAACCTCGTCGATTCCTACTTCTCGCAGGTGAACTGAACGACGTCGATCCAGCGCTCGCGGAATGCGTCGGCGCACCCGGTCAGGTACTTGATGTACCTGTCGTAAACCTCTTGGGATTGAAGAGCGATCGCTTCATCCTTATGGGCGACCAGGTTCTCCGCCCAGCAGTCCAGGGTGCGCGCATAGTGGAGTTGCAGGCGCTGGTGGCGGGTTACCTGGAAACCGGCGCGGTCAGTGTGCTCGTCGACCATCGATTCCGAAGGTAGCCGTCCGCCGGGAAAGATCTCGGTGAGCATGAAGTGCATGAAGTAGATCCTCGACATCAGCACCGGAACGCCCATGCGCCGCAACTCGTCAGGGTGATAGCTGACGATGGTGTGTAACAACATCTTCCCGTCGTCCGGCAGTGCCCGATGGGCCATCGCGAAGAAGCTGGCATACCGTTCGTGGCCGAAATGCTCGAAGGCGCCAATACTGACTATTCGGTCGACGGTGCCGTCGAATTCTTCCCACCCGGCCAACCGGACCTCGTGTATCCGCGAACTTTCAGCGGAGTCGAGGACCTTGTTGACATACGCGAATTGATTTTCGCTGAGCGTCAGGCCGATGACATTGACGTCGTAGTGTTCGAGAGCGCGTTTCATGGTGGAACCCCAGCCGCATCCCACGTCCAGCAGGGTCATTCCGGGTTCGAGGTTCAGTTTTCCGAGAGCGAGATCGATCTTGGCCTGCTGGGCCTGCTCAAGCGTCAGGTTCTCGGGCTCGAAATACGCGCAGCTGTACGTTCTGCTGGGGTCGAGAAACAGCGCGAAGAAGTCATCGGATAAGTCGTAATGTGCCTGTATATCGGAGAATTTTGGGGTCAATTTGGACATAGGGCGGCCTCCCACGACGATGGCGCGATGCCCCGAACGGCGCGCGGGTGATTGATTGAAGCTGGTACTGGCTGTTGTCCCGAGCTGAGGCTAGAACAACAGAGCAGCAGCGACAAGGGTTGCGCGGATAATTAACGCGCCGTCTGACCGCTGCGAAACCGTTTCGTACGGGAGCTAATTAGCGGCCCGCGGCCTCGGATTCCGTTGTATCGGCTGCGGGCTCCGATAGGGCGAAATTCTCGGTGAGCTTGGCAATTATCCGGTTCCACAGCAGCTCGGGCAGATCGTGACCCATCCCGTCGATCAGTGCCAGCCGTGCTCCGGGGATGGCTCGGGCAATGGCGCGCGCACCCGAAGGGCGCATCAGCTTGTCTGCCTTGCCATGCAAAACCAGCGCGGGGGAGGTGATTCGGTTGTCGAATGGCGCCAGGCTGCCAGTTCCCATGATGGCGGCGAACTGCCGGGCGAATCCCCTGGGGTAGTGGCTCCGGTCGTAGTACTCGGCCGCGTGCTTGTACGACTTCGCCTCGGGTTGGCGGTATTTCGGACTGCCGATGGTTCGGCCGACCTGCACGCTGTTGGCGATGATCTCCTCGCGGGTAGCGTCGGCAGGCGGAGCTTTCAGCAGTGCCATCAGCTGGCGTGGTCCGGGCGGCGGCAGGAATGCCTGATTGTTGCTCGACATGATGATGGTGACCGTCTCGGTCCGATCGGGATGCTCGGCGGCGAAAACCTGCGCGATCATGCCGCCCATCGAGGCGCCCACGATGTGCGCGCGCTCGATACCAAGATGGTCGAGTAGTCCCGCCGCGTCACCCGCCATGTCCACCAACGTGTAGGCAGTTCCGGTGATCTTCACTCCGGCAAGGAATTTCGCCATACTCGGAAGGAGCGAGCCGCCACCGGCACGCACGCCGTCCAGTTTGGTCGAAAGGCCGCAGTCGCGGTTGTCGAATCGGATGACCCGGTAGCCCTGATCGGCGATCTGCTGGCAGAACTCGTTGCGCCAGAACACCATCTGCGCGCCGATGCCCATGATGAGCAGAACCGCGGGATCGGTCGGATTACCGAACTCCTCGTAACACAGCTCGATATCGCCGACCTTCGCGGTGTTGGCTGTCATCTCAGATGTCTCCCTCGCGGTTGTGCTCACGGCTGATATCAACGATGAAATTACCGAAGTAACCCTTGAGCTCGGGGTCCTCCATCATCTGCCAACGTGGCGCCAGCAGTTTCATGTATCGCTCCACGTACAGGAATTGCTTACCGATGAGCACCAGCTCGCGCGGCAGCTTGACGTCATACTGGTCGGCGAGTGTGGACAGCTGCTTGCCGATGTCCGAATACGACATGTCGTCAAGCGATTTCATCGTGAGTGGAGTGGCGAAGGCCCGGATGTCTTGGGTGCCCTTATCGGCGTCGCCGGGATTACCGACGGCGCCCAGCAGCACCACGATCTTGCCTGCGGCGCGATGATCCTTTTTGACCAGTAGCGCGTGGATCAGTTCGCGCAACAGCCAACGAGTCCGCGGGTCGATAAAGCCGACGATGCCGAAGTCCAGGAATACGATCCGGCCCTCTTCATCCACCAGCAGGTTGCCTGCGTGGAGATCGCCGTGGAACAAGCCTTGGCGCAGACCGGATTCGAACACCGAGAACAACAGCGACTTCACCAGTTCGGTGCCGTCGAATCCGGCCTTGCGAATGTTCGGCGCGTCATCGATCCGAATGCCGTGCACCCGCTCCATGGTGAGCACTTTGGACGTCGTGTAGTGCCAGTGCACATCGGGCACACGGATGTTCTTACCGAGGGACGAGGTGTGCAGGTGCTCCACCCAGGTTTGCATGGCCTGGCCCTCGGCGAGGAAATCCAGTTCCTCGGAAAGGTTTCCGGAGAAATCGTCTACCACGTCGCGGGCCGAGAGCATCCGGCCGACCTTGCCGAGCTCCAGTAATGACGCTCCGCGCTTCAGGATCTGCAGGTCGGCTGCCACCCGGCGACGGATGCCCGGACGTTGGATCTTGACTACCACATCCTCGCCGGAATGCAGTGTCGCGTAATGCACCTGGGCGATTGACGCGGATGCGAACGGCTCGGGGTCGAAGGAGGCGAACAGCTTCTCGGGTTCCGAGCCGAGCTCGCCGATGATCAGCTCACGGACCTGCGTGGGATCGGCGGGCGGAACGCGGTCCAGGAGCCCGCGGAATTCGCGAGACAGAGACTCTCCGAACGCGCCCGGACTGGACGCGATGATCTGTCCGAGCTTGACGTATGTGGGACCAAGATCGGAGAACGTCTGCGGAAGCTCGGCGATCACTTTCTGTTCGAAGCTGCCCTTTTTGGTGAGCTTGCCCAGCACACGTCCTGCGGTACGGGCGACCTGCCAGCCGGTGGTGCCCAGACGTGCGGCCTCGGAGAGCAACGCCACGCGCCCTAGCGGTGCCACCTGACGTGCGCGGCCGTCACCTACGCTCCGGCCGGGCTGATGCTCTTCACGCGAGCGGCTCATCGCGCGCGTCCTTGGGCAGTCATGAAATGCAAGTGTGCCGCATCGGGCCCGCGCGGCCCTACTCAGTCCTGTACGCAGCTGTCAAAAGTTGCCAACAACTCTCTGGTCACGGGTTCCCAGACAGGTTCCGGCAGATCGTGCCCCATGCCGTCGATGAGCGCGAAACGCGAGTGGCGGATGTTCTTGGCCACCACTCGCCCGTTCTGATAGGGCACCAATGGGTCGTTGCGGCCGTGGATAACAACCGTCGGGGCGGTGATGGCGCGGGTGAACCGCAGCAGGCTGCCGGTGCCCAGGATGGCGTCGAACTGCCGCACGGTGCCGATCGGGTAGTCGCTGCGGGCCTTATGGTCAAGGATGCGCCGACGGAGCTGCTCGCGGGAGGGAAGGTTTTCGGGCCCGTTGTAGACGATGCCGTTGTTGATCTCGAATTCGAGCCATTCCGCGGCCGTAGCGTCCTTGCCCGGGGCAGTCATGGCGGTCCTGATCAACTCCCAGGATGGCAGCCGGGAGAACGGGCGCCCGGTCGCCGAGTAGATGATGCCGACCGAATGGACGCGTTCGGGGAAGGTGCCCGCGAAGACCTGCGTGATCATGCCGCCCATCGAGGCACCCGCGATATGAGCCCGCTCGATGCTCAGATGATCCATGAGGCTGCGGACGTCCCCGGCCATATCGACCAGCGTGTACGGGACCTCGCTGCCTATGCCGAACGCGTAGCGCACCACGCGGCGATAGATCGGTCCCGGCGCTCGGTGGCCGTCCAGTTTGGTCGACAGCCCGCAATCGCGGTTATCGAAGCGAATCACCCGGTAACCGCTGTCGATGAGCCGCTGGCAGAACCCGTCCGGCCACATCGGGAGCTGTGCTGCCACTCCCATCACGAGGATGACGGCGGGATTCTCAGGCTTACCCAAGTCCTCGTAAAAGAGCTCGATATCGCCATTGTGGGCGACGCCGGTCCGGGTGGGGGATGGCGCCTCAGGCTGCGAAGGCACGTCCTCCTTGCTACCACTACGACCTGAATGCGTCGAGGACCTGAGATGCGTCGAGCGTGGGGGATACACACCCAAACGGCGCAGCTTACGTGCATAGGGCACACGTTCGCCGGAGAGGGTTTTGGATTGTGCACCCGACCTGCGGTAGCCTGATGCAGCTCCACCGAAGACCGTCGGTCACCTCTTGCGAGGTTGAAGGTCCGAGATGATTCTCGGCGGCCCACGCAGGAGGACGAGGTTCGACCTTTGGATGAGAAGTCCGTAGGTTATCGCGCCCCGACCGCATCCTGCGTCGGGGCGTTTATCATTTCGGCCCCTCTCTTGTCGGCTGTCCCAGGTGGAACGACCGAAACGAGATGAGGAGGCAATACATGGCTAAGACTGAAAAGGTCTCCGCCGTTGCCGAGATCACTGAGCAGTTCAAGGGTTCGACTGCCACTGTGATCACCGAGTACCGCGGCTTGTCGGTGTCCGCTCTGGGCACCCTGCGTCGCGCTCTCGGTACTTCCGCCACCTACTCCGTGGCCAAGAACACGCTGGTTAAGCGTGCGGCTGCGGATGCCGGTGTGGAGGGTCTGGACGAATTGTTCAGCGGCCCAACGGCAATCGCGTTCATCAAGGGTGAGCCCGTGGACGCTGCGAAGGCCATCAAGACCTTCGCGAAAGATAACAAGGCTCTGATCATCAAGGGCGGCTACATGGATGGCCGCGCTCTGTCAGTTGCCGAGGTTGAGCGCATCGCCGATCTGGAATCGCGCGAGGTGCTGCTGGCCAAGCTGGCCGGCGCTATGAAGGGCAACCTGGCCAAGGCCGCCGGGCTGTTCAACGCCCCGGCGTCTCAGGTTGCACGCCTGGCCGCCGCCCTGCAGGAGAAGAGGGCCGCCGAGGAATCGGCTGCCTGACAAGCCAGTACCAACCAAACCTGTTGTAAATCAAGGAAGGAACCAACATTATGGCAAAGCTGAGCACCGAAGAGTTGATCGATGCTTTCAAGGAGCTGACGCTGCTTGAGCTGTCCGAGTTCGTCAAGACCTTCGAAGAGGTCTTCGAGGTCACCGCTGCCGCTCCGGTCGCCGTCGCCGCTGCCGGTGGCGCTGCCCCGGCCGCCGAGGCCGCCGAAGAGCAGAGCGAGTTCGACGTCATCCTGGAGAGCGCCGGTGACAAGAAGATCGGCGTCATCAAGGTTGTGCGCGAGATCGTTTCCGGCCTGGGTCTGAAGGAAGCCAAGGACCTGGTTGACGCGGCCCCCAAGCCGCTGCTGGAGAAGGTGGCCAAGGAGGCCGCCGACGACGCCAAGGCCAAGCTCGAGGCCGCTGGCGCCACCGTCTCGGTCAAGTAGTCCGCAGTACCGCGAACCGGCCCCGGGAATCTTCGGATTTCCGGGGCCGGTTTCGTTTTGATCCCTGCGGGAAGCCATCGGAATCCGGACACTCGGTTGTATGAGCGCCTATCTACTCGTCGCGTTGGCCGGTTTCGTGGTCGTCCTTATAGTGCTTCGCACTCGGCGCGGTCGCCGCACCCCGACCTCGGCCGTACCCACAGTCGGACCACGAACGAAGACGCCGACCGATGACGAATTACGCAGCCGGCTAATGGCGCGTCTCGCTTTCGATATGCGCGCCCCTATTGCAACGGCAACCCGCGCCATGACGGCCATGCATGACAAGAAGTCGTTGTCCCAGCCCGTCCTGCCGCCATCTCCCGTCCCGCTGCCGAAGGAAGGCGACGGTTATGAAATCTCCTGGGCTCCTTAGATCGACGCGGCAAGCCGGGTCGCGGCGATGGCCGCCGAGCTGCTCACCCGTTCGGGGGTATCGCCCAGTGCGATAAGCAGATCGGTGGTCATAGAGCCCAGCACCGGGCCCACCGCCACGCCATCCTCACCCCAGAAACCGGCCAGCTCGAGCATGACGAACCCATGCATGATGGTCCAGAACTTGGCGGCGGTCGCGGCGACCTTTGCGGCGTCGTCGGGGGAGCCGTCGATCCGGCCCGCGGCCATCGCGCGTTGCACACTGCGATAGAGCTGTGTGGCGCTGGCGTGCTGCGGTGTCAGGTGCACGGTGTTGAACATGTTGCGGCTGGGGGCGTTGATACCGTGCGCGCTCGTAACGCCGAACATCAGTCGGTACATGTGTGGGTAGTCGATGGCGAACTGCCGATAGGCCATGCCCGTCACCATGAAATCGGCGATGGGGTCGTCGGTCTGGGGTACGTCTGCCTGTGCGCCGGAGAACTGTCGCAGCCCCTCCTCGGCTACCTCGGCGATGAGCTCACGGATACCACCGAAGTATGTGTAGACCGCCATGGTGGAGGTGCCGGCGGCAGCGGCGATCTTGCGCGTCTGCAGTGCATCGGGGCCCTGCTCGTTCAGAAGCTGTACGGCTGCGGAGACAAGGTCGACCCGGGGATTGCGGGCGGCGTTCCGGTCGTTCTCTTGACTATTTTTCGGCACGGATGAGCTCATGGTCTTGCCATGTTCGCACAACGGGAGTAGATTCACCATAACGTCGTAATAACAGTGTTATGCCACCCAGCCCTGGAGGACAACGATGACCGCGACCGCCCAACCGACTACCGTCACGAGCCCCTACCTGACCGGAATCTGGGAACCGGTCGAGCGGGAAATGGACAGCGTCGACCTTGAGGTGACCGGGACCCTGCCCGATCATCTCGACGGCAGGTATCTGCGCAACGGTCCCAACCCGGCTTCCGAGGTCGATCCGGCCACCTATCACCTCTTCAGTGGGGACGCGATGGTGCACGGACTGTCGCTGCGCGACGGCAAGGCGCAGTGGTACCGCAATCGCTGGGTCCGCACTCCGTCGGTCAGCAAGGCGCTCGGCGAGCCGCGTCCTAGTGGCATCAGCACTCGCGCCGGTATGGGGGTTATCGGACCGAACACCAGCGTGATGGAACACGCCGGGCGCACGATCGCCCTGGTCGAGGGCGGTATCGCCAACTACGAACTCACCGAGGACCTTGACACGGTAGGCACCTGCGATTTCGACGGCACCCTTCCGGGCGGATACACCGCACATCCGCATACCGATCCCGACACCGGCGAAATGCATGCCGTCTCATACTCTTTCACGCGTGGAAGCACCATCCAGTATTCCGTGATCGGCACCGACGGCCGTGCCCGCCGGACCGTTGACATCCAAGTACACGGTGCGCCGATGATGCACGACTTCACCCTCACCGAGAAGTACGTCGTCTTCTATGATCTGCCGGTCACCCTGGACATGTCGATGATCAGCCAGTCGGTGCCGGTGCCGCGGCTGCTGCGCAAGCCCGCCCAGCTCGTCATGAATTCGATCATCGGCAAGGTCAAGATTCCTGGTCCCATCGCGGCCAAGGCCAGCCAGTTCTCGGGCAATTCCCCGTCCATCCCGTATTCCTGGAATACCAAGTACCCGGCCCGGATTGGCGTGATGCCGCGTGAGGGCGGTAGTGGTGACGTGCGCTGGTTCGAGATCGCCCCGTGCTACGTCTTCCACCCGCTCAACGGGTACTCCGAAACCCGCAACGGTTCCGAGGTGCTCGTGATCGACCTGGTGCGGTACGACTCGATGTTCTCGCAGGACGTGCTGGGTCCCAGCGACGCCAAGGGGCAGCTCGATCGCTGGACGATCGACCTCACCAAGGGTGTGGTGCACATGGAGCGCAAGGACGACCGGCACCTCGAATTCCCCCGGATCAACGAGACTCTGACAGGTAAGAAGCACCGCTACGGGTACCTGCCGGATGTCGAGAACTTCTTCAGCGCCGGGGAAGCGGCGGGAGCCAGCATCGTCAAGTACGACTACGAGACCGGAACCAGCCTTTCGAGCCGACTGGACCCCGCCGTCGTGCTGGGGGAGGTGTCGTTCGTGCCGAATCCGGCGGCGGCCACCGAAGACGACGGTGTGCTGATCGGATTCGCCGTAGACCGCCGATCCGATGAGGGGCAGCTACTGCTCCTGGATGCGGGCACTCTCGATCTGATGGCGACAGTGCATCTGCCGCAGCGGGTTCCGGCAGGGTTCCATGGCAACTGGGCTCCCCGCTGAGACCATGGACGACCCCATCCCGGATTCCTTGCGCTACACGGACGGGCGGTACGTCTTCGAGCGGATGCCCGGTCTGGACACGACAGGAGGGGCGCTGGCGGAACGCCGCCGTTTCGCCAGCGTGCTGCATGCGGTGCATCGACCGTGGTTCGCGATCCGGGTGCCTCGAGGTGTCGGCATACTCACCACCATCGGAAGAAAGTCCGGTAGTCCCCGCGTCACGTACATCAAGGCGGTGCGCGACGGGGACAGGGCATACCTGGTCGCGATCACCGGCCAGCACACCTTGTGGGTCAAGAACATTCAGGCCAACCCGGCGGTGCGGCTGCGGCTCACCGACGGAACGTACATCGGTGAGGCCCGCCAGATCGCGCCCGCCGACCCGGTGTACGAGGCGGCCCGCGAGCGATTCTGCGGTGTCGTACACCCCTTCGACTATGCCGAAAACCTGTTTCACCGCAAGGGGTTGCCATCGCGGCGGAAGATCATCGAACTGCATCGGGCCTGGTTCGAAGGTGGGACTTCGCTCGTCGTCGAACTCAACTCACGAGTGTGACGGTGTCAGGAAATCGTCACTGAAACCTTCGTGACGGCGTCACACTTATGACATGGAGATCACCGCGGCTATCAGTGCCATCCTCGGGGCATTCGGGCTTTCGGGTGCTGCCGGACTGAACGCCTGGCTGCCGTTACTTGCGGTAGGTGCCGCCGACCGATTCGGCTGGATCGAGCTCGGCCAGTCGTACGGCTGGCTGTCCTCCACCCCGGCGCTCATTGTCGTCGGGATCGTTTTCGTACTCGATCTCGTCGGCGATAAGATTCCGGCCCTGGACTCCTTCTTGCACGCGGTAGGGACATTGATTGCGCCGGCATCGGGAGCCATTCTGTTCACGGCCGAAACGAGTCTCTCGTCGAATCTGCCACCGGCGGTGGCGGCGATTCTCGGGGCCATCACCGCGGGCAGTGTGCACGCCGGTCGGACGGTTGCGCGCCCCTTCGTCACCGGAACCACTGCAGGCGTGGGCAATCCCCTGGTTTCGACCGCTGAGGACGGCACCTCGCTGGTGCTGACGATTCTGGCCTTGGCGGTGCCGATTCTCGCGTTCGTTGTGGTGCTGGTGCTTTTGGTCGGACTTGGATGGCTGACCTTCCGGGCCATCCGATGGGCGCGCGGCCGACGCCGCGCCACCGCGACAGAGCCTTAAGTCATGGGACCGGGCCAAACCCCGCGAACATCGACCCCACTTCGTACAGTGGCCTGACCAAACGTGGCCTGTCACGTGGTCAAGGGAGGGCGCATGAGTCGGGTCGGGATCGCACGCAACGTTCTCATCGCGTGCGCGGTGCTGTTGTCGGCCGAGCTCGGACGTAGCGTGCAGGACCTCGCGCTGGCGAGCCGAATGGCCGGGGATCCGCAGGCTGTGCATTGGTCTGGGTGGAGCACCGCTCTGAGCACTGTGCTGGCGGTCGCTCCACTTCTTCTCATTGCACGCCTCTCGAATTATCTGCGCCCCTCCAGCTTCCTGACGGTTGCGGCGGGGCTATCGCTGACGAGCACCCTGGGTGCGCTACTGCCGGTATCGATGGCTCCTACCGGTCTGCTGTACGCGGGCAGCGATACCGCCTTAGCGCTGGCAACGGTGGCTTCGCTCATCGTCATCGTGCAAGAGGTCAATGCCCCGCGGGGGGTGGTGATCGGTTTGTGGGCGGCGATGACTCCATGCGCTTACGGCGTCATGGTGGCCGCGGCCGATGTCGTGCCCTTCGATCTGTGGAGCCTGGTGATCTGCGGCGTGCTGGTGCTGACGCTCCTCGTCTTCCTCGCCTCGATCCTGGGGCCGTCGATCGAGCCCGTCAGCACGTTCGAGCAGTTTGATCTGCCCGGTGCGGCGCTCTGGATGATCGGGATTTCCGGGGTGATCTACTTCCTGGCCATCAGGGCGTCGTCTCCCTCGGCGATGGCCGCCGCTGGGGTGGGTTTGGTAGCCCTTGCCGGGCTCATGCTTTGGATCCGCCAGGTGCATGCGCAGGGGTTTGTCCCACGCGCCCTCATCTCACGGCGTGGGCTCGTCGTGGGTTTCGTCGGAGCCCTCGCCCTGGGAATCGTCATTGCGTTGAGCGCGATGCAATCGATGTCGGTCGATTGGATAATGGCCAATGGCGGATCGACCAATACCCCGCTACTGGCGCTGTGGATAACGGCTGCCGCGTTCGCGCCGGTCACCGGCCGACTACTGGATCGCGGAGCGGGCTGGGTGGTGCCGATATGCGGTGCGATCGAACTCATCGCCGGATTGGTGATCTTCAAGGCACTCGCGCAGCCGGCAACGGACCTCGCTCAGTCACGAGAGATGCACAGTCTGTGGACCCTGGTGCCGGGGCTGGCCCTGTTTGGCGCCGGGCTCGGCACCGTGACCGTCTGGGTCCTTTATGTGGCATTTCGGGGAGTGTCGCGGTCCATGCTTGCCACGGCCGCGGGCCTGATGGTGACGGCTCTCTACGCGGGCCGGGTTCTCGGCGGCTTCGTCGAGAAGGTGATCTCGGGCGAAGCGGAGGGCGTGGGGGAGCTGGTACGGACCTCGGCGGTACCGATCGTCATCGCAATCCTGGGATTGGGTGCGCTCACCGTGGTCCCGGTGATCACAAGACGTTGGGAGGCCCAGCGGGCGGCGCAAGACTTAGAGGATGACCTCGTGGATGAGCAGGAAACCGATCGGTACTAACCGCGTAGTGCCTGGTTATCACAGTTAGCCAGTCGATGGTCCCGTCTCGGTACAAACGCGATGCAGCTCCTGGGCATGCGCTAAAGTGATCCGAACCACAGCCTGGCCGGGTTCGTGGCGGAGTGTGCGTGTTGCGGAAGGATCGCCTGGTGGGTGCAGAAGTCTCCGTTGAGGGTTTGACGAAGTCCTTTGGTTCACAACGAATCTGGGAGAACGTCAGCCTGTCCCTGCCGCCGGGTGAGGTCAGCGTGCTGCTGGGGCCGTCCGGTACCGGTAAGTCGGTGTTCCTGAAGTCGCTGATCGGCCTGCTGCGTCCGGAGCAGGGCGCCATCTACGTCGACGGCACCAACATCATGGAGTGTTCCTCCAAGGAGCTGTACGAGATCCGCAAGCTGTTCGGCGTGATGTTCCAGGACGGCGCGCTGTTCGGCTCGATGAACCTGTACGACAACACTGCCTTCCCCTTGCGTGAGCACACCAAGAAGAAGGAATCCGAGATCCGCGACATCGTCATGCAGAAGCTTGACGTCGTGGGTCTGACCGGCCACGAGACCAAGTTCCCCGGTGAGATCTCCGGCGGTATGCGCAAGCGCGCAGGCCTGGCCCGCTCGTTGGTGCTAGACCCGCAGATCATCCTCTGCGACGAGCCGGACTCCGGTCTGGACCCGGTGCGTACCGCATACCTGAGCCAGCTGCTCATCGACATCAACGCGCAGATCGACGCCACGATCCTGATCGTGACGCACAACATCAACATCGCCCGGACAGTCCCGGACAACATGGGCATGCTGTACCGCCGCCAACTGGTCATGTTCGGCCCCCGTGAGGTGCTCCTGACCAGTGACGAGCCGGTGATCAGGCAGTTCCTCAACGGTCGCCGCATTGGGCCGATCGGTATGTCCGAGGAAAAGGACGAGGCCACCATGGCCGAGGAGCAGGCCCTCGTCGACGCTGGACACCACGACGGTGGCGTCGAGGAGATCGAGGGTGTGCCGCCGCAGATCATCGCCACTCCCGGTATGCCGGAGCGGGCGGCCGTCGGTCGCCGCCAGGCACGGGTGCGTGAGCTCATGCACTCGCTGCCGCCGAGCGCGCAGGCCGCTATCCAGGACAGCCTTGCCGGCACTCACCAGTTCCCCGTGCACACCTTCGCGGATGAGCCCGGTACCGCGGCGACCGCCACGCTGGCGCCGCCGCATGTCGAAGCGCCAACCCAGCGCATCAACACCCCGGCCGACGACGACACCCCCACGGGCCAGATCCCGCCCGTGCGGCAGTAAGGCGCACACCAGGGGTTGATATTTGCGAACGCACGTTATCGAATGGGGTCCAGCCCTGTTGACGTGCGTGAAAGCGGTGCCGACTATGACAGTCGAAACGAAGTCCACGTATTGCCGTATTTGTGAACCCCTCTGCGGCATGGTCGCCACAGTCGAGGACGGCAAGCTGCTCTCGTTGCGCCCCGACAAAGAGAATCCACTGTCCTCGGGCTTCGCGTGCCAAAAGGGCATTGCCTTTGCCGAGGTCCATAACGACCCCGATCGGGTCACCACCCCGCTGCGACGCACCGCCTCCGGCGAGTTCGAGCCGGTGGATTGGGAAACCGCGATGGCCGATATCGCGGCACGGGTACGTGCGATCCACCGCGCCCACGGATCGGGTGGGCTGGCCTGGTACTTCGGAAATCCGGGCGCGTTCAGCTACTCGCACGTGATGTGGCTTCAGCTGGTGACCAACGGCATTGGTCGCCGATTCCACCTGTTCACGGCGGGATCACAGGACATCAACAATCAGCTCGTCGCCAGCCAGCTTCTCTACGGATCGCCAGTGGTGTTCCCCATCCCAGATATTCCGCGCACCGACTTACTGGTGGTGATCGGTGCGAATCCTGTTGTGTCACATGGTAGTGCGTTATCGATGCCGCGGATCAAGGACGGGATGCGGGAGGTGGTCAAGCGCGGGGGAAGGGTTCTCGTCATCGATCCGCGCCGGACCGAGACGGCATCGGAGTTCGAATGGTTGGGCATCACGCCCGACGGTGACGCCTTCCTGCTGCTGTCCCTCATTCAGGTGATATTCGCTGAGGGCTTGGTGGATCGTGATCGAATCATCAAGCAGGCCAATGGAATAGATTGGCTCGAAGCGATCGCCGGGGACTTCACTCCTGAGTCCACCGAGGCGCACACCGGCATCGATCCGGAAACCGTGCGACAGCTGGCGCGCGATCTGGCCACCACTCGTCGTGCTGCGGTGTACGGACGCGTCGGCATCTGCCTCGGCGAGAACGGGACGCTGACGAGCTACCTGCTCAACGTCGTGAACCTGGTGGCCGGAAACGCCGACAGCCCCGGTGGGCAGGTATTCGGTTCGTTCGGTTTCCCGGGGGAGCGGTATGCGATGAAGGTGGCCGGTGCGGCACTCGGCGCGATCTACCGACGTCGGCGGTCCCGGATTGGCGGTTTCCCCTCCGTGCTCGGCTCCGAACCCGCAGCGCTAATGGCCAAGGAGATGACCACACCGGGCAATGGGCAGGTACACGGGCTGTTCGTGAGTGCGGGCAATCCGGTGCTCTCGGTACCCAACGGAGACGAGCTGGAAGCGGCGCTGAAGCAGCTCGACCTCATGGTCTCGATCGATCTCTATGTCAACGAGACCAATGCCCACGCCGACTACATCCTGCCGGCGACGACGATGTACGAGCGTGAGGATTTCCCGATTCCGTTCACATCGATGCAGCCCACACCGTTCCGTCAGGCCAGCGAGGCTGTGGTGCCGCCGGCGGGGCTCGCTCGACAGGAATGGGAGATCATCGACGATCTGATGGCGCGGTTGTGGCGCATGACCCCGGTGCTCGGAGCTGTTCATGGCCTGCGCACGCTGCTGACGTTGTTCGGTGCGCGGCTCAACCCGCGGCCGTTGATCGACCTGATCGTCCGGTTCGGTGAGGGCGGCGACTGGTTCGGATTGCGTCGAAGTGGGGTCAGCTTCCGGAAGCTGGTCGAGCAGCACCCGCACGGCAAGGTGGTGGCACCCATGGTGCGGGCGGGTGGCCTGCGTCGAGCGGTGGTCTATCGCAGTAGTCGAATACGATTGCAACACAAGGAGATAGCGAAAGAGATTGTGTCCCTTGCCGAGCGACGCAACGATCCGGAATTCCCTATGCGGTTGATCGGGATGCGGGAGATGCGCTCGGAGAATTCATGGATGCATAATTCGCCGACGCTCATGCGCGGTGCGCGGGTGCAACGTGCCCAGCTGCACGTCGACGACGCCGATCGGTTGGGAATTGCCACGGACGACCGGATCCGAATCCAATCGCCGCATGGGGAGATCGAATTGCCCGCAGCGACGACCAAGGACATCGTTCCCGGTGTTATCGCGGTGCCGCACGGGTGGGGTCACAACCGTGGGGGTGCGTGGCAGACCGCGAACGCGAACCCAGGCGCCAACGTGAATCTGCTGACGTCAAGCGAGCCCGAGGACCTGGAGGCGCTGGCAGGGATGGCGCGCCTCAACGGGGTGCCCGTCAGGGTGGAGCGCGTATGACGGGCGCACAGGACCATGCCCCTGCGGGTACCGCCCTGGAGCAGATCGAGGGTCTGCTCACTGTCCCGGTGCGGACGTCGGGCGAAGGCTATCTCGACATCATGGGTCCACAGAATGTCCGTCTACACCTGGGTCAGCACACGATGCAGAACTCAGTCTTCAGCTGGGTGTACGACAGGTTCTGGCGGTCATTCGCCTTCGCGGTTCTGACCGCGCAGTCGGGGACCAGGGAGACCGAACGGGCGCTGCACCTGCTGGCGATCGAGCCCGGCGACCGGGTGCTCGATGTCGCGTGTGGCCCCGGGAACACCGCGCGACGGGCGGTGCGGGCTGTTGGTGCGGACGGATTGGTAGTCGGGCTGGATGCGGCCGCCAACATGCTCGCCGAGGCGGTTGCGAATCCCACCCACCAGGGGCAGGCGGGTCAGCTCGGATTCCTCCGTGCCGACGGCGTGCGGCTGCCGTTTCCCGACGACACCTTCGACGCGGTGTCCTGTTATGGAGCGCTGTACTTCATGGAGGATCCGGACACGGTGGTCGGCGAGATGATTCGTGTTCTGAAACCGGGTGGCCGGATCGCGATTCTCACCTCGTGCCTGCGTGGCCCCAGGTTCACCCATTCCAGTCAGCGTCTGTTCGCGCGGCCGATGTCATTCCGCATGTTCGATCGTGCTCACTTCCCCCGGGTGCTCATCCGACATGGGTTAACCGACCAGCGGCAGTACGTCTCCGGGCTCAGTCAGACGCTTGGGGCCGTCAAGCCCGGCTGACACGGCAGTCTGCGTATATGTAAGGGCAAAAAAGAAACGCCGAAAATACTGCCGCTATCTCTTGACGGGCGGCGTGCGACGCGTCACTCTGTTTGGCAGCACGGACTTATGCGGAACGCAGCCAGGTGGGCATCGAGGCGCCAGCCAGCGCTGATCCGCATAATTGACCGGGCAGTTGAAGGCTGCGCGATAGTACGCTATTGTTAGACGTTGCGCTGGCTGCCTCCTGCCCACCTTCCCCCGCCACGACGGCGTTGGTTCATGTTGTGACCGATCGGGTGTGTGTGTTTGGTCGTCTGCTGGCGCAAAAAATCGCAGATGCGCGGCAACACTGGAGGACCGATCTTGGCAGTCTCTCGCCAGACTAAGACCGATAACGCAACTACTAACTCCGTTCCTGGGGCACCTAGCCGACTTTCCTTCGCCAAGCTGCGCGAACCTCTTGAGGTTCCCGGCCTGCTCGATGTACAGACGGATTCCTTTGAATGGTTGGTTGGCGCGCCGCGTTGGCGTGAGGTTGCGACTGCCCGTGGTGAGGTGAACCCGACCGGCGGCCTTGAGGAGATCCTCACGGAACTCTCGCCGATCGAGGACTTCTCCGGCTCGATGTCGCTGTCCTTCAGCGACCCGCGCTTCGACGAGGTCAAGGCACCCGTCGACGAGTGTAAAGACAAGGACATGACGTACGCGGCCCCGCTGTTCGTCACGGCGGAGTTCATCAACAACAACACCGGCGAGATCAAGAGCCAGACGGTCTTCATGGGTGACTTCCCGATGATGACCGACATGGGCACCTTCATCATCAACGGCACCGAGCGTGTTGTCGTCTCGCAGCTCGTCCGTTCGCCGGGCGTCTACTTCGACGAGAACATCGACAAGTCGACCGAGAAGACCCTGCACAGCGTCAAGGTCATCCCGGGTCGCGGCGCGTGGCTCGAGTTCGACGTTGACAAGCGCGACACCGTCGGCGTCCGCATCGACCGCAAGCGCCGCCAGCCCGTCACCGTGCTGCTGAAGGCACTCGGCTGGACCAACGAGCAGATCGTCGAGCGCTTCGGGTTCTCCGAGATCATGATGGGGACCCTGGAGAAGGACAACATCGCCGGCCCCGACGAGGCGCTGCTGGACATCTACCGCAAGCTGCGCCCGGGCGAGCCGCCGACCAAGGAGTCCGCGCAGGCCCTGCTGGAGAACCTGTTCTTCAAGGAGAAGCGTTACGACCTCGCGCGCGTGGGTCGCTACAAGGTCAACAAGAAGCTGGGCCTTGGCGGTGCCAACCCGGCTCTGGTGACCACGACCACCCTCAACGAGGAAGACGTCGTCGCCACCATCGAGTACCTGGTGCGCCTGCACGAGGGCCAGACCGCGATGACCGCCCCCGGCGGTCTCGAGGTTCCCGTCGAGGTCGATGACATCGACCACTTCGGCAACCGTCGTCTGCGTACCGTCGGCGAGCTGATCCAGAACCAGATCCGCGTCGGTCTGTCGCGCATGGAACGTGTTGTGCGTGAGCGCATGACCACCCAGGACGTCGAGGCGATCACCCCGCAGACCCTGATCAACATCCGGCCTGTCGTGGCGGCGATCAAGGAATTCTTCGGGACCAGCCAGCTGTCGCAGTTCATGGACCAGAACAACCCGCTGTCGGGCCTCACCCACAAGCGCCGCCTGTCGGCGCTGGGCCCCGGTGGTCTGACCCGTGACCGTGCCGGCCTGGACGTCCGTGACGTGCACCCCTCGCACTACGGCCGCATGTGCCCGATCGAGACGCCGGAAGGCCCGAACATCGGCCTTATCGGATCGCTGTCGGTGTACGCGCGGGTCAACCCGTTCGGCTTCATCGAGACCCCGTACCGCAAGGTTTCCGAGGGTGTCGTCACCGATGAGATCCGCTACTTGACCGCCGACGAAGAGGACCGCCACGTCGTGGCGCAGGCCAATTCGCCGACCGACGACACGGGCCGGTTCACCGAGGACCGTGTGCTGGTGCGCCGCAAGGGTGGCGAGGTCGAGTTCGTGCCGTCGACTGATGTCGATTACATGGACGTCTCGCCGCGCCAGATGGTGTCCGTCGCGACCGCGATGATTCCGTTCCTCGAGCACGACGATGCCAACCGTGCCCTGATGGGTGCCAACATGCAGCGCCAGGCGGTTCCGCTGGTCCGCAGCGAGGCCCCGCTGGTCGGTACCGGTATGGAGCTGCGTGCCGCCATCGACGCCGGTGACGTTGTCATCGCGGAGAAGGCCGGTGTCATCGAAGAGGTGTCCGCCGACTACATCACCGTGATGGCCGACGACGGCAGCCGCCAGAGCTACCGGCTGCGCAAGTTCGCGCGGTCCAACCACGGCACCTGTGCCAACCAGCGCCCGATCGTGGACGAAAGTCAGCGTGTCGAGGTCGGCCAGGTTCTCGCCGACGGTCCTTGCACCGAAAACGGCGAGATGGCCCTCGGTAAGAACCTGCTCGTGGCGATCATGCCGTGGGAAGGCCACAACTACGAGGACGCCATCATCCTGTCCAACCGCCTGGTGGAAGAGGATGTGCTCACTTCGATTCACATCGAAGAGCACGAGATCGATGCTCGCGACACCAAGCTGGGCGCCGAGGAGATCACCCGGGATATCCCGAACGTCTCCGATGAGGTGCTGGCCGATCTCGACGAGCGCGGCATCATCCGCATCGGTGCCGAGGTCCGCGATGGCGACATCCTCGTCGGCAAGGTCACCCCGAAGGGTGAGACTGAGCTGACCCCTGAGGAGCGTCTGCTGCGTGCCATCTTCGGTGAGAAGGCCCGCGAGGTCCGCGACACCTCCCTGAAGGTGCCGCACGGTGAGTCCGGCAAGGTCATCGGCATCCGCGTCTTCTCGCGTGATGACGATGACGATCTGCCTGCCGGTGTCAACGAACTGGTCCGGGTCTATGTCGCGCAGAAGCGCAAGATCTCCGACGGTGACAAGCTGGCCGGACGCCACGGCAACAAGGGCGTCATCGGCAAGATCTTGCCCGCGGAGGACATGCCGTTCCTGCCTGATGGGACCCCGGTCGACGTCATCCTGAACACACACGGTGTGCCGCGTCGTATGAACATCGGCCAGATCCTGGAGACCCACCTGGGGTGGGTAGCCAAGACCGGCTGGGATGTTCAGAAGGGCGGCTCTGCCGGAATTCCCGAGTGGGCGTCGAAGCTGCCGGCGGACATGTTGTCGGCCCCGGCTGATACCCGCACGGCCACCCCGGTGTTCGACGGTGCCCGCGAGGAGGAGCTGACCGGACTGCTGTCCTCGACGCTGCCCAACCGGGATGGCGAGGTCATGGTGGACGGTGACGGTAAGGCGCGGCTGTTCGACGGCCGTAGCGGCGAGCCGTTCCCGTATCCGATAACCGTCGGCTACATGTACATCCTGAAGCTGCACCACTTGGTCGACGACAAGATCCACGCACGCTCGACCGGCCCGTACTCGATGATCACCCAGCAGCCGCTTGGTGGTAAGGCGCAGTTCGGTGGCCAGCGGTTCGGCGAGATGGAGTGCTGGGCCATGCAGGCCTACGGCGCCGCGTACACACTGCAGGAGCTATTGACCATCAAGTCCGACGACACCGTCGGCCGGGTCAAGGTGTACGAGGCAATCGTCAAGGGCGAGAACATCCCCGAACCGGGTATCCCGGAGTCGTTCAAGGTTCTGCTCAAGGAACTCCAGTCGCTGTGCCTCAACGTGGAGGTGCTGTCCAAGGACGGTGCCGCCATCGAGATGCGCGATGGCGACGACGAGGACCTGGAGCGGGCAGCCGCGAACCTGGGAATCAACCTGTCCCGCAACGAATCTGCGTCCATTGAGGACTTCGCCTAATCCGATTTCTATCCCGCAAGGGGAAAGGGAGTTTACGTGCTCGACGTTAACTTCTTCGATGAACTTCGTATCGGCCTCGCGTCGGCGGATGACATCCGTAATTGGTCCTTCGGCGAAGTCAAGAAGCCGGAAACCATCAACTACCGCACGCTGAAGCCCGAGAAGGACGGCCTCTTCTGCGAGAAGATCTTCGGACCTACTCGCGACTGGGAGTGCTACTGCGGCAAGTACAAGCGTGTGCGCTTCAAGGGCATCATCTGCGAGCGCTGCGGCGTCGAGGTGACTCGTGCCAAGGTGCGCCGTGAGCGGATGGGCCATATCGAACTGGCCGCTCCGGTCACGCACATCTGGTATTTCAAGGGCGTGCCATCTCGTCTCGGTTACCTGCTCGACCTGGCGCCGAAGGATCTCGAAAAGATCATCTACTTCGCCGCTTACGTCATCACCGCGGTCGACACCGAGCTGCGCCACAACGAGCTCTCGACGCTCGAGGCCGAGATGGAGGTCGAGAAGAAGGCTGTCGCGGATCAGCGTGATACCGACCTGGAGGCCCGTGCCCAGAAGCTCGAGGCCGACCTGGCCGAGCTGGAGGCCGAGGGTGCCAAGTCCGATGTGCGCCGCAAGGTGCGCGACGGTGGTGAGCGTGAGATGCGCCAGCTGCGCGACCGGTCCCAGCGTGAGCTGGACCGGCTCGACGAGATCTGGACCACCTTCACCAAGCTCTCCGTCCAGCAGCTGATCGTCGACGAGCTGCTCTACCGCGAGATCGTGGACCGCTACGGCGAGTACTTCACCGGTGCCATGGGTGCCGAGGCCGTACAGAAGCTCATCCAGAACTTCGATATCCCCGCCGAGGCCGAGAACCTGCGCGAGACCATCCGCAGTGGCAAGGGGCAGAAGAAGCTTCGCGCACTCAAGCGGCTCAAGGTGGTGGCGGCGTTCCAGAACTCCACCAACACCCCGGGTGGCATGGTGCTCGACGCGGTGCCGGTGATCCCACCGGAGCTGCGCCCGATGGTTCAGCTCGACGGTGGCCGCTTCGCGACCTCCGACCTGAACGACCTGTACCGCCGCGTCATCAACCGCAACAACCGCCTCAAGCGACTGATCGATCTGGGTGCGCCCGAGATCATCGTCAACAACGAGAAGCGGATGCTGCAAGAGTCCGTGGACGCACTGTTCGACAACGGCCGTCGTGGACGTCCGGTCACCGGACCGGGTAACCGTCCGCTGAAGTCGCTGTCGGATCTGCTCAAGGGCAAGCAGGGCCGGTTCCGTCAGAACCTGCTCGGTAAGCGCGTCGACTATTCGGGCCGTTCGGTCATTGTGGTCGGTCCGCAGCTCAAGCTGCACCAGTGCGGTCTGCCCAAGCTGATGGCTCTGGAGCTGTTCAAGCCGTTCGTGATGAAGCGCTTGGTCGATCTGAACCACGCGCAGAACATCAAGAGCGCCAAGCGGATGGTGGAGCGCCAGCGTGCCCAGGTGTGGGATGTCCTCGAAGAGGTCATTGCCGAGCACCCGGTGCTGCTGAACCGTGCACCAACCCTGCACCGCCTGGGTATCCAGGCCTTCGAGCCGCAGCTGGTGGAAGGCAAGGCAATTCAGCTGCACCCGCTGGTGTGTGAGGCGTTCAACGCCGACTTCGACGGTGACCAGATGGCCGTGCACCTGCCGCTGTCCGCGGAGGCGCAGGCCGAGGCGCGCATCCTGATGCTCTCCTCGAACAACATCCTGTCTCCCGCGTCGGGCCGCCCGTTGGCCATGCCGCGTCTGGACATGGTGACCGGTCTGTACTTCCTGACTACCGAGATCCCAGGCGACATCGGCGCGCGTACGCCGGCCGCCAAGGATCGGCCGGAGACGGGTGTCTACAGCTCGACCGCCGAAGCCATCATGGCCTTGGATCGTGGCGCGCTCAGCGTGCGGGCACCGATCCGGGTGCGGCTCACCCAGCAGCGCCCGCCGGCCGAAGTCGAAGCTGAGCTATTCGAAAACGGTTGGCGCCCAGGTGATGCCTGGATCGCCGAGACCACGCTGGGCCGCGTGCTGTTCAACGAACTGCTGCCTCACGGGTACCCGTTCGTGAACAAGCAGATGCACAAGAAGGTGCAGTCGGCGATCATCAACGACCTCGCCGAGCGGTTCCCGATGATCGTGGTCGCTCAGACCGTCGACAAGCTCAAGGACGCTGGTTTCCACTGGGCCACGCGTTCGGGCGTCACGGTGTCGATGGCCGACGTGCTGGTGCCGCCGCAGAAGGCGGAGATCCTCGACCGCTACGAGAAGGAAGCGGAGCGGATCGAAAAGCAGTACCAGCGTGGTGCTTTGAACCACCAGGAGCGGCGCGAGGCGCTGGTCAAGATCTGGCAGGAAGCCACCGACGAGGTTGGTAAGGCACTGGAGGAGCACTACCCGGAAGACAACCCGATCACCTTGCTGCCCAAGTCCGGCGCGACCGGCAACATGACCCAGGTGCGCAACCTGGCGGGCATGAAGGGTCTGGTGACCAACCCGAAGGGTGAGTACATCCCGAGGCCGATCAAGTCCTCCTTCCGTGAGGGCCTGACCGTTCTGGAGTACTTCATCAACACGCACGGCGCCCGTAAGGGTCTGGCGGACACCGCGCTTCGTACCGCGGACTCGGGTTACCTGACTCGTCGTCTGGTTGACGTCTCGCAGGATGTCATCGTCCGCGAGCAGGACTGTGGCACCGAGCGCGGCATCAATGTGACCATCGCCGAGAAGCAGGCCGACGGCACGCTGATCCGCGATGCGCATATCGAAACCTCCGCCTACGCACGGACTCTCGCCGCGGATGCGGTGGATGCCGATGGCAACGTGCTGGTGGAGCGTGGACACGATCTGGGCGATCCCTCGATCGAGAAGCTGCTCGGTGCGGGTGTCACCCAGGTCAAGGTGCGGTCGGTGCTTACCTGCACCACGGGCACCGGGGTCTGCGCGATGTGCTACGGCCGCTCGATGGCGACCGGCAAGATCGTCGACATCGGCGAGGCGGCGGGCATCGTGGCCGCGCAGTCGATCGGTGAGCCCGGTACCCAGCTGACCATGCGTACCTTCCACCAGGGTGGCGTCGGCGACGACATCACCGGTGGTCTGCCGCGTGTCACCGAGCTGTTCGAGGCGCGAGTTCCCAAGGGCAAGGCACCAATTGCCGATGTCACCGGACGAGTGCGTCTGGAAGAGGGTGAGCGCTTCTACAAGATCACCGTCATCCCGGACGACGGTGGCGAGGAAGTCATCTACGACAAGCTCTCCAAGCGTCAGCGCCTGCGCGTCTTCAAGCATGAGGACGGCTCCGAGCGTCCGCTGGCCGACGGCGACCACGTCGAGGTTGGACAGCAGCTCATGGAGGGTGCGGCCGACCCGCACGAGGTGCTCCGTGTGATGGGCCCGCGCCAGGTGCAGGTGCACTTGGTCAGCGAGGTCCAGGAGGTGTACCGCAGCCAGGGTGTGTCGATCCACGACAAGCACATCGAGGTCATCGTGCGCCAGATGCTGCGTCGTGTGACGGTCATCGACTCGGGCGCAACGGAATTCCTGCCCGGCTCGCTCACCGAGCGTGGCGAGTTCGAGGCCGCGAACCGTCGCGTGGTGGCCGAGGGCAACGAGCCCGCGGCCGGCCGTCCGGTGCTGATGGGTATCACCAAGGCATCGCTGGCCACCGACTCGTGGCTGTCGGCGGCGTCCTTCCAGGAGACCACTCGCGTGCTGACCGATGCGGCCATCAACTGCCGCAGCGACAGGCTGAATGGTCTGAAGGAGAACGTCATCATCGGTAAGTTGATCCCGGCCGGTACCGGTATCAACCGTTACCGCAACATCTCGGTGCAGCCGACCGAAGAGGCGCGGGCTGCCGCGTACACGATCCCGTCATACGAGGACGCGTACTACAGCCCCGACTTCGGCAGCAACACCGGTGCTGCGGTGCCGCTGGACGACTATGGCTACAGCGACTACCGCTAGTTCGTAAGCACGAAAAGGCCCCCGGGAGATTTCCCGGGGGCCTTTTCGTTTCGTCAGTTCCTCACCCTTTCCCCGCGAGCAGACGCTTAGTGCACAGCCATCCTGGGATTCGTGTGCACTAAGCGTCTGCTCGCGATGGTGTTATCCACAGAACCCGATTGGGTGTTTCGAACAGGCGTGTCCATGGGCAGGCTCGTGTGATGGGTCTCGACTGGGCGCTGTCCATGGGCGGTGGCGTCGCGATGCGGAGTCAGCTGCTGGAGGTTCTCGGCAGGCGTGGTCTGGACGAAGCGGTAGCCAATCGCAAAGTGATCCGCCAGTATCGTGGCGTCTATACGGCGCCGGAACCTGGCATAGCGGTACGGCTGAAGGCCTTGGATCTGTTCATAGGTGAGAAGGCAGTCGCGTGCATGTTCACAGCAGCCGCGCTGCACGGATTCGATACCGAGCGGCCCGAGGAATTGCACGTCTACGACCTGGGACGGAGGCTACGGCCGACTCCCAACCTGGTTGTCCACCAACGCGATGGCGCACCGTTGTCCAAATTGGATGGACGTCTCATGAGTACTGCGCCCTGGACCGCGATTGAATGCGCCCGCGCCATCCGACGCGGCCGAGCGCTGGGTGTGCTCGACGCGGTGTTGCGCAGCAGACTGTGCAGCGTCGCTGACCTCGCCCGCGCGGCGGATGTCCAGCGTGGCAGGCGGGGGATCGTCAGGGTCCGTGAGCTCTTGCCGCTGGCCGACGGACGAGCCGAGTCGGTGATGGAGAGTGAATCTCGTCTCGTCATGATCGACGGTGGGCTTCCATTGCCCGAGTTGCAGTTTGAGATCTTTGATCGTTGCGGTGAGCTGTGGCGAGTCGACTTCGCGTGGCCTGATATACGGCTTGCCGCGGAGTACGACAGCATCGAATGGCACGGGAGTCGAGAAGGAATGCTGCGTGACAAGATGCGAACCGCTCGGTTGCAGGAATGTGGTTGGACAATCGTCCCGATCACGGTCGAGGATGTGCGACGCGATCCCATCGGCCTGGTCGCGCGTATCCGGCATCACCTGAGCGTTGCCCGAAAGGCTGGGTGAGCAGACGCTTAGTGCACAGCCGTCCTGGAGTTTGTGTGCACTAAGCGTCTGCTCGCGGGGAAGGGTGGGTGGGCTGGGGCTACCGACGCACCAGACCAGTCACCAGCAGAGCCGTTCCAACGATCCCGGAGGCCACCCGCAGGTGATTCCATGCTGTCCACTGTGACAGGTATTGCCGCCAGAATTGCTGTCCATCAACGCTGTTCACATCGACCATGTCCAGCCGTCCGTTCAACGGAATGTTGAACACCACGGTGACGACGAACGTGCCCACAAAACAGATGGTCGCGCCGGCCACAATCCACCACGAGCGGTGTGACCCGGCCATGGCCAGCACGCCCGCCGCAACGGCGCAGAGCGCCGACCCGAGGAACACCACCAGGAACACGGGATTGACGATCATCCGGTTGATGGACTGCATCGTCGCGGCACCCGCTACCGCCGTCTGCTGACCGAGCGCCGGCATGACCGCGGCGGAGAATGCGAACAGCAGCCCAGTCAACGTTCCGTTGAGAAGGACTGCCGCACCGTCGATCACATCGAATGACGCCTTCGTGTTCATACCTCTCTTTCTATCCGCGAGCGGGCGCGCATGTGTCGGAATACGTTGACAAGCACTGTTGGGGCTATCAGCCACTCAAGGAACATGTCGACGGGGATCAGCGGGCCGAACACCGGGCAGTGATGTCGGAACTCGGCATATAAGAAACTCTGAGTGGCCGTCAGCAGTGCGAAGGCCGCCCAGTAGATTGCCCACGGATAGCTCACCGCCAACCCCGGCCTGCCGACCACGCGCATTGCGAGCGTGGTGAGACCGGCCAGAGTCGCTACGGCCGCGGCGATGCTGTACACGGCCCACCAGCGGCACGGATCGAGATTGAGCTGACCGGCGATGATGGCGAAGGGGAACGCAACGATCAGCATCAGCAACATATGGGGCCGGATGGATGATGATTTTCTCACGCCAGAAACCTATGGAGCCAAGCGATATCGGGGTAGCGCATAACTACCTACTGTCGCCCCGCAATTCCACTCGATTGTCCGGCGACGCCCTCTCAGCAGGCGCGTATTGCACGACCGTCCTGGGATTACTGTGCAAGAAGTGTCTACTCACGTAATGATGTTCCGATGACCGTTGCCAATTCCGAATCCGAGACACCCGACGCCGGATATTCACGTGGACTGTCTGCCCGCACGGTGCAAATGATCGCGATCGGCGGTGCCATCGGTACGGGCCTGTTCTACGGGGCGGGCGGTGCGATCGAGAAGGCGGGACCGGCGCTCATCTTGGCCTACCTGGTCGCGGGCCTCGCCATCTTCGTGATCATGCGTGCGCTCGGTGAACTGCTGGTCTATCGGCCGGTGTCGGGCAGCATCTCGGAGTACGCCGAGGAATTCATGGGGCGCTTCGCCGGATTCGCGAACGGCTGGACGTACTGGGCGGTGTGGGCCACAACCTGTATGGCCGAGATCACCGTCGCCGGCGTATATATCCAACGCTGGTGGCCCGGTGTCCCGCAGTGGGTCACCGCCTTGACGGTTCTTCTCATCCTGTTCGCGGCCAACTTGATATCGGTGAAGATCTTCGGTGAGGCCGAGTTCTGGTTCTCGATGATTAAGGTGACTGCGATCGTAGGCATGATCATCATCGGTATTGGTGTGCTGCTTCCCATTTCGGGTCTGGGGCCTGAATCTGGCCCCACCGTTGCCAACCTGTGGAACGACGGTGGGTTCTTCCCGACGGGCTTCAGCCAGGCCTTATTGAGCCTGCAGATCGTGGTGTTCGCGTATGTCGGCGTTGAGCTCGTCGGAGTCACGGCGGGGGAGGCCGAGAACCCTAAAGTAACGCTGCGCAAGGCGATTAACACATTGCCGTTCCGCATCGGGTTGTTCTACGTAGGCGCGCTGATCGTGATCCTCTCGATCCAGGGTTGGCAGAATTACCACAAAGGTGAGAGTCCCTTCGTCGCTGTGTTCGAGTACCTCAACATTCCGCAGGCCGCGAACATAGTGAACTTCATCTTGCTCACCGCGGCGCTTTCCTCCTGTAACTCGGGCATCTATTCGACAGGACGGATGGTGCGCAGCCTGGCGCAGCGCGGCGACGCCCCCGTGGGTCTACAGGCGTTGAGTTCACGTCACGTCCCGCTGTTGGCCATCTGCTTCTCGACGCTCGCAATGGGTATCGGCGTGTTCGTCAACTGGCTTTCGCCGGACAAGGCATTCGCCTACATCACTTCGGTATCCACCATCGGCATCATTTTCGTGTGGGGTTCAATCCTGTTGTGCCACCTGATTTATCGGAAGCGGGTCGCCGCCGGAGAACTGCCTGCCTCGGATTACAGGCTGCCTGGTGCGCCCGTGACGAATCTGTTGGCGCTGGCCTTTCTGGCGCTCGTGGTGGTGCTCTTGTTCTTCACAGAGGACGGTCGCACCGCCCTCGTGGTAGGTCTGGTGTGGTTTGTGATTGTGGTGCTCGGTTACTTCGTGCACCACGGAGAGCCGGCGCAGCAAGAGAAGCAGGACGCCTAGCTGCGGTCCGCGTCGAGACGGAGCTCGACGGTCACCCGGTCTCCGGGCCCCTTGCCCAGCTGTGCCTGAATGTCCTTGCGTACCCCGAGAAGATGCTTACCGCCGTACGGTGCCAGGGATCCCGTGTAAGTCACCGAGCCGTCGAATACCACCCGCACTGGTACTCGGGCCTTGACGCCGAAGGTATCGACCACGGAAAAGGGGAACTCGACGTACGCGCCGGGGCCCTCGGGCTTCTCGATCATCGCATCGAAGGTGATGGTGCCGGGATCGCGGTACTCCACCATAAAGTGAGCGTAACGGGGCGCCCGTACCGTCGGTATGGGGTGCGGGCGCCCCATCGCTTAGCAGCGGACGAGTTCGTCGATCTGGTTGATCGCCGAAGAAGCACCTTCGATGACACCCATATCCAGCACTTTTTGCAGCGCCTCTGCCGTCTCAAATGTGCTCACGTATGTCGCCAGGGTGCGGCCATCCTTCTCGACGAACGTGTAGACGTTCTCTGAAACCGGCATGTTGTCCACCGGGTTCAAATTCTCGTCGGAGAATCCATCCTTGAACGCGAAGCTGTTGGGTTCGTCGACTGCCGTAATCTCCCACCATCCGGCGTACCGTTCGCCTTCGGCTCCGGTCATGTAGTAGTTCACCCGGCCACCCGGCTTGAAGTTGTGGTCGACAAAAGTCGACGGGCAACTTGGTGGTCCCCAAACCTTTTCAAGCTGACGGGGGTCGGCGTAGATCTGCCAGATCCGGCTGATCGGTGCATCGAATTCGGCGTCTATGGTGATGGTGCGGGTGTCGATATCGTGAGTAACGTTGGTGACGGGCATGATTCAGTCCTCCTGTGGTGATTCGAATGCGATGAGTTCATCGATGCGAGCGATTCTGCCGCGCCAGATCTGCTCCAGCTCGGAGAGCATGGCGCCGACCGAGCGAACTGCTACTACGTCGCCGCTGGCCAGCTGTTCGCGGCCGTTACGCCGCTTGTTAAGCAGCCCGGCCCTTTCCAGCACGGCGACGTGCTTTTGCACCGCGGCGAAACTCATGTCGTAGTTCGCCGCAAGTGTCGAGACCGAGTGTTCGCCGGCCAACACTCTCCGCAGGATGTCGCGTCGGGTGCGGTCGGAGAGTGCATGGAACAAGGCGTCGGCCCTGTCCTCATCTGCTCCGGCCACGCCCCCAATGTACAACCATTTGGTTGTATGTCAACCGGTGGAATCGGAGGAGGGGGAGGGTCTCGATCTAGAACGGCCGAATAATGTCGTGTCTGCTGGTCGCGACGGTATCGATATTGGTATGAGCGCCAAAGGCTTTGACGCTCTCGAGCATCGCCATCACGCGCTCGCCCAGCTGCTGTTGATCCGAGGCGCCGTACCAAGCCAGCGGATCGGTGAGCGCCGAGGCGGGGAACTGTTCAAGGACGATCGCCGAGATTACGGGCGCATCGGCGGTGACGGCGCGGACCACAAGGTTCTGTTCGTATCCGATCGTCGACTGCAGGTCGAGTGCGTTCTGAGTGTGAACGCCCTGCCATTGTTGACGCCACGCGTCGAATGGCATGTCCGCGGGCCTGCGCAGCAGCGCGATATTGGTGAAACCCATTGACCGCGAGCCGGGTTCGGGCTCGGGGGAGGATAGTGGCACAGACTCTGTGACGAGATATCCGTGCGCGACCGCAGACGCTGCGGTGAGAACGGCCGCGATCTCCTGTATCGCGGGGCCGTACGACTGCTGAACCCACACACTGACCGCGGCGACGAACGGCGGGTCCAGGGTCATCAGCCGCAAGCTCGCGGCTCGTACGGCGGCGTCATGGACACACACGCTCAGGCCGTGCACCCCTACTGTCCGGATCTTGTCGACGACGGCTGTGCATAGCTGCTCCACCCACTCGTCGGTGGCGGCATCGGGCGGTTGACGCAGCACAAAGATCACTTTCTCCACGTCGTCTTTTGTAGCGCACCAAGAGCTCGCGCAAGGCCATCCGAACAGATCTTGTGCGATTGTCGTAGAAATGTAACACTGACGTATGGCCGATACGCATGTCGTTACCAATCAGGTCCCACCGCTGTACGACTACAACGCGGCGACCAGCCCCGTGCTGATGGAAGCGCTTGTTCGAGAAGGCGGTCAGTGGGGCGTCGATGAGGTTGTCGAGGTCGGTGCGCTCAACGGCACCCCTCGCATGCAGCGCGCCGGGGAGCTTGCGAATCGGAACCGCCCCGTGCTGCACACCCACGACCGTTGGGGTCATCGTGTCGACGAAATCGAGTTCGACCCGGCCTATCACGAGCTCATGCGCGAGGCGGTCGCACACGGATTGCACGGGGCACCGTGGGCGGACGAACGTCCGGGCGCCCATGTGGTGCGCGCCGCGAAGACGGGGGTATGGACTGCCGATCCCGGCCACATGTGCCCGATCTCGATGACCTACGCGGTGGTGCCGGCGCTGCGGGCCAACCCCGAGCTGGCGGCCGTTTACGAGCCGCTGCTGTCCAGCCGCGTATATGACGCGGAGCTGAGAGTTCCCACCACCAAGGCGGGGCTGACGGCAGGTATGTCGATGACCGAGAAGCAGGGCGGCTCGGATGTGCGCGCGGGTACCACCACCGCGACCCCGAACGCCGACGGCAGCTACACCGTGGTGGGGCACAAGTGGTTTACCTCGGCGCCGATGTGCGATGTGTTCCTGGTGCTGGCGCAGACACCCGGCGGGTTGTCATGCTTCTTCCTGCCGCGGGTGCTCCCGGACGGAACCCGCAACCGGATGCGGTTGCAGCGTTTGAAGGACAAGCTCGGCAACCACTCCAACGCATCATCGGAGGTTGAGTACGACGGTGCCACGGCCTGGTTGGTCGGTGAGGAGGGGCGCGGTGTCAAGACCATCATCGAGATGGTGAACATGACGCGCTTGGACTGCACCCTCGGATCGGCCACCAGCATGCGTACGGGTGTGGCGCTGGCCATGCATCATGCTCAGCACCGCAAGGCCTTCGGCGAGTACCTTATCGACCAGCCGCTCATGCGCAATGTACTCGCGGACCTGGCGATCGAGGCCGAGGCCGCGACCGTGGTGGCAATGCGGATGGCGGGTGCAACTGACCGCGCCACTCGCGGGGACGAGACGGAATCCTTGTTGCGTCGCATCGGGTTGGCCGCCAGCAAGTATTGGGTGTGTAAGCGTGCTACGCCGCATGCGGGTGAAGCCATGGAATGTCTGGGCGGCAACGGGTACGTCGAGGATTCCGGCCTACCGCGCCTGTATCGCGAGGCTCCGCTGATGGGCATTTGGGAGGGCTCCGGGAACGTCAGCGCCCTGGACACGTTGCGGGCCATGGCCACCAAACCAGAATGCGTCGAGGTGCTGTTCAAGGAGCTCGCCCTCGCGCAGGGGCAGGATGAGCGTCTGGACCGTCATATCAACGGACTGCATTCGCAGCTCACAGATCTGGACTCTGTCGCCTACCGCGCACGCAAGGTCGCCGAGGACATCTGCCTCGCACTGCAAGGGGCGCTGCTGGTCCGTCACGGTCATCCGGCGGTCGCGCAGGCGTTCCTGGCGACCCGGCTTGGCGGCAACTGGGGCGGCGCATTTGGCACTCTCCCAACGGGATTGGACCTGTCGCCGATTCTGGAGCGGGCGTCCGTCAAGGCGGGCAACTAGGCCATGGATGAGCCGCTTGCGCGAAGCTCGGCAGGTATGGACACATTGAAGACGATGACCGACCTTTAGATATGGGCAACCCGGTCGACCACCACCCGATGACGGCACGCTCGGTCATTCTGAGCCTCCTGCTGGGTGCTCACCCGGCAGAGTTGTCGGTGCGTGAGATCCGCGCATTGACTACCTTGTTCGGAATCAGCGATACGACAGTACGGGTGGCGCTGACCCGGATGGTGTCCGCGGGAGACGTCACGAGAACTGAATCGGGGTATCGGCTTGCCGAGCGCCTACAGGCCCGTCAGCTTCGACAGGACGAGGCCTGCGATCCGCATCGGCGCGCCTGGAATGGCGACTGGACACAGTTGGTGGTCACCAGCGTGGGTCGCGACGCGCGTGACCGCAACGATCTGCGAACCACCCTGCGGCAAAGGCGGTTCGGCGAACTGAGAGAGGGCGTGTGGCTGCGTCCAGACAATCTGGAGATCGAGCTGCCGCCGTCGGTTGCCGACCACGTTTGGGTCCTGCACACCCGAACCGACGACCCCGCAGCATTGGCGGCCCAGCTGTGGGATCTGCCGGGATGGTCGCTGTATGCGACAGACCTGCTGAAGTGGTGGGATCAGGCCGGGACGATTCCGGCGCGATTCGTTTTGGCTGCCGCGATGGTGCGGCATCTGCTGGCCGACCCGGTGCTGCCGGATGAGTTGTTGCCGCCAGAATGGCCTGCCGACGAAATGCGTTCTCGTTATCGGGAATTCAAGGATGAGCTGGTGACACTGCGTGATCCCGCTGAAATGGAGGAGGTTCCGTATGGGTAGGGCCATGAGTGAGGACGCCGATCCGGCCGTTCGGGTTGAGAAGACGGGTCCGGTGACGACGATCATCCTCAACCGACCCCACGCCCGTAACGCCGTCGACGGCCCGACTGCTGCGGCGTTGTTCGAAGCGTTCACCGAATTCGATGCTGACCCCGATGCGTCCGTGGCGGTGCTGTGGGGTGACAACGGAACATTTTGTGCAGGAGCAGATCTCAAGGCCATGGGTACCGACCGTGGAAACGAACTGCACCCGCATGGCCCCGGCCCGATGGGTCCGTCCCGACTACGGCTGTCCAAGCCGGTGATCGCGGCGATATCGGGTCATGCCGTCGCGGGTGGTATTGAGCTCGCGCTGTGGTGCGACCTTCGGGTGGTCGAGGAGGATGCTGTGCTGGGGGTGTTCTGCCGGCGTTGGGGCGTGCCCCTCATCGATGGTGGAACGATCAGGTTGCCACGGCTGATCGGACACTCGCGTGCCATGGACCTCATCCTGACCGGACGCCCCGTCGCGGCGAATGAGGCCCTGGACATCGGGCTCGCCAACCGGGTGGTGCCGCGTGGCCAGGCTCGCGCGGTGGCGGAAACGCTGGCTGCGGAGATCGCGGCATTCCCGCAACAGTGCGTGCGCGCCGACCGCGATTCGGCCCTCGCGCAATGGGGGATGACTGAGGAAGCGGCGCTGGACAACGAGTTTGGCAGTATCGAGCGGGTCGCTGCCGAGGCGCTGGAGGGTGCCGGTCGGTTTGCGGCAGGTGCCGGGCGCCACGGCGCCGGGGTCTGACACGCGCGGTGCCCGACGCCGACACACTCGAGTATGTCCGAGACGTACGAGAGGCATGCGGGATGCGGACGTACTGTGGACACCGTGAGTGTGCGGATTGTCCCGGTAATGGCCCTGGCCGTTGCCGCCGTGGTGTTGGCTGGATGCTCGCCGCGGTCGTCTTCCGGTGGTGACGACGACGGCGGCGGCGGATCACCCGACGTGCAGGTGACCACGGTGCCAGAGGTGAGCAACGGTCCCGGCAAGGGTTTCAAGCTCGGTGACTGCGGCGGCATGGCTGATGCGGAAGTCACTGCGGCGGTGGGTAATCCGGGACTCAAGCGTGATGTGGACAGCCTGCTGGGCTGCCGGTGGTCCACCGGTCCCGGTAACGGGGACACGTCCGTCTCGCTGTACTGGTATCGGGGGAGCTCCGCGGAGAAGGAGGCCTCGGTTGCTCGGAACCTCGGGCATACGGTGGAATCGGTGACTACCAAGTCCTATCCGGGTTACCGGGTGAGCAACACCGGGCTGTGCGAGCTGTCCGCGGGATCGGGACCGGACTTCCTGCATTGGTCCCTGCAATCCGGGGCCGTTAAGAATGACCCGTGCAAGGCCGTCGAGACCCTGATGGACACGCTGCTCAGCAGGGTGGGAAAGCAATGAAAAGAATCGTCGGCGCGCTTGCCGCTGTCGCGTTACTTCTAGCGGGACCGACCGGTTGCGTACGCACCGTCGACGGCACCGCCATTGCCCCAGGCGAGAGTCTGAGCTCCAACGAGCGGGGCGAGAACGACAAGCTGGACCCGTACGGATTTGGGAACGGCCAATGCGGCCCGCTCGATGAGAAGACCATCGTCGAAACCATCAAGGCCGCGCAGATTTACCAGAATTTCTTTGGGGCACTGTGCTATTGGGTCGCCGCCGATGACGGTGGAAATCTCATAGACCTCCTCTACGCCTACTACGAGGGCGGTGATGTCGACCGCGACCGCAAGGCGGCCGATGGGATGGGCCAGAAGACCGCCGACATTACGATCAACGGCCGCAAGGGATTCACCAGCACCGGACCCAGCAGTGGTTCGGCATGCGGTGTGACCGTTCCCGCCGGAACGGGGTCGTTGACGTGGTGGGTTCAGTACCGCAAGACAGGTGACGGTTGCGCCGCGGCCCGCCAGCTTGTCGAACACATTGTGCAAACGGTGCTGTAGTTCGCTCTGCGGAAGGTTCTAGGAAACCTTCTCGACGGTGTTGTTGGATCCGTTGTTGTTGACCTTCGGCTCGCCGGTCTTGTAGGTGAGCTTGTTCGCGTAACCGGTGACCGTCACTTCGGTCTTGAGCTCGTCGAACGTGACAGTGTTCGAGAAGCCGGAGACGGTGACCTTGTCGCATGGGCCGGTGATGGTCAGCGTGTTGTTGGCACCGGTGATGTTCAGGCGCTTGCCCTCCTCGCAGGCGGCGGTCGTGGTCTGGCCGAAGTATCCGATGACGGTTTCGTCTCCGACGTCGACCTTGGCGGACGTGGGAGGGCTCGCGCTGGACGAGGTCGAGCTGGACGGGGGAGTCCAGGTGCCGGGTGTCGGATTACTTGAACCCGGTTTGATGACGCCGCAGCCTGCCAGTCCGAGGGCGGCGAGGGCGGCGACGGCGAGGGCCATGTGTTTGCGGGACATAGAGCTCATTATCCCGGAGTTGTTCCCGGGATTTGGGTGTCCGGATGGGGTCAACCAGGAACGCGGTCGATGAAATTCATCATGCCCAGCTCGCGCCCGCGGTCGATGATGGCCGGATCGCCCGACTTGTAGAGCACCTTCTGGTTGACGCCGTACACGGTGATGTCGTTGACCACGTTGTCGGCGATGATCGTGTTCGACGATCCTTGTACCGAGATCGCGTAGCAGCTGCCGAGGGCGGTGATGACGTTCTGCGATCCGTTCACGAAAATCGTCGAGTCGCTGCAATCGACGGTGGTGACTAGCCCGTACTGAGTGATGTGGGTGTCACCGTTCTTGGCCAGCCGGATGTTGTCGGCCAGGTCCGAATGACCGGTGTACGAGGTCGTCAATGTGGCGATGCCCGCGGTCACAAGGACCGCGATCAGCAGTCGCTGCGCAACGGAAACTAGAACGTGTGTCATTTCAGCGTCCCGGTCACCCGTTGAGAATAAGCCACGGCTCGCCACGACGAGCACGATAGGCAGACAAACGCGAAGGTGGCGGTGGGAGCGATAGGGTCATGGCAGGCCATGTGCACGGAGGCCGGACCAGGTAGTACCGAACTAGAACGACTCACTCCAGAAGGCGGCAACACGTGACGACCGAGCCCGCAGCCGCGCACCGCAGAAACCCTGCGCGGGCAGCTCGGCTCAACCGTGAGACCGTCGTTAACGCCGCACTTTCCTTCTTGGATCGGGCCGGTTGGGACGCGCTGACGATCAACGCGCTGGCCGTCGAGCTCGGCACCAAGGGGCCCTCGCTCTACAACCACGTGGACAGCCTCGATGACCTGCGCCAAGAGGTGCGAGACCGGGTGCTGGCCGAGATTGTCGGCATGTTGCATACCGTGAGCTCCGGCCGCACCGGCGAGGACGCGATCCTGGCCATGGCCGGCGCCTACCGCAGTTATGCACACCACCACCCCGGCCGGTATGCCGCGCTTACCCGGATGCCGTTCCTGAACGATGTGAACCGCTCGGTGATCGACGTACGCGAGCTGGCCAAGCCCGCGATCGATGTCATCGGTATTTATGGGCTCAATGGAGACACCGCCTTCCATGCCGGAGTCGAGCTGTGGGCCGCGATGCACGGCTTTGTCATGCTGGAGATGACCGGATTCATGGCGGGTCTCGAGATGGACCCTGATATGGCGTTTACGGAGATGGTGCACCGCTTTGCGTCGGGTCTCGCCGAGCGTAAGTAGGCAAGTTGCTCGATCCTGAGTGAGTCGCCGATGACCTGCGCTTTGTCGCTGGTAGGCGAGTTTGTCTCACTGTGATCAGCCCTGGTATGGTAGGGCGCTGTGCCTGGCCAATGGCCACCACTGGGTTACTCGGTGAGGGTCGATAGGGCGCCAGGTCAATTCGCATGCCCAGAGGGTGAAGGAGTTTTTCTTCGCGGCCGCGGTGCGTGCGACACGCCCGGCCTCGGGATACCGATACGGGCGGAAACTGCAGGACAACAGGGCCTTTTGAGGGCTCGCGACGCTAGAGCCCCACACGGTAGTTAGAAGTAACTCGAAGGAAGAGAAAGCCGGTACATGCCAACCATCAACCAGCTGGTCCGCAAGGGTCGCCGCGACAAGGTCGCCAAGGTGAAGACTGCGGCCCTGAAGGGCAGCCCGCAGCGCCGTGGTGTCTGCACCCGCGTGTACACCACCACCCCGAAGAAGCCGAACTCGGCGCTGCGGAAGGTGGCTCGTGTGCGGCTGACCAGCGCGGTCGAGGTCACCGCCTACATCCCGGGTGAGGGTCACAACCTGCAGGAGCACTCGATGGTGCTGGTGCGTGGCGGTCGTGTGAAGGACCTCCCCGGTGTGCGCTACAAGATCATCCGCGGGTCCCTGGACACCCAGGGCGTCAAGAGTCGCAAGCAGGCCCGGAGCAAGTACGGCGCCAAGAAGGAGAAGAGCTAATGCCACGTAAGGGACCCGCGCCGGCGCGCCCTCTGGTCAACGACCCGGTCTACAGTTCTCAGCTGGTGACCCAGCTGGTCAACAAGGTGCTGCTCGATGGCAAGAAGTCCATCGCCGAGCGCATCGTGTACGGCGCTCTGGAGCAGGCCCGTGACAAGACCGGCACCGATCCGGTTGTCACCCTGAAGCGCGCCATGGACAACGTCAAGCCCGCCCTCGAGGTGCGTAGCCGCCGCGTCGGTGGCGCCACCTACCAGGTGCCGGTCGAGGTCCGCCCCGATCGCTCCACCACGCTGGCGTTGCGCTGGCTGGTGAGCTTCTCGCGGGCGCGTCGCGAAAAGACCATGATCGAGCGGCTGGCCAACGAGATCCTGGACGCCAGCAATGGTCTGGGCGCTGCGGTGAAGCGCCGCGAGGATGTCCACAAGATGGCCGAGGCCAACCGGGCGTTCGCGCACTACCGCTGGTGATCTGACGGGCCTCACCCAACACGAGGCCCGCCCAGTTCGTCCATCCCATTCGAAGCGAAAGAGCGGAAACTTCTGTGGCACAGGAAGTGCTGACCGACCTGAACAAGGTCCGCAATATCGGCATCATGGCGCATATCGATGCCGGTAAGACCACCACCACCGAGCGCATCCTGTTCTACACCGGCATCAGCTACAAGATCGGTGAGGTCCACGACGGCGCGGCCACCATGGACTGGATGGAGCAGGAGCAAGAGCGCGGCATCACCATTACATCCGCCGCCACCACCTGCTTCTGGAACGACAACCAGATCAACATCATCGACACCCCCGGGCACGTCGACTTCACCGTCGAGGTGGAGCGCAGTCTGCGCGTACTCGATGGCGCCGTCGCGGTGTTTGACGGCAAAGAGGGCGTGGAGCCGCAGTCCGAGCAGGTGTGGCGTCAGGCCGACAAGTACGACGTGCCGCGCATCTGTTTCGTCAACAAGATGGACAAGCTGGGCGCCGACTTCTACTTCACCGTCAAGACCATTGAGGACCGGCTCGGTGCGCGTGCGCTGCCCATCCAGCTGCCGATCGGCTCCGAGGGTGACTTCGAGGGCATCATCGATCTGGTCGAAATGAACGCCAAGGTGTGGCGCGGTGAGACCAAGCTCGGCGAGAAGTACGAGACCGTGGAGATCCCGGCCGAGCTCGCCGACAAGGCCGACGAGTACCGCGCCAAGCTGCTGGAGACCGTCGCCGAAACCGATGAGGTTCTGCTGGAGAAGTACTTTGGCGGCGAAGAGCTCACGATCGACGAGATCAAGGGCGCCATTCGTAAGCTGACGGTGACCTCGCAGCTATATCCGGTGCTGTGTGGCAGCGCGTTCAAGAACAAGGGTGTGCAGCCGATGCTGGACGCCGTCATCGACTACCTGCCGTCGCCGTTGGACGTCGAGTCGGTCACCGGCCACGTCCCCGGTAAGGAGGACGAGCTGGTCACGCGTAAGCCGTCGACAGACGAGCCGTTCAGCGCGCTGGCCTTCAAGGTGGCCACCCACCCGTTCTTCGGCAAGCTCATCTACATCCGGGTGTACTCGGGCAAGCTTGATTCGGGTGCCCAGGTGATCAACTCCACCAAGGGCAAGAAGGAGCGCCTCGGCAAGCTATTCCAGATGCACTCCAACAAGGAAAACCCTGTGGAGACCGCGTCGGCCGGCCATATCTACGCGGCCATCGGCCTCAAGGACACCACCACCGGTGACACCTTGTGCGACCCAAGCAACCAGGTAGTACTGGAGTCCATGACCTTCCCGGATCCGGTGATCCAGGTGGCCATCGAGCCCAAGACCAAGAGCGACCAGGAAAAGCTGGGCACCGCGATCCAGAAGCTTGCCGAAGAGGACCCCACCTTCAAGGTCAAGCAGGATGACGAGACCGGCCAGACCATCATCGGCGGCATGGGCGAGCTGCACCTGGACATCCTGGTGGACCGCATGCGCCGCGAGTTCAAGGTCGAGGCGAATGTCGGCAAGCCGCAGGTGGCCTACCGCGAGACCATCCGCCGCGCGGTAGAGAAGGTCGAGTTCACCCACAAGAAGCAGACCGGCGGCTCGGGCCAGTTCGCCAAGGTTCTGATTACGCTGGAGCCGTTGGTGGACGCCGAGGACGGTGCCACCTACGAGTTCGTCAACAAGGTCACCGGTGGCCGCGTGCCGCGCGAGTACATCCCGTCGGTGGATGCTGGCGCCCAAGACGCCATGCAGTACGGCATCCTGGCCGGGTATCCGCTGGTGAACGTCAAACTGACGCTGCTCGACGGCGCCTACCATGACGTTGACTCCTCGGAAATGGCCTTCAAGATTGCCGGCTCGCAGGCGTTTAAAAAGGCTGCCGGACAAGCACAGCCCGTCATCCTGGAGCCCATCATGGCCGTCGAGGTCATTACCCCCGAGGACTACATGGGGGACGTGATCGGCGACCTGAACTCCCGCCGTGGCCAGATCCAGGCCATGGAGGAGCGCAGCGGTGCCCGTATCGTGAGGGCGCACGTGCCGCTGTCAGAAATGTTCGGTTATGTCGGCGACCTTCGGTCGAAGACTCAGGGCCGGGCCAACTACTCCATGGTGTTCGACTCGTACGCCGAAGTTCCGGCCAACGTGTCGAAGGAGATCATCGCGAAGGCGACTGGGGAGTAGCGAAAGCTATCGACCCATTCGGGCTTGCGCGAGTGAGTCCGCTAGGCAAATGAAAACCCCTTGCCTCTGAGAAAGTCTCAGAGACAACAGAAAGTCCAGGAGGACACAACAGTGGCGAAGGCGAAGTTCGAGCGGACGAAGCCGCACGTCAACATCGGGACCATCGGTCACGTTGACCACGGCAAGACCACTCTCACCGCAGCGATCACCAAGGTGCTGCACGATAAGTACCCGACTCTGAACGAGGCGTCAGCCTTCGACCAGATCGACAACGCTCCCGAAGAGAAGGCTCGTGGTATCACGATCAACATCTCGCACGTGGAGTACCAGACCGAGAAGCGTCACTACGCGCACGTCGACGCCCCCGGCCACGCTGACTACATCAAGAACATGATCACCGGTGCCGCCCAGATGGACGGCGCAATCCTGGTGGTCGCGGCGACCGACGGCCCGATGCCGCAGACGCGCGAGCACGTGCTGCTTGCTCGCCAGGTGGGTGTGCCCTACATCCTCGTCGCGCTGAACAAGTCCGACATGGTGGACGACGAGGAGCTCCTCGAGCTCGTCGAGCTGGAGGTCCGGGAGCTGCTGAGCAGCCAGGACTTCGACGGCGACAACGCTCCGGTGATTCGTGTTTCGGCACTCAAGGCGCTCGAGGGCGACGCCGAGTGGGGCAAGACCGTTGCCGACCTGATGGACGCGGTTGACGAGTCGGTCCCGGATCCGATTCGTGAGACCGACAAGCCGTTCCTGATGCCCGTTGAGGACGTGTTCACCATCACCGGTCGTGGCACCGTGGTGACCGGTCGCGTCGAGCGTGGCGTGATCAACGTGAACGAGGATGTCGAGATCGTCGGCATCAAGGACACCGTCACCAAGACCACCGTCACCGGTGTCGAGATGTTCCGCAAGCTGCTCGATCAGGGCCAGGCTGGCGACAACGTCGGTCTGCTGGTCCGTGGTGTGAAGCGTGAGGACGTCGAGCGTGGCCAGGTTGTGGTCAAGCCCGGCACCACCACTCCGCACACCGAGTTCGACGGCAGCGTCTACATCCTGTCCAAGGACGAGGGCGGCCGTCACACGCCGTTCTTCAACAACTACCGCCCGCAGTTCTACTTCCGTACCACGGACGTGACCGGTGTGGTGACACTGCCTGAGGGCACCGAGATGGTTATGCCCGGTGACAACACCGACATCTCCGTCAAGCTGATCCAGCCGGTGGCCATGGACGAGGGCCTGCGTTTCGCGATCCGTGAAGGTGGCCGTACCGTCGGCGCCGGTCGCGTTACCAAGATCCACAAGTGATCTAAAGGACGCCAAGGAAACGGCGCTCACCCTTCGGGGTGGGCGCCGTTTTCGTTGTGGGGCAGTGGCTGTTGACCGCGCGTTGGCGCTAACGAGTGAACGAGTGCCCGGAGGTGTTGTTGTCGTGCATCGTGTAGGTCGAGGCCACCTTGGCGCGTTTCTCGATCAACTCGGACAAAAGATTGTTCACCGCACTGGGATTGGGGTTGAGGGCAACCAGCTGTCGGCGCACCAGGCCGATGCCGGGTAGTCGATCCAGGACCGCGGATGCGTTGGCATTGGCCGTCGCCGCCACGCTGAACAGCCGACCCGACATGCGGTGGTTTACCCCTTCGAAGGTTGTGCCCTGGAAGAACTCATCCATCGCCTCCGGTCCCATGAGCATCGAACCCGGGCCTGCGAGAACCTCCGCGAAGACACGTCGGATCGGACCCGTGTGTGCACCCGTCATTCCCGTGGCGAGCGCCTCGATCAGCTCGACGCGCCAACGTGATGCGTCGCCGGAGCGTGCGAGGAGATAGTCGAGATTGCGCATCGCGTCGATACCGGTGCGCGGCAGCAGGTCTTCGGTGACGCCGAACATCAACGCCCACCGCAGCAGGTAGTGCCATACGTCATCGATTTCCCTGAGGGTGCAAGGCCTTCCGAGTCGGTAGTCGACCAGCAGAGCGCCGAGCATCGCCTCGATGAATCCGCACATAGACGCGTTCGAAATGGGGGCACCGTACTGAGCGAAGTTGTCCTCGCCCCAGGCGCTGCGCAATCCGCGGCGAGCCAGTGAGTGCACCAGCCGAACCCGCATGGTCAGCTTGATCTGTTCGGAACCGGGAACCAATCCGTCACGATCGAAGATCATCGAGAAGAACCGATTCGTTTCGGCCAGGCGTTGTGCACTCTGATAGCGGAACCGGCCGGTGGCTCCGGTGGCCGCCGAGACATCCGAGTTCATGACGGTGTCGAAGACCGCGAAGGTTGCCATGACGGCGGTGGTCGCCGTCGTCACCTGCCGTGCCCGTAGCCGGCCCCGTTCCGCCTTGGCGGGATTCCACCATTCCGGAACGCGGTAGGCCTCCGCGAAGAGCGCGCGCAGCGCATCGGGCGGGTTGTCCAGACTGTCAATGCCATGCTCGACGGCCTGTTCGAACAGTGCCCGTGCTTCGCCCGGTCCGAGCTCGTGAAACAGATCCACGACGGCGTCCATTGGTTCGTCGCCCTGCCACATGTGATCGTCGAAGAGGCGGGTCGCCGGTGTCGGGGTCACCTCGTCTTCCACGTCGAACCATGGATCGAACAAATAGTGTCGACAGTGGCGCCAGATCCATCCGAATTCGTTCTTGCCCTCGGGAATTGGGCGCAGCTCCATTCCAGGCCGGAAGTAGTGGTCGAAGGGGTGCGGGTCGCCTGTCGGTGGCTTGTCGACCACGGTGAGCTTGGGCATCGGAAGGCCTCCTCGTGCGATGATGTCGACATCTTTGGCAACATGCATTGTCAATATTAGGGGTCGGGCGGATCCCGCACAAGACACCCTGATGGTCATGGATGATGTACGCCATGAACGTGGTCACACGGTTCCTGAAGATCCTTGCCTTCTCGTTGCTATGTGGGATCGTGGGGCCGATCTTCTGGGTGATGTACTACGTCATCGACGACCCCATGGTGAGCTGGATGCTTTATAGCGGTGTCGGTATCACCATCGCGATCGTGGTCATCGCGTTCGTTTTGACGGTGATATTCACCAGAACCGAGGAGACCCGCAAGCTGTTGGAGGCCAACGGCATTCTTGCGCTGGCCGATGTGGTGGCGGCCAATGAGACCGGGATGAGGGTCAATGATCAACCGGTCATCAAGCTCACGTTGCAGGTGCACGGTGACGGGATCAGCCCGTTCCGAGCCGAGACGCGGACCAGGGTGTCGGTACTGCAGGGTCCCGCGCTCGCCCGGGGGAAGCTCGTCGTGTTGGTTGAGCCGGGTACCGAGAACTTCCAGATCGATTGGCAGCGCAGCGCTTTGCTCAGCGGCCTGATGCCGGCCAAGTTCACCAGTTCGGCATATGGCCGTGAGTATGACCTCACCGGCCAGGCCGGCCCGTTGTTCGAGATCATGAAGATCCTCAAGGCCAATGGTATCGGTGTCGGCGGCGTCGTGGATGTTCGGTCGAATCCAGTTGTCCGTCAACAGATCGACGCGATTCTGCGCAAGACCGAGGGGGCCGGGCAGGCGGCAGAAGCCAAGAGTTCTGTCGCGGATCGGCTCGCCGAGCTGGACCGGTTGAAGGCGACATCGCTGGTGTCCGAACCCGAGTACAACGCCAAACGTGCGGAGATTCTCGGTGACCTTTAGGTTGATTACCCGCTGAACGGTCATTGAACTGGAACACGTTCTAGAACTGCTGCTAGCCTGGTTTTCGATTGCAAAGGAGCAACAGACATGGCAGAGCAGCCCCTGGCTGGAAAAGTGGCCTTCGTAACCGGTGCGGCCCGTGGGCAGGGACGTCAGCATGCCGTGCGACTGGCGCAGGCCGGTGCGGACATCGTGGCGATCGACGCCTGTGCTCCCGTGTCGGAGTACGCGGCGTACGAGGCCGCGACACCCGAAGACCTCAAGGAAACCGTCCGGCTCATCGAGGAGACTGGGCGCAAGATCATCGCCGAGCAGGCTGATATCCGCAATGGCGCCGCCCTGCAGAGCGTGGTCGAGGAGGCTGTCGCGCAGTTCGGGCGTATCGACATCCTTATCGCCAATGCCGGAGTGCTGAGCTGGTCGCGGTTGTGGGAGATGCCCGACCAGCAGTGGGAAGACGTCATCGACACCAACCTCACCGGCACCTGGAAGACCGTGAAAGCCGTTGTCCCGACGATGATCGAGGCCGGTAATGGGGGCTCGATCGTGATCGTGAGCTCGGTGTCGGGGCTCAAGGGCACCCCGGGTAACGGCGCCTATGTTGCCTCGAAATTCGGACTGACCGGTCTCACCAAGTCGTTGACGATCGAACTCGCCGAGTACGGCATCCGCGTCAACTCGATCCATCCGTACGGGGTGACCACGCCGATGATCACCGGCGACTCCATGATGAAGATCCTCGCCGAGCACCCCAACTACCTGCCGAGTATTGCCCCAATGCCGTTGTCACCCACCAAGATGCTCGAACCCGACGAAATCTCCGATGTGGTGCTATGGCTGGCGAGCGATGCGTCGGGCACCCTGGCCGGTGCGCAGGTGCCGGTGGACAAGGGGCACCTGACGTACTGACGCGAGGGCTAGCCCGGCATCACCACGACGGGGACCGGGCTGTGCCTGACGATTTTGGTTGCGCGAGAACCCAGGAAGACGCGGGCGACGGTGCTGTGTGGCCGGCTGCCGAGGACCAGCAACTCGCCGTCTAGCCAGTCGGCACTGTCCAATGCGTCATCCCAGCTGTCGCCCGTGACCACCCGCAACTCGACATCGGGTCCCACGATGTCCTTGCGACGCAGCTCCGCCAACGCTTCCTCGGACTGGGTGACCCAGCTTGCGAGGACGGCATCCTCGGCCTCGGGGCCGACCCCGGCGGTCAGCATGGTGCGGCCGCGCACCGCGAAGGTGGCGACCCGTAGCGGTGCATGCAGACGCTGTGTCAGCCGAACAGCCTGGTGCACAACGTCAACCGCCTCCGCCGTGCCGGGGTACCCGCAGGTCACCCGGCTGACGGTGCCCTCCTTCGAGCCCCGGTAGCCGCGTGGACTGATGGCTAGCGGGATGGGGGAGGAGTGCAACAGCCGGTCACCGGTGGAGCCCAGGACCACCTGCCCGAGGCTCCCCTCTGAGGCGGACCCGACGACGAGCACCTCGGCGTCGGACGCCTCCACGGCCTCGAGGAGCCCGCCCGACACCGAGCGGTGTGCCACGTTGTGGAACGTGACATCGATTCCGGCGTTGATCTTTTCAAGATATGCGGCGGCTTCGGACTTTGAGTCGTCCGACAGCTTCTGTGCCCATTGGGCGTACTCGGCGTCGATTTTAGCTTTCGACAATGTGGACCATGGCTTTGGCACGACGGTGGTGACGGTGAGCGAGGTCTCCAGGACACGGGCGGATTCGACGGCCAGGTGTAGCGCACCCTTGCCGCCCTTGCCGGAGAGGTATCCGACGACGACGGTCATACCGGTTCCTTCTCGGCAGAAACGCTTGGCACTGAGGGTGGTTCGTTGAGCGCGCTGTGGTGACGGCCCCACAGTAGATAGAACGCCAGCACCACAGTGACCCAGGATCCGAAGGCAATCCAGGTTACCCAGGGCAGGCTGAACAGAATGTAACCGCAGGCAATGACAGAGAGGACCGGTGTGACCGGGTAGCCGGGAACCCGAAAGGCGCGCGGTAGCTCGGGTTCTCGGACCCGCAGAATGATGACGCCGATCGATACGACGATGAACGCGGTGAGTGTACCGATCGACACCATGTTTGCGAGGCTGTTCAGCGGTACGAAGGCGGCCATCAGGCCCACGACGACGGCGACGATGATCGTGTTGTTCACCGGCGTCAGCGTGCGGGGGTTGACCTGTGCGAAGACCGAGGGCAGCAGGCCGTCGCGGCCGATGGCGAACAGAATGCGGGTCTGTCCGTACATCGAGACCAGAGTGATCGAGAAGATCGAAATGACCGCGCCCGCCGCGAGGAATGTACTGGCAGAAGTACTTCCGGTGACTTTATCCAGAATCAGGGCCAGGCCGGCGGACTGCCCTTCGAACTCTCTCCACGGCTGCGCGCCCAATGCCGCAAGGGCAACCACCAGATAGAAAACGGTGACAATAAGGAGCGCGGCGATGAGCGCACGCGGCATGGTCCGTTGCGGGTCCTTCACTTCCTCGCCCGCGGTGGACACGGTGTCCAACCCGACATAGGTGAAGAAGATCGTGCCGGCCGCAGCGCCGATACCGCTGACGCCGAACGGTGCGAAGTCGGTGAAGTTGCCCGCTTGAAAGGCGGTGAACGCGATGATCGCGAACACCGTCAGGACGGCGAGTTTGAGTAGCACCATGACGGTGTTCACCAGTGCGGACTCACTTGTCCCGCGGATGAGCAGGATTGCGCACATGACGATCAGGACCACCGCAGGCAGGTTGAGCCAGGCATGCGGTAGCGCGGGGTCCACGTTGTCCCATGGTGCGGCGCTGATCGCGTGCGGCAGATGCGATCCGAAGACGTTGACCAGAAGCTTGTCGAGATACTGGCTCCAGCCCACCGCCACCGCGGCCGCTGACACGCCGTACTCCAGCAGCAGGCAGGCGGCCACGACCATCGCCGCCAGTTCGCCCAAGGTGGTGTACGCGTAGGAGAACGAGGAGCCCGATACCGGTACCGCGGAGGCCAATTCGGCATAACAGAGCGCGGCCAGTCCCGCGGCGAGACCCGCGACCATGAACGAGACCATCACCCCGGGGCCCGCCTTGGGCACGGATTCGGCCAAGATGAAGAAGATGCCGGTGCCCACCGTGGCGCCGACGCCGATCATGGTGAGCTGGAAAGTTCCCATCGACTGCCTCAGATGCCCGCCGGCGCCGTGGGCAGTGGGCGCCCCCGACGTAGGACGGCGGCGCAGCAGCTGCTGGGCAAGGCTGGGTGACGAGGGTGCCATAGTGCCTCCTGGGGCCGGGCGAAACCTACCGGGCGTTGGCCAGCGCTTCAGCGAACTGGTCTATCGCCCAATCGATTTCGTCCTCGGTGATGACGAGGGGTGGTGCAAACCGGAGAGTCGCGCCATGCGTGTCCTTCACTAAGACGCCACACTCTGCCATGCGCAGACTGATTTGTCTTCCGGTTGCCAGATTCGGATCGATGTCTACCCCGGCCCACAATCCCAGCGAACGCACCTCGGTGACACCGTGCCCGATCAGGGCATCGAGACGGGCACGTAGGTGCCTTCCCAGCGCGGCCGATCGCCGCTGGAATTCACCGCGCTCGACGATTGCCACGACGGTCGAACCGATGGCCGCTGCCAACGGATTTCCGCCAAAGGTGGAGCCGTGTTCACCGGGGTGCAACACCCCGAGCACGTCGGTATCGGCCACCACGGCCGAGACGGGTACCACACCGCCGCCGAGCGCCTTGCCTAGCAGGTACACGTCCGGGACCACGTTCCAGTGGTCGCAGGCAAATGTCCGGCCGGTGCGGGCGAGCCCGGACTGGATCTCGTCGGCGATGAACAGAACATTGCTCTCGGTGCACAGTGCGCGGACGGCCGGCAGGTAATCGCGGGGTGGAATGACGATGCCGGCCTCGCCTTGTATGGGCTCCAGGAGCACGGCGACGGTGTCGTCGTCGATAGCCCGGGCCAGCGCATCGATGTCTCCAAACGGGACGCCGCGGAACCCGGGCGTGAACGGACCGAACCCGCCACGTGCCGTCTCGTCCGAGGAGAAGCTCACAATGCTGATGGTGCGGCCATGGAAGTTGTTGTGTGCCACCACGATGTTGGCCTGGCCCGCGGGCACTCCCTTGACGTCGGTGCCCCATTTGCGGGCGACCTTGATCCCGCTCTCGACGGCCTCGGCGCCGGTGTTCATCGGCAGCACCATGCCCTTGCCGCAGAGCCGGGCGAGGTCGCGGCAGAACGTGCCGAGACGATCCGAATGGAATGCCCGGCTCACCAGGGTGACTCTGTCGAGCTGTGCGTGCGCGGTCGCGAGGATCTCGGGGTTCCCGTGTCCGAAGTTCACCGCCGAATAGGCGGCCAGACAATCCAGGTACCGCTTGCCTTCCACGTCTTCGATCCATGCGCCCGCGGCACGTTCGGCGACGACCGGTAGCGGCGCATAGTTGTGGGCGCCGTACTGGTCGGTCAGTCCGATGAGTTCGGAGCTTCTGTACGAATCAGATGACATGCTGGGAGCCTGTTCCGTGACGGTCACGAGTGCAGCTCCAGTGTGCAGCATTTCACCGATCCGCCGCCCTTGAGTAGTTCGGAAAGGTCGATCCCGACCGGTTCGAATCCGGCGGCGCGGAGCTGCTCGGCGAATCCGGTCGCCGCGGCGGGCAGCATGACGTGGCGACCGTCGGATACCGCATTCATACCGAGCACATAGGCATCGGCGGAACTGGCGATGATGGCGTTGGGGTACATGAACCGCAACCTGGCCTGGGAAGCCTCACTGAATGCCGATGGGTAGTACGCGATGGTCTGCGGATCCAGTACGGCCAGTGCGGTATCCAGGTGATAGAAGCGCGGATCGACGAGCTCCAGCGTGACGACGGGAATGTCGAGCATCCGTGCGACTTCGACGTGCGCCCTGACATCGGTGCGAAAACCCGTACCCGCCAACATGATGTCGCCTACCAGTAGGAAGTCGCCCTGGCCCTCGTTGGTGTAACGCGAGTACATGGGACGTAGTCCGTTCCTGCGCATCCACTCGGCGTGCGCGGTGGACTCTCCGGCGCGTTCGGCGTGCGTGAATCGGGCCACGACAGCGTTGCCCCGCAACACGATTCCGCCATTGGCTGCGTAAACCATGTCCGGCAGGCCGGCGACTGGGGACAGGATGTCTACGGTGTGACCAAGACTTTCATAGGTGGCGCGCAGCACATCCCATTGGGCGGTGGCGAGCACCGGGTCGACGGGATTGGACACGTCCATCCAGGGGTTGATTGCGTACTCGACTGTGTAGTACGTCGGCGGCACCATCACGTAGTGACGTGTCGTCGGTGTTCTGTCTGGTTGGTGTGTCGGCGATTCGGCCGGGTGTCCACCCTCGTGCACAACGGTCATGTGCTGAGCGTATGAGAGTCGATTCCTGCAATCAATCTCCATTCGTTGTTTTAAATAGCATGGTTTATTGCGTCTGGATGTTGGATTTGGCATTCTATTGCAGAAAAGAATTGAATCTCCGGAGAAGGGGCGTGAATGGCCGAGCTGGATGCCACCGATGAGCGCATCGTGACGTTGTTGATGCGTAATGCCCGAGCGACATTCGCCGAGATCGGCGCGGAGGTGAATCTTTCGGCCCCAGCGGTCAAGCGCCGTGTCGACCGGTTGGTCGCCACGGGGGTGATCAAGGGCTTCACCACCGTGGTGGATCGCGCTGCCGTCGGTTGGAACACCGAGGCGTACGTTCAGGTCTACTGTCAGGGCACCATTACCCCGGAAAGCTTGCGGCGCGCCTGGATTGACATACCCGAGGTGGTGAGCGCCGCGACGGTGACCGGAACCTCCGATGCGATGCTGCGGGTGTTGGCACGCGATATCCAGCACCTCGAGCGGGCGCTGGAACGCATCCGTTCCAGCGGGGATATCGATCGCACCGAGAGCATCGTGGTGCTCTCCAACTTGGTGGACCGCGCGCAGGTCCAGGGGTAGGAGGCTGGGGTAGGAGGTTGGACGACTCGTGTGTCCAGTCGTGTATGAAGAGACCGTGAATGAAGCGACCGGGAGCGACGCGGAGCGAGGCGTACTGATCATTGGCGGTGGGCTGGGTGCGGCGCGAACCGCCGAACAGCTGCGTCGCGCGGAGTACGCCGGGCCGATCACCATAGTGAGTAGCGAGTCCCACCTGCCCTATGACCGTCCGCCGCTGTCCAAGGACGTCTTGCGTGACGCGGACAAGACCATCGATGCGGTGGTTCTCAAGCCCCGAGAGTTCTACGACGAAAAGCAGATTGAGCTACGACTCGGCGGAAAGGTCGTCTCGCTGGATCCGGTCGCCCGGACGGTGACCCTCGATGACGGAAGCGCGTTGGAGTACGGAGAGGTGATCATCGCGACCGGCCTCGTTCCCCGTCGCATTCCCGCCTTCCCCGACCTGGACGGTATCCACGTACTGCGCACCGCCGACGACAGCTTCGCGCTGCGCGACGATGCCGCGAACGCACGGCAGGCGGTCGTTGTCGGAGCGGGATTCATCGGATGTGAGGTTGCATCTACATTGCGGGCCAACGGAGTTGACGTGGTTCTCGTCGAACCGCAACCTGCCCCGCTATTGGCTGCGATTGGTCAGCAGCTTGGCGACCTGGTTGCGAGGCTGCACCGCAATGAAGGTGTCGACGTTCGGGTGGGCGTCGGCGTGGATGCCGTGGCGGGGGAGGGGCACGTCCAGTCCGTCACGCTGTCGGACGGGACACTGCTGGATGCGGATCTCGTGGTGCTGGGTATCGGGAGCCGACCCGCGACCGATTGGCTGGAAGGGTCGGGCGTCGCGGTGGACAACGGTGTGGTGTGCGATGCCGTAGGTCGCACCAGTGCCTCGCATGTCTGGGCGCTGGGCGATGTCGCCGCATGGGCGGATGCCGATGGGCGTCCTAGCCGTGTGGAGCACTGGAGCAATGTCGCCGAACAGGTCCGGGCTCTCGTGCCGGCGCTACTCGGTCAAGATCCCGCCGCGAATGCGGCTGCCGTGCCGTACTTTTGGAGTGACCAGTACGACGTGAAGATTCAGTCGCTCGGCCATCTCGGGGACTCGGACATCGTGCACATCATCTCTGACGATGGCCGCAAGTTCCTGGCCTATCTGGAGCGCGACGGCGTTCTCACCGGGGTCGTGGGCTGTGGGATGGCCGGTCCGGTGATGAAGATGCGGGCCAAGATCGCGGCGGGAACACCGATCGCCGAGGTGCTCTAGTTCTTCGTCGGGTTAACCCAGGGCCCGCAGGCCCGCCTCCGCGGCATCGAAACCCTTGCCGAGTAGTGCGGTAAGCGCCGACGATTCGTCAGCGAGCCATTGTTCGTAGGCGGCGAGTGCCACACCCAGCAGTGTCCAGGCAACCGTCTGAGGCAAGAGTGTGTGGGGATCAATGCCGCCGCGCCGGGCCACGAACTGTGCGATGACATCGCGCCAGCCGGTATACATCAGCATCGAATATGCCTGCAATGCCGGGATTTCCAGAATCAGTCGCATTCGCATGCGGTGCCGCGGGGTTTCGTCGGCAGGAAAGTTGTTGAAGGTCAACAGCGCCCGGCGCAGGGCGGTGCTGGTGTCCAAGGTGTCCGGAGTCGCTTCCAGGAGCGCGCGCATCACCGCGAGGTGAGCGTCGAAGTCTCCCCACACAATCGCATTCTTGGAGCTGTAGTAACGAAATACCGTGCGCCGGGCGATGCCGGCCGCCGCGGCGATGTCGTCGACGCTCACCTCGTCGAAGCCGCGCTCTGCGAACAACGCCATGGCGACCGTGGTGATCTCCTCCCGGGTCGTGGAAGGGCGTCGGCCTACGCGCGGCGCCTGTGCGTTCATTTCGCCAATTCCGCCATTTCCTGACACCCTCTTCCCTTTCTGCACTCGATGCCATTATTATCGTGACTGCTTCGGTGCTCTTCGCGCAAGCGGCTCATCGGAAGCCCCAGTCGAAACTCACAAGGGAGTGAACAGATGGCCGAGCCCACCACTGTCGCCGGACAGACCACCGACCCCGATGCTCTTCGCGCAAGCGGCTCATCAACCACCGAGCTGGTGCAAGAATCGCTGGTCGAAGAGGTGTCGATCGACGGGATGTGCGGCGTCTACTGAGACGCCCCACCTCAATGAGCGCCATGATTGACGAGGCGCCCACCGGTTTCGACTGGACCCGACCCTGGCAGTTACACCCGCAGGTGTCGCTGCGTCCGGAACCGTTCGGCGCGCTGCTCTACCACTTCGGCACCCGCAAGCTGTCCTTCCTGAAGAATCGCACTCTGCTGCAGATCGTGCAGTCGCTCACCGACCACAGCAGCGCTGAGAACGCTTGGCGAGCAGCCGGTGTGGACGACGACCAGGCCGCCACGTATCGACGGGCCCTGACCGTGCTGGCGGATTCGACGATGATCGTGACCCGAGAGGACTCCCCATGACCGTTGCTCTTCGCGTAAGCGGCTCATCCGCGACTGCTCCGGCACTGCCCCGTCTGAATGTCGCTGACGTTGCGGCTCCGAAACTTGTGGACCAGTTCGAAAAGGGACTGGATGCGCCCATCTGTCTCACCTGGGAGCTGACCTACGCCTGCAACCTGTCCTGTGTGCACTGCCTGTCATCGTCGGGCAAGCGCGACCCGCGCGAGCTATCCACGCAGCAGTGCAAGGACATCATCGACGAGCTGGAACGCATGCAAGTGTTCTACGTGAACATCGGTGGAGGTGAGCCCACTGTGCGATCGGACTTTTGGGAGCTCGTCGATTACGCGACCGAGCACCACGTGGGGGTCAAGTTCTCGACCAACGGCGTGCGGATTACCGAGGAAGTCGCCGCGCGTCTTGCCGCGAGCGACTATGTGGACGTGCAGATCTCGCTGGATGGCGCGACCGCGGAGGTCAATGACGCGGTACGTGGTGTGGGATCGTTCGCCATGGCCGTTCGGGCGCTGGAGAACCTGGCTGCGGCCGGATTCAAGGACGCCAAGATTTCGGTGGTGGTCACGCGCCATAACGTGGACCAACTCGACGAGTTCGCCGCGCTTGCCGCGAGATATGGTGCCACGCTCCGAATCACGCGCCTCCGCCCCTCCGGCCGTGGGGCCGATGTGTGGGACGAGCTACATCCGACCGCGGCGCAGCAGCGCCAGCTGTACGACTGGCTGGTGCTCAACGGGGATCGGGTACTCACGGGCGATTCTTTCTTCCACCTGTCGGCATACGGAGACGGCTCGGGTGGCCTGCCGGGCCTGAACATGTGCGGCGCTGGTCGGGTGGTGTGCCTGATCGATCCGGTGGGTGACGTGTACGCCTGCCCCTTCGCCATCCACGACCGCTTCCTTGCTGGAAATGTGTTGTCCGACAGTGGATTCGACGCGGTGTGGAAGCACTCGCGGCTGTTCAACGAGCTGCGCGAGCCGCAGTCGGCGGGCGCGTGCGGCAGCTGCGGGCATTACGACAGCTGCCGAGGCGGCTGCATGGCGGCCAAGTTTTTCACCGGACTCCCGATGGACGGGCCCGATCCGGAATGCGTTCAAGGCTATGGCGAGGCCGCGCTGGCCGCTGATCGCGTGGTGCCCAAACCCAGTGGCGACCATTCGCATTCGAAGAAGAAGGGTAGGCCGGCCGCCGGACCTGTTGCACTGACTTTGACGCAGAGGCCACCCTCGCGCGCGTGCGATGAGAACCCCCTTTCCAACTTACGAGCAGGACGGTAGATGGCCCGCAACACCTGGTTCGAGACGGTCGCGATTGCCCAGCAACGGGCCAAGAAACGACTGCCGAAGTCCGTCTACAGCTCGCTGATCTCGGCCAGCGAGAAGGGGCTGACCGTCAGCGACAATGTGGAGGCGTTCGGTGAGCTCGGATTCGAGCCCCATGTCGTCGGCATCCAGCCGGACCGTGAACTTTCGACAACTGTTCTTGGTCAAGAGATCTCACTGCCTGTGATGATCTCGCCCACCGGGGTGCAGGCAGTCGACCCCGACGGTGAGGTCGCTGTGGCGCGTGCCGCCGCCGCGCGCGGAACCGCAATGGGACTGTCCTCGTTCGCGAGCAAGCCCATCGAGGACGTGGTGGCCGCCAACCCGAAGACGCATTTCCAGATCTATTGGCTCGGTGGTCGTGACGAGGTGGCTCAGCGCATTCAGCGCGCGAAAGACGCTGGTGCCGTTGGTCTTATAGCTACACTCGACTGGAGTTTCTCGCATGGAAGGGATTGGGGCAGCCCATCCATCCCTGAGAAGATGAACCTGCGGTCGATGATCCGACTGGCGCCGGAAGTTGTCACCAAGCCCGGCTGGCTGTGGTCGTTCGGGAAGAAGATGAACATCCCGGACCTGCGGGTGCCCAACCAGGCGGCCCGCGGGGAAGCCGGCCCGCCCTTCTTCGACGCCTATGGGCAGTGGATGGGAACTCCGGCGCCGACGTGGGACGACGTCCGATGGATGCGTGAGCAATGGGACGGTCCGTTCATGCTCAAGGGCGTCATGCGCGTCGACGATGCGAAACGTGCTGTGGATTGCGGTGTTTCGGCAATCTCGGTGTCCAACCACGGCGGCAACAACCTCGATGGCACCCCGGCGGCGATCCGCGCGCTGCCGGGCATCGCCGCGGCCGTCGGAAACGATCTCGAGGTGCTGCTGGATGGTGGCATTCGCCGGGGCAGCGACGTCGTCAAGGCATTGGCCCTCGGTGCCCGCGCGGTGATGATCGGACGGGCATACCTGTGGGGTCTGGCGGCGGGCGGTCAGGCCGGAGTCGAGAACGTTCTCGACATCATGCGTGGCGGGATCGACTCGGCGCTGATGGGCCTCGCTAAGAAGTCTGTACACGAACTGTCCCCAGAGGACCTCCTGATCCCCCAGGGATTTGCCCGGGGCCTCGGAAGGCACTAGTTAAGCGCACCGCGAACTGAACACACTGTTTCCTGCAGTGAGACAGTGGCGATGTGGCGCCAGGGACTGACGTGACAATCGGGGCGAAGTGGCCGCCAGCGCATAAGCCGACGGCCAGCAAGGATGTAAAGACCTCGCTCGGGTGCGCCAACTTTGGATGCATTTGAGGTGAATTCGGCCTACCATCGGCGGGTGGCTGTCCCGACTGTCTTGAGCACCGCCACCTCTCGGGAGCTCGCAGACGAGGCCATCACCCTGTTTACTCCGCTCGGCTCAACCGAACAGCATGGGCCGCACCTGCCGTTGGATACCGACACACAGATTGCTGGTGCCGTGGCAACCGGTGCGGCCCGGGAGCTGAGGGCCGATGCCGGAGACACCCGAACAGTTCTCGCTCCGGCCATAACGTACGGAGCCAGTGGGGAACACCAATCCTTCGCTGGAACAATCTCGATCGGTACCGCGGCGCTGACCCACGTTCTCGTCGAGTACGGGAGGTCGGCCACTCAGTGGTGTCGGCGCATCGTGTTCGTGAACGGTCATGGCGGCAATATTGAGGCGACGGTGTCGGCGGTGCGGTTGCTGCGTTCAGAAGGTCGCGATATCGCATGGTGGGCGTGTGCCGTCGAGGGCGGCGACGCTCACGCCGGACACGTGGAAACGTCTCTGCTGCTGCATATTTCACCAGAATCGGTGCGACGCGAGAAAGTGTGTGCCGGAAATTCCGCACCGCTACGTGAGTTGATGACACCGATGCGGGCAGGCGGAGTGGCGGCGGTGAGTGCGATCGGCGTACTCGGCGATCCGACGACCGCCAACAGTCAGGACGGCGCGCGGATGCTCACCACGATGACCCGAGGATGCGCCGACGCGGTGCGTCGCTGGGCGCCCGATGCCGACGGGCGGCTGGTATGACCACAAGCGACGGAGACACGCGGGGCGTGCAGGGTGTGTTCGTGCCGGACGGCAGACTGCCAGACGGATTCGCGGTTCAGGTGGACCGGCGGGTTCGCGTTCTCGATGAGGGCTCGGCGCTGCTAGGTGGCTCCCCGACTCGGCTGCTGCGGTTGGCCCCTGCCGCGCGAACTCTGCTTTCCGGTGGACGGCTTGAGGTGCGAGATGCGACCAGCGCCCAGCTCGCACGGACACTGCTGGATGCGACAGTCGCCCATCCCCGCCCCACGGGTGGGCCCGGTTACCGTGATGTGACCGTCGTTATTCCGTGCCTTAACAATGGATTTGGGTTGCGCAGGCTGCTGCGCGCATTGCGCGGAATGTCCGTCATCGTCATCGACGACGGCTCCACTATCCCGATCGTGGAGAGTGATCTCGAGGGGATGCACTGTGACGTGCGCGTGGTGCGCCATGCCGACAGCCAGGGACCGGCGGCCGCGCGCAACACCGGGCTGAAGCTGGTGACCACGGACTTCGTCGCGTTTCTCGATTCCGATGTGGTGCCCAGGCGCGGCTGGCTGGAGGGACTGCTGGGTCATTTCAGCGATCCGGCGGTGGCCCTGGTTGCCCCACGCATCGTGGGATTGGTGCTGAGCGACAACGCTATTGCTCGATATGAAGCAGTCAGATCCTCGCTGGATCTTGGACTGCGTGAGGCCCCGGTCGTGCCATACGGTCCGGTGTCCTATGTGCCCAGTGCGGCCATCGTGGTCCGTCGGTCGGCGATCGATGGGATCGGTGGATTCGACGAGTCGCTGCGATGTGGCGAGGATGTGGACCTCTGCTGGCGGCTGATCGAGGCAGGTTCTCGGCTTAGGTACGAACCGGTATCCCATGTGGCGCATGACCACAGGCTTACCCTTCGGGAATGGTTCGCGCGCAAAGCATTCTACGGAAGAAGTGCCGCACCGCTGTCGACGCGTCACCCTGACAAGGTGGCGCCGATGGTCATCTCACGGTGGACACTGCTGGTGTGGATTCTTGCGGCGGTGGGTTCTGGAATGGGATATCTGGCCGCGGCGGGAATGGCGGTACTGGCGGCCGGACGCGTGGCGCGCACGCTCAGAGGAGTGGACACCCCGCCACGTGATGTCGCTCGGGTCGCTGCCCAGGGGGTGGGTGGCGCCGCGTTGCAGATCGCGTCCGCGCTGTGCCGTCATTACTGGCCGTTGGCGTTGGTAGCGGCAGCGCTGTCACGGCGCAGCCGGCAGGTGCTCGTCGTGGCAGCCATTGTCGATGGCGTAGTCGATTGGATGAAGCGCAACGACAACTCGGCCTCACCCGATGACCGGATCGGTCTGATCGAGTACGTACTGCTGAAGCGCCTCGACGACATCGCCTACGGGATTGGTTTGTGGACCGGGATCGTGCAGGAGCGCAATCTCGGCGCGCTCCGACCGGAACTACGGCCCTGAGCAGGCCGATCCACGCGGATGCGCTCATTGTGGGCGCGGGGAGCGCGGGTTCCATTCTGGCAGGGTGTCTTTCCGAGGATCCGTCGTTTCGGGTAGTGCTTGTCGAGGCGGGCCCGCCGTCCTCCGCGGACGAGGCCGGTATACGTGACGGGTACCGGCTGCCGATCGGACCGGGTAGCGAGGTCGCCACCTATTACTGGGCGACGCTGACATCCACAGGCGACCAGGCGGAGTTGGTGCGGGGATCCGTGGTCGGTGGCTCCGGTGCGATCAACGGTGGCTACTTCGTCCGGGGTCGGCCCGCAGACTTCGATGGATGGTCGGTGCCGGGATGGTCCTGGGCAGATGTGCGTGAACACTTCCGTGCGATGGAGACCGACCGCGACTTCCGTGACGATCCGCTGCATGGGTCGTCGGGACCCATTCCGATCGGGCGCAAGCACGAACAGAGCAGCGCCGGAAGAGAATTGATGGGCTTCGCCGCCAAGCTCGGGTATCCGGTGGTGGCGGACCTCAACGGCGCCGCCGGCGTCGGGGTGGGACTGGTGCCGCTCAACATCGACAGCGGGGTGCGCGTCGGGCCCGCGCGCGCATATCTGGAGGGGGCGGGCTGGCGTCCCAACCTCGCGGTGTATTCCGGTACTCGTGTCCTTCGGGTGTTGTGTAACGGCGGGCGCGCTACCGGGGTACAGGTGGCGGTTGCGAACTCGGTGCGGACACTGACCGCCGATCGAATCATTTTGAGTGCGGGGGCGATTGAGAGCGCCAAGCTGCTGTTGCTTTCCGGGCTCGGGCCGGCGGATGACCTACGCGCGGTGGGGGTTGAGCCCGTTGTCGACCTGCCGGGTGTCGGTACCCGTGTGATGGACCACGCGGAATGGGTACTGGACACCGGGGATGAGGGGCAGCCGGGCTATCCCGTCCTGGACACCGTGCTGCACACCGACCGTCAGACGGATATCGAGATACGGCCTTATACAACCGGATTCGCCGCGATGGCAGGGGTGAAGGTGAAAGGGCCGGACGCTCGGCAGATCGGCGTCGCATTGATGACGCCGCAGTGCCGCGGTCGCGTTGAGCTGCGCTCGGCTGACCCCGCGGCACCGGTGTACATCGACTTGCGTTATGACAGTGAGGCCGCCGATATGGATCGGTTGCGTGACGGCGTGCGCCTGGTGTCCGATCTGTATGGACGGCGGTTCGGTGGTCCGCGGTGGTCCACCTCGCAGCATCTGTGCGGAACCGCTCCGATGGGTAATGACGGTGACACGCATGCGGTCGTCGACAAATACTGCCGTGTCAGGGGAATCGACGGGCTCTTCGTCATCGACGGCTCGATCATGCCGACCATTCCGAGCCGTGGGCCAGCCGCCACCATCGCGATGATTGGCCATCGAACTGCCCAGTTTGTTGCGTGGTCGTAACGTCGGCACGAATCTTGCCGTCTACCGCACGCGTGCGGGCCATCGCACGCACAATTGGACGATGTCCAGCACCGATAGAGGCACGAATGCCAGTGAAGCCGTCGACGCACCGCACGAGCATGCGGGTGTCCAATCACACCTCGAAGGTGCCGACTATCTCGCCCGGCGCACGCTGAAATCGGGTACCGCCGGCTGGGTGCTACTGGCCGGGCTCGGGGTGAGTTATGTGATTTCCGGCGACTACGCGGGCTGGAACACCGGGCTGAGCAAGGGCGGATTCGGGGGGATGGCCATCGCGGCGGTCATCATCGCGGCGATGTACCTCGCCATGGTGCTCAGCATGGCGGAGATGTCGTCCGCGCTGCCGACCGCGGGCGGCGGGTATACCTTCGCGCGGCGCGCGCTGGGGCCTTGGGGTGGATTCGCCACGGGGACGGCGATTCTCATTGAGTACGTCATTGCACCGGCCGCGATCGCGACATTCATCGGCAGCTACGTCGAGTCGCTGCACTTGTTCGGGCTCAAGGACGGCTGGTGGATCTATCTCGCCGCGTACGCGATCTTCATCGGCATCCACCTCAGCGGTGCGGGTGAGGCCCTCAAGACCATGTTCGTCATCACCGGTATCGCGTTGGTCGGCCTCATCACCTTCGCCGTGGGGGCGGTCGGCAAGTTCGATATACACAACTTGACCAATATCCCGGTCGCTGAAACAGCCACGGGTGCTTCGGCATTCTTACCCTATGGATACCTGGGTATCTGGGCGGCGGTGCCGTTCGCCATCTGGTTGTTCCTGGCCATCGAGGGTGTCCCGCTGGCCGCCGAAGAAGCCCGCGACCCGGCCAGAAACATTCCACGCGGCATCGTGATGGCCATGCTGGTGCTCGTGATCACCGGGACAACCGTGCTGTTCTTGGTGCCCGGGGTCGGGGGAGCTGAGGCGATGGGCCAGTCGGGCAATCCTCTAGTCGAGGCACTGGGTACGACCACGGTCGCGAAGGCCGTCAACTACATCGGGTTGGCCGGGCTCATCGCCAGCTTCTTCTCCATCGTCTACGCCTACAGCCGACAGACCTTCGCGCTGTCGCGGGCCGGTTACTTGCCGACCGGGCTATCCGTCACCAACAGTCGAAAGGCCCCGCTCCTAGCGCTCATCGTCCCCGGATTTATCGGATTCCTGTTGTCGCTCACCGGAAAAGGCGCGATGTTGCTGAACATGGCGGTGTTCGGTGCGGCACTGAGTTACGTGCTGATGATGGTGAGCCATATCGTGCTGCGTGTCCGCGAGCCCGAGATGGAGCGCCCGTACCGCACCCCGGGCGGCATCGTCACCAGCGGGTTCGCCCTGGTGATCGCCTGTGCGGCCGTGGTGGCGACATTCATCGTTGATACCACCGCGGCGTTCGCCACGTTCGGTGTGTTCCTGCTGTTTATGGCGTACTTTGGGTTGTACAGCCGTCATCATTTGGTAGCGAACTCCCCGGACGAGGAGTTCGCGGCGCTTGCAGAAGCCGAAAAAGAAGTGAAATAGGCATATTATGAGCACCTTTCGCCACATCGCCGGGCCGGTCACCTACCAGTTCGGATCGCTCGCCGAAGTTCTCGCGAAGGCCTCGCCGCCTCGATCCGGTGATGAACTCGCAGGATGCGCGGCGCAATCGGATGCCGAGCGGGCCGCCGCGCGCTGGGTACTCGCCGAGGTGCCCTTGGCGACGTTCTTATCCGAAGAGATCGTGCCGTACGACACCGACGAGGTCACCCGGCTCATCATCGACAGTCATGACGCCGAGGCATTCGCGGTCATCTCACATCTCACCGTCGGCGATTTCCGTGATTGGCTACTGGAGACCATCACCAAACCCCATGGGGCGCAGTCCCTCAAGGATTTGTCTCCCGGGCTGACTCCCGAGATGGTGGCGGCGGTCAGCAAGCTGATGCGTAATCAGGACCTCATCGCGGTTGGCGCCGCGGTGCGTAATCCCAGCGCCTTCCGCACCACCATCGGCCTGCCGGGAACGCTGGCGACCCGGCTGCAGCCCAACCATCCCACCGACGATGCGCGCGGGATCGCCGCCGCCACGCTGGACGGCCTGCTGCTGGGGTGCGGCGACGCTGTCATCGGCATTAACCCTGCGACCGATTCCCCGCATGCCGCGGCCGACCTGCTGCGTCTCATCGATGACATCCGATTGCGATTTGATATCCCGACGCAGTCATGTGTGCTCGCGCACGTCACCACCACCATGGAGCTCATCGAACGAAATCTGCCGGTGGACTTGGTATTCCAATCGATTGCCGGGACCGAAGGCGCCAACGAGAGCTTCGGGGTCAACCTCTCGCTGCTGCGCGAGGCGAACGAGGCCGGACGTTCGTTGGCCCGCGGCACCGTGGGTAACAACGTCATGTATCTGGAAACCGGTCAGGGGTCCGCGTTGTCGGCCGGAGCGCATATCGGCGTGGGAGGCGTTCCGGTAGACCAGCAGACGCTGGAGGCTCGCGCCTACGCGGTCGCGCGCGAGGTGGAACCACTCCTGGTCAATACCGTTGTGGGATTCATTGGGCCGGAATATCTTTACGACGGAAAGCAGATCATCCGGGCGGGACTGGAAGACCACTTCTGCGGCAAGCTGCTGGGACTTCCGATGGGGGTCGACGTCTGCTACACCAATCACGCCGAGGCCGACTCCGATGACATGGATGTCCTGCTGACCGTGCTCACGGCTGCCGGTGTCGCCTTCGTCATCGCGGTGCCCGGGGCCGATGACGTCATGCTCGGGTATCAGAGCCTGTCCTTCCACGATGCGCTGTTCGCGCGCCGCACCTTCGGCCTGCGCCCGGCCCCGGAGTTCAATGACTGGCTCGACCGCATGGGCATGCTGGAACGCGATGGCGGGCTGCGTGAAATCCCGGTCAACGACTCGCCATTGCGGGCGCTGTTATGAGCGATGTCGCCAACAATGTTGCGGCACGGGACATTTGGGAGACGCTGCGTCGATCCACCCAGTCGCGAATCGGATTGGGGCGAAGTGGTGATGCGCTGCCCACGACCAGAGTTCTGGAGTTCGGGACCGCGCACGCCGCGGCCCGCGACGCCGTACACACGCCACTGGACGCCCGCGCTTTGGCCGGCCGGATCGACGGACTCGGATTGGGCACGCCGCTGCTGGTGACCAGCCGGGCGGGCGATCGATCCGAATACCTGCGCCGCCCGGACCTGGGGCGCGCACCCGCCGATGGCGCGCTCGACGTGCTCCCCGAGTCCGGTGCCGATATCGGAATTGTGCTGGCCGACGGGTTGTCGCCACGAGCCCTCGACGATCACGGGGTACAGCTGTTGCAGGCGCTGCACCAGCGGCTCCGGGGGTACTCGATTGCGCCGCTCGTCGTCGCGACTCAGGCGAGGGTGGCTTTAGGCGACCATATTGGCGCCGCACTTGGCGTCGACACCCTGTTGGTGCTCATCGGGGAACGCCCGGGTCTTTCGGTCGCCGACAGCGTCGGGATCTACCTCACGCACAATCCCATGGTCGGATGCACTGATGCGCAACGCAATTGCGTTTCCAATATCCATCCTCCCGAGGGCTTGAGTTATGACCAAGCGGCCCAGGTCGTGGCCGCGCTGGTGGCGGGGGCGCGTCAGATCGGCCGCTCCGGCGTCGACCTCAAGGACATGACCGGCGCGGGCCACCAGATCGAGGGGGCGGGGCCCGCCCTGTCCACCTAACAGGGTGACCCTTCGGGGCCAACCGGGCGGTTGGTTACCATCGGCGGATGGCCATCGACCCTCGCACGCCGGTCCTCGTCGGTACCGGGCAGGTCAATCAGCGGACAGACGCTGACACCCCGTTCTCCGAGATCCCCGAGCCCATCGATCTCATGGAGCAAGCCGCCCGGCTGGCCGCCGAGGACGCGGGGACGACAGATCTCCTTGCGGCAATCGACACGGTGTCGGTTGCGAACATCTTCTCGTGGAAGTACCGCGACCCGGGTGTGCTCCTGGGCGAGCGTCTGGGTGCAGCACCCAAGCGGACCTTCTACACCGGGCCCAGCGGCAACTCGCCGCAGCTCTTGGTAAGCCATGCAGCTGCCGACATCCTGGCCGGAGACGCCGACGTTGTTCTCATCGGTGGTGCCGAGATGTGGCGTTCGCGCAACAAGATGATGGCCACCGGTGTGCAGCCGGTGTGGACCGCGCAGGACGAATCCATCGCGGAACCAACGATTCTCGGTGGTCGCATGGATCAAGTGGGCGGCGCCGAGACCACGATCGGTCTGATCTCTCCCGGCCACGTCTATCCGCTCTTCGAGCAGGCGATTCGCATCGCAAGCGGTGTATCGATCGCGGATCATCGGATCGCGATTTCCCGACTGTGGCAGCGATTCAATGCGGTGGCGGTGAACAACACGCACGCCTGGTCCAATGATGCATACAGCGCAGAGGAAATCGCCACACCCGGCCCCGATAACCGGTGGATCAGCTCGCCGTACACCAAGCTGATGAACTCCAACAATATGGTCGAGCAGGGTGCGGTCGTGCTGCTGACCTCTTTGGAAACAGCGTTACGGCTACGAATTCCCAAGGACCGCTGGATATTTCCGCTTGCCGGCAGTCACGCCAACGACACCTTCGCGCTCAGTGAACGTCACGAGCTGCATCGGTCGCCGGCCATTCGGCTCGCAGGCAAGCGTGTGTTCGAGCTCGCCGGACTGGGAACCGATGACGTCGACCTGATCGACATCTACTCCTGTTTCCCATCGGCGGTGCAGGTTGCGGCCACCGAGCTGGGGCTACCGCTCGACGACCCGGCCCGGCCGCTCACGGTGACCGGCGGACTTACCTTCGCCGGCGGCCCTTGGTGTAACTACGTCACCCACGCCATCGCGACCATGGCCGAACGGCTGCGTGAGCGTCCCGGCACACGGGGACTGATCACGGCCAACGGTGGATACCTGACCAAGCACGCACTCGGAATCTACGGAACCGAGCCGCCTGCAACTGGATTCAAGTACGAGGACGTGCAGTCCGAGGTCGACGGAGAGCCCACAACCGAGGCGGCCGATGGCTATTCGGGCACGGCAACTGTCGAAGCGTGGACCGTCAACTATGGGCGAGATGGATCGCCGTTCCAGACGTTCGTCAGTGTGCGCACGCCCACTGGGGCGCGCACCTTCGCCAAGGTTGACGATCGTGACGCCGCCGTCGAGATCGTGAACACCGATATCGCCGGCGCGTCAATCGAAGTCGCCGCGGACGGCTCCGCGCGACTCACCTAAAACTGGCGAGCAGCCCCCCGCAGGCGGGAGGTATCCCCGGCACGGTGCACAGCCGACCTGCGATTCGCGTGCAATAGGCGTCTGCTCACGCGGGGGTTAGCGCAGCGTGTACCGGATCGGTAGGTGTTTGATACCGCCGACAAATATGGTCGACGTCCGTGCGATATCCCCGTCGATCTCGATGGACTCCAGCCGGGGGAGTAGCGCCGAGAAGAAGCTGTTGACCTCCATCCGGGCCAGCGCGGCCCCCAAACAGAAGTGCACCCCGAACCCGAATGCCAGGTGTTTGTTGGGATCTCGTCCAACATCGAACGTGAACGGGTCGGTGAAGGTGTCCTCGTCGCGGTTGCCCGACGGGTAAGACAGCAGCACCGATTCCCCCTCGGCGATGGGTACGCCGCGAATCTCGGTGTCCGCGGTCGCTGTTCGCATGAATTCCTTGACGGGTGTCACCCAGCGGATCATCTCGTCGACCGCTAATGGCATGAGGTCGGGGTTCCCGCGTAGTCGTGCGAGCTGGTCCGGGTGCTGAAGAAGCGCTTCGAGTCCACCCGCGATGGTGGCACTGGTGGTGTCGTGTCCGGCGGTGGCGATGATCGTGTAGTACGACGCGGTGTCGACATCACTGAGCAGCTCGCCGTCGACCTTCGCGTTCGCGATGGTCGAGGCCAAGTCCTCGGTGGGGTTTTCGCGCCGGGACGCGGTGAGGCCGCTGAAGTACCCGAAGAAGTCGAGCAGCGCCATGAGCTGCTCCTCCGGGGTGGTGCCGCGCTGGAATTCGGTGTCGTCACCGCCGAACAGCTCTTGGGTAAGTTTGAGCATCCGGTCGAAGTCAGATTCGGGAATGCCGAGCAGCGACATGATGACGTACAGCGGGAAATGCACCGCGACGTCCTGTGCGAAATCGCAGGTTCCGCCGGCGTCCATCAGTTTGTTCACGTACCTGGTGGCCAGCTCATCGGTCCGGATCTTCATGTCCCGCATGGCCTTCGGCCGGAACCAATCGGCGCCGATGGCGCGCAGTACGCGGTGCTTGGGGTCGTCGATGTGGACCAGGGTCTTGAGCTCGATTCCCATGGCCGCCTGCTTATCCAGCTCGGCCTCCTGCTCAAGGTTCATGAGTAGCGGACGAGGTTCATTGACCCAGAGCGAATTGTCACGCTCGACATCCATGATGTCGTCGTGCTTGGTGATCGCCCAGAACGGTCGATAGTTGTCGGCGACGACCCTCGCCACGGGTTGTTCGCGGCGCAGCAGGGTCATCGCGGCGTGTAGGCGAGACTCGTCGGTGTAGGCGGTCGGGTCGGCCAAAAGGCGGCCGGCGTCTTCGATTTCGGACAGTGCGGTGGCCATAGCCGGAGTGTGCGCGCGGCACACCATAGATTTGTCCCTAACGGCTGAAATTTCCGCCGCACTGCTCGGGAACTGACTAGGCGGGCGTGACCCAGGTGGTGATCTCTGCCCTCACCACTTCCTTGCCGTCGCGATCGGTGATGCTGATCGGCACGACGACGTCGGTGCCCTCGGTGATCGAGGCGAAGTCGAGGCCCTCCAGCTTGGCAACCGCCCGCAGCGAGGTGGTGGCCTTGCCGAGGTACTGCACGTTCATCGCCTTGGGGATCCAGCGATGCGAGGACGGGGTGGTGGCCTCCATCAGCATTCCCATCGCGACCTCGGCCAGGTTGCACGCGGCGATCGCGTGGAACGTCTTGAGGTGGTTGTAGACGAAGTACCACTTGGGAGCGGTCACCTCGCAGTAGCCCGGTTCCATTCGGTGCACGTGCGGCACCACCGAAGCGAAGTAGGGAACGCGGGCCATCATGGCGGCGGAGAACAGGGCGGAGCCGCCGGGCTTGTTCTGCAGACGCTGCCAGATTTTGTAGGTCGGGGATGCACTCACAATGCGTACCTTACTCGAAAGTAAGGTACGCAGGTGCCTCGGCCGCCGGGTCGAGGCAGGCATGGCCGTCTCACGGCCAGAGCTGGATGCGCTCCCAGTCGTCGTCAACTCGCTGATAACTGAGCCGCAGGTGTTTCCGGTCGGGGGAGCCCTGCCAGAACTCGATCTGCGTCGGCTGCACCGCGTACGACACCCATTCATCGGGTACGAGATCAGGATCGTCCGCCAGCTTCCGGTGCGCCTTCTCGATCTCGGCGTCGATCTCCGCGGCATCCGCGAGAGGCTGGCTCTGCCGAAGCGTCAGTGCCATCGCGCGGGATCCGATCGGCCTGCCCAGGAAATCCAAGGCGCTCGCCTGCGCACCGTCGTCGACAACCGGGCCCACCACCCGTACCTGCCGGACGAGCGCCGGCCAATGGAAGGTCAGTGCGGCAGCGGGGTGAGAGGAGAGGTCACGTCCCTTTTGGCTCAACGAACTCGCCGCGAAATGCCAACCGCTCTCGTCGATGGCCTTCAAAATCAGCACTCGTGCGCGGGGTGCACCCTGGGCATCGACCGTCGAGATCGTCATGGCATGCGGCTCCAGTACGCCGGCCTGCGCTGCCTGTTCGATCCATTCGATGAACAAGGGGAGCGGTTCGGCGGGGGCATCGCCAACGTCAAAGGGTGGGGCGCTGCCGGCCAGAACGGGCAGGGCCCGCAGGAATGAACGCCCTCCGTCGGCTTTCTGCCAATGCACGTCACAACCTCCTCAACGGGATCTGTACTAGCGTTCCAGACGTCCTCGGAACCGCAGGTCAGGGGCTCTCGGTTGCCGCCGCTGGGTGGGTACAGTCGGGATTCGGCCCGGATTTTGAGGACGCGGGGGAATAAGGCATACTGTTCGGGTTGCCGTGAACCGGTTGCAGCGCCCTGGGTCGCCCCAGTGTGCGCTGCTAACGGAGGCGGCGAACCACTAGCGTCCTTACGGGCGCTTCGGCCCAGTCCACGCGACGAGAATTTTCGACGCGGACGACTGCGCGAGCGGGCGACACGCCCGACCGCGGGGGTCGGTGAACTACGACAGGTAAACAGCGGCGGTATCGGGTTGCGCGTGAGAACGTGCTCCGGACCCAGTGACAGTAGAGGTAGGAAGCGTGGCGGGACAGAAGATCCGCATCAGGCTCAAGGCCTACGACCATGAGGCCATTGACGCTTCGGCGCGCAAGATTGTTGAGACGGTCACCCGTACCGGCGCGAGTGTCGTTGGGCCTGTGCCGTTGCCGACCGAGAAGAACGTGTATTGCGTTATCCGGTCGCCGCACAAGTACAAGGACTCGCGCGAGCACTTCGAGATGCGCACCCACAAGCGGCTCATCGACATCCTTGACCCGACGCCCAAGACGGTTGACGCGCTCATGCGCATCGACCTGCCGGCCAGCGTCGACGTGAATATTCAGTAGGAGATCCAGAAACCATGGCAAGAAAAGGAATTCTGGGCACCAAGCTGGGTATGACACAGGTTTTCGACGAAAACAACCGGGTTGTCCCGGTGACCGTCGTCAAGGCCGGACCCAATGTGGTGACCCGCATCCGCACCCAGGAGCTGGACGGCTACAGCGCCATCCAGCTCGCGTTCGGTGAGATCAGCCCGCGCAAGGTGACCAAGCCGGTCACTGGTCAGTTCAGCGCCGCCGGGATCAACCCGCGCCGCCACCTGGCCGAGCTGCGTCTCGAAGACGAAGCTGCTGCCGCCGAGTACGAGGTGGGTCAGGAACTGACCGCCGAGATCTTCAGCGATGGCGCGTATGTCGACATCACCGGGACCTCCAAGGGCAAGGGCTTCGCCGGAACCATGAAGCGTCACGGCTTCAGCGGTCAGGGCGCGAGCCACGGTGCGCAGGCTGTGCACCGTCGTCCCGGCTCGATCGGTGGCTGCGCCACCCCGGGCCGTGTCTTCAAGGGCACCCGGATGTCGGGACGTATGGGTAGTGATCGCGTCACCACCCAGAACCTGGTGGTGCACAAGGTGGATGCCGAAAATGGCGTGCTGCTGATCAAGGGTGCCATCCCCGGACGTAAGGGTGGCCTGGTTGTGGTCCGCACCGCTGTCAAGCGAGGTGAGAAGTAGTGTCTGAGAATCTTTTGACAATCACGGTCAAGGCTCCGGGTGGCAAGACGGACGGCTCCATCGAGCTGCCCGCCGAGTTGTTCGACGCCCCAGCCAATATCTCGCTGCTGCACCAGGTGGTGACCGCTCAGTTGGCGGCCGGCCGCCAGGGCACGCACTCCACGAAGCGTCGTGGCGAGGTGTCCGGTGGTGGCAGGAAGCCGTACCGGCAGAAGGGAACCGGCCGCGCCCGTCAGGGCTCGACCCGTGCTCCGCAGTTCACCGGTGGTGGCGTCGTACATGGCCCGCAGCCGCGTGACTACAGCCAGCGGACGCCCAAGAAGATGATCGCCGCCGCGCTGCGCGGTGCGCTGTCGGACCGGGCCCGCAACGGCCGCATCCACGCCGTCACCGAACTGGTTGCCGGGCAGGAGCCCTCGACCAAGAGCGCCAAGGCGTTCCTGGCCGAGATCAGCGACCGCAAGCAACTGCTACTGGTGCTGGGCCGCGACGATCTGGCCGCGGTGAAGAGTGTCCGGAACCTGCCGAATGTGCACGTGCTGGCCTACGACCAGCTCAACACCTACGACGTGCTCAAGGCCGACGATCTGGTGTTCAGCGTCGAGGCGCTCAATGGCTTTATCAGCGCGGCCGCCAAGAAGAAAGAGGAGGTGTCAGCCTGATGGCAACCATCACTGACCCCCGCGACATCATCCTGGCCCCGGTGATCTCGGAGAAGTCGTATTCGTTGATCGAAGACAACGTTTACACCTTCGTGGTTCGCCCGGACTCCAACAAGACGCAGATCAAGATCGCGATCGAGCAGATCTTCAGCGTCAAGGTTTCCTCGGTGAACACCGCCAACCGGCAGGGCAAGCGCAAGCGCACCCGCACCGGTTTCGGACAGCGCAAGAGCACCAAGCGCGCCATCGTCACCCTGGCACCGGGCAGCAAGCCGATCGACCTGTTTGGAGCCCCGGCCTAGCGCTGGGAGTAGAGGACTTAGAGAAGACATGGGAATTCGCAAGTACAAGCCGACGACTCCGGGTCGCCGTGGCTCGAGTGTTGCAGATTTCTCGGAGATCACTCGCTCGACTCCCGAGAAGTCGCTGATCCGTCCGCTGCACGGCACTGGTGGCCGTAACGCGCACGGCCGCATTACCACTCGTCACAAGGGCGGCGGCCACAAGCGCGCCTACCGGCTGATCGACTTCCGTCGCCACGACAAGGACGGTGTCAACGCCAAGGTCGCGCACATCGAGTACGACCCCAACCGCACCGCGCGCATCGCGCTGCTGCACTTCCTGGACGGCGAGAAGCGTTACATCATCGCGCCGGTGGGGCTTTCGCAGGGCGATGTGGTGGAGTCGGGCGCCAACGCCGACATCAAGCCGGGCAACAACCTGCCGCTGCGCAACATCCCGACGGGTACCACGATCCACGCCGTCGAGCTGCGTCCCGGTGGTGGAGCCAAGATCGCCCGCTCCGCGGGGTCTGGCATCCAGCTGCTGGGCAAGGAAGGCGCCTACGCCTCCTTGCGTATGCCCAGCGGTGAGATCCGTCGTGTCGACGTGCGCTGCCGCGCAACCGTCGGCGAGGTGGGTAACGCCGAACAGGGCAACATCAACTGGGGTAAAGCCGGCCGTATGCGATGGAAGGGCAAGCGCCCCACCGTCCGTGGTGTCGTGATGAACCCGGTCGACCACCCGCACGGTGGTGGTGAGGGTAAGACCTCCGGTGGTCGCCACCCAGTTAGCCCGTGGGGTAAGCCCGAGGGTCGCACCCGCAAGCCCAACAAGGCGAGCGATCAACTCATCGTCCGACGCCGGCGCACCGGCAAGAACAAGCGCTAGGAGTAGCCAGCGATGCCACGCAGCCTCAAGAAGGGCCCGTTCGTCGACGACCATCTGCTCAAGAAGGTCGACGTCCAGAACGAGAAGAACACCAAGCAGGTCATCAAGACCTGGTCGCGGCGTTCGACGATCATCCCCGACTTCATCGGCCACACCTTCGCGGTGCACGACGGGCGTAAGCACGTGCCCGTCTTCGTCACCGAGGCGATGGTTGGTCACAAGCTGGGCGAGTTCGCGGCGACTCGGACCTTCAAGGGTCACATCAAGGACGACCGAAAGAGCAAGCGGCGATGACAACTACCGAATTTCCTTCGGCGACGGCGGTGGCCCGCTTCGTGCGGGTCTCGCCGTCCAAGGCGCGCAGGGTCATCGACCTGGTGCGCGGTAAGCCTGTGGCCGTCGCCATCGACATCCTGCGGTGGGCGCCGCAGGCCGCCAGCGAGCCGGTGGCCAAGGTCATCGCCAGCGCTGCCGCCAACGCGCAGAACAACGACGGACTTGACCCGTCCACCCTTGTGGTATCGGCGATCTTCGCTGATGAGGGCCCGACCGCCAAGCGCATCCGTCCCCGCGCGCAGGGTCGTGCTTTCCGGATCCGCAAGCGCACCAGCCACATCACTGTGGTGGTGGAGAGTCGGCCGAAGCAGGACGGCAAGGCCGGTAAGTCGGCAGCCGCCTCTCGCACCCGCCGGGCTGAGGGCTCGAAGGCTGCCGCCAAGAAGACCACCGCTGAGGCGAAAGTGACGGCGTCGAGCGCCGCTGGCGCCGCGACGGACAAGACTGATGCGAAGGGAGGCTCGCGCTAGTGGGCCAGAAGATCAATCCGCACGGTTTCCGACTCGGTATCACCACCGACTGGAAGTCCCGCTGGTACGCCGACAAGCAGTACGCGGACTATGTCAAGGAAGACGTGGCCATCCGTCGTCTGCTGGCCACTGGCCTGGAGCGTGCCGGTATCGCCAAGGTGGAGATTGAGCGCACCCGTGACCGGGTTCGCGTCGACATCCACACCGCGCGTCCCGGCATCGTCATCGGCCGTCGTGGCACCGAAGCCGACCGCATCCGCGCCGACCTGGAGAAGCTGACCAAGAAGCAGGTGCAGCTGAACATCCTCGAGGTGAAGAACCCCGAGGCTGAGGCGCAGCTGGTGGCTCAGGGTGTGGCCGAGCAGCTGAGCAACCGTGTCGCGTTCCGTCGCGCCATGCGCAAGGCAATTCAGTCGGCCATGCGCCAGCCCAACGTCAAGGGCATCCGGGTGCAGTGCTCGGGCCGCCTCGGCGGTGCTGAGATGAGCCGCTCGGAGTTCTATCGCGAGGGTCGCGTGCCGCTGCACACGCTGCGTGCCGATATCGACTACGGCCTGTACGAGGCCAAGACCACCTTCGGCCGCATCGGTGTGAAGGTATGGATCTACAAGGGCGACATCGTTGGTGGCAAGCGTGAGCTCACCGCCACGGCTGCTGCGCCAGCCGGAGACCGTCCGCGCCGTGAGCGTCCGGCCGGTGCCCGTCCGCGTCGCAGTGGCGCCTCGGGTACCACCGCGACGAGCACTGAAGCCGGTCGTGCCGCCGTGGAATCAGGCGGGGATACCTCCGCCAATGTCGCCGAGGCTGCGGCTCCGGCGGCCGAGACAAGCACGGAGAACTGAACATGTTGATTCCCCGTAAGGTCAAGCACCGCAAGCAGCATCACCCGAAGAAGAAGGGCACCGCCTCCGGCGGTACCACGGTAGCTTTCGGTGATTACGGCATCCAGGCGCTGGGCCACGCGTACGTCACGAACCGGCAGATCGAGTCCGCTCGTATCGCCATCAACCGGCACATCAAGCGTGGCGGCAAGGTGTGGATCAACATCTTCCCCGATCGTCCGCTGACCAAGAAGCCCGCCGAAACCCGCATGGGCTCCGGTAAGGGTTCGCCGGAATGGTGGGTTGCGAACATTAAGCCCGGTCGTGTGCTGTTCGAGTTGAGCTACCCGAACGAAGAGACCGCGCGCCAGGCGTTGACGCGCGCGATCCACAAGCTGCCGATCAAGGCACGCATCATCACACGAGAGGAGCAGTTCTGATGACAGTGGGAGTTTCCGCTGGCGAACTGCGGGAAAGCACCGAGGACGAGCTGATCACCAAGCTGCGTGAGTCGAAGGAAGAGCTGTTCAACCTGCGCTTCCAGATGGCCACCGGTCAGCTCGCCAACAACCGTCGGCTACGTGCGGTACGCCAGGAGATCGCGCGCATCTACACCGTCATGCGTGAGCGTGAGCTGGGATTGGCCGCCGGACCCGATAGCGAGGACAGCAAGTGAGCGAGAAGACAAAGGACGCCGGCACTGTACCGGGACCGAAGCACACCCCGGCCACCGAGCAGCTGCGCGGACGTCGGAAGACCCGCATCGGCTACGTGGTGTCGGACAAGATGCAGAAGACGATTGTCGTCGAACTCGAAGCCCGTCACCGGCATGCGCTGTACGGCAAGATCATCCGCACCACCTCGAAGGTCAAGGCCCACGACGAGAACGGTGACGCCAGTGTCGGCGACCGCGTCTCGCTGATGGAGACCCGTCCGCTGTCGGCCACCAAGCGGTGGCGGCTGGTCGAGGTTCTCGAGAAGGCCAAGTAGTCAGATACGCGAAATGCGCGCCGTACCCGAAAAGGGGCGGCGCGTTTTTTCGTTGTAAACCCGCAAAACTCCTCATTTATCTATCGAATACCATACGATCGTATGCAAATAGATAGTTAATGTAGAGCGGTCGAGGGAGGTTGCCTTGCCGGATCGAGGGCGACTGGTCTGTGAGCTTCGCCAGCTGCGGCCCGCACGGCGCTTGGTCTTAATCGAGGCTGTGTCTGCCTTGGTACTGGCTGTTGTGACCCTGCCCTTTTCGCTCCCGGTGGCGGTCGAGGCACAGCCGGAGTGGGTGCAACTGACGGGCCTGGCGTTCCTGGCCGGGTCCTTCGCACTCAATCTCGTGGTGTGGCGCCGGGCCACCAACGGGATTCACCGCCGGACAGAGGATGTTCGCCGGCTGCGGGCCGCGGCGGCGGCATACCTGGTGGCGCTCATTGTGTTGACCCCCCTGCCCGCGACATGGCAATGGCTCTGGTTCACGTTGACGATCCTGGCCGTGATGCTGGGCGCAGTATCGACATGGCGGCTGTGGCGCTCGGATCAGTGGCCGCGCTGAGCGATTACGAGGTGTTGATCGGGCGGGTGACTTCCTGGACGACCTCGGCATACCACCGAAATAGCCGAATCGGCTGCGCGGGTTCGGCCTCCAAAAGGTCGGCCCAGCATTCGGCCACCGCGGCGCGTGCGGCCGTGCCGGTCCACGGTTGGGGGAGGAGATCCGGCGGCAACAGGGGGTCAGGTTCGATCGCTCGGGTGAATTCGGCGGCGAGCGTGATGGCGATTCTGAGGTGTTCGGTGCGCGACGCGCCTGGGATGGCCGGCTTGAGCCGTTGCGCCGCGGCCAGTAGCCGTCGATGGCCATCGACGATACGGTCCAGCGGCCAAAGGCGCCGGGCGAGATCGGGTGCCGTTCGGCTATCGCCTACGGCCAGGTCCTCAGTCGTCAGCAGTGAGATGTGCGCACGCACGTCGAGTTCGGTTGCGAGAGTCAGAATGTGGTCTTCCCACGGGTTGGCCGAAACGTATAGCCCGCCCTGAATCAGCGCTCCGCCGAGACGCACAATGGCATTGCGCATGGTGTCGCGGGCGGACCTCATCGATTCCGGGATGCCGAAAGCCGCCAGATGCCAGCGGCCGTCCCACCGCGCCTCACCGCGATCCTGGGCATACATGAACCGGACGAACTCCAGGTCGGGTTCGATGGCGGTGCGGGTCCGTTCCGTTGCGCGCAATATGGCCTTGCGCCCGCGTCCGTCTTGGGTGAACCGTCCCTCGGCGGCCAGCCTTTTGATACAGAGGCGAACCTGCTGATCGCTCATGCCCAACGCGTTGGCCACGTCGTAAAGCTCGCCGGCGTCAACGGTGGCATCCTCGCGGATCAGGCTCTCGACGAGAGTGCGGGTGGTGACCTCCGCGTCGTCCTGATCGCTATCCAAGCTTCACCTTCCCGCTGTCGGTCTGTTCAACATAGTGTCGGAGGTTATCCAGGTACCCGGGTGCGTATAGCGAGCGCGGCGCGAAGGTGGCGACCAGGACGGTGCGGATCCCGTGGACATTGTCGAGGCTTGCTCTCGCAAGGCTGTGCGAGGCACGCGGATCTCGGCCACGAGGTTGTACTCGCCCTGCCGCAGCCAGTTGGCCGCGGCGCCGACGAGGATGACGAACTGCATATCCGGCTGGCGCACGGCCAGCTCGGGGACAACCCAGCCGCCCTGGCTGATACCCCATGCGCCAATGCGTTTCGGGTCGATGTCGGAGCGTCCGCGGGCACACGTGATCGCGGCCTCTGCCTCGGTTGCGCGGTCGTGCATGCTCTGGTTCAGCCAATTGCCGGGGGCACCGTCGATCCCCGGCTTGTTCCATGCCAATGACGCGTATCCGGCCCTGGCGAGCGATTCCCAGATCGGGCGGTAGAACGAGTCGCGGGTGGCATCGGCCGGTCCGTCACCGTGTACGAAGGCGACGAGGCCATAGGGGCCCTTGCCTTGTGGTGGCAGCGCGAGGACCCCATGCAGCGGCTCTGCCGAGCCGGGGACGATCACCTGCTCTTCGTGGATCGCGAAATCGTTGGCGACGATCACCCAGATGCCGGCGCTGGTGGCGAGCGCAATCACGCTCGCGACAGCGATCAGCAGCGTGCGCTGCTTCGGCATCATAAAACGAACGTATCAGATACGTCCGTTTTGAGTTTAATAGGTGTTTAACGGCGCAGGAAGTCGACGACCGTCTGCTCAAAGGCCTGCTTGGCCTCGATCATCACCCAGTGGCCGCTGTTGGGGAAGATGTGCAGTTCGGCATTGGGGATGAGCCGCATCGGCACGATCGCCATGTCCGGCGGGCTGACGCGGTCATCGCGACCCCAGGTGAGCAGGGTCGGGCATTTGATCTTGTGCATCATCGCCCAGTACGGCGGGATGTCGGCGTTCGCGAGGAACTTCTGTTGCATTGCAAAGGCTTTGGAGCCGTACATCAGCTGCGCGGTCTTATGTGCGTCGGGGTTGATCGCGGCTTCCCACCGCTCCTCGATGAGCTCCTCGGTGACGACGGCCGGGTCCCACACCATGGAGTTGAGCCAGCGGACCAGCTTGTCGCGGTCCGGGCCATCGGTGAACTCCTGCAGTAACCGCAGGCCCTCGCTGGGGCTCGGGCTGAAGATGTTCGGCCCGACACCGCCGATGGTGACGAGCTTGGCGATGCGATCGGGGTGCTTGATCGCGAGGTTGATACCAACGACGCCGCCCATCGAGTTTCCAACGATGGCGGCCGATTCGATGCCGAGGCCGTCCATGAACCGGATGACCGAGGCGCCCGCCGTCAGGACCGGGTGCCCTTGCACCGCGTCGCTGACGCCGAAGCCCGGGAACTCCAAGACGTAGGTGTGGAAGTGCTCGGCGAAAACCGCGAGATTGCCGCGGTAGTTGCGCCAGCCGGTCACGCCGGGGCCGGAGCCGTGCAGGAGGATCAGCGGCTCACCCTCGCCGGCCTCGTGATAGCGCAGCACGCCTTCATTGGTGGCCAGTTCTTTCTTGGTGCCCTCGTATGTCACGTCCACGAGACAAGAGTAGAACGTGTTTCAGTTTTGCGTTACATCGGCGCCCGCTCAGTGGGCGGCGACGGATTCGAGGGGCCGCAGCCACGAGAAGGTGAGCGCCCGAGGCCTTGCCTAGCGCTGGTCTCGGATGACAATTTTCCAGTAGTTCCAACACCGCCAAGAAGCTCTGCCAGGGAACTACGCTGGACGAATGAACCGATACGTCAAGCGTGGATCGGTCGGGGTTTCGATTTTCTCGTTATCGGCGGCGGTAGCCGCGATACTCGCCACTCATAGCGACAACTGGCCAACGGCCAACGCAGCCGGCTGTCCCGACGTGGATGTGTCCTTCGCCCGCGGTACCAACGATTCTCCGGGCCTTGGAGACGTGGGGAAGGCCTTTACCGACGAACTGACCGACCGACTGCCGAACAAGTTCGTCGACATCTACGCCGTCAACTACCCAGCCAGTTTTGACTGGGTCCGTGCCGGCGATGGTGCCAATGACATGAGCTTCCACGTCCAAGAGGTGGCGCGTAACTGTCCAAATACGCAGTTCGTGCTCGGCGGGTTCTCCCAGGGCGCTGCTGTGGTCGACGTGTTGATGGGCACCAACGGGACGGGGCTCACCTTCAACAACCCATTGCCAACCGATCTGGAGCAGCGGGTCGCCGCGATCGTGCTCATTGGAAATCCCAGGAATTGGCAGGTCAACGGGATGAGTCTGGAGCTGTCGATCAAGGATTCCCAGCGCAGCAAGGTGATTGACATCTGCAATCCCGGCGACGGGATCTGCGATCCGAATGGTGGTGGTCTGGGGCCGCACATGCAGTACAAATCGGATGGATCGGCCGATCGTGCTGCTGATTTCGTCGTCAACCGGTTGACAGCCATCACCGCCAGCAGCAGCGCGGCCGCCGCGAGCAGCACCAGCGCCACGAGCTCCTCCAACTCGGCCACGTCCAAGAGTGCAACCTCATCCGCGGCTGCACCATCGTCCACCCCGTCTGCAGCGGTGGCGCCCGCATCCTCCGCGCCAAAGCCCGCGGCCGCGACGCCAACGCGAAAGGCGCCGGCGTGGATGATGCCCGCATCAGATGCTCCTGACGCCAACGCGTCAACGTCGAGCGCACCCGCGCTCGACCCCGCCCGACACGGCCCGCCGCCGGGTCCCGCCGGTGATCAGTAAGCGTGCATGACCGTTTCGACCGCTAGTGCGCCAACGCCCTCGGGTCGGGCCGAAACCCGTCGCGCCATCTGGAACACCATCAGGGGTTCGTCGGGCAATCTCGTCGAGTGGTACGACGTCTACGTCTACACCGTCTTCGCGATGTACTTCGAGAAGCAGTTCTTCGACGAAGCCGATGAGAACTCGACGATCTACGTCTACGCGATCTTCGCCGTCACTTTCATCACCCGACCGCTGGGATCGTGGTTCTTCGGCCGGTTCGCCGACCGGCACGGCCGCCGCGCGGCTCTGACGTTCAGCGTTTCGCTGATGGCGGCCTGCTCGCTGGCAATCGCGCTGGTTCCATCGCGTACCAGTATCGGGATGGCCGCGCCGATCGCTTTGATCCTGTGCCGGCTCGTTCAAGGATTCGCGACAGGTGGCGAGTACGGCACTTCTGCCACCTACATGTCCGAGGCCGCGACGCGTGAGCGACGCGGGTTCTTCTCGTCCTTCCAATACGTGACCCTGGTGGGTGGTCATGTGCTCGCCCAGCTCACGCTGCTGATCATCCTGACGGTCTTCGACAATGAGCAGGTTCACGAGTTCGGTTGGCGCATAGCCTTTGCCGTCGGAGGTGTGGCCGCGATCGTCGTGTACTGGTTGCGGCGCACCATGGACGAATCCCTGAGCGCCGAACAGCTCGCCGCCATCGAGTCCGGTGAGGACAACAGCGCCGGATCGATGCGGGAGCTGCTCACCCGGTACTGGAAACCGCTGCTGCTGTGTTTCCTCATCACTATGGGTGGCACCCTCGCGTTCTACACCTACAGCGTCAACGCCCCAGCGATCGTCAAGGCCGCCTACAAGGACCAGGCGATGACGGCCACCTGGATCAACCTCTTCGGGCTCATCTTCCTGATGCTGCTGCAGCCCATCGGCGGAATCATCAGCGACAAGGTTGGCCGCAAACCGCTGTTGCTCTGGTTCGGATTCGGCGGGCTCTTCTACACCTACGTGCTCATCACGTATCTGCCCCAGACGCATTCGCCGATCGCGTCATTCCTCTTGGTCGCAGGCGCCTACGTGGTCTTGACCGGCTACACGTCGATTAACGCACTGGTTAAGTCCGAGCTCTTCCCCTCGCATGTACGGGCGCTGGGGGTGGGTGTCGGCTATGCGCTCGCGAACTCGGTGTTCGGCGGGACGGCACCGCTGATCTATCAGGCGCTGAAGGCGCACGGTCAGGTGCCGTTATTCATTGCATATGTGACGGTGTGCATCGCGATCTCATTGGTGGTCTACCTGTTCTTCCTCAAGAACAAGTCGGAGACCTACCTGGACCGCGAGCAAGGCTCGGCGTTCTCGCGCTGACTCCCGCGATGGTCGGATTTGTATCCGACCTGCAGGTTCGCCTACACTAGGGCGGTTGTCTTGTGGGTGCTTGGCGCCCGAGGACAGGTAGGCATTCCCACCAGGTGAAAACCGGGGATGGCGCTTGCCCTGAGGCAACGTGACCGCGTGCGTCGGGTCGGTATCCGCCGCACATCCAAATCCAGGTCAATTAGGAGAGACCAGTGATTCAGCAGGAGTCACGGCTGAAGGTCGCCGATAACACCGGTGCCAAGGAAATCTTGTGCATCCGCGTGCTCGGTGGCTCAGGGCGACGCTATGCGGGAATCGGGGACATCATTGTGGCGACCGTCAAGGACGCCATTCCCGGAGGCACCGTCAAGCGTGGTGACGTCGTCAAGGCCGTCATAGTCCGCACCGTCAAAGAGCGTCGTCGCCCGGATGGCAGCTACATCAAGTTCGATGAGAACGCCGCCGTCATCATCAAGGCCGACAACGACCCGCGTGGCACCCGTATCTTCGGGCCCGTCGGTCGTGAGCTGCGCGAGAAGAAGTTCATGAAGATCGTTTCGCTCGCCCCGGAGGTGCTGTAAATGAAGGTGCACAAGGGTGACAGCGTTCTCGTCATCGCTGGTAAGGACAAGGGTGCCAAGGGCAAGGTCATCGCGGCCTACCCCGAGCGCAACCGGGTCCTTGTCGAGGGCGTGAACCGGATCAAGAAGCACACAGCCGTATCCACCAACCAGCGCGGTGCGCAGTCCGGCGGCATCGTCACGCAGGAGGCCGCCATCCACGTATCGAACGTGATGGTGATCGACTCCGACGGCAAGCCGACCCGCATCGGCTACCGCATCGACGAAGAGACCGGCAAAAAGGTCCGCATCTCCCGCCGCAACGGGAAGGACATCTGATGACCACTGTAGAAGACACAGCAAACACCTCGAAGGCTCAGCCCCGTCTGAAGACGCGCTACCGCGAAGAGATCAAGACCGCGCTGAACGACGAGTTCAACTACGCCAACGTGATGCAGATCCCGGGCGTCCTGAAGGTCGTCGTCAACATGGGTGTCGGCGACGCTGCCCGTGACGCCAAGCTCATCAACGGCGCCGTCACCGACCTGGCCCTGATCACCGGCCAGAAGCCGGAGATTCGCAAGGCCCGCAAGTCCATCGCTCAGTTCAAGCTGCGCGAGGGCATGCCGATCGGTGCCCGCGTCACGCTGCGCGGCGACCGTATGTGGGAGTTCCTGGACCGTCTCGTGTCCATCGCACTGCCGCGTATCCGTGACTTCCGCGGCTTGTCACCCAAGCAGTTCGACGGCAAGGGCAACTACACCTTCGGTCTCACCGAGCAGTCGATGTTCCACGAGATCGACGTGGACTCCATCGACCGCCCGCGGGGCATGGACATCACCGTCGTCACCTCGGCGACCAACGACGACGAGGGGCGGGCGCTGCTGCGGCAACTCGGCTTCCCCTTCAAAGAACTTGAGCAGGGAGCGAAGAAGTAGATGGCGAAGACTGCGCTGGTCAATAAGGCCAACAAGAAGCCCAAGTTCGCGGTGCGCGGGTACACCCGGTGCAACCGGTGTGGACGCCCGCACGCCGTGTTCCGCAAGTTCGGCCTGTGCCGAATCTGCTTGCGGGAGATGGCACACGCCGGCGAGCTGCCCGGCATCCGCAAGAGCAGCTGGTAAACCTCTGCACAATAGGCCGGGACTTTAGAGTCCCGGCCTATTGGCGTCTCGCCGTCCGGAAGCCCCATGGCCGTTACGCTTGCGCCCGTGCCACAGAATGTTCGGTGCGCGTGACATGACCCGGCTGTTGTTGGTTGTGCTGGTGGTCCTCGCATCGGTGTCGTGCAGCCCAAAGGCGGTGGACCCGACGATCGTCAACACCAGTGCGGGAGCCGTACGCGGGCACGTTGACGATGAGGTACGTGTCTTCAAGGCAATCCCTTACGCCGCACCGCCGGTGGGCCCGCGGCGATTCGCAGAACCGGGGCCTGTCTCATCGTGGACGGGTATCCGTGATGCGACGGGGTCGGGTGTGGAATGCCCGCAGCCCGGCACCGAAAGCGACCTGGCACAGAACGAGGACTGCCTGGTCCTCAACGTCGCCACGCCCCGGCATATCCAGGGGAAGGCGCCCGTACTGGTGTGGATACACGGCGGCGCCTTTGTGGCCGGGAACGGATTCGGCTACGACGCGCGAAAATTGGCTGCCCAGGGTGGAATCGTCGTCGTCACCATCAACTATCGGCTTGGGACGTTGGGATTTCTGGCGGCTCATGGCCTATCTGATGCGATCGGCAACTACGGTCTCCTGGATCAGGAAGCCGCGCTGCGTTGGGTGCGTGACAACATAGCCGAGTTTGGAGGCGATCCCCAGCAGGTAACCGTCGGTGGCCAGTCTGCGGGCGGGGTGTCGGTGTGCGACCTATTGGCGGCACCGAGTGCCGCGGGATTGTTTCGATCCGCGATCTTGGAGAGTGCTCCATGCCAGGCTCAGGCCTCTGTCTCGGGAGCCGTCCGCGATAGTGCGACGTTTATGGCAGAGGTCGGATGTCCAGTCGGGCCTGATAGTGCCCGCTGTCTGCGCGCACTATCGGTTGACGCATTGCGCGATTCTCCGCAATTCAGCGGCATAGGACTACCGGTGAGTCCGGTAACGGGGACGCGAGAACTTCCGGTGCCGCCATTGGATGCTTTCACCAGCGGCTTCACCGCCGCCGTCCCTGTGCTTATCGGGAGTAATGCCAACGAGGCCACGGTGTTTCAGGCCCAACAGCACCAGCACACACCCGCGCCCCGCGGCGCCGAGGAATACCGGCATGCGCTCGAAAGCAAGTACGGGGACAAGGCAACCGAACTTGCAGGGCGATACCCACTGTCCGACTATGGCGGAAATGTACTTGCTGCGCTCGCCGCAATCGACACCGATAACAGCTATGCGTGCCCGACACTCGACATGGCCGAGGCGTTGGGGAGAAGCGGGCCGGTGTATGCCTACGAATTTGCCGACCCGGCCGCGCCGGTAGATTCGCAGTATCAGGACGCACCGCTGCCGTTGGGCGCTTCGCATGGTTCCGAGCTGGGGTATCTCTTCGATATGTCCAGACCGTTGAGCCAGGAATCCGCAGCGTTGTCCACGCAGATGATCAGGTATTGGGCGCAGTTCGTGAAGACCGGGAATCCCAACATAGAGGGTCAACCACAATGGCCCAGATACGTGCCCGGAGGAGCATTCCTGCGCCTGGCACCACCGATGTCGAAGCCAATGGAGGGCTTCGCCAACAGTCATCAGTGCGGTTTCTGGCGATAGCCACCGCTCCCGACATATCTGGGAACGCCCGTCATCTAGACTCAGCCGGTGATTGACCGCCGTCAGGACATTCAAGGCCTGCGAGCGGTAGCGGTTCTCCTGGTTGTCGCGTACCACTGCGGTCTACCTGTTTCCGGTGGATTTGTCGGTGTCGACGTCTTCTTCGTCATCTCCGGATTCGTCATCACGCGACTGCTGCTGCGCGAGGCGGACGAGGACGGAAACATCAACCTCCGGCGCTTCTACACGCGCCGGGTACGGCGACTCTTGCCTGCGCTCGCCCTCTTGATTGTCGTGGTGCTGCCGGTGACGGCGGTCGTTCAAAGCCCGCTCGGATCAATGCAAGTCGCGGCGCGAACGGCCGCCGCGGCGGCGTTGTTCGTTTCGAACGCGGTGCTGTTTCTGGAACCCTCGGGTTACTTCGCGGCGCCGGCAGCGATGAACCCGTTCCTGCACACCTGGTCGTTGGCCGTCGAAGAGCAGTTCTATCTCATTTTCCCGGGTGTGATGGTGTTGGCGGCATATGTGGCAACGCGGCGCCGGGCCAGTCGGCGTCGCGTCACGTTCGCGCTACTTCTTGTGCTGTCGGCCCTCTCGTTCCTCCTCGCGATGCACCTGACGGCGACCGATGGATTCCCGTTCCATGCGCACAATGCGGCTTTCTCTTTCTATAGCTCGCCCACGCGTGCATGGGAATTCGGTATGGGCGCGCTGATCGCGCTGGGCGAAGGCCGGATACAGAGATGGGGTCGCCGGGCTGCGCTACCGGTAGCGGTCCTTGGTGCGGCCGGTGTCACCTGGGCTGCCGTGGCGATCACCGCCGCGGACCCCTTTCCGGGTTTCAATGCACTGATCCCAGTGGTGGGCTCGGGCCTGTTGATCATCGCCGGATCAATATCCTCGCGACAGCCAATCAGCTGGGTGCTGTCATCGGTACCGATGCAGTGGATCGGGGATCTGTCCTACAGCTGGTACCTCTGGCACTGGCCCGTGATCGTCTTCGCCAACAACGTGTTGAGCACCGAATATCACTGGCTGTTGCCCTGCGCGGGCGTGCTGTCGTTGCTACCCGCGTGGTTGTCGAAACGCTATGTCGAAGACCCGATTCGGACGGGGCGGAAACTGGCTGATCTTCGTGCGTCGCGGCTGGTGGCCGTGTCCGTCGGATTGGCGGTGATCGTTTCGGCGGTGACATTCGGTGCCGCGCAGATAGCCACACCGGAGATTCGTGATGCTCGCGCGCAACGAGCGGCCCATCTGGATGTGGGCAGAGGATGCATCGGCAACATGCCGGATGAGGAAAGGACCCGCCTTCGTTGCCTGTGGCCCGAAGGTGGAGAGGTCAATGCACGGTCAGTCGTTCTCATCGGTGACTCCAACGCCGGTCAGTTCGCCGAGGCGCTCATCCCGGCGGCCACACAGCAAAATCGGACGACGATCCTTGCGACGAACGCCGCCTGCCCGTTCGTCGAGCTCGTCCTGGATCCTGCGCCGCCCGGCTGTATCGATTTCGTGGAGCGCTGGCTCCGTGCACTCGCGGATGTTCGGCCCGGTTTGGTGGTGATTGCCTCTGCCTCGAGCGATTACTTCCTAGCCAATCAACATGTCCGGTTCCGGTTACCGCACGCCGAGGAATGGACCGAAGATGACGCCGGCAAGGGCCGGTTGTGGCAGCAGGGGATAGCCGCGGTCCTGCAGAAGCTGGCGGGGGCGCATGTCCCGGTCGTCGTCGTGCACACCCTGCCGCATTTCGTGAACTGGGACCTCTACAAATGTCCGGGGTACGAGGTCTGGGTGTCGCCTTCCCGCTGTGGTCGCAGCACAGGTTTGGCGGAGACTCAGCGGCAACAGAACACCGCCACCTTGGCCGAACGGCGTGCCGCCAGTGGACTTCTTGGAGTGTCCACTGTTGATCTGGGTCCGACGATCTGTCCAGACGGGGTATGTCGCACCAATGACGGATCACGATGGGTGGCCCGCGATGGTGGGCACATCACCGTGGGCGAAGCGCAACGGCTGCAGTCGGAGTTCACGCGTCTCATCGCTGAGCACGCCCGCTCATGAGTCGGCGGACATCACGAGTGTCGCTGGCCGTGACCGCCCACTAGGCATCGAATGCCGACTCGGGCCCATCCTCCGGCGGCGTTCCCGATGGCGATCAGCAACCTTCAATACTGTGCCGGAGAGTTGGTCTTCGCTGAGACGCGCACCGGTATCGATTCCTGGTCGCGTGTCACAGTTATTTGCTATGAATTGAGCAACCTGGCTGTTCGGTGCCGGAATTGCCGACCGCCCTTGCGGCTAATCCAGCCCATACCGTCTCCAAAGTCTCACGGTGATGTTGCGCACGATTTCGCATCGCGCGCCAGATGGTTGAGTTAGCGGCGGCCGCACGGCTGGTATACCTTTGTGATACCGCATTGCTGATACATCGGCAGCGGCTCGACAAACTCGCTGATCTGGAGGGTTAGGTAGCGAGAGACGTCGAAGAATTCATGCCTGAGCAAAGTATGACGAATGGACAAACCGATGCAGGTCTCGCAGGGTCGACGAGAAATCTCCAAGTTACGGGTACGTAGAACCGGTGCCGCTGCGCTCGCGGCGCTGGCGCTCGTGGCGCTTCCCGGTGTGGCGAGTGCCGACCCCGAGGTGCTGCAATCCGGTGACGGCTTGCGTTTCGAGACGACCAGCACGCCGCAGCCCGAAGGGCAGACCACCACCATCACCGTGCGCAGTGGCGACGGCAAGGTTGTGCAGACGATCTCCGAACCCTTCAAGGGCTGGCTCGGCGGTGCTGCCGTCGAGTTGCGCGATCTCGACCAGGACGGGCGTGACGATCTGCTCGTCCAGGTCGACGCGCGCGTGAAGGACGGGAAATGGGCGATCTGGCACGCCGCGGGTAGCAACCCGAAGCTGTCACGCGTCGGCGTCGTCGACGGGCATCCGGAGAGTGCCGGACCCGGTCTGATCAAGGCGGATACCGAGCAGGGCACGTTGTTCTACATCATCAAGGGCAATGCGCTGGCTCCCGCTCCCGCTGCGTAGCGTCGGGGTTTGATGCCGCGTCGTTAGCCAAATGTGCTGTGGTGCACCCTATTAGGTATGCCAGAGACTCTGCATCCCGTCTTCCAGCCGCGTTTCGAGACCGTTCTCGCGCGTAACCCCGGAGAGGCGGAGTTCCAGCAGGCTGTCTTCGAGGTCATGGCCAGTCTCAGCCCTCTGGTTGGCAACACGCCGGACTACGACCGCTGGTCGATCCTGGAGCGGATCTGTGAGCCGGAGCGGCAGATCATCTTTCGCGTTCCGTGGATCAGGGACGATGGCGCCGTCGAGATCAATCGCGGTTACCGGGTGGAGTTCAACTCCGCGCTGGGGCCGTACAAGGGCGGTCTGCGCTTCCACCCGAGCGTGAACCTGTCGATCGTGAAGTTCCTCGGCTTCGAGCAGATGTTCAAGAACGCGCTTACCGGGCTCCCGATCGGTGGCGGCAAGGGTGGAGCCGATTTCGACCCCAAGGGCCGCTCCGACGCCGAGATCATGCGGTTCTGCCAGTCATTCATGACCGAGCTGTACCGACATATCGGTGAATACACCGATGTCCCCGCCGGTGACATCGGGGTGGGCCAGCGCGAGATCGGATATCTTTTCGGACACTACAAGCGCATTACCAATCGCTACGAATCCGGTGTGCTGACGGGTAAAGGGTTGCCCTGGGGCGGATCCCAGGTGCGCACCGAAGCCACCGGATATGGCGTTGTGCTTTTCGCGCAGGAGATGCTGGCGACGCGCGCGCAGTCCCTGGCCGGAAAGACCGTCGTGGTGTCGGGCGCGGGGAACGTCGCGATCTATGCCGTCGAGAAGGCCCAGCAGCTGGGTGCGAAAGTCATCGCCTGCTCGGATAGCGACGGCTACATCGTCGACGAACGCGGACTGAATCTCGAACTCCTCAAGGAGATCAAGGAGGTTCGGCGGGGTCGGCTCTCCGAATACGTCGAGGCGCATGGTGGGGGAGCACGCCAGGTCACCGACGGAACCCTCTGGGAGGTTCCCTGCCAGGTCGCGTTGCCCTGCGCCACTCAGAACGAACTCGACGGCAAGGACGCCCGCCGGCTTATCGGGAACGGCGTGCAACTCATCGCCGAGGGAGCCAACATGCCGTGCACCCCCGAGGCGGTGAAGTACTTCCAGGAATCAGGGGTGCTCTACGCGCCGGGCAAGGCGTCGAACGCAGGTGGGGTGGCGACCAGCGCGCTGGAAATGCAACAGAACGCCAGCCGCGACTCGTGGTCCTTCGAGGCGACGGAGGCCCGCCTGCGATCGATCATGCAATCGATCCACGCCACCTGCGTCGAAACCGCGGATCACTACGGGGACCCGGGGAACTACGTGACGGGCGCCAACCTCGCCGGGTATACGAGGGTTGCCGATGCGATGGTCGCTCTCGGCGTGATCTGACGATCACGTTCGATCGTTCGGGTCCCGTCGTGCACGCGCTGTGTTATCAGTGACATATGCGCAGGTGTGGTGGGCTGGCACTCGCGGCTGTGGCGTCATTGTTCAGTGCCGGTTTGGCGCACGCCGACAGGCCAGAGCCGGTGCCGCTGTACGGCACCTATGACACCTACCTGGACCATTCTCGGCAGACGTTCGAGGGCAGACCCGATGCCTCGGCCCCTTCGACGCAGGCGGCGAGCTTCACCACCACCTGCGGTGCGCGGGGATGCGTGGCGCATTGGCTGCGGTTGGCCGAGCTGGCGGACAATCCCAATGCGCCGGCGCTCTTCGACTACCGGTGGAACGGTGATCGGTGGGAGTCGGCCGCGGACTATCCGTTCCATTGCAGCGACGGCAGTCCGGTGACCGCTGCCAGGTTCGACTTCTTGGTGCCCAACGGCGATGGCAGCTTTGCGGGGGAACGGACGTTCACCGTGGGCGCACCGGGGTGTCCAGATGACGGTCCCGGCACCTATTGGCTGCCGTTCAGGTTGACACCCACCGGGTGATGAACCCGCCATCGGCGGGCCGCGCTCACCGATTTGGTCCGTAGGTCCAGGTCACCTACACTTAACCGGTTGCCCGGGCTGTGTTTCGCCTATGGCCGGTCGGCATGTGCTGGTTTTGTTGGGACAGCACTGCTGATGCACGACCCCTGACCGAACCCGGTCAGATACGGAAGATCACTTCGCAGTAGGCCCACCGTGCGATGTACCAGGCCCTTACGGGAACCGGTACGAGCATGCTGCATGGGAACCGCAGCGAGAAAGGTTGATGGACTCTGTCATGACTATGACTGATCCGATCGCAGACTTTCTGACACGTCTGCGCAATGCCAACTCGGCATACCACGATGAGGTGACCCTGCCGCACTCGAAGATCAAGGCCAATATCGCCGAGATCCTCAAGCGCGAGGGCTACATCACCGATTACCGCACCGAGGACGCCCGCGTGGGCAAGAGCCTGGTTGTCTCGCTCAAGTACGGCCCCAGCCGTGAGCGCAGCATCGCCGGCCTGCGCCGCGTGTCGAAGCCCGGCCTGCGTGTGTATGCAAAATCCACCAGTCTGCCCAAGGTTCTCGGCGGCCTCGGCGTGGCGATCATCTCCACGTCCACTGGTCTACTCACCGATCGCCAAGCAGCCCGACAAGGCGTGGGCGGCGAAGTCCTCGCGTTCGTCTGGTAGGGGAGGACTTAAAAAATGTCGCGTATTGGTAAGCAACCGGTGCTGATTCCTTCCGGAGTGGACGTCAACATCGACGGCCAGAACGTCTCCGTCAAGGGCTCCAAAGGCACCCTCGAACTGACAGTGAGCGAGCCGATCTCGGTGTCGCGCAATGACGATGGCGCCATCGTGGTCAGCCGCCCGGATGACGAGCGGCGCAACCGCTCGCTACACGGCCTGTCTCGCACCCTGATCGCCAACCTGGTGACCGGTGTGACCCAGGGCTACACCACCAAGATGGAGATCTTCGGCGTGGGTTACCGCGTCGTCGCCAAGGGATCGAACCTGGAGTTCGCGCTCGGTTACAGCCACCCCGTGCTGATCGAGGCACCCGAGGGCATCACGTTCGCGGTCGAGACCCCCACCAAGTTCTCGGTCAGCGGAATCGACAAGCAGAAGGTTGGCCAGATCTCGGCCAACATCCGCCGCCTGCGTCGCCCCGACCCCTATAAGGGCAAGGGCATTCGCTACGAGGGTGAGCAGATCCGCCGCAAGGTCGGAAAGACAGGTAAGTGACCATGGCTCAAACGAAGACAGAAGCGAAGCAGCACGAGCCCGTCGGCAAGAGTGTTTCGGAGGCGCGTCGCACTTCGCGTCTGCGCCGCCACGCACGTCTGCGCAAGAAGGTGTCCGGTACGGACGCGCGGCCGCGTCTGGTCGTCAACCGTTCGGCCCGCCACATTCATGTGCAGCTGGTCAACGATCTCACCGGGACCACCCTGGCCGCGGCTTCGTCCGTCGAGCCCGACGTGCAAGCGGTGGACGGCGACAAGAAGGCGCGCAGCGCCCGGGTCGGTCAGCTGATCGCCGAGCGTGCCAAGGCAGCCGGTGTGGACACCGTGGTCTTCGACCGCGGCGGCTACACCTACGGTGGCCGGATCGCGGCACTCGCCGACGCCGCCCGCGAGAGCGGGCTGGTGTTCTGATGTTCGAGACTTTCAACGGAAGGAATGCATGATGGCGCAGCGCAATACTGGCGCTCCTGGCGCCGCAGGCGGCCCCAGTGACGGTCGCGACGGCGGCCGCGGACGTCGTGACAACCGTGACGACCGTCGTGGTGGCCGCGATAACGCCGAGAAGAGCAACCATATCGAGCGCGTCGTCACCATCAACCGCGTCTCCAAGGTGGTCAAGGGTGGTCGCCGGTTCAGCTTCACCGCACTGGTGATCGTTGGCGACGGCAACGGCCTGGTAGGCGTTGGCTACGGCAAGGCCAAGGAAGTTCCGGCTGCCATCGCCAAGGGTGTGGACGAGGCTCGCAAGAACTTCTTCCGCGTTCCGCTTATCGGTGGCACCATCGTCCACCCGGTTCAGGGCGAGGATGCGGCTGGCGTCGTCATGCTGCGGCCGGCTTCCGCCGGTACCGGTGTGATCGCCGGTGGCGCCGCCCGCGCAGTGTTGGAATGCGCTGGCGTGCACGACATCCTGGCCAAGTCGCTGGGTAGCGACAACGCCATCAACGTGGTCCACGCAACCGTCGCGGCGCTCAAGGCACTGCAGCGCCCCGAAGAGGTTGCGGCCCGGCGCGGTCTGCCCATCGAAGATGTGGCACCGGCCGGCATGCTCCGGGCCCGCGCCGAGTTCGCAGCTGCAGCAGCACAGGGAGGCAGCCATGGCTGATCTGTTGATCACCCAGGTGCGCGGCACCATCGGAACCCGGTGGAACCAGCGCGAATCGTTGAAGACACTGGGACTGCGCAAGATTCGCCAGACCGTTGTCCGTGAGGACAACGCGCAGACCCGCGGCCTGCTCCAGGTGGTTCGCCACCTGGTCACCGTCGAGGACGTGAAGTAAATGACTATCAAATTGCATCATCTGCGCCCAGCCCCCGGCTCCAAGACCGAGCGCACCCGCGTCGGTCGCGGTGAGGGGTCCAAGGGTAAGACCGCCGGCCGCGGCACCAAGGGCACCAAGGCACGCAAGAACGTGCCGGCGACCTTTGAGGGTGGGCAGATGCCCATCCACATGCGGCTGCCGAAGCTCAAGGGCTTCAAGAACCGCTTCCGCACCGAGTACCAGGTGGTGAACGTCCGCGATATCGAGCGGCTGTTCCCCGAGGGTGGCGACGTCACCATCGAGGATCTGGTGAACAAGGGTGCGGTCCGCAAGAACCAGCTGGTTAAGGTGCTCGGCAACGGCGACCTCACGGTCAAGGTGTCGGTGACCGCCAACAAGTTCAGCGACGCGGCCCGCGAGAAGATCACTGCCGTAGGCGGATCGATCAACGCGGTCTAGTACCCACTTATCAGCAAGGGCGTCCACCTCAGGGTGGGCGCCCTTACTGTTTCGCCGAGCGTGAAGCTATGGCGGGATATCGGCCGATTCGTCGCCATCGCTTCACGCTCGGCGCTCATGTGGAGCGGCAGGCACGTCCGGCTAGCGTTTCTTGTAGATGTCGGCGACCCAGGATTGCTTGCAGAATCGGTCCTGTGCGGACGGTGGGTCGATGCCGGCCTCCGTCAACGCCTGGTTCCTTTTCTGGGCTTGTCCCGGGGGATCGTCGTCGTAATTGAAGGAGCACAACGTGTTTCCGTTGGTGTGCCAGGTGCGGGCGGGATCCGCGGGATCCGGCCAATCCGCCGCCTGCACGAAGAGGGAACCGAGCTCCACCACCTTGTCATTGACGAATCGGTAGAGGGAAACCCTTCCTGATCCGGCACCGGTACTGGCATAGAACGCGGTGAAGCGCTCATCGGTTATCCGGAACTCGGGATAACCGAACACCTGTCCCGCTCGGGAGAAGTTCCCCGAATCCTTGTTCACCCGCCACACATCCAGGACGTCGCCGTCGGAGCCGACGTTGTCGACCACCACCAACTCGTCGCGGCCGTCTTGGTCGAGGTCGGCAAGAAGAGGCGGCGTTCGTTCCGGTTTGTTGACGGGAACGGTAAAGGTCTGCCGCTCAGTCCCATTGGGTTCGTACACCTTGATGGTGGTGGGGGGTGTGCCCATCACCTCTAACGTGAGCTTCGCCGAATCCTTGGATCGCAGCACGCACTGCAGCGCCGGATCCGGATCGGGTTCGATGGCCTGCGGCTTGATCGACGAACACAGTGGCAGCGAGTCCAGTCGATTGGGCGCTGAGCTCGTGGACGTTTCAGTGTGCTGGATACCGCCGTGGGTGCATGCCGTCAGGGTTAACCCCATGACGAAAAGCGCTGCGGTACGCCACTTCGTCATGTCAACACACGTCACCGTGTGCCCTGGCGATAGAGCCCCGCCACCCACGGCTGTAGGCAGAAATGTTCCTCGGCCGTCGCCGGGTCGACACCCGCCGCGCGCAGCGCGTCCATTCGCGACCCGAGTGCCCCCGGCGGGTCATCGGATAAGTTCATCGCGCATTTGACGTTGGCATTCAGACGCCACTTCGGATCGAGCGGCTTGTTGTCCACTCGTCTTTCGGTGTCCAGCAGCGCCAGCACCGCCAGTTTGTTGTCGACGAACCGGAAGAGGGCCGCCACCCCGGCGTCGGCGCCGTTGCGCGAGAAGATTCCGATGAATCGATCGGACGTCATCCAGAATCGCGGGACACCGAATATTGTTCCGGCCATATCGAATTGATCAGAATTCGGCCGCGGTCGCCACACGTCCATGAGGTCACCGGCTGGGTCGCCGGTCGCCCTGACCACCAGCAGCTCTTCGCGCTTGTCCTGGTCCAGATCCTGTAGTAACGGCAGACGCTGCTGAAAGATCGGGTTGGGCACGCGGATGGATTGCAGCTGAGCGCCGTTGCCGTTGAACACCCGGATGGTCCCCGCGGGGGTGCCCAGCACCTCGAAGATCACGCCGCTGCCATCAGAGGTGCGGATTGTGCAGTCGAGCGTCGGATCCGGCTGCGGATTCCCAGGTTTAAGCGCAGCGGTATCGCAGCCGGTCAGTCCGGCCAACCGGCCGGCGTTCTGCTCGGGGGGCGGCGGGGCATGCTTTGCGTTGGCGATGCTGGTGGCCATCAGCTGGTCCAGCAGGCCGGCGTCCACCTGGTCGGTGCCTTCCACCTCGAACACCACCGAACGCACTCGTGCGAGCAGAATGCGCTGACCGCGCACTCCCAACGACTCCTTACCGGCTGACGCGTCGTCCAGATCGGTACTCGCACTGGTGTATACGTAGGTCTGTACGCCCTCGACGATCGGCCCGGGGGCGAAGGTGTCGGTGACATGCCGATTCCGCACATCCGGCTTCGCGAACGTCGGAAACGCCTTGTCGTACTGGCCGCACTTCTTGATCCAGTCGGTGGTCGACGCGAACACGTCGGTGCTCTCGCGCTCACGGTTGACCGTCACGATGATGTGATTGCCGGCGGGGTCCGCCTCGTGGAATGTCGAGGCCGCGTAGTACAGGTTCCAGTCCGAACCGTCGGGAGCCCTCGAAAAGGACTTGCCGAAGGGTGTGTACAGGCATTCGGGCGGACGTGTTTCACCATCCGTTTGGCCATGCAGTCCGAGCCCGGACCCGTCGTCGGAGGCGATATCGGTGGGACGGGTCAGCCCGGGCGCGGGGAAGTCGGTGGCCACCGGCAGCAGACTTGCCAGTTCTGCGTTGTTTCGCCCACCCAGATCCGTGTGGTTGGGGTGGAACTTGCCTCGGTACTCGGGGAACAACCCGGGATAGCTGCGGGCGGGCGCCGCTGCCGTCTTCGATGTCGACTGTGACGGTGTCATATCTCGTGACCCGGAAGTGTCGATGCACCCGGACACCATGGTCACCGCGAGTAATGCAGCGACCTGCGCCGTCACCTTCTGTACACGTCTCATCGTTGCCCCTCCGCCAGCGAATGGCTCAGACCCTACGCGCCGCGTGATTCAGCAGCGCGGATTTGTAGCCGGGAGTATCGCCGCATTCGTGGGTACGCTCAAGGCATGTTCGCCTTCACCGCACCCACGGACGTCCGCGATCTCCTGGCCAAGGTTGACACCGCACGTCACCGGGGTGTGCCCCGGGACTGCATTCTGGAACTCGATCTGCTCGAGGTGCCGCCGGAAACCGTCAACTTCGATCCGCTGGGTCTGGTGTTTTCGGGCGCGAGCAGGCCGCTGTCGCTGCGGCACACCATCGCCGCCGTCCACCGCGCGATCGATGATCCGCGGGTCGCCGGTCTTATCGCGCGTGTGCAGATCCCACCCGCCGCGGCCGGAGCCGTGCAGGAGCTACGGGCCGCCATCGAGGCGTTCAGTGCGGTCAAACCCAGCCTGGCATGGTCCGAGACCTATCCGGGCACGCTCGCCTACTACCTGGCATCGGCGTTCCGTGAGGTGTGGATGCAGCCCTCCGGCACCGTGGGGCTCATCGGATTTGCGGCCAGCGGTACCTTCCTGCGCGGTGCCCTGGACAAGGCCGGTGTGCAGGCGCAATTCCTCGCTCGTGGTCAATACAAGTCGGCGGCAAATCTTTTCACCGAGGACGGCTACACCGACGCGCAGCGGGAAGCCGACGGGCGGCTGCTGGAGAGCCTGTCCGAACAGGTTCGCGACGGCGTCGCGGCATCGCGCAAGCTCGATCCGGCCGATGTGGACGTCCTGGCAGACCGGGCGCCGCTGCGCCGCACCGATGCGGTCTCGGGTGGGCTCGTGGACCGTATCGGCTACCGCGATGAGGCGTATGCGCGCATCGGCGAACTGACTGGGGGACAAGGGGACACCGAGCTCCCGCTGCTTTATCTGGCGCGCTACACCAGGGCCACCCGCCCGCAGGTGCCGAGCCTTCCATCCCTGCCCGGTCGTTCGTCGCGGCCGACCATCGGCGTGGTCTCCTTGACGGGAGCGATCGCGAGCGGCCGCAGCGGACCAAGGCTCTTTCCGCCGGGACCGGCGAGCGGAGGCGATGTGATCGCCGACGCGCTGCGGGATGCCGTCGCCGACGATTCGGTGGCCGCCATCGTGTTGCGCGTGGACAGCCCCGGCGGATCGGTTAACGGATCGGAAACGATTTGGCGAGAAGTGGTCCGCGCACGGGAGGCCGGTAAGCCGGTCGTGGTATCCATGGGAGCGGTAGCCGGGTCGGGCGGCTACTACGTCGCCATGAGTGCGGATGCGATCATCGCCAATCCGGGAACCATCACCGGGTCCATCGGGGTTATCACCGGAAAATTTATCACCCGAGGACTTAAGGAGAAGCTCGGTGTCGCGTCGGACACCTTGCGCACCAACGCCAATGCCGACGCGTGGTCCAGTAATGAACCGTTCACCGACGAGCAGCGCGATCTCGTCGAGGCCGAGATCGATATGCACTACGACGACTTCGTGCAGCGGGTCGCCGATGGACGAAAGCTCACCGTCGATGCCGTGAAAGCGGTTGCACAGGGCCGGATCTGGACGGGCAAGGATGCGCTGGAGCACGGTCTGGTCGATGAGCTCGGCGGGTTCCGCGAGGCGGTGGCCAAGGCCAAGGAACTCGCGGATATCGACGCCGACGACGAGGTTCGGATACTGAACTTCCCGAGCTCACCGCTATCCTCCATGCTGCGGCAGCGGGCCTCGTCCCAGCCTGCCGCTGCGGCCCTCACCGATGCGATGCTGGGTCGAGTGGCGCAGCTGGCTCTGGAGACGGTGCAACGCGCTCAGCGATCCGTCGGCAGTGTCCAGGCGATGGTGTTGGGCGACTACCGCTTCTAGTCGCGCCGCACGCGTATTTCGCCGGGGCCGGCGACGGCACCGACTAACGTGTCGTGTGCAGCTGCCCGCGGAAGGGGTCTGGCGTGAACACCGAACTGACCGTATTTCAGAAGCGTGTGCTCGCTGTCCTCACCGGTTTGGGCATCGTCTTCGGCATCTACTTTCTGCGTGGCTACTTCATCCTGATGGTCGTCGCAGCGGTGGCCGCGTACCTGTTCACACCGCTGTACCGACGACTGGGCCAGCGGTTCGGCTCGGGCATCGCCGCAACATTGACACTGTTATCCGCGCTGGGATCGGTTGTGGTGCCGGTGGGTGCGCTGGTTTTCGTTGCAACCGTTCAGATCACCCGCATGGTCGAGAGTGTCTCGAACTGGGTGGGAGACACCGATATGACCACACTTGGGCAGAAGGCGCTCGCGGTGGTCAACGACGTATTGGCCCGAATTCCGTTCGTACATGTCCAGTTGACTCCGGATACGCTGCGGCAGTCGATCGCATCCTTGGCGGAGAACGTGGGTCAAGGGCTGCTGCAGGTGCTCCAGAGCGCCGTCGGCAGCGTCGCGTCGGCGGTCGCGGCATCCATCATCTTCCTGTACGTGTTCGTGTCGCTCTTAGTCAAGCAGGACAAGGTGCTCACCCTGCTGCGACAGCTCAATCCGCTGGGGGAGGAGATCACCGACCTGTACCTCGACAAGATCGGGGCGATGGTACGCGGAACGGTCAAGGGACAGTTCGTGATTGCGACGGCGCAGGGGGTTGCAGGTGCCGCGTCGATCTACGTCGCAGGCTTCCGGCAGGGTTTCTTCTTCTTCGCAATACTGCTCACCGCGTTGTCGATCATCCCGCTCGGGGGCGGCATCGTGACGATTCCGTTCGGCATCGGCATGATCATCTTCGGCCACCCCGTCGGCGGACTGTTCGTCATCGCATGGCACATCCTGGTGGTCTCCAATATCGACAATGTGCTGCGCCCCTTCCTCGTGCCGCGTGGCGCACGCTTGGACCCCGCGTTGATGCTCCTGGCGGTCTTCTCGGGTATCGCGGCCTTCGGATTCTGGGGAGTTGTGCTGGGCCCGGTGTTGATGATCGTCATCGTGACCACGATTGACGTGTATCTCGCTGTCTATAAAGGGGTTCCGTTCGAGGGTGCCGACACCGACGAGCCGGAGGCGCCGAGGCGCTCCTGGTGGAAGTGGGGCCGTACGCGCGCGGCGGGCTAGCCCAGCGTGGCGTCGACGTAAATGATGTTAGGGAATATGGTGCGCAGCATTGGGTTCGGCGGTTCCAGACCGAGCCGGGCATACAGCGCGTCGTTCTCCTCGGTCACCACCGTCCAGCCGTGTTCGGCGAGCCAGTCCGCTGCCATTTGGCGCTCGCCGGCGTACACCAGCGACTCCATATCCAAGTCCAATGTGTCCCCGGCGAATTGGCGGGTGAGCTCCCGCGCCTTGGAGAAGTCGGCGGTTTCCAAACCGGGGACCTGCTCGCAGACCAGGCGGCTGCCGGGCGCGCTTAGCTCGGTGATCGAAGCGAACAACCGATCCTGCGCCTCCGGGGGCAGATAGATCAGCAGCCCCTCCGCCGACCACGCCGTTGGCTGCCCGGGGTCGAAACCGGCCGCCTGCAACGCGGTTGGCCAGTCGTCGCGCAGATCGATCGCCACGGTCCGTCGATCAGTGCTGGGCGTTGCTCCCAGCTCGGCCAGAGTGTTGGTCTTGAAGGCGATCACCTCCGGCTGGTCGAGCTCGTACACCGTGGTGCCCGCAGGCCAATTCAGACGGTAGGCGCGGGTGTCCAGTCCGGATGCGAGGATGACGACCTGGCGCACCCCGGCGGCGGTGGAGGACTCAAATGCCGAGTCGTAGTACTTGGTGCGGCTTGCCATCCCGTTGGCCATGCCGTCGGCGGTGATGCCGAGCTGTACCAGCCCCGCCAGCTGCTCGGGATCGAAATCCCCTGAGGCCAATCGGGTGAAGTACTCGATGCCGACGGCGCGTACCAGCGGTTCGGCATAGGGATCGTTGATCAGTGCGTTGGGCACATGGCTGGCCAGCGCACGCTGCGCGGCCACCATCGTGGCGGTCGCTCCCACACTCGAAGCCAGATCCCAGCTGTCGTCATCGGTCCGCGCCATCGGAGAATCCTTAGTGGTTGTCATTGGGTTGGCACTGCAGGCGTGCCCCGACCATAGTGCGCCGCAGTCTGCGATTGCGCACGTCCGCCGCTGTGGCCTGCGCGAACACATCTGGTAGCGGGCTGCGGAGATCCGCGATAACTAACCGGAACTGGCGGTGAACGGTCGATGACGGGCCCCGAATCGCGGACGCGCGGTGGTAATTTCACCCCGGTGAAGGCATTCGGGTGGCTCGCCGTCGTCGTCCTGTCGGTAGCGGCCTGGAACGGGAGTGCCCCCGCCGCACACGCTGCACCCGGATGCCGTCAGCTGGATGCCGCGCTGCCCTGGTACGGCGATGTCAGGGAACGGCTGCAGGCCGTCATCGACGCCCACAGCACATGCACCGGAACGTGGAAGCGGCCCACACAGGCGGTCGCGCTCTTCGATTGGGACAACACCGAGGTCAAGAACGACATCTCCGATGCCACCCTGGCGTGGATGCTGCGGCACGACAAGATCCGTCAGCCCGCCGACTGGCACGCCACCAGCCGATACATCACCGAGGCCGCGACCACTGCGCTGCGTGAGGCGTGTGGCACCGCAACCCCCGCTGGACGGCCGCTGCCCACCTCCACGAATGTCGCCTGCGCCGACGAGATCCTGGCCGTGCGGGAAGGAAAGACGCATGACGAGCAGGAAGCGTTCAGCGGATACAACCAGCGCTGGAGCAACGGCGCCTACGTGTGGACAGTCGCGCTGACCACTGGATACACCGCCGAGGAGGTCACCGAATTCGCGCAGGCGGCCAAGCGGGAGAACCTGGATGCGCCGATCGGTGCCGAACAGACCATCGGCACTACCACCGTGCCCGGGTATGTGCGGATCTACCCACAGATCAAGGACCTCATCGGCACCCTCCAGGCACACGGCGTCCGCACTTGGGTGATCTCGGCGTCCTCGGAGGTCGTAGCCAAGGTGTGGTCGCCGGAGATCGGCATCCCGACGAACCAGGTGATCGGCGTGCGAAGCGTCTACGACACCAACGGGAAGCAGACCCCGCACGTCAGGGGCTGCGGTGGACAGCCCGATGGCGCTGACACCGTCATCACCTACGTGGATGGCAAACGCTGCTGGGCCAACCAGGTTGTCTTCGGTGTGCAGGGACCCACCGCATTCGAGCCCTTCGACGTCGACAAGCGCCAGATCCTCGCGGCGGGGGACTCGACCACCGACGTCACCTTCGTCGACGACGCCACCGCGGCGCACCTCGCGATCAATCGCGACAAGACTGAACTCATGTGCCGGGCCTACGACAACGCCGACGGCAAGTGGCTGATCAATCCCATGTTCATCGATCCCTATCCGCAGCGTGTGGACCCGTATCTGTGTGCAACCGACGGCCGGACCAACCCGGATGGCAGCACCGGACCGCTGCTCCGCTCCGACGGCACCGTCATCGCCGACCAGAAGGACACCGTCTTCTGACTGGTGTGGCAGCGAACTGTTAGTCTCGTATCCGGCCCGGGCGTGCCCTGACGGCCGCCGAAACGGTTACCCAACGCTGGGATCACCAGCTGATTCATCTTGCAGATCACGTGGCGAGCTGCAGGATGCGCAGGAGGATGTGTGCTTTCCGCTTTTGTCTCTGCTCTCAGGACAGCTGACCTGAGGCGGAAGATCCTCTTCACCATCGGGGTCGTGATCCTTTATCGGATCGGTGCGACCCTCCCGTCTCCCGGTGTGAACTACTCCGCCGTGAAGTACTGCGTCGAGCAGGTGAGTAGTGGCGACTCCGCGCAGATTTACTCGCTGATCAACCTGTTCTCGGGTGGCGCGCTGCTACAGCTGTCGGTGTTCGCGGTCGGCGTCATGCCGTATATCACCGCCAGCATCATCGTCCAGCTGCTCACCGTGGTCATTCCTCGGTTCGAGCAGCTGCGCAAGGAAGGCCAGTCCGGCCAGGCCAAGATGACGCAGTACACGCGCTATCTGTCGGTTGCGCTGGGACTGTTGCAGTCCACCTCGATCGTTGCCCTTGGTGCCAGCGGAACCTTGCTGCAGGGCTGTGATCGCAAGACTGAGATTGTCCCGGACCAGTCGATCTTCACGCTGACGGTGATGGTTCTGGTCATGACCGCCGGATCCACCCTGGTGATGTGGCTCGGCGAGATGGTCACCGAGCGCGGAATCGGCAACGGTATGTCGCTGCTGATCTTCGCCGGCATCGCCGCGCGGATTCCGGCAGAGGGAAAGACCATCCTTGACAGCCGCGGTGGTGTCACCTTCGCCGCGGTGTGCGTGGCAGCACTGCTCATCGTGGTCGGTGTGGTGTTCGTCGAACAGGGCCAGCGCCGTATCCCCGTCCAGTACGCCAAACGCATGGTGGGCCGCCGCATGTATGGCGGCACTTCCACCTATCTGCCGTTGAAGGTCAACCAGGCCGGTGTTATCCCGGTGATCTTCGCCTCCTCGCTGCTGTACATCCCGGGTCTCATCACCCAGCTGGTGCGCAGCGGCAAGCAGGATAAGACCGGCTGGTGGGACCGATTCGTCAGCACCTACCTGACCGATCCCAGCAACTACTGGTATGTCTTGATCTACTTCTCGCTCATTGTCTTCTTCACGTTCTTCTACGTGTCGATCACCTTCAATCCCGATGAGCGTGCCGACGAGATGAACAAGTTCGGTGGCTTCATCCCCGGTATCCGCCCCGGTCGGGCGACCGCCGACTACCTGCGCTACGTGCTCAACCGCATCACCTGGCCAGGATCGATCTACCTGGGCATCATTGCGATCCTGCCGAACCTGTTCCTGCAGATCGGGAGCTCGGGAGGCCCGCAGAACCTGCCGTTCGGTGGAACTGCGGTACTGATCATGATCGGCGTCGGTCTCGACACCGTGAAGCAGATCGAAAGCCAGTTGATGCAGCGTAACTACGAAGGGTTCCTGAAGTGAGAGTGGTGTTACTCGGCCCGCCAGGGGCAGGCAAAGGTACGCAGGCGCAACTGATTTCGGAGAAGTTCGGCATTCCGCAGATCTCCACGGGCGACCTGTTCCGATCGAATATCAGCGAGGGCACCGAGCTGGGGATTCAGGCCAAGCAGTACTTGGACGCGGGGGACCTGGTGCCCAGCGAGGTCACCAACAAGATGGTTGAGGCGCGCCTCGACGAGCCCGATGCCGCAGACGGATTCATCCTCGACGGATTCCCGCGCACCGTGGACCAGGCCGATGCGCTGGCCGCGATGGAAGAGGCCCGCGGAGTCAAGATCGACGCCGTGCTGGAGTTCCGGGTGCCGGTGGAAGAGCTCGTGCAGCGACTACTGGGACGTGGCCGCGCCGACGACACCGAAGGCATCATCCGCAACCGCCTCAACGTGTACCGCGACGAGACCGCGCCGCTGCTGGAGTACTACCAGGACGTGCTGCAGACGATTGATGCCGTCGGCACGGTCGACGAGGTCTTCGCACGGACCTCGCAGGCTCTGGGCCGGTAGTAGGAGCACGAGTGGGGCTGTTCGGCCGCAAGAAGACGGTGGAGCAGCGCACCACCGATGAGCTCGATGCCATGGCTGCTGCGGGCGCCATCGTGGGGGCCGCGTTGGTCGCCGTCCGCGATGCCGCCAAGGCCGGTGTCTCGACGCTGGAACTGGACCAGGTTGCCGAGGCCGTGATCCGGGATGCCGGCGCGGTGCCGTCATTCCTGGGCTACCACGGTTTCCCGGCATCCATCTGTTCGTCGGTCAACGACCAAGTGGTCCACGGAATACCTTCGGCGACAGCCATCTTGGTCGACGGCGACTTGGTCTCCATTGATTGCGGGGCGATCCTGGACGGCTGGCACGGGGATTCCGCGTGGACCTTCGCGGTGGGCACCGTCATACCCGTCGATGAAGCGTTATCGACCGCCACTCGGTTGTCCATGGAAGCCGGTATCGCGGCGATGATCCCGGGGAACCGGCTCACCGATGTATCCCACGCGATCGAGCTGGGTACCCGGGCCGCCGAGAAGCAATTCGACCGTGCATTCGGAATCGTGGACGGTTACGGCGGCCACGGCATCGGCCGCTCGATGCACCTGGACCCGTTCCTGCCCAATGAGGGCGCCCCCGGGAAGGGGCCACTCCTCGGGGTGGGATCGGTGCTTGCCATCGAGCCGATGCTCACGCTCGGCACCACCCAGACTCGGGTGCTGGCCGACGATTGGACCGTCGTCACCACCGACGGTTCTCGGTCCGCGCATTGGGAGCACACGGTGGCCGTCACCGAGGACGGCCCCCGCATCCTGACACTGCGCCCGTAGGCCCAGCGCCCCTAGTTTCCCTTGATGGATTGGGTGCGGTCGGTGGTGAACACAGCCACGCAGGCGATCGAGCGATCACCTTGGGCCCAAGACCGTTTGGTCGGGTAGAGGTAGGTGATCTCTACCCCGTCATCCTCGAAGGCATTGGGCGAGTAAGTCTCCAAGGCTGAGCTGCAGCCCTTATTGCCCTTGTCATCCAGCTCCGACTGCGAGGGAACGGAAGTTCCGGACAGCGGTAGCAGTGCGTAGACCTCAGCCTTGTGCGGCCGTGAGCACGGGATCGCCTTAGTCGTGGTGTAGTAGTCCTTGTCGCCCATGTCGGCGACACAGTCGCCCACACGCAACTTGGTGACGTCCATATCGCCGGACTGGGTGACATGCCCGGATTCGTCACGTTTGGGCTGGTTGCTGACACCCACCGCGATAACAACAACCCATACGGCGATCCAGACGAATCCGAGCACGATGCCCGCGATCGCCAGACCGCGACCGTTCTGGCCTGTTCGTTTGATCTGGTTCAGGCCGACGAATCCGAAGATCACACCAAGGATGCCGGCACAGATCGGTAGGATGCCGAAAACCAGGGCCGCTATGGAAAATCCGTTGGTGCCCCGTGCGGCCTCGATCGGGGGGTACGCCCCCGGCGCGGGATATCCGTACGGCGCGGCCGGCGGTGGATACCCGGCAGGTGGTGGGTATCCCACCGGGTCGGTCTGCGGGTACGGCGGGTAGGGAACGGCGCCGGCAGGGCCGGACGGCGGAATGGGTGGATATCCGCCCACCGGCGGTGGCCCGACCGGTGGATATCCAGGGCCCGTCGGCGTCGGGTACGGCGGAAACTCCGACCCGGGATCCGAGGGTGGCGGCCCGGCAGGCGGTTGCGTCATGTAGGGACTTTAGCAAACACGTGGTAGATGTCGGTGAGTCTCAGATCAGTTGATGAGGCCGTCCAGGTACGTCTGTACATCGACGGCCAGCGGTAGCAACCCCGAGTCTCTTGCCTGCATCAATGATGGTGCGGCCCTGTCCTTTTCGGAAATAAGCAACGAAAGTTCGGTGCCGTCGGGAGTGGTCGTGGGCCACCTGACACCCACTGTTGGATCCAGTGGGTCGATACCGTGCTCGCGGCCCGGGGCGTATCCGGTCGAACATAGGTAGGCAACTGTGGAGCCGTCCTCCAGGGCAAGGAAGGCGTGGCCGGCTCCCTCTGGGATGTAGATGGCACGCCGGTCACTGGTATCGAGCAGCACCGCATCCCATGCGCCGAATGTCGGTGAACCGACGCGAATATCGACCACAACGTCATAGACGGACCCGCTGAGGCACGTGACGTATTTGGCTTGTCCGGGTGGCACATCGGCGAAATGTATGCCGCGCAACGACCCGGCTGCAGACACCGAGCAATTGGCTTGTTGCAAGTCGAAGGGATGTCCGATGGCCTCGGCCAGCGAGGGCCCCTTGAACCATTCGAGGAACACCCCGCGGTCGTCGTGGTGCTGCACCGGGGTGATCTCGAAGGCGCCCGGTACCGAGAGTTCGCGGATTTGCATATCACTGCCCCCGTGCGGCGTATTGAGCTTCAACGCCATCCTTGATGGGTCGCCACCAATCCTCGTTGTCGCGGTACCAGGCGATGGTTGCGGTCAGTCCGCCGGCGAAATCGCCATGCGTTGGTTGCCAACCCAATTCATCGCGCAGCGGTGTCGGGTCAATGGCGTAGCGCAGATCATGACCGGCGCGGTCCGTGACATGGTCGAAGTCGTCCGGTGCTTGGCCCATGAGCTCCAGGATGGTGCGCAGCACCGACAGGTTGTCTCGTTCGCCGTCCGCCCCAATGAGATAGGTGCGTCCGATGGTTCCCGACTCGATGATGCGCCACACCGCACTGTTGTGGTCGTCGACGTGAATCCAGTCCCGGACATTGGCGCCCGCCCCGTAGAGACGAGGACGACGACCCGTGAGGATGTTGGTGACCTGCCGAGGAATGAACTTCTCCACATGCTGATACGGCCCGTAGTTGTTGGAGCAGTTGGAGATCGTCGCGCGTACTCCGAACGACCTCATCCACGCACGCACCAACAGATCGGCCGAGGCCTTGGAGGCCGAATACGGGCTCGACGGGTTGTAGGGGGTGTCCTCGGTGAACCGATTCGGATCGTCGAGCTGAAGGTCACCGAATACCTCATCGGTGGAGATGTGGTGCAACCGCACATCATGGCGGCGTACCGCTTCCAGCAGCGTGTAGGTACCAATGATGTTGCTGTGCAAGAACGGCGACGGATCGGCGAGTGAATTGTCGTTATGCGTTTCGGCGGCGAAGTGCACCACCACATCGCTGTTGGCGACCAGTCGATCCACCGTCTCGGCATCGCAGATATCGCCCTGCACCAGGTCGACTGCCGCGGCCACCGGCGCCAATGATTCACGGCTACCCGCATACGTGAGCGCGTCGAGGACCGTAACCGAGACATCGGGGCGTTCACGGACGGTCGTGTGAACAAAGTTGGCTCCGATGAAACCGGCGCCGCCGGTGACCAGCATCCGCATGCTGTAACCCTAACGGGGGATTACCGAAGCACGTCCGCCAGTGAGGTCAACGTGTCGATCAATCCCTTATCGCCTAGGACCTGAATCAGCACCTGATCGGCGCCTGCGTCGATGTGCTTGCCCAGCTGACCGGCGATTTCTTCGGCGGTACCGTGCGCCACCACGGCGTCGATGAATGTGTCGCTACCCGGTGAGGTGACATCCTCGTCGCTGAAACCGAGTCTCTTCCAGTTGTTTACGTAATTGCTCAACTGAAGATAGAAGTCGACGGTGCTCCGGCCGATCGCACGTGCACTCTCCGCGTCGGTGCTCAGCACCACCTTGTGCTCGGGAATGAGCAGGGCATCTGGACCGATGACCTCTCGGGCCTGTCGGGTGTGTTCCGGTGTCGTCAGATAGGGGTGTGCGCCGGCGGTGCGATCCGCGGACAGCTTCAGCACCTTGGGTCCCAGTGCGGCCAGCGCCCGGCGCTCCTTGGGGACGCCTGCCGCATCCAGCCCGTCGAGGTACTCGACCAGGGCGTCGTACGGCTTGCGGTACTCGGCCGATGCTTCGGGATGTCCAGCGCCAACCCCGAGCAGGAATCGCCCGGGATAGGCCGCCTCGATGCGATGGAATGAAGCGGCTATCTCGTCGACGGGGGAGGTCCAGATGTTGACGATGCCGCTGGCAACCGTGAGATGCTCGGTCGCTTCGAGTAGCGGTTCCACATAAGCCAAATCCGAGGTGAACACACCCCCGATCCACACTGAGCCGTAGCCCAGATCCTCGATGGCCTTGGCCTGCTCCGGTGTGACCGGACCGCCCTTCCATACTCCAAATCGGCTGAGGTTCGATTCGCTCATATCGCGTCCCAACTTCACCGGTGGTGTCGCTATTCCTCTACCCGTCCGTCGGAGCGGGCAAGCGGTGCCGCAGGAGTGGACGAATGTTCCTTGGTCTGCTGAGTGCGGTTGAGAAGCTCGGGTAGGTCGATACCTGAAACCTTAAGACTCTCAATCACTTTCGCTACCGCTTGCGGGCTAACCCCGAGAAGGGTGCCCAATGCGTCCTGGGCATCACCGGCGCCGCCGATGATGGACAGCCTTTCGATCTCGCCGAGCGGTTTTGCCGCGGCCTCGGTTGCCTGCACCACCGCCGCCAGGATGTCCGGCAGGGTCAGCAGTCGTGCGGCCTCCGGCGTGTAAGCGTTGAGGGCCGCGGCGACCTCCTTCTTTCCGTCGGCCTCTGCCAGCAGCTTGGCCTTGGTGCCCTCAGCCTCGGCGATCAGCTGGGCCCTGGTGCCATCGGCTTCGGCGATGAGCTTGGCCTTGGCACCGTCGGCGGCGGCCTGCTGCTCCACGCGGAATGCGTCGGCGGCCGCCTTACGGGCGTCTGCCTCCGCGGAACCCTTCTGCCGTTCCGCCTCGGCATCGGCCTGCGCCTTCAGGATCGTGGACTGTCGACTGCCTTCCGCGATAGCGATATCGGCCTGACGACGTGCTTCGGCCGGGGCGATGACATCGGCCTGCAACGCGGCCTGAGCCTGCTCGGTGCGTCGCAACTCCACCTCGGTGCGGGCTTGCACGCGCGCGGCCTCCGCCTGCTCGCGGGCTATACCCACGTCCTTCTCGGCCCGTGCCTGGGCCAACGGGCCCGCCTGATCTGCCTGGGCGTTCTCGGCTTCGGTCTGTGCGCGCAGCCGTGCCAGCTCCACGTCGCGCTTCTGGTTGGCGGAGGCGATCGCGGTATCGGCCTCGGCCTGCGCGATGGAGCCGGCCTGCCGGGCCTGTGCCGATTGAATCTGCGCGTCCCGTTCCGCTTGGGCCGTGCCGACCGTCGCATCGCGGCGGACCTCGGCGATACGACGCTGCCCCAGCGACTCCAGATATCCGTTGCGGTCGGAGATGCCCGCGATCTTGAGGACATCGACCTCCATACCGATGCGGGAGAGGTCACCGCCTGCTTCCTCCACCACGCTGCGCGCCAGCGAATCACGATTCGAGTTCAGGTCCTCGACGGTCATGGTGGCTGTGATGCCGCGCAGGCTGCCTGCCAGGATCTCATTGATCTGCCGCTGCAATTCGCTCAGATCCGCGGTCAGGAAGCGTTGGACAGCGGTCTGCACGGCCTCGTCGTTAGAGCCGATTCGCACCAGGCCCACGGCCTCGACGTTGACCGGAACGCCATTGTTGGACAACGCATTCTGCAGGTTGATGTTCACGTTGAACGGTTCGAGCGACATGATGTCCACCCGCTCGATACCGGGCATCTTGAACCGGGCGCCACCGCGCACCACCTTCGGCTGGCCGCGCCCCGTGAAGACGGCGACCTCATTGGGCGGCACCTTGATGTAGTTGCGGACGTAAATCAGCGGCAGGGCCACGAATAGCACCAGTACCGCGATCGCGATGATGACGATGATAACGAGCAAACTCATATGAGGTCCTTCGTGGTTGCGCCGGATGGCGCTTCGGGGATGGCGACGACGTGCAGGTATTCCGAGTCGACATCGGCGATGTAGACCGCAGTGTTCTTGGACAGTTCAGAAGGCTCATCGCTGATCGCTCGCGAATGCACCCGGTTGCCGTCGGCATCGATGAACGCGATCTCACCCCAGCCATCTCCGGCGGGCACTTCGAGGGTTACGGTGCCGAGCCTGCCCACATAGGACGCACGACCGGAGTGTGAGTTCGCTTGCTGGCCCCGCAGGTATGTCAGGAAAAGTTGCAGGATCGACACCAGGGCAACGGCGCACACCACGGCGACGATCGCCGTCGGCAGTGGCGCGATGTGCAGCGCCGAGCCGACGAATCCACCGGCGCCTGCGCCGGTGAGCGCTGCGGAAAGCGAGGTCAGGCTCAGAAACGGCATCCCGTCGCCGTGGCCGATATCGGTGAGCAGCAGCGCTGAGAGCACCGCGATGCCTCCGACCGCGAAGGCCGCCAGATATCCGATCGTCAGACCGTCCACCCGACCCCCTCCCCGTTGCCGACGGCAATGTTCGCCACTACCGACATAGGTACCACGAATCCGCCCCGCTGGCTACGTGCTCACTTGGTGCGGCGCGCGCCGCACCAGGTATGTCACTGCCGAGATCGCGATTGCCGCGATGCCGATGCCGTCGAGCAGTGATCTGTCGGCAGGTAGGCGGTCTTGTCCTCCGAACTAAGTAACCAACGGAAGGTTCGGATCGTCCCTGCCCGCGAGCGGGACGGTGATCTCTGGGGAGGGGCAGTGGATCGGCAGCTGCGCATCGGGCCGGATAGTCGTCGGCGCGGGATCCACCGACCTTGTCCAGTTCGGTTCCGGACCGACCAGATTCGACCTGCAGTGCAGCTGACGGCTACCCGGTTCGAGCCGGGACCGATCCATTGGCCGGTGGCGTGTCGAGCGCAAAACGGGAAACAGCGAGGAGACATACATGCCCGGAGAGAACCTGACCCGAGTCGAGGTGGCGGAGCGCGCGAAAGCACTCCCAGTTCGAAGTGCCGGATTCACGGCGTATGTTCGCGGTGTTGGAACAGCCCGACCTCAAGGCGACGTTCAGATTCACCGTCACCGCCCCCGCCCGCTCGGAAGTGGTGAGCAGCCAGCCAACACCAGCCCGCACCGCCGCCGGCGAGAAGGACGGCGAGGCGATCGCTAACTCGAAGGTGGCAGCACATGCATGACCTGATCATTCTCGGCGGCACGGTCTACGACGGCTTCGGTGGAGCGGGCATCACCGCCGACGTGGCCATCGCCGACGGTCGAGTCGCGGCGATCGGCGCGGACCTCGGCCCTACCCGCGAACGCATCGACGCGGACGGTCTCGCGGTGACGCCAGGATTCGTTGACCCGCATACGCATTCCGACACCGTCCCGTTCATGCCCGATCCGCAGCCCTTCAAGTTGCTACAGGGAGTGACGACCGAGATCGTCGGCAACTGCGGATACACCTGCGCGCCAACACATTCGGATCACGCCGCTGAGGTGGTGGCAGAGATGGGACATTCCTTCCCTCGATTCGTCGACTACCTCGATGCCGTCGATGTGGCCGGAACGACGAACCACCTCGCAGCGCTCGTGGGTCACAACACGCTGCGCATCGCAGTGGCAGGGTTCGAACGGAAGCTGCCACCCGGTGGGCTGGAGCGGATGTGCGAGCTCGCCGACGAAGCATTCGCTGCAGGCGCCGTCGGCTGGTCGTCGGGACTCGAGTACGTGCCGGGCGCCTACGCCGAGCGCGACGAACTCATTGCGCTCGCGCAGGTCGCACGCCGCTGGGGCGCGAGCTATGCAACGCACATGCGCAACGAGGGGGAGGGGCTACTCGACGCCGTCGACGAGGCGATTGCTGTTGCCCGGGCGGCTGGAATTCGGCTTCAGGTATCGCACTGCAAAGCCTCCGGATACGCCGCGCACGGGGCGGCGCCCCACCTGCTCGAACGCATCACTCAGGCCCGCTTGTCCGGGGTGGACGTGCTCGGCGATCTGTACCCGTACGAGGCCTGCAGTACCGGTCTCGTAGCAGTGCTCCCGACGCTCGCCTCCGAAGGAGGCAAGAGCAGGCTTCGGGAACGATTGGCCGATCCCCTGGAACGGCTGCGGCTACGCCGGATCGCTGAGGATCCTGTCGAGTTTGTGGGAGCAGGAATTTGGCGTGAGATCCGACCCGACGACCTGACTGTCACCCGACATGCAGATCTTGCCGTCGCCGGTCGAACCCTCGCCGACATCACAGGTGATCGCGACCCATGGGACACCCTGTGCGATCTGCTTCTCACCGACCCTGCGGCCGACACCGTGCTGCATGTCATGCGGGCCGACGACGTCGAAACCCTCATGCGGAGCCCGCTCATCTCGATCGGTTCAGACAACGATGTCCCTACGGGTCTTGTTCATCCACGCACATACGGGACCTTTCCTCGCTTCCTCGGCACCTACGTCCGTGACCGTGAGATCGTGTCTCTCGGCGAGGCTGTGCGAAAGATGACATCCGCATCTGCTTCACAGTTCGGACTTTCAGATCGGGGCTGGTTGGGGCGCGGTGCCGCTGCTGATATATGCATTTTCGACCCTGATGTCATCGACCACGCCGGCAATTACAGTCATCCCGAAACACCGCCCGCCGGTATGCAATGGGTATTACTTGAGGGGACTCCAGTGATCCGCGACGGACAGTTCTCAGGGGAGCGCCGTGGGCGACTACTTCGAGCCGGAACGAGCGAGCCCTCCGGTCCGCTGCGCTGACCCATCAGTCTGAATCTGGGGCATTCTCATCGGATCTGGGGCAGCCAAGGCCTCGGGTGGCGAGGTAGTTATGCCAGCGGCGCTATGCGCCATTTCCGACTTACGTACCACGAATCCGCCCTGCTTGGCTACGTGCTCAATTGCTCAGGCGTGCGCCGCACCAGGTAGTGGCCTCAATATACGGACCGAAATATCGGTAGGCGCACGATTTGCCCCGCGCGGTACCGTCATGGTGTGCCTCACCTTGCGGCGGTATCAGCGGACGCACGCCGGGACGTCACCGATGACGCCGTCGTGGTGGTCGGCGGCGGACCTGTCGGTTTGCTTGCTGCCGCGGTATTGGCACGCCGGGGAATTCACGTGGTTGTGCTCGAGGCTGCCGGCTCGAAAGAGCGTCAGCGGCACCGGAACTGCGCCACATTTGTCGGGCACTCGACATTGCGGCGATATGACCGGGTGGCACCCGAGCTCGGCGCCCGGCTGCGCGGGTCGGCGTTGGCGGTTCACGGTGTCCAGACCTTCTACCAGGGCCGACCGGTATTCGTCATGTCCTCGTACGCTCCATCGCGGATGCCCGGCCCGTGGAATCCGGCGGCCTGGGGAATGAGCTTGTCGCAGAAAGCAATTGAAGACGAGACATTGGCCGAGGCGCTGGACCTGGGTGTTGAGTACCACTCGGGTGCCGCGGTCACCGACATCAGCACCGATCACACCGGAGCGCGGCTCACCCTCGCAAGCGGCGACCGGGTGCGCGCCAGCTACGTCATTGCCGCCGACGGCACCAGGTCGGCCATTCGCCAAGCACTGGGTATCGGCATGTCGGATCGCCCGCCGTCCCCGCCGTGCGTGGTGATCGACGTCGAACCACACGCTGACGGCGTCACTGCGGATCTACCCGTGCAGATCCAGTACCACCACCCCGATCTCGGCGAGCGGCACGCCATTCGCCTGCCGTACCCGGATGGGCTGCGCCTGGATGTCCAGTACCTGCCTGAGGACGAAGCGACCGCACCGACCGCAGAACAAGTGCGCTCCTGGGTCACGGCGCTGACCGGTGACGACTGGTATGCGGACCACATCAGGTCGGTCGAGGTGCATCAGACCGTCCAAGGAGTGGCCGCCAGCTACACCGACGTCAACCGCCGGGTGCTGCTCGCGGGCGAGGCCGCTCACCAGTTCGCGCCGCTGGGTGGACGCAGCCTGAACTCGGGTGTGGCTGACGCGGTCGCTGCCGCGGATGCCATTGCGGAGGCGTTGGGCGAGCCCAGTGACCTTGCGGCGGCCTGGCTGGCGATCAACCGCAGCGCTCGCGAGCGGCGTCGGTCGGGAGTGCGTAACCGGATACTGTCCGTTCGGGCCCAGCGAGTCCTGGACGGTTCGGATGTCTCGATGCGTGCCAGGCGGACCGTCGCAGCCAAATCCGCACCCCATATATGGCTCGCGGGGGCATGGCTGACTGCCGGCCTGGTGCGGCCCACGGCGATTCCCCATATCAGCAGGTCGGGAGTCACCTGGTCCTAGGGCATTCGGGGATACTGACCGGACTCTTGGCCAGTTTGGCTTGGGGGCGTTACGCGAGTACCCTTGACCAACGGTGCGGCTTACGTGCCGACTATGTGCGTGCCCAGTCCTGGATTTTCCTGTCACCGGCTCACGTTTCGAGGGTCGGTAAGGGTTTGCCGTGTCATGCCGGCGATAGCCGGAGCAGGCAATAAGAATCGCGGAGGATATGGCTAAGAAAGACGGAGCCATCGAGGTCGAGGGTCGGGTGGTCGAACCCCTGCCCAATGCGATGTTTCGCATTGAGCTGGAGAACGGACACAAGGTGCTCGCCCACATCAGCGGCAAGATGCGGCAGCACTACATCCGCATCCTGCCCGAGGACAGAGTGGTGGTGGAGTTGTCTCCCTACGACCTGTCCCGCGGTCGGATCGTTTACCGGTACAAGTAACTACAACTGCGAGACAGGATCGAAGAACGTGAAGGTCAACCCGAGCGTCAAGCCGATCTGCGATAAGTGCCGCGTGATTCGCCGGCACGGGCGCGTCATGGTGATCTGCCAGGACCCCCGCCACAAGCAGCGGCAGGGCTAGGCGTAACAGCCAGCCAGCAACAACTGAATGATGACCTCCCAGAACCACTGACCGGAATCGCTGGTCAGACACCCCCGGAACGAAGGCCGGGGCCCCAACCTAGAGGGGGCGGACTGGGAACAGACCTTCGTTGAATGAAAGAGGAACTGCCGCATGGCACGTTTAGTAGGCGTTGACCTACCGCGCGATAAGCGTATGGAAATCGCGCTCACCTATATCTATGGCGTTGGCCGGACCCGTTCCAAGGAGATCCTGGCCGCCACGGGTATCAGCCCCGAGCAGCGCAGCAAGGACCTGACCGATGATCAGGTGACTCAGCTGCGCGAGTACATCGAAGCCTCTCTCAAGGTGGAGGGTGACCTGCGCCGCGAGGTCCAGGCCGACATCCGCCGCAAGATTGAGATCGGCTGCTACCAGGGCCTGCGCCACCGTCGTGGCCTGCCGGTGCGCGGTCAGCGGACCAAGACCAATGCGCGTACCCGCAAGGGACCCAAGCGCACCATCGCCGGCAAGAAGAAGGCCAGGTAACCCGCAATGGCACCACCAAAGAAGGGCGCCGGTTCCGGCCCCAAGAAGGCGCAGAAGACCCGTCGTCGGGAAAAGAAGAACATCCCGCTCGGCGCTGCGCATATCAAGAGCACCTTCAACAACACCATCGTCTCGATCACGGACCCGCAGGGCAACGTGATCGCCTGGGCGTCCTCCGGCCATGTCGGCTTCAAGGGTTCGCGTAAGTCAACCCCGTTCGCCGCACAGCTGGCTGCCGAGAGCGCGGCTCGCAAGGCACAGGAGCACGGCGTGAAGAAGGTCGACGTGTTCGTCAAAGGTCCCGGCTCCGGCCGCGAGACCGCCATCCGCTCGCTGCAGGCCGCTGGCCTCGAGGTGGGCGCGATTTCCGATGTCACTCCACAGCCGCACAACGGTTGCCGTCCGCCCAAGCGGCGCCGGGTCTAAGGGAGGCTTGAACTAAATGGCTCGTTATACCGGACCCGTCACTCGCAAGTCCCGTCGTCTGGGCGTCGACCTCGTCGGTGGCTCCAGCGCGTACGAGAAGCGTCCTTACCCCCCCGGCCAGCATGGTCGCGCGCGGGTCAAGGAGAGCGAATACCGCACCCAGCTGCAGGAGAAGCAGAAGGCTCGCTTCACCTACGGCGTGATGGAGAAGCAGTTCCGTCGCTACTACGCCGAGGCCAACCGGCACTCGGGTAAGACCGGTGAGCAGCTGCTGCAGATCCTTGAAACCCGCCTCGACAACGTCGTGTACCGGGCAGGCCTTGCCCGCACCCGACGGATGGCACGTCAGCTGGTGAGCCACGGCCACTTCACCGTCAACAACGTGAAGGTGGACGTGCCCAGCTACCGGGTGTCGCAGTACGACATCATCGACGTCAAGGAAAAGTCGCTGAACACCTTGCCGTTCGAGGTCGCACGCGAGACCGCGGGCGACCGGCCCATCCCGGGCTGGCTGCAGGTCGTTGGCGAGCGCCAGCGCATCCTCGTGCACCAGCTGCCCGAGCGCGCCCAGATCGACGTGCCGCTCACCGAGCAGCTGATCGTCGAGTTCTACTCGAAGTAATCGTCTGTAGCGATTCTGCTGCAGACCCACTTGACCGGCATCAAATAGCGGGTGCCGAGAAGGAGATAGAGAAACACCATGCTGATTTCTCAGCGACCCACCCTGTCCGAGGACACGCTGGCCGAAAACCGGTCGCGCTTCGTCATCGAGCCCCTGGAGCCGGGTTTCGGCTACACCCTGGGCAACTCGCTGCGGCGCACCCTGCTGTCGTCCATCCCGGGCGCGGCCGTCACCAGCATCCGGATCGACGGTGTGCTGCATGAGTTCACCACCGTTCCAGGGGTGAAGGAAGACGTCACCGACATCATCCTGAACCTCAAGAGCCTGGTCGTGTCCTCGGAAGAGGACGAGCCCGTCACCATGTACCTGCGCAAGCAGGGACCGGGCGCCGTCACAGCCGGTGACATCGTGCCGCCCGCCGGTGTGACCGTGCACAACCCGGACATGCACATCGCGACCCTGAACGACAAGGGCAAGCTGGAGATCGAGCTCGTCGTCGAGCGTGGTCGCGGCTACGTCCCGGCCGTGCAGAACAAGGCCTCGGGTGCCGAGATCGGTCGCATCCCCGTCGATTCCATCTACTCGCCGGTGCTGAAGGTCACCTACCAGGTGGACGCCACCCGCGTCGAGCAGCGCACCGACTTCGACAAGCTGGTGCTGGACGTCGAGACCAAGAACTCGATCACCCCGCGTGACGCGCTGGCCTCGGCCGGTAAGACGCTGGTTGAGCTGTTCGGTCTGGCACGCGAGCTCAACGTCGAGGCCGAGGGTATTGAGATCGGGCCGTCGCCGGCCGAGGCAGACCACATCGCCTCGTTCGCGCTGCCCATCGAGGACCTGGACCTGACCGTCCGTTCGTACAACTGCCTCAAGCGCGAGGGTGTGCACACCGTCGGCGAGCTGGTCGCCCGCACCGAGTCGGACCTGCTGGACATCCGCAACTTCGGTCAGAAGTCCATCGACGAGGTGAAGATCAAGCTGCATCAGCTTGGCCTGTCTCTCAAGGACAGCCCGACCAGCTTTGATCCGTCCGAGGTCGCCGGATACGACGTCGCCACCGGCACGTGGTCGGACAGCGCCTCGTACGACTTCGATGGCGACCAGGACTTCGCCGAAACCGAACAGCTCTAACACAATCCGTCCCGGCCCTACCTGATACGGGGGCCGGCCCCGAATAGGAGATAGTTGCAATGCCCAAGCCCACAAAGGGTCACCGGCTCGGTGGGTCGTCTTCGCACCAGAAGGCGCTCCTGGCGAACCTGGCCACCGCACTGTTCGAGCACGGTCGGATCAAGACCACCGAGACCAAGGCCCGCGTGCTGCGGCCGTACGCCGAGAAGCTGATCACCCACGCCAAGAAGGGCGATCTACACAACCGGCGCGAGGTGCTCAAGAAGATCCGCGACAAGGACGTCGTGCACGCCCTTTTCGCGGAGATCGGTCCGTTCTACTCCGATCGCAACGGTGGCTACACCCGCATCATCAAGGTCGAGAACCGCAAGGGCGATAACGCGCCCATGGCGATCATCGAGCTGGTGAAGGAGAAGACGGTCACCTCCGAGGCCGACCGGGCTCGCCGGGTTGGGTCTACGAAGGCGACTGAGGAAGCTCCTGTAGAAGAGGTCGTCGAGGTCGAGACCGACACCGCGGACGATGCCGCTGCCGAGGCTGAGGCCGAGGTTGACGAGGCGGATGCTCCCGAGGCTGAGGTTTCTGATGTTGAGGACGCAGACAAGAAGGCCTGATCTTGGTCACATCTGACAACAAGCCCGCCATCTCTGATGGCGGGCTTGTTCGTTTACGGCTCGATATCGCCTATGACGGAACCGGATTCGCGGGTTGGGCGGCTCAAGTAGGCCAGCGCACCGTGGCGGGCGTGCTGGGTGAGGCCTTCACGACTATCGTGCGGGAGCCGGTGTCGCTGCATGCGGCCGGGCGCACGGACGCGGGAGTGCACGCGACCGGACAGGTAGCGCATATCGATATCCCTGCGACACAGCTCCCGGGAATCCTCGGCAGATCCCGGCGTGCGGATGCCCTCGAATTTGATCTGTTGATTCGTCGGCTGTCCCGGTTTCTGCCCAATGACGTACGGGTGCTCGATATCTCGCGGGCCCCAGCACATTTCGATGCCCGGTTCTCCGCGCTGCGACGCCATTACGAGTACAGGTTTTCCACCGCGCTGTTCGGTGTACTGCCCCTGGAGCGGCATGATGTCGTCGGGTGGCACCACCCGCTGAACGTGGATGCGATGAACGAAGCGTCGCGGAATCTGTTGGGGTTACGCGATTTCGCGGCGTTCTGCCGCCACCGTGAAGGTGCTACGACCATCCGTGAGTTGCAGCGATTCGATTGGGCGGCCGACGGGCCTCGGCTGACCGCACGCGTGAGCGCCGATGCTTTCTGTTGGTCAATGGTGCGTTCACTGGTGGGTGCCGTGCTGGCGGTGGGGGAGGGCAGGCGATCGGTGCAGTGGTGTGCCGACCTGCTGAAGAATGAAAGGCGTTCAAGCGATTTCGCGGCCGCACCGGCGCGCGGACTGACGCTGGTCGGCGTCGACTATCCGCCGGACAATCAGATGGCGGCACGCGTGTTGATCACCCGCGACATACGGGTTAGGCCAGCGGTCGACTAGTGCGGGCTAACCCCCTATTCGGTGGGCTCGCTTTCGCCGTGCCGGTTGAGCTTCGATGCGACGAAAGCTGCCGCCTCGGCGGGCAATCCGGTGCGCTCGTACGAGGTGTGAGCGTCCCAGCTGTTATTTGGTCCGGCCATGCAGATGGGATCTCCCTGGTTGCAGAGATCGATTGCGCGCGAGCCGTATACGCCGGCAATGCCGCTTAATGGTCCACCGGTTCGGTGCGTTGCGTTTCCGAATGTCGCGATGGCGACGATACGGTCGCCTACCGACGCTGACAGAGGACGACTGAACCCGAGACCGACATTCGGGACACCGATGATCGTGTCGATCACTTCGGCGCCCATCGAATACCCGCCGATGACGAACTTGGTTCGTGGGCAGCTCGCCGCGACCGACTGCAGGTGATTGCTCAGGTCATTGGCCCCGCCGCCGGCCGAGAAGATCCCCGCGTCATAGTTGACGGGGTAGACGTTCATAGTGGCTCCGGTCGCAGTGATGCGTGGTGTCAGGGAATCCACGAATTCGTCGCCCACCCGGCCCAGACCGACCGGTTCCTTACGTCCGCGCGCAAACGAGACGTCGACATCCGAGCATGGATCCGCCGAAGCGGTAGGGATCGCATGAACGAGCCCAACAACATTCACCCCTGACAGCGCAAAGATCGTCAAGGGGACAAGAAAACTTAGGACCACGCCGACCCTCGTGCCCCGCCGATGCGTGGTCACGCCCTGATATTACGGGGCGACGCGGCCGCGCGTTGTTCTTTTTTAGAGCTTGCCTGCCACGAAGGACGCGGCCTGGGCGGGCAGGTTGGTCTGCTCGTAGGTCTGATGTGCGGTCCAGGAACGCCCGCCACTATCGCAGACGGGGTCGCCGGGGTTGCACTGGTCGATCCATCGCCCAGCAAGGGGGCCGGACATCTGCCCCTCGCGGCGCGCGACGTTCCCGAATGTCGCGACCCCTCTGATCCCCGGTGGTGGACTGTCGGCGACATCGTCGACCACAGTCGCTCCCATCGAGTAGCCGCCGATGACGAGTTTCGTGTTGGGGCAGGATGCCGCAATCTCGCTGAGGTGGCCGCGTAAGTCGTCGGCACCTTCCCCGGTGGAGAGCAGACCGGCGCTGTAGTTCACGGGATAGACACTCAAGCTGCCGACCTTGTTCTGCAGCGCTCCGACGAAAGCATCCCCCACACGGCCGAGGCCCGGCGGCTCATCGCGGCCGCGGGCGAAGGAGACATCGACTGCGGCGCAAGGGTCGGCGGTTGCGGTGCCCGGGTTCGACACCGTCAGCACGCCGGTGAACATGAGCAGAGCGGCGACCAGGTATCCCCACCGCCGGATGTGCAAGATTGCAGGCCAAACAGCATTGTGCGTCGTCACACGCGAATGCTACGGGTAAGTCAACCTACCTGTCATATCGGTGCGGTATGGCCCTCGTCACCTGGGCAGGAGCGCTCCGAGGAAGTCGATCATCGCGCCGTTGACCGCGCCCGGCTGCTCCATCTGGACGAAGTGGCCGGCACCCTCGACGATCAGGACGGACCTCAGGCCGGGAACGAGATCGGCCATCGCGGTCATCGGGTCGCGGCCGAGCATTTCCAGGACCGGGTCGGCCGATCCGGCGATGAATGCCACCGGCACGTTGATCGGCACGTCGTGCAGGTGCTCGTTCTGGGCCCACACCTGGTCCTCCGCTCGGTACCAATTGAGTCCGCCGGTGAACCCTGTCCGCGCGAATTCATTCGCGTAGTAGTCCAGGTCTGCGTCGGTAAGCCAATTCCACGGCAGGGGAGGGGGGCCGGGCAATACGTCCAGATAACCGTTGCGCTTACCGTCCGCGTAGGCGGGGAAGGCCCAGCAGTCCAGATAACGGTTGGCGCCGCTGAGAGCGTTGAATAGCGCGGCTAAGAACGCCTTTGGCTGCGAGTTGAGCTCAGCCTCCGCTACTCCGGGTTCTTGGAAGTACTCCAGGTGTGTGAAGTGCTGCGACGCAAGATATTTGAAGCCGACGCTGGGTTTCACCGGGAGGCGCCGGGTGCGCGGTACCGACAGCTGGATGAGGGCAGAGACTCGATCCCCTGCCCAGGCAGGCATGTCCCACACCAGATGTGCCCCGAAATCGTGTCCGCAGAACACCGCGTCCTGCAGATCCAGGGCGTCCAACAGGCCGACGAGGTCGTTGACGGTGGTGCCGCGGTCATAGGCGGTAGCGTCCCGCGGCGCCGTCGTGTGTCCGTATCCGCGCATATCCGGTGCGATCGCCCGATATCCGGCCGCGGAGAGTGCGGCCAGTTGGTGGCGCCAGGTGTACCAGAGTCCGGGAAAGCCGTGGCATAGAACGACCGCCGGGCCTTCGCCCTGCTCGGCGACATGCATGTCGATTCCATTGACCGACAGCTGACGGTGGGTGATCTGGGAAACAGTCACCCCGGCGAGGCTAGTTCACTCTGGCTGCCGCGAAGTCCGCAGCCTGGTTGATCAGCGCCGTCGGGTATGAGGTGTGGGACTTCCAGCTGTCGTTATCGCCACCCATGCATACGGGGTCGCCGTCATTGCACAGGTCAAGAACCCGATCTCCATACGCGCCGGCCAGATTCTGGATCGGGGCGAAGCGGTTGACGATATTGCCGAACGTGACGATCGCACGGATGTGGTCGCCCACCTCCGGTGGAACCGGGTTGCTGAAGTTGAAGAAGTCGCCGATCGATACCGGGCCCTGAAAACCCAGAGCGGTGTCGACCACGCCCGCACCCAGCGAGTAGCCGCCGACGACGAGTTTGGTGTCGGGGCAGTTGTTGGCGGTCTGCTGCAGGTGTGCGCTCAGGTCGTTGGCGCCGCCACCCACGTCGGTGTTGGCGTCATAGCGCACCGCGTAGACATTGATGTTCTTGACACGATTGCGTAGCGCGCCGACGAAGGCCTCGCCGATATCGCCGAGTCCGGGCGGTTGGCTGCGTCCGCGGGCGAAGGACACCTCGACATTGGGACATGCCGCCGAAGCGGTAGCGGGGAGAATTACCGCCAGACCCGTGGTCAACATGATGGCCGCAACCGAAACAACCGCCGCGCGAGCGGCGGCGGTGAGGAACTTACTGGCTGGGCGTGGATTCGGTTGTAGCGTCACATGCTGAGATTACGGATAATTCGCTGTCGTTGCCATGTGATTTCATTCCTGCAGGTCGCGATGCTGTGTTCTTCGCTGCATTGGATTCGGAGTGCGATTGTCTGTCCCCGCCCTGATGTGCGAGCACGAGTCCCGCGAGAATGACTGCGGCGCCCACATACTGGACGGGTGCGATGGTCTCGCCGAGCAGCACCCAGCCCGCGATTACCGCGCACAGCACTTCGGTGAGGCCGATCAACGAGGCATAACTTGGCTTGAGCCGGGCAATGGCAGCGATACCGGTGAGGTAGGCGATCGCCGTGGTGACCACCCCGAGCACAAGGATGGGTACGTACACCGGCGCATGCCAACCGGCGACCTGAACGTCCTGTGCGGAGAAGGTCGTGGGCATAAGCCCGGTGAGCGCGAAGCCGCTCACGGCGATGGTGCCGACGAGCAGACCGCTTGTGGTCAACGTGATGGGTTGCAGCCCTTGTGCCTTGCCGCCCGCGCGGTGCGACGAAATGAAGTAGTACGCGGCGCATACCGCCGCGCCCAGTCCCCACAGCACACCCGCGGGCTCTACGCGTGCGCCGCTGAAGATGTTGAGTACCAACAGCATTCCTGCCAGCGCAAGAGTGGCCCCGGCGAGCACCTGGGTGCGCGGGCGCTGCCGTGTGTAAAGCCATGTCCACGCGATTACCAGGATGGGGCTCAGGAACTCGAGGAGCATCGCGACTCCCACCGACATGTGTCTGACCGCGCCGAAGTAGCAGAACTGGGCGCCCGCGACGGGAATGATGCCGTAGAGCACAACGACTTTGGCGTGACGACGAGCCTCGGAGAACCATCCTGGCGCCAGTATGCAGGCAGCCACGATCATGACTGCGGCACCGGTGGCCAAGCGTGCGGTGACCACGGCCGTCAGCGACCACCCGGCAGCCATGAGTGACTTGGCGAAGGGGCCGGAAAACCCGAAGGTGGCGGCCGAGGCTATGGCGAGGACCAGCCCAGTTCGGAAAGTGGCCCTGTCGTTCACCGCACCTCCCACGTGTCATGAGTAAACTTGAATACGGTCATGACCATAGACATGAAGGGTGTCAGGTGTCAAATGATTTTCACTCATGACACAGAGCAGGGGCTGCGGTCCGCCGCAGAACTGATCAACACTGCGCGCAATGATCGGGAGCTGCTCACGGATCTGGTGGCGTTACCGCCGCTGCTCGACCGGTACGGCTGGACGGGTAGGCGTGACGGCGACGAGGCCGAGCTTCACGCCGTGAAGGTGCTACGTATGCGGTTGGGCGATATCTGGGCGCATATCAACGACGAGGAGTACGTGGTCCGGCAGGTCAACGCGCTGCTGGCCGATACCCACGCTTCGCCGTGGCTCACCCGGCACGTCGAAGAGCCCGACTGGCACTTGCACATGGCTGCCAGTGATGCGCCGCTGGCGGACCGCCTCGGTGCCGAGACCGCCATGGTATTCGCTGACCTGATGCGCACCGGGGAGCAGCGGCGTTTGAAGACCTGCGCCGCCCCGGACTGCGACGCCGTCTTGGTGGACTTGTCGCGTAACAGGTCCCGGATGTTCTGCGATACCGGAAACTGTGGCAACCGCCAGCATGTCGCCGCCTACCGGGAGCGCATGCGCGACGAGCCCTAGCGGCCGCCGGCGCGAAGTTACTGCGCGTAGGCCTGTATCGGCCGGCCCAAGTAGGCGAGCTCGTCGCTCACGGTGACCAGGCGGACCTGGATGGTTTCAGCGCCCGCGGTGAGAAGTATGTGGTCGCCGTACCCATTGGGTTGGTCGATGATGACATCGGGCCGGGCCGGAAGTGCGTCGTACTCGCTGCTGATGATGTGCAGGGCCGTGCAGTTGCTCGGTAGCGCGGTCGGCTGCATGCCGTCCACCACCGCCAGAGTGCATCGGGGGTCGATAAATCCTGGGCCACTGGCGAATTGGATGCGGTTGGCGTCACCGATTGAGGTCACCATGACATCCCACATGTGTGGTCGGTCGGTGTAGACGACGGCGAGCGCACCGACCGCCACCGATCGGAGTACCACCTGCTGGCATACGTAGAGCTCGGCACGTACGACCACGGTATGTACACCGAGTCCGGACAACCGCGCCGCGATAGCCCGGCCCGACATGTCCGATCCAATCAACTGTCCGCAGCCGGATGTCGGCAGATGTATACCGTCGAGCTCCTCGTTGCTCATCTCGATGCTGCGTGTCAGGTACTCCAAACCGATGGCGCCCACGGGAAGTCCGGCGAAGAACGCGTCGCGTTGGCTGCCGTTGAGCGAGGTCATTCCGGTGGAACGGCGTACCGGGAGTTGTTCGTCGGTGGCCCACCGGACCAGCGCGCCAACCGATGTGCGGCCTTTCGCGGCGGGGCGCACTCGTACCGTCACCGTGGTCTCCAGCGTTGGCCGGGCCCACAATCCGGTCAGCGTGGCATCGGTGATGTACCACGGGTCAATGCCCATGGCGACGTTGTACGAGTCGATCAGCATGAGTCCGCTCCACTCCTCATGCATGGGCGCGCCCGCATATTGGCGGAGCATCTCGGCGCTGATTCGGTGAATCTGTCCGGCCTGCAGGATGGTGCTGCTGCAGTGTGACGCAGCCAAGGCCCGTCGAACGCGTGCAGTGGCGATAACGGCGCATCTTTCCGCACCGCGCCGCCCACCTCCGCGACGGAACACCGCGTCCACATTGGCGCCGGGGTCGAACCGCAGCACCACCCACACGGTGCGAATGGCAACGGCAGGCAGGGGACCCACGAGCCGGTCATAGCCACCGCGCAAGACCGTGCCCTGCGCGGTGCGCTGGCCGTTGCTGATGACGTCGATGCTTTCGAGCTCGATATCGTTCTGCTGCATGCACTCCCGCAGCACACGAAGCGGTACGAGGGAGTCGGTCGCGCAGTGATCCGGGGTGATGACCGAGGGATGGCGCTGGGTTGCGCTGATTTCCAGCACCGTGATGAGTTTGCCGTTTTCCCAACGGGTTCCGGTCCAACTGTCCTGGCTGCTCGGGGTATCGGCGATACTGCCCGAGCTTCGGTAGGTGCGGCCCGTCAGATACCTGAAACCGGTGACGGCCCAATGTCTGACGGTCTGGCCTCCCCATCGGCCGAGGACAAGCGCCAACGACACGATCGCAATCAACAGCGCAGCCCACCACGGCCAGCCGAACAACAATGAAACGAGGATTGCGCCGAGTATCAGCAGCTGTGAAACCACCATGATCTGGATCGGCATCGTGGCCCGACGTACCTGTGTCGGAGCCGCCCCACTCGAGGTCACATTTCCCCCTTCTGTCCCGCCGTAACGCAACGCTTGACCCGACTCGATCACCGCGGTTGCCACCCGCAACCTATCGTGGTTGCCCAGTATTGCAATAGGCTGCAGGCCCGTGTGGCCGGTACGTAGGATCTAACACGATCGGGGTCGGCCGAGACGGTCATCAATAGGCCGTAGACCCGAGTTTCACGGAGGGGGGACGATGGCGCGACAACCGACCACTCGGCTGCAGGTGAGCGGGTACCGGTTCCTGGTGCGGCGCATGGAGCATGCACTGGTTCGCCGTGACGTCCGAATGATTCACGACCCGATGCGGTCGCAGTCGAGCTCGCTCACGGTCGGTATTGCGCTGGCCACTGTGATGGTTGCCGGTTGCGCGATCTTGGCGTTCTTTCGCCCTAACATGCCGCTGGGTGACCAGCCCATTGTCATGGCCAAGGACACCGGAGCGGTCTATGTCCGGATCCAGGACACGCTGCATCCCGCACTCAATCTGGCATCGGCTCGGTTGATCTCCGGGAACAACGAGAACCCCAAGCCGGTCAAGGATTCCGAACTGGCCAAGGCGCGACGCGGTCCGCTGGTCGGGATTCCCGGTGCGCCGGCGTCGATTCCGGGTCCCTTAACAGGGGACGACACCATCTGGACGGTCTGCGATGTCTCGACGCCTCCACCGAGCTCCACTGTCACCACCACTGTGATCGCGGGCAAGGTGACTCTGGAGAACGGTAACCAGGAGATGCCGAAGGATAGGTACGCCCTGGTGACGGTTAACAGCCAGATGTACTTGCTCTATGACGGCAAGCGGGCGGCGGTCGACCTGACGAACCCCGCGGTGACCCGTGCGCTGCGGCTGGAAGGTGTGACGCCCCGACCGATTTCGATGTCTGTGCTCAATGCCATTCCCGAGATGCCGGCCGTTGCACCGCCGCCCATCCCGGATGCTGGCGCGCCATCGCCCATCACGACCGCCGGAGTTCGAGTGGGATCGGTCATTAAGATGAGCCGGGCGGATTCGGCCGAGTATTACGTCGTGCTCGCTAGCGGGGTGCAACGTGTCAATGAGGTCACCGCGGATCTCATCAGGTTCTCCGATTCTCAGGGGGCGCAGGACATAGTTACCGTCGCGCCCGACGTGATTTCGGGGCACCCCAGCCTCAATCTGCTTGCGGTGCAGACGTTCCCGGAGCGTGCGGGTAAGACTGTCGACGTGCCGGAGAAGTCGGTGCTGTGCAGCAGCTGGAAGCCTGGTCAGGAAAAGACGCAGGAGCATGCCGCCACCAAACTGTTGTTGGGGAATTCGCTGCCGTTGAAGACCGATCAGGTGCCGGTCGTGTTGGCGCAGGCAGACAAGGAGGGCCCCAACGTCGACACGGCCTACATTCCGCCCGCGCGAAGCGCTTTCGTGCGCTCCACCGGTCTCGGTGGAGACACCGGGCGCGCTGAATCTCTGTACCTCGTTCTCGATACCGGTGTGCGCTTCGGTATCGGAAATCTCGAGGCAGCGAAAGCGCTGGGGCTCACCGTCGAACCCGTCGCCGCACCGTGGCCGATCGTTGGGCTGCTGCCGCCCGGACCGCGGCTGAGCAAGGAAGACGCCCTCGTCGTGCACGATGGAATGCCGCCCGACAAGACAGGTTTGGCGATCAACCCGTCGACATCGGCGCAAGCACCGTCGTAAGTCGCGCGTTAACAGAGTGCTAGTCGGGGGAGTCGCTCCGGCTCTGTCGGAGTCTGCGAACCGGTGCCAGCATGGCCAGTGCCGCAGCCAGAAATGCTGCGCATACCGCAATTCCGATGAGGGCTACGTGTCGCGGTCGTGGGTCGGGAGGCGGAGGTGCGGGAGGCAGCTGCAGCTTCTTGGCCGCGTTGGCCCGCGCGAGATCACTGGTGGTGGCGAGGTCATCGCTGACCGCGGCGAGTGCGTCCACTACGCCGAAGCCCAGATACGGGTCCCAGCCACCGGGCGGCCGGTGCGCGGTGTTCTTGATGCGGTCCATCACCTCACGCGCACTCAGCTGAGGGAAGCGTGAACGCACCAGCGCGACAACGCCACTGACGACCGGCGCGGAGAAGCTGGTGCCCTGGATGGGCACCGCACCCTGCTCGCCCATGTAGGCATTGGTCAGCGCATCACGGTTGGGATCCAACGAGATGATGTCCTCGCCGGGAGCGGAGATGTCGACCCAGGGGCCGCCGAGGCTGAACTTGGATGGTTGCCCGTCCGGGCCGATCGAGCCCACCGTGAGGACGAGGTCGTTGTACCAGGCCGGACTCACCGTCTCCAGGACGGCATCCCAGTCCGGGATGTTGGGCCTGGCCGGATCCGGGGGCGGATTCTGGTTCTTGCACTGCCCGTCGCCGACATTCCCCGCGGCAACGACCACCACGACGTTCTTGACGTCCACGGCGTATTGCAGCGCGGCGCCCAGCGGTCGGTCATCCAGAAACTGCTTGGCGGAGGCGCATGCCACCTCGGAGATATTGATGACCGTCGCGCCGAGATCCGCGGCAGTGCGTACCGCCATCGCCAGGGTGTCCACATTTCCGACGCCGCTGATCTTGGAGGGATCATCCCGGTCGTTTCCGCCGCCCTTGTTTTTCACGGCGAATTTCGCGCTGGATTGGCGAATGGTGATGAGGCTGACGTCCGGTGCGATGCCGCTGAACGCACTCGCCCCCGTGGGATCCGGTGCGGCCGCGATGATTCCGGCGACGATGGTGCCGTGGGCATCGCAGTCCTGAGTCCCGTTGCCGCCCTCGAAGACGTAGTCGCCGCCAGGGATAAGCGGTGGCAGCCGCGGACTGCGTGCGACACCGGTGTCGATCACAGCGACCGTCTGGCCACTGCCGCGCGACAGCTGCCAGACCAACGGCAGGTCCAGTCCACGCTGTTGCGTGGGTACCTTGTTGAGGTCACGCTTGGGATCGATGCCGGGGAATCGGCACAATTCCTTCTGCTCGGTAGGCTCGATCGGGGCGGCAGGGCGCGGGCCGGGCAGCATGCTCGGGTCGACTGGGAGCGGTGCAAAGGCGTGAGCCGTCGCGAGCACATGCACGGAACCAGTAGCCAACTGCGATGACATCGCCAACATCACGACGGCTGCAGCGATGGCGGTACGGCGGGCCACGCCGAGGTTCATGGCAGGTTCAATCCCCGCACGGCGCTGTACACGCCACACACCCACACGGCTACCGGAACAATCAATGACAACGCAATGTATTCGATGATCTCCACCATTCGGCGCGAGACGGGTGAGTACTTACGTGCCGACACCAGGAAGCCAAGTGCGATGGCTGAACCGGCCGCGATCGCCGCCAATGCGGTGGTGAACACCGCGGCCGTCGGGTAGGCGACGGCGACGAACGCGAATACCGCTGCCGGAATGGCCAAGCCGCCCAGGTTGATGGCCACTGTTTGTGCGAGGTCAGCATGCGAGCGTGCTCGAAGCATCATCGCCAACGAGATCAATCCCGCGAGCACGAGACCGCTGAAACGGTGCACACCGATGGGGTGATGGGTCCCCGCCCCGGAGAATGTCAGTACCGCAAGCACGGCGCCTACTGCCGTGACAGCGGATGTTCCACACACCAATCCGGTCAGCACGGCGTGCGCCCGGAGGGCCTTCTCGCGGAGGTCGGGCAGCGGTGGCAGTGCCGTCGCGTCCTCGACGTCGTCACCCTCGGTATCGAGTCCGTCGAGACCCTCGATCGCTTCGATCGGAGCTGTGGAATGTTCCGGGCGAGATGGTGCGCCCTGTGTGGGTACCGGGGGCAGGGGAAGCCGGGCGAGGACCATCGCCACGCGCGGTGACAGCGCCACCGCGCAGATTCCCACGGCGCCGAGCGCGGCCCCAAGGCCGTAAATGGGGGGGTCGAACAGCACGTAACCCAGCGCTGCGGCGAACCCGAGGAGTGATGCCGAAGCCACCGCAATCAGTGACATTGTGCCGGTACCGGTTGCGCGCATGGCGAGGATGGACACGACCATCGCCACCATGAGCGCCAGCATCGCGTGGGGAGCGCCGTACTTTCCGGGTACGAAGAGAGCTCCAGCCACCGCCGAAAAGCCGACAGCGCAATGGCTCAGCATCACGGAGGCGAGCGGGTCGTCGTACACCCTGTTGGCAAAGACCGCGGCGGTGATTGCCACAAGCGCGATCGCCACCGCGATGATCGGAAGGAGCAAGCCAGGATTGGTGGCGCCGGCGCGTAATAGCGCGGTCGCACCGAGTAACGCGGCCAGCCCACATACCGAAGCGCCGAGTATTCGGGCGGCCGTCCGGCTCCATGGATGTGCCGACACGGTGCGGAACGTGGACACCGCGAGGAAGACATCGTCGAACAGCGGATCCGGTGCAGCGACATCAGACTGGGTGAGAATCAGTTGATCGCCATCGCGGACCTCCAGCTCCCCAAGGGTGCTGGACATCTGCAGTGGTGGCTGACCAGGCCGGGACAACCGCCAATGCGTTTCGACGGCGTCCTCCGGGCTGGTCAGCTCGGGGACACCGACATGCTGGTTGATGATGTCGACGATGGAACCGACCAAGAGGGCCAACGGGACACTCGTCGGCAGCGCCAAGTCGACCTGAGTGCGCTCAGCCTGAATGGAAACGCGGCACAGTTCGAGAACCGCCGAACGTTGCTCGGCGCCCGACTGCGCATGTGTCATTCTGTGCCCCCACGGTCGTTGATCTTTGCGCATGCACACTAGCCGAACGCGGCTGAGCGCCGCCAGCGGTTCGGCGCAACCGGGCAGCCATCGATCGTATGACCAGCGGGTCCGGCGATCTTGTCTGCGAATTCGTTGCGGCACCGGATATAACGGCCCTATCCTGTAGCCCGCCGTGGGCTGGACGGTAGCGTGGACACGGCAGATTGCCACGAGATGTGACGCGGGGGAACCGGAGGGCGTCGGGTGAACACCACAATCTTTATTCGTCGACCTCGGCTTGCGGTGCCTCGGGTGCCGGGTGGTGAGGTCAATGTGCAGCCACCGCCGGAGATTCCGCGACCGGTGCCGTCGCCGATCATCGCCAAGATCATGCCGGTGGTCATGGTTGTCGCGATGGTGGGCATGGTCGCCTTCTTCATTACCTCGGGGAGCTTGGGCGGCGGTGCGGGCAGTGGGATGATGCGCAGCCCGATGATGATGATGTTCCCGATCATGATGATGGTCTCGATGGTCAGCATGATGTCCAACAGCGGCGGCAAGGGAGCCAAGACCAGCGAAATCAACGAGGACCGCAAGGATTACTTGCGGTATCTCGAGGTGGTGCGCAAGAACGTCACCGACACCGGTGGTGCTCAGCGCAAGGCCCTGCTCTGGAACAACCCGGATCCCTCCGCCCTGTGGACGTTGGCCGGGGGCCGTCGCATGTGGGAGCGGCGTCCCGGCGACAGCGACTACTGCCATGTTCGCGTCGGGGTAGGGGACCAGCGGCTCGCCGCCCAGCTGGTGGCGCCGGAGATCGGTCCGGTCGAAGAACTGGAGCCGGTGGCCTCCGTAGCGCTGCGCCGTTTCGTGCGGACGCACTCGCTGGTGCCTGAGCTTCCAATCGCGTTGAACCTGAGAGGTTTCGCGGCCGTCACCATCGACGGCTCACCCGAGGTGGCGCGAGGCATGTTGCGCGCCATGATTTGTCAGCTGGCAATGTTCCACGGGCCCGACCAATTTCTGGTCGCGGCAGTGGTCAACCGGCATGCGGCGCCGCACTGGGACTGGCTCAAATGGCTTCCACACGCCCAGCATCCGACCGCGTTCGACGGTGTGGGCACATCCCGACTGGTCTACCACTCGCTGGGTGAGGTCGAGGAGTCGTTGGCATCGCTGATCACCGAGCGTGAGCGGTTCTCGCGGACCGCACAGCCGTCTCCCGACCGGCCGCAGATTCTCATCGTTGTCGACAGTGGCACGCTGATCGGTTCCGAACGCCTCATCATCGATCACGGCATCGATTCGGTGACCCTCGTCGAGATCGGTACCAGGGTGGACCCGCTCGCAGCCCGCCGCGGTATGCAGCTGGAGCTGACCGAACGCGGACTCGGCGCCAAAGGCAATGTGGGGTCGGAGGTCTTCGCCCATCCCGATCATCTGACCATCACCGAGGCGATGGCTTGCGCCCGGCGTTTGGCGCCCTACCGGGTGCTCACCGGAAGTGGCGACGAGGTCCAGATCCAGACCGAAGTCAGCACCCGCTGGTCTGACATCGTGGGGATAGGCGATCCTGGTCTGCTCAACCCGGAAGTAGTGTGGCGCAACCGCGTCGGGCGCGACAGGTTGCGGGTACCCATCGGCATCGCCGTGGACGGCACTCCCATGGAGCTGGACATCAAGGAAGCCGCCGAGAATGGCATGGGTCCGCACGGCCTGTGCATCGGCGCGACCGGTTCGGGCAAATCGGAGTTCCTGCGGACGCTGACGCTCGGGATGATCGCCACCCACTCACCGGATGCCCTGAACCTGGTGCTCGTCGACTTCAAGGGTGGTGCGACGTTCCTCGGCCTGGACCGGGCACAGCATGTCGCGGCCATCATCACCAACCTCGCCGAAGAGGCAAATCTGGTGTCCCGTATGAAGGACGCGCTGGCCGGTGAGATGAACCGGCGCCAGGAGTTGCTGCGCGCCGCGGGCAACTTCGCTAATGTCACCGAGTACGAGCGCGCCCGTGCCGCGGGTGCGTCGCTGTCGCCGTTGCCCGCGCTCTTCATTATCGTCGACGAGTTCTCCGAATTGCTAAGCCAGCACCCGGATTTCGCGGAGCTGTTCGTGGCGATCGGCCGACTGGGTCGATCGTTGCACGTTCACCTATTGCTTGCTTCGCAGCGTCTCGACGAGGGCCGCCTGCGCGGGCTGGAATCGCACCTGTCCTACCGACTGTGTCTGAAGACATTCTCGGCCAACGAGTCTCGCGCCGCCATTGGCGTGCCGGATGCCTACCACCTGCCCAATACCCCGGGTTCCTGCTACCTCAAAGATGACTCGGGTGAGCTGATACGGTTCCAGACCTCGTATGTGTCTGGTCCGTATGTGCCCTATGGGCCGACACGTCGAACCGTTACCACCGGGGCTGCTGCGTCACCACGGCTTTTCACCGCGGCGCCCGCGGTGTTGCAGTCACGGACCACGGATATCGTCGAAGACGACTCTCCGGCCGTCGCCGAAGGGGCCGCCAGGTCAGTAATCGACACGATTCTCGATCGCGTTGAGCGGCACGGTAATCCAGCACACGAGGTGTGGCTGCCGCCACTGGATGAGTCGCCGACGCTCGGCGACCTGATTCCTCGTCATGGTCGCGCTGGTTTCGATGCCGTCGGCAGCCTGACCGTCCCGATCGGAATCGTGGACCGGCCGTACGAGCAGCGGCGCGACCCATACATCATCGACCTGTCCGCTGCTGCGGGAAACATTGCGATCGTGGGTGCGCCCCAGTCCGGTAAGTCGATGGCGGTGCGCACCCTGGTGACTTCTCTTGCGGTGACGCACAGTCCCGCTCAGGTGCAGTTCTACTGCTTGGACTTCGGTGGTGGCACGCTCACCTCGCTGGCGCAGCTCCCGCATGTCGGTTCGGTGGCCAGCCGATTGGAATCCGACCTGATCCGGCGGACGTTCGCCGAAATGCTGACGATCGTCAGATCACGCGAGAATGCCTTCCGTGCTTATGGAATCGACTCGATGGCCGAGTACCGGCGGCGAAAGGGCGCTGGCGATCCCCAGCTCGCGAGCGATCCATTTGGCGATGTGTTCTTCATCATCGACGGATGGTCCACAGTCCGTCAGGAGTTCGAGGCTCTTGAGCCGCAGGTCACCGCGCTCGCGGCACAGGGTCTCGGCTTTGGTGTGCACACGGTGGTTACGGCATCCCGGTGGGCCGAGATTCGACCGGCGCTCAAGGACCAGATCGGCACCCGCGTTGAGCTGCGCCTCGGTGATCCACTGGACTCGGACTTCGACCGCAAGCTGGCGCAGCTCGTTCCAGATGGCAGACCCGGCCGCGGCATTACCCGCGACCGTCGGCACATGCTCATCGGACTGCCGCGCGTCGATAGCGTTTCGTCGAATCAGGAGCTTGGTGAAGCGATCGGCGCTGCGGCGGCAAGCATGCGGCAGCGCAGCTCGGCGATAGCCCCGCAAGTTCGGATGCTGCCGCACAAGGTCGACTACGCCGCGCTGGTTCCGCAGGCGCCGCCCAACGACAAGCCGAACCTGCGGATTCTTATCGGTGTCAACGAGACCGAGTTGTCTCCGACGCTCCTTGAATTCGGCGAGCAACCGCACATGATGATCTTCGGTGACAGCGAGTGCGGCAAGACGGGTCTCCTGCGCACTATCTGCCGCGAAATCGTCCGCACCACCACACCGCAGCAAGCACAGCTGTTCATCGTCGACTACCGCCGCACCTTGCTCGGCGTCGTCGAGACCGAGCACCTGGCCAAGTACGCGATGTCGAGTAACACGCTGGTGGATGAGGTACCGGTGCTCATCGAGCTCCTCAAGTCGCGTATGCCGGGACCGGATGTCACACAGCAGGAGTTACGTGACAGGTCCTGGTGGTCGGGCCCCGAGATCTACATATTGGTCGACGACTACGACCTGGTGGCCCTGGCGAGTGGAAACCCGCTGCTGCCGCTGGCGGAGTACCTGCCCCACTCGAAAGACATTGGCCTGCATGTCGTCATCGCACGCCGCACCAGCGGCGCGTCCCGGGCGATGTTCGAGCCGGTGATGGCGCGCATGAAGGACCTCTCCTGCATCGGCCTGCAGATGAGCGGCAACAAGGACGAGGGTGCCCTGCTCGGCACGGTTCGGCCGAGTGATCAGCCGCCGGGCCGCGGCACCTTGGTCATGCGCACGGGTGGTCAACAACTGATCCAAGTTGCGTGGAGCGATCCGCAGTGATTCTGGATCGCGACCCGCAGGTAGGGACGCGGGTAGCGATCGAAGTCACCGAAACCGCCGTACGGGCGCGAACCGAGGACGGCATCCGAGTCGCCGGGCATACCGACATTCGGTCGGCCGTCGCCGCACTCGATGACGATATGGCCCTGTTGCCCGGCCGGGTGGTTCCATCCCGTGCGCTCTGGGCGGCGTTGTTCGAGTCATTGCTTACCGACCAGAATGCGCCGGTCCGCCTCGATTCCATGCTGCTGATCCACCCGACGACCTGGAGCCCCGGACGGCTCACCTTGTTATCGAGTGCTGCGCGGATGATGGCGGCCACGCTGACATTGCGGCCGCGAGCTCTCGCGCTCGCCGAGCGTGGTGTGCGTGCTGATTTATCGGGGCGGGCGTTTGTGGTGGTAGAGGTGTCGCCGACTGAGGTCGCGGTAGCCGTTGTGGGACGCGGCTCCACCGGTGAGCCGGCATCGGCGGTTTGTCATCTCGAAGAGAGGTCGTGGGAGACCAAAAGCGTCGCCGATGTCGCACGCGCGGTGGCGCGCGCCGTGGAGGACATAGTCCGTAACGGACGCCCCGGGGTCGCTGCGATTGTCGTCGATTCGACCGACAACGAGATGGGGGAGGCGATCGTCGATGCAGTCGACCGGATCGGGTTGACTCCTGGGGTATCGCAGGTGGCCGAGGATTCGGTGTTCCGCGACGTCAACCGAGCTCCCCGTGTGTCGGCCTCCACCGATGAGCCCGCCGACGAGCCCGCTGTTGGCAGAGCGCCCGAGTGGACGCCCGCGGCTCCCGCGAGATCTGCGTCGCGACTGCCGAGGTGGTGGCCTGCTGCCGCGATTGGCCTGGCGGCAGCGATTGTGGTGACGGGTGTCGTGTTGACCGTGGCGTCCACACGTGGGCGGCAACCGTCACCACCGACTCCCGCGATGGCGACCTCGCTGCTGGTTGAGGGGCGTGTGCAGTTCATGGTGCCCGCTGAGTGGGCGGTAAGGCGCATACCCGCAGGTGGCGCGGGATCAGCCCGGGTCGAAGTGATCTCGCCCAAGGATCCCGAGGCGATGGTCCATATGACCCAGGTGCGGGTGAAGTCGACGGAGACCTTGGCCTTGGCCGCCGAAACCCTCCGTGCTGCCATGGAGAAGGAACCGTCAGGCGTATTCACGGACTTCACAGCCGATGACCGCAAGATGGGGCGACCTGCGGTCACTTACACCGAGGTTCGGGAGGGCCACGACATTGCCTGGACAGTCCTGCTGGACGACGCGCTAAGGATAGGCGTTGGCTGTCAGTTCAAGAAGGATAGCTATGCTGATGTTCAGCAGGCGTGTGAGCTGGCAGTTAGAACTGCGCAAGCGGTTGATTCGGGTAACTAGCAAGATTGCTGAAAAAAACTTTGAAAAAGATGGAACCGATCTGGCGGTGGGGCCATCGTATCTAGTTGTAAGGACAAACCGGCCAGAAACCGGAAGTCACACCCGTGACTGGCCGGGCCTGGGGACAAGGGAGGATTCGAAGTGGCTGTTTTCCAGAATGACTTGGCGTTGCTCGACGCTACGTCGAAGAAGATCGAAGGCAAGCACCAGGAGTTCGCCGCGATCCAGAACCAACTGCGGGACCGCGTAGCGGTGGGCACCAGTACTTGGCAGGGCCAGGCGCGGCATGCCTTTGACGAGGCGATGGCTCGCTTCGATCAGGAGATGGGTGATATCCAGAAGGTGCTGTTGCAGATCTCCGACACCATGGAGTCGAACAAGCGCCGTATCCAGGAAATGGACGAGGCTCCGACCTACAACGTCTAGTAATAGCTGTCAAAGACATCACACAGAAGGGAATAAGCATGCAGATTACGTATAACCACGGCGAGATCGACGCGTTGGTTGCAGATGTAAAGGGTATCGTCGGCAAGCTTCAGGCTGGCCTCGAGGAGCTGCAGCACGATGTTCAGCCCTTGATTCAGCAGGCGGAAGGCCAGGAAGCGTCCGCGTACCAGGATTACCAGAAGTCTTGGCACCAGTCTGCGGAGGACCTCAACCACATCCTGACCCAGCTCAACTCCAAGGTTGATCAGGGTAACCAGGACGCGCAGCACACCGACCAGAGCGCTGCGGGTGCCTGGCACGGCTAAATCGCCGACGGTTGATTGAAGACCCTGTGGGGCCTTGGTGGAGGAGAGCCACCAAGGCCCCACAGTTTTTTTGAAGCTGGCGCTCGAATCGGCGAGCCGTGGTTAGCGAATGGCTGGTGGCATAAACTTCCCATGGTTAGGCTCGGAATTGGCCTCGGTGCTGGTGGATGAGGGGGCGTCGTGTTGAGAGTGGGTCTCGCATGGTTGCGTGAGCAATTGCAACGCACTCAGTTAAAGCGCCTATGGCAGGTCGTGACAGTTGCGGTCTTGGCTGTTGCTGCCGCGTTCGGCGGGCTCGGCGAAGCGCCAACGGTCAAGCCGGTTCAATTAGGTGAGACGTACCTGAATGGCCCGCTTCGTATCACCCCCCACGCATTAGTCGCGGGATGTAAGAAGGTCCCCTTTTCATACGCGTATGCCATCCCCGACGATAAGTCTATTCTTGTTCTTCGCGTCACTATCGAGAGTGTCGTTGATGAGGACTTGGTTTTTGATGGAAATAATAGATACAAGATATTTGAGCTTCAGACCGACAAGTCAAACGACGTGTTTGTGGGCATTGTTCCAGAAGGTGGCAGCTCTCCGGTGACGGATATTGCGGCGGGTACCACCATGGAAGCTGGTATCACGTGGCAGGTTCCGAATAAATGGCTAACGAGTTCACGAACGGCGATTGTTAACATCAACGACCTTGAGAAGAAGTCACAAGAGTTCATTCCCGTGGTGCAATGGATGCTGGCTGATCGAGATACTCACGGTCAACTCACGGCTCAGCTGGGTAGATGTTGAAATATGAAGGGCCTCAGTCAATCGGACCTCAGCCGCTCGGTCGCTGCGCTAATTCTAGTAGCAATCTCGATGTTTATTTGGTCATGTATACCATCTCGGCCGGAATCCTATTCGGCATTGCCTGTTGCGGGGCAGATTGGCGACAAAATCACTGGGCGCAACATTTCGGCTACGGTGCATAGTGTGTATGCCTCGCGTCATATTTCTGCTGAAATAGGAACGTTGGGTGTCCTTAGTCACGACTACTATTCGCAAGGCTATTGGATTGTTGTTGATACTACGTATGGGACGCTGGTCAAATCCTCTCGACTGAGCCCCTACTTGCAGTCGGGTTCTACCCGAACTGGACTGCGCACTAATGTCGGCGACATCTCGTCGCGCCCCTTGATGTTGCAGCCAGGACTGCGATACAGGTCCGTCTTAGTGTTTGAGGTCCCAGAGATGGGCGATGTCATGAAATTGGACTTGTTGAACTCGTTTCAAGATGAGCGTACCGGCGAGGCGATGGACCCCCCTCTGGATTCCCAGATTACTGTGTCGATTTCGCGGCAATCGGTGCAAGTGCGCTCGAGGATAGTTCTCGACGGATTCGGAGTTCGGCAATGACTTTGAAGATTCGTCACGCAACCGTGTTTGCGCTGGTCATTATCGTCGTGTGCTGTTCGGTGTATTATATTACAATCTGGGTCCCCGCTATGCGCCGTTCCACCCTTGCCGAGAATGTGCCGGTGGTTGTCGCATCTAAAGGGGTGATAGAAATCTTTGGTACGTCGTGGCGTATGCGTGAATTAAGCATTCCGAAAGTTGAGCCGGACACTAGGGGGAAAACCCCGCTGAATGGCCGAACTGTTGCTTTTCTTTTCGAGCGTGAATTCGGTGAAGAGAAGGTGGGCAGGGCGGGCAACGATTACTCGAAATGCTCGGCATCCGTATTTGACGATCGAATGCGAGAGTGGAATTCATGGGATTCGATACGTTCGCGAGATATAGACCAATGGATGGAAAGAAATAGTTACTCCGGGAATTGTTCAGGAAAAGTGCCATCGAAGGATTACGTTCTCGTTGTCGAGATTCCCAAAGATGTTCAACTCAGAGGTGTCGATGTGTCATTCAGTGGATCGGGCCGGATTAAATTGATCGCTCGATTCACGCTTAATTGACGTGTTCGCTCGACGCAATACCAGAACATCCCCGCGACGAGGCAAATGCGGATTGGCTCGATTAATGCGCCAAGGAATAGCCGAATGGTGCCTTCGCGGGCAGTCCACCACATCCATTCGTGAGGCCCAAACAGGTAGGCGAAGCCCCGCCAAAGAATTCCGTCAGTAATCTGCGGATTGAAAAACGTATCCGTCGGGTAGAGCAGCACAAGAATAGCGAATAGCGTTGTATAGAAAGCGAACGGTAGGGCGCCAGTCTGCAATGCGAGCCGCAGAGCATCTCGCACATGGTCGAAGGTCCCGAGTATCCCTGATCTGAACTCCTCGCTACGTGCTCGCAGTGACGAGGGAAGGGACTGCCACCGCGACGTCACTGTATCCATCGGCTTGCGGGCGACCCGGACGACTTGTTCATAACGTGTCTGACCGAGCACTGCCCGGGACGCATCTGCCCAGGTTGAGGTGTTTTCTTGGCTATACGCCAGACCTGCGATCACAAACCACGACAGGGGAGCAAGTAGTGCGAGCGATGCGTCAGCGGTGTGATCGCTTATCCAATTGATCGCGTCGGCTATTGGTCCGAGATGGTCGAATACGATCTGTTTCTGATGTCGATACCAGGCGACGACCTTTCGTTCGCTTATCCATTCAGGAGACGCGAAAATCGCCGCGGCAGAGGCCACCGACACGATGTAGACCCAGGTGGCCTCCACGTACAGTCGGGCCGGGATCGTCCAGGTTGGCAATCGGGTTGCGAGCACGGTGAGAAGTCGCCGAATGACAAGTAGGCCGAGAACGATGAGCAAGAGAGTTGTGGCATTGGGGTGTATCAAGTGATCTTGCTCGGCTCTGAGAGTTCTCATAGCTTCGGTGTTTGTCGGTAAAACTGCGGCGTTTCGCAGGTCCTTGAGGCCTAGCCGGGTCCCGAACTGATAGTCGCGTTCGTCGTGCAGGTGAAGCTTCCACAGGACGAGAATGGCGAATGCGGGGAGGACAGTCTGCAACGCCGTGTTGAGAAATGTTTGGACACCGGTATCGGTTGCGTCGGGAAATATGTATGGCCGCAGCACCCAGAACATCCCCAGATACGTCAGCAGCATCGTCAACGGAGACAGCGGTAGAAGGAAGTTTCCCCAGATCATGCCGTGCTTGACGGCCACTGCGACTGCAAGCTGAACGATGCCGTATCGGACCAGCCATCCGACGAGATAGATGGCGATCAACTGTAGGAAGCATCGTCGATACAGAAAGAACGTGTTCTTCAGGATCTCCACGCCTGAGCCTCCCCGTCTGCCGTCGAACACGATAATCCCACGCGGGCCACCCAGCCGCGTTTTGACCTGCGGTGACGTATCCCGGTAAGCTCCGTCGTTGGCGTGCGGTACGTCATGTACATGAGGCTCGGGTCACCACTGGTCGCCGAGATGAACCTCCACCGCCTGCCGTGGCCAGCGTCTCGAACGGCGGAAACCGTCCGAGCATCCACCCGAGTAGACAAGGAAAGATTGTGCCTACCTACACGCCCAAGGCGGGTGACATCACCACTAGCTGGTATGTCATCGACGCCACGGACGTAGTACTCGGCCGTCTTGCCGTCCAAGCAGCCATTCTGCTGCGCGGCAAGCACAAGCCGACCTATGCCCCCCACGCCGATGGTGGCGATTTTGTCGTCATCATCAACGCCGAGAAGATTGCCCTGAGCGGTAAGAAGCTCACCGATAAGTTCGCCTACCGTCACTCGGGTTTCCCGGGCGGTCTGCGCAAGCGCAGCATCGGCGAGCAGCTGCAGAAGTTCCCCACTCGCACGGTGGAGAAGGCAATCGTCGGCATGCTGCCCAAGACCAAGCTGGGCCACCAGATCGAGCGCAAGCTCAAGGTGTACGCCGGCCCTGAGCACCCGCATGGCGCGCAGCAGCCGATCCCGTTCGAGATTAAGCAGGTGGCTCAGTGACCGATATCGCCGAAGAGCAGACCCCCGCAGACGACACTGCAAAAACGGAAAATGCCGTCGAGACCGGTGACCAGGCGGTCGTCGAGGTGACTGTCGAGGAGACCGAGGTCGTCAAGGCCCCGACTCGCGGTCCCGTCGTCATCGACAAGCCCATCCAGACCGTCGGTCGCCGCAAGGAAGCCGTCGTCCGTGTGCGCCTCAGTCCCGGCACCGGCAAGTTCCTCCTGGATGGCCGTAGCCTGGAGGAGTACTTCCCGAACAAGGTGCACCAGCAGCTCATCAAGGCGCCGCTGGTCTCGGTGAACCGCGTCGACACCGTGGATATCTTCGCCCACCTGGTTGGTGGCGGCCCCTCGGGCCAGGCCGGCGCGCTGCGTCTGGCCATCGCCCGGGCACTCATCATCGTGGAGCCCGAGGACCGTCCGGTGCTGAAGAAGGCCGGCTTCCTCACTCGTGACCCGCGTGCGATCGAGCGTAAGAAGTACGGTCTCAAGAAGGCCCGTAAGGCGCCTCAGTACTCGAAGCGCTGATCGATTCTGTTCGTCCGCGTATTGCGCCGGCACACAACATGTGTGTCGGCGCAATCGCGTTTTGGGGCCAGTCGGGTGTGAGAGGTTAGGCGCATGGGTTTGTTTGGCACGGACGGCGTCCGGGGTGTCGCGAATGCCGATCTGACGGCAGAGCTCGCGATGGCACTCGGGGCCGCCGCGGCACGGTCTCTGGGACACAGGAGCGCCGTCGCCATCGTGGGCCGCGATCCGCGCGCCAGCGGCGAGATGCTTGAAGCGGCGGTCGTCGCGGGTATCGCTGCAGAGGGTGTCGACGTGCTAAGGGTCGGGGTGCTTCCCACGCCGGCGGTGGCGTATCTGACGGGTGCCTACGGCGCTGCCTTTGGTGTCATGATCTCTGCTTCTCATAATCCCATGCCCGACAACGGAATAAAGATTTTCGGCGTAGGGGGTCACAAGCTCGACGATGTCGCCGAGGCCGCCATTGAGGCGCAGCTCGAGACGACCGCAGTGCGTCCGACGGGTGCCGGAATCGGCCGTGTCCGTGATGCCGCGGATGCCCTCGATCGGTACTTGCATCATGTCGGCACTGCCGACATCCATTCCTTGGACGGCCTGACCGTTGTGGTCGATTGCGCGCACGGAGCGGCATCGGATGCGGCCCCGCTGGCATACCGGGAGGCCGGCGCCCACGTTATCGACATCAATGCCGACCCTGATGGGCTGAATATCAACGACGGCTGCGGCTCAACGCATCTGGGCCCGGTGCAGGCTGCGGTCAGGGCTCACAACGCCCATCTTGGCCTCGCGCACGACGGCGATGCCGACAGATGCCTCGCGGTGGATGCCGACGGGAATGTCATCGACGGCGACGTCATCATGGTTGTGCTCGCGAAGGCGATGGCGGAGGCTGGAGAGCTCACCGACAACACGCTCGTCACCACGGTGATGAGCAACCAGGGGCTTCATATCGCGATGCGCGCGGCAGGCATCGACGTCAAGGTGACGGCAGTCGGCGACCGCTACGTGTTGGAAGAGCTACGCGCAGGCCAATTCGCCTTGGGTGGTGAACAATCCGGCCATATCGTGCTGCCTTCCTTAGCCACCACCGGCGACGGGATTGTGACGGGCCTGCGCCTCATGTCCAGGATGGCCCAAACCGGGCAGTCGCTGGCCGAGCTGGCCTCCGCGATGCGTGGCCTGCCCCAGACACTCATCAACGTTCCGGTTTCTGACAAACAGGCCGTTGCGCAGGCGCCGCAGGTGCTGGCCGCGGTCGCGGAGGTGGAGTCCGAGCTCGCGGGCAATGGTCGAATTCTGTTGCGTCCTTCTGGAACCGAACAGCTGGTCCGCGTCATGGTGGAGGCCGGTGAACAGTCCATTGCGCAGCGCCTTGCCGAGCGTGTGGCTCAGGTGGTCGGCGCGGTCTAAGTGCGTGACAGGGCGCGCGTGTAGAGCGCGGTGCCCGCGGCATCGCATAGCGTGACGGTCAGGTTGCCGCCGCCATCGATGTCGATCTGCCCGAAGTGCTGGTAGCCATCCAGCGGTGACTGTTGATCTACCGGCGCGGCGTGCACGAAATCGGCTCGCGGACCGAATGTCCCATCGAGCGGCTTCTCCTGGCCGGCACCCGCGTGTAGCGGCCCGGACACGAACTCCCAAAACGGCTCGAAGTCCGTGAACTTGGCCCGTGCCGGTGAGTACTCGTGTGCCGCTGTGTAGTGGACATCGGCGGTCAGCCACACCACATTGCGCACCTGCCTGGCCTTGATCTGCGAAAGGATATGCGCCAGTTCGGTTTCCCGTCCCAGGGGCGGGCCGTCGTCGCCATTGGCGACGGCTTCAAAGTTCGTCTTGCCGTCTGGCACCACCAATGCCAGCGGCAGGTCGTTGGCGATGACCTTCCACACGGCTGTCGATGACGCGAGGGCGTCGATGAGCCAACTGGTCTGGCGTTCACCGAAGATGGCGCCCGAAGGCTGCCGGTTGGGGGAGTTGGGGTCCTTGTAGCTGCGCATGTCGAGAATGAACACGTCGAGCAGGGGGCCGTAGGAAACCCGTTGGTATACGCGGCCGTCCACTGCTTCGCGGGCCTCGAGCGGTTGCCATTCGTGGAATGCCCGGTGCCCGTACTCGGCGAGCACGTCGACGCGCTTTTCCGTGTACTTGTCGTTATCGAGGATCTCGCCGGGATACCAGTTGTTGATCACCTCGTGGTCATCCCATTGCACGAGCTGCGGCACGTGCCCGTTGAAGTATCGATAGTTGTCGTCGGTGAGGTTGTAGGCGTATTGGCCCCGATATTGTTCGAGTGTCTGGGCGACAGCGCTTTTCGCCTCCGAGACCTGGTTTCGCCAGATTCGCCCGTCGGGCAACGTCAGCGTCTCTTGAATCGGGCCATCCGCATACACGGTGTCCCCACTGTGGATGAAGAAGTGCGGATCGCGGTCCGCCATGGTGCGGAACACCTTCATCCCGCCGACATCGGGGTTGATGCCGAATCCCTGCCCGGCGACGTCACCAGACCAGATCAACCGGACATCCCGTGCGGACGAGGGCGCCGTCCGGAAGAGGCCGGTGACTGGCTCGCTAAGCGTGCCGTCCGAGTCGAGCGTCACCCGGTAGTGCACCTCAGAGCCGGCGGGCAACCCGGTGAGACGCATCCGGCCGGTCCCGTCCGATTCCGGGGTGAGCAGTGGCCCGGTGAAACGCCTTGCATCCGAGAAGCGTTCGGTGGCAGCCGTTTCGACGATCATGGTGGCGGGGCTATCCGACCGGGCCCAGATCACTGCGCCGTCGGTACGCGGGAACCCGCTTGCGACTCCGTGCGTCAGCCGCGGGCGCGCCGACACCAACGCCGGTCCGCACGCCGCTGCCGGGGCTATCGCGAGACCCAGCAAGGCGGCGCGCAATACGGTGCGGCGTGGGACGGCTGTCATCCCACTACTTTCGGGGCCCTAGGCGAACGCACACCTAACGCCATGCGAACGCAGGGCGAATCAGAGCAGCTCGCGCAATGCCTCGACATGCTTGATTCGACCTGCCGCGTCGGCGGCGAGTGGTGCCACATTGAGGGTGGTCACGCCCGCCTCTTTGAAGGCTGCAACCCGTTCGGCGACAAAGCTCTTCGGTCCGATGAGTGAGACGTTTCTGACCAGCTCGTCGGGCACCGCGTCGGTTGCCTCGGCCTTCTTGCCTGCCAGGTAGAGCTCCTGGATGCGGTCGGCTTCCTTGCCGAACCCGTAGGAGGTCGCGAGGTTGTGATAGAAGTTCTTGCCCTTGGCGCCCATGCCGCCGATGTACAGCGCGAGGCTCGGCTTGACGAATCCGTACAACGCCTCGACGTCATCGCCGATCGCGAGAGCCGGGCCGGCGTAGACCTCGAGCTCGCCGAGCGACGGGTCGCGCTTGGCCTTGCCCTCGGCCAGGGCGGCACCCCAGACGTCGTTGGCCTTCTCGGGCAGGAAGAAGATGGGCTGCCAGCCTTCGGCGATCTCTGCGGTGAGTGCCACGTTCTTGGGGCCGAGCGCGGCGATGAGTACTGGAATGCGGTCGCGCACAGGGTGATTGATCAGCTTCAAGGCCTTGCCGAGGCCGGTGCCCTGCTCGGGCGGGAGCGGCACCGTGAAGTACTTGCCCTCGAACTCCAGGCGCTCACGGCGCCACACCTTGCGGCAGATCTCGACGGTCTCCCGGGTGCGGCCCAGGGGAGCGTCGTACTTCACGCCGTGGAATCCCTCGATGACCTGTGGCCCCGAGGCGCCGATGCCGAGGATGAAACGGCCGTTGGAGACGTAGTCCAGGCCCGCTGCCGTCATGGCCAGCAGGGTGGGTGTGCGGGTGTAGAGCTGGAAGATGCCCGACGCGAGCTTGACGGTCGACGTCTTGGCGGCGAGATACCCGAGTTGGCTCGCGGCGTCGTATGAGTAGGCTTCGGCGACGAACGCGATGTCGAGCCCGACTTTCTCCAGCTCAGCGAGTTCGTCGACGACCTCGGTGAATCCTCCGGCATAGCTCAGCGTGGTTCCAATGCGCATGCCGAGACCCTACTCGACCAAGCGGTTGAACGGGAAGGTGCTCCGAGCCCCAGATCGGTGAAAAAAGATGGAACCGGAATCGATACATACCCGTCGTAGTCAATATGGGAGAAACCTCGATCGATGTCCCTGGTGTCCGGGGGGTGGCCGGAGAGTTCGACAATTTGGCCGGTGAGCTGCAAAAGGCCATCGAGCAGCTGCGCGGCTTATCCTTCGCCGGCGCTTCCGCCGGGCGGTGGCACACAGCCAAGGGCGATCAGGTCAGCGCCGGGTTGCGAGAAGTGGTAACTCATCTTGAGGATTGGCATCGGACCAACACCGCGATCGCCGAACAACTTCGTGTGACTGCGCAACGGTATGCCGATCTCGAGGCCAAGAACAAGGCAAGGATGGCTGCAGCCGATGGCCGGTAAGTACGACATTGAGGCACTCCGGAGCGAGGGGATCCAGGCGATCGCGAACTCGCAGAACTACACGACCGCCGCGATCCGAGGGAACGGCAAGTCTCCCGTCACGATCACCAACCCGGACCTCACCGCCAACGAGCGCCAGCTGTTCGATTGGTACGACATGGACGCCGGCATGAACCTGAACACGCTCGGCGCGGACCTCGAGCTGTTCAAGAGCGCGGTCACCACCATGAAGTCCGCAGCGGAACGTCAGCACGGACAGCTGCAGCAGCTCATGGGGATGTGGGGAGGCAAAGGTTCGGAGGCCGCCAACCAGTTTCTGAGGACGCACAACTCCACCGCCGATGAGGTAACTGAGGAATTCGGAAAGGTGTCGACCGGACTGGACAGCCTGCGTGATGCCTTGTGGAACATCGTCGATCTGAAGAAGCAGGCGTCGACCATGGTCGACGGGTTGGTGTCCGACCGTACGGCGTTCGACAACGCGGTCGCGACCTACAAGACCGGTGCAGGCGATAGGGCGACAGCAGACGAAACCAATGCGACCAAGATCGGCCCGCACGTGAAGGACAGTATCGAGGGCAAGTGGCTGCCCGCGATGAAGACCGCATGGTCCAAAGGCGGCGAGGCATACGACACCTTGATCAACGGTCTGAAGCAGAAGTTGCCTCAGGAGTTCAAGACGCCACCCGGTCAGTTCGGACCCGAGTACGACTCGGGCACCGATCCTCAGACAAATCCGCAGACAAACCCCAAAGACAAAGACAAGGGCAAGGGTGGGGACGAGCAGCCCGGTGGCGGCGGTAAGGACGGCGGGTCTGCCACCGGCACCGCAACCGGTGGGATGCAGGGCACGGCTACCCCGGCGTCCGCGATGGGCAACCAGAGCGGCCAGATGCCCAGCGGCGGGCAGCAGCAGGGCGCCGGACAGGGGCAAGGACAGCAGGGCATGGACCCGAGTCAGATCGTCAGTGGTTTGACCGGCGCCATGACGGGAGCCATGGGGTCCATAGGTCAGATGGCGAGCGGGATCGTCAGCGCGATCACCGAGGGCCTGTCCAACATCCCGTTCGACCAGATGGGACAGGGCGGTGAGCCCGGAGCAGGGGAAGACAAGCCCGAGGACAAATTCGATGGCAAGGTCGACGAGGCCGCCGACAAAAAGGATCCGGACGCCAAGATGGCCGCGGCCAAGGACGCGGCGATCCAAGAGGCCCGCTCAGATGCGGGAGGGACCTTCGCGACGGACGGCAAGCCGGCGTCGATTCCCGGTATTCAGCTAGCGGGCGCTGGTGGACTGGAAGCCACTCCGACCGCCCCAGGTCAGACAACTCCGGGTGCACCGCTTGGGATGACCCCGCCGGGAGCGATGCCTCCGCAGGCAGGTCCGATGGCGCCGGTGACGCCGCCTCCGGTCCAGACGCCGCAGCCCACCGCGCCCCTGCACGTCGAGCCGCAGGCTCCCGCACCGGCTGCGCAACCTCAGGCCGCGGGGACGGACGCCGGGGAGACGCCCTGTGAGATCGCCGCGGACGAACTGCCGAAAGCCGGACGATGATCGATATCACCGATGCGCTCGCGGGGATCGTCGCGGATTTTGAATGCTCACTCGACCAACTGCGCGATGAGGCCGATGCCGCAGGCGGGGAGGAGCCTCGCGAGCAGGGGCCCGCGCAGATCAGCTTCGGCGGAGATTACGACCCCGACGACGAATTTTGGCCGTCACGAATCGTGAAACCCGCTGATGAACTGCGCATGCCCACCCAGGTCCACCTCACTGAATCCGGGATGGAAGAGGACGATATCTACCGCTGGCAGCGGTGGAGACGCTAGCTATCTCAGCAGCGACTGCACGCGATCGATTTCGCTGACGTCCAGCTCGGCGGCATCGGGCAATGAGGTGTTTGGCAACTCGGCCGTGGCATCCGCGAAGTCGCGGTAGCGCTTATCGCCCGCAAGCTGGAACAACAGATATCCGGTCAGCAGGGCCCGTGTGTTGCGTTGTGTCGCGCGGTTTGATCCGCCGAGGCCCATAAATCTACGCAGCCAGCTGTGTTCGGGTAACCCGCCGGACTTCGCCTTCGCAATGTTCCGCAGTTCGGCGCCCTGCCACGCCTGCGCGAGAGCCGCGGCATTCGATCGCAGCGACTGCACGTCGTCGGTGCTCGTCACGACCAATCCGGGGATGGCCAGCGCCGCTACGCTGTTCTCCACCGGCGGCCGGGTCGTGCTCGGAAAGAGAGCCACAACGGCCTTGGCGCTCACCGGACGATTCTTCTTGTCCACCAGCGCTGGAGGTCGGGTCGCCGCGAAGACCGCCGCGGAGCCACCCAGACCGTGACCCGCGAGCGCGAGCTTGGTGGGGTGCACGCTGATCTTGCCGTCGCCAAGACGTACCCGGGTCACGATCTCGAGGGTTGTGCTCAGGTCGGCCGCCAGGTTCAGATGTGACGGGATCAACCCCTTTTCGGTGTCGGGGGCGGCCGCCACGATTCCCCAGGACGCGAGATGTTCGAGGGTCGCTCGATACTTGTCCGTACCGGTCAGCCAGTCGTGCCCGAACGCCACAGCGGGCAGATTGAACCCGGATTCCGGCGAGTAGACGACACCGGTCACGCCCGCAAATGCGAGATCCCCGCGCAGGACCTTGTGCGGACCGCGGCGGGTCAGGGCTTTGAATAGCGTGCGGGTACTCGCCATGGCATGACCGTAGCCGATCGTTCGCGTTGCAGGCTGCGGCGGGAACTGAACTACCCTGGTGCGCTATGTGCGGAATCGTCGGGTACGTCGGCCACCGGGACGCTCTTGGTGTCGTCCTTGAGGCGCTGCGTCGGCTCGAGTACCGGGGCTACGACTCCGCTGGGGTCGCGCTGGCCGATGGCAGCGGTGGACTTCTGGTGCAGCGGCGAGCTGGCCGGCTGGCCAACCTGGAGTCGGCGATCGCGGAATCCGGTGAATCCTTCGCCGCGACGACGGGGATGGGCCACACCCGCTGGGCCACCCATGGTGCGCCGACTGACCGCAACGCCCACCCGCACCGTGACGCTTCCGGCAAGGTGGCGGTGGTTCACAACGGAATCATTGAGAACTTCACGGTGCTGCGCGCCGAGTTGGAGGCCGCCGGCGTCGAGTTCGCCAGCGATACCGATTCCGAAGTAGCCGTGCACCTGGTGGCGCATCAGTACGAATCCGGCGACACCGCCGGCGACTTTGTTGCTTCGGTGCAGGCAGTGGTGCGACGACTGGAGGGGCACTTCACTCTCGTCTTCTCCCACGCGGACGATCCGGGCACGATTGTGGCCGCCCGCCGGTCAACTCCGCTGGTTGTCGGCATCGGCGACGGCGAGATGTTTCTCGGGTCCGATGTCGCCGCGTTCATCGAGTACACCAGGGATGCTGTCGAATTGGGGCAGGATCAGGTTGTTGTCATCACGGCGGACGGCTACCGCATCACCGACTTCGCAGGCAATGACGACACCCACAATGCCCGGGTATTCAAGATCGATTGGGATCTGTCGGCCGCGGAAAAGGGCGGTTACGAGTACTTCATGCTCAAGGAGATCGCCGAACAGCCGGCGGCGGTATCCGACACCCTGTTGGGGCACTTCGACCACGGTCGGATAGTGCTCGACGAGCAGCGGCTCTCCGATCAAGAGCTACGCGATATCGACAAGGTGTTTGTGGTGGCCTGCGGTACGGCATTCCACTCGGGGCTGCTGGCCAAGTACGCCATCGAGCACTGGACGCGGCTGCCCGTGGAAATCGAGCTCGCGAGCGAATTCCGTTACCGTGATCCGGTTTTGGATCGCAGCACGCTTGTCGTCGCCATCTCGCAGTCGGGTGAGACTGCGGACACCTTGGAGGCGGTGCGACACGCCAAGGAGCAGAAGGCCAAGGTGCTGGCCGTCTGCAACACCAACGGTTCGCAGATTCCCCGTGAGTGCGATGCGGTGCTGTACACGCGTGCCGGGCCGGAGATCGGTGTGGCCGCGACAAAGACGTTCCTCGCTCAGGTCACCGCCAATTACATTGTGGGCCTTGCCTTGGCGCAGGCTCGCGGGACCAAGTACCCGGACGAGGTGGCTCGTGAGTACCACGAGCTGGAGGCCATGCCGGAGCTGATCCAGCGCGTCATCGATGCGATGGATCCGGTCGCTGAGCTTGCTCGGCAGTACGCGCAGTCCTCCAGCATCCTGTTCTTGGGGCGCCATGTCGGGTACCCAGTAGCGCTTGAAGGTGCGCTCAAGCTCAAGGAACTGGCGTACATGCATGCCGAGGGCTTCGCGGCCGGTGAGCTCAAGCACGGGCCGATCGCGCTGATCGAAGAGGGATTGCCGGTCATCGTGGTGATGCCATCGCCCAAGGGCATGGGGCTGCTGCATTCGAAGCTGCTCAGCAACATTCGTGAGATTCAGGCCCGCGGGGCGCGTACGATCGTCATCGCCGAAGAGGGTGACGAGACAATTCGGCCGTATGCGGACCATCTCATCGAGATTCCGGCTGTGTCGACGTTGTACCAACCGCTGCTGTCCACGATTCCGATGCAGGTCTTTGCCGCGGCGGTGGCGCAGGCCCGTGGGTATGACGTGGATAAGCCGCGAAACCTGGCCAAATCGGTAACCGTCGAATAGCGTTTCGCTGTGGCGAGCGTCGCGGTCCCTGAACATCGCGTCGGAAAACGTTGGGCTGCTGAGAAACTGGGCCATTTTATCGACGCGGAGGCATTCGGCAGGTTTGTGGGGGCATATCTGCGCGGAATGGAAGAACTGCCCGCGGTGATCTCCAGCGTGGACGTTGACACGCGGCTCGGGATCGTGCGGGCGTACAGATTTGGCTCAGCGTCTGGTACCCCATTGGTCCTGCTTCCCGGCCGGAACGCATCCACTCCCATGTGGAGCGCCAACCTGGCCTCACTGATCCCGCGGCGTACCGTCTATACCCTGGACCTGCTTGGGGAGGCCGGGATGAGCGTGCAGCACAAGGCGATCGGCGGTGCCGCGGATCAGGCCGATTGGCTTGAGGACGCACTCGACGGACTCGAGCTCGATCGGGTGCATATGCTCGGCTTGTCGATCGGTGGTTGGAATGCCGTGAATCACGCCGTCCGCTACCCGAATCGACTCGCTTCGCTGACCCTGCTTGATCCGGCGATGACGTTCGCGCCGGTCACCTGGAAGATGATCGTGGTATCGCTCGGCTCAATCATTCCGGGCATGCCGCAGTGGATCCGGAATCGCTTGTTGAGCTGGATATCGGGTGGCGTGCCGGTCGATGAATCCATACCCGAGGCTGCGCTGATCTCCTCCGGTATGCGGGATTTCGCGATGTATCTACCGACGCCCCGTCCGTTCGATGATGAGCAGCTGCGGGGGTTACGGGTGCCGGTACTCGCGGTGATCGCGGGGCGCAGCATCGTCCATCGCCCCGAGCGGGCCGCTGCGCGGGCGCGAAAGCTACTGCCGCACGCCCGGGTCGAGATGTGGAGCGATGCATCGCACGCACTCAACGGCGAATTCCCGGAGCGGATTTCCGATCTCACCCACCAGTTCCTCGATGACATAGACGAGGGAGCGAGGGGAGTTCGCAGTTCATGAGGTACTACTACAGCGCCGACCAGATCCGGGAGGCCGAGGCGCCGCTGCTGGCCTCCTTGCCCGAGGGCGCGCTGATGCGGCGCGCGGCATACGGACTGGCCACCGTCGTCGTGGGTGAGTTGTCGCGGCGATCAGGTGTCGTGGCCGGGCGGAGCGTCTGTGCGATCGTGGGTTCCGGAGACAACGGGGGAGACGCCTTGTGGGCGTTGACATTCTTGCGTCGGCGTGGGGTGTCCGTCAATGCCGTGCTGCTGAATCCAGATCGGGCCCACCGCGCCGGTCTGACGGCGTTCCGTAAGGCCGGCGGTCGGGTGGTGTCCGCGGTGCCCAACGACACCGACCTCGTCGTCGACGGCGTCGTGGGAATCTCGGGCACCGGTCCGCTGCGGCCGGGGGCCGCCGAGATCGCCGAACAGATCACTGCCCAGGGTCTTCCGGTGATTGCGGTGGACATCCCCAGCGGCGTCGACGTACACACCGGGGCGGTTGATGGCCCGGCCTTTCGAGCCGACGTCACGGTGACGTTCGGCGCCTACAAACCCGTTCATGTTCTTGGTGATTGCGGCGACGTCAGGTTGATCGACATCGGGCTGGATTTGCCCGTATCGGAGATCCGGGAACTCGATGCCGATGATGTGGCGGTCGCATGGCCCGTTCCCGGACCGGCCGACGACAAGTACACGCAGGGCGTCACGGGTGTGCTGGCGGGATCGAGCACCTACCCCGGGGCGGCGATCCTGTGCACCGGCGCCGCCGTCGCTGCGACGTCCGGGATGGTCCGGTACGCCGGAACGGCTGCCGCCGAGGTGGTTTCGCATTGGCCGGAAGCGATTGCCACACAGACCGAGGAGGCCGCAGGTCGGGTGCAGGCCTGGGTGATCGGTCCCGGATACGGGACGGGCGAGCGTGGGGCGCGGACCCTGCGGCGGGTGCTCTCGAGCGAGCTACCCGTGCTCGTTGATGCGGACGCCCTGACGATCCTCGCAGAGCACGCGGACCTGGCCGATCTCGTCGCCGCACGCAAAGCAGCGACGATACTGACCCCACACGCCGGTGAATTTGCACGACTGGCAGGCACGCCGCCCGGCCTCGACCGGATAGGTGCCGCGCGGTCGCTGGCCGCGCGACTCAACTCCACGGTGCTGCTCAAGGGCAACGTCACCGTCATCGCCCAGCCCGATGGGACGGCGTATGTGAACCGGGCGCACGGATCGTGGGCCGCGACAGCAGGTTCGGGCGATGTGCTGGCGGGTGTGATCGGTGCGCTGCTGGCCGCTGGGATTCCCGCGGACAAGGCCGCTGCGATGGGCGCGTATGTGCATGCCCGCGCGGCCTCTGCCGCCGCGGCAGATCCGGGTCCGAGTGAGGCCCCGATTTCGGCTTCCCGCCTTCTTGGCCATCTGCGGTGGGCGGTCGCCGAAATAAGGTGAGAATTGGGGTATGTCGAACCCCAGCGATCAGTTCCATCTTTCGGCGCACGCCGGAAAGGTACATGCCTCGTCGTTCAGTCCGGCCTACACCGGCAGGTTGTCGAGGGCGCCCATTCCGGCCTTGCGCCTCCCCGACGAGCCGATGGACCCGCAGGCCGCCTATCGGTTCATTCACGACGAGTTGATGCTCGATGGCAGTTCGCGGTTGAACCTGGCCACCTTCGTGACCACCTGGATGGACCCCGAGGCCGAGAAGCTGATGGCCGAGACGTTCGACAAGAACATGATCGACAAGGACGAGTATCCGGCGACCGCCGCGATCGAGTCGCGATGTGTTGCGATGGTTGCAGATCTGTTCCACGCCGACGATCTGTCCGCTGAGGACCCGTCGTCGGCGGTCGGGGTGTCGACCATCGGATCGAGTGAGGCGGTGATGCTCGCCGGGCTGGCTCTCAAATGGCGCTGGCGCGCCAAAGTGGGTGACGGCTGGAAGCGGCGCACGCCGAACCTGGTGATGGGTTCCAACGTGCAGGTGGTGTGGGAGAAGTTCTGCCGGTACTTCGATGTCGAGCCGCGATACCTGCCGATGGCAGAGGGCCGGTATGTCATCACCCCCGAGCAGGTTCTCGACGCGGTGGATGAGGACACCATCGGGGTCGTCGGCATCCTGGGCACCACGTTCACCGGTGAGCTGGAGCCGATCGCCGAGATCTGCGCGGCGCTGGACAAATTGGCGGCCACACCCGGCAAGCCCGATGTCCCGGTGCATGTTGATGCGGCCAGTGGAGGTTTTGTGGTGCCGTTCCTGCACCCGAACGTGCGCTGGGACTTCCGGCTGCCCCGGGTGGTGTCCATCAATGTCAGCGGGCACAAGTACGGCCTGACCTACCCCGGGATCGGCTTCGTGGTGTGGCGCAGCAAGGAGCATCTGCCCGAAGACCTGGTGTTCCGGGTCAACTACCTCGGCGGTGACATGCCGACGTTCACCTTGAACTTCTCCCGGGCGGGTAACCAGGTGGTGGGGCAGTACTACAACTTCCTGAGGTTGGGCCGGGGTGGATACACACAGGTGATGCGCTGTCTGTCGGAGACCGCCCGCTGGTTAGGCGACGAACTACGCATGAGCGAGCACTTCGAGGTGATCACGGACGGTTCGCAGATCCCGGTGGTGTCGTTCCGGCTGAAGGGTAAACGTCCGTACACCGAGTTCGACATCTCGCATTCGCTGCGGGCCTTCGGCTGGCAGGTGCCGGCGTACACCATGCCCGCTGACGTCACCGATATCGCGGTGCTGAGGGTGGTGGTGCGCGAGGGCTTCTCGGCGGACCTGGCCCGGGCGCTGCGCGACGACCTCGTCACCGTGCTGAAGGGTCTTGACGAGCTGAAACCGAAGGGTCACTTCGACGCGGTGCAGCCGTTCGCTCACTAGCGGGTGGTGGGACAATATGGGCGGTGACGACAATTCCGAAGACCACAGCGCCTGCAGCCGGTCTCCCGCCGAACACGGGGGAGACCACGGCGCAGGCCGTCGTCGACCTCGGCGCTATCGCACACAATGTCCGGCTGCTTCGTGAGCATGCGGGCTCGGCTCGGCTCATGGTGGTCGTCAAGGCCGACGGTTACGGGCACGGGGCCGTACAGGTCGCACGCGCCGCGGTCGCCTCTGGAGCCGACGAGCTGGGTGTCGCCACCATCAGCGAGGCACTGCAGGTTCGGGCCGGGGGTATCGATGCGCCACTGCTCGCCTGGTTGCACGCGCCTGGCGCCGACTACGCCGCCGCGCTCACGGCTGACATCGAGATCGCGGTGTCCTCGCTCGACCAGCTGAGTGAGCTGATCGAGGCGGCGCAGTCCACGGGACGCCAGGCGATAACGACCGTCAAGGTGGACACCGGGCTCAATCGCAATGGGGTACCCGCCGAGTACACCCGTGACCTCTTCGAGGCGTTGGCGAAGGCGCAGTCCGAGCAGTCAATTCGGGTGCGCGGCATCATGTCTCATTTTGCATATGCCGATCAGCCCGGTAATCCCACCATCGACATGCAGATCCGCCGGTTCGACGAGGCGCTTGAGCTGGCCCGCAGCCTTGGTGTGCGTTACGAGCTGGCGCACCTGTCGAATTCGGCGGCCACATTGACCCGGCCCGATGTCCGATATGACATGGTGCGCCCCGGTATTGCGGTGTACGGCATCAACCCGATGCCAGGCGAGGTGGATACCGACCTGATCCCGGCGATGTCTGTGACCTGTGCGGTGTCCTCGGTGAAGCCGGTGCGGGCCGGCGAAGGCGTGTCGTACGGCCACGTGTGGACGGCTCCGCATGACACCAACGCGGCACTTGTCGGGATCGGATACGCGGACGGTGTGACCCGCGGGTTGGGTAACCGTTTTGAGGTGGCGATCGGTGGGCGTCGTTACCCGAATGTGGGGCGCGTCTGCATGGACCAGTTCGTGGTCGACGTAGGTGACAACGAGGCCGGGGTGAAGCCCGGCGATGTCGCGACGCTGTTCGGGCCGGGTGCTGCGGGAGAGCCCACCGCGCAGGACTGGGCGGAACTGCTCGACACCATCGCCTACGAAGTGGTCACCGGCCCGCGGGGCAGGATCGTGCGGACGTATCGGGATTCCGGGACCGTTGAGCAATAAGTCGAACGCCTGGCTGGCAGGCGTCACGGGGCTTGGCGCCGTGGTAGCGGTGGCCGGTGTCGGCACTGCGCGCTCGATCGGCAGACGTAAGTTCGATGACCCCTATCGCAGCGAGAACTTCGACCTTCTGGAGACCGATCGCGGCAGCATCGTGATGACCGATGACGGTGTGCCGCTGGCGGTCCGCGAGGTGGGCCCGGCGAACGCGCCGCTGACCGTCGTGTTCGTGCACGGCTTCTGTCTGCAGATGGCGTCGTTTCATTTCCAGCGTCGCGAACTTGCGAGCCGCTGGGGCGATAAGGTCCGCATGGTCTTCTATGACCAACGCGGACACGGGCGTTCGGGCCTTCCTGCCCCGGAGTCCTGCACCATCAGCCAGCTCGGCGACGATCTCGAATCCGTGTTACGTCTGCTGGTGCCCCGGGGTAACGCGGTCTTGGTGGGGCACTCGATGGGCGGTATGACCATTCTTGCGCACGCCGGACGCCACCCCGAGCAATATGGCCGCAAGATTGTCGGCGTTGGCTTGATCGCCAGTGCGGCCGAAGGTCTTTCGCAGACCGCGATCGGCGAAGGTCTGCGCAATCCGGCGCTGCGCGTCCTGCGGACGGCCGTGCATTACGCGCCTCGTCCCGCCCACCACGGTCGCGGCGCCGTCAAATCACTCGTCGGCCCGGTGCTGCAGGCCGCGTCGTACGGAGGCCGGCGGGTAAGCCCCACACTGGTGAAGTTCAGTGAACGGATGATCCATCAGACTCCGGTCACCACCATCGTGGATTTCCTGCGGGCTCTGGAGCAGCACGACGAGACCGCGGCGCTGCCGACTATTGCGCCGTTGCCCAGTTTGGTGGTGTGCGGGGACACCGACATGCTCACTCCGCAGACTGAATCGGAGTCCATGGCAGCGCAATTGGGGCCAAACGGGCATAACGAGTTGATCCTGGTAAGCGAGTCTGGGCATCTGGTGCAGCTGGAGCATCCGGGAATCGTCAACGACGGTATTGACCGGCTTGTCATGCGTTCAACCCCGACACTCTTTTCCGCTATCAAGCAGCGTCTGCGTGATAGGACCGGGCTGTGATCGATGAGTCGGGGACCGTCGCGCTGCCGACGCTGCAGGACACGCTTGATTTCGGGGTGCGGATCGGACGTGATCTCGTCGCGGGCGATGTGATCGTGTTGAGCGGGCCTCTCGGCGCCGGCAAGACCGCGTTGACCAAGGGGATCGCTCAGGGTCTGGATGTCGACGGTCCCATCACCTCACCGTCGTACGTGCTGGCAAGGGTCCATGAGGCACGGCGGGTGGGTGCTCCGGCGTTGGTGCACGTGGATGTCTACCGGCTGCTGCAACACCAAAGTACCGACCTGATCGGAGAGCTCGACTCGTTGGACCTGGATACCGATTTGGACGATTCGGTGGTGGTCGTCGAATGGGGCGAGGGACTCGCCGAGCGGCTGTCGGAACACCATCTGGACATCCGGCTGGAACGTGCGATCGACTCCGATGAGCGCACCGCGACCTGGCATTGGAGCCGTGAGCTATGAGCGTGATACTCGCTGTGGACACGGCTACCCCCGCCATCACGGCGGGGCTTGTCAGACGCTCACCGGATGGGTCGGTGCAGACCCTGTCCGAGCGAATCACCATGGGCGCCAGGGGGCATGCGGAGGCCCTCACGCCGAACATCGGGGCAGCGTGCGCCGACGCGGACTTCCCGGTCAGTGATCTCGGTGCCATCGTGGTGGGCTGCGGCCCGGGCCCGTTCACGGGACTGCGCGTGGGTATGGCGACCGCATCGGCGATGGGCCTGGCACTGGACATCCCGGTGTATCCGGTCTGCACTCTCGATGCCATCGGCTATGGCACCGTCGGCAGCGTCCTCGTCGTCACCGACGCGCGCCGACGCGAGGTGTACTGGGCCGGATACCGGGACGGAACGCGTATCAGCGGCCCCGCGGTCAACGCCCCCGCAGACGTGCCATGGCAGAGCTACGCCCAGGTGGCCGGATCGCCAGACCACACAACGCTTTTCGACCTCCCGGTACTCGACCGTCGGTACCCGTCGCCGTCCAGGCTGGTGCTCGCGGCCGATTGGGGCCAACCGCCGGGGGCATTGACCCCGCTGTACCTGCGTCGCCCCGATGCCCAAGAACCCCGTCGATGACGATCGAGCTCGGGCCACTTCGTCGGCGCGATATCCGCCGGTGCGCCGAGCTTGAGGCGATCCTGTTCGTGGGCGACGACCCGTGGCCGGAGTCAGCCTTTCGTGCCGAGCTTGAGTCCTCGCACCTTCACTATCTAGCGGCCAGGGACGGACGCACCCTCGTGGGGTACGGCGGCATCTCCCGGTTAGGGCATCACGAACCGGAGTACGAGATTCACACCATCGGTGTCGATCCCGCGTACCAGAAACGGGGTATCGGGCAGCGGCTGCTGGACGGGTTGCTCGCGCATGCCGACCAAGACCCGGGGCCGATTTTCCTGGAGGTGCGCACCGACAATGAGGCGGCGATTGCTCTCTACCGCGGTACCGGATTCGAGACCGTCGGCGTGCGCAAGCGGTACTACCCGGGTAGCGGAGCCGATGCCTTCACCATGAAACGCCCTGGTCGCTTAGGCTGAACCCGTCATGACAGTCATCCTTGCCATCGAAAGCTCCTGCGACGAAACCGGAGTGGGTATCGCTGAGCTGACCCCCGACGGATCTGTGGTGCTGTTGGCCGATGAGGTGGCGTCCAGCGTCGACGAGCATGCACGTTTCGGCGGGGTGGTTCCCGAGATCGCGTCGCGCGCCCATCTGGAGGCTCTCGGTGTTACTGCACGGCGTGCACTGGACATCGCCGGTGTACAGAAGCCCGACGTGATCGCTGCGACGATCGGGCCGGGGCTGGCCGGTGCGCTCCTCGTCGGGGTCTCGGCCGCCAAGGGACTGGCGCTGGCCTGGGGGGTGCCGTTTTACGGCGTGAACCATCTGGGCGGGCATATTGCCGCCGACGTCTACGAGAACGGGCCGTTACCCGAATGCGTGGCGCTCCTGGTCTCGGGTGGGCATACCAGTCTCTTGCACGTACGGTCGCTGGCCGAGCCCATCGAGGAACTGGGTGCCACGGTCGACGATGCGGCCGGTGAGGCCTACGACAAGGTGGCCCGGCTGCTCGGGCTGGGATACCCGGGCGGCAAGGTGCTTGACGATCTTGCGCGAGAAGGTGATTCGTCGGCGGTTCAGTTTCCGCGCGGTATGACGGGGCCGCGCGACGACAGGCACAGCTTCAGCTTCTCCGGGCTCAAGACGGCAGTCGCACGCTACGTGGAAAAACACCGCGAAGACTCCGATTTCGTCCCTGCAGACGTGGCCGCCGGCTTTCAGGAGTCGGTGGCCGATGTGCTGACCATGAAGGCGGTGCGGGCGGCGACGGATCTAGGGGTGTCGACACTGCTGATTGCAGGCGGGGTGGCCGCCAACTCGCGGGTGCGTGAACTCGCCGAGCAGCGGTGCGCCGACGTCGGTGTGACGCTCCGGGTGCCGCCGCTGCGGTTGTGTACCGACAATGGCGCCATGATCGCCTCCTTCGCGGCGCATCTGGTGGCTGCGGGCGCGGAACCGTCCTCGCTGCAGGCCGCCGCGGACCCCGGACTTCCCGTCGTGAAAGGGCAGGTGCGATGAGCGTCTCGCGTGGGCGCGCAGCAGGGGGAGTTGAGCATCGGCGATCGACTCGCCATCACCCATCTGCTCATGGGTCCGGGGACTCTGGGCGGTAAGGAACAGCCCAGCCTTGAGCACTAGCACTCTCATGTATAGAGTGCTAGATGGCGATCGGTTGACGTCGTGTCGGCACCCGCGACGACGACTCGGCATTCATCCGGCCGCCGAAACATCTATTGACAATCCAGGCTCGTGGGCATCAGGCCCACCGAGCCACCCTGAGAGCGAAAGGGATCATTGTGGCCGTGAACATCAAGCCACTCGAGGACAAGATCCTCGTGCAGGCCAATGAGGCCGAGACCACGACCGCTTCCGGTCTGGTCATCCCGGACACCGCCAAGGAGAAGCCGCAAGAAGGCACCGTCGTCGCAGTTGGCCCCGGCCGCTGGGATGAGGATGGCGAGAAGCGGATCCCCCTGGACGTGTCCGAGGGCGACGTCGTCATTTACAGCAAGTACGGCGGCACCGAGATCAAGTACAACGGCGAGGAGTACCTGATCCTGTCGGCTCGCGACGTACTGGCTGTCGTTAGCAAGTAGCACTGTGTGACCGCCCCGGAAACCACCTGCACCGCAGGCGATTTCCGGGGCGGCATGCGTTCGGCCCCCATTCCTTTCCGCGAGAACCCGGAATCTGTACCCGAGTGCCTTCTCGACGCTGAATAGAGAGAACACATGAGCAAGCTGATCGAATTCAACGAGACCGCGCGCCGCGCCCTGGAAGCCGGGGTCGACAAGCTGTCCGACGCGGTCAAGGTCACGCTCGGTCCCCGCGGACGGCACGTGGTGCTGGCCAAGGCGTTCGGCGGTCCTGTCGTGACCAACGACGGCGTCACCATCGCCCGCGATATCGACCTGGAAGACCCGTTCGAGAACCTGGGCGCTCAGCTGGTCAAATCGGTGGCCACCAAGACCAACGACGTCGCCGGTGACGGCACCACCACCGCCACGGTGTTGACTCAGGCGCTGGTACATGCCGGTCTGCGCAACGTGGCCGCCGGTGCCAACCCGATCGCGCTCGGGGCCGGTATCGCCCGTGCCGCCGACGCGGTGTCGGAGCGTCTGCTGACTGTGGCCGCCCCGGTATCCGGCGAGCACGCGATCGCGCAGGTGGCCACGGTCTCCTCGCGTGACCCCGAGATCGGCGAGTTGGTTGGCCGGGCCATGACCCAGGTCGGCAGGGACGGCGTGGTCAGCGTCGAAGAGTCGTCGACCATCAACACCGAGCTCGTCATCACCGATGGTGTGCAGTTCGACAAGGGCTACTTGTCGCAGTACTTCGTTACCGACTTCGACGAGCAGAAGGCGATCCTGGAGGACGCGCTGGTGCTGCTGCACCGCGACAAGATCAGCTCGCTACCGGACCTGCTGCCGCTGTTGGAGCTGGTGGCCAAGGAGGGTAAGCCGCTGCTGATCGTGGCCGAGGATGTGGAAGGCGAGCCGCTGTCCACCCTGGTCGTCAACGCGATCCGCAAGACCCTCAAGGCCGTCGCGGTCAAGGCGCCATTCTTCGGGGATCGCCGCAAGGCATTCCTGGAGGACCTGGCGATCATCACCAACGCGCAGGTGGTCAACCCCGACGTGGGCCTGTCGCTGCGCGAGGTGGGTATCGAGGTGCTCGGAACTGCCCGCCGCGTCGTGGTGAGCAAGGACGAGACGGTCATCGTCGACGGCGGCGGCTCCGAGGAGGCCATCAAGGCGCGCGTCGCGCAGCTGAAGGCGGAGATCGAAACCACCGACTCGGACTGGGACCGCGAGAAGCTGCAGGAGCGGCTCGCCAAGCTGGCCGGCGGCGTGGCTGTGATCAAGGTGGGCGCTGCCACCGATACCGCGCTCAAGGAGCGCAAGCACCGCGTGGAGGACGCCGTCTCGGCGGCCAAGGCGGCTGTGGAGGAGGGCATCGTCGCCGGCGGCGGTAGCGCCCTGGTGCAGGCCCGTTCGGCGCTGGACGGCTTGCGTGTCGAGCTCAAGGGTGATGAGGCCAAGGGTGTCGACGTGTTCGAGGCCGCGCTCTCCGCGCCCCTGTTCTGGATCGCCACCAATGCGGGGTTGGACGGAGCCGTTGTGGTCAGCAAGGTGGCCGAGCTCGATGCCGGGCACGGTTTCAACGCCGCGACGCTGGAGTACGGCGACCTGATCGCCGATGGCGTCATCGACCCGGTGAAGGTGACCCGCTCGGCCGTCATCAACGCGGCGTCCGCGGCACGGATGATCCTCACGACTGAGACGGCGATTGTGGAGAAACCTGCCGGGGCAGTCGACCACGGGCACGGCCATCACGGTCACGCCCACTAGGCGGTACTACGAAAACACCCCCGGCCCGAGTGGCCGGGGGTGTTTTCGTTTCTGCGACGGTTTACTTAGGTGCATGAGTACTTGTATCTCTCGACTGTCGGCTGTTGTTCTCGCCGCGCTGTTACTCACTGGCTGCGGGGGAGCCTTCGATCTGGGGCTGACCTCCGAGCTGTCCACATCGAAGCTGCAGGACGGGCTCAAGGACGGAATCAAGAGCAAGACCGGTATCAAGATCACCAGCGCCACGTGTGACGGGCCGCTGAAGGGTGAGAAGGGCGCAACGCAGCGGTGCAAGGTCGTGGACACCGAGGGCCAGACGATCGAAGTCACCGTGATAGCAACCGACGTCAAGGGATCGCAGATCTACTTCAATTGGGCGGTCAACACCGAGTCGGCAGGCTCGACCCCGTAACAGTCGTTCCGCAAACGTCGGGCCCCCGCCACCATCTGGGTGCGGGGGCCCGACGTTTGTTTGACGTGTTAGGCGGTGCGGCGAACCCCGCGACGCAGAATCAGTTCGCGCTCGGCCTCCGAGAGTCCACCCCAGATTCCGTAGGGCTCGCCGACGCCCAGCGCGTGTGCGCGGCACTGCACCAGCACCGGGCATGCCCGGCACATCTCCTTGGCCTTCATCTCGCGCTGGGCGCGAGCGCGGCCGCGTTCACCGTCGGGATGGAAGAACACCGAGGAGTCGACTCCTCGGCAAAGGCCCTTCATCTGCCAATCCCAAATATCTGCGTTGGGCCCAGGCAGTTGCTGTGGCTGCGGCATGTGGTTAACCCTCTCGCTGCGCGCGCAGTCGACCTGCGCGTGAGTGAAGTAGCACCAGACGTGTCGCCGATGACAAGCGGTGTACACAACGTAGGTGCGCGGCTGAAATCCAGTCAATAGGCGATGATCATGGCAACATCACGCTAAGAGGTCCAGAATTAACATCACGTTCATCGCCTTTGCTCACGACTGGTATGTGGCGGTCGCTCACCTGCGTGGTCAGCGGGTTTTGGCCGCGGGCTTTCCGTTTACTTAATGCTGTGTTGGGTAACTGTTTACGCCACCCGTTGACGTCGATTTAACATCCGCTGCATCAACTGTTAACCCCATATTGGGGGAAATTGGTACCGTGACCGCTCCCATGGTCATTTTCCGAACCTCCACACCGGCCGTGCTGACGGATGCCGCCTTCGGGCCGCTTCCAGCTACTTGGCCACTTCCGCCTGCCTCGACAGGTGAGGATGCCTGGCTGCGCGCCGTGGCGCTGGGGGGAGCGGGGCGGTATGCGGCCGCTCATGCCGAGCTGGACGCGCTGGTGGCGCCGGGTGGCCGGACAGGCCGGTTGGCCTCGTTAGCGCAGAGCACACGCGCATCGCTCGTGCGCCAGCTCGGGTGGCATGCACAGGCTCGCGGTTTGGACGGCCGAGCGCTGGCGGTGGCGGGCACGGATGCGGAAGCACGGTCCGATGCGCTCATCGGGTTGGCGGCGGATGCGCTGGGTCTGGCGCGATTCCCACTCGCTCACGCGTTACTGGAACAGGCCGAGGCTCTGTCCGCACCGGGCGGCGTTCGTTGGCCGTGGCGCCTGCCCCTGCGACTGGCCTGGGTGCACGCCGAGCTGGCGATGGTGTCTGGCGACGGCCCGCGATCGCTTCGGTATGCCCGCACTGCCGAACAGCTCGCGGCGGATGTTCCATCGGTAAGACACCAGGTCAAGACCGCGATGGTGCTCGCCGCGGCGCTCAGCAGCGCCGGGGATTTCGATGAGTCTGCTGCGGTCGCGGCGCGCGGGCTGCAGGCCGCGACGACGAATGGGTTGGTGCCGCTGCGTTGGGCGCTGGCGGCGATGTTGGCGGGTCTGCCGTCGTTCGAGGGGGCCCGGCACAGTCTCGAGGAACTCGTTGCCGTTCGCCGCGAATGTGCCGCGGGGATAGTGCGCGCAGGCGGGCGCTGGCGCCTTGAGGTGGTGGACTAAATGCGTTGCCCCGTGGCGTCCAACGCTATTGTCCTAGGTAACAGCACCACTACGGTGCACCACACGTAACACTGGGGAATGCGCAGTCGATGACAAGTACGGAGAGCGGGCTCGACGACGTCGTTGCTGCTGCCGTCAAAGGCGATCGCGACGCGCTTTCCGAGGTACTTGGTGCCATCCGGCCCGTCGTGGTGCGTTATTGCCGCGCGCGTGTCGGTACGACGGAAAGAAGTGGTCTCTCCGCCGACGATGTTGCGCAGGAGGTGTGTCTCGCGGTGATCGCAGCACTGCCTCGTTATCGGGATCAGGGACGGCCGTTCCTGGCGTTTGTGTACGGCATCGCCGCACACAAGGTTGCCGATGCGCACCGGGCGATGTCCCGGGACAAGTCCGATCCGGCAGAGACCCTTCCCGAGCAGTTCGACCGCAATGCGGGGCCCGAGCAGGAGGCGTTGAACTCCGAATCGGCGCGACGGATGCAGGCCCTGTTGGAAGTGCTACCGGAGAAGCAGCGCGAGATCTTGATCTTGCGCGTTGTCGTCGGCCTCTCGGCGGAGGAGACCGCCGATGCGGTCGGCAGTAGTGCGGGCGCAGTGCGGGTGGCGCAGCACAGGGCATTGCAAAAGCTCAAGGCCGAGATGACCCGGGCAGGTGATCACCGTGGCTGACGGACGCGGATGGTTCCCCGGTGGGCAGGGCGGGCCGGGCAACGAGGGGCCGGAGGACCTGGCGGCGCTGCGGCGCACCAACCGGATGATCGATGCCATTGCGGCCGATCTGCCGGTGGCCACCTCTGATTCCGATGAGTACGCCGTGGCGATGATGCTGGCGGCGTGGCGTGAGGATGTCGGGCGCGAGCCGATGCCGGCGAAACCCACACTTGGGCAGGCCCGTAACGCACTGCGTGACCGTGGTGGCCGTTCGCGGCTCCTGGCCACGACGGTGGGTTCGGCTGCCGCCGTGACGCTGCTATTCGGCGGATTCGGTGCGGCGCTTTACCAATCGCATCCCGGTGACGCGCTGTATGGGCTGCGAAGTTCGCTGTTCGGCACCGGCCCGACGGTGCGTACCGATCCCGTGGTGTTGTCGGCACAGACCGAACTCGCACAGGTGGAAAAGCTTATCTCCCAAGGAGATTGGGAGGGGGCGCAGCAGCAGCTCGGAGTGGCCGCCGCGCGCGTCAACGAGGTCGGCGATGCCCAACAGAAGGCCGAGTTGGCCAGCCGGGTCCAGCAGGCCGAGGTCAGGATCGATGCCAAGAACCCGGAGGCGACGGTGCCGCCGGCGATGGTGACCGAGACACCGCGGATCATGCTGTCGCCGCCGGTGATTGCGCCCATCACGAGTTCGACCACCTCGACGACGTCGTCGACAGCCACCACGTCCGAGACGACGACAACGCCTTCGTCGCCGACGGAGACGACTAGTTCGACATCAACGAGTACCTCCGACTCCACGTCGACAAGTTCTACGACATCGACATCGACATCAACGTCGACAAGTTCTACGTCTACGTCAACCACCTCGTCGGCCACGTCGACGCCCCCGAGCTCGACATCGACACCGTCCAGCGCGACGGAGACGTCAACGGCACCGTCGACGCCCGGTACATCCACTTCGGTGCCGGGATCCGCCATCGGCACCACGCCGCCGTCTACAGCGCCGGTCCAAACCGTCCCGACCACTCCCGAGGGGGTGACCATCGTCACCACCCAGCGGGGGATCGGCGACAGTCCCGCCATCACTGCGCCGACGACGATCCAAGCGCCGTCACCGATTACTCGCACTCCCGACAACCAAGTGCCGATCTATCAAGCACCCAACAACCCAGGATCCGGGAACATCCATGGTTTCCCCGGCAGCAGCGGGAACGCGGGTTCTGGCTCTGACGGTCCGTCGCGACACATGCCGGTAATGACGTCGGTGCCGGTGGCACCGGCCAACCCGGGCGGCGGGTCGTCGAATCAGGGCAGTGGATCGGGTACGAGCTCCGGCGAATAGGCCGAGAACGAATGGATCAGCGGAACCCGTCGCGGTCCGTCGCCGCCTCGTTGAGTGAGGCGTCTGCGTATCCGCGGCAATAATCCCAGGTCACGTAGGCTTCCGGTTCGGGATCGAAGGCCGGCTCGTGCGGGCGGACGGTTCCGTCGACGAGCAGCTGCAGCAGGTTCGCGCGCAGCATGTCCCAGTCGTGATAGTGATCCTGCTGGCATTCGTCACAGCACACCACGAGGCCGCGAATTCCCTTATGGGCCAGCAACGCCTCATAGACCGCGAGGTCGGCAAGATCCTCCTCGACCGCGATCCGCTCCTGCGGGTCGAGCGGTTGCCCCGGCTCGATAGCGTCGAGCGCGGCCGACGGATCGTGGGGATCGTCGGCGAACGGGTCTGGTGGCAATCCCGGCGGAAAGTGGTCGCGCACACCCTTAGAGTACGCAATTCGCGGGTTCGCGCGCCAGCTCACCTGGGGCATGCCCGAGCATATGTCCGGGACATTGCAGCCGAGACGAGCCGATAGGATGGATCTACTCCTTCCCGTTCCACACCTGGGATGAATACGACGGCTATCTGGCATGGAGGCTTGAATGACCATTGCGGCAGGGTCCGTCCACACCGGCGGCGACGACCCGCACAAGGTCGCCATGCTCGGTTTGACCTTCGACGATGTGCTGTTGCTGCCTGCGGCATCGGATGTGTTGCCGAGCGGCGCCGACACCTCATCGCAGCTGACGAAGCGGATCAGACTGAGCGTCCCGCTGGTCAGCTCGGCCATGGACACCGTTACCGAGGCCAGGATGGCCATCGCGATGGCGCGCGCCGGCGGCATGGGCGTGCTGCACCGCAATCTCTCGCTGGAGGCTCAGGCCGGCCAGGTCGAGACCGTCAAGCGGTCCGAGGCCGGTATGGTCACCAACCCGGTGACCTGCTCGCCGGAGAACACGCTGGCCGAGGTCGACGCCCTATGCGCCCGGTTCCGGATCTCCGGCTTGCCCGTGGTCGACAAGGCCGGTTCGCTCGTCGGCATCATCACCAACCGCGATATGCGGTTCGAGGCAGACCTGTCCAAGTCGGTCGCCGAGGTCATGACCAAGCCACCGCTGATCACCGCGCGCCAGGGTGTGACCGCCGACGCCGCGCTGGGGCTGCTGCGGCGCCACAAGATCGAGAAGCTGCCGATCGTCGACGGACAGGGCCGCCTGACCGGTCTCATCACGGTCAAGGACTTCGCGAAGACCGAACAGCATCCCAACGCCACCAAGGACAGTGACGGTCGGCTCCTGGTCGGTGCGGCCGTCGGTGTGGGCGACGACGCATGGGCCCGGGCCATGGCTCTTGCGGATGCCGGTGTCGACGTGCTGATCGTGGACACCGCGCACGCACACAACCGCAAGGTGCTCGACATGGTTGGCAAGCTCAAAGCCGAGGTGGGCGAGCGCGTCGACGTGGTCGGCGGCAACGTGGCCACTCGGTCGGGCGCTGCGGCGCTCATCGAAGCAGGCGCCGACGCGGTGAAGGTCGGCGTGGGACCGGGTTCCATCTGCACCACACGCGTGGTGGCAGGTGTCGGCGCACCACAGATCACCGCGATACTCGAGGCGTCTGCGGTCTGCCACCTCGCCGGTGTGCCCGTCATCGCCGACGGCGGCATGCAGTACTCGGGCGATATCGCCAAGGCGCTCGCGGCCGGTGCGTCCACGACCATGCTGGGGTCACTGCTGGCAGGTACCGCGGAGTCGCCCGGCGAGCTGATCTTCGTCAACGGCAAGCAGTTCAAGAGCTACCGCGGTATGGGGTCGATGGGTGCCATGCAGGGGCGCGGTGCTGCGGGAAACACCGGGCAGAGCTACTCGAAGGACCGCTACTTCCAGGACGATGTGTTGTCGGAGGACAAGCTGGTACCCGAAGGCATCGAGGGCCGGGTTCCGTTCCGTGGTCCTTTGTCGACGGTCATGCACCAACTGACGGGCGGGCTGCGCGCGGCCATGGGGTACACCGGGGCGTCGAGCATCGAGGAGCTACAGCGCGCTCAGTTCGTACAGATCACCGCGGCGGGGCTGAAGGAAAGCCATCCGCACGACATCACCATGACGGCCGAGGCGCCGAACTACTACGTGCGTTGAGCATTCGGCACGACAAAGGGAGTCAAGATGCGTGACCTCGTCGAAATTGGCATGGGCAGAACAGCTCGCCGCACCTACGAGCTCGATGATGTGAACATCGTTCCGTCGCGCCGCACTCGTTCCTCACAGGACGCGTCGACGGCGTGGCAGCTCGATGCGTATCGTTTCGAGATTCCGGTGGTGGCGCACCCGACCGATGCGCTGGTATCGCCGCGCTTCGCAATCGAACTTGGCAGGGCCGGCGGGCTCGGCGTCATCAACGGTGAGGGATTGTGGGGCCGGCACGCCGACGTCGAGGCGCGCATCGCCGAGGTGGTCGAGATCGCCCAGAAGGAGCCGGAGCCTTCTGCCGCGATTCGTCTGCTACAGGAATTGCATTCGGCACCAATCGATCCCGAGCTGTTGGCGGCGGCCATCACCGAGGTTCACGGGGCCGGCGTGACCACCGCCGTGAGAGTGAGCCCGCAGAATGCGCAGCTGCTCACCCCGCATCTGATCGCCGCCGGTATCGACCTGCTGGTCATCCACGGCACCATCGTCTCGGCCGAGCGGGTGGCCCGCGACGGCGAGCCTCTCAACCTGAAAACCTTTATCTCCGAACTGGATATCCCGGTTGTCGCCGGTGGTGTGATCGATCACCGCACGGCCTTACACCTGATGCGGACCGGGGCCGCGGGTGTCATCGTCGGGTACGGGCAGACCGCGGGTGCGACAACCAGTGGAGAGGTGCTGGGCATCAGCGTGGCCATGGCCACCGCCATCGCCGACGCCGCCGCCGCCCGCCGTGAGTATCTCGATGAGACCGGCGGCCGGTATGTCCACGTGTTGGCCGATGGCGACATCCACACCTCGGGCGATCTTGCGAAGTCCATCGCCTGTGGTGCCGACGCCGTCGTGCTGGGCACGCCGCTGGCGGCCGCGCGGGAGGCCGCGGGTGACGGGTGGTTCTGGCCCAATGCTGCCGCGCATCCCTCGCTGCCCCGTGGTGCGCTGCTGCAGGTGGCGGTGGGGGAGCGGCCACCACTGAGCGAGGTGCTCAACGGGCCGTCCGACGACCCGTTCGGTACGTTGAATCTCGTTGGCGGCCTCCGTCGTTCGATGGCGAAGGCCGGATACTGCGATCTCAAGGAGTTCCAGAAGGTCGGCCTGACCGTCACCTCTTAGACGTGTGTCTACTTAGGGTGACCTAATTTACATAACCCCCCTCGTTGTATTCCATACTGGTCGGTAACGTGACCACGCGGAGGTAGGCCAACGATGTCATCACCGGTAGCAGTCCAGCCAGAACCTGACTTTGACGTCCTCATCGTCGGATCCGGATTCGGCGGGAGCGTCACCGCCATGCGGTTGACCGAAAAGGGTTACCGCGTAGGGGTCCTGGAGGCGGGTCGTCGGTTCTCGGACGAGGAATTCGCCGAGACATCGTGGGATCTGCGCAAGTTCCTGTGGGCGCCGATGTTCAAGTGCTTCGGGATTCAGCGGATCCATCTGCTGAGTAACTGCATGATCCTGGCGGGTGCCGGGGTGGGCGGTGGCTCGCTGAACTACGCCAACACGCTGTACGTACCGCCCGAGCCATTCTTCAGCGATCCGCAGTGGAAGGGCATCACCGACTGGCGCGCTGAGCTCTCCCCGCACTACGAGCAGGCGCAGCGGATGCTTGGCGTGGTGAAGAACCCCACCTTCACCGATGCGGATCGACTCATCAAGGAGGTCGCCGACGATATGGGTGCCGGCGACACCTTCGTCGCCACACCGGTGGGTGTCTACTTCGGGCCCGACGGCGCCAAGGCTCCCGGAGTCAAGGTGGCCGATCCCTACTTCGGCGGTGCCGGACCCGACCGGGTGGGCTGCACCGAGTGTGGTTCCTGCATGACCGGTTGCCGGGTCGGCGCCAAGAACACCCTCGTCAAGAACTATCTGGGGCTGGCTGAATCCTCTGGTGCCCAGGTCATTCCGTTGACGACAGTCACCGCAGTCGAAGAGGGCGCAGATGGCGTGTGGCAGGTGTCCACCAAGGCCACCGGCCGCTGGCTGCGTAAGCAGCGCAAGACCTACACCGCCAAGCACGTCGTACTCGCTGCGGGTACCTGGGGCACGCAGAACCTGTTGTTCAAGATGAAGGACAAGGGCCTGCTGCCCAGGCTTTCGGATCGGTTGGGCGTGCTCACGCGAACCAACTCCGAATCCATCGTCGGCGCAGGGCGATTGGAATACAAGGACGACCTGGACCTCACCCACGGGGTGGCCATCACGTCCTCGTTCCACCCCACCAGCGATACCCATATCGAGCCGGTCCGGTATGGCAAGGGGTCCAACGCGATGGGGCTGCTGCAGACCCTGATGACCGACGGGGACGGCGAGAAGTCGCGATGGCGCCAGCTCATCGAGGCCGCCCGCGCTGACCCCAGGGGCACCCTGCGGATGCTCAACGTGACGCAATGGAGCGAGCGGACCGTGATCGCTCTCGTCATGCAGCACCTGGACAACTCGATCACCACGTTCACCAAGAAGACGCTGTTCTGGCGGCGCTTGGACAGCAAACAGGGCCACGGCGAACCCAATCCCACCTGGATTCCCGCCGGGAACGAGGCCACCAGGCGACTTGCCGCCAAAATCGACGGTGTGGCTGGCGGCACCTGGGGCGAGCTGTTCAACATCCCGCTCACCGCGCATTTCCTAGGCGGTGCGGTCATCGGGACCAGCCCGGAGGACGGCGTCATCGACCCCTATCACCGGGTGTACGGCTACCCGACCATGTACGTCGTGGACGGGGCGGCGATCTCGGCGAACCTGGGCGTCAACCCGTCGCTGAGCATCACCGCACAGGCCGAGCGGGCGGCGTCGTTGTGGCCGAACAAGGGTGAGATCGACCTGCGTCCGCAGCAGGGGCTGGCATACCAGCGGATGTCGCCGGTTCCGCCGGCGCACCCCGTGGTCCCGGTGGGTGCACCCGGTGCGTTGCGACGTCTTCCGATCGAACCGGTGAGGTCAGTTAGTTAGACCCGGTCGCTGCGCTCTCCCCCGCAAGTGGGCGGTTCCCCCAGCTCGTCGGGCCAGCTATCGGCACCATTAAGCTAAGCCGGTGGCGCAAACGGAGCAGCATGGCGACCGACCGGTTCTGGTCATCGATTTCGGGGCGCAGTACGCGCAGCTGATTGCGCGGCGGGTCCGCGAGGCACGCGTGTTCTCGGAGGTGATCGCGCACTCGGCCAGCATCGAGGAGATCAAGGAACGCGACCCGCGGGCAATCATCCTGTCCGGCGGCCCGTCGAGTGTTTACGAGGTGGGGGCGCCTCAGCTCGATCCGGGCGTATTCGACTTAGATGTTCCAGTTTTCGGTATCTGCTACGGATTTCAGGCCATGGCGCAGGTGCTTGGCGGCACGGTCGCACACACCGGCACCAGCGAGTACGGCCGCACCGAGCTGAATGTCTCGGGTGGAGACTTACATGATGGTCTGCCTGAGCTACAGCCCGTCTGGATGAGCCACGGCGACGCGGTAACAGAGGCGCCACAAGGTTTTACCGTCGTCGCCAGCAGCGAGGGCGCCCCCGTCGCGGCGTTCGAGAATCGATCGCGTCGGCTGGCCGGCGTGCAGTATCACCCCGAGGTGCTGCACTCGCCACATGGACAACAGGTACTCAGCCGCTTCCTGCATGAATTCGCGGGCATCGAATCCACATGGACGGCAGCCAATATCGCAGAGTCGCTGGTCGAGCAGGTCCGCACGCAGATCGGTGACGGACGCGCATTGTGCGGGCTGTCCGGTGGGGTGGACTCGGCGGTGGCGGCAGCCCTGGTGCAACGCGCCATCGGTGACAGGCTTACCTGTGTGTTCGTTGACCACGGTCTGCTGCGCAGCGGCGAGCGGGCACAGGTGCAGCACGACTTCGTCGCGGCAACCGGCGCCAAGCTGGTGACTGTCGATGTCGCCGAGACATTCCTGAGCGAGCTCGCCGGTGTCAGCGACCCGGAGGCCAAACGCAAAATCATTGGCCGTGAATTCATCCGGGCGTTCGAGGGCGCCGTCTCCGACGCGATTGGCAACTCGGAGGATGGGATCGATTTTTTGGTGCAGGGCACGCTGTACCCGGACGTCGTCGAGTCCGGGGGAGGCAGCGGTACGGCCAATATCAAGAGCCACCACAACGTGGGCGGGCTGCCAGAGGACCTGAGCTTCGCCCTCGTGGAGCCGCTGCGTCTGCTGTTTAAGGATGAGGTTCGCGCGGTCGGTCGTGAACTGGGTCTGCCCGAGGAAATCGTTGGCCGTCAACCCTTCCCCGGGCCGGGGCTGGCAATCCGGATCGTCGGCGAGGTCACTGCTGACCGGCTGGATACCCTGCGTCGCGCCGATGCCATTGCGCGCGAGGAACTTACCGCCGCGGGCCAGGACCGCAATATCTGGCAGTGCCCGGTGGTGCTCTTGGCCGATGTCCGCTCGGTCGGAGTGCAGGGCGACGGCCGCACCTACGGGCACCCCATCGTGTTGCGCCCGGTGTCCAGTGAGGACGCCATGACGGCGGACTGGACGCGACTGCCCTACGAGGTGCTGGAGCGGATTTCCACCCGGATCACCAACGAGGTGCCGGAGGTGAATCGGGTGGTCCTGGATATCACCAGCAAGCCGCCCGGCACCATCGAATGGGAATGACGCGAAGCTAGCGGTTTTGTCGGGCCGGAACCGCCACCAGCGCAACGCCGATGGCGATGGCGATGGCGATCGCGACCCAGCCGAGCAGGTCGCTGACCACCAGTTCGCCGAAATCCTGACCGGTCAGTGCCCAACCCCCGACGATCAATGCGGCCAGACCGGACAGCGCCAGGAGAATGGACGGCCTGACCTTCTCGTGGGCAGTGACTTCAGGTAGGGACTCCGCCCGGTTTTTCGGCGTGATGTTGCTGTCGGCGTCTGCCGCGGCGTTCATGTTCTCAGACACGTTGCACCTCAATGCTTCCCATGTTGATTTTGGAGTTGATTGTCAGTACCGGACCGGTGCTGGTGGGTGAGGGTAGGCAGTCGAAGCTGCCGACGTTCACCTCGCACTTGCTGTGTACGTTCATCGACGCTGGAACCAGCACCTGGATGTCGCCCAGCCCGGCACGGAGGTTCACCGTCTTGTCGCCGGTGAGCTTGATCTGTGTGAGGTCAAGGGTGATGGTGCCCACGCCGATCTCGTAGTCGCTCTGTATGTCGGAAGCCTCTGTGGGGCGGTAGCTTTGGTCGCCGATGTTGAGGGACACCTCCAGTGGGCCCACCGCGGAGGCCACGATGACGAACCCGGTCAGTGGAATCGCCAGGAAGAGCAGGGAGTAACCGCTGCGGAGCCATGCGCCCGCCAGCATGCCGACCCCTACGACAACCAGTGCCGCCGCCGTCACCACCACGGGTGTCACCCAGCTGCCGCCCAACAGCCCGATGGCCACGAGTATCGCGCTGACGATGATTGCCGCGCCGATAGTCACCTTCGCCACGCGGGACTTGGGCTTGACCGGCGGTGCGGGCAGGGGGGCCGGATTGGGTAGGTCCCAGGCAAAGGGCGCCGCCCGTAGCGGGTCCCATGCGGGTGGGGCCGCCAGCAGCGGCTCGTTCAAGCCGGCCGGTGTGGTCGCCGCTGTGGCGTTATCGGTCTGGTCATCCTCGGTGGCCTGGTCGGCACCGCTCACTGCGGAACCGGCCGCGTTGGTTTTCGGGGCCGCCGGAGGCTCGGTCTGGCGCTGATAGAGCAGATACCAGCCGCCGAGTAGGACCGCGGCACTGACCAATCCCCACGGCTCTCGGTCGGTGTCGATGAACGGCCCGCCGACGAGCAACAGGACGATAATCCAGAAGACCGTCTTAACCTTGGACTCGTGATATGGGGTGGTGTAGCGGGCAGTGGGCATCAGCAGCCAGCACGCCACGTACATCACCGCACCGGCGCCGCCGAAAAATGTTGTGACCACAAAAATTACGCGTACCAACAGCGGATCGACGTTGTAGCGGTATCCGATTCCCGCGGCCACACCGGCGAGCTTTCCGTGTCCCGGTAGTCGCAAGGGCCGGGTTCGCCACATGTCCCCAAGCGTGGAGGACGGCGCCCGCTTGGTGTCCGTATCGGTGTCCATGACAGCAATAGTTGCCGAGCCGCACGTATGTCCGCCATCGGGATTCACCCTGATCTTTGCGCGGCGAGGGTTCAGGGATAAGCCCGATGGCGGGCGGAGCTGGTCATGGCAGGATCGCAGGGGTGAGCCCCAAGTTTCGGAATGCCTTCGCGGACGGGAATCGGCTGACGGCCGCCCCGCCGTTGCGCCGGCGTACCGGTGGGCGGGTGGTCGCCGGTGTGGCCGGAGGTATTGCAGACCATCTCGGCGTGCCGGTGTTTCGGGTGCGTCTTGTCTTCGCGGTGTTGGGGGCGGCCAGCGGTATGGGCGTCGCGGCGTACGGGTTGCTGTGGATGCTGATGCCACCGGGCGATGACGTCACTGCGGTGAGCGCGACCGACCGCAGGCGGGCGACCGGGCTGTTGTTGTTGAGTTTTGCCGCGCTGGTCATTTTGATGTCGACGGTCAGCGGTTCGACGTCATCATTGATCTTCCCGGTGGTGCTGGCTGCGGTCGGGCTTGCCGTGGTGTGGCGCGAATTCGATACGCAGGGGCCAAGTTCAGCGGTGCTGGGAGCATCAGGCAGGCCGTCGATGCTGACCTGGGTTCGGGTGATCGCCGGTGCGACATTGGTCTTCGGCGGGATCGCGGTCGTGGTTTTACGCAATGTGGACCTGTCCTCCTTGCGTGATTCGTTGGTGGCCATTGCGGCCGCCTTGGTGGGCGCGGTGCTGCTGACGGTGCCGTTGTGGTTGCGGCTGTGGCGCGCACTCGGTGCCGAGCGTGCCGCGCGTATCCGCACAGAGGAGCGCGACGAGATCGCCTCGCATCTGCATGATTCGGTGCTCCAGACGCTGGCGTTGATCCAGAAGCGCACCGATAATCCCGGTGAGGTGCTGCGGCTGGCCCGCAGCCAGGAGAGGGAACTGCGCAGTTGGCTGTTCTCATCAGGGGATTCCTCCGACTCGTCATTGGCTCAAGAACTGCGCGCCGTGGCCGGGGAGGTCGAGGACGCCCACACCGTGGTGGTCAGTTCGGTGATTGTTGGTGATGCCGATCTGTCCCTGGAACCGGAGACCGGGCGGGCGCTGGTCGGGGCAACCCGCGAGGCACTGGTCAACGCAGCCAAGCACTCTGGGCAATCGGATATCAACCTGTATGCCGAGGTGGAGCCCGGCCAGATCAGTGTTTTCATCCGGGATCGCGGTAAGGGATTCGATCCCGAGGCGGTATCTCCGGACCGGCAGGGCATCGTGCGTTCCATCAAGGCGAGGGTGATGCGTCGGGGTGGGCAGGTGCAGGTGAAATCGGAGATCGGCAAGGGCACCGAGGTGGGAATTACCCTGCCGTACAGGCCCCTTGATGCCGACGAGAAAGAAGCGTGATGCTGCGGGTATTTCTGGTCGATGATCACGGTGTGTTCCGGTCTGGGGTGCGGGCGGAGCTGTCCGGCGAATCGGATATCGAGATCGTGGGTGAGGCAGGTTCGGTCGCCGAGGCAGTGGCCGGGATCAGGGCCACTGCACCGGATGTGGTGCTGCTGGATGTGCACATGCCAGCTGGTGGTGGAGTTGCCGTCATCAACGGGACAAGCGGCTCCGGGCCGGATTCTCTTCGCGCAAGCGGCTCATCGCCGGTCTTTCTGGCGCTCAGCGTGTCTGATGCGGCCGAGGATGTCATCGCGGTGATCCGGGCTGGAGCCAGAGGCTATGTCACCAAGACGATTTCGGGGCGCGAACTGGCCGATGCGGTGCGCCGGGTGGCCGGCGGGGATGCGGTGTTCAGTCCGCGGCTGGCCGGGTTCGTGCTTGATTCGTTCACGGGCCGCTCGAATATCCCTGAGCCGGCGCTGGATCCGGAGCTGGATTCGTTGACTCCACGTGAGCTTGAGGTGCTGCGGCTCCTCGCCCGCGGATACACCTACCGGGAGATCGCCGAGGATCTGGTGATCTCGGTGAAGACGGTGGAGACGCATGCCTCGAATGTGCTGCGCAAGACCCAGCAATCCAACCGCAACGCGTTGACTCGTTGGGCGCATACCCGCCAGCTCGACTAGGTCCGCCGACACGCCGCCTCGTGGCGGACATGTGCGACACGAATCCGCCGCAATGCGGCGTGTCGGCGGATGGGGCCAGCATGGGGCGCAGCCCGTACCTCCCGCCTTGACGGTTGTCGGGGGGTGGGTGTTTACTCCAGACATCGAACATATGTTCTAGTCGAGTGTGTCTGGAGGTGCGGTTGTGACGGCAGTGGCGGCCGCCGGGGAGGCGTTGGTAAACCGTGCTGACCAGCTACAAAAGCTCCGGAAGCAGATGGCGGCGATATCGGGGAAGGTTGGCGGGGACCAGTCGTCGGCGGGGCGTTTTCACGAGGTCCTGCCGGGCGCGCAATCTTTGCTGCCGGTATCAGATGTGCTGGCCGGATCGATAGGCCACGTGTTGCGGCGCGGCACGGTTGCGGTGGCCAGCGGGGCCCGATCGCTGCCCTTGGATGTGGTGGCTTCGGTGACTGCGGCGGGCGGGTACGCCGCGATCGTGGGCATGCCGGATATGAGTGTGCTGGCGGCGGTGGAGCGGGGGGCGGACCTGAGTCGCCTGGCGTTGATTCCCCACCCGGGCCTGAGTGCCGTGGAGGTGGCCTCGGTGCTCATGGACGGGATGGATCTGGTGGTGCTGGGTCTGGGTGGGCGAAAGGTGACTTCGACGTCGGCGCGAGCGATAGTGGCCCGGGCGCACGGCAACGGATGCACGCTGCTGGTCGCCGATGGGGACTGGGAAGGCGCCGCGGTGCGGTTGCAGGCGCGGGTAACCGGTTATGACGGAATTTCCGCCTGCGGTCTGGGCCGGATCCGTGGGGTGCGGACGGCAGTACAGGCGACGAGGCGCAGAGGCCCCAGAGCCGCCGGGGAGGTGTGTGGTGGCCGTGGCGCGATCAGGTCCGCGTGACAGGCCGGGGAAAGGACGGCGTAAAGCGCCACGGGTGCTGGCGATGTGGTGCCCGGACTGGCCGGCGGTGGCCGCTGCGGCGATGGCCGATCTTCCGGCCACCAGACCCGTGGCAGTGACCCTGGCCAACAGGGTGACGGCATGCACTGCTGCCGCGCGGGCGCTCGGGGTGCGACGGGGTATGCGGCGCCGAGAGTCCCAAGCTCGTTGTCCGCAACTGCATATCGCGGTGGCCGATGCCGATCGGGATGCGCGGTTCTTCGAGCCGATGATTACCGCGGTGGATGATCTGGTGCCGGGGGCCGAGATCCTGCGCCCCGGGCTGATGGCGCTGCCGGTGACCGGCGCCGCCCGGTACTTCGGCAGTGAGCAGGCCGCGGCGGAACGGCTGGCCGATGCGGTATCGGTGGCCGGGGCGGAATGCCAGGTTGGCATCGCCGATCAGATGTCCACCGCGGTGTACGCCGCGCGGCATGCGGCACTGGTGCCGCCAGGTGGTGATGCGGAGTTCCTGGCGTCGTTGTCGATCAAGGAGATGGCCGCCGAACCCAGCCTGTGTCAACCGCAACGTGAAGACTTGGTAGACCTGTTGTGGCGTATGGGAATACGAACCATCGGTGCGTTCGCGGAGCTAGCGCGTTCGGACGTCGCCTCGCGGTTCGACGATGACGCGGTACGGGCACACCACCATGCGCGAGCCGAACCGCAGCGCCCTCCATCGGGGCACTCGGTACCGGCTGAGCTGGGAGTCGAGCTGCCGTGCGATCCGCCGATCGATCGGGTGGATGCGGCGGCTTTCGCGGGACGGACGCTGGCGGTGAGTCTGCACGAGGTGCTGTCCTCGGCTGGAGTGGCCTGCTCCCGGTTGGCCATTCACGCGGTCACGGTGGATGGGCAGGAGTTGTCCCGGGTGTGGCGGTGCGCCGAACCGCTCACCGAGGAGGCGACCGCCGACCGCGTGCGTTGGCAGCTTGACGGCTGGCTTGCCCGGCGCCGGTCTCTGGATGGACCGGTGGCCATGCTGCGGCTGGAGCCGGTCGAGGTGGTGGCTGCAGAGGCGTTGCAGTTGACGTTGTGGGGAGCGGTGGGCGCCGAGGAACGCCAGCGGGCCCGTCGCGCGCTGACACGAGTTCAGGATTTATTGGGAGAGGAGTCGGTACAGGTGGGAGTGGTCAGCGGCGGGCGTGGCCCGTCCGAACGAATTACCTTGGTGCCCTTAGGAGATGAATTGAGGCCGCGAGCCGATCCGGATGCTCCGTGGCCCGGGAGGTTGCCCGATCCGGCTCCGACGGTGCTATCCGACGAGCCGGTGGAGTTGTTGGACATCGACGGAACGCCGGTGACGGTGACAGGGCGGGGAATGTTCTCGGGGGAGCCGGCCAGGGTTCGCCGGGGCAATGGCCGCTGGGAGCTGAGCTGGTGGGCGGGGCCATGGCCGATCGACGAGCGATGGTGGGAGGAGCGGGAGCCGGCTTCCGTTTCGGTGGCGGCGAGGGCGCAGGTGCTGCTCGAAGACAAGGGTGGCGGCCAGGCACTGCTCCTGCATTTCCGCAGGCAACGCTGGTATGTGGAGGGTGTGTACGAATGACGTTTTCGCCGAGTGTCAGCTATCTCCATCAAATTTTCGTGCGAACAAACTCACTCGCTCGATGAATCGCTCAAAGAACACCGCGGGGTCGGTCTCCACGGCGATCTGCGCATTGGGCTTCTGGCCCCACTGTCCCTTCCAGTCGGCGATTGTCATCGCACGGGTCAGATCGCCGGTCAGTTCCACATCGACGGTCGCGGAACGGGTTTGCACCAGTGATGGATCCAGTGCCACCGCAGCGGCGAACGGATCGTGCATATGAGCTAAGAAGCCTTCGTCCTGCTTCATGTGGAATTCGAAATAGAAGCGCACCGCGTCTTCGATGAACCGCAGCAGCGAGTTGCTTGCCGATGAACGGCTCGACGGAAGGTCGAGCACCGAGAGGGCAGTGGTGGTGGCGCCCGCCGACTCGGCCAGCTTGACCAGGTGCTCTGGTGTCATGGCGATCGTCTCGGTGAGATTCAGGCCGCATACGATCGGAAGCTCTTGTACGTCAGCGGCTCCCCAGGCGGCGTACACCTCTGCCGTCGCACCCGGATCCACAACGACATTCCATTCCGCCACCGGCGTGGTGTTGCCCGGGTAGTCGAAGGAGCCACCCATGATCACGAGTCGTTTGAGAAGTTTGGGCAACTCGGGCTCGGTGCGCAGGGCGAGTGCCAGATTGGTGAGCGGGCCGGTCGCGAGACCCACCAGCTCGCCGGGGTGTGCGTGCGCGGCCTTCACCCATGCCTCGGCGGCGTCGTAATCGGTGAGCGTGCGTGTGGATTCCGGCAGCACCGCATACCCGAGCCCGGTGGGGCCATGGGTGTCCTCCGCGGTGCGCAGTGTCGCACTCAACGGCTCGGCCACACCCCTCGACACCGGAATCTGGGGGGCGCCGCATAACTCGAGAAGGCCCAGATTGTTCGCGCAAACATGGTCCACCGAGACATTGCCCGCAGTAGAGGCGATACCGACGATCTCCACATCCTCGCTAGCGAGGAGATAGATCAAACCTAATGCGTCATCGACTCCGGTATCGACGTCGGCAAAAACGGGAACCATGGACGTCAACCTACCGTCAGTTAGCTCGGCTCAAGGATTCGACAAGCGGTAGAGCGCCGGCGATTCATAAAGTCGTATGGCAGACCGGATCGGTCACCAATGCACTCCGGGGATCAAGCGCACCGCCTGCTTGATGGGGCGCGGAACACGAAATTTTTTCGACACCGCAGTGACTCGTTTGGCTGCCTTCGGGCGGCGCCGCGACGTCGACAAGTCGCGGCGCTCATCGACGGGTTCGAGTCCGCGCGCAGCCTTGGAATCCGGATACGCCAGATACATCTGATGCATGATTCGCCGGGTCAACTTCGGTGTCAGGTACCGGCCGATATCTGCGTAGGTGCCCATCGGGTGGTCGATCCGCGTCGGCTTTTCGACGAGACCGCGAACCACCATGGCGGCGGCGTGTTCTGGGGTAAGCCCCGGCACCACGTTCAGCTTGTTGGATGGCTGGATCATCGGCGTCTTTACCAGTGGCATATGGATGTTGGTGAAGGTGATGTGATCCGACACCGTCTCGGTCGCAACAACATCGGAGAAGGCGTCCAGCGCAGCCTTGGTGGGGATGTATGAGGCGTACTTGGGGTTGCGGGTCTGCACTCCGGCTGTCGACACGTTGACGACGTGGCCGAATTTCCTTTCCCGCCAATGGGGAAGCAGCGCCAGCACCAGCCGCACGGCGCCAAAGTAGTTGATGGCCATGACCCGTTCGTAGTCATGGAATCGGTCGACGGTGTTCACCGCTGATCGGCGGATCGAGCGGCCGGCGTTGTTCACCAGGTAGTCGACATGCCCGAACTGGCCGAGGATGCTCTTGACGGTGTCGTCGACCGCCGAGTAGTCGGTGAGATCGCATGGGAACGCGTGCGCCTTGCCGCCGTCCTCGCGAATCTCGGCGACCAATCGATCCAGCGCCTCGACATCACGCGCCACCGCGAACACGGTGCCGCCGCGCTGCGCCACCGAGATGGCCGCGGCGCGCCCGATGCCGCTGGAGGCGCCGGTGATGATGACATGCCGGCCAACCAGCGGCCCTGCTGGGTCATTGCGGCGGTACCGCTCGGGGTCGAGGTTCCTGCGCCAGTACTCGTACAGCTTGCCGGCATAGCTGCCGAAGTCGGGGACAGTGATCCCGCTGGGGCGCAAGGCTTCCTGCGTCACCTCGGAGACAAAGGTGGGCATGATCTCGGTGATGTCGATGACCTCGGGTGGGATGCCGAGCTGAGTGACGACCATGTTGCGCCAGACCTTCAGTGTGCCACGGGCTTTCAGGAACGGTGTGGCGACGGAGTGGGGAAGGGACCCGCGCACCGGAGGCAGTCCCGCGGCGGAGGCGATTCCCGAGTAGATATCGCGCAGATAGGTCACCGACGGGTTGGTCAGGTGGAAGGCCTGGCCGTCACGCCCCTCCTGGTGCATCAGCTCGACGGTGGCATCGACGACGTAGTCGACCGGGACGATATTGGAGCGCCCGGCCTTCGGCAGCAGCATGGGGGTGAACCGGGGAAGCCGCGCCAGCTTTGTCAGTATCCCGAAGAAGTAGTACGGCCCGTCGATCTTGTCCATCTCGCCGGTCTTGGAATCGCCGACCACGACGGCTGGACGGTAAATCCGGTAGCGCAGACCGGGTTCCGAGCGCACCAGCAGTTCGGCCTCGAACTTGGTCTGGTGGTATGGCGATGGCAGATCCTGGTTGACGTCGAAGTCATCTTCGGTGAACTCGCCTTCGTAGCTTCCGGCCACGGCAATGGAGGAGATGTGGTGCAAGGTGGCGCCGGCACGCTTGGCCAGTGCGATGACCGACCGCGTACCCTCCACGTTCGCGGCACGCTGCGCCTTGTCGTCCACGGTGACGTCGTAGATCGCGGCACAGTGCACGATGTGATCGGCGGTGACCGGATCACCTTCGGTAGGCAGACCGAGGTCGGGTTGGGTGAGGTCACCCACCAGCGGCCGCACGCGGTCGTCCCATTGTTCGGCGAGCTTTTCGAACCGGGATAAGGATTCACGCCGCACCAGGACGGCGACTTCGGCATTGCGCTGGGTCTCCAGGATGCGGGTCACAATCCGTCGTCCGATGAAGCCGGTGCCGCCGGTGACGATGTATTTCACGTGCTACCCCTGAGACTGTTAGGCCGCCTATCGGCCCGTTTGGAGTAATCGTTGCCGTTTGCGGGTATTTCGTCAACGATGTGTGACAAGTTCGTCACTGGCGAGTTAGCCATAGGGGATACTCCAGGAATGTCGAACTCCCAGGTGTTCAGTGCTGCCCGCATCACGGGCAACGCTGCCTGGTGGGTGTTCGTGATAGCCGTGCTGGTGAACCGAGGGCTGAGCCCGCAGGGCTGGGATTTCGGGTGGACCGCGTACACCCCGCTTACCGATGGGATGCCGCGCCACTATGCCGACTACGTCCCGTTTGACCCCACCGTGCAGATGGTGGGCGTGGTGGTGTTCATCGCGTTCGTGATCGTGGTGATCTCGGCCGTGGTCGAGCTGCTGATTATCCGACGGTGGCGGGCGGTGGTGACGGTGCTCATCCCATTCGTATCGCTGGGGTTGATCGCCTATGCGTTCGGTGATCTCGACCGTACGATCATGTGGTCGCCGACTGCGGTTCTGGTGTTTGTCCTTGCCGCCGTGACGATTCGGCAGTTCTGGATGCGTCGGTTCGCTCCGACGATGGGGGACGGGTCATGATCGATGCTCCGCCAATAGAGCGTGCGGCACCGGCCGGATTCGGTGCCAGCAGGTCGGCGCCCGTGCTCTGGGCCGTCCAGTATGCACTGGCATCGACACCTCTGATCGTCATGGTCGCCGCGGTGTGGACGGGGACCGCCCTCCCCGCGCATGCGACAACCGCAATGGAGCATCTCGTGGCCGTGCTGGGACTGCTGTGTCTTTCGTGTGCAGTGGCGTGGGTGGTGCTCCGGCCACTGCAGCGTTACCGGACCTATCGGTGGGGTGTTCTGGACGACAACCTGGCGTACGTTGCATCGAAGACGTTGTGGCAGAAGTCATTGTGGGTTATCCCGTTGGCTCTGGTGCGCACGGTGGAGCTGCGTCAGGATCCGTTGTCACGGGTTTTTGGGTTGGCGGCGGTGCGGGTGCGGGCGGATCAAGGCGAGCTGCGGATCGTCGGGATCGATGCCGATACCGCGCGGCAGGTCGTTGAGTGGTTATTCGCCGGAGTTGACGAGGCTTCCGTCCATTAATGATGTGACGTCGTTCCAAGCCCTTCGCGAGTTCACAAGTGTTAGCATCGATGCACTGTCGTCAACTAAATACGTTCTCCGACAATAATTCTGATTGTTTACTGTGCTCAGACATGGGAGCTGGCTGATGGAGCGGAAACAGGGTTGGATCCGGGGCGCAATGGCAATCGCCAGCTGCGCGCTGCTTGTCCTGGCGGGCTGCGGCAAAGAGACCGCACACCATTCCGGGCCGGGTGCCGCACCGAATGGCGGTCAGGTCGACGGGCCTGCGCGCAACCCCTATCTCTCGGCGGAGAAGTACGGCATCACGCATATCGACTCCGCGCAGACCGACAGCTTCGCCGACCCCATCCCGCGGGGCACCTTCCATATCGATCCCGCCGCGATGCCGCGCGTGCCCGGTGGTCCGGTCAACATCATCACGATGGCCTCCACTACGCCGCAGTACATGTGGGTGAGCTCGTCATCGGGTGTCCGCTATGTGGATGTCTCCGATGGTGGATTCCGTGAGGTGGCATCGCTGGAAACCCCAGGTGTGCCGCCGATCTCGGTCCAGGATCTCGATGTGGTGCTCAATCAGAAATTCAGCAGCGTCGAGCAGATCGAGGCCGCGATTCGGGATCACTGGGGAGGGGCGACATGGCAGCGACTTATCAACGGCGTCTACGGCGCGGTCGATAAGGACAACCAGCTGTACTACGTGACGCAGAACGCCGAGATCCTCAAGTTCGGGCTGGAGAACAAGGACAATCCGGCCGCGGGCATCAAGGTAGCGAAGACCTACGACTTCAAACCCTATCTGGGCAAAGGCATGACGACGCTCGGCGCTCCCGAGGGCATCGTCGGTGTGTCGATGACCTACGACGGGCATCTGCTGGTGCAGTCCAACCGGGCACTCGCTGTCCTCAACCGCGGCCTCGACGCTCCTCCGATTCAGCAGATCCGGTTTGGCGATGACGAGACCGTGTCGAATTCGATTGCCGTGGATGATAAAAACGGCATCTATGTGGCCTCGGACAAGCTCATGCGCAAGGTCGTCTGGACGGGTTCGAAACTGTCGACCGACGAGGCTGACGGTGCGTGGTCGTCTCCCTACGACTTCGGGCGGCAGCCCCCCGCGGTGAAATTCGGTATTGGCACGGGATCCACGCCGACTCTGATGGGGTTTGGCAAGGACTCCGATGAGCTCGTCGTCATCACCGACGGTGCCGACAGAATGAAGCTGGTTGCCTTCTGGCGGAACAAGATTCCGGAGGGTTTCCAGCAGAAGCCAGGCGTCAAATCCAATCGGATCGCCGATCAGATTCAGGTCACCGCGGGCCTGAAGGAGCCGCTGCCGGAGTTTATCCAGAGCGAGCAATCGGTGGTGGCTACCGGCTACGGGGCTTTCGTGGTGCAAAACATCGGCGCCGGAGGTTCCCCGGATCGGCTGGTCGATGTGCTCGCCAACGGCCCGGTGTCACCTGCTCCGCAGGGTGTGGAGCGGTTCGAATGGGACCCCAAGGGGCATCGCTGGGCCTCGGCGTGGGCAAGGGGGGACGTGGTGTCTACCTCGATGGTGCCTGCGGTGTCGACCTCCTCGGGCGTCGTGTTCCTCAATGGCTATACCAAGGCCGACGGCTGGGAAGTCACCGGCTTGGATTGGAAGACCGGAGAAACAGTGCATCGCACCATATTTGGTCAGTCGAATCTGGGCAACGGCGCCTATGCGCTCATCGAGGGTCTGCCCAACGGGGACCTGCTGTTCAACAGTGTGGGTGGCCCGTTCCGGGCGAAGATCGCCGGTTAGATGCGGCTCTCGCCGAGCTCGCGGATCTCGTGAACGGCTTGTCTGAGCGCGTTCGGGTCGGGTGAGAGGTCCGCGAGAATCGTATGTACGGCCGAGAGTCCCGCGCTGTCGAGCAGACGTTTCTCGTTGGTCACCCACTCGCCGCGTGCGGCGAGTGCGGCGTGGGCGTACTCCGTGGCGGCGACTGCGAGCAGTCCAGCGGTCTGGGTCACCCGTCCGTGTGGTGCATGGTTCTTCTCTGCGTAGATCAGGTTCAGTGCGGCGCGTTCCTGCCACGTCTTAGACGCCGATTCGCGAAGTGCTGCAGGGTATTCCGGTCGGGGTAATGTCCCTCGGAGCACGCGGTTGAGAGCGAGTTCGCCTACCACCAGATAGCTGGGGATTCCCGCGAGGTGGAACATCAGCGGCTCGATATGGAACTCGCCGTGCTGTGCATGGTGCAGTTGCTCCTCCACGACCGCCAGGTTGCGGTAGTGCACATCGACGTCGCGGTCGTCGATGCGGAGCCATGCGCCGCCGTTGAACACGCCGCCGCCCCAAGCGCCGATCTCGGAGACCTCTCCCTCCCAGCCGATTCGGCGGAGTTCCTCGGGGTCGAAATCGCCGCGGTAGTAGACCGCCAGGTCCCAGTCGCTGTCCGGTCGCTGCGTGCCTTGCGCGCGGGAGCCACCCAGCGTCACCGCTTCGACATTGGACAGTGCGGCAAGACCGTCTGTAACGGATTCGAGAAACTCAGCGTCGGATGCGGCCATAGTGGGTTCAGCGCCGCGGATCGTCCTGCGTCGAGATGAGCGCTTCGACGGCCGCTATGAGTGTGGCGCGATGGCGGGCTAGGCGTTCAGGGGAGAAGGGTTCGGCTGCTGACTGTGCGCGTAGTGCCGATGAGGCACCAAGCCAGGCGGTGGTCAATCCGAGAGTGAGCGCCAGGATGTCGGCCGGTTCCAGATCGCCATCCGAAGGATAGGTGTCCGCGATGGCCTTGATTTTGGTCGCGTAGGCATTCGTCTCCGAGGGGCCGGCATCGAGACGTTCGAGCTGTGCCCAGGTCGCCAGGCGGAGATGCTGAGGGCTTTTCACCAGGTGGTCGAACAACGCACCTGCATACCCGGGCAAGTCTTCGGGGGTGAACGGAACCGCCTCGGACATCTGCTCGATGGAGTGTGCGACGACAATGTCGAAGAGTGTTTCCTTGTTGGTGAAGTAGACGTAGAGCAGCCGCTTGTTGGCTCCGGCCGCGGCACCTATCCGGTCGACGCGGGCCCCGGCGAGCCCGTACTCCGCAAACTCAGCATATGCGGCGTCGAGCAGGCGCTTCTTGGTGGCAGAAGCGTCAGGCGGCATATTCCTGAGCCTAAAGGTAACTATTCAGTTACTAATTCTTCGCCGCGAGGGTGGCTGTGTGCCATCTGGCAGTACTTAGTGAGTGCTAGCGCGTCGTTCATTTAACTTCGGAACCTCGTATCGCGAGAGGTAACTATCTAGTTATTGATTTGCGATACTGCCTGCACTAGTGTTCGGGCTATCTGGACAGTTAGCCAGTATTTGTTGGTTGCCGTGTGACGCAGCTCCGTTGGACGGCGTGGGCATTGTTGATGACGAGTTGAGGAGTCGATTCTTATGAAGGCAATCGTGATGACTGGAGCCAATCGGCCGTGGGAGGTTCAGGAGGTGCCCACCCCGACGGCGGAGCCGGGGCAGGTGCTGGTCAGGGTGCATGCCTCTGGCATGTGTTACACCGATGCGTGGGCCACGCAGGGCTTTGGCGGCGATATTTACCCCCAGACCCCCGGCCATGAAATTGTGGGTGAGGTCGTTGAGGTGGGCGCGGGTGTGCACACCCGCGAGGTCGGTGACCGGGTGGGCGCCACTTGGGTGCAGTCGGCGTGTGGGCGGTGTGCCTATTGCCGCGAGAATCGTCCGTTGACCGGGCAGACCGCGGTGCGGTGTGTCAATCCGCGAACCTCGGGTTTTGCCGCCCAGGGTGGTCATGCCGAGTACATCGCGCTGTCCGCTGAGGGCACGGTGCTGCTGCCCGACGGGCTGTCTTATGAGCTGGCCGCACCGATCATGTGCGCCGGTTACACCACGTGGAGCAGCTTCCGGGACGTCGAGCCCCAGCCCCATGAGCGGGTGGCAGTGGTCGGTATCGGTGGTCTTGGCCATGTCGCGCTGCAGCTTTCCAAGGCCAGCGGGTTCGAGACGATCGCGATCACCCATTCCCCGGACAAGCGCGACCTTGCCTTGCAGCTGGGGGCTGATCATGTGGTGGCCAACGGGCAGGAGCTGCTCGACATCGGCGGGGCTGATGTGCTGATGGTGACCACGAATGCGTTCGCCACCGCCCAGGAGGCGATGGCCGGTCTGCGCCCGGACGGCAGGGTGGCTCTAAGCGGCCTGGACTTCAACCACCCGTTCGAAATCTCATCTGGGGCTGTGCCGTTTCACATGATGCGCCAGAAGGTCATCGGCTCTACACATGGCGGCCAGCAGCGGCTTGGCGAGATACTCGACTACGCAGCCAAGGGCAAGGTCACACCCATCATCGAGACCTACTCCCTGGATCAAGCCACCGAAGCATACGACCGGCTCGTTTCGGGGAAGGTCCGCTTCCGAGGCGTCTTCACCCCGTCCAAAACCGGCTGATCGGCCGTCCTTGGGCGGGCGCTACCGCACCCGTCCAAGGGCCCGGATCGCGAGATTCTCACCTGAATATTGTTGCGAACATATGTTCGATACACTGTGTGAATGGGCTGGTCGCATGGCCCGCCGACGTGGGCGGAGATGGAGCGGGTGCTCAACGGGCGCCCGAGTCCTCATGCGCCCCCGGGCGATGGTGGAGATGGCCCGGCCTGGAGCCGCAAGCGCCCGCCCTATGAGCCGGCCACTCGTGAGCGCCGGCGTTCGGGGATGCCCTATGCGGAACTGCATGCGCACTCGGCGTTCAGCTTCCTCGACGGTGCCAGCCTTCCCGAGGAGATGGCGCAAGAGGCGGCGCGCCTGGACCTGAAGGCGCTGGCGCTTACCGACCATGACGGTTTCTACGGTGTGGTCCGTTTTGCGGAAGCGGCGAAAGAACTTGGCCTGCCCACGGTGTTCGGTGCGGAACTATCCCTTGGTGGGCAGGGAAATACCGAGGACTCCACACATCTGCTGGTACTGGCCCGCGGGCAGGAAGGGTACCGGCGGCTCTCGCGGCAGATGGCCGCAGCGCATCTGTCAGGCGGCACGCCCAAGGACCGGAAAGGTAAGCCGCGCTACAACCTTGACGCATTGACCGAGGCGGCCGGAGGGCACTGGCACATCCTGACAGGTTGCCGCAAGGGGCACGTGCGGCGCGCGCTCGCCGATGGTGGCCCGGCCGCCGCGGAGAAGGCGCTTGCCGGTCTCGTGGACCGGTTCGGGGCAAGCCGGGTCAGCGTCGAGCTTGGCAGGCACGGGCACCCGGACGAGGACGAACGCAATGCTGTGCTCGCCGCGCTGGCGCCGAAGTTCGGTACGGGAATGATCGCCACTACCGCAGCACATTTCGCCACACCCGATAGCGGCCGGCTGGCCATGTCGATGGCGGCCGTACGGGCACGCAAGAGCCTCGATGATGCCGCGGGATGGCTGGACCCAGTGGGCGGAGCTCATCTGCGTTCTGGGGACGAGATGGCACGGCTGTTCTCACACTGCCCGCAGGTGGTGACCGCAGCGGCCGAGCTGGGGGAGGCGTGTGCCTTCGACCTGAAGCTCATTGCGCCCGAACTACCGCCGTTCGGCGTCCCGGCTGGGCATACCGAGGACAGCTGGTTGCGGCACCTTGCCCTGGAGGGTGCCGCACGCCGGTACGGCCCCAGGGTGGCAGCGGAGAAGGCATACGGTCAGATCGAACGGGAACTGGGAATCATTGCGCAGCTCAACTTCCCGGGGTATTTCCTGGTGGTGCACGACATCACGGAGTTCTGCCGCCGCAGCAAGATTCTGTGCCAGGGCCGCGGGTCGGCTGCCAATTCGGCGGTCTGTTACGCACTCGGTGTCACCAACGTCGATCCGGTGGCCAACGGTCTGCTCTTTGAGCGCTTCCTTTCCGCGGCAAGGGATGGGCCTCCGGATATCGATATCGATATCGAATCCGATCTGCGCGAGCAGGCCATCCAGTACGTATACAACAAGTACGGCCGGGAGTATGCCGCTCAGGTGGCCAATGTCATCACCTATCGTGGCCGGATGGCGGTGCGGGACATGGCCAAAGCTCTCGGATATTCGCAAGGGCAGCAGGATGCATGGAGCAAGCAGCTCGGGCATTGGGGTGGGCTGGCTGATGCCGCCGAGGCCGACGGTATTCCGTCGCAGGTGATTCACCTGGCCCAGCAGATCCGGAACTTCCCCCGACATATGGGTATCCACTCGGGCGGCATGGTGATCTGCGATAGGCCGCTGGCCGACGTGGTGCCCGTTGAATGGGCGCGCATGGAGAACCGCAGCGTGTTGCAGTGGGATAAAGATGACTGCGCCGCAGTGGGTTTGGTGAAGTTCGATCTGCTGGGTCTGGGCATGCTCTCGGCGCTGCACTACTGCATCGACCTGGTCCGCGATCATAAGGGCATCAAGGTCGACCTGGCCCAGATCGATCTATCGGAGCAGGCGGTGTACGAGATGTTGGCGCGCGCCGACTCGGTGGGGGTGTTTCAGGTGGAATCGCGCGCGCAGATGGCTACCCTGCCACGGCTGAAACCGCAGTGCTTCTACGACCTGGTGGTGGAGGTTGCGCTCATCCGGCCCGGCCCCATCCAGGGCGGCTCGGTGCACCCGTATATCAAGCGGCACAATGAGAGGCAACGTGGTCAGCCTCGCACGTGGAAGCATGACCATCCCTCTATGGCGGCCGCGTTGGATAAAACCCTAGGAGTTCCGCTGTTCCAGGAACAGCTGATGCAGCTGGCCGTTGACGTGGCCGGGTTCAGTCCCGCCGAATCCGATCAGCTGCGCCGCGCGATGGGCTCCAAACGCTCACCCGAGCGAATGGAGAGGCTGCGCGCCAGGTTCTATGAAGGCATGGCGCGCCTGCACGACATCACCGGCAGTGAGGCCGATCGGATCTATGAAAAGCTTTACGCCTTTGCTAATTTCGGATTTCCGGAAAGTCATGCGCAGAGCTTTGCCTCGCTGGTCTTCTACTCGTCGTGGTTCAAGCTGCACCATCCGGCCGCGTTCTGCGCGGCGCTGCTGCGCGCCCAGCCGATGGGCTTCTATTCTCCGCAGTCCCTGGTGGCCGATGCGCGCCGACACGGCGTTACCGTCCATGGTCCCGACGTCGGTGCGAGCCTGTCCTACGCGACTTTGGAGAACCGGGGACTCGAGGTGCGGATAGGCCTGGGCACGGTTCGTCATATCGGCACTGATCTGGCGCAGGCCATCGTCGATGAACGGGATACGAACGGCCCCTTTGGTTCTCTGCTTGAACTGACCGGGCGCATCCAGCTGACCACGCCGCAGGTCGAGGCCCTGGCCACCGCCGGTGCGCTGGGTTGTTTTGGTATGTCGCGGCGGGAGGGTCTGTGGGTGGCAGGTGCTGCGGCGGCGCAGCGGCCAGACCGGTTGCCCGGGGTCGGGGTGTCCTCGCGCATCCCCGAACTTCCTGCGATGGGAGCGGTGACCCAGGCCGCAGCCGACGTGTGGGCCACGGGAGTCACTCCGGATGCGTACCCCACCCAGTTCCTGCGCCCGCGGCTCGACGAGATGGGGGTTGTTCCGGCCAGCGGATTATTCGATGTGCCTGACGGTGCGCGAGTGTTGGTGGCGGGGGCGGTCACTCACCGGCAGCGTCCGGCCACTGCGGCCGGGGTGACGTTCATCAATCTCGAGGACGAGACGGGCATGGTGAACGTGGTGTGCTCGGTGGGCTTGTGGGCGCGGTATCGCAAGCTGGCGGTGACCGCGCAGGCGCTGGTCATCCGCGGCCATGTGCAAAACGCCAGCGGCGCCATCACCGTGGTGGCCGATCAGCTGCGGCCGCTGGATCTGCGTATCCGGTCCACCTCGCGGGACTTCCGTTAGACGCTTCCGGTGAAACCGTGCTGGCGCCAGGCCTCGTACGCCGCGATCGCCGCCGCGTTGGACAAATTGAGCGACCTGCGGCCCGGCAGCAGCGGTATCCGCACCCGCTCGGTGACATGCGGGTCAGTGAGTACCTCGGGATCCAGGCCGGTCGGTTCGGGGCCGAACAGCAGCACATCGCCCGGCTGGTACGCGATATCGGTGTAGGCGACGTTCGCGTGCGCGGTGAAGGCGTACACCCGTTGTGGTCGCAGCGAATCCCAAGCTGCGGAAAGGCTCTCGTGCACTGTCACAGACGCCATGTCGTGATAGTCCAGACCGGCACGCCGCACTTTTGCTTCTGACAGGTCGAAGAGCGGCTGCACCAGATGCAGTTCGCACCCCGTGCCCGCCACCATCCGGATCGCATTCCCGGTATTCGGGGCAATCCGGGGCTCGTGGAAGAGGATTCTGAACATAATCGGCCTAGTTATAAGCGCATGCGGTAACGATATTCCCGTCAGTCAAGCCCTTGGCCTCTAGTGTTTCGAGCATTCCGGATAGTGCCCCATCGCCCTTCCCGGAGAAGAGTGCCCAAGTGTCGCCTTGGAGATGACTTTGGCTTAACGCCGTACCAGCGGCGCAGCTTCCCTTTCGTTTGGCGGTGGTATCGGCATTGACTACCTGAAACTGCCACGAATGTGCCCTTTCCTGGTACGAGCACAGCTGAAAATCAAGGGCAAGCACACAACTGAACCCGTTTGACGCCAGCCACGTACCAAGGTCGGCGTTGCTGGAGAACTTGGCTGGATCGGCATAACTCACTGGGGCGCAGCTTATTAACGCGGCCAGTACAACCAGGACAGCCTTCATGGTTCCCTCCTCAAGTCCAACCCAATTAGCGCACTGTACGCCGAGGAGAGAAGCGAAAGCTTCGGGGTCTTCGTTCAATCCACGTCGAAGATCGGCAGCGCGGTGGACTCAAGTGTTCAGCAGCGAGTCATATTCGATTCATGGAAAACGATGCGGAACACGGGTGACAGTATCCCTATTCCTAACGGCGCGATATGGCGCAGGATGGAACCATGCGTGGTCCGGCTAGCTACGAGCGTGGGGCGACAGGTGAAGCTGCCTGGCAGGCAGTGACTACATCTGCTGATGCCACGCTCTCCGGTATCGCGCACGGATATACCGAACTTCTCGAGTGTTCCTACCGGCCTGTCGAGCGCAGCGAGGTTGCCAGTGTCGAGCCGGTGCTCATCATCGAACTTGATGACCCACTGCTCGTTGCCGATGTAGCGGATCATGCGTCCCCGCGGATGTGGCAATCATTCGGCGCGGGTGTGAGCCAGGGGCCGATCTCAACCTTGCATGCGGGTGCGCAGCACTGCGTTGAGGTGCGGCTGACGCCGCTCGGGTTGTATCGAATGTCTGGCTTGGCGATGAACGAAGTGAGCAATCGCGTGGTGAGTCTCGAAGATCTGTTCGGGCAGAACGGCCGATATTTGCCTGAACGCCTTGCTGCTGAATCTGATTGGGCGCACCGTTTCGACCTGCTCGATTCGATGTTCATGCGCGCCGCGGCCGATGGACCCGAGCCTGACGCCGAGGTCGAATTTGTCTGGCATTGGCTGAATCGCACCGGTGGGACCGCGGTCATCGGGGAGATACTGGCCGAGATCGGTTGGAGTCGTGCTCGATTGGCGAAACGTTTCCGCAGCCAAGTCGGTCTGACGCCCAAGGCGGCCGCACGTGTGCTTCGTTTCAGTCGCGCAATGACGTTGTTGGCCGCACCGGGCCATCGATCGCTTTCCTCGATCGCCTTGGCTTGCGGCTACTTCGACCAGCCGCATTTCAATAGAGACTTTCGGATGCTGGCTGGGTGTTCGCCGGGGGAATGGGCCCGATTACGGCACGACGACCTGCTGGGATGCGGGATCCCGGTGGCCGGTGAACATTTGTACAAGACGGGGGTGGATTGCGGGCCTAGCGTTGGCGCCATCAGATGAATCCAATCGAGGAGGAACCCCCACGATGACTGGTGAACCGACGTACTTCGAGATCGGTGTGCCCGATGCGGTACGCGCTCAGAAGTTCTACCTGGAGCTCTTCGGCTGGAAACCACACGCAATGGGTGCGACTGGGCAGGCTTGGCTTGAAACGGGAGGCGTGCGAGGCGGGCTGCACAACGATGATGAGGACCGCCGGATCGACGTATTTTTTGGAGTCCCGGATATTCAGGCCGCAGTCTTATCCGTCCGCAAACTCGGTGGTGAAGCCGAAGATCCCGGACCTGAGGAGCCTGACTTCGGCAGGTTCGCATTCTGCAGGGACGACCAGGGCGTACGGTTCGGACTGCATCAGCCTGCTGGCGGCACTACCTGACCCGGACCGGTGTCTGACAGGCCGCTAGTGCCGTGTCAACGGAGCCCCGGATGCCTCCAAGCCTGGCTGCCCTTCGTGTCAAGGCACTACCAGATCTTGCAATGGCGCGGATCGAGGCCGTTCGGGAAATCCGTTGGCCGTGTACCTCCTTCGTGTGATGATCCACGGCATGCCCAGTTCAGTTGTCGAGGTCCGTCGGCTATACACCGAGGCCGAAGAGGTGGCAATCATCGATGCAGTCCACGGTGCGCTCGTAACTGCTTTTCAGATACCGGAAGGGGACAAGCATGTGCGCCTCGTCGTGCATGAACCCCACCGGTTCTCGCACGCGCCAAGCCTGGCCCAGCCAGAGCTGTACACCTTCGTTTCCATCGACTGCTTCGCGGGCCGGTCTGTGCAAGCAAAACGAAACCTCTACGCCGAGATCGTGAAACGCCTTGCTGTGCTGGGCATACCACCGGATCACGTCACGATCACGCTGAGGGAGAGCGCACTAGAGAACTGGGGAATCCGAGGCGGTCAGGCCGCCTGCGATATCGACCTGGGTTTCGATGTGAACGTCTGAAGGCCGAACTCGCCTTAGATTTTGTACCGGACATAGTTCACGGCGGCGAGGAACAGCGCAGCGGAGCCGGCCACGAGGCTCAGGGGAATGCTTTTGGTTGCAAGCGCGGTGCATATGACGGCGGCTATAGGAGCGACGGCCCAGTAGAGCCACTTCTGGCGGGAACTTTCGCCCGGCTCGGCGAATAGGAGGATGCCGCCGCTGACCGCGGCCATCAAGGCCATGTAGAAATCGGGATTCGGCGCCGTCACCTGGTCATCTTGCGACATGGCGACCCGTCGGACCCGCCCGGCATGATGACAGTCATGGCCGAGCACTGGACTGACCGGGAATTCACGGGTGAGAAGTTCTTCGACGAGGACTTCCGTGAACTGCACACCGAGCGTGTGGTTTTCACCGAATGCGATTTCAGCGGAGCCAATCTCACCGAGTCGTTACATATCGGTTCGGCCTTCCGGAACTGCACCTTTCGCCGGACATCCATGTGGCATTCGGAGTTCCGGCAGTGCAGCCTGCTCGGCTCGTCGATCACCGACTGCAGGGTGCGACCGGCGAAGTTCACCGAAAGCGACTTCACCCTGGCCTCGCTCGGCGGGCTGGATCTCCGTGAGCTGGATCTGTCCGACTGCCGGTTCCGCGAGGCCAACCTGGTGGGCACCGATCTGCGTAAGGCGAACCTGCACGGCGCCGACCTCACGGGAGCTCGGACGCAGAATCTCAAGCTGGACGGCGCGGACCTGCGGGGTGCCCGGATCGACCCGACACTGTGGACCACCGCAAGCCTGTTAGCCGCGAAGGTCGATCTGCCACAAGCCATCGCGTATGCCGCCGGGCACGGACTGGATGTGCACGGGGCCTGACGTGAAACGGACTAGCCCTTGAGGCGGATCCGCCACCGCACGAACGCCGTCATCACCACGGCGAGAAGCGCCAGGATGCCCATATCGAACAGCCATGTCGAGGCGTTGTGCTCCCACAGGCTGTCCTGCGGACCCACCGGCACCAGCTTGCGCAGGTCGGTGGTCGCAGCGGTCGCGGCAAATCCCCAGCGGGACGGGAACAGGAACGAGAACTGCTCCAGCCCTGTGCGTCCCGTCACCGGGATGAGGCCGCCACTGAATACGATCTGCGTCATCGTCGCGATCACCAGCATCGGCATCACCTGCTCGGCGGAGGTGGCTAGCGAGGACAGCACCAGGCCCAGCACGGTGGCCGCACATGCCGTGGCGGCCACGGCCACCCACAGCTCAAAGTTGGCGCTGCCCAGCAGCACCGCACCCTGCGTGGGGCCGCCGCGTACCAGCACGATGACCGCCGTCATCACCGCGGACTGCACAATGGCCGCACCGCAGTAGGTGATGATTTTGGCGAGCAGATACGCCGTCGCCGACAGGCCGACCGCCTGCTCGCGCCGGAAGATCACCCGTTCGCCGATCAGGTCGCGGATGGTCAACGCCAGGCCCAGGAAGCTCGCGCCCAGATTGGTCAATGCCAGCAGCAGTCCCGGTTCGTTGGGGTTGTCAGGTAGTGCGACGTTGAAACCGGAGCTGCCGGGTACCGACAACACCAGGCCGGCAAGAACGAACGGCAGCAGCGCCAGGAAGATGAAGTACCCGCGATCGGCGAGGATCAGCCGCCCTTGGCGACGCGACACCGTCGAGATCTGCCGCAGCAGGCTGGTTTTGGGCGGCTTCCCCAGATCGCCAGGCTTCACCGGAGCGGTCGCGGGTTTGTTCGCGGCGGGGTGCCGCGACAGGTAGGCCTGATGCACGCCGTCCGGGTCGGCCGCGGCATTGGCGAAGATGTCGGCCCAGTCGGTGGTGCCCATCTCCTGGCCGATGCCGCGCGGTGGACCGCAGTAGGCGGTCTTGCCTCCGGGGGCCAGCAGCAGCACCTGATCGCAGTAGCTCAGGTAGGTCAGCGAATGCGTCACCACCACAACCACGCGGCCGGCGTCGGCAAGCTGGCGCATCAGGCTCATCACCTGGCGATCCAGCGCCGGATCCAGACCGGAGGTGGGTTCGTCGAGGATCAGCAGTGACGGGCCGGTGAGCAGCTCCATGGCCACCGAGGCGCGCTTGCGTTGTCCACCCGAGAGCTTGTCGACGCGGGTTTCGGCATGCTTGGTCATCTCGAGTTCCTCGAGAACCCGGGACACCACCTGTTCGCGGTCTTCCTTGGTGGTATCCGGCGGCAGCCGCAGCTCCGCGGCGTAATGCAGCGCCTGGCTGACGGTGAGCTGGGGGTGCACCACATCGTCCTGCGGCACCATGCCGATGCGGTTTCGCATCACGGCGTACTCGGCGTGCACACCGTGCCCTTCGAAGGACACCTTGCCCGCAGTGGGTTGGGTGTTGCCGACGATCAGCCGGGCCAGCGTCGACTTACCGGCACCTGAGGGGCCGATGACCGCGGTGAGCGATCCGGGCGCGGCCGAGAAGCTGATGTCGTCGAGCAGCTTCTTGCCGCCTTCGACGGTGAAGTCGATGCCCTGAACCTCGAGTCCGCCGACCCGGGTGGCCATCGTCGGTTTGACGAGCGTGCCGTCCTGGACGACGAGGTCGACGTTACCGATGGTGACGGTGTCGCCTTCGCGCACCGACGCCTGCTCAACCTGGACACCGTTGACGAAGGTGCCGTTGATGGTGTGCAGGTCCTGGATCTCGAGCCCGCCGGCAGTCGGTAACAGCAGGGCGTGGTGACGCGAGGCCAGCACGTCGTTGACGACGATGGTGTTATCGGGTGCGCGACCCACGGTGACGGCGCCGGGGCTTGGTTTCGGTGCGCCACCGATGCCGAGCACACGCATCGCGCGGGTACCGAACGGCTCGACTGGTTCGTGGGAAGCGCCGGCGTAGGCGGCGGGCACCGGGGTGGGTTCCGACGGGTACTGCTGACGCGGTCGGGTGGGCCCCGAGGTTCCGTACGTCTGTGGGCTCGAAGGTGGCGCTCCGTACGGATGCTGCTGACTCGGTGGCTGCCCGTAGGTCTGCGGACCTGACTGGTAGCCGCCGGTCGGGTAGTGCTGCTGCGTGCCGGTGTGGGAGGTCGGCTGCGGGCCCGACGCGTAGCCGCGCATCGTCGGGGGAGCGATTCCCAGCTGGGTTTCGCTGCCGAGACCGCCGAGGGCGAAGGTCAGCCGGGGGCCGCCCGGGTCACCGAGGTTGACGATGGTGTCATCGCGTACCTCGACCCAACCGACCTGGCGACCGTTGGCGAAGATGCCGTTGAGGCTGCGTTGGTCCTCGGCGATCCATTTGCCGTCGACAAACCTAATTATCAGGTGGATACGCGACACCAGTGGGTGCGTGATGCGTACATCGGCGTGGATATCGCGGCCGATCTGAATGTCGTGCCCGGGTGCGAACTTTCGTTCGTCACCATCGAATACCACGGTGAGAGTGGGTGCTTCCCGACCAGTCATCGCTACCGACTCTATCGGGTCGGGGCGTGTGGCCCGGCTTCCCGCGCCGGAGGCTCACAGGGACTGGAACAGAAACAAGGTCCAGGCAAGCGAGGCAGTGCACAGCGCCGGCCAATACCAAATGTGCCAACGACGCCAGTGTCCGATGCCCATCGCTACCGGCGCGACCATGCACGTCAATACCGTCAGCAACGACCAGACGAATACCTTGCCGGCATCATCGGCCTGCTCGGGGAAGGCTCCGCTGAATCCGACGGGGAAGATGGCGGCGAACGCGACAACGCACGCCGTTGCGCTCACCAACACCCACAACAGCCAGCTGACGACGGCCTCGGCAGTTCCCGGCCTACGAAGTTCGGGCGCTGTCGTCATGACAGCCGATGCTAGGTGAGCACACAGTGGGTCCTGCTGAAAATCGTGGCCATACATTGATTGCAGTGAGTGCATCGCGAATGGGTGGCACGATCGGCCGCGACCCGGTTCACCAGATCCGGGTCGGCCAGCAAAGCGCGGCCCATGGCCACGAACTCGAAGCCCTCCGCCATGGCCAGGTCCATCGTCTCTCCGCCGGTGATACCGCCCAACAGGATCAGTGGCAGGTCCAGTTCGGCGCGGAACTTGCGGGCGTCGTCGAGCAGGTAAGCGTCGCGGTAGGGGTAGTGCCGAAAAAAGGACCTGCCCCCTAGACGCACTCCCCACCCAATTGGCTTGGGGAACGCCTTGCCGAGTTCCCGGATCGGTACTTCTCCGTGGAATAGATACATCGGGTTGACCAGTGAGCTGCCCGCCGTCAGCTCCAAGGCGTCGAGCCCGCCGTCCTCTTGGAGCCACTTGGCGGTTTGTAGCGATTCTTCGACATTGATTCCGCCGCGAATCCCGTCGGTCATGGTGATCTTCGCGGTCACGGCGATGCGATTGCCAACAGACTTGCGGACCGCCTGAACCGCGGCACGCGCGATCTTCGCCCGGTTGGATAGCGATCCGCCATATTCGTCGTGGCGTCGGTTGAACAGCGGGCTGAGGAATGAACTGATGAAGTAGCCGTGTCCCAGATGGATTTCGACGGCGTCGAATCCCGCTTCGACGGCGAGCCGGGCGGCATTGGCGTGCGCCGCGACTACCCCATCGATATCGGAGGCGGTTGCTCGTTTGGCGAACTTCATGCCCAGGGGACTGAAGAACCGGATGGGGGAGAGCGCCCGCGACCCGTTCGACCGAGCGTTGGCCACCGGGCCGGCATGGCCGATTTGCGCGGAGACGGCCGCGCCTGTGTCGTGGATGGCGTCGGTGAGACGCCGCAGCCCGGGGACGGCCTCCTCGCGCATCCAGACCTGGCCGTACTCGGTGCGGCCTTCAGGGGCGACAGCGCAGTAGGCGACGGTCGTCATGCCGACGCCGCCCAGTGCGGGCTTGCGGTGGTATTCGATGAGATCGTCGGTCACCACCGCATCAGGGGTGGCGGCCTCGAATGTCGCGGCCTTGATGGTCCGGTTGCGCAGCGTGATGGGACCGAGGCGTGCGGGCGCCAATACGTCGGGAGCTCCGGTGGCCATGTGGCGCAGATTACGCCGCGACGACGGTTCGTGAATTCTGGAGGCGCACTCCTACTTTTCGACGAGGCCGATGGTTGTACGTTCGTTCTATGACCTCCTTGAATCTGTCAGCCGACGAAGTCCTGACCACTACTCGCTCGGTGCGCAAGCGCCTTGATTTTGACAAGCCCGTCGAACGTGCGGTCATCGAGGAATGTCTGAACATCGCGATGCAGGCTCCGACCGGCTCCAACCATCAGGGCTGGCACTTTGTCGTCGTCGAGGATGCCGACAAGAAGAAGGCCATCGCCGATATCTACCGCGATGGCTGGAACAAGTACGCCACGGGCCAGGGCCCCGAGTACGGCGAGGGTGACACCCGGGGTGAGCGACGCGACAAGGTGGTGGATTCGGCCGGCTATCTCGCCGAGAACTTCGAGCGGTCGCCGCTGTTCCTCATTCCCTGCATCGAGGGTCGTCTCGACAATCTGCCCGTGGTCGGGGCGGCGTCGACGTGGGGGTCACTGCTGCCTGCGGTGTGGAGCTTCATGCTCGCGGCACGCAACCGCGGGTTGGGATCGGCCTGGACGACGTTGCACCTGATGGACGACGGCGAGAAGCGGACCGCCGACATCCTGGGCATCCCGTTCGACAGGGTCACCCAGGGCGGGCTCTTCCCGGTCGCGTACACCGTCGGCACCGACTTCCGACTCGCCAAGCGGCAGCCGCTCGCCGACGTCCTGCACTGGGACACGTGGTGAATTACGTGGCGGATACTGACTCGGTGACTTCGGCAACGGCAACTCGACTTGATGGCAAGGCCACCCGCGACGAGATCTTTGTGGAGCTGGCCGTTCGCGCCGCGGCGCTGACGGCGGCGGGCAGGACGCCGGGCCTGGGAACGATCCTGGTGGGGGACGACCCCGGTTCGCAGGCCTACGTCCGGGGCAAGCACAACGACTGCGCCAAGGTGGGCATCAACTCGATCCGCCGCGATCTGCCGGCCGACATCGACCAGGCGACACTGTGCGCCACCATCGATGAGCTGAACGCCAACCCTGACTGCACCGGATACATCGTGCAGTTGCCGCTGCCCAAGCATCTCGATGAGAACGAGGCGCTCGAGCGCATCGACCCCGACAAGGATGCCGATGGTTTGCATCCGACGAACCTTGGTCGGCTGGTGCTCGGTAAGGAAGCGCCGCTTCCCTGCACGCCCCGCGGAATCGTGTATCTGCTGCGTCGCTACGACGTCAAGCTCGATGGTGCGCACGTTGTGGTGATCGGCCGCGGCGTCACGGTGGGCCGTCCGCTGGGGCTGCTACTCACCCGGCGCTCGGAGAATGCGACAGTCACTTTGTGTCACACCGGCACTCGTGACCTGGGTGCGTTGACGCGGCAGGCCGATATCATCGTCGCCGCTGCCGGCGTGCCCCATATGGTGACCGCCGATATGGTCAAGCCGGGTGCTTCCGTGATCGATGTGGGGGTGAGCCGCGTCGATGACAAGCTGACCGGGGACGTGGCGTCGGACGTCTGGGATGTCGCCGGATACGTCTCGCCGAATCCCGGTGGTGTGGGGCCGTTGACCCGAGCCTTCTTGCTCACCAACGTGATCGAGCGAGCGGAACGTCCGTGACGGCGACTCGTGACGTGTTCGCAGCCATGCTTGATGCCATCCGACGCTTCGCCCGCGCGCAGTGGCCGATCCTGGTGGTGTCGGCGGTGTTCCTGGTGGCGTTGGGATTGATAATCGCCGACCGTTGGCGGCGCGGTGCGCTGGTCGTGGGAATCGGAGTGGGAGTCGCTGCGGCGCTGCGGCTGGTGCTCGCCGACGACACGGCGGGCCTGCTGGCGGTGCGCGGCAAGACCTTTGACGTCGCTGCCCTCGGCGCCGTCGCGGCAGCGATGGTGTATTTGGCGTTGACGATCGACCCGCTGGGCACCGGATAGGCGTTATTTGAGCAGTTGCACCGAGCGTGCGATGGCATCGGCCTGCGGGCCGAAGAACTGCTCGGACGGCTCGCCGGTGGGGCCGCCGGTATTGCTCGTGGCGATCTGCCAACGCTGATCGCCCTGCCCGATGAAGGCAACGTAGATCTTCGGTGTCGCCGATACCGGCGGCTTGCCTTCGGCGGGTGGGGGTTTCTCCAGCTCCAGGCTGGCCGAGGCTCCGGGGAGGCCGGGGCCGTCCCATGAGTCTCGTTTGTCCGCAGTGACTTTCGGTTTGCGGGTCTTGACGAAGTCGCTCACCGCGTCGGCGTTCGACGATTCCAGCCAGCCCTTCACCTGCGGAACATCATCGGAAGGCGCCAGCTTGCGGATGCGCACATACTGTGCGAATTCCGTCGACTCCCACTTCGGTCGGATCTGGTAGGTCGTCAGCCCCTTGTTGTCGTGGACCCCGTCGGCGAAGGCTACCCAGTCATGCGGAAGGGCCACGTAGATGCCCAACTCGGGGATGAATTGCCGGGTATGCCGTTCGGCGGGTGCGCTGCTGGAGGTGGTTTCAGGCTCGCCCTTGGTGTCTTGTGATGATCCACATCCGGCCAGCGCCGGGGTCATGAGCGTGGCGACAACGAGAGCTGCGAGGAGACGGTGATCCGTACGCACGGGTACACCGTAGCGGCACTGGGCGCCTTCGTCTCTGTGAATTGAGGCACCCGCTTACGGGAGCGACTACTGGTCCAGGGTCGCCCGGATGCTTACGGTGACATACGGCAACGCCAGACCCGTCGACTGTGCGAGCGCCGGATGGGTGGTCAGTAGCTCACGAACCTGCTGCAGCGTCTTCTTCCGGGCGGCCTCGGGGGCGGTAATGCAGTAGCTACGCGAGGCCACCATGTCCAGAAGTGCTTGCGGGGTAAGGTAACTCGTCCACTCGACCTGGTGGCGTTCTTGCCCTGTGAACGGCGTGGGCAGGCTGACTGCGTGGTTGAACGGGTCATCTTCACTGCCGATGATCTTGCCGAGGTCGGCCACCCAGCCCAGGCGTTCGTCCCGGGTGTTCCACACCAGTCCCAGCCGTCCACCGGGTCGCAGCACGCGGGCAACTTCGGGGATCGCACGTTCCGGATCCACCCAGTGCCAGGCCTGTGCCACCAGCACGGTATCCACGCTGTTGTCGGGCAGCGGAATCTCCTCGGCGGTCCCCAGCAGCGCGGGAGTGTCGGGGAGTGACTGGCTCAGTACTTCAAGCATTTCCGCGAGCGGATCCACCGCGACCACATTCAACCCGCGCTCCACCAGGCGGGTGGTGAGCTTGCCGGTGCCGGCGCCCAGATCCAGGACGTCACGTGTGCCCGCCGGTAGCAGCCAGTCGATTGCCTCGGGCGGGTACGAGGGGCGGCCTCGCTCGTAGGCCACGGCTTGCGAGCCGAAGGAAAGCGATCGCTGTGCTTGTGCGTCCGGCATTCGCGCTCCTTCTGTTCCCGTCACGAAGCCTGTGTTGCCTTGGCGAGTGCGAGCGTTTCCCGTACCAGTTCACTCACCGCGGCGAACTCGATGAGGAACGCGTCATGGCCGTGCACAGATTCGACCACCCGCAAGCCGGTACAACCGGGTAGCAGGTCTGCTAATTCCTTCTGCAGTCGCAGCGGGTACAGGCGGTCGGAGGTGATGCCACCAACGACCACCGGGACCGGGCAGTCGCGTAGCGCCTTCTCGACACCGCCGCGGCTCCGGCCGACGTCGTGCCTGTTGAGCGCTTCGGTGAGGATGACGTAGCTGCCGGCGTCAAAGCGCCGAACGAACTTGTTGCCCTGATGTTCGAGGTAGCTCTGCACCGCGTATCGGCCGCCGGCCCAGGGATCCTCGGGTCCGTTCGGGCCGACCTGCGGATCGTTCCCGAACCGGGTGTCCAGCTCGACCTCGCCACGGTAGGTCAGGTGTGCGATGCGCCTGGCCAGGTTCAGTCCCTTCTCGGGGCTGCGTCCGCTGCCGTGGTAGTCGCCGCCCTGCCAGTCGGGATCGGCCTGAATGGCGGCGATCTGCGTGTTCTGTGTGCCGATCTGATCGCCGGTGGCGCGCGCGCCGACCGCCAGCACCAGGGCTGCGCGCACCGAATCCGGGTGCATGACAGCCCATTCCAGCGCGCGTGCACCGCCCATCGAACCGCCGACAACAGCGGCTACCTCGGTGATGCCGAGCTGCGCGAGTGCGGCGACGTCTGCATCTACCTGATCGCGCACCGACACCTCGGGGAATCGCGAACCCCAGGGTTTTCCTTCCGCGGCAAGGGAAGTCGGACCGGTCGTGCCGCGGCAGCCGCCCAGCACATTGGTGGCGACCGCGCACCAGTGGTCGGTGTCGATCGCCGCACCCGGGCCGATGATTCCCTCCCACCACCCGCCGGTGAGGTGATCGGGACCGGCGGAGCCGATCACATGAGAGTCGGCGGTGAGTGCGTGGCAGACGAACACGACATTGTCGCGACGCGGGGAGAGTTCTCCCCAGCTCTGCACCGCGATGGTCACGTCATCGAGGACAGCACCGCTTTCCAGCGTGATCGAACCTATTGGTACATAGGCGATTTCGTCGCCCTGGGGGAGGGCGACGTTGGGCGCCGGAAGCTGCTCTCCGGCGGATGGGCCGCTTGCGCGACGATCGTCGGTCAAGGTCACGATGATGCCACCGCCGCGGGCTGTTTGAGTCGTCGTACGGCGGCGAATCCGGTGTCCAGGTCGGCCAGGATGTCATCGATGCCCTCGATGCCGACGGCCAAACGGACCAATCCCGGGGTGACGCCGGAGGCCAGCTGTTCGGCGGGGGCGAGCTGTGCGTGTGTCGTCGTGGCGGGGTGGATGACGAGCGAGCGCACGTCACCGATGTTGGCGACATGGCTGTGCAGGGTGAGTGAATCGACGAATGTGGTCGCAGCCTCCGATGCACTCACGCTGCCGCCGTCCAGCTCGAAGGCAAGCACGGCACCGGCGCCCTTGGGGGCCAGCGCTTTCGCACGTTCGTGCCAAGGGGAGGTGGGCAGCCCGGCGTAATTGACCCGGGTTACCTCGGGCTGGGTGACGAGGTAATCGGCCACCCGCTGTGCGTTCTCGACGTGGCGTTGCACACGCAGGCTCAACGTCTCCAGGCCCTGCGCGATGAGGAACGCGTTGAACGGTGAGATGGCGGGACCGAGGTCGCGCAGCAGCTGCACGCGCGCCTTGAGTGCGTATGCCGGTGCACCCAGGTCGGCGAAGACAACCCCGTGGTAGCTCGGGTCGGGGGTGGTGAAACCCGGGTGGCGGCCCTGCGTCCAGTCGAACGTGCCGCCGTCGATGATCACGCCGCCGATCGCAGTACCGTGCCCACCAAGGTATTTGGTGGCCGAGTGGACCACGATGTCGGCGCCGTGGGCCAGCGGCTGAATCAAATACGGTGTGGCAACGGTGTTGTCGACGATGAGCGGGATGCCTTCGGAGTGTGCGATCGCCGAGATGCCCGGGATGTCGAGAATGTCGTTCTGCGGGTTGGAGATCGACTCTCCGAAGAATGCCTTCGTTTGTGGGGTGATGGCGCTGCGCCAGGCATCGAGGTCATCGGGGTCCTCGACGAAGGTGGTCGAGATACCGAGGCGCGGCAGCGTGTAGTGCAGCAGGTTGTAGGTGCCGCCATAGAGACGTGGGCTCGACACGATGTTGTCGCCGGCTTGCGCGACGTTGAGGATGGCCAGCGTCGCGGCCGCCTGCCCGGACGCCAGCAGCAGCGCTGCCACACCGCCCTCGAGGGCGGCGATGCGCTGCTCGACGGCATCCTGCGTCGGGTTGCCGATGCGGGTGTAGATATTGCCCTCTTCGGACAGGCCGAACAGCGCCGCCGCGTGCGCGGTGTCGTTGAAGACGTAGGACGTGGTCTGGTAGATCGGCAGGGCTCGGGCATTGGTCGCCGGGTCGGCGGATGCGCCTGCGTGGATCTGCTTGGTTTCGAACGCCCACTGCGCGGTGGGATCGATGTCAGTCATCGGACTCTCCTGGGTAGTCGGGTGTGGCTGATCAGGGTCGGGAACAACAGCGACAGTGACAGCACCGACAACAGGAACGCAGGGATTCACCCCCGGGTGACAAATACTTCATCGGGCCAACCTGTCTTCTCGGGGCCCGCCATCGGACCCGCGCTTGCCGTGTGGCCAACTGTCCTTGAACCCAGTCGGCTACTCAACCTGGTCATCACCCGGGGCACCCCACCGCGGTTGGAGGGTTGCCGACCAGCGAGCCGGGGCTTGACGCTGGTACTCATGACCGACAAGCAGCGTATCGCAATTCACCGAATGGTTGCCACCAGGTAGTTGAAGCCGGGGCAGGACCCTGCCGGGGATACATGCGGGTCAGCAGTGGGAGCGCCGTCACAGAGCCGTCCGCCCGCCTAGGCTCGGAGGCGACGTGATACTGAATAGGGCAACCGCGTGACCCGCGGAGTACCTCAGATTCTGACCGACCAACGAAGCCGGGAGCGACCATGAGTGCGCAGCAGCCGACCATCATTTACACGCTGACAGACGAGGCGCCGCTGCTTGCGACGTACTCCTTCTTGCCGATCATCCGGGCCTTCGCCGGACCGGCCGGTGTCGACGTCCAAACCAGCGATATCTCCGTTGCAGCGCGCCTGCTCTCCGAGTTCGGTGAGTTCCTCCCCGAAGAGCAGCGCGTTCCGGACAACCTGGCCGAGCTGGGCCGGCTGACGCAGTTACCGGACACGAACATCATCAAGCTGCCGAATATCAGCGCATCGGTGCCGCAGCTGCTGGCCGCCATCAAGGAACTGCAGGGCAAGGGCTACAAGCTGCCCGACTATCCCGAGGACCCGAAGAACGACGAAGAGAAGGCCATCCTGGCGCGCTACACCAAGTGTCTCGGCAGTGCCGTGAACCCCGTGCTGCGTGAGGGCAACTCGGACCGTCGCGCACCGCGCGCGGTGAAGGAGTACGCGCGCAAGCACCCGCACAGCATGGGTGAGTGGTCGCAGGCGTCACGCACCCACGTCGCGACCATGAAGGAGGGCGACTTCTACCACGGTGAGAAGTCGCTGACCCTGGACCGCGCCCGCAAGGTGAAGATGGTGCTGACTACCACGGGCGGCGAGACCGTCGTGCTCAAGCCCGAGGTGAAGCTGGGCGAGGGCGATGTCATCGACAGCATGTTCATGAGTAAGAAGGCGCTCTGCGACTTCTACGAGGAGCAGATCGAGGACGCCTACAAAACCGGCGTCATGCTCTCCTTGCACGTCAAGGCGACCATGATGCGGGTCAGCCATCCCATCGTCTTCGGGCACGCGGTGAAGATCTTCTACAAGGAGGCCTTCGCCAAGCACCAGGCGCTGTTCGACGAGCTGGGTGTGAACGTCAACAACGGCATCTCCGACCTCTACAGCAAGATCGAGGCGCTGCCCGCATCGCAGCACGAGGAGATCATCCGCGACCTGCACGCCTGCCATGAGCACCGGCCCGAGCTGGCGATGGTGGATTCGGCCAAGGGCATCTCGAACTTCCACTCGCCCAGCGACGTGATTGTTGACGCCTCGATGCCGGCGATGATTCGCGCCGGCGGAAAGATGTACGGCGCAGACGGCAAGCTCAAGGACACCAAGGCCGTGAACCCGGAGTCCACCTTCTCCCGGATCTACCAGGAGATGATCAACTTCGTTAAGACCCACGGCCAGTTCGACCCCACCACCATGGGCACCGTTCCCAACGTCGGTCTCATGGCGCAGAAGGCCGAGGAGTACGGCAGCCACGACAAGACATTCGAGATCTCCGAGGCCGGTGTCGCCGATATCGTCGACATCGAGACCGGCGAGGTGCTGCTGAGCCAGAACGTCGAGGCCGGTGATATCTGGCGCATGCCGGTCGTCACGGACGCGGCCATCAAGGACTGGGTCAAGCTCGCCGTCACCCGCGCCCGGGAATCCGGTATGACGGTGGTGTTCTGGCTCGACACCGAACGGCCACATGAGAACGAGCTGCGCAAGAAGGTCAAGGCCTACCTCAAGGACCACGACACCGAGGGCCTGGAGATCCAGGTCATGCCGCAGGTATGGGCGATTCGGTACACGATGGAGCGGGTGATCCGTGGACTCGACACCATCTCGGCGACCGGCAATATCCTGCGCGACTACCTGACCGACCTGTTCCCGATTCTGGAGCTGGGCACCAGCGCCAAGATGCTGTCCATCGTGCCGCTGATGGCGGGCGGCGGGTTGTACGAAACCGGGGCGGGTGGTTCGGCGCCCAAGCACGTCAGCCAGCTGGTCGAGGAGAACCACCTCCGGTGGGACTCGCTCGGCGAATTCCTGGCACTGGCCGTCAGCCTGGAGGACCTGGGCATCAAGACCGGGAACCCGCGGGCCAAGATCCTGGCCACCACGTTGGATGCCGCGACCGGGAAGCTGCTGGAGAACGACAAGAGTCCGTCACGCAAGGCCGGTGAGCTCGACAACCGCGGCAGCCAGTTCTATCTCGCCCTGTACTGGGCGGCCGAACTCGCTGCGCAGGGCGAGGATGCGGAGCTGGCTGAGCTGTTCGCGCCGCTGGCCAAACGATTGGTCGAGAACGAGGACGCGATCGTTGCTGAGCTGGGGGCGGTGCAGGGCAGCCCGGTCGATATTGGCGGCTACTACTCGCCGGACCCCGAGAAGATCTCCGCTGTCATGCGCCCAAGCGTGACCTTCAATGAAGTCTTGGCGTCAGTCGAGGCTTAGTTCCACGTGCCGAGTGTGAAACCTGGGCGGCGATTCAGCCGAACCCGCCACAGGTTCACGCTCGGCGTAAGGGTTCTTACCCGGCGTCGGACGCCGCGCTGCGCTTGGCCGCGACCAGCGGATCGATCAGGTCGGTGATCACCTCGGTGACCTGACCCGGCGCCTCGAGCATGGGCACATGCCCCATGCCCTTGAGGGTGATCCGGCGCGCGTTCGCGGGCAGGCCTTGGCTGATGAGTTTTCCGAAGCGGCCGGGCGGGACGATCTCGTCCTTCTCGCACAGCACGAGCTGCGCGGGCACCGAGATGGTCTGCAGATTCTCCAAGCCCGGAGCCGGGAGGATCGACGTCAACGACGCGAAGTACGCCGGGCAGTGCGTGATGTCCTCGAAGATGCTGTGGTAATCCGGCAGGCTCAGTGCCTCGGTGTCCCCGCAGAGGGCGCGGGCGGTGGCGAGCTTCACGAACGGCAGGCCCGCTGCGCGGCGGCCGAGGAGGCGGGAGAACGCCAACCAAGGCGCCATCGCTGCGAACTTCACCGTGATCTCTGCCTTGAGAGCCGAGTACTTGGTCCAGCCGCCCGCGGGGGCAATCGCGGTCACGCTGCGGGCCCGGCCACGCAGTGCAAGGCCCAGAGCGATCCAGCCGCCAAGCGAATTGCCCACCAGATGTGCTGTTTCCCAGCCCTTCTGGTCCATGATCTGTTCGATCTGGTCCAGGTAGACGTCGACCGACCGCTGGGAGAGCGGTGGCAGTTTGGGCATCGGGCCGCCGCCGTTGTGGCCGGGGTATGTGGGGGCGAACACCTCGTACCCAGCGTCGACGAGCTGCTCGGCCACGGTCTCCCACACGGACTGGGACAGCATGAACGGGTGTAGCAGCAGGACCGGCTCGCCCGCACCCATCTCGATGGGCGCCCGCTTGCTCGACGGTTTCGACAAGACGGCTTCCAACATGGGGTCCTCCTATTGCGCCAACGCCAGCGTTGACATTACCGAGTATTGCGTCAACTTACAGTGCCCCATGTTCTTCGCCCCAGCGGCTCATCACTGTCAGACCGCTGAGCTATCGTCGGCGACCGATGATCACCGTGACCACCATCAACGTCAATGGCATTCGTGCCGCCGTCAAGGAGCGTTCCGCGGAGAACCGGGGGCTGCTGCCCTGGCTCGAGCAGACGACCACCGACATCGTGTGCCTGCAGGAGGTCCGTGCTGAGGAGGACCAGCTTCACGAGGCGCTGGCCCCGGCCCTGGCTGCGGGGTGGCATGTGGTGAGTGCGCCGTCGGTTGTGAAGGGACGCAACGGCGTGGGAATCCTCAGCCGGCTCCCGGCCGCCTCCACCAAGGCGACGTTGGACGCCGACGGCGGCGAGTTCGACGAGGCCGGCCGATACCTGGAGGCCGAGATCGGCGATCTCACCGTGGCGAGCATCTACCTGCCCACCGGAGAAGCCGGTACGGAGCGCCAGGAGGAGAAGGAGCGCTTCATGGCGGCCGTCGGCACCAGGATGGCCGCGTTGGCTGCCAGTGGACGGGACACGGTGATCTGTGGCGATTGGAACATCGGGCACACCGAACGAGATATCAAGGCGTGGAAGGCGAATCAGAAGAAGGCCGGTTTCCTGCCGGAGGAGCGGGCCTGGGTCGGATCGCTGCTGGATGCCGGTTGGGTCGACAGCTTCCGGCTACTGCATCCGGATGTCGACGGGCCGTACAGCTGGTGGTCATGGCGGGGTAAGGCCTTCGACAACGACGCGGGCTGGCGTATCGACTATCACCTTGCCACTTCCGATCTCGGGCGGCGCGCGCACTCGGCGAGGGTCGAGCGGGCCGACCTGTACGCGTTGCGCTGGTCTGATCACGCACCCGTGACGGTCGAGTACCGCACGTCATAGCCGTGGGTGGTCTGCCGGGCGATCGGCGGGTAATCGCGTTGACCGGTCGTGTCAGGATGGACGCACCATGACTGATCGTCTTCACGCAAGCGGCTCATCCACGACTGCCGATACCGCGAACCCCGGAGCCGACCCCGCTCGGCTCTTCTCCGGGATCCAGCCCACCGCCGATTCTCTTCACCTCGGAAATGTGTTGGGCGCGGTGCAGCAGTGGGTCCGACTGCAGCACCAGTACGAAGCCCTGTTCTGCGTCGTCGATCTGCACGCGATCACCGTGGCGCAGGATCCCGAGGAACTGCGGCGGCGGACCCGCGCGGTGGTCGCGCAGTACATCGCGCTTGGCATCGACTCGGCCGAGAGCGTCATCTTTGTGCAGAGTCACGTGCCCGCACACACCGAGTTGGCTTGGGTACTGGGATGTCTCACCGGCTACGGCGAGGCATCGCGGATGACGCAGTTCAAGGACAAGTCCGCCAAGCAGGGAACCGATGCCACCACCGTCGGGCTGTTCACCTATCCGGTGTTGATGGCTGCCGACATCCTGCTCTATCAGACCAACCTTGTTCCGGTGGGTGACGATCAGCGTCAGCACCTCGAACTGACTCGTGATGTGGCACAGCGGTTCAACAGTCGCTACGGCGAGACGTTCGTGCTGCCAGAGACGTTTGTGCCGAAGAATGCGGCGCGAATCTACGACCTGCAGGACCCGACGGTGAAGATGAGTAAGTCGGCGTCGGCTCCGACGGGGCTGATCAACCTGCTCGACGATCCGGCGGTGTCCGCCAAGAAGATCCGATCGGCGCAGACCGACAGTGATCGGGAGGTTCGTTTCGACCGCGAGGACAAGCCGGGTGTCTCGAACCTGCTGAGCATCCAGTCGGCGCTCACCGGCGCCGATATCGACACGCTTGTCGATGGCTATGCCGGACGCGGTTACGGAGATCTGAAGAAGGACACGGCCGAGGCGCTCGTGGAATTCGTCACACCGGTGCGGAACAGGGTGAACGACCTGCTCACCGACACCGCGGCGCTCGATGACATCCTGGCCGCGGGTGCCGAACGTGCCAGGGAGCTGGCAGAGAAAACTCTCACCGAGGTCTACGACCGGATAGGGTTTGTCCGGCCTGCGAGGTAGCGAATAGCAGAGGCGGTAATTGGTGGCCGACGACAACAAGCCCGGAATTCTCGACCGCTATCGTGCGCGGTTTCCCTGGTTCGACCACATCATGCGCATGCAGGAGCGCTACCAGGACGTCAAGGGCAATTTCTACGCCGCCGGAATCACGTATTTCACGGTATTTGCCCTGTTTCCACTCATGATGGTCGGCTTCGCGGTTGCGGGATTTGTGCTGTCTCGTCAGCCGGAAACGATTGCGGAGCTACGTACCCGAATCGGCGAGACGGTGTCGGGCGAGGTGGGTAATCAGCTAATCAACTTGATGGACACGGCGATTGCTTCGCGCACCAGCCTGGGCCTTGTCGGCCTGGCGACCGCAGCCTGGGCGGGGCTGGGCTGGATGGCCAATGTGCGCGAGGCGCTCACCGCGATGTGGGAGCAGCCCGACGAATCGGTGGGGTTTGTGAAGGGCAAGCTATCGGATCTCACCGCGTTGTCCTCTACGTTCGTGGCGCTCGCGCTCACCATCGCGGTGACCGCCGTCGGTGATGAGAAGACCATCATGCGGATACTCGGCTGGGTCGGGCTGCACGACGTCTCGGTGCCGGCCGCGTTGCTCAAACTCGCGACCCTCACGGTGGCGATCGTGGTGTCCTGGGCGCTCTTCACCTGGATGATTGCTCGGTTGCCGCGTCAGCGGTTGCCCTTTACGAGCTCGGTGCACGCCGGCCTCATCGCTGCCATCGGTTTCGAGCTGTTCAAACAGGTGGCGTCGATCTATCTCAGGGTGATCATGCATGGCCCGGCGGGATCCACCTTCGGTCCGGTTCTGGGCATCATGGTGTTCGCCTACATCACCGCGAGGCTGCTGCTCTACGCCACGGCGTGGGCCGCGACCTCCGAGGGCGCCATGCTGATGGCGCCGGTTGCGCCTCCGGAGCCCGCGGTCATCTCCACCCGCTTGGAGACGAGTTCGCGGCCGTCGACACTCGGTGTGCTCGCCGCAGTGGGAGCCGGAGCACTTGGTGCGCTGGGTATTTCGTGGCTAGGTCGCGGCCGCGACTAGACCTGGGCGCGACGGTTCAGTGACCTGGCCGCCAGGATGAGACTGAACACGATCATCGCCCCGATGATTGTCACGCCCACTCGGACCGGGACGCTGTTCACCGCGTCGGCGCTGAGGCCGGCGGCCTGGGGGGTGGCCGAGTCATCGGCATGCGGTTTGGTCAACAGCGTCGGATCGGGGTCGACGAGCTTACCGATCGAGGTGTCGCGGGGAGTGGAGAAACCGTAGTCGAGCAGATGGGCCGCCTGCTCCCACGGTGCGATTGGTAGACGCGTACCGCGCAGCATCGTGACCACCAGTCGGCGACCGTCACGTTCGGCCGCGCCGACGAAGGTCTGTTGTGCATCGTCGGTGTATCCGGTCTTGCCGCCGAGCGCGCCGGGGTAGTTGTAGAGCAGCCTGTTGTCGTTCGTCATCTCGTACGCCGGATGGGCATCGGGCTCACCGGGTTTGGCGGGATGGCCCGGGAAGGTCGCCTTCGGCGCCGACACCAATTCGGCGAAGGTGGGGTCGGCGAACGCGTACTTGTAGAACAGGCCGAGGTCATAGGCCGAGGTGCTCATGCCGGGGCCGTCGAGGCCGGATGGGGTGGCCACCCGGGTATCCCGCGCGCCGAGCTTATGTGCCAGGTCGTTCAGCTTGCCGACGGTGTCTTCCATGCCGCCGAGCTGCACCGCCAGCGCGTGTGCGGCGTCGTTGCCCGAGTTCATCAGCAGACCGGTGAGCAGCTGCCGGACCGTGTAGGTGCCGCCCACGTCGACGCCGATTTTGGTGCCTTCGCTGTTCGCGTCGTCCTGGGTTCCCACCACCGCCTGGTTGAGGTTGAGGTTGTTGATGGCTTCCATGGCGACCAGCACCTTGATGACGCTGGCGGGCCGGTGTCGGGCGTGGGGGTCCTTGGCGGCCACCACATTTCCGGTGTTCAGGTCGGCGATGAGCCAGGATTCCGCGGAGATGTCGTTGGGTACTGGCCCGGTTCCGTCGGCGGTCACCACATCGCAACCCCCGAGCTGGTCGCCGCCGATGGGCTTGGCGGGCACTGCAAGAGGAGCGGGCGGCTCGCCGCCGGCCCTGGGGACCTCGGAGGAATCGACTGCCGGTGGGGTGACGACCTTGTAGGGGCAACCGCTGGTGTCCGGTGGGGTGAATCCAGGTTCGGCGGTGGCGATCGGCGTGCTCAGCGGGACGGCGGCGACGATCAGCCCGGCGGCGGCGGTCGCAGCGAGACGAGTCGCGGCGGTGCGCAGCGCCTGGCGGCGGTCGGGCGCAGAAATCCTGGTGGTCATCGCTTTGCCACAGTAAGCGAACACCGCCCTGAACTGGGGGATGTTACGCCTGTGTCGGATGTGACTTGCTGGCTCAGCGCGCGGATGGCGCGATATCGGCCAGACTGATGTGACCGACGGCGGACGAGCCGATGCACCCGATCCAGAGGCGGCCACCTGATTCGACGACGCCGGTCGTGGTTTGCAGCCTGGTGTCCCGGCCCCGGATGTTCGCAAGCGCTGCGCCGGTTTCGGGGTGGAACGCGACGACCCAGGCGTCCGCCGCGATCGTCGGCTGGATTGACTCCGGCAGCTTCCAGATCAGTTTTCGCACGATCGGTGCTTGGGGCACCAGTCTCTCAAGCGCCGCGTTTCGTGGTCCAGCCATGGCGACCCAAATGCGGCCGTCGGCGCCGGTGCTGATGTTGTCTGGCATGCACGGCAATTCCTCTGCCAGCCGCGATATCTCACCCTGCCGTGCGCCGGCGAGCGCGATGGTGCTCAACCTGCGCCCGATGGTCTCGGCGAACACCAATCGAGACTCGTCGGCTGTCAAGGTGACACCGTTGGTGAAGTACAGGCCGTCCGCGATGGTGGTGACCGTGCCGTCGGTGTCGCGCCGGAACACTCGGCCCGTTCCCCGGCCCTCGATGGCGGCGGCGCGATACTCCTCGAAGGGGAAGCGTGCCGTTGACTCGCTGAAATAGATTGTCCCGTCGGCTGATTCGGTGACATTTGAGCAGAAGATGAGTGGTGGTCCGTCAACCTTGGTGACAAGTGGCTCGATATCTCCGGAAGCCGGGTCGAGGGCCAGCAGCTTGTCGCGGCTGCAGATCAACACGCGACCGTCCCGCGCGATGTGCATACCCAGGGGCGGATGCTCGGTGGTCGCGATATGCGTGACTTCGGCACCGTCCGGCGAGATGCGGAGAATCTTTCCGTCCACCACACCTGTCCAGATGTTTCCCGCCGCGTCGGCCACCACATCCTCGGGGCCGTGACCGGGGACCGGCACCACCGTGAGCGGGGGCAGGGGCTGCGAATTGAGGGCTAACGCCCGCACTCCGGGCGGCTGCCAACGGACGGGGTCGATAGACGGCTTGGCCATGGGTTCACCCTATTGCAGGCCTAGGCTGATCTGGTGGCAGGTCACGTTCGGGAGCGCACCGAGGAGTTCGAGAAATTGCGCCCGCGCCTACAGACGGTGGCCTATCGGCTCACCGGCAGCGTCGCCGATGCTGAGGACATTGTCCAGGACGCGTGGCTGCGCTGGCATGCCGCGCCCGACGAGATCGACGACCTACCGGCCTGGCTTACCACCGTCGTATCTCGGCTCGGCCTGGACCGGCTGAGATCGGCCGTTTATCGCAGGGAAACCTATGTGGGGGAATGGCTTCCGGAGCCGGTGGTTACCGGCCTGGACGGTAATGACCCGCTGGCCGTGCTGGTGGCCAGCGAGGACGCACGCTTTGCGGCCATGGTGGTGCTGGACCGTCTGGCGCCCGATCAGCGCGTCGCCTTCGTTCTGCACGATGGATTTTCGGTGCCGTTCAAGCAGATTGCCGAGATTCTCGGTGTCAGCGACGCAGCCGCGCGCCAGTTGGCGTCGCGCGGCCGACGCACCGTGGCCGCAACCCCGGAGCCGGTGGCCGATGCCGAGCACAACGAGGTGGTGGGCAGGCTGTTGGAGGCCCTCATGTCGGGCAGCGTGGAAGCCGTTGTGCGGCTGCTGCATCCCGACGTCACGATGACCGGCGATTCGGACGGCAAGGCGCCGACCACCGCTCGGATTATCAGGGGTCCCGATAAGGTGGCCCGTTTCATGCTTGCCTTGTTACACCGGAGGTACGGGCCGCAGATGACACAGGCCATCGAACCCGCGCTGGTCAACGGCCAGTTCGGTTTGTTCCTGCGGGCGACTGACACCGACCCGAACTACCAGCCCGTCCTGCCCCGCGTCAGCGGTTACACGGTGCAGGACGGCAAGGTGCTGGCGGTATGGGATGTGTGCAATCCCGACAAGTTCGCCGGGACACCGCTACGTGGCGCCTAAGCGTCTAGGGAGTCTTGGGGAGTTGCCCATGGGACGCGGCAGGCGTCACCGGAGTTGAAGCCCTGCTCGGTGATTCCCAGTGCCGCATAGGTGCGGGCACGCATGTTCTCGACGCCGATCTGGTACGTCAGCTCGATCACCCCGGCGTCGCCGAACCGTCGCCGTAGATCCTCGACCTGCTCGTCGGTGATGTCGTGCGGATTGCCGGTCATCGCGTCGGCGTACGCGATGGCGGCGCGCTCATCGTCGGTGAACAGGGGAGAGGTCGCATAGTCGTCGATGGCCTTGAGGCGCTCAACGTTCAGACCGTCGAGTCGCTGCAGCATGGAACCGAAGTCGACGCACCATGAGCAGCCCACCGTGCGGGCGGTCCAGAACACCGCGAGTTCACGGACGCTCGCCGGCAGGACTCGGGATGCGCTGCTCAGCATCTGCTCGTGTATCGCGGCGGCGACCATCAACTTGCGGTGGTGGGCGATCACGGTAAACGGCTCGGGCACTTGGCCGTAACGCCGCTTGGTCACCCGGTACATGATGCGGGTGAGCAGTGATGCGTTCTGTGGGGCAATGGGATCGATACGTGTTGTCTTGCGAGGTATTGCAGTCATACCCGTATGACGAGACAGCCCACAGATGTGTGACAGACCGTCAACCACCCGCTCGGCGAGGGGCGGAAGGGGAGAGCTGTCAGCGCGCGAACATCAGCGCGCGCTTGACCTCTTGGATCGCCTTGGTGACCTCGATACCGCGCGGGCAGGCGTCGGTGCAGTTGAAGGTGGTGCGGCAGCGCCACACTCCGTCGATGTCGTTGAGGATGTCCAGACGCTCGGCGGCGGCCTCATCGCGGCTGTCGAAGATGAACCGGTGCGCGTTGACGATCGCCGCGGGACCGAAGTAGCTTCCATCGCTCCAGAACACCGGGCAGCTGGTGGTGCAGCAGGCGCACAGGATGCACTTGGTGGTGTCATCGAAGCGCGCACGGTCGGTTTGGCTCTGGATGTATTCGCGCGTCGGCGCATTGCCGCTGGTGATCATGAACGGCTTCACCGCGCGGAACGCGTCGAAGAACGGTTCCATGTTGACCACGAGGTCCTTCTCCACGGGAAGGCCGCGGATCGGCTCGATGGTGATGGTCAGCGTCTTCTTGGAGTTCTTGGGCAGCAGGTCCCGCATCAGTACCTTGCAGGCCAGCCGGTTGACGCCGTTGATCCGCATGGCATCCGAGCCGCACACGCCGTGCGCGCAGGACCGGCGGAAGGTCAGCGTGCCGTCGAGGTAGCCCTTCACGTACAGCAGCAGGTTCAGCAGCCGGTCCGTCGACAGGCATGGCACGCGGAAGCTCTGCCAGCCGGCTGCATCGGGATCCTCGGGATTGAAGCGCTGGATCTTGAGCTCGACCATGACGGCGCCCTCGGGGACCGGCGGCAGCGGTGGATCTCCTACTTCGGCTTTCTCGATAACCGCGGTCATCTCAGTACTTCCGTTCCATCGGCTCGTACCGGGTCTGGACCACAGGCTTGTAGTCCAGCCGGATATCTGAGAGCAGTTCGGCACCCTGCTTGTAGGCCATGGTGTGCCGCATGTAGTTGGTGTCGTCGCGGTTCGGGTAGTCCTCGCGGGCATGTCCGCCGCGGGATTCCTTGCGGTTGAGCGCGCCCACCACGGTCACCTCGGCGAGTTCAAGCAGGAAGCCCAGCTCGATCGCCTCAAGCAGATCGCTGTTGTAGCGCTTGCCCTTGTCGTGCACCGTGATTCGGCTGTACCGCTCCTTGAGCCGGTGGATATCCTGTAACGCCTGCTTGAGGGTCTCCTCGGTGCGGAACACCGCGGCGTTGTTGTCCATCGACTGCTGCAGCTCGGTGCGGATATCGGCCACCCGCTCATCGCCGTGCTCGGACAGGACATCGGCCACCCAGTCGGTGACCATCGTCGCCGGGTTCTCTGGCAGGTCGATGAAGTCGTGGGCTTCGGCGTATTCGGCCGCGGCGATACCCGCCCGGCGCCCAAACACGTTGATGTCCAGCAGCGAGTTGGTGCCCAATCGGTTGGCGCCGTGTACCGAGACGCATGCGCATTCACCGGCCGCGTAGAGGCCGGGGACGATGTTGTCGTTGTCGCGCAACACCTGTCCCGTGATGTTGGTCGGGATACCGCCCATCACGTAGTGGCAGGTGGGGTACACCGGAACCAGCTCGGTGACCGGGTCGACGCCCAGGTAGGTGCGGGCGAATTCGGTGATATCCGGCAGCTTCGCTTCCAGCACCTCGGCACCGAGGTGACGCACGTCGATGTAGACGTAGTCTTTGTTCGGTCCGGCGCCGCGGCCCTCAAGTACCTCGAGAACCATTGACCGCGCGACGATATCGCGGGGGGCCAGGTCGACGATGGTGGGGGCGTAGCGCTCCATGAACCGCTCGCCGTCGGCGTTGAGCAGGCGACCGCCCTCGCCGCGCACGGCTTCGGAAATCAAGATGCCCAGGCCGGCAAGGCCTGTCGGATGGAACTGGTGGAATTCCATGTCTTCCAACGGAAGTCCCTTGCGGAACACGATACCGAGGCCGTCGCCGGTCAGGGTGTGCGCGTTGGACGTGGTCTTGTACATGCGTCCCGAGCCGCCGGTGGCGAAAACGATTGCCTTGGCGTGGAACACGTGGATGTCACCGGTCGCGAGCTCGTAGGCGACGATGCCGGTGGCCACCGGGCCATTGGGTGTCTCGGTGAGGACGACGTCCAGCGCGTAGAACTCGTTGTAGAACTCGACATCGTGCTTGACGCAGTTTTGGTACAGCGTCTGCAGGATCATGTGCCCGGTACGGTCCGCGGCATAGCAGGCCCGGCGCACCGGCGCCTTACCGTGGTCGCGGGTGTGGCCGCCGAAGCGGCGCTGGTCGATGCGGCCCTGGGGTGTCCGGTTGAACGGCATACCCATCTTCTCGAGATCGAGGACGGCGTCGATGGCCTCCTTGCACATGATCTCCACGGCGTCCTGGTCGGCGAGATAGTCGCCGCCCTTGACGGTGTCGAAGGTGTGCCACTCCCAGTTGTCTTCTTCGACATTGGCCAGCGCGGCGCACATGCCGCCCTGGGCGGCGCCGGTGTGGCTGCGCGTCGGGTACAGCTTGGTGAGTACCGCGGTACGAACCCGAGGTCCGGCCTCCACGGCGGCGCGCATGCCTGCGCCGCCTGCACCGACGATGACGACGTCGTACCGATGTTCCTGGATAGTTGCCGAAGGCATAAACGAGCCCCTAACCGATATTCGGGTTGAAGGTCAGCAGGACGTACGTGCCGAGCACCACCGTGAAGATGATCGACAGCGCCAGCAGGCAATTGAGCCAGAACCGGGTCGAATCCTTACGGGTGTAATCGGCGATGATCGTGCGCATCCCGTTACCGCCGTGCAGTTGGGCGAGCCACAGCATCGTCAGGTCCCAGGTCTGCCAGAACGGGCTTGCCCAGCGCTGCGCCACGAAGTTGAAGTCGAGGCGGTACACGCCGTTGTCCCACATCAGCATGATGAATAGGTGGCCCAGCGCCAGGAAGATCAGGACGATGCCCGACAACCGCATGAAGATCCACGCGTACTTCTCGAAATTGGGCATGCCCGATGCGCGCCGTGGTGCGCGCGGATTGTCCAGCGCGGCAGGGCGGTCGTAGTTGCGCTCCATCACGGGAGCGGGGCGACCGCTGGCGCGAGTGCTCGCGTTCGGGCCGGTCTGAGGAGTTGTCACAGGAATCGCTCCGCCATATGCATCAGCAGCCGGGCGGCCGCCGGAACCATTACCACGAACCAGACAGCGCCGATGATCCACAGCATGAGCCGCTGATAACGCGGGCCCTTCGACCAGAAATCGACGAGGATGACTCGGACGCCGTTCAGCGCGTGATACAAGACCGCCGCTACGAGTCCGAGTTCCATCAGGCCGACGAGCGGGGTCTTGTAGGTCTCGATCACCGCGTTGTACGTCTCGGGGCTCACCCGAACGAGGGCGGTATCCAAGACGTGAACGAAGAGGAAGAAGAAAATCGTGGCACCGGTAATGCGATGCAGGACCCAGGACCACATTCCTGGATCACCACGGTATAGCGATCGCTTGAGGCGATTACCTTGGCGGCCAGATGTGGCCGTTTCGGGCGTCGCAGTCGTCACGTGGGCCTCCAACACCAATGGTGGACTGGGGCCAAGCGGAGCGGTAAATGGGGGCGTCCATGACGCGCAACCGCTGGCCCAACGGTGGTCGGCGAACCGTCAGTGGAACTGTAAACCCATTCCGATGTGGCGCCGAAATCGTGTGAGCGCGAAAAGCGCCGAAATGCACCGTACTCCAAAGTAAGTTAGGTAAACCTTGCACGAGCAAATGATGGCCCGATGTGCGTCTCGTAGGGTCGACAGGGAGGTCTCTCGATCATGGTGATTGACTGGAATGAATTGCGGGACAAGGCATACGCGGTTACCAAGCATGCGTATGCGCCGTATTCGAAGTACCCGGTGGGGGCCGCTGCCCTAGTCGACGACGGTCGCGTGATCGCCGGCTGCAATGTGGAGAATGTCTCATATGGGCTGGGTCTCTGCGCGGAGTGTTCTGTGGTCTGCGCCCTGTTCTCCACCGGCGGGGGCCGGTTGGTGGCGCTGTCCTGTGTCGATTCCCGCGGCGAGCCGCTGATGCCCTGCGGCCGGTGCCGTCAGCTGCTCCTCGAACACGGCGGCCCTGACCTGCTCATCGATCACGGCGACGCGCCACGACGTCTTGCCGAGTTGCTCCCGGAGGCCTTCGGCCCCGACGACCTCGACAGGGGGAGGATCTGATGGCCGACTCATCGCGCGCCTACATCTTTGACATGCCGTCGGTCATCGCGACCAAGCGTGATGGCGGTGAACTGAGTGCGGGAGCGATCGACTGGTTGATCGGTGAGTACACCCGTGGCGACATTGGTGAGGAACAGGTGGCCGCCCTGCTGATGGCCATCTACCTGCGCGGCATGAACACCGACGAAACGACGGCGTGGACCGCCGCGATACTCGCCTCCGGCGAGCGACTGAATCTGTCGGGCTTGACCCGCCCGACCGTCGACAAACACTCCACGGGAGGGGTAGGAGACAAGATCAGCCTGCCGCTGGTGGCCGTCGTCGCAGCCTGCGGAGCGGCGGTTCCTCAGCTTTCCGGACGTGGCCTCGGGCATACCGGTGGCACCCTCGACAAGATTGAGTCCATCGCGGGCATCCGCGTCGACCTCACGAATGACGAGATACGTCACCAGCTTTCCGAAGTCGGGGCGGTGATCTGCGCAGCCGGAGCGTCATTGGCGCCCGCCGACCGAAAGCTCTACGCGCTGAGGGATATCACCGGCACCGTGGAATCGATACCACTTATCGCCGGGTCGATCATGAGCAAGAAACTCGCCGAGGGCACGGCTGCGCTGGTACTGGACGTCAAGGTGGGCGCGGGCGCTTTCATGAAGTCTGAGCAGCAAGCGCGCCAATTGGCCTCGGCGATGGTCGATCTGGGTACCGCACACGGGGTCGTCACCAGCGCCTTGCTCACCGCGATGGATACGCCGCTGGGGGCCACGGCGGGAAACGCCATCGAAGTGCAGGAGTCGTTGGACGTGCTGGCGGGGGGAGGTCCCGATGACGTCATCGCGCTGACCATTGCTCTCGCCCGCGAGATGCTCGCCGCCGCGGGCATCGACGGCAAGGACCCGGTGACGACCTTGACCGATGGCACCGCGATGGATGTGTTCCGGGCGATGATCCGTGCGCAAGGTGGCGATCTTTCGGTGCCGCTGCCGGTCGGGCGGTGCCAGGAGACCGTGCTCGCCCCGTCCAGTGGTGTCATGCACCGGATCGACGCGATGCCGGTCGGGATCGCCGCGTGGCGGCTCGGGGCCGGGCGTAGCCGTCCCGGCGACACTGTGCAACACGGTGCCGGGGTGCGTATTCACCGACGTCCGGGCGAATCGGTTATCGCAGGCGAACCGCTGTTCACGCTGTACACCGACACCGCCGAACGCATGCCGGCCGCACTCGAAGCTCTGGACGGTGGTTGGGACATCGGTGCGGCACCCACCTCCGCGCCACTCATCATCGATAGACTTTCGGTGTGACGGCCGAACTCGATTTGGTGTCAATCACCCAGGCTCCCAAAGCGCTTCTCCATGACCATCTCGACGGGGGGCTGCGCCCGCGCACGGTCCTTGATCTGGCCAGGGAGGCCGGGTACGAGAACCTCCCTGCCGAGGACGAGAGTGCTTTGGCCTCGTGGTTCCGCACCGCCGCCGATAGCGGCTCTTTGGAGCAGTACCTGGAGACCTTCGCGCACACCGTGGGTGTGATGCAGACGGCGACCGCCTTGCACCGAGTCGCGGCCGAGTGCGTCGAGGACCTCGCGGCCGATGGCGTGGTGTATGCCGAGATCCGTTTCGCGCCGGAGCTTCATATCGACGCGGGTCTCACGCTCGATGACGTCATGGACGCCGTGCTGGCCGGATTCGCCGACGGGGAGCGGCAGGCGCTGGCGGCAGGTAAGCGCATCAAGGTGCGCACGCTGGTCACCGCGATGCGGCATGCCGCCCGGTCGCGCGAGATCGCCGAACTCGCCGTGAAGTTCCGCGATCGCGGTGCCGTCGGGTTCGATATCGCCGGAGCCGAGGCGGGCTATCCACCGAGTCGACACCTCGACGCCTTCGAATACATGCGGAATGCCAACTCTAGGTTCACCATCCATGCCGGTGAGGGATTCGGGCTACCGTCGATCCACGAGGCGATTGCCTTCTGCGGTGCCGATAGGCTCGGCCACGGGGTGCGCATCGTCGACGATATCGAGGTCGCCCCCGACGGATCGGCTCACCTCGGCCGGCTGTCATCGCTGTTGCGTGACAAGCGGGTGCCGCTGGAACTGTGCCCGAGCTCGAACGTGCAGACGGGTGCGGTCGACAGCATCGCCGATCATCCCTTCGACCTGCTGGCGCGGCTGCGATTCCGGGTGACCGTCAACACCGACAACCGGCTGATGAGCGATACCTCGATGAGCCGCGAAATGCTGCGCCTTGTCGACGCATTCGGATACGGCTGGAGCGACCTTCAGCGGTTCACCATCAACGCGATGAAATCCGCATTCATCCCGTTCGACGAACGGCTGGCGATCATCGATGACGTCATCAAACCGGGATATGCGGTCCTAATCGGTTAGTCGCGCCAAGACCGGGGCGGTCACTCGCGGCGGAGCCGCGCTTCCATGGCACGTTCCAGGGTCCGCCAGCTCTCGGCTGCGTCGGCGAATGGGCCGCTGGGCTCGTCGTGCTTATCCGGTTCGAGCAGATGGCCGACTAGCTTGCCCAGTGAGGTGTCGCCGTCCAGTTCCGTGTCGAGGCTGTCGTCCTCGGAGTATTCGGCGACATCGGTGAGGAGTTCCACGGCCAGCTCAAGCTGGTCGCGGTCCACCTCGTCGATACCGTCTTCCAGGTCGTCGGCGAGCCCGGTGAACACGTAGATGTTGTCATCGGTGATATCGATCCGCAGCGAGCCGTCGGTGGCCGCGGTGCGGATGTCGTCATAGGTGCTCAGGTCGGCCAGATCGTGATCGTGTTCATCGGCAAGGTACCGGGCCAGTGCCCGCTCGGAACCGAACACACTGATTCTGCCATTGCGCCCTAGGAAGATCGGCTCGTCGTTGAGATAGCAGCGCAGTGTGTAGAACGTGCCCGAGTTGGTGATCATCTGGATCGGGTCGATACCGACCGCCAGCCAGAAATCCTCGTCGCCGCCGAGAACTGCGTCGTCCTCCACAACGTCGTCGTCTGCGGATTCCTCGTCTTCGTCTTCGGACTCGTCCTCGGTGTCATCAGTGTCGTCGGGGTCGTCTGGGTCCTTTTCGGCGCTCTCGCTGTCCGTATCGGACTCCTCGTCGAGTAGTTCCAGGTCGTCGTCATCCTCGAGGTCGTCGTTGTCGACGGCGTTCTCGGCGGCGGCAAGCAGCTCGGCGTCAGCGGCGGCGGAAAGTTCCTCATCGACATCCGGTGTTGCGGCGATCTCGTCGATCGCGTCGACCACCGCGTCCCACGACTTGCCGACGATGGCACCGATCTGGTTCCACCGCTTCAATCCATCTTTCCCCGTGAAGCTTTCGGCACCGCCGGACAGCGTGGTGAGCACCGGGTTGCCGTTGATGAGTTTGTTGATGGGGGCCAGCTCGCAGACGGCGCCGATAGAGGCCACGATCGCCAGGGTGGCGCGCAGCGTCTCAACGGCGTCCTCACTTGGCTTGTCGGCAACCAGCTCCGGCACACCGATCAGGTCGAAGCGATTGTCGTCGTCGGGCTCAAGCTCGTCGGCCGACAGCGACCCCAATGCCGACCACGCGGGGTGGTCGACGAGGTCGTTGTCGTTGTCGGTCCGCACGAAGGCCACCAGATCGGCGACCGACTCGAACACGAATAGATCGTCGTCCTTGCCGAGAAACGCCTCCCACTCGTCTCCGGCGTCGCGCCACCGCGGGGCCCACAGGGTGACCACGTCACCTTCTGTGAGGCCGAGTTCGATGGGAACGATGTCAGCAGCCATGCGGCAAGCCTATCCAGAACGGTTGGGCTGAGGGAAAGACCCACCACGCGAGCCGGTGTATGCGTGGCCGCGCGAGCCGCCCGCGCCACGGCGTTTCACTACGCGGAGTCCGCCGACAGCGCGGCAGTCAGAGTGACGAGTGCCGCGAAAGCATTGTCACGCAACGCGAATTTGGTCGCGGACGCATGTACTCGAAGCCACCCACCCGACGTGGCTCGCACCCGTAGTACGCCGGCGGTTGATCCGGCTCGGAGCTGCTCTCGCATGGCGTGCGCCAGGGCCGCGTCCTCAGGATGGATGCTGTCGGGTCGATCGGGGTCATAGCGCCATGCCAGGTCGGGGTAGGGCGTGTCGATCCATTTGAGGACCGCGAAGGTGTCGACATTGATGAGCAGCCGGTGGACTCCGGGGGCGGCGACCGCCTCCAGGATCTGCTGCGCCAATCCCACCTGTGGCTCGGCGGGGGTGTTCTCCACCCGCGTGCACACGATTCTGTTGATACGCTCCACGGCTCCTGCCGCATTGGTTTCCTTGGATGCCCGTCCGGCGTAGTGAACTTGGAGGACGTTTCCTTGGTAGTCGGCGGCCAGACAAGTTCCGCAAAAAGTCGCCTCAAGTTCGGGGTTCACGACATTCGCCATCAATTCGACGTTGTGCGGACTTGGTAGTACAGGGGCAAGACCTTCGGCGATGGCTTGTTTCTCGGACCTGTTGTGCGGGTCGAAACCCATCACATCGAAGTACTCGGCGGTGAGCGTCGTGACCGATGTGTCCAGATCACCTAGGCATGCCCCGGCGATGGGCCGTCGCGGCGGTTCGAGGTCTGCCGGGCCGAACCACACCTGGACGCCGTGGACGTTTACCTGCCCCATGGATATCGGATGCACGCGCACGATGCGGTCCCGTGCCGGGGTAACAGCCACCGCTGGTTCGCCCGTACGCCGACATTCGGTGATCGCCGCCTCGATCAGTGGACGGTGCCGGTTGCGGCCCAGCACCGACTCGAGCGGCGTCATGTTGCGGGCCTGCAATCCGATGGCTATGACCGTCGGCTCATCACCAAGGGTCTCTAGCAGCATCCAATCGCGTGACATCGCAGGATGTTAGCAATTATGGGCGATCTCGCGGGGGCCCGAATCTGACCCGGATCGGGGTGTCGCCGCCGCGGCACTGCGATGGGCCGCTTACACGAAGAGCATCAGGCCGCGGGCCGACGCCGGTGGGTGATGAGTGCGACGGTCGCGTCCTCGCTGAGTCTGACCACTCGGGTAGAGCAGTGCAGCGATTCCCAGCTGTCGTCATGGCATCGGAACCTGATGACAGCCTCGGTGGTACCGAACACGGCATTGTCGATCATGAAGTTCAGATTCGCCTCGTCATCCGGATGAATCTTGGGTCGGCCCTGCGGGTCGAACTCCCAATGCCATTCCGGTGCAGGCGGATCGATCCACTTGATCAATTTGCGCGAGGCGATCATGACCAGCGCCCGATACGCGCCCGGCTCGGCGGTGGCCTCGAGGACCTGTTGTTCGAGTAGCGGAATGGGTAGCGCCGGGCTGCCGACACGCAGGTTGATCGCGCGCCCCAGACGCTCGGGGACGCCCTCGTCGTTGGGTTCCAGAACTAATCGGCTTGCGAAGTGACACAGCGTGGGATTTCCGTCGCTGTCGACACCCGGCCAGGTGGCGCTGTAGGTCATGCCTTCGGTGGCGGTCACGATAAGCCCCAGGACATCCGTCTCGCCGGGATTAGGCGCCACGTAGCGGTACAGCTGCGGCATGCTGATCTCCGCGTGTGGATCCGAAGGGGCCATTCCCATGGCCAGGGCGGCGCCGTCGCTCATGTACAGCGCTCCGGTATCGGCGTTGAGGACCACCGCACCGCCCTCGGCGGGAGGATCGGCGGGTGGGGGTGTAGAGCCCGCCCACAGCCATACCCCGTGTACCCGACCGTCGGGCATGGCGACCGGACGGACGTCGATGACCACATCCAGATCGGGTGGGCCGATCGTGGCGGCCTTGTTGGCCTGTGTTGCCGCGGCGACCACCCGGCGAATGAGACCAAGATTTCGATTACGGCGAAGGAATGCGCTGAGGGGAACCATATTCCGCGACTGATTTCCTGCTGCGATGACTGTTGGCTCGTCGCCGAGGGTTTCCAGGAGAAGCCACTCGCGCGCCACCTGCGAATGTTATCAGCGGAGGTACCCGTAGCAATTGAACGACAGTGCTAGGCGCGCAATTGTTCGAGTATTCCGAAAAGGTTGCGCGGGCAGCTCAGAAGCGATATTTTTTGGCTCGCTCCCGCGATCGGCGGGCTAAGTACGGACCCTGTGTCTTCGGGCCGTGCCCGCAGCGTGGATGCGCTATGTTCGGCGGCCGCTCGACCGCAGACAAGCCCATCTTTGGTCGCCGCGAGCACCTACCGGTGCATCTATGAGGGGTCGGTAGGTGTGACGGCGACCATGGACAGCCGATGTAATTCGAGACGCCGTCGGGACACCTTGCTCTTGCAGCCCGGGACGAAAGGGCGAATGGTGAATGATCCCAAATGGCGAATGGTTGTCGATCGGTCGGCATGTATCAGGTCAGGAAAATGTGTTTCCTTGGCGCCCAAGCACTTTTCTTTCGAATCTGCGGGGGCTCGGCCAATTAATACGCTCGTCGAGCCTGGCACGGTGGTTATCGATGCAGCCGAATCATGTCCGGTGGAGGCCATCAGGGTGTTCAGCGCGCTCAGCGGTGAACAGATCGCGCCCTCGTCGCTCGACTAGGGCTGCGGGTCCTTCATATCGACCATCAGTTGGGCGAACACCCGTTCGCGGTGATCGAATGCCTGACCCGCGGCGGCTGCGGCGGTAGCCACAACGATCTGCCCGACGAGCCTCGGGGACAGCTTGGTGACCGAGTCGTCAAGCTTCAGGTTGGTCAACGCACCGTTGCCGTTGGCTTCCGCCTCGACATGGCCCTGCGCCGAACGTGCCCATCCGCGAAGATCTTTCAGCTCGTCGACCGCGCCGTTGAGGATATGGCCGCCGGCGCGGGCCTTCGTCATGGTCTCCTGATACTGCTGTTCGAGTGCCTTGAAGAAGGTGAGGTCTGGCTCCGTCATCAGGATCTCCGTTCCATCTGCTCTTCGGATTGGCGCAGTTCGAGGTCGGCGACCTGGGCGGGCGTCGCCAGACCGAGCTTGTCCAGGATGTAGTCCGGGATACCGGTTTCAGCGAGTTCTTCGCGGCGGGCCGCTCCGCAGCGCGCGGCACCGAGTTGGCACAGATTCAAGATTTCCCGTGCCAGTGCTGACGCGCCGCGGCCGAGCAGGTCAGGTTCGACCTGAACCTCAAGCGGCAGACCGAATTCGGATACCTTGACCCGCAGCGTGCGAGCACGATTTGTCATGTCGATGCTCGCACGCGGCTCGGGCCGCGGCACTCCCGAACTAGGAAGTGGGTCGGAAGAATCCATGGAATCCCTGCCCGGCGTTGGTGGTGCGGATCGGGGAGATCTGCACCGGGTCACCGGCCTCGACCATCATGCCGTTGCCGATGATCATGGCGACGTGGCCATCCCACACCGCAAGGTCGCCCGGCATGACCGAGCCCTGGTCGACGTGGATACCGACACCCTGCTCCTGGGCGAGCCGGGGGATGTTGACGCCGGACTCTCCGTACGCCCACTGGGTCAGGCCGCTGCAGTCCAGGCCGACACCGGGCTTGGTGCCACCCCACTCATAGGGCACACCCACCTGGCTGAGCGCCTTGCGCACCGCCTCGGCGGCGGAGGCGTTCGGGGCCTGGCTGGTGCTGCCATCCGGGAGGAACAGCTGCGCACCCTTACCCATGCTGCGGGGGTCGAGCAGCATCTTGGCCGCATTGGCGTTGGCGCCACCCAATCCGCTGCTGGTACCACCGGCAGTGCTGGACGCATGGCCGCCACCGCCGAACGGATTGTTGAGCGCGCCGGCGGCAATGCCGCTCATGTTGGCACCGCCCAGGGCGCTACCTGCGCCGCTGCCTCCACCGGCGCCACCGAGCAGGCCAGTGAGGGCCTGCGGAATCTGGCCGAGGCCTTGACCCATCGAGCTCATGGTCTGGGTGACGCCGCTGGCGGCACCGGACAGTGCCTGGGTTCCGGCCTGGAGACCGCCCTGCATCGCCGACATGGCGGGCTGGACGCTTCCGGACGCGGGTGTCGAGGGGTTTCCCATGTCGGCACCCGCCATGCCTGTCAGTTCACCGGCCTGTCCGCCTAGCTCACCCTCGAGCGTCGCGGTGTAAGCCGAGACCTTGGTGGTGCACTCGGCTGCTGCTTGGGCGAGCTCAGCGGCAGCGGGAGGGAAAAGCCCAATCAGCGGTGTCAGCATCTCGGAGGTGTGTTGGAACTGTTGCAGGGCCTCCGTGATCAGGGTGCCGGCCCGGGTGGTGGACTCGGATGCCTGTCCGACATTGGCGCCCATGGAGCCGCTGCGGGTGGCCATGCTGCTCAGCGCCTGGCCGGCCATGCCGGCGAACTGCCCCAGAGCCTGAGCTGCCGCACCGGCGAAGGAGCCGATGAGCTGGCTGCCCGCCTGCATGCCCTGTTGCATGACCTGTTGCATGACCTGCATGCCGCCCTCCAGCATCTTGCTGGGGTCCTGGCCTTCCTTGAACTGGCCGTTACCGACCGTGCCCGCCATGTCCATGGCCGAGCCGATCAGATTGGCCGAGAAGGGGTTGTTCTCGAAGCTTGGGTAGTTGGTATTCGTCGCCTGCGACAGGTGCTCGGACGAATACGGCTTTGTCTCAACCATGGTTACGCCTCGATTCCCTCGACGGTGGCGCTGATGTTCTGGCCGACGTTGTCGTCATCGTCGTCGTAGCCGTTGCTCGCCAGATTGGTGCTGACACCGGACTCGGTGACGCCCATTGCGAGCTGACCGACGTCCATCCCTTGCTTGGCGGAGGTCATGGCGAATGCGCCCAGGTAGTGCGCGCCAATCGGACCGAAGATCGGCGCCAGTGCGGCGACCGGGAAAATGCTGACTGCGGTGCCCACCGCCGCGAGCGTTCCGCCCATCCCCGTCTGAACCCCGCCAACGCCACGCAGAATGTCTGTGTCAGCTGCTAGTCCGTCTGCCATGTCCCCTCCATCTCATCGGTGGCGGCTACCTGCCCGGTTTCGGGCAGTTTTTGCCTTGTAACTGAATACGACGGGGGTGGTGGCGAATCGGTTCCATCTTTCTCAAACTTTTTGAAAGATTTTTTCGGCAACCTGGCTACCCCGTAGTATTGCCTGTTCAGGCTAGCTTGCTCGGCTTTGCTAGGAACGATTTTGAGGCACAGAGGCGCGGTGCGTCGAGAGTGATGCCCGTCACATCCAAGGTTGTCGGGATCGATGCTTGCTGTTCTAGGGTCTCTCCATGCATGTGCATGTAGTCGAGCACCCGCTGGCGGCGGCCCGGTTAACCACCCTTCGCGATGTCGGCACCGATAACGCGGCTTTCCGCGCTGCGCTGCGGGATCTGACGCTGATGCTTGTCTATGAGGCCACCCGTGCGGCACCGATCGAGTCCTCCACGGTGCGCACACCGGTGGCCGAGACGCTCGGTTATCGGTTGGCCAATCCTCCGTTGCTGGTACCGGTTCTTCGGGCGGGGTTGGGCATGGTGGATCAGGCACACGCCCTCATTCCCGAGGCGCGGGTCGGATTCGTCGGGATGGCACGCGACGAAGAGACATGGCAACCCACCCCATACCTGGAATCTCTTCCGGCCGATTTGTCGGCACGGCCGGTGTTTGTCCTGGACCCGATGCTCGCCACCGGCGGGTCGATGGTCTACACACTCGACCTGCTGCACTCCCGAGGCGCCACCGACATCACCATGCTGTGCGTGGTCGCGGCACCACAGGGGGTCGCGGCGGTTCAGGAGTGCGTTGCGCGGTACGGCGAGTCCGGGGGAATCGAGTCCGCGCGACTGTTCACGGCCACGATCGACGAGGGCCTCAACGAGGCTGGGTACATCGTTCCCGGATTGGGTGACGCGGGCGATCGCCAATTCGGGCCCAGATGATCGGGCCGAGCTAGATGTTCCGGGCGTACGCCTCCAGCTCGGAGACCACGACGCCGGCCCAGATCCGCGCGACGGTTGCGTCCGTGATGACGGGTTCACGGACCTCGATGTAGCACTTGACCTTTGGCTCGGTTCCCGATGGGCGGATCACCAGCCGGATGGACGACCCGCCGATTTCGCCGGAGAGGATCACCGCATCGGTGCGCTCCTGGCCCCGTCGTTCCAGCAGATCCTCCGGGGTGATGGGGAACCCGGACAGTGCGGCGGGCAGGTTCTCCCGGAGGCGGGTCATCATCGCGGTGATGTCGTCGAGCGAGTTCATCCGCCGCGACACCTGCGCGGTCACGTGGATGCCATGCCTGATCGCCAGATTCTCAAGCTTTTCCTCGATGCTCGTGCCGAGGGCACGCAGGTGCGTGACTAGGTCGCAGGCGAGTACCGCCGCGGAGATGCCGTCCTTATCGCGCACCGCGGCCGGATCCACGCAATGCCCAATGGCTTCCTCGTACGCATAGACCAGATCGAAATCCGCTGCCCGGACCAGCCATTTGAATCCGGTGAGGGTTTCCACATGGCGTGCGCCAAGCGATGCTGCGATGCGGGCGAGCATGCGGGAGGAGACAACGGTGCTGGCCACCACTGGCGGAGTGGATGAACGAGGTTGCGTCGAGAGGATGTAATCACCCAGCAGCCAACCGGTTTCATCCCCGGAAAGCATGCGCCAACCTGTCGTGGTGGGGATTCCGATGGCGCACCGGTCGGCATCCGGATCGAGCGCGATCGCCAGATCCGCGTCGACCTGGGCGGCCTGTGCAAGCACCGCGTCGGAGGCTCCCGGTTCTTCGGGGTTCGGAAACGCGACGGTGGGAAAATCGGGGTCCGGCTGGAACTGGTTGTCAACTACATGGATGTCGGTGATACCAGCGGCATTCAGCGCAGCCAACGCGGTGGCCCCGCCGACCCCGTGCAGCGCGGTGAGCGCGACGCGGACCGCGCCGGATCCTCGGCGCACCGTTGCGGCACGTTGGATATAGGCATCCACCAGTGAGTCGTCGGCGGGGGTGACCGGATTCCGTGGAATCTGATCGGCGAAAGGGGCAGCGGCCGTCGTTGATTCGATATCGCGATCAGTGGGGGAGATGATCTGAGCCCCGCCCGACCAATATACCTTGTAGCCGTTGTCGGCCGGAGGGTTGTGAGATGCGGTGATCTGTATTCCGGCCGCCGCATCCACGTGGCGGACCGCGAACGCCAGCACTGGCGTCGGCAGCGGGCGGGGCAACAGCACGACGTTGAACCCTTCGGCGGCAAGAACTTCCGCCGCACCCTGAGCAAACTTGTCGGACCCGTGCCGGGCATCGCGACCCACCACCACGGTCGAGCCGCCCAGGCACCGGTTCTTGAGCACCTTGGCCACTGCAAAGGTGGTCCGCACCACGACGGCCAGGTTCATACCGTTCGGGCCGCCTCGGACGGTGCCGCGCAAGCCCGCTGTACCGAACACCAGTGGCTCGGAGAATCGTTCTGCGAGCTCCGCTGCGGAGCATGCGCGCAGCTCGGCTGCGGTCTCGGGGTCGGGATCGTGGTCGATCCACTCCTGGATCGTTTGCGCGGAAACCGTCATAGTCGACCAATCACCGAGCTCAGCAGCTGACCCATACGCGTCGCGGACGCACGCCCGGCGGCCAGCACCTCTTCGTGGTTGAGGGACTTCCCGGTCATTCCCGCCGCGAGATTTGTTACCAGAGACACCCCAAGCACCTCGGCCCCTGCCGCGCGTGCTGCGATGGTTTCGTGCACCGTCGACATGCCCACCAGGTCCGCGCCCAACGTGCGCAGCATGCGGATCTCCGCGGGTGTCTCGTAATGCGGGCCGGGCAGACCCGCGTACACCCCTTCGGCAAGGCTGTCGTTGACCTCCCGGGCCAGTGCCCGCAATCGCGGCGAATAGGCGTCGACCAGGTCGACGAACTGCGCACCGACCAACGGCGACCTGGCCGTCAGGTTGAGATGGTCGCCGATAAGCACCGGCTGACCCACCGTGTACTCCTCGCGTAGCCCTCCGGCCGCGTTGGTGAGCACGACCGTCCGTGCGCCCGCGGCGCAGGCAGTGCGCACCGGATGGACGACATGGCGCAGGTCGTGACCCTCGTAGGCGTGGATCCTGCCCAGCAGTACCAGCATCCGGTCGGTGCCGGCTCTGGGGCCGCCGATCGGTACGGACAGCACCGATCCGCCGTGACCGGCCGCGCTCGGTGGACTGAATCCAGGTAGATCGGCCATCGCAATTGTTGTCGCGGGGATTCCCAGTTCCTCAGCCGCAGGTGCCCAGCCAGATCCGAGAACCACCGCCACGCGGTGGGATGCGACGCCGGTGCGTGCCGCGATTGCCGCCGCCGCGAGAGATGCTTTGTTGTCCGGACCCTCATCGGCGTTTTCGCCTCTTCGCCCAAGTGGCTCATCGGTCACAACTAGGCAGCCTAACCATGATGGGATACTGATCTAATGCCCTTGACCACGGAAGCGGCCTCCGCCCCGCATGCCCAGGCCGCCTGCGCGGTCGTGGATGGTGCGGCGACCGATCTGGTGGCGTTATCGCATGACATCCACTCCGAACCCGAGCTGGCCTTCCATGAGGTTCGCAGTGCCCTGAAAACCCAGCGGCTGCTTGCTGAGCGCGGATTTGAGATCGTCACTGGTCAGGGCGGTATGGACACCGCATTTCGGGCCACCTTCGGGGATGGCCCACTGGTCATCGGAGTTTGCGCCGAGTACGACGCGCTGCCTGGGCTCGGGCACGCCTGCGGGCATAACATCATCGCGGCCTCTGCGGTCGGTACCGGGCTGGGGCTCGCCGAGGTTGCCGATGCCCTCGGGCTCACCGTGGTGGTTATCGGCACGCCGGCCGAGGAATTCGGCGGCGGCAAGGCACTTCTGCTCAAGGCGGGCGCCTTTGATGACATCGCGGCCGCGGTGATGCTGCATCCCGGGCCGATCGATATCGCCGGCGCCCGGTCGCTGGCGCTCACCGACGTCATGGTCACCTACCACGGCAAAGAGTCACATGCCGCGGTCGCACCCCACCTCGGAATCAACGCCGCCGACGCGGTCACCGTCGCACAGGTCTCGATCGGCCTGTTGCGCCAGCATCTTTCGCCCGGGCAGCTGATCCATGGCATCGTCACCGAGGGTGGCGAGGCAGCCAACATCATCCCGGGTCGAGCCGCGATGCAGTACACGATGCGTGCCGTCGAATCGGTCTCCCTGCGCGAGCTGGAGCAGAAGGTGTACGCCTGTTTCGCCGCAGGCGCGATGGCGACCGGATGCAGCCACGAGCTCGCTGAATCCTCGCCCCCATATCTGGAGTTGACGCCGGATCCCTGGCTCGTGCAGGTGTTCCGTGAGGAAATGGAATCCCTGGGCCGCACGCCGGTGCCCGCGGAGTTCGAAGCCGCGGTGCCTTTGGGCAGCACCGATATGGGCAATGTGACACAAGTGCTGCCCGGTATCCACCCGGTCGTCGGCATCGACTCGGGTGGGGCTGTCATCCATCAACCGGATTTCGAAAAGGCGGCGAAGGAACCAGGTGCCGATCGGGCGGTGGTCGAAGGAGCGAAGATGTTGGCGCGCACCGTGATACGTCTGGCTGAGGACGAGACCGAGCGGTCCCGAGTGCTGGAGCGACTGGCGCGTAGGACGGTGGCGGTATGAGTGAATCGCTAACCGCCCTGGCGGATCGTTGGCTCGAGGAGAACTCGGAGACGCTGATCCGGTGGCGTCGTCACATCCACGCGCATCCCGAGCTGGCGCGCCAAGAACATGCCACCACCGAATACGTGGCCGCCCGGCTGGCCGAAGCCGGGTTGAACCCCAAGGTGCTACCCGGTGGCACCGGAATTACCTGCGACTTCGGGCCCGAAGACGGTCCGCGGGTGGCGCTGCGCGCAGATATGGACGCCTTGCCGATGCAGGAACGCACCGGCGCCTCCTATGCGTCGACGGTGCCGAATGTCGCGCACGCGTGCGGGCACGATGCGCACACCGCGATCCTGCTGGGCGCGGCGATGGCCCTCAATTCGGCACCCTCGCTGCCGTCGGGGGTGCGCCTGATTTTTCAGCCGGCTGAGGAGGTCATGCCGGGTGGCGCTATCGATGTGGTGGCCGCTGGGGCAATGGCCGGTATTACGAGAATCTTTGCCCTGCACTGTGATCCGCGACTGGAGGTGGGCAAGGTGGCGATTCGTGCGGGGGCGATCACCTCGGCCGCGGATACCGTCGAGGTCACGCTGCATTCCCCGGGCGGGCACACGTCACGACCGCATCTGACGGCCGACCTGGTGTACGGCCTCGGCACCATCATCACCGGCCTACCGGGAGTGCTGAGCCGCCGCATCGATCCGCGGGCAGGCACCGTCATGGTGTGGGGAGCCGTCAACGCAGGCCAGGCCGCCAATGCCATTCCTCAGATCGGCTCATTGGCGGGCACGGTGCGCACCGGAAGCCGCGACGTATGGGTCACGCTGGAGGACACCGTCCGCGATGTGATCGAGGGACTGCTGGCACCGCTGCGCATCGATTACACCCTCAACTATCGGCGCGGGGTTCCTCCGGTCATCAACGAACCCGAGTCCACGCACATCTTCGTGCGGGCGATCCAGGACATCGGGTTGGACGCGCTCGCGGAGACCACTCAATCCGGTGGCGGCGAGGACTTCTCCTGGTATCTGGAGGAGGTGCCGGGCGCGATGGCGCGGCTGGGGGTGTGGTCGGGAACCGGCCCGCAGCTCGATATCCACCAGCCCAATTTCGATATCGATGAACGGGCGCTGGGTGTTGGCGTGCGGACGTTGGTCAACCTTGTGGAACAAAGCGCGGTCTAGTCAGGCCGTTCCGGGACCGATATTGCGCGACGCCCGGGTGCGCAATCCGTGCACATAAGTTTCTGGGGCTCCAGCGATTTCTGCTGCATCTGCCATCACGCCAAGGTACCGGGCGGACGGTAGTCCACCCTCGTAGGCGTTGACGACGTAAAGCCAGGCCAGCACCGGGTCGGTGTTGGTATCGGAGGATTCGCGGTCGATCCGGCAGCGAATCTTGGTGTGGATACCGAGCTCTGAACCTTCCCAGCGATCGAGGTTGTTCTCGTCGGCCCCTGTCATGTCGTACAGGACCACGAATACCTTCGAATGTGGGTCCTGCACGACCGTGGCCAGTGCGCCCTCCCAGCCGATATCCTCCCCGCCGAAGGTCAGCCTCCAGCCGTGCAGCCAGCCGGTGCCGGCCATGGGTGAGTGCGGCGCCCGCTGCAACATCTGCTCGGGGTGCATGTTGGAACCGTAGGCGGCGTAGAGCGGCACGGGGGCAAGCCTAGTGGTCCTGTGTCTCAGGTGGCGGCAGGGATGGCGGCAGGGTTCCCCGCGATGGCAAGCCGGGTCGGTTCGGTGCTTGTAGGTTTGACGCCGTGGCAACGCGCATCGTGATCATTGGTGGAGGACCAGCGGGGTACGAGGCGGCACTCGTTGCCGCGGCCCATGAGCGAAGCACCACCGAGGTGACGGTGATCGATTCCGACGGCATCGGCGGCGCCTGCGTGCTCTTCGACTGTGTGCCGTCCAAGACGTTCATCGCGTCCACCGGTGTGCGCACCGACCTGCGGCGGGCGCCGAACCTGGGTTTCGACATCGATGTGGAGCACGCCAAGATCTCGCTGCCGCAGATCCACAGCCGCGTCAAGCGCCTCGCCTCCGAGCAGTCGGCTGATATCGCCGACCGTCTGCGCAGTGCCGGGGTGCGGCTGATCGCCGGGCGCGCCGAGCTGGTCGATCACGTGGTCGGGATGGCATTCCACCGGATCAAGGCCAGCCTGCCCGACGGCAGCAGCACCATCCTGGAGGCCGATGTGGTGCTCATCGCGACGGGCGCCAGCCCGCGTGTGCTGGCCCATGCGCGGCCCGACGGCGAACGCATTCTCACCTGGCGCCAGCTCTACGACCTGGAGGAGCTGCCCGAACACCTCATTGTCGTGGGTTCGGGTGTGACGGGCGCGGAGTTCGTGCACGCATATACCGAGCTGGGCGTTCAGGTGACCGTGGTGGCCAGCCGGGACCGGGTGCTGCCGCACGAGGACGAGGATGCCGCCCTGGTTCTGGAGGACACCCTGGCCGAGCGCGGTGTGACGCTCGTCAAGAACGCCCGGGCCGATTCGGTGACCCGAACCGATACCGGCGTCCGGGTGGCGATGGCCGATGGACGGGTGGTCGACGGCAGCCATGTGCTGATGACGGTGGGATCCGTTCCGAACACCGCCGGCCTGGGCCTGGAACGGGTCGGAATCATGCTGGGCGCTGGCGGCTACCTCACCGTCGACCGGGTGTCCCGCACATCGGTGGCCGGCATCTACGCCGCGGGTGACTGTACGGGCCTGCTGCCGCTGGCCTCGGTGGCCGCGATGCAGGGCCGCATCGCGATGTATCACGCTCTTGGCGATGCGGTGCAGCCGATCAGGCTGAAAACTGTTGCTGCCGCCGTTTTTACGCGTCCGGAGATCGCCGCTGTGGGGGTCTCCCAGGCGGCCATCGACAACGGTGAGGTGCCTGCCCGCACGGTGATGCTGCCGCTGCACACCAACCCGCGGGCCAAGATGTCTGGCCTCAAACGCGGTTTTGTGAAGATCTTCTGCCGCCCGGCCACCGGTGTGGTGATCGGCGGTGTCGTGGTCGCTGCGAACGCCTCCGAGTTGATCCTGCCCATCGCTATCGCGGTGCAGAACCTGCTCTCGGTGAACGATCTGGCGCAGACGCTCTCGGTGTACCCGTCCCTGTCGGGCTCGGTGACGGAAGCGGCGCGCCAGTTGATTGCCCACGACGACCTGGACTGACTTCCGGCGATACACGCCATAGCGGCGTGCATCACTGACGAGATCGCTACTGGCCGGTAACGTGATGTTCCGGAGTGATTCCCAGACCCTGTGAAGGCGTAGAAGGGAAGTAATCGTGAGTGACGCAACCAACCCGTCGCGATCGAGGGGGCCTACCTATACGTTCCTGGGACCACAGGCACGTTCGCTGAACTGGGAGCGCCTCGGATCCGAGCAGTTCGATGTCATCGTGGTCGGTGGCGGCGTGGTCGGCGCCGGATCGGCGCTCGATGCCGCCACTCGCGGGCTGAAGGTCGCGTTGGTTGAGGCGCGTGATTTCGCTGCGGGTACGTCGAGCCGGTCCTCGAAAATGTTCCACGGCGGGCTGCGTTATCTGGAACAGCTCGAATTCGGTTTGGTGCAGGAGGCGTTGCGCGAGCGGGAGCTGTCGCTGACGACACTGGCGCCGCATCTGGTCAAACCTCTTCCGTTCTTGTTCCCGTTGACCAATCGGTGGTGGGAGCGTCCCTACGTCGCCGCCGGAATCTTCTTGTATGACCAGATGGGTGGCGCGAAATCTGTTCCCGCCCAAAAGCATCTCACTCGCGCAGGTGCCCTGCGGCTTGCGCCGGGGCTGAAGCGCAACTCACTCATCGGCGGTATCCGTTACTACGACACGGTGGTCGACGACGCTCGTCACACCATGAATGTGGCACGCACCGCCGCGCATTATGGGGCGGTCGTCAGGGCTTCGACGCAGGTGGTCTCGCTGCTGCGTGAGGGTGATCGCGTGACCGGCGTGGTGGTGCGGGACACCGAGAACGGCGCCGAGACCGAGGTACGCGGGCATGTCGTCGTCAATGCCACCGGGGTATGGACCGATGAGATCCAGGCGTTGTCGCGTACGCGTGGCCGGTTCCGGGTGACCGCATCCAAGGGTGTTCACATCGTGGTACCGCGAGACAGGATTGTCAGCGAGGTGGCGATCATCCTGCGGACAGAAAAATCGGTGCTGTTCGTCATTCCGTGGGGCAACCATTGGATCATCGGGACCACCGACACCGAGTGGAATCTCGATCTGGCACACCCGGCCGCCACCAAGGTGGACATCGACTACATCCTCGACAAGGTCAACACGGTGTTGGCTACATCGTTGACACATAACGATATTGACGGGGTGTACGCGGGGCTGCGGCCACTGCTGGCCGGTGAGGATGACGACACTTCCAAGCTCTCCCGCGAGCACGCCGTTGCCGTGGCGGCCCCAGGTCTGGTGGCCATCGCCGGCGGCAAGTACACGACTTATCGCGTGATGGCGTCCGATGCCATCGATATGGCAAGCGAATTCGTGCCGGCCCGGGTGGCGCCATCGATCACCGCCAAGGTGCCACTGCTCGGCGCCGACGGCTATTTCGCGCTGATCAACCAGACCGAGCATGTGGGGGAGACGTACGGTCTGCATCCATACCGGGTGCGGCACCTGCTGGACCGGTACGGATCACTGATCGGTGAGGTACTGGCCTGTGCGGGTTCGGATCGCAGCCTGCTGCAGCCGATTGCCAAGGCCCCGATGTACCTGAGAGTGGAGGCGCTCTACGCGGTGGTGGCCGAGGGTGCACTGCACTTGGAGGACATCCTTGCGCGGCGTATGCGGATTGCGATCGAATACTCGCACCGTGGAGTCGACTGTGCCCAGGAAGTTGCCGAGCTGGTGGGTCCGACGCTCGGCTGGTCGGCGGAAGACATTGTCCGCGAGGTGGATACCTATCGTGCGCGGGTTGATGCTGAGGTGCGATCGCAGCGCCAGCCCGACGACGCGTCGGCGGATGCACTGCGGGTGGCCGCACCCGAGGCGCGCTCGTTCATCGTCGAACCGGTGACCGACGTGCTGTCGCCCTCCAAGTGAGTCACGGTTATGAGCCCCAGGCGAAGGGCTCCTGAGCCACCGCTACCGGTGCGGGACGGCTTGGGGCCGGTCCGAATCCGACTGCGCGAGAGCGGGTGTGTGGTCGACGAGCTGGTTTCCAGATTCGGTTCGGCCGCCGCCGAAAAGGTGAGCCGGGGCGAAGTCGTCGATGCCGCAGGCGTGCCGGTCACTGCCGATACACACCTGCCCGCCCGGGCGTCGGTATACACGTATCGCGAAGCGGCCGTGGAGATTCCCGTCCCGTTCGCGATCGACGTCTTGCACTGGGACGAGAATGTTTTGGTGATCGACAAGCCACACTTCCTCTCCACGATGCCGCGCGGGCGGCATGTCACCGAGACGGCACTGGTGCGTCTGCGCAAGGCATTGGACCTGCCTGAGCTGTCACCGGCACACCGGCTCGATCGGCTCACCGCGGGTGTATTGCTGTTTACGGTGCGTCGTGAGGCGCGTTCCGCATACCAATCGTTGTTCGCGCAACGCCAGGTGTCCAAGACCTACGAGGCGTTGGCACCCGTCGATCCCGACGTTACCCTTCCGGTGACGCTGCGGAGCAGAATTATCAAGCGGCGCAGTATCCTTCAGGCATTCGAGGAGCCAGGACCGGTGAACGCCGAAACGCATATCGAACTGGTCGAGCGGGTGGGCGCGGTGGGCAGATACCGGCTGACACCAATCACGGGACAGACGCACCAGCTGCGGCTGCATATGAGCGGCCTCGGCATTCCCATCGTCAACGATCCCCTCTATCCCACGATCGTCGATGTCGGCGAGGACGATTTCAGTCGCCCGCTGGCGCTGCTAGCACGGTCGATCGAATTTCGGGACCCCTTGTCTGGCAAGCAGATCCGCTATCAGTCGGGGCGCGATCTCGGATTCGAGTCGTTTGTCCCGGGCTAGTCGTCCTCAGGCTTCCGCTAATTCCGCATCTGCCACGGCTCGCTGCGTGCCGGACGCTCCGGGGACAAGGCGGTAGTCGGACAGCCGGAAATCACGCATTTGCTTGCGGTATTGCGTTGCGAACCCCGGATACATGGAGGCGTTGAAGCCATCGGAGGTCAGGTACCAGCTTTGGCAGCCGGTCATCCATGTTGTCCGCTTGAGCCGCTTCTGTATGTCGATGTTGTAGCGCCGCTCGACTTCCTCGCGGACGTCCAAGTAGATGAGATCGTGGTCGACGACGGTCCGGATTCCTTGAACCGCGTAGGCGATCTGTGCTTCGAGAAAGACGAGGAGTGAGTTGTGGCCGGGGCCGGAGTTGGGGCCGTTGGTGAGAAACAGGTTCGGGAAACCTGAGGTGTGGGCGCTCTTGTATCCGTAGGCGTGGCCCGTCCACTTGTCCTTGAGCGTGCGGCCACCGAGTCCGGTTACGGGGAAGGGCGGTCCGTCCAGATGCACGTCGTAGCCGGTGGCGAAGACGATGCAGTCGACTTCGTGCTCGACTCCTTCGCTGGTGCGGAGTCCCTTTGGACTGATGGTGGCGATGGGCCAGGTGATGAGTTTGCAGTTGTCCTTCTGCAGGGCCGGGTAGTACTCGCTGGAGACCAGCATGCGCTTGCAGCCGGCGCGGAAACTGGGGGTGAGCTGACGCCGCAACCATGGATCCGGCACGGCGCTCCGCAGATGTGCAATCCCTAGCTTCTGAATGAGCGTGGTAATCGGGGTGTTCCACACCAGCCCGAGGGCCGCGACCTCGTGCCCCCAATAGAGTGCGGCCCTTGACGCACGCTGTGTCGCCGGAACGGCGGCATACAGTCGCCGTAGCGCTGGTGGCACAGCCACATTGAGTCGGGGCATGACCCAACCCGCGGTGCGCTGGAACACCTTCACGGACTCGGCGGTCTTTACCAACTCGGGGATGATCTGGATGGCGCTGGCACCGGTTCCGATCACGGCGACATGCTTGCCGCGCATGTCGTAGTCGTGGTCCCACTTGGCGCTGTGGATCTTGTGGCCCTCGAAGGTGTCCATTCCTCGCATGGTGGGCAAGCTGGAATCAGACAACGGACCGGTGGCCATGATGATGGTCCGCGCACGGTACTCGATACCGGAACTGGTTGATACACGCCAGATTCCTTCTTGCTCGACGAAATCGAGTGCGGTGACTTCCTGGTTGAACCGGATCAGATGCCGCACTCCGAACCTGTCCGCCAACTGGTCGATGTGCTGGCGCAGCTCATCGGCGGGTGCGAAGACACGTGACCAGTGCGGGTTGGGCGCGAAGGAGAACGAATACAGCATCGAGGGGATATCAACTGCAGCACCGGGATACGTGTTGTCGCGCCATGTTCCGCCGAGCCGGTCCGACCGGTCCAGGATCAGAATATCGTCGACGCCGGCCTCGAGGAGCTTGTGCGACGCTCCCAGGCCGCTGAAACCCGCACCGATAACGAGAGTGGTGTAGGTGTGTGAAGTCTCGAACTGGTCGGTCATGCGGCTTCCCTGCGCTCGATGCCCTTGCTGACTGGGGCATAGGTGATTTCGCTGAACCAGGTCGGTACCTTCGGCAGCAGTCGCGTCGGGATGAAGTCGCTGGCCTTGACCATGACATCGGCGAGTATCTGATACGGATACCACTTGTTGACGACTAGGTTCGAATGCCACTTCACCACGTGGAATAGCGGCATGCGCTTGGTATGTGTACCTCGCGCGCCCAGCGTCTTGAAGCGGTCCATCGCGGAGTAGAGGCGCTCTGGTTCAAAGCCCATGCCGACCATTTCGCGAAGAATCCGGTTCAGCAGCGGCACGTACATCAGCGCACCGATGATCAGGCCGGGCGAGGCGACGGTTCCCACGAATTCGATCAGGATTCGACGCAGCCGGGCATGTCCGAGCCTGTCGATGACCTCGAAACCCACTGCAATGTGCCGAGATTCATCGTTGTTGATCTTCTCGAAGACCTGGTTGCATACCGGGTCGTGAACCTCGTCCAACAGGAATTTGAGCAGGGCGCCGTCGAGCGCGACTTCCAGCATCGGGATCACCGTGCCGAGCGTGGACATGGGCATGTCGTCGGCATACCGATCCAGCCAGTCCATGGCGAGCCGAATGTTGACGTTGGGCTCGGGCAACTCGCCCTCCTCCAGCATCCCCCAGCGCTTCATCAACGCCAGCTCGGCGTTGGCATGCCGTTGCTCCTCGGCGTGGAAGTAGCGGTAGATCTCCGCGAGAGTCGGGTCCTCGGCCTTTCTGGCCAGCGCCGCGAAACCACGCGCGCCGACGTTCTCGATCCAGGCCAGGTCGGCCATGAACGCCTTGAGCTTGGGCTTGAACGCTTCGTCGATGGTTTCTGCCCCTGGAGCGTCCCAGTCGATGTCGGCAAGTCCCCATTGCCGATCCTTGATCTTCGCCAGCGTGGTGTTGAGATCCATTACTGCCTTGTCTCCTTCGTATGTGCCAGCGCAGCATGGCGACCGACATCATGTCGAGGATCACATCACCACCATGGACGCCATTTGTCAATGGCAAGGTGTTGAGAGTGTTCGGTTATTGCACCATTGACTAGTGGCATATTTGCGGCCATGCTGGTGTTCGACAGGGCGGCCGAGGGCCTCTTGCCGATGCCGCCGTCGCTAGGCGCGAGCATCCTCCGACTTGTAGGCGGTTTTCCGCGTAACACGTTTCAAATCAGTGGTTTTCGACCACGCCGCATCACATAACGAAAGGCAGGTCAGTCGGATGTTCGGATTGAGCACGCTGCGCGGTGTCAGACGCGCACAGGGCAATTCGTACGGGGCGCAAGCCGTTGTCACCGGCGCGGGCAGCGGTATCGGTCGTGCATTCGCCCTGGAGTTGGCCGCGCGCGGTGGCGATGTCGTTTGTGCCGACATTGACAAAGATCGTGCGGAGCAAACGGTCCAAACCATCGAACAGACCTACGGCCGCCGTGCCCACTCCGTACAGTGCGACGTCGGGAAGCGTGCCGATATGGAAAACCTTGCCCTGCATACCGAGCTGATTTTCAATGGTCCACCCACTCTGATCGTCAACAACGCGGGTGTTGGTATTGGCGGTCGATCAGTCGGCGATATCGGGCTCGATGACTGGAAGTGGACACTCGATATCAACCTCGGCGGTGTCATACACGGCTGCGAACTGTTCGGCAGGAACCTGCGCGATGCGGGCCGTGGCGGAATCATCAACGTTGCATCGGCCGCCGGATTTGCCGCGGCTCCGCAGATGGCCGCGTACAACGTCTCCAAGGCGGGAGTCATGTCGTTATCGGAGACGATGGCGGCTGAGTTTGTCGGCACCGACGTCACCGTCACCGTGCTGTGTCCGACGCTGGTCAAGACCAATGTGATCGCCGATGGTCGAATCCCGGTGTCCACCCTGCAGTTCGGCCAGAAATTGATGGGATGGTTCGGCTTTGCGCCCGAGCGAGTGGCTCGGCTTACCCTTGATGCCCACGACCGCGGCAAGCTCTATGTGATGCCGCAGCCCGATGCCGTCCTGGGGTGGTATCTCAAGCGCTACCTCCCCGTTCAGTGGATGCGGGCGCTGGGATTGGTTCAGCGGCTCCTCCCGGCGGAGAGCGGAGCTCGTGGCGACCTCGCCGATGCGACGACCGGGGACTAGCCGTCGGCGCGGTGTCATGCCTGGCCATCCATGGAACCGATTAGTGTTTGAGGTGTGATGTGGCCTCGATATCGGACCGCAGTGCGGTGACGACTGGCAACCAGCCGATGGGATCCAGCTCCCGGCAACGGGCCGACACGATCTCTGCGGTGTTGGTGAACGTTCGCAAGGCGCAGCGCCGCGTCCGGAATCTGTCCCGCGATGCCGTTGATTCGATCGTTTCGCAGCTGCTCGATTCGCAGGCGCGGCCGTCGGCATCGGAATCGGCGACAGAGAAATTCCACATCGCCGATCTCGCTCGTCTCGCCGGCACCACCACCAGGAACGTGCGGCTTTACCGTGAACGGGGACTGCTGCATGCGCCCCGCCGTGACGGGCGATCCGCGATCTACGACGATAGCCACCTGGCCCGCCTGCGACTTATCGTTTCGATGCTGGATCGCGGTTACAAGATCGCACACGTCAAAGAGATGATCGACGCCTGGGAGCGCGGCGGCAACATTGCCGACATTCTGGGCGTTGAATCCGCACTGGTGGGTGGGCAATGGGCCGTCGAGAGACCGGAAACCGTGCCCCGCTCGGTGGCGGTCGAATTTGCCGGAGGGGCGGTCAATCTCGATGAGATGGCTCGCCTGGGCCTGGTTCAGATCGAAGATTCGAGCGTTAATCTGTTACGGCCCAAGCTGATTAATGCGTTCAACGAGGCACGCGGGCTTGGAATCGACATGCCGGAGATTCTGGATGTGCATGCCCGAATCTCTGAATTGCTGCAACAGGTTAGTGAGATTCTGGTCCGGGCGGGTGCGGACCACTACTTAGCACGGATTGATATCAAGACTCTGGCGACCGGCGAAGCCGATTTCAGCGGCCTTTCGTACACCCTTACCCGGTTTCGGACTCTCGCCACAGAAGCAGTTGGCACGAGTATGGCTACAGCGATCGATGATTCGATCAGATCGGTTTTGAGCGGATATCTCGCGGCGCTGCTGGAGACGCCGGATCTCCCGGAATCCGGGCCCTGACGCGCGTGCCCGATGGGCGGAGCTCTGTCATGGGGCTAGGTGCTGTTCTGTTCTAGCTCGGCGACTCGAGCTCTAAGCCTCTCGATTTCGGCGGTGAGCTCGGCCTCCTTGGCCGCGGCCCGTTCCTGATATGCCTTGCCGAGCTCTGAGATGTACTGCTGGTCGTAGCGGGGGATGATGCTGCGGGAGCAATTCCAGTCGAATGCCTCCACCGCCACTTCGATCTCGCGGCGTTCGCCGTCATGCACACTGCCACGGCCGAACACCTTGAGGCGCTGCTTGCGCGGGTAGTCGACAAAGAACATCGCCAACCGGTCATCGGCGGCGAGGTTTCCGAGTGTCACGAACTGGTTGTTGCCGGGAAGGTCGATGAACCTCAAGGTGTTGCCGCCGAGATGCCGAACGAATCCGGGAGGGCCGCTGCGGTATTGGAGATACGGCCAGCCCGTCTGCGTCACGGTGCCCAGGCAGAACTGCGTAGCCTCGGCGATCATCCGCAGCTCCCGTGGTCCCAGGTCGTCGGGGCCGTCGTCGGGGCGTTCCAGGTGCGTGCCATAGGCCACGTAGCTGCCGTTGGTGCGTTGGCGCTCGATCGCATCCGGGCCGAAGGCGAGATGGTGGTAGTGGTTGTTGGTCATGGGTATACCGCGATCTCGACGAGATTCCCATCAGGGTCGCGGCAGTAGTGCGATGTCATCTCGCCCAGTGCACCGACCTTGGTGACCGGTCCCTCGATGATCTCGATGCCGCAGGCGATGAGATGGTCCACGACCTCCGAGGGCGACGCATCGGTCACGAAACAGAGGTCATCGGACCCCGCTGCGGCGGCCAGGCCGGTGAACCATTCGTCCTGGGTCGCCGTTACGGGCCGCAGGTTGATCTTCTGCCTGCCGAACACCAAGGCTGTACGCGCCGCAGGCCCAAACGTTTCTCGAGACATACCGAGGACGCGCTGATACCAGGCCGCGGTTGTGTCCACGTCGCTGCAGTTGATCACGATGTGGTCGAACCGCGTCACCTTCACTTGTACCGTTTCCTCTTCGTGCAAGCGCTCATCGGCGCAACCTCAATCCTCGTGGCGTCCGTGCGAAGCCGGCCTCGATCAACGCCTCGATCACGGGTGAGTGCCCAATGTCGAAGACCGATCTGCCATCTACTCTTTCGATCACCAGACCATCGAGTCCACCCTCGCGGACTAACTCCATCGTGCCCAATGCCGCCGCATGCAGCATCGTGGGGTCGGTCACGAAACTGAGTAGCGACTTGCCGCCACGTTCGATGTAGAGAACCAGATCTCCGTCAACAAGCGCTGTGAGCGCCCCCGCCTTCCGTCCCGGCCGATGACCGGAGTCGGATACCGTCCGCGGCCACACCAATGCGGCGCCATACGGATTGGCCGGATCGGTCGCTGCCAATACTGCTGCCCGATACGGTTTGCGGGCGTTGTCGACGGCGTCGAGATACTCACGCAGCCTGTCGACGGTCGCGGGAGACGCGAACTGCGCACCTCCGAGCGATTCGATGAAATAGCCTCGGCGGCAACGCCCATTGTCCTCGAACGTCGACAACACCTTGTACAACCAGGCGAACCCACCCGCGACTCCTTCGGCGACGACACTGCCCTTGGTCACGACGCCATACCTGCCGAGTAGAAGTTCGGCCTGCATATGCGATCGTTCGGTGCCGTCGGCGAGCCTTTCCGGGAGCAGCGACCACCTGCCTGCGACAGCGGGATCGACCGGCAGTGCGGTGGGGATGGGGGTGTAGGCGCGCAGTCTCGGCGCTCGGCGATTACGGTGCGCGGTCCTCGACTTGGTGCTGGTACCCAGTAGCGCCCGGACCGGTGCGAAGGTGTCTCCCGTTACCAGCCCCGCCCACACCAGATCCCACAACGCTGCCCGCGATGCCTCCGCGCCGAACTGGCGGAAGAAGTATCCGCCGCCATCGGCGAGACCGTCCAGGATCGCTCGATGCGCCATGTCGAGAACAACGGGGTCCGTAGCGGCGAGAGTGGCCGGCGCAACCCCACTCGGGTGCAACGCGATCCACCCATCCTGTGCGGTGATCGAGCCATGTCCCGACCACACGGCTTCCCCGGAGGCCAGCAGCTCGTCGAGCATCCGGGGGGAGTAGTCGCGCACTCGGCGCGCCAGTATCAGCGGCTCCCATGCGGATGCGGGAATCGGTACCCCGGCGAGTTGATCGATGACGGTGGCGACGCCGTCGGTCCCGCGCAAACTGGCATCGAGATACTGCCAGTCGGGTAGGAACCGCGCGAACGCGGCGGTGCTGACCGGCTCCACCTGCGCGCGCAATGCGGCGAGCGATCGACGGCGCAGGACCCGCAGCACCTCCGCATCACACCACTGCTCGGAATCGGTGGCGCGTGAGTTGAATTGGCCGGTGAATTCACCACGTACCAGCTGGCCGCGGGTGGCCAGACGATCCAGCACATCTGCGGCAACACGGACTCCGATGCCGAAGCGTTCGGCGGCCTGCCCGGTGGTGAACGGACCGTGCGTCCTGGCGAATCGGCCCAGCAGCTCACCGAGCGGATCCGCGGTCGCGTCGGTGAAGGCTGCGGGGACACCTGGAGGTACCGGAACACCGAGCGCGTCGCGCAACCGCGCCACATCCTCGACGGCGGCCCACCAGGAATGCCCCCCGTATCGGCTCTCGACCACTCGCCGCGCGGTGACAAGTTCACGCAGCCAGTCGGTTCCGGCGCCGTCGCAGCGTGCGTTGACCTCAGCTGCGGCCAGGGGGCCAAGGAGCCGGAACAGATCGGCGAGGGCCTCGGCGTCGCGCGCCTTCCGGTCGTCGGCGAGATGCTGGAGCTGTCGCTCGGTCGCGTCGATGACCGCCGGGTCTAGCAGCTCTCGCAGTTCCACGCGTCCCATGAGCTCCGCGAGCAGGCCCGTGTCCAACGAGAGTGCCGCGGCACGCCGCTCCGCCAGTGGCCGATCCTCGTCGTACATGAATCCGCCGACGTAGCTGAACAATTGAGCGGCCGCGAATGGGGAGGGTGTGTCGGTCTGCACCTCTACGATCCGGATTCGGCGTTGCTCGATACCGGACATCAACCGCACCAGGGTTCCGATGTCGTACACGTCCTGCAGGCATTCGCGTAACGCCTCCAGGATTATGGGGAAGTCGGGGTGATTGCGCGCCACATCCAGCAGCTGCGCTGCCCGCTGGCGCTGCTGCCACAGCGGCGACCGCCGGCCGGGATTTCGACGGGGAAGCAGCAAGGCGCGAGCCGCGCATTCACGAAACCGTGCGGCGAACAGCGCCGATCCGCCGACCTCCCGGGTGACGATCGCCTCGATCTCCGCGGCATCGAAGACGAAAAGACTTGCCCCGGGCGGGTTGTCATCGGTATCGGGAAGGCGCACGACGATGCCGTCATCGGTGGCGGTGGGTGATTCGCCGATACCGTAGCGCTGCTGGAGCCGGTCGGAGACCGCGAGGGCCAGCGGTCCGTTGACCCGCAGCCCGTAGGGGGAATGCAAGACGATGCGCCAGTCGCCGAGCTCATCGCGGAATCTCTCGACGATCAGCGTGGTGTCGGTGGGGACAGCACCGGTCGACTGCAGCTGGTCGCTCAGCAGCGTGCGCAGGTTGCCCATCGCGAAGTCGTCGAATCCGATAGCAGAACAACGCTTCTCGAACTCGGCGTCACCTGCTGCGGCCAGTTCTCCTGTGAGATGTCCCAGCGCAATACCCAGCTCGGCGGGCCGACCCACCGCGTCGCCACGCCAGAAGGGCAACCTGCCGGGTTGACCGAAGGCCGGGACCACGATGACCCGTTCATGGGTGATCTCGGTGATCCGCCAGCTGGTGGCACCCAGCGAGATCACGTCGCCGGGCCGCGACTCGTACACCATCTCCTCGTCGAGCTCGCCTACCCGTGAGGGCTTCTCGCCCTCCGCACCGGCATACATGTACACCGTGAACAGACCGCGGTCGGGAATGGCGCCACCGGACGTCACCGCGAGCCGTTGCGCTCCGGGCCGTCCGGTGAGTGTCCCTTCGTCTCTGTCGTACACGACACGTGGACGCAGCTCGGCGAAGTCGGTGGACGGATACTTGCCACTGAGCAGGTCGAGGACCGCGTCAAACGCACTGCGCGGCAAGGAGCTGAAGGGGGCGCTGCGCCTGACCACGTCGAACCACGTCTCGACGTCCAACGGATCCAATGCACAGGCAGCCACCGTGTGTTGCGCGAGAATATCGAGCGGGTTGGCGGGCACCCGCAGAGTCTCGATATCGCCATCGAGCATGCGCCGCACCGTGACCGCACAGCCCAGGAGATCGGTCCGGTGCTTCGGGAAGAGAACGCCCCTGGATACCTCACCCACTTGGTGGCCTGCCCGGCCGATTCGTTGCAGTCCGCTGGCGACCGATGGCGGCGCCTCCACCTGGACCACCAGATCCAGGGCACCCATGTCGATTCCGAGTTCCAGGCTGCTGGTGGCCACCACGCATTTGAGACGTCCGGTCTTCAGATCATCTTCGATGGCCGCGCGCTGTTCCTTGCTCACCGAGCCGTGATGAGCGCGCGCCAGCAAAGGGGCGGCACCAAAGGTCTGCCCGCTGCCCATGATGTGTGCCGGTGGCCCTCCGGGCACTCCGGGATTGGGTATCGGGGTGAGGTCCACCCCGAGGCGTTCGGCATGAATCTCGTTGAACCGTGCGGTGAGCCGCTCGGCGAGGCGGCGCGAATTGGCGAAGACGATGCTCGATCGGTGCGCCTCGATGAGGTCGACAATGCGTTGTTCGACATGCGGCCAGATGGTGTTGGTACCTGCATTGGCGGCCTCTGGATCCGGATAGGTGTCCGGGGCACTCATATCCGGAACCGGCACCACGACCGACAGGTCGAACGTCTTGGGACTGGCGGGTGATACGACGGTGGCTGGGGCGCGACCGGAGAGAAAGCGGGCGACCTCGCCCGCTGGTTTCACCGTCGCCGATAGGCCAATCCGTTGTGCCGGTTGGGAAAGTCGACTGTCCAGTCGCTCGAGGGAGAGCGCGAGGTGCGCACCGCGTTTCGTACCGGCTACCGCGTGAACCTCGTCGACGATGACAGTCCGCACCGTATCGAGGGTTTCGCGCGCGGCGGAGGTGAGCATGAGGAACAGCGACTCGGGGGTGGTGATGAGGATGTCCGGGGGAGATGAGATCAATGCGCGGCGGCGCTGTGCGGGGGTGTCGCCCGAGCGCACACCGATGGTGATCGAGGGCTCGAGCAGGCCCATCCGTGTGGCGGTCCGGGCAATCCCGGCCAGAGGGGCGCGCAAATTCCGCTCGACGTCGACGGCAAGTGCTTTGAGTGGTGAGACGTACAGGACCCGGGTCCCCCGGCGGTCGGGCTCGGCGCCGACCAGGGTGTCGATGGCCCACAGAAACGCCGCGAGGGTCTTACCCGACCCGGTGGGGGCGACAACGAGTGTGTTGTCACCGTTGGCGATGGACTGCCATGCGCCGGACTGCGCCTGAGTAGGACCCGGGAATGATTCGGTGAACCATTCCCGGGTGGGCGCCGAGAACCGGGCGAGTGGGCTGGACTCCCTGCTCATCAGGTCATCGTGCCAACAAGGCCCGACAACTAATCAGCGCCCATGAGATCTACCACTGTCTGTGGGATGTTCGGCACCCGCCGCACGGCATCGATCATGGCGTGCGCGGAGGTATCGGCGAGCCAGTCGACGTCGAGATCCGGGTTGATGGCACGTTGGCGAGCCAGTTCCTGGTTGAACGTCAGCCATGCCCGGATGACCACCCGCAAGATAGTGACAAGATCCGGGGTCAGCTGATCGCCCGCGACATGTTCGACAACGGCCATGATGCGATCGGTCTGCTTGTCGTATTCCTGCTGCTCGATGGCCGCGACGGTGGGATCGGCCGAATCGATCATGCGGAAGACGGTCACCGGCGCATACGGATGCTCCTCCTGATAGTGCAGATACACCAAGAGAGTGCGCCGGAGGCGCTCGAAACCCGAGAGCGTTGGGTCCATGTCCAGTGAGATGGTGGCGTCGTAGAGCCTGTCGTACTCGGCCTGCATAACCGCGGTGTAGAACGCGCGTTTGTCGGGAAAGTAGCGGTACAGCAGCGCCCGTGAGACGCCGGCCTGTTCGGCTACCTCATCCATGCGGACGTCGTCGTAGTGCCGTTCGCCGAACAACTGGGTACCAAAATCTAGGAGCTCGGCGCGCCGATCTTCGGGACTGAGCCGACGACGAGGCGATGAGCCGCTTGGGCGGACTGCATCGGAGTCGTCTGTCATTTAGCCGATTTTACTAGGCAGTGCTGTTGCTCTTGGTGGGATCGGTTAGCTCGATCGATTAACCCGTCAATTAACTGGTTTTGACTCAGGTGGGCTTCATCAGATCTGCCATTACGAGAAGTCGTTATCGCCTAACTACACTGCGTCGGTGGCTAAGCACATCGACCCCGCGGATATGGCCATCTTTGGGCGTGTCCTGGATCAGGCCGCCGAGCTTGCGCCGGAGCATCCCGATTCAATTGCTGTGCAACGCGGAGTCGCAAAACTCTTCAAGATCGTCAAAAGACAGCGCCGGCGTCAGGCCCGCCAGGCGGAGTTGGATGCCGACCGCGCGGTGATCGGTGCGACCGCCACCGGTTCGGCCGACCGGATCGATGACGAGACGGCCGGGCTGCCGCTGCGCGCCGGTGACGCCATGGGGACGCTGCGGCGCCCGCAGCATTGCTATATCTGCAAGGTCAGATACACCGAGATCGATGCTTTCCATCACCAACTGTGTCCGGATTGCGCGCCCGCCAATAGATCCCGGCGCGAGCAGCATGCTGACCTGACCGGCCGCCGGGCCGTATTGACCGGTGGCCGCGCCAAGATCGGGATGTATATCGCCTTGATGTTGTTGCGAGACGGGGCGAGTCTCACCATTACCACCCGTTTCCCGCGGGATGCGGCCCGCAGGTTCGCGCAGCTGCCGGATGCTGACGGCTGGCTCGACCGGCTGAGCATTGTCGGGATCGACCTGCGCGACCCTGCGCAGGTTGCGCGCTTCGCTGATGAAATCGCCGCACAGGGACCGTTGGACATTCTGATCAACAATGCCGCTCAGACGGTTCGTCGGAGCCCCGGCTCCTACATGTCCTTGGTTGATGCCGAACAGGCTCCGCTCAGTGGCGCTGCAGCGCGTCTTCCGATTACGACGATGGGCGATTCCAGTGAATTGCATCCGCACACCTTGGCGCTCGGTGAAGGATCTGAGGCCGCCGCGCACTCGCTGGTGTCGTTGGCATTGACCGCAGGCTCTGCGGCACCGGACCGGATTGTCGATGGGACGGCCGTCGACGCCGGTGGACTGCTGCCCGATCTCGTCGATACCAACAGTTGGGTACAGACGGTCGATCAGATTGATCCACTGGAACTGCTTGAGGTGCAACTGTGCAACAGCGTTGCGCCATTCATTCTGCTGTCTCGGCTTCGGCCCGCATTGCGTGCCTCAACCGCTCGCCGCAAGTACGTGGTGAACGTATCCGCGATGGAGGGCAACTTCTCGCGCGGCTACAAGGGGCCTGGGCATCCACATACCAATATGGCCAAGGCCGCGCTGAACATGCTGACCAGAACCAGCGCGGGTGAACTGTTTTCCGAGGGCATCTTGGTAACCGCGGTCGATACCGGCTGGATCACCGATGAGCGTCCGCACAGCAGCAAGATGCGGTTGGCGGAGGAGGGATTCCGGGCACCGCTTGATCTCGTGGACGGTGCTGCCCGGGTCTATGACCCAATAGTTCAGGGTGAGCGCGGCGTCGATCTGTACGGCTGTTTCCTGAAGGACTTCCAGCCGCACCCCTGGTAGGTGCTGATCAGCCCGTCCGATTAGCCGAAGTGAACGCCTTGGGCTAAGGGCAGTTCCGTGGAGTAGTTGACGGTGTTCGTGGCACGGCGCATGTACGCCTTCCACGAGTCCGAGCCGGACTCGCGGCCGCCACCTGTCTCCTTCTCGCCGCCGAATGCCCCGCCGATTTCGGCCCCTGAGGTGCCGATGTTGACGTTCGCGATCCCACAATCCGATCCGTCGGCGGCCATAAAGCGCTCCGCCTCGCGCACGTCGAGAGTGAAAATCGCCGAGGAAAGGCCCTGGGGGACCGCATTGTTCAAGGCGATAGCCTCGTCGAGGGTGTCATAGGTGAGCACGTACAGGATCGGCGCGAAGGTTTCCCGATGGACGACCTCTCCTTGTTCTGGCATCCGGACGACGGCGGGGGTGACGTAGTAGGAATTACTGCAGGAGCCACCCGAGGAGCCCTCACCGACTTCCCGGCGTTCGCCGCCGGTGACCGTTCCGCCGTGCGCACGGGCCGCGTCCAGTGCGTCCTGCATATCGCGATAGGACTTCTCGTTGATCAGCGGACCCACCAAGGTGCCTTGGCCGAACGGATCCCCGACCGTGAGCTGGCCGTAGGCGCTCACGATGCGCTCGACCAGCGTATCGGCGATCGAGTGATGAACGATCAACCGCCGCAGGGTGGTACAGCGCTGGCCCGCGGTGCCTGCGGCGGAGAATACGATGCCGCGTACCGCCAGATCCAGATCTGCCGAGGGGGTGACGATCGCCGCGTTGTTGCCACCCAGCTCGAGCAGCGACCGGCCGAACCGGGCGGCGACGCGCGGGCCCACCTGCTGGCCCATGCGCACCGACCCGGTGGCGCTCACCAGCGCGATACGCGGGTCATCGACGAGTTGTTCGCCAATCTCGCGGCCGCCCTGGATCAATCGGCTGACCTCCGGGGGTGCTCCTACATCGGCGGCCGCACGGTCCAGAAGTGCCTGGCAGGCAACAGCAGTCAGCGGTGTGAGCTCCGAAGGCTTCCACACCACGGTGTCACCGCAGACCAGCGCGATCGCGGTATTCCATGACCACACGGCAACCGGGAAGTTGAACGCCGAGATGACACCGACGACGCCCAGCGGGTGCCAGGACTCCATAAGGCGGTGCCCCGGGCGTTCCGATGCCATCGTCTTGCCGTACAGCTGTCGAGACAACCCGACCGCGAACTGGCAGATATCGATCATTTCCTGCACCTCGCCGAGGGCCTCGGAGACGATCTTTCCGGCCTCGATGGTGACCAGTTCGGCGAGATCCTTCTTGTGCTCGGTCAATAGCTCACCGAGGCGGGCCACCAGTGCGCCCCGCACGGGCGCGGGTGTCGTGCGCCAGTGTGAAAATGCTTGTGCGGCTTCCGCAATGGCTTCCTCGACGTCATCCTTCGAGCTTGCCATGAGGGTGAAGAGGGTGTCGCCGGTGATGGGGGTGCGGACAGCGACGCCGTCACCGGCCGTCGCCTCCGTACTGAGTTCTATATCAGCGCCGATCCAGCGCAGCGCGTTCCGGGCGCGTGCGCGCAGCTCGTCGGCCGAGGGCAGTACCTGGGGTGGTGTCGAGGCCTCGGTTGTTGGCACTGTGGTGGTCATCGGTCGGCTCCTATCGTGAGTTCAGATTGTGCAGCGATCGCGGCGTATAGCGCATACGGATCGTGAATGTCCCTGCCGATTGCACCGGACATCCATTCCATCGAGTAGTCGGCGGTCGAAGAGTCAGTGCCCTCACCGTACGATCCGTCGCCATCGAGATTGGACCGGAAGATCCCTGCGGCAGACCGGGGCAGGAAGTCTTCGTACACGATGGGGCTGCGCACGATCTCGCCTCCGGAACCGGTACTGGTGCGGAAGTAGGCGAGCCCTTGCTCGGCCAATCCGGTTTCGGTGTCAGGGAAGTGGTCGGACCATATCGACGCTGCCTGTCCGGGAGTTGTCTCGGTGGTATCGATGGCGGCCATGGCGTCGTCGTAGCGGGTGCGGCCCGCGGGGGTAAGGGCTATGCCTCTGGCCTCGACCTCGCCAAACCGGACCCGCAGCGTGTCTCCGACCACGGAACCGTCGCGCATGCGGAATCGTCGCGGCTCGGCCAGTGCCCGGAATGAGGTCTGCCGCAGCAGAACGTCGGGTCCACGCCACCGAGGTGGTCCCTGGATCGCGTCGATCATGGCGATACCGCGTGCCGTCATCCGGTGGTACAGATCGTCGATATCGAGCACGCGCGGTGTCAGGTGATTGATATGCGTGCCGCTCACGCCGGCGATATCGGCCGCGACGGGGGAGACCGCGGAAAGCTCGTCGTACCAAGCACGGTCGATGGGTGCGGTCGACAGCGCGAAGGCCTTGACCGCAGCGCTGATGAAGTCCGCGGCCTGCGCCGGGGTGGCTCCGCCCGCGCTGCTGATGAGTCGCGCGTGTGCCAGTAGTGCCGGGTCGAACAGCTCTCGCTGCGTGACGAAGTTCTGCACGCGCGTGCGCAGGTCCGCGTCGAAGAACCTGCGATCGGCGGTCGCCAGCATCGAGGTGAACACGCGGAACGGATTGAGTGCCAACTCTTCTTCGTCGATCGGCCGGAACGCGGTCGAGACCACGGGCACCGGGGAGGCGGCGTCGCGCAGGTCGTAAAAGTCGACGGGATACATCCCGAACGCTTCGAATAGATCGGCAACGGCGGCGAGTTCCCGTGGGCCGCCCACTCGGATCGCGCCGTGGCGTTCGGCGGTGACGCGCTGTACCGATCCGAGCCGTTCGGCGTCCGGATGCGTTGTGGCGTAAGTCTGGTTCACTGCGGTGCTCACATCGACCAGGGTGTTGTACGCGGGAACTTCCGCGCCGTACATCCGCGACAGTGCCACCGCGAAATGCGCCCGCAGTTCCCAGCACGGGATCAGCGCGGTCATCGAGCTCGTCCCAGAGTTGAGGTGATTGGCCTGCGCAAGTCCGTTCCCTGATGTCCCTGGTCGCGGTACTCTGCCCCGGTGACCCAGGAGGTACCCGAGCGTCCGCTCGATGATGTCGATCGAATTCTGGTGCGCGAGTTGGCTCGCGATGGCCGGGCGACGCTCGCGCATCTGGCGGCCAAGGCCGGCCTGTCGATCTCGGCGGTGCAGACCCGGGTCCGGCGGCTGGAGTCTCGCAGTGTGTTGACCGGATACGCCGCACGGGTCAACCCCGAGTCGGTGGGCCAGCTTCTATCGGCGTTCGTGGCCATCACCCCTCTCGATCCTTCTCAACCCGATGATGCTCCGGCACGACTTGAGCACATCGCCGCCATCGAGTCGTGCTACTCGGTGGCGGGCGAGGAGAGCTATGTCCTCTTGGTGCGGGTGCCCTCGCCGCGTGCGCTCGAAGAGCTGCTGCAGCTGATCCGCACCACAGCCAACGTTCGTACGCGAAGCACCATCATCTTACAAACTTTTTACGACGGTCGCCAGCTAGTACCGTAAAAATTCTTGTTCTGATGTAGAAAACTCGTAAATACTTCGTTAGTGTGGGTGCATGACCGCACTGATGTTCTCTGGTTCCACGACCGATGATGACGGCACTCGCGCCGCCCTCCGGGCGGATTCGGTGACACCGGATCGGGTGCACGAGGTGCTCGGTCGCAGCATTCTGGCCGACGGGATGGACCTCGTTCTCGACCTCGAGCGTTCCCGTGGGGCACACCTGGTGGATGCGCGTGACGGGACCACATATCTCGACATGTTCACGTTCTTTGCTTCGTCGGCGCTGGGTATGAATCACCCGATGCTCGCCAATGACAGCGAATTCCGCGCCGAACTTACCCGGGCCGCCATCAACAAGCCGAGCAATTCCGATATCTACACCGTCGAGATGGCTCGGTTCGTCGACACTTTTGCGCGTGTGCTCGGTGACCCGGCGCTTCCACACCTGTTCTTCGTCGACGGCGGCGCGCTGGCCGTGGAGAACGCGCTGAAGGTTGCGTTCGACTGGAAGAGCCGCTGGAACGAGGCCCATGGGATCGATCCAGCATTGGGTACCCAGGTGTTACACCTGCGCGAGGCATTCCACGGCCGCAGCGGATACACGATGTCGCTGACGAACACCGATCCCAACAAGGTGGCGCGGTTCCCCAAGTTCGACTGGCCGCGTATCGACGCTCCGTACCTGCGCCCGGATGCCGATATCGACGAGCTGGAGGCCGCCGCACTGGCGCAGGCGCGTCGTGCTTTCGCCGAAAACCCGCACGATATCGCATGTTTCATCGCCGAGCCGATCCAGGGCGAGGGCGGCGATCACCACTTCCGTCCCGAGTTCTTCCACGCCATGCGTGCGTTATGCCACGAGAACGACGCCTTGTTCATCTTCGACGAGGTGCAGACCGGGTGCGGACTCACCGGAACGGCCTGGGCTTTCCAGCAGCTGGGTGTGACACCCGACATCGTGGCCTTCGGCAAGAAGACGCAGGTCTGTGGAGTCATGGCCGGTGGCCGCGTCGATGAGGTGGCCGACAATGTCTTCGCCGTCAGCTCGCGTATCAATTCCACCTGGGGTGGCAATCTGGTCGATATGGTGCGCTCCCGCCGCATTCTGGAAGTGATTGCGGCAGAGCGGCTTTTCGATAACGCGACACGGATGGGCGAGTACCTGCTCGACCGCCTGCAGACCCTCGCGCTGCGACACGGCGAGGTTGCCGACGTACGCGGCCGTGGGTTGATGTGTGCGTTCAGCCTGCCGACTACCGAGGAGCGCGATCGCCTGGTGCAGCGCCTGTGGTCAGAGGAACGCGTAATCCTGCTGCCCAGCGGCAAGAACAGCGTGCGGTTCCGCCCGCCGCTGATCGTCAGTGCTGCGGAGATCGACGCGGCGGTCGCGGCGGTATCGCGAATTTTGTCTTACCAGCCATAGGGCGAGTGCTCGCGTGCCGTCCGTAGCGCGCCGGCCCACCACGCCAGCTCGTCGAGCATCGTCTTGGCCGCGGTCTCCGCGTCACGGCTGTCGGTGAGCTGACCGGCATCATCGAACTGGCTCCATACGCCGTGGAAACTCACCACATCCCGGGTGGTCACGGCGTGGAGTTCGGCGAACACCAGGCGTAGCTGCTCGATGGCGCGCAATCCTCCCGACATCCCGCCATACGACGTGAATCCGACCGGCTTGGCCTGCCACTCACTGTGATGCCAGTCGATCAAGTTCTTCAGCGGAGCGGGGAAGCTGTGGTTGTACTCCGGAGTGACCACGAGGAATGCGTCGGCGATCCGCAATCGCGCCGTCACCTTGGCCAGCTGGGCGGCGTCGTCAGCGGCTGGATTCCTGGAAAGATGAAGGGGCAGAGGGTACTCCGCGAGATCGATGTAGCCGACGTCGAATGCCGAGTGGCTGCGGGCGTTCGACGCGATCCAATTCGCCACGGTGGGGCCGAAGCGACCTTCACGCGTGCTGGCGCAGATCACGGCGAGGCGCAGTGGGGTGTTCACGTGCCCCATCGTTGTACCTAAAGTGCACTCGAGGTCAAGAGGTTTCGTTCCGTCACGCGTCGTGGTCAGCCGAGTATGGCGTCGGCGAAGCGGCGCACCGCCATCACGGCTTCCTGCTCGGCGTCTCGCGAGCCGGGATAGTCGGGACGTGCCCGTGATTCGACGGTCCGGGTGACGGGGTCGAGTCGCACCTCGGCCACCATCTCGGCGGTGGTGGGTTCGCAGACCGCCCAGCTGTACAGGCGATCGGAGTCCCAATCTGCGGCACGTGCGGCGACGTAATCGGCGTCGTCGACACCCAGCGATGTCAGTGCCGAACGGTCGTCCATTCGTTCGTCGGCGCGCAGGGCGCGCAAGTACCACGCGCCCGCGTTGATCTCGATGGGTTCCATGGCTCTAGAAATGCGTCGAGCGTGAAACCATGGCGGCAATTCGGTGAGAATCCCGCCATAGCTTCACGCTCGGCGACAAAGTCCTACTTGATTTCCGCGATGACGGTGCCCTGGGTGATGGCGGCACCTGCCTCGACGCTCAGCCCGGTGATCGTGCCGGCCTTGTGCGCGGTGACGGGGTTCTCCATCTTCATGGCCTCCAGCACCACGATCAGCTCGCCGGCCTCGACCTCCTGGCCCTCCTCGACGGCGACCTTGACGACGGTGCCCTGCATCGGTGCGGTGACCGAGTCGCCGGTCGCGGCGTTGCCGCCGTGGCCGCCACGCTTGCGCGGCTTGGGCTTCTTGCGCACGACACCGTTCGCGGCGCCACCGCCCCCGCCCAGCGAGATATCACCGGGCAGCGACACCTCAAGGCGACGGCCGCCGACCTCGACGACCAGCTTCTGGCGAGGCAGCGCCTCTTCCTCGTCCTCGGCGACGCCCTCAGCGGTGAACGGCTCGACGGTGTTGTCCCACTCGGTCTCGATCCAGCGGGTGTGCACGGTGAAGCCGTCATCGTCACCGATGAAGGCCGGATCCGAGACCACCGCGCGGTGGAACGGGATGACGGTGGCAAGGCCCTCGACGTTGAACTCGGCCAGCGCGCGGCGCGAGCGGGCCAGGGCCTCGTTGCGGTCGCGACCGGTGACGATCAGCTTGGCCAGCATCGAGTCGAACTGGCCGCCGATGACCGATCCCGCACGCACACCCGAGTCCAGCCGGACACCGGGGCCCGACGGGGTGTCATAGACCTTGACGGGGCCGGGGGCCGGCAGGAAGTTGCGGCCGGCGTCCTCGCCGTTGATGCGGAACTCGATGGAGTGGCCGCGCGGTGTCGGGTCCTCGGTGAACTCCAGCGCCTCGCCGTTGGCGATCTTGAACTGCTCCAGCACGAGGTCGATGCCGGCGGTCTCCTCGGTGACCGGGTGTTCCACCTGCAGGCGGGTGTTGACCTCGAGGAACGAGATCAGGCCGTCCTGGCCCACCAGGTACTCGACGGTGCCGGCACCGTAGTAGCCGGCCTCCTTGCAGATCCGCTTGGCGGACTCGTGGATCTCCTTGCGCTGGGCGTCGGTGAGGAAAGGTGCCGGAGCCTCCTCGACCAGCTTCTGGAAGCGGCGCTGTAGTGAGCAGTCGCGGGTGCCTGCGACCACGACATTGCCGTGCTGGTCGGCGATGACCTGCGCTTCGACGTGGCGCGGCTTGTCCAGGTAGCGCTCCACGAAGCACTCGCCGCGACCGAACGCGGCGACGGCCTCACGGGTGGCCGACTCGAACAGCTCGGGGATCTCTTCCATGGTCCGCGCGACCTTCATGCCGCGGCCGCCGCCACCGAATGCCGCCTTGATGGCGATCGGCAGACCGTGCTCCTTGGCGAAGGCAATGATCTCGTCCGCGTTCTTCACCGGGTCGGGGGTGCCCGGCACCAGCGGGGCCTGGGCCTTGGCGGCGATATGGCGCGCGGTGACCTTGTCGCCGAGGTCACGGATGGACTGGGGGCTGGGCCCGATCCAGATCAGCCCGGCGTCGATGACGGCCTGGGCGAAGTCGGCGTTCTCGGACAAGAAGCCATAACCGGGGTGGATGGCGTTAGCACCGGACTTCTCGGCCGCGTCCAAGACCTTTCCGAAGTCCAGGTAGGACTCGGCGGCGGTGTTACCGCCGATACCGAACGCTTCGTCGGCCAGGTGTACGTGGGGGGCGTCGGCATCGGGTTCTGCGTAGATCGCGACGCTGCCCAGTCCGGCGTCTTTGGCCGCGCGGATCACCCGAACCGCAATCTCGCCGCGGTTGGCGACGAGTACCTTGCTGATCTTCGAGCTGGCGTGATTGGGCACGGAGCCTCCTGGTTTTAGCGCTTTCTTAAGTTTCTCGGCAATGAGTTTATGCATCCGTGGCGCGAAGCACACATCAGGGTTGGGGTGCGCCGGGCGTGTCTTTTGCCTACTCGTGAGTAGGTTTAGGCCAATCGCCGCTTGATCCGGGCCAACATCGCCGACATCCCCCGCAGTCGCAGCGGGCTGATCAGCTCGGCCAGGCCAAGATCTGCATAGAAGTCGTCGGGTACCGCCAGGATCGCGTCGGCGGACTGCCCGTCGAGCCCCTGATGCAGGATCGAGGCGAATCCACGCGTGGTGGGAGCCTCGGCGGGTGCGCTGAAATACAACCGGACGCCGGAGCGGTCGGTGGAATCGACGTCCAGAAACAGAGGTGACTGGCACTCCGGCACCGGCTCCATCGCTGCCTGCTCCAAATGCGATGGTAGGTCAGGTAATTCGCCCGAGAACTCCAAGAGCAGCCGCAGCTTGTCCTGCCCGTCGACGGCCTTGAAGTCGGCGACGATCTCGGCGAGTTCGGCGGGAAGGGTCACTGTTTTAGCGGAGGAATCGCGCCGGGCTTGTCGCCCTTGACGATCGGTGTGCGGACCCGGTTGCCCCATTCGGTCCAGGACCCGTCGTAGTTGCGGACACCCTCGACACCCAGCAGGTACGTCAGGACGAACCAGGTGTGGCTGGAGCGCTCACCGATCCGGCAGTAAGCGACGATGTCGCCATCTTCGGCGATCACGTCGCCATAAATGGCGTCGAGTTCGGGGCGCCGACGGAACCTGCTGTCGTCTGCGGCGGCCTTGGCCCACGGGATGGAGACGGCGGTGGGGATGTGCCCGCCGCGCAGGGCGCCTTCTTCCGGGTAGTCGGGCATGTGGGTGCGTTCGCCGGTGTATTCAGCGGGGGAGCGCACGTCGATCAGCGGGCCGTGTCCCAGGTGCCCCAGCACGTCGTCCGCGTATGCGCGGATCGGGGCGTCATTGCGGTCCACCACGGGATAACCCTCGATGTACTTGGCCGGGACGTCGAGTGTGGTGTCGCGGCCCTCGGAGATCCACAGATCCCGTCCGCCGTCGAGGAGCCGCACATCGGGGTGACCGAACAGGGTGAAAACCCAGAGCGCGTAGGCGGCCCACCAGTTGGACTTGTCGCCGTAGATGACGACGGTGTCCTCGCGACGGATTCCCTTGCGGTTCATTAGTTCCGCGAACTGCTCGCCATTGATGTAGTCCCGGACCGTGCCATCGTTCAGGTCGACGTGCCAGTCGATCTTCACCGCGCCGGGTACGTGCCCGATGTCGTAGAGCAGGACATCCTCGTCGGACTCCACGATGGACAGTCCGGGTGTGCCAAGGTGCCCAGAAAGCCAGTCCGGCGAGACAAGGCGTTCGGGGTGGGCGTAGGCGGCGAATTCGGGGCTGGGGTCGGCCGGAAGGGTCACGGTTGGAGCCTAGTCGCGTTCGCGAGTGCGGGGCTCACCGAGTTGGATACCGAGTTCAGATCTGCGGTGCGTTGCTGGTCGCGGTGCGAGAATTCGCCAATGCCGGACTGGACATATCACCCGTTAAGCCCTATCGCGTCGTCGGTTTTCGGTGGACGCCGGACGCGGGTGTGGGCGATGAAGGTACTGGCGGCGGTGGTGACACGCGTCGGCGGCCGGCGCTGGATTCCGTGGGTGTTCGACCATCCGCCGGTTCCACCGGAATGGAAGGGCCGGTTCGGGGCGACAGTCCCGCCATCGATCGCGCGCGAGGCCGTTGCGGTGTTGCCGGTACAGGGAGCCGGCGTCATCGAGATCGGTCCGGTGGGCCTCGCGGATATCGACACGATTCGGCAGGCGACCGCTGATCGCCGGTGCCGGGTGATTGCCGTAGCCGCCACACCCGAAGCCGCCGCTGCCGTGGCACCGCTTGTCGACGCGGTGTCCGCGTCTGTTGATAGCGGCACTGTGCGGCTCACTGAACCCGAGATCGACACCGCAGTGCGCGCGTTGGCCGATCCGTCGACGACGGTGCTGGCCACACCTGCGGTGTTGATCGCCGCCGGACCGGGCTGGTTCAACCGGGTGATCGAGGCCGCGACATCGACATCGCCGCCAAAGAGGTTGCACGATATTGGGTTCGATCCGCGTGGATGGCCCGCGTGGGTATGGGGCGGGCTGGTCGGGGTCGGCCTGATCGTCGCGGGTATCGGGGCCGCCGCCATCGCGTTGGGGCCGGTGCTGTTGTGGTACGACCGCGATTACCTAGGTCTTTCGGTGGACGACTTGCGTGGTGTGAACCATCACCTGGTCGGGTTTCTGCAGCATGACCGACTGACCATGGCGGGCAACATGATTGGCATCGGAGTTCTGTATTTTGGGCTCGCCTGGGGCGGGATCAGGGAAGGGCATCGCTGGGCCCGCAATGCCTTGTTGATATCCGGACTCGTCTCCTTCCTGACATACTTCTATTTCCTCGTGACGGGATTCCTCGAACCGCTGCACACACTTGTGGTGATCATTCTGTTTCCCATGCTGCTGCTCGCGGTGTGGCGTGCACCCTCGACACCGCATTGGCCGCCTGTCGTGGAGGGGCCTGAGGCGCAGCGGCGACGCGCGCTGTGGGGGCAGCTGCTCATGATCGGCGTCGGCGGCGGGTTATTCGTTGCCGGAGCGGTGATCTCGACTGTCGGGCTGACGTCGGTGTTCGTACCGACCGATCTCGATTTCCTTGGTACCAGCTCCGAGGCGCTGCGCGCCGCCAATCAGCACCTCCCGCCATTCATCGCACATGACCGCGCGGGCTTCGGTGGTGCGTTGATGGGTGCCGGGCTGGCGGTGCTCCTGATCAGTCTGTGGGGCTGGCGCCGCGGCGAACGCTGGGTGTGGTGGTCACTGCTGATCGGGTGCGCATTCGGCACGGTGCCGGTCCTGGCGGTCCACTTCTCCATCGGATACACCCATTTCGAGCATCTGCTGCCGGTGTATGTGTTGGTCGCCGTGGTGACGGTCGCGCTCGCATTGTCGAGGGGCTACCTGACCGCGGCGGCGGATCGGTCGCCGCGTATCAACCGGTAGGTGGTGACGGTCTCACCGCGCTCGTCGCCGCGTCGATGGCGCGCCGCCAAATCGACTGTGCGGCATGGGAGAGTGTGGCATCTACGCCGACTTCCTCGCTGGCGTCGATGTCTCGTGTCAGGTTCTTGGCAGATTTTCGGGTCCGATGGGGTTCCCTTAGCTCGTGGACTGAGGGCGCGGCGGTAGTCCGCGTGTTGAGGGGCGTGGTGGGTCGGCGCGGTTATTCTGGCGTGCGGCTTTGACGTCGTTGCGGTACTGGGCGAGCGACTCCGGGGAGTAGTGGCGGCCATGGCGCCAGGTCGGGTTGCCGAATTTGAGGCGGGCCCAGAAGAACGCTTCACCTCCACGACTGGTCAGGACGGGCGGGACAATTCGCCAAAACCTGCGTTGCGCCCGTATCGAAAGTTCGTCCAGCCTGGATCGGGAGATGCCGAGCGCCCGTTCGATTTCCGGCGGGATGATCATGAGCAGACTGGTTCGCAGGAAGTGCCGCACGGGCCAGGACAACGCCAGATACACCGCGCGCGGCAACCACGGTGCGAGCCGGGGTGGTGACGGGTCGAGGGACTGCTTCAGCAGGAAGTGGGGCGCCTGTGCATGTTCTGTGTCGATGTATGGCAGCCAAGTTTGATCCCAGTAGACGGTGAATTCGTCGTAGGTGTCCGGTAGACCTTTGACGCCGATGAGGGCGCCGATCTGTAAGAAGCCGGTGTAGGCGTCCTGCTTGAACTGTTCGGACTCGAATCCGCGTAGTTGTTCGCGGACGTCCATGATCGGTTTGATGATGCCGGCCCAGGACCATGCCCACAGGTCGCGTTCCCAGGCGTGGTAGCGCTGGCCGCTAGTCAGGTGGCCCTCGATGTGTCGGTGCAATTCACGTAAGGATTGGGCGACGACGGGTCGTTCGTCGCCGGCGAAAACGATGCCGATTGTTAGGTCCAGCGTGTCGATCAGGCGGATGAGTATGTCTTCAAGGCGCACCTGTTCGCGTGCGGAGATCTTGGCGATGCGGTCGTGATCGTCTACGCCTTTGCCTCCTTCGGGGCTCAGGGTCAGGTAGATGAATGCAGGGAAGCCGGCATACGCGACGGTGGCGTCACTGAGGATCGTGTAAAGCGGCGTGCCGGGCCCGGTCAGATCGAGCGGAACTTGTTCGGCGGTCCGCGCCGAGAACACTGACCCATGAGGGGACTGACTATTCATTCAGCCAATGTACTACAGGCTGCCGGCGTATCCCCGTGGCATACGATCGAGGCTGTGAGCCCCCGAGTCCGTAGCGTTGCCTCGACCAACGGGGTGGGCAGCCGCGACGACGAGTTGACGAAGCGCAGGCGCAAAGAGATCCTGCTCGGTGCCTGCGAGGTGTTCGATCAACGCGGATACGCAAACACCCGGATGGCCGACATCGCCGGGCATCTGCGGATCGGCCAGGGCACGGTGTACCGCTACTTCGCGGGCAAACCGGAATTGATGGACGAGATCGTGCAACACACGATTCGCCGCATGCTCAACGCCATGCGGGAGGACGCCCCTGCCTCTGCGGTCAGCCTTGCCGAGTTCACCCGTCAGATCAGCGACGTCGCAGTACGGTTGTTGGATGTGGCGGCCGACGAGCCAGTACTGATCCGCGTTCTGCTCAGAGAAGCCCCAGCGGCCAAGCCGGAATCGGTACAACAACTGTCGGGCGGACTTGCCGCGGTCACCGCGAACTATCTGAATCAAGGTGTGCAGCAAGGCTTTCTGCGGACCGACCTTGACACCGGCGTCGTCGCCGATGCGATGGTCGGTGTCTTGATCCCCGCGATGGGTCGAGTTCTGCGCGGCGAGTTGGACCGATCTGCGCGCCACCTGCACGCGCACACCATCGGTGAGCTCATTACCCACGGCGTGGCCGAGAACGATTTTGGGGCCACCTGACACCGGTCTGATCGACCACCGCGGCGAAACGCCTCGGCCACATTCGGCAGTTGCGGCGCCAACACCTCACTGGTCAACCCACACCGCGGTGCCAGCTGCTCGGCGTCAGCGATCCGGCGGCGGGCCGCCCCCCAACACTCCAATCGAACTCATATCGAATACTGACCACACCCACCGGCAACGCACCCTGAAACGGCTGTGAAAGAAGTGAATTCAATCGGGCGGTGTCAGCCCACTCACCTCGGCCACGATCTCCAACGATCTCAGCTGCAGTTTCCGGTCGGGCGCGTTGGGGACCACGATGAGCTCGTCGGCGTCGGCCAGCTGCGCGAAGTTGTCCAGGTATGCGCCCACATGGTCGGGTGTCCCGACGGCGAAGTACTTAGTCATCGCCTGAATCTGTTGTCCAGCAGGGAGCTCGAGAGCGGCGAGCGCCTCGTCATCGGTGAGGCGTGGGCCACCGCCTCGATGCAGGAAAAGCTTGGCGCGTTCTATCAGTGCCGCGCGATGCTGCTCCTGCGCGGTGGCGTCATCGTCCGCGGCAATCACGTTCACCCCCGCGATGACATACGACTCCTGCAACTGCTCAGACGGCTGGAACTCTCGCCGGTATAGCGCGATCGCATCCTGCAGGGCGGGCGGCGCGAAATGCGAAGCGAATCCGTAGGGCAGGCCCAATACGGCCGCCAGCTTCGCGCCGAACAGCGAGGAGCCGAGGATGTAGAGCGGCACATGCGTCCCGTGCCCCGGGGTTGCGGTCACACCCGGGACCCGACTCTGTTCACCCAGATATGCCTGCAGCTCGATGACGTCCTGTGGGAAGTGCTCGGCGTCGGCGGGGGAGTGCCGCAATGCGCGGAGAGTCACTTGGTCTGTCCCCGGAGCGCGGCCGAGGCCGAGGTCGATGCGTCCCGGGTGCAGGGTCTCGAGGGTGCCGAACTGCTCGGCGATCTGCAGCGGCGAGTGGTTGGGCAGCATGATGCCGCCGGCGCCGAGTCGGATGGTCGACGTCTGGGTGGCCACGTGCCCGATCAGCACGCTCGTCGCTGATGAGGCAATGGACCGCATGTTGTGGTGCTCGGCGTACCAGACGCGGTGAAACCCCAGCGCTTCGGCGTGCCGTGCGATCTCGACGCTAGCGGCGAAGCTCTCGGCCACGGTCTCGTCCGGCGCAACACGCGCCAGGTCCAGAATCGATACCTGTCTCGCCATGATCTACAGCAACTCCTGGTGTTTCTCCGCTATTCCCGCGAGGGACGCACCATAGAAGGTACAAACGGGTGGTGCCCTATATTCCGACCGCAGCGGAACTGGCGGGTGCGCTCGCCGAGTTGCTCGATGGTCTCCAATCCGAGCTGCCCTCGTCCTCGGTACACCGAGCCCGCGTCGGTGCCAATATCGCCAGGATTCTGCAGCGCGAGCTGACCACCGTTCCGGCGCCGTCTACCGCAGATCCCACCTGGGAGGACCTGGTCGAGGCGGTTCGAGGTGAGCTCGCAGTGGTTAAACCCGGCTACGACGCGTGGGAGGGGGCATGACCGACCTGGCCGAAGGGCTGACCCGTTACCTGCACGACGAGTTCGGCAAGCCGTTTCAGGTGTCGGGTGTGGTCGGTGTCTCCGCGGGGGCCCGACGGCGGAATGTGCTGCTGGACGCCACTTCCGGGGATGAGACTCTCGAGCTGGTAGCGACGATTGTGCCCGCGGTGGTGCAGCAGGTTCCGGTGAGCAGTGAGGCCGGGGTGCGTGAGCTGGCGCGTAGCAACGGTGTTCCGGTTCCACGGATCCGTGGTGTCTGTTCAGAGTCGTCGTATGTGGGTGCGCCTTTCATGATCTCCGAACGCATCGCGGGGGAGACGGTGCCGCGCAAGGTGCTTCGGCTGGTGCAGTCCCAGGGGATCGACGATCTGGTGGCGGGCCAGCTCGGTGCGGCAATGGGGCGGCTGCACGGGATCGATCCGGCGATGGCGCCGCCCGACCTTCCCGGCGATCGAGAGGCCGAGCCCGCGGTCGTCATGTTGGAGCAGATGCGCGAGGGCGTCGTGGGGCTACTCCCGGATCGGCCGGTGTTCCAGCGCACGCTCTACTGGCTGACCGAGCGCATGCCGGGACCGCCCGCTCGACGGTGCTTGGTGCACACCGATATTCGCAACGGCAACATCATCGTCGGCGAGGATGGGCTGCGCGCCGTGCTGGACTGGGAGGGCACCACTCGCTTTGGTGACCCCATGCGTGACGTGGCCTGGTCGGCGCTGCGCATGTGGCGGTTCGGTGTGGACGACCGCGAGTTCGGCGGGTTCGCGGGCCGTGACGTATTCGTGCGAGCGTACGAAGGCGAAGGCGGGACTTTCGATTCCGAACGGTTCCAGTGGTGGAAGGTGCTCGGCACGCTGTGGTGGGGAGTGGGTCTTGCCGCGCAGACAGCGTCCTACCTCGACGGAAGCGTGCGGGACATCGTGATGGCCGCCAGTGGCCGCCGAATTCCCGAGATCGAGTGGGACTTGTTGATGCTGACCAAACCATAGACAGGGAATGGACTCCATGAATTTTGAACTCCCGCCAGAGCTCGTCGATTATCTCGGCGTGCTCGATGAGTTCATCGAGCACGAGATCGTGCCGCTCGAACAGGCCGATGACAACATGCGGTTCTTCGATCACCGACGAGAGGATGCCCGAACCGACTGGGACCGTGGTGGTCTGCCCAACGGCGAGTGGGAGGCGCTGCTCGCCGAGGCCCGTCGGCGAGCCGACGCCGCAGGCCACCTTCGATACCCATTCCCTGCGGAATTCGGCGGACGTGACGGGTCCAACCTGGGTATGGCGGTCATTCGTGAGCACCTGGCACGGCGTGGCCTCGGACTGCACTGCGACCTGCAGAACGAGCACGCCATCGTCGGCAACAACGTGGGGCTGCTGCTCATGCTGGAGTACGGCTCCCCGGAGCAGAAGGCCGACTGGGTCGAGGGACTCGCCAGTGGCACAAAGTTCTTCGCATTCGGCATCACCGAGCCTGAACACGGCTCCGATGCCACCCATATGGAAACCAGTGCGATCCGTGACGGCGATGGCTGGGTTATCAATGGCGAAAAGACATGGAACACCGGTGTGCACATTGCCAACGCCGACCTGATTTTCGCCCGCAGCTCCGGCGAACCGGGTGACGGGCATGGCATCACCGCATTCCTGGTGCCCGCGGATGCCCCGGGCTTCAAGGTCGAGGAATACCTGTGGACGTTCAACATGCCCACCGACCACGCCCACATCTCGTTGACCGATGTGCGGGTTCCCGACTCGGCGATATTCGGTGGAGAGGGACACGGGCTGGGTGTTGTGCAGCACTTCTTCAACGAGAACCGGATTCGGCAGGCCGCCTCCAGTCTCGGGGCCGCTCAGCACTGCATCGACCGGTCGATCGAATATGCCAAGGAACGCAAGCCCTTTGGGAAACCACTGGCGTCGAACCAGGCCATCCAGTTTCCGCTCGTCGAGCTGCAGACTCAATGCGAGATGCTGCGCGCACTGATCCATAAAACCGCATGGTCGATGGACACCTATGGCCCGTTCTCGGTCTCCGAGCAGGTGTCGATGTGTAACTACATCGCCAACCGGCTGTGTTGCGACGCGGCCGATCGCGCCATGCAGATCCACGGCGGACTGGGATACTCACGACACATGCCCTTCGAACACATCTACCGCCACCACCGGCGCTACCGCATCACCGAAGGCGCCGAGGAGATCCAAATGCGTCGCGTAGCCGGATACATGTTCGGCTTCATGACGCAGAAGGCGCCCAAAGGAGTCCAGTGACACGCGCGAGGCCTGTTGTTGTGGTGATGGGTGTTGCAGGGGTCGGTAAGACCACGGTGGCGCGGCTCTTGGCGCAAAGGCTGGATGCGCCCTATGCGGAGGCGGACGACTTCCACCCGGAGGCCAACATCGCCAAGATGTCGGCGGGTATCCCACTGGAAGACACAGACCGATGGCCGTGGCTACAGCGGATTGCCGAATGGATGTCAGACCGGGGACGTGAGGGGACCGGTGGAGTAGTCACCTGCTCGGCGCTCAAACGCCGTTACCGCGACGTTCTTCGTACGGGGTGTCCCGATGCCTTCTTTGTGCACCTGTCCGGGGATCGGACTCTGATCGGTGACCGGATGTCGCATCGCACCGGACATTTCATGCCAACGTCATTGTTGGACTCACAGTTCGACATTCTCGAACCGCTACAACCCGATGAGCGAGGAGCCGTACTGGACGTGGGCACCGGGCCGGACGAACTGGTAGCAGAGGCATTGAGGCAGCTCGGCACATGAACGTGCTTCTTGCCGACCCGGCGTCGAAGATTCCGCACACCACGAGCGATCTTCGACTACTCACCGCGGTGGTGCTGAGCATCGGGGTGATCATCCTGCTGATCACCCGCCTCAAGATCCATCCGTTCCTGGCGCTACTGCTGGGATCGGGGGCTCTCGCCGCTACCGCGAGCGTTCCATTCGACAAACTGCTGGGATCCTTTGTTACAGGGTTCGGTTCGACCATCGCCGGCGTTGGACTGCTCATCGGTCTGGGAGCGATGCTCGGCCGTCTGCTGGCCGATTCCGGCGGGGCCAACATCGTGGCCGATGCCGTGCTGCGGCGTTCCGGTCCGCGCATGCTGCCGTGGGCGGTGGCGTTGATCGCCGCGGTGCTGGGGTTGCCCTTGTTCTTCGAAGTGGGTGTTGTGCTGCTGATTCCCATCGTGCTCTTGGTGGCGCGTCGGGGAAACGTGCCACTGCTGCGGGTGGGAATCCCTGCGCTGGCGGGCCTGTCTGTGTTGCACGGACTGGTTCCGCCGCATCCGGGTCCGTTGGTGGCGGTGGACGCACTGCAGGCGGATCTGGGTGTCACCCTGGCGTTTGGTCTCCTGGCGGCGGTGCCCACCTTGATCGTGGCGGGGCCCCTCTATGCGCGGGTGGCGGAACGCTGGGTGGGGCCACTGGAGATTCCCACCGCGACGGCGCCCGAGGCCAAGCGCACGGGACCCGCTCCAAGTGTTGCCGCGGTACTGGCGACGATCTTGCTTCCGGTAGCACTGATGTTGGCGAAGGCCCTCTCCGATGTGGTGATCGATAATCCGAAATCGTTGGTGCAGAGGATTTTCGATACGGCCGGCACGCCGCTGGTAGCGCTGTTGGCGGCGACGCTCGTGGCGATGGTGACGCTGGGCAAGGCTTCGGGGCTTGACCGCGTGGGTGTCTCGGGAATCGTCGAGAAGTCACTCGGCCCTATCGCGGGAATCGTCTTCATCGTCGGTGCCGGAGGCGGATTCAAGCAGACCCTCATCGAGGTGGGTGTCGGGGACGCCGTAAGCGCCTGGTCGGAGAAATGGCAGATCCCCGCGCTATTGCTCGGCTGGCTTATCGCCGTGCTCATTCGACTGGCCACCGGGTCGGCCACCGTCGCCACCATCACCGCCGCCGGTATCGTCTCCCCACTCGCGGTCGATATGTCCACCGCGCATGTGTCGCTGCTGGTGCTTGCGATAGGCGCTGGATCGCTCTTCTTCTCCCACGTCAATGACGCTGGGTTCTGGTTGGTAAAGGAGTATTTCGGTATGACTGTGGGCCAGACGCTCAAGTCGTGGTCCGTGATGGAAACGGTGATCTCGGTCGTCGGTTTTTTGATGGTTCTGCTGCTGAGCGCGTTCGTCTAACTCTTCGTGGCGCTCACGAATTGTGATAGGCCGCGGACTTCCTGATCGATGTCCTGGAATCCCGCATTCTGCAACGCCGAGGTGATGTCCGAGCGATCAAAGCCGTGTAAGCCGCCCAGCGCTGCCAGTTTGGCGGACACCGACCGCAGCAGCACGGGGCCACGCGTGCAGCTGGTCATCACCGCGATACGGCCGCCCGGAGCCAGCACCCGGATCATCGCGTCGAGAACCTTGAAGGGTTCGGGCACCAAATACAGTGCGGCAAAACAACACACCGCATCAAAGCTCCCGTCATCGAACGGCAGCGTGCGGGCATCCGCACGTAGGTAGCCGACTCCGTCAGCGACATTGGTCCGGACCGCGCGTTGCAGCATGGGTTCGGAGAAGTCCAGGCCGATCGCCAGACCGTCTGGCCCCTGTTGTTGCCCTAAGTATTTGGTGAAGTTCCCGGGACCACAGGCGACGTCCAGCAGTCGGTGCGATGGGCCGAGCTGCAAGGCTTCGGCAGCACGGCGTCGTTCGGCCGACGGAGTGATGCCGGTGTAGAGGACGGTCTGGCTCCAGCGCCACGGGCCTTGGTAGATCGAGGCCACCAAGGGATTGTTCATGGCGATTTGGGCGCCGCGCTGGGGTTGATCGGAAGGTGGCGGAAGGAGATCCAGGTATCCGGCCGCCGAATGCGCGCCGCCGCTCAACGCGTCTGGCCGGACAAGATCGCGGATTCGGTCCAATGTCGCGGTGGTCATCATTCGGCCTCCTGCAGCTGTTCTTTGTCGTTGCGAAGATGTTCGTCGAAGAAGGCATAGACCCGCTGCCATGCGTCTGCCTCCGCCTCGGGGGAGTATCCGAATCCAGCGATGCGCATCAATGGCTGCATCGGCAGTTGGTTGGCGAAGCTGTGTCCCGCGTTGTATTTCTTGATGTCGTGCGGGATGCCGTGAGCGTCCAGTGCCTTCCGCAACCGGGGCTCACCCCGGATCACGAATGGGTCCCGCGTGCCCAGACTCGCGACGATGGGGCAGGACTCCTCGAAATGGTCCCCGTATGGCCCGGGCATTGCGCCGTAGAAGGGTGCGGCAGCCTCGAATCCCTTTGTTGCGGTGATCAAGGCGAAACCGCCGCCCATGCAGAAGCCCGCGACTGCCACCGCGGATGTGGTGTACGGCAGTGCCCGCACGTAGTCGCGGGCGGCCAGCACCTCTTCGACTGCCTTGCCGTGCCGGGTGGCGAGATTGGTCAAGACTCTTGTGATGCAGCGGATCCGGCCGCGTGAATACAGGTTGGGCGCCAGTGCAACGTAGCCGTTCGCGGCCACGTTCTTGGTGATGCGCCGCAGGTCGGGGGTGGATCCGCTGATGTCATGGAGCACCACTACCGCCGGCCAGGGGCCCGCACCGGCGGGTGTCTCCAGAATGGCGCTGATCTCGCCGTTGGGCGTAGGGATGTGTACCTCGGTCATGCCTTCCCGGCCTCCAGTGCTGTAATAATCTTACTCAGATGTAAAATTAAATGAAAGGTAGGCTGCGCAGCGATGGCTGTCAATCCCCGGAGGTCCAGGGGCCGTCCGCCCCAGACCGACGAACAGCGGGCCAGGACACGCGCACGTATTCTGGCCGCGGCCGGCGGTGTCTATGCCGAACACGGCTACCGGGGCACTACGGTCGCCCGTATTGCCGAGCGCGCAGAACTGTCAAAACCGACCTTCTATGCCTTCTTCGACGGTGTGGCGCAGGTGATCACAGCCTTGGTGATGGACAGCCAGCAACAGCTGCTGACGCAGTGGGGGCCGGTTGTGAATGCCGGCGGCGATTTGATCGAGAAGGCGAGTGCGGGTCTTGACGCGTATCTCGAGACGGCCGAACGCGGCCGCGACTCATGGCTTGTCTTCCATATCGAACAACACGACCCGGCCTCACCCGCGCGTCAGCTGCGGGCAGCATACGAAGAACGTCTCATCGAGGTGCTGCGGCAGGCTCTGGTCGCCAGCGGCAGGCCCGCACCCGGGGTGGAGACCTTGGGTGTGCTGCTGGCCAGCATGCAGGCGGGCTGCTATCGGTACCTCTCGACGCCGCGTACCGGCCGTCCGGCCGTGCGCGCGGCGATGCTGCGCAGTGCGCTCGCACTGCTAGGCACGCCGGAGGACTGGCGCGCTCTGGCAGCGCGCCCCGAAATATTCGGCGAGGGTTAAATACTCAGATACTCCGGGGTGAGCACGATCGAGTAGAGGATGGTGCGGTACGCGCGGGTGGGGTCGGTAACCCATTGGCTCACAAGGAAATGCAGAGTCTGAGTGCCGTCGGCATTCATGGTCACATTGACCACTTGTGGTCCGTAGGGCTGTAGCAGCTTGTGCGCATCCCTGGAGATGAACGGATCATCGGGCCGAGGGTCCGACGGATCGTTGCGGATCAGCACCGTCATCGGTGCGCTGACCAGTTCCTGCGGAGTTCGGAACAGTTTGAGTCCGATGTGCGCGTCGCCGGCGCCGTTGGAATCAAGCAGTCCGAATCCGCCTGCGGGTAGAGCGAACAACTGATTCTCGCGGTCGCCACCACCGTCGATCTGTCCGATCTTCTCCCACGCCGACGAGTCCAGGAACGCCGGATTATCGATCGGCGGTGTGAGCCAAGCAAATCGGGGTGCCCAGGGCCCGGTTCCGATGTTCCCGGCCACCAGCATCCGTCGGCCGGGCATCGAAACACCACTCGGTTGTGAGACACCGACCATGACACCCATCGGCCGGTACGAGGCTTTACCCGGCTCGCTCACGTCATACACAGTGGTATTCGCCGACACGAAGGTGCTGCATCCAGGAGACGGAATGCACGAGGCGAACAACAATGACCGGTGCGCCAATTCCGCCGATCCGGTGGGTAGCAGCCGGGCGCCGTCCTGCGCATCCGACGGCAGCGCAAGGGGTTTGGAACGTCCACCCAAGGCGACCGAAGGCTCCGCGGGGTCGACCGGAATCAGCTGGATTCCGTCTCCCGTGTTCAGGTAATCGCCCGTCCAGAGGCAGGCTCCCCGGTTGGTGTGCACCCCGAGATCGAACGAGTCATCACTGCATACGGTTTGGAAGCTGGCATTGACGGACGGCATATGCGGGATCGGGTTGCCGTGGGCGTCCTTGAAGACCTGCTGCTGGGTTGGCCCGATCATGACAAGTGAATCGAATACGGGAACCATGCGCGGGGGCAGCGGCGTGACGGTGGGCGTATCGGGGTGGAACGGCTTGGGTGGCAGATGTTTTTCGTGCCGCACCCACAACGACGACACGGGCACGCCAAGGTTGTTCAGCATCCGGCCGACCAGGGGCGCACTGACGCCGATGACATTCGACGGATCGCCGTCGATCCCCTCGACGAACCAGCTGCCCAGGCCGTCGAGAGTGAATGCACCGGCCACCTGCAGCGGCTCGCCGGTGGCCAGATACGCGTCGAGGTCCTCTGCCGAGGGGCTACCGAAATGCACTGTAGTCGAACGTGTTTCACTGACTCGCGCGACCGGTTTACCGTCGATGACCCGTATCAGGCAGTGCCCGGTCAGCAGCTCGGCCGAACGCCCGGCCATCAGCCCCCAGCGGCGGCGCGCCTCCTCGACGGTGCCCGGCTTGCCCTGTAACGAGCCGTCGAGCAGGAGCATGGAATCGCAGCCCAGCACCACCGCATCGGAGGCGACTTCGCCGGCAAGGCCGGAAGCGACATCAAAGGCCTTGGCGGAGGCCAGCACCTCGACGGCGCGGGCCGGTGCGATACCCGAGGGCTGCGTCGCCATGACGAGATGTTCGTCGACGTGCGACACGATGACGACCGGGTTGAGACCGGCCTGCTCCAAGATCCGTTCGCGGGCGGGCGATGCGGACGCCAGAACTAGAACAGGCACAGCCGGTCTCCGATTCTCTAGCGAGACAGCGTCTAGCGGGCCAGCTTTGTGCGCTGGAGCAGGGTGACCAGCTGCCAGCTGTGTGCGCTATACCGCAGCTTGTCGACGGGTTGGCCCCAGCGGTTGTGCGTCGTGAGACTCTCGGCTTCGGCCTTGGAGGCCAGCGCACTGAGCGCCGCGACCAGGGCCGCGATCTCCGCATCGGCCGGGTTGCCCCTGACCACCTCGATGTCGGCGGCCTTGACCTTGTCCTCGGTGCCGGGCCCCTGTTCGGCGGAAATGATCTCTGTGGCTTCGTCAGTCACGTGGTCCTCCGCGCTCTCTTGACTCATAGCGGGATGTTTCCGTGCTTCTTCGGTGGGAGCCGCACGATCTTGCGGTCGAGCAGGCGCAGTGCCGTCACGATGTAACCGCGGGTATGTGACGGCGGGATGACCGCGTCGACGTATCCGCGCTCGGCGGCGACGTACGGGTTCACCAGGGTGTCCTCGTACTCCGCCTGCAGCTGCAGGCGGAGGGCGTCGACATCCTCACCGCTCTTGGCGGCCTCGCCCAGCTGGGAGCGGTACACGAACCCGACCGCACCCGAGGCGCCCATGACGGCGATCTGCGCGGTGGGCCAGGCGACGTTGACATCGGCGCCCATGTCCTTCGATCCCATCACGCAATACGCCCCGCCATAGGCCTTACGGGTGATGACGGTGATCTTCGGGACGGTGGCTTCGCCGTAGGCGTACAGCAGCTTGGCGCCGCGGCGGATGATGCCGTTGTACTCCTGCTCGGTACCGGGCAGAAACCCGGGCACATCCACCAGGGTGATGATCGGGATGCCGAAGCAGTCGCAGGTCCGGATGAACCGCGCGGCTTTCTCCGAGGCGTTGATGTCTAGGCAGCCGGCGAACTGGGTGGGCTGGTTGGCGACGATGCCGACGCTGCGGCCGTCGACGCGTCCGAATCCGATGACGATGTTCTGCGCGTAGCCGGCCTGCACTTCGAGGAACTCGTCATCGTCGAGGATGCGGGTGATGACCTCGTGCATGTCGTACGGCTGGTTTGGGGAGTCTGGGATCAGCGTGTCCAGCTCGAGGTCTTCTTCGGTGAGGTGGTCCTCAATGGCGCCGTCGGTCGGTTCGGGGCCGGGATGGCGCGGCGGCTCGGAGGCGTTGTTCGAGGGCAGGTAGCTCAGCAGGTCGCGGACGTAGTCGAAGGCATCCTGCTCGCCAGAGGCGACGTAGTGCGTGGTACCGGACTTGGCCTCGTGGGTGTGGGCGCCGCCAAGCTCCTCCATGGTGACGTCTTCGCCGGTGACGGTCTTGATGACGTCAGGCCCGGTGATGAACATCTGGCTGGTCTGGTCGACCATGACGATGAAGTCGGTTAGCGCGGGGGAGTACACATGCCCACCGGCGGCCGGCCCCATGATCAGCGAGATCTGCGGGATCACGCCCGAGGCGATGATGTTGTTGTGAAAGATCTGGCTGTACAGGCCGAGGGAGACGACACCCTCCTGGATGCGGGCACCAGCGCCCTCGTTGATGCCGATCAGCGGGCGGCCGGTCTTGAGGGCCAGCTGCTGCACCTTGACTATCTTCTCTCCGTACACCTCACCGAGGCTGCCGCCGAATACCGAGACGTCCTGGCTGAAGATGCAGACATCGCGGCCGTCGATGGTGCCGAAGCCGGTGACCACACCGTCGCCGAGCGGCCGCTTGGACTCCAGGCCGAATTTGGTGCTGCGGTGCTTGGCCAGCGCGTCCAGCTCCACAAACGAGCCCTCGTCGAGCAGCGCGGAGATGCGCTCGCGGGCGGTCAGCTTGCCCTTGGCGTGGATCTTCTCGACGGCGACCTCACCAACCGGATGCAGTGTTTCCTCGGTACGCCGACGCAGATCGGCAAGCTTGCCCGCGGTGGTGTGGATATCCGGCTCGGTGGTGGCCGTGGCTTCGGTCATGGTCACCGATGCTATCGCGCGCCACCCGGCAGAACGCGCACGGGCCTTAGAGAGTTCTCAGAAATTTTGTCGAATAGAAGTTCTGGATCGAAGTACATAGAACGAGATGGACAAACAGCCCGGACTGGGCGCTGACTCTGTCTTCACGATCGTGTCCCATTTCGACCAGCGCGATGTCGTCACCGCGGGTTTCTCAAGCAGATCTATCCGGGCGCCGTGGCGCAGAGCATCACCAAGCTCGTGCCCGATGAGTACCGGCACCTGATGGGTGCATCATCGGCGATATGCCCGACGCTTCCACACCGCGCGCCGATATCGCCACGATGCTCCTCGACCGGATCGGCGATAACAACCCAGGGTTGCGCACCCGGGACCGCGACTGGACCTGGGACGAGGTCGTCGGCGAATCCGCCGCACGGGCCGCGCTCGCGCAGAAGCTGAGGGTCGAGGGCCCCTTTCATATCGGCGTGCTGTTGGAGAACCTTCCTGACTTCGTCTTCTGGCTGGGCGGTGCCGCGCTGACCGGGGCCACCATCGTCGGTATCAACCCCACGCGCGGCGCAGCGGAGATGGTGGCCGAGATTCGTCACACCGACTGTCAGCTGATCGTCACCGACACCGAACACCTCGACCGGCTCCAGCATCTCGATCTCGGCCTTGCCGAAGATCGGTTTCTGGTGATCGACAGCCCCCAGTACCTCGCCCGGCTCGACGAGAACCGCACCGCGGCGACGGTTTCCGTTGGGGTGGGTGCCGATTCGTTGTTCCTGCTGCTGTTCACCTCCGGCACGACCGGCGCCTCCAAGGCGGTGAAATGCAGCCAGGGACGGCTGGCGCAGATCGCGCACTTGGCCACCGAGAAATTCGGGCATATCCGCCGCGATATCGACTACTGCTGTATGCCGCTGTTCCACGGGAACGCACTGATGGCGTTGTGGGCTCCCGCACTGGCCAACGGTGCCACGGTATGCCTGACGCCCACCTTCTCGGCATCGCGTTTTCTGCCCGATGTCAGGTATTTCGGCGCGACGTTCTTCACCTACGTCGGCAAGGCGCTCGGGTACCTGTTGGCGACCCCGGAGCAGCCCGATGACGCCGACAACCAGCTGGTGCGAGGATTCGGCACCGAGGCTTCGCCGGAGGATCAGTCTGAGTTTCGACGACGGTTCGGCGCGGAACTGTTCGAGGGCTACGGATCCAGCGAGGGCGGGGGAGCGGTCACGCTCGACCCCGAGACGCCGTCCGGCGCACTGGGACGTCCGGCGCACGAGGGCGTGGCCATCGTGGATCCGGAGACGTTACAAGACTGTGCCGCGGCGGTATTCGATGAGCATGGACGTGTACTCAATGTCGACGAGGCGGTCGGCGAGATCGTCGACAAACAGGGACGGCGCGGTTTTGAGGGCTACTACAAGAATGACGATGCCGACGCCGACCGCATTCGCGACGGGTGGTACTGGACCGGCGACCTGGGCTACCTCGATGCGGCCGGGTTCATCTATTTCGCCGGCCGGCGCGGCGACTGGATCCGGGTCGACGGCGAGAACACCTCGGCGCTGACCATCGAACGGGTGCTGCGGCGCCACCCCGCCGTGATCGCGGCGGGTGTCTACGCGGTACCAGACCCTCGTTCTGGCGATCGTGTGATGGCTGCCATCGAGGTCGCCGATCCGGCCGAGTTCGACGCCGAGGGATTCAGTGAGTTTCTCAAGACGCAGGAAGACTTGGGGAGCAAGGGAATCCCGCGGTTCTTGCGGGTATCGGCGAGCCTGCCGGTCACGGGATCCAACAAGGTGCTCAAACGCGAGTTGAAGGAGCAGCGTTGGCACTGCGAGGACGCAGTGCTGCGGTGGGAGGGACGCGGCGATCCGGTGTTCGAACGGATGCGGCCGCAGGACAAAAATGCACTCGATGCTCAATTCAGGGCATATGGGCGACACCGGCTGCTGTAGCGCGCAGTATTGGAGACAGGTCCGAAGGGGAGGCCCCCGCGATGAGGCCCCCACAAGTGGGAGGTACCCCCAGCTTGCGCGAAGATCATTCAATACAGACTGACGACGCGATCCGCGAAATCGACAGTGGCACAGCGATGAACCGGTTTGCTAGGGGATGGCACTGTCTCGGATTGGCGGAGTCGTTTCGTGACGGGGAGCCGCACGGTATCGAAGCGTTCGGTACCAAACTCGTGGTCTACAGCGACGCCGCGCGGGCGTTACACGTTCTGGATGCCTATTGCCGGCACATGGGCGGTGACCTCTCGCAGGGCACCATCAAGGACGGCAACGTGGCCTGTCCGTTCCACGACTGGCGTTGGGGTGGCGACGGCAAGTGCAAGCTGGTGCCGTATGCCAAGCGCACCCCCAAATTGGCCCGCACTCGCAGCTGGCCCACCCTTGAGGTGAACGGACAGCTGCTGGTGTGGCACGACCCGGAGGGTACGGTGCCGCCGCCCGAGCTGGCGCCGCCGACGATTGACGGCTACGGAGAGGGCAAATGGTCGTCATGGCAATGGAATTCGATTCTCATCGAAGGATCGCACTGCCGCGAGATCGTCGACAACAATGTCGACATGGCGCACTTCTTCTACATCCACCACGCCTACCCGACGTACTTCAAGAACGTCATCGAGGGGCAGACGGCCAGTCAGTTCATGGAGTCCAAGCCGCGGCCCGATTACGTCCCCGATCCCGAAAAGCTTTGGGAAGGAACGGGTGTGCGGTCCGAGGCCACCTACTTCGGGCCGGCGTACATGATCGACTGGATCCACAACGATCTCGGCCCCGGATTCACCGTCGAAGTGGCGCTCATCAACTGCCACTACCCGGTGACGCACGATTCCTTTGTCCTGCAGTGGGGCGTTGCCATTCAGGAGATGCCCGACCTGCCACCGGAGAACGCCAAGAAGCTGGCCGCGGCGCTGGCCATGTCGTTCGGTGACGGGTTCCTGGAAGACGTCGAGATCTGGAAGAATAAGACGCGAATCGACAATCCGTTGCTCACCCAGGAGGACGGCGCCGTTTACCAGCACCGCCGCTGGTATGAGCAGTTCTATGTGGACCTGGCCGATGTCACCCCGGATATGACGGAGCGGTTCGAGATAGAGGTGGACACCACGCACGCCCATGGGGTGTGGGTGCACGAGGTCGAAGAAAATCTCGCCGAGCGGGCTGCCGCGCACTCAGTCGTGCAGTAGGGCGAGGCCGAGGCGCTCCGGATTAAGTGCCGCCAAGTGTCATCGCCACGTCATTTTCGGGCGGTACGAATCCTTGCGTTGCACAACAATTTCGCGCTGACCCTCGGGCAAGTAGACAGTTATTCGGAAGTCGTCCCCATGATGTAGCCAGGCGATGGGATCCGCTGTACGGATAGGCCAGGTGGCGCCGCTCGGTAATGATGGGCCGGATGCTTTCAGCTACAAACACGACGCGATTCGACGTTCGTGTCAGCCATGGCGACAACCTCGATTGGGCAAACGACTGCGTCGACTGTGACCCGATTAGCAAACACTGCCGTGTTGCTCCTGGGGCAGGAAGAGAGACGGTGCAACGTGTCCGCGGGGAGCGCTCGGCGGTGCCCTCAGTCGACGTTGTTTAGCTGGCTAGTGAGACACGCGTGGGATTCGGGAATCTCTTATGTGAGAACGGAATTCTGGGCACGGATCGCTACACAGTCACTCGCGCCGAGAATGCGATGTGAGGCCATTCGTGGGCGTGCGGTAGCCGTTCGCCGACGAATCCTGAGCCCCTAATTACCTGTATCTGGCCTGAAAGTTTCGCAAATTTCTGGCGGGGTACAACGAGCAGCTGTTAGATCGTCATATGTGACATCAAGATCCAACACTGAGTGCAAGTGGACTGGTTGGCGCTCTGGTTTGCCGGAGCGATTAATCATGCAGTGCTGCAACTGTATTCGGGTCGCGTGTAGCGCTATCGAGTTAGCTGTCTAGACACGAAGGGCGATCGGCGAAGCTCCATCCGTTCGGGGATGGCAGGTGCAGGGCGGCGTGCGCAGGGTCGGCGATGCGCAGACCGCCTGGGCATGAGCGGCACGGTAAAGCTGGGAGGTCTCAGTGGAACTCGATGACCGGGCGTTTCCGCTAACGCGAGAACAACTGGATATATGGCTTGCGCTACAAACAGGGCGCTTCGATACGGCGTGGCAGTTGGGTGTGCTGGTACGGATCGAGGGAGCGGTCGAGAGTGGCCTGCTCCAGCAGGCGATTCGTCACGTGGTGGGCGAGGCCGAATCGATGAGGGCCGGCATCTTCGAGGTGGATGGCAAGGTCTTCCAGAGGGTCATTGATGAGCCCGATGTGGATATGGCCTGCTATGACCTGAGGGAATCGGGAGATCCGACGCAGGAAGCTCGCGGCATGGCGGCGTCGATCCAACGGACACCGATGCCGCTCACCGGCCCGCTGGTCAAATTCGCGTTGTTCCGAACACGAGACGATGAGTACTACTGGTTCGGGTGTCTCCACCACATCATCATCGATGGGTTGGGTATCGCCCTGGTGGGAAGGCGGATTGCGGCTGTCTACTCCGCGCTTGCCGCGGGCATCGCTATTTCTCCCGCCTTCTTCGGCTCGCTACAGGATTTCGTCGCCGGCGAGGCGGACTACGTGGCGTCCACCGACTACGTGGAAGACCGGGACTATTGGGCCGGGAACCTGCCCTCGGGGGATGAAACGGGTTATCGGCCGCCGCAGATCGCCGACGAGCAGGATCCGTATTCGCCCTCCGCCCCGGTCCAACTGGACTCCGCCGTAATCGGACGGGTCAAGGAGCTGTCCAAGGCTCTACGGGTCCGTAGATCATCCGTGCTGACCGCGGCGTGCGCGCTCTTGGTACGTGGATGGAGTGCTGACGGTTCGGATGAGGTAGTACTGGACTTCCCGGTAAGCCGAAGAGTGGATCCGGCGTCAAAGGTCCGTCCGGGCATGCTCGCCGGTGTGGTGCCACTGGTCTTGAATGCGGGCCCGGAAGCTACGGTGGCCGATTTTTGCCATCAGGTCGACAGGAAGGCCCGGGAGGCACTGCGGCATCAACGTTTTCCGGTGAACGCGGTTATCGGCGAGAGCGACTCTCGTGGCCCGAGGCAGGTGCCCAATCGGGTAGTCGTCAATTTCGTGCCGGCAAGACTCACCTTGGATTTCGGTGGTGTACCGGCAACCGCTACCTACACGACCTTCGGCCCGGTGGGGCATTTTGGCCTGTTCTTCCTTGGGTTCGGTGATGAGCACTTCTTGAGCACAGTGGGTGCCGGACAGCCCTTTTCGAATTTTGATGCTGCGGATCTGGTGGCTCGATTGGAGCGGCTGCTGGTGACAATGGCCGCCGATCCGGATCGGCGGCTGTCGGCGATGGATCTGCTGGGCGCCGACGAGCGCGCGCGCCTGGATGAGGTCGGTAACCTCGCGGTGCTGACCGAACCTGCGGCCGGCGCGATGTCGGTTCCGGAGTTGTTTTCCGCGCAGGTGGCTCGCACCCCGGATGCGACGGCGCTGACTTTCCAGGGCCGGTCGTTGACCTACCGTGAACTGGATGGATCGGCTAATCGGTTGGCGCACTTATTGATTGCCCAAGGTGTGGGACCGGGGCGGTATGTGGCGTTGATGTTGCCGCGGTCTGCAGAGGCGGTCGTGGCAATCCTGGCGGTGCTCAAGTCGGGGGCGGCATATCTGCCGATCGACCCGGCACTGCCGGCCGAGCGGATCGCATTTATGGTCGCTGATGCCGGTCCAACCGCGGTGGTGAGCACCAAAGATCTGGCCGACCGGTTCGTTGGATTCGAGCTGCCACTCGTCGATGTCGACGACCCTGCCGTGGATAACCAAGCCGGCACGGCGCCCCCGGCGCCGACCCCCGACGATCTTGCCTACCTGATCTATACCTCCGGTACCACCGGTGTGCCTAAAGGTATTGCGATCACTCACCGTAACGTGACGCAGCTGTTTGCATCGTTGGATCTGATACTGCCGCCCGCCGGGGTGTGGTCGCAGAGTCACTCCTATTCTTTCGATTTTTCGGTGTGGGAGGTCTGGGGCGCGTTACTGCGTGGCGGGCGGCTCGTGGTGGTTCCCGAAGAAGTGACCCGCGCACCGGAGGATCTTCACGCCTTGCTGGTGGCCGAGAAGGTCACGGTCCTGAGTCAAACTCCCTCGGCGGTACAGGCGTTATCGCCGCTGGGGCTGGATTCGACGGCGTTGGTGATTGGTGCGGAGGCCTGCCCACCGGATGTGGTGGATCGGTGGGCACCGGGGCGGGTGATGGTCAATGCGTACGGTCCCAGCGAGACGATGATCTGTGCGTCGATCAGTGCGCCCCTGAATGCGGGGTCAGGTACTCCTCCGATTGGCTCGCCGGTACCCCGGGCGGCATTGTTCGTGCTGGACGAGTGGCTGCGGCCGGTACCCGCCGGGGTGATCGGTGAGCTGTATGTGGCCGGTGCCGGAGTCGGGGTCGGCTACGTGGGTCGGGTCGGCTTGACCGCGTCGCGATTCGTGGCCTGCGCGTTCGGGAGGCCGGGCCATCGGATGTACCGCACCGGGGACCTGGTGCGTTGGCGTGCCGACGGACAGCTGGACTATCTCGGTCGCGCCGATGAGCAGGTCAAGGTTCGTGGGTATCGCATCGAACTGGGTGAGATCCAATCCGCTCTCGCCGAGTTGGACGGCGTGGAGGCGGCAGTGGTGATCGCTCGCGAGGACCGTCCGGGCAACAAGCGGCTGGTCGGCTACATCACCGGGTCGGCGGACCCCGCCGAGGCGCGCGGAGCGCTGGTCAAACGGCTACCGGACTACATGGTGCCGGCCATGGTGGTGGCGCTGGAAACGCTGCCCATGACCGTCAACGGCAAGCTTGATGTACGTGCGCTGCCGACACCCGAATACAGCGCGGGCGAGTATCGCGCCCCGGGCGATGCGATCGAGGAGATCCTGGCGGGCATCTATGCCGAGGTGCTCGGGCTCGAGCGAGTGGGGGTCGACGAATCCTTCTTCGAGCTTGGTGGCGACAGCATCTTGTCGGTGCAGGTGGTGACGCGGGCGCGGGCAGCGGGTCTGACGTGTCGCCCACGAGACATCTTCGTGGAGCAGACCGTGGCGCGGCTGGCCAGAGTGGCCAGTGTCACCGACAGCGGAGCTCACGTGATCGACGAGGGTATCGGGCCCGTGCTGGCCGTACCCATCATGCGCTGGCTAGCAGCGGTGGATGGACCAACCGACGAGTTCAACCAGGCGGTGCTGGTGCAGGCTCCGGCCGGGGTCGGCGAGGTCGATGTGGTGACCATGTTGCAGGCTTTGCTGGATCGTCATGCAATGTTGCGGCTGCGTGTGGATCACGACGAGGTAGGCGGCTGGTCACTGCAGGTACCGGAAGTGGGCTCGGTGGATGCCCGTAGACGTCTGCGGTCGGTGGACGAGCTGTCCGACAAGGCATTACAGGAGGCGCGGTCACGGTTGAACCCGGCGGCCGGGCTGATGCTGAGCGCCCTGTGGGTCGAGTCCCCCTGCCAGCTGGTGTTGATCATTCACCACCTTGCCGTTGATGCGGTGTCCTGGTTGATCTTGTTGGAAGACTTGAATATTGCCTGGGCGCAGCATCGTTCGGGACAGCCGGTGGTGCTACCCGCCGCCGGGACGTCGTTTGCCCGGTGGGCATCGGTGTTGACCGAGCACGCGAGCCGGCCGGATGTTGTCAAGCAGGTGGGCGCCTGGAGGGAGGTGACGGCGACACCTGCCGCATTGCCCGCGGCGGATCCCGGGGCGGACACCTACGCCACCGCTGGACGTTTGTCGGTGGAACTGGATTCCGAGACCACCGGAATCCTTCTGGGCGAGGTGCCGGTGGCGTTTCATACCAGGGCGCAAGACATCCTGTTGATCGCCTTCGGGTTGGCGTGGGCGGAGTTCCTGGGCGACCGTGATGCTGCGATCGGGATCGACGTCGAAGGCCACGGGCGGCACGAGGAACTGAGCCCGGACCTTGACCTATCGCATACCGTCGGCTGGTTCACCACCAAGTATCCAGTGTCGCTATCTGTTTCGGGATTGTGCTGGGCGCAGGTGGTGGCGGGTGAGGCGGCGCTCGGGGCGGTGATCAAGGGTGCCAAAGAGCAGCTTCGCGCGCTTCCGCACGGGCTGACCTATGGATTGTTGCGCTACCTCAACGACGATGTCGATCTGGAGGGGGGCGACCCGTCGATCGCCTTCAACTACCTGGGACGTTTGGGGGCGGCGGCCGGATTCTTCGGCGACGGCTGGCGAATCCATCATGATGGGCTGTCGGCAATCGGCACCGCCGAGGCGGTACCGATGCCGTTGATGCACACCGTCGAGCTCAATGCGGGCGCGATAGACACCGGCTCCGGCCCGTGCTTGCATGCCGAATGGACTTGGGCGACCTCGATTCTCGACGAGGCGCAGGTCACCCGGCTCAGTAGGCTGTGGTTCGAGGCGCTGGCCGGAATCTGCACTCACGTGCGGTCCGGTGGAGGTGGTCTGACGCCGTCCGATATTGCACCCGCGCGGCTGAGCCAGTTGCAGATCGACGAGCTGCAACGGAAATATGACGTAGCCGATATTTTGCCGTTGACCCCGTTGCAGCGGGGGCTGTTGTTCCACGCCGGCACCGCGCAGGCCGGGGACGATATGTACGCGGTCCAGCTGGATTTCACCCTGACCGGCCCGCTGGACCCCGACCGTCTACACGATGCGATGCGCACCGTCGTCGGTCGGCACCCACACCTGGCGGCCCTGTTCAGCCAACAGTTCGAGGAGCCGGTGCAGGTAATTCCGGCTCATCCCGCAGTGCAGTGGCGATATGTCGATCTCGGTGGCGGCGACACGGAAACGGATGAGCTGATCGCGCAGGTGTGTGGCGCCGAACGTGCCGCGGTGTGTGACCTCGCGCGCCAATCCGCGTTTCGGGCCGCGTTAATCCGTATCGAGGAGTGTCGGCATCGGTTCGTGCTGACCAGTCACCACATCCTGCTCGACGGGTGGTCGCTGCCGATCCTCCTGCGGGAGATCTTCGCGAGCTACTACGGACAGCGGCTGGCCGCGGCCGGGTCGTATCGCGCGTTTCTCACCTGGTTGGCCGATCGGGATCTGGAGGCGGCTCGCGAGGCGTGGGGTGAGGTGTTGGGCGGACTCGAAGCTCCCACACTGGTCGGACCCAAGAATCGGTTGGGGCAGGGGCAGCGGGGATTTGAGACGTCCCGGGTATCCGAGCAGACCACACGAGCCCTCGGCGAACTGGCGCGCTCCTGCCGCACCACCCTCAGCACGGTGCTGCAGGGCGCCTGGGCGATGGTGCTGACCTTGTTGACCGGTCAACAAGATGTCGTCTTCGGAACCCCCCGGTCGCGCGTCGGTCAGCTGGAGGTGGCCAACGCGGAATCGATGGTGGGCTTGTTGATCAACACGGTTCCGGTACGCGCCAACATCACCGCCACTACGACCACCGCAGACCTACTTGCGCAGCTGCAGAAGGCCCACAACGACACACTTGAGCATCAGCACCTGGCGCTCAGCGAGATTCACCGCGTGGCCGGCCACGAGCAACTATTCGACACGCTTTTCGTGTACGAGAACTATCCCATCGACAGTGGCATGATGCTGGGCGCGGATGGGCTGGCGATAGCCGAGTTCACCAACCGCGAGTACAACCACTACCCGCTGACGGTGGAAGCCCTGCCCGGCCGTGAACTCGGCCTGCACGTCGAGTACGACACCGACGTGTTCGACGCCGTCGGCATCGGGGCGCTCGTCGACAGATTGCAGCGGGTACTGGTCGCGATGGCTCCGGATCCCACCCGGCGGCTGTCGTCGGTGGATCTGCTGGATCGCGCTGAGCGTGATCGGGTGTTGTCGGGGTTGTCCGGTGCGACTACGGCGGCGCCGGTCGGGGTGACGCCGCGGCTGTTGGCCGCTGCGGTAGCGGCCCACCCGGATGCGCCGGCGGTGCTCGACGGTGTGCGAACAATATCGTATCGTGAGCTCGACGAGTATTCAAATCGGTTGGCGCGCAAGATGATCGACATGGGTGTGGGCCCGGAGCATGCGGTGGGCGTGGCGATGGATCGGTGTACCGAACTGGTTGTCGCGTGGTGGGCAGTGGTCAAGGCCGGTGGTGTGTACGTGCCGGTGGACCTGGACCATCCCGTCGAGCGGATCGCCTCGGTGCTGGACGCCGCGGGAGCGGTATGCGTATTGACCTGCGGCGCTGACGATGTCGCCGCCGTCGGGTCGCTCCCGGTCCTGCGCATCGACGGTCTGGAGGTGTCCGGGTATTCCGCGGAGCCGATCACGGATGCGGATCGGCTGTCGGTGCTGACGGCGGCGGACACCGCGTACGTGATCTTCACGTCCGGCTCGACGGGTGTCCCCAAGGGGGTGGCGCTCAGTCACTCGGGTCTGCTGGGTTGGGCGGCGGCCCAATGCGATCTGTTCGGGTTGGATGCGGACGCGCGAGTGCTCATGGTGGCCTCGCCGACCTTTGATGCGTCAGTCGGTGAGTTGTTGTTGGCGGCCGGGTCGGGAGCGGCATTGGTGATCGCCCCGCCGCAGGTGTATGCCGGGGAGGCGCTGACTTCCTTGCTGCACAGGCAGAAGGTCAGCGCCGCGATACTTACCCCCACGGTGCTCTCGACGCTGGATCGGGGTCGGCTCGATGGGCTGCACACGCTGATCGCCGTCGGGGAGGCTTGTCTTCCGGAGCTGGTGGAAGCCTGGGCGCCGGATCGGCGGATGTTCAACGGGTACGGCCCCAGCGAGACCACCATCTGGGTCACCTGCGCGCCGCTCAAGGCGGGGCAGCCGGTCCGCATCGGCGCCCCGATTGCCGGGGTGCGCGCACTGGTGCTCGACGCCTGGCTCAATCCAGTCCCGGTAGGGGTGGTGGGCGAGCTGTATCTGAGTGGGCCTGCATTGGCACATGGCTATCTGGGCCGAGTTGAGCTGACCGCGGAGCGGTTCGTGGCCAATCCTTTTGGGAGTCTGTTCGGTGTGGCCGGGCAGCGGATGTATCGCACCGGCGACCTGGTGCGGTGGACTCCCGACGGAGTCCTGGAGTATTTGGGCCGTGCCGACGGTCAGATCAAACTGCGTGGGCAGCGCATCGAATTGGGGGAGATCGAGAACACCCTGCTGGCCTGCCCGCAGGTGACCCAGGCCGCCGTCACCGTGCAGGACGGCGCCGCCGGCTCGCACCTGGTCGCCTACGTGACTCTCGATCAAACCGTCGCCGACCACGACGCCGGAGATGTCGAGGAGTGGAAACACCTATACGACGACCTGTACGGCGCCGATATCGCGTCCAGCTTCGGCATGGACTTCCGCGGCTGGAACAGCAGCTACACGGGCGAGCCGATCCCGCTCGAGGAGATGGTCGAATGGCGTTGCGCCACAGTGAACCGGATCATGTCCTTGCGACCGAAACGTGTGCTGGAGATAGGCGCGGGTTCGGGATTGCTGCTATCGGAGATCGCTCCGCAGTGCGATCAGTATGTGGCCACCGACTTTTCGGCGGTGGCGATCGACAATCTGGCACGCTCACTGGAGCAGCTACAGGTCTCGTGGCGTAATCGAGTCGAGCTGCTGGCCCAGCCCGCACACGTCACGGAGGGACTGTCGCGCAGCCACTTCGACACCATCGTCCTCAACTCTGTTGTCCAATACTTCCCCAATGCGGGGTATCTCGCCGAGGTCATCGACACCGCGATGGATCTGTTGGCCCCCGGCGGCGCGGTATTCATCGGCGATATCCGCAATCACGCCCTGCAAGGTGCCTTCCAAACCGCCATCGCGGTGGGGCGCTCCGGCGGCGCTGATACGGCCGAGATCCGCGGCCGAGTCCGCCATGCGATGCGCGGTGAGACCGAATTGCTTTTGGCTCCAGAATTTTTCACCACCTGGGCGGATTCCTGCCCGTCGGTGGGTGGGCTGGATATCCGAGTCAAGCGCGGATGGGCCGACAACGAACTGAGCCGGTACCGCTATGACGTTGTCATCCACAAGACTCCTACGCCCGCACGTTCGGTGAGCGCCGAGTCCACCTGGACGTGGGCCCGATGTGCGAGCCTGCGCGGGCTGCGTGACGAGCTGGTGTCCCGACGTCCGGCCGTCATCCGCGTCACCGACATTCCCCGTGCCGGACAGATAGACGATGTCAGGGTCGAGGCCGCACTGGCGGCGGGGCTATCCGTGGTCGACGCCCTGGCCCAAGCGGCCGCCGGTCCCGAGGCCGTCGATCCGGAAGAACTGCATCGCCTCGGCGAGGCCGCCGGATATCACGTCGCGGTGACCTATGGCACCCAACTCGGCAGTCTTAGTGCGGTTTTCATCGCAGACGACGGGCTTCCGGCCCCGCGGCTGACCGATCTCTACCAGCCCTCCGTCTGGGCCCAGCAGCGCATCAGCCATGCCAATGACCCGCGCACCAACACCAAGATCGGCGGCGTGCGCGAGCGATTGAGCGCTTGGCTACCCGACTACATGGTGCCGACCTACATTGTGGCGCTTGAGGAACTGCCGCTGACCTCCTCGGGGAAGCTCGACCGCAAGGCCCTGCCGGCGCCGGAGTACCGGGATGGTGATCGCTACCGAGCCCCGGTTGGTGCGGTCGAGGAAATCCTCGTCGGGATCTACGCCCACGTGCTGGGGCTCGAGCGGGTTGGTGTCGACGATTCGTTCTTCGATTTGGGTGGCGACTCGCTGTCGGCGATGCGTCTGATCTCTTTGGTAAACACCACCCTGGGCGCTGATCTCGGGGTCAGGGTCATCTTCGAGGCGCCTACGGTTGCCGAGCTGGCGTGCCTCGTCGGCGGGGATGCTCCTCGGCCCGAGCCGTTGGTGGCGGGGGCGCGGCCGGCGGCGCTCCCGTTGTCGTTCGCTCAGAACCGGTTGTGGTTCATCGACCAGTTGCAGGGGCCTTCGCCGATCTACAACATCGCGGTGGCATTGAGGCTGCGCGGGCACCTGGATACCGACGCGTTGGGCGCGGCGCTCGCCGATGTCGTGGCCCGCCACGAAAGCCTGCGCACGGTGTTCGCGGCGGTCGACGGGACACCTCGGCAGGTGGTGATTCCCGCGGAGCGGGCCGGCTTCGCATGCGAGGTCGTCGATGCCACTGGTTGGTCGGAGGGCCGGCTGCGTACGGGTATCGACGCGGCGGCCCGGTACGCGTTCGAACTGGCGAGTGAAAGTCCGCTTCACACTGAGCTTTTTACCGTGTCGACCGATGAGCATGTGCTGGTTGTGGTGGTGCATCACATCGCTGCCGACGGCTGGTCGCTCACTCCGTTCGCACGGGATCTGGGCCTGGCCTATGCCGGTCGCTGCGACCGCCAGGTACCCCAATGGGCGCCTTTGTCGGTGCAGTACGCCGACTACACGCTCTGGCAGCGTGCGTACCTGGGTGATGCTGACGACGGCGACAGTCGTCTTGCCACACAGCTGGACTTCTGGCAGGACACCCTGGCGGGGCTGCCGGAGCGCCTGCAGCTGCCGACCGACCGTCCCTACCCGTCGGTCGCCGATCACCGTGGTGCTCGGGTGGCGGTTGATTGGCCGGCCGAGCTGCAGCAGCAGATTTCTCGAGTGGCCCGCGAACACAACGCCACTGGCTTCATGGTGGTCCAGGCCGCATTTGCCGCGCTGCTCTCCAAGATCGGCACCAGTTCCGATGTAGCAGTGGGATTTCCGATCGCCGGGCGCCCGGACCCCGCGCTCGACGAGTTGATCGGGTTCTTCGTCAACACCCTGGTCCTTCGGGTCGACGTGACTGGAGACCCCACCTTCGCCGAGCTGCTGGCTCAAGTGCGGCTGCGCAGTCTGGCAGCTTTCGAGCATCAGGATGTGCCGTTCGAACTGCTGGTGGATCGGCTCAACCCTGCCCGGAGCCTGAGCCATCATCCGCTGATTCAGGTGATGTTGGGCTGGGAGAACTTCTTCGGGCATAACAAGAGTCCGCTCGGCGCGATGACCCTGGGTGATCTACAGGTCACACCCATACCGGTACACACCGACACCGCCCGCATGGATTTGGCGTTGTCTCTGGCCGAACGCTGGACCGAGGCCGGTCAGCGCGCCGGCATTGCGGTGACGGCGGAATTCCGTACCGATGTGTTCGATGCGGAGACTATCGAGGCTTTGATCGAACGGCTGAGGCGCGTGTTGACGGGGGTCACCGCCGAGCCGCAACGGCGTTTGTCCTCGGTGGATCTACTCGACGGTGCCGAGCACGCCCGGCTGGCCAGGTGGGGCAACGAGGAGGTATTGACGCGACCGGCGAAACCGGCGACGGTGGCGGAGCTGTTCGCCGCCCAGGCGGCCCGCACGCCTGACGCGGTGGCCGTGACCTTCGACAGCAGGTCTATGACCTACCGGGAGCTTGATGAGTCCGCGAATCAATTGGCGCACTTACTGGTTAGTCGTGGAGCCGGCCCGGGTGAGTTCGTGGCGTTGCTGTTCCCGCGTTCTGCCGAGCCCATCGTGGCGATCCTGGCGGTACTCAAGTCCGGGGCAGCGTATCTGCCGATCGACCCGGCACTGCCCGCCGCTCGAATCGAATTCATGCTCACCGACGCCGCCCCGAGGGCCGCCGTCACCACGGCGGCGCTGGCGGACAAGCTGGACGGGTTCGACGTGCTCGTCATCGATATCGACGACCCGGCTCGGGAAACCCAGCCCATCATGGCGCCGCAGGCTCCGGCCCCAGACGACCTTGCCCACATCATCTACACCTCCGGCACCACCGGCGTCCCCAAAGGTGTTGTGGTTACTCAGTACAACGTCGTCCAGCTGTTCGACGCGCTGGACATCGGCGTGGAGTTGGCGCCGCACCAGGTGTGGACGCAATTCCACTCCTATGCCTTTGATTTCTCGGTATGGGAGATCTGGGGTGCGCTGCTGCACGGCGGGCGGCTCGTGGTAGTGCCGGACTTGGTGGCGCGCTCGCCGGCGGACTTCCACTCGCTATTGGTCGATGAGCGCGTGACGGTGCTGACCCAGACTCCGTCCGCTGTGGGTCTGCTCTCACCCGAGGGGCTGGAGTCGGTGGCCTTGGTAATCGGCGCGGAGCCCTGCCCGCCGGAATTGGTGGATCGGTGGGCACCCGGTCGGGTCATGGTCAACGTGTACGGCCCTACCGAAACCACGATGTGGGCGTGCAAGAGCGCGCCGCTGGAGGCGGGGTCCGGGTTCCCCCCGATCGGCTCACCGGTGTCGTGGGCGGCCTTCTTCGTGCTCGACGAGTGGTTGCATCCGATGCCCACGGGGGTGGTCGGTGAGTTGTATCTGGCGGGTGCCGGGGTGGGTGCGGGCTATTGGCAACGTTCGGCGCTGACCGCATCGCGGTTTGTGGCTTGTCCCGTGGGAGTGCCAGGACAAAGGATGTATCGCACCGGAGACCTGGTGTGCTGGGGTCCCGATGGGCAGCTGCGGTACCTGGGTCGCGCCGATGAGCAGGTGAAGATCCGCGGCTATCGCATTGAGCTTGGTGAAATACAGTCTGCGCTTACCGATTTGGACGGTGTAGAGCAGGCAGCGGTCATCGCCCGCGAAGACGAACCCGGCGACAAGCGCCTGGTGGGGTATGTCACCGGGTCGGCCGATCCGGCCAAGACGCGTGCCGTGCTTGCCGATCGGCTTCCGGCCTACATGGTCCCGGCTGCGGTGGTGGTACTGGAGGCGCTACCGGTGACCGTCAACGGAAAGCTTGATATCCGAGCCCTGCCGGCGCCGGACTATCAACACGTCGATCACTACCGCGCCCCAACGAATCCAACAGAGGAGATCTTGGCGGGCATCTACGCGCAGGTGCTTGGTATCGACAGCGTGGGGATCGACGACTCGTTCTTCGATCTGGGTGGGGACTCACTGTCGACCATGCGATTGATCACGACGATCAACTCTGCACTGGAAGCTGATCTCGGTGTGCGCGCCGTTTTCGAAGCGCCCACGATTGCCCAGCTGGCACCCCGCGTCGGTATGGGGGTTGGTGGTCTGGAGCCGTTGTTGGCGGGGGAGCGGCCCGCCGCGATGCCGTTGTCGTTCGCTCAGAACCGGTTGTGGTTCATCGATCAGCTGCAGGGGCCCTCACCTCTTTACAACATGCCGGCGGCGCTGCGGCTGCGCGGGCACCTGGATACCGACGCGTTGGGTGCGGCGCTCGCCGATGTGGTGAGCCGCCACGAGAGTCTGCGCACCGTGTTTCCGGTGTGCGGGGGAATGCCGCAGCAGGTTGTGATTCCCGCGGAGCCGGCCGATTTCGGTTGGGACTTCGTGGATGCCGCCGGCTGGCCGGTAGGACAACTGGACGAGGCCGTCAAGGCCGCGACCCTCTACGGCTTTGACCTGGCGACCGAGATACCGATACGTGCAATGCTTTTCGGCGTAGGGCCGGACGAACACGTGCTGGTGATCGTGGTGCATCATATCGCCGCGGACGGCCTGTCGTTGGCTCCATTGAGTGCCGATTTGTGTGTTGCCTATGCCCGCAGGCGTGCGGGACAGGCGCCCGGATGGGCCGAGCTGTCGGTGCAGTACGCCGACTACACCCTGTGGCAGCGCGCGCAATTCGGCGATCTCGACGATACCGGCAGCCGCATCGGCGCGCAGCTGTCCTACTGGCAGGACGCCCTAGCCGGAATGCCGGAGCGCCTGCAGCTGCCCACCGATCGGCCCTACCCGCCGGTGGCCGATCAGCGCGGTGCCACGGTGCCGGTGGACTGGCCGGCGGAGTTGCAACAGCAGGTTCGGCGGCTGGCGCGCGAGCACAATGCGACCAGCTTCATGGTGGTGCAGGCCGCTCTCGCGGTGCTGCTCTCGAAGATCGGCGCTAACAACGATGTGGCAGTGGGATTTCCGATTGCGGGGCGACGAGACCCCGCACTCGATGAGCTGGTGGGCTTCTTCGTCAACACCCTGGTGTTGCGGGTCGATCTGGCCGGAGACCCCACCTTCGCGGAACTGTTGGCCCGGGTTCAGGCGCGCAGTCTGGCGGCCTTTGAGCATCAGGACGTACCGTTCGAGGTGCTGGTGGAGCGCCTCAACCCCGCCCGGAGCCTCACCCATCACCCGCTGGTTCAGACGATGTTGGCCTGGCAGAACTTCGCCGGGCACGATGATCCGGCCGCCGGTCTGGCGTTGGAGGGCCTTGAGGTTACATCCGTACCGCTGGAGACCCATTCGGCCCGTATGGATGTGGTATTCGCGCTGGCGGAACGCTGGAACGGAGCCGGTGATCCCGCTGGGATTGGCGGACACGTGGAGTTCCGCACCGACGTGTTCGACGTGCCGACTATCGAGACGTTGATCGGACGGTTGCAGCGGGTGTTGGCGGCGATGACCGCAGACCCGGGTCGCCGGTTGTCCTCGGTCGATCTGCTCGACGAGGCCGAACGTGTTCGGCTGGACAGACTGGGCAACCGAACGGCGCTGACGCGACCGGTGCCCGTGCTGCCGTCGATCCCGGCATTGTTCGCCGTGCAGGTGGCCCACACCCCGGGCGAGGCGGCAGTGGTGGGTGAGGGCCGGGCGATGACGTATCGCGAGCTGGATGAGGCTTCGAACCGATTGGCGCACTTCCTTATCGGTCAAGGAGTCCGACCCGGCGATCGGGTGGCGCTGGTGTTGACGCGTTCGGCCGAGGCCATCGCCGCGATCCTCGGGGTACTGAAAACCGGGGCGACGTACCTGCCGATCGACCCGGCATTGCCGACGGAGCGGATCGGGTTCATACTCGCCGACGCCGCACCGACGGCGGCGATCAGCACCGCCGCCCTGGCCGACCGTCTGGACGGACACGACGTGGTGGTTGTCGATATCAACGATCCCCAGATCGACGGTCAACCCGGCACAGTGCTGCCGACGCCGGACGCCGCCGACGTTGCCTATCTGATCTACACCTCGGGCACTACCGGTATACCTAAAGGCGTTGCAGTTACTCATCGTAATGTGACGCAGCTGCTGGAACACCTAGGTGCGGGCCTACCGTCGGCGGGGGTCTGGTCGCACAGTCACTCGTTGGCATTCGACGCCTCGGTGTGGGAGATCTTTGGTGCGTTGCTCCGTGGTGGGCGGGTGGTGGTGGTGCCCGATCCGGTGGCCCGCTCGCCGAAGGACTTCCACGCCGCGCTCGTTGCTCACGAGGTCAGCGTGTTGACGCAGACGCCGTCCGCGGCGGCGGTGCTGTCTCGGGAGGGGTTGGAGTCGGTATCGCTGGTGATGGCCGGTGAAGCCTGCCCGACGGAAGTGGTGGATCGGTGGGCACCGGGACGGATGATGGTCAATGCCTACGGTCCGACCGAGACGGCTATGTGTGTGGCGATCAGCGCGCCCCTGATAGCGGAGTCGGGTGCCCCGCCTATCGGATTCCCGGTGCCGGGGGCAGCACTACTGGTGCTGGACGAGTCACTGCGGCAGGTACCGGCCGGGGTGGTCGGCGAGTTGTACGTGGCCGGCCACGGGGTGGCGGTGGGATATATCGGCCGCGCCGGTCTGACGACGTCGCGGTTTGTGGCCTGCCCCTTCGGAAAATTGGGCGATCGGATGTATCGCACCGGAGACCTGGTGCGTTGGCGTGCGGATGGTCAGCTCGACTACCTGGGCCGTGCCGACGAGCAGGTCAAGATCCGGGGGTATCGCATCGAGCTCGGTGAAATTCAGTCCGCGCTCACCGGTTTGGACGGCGTCGAGAACGCGGTCGTGATCGCCCGCGAGGACCAGGCCGGTGGCAGGAGACTGGTCGGCTACATCACCGGAACGGCCGATCCGGCCGAGGTGCGTACTGCGCTGGCGGTGAGGCTGCCTGCCTATATGGTTCCGGCCGTGGTAGTGGTGCTGGATGCGCTACCGCGCACACCGAACGGCAAACTCGACACCCGTGCCCTACCGGCACCCGAATACACCGCTGGCGAGTACCGTCCGCCGGAAGGCCCCGCCGAGGAGATCCTCACAGGTATCTACGCCCAGGTTCTCGGCGTCGAGCGCGTCGGGGTCGACGACTCGTTCTTCGATCTTGGTGGCGACAGTATTTCGGCAATGCGTCTGATCGCCGCGATCAACAACTGCCTGGGCGTTGGTCTTGCGGTCCGCACCGTTTTCGAAGCGCCCACCGTCGCGCAGTTGGCTCCGCGGATCGGTGAAGGTGTGGCGGGACCGGAGCCGGTGGTGTCGTGGGAGCGGCCCGCGGTGGTGCCGTTGTCGTTCGCGCAGAACCGATTATGGTTCCTGGATCAGTTGAACGGACCCTCACCGGTCTACAACATGGCCGTGACGTTGCGGCTGGATGGACCTCTTGATGCCGATGCGTTGGGTACGGCGCTTGCCGATGTGGTGTCCCGGCACGAGAGCCTGCGCACCCTCTTCACGGCACCCGAGGGGACACCGCGGCAGGTCGTGGTGTCGGCTGAGTTGGTCGACTTCGGTTGGAGTGTTGTCGATGTCGGCGGCTGGGCGGCCGACCGGCTCAGCGAGGCCATAGGTCTTGTGGCGCACCATACCTTCGATCTCGAAAACGAGATACCGCTGCGGGCGAAGCTTTTCCGTATCGCCAAAGACGAACACATGCTGGTGGCCGTGGTGCATCACATCGCCGCGGACGGGATGTCGATCACCCCGCTGGTTCGTGATCTAGGGGCGGCCTATGCAAGCCGGTGCGTCGGTTGCCCTCCTGGCTGGGCGCCGTTGGCGGTCCAATATGTCGACTACACCTTGTGGCAGCGCGCGCAGTTCGGAGATCTCGACGACGCCGCCAGCCCGATCGGTGCCCAGCTGGCCTACTGGCAGGATGCCCTGGCCGGAATACCGGAGCGTCTACAGCTGCCCATCGACCGGCCGTACCCGCTGGTCGCGGATCAGTGTGGTGCCACGGTCGAGGTGGATTGGTCGGCGGAGTTGCAACAGCAGGTCGCTCGGGCGGCCCGTGAGCACAATGCGACCAGTTTCATGGTGATGCAGGCCGCGCTGGCGGTGCTGTTGTCGAAGATCGGAACCAATCCCGAGGTGGCGGTGGGTTTTCCGATCGCAGGCCGGCGCGATCCCACGCTCGATGAACTGGTCGGGTTCTTCGTCAACACCTTGGTGCTGCGGGTTGACGTCGCGGGAGATCCGACATTTACCGAGCTACTGACGCAGGTGCGGCGGCGGAGCCTGGCGGCTTTCGAGCATCAGGACGTGCCGTTCGAGGTGTTGGTGGAGCGGCTCAACCCGACCCGGTCACTGACGCATCACCCACTGGTGCAGGTGACGTTGGCCTGGCAGAACTTCGCCGGACACGATGATCCCGCGGCCGGGCTGTCCCTGGGGGATGTTCTCGTCACGCCGCTACCAGTCGATACTCACACCGCACGAATGGATTTGGTGATATCGCTCGGCGAACGCTGGAGTGATGCCGGTGATCCCGCCGGGATCGGTGGGACGGTGGAGTTCCGTACCGATGTGTTCGACGCGCGAACCATCGAGGCGTTGGTGGGACGGTTGCAACGGGTGTTGCTGGACATGACCGCCGAGCCGGCCCGGCGGTTGTCGTCGGTGGACGTGCTCGACGATGCCGAGCACACGCACCTGGACGCGATCGGGAACCGGGCAGTGTTGACGGAGCTGCTGGGTGCACCCGTATCGGTTCCGGAGTTGTTCGCCACGCAGGTAGCCCGCATTCCGAATGCGGTGGCGCTGACCTCTGGGGGTCGGTCCATGACATACCGCGACCTCGATGAGGCATCGAATCGATTGGCACACGTGCTGATTGGTCGAGGTGTTGGGTCGGGGCAGTGTGTGGCGCTGTTGTTGTCGCGTTCGGCCGAGGCCATTGTGGCGATGTTCGCGGTGCTAAAGACCGGTGCGGCGTATCTGCCGATCGACCCCGCGCTGCCGGATGATCGGATCGGGTTCATGCTCACGAATGCCGCTCCGGTCGCCGCGGTAACCACCGCCGAGCTGGCCGCCCGGATCTATGGCCACAAGGCAGCGGTCGTCGACGTGCACGACCCCGCCCTGGGTGCCGAGCTGAGCAGTCCGCTACCGGTACCGGACCCCGATGATATCGCCTACCTGATATACACATCGGGCACCACCGGCGTACCGAAAGGCGTTGCCATTGCGCACCGCAACGTGACTCGGCTGATGGAGACACTGGATTTCGGCTTCCTGCCGGCGGAAGTGTGGTCGCAGAGTCACTCGCTGGCGTTCGACATTTCGGCGTGGGAGATCTTCTGCCCGCTGTTACGTGGTGGGCGACTGGTGGTGGTCCCCGAAGAGCTGACACATTCCCCGGAACAGTTCCACGCCTTACTGGTTGCCGAAAAGGTCACTGTGCTGACTCAGACCCCGTCTGCCGTGTCGGTGCTCTCGTGTGAGGGATTGGAGTCGGTATCGCTGATAGTGGCCGGTGAGGCATGTCCGGCCGAGGTGGTGGACCGGTGGGCGCCGGGCCGGGTGATGATCAATGCCTACGGCCCCAGCGAGACGACGATAGCTGTGACGGTTAGTGCGCCGCTGAAAGCTGGGTCCTCGGGTGTGGTTCCGATCGGTGCGCCGGTCCGGAGCGCAGCATTGTTTGTGCTGGACGGGTCGTTACGGTCGGTGCCTGTCGGGGTGATCGGTGAGCTGTATGCGGCCGGCGCCGGAGTGGGCTGCGGATATATCGGCCGCGGTGGTCTTACCGCATCGCGGTTCGTGGCCTGTCCGTTCGTCGGCACAGGAGCGCCAGGACAGCGGATGTATCGGACCGGGGATCTGGTGCGCTGGCGCGCCGATGGACAGTTGGACTATCTGGGCCGTGCCGATGAGCAGGTCAAGGTTCGTGGGCATCGCATCGAGCTGGGTGAAATCCAGTCTGCTCTCAGCGAACTGGATGGGGTAGAGACAGCGGTGGTCATCGCCCGCGAAGACCGTCCGGGCGACAGACGCCTTGTCGGCTACATCACCGGCACCGCGGATCCGGCCGAAGCGCGTGCCGCGCTGGCCGACCTGCTGCCCGCCTACATGGTGCCGGCGGCGGTGGTGGCGTTGGAGGCGTTACCGTTGACAGCCAATAGCAAGCTCGATATCCGTGCCCTTCCCGCGCCGAACTATCACGACGTGGACCGCTATCGCGCACCGGGCAACGCGGTCGAGGAAATCTTGGCCGGTATCTACGCCCAGGTCCTCGGGCTTGAACGGGTCAGCGTCGACGAGTCCTTCTTCGAGCTTGGCGGGGACAGCATTTCGTCGATGCAGGTGGTGACGCGAGCGCGCGCCGCCGGGCTGACGTGTCGACCGCGGGACATCTTCGTCGAACAGAACGTCGCCCGGTTGGCTCGCGTGGTCGAAGTGGCAGAGGGGCCGGTAGGTCCGATCGATGAGGGTGTCGGCGCGGTGTGGGCCACCCCGATCATGCACTGGCTGCGGGCCTCCGAGGGCCCGATCGACGAGTTCAACCAGACGATGCTGGTGCAGGCTCCGTCTGGGGTCGGTGCGGCCGATGTGCTGATCGTGTTGCAGGCCTTGCTGAATCGGCACGCCATGTTGCGCCTGCGCGTTGATCCTGGCGAGAACGGCTGGTCGTTGACGGTGCCAGAGGTGGGATCGGTGGATGCTCGCGGCTGCTTGCAGTCGGTGGACGAGCTATCCGATGATGCTGTAGTACAGGCACGTTCGCGGTTGAACCCGCAGGCCGGTGCGATGCTCAGTGCGCTATGGGTTGCCTCCACCGGCCAGCTGGTGATCATCATCCACCATCTAGCCGTAGACGCGGTGTCCTGGCGGATCTTGTTGGAGGACCTGAACATTGCGTGGGTGCGGCATCGCGCCGGCCAGCCGGTGGTATTGCCAGCCGCAGGCACATCATTCGCTCAATGGTCCTCGCTGTTGACCGAGCGGGCGAGCAGTTCGGAAATCGTTGACCAAGTGGGTATCTGGAATGCGGTGGCGAGCACTCCGGCCGCGCTGCCTGCGGTGCGTCCCGGCACGGACACCTTTGTCACCGCCGGGCACCACGCCGCCGAATTGGACGCCGAGACCACCAGCATGCTGCTCGGTGAGGTGCCCGCGGCGTTCCATGCCGGGATACACGAGATCCTCTTGATCGCTTTCGCGCTGGCCACAGCGGAATTTGTGGAAACCGGCACGGCGGTGGGCATCGACGTTGAGGGCCACGGGCGGCAGGAGGAACTCGCCGCGGGTGTCGACCTGTCGCGCACCGTCGGGTGGTTCACCACCAAATATCCGGTATCGCTTGCAGTTTCCGGTCTCGACTGGGAACACATCGTCTCCGGGCAGGCCGCACTGGGCACGGTGATCAAGGACGCCAAAGAGCAGCTTCGCGCGCTCCCAGAACCGCTTACCTATGGATTGCTGCGCTACCTGAACACCGACGTCGACCTGGAGGGCACGGACCCGACGATCGGGTTCAACTATCTCGGACGCCAGGGCCGTGCGGCAGAACTCTCCGAGGAGCTGTGGCGGCCCGGGCCGCAAGGCGGGTCTGCCACCACTGCGGCGGCCGCGATATCCATGCCGCTGCTGCACACCGTGGAACTCAACGCGGTCACCATCGACACCGACACAGGCCCGCGGTTACACGCCAATTGGACGTGGGCGCCATCTGTTCTCGGTCGCGCACAGATCGGTCGGCTGAGCGGGCTATGGTTCGAGGCCCTGACCGGAATCTGCGCCCATGTGCGCTCCGGTGGGGGCGGATTGACCCCATCGGATATCGCACCGGCCCGTCTGAGTCAGCGACAGATCGACGAGCTTGCGGGGCGATACCGGATTGCCGACATACTGGCGCTGACCCCGGTACAGCAGGGCCTGCTCTTCCATGCCAACACCGCGGCGGGGAGCGATGATCTGTATGCGGGACAGCTGGATTTCACCCTGACCGGTCCCCTTGACGCCGGACGCCTGCACGATGCGGTGCAGACGATGATCACCCGGCATCCGCATCTCGTAGCACGATTCTGCGATCAGTTCGACGAGCCGGTTCAGGTCATCCCCGCCGATCCCGCAGTGCCCTGGGAATACATCGAGCTCAACGGCGATGTCGATGACAGGATTCAACGGTTGTGCGCCGACGAGCGCACCGCGGTGTGCGATCTGGGTAACCGGTCGGCCTTCAGAGTGGCGTTGATCCGCACCGCAGCCGATCGGCATCGGCTGGTGCTAACCAACCATCACATCGTCCTCGACGGCTGGTCACTGCCAATCCTGTTGGGGGAGATATTCGCCGGGTACTACGGGCAACGGTTATCCCCGCCTGCGCCCTATCGCAGCTTTGTCACCTGGCTCGACGCCAGGGATCGCGACGGCGCGCGCGCGGCGTGGCGTCAGGTGCTGGCCGGCTTTGACAGTCCGACGCTGGTAGGTCCCCAGGATCGGGTCAAGCTCGGAGCGCGAAGAGCCGAATTGGTTCAGTTGTCTGCCGAGCTCTCACGAGCTGTCGGTGAGCTCGCGCGTTCGTATCACACGACCGTCAACGTCGTGTTGCAGGCCGCTTTCGCGCAGCTCTTGTGCTGGATGACCGGTCAGCATGATGTCGTGTTCGGGACCACGGTCTCGGGTAGGCCTCCCGAGGTGCCGGGCGCCGAATCGATGGTTGGTCTGATGATCAACACCGTACCGGTGCGCGCCGATATCACCGCGACGACCACCACTGCGGATCTGTTGGCACAGTTGCAGAACACTCATAACGACACACTTGAGCATGAGCACCTGGCGCTCAACGAGATTCACCGTATTGCCGGTCAGGAGAAGCTGTTCGACACCCTGTTCGCCTTCGAGAACTATCCGATCGACGCTGCCGCGCTGGCGGGCGAGCACGAGCTGGCCATCACCGATATCGGCAGCCGCGAATCCACGCACTATCCGCTGACGTTCCAAGCGCAGCCGGGCCCGCAGCTGGGCCTCCGCGTCGAATACGACACCGAGGTATTCGATCCGGACCACATTGAAACCTTGGTCGAGCGCTTCCAGCGGGCGCTGGTGGCCATGACCGCCGACCCGGAACGACGATTCTCGTCTATGGATGTATTGGACGAAGCCGAACACACGCAGCTGGACGGTTGGGGCGACCGAGCGGTGTTATCGAAGTCGGCGACCGGAGTATCGATCCCAACCCTGTTCGGAGAGCAAGTGGCCCGCATCCCGGACGCGGTCGCGATCACCTTTCAGGACCGGTCCATGACCTACCGCGAGCTGGATGAGGAAGCAAACCGGTTGGCGCACTTACTGATGGGCCACGGCGCCGGTCCGGGAAAGTGTGTCGCACTGCTGTTTCCCCGCTCGGCCGAGGCCATCGTCGCGATCCTGGCCGTGCTCAAGACCGGGGCGGCGTATCTGCCGATCGATCCTGGGCATCCGCCGGCCCGGGTCGAGTTCATGGTGGAGGATGCTGGACCGATCGCCGTGATCACTACGGCGGAGCTGGTAGACCGGTTCGTCGGGTGCACCCTATCGGTCGTCGATATCGAGGATCCCGCTTTACGCACCCAATCATGCATGGCGCCAACGGAGCCGGTGCCCGACGATCTTGCGCACATCATCTACACATCGGGCACGACGGGTGTCCCCAAGGGGATGGCAGTCACGCACGACAATGTGACTCGAATGTTCGACGCGGCTTCCGTCGGCGTGGAATTGGCGCCGCACCAGGTGTGGGCGCAGGTCCATTCCTACGCCTTCGACTTTTCGGTGTGGGAGATCTGGGGTGCGCTGCTGCACGGCGGGCGGCTGGTGGTGGTGCCCGAGTCGGTGGCCCGTTCTCCGAAGGACTTCCACGCCTTGTTGGTCGCCGAGAAGGTCACGGTGGTCAGCCAGACTCCTTCGGCGGTGCGGATGCTATCTCCGGAAGGGTTGGAGTCGGTGGCGCTGGTGGTCGGTGCGGAACCCGTTCCGTCCGAGCTGGTGGATCGGTGGGCCGCCGGCCGGACGATGGTCAACGGCTACGGACCCACCGAGACAACGATATTTGCGTCGATCAGTGCGCCCTTGAATTCGGGCTCGGGTACTCCTCCGATCGGCTCCCCGGTACCTGGAGCGTCGTTGTTCGTGCTCGACGGCTGGTTGCGGCCGGTGTCGGTCGGAGTGATCGGCGAGTTGTATGTGGCGGGTCGCGGTGTCGGGGTCGGATACGTGAGTCGGGCCCCGCTTACCGCGTCGCGGTTTGTGGGCTGCCCGTTCGTCGGCGCGGGAGCGCCAGGACAACGGATGTATCGCACCGGAGATCTGGTGCGCTGGGATACCGATGGGCAGCTGCACTACGTGGGCCGCGCCGACGAGCAGGTCAAGATCCGCGGGTATCGCATCGAGCTGGGTGAAATCCAATCCGCTCTAGCCGAGTTGGATGGGGTGGAGGCGGCGGAGGTGATCGTCCGGGAGGATCGTCCCGGCGAGAAACGGTTGGTCGGTTATCTGACAGGGTCGGCCGATCCGGTCGCGGTACGTGCCTTGCTGGCCGAGCGGCTGCCCGCCTATATGGTGCCGGCGGCGGTGGTGGTGCTGGAGGCACTGCCGCTCACACCCAATGGCAAGCTCGACAAGCGGGCCTTACCGGCACCCGAATACACCGCCGGTGCCTACCGTGGCCCTACCAGCCCGACGGAGGAGATCCTTACCGGTATCTACGCTCACGTACTCGGTGTTCAGCGTGTTGGAGTCGACGAGTCGTTCTTCGACCTTGGCGGCGACAGTATTTCGGCGATGCGCCTGATCGCGGCGATCAACACCGCCCTCGATGACGATCTTCCGGTCCGCACGATTTTCGAGGCGCCCACAGTTGCCCAGTTGGCGCCGCGGATCGGTGATGGCGCGGGCGGTCTGGAACCGTTGGTGGCCGGCCCGCGGCCCGCGGTGGTGCCGTTGTCGTTCTCCCAGAATCGGTTGTGGCTTGTCGACCAGTTGCAGGGGCCCTCACCGGTTTACAACATCGCGGCCGCGATGCGCCTGAATGGACCTCTTGATTCGGAGGCGTTGGGCACTGCGCTCGCCGATGTGGTGGCCCGCCATGAGAGCCTGCGTACCTTGTTCGCCGCGCCAGGCGGAACTCCACAACAGGTGGTGATCCCGGTCGATCGCGCCGATTTCGGTTGGGAGGCCGTTGATGCCACTGGGTGGTCTGCCAGCAGGCTGAGTGAAGCGGTCGGCAAGGTGGCCTCCCACGCGTTTGCTCTGGAGTCCGAGATTCCGTTGCGGGCCCGGCTTTTCCGTATCGCCGAGGACGAACATGTGCTGGCGGCGGTGGTGCACCACATCGCGGCCGATGGTTGGTCGTTCACCCCGCTGGTGCGCGATGTCGGGGTGGCGTACGCAGGTCGGTGTGTAGGACAGGCCCCGGACTGGGAGCCACTGGCGGTGCAGTATGTCGATTACACCTTGTGGCAGCGTGCTCAGTTCGGTGAGATCGACGACCGCGGCAGCCGGATGGCCGCGCAGCTTGCCTATTGGGAAGAGGCCCTGGCGGGTATGCCCGACCGGTTGCAGCTGCCTACCGACCGGCCCTACCCGCTCGTGGCTGATCAGCGCGGTGCCACGGTGGAGATCAGCTGGCCGGCCGAGCTGCAGCAACGGGTCGCTCGCGTGGCTCGCGACCACAATGCGACCAACTTCATGGTGATACAGACCGCTCTGGCAGTGCTGCTTTCGAAGATCAGCGCCGGTGACGATGTCGCGGTGGGTTTTCCGATCGCCGGGCGGCGTGATCCCGTGCTCGACGAACTGGTCGGATTCTTCGTCAACACCTTGGTGCTCCGCGTCGATATGGCCGGGGACCCGACCTTCATCGAGCTGCTTGCCCAGGTGCGCCAGCGCAGTCTGGCTGCCTTCGAGAACCAAGATGTGCCTTTCGAATTGCTGGTGGAGCGGCTCAACCCAACCCGATCGCTCGGTCATCATCCGCTGGTTCAGGTGATGTTGGCCTGGCAGAATCTCCCGGGGAACTCCGCCGATCCGGCTGCTGGGCTCTCTCTGGGAGACGTTCAGGTCACCCCGCTACCGACGGACACCCAGTCGGCTCGGATGGATCTGACATTCTCGCTATCCGAACGGTGGAGTGAGAATGGCGATCCCGCCGGAATCGGCGGCAGGGTGGAATATCGCACCGACGTCTTCGACCCTGCTGGAATCCAGCTGCTCACCGATCGTCTGCAGCGGGTACTGATGGCCCTGACAGTAGATCCCACGCGGGTGTTGTCCTCGGTGGATCTGCTCGACGAATCTGAACACGCCCGGCTGGATGAGATCGGGAATCGGGCCGTGTTGGCCGAACCCTCGATCTCGGTGTCGATCTCGGCGCTCTTTGCCGAACAGGCGACCCGCACCCCGTCTTCGGTGGCCGTGACCCACCAGGGCCGGTCCATGACCTACCGTCAGCTCGACGAGGCATCGAACCGATTGGCGCACTGGCTTGTTCGCCACGGGTCGGGCCCGGGACGTTGCGCGGCATTGATGTTGCCGCGTTCAGCCGAGGCCATCGTGGCGATCCTCGCGGTGCTGAAGACAGGGGCGTCGTATTTGCCGATCGACCCGGCGCTGCCAACTTCCCGCATCGCATTCATGCTCGAGGATGCGGGGCCGGTAGCGGTGCTCAGCAATGCTGATCTGGCGGACCGGCTCGACGGCCATGGCGTGGCGGTCATGAACGTCGACGATCCCGCCGTGGGCATGCAGCCCTGCACCGATCTACCCGCACCGGCGCCGGATGACATCGCGTATTTGATCTACACCTCGGGCACCACCGGTGTGCCCAAAGGCGTTGCGGTCACCCACCAGAATGTGACCCAGCTGTTGGCATCGACCAGTGTGCGGCTGCCCCACACTGGGGTGTGGTCGCAGTGGCACTCGTTGGCGTTCGACGTGTCGGTGGCGGAGATCTTCGGCGCGCTGTTGCACGGTGGGCGGCTGGTGGTGGTGCCCGAGGAGGTGGCACGCTCGGCCGAGGAGTTCCACGCCCTACTTGTGGCTGAACGGGTCAGCGTCTTGAGTCAAACCCCTTCCGCAGCGGGAATGCTCACCACCGAGGGCTTGGAGTCGGTGGCCTTGGTAGTCGCCGGTGAGGCGTGTCCCGCGGAGCTTATGGACCGCTGGGGTCCGGGACGGGTGATGGTCAACGCCTACGGGCCCACAGAGGCCACCATTTATGCGGCTGTCAGCGCGTCCCTGCAAGCGGAGTCGGCGGGAGCCCATGGCGCGCCGATCGGGTCGCCGGTACCAGGTGCGGCGTTGTTCGTGCTGGACAGATCGTTGTGCCCGGCGCCGGCCGGAGTGGTCGGCGAGCTGTATGTGGCAGGGGCGGGTGTGGGAGTCGGGTATTGGCGTCGTGCCGGGTTGACGGCCTCGCGATTCGTGGCGTGCCCGTTCGGCGGAGCCGGGATGCGCATGTATCGCACCGGGGATCTGGTGCGCTGGCGCGTGGACGGGCAACTGGACTATCTGGGCCGCACCGACGAACAGGTCAAAATCCGCGGGTACCGCATCGAGCTCGGCGAAATCCAGTCTGCCCTGGCGAATCTGGACGGAGTAGAGGCGGCGGTGGTGATCGCCCGCGAGGACCGCCCAGGTGACAAACGGCTTGTCGGCTACATCACGGGAACGGCGCGCTCGGACGAGGCGCGCGCCGCCCTGTCTGAGAGGCTGCCGATTTACATGATTCCCGCCGCAGTGGTGGCGCTCGATGCCCTGCCACTCACTCCCAACGGCAAGCTCGACAAACGAGCTCTGCCCGCTCCCGAGTACCGCGTCGGCGAGTACCGCGCCCCGGAAAGCCCCGTCGAGGAGCTCCTGGCCGGCATCTACGCCCAGGTCCTCGGGCTTGGACAGGTCAGCACGGACGAGTCGTTCTTCGAGCTCGGCGGGGACAGCATCTTGTCGATGCAGGTGGTCGCGCGAGCACGCGCCGCCGGCTTGACATGTCGGCCGCGGGACATCTTCGTCGAACAGACCGTCGCTCGGCTCGCTCGAGTCGTCGCGATCGCGGACGGTTCGGATAGGCCGATCGATGAGGGCGTCGGGAAGCTGAACGCGACTCCGATCATGCATTGGTTACAGGGCGTGAACGGCCCGGTGGATCAGTTTAATCAGACGATGGTCGTGCAGGCCCCGGCCGGGGTTGGCGCTGCCGACGTGGCGATCGTGTTGCAGGCCTTGTTGAATCGTCATGCCATGTTGCGGCTCCGTGTTGGCCGTGACGAACCCGCCTCGTCGCTCTCGGTGCCCGAGGTGGGTTCGGTGGATGCTCACGACTGTCTACAGTCGGTCGATGAGTTGACCGAAGAGGCGGTGGTACAGGCGCGGTCGCGGTTGAACCCGCAGCGCGGTGTGATGCTCAGTGCGCTGTGGAGCGAGGCCACCGGTGAGCTGGTGGTGATCATCCACCATCTGGCCGTCGATGCGGTGTCCTGGCTGATTCTGGTGGAGGACTTGAACATCGCGTGGTCCCAGCTTCGTGATGGGCGCCCGGTGGTGTTGCCCGCGGGTGGAATGTCATTCGCGCGCTGGGCCGAGCTTCTCGGCGAGCACGCACGTACGCCGGAAGTTGTGGCCCAGAATAAGGTTTGGCAACGGGTCGCGGCCACGCCGGCGGTATTCCCTGCGGGGCAACCCGCTATCGATACCTATGCCAACGCCGGTCGCTTGTCGGTCACATTCGATGATCTCGAGACGATCCCGGCGCTTCTGGCTGAGGTGCCCATAGCGTTTCATGCTCGGATACAAGAGATTCTGTTGATTGCTTTGGCTTTGGCGGTGGCGGAATTTTCTGGCAACAACGGTGCCGCGATCGGCATCGATATCGAGGGGCATGGGCGCGCTGAAGAACTGGGTGAGGCTGTTGATCTGTCGCGTACCGTGGGGTGGTTCACCACCAAATATCCAGTGTCGCTGTTGGTTTCCAGGTTGGATTGGACGCAGGTCGGTGCGGGTGAGGCAGCACTCGGGGCGGTGATCAAGGACGCGAAGGAGCAGCTTCGCGCGCACCCCGATGGTCTGACCTACGGGGCGCTGCGCTATCTGAACGCCGACGTCGACCTGGAGGGAGCGGACCCGACGATCGGATTCAACTACTTTGGCCGTCAGGGCACATCGGGAACCGACTTGGCCGGCGAGGGCTGGCGGATATGCCGGGACGGAGCATCGTTCGTCGATGCGGCCATGGCGATACCGATGCCACTGATGCACTCTCTTGATATCAATGCGGTCACCATCGATACCAAGGACGGCCCGCACCTACACGTCGACTGGACATGGGCACCTTCGGTTCTCGACGAAGGTCAGGTACGGCGGCTGAGCCGGTTGTGGTTCGAGGCGCTGGCCGGTATCTGCACGCTTGTGCGCTCGGGCGGGGGCGGGTTGACGCCATCGGATATCGCACCGGCCCGCCTCGGACAGCACCAGATCGACGATCTCGCGCGGCGGTACCGAATCGCTGACGTTTTGCCGTTGACACCCCTGCAGCAGGGGCTGCTCTTCCACGCCAACGCCGTGCGGGGCAGCGGCGATCTGTACGCGGTGCAGATGGACATCGGGCTGAGCGGTCCGCTCGACCAGCGTCGCCTGCGCACCGCGATACAGGCAGTCACCGCCCGCCACCCCAATCTGGTGGCCCGATTCTGTGACCAGTTCGACGAGCCGGTGCAGATCATCCCGGCGGATCCTGTAATGGCTTGGCGCTTGGTTGATCTCGTCGGCGATATCGGCCTCGATATCGATGGGCAGGTTCAACAGGTGTGCGCGGCAGAGCGCGCCGCGGTGTGCGATCTGGCCGACCAACCGGCGTTCAGGGTCGCGTTGATTCGTATCGCAGCCGACCGGCATCGGCTCGTGCTCACCAACCATCACATCGTCCTCGATGGTTGGTCGATGCCGATCCTGCTGGGTGAGATATTCGCCGGCTATTACGGACAGCGGTTACCCGTGGCGGCGCCCTACCGCAGCTTTGTGTCCTGGCTGGCCGCACGTGATGTCGATGCCGCACGGGCGGCCTGGGGTGAGGTGTTCGCGGACTTTGACACCCCCACCCTGGTGAACCCGCAGCGCAGATTGGGAAGGGGCGCGCGGGGCGTTCGATCTTTCGAGATACCCGCCGAGACCATCCAGTCCGTCGGCGCGCTGGCACGTTCGTCTCGAACGACCGTCAACACGGTGTTGCAGGCAGCCTGGGCGCTCGTGCTGACCTCGCTGACCGGGCAGAGCGATATCGCCTTCGGTACCACGGTCTCCGGTAGGCCGGCCGAGGTGCCGGGCGCGGAATCGATGGTCGGACTGTTGATCAACACGGTGCCGGTGCGTGCCAATATCACCGCGACAACAACCACCGGCGACCTACTGGCCCAGCTCCAGGGTGCATACAACCGCACATTGGAGCACCAGCACCTCATACTCAACGAGATCCATCGCGTCACCGGCCACGATCAACTCTTCGACACACTCTTCGCCTTTGAGAACTATCCGACCGATACCGGGGTGGCGCTGGCCGACCAGGAGTTCGCCATCACCGATGTCATCAGTCGGGAATCCACCCATTACCCATTGACGGTGCAAGCACAGCCCGGGCGCGAGCTGAGACTCCGAGTCGAGTACGACACCGATGTCCTCGACTCGGACAGCATCGAATCGGTGATCGATCGTCTGCAGCGAGCGCTAGAGGTGATGACCACAGACCCGGGACGCCAGCTGTCGTCACTGGATCTGCTCGATGACGCTGAACATGCTCGTCTGGATGAGGTTGGGAACCGGGCGGTGTTGACCCGGCCGGGGAGTGCGCATATGTCTGTTCCGGGACTATTCGCTCAGCACGTGGCCCGAATCCCGGATGCGGTGGCGGTGAGGTTCGAGGGCCGATCGGTGACCTACCGTGAGCTCGATGGGGCGTCGAATCGTTTGGCACACTTGCTCATTGATCGTGGTGTCGGCCCGGGGCAGACTGTGGCGCTTTTGCTGTCGCGATCGGCTAAGGCGATCGCGGCGATGTTGGCGGTACTGAAAACCGGAGCGGCGTATCTGCCCATCGACGAGGCGTTGCCGGCGGAGCGGATTGGGTTCATGCTTGCCGATGCCGCGCCGGTGGCGGTGATCACCTCGCTGGATCTCCGGTCTCGGCTGGACCGTCATGACCTGGACGGTCAGGACAAGGTGATTATCGATATCGACGATCTCGCCGTATACATCCAACCCGGCACGCCGCTGCCGTGGCCGGATCCGGATGATGTTGCGTACTTGATCTATACCTCAGGCACTACAGGAGTCCCCAAAGGTGTTGCGATAACTCATCATAACCTGACTCAGCTATTGGAGTCGCTGGATGCTGGTCTGCCGGACGAGGGGGTCTGGTCGCAGAGTCATTCGTATTCCTTTGACTTTTCGGTGTGGGAGATCTGGGGTGCGTTGCTGCGAGGTGGGCGGCTGGTGGTGGTGCCCGACTCGGTGGTGCATTCGCCGGAAGACTTCCACGCCTTACTGATAGCCGAAAAGGTCGGCGTACTTTGTCAGACCCCGTCGGCGGCGGGCGCGCTCTCTTCGGAGGGGCTGGAGTCGGTGGCGTTGGTGATCGGCGCGGAGTCTTGCCCGTCGGATTTGGTAGACCGATGGGCGCCGGGGCGGGTGATGATCAATGCCTACGGCCCCACTGAGACCACGATATGTGCCTCGGTGAGTGCGGGATTGGCCGCGGGGGCGGGTGTGGTGCCCATCGGGTCACCGGTGCCGGGTACGGCGTTGTTTGTGCTGGATGGGTGGTTGCGGCCGGTACCGGCCGGCGTTGTCGGCGAGTTGTATGTGGCGGGCCGCGGCGTGGGGCCCGGGTACGTGCATCGGTCCGGGTTGACCGCATCGCGATTTGTGGCGTGCCCGTTTGGGGAATCCGACTCGCGGATGTATCGCACCGGAGACGTGGTGCGCTGGCGCGCCGATGGGCAGCTGCAATACATGGGCCGCGCCGATGAACAGGTCAAGATCCGTGGATACCGCATCGAACTCGGCGAAATCCAGTCTGCGCTAGCAGAATTGGACGGGGTGGAGCAGGCGGTTGTGATCGCCCGCGAAGACCTACCCGCGGGCAAGCGGTTGGTGGGTTATGTCACCGGGTCGGCGGATCCGGCAGAGGTTCGCGCCCAACTGGGTGCACGGTTGCCGGCGTATATGGTCCCGGCTGCGGTGGTAGGCCTCGAGGCATTGCCGTTGACGGTCAACGGCAAGCTCGACATTCGCGCCCTACCGGCACCCGAATACATCACCGGTCAGTACCGCGCGCCGAAAGGCCCCACGGAGGAGATCCTGGCGGGTATCTACGCCCGCGTTCTTGGTGTCGAACGTGTTGGGGTCGAGGATTCCTTCTTCTACCTTGGTGGCGACAGCATTTCAGCGATGCGCCTGGTCGCCGCGATCAACACCGCGCTCGATACTGATCTTCCGGTGCCCGTCGTATTCGAGGCGCCCACCGTCAGAAGCTTGAGTCAGCGGCTGAGAGTGGCCGCCGGCCATGTGCCGGTAATAGTTCCCGTTCAGACCTTGCACGAAGGATCCGGTGTTCCGCTGTTCTGCATTCATCCTGCGGGAGGTATGAGCTGGCCATATCACGTTTTTGGTAATTATCTGGACTGCCCGATCATCGGAATTCAACAAGTACCCGAACAACTTTCGTCAATCCACGAGATGGCGATGGTCTACGCAGACAGGATTGAAGAGGCGTTTCCTGCGGGGCCCTACAACCTTCTTGGCTGGTCTTTCGGAGGGGTGGTCGCTCACGAAGTCGCCATCGAGCTTCAGCGGCGCGGACGCGTAATCTCACGCCTCGTCCTTCTCGATGCGCAACCCGTGATCGATGACGCCGTTATATCGGAGGTGTCCGACAAGTATGAGTCGCAGAATAACGAGCAGATAGCAGAGCTACTTCGGGAATCAGGACTATCCGATTTTGCTCAATCCAAACAAGTATTCGACTTGCTCGTTGAAAATGCCGATAAGAACATAGCGCGATACCGAATTCACCGGCCAGGTGTGTTTGAGGGTGACGTGACCATATTCTCGGCAGAGCGGAGTCGGGCCGATCGCAGGTTATTCCTGTCGCAATCCTGGGCGCCGCATGCCTCCCGCACGGTGATCGTCGAATCGATTGACTGCACACACGATGAGATGCTGACCAACGAATCCGCCGGCATGTATGGGCAACGACTTTGGCACCTACTAAAGCCGTGAATAAAAGCTGTGCGCTCATGGACGTTCGCTCCACACTGCGCGGCTCGGGCCCTAGGCTGGGTGCGTGACTTCGGACAGACTCACCCTCACCGACAGCCCCGGCGGACAGTGGCGCCGAATCGACATCGTCGACGAAACGGGCTCCACCAACGCCGATCTGGTGGCGCGCGCGGCGGCGGGGGAGGACATCGACGGTGTCGTCCTGCTCGCCGAACACCAGACCGCCGGGCGCGGGCGCCACGGCCGAAACTGGGGCGCACCCGCATACACGCAGTTGTCGATGTCGGTAGGCATCGCCGTCGGCGACGTGCCCTCGGACCGATGGGGGTTGGTCCCACTGCTCGCCGGAGTCGCCATCGTCGACGCGGTCGCGGAAGCGACCGGTGTTCAGGCCGGACTCAAATGGCCCAACGACGTGCTCGTCGACGGGCGCAAGTTGTGCGGAATCCTCGCCGAGGTCGCGTCTCCTCAGCAGGCCATCGTGGTCGGTCTTGGGCTCAACGCGACGTTCACCGAACATGAGCTGCCCGACCCCAATGCCACGTCGCTGGCGATCCTCGGCTGGGCTGATCCAGACCGCAACGAGTTGGCCCGCGCGGTCCTGCGTGAGCTCGGCGGCCGCATCGAGCATTGGCGGGCCGCACGGGGCGTCGATCAGCAGCTGCTCGAGGACTACCGCTCCCGCAGTGTCACCCTGGGAGCGCGGGTGCGCGCCGAACTGCCGGGCGACCGTGAACTGGTCGGCATCGCGGTCGGGCTCGGCGAGAACGGGCAACTACGGATCGAGGGCGCCGACGGTGCCGTTACCGCGGTGACGGCGGGCGACATTACGCATTTGCGTACGTCAGAAGACCAGTAAAGTCGCCCAACGTGGGGTATCCGGAGAACGTACTCGCCGATGACGAGCAGGTGGTGTTGCACCGCCATCCGCACTGGAAGCGACTGATCGGGCCGGCGCTGGTGCTGATCCTGTCCACGGGTGCCGCGGCCTTCGTCGCCGCGATGGTCGATAACACCGATTGGCAGCCCACCGCGAAGAACGTCGTGATGATCGCCATCGGCGTGGTGTGGTTGGTGCTGGTCGGCTGGCTGAGCGTATGGCCGTTCCTGAACTGGCTGACCACGCACTTCGTCATCACCGACCGCCGCGTGATGTTCCGCCACGGATTGTTGAGCCGCTCGGGTATCGACATCCCGTTGGCGCGTGTCAACAGCGTCGAATTCCGGCACGGCCTGATCGACAGGATTCTGCGCACCGGCACGCTGATCATCGAATCGGCGTCACAGGACCCGTTGGAGTTTCATGAGATACCGCGAGTGGAATACGTCCACTCGCTGCTGTATCACGAGGTCTTCGACACCCTCGGTTCGGAGGAGGGCGACAGTCGCTCCACCGGTCGTGGCCGGGACCGGCCACCCGCCACATGATGCGCTGAGCCGTATAGGCCGCGGCCGACCTCGGTGCCGTAATGCACTGCGGACCCGTTGGGCAGTCCTGGAGCCGGCTGCAGCGTGGTGGCGTTGTCGTCTTCTTCGATATCGCCCTGGGCGTCGCCGGTATCGACCAGAGCCACCGGGACGTCTGACCGTCCGAACTCGTCGGGGAACACCCAGCGGCGGAAGGCCCAGAACCGGAAGGCCATCTGGAGCAGGTTGCCGATGATGTATGCGCTGATGAAGTCGGCGATGTTCTCGACCGTCAGGCTGACGTTCGGTACGCGCAGTTCGAAGACGTAACTCGACACCCACAGCGGAATCATGGCGATGAGCACGCCTATACCGCTGACCGCGAAGAACAGCAGCGCCTCGTGATGCCGCTCACGGCCGCCGCGGTCCCGGAAACTCCACTCCCTGTTGAGGATGTAGGAGGCGATGACGGCGATGATGCCGGAGATGATCTTCGCAGTGAGGGGCTTGGACTCCAGGACCGTGAGCTTGAGCCCGTAGAAGATGCCGAAGTCGATGATGAACGTGGTGGCTCCGACGATGCCGAACTTGATCAGCTCGTGGTGCCGCTCGGCAACAGGCCGGATGAACCGGGGCAGCCGGGCGATGGTGGCATCGGCGAAAGACACAAATGGCGAGTGTACGGAAGATGGTGTGGCAGCGCGAAGCGGTCCGTGAACCCCGTTGGGTACGGGCGTATATCTGATCGTCGAATCCTGGCTGCCAATGGCGACGGGGACCGACCGTTCTCGCTGGGCCGCGCAGCCAGCATGACAACATATGTCTGTGTCCGAAACTCCCGTGGTCACCATGATCGGTGGTGGTCAGCTGGCCCGTATGACCCATCAGGCGTCGATAGCACTCGGTCAGACGCTGCGGGTGCTGGCTCACGCGGCCGATGAGCCGGCGGCTCAAGTCACCCCCGATGTGGTGCTCGGTTCGCATACCGACCTGGACGACCTGCGTCGCGCGGCCAAGGGTGCCACCGTGTTGACCTTCGATCACGAACACGTACCCACCGATTTTCTTGCAACCCTGCAGAGCGAGGGCGTCAACGTGCAGCCACCGCCGTCCGCCCTCATCTACGCGCAGGACAAGACGTTCATGCGGCGCAAACTCAAGAGCATTGGCGCTCCGGTGCCGGCCTTCGCGGAGATCCTGACCGTTTCCGATGTCGAGCGGTTCGCGGCCGAAACGGGCGGCTCGGTTGTGTTGAAGGCGGTACGCGGCGGATATGACGGCCGCGGTGTGTGGATCACCAACGATCTCGACGAGGCGCGCACCGTGGCCGCCGAGCAGCTGGCCGCCGGTGTAGAGCTGCTAGCCGAGGAGCGCGTCGATATGCGGCGTGAACTGTCGGCCATGGTCGCCCGTTCGCCATTTGGGCAGGGTGCCGCCTGGCCCGTGGTGGAAACCGTTCAGCGGGATGGGATTTGCGCCGTGGTCGTTGCGCCGGCACCCGAGCTCCCCGAGGAGCGGGCGATGGAGGCCGAGCAGCTCGCGCTTCGGATCGCCACCGAGCTCGGGGTGACTGGGTGTCTCGCTGTGGAGCTGTTCGAAACGAATGACGGCCGACTACTGGTCAATGAATTGGCAATGCGACCGCACAACTCCGGGCATTGGAGCATGGACGGTGCGCGGACCGGGCAATTCGAACAGCACCTCCGTGCGGTGCTTGATTACCCGCTCGGCTCCACCGAACCCCTTGCCCCCGTGACCGTCATGGCCAACGTGCTTGGCGCGCAAGAGACGCCCGTGATGTCACTTGATGAACGGATGCACCACTTGATGGGTCGCATCCCGGAGGCAAAGGTGCACCTGTACGGCAAGGGCGAGCGCTCGGGCCGCAAGCTCGGGCATGTGAATATTCAAGGCCGCGTGGATGGTTCACTAGCAGATCCGCAGTATGTGGCCGAGGTGCGGGAGCGTGCCGAGCGGGCCGCGCACTGGTTATCGCACGCGGTGTGGACAGACGGATGGACGGAAGGGCACTAGAGATGGTGAGCGCACGGGTCGGCCTGATCATGGGCAGCGACAGCGACTGGTCGGTAATGTCGGATGCCGCGAATGCCTTGGCGGAGTTCGAGATTCCTTTCGAAGTGGGCGTTGTCTCGGCGCACCGGACGCCGGGGCGCATGCTGGAGTATGCGCAGTCGGCGGCAGAACGCGGTCTCGACGTGATCATCGCCGGGGCCGGCGGTGCCGCACATCTACCCGGCATGGTGGCCTCGGCCACCCCGCTGCCGGTGATCGGCGTTCCGGTGCCGTTGGCGCGCCTGGACGGCCTTGATTCGCTGCTCTCAATTGTGCAGATGCCCGCTGGTGTGCCGGTGGCGACGGTGTCCATCGGCGGGGCCCGCAACGCCGGGCTGCTGGCGGCACGGATCCTCGGGGTGTCCGATACCGCGCTGCGGGAGAAGGTTGTTGCCTTCCAGGCGAGCATGGAAGCAACCGTTCTGGAGAAAGACGAGGCGCTGCGGCGCAGACTGATGGGCGACCAAATTTGACCTTGCCGTACAGTTAATGCCGACTAACTCTGATTGACCCTGGAGGGCGTGATGGCTGGGAACCCGTCGTTTGACCTGTTCAAATTGGCTGAAGAGCACGACGAGCTGCGTGCGGCGATCCGGGGATTGGCCGAGAAAGAGATCGCCCCGCACGCCAAGGACGTCGACGAGAAGCCGCGCTTCCCCCAGGAGGCGCTTGACGCGCTGGTCGCGTCGGGCTTCAACGCGGTGCACGTTCCCGAGGAGTACGACGGGCAGGGTGCCGACAGTGTCGCCGCCTGCATCGTCATCGAAGAGGTTGCGCGGGTCTGTGCTTCTTCGTCGCTGATTCCCGCGGTGAACAAGCTGGGCACCATGGGTCTGATTCTCAGTGGTTCCGAAGAGCTGAAGCGGCAGGTGCTGCCGTCGATCGCCAACGGTGAGGCCATGGCCTCGTACGCGCTGTCCGAACGCGAGGCCGGTAGCGACGCGGCCGCCATGCGCACCCGCGCGAAGGCCGACGGCGACGATTGGGTTATCAACGGTTCGAAGTGCTGGATCACCAACGGCGGAAAGTCGTCCTGGTACACCGTCATGGCGGTGACCGACCCCGATAAGAAGGCCAGCGGGATCTCGGCGTTCATGGTGCACAAGGACGACGAGGGATTCACCGTAGGTCCGCTGGAGCACAAGCTCGGCATCAAGGGTTCGCCGACGGCCGAGCTGTACTTCGAGAACTGTCGCATCCCGGGTGACCGGATCATCGGCGAGCCGGGCACCGGGTTCAAGACCGCGCTGCAGACGCTGGACCACACCCGTCCGACCATCGGTGCCCAGGCGCTCGGCATCGCCCAAGGTGCGCTGGATCAGGCGATCGCATACACCAAGGACCGCAAGCAGTTTGGCAAGTCGATCAGCGATTTCCAAGGTGTTCAGTTCATGCTGGCCGATATGGCGATGAAGGTCGAGGCCGCGCGCCTGATGGTGTACACCGCCGCGGCCCGCGCCGAGCGCGGCGAGAAGAACCTGGGCTTCATCTCCTCGGCATCGAAGTGCTTCGCCAGCGATGTGGCCATGGAGGTCACCACCGATGCCGTGCAGCTGTTCGGCGGCGCCGGATACACCACCGACTTCCCGGTGGAGCGCATGATGCGCGATGCGAAGATCACCCAGATCTACGAGGGCACCAACCAGATTCAGCGCGTTGTCATGAGCCGCGCGCTGCTGTCTTCCTAATCTCTTCCGCCGAACGCGCAACTACGCACTGGTCTACTTGCGAAATGTGTGCGTACTAGCGTGTTCGGCGCCTAGAGGGGCTTCGTCACCTTCTCGGAGAGAACCCTTCGTTCCTGCGCGGCAGGGTCGGGGTTGGCCACCTGAACCAGCGACGCTCCGGGGATGAGCACCGCCAGCAGATTGGCGATCAGTGCATCACCGGAATCCCAAGGGCCCGAGCTCAGCACCCGATCCTCGGCCGTGATGCCCTGTGCTGCGGCACTTTCCCGTGCGGCGGCAGCAATCTCGTCGACGCCGCGACCGTTTAGCGCGGGTCCGGCGCCGGTGGGGGAGAACCGGTCCCCATGCACCCGGACTGTCGTCGAGTAGTCAGTCAACCCCAGTGGCAGGTCGGGCACCGGGCGCCCGAATGCGTCGAGGGACAGTACGCATACCTCATCGGCGTCCGGCTCATCACCGAGCCTGCAGAACGCCACGTCGGCTGAGTTGTCCCCAGCGAGCACCACTTCCGCACCGGCCCACCAGATTCCGAGGAGCACACCCGCGGTCTGCCAATGCGCGGGCAGCCGCACCGCGACCGTGGACCCAGGTCCCGCGCCGAACTCGTCGCGCAACATGTTGGCGGTCTTGGCGGCCCAATTGGCGAGCGTCACCGTCGAGAGCTCGATGCGCTCGCCGGTGGCGTCGTCGTAGTAAGTGATCCGCGGTGCCGGACTATTCAAGTCGCCCAGCAGCAATGACGTGAGGTTCATCAGTTGACGCAGCGCGGGCCGTTGGCCGCGGTGAAGATGGGCGACGGCGGAGGTGGAGGCGTCGCTTCCTCGGTGTATCCGGTCTCCGACGAGGACGCCGGTGTGGTGTCGCGGCCAGACCCGGGACCGTGGTAATCGCTGGACAGCACCACCCGTACGGTGCGTTCGGGGAGCCCCTGCTTCTGCACGACCTGCAACCCCAGTATCTCGCCCACTGCCTTGGCGCCCACGTCGTCTTGTTTCGCGGCCTGGACCTGGCTGCTGCCCGCGTGCTCGCTGTCGTTGTTACCAACCTTGCCGGCGGTGAATCCCTTACCTACCAACAGTTCCGAAACAGCGGCAGCCAGGCCGTTGATCTCGGTCTCATTGACGACCTCGGCAGTCGTTTGATCCTTGGAATAGGTGGCCTCTTCGGTCCTGCCCTCAGCCTGTTGATCCAGCAGGCCGGACACCCAGTTGCGTACCTGGTCGGCGTCCACCTTGACGACGCTTTGCGTCCCGTCCTCGGTCCAACCGTCCTCGCGCAGGATCGGGATGGTCGCGAACGCGATGTTCCCTCCGGACAACTTCTGCAGCTGCTGGATGAAGTCCATGACATTCCAGCCCTCGCTGAGCACCACGGTGCGGGTGATCGCATCGCGCAGCTTGCCCAAGGTGGTGGGATTGGTCAACGTGCCTCCCGAGAGCGCCGAATGCGCCAAGGACGACATCACCACCTGCTGGCGGACCACTCGATCGAGGTCGCCGCGGGGCAGGTCGTGGCGTTGCCGCACGAAGCTCAATGCATTCGGCCCATCGAGTGTCTGCGGGCCGGCGGGGAAGTCGGCGCCCGACATAGGTTCGTAGACAGCCTCGTTGAGACACACGCCGACTCCACCAAGCGCGTCGGTCATCAGTACGAACCCGAGCATGCTGACCTCGGCGTAGCGGTCGACGGTCACGCCGGTCAGCTTGGCCACGGTCTGGGTCAGCGCCGCACGCCCCGCATCCACTGACTCGCGCTCAGCGGCCTCCAGCGTCTCGCCGGATTCGACGCGCTTCTGCCGATCGTTCTCCTTGGCTTCGCCGTAGACGCCGTTGATTTTTCCCTTGCTGCCGTCCGGGACGGTGACATAGGAGTCGCGGGGGATGGAGATCGCAGTTGCCGATTTTCCGTTGTTGGGGATGCGGATGAGAATGATGGTGTCGGTGTTCGTGGCGGTCTCATCACCAGCGCGCAACATCGCCAGTTCGTCCTGCGAGAGCGGATTGCCGTGCGCATCGCTACGGCTGTCGACGCCCACCATCAGGATGTCAATTGCGCCGTCATCGGGTCTGGCCGCATTACCGAACAGGCCAGGAAGATCGAACCGGGCGATGGTCGGATCGATGTTGCCGATCTGTCCCCAGGCTGCCCCGGTGACCACCATGACGGCGACCGCGGCCAGAGTCGCGATACCCCGCCACAGGGGACGCGGTGTCTCTGTCTGCGTCTCCGTCACGGTGGGTTCGTTCCTTTCCGGGCCCGGGTCTTCACCGGGCAAAAACATCTCAAGCCTCGTCAAGGCTACGTCGGCCGACCGTGCATCCTTTGGAAGCGCACCCCGGCGTGCCAGACTCGGGGCGTGCTCGTCATCACCGGAGCGGGTGGTCAACTCGGCTCTCACCTTATTGCCCGTGCCAGGTCTCGCGACATTGCGATCCGTGCGCTGACATCGTCTGATTGGGATATTACCCGGGACGATGTGGCCGACGGGGTGGTTGCTGCAGGGGATACCGTCGTCAACTGCGCCGCCTACACCGCCGTGGACGCCGCGGAAACGGACGAGGCCAGGGCGTATGCGGTGAACGCCGACGGTGCCGCCAGGGTGGCGCAGGCATGTCGTGACGTTGGCGCCAGGTTGATCCATGTCTCCACCGACTACGTGTTCGGTGGAGAGTTCGGTGACGGTAGCCCACGCCCGTACCGCCCGGATGACGCCACGGCTCCCAATAGTGTGTACGCACGTACCAAGTTCGCCGGAGAGCAGGCTGTCCACGCCGTCCTACCAACAGCTCACGTGGTGCGTACGGCGTGGGTCTACACGGGTGTTGGTGGCGATTTCGTCGGCGTCATGAGGCGACTGGCCGCTGGGGACGGGCCTGTGCGGGTGGTGACGGACCAGACCGGGTCGCCGACGTATGCCGCAGATCTGGCCGATGCCCTCCTGGACTTGGCTGCCTCTTCGGTAGACGCACCACTCCTGCACGCGGCCGGGGGTGGGGTGGTTAATCGGTTCGACTGGGCGAGGGCGGTGTTCGAGCTGGTAGGAGCCGACAGCGCACGAGTTCAACCCTGCCTCTCCGCGGATATGCCGCGCCCCGCGCCGCGGCCGGTGTACTCGGCGCTCGACGGCAGCCAGTGGGCCGAATTGGGTCTGCCGCCGCTGCGGCATTGGCGTGACGCATTGGCTGAGGCGCTGGCCACAAACGATGTATAGGTACCCTCTAGCACCGTGACTGGATCCTCTGCGCAAGCGGCTCATCTGTGACTGATTCTCTTCGCGCAAGCGGCTCATCGGTGACTGACCAGCTTGCCGTGGTGACGGTGACCTACTCGCCTGGCGAGCATCTGCACCGTTTTCTGACGACGCTGCGCCATGCCACGAATCGTCCACTGCGGGTGATCCTGGCCGATAACGGCTCTGTCGATGGAGCGCCCGAGGCCGCTTCCACGGAGTCCGATGTCGAGCTGCTCCGCACCGGGGGCAATGTCGGCTACGGGAAGGCCGCCAACCTGGGGGCCGCCCAGGTCGATCCGGATGCCGAATGGATTGTGATCGCCAACCCCGATGTGCAATGGGGTCCCGGCAGCCTCGACGCACTGCTGGAGGTTGCGCAGCGTTGGCCGGCCGCTGGCGCGCTGGGCCCGCTGATTCGTGAGCCCGACGGCACGGTGTATCCCTCCGCGCGGGTGGTGCCGACCCTGATGGGAGGCGGCCTTCATGCGCTGCTGGGCTCGGTGTGGCCATCAAATCCCTGGACCGCGGCCTACCGTCAGGACCGGCTGGAACCGTCCGAGCGCGTTGTCGGATGGCTGTCGGGATCTTGCCTGCTGCTCCGGCGTAAGGCCTTCGATGCCATCGGCGGATTCGATACGCGGTACTTCATGTACATGGAGGACGTCGATCTAGGGGACCGGCTCGCACGTGCGGGCTGGCAGAACGTGTACGCGCCCGCCGCGGAGGTGGTGCACGCGAAAGGTCATGCAGCCGGACGTGATCCCGCGCGGAGCCTCAACGCTCACCACGACAGTGTCTACATCTTCCAGGCGGACCGGCATCCGCACTGGTGGCAGGCGCCGTTGCGCTGGAGCATCCGGGGTGCGTTGGCGGCCCGATCGGCCGTCGTGGTGCGCGCGGCGATCCGCGCCAATCGGCGCCAGCAGAAGCAAGGAGAGTGATATGTCTGACCATATGAAAGCCGATGCCGTCATCCTGGTGGGAGGGCAGGGCACCCGGTTACGCCCGCTGACGCTCTCGGCGCCCAAGCCGATGCTGCCGATTGCCGGGTTCCCCTTCCTGACGCATGTGCTGTCGCGGGTCGCGGCGGCGGGTATCGACCATGTCGTGCTCGGGACTTCCTACAAGGCCGAGGTCTTCGAGTCGGAATTCGGTGACGGGTCCAAGCTCGGGCTCTCGATCACATATGTCACCGAGACGGAACCGTTGGGTACCGGTGGTGCCATCCGGAACGTGCTGGAGCACCTGCGCCATGACACCACCTTGGTCTTCAACGGCGACGTGCTGTCCGGCCTGGATCTGAAACATCTCCTCGCGCACCATGAACAGACCCATGCAGACCTGACGTTGCACTTGGTGCGGGTTGGCGACCCGCGTGCGTTCGGTTGTGTGCCTACCGATTCCGACGGTCGTGTCACCGCATTTCTGGAGAAGACCGAGGATCCCCCCACCGATCAGATCAACGCCGGATGCTACGTGTTCCGGCGCGAGCTGATCGAGCAGATTCCTTCGGGCAGACCGGTTTCGGTTGAGCGGGAGGTCTTTCCGGGACTGCTGAGCGGCGGTGCCAAGGTGTGCGGATTCGTCGACACCAGCTATTGGCGCGATATGGGAACTCCCGAGGACTTCGTGCGCGGCTCGGCCGATCTGGTCCGCGGTATCGCGCCGTCTCCGGCGATTCCCGAGCATCACGGGGAGGCGTTGGTGCACGACGGTGCCTCGGTGGCGCCCGGCGCGGTGGTGATTGGTGGCACCGTGGTGGGTCGGGGTGCCGAGATCGGTCCGGGGGCGCGGCTGGACGGTGCGGTGGTGTTCGACGGTGCTCGCATCGAAGCGGGTGCCGTGGTGGAACGTTCGATCATCGGGTTCGGCGCACGCATTGGTCCGCGGGCATTGGTGCGGGACGGCGTGATCGGTGACGGTGCCGATATCGGTGCGCGCTGCGAGCTGCTGCGTGGCGCCCGGGTGTGGCCCGGAATCACCATTCCAGACGGCGGCATCCGGTACTCCTCGGACGTCTAGCACCGTTGCTGCGCAACGGGGACCGACACCGCGTTACACGCGGCGGGCGCGGGCTCGTTGCGACAACGTGACGACCGACGGATCGTCGTCCGGAACCTGGTCGATGGGCCACCAACGCAGGTCGAGTGATTCGTCACTGACGGTGATCTGCGCGCCCTCCGGTGCGTGCGCGAGGAACTGCAGATCGAGGTGGCGCGTCGGCACGCCCAGCGAGCAGGTGATCGGATGTACATGTACCCCAAGTAGATTCGGGTCGAGGAGAAGGCCCCCGATGCCGGACTCTTCGGTGGCCTCCCGCAGGGCGGCGGCCTGGATGGTGGTGTCCTCCTCCTCGCAGTGGCCGCCGAGCTGGAGCCACTTACCCACCCGAGGGTGCAGAGTCAGCAGCGCCTTCGATCCGTCGTCGCTGACCACCAGGGCCGAGGCGGTGATATGGCCGGCGACACTGCGACGACGGCAGGCGTCCGGATTGGCGTCGAGAAACGCCAGCACGGCGTGCCGCAGACTGTCCTGTTCCTCATTCGGAGCCTCCCATGAGGAGAGCAATTCGATGGTGGACCCATGTAGCCCGCTCATGCTGGACGTTCCTCGCCCGAGTGGCTCGTCACAATTCCACCAGCATCTGGCCGGGTGGCAGGGGAGAGCGTGGTTCCAGTGGCTCGGACGGATAGCCAATCGCGATGGCTCCCATCGGTTCCCACGACGCTTCTAGCCCCAGTTGGCTGCGCACGACATCTCCCGCGAAGATGGTGGACCCAATCCAGCAGCTGCCCACACCTCGCGCGGCCAACGTCACCAGCAGTGCCTGTACCGCTGCGCCGACTGCGACGGTGAACATGGTGCGTTCCGCGCCGGTGCGACGCTCGTCGGGATAGTCGTGGGCGCCGTCGGGCACCAGGAACGGGATCACGACTTCCGGCGCGTCATAGAGGATCTGTCCGCGTGCCACCCGCTTGTCCACGGATTCGGGGGTGCGGCCGTCCCCGGTGAGGTCGCCGGCCCATGCCTGCTTCATGGCATCCAAGAGAGCGTGCCGCATTGTCAGATCCCGCACCCACACGAATCGCACCGGATGGGTGTGATGCGGAGCGGGTGCGGTCAGCGCCTCGCCGATGGCTTCGCGTAGCAGGTCGGGATCCACTGCGGTGTCGGTGAATTGTCGGACTGAGCGGCGTACCAGTACCGCGTCGCGGCGGCCCTGCTCCAAGGCTTCGGCGGTGCCGAGCCAGAACAAGTCGTCCGGACCCGAGCGCAAGAGATCGCGGGCGACGCTGCCGTCGTCGGGCACCGAAAGTCCTCGCACCACCGCTACCGGCACGTCGGTGAGCTTGCCCTTGACCAAATCGGCTGCAGCCGCAATCTCATCGGCTATGGCGACCTCGGTCACCTGAAGCTCGTTGCCGTGCTTATCTTTTGCACCGGCGTAGGCGTAGAGGACGGATATGCCGGAGGAGCCGATGGCCGCATCGGTCTGGCCGTTGCGCCAGGCTCGCCCCATGGTGTCGGTGACCACTACCGCCACGTTCACGCTCAGCTGCCGTGACAGTGCCGCCCGGACCGCCGCAGCGCTGCCGTCGGGGTCGACGGGAAGCAACACGAGTTCGGCCGTGTCCACATTGGATGCGTCGATTCCGGCGGCGGCCTGCACGATGCCGATGGTGTTCTCGGTGATCAGCGTCTTGCCCTTGCGGGCTAACACGCGGACCGACTCGGAATCGATCAGTTTGCGCCGCAGGCTGTCTCGGGCCTCGGGATCGGTGGGTGCGGCGACGATCCGGCCCTCGGCCTTGGAGATGATTTTGCTGGTGATCACCACCACATCACCGTCGCGTAGCCACGGTGCCGCCGCGGCTATGGCCGCGGCCACATCGTCACCGGGGCGGAATTCGGGTAAACCCGCGACCGGTAGGATTTCGATCGGCTTGGCCGAACCATGTTCGGGTGCAGGGGAATCCGCAGGTGAATTCATAGTTTCACTCCGGCCAGGTCGAGTCCCGCACGCACCATCGCCGCCGTTGCGTCCGGGTCGGTCATGAGCAGCGGAACCGACCGTACCTGAACTCCCTCAATGTGAGCTGCATCACCCTCGTCGACCAGCCAGCCGTCCAGGATGCCGGTCTGCGTGCGGGCGCCGAAGTGTTCTCCGACACCCTGTGAGCTCACCTCGACACCGATCACGCGCAAACAATCGTCGGCCATTCCGCGGAGCGGCTTCCCGGACACGATCGGCGAGTAACCGATCACCGGAGCCGAGGTTGTGCGGAGCGCCCCGCGAACTCCACCCACCGCCAAGATGGCCCCGATGCTGACCACCGGATTGGACGGCGCCAGCAAGACCACATCGGCGTCGGCGATGGCCTCGGCAACGCTCGGGGTGGCCTTTGCTTCGTCCGCTCCGACGAACGCGAAGCTGTGTGTGGGGACCTGCGCCCGATGCTGCACCCACCACTGTTGGAAATGGATCGCGCGCTGCTCTCCGTCGGCGGGGTCGGTGATCACCACGTGGGTCTCACACCGGTCGTCGCTGGCGGGTAACAGGCGGACCCCGGGCTGCCATCGATTGCATAACGCTTCGGTGACCGCTGATAGCGGGTAACCGGCTCGCAGCATTTGACTGCGTATGAGGTGAGTGGCCAGGTCCCTGTCGCCGAGCGAGAACCAGTCGGGCTGGGCGCCATAGGCGGCCAACTCCTCCATGGCGTTCCAGGTCTCGTCGCGGTGCCCCCAACCCCGCTCCGGGTCGACCCCCCCGCCGAGGGTGTACATGCAGGTGTCCAGGTCAGGGCAGATCCTGACGCCGTGCATCCAGGCGTCGTCGCCAATGTTCACGATGGCGTTTATCTGATGCTTGCTGGAATCTGATCCGAGCAAGCGCTGGACGCCGAGGAGGAAACGCGCTCCGCCGACGCCGCCGACGAGGACGGTGACTTTCACGTTGACCGAGACTAGTGCGCCGGCAATGATGCGACACGCCATGAGGGCGCCACGCCGTTTTTGTCGGTGGAAGATGGTATGAATTTTCGTCCTTCGCTTGACCCCGGCAGCGAACACGTGTGTAATCACAGCAGTGTCATTCCTCGGGCTGAGTTTGTAAGTCTCAGGCGCAGACCGGGATTCGATCAAATGTTCGAATCGAAATGGCCGGAAGTGAAGATTGTGGCACGAAACCGGGCAATACGAGTTGTATTCGGATGCGACAGGAACAGTGAGGAGGCGGGACGATGCTGTTCGGACACAGTGAATTTGGTGTACACGACGAGCTGAGTTCCGGCGTTGGCACGGGTGCGACGGGCTTACCGCCCGCACGTCCGCATCTGACGTTGGTACAGAACGATTTTGACGCGGTGTTGGGTGCCGCCGACGACCAGTGGCAAGAGAAGGCGCTCTGCGCGCAGACCGATCCCGAGGCGTTCTTCCCTGAGAAGGGTGGGTCGACTCGTGAGGCCAAGCGCATCTGCCTGGGCTGCGAGGTCAAGGACGAGTGCCTTGAGTCCGCATTGGCCAATGACGAGCGGTTCGGCATTTGGGGTGGGTTGTCCGAGCGTGAGCGCCGTCGCTTGAAGCGCGGCATCATCTGATTCGGTGTTCTGTGTTCGCCCCAGGGTGAGTTAATCGCCCTCGTCGGTGATGGTTGGGTCGATCACCGACGGTTCCACCCCCAGATGGGTGGCAACCTGCGCGACCAGTAGATCGTGCAGGAGATCCGACAAATCCCCAGATTTCTTCGCGCGCAATTCGATCGGCTTTCGGAATAGGACAATCCGCGCCCGGGTGGTGTTACCCCGGGTGTCCACACCGGCCGGAATCAGTCTTGCCAGCGGAATCGGCCCGTCTGCGATCACTTCCGGCGGCCATTGCACCGAATCCGGATCCTTGGGTTGGATGCGTGGAATCTCGTCGACCGCGACGTCCAAACCCTCCAGCCGTGCCTGCCACGCCCGTTCGATCGGTTCGTAGGCCTCCAGGACTGCCATATCGAAGCGCTCGGCACGTGAGCGCCAGCCGGGAACGGTGGGCGGTAGGAGAGGTCCGCGGAATTCGCGACCCCTTCGAGAGCCCTGCGAGCTCGATCCTCCAGAGGACCCACCGCGTCGTCCATCACGTGACATGTCCCGAATGGTATTCGCGATCCGTGGGGAAGGTGAGGCTGCTGAGACTGGGGAATAGCAACGGGCAGGTCACCGCCCGGTCTCACGACGCTTACGTTCTTCGCGCAAGCGGCGCATCACCGCTGACACCAGCGTGTCTGCGAGTCGGAACGTGTTTGCGCGCGATAGCCTCAACGCTTGTGAGAGCCCCCCGTCGCTGCTGTCGGCCCGGGTGCCCGAGTTTCGCCGTGGCGACATTGACATTCGTCTACGCGGATTCGACGGCCGTGGTCGGGCCGCTGTCCACGTCCAGTGAGCCGCATTCGTGGGATCTGTGTGCGCAGCACGCGAGCCGGATCACCGCGCCCCGAGGCTGGGAGCTGGTCCGTTACAGCGGCCCCATGCCGTCGAATCCCGAGGACGACGACCTGGTGGCCCTGGCCGACGCCGTGCGGGAGTCGACAGGCGGCGTCCGGCGGGTGGCGGCCGCCGGTTTCAGTGAGCCGATGCTCGATGTCGGTACCCACGCGGCCCCCGCCGCGTCTCGGCCCGTGCATCCGGCTCCGGTCGGGCGACGCCGTGGGCACCTGCGGGTTCTCCCTGATCCCGTCGAGTGAGGCTGGTCCGAACGAGCATGACCTGCGAGTGAGGCTTGGGTACCTTCGGCTCGGTCTGCTGACATTCTCTAACCACTCGCCGGACGTTCACGTTCGATGCGGGCCGACCACTAGGCTGGCCAGCGATACCTAACGTCCTTCTCTCAACAGACCAACTCTCAACAGACCATAGGAGAGCTTTCGTCATGGCCCGGTCCGCTGACGCTGTCCACGCCGTCATCAAGGCGTACGACGTCCGTGGCCTATTGGGCGAGCAGATCGACGAGTCCTTTGTCTTCGACGTGGGGTCCGCGTTCGCGCGGCTGGTCAGGGCGGAGTCCGCCGACCCCGACGGTCCGCTGCGGATCGTGGTGGGGCGCGATATGCGCGACTCGTCGCCGGGTTTGGCGCGGGCGTTCACCGACGGTGTCACCGCCCAGGGGCTCGACGTCGTGCTGATCGGACTCGCATCGACCGACCAGCTGTATTTCGCTTCCGGGTTGTTGGACTGTCCGGGGGCCATGTTCACCGCCAGTCATAATCCGGCCGCGTACAACGGAATCAAATTGTGCCGCGCGGGCGCCAAGCCGGTGGGCAAGGACAGCGGCTTGTCCATCATTAGCGATGAGCTCATCAACGGCGTGCCGACATGCGACGGTCCGAATGGCACCGTCGCCGAGCGGGACGTCCTCGCCGAGTACGGCGATTTCCTGCGGTCACTGGTTCAGTTGAGCGGGGCTCGCCCGCTTCGGGTGGCGGTAGACGCAGGCAACGGTATGGCCGGGCACACGACGCCGGCAGTGCTGGGTGCCATTCCGTCGATCACGCTCGCGCCGTTGTACTTCGAGCTGGACGGTAATTTCCCCAATCACGAGGCCAATCCGCTCGATCCCAAGAACCTGCGTGATCTGCAGGCATTCGTCACCGCCGAAGGTGCCGATATCGGACTTGCCTTCGATGGTGACGCCGACCGGTGTTTCGTGGTCGATGAGCGCGGACGCGCCGTATCGCCCTCTGCGGTAACCGCTTTGGTAGCGCGCCGAGAGCTGGAGCGGGAGATCGGCGGCACCGTGATCCATAACCTGATCACGTCGCGTGCGGTGCCCGAGCTTGTGATCGAGCACGGCGGGACGCCGGTGCGGTCCCGAGTGGGTCACTCATACATCAAGGCGCTGATGGCCGAGACCGGCGCGATCTTCGGTGGTGAGCATTCCGCTCACTATTACTTCCGCGACTTCTGGGGCGCCGACTCGGGCATGCTGGCGGCCCTGCACGTGCTCGCGGCGCTCAGTGAACAGGACCGGCTGTTATCGGACCTCATGGCGGACTACGAGCGGTACGCGTCCTCCGGTGAGATCAATTTCCGCGTCTCGGATGCCAGGGCTTGTGTCGACGAGGTACTGAAATCATTTGGCACGCAGATCATTTCGATTGACCACCTGGATGGCGTCACCGTCGATATCGGTACCGGAACGTGGTTCAACCTCCGCACGTCCAACACCGAGCCACTGCTGCGCCTCAATGTCGAGGCGCGCACCGATGAAGATGTGGCCGCCGTGGTCGCACGTGTCACCGAGCTGGTCGGCCGTACCGAGGCCGCGACCTGATGAACGCCACAATCGATCTGGATGACGCCGAGGCGCTATTGGCGGCCGATCGGGATGGCTCGCTGGAGGCCGCGTCCATGGCCGGCGCTCAGGTGCGTGCGGTGGGTACCGCCCTCGCCGAGGGGGCCCTGGATTCCCTCCGCTCGGAAGACCGATTGCGTACCGTCGTGTGGGTTGCGGGTCGGGGTACGGCCGCGACAGCGGGAGCGATTCTGGCCGGTGCTCTTTCGGACACGGTGAACCTTCCGTTCGTGACCGCCGCACAGGCGCCGGTGTGGTTGGGGCCGCTGGATGTCATGGTGGTCGCCGGTGACGACGCCGGCGACCCGGCCCTGAGTGCTGCGGTGTCGGTGGGTACTCGCCGTGGTGCTCGAGTGGTGATCGCCGCCCCTGATGAGGGTCCGCTGGCGGATTCCGGTGCCGGTCGTGCGATTTCGTTGGCCCCCCGATTGCGTGTGCCGGACACGTTTAGCCTTGCGCACAATCTTGCGGTAGGTGCGGCCGTGCTCGGCGTGGTGGACAGGTCCGTTGCGCCCGATGTCATGACCATCGCCGACGAGGTGGACGGCGAGGTTTCCCGGAACACCGTGGGGCGGGAGGTCTTCACGAACGCCGCCAAGGCGATCGCCGCGCGCTTGGCCGGTGGTCCCGTGGTGTTGTGCGGAGATCGGTCGGCCACGCTGGCACTTGCTCAACATGCGGCGGTCACGCTGCTGCGGCTGACCCAGCGCACCGTCACCTCATGTGGACTTTCGCAGGCGTTGGCCGCGATGCGGGATGCCTTGTCGGGCAGGGGCTCTGGTAGTGCCTCGCTGTTCCACGACGAGTTCATCGATGGTCCTCGTGGCGTCGGACCGCCGCGGATATTGGCTCTTGCTACCGACAAGGACTTCCAAGCTGTCGCGGCGAGGATCGAGGGTGTCGACGACACCGAGCTCGTGGCCACCACCGACCTCGGCGAGGTGGCGGCACGACCATCGGAGCTGGCGCAGCTGATGATGCTCGCGACACGGTTCGAAATGGCCTCGGTCTACGCCCGGCTTGGCGGGGGGAGATCCGGGCCGTGAATCTACTCAGGGGGGCGATCAGGACGTACGCCTGGGGTTCGCGAACAGCCATCGCCGAGTTCACCGGACGCCCAACGCCTACACCGCATCCGGAAGCCGAGCTTTGGCTGGGTGCGCATCCGGCCGATCCCGCGTACCTGGAAACAGGCGGTGGTGCAAAGTCATTGCTCGACGTGGTGGCCGCGGATCCGGCCGGGCAGTTGGGTTCGGCGTCGGTGGCAGAGTTCGGTGATCAGCTGCCCTTCCTGCTCAAGGTGCTGGCCGCCGATGAGCCGCTGTCGTTGCAGGCGCACCCCAGCGCGCAGCAGGCGGCCGACGGGTACGCGCGCGAAGAGGCGGCCGGCGTGCCGCTCAACTCCCCGGTGCGCAATTACCGCGATCGCAATCACAAGCCGGAACTGGTAGTAGCGCTGGACCGTTTCGAGGCGTTGGCCGGCTTCCGCGACCCCGGCGACACCATGGCGCTGTTTCATGCCCTGGATGTCGACGAGCTGACGCCGTATGTGAATCTGCTGGACGGGCAATCCGACGCAGACGGACTCCGGGCCTTGTTCACCACCTGGATAACCCTTCCGCAGCCGAGCTTGGATCTGTTGGTGCCGGCGGTGCTGGACGGCGCGGTGCGCTATCTGTCCTCCGACAACGTGCGCTTTCGTGCCGAGGCGCGCACCCTCCTGGAGTTGGGTGAGCGTTATCCCGCTGATGCCGGAGTGCTTGCATCCCTGTTGTTGAATCGGCTCACGCTGGAACCGGGGGAGGGGATCTATCTGCCTGCCGGAAACCTGCACGCATATCTGCGTGGCCTTGCGGTAGAGGTCATGGCCAACTCCGACAACGTCTTGCGCGGCGGACTGACCCCGAAACACGTCGACGTACCCGAGTTGCTTCGAGTGCTGGATTTTTCACCTGCTGCGGAAAAGCATCTGCACGTCGAGACGGTCACCGACGGTGCGGAAACCCGGTATCGCACGCCTGCGAAGGAGTTCGCGTTGTCCCGTTTCGATCTCGTGGACGGTGAGCGAACGGCTGTCGGGGTCAAGGGGCCGCGGATACTGCTCTGCACCCAGGGCAGCGTGAGGCTGGACGGTTCGGAGACGGACCTCAGGGTGCGCGCCGGACAGTCGGTGTGGGTGCCGGCCGACGGTGGAAGTGTCACGCTGACTGGGCAGTCCGATGCCCGGGTGTTCTTGGCGACAGTCGACGCGGACGCGTAGCGATCTACCGGGGCAAGACGAGTCGGGGACAGAAGGAGAGACGATGTCGGCAGGCGGTAGTAAGAAGGCGATCATTGCGGCCCTGGCAGCCAATGCCGGTATCGCGGTGGCCAAGTTCGCCGGCTTTCTGATTACCGGGAGTTCGTCGATGCTCGCCGAGTCCGTGCACTCGGTGGCGGACACCTCGAACCAGGGCCTGCTGCTCTATGGACAGCGTGCCGCGAGCAGGGAAGCAGATCGCCTGCACCCGTTCGGGTATGGGCGCAGCCGATTCTTCTACTCCTTTGTGGTCGCACTGGTGTTGTTCACGCTCGGTTCGGTCTTTGCCCTGTACGAGGGCTATCACAAGGTGCACGCCCCCGAGCATCTTTCTTCTCCTATCGTCGCGATCGTGATCCTGGTCCTTGCGATAGGGCTGGAGGGCTACAGCTTCCGCACCGCGTTCGTGGAGTCCAAGCCACTGAAGGGCAAGGCCAGCTGGTGGCAGTTCATCCGCAACTCACGCAATCCTGAGCTCCCGGTCGTGCTGCTTGAGGACACGGGTGCCCTGCTGGGGTTGGTGTTCGCGCTGTTCGGCGTTGGTATGACGATCGCGACCGGCGACCCGATATGGGACGGCATCGGCACCATGGCGATCGGCGTGCTGCTGGGCATCATCGCGATCGTCCTGATGGTCGAGATGAAGAGTCTGTTGATCGGCGAGGGCGCGACCGCAGCGCAGGAGCGGGCGATCCTGGACGCGCTGGCCGGCACCGATCACGTCGATCGGGTAATCCATTGCCGTACCCAGTATCTGGGCCCGGAGGAGCTTCTGGTCGCGGCGAAGATCGCGATTTCACCGAAAGCGGACCTGCCGCGGGTCGCTGCCACGATCGACGGTGCCGAGCAGCGGGTGCGGGAGGCGGTTCCGATCGCGACGGTGATCTACCTTGAGCCCGATCTGGATCGCTCGCCCGCCGATTCTTAGCTAGACGGCGTGATCAACCGTCGTGAGCATGGGGCTTGTGCGAGACTGCCGTAATGCCGGGTAGCGGATTGTGGCGTACGAAGTCTGTCGAACAGTCGATCGCGGATACCGACGAGCCGGAGACCAAGCTCCGTCGGGACCTAACCTGGTGGGATCTCACCGTTTTCGGCGTCTCGGTGGTCATCGGGGCCGGTATCTTCACCGTCACCGCGTCGACGGCGGCCAATGTCACCGGGCCTGCGATCTCGCTGTCATTCATCATGGCCGCGCTCGGGTGCGGCCTGGCGGCGATGTGCTACGCCGAATTCGCCTCCACCATCCCGGTTGCCGGTAGCGCCTATACGTTCTCCTATGCGACATTCGGCGAGTTCGCTGCCTGGATCCTGGGCTGGGATCTCATTCTGGAGTTCTCGGTTGGCGCGGCCACTGTCGCCAAGGGCTGGTCGAGTTATCTGAGCACCGTATTTGGGTTCTCCAGTAGCACAGTGCATCTCGGGTCGCTCAAGGTCGACTGGGGTGCGTTGCTCATCGTTTCCGTGTTGACGGTGCTTCTCGCTTTCGGCACCAAGCTGTCCTCACGGGTGTCCCTCGTCGTCACGACCGTCAAGGTTCTGGTGGTGCTGCTGGTGATCATCGTCGGTGCCTTTTTCATCAAGGCGTCCAACTACACGCCGTTCATCCCGCCGCCGGAGGCCGGTGGTTCCAGCAGGACCGGACTGGATCAGTCGTTGTTCTCATTCATTGCCGGCGGTTCTGGAAGTCAGTACGGCTGGTTCGGTGTGCTGGCCGGCGCCTCGATCGTGTTCTTCGCATTCATCGGTTTCGATGTCGTCGCCACGACCGCGGAGGAAACCCGGAATCCGCAAAAGGATGTGCCGCGCGGCATCATCGCGTCGCTCGTGATCGTCACCGTCCTGTATGTCGCGGTCACCGTGGTGCTCTCCGGCATGGTCAAGTACAGCGACCTCCGAGCAGCCGACTCGCACCCGAATCTGTCCACGGCCTTCCACCTGAACGGCGTCGACTGGGCAGCCAAGGTCATCGCCATCGGTGCGCTGGCCGGGCTGACCACCGTGGTCATGGTGCTGATGCTTGGGCAGATCCGGGTCATCTTCGCAATGTGTAGGGACGGACTTTTACCGCGTGAGCTGGCGAGAACCGGATCGCACGGTACGCCGACACGGATCACCCTGATCGTCGGCTTCCTTGTCGCGCTGGCCGCAGCCTTCACCCCGATCGAAGGTCTGGAGGAGATCGTCAACGTCGGCACGTTGTTTGCTTTCGTGCTCGTCTCGGCCGGCGTCATCGTGTTGCGGCGGTCCCGGCCTGACCTGCCGCGTGCCTTCCGGGCCCCGGGTGTGCCGTGGCTGCCGATCATCGCGATCCTCGCCTGCGGATGGTTGATGCTCAACCTTGCTGTGCGCACCTGGCTGTTCGCGTTGGCGTGGATGGCTATCGGTGTCGTCGTCTACTTCGCCTACAGCCGTCGGCACTCAGTGCTCGGGTTACGCGTAGCCGTCGACCAGTAGCCCTCGCACAACGCCGACCGTGGGCGTTGTGGACACAAAGTCCGACTCTGCTGTCCCTAACTCCCATTCTCGGCGAATCTGCATCGACAACCAATGAGTGACGCGCGCCACCAGGCACTTTACAAAACATACTCATTTGTCTAGACAAGCGACGAAGCATCACCTATCGTCAAGCTTGTTCGGTGATGTACCTCACGCAGATTTCGACCGAGGAGACAGTGACGATGACGTCCAACCTTGAAGCAGCCCATGACCTGCCCGTCCAGTGGCGCGACCGCAAGCGCTACATGTGGCTCTACGGGATGATCCCGCCCACCGCGATCTTCATCGCGACAGGGTTGGTCTATGTGATGAACCAGCTCGGCTGGCAGCAGATCTCGCCACTGTTTTTCTGGATCGGTCCCGCGCTGCTGTACGTGATCTTGCCGGCGCTGGATCTGCGCTTCGGGCCCGACGGCGAGAACCCGCCCGATGAGGCGATGGAGGCGCTGGAGAACGACAAGTACTACCGGTACTGCACCTACATCTTCATCCCATTCCAGTACGCGAGCTTCTTCCTGGGCGCCTACTACTTCGCTGCCACCGACCTGAGCTGGATCGGGTTCGACCATGGCATCAGCTGGATCTCCAAGCTGGGCATCGCGCTCTCGATTGGTGTGCTTGGCGGCATCGGCATCAACACCGCCCACGAAATGGGGCATAAGAAGGACGAGTTGGAGCGCTGGTTCTCGAAGATCACGCTGGCGCAGACCTTCTACGGCCACTTCTACATCGAGCACAACCGCGGACATCACGTGCGCGTCGCGACTCCCGAGGATCCGGCCAGTTCACGCTTCGGCGAGACGTTCTGGGGCTTCTGGCCGCGCAGCGTCTGGGGCAGTCTGAAGTCCTCCTGGAATCTTGAGGCCACCCGCATGAAGCGGCTCAATCGGTTCGTACTGCACCCGAGTAACGACGTGGTCAACGCATGGCTGATGTCGGCAGTCCTGTTTGGTGTCACCATCGCGATCTTCGGCGCCGCGGTCATTCCGTACCTGGTCATCCAGGCAGTCTTCGGCTTCACTCTCCTGGAGACGGTGAACTATCTGGAGCACTATGGGCTGATGCGGCAGAAGGTTGCCGGTGGACGGTACGAGCGCTGCACGCCCAAGCACAGCTGGAACTCCGACCATCTGGTGACCAATATCTTCCTGTACCACCTGCAGCGGCACAGCGATCACCACGCCAACCCCACGCGGCGCTACCAGACCCTGCGCAGCATGGACGGCGCGCCGAACCTGCCCAGCGGATACGCGACGATGCTGACGCTGGCGTACTTCCCGCCGCTGTGGCGCAAGATCATGGATCAGCGGGTGTTGGAGCACTACGACGGCGACATCACCAAGGTGAACATCCAGCCGAGCAAGCGCACAAAGATTCTGGCCAAGTACGGCGTGACGGAAGAGGCGGCCTGACATGTCGCAGTACCGTTGCCCCGTATGTCAGTACCTGTACAACGAGAGCGCGGGAGCCCCTCGAGAGGGGTTCCCGGCGGGGACGGCGTGGTCGGAGATTCCCGACGACTGGTGCTGCCCTGATTGTGGAGTGCGCGAGAAGGTGGATTTCGAAGCCCTACAAGGAGCGGATTCATGAGCGACGACGACTACAAGCTGTTCGAATGCATGCAGTGTGGATTCCAGTACGACGAGGCACTGGGCTGGCCGGAGGATGGCATTGGGCCGGGCACTCGCTGGGACGATATTCCCGACGACTGGAGCTGCCCCGACTGCGGCGCCGCGAAGGCCGATTTCGCCATGGTGGAGATCGCGAGACCATGACATGACATTGACCGAGTACACCGCGCCTGCCAGGCTCCCCGGTGTGACGCCGCGAGTGCCGTATGCCGAGGCCGCGCGGGCGCTGCTTCGCGAATCGGTCCTCGATGCGCTCGGAGATCTTCTGCGGCAACAGGACTGGTCGGCGGTAACCATGTCCGATGTGGCCCGCCGGGCGGGAGTCAGCCGTCAGACGCTGTACAACGAGTTCGGCTCCCGACAGGGGTTGGCCCAGGGGTATGCGTTGCGATTGGCCATGCGGCTCGCCGGCGCCGTCAATGACGCGATCTACGCCCATGTCGGCGACATTCACGGCGCCCTGCACGCGGGATTCGCCGCGTTCTTCGCCGATAGCGCCGCCGATCCGATGGTTGTCTCGCTATTGACCGGCGAAGCCAAGCCCGAACTGATGCGCCTGGTAACGGTCGACAGCGCCACGATCGTGCTGCCGGCCTCCGCCCGGCTTACCGAGTCGTTCAAGAACAGCTGGGTGCGCGCCAGCGCGGAGGACGCGGCCATCCTCGCCCGGTCGATCGTGCGGCTGGCGATCAGTTACGTCTCCATGCCGCCGGAGTCCGACCATGACGTTGCCCTCGATATGGCGCGGCTGCTCTCGCCGTTTGTGGAAGCTAATGCGGCGACCCGCGACTCGTGACCTGCGCATCCACAAATCTCGCTACCTGATCTAACAATCGGCCGCTCGTACGCGCTAACCTGGTGACGGACCCCGGTAAGTCAAGGGGATTGACATACTTCACTAGAGGCGGAAGAGACAAAAGATGACCGAGCTGGTGGCCGACGTACGCAACGGCATTGATTACAAGGTGGCAGATCTTTCCGAGGCCGAGTTCGGCCGCAAGGAGATCCGCCTGGCCGAACACGAGATGCCGGGCCTGATGGAGCTGCGTCGCGAGTATGCGGATGTGCTGCCGCTCAAGGGCGCCCGCATCTCCGGCTCGCTGCATATGACCATCCAGACCGCGGTGCTGATCGAGACCCTGGTGTCTCTCGGCGCGGAGGTCCGCTGGGCGTCGTGCAACATCTTCTCCACACAGGACCACGCCGCGGCTGCAGTGGTTGTCGGGCCGCATGGCACCGAGGAAGAACCGAAGGGCACCCCGGTGTTCGCCTGGAAGGGCGAGAGCCTGGAGGAGTACTGGTGGGCCGCCGAGCAGATGCTGACGTGGCCGAACGAGCCCGCCAACATGATTCTCGACGACGGCGGCGACGCCACCATGCTCGTGCTGCGCGGCGCGCAGTACGAGAAGGCCGGTGTGGTGCCGCCCGAGGAGGAGAATGACTCGGCCGAGCACAAGGTGTTCCTCAACCTGATTCGTGCGCGGTTCGAAACCGACAAGGACAAGTGGACAAAGATCGCCGGATCGGTCCAGGGCGTCACCGAGGAGACCACCACCGGCGTGCTGCGCCTGTACCAGTTCGCGGCGGCGGGCGAGCTGTCGTTCCCGGCCATCAACGTCAACGACTCGGTGACCAAGAGCAAGTTCGACAACAAGTACGGCACTCGGCACTCGCTCGTCGACGGCATCAACCGCGGCACCGATGTGCTGATCGGTGGCAAGAAGATTCTGATCTGTGGTTACGGTGACGTCGGCAAGGGCTGCGCCGAGTCCCTGGCCGGGCAGGGCGCCCGGGTGCAGGTCACCGAGGTCGACCCGATCAACGCGCTGCAGGCGCTGATGGACGGGTTTGACGTCGTCACCGTCGAACAGGCGATCGGGAATGCCGATATCGTCGTCACCTCGACCGGCAACAAGGACATCATCCTGCTCGACCACATGAAGGCCATGAAGGACCAGGCGATCCTGGGCAACATCGGCCACTTCGACAACGAGATCGACATGGCTGCCCTGGAGAAGTCGGGTGCTACGCGGCTGAACATCAAGCCGCAGGTGGACCAGTGGACGTTCGGGGACTCGGGTAAGTCGATCATCGTGCTGTCCGAGGGCCGTCTGCTCAACCTGGGCAACGCGACCGGACACCCGTCCTTCGTGATGAGCAACAGCTTCTCGAACCAGGTGATCGCGCAGATCGAGCTGTGGACCAAGAACGACGAGTACGACAACGAGGTCTACCGGCTGGCCAAGCACCTCGACGAGAAGGTCGCCAAGATTCACGTGGAGGCGCTGGGTGGCACGCTGACCCGGCTCACCAAGGACCAGGCCGAGTACATCGGTGTGGACGTGGAAGGCCCGTACAAGCCGGAGCACTACCGCTACTGATCGCCGCTAATCTGCGTAGAGGCCCCTTGCACCCCGGTGCGGGGGGCCTTTGCGTAGGCTGACCTGCCGTGGGCCAGCTGATTGCGATCGAGGGTGTCGACGGCGCGGGCAAGCGCACTCTTACCGAGGCGCTGATAGCGCGCTGGAATGCCCAGGGGTTATCCGTTGCGACGCTGGCCTTCCCGCGCTATGGCCGCTCGGTGCATGCCGACCTGGCGGCCGAGTCGCTCAAAGGCGGGCACGGTGATGTGGTGTCCTCCGCATATGCGATGGGGGTGCTGTTCGCGCTGGACCGGCGCGATTGCCGTGAAGAGCTCGCGGGGCTGGAGCGCACGAACGACCTCGTGATCCTGGATCGCTGGGTGGCCTCGAATGCCGCGTACGGCGCGGCCCGGCTGCATCAGGACGGCGGCGGCGATATGGCCCGCTGGGTGTATGAGCTGGAATTCGAGCGTTTTGCCCTGCCCCGTCCTGATTGGCAAGTCTTCCTGAATGTTTCGCCGGAGCTCGCCCAGCAGCGTGCCCGTCGGCGTGAGCAGCAGGAGAGTGACCGCACCCGTGACACCTACGAACGCGATGGAGACCTGCAGACGCGGGTGTCTGCGGCGTATGCCGATCTGGCACAACGTAACTGGGGTGGTCGGTGGGTGGTCGCCGATGGCGGCGACCCGGAGACGCTGGCGGCCTCACTGCTGCGCTGAGCGTGAAACCACGGCGGGGAATCGGTCGAAATCCCGCCATAGCTTCACTCTGGGCGAGCGCGGTTACAGCCAGTTGCGTCCCTTGAATATCGCATAGAGGCTGACACATGTCAGCACCATCAGTCCCAATGCGAGCGGATACCCGTAGTTCCAAGCCAGCTCGGGCATGCTCTGGAAGTTCATGCCGTACACGGTGCCGATCAGCGTGGGGGCGAACAGGATTGCCGCCCACGCGGACACCTTCTTGATTTCCTCGTTCTGTTGGTACGCGGTCTCGGCGAGCCTGCGCATCTGGACGTTCTGCTCCTGAGTCACCAGGGTCGAGTTGACGGTCAGGATATTGTCCAACAGCTGACGGAAACCGTCGGCCCGCTCCACCACCATGGTGGCGTGGTCGGTGACGTCGCGCAGATAGCTGCGCAGCTCCTCGTTCGAGTTGTACTTGGAGAAGCCCGTCGAGAGGTTGTTGAGCATCGCCAGCAGCGGTTTGGTGGCGCGCTGGAACTCGATAACCTCGCGTGACAGCTTGTAGATACGTTGCGAAACATTGGGATCGCCGCTGAACACCTCGGTCTCGATCTCGTCGATATCGTTCTGCAGACCGGCGATGACGGGCGCGTATCCGTCCACCACGGCATCGCAGATGGCGTACAGCACCGCCTCTGGCCCCAGCCGGAGCAGCTCGGGGTGGCTCTCCATGCGAGCCCGTACCGCGGACAGGTCCGGGGATTCGGCATGCCGCACTGTGAGGATGAAGTTACTGCCGCAGAACACATGTAGTTCACCGAAGTCGACGCGCTCGGTGCGGTCCACATAGCGTGCCGCGCGCAACACCACGAAAAGCGTGTTGCCGTAACGTTCGAGCTTCGGGCGCTGATGCGCGTCGATGGCATCTTCCACCGCCAACGGATGCAGGTCGAATTCGTCTGCTGCCGCGTGTAATTGGTCGTCGTTGGGCCGGTACATGCCAATCCATGCCATCGACGAGTCGTCGGGCAAGCTCTCGAGTGCGTCGGCGAGGGTTTTGGTGGTGCTGATCTTGACCCCGTCGCGGTACACCGAACTGTTGACGATGCTGGCTTCCACCGAGCATGCGGAGCGGTCGGAGTCGTATTCATCGGAGTCACGGTGTACCGCCATGAACTCCTCGGGTGACGGCGTCCGTCTCAGGGCGCCTCTCCGTAGCGAAATCATGGGGTCTCCTTACCATTCACTGGCTTCAACCTCTTCTTCGCGATCGACGTGCCAGCGCACTGACGACACAGCGGGTTCCATGCTGAGCCGACTTACCGCGGACTCCATCAGGGAGTCGTTGCGCTCTTCGGTGCTCAGCTTCGCGACCACCCGCACATGCTTGCCGTCCTCGACGTCGTACGACCGCACGGATTGCAGCGCGAATTCCGGCCGGCTCACGGCCTGCACGGTGAGTGCCCGGATATGTGCCTCGGTCTCATCGGTGGTGGTGACCTCAAAGAGGTATTCCGCGGGCCGGGCCTCGCGACCGGCAGTGGTCGGGCTGCGGTCGAGTAGATGGCCCAGCGGGCGTAATAGCAGGTTGGCCAGCACGATTGCCGCGGTGCCGATGATCGCCACGTCGTACATCCCGCCGCCGGCCAAGGCCCCAACCGCGGCGGTCGCCCACATGGTGGCGGCGGTGTTCAGCCCGGTGATGGTGGCGCCCTGTTTCATGATCACTCCGGCGCCGAGGAAGCCGATGCCCGAAACAATCTGTGCCGCAACACGTGTGGGATCGGCACCGGGGCCGTGGAAGCTATAGGCGCCCATGATGACGAACAGTGTCGCGCCCAGGCACACCAGCGCGTTGGTGCGCAGGCCGGCGTTCTTGGCGCGCCACTGCCGTTCGATCCCGATGGCGCAGCCCAGGCCAAATCCGAGGGCTACACGGATGACGACATCCCAATGGCTCATAACGGGTCCTGTTCTTTCGCAGTGGCTTCGAGGTGCACGTTGTATTGGTGCAACAAGAGCGCCTTCGAGCGCGACCCGGGTCTGCGTTAGAAGGCGCTGTGGATACTCGGAGGTTGACTATCGGACATAGTCGCGTCACCTCCTAGTCGCGGGCGCAAAGCGCACATGAACCACTGCTGAACAAGCGCCTTCATTAAACACCCGTCTGCCTGCGACCGGCAAGATGGCCTGTCGCTTCGTCGATATCGGCACCACACCCCGCGTGGGACGGCAGGATTGGTGCGTGTTCTTCGACCTGAGCGTGCGTGATTTCCTGGACCGTGCCGAGCTTGTGTACCCCGACCGTGTGGGGGTTGTCGACGAGCCGGTTCAACCGGCGCCGTCCTGGGGGCGGTTGACCTACCGGCAGCTCGCCGCGCGTGCGCGTGGGCAGGCCGCGGCACTGGATGACCTCGGTGTTGAGCCGGGGGAGCGGGTGGCGATCGTCTCGCATAACAGTGCCCGATTGCTCACGTCCTTCTTCGGGGTGTCCGGGTGGGGGCGCATCCTGGTGCCGATCAATTTTCGGTTGGCTCCTGCCGAAATCGAGTACATCGTCGAACATTCGGGTGCATCGGTGCTCCTGGTGGACCCCGAGGTGCGTCACTTACTGGACACCGCGCGTGCCACTCACAACTTCGTGTTGGGAGAAGACGATGCGGCGATCTTCGGAGCGACGAGCGAGGCGGCCGATTCGTATGCCGCCGAACCGCGACCGTGGTCGTGTGATGAATCATCTACCGCGACACTGAATTACACCTCTGGTACCACGAGTCGCCCCAAGGGTGTTCAGCTCACTCATCGCAACATCTGGATCAACGGCGTCGTATTCGGATTGCACGCCACTCTGCGCGAGGACGATGTGCTGCTGCACACGTTGCCGATGTTCCATTGCAACGGTTGGGGCTGGCCGTATGCCGCCACCGGTATGGGTGGCCGGCATATCGTGCTGCGGAAGATCGACGGTGACGAGATTCTGCGACGTGTCGACGAGCATGGCGTGACCGTGATGTGTGCGGCGCCAACGGTCGTCGACGCCGTGTTGGATGCCGCAGCGAGCTGGGAAGGGCCCATCCCCGGCAGGGGCCGGGTCCGGATCATCGTCGCGGGAGCGCCGCCTCCGACGCGCACCATCGCGAGGGTGCGTGCGGAACTCGGTTGGGAGTTCATCCAGATCTACGGGCTCACCGAGACCGCGCCGCTCATTGCCATCAACCGCTTTCGGTCCGAATGGGCCGACCTCGACGAGCAGCAGCAGGCTCGGATGTTGGGCCGTGCGGGTGCTCCGGCGATCGGTGTCCGCGTGTCGATTGCGGAGGACGGGGAGGTGCTGACCCAGTCGAACACGAACCTCGACGGGTATTGGGACCAGCCGGAGGCCACCACGGAGGCATTGGCAGGCAATTGGTTTCATACCGGTGACCGCGGATCGATGGCCGACGGATACCTCACCATCTCGGATCGCAAGAAGGACGTCATCATCACCGGCGGAGAGAACGTGTCCTCCATCGAGGTGGAGGATGCCTTGATATCGCATCCTGGTGTGCGCGAGGCCGCCGTTGTCGGGGTGCCCGACGAGAAATGGGGCGAGCTGGTCACCGCGGTGGTCGTGGTCTGGGGGACAAACCCAGGGGCAGACGCGCCGACCGGACCCGATCTCGTCGCGCACTGTCGGGAGAGTCTGGCCGGATACAAGTGCCCCAAGCGCGTCGAGTTCGTCGACTCCCTGCCCAGAACCGCCACCGGGAAGATCCAGAAATTCAAGATCCGCCAGCAGCTCGCCTGATTGCGCCGATACACCTACTCGTGGCGAGGATCCGCGAATAGAACGGCAACTCGCCCCTTTGGTACCCCGGTTTTGTCACGATCTAGTGACACGATGGGATCTATGAGGCAAAGGATCCTTGTTGTCGACGATGACGCGTCATTGGCGGAGATGCTCACCATCGTGTTGCGCGGGGAGGGCTTCGAGACCGCGGTGGTGAGCGACGGTACGCAGGCACTTACCGCCGTTCGGGAGCTACGTCCCGATCTGGTTCTGCTGGACCTCATGCTGCCGGGGATGAACGGTATCGACGTGTGCCGGGTGCTGCGCTCCGATTCCGGTGTGCCGATCATCATGCTGACGGCCAAGACCGACACCGTTGACGTGGTGCTGGGCCTGGAGTCCGGCGCCGACGACTACATCATGAAGCCGTTCAAGCCGAAGGAGCTCGTCGCCCGCATCCGCGCCCGGTTGCGCCGTAACGACGACGAGCCCGCCGAGCTGCTGAACATCGCGGGTATCGAGATCGATGTGCCCGCGCACAAGGTGACGCGCGAGGGCGAGCAGATCTCACTGACTCCGCTGGAATTCGACCTACTGGTGGCGCTGGCACGCAAACCGCGCCAGGTGTTTACTCGAGATGTGCTGCTCGAACAGGTGTGGGGTTACCGTCACCCGGCCGATACCCGGCTGGTGAACGTCCACGTGCAGCGTCTACGGGCGAAGGTCGAGAAGGACCCGGAGAATCCGACCGTGGTGTTGACCGTTCGAGGAGTGGGATATAAGGCCGGACCCCCGTGATCTTTAGCTCGAAGCGGCGCATTCAGCGGCGGTCGGCACCACTGATACGCGGTCTGAAGGCGCTGAGTCGGGCAGTCGGGTTCACCTGGCGCCGTTCCCTGCAGGTGCGGGTGGTGGTGTCCAATTTGGCGCTGTCGTCCCTGGTCATCCTGATCCTGGGATTCGTGCTCACCAGCCAGGTCACCGACCGCATCCTGGAATCAAAGACCCGGGTTGCGAAGGAGGAGATCGAGCGTGCGCGCGTCATCGTCAGCGACGATGTCGGCGGCGAGGAAACCCGATCACTGCAGAGCAGCCTGGAGCTGGCCCGTAACCAGTTACTGAACCGCACCAAGGGCTCCGAGGGCGGAGTTGCCGGGGGGTTCGACGCGGTCCTCATGGTTCCCGGGGATGGGCCGCGCGCGGCCACCTCGGCGGGACCCGCCAACCAGATCCCGGGCCCGCTGCGCGATTTCGTCAAGGCCGGCCAGGTCAGTTACCAGTACTCGACCGTGCATACCGAGAGCTTCTCGGGGAAGGCTCTGGTCATCGGCTCGCCGACGACGTCGAACGTCACCGCGCTCGAGCTGTACTTGGTCTTCCCGCTCTCGAATGAGGAAAGCACTATTTCGCTGGTGCGCGGCACCATCGTCACCGGCGGTGTGGTGCTGTTGGTGCTCCTGGCCGCGGTGGCGCTGCTGGTCGCCCGTCAGGTGGTGCTGCCGGTGCGTTCGGCCTCCCGGATCGCCGAGCGATTCGCCGAGGGGCATCTCTCTGAACGCATGCCGGTGCGCGGTGTCGACGATATGGCCCGGCTGGCTGTGTCCTTCAACGATATGGCCGAAAGCCTCTCGCGCGAGATCACACAACTCGAAGAGTTCGGAAATCTGCAGCGCCGCTTCACCTCTGACGTCAGCCACGAATTGCGTACGCCGTTGACCACTGTGCGGATGGCGGCCGACCTCATCTACGACAACCGGGACGAGCTCGATCCGTCGTTGCAGCGTTCCGCCGAGTTGATGGTCAATGAGCTCGATCGATTCGAATCGTTGTTGAGCGACCTGCTGGAAATCTCGCGGCACGATGCCGGTGTGGCCGAGCTCGCCGTGGAGCAGGTGGATCTGCGCGACACCGTCAAGACCGTCGTGGCTTCGGTCAAGCACCTGGCCGACGAGTTGGACACCGCGGTGGAGCTCGACATGCCCGACAGCGAGATCATTGCCGAGGTGGATCCTCGTCGCGTGGAACGGATTCTGCGCAACCTGGTCGCCAATGCGATCGATCATAGTGAGCACAAACCCGTCACCATCCAGATGGCCGCCGATATCGACAGCGTCGCCGTCACCGTGCGGGACCGTGGGGTTGGTCTGCGTCCCGGCGAGGAAAAGCTGGTGTTCAACAGGTTTTGGCGCGCGGACCCGTCGCGGAAACGTCACTCCGGCGGCACCGGACTGGGTCTGGCGATCAGCGTCGAGGATGCCCGGCTGCATCAGGGACGTTTGGAGGCATGGGGCGAGCCGGGCAAGGGGGCGTTGTTCCGCCTGACGGTGCCGCTGGTCCGCGGGCATAAAGTGACTACGAGCCCCCTTCCCTTGAATCCCACCAGCCGTCCGAGTTCCGCTGTGCGCCGGCCGGTTCCGCGCCCCGGTCGCCCGGGAGAGCGGCCGGGAGAACAAGAGACCGCGCCGATGCGTGCCTCCGGCGCCACGGTCGAGCCAGTGGGAGAGTCATCATGATGCGCCGGAAAGTGGCGGCGATCCTGACCGCGGCGGCGCTTGGACTCACCGCGTGCGCAGGGGTGCCATCATCGTCCTCGCCGCAGGCCATCGGAACGGTGCAGCGCCCGGCGCCGCCGGGGGTGCCCGCACCCACACCGGGTATGGAACCCGAAACGGTATTGCGCGAGTTCTTGAAGGCGACCGCCGACCCATCGAACAGGCACCGCGCAGCGCGCCAATTCCTCACCGAATCCGCCTCGCGGGCTTGGGATGACGCGGGTGACGCGGTGCTCATCGAGTCGCCGGTGTTCGTCGACCAACGTGGTGTCGACCGGTGGGCCATCAACGTACGCGCCAATAAGTTGGGCACCCTGTCCGATATCGGGGTCTTCCAGACCGCCCAGGGTGATATCCAGGATCCTCAGTTCACGTTGGCAAAGGCCAACGGCGAGTGGCGAATCGACTCGCTGCCCAATGGAGTGTTGCTCGACTGGGCGCAATTCCAGGCCACCTACCGTCGGTACACCGTCTACTTCGCCGACCCGGCCGGTCGCACCGTGGTACCCGACCCGCGGTACGTGGCGGTCTCCGACCCCGACCTGTTGGCCACTGAGCTCGTGTACAAGCTTTTGTCCGGTCCGCGGCCCGAGCTCGCGGGGGCGGTGCGCAATCACCTGAACGGCCTGCGGCTACGCGGCCCGGTGACGCGTGCCGACGGCAGCAGGGTGGACGTGGGGCGCGGATACGGCGGTGTGCGGGTCGAGCTGGAAGGTGATTTGACGCCCGATCAGCGGACCCGGCAATTCCTTGCGGCGCAGGTGATTTGGACGCTCTCTCGCGCGGGAATCGCCGGACCGTATGTGCTGCAGGTCAACGGCGCCCCGCTCGATGATCAACTGGCGCAGGGGTGGAGCACACAGAACGTCGCGTCCACTGACCCAGGTGCGTCTGAGGGCGCGGGTGTGGGCCTCTATGGGTTGCTAAATGGAACGCTGGTGACGGTGGACCGCGATGAGGCCGTGCCGGTGCGTGGATCGTTTGGCCAAGTGGGGAACCAGGTTTCGGCGGCGCTGTCGCGCAGCGGGCGTCAGGTGGCATCGGTGGTGCGGGTGCAGGCCGGAGACGATCCGCAAATGTCGCTGTGGGTAGGTGCGAATGGCGCCAATGGCAGCGAGGCGGTCGGCGGCAAGGCACTGACTCGCCCGACCTGGGCGCTCGACGACGCGGTGTGGGTGGTGATCGACGGGGGCCGCGTGGTCCGCGTCATCCAGGAGGCCACCACCGCCATGGTGGCGGTGTTGCCTGTCGAATCGTCGGCGGTGGCGCAGAGCTTTCAGGGGCAGATCACCGAACTGGCGTTGTCGCGAGACGGAACCCGTGCCGCCATGATCATCGACGGCCAGGTGGTTTTGGCCAGTGTTGTGCAGACCGACAGCGGCGACTACGCCCTGGTGCATCCGCGTCGGCTCGGCTTTGGCCTGGGGAAGTCGGCGGTATCGCTGGCCTGGCGGACTGGTGACGATCTCGCGGTTGCCCGCAACGACGGATCACACCTGGTGGCCAACGTGAACCTCGACGGCGTGAACTCCGATCTGGACGACCGGAATCTGCTTACTCCCGTGTCGACCGTTGTCGCATCGCCGGCCAATATCTACATCGCGGACGCGCGCGGCGTGCTGCAGCTGACGGGATTGGGCACGCCGGAGGAGAGGTGGATCGAGGTGCGTCCACTCATGCTGCCCCAGACGATTCCGGTACTCACCGGGTAACCGGAAGGCGCCGAGCTGTCAGGATTACTCGGCGATCATCTCCGTCGCGAGCAGCGCCTCGGGAATTCCGAACGCATCCACCAATTCCCGCAGATGTGGCCTCAGCTCGGAGCACAGCTGGTTGACACCGCGCCGGATGGCCTTCGCCCGTTCGGTCGACACATGCCGGTGCATGAGGAACCACGACAGGTCGGCTTCGAGCGCGCTGTAGACGAACAGATCGCACAGCTTCTCCAGCAGCTCTTGTGCAGATCGGCTGTCGCAGCTGTCGATCGCCGCGATGAACGCTTCCAGCACCACCCGCTCGGTGTGCGCGGATCCGACCTTGAGGATGTGGTCCTGCGCCGAGTTGAAGACCTCGAAGGGGTCCTCATCCGGGTTGTCATCGTCGGATTGGGCGCGTTGCATCCGGGTTGCCGCGGTCCGCAGCAGATGATCCTCGCGATTGCGCAGCAGGCGCAGCTGCGTGCCGCGATTGCTGAGATCGGACTCCTCGACGTCCTCGTCGGACGAGTCCAGGATCGTCTGGATGACCTGCCGTGCCGCGGAGCGTTCCAGGAGGACATCGCGGGCCATGCCGGCAATAAATCGAGTCCAGCCAACGGCGTTGAGGCCGCGTACGTCCTCGGCATAGGCCGAAAGCAGCTCCTTAGCCACCAGCTGAGTGAGCACGGTGTTATCGCCCTCGAAGGTGGTGAACACGTCGATATCACGCCGCAGGATGGTGAGCTGGTTGGCGTCGAGGTACCCGGCCCCGCCGCACGCCTCGCGGCAGATGGTGATGGCGTGCTGGGCGTGCCAGCTGGTCATTGCCTTCAAACCCGCTGCGGCGCTTTCCAGCTGACGTTGACGGTCGCCGTCCACTTCGTTGGCAGTCTGTACCTCGTGCAGCTCTTCGGTGAGCTCGTTCTGCGCGAACGCCAGCGCGTATGACCGTGCGATCAGGGGCAGCAGCTTGCGTTGATGCACCAGGTAGTCAGCGATGATCACCTCGTCGGTGCTGTCCGGGGTATCGAACTGCTTACGCACCAGGGCATACCGCGACGCGATGGTCAGCGCCTTGCGGGCCGCCGCGCCCGAGGTAGCGGCGACGCTGACCCGTCCGCGGATGAGCGTGCCCAACATGGTGAAGAACCGCTTGTTCTCGTTCTCGATGGGCGAGCTATAAGAGCCATCAGCGCCGACATCCGCATATTTGTTGAGTAGGTTGGCCCGCGGCACCCGCACGTTGTCGAACACGATGCGCCCGTTGTCGACTCCGGCGAGTCCGCCCTTGTATCCACAGTCGCTGGTGGTTACTCCGGGGAGGTCGTTGCCGTCGGCGCCGCGGATCGGCACCACGAAGCAATGGACTCCGCGGCCGGTCGCCTCCTCGCCGGGTCCACCGGTGACGAGCTGCGCGAAAACCGCGGCCACGGCGGCGTGCTCGGCGGCACCGCCGATGTAATCCTTACGCGCGAGATCGCCCTCGGAGCTGAGAATGAAGTCGCCGCTCTCGCTGTCGTAGGTGGCGACGGTTTGCAAGGCCTGGACGTTGGAGCCATGCCCGGTCTCGGTCATGGCGAAACAGCCGAGCACATCGAGATTGATCAGCGGGACCACGTACTGCTCGTGATGTGAAGCGGTACCCAGGTTTTCGATCGCTCCGCCAAAGAGGCCCCATTGCACGCCCGCCTTGACCATCAGCGACAAGTCCGCGTAGCCGAGCATCTCGATGCCGACGATCGCGGCCCCGACGTCGCCAGTGCCGCCGTGTTCCTTTCGGAACCCTGCCTGTGGCACGCCATGTGGTACCAGCTCGCGCATGATCCGCAGCGATCGCGCACGCGCCTCTTCGAGGGTCAGCGAGGGATCGGGAAGTAGGTCGGCGCGGTCCAGATACTCGCGCGCGGCGTCGCGTATCGGACCAAATCGCCCGTCGAGCGCAACACGCAGGTGTGAGCTCAAGGCATGGGGGACGGGCTGGGCATCGGCGGGTGCTGTCCGGGTCTCCATGCATTCGAGCCTAGTCAGGAGCGGCCCGCCGGTTGGCGTTCTGCGGCACGCATCTTGCTATTACCGACCAGCGGTCTAACATACCGACCAGTGGTCTATTTGGGCCATTCGGAAGGAGCCGACGACATGACCACTACATCCACCGCGATCGACCCGGTCCAGCGCACACGCGCATTCGCACGGGTCATCGGCCCATTCGTCGCCACGGTAACCACCATCATCGCTTGTCGGGTGGGCGGTCCTGGCTTCCTCAGTGACAGCTTCTTCAACGACCCGATGTGGACGTGGCTGTTCGGTGCCCTGCTGCTCTTTTGTGGGCTGATGATCATCGCCTTCCATCAGTTTTGGAGAGGCCTCGCTCCGGTGATCATCTCCCTGTTCGGCTGGTTTCTGGCGCTACGAGGATTCGTCCTGCTGGCATTCCCCCACGTGATGCAGAAGGGGGTGGACGCGTCGATGCCCGCAGTGGGTCCGGTGCGGGCCTTCTTCCTGTTCATGGCCGTCGTCGGCCTGTATCTGACGTACGTCGGCTGGATCAAGAAGTCCGCGGCCGGCGACTGATTCAATACCGATGTGATGAGCCGCTTGTGCGAAGAACATCAGCCATGCCGCGCGTGGTGAAGCATCCGGAGGTGCGTCGGACCGAATTGCTCGATCTGGCGATGTCCCTATTCCTGGAACGCGGTTACGAAAAGGTCAGCCTCAACGATCTCATCGCTACCTCTGGGATCTCGAAAGGTGCTTTTTACCACTACTTTTCCTCCAAGGAGGCCCTGGTGGCGGCGCTTGTGGAGCGCAGCGCGGACCAGGCGTTCGAGGCGTTGGGTCCGGTCTTCACCGAGCCGGGGAAGGGTGCATTGGAGCGGTTGAACGCAGGGCTGCGCGCGAGCTACGAGGTCAAGATGGTGCTCGGCGCGCCAGAGAGCATCGCGGCGATGGTCTCGATGCTGCGGCCGGAGAACCAACCGTTGCTGCGCCGGATCTCGGCGATCTGGGAGGACAAGTTTCGGCCGGTACTCACCGAGGTCATCGAGCGGGGAGTCGCCGAAGGGGTGTTCGAGACATTCGATCCCGAAGGCGTCGGTGACATGATCCAAGGCTTTGCGGCCAATATGGGTACCACCGTCCAGCGGATTACCGCTGCGCCGGATGCGCGGGCGCGCGGGGAGGCGATCGATGCGGCGGTGCTGCGTCAGCGGCTCTACGGCGTTGCTACCGACCGCATTCTCGGGCTGCCCGACGGGACAGTCGAGGTGCTGAACCGCGGCCAGATAGAAATGTTGGTCGCCGCGCTCTAGGCCGGGCAATTGCGCTCCAACCCGGTTCAGCAAGCTGTAGGCGAGAGTGTCAGACCCCGCGTGCAGACTTTCTGGCATGCTCGACCTGGTGCTGCCGCTGGCCTGCGGTGGTTGCGGGGCACCATCGACCCGATGGTGCGAGGCCTGCGCCGATGCGTTCTCCGCAGAACCCGTGGTGGTGACCACGCGGGTGGACCCGGGTGTTCCCGTTCTGTCGCTGGGCCGGTACGCCGGCCCCCGACGGCAGGCGATCGTGACGATGAAGGATCGCGGTCGCCACGACCTCACTCTTCCTCTGGGTGCGGCGCTTGCCAGGGGAGTGGGGCAACTACTGCGGTGGCACCTCGTCGAGCCTCCAGTGACGCTGGTTCCGGCCCCCACCCGATGGACGTCGGCGCGTGGACGCGGCGGAGACCCGGTGACTGCGGTCGCCGCTGTCGCCGCCCAGATTCCCGGCGTACACGCTGTACCGCTGCTACGCATGAAGATGGGGGCGCGCGATTCGGTAGGACTGTCAATCTCCGCTCGGCAACGCAATGTGACGGGGCGTATCGCCGTGCGTCGGGGTCCGCGACCGGACACAGAGTTGGTGCTGGTCGACGATGTGCTGACCACCGGTGCCACCGCTGCAGAATCGGTACGAGTGTTGCGAACGGCGGGTTTTCGCGTCGCGGCCGTCCTCACGCTCACGTACTCCTGATGCGTACCTGAGCCCATGTTCGATGCTCTTCGCCTGGTCGGCTCATCGGGCGTGTGACGATCTCGAAACGACTCTTGCGAATCGGTGGCAAGGTGCGTGAACACGGACTACCGTCGGGGCCAACAAGCTATGAACGTTCCGCGTTCGGGCGGTCAAAACCGCTCACCAACACGGAACGCCTGCTTCCCATATCGGCGGAGGAGGTGGTTACCAACCCCAGCGCCGGCGGGCTGCCGTCTCAGCGTTTCAGGCGACTCCGGCGTACTGTAAACATCAAATATGCGCAGCACCAACATTTTTGACCCATCGGGCATGTTGGCCGTGAGCGCACTCTCAGTACGGGAGGTATGAGTTGTCAAGCACATCAAAGGCATCCGTTGCACTCGAGGACGCGGAGCGGACAGCCCAAGCCGATATCGTGGTCAAGGGGCGAAACGTAGAAATTCCGGATCACTTCCGAATCTTTGTGAACGACAAACTGTCCCGTCTGGAACGGTACGACAAAACCCTTTACCTCTTTGACGTAGAACTCGAACATGAACGCAACCGTCGCCAGAAGAAGGTCTGTCAGCGCGTGGAGATCACCGCGCGGGGCCGGGGACCGGTTGTCCGGGGCGAGGCGTGTGCCGACACGTTCCACAGCGCCCTCGAAGCTGCCGTCGCCAAGTTGGAGAGCCGGCTGCGCCGAGGCCGTGACCGCCGCAAGGTTCACTACGGCGACAAGACGCCGGTATCCCTCGCCGAGGCCACCAAGGTTCTCCCGGCCGACGCCTTCACGCCACCCACCACGGTGGATGGCGCGCACAGTCATAACGGTGCCGAGGACGACGGACAGGGTCCGGGTCAGGTCGTGCGGACCAAGGAACACCCGGCCAAGCCGATGACGGTCGACGACGCGCTGTACGAGATGGAACTGGTTGGTCACGACTTCTTCCTGTTCCACGACGAATCCACCGGGTGCCCCTCCGTGGTGTACCGGAGACACGCGTATGACTACGGCCTGATACGCCTCGGGGAGTAGGGCGCGCAGACACCGCGCCGAGAGTCCCCGCACCTGGTCTCACAACCGGTGCGGGGACTTCTCGCATCCTGACCAGGCACTGTTGCCTGGTCACCGAGACTGCATTGAGAGCGTGAAATCCAGGGAATGGGCACTCCCACCGCAGTCTCGATATCGCGGCAGGTCCAGCCCTGACAGCACGTGCGCCTACGATGGGACTCGCTGAAGGCGGATGAGCCGCTTGCGTGAAGACTGAAGGATTGCGCAAGTCCTAACGAGTACAGGGGATATTGACGTGCTGTCGAAGTTGCTGCGCCTCGGTGAAGGTCGCATGGTCAAGCGTCTCAAGGGCATGGCCGATTACGTCAACACCCTGTCGGATGACGTCGAAAAACTGTCCGATGACGAGCTTCGAGGGAAGACCGGCGAGTTCAAGGGACGCCTGGAAAAGGGTGAAACCCTCGACGACCTGATGCCCGAGGCTTTCGCCGTTGCCCGTGAGGCCTCCTGGCGGGTGCTGAGCCAGCGTCACTTCGATGTGCAGGTCATGGGTGGTGCCGCGCTGCACGCCGGGAATGTCGCCGAGATGAAGACCGGTGAGGGCAAGACGCTGACGTGTGTGCTTCCCGCGTATCTGAATGCCCTGGCCGGTAAGGGCACGCACGTCGTCACGGTCAACGACTACCTGGCCAAACGTGACTCGGAGTGGATGGGCCGCGTACACCGCTTCCTCGGCCTGAACGTCGACGTGATCTTGTCGCAGATGACCCCCCAGGAGCGACGCGAGGCCTACAACGCCGACATCACCTACGGCACCAATAACGAGTTCGGTTTCGACTATCTGCGTGACAACATGACCCACTCGCTCGACGAGCTGGTGCAGCGCGGTCATGCATTCGCCATCGTCGACGAGGTGGACTCGATCCTCATCGATGAGGCCCGTACGCCGCTCATCATTTCCGGGCCGGCCGACGGCGCCTCCAACTGGTACCCCGAGTTCGCGCGGCTTGTCCCGCTCATGGAGAAGGACACCCATTACGAGGTGGACATCCGCAAGCGCACCATCGGTATCCACGAAGTCGGGGTGGAGTTCGTCGAGGACCAGCTGGGCATCGACAACCTGTATGAGGCGGCCAACTCGCCGTTGGTGAGCTACCTCAACAACGCGATCAAGGCCAAGGAGCTGTTTAATCGCGACAAGGATTACATTGTCCGCGACGGCGAGGTTCTGATCGTCGACGAGTTCACCGGTCGCGTGTTGCTGGGCCGCCGCTACAACGAGGGCATGCACCAGGCCATCGAGGCCAAGGAGCGGGTGGAGATCAAGGCCGAGAACCAGACGCTGGCCACCATCACCCTGCAGAACTACTTCCGGCTCTACGACAAGCTCGCCGGTATGACCGGTACTGCCCAGACCGAGGCGGCCGAGCTGCACGAGATCTACAAACTCGGCGTCGTGTCGATCCCGACCAACAGGCCGATGGTCCGCAAGGACCAATCCGATCTCATCTACAAGACCGAGGAAGCCAAGTACATCGCGGTCGTCGACGATGTGGTCGAGCGGTACGAGGCAGGCCAGCCCGTCCTCATCGGTACTACGAGTGTTGAACGCTCCGAATACCTTTCGCGGCAGTTCACCAAGCGGCGCATCCCGCATAACGTGCTCAACGCCAAGTACCACGAGCAGGAAGCCGGCATCATCGCTGAGGCGGGGCGCCGGGGGGCCATCACGGTGGCCACCAACATGGCCGGTCGCGGTACCGACATCGTGCTGGGCGGTAACCCGGACTTCTTGGCGGACAAGCACCTTCGCGAGCAGGGCCTGGATCCGGTGGAGACCGCGGACGAGTACCAGGATGCCTGGGACGAGACACTGCAGAAGTTCAAGGACGCCGCCGAGACCGAGGCCAAGGAGGTCCAGGAGGCCGGTGGTCTGTACGTGCTGGGCACCGAGCGGCACGAGTCTCGCCGTATCGACAACCAGTTGCGCGGTCGTTCCGGCCGTCAGGGTGACCCGGGTGAGTCCCGCTTCTACCTATCGCTGGGCGACGAGTTGATGAAGCGTTTCAATGGCGCTGCGCTGGAAACGATTTTGACGCGCATGAATGTGCCGGACGATGTGCCGATCGAGGCCAAGATGGTCACCAGCGCCATCAAGAGCGCCCAGACTCAGGTCGAGCAGCAGAACTTCGAGATCCGCAAGAATGTCCTTAAGTACGACGAGGTGATGAACCAGCAGCGCAAGGTCATCTATGCCGAGCGTCGCCGCATCCTCGATGGCGAGGATCTGCAGCCGCAGATCCGAGAGATGATCACCGACACCATTGCTGCCTACGTCGACGGCGCCACCGCGGAGGGCTATCACGAGGACTGGGACTTCGACGCGTTGTGGACCGCACTCAAGACGCTGTACCCGGTGGGGGTGACTCCCGAAGAGCTGATCGCTTCCGACAAGTACGGTGACGCCGATGAGCTGGGCCCGGTGGATCTCAAGGCGGCTCTGCTTGACGACGCCAAGAAGGCCTACGCCGCGCGTGAAACCGAGATTGACGAGCTGGCCGGTGAAGGCTCGATGCGCCAGCTGGAGCGCAACATCCTGCTCAGTGTGATCGACCGCAAGTGGCGCGAGCACCTGTACGAGATGGACTACCTCAAGGAGGGCATCGGCCTGCGGGCGATGGCGCAGCGCGATCCGCTGGTCGAGTACCAGCGTGAGGGCTACGACATGTTCAGGGCCATGCTCGACGGCCTCAAGGAGGAGTCGGTCGGCTTCCTATTCAACATCAACGTCGAGGTCCAGCAGCCTGTCGACGGAGCTGTTGCGCCGCAGGCCGCACCCGAAGGCTTGGCTGAGTTCGCTTCTGCCGCAGCACAAGCCGCGGGTGGTGCGGTCGCCACTGAGGAAGCGCCGCGCGCACTGCGGGCGAAGGGGCTGGAGGAATCCGAGCCCGAGCTGACTTACTCGGGTCCGGCAGAGGACGGCTCGGCGCAGTCGCGCCACGAAGGCGGCGACGCCTCGAGCTCGGGTGCCGGCACTCGGCGCGAGCGTCGGGAAGCGTCGCGTAATGCGGGCCGTACTTCCAAGCCGCCGCGGTCGCGCCGCAAGCGCTAAAGGGGCGGGGTTGTGTGCAAAAGGGGTGCGCTGAGCGCCCGAAAATGCACCGAACTCGCGGCCTGACGGGTCACGTCGACAGTAGGCCGGCCCGCGCTGCGGTCAGCGTGAGCTGAGTGGCGTGGACGATCAGGTCATCGTCAATGGGGTCGCCTGTCGTGATCGTGCGGTAGAAGAGCGGTGCGCGAAACGTGGTGAGGAGCGTGTCGACATCGCACTCGGCCGGCAGCTCACCCCGGTCGATGGCCCGCCTGATGACCGGTACTGCGCGGACAGCCTGATGGTCGAAGTAGCGTCGGGTGGCTTCGCGAAGCGGGGTGGAACGGAGACCGGCGGTGAGAACCAGTGCGGCAACCTGACGTCCGACACCATCGTTGAGGAGCTCGGCCAGTTCGCGGCCGGTCGCGAGCAGGTCCGATTCGATACCGCCGGTGTCCGGGACCGGGATGGCCTCCAGCGACCAGGTCGTGAGTGCATCCACCAGTAGGTCTTCGAGTGTGGGCCACCGTCGGTAGATGGTGGTCTTGTTGACGCCGGCGCGGGAGGCGACGGCTTCCACGGTCAGCTCGGCATACCCGCGGTCGATCAGCTCACCGAACGCGGCCTCGAGTATCGCCTCGCGGACACGTGCACTGCGCCCACCCGTTCGTCGACCCTGCACGGTCTGCCGATTCGTCATTAATCGCCTCCATAAGTTGCGTTAGTGATGGCGGCATGCAACTCTCATATTATCGCAACAATGCGTTGCGATAACGAAGAGGGGTGGATATGCGCTTCATCTTTGACTCTGACGAGTCGTTCTCGTTCGAGACACTTCGGACGGTCGGATACGCCGTGTACGGAGGTGCTGATATCGGCGAAGTGATCATGACGGCAGAACGAATCACGGCCGGAGACTGGGACTCCTGGTATCTGGAGTGGCGCGCGCTCGCGGACCGAATCGCAGGGATCGGAGACGCGTGTGCGACCGCCGGGCACGCCGTGAGCGCAAGCATTGCCTACCTGCGTGCGTCCAACTACTACCGGACCGCTGAATTCTTTCTTCGCGACGACCCGTCGAATGATCCTCGCGTGTCGGACACGTCCGCACGCGCAATCGACACGTTCCGGAGCGCCCCCGAGATTCAGCAGCGATGGCAGCGTGTGCAAATCCCCTACGAGGGAATTCAATTGGAGGGCTACTACCTCAACGTCAGCGGGGACGACCGTGGGCCGACGTTGCTCGCGCATGGCGGGTTTGATTCGACGGTCGAGGAAATGTACTTCGCGGTCGGGGAGGCCGCGCGGCGCTACGGCTGGAACTGTCTGATCTTCGAGGGGCCCGGGCAGGGCGCTGCGCTGCGTGCTGACAAGGCGACGTTCCGTTACGACTGGGAGGCCGTGGTCACTCCGGTGCTGGACTTCGCCCTCGGCCTTCGCGGAGTCGACCCCGACCGTGTCGCGCTGTTGGGGATGAGCATGGGCGGTTACCTGGCTCCCCGGGCCGCGGCGTTCGAGCCGCGACTGGCGGCGTGCGTGGCATATGACGGCGTGTTCAAGCTGTCTGCGGGCATGCCCAAGGTGCTTGAAAACGAGCACAGATTGGACAGTGGCGAGCGGATTGCGGCGGTTCGCAATCTGATTGCCCATCGAGCGGAGGCGCCCAGCTCACAGCGTTGGGTACTGTCGAATGCCTTGTGGGTGTTCGGGGTTGATACGGCCCAGGCGTTGGTCGACACGGTCGCCAAGTACGACCTCACCGATGTCGCCCATCAGATCTCCTGCCCGACGCTGGTGTGTGAGGCGGAGAACGATCAGTTCTTCCGAGGGCAGCCGTCGATGCTTTACGACGCCCTGCGGTGCCCGAAGACCTATCTGAAGTTCACTGCCGCCGAGGGTGCCGGTGAGCACTGCCATGAGGGAGCCCTGTTGCTATTCCATCAGCGAATGTTCGACTGGCTCGACGACGTCATTAGATTCTGACAGGGCTCCGCACTTCATGAAGACATTTGCGCGCCAAAGGCATCCGGAGGCAGGCGTCGGATGACCGGCGGCCAGGTCAGCCGAGTTGCAGGGCGACGACCAGCCAACTGCCCTTGACGGATTCGATCCGTCCGGCGAATGCCTTGGTGCGTCCGTTGCGCTGGAACGTCCCGAAGATCTCCGCCACGTCGTCCCCGCAGCAGCGCACTCGAATCTTGCTGAGCCGCGCGGCGGTGGTGGCGGGGGTGCGAGCCGCACGTGCCATCACCGCGCTGAGCGGTCCGTCGGCCAGCAGCGGTCGCAGTTGGACCATGGGCCGTCGCCGATCCATGACTTCGAGAACGCGGCGTAGTGCGGCGTCCGCGAACGCGACCACCTGCGGCGGCGGAGATTGTTCGCGCAGATGTGCTTGCCGCTCGATACCCGCTGGCCGAGTCCGCGATTGATGCAACGTTCCGGGCCGCAGCGAATGACAGGCCGCAGGCAAGCTGGCCAGCACCGGCGCCGGTTCGTAATCGACAACCCGGGTGACATAGCGATGAGACATTTCCCTCCCCAGTGAATGAGCCCCCACATTTGCTCTGCTGGAGAGAGGCAGATCGTTGCCGAACATAATCGCACAGCCGATGTCGAGAGCGCCAGGGTAGGGTTGGCCCAGCTGCGCCGCTGGGTACAAGTGGCGAAATTTCTAGGGGAAGGCGGCGCGGGTAGTGGTCAGCAGGTTGTCCGCCGTTGACGCGTCGTTCTACTCGAGCGAGGACAGCTCCACCCCTATGCACGTCGGCTCGCTGGCGATCATTCGCAAGCCCCGCGGAGGCTTCACCTATGAGGAGCTTCTCGCGTTGGTGGAGAGTCGACTTCCGCAAGTTCCGCGATACCGACAGAAGGTCAAGGAGATCGGGTTTGGGCTGGCCCGACCAGTCTGGCTCGACGATGTCGACTTCGATATCACCTACCACATTCGTCGGTCGGCGTTGCCGTCCCCGGGTAGTGACGGGCAGCTGCAAGATCTGGTGGCCCGGTTGACATCTCGCCCGTTGGACCGCTCGCGGCCGCTGTGGGAGATGTACCTGGTGGAGGGATTGTCCAAGAACCGGTTGGCTATCTACACGAAGACGCATCAAGCGTTGGTGGACGGCCAGTCCGCAACTGAACTCGGGCAGGTCATGTTCGACCGGACTGCCCGTACGCCAGAGTTCGAGGAAGACATCTGGGTTCCTGCGCATGAACCGAGTTCCAATGAGCTCATCGCCGGTGCGGTATCCGAATGGCTGGCGCGCCCCGGTGCGCGACTTGAGGCGGTACGCAGCACGGTCGCCGACGTCGCGTCGCTGACAGGGGAGATCGGTGAGTTGGGCGAGCGCATGGTGAAGGTGGTGCGCACCGCGGCTCGCGGTACCGCCCCGCGTGGGCCGCTGAACCAGCCCGTATCGCGCAGTCGGCGGTTCACCGTGGTGACCACAAAATTAGCCGACTACCGGCGGGTGCGTGCCAAATACGATTGTGATGTCAACGATGTGGTGCTGGCGGTAGTCGCTGGGGCACTGCGCAATTGGTTGTTGAGCAGAGGGGAACCCGTTACTCCCGCCTCGATGATCAGGGCGATGGTGCCGATGTCGGTATTCCGGGACGGCGATCTGGATGTCGTCGCGGAGGGGGCCGCGACCACCGAGGTGTCACCGTTCCTCGTTGACCTACCGGTCGGTGAGGGCAACGCTGTGGTGCGCCTATCGCAGATCGCGCATGCCACCGAATCGCATTCTGCGGCATTCAGTTTGGTAGATGTTCCAAAGATGGCGGCGCTGTCGGGGTTCGTGCCGCCCACTCTGCATGCGTTGGCGGCCCGAGTCGCGGCGACACTGCCGAACCGGCTGTTCAACCTGCTGGTCACGAATGTGCCTGGGCCGCAAGTACCGATGTACTTGGGTGGTGCGCGCCTGGCAGAGATTTATCCGGTGCCACCGCTGCTGCGTAATCAGGTGTTGTCGATCGGACTCACCTCCTACAACGGCGTTGTGTACCACGGGATAAATGCAGACCGGGACGCGATGCCCGATGCCGACATGATTCCGGTGCTCATCACCGAGGCGCTCGACGAATTGTTGGAGGCGGCACAGTAATGCAGGTGTATATCCCGGTGACGCTGTCGATGCTGCGCGGACTGGTGACTGACGGCGAGCTGTGGCCGGTGAACGGCACCGCCTTCGCGGTGACACCGGCGCTGCGTGAGGCCTACTCCGCGGGCGACGAGGACGAGCTGTCCGAGGTGGCGATGCGCGAGGCGGCGCTTGCCTCGCTGCGGCTACTGGCCAACGAGGACGGTGGCGACGGGCTGCCGGCTCGCCGGGCGGTGCTGGTCGCGGATGCCGAGGAAGCGAAGCTGCGTCCCGATCTGGACGATGCCGTGGTCCGGCTGGCGGGTGCGGTGCCGATGTCTGCGGTGGTGGCTGCGCATATCGACCTGTCACAGGCCGAGCCGGATGTGGTGCGGGCGGCCGAGGTGATCGATGCCGCGGATCTGGGCGATGAGGATGCCGAGCTGGTGGTCGGGGATGCCCAGGACCACGATTTGGCTTGGTACGCGACCCAAGAACTGCCGTTCCTACTCGACCTGCTGTAGGCGGCATGACCTGGCCGATTGGCCTGTTCCCGACCAGTAACCTACGGTAGCGTAGGTTACGCCTCGCTGGGCATCTCCTTCGTCAATGGAAGGTCATCGGCTGTGAAACTGGCTTCCTGGCTCGACGCATCGGCTCCGGGTGGGCCCAAGTCACGCCATGCTGCGGTAAACGTCTTGCGTGGCTTGGCTTCTCGCATCACCACGCCACTGCTGCCGGATGACTACTTGAGCCTGGCCAACCCGCTATGGTCTGCTCGCGAATTGCGCGGGCGCGTGGTCAGCGTGCACAAGGAAACGAGCGACTCCGCGACCCTGGAGATCAAGCCGGGCTGGGGCTTCCACTTCGACTATCGCCCCGGTCAATACGTCGGCATCGGCGTGCTTATCGACGGCCGTTGGCGTTGGCGGTCGTACTCACTGACATCGGCACCCGTGCACGCCGGCGGTTCGGGGCGCACCATCACCATCACCGTCAAGGCGATGCCTGAGGGATTCCTCTCCACGCACCTGGTCAACGGCCTGGAGCCGGGCACGATCGTCCGGCTGGCCGCCCCTCAGGGGAACTTCGTGCTGGACGACCCCGCGCCACCCGCGATCTTGTTTCTCACTGCGGGCAGTGGCGTCACCCCGGTGATGTCGATGCTGCGGACATTGGTGCGGCGCTCGGCCGCGGCGGATTTACCGCTGCCCAATGTGATGCACCTGCATTCGGCGCCGACCGAGGGTGATGTGATGTTCGCAGGTGAGCTCGCCGCATTGTCGGACGCGCATCCGTCGTATCAGTACCGCTTGCGGACGACGAAAACCCAAGGACGCCTGGATCTTTCATCGCTATCCTCCGAGGTCCCCGACTGGGCGCAACGCCAGACGTGGGCTTGCGGACCGGAAGGCATGCTCGATGATGCGCAGCGGGTGTGGACCGATGCCGGTGTGGCCGAGCTGCTGCACCTCGAGAGGTTCGCGGTCTCGCGCGCCGCACCGCATGGCCAGGGTGGTCGGGTGACCTTCGCGCGCAGCGGTAAGCAGCGTGACGCCGATGCGGCCACGTCGTTGATGGAGGCGGGTGAGGAGGCCGGGGTGCAGATGCCCTTCGGCTGCCGGATGGGAATCTGCCAGACCTGCGTGGTGCCGCTGCTGGAAGGGCACGTCCGTGACCTGCGCAACGGCACCGAGCATGAGCCCGGAACACGTATTCAAACCTGCATTTCCGCAGCTTCGGGCGATTGCGTGCTCGACGTTTGAGGTTTACGGACTAGTAACCTACGGAACCGTAGGTTACGGTATCGTAAGGGCTGAACGGGCGAAGGGAGCTCAAGGATGGCGATCTCGGATATCCAGGAATTCGCGCACCTCACGGAGGCCGATGTCGAGGCTCTCGGCCACGAACTGGATGCGATCCGTCGTGATGTCGAGGAATCGCTCGGAGCTGTCGACCGCCGCTATATCCGTCGCACCATCGCGGCGCAGCGAACCCTTGAGTTGAGCGGGCGAGTGCTGCTGGCGGCGAGCAAGAAGCGGTCCGCATGGTGGGCAGGAGCAGTGACTCTCGGCGTGGCCAAGATCGTCGAGAACATGGAGATCGGTCACAACGTCATGCACGGCCAGTGGGACTGGATGAACGATCCCGAAATCCATTCCTCCAACTGGGAATGGGACATGGTGGACCCGTCCTCGCACTGGAAGCAGACCCATAACTACATCCACCACAAGTACACGAATGTGCTTGGCATGGACGACGATGTGGGCTACGGGCTGCTCCGCATCACCCGCGACAAGAAGTGGTCGCCATTCAACCTGGGCAACCTCGCGTACAACACGCTACTGATGCTCCTGTTCGAATGGGGTGTTGGTGCACAGCATTTGGAGCTGGGCAAGGTGGCGCAGGGACGTGCCGACAAGGGAGAGTTCGCGGCCAAGCGTGAAGAGGTGCTGGCCAAGATAGGCAAGCAGGTGGCCAAGGATTACGTCTTGTACCCCGCGGCCAGTGCGCTCTCGCCGACGGGCAGTTTCCGTAAGACCGCCACCGCCAACGCGCTGGCCAACGTGATCCGGAACATCTGGTCCAACGCCGTCATCTTTTGCGGACACTTCCCGGATGGTGCCGAGAAGTTCACCAAGCAGGACCTGGAGAACGAGACGCAGGGTCAGTGGTATCTGCGACAGATGTTGGGCAGTGCCAACTTTGACGCCGGCCCAGGAATGGCGTTCATGAGCGGCAACCTGTGCTATCAGATCGAGCACCATCTGTTCCCGGATCTGCCGAGTAACCGGTTGTCGACGGTGGCGGTGCGAGTGCGTGAACTATGCGACAAGTACGACCTGCCGTACACCTCCGGCCCGTTCCTGGTGCAATACGCCAAGGCCTGGCGGACCATCGCCAAGCTGTCATTGCCGGATAAGTACCTGAAATACACCGCCGACAACGCTCCGGAAACCCGCAGCGTCAAGATGTTTGACGATTTGGAGCCACGCGAGCGACGCGGGCTGAAGTCTGCCTTCGCCGCGGTGCGCGAACGCAGAAAGACTCGGCCCACCGTCAAGGTGTGATGAGAGAACGTAAAAGCCCCCGAACGCTTAAGTGCGTCGGGGGCTTTTACGTTGGTCGCGGTGCGGCTATCCCAGGCCGGAGACGGATAGCCACATGGTTGCCCAGGCGGCGACACCACATGCGGAAATGGCTGCCACGCTGGCGATTCTGCGGAAGTAACTCGTCATCTGTCAGCCCCTGACCCTCATTGGCTGTCTCCGTCGCAGCCACTGATGGCAACGCTAATCGGCGTGTGCTGTTCCCGCGATCCGAGACGGGCCTCGCAACCAAGAGTTAGGACGTTGTTAACACAGAAAGCAACTGGCGAACTGCTATTACCCGTTTCGCTGACGCCCCCGTCAACTCGTCGAGCATGCATTCGGGATCTGCCGGTGGGCCAAGGTGCTGGCAGCCGCGCGGGCAGTCGCCGATGGCCCCGGCGAGGTCGCTGAACGCGGCCACCACATCGGACGGCTGAATATGGGCCAAACCGAACGACCTGATACCCGGGGTGTCGATGACCCAGCCCGATGGATGCAGCGGCAGTGCCACCGATTGGGTCGACGTGTGACGCCCCTTGCCGACGCCCGTCACCTCGCCGGTCGGCCGATGGGCCTCGGGGACAAGGCGGTTCACCAATGTGGACTTACCGACCCCGGAATGTCCGAGCAGTGCGGTGAGACGACCCGTCAATATTTCCATGACCGGTTCGACGGGTGCATCACGTCCCGTCTTGATGACCTGCAGATTGAGATCTTCGAATTGTGCGGCGAACGAATCCGGGTCGGCGAGATCGGTTTTGGTGAGCGCCAGGATCGGGGTGAGTCCTCCGGCGTAGGCGGCGATGAGGGTCCGCTCCACCAGCCCGGTGCGCGGCGGAGGATCGGCGACCGCCACCACGATGAGTAGTTGGTCGGCATTGGCCACGAAGATCCGCTCGAAGGGATCGGTATCATCAGCGGTGCGGCGCAACACCGTTCGCCGCTCTTCCAACCGGACAATCCGGGCCAGTGCGTCGGTGCGTCCGGACAGATCGCCCACCAGGCTTACGGTGTCGCCCACCACGATCGGGGTGCGACCGAGCTCCCGCGCCCGCATGGCGGTGACCCGTTGATCGGGGTCGCCGTGCAGTACACAACCCCACCGGCCGCGATCGACGGTGACCACCATCGCAGGTACGGCGTCGGCATGGTCGGGGCGGTTCTTGGTGCGAGGCCGCGAGCGTTTGCCCGGCCGAATGCGGGCGTCGGACTCGTCGTACTCGCGGGGACTCAAGAGGCGTGACCGCCCGGTCCCGGTGTGCCGCTTGCGCGAAGAGCTTCAGCCTGGGCGAGCATGTCGGCCCACATTCCGGGGAAGTCGGGCAGTGTCTTGCCGGTCGTGGCGATATCGTCGACGGAGATTCCCGGCACCTTGAGGCCGACGAGTGCACCGGCGGTCGCCATGCGGTGATCCGCGTAGGAGCCCCACACCCCACCGTGCAGATCGGTGGCGACAATCCGCAGCCCGTCCTCGGTCTCCTCGCATTGCCCACCGAGAGCATTGATTTCGTGGGCGAGCGCCTTGAGCCGGTCGGTCTCGTGCCCGCGCAGATGTGCGATCCCACGCAGCGTGGAGATGCTCCCGGGCTTGGCCAGAGCGGCCAGCGCCGCCACCGTGGGCGTCAGCTCACCCACCTCGGCGAGGTCCAGATCGACACCGTCGTAACCGGTCCGCCCGATGACCTCCAGATGTGAATCCGTCAGCGAGACACGGTGAGCGAACTGGCGGACGACACCTTCGATCTGGCGTGCGGGCTGGGTGGATTGTCGCGGCCAGCCGGTGATCCGGACGCTGCCGCCGGTCGCCAACGCCGGTGCAATGAAGGCCAGCGCGTTCGACAGATCGGGCTCAATTAGCCAGTTATGGGCCGGAATTGGTTGCGGTTCGATATGCCAGCGGCCCGGAGCGGAGTCATCCACGGAGACACCTGCCTCGCGCAGCATCGTCACCGTCATCACCACGTGCGGACCCGAGGGCAGTACGTCGGCAGTGTTGACCGCCGTCAACCCGTCGGTGAACGCGGCGCCGGAAAGCAGGAGGCCGGAAACGAATTGGGACGATCCCGAAGCGTCGACGCCGACCTTGCCGCCCTGCACCCGCCCGGTGCCGGCCACCGTGAACGGCAGGTGCTGTCCGTCGATGCCGACTCCGATCGAACGCAGTGCGTCCAGCAGGGGAGCGATGGGTCGGGAGCGTGCCTGTTCGTCACCGTCAAAGACCGTGGGGGCATGGCGAAGTGCTGCCACCGATGGCAGGAACCGAAGTACCGTCCCGGCCAGACCGCAGTCAACCGTCGACGCGTCGTCATCGCCGGACCCGGGTGAGACCGTCAGATCGGTGCCTTCGCCGCTGACGTCATACCCGAGGGCGCGGACCGCGCCGATCATCAGATCCGTATCGCGGCTGCGCAGAGCACCGGACACCGTGGATGTGCCGCCCTCGCGTGCGGCGAGCGCGGCGAGTACCAGCGCCCGATTGGTCTGCGATTTGGAGCCGGGCATGGTGATGGTCGCGTTGACGGAACCGTCGATCGTCGGTGCCTGCCAGTGTCCGCTCGTCACAGCGCCATTGTCCCGGACGAGTACCTGCGGTAACCCCACCGGCCCCTGCTGAGTGGCAGCATGGCGATATGTGCGGACGGTACGCGGTGACGATCGACCCGGCCCTGCTCGCCGGTGAGATCGACGCGGTGGACGAAACAAGCACCGCGAGTGAGACATCTTCACTGCAGCTTCCGAGGATTCCGAACTACAACGTTGCGCCCACCGATCCGGTGCTCACGGTTGTCGCAAGGCACCGCGAGCCCGGGGACGTCCCCTCGCGTCGCATTCGCGCCATGCGCTGGGGGTTGGTGCCGACATGGGCCAAGGCGCGCGAGGACGGCCGTCCGGAAGCCAAGGGCGCGCCGCTCATCAATGCCCGGGTGGAAAGCCTCGCTACAGCGGCGACATTCCGCACCTCAGCGCGGTCCAAGCGATGCCTCGTCCCGCTGGACGGCTGGTACGAGTGGCGCAAGGGTGCTGACGAGTTCGCGGCGCGCAAAACCATCAAGACACCGTTCTATATGAGTGCAGGGGACGGGAAGCAGTTGTTCGCGGCCGGTCTGTGGTCGGTGTGGAAGCCAGCCAAGGACGCGGCGCCACTGCTGAGCTGCACGATCGTGACCACGGATGCCGTCGGCCCGCTGCAAGAGATCCACAACCGGATGCCGTTGATGCTCGGTGCGCAGCTGTGGGATCGCTGGCTGGACCCGGACCAGGACCTGGACCTGGACCAGAATCTGCTGCAGGCCGCGGACGAAGCAGCCGGCATCGGAATCCGGCAGGTGTCATCGCTGGTTAACAGCGTCGCCAACAATGGTCCGGAGCTGCTTGTCCCAGCTGATCGCACCGCGACGGAACAGGTGGGGGAGCAGATCACCCTGCTGTGATGGATGCCGTCACAGCGTTGGCGAGCCGGAGCAGGTCTGCGGGTGCCAGCGCCAACTGTAGACCGCGTTTCCCAGCGCTGCACAGGATGCGATCCCATGTCAGCGCCGACGAATCGATGACTGTGGGCAACGGTTTGCGTTGCCCGAGCGGCGAGATTCCGCCCACCACATAACCCGAGCTGCGCTCGGCCGCTGCCGGATCGGCCATCGTGGCCTTCCCCCGACCGAGAGCGGCCGCGGCAGCCTTGAGTGACAGCGTCGCAGGCACCGGGATCACCGCGACCGCCAGCTCTGGCCCGCGATCCAGTGAGATCAGTAGCGTTTTGAAGACCTGCTCGGAAGCTAAACCGGAGCCCGCAAGCGCGCGCACCGCCTCGTCACCGAACGCGTTCTCGCCGGGACGGTGTTCATACGGCAGCAGCGCATAGTCGACACCAGCGGCGATCACCGCGGCGACGGCTGGAGTGGCAGCTTTGGCGGCCTTGGAACCCACGAACTGGACAGTAATGCCCGACGACGAGCCGCTTGCGCGAAGAGCATCCGACTAGGTCCATTGATTTTCCAGTTGACAGTGGAGATACGTTGGGAAATACCCCGGCATGCGTCGGTGTTGAGAAGTCTGTCCGCAAAGACGGGCAGACTATGGTCCTCAACCCGGAAAGGGGTATTGCAGGTGACAATGGCGTGCCTCGAACGTCCGATGTCGGTGCCGATCCGTATGGTCGGTGTCGCTACCGAAAGGACCGCCGTGACCAGCATGAGGGACCCTGCCGATACGTCCGTTGGCGATACCCAGCCGCCAGGTCACGTCGAGACCGAGGCTGAGCGGACCGCACGGTTCGAACGTGACGCGTTGCCGCTGCTGGACCAGCTCTACGGTGCCGCGTTGCGGATGACCAGAAATCCCGCGGATGCCGAGGACCTGGTGCAGGAGACGATGGTCAAGGCATACGCCGGGTTCGGGACCTTCAAAGAGGGCACGAACCTCAAGGCGTGGCTGTACCGGATTCTCACGAATACCTACATCAACATCTATCGCAAGAAGCAGCGCCAGCCGGCGGAGTATCCGACCGAGGAAATCACCGATTGGCAGCTGGCTGCGAACGCCGAGCACACCTCTACGGGGCTGCGGTCAGCGGAGATCGAGGCACTTGATGGACTGCCTGATGACGAGATCAAGGCGGCGTTGAATATGCTGCCGGAAGAATTCCGGATGGCCGTGTACTACGCGGACGTCGAAGGCTTCCCCTACAAGGAGATCGCCGAGATCATGGAGACCCCCATCGGCACGGTTATGTCGCGGCTGCACCGTGGCCGTCGGCAGCTGCGCGAATTGCTGTCCGAAGTGGCCAAGGATCGCGGCTTCCTGCGCAAGAATGAGTTGGCGGAGGGCCGGGCATGACCGACGGTGAGCTTAAGGACACGGGCAACTGCGAAGTATCAGGTTGCGCCGAGGTGATCGCGGAGGTCTGGACTCTCCTTGACGGCGAATGCAGCGCTGAGAGCAGCGCGCGGCTGCGGCATCACCTCGAAGAATGCCCGGGTTGCCTGCAGCACTACGGCATCGAAGAGCAGATCAAAACACTCGTAGCCCGCAAGTGCGGTGGAGATAAGGCACCTGACGGGCTACGAGAGCGTCTGAAATTCAAGATCAGCCAAACTACTGTCATCCAGCAGCGGGCCGACAACTCTTAGCTGTTGGGGCGCTTGCCGTGGTTAGCGGCGTTGTGCTTACGGCTGCGCTTCTTGCGACCACGCTTGGCCATGGGAATCTCCTTCGGATATGTCGATCGGGTTCCGGGGTGTCAACCCCGATAACAGTCCATCCGCGCTAGGCGCGCGCTGGTGTATGTATCCATTCTCTCATGCCGGTGAGGGTGGTTGAACGCGTGGATGCCGTGCGTGTGGTTCGATACTGAGGACCGGTAACTGGATGTTGACGAGAGCGAGGTGGCGCGCAGATGGCCGAGGAAGTACACGCCGAGATCGTGGCCAGCGTGCTGGAAGTGCTCGTCAAGACGGGTGATCAGATCGCCGAAGGTGACACCATTGTCCTGCTGGAATCCATGAAGATGGAGATCCCGGTACTGGCCGAGGTGGCAGGGACCATCAGTGACGTGAGCGTGTCGGTGGGCGATGTGATTCAAGCCGGCCACCTGATCGCTGTCATCGACGACTGATTTTCGTTTCGCGAGCAGACGCTCAGTCCTACATTCCTGTCGGATTGCGAAACGTCCGCTGGGGTCCCTCGCTTGCGGGGGACTACTCGGCGTAAGGGGTATGGATGTCCACTCTCGGTGACCTGCTGGCAGAACACACCATGCTGCCCGGCGATGCTGTCGATCACCTGCATGCCGTGGTGGCCGAATGGCAGCTGCTCGCGGACCTTTCCTTCGCCGACTACCTGATGTGGGTGCGCCGCGATGATGACGCGTTCGTGTGCGTCGCCCAGTGTCGGCCCAATACGGCGCCGACGATTATCGACAACGACGCCGTCGGCACCGTTGCCAAAATCGCGGACGTTCCACTGGTGGAAGCTGCGTTCGCATCGGGTTCCATTGAGCGCGAAAGCGATTCGGATCTGACCGAGCAGGCCTCCGAACTCAACGTTCAGGCGGTTCCGGTGCGCTGCGGCGACCGGACTGTGGCGGTGTTGACACATCAAACCGCGGTGGCGGCCCGGCTCAAAAAGGGCGCGCTTGAACGCGCATATCTTGAGTGCGCGGTCGATCTGCTGCTGATGCTGACTGAGGGCACCTTCCCGAACGTGGCTGATCAGGCCATGTCTCGCTCCAGCCCCCGCGTGGGCGACGGCTTCATCCGGCTCAATGTCGCCGGTGAGGTCGGCTATGCGAGCCCCAACGCGCTATCGGCCTATCACCGCATGGGGCTGGTCAGCGACCTACAGGGTCACAACCTCATGGATGTCACCAAACCGTTGATCTCCGACCCGTTCGAAGGGCAGGAGCTGGCCGCGCATCTTCGCGACCTGCTGGCGGGCGGCCCCAGTATGCGCATGGAGGTCGACGCACGCGGTGCCGCGGTGCTCATCCGTACGCTGCCACTCATTGCGCGCGGTGCATCGGTGGGGGCGCTGCTACTGACCCGCGATGTGACCGAGGTCAAGCGCCGCGACCGGGCGCTGCTATCCAAGGACGCGACCATCCGTGAGATCCACCACCGGGTGAAGAACAACTTGCAGACGGTGGCGGCGCTGCTGCGGCTACAGGCCCGGCGCACACAGAACGAGGAAGCCCGCGAAGCGCTTTTCGAGTCGGTTCGTCGAGTGTCGTCCATCGCGCTGGTGCATGACGCGTTGTCGATGTCGGTGGACGAGGAGGTCAACCTCGACGAGGTGATCGACCGGATCATGCCGATTATGACCGATGTGGCCACCGTCGACACCAAGGTGCGTGTCTCCCGCGAGGGCGCGCTGGGGGTGCTCGACTCCGACCGCGCGACACCGTTGATCATGGTGATCACCGAGTTGGTTCAGAACGCCATCGAGCATGCCTTCGAAGAGGGTGCGCACGGGCAGGTGGTTATCAGGGCCGAGCGATCGGCGCGCTGGCTTGATGTTGTCGTCCACGATGACGGCCGGGGACTGCCTGACGGATTCAGTGTCGAGACGTCCGACCGCTTAGGTCTGCAGATCGTCAGGACACTGGTATCGGCGGAGATTGACGGTTCACTGGATATGCGCAGCGATCCAGAGGGCGGAACCAATGCGGTGCTGCGCGTTCCGCTGGGTAGACGTGCCCGCTTGATGGCCTAGCGACAGCCCCACGTAATTCGACACCGCGCAGCAAAGAACCCGGCACCAAATTTTGTGTGCCGGGTTCTGATTGCTGCGGCGTTAGACGGAGCTACGAGCGCGGGCGCGAGCGTTGCGGCGCTTGAGAGCGCGACGTTCATCTTCGCTGAGGCCGCCCCACACGCCGGCGTCTTGGCCGGATTCCAGTGCCCAGGTGAGACATTCGGTTGTCACCGGACAGCGGTTGCAGACGAGCTTTGCGTCAGCAATCTGCGCGAGGGCCGGTCCACTGTTCCCTACCGGGAAAAACAGCTCAGGATCCTCGTCGCGACAGACCGCCTTATGGCGCCAATCCATAGTTGTGCACTCCCTTGTTGCGTGCGCGCCACAAAGCGCACGAGATGAATGTTTTTCGGCTGTTAACGCGTGCGTACCAAATGTTTCTGCACTGTTGCTTCCGATCGTTTCACAAGCTCAGCAGAAGTCAATAGCGTGAGTTAACACGTGGTCAATCTCACTCAGGGGTGGTGTCCGCGGACTCCATAATCGTTTGTACTACACTTATCCAATCTACGCCTTGAATCTGGCGATATTCACCTATTTTCCCAGGTCGTCAACCGCTACCCGTGAGTAACGTCACGACCTCGAGGGACATGACTACGCAATGTAGTACGCCTGATTCGGCCCCGATGTGACGTGGATCGCCTTGTGCCTGTGAGTCGGCTGTGGCTGGAACGGACTGGCGCCCAACACTATTGCGCGTCGAGTCGGGCTCAGGAAGGCGTGTCGGCGGGTTTTGCCGGGGCCACCACGTCGAGAACGTCGGGTACGGCGGTGAATGTCAGGTCGCTGCGCATCCCAAGGAAATCACCGTCGACCTGCGTGGCGATCGGCGCCGACGAGCGCACCCGCACCCACGGGAGGTCGTCTTCGCGCAGCAGGTGCCGGGCCGCCGGACGGTCGGGGCGCGGTGCGCCCACCATGTGCCGAACCAGGCCCAGATTCGGCATCACGTTCATGCTCTTTGACGCGAATAGGCCCAGACCGCTCTCGAAACCGGTGCCCGGATTCGTCCAGATGGCGCGCTCGTTGGCATATGTCCACGGATTGGAATTGCTGATGAAGGCGAAATGGACGCCCGCTTGGGGCTCGTGGCCGGGCAGCTCAACCGTGAGCGTCGGCTGGCGTCGTGCGGCGCGAAAGAAGCTCAGCACCGCGCGCGTCACGTAGCGCCCCGCTGTGACCTGCTTGCCCTTGTTGCGGTGGGCCTCCATTGCGGCGACCACCTCGCCGTCCAGACCCATACCCGCGTTGAAGATGAACCAGCGCTCGCTGCAGTGCCCAAGGCTGATTCGGCGCCATCGCCGCTGGTCGCGGCGGTGCTCGTCCAGGAGATCGACGACTTGGTTGGTGGCCTGAACGGGGTCGGCGGACATGCCCAGCGTTCGGGCGAACACATTGGCTGATCCGCCCGGCACCACTGCGATGGCGGGCAGCGGACCCGGCGCCGGGTGCCCTGGCTGTCCCAGTAGTCCGTTCACCACCTCGCTGACCGTGCCGTCGCCACCGTGCACGACGATGACCGCCGCACCCTCGTCGGCGGCTCGGCGAGCCAGCTCACTGGCGTGGCCGCGGTGATCTGTGTGCAGAACCTGTAGGTGCACACGGCTTTCCAGCGCATGAGCCAGCAGGTCACGGCCGGCCGCCGTCGTCGACGTGGCATTGGGATTCACTATGAGCACCGCACGCACGGGGCATGAGCTTAGCCGGGTTGGACCCACCTAGGCTTGTCGTGTGACCACAGCCGTTCCGAACACCGTTCGCCGCGCAGGGATGATTGTTGCCGGTGAAGGCGCCGTGGGCTTGGTGATCGCGGTGGTCCTGGTGGTGCGAGCGGCCAGCGGCGCGGACCAGCACCTGGTCAACGGGTACGGCACCGCGGCCTGGTTTGCGATATTCGGCACCGCGGTACTGGCGGGGGGTCTTGCGCTCGTCATAGGGAAACGTTGGGGTAGAGGGATCGCCGTGATGATGCAGCTGCTGCTACTGCCCGTCGCGTGGTACGCGGCCGTGGGGTCGCACCAACCCGCACTTGGCGTGCCTATCGCGATCGTCGCCGTGGCCGCCCTAGCGCTGCTGTTCAGTCCCACCGCCCAGATGTGGGCCGCCGGTGACGAGATCGGCGCTGACGAATCCGAATAACCTCAGCGGTCCGAGGCCAGCTCCGCCAGTGCGGGCCCCGACAGCCGGTAGGTGATCCAATCGGATTGCGGGTTGGCGCCGAGCGAGTCGTAAAACTTGATGGACGGTGTGTTCCAGTCCAGCACAGCCCAATCCAGTCGCGTGTAGCCGTTGGCCACGCATTCGGCGGCCAGCGCCGATAACAACGCCTTGCCCAACCCGGCGCCACGCTGCTCTGGTTTGACGTACAGGTCCTCAAGATAGATGCCGTGGTATCCGGTCCAGGTGGAGAAGTTCAGAAACCAGACGGCGGTGCCGCAGACCACTCCGTCCACCTCCGCGACATGGGCGAAAAGTGCTGGAGTCGAACCGAATAACGCCTTTCGGAGCTGCTCTTCGGTGATAAGGCATTCGTCGCGCGCCTTCTCGTACTCCGCGAGGTCTTCAATGAGCCCGACGATGGCCTGGACGTCAGCCTCGGTGGCGCGGCGAATCTGGGTGCTACTCAATCTCGGCTCCTAACCCTGCCAGTATGGTCCGGAATTTGACTGTGGTCTCCGATAGTTCGTCCTGCGGGTCCGATTCGGCGACCAGGCCGCCACCGGCGTAGGCGCGAAGGAAGGTTTCGTCGGCCGAAAGCTCGGCGCAACGGATCGAGACGACCCATCGACCGTCCCCGTAACTGTCACACCAGCCGGCCGCGCCGGCGTAGAATCCGCGCTCGCCTTCAATGCGCGCGATCAGATCGGCCGCCGATTCGGTGGGCGTGCCGCATACCGCTGGGGTCGGGTGCAAAGCCAACGCCAAATCGAGTGCTGTGGTGGAGCTTTGGCGCAATCTAGCGCTGATGGATGTGCTGAGATGCCAGAGTGCCGCGGTGCTACTGAGGGTCGGTTCCGGTGGGACCTGGACGTCGACGCACAACGATGCAAGGTCTTCGCGCAGCTGATCGATCACCACTGAATGTTCGTGCCGATCCTTGTGTGAGCCCGCAAGGTCTTCGGCCGTGCGCCGATCCAGTGACGGATCCTTGGACCGTGGGGCGGAACCGGCGAAGGGGTGACAGATCACCATGTCTCCGCGGCGTTCCACCAACAGCTCGGGACTGCAGCCCACCAAGGTGCGGTCGCGAAATCGGTCGCCCGCGGGGGAGAGGTCCACGCAAAAGCTGTTGGCGTCGGGGTCGTTTCGGATCAGCCGATGTGTCAGCACCAACGCGTCCACGGGCGCGTCGGCCTGCAGTTCGAGTACGCGCGCAAGAACCACCTTGGACAGCCCGCTGTTGGTATCGCGGAGCACCTCGATGGCCTCGGTGACGCGCCGTAGATGCTCGGCGGGTTCCGGTATCTGTTGTTTTACAACGATATTCGGCATGGTGCCGTAGAACTCTTGGGGCTGTCCGCGTCGAACCGTCACCGGCACCGTCAGCGCTGCCGGTTTCGAGGTGTCAAAGGGCAGTGCGCCTACCAGCATCTGATGACGTCCGGCGCGCAGCGCTTCTGCGGCGGTGGCGATGTCGTTGTAGACGGTCTCGTGGCCATACGCGTACAGCGCGTCGGCGGCCCGCGACATCACGAAATGTGGGTGCGCGGGGATTCCGGTGGCCGTCATGTCAGATTGACGGTACCGGGTGCCGGTAGCCGGTCAGTCCGAGTGCGGCCACCTGGCGCTGACCGTGCTCGTGCCCGCCCACCGCGACTGAGGCCGTGGCCATACCAAGTCGGGTGCCCTCTTCCAGCGGAAGATCGATCCACCGGGTCATGAGGGAGCGGGAGAAATGGCCATGGCCCACCAGGAGCACATCGCGTTGGGCGAGCTCGGCGGCGATCGTGGCGATCACCCGATCGGCGCGGGCTTGGACCTGAGCCACCGACTCGCCGCCAGGGCAGCCGTGTGTCCACACCAACCAGCCCGGGTCGTCCTCACGGATCTGCGGGGTCGTCAGACCCTCGTAGTCGCCGTAGTCCCATTCGGCGAGGTCCTCTTCGATGGCGCCGACTGTGAGACCTGCCAGCTCTGCTGTCTGGATCGCGCGCTTGCGTGGACTGCTCAGGACCAGCGGATCAATCAGGTCAAGATTGCCCAGCACCTCGCGTGCCGCCACGGCCTGGGCGCGACCGGTTTCGGTGAGGTCCAGGTCGGTGCGCCCGGTATGTCTGCCGATTTTTGACCACTCAGTTTCACCATGGCGTAGCAACAACATTCGGTGTTGGGGGGTGGGCACAGCTTGATTGTGCCGTACCGACTTCCGTCGCGATCATCTTCGGCGTGCCAGTATGTGGGCGTGACTCGGGTGCTGGCGGTAGCCAATCAAAAGGGTGGGGTAGCGAAAACCACGACGGTCGCGTCGCTGGGTGCGGCCTTGGCGCAGGCCGGCAAGAAGGTTCTGCTGGTCGACCTGGATCCACAGGGCTGCCTGACGTTCTCGCTGGGGCAGGACCCGGACCGGCTGGGGGTCTCGGTGCACGACGTGCTGCTGGGGCAGGCCGATATCAAGGAGGCACTGGTCACCACCAGCGAGGATCTGACGCTGCTGCCCGCGAACATCGACCTGGCCGGTGCCGAGGCGATGCTGTTGATGCGGGCCGGGCGTGAGTACGCGCTGAAGCGGGCGCTCGAATCGTTGGGGGATGAGTTCGATGTGGTGATCATCGACTGCCCGCCGTCGCTGGGTGTGCTGACCCTGAATGGCTTGACGGCCGCTGACTCCGTGATGGTGCCGCTGCAGTGCGAGACGCTGGCGCACCGAGGTGTCGGTCAATTCTTGCGGACGGTCACCGATGTCCAGCAGATCACCAATCCGCGGTTGACGCTGCTCGGTGCGCTGCCGACGCTGTACGACTCGCGGACTACCCATAGTCGCGATGTCCTGCTGGACGTGGCTGATCGCTACGAGCTGTCGGTGTTGGCACCGCCGATCCCGAGGACCGTGCGGTTCGCGGAGGCGAGCGCGTCGGGTGCATCGGTGCTGGCAGGCCGTAAGAACAAGGGTGCGCTGGCCTATCGCGAGCTGGCGCAGAGCCTGGTGAAGCACTGGAAGAGCGGCAAGGCCATGCCGACCTTCTCGCCGCCCGTGGACTGAGGCGTAGCCCGATCGGGGTGCCGTCAGATACTTGCGATCTCCGCGGACGGAACGAAGACCGATGGTCCGGCCGGATTGATGACCAGGCCTGCGTACCCGTCTCGGATGACGACCTCCAGCACCTTCTGCGTCGTCACAGCGACTACTGCATCGGACGGGACGTACCCGATTACCTCGGGAGCGCTGGTGAAGGCGACGAGTGCGACGGAACCGTCAGCGAGCTGTGTCCTACGGGTGGCGACCGTTCCCGGAACTGTGCGGTCATCGGCGCCGAGCAGGATCGGGCTCTCCTGACGAAGGAGGTCTAACACCGATTGCCGGTCGGCCTGTCCTAGCGCGACAAGTTCGACTGCTTCCCTGATTGAGTCATTGCGCGGATTCCGCACGGCGAAATCGATTTCCTCGGCCGATAACGCGCAGGTTGGGCCGGCCGGGTCGATGTACAGCCAACGGTCGCCCTGGCTCCGAGCCAGTTCGAGTGCGCTTGCGGCCGACTGGACGAGCGACTGGTAGTTCGCACCTGGGGGATGGTGCCGAGCGATCTCTTCATTGCATGTGTAGACGAATAGTGCCCGGCCTCCGTCGGGTCCGGTTCCTCCGCGGATCTGGAGCCGGGCACCGGCAGGGAACGGAATGGAACCCTGGACAAGGGGGTCCGATCCGGTGATGTCGAAGAGGACCTCGCCGTACATGCAGGCACGGAGTACGTCGTAGACCCGCTGCTGCCCGGGTTCGGCGGCGAACGCAGTTACTGCCCTGCGAAGATTCGCGTTGTCTACTAAATCCATGGTGGCCGCCCTACGTAAATGCGGTGAACTACCCCAGCGCGACGATGCGCGAGCCCCGCTGTTCGACGACGGTGTTTCCGACAACGGCACTGATGATAGAGCCCTTCTCGTCGGCCGGATCCCGTTGCACCGCAATGAACTTCCGGAACTCTCCGGTGGCCATGTTGTAGGCATCGATGCCACCCTCGACGGGGACCAACAGCTCACCGGCCATTGCAGTGCCCGGCCCCAGGGGCCTTCTGGTGGTGGGCAGCACGAATCGGTAGGTGAGATCGGTGGCACTCAGCACCAGCACCTGATTACCCGTCCACCAGGTCACAACCTCGCCGGCTTGCGCGGCTGAATTCGACTGGACTACCGCACCCGGCAGGGCCGTCGCACCGACTCGCATCCCGTGGTCGTCGAACACCACGAGCTCGTTGTGGGTTCCTGGTAGGTACACCGCTGACCGGGTGTCCGCGACCGCGAGCACCCTGGCGGCAGAACCGCGTTCGACCCCAGGCAAGGGCGCTGAGTAGAGCTCCTCAGGCTTGTCGTTGTCCTTTGGTGTCGGCTTCTGCAGCGTCAGCCGCAAGGTGGGGTCCTGTGGGCAGGTTTCCAGCACCGCGAGCACGCTGGCCCCGACGGCACCCGATTTCAGCGTGCAGTCGACGCGAGGCTGACTGTTGGGGGTAAGGGGAGCGACCACTCGCCCGTACTCCAGGGTGCGCACCATGTCCGAACGCCACAGTTCGAGCCGGGTACTGCCGAGCGCCAGCACGTAGGTGCCGTCGGTCGACAGCGATACCTTCGGATCATTTGCACTGCTGCGCAATGCACCTCGGCGCCCGGTCTGTCCGTCGATCATGGTGACCTGGCCGCATCCACGCGCGTCCCGATAGACCGCAACCGCGTCATCGATGAACCCGATGGCACCACAGAGATCGAGATTGCCGCGCGCGTAGGACCACAGCTGCGCTCCGGTCACCGGATCGTGGCCCACCACATCGTGCCCGTCGGCGCTGACAACGGCACCGCCTGCGATGACTGGAGCCTTCGTGGCCCCGCTCGCGCTGGACCACAGTTCGCGGACCGAGTCGGGAACCCGGGTAGCAGTCATCGGACGTTTGACGTCGCCCGCCGCGGGATGGCTCACGGTGGCGCGGGCATCACTGGTCCACCAGATGGTGGCACCGGTTACGACGACCACGACAGCGATCACCGCCGCGGCAATGATGTCGGCCCGGGTGCGCCGCTCCGGTGCGATCACGCCGAGGCGGTGGTCGCAGCCGGTCGACGCCGGCGACGACGCCGCGCAGGAGCAGGTTGGTCACCTTCCGCGGTGGCCACCGCCGCGGGCGCTTCGGCGGCCGCGCCGTCGGCGGGCTCGCCTGCGCGTGTACGCCGACGCGGCGCGCGGGTGCGCTTGGGCTTGTCGCTTTCGGAACCCTCGGAACGCTCGGCACGGGGTTCGCGGCGCTTCTGTCCGCCTGCGAACTTCGTACCGACAGATCCGGTTACCCCGGCGGGGATGTTCATCTCGGTGAACAAATGCGCTGAGGTGGAATAGGTTTCGTCGGGATCGGGTACACCGAGGCCCAGCGTCTTGTCGATCAGGTTCCAGCGTGCGACATCGTCCCAATCAACGAGGGTGACCGCGATGCCGGTGCGTCCGGCGCGGCCGGTGCGGCCGATGCGGTGCACGTAGGTCTTGTCGTCCTCGGGGCATTGGTAGTTGATGACGTGAGTGACGTCGTCGATGTCGATACCGCGCGCCGCGACGTCGGTGGCGACCAGCACGTCGATCTCGCCGGCACGGAAGGACGCGAGCGACTTCTCGCGGGCGATCTGCCCAAGGTCGCCATGCACGGCGCCCGCGGCGAAGCCGCGCTCGGCGAGCTCGTCGGAAACCTTCTGCGCGGTCCGCTTGGTACGGGTGAAGACCATGGTGGCGCCTCGGCCCTCGGCCTGCAGGATTCTGCTGACCAGTTCGATCTTGTCCAGGGCGTGTGCCCGGTACACGAACTGTTCTGTCGAGTCATGCACGGAGGAAGCCTGCGGGTCCTCGGCGCGGATATGAGTCGGCCGGTTCATGAAGGTACGGGCCAGCGTAATGATGGCGTCGGGCATCGTCGCCGAGAACAGCATCGACTGCCGTCCCGCCTCGGCGGAGGGACACAGCGCGAGGATGCGTTCGATATCGGGCAGGAACCCCAGGTCGAGCATCTCGTCGGCCTCATCGAGCACCAGCATGGCCAGACCACCCAGCTGCAGGTGACCCTGCTGAGCGAGGTCCAGGAGACGACCCGGCGTGCCGATGACAACATCGACTCCGGCGCGCAGTGCCTCGATCTGTGACTCGTAGGGCCGTCCGCCGTAGATGGCGGTGACGGTGAAGTCGCGGTCACCGGCCGACAGGTACTTGCATGCCTTGGTCAGGTCTTCGTAGACCTGGATGCACAGCTCGCGGGTCGGGACCACCACCAGGCCTCGAGGCGTGCCGTTGAGCGGCCGGTCCTCAACACCGGTGGCGATGCGATGCAGCAGCGGGACGCCGAAGGCGTAGGTCTTGCCCATACCGGTACGGGCCTGGCCGATGAGGTCTGCGCCGCCGAGGGCGAGGGGGAGGGTGAGTTCCTGGATAGCGAACGGATGCTCGATGCCGACCTCGTGCAGTGCCCGGACGATCTCGTCGCGGACCCCGAGTTGGGCAAAGGTGTGCTCGATATGGCTCATGGTTAGTTGTACGTACCTTTCGTGTTTCGCTCAGCGCGCACGATCGGTAAGTCAGATTCGACGGGGCCGGGCCCGGCTGGACATGGCCAGCGGCGGCACGTGCACGCACATTTTCAGTGGAAGAACTCCCTGGCAGCGGGTTCGTTCCTTCTCCATGGTAGCGGGCAAGCTGCGATTTTCCGATTCGCCGTGGTTTGCCGCGCGGATCGATGTCCTCACGTGGGCGCCCGACTAGAGTTCCAGGCATGACTGCGGACCTCGATCCTCCCGGTGTCAATGAGCTTTTCGCGGTGATCGCATACGGCGAAGTCGCTGCCTTCTACCGGTTGACCGACGAGGCCAAGATGGCTCCCGATCTGGCGAGCAAGATCGCGATCGCCAGCATGGCCGCCTCGCAGATGCGTCACTACGAGACGCTGCGAGACGCCATGGAGGCCAACGGAGTTGACGTACTCAAGGCCATGGATCCGTATGTCAAGACGTTGGAGAATTACCACTCGCTGACCCTGCCGCACACCTGGTTGGAGGCGATGGTCAAGGCGTATATCGGAGACTCGTTGGCTGCCGACTTTTACGGCGAGGTGGTCGCGTCATTGCCGGGTGAGTCGGCGGCCGTGCTCAAGTCGGTGCTGGGTACGACGGGGCATTCGGAGTTCGTCATCGCACAGGTGCGTGAGGCCGTCACGGACAACCCGCAGCAGCGCAATCGGCTCACGTTGTGGGGCCGTCGGCTGCTCGGTGAGGCGATCACGCAGGCACAGCATGTGTTGGCTCGGCACGACGAGCTCGCCGAGCTGGTGATGTCCGGTGACGCCGGCCTCGGGAATCTGAACGAGTTCTTCGAGCGGTTGCAGAGCGCGCACACCGAGCGGATGGGTGTGCTCGGCCTGGGGTAGCAGGGACCTACTGGTACTTGACGTTCCAACCCATCGACTTGTACCGACGGATCTCGGCTTCCTCGCGGCGCTTTTCGGCCTCGTCGTGCTCGGACCAGTCGCCGATCACGCCGGGCGACGCCTTGGGTAGGTTGCCGAACAGCTCGCTGCCGTTGTCCATGTTGACGAGGTAGCTCGGGAGCTCGTGCTCGTCGTCATCCTCACCCTTGCCGCGGGCACCGTGAGCTCCCATGGGCGCCATGCCCATACCGCCCATACCGAAGCCGCCACCGCGACCACTTGTCCCGCCTGCGCCGCTGCCGGCGCCTCCAGTTCCTGCGCCCGCACCTGACGGCAAACCGCCGGCGCGAAGCGCGCCAGGGCCAGCTCCGGTTCCTGTACCGGCGGCGGATGTCGGGCTGTAGCCGGCGGCAGTGGTGTTACCCCCGTAGGGGGAGTAGCCGGAGCCACCTTTGGGGTCAGTACCTAGGCCAGAACCCGCGCCGGAACCACCGCCTGTGCCTCCACCGGCTGGGTTGCCGCCACCTGCACCCGAACCTTGGCCGGAACCTTGGCTGCCGCCCTGGCCTTCTCCTGCCCCTGCGCCCTCATTGGAAGCGGGTTTCGTATCACCGGGGCTCGCTGGCTTCTGCGGATAGCCGTTGGCTCCACCGGTGTCGCCGCCTCCAGCTCCGTCGCTTCGTCCGCCAGACGGTGGAAACCCAGGTGGGGGTTTCTCAATGCCGCCGAGCTGATCCAGCATGCTCGGCCGCTTTCGCATAAGCGCGTCCGTGTAGAAAGTCTGTGCCTCGTGTTGGATCTTCGCGAGTTTCGCCAGGCGATCTGCCTCATACTGCGCGACGAGTGCTGATTGTCCAATCGGCGGTAGATTGCCGGGTATTTGCGGATACTGCGGTTCAGGATTGTTGGCGGCTACTGCCTTAGCGCCTTGAAGGATCTTCGAATCCTCGTCGAGGCCATCGCCGATTTTCTTTGCCAGATCTGCTGGTGGCACTGCGGCCTTGTAGCCCCGGTCAAGTTTGTCCTGCGCTGCCTCCGGGCCTTTTCCAGTCCAGAAATCGGGATCATCCATCCTGTCCCTGGCCGCTTTGAGATACCGGTTAGCTGAGTCTACTTTTTCACCGATGGTGGTCCATTTTTTTCCGGCAGCTTGAACTGCTGCGGGATTCACCGCGCTCAGTTGGTCGGCAATTGGCTGGTGCCGCTTTCCCTTCCATCCGTCATCACCCATCAGTTTTCTCCCTGTGCCTATTTGGGCAGCCGCGGTGCGGTCTGCGCCGCAATATCAGCGGATTTTTTGCATGGATCGGGAATCGTCTGCTCTGCCTTCGGATCAACATGGACCCCCGTGCTGACTACTGCGCCTTGGGACGGCAACACGACTTCACACCGCTCGTGTGTTCCTGGTGGATTCCAGTACACAACGCCATGTAATCCGCCTACCTCAATAGGCTTTGCACCGGTGTAGCTCAGAAATTCGCTGACAGACCGGTTGGCCACTATCTGAGACACATACAAGCCGTCACCGCGCCAGCGGCATCCGCGAACCAGTTCGTTATCTGCTCCTGCATCGACAACATTGGAAGAGGAAACTCCCCAAGATTCAATCTCTGAGGACGAATAGGCAAAACAGGGATCGAAAGAAGTGCCGTCTGTGAACTGATTGGGCGGAGGATGCGGACCGGGCAGGGTGTTCGTGACCGTGGGCGCGCTGTTGCTGGTGGTGTCGTTTGATCCTGTGGTTTTCGAGATTGCCGAGCGAGGTTGCCCGTCGATCGCTGAGTTACATCCAGCACCTAGCGAGACCATGGCGATGGCGCCGATAGTGATCGCGAATCTGTATGACGGCATCAGATGGTTAGTTCCGTAACGGTGTTGCCGTTTTGCGTCCATTTCTGGAGGCCTTGAGCGTTCGCTTGCTCGGTCTGGAGGTAGGCGTACTCCATCGCCAGGAACTCGTCGGCCATCTTTTCGTACAGAATGCTCGCGGCCTGTAGTTCTGCGGTGACCGTTTGCTGCTCGGTAGCGTAATGACCGGTCACTTCGCCGCCGGTGGGAAGGGTGTCGTTGAAACCCTTCCCGACCGTGAGGTCTGCGAGACCGGCCATAATTTCGTCGATGATGTGTTTGGCCTCCAGGAGGTCCTTCGCTTGGGTTTGCCCGGCCTCTGCCTGCATGTGGGTTACTCCCGCGGCAATCCCCTGGTAGTGCTTCTTGTCTTCCTCCGACAAGCCGCCCCAGTTGAACGGATGTGGTGGTCTTGGCGCCACGTCGTCCCTCCCACTAGCTAGAACTCTGCTCTCACCGGGGTACGACGGTGCCCGCCCCCGGTTTGGTTCCATCTTTCTGTAAAGATCTTGAAACCGCAGGCAGATACCCGTTTACCGGTGGAAACGAGCCGCTAGGGAACTACTTGGCGCAGCGGGCGATGATGCTGTTGCCGTTCTGCACCGCAAGCATCTGGTTCTCGCTATTGCTGATCGAGCAGTTGATCTGGCTGGCGAAGCTCGTCGCGGTAATCGAACCGCCCACAATCCCGGGGCTCGGAGTCACGATCATCGTCCACGGCAGCGAGGCCCCGAGCACGGTCCGCGTTGAGCCGTTGCCGTCGGTATAGGTGATCGTGAGCAGATCGCCGGGTGTCTGGTTACCGGTCACGTAGTACGCGAACGCCGCGGGCGTGATTGGTCGCTGGCCTTCCGGCGGCAGCATCGGGTTCGACGGCGGCGGCTCGGGTGCTGGTGCCTCCGTGGACGGGACCGTGCTCGGCGTTTCCTGAACGGGAGTGGTCGTCACGGTTGTCGTCGACGGCTTCACCGATGTCGCGGATGGCGGCGGAGGGGGAGTGGTGGTCACCGGCGTCAGTGACGGCACGGGCGTGGTGATGGCGGAGGCCGGCGGCTTGTCGTCGCCTCCACTGAGCACGACAGCGGTCGCGATTACGGCGATCGTCAGCACTGCCGCGGCAATCGACGCGACCCATTTCCAGTTCTCGTTGGAACCCGGAGGCCCGTACTCGAAGTCCTCGTCGAGCCCCGAGTACTCGGAGTACTGCGGGGTCGTCCGGGAGTCATACGGGTCGTCGTAGGGCCCGTAGTCGTTCGATTGCCGAGAATCTCCGCGATAACCGACCATGATCAGCGCCTCTTCTCAATGTGAAACCTGGTACTGATGTTACTGCTGTGATTAACGGGCGGCCGCGATCATACGAGGTGTGTCGGCCTAAACCGCGTGGGCTAACCTCTGCAGTACACGCTTAATGACCTTGGAAGGTTTCCTGGTGGAGATAAAGATCGGTGTCACAGATAGCCCGCGCGAGCTGGTCATTTCTAGTGATCAGGCCCCGGCTGACGTCGAGAAGGTCGTATCCGCGGCGCTGTCCAAGGAATCTGATGTGCTGAACCTCACCGACGTGAAGGGGCGGAAGTACCTGATCGCGGCCGCCAGGATCGCGTACGTGGAGATCGGTGTTGCCGACGCGCGCCGCGTCGGCTTTAGCGGTTAGTCGAGCGCTTGCAGCGGAACGTGTGAGAGCCCGCCCCACGCGAATCCGACCGTGGCGTTGACCGCGTCGTCTTTGGAGATCGGCTTCTCGTTGTCCAACCAGTAGCGGGCGCTCACCTGGCTGATGCCGACCAGACCGACCGCCACCATGCGTGCATGGTGCGGATCTAGGCCGGAATCGTGGCTGACCAGGTCGAATACCGCATCGGTGCAGGCGCTGATGGCACCCTCGACGCGTGCGGAGACCTGCGGGACGCCCACGAGGTCGTTCTCGAAGATCAGCCGGTAGCCCTGGCTGTCGTGCTCGACGAAATCGAAGAACGCCATCACGGCGGCGCGCAACCGCTGACGGTTGTCGGTGGTGGTGCGCAGAGCCTGTCGCACACTGGACACCAGGTTCTCGGCATGCTTCTGCAGGACCGCCAGATACAGCTCTAGCTTACTTGGGAAGTGTTGGTACAGAACAGGTTTGCTCACTCCGGCCCGGTCGGCGATCTCGTCCATGCCTGCGGCGTGGTAGCCGCGGTCGACGAATATCTCACTGGCAGAAGCGACCAGCTGGCCACGACGCTCATCGCGGGGCAGTCGCGCGCCACGACGTGTGTTTCCCTGAGTCGAATCCTGCGTCGCCACCGTCGAGTTCACCCTTCCTCGACGGCCGGCCACATTCGCAAGATCACTCATGTCCTTATCCTCTACGCGCACGCGCCCCAATGGTCGCCTGCACCATCTCAAGCGGCCAATTGAATCCGCTTGGACCCGAACTACAGACAGTACTCCTGACACCCGGCGGCGTGCCCGAGGCGTGATGGCCTGTCGCTATGCCATTCTTGCTCCGTGACCTACGAGCCGCATCAATGGGCGCATAATCGTAGGTCCATGCCAGAAACCATGAGTCGACTTCCGGTGCAGGAGTCCTCCCAACGCTACGAGCCATTGCGCGCCCAACGCGATCCGCTCGCCGAAGGAAGCGGGCGCATCCGCTCCGACCGGCGCGACCGCGACCGCTGGCGCAAGCAGACCTGGCTCGGTCGCTTCATTTCCACCTATGGATGGCGCGCATATGCCATCCCGCTGCTGGTGGCGTTGACCGTTTTCGTCGGGTACCAGACAGTCACGCAGCGTGAACAGGCACATGCGGGTACCGGCCCCAACGAACCCGTTGCCGATCCACCCTCCATCGGGGCGCTTGGCGACGCGATCATCGGTGCCCCGCCCAAGGGGCTCACCCAATTCGATGCGAGTCTGTCCATCGGTGTGCTGCCGGCGGGTGAGCCGTTTACCGACGCGGGCGCCAAGTCCTGGCACATCGTGCCGGGCACGACACCGCAGATCGGGACGGGTGCCGCGAAGGTGTTCTCGTACACCATCGAGGTCGAGGACGGCATCGACACCATGGGTTTTGGCGGTGACGATCTCTTTGCGCGCATGGTTACCGAGACGTTGGCGAGCCAGAAGAGCTGGACACATAACCCTCAGTTCGGGTTTGTCCGGATCGACTCGGGCACACCCGATTTCCGGATCTCGTTGACCTCCCCTGAGACGGTGCGCGAGGGGTGCGGTTACGAGATTCAGCTCGAAGCCTCTTGCTATAACCCGAGATACGGCGAGAACGGTGATCGGCGTGTGTTCATCAATGAGGCGCGTTGGGTGCGCGGCGCCGTCCCGTTCCAGGGGGACATCACGTCGTATCGCCAGTACGTCATCAACCACGAAGTCGGACATGCCATCGGTTATCGGGTTCACGAACCGTGCGAGCAGGACCAGCAGCTGGCGCCGGTGATGATGCAGCAGACGTTCAGCACCAACAACAACGATGCGGCGAAATTCGACGAGGATTCGATCAAGCCCGACGGCAAGAGCTGCCGCACCAATCCCTGGCCCTATCCGATTCCGTAGGGGCAGTCCTGACTCCGGGAAGGGTTGGCATCCCGATACTGTTGATGCAGCTATAGCCCTCTCAGCCAGCCCTGAGGAACCCGAATCACAGGAGTCACGGTGCCCACATTGCCGCCGTTGGTAAGTCCCGCCGCGGATCTGACCCGCGAAGAAGTCGCCCGGTATAGCCGGCATTTGATCATCCCCGACCTCGGCGTGGATGGGCAGAAACGCCTCAAGAACGCCAAGGTGCTGGTCATCGGCGCCGGTGGGCTCGGATCTCCGACGCTCCTTTACTTGGCCGCCGCCGGAGTCGGCACCATCGGCATTGTCGATTTCGATGTGGTCGACGAGTCCAACCTGCAGCGCCAGATCATTCACGGCCAGTCCGATATCGGCAGATCCAAGGCGCAAAGCGCGCGCGATTCGGTCCTGGAGATCAACCCGCTGGTCGAGGTGCGGCTGCATGAGCTGCGGTTAGACCCCGACAACGCGGTCAATCTGTTTAAGCAGTACGACCTGATCCTGGACGGCACCGACAACTTTGCGACGCGCTATCTGGTCAACGACGCCGCGGTGCTCGCGCATAAGCCGTATGTGTGGGGCTCCATTTACCGCTTCGAGGGGCAGGTGTCGGTCTTCTGGGAGGACGCGCCCGACGGGCTCGGCCTGAACTACCGCGATCTGTACCCCGAGCCGCCGCCTCCGGGGATGGTGCCGTCATGCGCGGAGGGCGGTGTGTTGGGCATCCTGTGCGCCTCCATCGCCTCGGTGATGGGCACCGAGGCGATCAAGCTGATCACCGGAATCGGTGACACGCTGCTCGGCCGGCTCATGGTGTACGACGCGCTCGATATGACGTACCGCACCATCAAGATCCGCAAGGATCCGGCCACGCCTAAGATCACCGAGCTCATCGATTACGACGCCTTCTGCGGCGTGATCAGCGATGAGGCCTCCGCCGCGGTCGCCGATTCCACCATTACCCCTCGTGAGCTGCGGGAATTGCTGGATGCCGACAAGAAGGTGGCGCTCATCGATGTGCGCGAACCCGTCGAATGGGACATCGTCCACATCGACGGTGCCGAGTTGGTGCCCAAGTCGACCCTCGAGTCCGGAGTGGGGCTTGCCAAGCTGCCGCAGGACCGTCAGGCGGTGCTGTACTGCAAGACCGGGATCCGGTCGGCAGAGGCGCTTGTGGCCGTCAAGAAGGCGGGTTTCGCCGACGCGGTACACCTGCAGGGTGGTATCGCCGCGTGGGCCAAGCAGGTGGACCCCGACATGGTCATGTACTGATCGATTGGCAACAGCAACAGCCAAATATGCCGACGTGCCATCTGTGACCGCCGACACGAACACCGAGCGAACACAACCCAGTTCATTGCAGGCGGTAACGTATCCCGCGTGACTGTGGACCGCCCGCCTGAGCATGTGCTCGCGACTTACGGGCTCAGCGGCGTCAAACCAGTCCAGCTCGGCCCGACATGGGAGGGCGGCTGGCGCTGCGGTGAAGTGGTGTTGTCACTGGTAGCCGACCATGCGCGTGCAGCCTGGTCGGCCAAGGTGCGCGACACCCTGTTCGTCGACGGAGTGCGGTTGGCCCGGCCCGTTCGATCCACCGACGGGCGCTATGTCGTATCGGGTTGGCGTGCGGACACATTCGTCGCCGGTGCGCCCGAGCCTCGGCACGACGAGGTGGTCTCGCTGTCGGTGCGGTTGCATGAGGCCACATCCAAGCTGGAACGTCCCCGTTTCCTCACCCAGCCTCCGGTGGCGCCGTGGGCCGATGTTGACGTATTCATCGCAGCCGACCGCGCGGCCTGGGAAGACCGGCCGCTGCAGTCCTGGCCCTCGGCGGCCCGGGTGTCGCCCGGCTCGCCCGACGGCCAGCGATCCATCGACCTGATCAACCAATTGGCGAGCCTGCGTCGGCCAACCAAGAGCCCGCCGCAGCTGGTGCACGGAGACCTGTACGGCACTGTGCTTTTCGCAGGTGCCGCCGCACCCGGCATTACCGACATCACGCCGTATTGGCGGCCCGCGTCATGGGCGGCCGGTGTCGCCGTGGTGGACGCGCTGTCCTGGGGTGACGCGGACGACGGTCTCATCGAACGCTGGGCGACGCTGCCGGAGTGGCCGCAGATGTTGTTACGGGCGTTGGTCTTCCGGTTGGCCGTGCATGCGCTGCATCCGCGCTCGTCGGCGGAGTCCTTCCCAGGACTGGCACGTACCGCGGCGCTAGTGCGACTCACGCTGTAACGCACGTCACGTTACGACGTCATTGTGACGCATTCGCCGGGAGTTGCCGGTCTGCTCACCGTCACATGACAGACTCGTGTGAGCGAGTTGTGATGGTTCGGTCATCGCCAGCAGCGCCGCCGCAACAACATTTTTCTACCGTGCTTGCATGGCGAATGACACGGCAACAGCCCCAATTGCACGGCGCGGACGCTGGATTGAGAACTGGGATCCCGAGGACGTCGCTGCCTGGGATAACGGTGGCGCGAAAGTCGCGCGGCGCAACCTGATCTGGTCGGTGGTCGCCGAACACGTCGGATTCTCCGTGTGGTCCATCTGGTCGGTGATGGTTCTGTTTATGCCGCAGAACGTCTATCACATCGACGCGGCCGGAAAGTTCTTCCTGGTCGCCATGCCGACTTTGGTGGGAGCCGTGCTGCGGCTGCCCTACACCTTCGCCACCGCATGGTTCGGCGGCCGCAACTGGACCATCTTCAGCGCTCTGGTGCTGGCGATCCCGACCGCGCTCACGCTGTACTTCATGGGTCACCCCGAAACCTCGTACACCACCTTCATGATCGTGGCGGCGGTCGCAGGATTCGGCGGCGGTAACTTCGCCTCATCGATGACCAATATCAATGCCTTTTACCCGCAACGGTTCAAGGGCTGGGCGCTCGGGCTCAACGCCGGCGGCGGAAACATCGGCGTGCCGGTAATCCAGGTGATCGGCCTGCTCGTCATCTCGACAGCCGGGAACCGGTCGCCGCACTGGGTGGCAGCGATCTACCTGGTTCTGATCGCCTTCGCGGCAGTTGGTGCGGCGCTGTTTATGGACAACCTGGCGAACCAGCGGACCGATGGCCGCTCGCTCATCGACGTGATGAAGTACCGGGATTCGTGGATCATCGCCTTCCTCTACATCGGCACGTTCGGGTCGTTCATCGGATTCAGCTTCGCGTTCGGCCAGGTGCTGCAGTTGAACTTCCTTGCCGGGCTGACGCACAGCGGCCTTACTCCGGCCCAGGCGGCGGCCCAGGCGTCTTTGCATGCGGCCCAGATCGCATTCATCGGACCGCTGCTCGGCTCGCTTACACGGCCGGTGGGCGGGTGGCTCTCGGATCGCGTCGGCGGCGGCAAAATCACTCTCTACGCATTCGTCGCGATGATCTTCGGCGCAGGGATCTTGGTGACCGCGGGAACGATCGATGACCGTGCGGCGGGGGCGCCCTCCGGAACCATCATGTCCGCGTATGTAATCGGTTTCATCATCCTGTTCGTGGTGTCCGGACTGGGCAATGGCTCGGTGTACAAGATGATTCCGTCGATCTTCGCCGCCAAGGCGCATAGCGCCGGGCACGACGAGACGTGGTCGCGAACCATGTCGGGCGCGTTGATCGGTGTGGCCGGTGCGATCGGCGCCCTCGGCGGAGTCGCCATCAACCTGGTGTTGCGTGCCTCCTACCTCAGCGCCGCCAAGTCGGCCACCATGGCGTTCTGGGTGTTCCTCGCCTTCTATGTCGTCTGCGCCGTAGTCACCTGGTACGCGTATGTGCGACGTCCGGTGGGCGTGCCGGCTCCGGCCATGTCCAATTCCAAAGACCAAGTGGCGGTGTGAAAGTCATGAATAAGAATGTTGTCGTGATCGGTCACGGCATGGTCGGCCACCGATTCGTCCAGGTGCTACGCGAGCGGGACGCCACCGACCAATGGCAGGTCACCGTCCTCGGTGAGGAGGCCGACGCCGCCTACGACCGCGTGGCGCTGTCCTCGTACATCGACGGCTGGGAACGGGAGGCACTGGCGCTCACCGGAAACGACTATTCCGGGGATTCGATGGTGGCGCTGCACCTTGGTGACCGCGTCGTCAGCATCGACCGCGCCAACCAGACTGTTACCACCGAATCCGGTATGGAGCTGCCGTACGACGCGCTCGTGATGGCGACCGGGTCCTACCCGTTCGTGCCGCCGGTGCCGGGAGGCGACGCGCCGGGCTGTTTCGTCTACCGCACCATGGATGACCTGGACGCGATCAAGGCCGCAGCCGACAAGGCGCCCGGTGCCGCAGGTGTTGTGATCGGTGGCGGCCTGCTGGGGTTGGAGGCCGCGAATGCGTTGCGCCTCATGGGTATGACCCCCCACGTTGTCGAACTCAACCCCCGTCTTATGCACCTGCAGGTGGACGAGGGCGGCGGCGCGCTGCTGACCCGATTGGTCACGGAGCTGGGGCTGACCGTGCACACCAGCGTCTCCACCTTGGCCATCGAGACGGCGGCGGACGGATCGCTGTCCGTGCAGCTGTCGGACGGCTCGGCGATCGACGCTGCGATGCTGGTGTTCTCGGCAGGCGTCCGCCCCCGCGACGAGTTGGCCCGTGAGTGCGGGCTGGAACTGGCCGAACGCGGCGGTATCTTCACCGACGTTGGTTGCCAGACAAGCGATCTACACATCTACGCGATCGGCGAGGTGGCCGCGATCGAGGGCCGCTGCTACGGACTGGTTGCCCCCGGCTACACCACCGCGGAGATTGTCGCCGACCGGCTGCTCGGCGGCGAATCAGAGTTCCCGGGCGCCGACCTGTCGACCAAGCTCAAGCTGCTCGGCGTCGACGTCGCCAGCTTCGGTGACGCGCACGGCACCTCTGACGGCGCCTTGGAAGTCGTCTTCAACGACGCCACCAAGGGCACCTACGCCAAGCTTGTGGTCTCCGACGATGCGCGAACCCTATTGGGCGGCATCCTCGTCGGAGATGCCAGTGCCTACGGGACGCTGCGCCCCATGCTGGGCCGGGAACTGCCGGCCGACCCGGCCTCGCTGATCTCCCCGGCAGGCGCCGAGATCGGCGTCGGCGCGCTGCCGGACGACGCACAGATCTGTTCGTGCAACGCGGTCACCAAGGGTGCGATCTGCGGTGCGATCTGCGATGGTGCTACCGATGTGCCCGCCATCAAGGCGGCCACCTGCGCCGGAACATCCTGCGGTAGCTGCATTCCCATGCTCAAGCAGATCCTTGCCGCGCAGGGTGTCGAGCTGTCCAAAGCGCTGTGTGAGCATTTCACCCAGTCGCGTGCCGAGCTGTTCCAGGTGGTGCAGGTGACGGGTATCCGGACCTTCTCGGAGCTGATCGCCAAGCATGGCAGCGGAACCGGCTGCGATATCTGCAAACCCACGGTGGCGTCCATCCTGGCGTCGACCTCCAGCGACCACATCCTGGAGGGCGAGCAGGCAGCGCTGCAGGACACCAATGACCACTTCCTGGCCAATATGCAGAAGAACGGCACCTATTCGGTGGTGCCGCGGCTCCCCGGTGGGGAGGTGACGCCGGAGAAGCTCATCGTGATCGGTGAGGTGGCGCAGGAATTCGGGCTGTACACCAAGATCACCGGCGGTCAGCGCATCGATCTGTTCGGTGCCCGTGTCGAGCAGCTACCGCTGATCTGGAAACGGCTCATCGATGCCGGCATGGAGTCCGGGCAGGCCTATGGCAAGTCGCTGCGAACCGTGAAGAGCTGTGTGGGTTCGACCTGGTGCCGGTACGGGGTCCAGGATTCGGTGGGAATGGCCGTCGAACTCGAATTGCGTTACCGCGGTCTGCGTTCCCCGCACAAGCTCAAGATGGGTGTATCCGGGTGCGCACGGGAATGCGCCGAGGCCCGCGGTAAGGACGTCGGCGTCATCGCCACGGAGAACGGCTGGAACCTGTATGTGGGGGGCAATGGTGGCGCCACTCCCGTGCACGCGAAATTGCTTGCCGGCGATCTGGATTCCGAAACGCTGATCAAGTACATCGACCGGTACCTGATGTTCTATATCCGCACCGCGGACCGGCTCCAGCGCACCGCCCCTTGGCAGGAAGCGATCGAGGGCGGCCTGGATCACATCCGGGCGGTGGTATGCGAGGACTCGCTCGGGATCGCCGAGGAACTGGAAGCCGCTATGGCCCTCCACGTCGAGGGATACGCCGACGAATGGGCGGCTGTACTCGCCGATGAGGACAAACTCCGTCGGTTCGTGTCCTTCGTCAATGCACCGGACCAGGTCGATTCGACGATCGCCTTCGATGATTCCGGCCCGCGAAAGGTTCCGGTGCTACTGGGTACGCCGGGAATCAGGCCGGCCGCCGAGCCGGCAACATGACGCGCCTGCGCTGGTAATACTCGGGTAACACGAGGCCGGTAGACATGACACAACAGAACGAGAAGAAAGGCCGGAGATGACGATCCTGGATGCTCGCCCCAGATTTAAGCGGTACCAGTACGTGTGGTCGACGGCCTGCGCGGTGGATTCGCTCACCCCGGGCCGCGGTGTGGCGGTGCTATTGCCGGACGATGTGCAGGCCGCGCTTTTTCTGCTGCCAAGTGGTGACTTGTACGCGGTCGGTAACATGGATCCATACGGCCAGGCCGCCGTCATGTCGCGTGGTTTGACCGGTGATCGCGGCGGCGAGCCGACTGTGGCGTCACCGCTGCTCAAGCAGGTCTTCTCGTTAATAGACGGGCGTTGCCTCGATGATGCGTCGCGCCGGTTGCCAGTCTTCGAGGTGCGGGTGAGCAATGGAAATGTCGAAATCGGAATGCTCAGGAGTCGACACCGGGACGCGGTTGCCGCCTAACGAGCAGGATCGTCGGCTCGACGGGTTCACCATTGGTGTCACGGCTGCCCGCCGGTCAGAGGAATTGATCGCGCTCTTGGAGCGCCGCGGCGCCGCCGTCGTGCACGCCGCAGCGATCCGAATCATCCCGTTGGCCGACGATGCCGAGCTGCAGCGCGCCACCGAACTTGTCATCGCCAACCCACCAGATGTCACGGTGGCCACCACCGGAATTGGCTTCCGTGGCTGGATCGAGGCCGCCGATGAGTGGGGCGTGGCCGACAGTCTCAAATCGGCGCTCGAATCCGGGCGCCTGGTCGCCCGCGGACCCAAGGCCACCGGGGCGATTCGCCAAGCGGGGCTGCGCGAAGAGTGGTCGCCCGCATCGGAGTCCTCCGCGGAAGTTTTGGATCGGCTGCTTGAAGAGGGTGTGGAGGGGCGGCGTATCGCGGTGCAGCTTCATGGTGCCGCGACCGAATGGGAACCCATCGCTGATCTATGCGAGGCGCTGACAATCGCTGGTGCACAGGTGATCCGGGTGCCGGTTTACCGCTGGGAGCCGCCAGAGGATCAGCGGCCAATGGACCGCATGATCTCCATGGCCATTAACGCCGAGTTGGACGGGATGAGTTTCACGAGCGCCCCTGCGGTGGCGTCAATGCTCGGTCGTGCCAAGGCAACCGGCCGATTGGATGAGCTGCTGTCCGCGTTGCGGGGAAGGGTGGCGCCGCTGTGTGTCGGACCGGTGACCGCCGCACCGCTCGAGGTCCTGGGCGTGCGGACGACGCAGCCCGAACGGGCCCGGCTGGGAGCATTGGCCCGGCACATGGCAGACGAACTGACCAGGCGTGCACCACGTTTCCACGCCGGCGGGCACGTCGTCAGCGTACGCAGCCGCGGGATCGCGGTCGACGGCGAGACGCGGCAGATCTCCCCAGCGGGAATGGCGTTGATGAAGCGGCTGATGGTGCGCCCCGGCCAGGTGGTATCCCGCGAGGACCTGTTGGCAGCACTGCCCGGAGGCGGAGATGACACCCATGCGGTCGAGATGGCGATGACCCGTCTGCGGTCCGCGCTCGGCACACCGAAAGTGATTCAGACAGTCGTCAAACGGGGTTACCGGCTGGCAATCGACCCGACCACGATTGGGGAATGTCATGGTTGATGGTCTTCGCGCAAGCGGCTCATCCGGGTATGAGCTCGTCCTGGTCGCACACGGAACCCGGTCGGCCGCCGGGGTGGAGAATATTGCGGCCCTCGCGGAGGCGGTGGCGCGGCGCGTGGGTTCGGTACGCACCGCGTTCGTCGACGTGCTGGGCCCGACGCCGTCGGAAGTGCTCTCGACGATCGAAGGTCCAGCAGTGTTGGTTCCGGCCTTCTTGGCGTCGGGATATCATGTGCGGCAAGATATTCCGCAGCATATTGAAATGAGCGGACATCCGGCCGTGGCTGTCACCCAAGCGTTGGGGCCGGATCCCGTGTTGGCCGGCGTCATGGCAGAGCGGCTACGTCAGGTCGGATGGCGCCGCGGTGATGCGGTGGTGCTTGCCGCGGCGGGTTCCTCGGATCCCCGTGCCCGCCATGAGGTTCATATCGCGGCAAGTATGTTGGCGCGTCACACCGGACCCGTCCGGGTGGGTTACATCGCTACCGGAGAGCCGCGGGTGGCCGACGTGGTCGCGGATGTGCGCGCGACCGGCCGCCGCGTCTTCATCGCGTCATACCTGTTGGCACATGGGTTGTTTCAAGAGCGCCTCAATGGGTGCGGTGCCGATGGCGTTGCGCAACCGTTGGGTGTACATCCCGAGATCGTAGATCTGGTGGTGCGACGGTTCACCTCGGCCACGGTGGTGTCGGGTGCGCTAGAAGCCGTGGCGGACTTCGCGTAACGCGATACGTCCGTCCGTCGCCAATACGCCCTCGGCCCTCAGTAGTTCGAGCTGACGCGTCAGGATATGCGGTGCTGGGCGACCGCTCGCGCCGATGACGCGATGCCAGGGCAGATCGGCAGAGTCGGTGCGCATGATCCACCCCACGATCCGCGCGCTGGAAAGCCCTGCCGCGTCGGCGATGTCACCGTAGGTGGCCACCCGCCCTGTCGGGATGGATGCGACCAGCGAGCGCACCAGTTCGACCTGTTCCTCGGAAACGCGGTTGGACTCTCTTCGTGCACGCGGCTCTTCGGCAGCCATGGTCTTCCTAACTACAGGTGTGACCGTATCGCGGCAGCGGTCTCCGCAGGTCGGGATTGGGACACCATGTGATCGCAGTCGATATCGATCAGTTCGAATCGGTCGCCGAGTGTGGCCTGGAGCGCGTCGAGAAGCTGGGTCGTCACATACGGTGGTGAGGTGCGGGTGGCCCGTAATAACGTGACGCGAATGGTGTTGGCCGGTAGGGCAATATCGCGCGCCAGCTCGCTCCAGGCGGTGACCACGGCGGGCAGGTTCATGCGCCAGCCCCACCGAAGGTTGGACAATTGGATCAGGTGCTCGTCGAGCTCGGTTTCGATGACCTCATCCGGTACGTCCGACCAGGCACCCGCGACCTTGTCCGACTTCGCCTCGGCGCGGTCGGTGTAGTCCGGATAGGCCACCATCTGCTCGGCGATCTGACGCATCCAGTCGCCGTCCAGTCCGATTGCCGGATCGAGGAGTATGAGCGACTTCACGAGGTCTGGTCTGCGCGCCGCCAAGTGCAGCGCCGTGGCGCCGCCGAATGAATGCGCCACCACCACGATGGGCCCGGTCTCCGTTTCGTCGAGCACGGCGGCCACCGCGTCGGCATGCGCCTCCAACGACCACGGCGCGGGCGCGGGGGAGTGTCCGTGCCCCAGCAGGTCCGGTGCCAGGGTCGGCACATCGGACAGGTGTTCATCGAACAGCGGCGCCCAGCGCTTGCCGTGTCCGGTGAGTCCATGCAGTGCCAGCAGGCGCGCGGGTTCATCGGGACCGTATCGGTGGGCGTTCAACAACGGCGTCACTGCAGCATCCTCGCACTATCCCCTGATGGATACCCAGGTCAGCTCCACTTGTCGGACCGACATGCTGTGATCTGCGTATGCCGACACCGAGCGCCTCCCCGCGATCTTGGGACGGCGCCGCGGCGGATCTGCTGGACCCGGCCCGGCAGGGCCGATTCGTGGTGGTCGGCGGTAGCGGGACCGGGAAGACGAGCCTGCTGGTGGACATTGTGGCGGCGCGGATCGCGGCGGGGACGAGCCCGGAATCCGTTCTCGTGCTCACCGGTTCCGCTCGGGCAAGTGCCGATCTGCGGACCCGGATCTCGGCGGAGGTGTTCGAGCGCCGCGCCGACATTGCCATCCGTGAACCCATGGTTCGCACCGTGCACTCGTATGCCTTCGCCGTGCTTGCCGCCCACGCGGCCCGTCAGGGCAATCCGCCGCCGCGATTGATCACTGCGGCCGAGCAAGACAGCGTTGTGCGGGAATTGTTGTGCGGCAATGCGGAAGATAACAGCGGGGCATGGCCGGATTCGCTGCGACCCGCATTGACGACGGCCGGTTTCGCCACCGGCGTCCGGGATCTCATGGCGCGCTGCACCGAGCGCGGCGTGGACGCCACCGCACTTCGAGCGATCGGACGACGACACAACCGTCCGGAGTGGGTCGCGGCCGCCGGCCTGGCACGGCAATATGAGGAGGTCATGCTGCTGCGGTCCGCAGTGGGGATGGCGGCTCCGCAGGCGACGGTGCCGGCACTCGGCGCCGCCGAGCTCGTCGGGTTGGTATTGGAATCCTTCGCCGTTGATCCGGGAATTCTTGCCGCAGAACGTAATCGCATAGATCTTCTACTCGTCGACGATTCCCAGCATCTTGACCCACAGGCCGCGCTGCTGGTGCGGCTGCTCGCTGGGGGTGCCTTGTTGTCGGCATTCGCGGGTGACCCCAACCAAACGGTGTTCGGATTCCGGGGCGCGGACGCGCAGCTGTTGCAATCGGATTCCACGACAATCGAACTCAGCCGTTCGTATCGCTGCGCTGGACCGGTTGCGGAACTCGCGAACGCGGTGGCGCGACGACTGCCCGGGAGCTCCGCCGGGCGTGAAATCCTGGGGCTGGAGCATTCCTCGGCCGCCGTTCGTCTCGCCGGCGCGCTCTCCGAAACCGCCGAAGCGTCGCTCGTGGTCGATCTGCTGCGGCGATCCCATCTGATCGACGGGGTGCCGTGGTCTCAGATGGCGGTCATCGTCAGGTCGGTACCGCGCAGTGGCGCGGCCCTGCGCCGTGTTCTGCAATCCGCAGGCGTTCCCGTACATGCCGAGTCGTATGACGGTCCCGTGGCCGCCGTGCCCGTCGTGCACGCGCTGCTGCTGGCGGTATCTGCCGCGCAGGGTGGGGTGAACGACGAGGAGGCAGCGGCCCTTGCGACCGGCCCGATCGGGCGCGTGGATCCGGTGGCGCTGAGACGTTTACGACGCCAATTGCTGCGCTCCGAGGAGGCCCGGGGAGGTGACAGAACTAGCGGTGAGCTGCTCCGTGGGGTTCTCGTCGATGCTGACTCCATGCACGTTGCGGCGCTCACCGATATCCAGGCCGCTCCGCTGCGACGCGTGCGGGCGGTGATCGCATCAGCTCGTGACGCCATCACATCTGGCACCAGCGTTCTCGACGTGCTGTGGTCCGCGTGGAGCAGGTCGGGTCTGCAGCGACGCTGGGACGGGTTGTCCCAACACGGGGGTCCGTTGGGCGCTCAGGCCGACCGGGATCTCGATGCGGTTTCCGCATTGTTCGACCTGGCATCCGAACATGTGGCGCGCACACCGGGCATCGGTGTGACGGGATTGATCGACCACATCCGGTCGCTGGCGCTCGCCGGTCGGCGAGTGACACGGGTCGAGCCCAACGCTGTGGCCATCGTCAGTGCGCACGCTGCCGTGGGTCGCCAGTGGGAGGTGGTCGCGATCCCCGGTGTGCAGGAGGGGCTATGGCCCAACACGGCGGTGCGGGGAGGCGTGCTGCGTACCCAGGAGCTGATGGATGTGCTGGCGGGCATCGATCAAGCGGCGCATGTCGATGGATCGGCTGTGGCACTCGCGGAGGAGCGCCGTCTGCTGCTGCTAGCCATTGGCAGGGCAGGTCGCCGAGTACTTATCACCGCGGTCGACAATGAGAACGCCGATATGGGCGGCGGGCCCGCGATGCCTTCCCGCTTCCTCACCGAACTCATGCTCGCGCACCCGGATTGGGTAATGCCCGAGCGTCGGCCGGGGACAGCGGAGTCCCGGACGTTGACCGCCGCGAACCTCGTGGGCGAGCTGCGTGCCGTCGTCACCGACTCCACAGGCATGGTGAACGCGACCCGTCGCCGCGCCGCCGCCCGACAACTGGCCCGGCTCGCGGAGGCAGGCATCCCCGGTGCGGATCCCGAATCCTGGTACGGGCTAGCCGATGTCAGCAGTGGCGGTCCGCTATGGCACACCGAGGACGGTCCGGTCCGTTTGTCGCCCTCCAATATCGAGACGCTCATCGCCTGCCCACTGCGCTGGCTGCTGGAACGACATGGTGGCACCGACCTCACGGATCCGCGTCGAGCGCTCGGGACGCTTGTGCACGCGCTCGTCAGTGAGCACTCTGGAGATGCGGATACGATGCGCCGGGAGCTCGATAAGTCGTGGGAAACAATGCCCTTCGAGTCGAAGTGGTACGCGCGCAACGAGCTACGTCGGCACCAGGAGCTACTGGAGGCCTTTACCGCCTGGCGTGCGACGACCCGCGGCGAACTCACCGAAGTCGGTCGAGAGATCGGTGTCGACGGAGTGCTGACGCATTTGGGTTACCCGCAGGTGCGCCTGGTGGGCCGCATCGATCGGCTTGAACGTGATGCTGAAGGCCGCCCCGTCGTCGTTGATATCAAGACGGGAAAAAGTCCCGCTACCAAAGACGATGTGCAGCAACACGCCCAGCTCGCCACCTACCAGGTCGCCGCTGCCGCAGGGCTGATCGACGGGGAACCGGCGGGTGAACCGGGTGGTGGCCGGCTGGTGTATGTCGCCAAATCCAACCTCGATGACGGTGCCACGCAGCGCCATCAGGATCCGCTGACTCCCGCTGCCCAGGGCGCCTGGCGCGAGACCATCCACACCGCCGCGGCCAACACCCAGGGGCCGGTGTTCGTCGCGCGGGTCAACGACGGGTGCGGGCACTGCCCGCTGCGGGCCTGCTGCCCCGCGCAGGCCGAAGGGCAGGCAGTATGCCAGTCGTGAGCACATACTCGCCGGTCGAACTATCCAGGGCGCTAGGACTTTTTGAGCCCACTGAGGAGCAGGCCGCTGTCATCGGGGCGCCGCCCGGACCGATGGTGGTGATTGCCGGGGCGGGCGCGGGTAAGACCGAGACGATGGCTGCCCGGGTCGTCTGGCTTGTAGCCAACGGATATGCGACCCCGGGGCAGGTGCTCGGGTTGACGTTCACCCGCAAGGCCGCCGGCCAACTCTTGCGTCGCGTCAGGTCACGGCTTGCCCGGCTGGCCGGCAGCGGGATCCTGCCTCCGGTCAGTGCAGATGCTGCGGATCCAGTCATCGCCACCTACCACGCCTACGCCGGAACCTTGTTGCGGGAGCACGGACTGCTATTGCCGATGGAACCCAATGCGCGACTAATGACCGAAACGCAGTTGTGGCAGTTGGCCTTCCGATTGGTCTGTGATTTCGACGGCGACCTCGACACGGAGAAGACACCGGGAGCCGTCACCGCTCAGGTGCTCGCCCTGGCCGGACAGCTGTCCGAACATCTGGTGGACACCACCGACTTGTTGTCCTCGCACGATGAACTGGAACAACTGATTCACACCCTGCCGCCGGGACCGTATCAGCGTGAGGGCCGGCCAAGTGCCTGGCTGTTGCGTCTGGTCGAAACACAGTGTGAAAGAACGCAACTCGTTACGATCGTGGACCGGCTGATAAAGGAGATGCGCGCCCGTGGTGTTCTCGACTTCGGAGCGCAGATGTCGCTGTCGGCCCGCCTGGCCGCTGATCACTCTATCGTCGGACAAACCCAGCGGGATCGCTACCGGGTAGTGCTTCTCGACGAGTACCAGGACACCGGGCATGCTCAACGGATCTTGTTGTCGTCGTTGTTCGGACGGGGTGTCGATCCTGAGTTGGCGTTGACCGCGGTTGGCGATCCCATCCAGTCCATCTATGGCTGGCGCGGTGCCTCGGCAACCAATCTGCCCAGGTTCACCACCGATTTCCCGTTGTCCGACGGATCGCCCGCGCCGACGCGGGAACTGCGCACCAGTTGGCGTAACCCGCCCGAGGCTCTGCATTTAGCCAATGCCGTGTCAGAGGAAGCTCGGCGGCGTTCGGTGGCGGTGCGGCCGCTGCGTCCCCGCCCCGACGCGACCTCCGGACGCATCGCCTGTGCACTGCTCGGCGATATTGGGGCGGAACGGGAGTGGGTCGCCACACAACTGGCCTCGGTATACGAGGAAGCCCAACGCGATGGGAACCGTCCGCCGTCGTCGGCGGTTCTGGTCAGGCGCAACAGCGACGCCGCCCCGATGGCAGAGGTTCTTTCCGCACATGGTGTTCCGGTCGAGGTCGTCGGATTGACGGGCTTGCTTGGTATTCCGGAGGTCGCCGATAGCGTCGCGATGCTGCGCCTTGTTGCGGACCCGACCGCCGGGCCTGCGGCGCTGCGAGTGTTGACCGGTCCGAGATGGCGCCTCGGCGCCCATGATCTGGCGGTGCTGTGGCGACGGGCGACCGGATTCGGCCGCGGCGGCTCCGCCGTGATGGGGGAGGACGCGGACATTCCGTGCCTGGCCGACGCCATCAGTGATCCCGGTACGCCAGAAGAGTATTCGCCGGAAGGCTGGATTCGCCTGACGGCGCTGCGGCGGGAACTGTCCGGTCTGCGCACTCGGCTCGGTATGCCGCTCACCGACCTGATCGCCGAGGTGCAGCGGGTATTGGCACTTGACGTCGAGCTCGTGGCGGGGCGGCGCACCGGCGGGTTGGACCAACTGCGCGCATTCACCGATGTCGCCGCCGGATTCGCCGAGGCCGCCGACCAGAGCGACCCGGTTGGGCTGGTCGCCGCGTTCCTGCAATATCTTGACGCGGCATGGGAAATTGAAAAAGGTTTCACACCAGTGGAAGTCGCGGCCAGCCCGGGACGGGTGCAGATCCTGACCGTGCACTCGGCCAAGGGGCTGGAATGGGATGTGGTCGCGGTCCCGCACTTGAGTGCTGGAGTTTTTCCATCGGGCGTGGCCGCGTCGACGTGGCTGACGAGCGCCACCGAACTGCCTCCCTTGCTGCGGGGCGATCGCGCCACCCAGGGCGATTGTTTCGGGGTCCCGCAGTTGAACACCGAGGGCATCACGAATCGTAAACAGCTCTCCGATGCCATTGCGCGGCATAAAGACAGCCTGGCCACCCGTCGGATCGACGAGGAACGCCGACTGCTTTATGTGGCGGTTACTCGCTCGGCCGAACAGCTTTTCGTCTCGGGACACCATTGGGGGCAGACCGGACTGAAACCCAAGGGGCCGTCCGACTTTCTGATCGAGCTGCGGGATGTCATCGAAGGCGCGGCCGCTGAGGGCATTCCGTGCGGAACAGTGGAGGAGTGGACTCCCGCTCCCGCGGCGGGTGAACGCAATCCCATGCTCGATCAGACTGTCGAAGCACAGTGGCCCGCTGACCCACTCCAGGGCAGGCGTAGCGAGATCGAAGTAGGGGCGCGGATGGTGCGGGAAGCGCTCGCGGGTGCCGCGTCGCCGGCCGAGGACGAAAACGACGACGATCCCGACGGTTGGACATCCGATGTCGACGCGCTGCTACGCGAACGAGAACAGGCCCATCGTCGAACGGAAGTGGCGCTTCCTCAGCATCTTTCCGTGACAAGCCTGGTCGATCTGCGTCACGACCCGCAGGCGCTCGCCCGCCGTCTCGCCCGCCCGCGGCCCACACGTCCCGACCTCGAAGCTCGCCGCGGCACCGCCTTCCACTCGTGGGTACAGCGGCATTACGGGTCGGTACGCCTCATCGATTTCGAAGATCTGCCCAGCGATGGCTACGGAGATTTGGAGGACGCCGAGGATCTGGCGGTGCTGCAGTCGGCATTCCTTGACTCGGAGTGGGCAGACCGAACCCCGGTAGAAGCTGAGGTGCCGTTCGAGATTTCCGTCGCTGGAACCATCGTCCGCGGCCGGATCGACGCCGTGTTCGGACCCGATAGCGGCACAGATGGCACCTGGACAGTCGTCGACTGGAAGACAGGTCACGAGCCGTCGGGTGCGGAGATGGAGGCCGCGGCCCTGCAGCTGGCCGTGTACCGGCAAGCGTGGGCGGCGCTCCAGGGGATCGATCCCGCACAGGTGAACGCGGTGTTCCACTACGTGCGCACGGGGCGGACCGTCGCACCTGCCGAACTGCCCGAGCTGCCGCAGGCAGCAGAGCTCGCTGGGCTGACTGTGAAGTGATTTCGGTGCCGACATCCCGGCTATCAGCTGGCCAACGCGAATCACGGGCGCGATGTGAGTAGATTGACACCCGTGCAACCGGTGACTCGGACGCGATCGGGCTGGAGCCGTTGGTCTTCGCGCAAACGGCTCATCCATGGCCGGTAAGCTTCGCCAGCGGTTTCGCGGCCTCGACGGAGCGCTAACCGCACAGCCAGACCACGCGTTGGTCGGTGTCCTGCGTATTCCCCAAAATGCCGCCAGCCCGTGGCGGGCCATCGGAAAACGCATCCTGATCGCGGTGGGAACGCTCTTCGCCGCCGTGATCGTCGTGTACCTCGACCGCGGCGGCTACCGCGATGTCGCAGCCACGCCGGAGGAAAGCGATCCGCTCAGCTTCCTGGATTGCTTCTATTACGCCACCGTCTCACTCTCGACCACGGGTTACGGCGATATCACCCCGTACACCGAGGGTGCCCGGTTGGTGAACATTCTCGTGATCACACCGCTACGGCTGCTGTTCCTGATCGTTCTGGTCGGCACCACGGTCGAGGCGCTCACCGAACGTTCGCGTCAAGCACTGAAGATCCAGCGATGGAGGGCCCGCGTGCGCAACCACACTGTTGTCGTCGGATACGGCACCAAAGGGAAGACCGCCGTCCAGGCGATGATCTCCGATGGCGCCTCCCCGTCTGAAATCGTGGTCGTCGACGAAGATCAGATGGCGTTGGACGCCGCGTCCGCCTCTGATCTGGTGACGGTGCGAGGCAGCGCCACCAAATCGGATGTATTGCGGCTTGCCGGTGTTCAAAACGCCAAGTCGATCATCGTGGCCGCCAACCGGGACGACACCTCGGTGCTGGTCACGCTCACCGCTCGCGAACTCGCTCCCAAGGCCAAGATTGTCGCGGCGATCCGCGAGGCCGAGAACGTGCACCTGCTACGCCAGTCGGGCGCCGACTCGGTGGTGGTGTCCTCGGAAACGGCGGGACGTCTTCTCGGCATCGCCACCTCGACACCCCGCGTCGTCGAGATGATCGAGGACCTGTTGACACCGGAGGCAGGGTTCGCGATCGCCGAACGCGAGGTGGAGCGCAGCGAGGTCGGCGGCTCACCACGGCATCTCTCGGACATCGTCCTGGGCGTGGTGCGCGATGGCACCCTGCACCGGGTCGATGCACCCGAGGTCGATTCCATCGAGGCAACCGACCGCCTGCTCTACGTCCGCAACGCCGGGGCCTGACATGAGTTTCCGGCTCCGTAATGTGCCGCTGCTTTCGCGTATCGGCTTGGATCGTGCAGACGAATTACGTTCCAGCCCTGAGGAATTGGCCAAAGGGTGGGTGGCCGCCGGGCTGCTTACGCTTGATGTCCGCGGCCGGGTCAACATCGTCGACGGGCAGGTGGTTCTCGAAGACGCCGCCAGTGTCGGCGCTCAACCGCCCGAGCACGCCGTGTTCTTGGGGCGCATCCCGGGCGGCCGACACGTGTGGGCCGTGCGCGCCGAGCTCGATGACGACAGTGCGCCGCTCTTAGACCTGCGCCGCTCCGGTCAGTTGTTCGACGACACCAGCGCGGCGCTGTTGGCCACGGCGATGGCGATGCTGACGTGGCACGACAACGCCGGATTCAGCCCCGTCGACGGATCACCCACCAGCCCGGCCAAGGGTGGTTGGGTTCGGGTGAACTCGACCACCGGGCAGGAAGAGTTCCCGCGCACAGACCCCGCCGTCATCTGCCTGGTGCATGACGGCGGCGACCGGGCAGTGCTGGCCCGTCAGAAGTTCTGGCCGGAACGGATGTTCTCGCTGCTGGCCGGATTCGTCGAGGCGGGCGAGTCTCTCGAGGCCTGCGTCGCCCGTGAGATCTCCGAGGAAGTCGGTCTCGCCGTCACCGATGTGGAATACCTGGGCAGCCAACCGTGGCCGTTTCCGCGGTCGATCATGCTGGGCTTCCACGCCCTTGGTGACCCGACGCAGCCCTTCTCGTTCAACGACGGAGAAATTGCCGAGGCCGATTGGTTCACCCGCGATGAGGTGCGTGCCGCATTGGCGATAGGGGACTGGACCACCGAGTCCGACTCACGGCTCATGCTGCCCGGATCCATCTCGATCGCCCGGGAGATCGTGGAGTCCTGGGCCTACGCCTGATTACGGGCGGACGGAACTACTCCCCCACAAGTGGGAGGTTCCCCCAGCCGAGCTTGGCCTTGACCTGGGCCAGTGACGGGTTGGTCAGCGCGCTGCCGTCCGGAAATTTGACGGTCGGCACCGTCTGGTTCCCGCCATTGACGTTCGCGACGTAGTCGGCCGCGGCCGGATCCTGCTCGATATCGACCTTGGTGTAGTCGATACCCGCGGCCTTGAGCTGCGTCTCAAGTCGACGGCAGTAGCCGCACCAGGTGGTGGAGTACATGGTCAAGGTGCTGGTGTCGCTCACATAAGCATTCAACGTCATACCCCCTCCGGGTGTTCCGTCCGGGGTGTGAGATCTATCAACGTCGAGTGTGAAGCCATGGCGGAAATTCACCGAAAATCCCGCCATGGCTTCACTCTCGGCGGGGAGCAAAGGCGGGGTGTGACCGAGCCTTGTCGGCGGTTGCTGCGAAGATGGCCGGGTGGTGCGCTCCCTACTGGATGGTCTCGACGACGAACAGCGTGCCGCCGTCACCGCGCCGCGCGGTCCCGTGTGTGTGCTCGCCGGCGCCGGGACGGGTAAGACGCGCACCATCACCCATCGCATCGCCCACCTGGTTGAATCCGGGCACGTCGCTCCCGGCCAGATCCTTGCGGTGACCTTCACCCAGCGAGCCGCGGGGGAGATGCGTGGAAGGCTCCGCGATCTGGGCGTCGGATCCGCGCAGGCTGTCACTTTCCACGCCGCCGGTCTGCGGCAGCTGCGGTACTTCTGGCCGCAGCTCGTCGGCGACACCCGCTGGGAGCTGATGGACAGTAAGTTCACCATCGTCGCGCAGGCCGCTAACCGCGCCAAGCTGAGCACCACCACCGACACCGTGCGTGACCTCGCCGGTGAAATCGAGTGGGCCAAGGCGTCTTTGATCAGCCCCGAGGCCTACCCGGCGGCCGCCGCCAGATTCGGGCGGGACACGCCGGTACCGGCCGAACAGGTCGCAAAGGTCTACGCGGGCTACGAGAAACTCAAGGCCCGGCCCGACGGTTCGACCCTGCTCGATTTCGATGACTTGCTGCTGCACACCGCGGCCGCTATCGAGAACTCGGCGACTGTCGCCGACGAATTCCGGGACCGCTACCGCTGTTTCGTGGTCGACGAGTACCAGGACGTCACCCCGTTGCAGCAGCGGGTGCTCGACGCCTGGCTTGGTGCCCGCGACGACCTGACAGTGGTGGGCGACGCCAACCAGACCATCTATTCGTTCACCGGGGCCACCCCGCAGTATCTACTCGGCTTCTCCCGTCGATTCCCCGACGCGGCCGTGGTTCGTCTCGAACGTGATTATCGCTCGACGCCGCAAGTGGTTTCGCTTGCCAACCGGGTGATCGCGGCGGCGCAAGGACGGGTGGCCGGCAGTAAACTGCAACTCATCGGTCAACGGCCAGAAGGGCCCACTCCCAGATTCTCTCAACACGATGACGAGGCGGCTGAGGCGAAGTCTGTCGCGAAATCTATTGCGGCACTGATTGAATCAGGAACTCCGGCATCGGAGGTCGCGGTGCTGTACCGGATCAACGCGCAGTCGGAGGTGTATGAGGAGGCGCTCACCGAGGTGGGCATACCGTTCCAGGTGCGCGGCGGCGAAGGTTTCTTCACGCGCCAAGAGGTGCGCCAGGCGCTGGTTGCCCTGCATCGTGCGGCAGAGCGTGGAAACGCAGACACTCCTGTGCCACAACAGGTTCGGGATATTCTGGAACCGCTGGGCCTGTCTGCCGAGGAGCCGCACGGAACCCAGGCGCGCGAACGTTGGGAATCGCTACGTGCCCTCGCCGTGCTCGCCGACGAGGAATGTGCTCTACTGCCGGAGCTCGATCTGCCGGGGCTAGTCCGTGAGCTGCGGGTGCGGGCCGAGGCGCGCCACCCACCGACAGTGCAAGGTGTCACCCTGGCCTCGCTGCATGCGGCGAAGGGCCTGGAATGGGATGCGGTGTTCCTGGTAGGGCTGGCCGACGGCACGCTGCCCATCTCGCACGCCCTGTCGCGAGCAGGCGATATCGAGCCGGTTGAGGAGGAGCGGCGCCTGCTATATGTCGGAATCACCCGCGCCCGTGTGCATCTGAATCTGAGTTGGGCGCTCGCGCGGGCTGCGGGTGGCCGCAAGACGCGTAAGCATTCGCGGTTCCTCAACGGAATCGCGCCCACCGCACAGCTTCCCGCTTCGGCCACGCCGAGGCGCCGGGGTAGTGGGGCGCGCTGCCGGATCTGCAATGCGGCGCTCAGCACCCCGGCGGCGGTGCTGTTGCGGCGCTGCGAGAGTTGCCCTTCCGATATCGATGAGGAACTCCTTGCCGCGCTGAAGGATTGGCGGCTCGTGACGGCCAAGGAGATGAAGGTGCCCGCGTTCGTGGTGTTCACCGACAACACCCTGATCGCCATCGCCGAACTGCTTCCCGGTGATGACGCCGCGCTCGTCGCCATTCCCGGGATCGGTGCGCGCAAGCTGGAGCAGTACGGCCCCGATGTGCTTCGTTTGGTACGCGCCAGATCCTGATAAGCCCTTGTTCAACACGTGTCTAGCGCTGATCGTGATCTCGCCTTAGGCTCGGCGCATGGCCGACGATGACCTCCGTGATTTCGAAGCAGCCACCTTCACTCATGAGGGCGATACCAAGATCGTGTTGAGAAAGGGCAGTGGACCAGCGGTGATCGTGATCGCCGAGATGCCCGGAATCAGCCCCAAGGTTGCGAACTTCGCGCGCAAGGTGGCCGATATCGGTTGCACCGCCGTCATGCCGCACCTCTTTGGAAACCCCGGGCAGAGCGTGGATCCCAAGGCCGATGGCTGGCTCCGAACAGCCACCTATGGGCTGTCGTCGATGTTCCGTGGGTGTGTGAGCCGCGAGTTCACAGTGCTGGCCACCGGCAAGAGCTCCCCAGTGGTGGCATGGCTGCGCGCACTGGCCCAGAACGAGCATGAGCGCAATGGCGGTCCCGGAGTGGGTGCCATCGGTATGTGCTTCACGGGTGGATATGCGCTGGCCATGGCCGCTGACGACCGCCTGCTGGCGCCCGTGTTGTCTCAGCCCTCGTTGCCGTTCGGACTCACCAAGAATGCCCGCCACAACATCGATATCTCCCCGGAGGACCTGGCCAAGGTCAAGCATCGCTGTCAGCACGACGGGCTCAAGGTGCTCGGCATGCGCTTCACCACCGACAAGCTGGTGCCCGCCGAGCGGTTCGAGTTCCTCAGGGAGGAGCTGGGCGACGCCTTCATCGCCATCGAGTTGCCCGGTGATGCCGCGAACCCCAACTCGCTGATGCCACCGCATTCGGTGGTGACCGAACATCTCATCGACGAGCCTGGTCAGCCCACGCGCGCGGCGCTTGATCAGGTGCTGGAACTATTTCGGTCCCGGCTGCTGACCCCAGCCTGAAATATCCGCAGGTCAAAAATAACTTGTCAACCGATAGACGACCTTTTACTCTGGGCATCAGGAATTCGTGAGGATTCTCAACCAGACCTGTTCATGTGTGAGTAGACGGAAGGAGGAGCGATGAATACAGCCACCAATTACGGCGACACCTTGTGGCGTGATGCCCATGGTGCGTTTGTCGTATTGCCGATCGCTCCGCCGTCGCTCCTGACGCATGCCGCTGCCGCTAAGCCGGCGGTAGTTGCAATGTCGCCGGCCGCATCGGTTCCTGCGATTAAGCACCGCGCCGTCGCTGCCGCCGCGAATGTCGCGTCCGTGAATAGGGGATACATCTAGGTAGCCCCGCAACCGCCTCCTAGGCCACGGACCCGACACCACCGGGATCCGTGGCCACATTTGTTTGAGCCTCAAAACCTCAGACGTGGTTCCGGATCTCGATCGATAAGACACCGATACGAGATCAGAAGTTTTACAAGGAACCGAAGAGGAAGCAGGTGAACGGACAGATGATGACCGTCGAAACGGAGGCCCGAAGGCGTGCGCTACCGTGCCACGCAACGGATGCGGACCTGTGGTTCGCGGAAAGCCCCGCTGACCTGGAGCGTGCTAAGACGCTGTGCGCGGAGTGCCCGATCCGCTCGCAGTGCCTGACTGCAGCGCTGGACCGCGCGGAGCCCTGGGGTGTGTGGGGTGGCGAGATCCTGGATCAGGGTGTCATCGTGGCCCGCAAGAGGCCGCGTGGACGTCCCCGCAAGGATCCGCTGCCGGCAGCAGATCCCGCCGCAGCATGACCCGGCATGTCGTAGGCCCCGATAAGCAATGCTCCCCATCGCCCATGGCGGTGGGGAGCATTGTCATTAGGCGGGCTTGACGTTGGGTTCGAAGAACCCTGGCATCCATTCTTCGGCGATCGCGGCGTAGTTGAGGTGCGCGTCGAGTTGTACAAGCACTCCAATCATTCCGCCGAGCGTGCGCAGCAGCATGACGTAGCCCGGTGGCACCGTCATTTGACGCGCCAGCTTGAACCGTTCGGTGAAGCCCTCGTCCAGGAGATCGGTGGATGCCACCGCGGCCTGCTGGAACCACTGTCGCGTGAAGTGGAATTCGCCCGAGCGCAGCGGATCGACATACGGCCACAGCGGCCTGATGTAATCCATTACTTGATCCCCGGACAGTTGGACCTCTGACGGCATGAATCCGAGTTGCTTGATCAGTCGGATCACCTGATCCCATTGCTCATCCCGAGCCCAGCACAGCACCTCGCCGAACTCTGGCGGAATACCGCCGTGGTGCTCGGCTACGGCGCCGAAATCGATGATGCCGAAACGGCCGTCGGGTAGCAGCATGAAATTGCCTGGATGCGGGTCGGCGTGGACCAGGCCCACTCGTACCGGTGAGCTCACCGTGAACTCGAGCATCAAAGCGCCGGCGGAGTCGCGCTCCTCAGGAGTGCCCTCGGCGATGATCTTCGAGAGTCGCCGCCCCTCCATCCATTCGGAGATGATGACCTTGGGTGCGCTGGCGACCACGGCCGGGACGAAGAACTTCGGATCGCCGTCGAAGGCCTTTGCGAAGGCGCGCTGGTTGGAGGCCTCCTGGCGGTAGTCCAGCTCGGCCTCGATGCGGTCGCTGATCTCGGCCACGAGCCTGTCGATATCTGCTTTGGGCGCAATCTGTTTGGCCAGTGGCGTCATCCGCTGGATGAGCTTGAGATCCGCACGCAGTGCATCGTCGGCACCGGGGTACTGGATCTTGACGGCGACCTCGCGACCGTCCTTCCAGATGCCCTTGTGTACCTGTCCGATGCTGGCCGAGGCGACGGGTGTGTCGTCGAAGGACTGGAACCGGTCGCGCCATTTGGTGCCGAGCTGCGCGTCGAGCACGCGGTGCACCTTGGCCGCGGGCAGCGGTGGGGCCTCGCTCTGCAGTTTGACCAGGGCCTCACGGAACGGATCGGCGAACTGCGGCGGTATCGCGGCTTCCATCACCGATAGGGCCTGGCCGACCTTCATGGCGCCGCCCTTGAGCTCGCCGAGCACGTTGAAGAGCTCGTCGGCCGCCCGTTCCAGGAGTTCGGCGTTGACGTCGTCTTTGGAGGTGCCGGTCAGTCGTTTACCGACTCCGAGGACTGCGCGCCCGGCAATTCCGGCGGGCAGGCTCGCCAGCTTGGTCATACGTCCGATTCCGCCGCGGCGAATATCTGCCATTACAGACCTGTGCCCTTTCCGTCCGGCACCTTTGCCGGGACGTCTTGACGGAATGCTAGCTGGTGCTAGCTGGCGGCGACAGGTGTGTCTTCTCGAAAGCCCGGTACCCAGTCACCGATGATCCGCGCGTACGGGACTGTGGCGTCGAGCTGGGCCAAGATCCCGGTAATCCCCATCAGGACGCGGAAGATCATCACCTGGTTGGTGGGAAGGTTCAGATGCCTGCCGGTCTGGAACTGGGCACCACGTAGATCGCTGGACTTGGCGGCGACGCGCTGCAACCACTTGCGGCTGAAGTGGAATTCGTCTGTTTTCAGTGGATCGATGAACGGCCGGAGATAATCGTCGATCTCCTCCGGTGTCACGTCCTTCTTCGGCGGGATGAACCCTTCCTCACGGAGCAGAGGGATGAGCTCATCCCACTTCCCGTCCCGCTCAAGACGCCAGATCGGACCCAGGTTGGGCGGGAAGCCGCCTTCGTGGGTGGCGACGGCGCCGAAGTCCATGACGCCGAAACGTCCGTCGTCGAGGAGCATGAAGTTTCCCGGGTGGGTGTCGGCGTGCAGGATCCCGCAGCGATAGGGAGAGCTCACGGTGAACTCGACGAGACGCCTACCGCACTCGTTTCGCTCGTCCTCGGTGCCGTCGGCGATGATCGCGGAGAGCTTGCGGCCGTCCATCCATTCCGTGATGACGACCTTGGGGGCGGAGGCGACCACCGGAGGTACGTGGTACTCCGGATCCCCCGCGAAGGCTTTGGCGAACTTGCGTTGGTTGGTGGCCTCGATGCGGTAGTCGAGCTCCTCCTCGGTGCGCTCTATCAGTTCGTCGATGATGCTTTTGACGTCGGCACCGGGAACGATCTGCTTGAACAGTCCCGCGAGGCGTTGCATCGTTTTCAGATCGGAGCGCACGGCCTCGTCGGCGCCGGGGTACTGGACCTTGACGGCGACAACGCGTCCGTCGCTCCAGACAGCCTTGTGTACTTGGCCGATGCTGGCGGAGGCGACGGGCTTGTCTTCGAACGACTGGAACCGGTCGCGCCATTTGGTGCCCAGCTGCGCGTCGAGCACGCGGTGCACCTTGGCCGCGGGCAGGGGAGGAGCATCGCTTTGTAGCTTGGTCAGCGCCTCACGGAACGGCTCGGCGAACTCGGCTGGAATGGCGGCCTCCATCACCGAAAGCGCCTGGCCCAGTTTCATTGCCGCGCCCTTGAGCTCGCCCAGCACCTGGAACAGCTGCTCGGCGGCGCGTTCCATCATCTCGGCGTTGACTTCATCCTTGGACTTGCCGGTAAGTCGCTTACCGACGCCGAGTGCGGCGCGGCCCGCGATTCCCGCGGGAAGGGATGCGAGCTTGGCGGCACGTGCGGCGCGGCCGCGGCGGATCTCAGCCATGGCTACATCATGCCCGGTACGCACCCAATAATGACAACGCGCGTTTTCTTTTTCGGTCCTATTGTGCGCTGACCGTGCTGTCCTCGTGGAAGCCGGGGACCCATTTGTCGACGATGGCGGCGTAATCCACCGGGGCGTCGAGTTGTGCGGCGATACCGACCAGGCCGCCAAGGACTCGGAAGAGCATGAGGTAGTTGGGCGGCAGGTTCATCTGGCGGCTGGTCTTGAACGACTCGAGGAATTCTGCGCTCCGGAAATCGGTGGCCTTGGCCGTGAGTCGTTGCAACCACTTGCGGCTGAAGTGGAATGTTTCATGATTGAGCGGCTCGATGTACGGCGCAAGATAGGAGTTGACCTCTTCGTGAGAGACGTCCGTTGCGCTCGGCGGGATGAAGCCCTCTGACCGCAGTACCGCGGTCAGCTCTTCCCACTTCTCATCCCGGGCCAGGCGCAGGATCGGTCCGAAGCCCTTGGGGAGGCCGCCCTCATGGGTGGCGCAGGCGCCGAAGTCCATGACGCCGAATCTGCCGTCTTCAAGCAGCATGAAGTTTCCGGGGTGAGTGTCGGCGTGCAATAGCCCGCAGCGGTACGGGGAGCTGATGCTGAATTCCAGCAGCAGATGTGCGCAAGTGCTGCGCTCGTCCTCGGTGCCCTGGGCGATGATCTCCGAGAGTTTGCGGCCCTGCATCCACTCGGTGATGATCACCTTGGGGGCGGATGCCACGACTGGTGGCACGTAGAACTCGGGGTCGCCGGCGAAGGCCTTGGCGAAGACGCGGTGGTTGGTGGCCTCTATGCGGTAGTCGAGTTCTTCTTCGGTGCGATCGATGAGCTCGTCGATGATGGCCTTGATATCGGCACCGGGAGCCACCTGCTTGAACAGTGAGGACAGTCGCTGGATGGTCTTGAGGTCCGAGCGGACGGCATCGTCGGCGCCGGGGTACTGGACCTTGACGGCGACAACGCGCCCGTCCTTCCAGACAGCCTTGTGTACTTGGCCGATGCTCGCGGAGGCGACCGGTTTGTCGTCGAAGGATTGGAAGCGTTCGCGCCACTTGGTGCCGAGTTGGGCGTCGAGCACGCGGTGCACCTTGTCTGCGGGCAGCGGGGGTGCGTCACTTTGCAGTTTGGTCAACGCCTCGCGATAGGGCTCGCCGAACTCGGGCGGGATGGCGGCTTCCATCACCGAGAGCATCTGGCCGATCTTCATGGCCGCACCCTTGAGCTCGCCGAGCACCTGGAACAACTGCTCGGCGGCCTTTTCGACGAGCTCGGCGTTGACCTCTTCTTTGGACTTGCCGGCAATTCGTTTGCCGACGCCGAGCGCGGCGCGACCGGCGATGCCTGCCGGGAGGGATGCGAGCTTGGCGGCGCGTGCTGCGCGGCCGCGCCGGATTTCTGCCATGCCAATATCATGCCTGGCGCGCGCGAATATTGACTCAGCGGCCCATACTGTCAACCCGCGGCGAAGTAGGCACCGCACCCACACAGCGGGTGCGCGGTCCAGTGCCGGGCGGTCAACGCGTGGGTGGCCAGGTCGAGCTCGAGTGTCGCGTTGAGCGTTGCCAGCGGTCCTGGCGTCTGTCCGCGGATGGCCGACAGCACCCGATCGATCTGTGCGAGCGCCACCGCGACGGTGCCCAGCACCGTGGCCGGGGCGGCGACGCCCACGGTTCCGGTGAGCTGAGCCGCGACCGCAGGCCACTGCTCGTCACGATCCCGGCGATGGCGGTCGGCGCATTCCAGACAACTGGTGATACCGGGCAGAACCATGGGCCCGATGAGACCGGTGCCATCGCGCGCCCGGACGGCGAGATGCGGCACATTGGCACAGGCGAGCGTGCGCAGCAGCCTGTTGTCGACTATCAGATCATCGGCGAGTATCACCAAATCCGCATATTGCCAAGACTTTCCGTGTGCCGACTGTGTCGAGCGCTGGATGCGTGCCGAGCTATGCCGCAGTGCTACGGCGAGAGCGTCGGAAAGCGGACCGCGGCCGACGATTCGGATCATCGGCGATGCGACCGCGAGCGGACGGGTTCGACGGATTACCGCGCCGGTGTCGACCAACTCGTCCAGCAGGGACCGGATGTCCTCGATATCGTGAAAGTCCTTGACACACTGAAGGTTCAGTATCTGATCCCAGGTGAGTTCATCGCTGAGTGAGCTCAGCAGCTGTCGTACCGCGGCGGCCGGCGCGTTCGTCGAGGGGCGCACGATTACTGCGCGACGTGGCGCCCAGCCGATCTGCACCCCGTTGTCCGGCCGCGGCAGCACGGGACGTGCTGGGTCGAGGGTGAACGTCGGCTCGCTGGACATGACCCACTGTGGCATATCCGATGCGTCCGGCAGGCAGCCGAAAGCCGTTTATCCACAGCCCGATTCGGGTGCTGACCAGCGCCGAATAGGCGCCGCCTCAGTTTTCTCAGTCTTGCGGGGGGGTGCCCGGATCGAGCTTCTCGATCTGCGCGATCGGGTCATCGGCGGGGTCGGTGCCGCCGACGATGCGATCGATGAAGGCGGCGGGGTTATCCAGATCGCCGGAGTCGGGGATCAAGTCGGGGTGTGCCCAGACCGCGTCGCGCTTGTCCACGCCGACCGCGTCGGTAAGCCGCCGCCACAGGTCCGCGGCCTCACGCAGCTTGCGTGGACGCAGTTCCAGACCCACCAGGGTGCTGAAGGTCTGCTCGGCGGGGCCACCCGTCGCGCGGCGACGGCGCAATGTCTCGCTGAGGGCCGCGGTCGCCGGGATGCGTTCGCCCAGCGCATCGGTCACCACGGTCTGCACCCATCCCTCGACCAGAGCAAGCAGGGTCTCCAGGCGCTCCAGCGCCTGCTCTTGCTGCGGTGTGGTCTTCGGCTCGAAAATGCCCTGGGAGAGAATCTGTTCCATATCGGACGGATCGTTGAGCGAGGCGGGGTTGAAGCCGCGTGCGGCTTCCTCAATGGCGCTCATATCGATGGTAATGCCCTTGGCGTACTGCTCGACGGTGTCCAGCAGCCGGATGGTCAGCCAGCCGACGCCACTGAACAGGCGATGATGTGCGGCTTCCCGGGCCGCCAGGAACGTCATGATCTCGCCCTTGGACTGTTCCAGACCTTCCGAGAACGCCTCGATGGCGGCCGGCAGTAGGGCCGCGGTGCCCTTGGGGCCCAACGGCAGTCCGATATCGGTGGAGGTCAACACCTCTCGGGACAGCTGTCCGAGGGCCTGGCCGAGCTGAGATCCGAAGGCCATGCCGCCCATCTGGGTCATCATGCCCAGCAGTGGACCGGCCATGCCCTGGGCCTCTTCCGGGAGGTTCGCCGCCCACATGCCCGAGATCTGTTCGGCGACAGGATCGACCAATCGCTTCCAGGTCTCCAGGGTGTTGTCCACCCAATCGGTTGGGGTCCAGGCTGCGGTACGGGTGGCGCCGGCGGGCAATGTGGTGGCGCCGTCCAGCCAGGTGTCGGCGAGGTGCACCGCATCGGTGATGGCCGATGTGGTGCTCTCGGTGATCGGGGCGACGAAACCGATTGAACTTGAGGCTAGTTGACGGGCGATGTCGTAGTTGACCGGGCCTGCGGGGGTACCGCTGGCCGCGCCTGCGGCCGCACCGCTGAACATTTGGCCCAGCTGGGTGAAGATCTGGCCGAGGTCGGCCGGATTGAATCCCCCAGATCCGAAGCCGAACGGGTCCGCACCCGACGAACCCGGGCCGGACCCGGATCGCTCGCCGTCGCCCCGCTCGCGGTCAGGGTCGTCGCCAGCAGCGAATCCAAAGGGGAAGTCGGCCATATCTCCACGGTACCGCCGGTTGATGCGGCTCGATCACGCTCACGGCGTAATCAGAGGAACACACCGAATTTCCCGCACGCGATCAGGCCAGGAAACGTGCGCGGACCTCGGGCGGCGGCACCGGGCAGGTGTCGTACCGGCCGAACACCCGGTACCGGATGCCCGCCACCAGCCGGTAGAGCGCATCGCGGACCGGACGGGGGATCAACCGCGCGATGAGCGAGGCGCGCCTGGTTCCGCCCAGATACTCGACGACGCGTAACACCGCGTCGGAGCGGATATGTATTCGTTCGGCCGGCCCACCCGGGTTGTCGACGATCACGAAGGAGTCGACGCCGACGAGTTCGGGGTGCCGTTCGATCACCTGCTCGCCGTACTCGCTGTCGAGTGCCGCGAATCGCATCGTCCCGACCTGGTCGTCGCGCAGGATCTTTTTCACCGCACCGTTGCACAGTGCGCACACGCCGTCGTACAGCAGGACGGGGGCATCCTCGTTCATCGAACCTCCACCACGAGAGTAATGGCGGCGGGGTACCAATCGGCTGTTGCCATAGGGTGACGGCATGAATCGCCGCGTTGCGACGTTGCTGGTCGCGCTCATCCCGATCCTCGCCTTCGGGCTGTTGATATCGGTGATCACGGTGCCGTTCGTATCCCTGGGCCCGGGCCCGACGTTCAACACCCTCGGGCAGGTCGAGGGCAAGGAGGTCGTCGACATCAAGGGCACCAAGGTGGACCCGGTGTCTGGTCACCTCAACATGACGACTGTCTCCCAGCGTGACGGGCTCACCCTGGCCGATGCGCTGCGGTTGTGGGCAAGCGGACGTGAGCAGTTGGTCCCGCGGGATGTGGTGTACCCACCCGATCGGTCCAAGGACCAGGTCGACAAGGAGAACGACCTCGAATTCAAGAAGTCGGAGGAGAGTGCCGAATTCGCGGCGCTCGGATACCTCAAGTACCCGTCTGCGGTGACCGTTCTGACCATCAGCGAGGACGGACCGTCCAAGGGGAAGCTGCAGGAGAATGATGCCGTCACCGCCGTCAACGGGCATCCGGTCGCGACGCTTGAGGAATTCACCGCACAGCTCAAGCTCACGAAGCCGGGCGACGTGGTGGCCCTCGATTACAAGCGCAAGAATGCCCCCAGTGGCACGGTGAAGGTCACGCTCGGCAAGAACGGGGACCGCGATTACGGATTCCTGGGGGTCGGAGTGGTGCAGGCGCCGTGGGCGCCGTTCACCATTGACTTCAATCTGGCGAACATCGGCGGGCCGTCGGCCGGACTGATGTTCAGCCTCGCGGTGATCGACAAGCTGACCCCCGATGAGCTCGACGGTGGAAAGTTCGTCGCCGGAACGGGAACCATCGACGCCGAGGGCAAGGTGGGACCCATCGGCGGGATCACGCACAAGATGCTGGCCGCCAAAGACGCTGGAGCGACGGTGTTCTTAGTACCCGCGGGCAACTGCGCCGAAGCGAAGGCAGACGGCGGGCAGGGGCTGACTCTGGTCAAGGTCGGCACCCTGACAGAAGCGGTTGACGGACTCAACGCCCTCAACCACGGTGGTCAACCGCCCAGCTGTTGACGCTGGTCTGCGGCTACAGTGGGGTGAATCCAGCCGCTGAGCGGTGCTGATCACTCGACGAGGAGCGTAGCGACGTGGGAATGCGGCCAAATGGGGCTCTGCCACGATTGACCCGACGGAGCCGGCGCCTGGTCGCCGTGGCGTTGGTGATCGTGGTGCTGTTGTTGATCGGGCCGCGCCTGGTCGACACCTACATCAACTGGCTGTGGTTCGGTGAACTCGGCTTCCGTGATGTGTTCACCACCGTGCTGCTGACCCGTCTCGCGTTGTTCCTGATCGTTGGAACCCTGGTCGGTGTCGTGGTTTTCGCGGGCATCGGGCTGGCGTATCGGGCACGGCCGGTGTTTGTGCCCGCCAAGGGGCCGGGTGACGCGCTGGCGCAGTACCGCGCACTGATCCTGTCGCGGGTGCGGCTCTTTGTCTTCGGCGTACCCGTGCTCATCGGAGTGCTGGTAGGCGTTGTCGCCCAAAGCTATTGGATGCCCGTGCAGCTGTTCCTGGAGGGCGGGGAATTCGGGATCAAGGATCCGCAGTTCGGGCTGGATCTCGGTTTCTTTGCCTTCGACCTGCCGTTCTACCGATTCGTGTTGACGTACCTTTTCATCGCGGTCTTCGTTGCTTTGTTCGTCAACGCCCTGGTGCACTACATCTTTGGCGGTATCCGACTCTCCGGGCGCGCTGGCACGCTGTCGCGTCCGGCCCGTCTCCAGCTGGTGACGCTCGTCGGAATCCTGGTGCTGCTCAAGGTGGCCGCGTATTGGCTCGATCGTTACGAGCTGCTATCGCATACGCGGGCGGGTAAGCCGTTCACCGGTGCCGGGTATACCGATATCAACGCGGTGCTGCCGGCCAAGCTCATCCTGCTGGCCATCGCGGTGATCTGCGCGGTCGCGGTGTTCTCGGCGTTGGTGTTGAAGGATCTGCGGATTCCCGCGATCGGCCTGGCGCTGTTGCTGCTCTCCTCGTTGGTAGTCGGCGCCGGGTGGCCGTTGATCGTCGAGCAGTTCAGCGTCAAACCCAATGCCGCGCAGAAGGAAAGCGAGTACATCTCGCGCAGCATCAAGGCGACCCGCGACGCCTACGGTCTGACCCCGGACGTGGTGTCCTATCGGGATTACAGTGGCACGGCATCGGCGCCCACCGGCAGCGAACAGCTGGCCAAACAGGTTGCCGCCGATCGGTCGACGATGGCCAACATCCGGGTGCTCGACCCGAATATCATCAGCCCGGCTTTCACCCAGATCCAACAGGGCAAGAACTTCTACGGTTTCCCAGAGGCGCTGTCGATCGACCGGTACCGCGGGAAGAGCGGCGAGCTGCGTGACTATGTGGTCGCGGCACGTGAGCTAGATCCGGCGAAACTTCGTGATAACCAGCGGGACTGGATCAACCGACACACCGTGTACACCCACGGCAACGGGTTCATCGCGGCTCCGGCCAACACCGTCCGGGGGGTGGCCGACAAGCCGGATGAGAATGGTGGTTATCCGGAGTTCCTGGTCAACGCCGTCGACGACAACGGCAAGATTCAGTCCGATGGCCCGGCGCAACTGGATCAGCCGCGCATCTACTACGGCCCGATCGTGGCCAGCGGTACCGACGACTACGCGATCGTCGGGAAGAGCGGCAATGACCGTGAGTACGACTATGAGAACAATGCCGGGACCAAGAACAGCACGTACTCCGGTACGGGTGGGGTGCCCGTGGGCGATGCGCTGGCGCGCACGGTGTTCGGTCTGAAATATGCCGAGCGAAACTTCCTGTTCTCCAATGTGATCGCCGACAACAGCAAGATTCTGTTCAACCGTGACCCGAACCGCCGCGTGGAAGCGGTGGCGCCGTGGCTGACGGTGGACAGCGGCACGTACCCGGCCGTCGTCAACAAGCGCATGGTGTGGGTCGTTGACGGTTACACGACATTGGACAACTACCCGTACTCCCAGGAGATGTCGTTGTCGGAGGCCACCTTTGACAGCCAGGTGGGCAAGACCGGGGGAGCGCTGCCCAATCGGCAGGTGTCCTATATCCGGAACTCGGTCAAGGCCACGGTGGATGCCTACGACGGCACGGTGACCCTGTACCAGCAGGACGAGAAGGACCCCGTGCTCAAGGCATGGATGAAGATTTTCCCGGGAACGGTTAAGCCCAAGGCAGATATCTCGCCGGATCTCGCGCGGCACCTGCGGTACCCCGAGGATCTGTTCAAGGTTCAGCGTGCCCTGCTGACCAAGTACCACGTGAGTGATCCGGTGACCTTCTTCAACACCAGCGACTTCTGGCAGGTTCCGGATGACCCGAATGCCCCGACCGGTTCGCAGCCGCCGTATTACATTGTCGCGAAAAACATTGCGGAGAACGATAATTCGGCATCGTTCCAGTTGACGAGCGCGCTTAATCGCTTCCAGCGTGACTTCCTGGCCGCCTATGTCAGTGCCAGCTCCGATCCCGAGACCTACGGCAAGATCACTGTTCTCACGGTCCCGGGAACGGTCCAGGGCCCGAAGCTGGTGAACAATGCGATCACCACCGACAACCTGGTGTCCTCGCATGTCGGCATCATCAAGAACCAGAACATCCTCAAATGGGGCAACCTGCTGACGTTGCCGGTGGCCAATGGCGGGCTGCTGTTCGTTGAGCCGCTCTATGCCTCGCCCAGCCAGGGTGATCAGTCCTCGTATCCGCGGTTGATCCGTGTGGGCATGTACTACAACGGCAAGGTCGGTTACGCGACGACGGTGCGGGATGCGCTCGACATGGTGTTCGGGCCGGGCGCTGGTGCGACGGCGACCGCCCCGGCGGTTGAGCCGGGCAGTGTCATCGCACCGCCGCCGGGCGGCCAGAACCCACCGGTGACGCCCACGCAGGGCGCCCAGGTGCCGCCACTGCCTGTGGCATCGTCCGAGCTGTCCTCTGCGAAGGCCACCGCGCTGCAGGAGGTCCAGCGGGCCATTGTCGAGGCGAAGGAGGCCCAGAAGAGTGGGGACTTCGCACGGTACGGGCAGGCGCTGAAGAGTCTTGACGATGCGATGGCGAAGTTCACACAGGCCAAGTAGGACGGGCTGGTCTCTGCCACTGCGTGAAAGCGCAAGTGGCAGGGACAAAGCCGCTATTGGTGCCGAGAACATGCAGGCCAGGCAAGCGATTTGGTGACAGCGCACGCGCCCGGTAACCTTGTGTTCACCACCGCGGGGTGGAGCAGCTCGGTAGCTCGCTGGGCTCATAACCCAGAGGTCGCAGGTTCAAATCCTGTCCCCGCTACTAGGTAAGACGGCCCCCGGAGTCTGACTCCGGGGGCCGTTTTCATTTCCCGAGCAGGGGTTGACGGGCCCGCCCGCGGGGCATGGAATGACAGGTATGCAGAAGCGCTCGATCGAGGCATTGGTACGTCAGCTCTTCGAGCGCACTCGCGAGGGTCACAACGCCGCGGACACCGTCGTCGGTGGCCATGAACGAGTCCTGCGCCAAACGGTGATCGTATTGCGGCAGGGTTCCAAGCTCGGCGAACACGAGAACCCGGGTGAGGCGACCATCTACGTCATCCAGGGTTCGGTTCGCTTGGTGGTCGGCGACGAACATTGGGACGGTCGTGCCGGTGATCTGATAGAGATTCCCGATGCCCGGCACTCGCTGGAGGCCTTGGCTGATTCAGCGGTCTTGCTGACCGTCGCGAAGCACCGCTGAGCAACGCGGCTAGCTTGCCAGGGTTATCCGTGGCAGGTAGCCGTTGAATCCTGGCCCGCGGTGGTGTCCTCGACCTTGACCTTGCCGTTGATGATCAGGCGGCACGTCACTGCGGCCCCGGCGGATTGGGCGCTGACGAAGTACGGCGGATCGGTGATGTCACTGGTGAAGGTCCAGGCCCAGGTGTGCTGAGTGCCATCGACGGGCTGTTCGCGCATATGCCCAAGGCTGTCTCTCCAGGTGATCGCGGATATCGGGCGATCTGAACTGATGACATAGAGGACGGTGTCCGGAGGCTGCGGAGTGATGGCGAGTGAAGCGCCGAATGCTGTCGCACCGACTGCAGTGGTGCAGGCGGTGATCAGAGTTGCTGCGAGTGCCACGGGTCAGCCCTGCCCATCCTTATCTTGTTGTGCTGAGGGCACAGTACGCCCGATCACGTTCACGCCGTGGCGATTTGACGATCTGAATTCGGGAGAGTCGATCCCCGTCGCGCGCGTCGATGTCTGCCGCGAGATGATGGACGCATGGGTCTCATCGCGCTGCCTACTGCCGTGCTCACCGATGCCGATATCGCCGATGCGCTGAGCCGCGCGGTACGGGTGATCAACCCGGTGCTCTCCGTGCTGGCGGAGTCCGATCCGTTCGGCTTCAAGGAACGCACTTACGAGCTGGGTGCGGGTGAAGGAGTCCTCGACAAGGCGTTGGATGCCCTTGCGTGCGCCCTGAACACGGCCACCACCCCGGGCACGCAAGCGTGGGAGAAGCTGGACACCCACGGGAAGGCGCACTGGTGGGTGCAGCGCGTCGGTGCGGTCAACACCGTATTCGTTGCTTTCCCAGGGATTTTCGGGGTGCTCGCGGCTCGGTTGCCGGTGCAGGATCTCCTGGGATTCTCGAACCAGGCCATCGTGCTGTGCGCCGTTGCCCGCGAGCTCGGAATCGACAACCACCAGGAGCAGGTTCGCCTGCTCGCAAAGGTGTTGTGCAATCGCACCCTCAGCGATGTGACGCTGGCCGGTGCCGACGATCAAGAGCCGGAAACACCGCGGAGTTGGTCGCCGTTCGCGCTGGCCCGCACCTTGTGGCACCTTGCCGGCATCCTGCGGGCGATCGGCGACGAGCTGGAGAAGCGGCCGCAGCCCAAGCCGATCTTCCGTTACCTCGGAATGCTGCCCGCGGTAGGCAGTATCGCCGGATACATCGGGGAGTACGGGGCGCTGCGGCGGGCTGCGAGCGCAGGCGAGCAGAGCATCGCCGCGCAATCACAAGCTGTGGATGCCTAGTCGCCGAGGTTTTCGTCCAGGTGCGCTCGGACGCTATCCCAGAGGTCGAGAACATCCACGCTGAGACGCTCCCATATTTGGATGATCACGGGATCGGCCGCGTCGATGAGACCCAGCAGTATGTGGCCGGTGCAGATCTCTTTGTGCCGTCGGCTCGTTGACGCCGTCGTCGCCAGCTCAAGTGTCCGTTGGGCCCCCGGTGTGAACGGGATCTTCTCCGTCGGTGGCTCCTGGCCCATCGGGACGACCTGTTGAACCACCCGTGCCCCATTCTCGGGCCGAACTCCGGCCGACGCGAGCGTCCGTGCACCGAGTCCCGCCCCTTCGCCGAGTAGACCCAGCAGGAGGTGTTCGGCACCGAGGTAGTTGTGCCGCCGTTCGCGCGCTTCTTCTTGCGCGATCATGATGACCTGCCGCGTGCCCTCGTTGAATAGATGGAACATGGCCCTCCCTATCTCTGGCTCAACGTACATCTTGCCGGAGTCGGGTTCTCCCGTGAGCTACTGTCACGACATGACCGCTCTGAAGGTGTTGGCTGGAACCGGTTTTGTGGCAGTCGGGCTGCTGACGGGGTGCTCGGGTGTCCTCAACCAGGGTGGCGACACAAAATGCAAGGACTTCATCTCCGCCGAGGAACAGAAGCAGAACGATGCGGTGAGCAAGATGCTCAAGGATCAACGTGGGCGTGACGCGTCGAACCTGGAGATCTCCGCGACGCGCACGTCGGTCACGATGTACTGCAAGACACTCGGGAACGACAGCAGCAAGATCCGCGAGGCTCCGCACATCTAGGGAGGGGCCAACTGGCGCGCTGCCTGGGGCAGGGGAGCGCCGTGTGTTCGTTTACCGAAAGCTCGCGCGGCCCTGCCGTGCGCCGCGTCGCCGGTGATTAGCCGGTTGCGGCGCCCCGTTCTCGTTGCCCGCAATGCGCTTCGAGCGGCACTCAGCTATCTGGTCACGTCAGTGATAAGAACCACAACAGTTATTGGGCAGTGATCCACGTCATCGGGTACGCTCGCGCGGTGCAGGACGGAAAACCGCAGGTAGGACGATGGATATGGTCGCTGATGTAATTAGTTGCGACAAGTTGCTCAGGCACCCGCGTGGGCTGGTGTGGGAGCTGATCAGCTCTCCCGACATGTACCCCATGTTCTTCACTGGGGTCGGTTCCTGCGAGACCTTGATCGAGAACACCGAGGCGGGGCCGGACCCCGAATACGTGGTGCTGTCCGCGAAGGCGAAGACCCGTGTTCGGCTAATCCTCAGCAATACCAAAGAGAGCCTCACGATTGAGGGTGTCGACAACGACGGGCTGATCTCCGTCCGCCTGTTCGAGGAACGATCCGCGCAGACCCGGGTCCGTATCACGGTGTTGCGGGCGGGTGCCGTTCTGCCTCCGGGTGTCAAGAAGCCGAGCGTCGCCGTCAACCAATGGTTGATGGGCGGACTGGACAGAATTGACGACTATCTGTCCGGCGCGCCTACATCCACAGTGTCGAGCATGGGTGATAACGGAAATCTTCAGGTCAGCATCGCCCGGCTGATGATCGGTGTGGGCGTGGTGCGCATCCCGCGCCCCGACCGCGGACTTCGCCAGCTGGGTTCACTGGCGCGGTGGGGATTCACCCTCCAGGGCGGATATGCGGCGGCCGCCGCGCGCGCCCCCAAGCAGCTCGCGATCGCAGACGACGCCGGGCAGCTGACATTCGAGCAACTTGACCGGCGCGCCGAGGGGCTGGCCACCGGTCTCATGCGCGACGGCATCAACGAGACATCCAAGATTGGCCTGCTGGCTCGCAACAACATTGCCATGGTCGAGTGCCTGATTGCCTTCGGGATGCTCGGTGTGGACGTGATGTTGCTCAACAATGCGCTGGCGGCAACTCAAATCCAGATTGCTGTGGCCCGCAACAACCTCACCAAAGTCTTCGTGGACGACGATCTCGACGAGCTCGTCAGATACGTGCCATGGGAGGTCGAGCTCATCAGCACCGGCCGACGCAGTGCCGTCAGTGGGCGCCGAGGGCTCGACGATTTCATGGTGACCGACAAGCCTGGGGTGTTGCCACCGACCCGTCCGGGCCATCAGGTGGTGCAGACCTCGGGTACCTCCGGGACGCCCAAGGGGGCGTTGCGGCCGACGCCGCGTGGGTTCGCCGTCATCGCGGCGATGCTTTCGCGGATGCCGATGAAGATGGACGAGACCATGCTCATCTCGGCGCCGATCTTTCACTCGTGGGGGCTGGGCTGTCTGCAGATCAGCACACCGCTGCGGGCAGCGGTGATTCTGCAGGAGAAGTTCGATCCGGAGGAGTGCTTGCGGGCCATCGCGACCCGCCGCGTGACGACGCTGATCGCGGTGCCAATCATGTTGCAGCGCATCGCCGATTTGCCCGCCAAGGTGCGGCAGAAGTACGACACGTCGAGCCTGCGTCTGGTCGCCTGCAGTGGCTCGCCCCTGAATGCCTCGCTGGTGCAACGGTTTACCGATGCGTTTGGTGACGTTCTGCACAACTTCTATGGATCCACCGAGGTATCCTGGGCGACCATCGCCGACCCCGAAGACCTCAAAACCGCACCGACCACGGTGGGAAGGCCACCGCTGGGCACCACCATCGCGATTCTCGACGCCGACCGGCGCCCGGTGCCGCGCGGTGTGACGGGCCGAATCTTCGTCGGCAATGAGATGTTGTTCGACGGGTATGTGGCTGATCCGTCACCGGCGTCGGTAAACGGTCTGCTGGACACCGGCGATCTGGGGCATCTGGACGCCGATGGGCGCCTGTACATCGATGGCCGAGACGACGAGATGATCATCTCCGGTGGAGAGAATGTTTTCCCGCGACCGGTGGAGGACGCGTTGTCCTTCCTGCCTCAGGTTGCCGACGTGGCCGTGGTCGGGACCACCGACGACAGCTTCGGACAGCGACTGTCCGCGTTCGTCGTGCTGCACAAGGACGCCGGCCTGGACGGAGACATGGTGCGAGCCTTCATCAAGAATCGGCTCAGCAAGTTCCATGTGCCCCGCGATGTGTATTTCATGAAGACCTTGCCCCGCACATCGACCGGCAAGGTCATCAAGCGGCTGCTGCTCGCGGACTGCGAGCGCGACGGCATCAGGCCCGAATAGATCAGACTTGAGTAGCGGAGGCCGCCCATCCGCTCCAGCGGGTGATGTCGGTCAGCACCATCGGACCGGTTGGCGGTGTCTCGCGATACTGCCGATACTTGTTGGCCAGCAAGGCAATCCACTTGGTGTCGGGTGTGTCGAGAATATGTGCGGCGCCATCGGCGCGGACCCACCACAAGGCTGCCCAGTCCTCGTCATAGTGGTCTGCCAGGAAGCTGACGGTCGGATTGGCGGAGATGTTGCGCACGCGCTGTAGATCGTTGCGCGACTTCGGTTTGTGATCAACCGCCCAGCAGATGACGTCATCAGCGACGACGAATGTCACCGGAACGAGATGCGGGACACCGGATTCGTCCACCGTCGCCAACCGAGCTATCGCCGCCGCCCGGAAGCGGTGGCGCGCATCGATGGGATCGAGACGCACGCCTAGCGAGCGCCTCCGTTGCAGATATTGGCCAGGACGTGGAAGTTGTTGCCGCCGTCGAATAACAGGCCGCTGACCGCGGAGCCACGGTCAACGATCTCGGGGGAGGAGCGCACCTCGGGGGTGGCGGCCAGCCAGGCGCCGGCGAGGTCGTAGGCACCGCTGAGACCGTCGGCGTACGCGGTGAGCTGTTCGCGTGCGGCGGGCTCGGTGATATCACCGAGGTTGGCCCGGACGCCGTCGTTGGCGCGTCCCCACATATCCCGGGCCTGACCGATGGCCTCGTACTGACGGTCCAGGCCGGAGTAGGCGGGATTGTCGGCGCGCAGGTACATCAGGGCCTCGGTGACGATCGGGCCGTTGTTGGCGGGGTCGTCGACGGCCTTCGACATGTGGTCGATTGCAGCGCAGGTCGACTCATCGGCGCTGGCAACCGGAACGCCGGCGCCGAACGACATGAGGGCACACGCAGTGACCGTCAGCAGACCAGATCGAACCCACGCCATGAAGTCCTCCAGAAGTTGAAGCAAAGCAATGTGTGCCTAGCAGACCAGCGCAGCCTATCCGAAGTGGACCATTCCAGATACCGGAGCGGTGGGTGACACTCAGCTAACATCGGCGATCATGACTCTGGTTGCGAAGGGGCTCGCGCGGACATTCAAGCGTCACGTTGCGGTGGCCGAGGCTGACATCACTCTCGCGCCTGGCCAAATTACCGGGCTGGTAGGCCCGAACGGTGCCGGAAAGACCACGTTATTGCTCATGCTGGCGGGTCTGCTGCTGCCCTCCGGTGGCACTATCCGAATGGACGGCGAGGCGGTGGACCCCGTGCGGCTCCGCGAACGGGTGGGGTGGATGCCGGATGTGTTCGGCACGTGGGAATCGTTGACCGCCGAGGAGATCTTGGTCGCGTTCGGGCGCCTCTACGGTCAGCGAGCGGCACAAGCGCGGCAACGTGCGGCAAGGCTGCTGGCCGGTGTGCACTTGACCGAGTTCGCCGATCGCCCCGCGCAGGAACTCTCGCGGGGGCAGAAGCAGCGGCTGGGCTTTGCGCGGGCCCTGGTGCACGAACCGCAGGTGCTGCTGCTCGATGAGCCCGCTTCGGGTATGGACCCAAGGTCCCGCTTCGAATTGCGTGATTCGCTTCGCGCTCTGGCGGATTCAGGGTGTGCCGTCCTGGTGTCCTCACACATCCTCACCGAGTTGGCGGAAATGGTTGACCACGTGGTGATGATGAGTGCGGGCCGCACCGCGCCGCCACCGGCTGCGGTCACGACCACCTGGCGAATCCGCCTGCTGGGCCAGGCCGTTGGTGCGTCGACCTATCTGACCTTCGCCGACGATGATGAAGCGGCCCAGTACCTTGCACGCACAGTCGGTTCCGGGGCGCCGGTACTGGAGTTCGCCCGGGCGACGAACGCGCTGGAGGATTCCTACTTCGCATTGGAGGCGGACCGCACATGACGACATGGTGGCAGCCCGTCGGGACTATTGCCGGATTGGAACTGCGCCAGCGCATCCGGACCACTCGATGGCGGATGACTCTGGCGGTGGCCTTCCTGGCCATCTCGCTGCTGGTGTTCGGGTCCCGTTACGCCGCAACCGCTACTGGTGATGGTTCGGCTGATGGCTGGGCCCGGGATTTTTACGCGATGATTGGCGGATTCGTACTGCTGCTCGGGCTTGTGGTTGCACCCAGTATGACGGCGACGTCGATCAACGGCGATCGCAAGGATGCGACCTTGGCGGTGGTGCAGGCGACCCCGATTACGGCGGTGCAGCTGGCTCTCGGCAAGTTGCTCGGGGGCTGGGCCGCCTCGCTGGCCCTTCTCGTGGTGTCGGCGCCCTATCTGATCTGGGCGGCGTTGGTGGCACCCTATTCGATCGCTACTTCGCTGCTCGGGATCGTCGTGGCTGCGTTGTTGTTCCTGTGTTACTGCGGAATTGGGCTCGGGTTCTCGGCGCTGTCTGCGCGCCCGGTGAGCTCGGCCGTTCTCACCCAGCTGACAGTGTTCTTCATGATCCTTGGTCTGCCGGCGATCATGGGCTTGCTCACCCCGTTCGTGCGGGAGACAGTCGTTGTGCTTCGGCCGTTTTCGGAATACCACGGCGGGAAACGCGGTGCCTGCATGGAGGTGCAACGTGAGATCACCGTGACGCACATGGAGCGAACCTGGTGGCTGTTGGTGCCGAATCCGTTCGTGGTGACCGCCGATGTGGTCGCGCAGACCGACCCGGCCCTGACTGCCAGGCCGCAATGGCGTGGCGACGTTGTGCACTATGAGCAGGAGACGATATTGCTGTCACTGGGGCGTACGGTCTCCGAGCTGCGTTCGGGAACGGATGACGCGCAAGACATGCGGTGTGCTGATGACTCTCGTGATTGGTTGGAAGACCGCGAATATCAGAGCCGATTCGTCGGCCACACGTGGTACCTGGGCCTCGCGGTCAACATTCTGATCGGAGTATTGGGCGTGCTGGTCGCGATCCGTCGGTTGCGCGTGCCGGTCGAGACGCTGCCGCGCGGGGTCCGGATCGCCTGAGGCGCAAACCACAGCGGCCCCTCCGGGTGAGTCCCGGAAGGGCCGCAATGGATCTTGATTGACGCGTTACTTGAGCTCTGCGGAGCTCAGCCCCAGCAGGCGGCGGGCGACGACCAGTTGCTGGATCTGCTGGGTGCCCTCGAAGATGTCCAGGATCTTTGAGTCCCGGCCCCACTTCTCCAGCAGCGTGCGCTCGGAATAGCCGGTGGTTCCTGCCATTTCGACGGCCTTGAGGGTGATATCGCTGCCGACCCGGCCGGCCTTGGCCTTGGCCATCGACGCTTCCATCGAGTTGGGGATGTTGTTATCGGCCTGCCAGGCGCTGCGCAGGGTCAGCAGGTACGACGATTCCCAGTCGGCCTCCATCCGGATGAACTCGGCGGCGGCGGCGTGCTGGGCATGCGGCGGCCTGTCGTAGGAGATCTCGATACCGGCGTCCTCGAGGATCTTGCGCAGCTCCTCCAGCGAGGCCCGCGACACGCCCACGGCCATGGCGGCCACGATCGGGCGGGTGTTGTCGAAGGTGCTCATCACACCGCCGAAGCCCTTTTCGGTGTTGATCTCCGGATCGCTGAGGATGTAATCCTTGGGGATACGGCAGTTTTCGAACCGGATGACGGCGGTGTCGGAGGCCTTGATGCCGAGCTTCTCCTCGAGCCGTTCCACGGTCACACCCGGGTGCTCACGCGGTACCAGGAACGACTTGATGGCGGGGCGGCCCTTGGACTTGTCGAGCGTCGCCCACACCACGATGTGGGTGGCACGCGAACCGGCGGTGACGAAGATCTTCTCGCCGTTGATGACGTACTCGTCGCCGTCCAGCTTGGCGGTGGTGGTGACCGCGGCAGAGTCCGATCCGAACCCCGGCTCGGTGATGGCCATGGCGGCCCAGATCTTGCCGAACCGGTCACCGTCTTCCTTGCTGGTCACGCTGGATACAGCGGCGTTACCCAGGCCCTGGAAGGGGATCGAGAGCAGCAAGCCGCAGTCGCCCCAGCTCACCTCAAGGGCGTTGAGCAGCGCGGACATGTTGGAGCCGTTGACATTCTGCTTCTTGGTGTTCTCCTCGGCGCGGAAGGCGTCGGCGCCGGCGAACTCGAGTGTGCCTGCCGCGCTGACCCCCGCGAAGAGGGTCTCGAGGGTGTCGAGCTCGATGGGGTAGGTGTGCTCGGCCAGGTCGTACTTGCGTGAGATGGGCCTCATCAGCTCGGTGGCGCCCTGGCGCCCCTTCTCGGCGACTGCCTGCAACTTCTTGGGGAGTTCCAAATTGATTGCCATGAAAAGACTTTCGTGTAGTTGAGAAAGTAGAGGGGGACTAGGGCTTAGAGAATGACAACGCCTTCGGCGACGCCGACTGCGCGCAGGTTCCGGTACCAGCGCTCCACCGGGTGCTCCTTGGTGAAGCCGTGGCCGCCGAGCAGCTGTACACCGTCGAGGCCGATCTGCATGCCCTTGTCGGTGGCGAGTTTGCGGGCCAGCGCGGCCTCGCGGATGAAGGGCAGGCCCTGCTCCGCGCGGGAGGCGCCGCGCCAGGTGACCAGGCGCAGCCCGTCGAGCTCGATGGCGATGTTGGCGCACATGAAGGCGACGGCCTGGCGGCGGGCGATGGGCTCGCCGAACGCCTCGCGTTGCTTGACGTAGGGGATCACGTAGTCGAGCACGGCTTGGCCGGTACCGACCGCGAGGGAGGCCCAGCCGAGGCGTGCCAGGGCGACGGCCTCGGAGTAGTCGGACTCGCCGGCGCCGTCCTCGCCCAGGATGTTGGCGGCCGGGACGGCGACATTGTTGAGGTTCAGGCGTCCCAGGGCTGCCCCGCGGATACCCATGCTCGAGTCTTCCTCGATGGTGATGCCCTCAGCGCCGGACTCGACGATGAACAGCGTCGGGCGGCCGTTGTGGTTGGCGGCCACGATGAACAGCTCGGCCTGGGCCGCAGCGGGCACCAGGGACTTCACGCCGTTGAGGCGGAAGCCGCTGGGGGTGCGGGTGGCCGTGGTCTTGAGGCTGAACGGGTCGAACAGCGCCTGCGGCTCGGCGATGACCACCGAGGCCTGCGGGACGTTCTCGCCCGCGAACTCCTTGAGGTAGGTGGCCTGCTGATTGGCGCTGCCCCAGTTGGTCAGCGCGGAGGCGACACCGGACGGCGCCAGGATCGGCAGCGCCAGGCCCATGTCGCCGTACGAAAGCGCCTCGGCCACGAGGGCGTTGGTGACGGTGGAGCGCTGTGAGGCGATCCCGTCGAAGTCCTCGGGGATATTGATCGCGGTGACGCCCAGTTCGGCGACCTTGGTCAGCAGATCAGCCGGGTAGGTCTTGGTCTTGTCGGATTCGTAGGCGGCCGGACGGATGACCTCTACGGCGAACTCCATCACGGTGTCCGAGATCATCTTCTGCTCGTCCTCGGGTTTGAGGTCGAAGAAGTCGGCGTTCGCCTTGTCGAGACGCTTCGGTCCGCCCTTGCTGCCGTTGATCTTCTTGAAGGTGCGGTTGGCGATACCGAGTGTGGTGAAGATGCCCTTGGTGCTCTCGAACAGACCCTTGTTGAAAGCGCTGCGAAGGTTGTATTTGTCCAGCAGCTCCGATCCCGCGATCGGGGTCAGCACAGCGATGAGGATGTCGATCGCGCCACGCTTGTGCTTCTGCAGGCCGACGCCGGTCTCGTACTTCGCCGGGTTCTTAGCCTTGGCGGCCTTCTTGTCGCGACTCGGGGTCAGCGTGTTGGTCATGTCACCAGCCGTTTCTGGGGTCAATAAAAGGTGTGCGGGGAGATTGATCGGAACCTTACTCCGAAGTAAGAAACCGTATCTTACTAAGCGGTAAGATCCGCGCAAAACGAGGTGCACGTCACACCGGGTTTCTGGTGTGAGGAGGCGGAGTTACGAGAGCGCGCTCAGTACCTCGTCGTGCAGCAACCCGTTGGTGGCCACCGCGCTGCCGCCATGTGGCCCGGCCTCACCTGCCAGATTCGTGAATCGCCCACCGGCCTCGCGGACCAGGATGTCCAGCGGGGCCAGGTCCCACAGCGAGACCTCGGGTTCGGCGGCGATGTCGACCGCCCCCTCGGCCACCAGGCAGTACGAGAAGAAGTCGCCGAGCCCACGGACGCGCCACACCTCGTCGGTCAGGTCGAGGAATCGGTCACGCGTGCCTCGGTCGGCCCAGCCCGACAGGCTGGAGAACGACAGGCTTGCGGACGCCAACTGGTCCACCTTGGAGACGTGAATCTGTCGGGGTTCTGCTGCGCCGACACGTGAAAATGCGCCCAGATCCTCCGCCGCCCACCAGCGCCGCGAGAGTGCTGGCGCGCTGATCACGCCGACGACGGGTACGCCGTCGACAAGCAATGCGATGAGCGTGGCCCAGATGGGGACGCCGCGCGCGAAGTTCTTGGTGCCGTCGATGGGGTCGATCACCCAGCTTCGGCCCAGTCGGCCGTGTCCTTCGAAGTCCCCGCCGTACTCCTCACCGAGCACCGAGTCCTCCGGGCGTGATCGGTGCAGCAGCGAGCGCAGGACGGCTTCCACCGAGGTGTCCGCATCGGTCACCGGCGTCAGGTCGGGTTTCGTGTCCACCCGAAGATCGAGCGCGCCGAACCGGGACGTGGTGATTTCATCGGCGGCATCAGCCAATTCGAGTGCCAGCCGACGATCTTCGCGCAAGGACACGGTGGGCGTCATGCCTGCAGTCCTACCATGGCAGTGTGTGGGAATTTTTGGCACTACTGCTGATCGGCGGCTCGCTCGCTCTCGTCATCATGCAGGTGCGACGCGGCAGGCAGGCTCAGCCAGGTATGAACGCGGTGGAAGGAACCCTGTTGGTGACCGGGGTCAGTCCCCGCCCCGAGGGAGTGATCGGCGGGCAGCTGGTCACAATCAGCGGCGCGCTCAACGGTCCAACGGTCGCCGAGTACATCACCTACCGGCAGATCGTGCGCGATGTCAGCGACTGGCCACGCATCGGTGATCTGATTCCCGTGTTGTACTCGCCGAAGAATCCCGAGCGCTGGGATGTGCTGCTGGCTCCATCACCTGGCCCTGCGCCGCAGCAGTATCCAAGCGGGGCGCCGTCGATCGAAAACATCGATCCGGTGCCGCCGCCACCCCCGCCCGCAACACCGCCGCCACCGGGACCCGTTGACGATTCGTCGTCATCGGAGGATCCGGCGAAGAAGCACGAACCGCCTCCGCGGTATTACGAACCGCCGCCGCTGTAACAAGGCGGCCCGAACCATGTATGCAACGCGTCGTTGAGCCCGTTGGCCGTGCCGTCGCCGACCCAGGCGACGTGCCCGTCCGGTCGGATCAGCACCGCCTCGGGAGCCTTGACGACACCTATGACCGGAAGCTCCCATGGGCCAACGTATTCGGCGTCAATGGCGTCGACCCGATGTGACCATCCAGAGGTGCCAGTGATGGGTGCGCCCAGGTTGAGAAGCACACCGCGCGCATCGTGCAGCAGTGTGAACACGCGCACGATGCCATCGCTGGTCAGCACATCGAGATCCGGCATGCGCCGTCCAAGGAGGGGATGTCCGGGGCCCATGTCGTAGTGGATGTCCAGGCCACTCATCATCGCCGTGATGTGGCGTCGTGGCGTGTCGAAGGTGAACAGCTCAGTGATGATGTCGCGCAGCGCGTCAACCCGCTCGCCGGAGCGGCTGAGTGCGGTTTGTGCCATGGTGTTGTGGAGCACCCGAGCCGCGACAGGGTGCCGTTCTGTGTGATAGGTGTCCAACAAGCTTTGGGGCGACGTCTCATTGACGACCTGGGCTAGCTTCCAACCGAGATTGACTGCGTCCTGGACGCCGGTGTTGAGGCCCTGCCCGCCGATGGGGAAGTGCACATGGGCTGCGTCACCGGCAAGGAGCACCCGTCCCTTGCGGTATGTCGCAGCCTGCCGGGTCACATCGGTGAATCGGGAAATCCATGTGGGACTGTGTATTCCGTAGTCAGTGCCGCGAGCGGCGACTAGCGCCTCGCTGAGGTCGCGGAGGGTTGGCTCACCTGTTCGGCCGAGCTGCGGCTCGGTTACCAAGACTCGAACGGGACCTCCCTCTTCGAATTTGAAGAAGGAATGCAGGGCGCCCTCGCGGTGGATACCCCACTCCGGTTCCTCGATTACCTCGACATCTGCGACCAGGCAGCTGGTCGATGGATCCCAACCTGGGAATTCGATGCCGGTGATCTTGCGGACCAGGCTGCGTCCACCGTCGCAGCCAACCAGATACTGCGCGCCCAGCGTCGAGCCATCGGAGAGTTCGATATCGACGGCGTCGTCGGATGGATTGAACCCGGTGACCGCACGCCCTCGATAGATCGGCACCCCATGCTCGCCGACCCATTCGGAGAGGGTGCGCTCGATGCGGTATTGCAGCAGCGCCAATCCGAATGTGTGTCTGGTCGGCAGGCCGGTCATATCCAGAAGGAGCGCGGAAAAATGCGCGACGGGTGCGGTAAATCCTTGGGGTAGAAACCGGTCAACGATCCCGCGTTGGTCCAGCACTTCGAGGGTGCGTGACGTCATGCCGCCCGCGCGCGACCCGTCCAGGTCGTGGGTCGCGCGCCGCTCGACAATGGCCACGTCTACACCCGCCAACGCCAGCTCGCCCGCCAGCATCAGTCCTGTCGGCCCGGCGCCAGCGATTACCACCGCGTGTTCAGTCATAGGGGCGAAGGTACCCGAAAAATAAGGAAAATAAGAGAATTCTAAGGGGATGTTAAGGATCGGTGATCGAGACCAAGGGTGCCGGCCCTTGTGTCGATCAGCTAGGCGGCGTCGCGCTGCAGGAAATTCGCCAACGCGACGAGCCGATTTTTGGTCTCGCGTTTGAACATTCGTTCGGCTATCGGCTCGATGAACGCCGGCCTGCAGGTGAACGTCATGGTGTACGTCGCCAGCGACAGGTCTTGGCGGTGATCGGCGGTGCGGTCGGTGTCGTCGCTGTCGATCGGTTCATGACGTAGCGACGCCGCCCATTTGGTGAAGAAGGGCGGCTTGGACTCGAGCTTGATCGCCGCCAGATGGGGCGGCTTGAAGGTGACATACCGAGTGCGGAAGGAATACCCGCCCAGGATCCACCGCGCGGTGCACACCGCGACTGTGCCCACGCCGACGCCCACGTCGGAGCTGCCGCCTTCCAGGTATGCGCGGCGTAGCAGGGTGTCCCATTCCAGCCGTCGGTCGTAATCGTGAATCAGCTCGAATGTCTGCTCGCAGCCGGCGGGCATGACCTGTGACACCACGATGTGGACGGTCACGGATGAGCCGCCTGCGCGAAGACCAGCATCACGGCTCTCCGTGTCGTCCGGTCGCGGCCAGCAGCTCGGGCACCGTCTCAAGCTTCACTCGGGGGCGCCCCTGTGGTTCACCGGTGGCGCGCTCGCGTGAATCGATGGTCAGCCAATCGGATTGAGACACGATGTGTGGCTCGTGACCCAATAGCCATTCCTCGAGTGCGGCGGCATCGGGTGCGGCACCCAGTTCGGCGGTCACCAGCTCGGCGAGCAGGGTGTCGACCGTCCCCTGCGAGTCGCTCTTGTTGGTTCCGATGACGCCGACAGGGCCTCGCTTGATCCAGCCGACCACATATTCGTTGTCGCGGTCCTCAATGCGTCCCGCACTGTTGAGAATGACCCCGCGCCGCGAGTCGAAGGGCAACCCGGGCACTGCTACCCCGCGATATCCGATGGCGCGCACCACCAGGTGGGTAGACAGGGTTACGCGCTCACCAGTGTCACGGGCGACGATGTATCCGTCCTCCTCGACTAACTCATTGCGGCCCAACGTGATTGATTCCACCTCGCCGTCGCCGTGTAGCTCGATGGGGGAGGTTCGGAACTGGAACACCACGCGGCGATTGCCCTCGGTGTGCGGCCGCTCGGAGTATTTGCGCAAGGTCTCGATGTTGGTGCGGGTGGGCTTGGGTGCGGCCGCAAGCTGTTCGTCGCTGATGCCGGTTAGGTCATCGGGGTCCACGATCACGTCGACACCGGGCAGCTCGCCCATTTCGCGCAGTTCCAGCGGTGTGAAGGTGGCCTGCAGGGGACCGCGCCTTCCGATGATCACCACCTCGCGGATCGCATTGTGGTCCAAAGAATCCAGCGCGCGATCGGCGATATCTGTGGTGTGCAGCGACTCCGGGTCCATGCCCAGGATGCGTGCCACGTCGAGTGCCACGTTGCCGTTGCCCACCACGATGGCGCGCTCTCCCGAGAGGTCCACCGTCACGTCCTGATGCGTGGGATTGGCGTTGTACCAGCCCACCACGTCGACGGCAGCCACACAGCCGGGTAGGTGGTCGCCCGGGATGCCCAGTGGCTTATCTGACTGGGCTCCCACCGCGTAGATCACCGCGTCATAGCGAGACGCCAACTCTTCTGCGGTGATCTGGACTCCGACTTCGATGTTGCCGAAGAACCGGAAACGCGGGTGCGTCGCCGTTTTCTCGAACACCGCGCTGACCGATTTGATCTTCGGGTGATCGGGCGCAACGCCCGACCTCACTAAACCCCAAGGGGTGGGCAGCATCTCGAGCATGTCGACATGCACGTCGAAATCGGAGTGTTTGAGCAGCGATCCGGCGGCGAAGAACCCGGAGGGTCCGGCACCGACGATGGCGACGTGAACGGCGCGCACCCTCGTACGTCCTTATCTGCCCGCCAAGGCAGCAGCTGTCGTCGGCTATGGGCTGGCCGACAGGGGGCTGGCCGCGGTCCTGTGCGGACGGGTTACCCCACCGATGCTAGCGACGGTTCCGAGGGTGCGTCGGTAGACGTGCGGACTAGGCCCGCATTTCGTAAGTACCGGACAGTGCCTCGACCCGATTCCAAATCTCATCGAAGCGTTCGGAATTGAATACCGGTTCTGAAATAACGTCCTTGGCCCACTGCCGTTGTGAGGCGGTGGCCTCACGCTTGCCGAGCAGGTCGACCGCATACTGCGAGAAGTCCCGGTTGAGGATCTCAAAGATCTGATCGAGGAGCGCGGCGTCGGTGCCGCGCAGTTTGGCCTGCTCCAGAATCAGCCCGCCGTATACGACGAGCGTGAACAGCTCGCCGATGGAGAGCTGCAGGTCCAGGCCGGCGCTCTTGATGGCGTCCTTCTCGGCGGCCACCAGGCTGGCCAATGCCTCGGCCCGCTCGGTGAAGGCCGCGACGTTGGGGATGCCGGCGTTCTCAGTGAAGGCCTTGCGCCAATCGTGGAATTGAACCCTGCCCAGGCCAGCTGCCGCGCCCTGGTTGAACAGGAACTCGTCATCGGCGGCCTGCAGTTGCACCCCGGGGATCGGCAGATCCTGGGAGTGGTGCAGGTAGGCGGGCATGAACTTGAGGATCAGCGCGAGGTTGACGGCCACCGTGCCCTCCAGCTTGGGCAAGCCGGTGACGTCGATCCGGGCGGCTGCGGTGTAGCTGCTGTTCTCGAAACCCTTCGCTGACACGACGTCCGACAGCAGCGCCAGCACCTTCTCGGCCTCGGTGGTGGCCTTCATCTTGGTTACCGGGTTGAACAGCAGGTAGCGCCGGTCCTCCGCGTTGGCGGTGCGGAAGTAGTCCACTGCCCGCTCGCTGAACAGCTTCATTCCCAGCAGCCGGGCGTAGGCGTCGACGAACTCACGGCGCACATGGTCGAACTTGGTGACGGGGTTGCCGTACAGGATCCTGTTGTGGGCGTGGGTGATTGATTCGTAGAAGGCGTGGGTGGACAGGCCGATCCCGCCGAAGCACAGGTTGAACTTGCCGATGTTGACGGTATTGAGCGCCGCGCTGAAGGCGTCGGCACCGACGTGCAGGATGTCGTCCTCGCTCACCGGGTACTCGTTCAGTTCGAACTCGGCGACGTACATCTGGGACGGCACCACGTTCTTGACCACCCGGTAGTTGGGGTGCTCGCTGTCGGCGAGGAAGAACACATATTGGTCCAGCCCGTCGCGGCCCTCGACGCGGCCGAAGACCGAGACGATGCGGGCGCAGTTGCCGTTGCCGATGTAGTACTTGCTGCCGGATGCCTTGTATCCGCCACCCTCGACCGGGGTGAGTACCAGGTCGGTGGAGTAGATGTCGGCGCCGTGGGCCTGCTCGGACAGACCGAAGGCAGCGACGGCACCGCCGTCGAGTAGGTCGGCGGCGCGCTTGCGCGGGTCGGGGTTGGCGCTCTGCCACACCGGACCGAGTCCGAGCACGGTCACCTGCCACGGGTACCAGTAGTTGAGGCCGTAGAAGCCGAGGATCTCCGAGAGCTTGGCCACGCGGGAGGTATCCCAGCGCTTATCGGCGTTCCCGGCGCCGTCGGCGGCGGGGGTCAGGAAAGTCGCGAACAGCTTCTCGCGTGCCGCGAAGTCCAGAAAGTCCTGGTAGAAGACCTTGTCTACGTAGTCCTGGAGGAGCCGGGTCTTCCCGCGCTCCTCGAACCAATCGACGGTCGCCTTGAGGAGACGACGGGTTTCGCCGTCGAATTCGGCGAACTCGTCCTGGGTCGGGTGCAGCAGTTCGGTCTGGGGGGCGGTTTTCGTATCCTGACTCACGGTCAGGAACTTACCAGTGCGTCAGTTTGGTTGGGGAGACCCCGACGAGACTGCGGTGCGATCGAGGTTCCGGCTCAGATCGCGCTCTGAATACAGGCTCGATGGGGGAAGGCGTCAGTTGACTCGACGTGCTGAGTGGATGTCCGTCTGGTCGACTTCGTGACGACAATGGCGGTGTCGTCGCCGTCCGAGCCGGGCCAATGCCATCAGTGCGAGATCGTCGGCATCCATCGCGGGCCGATGCGGTACATAATCGTCGAACAGGACAGCCTCTACGTCTTGCCGGCGCAGGTCATCCTGGATGCCCGACGTGAACGTCGAATCGGCGTTGCGTGGCTGGGTGTGGTGGAAAATTCCTTGTGTTGCCAGTGATCTCACCATGATGACGCCGCCCTCGCCGCGGTCGGCGATTCTCTGCCCAAACCGGTGGGTGAGATAGAGCGTGCGCATTCGGTTCAAGTCGGATTCGCCGAAGCGGCCACCGGCGGCATCCTGGTCGGTGACGCATACCAGCAGACCCACGTCGATATCGTCGGTGGCCACGGCGAGCTCGCCGGTGAAGACGTCGGGAGAGGTGGTTCGGACACTCACGCCGGCAGTCATGGTCAGCGTGTACGCATCGGCTCTCCCGCCGTGTGCCGCAAGGACGATGTTGATGCCGTTTGCGGCGATATGGCGTGCGAATGCGGCCGCGGTTTCGGTCTCTCCAGCGGCGATGACGGCCCACGGGCCATACTCTGATTTTGGTAGAGCGGCTAGCTGTTGCCCGAAGGAGTACATGTGGAGCGGGTCCCCCAGGTAGCTAGGCGGCTAAATATTGCATTTCTTCGTCAAATTCGATATATCAAATACCAACGAATATTAGCAGCGCGATGATCCGATTGGGGTGCGAATGACGAAGCCTGCACCCGCCGTTGTGCGTGCCACCGAAATCCTCGACTACCTGGCAGGTCGACCCACGCAGCCGCTGTCGATGACCGAGATCGCTGAGGCCGTCGGCGTCAATCCCGCATCCACGCTCGCGATACTTCAGGCGCTCACGGAGGGCGGGTACATAGTCCGCCACCCCCGCCACAAGACGTATTCCATCGGTCCTTCCATGCTGATCACCGGTCACGCGGCACGGGTGCGCTTTGAGATCGCCGACGTGGTGGATGCGGAGGTGAAGCAACTCGCCACGCAGTTCGGTACGGCGTGTACGGCGTCGATGATTGCCGGAGAGGACGTCGCGGTGATCGCATCGCACGGTCGATCGCCCGCCGGTGCCAGTTACCAGGTAGGGCAACGTATTCGGCTCGCCGCGCCTGCCGGTCTGGTGTTTATGGCCTGGGCGCCGGAGGACGCGGTGCGTCGATGGCTGCTGCGGGCGACTCAGGTGATCACCGACGAGCTGTGGGGCGGGATGCAAGCCATGTTGGCCGGCATTCGCCGGCAAGGCTATTTCGCGTCTGTGCAAAGCGATCGCGTTGACAAGTTCTACCTGCAATACGGCGCGGCTGCCCGCCACGGCTCTGTCGGCGAGAGGCTCGACACCATCCAATCGATGCTCGCGGCCCTGCTGGCGCGGATGGGCGAGCCGATCGATTTCAGCGAGCCACGACGGATCGGGTTTCTCGGCGCACCCGTCTTCGGCGGCGACGGGGAGGTGGCGGTAATGCTCAGCGTGTTGGGAACCCCCGACCGCCTCACCGAAGCCGAGGTCGCGGACGCGGGCAATCGGCTGAGATTCAGCGCCGACCACATCACCTCGATCACCCACGGCAGGCAGGGTGTCGGCACGTAAACATCGGGTTGGAGTGGGCGGCACGATCTGCCCGGTAGCCTGAACTGTTGTGGATCTGGACTGCCAAGCCGATATCGCTGACCTCGACACGACTCTCACCACGGTGGAGCGTGTTCTCGACGTCGACGGCCTGCGAAGCCGGATCAAGACGCTCGAGGAAAACGCCGCCGACCCCAACCTGTGGGACGACCAGGCTCACGCTCAACAGGTGACGAGCCAGCTCTCGCATGCGCAGGGCGAGCTGCGGCGGGTCGAGGCGTTACGGCAGCGCCTCGATGATCTGCCGGTGCTGTACGAGCTTGCCGAAGAAGGTGATGACGCCTCGGTGGCTGCCGAGGCTGATGTCGATCGTGCCAAGCTGCGCGAGGATATCGAGGCAATGGAGGTCCGGACGCTGTTGTCCGGCGAGTACGACGAGCGCGAGGCCGTGGTCACCATCCGATCCGGCGCCGGCGGCGTGGACGCCGCGGACTGGGCCGAAATGCTCATGCGCATGTACATCCGTTGGGCCGAGGCGCACAAATATCCGATCGAGGTGTTCGACACCTCCTACGCCGAAGAGGCGGGTATCAAGAGCGCCACCTTCGCCGTGCATGCACCCTTCGCCTACGGGACGTTGTCGGTGGAGCAGGGCACGCACCGGTTGGTGCGGATCAGCCCGTTCGACAACCAGAGTCGGCGGCAGACCTCGTTCGCCGATGTCGAGGTGCTCCCGGTGGTGGAGACGACCGATCACATCGACATTCCCGAAGGCGATCTGCGTGTTGACGTTTATCGATCGAGCGGACCGGGCGGGCAGTCGGTGAACACCACCGACTCGGCGGTGCGGCTCACGCATATCCCGACGGGCATTGTCGTCACCTGTCAGAACGAGAAGTCGCAGCTGCAGAACAAGGTCGCGGCGATGCGCGTGCTGCAGGCCAGGCTGCTGGAACGTAAGCGCCATGAGGAGCGTGCCGAAATGGATGCGCTCAAGGGCGACGGTGGTAGCTCGTGGGGTACCCAGATGCGCTCGTACGTGCTGCAGCCCTATCAGATGGTGAAGGACCTCCGTACCGAGCACGAGGTGGGCAACCCCGCGGCGGTGCTCGACGGGGACATCGACGGATTCCTCGAGGCCGGGATCCGCTGGCGCAATCGGCGAGATGACTAGCGCCGCTGAGTTCAGTGCGGCGAGTCTTCGCCTAGCAGAGCGCTGGAACACCTTGTGGTCCAGCCAGGTTGGACGCTGGCTGCTCGACAACGGTTTGCGGATCGTCATTGCCGTGCTTGGTGCGGTCATTCTGATCCGCTTCATCAACTGGGGTGCCCAAAAGCTCACCCGTCGGCTGGACCGCTCGTTCACCCAAAGCGACGCCTTGGTCCGTTCGGAAGCCAGCAAGCACCGGCAGGCGCTCGCTTCGGTGGTCTCCTGGTTTGTCGTGGTGCTTGTCGTCGTCATCACCACCGTGCACGTCGTTGGGGTCCTGGGGATCTCGATAGGCGGGCTGGCGGGTCCGGCCGCGGTGTTGGGCGGTGCGCTCGGTTTCGGCGCGCAGCGTGTCGTCCAGGACCTGTTGAGCGGGTTTTTTCTCATCACCGAAAAGCAGTACGGCTTCGGTGATCTTGTGGAGCTGTATGTGCAGGGGCAGACCACCGAGTCCCGAGGGACCGTCGAGGAGGTCACCCTGCGGGTTACCAAGTTGCGGTCGACCGAGGGCGAGGTGATCACCATCCCCAACGGGTTGATCGTCAAGGCGGTCAACCTCTCCAAGGATTGGGCACGCGCGGTCGTCGACATCCCGGTGCCCACGAGCGTCGACCTGGCCCGGGTCAACGATGTGTTGTACGACGTCTGCCAGCAGGCGCTCGTAGACCGCGATCTCTCGCAGCTGCTGCTCGATGCCCCGTCACTCATGGGTGTGGAGAGCATCGAGGTGGACCGGGTCAACGTGCGCATGGTGGCGCGGTCGCTGCCCGGTAAGCAGTTCGAAGTGGGACGGCGGTTACGCGCCAAGGTGATTGCGGCCCTGGCTAAGGCAGGTGTCGCGTTGGTGGGGGACAGCCGCCCGGTGGTGCGCACGATGTCGTCGTCGAGCTCCGGTGAGCTGAAACGTGATGCCAAGCGCGACGACGGTCGCGACGAAGGTGTCGACACCAAGCCGCAGCCGGTCGTGAAGCGGAGTGATCTCGAATGAGTGAACCCGGCGAGGGCGCGCTGATGGAAAGGATTCTGTCCCGCGCCAAGAAATTCCGCGACAAGATTCGGATCAGGACGTCCACGGCCGTGCTGATCGTCTCTCTCATCGGGGCGACCTGGCTCTACGACGTCACCCGGCCGGAACCGTCGCCGCCACAGCCGCCCCCCGGATATACGTGGGTGCCGAAGCCCAGCGTCACCACTCCCGCACCGCGGCCCGTGCCGTCCACCACGTGGCGTCCGACGACCACCACTGCGCCCACCACGACGACGACGGAGCCGACCAACACGATCGTCACGACGTTCCCGACGTTGACGCCCAGCGGAATGCCGCCGACACCCCCGACGACGACGGCACCTCAGCCGCCGGGTCTGTTACCGCCCTGGCTGGTCCCGCCGCAGCTTCCGCCGCTGCCGGGCGTGCCTCCTCCGCAGCCTTCCTCTCCCGCTCCATAGTGCGGCGTCAGGGTCATCACGGCTTTCCCGGCTAGACTGGCGTGCCGTGATCAGCCTCGAAAAGGTAACCAAGCTCTACAAATCGTCGGCTCGGCCCGCATTGGACAATGTGAGCCTCGAGATCGACAAGGGTGAGTTTGTGTTCCTCATCGGACCCTCCGGGTCGGGCAAGTCGACTTTCATGCGGCTGCTGCTGGGTGAGGAGCTGCCCAGCAAGGGTGAGATCCAGGTCTCCAAGTTCCACGTCAACAAGCTGCGCGGTCGGGAGATCCCGCATCTGCGGCAGAGCATCGGCTGCGTTTTCCAGGACTTCCGGCTGCTGCAGCAGAAGACGGTTTACGAGAACGTGGCCTTCGCGCTTGAGGTGATCGGCAAGCAGACCGACATCATCAACCGGATCGTGCCCGAGGTGCTGGAGATGGTGAACCTGACCGGTAAGGCCAGCCGGCTGCCCTCGGAGCTGTCCGGCGGTGAGCAGCAGCGCGTCGGTATCGCGCGGGCCTTCGTGAACCGTCCGCTGGTGCTGTTGGCCGACGAGCCGACCGGAAACCTGGACCCCGAGACCAGTGAGGACATCATGGCGCTGCTGGAGCGGATCAACCGCACCGGCACCACCGTGTTGATGGCGACACACGACCATCACATCGTCGACTCGATGCGTCAGCGTGTGATCGAGTTGGAACTGGGCAAGCTGATCCGCGACGAGCAGCGCGGTGTCTACGGAGTGGATCGATAAATGCGTTTTGGATTCCTGTTCAACGAGGTCCTCACCGGCCTGCGTCGCAATGTGACGATGACGGTGGCGATGATCATCACTACCGCTATCGCGATCGGGTTGTTCGGCGGTGGTCTGCTGGTGATATCGCTGGCCAAAAACTCGAAAGCCATCTACCTGGACCGGGTGGAAACGCAGATCTTCCTCACCGAGGATCTGTCGGCCGGCGATACCAGCTGCAGCAGCGATATCTGTAAGGGTCTGCGCGACGAGATCGAGAAGCGTTCCGACGTGAAGTCGGTGCGTTTCGTGAATCGTGACGACGCGTACGCCGATGCGGAGAAGCGGCTGCCACAGTTCAAAGACCTGATGAAGGATGTGAGCAAGGACGCGTTCCCGGCCTCGTTCATCGTCAAGCTCAAGGAGCCGGAGAAGCATGCCGATTTCGACGAGGCATTCGTCGGTACGCCCGGTGTCAAGAGCGTGCTCAACCAGAAGGATCTCATCGACCGGTTGTTCGCGGTTCTGAACAGCCTGCGGGATGCGGCGTTCATGATCGCGCTGATTCAGGCCGTGGGCGCGGTGTTGTTGATTGCCAACATGGTTCAGGTCGCTGCATACACGCGGCGCACCGAGGTGGGCATCATGCGTTTGGTGGGTGCCACCCGTTGGTACACACAGTTGCCGTTCCTGTTAGAAGCGGTCATCGCTGCGCTTACCGGCGTGGCACTGGCGGTGATCGGTCTGATCGTGGCGCGGGTGACCATTCTGAATGGCGCTCTGCAACAGTTCATTCAGGCCAATCTGATCGCGCCGATCACCTATGGCGACGTCTTCCTCGCGGCCATCCAGATGGCGGCGCTGGGCATCCTGTTGGCCGGAGTGACCGCCTATGCGACGCTCCGTTTGTACGTACGACGATGAGTAAGAAACCGACCGACGGGCGCCAGATCATCGCGTCCAATCGCAAGGCGCGGCACAATTACTCGATTCTCGATGTGTACGAGGCGGGCGTCCAGCTGGTCGGCACCGAGGTCAAGACCCTGCGCGAGGGCAAGGCGTCGCTGGCGGATGCGTTCGCCACCATCGACGACGGCGAGGTGTGGCTGCGTGCGTTGCATATCCCGCAGTATGTGCAGGGCACCTGGACCAACCATGCGCCGCTGCGGAACCGGAAGCTGTTGCTGCACAGAGCACAGATCGATCAACTTCTGGACAAGATCCGCGATGGCAACCTGACGCTGGTGCCGCTGTCGCTGTACTTCCTGAACGGCAAGGTCAAGGTCGAGCTGGCGTTGGCGCGGGGTAAGCAGGCACACGACAAGCGTCAGGACATGGCCAAGCGGGACGCCTCTCGTGAGATCACCCGTGAACTGGGCCGGCGCGCCAAAGGCATGTGACCCGGCGGATTACGTGGCCACCGGTTGCGGCATCTGTTGCCTGCGTTGCCGTTCGACGGTGATCAGGTAGAAGGCCCAGGCGAACGCGAAGCTTGTAAAGAGGCTGGAGACGAAGTAAAGCCATGGGCGTCGGATGCCACGGCGGTACCCGTCGATGATGGTCATGAGGGGCAGCAGTATCACGTTGCCGATGGTGTAGTCCTGGCTGGCCGAGCCCGCCGCCGGGTTGACGAACATCAGCTTGATGTAGTCGATCCACCCCGTCACGGGGTTGGACACGTGGTATTCGGTGACGTATCGGATGTTGAAGTACCAACCCAGCGCGATGGATGCGATACCGACGATGTAGTAGCCGACCTCGAGTAGCGATAACGCGGGACCCGTTGCAGGCCGGGCGAATATCGTCCGGTTCGAGGAGACGATGAGCGCGATGACGGCGATTCCCAGGATTGCGTGGACGATCAGCGAGATCATTTTCGGAGCCTCGCAGCGAGTGGCAGTTTTGTCAATAGTGACATAACTTGCCTTCGGCCGTCCTTGGGGTACCTTTCGGGAATGGTGAGGCCTGCCCAGACCGTGCGCAGCGAGCGGACCCGCGCCGCGCTGCGGCAGGCGGCAATGGTGCGTTTTCTCGGCCAAGGGGTTGAGGAGACGTCGGTCGAGCAGATAGCGGCAGACGCGGGTGTCTCGCTGCGTACCTTCTACCGCCACTTCGAGTCCAAGCATGATCTGCTTTTTCTGGATTACGACCTCGGCTTGGAGTGGTTCCGCAGCGCCCTGGATGCGCGATCGCCGGGTGAGCCGGTCATCGAATCGGTGGAGTCTGCGATCTTCGGTGCCCCCTATGACGTCGACGCGGTGGTCAAGATCGCGACGCTGCGTAACCAGGAACTCGACCGAGCGCGCATCGTGCGGCATATTCGTCAGGTGGAGGCCGAATTCGCCGAGGTAATCGAGAGGCATCTCGTTCGCGATCACGGCGTCGCCGCCAATCCCGATGTGCGCCTGCAAAATACCGTGACGGCGCGGTGTATCGCGGCGGCGGTCTTCGGCGCCATGGACGCGTGGATGCTCGGGGAGGATCGCTCGCCTGAGGAGCTTGCGCGTTTGAGTCACACCGCGCTGGATTTCCTGAAGGCGGGAATCGGCGATATGTCCTGAAACCAAGTTTTGTCACTATTGACAAAACTTGACGGGCCGTGTCAACGTGGGGTGATGGCGGACTTCGAGGCGATCGTGATCGGTGCGGGGCACAACGGACTCACCGCCGCGGCGAAACTTCAGCAGTCGGGACTGCGCACGGTATGCCTTGACGCCAAGTTGTATGCCGGTGGCATGGCCTCGACGGTGGAGCTGTTCGACGGGTACCGATTCGAGATCGCCGGATCAGTCCAATTTCCGACATCGGCTGTCCTCAGTCATGACCTAGGGCTTGACACCTTGCCGGCCGTCGACCTCGATGTTGTTTCCGTAGCGCTCAGGGGGATCGGTGACGAGCCGCTCATCTACTACAGCGATCCGATGAAGCTGTTGACTCATCTCAACGAGGTTCACGGTGCCGAGGCGGTTAACGGCATGGCGGGCATCATGGCATGGAGCCAGGCGCCCACGAGGGCGCTGGGTCGATTCGAGGTGGGGCAGTTGCCCAAGACATTTGACGAGATGTATGCCTGCGCGACAAACGAATTCGAGCGTTCGAGCATCAATGAGATGCTCTTCGGATCGGTGACCGATGTGTTGGATCGGTACTTCCCGGACAAGGAGAAGCACGGTGTGCTGCGCGGGATGTTGGCATTCCTGGCGCTCAATATGACCTACCGCGGACCGGATACCCCGGGTAGCGCAGCCGCGCTGGCCTTCGGGCTGGCGATGCCGGACTCGAACGCCTTGCAGATGAAGAAGCTCCGTGGCGGTATTGGTGCGTTGACATCTCATCTACATGACCGTTTCGCCGCTCATGGTGGTGAGGTGCGCCTGCGCAGCAAGGTGACCGAAATCCTCACTGCCGACGGCCGAGTGACCGGGGTGAGCTTGGAAGACGGATCGACAATCACTGCACCGGTGGTTGTTTCGTGTGTGGCGCCCGATCTCACCGTCGTGGAGATGTTGGAGCCCTCGGCGGTGCCCGCGGATCTGCGCGACCGGTTCGCGCGCGTCGACCATCGTGGCAGCTATCTGCAAATGCACTTCGCTCTTGATGCGCTGCCGGAGTTCGTTGCGCCATACGAGAATCTCAACGATCCGGAGATGCAGTCGACGGTTGGCATCTACAGCACACCCGAAGAGCTGCAGACCCAGTGGGAAGACTGCCGCCGGGGGATTGTGCCCGCCGATCCCGCCGTGGTGTTCCAGATCCCGTCGTTGCATGACCTAGAGCTGGCGCCCGACGGTAAGCACGCGGCCTCTGCGTTTGCGTTGTGGTTCCCTGTCGAAACGGAACACTCCCGATACGGGGAGATGAAGACGGAGATGGGGCAGCGGGTGATCGACAAGATTTCCCGACTGGCTCCTAATTTCAAGGACATCATGCTGCGGCACACCACCTTCACGCCGCGGCATATGGGCACCATGTTCGGGGCGCCGGGCGGCGACTATTGCTTCGGGCTGGTTCATGCGGACCAAATCGGCCCCAACAGGCCGGGGCCGCGCGGATACCGTGACCATCCTTTGCCTGTCGACGGCTTGTATCTCGGGAGTGCAGGATGCCATGGAGGACCGGCGATTTCCTTCATCCCCGGATATAACGCCGCCCTGCAGGTACTCGCGGACGCCGGTTAGAAGGCTCGGCTGCCCGTCGGCGACAGCACGAATCCGTGCGGACCGTCGCCCGTGAAGTTATTGGGCAGGATGCAGATCGTCTCGCGTTGATCGCCCACACCACACGTGATCATCTTGTCGGTGGTCTTGAGGCCGTAGGTGATCTTCTGGCCGGGGGTCAGCGGGCGATAGGCGCTGGGGTCGACGGGCGCGGGGCCGGCCGGTGACGCATCGGGCCGCGCGACAATCTCCTGCTGGCCGAGGTCGGGCATGTGGGTCAGGCTCGCGGCCGGGGTATTGAGCGACACCGCGGCGATGTTCTCGTCGCCTGCGACACCGGGGAGCTTGCCCCAGCACGTGCCGTCGAGGCCGGTGGCCCGGGAGTTCGAGGTGATGCGGCACCGCAGGCCGTCCGGGGTGAGGAACTGCACGCCCGAGGTGGCGTACGCAGAGTAGGTCTCGAATGCGGTGGCCTCGACCGGCGCGTAGCCGTCAAGGTTGGGCACCGCCGGGTCCGCGGACGCCTGACCGGCGAAGACGGTTGCGGCGGCGGTGACGATGGCACAGATGGGGGGCAGCATTCGCATGGTGTTACTCCCGAAGTTCGGTGATCCCGAGCACGCTACCGTGGCGCGGGCCGGTAATTAGGTGGCTTCGTGGACATGCGGCGGTAGGATGGAGTGTCCCACCGAAGTTCGGAGGGAATGCGAGGGGCTGAAGGGTTTCGACTTCGCGCATCGAATTAAGGGAAGCGTGCCGGTGCAGGCAAGAGACCACCGTAAGCGTCATTGCAACCAATTAAGCGCCGACTCAAATCAGCGCGACTACGCACTCGCTGCCTAAGCGATTGCGTGTCTGTCAGACCGGGAGCTCCCGCGGCCCGGACCCTGGCATCAGCTAGCGGGATCAACCGGTGGTTTCGGCCGCGGAGACCACCGGGACACTTAACAGCGGCTGGGATCGTCATCTCGGCTTGTTCGTGGGACTGAGAGATCCGAGTAGAGACAAAACGAACTGCGCACGGAGAAGCCTTAAGGACAGGCCGGAGGACCCGGGTTCAATTCCCGGCAGCTCCACAGAAGAAGACCCCCCGAGATGCTCGGGGGGTCTTCTGATTTTGTGCCTGCGGTCAGACCTCAAACGCCGGCGGGTAGGTGACCTGGCCACGCGGCGTCTCACGTTCGGGGTCGAGCGCGAGGGCCAGGAAGGCCTCATCGGGGACGTCGAATCCTGCCGTGATATCGACGGCGGATGCTGGCGTGAATCCGAAACGTGGGTAGTAGTCGGCGTGGCCGAGCACCACAATCAGGTTCTTGTCAGCGTTCAGTACAACGTCAGCTCGTTCTCCGAAATCGCGAACCCTCTGCCTAGCGAGTTCTGACAGGTGGTCATGCCTTGTCCGTCCGTCGCACACGTGACCCAGGCGGCCTCGAATGCCTTTTTGGCCTCGGCCTGTTCGGCATCCGTCGAGTGTGTCGGGTCCTTCGAGGCCTTGACGACCCAGAAATAGCTCGGGTAGCGGCTCACCTCACCGGCGATCGTCAGTTTGTGGCGTGCGGGTAATCGCAGATCGGGTCGGTCCTTCCATCGGCTGATAGAGCCGTTGACCCGCTTGCTGTTGTCGTCTTGGTCGAATCCGAGCAACCCCAACGGAGTGACCTCGCCGCCCTTCTCGAATGTCAGTTTGAGGTCGTAGCCATCTTTGACCGAGGCAGCCGGCATCCCCGGCAGCGAGCCGTCGACGCGCCCGCAGATCACGTCTTTGTACGAGATCTGACAGATCAACCCGTCATCGGTGCTGAAGGCGTACACATCGAACCCACCTCTTCCGCGGAAGTACGGCGAGTACTCGCCCAGGTAGCTCTTGGCGATCACCGGGGAGTATCCCGACAGATCCGGTGCAGCGTGGGCCTGGGGACTCACGATGACGGCTACCGCCAGAATTGCCAGGCCCGCTGTGCCCCAAAGGAATCGCCTCATGGTCGGAACCTCGGGGCTTCGTCACCGCTGAAGACGATCAGCTGCGATCGGTAAGTCTGGTCGGCGCTGTAGCAGCCGGCGATGCTGCCTTCGTCCGCCCAGCATGTGACCAGGCGAGGATATGCGTCCGGGCTATCGGAGCTGATGGTGATCTTATGGTGCGCTGGAAGTAGCCTCGCCGATGATACGTTCCGCAGGTCGACGGAATGTCCGTTCTGGTCGACCCATCGCTGGGTTTGCCCGAATCCGGATCCATTGAGCCCCAACTGCGCGTAGGTGATGCGTCCCGGTGGGGGAGGTAGCACTCCGGGCAGTGTGCCATCGTCGCGGGTACAGACGAGACTTCGACTAACTAGGCTGCAGAACAAGCCATCCTCGGTTCGGAACTGTAGCGAGAACATCGGATCGCGACCCGGCTGCACCGGTGCCGTTAGATAGCCCGCGACATCGTCACGTGTGAAATCGGATAGATCAGGCACGTTGTCGGCGTTCGCCACTGGGCTGAAGACCAAGCCAGCCAGTAGCGCCCCGCCCCAAGTCAGCATGTTTGCCCCCATGTTGACGATAGTACCGGCAGAGGATGCTCTGGCAACGCTGCGGCTGGCCTCCCGTTTGCACGGCACTGTGATGTAGGCGATCTGATGGTCGATGTCATGTGACCAGGTGACACCTCCGCGGGTGCCGACAACCGATCCGCTGTCCAAGGCGCAGTTGCCGATTCGCTCGTACTGAACTTTGTAACCCTGCGATTGGAGCTCGGCACCGAGTTCGCGAGGCGCCTGAGGCGATTTGGGGCCCGCGGCAGCGGGCGCTGCCCACAGCAACGCGAGCGAAGTACATGCGGCCGCCGACAGGCCGAAGGTAGAGAAGAAGCCCCCCGAGATGCTCGGGGGGCTTCTTGGTTCAGGGGTTTCCTTGGCGCCCTCATACCCGTGGTTGGCGCTGGGCCAGGACGGGAAGCACGTGCTCGGCGAGTAGGGGCGCGAGATCTGCAGGGTATGGCTCTTCGAGTAACTGCCAGCGCAGCTCTACGATCTCGGCCGCAGGCTGACTGACCGGCACCGGCGGATGCTCGAATACCGTTGACTCAACGTCGAATCCGGGTTCGTTCGCGGCTTCGGCTCTAAAGACTCCGATTAGGCGCAGTGCGGTCGGCTCCAGATTTATCGAGAGCTCTTCACGGACTTCACGCACGGCGGTCTCTTCGGCGCTTTCGCCCATGTCGGGCTTCCCGCCGGGCAACATGAACCGTGTGCTGCCACGTTTCCGGACGGTCAGAACCGCTCCGCGGTCATCTCGCAGCACGACAGCGCTGACCTTAATCGTGGGTATGGCCTCGCTCGCGCGCACGCTGCCAGCATAGAAGCTGTATTCGATTCACAGTCTTGAGCCTTGGGAGCCTGGGACATGAAGTAGCTTGCCCTTTACTTCGCCGTGCGCTTGCACGCCACCGTGATGTAGGCGATCTGATGGTCGATGTCATGTGACCAGGTGACGCCTCCGCGGGTGCCGGCACCGTCACCCACACCGCCACCGGCCTTGGTTTGTGTGGTCGTATCTGCCCACACGGCCGGCCCTATCCGGGTGCCGACAACCGATCCGCTGTCCAAGGCGCAGTTGCCGATTCGCTCGTACTGAACCTTATAGCCCTGCGATTGGAGCTCGGCACCGAGTTCGCTGGGCGTTTGAGGCGATTTGGGGCCCGCGGCAGCGGGCGCGGCCCACAGCAACGCGAGCGAAGTACATGCGGCCGCCGACAGGCCGAAGGTAGATTTGGACATGCCACACCTTTCGTGGAGTGGTTCTGAAGGCGCTGGCGGCGGGAGGCTTTGGCGAGACGACCGCCGCCAGCGCTTATGTTTCACGTTCGGGACATACGGTTCACTAGCCGCAACGAGTGCTGAGCTCCATGCATTCCCCGATAGGAGACGACACGCTCACGTAGCCGTTCTCTGGCGTACGGACGTACTCCAAATACGGCTTGCTGCTTTCGAATCCGACGTTATCCGCAATGACGAGCGCGCCCGGCGCCAGCTTGTCCTCGAGAATCTTGAGGATCGGCAGGTCGAGATCGGGCCAGCCGTCCAGCAGAAGGAATTCGATCGGACCCTCAATCGTCTTCAGCGTCTCGCGGGCATCGCCCTCCAGGATGGTGATCAGGTCGGACACTCCGGCCTCGGCGAATGTCGCGCGCGAGGCGGCGATCTTCGCGGTGCTCATCTCGGTGGTGATGATGCGGCCAAAACCGTTGTCGCGAACGGCTGCGGCTGAATGCAGGGTGGAGATCCCGAACGACAACCCGTACTCCACGATCGTCTTCGGTTTGACGGCGCGGACCAGGCTGTAGAGGAGCCGACCGCCATCGGGGGCGACGGGAACGTAGGTGTTCTGGAACAGCTCGACGCGTTCCTCGACGGATTTCTTGTGGAAGGTGTCCCGGTCGACGGGCGGCGCGTCGTGCGAGGCGTTCTCGAAGAGTCGGTCGACGATCGCGGCGAATTCGGATTCATGGAGTGTTGTTGTCATGATATCTAGAATAGACGCAACGTCTCGTCTAGTCTAGGGTGGTGATTCGATGAACGTTGTGAACGAGACGGCGAAGCCCCGCGAGGCCGACGACGCGCGCCGTCATTTCGGAAACCGGCATGGCCGCAGTGACACCGCTCGCGAGGCCGTCATTCACGCTGCCGACGATCTACTGGTCGCCAAGGGCTATGCCGGGGTCACCATGGAAGGCATCGCCAAGGCGGCGGGTGTCGCCAAGCAGACCGTCTACCGATGGTGGGGTTCGAAGGCTGACGTGCTGATGGACGTCTTCCTCGAAGACGCTGCGCTCCAGCTCGACCCGCCCGATCTCGGCAGCCTTGAAGCCGATCTGCGGCACCACCTGGGTGTCACCGCGCTGTTCCTCATGGCCGATGATGCGGGTGCGGTGTTCCGGGCCCTCATTGGCCAGTCGCAGCATGACCCACAGCTTGCGGATGCTTTCCGGGCTCGTTATCTGCGTGAACAGCAGGCGCGGGACCAGATTCCGTTCGCCCGTGCGGTGGCGCGAGGAGAGCTGCCCGCCGACGTGGATATCGCTCGTCTAGCCGAACAGCTAGTGGCGCCGCTGTACTACCGCGTGATCGTGACGGGGGAGGCGGTGGGCGACGAGTTCCTCGACTGGCTCGTCGAAGATTTCTTGGCTCGCCGGAAATAATGTCAGTTGAATTGACATTTAATCTGTCATGACCGAAACCGACTTTCACGCCAATGTGATCGACCAGATCCGCGATACCGGTGGCGCAGAAGGCTTCTTTGCTCAATTCGACATGCTCATCCTGCACACCGTGGGGGCCAAGTCCGGCGAGTCGAGGCAAAATCCCATGGCCTATCAACCGGGGGAGGACGGTGGCGAGTTCTACGTCTTCGCCTCCAACAACGGCGGCGACCACAGCTCTGGCTGGTACTACAACGCTCTCGCCCATCCCGGGAAGGTGTCGGTGGAGGCTGGCGGCAGCCACTACCCGGTGACCGTGCGCGATGTGGTGGGTGCGGAACGCGACCGGGTCTACGCCCGTCAGGCGGAGCGCTACGAGAACTTCGCCGAGTACGAGCGCAAGACCACCCGGGTTATCCCGATCCTGGGGCTTATCCGCGCGGATTAGCGGGTGGCCGTGATGGATTCACAAGTACCTCACAGCTAGGCGCGAGTGGGGACTCGCCGCGGAATCCGATGCGTGCTTGCCGGGTTTTGGACGAGTCGTCCAGAACAATGGTCAATTGTTATGGGCGAACTACAGTCTGGTCAGGCGCAGCGCTGGGTGCTGGAAAAGGGGCGTCTGGTCGTCGGTATCGCTGCGGCATTTGTCATGGCCATCACGGGCTTTGGCTGGGCCGGGTACAACACAACGGTGGGGCAGATCATCACGTCGCATGTGCTGCCCGGAGTGCTTACTCCCGTCGGCCAGGACCAGAACATCCTGCTGATGGGGCTGGACAGCCGGCTCGACCAAAACGGGAAGCCGCTGCCGCAGGAGATGTATGACGCGCTGCACGCCGGTGACGAGACGTCGGGCGGGTACAACGCGAATGTGTTGATTGTGGTGCATATCCCGGGCAACGACGGTCCCATCACTGCGGTGTCGATCCCGCGTGACGATTATGTGGACCTGGCGGGTTGCCCCGGGTCGGTATGCAAGGGCAAGGTGAAGCAGGCCTACGGATTTGCCTACCAGCAGGCGTTGGATGCGCAGGCGAACGGCAGCTCCGACGCGGCGGGCGCCAACGATCTGACCGCGCGTGAGCAGGCCGCCCGTGAGGCAGGGCGCAAGGCCCAGATCGATACGGTGCGCGACTTTTTGGGTGTGACGATCGACCACTTCGTGGAAGTGACCCTCGCCGCGTTCTTCCAGATCGCCAAGGCGGTGCAGCCTATTTCGGTGTGCCTGAACCACGATACGGTCGATGAGTTCTCCGGCGCCAACTTCCGCGAAGGCGTCCAGCAGATCGACGCATCCCAGGCGATGGCATTCGTCAGGCAACGGCGTGACGAAAACGACGGGTCGTTCACGGATATGGACCGCACCCGTCGTCAGCAGGCCTTCCTCGTGTCGTTGTTGACTGCGGTTCGCAAGGGCGGGGTGATGTCGAACCCCGCGGCGATACGCAACATTCTGAATGTTGCGCACGAGAACGTCGCGATCGACTCCGGGCTCAACATTGTCGACTTCGCCGCGCGTGCCTCGCAATTGACCAAACGACCGACGTCGTTCTATACGCTGCCCATTTCTGACTTCGGCCAGGATTCCAACGGCTCGGACGTCAACATCGTCGACCTCCCAACGATCCGGCGGATCGTCCACGACCGTTTCTCCGCCGGTATCGCCCCCGCCCCGCCCACTGTGGCTGCAGCGTCCCCGGCGGCTCCTCTTTCGGCTCCTGCGGTGCTCAATGTGGTCAACGCGACCGAGCGAGACGGGCTGGGTGCGGCACTCGAAGATGCCTTTACCGCCAGGGGATTCACGCGCGGTCGTGCGTCGACGGCAGAGGTCATGTCGACCGAGAGCTCGATTGTGTACGGCTCGGATGCCCAAGAGGGCGCGCAGGTGCTTGCCGATCAACTGCACCTGCCCATGACGGAATCCGGTGCGGTCGCACCTGGAACCGTTCAGTTGACCGTGGGATCGCAATTCCCTGTGGACGACTACATCGCACATCACAGCGCGGGTAAGAAGGGTGATTCGTCAGCGGATGCCGATTCCGCCGACGTCATGACCGCGGTTGCCGCGACGGGAACCGGTGTTCAGGCGCCCGTGCCCACCGACTTGAGCCAGATGGGTGCGGACGGCGTCGCCTGCGTCAAGTGAACTGATCAGCCGCCCGCGCGGAAGCAGACTCGCAATGCACGCACGTCCTCGGCAAGACCCCATAAACTGTGCTTATGCCTCTTCCTCCTGGCACCCCCGACATCGGTGTGCTGGACCTGTTGGTGTCCGTCTCCGAGACGGGCAGCCTTGGTGCGGCGGCACGGCAGCATGGCATTTCACAACCCGCTGCGAGCATGCGAATCCGAGCGCTGGAACGTCGCCTTCGGCTGGTACTGCTGGAGCGCGGCCCCACCGGGTCGCGGCTGACGGATGCTGGACTTGCGGTAGTCGGCCATGCCACTCCGGTCCTTGCGGCGGCCCGAGAATTCGTCACTGGTGTGGCTGCCCTGCATTCCGGCCAAGCGCCGCGTCTGGTCGTTGCCGCCTCGCGCACCATCGCCGATCATCGGATACCGCTGTGGCTCACGGCTCTTCGTTCGCGGCATGCGGATGTTGCGGTATCGCTCGAAGTCGGCAACACACAGCAGGTATGTGAGCTGGTGCGGGGTGGAAATGCGACCCTCGGATTCATCGAGGGGCCACATGCGCCCGCCGGTTTGGATGGGGAAGTGCTGGGCGCCGACGAGCTGGTCATTGTGGTGGGGCCGGCGCACACATGGGCTCGGCGACGCAAACCCGTGACGCTGCGCGAACTTGCGACAACTCCGTTGCTCATGCGAGAGCCCGGCTCCGGAACCCGCGACACCGTGTGGGAGGCGTTGAGCGAGGTGTGTCAGCCTGCGACCCCGGCAGCTGAGCTCGGCTCCGCTGCCGCGATCAAGGCCGCTGCGGCAACGGGATTGGCACCCGCGGTGATCAGCCGACTCATCGCGGCACCCGAGCTGTCGGCGGGAACTCTCCATGAAGTGACGCTTGCCGACGGCACAGTGTTCACCCGTCAATTCCGCGCGGTATGGAAACCGGGAGTCCCGCCGGCGGGACCGGCGCGGGCCTTGGTCGATCTCGCGGCGTCTGTCGATTAAGGCGATAGCGCCCGGAGATAACGACGGCGGAAAACCCGCTGCGCCAACAGGAGTACCGGGAACACCCGCCGCCAGAATCCGGACGGTGCGGGCTGGGTCAATGAGCGCAGCGTGAGAAACACAGTGCCCTCGATGTTCCTGTGCACGATAAATGCCTCTTCGCCCGACACCGGATGCCCGGGTAGCGTGCCGTACGCGAACCCGCATCGGTGGTCGGTATCGGCCACGGCCACGATGCGCACCGGCTCGCGGACGGCGAGCGGGCCCCATCCGAAGGTGATCTGGAACTCGGCGTCCTCACTCACGGCGGCCTCCGGGTCTACCCGGAAACCACTGCGCCGCTTGACTCCCCAGTTCAGCACCGCTTGTGAGGCCTCTTGCCACGCGGCCTCGCCATGTCCGATGGTGACGGTCTGTTCGAATCGTCGGAGCGTGGGCGGCGTAGCGGACCACGTGCTCTCGCCCGGGCGCGTTGCATCCGCAGGCTCATACGTCAACGGTTCGCCACTCATCGCACCCGTCCCAGTCGTCGCGGCGTGAGGTCATCGAATGACACTGCCTCGCCGCAGTTCTCGCAGACCTGTTGGACATGTAAGGCCGAGCCGCACCGGTGCTCCCAGACGCTCGGTGGGGGCCCCTCCGTGGCGAATTTGTCACCCCACTCCATGAGAGCGAACAGTACCGGCCGGAGGGCGCGCCCGGATTCGGTGAGTAGGTATTCGTAGCGGGGAGGGTGCTGTTCGTATTGACGCTTCTCCAGCACGCCTGCGTCCACGAGCTTGCGCAGCCGCGTGGCCAGGATGTCGCGGCTGGCGCCGGTGTTGCGGACGATCTCGTCGAAGCGCCGATTGCCCAGCATCATCTCGCGCAGGGCCAGCAGGGTCCAGCGTTCCCCGATTACGTCGAGGGCATTGGCTATCGAACAATCTCTCATAGTCCTGAAACCCAACTTAGCACGGTATGCACCTGGTCACAGTTAGTTGTGATTTCCAACTAACTGGGCGTATACCGGCAGAAGAGGACTTCAACGATGAATCCAGGAGGCAGACCCATGAGAGATGCAGTGATCGTCGACGCGGTGCGGACTCCCGTCGGTAAGGGAAAGCCGGGTGGGTCGCTGTCCGGAGTGCACCCGGTCGATCTGCACGCGCATGCCATCCGCGCGCTCGTCGAGCGCACCGGGATCGACCCGGCACTCGTCGACGATGTCATCAGTGGCGCCGTCGGGCAGGTAGGGGAGCAGAGCTCAAACACCGCCCGGTGGGCGGCCCTGGCCGCGGGATTGCCCGAGACGGTTCCCGCGGTGACCGTGGACCGACAGTGCGGCAGCAGTCAGCAGGCAATCCACTTCGCTGCACAGGGAGTTATCGCCGGGGCCTACGACGTGGTGATTGCCTCCGGCATCGAGTCGATGAGCCGGGTGCCGATGGGCAGTCAAAGCCTGGGTAAGGATTTCTTCGGCTCCGAGGTTGCCAAGCGATATCCGGAAGGGCTTGTCCCGCAGGGCATCAGTGCCGAGCTGATCGCCGCGAAATGGAAGCTGTCTCGTGAGCAGCTGGATGCCTTTGCGGCCGAGAGTCACCGTCGCGCGGCGCAGGCGTGGTCGGAGGGCAGATTCACGCGCGATGTGGTGTCGCTCAAGGTTCCCAATATCAACGGCGAGCTGGTCGAGGTGACCAGCGACGAATCCGTCAGGCCATCGACCACCGTCGAGGTCCTGGCCGGGCTCAAGCCCGCCTTCCGTAACGAGTTATGGGAGCAGCGCTTCCCGCAGATCGACTGGAAGGTGACCGCGGGCAACTCCTCGCCGATCAACGACGGGGCCTCGGCGGTGCTCATCACCTCCAGCGAGACCGCAAAACGCCTTGGCCTCACGCCACGAGCCCGGGTGCATTCGGTCGCGGTAGTGGGCGACGATCCGCTGTACATGCTCACCGGAGTGATCCCTGCGACCGCGAAAGTCCTTGACCGCGCAGGCCTGTCACTGGCCGATATCGACGCCTTCGAGGTCAACGAGGCCTTCGCCTCGGTGGTACTGGCGTGGCAGGCGGAGACCGGCGCGGATCTGGCCAAGGTCAACATCAACGGCGGGGCCACTGCCATCGGGCATCCGCTCGGAGCCAGCGGTGGTCGGCTCATGGCCACGCTGATTTCAGTGCTGGAGCAGACCGGCGGCCGCTACGGCTTGCAAACCATGTGTGAGGCAGGGGGTTTGGCCAACGCCACCATCATCGAACGGCTGTAGCGTTACGGCAACGTCGTGCGCATCAACATCACGTTGTACGCCGACCATAGGGACAGGTTGAAGTACAGTTCCTTGCCGGTCGTCCACGGATGCAGGTACGGCGCGTACGGGCCGCCCGGCATCTGCGCCTCGGTGACGAGGACCTGCGGTGGGGTCCAGGGGCCCTGTGGAGCAGGCGATGTCGAGAGCAAGACGTCGCCGGACTTATCCCCGTACATCACCAGGTACTTCTTGAGGTATGTGTTGTACTGCGCCGACATTTCGCCCACCGGGCCCGAGATGATGGGCGTCGCGGCATTGGGATCGCCGGGAACCCAAGAGCCCCTATCGGTGTTCCAGAACTCATGCTTGCCGGCATCGGGCAGGTTTGCGGGCAATGCGCGCGATACGAAGGCGGATCCGCTTCGGCCAGAAGGTGTTCCGAAGATGTAGATGAAGCCGTCGGTACCCTTCACGTAGGCCGCCTGCTGGAAGTTCTCATTTCCCGCCCTAAACGGGACCTGGCTGATGGCATCCGGGGACGAGGGACGAACGCTCTGCGGGAATGTCTTCCAGTTCTGTCCGTTGTCGTTGGACACCGCGGTGGCCGAGTAGTTGGTGGTCCACTCGCCGGCGCTGTCCCAGCTCTTGATGGACATGTAGTTCATGTACTGGGTGCGCCCAACGGAGACGGCGGCGGTCGGGATGATGCCGCGCTCCTGGGCCGCCCACTTGATGGGCGGAATGATCTGCTTGGAGTAGCCCGGGCGCGACTGCGGGGAACCCGAATACGGGTTCGAGGTCGATCCCTCCGCCACCGCGAGTCCGCGCGAGAGTGACTTGTCCTGGGTGCGCAGCAGAGTGTTGTACCGCCACTGCTGGCTCTTCATTCCGCAGTATCCGTATGTATCGCCGAAGGCCATCAGCACCTGATGGCCGGCCGAATCGCCGTTGTCCCACATGATTCCGAGGTCGGTTCCGGAGATGCTGAACTTCTGAAGCGTGTTGGCGCCGGTGTCTACGCCGGTGACCCAGCCGACGACGGAGGTTGAGGGGGAGACGGCGGCTTCGGCGGACGGGCCGACGGCGGGCGCCGGCGCTGCGGCCTGCTGATCTTGCAGGTTGTTCTGGGACGGGTTGCCCGGCTCGGGAGGATTGGGCAGGGCCGGCCGTGCCAGCTCTTGGGCCCACCCCGGCTTTTTCTTAGCGCTCTGCTGGGGCAGGACCTGCTTGAGGATGGCCAGCGGCAGCTTGCCCAGTTCGGGCAGGGGGGCCTTGTCGTTCGCGTTGACGGGCCGGCGCCCGATCGGGGGCGCCTGGCCGGGCATACCGTCATCGGGGACCGGAGTCGGCGGCTGGAGCCCTGCTGCGGGGCCTGTGCAGGGATCAGCAGAGGCCAAGGGCGCGACATCGATCGCAACGCTTGATCCGATAATGACCGAGGTCAGCAAGACCACGGAGATACGGCGACGCGGCGACATGTCGGACCTTCCCGGGGCAGGACGCCATATCGACGTCAGCAATAGACTTCCGTGACGATAGTGGCTGGTGAGGCCAATGTGGCTACTGGTGCATCGATAGGTATGTTCCCGTGACCGCGTCGAAACCGAGCAGTCTGGCGCCGGTGGATTTCTGGAGGCGGTGATCAGTTATCAGTCGCCGGTGGTGCCGCTGCTCACGAATTGCCTGGATTTCCTGTATGGGCACTGCCGTCGACCCCGTGGGCAGCTATCTTGGCTCCCATGGCTTCAGGGTCGAAGACGCCCACTGTCCGCGTGACCACTCCCAACGGAATCGTCGAAGGCTTCGTACGGGGCGGTGTGCGGCGTTTCCGGTCCATTCCCTATGCCCGCCCCCCGATCGGGCTACTGCGTCTGCGTGCACCTCAGCCGGCTTTGGCGTGGGACGGAGTGCGTGACTGCACCGAATTCGGCGCGGCGGCCCCGCAGCAGCGCCGTTACCGGGTGTTGGGGCCGGGACGCGTCCAGCGAGCCAGCGAGGATTGCCTCACGGTCAACGTCGTCACACCCGATCGGCCCTCCAACGAACCGTTGCCGGTCATGTTCTTCATCTATGGCGGTGGGTACCTGCTGGGCAGCTCGGCGACCCCGCTGTACGACGGTGGCTCCCTGGCTCGGCGTGGGTGCGTCTACGTATCGGTGAACTACCGCGTGGGTGCACTGGGTGCCATGGACCTGTCGTCTTTGTCGAACACCAGCCACCTCATTGAGGGCAACCTGTTTCTGCGTGATGTGGTGCTGGCGCTGCAGTGGGTACGCGACAACATCACGACATTCGGTGGCGACCCGGGCAATGTGACGATCTTCGGGGAAAGCGCCGGGGCGCACTGCGTTGAGACCCTGATGGCCACGCCCGCCGCCGGGGGCCTCTTCCACCGCGCCATCTGCCAGAGCACCGCCAGCGGTATGGCGGTGCCCGCTGAGTCGGCGGCTCTGTACGCGCAGAAGTTCGCACAAGTCCTTGGTGCCACACCGGAGACGGCCGCACAGACCGTGCTGCAGTCGACGCCCGCCGAGTTGGGCGCGGCGCTCAACGCGCTTATCGCCGACATCGTGGAGAACATGCCGGGCGGGTCATTTGCGATCGGCCCATGCATCGACGGCAACTACCTGCCCCGCCACCCCATCGAGGCGATGGAACACGGTGAAGCGCATCGTGTTCCGTTGATCGTCGGTCACAATGCCGACGAGGCCAAACTGTTCACGCGGGTCCTCAAGATGATGCCGCTGTCTGAAGCCGCGCTCGAGGGAATGCTGATGCGGGGTGGGGCCGCCCATCGTGATCGCATCGTGGCGGCTTATCCCGGGTTCCCCGCGCGTCACGCCCGGGTGAAGCTCGCCGGCGACATGAACTTTTCCACCGCGGCCTGGCAAATGGCCGAGGCGCACCATCGGTACGCGCCGGTGTACTTCTACCGCTACGACTATGCGCCCGGGGCGCTTCGAATGGCCGGTATGGGCGCCACACATGCCACAGAACTGCTCGCCGTGTTCGATAGTTACCGCGGCGCGATGGGCACCGTGATGGCGGGGGCGATTGGCCGTCGCGACGCCGTGCGGGTCAGCAACGATGTACAACGACGCTGGCTTGCGTTCGCGCGCAGTGGAATTCCGGGTGACAGCTGGCCCACCTATGAACCTCCGGATCGGGCCGTGATGGTGTTCGACCATGCCACTCGCGTGGAGCTGGACCCGGAGGCGACCCGACGAGCCGCATGGGACGGATTCAGTCTCACTCTCTGATCCACCATTGTGGGCCAACCGGTTGGTTACCTAGGATGTGTCGATGGCAACGACGCCCCGCACGCCCGGGTCCTTTTTGAGACGCGCTATTCGTATCAATACCGCTAACGGCACGGTCGAAGGATTCACCCGGGGAGGCGTGCACCGCTTCCGTGGGATTCCCTACGCGGAACCGCCGGTGGGCCCGCTACGTCTGCGTGCGCCCCGCCCGGCTGCGCCGTGGACGGGGGTGCGCAAGTGCCGCACCTGGGGTGCCGCCTCCATCCAGCAGCATCGCTACGCCATCATCCTGCCCGGCAAGCCCCAAAAGCTCAGCGAGGACTGCCTGACCCTCAACGTGGTCGCCCCCGAGGGGCCGATCAGTGGGCCTCTTCCGGTCATGTTCTTTATCCATGGTGGCGGGTATTTTCTGGGCAGCTCGGCGACTCCGCTGTATGACGGGGCGAGCCTGGCGCGGCAGGGATGCGTGTACGTCTCGGTCAACTACCGCCTGGGCGGCCTTGGATGCGTGGACCTTTCGTCGTTGTCCGATGAGAAGCACACCATTGAGAGCAATCTGTACCTGCGCGATTTGGTGCTGGCGCTGCAATGGGTGCGCGACAACATCGGCGCCTTCGGCGGCGATCCCAACAACGTGACGATCTTCGGCGAGAGCGCCGGATCACACGCCGTGAACACGCTACTCGCCGTGCCGTCGGCCGCCGGGCTGTTCCACCGGGCGATCTGCCAGAGCACCGCCACCGGCCTGGTGGTCAGCGCCGAGGATGCAGCTGTCAATGCGCGCCAGTTCGCGAAGTACTTGGGCGCCGGCGATTCGAACGCGGCCGAAACCGTGCTGTCCGCGAAACCGCAGCAGCTGGTGAAGGCGTTGTTCCGGCTCATCGGATCGGCCAAACATGTACCGGGGCTGTCGTTGCGGATCGGGCCCAGCATCGACGGCGACGTGTTGCCGCTCGACCCCGTCGAAGCGATGGAACGCGGTGAGTCGCATCGTGTTCCGCTGATCATCGGGTACAACGCCGAAGAGGCGACCCTGTTCACCAAGATGCTCAAGATCCTGCCGATCACACCGGAGGCGTTGGAGCACTCCCTGTCCAAGGGCGGGCCCGAGTTCGTCCAGCGCATCGTCGCCGGTTACGACGGGTATCCGTCGGAGAAGGCGCTCCTGCAGCTGGCGGGAGATCTGGCGTTCGGTTCGGCGGCATGGCGTGTCGCGGAGGCGCACGGCCGGTACGCCCCGGCGTACTTCTACCGATACGACTACGCGACGAGGGCGCTGCGCCGCTACGGACTGGGCCCCACCCACGCCATCGAACTGCTTGCTGTGTTCGGCACCTACCGGACCGTGGCCGCACCGTTCCTGGCGGGACGTAGGGATCGGGCGGCCGCCCGCGCCGTCAGCGACGAGATGCAGAGGCGTTGGCTGTCATTCGCGCACAGCGGAACACCGGGGGATGGCTGGCCCATGTATACGGTGCCGGACCGACAGGTGTTGATCATCGACAGCCCCTCGCGATTGGAGAGCGATCCCGACGGGGATCGGCGCCCGTTGTGGCAGGACGTCGCCTCGATCGCATAGCCGACGGGCGACGGTACGTTGGGCTCATGATCATCGTGACGAGCAACGACATTCCCGGATACAAGATCGCCGCGGTCTTCGGCGAGGTCTTCGGCTTAACCGTGCGGTCGCGGCACATCGGCTCCAACCTTGCCGCCTCGTTCAAGTCCATCGCCGGTGGTGAGCTCAAGGGCATTACCCAGTTGCTGCACGAGAGCCGCCAGGAGGCACTGTCCCGGCTGGCGGCTGAGGCGGAGTCGCGTGGGGCCAATGCCGTGGTCGCGTTCCGTTTCGAGACCACCGAGTACGCCAACACGGGCGTTGAGGTGTGCGCGTACGGGACGGCCGTCGGTATTCAGCCCCTCCAATAGCGGCCATTCGGTAAGACACGGTTCACCTGATCCGGGCAGAATCAGGCGGGTGAGCAATGCGCGCGCCGGACAGCCGGCCCAGCCGGAAGACCTCATCGATATCGCCCACGTGGTGACCGCGTACTACGCGATCGAACCCGACCCGGGGCACGTCGCGCAACAGGTCGCGTTCGGGACCTCCGGGCACCGCGGGTCGAGCCTCGACGGCGCCTTCAACGAAGCGCATATCGTCGCCACCACCGCGGCGATCGTGGAATACCGCTCCTCGCAAGGCATCACCGGGCCGCTGTTCATCGGTCGTGACACCCATGCACTCTCCGAGCCGGCGTGGACCAGTGCGCTAGAGGTATTGGCCGCCAACGGCGTTGTGGTGGCTGTGGATTCACGGGACCGATACACGCCGACTCCGGCGGTGAGCCACGCCATCCTGCGGCACAATCGCGGCACGCCGACCGATCGAGCCGATGGGATCGTCGTCACCCCGTCGCATAACCCGCCCCGAGACGGCGGGTTCAAATACAACCCGCCGCACGGCGGCCCCGCCGATACCGACGCCACGGGTGTGATCGCCGCGCGCGCCAATGAGATTCTGCGTACCGGATGGCGTTCGGTGAAACGGGTCTCACTGGCACAGGCGCTGAAATCCGTGCAGCGGTATGACTTTCAGCAGACATATGTGGACGATCTGGTCAATGTGGTCGATCTCGACGTCATCAAGGACGCAGGAATCCGCATTGGCGCAGACCCGCTGGGCGGGGCCAGCGTCGACTACTGGGCCGCCATCGCAGACCGGTGGTCGCTGGATCTGACCGTGGTGAACCCGCTGGTGGACGCCACCTGGCGGTTCATGACTCTGGACCACGACGGCAAGATCCGGATGGACTGCTCCTCACCGGACGCGATGGCCTCGCTGGTGGCATCGCGGGACAAGTACCAGATCGCCACGGGGAACGACGCCGACTCCGATCGGCACGGCATCGTGACCCCCGATGCGGGGCTGATGAACCCCAATCACTACCTGGCGGTCGCCATCGACTACCTGTTCAGCCACCGGGACGGCTGGGCCGCCGGGACCGCAGTGGGCAAGACGCTGGTGAGCTCGTCGATCATCGATCGGGTGGTGGCGGGGCTGGGCCGGACGCTTCTTGAGGTGCCGGTCGGCTTCAAATGGTTTGTCGACGGGTTGATCGGCGGGACAATCGGTTTCGGCGGTGAGGAGAGCGCCGGGGCGTCCTTCTTGCGCCGCGACGGGTCGGTGTGGACCACCGACAAGGACGGCATCATCGCCGCACTACTCGCCTCGGAGATCCTGGCGGTCACCGGGGCGACGCCCTCGCAGCGGTACGCCGAGCTGACCGAGAAGTACGGCGCCCCAACGTATGCCCGCGTTGATGCACCCGCGAGCCGCGAGCAGAAGTCGATACTGAGCAAGCTCTCGCCCGAGCAGGTGAGCGCCACCGAGCTGGCCGGTGAACCCATCGTCGCCAAGCTCACGAACGCGCCCGGCAATGGCGCACCGATCGGCGGGCTGAAGGTTGTTACCGAAAACGCCTGGTTCGCGGCACGGCCCTCGGGAACCGAGGATGTATACAAGATCTATGCCGAATCTTATCTGGGTGCCGAGCACTTGAGGCAGGTACAGGATGCCGCGCGCGAGGTCGTCTCCGCGGTGATTGGGCGATGAGCCGCTTTCGCGAAGAGCATTGCCTTTGAGTGGCTGTACCGACAGCGTCGCAGCCGCCAAACCGCGTCTGCCGTGGGAGATATGGATTCTGGTTGTCGCCAGCCTGGTGATTGCGCTCGGGTTTGGGGTGGTGGCGCCGGCGCTGCCGCAGTATGCGCGGAGCTTCGGGGTGAGCGTGACCGCGGCGACTGCGGTGGTGAGCGCGTTCGCGGCATTCCGGTTGGTGTTCGCGCCGGCCGCCGGAGCGCTCGTGCAGCGGCTGGGGGAGCGCTGGGTCTACATGACCGGGCTGCTGATCGTCGCGGTGTCCACCGGCATCTGTGCCTTTGTGCATAGCTATTGGCAGCTATTGGTGTTTCGATCGCTCGGCGGCATCGGCTCCACCATGTTCACCGTGTCGGCGGCGGCGCTGCTCGTGCGCATCGCACCCGAGGAGATTCGAGGGCGTGCGCAGGGGCTGTATGGGTCGAGCTTCCTGCTCGGAATGGTGGCTGGGCCCGCCGTGGGCAGTGCTGTTGTGGGGCTGAGCCTTTCGGCGCCGTTCATCATCTACGCCGCGGCGCTGGTGGTCGTCGTCTTGCTGGTCTACTTCGGATTGCGGCACTCCACGCTGCTGGAGGTCGCCGATGATCATCAGCGGACGCCGGTGACGTTGAAGTCCGCATTGCATCATCGGACGTTCCTCGCTGCGCTGATGTCGAATTTCAGTGCGGGATGGGCGATCTTCGGGATTCGCGGTGCGCTATTGCCGCTGTTCGTGGTCGAGGCGTTGCATCAACGGCCGGGGGCTGCCGGACTCGTATTCGCAGCATTTGCGGCCGGGGACGTGTCCACGGCCTTCCTGGCCGGGTCGTGGTCCGATGACATCGGCCGTAAACCGCTCGTGGTCGCCGGTCTGGTGGTGTGCGGGTCCACCGTGGTGGCGATGGGCTTTGCGTCATCCTTGCCGGTGCTCATCGTGCTCTCGCTTGTCGGCGGCATCGGCGCGGGGCTGTATGCGTCCCCACAGCAGGCCGCGGTGGCCGATGTGGTGGGCAGTCGGGGGAGAGCGGGGACGGCATTGGCCAGTTTTCAGATGACCTCGGATATCGGTCTGGTGATCGGGCCTGTGGTCGCCGGGGTGATCGTCGAGCAAGCGTCCTATGGATGGGCGTTCGTGGTGGGGGGTGCGATGCCGCTGATCGCGGCGGTGGCGTGGATTTTTGCGCCCGAGACACTGGGGAGACTTGCGTCACCGCAGGTTAGGAGTATGCAGGAAGTAGCAGAGGATGTCGGTGGGCCGGAGCGCTGAGATTTTGAGAGCCCGTCGCCGTGGTGTAACTTCGTCCGAGCACGAACAACTAAACATGGGGCTATGGCGCAGCTGGTAGCGCACCACACTGGCAGTGTGGGGGTCAGGGGTTCGAATCCCCTTAGCTCCACCATAACGGTCTTACTCGAACCCGTGACCGCCACAATGTCGGTCAGGGTGAGCCGGTCCGTTTGGGACGAAACAACACCAAGAGCCTCGGCAGTGCCGGGGCTCTTGTGTTTATGGGGGTTGGTAGCTCGGTTGTGGCTGCTCTGGTGGCGTGTGCTGGCTGTGTAGGTCGGGACAGCATCGTGGATTTCAGCAAAAAGTGGTGTCTTGGTGTCGCTGGTGACTTCGCAGTCGTCAAGGTAGAAGCACTGGTAGAAGGTTTGGTTGAGGTGGCGGCGAACCTGGTCCGGGACGTCGCGGTAGAGCTGCTGGGGGTTCGCCAGCAGGTGCAGGGCGTTACGCAGGACTGCCGCCCCTACCGCTAGTTCTTCGCCAGTGACCGCGAGGCTGGCTTCGATGCGTTGTCGGTCGATATGTAGTTCGTGGAGTTTGGTGCGGATCTTGTTTTGGGGCAGACTGCCGTCGGCGGCGAGGTCGATGAGTCGGGATTCGCGTTCATCGAGGTCTTTGAGTCGTCTGGTGAAGCTGGTGTGCAGTTCGCGCACGTTGGCTTGTTCGTCGGCGAGGGTGATGTCGAGTTGGGTGCGGACTTCGGTGGTGAAGTTTTCGGGTAGTTGCAAGGTGGTGTAGTGGTCGGTGACGGCGTCTTCGACTCGCTCAGCGGCTAGGTACGGCAGGTCGCAGAGGCCGTCTTGGCGGGCGCGGCACAGGAAGTACCCGTAGCGGCGTCCACTTCGGCCGGTGGCTTCGGTGTAGATGAGGCGCGCGGTTCTGCCGTGTTGGTGGCAGCGCGCGCAAAGTAGTGCCCCTTTGAGGTAGTGGGTCAGGATACGGTCGCGTTGGCCACGGGCACTGCGGGCGTTGAGGACGTCTTGAACCTGGGCGAAGAGTTCTTGACCGACGATGGCTTCGTGTCGTCCGGGGTAGATATCTCCTTTGTAGACCACATATCCGGCGTAGTAGGGGTCGCGCAGCATCTGTTGCATTTTGCTGTCGGAGACGGGGCGGGTTTGGGGCCAGCGCGGGGATGGTCGGGCGGTCAGGCCGAGGTCGGCCATGGTGGCGGTCAGGCGGTCGATGGAGTAGTCGCCGCTGGCATACAACTCCCAGGCTTTAAGAATTAGGGGCGCGCGTTGGGGGTCGATGCTGACGGTGTTGACCATGCGGCCGCCTAATTCGATACGGGTGTTGAGGTAGCCGAGGCGGGCACGGCCGATAGTGCCGCCGTTGATGGCTTTGTGCCGCAGTTTTGTTCTGATGTCTTCACCCGACAGCTTGTTTTGGGCTTCGTTGATAGCGTCGGTGACGACTTCCATCATGTCGGCGTGGATGCCCTCACCGAAGTCTTCACGGGCTGAAATGATTTTGATGCCAAGTTTGTCCAGGAGGATCTTGGTGGTGACAGCGTCGGCCTGGTTGCGGAAAGCACGCGAGCGGGCGTAAACGATGACGTACTTGACGGTGGGATGGTCGCGTAGGTAGGCCAGCATCTCGTTGAACGCGGGCCGGTTTTTGATGGTCGATGCTGAGACGCCGGGTTCGATGAATTCTTTGACGACCGGGCTGCCGAGGCTTACGGCTTTACGTGTGGTGGATTCGCGTTGAGTGGCAATCGAATTGCCGTCCGGGTCGATGTCGATGGCGGTGTCCATCTGCTTCTTGCTTGAAACTCGTAGATACAGGACGGACTCATCTACTCCGAGCAGCTCCGAGAGGGCCGATGCGCCGGTGGTGTTGAACCCACCGAGCGCGGCATCGATGGCGCTGATGTCGTCGTCAAAACTCATACGAAACCTCCTGTGAATTAGCTGATTTGAAATCTTTGGCGCTTTTCACCAAGCCGGTTTGGTGGAGCCGTACGGTGATGGCGTGCTCGCTGGCCTGGAACAGCATGGCGAGTGCGGCGGGGTTTTGGATGCCGTTGTGCCAGGCTCGGTGCAGGAGTTGGCGGGGTATGAGCAGGCATCCGGCGAAGTGATTGGCTGCGTGTTCGGCTTGCCGGGAGCTGCTCAATCGGTGAGCTGCCTTGTACAGGTTGTCGATTGGGTGATCGAGGATGTGTTTGAACTCGTGCGCCAGGGTGGAGCGTTGCCGCTGCAAGGTGTTGGCGTGGTTGAGCAGGATGACCCAGCGGCGCTGGTTGGTATCCCACATGCTGGCACCGTCGGCGACGGTGGTGCTACCGAGTCGGGTGGTGTTGATGATGCGGATGTGCGGTATGCCGGTGATCACGGAGTCCGGGACGGGTCCGTCTGTGATGCTATGTAATTCCAGGAGTTTGGCGGCTTGTCGTTCGGCGATCTGCAGTCCTTCGTTGAAGGTGATGTTGTCATGGGGCGGGACGCAGGCCCGCAGCAGTGCGAGCACGCTCAGATGGTGAATGGGTTGCGTGATTGGGCGCGTGGGCATGGCGGGTGCCTCCTTTCCGGTGAGCGGTGGTGCTCGTTACCTCTTCTGCTGCACTGTTACTGGGTGTGCGGGTGTTCGTCTTCTCTGTGTGCCGGGCCTCGGTCGATGCTGATGCCGTATTCACCCGCGATGGCTTGCACGGAGGCTTCGAGTTTGGTCAGGGCTTCGGGCGGCAGGTGGTATCTGGTGCGCAGATACGGGCGTAGCGCGGGCAGTTCTGCTGGCGGCATCCAGCCGGTGGTGGCGAACAGTTCACTGGCGGGGATGCCGAGGGTGTGACCGATGGCAAGCAGTTTGTCCGCATCGGGTTTGGCTACCCGGCCAGCTTCGATATGCCAGTAGTTGGCTTGGTCTATTCCTGCACGCCGCGCGGTTTCGTTGGCCGCTAGACCCAGCTTTGTGCGTCTGGTTTTCAGGAGGGCGGCCAATTGTCTGCGCTGGACAGTATTCATTTCTGTTGTCTCCATTACCTTTTCACTATTATACCGCCTTTCTATGTGAATTCGCAACGCCATTTTGTATTTCGTAAATACGAAAAGCATTGTAATAAAACATATTTCGGTAAAGGCTTTAGCGATTGGATGGCTATCGGATACGTGTTTGTGGAGGGGGTGACCGCACCGGGTGGGGATCGCATTGCGGCGATCCCCTGCCCGGTCCGGTGTGACAGCCAGGAGGTGCTCAGCTGTCCGTGGGGGTGTCCCCGGTGCGGCGTGACTGCGCCCGTGATGGTGGCGCAGTCTTGCCGGTGGGGGTGTCGGTGAAGATGCTGGCGATGGCGGCGTTCTTGACCGCCGCATCGCGTTCGATCTCCTTTTGGGCGCTGTCGGCTTTGGCCCGCAGTTCCGGGTCATTTTTGGCCCGCTGGACGTGATCGACAATGGCGGCAATGCCTTCGTCGTTGATGGTCTGCCCGCGCAATTGAGCGATGAAACTCAGCTGCGCGTGCACTCCCGGGTCGAGCCGGATAGCCAGGGTCTTCAGACCCGATTCTGGCGTGGACATGTCGTACCTCCTTGGTGCGAGCGGCTGGTGACGGCTTTGTGCCGTCACAGGTACAGCCGCAGGACACCAACGAGGACATCCGTCTGACCCCCGTCATGCGGGTCGCTGCCGTATCTGGCGCCCGCGGTCGGACGGCACCGGGTAGCCGGGAATCACTACGTCGGAGTCGATCTGGTTGCCCCAGGCATGCCAGTTGTGTCGCGAGCGTCGGGCGAACAGTTCCAGATACGGTCCGTCACTGAGGCGTTCGATTACGCCATAGACCTCTTCGGGTTTGTGCGAGTGGTCTTGCACTGGAGCGAACAGCCAGGTGGGTTGGGCACGGAACCGCACCGGGGCATCTCCTCGGGTGCCCAGCAGCAGGTGCTCGGTGCTGTTGCGCAGATAGTTTCCGAGTCCCAGGCGCGGCTTGCACCAGGTCAGCGGCGAACGTGGGGTGAATCCCCACGCGGTCATGACGTCGTAGCCGTCGCGCAGGGTGGCGTTGGTGACCCACAGCCACAGATGCGCATCATCTGCCGCCAGATCGGCAACGGGCATGGCTTTGATCCGATCTAGCGACAGCAGCGGGTAGTGCCGGATGGCACCGCGAGTGCCGCGTTGGTGGGTGTCCCATGGTGGATCGGCCAGGATTGTGCGGTACCTCTGCGGGACGGGATGTGTTTCTTCGGGGGTGGGGCTATTCATAGGGCGGCTCCTTTCGTGATGGTGGGGATGAGTTGGTCGGGGGTGAGGATCTGGAACAGGCTGGCGGGCAGGGTCTTGTCGGCGGCCAGAGCGGCGGTTAGTGCCTGGCGGCGGTTGTCGAGCCGTTCGGGGGTGGCGGCGTGCAGGAGCCAGAGCACTTGGGGGAATTCGTTGCCGTGGCTGCCGGTGCGGTAGTAGGTCACGTAGTCGCGGCATTTGCCGAGGAGCACGGGGATGGATTCGGTGCCGCGGTCGATCTCGATGAACCACAGGTCGATGTAGTCACTTGCTGGTGGGCTAGAGGTCTCCAGGTACAGATCGGGTTTGAGTTGCAGGCGGGCACCACCGAGCCCGAGATAGTGTCGCCACGCCTGGCTGTCGATATCGCAGCTGACCAGTTCCAGCTTCTCGGCCTGCTGGGCGACAACGACGGCGGTGTGGGCATCGGCGATTGCTAGCTGGTGGTCCACGAAACGGGTTGACGGATCATTGAACCGCCGGCGAACCCGGCCAGAACCGTGCTGCAGGAGGCGCCAACCGATCTCATCGACATGGTGAGTCAATCCGTCACTGCCCGCCACGGTGCCCCCTACCCGCCGCGGTAACGCGGCTAGTACCCGCCACTGACGCAGCCGTGCCAGCACTCGCTGGGTGATGCGTCGGGCCGCTCCGGGTGCCAGCTCCCCGAAATGCAGAATCTGGATATGACGCACGGTCAGGAAACGGTGCGTGGCAACAGAGTTCAGGATCGCCCAGTCTCGCTGACTCAGACGCACGGCCACTGCTCCCAGGTCACGAACCCTGGTGCGATGCCGGTTGCCCGACCTGCCGACAGAGGCGCGTGTTGTGGTGCTCAAATGAGCACCATCATTCGTATCCCGTAGACCACTATCGCCGGTGGTGACACCGTATTTTTGAGTCGGTTCGATACGACTACCGAAACGGTGGTCAGTGTTGTCCTGCGGCAGAGAGTCTTTCGAAGAATCATTCATGATGTCCCTCGTTTCCGGCGTGAGGAAATCGCACCCTCGCTGCCCGAATCTGTTGTCGTCTGTTCAAGCAGTGCGGCAAATCCGGCTTCAATCTCGCTGCGGGGCTTCCCGTACTGCTGGCGGCTGCGCTGCCGGATATCGGCAGGGTCGCTGATCTCTGGCGGTGGCGGCAACGTGGTTCCCGATGCCCACGGTTGGATGCTGTTGTCCCGGATCAGGCTGGCGTAGATGTGGTGTGCCGGTTGTGTGGTGAAATCCTCAGCAGCGAGGACGGTTTGGCCGGTGGCCATGGTTCTAGCATCAGCGACCGACAGCTGGAAACAGATCTTGTTGCGGGCGTTGCTGCGGAACGCTTCGGCCATCGCACGAGGCAATTGCCCTTCGTATTGGTGCGCCAAATGAAACCCGGCCTTCAAACTTCTGGCTGTCGCTAAGGCGTCATCGAGATCGGTGGGCAGGTTCAGGAATTCCTGGACTTCGTCGACATAGACCATCACCGGATCACGCTGCGTCTCGGGGATGGCGGTGCGTTCGCGGATGGCTTGCCACAGTTCGCCCAGCACCGTCGCCGCCAGCAGCCCAGAAGTTTCCGGCCCCAGCACACCTTTCTGCAAGGGCACCAACAGAACCTTCTTCCCAGTCAGGACTTGGCGGATGTTGAAGCGTGGCTGTCGTTGGGCCAGGACTGCTCGCAGGTGCCGATCCAGCAGGGGCCGCACCTTATTGGATAGCGGTGCCACGACTTGGGCGGCAGCTTCCGGTGAGAGTTCGTTGAACCACTGCCAGAACGGCCCGGCATCGAACGGATCGGAGGCCATGGCGCCACGGGTCACCGAGCGGCGAAAGCCAGGGTTAGTCAGCAGCAGCGGCAACATCACCAGTGAGGCATCGGAGCGTCCCGCAAGGAGGGTTAGGCAGTGCCGCAGAATGTCGCTGCTGCGAGGGCCAAGGCCATCGCTGTTGCCGGTGCGGTATAGGGCTTTGAAGGTGGCAAACAGGCTATCGGCCACCACCTCTGGTGATCGATGGTCGCCGGCCACCCGCTGCAAGGGGTTGATGCCGACGGGTGCCTCATCGAGGGCATCGAGCAGCACCACATCATCGAGCCGATGTGCTGGTATCCGTGACAGAATTTCGGCGACAAGGTCTTTTGGCTCGATTACCACCAGTGGACGATTGTCTTCGAGGTCTTGGACGATCAGATTTAGCAGCAAGGTGGATTTGCCGGTACCGGAGGGGCCAAGTAGCCAGGTGTGACGCATCCGGTCCAAAGTGTTGTACCCGAGCGTCCCACTGGTGCCGGGAGCATTCGCGGTCGCGAGCACCTGCTCGCCAGACAGCATCGCCGCAGACGGACGGATGGGTTTGGGGTGCTTGGGCGGCTGTCCCGGAAGGGATTCGTCGTCGCGGTCCGCTACTGGCCACCCCGAGAGGCGTACCGTTTCCATTGCCGTGAGGTGATTGGCCCGAGTCCACCACGACCACAATGGTTTCGGAGTGTTCAGGCGCTGCGCGGTGTCAGGTTTGAGCAGCACCCGTACTCCCGGAGCATTGGCGGTTCCGAAGGCTGCCGCCAGCCCGAGTAGCAGGGTGCGGCGACGCTCCGAGGTGGAGGCCTGTACCCCGAGCTGCACTGTGGCGGCGAAACCGTGTTGGCCGATCTTCTTCGAAAGCGCCTGGCGGGCATCGGCACCGCGCTCGTGTGCCACACCCGTCCACAGTTTGGATACCGCGGATTGGCCTGCTGCCGGTGATTGGTTCGGTGGGGTGCGGGGCATTAAGCGTGGCCCGAGTACTTGCTGGATCACGAGCTGCTCGCCCCTGTCCACAGTGGTCAGGGCATGCAGCACCGAACGGGTGGAGGCCACCGGATCAACTGGTTCTAGAGGCCGCACGCTCGAGGACAGTTGCACCCGTCGTGACGTCGTCACCGGGACACGCTCGCTGGCCTCAAAGGGCACCACCACCGAACCGCGCACCAACTGCTCCACCACTTCCCGCACCGAGGCGGCATAGCGCAGAGGGCATCCCAGCAGATAGGTCACACCGGTGACATCGGAGCGGGTTTCGGCGATCAGTTGCGGGGCATGGGGCTGGGCAGCCAAATGCCGCACCAACCCCAGCGCCGCAGACTCACGCAGCGGCAGCGGCCAAATCACCTGCTGCCACACCAACACATCAGCAGCCTGTGGTGCCCCGATGGCAGCGGTCATGGACGCACTCCGTCATCTGCCGCGGCATCCGGTGACAACTCAGGCTCGGTGGCGTCGGGCTGCTGCCCCTTGTCAGGCTGTTCGGTGACGTTCTGCCCGATGGGCAGTGCATCCTCGGTGACCGGGGTGTTTTCGGCTTCCATTTCCGCCATCGCCAACGCGATGACAGCACGTGCGAGCTTGCGTAGATCCGGGGGATCGCGCCGCACCCCGCGCACCACGATGCGGCGATCCCGGCGGCTACTCCTGCGACTGCGATCCTCGCGATCGGCACGACGGTAATTAGGACGATTGGTTTTGGACATAGTGCACCTCCTTGACGAATTCGTTTAATGGATTTCTTGCGCCTGGACGGGCGCACTCTGGCATTGCGTTTCGGCAATGCACCTGCATTTCACTATGAATTGTCAAAACTCAATGGACAAGCAGCTTTGCAATTACTACAACACCGAAACGACAACCCCATATCGAAGTTGAAAACGCTTCTAACTACCACCGATTGCGTGTTGTTTGGTACACAACAACCGCCACGGCAACGAGTGCGCCAGCCCCGACGATGGCGACCAGCCACGGCCAAATCGACGCAATCAGCTGCACCGCGCAATAGAGCACGAACGCACCAAACAGAATTCCGACACACATGCTGACGAGCTTGTCGGTCCATCCGGTGATCGGTGTCATGCCGGTTGCCCTTCCCGCGTGGTGACCTGCTGGTCCGTTCCGGTGTGCTCGGGCCAGGGGCGGATGATGGCCCGCCATCCATCGACCAGAGCTGCTTCCTCCCGAACCCGCTGCTGGGCCGCATGGAAGGCGGTGGCGATGCGCCGCACGGATACGTCGGCCTGTTGATCGATGCGGGCCAACTCGGCCTCGTGGTGCTGGCGTGCGTAGTGGCGGTGTTGTTGGCGCGTCGACAACCAGTCGTAGCCGGCCCAATCCATCAAGGAGCTGATGGCCAACAACATCCCCGAGCACAGCCATTGCGCTGCGAAGATGATCGTTGTTGTCATGATGGCCACCTGTCGATCCAATCGAGCACCGTGCGGGCGATGGTGGCTGCCAAGTCACGGACATGCTCGCTGCTAGCTGGCGCGTCTGCGGTGTGCTTGTCGCACACGCTGAGCAGATCGCTGACTACGCCGCAGGCCAGATCCAATGCCTGATTGCGGATGACATCAACGGCTGCTGCGCAGTCACCGCCGGGTGCGGCCTGGATGCTGGTCATAGCCGGTACCGATCCATCCCGAAGCGGGATACCTCGTTGCCCACGAACACTGCGAGCTGGTCGATGATGTGGTTGACCCGGTTGGTGATCGCCGGATCGCCGTCTGCCTGAAATGCGGCCTCGCGGCTGACCAGGCCCACTGCCTGCACGCCAACCGCGGCGACAAAACCTGCGGCCTGCACACGAACGGCTTTGATCTGCCCGTAGGCGATTTCCTTGTTTTGGGCACGGATGAGATCGCGGCCTTCAGCGCGAGTGAAACCGTCCGGGACGGAGATGGCGCGGCTGGTGCGGGGGATGATGTCGGACATTGCATAGCTCCTTCACTGGTGGTGTGTGGTTCGTCAGATGGGGGGGCGTTGTCGCCGCTGAGACGTGGCCGTAAAGCATCTTGAGCAATTGCCCGCGTAGCGCTCCGGATGCTCGTAGCCTGCTGAGACAGGTGTTCTGGTGGTTGGTCACCTCCTTGGATGGGGATTGATCACACCACCAACGATGTCCCAGGAAATTGCCGTTCACCAGCGCATTTACCGGGAGGTTCAAATGCAATCTGAGGGCAGGGATGCAGAACCCGTGCAGCAACAGAGCACAGGCGGTGCACCTGACACGGATCGGGAAATCACTGCTCTGATCGCCGAGTTGACTTCGCTGCGCACTTCAGAAGGACTGAGCACGCGCGGGCTGGCCGACACCCCGGCGCTGCGTGCCATCTTGGCTGCCAGCGGAGGGCACAGTGCAGATAACCTCGCTGCCAGTAAGGCATACCTCGAAGCGCTCCTGACACGGGATGACGAGATAGATACCGTCGTGGCGTACCGCAACGCGCTACGGCTAGGGCCAACAACTGAGCACGGAGTCGATAACCGCCGCCGCATCTTTGGGGAATTGAGAGGCGTCAGCCCCGACACCGTCAAAAGACGCGAGAAAGATGGCATTAACGAGCTGGTGGCCAGACTGCGTGACCTTGCCGCACACGCGGGCCACGACCGCATGCAGCCGGTTCCCGCTGCCCCCGATGGGGCCAGTACCGCCAAATCCACCGTGCTTTTTGTTGACCGCCTGTCACGCTACGAGGGCAAAGTGCTCAAGGAAGTAACCAGTTCCAAGACAATTCAGGCCGAGGCCACTAACCGCCAAATCCGTACTGTCAAATTCCGGCTGCGAACCGACCCCGAGAAAGTGAAAATTGAAGCCCTCGACGGCTGCACCGTCGAATCCTCGGAACCACATCCGAGTGGCTTTCTGATAAGCAAAATCAAACTGTCGCGGGTACTTCAACCTGGGGATGAACCGCTTACCTACACCACGCGCTACGTGATCGACTCCACCGAGCCCTGCGATCCATTCATCATCTACAGCACACCACCAAAATCACGCATAGAAAGAGCGCGCTTGCGGGTCAAATTCAGCACACACCCAATGCCAACAATTGCGTGGTGGCGTGAAAACAGGACAGCCATGCAGGCGTCCAGTGACCTGACCGGCGAACCACTCATCATTGATGGGGAAGGTTCCATGCAGCACACCTTCACCAATCTTGTTCCTGGCCTCTGCCAGCTCATCGGATGGAAATGGCCGCAATAAATAGTCAGGATCACAAAATGAAACACCCCGCCTTGCAGCGGAGCGTTCATCGCTACGCACAGGGCGGGGTACTGCGTTGTTCACATAGTTTATTTGGCGCTAGTCGGTTGATACTCCCTCGGGCCAGCCTGGGGGAGTGTCCGGATACTGATGATGATAACCGTTTCGCTCGGTGATCTCGGTGAGCCTTGCTTCTAATTCCCTGAATTTGACTTCGAAGTCACGCTGCGCAGGAACATAGCGATCCATCGCAGCCAAACCTTGGTTCAGATCGCTCGCCTTGCGAATAGCATTCAACACAGGCTGAAACAGTGAATCCAGACCGTCGAAGACGGCAGACGCCAATTCTCGATATGAATCTTCTGGAGATTTCTTATCGCTAGGACTCATAAATCCTCCAAGTATAGAAAGGTGCTGATTTTGAGTCCCGCATGCATGCGTAGCGGCTGGTTCGCCTAACTATGTGAATGTACCGATAAGGAGAATATCGATATATATCAATATAAACACAAACGGCAGGAATTGCAATAGGCAGAGGTGCTCTTTAGTCGTGTTCAGCGACGGCTAATTTTTTTCGGAAAGTCTGCAATAGGACCTTCCTTTGATATCGAGCTCTCTGATACGGTCTTTTTGAAATCTATATGTGTTCGAATGGATATGTATCCGATAAATAAGATAACAAGAAAACAGTACCCCGCTCCGAAGGCCCAGATAATTGCCTGCACCCCATGGGAAAGGTCCGTAAGTGCGGTAAGGGCGGCGGCGACGAGGGTGCACGCGGCCGTGATCGCAACGGCCACTCTCGGTGCGAATAACATGCGTGAGCGAATAGCGTGTTCATCTTCCTTGGCTAGATACGCAGCGAACCCTGTGGACGCCAGTAGCAGCACGGCAACGGCAGCATCGGAATGATCACGTCCGGCTGAATCAAAGAATCCCCAGTGCTGGGCTAGGCTGCCAAGCCCCAGGATTAGGCCTGCAATCAATGCACTGATTATTGCAGGCCAGCCGAACCCCCTCAATGAGGGCCGAAGGAACAATAAGGCATCGTAATTTACCGGAGGAGGAGCCCGATGCGCTGTGTATAACGCGGCGATACGGGGTGTGATTCTTGAACTAAAGGACTCTTCGGATGGTTTCGGGAGTGACTCGGATAGTTTATTTTCTGGTTCTTCCGCTGGCGAGCATGCAAGCACGGCTGAGACAAAGAACGTCCCTGCCGGGGCGATAACTCGAATGTGCTCGCGAACAGCTCTCCCCACGTTCGGAGCAGGTGTTGCATAAAGTGACTCGGTGATACTCAGGCGCGTTGCTAAGCTACGGAACGCGTCATCCCATTGAGCAACATCTTGCATCGTCATCTTTATCAAACAGGTAGGATTTCCGTCCTGTTGGATCCGTGCGAGCGGGGAAAACCATAACGTAGACTCTATAACCTGCGCCTTGAAGGTGGTATTTAGAAAGCATTCTTTCCAAATACCTTCGTCGGTTGGCTCATAGCTGTCATCGAGTTCCCATGCTTCAACTTTTTGGTCTGGCTCTGAAGATTGCAGGATCGCCACATCCGTATCCTTTGGCATCTGCTTCGCGATGTCGTAGAGCTTGTATTGTAGGTTTTTGGACATTTTGTCGCGAACTTGTGTGTCCAGGCAAGCGAGTATGCGTGCTTGTGCGCAGTGGGAAGTTTGGTCGGATGTCGCCAATGGGAGCGCTTTCCCGGATGCATCGCGGAGATCCAGGTCCGTCAATAGGCTTTTCCGAAGGGTCGTAACGGGCACATAGAGTCCATCAGTGTCTCGCACTTGAATTCCCGACTCCGCGGCCATGCGTGAAGCTGCTTCTATGTCCACATCAATGGTGAGATGTCTATCCGTGCGATACAGGTCCGCTACGTGGACAGTCTCAACTCGGCGGACTATCCAACTCGAATCATCCTGGAGTTTGCGCATGTAAGTACCTAGGGCATTGCAATTGCCCCAGGCGGTGGGCCCGCGGTGAATGCGCACTATGGCGAGCGCTACTTCACGACATGCGTTGAGGTAGTAAGACTCTCGGGAGAGGGCACATACAAGGCCCCACGCAAGCCGTGCTTAGCGACGCGACGCAATATGCGGATCTGAGCAGGCGTGTATTCCTTCTCAAGGGCCGCCCAGTCATCTTTATTCTTCGCCATATCGGACCTCCATCGAAGCGCACGCTTCAGCACCCTTGTAAAACTGTTCTGGCGCGACACTCTCTCTGTGCGGTCGCCATCGCCGTGTGGCTCCACTGGCTCGGGTGCTGTATTCAGTTGTTCCATCACCACCAGTTAACAGCAGAGTTTCCACAAAAGCAAGCCTTGACCTGCGGTTTTACGAAGCTGCTCCAATGTGCGTCAGGCCACTCGTCGACCGAACTCTTGCGTAGTGCACGAGCCCTCCGGCGGAGTGCCGCTGTTCAGTGATGTTCCTGCAACACCCGACACCGTGCGCTTGACTCGGTCTATATGGAGCCTGTAAGGCACCACGACTGATCGAGATTGCCGCATAGTTGGCACAAAGTTGCTGATAAGGGTTATTGCGCTGGGGTCGGCGCTCGCCCTGGGGGCCTGGAAGACGATTTGGGGAAATAGATTGCTCTTTCAAATAATACGAACGTAGTGTCAGTGTGTCTAGCTGCGAACTCTTCCGCATTGCGCACAGACTGCCCGTGGGTTACCGTTGCCGCGATCTTGTTTCACTTGGATGTATGGGGGTGCGGCATTGGCTGCTGTGATGCGACTACGCAAGGCTGTGAAGAGTAGCCAGATGAGGCGTGTTGATGTGCTGAGGAACCGTAACCTCGTCGCTGCCGGGGCGTTGTCGCTGCTGCTCGCTCTGGGAGTCTCTGAGGCTGCCGCGGATCCGCAGGGGATGCCTGATCAGTATCAGCAGTTCGTAACCGACGACGGTTGGACGGTCGGCTTGACGCTGACCAATGAGGTCATCGATCACATCGACAACATCGCCGGCGCGAGCAACTCATGGCAGGCACGCGTGTCCTACCGAGCTGAAGCGACCATCACCGGCAGTGGTAGCGCGGTGGTTCAGGATGCGCAGTTGGAGACGGGGTATTTCGTGGGTTGCCGCACTGATTCCTCGTCGGGGGTGGAGTTGGGCGGCGACCTCGGTCTTACGTTGAGCCAGCAGGTCAATGGCCAGGTGTATGGCGGCGGCTACGGGCAAGGTAGTCAAAGCGGTGGTGGCGGCGGTGGATTCGGTGGCGGATCGGTCGGGGCCTCGGCCGGTGCCCAGGAACATATCGGCGGCTACATGCGCGTGTTGCTCAAGCCGGGCGGCTTGGCTCAGTTGCCGATGGACCGGATCAACTTCCGGAACATGCGTGCGGTTTCTCAGGTGCGCAACCAAAACGTAGAGGCCGACGGTTGTGGTGGTCAGGTGAAGATTCAATCCTTCGCCACGTTCCGGATTCGTACCGAGAACGGTAACGACACCCAGACCATCTACGGAGAACCCAAGAGCCTGTAGACACATGAACCAGGAACGTGCGGGAGCGGCGATTCTCGATCACACCGCCGATGCCCGGAGAGCTTCGCGTGACACCGATTGCCGCATCACCCCACTTCGCTGGGGGCGGTGCAGATATGAATATCGTGCGGCGCACCATTTTCGCTCGCGAAGACTGCACCTTCGGGTTAGTCCACGTCTCAAGCTTCGCGCTGGTGTGAGATCTATCAGTCACGCGAGCCAAGTAGGTGCGAGTTCCTGTGTCGTCGGGGCCTCCGGATCGGGTGGCGCCATCGCTGGTGATCCGCGGCGGAACCTCGTTTCCTGAACGATGAAGCTAATGTTCTCTGAGCGCTGGTGTTGACGCAGATCTGGAAGCTCCAGTATGTTCGCTGTATCTATCTATCGCGATGGTGACTGCAGGGGGATCAACAGTACATGAGCACAAGAGTCTCGGTATCGCGTCTCCTGGCTGTGTGTCTGGTGATCTTCTCAGTCTTCGCTATGGCGGTACCTTCTCTTGTTGGAGTTGGGGTTGCGGGCGCTGACCCCGTACCTTCGCCACCGCCGCGCCCTGTGTATCCGCCGAATCGTCCGATGCCTGCCGATGCGCCTCGTACGGACAACATCGGTGGGGCCAAGGTGTCGTCCTCTGCGCCGCAGGGCGAAGGCGACGGAACTGGTCCGGCATTGTCGGCTGCGCGTGAGCGCGGTGAGGTGACGGCGCCGATGTTCGCCCACGATGGCATCCATTTGTCCAGTTCATGGCCAATGCACAACGTGGTCTGGCACTTGCCCGGTGAGATGACCCTGGCTCCAGCGGCATGGACGGGGGATGGCGGCGCGGTTTACAGCTCGCCAGACGTGAACTATCTGGTTCGCCCGTACGCCGGATCGGGCGCAGACATCGTTATCACCCGCAAGAGCGTGTTCTCATCCTCGACGATCCCGTTCGGTCTGCGACTACCGGAGGGCAGCCACCTGCGCCAAGGGGTAAACACGGTGTTGGTGGAATCGGATGCCAATCCAGGCCACCCGGCGTCGACCATTGCCACGGTGTCCATTCCGACAGCCATTGATGCCAATGGCGTTCCGTTGCAGGTGACTCCACGACTAGGACCAGGTTTCCCGCCAGGGCAACAGAATGTGATCGCCGACCTCGGTCCTGCCAATCCTCTGGCCTTCCCCGTCACGATCACCATCGCGTACCGGCCTGGTGAGTTGCCGACAACCGGGGCGTTGAACCCGGATTGGCAGGGCATGCCCGAGGGCACCTCGCCGCCGAAGATCGTGCCCAATCCCGGCGACTACGTTTCGGATCCGGATGGACGGTATCGGCCAGCCAGTGTGGATCCGATCTTGTACCGGCAGCGCCACGCTGGAGGCTGCCAGGGCGGGTCCAACGCTTTTACCAGTGCAGACGGGCGTAGCGCGGATTTCCTGGCCGCATGCCAGAAACAGCAGATGTGCTACGACGTAACACCCGCTCGCACCTCCATAGCTGCCTGCAACGGGATTCTCTTGTCCGACATGAGTATTGGCTGCATGTCTGCTTTCGGACAGACGGGTGATGACTACGAAGCCTGCTTGCGCGCTGCGAATGATCAGGTGGCGTGGGCCAAGGCCAACATGCTGCCCGGCCCCCTATGCCAGCCCATCACGCCGAGCACCAACACCGGCATGTTGCCGGCCACCGGCAACCGCTACTGCACAACGTAAGAGAGCCACACATGACCAGCAGCTCTGATAGCGCCCACCGCCGCGGCCGTGAGACCGTTCGAGGGTTCCTTCGGTTCGGTTACTGGCTGCTCCCGGCAGTAGTGCTAGTGCTGGCGTTGATCGCACCGCTGCTGGCCAGTCCGGACTTTCGGGCGACAAGCTCGGTTGGATTCAGCCTGCCGATCGCGAGTGCAGACCCTTGCTGCGGTCCTGGGCCAGGCCCGGGACCTGGTGGCGGCCCTGGCGGTCCTCCCGGTGGCGGCACTGAGTTCGTTCCTCCGAATATGCCTGCTCAGATGCCGAACTACAGCGGGAACAACAGCCTGCCGCCGTTGAACCAGAACGGCTTCATAGACATCAACAACCCTGCTCAAGCGCAACAAGCTCCGGCACAAGCGGCGCAGAACGCACCTGCCCAAAACTCCGGTCAGCCCCTACACGGGCAGCAACCACCGGCGTACGACAACGCGCCAGGACAGATTCAGCAGCAGCCCCAACCTAACCCGGATCAGCAACAACAGCCCGTTCAACAAAACCAACAGCAGCAACAACAGCAGAACCAACAACAGCAGCAGAAGCAGCAAGAACAGGAACAACAGCAAGACCAGAAGAAAAAGTGTGAGCCCAACACCTTTGTCCTGCCGAAGACGCCTCCGATACCGAAGGGATCGGTGGAGGAGATTGAGTACAAGCGGTTCGCGCGTAAGGCTCGTGAAATCGCACGGGAACTGCTCGGGAAGAAGCCTAACGATGCGGTGGATCACGTTATCCCGTTGCGCCGTTTGTGGGATTTGTTCAAGAAGTATGGCGTGAAAGACCCAGATGACAAGCTGAAGATCGCCAATGTACTGGCTAACCTTTCTCACTTGTATTCGCCGTGGAACTCCTCCAAATCGGACTTTCTAGCTACCGAATGGAAGCCTGGGCCTAAGCTGACGCCACAGCCGTCAGCTGACGACATTGCGAGTATGTGCGAGGAAGAGGGCAAGGCTACGAAGGCGGTCCAGCAAGCTTTCAACGAGTGGCAATCACAGTCGAAGCAGATTCCTAAGCAGACGAGCATTGATCCGCCCGAGCCGAAGAACAGCCCGCCGGCCAACAAGCCTCCGACTTCTCCGCAGCAGTTCGAGCATCCGCTTTCGCGTGATGCCGTCTACGACATTCAAGAATATGAAAAAATATGGGACTTACGTTGGAAGTATCAGGGGCAGGAAAGGTTGCTCCAAACAACAATTACCCAATTGCAGGATGGGCAGCTGTCGCAAGCGTATCCTGGCGAGCTGGAAAATCTTATGCAGATCCAGACCGAAATGCAGGGCCGTATTGGTCAGCTCACGTCAATGATTGAAGCTCGCGATGGCACAGCAGCACCGCCACCAACTCCAAGCACGGGGACGCCGTTCCATATTCCGTCACCAAGTGAAATTTTCGGACGAATGTGGGGACCTATCACAGGCACTCCGGTAATTCCCGTGATTCTGCCTATCCCAGTCCCGGTGCCGTGATGGAACGCGGAAGGGGTTTCGTGGCTAGGCGGCTAACTGTGCCAAATAGGTTCGCTTACCTACTGTCGACGGTGGCCCTTTTGGCTACTTCCTGTGGTGGCACTGACGAGCCCGCTGGCCTGGACATTGACGTTGTTAGGAATCTGACCAGCGAGGTGCCGTCAGGGTACAAGGTGGAGATGTTCGATAGCTGGTCGCCAAACGCAGGGTCCGGGGCATCAAATCAGGACTATTCGCAGGTGTTTCCTGAGCGCTGTGAATCTGTGCTACGCGCGCGGGTGACGCGAGCGGGCGAGAAGGACATCGTGCGCGGTTTCAATGCGTTATCCCCTGACGGGGACACTTTGTTGTCAGTGCAGGCGGTAAAGACGGATAAGCCACTTGACTTTGAAGACATCCCTCAAGAGTGTAGGAGTGTCACGTTCAGCACTGCTTCGGCGCACGGGCTAGCCTCGGTTACTGAGAAACCAAATGTGCGCGCAGAGTACGTGCAGGCCATCAGGTCTTCCACCATTGATGCGAATAGCGAAAGTGGCGAGGGAACCAATCAATATGACTATTTCGCCAAAGTGAAAGGCCAGATACTTTTGCACGTCATCATCAGCAAGCCAATCACTCTAGACGACAGCTTAGATCCGGCATTGGGTCGGCAGTTGTTCGTCAAGGGCGCTGAACTACTCCAAGGCATCTGAGGTATGAACGTAAACTACCTGCGATTGCAGAAATTGATGGCTGTCATCGTCCTTGGCGCGCTGCTGTCTGTTGCGTGCGGGCCGCAACAGACCTCTGACAACAAAAAGTCTGCACCGTCTACGGTTCACGCCGATTCCGATGACTACAGCCGAATACTCAAGGTGGGTGAAGTTTTCCCTGCTGGCTACAGTCCTAGCCAGCCCACAACGTCCGTGGTCAGTCAGAATGACCGCGACAAGGACGCAGCGGCCACGGCTCACACTACCTACACGCCGATAGCCTGCAAGGACGTCGATAATTTGATGGGTCAATTACAGGTCGGCGAGCGTACAACAGCTCTGAATATGAAGGGTAATGGCCAAGTATTCATAATTACAGCGCAATCGGCGATCCCAGACCGGCACCCCGTTCCGGCCGGTAGTTCCGAGTGCACTAATTTTCAGATAGATAGCCCAGGACGGTATCGCGGTACAGTCAGCCGCCCTGCAGATACCCCTGATATTTCCGGTATCCAGATACGCGGCTATCACACCGTGGCCGTCACGTACGACTCGGGACGGACATTCGAAGAATACCGCTACTATGCATGGCTGCCGAACAACCGCACTGTGTCAGTAATCCTGGTCGAAGATGCTCAAAGTAGAGCGCCCGGTATCGCTCTTGACAACTCTCTTGCGATTAGTGCTCTACGAAAGGCAATTGCCGAGTTCGGTGGCTAGATCGGCGCACAGGCTGTCGGTCAGAATTTAATCATAGAAATCGCCCGTGAGGATGAGCGCGATCCAATCGTCAACAACATCCCATAAGTCACGGGTTTCTTCCTCGATCAACCCCGATCCCACGGTCCATACAACTAGGCCGTTCGGATCAGTGTTGAAAAGGATATAGCCTCCAGACCCGTCGGTATAGAAAAGAATTAGATTCTTTGCGAGCGGGGGAATATCGGGTGGCGGATAACTAAGGTAGCTTAACTCGCTGCTACCCACCCATGATTCCCAATCGACCAGCTTCTCAACTTTATAGACACCGACAGGGGCGGAATTGGGATCGTAGTGCAAGCCGTCATGCAGCTCGAGATAGAACTCAGATAATGCGCGAGGCATTTTCGAAAATATAGATGACTCGGAGTGCGCCGGAGGGTATCCAACTAGGAATACACGGCCCTTTGGGGTGTCGAATCCGTAAAGCAGAGCATGGCCGTTGTAATCGCCCGTAGTTAAACGCACCAAGCCGACATCGTGGCAATATTGCTCAACAATGTTATGAAGACGACGCATCTCCTCGGGCAGTACACGGTTCCAATGATCCATAGTCAACTGAATAGACTCTGTAGGCGTCAGGCCCACGATTTCTAGCCACCACGCCGGTAGCTGCAATCTCTCCTGCTCCGTCAGTTCATTGAGGTTGAGGATTGCCGCTACTGGACAGCCGAACTTTTCTGCAGCGGAGATTGCAAAATCTTCGCGCATGGAACCCCTCCGTACTAACCAGTTGATTTGTGAAAATGCTACACGAGTACTGGGCCTATGGTAGGTCGCAATCTTTACGTCTGCGAATCCTGAATAGAGTGGCCGATGATGTGTCGCTGTCGCATGTGGCAGCCCAGTTGGGGCGGTCGGTAGCAGCCCGGATCGAGGATCAGCCGGCGATGCACCAGCCAGCTACGGTTTAGAGACTCTTTCCTGTCCGCCGTCCATCGTGAGGCAGACGTGGTTCCGTTTCTAACTTAATTGAGGAATCTGGGACGACCACCGCATGCGGGTATGCCACCGCGAGGTAGCCCGCCTTGTATGCGGCCTTCTACCCATACGCTGCACATAGCGCCACGACGCCACGCACCCGGACCGAAAGGCCCGCTTGGCCCGAGGCTCCAGGTCTGTGCGTAGAAACTGCCATCGGCGAACGGCTCGCCAAGGCAATACCGGACACCTCCGTACCCAGGGTGCTGGCCACCGGGGCACCAGTCGGCATTGCCGTCAGGGATGTACGGATCGGGGTCAGCCCATGCTGGCGGGGTGAGTGCGAGGCTGACTGCCGCAGCGATCGTTGCAATGGTGGAGGCGAACGCGGTTCTCTTTGTCATGCGAAATCCTTTCGAAGATATGGGCAACAGAGGTGCTGTGCGCGCGTTCATCGCCAGCCGATGAATGACACAACCTGCGCCTTGTCGCGGTCCTCAGACACGCCCGCGTGATCGAGGAAGCTGTCGGACAGCTTGATTTGTGTTGGGCGAGAGGGGTCTTCGGTGTTGGCGCGATACAGATTCAGAGCCTTCCCGTTTGTTCGGCTTTCAATCAGGAAGATGATGGTTGAACCGGTGGGATCGGCTGCCGCTCTCCATATTTCGAGGCTCGGCGGTGTAATGACTTGTCCCGTTGCTTCATTGCAGTTCGGGCGGGTGGTCGCAGATGTTGAGATAGGTGCGATCACGAGTTGGTAGTTGCCCTGGCTGCCGCCGATGCTGTTGTCGCCGATGGCGCGTAGGTAGCGAGTGTCGTCGATGATCCATTTCGGATCGCAGAGCCGTGAATTGCGTTCGGTGGGGAGTTCGTCTGGTCCGACGCGACTCGGATCGAGCGCAAGCTGCTGGAGGTGCGGACGGTAGTAAGTCTTGCTGGTTCGTACAACTTGCCGAGACTCAGTATCGAAAAACTTGTATTCATCTGCCTTAACGTCGAAGAAGACGAACAGGCCCTGGTCATCGAACTGTGGGTACGCGTGTTGCGGAATTGTTTGAATCCCGAAGTCTCCGGTGGGCGTTGGGGAAACGATGTTGGTAACATCGACACTGGTTCCGGTGCGCGAATCGTAGTAGACGACATGGTGATCGCTTCTCAAGGTCGGATTGACCACCTTGAGAAAATCAGGGCTGTAGCTCGTGTCCCACGGACTGCCTCCACCGCAGCTGAACGGAAATATCGCGATAGTGGCAAGCTCGCCGGTGTCGAGGTTCAGCTTGCTCACCGTGGTGGTGCTGGAATGAGCCAGGCAATGCGCCACAATCGGACCGCTGAAACTATCGGGATCGACGTGTGGCGACGCCGCCGAATGTTGAGTGGCGCCGGTGGAGGTCGCTGACTGCCCCAGCGGAGTAGATGGTGATGCGGGGCTTGAACAGGACGCCAGCTGTACGGCGAAGACAATCGCCGTCGTCGCTCGGACCGCGCTGGCCATCCGGCCTCTTACTGTCACGCCAGTTGGGGGAGATTTCGACTGAAAGACCAACGAAGCACCTATCGATCCACTGCCGCTACCCATAAGTCCCACCTATTTGGTTCCGTTTTTCCTGGTCCGGGCGTATTTCACGCCAGTAGTCCACGGTACGAAAAATCGGGACAGGATTCAAGGTATTGGGATTTATCGTCTCTGGATTGATAGTGTTGCTACCTATGGGGTTGGATCATGCCTGCCCCGTCTCAATCGCCGGTCTCGCCCGCCACCCAAGAGTTCGGTCGGCGGGTGGTGGCTCGGCGTCATGAGCTGGGGTTGAGCCAGGAGAAGGCCGCCGAAGTGATCGGCTTGCACTGGACCTATCTCGGCCAGGTCGAGCGTGGACGGCGCAACATCACGCTGAACAACATTGTCAAGATCGCCGCGGGGCTTGGAGTTGATCCAGGCGATCTCGTCAAAGAGCTGCCGATCTCCGCGGTGGGATAGTTTGCCTGACCTGGCCATTACTGTCGCTTTACGTCGAACGATGAAGGTGGTTGATGAAGCGGAAAGTGCAGTATTGGCGGGGCGAACCCCGCTGGTTCTGGATGCCTCCGGTGTTTTGTCTGCTCATTGTCTTCAGCAATCGGGGGTTAGTGTGGTGAAAGTTCGTACACCGGAGTATGTGTGGGCAGCAGTCATTCTGGGCGGGCTAGCTGCGGCCTACTTGCTGATTGCGGTCGCGATCTCGCGAGATGTCTTCTCCACATTGGTTGTTGGCATCTTGTTGTGCTCGGCAGGTCTGCGCGCATCGGCAAGAGGTCCAGCGCGTGCGGCTGTCGTTGTCGAAGTGATGGCCGTTGTTGCCTGCCTGATCCCGCCACTGATTGTCGGCTCAGTCCCAGGGCTGCTCCTGGGCAGCGTTGTGGTTCTGCCGATCGCCGGTGCCGAGGTCTATCGGCGATTTCAACTACAGAAGGTGGCCCGGGATCGGTGGTTACAGCTCGACGCTCTTGTTCATCAAGGGCAGGGCCGACTGGTATGGATCGAGTACGCCAACTCGCACGGACAGGAAACGAAGGTGTCGTTGATCGATCCGGCGACCGGGGCTGAGACTGCCCCTCGATCGCTGTGGGGCCGGTGGAACGCGGGACAGTACGCCTGCATCACCGACGGGCGCAGGGTCGTTGCGCTTGCGTTCCGCGATGACCCGACCGCCGCGAAGAAGCTCGCAAAGTACGTGACATAGCCCCGGATTGCTGACAGTCTCTACGTCTTCACCGTGATGAGGGGTGTTGCCGCGAAAACTCCAGAGCTGATAGCAGTTGATTGAACCGGTTCTGCTGTTGATAGGTCACGATTACCGCGCTCGGTTCCTGCGGTAAGGGCAGTGGGTGAGGAAGTAGGCCTGTCGCTGTGGGTATCACCAGTCGAATATGTCCGTTGGTCAGTATGGATGGGGGCACCCATTCGACGGCGTAGACGGCGGTAATAGGCACGGACACGGAGCTCAGTCCTCCGAGCCTGGCCGCCACCGCGGCGCGGTCGATGCTCACGGTTTGGCCATCGAAAACGATGGTGCCGTTGTACCCCTTCGCGACAACCGGCTGCGCCACGGTGATCGGCCCGTACCGGAATGTTGTTGCTGTAATCGGTGGTGTGATTTGCGCAGTAACTCTGGGGGATCGTTGAGCAGGCTTGCGCCCGCCGATGACCTTGGTGTCAGAGATACCGGTACCTGGCAGTCGGACGGTGCGACGCACCTTCCCATCGGCGCCGCGGCTGATCCGCAGTGGTCCAGCCCCTGCGCTGATCCCTAACCCGCTCTTGCTTACCGTCAGCCGAAAGGGCCCGAACTTCTTGGAGCGCCGGAACTGCACCATGTGAACTCACCCTTGCGGCCAGCAGGAAACGTCGTCGGATGATTCTGACACCGTCGGCCGTGACACGGCGGGTTTTGCCCCCCGGCCTCTGGATGACGTTCTTCGTGACGATAAGCGAAGCAGATCCCTGCATGTCGGTGTTATCTTGACGTAGCCAGCGAGGCTAACGCTGGAAGCGCCGGCCGGATTGAGGTCGTGCGACAGCTGACCGGGAGGTACGGGGTGGAGCCGAAAGGCGCAGTAATTCCAATCTATTTCGTTGCCGACGAGTCTGGTTCGATGGAGCCGAATCTCGGAGAGCTCAACGAAGGCCTGGTGTCGCTGCTGGATGCTCTACAGAAGGAGCCATTCGCTGCCGCCAAGGTGCGATTCTCTGTGATCGGTTTTGCCGACTCGGCTGAGACCTACCTTGAGATCGCCGATCTTCGCTCGCTGCCAGCGATGCCCATCCTGCGCGCGAGAGGGCTGACCTCGTTCGCATCAGCGTTCGACCAGCTTGCGTATCGGATCTCTGTCGACATTCCCGCGTTGAAAGCTCAAGGCCATGCGGTGGCACGCCCAGCGGTGTTCTTCCTTACCGATGGTCTCCCGAACGCGGACGAGGACTGGCGCTCGGTCCGATCTGCTCTTCTCTCGCAGCACGCACGACCGAACCTGCTTGCCTTTGGGATTGGCGAGGCTGATGCGGCAACGATCCGCGAAGTGGCAACCCACGACCAGCACGCCTTTGTCGCCGCTCACGGCACAGACACCGCCTGGGCGGTATCGGAATTCGTGTCGTCCTTGGCGCAGTCGGTCATCAGCTCGGGGCAGGCATTGGGTGCGGGAGCTGGCGAGCTGCAGCTTGAGAGACCCCAAGGGTTCTCGTTGGCCGTCGACTTGCTGTAGACGGCAGGTCTGCTGATGCCGAGCTTTCGTGGACGATGGACAAAGAAGAAGCAGAGGCCAGAAAGCTGGGCGCCGGAGTACCTCGTTGCAGACACCGACCCGATCCCCACACGCGACCCTGCTGCCTCGCCTGGCGCGGTTCCGGCCACCACCGAAGTGCCAGGTGAGCTTTCGCCCCCCGAACTACGTAACCCGGTTCTCATTCCACAACTCGTAATAGGTGCTCCGTCGCCGACTGTCGAACCCTCGGTGATCGCAGAACCTTTCGGGACAATTCCATTTCGTCCCGACACCGCACTCGATGGCTGGTCCACTGACCACTTCACTGTCCGCGGAGCCTCAGTTCGAGGCCACCTACACCGCTACAACGGAGCTCCGCGCCAAGATGAGTTCGCCGTCCACCACCTCCCTAGCGGGCGGCTGCTGGTGCTTGTCGCAGACGGCGTCTCCCAGGCTCGCCTCGCCCATATCGGGGCCATGACGGTTGTTCGAGCTGCGGCACAGTGGATTCAGAAACAGTTACCTGTCAATACGGAGGAGACCGACTGGCGGGGGATGGTCGATAGCGTTGCCTGGGCGATGGCTGAGCAGGCAAAAATTCTGTTCGGTCTTGATGCGCCCGATTCGGCGCGCGCGGAGCAGGAACTCGCGACTACCTTGGTTTGCGCTGTGATCGATCCCCTCGAGTATGGAACGTTTCGCGCACACATCGTCGGGGTCGGAGATTCAGGGGCATGGCTGTTACGCCACGGAACATTTACCCCGCTGCTTAAGGGGAAAACGGTTGACAAGGACGGGTTTTCGTCATCGGCTGTTTCCGGCCTGCCGCGTGTGCCACCGCACGAAATACGGCCAACGGTCGTTCATGCCGGGGCTAACGATGTACTGCTGGTCGGTACTGACGGTATCGGTGACCCACTGGGCAAGGGAGAAGGCGGTGTGGGAAACCTCATTCGTGAACTTCTGGGACGAGCCGATCCGCCCTCATTGATCGAATTCGCCCACGCGATCGATTTCAGCAGAGAAGCTTTCGATGACGACCGCACACTGGTCACCGTCGCGGCCCGCCGATCCTCTTCTCAGGCGAGCCCGCTCATCGGCACTGGATTGAGCGCTCCATCCCACGGTTCGGCCTTTACTGAATGAGCCAGCGCATCGAACGCAGCCGGATCGGCAAGCTCTCCAAGATCAGCCAGGGCGGACAAGGTGTTGTCTTCCATGCGCCGTCGATCAAGTCGCCTTACGCCGCATCGATGGTCTACAAAGAGTACAAACCCAACGTCCTCGTCGACTGCGACGGCGATGCATTGTCAACGATGCCGAGCTTTCTTGAGTCACTCTCATACGTTGACGGAGCCCGGCTCATCTCGCTGTCGGCGTGGCCATGCGTTGTGGTCGAGAACCAGGGTGCAACAGTCGGTTTCGTCATGCCCGCTGTGCCCGACGAGTTCTTCACACATCTTGTGACGGTCAGGGGCTCCTCGAAAGTCATCGCCGAGTTCCAGCACCTCCTGAATCCTGAACACGTTCTTACTCAACGCGGGGTCGAGCTCACCGATGAGCAACGCTATGTCCTTCTGCAGGAGGTGGTATCAGCGTTGACCTTCCTGCATCAAATACAGGTTTGCGTCGGCGATATCTCACCGAAAAACCTACTGTTCTCACTGTCACCCGAGCCGGCTGTCTACTTCATCGATTGCGACGCCATGCGCGTCGATCAAAGGACCGTTCATCCGCAGCTCGAAACCCCAGGGTGGGAAGTGCCCACAAAGCGTGAAGAACTTGGCACACCAGAGTCGGACATCTTCAAGCTGGGCCTACTCGCTCTGCGGCTCCTGGTGGGGGACCAAGACACGCGAGATCCTCGCCATCTACCCGAATCGACGCCAGCGCTGCTGCGTCAAGCGATAGCCGAAACCGTTGGTCGCCCAGCGGGCAAGCGGCCGCCGCTTTCTGCATGGACCTACGCACTGACACGGGCGATAGAGGATGTCCGCAACCGCCCGCCAATTCCACGGATTACCCCGGCATCAACGAAAGTAAACGCAGTGGCGGCGGGCACCCAGCCACTGAGCACAGTAGGGGCGGCTGGCTCCACACCGTCGCACCAACCACCGAGTACTTATCCCGTATGGACACCGCCGCCACCTCCAGGTCAGTCGTCCGCCGCAAAATGGATCGCAATCGCGGCCGCAGTGTTGATCGGCATCTTCGTACTTTCACGGGTAGCACAGGCGGGTAACAAGTCCACCCACAGCACCTACCGGCCATCCACGTCTTCCGGTTATTCCAGTCCTACAACAGGATTCGGAATCGATCCGACAACCACCTGGAGCCTGCCAACCCTCACGACCACCGAGACGGCATCTAGGTGGTATTGGGACGGGATGTGGATGCGCAACTATTGGGAGGGGCGTAGTGACTGCGATCCAGGCATAAAAAGGGAGTATTGGGTCGTTCAGCCCAGCGATCTACGCGGCATGTACGAGCTCAAGCCTGGTTGCTTCACAGGGCGCGTCGTCGATGCGCTGAACGCTCGCTGCCAGTCGTACGGTAATTGGCTCAAAGCCGGTAGGTGTGCCGTCTATGACCCTGGAGAGATTATGAGCCAGTTCGAACTAGAGGGTGACCTACAAGTCGTAGCGCTGAGCAACGACTGCCTGGTCGAGGCCGGTCAGACCGAGTACAAGCAAAATCCCATTCATCAGTACTGCGTCGTGTGGCCGACCTAGAAAGACCGGATGAAGCTCCCTCGATAGTGCGTAACAGTGCATTCGCGCACCAGTCAAGCCGTGAGTCCCCGGGCCGGGAGGTAGCAGTTGCCGGTTTCGTTGACGTGCCGTTTCTTCTGGCGGAGAAGGTCGTCCAGTGTGATGCGGCCATCAAGGACCGTGTAGATATCGTCTCCGGTGAAGACGATGAATGGGCTCGTGGACGAGTAGAGTTCCAAGGCCCCGGCAGTGAATCCGTTAACACTGACAAAGATGCCAAGTGCGTTGCGCCCCTTCGTTTCTACTTTGGCTTTGAAGATATGTAGATCGCCTGGCTCGGTGGGTTCTTTGCGCCAACGTGCCTCAACGATGTAGTCGTCGGTATCGAAACTCAACGACCCGTCGATCTGCTCGTGCGGAAGGCTATAGCTGAGTCGAGGCTCCATGTCGAAGAGCAAGAACAAGTCTGCCAGGAGGATTTCGAAGTCCTTGCCTCGCTTGTGGGGGTCGCCGGCGTCGTGCATCGCTATGTAGCGCTCCCGGAGGTTCGAGAGCTCATCGGAAAAACGTCTGCGCCGATCTTGTTCTTCTGCGTGCGCCTTCTTGGCAGCGACTGACCTTGCGTTGGATTCGACGCCTGCCAGATACGGACTGAGGAAATCCTGCAGCCGCGTGACCGCCTGCCGGGCTTGTTGCAATCGCAATTCACGATCAGGACGGTCCTTGATTGCCTCGATATCGGGGAAATGCTTCATCCCGGCGAGTTCAGTCATCAGATCGATCGTCGTTGACTGATAGGTGGTTTCATCGGTCATCAGCCGGTCCACCAAAGTGTCAGCGGTCTCGCGCTTCGTCGCGTTATTGAAGTCGAGGCCTGTCAACAACTCTGAGTGCGCCCGCAGTGCATCGCGTAGCAGCCTCTCGAACTGTTTCTTGTACCAAGTGGTGACAGCCAGTGCGTCACGGAGAGCCTGGTACCCCTGCCCTGAGATCCGCTTCATGCTGTTCATCGTCGCATTGAGACCGGACAGAGCTGCGCATGAACATCCTTGCGCCGGGTGCGGTGTGGCAGGAGAGGCGCTGTACCGCCTCGCCTCCTTCAGAATCGCTGTGCTGCGCACAAATACGAAAACTTCGCCGATCTGCGTGCCCGTGCCGCTATGAGGCCCTTCTGGCAACGGCGTTCGTATGGCCTGACTGAGAGCAACGATCTGCATTTGCGCAGTTAGAGGCATTTGTCGTACTCCTCTGCTATAAATCAGAGGCATTCGCAGTGAAGGTGCCGGGCACCTTACAGCGGCAGATGTATGAGAAGGATGGGCTCAGGTACGGGGTCGTGAGCGTGGGGAGCGAATATGGTGCGTAAACATAACGTACGTGGACACACTCGGCATCTTGCGAGTGGCCGGGCCGTCCAAGTGCGGCCACATCAACGGGGTGTGGGTGGAACCATCGGCGGGCTCGGGCTGGTGGGAATCGTGGCCTTTTTTCTGTTGGGGCAGTGCGGACCTGATCGTGGCAAAACCGACACCACACACAGCTCTCGGCCATACGCAGGCAGCGCGTTCAACCCCACAGTTCCCAGCATGACGTGGGCGCAACCCACGACGGCAGCAACTCTGCCGACGCGGAGTCCTCGGACGTACACAGCAGCTCCGGCCGAAACGGAGCAGCCGTACTGGGATGGCTCGTGGCTGATGAACTACTGGGAAGGTGCCAACGACTGTGCCGCGGGCAACAGTTCCTACTGGGTCGTGCAGCCGGGCGATAACGGCATGGATGAGCTCAAAGTCGGTTGCTTCTCGCGTAGCTGGGTAACGGAATTGACCAACAAATGCAGAAGCTACGGCAGCGCACTACCTACCGATGTATGCGCAGTGTGGGACCCAGGCAAGATCATGAGCCGGTACGGCCAGCACGGAAACCTGCAAATCGTGGGACTCACTCAGGCGTGCCTGGATCGTGCGGGTTTGGACTCCTTCCGCCAAGGGGCGCTGCACAAAGACTGCGTCAATCGCCCGGCAGGCTAAGGGATTCACCCGGCCAAGTTACGTCCGTAACCGCAGCGGAGCTGCATTCGGTGCAGGGCAAATGCTGAGGGCGATTCGCCACCTGGAATCGCTTTTTAAGTAGCGATTCAGTTTCGGCAAGCTGATTCGATTTGACTCTTTTCAAAGCCCGATGTCGACATCTCGGCAGCCGTCGGCGCGCCATCTCATCCATATGCGGGAAATCGAGATCCCAGAATGATTCCCCAGTGTCGAATTGCCTCACGATGATCGCCGCGATTCTCTGCGGCAAGTGCAAGGTCGGCGCGATCGCGGGCAGCGCCTAGCGCTGTATTGACCAGGTCTCGCGTGGTCCACGTTAGATAAGAGGACAAATCGCCGCCATAACCGGCAGGATCCTCCACACTGAGATTGTGTTGATTGTAGTTGAAGAATGACCGCAGAGCTTCTCGCCGATTCGTTCCTAATTTCACGAATGTCCGTGCAGCCATCATCTCAACGTGGAACGAAGTTAGATGAGAGCTGTGCGCCCTATTCCACTGCTTGGCAATCACTACGAATCGCTTGAGATTGCTATCTAGTTCCGAGTTACGCCGGTTCATGTATGTCTCATGCTCAAGCGGATTGGTGTATAGCCACCCACCGGTACCATCAGGAATCTTGTAGCCGCCGGTGGTGATCTTCACAACTGCGGCAACGTCGACAACTAGCCCATCTGAATAAAACAGCCGAATGGCTTGGCCTCTTGCGCCGATCTTCTTGACAGTCGAGCTTCCTGTCAGGCTATTTCGTGCTCGGTAAAGAAAATCGCTTGAATTATACTGATATTTTGATGCCCATAGATCCTCGTCTACATGGAGATGAACCAGTAAGTCCATGTCTTCAAATGGCCGACTGGCAGTGTGCCTCCCCAGAGATCCGATCAGCTTCGCGGACTGGAACTGCATCGTGGCACTTGAGGGGAACGCATTTTTGAGGGATGCCACTACATTTTCCCGGCGATCACTTACTTTCCGACGTATTGCATCGTCCTCTTTAATATCGTCATAGAACTCATCAAATGCCGAAGCGGTAGTTAAAGCCATATCTATTCTTCCCCCTTAGCTTTCGTTCTCAACTGTTCTGCTGCCGATCTCATAGCTAGTTCGTTTCGCTTTCTCGATAGCCAGTAGATTATGTCGGGCACTTGCGGTGCGCTACGTCGAAGTTCGAATATCCGTCCTTGCCAGACGAGCATGTCCTCGGGCTCAAGCCCCTTCGCGCCAGTAGTAATTCGTTGCTCGATTGTCGTGACGAGATCGCGTCTATCTACTGCCGCTCTGCGTATCGCCCGCCAATATTCCCATACGTCGAGGAAGGCTGGTAGCAATGGAAGAACGATGCCTAAGAGAAGTTGCGACGAACTGAGGTTGAAGTAGATAGATACAGCTACCAAGGCGACTGCCCAGACAGCCATCCCTGCGATCCACACTGTTGCAGTTGACTTAAGGAGGCGATCTGAATATGAAACGTTTGCGCGCTGGCAGATTGCAACGGTGAGTCGACCGCCCTGAGTGTTATCGATTGGATACCAATCGATAAGCTTTGCATCCGTTGCAGCTTTGGAGATACCGGAATCGGGCCCGGCGATAAGAGAGATTTCTTCTAGCGAAGGAAGGGAGGCTCGGCTTCCGCTCGAGGGCATGCCAAAAACGTGGAGATCGAAGATTTCCTGAACAGCGGCAGCCTGCTCGACTTTTTTCTGTTCAAGTCGATAGAGCGCAGTACGTCCTAGGAAGATCCACGCCCCGGCTACGGCGCCTGATATGACGGCTGTTTCCGGCTTCGCGACAGACAAGATCGGTGCGGCTAAAGCGATTACCAACATCCCAAGCCAGCGTAGTCCGAGCCAGCGTTTTGATTGGCTATATAACCGCCGCTGGGCGAGCAATAACCTCAACGCTGCCAAGGAGTTCTGATTCGCGGCGATCTCAGATCCAGGCGGCGGTTCGTAGTCTTCTGGAGTTTGTGATGTCATGAACCCCCTTATGTAATTTATGTACATTATATAAAGATGTTAGAGAGTTGACTAGAGTCTTCGGGTAGTTGGGTGGCTGCAGTATCAAGTTGCTCCTACCGCTTAGCCCGTACAGGCAAACAGCCAGCCGAAATGAATAGGGCGTTACGCGCTGTATGGGTGTCCGCTGTGGGCGGAAATTCGCGCTCATCATTCCACAAGGGGGATATTCAGACCATGGGTACGCCCAACTCTGCTAATCTTCTTTTCGCTGCGCGCCGTCTCGGTACTGAGGCGGTAAGTAGAACTCTTCGACTGGTATTTGTCGGCCTGTGGGGGTGTCGTAGATGCTAATGCCGCGCTCATCTCGTACCACTTGCAAATCAGACCCAACTGGAAAGTCGTAGATACCCACTAGTGCGGGCTCGATGTTGCACACATCGTTGAAAGCTACGATCTGCCAGTTGTCTTTATCATTAAGGTATTCGCCGGTATCGATGTGGCTCATTATCTGCCAGCCGTTATCGGCACCGCCCGTGGATGGAACTCGCACCATCCAACGTACTTTGCCACGTCGTTCCAACACATTTTTGGTAGCTAAGCAGGCGCCGGAATGTGGAATGAATTCGACATATTCAGCCATATCTACAACCCTAGCTCTTTGCCGACTCGTAGGCTAGTACTCGCTCGCGCAGTATGGGCAGGTTCCACGCAGAGTTGAAAATAAGATCACGCAAGTAGGGGTACGTCAGATTAAGGTTCGGTTGATCGAAGATCACGTCGTAAAACGGTATGCACGCACTTTCCGGTGAAGGGCCGTGCTCGATGAGGCAGGCTAGCGGAGGCCCTGATCGCTTAGAGAACAGATTTATGTCAGCTCCACCTTCAATGAGACGGCGGAGCATTGGAGCCTCATGAGCAGGGTCATGGGTGCGTTGGTCGAAGAGTACGTGCAGCACGTTCACATTGTCGGGGGCTATCGACGGGTCGGCACCATCGTCCAACAGGCGCATTGTGATGTCCACACGGGCCTCAACGTCCCTATTAGACACTGACTGAAAGAGGAGATTCCTGCCAGTGATCGAAATCCATTTAGCGTCTGAGGGGGTGTACTCTTTTAAGAAATCTTCGTAAGAGCCAGTCTTGGCAACGTGCGACAAACTCAATGTAACTCACCTCCCCATCGCTAATTACGGTCCTTCGTCAATATGGGACTGATTCCGGTACGGGTCTTGTACTCGATAGTTATACGGATCGCGATACTGACCCATATATTCCTCAAAGGTGATTTCACCATTGAGGTATTGTTTCTCCAGTATACGGTATTCGTCACCATTGACATGTCCCATATCCCATAGGCCCCTGCGTGGTTCACCAGGCTGCCAGTCAATGAGTCGGTGACCGTTCTCAATAACCCAATCGTCCTTAGTTGGACCATTGGGATGTAGCTGAACCCATTGCTGGCCATCTTCGGGCTTCGGCAGATTTAATCGACCATTGCCGATGTCTCCCAACTGTTCTTCGCGTGTGATATCCCAGGTCTTTTCCAGTTGACCCGGCCCGTAATCTGGCCTGTCATTCGCATACCTAAGGCGGTTGCCGTCATCGTCGTACGCGTAACTGCCGGGTTCCCCGTGCGGCGGGAATGGACCGCTTGGATGCTCCGCCGAGGGGGCGGGGTGATCCACCACGGGGGTGGGATGGGTTCCGCCACTTAGGATTTCGGTGGCGGCGTGTCCTGCGACCGGCGTATGGGGTTCAGGTAGGCCGTGGGTGAGTTCACCGCGCACCCCGGTGACGGCAGCGTCTTCCAGTCCGGCACGAGCGAGTGCGGCTTCCCCGCCCAATGGTGCGGTGGCGGCGGCTTGGGCGGCGATGGCTGCCTGTTCACCCAGGAATGCTTTGGGGTTGTCGAGCATTCGTTGGAGGTTTTCGACCCGTTCGGGGGTGACTTCCGTGGGGTGGGCTAGCTCGCCGAAACTGTCCTTGATGCCCGTGCCCATGTCTTTCCAGGCGTCTTTGGCTGTCTCAAGTCCGTTGGCGCCCACCAAGTCCTGAACACCTTTGATGCCCTTGTCCCACGAGTTGTGGAACGCCTCGCTGAATGACTCTTGGTGACGCTCTGGCGGGGTGCCGGGTTCGGGTGTTGTGACCATGGGACGGTCCTGTTGCGCGCCCTTGATGGCTTCGGCCACCTTTGCCTCCACCTGATCGGGCGGGAGCTGCGTGGACAGGATGCTGCGGAATTTATCGATAGCGGCCTTGTCGGCGGGGTTGTTCATGTCCAGCTTGGGTGCGGGCACGGTGCGCGCATCTGGCGGAGGCGCAGGTTTGTCCACCGGGCTCTTGGGCTCGGTGATGCCCATTTTGTTCAGCGAGCCGGTGAACGCGCCAGCGGTCGGATCAGGCTTGATCGGTTTGTCGCCGGACGCTGGTGGACCGAGGACAGGTGCGTTCGGGTCAGTGGCGGTTGCGGCTGCTGCTTCGGTACTCGCCGGAGCGGCGGTCTTGGGGTACAGGTCCTTGTAGTTGACGGTGGTGGCGTTCGGGTCCGTCGTGCGGGGCGCGGTGTCTTTGACTGCTTTGCCGATATCGAATGTGCCTGCGGCACTGTTGACTTCGTTCTCTACGTCTTTGATGACGCTCTCGGTGAGGTGTTTGACCTGCTGGTCGCCGTCCCACCACTTATCTCCGGATGCCTTGAGCTCCTTGGCCGCATCGGCGACAGTCTTGGCGTTCCTCTCCGCCTGCTCTTTGCTCATCCCCTCGGGTGGGGTGTACGTCATTGACAGGTCTTCATTGACCGTGACACCGGGCTGGCGTTCGGCATTGTGAATCATGATCTGCCCGTTGACCAGCGCCGGCAGAATTGTGTAGTCGACAAGTGGCCCTGCGCTCTGGTGGTATCTATCGCCCAGATCCTGGATGCGAGCGATCGTTTTCCAGCCATCAGCGGCATTGTTTTGTCCCGCTGTAGCGGTCTGCCCCTCCCAGTAGGTGCCGCCAGGCTTATCGACGTATCCCTTGAACGTGGACACCCGCTGCTCGTACTTGGCCACCAAAGACTTCACGCCATCGAGCAGGGGGCGGTAGGAATTGGCGTCAACAGCCAGCATCCCCGATTTCGTTGCCCCCGCCATCACAGACCCCTAGCTGTGTGCTGTCGGATTGTGGGACGTGTTGCCGATCGAGCGTATGACGGCGATGCCGTGCTCTTCGTTTTCGATCATGCCGCGGGCGAACGCATCGGAAACCTGCCCGAACGCACCCATCCAACCCATATAGGTGTGGCCCACGTTCGGCAAGGTCTGGGTGGTTAGTTGCTGCAATACCACCAGCGCGGGACTCGCCCCCTGTGAAGCTGCACCTGTGGGTATGTCGCTACGCATCTCACCAACCAGGGCATCAATCTGAGTCCCCAATCTGGCGAGCGCCTCAAGATCGGCTCGCAGTACGCCACCCATGCACAGTCCTCCCTCTGCTGTAGCTAAGTGATGGCAGACACACTACAGAGGTAGTGCCGCTATCGCAGCAATCGCCGACCGGGGATCGCTGCTCGACGATCACGCGATATCCTAAATTGGGATATCAGCTAGTGCAAGAGTGCGCTTGTCGCGTGGACAAGTCCATCGTGTCGGCCGAGTATCAGCGCCTGTGTGCGCTGCTGCGGCAGATGCGTGGTGAAGCGGGTCTGACACAAGTTCAGATGGCCGAGCGGCTAGACGTTCCACAGTCTTTCGTGAGTAAATACGAATCCGGCGAACGGCGGCTGGATGTCATTGAACTAGGGCATGTTGCTCGGGCCATGGGTACCAAGTTGAGTCAGGTAGTGGCCAGACTTGAGGGGCAGGCCCCCTCATCCAGCACTTCGTTATCTACGTAGGGGAACGTAGCGTGGTGCAGCATGGATCCGGCTCAGGTGTGGAGAGTGCCACCTGCCCCTTTGCGAACCCAATCGCCCTTGACTGATGAGCTGCTCGATTCCGCTGAGCGTCAACTCGGTGTGCGATTACCCGAGTCGTTGGTCCATCTGCTCCGTCTTCAGAACGGCGGTGTGCTGCGAGTCTGCTTTCCCGATGAACGGAACTACAACACCACCCACCACCTCATCCGGGGTATCGGCCCAGGCTCAGATCGCATCGAGAAGGCCGCCTGGTGGCATGAGGACCCGGATTTTCCGTCGCGGCCGACCGGGGCGGAATGGGTGATTCCCTTTGACGGAGACGGCCATTGGGACCTGTGCCTTGACTATCGCCGCTCACTGACCGATCAGGCCGGGCTGCGCACAGACCCCGCCATCATCGTGATTGACTCTGAATGTGATCCGGAGACATTCGTCGCCGACTCATTTGATGGATACCTGAACCAGCTGGTGCTGGGGGAGGACTGACTGCTTCAACCTTCAGTGATTCAGTCTGATTGGTATACTGCATCGAATAGCGTGACGAATCCTCTTGTGTGGCTTAAGTGTTTCATCCACGCCATTCGCCGTGCGGTTTGTGATCAAGTACGTCATGGATGAACTCGCCCCGAGACTGGCCGGGTGCGGTGAATGCTTTCCATGTCTCCAGCGAGCAGTTCTTGTATTCCCACTCGACTCCATCATTCTTGAATCGCACAAGGATGGAGCCGCGTTCCGGCAGGTACGCTTCCGCGACAATCCGGGTCGAGAAGGTGACGGGGTGCCAGTCCACCATCGCATCTCCTAGCTCACACGTAATGGTGCCCGCGGTGCGGCTTAGTTCGCGGCGTTGAACGCGTCAATAACCTCAGCAGGAATGCGACCGCGCGATGAGATGGCGTGCCCGTTCTTCCCAGCCCACTCGCGGATCGCGGAGCTTTGTTCACGATCGATGCTTGGCCGCTTCCGACTCGAACCCAAGCCGCCACGTCCGTGACGACGGCCGCTCACCTTGCGGGCATGTTCAACCCAAGTGGAGAGCTGTTTGCGTAGCTTCTCAGCATTCTTGGACGAAAGATCAATCTCATACGTGATGCCGTCGAGGCCAAATTCCACGGATTCATCGGCAGTGGCTTCGCCATCGACATCATCTACGAGGGTTACGGTGACCTTCTTGGCCATAGGGGACATCCTTCTGCGCGATATTACTGATCGGTATCAACACGCCAAGGGTAACGGCACGAGTCAATAAACCCCGGTGTTATCCCCAGATCGGGCGTTTTGGATACGGTGTCTATTGCGCAGGAAGGTCAGCGGGTTCGCCGTTATGCGTGAACATGATCCATTCCAGTTGGGTGGCGGTAGTTGGTTGGGGAAGTTCTGCCGCCCATTGGTGCATCGCTGTCAGGTAGGCGATGTATCGCTCGGGGTGACGGTGGACATCAGTGAGTCGGTTGAGCCATGTGTCGAGTGTGTTGTGAAGCGTGCGTCGCACCCTGCTGTCGAGGATAAGTGGCTGCCACTGTCGGCCGGGGACGTAGCCGGCGAACGCGAACCACTTGGTGAAGAAGGCTTCTCCAATGCCCGGCAAGACGAACTGGCGATGCATATCGGCGATGACCGGATCAGTGATCTGCTGCACCGCGCGCAATGCCGCTGCGGATTCACGGAGCACGCTTGCCGCGGCGGAAACGTCGACCAAAGCCTTTCTGGTGTTGCGTAGCGACCGACTGTTGCTTGTTCCTGATCCCCACGCCATCACCAACACGAAGGCGGCAATGACCGCATTGTCGTCGGTCAGATCCATTGCACTGCAGGCATCGATCACCGCTTCCCGCGTGACCACCCGGTCGCCAACCGCTCGATGCGTGTCTGACGTTGAATCCGTTGTCACCAACGGGTCAGATAGCAGTCGAGTTGGCTCACCCCGCACTTCGGCAAGCGCGGCCTTCCACGATGGCAACCGAAACCGGACAGCCGATGGCGTGCCGTCGCTGTAGTGCTTAGCAAGCACAGGCAGCATGTCGGGAATGGTGGAACGGTCGGTGGTGGGCACGCGGTTAATCTTCGCAGGAATCCGATCGGTTCTCATTAAGGTACTGTGCCCCGATTTCGATGAGGAATGCGGCGCTGCTGCAATCGATTCCGGCGACGAACATGACTTCGCCCGAGGTATCCATTAAGGTAGCCGGTTCTCGGGCGATGATCCAGGCCATGTCGCCATTGGGGCGACGAACCCGGATAGCGGCATAGCTCTGATGGGGGTCAAGAACGATGCCCCGTCCCGCCTGCTCGCGTTGTGACGCCAGGTACGTGAAGGTCGCGGACGGGTGGTGCCACGTACGGATCAAGACGGCGAAACTTCGATCGTTTGGCCATTGTTTCTACGCCGCCTCATCACTGCGCAATGATTAGCCATGGCTGAATGCCTCGAATTGTAATCAACTGGTGCAGAGGATAATACGGAAATAATATACGGATTCAAGGGTTGCCAAATCCTTGCGTTCCCGTTCAAACACCCGTACGGTAGACGACCAGGCGCCCCCTGCGGTTTTGCGCCACGGGTGTGCGTTGCCACCTATCGATTCACCGCCCCGAAAGGCCTCTGCCATGCCCAAACGCACCCCCATCCGCCACGGCGAAATCCTGCTCCTGCCCGTTACCGATGCCCCCACTGGCACAACCGAGCTGGTAACCAGTTGCATTGTGGGACACAGCGAATCAGGTCACCATCACGTGTTGGAGAGCGACGAGGCGTTCGCGCAGATCGTGGCGCTGAACGGCGATCTGTTCGTCAACCTCCCCAGTGACACCCCGCTTCGCCACCGCAAAACCCGCGAGCAGCATCGCGAGCTCACGGTTCCGGCCGGCGCATGGAAGATCATCCGCAAGACCGAGTTTGATGTGCGCTCTGCGGTTGTCTCGCAACGGATCGTGGCGGACTAACCATGGGTTTCCAGCAGGAGCGCGTGGTCGAACTCGTTACCGAGTTCTACCGATCAATCGGCCTGGACAAGACCAGACGGATCACCGTGCGGCCGAATCTCGATGAGGCGCTCAGGCTGGCCACGCATTCCCAGCAAGATAAGCGCTTCGCGGACCTTGCCGACCGGGAGGGTTGGGGTGCCTGGAATGTGCAGGAACTCGATGATGAGCGGCTCGTATTCAGCGAGCCGCATCAAGTCATATTCCGGCATGTCCTGGATCGATCGATACTTGACCTGCGGCACTTCCTGGGAGGCAGCACCGTCCTCACCGCCGAAAATGCAGACACGGTGCCAAATACGCTCGCTGAAGCGTTCCGTAACGGTCTTGGCTGGCTGATCGCCGCGCACGGCAAGGCGATCATCGTGCCCACCCCGGTCATCAGGGTCGCCGAAGGTGGGAGTGATGTCCTGCATGATGACAGCGGCCGGATGGCAGTGGTGTGGCCTGACGGCCACGGCTACTACTTTCTGCAGGGTATCGAGTTCGACAAGCGCCGCTACTTCCAGATCATCGATCACGTCCTGCTCATCCAGGACATCGCCAAACTTGATAATGCCGATCATCGGGCAATCGCCCTGCAATACATGACGTTTGAACAGCTGGTGGTTGATTCAGACGCAACACTGCTTGACCGCGGGGTCCGGGGTACTGCGCTCTACCAGCTGCCCTTGCCACCACGCATCGCCCATGACCGCACGACTGGCTACGGCGACTACGACTACTTCATCCACATGCACGATGCCAGCCACCCAGAACGAGAGTTCATCGAATGGGTCGATCCTGAAATCGGCAGACAGTGCAACGCTGAACTGTGCCAAGCCCGTGCCTTCGGGATCAGCCTGGGGGAGTGGCTGGCGGTTGGGCAGGAGGGATAGCGCAACGTGGCATCGCCTGTCCAGCTGGCTACTTGGCGGGCCTCAAATATTTCCATACGGTGGTCCCAGATAGGCGAAGCGGTTCTTAAGCCTCGTTCGTTAAGCTCGCGATATATGGACAAAATTTCGGCATTTACTAGCGCAATCCGTCACGCTATACTACTGACGGGATAAAATGAAATATTCAACTATTCTGATTCCGTTATTAGCAGTATGTTGGGAGAGGGTCCCATGACGATCTACGGCATGAGCGAACTTCAATTTGTTCAAGACCCATCTTCTGATGACTACCTCGCTGAAGGCGGCGACGGCGAGTACTACGCCAGTCATTTTGAAGATGAATTCGTCTCAGCCGCCTGGACCTGCCACGAAGATGGGCTAAGAGCACTTGTGGGATTTTTCGAGACCGTGGCCGAACCCGGCAATGTGGCAATCGAGGCGTACTTACCTGGCAATAGAGTCATAGATGGAATTGATTTGTACGAACTCCAAAGATTCGTAGGTCTCCACGGCGATGAATTAGAGTCAATGACAATGCGGGTTCCCGATAGGCTTTTCTTGTGGTCGCGGAAGGCGATTTCTAGTGAATCCACCAATGAGAGTCTGGGTGAAATCGGCTTTATTACGAAGACGTTCGACGTTGAGACGCTTAGAGCTGCAATCAAGACCTCTGCATCTTCCGCAATAGGCAGAAATGCACTTGAGTTGATCTCATACCGTCACGAGGGTTGATTTACCCAGCGAATAGGATCATAGCCGATGATCAGGAAATTCTTCAGCAAGCCCACACCATTTAAGATTCAGCTGGGGGTGAGTTACGACGGCGCTGAGGACCGGGTAGACCAGGTGGTGTCGGTAGGCGTGACAGCGATGCGGAGTGTACGAATTGGCGTCTACAACGCCGCGGATGCCGGTGGTTCACTCGTCATGAACCACCCAAATGGAGGCCTTAGAATCGAATATGCAACCTTTTCGCTCGAAGAGGTTGTAGCCGGAGTTAAGAAAACGGTCCATTTCGACATCCAGCATTCCGGTGCCGCGTGTTTCTCATCCACTCATGCGGTAGATACGACGTATCAATACGAGTTTGACGGCTTTGCGCCAAGCATTTCGGGGGCGCTCACGCCGTCGAGTTTTCAATGTCTGATGAGAAATAGGGCCTAGAATGACCATGCACTGGGTAGTTGCGCTACCCTTTTTCAGTTCGGCTCTCCTGCAATTTGCGAGTGCATGGGTAGGCTCGATTTTATCCGGCCGCGCTGACCAGAAGATCAATGACCTTCTGGGCAAGAAGCTCGGCCAGTTCCACATCAAGAAAGACGATGGACAAATCGGCGGAAAAATTTTGGCAGGAACCACTGTCAACGATCTGCGCATCGAGGGTCTCACCGCGCAGGGCATCCGGAATGAGTACGCGATCGAGAAGGACTCCGTAACGGTAGTCGTGTCCTTTCCTGCGCTTATCGCCCCGTTATTGCTAAGCATGGCCAACTTGTCTACTCACGTGTTTGCTTTCCTGCTTTTTGCTGTGGCGGTTGGCACAATCGGAATTGTCGTGTTGCTGACGAGAGCTGATCCGACAAAATACCGGGCACGCTACAAGCTTCGATTGTCACCGACCGGAGTTGGGATCGTCATGTTTAATACTGCGGTAGGAATTCTTCTTTTGTTTGGCGTAATTCGCTAGACGGTGATGCCGCCGCACTCAGCCGATCGTCCCCTGCAGTTGTTATTCGGTCGTCCGATACGACTGGCTTCCTGTCGACTGTTTCGCCTCCGGCTCCAACCGCGCCCGAGCGTGAACGCTGAACTATGCCGGGTCGGCTGGAGTTACCCAACCGTGAACTCAGCCCACAGCGGGTAGTGGTCGGAGATGCGCCACGACAGTTCGTTTTTGGTGAGGTTGGGATAGCAGTGCGGCACGAAGTCGAACGATCCGGCGCGTTTGGTGTAGGTCAGCGACTGCAGGAGTTGGGTGCCCGCGGGCGTGGAGAACCAGGCGATCTGGTCGTAGAAGTGGCGGGTGTGGTCGTTGTCAAAGATGGTGCGGCGGACATCATTGAGTTGTGCCGGTGGCCACAGGCCGGTCGACAAGAACGCATCGAACAACGGATCGCCCATGCGGTCGAGGTTGAAGTCACCGAGCACCAACAGGTTGGTGTTCCAATCGGATTTGCGTTTAGCCCAGGCCAGCATCCACTGCGCGAACGCTGTCAATTCTGGCAGCCGATCCTCGGGCGCATCGCCCCAGAGCACGTGAACAGTGGTCAGGATGAATTCGGTACCCGCGCGCTCAAAGCTGGCCGCGTATGGCGAGCGCGCGAACTGGCGCACCGGCTGATCGCTGACTTCGGGGAGCACCAGTTCACCCACGAGCCCCGACGGTTGAACCCGTTCGGTGTTGTAGACGAAAGCCAACCGTTCGCCATTCCCCGCGTCACCTTCGGTGACATCGGAGACGATGACCCGCCATCCAGGCCCCAGAGTTTCCAGCAGAAAACGCAAAGCAGTGGGATCGCGGCGGATTTCCTGCAGCGCCACGACATCGCAGCGCCGGATCACTTCAGCGATGAAAGTGACTGCCCGCCAATCACGCTTAGGTGAATCGCCGGCCCCGGCCTGCCAGGTTGGGCTCAGGCCACCAAAAGCCCGCAGATTCCACGTGCCGATGATCAGGTTGGTATCGGTGAGCGGCGCGATCGTGTCGGCGACCGCACTACGCAGCGCAGTGCGCTGCGCAACGACATCCTGCGGCACGGCAGCCATGAGGATATCGCAGCACAGGACGAGCTGCCACGAGGCGAAACTAGCCTTCGATTTTGCAAGAGGTATGGGGTGCCTCTCACCGTTTGGTCTGCACAAGGCATTCGGCCAATTTTGTCAGGCCCTGATGGCATGCTTCGCGCAGATACTTGATTCGATAGCAGTGGGGAGCTGAGCGTGAACAAGTACGCGCGTGGATCTGAATGGCGCAAGTGGGATCTTCACCTGCACTCGCCGGGCACGACGATCAACGACGGCTACGCGCGAAAGGATGGCCATCCTGACCTTGAACAGTTCTGCCAGATCTTGCACGACTCCGACGTATCCGTCGCGGCGATCGCCGATTACTTCTCGCTCGATTGCTTCTTTGCCGTCAAGGACAAGTACGCCGAACTCTACCCTGACGACAACAAGCTGCTTCTGCCGAATCTGGAACTTCGGCTTCCCTTGGCAGTGAACAAAGAAGCGCAGGAAGTCAACCTCCATCTCATCCTTCGCCCGACGTTGACCCGACGTGAGGCATCCAAGTTTCTTGGTTGTCTGAAGACGGCAGCAACCGCGGGCACGAGCCGCAAGACGGTGACCTGCGCTGACCTCGATAGCAAGCAAGATTTTGAGAGCGCGACAGTGTCACTGGATGCCATCAATGCGGCAATCAGGACCACCTTCGGAGAACATGCGATCGTTCCTTCGGTTCGTCAGGAGCACCTGCTCGTCATTGCCTCGGCCAAGGGCGATGGCGTTCGGCCTGGAGGCAACGGGGTCCAGCGCAAGAAGCTTCTAACCGATGAGATCGACAAGTTTTCGGATGCTTTTTTCGCAAACAGTGGATCACGTGACTACTTCCTTGGCATGGATCGGCTCGAGAATGAGGATTTGGTTGCGCCGAAGCCGGTTTTCGACGGATGCGACGCACACGCCTTCGATGAACTCAAGACCGGGCTCGGCAAGCAGGTAACGGCCGGCGGAAGTCAACGGAGTATCACTTGGATCAAAGCTGATCCAACATACGAGGGGCTTCTTCAGACACTGATCGAGCCATCTGATCGGGTAGTAATGCAAGCCGCTGAACCTGATCAGAAGGAGCCGTACAAAGTCATCTCGAAGGTGAGGTTCTCGGGTACAGATGCATTCCCGACTGAAGTTCTCTTCAACCGTAACCTCAACGCGATCATAGGAAGTCGGTCCTCCGGTAAGTCCGCGCTACTTGCGTTCGTCGCTTATGCGGTCGATCCTGTCGAGACCGTCCGCATTCAAAAGGAGACAGCGAGCCATGTCGGACCAGCTGCAGGGTTCTCTTGGGATGGCGTGGCAGACGTGACCTGCGAGGTGGACTGGGAGTCCGGTGGCGACACGGCGGGCAGGGTCATCTATATACCGCAGAATTCCCTCTACAAGCTTAGCGAGCACCCAGACGAGATCACCAAGAAGATTGCGCCAGCACTGTTTAGAACCTATGCGGCAGTCAAGACCGCCTACGACAGTGCTATAGGCAAGATCGCGATTTCGAACACCGAGATCAAGACCGCAGTTGATGAATGGTTTGGAGCCGCCGATCGGATCCAGGAGCGAAACCAAGAGATTAGGGACTTAGGCGATAAGGCAGCCATTACCGCGGAGCGGGATCGTCTCCAAACAGAGATCGATCGGATCAAAACAGCAGCAAGTCTTACTGATGACGAGGTTGCCAAGTATCAAGAGGTTGCCAGACAGCTCGACAGCAAGGCGGATCGTCTGAAAGAGATATCGGTTGAGCTCGATCAGTTGTCTTCGTATGTCGCTCTGCCAGAGAGTGATTCCGCTGGTGTGATCATCCGGCAGACGGTTCAGGTGGCCGTCACAGTACGTCCCTCCTCGGCCGAGATACCAGAGGATGTATCTATGCGCATCGAGGCCATTAAGGCCGATACTACGAAGGATCTTGCTGCCAAGGTCGAGGCTACGTTGGTCGACTCAGTAGCCGCGCTCATTGCCGAGCGCATATCGCTCCAGGGTGGGATTCGATCCATCAAGGCGGAAAATGAGGCACTCATCACGAAACATGAAGCGAATGAGGAGCTTTCGAGTGTCGTTGTCGAACACAAGAAGCAGGTGACTGGCCTGGACGAGATCGCTAGAGGCGAGAAGGCTCGGGAGAGGCTGCTAGCCGACCAAAGGGCGGCAGTTGCGGCGATTGTGAAGGGTATCGCCGACCGGGACGCTGCCCTGGTGACACTGGGGGAGACGTTCAATGCAGACGAACGAGTTCTCACCGACCTTAAGTTCGGTATCGAAACGGATGTCCCGAGTGGCACGGTGGAGCACGCTTCCATGGGCTTCAATCAGCGAAACACCAACGACTACATCAAGAACAAGGGTGACTTAGTATCTTATGAAGATGCTCAGGCCAATCCAAGCAAGTTCCTGAAAGCACTGTGCGACGGCAAGATAACACTGAACAAGAACTACGAACCAAGATCAGTAGCAGCCGATGTTCTGACGGTGACAAAGGAAGTGCGCTTCTCTGCTGAATTAGATGCCGACCACATTGGCGGCTTCACGAGGTCATCAATGACACCCGGAAAGCAAGCGCTGTTCGCGCTCACGCTGATCCTCAACGAGACGCAGGAGCCATGGCCCCTTCTAATAGACCAACCCGAAGATGATCTCGACAGCCGCTCGATCTACGACACCATCGTGCCGTACCTGACGGAGCGCAAGAAGGAACGTCAGATAATAATGGTCAGCCACAATGCGAACCTGGTAATCGGAGCTGACTCCGAGCAGGTCATCGTGGCGAACCGTCACGGCGACGACCGTAAGAACAAGGACGGGCGCACCTTCGAGTACTTCAGTGGTGCACTGGAACACTCCCAGCCACTAAATAAGTCAAGTGCCACCACGCTTGGACGCTGCGGCATCCGCGAGCATGCCTGCGAGATTCTCGATGGTGGGGAAGATGCATTCCAGAAACGGCGAGAGAAGTACAAGATCCGCTCTGATCGTTGAATTGGCGCAAGGGATATTGAACAGCAGCGTAGAAGTCAGTCATGCTGCTAACTATGCTGGTTCGTGCCGTTGGCCCGCATCTCGACTCCGTGCTCTCGTAGCAGCTTGAGAACGCTGCCTTGGCTGAGGTTGTAGCGACGGCGCAGTGTCGGGGTCCCGACGCCGTTTTGGTAGGCCTGAACTAGCTCGGTGATCGTCTCAGCGGACAGCCTGCGATCTAGTCGACAAGCCCGGGGGAGTGCGGCAGGCTTCCTGGCCTGCAGGTTCGCCGATTTTTTCACCATTTCCACCAACTGCCGTAGCCGTTCCCCCTGGTACACAGGTTTCGAGTAACGGTTCAGCAGCTCCACAATAATCCCAGGTCAATGACCTGGGATTTTTTGTTGCCCGGGTTGAGTGCGCACGGACGTAACCGCCGAGATGTTCTTGCGCTCCCAGCGAGCCCTTCGGAGAAGCCACTGCGTCACAACACCCTGCGGTACAGCAGCCACAGATACGGCGCAGCACGCGAGGGCCGCGGTGAAGCAAGATCAGCCACCGGATTAGCAAGAGGCTTACAACGGGAGCCGTACTCGCAACGGCGTACCCGTCGCACGTTCGTTAACTGCGATCCGATGAATACCAAGGACTACTCCACACCCCGGCCCTTCGGCACATGTGCGACGTGTGCGTGTCTGGTTGGTCCCTACCGGACATCCACCCCTGCTCTTGGAGGCGCCATCCCGAGGCCCTGACTCGGGGTTCGCTCGACTTGCCCTCTTGACGACGCGTGGGGCTTCCGCAGGAGCCGTCAAATCGATTCCTGCGCAGGACTATTGCTGCTAGCAGCGCTGTTTTGTCTCGCTGGGCTGGACGTTGCTTGTGCGATGATGGGCTATCCGGGACCGTGGGATGAACAATGCACTACCGGAATTCGGATGGGCGAGCCATGTGAAAGGGCATCAGGTCATGAACACGACGACGCACCGGGCTCTGAAACAACTTCGCCACGGCCTGTTCGCGCTGCTTGTATTGATCTGTGCGCTGTGCGCATCTCCAGTTTCCTCGGCCGACACCGTGCATATGAGTCCGGATAACGAACGCCGGCTCCAAGGGCTGCTCACTGAGCGCAACCGCCTTGCGGCGGAGAATCCCGCGCAGCTGAGTGCCGCGGTATCGGCCCTTTTTCTGCGTGTGCCATACGGCGCTGACACCCTGATTGGATCCGCTTCCATCCCCGAGCAGTTGGTCGTAGAACTCTCCCGCGTGGACTGCTTCACATACGCCGACTATGTCGAAGCGCTGAAGCGGTCGAGTAACAGCACCGATTTCATCGCCCAACTGACCCAGATCCGTTATCGCGGGGGCGATGTCAACTTCACGCAGCGCCGCCACTTCTTCACCGATTGGGCCGCCGATACGCCCACCAACGCCACCGATGTGACAGCTAGCCTCGGGGCACCTGTGGAGCAGGTCGCCAAGACGCTCAACCTGAAGGATTCCGGCGGCAGCTATCTGCCTGGGCTTCCGCCGCGGCCGCGCACGGTTGTCTATTTACCGAGTGCCCGTGTGTCGGGTGGTGTCATCGCAAATCTTCACGACGGTGACTACCTCGGTGCCTACGCCACGGCCGGCGGGCTCGACGTCACGCATGTAGGAATTTTCCTCCACACGCCGAGCGGGCCGGTACTGCGCAATGCCTCGTCATTGCGGGCGAACAACCAAGTCGTCGACACGCCACTGGGGGAGTATCTGGGCACGGTCCCGGGAATTGTCGTACTACGGCCGACTCGATGAAGCGCGCGCACCGGCGATTGCCTCTGACTAAGGAGCGGGGCTCAAGGAATCGGCCGACGTCTGTACTCCAGAGATCCCGCGGGAAGCGTTGGCTGGGGCAGGTGCTGCGGGGCTCAGGGTGTCGGCCGATACAGATACGCCCGAGCGTCCTGAGGGCAGCAGTGGAATTCCGATTGTCGCCGGGTATCCCGGTGGCCCGTACTGCAACGGTCCGATCACCGGCGGGGGCGGGGGTGTGATCGGGCCGGGGTTGGCCCTTGCCACACCCGTACCCGCGGACAGTGCCAGGGCGGCGGCCAGTAGCAGCGAGACGCCTCCAGTTCGGCGGATTATGTTGAACAGAAACATGTATCGCTCCTAGTTCAGGACGTACGGATCGCCGTACACGGACAATTGCGTTTGTTGAACCGCACTGGCGACCGCGAATGTCGCGTAGGAGCGCACCGTCACCGGTCCGCCGCAGGCGTCCACTTTCAAGTGGACGTCTTGCATATCCAGGCGCCCTACGCCTGCCGTCACCGGCATAGTGCCCATCGCGACGGTGGTGATCACGCCCGGCTGCAGGTCGGTCTGCACGAAGCCGCCGATCGCCCCGGTGCCGCCCACCTGCACTCCCGGCTGGCCGCTGATGGTCGCCCCGACCGATCCCGCCAACTGGCCAGTGCCGCCGATCTGAAGACCCTGTGACACATCGATCTGGCAACCGACTTGGTAGCCCGCGACGAAGTTGGCTGCGGTGACGGGATTGCCGCCGCTGCCGCCGATGTTCGCCTGCGCGGACAGCGTCATGAACGCCTCGCGAGAGTTCTGCGCGCCGGCCAGATTTGGGACCGCATTGATTACCTCGCCCGAGAGGGCAACCGACAGGTGCCAGCCGTCGAAGGTTGTGCGTTGGCTGGATTGCGGAGCCATCTCGACGGGGGCGGCCCAGCTGGTTGCCGATGTTGCGAGGGCGCATGCGATCGCCATCACGGCCGCTCCGGCGACCAAACCGGAACGCTTCGCGCTGCTCATAATGGGTACCTCCTATCAAATCGTTTGATTAGAACTAACGATTTGATTAAAACAGATGATCTGCATAGATGTACTATTGGGGCTATGAGTGAGTTCCCACCGGATGATTACCCCAGGCCACCGGGGTTGTTCGGGCCCCTGTTCGAGATCCTCCTGCGACGAATGCATGTCGAAGTGGATGCCGAACTGGGTAAGCACGCACTGCGGCTGCTTCATATGGGGGCGCTCAACGTCTTGGATGCGGCTGGCACGCAGTCTCAGGCAGATCTCGCCGAAGCCTTGCGGGTGGACAAGACCACCATGGTTGGGCTGCTGAACGATCTGGAAGCCATTGGCTTCGTTGAGCGTCAGCGGTCCCCGGAGGACCGCCGCCGCCACGATGTGGTGATGACTCCGCTCGGAAAGCGCCGGAACGCCGAGATGGTCGAAGTGCTCAGAGATGCAGAGACCCGCGTGCTGTCTGCCTTGAGTGCAACGCAGCGATGTGAACTGTTTGTGCTGCTCGAAAAGGCTTTCTTGGCGGCGTCCGGGGGCACCGGGGTCGACCGGGATTGATCACGTGAGGCCGGTGACGAACCGGATTCTGCCCTGCACAGTGATGTGGTAACTGATTCGGTGGAGTACTGCATCACTGTCACGTACGGCCAAATCCACGAGCAGGCCGTCGAACAGACTTTGGATCGCCTGTCCGGGTTGCAGTCCGATGCCGGTCCGTGTCCTGAAACGCCAACGGTCAACAGCGAATCCTGCGTCTATCGCCTCATGCCGATCGAAGATCGAACTCAGGGTGGCGAAGGGAATGGCGCTGTCCACCTGGAACCACGGGAAGGTCCCGGCTGGTATCGGGATGTTGTGCCGTGTGGTGATCGCCTTGAACGCATCGCTCATGTTCGGGGAGATCAACGCTTGATTTCGCGACCAATCCACGTTGGTCTGGCCCGGCATGTTGACGATGGCGACGCCATTTGTCTGGAAGACGAAGCGCTGATCGGCGATCGACGTCGGTTGTTGCTCGTTGACTGCCAACGCCGCCGGGGTAAAGAAGTGCGACTGACTTTCGAAATTCGGAATGAGGACCATGGTGCACGCGCCTTTCGTAGCCGGATGAATGTCATTCCAGCGCAGGGCCATTGCCATAGACCGGTTCTCTTGTTCGGCCGAACGTTGGTGACACGACGGTATCGGCTAACGGAGACCGTGGGCACGAGTAGTGCACTACCTGAAAAGACCACCGCGGCGTGGTTCACACGCCGCGGTGGTCTCGTTAGTTCCCACTGAACTAGCGGTCAGTAGTCCCAGGTGGCCGGTGCACACCGGAAGGTGTTGCCGGCGGTGGCCACATGGCAGACGGACGGGAACGGCAGGTGGGTGGCAACCATCGCCTCGCCGGTCGCCGCCAGCTCCCGCAAAAGACGGATCCGCACGCGAGCCGCCTCCTCAGGATCGTGCTCAAAGCCGTTGTGCCACTCGGGATTATCGAACCCGGGCGCGAACACCGCATCGCCGGCGAACGTCAGCTTCTCCCCGCGTGACTCAAGGCGGACCACGCTGTGTCCGGGGGTGTGGCCGCCGGTGCGAGAGATGAGAACTCCCGGAGCCACCTCGTACTCCGTCTCAAATGTCCGCAGCTGGCCGCGGTACTCGTTCAAGAACTGCGTAGCGACCCTGCGAAGCACATCCGGAATTGGCCCCGGCATGGTGGCGTGGGAGAAATCGGGTGCCTCCCAGAACTCGGCCTCTGCGGTTGCGGCGTGGACCCGCAAGTCCGGATGCAGCCGCGCCTTCAGCCCTTCGGTGAGCAGCCCGCCGACGTGGTCCATATGCATGTGGGTGAGCACCACGTCGGTCACGGAGGCGACATCGACACCGGCGGCCTCTAATCGCGCGGCCGTCTGCCCTGCCTTCGGGAAGTCCGGGAACTCCAGCCCCAGTCCGGCGTCGACGAGTATGGTCCGGTCGCCGCTGCGCACCACGACCACATTCAGCGGCCAGTCCACCACATCGGGCGGCAGGAACATGCCGTCCAGCCAGACCGCCAGTTCGGTCGGATCGACGTTGGTGGCCAACGTCGACGCAGTTATTGGCAGTACCCCGTCGCTGATCACCAGCACCTCGATATCGCCGACATCCACCGCGTAGCGCGACGGAACCAGCTCGTCGACCCCGAGGCCGCCGAGATGAGTGGTGTTGTCCAAGGTCATGATTTCTCCTGCTGACTGTTCGGCTGCGTTTCCTATCAAGATCAGCCTGGCGGCCCGGACAGCGATGCGAACCCTTGGAAGTCCGTAGTCCGTAGTAAGAAAGACGGTGTGACACACGTACCCGAGGAGCTTGTTGCCGCCGCGTCGAAGGCGCGCGCCGTAGCGGTGCTTACCGGCGCAGGCATGTCCGCCGAGAGCGGGTTGCCCACCTTCCGTGATGCCCAGACGGGACTGTGGTCGAAGTACGACCCCATGACGCTGGCGACGCCGGAGGCCTGGAACGAGGATCCGGGTCTGGTGTGGGCGTGGTACCAGAATCGGCGCATCCAGCTGATGGCCGTGCAGCCCAACGACGGTCATCGCGCGTTGGCGCAGTGGGGATCTCACCGCGACATTCGGATCGTCACCCAGAACGTTGACGACCTCCATGAACGCGCTGGCAGCACCGAGGTCGTGCACGTCCACGGCAGCCTGCTCAAATCGCATTGCGATACCTGCGAAACCGGATACGACGTGACGGTCGCCGCCCCCGAGTCCGAGCGGGTGGCGCCGCCCGAGTGCGACTGTGGCGGAAAGGTTCGTCCCAGCATCGTGTGGTTCGGCGAGATGCTGCCCGAGGTTGAATTCGGTCATGCCGTCGCGCATGCGCAGAACTGCGAGCTGATGCTGCTCATCGGAACCTCCGGCATCGTGTACCCGGCTGCCGGACTCCCGCAACTGGCATTGAGTCGCGGGGCAACGGTTGTCGAGATCAACCCGCATGAGACGGACCTGTCCGACCGCGCCGATCTCGTCTGGCGGGCCACCGCGGCCACTGCTCTGCCTGCACTCGTGGATGCGCTGTCTCTCTAGGGGCAGGGTCTGAGTACCGTTGGCCCGTATGGGAAACACGCGAAGCATCGGCATCCCCGGGGTCGGCGTTGGGCACTGGACCAACGAGGCCGCGGAGACCGGCTGCACCGTCGTTTCCCTACCGCCGGGCACCTGCGCCTCGTGTGAGGTGCGCGGTGGCGCGCCAGCCTCGCGCGAGCTCGCCGCTTTGGCTCCGGACAAGTCTGTCGTCGCGATCGACGCGGTGGTGCTGACCGGCGGCTCCGCATTCGGGCTCGCGTCTGCCGACGGCGCCATGCGGTTCTTCGAGGAGTCGGGCAGGGGAGTATCGACACCGGGCGGACTGGTCCCGGTGATCCCCGCGCTCGCCCTCTTCGATCTGGCGGTGGGAGAAGCCTCGGTCCGGCCGACGGCAGAGGACGGATACGCGGCGGCACGTGCATCGGTCGACGGGCAGCACTTCGAGGTCGGACGAGTTGGCGCGGGTACCGGCGCCTACACCTCACACTGGCGAGGCCCGGACGGACGGCGGCATGGCGGTATTCGTTATGCCGAGGTAGCTGCCCAGGGGGTGATCGTCGGCGCGTTGGTGGCCGTCAACGCCTACGGCGATATCGACCAGGGTGGCGAGGACGTGTCGCTGGATCCGGTGGCGGCATTGTCCGAGGTTTTCGGTTTCGGCGATTCGCGTCAGCACACCACGATCGGTGTCGTCATCACCAACGCGCAGCTGGACAAGGTGGGCTGCCATATCGTCAGCCAGGGTGCGCACGACGGGCTATCTCGGGCAATCACACCACCGCACACACGATTTGACGGAGATGCCTTCGTCGCCGCCGCGACGGGGCAGGTACCCGCTCATGTCGATGTGGTGCGGTTGATGGCCTTGGACGCCGTGGCGCGCGCGATTCGATCGGGCGAGGGCTAAGGGGAGGCTCTTAGGCTGAGCTGCGGGCCGGCAGGTGGCTATCTGTCTTCGCGAAGCCTTCGGTTCGCCTTCTCGATGAACCCATCAAGAGCTTCCTCAGCATGTTTATCGAGACTTCTGACATCGTCAGTCGTGTTGGCGTCGGAAGTGATCGTTTGCAATCGATCCTTGACTTGTCTTGCGCTGTCGACGAGATCCTTATCCTTCTCCTGGTCGGCGAAGACTCGGATGAGGTAGTAGGCAGTGCGGGTTTCTGACCGGGCAAGGCGCGTCTGCTGTCGAATCGAGCCTCGGTCGGTCACAGCGGCGTCGAACCTGGTGATCGACCGGTTGTATTCCTCATGCCATTGACTCGTGGCGTTGGCGGCGAATGCGGCCACCGCATCGGCGAGTTCCTTCCGCCGCTCCTTCTGCCTATCATTTACTCTGGCCTCGTTCGCCAAATATCGCTGGTACAAGAATGTCAGCGAAGAGCCGATGAACGCGCTACCAAGTGTTATGAGAGCTGTGATTAGCGGCTGCATGAGCAGATTCGATCACATACTCATGATCAATTCGCCGTGTTCCAGGCATCGCCATCTGTTCGTTTCCTAAGCATCCCGGACGAGTTAGGGTTCGAACTTCCTGCTATCGGTCCATCGATCTGGAGCTAGGGGATTCGAACCCCCGACCCCCATACTGCGAGTGCGGTGGAGAGCGCACATCGAAGTGCCCGGCTACGAGCGACAGCTCCAACCAGCGAGGCGCGTTTGTCGCTCATAGCCGGGCACTAGCGAGTGGTCCTTTCGGGATCATGTCCCGGCCAGTGTGCCACCCTTGCGCCATATGCGTTATTTCAGATAACGTATCTATTGAGGCGAGGATTCCACTCAGTGTCGAGGTGAATCCGGATGGAGGCGTGCGTGTTTGGGTCCGTCCGTGCTGCGGGTTCACTGGTCGACCAGACTGCCCGGTACGTCGTGGACCGCACGCTTCCCGCCCACTCCATGCCGAAGGTGGCGCGCGATGTCCACCCCGAGTGGATCGCGACGGCACTCGGACTGCAACCAGGGGACGTCGAACGCGTCAACGTCGCCAACGAGCATCATGGCACCGCGAGCCGTGCCCGCCTGGCCATCGATTACCGGGCGCCCGGCATCGGCCCGGCGACGACTTTTCTCAAATTGGCACCCACTGCATTCGTTGGTCGGCTGTTCATGAACGCTCTCGGGCTCGGTGCGCGCGAGATCGACATGTACCGAAAGGTGCTGCCGGAACTCCCAGGGATTGCCCCGAAAGACTATGTCGCGCAGTGGGATCACCGACGTGGGCGCGGGGTCCTGCTCATCGAGGATCTTGCCGCGCGTGGCTGCCGACTCGACGATGTGCGTGCCGGTTGCGGACCGCGGGACGCCGGCAGGGTTCTCGCCACACTCGCGACACTGCATGCGCGCTATTGGAACAGCCCCCGCTTCGGTGGAGACTTGCGATGCCTCGTCAACTCCAGCGCCCAGCGCGCCATTGCGGACCAGGTGAAGGTGGTCGCGCTGAAACGCTCGATTGACGTTGTGCCGGAAGATGTTCAGCGCGCGGCCCGGGTTCTGGATCAACGCGGCGATGCGGTTGAGACCTTCTGGGGACGTCTGTCCGGCACGCTCACGCACGGCGACACTCACCTGGGCAATACCTTCTTCGATCCGGACGGCAGCGCCGGCTTCTTCGATTGGCAGGTGGCCTCCCAAGGCCCCGCGATACGGGATGTTGCCTACTTCCTGATCTCCTCGCTGACACCCGCCGCCGCGCGGTCCCATGAACGCGAGCTGCTCGACGAATACCGGCGCGGCCTCGCTCAGCAGGGTGGCCCGGATCTGGACAGTCGCAATCTGTGGGACCTCTACCGCGCGGCCGCCACCCATTTCTATGTGGCCGCCATCGTCACCGCGGCCTTCGGAGATCGACTGCAGGCGGGGGATATTGCCCGCACCGGCGTCGAGCGCGCCGTCTCGGCAGTCACCGCGCTCGACTCTTTCGACGCTCTACGCCGTTTCATCGACTGATCGGAGAGTTCATGCGTTTCGGTGTCGCGCTGCCGCACTTCTCACATCTGGCCGCGCCCGGTCCGATCGCCGAGATCACTCGTGCCGCGGAGGACAACGGGTACCACTCGGTGTGGGCGAGCGATCACGTGATCGTGCCCGCGGGAACACCCTTTCTGCCCGACGAGTTGACCGAAATACTCGCCACCTTGGCCTATCTCGCGGGCAAGACCACGCGGGTAACCCTGGGAACCAGTGTTCTCGTCGCGCCGTACCGACCGGCACTGTTCACCGCGAAATACCTGTCAACGCTCGACGTCCTGGCCGAGGGACGGCTTGCCGTCGCGGTCGGGGTGGGGCGACTGGAACCCGAATTCGAGGCACTCGGAGTTAGTTTCGCCGACAAGTGGTCGCGGACCGACGAAGATCTACGCGTCTGGCAGGACCTGTGGACCACCGACACCTCAAGCTTCGATGGCCAGTGGACCAGCTATCGCGATGTCCGGATGTTCCCCAAAGGACACGGGGGAAGGAACGGGCCACCCGTCTATTTCGGCGGTGGCGGACCGCGCGCCATCCGCCGTGCTGCACTCGCCGACGGCTGGCATCCCATCGTGCTCGGCACCCCCGAACCGCCCCAGGAGATTTCTCGCTATGAACAGGCGTGCCGCGAGGCCGGACGCCCACGGGGACAGGTTCAGGTGCGGTACATGGCGGGATATCCGACCGTCGACGTCGACGCGTGGCCGTTCAGCGGCAACCCTGACGAGCGCCGCCAACAGGCACAGCGATTCGCCGCCGCCGGCGTGGACGAACTGATCATCGACGCCACCATGCTTGCGTTGTCGAACCTCTCGGCAACGCAAATAGCCTCGCTCGTAGAGCGATTCGCACGTGAAGTCATCGAACCGATGGGAGCAGCCAATGAATGACATTCGATTCGACGGGCGGGTAGCGATCGTCACCGGTGCGGGAGGTGGGCTCGGGCGCGAATACGCGCTGCTGCTCGCCCGCCGCGGCGCCAGGGTCGTCGTCAACGACATCGGATCACCCGATGAGCTTCTCGGCACGGGCAGCTCCGATTCCCCGGCCAATTCCGTGGTCCACGAAATCACGGCCCTCGGTGGTGAGGCGATCGCCGACACCCACACGGTCGCGACGGGAGACGGTGGACGCGCCATCGTCGGTACCGCACTGGACGTGTGGGGACGGGTGGACATCGTCATCAACAACGCCGGAATCGTCGGGCCGATAAAGACATTCGCCGAACTCACCGACGAAGACGTGGATACCGTGCTCGGCGTACAATTGCTCGGGCCGTTCAATGTGCTGCGCCCGGCGTGGAAGGCGATGGTCGACCAGGGATACGGACGGATCCTGAACATCTCATCCGGCAGCATGTTCGGGCAGGGGGAGGCTTGCACCTATCCGACCGCCAAGGCCGGAATGATCGGCATGACAACCAACCTGGGGCTTGCCGGACCTGCCTATGGCATCAAGGTGAATGCGCTGCTTCCCGTCGGGTTCACACGGATGGTGGAGAACATGCCCGAGCCCGCACTGAGCTGGCTGCGTGACACCTTTCCGGCCGCGGTGGTGGCGCCGGTCGCGGCCTTCCTGGTATCCGAAGACGTGCCGTGTTCCGGCCTCAGTTTCAGTGCCGGTGGCGGGCGCTTCGCGCGGGTATTCCTCGGTGAGGCGCACGGAGTGACCTCGGCGCAGCTCACCATCGAGGAGGTCCGCGACAAATTCGACACTGCGATGGAAACCATTGGCGCTGAGACGATCACCAATGTGGGCGACGAGCTTGAGCTCTATGCGGCCAAGCTTTCCGGGCAGTGACGGCGCCTATGCCGTGGGATACGAGGGCAGTATTTTCTCCCAGCTTTCGATCTCGCCGGGTATCACCCGGAAGATCGGATGCGGCCGCAACCTCAATGCCCTGTCAGCCGATCCGGGTACGGAATCTCGTTGCGCCAGCTTGGCGTCCAGAAGCCATCGCTCATACGCCAGTTGCCCGCGGTGAACATCGATCCAGGGTTCGAGTACGGAAGCCGGCACCCCGATGAGGTCCCGGTTGAACCGGTAACCGCGATGGTCGGCCTCGTCGGCCAGGCCGGTCAGGTATGCGCCGATTCCGTCGAGCGGCTGTTCCAATGTTTTGAACCGGTCCAGCTGCGGGTGATTGCGGTATCCGCGCGTGCGCCCCTGCAGCACTTTCTGCGCCAGCAGTGTTTCCCGCCAGCACGCAACGAGCCCCTTGGCATCGAGGTTCCCCGGGTGCAGTGACCACAGTCGCATGTCATCTCTGTACCCGAAGACTTACAGATTCACCAGCTCACCTGAACGCCGCCACAGTTCCTGTTGGGCCTCTTGATCCGATCGGATTCGCACGGCAGGTAGTACCCCGAGACCGGGAGTGGAGGTGAAGAACTGCCCAGTGGTCGTGGCGAGGTCTTCGTCGAGGACCAATCGTATGCCCATCCGAGCTCCTTGATCGGGCCGCCGCACGAAGGGTGTGCGCGAGGCCAGACCCGCGGCGGTGGTGAGGATGCGGCTGTCTCGTACCAGCCCGGTCGACACCATGCCGGGACAGAAGCAATTGACCGTGACTCCCGTGCTGTCGAGGCGTCGCGCGAGCTCCTGGGTGAAGAGGATGTTCATCAGCTTTGACTGCCCGTACATGATCTCCGAGCCGATCGCGTTGTATCGGCGGGGCTCTGCGAATCGGTCCATGTTGATGCGTGGCCATGAGCGGTGCGCTTCAGACGCGGTGATGACGATTCGTGCCCGGTCCGCGGCCGTGATCGGGTTGAGCAGCAGATTGGTCAGTAGGAACGGCCCGAGGTGGTTGGTCGCGGTCATCAGGTCGTACCCGTCGGCGCTGGGCTTGCTCGACATGGAGTGAATGCCTGCGTTGTTCACCAGGGTGTCTATCCGGGGGTGCGTTCTGACAATCTCCGCGGCTGCGGCCCGGACCGAATCGAGGTCGGCGAGATCGGCCTGTATGTACTCGGGCGCCGACAGTGCCGAGTTTTCGGCAGCGAGTTCGTGGACGGTCTCGGCCGCCTTATCGGGGTCCCGGGCCAGCAGCGTCAACAGGGCGCCGCGCCGGACGAGAACGCGGGCGATCTCCTTGCCAATGCCATTGGTAGCGCCGGTGATGACGATCCGCGAACCGGCGATCGGACGTTCGAGGTATGTGCTCATGACCCTCCTCAGTGAGTGAGCAGTATGTATTCAAATACAGTCAGTATTTGAATGCGGTGAGCATTGCAAGGTCGTCGGGCCGTGTCAAGAGCTGGTGTTGGCCCTGCTGGTCGTGCGGGGCTCGGTACATTGACCTGGTGCCGAAACGCCTCAGCCGAACGGAGTCGCAGGAGCGCACCCGTGCCAAGCTGATCGAGTCAGCGACGCACCTGTACCTGCAGCATGGCTACGCGGCGACATCCACCGATCAGGTGGCTGAGGCGGCGGGGTTCAGCAGGGGTGCCCTGTACTCGAACTTCAAGAGCAAGGAAGATCTGGCGCTTGCCGTTCTGGACAGCCACACCGAAGAGCAATTCCAGGAGATCATTGCCGCGGCGACCGATGCTCCCCGCGAGCGGTTCACTCGCTTTGAGACCTGGCTGACGAAGTCGATGGGGGACCGGCGCTGGGCCCTGCTCAAATCCGAAGTCGCGCTGTCTGCACGGGCCAACCCGGAACTGCGCCAGCAGCTTGCGGCCAGGGATCAAATGGCCAGGCAGGCCCTCGCCGCTCTGCTCGGACATCTCGAGGCGGAGAGCGGGGTCGCGCTGCCCGTGCAGCCGGATGTGCTGGCTCGCGCAATTCTGGCTCTGGCCAAGGGGATTGCCATCGAGGGTTTGATCGACGACGACATCTCGCCGGACTGGATCATCGACTTGCTCAAAAAGAGCCTGCCCCCGGCGATACTCGACTGAGCCTGCGCGCCGTTAGATCCCGAAGGTCAGCGTGATCTTGGCGCCCGGTTCGAGGTGTGTTCCGGCAGGGGGATCCTGCGACACGGTGCGGCTCTTCTGGTTGGGGTCGTCCACCGGAACCTCATTGGTTTTGACGTTGATCCGGCCCAGCTTGCGCAGAATGGGGTTTACGTCGGTCCATTGCATTCCGACCAGATTGGGCATGACGCCCGGTTGAACCGTCACAGCGGTCGTAGCCGACGGGCTCGAGGGTCCGTCTTGAGTTGCGGGTGTTGAGCATCCTGCCAGCAACCCCGCGGCAACGCAGATCGCAGCCACCGTCCTCATCGAGCCCCCTCCCAATACTTTTGGCGTACCAGTCCTTTGGCCAGCTTACCGGTGGGAGTGCGCGGAAGGGTATCGGTGAAGTCGAAGCTACGGGGCACCTTGTACCGGGCGATCCGCTCGCGCAGGTAGTCGGTGAGCTCCGCGGCGAGCGTTTCCTGATCAGCCGACGGATCGGCCGGCTGCACCACTGCCTTGACCGATTCCCCCATCTCGGCGTCGGGCACACCGATGACGGCGACATCCAATACCGCGGGGTGCAGCGCCAGGGCGTTCTCGATCTCCTGGGGGTAGATGTTCACGCCCCCGGAGATGATCATGAACGCCTTGCGGTCGGTGAGAAACAAGAAGCCGTCCTCGTCGACGTATCCGATATCGCCCGTCGTTGTCCAGGTGTCATGCGCGGGATGGCAAGCACTACGCGTCTTTTCGCTATCATTGTGGTACGCGAACGGCAACTCGTCTCGCTCGAAGTACACCAGTCCGGCCTCGCCCGCGGGTAGCTCGACACCCTCTTCGTCACAGATATGCAGAACGCCGAGTGCCGGGCTGCCGACCGAGCCCGGCCGCTTGAGCCAGTTCGCGCTGTCGATGAAGGTGACGCCATTGCCTTCGGTGGAGGAGTAGTACTCGTACAGGATCGGCCCCCACCAGTCGATCATCGAACGCTTGACCTCGATCGGGCACGGGGCGGCGGCGTGGATGGCCACCTTCAGTGTGGACACGTCATACCGGTCCCGTATCTCCTTGGGCAGCTTGAGCATCCGCACGAACATCGTCGGCACCCACTGGCTGTGGGTGATCCGATGCTTCTCGATCGCGGCCAGGCTGCTCTCGGCGTCGAAGCGATCCATCACCACCACGGTGCCGCCCATCGATTGCACGACGCCGGAGAAACGTAGCGGCGCTGCATGATAGGTGGGTGCGGGCGACAGATACACAGTGTCGGCGTCGAAGCCGTACAGATGGGCGAACACCATCAGCGGGTTACCCGGTTCGTCGATCTGTCGATCGGGTAGCGGAATCTTGATTCCCTTGGGGCGGCCGGTAGTTCCCGAGGAGTACAGCATGTCTGTGCCTGCGGGCTGGGAGGGGAGCGGGTCGGCCGAGGTGTTACCGACTGCGTCTTCGTACGAGTCGTACCCGGCCACTTCGCCGCCGAGAGAGAGGCGCACCTTGACCGCGGGGATGTCGTTGAGGATCGCCTCGGCCTGTTCGCGCACGCCTGCGGCAACGACAAGTGCCGCGGACCCGGAGTCGTTGACGATGTAGCTGATCTCCGCGGGGGCGAGATGGTGGTTGACCATCGTTATGTATAGCCCGGAACGCAGTGCGGCCCAGTACGCGACGAACACCTCGGGAACGTTGTCGCTCATCATCGCGACGTGATCGCCCTTGCGTAGCCCTGCGTCATGCCAGAAACGGGCCAGTCGGCGCGACTGCTCGTCCAGCTGACCGTACGTGAGCGTGGTCCCGGAATCTGCCATCACGACGGCGGGCTTGTCGGGGAACTGCGAAGCGTGGGTACCTGGGTACACGAACGAGGACCTTTCGACGGCGTTGTCTGCGGCGTCGTCGACTGTACTTGACACACTGTCAAGTCTGAATCGGGACTGCGCTGAGAAAGCACTATTGGCCGAAATGATGCGCTGAGCGCAGGCTCGACGGCGACAAAGGGGAGCAGTGCTCGACTCAATGCGAGCGGATGTCTTGCGAGCCCGGTGGTGCCCCACGAGGATTCCGGTCCGTGACCGACGAACAGTCCGGCGCTTCGGCACCTGCCGAGGACCAGCGCACAACCTCTCTCATCGCGCGCATCGGCGTCGACTGGTGGGCAACCATCATCGCCGGTGTGATCGCCCTACTCGCGGTAGCCAACGTGCTGCCCAAGATTCCGTGGTGACCCGATGACAACTACACAGACCGCCGACGAGGCGTACGAAAACCCCGAGGCGAGCTTCACCTCCACACGGCTGCTCGACTACGTACCCGGCATCCTGCTGCTCATCGGCGTGGGTCTGCTGGGCAAGTACGCGCAGATCTGGTGGAAGGACCTGGCCAAGGCGCAGCACTGGACCGTCCCCGATATCGAATATGTGTTGTGGGCCATCGTGATCGGCCTGTTGATCACGAACACCATCGGGCTGCACCGCATCTTCCGCCCCGGGGTGCAGACGTACGAGTTCTGGCTCAAGATCGGCATCGTGGCCCTCGGCGCTCGATTCGTCCTGGGCGATGTCCTCAAACTGGGCGGCACCAGCCTGGTGCAGATCGTGATCGATATGACGGTGGCCGGCGCCATCATCTTGTTGGCGGCCAAGTGGTTTGGTCTCAGCGGAAAGCTGGGCTCGTTGTTGGCGATCGGCACCTCGATCTGCGGGGTATCGGCGATCATCGCGGCCAAGGGTGCCATCCGGGCGCGCAACTCGGAGGTCAGCTATGCCATCGCGTCGATCCTCGCGCTCGGTGCGGTGGCGCTGTTCACCCTGCCGGCGATCGGCCACGGGCTCGGCCTGACCGACTACGAGTTCGGTCTGTGGGCCGGTCTGGCCGTCGACAACACCGCCGAGACCGTCGCCACCGGACGTCTCTACTCCGAGCATGCCGGTGACATCGCGACGGTCGTCAAGTCCACGCGCAATGCGCTCATCGGATTCGTGGTGCTCGGGTTCGCGCTGTATTGGGCCGCCCGCGGCGAGGCGGACACGCTCGCGCCCGGTATCAAGGCCAAGGCCGCGTTCGTATGGGACAAGTTCCCGAAGTTTGTGCTGGGCTTCCTGGCAGTGTCCACCGTCGTCACCCTGGGATGGCTGACCAAAGGCCAAGTCAACAACCTCGTAAACGTCTCCAAGTGGGCGTTTCTGCTGACGTTCGCCGGGGTGGGACTGAACACCAACTTCCGTGAGATCGCCCGCAGCGGTTGGCGTCCCCTCGTGGTCGCGGTGATCGGTCTGGTGGTGGTGGCTGCGGTGTCTCTGGGCCTCGTGCTGCTGACCTCGCGCGTGTTCGGCTGGGGGGCGCACGTATAGATCGGGCGGTATCGACGCGCGGGCCGTCGTCAGGCCGATGTCTTCGGTGCGGTCGCGGACTCAAACTAGCTGCTCGCGGCGCTCTGAGCGGGTAAAGATCCGGGGGTGTTCACACCCAACTTCATGCGATAGGCGACGATGGAGGTGTGGAGTGTCAGGTAGTGCGCGAACAGCTGTCGGCGTGGGTCGACGGTGAGCAGGCGAACGTCGCGCGCAAGCGTTTGGACGAGCATGTGCTGTCCTGCGCGTCCTGTCGGGAATGGCTGGGGAGGGCGCGCGGGCTGGAGCGTCAGTTCGCCTACGCGCGTTCGGCGCCGACCCATGACCTGACCGGGCAGATCCTGGCCGCCGCCGCTGTCGAACCCCTGACTCGCACCGCCCGCTATGTGCACTGGGCGCGTCACAACATCAACCGATGTGCGCTGGTGTTAATTGGGCTGCTGCAGTTGGGGGTGGCCGGCATGCAGGTCGCCGGAATCGACTTCGGGATGGTGTCCTCGCATCACCACGGTGCGATGACCGGTGAGCACCTCATGAACGAATCCACCGCCTGGGTGGTGGCGCTGGGCGTGGCCATGGTGATCGCCGGTGTGCGGCCCGCCGCCGCCGCCGGAATGGCAACGGTGCTGGGCGCATTCGCGTTCGTGCTCACCGGATACGTCATCAACGATGCCGTCAGCGGGCAGGTGACGCTGGCGCGCATCGTCAGCCATTCACCCGTGCTGCTCGGGTTGATTTTCGCGTTGCTGGTGCTGCGTGACTACCGCGCCGGACGTATCCCGCCGAACCAGCATCGCGCCGTGTTCCTCGACGAGGTGAGTTCGGGGGAGCGGCATCTGCGCTCTACGGACAATTCAGCCGCCTGACGTCTCCGCTGAGCGCGCACTAGTTGCGCGCTCGCGCGGAGGATAGGCGGCCCGCTACGAATGCCCACGCGAGATCGATCGCGAGGAACACCGCCAGGGAGATTCCGAGTAGCGGTGTGAACCAACCAATCCCGACGACCACCACCGCGACGGCGACCAGCTCCACCGGTTTGAGGGCAAGCAGACCGCCACGCCGCGGCGGTACCGGCCCGCGCGCGCTCTTGGTCGGACGCCTCTGCCACCACATCAGGTAGCCGCGGGTGATGACGGTCATGAGCCCGATCACGATGAGCGCCACCAGGATCTGATTCGGGATGCCGAACAGGATGCCCATATGGCCGTCGATCGCCCATTCGGTCGACTTCTGCAGCAGCGACCAGTCGGAGAAATTGCTGCGCCCGGTGATCTCGCCGTTGGACGGGTTCACCGTGATGGTGTCCAGGTGTGTCGGGATATCGCGCTTACGTTCGGACACCAGCCACGCGGTGTTGGCATCCGGCGGCGGTGTCATCCATATCGGGCCCCGTAGGCCGGCATCGCGCGTCGTGCGTAGCACTGTGTTGACGCCCGCAAGGGGCTCGCCGCTGGAAGCCGATGCCGCAGTGTGATGCTCGTGCCCGGTCATCGGCTTGGCTGCCGCCGGATCCAGATCCGTGGATAGTGCCGGGCGGATCGCCTGGGTGATGTTGCCGATGTTGGTGCCCGCATAGCGTGACCAGGTGAGCCCGGTGACCGAAAGCGCGAGCAGTCCAATGACTATCCAGACCCCGACGGCGCCGTGCCAGGTCAGTCGGCGTCGGCGTGGGGTGGCGTCGCGGTCGGGGAGCGCAAGCCTGTTCAGCCGCCCGGTGCGGCGGCGGTAGCCGATCCACAGGAACAGGCCGCCGAGGGCCACCACCCACAGCCAGCTGGCCGCCAGCTCGCTGTAATTGCGTCCGAATGAACCCAGGTGCAGGTTCCGGTGCAGCTCGTCGAACCACGCTCGCACGGGCAACCATTCGCCGTAGGTGGTCAAGGTTCCGCGAATCTGACCGCTGTATGGGTCCACGAACACCGTGCGCGAGTAGTCGATGGGCACGTCTTCGGTCGCGAAGACAATCCGCGTGGTGTCATCGGCGAGCGCAGGCGGACGGATCGACGTCACCGTGCCCCCGGGCTGCGTCGCCGTCGCCGCCGCCACCTGATCGGAGAGCGGTAGCTGCTGGGACCCGACGGAATCAACCTTGAGTTCGTGCCGGTACACCGCGGCATCGACCTGCCCCACGAGCGCGTACGCGAGCCCGGTCAGTGCCGCGATCAGCAGGAACGGGCCGATGAGGAGCCCGGCGTAGAAGTGCAGGCGTAACACGATCGGCGCGAATCGTCCCCAGACGGTATCGGGATTGGACTCGCGAGCCTCAGACCGTTCCTCGGTATATGTCACGAAATATTGGTCGGATGCGTCACCCAAAGAGTTCCCGCTGTTTTCTGCTGAGTGTCTACGACATAGAGTAGGAGTCGTGGCCACCGGCACCGATGACGACCAGCTGCTTGAGCTTGCGTTGTCCGCTGGTCGCGGCGATCAATCCGCACTGGAATCGGTAGTCAAGGCGACCCAGGCCGACGTGTGGCGATTCGTCGCCTACCTGGCCGATACCGGCGTTGCCGACGACCTCACCCAGGAGACGTACCTGAGGGCGCTCGGTGCGCTGCCGCGGTTCGCGGGACGCTCTACGGTCCGTACCTGGCTGCTGTCGATCGCGCGCCGCGTAGTGGCCGACCATATTCGCCATCTGAAGTCCCGGCCTCGTATCGCGCACGGGGCCGACTTGGAGGAGGCCTCGCTGCGCCGCCCGACGCACCGGTTCGAGGAGTTGGTGGAGATCAAGGCACTTCTCGCCGCGCTCGACGATGACCGGCGTGAGGCATTGGTGCTGACGCAGGTTGTCGGCCTGTCTTATGCCGAGGCGGCGGACGTGTGCGGTTGCGCGATCGGCACCATCCGGTCCCGGGTGGCACGTGCCCGCGATGAGCTGATCGGCTGGTCCGAACCCGAGAATTTGACCGGCTAGAGATCGGCTAGCGCGACAAACGCTGGGCGATTTCCTGGAGGTTGGCTTCCATTCCGGCGCGCCAGTCCTGGAGTCGGCGTGACACGATCCGAGCCTCCTTCTCGGGCATCGCGACGATCGCCGGTGTCAGTCCCGACGGGCCCGGGCCGAGGCGCCCCCATTGCCGCACGATCACCCCGTCACTGGCCGGCTCCACCTCGAAACTCCAACTGGCCGCGTAGGTATCGCCATCGGATAGCACGTTCCACACCCAACGGGACTCCGGCTCGACCTCGGTGATCACCGAGACGGTGTTCCATTCGGAGCCATCTCCGCCGTTGGTGCCCCTGAACCGTGCGCCAACCGCAACCTTGTCCGCTCCGTCGAGCCATTTCGCGGTGATGAGCTCGCCCGTGCAGCCGGTGGGGAGCGTGATATCGGTGACGAGAGCCCACGCCTCGGTTACCGTTCCTGACATCCGTTGGGAGACTTCGATAGTCGGACAGTCGCGGTATCGCATAGGCTGATCCTACGTCTGCAAATGGAGGGTCGGATGCGTATTGGTGTGACGATCGAACCGCGGCTGCCGGGTGCCGCCGACTTCGCGCGGCGTGCAGAGCGGTTGGGCGTCGCCTCGCTGTGGGTGCCCGAGGTGTGGGGGTATGACGCTCTCACCGGCCTTGCCTACCTGGCGGCCTGTACCGACACCATCGGGCTGGGAACCTTCGTGGTTCAGCTCGGGTCGCGGTCGCCGGCATTATTGGCGACGTCGGCGCTGAGCATTCAACAGCTCTCCGGCGGTCGATTCATCCTGGGTGTGGGGGCGTCCGGCCCGCAGGTGATGGAGGGGTGGCACGGCGTCCGCTTCACCAAGCCGGTGCAGGCCACGCGGGAGACCATCGACATCGTCAGGACGGTCGCACGTGGGGAGCGGCTCCAGTATGAGGGCCAGGTGTACACGCTGCCACTGCCGGGAAGCTCTGGAAAACCCTTGCGGCCCATGGTGGTACCGCAGAATCTACCCATCTACAACGCGGCCATGGGTCCGGCGAACCTGGCGCTCACCGGTGAACTTGCCGACGGCTGGCTCGGCAATTCCTTCATCCCCGAGCTGGCCGAGGTATTCCTCGGCCCCATCCGCGACGGAGCTGTGGCGGCGGGGCGGGAGCTGGGTGATATCGACCTGGTGGCGCCGGTGGCCCTCGAGTTCGCCGATACCGGAACCAATGCCGCTGTGGCGATCAGGCGCCATGCTGCGGGATATGCATTCACGATCGGCGCGATGGGAGCGTCCGGACGCAACTTCTACAACGAGGCGTTCACGCGGCTCGGCTACGGCGATGGTGTTCGCGCGGTCGAATCATTGTGGCGCGCCGGCGATCGGGATGCTGCCCGTGACGCCGTGCCCGATGATCTTGGCCGCCTTACTAACCTCGTCGGCACCGACGAAATGATCGGTGAACGGCTGGAACGCTATCGCGCCGCGGGCATCTCGACACTTCTGATTAAGCTCGACACTCCATTCGACGAGCAGCTACGGGCGCTTGATCGCTTGTTCGCGCTGCTCTAGAGCGCGCGTACCGCGCTGGTGATCGGGGTGTTGCCCTCGGTGAGAAACAGGATCTGGTGCACTGTGTTCGATGTCGTGAGTAGTTGGGCGACCACCGCCGCAACCTCGGCACGGGGAACAGGCCCGCGTTCGATCGTGCTGGCCGACAAGGTGACTGAACCTGTCGGCGCCTCGTCGGTGAGCAAGCCGGGACGCAGGATCGTCCAGTCCAGGCTGTCGCGAACGCGCAGGTCTTCCTCGGCCGCCGTCTTTGCGATCGCATAGGCGATCCACGATTCGTCACCCTCGGTCGGTGCGGGCCCGCCTGCACCGAAAGCACTGATCTGAATGAACCGGCGCGCACCCGCATACCCCGCAGCATCGGCGAATAGCACCGCGGCCGCTCGGTCCACCGTGTCCTTACGGGCGGGCCCGCTACCCGGTCCCGCGCCCGCTGCGAACACCGCGGCGTCAGCGCCTCTCAGGGCCTCTGCCACATCGTGTATGTCGGCTGCCTCGAGATCGAGTACGACGGGCTGCCCACCCCACGATTCCACGTCGGCAGCGTGGTCGGGATTACGGATCAGTGCGATGGCGGTATCACCGCGTGCCGCCAGTAGGCGGATCAGATGCGCGGCGATCTGACCGTGACCTCCGGCGATGACAACTTTCTGGGGCATGCTGTTCCTCTCGGGTGACAACGATCGATAACCCCGACGCTATCTCGGTCATTCCCGGCGGGGGATATCGGTTCCACAAGGTGCACTTGTTAGCTGTCAACATTCTTTTGTTAGTTGCAACGTCGCATAGCTCGTTATAGTCGGGCTTGCTAAGCGCTGCCGCCGATTTCAATGAGGAGTGGATATGGTCGACACCCCGGGGACAATCGATCCGGTTCAGCCGTACCGGCCGCAGGACCGGCCGCTGGCAGGCAAGGTGGCTGTGATCAGCGGGGCATCGGCGAATATGGGTGCGGCCCTTGCTCGGACGCTTGCACACGACGGTGCTCAGGTCGTGGTGCACTACCGCAGCGACAACAAAAGGGAACTAGCGGACACGGTGGTCCGGCAGATTCAGGAGGCTGGCGGTGATGCCGTCAGTTTCCAGGCCGATCTCTCGATTCCCGAGAATTGCACCAAGCTCGCCGACGCCGCCTTCGAGGCGTTCGGACGGTGGGACATCCTGATCAACACGGCAGGGATGATCGTCCGGAAACCCTTGGCGGACATTAGCGAAGACGAATACGATGCGGTCTTCAACGCCAACGCCAAGACGGTGTTCTTCATGATGCGCGAGGCGGCGCGCCGGATGGCCGATAACGGCCGGATCCTGAGTTTCGTCACCACCATGGTTGGTGCACTGGCCCCGACCTACAGCGCGTACGCGGGATCCAAGGCGCCCGTCGAACACTTCACCAAGTCGCTGGCCAAAGAGGTTGGCGGCCGCGGGATAACGGTGAACTGTATTGCCCCCGGGCCTTTGCAGACGAGCTTCTTCTACCCCGCCGAATCAGATGACAACATCGCCTGGCTGGAGTCGATGAGTATCAACGGGCAGATCGGGCGCGGAGACGACATCCTGCCCGTGGCCAGGCTGCTGGTGCTGCCGGAATCGGGATGGACGACGGCCCAGACCATATTCGTCAACGGTGGCATTATCTCCACGATCAACTAGGAACGTTGTCCTCAATGACTGACCCCACGGTCAAGCGCCGTGCACTGATTATCTTGTCGTCGGCGCGTGCGCTACCGCTGCTCGCACCGCCGTCTGTGCCACAGATCCCGATCGGCTTCTTCCATGTCGAGCTGGCGCAAGTGCTGGCCGAATTCGAGGGTGACTACGAGTTCACGCTGGCCACCCCGGACGGTGCCGCGCCGCAGATCGACGTCAATGGCTTCTCGATCCCGTGGCACGCGACCGACCGGATGACCGAGGTCTACGCGAGTTCGGTGGCGGCATTCTCCAGCCCCGATTTCGATATCGACGCGTACCGGCACGAACACGCCGACCTGGTCGAGCGGCGCGAGCGTGAATTGCAGCTCCTAGAAGGCCAATTGGGCAGGCTTCCGATCACGGAACCACTACCCTCGACGGATGCGGAGGTCCGCGCGTTCCGCCCTGAGGTGGTGCGCCGGGTGGAGGCCTTACCGTCGCGTCCATACCTGTCGCTCCCCGAGCTGATCGGCAGGCACCGCGACCCTTCGGACAGCTTTAGCTTCGCTGATTTTGATTTCATCCACGCCCCCGGCGGGCACGCCCCGATGGTCGATTTCCACAAGAATCCCTGGCTCGGCGAGGTATTGCACACCGCCCGGGAGAACGCCGTGTACATCTCGTTGATCTGCCACGCGCCGATCGCCTTGACCTCCACGAACCTGCGGGTGGATCAGAACGGCTCCCCGTACCGCGTCGAGGACAACGTTTTTCTCTCCGCCGAGGTCACCACGGTAGGTAAAGAGGGCGAGACCGGCATGCTCGACCAGGGGTATGTGCACATCCCGCCCGGGCCGACGCGCCTGGAGTACTTCGTGGATGAGGGCCTGCGTGAGGCTGGTTTCACCGTCAGGACTGCGTCCGTCCCGACGTCGCTTATCCTGCTCTCGGACAAGCGGATCGGCCTCGTCACCGGGAACGGTCCGCAGACGGTGGATGTTCAGGCGGCCGATATCCGCGCGGCGGTCACCAGAACCTAGACTGGCACCGTGCAGAGAAGTGTCGAGAACATCGTTTGATCCCGGTCACCATCGTCTCCGGCTTTCTGGGCGCCGGTAAAACCACGCTGCTGAACAACCTGTTGCGCAACACCATGGGCGTGCGAATCGGCGTGGTAGTCAACGACTTCGGTGCGATCAACATCGACGCCATGCTGGTGGCGGGCCAGATCGACTCGACCATGACGATGTCCAATGGGTGCTTGTGCTGTGCCGCCGACGCCGATGAACTGGGCGGCATGCTGACGTCTCTTGCGGGCCGCGATATCGATGCCATCGTCATCGAGGCGAGCGGGCTGGCCGAGCCGTTGCCTTTGGTGCGCATGGTGCTCGCGGCGGCCGCTGACGATGACCGGATTGGTTATGGGGGACTGGTCACCGTCGTCGACACCGCCCAATACGAGGACGTCGCCACCCGGTACCCGGAGATTGCTCAGCACCTGTCTTTGGCAGACTTGGTGGTCCTCAACAAGATTGACCTCGCCGATGCAGGCGACCGCACCTACTTGCGGGCCGTTGTCAAGGAACGCAACCCGCGTGCGGCGATCGTGGAGACCACCGGTGCCGTCGTCGATCCGCGGCTGCTGTTCGACAAGAAGGAACGCCCGGAGCCGGTCGGCCAGCTTTCGCTTGAGGACCTCATCCGTGAGGAACATGACCACGACCATCATGCACACCACCACTACGAGACGGTGGAGTTCGCCACGGAGCAGTCACTGCATCCGCGGCGGCTCATCGAGTTTCTCGACAGCCAGCCTGTAGGTGTGTACCGCATCAAGGGTGTGGTGCGGCTGGGCGACAAGACCCTGGCCGTGCACACCGTGGGGGACCACATCAGTATCGACAAGGCGCCCCGACGAGCTTCCGGTGCACGCCTGGTTCTTATCGGTACCCACCTGGACGGCGACACCATCACCGACCGTCTGCACACCCTCGTTGACGACCCGCCGGACCCCGAGCTGGAACGGTCGATGCTGGTCCTGGGAAAGTATTTGCGCTAATCAGACGCCGCGTCTACTGTTGCTTCTCATGCAGCGTCTTCTCGTAGTAGCTACCCGCAGCGGGGTCTGATCCAGACCGACCCCTCGCTGTGGGTCGAAGCTACTACCTGTCGGTCACCTTCCATTTCGAATGAAAGACCGGCACATGCACTCCCCAACAACAATTTCTAAGCATTCAGATCCGTTCGCGTCCCGCTTCGGTGTTCGGCTGCCGCGCGGGCTGCGCGAAGAGGCTGGCAACATGTCCTGGACCTCGCTCTGCCACACCTATGAGCGAAGCGCGGGTCCGCTACGAGTGGGACAGTGGTCAGAGACCGACGGCATCTACCAGGCGACGCTCGCGATCGGTGAGCGCATCGAGTCGTCGACCGCCGCCGCCTCCGGCCCCTTAGCGGCGCTGACCGCCATGCTGTCCGAGCGGGGGATACGGATGGAGACCCTCAACTTCCACCAGCTGCACGACGGCGATCAGACATTCACCTTCGTGCGTGGCACCAACGGAACCAGCACCGCCTGGGCGATGGGTCGAGGACTCGATGCCACCACCTCATCGCTCAAGGCGGTCACCGCCTGCGCCAATCGCCTCAGCGTGTAGTTGCTCGCTTACTTCAAGGGACGCAGCATGATTGGCATGCCGTCGATCGGCAGCGGCATACCTGCGTAGTCCCAATGGGCCTGATAGTTCGGATCTGCCAGTTCAAACCGATAGCGCCGAAGCAGGCGGTGCATGATGGCCTTGACCTCCAGCTGGCCGAACATCATGCCGATGCATTTGTGTGCTCCACCGCCGAACGGTGCGAATGCGTACCGGTGACGCTTGTGCTCCGATCGCGGTTCTGAGAAACGGTCGGGATCGAACTTCTCCGGGTCCGTCCACAGCTCTGGCAGGTGGTGGTTCATGCCCGGCCAGATGTTGATCATGGTGTTGGCGGGTATGTGGTACCCGAGCAGGTCGGTATCGCGCACCGTCGAGCGGACATTGAACGGCAGCGGTGTGACGAGGCGCAGGGCCTCGTTCATCACCAGGTCGAGGCTCTCCAACTTCTCCAGCGAGTCGATGTCCAAGGGGCCGTCACCGAGACGGTCCGATTCATCGCGAACCCGGTCCTGCCATTCGGGGTTGGCGGCCAGGTAGTAGGCCATCGTGGTGGTGGTCGACGTGGTGGTGTCGTGCGCGGCCATCATCAGGAAGATCATGTGGTTGACGATGTCCTTGTCCGAGAAGGCCTCGCCCTCGTCGGTGACGGAGTGACATAACGCGGTTAACATGTCCGCGCCCGAATCCTTCTGGCGCGCAATGGCAACGCGCTCGGTGAAATACTCCTCGAGCAGCTTGCGACCCTCCAGGCCCTGCCACCACTTGAAGGGTGCCAGGTTGAACCGGAAGATGGCGCCACCGGCTCGAGTGGTGGCCACGAAGGCCTTGTTCACCTTCTCGAGTCGATCGTGTTGTGCGCCGGGCTCGTTACCCATGAAGACCACCGATGCAATGTCGAGGGTCAGCTCCTTGATGGCGGGGTAGAAGAGAAACCGGCCGTCATTGGTCGGCCAGTCGGCGACGATATCGTCTGCGACCCTGTCTATCTGCTCCACGTACCCGGCCAGGCGGCTGCGCAGGAACGCCTGCTGCATGATGAGCCGATGCTCACGGTGCTCCTGGAAATCCAGCAGCATCAGTCCGCGGCTGAAGAAGGGGCCGATCACCGGAACCCAGCCCTGCTGTGAAAAGTCCTTGTTCGGGTTGCTGAAAACTGCTTGTGTCGCATCGGGTCCGAGCGCCACCACGACCTTGCCGATCGGGGTTTGGGTCCAGCTCACCGGTCCGCGTTTGTCGTACGTGTCCAACACCCAGTCGATACCGCCGCGGAACATCTCGATCATGTGGCCGACCAGCGGCAGACCCTTATCGCCCATTGCCGGCTTCAAACCACTACCCGGCGGCGGCGGGGCTAGCTCGGTCATGGGCCAGTCGCGGTTGTTCAGCCAATTCTCGGCGTAGCCCAGCCCCGGAAGCGTGTTCATCGTCGGGAGACGCCGTTTGGCCTGGTCGATGAGGTAATCGGTGCTGTTGATCGTCGCCATTGGGCGTGGCTCCTTCGCTCGCGGCGGCACGTCGATGTGCTCCAGCTCATCTTTGCCGCAGAACTTGACGGGTGTCAAGTTCTGTTTCATGCGGCGTTTCGCCGTGAGGTGCCCGCCTGCGGTCAGAAGCGGTCAGCGAGCGGGCGCAGCACAATCGGCATGCCGTCGATCGGCACCGGCATGCCGCCGTAGTCCCAATGCGGCTGATAGTCCGGCCGCGCGAGTTCGAGCCGGTACTTGCGCAACAGCCGGTGCATGACGGCCTTGATCTCCAACTGTCCGAACACCATGCCGATGCATTTGTGGGCGCCGCCGCCGAACGGTGAAAATGCGTAGCGATGGCGCTTGTGCTCGTTACGCGGCTCGGCGAACCGCGCGGGATCGAATGTGTTCGGATCCGTCCACAATTCGGGTAGCCGGTGATTCATGCCGGGCCACAGCATGATCATCGTGTCCTTCGGGATGAAATGCCCCAGCAGCTCGGTGTCGCGGACCGTCGATCGGACGTTGAACGGCAGCGGTGTGACGAGGCGCAGGGCCTCGTTCATCACCAGGTCGAGGGTCTCGAGCTTCTCGAGGGAATCGATATCCAGCGGGCCGTCGCCCAGACGGGCAGATTCGTCACGCGCCCGCTCCTGCCATTCCGGATGTGCGGCAAGGTGATACGCCATCGTCGTCAACGTTGACGTCGACGTGTCGTGCGCGGCCATCATGACGAAGATCATGTGGCTGACGATGTCGTCATCGGTGAACCGCTCGCCATCATCGGTGACCACATGACACAGTGCCGTCAGCATGTCGGTACCCGAATCCTTCTGGCGCGCAATCCGTACCCGCTCACTGAAGTAGTCCTCGAGTACCTTGCGTCCTTGCAGCCCGCGCCACCATTTGAACGGGCGCGCCGAGAACCGGAGTATCGCGCCGCCGGCTCGGGTGGTGTCGACGAATGCCTGATTCACCCTCTTGAGTCGGTCCTTGTCGGCACCCGGCTCATTGCCCATGAACACCACTGACGCGACGTCGAGTGTCAGTTCCTTCATCGCCGGGTGGAACAGGAACCTGGAGTCGTTGGTAGGGAAGTCGGCAACGATCGCACTGGCGACGTTGTCGATGTGTTCCACATAGCCGGCCAGCCGCGTGCGGACGAACGCCTCCTGCATGATGCGGCGGTGCTTGTGGTGTTCCTGGAAGTCCAACAGCATGAGGCCCCGCTTGAAGAACGGCCCGATCACCGGCACCCAGCCCTCTTGCGAGTAATCCTTGTTCTTGTTGGTGAAGACTTCCTGTGTCGCGTCCGGGCCCAGCGCTGCGACCGATCGCAGGATCGACGAGCCAGACCAGATGAGCGGCCCCTTGTTCTGGTACATCCACTGCACGTAATCGGGCCCGCCCCGGAACAGCTCGACCATGTGCCCGATGACCGGTAGGCCCCAGTCGCCCATGACGGGCTTGAGATCGCTGCCCACCGGGGGCTCGGCGAAGGGAATCTGCTTCCACTCGTACGCCTTCAGGCGTTTCTCGACAAAACCTAGACCGGGCAGGGTGCTGAGGGTCGGCAGGCGACGTTTGGCCTGGTCGATGAAGTATTCGGTGCTGCTGATCGTCGCCATTGGGGATGGCTCCTTCGCTCGCCGTGAGCACGCCGATGTGCTCTGACTCATCCTCGACACAGAACTTGACGGGTGTCAAGTTCTGCTCGTACCGTATTTCAGTGCAAACTAGGCAGGTGGCCAGTCCAGCGCGCACAGGCACGCAGACCCGTGGTGATCGTCAGCGTGACGCGATCATGACGGCCGTGGCCGAGCTCATCGCCGAGAACCACAGCTTCGCCGACCTCTCGGTCAGCGCGATCAGCGAGCGGGCCGGAGTCGGCCGGTCGGGGTTCTATTTCTACTTCGACAGCAAGTACTCGGTACTCGCGCAGATGGTCGGCGACGCCTTCGCCGAGCTCGATGAACTAACCCACTACTTCGCGCCGCGTGGTGACACCGAGACTCCCGAGCAGTTCGCCAACCGCATGGTGGGCAGTGCCGCCGCGTCGTTCGCGCACAGTGACCCGCTGATGAAGGCGTGCCAGGAGGCGCGGATCACCGATTCCACGATCGCCGGGCTGCTCGACGATCTGACCGACGTCGTTATCGAGAAGATCCTCCGGATCGCCGAGATCGAGGTGAATGAACGCGGCGCGCAACCTATTTCGGATGACCTGCCGGCGTTGGTGCGCTCGCTGGTGGCGCTTACCGCAATGACTGTGTCAGGTGACAGTGCGTTCGTCGGGCGTGACACCGATCCCGGACGGGCGCTCGGGATCATCGAAACTCTATGGCGTGTCAGCCTTTTGGGGCGCTAGCTTAGTCGTCTCGGACCGGAGCGGCCGCACTGTGCGGAGAACGCCGTAGCCGATTCCGCCGAGGACGGCGAGCGCACCAAGCCACGGGAGTAGCAGCCCGAACAGCAGCAGCACGCTGCCGCCCGCCGCGACCAACCCATCCCAGCCGCGCTCGATCTGTCCGAAGAATCCTTGGTACTTGGGCGGTGTCGGCGGGAGGCCGACCTCCTCGGCGAGGAATGTGACGTCGACCGAGCTGTAGGCGACCTGATCTCCGAGCTGGTTGCGCTGCGCCCGCAGGCTGTCGAGGTCGGCCTGCCGCTTGGACAACTCGTTCTCGGCCTTGATCAAGGCGTCGGTGTCCTTGGAATCACGCATGATCACCAGCAGCCGGTCGACGGAAGTCTGCAGCGCCGCGATTCTGGCATCCAGGTCGACTCGCTGCGAGGTCACATCGTCGCTCTTGGTGTCGGCGGATTTGACCTTCCCCAACTCCTTGAGATCGCGAAGAACGCCGTCGAGCTTGGCGGCGGGGACACGCAGCACGATGGAGGTGCGCGCGCGGCCCGATCCCGATCCGGCGTCCTCCGAGCGGCTCTCCACCCGGCCATTGGCCGATTCGGCGAGGCCGGCCGCCTTGTCGGCGGCCTCGGACGGGTTGGGGACGGTGATCGTCATCGATCCGGTCTTGACGATGTCCCGCTTGGCCTCGGTCGGCGGGCCGTATTGAGGGGCCTGTTGCGCCGAGTCGCGAAGCGGGGCCGCCGCAGGCTGCTGATAGGTGGGCGCTTGCGTGGCGGTGTAGCCGCCGCCTTGGGTGCCTTCGCTATGGGAAGTCCTGCCACCGGAGCATGCCAGTGATGCCATGAGTACTACTGCAATTGTAGTTGCCCAAGGTAACCACCTTCGGCGAGATTGCGTGATATCAATCGACATCTCTCGAAGGTACCGTTTGCTATTGGACCGCGCAGAAATTCCCGAATGACGGCCGGTACGGTTCAGTAATGGCATACGACTTCACCGGTAAGCGATGCTTCGTCACGGGAGCCGCCAGCGGTATCGGGCGGGCCACTGCGCTGCGTCTGGCGCGGGAGGGTGCCGAGCTGTTTTTGACCGACCGTGCGGCCGACGGTTTGGAGTCCGCCGTGCAAGAGATCACGTCCGCCGGGGGCAAGGTCAGTGCCTACCGTGCGCTCGATATCTCCGACTATGACGCGGTGGCGGCTTTCGCCGCCGACATCCTCGCGGCCCACCCGAGTATGGACGTCCTGCTCAATATTGCGGGGATATCCGTGTGGGGATCCGTGGACAGGCTCAGTCATCAGCAGTGGCGCTCGGTGGTCGATATCAACCTGATGGGGCCGATCCATGTCATCGAGAGCTTCGTGCCCGCGATGATCAAGGCACGTAACGGCGGCCAGATCGTGAACGTGTCATCGGCGGCCGGGTTGGTGGCCCTGCCGTGGCATGCCGCCTACAGCGCCAGTAAGTACGGTCTACGCGGTGTCTCGGAGGTGCTGCGCTTCGACCTGGCGCGCTACAAGATCGGTGTCACGGTGGTGGTGCCGGGCGCCGTCAACACCCCGCTGGTGCGCACCGTCGACATTGCCGGCGTGGACCGCGACAACCCCGACGTGAGCAAGTGGATGAATCGGTTCGTCGGGCATGCGGTCACGCCCGAGAAGGTGGCCGACCGGATCCTGTACGGCATTCGGCACAACCGGTACCTGGTATACACATCCATCGACATCAGGGCGCTGTACCTGTTCAAGCGCTCTCTTTGGTGGCCGTACAGCATGGCGATGCAAGGGGTCAACCGCATCTTCGTCAAAGTAATGCGGTCCGGGATGGCTACCTCGGAGTCGGAGAACCCCTAACGCCACCAGCCGTCGAACGGGGTGACGGGCACCGTGCGCTTGTGCCGGGTCTGCAGATACCACCGTTCGATGCGTTCGGCAGCTTCGACGGTGACCGCCTTGCCTTCCAGATAGTCGTCGATTTGCGCATAGGTGACACCGAGCGCGACCTCGTCGGGGAGCGCCGGCCGGTCATCCTCCAGGTCGGCGGTGGGCACCTTGTGCGAGATGCTCTGTGGGGCGCCGAGGTGGGAAAGAATTTGTGCGCCTTGGCGTTTGGTGAGTCCCGTCAGCGGGGTGACGTCGACGCCACCGTCGCCGAACTTGGTGAAGAAGCCCGTGACGGCCTCAGCGGCGTGGTCGGTGCCGACCACCAGCAGCCGGTGCTGACCGGCCACCGCATACTGGACCACCATCCGCTCCCGGGCCTTGATATTGCCGCGCACGAAGTCGGACGGCGTCTCGCCGAGTGCGTCCGCGACGGCGTCGGCGGCGGCATCGGAGGTGTCCTTGACATTGACGACGATGGTGCGATCTGGGTCGATAAACCTAAGGGCCACTTGGGCATCGGACTCATCGGCCTGCACGCCGTAGGGTAACCGCACGGCGGTGAACTCGGCCTCGACACCTTCGAGTCGCGACTCCTGTGCCGCCAGCTGGCACAGACGACCGGCCAGCGCGCTGTCCTGACCGCCGGAGATGCCGAGCGCGAATCCGGCTGTCCCGCTGACCCTTAGATAGTCCTTGAGGAACCCGACTCGTCGCGACACCTCGGCGGCCGGGTCGATCGTGGGGGAGACGTCGAGGGCGGACCGGATCTCTTCGCGAAGGCTCATGGCCCGACTGTAGAACGCCCGGTCAGCGCGTGCACAGCTTGCACACCAGGTCCTCCCACGCATCGCCGAGCTGAGTCAACGAGTGACCTTTGGCGTGGGTGGCGAAGTGCACGTATCCGGGATCGATTATCGACATCAGGGCGTGGGTCTGCGCGTCGAGGTCTCCGGTGCATTCGAGCTGGGACAGCAGCGCCCGGACGTGTGTGCGGACGAGGATCGTCGGCGGTGCGTTGTACCAGGCATCGGTGTCGGCGGTGGTGGCGCGCGCCAGCTCGAGGTGCCGTTCCAGGAAGGCGAGCCGAGCTCGTCCGAACGCGATGAGCCGGGTCAGCGGAGGCGCATCGGGGCCCAGGGGCGGTGGCCCGAACATGAATGCCTGCTGTTCGATGTGCTCTTCATGGTCGAGTAGCGCCAGCAGCAGTCCGGTGCGGCTGCCGAAGCGGCGGAAGAGTGTTCCTTTGCCCACGCCCGCAGCGTTGGCGACGGCATCCATCGACATGTGGTCCGGACCGACGTCGTCGAGGATCTGGCGTGCCGCCTCGAGAAGGCGCACGCGGTTGCGGGTGGCGACGGCACGTTCCCGGGCAGGATTCTGCGCAAGGTCGACAGAAAGCAGGGGTATTTCTTGACCAGGCATAACACCTCGATTCTAGCGCCGGTGAAATAAACGGACTACGGTCCGTATTGTATAACGTGACAAAGGGCCTCGATAGGGGTGCGACATCGCGCCTCGCTGATGGAAGGGTGAGCAACCATGGCAGATAAGAACGTGCTGGCAATCGTCGGAAGCCTCCGCAAGGCATCGCTCAATCGGCAGCTCGCAGAGGCTGCCGCCGAGAACGCGCCGGCCGGTGTGAGTGTGAGCATTTACGAGGGGCTGAGCGATCTTCCGCATTACAACGAGGACATCGACGGTGATGGTGGTGCACCTGCGGCCGCCGAGGCCCTGCGGGTGGCTGTCGCTGGCGCCGACGCGGTGCTGTTGGTCAGCCCCGAGAACAACGGCACTATCTCGAGCTCGCTGAAGAATGCGATCGACTGGTTGTCGCGCCCCTTCGGTTCTAGCGTCTTCAAGGGCAAGCCGACCATCGTGATCGGGACCTCGGCGGGCCGCTACGGCGGCATCTGGGCGATCGACGAGACCCGCAAGGCGGCCGGGATTGCGACCGCGAACGTCCTCGAGGACGTCAAGCTGGCGGTGGCCTCCTCGGCCTTTGATGGCAAGCACCCGCGTGAGCACGCCGAGACGGTTGCCGAGCTGACCAAGGCGTTGGATGCGCTGACAGCCGATTCTGACAGCTGATTTGTCGCGGCCGATTGACGGTCATGCCCGGTATCCGTGCCGGGCATGACCGTTCTCTTTACGCGCTAGTTGATCCGGCCCATGTTTCTTTCATGGCGGAGACCGAGGCGACGCTGATGGCACAAATCACCAGCAGCATCAGTCCGACGGCCCAGCTGCCCAGAGTGCTCTGTAGCGGGCCGGCGATCAACGGCGGGATGGCGCCGCCGAACACACCGGCCACGTTGAACGCCACGCCGGTGCCGCTGTAGCGGGTGCCCACGGGATAGGACTCTGGAAGGAAGCTCGCCATCGGTCCGAAGGCGAGCCCGAACAGCACATAGGTGAGCACCATGGCAGCCAGATAGGCCCAGAATGGACCGCTGGCCAACAAGGGAGTGACCAGTAGCGTCCACGGGAGTATGAGCGCCATGCTGGTCAAGATCACCCGGCGCCGGCCCAGTCGGTCGCTGAGGATTCCGCCCACAGCGGCGGACACCATGAGAACCACGGCCCCGAGCACGCCGGCGGTGAGTATGGCCGCGCGGGAGAAGTGCAACTCCGATCTCGCGAAGCCGGGGAAGTAGGTATTGGTCATGAAGGACAGCGTGAAGATGATCAGCATCGTCCCGCAGGTCAGTACCAGGGTGCGGGGGCTCTCCGTCATCACATGCCGCAGAGGCGATTTCACCAGCTTGTCCTGAGCTTTCGCCTGGGCGAACTCTGGCGTCTCGGCGATATGGAGCCGGATGTACAGACCGACCGCCACCAGGAGCCCGCTGGCGATGAAGGGCACTCGCCATCCCCACGACAGGAATGCCGGACTGTCTTCTCCGACCGTGATGCTGACGATGAGGAAGACCAGGCTGCTGAGCAGTAGCCCGGTTGAGCTTCCGATCGGCACGGCGGTCGCGGCACGACCTCGCACGCTGCTTGGCGAGTACTCGGAGGAGAGCAGTGCCGCCCCGCTCCATTCGCCGCCGACCGCAATGCCTTGCACGAGTCGCAGCAAGACAATGGCTGTCGGTGCGGCCGCCCCGATCGAGGCGGCGCCGGGAACCATGCCGACCGCCATGGTGGCGAGCCCCATGGTGATGAGGGTGACCACCAAGGTTCCCTTGCGGCTGAAGCGGTCCCCGTAGTGGCCGAACAGAGCGGCGCCAACGGGCCGTGCCAGAAAAGCGGTGCTGAAGGTGGCTATGGAGGCGAAGAGCGCCAAAGAATGGCTGAGATTCGGGAAAAAGACGGCGGGGAAGACGAGTGCGGCCGCCGTGCCGTAGATATAGAAGTCGTAGAACTCGATGGCCGACCCGACCGCGCTGGCCATGAACACTCTGCGGGGGCTGACGCCTCCGCCCGTCACGTGCTGCTGCGGCTCCGCGGGGGATGACGTCATCGAGGGGCGATCCGGCTCGGTTCCATGCGTGGCAGCTTAGGGTGCACGAGCGCGAGACTGTCGGTCATGCCCGGTAGCTTGCCGGGCATGACCGTTCTCGTCACCGGCGCCACCGGAAACATCGGCCGGAAGGTCGTTGATCATCTAGTTGACCTGGGCGTCAGCGATATTCGAGCATTGACCACCTCGCCGGAGAAGGCGGCGCTGCCGGATGGGGTGACGCCTGTTCTCGGATATCTCGGCGAGCTGCAGAGCCTTGCGGGCGTGTTCGATGGCGTTGAGCGGATGTACTTGGCACCGCTGCCGTCTACTGCCGCGGCGGTGCTTGAGTTGGCGAGCGCGGCCGGGGTGATGCATGTGGTGGCGCTGGCCGGGGATGCTAGCCACACCAGCCGAAACGGGCAACGCATCATTGGTATCCCAAAGCCGTAGCGCTCTAGGTCGGCTCGATGAAGAGGGTTTCGGCAACCTTGAACAACATTGACTGAACAATTGTCCGCTGGTAGAGGCGGAAATGATCTTGGTATCTGCACCACGGAAAGAGGCGCTGTGAACATTGTTTGCCACCGATGCTGACGCGATCTTGATTCGTCGCTTATGCTGGGCTGATTGTTGGGTCGCAATGCTTGTCGTGGTTGCGGGTGTCGGGAAGGTGAACTGTCGGTGAGTTCCGTAGACCGTGATGTGACTGAGGCAACAAACGTTCTGACGTGCCGCGATCTAACCCATTCCAGCGAACCACAGGTGGCACCGGTCGCGGAGGCCTCGTCAACGGCCGATACCGCTCGCCGGGTCGCGGCTGTTTTCGCTGGGGCAGTGTTGACGGTGGCGGCAGTCGCCGGTCTGCACAGCCTGTACCGGGCCGGTGGCGATGTCGCGGCCTGGGGTATCTGGATCGTGCTACTGCTGGCCGCAATGACCGCCCTGGCAGGTGGCATCAAGCTCGCCATGTGGGGACTTGGGCCGGTGATCGATGCGGTGTCCGCGACAGGTAGGGAACGGCTCTCTGAGCCGGTGCAGGCCGTAATCGCTGCTGTTGGGGTGATTGTCGGTGCGCTGGGTATGTGGTGGACGCTGCGCGGCGGCTACAGCAGCTGGTGGCAACACCTTTCGGGAGAACCCCGCTGGACACTGCTACTCGGGGCAGGGCAGATGCTGGTGGCGGTGCTGGCGGGGGCCGCGTTGTTCACGGGCGGCAAGTACCTGACCAGCCTGGCCAAAGAGGTATTGACCGATGCCGGAATGCTTGGTGCACGCGACCGCGCCACCGATACCGATACCGATACCGAAAGCGTTGGGGCACACCGCCACACGGCAGCCAAAGCCTCTGGTGGCGACGAAAAGCTATGGCATCCGGGCCTGCTGGCGGCGTTGATCGGTGGCGGGGCAGGTTTGGTGCTGCTGACCGCTGGGATCACACCCCGGCTGTATGTGTGGATCACCGGACCCGACGTGCTTCCGGCTGTTGCGGCGATTGCGGCCACGCTGGTGTGGGCGATTGGGTCGAATCTGGGGTGGTGGAAAGGCCTGGCCGGTCTGTACACGTGGGCCACGGATGCCTCCCAGAAAGCTGGCGCTGTTGCTGGTGTTGTCGCGGTGCTGATGTTCTCGGCAAGCGGTCTGGGTCTGGGATGGTTCACTCCGGCCACCGTGCCGCAGGCCCATGCGGCATGCCCACCCGATTGCGGTGGTCCGGGCGGGAACGACGGTCCTCCTGGGGGTGGGCAGATGTTTCAGCCGCCCAGTCAAGGTGGGCAACAGATGCCCGACTATCAGGGCGGTATGAATCAGCCGCCGATGGATCAAAACGGCTCGATATCGATCTATAATACTCAGGCGCCCTCGATCAGCAATAACGGTGCTAACGGGTCCAGTGGGCAGCAGGGTCCTCAGCAGGGGTGGGATCAGCCCGCGCACGGCAGCCAGATCCCGGACTATCAAAACGCAACCCCGTACACCCAAGGACCGGGCAAGCCGAATCCAGATTTCAACGGCGGACAAACCAACCCCGGCAGCAATGCGGGATCGCAAGGCGGGCAAGCCAACCAAGGCGCGCAGAGCGGTAACCAGGGTGCTCAACAGCCCCAGCCGCCGTCGCAGAACAGCGGCCAGCAGCCACCCCAAAACCAGCCGCCGCAGAACAATAGCGGGCAGGAGCCCAACCAGTCTGATCAGCAGCGCCTTGATGAGTTGACCCGGCAGCTACAGGACCAACAGCAGCAGGGCACCCAGGACCGCCAGCGCATTGATGATCTGACCAAACAACTCCAAAATCAGCAGGGGCAGCAGAAGCAGAACGGCAATCAGAAGCTCCCCAAGGCCCCGTCTAAGGACAAAAAGAAGGACGACAAGAAGGACGAGCAGCAGGATCGAGACGAGCAATCTGGCACAACGGATCTGGCGTCGCTTCTGCTCGGCGCAGGCTCCACACGGCGGCGCAAACAAGACGAGCAGGAGCAGGGCCCGGATACGCAAGCGCTCGGTCAGGATGCATCCCAAGCGGTGCAAGGGCTTCCGGGCGATATCCAGACTTATGTGCAGTCGGGGCAGCAGATCGGCGAATCATCCGGGCAGGCCGCCCAAGGTTTCGGATCAGCGGCTCAGGCCGGTGCCTCGCTGGCCTCTAGCGCCCAGTCTGGGGCGGTGAACCCGCAGGACGCCATCACTCTGGTGCAGGGCGTTTCCCAAGGCATTCAGGGCACGGCTGATGCGGTGAACGCGGGCAGTCAGATCGTGAAAACCGCTCAGGGAGAAGCCGATCAGGTCGCCCAGGCGGTCGGGGATGCTAACCCGCAGCTGAAACCGCAGACCGAACAGTTCACCCAGCTCAATGACACTGTGTCGAAGGGGACTGAGGGTGTCGGCCAGGTCGCCAGCGGCGTCTCTCAGCTGTCCGGCGCGGTGAATACCGTCTCCAGCCTCGGGACTTCCGGCATGCCAGACACCTCCGGTGCCACGGATGCACTGTCGGGGACCGCTACCGCCGTGGATGTCCAGAAACCACCCACACCACCGTCCCCGCCGTCCCAGTCACCGCCACCGAGTGCACAGGCGTTGGACAACACAACCACCCGCGCACCCCAGCAGCCACCTCAGCCGTCAAACCCCCAGCCGCAAAACCCGAATCCTGATGCGGGCAGTCTGCGAGGGCTGCTGGAGCCTGTTCCTTCGGCCGATCAGGTGGGCAGACAACTTGATTTGGTGAACCAAGCCCAGGAACGGGTTAAGGCGGCGCAGGCTCTGGTGGATCGTTCGGCGTCGCAAACTTATACGTCCCCGCAGAATGCTCCCAGTGTTGATGATGTGAAACGGCAGGGGCAGTCGCTGTTCGATGCCCGCAGCGAGCTCACCGATCAAACGATTGCCTTGGCGCAGATGAATCAGCGGCTCGTCAATAACGGCCAGTCGCCTATCCAGGTACCGCAACTCCCGGACAACGTGTCTAGGCAGGCGTACCCGCCTGGACCGTCTAAGGCCCAGGAGTTTTCGGGGGCATGGTCTGAATTCAGCAAAAGCACGTACGGGATCGTCCCTGACATTCCTACCGACATCCGCACCGCCACCAACTTTGACCAAGCATCAGGCGCGGACAAAGCCTCCCTCGCACTGGACGGCATCAGTATCGTGCCCGGCCTGGGCGCGATAGGACGCGGACTCAAAGGCGTCGAAGGCATCAGAGGTGGTGAAGCCGCCATCCGTGCCGCAGACGACATACCTCTACCCTCAAAACCCGTCGGTACATCGGTCGTCACCGATGTCACAAAACAGGGCGGACAAGCTGTCTACCAGGGGCTCGACAACCTCGGGCGACCCACCGGCATCACCGCACGAGTCACTCCGGACATGATCGGCACCGGCGCTAAAGCGGGCAAACCGAAACCACCTGGGTGGGTGGATAACAGTGGCCTCGCGCGGGGGCACTTGTTCGCCAGACAGCTGGGCGGAGGAAAAGAAGCCGAGAACATCGTTACGCTAATCCAGCGTCCGGTGAACGCGCCTGTAATGAGTGGATTTGAGGGCGCGGTACGTACGGCGGTCGAAGGCACTAAGGACGTGCCGGGTCAAATAGTGAACTACACCGTGACCCCGCTATACAAGGGCAGTGAGTTAATGCCCGCAGCCGTACAAATCATCGCTAAAGGCGAAGACGGATTTAATCTTGCCGTCACTATATTGAACAGGTAGTCTTGAGAATGCACACGTCTGCTCCGATGGAGGAATTTCCGGATGGCTTTGATAGAAGATTTGACTGCCCTAATTGCACCTCCATACGCTGCTAGCCGTGTGACTAGGGATTGGGAGGCTATCGATGCCGATTTGGGGTTCGTAACGCCGCTTGACTATCGCGAGATCGTTGAAACGTATGGTTCCGGTAAGTTCGATGATTTCCTTATGGTGCTTATGCCTCAAGATAGCAATATTCACCTTGACCTTGGTTCTCAAATTTCAGGATGGCGCGATGCTCTTAGGATGTCCCTAGACAGCGAGAGACTGCTAGGCGTACCTCCTGCTGTGGTGCCTTATCCAATTGAATCGCTTACTGCCTGTGCGTATACCGATAATGGTGATGTCATTTACTGGTTAACTAGCGAGTCGGCAGATCCAAATGAATGGCCGGTTGTTATCCAAGCTACGCGAGACGACGAGTGGGATAAATTTGATGGATCGTTGCTTGAATTTCTAGATTCGGTTTTTAGCCAAACGTATTTCTGCCCTATTTTTCCGGATGATTTCCCGGAGCAAGATGGCAGCTATTTCACGCCGTCAGCCTAAGTCCGCGTTCGGATCTGCGATGTCGCTTATTTTAAGAGGTCGGTTTGGCCTTGCGGGGTGGGACAGGGTTGCGGTTGTTTGGCGCGCCGCGTCCGCCTAGCTGGGTACCCGTCCCAGTCAGGGCATCGTGGATGTACCCGTAAGAGTGTCCACCAGCGGCGGCTAGGGCGCGGATGCTTGTGCCAGCTTCATAGGCGGCTTTCAGTGCGGCGCGTTCCTGGGCACGTTCAACCCCGCGTGTTTTCATCCCATTCCCCGCCCCCGCAACAACTACTTAAGTGGCGGTTTGCGCAGTCTTCCACACGATCTCGATCTTCGTCGGATCGAAATAGCTACCGTCAGGCCGCCGTCCTCGCCCGATGGGCAGGATTGTGACCGTCATCAGCGTGTCAATGACCTTGCCCCGCACGTCTGCTGTGCTGTCTGTTCGGGTTCGTTTGCCGGTGAACCTCTATTGAGAAGACTTAAGAGAGCGTGTGTTGTCACTGGTCACGGGCTTGGCGATGGGTGCTGAACACCCATGTGGTGGTACTGGGCACCCATAAACAGGCCGTTCGTGGGTGCTCAGTACCCATAGGCTGCCGATATGCGCCGCTTGGCGCGTTTCTGTGCGTTCTTGCGTTCTTGCGTTCGTGCACCGGGCAGGGCTTAGTCGGTCCACCGCGTCCCGTCGCCGCCTTCTGCGCGGCGATCCACGCCTCCAAATCGGCTACGTCGTACACGCAGCGCCGACCTAGCCGATAACTGCGTGGCCCCGTGCCGGTGGCACGCCAATACCGCATCGTGGCCTCCGGTACACCGCCGAGATATGCGGCAGCCTTCTGCATGCCTAACCGTGATGGGGTCACCTGTAAAACCTTCCCTTGTCCTTGGCCCCGGAGCTATCCAAAGCCGTTGTGGGAACAAGCATTGCACCGGCTATCGGGTTCATGTGGGTACGCGGCCTCCGGGAGTGCATCGGCCTAAAACGGCTGGTATACAGCCGAATCACATTCGCGTGACTTGGCCAGAGCCATCGTGGCAGACGGGTGCGGCGGTAAGACGGGATCGGGGCCGGGCGCCTGAACCATGCTCGTACGCAAAACGTACGCAACATAGCCGTCCATAGCCATCACTCGCCGCTGTTGATCGCTAGCCTTTTATGGCACTTGAACTGCAAAGACAATGATTGTCCATCAACGGCCAATGATAGCCATATCATTAGAAATGAGTTCATGGAGAACTGCGCGATGTGGGCCGAACAGATCAAGCGCACCGGAGCCGTCCACGAACCGGAGCGACAGGTGGCTCAATCGCCGATTGCGATGGATGACATCGCACGCGTGGCTGCGGCGGTTCTTCGTGCCGGAGCTGAGCACCTGGGTAAGAAGTACCCGATTACCGGTCCGGAGGCGGTGACCCGGCAGCAGTTGGTGCAGACCATCGCCGAGGTGGCCGGTATTGATGTGCGATACGCGATCAGCTCGCCGGAAGAGGCGGTGCGCGAGCTGAGGCCGACGATGGGGGATCGGGCCCAGTGGTACGTCGACACTCTGACCGATCCCGATTTCGAACAGCCGGCGAACACCTTGGTGTCCGATCTGACCGGGTACCCGGGTACCACATTCGCGCAGTGAGTGGCCGACAACGTGGGGCTCTTCCGCTAGATCCGGGTCTGTCCCCAATTTCATCCACAGAACTCCACAGTTTCCACAGACTCGCCGGGCAATAACGTTTGCCCGATGGTGGGTGATCTGCTAGCCGGTGCCGGTGCCCGGTGGTAGACACACCATATGTTCCAGCCACTGCCTAACGCCTGGACACGCCGTGGTTGCGACACGCCCAAATTTCGACCGTGCGATGTCTCACTACCAGGGAATTTCATGAATGTTGTTCAGAACATCTTGTATAGGTTCCGATTGTCGGACACTAGGTGTAGTGTCTGGAACACCGAAAGGCCGGGAATGATCTCGAGCCGCCCGGCCCGGATTATCGCCAGATCTTCAGGCAGATCCAGGCGCTCAGCCACCACGGGCGGCAAGGAATTTTCCCGGGCGCTGGACTGCTGAAAACTTTGTTGAGATATCTACGTTCGATTCGCTGAGGAGCGCGCATGAGCATCACCGTCTACACCAAGCCTGCCTGCGTTCAGTGCAACGCGACGTACAAGGCCCTCGACAAGCAGGGCGTCGAGTACGACGTCGTGGACATCACCGAGGTTCCCGAGGCGCGCGATTACGTGATGGCGCTCGGCTACCTGCAGGCGCCCGTGGTCGTGGCCGGTGACGATCACTGGTCGGGCTTCCGTCCGGACCGCATCAAGGCACTCGTCGGTGCCGGCGTAGCCGTCTCTGCCTAGTACGTATATTTCGGCGGGATCCTGGCATGAGCCATTTGGTCTATTTCTCCAGCGTGTCGGAGAACACCCACCGCTTCGTCCAGAAGCTGGGTGTTCCCGCCACCCGGATCCCCCTGCGCGGTGACATCCAGGTTGACGACCCCTATGTCCTGATTGTGCCGACCTACGGCGGCGGGCATCCGGTGCCCGCTCAGGCCGGGGGATACATCCCCAAGCAAGTCGTCAGATTTCTCAACAACGAACACAACCGGTCTCTGATCCGAGGGGTCATCGCGGCCGGGAACACCAATTTCGGCGCGGAGTACTGCTACGCGGGCAAGGTCATCTCGGCCAAATGCGACGTGCCATATCTGTACCGATTTGAACTCATGGGCACCACGGAAGACGTGCAGCAGGTGCTCACCGGACTCGACGAATTTTGGAAGGACACACCGTGGCGCCAACCGCGACAACTGCAGAACCTGTGACCTCTGCGCACGGCTCGGCTCACGGCGAGCTGGACTATCACGCCCTTAACGCGATGCTCAATCTGTATGACGCCGAGGGCAAGATCCAGTTCGATATGGACGCCGCGGCGGCGCGGCAGTACTTCCTGCAGCACGTCAACCAGAACACGGTCTTCTTCCATAATCAGGACGAGAAGCTCGACTACCTGATCGAGAAGGAGTACTACGAGCGCGAGGTACTCGATCAGTACTCGCGCAACTTCGTCAAGTCGCTGCTAGACCGGGCGTTCGCGAAGAAGTTCCGGTTCCCGACGTTCCTGGGCGCCTTCAAGTACTACACCTCCTACACACTGAAGACCTTTGACGGAAAACGCTATCTGGAGCGTTTCGAGGACCGCGTCGTCATGGTGGCGCTGACGCTGGCCTCGGGTGACACCACGCTGGCCGAGAAACTTGTCGACGAGATCATTGACGGACGTTTCCAGCCGGCTACCCCGACATTCCTCAACTCGGGCAAGAAGCAGCGCGGCGAGCCGGTGTCCTGCTTCCTGCTGCGCATCGAGGACAACATGGAGTCCATCGGGCGTTCCATCAACTCGGCTCTGCAGCTGTCCAAGCGCGGTGGCGGTGTGGCCTTGCTGCTGACCAACATTCGTGAGCACGGCGCGCCGATCAAGAACATCGAGAATCAGAGCTCGGGTGTCATCCCGATCATGAAGCTGCTCGAAGACTCGTTCTCTTACGCCAACCAGCTGGGTGCTCGTCAGGGCGCCGGGGCCGTGTATCTGCACGCGCATCACCCGGACATCTTCCGTTTCCTGGATACCAAGCGGGAGAACGCCGATGAGAAGATCCGTATCAAGACGCTATCGCTGGGCGTGGTGATCCCGGACATCACCTTCGAGCTGGCCAAGAAGAACGAGGACATGTACCTGTTCTCGCCGTACGACGTCGAGCGCATCTACGGGGTGCCGTTCGCCGATATCAACGTCACCGAAAAGTATTACGAGATGGTCGATAACGGCCAGATCCGTAAGACGAAGATCAAGGCGCGCGAGTTCTTCCAGACCCTCGCCGAGCTGCAGTTCGAGTCGGGTTACCCGTACATCATGTACGAGGACACCGTGAACCGGGCCAACCCCATCGAGGGCAAGATCACCCACTCGAACCTGTGCTCGGAGATCCTGCAGGTGTCGACGCCGTCGTTGTTCAACGACGACCTGTCCTATGCCAAGGTGGGCAAGGACATTTCGTGCAACCTGGGCTCACTGAACATCGCCAGGACGATGGACTCGCCGGACTTCGCGCAGACCATCGAGGTGTCGATCCGCGCGCTCACCGCCGTGTCCGATCAGACCCACATCTGGTCGGTGCCCTCGATCGAGCAGGGCAACAACGATTCTCACGCCATCGGCCTGGGGCAGATGAACCTGCACGGCTACCTGGCGCGGGAGCGGATCTTCTACGGTTCCGAAGAGGGTGTGGATTTCACGAACATCTACTTCTACACCGTGCTGTACCACGCGCTGAAGGCGTCGAATCAGATCGCCGTTGAACGGGGTAAGAGCTTCGGTGGCTTCGAGAAGTCGAAGTACGCCAGCGGCGAGTTCTTCGACAAGTACACCGAGCAGGTGTGGGAACCGGCGACCGAGAAGGTCCGCCAGCTCTTCGCCGACGCCGGGATTAGCATTCCGACACAAGACGATTGGGTACGGCTGAAGGAATCTGTGCAGCAGCACGGCATCTACAACCAGAACCTGCAGGCGGTGCCGCCGACCGGCTCGATCTCGTACATCAACCACTCGACGTCATCGATTCACCCGGTGGCCTCGAAGATCGAGATCCGCAAGGAAGGCAAGATCGGCCGGGCGTACTACCCGGCGCCGTACCTGACGAACGACAACCTGGAGTACTACCAGGACGCGTACGAGATCGGCTACGAGAAGATCATCGACACCTATGCCGCGGCCACTCAGCACGTGGATCAGGGGTTGTCGCTGACGCTGTTCTTCAAGGACACCGCCTCCACACGCGATGTCAACAAGGCGCAGATCTATGCCTGGCGCAAGGGAATCAAGACGCTGTACTACATCCGGCTACGGCAGATGGCGCTGGAAGGCACCGAGGTCGAGGGCTGCGTCTCCTGCATGCTGTAGGGCATTCGACGATGAGGTGATGTCGCATGAGCGGACGAACAGTTCTTAGGTTCGCGATCATTGCACGGGATGGTCGTCGCTCTAGCGAATGGCGTGTGTGGACTGGTGATGACAAGAAGCCAAGCGACGAGGTTTATCTGGCGCCGCGCAACCAGGCTGGTGACTTCAAGGTCAGTCTGCACACGAGTGGTTACGCACAAATTGGACTGTCGAAGCCTGCGCGCGATGCGGCTCGACTCGGTGATAATCACGCCTTTTCTCGATGGGAATTGGCGGATACCGAGCTGGCGCCGGGTTGGCGACCTGGTTTTCGGATCACTTTCCCAGATAGTGAACTCATCGCTAGTCCGCCTGTACGAGCGGACTGTCTTCGCGTTGGTGTGACCGATAGCGGGATGGCGATGGCGGTGCTGGTTCTGATAGGGGAGCCAAGGGCCGCGCTACCAGATCCTTTGCGTGCTTTCTTCATCGGCGATCTTGACAGGAAGAATGGCGGACGTGTCGCGGTCTTTGGAATCCCGGTGCCATTCGACAACGCCGCATTTACGGATGCGCTGAACCACATGGTCGGCTCATGGCGGATACCGGGTCTTCGAAGCGATTTCGGGCCATACGGATGGGCGAGTTCGACCGGGCCTGGTGGCACAATCGAGCTGACGGAGTTCACCCGTGAACCTGAAGTGTCAGAATTACCTTCTCTCCCTAGCTTTCCCGGTGAGGTTCTGAATTGGCATGAAGGACTTGATGCCTTCAGCGAAGCCTCAATTTTGTGTGCTTTGCTGGTCTGCTTCTGCGACAAGGCGCCAGTTCTGTACGTAGACTTGAGATCGCGCTGTAATCATGCACACCTTGAGTACGACCTTGGTGTTCTTCTCGAATCGTATAAGCGGGGAGACTTAGATAACGGCTGGACGAGATGGTCTGACGGGAGCGCTAGTACCGGTCTAACTACTCGGCGCCGTGTTGACGACGCGGGTATCGACGCGTCGGAGTGGGCTCCGAGTCCAAGGCCTCGCAGCGCATAGCGCTCCGGCATCGCTTTCCATCGCTGCGTCGCAGTCAGTTCTAGCGAGGAGCCCGTTCGGCCTGCAGCGCTTTGACGCGTCGCTGCTCACTCAGCACCATCTGATAGCTCTCACGTTCCGCGACCAGCCACTGCGGCTTCTCCTCGAGCAACTGATCGATCTGCTCGGTGGTAAGCGGACCTTCAACGCCGCCGCGCGCGAGACCGGCGATCGAGACGCCCAGTTTGGCTGCCACGAGGTTCTTCGGGTGCGGGCCGTTCTTGCGGAGGTCCTTGAGCCACTGCGGCGGGTCCGCCTGCAGGGCGGTGAGCTCGGTGCGGGTGATCGGGTTCTCCTGGAATTCTGCAGGCGTCGCTTGCAAGTACACGTCCAGCTTCTTCGCCGCCGTAGCGGGTTTCATGGACTGCGCGTTGGGCCTGCTCATGGGACCAGCCTATCGGTAGCCTGAAGCGGTGACCTCGCTCTCCCTCACCCTCGGGTACGTTCCCGGCGGGACGCCTGCGAAGTGGGCTCAGATCTGGGCGGAGCGTCACCCCGAGGTCCCGCTGCAGTTGCGCGCCGTTGCCGCGGCAGACGCGGCCGCCGCAGTGTGGGCCGGCACCGTCGACATGGCGTTGCTCCGTCTACCGGCGGACATGTCCGGGCTGGCCGTCATTGCCCTCTACGCCGAGACAACGGTGGCCGTGGTGCCGACCGATCACGTCCTGAGTGCCTTCGACGCGATTACCGCCGCGGACCTTGAGGGTGAGCCGATGCTGTTCCCACTCGACGACGTCCTCGCCTGGGCGGGCGCGCCCGGTAACCCGGTCGATCACCGACCCGAGACCACCGAGGAAGCAATAGAACTCGTCGCCGCAGGGATCGGCGTCCTCATCGTTCCGCAGTCACTGGCGCGGCTGTATCACCGCAAGGACCTCACGTACCGCCCGATCACCGACGCGCCCACCTGCCCCGTGGCACTCGCCTTCCCGGAAGGGGCGCCGCCGCCACTGGTCGAGGAGTTCATCGGCATTGTGCGGGGCCGCAAACCCGGGTCATCGCGGGGGCAGGCAGAGCCGGTACCGAAACGCACCGCGCGGGAGAAGACCCTCGCGAAGCAGGCCGCTCGAGCCGCTGCGGGCAAGGTCGCCCGCAAGCCGGGCCGGGACGATCGCGGTCGACGCTGACCCAACCATCCAGCACCTGGATCAGGGGGTGCCGGCACCCTCTGCTTCGGCGAGTTCCTTCAAGGTCAGCAGCTGCTTTCGCATCATGACCATGTCACCCAACACCAAGGGGCTCAGGAATATTGGTCGTCCGGCGAAGCGGACGCGTACGTGCATGCGCGTGCATTCACCGGCAGGCTTGATGGAGTAGGTAACCGCCGCGGCGAATGTTCGGAGCGTGATGTGCTTGTCGGGTTCGAACCCGATGAGCCGGAACGCGAACATGAAACGCTGGCCAAGCGCAAGTTCCACCAGCTTCACATCGCGCGTGCGGGGACTGCGGCGGCCGAAGTTATCGAGAAGGTCATAGCTGTACGGTGCGGCACGCAGTTGGCACAACCATGGAAAGGCGACGTGCGGGGGCGCGCCGACGTCGATAGCGCGATCGCACACCACTACCTTGCCGGAAAACTCAGCGTCGCAGGGTAATGCGGCCGCCACCTCATCCGGTGTCACACCCCAGAGCTGCCCGGGGATCATGATGATGCCGGCGTGAGCCCGTTGATATGGATTAAACGTTCCATATCAACCGACAGTATCGGTACGTGAGGCACGCACGCAAGCAGCCACGGGTGCGGAACTAATTAGTCGACGCTGACGACTGGGGCTGTCTAGTCGGCTAGGCGTCTTCCGAGGCAGGTTCTGGCGGCGCCTGCTTCTCCGGCGGGGTAGGAGCGGGGTTGGGCATGTGTCCTGGTTCGTCGGCGGGCACGGTATCTGCGCGCAGATCGTAGGTTTCGTCACTGTCGACTCTGACTGGGACCTGACCGCCTGGGTAGTAGGTGCAGTCGCTGCCGTAATAGGTGCGGGAGCAGCTGCTGCTTGGGTTCCGGTAGTGGGGGGGGAACGCCGATGATTTTGCGCCGCATCCAAGACCCGTCCCGTCGGATCGGTTCGTCGCAGATCGCACGCTTCTGCGAGCCCAGGAAGCCCCACGGGACTTCCTCGCAGTTGGGAGGAAGGTCGGCGTTCGAGGCGGGCGCGTGGATAATCGCAGCGCTGAGGGCTATTCCTAGCCCGAGTAGAAGGCGCGCACAGCGGGTACGGCGGATAGTCATGGTGTTCCCCCTGGAAGTTCACAGTAAAAAGACAGCATGAACTTACTGGAGGTAAATCAATTTACAAGTGGTATTTCCCGTTTACAGATCATAGGGTCGCCCCTACTGCCCAAGACGCTCGCCGCCGGGCGTGATACGACTAATCCATGAGCCCCGACGAATGGCTAGAGGCACTGCGAAAGGGGATAGCGGCAATCGCGGAGACCCCGCCCGAGTACCTGGAGCGTGACGCACCGTCCTGTCCGGGCTGGACGGCACGCGATGTGGTCGCCCATCTCGGCGGAGTGCATCGTTGGGCAGTGGGTGTCGTTGTCGGGGAAAAGGTTCCGTACACCGATGTTGACCCTGACGCTCCGGTGGGGGAGCCAGTCATCGGTTGGTACTCCGACCGCGCAGACAATCTCGTCGCCGCTCTGACATCGAAAGACCTTGATGCGCCGACGAAGTCGCCATTCGGTGAGCGGCCGGTGCGATTCTGGTATCGGCGGCAGGCAAACGAGGTGGCGGTACACCGCTGGGACATCGAGCACGCTTATCGCGGATGGGACGCCGAACCCATCGACGCAGCCCTGGCGGCCGACGGCATCGGCGAGTGGTCGGAGCTGTTCACGCCCAGGCGTATCGGGCGTGACGGCGGGACTCCGGAAGGCCTTCGAGGAGCCCGAATCCTCCTGACCGCCAGCGACGCCGATGGTTCCTGGCTGCTGCGCGTGGACGCCGATGCCATTGGCATCGTGGACGAAGACGCCGTACCGGACGCCACGATCACGGCATCCACATCCGATCTGCTGCTTGCGCTGTGGCACCGGGTTCCGTTGTCACGCTTGGCGGTCGACGGAGATGTCGCCCGCGTGGAGCAGGTGCTGGACCTAGTCCGGATCTAACGCAGGGCTTGAACGGCGCACCAGCCAGGTGGCAACCGTGGCGATGGCCAGGAGTGCCAACCCGGCCCACAGCGCATCGAGTCCGATGCGGTGGTACGTCGCGGCGCCCAACACGGCGCCAATCGTCAGGCCCGCCCACAGCGTGATGTAGCGCAGCCACACCCACCGGGGTCCGCCGAAGAACGCATCGACGAGTCGCTGTCCTGCCTTGACCACCGTTCCGGTGATGTAGGTGAGGCCAACCTGAACCTCGCCGGAGCGCTGGAAGACTGAGTTCATGGCGCCCATCGCCAGCGCCGTGATGAGCAGCGCCGCGATACCCGCGCCCAATTCCTGTGTAATCGCCGCCGCGGCCACCGTTATCGAGGCAACCGCCAGCACGGCGATTCGCTCGTAGTCGCCGCTGACCCGTGACGCGATTGCGCCGATCATCACCCCTATAAAGAACATGCCGATCAAACCGGCTGCCTTGTAAGCAGATTCCCACTGCTGACTCGCCGTCGACGCGGCCATCCTGGTCGTATTGCCGCTCATGAACGACAGGAAGTACCCGCCCAGATGTACAAATCCGATCGCGTCGAGAAACCCAGCGACCGTTGACAGCCCGGTGGCGAGCACCATCTCTCGTCGCCGGATCGACCACACGGCGGAATCAGTTCGATGTCTTGTGGCCCGGCCCCTGGGCCTGCTTGTACAAGACCTTGAGCAGGTTTTCGCGGAATGTCGAGTTGTCCATCAGCTTGATGCCCTTATCGCACAGCCAGGGATTACCCAACGCCTTATGCATGATCCGGCCGCGGCGGTACTCGCGACCCCAGGCGTCGTACATGCGCTGCTCGAAGTTGGTGAAGTCGCCGGGACCATCGTTCTGCAACGCCGCGACGGCGCATTCGCCTGCCGTCAAACCGGATTCGAGCGCCTTGGAGATGCCGGCACCGCTCACCGGCTTGCCCGCGCCCAGCGCGTCACCGACGAACAGCACACCGGGACGCCACGGCGGCCAGGACACGAAGCCCATCGGCAGCCGCCATGCGCGTACACCCTTGTTTTTGCGAAGCTCCGCGACATCGGGCAATTCCCATTGCGCCGGAAGCTTTTTCATGTACGCGTCGAGTACATCGGCGGCGTTGACGTCCTGCCATTTCCGGTAGCTGTTCACGTATCCGATACCGACGTTGATCCGCCCGCCACCGAGCGGGAATACCCAGCCGTAACCGGGCAGCGCGTCCTGCTTGTGAAACAGCCGCAGGTCGATGTCGAGCATGTTCGAGTCTTCTCGGTTGGCCGCCATCTCGGCCCGGATCGCAATCGCGGTGTACCCCTTGACCTCCGAGTCGATGTTCATCGCTCGTTTGAAGGGGGAGTAGGCGCCGTCGGCGACTATCACCGCGTCGGCCGAGATGGTGTCCCGGGATCCGTTGGCGGTCTTGATCTCAACACCCTTTACGCGATCGCCGTCGCCGATCGGACCAACCGCCTCGGTGGACTGACGCACCTCGACACCTGCCGATTCGGCATGCTTGAGCAGCAGGGTGTCCAGTTCGGGCCGTCGCACCACATGCCCGTGGCTGGGCATCCCGGGCCGACGGGGGAACGTCAGTTCCCAGACGGTGCCGCTGTCGACGCGCACCCCGTCGACGCGATGGAACTGTGCGACCTCATTGGCGAGGCCCATCTTCTGCAGGTAACTCACGGCGCGTGCGGTGAGCCCGTCACCGCACGGCTTGTCCCGCGGGAATTCAGCCTTGTCGACGAGAACCACGCGGGCACCCGTGCGGGCGGCCTGCCAGGCCGCGGCTGACCCGGCCGGGCCCCCGCCGACTACAGCAATGTCGTAATGGTTCTCTGTCACGTATTAAATAGTAAGGGCGGATAGCACGTCTATTCGCCCTCGGGCTTCGTGACGCCGAGGCTCGATCCGGCCCGGTTCTCGTATGCGCTGCGTGCGCTGGTGTCGACTTCGAGGAACACGCGGTCGGTACCGGTCTTCTTGCTCATGAATCGGCGGACCTTGGTGGGCAGTGAGTTGACGATCGTGGTCACCGCACCGAGCGGCTTCGGGACGGTGACCTGCACCCGCGGCTTCTCGATGATCCGCACCACCGCTGCTGCGATATCTTCGGGTTCGACGGGTTTCTGGGCGCCGGTGGAGTCGGTGCCCGCGATCAGCTCGGTATTGGTGAAGGTTGGCAGCACCGCGCTGACCTGTACCCCTTGCGGCGCGAATTCGTCGCTCAGTGCTCGGGACAGGCCCACCACGCCGAACTTGGACGCGTTGTAGACGGCCATGCCGGGGGCCGCCATGAGCCCTGCTACCGAGGCGATGTTGACGACCTGGCCACTGCGGCGGGCCACCATCTCGGGCAGCGCCAGCCGACAGCCGTTGATGACGCCGTACAGGTTGACCTCCAACATCGACCTGATTGCCTTATCGCTCGTGGATAGGAACGGTCCGATCGGCATGACGCCCGCGTTGTTGATGAGCACGTCGACGGGCCCGCCGGCGCTGGCAGCCTCCAGGAATCGCTTGAACGATGCCGGGTCGGTGACGTCGACCGGGTGGGCGTCGACATTTCCTTCTTCCTTGAGTCCCTCGACCGCAGCGCCGAGCGCCTCGACATCACGGTCGCCGATCACCACCCGTGCACCCCGACGCAGAAGTGCGGTGGCGGTGGCGTAGCCGATACCGCGTGCGGCACCGGTGATGGCGATCGTTTTCCCGTTGATGTTGTCCCTGGATGAGCCCATGACCACGGACTTTACACGTGTCAAGTTTGTGTCACTAGGGATTCTCGCGAATGAGCTCGACACGCTTAACCACAACACGTTGTGTTACGCCACGTTGTCGCACCCCAGGGGTAGTGTCTGTGGCACAGTCAGCGAATCCCGCGAATCTGTTTGACGTTCTCCAGGAGTGGTCTCGTGAGTGAAAAACTAAAGCTGGTCAGCCGTGTCTCGGCGATCAACTGGAACCGGGTTCCCGATGAGAAGGATGCCGAGGTCTGGGACCGGCTCACCGGTAACTTCTGGCTGCCAGAGAAGGTGCCGGTGTCCAATGACATCCCGTCGTGGAACACCCTCACCGATCACGAAAAGCAGTTGACCATGCGGGTTTTCACGGGGCTGACGCTGCTTGACACCATTCAGGGCACTGTCGGTGCGGTCAGTCTGATCCCCGATGCGATCACTCCGCACGAGGAGGCGGTGTACACCAACATCGCGTTCATGGAATCGGTGCACGCCAAGAGCTACAGCTCGATCTTCTCCACGCTGTGCTCCACACGCGACATTGATGACGCGTTCCGCTGGTCGGAGGAGAACCCGAACCTGCAACGCAAGGCCGAGATCGTGATGGAGTACTACCGGGGCGACGAGCCGCTCAAGCGCAAGGTTGCCTCGACCTTGCTGGAGAGCTTCCTGTTCTACTCGGGTTTCTACCTTCCGATGTACTGGTCGAGCCGTGCCAAGCTCACCAACACCGCCGACATGATCCGGCTCATCATTCGTGACGAGGCCGTGCACGGGTACTACATCGGTTACAAGTTCCAGCGCGGTCTGGAGCGCGTCGACGAGACCAAGCGCGCCGAGCTCAAGGACTACACCTACGAGCTGCTATTTGAGTTGTACGACAACGAGGTTGAGTACACCCAGGACCTCTATGACGAGGTGGGGCTCACCGAGGACGTCAAGAAGTTCCTGCGGTACAACGCCAACAAGGCCCTGATGAACCTCGGCTACGAGGCCATGTTCCCGCGGGACGAGACCGACGTGAACCCGGCGATCCTGTCGGCGCTGTCACCGAACGCCGACGAGAACCACGACTTCTTCTCCGGATCGGGTTCCTCGTACGTTATCGGCAAGGCCGTGAACACCGAAGACGACGACTGGGACTTCTAGCTCCTGTTATCTATCCGGCGAGCAGACGCTTAGTGCACACAAATCACAGGTGGCGCGTGCACTAAGTGTCTGTTCGCCGGATACAAATGAACGCCCGGTGAACTGTGTACCCCCTGTCTCGCGCTGGGAACACGCTGCAGGGAGACTGAACGGGTGACGAGCACATCGATTATCGGTTCGATCGTTTCTTGGCTGTCCGCGGGATACCCCGAGGGTGTCCCCCCGACGGACCGGTTCCCGCTATTGGCGCTGCTGCGCCGCACGCTGACCGAGGAGCAGGTCCAGGAAGTGGTCGCCAAGCTGACCGATCCCGCGTCTTCCGCTCTGGTAGACGGTGTGGTGAGCCAGAGCGAGATCGAGCAGTTCATCGCGGATGTGACGAAGGATGAGCCGACCGCTCAAGACATTTCACGTGTGGCCTCACGTCTGGCCGCCGGCGGCTGGCCGCTTGCCGGTGTGGATGCCACGGCGCTCAACGCCTAACTAGAACGCCCGGTTCCGCCGCGGCGGAACTACCGCCCGGGGGTGGGTGCCGGCGCGGTGGATCCCGAGGATGACGGCACGGTGGATGGCCGATCGATGATCGTCGACAGCGGTCCACCGATCCGGTACTTGGCGCCCCGATGCTCTTCGGGCAGGCGGTCGCCGTTTCCCAGCAGCTTGTGGCGCAATGTCCCTGGGGTGTAGGCATTTTGATAGGCGCCGCGCTCTGTCAACACCGGGACGACGTATTCGATGAAGTCCTCGAAGGTGCCGGGTGTGATCGCGTAGGCCAGATTGAAGCCGTCGACATCGGTTTCCTCCACCCACTCCTGCAGGGTGTCGGCCACCTCGGTGCCGGAGCCGACAACACGCGGCCCCATGCCGCCGATCTCACCCCACTCGGCGATATCGCGCACCTTCCACTCCCGACCATCGGCGGTGGCGGCCTGAAACGCCGCGACCGCTGACAGAATCGCGTTGGAGTCCACGTTCCCGATCGGCTCATCCAGGCCGTAGCGGGCCAAATCGATGCCCATCCAGCCGGACATGAACACCAATGCGCCTTCCGCGCTGCCATAGCTCAGCAGCTCGGCGTGCTTGGCATGCGCCGCTTCGGAGTTCTCGCCGGTGACGACGGTCGTGAGGTTGAAGATCTTGGCGGAGTAGGGATCTCGCCCGGCAAGTTCCAGCTCGCGGCGGATGGTGGTGACCGTCTGGCGTAATAGCTCTTTGGTGGGTGCGGCGGTGAACACCGCCTCGGCATTCTCGGCGGCGAAGCGCACCCCGCGCGGCGAGGAACCCGCCTGGTAGATCACCGGAGTGCGCTGCGGCGACGGTTCCACCAGGTGTACACCGGGAACTGTGAAATGTGTTCCTTCATGGCCGATGTGGTGCACCTTGTCGGGATCGGTGAAGACGCCACGCGCGGTATCGCGGACGACAGCGCCGTCCTCCCAGGAGCCTTCCCATAGCTTGTAGAGCACCTCAAGGTACTCATCGGCATGGTCATACCGGGCGTCGTGCGCGGGCTGATCGGTTTGGCCCATGTTGCGTGCCGCGGCAGGAAGATACCCGGTGACGACATTCCACCCGACTCGCCCGCCGGTGAGGTGATCAAGGGTGGATAGCCTGCGCGCGAACGGATATGGATGTTCGAATCCAGTACCGGTGGTGACCCCGAAGCCGAGGTGTTCGGTGACCAATGCCATTGCCGAGACCAGCAGGAGGGGATCGGCGACCGGGATCTGTGCGGCCTGGCGGATGGCGGCCTCATCGCTGGCGCCGTAGATGTCATAGGTGCCAAGCACATCGGCGATGAACAGTCCATCGAAACGACCGCGTTCGAGCAGTGTGGCCAGGTTCGTCCAGTAGGACAGATCCTTGTACCGCCAGGACTGGTCGTCGGGGTGCCGCCACAGGCCGGGGGATTGGTGTGCAACGCAATTCATATCGAACGCGTTGAAACGGATGACGCGGGTCATCCCCTCAGCATCGGCACCCCGACGACATCAGTCACCGGTTGTACTCGGGATGAAACTTAGAGCGTGGCGGTGTCGATGACGAAGCGGTACCGCACATCGCTGGCGATCACGCGCTCGTACGCCTCGTTGATGTAGCTGGCATCGATGACCTCGATCTCTGAGCCGATGTTGTGCTCGGCGCAGAAGTCAAGCATCTCTTGGGTTTCCGGAATCCCGCCGATACCTGAACCGGACAGGTTCCGGCGCCCGAAGAGCAGCGGGAAGGCCGGAACTTCGATGGGGTTCTCCGGTGCGCCGAGCTCGACCAACGTCCCGTCCACATTGAGCAGACCAAGGTACTGGCCCATATCGAGATTGGCGGAGACGGTGTTGAGGATGAGATCGAAGCCATAACGCAGGTTCTTGAAGGTGTCCGGGTCGGACGTGGCGTAGTAGTGGCTGGCACCCAGGCTCAGTCCGTCTTCCAGCTTCTTCAGTGACTGGCTCAGCACCGTGATCTCGGCGCCCATCGCAGCGCCCAGCTTGACGGCCATGTGCCCAAGTCCGCCGAGTCCGATGACGGCAACACGCTTGCCCGGACCGGCACCCCAGTGCCGCAGCGGTGAGTAGGTGGTGATACCCGCGCACAGCAGTGGCGCGGCCGTGTCCAGCGGCAGGCTGTCGGGGATGCGCAGCACGAAGTCCTCGTTGACGACGACGGCCTGGCTGTATCCGCCTTGTGTCTGAGTGCCGTCGCGGTCCTTGGCACCGTACGTGCCGACCATGCCGCCCCGGCTGCAGTACTGCTGCAAGCCGGCGATGCACTGGGGACACTCGCGGCAGGACTCGACCATGCAGCCGACACCGGCATGATCGCCCGGCTTGAACTTGGTGACTTCCGAACCGACGGCGCTGACCACGCCGGCGATCTCGTGACCGGGGACGATCGGGTATTTGGCACGTCCCCACTCGTCGCGAACAGTGTGGATATCGGAGTGACAGATACCGGCGAACTTGATGTCGATGAAGACATCGTGCGGGCCGACTTCACGACGCTCGATAGTGGTGGGGACCAGTGGTGCCTTGCCGGACGTGGCGGCGTAGGCGGAGACGGAGACCATATATGCGTCCTTTTGAGATAGTTAACGAAGCTACCGATCTCAGACTACCCGCCGTCCTCAGCTGGGGCAGCTCAGATCGGTGACAGCGACCACTGCCCGTCGCCGATCAGCTCCAGTTTCTGCGTGTGATGCTGGTCGACCGTGCTGCGGTGACTGACGCTGACCACGGTGCACTCGGGCACCTCCGTGCGGATCAGGCGGTACAGCGCGAACTCCAGGCCCTCGTCGAGCGCCGACGTCGACTCGTCCATGAAGACCACCTTGGGCTTGATGAGCACGATGCGCGCGAAGGCGACGCGCTGCTGCTCGCCGGGGGACAGCACCTTGACCCAGTCGCCCTGCTCGCCTAGTCGATCGGCAAGATGACCAAGGGACACTTTGTTCAGGGTCTCACGCAGTTGTGCGTCGGAGAACGAGCCCGATTCGTCGGGGTAGCTCACTGCGTCGCGGAGATTGCCCAGCGGAATGTACGGCAGCTGTGAGATGAACATGGTCTCGTGCTCACCGCCGGGCCGGCTCCAATGACCGTCCGCGTACGGCCATAGTTGTCCGAGGGAGCGGAGCAGCGTGGTCTTGCCGCTACCCGAGGATCCTTTGATGACAAGGGCGTCGCCCGCGTTCAGCTCCAGGTTGACATCGTCGATGAGACTGTCTCCGTTGGGTTTACGGACGTATAGGTTCTCCACCGTGACCCCCGTATCCTGATCCCCGGGCTCGAGCGAGGGGAGCTCGCGGGACTGCTCATTGGCCTGGAGTAGGCCGTCGAGACGGGTGACTGTGGCGCGGTAGGCGGCGAATCTGTCGTAGGCGTTGCGGAAGAACGACAACTTGTCTTGCACCTGCCCGAACGCGCTCGCGCTTTGGCTGACGTCGCCGTAGGTGATTTGTCCTGCGATGAGCCGTGGGACTTGGAAGACGGAACTAAACACCGCGGCAGTCTGCGACACTGCGAAATTCCACCCCGTGAATCCCATGCTGCGGTACAGCAGGCGCCAGAAGTTGGCGATGATGGCGTCGAACCGCTCCTTGAGTTGCTGCGATTCCACGCGTTCGCCTCGGTAGAGCGCGACGCTTTCGGCGGTGTCCCGGAGACGTACTAGCGCATATCGGAACATAGCGTTGAGTCGTTCGTTCTGGAAGTACCGCCGGATCAGGGGCCGTCCGATTCGGAACGCGACATAGGTGGAAATAATCACATAGATGTACGTGAAAAATACTAGAGCCCTGGGGATTTCGAATCCGAATACAGTCATCGGGCCGGACAGCCCCCATAGGATGACGGTGAACGAGGGCAGTGTGATGCACGCGTTGACCGCTCCGAAGGCAAGGTGTGATGCCGAAGTTTGCAACGCTTCCGGCGCCGTGGACATCGCCACAAAGTTGTTGATATCGGCCTGGATTCGCTGATCGGGGTTATCGATGGTGCTGTCGATGAATCGGGAGCGATAGAACGCTCGGCCGGTGAGCCAGTCTTTGGTCACGCGTTCGGTGAGCCACACGCGCCAGCGAATGATGAAGATCTGCAACAGATAGAGATCGATCACCACCAACGCGATGTTGATTCCGGCGAGGAGGCAGAACCTGACGATGTTGTGCCAGAAGAACGCTTTGGCCTCCGTCATTCCCTGACCATCGCGGGCGAGGGCTTGCACGATGTACTGGATGGAGGCCGACATATCGTTGTAGTAGTAGGAGAAGACCACTGACAGGCGCACGTCCGCGACAACCGCCAGCAATACGAGTCCGAGCTGCAACCAGGCAATACGTCCGTCACGGCTGGTGAAGTACTGGCCGGTGATCCGCCAAAACTGGCGGCCCCAGGTCGTGAACCGCGTCAGCAGGAAAGCGAGCAGTATGAACACCGCTGCGGTCAGCGGTAACACCCAGCTGATCCATACCAGCGATCGCCATATCTCGGTTCCCCAGTCGGTCGCCGTCTTCATCGAAAATGCCCTCCGAGTCCGTCACTATCCAGTTGCCCGCGGAGTGTACGGGCACAGGCTGGGCACGTCCTGGCAAGCGTCAGACCGGCCTATGCGATGGGTGTGCCCCTCGGCGGGGAGTCCCGGCGTGACGCCACCGCCACCACGATCGCGAGGATGCCGAAAAGCTCGGGTGTGCTCGGAATCTGGTGCAGCGCGAATACGCCGATTGCGGACGCGGTGAGAGGCAGGAGCGCCAAGAGCACCGCGAAGTAGCTCCGCCCCGCCTGTCTGAGTATTACCTGGTCGAGCCCGTACGGGATGACGTTGGAGAGCACGCCCATCAGCAGTCCCAAGACGAGGACGTGCACGACGGGTACATCGTCATGAGCTCCGGCGATTCCCAGGCCCAAGACCGGAGCGGTCGCGATTGTGGCAACGGTGAATCCGACCGCCAGTGAGTCGGCCGGATTGCCCTGTAGCGCAACGCGCTTTCCGAGGACGATGTATCCGGCCCAGAATAGTGCGGCAAGCAGCGCGAAGGCCATCCCGGCGGGTTCGGACGCCAGCTGCACATCGGCAATCAGAACCACCCCGACGAGCGCGGCCAGCACCGAGAAGCCGTCTCGGGCAGAGCGCGAACCGATCGCGGCAACGCCGATGGGCCCCAGGAACTCGATCGCCACCGCGGTACCTAGTGGCAGCCGGTCGATGGCCAGATAGAACGACATATTCATCAGCGCGGTGACCACACCAAAGGCGCTCGCCCACAACAGCCGATGCCCCCGCCAGGCGGCGGCCTGCGGACGAGCGATGGCCAGGAACACCAGCGCCGCACCGCACACCCGGAGCCAGGCGACGCTCGCCGGGTCAAGCCAGCGGAACAGGCCGACACCGGCCGCGGCGCCGATATACATCGAGGTCCCGCTGACCAGCATGAGCGCGGGTGCAACCAGCCGGTGACGCGCGGCCTCAGTCATTGTGTGCTGCCAAGAGATGGCGGACCGCAGCGGCGAGATCTTCTTCGAGCCACCCGGGCAAGGTCGGCATGTGGCGGCGTACCGCGGCATAGGGCAGGTCCACCACGGCGCGCATGAGCCGGTCGCGCGATCGCGCGTCGGCGCGACCATAGACGGCCCGCGTCAGATCCCGCATCGCGCTAAACAACGGTTCGTTCATCTCGTCCAGCCTGGAAACGGCGTCGGCACCAAGAACATCGGTGCTGCGCAGGGATAGCAGCAGCCGGGCGTCATCCGGGTAGGTGCGCGCGAAGGCCGGCACCGAAAGCGACAGTGCCACAGCTACTTCAACGGAGTCTTCGGTGGAGCGCAGCGCGCCGAACGCGTGCTCATGAAAGCGCTCGACTGCGCGTAGCCATGTCGCCGACAGAATCGCCTCACGGTTGCCGAAGCGGTGGTTCAGCGTTCCGGGTGGTGCTCCCGAAGCGCTCGCGATCGCCGCAATGGTGGCGGCTCGCGGACCACCGTCGAGTAACAGGGTGCGCACTGCGTCGAGGATGGCATCGCTGGTGTGTTTGCGTTCCGGTGCCATCTGGAATGTTCATCCTAATTCTGATAGACAGTAGATATGGAACATCCATCCTATATTGACGAGCATACGATCCGGATAGACGCGCCGCGGCACCAGGTGTGGGAGAGCCTGCAGCGCAATGTCGACGCCATGTTGCGGTCTGCCGAGCGCAACCCGATCGGCCCGTTGTTGGGCACCCGGCCTCGCGCCGGGTTCGCCGTCGACGGCATCGAGCCTGAACAGCGCTTGAGCTTGGCGGGGCAGCACCGTTTTTCGCGTTACGAGCTGGTTTTCGAGCTTGGCGAAACCCGGGACGGTGGTACGCAACTGCGTGCGCAGACCTATGCAGACTTTCCCGGGCTGCGCGGCAGGATTTACCGTGCCTTGGTCATTGGCACCCGCGGACATGTGCTGGCGACCAATTACATCCTGCGCTCGGTGAAGCGGCGGGCGAGTACCGTTTGAGGCGTGGGGACGTATGCGACGTGCCGTGGCGTCAGAACCGGCGCGACGCTCTGGCGCGCCACCGCGGACGGTCCGGAACACCATATTGTCCCCGATGGTGTGATGGACCTGATGTGGTTTCAGGGTCGGCTCGTCGTGGCCGGGCCCGACACTCGGGTGTACGACGTCCAGGCCCACACGGATCAGGTGACCTGGGGACTGCAATTGGCACCCGGCCTCGCGTACGCCCTCTTTGGTGTGCCTGCCGACGAGCTCACTGACCGGCGCGTCGACCTGTCAGAACTCGTTACACCACAATCTGATTGGGGGCCAGAAGGTGATGTTGCCGCCTCACTTGAACGAGTTTTTCTCGATCTGTGGACGCGCGCGGAGCCGGATCACACCAGCCTGCGGATGGCGGCTTCGCTCGACCGGGCCGCTCGTGCGGGGTTGAGCGTGCGGTCGACCGCCAGGCAGCACAACCTGTCGGAGCGGTCGCTGCGCCGCCTGAGTAACCGGCTCTTCGGCTACGGACCCAAGACGCTCGTGCAGATTCACCGTTTCCACCATGCGCTTCATTTGGCGCGAGCCGGTGCACCGCTCGGCGAGGCCGCGGCCACGGCGGGTTTCGCCGATCAGGCGCACTTCAACCGCGAGACCAAACGACTGACCGGCACTACGCCGACCACGCTGCTCTGACGCTGGCCGATTCGTCCAAGACCAATGCGGTCCGTCGATGGCAGGGTGACCTCGTGAGCATCAATCTGAACCGCGCACGAGAGTTCATGGCCGCCCATGCGCGCATCCTCGACGTGCGTCGCTTCGAGGCCATCACCACCGCTACCGATTCCGCCCGTGAAGCGACCGTGGACGCGCTTGCGGCGTACCGGAATCCCGATGGTGGTTATGGGTGGGGGCTAGAACCCGATCTGCGCGCACCGGAGAGTCAGCTGGCATGCGCCCAGCACGCGTTCGAAGCGCTCGCCGATGCCGGGCCGGTGAGGGCGCGGCATACGACAGCGCTTCTCGGCTGGCTGGACTCGGTGACGTTGCCCGATGGCGGGCTGCCCTTCGCACTTCCGGTCGCCGATCCGGCAGTCTGTGCACCCTTCTTCGCCCAGGCGAATCCGGAGGAATCTTCGTTGCAGATCACGGCGGCGGTGGCCACTCAGGCGTATCGCGCCGCGCGCTGGGACGCTGAGATCGTTCGGCACCCGTGGCTGTCCGCCGCGACGCGGTATTGCTTCGACGCGATCCGCCGGATCGACGAGGCGCCGTTCGCGTACGTCCTGTCCTTCGCGCTCCAGCTTCTGGACATCGCATCCGATACCCAGCCGGAGGCGCGTGAATTACTTTCTCGGCTAGGACGATTCGTCCCCCGTGATGGGTCGCTCCCTGTCCTTGGTGGGACCGAGGGGGAGAGGCTACATCTGCTCGACTATGCGCCCGAGCCCGGACGGCCCATTCGCGATCTGCTCGACTCTCACGCGATAACAGCGGATCTCGATCGGTTGGAGCATGCGCAGCACGACGACGGTGGTTGGGCGGTCGACTTCAGCAGCTACTCGGCGGCGGCAATGCTGGAATGGCGCGGCTACAAAACGGTTGGCGCGGTTGCGATCTTGCGCGCGAACGGTCGCTGAGGCTATTCGCAGGCAAGTTCACGGCGGGCCGATTCCGCGGCGAGGCCCTGCTGGAAACTCTTGATGAATCCCACTTGAGACTTCTTGAGCTGGCGTTCCAGCAGGCCGGGAAGCCGGATCTTCAGATCGAGGGAGACATCGGCGGTAAGCCGAGTCTGAGGGTCATCCGGGATGATGGTGAACTGGCTGACGTTGTGTCGCAGCGTTCTGCTCTCTATGAGGGTCAGCCGGCAGCCGTCCGGGAACCACTCGTACTCGGTGAGTGCGTCATCGGAGATCCCGAATGCGGAAGTTACGGTGCGCACCAACCGCGGCGAACCGTCTTGGAAAGACTCGACGACGGTCATGGAGCTGGCGATCTTTGGCCATGCGGGCAGTAGCGGGCGGAGCCAGCCATCGACCGACTCAACGTCTTTCAAGACCTCGAGGACGGTCTCGGGCCGGGCGGCGACGGTGATGTCGATGTGTTCTTGGATCACGTTCCATCCCTTCCGCGGATTGCCGGGAAGGTTAGCCGAGAAAACGCTCTTTTGCGAGCATTTAGCGCAAGATTCTCATGAAATACCAGTTCAAGACTGGTACAAGGGGTACGGGTACTAGCTGTTACGGATAGCTTTTAGGTGACGCGTTCGAGGGCGAACACCCTGATCTCGCGTCCGGTACGTCCCTTGTATGCCGTGTAGACCTCGAGCATTGCCTCGAAGCGGCGGTAGTAATCGTCGCGCTCGGGCCCTTGCGCGAGGGTCGCGACCACATCAATGGTCTGACCGGCCAATGTCACCTTGGCGTGTGGGTTGGCGAGCAGGTTGGTCGTCCACGCAGGGTGCTTCGCCTGGCCAAAATTGCTGCCTACCAAGGCGATTCGGTCACCGTCGTGCAGATAAAGTAGCGGCGAGACCCGAGGCTGGCCGGACTTGCGACCGGTCGTGGTGAGCAGCAGCGTCGACAAACCCAAGGGTCCCAGCACCGTGTAGCGGCTTCCGGAGCGTTCCATGACGGCTCGGTCCAGTGGTGTCAGCTTGCGGATGGTCCACGAACCCGCCTTGGTGGCGGCGAATTTGGCGGCAGCCCGAGACAGCACGCTGTCGGGATTGCCCCAGCGATTCTCGGGAAAGCCCTTGTCGCTCACGGTATCCCCGCTCCTTTGAAGCTGACGTTGAACCCGGTGCGCACATACTCGGCGACGCCTGCCTGGGTGTACGGGTCGGCGGTGATCAAGGCGTCCGCCTCCTCCACGCTGATATCGCCGCTGATGAGTACGCCGCCGGTCGCGTGCTCGTTACGACCGGCCAGAATGAGGCGTCCCGCTTCAATCTCATCTGCAATCCAAGCAGCGTGATCCGGGCGGATCTGGTCGACGACGTCGAGCGGTTGGGTGTAGGTCAGGTTCAGCACGTGGTGCATGCGTGGAGCCTAACGGCTAGCGCAGCGACCCGGGAATCTAGTTGATGGGTGCGTTGACCCAGTGAAGGTCGTCCAGGATTCCGCGCGCCGCGACGATTCCGTCGCCGGTCTGCCACACCTCGTTGTTGACCGCGAACACCCGGTTATCGTGAGTGGCGCCGAGCGCCATCCAGGGCTTGGTACCGAAAATCCGGGCGGCGCGATCTTTTGCCGACGGCGTCGTGAAGGAGACATAGACGATGTCGCCCTCGACGGCCGAGAAGTCCTCGGTGCCGATCTCTATGAATGGGGTGTCGGTAAACCTTTGTGTCGCAGGACGATCCAACCCCACTGTGGCAAGCACCGAAGCCGGGAAGTTGTTGGCCCCGTACACCCGCACCGTCTGATCGGTGAACTGGACGATCGAGGCCTGGAAATGTGTGGCGTCGTTCTCACGGCCCACCTTCTTGGCGGCATCGACGAAACCCGCCCACAGCTTGTCCGTGTCCGCGGTTCGTCTGGTGGCCTTACCCACCAAGCGGACGTGCTCGGCCAGATCGTGTCCGGACACGATCACGGTGGGGGCGATGGCACTCAAGTCGAGATAGGAGTCCTGTTCGCCGGCCGAGCTCAGGATGAGATCGGGTTTGACAGCACCGATCTTGGCCAGGTCCGGAGCCGCCATCGGGCCGACCGACGGCAGGTTGTGGACCGTGGTGCCCAGGTACGACGGGGGAGCGGTAGTGCGGTCGGGCAGCGCCACTCCCACGATCCGGTCCTGCAGCCCTAGCGCGCACAGCGTGTCGATTGCACCGGCATCGAGGGTCACGATGCGTTTGGCGTCCTCGGGCACCTCGGTCTCGCCCTGGGCATGGCGCACCTCACGTGGTGCGTCCGGGTCGAGAGCCGCGGCATCCTTCGCGCAGGACTCGTCTGGCTTGCGTGCATTGCCCAGCACCCCCGCGCCCGCGATCTTCGTGGCGCTGGTGGCCAGCGTGCTCGGAGTTTCGTTGGTGGGCTTCTCGGTGCAGCCCGACACGGTCACCGCCATCAGTGCCGCCGTTATCGCGGCAGAGCCCCAGAACCTCGCTGTCTGCACCCGGTTGAACTTACCGCGCGGGGCTGCGAACACGCGGGTAGGACGCCGTGACCACGTCCGCATGGATCAGAAACGACCCAAGTACGACTCTCTGTAGGACCCGCTCCGCGATCGGGGGTGGCGCGGGCTAGGATTCACGGCAGACATGCAGTCACTGGAACGACTGCGCGCTACAAGGAATCGGAGGAGCCGTGACCGCCGAAGCACCCCCAATTGGTGGATTGCAGGCCAGCCGCCCGTTCCCGCCCCGTATGGGCGCCAAGGGCACTCTGATCTACCGGTTGATCACGACCACCGATCACAAGTTGATCGGCATCATGTACCTGGTCGCGTGCTTCGCGTTCTTCCTCATTGGTGGCTTGATGGCGCTGTTCATGCGCGCCGAGCTGGCGGTGCCAGGTCTGCAGTTCCTGTCGAACGAGCAGTTCAACCAGCTGTTCACCATGCACGGCACGGTGATGCTGCTGTTCTACGCAACGCCCATCGTGTTCGGCTTCGCGAATGTGGTGCTGCCGCTGCAGATCGGCGCCCCTGACGTCGCCTTCCCGCGTCTGAACGCCTTCTCCTTCTGGCTGTTCCTGTTCGGCGCCCTGATCGGTATCGCCGGTTTCATCACTCCCGGTGGCGCCGCCGACTTCGGCTGGACCGCCTACACCCCGCTGACCGATGCCATCCACTCACCGGGTGCCGGTGCGGATCTCTGGATCATGGGTCTGGCCGTCGGTGGTCTGGGCACCATTCTTGGTGCGGTCAACATGATCACCACATGCGTGTGTATGCGCGCCCCCGGTATGACCATGTTCCGGATGCCCATCTTCACCTGGAACATCTTGGTGACCAGCGTGCTGGTGCTGCTGGCCTTCCCCCTGCTGACCGCCGCCCTGTTCGGCCTCGCTGCTGACCGGCACCTCGGTGCGCACATCTTCGACCCCGCCAACGGTGGTGTTCTGTTGTGGCAGCACTTGTTCTGGTTCTTCGGACACCCCGAGGTGTACATCATCGCGCTGCCGTTCTTCGGCATCGTCTCGGAGATCTTCCCGGTGTTCAGTCGCAAGCCGATCTTCGGGTACACAACGCTGATCTACGCGACACTCGGTATCGCGGCGCTGTCCATCGCGGTGTGGGCGCACCACATGTACGCCACCGGCGCCGTGCTGCTGCCGTTCTTCTCCTTCATGACGTTCCTGATCGCGGTTCCGACCGGTATCAAGTTCTTCAACTGGATCGGCACGATGTGGAAGGGGCAGTTGACCTTTGAGACACCGATGCTGTTCTCGGTCGGCTTCCTGGTGACGTTCCTCTTCGGTGGCCTGACTGGCGTGCTGCTGGCTATGCCGCCGGTCGACTTCCACGTCACCGACTCGTACTTCGTGATCGCGCACTTCCACTACGTGCTCTTCGGCACCATCGTGTTCGCGACCTACGCCGGTATCTACTTCTGGTTCCCCAAGATGACGGGCCGTCTGCTCGACGAGCGTCTCGGCAAGTTCCACTTCTGGCTGACCTTCATCGGGTTCCACTCGACCTTCCTGGTGCAGCACTGGCTGGGGAACCAGGGCATGCCGCGTCGCTATGCCGACTACCTGCCTACCGACGGCTTCACCTTCCTGAACTCCTTCTCGACGGTGGGTGCCTTCATCCTGGGTGCCTCGACGTTGCCGTTCCTGTGGAACGTGTTCAAGAGCTACCGGTACGGCGAGGTCGTCACGGTCGACGATCCGTGGGGTTACGGCAACTCCCTGGAGTGGGCCACCAGCTGCCCGCCGCCGCGGCACAACTTCACCGAGCTGCCCCGAATTCGTTCGGAGCGTCCGGCATTCGAGCTGCACTACCCGCACATGTCTGAGCGCATGCGCGCCGAGGCGCACGTGGGTGGCGGCCACAAATAAGGCCGCGACTCCCTGTTGTGAAGGATCGCGTCACGGTTCTTGTCACCGTCACCGGAGCCGACAAACCCGGTGTCACCTCGGTACTCATGGGAGTGCTGTCCCGCCATAGTGTCGACCTCCTGAACGTCGAACAGGTCGTCATTCGTGGCAAGCTCACGCTCGGTGTACTCGTCAAAGCGCAGGGCCGTAGCGAGGCATTGGAAGCGTTGCAGGACGAGCTCGAAGAGGCCATGCACACCCTCGGGTTCGATGTTGACGTCGAATTCGGTGGGGACAGTTCGGTTATCAAGGATCCGTCAACCCACACCATCGTGGTGCTCGGGCGGCCGGTCACCGCGCGGGCTTTCGGGGCTGTCGCACGTGCACTGGCCGGTCTCGAGATCAATATCGATGTCATCCGGGGTATCGCCGACTACCCGGTGACAGGCCTGGAGCTGCGGGTGACCGTGCCTCAGGACCGGCTCACCGATGTCGATCTGCACACGGCGATGGCCCAGGTGGCCGTCGACGAGCCGGTGGACATCGCGGTGGAGCACAGCAGCCTGGATCGACGGGCCAAGCGGCTCATCGTCTTCGACGTTGACTCGACCCTGATCCAGGGCGAGGTTATCGAGATGCTGGCCGACCGGGCGGGTGCGCGCGAACAGGTCGCCGCCATCACCGAGGCCGCCATGCGCGGGGAACTGGACTTCGCCGAATCACTGCACCAGCGGGTGTCCACGCTCGCCGGACTGCCCGAGTCCGTGCTCGATGATGTCGCCGACGAATTGGTGCTCACCCCGGGTGCTCGCACCACCATCCGGACATTGCGCCGGCTGGGGTACTCGTGCGGTGTGGTGTCGGGCGGATTTCGGCAGGTGATCGAGCCATTGGCCCATGAACTGGCCCTCGATTTCGTGGCAGCCAATGTGTTGGAAATCGTCGACGGGAAGCTCACCGGACGAGTGATCGGCGAGATCGTCGACCGCCCGGGAAAGGCCAAGGCGCTGCGGCAGTTCGCCTACGAGGCGGGCGTTCCGTTGGCTCAAACCGTGGCCGTCGGAGACGGGGCCAACGATATCGACATGCTGTCGGCGGCCGGGCTCGGTGTGGCGTTCAACGCCAAGCCGGCGCTACGGAAGGTCGCCGACGCCTCGGTAAGCCAGCCGTACCTGGACGTGGTGCTGTTCATCCTCGGCATCACCCGCGCCGAGATTGAGGCGGCAGACGCCGTCGATGGCGGTGTGCGCCGCGTCGACATCCCCGACGCCTGAGGTTCGTGCCTAGCCAACCATTGCCGAATCGGCAAGCGGTACAGCACCAGTCACGGTATGCCAGGCCTGTGCGAGCAGTTCCACTCCGCGCAGCAGCTGATCGTCCTGCTGGGTGAAGGGCACACGCACGAACCGCTCCAGTGAGCCGCCGACACCGAACCGCGGACCCGCCGCGATGCGCACCCCGAGCCGCGCGGCGGCGGCAGCCAACGCGGTGCTCATCGGCGCAGGCAGCCGGGCCCAGATGCATAGGCCGCCTTCGGCTTCCTGCAGCTCCCAGTCGGGGAGCCGAAGGCGCAGCTCGGCCACCACCAGTGCACGGCGTGCACGCAGGGTCTCACGCTGCGTGGCCTCAACCTCGTCTGCACGCCCTAGCAGCTCGGCGGCGGCCAGCTGCTCGAGGATCGGTGTTCCGGTGTCCATGGCGGAGCGCACCGCTGCGAGCCTGGCAATGGTGGTGCGGTCGGCGCGGATCCAGCCGACGCGCATTCCGCCCCAGAACGACTTCGACATCGACCCGATGGTGACTACCAGATCGGGACGCGTCACCAGCGAGGCCATCGGTGCGGGCCCGGGGGCCTCATGCCAGGCGCCGACGAGCGACTCATCGACGACCGTGCGGGTGCGCGTCTGGGAAATTATGTCCGCCAAGGCCTTTCGTTGCGATAGCGGCATGGTGAGACCGGTGGGGTTGTGATTATCCAGCACCAGGTAGGCCAGGTTGGGGGCCGTCTGGCGGATGGTGGTTTCTATGCCGGTGATATCCCAACCCGACTCGTGCTCATGGGTGTGCATCGGCACCGGAACCGGGCGTCCACCACGCTGAGCGATCGCATCGAGTGCGCCGTGATAGCTCGGCTGCTCCACCAGAACCCGGTCGCCGGGCTCCACGAAGGCGCCGAGGAGTAGCGCGATGGCCTGCTGGGCGCCGCAGGTCACCATGATCTGGTCCTCGGTGGTGGGCAGTCCGCGTCGTGAGAAGTGCTCGGCGATGCGGGGGCGCAGCTCCGGTATGCCCACCAACTCGTGACCGATTCCCCGAAGGTGGGTGGGCAGCTTGGTCAGGGCCACCTGGTACGCATCAAGCACCGCGGCGGCCGGTGCGGCGGTGGCGGCGTTCTGCAGATCGATCATCGGGTTTACCAATCCCGTTGTGGCCGAAGGAGACCGGCCGGGCCCAGGCAGAGCGGTGGTGCTGCGCGCACCCTGGCGGCCGCGCAGGTATCCGCTCTCGCGCAATTCGGCATAGGCGGCGGTGACGGTGGTTCGGCTCACGTGGATGACGCTTGCCAGTGCTCGTTCGCTGGGTATCCGGGCACCAAGGGGCAGCCGGCCGTCGATGACAAGAAGCCTGATCGCGTCGGCCAATGCTCCGTACGCTGGTCCCGCAGAGCCCGCGGTGCGCCATTGGCCGAGGTGACGGGCCAGGGTGTCGGCATGGATGAGCCGCTCGCGCGAAGACAATCCGGCAGTGACTACGCGATCAGACATAAATGCCAGTGTGGCTCAACTGGCTATTGAAAAACAAGCCAGTTGGCCGAGAAACTTGTCGGGTGACCGGGAAATGGATTGGTTGGAGTGCGCGTGGCACTGCGCTGCTGGTGGGTCTGTACCTCTACGGGTTTTCGATGGCCCTCATGGTGCGTGCCGGGCTCGGGTTGGATCCCTGGGACGTGTTCCATCAGGGCCTCTCGATGCGCACCGGGATGAGCATCGGGCTCGCCTCGGCGGTGACCGGCGTCGTCGTGCTCCTCGCGTGGATTCCGATGCGCAACAAGCCAGGTGTGGGAACGATTGCCAATATCGTGGTCATCGCCGTGGCTGTCGACTCCACACTGGCCTGGCTCCCGGCCCCGTCGGTGATGGCGGTGCGCGTGGCGTTCCTGGTCGGCGGCGTGGTGTTGAACGCGATCGCCACGGTGCTCTACGTGGGCGCTGGGCTTGGTCCGGGGCCTCGGGATGGACTGACAACTGGACTGGTTCATCGGACCGGCCGGTCTGTGCGGCTGATCAGGACCACCATCGAGGTCATTGTGGTGGGGACGGGTTGGCTGCTCGGAGGGAACGTCGGGTTTGGCACGGTGCTTTACGCGCTGGGTATCGGACCCCTCATTCAGGTGGTGCTGCGGCTGGTGCCGCGGAAGCTGCTGGCTGTCAGCGGTTGGGGTTCTGTGCTGAGTACACAACGCGATAGCGCCACATGTTCCGAACCGTCGGGATTACCTCAGGATGTAGCCGTCTGACCGTGCCTGCCCGGCTGGCCGTCGACCGCCTCGGCCTCGGCCAGGAGCTGTTCTCGAATCCCCTCCGGGAGGTGGAGCAGCTTGGTTGTCAGCTCGGCCGCCACTGTGTCCTGGGCGAGTTCGAGCGCGGTCAAATCTACGTCGATCTCGTCCGCGTAGCCACTATCGGTGAAGTAACGGACGTCGATGCGAAAGGCGTGCGCGATACTCTCCAGCGCTTGGAGGGAAGGTCGCCCTCGCTGCCCGTTCCGCAACTGTGAAAGATACGGTGCCGAGACCACGGTCCCCCCGGTTCGCATGAACACGAGAAATTCGCTGTTTGAAAACGGTCCGCGACCGGGACTGTGGAGGACCGCGAACACCCGGTTAAGTCTGGTGACGAATTCCTCTTGTGCTCGCGCATCCCTGAAGGGATAGAGGGTGCCGCGGTTGCTCTCAGCCGATGAATCGAGTTTTGATGTGCTGGTATCTGCCATCTTCTCGAATCCATTGATTCGCCGATTCGCATCGATCAGGCTTCCGAGGGCCGTGGTGTCGCGGCGCAGCTGGGAGTGGAAGGCGTCGACTCGGCGACGCCACACCTTGAGGTCATCCCATACCCATGACCGATTCTCGCCGTGAGCTGCGCGTTGCTGTATCCGATTCGCTTCGGCATCGAGCTGTGCGATGAGTCGATGGTTGGCAATCCCGATATTGTGCACCGTGTCGAGGTAGGGATCGGGATCAAGATCGTTTGTCATGTCGTTGCCTAGAATCCCTTCCGAGCTTGCTGACGTACGGATGAGGATACGCGATGAGGTTCCGGATGCTTCGCTAGGACGGCCTCCGGGATGGCTCCCGCTCGCCGCTCCAAGTTGACTCCCGCCGCCCGCCTCCCGCGCCTGATGCGGCACGATAGGCCGGGTGGTCGATGAACGCTTGCGTGAAGAGCATGAGTCAGAAATTGATCCGGACCTTCTGCTCGATTTCCGCGATGTACTGCTGCGCCGCAATCGCAAGGTGTTGGTAGGTCCGGTCACCTGGTCCGTAGAGCTCGACGAACGGTGGGTAATCGTTGGCCCCAACGGAGCCGGGAAGACGTCATTGCTGCGGATGGCCGCCGCCATGGAGCACCCCACCTCCGGTAGCGCCGCCATTCTCGGCGAGCGGTTGGGCCGCGTCGATGTATCGGAACTCAAGGCAAGGATTGGCCTCAGCTCTGCGGCGCTTGCGCAGCGGATACCCGATAACGAGGTGGTCCGCGACCTGGTGGTCTCGGCCGGGTACGCGGTGCTGGGCCGTTGGCGCGAGGAGTATGAAGACGTCGACACCGCGCGCGCGGTGGACATGCTCGAAACTCTCGGCGCCGAGCACCTGGCCGAACGCACCTACGGAACGCTGTCCGAAGGTGAGCGCAAGCGGGTGCTCATCGCCCGTGCCCTGATGACCGACCCCGAACTGCTGCTGCTGGACGAGCCGGCTGCAGGACTGGACCTGGGCGGGCGCGAGGAACTTGTCGCGCGGCTGGGTGAGCTCGCCGCCGACCCGGACGCGCCCGCGATGGTTCTGGTGACACACCATGTGGAGGAGATCCCACCCGGTTTCAGCCACGCGTTGTTGCTGTCCGAGGGGGAGGTTGTCGCTCAAGGTCTACTCGCGGACGTGATGACCAGTGCGAACCTGTCCCGCGCGTTCGGCCTGTCGATCGTGGTTGAGATGATCGACGGGCGCTATTTCGCGCGACGTGCCCGGCCCCGAGCCGCACATTCCAGGAGGCAGTGATGACCCCATCCCAAAAGGATTCAGCACGGCCCAAACCCGCTGCCACCGTCGTTCTCATTCGGGACGGCGACATCGGTGTCGAGGCGTTTCTGATGCGGCGCGATAACGCCATGGCCTTCGCCGGAGGGATGACCGTGTTCCCGGGCGGTGGTGTGGACTCCCGCGACCTGCGTGCCGATCTGCCGTGGGTGGGCCCCGATGTCGACTGGTGGGCAGGGCAATTCGGCGTGACACCGGAGCTGGCGTCGGCCCTGGTGTGCGCCGCCGCTCGCGAGACCTTCGAGGAGTGCGGTGTGCTCTTCGCCGGCACCTCGGATACCGAGATCGTGGGGGATGCGGCGGTCTATCGCCAGGCCCGCAATGACCTGTCGGACAAGACGCTGTCCTTCGGTGAGTTCCTGCAACGCGAGGGGCTGCTCTTGCGGGCGGATCTGCTGCGGCCGTGGGCCAACTGGATCACCCCGGAGGCCGAGCCCCGGCGGTATGACACCTTCTTCTTCGTCGCCGCACTGCCCGCGGGGCAGGACGCCGATGGCGACACCACCGAGGCGGTCGCCTCGGGTTGGCAGACCCCCGAGGCCGCGATTTCGGCTTTCACCGAGCGAAGGAGCTTCCTGCTTCCTCCCACCTGGTCCCAGCTCGACGCCGTATCCACGTCCGGTGGGACGGTTGCGGAGGTGTTGGCCGTAGGGCGGGAAATCGCACCGATCATGCCGGTCCTGAAGGAGGAGGACGGACGGTGGTTCGTCCTGTTCGACGATATGGACCGCTATGAAGCCGCACGTCAGGGCGCGATGGAAATCCCCGAGATCACCGGTCCGGAGCTGGCATGACCGAGCCCGAGTTCGTCTCAGTGCGCACGGCGCCTGAGCATCCCGGCATTGGCACGATCGCGCTGTCGCGACCGCCTACCAACACCTTCACCCGACAGATGTACCGCGAACTCGCGCAGGCTGCTGCGGAGGCGAACGCCCGCGAGGACATCAGAGTCGTCATCGTCTACGGCGGGCACGAGGTCTTTTGCACCGGAGATGATTTGGCTGAGCTTTCGGAGTTGACCGGTGAGGAGATGGCGCGGAGTGCCGGCGACCGCCAGGCCGCGATCACCGCGGTGGCAGAGCTGGCCAAACCCACGGTGGCGGCAATCACGGGATACGCGTTGGGCAGTGGTCTGGAGCTGGCATTGGCCGCCGACTGGCGGATCGCTGGAGACAACGCCAAGGTGGGCTCGCCGGAGATTCTGGTCGGCATGATCCCCGGCGGCGGCGGAACCGCGCGGCTGGCACGGGTCGTCGGACTGAGCCGGGCCAAGGAGATGGTGTTCAGCGGCCGCTTCGTCGACGCCAAGGAGGCCCTGCGGATGGGGCTGCTGGATCAGATGGTGCCGCCCGACGATGTCTATACCGAGGCCGCGGCCTGGGCTCGGCGCTTCGTCGACGGGCCGCCCCGGGCGCTCGCCGCCGCCAAAGAGGCCATCGACCACGGCTTCGACAGCCCACTGGCCGTGGGTTTGGACAGGGAACGTGAGCTGTTTTGCCAGGTGTTCGCCACACAGGACCGCGTGGACGGGGTGGCCGCTCAACTGGAGATCGGCCCAGGGACGGGCCGGTTCAGGGGAGCCTAACCAGGCGTTAGGCTGACGGCCATGACGGAGATTTCCGAGCCGACGACCAAGGCCACCGCCGAGCAGGTCGCTGCCGCCTTCGAGGACAACAAGCTCGCCCAGATCCTGTACCACGACTGGGAAGCAGAGACCTATGACGAGAAGTGGTCGATCTCCTACGACCAGCGCTGCATCGACTACGCCCGCGGCCGGTTCGACGCCATCGTTCCCGCCGAGGACCAGCGTGAGCTGCCCTATGACCGTGCCCTCGAGCTGGGTTGTGGCACCGGCTTCTTCCTGCTGAACCTGATGCAGTCGGGTGTCGCGCGCAGTGGTTCGGTCACGGACCTGTCTCCGGGCATGGTCAAGGTCGCAACCCGCACCGGCAAAGAACTCGGACTGGACGTCGACGGCCGGGTCGCCGATGCCGAGCGGATTCCCTACGACGACAACACCTTCGATTTGGTGGTGGGCCATGCGGTGCTGCACCACATTCCCGATGTCGAGCTGTCCCTGCGTGAGGTGCTGCGGGTGCTCAAGCCGGGTGGACGGTTCATCTTCGCCGGCGAGCCCACCACCGTAGGGAATCTGTACGCCCGCGCGCTCGCGAATCTGACGTGGAAGGCCACGGTTCAGGCGATGAAGCTGCCCGGATTGGAGAGCTGGCGGCGTCCGCAGGAGGAACTCGACGAGAACTCGCGTGCTGCGGCTCTGGAATGGGTTGTTGACCTGCACACCTTTGATCCGGCCGACCTGGAGAAGATGGCCGCCAATGCCGGCGCCGTCGCGGTGCGGACCGCCAGTGAGGAATTCACCGCCGCCATGCTGGGGTGGCCGGTGCGCACATTCGAATCGACGGTGCCGCCGGGCAAGTTGGGCTGGGGCTGGGCGAAATTCGCGTTCGGCGGTTGGAAGGCGCTCAGCTGGGTGGACGAGAACGTGTGGCGTCACGTGGTGCCGAAGGGCTGGTACTACAACGTGATGATCACCGGGCTCAAGGCTTCTTAGCTCCCGACAACTTTCTTCGGTAACCGGAGTGTTCGAGCTCGCCGACGTCTCCTATCTGTCGTCCGAGGCAGGCAGGACGGCGCTGGTACGAGCGTCCGCTTACACGTTCTCGGCGGGCACCCTGGTTGCCGATACCGCGGCGCTGCGCACCGAATTCGGGGACCGCGCCGCGATCCTGGCGCAGACGGTGCAGCTGCGCCGTAAGGCAGTGATCAAGCTCGGCGATGTACAGGACTGGCTGTTCACCGATGACGCGGTGCAACAGGCGACTCCGGCCGTGGTGGCGCGGCACCGGGCTGCCCGGCTTACCGGCTTGGTGGTTCATGATGTCACCTGTTCGGTGGGGACCGAGCTGGCCGCCCTCGACGGTATCGCCGCCTCCGTCATCGGCAGCGATATCGATCCAGTGCGAACCGCGATGGCGCGCCACAATATTGGACAACGGGTGCTGATCTGCAGGGCCGATGCGCTGGCACCGTCCAGCCGCGCCGAGGTGGTGATCGCCGATCCGGGGCGCCGGTCCGGCGGGAGGAGACGGTTCGATCCGTCCGCGTACACACCGCCTCTGGATGCGGTGCTGCAGACTTACGCCGACCGCGATCTGGTCGTCAAATGTGCTCCGGGACTGGACTTCGCCGAACTGCGCGAACAGACCGGGTTCGATGGCGAGATCGAGGTGGTTTCACTAGACGGCGGCGTCCGTGAGGCGTGTTTGTGGTCAGCAGGATTGGCGCGTGCACGTCGGAGCGCCACCGTGCTCTCGACGACTGGCGACAACTACCAGCTGACCGATGCCGACCCCGACGACTGCGCGGTCGCCGAGGCGGGGGAGTGGATCGTCGACCCCGACGGTGCGGTCGTGCGGGCAGGTCTGGTGCGCCAATACGCGGCGCGATATGGATTGTGGCAGCTGGATCACCGCATCGCGTACCTGTCGGGTGATTCCGTACCCATCGGCGTGCAGGGGTATCGCGTGCTGGATTCGCTGTCCTACAACGAGAAACGGTTGCGTCGGGCGCTCGCCGCCCGCGATTGTGGTGCTGTCGAGATCACCGTGCGAGGGGTGGATATCGACCCGGCGCTGCTGCGTACCAGGCTGAAGTTGCGCGGCAGCGTGGCGCTATCGGTCGTCATCACCCGGATAGGTAGTAGTGCAAGGGCTTTCGTCTGCGCTGCTAGGTCCCCGGGCGGAACCCGTACACCATGCCCTCGCTCAGAGTGACTATCACGCGCTGATCGGGTCCGATCGAGATCCCGGCAGGGAAGCCCGCGGCATCGGGTAGCGGGTAGCGATTGATGGTGGCTCCGTCCGGGGTGTTGAACACCACTAGGGCCAGCCCCTTGTCTCCGTCTCGCACGACGGCGTAGCCCACGTTTCCGGCGGCCTGGCTCGACGTCGAGAGCGGAACGAGATCATCTCGGCGCCAGGCGATCTCACCCGCGTTACCGGAGTCTTTGATCCCCACCAGGGTGGCCTTGTCGCCGGTTCCGGCGATGATGGTCCCGTCCGGCGCGACCGACGGCGGCGTGGTGGCATTGAATCCCAACGGCACCGACCATTTCTGGCTGCCGTCGAACGTGTGCATCGCGTGGAGCGAACCCTTGCGGTCGTTGATGTAGACGGTCTCCCCGTCATGAGACATCACAGGGGAGCCGATCACACCCTCGTCGATGATCCTGTTGGCCCACTTGTGTTTCAGTGTGATCTTGCCGTCGGCGTCGTAGGTGATTCCCAGCAGCACCGGCACCGGTTTGCCCGGCTGCCAGAGGGTGGTGACGATGGTGCCGGTCGCCGGGTCATAGGCCGGGGAGGCCGATACCGGGCATTTGGGCCGCGCCGCTTCGCAATCGTCCAGACCGCGTCGTGGATCGGCCGGGTCGATCCCGTCGAGCAGGTCCATCGGGGTGCCCACGACCTCGCCGCGCTGGGCGTCGAAGATCACTATCTGACCGAGGTGCGTGACGATCAGGAGCCGTCCGGGCTCGACGATCTTGGGCGTGGTGGGGGCACCGATGACGGGCTTACGCCAGCGGATCCACTGGGTGGGTGGAAACGACACCAACCCACCGGGCTGGCCGATATAGAGGTTGTTGTATCCGTCGGCGAGCGGTCCGGACCACGGACTTCCGGTGACCATGCGGGTACACCAGCGCTGCCGCGCGGCCCTGTTGTTCTCCCACCCCATGAGCGTGCAGCCGGACGGGGTGTCGGCGCTGACCGCGACGAAGTTGTCGATACCGATTGCCGCGGCGCTGCGTATCTGGCCCTTGGTGTTCCGGCTCCACTCCAGGGTCAGCTCGCGCGCCCCTTCGGTGGACGTGTAGCTGCTGTTGTGTGCATCGGCGTAGCTGGCGGACCAGCCGGGTGCGGCCTTGATATTGATCCACGAATCGTCGCCGGAGCAGGCCGTCGGCAGAAGCGTGAATACCGCGACCGCCAAGGTCGCGAGCAGTCGTGCCCTGGAAAGCACGGTGAGGCACTCCTTTAGTCAACCCGAACGTGGTGTGCGCGCCCCACGAAGGCGGTGGTGCGCTCATCGCAGGGTAGTCGGTCGGCATTCGGTGGTCCCGTAGGCTGTGCGGCCATGACGACGATGTGGGGCGCTCCCCTGCACAAGAGGTGGCGCGGCCAGCGCCTCGGGGATCCGGCACAGGCCAAGTTCCTGACCATGGCTTCGCTGCGATGGGTGATCGCCAACAAGGCCTATACGCCGTGGTACCTGGTGCGGTACTGGCGGCTCCTCAAGTTCAAGCTCTCCAACCCGCACATCGTCACGCGCGGCATGCTGTTCCTCGGCAAGAACGTCGAGATCCACTGCACACCCGAGTTGGCGCGGATGGAGATCGGCAGGTGGGTGCATATCGGCGACGGGAACTCGTTGCGCGCCCATGAAGGCTCCCTGCGCCTCGGCGACAAGGTGGTTTTCGGCAAGGACAATGTCGTCAACGCGTACATCGACATCGAGTTCGGCGACTCCGCGCTCATGGCGGACTGGTGCTACGTCTGCGATTTCGACCACATCATGGATGACATCACTGTGCCGATCAAGGACCAGGGGATCATCAAGACCCCGGTACGGATCGGGCCGGACACCTGGATCGCTACCAAGGTGACGATTCTGCGGGACACGATCATCGGGCGCGGATGCGTGCTGGGCGCCCATGCCGTGGTCAAGGGCGTGATCCCGGACTATTCGATTGCCGTCGGAGCGCCGGCCAGGGTCGTCAAGAACCGGAAGGTGGCCTGGGACGCCTCGGCCGCGCAGCGGGCACAGCTCGCCGAGGCGTTGGCCGATATCGAGCGGAAGAAGGCGGCCGCTAGCTCGTCGGAGTGAGCGTGAACAGTGGGAAGACCCGGTCTGTGCGCGTCGTGTACTCGGCATAGGGTGGGAACGCTGCCACGGCGCGTTCCCACCACGCCGCACGCTCGGCCTCGTCGGTGATCTCGTCGGCGCGGACGACCTCGACGTTTTCGCCGTCGCGCAGGTCGATCAAGGGATTGGCCCGCAGGTTCGCGACCCAGGCGGGATTCTTCGGCGCACCGCCGATCGATCCGACCGCCAGGTACACGCCCTCGTGCTCGACGCGCATGAGCGGGGCCTTGCGGATCTGTCCCGATTTCGCGCCGACGGTGTACAGCACCACGACGGGGATGCCGTCGAACGTGGTGCCCTCGGCTCCGCCGCTGGATTCGTAGATCTCGATCTGCTCATCGACCCATTGCGGGTTGGCGGCGATGTACTCGGAGGTGAATTGGTTGCTCACCGTGGCTGCAACACACGCGGCGGGCGCCCTATTTCAGCCCATGTCGCGCAGCAGGTCTTCGATGCGGTTGTAACTGACCTGCATGCCACCCTCCATGCCGGAGTTGATGTGCCCGTCGCGATGTTCCTTGGAGCTGTGCTCCACCAGAACCCGCATGGTGGTCACGCCGTCAACCTCGTCGAGGGTGGTGGAGGTGAGGGCCGCGGCATCCGGCATGCCCTCGAAGACCTCGGTGTTGACCAGCCGATGCGGTGCATCGATCTCCCGGTACTCACCGTGGAATCCGACTTCCATATCCGGCGCGGATTCGCACGGTTGGCTGACCACGTACCGCCAGGTGCCGCCGATCCGTAGATCGATCTCGCACACCTGCCATTGAGCAGTCTCGAATCCCCACCAGCGCTTGACCAGATCCGGTTCGGTGAGCGTTCGGAAGACCAGTGCGGCGGGCGCATCGAATGACCGCGTGATGAGAATTGCGGTGTCCGAAGGCAATTCGACGGTGGCGCTGCCGTACCGATTCGTCGACGATGAGCCGCTTGCGCGAAGAGCGTTGGGGTCGGAGGTCATTCCATATCCTCTTTCTTGAGTTCGGTGGGTAGGTCGTCGAGCCGGTCCAGGCGCTCGTTCCAGGTGTGTTCGAACGCGGCGACCCACTCGTGGACGGGCCGCAAGGCCTCGCCGTTGACGCGGTAGAGGCGGTGTCGCCCGTGCGAGCGCACCCGCACCAGATCGACGGCGCGGAGCACCCCAAGGTGCTTGGACACCTGTGGTTGGCCCATCCGGGTTCGATCCACCAGGTCGTTCACCGTGACCTCGCCGGTGCCGATGGCGCTGAGGAGGTCACGGCGGCTCGCCTCCGCGATCGCGTTGAACGCGTCAGCCGTCGTCGGGGTGCGAGCCATGGCGCTAACATATACCGATATGGGAATGTGTCAACCGTGGATCATCGGGATACCCGCGAATTGCGGTACCCTGAGCTGCGTTGGCTTCGTCAGTCGGAGCGAGTCGAAATCAGTCATTGCGGGGTAGTGGGAAGCTGAGTATGGACAGGCCGATCAAGACCCGCCGTATCAAGTTCCGCTACCAACCCGGTTCGCTGGATCGTCACTTCGTACAGGGTGACCTGGTGTCAAGTCACATGATGGCTATGCTGTCGGCAGTCTTCCCGGAGGGTGAGGAGTTCTTCATCCGGTCGGTCCGGCGCTACTCCGATCAGATCACCGATCCCGAACTCAAGCGGCAGGTGTCCGGGTTCATCGGCCAGGAGATGACACACGGGCGTGAGCATCGCGAGCTCAACGAGCGTCTGCAGGAGATGGGATATCCCACTGCGTTCGTGGAGCGGCTCGCTCGCCGGATATTCAACTTTCAGACCCGGAACTACCCGCCGATCTACACGTTGGCCGTGACGGCCGCGCTGGAGCACTACACCGCGGTGCTGGCCGAGACGCTGCTGACCGATCAGCGCGCTCTGGACATGCTCGGCGAGGGCGAGGTGCGTTCCATGCTCCTGTGGCACGCCTTCGAGGAAGCCGAGCACCGCTCCGTCACCTTCGACGTTTACCGGGCGGTCGGTGGCAGCGAGCGGCTGCGTATCTGGGTGATGCGCCGCACCACCCTCGCCTTCATCTACACGACGTTCTTCGAGACGGTGATCTCGCTGCTTCGTGACAAGGCCGCCTACAACCCGATTCGATTGGCGAAAAGCATTGCGGCATTGCGGCATTTGCCTTTCCTGAGCCGTGAGGTGCGGCGCCGGATCGGTGAGTACAACCGCCCGGGATTCCACCCCAATGACTCCGACAACACCGAACTCATCGATAAATGGCATGCCGAGCTATTCGGTGAGAACGGTCACCTGACCGGCCACCTGCATTAGGGGCGCGATCTGCGCGCACTGGCACACTGGGGATACTGATGCGCAGATGTGTAGGGGGGTGAGGTGATCATGGAACGGGAAATCAAGACACGGCGGATCAAGTTTCGCTATCCGGCCGGTTCCCTGCGGCGTCACTATGTCCAGGGTGACTTGGGGATGAGTCACATGGTGGCGGTGCTGTCAGCGGCCTTCCCCGAGGGGGAGGCTTTTATGATCCGTTCGGTGCGGGCGGTCGCGGATCAGATCACCGACCCGGAGCTCAAGAAGCAGGTAGCCGGGTTCATCGGCCAGGAAGCCACCCACAGCCGCGAACACCGCGAGCTCAACGAGCGTCTGCAGGAGATGGGCTATCCGACCGCGTTGATCGATCGAGTGATACGTAGGACGCTGGAAGCGCGTACCCGCTACCTCTCGCCTCTGTACTGCCTGGCAATGACCGCGGCGCTGGAGCATTACACCGCGATCCTGGCCGAGACACTGTTGAGCGACGAACGTGCCCTGGACATGCTTGGCGAGGGTGAGGTGCGTTCCATGCTGCTGTGGCATGCGCTGGAGGAATCCGAGCACCGTGCGGTCGCCTTCGACGTGTACAAGGCTGTCGGCGGCACCCATCGGATGCGGGTTCTCGTGATGTGGTTCACCACTCTTGCGTTTCTTGCGTCCGCCGGGTGTGCGACGTACATGTCACTGTTTCGCGACCGAGACTTCTACAATCCCAAGATCCACTATCGGAGTGCCGTCCGATTTTTCGGCGCCCCCTTCTTCTCGCGAGCGGTCTTTCGGCGACTACTGTCGTACAACCGCAAGGACTTTCACCCCAATGAGGTTGACAACACGGAGCTCATTGCGAGGTGGAATGCCGAGTTGTTCGGTGAGCACGGGCAGATTGCCGACCGTTTGCATTGATCCTCAGCCCGTCAGGTAGCGGGTCAGCATGCTGACCAGCTCGTCCTCGAACGGAGCCGGGTCGATGGGTCGCGGGCCCGCCACCAGGCGGTGTACCAATGATTCGATGGTCGCCACCACCATCCTTGCCGCTGTGGATGTTTCGGTTACCCGGACATCGGGATGTGCCGCCAGAATTGCCTCGGCCGCAGCGACGACGGCATCCTCGGACCGGTGCAGCAGAGCAAGAAACTCGGGTGGTCGCGGCGCCTCTTCAAACAGCACCCTATGCAGTCTCGGGTTGTCGCGATGGTTGTCGATGGCCGCTCTGACAAAGATCCGAAGCATACCTTCGATCGAATCCGGTAGTCCCGCAGTGAGATGCCGTTGAATGAGCGCAAACCCATCCTCGGTGTGGGAGGTCATGAGCTCGACGAGGATGGAGTCCTTGTTGGGGAAGTACTGATACAGCGAGCCGATGGAAATTTCGGCCCGTTCCGCGATCCGGTTGGTGGTGCCGGCCGCATATCCGAAGTCGGCGAAAACGTGAGCAGCGGCATCCAGGATGCGCTGCCGGGTGGCCCCGGCGCGATCCTGTCGTGGCTGCTTGCGGGGCTGTAGTCGGGGGCCGGGCACGGTGTCGTCATCTCCTTCAAATGCGAGTACCACAAATGCGAGTAATTACTCATAATAGTGGCTGAGCTGCTGTAATGAAAGGAGACGCCGATGAAGACGGTGTATCTGGAGACCGAACTGCCCACCGACGCCGACCGGGTGTGGGGCGCGATGCAATACGCCGGAACCTTCCTGTACCTGTGCCGTGGCATATTCGGCATTCCGGCGCTCTCGGGGCGTACCGAGCCCATGCGGATAGGCGAGCGCGGATCCGCTTGGTTATGGGGTCTGCATCTGATCCCGTTGTACCGGCACACGATTCACGTGGTGGAGGTCGACGAGGAGAGTCGAACCGTACGGACCAACGAAGGCGGGGGAATCCTGCGTACCTGGAATCACACTCTGCACGTGGAACCGATAGGTGATCGTCGCTGCCGGTATAGCGATCGGATCGATATCGACGCCGGCTTCCTCACACCCGTGGCCGCCGAGGCGGCCACGGCGATATTCCGGTATCGGCAACGACGTTGGCACAAGCTCGTCGACAAGCACCTGCTGCCGGAGGGGCCTGCCTACACCCGGGGATAGTTCTGTGTCACAACCACTCCCGATGTCATCCGGCCGATCGGGATCAGAGCAGCCCGTGTGCGCGCAGGTCCGATATGTACTTGGCGATGAGCGCGCGATCGATCTGCGGAATATCGGCGCTCTCGCCTCCGATGTTGTGGTCCTGCACGGCCTTCCGAAACACATCGGTGGGCGCGGCGGCGCCGCGGCGCGGGTGGCCCGGCGCCCGGTAGGCATCAAGGAGTGGAAGCACCGAGGCACGTCGTTGTTCGTCCGACAGGCTTCGCAACGCCGTCTCGAATCGCGACAGCCATTCGTCGTAGTCGTCGATGATGTCGATGGAATGACCATCTTCGACCAGCCAGTCGACAAAGGTATCCACCGAGATGCCGTCATCGTGCGGGTTCATGACGTCGTAGGAGCGGAAGCCCTCGATGGTGGCCAGCCCCAAGGTGGTGATGGCCTCGGCGACGAAATCGACTGGCAGTCCCTCGTAATGGGCTCGCGGTCGGGAGCCGCCGCCATCGCCCTGGTAGAAGCTGCGCGGGGCGATACCGGTGAGGACCAGGCTCAGCAGCATGCGGGTGAAGGCGTCGGTGACATTGAGCTGACCGCTGTATCGGCGGTGGGTGAGGATCATGTCGGAGCGGAAGACGGCGGCAGGCAGGCCGCACAGATCATGTGCCTCCCGTAGCAGCACCTCGCCGGCCCACTTGCTGTTGGCGTAACCGTTGGCGTAGCCCGCGCCGACGGGCCGGATGGGGCTCACCGTGCGGATGTCCCCGTCCTCGTCGAAATCAGGCACCGTCATGGCGACCGCCATCGTCGACAGGTACGTCACCGGTTTCATCCGGGTGGTCAACGCCAAGCGGATGACCTCCGCTGTGCCAAAGACATTGGGACCGAACAACTGGTTGTAAGGAAGCACATGATTTACCAGTGCGGCGGGATGGACGATCTTGTCGACTTCCCGAGCCAGCTGCTCCCAGGTCGCGTCATCTAGGCCGAGACGGGGCTGGGCAATATCGGCAGCGATCACCCGTAGGTGTCTCTGCGCCAACGCGCGAAACTCGCTGAGCAGTGCCGGATCCGTGTCGCCGTACGCGGCCTCGAGCCGTGCCAGGGCGTCGGCGTCACTCTCGCCACGGACCAGACAGATCAGCTGCCCATCGGACTGCGCCAGCCGCTGCAGCCACTCCAGACAGAGGAACCGTCCGAGATATCCGTTGGCGCCGGTGAGCAACACGGTGCTGACCACGCACGCGGGCTTATCCAATTCTGAAGCGTTGCTGAGTATTTCGGAGTCGATGAACTTGTCCAGGGTGAGGTCGGCGGCGCTGACGACCGAGGCGTCCGGCCCATGCACACCGGCGGCGGTGGCGGTGTTGTTTTCGCGCTCCGTCTCGATGTAATCGGCAAGGGTCCGCAGATCGGCGGCGGGACCGGTAATCACGCCAACCGGCACCTCGACGTCAAAGAGATCGCGCAGCAGGTTGGAAAAGGTCAATGCCGACAGCGAGTCTCCACCGAGATCGATGAAGTGGTTGTCGGGGCGCACGGCATCCCCGGACATGCCGAGCAGTGCCCGAGCGGCCTCGGTGACGGTTTCGATGATGGGGCGCTGTTGTGCGGTATCCCGCAGCTGCCGCAGCTCTTCGACGCGGGCCTCGGCGAGGTCGACGTAGAGCTGTTCAAGCCGATCCCCGTAATGCTCGATCATCTTGGGGCGTATGGGCTTACCGACGGCCGCAAGCATGCCGCTTTCGATGGTGAACGGCGTGGTCTCGATGATGAAGTCGGCCGGGAGTTCGTACGAGTGTAGGTGGTTGGCGCGAGCGGTCCGCCGCAGCGATTCCCGGATCGTGTTTTTGAGGTCGACGGGGTCGGGGTGTCCGCGCAACGCCTCCTCGGTGGGCGCGACGACCGCCAGCAGGTAGGCGCGTTCACTGTTGCCGTAGACGAAGATCTGGCGGACCAGCGGTGCGCCGACGTACACCGTCTCCAGGTTGGCCACTGCAACGAACTCACCCTGGGCAAGCTTGATGACGTTGTTGCGCCTATCCACGTACACCAGCTCGTCGGGAGCGATCTCCGCCATGACATCGCCGGTCCGGTAATAGCCGTCGGCGTCGAAAACCTCGGCCGTGACATCGGGACGTTTGTAATACCCGGGCGTTGCGGTGGCACTCTTGACGAGCAATTCGCCACGCGGATGCGGCTTGTCGGTGGTGTAGTACCCGAGTTCGGGTACATCGACGAGCTTGTAGTCGAGCACCGGTGGACGAGAGATCTTGCCATCCCGGAACACGCCGCCCACCTCGGTCAAGCCATATAGATCGAGCAGATGGAAGTGGAGTGCGGATTCCAGGAAGGATTTCATTTCGGGGGACAGTGGCGCCGTGGCGAGCATGCCCGCGACCACGCGTCCGCCCAGAACATCTTCGCGCAGTTCGGTTTTCGCACTACGATCGGCCGACTCGGGGTCGGCTCCGTCGGCAATGAACGAATCCATGCGCGTTTGGTAGTGCTGGAAAAGCATGTCGACCACCCGCGGGACCACGCCCATGTACGTGGGGCGCACCAGCTGCCAGTCCTCGAAGAGGGTGGACAGATCGCTCTCGGGAACGAAGTAACAGGTGCCACCGGGTATGAAGGCGGTCAGCAGTCCGACACGGCCCGCGAGGTGGTTGAGCGGCAGGAAGTTGACGTTGATGATCGGGGTGTCCCGGTTCGGTGCCGCACCCGAGGACCAGAATCGGGTCACCGTCCACTCCGTGAACATTGCGCCCTTGGGGGCGCCGGTGCTGCCCGAGGTGTACATGATCAGCGCGGTGCGCTGGTCGTCGCCGTCGGTGTACAGCGCGGGTTCGGGCAGTTGCCGCCCCTTTGCGATGACGTCCGCGAGCGGCTCGACGGTGACTTCTGTACCGGCCGCGCGTAGACGATCCCTTGCTGCGGCGAGCTTCTCGCGGTGATCGTCAGTATCGGGGCGGTAGTCGAATACCACCACCCGCCGCAAATCCGGTGACCCCAGCGCGGCCTCCACCGCGAGTTCCAGGCAATCGGCGCTCGCTGCCACCAACCGCGGGTTTGTCTCCTCCAGCATCATGCGCAGCTGCGCCAAAGATGTGTTGTGTTGCAATGGAATCGACACACACCCATTCATCAGGGCGGCGAGGTCGAGGGTGACATAGTCGGGGCTGGAGAAGCCGATGGTGGCGACGAAGTCACCGGCGCCAATGGCATTGGGGCCGTGCTGCCACTCCGCGAGAATGGCCGAGATATCGTCGAGAAGCTGCCCGTAGCTGATGGTATGGAAGGCGGGCAGCAGGCGGTCGACCGTACGGCCGGTCGTGGGGTCGACGACCGATTCGCGGGACCGGAACCCCATCACGGGCCGGTCGGCGTAACCGGTGAGCAGGGCGTGGAGCACCTGGGACAACCGCAGGCCGGGCACCAGCAGGGAGTCCATGACATTCGGATCGGGCGTGGCCGCCCGGAATTGAGGGTCGGACTCAAGCAGTGTTGCCGCCCGGGCCGCCGCGTCGGTCTCGCAAGCGGGGGGTGTATTGATGGTCACGTGCCTCTACCGGTCCGGCAGCGGGCGCTCGACGATGACGCTGCGGCCCAATGGTTCCCGTTCGCGGCGTTTGGCGGCCAAGTACACCTGAGCTGTTTCGTCGGCCACGGTGGCCCAGTCGAAGTCCGCGGTGAGCCGAGCCCGTGCCGCTACGGCCCGTTCGGCGGCGGCGGTCGGATCGTCGAGGGTGCGTTTGACCGCATCCGCGATGCCTGCCACATCGCGTGGGGTGAAGGACAATCCGGTCTCGCCGTCGATGACGGCCTCACCGAGCCCGCCGACGGTTGAGGTCACCAGGGGAGTACCCGCGGCCGCGGCCTCCAGCGCCACGATGCCGAACGGCTCGTAGTGGCTGGGCAGCAGGATGGCGTCGGCGCGATGCAGCCATTGCAATAGTCCCTCGTGGTCCAGGTTGCCCAGGAACTGAACGGACTTGACGACCTTGTGCTTGCGCGCCTGTTCGAGGAGCCAATCCTGTTGCGTGCCATCACCTGCGACCGTCAACACCGTCCCCGGGTGCGAGCGGCGAATCTTGGGCAGCGCCGCGATGGCGTCGTGGATACCCTTCTCGTATTCGAGCCGTCCCACAAAAAGCAGTACGGGAGGAGACCCGTCGGAGGCTAGCCGCGGTGCGAATACCCAACGGGTGACATCGATTCCATTGCGGATGACATGGACCTGCGGTAGCTCGGGCCCGAACAGTTCGGTCACTTCGTCCAGCATCGATGCCGAGCAGGTGATCAGCGAGTCCGATTCGCGGGCCAGCCACCATTCCACCGAATGCACCTGCCTGCTGATGCGTCCCGACACCCAGCCGCTATGCCGGCCCGCCTCGGTGGCGTGCAGCGTCGACACCAGCGGTACATCGAAATGCTCGGCAAGGGTGATTGCCGGGTGGGCGACCAGCCAGTCGTGGGCGTGCACCACATCGGGGTGCCAATCGCCAGATCCCTTGAGAGCCAAGGCTAAACCCGCCCGCACCATCGCATGGCCCATGGCCAAGGTCCAGGCCATCATGTCGGTGCCGAAATCGAAGTCATGCGGGTCTTCGGCGGCCGCGACAACCCGCACGCCCTCGTAAACCTCATCGGTGGTCGGGTGGCTGGCGGGGTCCGTGCCGGAGGGGCGCCGGGTGAGCACCACGACGTCGTGGCCTGCTGCGGCCAGCTCAGTGGACAGGTGGTGCACATGCCGGCCGAGCCCACCGATCACCACCGGTGGGTACTCCCAGGAGACCATCAGGATTCTCATAGATGAGCCTCTCGGGCGAAGACCGTGTTCATCGGGGCAGCCTCCTGGCATCGAGTGCGCCGAACAGCCCGTCAGCACGATTCCACCCGTCCGCCAGGCGGATTGCGGCGTCCTGTCTTCCGCTGGCGAGCGCCGCAGAGATCTCGCGGGTGGCGTGCGCATGGAGATGAGCACGGTAGCGCGCGTAATCGGCGGCCGAATCCTTGCTGACCATGAAGGGCCAGTCGCTCGATACGGTCAGCAGGGCTTCACGCAGGATCTGATCGGCCACCCGATTGCGGGTATGCGGCGCGGGCTGCTCGTGCAGGGCCTTGTCGACCGCAGCGAGGGCGGTGTCGACCACCTCGGTGTTCAGCTGCACGAGGTCGGCCACCTTCTCGCCATTCCAGACATGCCAATCCTTACCGGAACCCCATGAACTGGCAGGCAAGTCGATGGGCTTGCCCACGTACCCCTGTGCGCGGGCCTGTTCCAGGGTGCCCACCTGGACACCTGCCTCGGGCAATGCCCGCAGCACCCGCTCGAGCCAGGCCGGCCCCTCGTACCACCAGTGCCCGTACAACTCGGTGTCGAAGGCGGCGATGACATGCGCGGGTCGGCCGATCCGATCGGACTCTGAGATGAGGCGCTGGCGCACGGTGTCCACGAAATCGCGGACATGGACGTCGATCGCGGCGTCGGCGCGCTCTGGCTCGTATGGCGCCTTGGCTTCCGAGGCCACGTTGCGTCCGGTGACCCGGGCGGGTTTGAGGCCGGTGTCGTGGTCGTAGGTGTGGAAATCGCGGTAGGCGGCGTTACCCGGATACCCCGACTTCGGCGACCACACGCGGTAGCTCACCGCCAGGTCGCGGCCAAAGGCCACCACATCGGTGTCGCCCACCGGCCGACCCAGTGAGGTGTCGCCCTGCAGGGACGGTCCGTCGACCATGAAATGGTTGACCCCGGCCGCTGCGTAGCCTTCCTCCATGCCTGGGGCATAGGCGCATTCGGGTGCCCAGATGCCGGTGGGTGCATGTCCGAAACGCTGTTCGGCGTCGGCAAGTCCCTCGCGCAACGCGAACTCGCGTAGCCGTGGGTTTAGCAGCGGCTGGAACGGATGTGCGAGCGGACCACCCAGCAGCTCAATGGCTTTTGCGTCTATCAGACTGCGCAGCGGACCGCTGCCGCCGTGGCGCCAGTACCCATCGAATTCATCGAGAGCGGCTGTGGCGCTGTGGTATTCGCGAATACCGAAGGCCCGTAACATTTCTGGGCTCGACGCGGTGCCCGGTTCGGCATCGGTTTTCGCGATGGTGGCGGCCTCGAAGGCACGCAGTTGCCAGTTGGCCAGCCAGCTGTACAGCCCGGTCAGGCAGTGTGGGTCGTCCAGCTGTGCGGCCACCACGGGGGTGATGCCAAGGGTGATCAGGTTCTCCCGGCCCTCGGCCGCCAGCGTCCGCAGCACCTTAAACAGTGGCAGATACGCGGCCGACCAGGATTGGTACAGCCATTCCTCGCCGACCGGCCAGCGTCCGTGATTGGCGAGCCACGGTAGGTGCGTATGCAGCACCATGGTGAATAGCCCAGGAACCTTTTCTGTCACGGAATCACCGCAATGGCAACCAGATCCAGACTCTGGTCGATGTCGCGTTCCCCCGCGTCGACTATCTCGAAATCTTCGGTGGTCAGTCCCGCGATATCCGCGAGCAGGTCCTGTGGCCAGGGTGCGTTGGCGACCGCACGCTCGATCTGCGCGTCGATGATCGAACCGCCGTACTTGACGTCGAGCTCGCGCAGCCGTGGTCCGTGAAAGACGCCATTCATCGACTGCACCGAAAACCCGGCCTCCACCAGGAGCTCGTCGAGCTCGGCGCCACTGAGCTCGCGGGTGTGGAACGGATTCAGCGGGGTGTCGCGGCCGGGGGAGAAGGTGATCCGATTCGGCGTGCTGATCAGTAGAGAGCCGCCGGGGCTGAGGACACGCGCGCACTCGGAGAGGAACTGGCCCTGATCCCAGAGGTGCTCGATCACCTGGAAGTTCACCACCACGTCCACCGAACCCGCGGCCAGCGGCAGGTCTGCCAGGTTTCCGGCGCGCATGTCCACGCGGGGGTACCGGGCCTTCACGTGCGCGATCGCGGACTCGTCATAGTCCAGCCCGATCACGTGCTCAGCCACCTGGGCCAGCATGTCCGCGCCATAACCCTCGCCGCTGCCCGCCTCCAATACCTTGCGCCCCGCGCAGAGGCTGCTGAGCCGCTCGTACACCACCTCATGACGGCGGAACCAGTAGTTCTCTTCGGCGATGCCGGGCACGGTCCGCTCGCCGGTGAGCGCCAAGGCTGCATCGGCATCATCGGCCGATGCGCCGCTTGCGCGAAGTGGATCAGCCGGGTGCGGGTCGGTCAGGTGCGAGTTCATCGTTTGGCAGGCTATCGGGTGAACGCCGTGTCTTAATACTGGTGGCCCAGATCACAGGCCGGAAACCAGGGGTGAACCGGCTATGGTGGACGGGCGAACTCCTTATATTACCCATGAGTAACATCATTGGCCGGGTTAGTCACGAAAAACGTGGCAATGCGACCGGCGCGGTATGGGGACGCAGGGAAGCACCTAGCACCAAAGCAGACAGCTGGTAAACAGCTGGACAGACAGCGAAGAGGAAGGACGATCGGAGACTTATGACGAATATCGCGGTCCTGATCAAGCAGGTCCCAGACACCTGGTCAGAGCGCAAGCTCACCGACGGTGACTTCACGCTCGACCGGGAAGCCGCCGACGCGGTGCTCGACGAAATCAACGAGCGTGCCGTCGAGGAAGCGCTGCTCATCAAGGAGCGCGAGGGTGGCGATTCGGTCGTGACCGTCGTCTCGGCCGGTCCCGAGAAGGCCTCCGAGGCCATCCGCAAGGCTCTGTCCATGGGCGCCGACAAGGCAGTTCACCTGCTCGACCCGGGTCTGCACGGATCCGACGCCATTCAGACCGGCTGGGCCTTGGCCCGCGCACTGGGCCAGGTCGAGGGCGTCGAGCTGGTCATCGCCGGTAACGAGGCCACTGACGGCCGTTCGGGCGCCATCCCCGCGATCATCGCCGAGTACCTGGGCCTGCCGCAGCTGACTCATCTGCGCAAGCTGACCGTCGAAGGCGGCGTCGTCAAGGGTGAGCGCGAGACCGACGAGGGCGTGTTCGAGGTCGAAGCCAACCTTCCGGCCATCGTGAGCGTCACCGAGAAGATCAACGAGCCCCGCTTCCCGTCCTTCAAGGGCATCATGGCCGCGAAGAAGAAGGAAGTCGCCGTGCTGACCCTCGCCGAGATCGGCGTGGATGCCGAAGAGGTGGGTGTCGCCAACGCCGGTACGACCGTGCTGTCCTCGACTCCCAAGGCTTCCAAGACCGCGGGCGAGAAGATCGCCGACGAGGGCGAAGGCGGCACCAAGGTCGCCGCGTTCCTGGTCGCTCAGAAGATCATCTAAGACCCTCTAATACAGAAACGAGAAAGCAAAGTTATGGCTGAAGTACTTGTGCTCGTTGAGCATTCAGAGGGTGCGCTGAAGAAGGTGAGCGCCGAGCTCATCACCGCCGCCCGCGTCCTGGGTGAGCCCTCTGCCGTGGTGGCCGGTCCTGCCGGTACCGCGGCGGCGCTCATCGACGGTCTCAAGGAGGCCGGTGCCGCGAAGATCTACGTCGCCGAGTCCGATGTGATCGACAGCTATCTGGTGACCCCGAAGGTCGACCTGCTGGCCTCGCTCGCCGAGACCGCCAGCCCCGCCGGCATCCTGATCGCCGCGACCACCGAGGGCAAGGAGGTGGCCGGACGCCTGGCCGCACGCCTGGGCTCGGGCCTGCTGACCGACGTCATCGAGGTTCGTGAGGGTGGCAAGGGTCTGCACTCGATCTTCGGTGGTGCGTTTACCGTCGAGGCGCAGGCCAATGGCGACGCGCCGGTCTTCACCGTGCGTCCGGGTGCCGTCGAGGCCGCGCCGGCCGCCGGTGCGGGCGAGCAGGTCACCGTTGAGGTGCCGGCTCCCGCCGAAAACGCCACCAAGGTCACCGCGCGTCACCCGATCGTCGGTGGCGACCGTCCGGAGCTCACCGAGGCCAACATCGTCGTGTCCGGCGGTCGTGGTGTCGGCAGCGCCGAGAAGTTCAGCGTCGTGGAGGCGCTCGCCGATTCGCTCGGTGCCGCCGTCGGCGCCTCGCGTGCCGCGGTCGACTCCGGGTACTACCCGGGCCAGTTCCAGGTGGGCCAGACGGGCAAGACCGTATCGCCGCAGCTGTACATCGCGCTGGGCATCTCGGGTGCCATCCAGCACCGCGCCGGTATGCAGACCTCGAAGACCATCGTTGCGGTCAACAAGGACGAGGAAGCCCCGATCTTCGAGATCGCCGACTTCGGTGTGGTGGGTGACCTGTTCAACGTCGCGCCGCAGCTGACGGAGGCCGTCAAGGCTCGCAAGGGCTAATCGGCCGAGCGGAGCCCGGGGGATGACACAGTGGATGCCTGAGGGCTATCCAACGCCTGAGGACTATCCAGAGCCTCGACCACCGCGTCGAGTGCCCTGGATAGTCCTTTCGGCGTTTATGGGCGCTCTCGTGGTGGGGCTTGTGCTGGCTGTTGTCATCGTCGGATCTCACCGGACCATCGTGGGCATGGCCGTGCTGCCACCAGGAGAGTCCGTTCGGACGACCGACCGGACGACGGCGCCTCCGAGGGGGACGCCGTCGGTGATCCCGCTTCCCAATGGGTCCCAAGGGCCTCTTGGTGGCCCGACCTACGGGCCGGGAGACAAGCTCCAACCCATCTCGATGCCCACGTACGTACCGTTCGATTTCAACCTGCCGGCGGGGTGGGGGTGTATGCACACCGAGAACAAACCGCTGGATAAACGGATCACCTGCATGGACGAAGTCAACAAGGGTGGTGCGGCCGGCTGGATCGGGACCGACCGATGTGCCGACGGATGTGGGCAGCCCGCGCAGGACAAAGTGCGCGCGAAACTTCCGATCAACGCCCAATTCTGGAAGCCCATCGACGATGTCACGTCTTATGCCCGGGTGACGGGCACCCTCGGAAACGGCACACGGGTGGTCCGCATCGCGATGACATGTGCCTTCGCATCTGCTTCCGGGGGGACTCGCGACACCCTGGCGGTGGCCATGATCACCGGTCCGCCCGAAACCGAGGACACCCTGCGGAAGATCGCGAACGAACTACGTCTGCGAGTCCCGGCCTAGTTCCTGTTGCGCAGCTGCCTGCGTGACGTGATGCCGCGCTTGGCGAAAACCTTCCGCAGGTGCCATTCGACGGTGTGCGAGCTGATGAACAACTGGGCGGCGATCTCCTGATTGGTCAGACCTTGACCGGCCATCCGGGCAATCTGCGCCTCCTGGGCCGTTAACGCGTCTTCCGAACTGGCAGAACGTTTCCGAACCTTTGCGCCCGTCGCGCGTAGCTCACGCTCCGCACGCTCGGCAAAGGCTTCGGCGCCCATATGGACGAAACTTTCGTGGGCCGCCTTGAGCGCCACGCGGGCATCCGCGCGCCGATGACAGCGGCGTAGCCATTCTCCGTAGATGAGATGCGCACGCGCGAGGTGGACGGAAATCCTTGTCTTCGTGAGCCGTTCGATCGCCTCGCGGTACCAGGCCTCCGCATCGTCGTCGGCGGCGAGCAGCGCCCGGGAGCGTGCCACCATGCCATGTGCCCAATCGGATTCGCCCGCCAGCGCCCGCTCTTCCAGTTGGTCAAGCGCCTTCGCCGCCGTGTCACGCTCGCCGCAGCGCACCGCCGCCTCGATCAGTTCGGTAAGGCACCAGCTGAACAACCCGAGATCCTCGTGCTCGCAAGCCCTTCGCGCCGCGAGGAAGGCAAGCTCGTAGCGGCCGAGGCCGTTGTTGAGCACGCCCGCCGCATACCCCATCGCACCGAGAAGTCTGCCCTCACCCCGCGCCGCTCCGTCACGCATGGCGGCATCGATCAGTGGTATCGCCTCCGCACCGCGCCACGCCGCCAAGATCAACGAGTGGTACCTGATCGGTGCATGGCCTGTCGCGGCCGAGATGGCATCGGCCTCCTGGACCAGCTCGGCCGCCGCGTCAAGCTCACCGGCATGCACATGGACACCCGCGCGATAGATGAGAGCCGCGGGGAGAACCGACAGCGCGCCGACATCACGGGCGATTTGCACCGCGCGGGTCGCGAGGTGATGCCACGTATCGTCGTCCCACACCTCATGAGTGGCGGATTCGAGCGCGATGGGAAACGCCTGCCATATCCAGCTCGTGTTCTCAGCACTGTCGGCCTCACGGCGGATCAGGGCGAGCGCGTCACACAGTATCTGCGCGCTTGCGGCCGGACCGTGGGTGATTCGCATCGCCAGACCGTCGAGCAAGAGATCGGTCGGCCGCGGGGGTTGTGTCCCTGCGGGCGCCATGCGCGCCGGCTCGGCCACCTCGACCGCGCCGCCGCGTGGGCAGAGCCGGCCACCGTACATAGCAGCCCCCACCGCGTCCAGATAGGTCTCGCGGGCCAGGTCGTCGTCCAGGTTCTCCAAGCCCTTGGCGGCGTCCAGCAGGCCGATCGCGGCGTCGGACACCGTCGTGGAGCCATACGTGCCGACACGGCTTTCCGCGAACGTGATCTTCGCGCGCAGCCGTGTCGCCCTTGCCCGCGCCGGCGGATCCAGCGGAGCCATATCCGCGATGGCGAGCAGCTCACGGGCAGCGTCGAAGGCCGTCATATCGTGTTTGGACTGGGCCGCGGCCAGTGCCCGCGACCCGCGTACTGCCGGATCCGAGGTGAGCTCCGTTGCCCGCTGCAAAAAGGCCGCCGCCGCCGAGATGCCGCCCCTGGCCTTGGCGCGGTCGGCTGACCGCTCCAGTTCGGTTGCGATCGCCTCATCGGTGCCCGCGGCAGCATGAGCGCGATGCCACGCCCGACGATCAGGATCTGTCGCCGGATCCGTCGCCTCCGCCAGTGCACCGTGAATTCTTCTGCGTTCCAATGGGTTTGCGCTTCGATAGATTGCCGACCGCACCAGCGGATGACGAAAGCGGACCCGGGTACCCAACTGGATCAGATCGGCGGCCTCGGCTGGTGCGACCGCATCCATCGAGATTCCGAGTCGTTCGGATGCGCGCGTCAACAGCGCCGCATCGCCAAGCGGGTCGGTTGCCGCGGTGAGAAGCAATGTCTGTGTCCGGGCCGGTAGCTGCTGAACCCGTCGAAGGAATGCCTGTTCGATCTGACCGCTCAGGCGACCGGAGTCGGGCCACCCAAAACCACCGGCGAGCTCCTCGGTGGTCAGATCCCTGGGGAGTTCCAGCAGGGCCAGCGGATTGCCATGCGTCTCGGCCACGATGCGGTCGCGAACCCGGTCATCGAGGAGACCCGGAATCGCGGCGTCCAGCAGTGTGCCGGCGTCGGCGGCCCGCAGCCCGCTTACCGTGAGTTCCGGCAGCCCGGTGAGCTGGTCGTCGGTACCGTCGCGCACCGCGAAGAGCATGGCGACCGGTTCATTTGCCAAGCGCCGTGTGACGAAGGCCAGCGTCTGCAATGAGGCCCGGTCGAGCCATTGAGCGTCGTCGATCACGCACAGCATGGGTTGGTGTTCGGCGGCCGCCGCCAACAGGCTCAGCACCGCCAGTCCGATCAGAAAGCGGTCGGGTGCAGGTCCGCTGCTGACCCCAAATGCGGTGTCGAGTGCCTTGCGTTGTGGGTCGGGCAATGCCTCGACGTGGATCGACAACGGCGCACAGAACTGTTGTAAGCCGGCGAACGCGAGTTCCATCTCCGATTCGACGCCGGCCGTCCGGGCGATCTGAAACCCCTGCGCCTGCGCAAGCACGTACCGCAATAGTGCCGTCTTGCCAATGCCCGCTTCGCCGCGCAGCACTAGGACCTGACTGGGCCCCGAGCGCGCGGCCATGACCAGACGGTCCAGTGACGCGCACTCTTGAGTTCGACCGCACAAACGCGATCCCGGATAGCTGTTGATCACGTGCTCCGCCGAATCTGACTAATAGGGCACGACTTTACCGAGCCGTCCTACCGTAGAACGACTACGGGCTTTCCAGGGTTCGAATCGAACGCAGATCTGCGACCGTTACTTGGGTAACGAGAAAGGTAATCGCACAATGAAAATCACAGTTGTCGGTGCTACCGGCCAGATCGGGTCTCGGGTGGTGGCGCTGCTGACCGCCGATGGCCACGAAGTCGTCGCGGCGTCGTTGTCCTCTGGCGCAAATGTGTTGACCGGCGAGGGATTGGTGGACGCGCTCACCGGATCGAATGTGGTTATTGACGTTGTCAATTCTCCGTCGTTCGAAGACGGAGCGGTGATGGACTTCTTCACCGCCTCGGCGCGCAATCTTGTTGACGCGGCGAGGGAGACCGGCGTCGGTCACTATGTCGCGCTCTCCATTGTGGGGGCTGACGGTCTTCCGGAGAGCGGATACATGCGGGCGAAAGTGGCGCAGGAGAACATCATTACCGAATCCGGGTTGCCGTACACGATCGTGCGCGCCACCCAGTTTCAGGAATTCGCCCAGTCCATCACCGACACACTCGTTGTGGGCGATGAGGTGCGGGTACCGGACGCCAGGATCCAGCTGATCGCCGTCGATGACGTGTCCGCACAGGTGGCCCGGGCCGCCGAGGCCGCGCCCCGCGACGGGATCATCAATATCGGTGGGCCCGAGAAGTTTTCGTTCGCCGACATGGCGCGGACCGTGCTGGCCGCCAGTGGTGACGACAAGCAGGTCGTGGTGGACCCCAGCGCAACCTACTTTGGGACACCCGTGGACGACGACAGCTTGGTCACCGGCGATGACGGTGTGCTTACCGAGACGCGGTTCGCCGACTGGATGGCTAGCCGATGATCGAGAACGGCGACCCGATGAGCGGGCTGACGGTGTTGCAGACCGTGACACCGCCGGTGATCCCCGCCGACGCACATGTGATGACGGCGGAGATCGGGTGGCCGCCCGGCAGTGCGGGCACCCCGCCGATGCGGTGCTGCGCTTCGTAGTCACCATGATGTGTACACCGGGTACGCCGATGTTGGTGCTGGTCGACGAGGATGAGCTTCGGCAGCGTGCGGACCAGCGCGTGAAGGCGTGACCATGCCCGCAGAGCAACCGTTAGCTCTGTGTTTGCCTTAGGGATTCCCTTCCGCAAGCGTGTATTTGGCGTCTTGAACGCCGCAATTAACGGATCGTGCATGGACACGACACGCTTCCGATGCCGTTCCGCCGCATAACTGGGCGAATCTCGCAGTCATGAGCACCGCTTCAGTTCTCATCGCCGCAGATCAGTCAATGCCAGTGGCTACCGGGAAGAACGGGGAATCGCCGCTCGGTCCTCAATACACCCTGCTGCTGTCGAACGACCCCGCCGATATCGATGCCGTACAACGGCTTCGATACGACGTGTTCAGCAGCGAGCCGGGATTCCAGCTCGCCAGCACTCCGGCAGCGTTCGAGGGACGCGACGCCGACCGTTTCGACGAGCACTGCGATCACCTGCTGGTACGCGAGGATACCTCGGGTGACGTAGTGGGCTGCTACCGGATGCTTCCGCCGCCGGGTGCCATCGCTGCCGGAGGGCTTTACAGCGCAACGGAATTCGATATCAGCGGACTAGATTCGTTACGTCCTCAGCTGGTGGAAATGGGTCGCGCGGTAGTGCGCAACGACCACCGCAACGGCGCGGTGGTGCTGCTGATGTGGGCGGGAATCCTGGCCTACCTCGATCGCTGCGACTACCAGTACGTCACCGGTTGCGTGTCGGTGCCCATGCAGGACAGCCCCGAGAACGCTCCGGGTAGCCAGGTGCGCGCGGTCCGTGACTTCGTCATGAAACGGCATGCGGCCCAGCCGGAGTACACGGTGCGGCCCTACCACCCGGTGGTCGTTGACGGGATGGGGCTCGACGACATCGCGCCGCCGGCCAAGGTGCAGGTGCCCGCCCTGATGCGGGGATATCTGCGGCTGGGCGCGAAGATTCTCGGAGAACCGGCACATGACCCGGATTTCGGTGTTGCCGATTTCATGGCGCTGCTGAGCAAGGACCAGGCAGATGTGCGCTACCTCAAACGGTTGAGGTCCGTCGGGGCGGCGGCCGAAGCGGTTTCGGGCCAGGAATGACGATGGCGCCGGAATACGCTCACGCCTGGTTGCCGAAGGCAACCTGCGATGACAGCTGTATGCGGGCCAACCCCATCGACGAGCCCGGACGGGTGACGCGAACCCTCCGTACGACGACTCGGATGGCCATGGCGATCACGATGTTGACGCTTGCACCGCTGCTGGGGATACCGCTTCCGGGCCGGGTGCGCTGGCAGCGTGGCTACTGCCGGTTGATGCTGCGCTGCCTCGGGGTACGGATCTCCGTCTCCGGCGGGCCGATTCGCGATATCCGCGGTTCCCTGGTGGTGGCGGGTCACGTGTCCTGGGTCGACGTTTTCGCCATCGGTGCCGTACTACCGGGTTCATTCGTCGCCCGGGCGGATCTCATTGATTGGCCCGGTTTGGGTGTCATCGCGCGCATGATGCGGGTCATTCCCATCGAGCGCGGGAATCTGCGCACGCTGCCGCGGGTGGTGGACACCGTTGCCTCCCGGCTGGAAGCCGGCCAGACGGTGGTGGCCTTCCCGGAGGGCACCACCTGGTGTGGCCGCGCGTATGGGTCATTCCGCCCCGCGATGTTCCAAGCCGCCATCGATGCCCAGCGGCCGGTACAGCCGCTGCGGCTGACCTACCACGACCTCAACGGCGAGCTGTCCACCGTTCCGGCGTATATCGGCCAGGACACCCTGATGGCGTCGATCCGGCGGCTCACCGCCACGCGGATGACCGTGGCGCATATCCAGGTCGCGGGGCTGCAATTGCCCGGCGAGAGTCGCCGCGATCTGGCCAGCCGCTGCGAGGCCGCCGTCCGGGCCGGTGACCGCGCCCCGCAGTTCCACAGCCATCCGGAGCACCCGGAAACCGTCGCAGCCTGAGACGCTGGGCCTGGTGACGGGGGTATCGAGTCTCCGCTGGATCTGGCCGCGAATGCTGACAGCTATCCTGGATGCGCTATGTCCCGATCGGTTTACCTGGACCACGCCGCCACCACCCCGATGCGCCCCACGGCCATCGGGGCGATGGCTGCCACCATGGCGCAGACCGGTAACGCCGCCTCCTTGCACGGGTCGGGGCGCGATGCGCGGCGTCGGGTGGAGGAATCGCGCGAGTCGATCGCCGCGGCCCTGGGCGCCCGACCGTCGGAGGTGATCTTCACCGCCGGTGGCACCGAGAGCGACAACCTCGCCATCAAAGGCATCTATTGGGCGCGTCGCGACGCCGATGCGCGCCGTACCCGCGTCATTGCCAGCGCCGTCGAGCACCATGCGGTGCTCGATGCCGTGCGATGGCTCGCGGACCACGAGGGGGCCGAGGTGACGTGGCTGCCGGTGGACGACGACGGCACCGTCACGCCTGCGGCACTGCGCGCGGTGCTGGCCGAGCATGACGACGTGGCGCTCATCACGGTGATGTGGGCCAACAACGAGGTCGGCACCGTCAATCCGATCTGCGAGTTGGCTTCCATAGCGGCTGAGTTCGAGATTCCCATGCACAGCGATGCCATCGGCGCGGTTGGCCAACTCGATATCGGTTTCGCCGTCAGTGGGCTCTCGGCGATGAGCGTGGCCGCGCACAAGTTCGGCGGCCCCATGGGCGTCGGTGCGTTGCTGCTGCGGCGCGAAACCGCGTGTGTCCCACTGCTGCACGGCGGTGGCCACGAACGCGATATCCGTTCCGGCACGCCCGACACCGCGGCCATCGTGGCGATGTCGACTGCACTCGTCGAGGCTGTCGCGGAACTGCCCGAGCGTGCCGCCGAGCTGACGAGGCTGCGCGACGAGTTGATCGATCAGGTGCTGGCCCAGATTGCGGGTTCCACTCTCAACGGCGCGGCAGGCTGTGGCCGATTGCCCGGAAACGCGCACTTCACCTTCGCCGGTTGCGAGGGTGACTCCCTGTTGATGTTGTTGGACGCCAACGGCATTGAGTGCTCAACTGGTTCGGCGTGCACGGCAGGGGTCGCGCGGCCCTCCCATGTGCTCATCGAAATGGGTATCGACCCCGAAGTCGCGCGCGGATCGCTGCGATTCACCTTCGGTCACACCTCTGCTTCCTCGGATGTGGAGCGTGCGGTCGAGGCCCTGCATGCTGCCGTTCCCCGTGCGCGGGCCGCCGCGCTCGCCAGCGCCGGGGGCCGATCATGAGAGTGCTTGTCGCCATGAGTGGGGGAGTGGATTCCTCGGTGGCAGCCGCACGCATGGTGGACGCCGGGCACGATGTGGTCGGCGTGCACCTGGCTTTGTCGGCCGCACCCGGAACCCTGCGCACAGGATCCCGGGGATGCTGCTCCAAGGAGGACGCCGCCGATGCGCGCCGCGTCGCCGATATGCTCGAAATCCCTTTCTATGTATGGGATTTCGCCGATCGATTCAAGGAAGATGTCATCGACGACTTCGTCGAGGCATACGCCGAGGGTCGCACCCCGAATCCGTGTGTGAAGTGCAACGAGAAGATCAAGTTCTCGGCGCTGGCCGACCGTGCCATCGCCCTGGGCTTCGATGCGGTGGCCACCGGCCACTACGCGCGACTGCAAGAGGGCAGACTGCGCCGCGCGGTTGACGACGACAAGGACCAGTCCTATGTGCTCGGGGTGCTGACAGCAGATCAGTTGAGCCGCGCTCTGTTCCCGGTGGGAGACAGCCCCAAGGGCGATATCCGGGCCGAGGCGCAGGAGCGCGGTCTGCTCGTTGCGAACAAGCCCGACAGCCACGACATCTGCTTCATCCCCTCCGGTGACACCCAGGCTTTCCTCGGCGCGCGCATCGGCGTACGTCGCGGGAATGTGGTGGACGCAGACGGCAGTGTGCTGGCCACCCATGCCGGGGTGCACGAATTCACCATCGGCCAGCGCAAGGGGTTAGGGCTGGTCGGTCCCGCCGCGGACGGCCGTCCCCGATACGTCACGTCGATCGACGCCGAGACGGCCACCGTACGAGTGGGAACCGTTGAGGACCTTGAGGTGTGGGAGCTCGGCGGAGAGCCGGTGGTATGGACATCTGGTCGGATCCCGGCCGGACCCATCGAATGCCAGGTTCAGGTCCGCGCACACGGATCGGTGGTCGACGCGGTGGTTGACCCTGCGGCCGACCGGATTCACATCCGACTACGTACGTCCCTGCGCGGTGTCGCCGCCGGGCAGACGGTGGTGCTGTACCGGCCGGACGCCGAGGGCGACGAGGTGCTCGGCAGCGCCATCATTACGCGCGGCTAGAGACCCTAGACGCCCGCGGAACGCATGGCGATTGCGACGCGTTCGGCGACGTATTGGCGTCCGGGTGCGGTGGGGTGCATCGGAATTCCCTCATCACCGGCGCCGCTACCGGTCATCGACACATATCGCTGATAGTCGGGCGCACAGACGCTGTGGTCGCTGCCCGTCTCGGGGATGATCGGGGTGAACCCCGCCTTCCCGGATTCGGCGATGATGGTGCTGTTCAGCTGGCGCTGCAGACCGTTGAGAAATGTGATCGTTTCTTGGCTGTTGATCAGTCCGACGAGACACCCGCTGGCGTTCGCGGGCAGGATCGGTAGATAGCCGACGGTGAACACGCGGGCGTTCGGTGCCGCTTGGCGTATCGCCGCGTACGCGCCGGTCAATTTCGGGCCGACCGACGACACGTTGGCACTGAATTGCGCCTTCTTCTCCGGCGGGCAGGTGAGCGCGAACAGGCAGTCGGTGGCGATCTGCTCGAAGCCGGCGTCGTTTCCGCCGATGGACACGACCGCCACCTTGGTGGCGGGGGACAGTCCCGTGTTCTGCGGGCCGCGTGTGGATGGTGTGTAGACGTCGGTGGAGAGTGCGCCCACGCAGGAGTAATCGGCGAACGTCATCTGCGGGAACGAGGAGGCCACCAGGTGCGCAACATTGTCCGTCGCCTGGTTGCACGCGGTCCCGACGGGACCGGTGATGCCGGCGGCCGTCGAACCCGCAGCCATGAACGAATCCCCGATGGTGACCAGCTGGGCACCGGCTGCGGGTTCGGCCGAGGCGACCGAAGGGCCGGTCACCGTGGCCGCGATCACCGCGGCTAGGCCGATCACCGCCCCGAGCGTCCTGAAGGCGCGCATGTAGTCCTCTTCTCCCCGCTGGCCGGCAGATGGCCTGATCAATGGTACTGAACGGCATATCGCCGTCCGCCCACGTCGCCGTTACGGAGGTGTCGGAGCTGAGCGTCAGGCGATCGTGGTCGCCGCCTTGTCGGCCTTGTCGGCCTTGGCGGCATTGCGCTCGGCGCGCTTGGCCTGACGCTCTAAGTACTTGGCCTTGACCTCCTCGAAATCCTGGGAGGTCTGCTGGAGGTCACCGATGATGCGCTCCAGGTCTTCGCGGTACCACTCGCCCTCACCGGTGATGTCGTCGCGTTCGAAGATGCGCCACTTGCGCAGTACCGGCATCACGACTTCGGCGAGGTGCGATTGCGGGTCGTAGATGCCGCCGGTGGCGATGGTGACGGCATTGCGGCGGAATCCGGGGATGGTGTAGCCGGGCATCGTGAAGTTGTCGAGCACGTGGTGGATGGACTTCACGGCCTGATTCGGCGCGATCTGAAGACCGGCGTCCACCATGTTGCGGTAGAAAATCATGTGCAGGTTCTCGTCGTTGGAGATGTGTTTGAGGAGCTCGTCGGCGATGGGCTCATTGCAGGCCTTGCCGGTGTTGCGGTGCGAGACGCGGGTGGCCAGCTCCTGGAAAGACACGTACACCACCGAGTCGAACAGGCTCTCGGCGAACATGTGGTCGCCGCCCTGCCGGTTCTGGCCGGGGGAGAACCCGCGGGTCATCTGCTCGATGCGGAGCTTCTCGAGCTCCACCGGGTCGACCGCGCGGGTGACGACGAGGTAGTCGCGGATGGCGATGCTGTGGCGATTTTCCTCGGCGGTCCAGCGGTTTACCCAGGTGCCCCACGGTCCGTCCATGGTGAAGTTCATGGCGATCTCGCGGTGATATGAGGGCAGGTTGTCCTCGGTGAGCAGATTGGTGATCATGGCGACCTTGGCCACCTCGGAGAGTTTGCACTGCTCCGGGTGCCAGTCCTGCCCGCCGAGTGCCTTGTAGTTCTTGCCATCGGACCACGGAATGAAGTCGTGCGGGTTCCAGTCCTTGAACACGCCGAGGTGGCGATGGATGTTCGCTTCGACCACGGGCTCGAGCTCGTGTAAGAGCTCGCGGTCGGTGAATTCCTGCTGCGGCATGAATGCGGTCCTCGGGGTTAGTTATCTGTGTCTGAAAGTGACACTTATATCTGACCGGGTGGCTGCACGCGCTTCTAGTGACGAAGGTCCTCTAGCTGGTGTGGAAAGTCCCTTACCCCTGGTGGTTTCGGCGGGCGCCCGGTAACCAAGACCTGTACGTTCAACGGCTATGGCTGATGGTCTTCGCGCGAGCGGCTCATCCGCGCGCTCAGGCCCCCTGGACCGGATCTTCCGGATCTCCGAGCGGCAGTCGACAATCGGGCGGGAAGTCCGCGGCGGGATCGTCACCTTCTTCGCGATGGCCTACATCGTGGTGCTCAATCCGCTCATCATCGGCGGGGAGCCGGGACGTGCGCATAACGCTGACGTGTTGGGCAATGTGCTGCCGGTGGGTCAGGTGGCGGCGGTCACCGCCCTGGCCGCCGGGGTGATGTCGATCCTGTTCGGACTGATCGCGAACTATCCGTTCGCTCTCGCTGCGGGGCTGGGCATCAACAGTCTGCTCGCGGTGTCGTTCGCATCTCAGATGAGCTGGCCCGAGGCAATGGGGTTGGTGATCGTCGACGGTCTGATCATTGTGGCGCTGGGCATCTCGGGGTTTCGGACCGCGGTGTTCCACGCCATTCCCGACGAGCTGAAGGCGGCGATCGCCGCGGGGATCGGGTGCTTCATCGCATTCATCGGCTTCGTCGACGCGGGTTTTGTACGGCGGATCCCCGACGCCGCGAACACCACTGTGCCGGTGGGTTTGGGCATCGACAATTCAGTGGCCACCGTTCCCACCCTGATCTTCGCCGCAGGCGTACTGCTGATGGGAATCCTGGTGGTGCGCAAGGTTCGCGGCGGACTGCTGATCGGCATCGTGGCGATGACCGTGGTGGCGATGATCGCGCAGGCCTTGACCGAACGCGGTGCGCAGCCCACCGATGGCAAGGGATGGAACCTCACCGTCCCGGACTGGCCGTCCTCCGCGGGAGGAATACCGGATCTGAACCTGCTCGGTCAGGTGGACCTGTTCGGCGCCTTCACCCGGGTGGGGGTGCTGTCGGCGACGGTACTGGTGTTCGCGTTGGTGCTGTCGAACTTCTTCGACGCGATGGGCACCATGACCGGCCTGGGTAAGGAGGCCGGTCTGGCCGACGCACACGGCACCCTGCCGGGAATCGGACGTGCGCTGACCGTCGAAGGGGTGGGCGCCGTAGTCGGCGGTGTCTCTTCCTCGTCCTCCAACACCGTCTTCGTCGAGTCGGCGTCGGGGATCGCCGAGGGTGCCCGCACCGGGCTGGCCAACGTGATCACCGGTCTGCTGTTCCTGGCGGCCATGTTCTTCACCCCGCTGTATTCGGTAGTGCCGCTGGAGGCCGCCGCACCGGCCCTGGTGGTGGTGGGCGCCATGATGATCGGTCAGCTCCGCAGCATCGACCTCACCCGGTTCGACTATGCGCTGCCCAGCTTCCTGACCGTGGTCACCATGCCTTTCACCTACTCGATCGCCAACGGCATCGGTGTGGGGTTCATCAGCTGGGTAGTGCTTGCGGTGGCCTCGGCAGAGAAGGGGAGCAGGTTCCGGTCGGTCCATCCGCTGCTGTATGTGGTGGCGGCATTGTTCGTGGTCTACTTCGCCAAGGGGCCGATCGAGGAGCTCATCGCATAGGTTCTAAGCGTGAATGTGTGGGCGAACGGAACGGGTGTCGGGTCCTGGCCGGGCCTAGAGGTGCGTGCCGTGACCGAGATCGTGGCCGCCGAGCTTCCGCTGGCCCATATCGTGGAGCTGCCGGCGCGAGGGGTGGGTGCCGATCTGATCGGCCGGGCCGCCGCGCTGCTGGTCGATATCGCCGTCGATCTGGCACCCACCGGATACCGGACGACCGCCCGCCCCGGCGCGGTGGTCCGGCGGGCGCGCGGATTCCTGGAAGAGGACATGGATGCGCTCGAAGAGGAATGGGAGCGCGGCGGGCATCGCGGCACCGATCGCGCGGTGAAGGTACAGGGACCCGGGCCGATAACGCTTGCGGCGCAGCTGGAGCTACCCAACGGCCATCGTGCGATCACCGATTCCGGCGCGGTGCGGGACCTGGCGGCGTCGCTGGCTGAGGGATTGGCTCAGCATCAAGCAAGGCTGTCTCGTCGGCTCGGTGTTCCCGTGGTGGTGCAGCTTGATGAACCGTCGCTGCCCGCCGCACTGGAGGGCAGGTTGTCCGGGACCAGCATGTTCTCGCCGGTGCACCCGGTCGACGTGCCCACCGCGACCTCGCTGTTGGACCAGTGCGCTGAGGCGGTGGGTGGCGAACTGCTGGTCCATTGTTGTGCTGCCGATCCTCCCTGGGAACTGTTGCGAGGGGCCAATATTCGTGGGATCGCGGTGGACGCCGCATGCCTGACCGATGCGCAGGCTCTCGATGGTCTGGCCTCGGTCCTGGACACGGGTAAGGCGGCGGTACTCGGCGTGATTCCCTCCGTTGCGCCGTCCGTGCCGATATCGGCCGATGTGCTGGCCGTCAGTACCGCTGGGCTTGCCGACAAACTGGGCTTCGGGCGTGCGGTGCTGCGCGATCGGATCGGCATCAGTACGGGATGTGGGCTCGCAGGTGCGGATCTCCAATGGGCGCGCACGGCAACTGAATTGACGCGCAAGGTCAGTGATCTCATCGATGCCGACCCGGATGCGCTGTGATGGACGTCTATCAGGCCATCGCCACGCGCCGGGACGTGCGCGCGGAGTTCACCGGACAGGTCGTCGACGATGAGACGTTGATGAAGCTGCTGCAGGCGGCGCATCGCGCGCCCAGCGTCGGGAACAGTCAGCCATGGGATTTCGTGGTGGTGCGCGAGCCGGAGGCCCTGGAGGCCTTCGCGGCACATGTCTCCGCGCAGCGCGAACGATTCGCCGACAGTCTTCCGGAGGAACGACGAAACACCTTTGACCCCATCAAGATAGAAGGAATCCAGGAGAGCGGCACCGGCGTGGTGGTTACCTACGACCACGGACGTGGCGGCCCGCATATCCTGGGCCGGCACACCGTTGCCGATGCGGGTTTGTTCTCTGCGGTGCTTGCGATCCAGAACCTGTGGCTCGCCGCGGTCACCGAGGGGATCGGCGTCGGCTGGGTGTCCTTTTACGAGGAGCAGTTCCTGGCCGAATTAATCAACGCGCCGACGCATATCCGGCCGATCGCCTGGTTATGTGTCGGACCGGTACGCGAGTTCGCCGAGCGGCCCGATCTAGAGCGGTTCGGCTGGCGCAGTGGGCGCCCGTTGGAGGAAGCCGTGCACTGGGGGACCCTCGGGGGAGAACGGTCAGGATCTGGCGGCGCGCACGATCCTCGGCCACATTAGGAGAAACATCAGCTGATCGAGCGCTATGGTACGGACGAGTCGGTTGGTGGTGAAACCCACTGCTATACAGCGTTTCTGATCCGCCCAGCCCGTCGAACCGCCCGCGCCGACGAAGCCGAACCCGCTGTCGAAACCAAAGGCGGGTATCTGCAGCGAGTGATAGCCGAGGTGGTACCCAAGCGGAAGACCCAGCGTGTGGTCGAGTCGGCGATCCGGCTCTGGTCGCGCAAGTCCAGCTGTGATCTCTGGAGAGAGCAGCCGTCGTCCGTCGACGCTGCCCTCGCTGGCGAGTGCTGCATAGAGTTTGGCCAGTGCCGGTGCGGTAGCGACCCCGCTGATGGCTGGTGCTTGGGTGTTGTAGAGCAAAGAATCGGCTGTTCCGCCGTTGAGTCCGTATCGCACAAATCCCGGCACGTAGATCGTGTCTGCGGCGCCGCGGATTCCGGGCACGTGGTTGAGCACGGTTTTCATGACCCACCCCATGCCAAGAAAGAGCCCGGCGCGTAATGCGTGCTCACGGCGCAGTAGTCGATCCTGGTTGGGATACATATCCGCCCGCGTTGTGGGTGATCCCTCGGGTGGGAAGCCCAGATGTATCCCGTCGACTCCTAGGGGCTCGGCGATTTCGGTGCGATACAGCTCCCGCATGTCTTTACCGGTCACCGAACGCGCGAGACCAGCAAGGAGCCAGCCGATGCTCAAGGCGTGATAGGCCGGTTTTCTATGGAAGCGGTCCACCGGTGCGGCGGCGAGCCGCTTCTCCATCACCAGATGGTCCGAGAGGTCAGAGGCCGAGGCAATGCCGGTAAGCCGTGACAGTCCAGCCTCGTGATTGAGCAGCTGCCGCACTGTGATTGATGATTTTCCGTTGGCCCCGAATTCGGTCCAGTACCGCGCTACTGGCGCGTCATAGCTGAGCAGCCCCCGATCGACGAGGCGGTGGATCACTGTCGTCGTGATGCCCTTGGACGCTGAGAAAATTGTCGGCCCAGTATCTTGGGTCCATTCGCGGTCCGGGGCGGCATCACCTGCCCAGATATCCAGGGCCGGTTCACCGTCAACGTATACGCACAAGCCGCCTCCGCCATAGCGGTACTTGGTGAATAGCCAGCCGAACATCTTGACAACAGAGGCGAATTCCGGCCGCGCCCAACCGCTTACCGCGGCGGATAAGCGCAAGCCGGGTAGCCCAACTATGTCATCAGAACTTGACTGGCCCGGCCCGGCCACAGATGGGTCGCTCATCGCGAGACACCTCCACTAGTACGAGTTCGTAGAAGATGTTACGAACTCGTACTAGTATGGTCAAGGTGGCGCCCTCCGCTGATGACGAGCCGTATTCGATTCTTTTCGATGTCTGGTTGGTGCAGAACCTACTTAGTGCCGTGTTAGACGAAACCTTGACAGGTACTGGTCTTAGCGGCGATGAATTCGCGCTCTACAGTTTTGTAGACATCAAGGAGCGCCTTACGCCGACAGCAATCTCGCAATGGTCCGCGATGCGACCGTCCACTGTCACCTCGCGGTTGCGGCGAATGACTGACCGCGGTCACGCCACCACAGTGCCGAACCCCGAAGACAGGCGGTCATACTCGGTCGAATTGACGCCAGCTGGCCGCGCCACCTTGGTTGAGGCGTGGGGCCGGTTCTTTCCGGTTATGGCTGGCATCGAGTCGCGGCTCGGAACCTCCAAACGAGAGGTTCGGCGGTCCATTAAACGGTTGGATGGTGTGCTGCGTGAATTCGGTGGCATGCCGCCGAGGCCGTTCGAGATCCATTCTGAGACAGAGCACTAGGCGCGCTCGCACAGTCCTTGGCGTAATTACTGGCCCTTGAACTCGGGTGCTCGCTTCTCGAACACCGCGCCGATGGCTTCCTGCAGGTCCTCCGACGGGAGGAACGCGGCGTTCCAGGCCGAGACGTACTTCAGGCCGTCGGCGACGACATTCTCACGCTCGCGTCCCAGGACGTCCTTGACGCCCTGCACCACTAGCGGGGGATTGGTCGCGATCTCGGCGGCAGTGGCATGCGCGGCCGCCAGGGTTGCCTCCGCGGTGTCGAATACGTCGTTGACGAGCCCGATCTTCTCGGCTCGGGCGGCGTCGATGTCCTTGCCGGTGAGCGCTAGTTCACGCAGGTGGCCCTCGCCGATGATCGGTGGAAGGCGGTGCAGCGAGCCAATATCGGCGACGATCGCCACCTTGGCTTCACGCACGCTGAACTTCGCGTCGGAGCTGGCATACCGGATATCAACGGCCGCGATGAGGTCGACACCGCCACCGATGCACCAGCCTTGCACCGCGGCGATCACCGGCTTGCGGCACTCGGCGACGGCGGTCACCGAGGCCTGTAGCCTGCGCACCTCGTGGAGGAAGTCGGTGCGCGGCTTGGCCAGTGCCTTGTCGGCCATCAGTGGCATGAAGGTGCCCGCCATGGCAGGCAGGTCCAACCCGTAGCTGAAATGCGGCCCAGCGGCCGCGAGGACGATCGCTCGCACCTCAGGGTCGGCGTCGAGCTCGGTGAAGATCAGCGGTAGTTCCCGCCAGAAGTCGGGTCCCATCGCATTGCCCTTACCGGGGCCGATGAGGGTGACCTGGGCAATGTGCCCAGTGGTCTCGACGGTGAAGGCCTTCCAGTCGCTCATGGGGCTTGAGCCTACGGGCCTAAAATTGGAAGACTCAGGCGGGGAGCAGACCCCTGCGGTCCTCGCGGAGCTGTTTGATTACCGACGGCCACGACATCGCCCAGGACTGCACATCATCGCCGGATTGACTCGTCATGAAACCTCGAATGATGCCGACGAGCACTGTGCGGTCGCCGACATGCGTGTACACGGGGCCTCCGGAATCACCCTTGGCGATCACTGGGCCGTTGAATCTGAACCAGCCGTTGCCAAGTCGTGTCACCGATCCGCACGCATCACCCGTGGTGAAGCCGGTGCGGCAGATCGGCATTCCGACAGCGGGAGTAACCGTGTCATCGCGTTCGAGCCGTTGACCATTCGCCAGGATGTCGTTGAGAGGCAATCCTTCATCGATCGAGATGGCCTCGTAGTCGATGGTGTACTCGTCCTCGTACACCGGGCCCTCGGGGGGACGGTTGTCGTGCGCCAGGATCTTGTGTCCTACCGCGGCGCCGTCTCCGTTACGGACCACGCCGTCACCGTCGAAGCAGTGCCCTGCGGTGATGGCCACGTGCAGCCCAGGGTCGACGTAGCCAAGCGTGCAGCTGAGGGCGCCCTGGTAGATGAGCATGCCCGGGTACACAAGCGGCGGGTCGGCATGTGCGGGTGCAGGATTCGCCGCAGGAAGCACTAAGAGCACGGCCGCGATGGTCGTTATCCACAAAAACGGGCGCATGAGGGTTAGGGGACAACCATTCTCGCGGGACCGGAGGGTCGGTCATCGGAGGGCGCCGGAGGAAGAACCATTGCCGGCGCCTGGGGATTGGCGGCTACCGGGCTGGCGACCTCGGGTCGTCCCGCGGCCGCGATATCGTTTCGGATCTGCTGCTGGACCGTTGGCCAGGACAGTGCCACGGTGGACTCTCGATGGGTCTGGTTGGCGGTGAAGCGAGCGCTGACGATGCCGACGATGGCGGCGTTGCCGGGCGAGGTGACGGTGTACACGGCACTACCGGAGTCTCCGTGGTCGGCGGGAAGGCCGTCCACCAGGAACCAGCCGTTGCCGATTCCGTCGATCGAGCCGCACGCCTCACCTGTGGTGATTCCCACCCGGCACACCGGGAGGCCGTCCCGGGGGACGACTGCCGGATCGACTCCGAGTCGCAGTCCGTTGGGCAAAACGTTGTTGATCGGCACACCCTCGTCGAAGGCGATGCCCTCGTAGTCGATTCGGTAGTCGTCGCGGGACAGTGGCCCCTCGGGCTTGATATTGGACTGGGCGACGGCGAGCTGCCCGATGCGGGCCCCGTCGCTGGTGAACACCGGTCCATTGCCGCCACAGTGACCCGCGGTGACACCGACGCGCGCTGCGGGATCCACGAAACCGAGCGTGCAGCTCAGCGATTCCTTACCGGGTGGGCGCTGGATGATCTCCATGCCCGGGTAGATCAGCGGGTCGGCATGTGCCGCAGTCGGGTTCACAAGACCGAGACCGGACAGCCAGGCAAGGGCCGAGACCCCTGCCGCTGATCGTCTCCACCGGACGGTACGTCGACCGCTGCCGCCGACACTGGTCACGCCGTAGCTCTCTGTCTGCCACGTTTACCGTCGACTGAGCCCCGACCAGCGTTAGGAGAGCACGCGGCACGACTCTCCGGTGCGAGCCTATGCGAATCAGGCGTCTTGTGGTGTGGGAAGGGTCTCCGGGGCCGGTGGATTCCCAGGTGGTGGGGTTGCGTCGGGCGATTTTTCGAGGTCTTCTCGGAGTTGGTCGATGACGGTCGACCAGGAAATCGCCGTGGTCTGCACCAGGCCGGTCTCCACATCCCGGGTGGTACCGCGGGCGATTCCGACGATGGCGCCATGCCCGGGGGAGGTGATCGAGTAGACGGCACTGCCAGAGTCGCCGTGGTCGGCGGGCAGCCCGTCGATCTCGAACCAGCCGTTGTTGATGGTGGTCACGGTGCCGCAGGACTCGCCGGTGGTGACGCCGTTGCGGCATACCGGCAGACCGGTGTGTGGCTGGATACCGCTACCGCGCTCAAGTCGAATCCCATTGGGGAGTACGTCGTTGATCGCCACGTCATCGCGGAATTTGATGGCCTCGTAATCGATCATGTACTTCGAACTGTCGATGCGATCGCCGTCCCGCAGATTGGAGCCGGCGATGACGAGGGCGCCGATGATGTTGCCCGTCGAGTCGTACACCGGGCCATCGGTGTCCATGGCGCAATGGCCGGCGGTGAGACCGAGCCGGGCATCGGGGTCGACGAACCCGAGCGTGCAGCTCTGGGTTCCCTGAATGATCTCCATCCCGGGAAAGACGAGGGGGCCATTGGCGAGAGCCGGGGGCGCCGAGGCAACGGCGATCAGCGCGGCCGCACCGAGGGCACTGCACAATCTGTTAGCAACAGGCAATTTGCGTCCCAACCCGTCTCTCTTGGTCGTAGGCAAAGTACAGAATAAGGGGCTTGTCAAAGGTCAGTCGGGCTGATCGAGCAGCTTGATCAGTCGTTTGGTGGCGATCAATCGGTAGGAGGCATCGAGCAGCTCGGCGACCTCGTCCCAGTCCACATCGGCGGCGCCGAAGTCCAGTCCGAGCCAGCCGAAGGGGCCCATATAGGCGGGGTAGTAGAAGCGTTCGTCCTGCAGAAGCGCGCGGCGCTCCGAATCATCCACCTTGAGCAGCACCGAGTAGGGGTAGGCGATCATCTCGCCCTTGGTGGTTCCCTTGGCGTTCCCGCCGAACATCGCGAAGAGCTTGCCGGCCTTGGCGGTGCCTGCCTTAAAGACGGGACGACCCCAGGAGATCTGTTCGGCCGCCTCGGGCAGGGCGAGCGCCAGCTCGCGTAGCTCGGCCAGCCCCGGATCGCTCTCGGTAAACATGATGGGGTGTGTGCCCATGGGCACATCCTAGGGTTCCTGGGCTGTCGGCCGGGTCCGTTAGCCTGCCGGTATGGATCCCGATATCCAGCGCCAATGGGGTGAGCTGGCCGAAGAGGTGCGCGGTCACCAGTTCCGCTACTACGTCAAGGACGCCCCTATCGTCTCCGATGGTCAGTTCGATGAGCTTCTGAAGCGGCTGACGGCGTTGGAGGAGCAGTACCCCGAGCTGCGCACTCCGGATTCGCCGACGCAGCTCGTGGGCGGCGCGGGGTTTGTCACCGAATTCACCTCGGTCGACCACTTGGAGCGAATGCTCAGCCTGGACAACGCATTCAGTTCCGAGGAGCTGACGGCCTGGGACGCTCGGGTACGCGGCGATATCGGTTCTGAGATCGGTGCGGAACCGGAATACCTGTGCGAGCTGAAGATCGACGGGGCGGCGCTTGCGCTCGTCTACGAGAACGGCGTGCTGGTGCGTGGGGCTACCCGCGGCGACGGTCGTAGCGGCGAGGATGTCACCCTGAACGCCAGGACCATCGAGGATGTGCCGGAAAAGCTCACGGCGTCAGCGCAATTCCCGATACCGCGGCTCTTGGAGGTCCGTGGCGAGGTGTTCTTCCGGTTGGAGGATTTCGAGGTGCTGAATGCTTCGTTGGTGGAGGAGGGTAAGCCACCTTTTGCCAACCCACGTAACAGCGCGGCGGGCACCCTGCGACAGAAGAACCCGGCGATCACCGCCAAGCGAAGGCTGCGGATGATCTGCCATGGACTCGGTCGTATGGAGAGTGCGGCGGGCTTCACGTTCGAGACCCTGCACGACGCCTATTTGGCATTGGGGGAGTGGGGATTACCTGTCTCTACCCACACCTCGAAGGTGCGCGGCATCGCGGAGGTGCAGGAACGCGTCGACTACTGGGCCGAGCATCGCCACGATGTGGAACACGAGATCGACGGCCTTGTCGTCAAGGTCGACAAGGTGGCGCTGCAGCGTCGTCTCGGCAGCACCTCACGCGCGCCCCGCTGGGCCATCGCGTACAAGTATCCGCCCGAGGAGGCGACGACCGAACTGCTCGACATCCGGGTGAGCGTGGGCCGCACCGGAAGAGTCACCCCCTTCGCATACATGACCCCGGTCAAGGTGGCCGGATCCACAGTTTCCCTGGCGACCCTGCACAACGCATCCGAGGTCAAACGTAAGGGTGTGCTCATCGGTGACACCGTGGTGATCCGCAAGGCCGGGGACGTCATCCCCGAGGTGCTGGGACCGGTTGCCGATCTGCGGGATGGATCAGAGCGCGAATTCGTTATGCCCGCAACATGTCCCGAATGTGGCACCACACTTGCCCACCAGAAGGAGGGTGACGCCGATATCCGGTGCCCCAACTCACGGAGCTGCCCCGCGCAGCTGCGCGAGCGAGTGTTCCATGTGTCGGGGCGCGGAGCATTCGATATCGAGGTGCTCGGATATGAGGCGGCGATCGCGCTGCTCTCGGCCGGTGTCATCGAAGACGAGGGTGACCTGTTCACGTTGACCGCCGATGCTCTGCTGCGCACCGATCTGTTCAAAACCAAGGATGGTGTTTTGTCCGCCAACGGAGCTCGGCTGCTGGACAACCTGGACAAGGCCAAGCAGCAGCCGCTGTGGCGGGTGCTGGTGGCGCTGTCGATTCGGCATGTCGGCCCGACCGCCGCGCGCGCTCTGGCGACCGAATTCGGCGACCTACAGGCCATCGAGGAGGCGTCCGTCGAACAGCTGGCGGCTGTCGAGGGAGTCGGAGGCACGATCGCCGCGGCCGTCGTCGATTGGTTCACCGTCGACTGGCATCGCGCGATTGTCGACAAATGGCGAGCGGCGGGCGTTCGGATGGCCGACGAACGCGATGAGTCGATACCACGCAATCTGGAAGGTTTGTCGATCGTGGTGACCGGTTCGCTGCCCGGCTTTTCGCGCGATGAGGCCAAGGAGGCCATCATCACCCGCGGGGGCAAGTCGGTGAGCTCGGTATCCAAGAAGACGGCGTTTGTCGTCGTGGGCGACGCACCGGGATCCAAGTACGACAAGGCTGTTGAGCTCGGGGTGCCGATTCTCGACGAGGACGGTTTCCGTGCGTTACTGGCCGATGGGCCACCGGCGTAGCACTGACAAAGTCTGGCGCCGAGCGTGAAGCTATGGCGAGAAATCGCTCGGAATCCCGCCATAGCTTCACGCTCGGCGCTAATTAGGGTTTCGGTGGCCCCGACAGATCAAAGACCCGCAAGTCGCCGTAATCCGTTGAGGAGTAGTGCGTCTCGACCCATTTCTGGATCTCGTCGGCCACCCGCTTGGAGTCGTCGTCTTTCTGTGGCTGCTCTTTCTGCTTGTCCTTGTCCTTGGCGGATTCGGCGTAGAACTCAACGGTGCCGTCCCGCGTGTAGTCGATGAACTGCTGCAGGGTGATGGGGTTGTCGCGTCCGGAGAATCCACCGATCGCCATCACCGGCGCGTTGGTCTCCAGCTGGATGGGCGCTGCGGTGCGGGTATTGGTGGTCGCCACCGGCCACCTGGCATCCGAATCCTTGATCAATGCCGCCAGCTTGGGGTCTAGCGGTTTCGGCGCCCGGCCTCCGAACTTGTCGTCGTCGGGCACGACCGGGCCCGAGGTGGACAGCCCGCCGACCTTCGGTGTGGTGACGTTCGCAATGGTGAACGCGATCGATCCGCCCAGTGAAACGGCAAGCGCCAGTGTGGCAATGCCAACCCGCAACCGTGCGGAGCGCTGCAACCCGCCAAGCGTCAACGCCACCGCCGCCGCGATCCCGCCGACAAGCAATACCCAGCGCAGCCAGGGCAGCCACGCGGGGTCTCGCCTCAGCAATACCCACCCCATGATGACGGCGGCAAGCGTCACGGCCGCGAGTCCGTACCGCCCGATGGCTTCGGATCGCTTCTCCCACAGCACGACTACGCCGACCGCTATCGTGCCCGCGATACCGGGCGCCATCGCCGAGGTGTAATACGGATGGAACTGTTGTTTCATGTAGGCGAGGATCACGTACGTCGAGACCAGCCAGCCACCCCACAGAATCAGTGCCACCCCAGCGGGATTGGCGATCAGGGCGCGATACCGAGCGACAAGCACGGCGACCATTCGCCGCCAACCCGTGGCGTCGGCGACTTCTGCGGTGCGGCTGGTGATGACGAATCCGAGGATCAGCGCGACGAGCGCCGCTGGGATGAGCCAGGCCACGTGGAAGGCTTGATCGTCTTCAAAGATCCGGAATAGGCCAGGCTGCCCCGAGAAGCTCGGTCCCGAACGGCCGCCACCGTAGCCACCCATGCCGCCACCGGAATCGCTGCCCAGCAGGCGATCCAGGCCGTTGTAGCCGACGGCCAGTGTCCACTCGCTGTTATCGGTCGAGTTGTCGACATATGGGCGACTGGCGGCAGGTGTCAGGGCGACCGCGAGCATCCACCAACCGGACGACACGACGACGGCGACGGCGGCAGTCAGCAGCTGCGCCAACTTGGCCTTCCAGCCGAACTTGGCAGCCAGCACGTAGACCACCAGCAGAGCCGGCGCCACTAGCAGTGCCTCCAGTGTCTTGCACAGGAATGCGAATCCGATACCGGCACCGGCCAGCGCCATCCAGCCTGCCGCTTCGCGTGACCGCTCGGTATTGAGCGCGCGGGTGGTGAAGTATGCGGCGATCACCATGCCGAAGACCATGGGGGCATCGGGATTTGAATGCCGGAACATCACCGAAACGACCGGGATCAACGCGAACACCGCGGCGGCCAGCAGACCCGCTTGTGGTCCGGCAAGGCGTTTGACCGCGGCGCGGATAAGGGCGGCGCTGGCGACCGCGAGCAGTGCCTCGGGGATGAGCATGCTGGCGCTGGAGAAGCCGAAGATCCTGGCGGACAAGCCCATCAGCCACAGACCGCCAGCGGGCTTGTCTACCGTCACATAGTTGTGCGGATCGAAGCTGCCGAAGAACCATGCCTTCCAGCTCTGGCTGCCGGACTGTACGGCGGCCGCATAGAAGGAATTGGACCAGCCGTTCTGGCTGATGTTCCACAGGTACACCACGGTGATGGTCAGCAGAATGGCGGCGAAGATAAGCCGTTCACGAGTTCGGCTCATGGAGGCGTCGATATCAGTCACGCCAGTGAGTGTGCCGGGCGATTCCGGGAATTCGCTGTACCGTTCCTGTGAGCTGGCCGCTACCGCAACAAGGTCGCGACGATCCCGGCCAGGTAGCCGAGACGGGCCACTTCTGAGGGCCGGAACTCGGGGCCGCCAGGACGCCCCAGCACCACGGCGGTTTCACCTGAACCCAGCGGCGCAGCGACCAACGTGGTGTCCATGTCCTTCCACAGCTGCGGTACCCATTCGGCGGCGGTCTCGAGAACCTGCGGATGCTCGAGCGGTAACCAAGGGGCGGCGGTGGCCTGTGTTTCCGGGGCCCCCGAGCTGCCGGCCACTCGGATGAAGCCGGTGCCGTCCTGACGCACCACGGTGCACCAATTCGCGCGCAGCACGTGGGGGGCTTCTTCGGCGAGCACCGTAAGGCGGGCGGATGCTGCGGCTGCGGCCACCCTGTCGATGAGTTCCAGCTCGCGGTGCGCCTCCAACAGGCCCGTGTGTGGGCGGATGGAGTGCACGCGAACGCCGCTCAACGTCTCCGCGGCGGTGATCAACGAATCGGGCATCGCACCGGGTGGCAGGTCGATGACGAGATCGTCGATGGCATAGCCCGGACCGCGCTCGACGACGTCGAGAGACAGAATGTCGGCGTTCACCGTGCCGAGCGCGACAGCGACCGACCCCAGACTGCCGGGACGGTCATCGAGCTGTATGCGCAGGAGATAAGACGGCACGTCGAACACTGTGGCACAGACTGCCGCGCGACGCCCTCTAGGCTGTCTACCCGTGACAGCTATTTCCCGCGATGAAGTGGCGCATCTGGCCAAGTTGGCCCGGCTCGCGCTGACCGACGCCGAGCTTGATGGGCTCGCCGGTCAGCTCGGCGCGATCTTGGGCCACGTCAGCCAGATCAGCGAGGTTTCCACCGACGAGCTCGACGAAGTCGAGGCGACGAGCTCGCCGCTGGATGCGGTGAATGTCACACGGCCTGACGTGATCGCCGATTGCCTCACCCCTGCTGAGGCGCTCGCTCAGGCTCCGCGGGTGGCCGAGGGACGTTTCGCGGTACCGCAGATCCTGGGAGAAGCAGAGTGACGGATCTCATCAGGCAGGACGCGGCATCGCTGGCCGCACTGATCCATTCGGGCGAGGTGTCATCGGTTGAGGTGACGCGCGCGCATCTGGATCAGATCGCCAGTACCGACGACACCTACCAAGCCTTCCTGCACGTCGCGGGGGAGCAGGCTCTCGTGGCCGCCAAGGACGTCGACGATGCCATTGCGGCCGGCTCGGTGCCTTCACAGCTTGCCGGCGTTCCGCTGGCGCTCAAGGATGTCTTCACCACTCGGGACATGCCGACCACCTGCGGGTCGAAGATCCTCGAGAACTGGGTTCCGCCCTACGACGCGACCGTGACCGCGCGGCTGCGCGAGGCCGGGATCCCGATCCTGGGCAAGACGAACATGGACGAGTTCGCGATGGGCTCCTCCACCGAGAACTCCGCGTACGGACCCACCCGCAACCCATGGGACATCGAGCGGGTGCCCGGCGGCTCGGGCGGCGGTAGCGCGGCCGCGCTGGCTGCCTTCCAGGCGCCCCTGGCCATCGGAACCGACACCGGTGGCTCGATCCGCCAGCCCGCGGCGCTCACCGCGACCGTCGGCGTAAAGCCCACCTACGGAACGGTCTCACGTTTCGGTCTGGTGGCTTGCGCTTCCTCGCTGGATCAGGGTGGCCCCTGCGCGCGCACGGTTTTGGACACTGCACTGCTGCACCAGGTGATCGCCGGACATGATCCGCGTGACTCCACCTCGGTCGACGAGCCGGTGCCCGATGTGGTGGCTGCCGCTCGCGCCGGTGCGACCGGTGACCTCAAAGGCGTTCGCGTCGGCGTGGTCTCGCAGTTGCGTGGTGACGGGTATCAGCCGGGTGTGATGGCATCGTTCAACGCGGCCGTCGAGCAGCTCACCGCACTTGGTGCCGATGTGGTGGAGGTGTCCTGCCCCCACTTCGAATTCGCTCTTCCGGCCTACTACCTGATCCTGCCGTCGGAGGTGTCCTCCAATCTGGCGCGGTTCGATGCCATGCGGTACGGCATGCGAGTCGGGGATGACGGAACGCATAGCGCCGACGAAGTCATGGCGCTCACCCGGGCCGCGGGATTTGGTCCAGAGGTTAAGCGGCGCATCATGATCGGCACCTATGCGCTTTCCGCTGGGTACTACGACGCCTATTACGGCCGGGCACAGAAGGTGCGCACGCTGATCAAGCGCGATCTGGACCGCGCCTATGAGCAGGTGGACGTGCTGGTCACCCCGGCCACCCCCACAACCGCATTCCAGTTGGGGGAGAAGGTCGATGACCCGCTGGCCATGTACCAGTTCGACCTATGTACGTTGCCGCTGAACCTGGCCGGACACTGCGGGATGTCGGTGCCCTCCGGGCTTTCGGCTGATGACGGGCTCCCGGTGGGTCTGCAGATCATGGCTCCTGCGCTTGCCGACGATCGTCTGTACCGAGTGGGCGCGGCATACGAGGCCGCTCGCGGAGCGCTACCTGCGGCGATCTAGCCGGCTGCGCTTTCTGAATGACGGCGCGATCAAGGCACCCGCGCTCTAGTGCGTGCACCGGCCCACCGATAGATTCGCTCTTATGGCATTGGCGCCCCCACGCGTAGCGACCCACAGTGGTGAGGTCGAAGGTTTTATCCGGCGCGGTATGCGCCGTTTCCGTGGAATCCCTTATGCCGAACCTCCGGTAGGGCCGCTGCGGCTGCGGGCGCCCCATCCCGTGCAGCCCTGGGAGGGAGTGCGCAAATGTCGGAGCTTCGGTGCCGCGCCGATTCAGCCGAAGGTATTCACGCCGCAAAAACGGCGCAGTGAGGACTGCCTGACGCTCAATGTGGTGACGCCGGAGGACTTGCCGGACGGGCCGCTACCGGTGATGTTCTACATCTATGGTGGCGGCTACTTCCTTGGTAGTTCCAGCAGCCCGCCCTACGAGGGTTCGATACTGGCGCGCCGCGGATGCGTATACGTGTCGGCGAACTATCGCGTGGGTGCGCTGGGTGCATTCGACCTGTCTTCGTTGTCCGATGCCGATCACGTCATAGAAAGCAACGTGTACCTGCGTGATCTTGTATTGGCGCTGCGGTGGGTCCGCGACAACGTTCGCGCTTTCGGGGGCGACCCGGACAACGTGACCATTTTCGGCGAGAGTGCGGGCGGCAGCGGCGTCGAGACCCTGATGGTCACCCCGGCCGCAGCGGGATTGTTCCATCGCGCGATCATCCAAAGCACCGCCAGTGGCCTCGCTGCTACCGCTGATTCGGTCGCACACGATGCCCGGCGATTCGCCGAACTCCTCGGCGCCACATCCGATAACGCCGCCGTGGCCGTCATGAATGCCTCGCCGAGGCAACTGCTGCGCGCGCAGCGGAAGTTGATCGCGGAGGGCGGGTTCCCGTTCGGGCCTTCGGTCGACGGCGACTATCTGCCGAGGCTTCCCGTGGAAGCCATAGAACACGGTGACGCGCAACGGGTTCCACTGATCATTGGCAGCAATGCCGACGAAGCTAGGCTCTTCACGAAGGTGATCAAGGCGATGCCGCTGTCCGAGGCCGAGCAGCAGGAGATTCTCTCGCGCGGAGGTCCCGGTTATCGGGAACGGATCGTCGCCGCCTACCCGGGATACCCATCGAAGGAAGCACGGTTGCGGCTGGCGGGAGACATGTTCTTCACGTCCTCGGTGTGGCGGATCGCTCAGGCGCACCAACAATTCGCGCCGGTGTACGTCTACCAATTCGACTACGCACCTTGGACGGTGCGGGCCGCCGGCTTGAAGGGATCCCATGCGACCGAGCTGCCTGCGGTTTTCGGCAACTACCGCGGACCCGCCGGGGCGCTGCTGGCGGGCAGCATCACCCATCGCGATGCATCACGAGTTGTCGATGACGTGCAGCAACGGTGGGTAGCGTTTGCGCGCAACGGATTTCCGAGTGAAGACTGGCGGTTATACCGTGGTCCGGACTGGCCGGTGATGGTCTTCGACCGTGAGCCACGCGTCGAGGACAACCTCGGCACTGACCGTCGCGAGGTATGGGCCGGGTTCACGCTGAGCGTTCCGAGCCGGCTGCCGAAAGCCTCGTAGCGCTGCCGCTCGGCGCAGTCGCGGGCATGATGGGGCTATGCGTATCGGAGTGCTCACCGGTGGCGGAGACTGTCCCGGACTCAATGCCGTCATCCGTGCGGTGGTACGAACCTGTGCCAACCGCTACGACTCGCAGGTCGTTGGTTTTCAGGACGGCTGGCGGGGTCTGCTGGAGAACCGGCGTATTCAGCTGGCCAACGATGACCGCAATGACCGGCTGCTCACCAAGGGCGGCACTGTGCTCGGCACCGCGCGTACCAACCCCGACACGTTGCGGGCCGGGCTGCACCAGATCAAGCAGACCCTCGACGACAACGGGATTGACGTGCTCATCCCTATCGGCGGGGAAGGCACGCTGACGGCGGCCAGCTGGCTCGCCGACGAGAACGTACCCGTGGTCGGTGTGCCCAAGACCATCGATAACGATATCGATTGCACTGATGTCACTTTCGGGTTCGATACGGCGCTGACCATCGCCACCGACGCCATCGACCGGCTGCACAGCACGGCCGAATCCCACCAGCGGGTCATGCTGGTGGAGGTGATGGGCAGGCATGCGGGGTGGATCGCGCTGCACGCCGGGCTGGCCTCCGGTGCGCATATGACGTTGATCCCCGAAGTGCCGTTCGACGTGGAAGAAGTGTGTCGCCTCATCAAAGGCCGCTTCCAGCGCGGGGATTCGCATTTCATCTGTGTGGTGGCCGAGGGCGCCAAGCCCGCCGAAGGGTCGATGGAGCTGCGTGACGGGGGAATTGACGAGTTCGGGCATCAGCGATTCACCGGGGTGGCCCAGCAGCTGGGGGCGGAGATCGAGAAGCGCATCAATAAAGAGGTACGCACCACCGTGCTCGGTCATGTGCAGCGTGGTGGTACCCCGACGCCGTTTGACAGGGTGCTGGCAACCCGATTCGGCGTGAATGCGGCTGACGCCGCCCATGCCGGGGAGTACGGGATCATGGTGTCGCTGCGGGGGCAGGAGATCGGGCGGGTGCCGTTGGCGGAGGCGACTCGGCAGTTGAAGCTGGTGCCGAAGAATCGCTACGAGGACGCCGCCGCGTTCTTCGGCTGAGGGGTCCTTGGCTCACGGCGGGTAGCCGAGGTCAGATCCACCGCGCGACGGCGGCCACCGTGTCGGTGGGCGCGGTGTTGAAGCAGATCTTCGCCTGGGGTGCATGGGTGTGGACCACGTTGAGGATGATCTCGAAGAGCACGAGGTTCGACGGCATGGTGCGTATGCCCGCGCCGATGACCACGCAATCCCACGTCCGCGCGTCAAGTGCCCTCTTCAGCTGTGCGGTGACCGTGTCGGGCATAAGGCTGATGAGGCACAGTTCGGCCGTGTAACCCTCGGCATTCAGGATGGCCGCCGATTGCTCCAAACCGGTCTGGATGTCGTCAGCGGTCAGGCCCGTATCGGCGAACTCGGGCATGCTGAAATCGATCAGGTACGGATCAATCCCGATGACCACCACACTGCCGCTCACGAGATCACGGTACCTACCACCTGCGATTTGTGTGCACTTTGCGTCTGCTCGGTGCATAAAGCCGACCCATTAGGATCGCAGCATGACTGAACTGTTGGACTACGACGACGTGTTGACCCGATACGAGCCGGTGCTCGGCATGGAGGTCCACGTCGAACTGTCCACGGCCACCAAGATGTTCTGTGGCTGCCCTACAGCATTTGGCTCCGAGCCGAACACCCAGATCTGCCCGGTCTGCCTGGGTCTGCCGGGCTCGCTGCCGGTCGTCAACGAGAAGGCCATCGAATCGGCCATCCGTATCGGGCTGGCGCTTAACTGTGAGATCGCCCCGTGGGGCCGGTTCGCCCGCAAGAACTACTTCTACCCGGACCAGCCGAAGAACTACCAGATCTCCCAGTACGACGAGCCGATCGCCTTCAACGGCTACCTCGACGTTCCGCTGGACGACGGCACCATCTGGCGGGTCCAGATCGAGCGTGCCCATATGGAAGAGGACACCGGCAAGCTGACGCATATCGGCAGTGAGACGGGTCGCATTTCGGGGGCCACCGAGTCTCTTCTGGACTACAACCGAGCCGGTGTACCGCTCGTCGAGATCGTCACCAAGCCCATCGAGGGCACGGGGGCGCGGGCACCGGAGATCGCTCGCGCCTATGTGACGGCGCTGCGAGACCTGTTGCGGGCTCTGGATGTTTCCGATGTGCGGATGGACCACGGGTCAATGCGCTGCGATGCCAACGTATCGCTCATGCCCGCCGGTGCCGCTGAGTTCGGCACCCGCACCGAGACCAAGAACGTCAACTCGCTCAAGAGTGTCGAGGTGGCGGTCCGCTATGAAATGCGGCGCCAGGCAGCGGTTCTCGACGCGGGTGACGAGATCATCCAGGAGACGCGGCACTTCCTGGAGCAGGACGGCAGCACCAGCGCTGGGCGGCGCAAGGAAACCGCCGAGGATTACCGGTACTTCCCTGAACCCGATCTCGAGCCCGTCGCACCCAGCGCCGAGCTGGTCGAGCGGCTACGCGGCACCCTTCCGGAGCTGCCCTGGTTGCGGCTGGGCCGCATTCAGCAGGAGTGGGGTGTCTCCGATGAGGTGATGCGCGACCTGGTGAACAACGGCGCCGTCGAGCTGGTGCAGGCCACCGTCGCTGAGGGGGCCGGCAGCGAGGAGGCCCGCTCGTGGTGGGGCAACTACCTGGTGCAGCAAGCCAATTCACGTGAGGTCGACTTGGCTGCGCTTCCTATCACCCCGGCCCAGGTGGCTGCCGTCGTCGTGCTGGTCAACGACGGCAAGCTGTCCAACAAGCTGGCCCGGCAGGTGATCGATGGGGTGCTCGCCGGGGAGGGTGAGCCCGAACAGGTGATGACTGCCCGCGGACTGGTTATGGTGCGCGACGATTCGGTGATCCAGGCCGCCGTCGACGAGGCCCTGGCTGCCAATGCCGATGTCGCGCAGAAGATCCGCGATGGCAAGGTGGCGGCCGCCGGTGCCATCGTCGGCGCGGTGATGAAGGCCACCAAGGGTCAGGCCGACGCGGCGCAGGTCAAGGACCTGGTGCTCAAGGCCTGCGGCCAGAGCTAGCTAGTCCAGGTCGTCATTGGCGCGGGGGAATCCGCCGCCCTTCGGGAACAGCGGGAACACCACGTCCTCGGTGTCGGTGGCGGTACCGAAGTCCTTGTTGATGGAACCGCCCCAGACGTTGCCGTCGGCCGAGAGCTTCAGCGACCGCACGTGACCGTGCTGCTCCTTTTGGCGGAGCACCTCGGGATCGCCGGTGACCGCGCCGGTCTCGGGGTTCTGGCGCACCACCACCGTGGTCTGGTTGAACACCAGGTTGACCATCACCGAGTTGTCCAGTGCTGCGCATCCGGCCACACCAGGCTTGTCCGGCCAGTTCCACACCGTCGAGATCTTGCCGTCCTTGGTGAGCTTTTGCAGCCGGTCACCCGCGGGCGAGCGGTCGGTGACATACAGCGCGCCGTTGGCGGCATCCACACACATGGCGCCACCTTCGCCGATACCGGAAATCGCGGTCGTCGGCGGTACCTGGCCCAGCGTGGTGGGCTGCTCTAGGCGGATCACCTTGCCTGCCAGCGAGTTCGGGTCGTTTGCCGATCCGGGATTACCGGCATTGCCGGTTTGCACGACCAGAGTGGTGGGGCTGGTGAAAGCCAACGATCCCGCATTGCCGGTGGGGCCCTTGGGAATTCCGGTGAGGATATCCTTGGGCACATCTCCGTCGGCGACGCGAATCACCCGGTTGTCGGTGGGGGTGCTGATGTAGGCGTACATCAGCCGGTCCTGTTGGTACGAGGGGGAGAGCACGATATCGGACAGTCCGCCGTCCCCCGAGGGGTCGACGGGAATGACCGTCTTCACCTTCGGCTCGGCGCTCGTCGCGATCTCTTTGATGACACCGGTCGCGCGCTCGGCGACCAATGCGGTCTTGCCGTCACTGCCCATGATGAGCCCGCTGGTGGCTTCCAGGCATCCCTGCATCACGCCCTCGGCGGGGCACTGCTTGGGAAACGGCTTACCGGGCAGCGGCGGCGGCGGGGTGGTCGTGGTTTGGGCGACCCCACGCCTGGGAACCTCGGTAAACGGCTGATCCTGCGTGGGATTGAACCGCACACAACCCGATAGCAGCGTCACCGCTGCGGTTACCGCCGCCATCGAACCGACAATCAGTCTTTTCCCCGATGGCTCATTGGTCGGTCCCTTCACGGGATTTAGCCGGATGTCGCCGGCTCTGCGGCTCCGGCAGCGAATGAGCATGCCCGCAAGATTACGGACCTTACGGCGTTGCTCGCCACATTCGGGCCTCTAATGGACTTACTCTTGGGCCGTGACCGGTCATTCGGACGATCCACAGGTGTGGCGTAAGCCGCCTGAACTGGTCGACCCTGAAGATGATGTGCCGTCCGCCAACTATGGCGGCGACTTCGAGACCACGGCAATCCCGCATTATCAGGCGGAGAAGCTGACGAGCTCCCACGACGTGAAAGAGGTTGGACCGTTGTACGATCCAGCGCCGCTGCCCTATGCCGAACCTGCTACCACCCAGATATCTTCCGAGGCGGTGCAGGCACGACACGCTGCACCGTGGGGAAGCCAGGACCCGACGGGCGACCGTCGTGGCACCCAAGACCTGGGACTGTTGTTGCTGCGTGTCGGAGTGGGCGCGGTGCTCATCGCCCACGGGCTGCGCAAGGTTTTTGGCTGGTGGGGTGGGACCGGGCTCAACGGCTTTGAAGCGACTCTCGGAGATCGTGGCTTCAAATACGCCGACATCCTTACCTATGTCGGTGTGACGGCGGAGCTGGGCGCCGGGGTGCTGCTGGTTCTGGGCCTGCTCACGCCACTGGCGGGTGCGGCTGCGCTGGCCTTCATGGTGAATGTGCTGCTGTCCGACATGGTGGCGGACAAAGCGAATCGCTATGCGATCTTCTGGCCCGAGGGGCACGAGTTCGAGCTGCTGATGATCGTCGCGATCATTGCGGTGATCCTCGTCGGCCCTGGTCGGTACGGGTTTGACGCCGGACGCGGCTGGGCCCGCAGGCCGTTTGTCGGGTCCTTCGCCGCGGTGCTGCTGGGCTTGGGTGCTGCGGCCGCCATCTGGGTGTTCCTCAACGGAACAAATCCGCTGGCCTAACCATGTTTCTGCACCCGATACGCGGTGTCGCACGTCAGTCAATTGCGAAATGCGTCGTAAACCGTAGTTTCGACGGCTGCTCAGCACTGCAGAGGCTGCTGCGTTAAACGGATTCCGATCATGTTGGGCGAAATCTCAACGGAAACCGTATTCTGCTCGCATTCGGCCGAGCGAGGAGACGCGCATGAGCTCAGACAGTGCAGTGGAGAGCAAGGGGCTCAAGGGCGGCGCGATGGGGCTGCTTTCCAGCGTCGTCGTCGGGCTCGCCTCTACGGCACCGGCCTACAGCTTGGCCGCCACCCTGGGGTTGATCGTCGCCAGCGGCGGCGCCCTGCTGGCCGGGGTCAAGGCGCCCGCCATCGTGCTGATCTCCTTTATCCCGATTTACCTCATCGCGGTGGCCTATCAGGAGCTGAACAAGGCCGAACCGGACTGCGGCACCACCTTTACCTGGGCGTCCCGGACCTTCGGTCCGATTGTCGGATGGCTCGGCGGTTGGGGGATCATCGCCGCCGATGTCATCGTGATGGCCAACTTGGCCCAGATCGCGGGCGCCTATTCGTTCACGTTTGTCGGTGATCTGGGGTGGACCGCGGCGGCCAGTCTGGCCGACAGCACCCTGTGGTCGACAGTGGCAGGCGTCCTCTGGATCGTGATCATGACGTACATCTGTTACCGCGGTATCGAAGTCTCGGTGCGCCTGCAGTACGCACTCTTGCTGGTCGAGATGGTTGTCCTGGTTGCCGTGTCGATCATCGCGTTGATCAAGGTCTACACCCATAACGCCGAGGCCTACTCGCTGCTGCCGTCGCTGTCCTGGTTCTGGCCCGGGGGTATGGATTTCGGCACGGTCATCGCACCCGCCGTGCTGACAACGATCTTCATCTACTGGGGCTGGGATACCGCGGTGGCATGCAATGAGGAATCCGATGACCCGGGACGCACGCCCGGGCGGGCCGCAGTGCTGTCCACGTTCCTGCTGCTGGCCACCTACGCGCTGGTGAGCGTGGCCGCCGTCGCCTTCGCCGGGGTGGGCACCGAGGGTATTGGGCTGGGCAATCAGGAGAACGCCGCTGACGTGTTCGCGGCCATCGGACCCGAACTCTTCGGGGATAGCTTCCTCGGGCATGTAGGGATGCTCCTGCTCTCGGCCTCCATCCTGACGTCGGCGTCGGCCTGCACCCAGACCACGATCCTGCCGACGGCCCGCACCACCCTGTCGATGGGTGTCTACAAGGCGCTGCCCGACTCGTTCGCGTCGATCCACCGCACGTATCTGACGCCAACCACCTCCACCGTGGCGATGGGTGCTGTCTCGATCGTCTGCTACGTGCTATTTACGATCATCAGCACCAACCTGCTCACCGCGCTGATCGGATCGGTCGGCCTGATGATCGCCTTCTACTACGGGCTCACGGGCTTCGCGTGTGTGTGGTTTTACCGCCGGACACTCGCGCAGAGTGCGCGCAATTTCCTGATGCGTGGTGCGATCCCCTTGCTCGGCGGAATCGCCCTTACGGTCATCTTCGCCTACGGGCTGATCCAGTACGCCAAGCCCGACTGGCTCATCGATGACGCCGGCAACAACGTCACTCTCTTCGGGGTGGGGGCCGTCGCGGTCGTCGGGATCGGTGCCCTGGTGCTCGGTGTCGTGGTGATGCTGCTCTGGCGGGTGGCCGCTCCACCGTTCTTCCAGGGGACGACGCTGCCACGGCGCAGTGCCGATCTGGTGCTGGCGCCCGCAGGACCCACCGCGCACTTCGGCTTACCTGACGCGGTTGAGGCGCAGCAGACCGTCATCGCCACCGATCTGTCCAATCTCCCGGAGGGGGAGGTGGCGTTGAATCCGCAGACGGGCGAGGAGTTCAGCCGGGACCGTTGACGCGCTAGCGTGCCGCCAAGGCCTCGTTGGCGGCGGCCGCGGCGTCATAGTCGGGGATCCAGTCGTCGGCCAGGATGGCGGTGAGCCCCTCGGCCTGCTGCTGCGGGCTGAGGTCGGTGGCGCGGTAGATGCCACCCGACTGTCGTGCGTTCTGCTGCACCCGGCTGGTGCGGTCGCGGCGCAGCGACTCGTAAAGCGCCAGCCGCCTGGGGATGTCGGTGTCTGATGCGTCCGCTAGCACGGTGGCCAGCACCACCGCGTCCTCGATCGACATATTTGCGCCCTGACCCAGATGCGGAGTCATCGGGTGAGCGGCATCGCCGATGAGTGTGATGCGATCGGTCGACCAGCACCGCAACGGCTTTCGGTCGTAGAGACCCCAGCGGAAGGTCTCGGTCATGGCCGCGACGACATGCCGCACCGGTTGGGCCCACTCGCCAAACTCGGCGGCCAGCTCCTCGACATCGCCCGGGGCAGTCCAGGATTCCTCCGCATCGAGATTGCTTGCGGTGAAGGCCACCACGTTGAGCATCTGGCCCCGCGAGACCGGATAGATGAGGAAACTGCGCCCGGGGCCGAGCCACATCTGCATGCAGTCCAGATCGACTGTGCCACCCAGACGTTCGACCGGGATCAAACCTCGGTAGGCCATGATGCCCTCGCTGGACAGCTCCACCGGCCCGGCGACGACGCGCTGCACTACCGAATGGATACCGTCGGCGCCCACGACGATATCGGTGCGTTCCTCGGATCCGTCGTCGAACAGAATGCGCACGCCCTCGGGCGTTTCAACGAGGTCCAGGCAGGAGCGGCCCAATTCGACGGTGCCCTGCGGCAGGGCGCCCAGCAGTGCGGCCTGCAGCTGGCCGCGGTGCACGGGCAGCGAGGTCACGGGCCGGTCGGGGCTGACGGCGGGCCAGGCCGGCGGCATCGGGACGTTCTCGCCGTTCCAGGTGTGCCATGTCGAGCGGTGGATGGGGGCGCCGATGGCCCGCACCCGGTCCAGAAGACCGGCACTGTCGAGGGCCCGCAGACCGTTCTTGGCGATAACCACACCCGCGCCTGCCTCGCGCAATTGGTGTGCTTTCTCAAAGACTTTGACGTCGATGCCCTTGGTGCGCAACGCCACAGCGGTGGTCAGGCCGCCGATTCCCGCGCCGATGACTGCTACTCGCATGTGTCGGTCCCTTCATCAGTTCTCCATAACGTTAGCATGCTAACTATTGTCATGCTAACGCGTTAGACTGCGGCGGTGTCGACGCGTCCGGATGAAGGTTTAGCGCAGGAGATCGAAGACTTGGTTGCGGCCACAGACGCCGTGTATTTCGCGATGCGCAGGGGGCGTACCTCGCCCACGGGCACGCAGGCCGGGCTGAGTCGGTCTCAGCTTGAGCTGCTGGCCGCACTGCTTGACCAGCGTTCGATGCCGGTCAGTCAGCTCGCCGCCACTGCCGGGGTGGCGGTGCCGACGGCAACCCGGGCGCTCAAGCAGCTGGAGGAGCGGGGCATCGTGCAGCGCGCCCGTTCTTCATCCGATGACAGGCTGGTCCTAGTGGGTCTGTCGGCGGCTGGGCGGGCACGGGTCAATAAGGCGCAGTCGGCCTTTCGTGCGGCTCAGCATGGGGTGTTCGCGGGGCTCTCCGGTGTTGAGCGCCGCGCGATCACCGAGAGCCTCACGAAACTTGCGGGCCTGATCAACGGCAGCCTGGACGAGTAGCCCCTAGCGCTTGGCAAATATCGTCCGGTGCCAATCTTTTTCGGCGGTGCCGGTGATATCGCTCATGACGTGCTTGATGGTGAGGTACTCCTCCAGGGAGTAATCGGACATGTCCTTGCCGAAGCCGGACGCGCCGAATCCGCCGTGTGGCATCTCGCTGACTATCGGGATGTGATCGTTGATCCACACGCATCCAGCCTTGATGTCCCGCGAGGCCCGCTGCGCGCGGTAGATGTCCCGCGTCCACACCGAGGCGGCGAGGCCGTAGGCGGTGTCATTGGCCTGCCGCAGCGCGTCGTCGTCATCGGTGAAGGACCGCACGGTGAGCACCGGACCGAAGATCTCGTTACGGTAGGCCTCGGACGACTCCGCCACATCGGCGATCAGCGTGGGCCGGTAGAAGGATCCCGGTAGATCGGGAGAGGTCCCGCCGGTGACGATCCGGCCACCCTGTGTGGGGGCGCGGTCCACGATCTTCGACACCCTGTCGCGGTGTGCGGCCGAAATCAACGGTCCGATATCGGTATTCGGATCCATGGGGTCGCCGACGACGACCTTGTTCATCACCTCGCCAACCCCCGCGACGAAGTCGTCGTACAGGTCGTGGGCGACGATGGCCCGGGTTGCGGCGGTGCAGTCCTGGCCGGAGTTGATGATCGCTCCCGCGACCGCACCCTGGATCGCGGCGTCCAGGTCGGCATCGTCGAACACTACGAAGGGGGCCTTGCCGCCGAGTTCCAGTTGTGTGCGATGGCCGTGAATTGCCGCCGCCGCCATTACCTTTCGGCCGATTGCAGTGGACCCGGTGAAGGTCACCAGGTCCACGTCGGGATGTCCGGCGAGTGCGGCGCCGACATCATCGCCGCGCCCGGTCACGACATTGAGCACGCCCTCGGGCAGCTCGGCCTCGGCGGCCAGACGTGCCAAGGTCAAGGTGGTCAGCGGCGTCAGCTCACTCGGCTTGATCACCACCGTGCATCCCGCGGCCAGCGCGGGCAACACCTTCCATACGGCCATTTGCAGCGGGTAGTTCCATGGGCTGATGGTGGCGACCACCCCGGCTGCCTGTCGCCGGATGCTGGAGGTGTGATCGGCCGAGTATTCGGCCGTTGCCTTGCCCTCCAGATGTCTTGCGGCACCGGCGAAGAACTCGACGTTGTCGATGCTGCCGGGTACATCGAACTCGCTGGCCAGCCGCACCGGCTTGCCGGTCTGGGCGACCTCCTCGGCCACGAGCGTGTCGGCATCGGCGGTCATCGCGGCGGCCAGTTTGGCCAGGACCGTCGCGCGCTCGGCGGGTGTCGACGAGGCCCAACCGGGTCCCGCGGCTTTAGCCGCCGTCACCGCCGCATCCACATCGGCGGGGGTGGCCAAGGCCAGTTCCGCGACGACAGTGCCGGTCGCCGGATTGATCACACGGTGCGCTTCTCCGCTGGTCGTGACGGGGTGGCCATTGATCCAGCTGCTGGGAACGCTCACCTCGCCAACAGTATCGTGAATCCACGGATTCCATCGTTTGTAACCCATCCTCGGCGGTAATTCGTCGTAAATCATTGCGTTAGGCGATGGAATCCGTGCACAATCGACCTCGTGGCCAATACGACACGACGCTTGTTGCGCGTCGCCGATCCCGGTAACAGCTCCGCTGCCTTCCAGCTCGACGACGTCTCCAAGGCGATCGTCGAGGAGCTTCAGCAGGATGGCCGGCGTCCCTACGCCACCATCGGAAAGTCAGTGGGGCTCTCCGAAGCCGCCGTGCGTCAACGGGTACAACGCATGATCGATGCCGGCGTCATGCAGATCGTGGCGGTCACCGATCCCATGCAGCTCGGGTTCGCACGTCAAGCCATGATCGGCATCAAGTGCTCGGGTGACACCACCGAGGTGGCCGAGCGGCTGGCGGAAATCCAGACCGTCGACTACGTGGTGCTGACCGCCGGAACCTTCGACGCAATCGTTGAGGTGGTCTGCGAGGACGACGACGACCTGCTGGACCTGCTGAACAAGCAGATCCGCGCGGTGCCGGGGGTGACCTCCACAGAGACTCTGGTCTATCTGAAATTAGTTAAACAGCAATATAATTGGGGTACACGGTGACAACCGTCGATGTAGCACACGATATTTCAGGCGACCTGCAGGAAAAGGCGGCCCGCCATCTCTGGGGCCACTTCGCCCGGCACGGCGAGGGCATCACGCCACCCATCATTACTCGCGGCGAGGGGGTGACCATCTGGGATGACCGCGGCAAGAGTTACCTCGATGGTCTCTCCGGATTGTTCGTGGTGCAGGTCGGGCACGGACGCACCGAGCTGGCGGAAGCAGCGGCGCGCCAAGCCGAGAAGCTCGCCTTCTTCCCACTGTGGTCGTACGCGACCCCGACCGCGATCGAACTTGCCGATCGCATCGCCGGGTACGCCCCAGGTGATCTGAACCGAGTCTTCTTCACCACCGGCGGGGGAGAGGCGGTGGAAAGCGCGTGGAAACTGGCCAAACAGTTCTTCAAGCTGACTGGGAAACCCGGCAAGTACAAGGTGATTTCGCGCGCCATCGCCTATCACGGGACCCCTCAGGGGGCACTTGCCATCACCGGCCTGCCCGCGTTCAAGGCGCCGTTTGAGCCGCTGACCCCGGGTGGGTTCCGCGCACCGAACACCAACTTCTATCGCGCACCGGATCCGTATGCGCACGACCCCAAGGCATTCGGGCGATACTGTGCCGACAGGATCGCCGAGGCCATCGAATTCGAGGGGCCCGATACCGTCGCGGCGGTGTTCCTCGAGCCCGTGCAGAACGCGGGCGGTTGCTTCCCTCCGCCGCCGGGCTATTTCGAGCGGGTGCGCGAAATCTGCGATGAGTACGACGTGCTGCTGGTTTCCGATGAGGTGATTTGCGCCTTCGGCCGCATCGGATCGATGTTCGCCTGTGAGGATTTCGGGTACGCGCCGGACATCATCACCTGTGCGAAGGGCATGACATCCGGGTACTCGCCGATCGGAGCGATGATCGCCACCGACCGGCTGTTCGAACCGTTCAATGACGGTAAGACCACCTTCCCGCACGGATATACCTTTGGCGGACATCCGGTATCGGCCGCCGTGGCACTTGCCAATCTCGACATCTTCGAGCGCGAGGGGCTCAACGATCGGGTGCGCGAGAACGCGCCGGTGTTCCGCTCTACCCTGGAAAAACTCCACGACCTGCCGATCGTCGGTGACGTGCGTGGTGAGGGGTACTTCTACGGAATCGAACTGGTCAAGGATAAGCAGAGCAAAGCGACCTTCAGCAGTGAAGAAAGCGAAAGATTACTGCGCGGCTTCCTGTCTTCGGCGCTCTGGGAGGCGGGGCTGTACTGCCGGGCCGACGACCGTGGTGACCCGGTGATTCAGCTTGCGCCACCGTTGATTAGCGGGCCACGCGAGTTCGACGCGATCGAGGAGATCCTGCGGGGAGTGCTCACCGCGGCCTGGGCCCGGTTATAGACATGAGAGTCCTCATCGTGGGCGCTGGAGGAGTGGGCAGTGCGGCCGCACTCATTGCGGCGCGCCGGGAGTTCTTCGAAACACTCGTGATCGCGGACTACGACATCGCGCGGGCGCAGACGGTGGTCGATCGCCTCGGCGATCCCCGGTTCACCGCGGCCCGCATCGATGCCTCCTCGACCGAGGACGTCACGGCTCTGTGCCGTGAGCATCGAATCACGCATGCTCTCAACGCTGTTGATCCTCGATTCGTCATGAGCGTCTTCGAGGGATGTTTCGCGGCCGGGGTGACCTACCTCGATATGGCGATGAGCCTCTCGCATCGTCATCCGGACCAGCCGTACGAGCTGCCCGGGGTGATGCTTGGCGATGAACAGTTCGCCACCGCCGAAAAGTGGGAGTCTGCAGGGCTGTTGGCGCTCGTGGGCATCGGGGTCGAACCAGGGCTTAGTGACATCTTCGCGCGGTACGCCGCCGATCACCTGTTCTCCGAGATCGACGAGCTGGGCACCCGCGACGGATCCAACCTGGAGGTGCAGGGGCACCGATTCGCTCCGTCGTTCTCCATCTGGACGACCATCGAGGAATGCCTCAACCCGCCGCTGATCTGGGAACGCGATAAGGGATTCTTCACCACTGAACCCTTCAGCGAGCCAGAGGTTTTCGACTTTCCGGGAGGTATCGGACCCGTCGAGTGCGTCAACGTCGAACATGAGGAAGTGGTGCTCATGCCGCGCTGGGTGAACGCCCGGCGAGTGACCTTCAAATACGGCCTCGGCGCAGAGTTCATCAACGTGCTGCGCACATTGCATCTCCTCGGGCTCGACAGCACCGACCCGGTCAGTGTTCGTGCCGGAGGTGGCGATGCGGCCGTCAGCCCGCGTGATGTGGTGGCGGCGTGCCTGCCGGACCCGGCTGGGCTGGGGCATCTGATGCGCGGGGCCACCTGTGCCGGGCTGTGGGTGACCGGCACCGGTAAGGACGGCAGGCCCCGCGAGGTCTATCTGCATCACGTCGTCGACAACGAATGGACGATGGCGCGTGACGGCGCCCAATGCGTGGTGTGGCAGACCGCCGTCAACCCGATCGTGGCCCTGGAGCTGCTCGCCGAGGGTGCGTGGAGCGGTGCCGGGGTGCTCGGCCCCGAGGCGTTCGACAGCCTGCCGTTCCTCGATCGACTCAATACCTTCGGTGCCCCGTGGGGCATGCAGGAGCGTGCGGCCGCCTAGTCGCGGATGACGCCTTCATAGGGGTTCGGCACTCGGCCGTTACTGGCCGCCGACAGGATGGGCAGCGTCGAGAACGTCACGGCCGGCAGCCGTAGGCCGGTGCCGTCGGTGAGATTGGCCTGCGCCCAGGCGTGCTTGTCGAAGCTGAGCCCCTTCACATCGGTCCACGGCAACGTGCGGATGGATGTCAGCGTCCGCACCTGTACCGACTCGGTATCGACCGCCGTGAAGTACCTGACGACCGCGTAGGAGATGACGACCGGGATGACCAGCAGTGGCGCGAGGATCGGCTGGTACAGGACGAAGGTCAGGATGCCGAGCGCCAGAAACCCGGACATGAAATGCGCCATCGGCGATATGCGGATCACGGTGCGCTTCGTCGTCGATGAGCCGCTTGCGCGAAGAGGATCAGGCTCCGATGAGCCGCTTGCGCGAAGAGGATCACACTCGGCCATTCGCCCATTGTCCCTTATGGGGGCAATTTGACTCGGACCTCTAGAAACGACTACCGTGCCCGGTGTGAACAACCACACCTTGCTCGTAGTAATCGGTATGCGCGTCGACGCGTAGCCCGAGTCCAAGGCAACTCGCGCACACTCGACGCGCAACCCTCGTACAGCAGACCGCTGGCGGGGGTTTTTTGTTGCCATAGGTTTCACTACAGCCACAACAAGAGGACAGACCACGATGAGCGCACCTACGAAGCCCAAGCCAGCGGCGGCTCCTGAGCCCAATGTCGTCGCACCCCAGCGCGTCTCCGGCGCGCAGTCGGTAGTGCGGTCGCTTGAGGAGCTCGGTGTCGAGGTCATCTTCGGTATTCCCGGCGGTGCGGTCCTGCCCGTGTACGACCCGCTGTACGACTCGACCAAGGTCCGCCATGTCCTGGTGCGCCATGAGCAGGGTGCGGGGCACGCGGCAAGTGGCTACGCGCACGCCACCGGCAAGGTCGGCGTCATGATGGCCACCTCCGGTCCGGGCGCGACGAACCTGGTCACCCCGCTGGCCGATGCACAGATGGACTCCATCCCGGTGGTCGCGATCACCGGGCAGGTGGGCCGCAGCATGATCGGCACCGATGCCTTCCAGGAAGCGGACATCTCCGGCATCACCATGCCGATCACGAAGCACAACTTCCTGGTGTACAACGCCGAGGACATCCCGCGGGTCATGGCCGAGGCCTTCTACATCGCACAGAGCGGGCGTCCGGGGGCGGTGCTCGTCGATATCCCCAAGGATGTCCTGCAGGCGCAGACCACGTTCAGCTGGCCGCCGCAGATGTACCTGCCCGGCTACAAGCCCGTCACCAAGCCGCATGGCAAGCAGGTCCGCGAGGCGGTCCGGCTCATCACCGCGGCCAAGCGTCCAGTGCTGTACGTCGGTGGCGGTGTCATCCGCGCGGACGCGTCCCCTGAGCTCAAAGAGTTGGCCGAGCTGACCGGCATCCCCGTCGTCACCACCCTCATGGCGCGCGGCGCATTCCCCGACAGCCACCAGCTGCATATGGGTATGCCCGGGATGCACGGCACCGTCGGTGCGGTGGCCGCGCTGCAGCGCAGCGACCTGCTGATCACCCTGGGTGCACGGTTCGACGACCGGGTGACCGGGCAGCTGGAATCGTTTGCCCCCGATGCCAAGGTGATTCACGCCGATATCGACCCCGCCGAAATCGGTAAGAACCGTCACGCCGATGTGCCGATCGTCGGTGATGTGAAGAACGTCATCACCGAACTGATCGAGTCCATCAAGGCGGACCGCGCAACCGGCACTGCCACGGATCTGTCCGACTGGTGGGTGTACCTGGATGACCTCCGCACGCGGTACCCGCTGGGATACGACGCGCAGCACGACGGCAGCCTGGGCCCGGAGTTCGTCATCGAGACGTTGGGCCGGATAGCCGGACCCGAGGCGGTCTATGTGGCGGGCGTTGGGCAGCACCAGATGTGGGCCGCGCAGTTCATCAAGTACGAGAACCCGCGCACCTGGCTCAACTCCGGTGGTCTGGGCACCATGGGCTTCGCGGTTCCCGCCGCCATGGGCGCCAAGATGGCGCGGCCGGAGGCCGAGGTGTGGGCCATCGACGGTGACGGCTGCTTCCAGATGACCAACCAGGAGCTGGCCACGTGTGCCATCGAGGGCGTGCCCATCAAGGTGGCGCTCATCAACAACGGCAACCTGGGCATGGTCCGTCAATGGCAGACCTTGTTCTACGACAAGCGCTACTCGCAGACCGACCTGGCGACGCACTCGCGCCGCATCCCCGATTTCGTGAAGCTGGCCGAGGCGCTTGGCTGCGTCGGATTGCGTTGCGAGCGTGAAGAGGACGTGGCCAAGGTGATCGAAGAGGCGCGTGCCATCAACGATCGCCCGGTGGTCATCGACTTCATCGTCGGTGCCGACGCGCAGGTGTGGCCGATGGTCGCGGCCGGCACCAGCAATGACGAGATCATGGCGGCCCGGGGCATCCGGCCGCTGTTCGACGACGACGATATCGCGGCTCCCGCGGAGGGACAGGAATGACAAGTACCCATACTCTGAGCGTTCTGGTCGAGGACCGTCCCGGCGTGCTCGCTCGTGTCTCCGCGTTGTTTTCTCGTCGTGGCTTCAACATCGCCTCGCTGGCGGTGGGGCCGACGGAGCTCAAAGGCATATCGCGCATGACAATCGTCGTCACCGTCGACGATTTTCCGCTGGAACAGGTCACCAAGCAGCTCAACAAGCTCATCAACGTGATCAAGATCGTCGAACAGGACGAGGCCAATTCGGTGGCTCGTGAGCTGGTGCTCGTCAAGGTGCGCGCCGATGCGACGGTGCGCGCACAGGTGATCGAAGTGGTGAACCTGTTCCGCGCGAAGGTTGTCGATGTGTCGCCGGAATCGGTGACCATCGAGGCGACGGGCACCCAGTCCAAGCTGGATGCACTGATGCGGATGCTCGACCCGTACGGTATTCGGGAGATCGTGCAGTCCGGCGTGGTCGCGCTATCGCGTGGCCCGCGGTCCATCGCCGCCGCCAAATAAGATCTGATTTTAAAAAGGTAAGAAGGGAAAAGCACTGTGGCAGTTGAGATGTTCTACGACGACGATGCGGACCTGACCCTCATTCAGGGGCGCAAGGTTGGTGTTATCGGGTACGGCAGCCAGGGGCACGCGCACTCGCTGAGCCTGCGTGACTCCGGCGTTCAGGTGAAGGTCGGTCTGCGTGAGGACTCCAAGTCCCGCGAGAAGGTCACCGAGCAGGGCCTCGAGGTCGACACCCCCGAAGAGGTCGCCAAGTGGGCCGACGTGATCATGGTGCTCGCGCCCGACACCGCGCAGGCCGAGATCTTCAAGAATGAGATCGAGCCGCATCTGAAGGACGGCGATGCGCTGTTCTTCGGCCACGGGCTGAATATCCACTTCGGTCTGATCAAGCCTCCGGCCAATGTCACCGTCGGAATGGTCGCCCCGAAGGGCCCAGGCCACCTGGTTCGCCGGCAGTTCGTCGATGGCAAGGGTGTGCCCGCACTCATCGCCGTGCACCAGGACCCCAAGGGTGAAGGCCAGGCGCTCGCGCTGTCCTACGCCAAGGGCATCGGTGGGACCCGGGCCGGCGTCATCAAGACCGACTTCAAGGAAGAGACCGAGACCGACCTGTTCGGTGAGCAGGCTGTGCTCTGCGGTGGCACCGAGGAACTGGTCAAGACCGGTTTCGAGGTCATGGTCGAGGCCGGGTACGCCCCCGAGATGGCGTACTTCGAGGTGCTGCACGAGCTCAAGCTGATCGTCGACCTCATGTACGAGGGCGGCATCGCCCGCATGAACTACTCGGTGTCCGACACCGCGGAGTTCGGCGGGTACCTCAGTGGTCCGCGTGTCATCGACGCAGGCACCAAGGAGCGGATGAAGGACATCCTCAAGGACATCCAGGACGGCACCTTCGTCAAGCGCCTCGTCGCCAACGTCGAGGGCGGCAACAAGGAGCTCGAAGGTCTGCGCAAGGAGAACGCCGAGCACCCGATCGAGGTCACCGGCAAGAAGCTGCGCGACCTGATGAGCTGGGTCGACCGGCCGATCACCGAGACTGCCTAGTCTCAATCGACGCAAAAGCCCCCGGCGCCCTTTGGTGTCGGGGGCTTTTGCGCGTAGGCCTCGGGCGGTGTCGTTGTCTCTCAGTGGGAATGGTGTCAATCGGCAGCGGGCCGCTCTCGCCGGATAACACAGGCAATCCGGCGGCCTACAAGGTCACAGCCCCGCTTACTCTGACGGAGCCCCTGCCTGTCCGGCAAGATGCACCAGATGATGCGATATCGGACGGAAAGGTGCGGGCTTCATAGATATGACATTTAGCGACGTTCAGCTTGCCCTGATTGACGCGGCTGAAGCGATCGTGGCCGAGAGTGGACTTTCCGCACTCTCATTGCGTAAGGCCGGATTACGAGCCGGGCAATACAACAACAGCGCTGTGCAGTATCACTTTGGAAGTCGCGAAGGGTTGGTTGCGGCAGTGTTAGAGGCCCGTTTGGGTCCGATTGACGAGGCACGATGTGAGATGCTCACCGAGCTTGACGCGGCAGGTGACTACTCGGTACGCGATCTCATGAGAATTGTGGTTCTGCCGTTCACTCGGGCAGTCTCCGGTAAGCCCGGAAGTTGTTACGCACGTTTCCTGGCCCAATCTCTGCTCGATCCCAGCCTCGCCAAGATAGTTCTTAGCGGCCTTCAGTCCAGCAGTTCTGTCGAAGTGACCAATAGGCTCTCCGGCCGCACCGGCCTTTCCCGGATGTTAGAGGGATCTCGAACGCTATCGGCGTACGCGTTGATAATCGTCGCCATGGCGACTTGGGAAGCATTTCCCGATTCCGGTCCTGAAGTATCAGAGCTGGAAGATGATCTGGTTGAGAGGGCTACCGCAGTGATGTTGGCTCCCTCGAAGCGATCAAACATCGGGCCCTAGTTAGCCGATTCCGACTTGAGACGGAACCCCCGCTCGGGTCAGGGCGGGGGTTCCTCTCGGTACTCGTTTAAAGGGTCGGCGGACCGCTTGGTTTGGGCTTCTGGAATACGGGCCCGCCGCTGCCTGGTGTGCTGGGCTTTGGTGCGTTTACGGCGGCAGGTGCACCGGGTTTTGGACTGCTTACGCTCGGTGTATTGGGCTTCGCCGGCACCTGGGCGGTGACACTCGGCGCGCTGGGCTTCAGTACCGGGTTGCTGCTGTCCCTACCGTTTCGGAAGCCACTGTTTACCGGGCCGGTTGGAGCCAGGTTTCCCGGGTTGGTAACCGCGGGTGGCTTGGGGGCCGGTGGCTTGCCCGGTGCAAGAGTTGCCGGCCCGAATTTGGTCTGTCGGGGGCCGAAGAGGCCGCCCGGCGCGAATAGGCCCGGAGGTCTGGGTGCGCTTGAGGGTTTTGGTTTAAGGCCGGGGCTGTCGGCTGCATTCCGGCTTGGGCCCCAGCCTCCGATGCCTCTGCCCAAGGGTTTATCCCCGGGTTTCATGGTGCCGCTATCGCCGGGGGCGGTGCTACCACCGGCTGCGGCATCGCTTGTTTCATCGTTGACGAGCCCGATGGCCGGCGTCGCCGGTGACTCACCGGCCGAAACGCAAATCAAGCCGGTGGCAATTAGCGCTGCCGCTGGGGCGGCACCGGCGACCGCGCGAAGGCGATGTCGAAAATTAGAATGAACATTCGGAAATGGCATGTGGGGCACTCTCCTTGGTGGACGAAACGACGCTGTTCTCCAATTCGGACGGTAAGTTAAGACGAGTGTCTTGATTGCGGTTTGATGAAATATCAGAAAAAACATGGAGACGTCCGCATCGCATCGAGCTCGTGCCGGGGACTGGGGACAGCTCTGCGGATTGAGATCTCCTGCCGGGGTTCGGTGGATACTGGAACTCGATGACTGCGTCCCGCTCGACCTCCGTCGCCTCCCGGCTCGTTGCCCCCGCCGCAGTGGCGGGTATGGCGGCAGTGGGTTGCGCGGCAATATGGTTTGCGGACCCGACGACACCCGGGGGAGTGCTCCCGGGGTGCCCGTTCAAGGCACTGACCGGGCTCGACTGCCCAGGGTGTGGCGGCCTGCGCATGGTCTACTCGCTGATGCACGGGGACGTTCTCGGTGCACTGCGTTACAACGCGGTTGCGTTGGTGGCCTTGGGGTTTCTCGCGGTCTGCTTTATCGCGTGGACGCGCAGCCGCTGGCGGGAGGATGCCGATTGGAATCCGCCGTGGATAGGTGGATGGGTATCGACGGTCACCCTGGTGGTGTTCGTGGCGTGGTTCGTCATCAGGATGATTCCGATCGCGCCGTTCACCGCGCTGCGAGTGTGATGTCTTAGGCCGAGCGCTCCATGAGCTCGCGAGCGTTCTCGCCCAGGGTAATTCCATCGTTGCCGATGAACAGACGGGAGATCTCGCGGGCAATCGGTTCGATGGTGAAGGGGATGAACGCGGGCTGCGTCAGTCGCAGCAGCATGACCAACACCGGGTCGGCTATTCGGGGAATTCCCATATGGCGCCGCACCTTTGGTGGTACCACCGCAACCGAGGGGATAGCGGTGACCAGCGTGATCGCGGCCACCGCAGCCGCCGTCAACCCGCCAAAGCTGCGGGCGTTCCTGATCACCGACAACGCGAATCGCACACCGCCCGGCACGAACCCTTGCACCATCCGGTATTCGGATTCGATCGACTCGTAGTAGGCCGCTACCTCATCGGAGGTCACGGGCACCGTATCGGGATCGGCACCCATGAGCTCGGCGAACGCCTTGACCTCCGAAAAGAATTGGTCGCGTTCGCCTTTGGGTAAGCGGCGGGGGATCAGACGTCCAAGAGCGGGCGTGTTCTCGTAGATCCGCAGCGCCGCGTGCATGATCGTCACATGTGCAAAGAGAATCAGCGCCGGTCCCTGCGCATCGTAGGGCCGGTCGGTGCCGGGGATGACCCCCTTCATGTTTCGGTGGTAGTGGCGTAGGTGCGCGGCGAGGGCGTCGGCGCTGGCGGTGTCGCCGAAGATCATCGGTATCGGGACTCCGGCGGTGCGTTGAATGCGTTTGACGGTGTCATCGAAGTCGACCTGATTGTTCTTGCTCTTGGTAAACACCGGATCGTGGTTGATCTCGACGGCCTGCAGGCCTTCGTGGCTGCCCTCCAGGAGTGCCGTCACCAGGACGATCATCGGTGCGACCGAAGGATGCAGGAACACCTTCCAGGTCACCGAGTCCGGTCCGAAGTAGCCGTAGTCCGGGTGCCCGTCGGGGCCGGTGCGTTGACCGGCCGGGGTGGCGCCGTCCCCGCGTCGCCAAATTCGGGTCTGGTCATCACCTCGTGGCGGCAGGCCCGCCGAACGTGGTGTCGTGGCGTGTGCGGCTGTGCTTGGCATCGTTGCCTCCAGGGAGCGGTTCGCGTCCTACAATGAGAACGTTAACAACTGCCGTTGTCAACAGTGGCGCGCGCATCTGTTACCGAAGTGCCTCCGGACGGCTACCGGCGGTTCGCGTCGATCAGGTCCAGGCCCAGCGCGGTGGCGTCGTGAATGACCGCTTTGCCGTCGCGGCGGCTCCGTACCAACCGCGCCTGCCGCAGCGCCGATGTGTGTTCGGACGCAGACGCGGGGCTGATACCGAGATGTCGGGCGATGTCGCCGGTGGTGTGCTCATCCGTCAGCACGCGCAGCACGGCCGCTCGGGTTGATCCGAGTATCGCTGCGAGCGGGTCGGATTCGGCGCCGACACCGATGGTCAAATCGATTGGTGCAGGGTAAGCCAAGACGATGGGTTGGTCGTCAAGTTCGCCGACTAATGGTGGCCCCGCCCAGAAGACGCTGGGCGTCAACACAAGGCCCCGCCCACGCAATGCGATGGTGTGACGTTGCGGGCTGTCGATCTCAAGGCAATCGCCCTTCCACCGGGCACCGGGGACCAGTGTGCCGAGTGTGCCGCGCACACCGTGGCGTGCCAGCGTGCGCCCTTGTCGGACAAGCTCAATCTGATGATTCGCCTGGATATCGGGCCAGTATGGCTCTAACACAGCCCTATATGCGCTTGTCGTCATGCGACCCAACGTCAACATGGCCTCGCGATCGCCTGCGAGGGCGTGCCGGAGATAGTGCGGCGCGCCGGCGCCTTCGGTGGGGCCGCGCCCGAAGGCGGCCAATTCTGCGTTCGCTTGTTGCTGATCCAGTTGTTGGATGGAATGCATACCCTCATCGAAATTGTCGCCCAGCACAGTTGGCGATAATGACCACGAAAAGTGGCTCACTACTGCCCGTCTCGGAGCCGCCGATATGGGGAATGCGGCTAGGGCCCGACAACGCCACCGCTCGCCCCACGGTGTGGAAACGCCTTGCCGCAGCGCACGTGTCGCAAACTTCATCTCCAACAAGGGAGCAGGCATAGGCAGAAATCGCGTTAAAGCGAAATCATCAGCGGTGAACATAAGTCGCAACACAGTGGCCTACGACCCGCTGAGAAACGCTTCGACGCGCATTCCAACACAATATGCCCTTACCTTCTACTACACCCATGAAACATCGCGCTGCCTGGAATCGTCGGGAGCTCTCTCACCATGCGATGAACATGATCTGCTCGACGACGACGAGCACGTCCCAGCGCGACGGTGGCAGCAGTGTTAGATGTGGAACCGCATGGGGATGCTGAGCGGTCCGCGGATGGCGGGTGTGTCTCGCCAGCTGACAGGACCGATGATCTCCGGTCGGCGTGCCAGGATCTCGCGAATGGCCACGGTGGCCTCCAGCCTCGCGAGCGCCGAGCCCAGGCAGTGGTGCGCGCCGTAGCCGAAGGCCAGCGGCGGGGTGTTCTTGCGGTCCAGCCGGAATTCGGTGGGATCGGCGAACACCTGCGGGTCGCGGTTTGCTGCCGCGATCGCGATGAGTACCGTCTGGCCTTCCAGGATCTTGTTCCCGGCGAGGTTATGGTCCTCGATCGCCACGCGCGCGGTGCCTTGCACCGGGCCCTCAAGTCGCAGTAGTTCGGTGATGACCGCGGGGTCGTCCGGGTCGATGTGATCGGCTAGCCGGGTTCCGTCGGCGCGCCCCGCGAGTAACCGAAGCATGCTTGCCCCCAGGAGATTTGCAGTCGTCTCATGACCGGCAATCGCGATCGTGAATGTCATGGTGACCACGTCTTCTAAAGACAGGTCGGTATCGGATGCGATCAGGCTGAGTAGGTCGTCACCGGGATGCGCGCGCCGATCCGCGGCCAGGGGTAGCAGCTCGGTAGCGAGGGTCGCCCCGGCCGCGGTGCCGGCCATGACGGTCTCGATGTCGGCGAAGGCCCCCAGCATCTGAATGATGATCGGAGATTCCTCGCGAAGGACGGCCGACGATGAGTCATCCAGGCCCAGCCATTCACCGATTATGGCGATCGGTAGCGGCAAGGCGATATCGGTCATGAAATCGAAAGATTCTCCTGCCGAGTGGTATTCGATGACATGAGCGGTGATGGACTCCACGCCGTCGCGTAATCCGGCAATGAATCCGGGAGTAAATACGTCGCGGACTGCGCCCCTGAGCTCGGTGTGGTCCGGTCCATCGGCGAAGAGCATGTTCCTTCCGAAGTTGGACAGATCGAGGTACTCGGGGGCCGAGGCCCGCATCTGAGGGCTGGCGAGTGGATCACTCGACCAGCCGGTGCCGCCCAGTACTTGGCGGGCCGGGTGATAGCCGAGAACCAGCCAGGTGCCGGCTTTCTCGTCCCAGACCACGTCACCGCGAGCTCGGAGGTTTTCGTAGTAGAGGTAGGGATCCCTTGAGTCCCAGGGGATCCGCGGTGCGATGGGGTTAGCAGTGGTCATGGTGATCCAATCCGAAGGGCAGGGCGCGGTCGCGGACCCAGGCGACATGCTGTTTACCTAGTGGGGAAACGGGTTCGGCGACACCGTCGAGGTCGTCGAGCAGCGCGCGGGTGTGTACGGTCGCGTTCAGCGTTGCGGACAGGGCGCTGATGTTCAGGTTGATCCTGGCCAGGAAAATCAAGTCACTGGGAATCGACATCTGATGCAACGTTTGGAAATTGAGCAGGGATCGGGTGCCACCGTTCGATACCTCACGCGTGAATGTCACGGGTTGAGCGGCGCGAATGTCTTGCACGGTCGACCCGAGCCAGTCAAAGATGTCCTGTTCGGAAAGTGGCGAATCGATCGCGAAGTAGCCGGCGTCGACCATGAGCTGACGCAAGTCTTCCCGGCGTTCCTCCGCGGCCGCTCGAATCATCTGCACGAGCCGATAACGCAAGGTCTCGGGAACCACTTTGATGCAGCCGAAATCGACGAAACCGACCGACCCGTCCATGCCGAATCGATAGTTGCCCGGATGCGGATCGGCGTGAAACAGATTGGCGTGCCGAAATGACCCGGTGCTGAAACGCCAGATCGTTTCCACCCAAACATCTTTGAGGTCTTGATCGGCTTGTTGGGCCGCTGCCCAATCGAGACCGTCCAGGTATGTCATGGTGAGTACCCGATTGCCGGACGCTTCGGAAATCACCTCGGGTATCCGGATGAACGGATGGTCCCGGTATAGCTCCGCGAAGGTCTGAATGTTGGCAGCCTCGTGCCGATAGTCCAACTCTTCGGAAATGCGTGCGGCCACTTCGTCGGCCATCAGGCGATGGTCCAGCTGTGGCCTCGGTCCGGCGATTCCCGTCGCGAAGCGCAGAAAGGTGGCCATCAGCTCTGCGTTCGATAGGTCGTGCCTAATAGCATGTGCCACACCGGGATACTGAATCTTTACCGCAACCGGGCGGCCATCGTGAAGGGTCGCCCGATGCACCTGGCCGATCGATGCCGCGGCCATCGGATCATCGCTGAATTCGGAGAACAGTTCCTCGATCGATCGCCCGAGATCCTCTTCGAGGGCTTGGCGCGCCAAGAGAGGATGCATGGGCGGTGCGTCGGCCTGCAGTCGCGTGAGCGCGTTCTGATACGGCGAGAGCTGGCTGTATCCGTGGGACGCGATATCGGCGACCGAGAAGATTTGGCCGGCTTTCATGAGGACGCCTTTGGAGTGTCCGAGTAGTTCTGTGTAGCGTTCTGCGGTGCGTTCGTGGAACCGTTCGACGGCTCCGGTGTCTCCGGCTTTTTCGCGGAGGCCCGCGACGAGTCGTCCGCCTGCGGCGCGGGCGGTGAAGCCGGCCAGTGGCATGGTGCGCCGGATTCGGCCGTGGGGAATGGGGTTGTCGCTCATAGCTGGGCACCGACCTTTGGCTGTTCCCGGGGTTCCAGGCCGAATGGCAGTCCACGTTCACGGACCCAGGCCACATGCTGAATGCCCAGGGGAGTGCTGGGTTCAGCGACACCTGCCATGTCCTCGACGACGGCGCGCGCGTTCACCGTGGCTCCTAGCTTCGACAGCGTTGACCGCACGCCGAGCGGAACTCGGACGAAGTAGATGAGGTCGGGCGGCAGCGCAATACGGGCAGAAAGGGAATCGGGGCTGCTGGTGTCCAGCGTGGCCAGGTTTCGGCTGATCAGCTCGGCGTTGTAGGTAACCGGTTGCGGACCAACAACATCCGGGTTGTTCTGATCCATCCATCGGTGCACTTCCTCCGTGGTCATGGTGGTTCCGGCGGCGATGAACCCGGCTTTCGTCATGACTGCGTGAAGGTCTGCTGTGCGTTTCTGCAGGTTGGCGACGATCATCTGCAGCCATGCGAGACGAAGGCGCTCGGGAATGACCTTCACGGAGCCGAAGTCGACGATCCCGATAGAGCCATCCAGGCCGAACCGGTAGTTCCCCGGATGCAGGTCCGTGTAGAAAGTCGACGCATGTTGCAGGGGTGACAGGCTGAATCTCCACAGTGCCTCTCCCCAAGTGTCTTTGAGGTCCTGGCTGGATTCCTGAGCCTGAGCCCAGTCGATTCCGTCAACGTAGGTCATGGTGAGTACCCGGTCGCTGGACAGCTCCGGGAGGGCCTCTGGCACACGGATGAACGGATGGCCACAGAACAGCTCGTGGAAAGTCGTGATGTTGGCGGCCTCGCGGCGATAGTCGAGTTCCTCGGCGATTCGTTCCGAGATGTCTCGTGCGGTGGCGCGCAGATCGATGGCGACACTGCGGCCGAGCAGTGACAAGAAGGTCCGAAGGAAGGTCGTGACGAGCTCGGTGTTGGCGAGGTCATCTTGGATGGCCTGTGCCACACCGGGGTACTGGATCTTGACGGCGACCTCACGGCCGTCGTGAAGGACAGCACGGTGAACCTGGCCGATGGATGCCGACGAGATTGGCTCGTCGGTGAACTTCGCAAACGCCTGGTCCGTTGGCAGTCCCAGTTCCGATTCGAGGATGCTGCGTGCCAACGCGGGGGCCATGGACGGCGACTGGGTTTGGAGTCGGGTCATTGCCCGCTCGTAGGGGGAGACGCGGCCATCGCCGAGGGCGCTGCTGTCGATGCTCGAGAAGATCTGGCCGGCCTTCATGAGCACGCCTTTGGAGTGGCCGAGGAGTTCGGCGTAGCGCTCGGCGGTCTCCTCGTGAAAGCGATCGACGGCTCCGGTGTCTCCGGCTTTTTCGCGTAGACCAGCGACGAGCCGTCCGCCCGCAGCGCGGGCGGTGAAGCCGGCCAGCGGCATGGTGCGCCGGATCCTGCCTCTGGGCACTAGCTCTTCTGTCATGGCTGCCTCCTACCGTTGACCCGACCTAGCTGTTAAAGTACTCACTGAGTGAGACTAAGTGATTACTTTGGAGGCGTCAATGGGTGAGATTTCCACCAAGGAGCGCCTGGTCGCCGAGGCCATGCGGTTGTTCGGCGAGCAGGGGTACAAGGCGACCAGCGTGGCGCAGATAGAGAAGGCTGCCGGCCTCACGCCGGGCTCGGGCGGCCTGTATCACCACTTCAAATCGAAGGAGGCGCTACTTGAGGCCGGTATCGACCGTCAGCTCGATCGTCGCAGCGCTATGCGCGACATCCGTGCACTCTTCGGTGGTCTCGGAGACCTGCGTAACGAACTGACCATGATGGGGCGCTACATCTTGGCGATACTGGACGAGGAATCGCAGCTGCTGCAGATCGTCTCCAGCGTGCCGTCTGGCCGTCCGGCGCGGCTCGATGACGCCTACGCGGCGCTGTTCGACAGTCTGTACGGAGAACTGACCGATTGGGTACAGGGCTGGGCGCCCGGTATCGGTAAGCAGGAAACGGAATCGATTGGGGTGCTTGGCGTCAATGCCCTCCTGGGCAAGCGTGCGACCAACACGGTGTTCCGGAGGCCTGGTCATGATATTGCCGACGAGGACTACATCGCGGAATGGACGGCCATGCTGGCCACGAGGATCGAGTCGCTGCGTTAGTCTCCGCCGGTGGCCATGACACCGGAGACCGCGCCCGCCCCGCCTGCTGTCCCGCGGAGCCGGATCGTCATCGCCTCCATGGTGGGCACGAGTATCGAGTTCTTCGACTTCTACATCTATGCCACCGCGGCTGTGTTGGTGTTCCCAACGTTGTTCTTCCCCAAGGGAAATGACACCGCGGCGCTGCTGTCCTCGTTCGCGACGTTCGGGTTGGCCTTCGTCGCTCGCCCGGTCGGCTCGGTGATCTTCGGCCACTTCGGTGATCGGATTGGCCGCAAGGCCACCCTCGTCGGATCGTTGGTGACGATGGGGGTCGCGACATTCGCCATCGGACTGCTACCCACTTTCGACGCCGTCGGCTACTGGGCTCCGGCATTGCTCGCGTTGCTGCGCTTTTGTCAGGGGTTGGGATTGGGTGGAGAGTGGTCGGGGGCGGCTCTACTGGCAACCGAAACCGCCGAGGAGGGCAAGCGGGGCTGGGCGGCGATGTGGCCGCAGCTCGGCGCCCCGATCGGCTTCTTCTTCGCCAACGGCACGTTCCTGCTGCTGATGCTGCTGATGGACTTCGACGCCAAGACTGCGGCGACCAACCACGCGTTCTTGTCATGGGGTTGGCGGGTGCCCTTCCTGGCCAGTGCTGTCATCGTGATCGTCGGTCTGTACGTGCGCCTCAAGCTCACCGAGACACCCGTCTTCACCCAGGCCGTCGCCGAGGGCAAGAAGGTGCGCACGCCGCTGGCCGAGGTGGTCCAGAAGTCGTGGCGTCAGCTGGTGATCGGCACCTTCGTCATGCTGGCCACGTACACGATCTTCTACGTGGTGACCACCTGGGCGGCGTCGTACGGAACGGGGAAGGTCGTCGACAAATCCGGGGCGAAGCTCGCGATCAGTTACGTCGACTTCCTACAGATGCAGCTGTTGTCGGTGCTGCTCTTCGCCGTGTGTGTGCCGATATCCGGACGGCTCGCGGACCGGTACGGCCGCAGGCCGCTGCTGTTGACCTTCACCGCCGGAATCATCGCGTTCGGGCTGTCGTTCGGGTGGTTCCTCAACCCGGCGACGGTGGACAGGCCCACCATGCTGGTGTTCCTGAGCCTCGGAATGGCGTTGATGGGCTTGTCCTTTGGGCCCATGAGCGCCCTATTGCCCGAGCTGTTCCCGACGAATGTGCGCTACACCGGTTCGGGAATCGCCTACAACTTCGCCTCCATCATCGGCGCCGCCGTCGCGCCGTTCATCGCGACCTGGCTGGTGCACGACTTCGGTGTCGCGTGGGTGGGCGTGTACCTGGCGGTTGCCGGAGTGCTGACTTTTGTGGCTCTGCTGGCGGTGCGTGAGACGCGTGGCGTCGATCTCGCCAATGTCTGATCGCGTGTCAGCGGCCCGTCAGCCACCCAGGTCGATCGACGGGAAGTAGATGACCTGCCCCACGGTGATGTGATCGAGATCGTCGATCAGGTTGGCTGCTGCCGTCATGGCGACCGCCATCTGTGTCCGGTCGTCGCCATAATCGCCGTAGTTCTGACTCGCCAGCTTCCATAGCGTGTCGCCGGCGACCACGGTGTGGCGCCGGTTAAGCCGAGGCTGAATGAGCACCGAGCCGGGTTCAGGGTCGTCGCCGGCCAGCTGGTTCGCAATCGCGATAACTATCCATAGCGACCAATCGCCGTACCACCGATCGGCGAGCACCTGCAGTGTCTCGCCCGACATCACGGTGTGATGTCCCACGTTGGCGAGATCGGGAATCAGCAGCCATTCGCCGACAATCAGGTCGCGCTGCGATACGCCGCTGGGGCTCTCGAACACCCCACTCATCGAGAAGCTGCCGTAGAAGTGTTCTGCGATTTTCCCCTTGGTGTCGCCGGCCTTGACCTGATAGCGGAAGGTGACGTACGGGATTTCAAGTTCCTGCCCGATCTCGATGAGGTCCGGATCGGACAAGCCGTTGACCACCGCGATTACCCGGTAGCGACGTCCGTCGCCATAGAACAGCTCGGACAGTTTCCACAGAGTGTCACCGCTTCGGACCGCGTGTTTGCCACTCGTAGGCGGAGCATGTAGTTCATTCATGCACCGCAGCGTGGTTCAGTGGAGTGCCGTCAGTCGCGAGTAGTGCGCTACTCGATGTGTCGACCACTGTGATGTCCGCCGCATCGGAGGGCACACTAAGCTATGACGACGTGAGCGAACGTCCAGTCGTGTTGATTGCCGACAAACTTGCCCAGTCGACCGTAGAAGCACTCGGTGATGGTGTTGAGGTGCGCTGGGTCGACGGCCCCGACCGCCCCGCGCTGCTAGCCGCGGTACCCGAGGCCGACGCGCTGTTGGTGCGCTCGGCGACCACCGTTGACGCCGAGGTCCTGGCAGCGGGAACCAAGCTCAAGATCGTCGCGCGCGCCGGTGTCGGACTCGACAATGTCGATGTCAAGGCGGCAACCGCGCGCGGTGTGCTGGTCGTCAATGCACCCACCTCGAACATCCACAGCGCCGCCGAGCATGCCGTCGCGCTGCTGCTGTCCACCGCACGGCAGATCCCGCCCGCTGACGCCTCCCTCAAAGAGAAGACCTGGAAGCGGTCGTCCTTCAACGGCACCGAGATATACGGCAAGACCGTCGGCGTAGTGGGTCTGGGCCGGATCGGCCAGCTAGTCGCGCAGCGGCTCGCCGCGTTCGGGACGCATATCGTCGCCTACGACCCCTACGTCTCCGCTGCCCGCGCCGCGCAGCTCGGCATCGAGCTGCTGACCCTCGACGAACTTTTGGGTCGGGCAGATTTCATCTCGGTGCACCTGCCCAAGACTCCAGAGACCGCGGGCCTCATCGGCAAGGAAGCGCTCGCCAAGACCAAGCAGGGCGTCATCATCGTGAACGCCGCGCGCGGTGGGCTCATTGATGAGGCGGCGCTGGCCGACGCCATCCGCAGCGGCCATGTCCGCGGCGCGGGCCTTGACGTGTTCGCCACCGAGCCCTGCACCGACAGCCCGCTTTTCGATCTCGACCAGGTTGTGGTGACCCCGCACCTGGGTGCCTCGACCAGTGAGGCGCAGGACCGCGCCGGTACCGATGTGGCCGCGAGCGTGAAGCTGGCCCTGGCTGGCGAATTCGTACCGGATGCGGTCAACGTCGGTGGGGGAGTCGTCAGCGAAGAGGTCGCGCCGTGGCTCGAGGTCGTGCGCAAGCTCGGCGTGCTCATCGGTGCCGTCTCCGAGCAGCTGCCCACCTCGCTGTCGGTCGACGTACGCGGTGAGCTGGCCTCCGAAGACGTTGCAGTGCTGAAGCTTTCCGCACTGCGCGGACTCTTCTCATCGGTGATCGAGGATCAGGTGACCTTCGTGAACGCCCCCTCGATCGCCGACGAGCGCGGAGTGAGCGCGGAGATCACCACGGCCACCGAGAGCCCAAACCACCGCAGCGTCGTCGATGTGCGCGCCGTGTACGCCGACGGTTCGGTGATCAACGTCGCGGGCACGCTGTCCGGCCCGCAGCTGGTGCAGAAGATCGTTCAGATCAACGGCCGCAACTTCGACCTGCGTGCCGAGGGCGTGAACCTGGTCATCAATTACGCCGATGTAGCCGGTGCGCTCGGCAAGATCGGTACGGTCCTCGGCTCGGCCGGTGTGAATATCCAGGCTGCCCAGCTGAGCCAGGACGCCGCCGGTGAGGCCGCCACCATCATCCTGCGCCTCGACCGCACCGCTCCGGATGCCGTGCTGGAAGAAATCCGTTCCGCCGTCGGTGCGACAACTCTTGAGCTGGTGGACCTTTCATGACCAAGCTCGCGATTATCGCCGGTGACGGCATCGGGCCCGAGGTCATCGGCGAGGCCGTCAAGATCCTCGACGCGGTACTGCCCGGTGTCCAGAAGTCCGAATACGACCTGGGTGCCCGTCGGTACCTGGCCACCGGCGAGCTGATGCCGGATTCGGTGCTCGAAGAGCTACGCGGACATGACGCTATTCTGCTTGGCGCCATTGGCGATCCGTCAGTCCAGAGTGGAGTGCTGGAACGCGGCCTGCTGCTGCACACCCGATTTGCACTCGATCACCACATCAACCTGCGCCCCGCGAAGCTGTACCCCGGCGTCACCGGCCCGCTGGCCGGTAATCCCGCCATCGACCTGGTGGTGGTGCGTGAGGGCACCGAGGGGCCGTATACCGGCAACGGCGGTGCGATCCGCGTCGAGACGCCGCACGAGGTGGCCACCGAGGTCAGCCTCAACACCCGGTTCGGGGTGGAGCGTGTGGTGCGCAACGCATTCCAGCGTGCCGAGGCCCGCAGCAAGAACCTGACGCTGGTGCACAAGAACAACGTGCTCAAGTTCGCAGGCTCGCTCTGGACGCGGACTGTCGACGAGGTCGCCGCGGAGCACCCAGATGTGCAGGTGTCGTACCAGCACATCGACGCAGCCACCATCCACATGGTGACCGACCCGGGCCGGTTCGACGTGATCGTCACCGACAACCTGTTCGGCGACATCATCACTGACCTGACTGCCGCCGTGACCGGTGGCATCGGTTTGGCCGCGAGCGGAAACATCGATGGTTCAGGCAAGAACCCGTCGATGTTCGAGCCCGTGCACGGTAGCGCTCCGGATATTGCGGGCCAGGGGATCGCCGATCCTACGGCTGCCGTGGTGTCGGTCTCGTTACTGCTGAATCACCTCGGCGAGACCGAGGCAGCAGCCCGAGTGGAGAGGGCCGTCGAGGAGCATCTGGCCACTCGTGGCGACGAGAAGCTGTCTACCTCGGCGACCGGTGATCGGATCGCTAGCTTCCTCTAATTTCTTCTCGTGCACCGATTCCACGGTGTCGAGACGTTGTCAGCGGCCCGGCAATCTCGTGCGTGCGCTGTTCGCGCAATGCCCGCAGGTGAACGGCGGCCCAGGTTCTAAACGGGCGCCAGAGCTCGGCGATATCCTCGAGTGCGCGGCCGACGCCGTATTGCTCCGCGATCTCGGCGTCCAGGCGGCCCTCGTGGCGGGGGAGCGCGTCCGGAGCGTTCGCTCCGCGCAGCACGATGAGTTCGGCCGCGAATGGGCCGATGCCGAGGATGGATTGGAGCTGGCGGACTGCATGTGCTGGATCTGCAGTCTGCAGCCTCGCGCCATCGAGCTGGCCATCGAGTGCGGCTTCGGCGACGGCTTGCAGATACTCGGTCTTTCGGCCCGGCAGATCGAGATCGAGGCGTCGTAGTCGGCTAGGTGCGGGAAAGGCGCCGTCGTCTCCGTGATCACGCACTAGTTGGGCGCGTAGTTTCGCGGCTTGAGCGATCCTGATGCGCTGAGAGAGCACCGCCCACGCGGCGGCCTCATAGGGGGAATGGAATCCGCAGGGGCGCAGGCCGGGTAGTCGCCGCTGAGCATCGCCGATTACGGCGTCTCGCCGACCGACTTGGGGCCAATCTGTTGCGTCGACATCTAGCGACAAGAAGCGGCCCACTTGGGCTGCCGCGGCGTCGAGGTCGCCATCGCCCGTCACCTGAACGATCGCCGTCTGCCCGTCTTGGGTCACTTCGGCCTGGGCATGAGACCAGTCCTCATCTACGCGAAATACGGTGTGCAAGGCATCGTTTGGACCGGGCGAACGTCCGGGAAGGACGGCCGGCGTAAAGCCCTCCCAGAACGAGCGGCTGGTGGTCAGTGACCAGCGTCCGCGCACGCGCCTGCGAACTGTGTATTGCGGCATCGGTTTTCAGCTCCTCGCTGCCCGGCTATGAGCGTGCACCGCTTCGACGGTGTAAAGGTGAGGATCGAAGCTGACCGCGAGCGCTGCACAGGGCGCCATGTGCTCGCGCGACTTGGGGTCACTCAGCATGGCCTGATACGCCTCGGCGCTTTCCCATTGCGCATAGTTGACGACGCGTTGTCCGTCCAGGGACCGATGGATATTGGCCGAGAGAAATCCTGGGACGTGCTGCATGACCTCTTCGGTGGCGGTGACGAGTAGCTCGATGAGCGCGTCCGCGTTCTGCGGTTCGACGGTGAATACGTTGATCAACGTCGCATGCGTGCTGTTCTGTTCGATGGCAGGCATCGTCTTCTCCTATGTCAGGTTCCTTACATCAGGCTAGCATTGATGTAAGGTTCCTGTCATGGGCGTAGAGATCGAGGTTGCTCCGGGCTACTTGATCAAGCGAGTACAGCTCGCACTGCGCAGGCGTTGCGACGGCGCCCTGCGCGCCACCGGCCTGTCGATGGCTCAGTACGCGGTGTTGCGCGCACTGGCCGACCATCCGAACGCCTCCGCCTCTGAGTTGGCGAGGCTGTGCTTCGTGACGCGCCAATCGCTGCAGGACGTGTTATCGACTTTGCGCGGCGCTGGCCTGGTGGAGCCCACTGATGGGCCACCCAAGGGGCGGACAAGGGCGCTTCGTCTCACCGCAACCGGCGGTCGCCGACTGCACTTAGGTGCAGCGGCTATCGGATCCGTTGAATCCGATATGGAGCAAGGGATGTCGGTCAGGGAGAGGAATCAGCTGGCGGATCTGCTCATCCGTTGCGCGGAGAATCTTGAAGACTTCGCTCCCGACTGACCGGAACCAATCCGACTGCCGCCAAAGGGAATAGTGCGCATATGGCGAACGCTGCCGAGAAACCTGCCACCGCTGCCACGGCCCCGAAAACGGGCGGGGCGACAGCGGCGGCCAACAGCTGACCGGTGTTCTGGGCACCCAGTGCGCGGCCGCTCCAGAACGGCCCGGCGATCTCGGCGATCGAGGTGTAGGCCAAGCCGTTGTCCGACACCGTGATCACCGATGCGACGAGCATGACGACAACGCTGATCGACCAGTCCAACTGATTGGTGACGGCGAGCAATGCCATGGCGGCCGACGCCGCGGCAGCGATTACTCGGATCGGCCGCATGCGCGAACCCCAACGGTCGGACCACATCCCGGCCGCGACACGGCCGAGTGCCCCGGTCAGCTGCGCGACCGTCACCATGACGCTAGCAGCGCCGATGCTCCAGCCCCGGTCGGTGACCAACCACACCAGGGTGAACGTCCACACCACCACTTGAGGCACGACCAGCAGCACGGACACCCCGTGGATGAGCCACAGCATCCGTGACCCGCGGTAGGGATTGGCCAGGTGTTCTTCGGGAGCTTCCGATCGGGGTGGTTGTGGCGGGTCGATGATGCCTACCAGGCATACCGCCGATGACACCGCACACACCACCGCCGGGAAGATCAACGCCGCCGCGACGCCGTGGCCTTCGGCAATCCGCGGGATGACCAGCGCGCCCGCCGCCACGCCGAGCGGCTGGGCCATCTGGCGGATGCCCATGACTGTCCCGCGTTGGTGGGGCGGGAACCAGCCGACCACTACCCGCCCGCTCGCCGAATTGCAGGCCGCGGCGGCCGCCCCGCCCAACAGCAGGAATACACCCGTCACCATCAGCGATGGCGATTCGGCGGCCGCGAATGCGGCCAGTGCCGTCAGTGCCAGCCCACTCACCAGGGCGATCCGTTCGCCGAATCGGTCGATGAGAGCGCCCCACGCGATGAGCGTCAGCACCATGCCGAAGCTGGGCATCGCCGACAGCAGCCCCGCGTTGGCAAGGTCGAGTCCGCGCTGGGTGTGCAGGGCCGGTATGAGGAATGCCACACCGTTGATGAAGACATTGGCACCGGCCGTGGATCCCAGGGCGATGGCCAGCATCGCCCAACGGCGTGCTGTACCAACCTCATCGACGTGGACCATGCTCACATGGTTCCACATCTATCTCATATTGTTGAATATGTGTCTCAATATATGGGATATAGTTAACTCGCGGTCGCGAGCTTGTCGTGTTGCCGGTACGTGCGATCGCCACCGGTCTGCGCCATGCCCCGCGAGACGATCTGGCGCCGCGCAAAGTGACCGAATTCCTCACTCATTCGGGTCATCCCGGGCAGGATGTTGCGGCGCTCGAAGAACCAGTTGACCACCGACGTCCCGAGGACCGCGGCCTGCATCGGCTTGCTGTCGACAAGCCCCAAGTGATCGGCATGCGTCTTCCCGAGGATGAGGCGGCTGTAGGACGACAGATATGCGCGGGAAAGCCGCATGAATGCCGGCTCGTCCTGTGCGGACCCATGTAGCGCCTGCGTCAGCGAGTACGAATCCTCGTCAGGCAGGAACTCGGTATCGGCTTCCAGCCAGAACAACCGCCAGGTGTCCTCCTCGCTGGTGGGTACGAGCTCGGGCTGAATTCCCATGAGCTGCCCCACATATCGCCAGAAATGGAAGACTGCCTCGCGCTCGGTTTCCGAGAAACTCATGCCCATCGCCTGGCACCCGGCGAGGTTGGCCAGCGAGAAGAGCATCAGCGTTCCCGCCAGCTGGATCTGGTTGATCGGGGTGTCCCAGTTCTCGTAGTCCCAGTCATCCCGCCGGTTCATGGCACCGCGAACCAACGCATGCATCAGACGTACGCGAGGAACTCCCTTGAAACCGGCGGCGAATCGCTCGAGTCCGCCGGGAGAGGTGACGTCGATGAGCCATTGCGCCGTCTCGTGCAGTCGACGCGGCGCCGCAGCTTGCAGATTCAGGTTGCCGGTACCGACCAGGGGCTTATCGGCACGGGACGAAAGGTAACCCCCGGTGAGGGCAAGGCCGGGCAGTGCCAAACCCAGCCCGACGACTCCAGTGCGCATGCTGACCCGCGCGGCCAGCTCAAGCTTGGCGTCGTCGAGCCAGTACGGCCGGGCATCGATCTGCGCGAAGAACGCAACGAGTTCCTCGGGGGGATTGTCGACCGATTCGATGCCGGACTCTAGGGCCATCTCGAACATCCGGCGCCCGTGACCTGCTGGGAAACGCGCGAACATTGCGACCACTGCATCGGCGAGCGGGTCGCCGACATGCGCGTACTGGCGGAAGGACTCCCGCTGCTCGGCGGTCGCGCGGATATCCCGTCCGGCCAGAAAGCGAGTGAACACGTTGAATGGGAACTCGCGAAGCTGCGGCGGATTGGGCAGCTTCTGCCGGCTCGAGGTCATCGACCAGGTCCTTTCGTCGTTGAAAGTTGACAGTGGGCAGGCGACCATCTGGTGACGCGCCTCACCATCTGGTGAGAGTGTTCACCAAAAAATGCCGTGAGGTCAAGTACCGAAGTGCAACAATTGGCGAATGGCCTCCCGTAACTACGGTGGCGTCACGCCCAACGAGCGACGCGCGCGTCGTCGTGCCGTGCTGCTCGATGCGGCACTGAACCTGGTCGCGGCGTCGGGGGTGAGCGGTCTCACGGTGCGCGGGGTGTGTGCCGAGGCCCGGCTCAACGACCGGTACTTCTACGAGAGTTTCCGCAGCACCGATGAGCTGCTGCTCGCCATGCTCGACGAACAGATGCTCGCGGGATCGGCTGCCATCTTCGAGGCCATCGTCGAGAGCTCGCAATCCACCGACCCGGTGGTGCGCTCCCGTGCGGCCATCGGAAGCGGACTGCGGTTTCTCACCGCCGATACGCGACTGGGCAGGCTTCTGGTGGAATCTCAGGCCACCGAGGGACTGGCCGCCCGCCGGCGTGATCTGGTCAAGACGCTGGCGCAGGTGATGGCCGACCAGGGCCGTGTGTTGCTTCCCGCCGACGATGCGCTGGATCCCGACCTGGACCTGGCCACGTTCACGCTGGTTTCGGGTGGCCTGGACTTGGTCACCAGCTGGTTTCGCGGCGAGCTCGATATCACCCGCGACCGGCTGGAGGATTTCCTTGTGGCACTGGTCACCCGGGCGAACATCCGGGATGACACACCGGCGGAGGACACAACGGAGAAGGACACAGCGGAAGCCGCCAAGCCCGGCAACTAGGCTCATGTAAATGCGCCTAGGACGTATTGCCAGCCCGGACGGTGTCGCCTTCGTCAGCATCGAAGACGAGACCGCACGCGAAATCGCCGAACATCCCTTCGGCAACCCCACCTTCACCGGGCGGCAGTGGCCGCTCGCCGATGTCAGGCTGTTGGCGCCGATCCTTGCCAGCAAGGTGGTGTGCATGGGCAAGAACTACGCCGCCCATGCCGCGGAAATGGGTGGTGAACCCCCGGAGACACCGGTGATCTTCATCAAGCCCAACACGTCAATCATCGGTCCCGGCCTGCCGATCCAGCTGCCGGCCAGCGCATCCGAGGTGCACCACGAGGGCGAGCTCGCCATCGTGATCGGTCGGCCGTGTAAAGACGTGCCCGCCTCCCGGGCGGCCGAGGTCATTCTGGGGTACACGATCGGCAATGACGTGTCGGCACGCGATCACCAGCGCGCCGACGGTCAGTGGACGCGTGCCAAGGGACACGACACGTTTTGCCCGCTGGGGCCGTGGATCGTCACCGATCTGGACCCCGCCGACCTGGCCATTCGTACCGAGGTCAACGGCGAGGTCAAGCAGAGCAGTCGCACCTCGCTGCTGCTGCATGATGTCGGGGCGATCGTGGCGTGGGTCTCCGCAGTGATGACTTTGTTGCCCGGTGACGTGATTCTCACCGGAACTCCCGAGGGTGTGGGGCCCATCGTCGACGGCGACACCGTGAGCGTCACCATCGAAGGAATCGGTACGTTATCCAATCCTGTTGTGCGGAAGGCGAAGTAAGAATGAGTGATCCAAAGGGATCCAACCGAGTCCGGGTTCGTTTCTGCCCGTCGCCGACCGGCACCCCGCATGTCGGTCTGGTCCGCACCGCGCTGTTCAACTGGGCGTACGCGCGACACTGCGGAGGTGACTTCGTATTCCGCATCGAGGACACCGATGCCGGCCGCGACAGCGAGGAGAGCTATCTGGCGCTTCTAGACGCGTTGCGGTGGCTGGGCCTGGACTGGGACGAGGGTCCCGAGGTCGGCGGGCCGTACGCTCCGTATCGGCAGTCGCAGCGCAAGGAGATGCATCTCGATGTGGTGCGCAAGCTGCTCGAAGCCGGGGAGGCCTATGAGGCGTTCTCGACACCCGAGGAGGTGGAGGCCCGCCACCTCGCCGCGGGGCGCAATCCGAAACTGGGGTACGACAACTACGACCGCGATCTCACCGACGAGCAGCGCACCGCGTTCCGGGCGGAGGGTCGTAGCCCCGTCCTCCGGCTGCGCATGCCCAATCACGACATCACCTGGGACGACCTGGTGCGTGGGGAGACCACGTTCGCGGCGGGCGTGGTTCCCGATTTCGCGCTGACCCGTGCCAGCGGAGACCCGTTGTACACCTTGGTGAACCCGGTCGATGACGCGTTGATGAAGATCACCCATGTGCTGCGCGGTGAGGACCTGCTGCCGTCGACGCCGCGCCAGATCGCCTTGTACGAGGCCATGATCCGGATCGGCGTGGCGGACTCGATACCTCGGTTCGCGCACCTGCCGTCCGTGCTCGGTGAGGGCACCAAGAAGCTGTCCAAGCGTGATCCCCAGTCCAACCTGTTCCTGCATCGCGACCGCGGGTTCATCCCCGAGGGGCTGCTGAATTACCTTGCGCTGCTGGGCTGGTCGATCGCGGACGATCACGATATTTTCAGCCTGCAGGATATGGTCGCGGCCTTCGACGTCGCCGATGTCAACTCGAATCCGGCGCGCTTCGATCAGAAGAAGGCAGACGCCATCAATGCCGAACACATCCGGCTGCTGTCTCCGGAGGAATTCGTGGCGCGGCTGCGTGCCTTCTTCGCGGCGCAGGGGCACGAGCTCGGACTCGACGACGGTGCCTTCGCGGTGGCGGCGGATTTGGTGCAGACGCGGGTTGTCGTGCTGGGCGATGCCTGGGGTCTGCTGAAGTTCCTCAACGATGACGCCTACGCCATCGACCCGGGATCGGCGCGCAAGGAACTGGGGGAGGCGTCGCTGCCGGTGCTGGATGCGTCGATCGGCGCGCTGGAGTCGATCGACGCATGGACCACCCCGGCGATCGAGGAGGCGCTCAAGAGCGCCCTCATCGAGGGGCTCGAGCTCAAACCACGCAAGGCGTTCGGCCCGCTGCGGGTCGCCGCTACCGGGGCCTCGATCAGCCCGCCATTGTTCGAATCGATGGAACTACTGGGCCGCGACCGAACCCTCGAGCGTCTTCGAAATGCCCGGACCTGGGAAAATGAGGTAGAGGGCTAGACCGATTCGGGTTAACCGCCCTTGGTTTGGTAGTCTGCTCGTCGGCCTTGAAGTCCGCAGTCAGTGCCTTGACCTGCGGTTCTTCGAAGCCAATGGGGTATGGTGTAATTGGCAACACTAGGGATTCTGATTCCCTCATTCTAGGTTCGAGTCCTGGTACCCCAGCGCAAATCATTTGCGCGACAAGTGATTTGGTGTGATGTATCGAGGTGGGCTAGACTGTCAAGCCTGCACGCCTCGCGCGTCGCACGAAATGTTCTAGCCCCCGTCGTCTAGCGGCCTAGGACGCCGCCCTCTCACGGCGGTAGCGTGGGTTCGAATCCCATCGGGGGTACAAAGTTTTCTAGCGGCAGCTAGCGCCACGTCTTGGCGCGGTAATTCCCCAGCGTGCGCAGGGCTTCCTCGGTCAGCTCGGGGTGCTGGTTCCGCAGACTCCAGATCACAAACTTGCGGGCGCGCTTGATCCCCACCTTGTCGATATCAACGTCGAACTCATCGACCTCGGCTTGTAGTTGGCGGATCTGGTCGGCGTGCTGTCCGGCCGTTCCGCCGGTATCGAGGTGGTGGACCAGCGCGTCGCTGAGCGGTCGTTTGATCTTCTTATGCCGCAGACCCTCACGGAAGGAGTCGAGCGCCTCGCGGACGAGCTGGCCCACTCTCTCGCCTACTCTTTCGGTGCCGTCGAACCGCCGAGTGGCATCACGGGCAGGCCGAGCTTGCGGTGATCCCAGGACCGGATGCGGGCGGGGCGCACGCGGACCGCGATGCGCTTGTTGAGCATCGCCTCGACGATGGGCTTCATTTCTTCGGTGTACGGCGCGGTATAACGCTCGAAGACGCTGATGCCGACCTGGAACAGGAGGTCCGGGTCCTCGACGATCTCGGCCTGACCCTCGATCGACACCCCACGCAGAGTGTCGTAGGTAAGACCGTCCTCGATAAGACACGTGATGGTGGGATTGCGCTTGAGGTTGACGACCTTCTGCGACTTGGCCTTGGTCTCGAACCACAGCTCGCCATCGAGTACCGCGTACCACATCGCCACCAAGTGTGGCTGCCCGTCGGCGCCGATGGTGGCCATTGTTGTGGTGCGTGAGTTGTTGATGAACTCGGTGATCTCTTCGTCGGACATGACGATCTGTGAGCGTTGATTGCTTCCCATAATCGGAGCTTAAAGTCTCAGCGTGATCGCCTCGGAGGCGGCAACGAGATCGGCGGCCCAGCGTGCCCCTGGCCGCCGTCCCATCCTGTCGATCGGACCGGAAACCGATATCGCCGCAATGACATTGCCGTGGTGATCGCGAACGGGGGCCGACACGCTGGCGACCCCGGCCTCGCGTTCGGCCGCGCTCTGCGCCCAACCTCGCTTGCGCACGTCGGCCAGGGCGCGTTCGGTGAATGTCGCGCCGGGGAGCACCGCCGCCTGAGTGGCTGGATCGCTGTGTGCAAGGAGGACTTTGGCACCGGATCCGGCGGACATGGGCAGGCGGGAACCGACCGGCACGGTGTCGCGAAGCCCGGCCGGTGGTTCGAGTGCCGCGACGCACACGCGCACGGTGCCTTCCCTGCGATAGAGCTGCACGCTCTCGCCGGTGATCTCACGCAGCTTCGGTAGTACCTGGACGCTGGCACTCAGCAGCGGATCGCTGACATGCACGGCGAGTTCGGTCAGCCCGGCACCGAGCTGCCACTGCCCATCACCGTCACGCGACAGGAATCGGTGGACCTCCAGCCCCGCGGCCAGCCGGTGAGCGGTGGCGCGGGGGAGGCCGGTGCGCTCGCACAATTCCGCGAGCCCGCAGGGGGAGTCGCCTATCGCGGTCAGGACCTGCACTGCTTTGTCGAGGACGCCGATGCCGCTATGCTGTCTCACAGAACGATACTAACGTTCCAAATAATGAGATGCAACGAGCACGGAGCTGACGATGAGCAAGGTCCAACAGCCCAGGACCCTGGCAGAGAAGGTCTGGGACTCCCACGTAGTGGTACGCGGAAAGGGTGAGGGGGCGGCCCGCGAGCCCGATCTCATCTATATCGATCTGCATTTGGTCCACGAGGTGACCAGTCCGCAGGCGTTCGACGGCCTGCGGCTTGCCGGGCGTCCGGTGCGCCGGCCGGATCTGACTATCGCGACCGAGGATCACAACGTGCCGACGGTCGATATCGACCAGCCGATCGCCGATCCGGTGTCACGCACCCAGGTGGAAACACTGCGACGCAACTGCGAGGAATTCGGTATCCGCCTGCACCCGATGGGTGACGTGGAACAGGGCATCGTGCACGTTGTCGGGCCGCAGCTGGGATTGACCCAGCCGGGCACCACGGTCGTGTGCGGTGACAGCCATACCTCCACACACGGAGCCTTCGGGGCGCTGGCGATGGGGATCGGGACCTCTGAGGTCGAGCACGTGATGGCCACGCAGACCTTGCCGCTAAGGCCATTTCAGACCATGGCCATCAGTATCGACGGCCGCCTGCCGGCGGACGTCACCAGCAAGGATGTCATCCTGGCGGTCATCGCGAAGATCGGCACCGGCGGTGGCCAGGGGTATGTCCTTGAGTATCGAGGCCGGGCTGTCGAGGAGATGTCGATGGAAGCCCGAATGACTATGTGCAATATGTCTATTGAGGCGGGTGCCCGGGCGGGGATGGTCGCGCCCGACGAAACGACATATGCGTATCTCAAAGATCGTGCGCACGCGCCCAAGGGGGAGCTGTGGGATGCCGCTGTGGCCGAATGGGACTCGCTGCGCACTGACGAGGGCGCCCAGTTCGACGCCGAAGTGCACATCGACGCCAGCACTTTGACGCCCTTTGTCACCTGGGGCACCAATCCCGCACAGGGAGTGCCATTGGGTGCCGAGGTTCCCGATCCCGAGCTGATGGCCGACGAGGAGCAGCGGCTGGCGGCCGAGAAGGCGTTGACCTACATGGATCTCACGCCGGGTACGCCGATGCGTGAGATCCCGGTGGACACCGTGTTCGTCGGGTCGTGCACCAACGGACGGATCGAGGATCTGCGGGCGGTGGCGGACGTGCTGCGGCACCGGAAGGTGGCCGAAGGGGTCACCATGCTCATCGTTCCTGGCTCTATGCGGGTACGCGTCCAGGCCGAATCCGAGGGATTGGGCGAGATTTTCACCGCGGCGGGCGCCCAGTGGCGTCAGGCGGGCTGCTCGATGTGTCTGGGTATGAATCCCGACCAGCTGTCCCCGGGGCAGCGGTGCGCCTCGACGTCGAACCGGAATTTCGAGGGCCGCCAGGGCAAGGGCGGCCGCACTCACTTGGTTTCACCGGCTGTCGCGGCGGCCACCGCGGTGCGGGGAAAGCTCTCATCGCCAGTTGATTTGGCAAAATCCGAAAAATAGGCAGCTGCGAAAGGCACAGGGAGGAAATAGTGGAGGCATTCGACACTCACACCGGAATAGGTGTGCCGCTGCGTCGTTCCAACGTCGACACCGATCAGATCATCCCGGCGGTGTACCTCAAGCGTGTCACCCGAACAGGTTTCGAGGACGGGCTCTTCGCCAGCTGGCGCAACGATCCCTCGTTCATTCTGAATCTGGAACCGTTCAACCGGGGCAGTGTTCTCGTCACCGGGCCGGATTTCGGCACTGGATCATCCCGAGAGCACGCCGTTTGGGCCTTGATGGACTACGGGTTTCGAGTAGTACTGTCGTCCCGTTTCGGAGATATCTTCCGGGGCAACGCCGGTAAGGCCGGTCTGCTTGCGGGACTGGTGGATCAGTCCGACATCGAGCTGCTGTGGAAACTTATCGAGCAGGATCCGGGCTTGGAACTCACTGTGAATCTTGAGGATCGGACGGTCACTGCCGGAACGGCGGTGGTGCCGTTTGCGATTGACGACTACACCCGATGGCGGCTGCTCGAAGGATTGGACGATATAGGCCTTACGCTGCGAAAAGTCGATGAGATTGCGGCTTTTGAGGCTTCACGGCCGGAGTTCAAACCCCGTACTTTGGAGCCTTCTGAGTAGCTGATTGGGCGCCCTTGGGGGGCAAGGGCATTCCTTTTGGGTTGGTAAAAGGCTTAGAGAATTTTGCCGAAATTACGCGTGGCACTTGGAAATCAGGTGGTGTTGGGTTTACCGTGTTCGAAGTCGGTTCAACGTGGACCACTGGCTTCGGAGGGTTTTACATGAACAAAGCAGAGCTCATCGACGTTCTGACACAGAAATTGGGCTCGGATCGTCGGCAGGCCACCGCTGCGGTGGAGCACGTCGTCGACACCATCGTTCGCACCGTGCATAAGGGTGAGAGCGTGACTATCACCGGTTTTGGCGTTTTCGAGCAGCGCCGCCGCGCCGCACGCGTCGCCCGCAACCCGCGCACCGGTGAGACTGTCAAGGTGAAGCCGACGTCCGTTCCGACGTTCCGTCCCGGCGCACAGTTCAAGGCGGTTGTCTCTGGCGCACAGAAGCTCCCGTCCGACGGCCCCGCTGTGAAGCGTGGTTCCACCGCGGCTCCGGCCAAGCGTGGCGCTGCCAAGAAGGCTGCTCCTGCCAAGAAGGCTCCGGCCAAGAAGGCAGCACCGGTCAAGAAGGCGGTAGTCAAGAAGGCTGCTCCTGCTAAGAAGGCTCCGGTCAAGAAGGCAGTAGTAGTCAAGAAGGCTGCTCCCGCCAAGAAGGCTCCGGTCAAGAAGGCAGTAGTAGTCAAGAAGGCTGCTCCCGCCAAGAAGGCTCCGGCCAAGAAGGCGGCTCCCGTCAAGAAGGCCGTAACCAAGGCTCCTGCCAAGAAGGCTCCGGCCAAGAAGGCACCGGCCAAGAAGGGCCGCAAGTAGTTTCAAACAACATCGGGTCCCACCTCAGGGTGGGGCCCGATGTTTGTATTTCAGGGGTAGGTGACGTCAGGGGGTAGCCCCCGTCAGCCCACGGCGGGCAGCGGGCTGTCCAGATGATCTGCGGCCACCAGCTTCTGGCCGCGCATCGACAGCACCCATATGCTGCCCTTACGGTTACGTGACTTATCGGGGCGGATGCCGTCGCGATGCGCCCACCATTCGATGAGATCCGGAATGACCCGGCCCTGTGTGCATACCACCCGGACCCCGTCCGATCCGGCGATTTCAAGAATCCTGCGATGCGCGCGCTTTCGGTCTGCCCAATAGGCCTCTTCGCTGAGCGCGGGCTCGCTGTAGATCACCGTGTTCAACTCCTCGGCAACCGGTTCCACGGTCTGCCGACAACGCAGTCGATCGGCGGCGTGAATGGCGTCGGCGCCGAATGCAAGTAGTTGACCAGTGAGCGCCTCGGCTTGGGCGCGGCCTTTCTTGTCCAATGGCCGCAGGGTGTCGTCTCCCGAATAGCGTTCCTTTCGCCCCGCCTTTGCGTGACGCACGATAATCAATGTCTGGGTGTCAATTTCGTGCTTTGCGAGATTTCGCAGCACTTTCCGGTCAACCGCATAGCTGACGATCTTGATCGCGCGCGCTATCGGTAGCCATTGAATCTCGTCGACTTCATGGTTGGCTTCGAACTTTCCGTCTAAAGCTTGTGCCGCCCAATATTTGACGCGTTTGGTTCCCTGGGACACCGGATAACTCACGGACGGTAATCGTCTGCCGAGCCGCGAGGTAAACCCAGTCTCCTCGGCGATCTCGCGGACCGCGGCGATTGCCGCCGTCTCACCAGGGTCGAGCTTCCCCTTAGGTAATGACCAATCGTCATACCGTGGGCGGTGAACCAGCGCTACTTCGATGTCGCCGTCGGCAGGGTCGCCCTGGTACCGCCAGAGCGCCGCCCCCGCGGCAAGGACCGCTGCGCCGGTCCGGGTGGTCGGATCGGGCACGAAAGCTCCTTCGGGGGAGAGTGGTTCGGCCAGGACAACTTATGTGTGCGAGCGGTGCCGTTTCATCATCTCGATCTGGTGGTCGCGTACTTCCTCGCCGTCTGCGGGCGAGGCCAGCCACTGGCCGTCGGGCTGCAATTCCCAGCACCGGGTTCGAGAGTCCAACGCCGAGGTGAACATATCGTCGAGCTGTGCTGTGAGCTTGGGGTCGGTGACTCGCGCGAGGACCTCGACCCGTCGATCCAGGTTACGGTGCATCATGTCCGCACTGCCGATCCAGAATTCGTCGACGGCGCGGAAGTGAATGATGCGCGAATGTTCAAGGAAACGGCCGAGAATGGACCGCACCGTCACGGTGCCCGAGAACTCCGGAACCCCGGGTCGCAGTGCGCAAATCCCACGCACCACCACCTCTACTGGCACCCCGGCCTGGGAGGCTCGGTACAACGCGTCGATCACCTGCTCGTCGACCAGTGCGTTCATTTTCAACCGGATTCGGGCGTCCTGCCCGGCCCGGTGTGCGGCGATCTCACGGTCGATACGGTCGATAATCCCCGCGCGAATTCCCTGCGGTGCCACCAATAGGTTGCGGTAGGAAACCTTTCGCGAGTACCCGGTGAGGGAATTGAACAGGTCGGTGAGGTCCGCCCCGATCTCTGGCGCGCTGGTCAGCAGACCGACATCCTCGTAGAGCCGCGCGGTCTTCGGGTTGTAGTTGCCGGTGCCGATGTGGCAGTACCGACGGATCGCCGAGCCCTCGCGCCGAACCACCAGCGACGTCTTGCAGTGCGTCTTGAGCCCGATCAAGCCATAGACCACGTGCACACCAGCGTCTTCCAGCGCGCGGGCCCACTTGATGTTGGCCTGTTCGTCGAAGCGCGCCTTGATCTCGACTAGAGCGACCACCTGCTTACCGGCCTCGGCGGCGTCGATGAGCGAGTTGACGATGGGAGAGTCGCCGGAGGTGCGGTACAGCGTCTGCTTGATGGCCAGCACCTGTGGATCGGCGGCCGCCTGCTCGATAAACCGTTGCACGCTGGTGGAAAACGAGTCGTAGGGGTGATGAACGAGCACATCACCGTCCCGGAGGGTGGAGAAGATGCTCTTCGGGGTTTCGCCCTGACCGAACGCGGGATGGGTCGCCGGCACGAACGTCGGGTCCTTGAGCGCGGGACGATCCACGCCATAGACCTGCCACAAGCAGGACAGGTCGACCAGCCCGGGCACCTGCACCACATCACCCGGATGCACGTCCAGCTCGCGCAACAACAGTTCGAGCATGTGCTCGGTCATATCGTCGGCGACCTCGAGCCGCACCGGCGAGCCGAATCGTCGTCGTGCCAGTTCTCGTTCGAGTGCCTGCAGCAAATCCTCGTCCCGATCTTCCTCGACCTCGAAATCGGCGTTACGGGTAATGCGGAAGGCGTGATGTTCAACGACTTCCAGGCCGGGGAACAGCGCCGACAGATGCGCCGCGATGAGTTCCTCCATGGGCAGGAAGCGTGCGCTGTGTGCAGTCTGGGAGGCTTCCGCACCTTCGGGGCTGCGCAACCTGACGAATCGATCAACGTTGTCAGGCACCTTGATTCGGGCGAAATGCTGGCCGCCCGTCTCGGGAACCTGGACGGTGATGGCTAGATTCAGACTCAGACCGGATATGTAGGGGAATGGATGCGCCGGGTCGACGGCCAGCGGGGTCAGCACCGGGAAAACCTGGTCGGTGAAATATGAGGAGAGATAGCTCCGCTCGTTCTCGGCCAGGTCGGCCCAGGTGACGACGAAGATGCCGTTCTCGGCGAGCTCGGGGCGCACCGACTCGCTGAACACCCGGGCGTGCTGGATCGAGATCTCCTGAGTGCGCTCGCCGATTAGTTTCAGCTGCTCGCGCGGGGACAACCCGTCGGCGGAACGCACCGACAGGCCGGTCTCATCGCGGCGCTTCAGGCCGGCAACGCGGACCATATAGAACTCGTCCAGATTGGATGCGAAGATCGCCAGGAATTTGGCGCGTTCCAGGATGGGCAGCGATTCGTCGGCGGCCAGGGCGAGGACGCGCGTGTTGAAATCCAGCCATGAGAGCTCCCGGTTGAGATACCGGTCCTCGGGAAGCTCCTCACCCGACACGATCGTGGTTGCCGCCGGGGGAACGCTCGGTGTGGTCACCCTTGTGATCATAGGGTCAGAGGGGCAGTGCCGCCCCCAGCTCGCGGGCCACGGCCAGATCTTCCGGGGTATCGACGTCGCAACGCAATCCTGGCCAGTTCCCGGTGAGCTCGACTGCCCCCGAATCCCGATGTCGCCGTGCTGAATCGGTTCCGAACAGCGGGTTGAGATCGCCGTCGGTGCAGAATAGCGCCGCGGTGCCGGTGCCGTGCCTGTCGGCGACAAAACTACGCAAGTGGCGGTGCGCGAGCTCCACCGCTGCCGCGAATTCCTCGGCCGTGACTGCGGGAAGGTCGGCTTGCAACACAACAAGATTCGGTGACGATGCGCGCATCTGTGTCGCGGCGTTCCGTAACGCGTTGTTCAGCGGATCGGGGTGGCCGGCGGGGGTGTCATCGAAGATAAACCGTGCTCCGGCCTCTCCCGCCGCCGCCTTGGCGGCAGGGTCGGGACTGATGACCGCGACGGATCGGGCCGCGGTAAACGCCACGGTGATGGCGTGCGTCAGCATGCCCAGTACCAGTCGTTCCCGCTCGGGTGCGGGGAGCGACGGTGCCAGGCGACTCTTCGCGGTCGACAGGTTCTTGACCGCGATGATCACGCTGAAGTCTGTGTCGGCCTGTCTGCCCACTTGCTCCGTGCCCACATCTCCATGGTGCCAGCTCCCAGTAGGGTGTCTGCCATGGCCACGGCGGCGGTGATGGGAGCTGGTTCCTGGGGGACCGCGTTGGGCAAGGTACTTGCCGACGCCGGTCACGATGTCCGTTTGTGGGCACGCCGATCCGAACTGGCCGATGAGATCAATGCGACGCACCGGAACTCGGTGTACCTCAGTGATGTGGATCTGCCTGCCTCGATAGTCGCCACCGGAGTGGCCGCCGATGCCCTCACGGGTGCCAACCTGGTGTTGCTCGCGGTGCCCTCGCAGTCGCTGCGCGCCAACCTGACCCCCTGGGTCGATCTCATCGAACCCGGATCCTCGGTGGTGAGTGTGGCCAAGGGCATCGAGGTTGGCACACTCATGCGGATGAGCCAGGTCATCACACAGGTCCTGGGCGCCGACCCCAGCCGGGTGGCGGTGCTGACCGGTCCGAACCTGGCCAGTGAGATCGCCTCATCCCAGCCCGCCGCCACTGTCATCGGCTGCACCGACTCGACCAGGGCCGTCGCCCTCCAGCGTGCGTTCTCCACGCGTTACTTCCGCCCGTACACCAACTCTGATGTGGTCGGCTGCGAGATAGGCGGTGCGTGCAAGAACGTGATCGCCTTGAGCTGCGGGATGGCCGCCGGAGTCGGGTTGGGGGAGAACACGATTGCCACCATCATCACCCGCGGGCTGGCCGAGATCACGCGGCTGGGTCTGGCGCTGGGCGCCAGTCACACCACCCTTGCGGGACTGGCGGGGGTGGGCGACCTGGTAGCCACCTGCACCTCGTCACACTCCCGGAACCGAACCTTCGGTATGCGGCTGGGCCGCGGTGAGACGCTGCAAGAGGCACGTAACGCCGGCGGCGGTAGGGTCGCCGAGGGAGTCACCTCCTGTGAGTCCATCCTGGCGCTGGCGTCGAGCTATGACGTCGAGATGCCGCTCACCGAGGCTGTCCATGGCGTCTGTCATCGCGGACTGAGCGTCACCGATGCCGTCGCCCAACTGCTGGGGCGCAGTACCAAACCGGAGTAAACACATGCCAGAGCCAGGGATATCGACCCGGGCCGTTGTGGCCGCCACCGCTGAACCCGCTGCCGGGCAACCCTTTCTGGCGGGTCCGGTGTTCGCCTCCGCATACCATCTGCCGGTGCCCGAGGATGACTCACTCGACACCTATGGGCGTGCCTCCAATCCCAGTTGGAGGCAATGGGAATCGGGGCTGGCGGCACTGGAGCGCGCCGAGAGCGCGCTGGTGTTCGGCTCGGGCATGGGCGCGATTACCTCGGCTCTGCGGGCGTTGGTTCGGCCCGGACAGACCCTTGTCGTCCCTGCGGATGGGTACTACCAGACGCGGCGCTACGCCACGGAAAATCTTGCGGCGTTGGGGATCAACGTCATCGCGGCCGCCTCAGACGAGATCGTGGCTGCTGCCGAGCGGGCGGATGTGGTGGTGGCGGAGACGCCCTCGAACCCGCGGCTCGACGTCGTCGATTTGGCACTGCTGGCCCGGCAGACGCATGCCGGCGGTGGTGTTCTGGTGGTGGACAACACCACGGCCACCCCGATGGGGCAGCTGCCCCTGGAATTGGGGGCCGACCTGGTGGTGGCCAGCGCGACGAAGGCGCTCTCGGGTCACAGTGACCTGATCGCGGGATACGTCGCTGGATCGCGTGAGGACCTTGTGTCGGCGGTCGCGCAGGAACGTTCGCGGGCTGGAGCGATCCTGGGTCCCTTCGAAGCCTGGTTGGGTGCGCGCAGTCTTGCCACCGCCGGGTTGCGTTTCGACCGCCAATGCCAGAACGCGTTCGCGTTGGCGACGATGCTGCATGAGCATCCCGCGGTCGCGTCGGTGCGCTATCCGGGTCTCGCGAGCGACCCATCTCATCCCGTGGCGTCCGCCCAGATGAGCCGGTACGGCTCACTGGTGTCGATCGAACTGGCCGATGCCGACGCTGTGCACGCGCTGGTGCAGCGGAGTGAGCTGCTGGCGGCATCGACGAGTTTTGGCGGCGTGCACAGCTCGGTGGACCGCCGAGCTCGCTGGGGAGACGCAGTTCCGGAGGGGTTCGCGCGGATCTCGCTGGGCATCGAGGACACCGACGATCTACTGGCCGATATTGAGGCCGCGCTCGCAGCCGGTACGGTCTGAAGGTTGTGAACCGGATCAAGGTCGCGCTCGTCTTCGGCGGGCGCAGCAGCGAGCATGCGATCTCCTGCGTATCCGCCGGCAGCATTCTGCGCAATCTCGACCAGAACGCGTACGAGGTGGTGGCGGTCGGGATTACCCCCGAGGGCGGCTGGGTGCTGACAGATGGCGATCCGGCGCAGCTGGCGATCAGCGACCGGACTCTTCCTCAGGTCACCGACGCGTCCGGTATCGAACTGCTGCTCGCCACCGACCCGCGTCGTGCGGGCCAACTGGTGAATGTCGATTCGGGCGCAGCCGGTCAGGTGCTGGCCTCGGTGGACGTGGTGTTCCCGGTACTGCACGGGCCCTATGGTGAGGACGGCACCATTCAGGGACTCCTCGAGCTTGCCGGGGTGCCCTACGTGGGTGCGGGTGTGCTCGCGAGTGCGGCCGGTATGGACAAGGAGTTCACCAAGAAACTGCTGGCCGCCGAGGGGCTTCCGATCGGCAAGTACGCCGTGATCCGCCCCCGCGACACCACACTGACCCTGGATCAGCGGGAGGACCTGGGGCTGCCGGTGTTCGTGAAGCCCGCCCGCGGCGGCTCGTCGATCGGTGTTTCTCGGGTGATGACGTGGGAAAAGTTGCCGGCGGCCATTGAGCACGCACGCCAGTTCGACCCCAAGGTGATCATCGAGGCCGCCATCATCGGACGTGAGCTGGAGTGCGGTGTGCTGGAGTTCCCCGACGGGGACATCCGGGCCAGCGTGCTCGGCGAGATTCGGGTCGAGGGTGTGTACCAGGATGAGACGGCTGCGGGCGCCTTCTATGACTTCGAGACCAAATACCTGGACGACACCGCCGAACTGGACGTGCCGGCCAAGGTTGACGACGCGGTGAGCGATCAGATCCGCGAGCTGGCGGTGGCGGCGTTCCGGGCGATCGACTGCCAGGGGCTGGCACGGGTGGACTTCTTCCTTACTGAGGACGGCCCGTTGATCAACGAGATCAACACCATGCCCGGATTCACGACCATTTCGATGTATCCGCGGATGTGGGCGGCCAGCGGCGTGGATTACCCGACACTGCTGGATGCGATGGTGCGCACCGCGCTAGCGCGCGGAACGGGTTTGCGATGAGCCGCTTGCGCGAAGAGTGTCTAGCTGCGATGAGCCGCTTGCGCGAAGAGCCTCTACCGAGGTAGCGGCACCGGATCGGGTTTTACGGCGGGTAGTGCCTTCCCGATTGCGTCGGACATCTCCGTCAATGGCTCCGAACCCGAACCGTCCGGCATCGTCAGCGCGATGTAGACGCCGCGGTCCACGGCGAACCAGGTGGTGGTCGCGATCGCGGCATCGGTGACCCGGAACCACTGCACCCCGTTGACCTGCTCGACCGAGGTGCCGACGGCGAACTCTGCAGGTCGGTCGACTCCGCAGCGTGCGATGACCGAGTCCTTCCCACGGCGCCACGCCGCCGTGGCGGGCGGTGCGGGTTCGACGATCTGCACTCGCGTCCAGTCGCCTGCCATACCGATCGGATATGCCTTGACCATATCCACGCAGAGCGGTGAATTAGCTTGTGGTGCTGGGATGTTGGTAACTGCGATGGGTTTTGTGCCGTCCTGGAATTGCGCGAACTTCAGGACGCCGAAGAGGACTGCCAGGGCCGCGACCGCCCCGAAAATCGCGATGCCGATGAGGAGCTTGCGTGACGGGCCGTCGTCGGATTGCACGGGCCTACACTAACCGAGTGCCAAATCTGGGCGATACCGGCGAGTTCGGCGTGATCAGCCGACTCACTGCGGGTCGTGCGCTGGGTGCCGATATCCAACTCGGTCCGGGTGATGATGCTGCGGTGGTCGGCGCGCCGGACGGTCGGGTCTTGGTCTCGACGGATATGTTGGTGCAGGACAGGCATTTTCGACTCGACTGGTCTTCGCCGTCGGATATCGGGCGAAAGGCGGTGGCGCAGAACGCCGCAGATATCGAGGCGATGGGCGGGCGAGTCACGGCCTTTGTGATCGCGGTGGGCGCACCCGCGGAGACCGCTGTCTCCTTCCTCGAACGGCTCAACCAAGGAGCCTGGGCCGAAGCGGCGCGGGTTCAGGCATCGATCGCAGGTGGAGATCTGGTCGCCTCACGTGACCTGGTGATCTCGGTGACAGTGCTTGGAGACCTGCAGGGCCGCGCACCGGTGACCCGCAGTGGAGCAACAGCGGGGGAGACGGTCGCCGCCTGTGGTGCGCTGGGCACCTCGGCGGCGGGTCTCCGGTTGTGGCAGGAAGGGATTGACGAGTTCCCCGAGCTGCGACAGGTACACCTGGTCCCGTCCCCGCCGTATGGGCAGGGACGGGTCGCTGCGCTGGCCGGAGCCACCGCTATGACCGATATCTCCGACGGGCTGCTGGCCGATATGGGCCATATCGCCGAGGCGAGCGGGGTCCGTATCGACCTGCGGTCGGCCGATCTGAAGCCCTATCTGGTACCGGTCGCCGGTGCCGCGCGACTGCTGGATGCCGATCCGTGGGACTGGGTACTCGTGGGCGGAGAGAACCATGCCTTGGTGGCCACCTTCCCGGGGGCCGTCCCGGCAGGCTGGACCGCCATCGGCGAGGTTTTCTCCGGGAATCCCGGAGAAAACACGGTGACGGTAGACGGTGCGGCATGGACGAAGCCGATGGGATGGGACTCGTTCGCTTAATGTCTTCGCGCACGCGGCTCATCCCCGCCCGACGTCTTCGCGCACGCGGCTCATCCGTGAGCTAAGTTGACTCTTCGTGACCGCCCGACCTCTCGCCGAGCTCATTGATCCCGGCTGGGCCGATGCGCTGGGACCCGTTGCCGATCAGGTGAGCACGATGGGGGAGTTCCTGCGCGACGAGATTTCCGCAGGCCGCGGATACCTGCCCGCTGGGGCAAACGTGCTGCGCGCCTTCACCTATCCGCTGGCCGATGTCCGGGTGCTCATCGTCGGACAAGACCCCTACCCGACACCCGGACATGCCATGGGGCTGAGTTTCTCGGTGGCCGCCGATGTGCGACCGGTGCCGCGCAGTCTGGCCAATATCTTCCAGGAGTATGAGAGCGATCTGGGTCTGCCCAAGCCCGCCAACGGTGATCTCACGCCGTGGTCACAGCAGGGTGTGATGCTGCTGAACAGGGTGCTGACCGTGCAGCCCACCAGCCCGGCATCGCATCGCGGCAAGGGCTGGGAGATCGTGACCGAATGCGCGATCCGGGCGCTCGTCGCGCGGGACACACCGTTGGTGGCGATCCTGTGGGGACGCGACGCATCGACACTTAAGCCGATACTGGGGCCCGGCGTGCCCACCATCGAATCGGTGCATCCGTCGCCGCTGTCAGCCTCGCGCGGATTCTTCGGCTCCAAACCCTTCAGTCGGGCCAACGAACTGCTCGCCGGATTGGGCGCGCAGCCGATTGACTGGCGGCTGCCGTAATGCGTTGGACGACGGGTGCATTGGCCGCCCTCGGGGGTACGACCGCCGCTCTGGTGACCGGTGGGACGGCGTTGCGCACCCCGGCTGTGGTCGACCGACTCAATGCCTGGGCGGGCCGCCGGCTCACCGAGGAGCAGCGCGGGGACCCGTACTCGGCGATCCTGCCCACCCCGATCGCCGGTGACGACTTCTACAGTGATCCGGGCGATCTGAGCCTCATTGAACCGGGCGAGATCATCCGCACCGACCAGGTGTCGCCGCGGCTTCCGCTGCGCAAGGCCACCATGCAACGGATCATGGTGCGTTCCACCGATACGGCGGGTAATGCCGTCCCCGTGACTGCGGCCTTGATCGTGCCAGAGCGTCCGTGGCAAGGCCCGGGTTCGCGTCCGGTGGTGGTACGCAACCAGGCGATCAACTCCCTAGGCCTTAAATTCACACCGTCATATCGGTTGGCGCACTTGTGGTACCGGGACAACCCGCCGATGTTCCCGTTTCTGTCCGCGCAGAACTACGCCGTGCTGTTCCCCGACCATGAGGGGCCCCGGATGTCGTACGCGGCGGGCAAGATGGCAGGCCATGCGGTACTGGATTCGGTGCGCGGAATGCTTTCGGCACGACCCGATCTCGCCGATTCACCGATCGTCATGCATGGATACAGCGGCGGCGCCATCGCCACCGTGTGGGCGGCGCAACTGCAGCCAACCTATGCGCCGGAGCTGCGCATCGCGGCCGCGGCCGCCGGCGGTACCCCCACCGATTACGCCCTGCTGTACGGGAGCATGAACAAAGGTTTGGGGGCGGGGCTTTTCGCCGCCGCGATCATTGGTCAGGCTCGCGAATTCCCGGAATTGGTGCAGATTTTCGGCGACTTTGCGCTCTATTGCGCGATCCGTGCCAAGGATATGCCGCAGCCCCCGCTGGCCGCGGCGGGTCTGCTGCGATTCGACCTCGACCTGCTCTCCGCCATCGAGGCGCCGTTTGAGTCAGAGCTGGGGCGACGCGTCATCGCGGCCAACCGGCCGGGTGAGCTCACACCGACCATGCCGGTGCTGCTGTATCACGGTTCGCGGAGCAAGGCGGTCGGCGACCTGTTCATCCCCGAAGAGGGTGTCTTGGCGCTGCGTGATACCTGGCGTGCCAACGGTGCCGAGGTGGACTACTGGGCGCTGCCCGGTGAGCACATCACCGCGGATATGGTGGCGATCCCCTGGGTGGTGAACTGGATTCGGAAACGGCTCAGCTAGCTCAGGGCCAGACGGGCTTGCGCTTGCCGACGAAGGCGTCAACACCCTCGATACCGGTCGGACTGACCGAGGCCTCGGCGATGCTGGTCTGCTCCAGATCCAGCTGCGCGTCGAGAGTGTTGTTCGCACTGAGGCGCAGCAGGCGACGGATGCGGTTCTGGGCCTCACGAGGACCGGCCGCGAGTTTCTCGGCGATGGCCACCGCGGTGGTTGACACTTCGTCATCGGACACCACGCGGCTCAGCAGTCCAATGGACAGGGCCTCGGGGGCTTCGACGACGCGATCGGTGAGCAGCAGCTCGGCGGCACGGGCCGTGCCGATCCTCCGGGGCAGCGCCCAGGACATACCGCCATCGGAGGAGTACCCGATCCCGGGGTAGGCGGCTCGCAGCTTGGTCGACTCGCCGCCGATCGCGATATCGGCCAGCAGCACCAGGCTCAGTCCGCCGCCGGCGGCCCAACCATGCACCGAGGCCACCACCGGGCGATCTGCGGCGTCCACGGCGCGAACAAACTCGTGCAAACGACCGGCGAGCTCATGGAGCTTGGCCCGGCGATCTTCGGCGGACGCGAACTCGCGCACATTACCGCCGGCGCAGAAGTTGGCGCCGCTGCTGGTCAGCAGGATTGCGCCGATGTCGGCGGGCAGGTCACGCAGCACTGAAACCGCGGCGTCGACACCGGCAAAATCAAGCGAGGTACCGGCCGCCGCAGTAGCGATGGTGATGTGCAGAACGCCGTTATGAACGGCGATGTAGTCAGAAGACTCCAAAGACACAGTGGTCACGGCCTTGGCTATACGCCGCGGACGACCTTGCCGGCCTTAATGCAGGAGGTGCAGGCATTGACGCGCTGCTTGTTGCCACCGGGGGAGGTGACGGCGTGAACCGTCTGGATGTTCGGATTCCAGCGACGGTTGGTACGCCGATGCGAGTGCGAAACCGACTTGCCAAAGCCGGGGCCCTTACCGCACACGTCGCAGACGGCAGCCATAGTGAAACTCCTCAAGCTCGCGATTCTGGCCAACGACCTGTTCAGGGTGGCCCACAACCCTGCAAGAATAGCCTGACCGGCCGGTGAACACCAAAATGTGTCGTGTCAGCTCCCATAGATAGGCTTTTCACATGCAGCTCTCGGTTCTGGACAGCGCCGCGCTGCTCGAATGGGCGCGCGCCTCCGTCGAGGGGCTGATCGCTCGTAGCGACGAGATCAACCGGCTCAATGTGTTCCCAGTAGCCGATGCCGATACCGGCACCAACATGCTGTTCACCATGCGATCGGCGGTCAACGCCGCCGAGGCGCTAGGAGAAGGCGCCACGGTCGCACAGGTCGCCGCCGCACTGGCTCGAGGCGCGGTCCATGGTGCTCGCGGGAACTCCGGGGTCATCCTGTCTCAGATCGTGCGCGGGGTCGCCGACGCCGCAGCCGACCACGACACCATCGGAGCCGAGGTGGTGCGTCGCGCATTGCGACAGGCATCACAATTCGTCATCGCTTCGATGAGCACACCCGTCGAGGGCACCATCGTGTCGGTGCTAGCCGCTGCCGCCGAGGCAGCTGACCGAGCCGCCGACGAGCTCGCCAACCTCATCATCACCGCCGCGGATGCCGCGGTGGCCGCCCTGGAGAGGACGCCCAAACAACTCGATGTGCTCGCCGACAACGGGGTGGTCGATGCCGGCGCGCGCGGCCTCGTCGTAATCCTCGACGCCCTGGTGCTGGTGGTGGCAGGGGAGCTGCCTGCTCGTCGTGAGTACACCCCATCACCGCCCAAGATCGCGCCCTCCCAGGTTTGGGTGGCCGGACCCGGGCGCGGTCCGGGTGGCTTGAACCTCGACCCGCCGGGTGAACTCCCCCCGGAGTTCGAGGTGATGTATCTGCTCGGCGGGTGTGACGAGCTGCAGATCGCCGATCTGCGAACCCAGCTCGACGAGATGGGCGACTCCATCGCCATTGCCGGCGACGGCGAGATGGGGCACTCGGTGCACGCCCACGTCAACGACGCCGGAGCCGCTATCGAGGCGGGTATGAAATTCGGTGTTCCGCAGTCGATTCAGATTTCCTCCCTGCGCGGAGCCGCTGGCGGTCATCACGACGGACGACACCGGCACCGCCGGGTGCTGGCTCTGGCGGAGGGCGATGGCGCGGCGGCACTCTTCTCCAGCGAGGGTGCGCAGGTGTTACGGGTCGATGAACCCCCTGCGAGCGCAAAGCGTCTCCTCGATGCGGTGGTCGACAGTGGTGCGCACCAGATCATGGTGTTGCCCAACGGATTGATGCCACCTGAGGAGCTGGTGGCGGTCTGCGCGGCGGCACGCGGGTGGGGGATCACGGTGATCCCGCTGCCCTCGGCGTCGATGGCGCAGGGGCTGGCAGCGTTGGCCGTGCACGATCCGGAGCGGATGGCCGTCGACGACAGCTACACCATGGCGCGTGCTGCGGGCGCAACCCGGTTCGGGTTGGTCCGCGTGGCGACCGAACGTGCCCTCACCTGGTCCGGAACCTGCGAGCCGGGAGATGCGATGGGCATCATCGGCGACGAGGTGTTAGTTCTGAATCACGACGTCACCAATGCTACTAAGGCTTTGGTGAGCATCATGTTGTCCTCGGGCGGAGAGCTGGTGACGGTCCTGCTGTCCGACAATGCCAACGAGTCTCTCGCCGATGCACTGATCGAGCACACCCGATCGCACCACGGGGGTGTCGAGGTGATGATCTATCGCACGGGGCAGCACACCGACGTCGTTCATATCGGTGTGGAATAACAGATGGTGACATTATCCGATCGCCTGGATCATGTGTTGGGGCACAAGGCATCCGACGTCCTTGACGCTGAATTCGGTCTGCTGACCGTTGAAGACCTACTGCATCATTACCCACGCCGGTACAGCACCGACTTCAGTCTGCGCGACGAGCAGGACGGTGAGCGCGCCAAACCCGGTGAGCACACCACCCTGGTGGGGTTCATCACCTCGGCGGAGCTGAAGAGCATGAAGAACCGTAAGGGTCAGTTCCTATCGGTCATGCTGGGGAGCGCCCCGCATGCGGTGCAGGCCACCTTCTTCCATCCGCACAAGGTGAAACGCGATCTGGAGGTGGGCAATCGGGTGATGCTCTCGGGTGCGGTCGGAGAATTCCGAGGTAAACCCCAGTTGACGCACCCCGACTATTTGGTGTTGGAAACCGCGCTCGGAGAGAGCACCACAACGCGCGGTAGTACCGCGCTGCGCGGCATCGCCGGAACGGCGCGCGACGCATCCACGGCCATCTCCGCATTCGAGCGCAATGTGTTTCCGATCTACCCGGCAACCAAGAACTTAGAAAGCTGGGACATCTACCGTTGCATCGATCAGGTGCTGGCTCAGCTGGATCCGGTACCCGAGGCGTTGCCGGAAGCCGTGCTGGTAGAGCACAGCCTGATGTCTCTCGACGAAGCGCTGCGCAAGATCCACATGTCGGAGGACGACACCGAGCAAAAGCAGGCGCGCAGACGCCTGGCGTTCGATGAGGCGCTGGGTCTGCAACTGGCATTGGCCGTGCGGCGCGGCAGCGATATCGGGTCAGCGGGTCCGCCGATGCCGCTCAGCGAAGGACTGCTGCGCGAGGATCTGTTGCGCCAGTTGCCCTTCGAACTGACCGAGGGGCAGCAGCAGGTTGTTGCCGAAATCGGTGCCGACCTAGTCGGGGTCAAGCCGATGAATCGGCTGCTACAAGGTGAGGTGGGCTCCGGTAAGACCGTCGTCGCGCTGCTCGCGATGATGCAGGCCATCGACGCGGGATATCAGTGCGCCCTGCTGGCGCCCACCGAGGTGTTGGCAGTTCAACATGCTCGGTCGCTGCGCGCGATGCTCGGATCATTGGCCACGGCGGGCGAATTGGGCGCTCCGGACGACGCGACCAGCATCGCGCTGCTCACCGGATCGATGTCGCCTGCGGTGAAGAAACAGATCAAGGCCGACGTGGCAACCGGGCTCGCGGGCATCGTCATTGGCACCCATGCGCTGCTGCAGGATTCGGTGGACTTTCACAAGTTGGGTTTGGTGGTCGTCGACGAGCAGCACCGCTTCGGTGTTGAGCAGCGAGATCGGTTGCGGGCCAAGGCGCCGGAAGGCATCGTGCCACACCTGCTGGTGATGACGGCCACTCCGATCCCGCGCACGGTGGCGCTCACGGAGTTCGGCGACCTGGAGACCTCGACGCTGCGGGAGCTGCCGCGTGGACGCCAACCCATCACCACCACCGCGGTGTTCACCCGCGAAAAACCGGGCTGGCTCGCTCGCGGCTGGGAGCGAATCGCCGAGGAGGTGGCCGCAGGCAGGCAGGCCTACGTGGTGGCCTCGCGCATCGATGCCGACGACAAAGATGCTGGACCCGATGATTCGGAGGAGAAGCGCCCGCCGCCGGTTCCCGTCACCGAGTTGTACGAGACCATTCGCGGCTCGCTGCTACCGGGTCTGCGCGTCGGGCTGCTGCACGGCCGGTTGCCGTCGGAGCAGAAGGACGCCGTCATGACGGCGTTCGGCGCGGGCGAGATCGATGTCTTGGTGTGTACCACCGTGATCGAGGTCGGTGTGGACGTCCCGAATGCGACGGTGATGCTGATCATGGATGCGGACCGGTTCGGAATCAGCCAGCTGCACCAGCTGCGCGGCCGTGTGGGTCGTGGCGGCAACAAGGGCCTATGCCTATTGGTAAGTCCCTGCAGCCCGGCGGGTTCGACGGGACGGCGGTTGCGGTCGGTGCAGGACACCCTGGATGGGTTCACCCTGGCCGAGCTGGACCTGGAGGAGAGGCGCGAGGGCGACGTCCTGGGCCGCGATCAGTCCGGTCGTGCGGTGAACCTGCGGCTGCTCTCGCTCTTGGATCACCGCGACATGATCGAGACCGCCCGGGACATGGCGGTGCGTGCGTGTGCCGAGGACCCGGTGTTGACGAGGCACCCGGCGCTGGCGGGTATGGCGCAGCGCTTCCTGATCGCCGATCAGATCGAGTATCTGGATAAGTCGTGAGGAATCGCGCCCTTCTCATCGTCGCCATCGCTGCGGCGATCGCGGTGGTGGTGGCGTACCAGGTGTCGACTCGCTATCGGCTCCAACGTGCTAATGCCATTGCTGCGCAATCGAATATCCCGACTCTTGCGCAGGGCGATGACCCCCTGGCCGGGATAACCGTGGTGGCCAAGCGGCTGCGGGGCAAGGACTATGAACGTGCGCAGTTCGGTGACGCCTGGTCCGATGACACCGACGCCCCGGGCGGGCGCAACGGTTGCGATACCCGCAACGACATCCTGAATCGCGACCTGGCCGACAAGAGCTACGTGTACACCCGGAGGTGCCCCAACGCGGTGCGCACCGGCACACTTCGCGATCCGTACACGGGAGTGCAGGTGGCTTTTACCCGTGGTCCGAAAAGTGGTGAAGCCATTCAGATCGACCATATCGTCCCGCTGGCGTACGCCTGGGATATGGGCGCACGGGACTGGGAACCGTCGTTGCGATGGCGCTTTGCCAATGATCCCGCCAATCTCATCGCGGTGCAGGGGCAGGCCAACCAGGACAAGGGGGACCAGGGGCCGTCGGGCTGGATGCCATCCAACCGTGCATTCTGGTGCCAATACTCCATGCAATTCGCGGAAGTGCTTCGCGGATACCACCTTTCAATCGACGAGCGGTCGGCGAACACTGTCAGAGAGGCTGCGCAGACCTGTCCACCACGGTGACCCCCGGCGCGCTTACGATGGCTCCGGCAGGCACTGTAGTACGAAGAACGGATGTCTTTCCGGGTCCGGTGTTCTCCGGTGATATGGGTACAGCCCGAGTCTGATTGCGCGCCTTTGGGCAAGGCGGCGACGCTGGGCCACTACCGCTCGGATGGATCTAACTGTGCGGGTGGCGATATCACTATCAGTCAGCGTGTGGTCGCTGAGGAGCGCAATCTCGGCGGGCGACCAATGTTTGAATTTGGTCATTCCGTTTTGCGCGTTAGATTTCTGGCCCGCCTGCTGGCCGCGTACTCACGGCTGTAGAGCGATTCCCTGTCATAAAGGCCCAACTTGCGTCCCACGATCGGGAGGGTGCGCGTGAGCCAGGCGACGAACCGTGTGGTGCCGTCGGCGAAAGGCAGCATCTGCACGAGAGCGGCCAAGAAGTCTTGATCGGTGTCGATCCGGGCGATCTTCCATTTCTCGTTCTCCTTGCGGAGGATGTAGCGGTCGACGCCGCAGCCGCGAACGGGCTTGCGCGGCCAGGGTATTGCACTGTTCCAGAAGAATCTGGTGGCGCCTGAGTAGGGGAAGGCCGCCCGTATCTGGTCGTTGAAGAAGTCGTAGTACGGGAGGTGGGTGTCTGTTCCGTCCCACGGGTAGAAGCCGAGTTCGCGCGTGAATATGTAGCCGAGCCGCGCGAAGTCGCCGGTGTAGTCGCGCCCGTGAAACTCCAGCTGTCCAGTATTAGACATGGTCCATACCAGGTCTTCTGTCCAGCATTCCTCGAGTGCTTCCGGAGAGTCGTCGTTCCAGGCTGCGAACCACTTACGCCAGAACTCCGCGATCCCTTCCAGCGGGAAGCCGGCCTCGACGTACATGTCTTCCTGTTCCTTGCAACGTCGCAAGAAGGGCTCGATAAGTGCTTCGGATTCGGCGACTGGCGCGTGTACCCGGCCAGGAGGAGCCTTTACACTCCAATCCGGCTGGTGCGCATTCTGATTCCTTATCTCCGTGTTCGTCACGTGGTTCCTTTCTTGTGATGGCTTGTGTGAGGGGCGTTTCAAACTCTGGTGATCGTGGCGGGCACGCCGCCCTTGACCAACGTCGACAAGCTGAAGAATTGCCGGGGTTGCCATCCTGGTCGCAGGTGCAGGCGATACCGCTGGAAGATGGTCGCCAACAAATACTGCGCCATCATGTAGGCCATACCGGTGCCCATGCAGTGGTGCGGTCCGGCGCCAAAGGCCTGGAATGCCAGACGTGGACGTGCATTGACGCGGTCCTGATCGAAGAACTGCATCGGGTCGTACACTTCGGCGTTCTCGCCCCACCACCGCGGGTCGCGGTGGACCACGTACAACGAGCTCGCGACCAGGGTGTATTTGGGGATGGGGTATCCGCCGAGCTCGGTGTCCTGCATCGCATATCTTGGGTTGATGGGCGCGCCTTGCAGCCGCTGCCCCTCGTCGAAACATGCCCGTGCCCAAGGCAGCTTGGGTAGATCGTCGGGGGTTGGCATGTCGCCATTCAGCATTGCGATCTCGTCGTAGAGACGCTCCAGATGTTCCGGATGCTGTAGGAGCAGTGCCAGCGTCCACGACATCGACGCGACGATCGTCTCGTAGCCGCCGCCGATTGCCGACATGATCTCCGAGTACACATCGACTTCAGTGAGCGGGTTACCGGGGTCGTTACGTGCGCCGAGCAGGATGTTGAGCAGGTCCGCATCGTTGGTTGGATTCGCGCGTCGTTCTTGGACCATCCCACGGATGGTTCGCATGAGGTGAACCCCCGAGACCGTGAGATTCTCCTTGCCGGGCAACGGGAAGACATTCGGCGGGGTCGCCAGAAAGAGTCCCGACGCGATAGCGCGCATCACGGACCGCGTCGCTGTATCGGCATGCATAACTTCGTCATCGGACAGTTTCGTCGAGAACATCGCGTACATAAATGCCGGCAGCACGATCTTCGGCAGCTCTGCTTGCAGGTTCACCTCCTGGCCGGTGCCAGCGACCGTCAGCCATCGGTCGATCCGATCGGTGAACACCTCGACGAACTTGTCCGACACCACCGCGAGGTGCTTCTTGCCGAACATCGGCATGAGCTTTTTGCGTCTGTCTCGAAGGGCCTGCCCTTCGAGGGCCTGCACCGGGCAGCCCACACTCGTAACTGCCTTTTGCATTCGCCTGCCTTGGATGGGCGCAGACATGCTGTATTTGAGCTCGGTGTCCTCCATGAACTCACTCACGAGATCCGGGTGATTGGCCAGGACCAGTGGATATATCGGCAGCGGCACCCGATAAATGTCTCCGTATCTGCGATGGCAGTCCTGCAGGAACTTGTACGGGTTACGTGCCATAGGAATCGCCGAGCCTATGAAGGGCAATCCAATTGGGCCCGGTGGAATCGGCCGGTCGCGGCCCCAGCCCGTCAGGAGGCTGAACGAGGCGCGCAACGGCTTACGGGTGGGCCAGAACGGATCATCTTTCAGAGACGCGATTACCGCGCGACGGCCGACACTCCACCGAGGTGGCGTGTCCGCGGGAAGCTGACCGTGTGCCGGGCACTGGGTCGCAGCAGTAGTCAAGATCGGTCCTTTCCGTGGTGGATCTCAATTGCCCCGGACGGGCAGATCTGACTGGCTTTATTTGCGTCGTCATGCAATTCGGTGCTGGTGGTACTCGCCGCGACGCTCGTGCCATCGGGATTCTCCGTAAACAGCAGCGGATAGGAGCCGTAGCAATAGCCGGCGCCCATGCAGACATCACCGTCGACGGTGATCGAGAAGAGTTGTTCCGTCATGAGACATTGGACTGTAAATGTAACAGTGTATCTGCGTCAAGAGGTAACATGACTGATCGTGGATCTAGGCGCGATTTGGTCGCAGGTGTCTTCTGGGCAGGCTGCCCCGGAGGACGATGAGCGGGAGCGGCTTCTTGACGCCGCGCGCACTGAGTTCGTTGCGCATGGGTTCCGTCGGGCGGCGGTGGCAGATATAGCGAAGCGGGCCAAGGTTTCTCGACAGACTCTGAACCGCCGATGCGGCGACAAGGACGACATGGTGTCGTCGGTCGTCGGTCGTGAGGTACTTCAGTTCTTTCTCAAGTTGGCGCCATTGTTGGATCCGGGCGACAAGGTTGAGGACCAGGTTGTCGAGGTGTTCGTGACTGGAATGCGTGAATGCCGGGCGAATCCGGTGGTTGCGGCTCTCAAGGAGTATGAGGCCGAATCAATGTCGGTGCGACTGTTCGAGACCGAACACGGCAACTACCAGCTAGTGCTTTCCGTTCTTGCCATGCGGTTGATGGGGGATGGGTATCCAGAAGCGGGCGCCAAGCAGGCGGCCGAGCTCATCACGCGGATTACCGCGACTCTCTTGCTGGCTCCATCGAAGGTTCTTCGCGCGGAGACAGACGACGAGGCAAGGAATATTGCCGTCACCTACTTCATCCCGGTGTTGAGGGCAGCGCGCGAAGTTACGGAGTAACGCGCGCCGTTGCCGGCATGTTGCGCGCGGCTTTATGTCCTAGCTCCTGAATCCGGTCACAGCTTTGGTGAGAGTGTCTCTCTCGGTCAGGCCTCGTGGAAGTTATTCGCGGATAACACCTTTCAATCGACGAGCGGTCGACGAACACCGTCAGAGAGGCTGCGCAGACCTGTCCACCACGGTGAGCGGGAGTTCCGCATCGACCGGTATCCGGCTCATACGAACGCGGGGTCGAGATAGAGCGTCTGCAGTTCCGTGTAGTCATCGATACTCTCGGGGCCGAACTCGCGGCCGATACCGCTCGCCTTGAATCCGCCGAACGGGCTGCCGAAATCGATTGAGAATGTGTTGACTCCAAACATCCCGGTCCGCATCCGGTTGGCAACTGACATCCCGAGGAGTCGATCGTTGGTCCGTACCGATCCACCGAGCCCGTACGGAGAGTCTTGTGCGATACAAACTGCCTCGTCGAGGTCCTCGTAGTCGATCACACACACCACCGGGCCGAAAATCTCCTCCCGCGCAATGCGCATGCGATTGTTCACGTCCGAGAAGAGGGTTGGTCTGACGTACCAACCCCGGGACAGGTGCGCCGGAATACCCGGTCCCCCCACGACGATTGTGGCCCCCTCCTCGATCCCCAGTTCGATGTACTGCGCAATACGCCTCTGCTGCGACTGCGTCACCATTGGACCAACGTCAACCGCCGGATCAGAAGGGTCGCCTACCTTCAGCGAATCAACCATTCTCGCGAGAGCATCGAGGTACCGATCCCGAGTCGCCCGGGGAACCAAGATGCGGGTCTGACTCACACAGCCTTGCCCGCTGTTGGCGAAAGATGCAAACCTCAGTGCCTCGGCAGTTGCCGCCGGATCGGCATCCTCCAGAATTATCGCGGCCGACTTGCCCCCGAGTTCCACGGTGCAGCGCCGCATGTCCCGTCCGCAGGCGGACGCTATCGCCCGGCCTGCGGCCGTCGACCCGGTGAACGCGATCTTGTCCACCCCTGGATGAGACACGAGGTGTTCGGAGGCGGTCTTGTCGGCGGGGACCACGTTCACGACACCAGTGGGTAGTCCCACTCGGTCGACGAGGTGGGCGAGCAGTAATGCATCAAGCGGACATTCGGGCGCAGGCTTCACGACGACTGTGCATCCGGCGGCGAGTGCGGGGGCCAGCTTGGCCATGATGAGCATTTGAGGAAAATTGAATGGAGCGATCGCGCCGACCACTCCGACCGGTAGCCGACGCACTACCGCAGGCGCGCCTTCAGCAGTGGGTCGGATCTGCTCCCACTCGTACGTGCGTGCGAACTCAATGGTCGAGCGCAGACACGCGAGTCCTCCGGGTGCCTGACGTGTCCGCGAGAGCGTGATCGGAGCACCCATCTGTGCGGTAATGGTTTCCGCGAACTCGTCGAGGTGCTCTTCGTACAGCTCGGCCAGCCGCTCGAGGAGAGCGAGTCGTGCTGAGACGTCCATCCGAGGCCACGGGCCATGGTCGAATGCTTTGCGCGCAGCTGCAACCGCCTTGTCGATGTCGGCGGTAGTTCCGTTCGCGACGGTCGCAATGATCTTCTCACTGTGCGGCGATACGACATTGATCTTCCCGTCCGCGCTTGACGAAACCCATTGCCCATTGATGTAAATGAACCTGCTGTCACCCATCTCGACGACGTTAGTTCGCCAGGGATGAACGGCCCTGCCGCTCGTTCCGGATGTCGGAACACGGCGGTGGAAGGAGCCGAGTACCCGCGGAAAACCCAACGTCACAGTGAGCGAAAACATATGGGATTGCATAGTTGTCGGTGGTGAATCCTTCGGTTAGCGTGTTGCTGCTCGAGGCGGGGCCCGCTTCCGATCCGATGGCGGTGGTTGGCCCAGACCTACGTATGGCCGGGTGAACCGATCAGCGCGCCGGTGTCAGGACAAAGACTGGAATCTGCCGGGTGGTCTTCGCCTGGTAGTCGGAATACTCCGGGAGGGCCGCCACCGCGCGCTGCCACCAGACGGCCTTCTCGTCGCCGAAGACTTCCTGCGCGTCGAAGTCTCCGGCGACGGTGCCGTCTTGCAGCTCGACGCGTGGGTTCTTCGTGATGTTGTGGTACCAGACAGGGTTGGTCGAGGCGCCCCTGAATGAGGCGACGATGGCGTACTGGCCCCGGTGCTCGATTCGCATCAGCGGGGTCTTCCGGAGTTTCCCGGTCTTGGCACCGACCGTGGTCAGCAGGACAACTGGTTTGTCGTCATGCGCTTGGGCGCCTTCGATTCCACCCGACTCCACGTAACGCTCGACGTGCGTGCGCACCTCGTCATCGACACTCGGCGCATATTCTCCTGAAAGTGGCATCGCTCCTCCTCGGCGGATGATCCAAAAGCTCAGAATCACAGTGTCTTTGCGTGCGCTATGGGTGCAATCGAACCGTTCCATCTGGCGGACCGTTCGCGTGGGTGCCGTGGCCGAGAGGTGCATACGCTGCTGTAGATCGTCAGTACGCCAGGCTATTTGGACGCAAAGAGAATCTGCGAGGATCGATATGGGTGCACGTACAGGCAAAGAGTATGTCGCTGGTCTGCGAGACGACCGTGAGATTTGGGTCGGCGGTGAGCGGGTAGCGGATGTCACCGATTACCCCGGATTCGCTGGGGCGCTGGATTCGATGGCCGGCCTCTTTGACCTTCAGCACGAACGCTCGGATGACTGCTTGTGCGAACACCCGGTGACCGGGGAACTGATCAATGCGAGTCACCTGATACCTCGTTCACGCGCGGATCTTGATCGTCGACATGCCGCCATGAAGCACGCGGCAGAGTATTCGGTTGGCCTGCTTGGGCGTTCGCCGGACTATCTGAATGCCTGTTTCGCCGGTCATGCCGGCCGATCAGACGTGTGGGGAAGCAATGGCAATGAGGAGTACGCCGATAACCTCGTGCGGTATCAAGACGATCTTGCTCGCAATGACTGGGCGCTCACTCACACCATAGTTCGCCCGACAGTGGACAAGGGCCTCGGCGATCTGGCTGCCGTGGGCGGTGAGGCGGCGTTGCACAAGGTTGCCGATACCGAACACGGGATCCTTGTGCGCGGCGCCATGGTCCTGAGCACATTGGCTCCCTTCTCCGACGAACTTGCCGTCTATCCCGGCGGACCGTTGCCCAAGGACGCGGGCAAGTTCGCGGTGTCCTTCTCGATACCGATGGCCACCCCCGGATTGAAAATCATTTGCCGAGACAGCTTTTCGTCCCCGGCGAGCATGTATGACATGCCGTTCTCGAGCCGCTTCGACGAGCAGGACGCGTTCTTGATCTTCGACGATGTGGAGATTCCTCGAGATCGGGTCTTCCTCGACGGAAACACCGCGGTGTGGAATGCCGCGATGATGAGCGGTTGGACTGCCAACATCATGCAGCAGACCACGATTCGGGCCGAGGCAAAGCTACGTTTCGCCTACGAACTGATCAGCAGATGCTGTCGCGCAATCAACGCATCGGATCCGCGTACCAAACAACTGCTCGGCGAGCTGTGGACGTATGCAGAAATGACGCGCGCCATCCTGATGGCCGCGGAAGCCGGGGCGCACGAGTGGGGTAATGGGGTCTGGTTCCCGGACGAGCGGCCGTTCTACGCGCTTCGCCCGACAGCGCCCACCTGGTTCCTGCGGGTAAACGAGATCATCAAGTTGCTCGGTTCGCATAATCTGCTTGCCACTCCGTCGGAGGCCGCCTTCGACAACCCGGAGTTACGCCCCTTGCTCGATAAATACCTGCAGGGCGCCAACGGTTTTGATGCGCGCGAACGCGTGCGGTTGTTCCGTGCGGCGTGGGACTTTGTCGGTTCCGCGCTCGGCGGCCGTAATGAGCTGTACGAAATGTACTACTTGGGTTCCGCTAGTCGTTCCTACCAACTCGACGATTCCATCGGCCAGTTCCATATGGGGGACTCGCTCGTGGATCCTCTGCTGAGCGCTGAGCCCGAGAACTCACGTGTTTCTCGGATGCCGAAGTTCCTCTAGCCGATTACGGCGCAAAGGTATTGGACGACCGGGTCCGGGATTCGCCTTTCGGTGTCGTGCTTTTCATGCTCAGTGTCACGTCAGCGGTTGCGGTGGCGGGTTTGTATTACATTCAACCGCTGCTGAGCGTGGTGGCTCGGGAATTCGGCACTACGGTTGGCGTCGCTGGGCTATTGGGTCACCGCTGCTCAGGACGGCTATGTCGTGGGACTGGTCTCCATCGTTCGCCCTCGGCGATCTGGTAGAGCAGCGCAAAATTCTCGCCGGGCCACTTGGGTGCGCCATCAGCGATCGGACTGATTGCGGGACTGCTGATTTTTGACCTGGGCGTGCAAGCCGTGCACTTGCCCAATCAACACGTCATCTACGCCGCACAACCGCTAGCGCGTAGCCGAGTGACGGCTGCGTATATGGCGACCTACTTTTGCGGCGGCCTCCTCGGATCAACCGTCTCGGGATTTGCATATCAGGCAGGTGGCTGGTTTGCGGCGTGTGGATTCGGCTTTGTGATTACCGCACTTGGATGGTTGGCGTGGTGCCTCATCGCAAGAACAGAGATAGAGGCTGAGTCTGCAGCGCGAACCAGCCGCCGCGCGTAGACACTGCGCCTGCGCCTCAGAATGGAGGCGCCTATGACGACCACCGCGCCGAGATTCGCCTACGAACCCGGCCTAGCGAAGCCGTCGCCCGGACCGGCCGGTTTCATATGGGCGACTCGTGCGAAGTTCCTCTGGAGCGCTAGTGGCTGTCATCAATCATGTTTGGGAACAACCTATTTCGAGAACAATCTAGCTATCGATCAGCGTTCTGTGTAGTGGAACAAGTAGGTAGATCCGGTAGCCGTGTTGTGAGCATGCTTTAGCGCGACATCGCTGGTATCGATTTAAGAAAGGGTCGATAACGAAAACATATGGGGAACAAATTAGGTTCGCTCCTGGTCCAGGGTTCAGTAGGTGACCGGCGAAGTCGTGGAGCAGTCAATTGTGTTGTTGCCCTGTAGGTATCGGACCTAGTCCACCCGCGCGGATCCCGGCGAGGTGGGGATCAATCAGATCATCAGAAACTCGATCAATCTGAACACGACAGGTAGGTTGTACATGGCTCAATGCCGTCCGTTCCTGCGCGCGCTCATCGCGCCGCTGATTCTCGCCGGAATGCTGGCGCTTCCCGGGTATCCGGCGGCGCGTGCTGACGAAAGCCAGTACGAAGCATTCTATGCTCCGCCTGCGTCATTGCCACCGGGCCATCCCGGCGACATGATCCGTTCCGAACCTTCACGGCTCGTGCTCGAACCATCAGGGCAGTTGGGTGGATACGTCGCGACGGGTACACGAATCATGTACCGCAGTACCGATATTCACAATACACCCACCGCGGTTACCGGTACGTACTTCGAGCCCGACAACCCTTGGCTCGGAGCGGGCCCACGGCCCCTTATCGCCTTTGCGCCGGGCATGTACGGCATTGGTGACCAATGCGCCCCGTCCAGGCTTTTCAACCAGGGGATCCACTACGGCGGCGGCGCGGACCTGACGGTCGGCTATGAGGAAACCTTCATCGCGACCATGGTCGCTCGTGGATTCGCCGTTGTCGTTACCGACTACGAAGGCGTCGGGACGGGCGGCCCGGCTACTCCCTTCCTGCGCCTTCCGCAGGGGTACGCGTTGATCGACGCTGCACGCGCGGCGATGCGCCTGACGGAGACGTCTCTGGATCCGCATGGCCCGGTGGCATTTTGGGGGTACGGACAAGGAGGCGGGGCTGCCGCTGCGGCGGTTGAGCTGGCGCCGAGCTATGCACCCGATCTACGTGTAGTCGGTGCCTGGGCTGGTGCCCCGTCTGCGGACTTGGCGCTCATCCCGCCGTTCGCGGAAGGGAGCATCTTCGCAGGCGGGTTGGGATACCTGCTCAATGCGATCGGCGGTGCCTACCCTGATCTCGCGGCCGGGATGGGGGAAACGCTGACCGACAAGGGCGTCACCCTGCTGGAGCAGACGAGGAATGAGTGTGTTGGAGAAACCGTGATGCGGTTCGCATTTCGACATTACAGCCAGTACTTCACATCCGATTACATGGAGCTCATCGCGGCCGACCCGCTCAGGTCGGTGCTCGCTGCCCAGCGGATAGGCAGGTTGAAGCCGGCGGCACCCGTGTTCATCAACTCGAACCGGTACGACCCCTTCATTCCCTATGAGGGTGCTCGTCAGCTCGCGGTCGACTGGTGCGCCAAGGGCGCGGACGTCCAATTCTGGACCAACGAACAGCCGCCGTTCTTCAACAAGCTGGCCATCAACTTCTTGCTTCCATACTTCGTCGACGGCGAACGCGGTATGCAGTGGATAGCCGATCGCTTCAATGGTCTGCCGACCGAGTCCAACTGTCACGAGATCTAGGAGGACGAGTGGTTCTAGTGCCCACGCAGAATCTGCGTGGGCACTAGACGGTCGTGGGCGTTATGAGATTAGTTCTCCGCCGAGCGGCACGAGGCCCCGGCTCTGCAGGCCGCCATCGGAGTGGATGACACAACCGGTTACCGAGGCCGTGCGCTCCTTGGATGCGAGGTACACATAGGCCCACGCGTGATCTTCCGGCTGAGAAGCCACCTGAAGTGGGTTCGTCTGCCGGATCTTGGTCGTCAGGTCGGGCATGTCATCAAGACGCTGGCCGCCGGAGTCGATCGCCGCGATGCCGCGTAGCGGGGTGACAGTGCCCCCGGGTGCCACAGCATTCACCCGGATATGAGGAGCCAGCTCGAAGGAAAGCTGTGCGAGCAGCCCACGGACCGCGAACTTCGATGCTGTGTAGAGCGGACCGCCGCCACCTGGTAGGTACCCGGCGTTGGAGATGGTCAGCACGACATTGCCTCCGGTCTCCTTGAGTGCCGGAAGGGCGGCCTTGACCGCGAGCATGGAGCCCTTGACGTTGATGTCGAACAGCTCTTCAAATGCCCTGTCAATCTGGTTATCAGGCAGGCTCTCCAATGAGATGAAGTAGTCGAAGATACCGGCCACCGTGACGAGCACGTCGATTTTGCCGAAGCGCTCGGCCGTATTCGCAACAGCGAGTCTGTGATCGTCGAGGCTCCGCACATCGCCGGCCGTCGCGATGACACGGTGTGGGTGTGACGAATTGAGCTCGGATACCGCATCGTCTGATCGGTCGATGATTCCGACGCAGGCACCTTCGCCGACGAATCGCTCCACGACCGCTCGGCCGATACCCGTTCCGCCGCCCGTCACCAGTGCGACTTTTCCCGCTAGCCAACCCTCATTCATGTCAATCCTTCCGTACGGTCGGTTCTTGCGGGCTGAATCGTCGGCTCTCAGACGGGAGCCGGGCCGATCGAACATTCGAGCATCCGTGTGAATACATCCGTGGTCTGCCAAGTGAGCGCTTCGAGCTCCACGGGGTCCAATGCGATTCTCGTTCCCCGGCGTGGGGACGAGATTTCAAGGCGTTCGCCGTTTCCGGTGGGGATCACGCGCAGGACCACGTCGGCGAACTCGTTGCGCAGTCGAATCTCGGTCACAGGAATATTCCGAGATTCGCGGTAACCAGCGTGGTGTGGGCCAGATGTACTGTGCGCGAATAGATCTTCCAACCGGCGTCGGTGTCGTGCAGCACGTCGAAACGCTCTCCGATAATCATGTCGGATTCCACTCCATCGCCTTGCGCGCGGAAGCACTGAAAATTACTGCGCACGTGATACTTATCCGCGTCCTCGTGCGGGCCAACGCGAACGTTGGTGACCATTCTTTGGGTCCTGGACGGCGGGTCCTCGGCGTAGGCGTGCTCGGTGTAGAGCCGTGACACCCGCATCTTCATGGAGGCGTAGACGTCCTTCATATGGAAGCTGTTGGGAGAGAATTCGAGATCGCGCGACTCGGGTCCCCGGGTCACGCGGACCGGCATCTGATAGACCAAGTCCTCCGAGAGGCAGTCAAGCCAGTGGTCGAACTGGCGATGATCGAGGAGTTCGGCTTCGTAGTACAGGAATTGGGCACATTCGGCAGTGATGTCCCGTGGAACGGTTCTGATAGTCGCCTCGACGGTCATCAGGCGTTCTCCTCCTGGTCGGTGTGATCGGGCTCGGCGTGATCGGGTGTGGACACTTCGCGCAGCCATCTGCGATAGAAGGCGCGCTGCGGAGCCTCTCCGAGCGCGGAAGTCGTGGCCCGGCCGGGAAATTTCCAGTCCGGGTCTTCCGCGTAATCGCTCATATCGTCGAGACCGAGCTGGAAATTGAACCGCATACCGCTCTTTCGGGCGAAGACCGAGCTGCCGGCCACCGGTGCGCCGCCCCAGACAACGGTGTCGTCCTGTTCCAGGATTCCGGCCGGACCATGCATGCTGAGTGCCGCGACGTAGGCCTGCTCGTTGAATTCATCCGAGGCACTGTTCCAGCCGAGGGTCCAGTTCCAGTTGACGATCATGTCGGGACCGGAAGGCTGCCACTGGCGTAGATAGGTGAACACCGTGGGCGGGGCATCCGGATGCGGTGATGCCGGCACCCGCACCAGACCGAAGTTGGGGAAGATGAGGAATGTTGACGCTGAATGGCTTGCGACCCATTGCCGTTGGTCCTCGGTAAGGCGATCGAGCTGGAACGTGTCGGCGACCTCTGGCGGAAAGCCGGACCGGTGCCAGGGCGCGGGTAAGAACCCGTCGTTGACGATCATGCCGTGCCCCTCGTCGAAGAAGACGTGGCGATTCACCCCCTGCGGCCCGGCGCCGCCGCCTTCGATGCCCGGGAACATCCCTACCTCTTCAGCGGAACGGTGAAGCGAGGGCACGTGATAGGCGTCGGCCATGAAATTCTCCGCACCGGATTTCCAGTTGGCTGGAACCCGCCACCGCTGTGGTTCGCCGATTGTCGACATCCCTTGGTCGTTGAGCCCAAGCAAAACGTCCAGGTACCACCGCATACCGCCGAGATACTCGTCGAGTGTCGGCGCATCCGGATCGAGGCAGGCGAAGATGAGTCCGTGCACCGAATCGACGTGCGGCGCGGCAACGAGTCCCCATTGCGCGGCGTCGAGTTTCTTGTACGCCTTCTTACGATAGGGAGCGCCACTCCATTCGCCGTTGTTCTTGAACATCCACGAGTGGTACGGACACCGGAAATGCGAGCTGTTGCCCTTTTCGACACGACATACGGGACTTCCACGATGAGTGCACTTGTTGTAGAGCACGCGAATCTGCCCGTCCTCGTCGCGGACGACGATGAACTGATCTTCGCCGATGTAACGCAGGACGTAGTCTCCCGGTGTGGGAATCTCACTCTCGTGGGCCACGAAGCACCAGCACCGGGCAAAGATCCGGCTCAGTTCGCGTGAGTACAGTTCGGGGTCGTTGAAGATTCGTGGCGAGACAATCCCGTCCTCCAACTCCCTGCCGACTGCTCGCAGGAACTCGGCTGTATTCGAGACCACGATTCGCGGGCTGTCAGCGGTGATCGAATGATTGGGCACGTGGCATCTCCTCGTAGTTGCGACGTTGGTTCCTGGAAGGTACGAGGTACAGTCCGTCGTGCCAACCGAGCCGGTCCGCTATCCGGAACATGAGCTATGAAGTGGATTCTCTTGCCACGAAAGTGAACGAGGATCGCTATGGTTGGACGCCACAACCTATGAACTACTGAGGTGACGTGATGGTCGACAGCTTCGAAGTTCCTCCTCTGCCAGTCGACATGACTAGCTTGGTGGGGCGTCAGGCCGAGTCGGCAGAGGTGGTGCGGCTTGTCGGTATGACTCGGCTGGTCACCCTGACAGGCTTGGGCGGGGTCGGGAAGACCAGACTGGCTATACATGTGGCGCGCAGTGCCTTTGGCGCATTCGAGGACGGTGCGGTGCTGGTCGAGCTGGCCGACGTCGCCGATCCCGCATTGGTGGCACTCACGGTGGCGCAAGTGGTGGGCGCGCCCATCCACCAAACCGATGTGGTGGCGACACTGATCGACTATCTGCGCCGGCGTCAGCTGCTCTTGGTTCTCGACAACTGCGAGCATCTAGCCGATGAGAGCGCGATTCTGGTGCGAAATCTGTTGTCGGCCTGTGCCGATCTGCGAGTTCTCGTGACGAGCCGGGAACCGCTACGGGTGGCCGGAGAACAGCTGTTCGAGGTTCAGCCCCTTGCGGTGTCATTGATTGCCGAGAACGAAGACTGTTTCGAGGAGATACCGTCGGAGGCCGTGGCGCTCTTCGTCGAGCGTGCGGCGGCTGCCGCGCCGGGTTTTGTGATTTCACCCGATAACGCTGCCACGGTGGAAGAGTTGTGCCGTCGGCTCGATGGCTTGCCTCTTGCGATAGAGCTTGCCGCGGGACGGATGCGATCGTTATCTCCCGGTGGACTGCTGAGTCTGCTCGACGATCATCATCGACTGCTCAGTGTCGGGGATCGGTCTGCTTCGCCGCGACACCGGTCGTTGTCGGCGACATTGGACTGGAGTTACCAACTGTGTTCGACGAGCGAGCGGACACTGTGGGAAAGGTTGGCGGTTTTCACCGGTGCCATTCAGCTGGGAGCGGCCGAATGTGTCTGCAGCGGTGAGGATCTGCCCCGCGAGGTGGTGCTGGAACATATCGCCGCTTTGGTGGACAAATCGCTTCTGGTGAGGATCGAATCAGATGACCGCCCGACATACCGGATGCTCGACACGGTGCGGGAGTTCGGGCTCAGAAAGCTCCGGGAACGGATCGACGAACCCGGCATCCTCATTCGGTATCGCCGGTACTACCAGCGCCTTGCGCGGGAGTTCAATGAGGATTGGTTCGGTCCTGGACAAGAGGAGATGGTGGAACGGATGCGCAGAGAGCAGGCCAATCTGCGCGCCGTTCTCGATGGGCTGATCTGTGACCCTGCCGGCGGGCGAGCCGCACTCGGCATGGCATCGGCTCTGTTCTGGTACTGGATCGGGTGCGGTCAACAGCGCGAGGGACGTCATTGGCTGGACCGGGCACTGGCCGCCTCCGCCGAGCCGAGCTCGGAACGCGCGGCGGCACTGTGGGCCAACGGCTATCTTGCGGTGTCAGAAGGAAAGGCCGTCGTCGGCCTGCAATTCCTGCGGTCCAGTCAGGACATTGCCGCGGGGCTAGGCGATGCGGCGAATTTTGCGCACGCGACGCACATCAGGGGGATAGCCGAACACAATCTGGGTAATACCAGCCTGGGGGGAGAGCTCCTGGAAGAAGGGTGTGCATTGGAGGCAGCGGTAGGACCGAGCGTGCTCTCCGTCCTCGCCCAGGAGCAGCTTGGCTGGGTGTATTGCCGTCGGCAGCAACCAGAACGCGCCCTCGAGATATTCGGTCCGCCGCTGGCCACATGTATCGAACACGGTGAGCGATGGGCGATGTCGTGGATATTGACCTTCATGGGACTGGCGCAATGGATGCGCGGTGATCTCGTGCGCGCGGCGGATCTCCTCGGTGAGGCATTGGAAGCGAAGCGGCGTTTTCACGACTCGCTGGGCATCGCCGTGGTGATAGAGATTCTGTCGTGGGTGGCGTTGGCGGGCGGTGATGCCCCCCGGGCCGCCACGCTGATGGGAGCGGTCCGGCGGATCTGGCATCCACTGGGTGACTACCCCGGCGGGTTCGAGCTGTGGAGTTGGAGCGAGCAGGTGTCAGCTGAAACACGGGAGCTGCTGGGGAACAGCGAATTTGAGTCCTTGACCGCCGACGGGGGACAGCTGGACACGGCTCAGGCGATTGCTCTCGCGTTGGGCGAAGCGGCCCCTCGCGCCGATCCGTCGCCGGTGGACCGTGGCGTGATCGGGATGTTGACGCGCCGGGAGTCGCAGGTTGCGGCGATGATCGCAGAAGGAATGACGAACAAACAGATCGCCCGCGAACTGACCGTCGCCCCGCGCACGGTCGACAGTCACGTTGAGCACATCTTCACCAAACTCAACGTGAACTCGCGTACTCAGGTGGCAGTACTGCTGGCGCGCAACAACAGCGGAGCGGACACGGCGCGCGGCGGGAGGTAATCACGGGAGCCGGATATCGTCACCTCGCTCGGACATCTCGACAGCGATGTCGATGATCATGTCCTCCTGACCACCGACATATCCGCGCTCGCCGACCTCGCGCAGTATTTCGTGCGCGGGCACTTTGTAACGTTCGGCGGCGCGCTCGGCATGCAAGAGGAAGCTGGAATAGACCCCGGAATATCCCTGCACGATCGAGGAACGGTCGGCCCACGGCAAGCGGGTGATAAACGGTAGCGCCACCTCCGCCGCGGCAGCGAGCACGGCATCGCGATTGAGCCCGGTTCGAATGCCTGCTCTATCGAACACCGCGACCAGGACCTCAGTGGGAGAGTTACCGGCCCCCGCGCCGAGCGCGCAGAGCGTTCCGTCTATCTGGCGTGCACCCGCCTGGTAGGCGACGAGTGAGTTCGCCACTCCCAGGGTGAGATTCTGGTGGCCATGCAACCCCACCTGGGCATCGGTCCCAAGTTCGGCGACAAGGGCCGCGACCCGCGCACGCGCGTCATCGGGTAGCAGCGCCCCCGCGGAATCCACCACGTACACGCATTGGCATCCAGCGTCGGCCATGATTCTGGCCTGTGCGGCCAGCTGTTCGGGAGTGATGCGGTGGGACAACATGAGAAAGCCCACGGTCTCCATGCCGAGCTCCCGGGCCGCGTGAAAATGCTGAATCGACACATCGGCTTCCGTGCAGTGGGTGGCGATTCTCGCGACCTGCGCACCGGCGTCGTGGGCGCGCCGCAAGTCCTTGATGGTGCCCACTCCCGGCAGGACGAGCACGGCGATCCGTGCGCGGCGCGCTTGATCCGCCGCGGCGGTGATGAGTGCGACATCGTCGGTTCCGGCGAATCCGTAGTTGAAACTGGATCCGCCCAGCCCGTCCCCGTGGGTTACCTCGATTATCTGCACACCGGCTGTATCGAGTGCCGCGACGACTTTTCGCACGTGGTCTTCGGTGAACCGATGCCGCATCGCGTGGCTGCCGTCGCGCAAGGTGGTGTCGGTGATGCGAACGTCGATGTCGGTGGTCATGCTTTCATCTCCAGACGATCGGCAGCGATCTGTTCGGCGAGCATTTCCCCGGCGCGTGCCGCCGCCGAGGTCATGATGTCGAGGTTGCCGGCCCACGGAGGCAGGTAGTCGCCTCTGCCGCGTACCTCGAGGAACACCGCCACCCGTGCCTTGCCGTTCCAGTCTTCGTGGGGATCGTCGAACTGTGGGTCGGATTTGAGTGTGTAGCCGGGGACGTAACGCTGCACCTCGGCGATCATGTCGTGGATGGACTCGGTGATCTTCCACAGATCGGCGTCCGGATCTATTGCGCAGAAGACCGTGTCGCGCATAATCATTGGCGGGTCGACGGGATTGAGGATGATGATGGCCTTCCCGCGCTGGGCGCCCCCCACCGTCTCGATGGCGCGCGCGGTGGTTTCGGTGAATTCGTCGATATTGGCGCGAGTGCCTGGCCCCGCCGACCTGGACGCTATCGAGGCGACGATCTCCGCGTAGCTCACGGTGGCCACGCGCGATACCGCGTGCACGATGGGAATAGTCGCCTGCCCACCGCAAGTGATCATGTTGATGTTGTGAGCAGTGGACTCTCTCTCGAGGTTCACCGGCGGACAAACGAACGGTCCGATGGCGGCCGGAGTGAGGTCTATCGCGGTGATGCCGTGTTCGCGGTAGCGGGCCGCGTGTGTGGCATGCGTCCGCGCCGATGTCGCCTCGAAAACCAGATCGGGTAGGTCATCCTGTGACAACAGCCAGTCGACTCCGCCTGGCGAGGCTTCGATGCCGTGTTTCCTTGCACGCGCGAGTCCCTCGGATGACGGGTCGACACCAACCATCGAAGTAAGGGTGATGTGTTGGCTATCAAGTAGTTTGGCCATCAGATCGGTGCCGATATTGCCGGGCCCGACGATGGCGGCGGTGACCGCACTCATTGTGTTTCCTTCTGAAATGTTGCGGTGACCGCGCCGAGCTCGCCGTACTCGGCGCTGAACACATCTCCTGCGGCCACGGGGTATGCCTTGGTCAACGATCCGGGTAGCACGACGTGCCCAGCCTCCAATCGAATACCCAAGGGCCCCACGGTGTTGGCGAGCCATACCAAGGAATTCAACGGGGAACCCGATACTGCGGCGCCGGCTCCGGTATCCACGATCGCGCCATTGTGGCGCAACACGCAGCCAACATGGCGCAGGTCGATTTGCCGTGGCGAACTGAAGTGGCTACCCAGTACGACTCCGCCCGAGGACGCATTATCGGCAACGGTATCGGCGAGTGTGATCTTCCAGTCGGTGATGCGGGAGTCGATGATTTCCAGCGCAGGCACCACGTATTCGACGGCCGCGGCCGCTTCGGCCGCGGTGACTCCGGGGCCTTGGAGTGGGGCGCCGAGGACGAAGGCTATCTCCGGTTCGATCCTGGGCTGTTTGAACTTCGACACGTCGATGGGTTGGTCTTCGAGGTGGAACATCGAATCAAGGAGGTGGCCGTAGTCCGGCTGATCGACCCCGAGCTGGAGCTGCATCACCCGCGAGGTCAGTCCCACCTTGTGGCCCTTGACGACCCGGCCGTTTTCGGTCCAATGCTTGACCTGTGCGATCTGGATCGAGTAGGCGTCTCCGAGGGTCAGCCCTGAGTACCGTTGTGTCAGTGGAGAAATAGTAGGCCCGTCGTATGCGGCGAGAAGCGCATCCGCGGCGTTTCGTTGAACATCGGTCGTCACGTCAGCGACGGTACGTATTCAGGCTTCGTCGGGGCAACGCGAGCGTTCCAGTTCTCAGAACAGTTGCGGTACGCGGTTTCTGATACTTCCCGTGCGTTCTTGGGTTTCGATGGCGGCCGCCGGGTCGATATCGGTGATCAGCAGCTGAGGCGCTGCGTTCAGACGCGTGGACACCTCGCCCCATGGTGCCGCGACCATCGACTGGCCAATACCCGTTGGGATGTTTCTTCCGTGCTCGTTGTCGTGGTTCTCGGGAGGCGCTTGGTCACAGGCCAGTATCCAGGTGCCGCTATCGAGGGCACGTGCCCGCACCAGCAGCTCCCATTGTTCTGCCTTCCCGGGGCCGGCTCCCCAGGAGGCGGGAAGCATGACGGCGGTTGCGCCGTCAGATGCGAGGCGCTGAAACAGCGCAGGGAATCGAACGTCGTAGCAGGTAGCAACCCCCAGGGTCATCCCATCCACCGTCACGGTGACGAATCGATTTCCCGGTGCGACCGAGTCTGACTCGCGAAAATCGAAGGCGTCGTACAGGTGGATCTTGTGGTATCCGGTGTGATGCCCAAGCCCGGTGAGAAGGATGGTGTTCCGGACACGCCCCTCGTGCGGCGTGAACATCCCGGCCGCGATGAGAATGTGGTGCTGGTCCGCGATTTCCGCCACGGCGGTGGCCCATGGCCCGTCCGCCGGCTCGGCGACGGATGCGAGCGGGACGCCAAATCGTGCCATGGCCGCTTCGGGGAAGACTGCGACTCGAGCACCAGCTTCGGCGGCGCGTGCGGCCCAGTCGCGGATCAATGACAAGTTGTGCTCTGGACTGGTCGTGGAGGTGAGCTGGCACAGGCCCACTCGGAGCTTGTGTTCACTCATTTCGAACCGTCCGGTGCGGCGCGTGGTATCCATCCCGGTCGACTCAGCAGATATCGGACCATTCGTGCCGGAATCGTGAGATGAGATTCGATTTCTGCCTTGTCATCAGGTAGTTGGGTGCGGATATCCTGTTGCGCACCGAGTTTCATCTTGTCCACCCACTCCGGGTCGATCAGTGCCGCACGTCCTATGGCGAGCAGATCAGCTCCCGCGGTGATCGCATCGCGGGTGTCGTCCATGGTTCGGATTCCACCGCTGGCCACGACGGCGCACCTGCCTTCGACGACAGCAGAGATGGCGGCGATGGGGTTGCGCGATTCGACGCGTTCCCGGGTTTTCGTCCAGTCGCGGTCTTCAGGCTGAGGGGAGTTCCGCCTGAAGTCGTCCATCGAGATGTGGATGTAATCGATACCTTCATCTGCCAGACGATCGGCGAGGCAGGTGGATTCGTCGAGGGTGTATCCACCCGCCTCTGACTCGAACGGCGTGAGGCGAAAGCCGATAATCACGCCGGGGCCGACCGCCGCGCGGACCTCGCGCGCAACCTGCAGCGGAAACTGCATCCGTCGATCAAGATCTCCTCCCCACTCGTCGTCGCGCTGATTGGCACGAGGGGAGAAGAACTGATGGACCAGATAGTGATTGGCCCCGTGAATCTCGACTCCGTCGAAACCCGCGCGGATGCCGAGTCCAGCAGATGTACCGAACGCAGCGATGAGCTCGCGCACCTCCGCGTCTGACAATTCTCTTGGCGTCTGCGCGTTCGGGCGCGCCGAGGGTATCGCCGACGGGGCCCGAATGCCCTGGGGTCCAGCCAGTTCGGGTAACGCGATGCGTCCGCCGTCGTAGATCTGCAGAATGCCCGTGCCGTCGGTGCCCCTAGCCGCGTCCGCCACCGCACTCAGACTGGTCAGATGGCGGTCGTCCACGGCACCGATCCCGTGCCATGAGCGGCCATCGGGATGCACATATGCACAGGAGGTCACCACCGCGCCGAATCCGGTGGCGGCGCGGCGCGCGAGATAGCCGAGTTCTGACTCAGATGCCTGACCGTCAGGGTCCGACGCATTCGTCGTCATCGGGGCAAGGATGAAGCGGTTCCTCAGGACACCGCCGGAGTTCAGGGTGATTGGACACCATGGGTCGCGAGAGATAGGCAAAGCTGCTCCTGAATGGAAGGTCTTGAAAGACTTGATCAGTCGATCGGCGCCGGAATGTGGCGCACCGTGTAGGAAAGAGTGATGGTGTCGCCCGTGTGGGGGTTGCCCAAGTCAACTCGCCAGCCCGTGCTGAACTGGTTGATCTCCGGAACCATCGGGATCGTGCCGGACATCAGCACGGTTCCGGGACGCAGCAGCCCGTGTTGTGAGAGTTCCTCCACCCAGTACATCGGCGTGAGCAGTTCCGCGAGGGTGCCACGTTGAATTTCCTGAGGTCCCTCCTCGGTGATGACGGTGCCGACCAGGGTGAGATCGTCTAAGTTCGACTCCACATCGGACAGGCGCCACGCCTTGCGGGCCAACACATCTGGCGCGGCCTGCTTACTCCACGCGACTCCGTGCTGTTCGAGCTGTCGATCCGTGTGGTCGCATGCCGCGGTCAGAAGCAGATCCTCCGGACTATCTCCGGCGACGATCAGTGCCCACTCCGCCTCTCCTGATGTCTTACCGTGCTGGACAGACACTTCGTCGGTTTGCATGGCTAGGTAAGGGGCGATCGGGTAGATGCAGGGTACCCGTGTTGGCGCGGGTACACCGAGCTGGGCGAGTTCGGCGACATGCGCGGCCACGTCGTCCTGGCTGCGTCCGGCGTACCCGGCGTTGAGCAACGTGTCGACTGCGACGGTGATCTCTTCGCCGTCAGGGAGTTCGAAGGTCAGATTGGGCATGGACATCCTGTCTACGGATTATCGGGATAGGGGGGTGCGTCAGTTGGATACTTGGTGTCTCCAGCTGAGCTCTTGTGAACTCTTGGCAATGCCTGCCGCCGCGGCGCGGATCACCGATACCGCGTTCGGAGGGCGAAATCGCTGCACGGGGCCCGAGATTGAGATCGCCGCGACGACCGCTCCCGACCAGGAGCGCACCGGAGCTGCTATGCAGGTAAGTCCGGGCCGTGCCTCCTGTCGGTCATAGGCAACACCCAAGGTGCGGATGCTCTCGAGTTCCCGACTGAGTTGTGAGGACGACGAAATACTCAATGATGTTGCGGGCCGCAGATTTCCCGCGACCCTCGCCAGAGTGTTTGGGGTGCTGAACGACAAGAGTGCCTTTCCGACAGCAGTGTTACTGGCCGGCAGGCGGGACCCCACGCACGCCGGGGAATCGACGCCGTTGTGCCCATGGATCTTGTCGACGTAGAGCACATCGGTACCGGCGAGCACGCAGAGGTTGACCGTCTCGTGTGTCCGCTCGTAGAGATCGAGCAAATGGGGAAGAGCGACACGCCGGAGCTCTTGCGTGTCGGGACGTGACGACAGCGCGGCGAGTTCGCTGAGCCGCGCGCCGGGGGAGTATTCCGTACCGCGTTTGGTGACCATGCCCCAGTTGACGAGCACTGCCAAGAGTCTATGGGCCGTTGACTTCGGGAGCTGTGCACGCCGGGCGATCTCGGAGACCCCCATGGTCGGGTGGTGTGGTGTGAAGCTGCTCAAGAGCGACAGAGCCTTTGCTACTGAGGTCGAAGAGTCGCGGTCTGGCGGCTCGGGTGGGGCAAGCAGTGCGATACGGGCGGGGGTGTCGTGGATTCGGGTGGGCGCTATCGCACTCGGAATCGGCATGGGCGTTGCCTCTCGGTCGCCAGGAGCAGCAAGATCTGCGGGCTGGATCGGTGATTAATTCGGACATAGGTACTTGTCCGGGTCGAATGCCGGCAGCTGACGGGGCCGTGAAATGCCGGTATTCGACCTGATCACAACGCTATGTCCAAAGTGGCGCCGATCACATCGGGTAAATCACCGAGACAACTACCTAAGTTGCGCGCCGCGATCAGCTGATGATGTCCACCGAGCCGAGATGAGTGAACTGGGCGTTGATTGTGGCTCCGGGATTGGCCGCCACCGCATCGGTGATTCCGCCGGTCATCACAATCCACCCTGCTTCGATGGCGTGGCCGCGTTGCGCTAGCGAGTTTGCCGCCAGAGCTAGTGCTTCGGCGGGGTGGCCCTGGACGGCAGCGCCGAGTCCACTTGCCGCCAGTCGGCCGCCGACATGGAGCAGGCACCCCTCCAACCGGAGGTTGAGATCGGTGGGGTTTGCGCCGATTGGGCCGGTGACGTAGTAGGCCGACGAGGCGTTGTCCGCGATGACATCCGGCAAGGTGAACCGAAAGTCGAGGTAGCGACTGTCGATGACTTCTAGGCTTGCATATACGCGATCCACCGCAGCTAATGCCGTGGCTGCGGTGACGCCCGGCCCCGCCAATCGTCGTCCCATGACAAAGGTGATCTCGGGCTCGACGCGGGGATGAATCAAGCGGTCGTGTGGAAGCGGTGTGCCGACGGGAAGTGCCATGGCATCGGTGAGCCACGCGGTGAGTGGCGCGGAGACGCCCATCTGCTCTTGTTTGGCGGGAGAAGTGAGACCGAGCTTTATACCGGTGATGGTCTCGCCACGCTCGATCCGCTGACTCAGCGCTTCGTCTTGGATGCGGTAGGCGAGCTCAATGGACAAATCGGGCTTGCTATCGGTGAGAGGCGCGCAGGCTATCCGGTCGGTCTCCGCCTGTAACAGTTGGCCGGCAAGCGATTCCGCGTATCGCGGGGAATCTGTGAGCTGAACCGATGTTGCGGGTTGTGCGTTCATGCCCTCACCCTGTCCCGGGCGGCATTCTGATGGAAATAATGGCGGTCCGTTCGGCGGAACAACGGACAGGAGACACCAAATCGGTCCTGGCGGTTTCCGTTCTACGGAACGCCCGCATTGTGAGGCACTCCTTGTCTGGAAAGCCTGGACTCCGTTACGTAAGCCCCGACAAAGGAGTTTCATCGATGGGCAATGTGGTCATTGGGGACGCCGAGCTCTACTACGAGGACCAGGGGACAGGGGATCCGCTGTTGTTGATCCACGGTGCCGCCGCATCGGGTCGATGGTTTGGCGACTTGGTACCGCAGTTGGCACGCACGCACCGGGTGATCGTCCCGGATCTACGCGGTCTGGGCCGGAGCGCGCGGACCGCGCCACTGTCACGCCCGCAGGTGTGGGTCGAGGATCTCTGGGCGCTGTTGGACGGCCTCGCCCTGGACAAGATCCATGTGGCAGGAGTGTCACTCGGCTCGCGAATTGCCGGCCGGCTGGTCTTGGACAATCCCGACAGAGTGCGCACACTCACCGTCGACGCGCCTATCGTCGGACTGAGTAACAGTGGAAACGCCTCGCTCAATTCGTTCTTCGACTCCGTCGAGGATGACAGCGAGCAGGCCCGCGAGTGGCGCACGTTGCATGGTGACGACTGGCGCGTCGCGGTCGATTTCTACGCGAAAACACGGAGCACCACGAACTTTCAGGAATACTTCACGGTGCGTCCGCATTTGGCCGAACTGAACGTTCCCACGTTGGTGTGCCGGGGAGATCTGGACGATGCCATCCATCCGGTCGATGATGCGTTCGTTTGGCACAAGCAGGCACCCAATACCCAGCTGTTCATCGCGCCAGGGCTGACGCAATCCTCGGTCATGCTTGAGCGATCCGAACAGTTCGTCACCGAGTTCGTGGCCTTTCAGCAGCGCTGTGTGCAGCCGGCGGCGGCATGAGCAAGGTTCTTGTCACCGGATTTGGCGCGTACGCGGAGGAGACAGAGAACCCCAGTGGGATGATTGCATGGCGGCTGAACGGCCGCCGGGTCGGTGACGATGTGATCTGCGGCGTCCTGCTACCGGTCGATACGGTGACGGTAAGGGATGCGCTAGCCTCCGCCTTGCAAGAAACAGATCCCGATATTGTGGTAGTCACCGGCGTTGCACCGGGTCGCTCGGCGCCGGCCCTCGAGCGGGTCGCCATCAACGTGCGGGATTTTCCGATTCCGGATATCGGCGGGCGAACGCCGATAGACGAACCCGTGGATGCCGATGGCCCTGCCGCCTACCTGAATTCGCTACCGATCAAGGCGATAATGCAGGGTTGGCGTAATGCGGGGCTCCCGGGATACGTGTCGAACACCGCCGGTACCTATCTGTGTAACCAGACGGCCTATCTTGCTCATCATCTGACTCGGAGCCGTGCCACGCGGGTGGGTCTCATCCATATCCCGACTGTGCCGCTGCGGGCGGCACAGTTCGACTCCCCATTGCCCTCGATGACTGTCGAGAACATCGAAGATGCTGTACTACTGGCTATTTCGATCACATCAGGCCATGAAGGTGTCGATCTCCGTGTTGGCGGCGGTGCGATCAGTTGACGCCGTTCTCTGAGGGCTCGACGAGCCGCACTCTAGTGATCGATGGCGACACCGTCCACTATCACGATGTCGGCCACGGTGCGCCGGTGGTGATGAATCAGGCATTCGGTCCGCTACCTGGAACGACGGCCTGGCTTACGTATCAGGCGATCCTGCAGGAACTTGCGGAGGACTACCGCTGCATCCTCATTGACTATCCGAACTTCGGGCGGAGCAGTCCGCTGGAGTTCCACGAACCCGTGCACGACCTCTACATGCGCAACATGATGGCGGTTGTCGATGCGGTCGAACTGGGCTCCTTTGCGTTGTTGGGTGTTTCGACGGGGGGAACCGTTGCGCTCGATGCGGCCGTGACGTATCCAGACCGGATCGAGAAGTTGATCATCGGCGGTTGCAGCGCGTCGACGGGAGGCGATCCCTATTTGTTGGCGCCGGCCCCCACCGAGGTCGGCCGGTTGTTCGACGAGTGTGTTTCACGACCACCTGAACGAGACCGCATCGAGCGGTTGCTTCGAGCGATCGTCTTCGACAGCGGATTGATCACTGATCCGCTGGTGGACGCGATGTGTGCCTGGGCGCTGAGAGAGCCCGAGCATGTCGAAACGTGGCGGCGATCGACTGTCGTGCCGCGAAGCAATGTGGCAGCACTGCAATCGATCACGGCTCCGACACTGTTGGTGCACGGCAGGTTTGACCGCATGGTGCCGCTGGAAGGTGCCTTGATGTTGCTTGGTCACCTGCCGCACTCCGATCTGGTAATCCTGAATAACTGTGGCCATTGGCCACCGTTTGAGCGACCGCGCGACTTTGTATCGGTTGTGCGGGCCTTCCTGAGTTGACGTTCCGGTGGACGGATCGACCGTGTTGTGACGGAAGTCTCGATGGCACAAGCTGCATACCTAAGCACAACGCGGGCAACAGATCCGAATGGAAGATCAGGAAGGCAACACGCGAAGATGACTGAAGTTATTGGGCTCGGGTACCTCGGGCTCTACGCGACAGACCTCGATGCCTGGCGCAGTTACGGCACGAAAATCCTTGGGTTACAGGATGTCTCCGACAAGGAGAACGACGGATCCTCAACCCTCCTTTTCCGGGCAGACGACTGGGGATGGCGATTTGCGATCCACCAAGGCGAAACTGGTGGCGCCGCGTATGTGGGATGGCAGGTTGCGGACTCCGGCACGCTCGAGGAACTGCGCGGTCGGCTCCTCGATGCAGGTATCGATGTCTGCGAGGACGCGGACTGCGCGAGCGTGCGCAAAGTGCAGAAGCTGATCTGGTGTGTAGACCCCGACGGAAACCGGCTGGAGTTCTTCTACGGACCGCTCCTGCCCAAGGGCCCGTTCGTGTCGCCGCGTGGCCTGACATTTGTCACCGAGGAGCTGGGGCTCGGCCACGTCTTCTTCTTTGTTACCGATCTTCTCGCGGCGAAGAGCTTCTACCTGGATACCCTGGGGTTCCGTCTCAGTGACACCATCGAGTTCCACGGTCGGCAGGTGCACTTCGCCCACGTGAATCCGAGGCACCACAGCCTCGCGTTCGTCCAGAACACCGACATCGGTCCGGCGCTCGGGCATTTCATGCTCGAAGTGACGAGCATCGACGACGTGGGGCGCACCCTCGATGCGGTCGGCGTCGAGGGGGTACGGCTCACCGAGACCCTCGGGCGGCACACCAACGATCTCGCCATCTCGTTCTTCATCAAGAATCCGTCCGGATCCGAGGTCGAATTCGGTTGTGACGGGCGGCTGGTAGACGACTCCACCTGGCGAGTGTCGAATTACGATGCGACCAGTCTGTGGGGGCACCAGCGTGACTGAAACCTATGTGGTGATCGGCGCGAGCCTGGCCGGTGCGCGCGCGGTAGAGACATTGCGGGCGGATGGATTCGACGGCCGCATCCTGCTGATCGGCGCGGAACATCGGCTTCCGTATGATCGCCCCCCGCTGTCGAAGGAGGTACTCACCGGCCAAAAACAACCCGATGAGACGCGGATACATCCAGCAAAGTTTTACTCGGACAACGGAATCGAACTTCTTCTCGGAACGCGGGCCACCCGAATCGATGCACACGGACAACGCGTCGAGCTGGCGGGTGGACAGTCGGTCGCGGCCGACAAGGTCCTGATATGCACGGGTGGGACACCGCGCCGACCCGAGATCGACGGAATCGACCTCGACGGAATCTACTTCCTCCGCACCGTGGACGATGCGGTCTCCATCCGGGAGCGGATCGGGAATCACTCGTCGGTGGTCATCTTGGGCGGTGGGCTCATCGGCATGGAACTCGCAGCGTCGGTGCGCGCTCGCGGCGCCGCGGTGACGGTGCTTGAACGCGATGCGGGGGTGCTCCGCCGCGTCCTCGCCGACGATATCGGCGACCGGCTGGCGCGCATGCATGTGGGCAGTGGAGTCGAGATACGGATGAACGCACGGATCGCGAGGATCGAGGGGGACGGCAACCATGTGCGCCGGATCAGGATGGCTGACGGATCGGTGATCGAAGCCGACCTGGTACTGGTCGGGATCGGCGCCGCGCCGGCGGTCGACATCGCGGAGGCCTCTGGGATCGAGACGGACAACGGAATTGTCGTCAACGAATTCTGTGCCACGTCGATCCCCAATGTGTATGCGGCGGGCGACGTCACCAACCATCCCAACCGAACCGCGGGGGGAAGGGTGCGACTAGAGCACTGGCAAAACGCCCAGAATCAGGGAATCGCGGCCGCCCATTCCATGACAGGCCGGGGCAGCCCCTATCGCGATGTCCCCTGGTTCTGGTCAGATCAAGGTGACACCAATATCCAAGTGGCGGGCTGTCCGCACCGGGCGGATCGAGTTGTGCGGCGTGGAGATCCAGATTCGCTGGAGTTCAGTGCCTTCCATCTGAAGGACGGGATCCTGGTCGGCGCGGTGGGGATAAACAAGCGACGCGATGTGCGTATGGCCATGGATCTGATCGACACACAGGCGCGCCCTGACCCGGTGATGCTGGCGGATCCCGCGGTGGATCTACGGCAGGTATCGGCCGGATCGTCGACTGCCGGGGGTGTACGGGTATGAAAGGACAGAATGCCGTGACAGCAATCGAGAAGTCTCAGAATCGTGTTCGAGTATGTGCGGTCGACGAGCTTACCCCCGGAAACATCACCCGGGTCGATGTGCAACCACCGGTGGCCGTCTACAACATCGACGGAGAGTTCTATGCCACGGCGGACTGGTGCTCGCACGATAGATCCTCGCTCTCGGACGAAGGTTTCATCGACGGTGGGCAGATCGAGTGCGGCTGGCATTTTGCGAGATTCTGTATCAAGTCCGGACAGGTAACTGCGCCGCCAGCCTCTCAGCCCCTGGCGACGTACACCGTCGAGGTATTGGATGGATCGTTATATGTGCTGATAGACAACTGAATTCGACCGTTCCGGCGTTCAGAACACCACCGTCGACGGCACGTCGGCAGAATGGTTGACTGAGGCTCAGTCGGACAGGTGAGTTACCACTATCTATTTGCTTGGACTGTCCGGGCGAGACCTGAAGGGATACCCAAATGACAATCGACACCGATTACCTCACGTCGTTGGTGGACTGGAAGAACGGGATCATTGGTCCAGAGATCTTCGTAAGCGACGAGATCTACAAGTTGGAGCAGGAGCGAATCTTCGGCCGATCCTGGTTATTCCTGGCCCACGACACCATGATTCCCAATCCGCATGACTTTTATGCAACGTACATGGGTGGGGATCCGGTGCTGGTCGTGCGACAGCCCGACGGCTCGGTGAAGGCATTTCTGAATGTGTGTAGGCACCGTGGAATGCGGGTATGCCGGGCCGAGGAGGGCAATTCCCGCTCGTTCATGTGCACCTACCACGGATGGACCTACGACAGCGCTGGAAGCCTGGTGGGCGTGCCAAGTTTGGCAGAGGCGTACGAGAACAAGCTGTCGTTGGAGGACAACGGACTAGTGCAGGTGGCCCAGGTCGACAGCTATAAAGGCCTGATATTCGGGAACTTTGATCCCACCGCACCCCCGTTGGGTGAGTATCTCGGCGACCTTCGGTACTACATCGACGGCTGGGTCGATCATGTCGACGGCGGTGTCGAGGTGCTTCCCGGTGCGATCAAGTGGACGATTGATGCGAATTGGAAGCTGGCCGCTGAGCAGTTCGCGGGTGACACCTACCACGCGTCTACGAGCCACCTGTCCTCGCTGCTGGCATTCGGCCCGGGCTTTGAGGCAAAGGATGGGGCCCACGTGTCCTTGCGCGAGGGGCACGGCGAAAGTTTTCTCTTCGAACGTAATACACGGTTCGAGGACGATCCGCTGGGTCAGTACAACCAGCGCAAGCGTGAGATTGCGCGAGAGCGGGTCGGCGACCGTGCGGATATGGTGGCGAATTTCAACGCCTTCCCAAATTTTGCCGGTTTGCCTGGATCGGCCAATCTGCGGGTCTGGCACCCCAAGGGTCCGAACAAATTTGAGATTTGGTCATACACATTGGTGGAGAAGGACGCTCCTGAGGAAGCCAAACGTGCGCAGCAGATCTCAGCATCGTTCACCGAGGGCGCGGCAGGTGTGGTGGAAACCGACGACGGCGAGAACTGGGGCATGATCGGCGGCATTCTCGAACAGGGTCACCAGTCCCGAAAAATGGCGTGGAACTACGAAATGGGTTTGGGTAGTGAAACATCCCATCCAGAGCTTCCCGGCGAGTATCACGATTCATTCTTCGGGGAGGCCGGGCAGCGCGGGTTCTACCGACGCTGGCTGGAGTTCATGACAACTGAGTCTTGGCCGGTCATCCCGGAACACGAGCGCACGGGCACCTCGGTGCACGCGGTGGTGGCTGGGGGTGCCGAATGAGCGTCGAGACCATTTCCCCGGTATCGGTGACCGCGGAGCTGGAGAGCGTTCTCCTCCAGCATCGGGTCGAGCAGTTTCTCTTTGGCGAGGCGCAGCTCCTTGATCATTGGCAATGGGACTCCTGGCTGGAATTGTTCGCCGAAGACATCATCTATTGGATGCCGGTGCGTAAGAACAGATTACGTCGGCAGCGTGATAGGGACGAGGTCCCCGATGGTATCGAGATGGCTCATTTCTACGATAACCACAGGTCGCTGCAACTCCGCGTGAATCAAATGCACTCGGGCACGCATTGGGCAGAGGACCCGCCGTCTCGATGCCGGCACCTGGTGACGAATGTACGCATCGCGCAACGGAGCCCCAGCGAGTCGGCCGAGCCCGGATCGCCGGAGTACAACGTGATGTCAAATTTCCTTGTGTACCGCAACCGACTCGAGTCCGAGACCGATATCTGGGCGGGTGAACGTCGAGATGTCCTTCGGGTAAGCGGAGACGGTTTCACGATCGCAAAGCGCACGATACTGCTCGATCAGAACGTCGTTCAGTCAAAGAACCTGAGCGTCCTGTTCTAGGTATGGAGAGGAATCATCATGGTAGTCAACGATATTGAAAGAACTTCGGATGTGGGTGCATTGCACGCATCGTTGGTGGAGCGGGCCAGGGCGCTGGCACCGGCCATTCGCGAGCGGGCGCGGCAGACCGAGAATCAGCGGAGCGTTCCAGACGAATCCATGACGGAAATCGTCAGCGCCGGGCTCGGTGGCCGGATGTTGGCACCGAAGCGTTTCGGCGGCGATGAAATGCCGTTGGCGACCATGTACGAGGTAGCGCGGGAGTTGGGGCGCGCCTGCGCATCCACCGCCTGGTGCGCCGCGCTCTTGCCGCACGATGCTCATATCGTGGGCTTCTTCCCGCTGGTGGCGCAGGAAGCGGTATGGGCGCAAGGCCCAGACACCTGCGTCGCAGCGTCCCTGGCGCCGGCGGCCACCGTGACGAAGATGGACGGCGGGTATCGGCTGACGGGGCGTCATGGCTTCGCAAGCGGTGTCGATCATGCGTCGTGGGTGATCGTCAGTGGGCTGATCAAGGATGGGGAACGGCCGGCCAACCATCATTTCCTGGTGAAGCCAGGGGATTACACGATCGACGACGACTGGTACGCCGCAGGTATGCGCGGTACCGGAAGTAAGACCATCGTCGTCGAGGACGCCTTCGTACCGGATGGATTCGTCCTCGCGGGCTCGGCATTGGTCGCGGGGGACGGGCCGGGCGGGGAAGCAAATCCGGGCCCGTTGTATCAGCAGCCGATGGCGCTGCATGCCGGGCTGACATTCTTGGGGCCGATGACTGGCGCGGCGCTGGACGCCCATGAGCAGTTCTGCGTCTGGGCTCGAGGACGTGCACAGACCGCGGGTTCTGAAGTTGTCCAGGAAGCCGTCTCTCGCACGGCCGCCGACCTCCGGTTGGCCCAGTTATCCGTAGACGCAGTCCTGTCTGCTGCAAGCATTTCAGAGGCGCTGGAGTTGGGGGACAGGGCCGAGATCTTGCGGGACTACAACCGGGTGGCGGAGCTACTTGTCGGCGCCGTCGACCGGCTCTTCGACCTGAGCGGGACATCGGGCTTCAAGGATGTCAGCCCGATGCAGCAGCGGTGGCGGGATGTCCACATGATGGCCAGCCATGTGTCGTTCACGAGGGCCAATTACCAGCATTACGGACGTGTGACGCTCGGACTGGATCGCGATCCGAAGCTCACTGTGTTCTGACAACTCGAATTACGATGTGAGAAAAGGTGAATCGATGGCCGCAGTGAATCAGCTGAGCTACGTGGTCGGGACGTCCAGCGACATCTCAGGGTGGAAGAAGTACACGACGGAGGTGCTCGGGCTGGAGTTATCCGCCGATAGTGACGACAGCCTCCTGTATGTGCGTGCCGATGAGCGGCATCACCGGATCGGGGTTCGAGCAGGCCACGAAGACGATGTCGCCTATGTTGGTTGGGATGTCGCGTCAAAAACCGCGTTGGATGCCGCGGCCGGCAAGCTGGAAGCGGCGGGAATCAAGGTTGTCCAAGGCACCCCGGAAGAAGCATCCGACCGTCATGTGATGGATTTCGTCCACTTCATGTGCCCCTACTCGGATGTGCGGATGGAGTTGGTACTGGGGCACGAGATCATCTTCATGCCGCGGTTCCGGCCGTCCCGTGATCTAGCCGGATTCAACATGGGACAGACCGGGATGGGCCATGTGGTGCTGTACGCCAAGGACATCCTGGGTGCGGCGGATTTCTATACCCGAGTGTTGGGCTTTGGGGTAACCGACTTCGCCCACGCTCCCGATGGTGCTCCCTTTGCGGTCTTCATGCACTGCAGTTCTCGTCATCATTCGTTGGCATTCATGAACATTCCTGGTGCACCGCGCCGAATCCAGCATGTCATGTTTGAAACCAACACCATGGACGATGTGGGGCATAGCTACGACCTCTGCCTTGAGCGTGGCATCACCAGCACCTCCACTGGACGTCACCAGAACGACCATGTGTTTTCGTTCTACTTTCGAAACCCGTCAGGCTGGCACTTTGAGTACGGATGGGGCGCGCGCGTGGTTGATCCCGATACATGGATTGCCGAAAACTATGTCCTGGGTTCGGGTTTCGCCTGGGGACACGACGGCCTAATGAAAATGGTATGAGAGGCGGCACAATGGATACCCCTTTTATCGTCGGCATTGGGGGCACCCTGAATCGGGAGTCCTCTACTGAATCTGCGTTGCGATTCGCGCTCGATTCAGCGCAGAGCCAGGGTGCGCGTATAGAGATGTTCGGCGGCAGCGAACTGGCTGCCCTTCCGATGTACGACCCACAGCACGCTGACAATCCGACCGCGCAGCATCTCATCGAGTCGCTACGTGCTGCGCAGGGGGTGATCATCGCGTCGCCGGGATACCACGGTTCGATTTCGGGGTTTGTGAAGAACGCGCTCGACTATGTCGAAGAACTGCGAAACGATGACGATCCTTACCTCTCGGGGCGTGCCGTGGGATGCATCACCACTGCCTATGGATGGCAGGCGGCCGTCACCACGCTGCAGACACTGCGCAGCATTGTGCACGCACTACGTGGGTGGCCGACACCGCTTGGAGCGGCGATCAACTCGGCCGAATCTCGTATCAGCTACGGCGCGCCTCTTGACGCGCCAGCGGACTTCCAGCTACGCACGGTGGGCCAAGAGGTCTGCACCCTGAGCATGGGCATTGTGCGCACCCAAGTGTGACCTGGTTCGTCAGGTCGGCAATTTCAGCAGCGAGGCCGCGGTGGTGTAGGCCATCTGCTTTCGGGCGTCATCGGCAAGCTGTGCCGCGTCGAACCAGCGACGCATCTCGACAGCGTTTGCGAATGGGTAGTCGACAGAGAACATGATGCGGTCATCACCAAAGACTTTGCGCGCGATATCGAAGACGGCATCGTCGCCGAACCCGCTGGTCGTGATCCAGAGATTACGGGTCAAGTAGGCATCCGGCGAGAACTTAAGATGTGTTGCTTGGTTGAGGAATTGCTCCCGGATCCGAGCGTGGTAGAAGGGTAGGCCTTCTCCCATGTGGCCGATGATTATCTTGAGCGTGGGGTATTTATCGAAGACTCCGGCCAAGATGAGTCTGAGTACGTGCAGCCCTGTCTCTTGGTGCCATCCCAACCCGCCAAGGCCCAAGGTCCTGCTTACCGCCGGGTTCAACCCTGAGTAGTACTCGTTGATAACGGCTTTGGTGGGTACGTTCGGGTGCAGATAGATGGGCACATCCAGTTCCATTGCGGCGGACAAAATCGGATCGAATCGGGGATCGTCCAAGAACAGCCCTTGGGTGCGGCCGTTGATCAATGCCCCGACGAAGCCGAGCTCCTTCACTGCACGCTCAAGCTCGTGTGCGGCGGCATCCGGGTCGGCCGTGGGTAGTGTGGCCCAACCCGCGAACCGTGCAGGATGACGATCGATCACCTCTCGGCGGAGATGGTCATTGCACTGGATTGCTCGCGGGATTGCAACGCTCGCATCGATGTTCTGAAATCCGGGTGCGGTCAGCGAAAGCACTTGCACGTCGATCTGGGCCTCGTCCATCGCCGCCAACCGCCTTGTGGAGAGATCGGATAGCCGCTGAAGCAGTTCGTCGCTGACATTGTCCTTCGCGATATCTATTGTCGCGTCGGTAAGGAAGTGTTCTTCGAGCGTTATCGTCCGTACCGGCATCTGTGTAGTGGGTGAGCGATTCAATAGCGCTCCGGCTCCCGCCGTAGCGGCGACAATTGCGCCGCCTACCAAGACATCCCGCCGAGTTATTGTTGCCACATCCATAACCTAGGGTTCTGCTCTGCTTGTAGTGAGGCATGGTCTCACCATGCAGAACGCGGAATGGGTTGGCGGGCAGCATCTGTTCTCACCGCGGACTCCTGTGGTAAACAGGGTGGGTAGCCCGAACAGGTGGTGGTCGTAAATGAAGAGAAATCGGTGGGGTTGGCTACTTGTCGTAGCCGTGGCTTTTGCGCTGCTGAGTTCGCCGGTCGGCATTCCTTCCGCGGCAGCCGCGGCATGCCCCGATGTTGAAGTCGTGTTCGCGCGAGGCACTTTCGAGCCCCCAGGCGTCGGCGGGACCGGGGATGCATTCGTCAACGCGCTGCGCGCGCGTACCAAGGGCAAGTCCGTCGAGGTCTACCCCGTCGAGTACCCGGCGTCCTTGGCCTTTGCGACCGCGGCCGATGGTGTCATCGACGCGAGCAACCGCGTCAAGGACATATCCGCGCGGTGCCCCAACACGAAGATCGTATTGGGTGGTTTCTCCCAAGGTGCGGCAGTCGTCGCGTACACCACCGCCGATGCAGTGCCGGTGGGTTTTGATCTGCCGGAGGGGATCAGCGGTCCGATGCCACCCGATGTGGCCGACCATGTTGCGGCGGTGGCGCTGTTCGGGAAGCCGTCGAGCGGGTTCTTGCAGAGGGTGGATACTAACGCCCCGCCGATCAACATCGGTCACCTCTACGCGGGTAAGACGGTCGACATGTGCGTTCCCGAGGATCCGATTTGTTCCCCCGACGGCTCCGACAACGCTGCGCACGGCTCGTACGTGGACAACGGGATGACCAATCAGGCCGCGGATTTCGCGGTCCGGCAGCTTAACTCCTCAGCGGAGTCGGCTAGCGCGCCTGGATGAGTTCGATCGTTGCCTCGATCACGGCAACATCGGATGCCCCTGGCACGAGGATGAATTCATCCAGCCCGGCCTCCTCGGCTCCGTCGAGGGTGCGGTTGACTGCGTCGGCGTCGAAATTGGTCAACGTCTTCGGCACGTTCTCAGCGATCTGAGGCCCGAAGATCGCGAGGTACTCACTGGTGAACTGTTTGAGCTCCGACTCGGCATCGGGGATGCCGAGGGTGTAGAAGGCCCCGCTTGACAGGAACGGGGGATCGGCATGCCCGGCCTCCTGCCATGCCGCGCGGGCGGCCCCAGCGGAGTAGGCAAGCTCGGAGGACGCCCCGGACACGCTGAAACCGGTGATGCCGTCGGCCCATCGCGCTGCGCGGGCCAGGGACTTCGGGCCGATCGCGGCGGCAACGATGGGCGGACCGCCGCTTTGAACGGGCGCCGGACCCACCGGGTCGGCACCCTCGAACGGGGGCTCGCCTCGCCACAGTCGCCGCAGCTCGGCCACCTGGTCATCGAGGCGCTGGTGGCGTCTGTCGAAGGATGCGTCCAATGAGCGGTAGTCGTGTTCCCGGCCACCAACACCTACCCCCAGGGTGAATCGGCCCTCGGAGAGCACATCCAGCGACGCCGCTTGCTTGGCGACCAGCGGCACCGGATGGGCAGGGAGCACGGAAACATTGGCGAGTATCCGGATCCGTTCGGTAACCGCCGCGGCTCCCGCGAGCGTCACCCACATCTCCTGGTTGTGATACGAGATGCGCTCGCCCGACGAGATCGTGGAGAAAGGTCCCTCATCGGCGAGGCGGGCCCAGGTGATCGTCGACTCGCGGGTGTACTCCCGGCACATGAAAGGCAGGGCAATGCCGATATCCATGCGGGCACCCTATACGGGCACAGGAACTATGGGCACGGAAACCGCTGCGCCGCATTGCCTTCGGTGGTCCAGTTTCTAGACGCCGGTCTAAGTAATCGTTACGGTTACCGCGTGAGCCCCTTACGTGATCTCGCCCTGCGTGTCAGCACCGCCGCGACACCCCACATTCCCATCCCCGTGCGACGGGCCATGGCCGGTCGTCAGGTGATCATCGACGGCAACATCCTCGACCCGTCGACTCAGCTCCTGCTGCGCGGGCTGGAGCTCATGGGTGAGGCAGACATGACCAGAGGTGAGGACGTCGCCGAAAACCGTGCCGGTATACGCAAACAGTCGGCATTACTGCAGTTCAGCACCCCGGTCGGACAGGTACGCAACTTCTCCATTCCGGGCCCCGCCGGCCCCATCCCCGTCCGGCATTACCGGCCGGTCGTCGAGAACACCGGTGCTGTGCTGGTGTTCTTCCACGGTGGCGGCTGGGTGATCGGCGATCTGGACACGCATGACCAGGCTGTCCGACAGACCTGCCGCGATGCCGGTGTCTCGGTGTTGTCGGTGGATTACCGTCTGGCTCCCGAGCACAAGGCACCCGCCGGCGCTGAGGACTGCCTGGCCGCCTATCTGTGGGCGGTCGAGCATGCCGGTGAGCTGGGTGCCACACCCGACAGAGTCGCGGTGGGCGGTGATAGCGCGGGCGGCAATCTCGCCGCCGTCGTCTCGCAGCAGGCGCGCGACACCGGGGCACAGCTGCCGCTGTTGCAGTTCCTGATCTATCCGGCGGTCGACTTCACCGTGCGCCGACCGTCGCGCGATCTCTTCGCCGAGGGCTTCTTCCTTACCAAGGCGGCCATGGACATGTTCGAAGGTCACTATCTCGACGGGTCCGAGGTCGACAAGGCGGACCCTCGAGTGTCACCGATTCTGGCCGACAACCTCGCGGGATTGCCGCCCGCGCTCATCACGACGGCCGGTTTTGACCCGCTACGCGACGAGGGCAATGAGTATGCGGAGAAGCTGCGGGCCGCCGGAGTGCCGGTGGACCTGCGGGTAAAGGGTCCGCTGATTCACGGTTTTTACAACATGGCCAGGCTGGGTGGTGCCCCGTCGGCCGCCGTGAACGAGCTGACATCGGCCCTGCGCGCGCATCTGTCTCGCTAATTTCTGCCCGGTAGGCTGTTCGAGTGGCCAAACCGAAGCAACCCCCCAGCTACGACCTCAAGAAGGCGGAGCAGCGCCGAAGCCAGCTGATCCAAATAGCGCTCACGGCGATTGTCGTGCTGTTCGCCGCGGGGCTGGTCGGTTTCATCGTCGTCAAGAACAAGAAGGATGCGGGTCCGCCCGCGCCACCCGCGGGAGACGTCAAGGCTGTCGAGGTGGTCACCGCCGGCCCGGCCAAGCTCATCACCAAGGAAGGAACCACCGAACCCAAGGTGGTCCTGACCCTGATCGAGGATCCGATCTGCCCAGCCTGTGGCATGGTCGAGCAGGAGTTCGGGCCGACGATCGAGAAGCTCATAGACACTGGCGCGGTCCGTGCCGACTACAACATGGTGGCGATCCTCGACGCGCCCAAGTTCAAGCGCGACTACTCCTCACGGGCCTCGGCGGCGGCCTACTGTGTGGCCGACCAGTCCCCGGAGCTGTTCCGCAAGTTCCACAAGGCGCTCTACCAGAATCAGCCCGATGAGGTCGATGCGAAGACGTGGCACGACGACAAATGGCTGATCGATACGGCCAAGAGTGTCGGTGCGTCCGACGCGGTCTCCAAGTGCGTCAAGGACAAGAAGTACATCAACATGGTCAAGGCGCTCGGCCCGGCGCTCAACATCCAGGCCACACCCACGATCCGGATCAACGGCAAGGACTGGGAAATCGGGAAGAGCACCACCCCGGCTGATCTGGTCAAGGCCATCACTGATATCACCGGACCGGTACCGGGCCTGACGTGAGGCTGCGCCCCGCGACCGCCTGGTACGTACTTTTCGCCGGGGTGGCCGGCCTGGCCGCCGCGCTGGCCCTGACCATCGAGAAGATCGAGATCCTGCTCGATCCGACGTACATCCCGTCGTGCAGCCTGAATCCGGTCGTCTCCTGCGGGTCGGTGATGACGACCGCGCAGGCCTCGGCCTTCGGGTTCCCCAACTCGCTCATCGGCATCGTGGCATTCACCGTGGTGTTGGTCACGGGCGTGCTGGCGGTGGCCAAGGTGGAGTTACCGCGTTGGTACTGGGGCGGGCTGGCCGTCGGCACCATGCTGGGGGCAGTCTTCGTCCACTGGTTGATCTTTCAGAGCCTGTACCGCATCGGGGCGTTGTGCCCGTACTGCATGGCGGTCTGGGCGGTAACGATTCCGCTGCTGGTGGTGAGCGCATCGATTGCCTTGCGGCCCTTAGGGTCTCAGCGCTGGGCAAGAGTCCTGTACCAGTGGCGGTGGTCGCTGGTGGCGTTGTGGTACGCCGCGGTGATTCTGATGATCCTCGAACGATTCTGGGATTACTGGATCACACTGGTCTGAGCGCGTTTGTGAAATTGAGCGGACGCGCGTTCGCTCAATCCTCACGGTACGGTCAGTCACTATGTTCTCGAAGGTTCTTGTCGCCAACCGCGGTGAGATCGCGATCCGCGCGTTTCGGGCTGCCTACGAATTAGGTGCCGAGACGGTCGCTGTCTACCCATATGAAGACCGCAACTCCGGTCACCGACTGAAGGCCGACGAGGCCTATCAGATTGGTGAGAAGGGGCACCCGGTCCGGGCTTATTTGTCGGTCTCGGAGGTCGTCAACGCGGCCAAGAACTCCGGTGCCGACGCGATTTACCCCGGATACGGATTTCTCTCCGAGAATCCCGATCTGGCCGCGGCCTGTGCGAAGGCGGGTATCACCTTCGTCGGACCGCCCGCCGATGTCTTGGAGCTGACGGGTAACAAGGCCCGCGCCATCGCCGCCGCGCGGGAGGCGGGGCTGCCGGTATTGGCGTCCTCGCAGCCTTCGGCATCGGTCGAGGACCTGCTGGTCGCCTCCGAGTCGATGGCGTTCCCGGTATTCGTCAAGGCGGTCGCTGGTGGCGGCGGCCGTGGCATGCGCCGGGTCGCCGAGCGCGAGCAGCTGCGCGAGTCGATCGAGGCCGCGAGCCGCGAGGCGGAGTCGGCGTTCGGAGACCCGACGGTCTTCTTGGAGCAGGCCGTTATCAACCCACGGCATATCGAGGTGCAAATCCTCGCCGATACCGCAGGCAACGTCATCCACCTCTTCGAACGCGACTGTAGCGTGCAGCGGCGTCACCAGAAGGTCATCGAGCTGGCCCCCGCGCCTAACTTGCCGGCCGAGCTGCGCCAGAAAATCTGTTCGGACGCAGTAGCTTTCGCCCGTCATATCGGATACAGCTGCGCCGGCACCGTCGAGTTCCTACTCGATGAGCGCGGCCACCACGTCTTCATCGAGATGAATCCCCGGATCCAGGTGGAACACACGGTGACCGAGGAGATCACCGATGTGGACCTGGTTGCGAGCCAGCTGCGCATCGCCTCCGGTGAGACACTCGACGACCTTGGCCTGAACCAGGATTCGATCAAACCGCGGGGTGCCGCGCTGCAATGCCGGATCACCACGGAGGATCCTTCCAACGGTTTCCGCCCCGACACCGGCCGCATCACCGCGTACCGCAGCCCCGGTGGTGCGGGTATCCGACTCGACGGTGGGACGACACTCGGTGCCGAGGTGGGCGCGCATTTCGACTCGATGCTGGTGAAGCTGACCTGCCGCGGGCGGGACTTCGAGACCGCGGTGGCCCGTGCCCGCCGCGCCGTCGCCGAGTTCCGAATCCGCGGCGTCGCGACCAACATCCCGTTCCTGCAAGCGGTTCTGGACGATCCCGACTTCCGGTCCGGACACGTCACCACCTCATTCATCGAGGAACGTCCGCAGCTACTGACCGCGCGCTCCTCGGCCGACCGCGGTACCAAGATCCTGAACTACCTGGCCGATGTGACCGTCAATAAGCCTCATGGGAGTAAGCCCTCCAGGGTGTATCCGCATGACAAGCTGCCCGCGATCGATCTGTCGGTACCGCCGCCGGACGGGTCCCGTCAGCGGCTGTTGGCCTTGGGCCCAGAGGGTTTCGCGAAGGCGCTGCGGGAGCAGAAGGCTGTCGGTCTGACCGACACCACCTTCCGCGACGCGCACCAGTCGCTGCTGGCCACCCGGGTGCGCACCACCGGTCTGTTGGCGATCGCGCCGTACGTGTCGCGGCTGACGCCGGAGCTGCTGTCGATCGAGGCCTGGGGCGGTGCGACATACGATGTGGCGCTTCGCTTCCTGAAGGAAGACCCGTGGGAGCGGCTCGCCGACCTACGTGAGGCCGTCCCGAATATCTGCCTGCAGATGCTGCTGCGCGGCCGGAACACGGTGGGATACACGCCATATCCGGAGACGGTGACCAAGGCGTTCATCCGCGAGGCGAGCGCTACCGGGGTGGATATCTACCGAATCTTCGATGCGCTCAACAACATCGAGGCCATGCGCCCGGCGATCGACGCCGTGCGCGAGGTTGGCACCTCGGTCGCCGAGGTGGCCATGTGCTACACCGGCGATCTGTCCAACCCCGGTGAAAACCTGTACACGTTGGACTACTACCTGAAGCTCGCCGAGCAGATCGTCGATGCGGGTGCACATGTGCTGGCGATCAAGGACATGGCGGGCCTGCTGCGTCCGCCCGCGGCAGCGACGCTGGTGACGGCGCTGCGCTCGCGGTTCGATCTGCCCGTGCACGTGCATACACATGACACTGCCGGCGGGCAGCTGGCCACTTACCTGGCGGCCTGGCAGGCGGGCGCCGATGCGGTGGACGGCGCGGCAGCACCCTTGGCCGGAACCACGAGCCAGCCTTCGTTGTCGGCGATCGTGGCCGCCGCCGCACACAGCGAGTACGACACCGGGGTCTCGCTGACCGCGGTATGCGATCTGGAGCCGTACTGGGAGGCGCTGCGAAAGGTATACGCCCCCTTCGAATCCGGGCTGCCGTCGCCGACCGGCCGGGTGTACACGCACGAGATTCCCGGCGGGCAGCTGTCGAACCTGCGCCAGCAGGCCATCGCGCTGGGGCTGGGTGACCAGTTCGAGGAGATCGAGGCGCGGTATGCCGCCGCCGACCGTATGCTCGGCCGTTTGGTCAAGGTGACCCCGTCCTCGAAGGTGGTGGGCGATCTGGCGCTGGCGTTGGTGGGTACCGGTGTGAGTGCGGACGAATTCGCCTCGGATCCGGGCCGTTTCGATATCCCTGAGTCGGTGATTGGATTCCTGCGCGGAGAGCTGGGCGATCCTCCGGGCGGCTGGCCCGAGCCGTTCCGTACCCGCGCGCTGGAAGGTCGCGGGCCCGTTCGTGCGGAGGCGGTACTCACCGCGGATGACGAGGCTCAGCTGGATGGCGACAGCGTGACACGGCGAGCTGCGTTGAACCGGCTGCTGTTCCCCGGACCCACCAAGGAATTCCTGGCGCATCGGGATCAGTACGGCGATACGTCAAGGCTTTCGGCGAACCAGTTCTTCTACGGCCTTCGGTACGGAGAGGAGCACCGCGTCAAGCTGGAGAAGGGCGTCGAGCTGCTCATCGGGATCGAGGCGATCTCCGATGCTGACGAGCGCGGTATGCGCACCGTGATGTGCATCCTCAACGGCCAATTGCGTCCGGTGCAGGTGCGTGATAGGAGCATCGACAGTGCGGTGGCCAGCGCTGAGAAGGCCGATCGGGGGAATGCGGACCATGTGCCGGCACCCTTCGCGGGCGTGGTGACGCTCAATGTGGTTTCCGGCCAGGAGGTTGCGGCAGGGGAGAGCATCGGCACCATCGAGGCCATGAAGATGGAAGCCTCCATCACCGCGCCGAAGGCGGGCACCGTCGCGCGGGTGGCGTTGACCGAGACTGCCCAGGTCGAGGGTGGGGATCTGCTGGTGGTGATCAGCTGACCCGGATCATCGCCGGCGCCGCCGGTGGACGCCGGATCGCGGTGCCGCCGAAGGGGACCCGGCCCACTACGGATCGGGTCAGGGAGGCGCTGTTCAGCATGCTGGAGGCACGCCTGGACTTCGACGGGATCGCGGTGCTCGATCTGTTTGCCGGTTCCGGTGCATTGGGTTTGGAAGCGTTGTCACGCGGTGCGGATCACGTGACACTGGTGGAGTTGAACGCTGTCGCGTCGAAGGTGATCGCGGCCAATATTGCGGCGGTGGGGCTTCCCGGTACCGAGCTGCGGCAGTCTCCAGTGTCGGCGTTCCTGTCGACCTCGCCCAACCGCGCGTACGATCTCGTCCTTGCCGATCCGCCGTATTCGGTTTCTGCCGAAGAGGTTTCGGCTCTGCTGTCGCGACTGACCGACCATTGGGTGAACGACGACGCAATCGTGGTGCTGGAGCGTGACGCCGCCGGCCCCGAGACGGTGTGGCCGGACGGCTGGGAGGTGACGTCCCGCAAGTACGGAGGGACGCGGCTAGAGCTCGGGGCCCTGTAGCACCTGTCCAGGTAATCCACAGCCACCGTTTACTTATCGGGCGGACACTTCTCGTCATGACCCCGCTGCAGCGGTACATCGCCGAAGAGATCGCCACCGACCATGTCGAAGGACTGCTGACGAGGCGCGAGGCCGTGCGGCGGCTCGCCCTACTGGGCGTCGGCGCCGCTGCCGCCGGCGCGCTCATCGCGGCGTGCGGCAGCGAGGACAAACCTGCCACAACGCGGCCGTCGGCTTCCACGTCACCACCTCCCGGTATGGACAAAGCTGTAGCGCCGGAGCCGATCACGTGGACCGGCCCCAACGGCACCATGCAGGGCGCATGGGCGACGGCGGCGCAACCGCGCGGGTCGGTGTTGGTGATCCACGAGAACAAGGGTTTGACTCCCTGGGTCAGCACCGTGGCGGGACGACTTGCGGGCGTCGGCTATTCATCGCTGGCCATCGACCTGCTGTCCGAGGAGGGCGGCACATCGACGTTCAAGGACCCGGCCGAGGCCACCGCAGCGTTGGGCAGGGTCTCACCCGATCGGTTTGTCGCGGACCTGAAGTCCGGAGTAGACGAGATTCTGCGCCGGGTGCCTGAGAAGCCCGCCGGTGTGGTGGGTTTCTGCTTTGGTGGTGGCCTGGTCTGGCAGCTACTGGCATCGGGGGAGCCGCGGCTCGCAGCGGCCGTGCCGTTCTACGGGCCATTACCGGATAACCCCGATTTCTCGCGGTCGAAAGCGGCGGTCCTTGCCTTCTACGGGGAGCTCGACAAGCGGGTCACCGCCTCGAAAGACCAGGCTTCTGAGGCGCTACAGAGGGCGGGGCTCGTTCACGAGATCGTCGTCGAACCCGGCGCCGACCATGCCTTCTTCAACGACAGCGGTCCGCGCTACAACCCGAGTGGGGCAGCCGATGCCTGGCAGCGCCTCACCGTTTGGTTCGGTCAGCACATCGGTTGAATGGCGCTTAGGCTAGCTGCTTATGTGGTGTAGAGCAGTGTTGGCTGCGGTGGTCTCTGGCGCGGTATCGGTCGCCGCGGCCGGGCTCGCGCTGGCCGACGAGGGCGACGCGCCGGCACCTCCCGCCCCCCAGTCGCCCGTGGCGAATCTCTTGCCGGGTGGAGCGAAGGCTGCGGTGGTTCCATCAGTGGCCAGCGATGCCCTGTCTGCTGGACTGCCTGCACCGGTTGCGGGCCTGGCATCGCCCGGTGGTCCGCTGTCTGCGGAAGGCCCCTTGTTATCGCCTGATGGTCCGCTATCGGCCAACGGTCCTCTGACGGCGGCGGGCGGTCCGCTGTCGACCGATGGTCCGGTCCTGTCACCGACCAGCCCGGTGTCGCCCTTCAACGAGATGTGCGGTTCGGGTGGGCTGCTGAAATCCGTGACCGACAGGTTCGCCGGAGTGATTCCGGACAGCACTCTGGCGTCGATGCAGAACCAGCACCCCGCAGGCACCGGCAAGTGCCCCGCGTCTCCGCCTGCGGACGATCAGGCCCCGGCCGCCGATCAACCGGGAAGCTAGTCGCTCAGCTAATCTGCAGGGCTCGCGTCAAAAGGGCGGGTATCGCTGAGCGCAATTCCAGCAGCGGCGCGATCCGCGCCACCGCCGACCATTCTGATTCCCCATCGAGCCGCTTAGCGACCATCCGTACGTTCCTTGATTCGGTCTGCGCCGAAACCATCCGCACCTCCCTTGATTTTGGGTGGCACCGGGAGCATCATCACATTTCTAATGTGAAATGAGTCACAGTCAAGATGGTGGTGGTCATGTGATGGGGGTAGTCGATCAGCTATCCGAGGCTGGGCGCGTGAACGGCCGAGCGCTGAGGTTAACCAAGGAACGGGTATCGGCAACGCAAGGAGTTTGACGTGGTGGTCCGGGGTATCAAGGCATTCAAGAAAATTATGCAGACAACATATGATCCAGAGCTGGTGATTCCGGAAGACGTCAGGGTGAAAGAATTTACCGGCGATAACAGTTTGTCGCGGAAAGACCTTTGTCAGCATCCGATTCCTGCTGGTTCCCTTGTATGGAAGTATTGGGGGCGCCTTGATGTGATGTATTTCGGCAGCGGAGTGTTGGGCCCCATTGCGGGGGCGTGGCCGCAAATGGGGAGAGCGACCGCGGGTTCTGTTCTCTTCAGTGGTGACAGTTCTTTCGGTGCACGCGCCAAGATATATAAGATACGGCGTCAGAGATCCCGTGAGTACATTTATGGCTCGGTTTACGACGCTCCGGAAGATGCGAAGAAATACGGACTGAAGACTCGGAATATGCACAAGTCCGTCAAAGGCGCACTGCAGGAAGGCACGTTTCATGCTTTGAATGCGGAAACCTTCTATTTCGCGCACGTCACCTTCTTCTATTACCACTTGATAATAATGATCGAGCAACTGTATTTTGGCGGGTCCATGCCACGGGCGATGAAGGAACAGATATTTGAGGAGTCCAAGGAGTGGTACAGCATATGGGGGGTGGACGATAGTCCTCAGCCGGATACGTACGACGATTTCGAGCGGTATCTGGAAAACATCGAGCATAACCATTTGGTGAACTCGCAGGTAACTCAGGTCATGCTGGATCAATTTCTGGAGCGCCGCCTGGCGCCGCGGTGGTGGCCTCCGGTCATGAAGAAATTTGTGTGGCCCTGGCTGGTGGGGCGACGGCAGGTTGTTGTCAGTAGTTATCCGCCCCATGTGCGGGAGCTGTTCAATTTAGAGTGGACCCCCGAGGACGAGGAGATACTGCGCCGCTTTATGGATATGCATCGGCGGTGCTACGCGGTTCTCGAGCGCCTCCTCCCGCTGAAGTTTTTCTACTTGCCGATTGCGGTTCGAGGCTTTGAGCGCGAAGGGATCGATCCACGCAACATCACCCTGGAATCTGCACAGCAAGCACTCCGGGAAAACCGCGCCCGCCGCGCCCCGCGAGAAAATACACCCATAGATGAGACGAATGGGATGCTAGCTTCCAGCTAATATGGTTACTGGGCCGCCGATTTCACCCCGGCCGCCGATCAACCGGGAAGCTAGTCGCTCAGCTAATCTGCGTGGGTGGGGTCAAAAGGGTGGACATCACTCAGCGCAATGGTCGTTGTGCTGGTGCTCGGTCTGACGTATCTGTTCGGTCAGGCCTACTGGGGTAGGCACACGATTGCAGGCAATCCCGAACCCGCGCATGACCTGCCCGCCTACGCCGAATTGTTGGTACCCGTGCACGCCGAGCGTGCGGGGGAGCTGCCCCGTCCTCAGAATGCGGCGAAGTGGAGTGTCGACGGAATCAAGTTGCCCGAGGGGCATCTGATCGTCAGTCCAACGGGACGTTCACTGGCGTGGATAAGCAATGCCACGGTGGTCGACATCCAATCGCTATGGCTGCGTCTGGCGGGCCGATTCGATCGAACAGGACTGTGGCCCTTGGCTTCCCGCGGGCTGAGTGGCGACCTGCACCGGCCCTGGTCGGATCCCGATGACCTGCGGCACTTCGCGGATCCCGCGGATATCGGAGCCGTCGACGCTAAATCTTTTCTTGCTAAACAGGTCTCGTCTGCCGACAGTCGAATCATCGATGTTCCCGTTGCTCCAATCACGTTGGAGCAGCGCACCCAGCCTCCGCAACGTGCTCTCCCATTGACCGCCGACCACCTAGAACAGGGCTCGCTCCTCATCTTGGTGCCGGTTACCCGTCCGGCCGACGCACTCAACGCGCTGGGGTGGACTCACGGCGTCAACTACGACATCGCTGAGGCGCAGCTGTCGGCGGTTCTTCGGTCCTGGGAGGACCGATTCGGGGCGGTGCTGACGACCGTGGACTTCGATTTCATCGAGGTGGAGGTGACACGTCCGCCGGGAGCGGATCTCGCTTTGCCTGTTGGCTATGAGCACTACGGGTTCTGCCCCGACAACATCGACCAGGGCGCGGGCACATTGAGCGCCTACGCGCGCGGAATCACCGGCGCGCGAACGTGGAGTTTCTGGTGGGATTAGCGCCGGGGGCGGGGCATGCGAAATCTTGTGCGGGAGAGATCAACACATCATTCAGCGTCATCTGAGCATGGTGTCGAATTAGTCTGAACGTGATCACAGGAAGACGTTAGAGGGAGGGCGCAGATGCGCTACAGCGGTGTTGTGGTGATGGGTGGTGTCGTATCGGCTGCCGTGTGCCTTGTCGGCTGCTCGTCGGGTGGAGGCCTGCGGCATGACGGGCAAGCGAACAATCCGGTATCCAGTTCTGCAGGCGATGTCCAGGCCGCCGGACCACGTGTTGTGGTGGATGGAGTCGTCCGATCGGTGGAGAATCGGGTCGAGTGCGTTACCGCGGCTGATATGACCTTCGTGAATATCGGTAGCTTTGGCGATGGGATTGCCGCCACGCTTGCGGCGGGCGACAATCCAACGCTGCAGAGTCTGACCCTTGGCGTCATCGATGGACACCCAGTGACCTATCACTCCGGGCATGGTGCGAGCGAACCCGCGGTGACGAAGTCCGGGCAGTTCTACAGGATTGCCGGCGGCGCTACCGCCGGCCTGAGCACGCCCGCGACATTTGAACTTGAGTTCACCTGCCCAGCCAGGAGATAACAGAATCATGGTGAGTCGGTAACGCACCGCACGAATCGCCGCCGATAAGTCCCCGCGGCCGTTCCCGAGGAAATACCCTTGGGGTATGACTACAAGTGTCGGGCAGGACCTCGTCAAGCACCTCTGGAAAACAGCGGTGGTATCAGGAGTTTTGGCGGTAATCGTGGGGGCCGTGGTGCTGATATGGCCTCAAGTCACCGTGCTCGTCGCCGCATATGCTTTCGGCGCATATCTATTGATATCCGGTATCGCTCAGGTCGTCTTCGCCTTCACGCTGCCGGTGTCATCGGCCGGCATGCGGGTGCTGTTGTTCCTCACCGGCGCGATTTCGTTCGTCCTCGGTGTGCTGTGCTTCAAAGACGAGCTGAATTCGATTCTGCTGCTGGCCATCTGGATCGGCGTCGGCTGGATCGCCCAGGGCATCGCGGGCACCATCACCGCCATCGGCGACAAGGAACTCCCGGGGCGTGGCTGGCAGATCTTCAGCGGCATCATCTCGACGATCGCGGGCATCGTGCTCATCGTCTACCCGATCAGCTCGATCGTCACCCTCACCCTCGTCGTCGGCATCTGGCTCATCGTGATCGGTGTGCTGCAAATCGGAAGCGGTATCGGCATTCGCTCGGCCACCAAATCCTCCGCATGACGGGAGCGGTATGCCCCGGCTCGTTCGATCCGGTAACCCTCGGGCATCTGGATGTCTTCGAACGAGCCGCGGCGCAGTTCGACGAGGTGATCGTCGCCGTCCTGGTCAACCCGAACAAGGCCGGCATGTTCACCATCGACGAGCGCATCGAGATGATCCGCGAGACGACCACCGACCTGCCCAATCTGCGCGTCGAGTCAGGTCAAGGGCTGCTGGTGGACCTCGTGCGGGAACGTGGTCTCAATGCGATCGTCAAGGGGCTGCGCACCGGCACCGACTTTGAGTACGAACTCCAGATGGCGCAGATGAACAAGCACATCGCCGGGGTCGACACCTTCTTTGTCGCGACCGCCCCGGCCTACTCGTTCGTCTCGTCCTCGCTAGCCAAGGAGGTGGCGACGTACGGAGGCGACGTTTCGGCGTTGCTGCCTCCGGCAGTCCATCAACGACTTCTCGGGAAAATCCGCGGCCAGGCACAATAGAACTGTGACCCCGCAGAAATAGCCGACACACCGATCAGCTAGCACGGTCACAGCAGTCACACCAGGCACACTGGTAACAGTGGAAACTCGCGTGAAGGGTGGAGCCGTGTACCGAGTATTTGAGGCGCTCGATGAACTGGGTGCCATCGTGGAAGAGGCGCGCGGCGTTCCGATGACCGCCGGATGCGTCGTGCCCCGCGGCGATGTCCTCGAACTGATCGACGACATCAAGGACGCCATCCCCGGCGAGCTCGACGACGCCCAGGACGTCCTGGATGCCCGCGATTCGTTGCTGCGCGAGGCCAAAGAGCATCACGAAACGGTGATCGGGAAGTCAAACGCCGATGCCGAGCAGACTCTGTCTCATGCCCGGTCCGAGGCCGATCGGTTGCTGGCAGATGCCAAGGCACAGGCCGATCGCATGGTTGCCGAGGCGCGCAATCACGCCGATCAGACCGTCGGCGAAGCGCGGGAAGAGGCTGCGCGCGCGCTCGCCAACGCCAAGCGCGATCAGGAGAGCACCGTCGCCCGTGCCAAGGCAGAGGCGGAGCGCCTGGTCGATTCCGGTAATGCCTCCTATGACAAGGCCGTGCAAGAGGGCATCAAGGAGCAGCAGCGCCTGGTCGCACAGACTGAGGTCGTGCAAGCCGCGAACGCCGAATCCACCCGGCTGATCGACACGGCACATGCCGAGGCCGACCGGCTGCGTGGTGAATGCGATATCTACGTCGACAACAAACTGGCCGAATTCGAGGACTATCTCAACGGCACGCTTCGCTCGGTGGGCCGTGGGCGTCACCAGCTGCGTACCGGCGCTGGTACCCACGATTACGTGCAGCGCTAACATTAGATCTATGCCAGGACCGTTCGTGCTCGATGTCCTGGCCCTCGGCCGTCGACCCGGGGCGATGGAGACAGTGCAGCGCACGTTCCCCAGCCCTTCGCGCATCGGTGTCGATCTGCTTGCGATACCCGAGGGCTCGGAGCTGGAAATCGATCTGCGCATGGAGTCGGTCTCCGAGGGCGTTCTCGTTACCGGATCGGTTTCAGGCGATCTGGCAGGCGAGTGTTCGCGGTGTCTCGAGCCGTTTACCGGCCATGTAGAAGCCGACTACACCGAGCTGTTCGCCTATCCGGACAGCGAGACCGAAGCGACCACCGACGAAGACGAGATCTTCCGGATCGTCGACGGGTATGTCGATTTGGAACAGGCGGTCGTCGACGCCATCGTTCCGGACTTGTCCCTGACACCGCTATGCCGGCCCGATTGCCCGGGATTGTGCTCCATTTGTGGAGTCGCCTTGGCCACTGCCGATCCTGGACATCAGCACGATCAGATCGATCCGCGGTGGGCCAAGCTCGCCAACTTCGGTGAGGACCAGTGAGTCGGTCGTACGACGACCTGCGTGCCGCCATTGGTGTGCAGATAGGTGACGATCTCCTGACGCTGGCGCTCACACACCGCAGCTACGCCTACGAGAACGGCGGTCTGCCCACCAACGAACGGCTGGAGTTCCTCGGGGACGCTGTTCTCGGGCTAACGATTACCGAGACGCTGTACCAAGATCACCCCGACCGTTCGGAGGGCGATTTGGCGAAGTTGCGCGCCAGCATCGTCAACACCCAGGCGCTTGCCGGAGTGGCGCGCGACCTGACCGACGCCGGCCTGGGCGCGCACCTGCTGCTCGGTAAGGGCGAGGAGAACACCGGCGGCCGCAACAAATCCAGCATTCTCGCCGACGGCATGGAGTCGATTCTCGGCGCGGTCTATCTGGAGCACGGCCTGGAGATGGCCCGCACGGCGGTGCTGCGGCTGTTCGGCCAGCTCCTGGAGACCGCGCCCAAGCTGGGTGCCGGCCTGGACTGGAAGACCAGCCTGCAGGAGCTGACAGCGGAAAAAGGTTGGGGCGCACCGTCCTATGTGGTCACCTCGACCGGGCCGGACCATGACAAGGAGTTCACCGCTACCGCGATGGTCAACGACGCGGCGCACGGTGTCGGGGTCGGCCGATCCAAGAAAGAGGCCGAACAAAAGGCCGCCGCGGAGGCATGGAACGCCATCAACAGCGATGAGTCCCTTGGGCGAAGCGCCAAAGGCACGTAGGTGCCTGAGCTTCCCGAGGTGGAGGTGGTCCGCCGCGGTCTACATCACCACATCGTTGGTAAGACCATTGCAGCTGTCTCCGTACATCACGAGCGCGCCGTGCGTAGACAGCCCGGCGGTGCCGTCGAGCTAGCGGGACTACTTGCCGGACAACAGATCAGCGGAACCGGTCGCCGTGGCAAGTATCTGTGGCTCACCCTGGAAGGGCCGAACGGCGGCCAGGCACTGGTGGTCCACCTCGGGATGAGCGGCCAGATGCTCATCGGACCGATCTCCAGACCCCAGCATCTGCGTATCGCTGCGACGCTCGACGACGGATCGGTGCTGAGCTTCGTCGATCAGCGCACCTTCGGCGGCTGGATGGTGACCGATATCGTCACCGTCGACGGAAGCGAACTCCCCGAGCCGGTGGCGCATATCGCACGGGATCCGCTCGATGAGCGTTTCGATGCCTCGGCGGTGGTTACCCGGCTGCGCGGTAAGCACACCGAGATCAAGCGCGCGCTACTGGATCAGACCGTCGTGTCGGGGGTCGGGAACATCTATGCCGACGAGACCCTTTGGCTGGCGCGGATCCATGGCCGGCGCCTCACCGACGGAATGAGCCGCGCCAAGCTCACCGAGGTGCTCGGTAGCGCGGCCGATGTCATGCGCCTGGCGCTCGCGCAGGGCGGCACCTCATTCGACGATCTGTATGTGAACGTCAACGGTGAGTCCGGTTATTTTGAGCGCTCTTTGGAGGCGTACGGACGCGAGGGCGAGCCGTGCCGTCGGTGCGGACGTGCCATGCGCCGGGAGGCCTTTATGAACCGGTCGTCGTACTTCTGCCCGGGGTGTCAACGGCTGGTTGAACGCCCGTAAGGGAAGCGTCAAGAGCCCCGATACGCGCGTCAAGGGGTCGTAAAGAACGCAGGTAGGGCCCCTGGCCGGGACCATGATCTTGGCCGTGACTGATTTCTGGTACCTGGTCTTGACGGTCGTGGGCTTCGCATTATGTGTCGCTGTCGTACGCGGATTGCAGGCGCGATGACCCTCGACTTGAGCACTGACGCTGTCACCAACATCCTGCTGATCGTCGTATCGGCCGCCCTCGTCGTGTATCTCGTGGTCGCACTGCTCGACCCGGAAAGGTTCTAACGGTGAATTCCGCTCTGGCGGCCGGTCTTCAGATCGGCTTAGTCATCTTGGTGCTCGCCATCGCATACGTCCCCTTGGGGGACTACATGGCGCGCGTCTTCACAATCGTCAAGCACTCGTTCGTCGAACGCGTCATCTACCGCGCCGGACGGGTGGACCCCGAGACCGAGCAGACATGGGTGGGGTACACGCTGTCGCTGTTGGGCTTCTCGTTCGCCAGCGTGATCTTCCTATATGTACTGCAGCGGATTCAGGGCGTACTGCCGCTGTCGGGTGACCTGGGCGCAGTGAGCCCCGCAGTGGCATTCAACACCGCGGTGTCATTCGTCACGAACACCAACTGGCAGTCGTACACCCCGGAAACCACCATGACCAATCTGACTCAGATGGTGGGGCTGGCCGTGCAGAACTTCGTATCCGCAGCGGTGGGCCTAGCGGTGGCGGTGGCACTCATCCGCGGCATCGCGCGGACCTCCACCGGTGGCGAGCTGGGAAATTTCTGGGTTGACCTAGTGCGGGCAAGCCTGCGGATCCTGCTGCCCCTCTCCTTCATCGTCGCTTTGATCTTGTTGTCACAGGGCGCCATTCAGTCGCTATTCACCCATTTTGATGCGACCGCACTCGACGGGACGGCCCAGCACATCGCGTTGGCTCCGGTCGCCTCGCAGGAGGCCATCAAGGAGATCGGCACCAACGGGGGCGGCATCCTGGCCGCCAACTCGGCACACCCCTTCGAGAACCCGACCCCGCTGACGAATATCCTCGAGATCCTCGCGATTCTCATCATCCCGGTGTGCCTGACCCGTACCTATTCGACGATGGTGGGGGACAAGCGCCAGGGCCTGACCGTCCTATCGGTGATGGTCACCCTCTTCGGCGGCATGCTGGCCTTCGTCACCTGGGCTGAGTCGAGCCCGCGCGGTATCGCCGCGCAGGCGGCGGGCGCGATGATGGAGGGCAAGGAAGTTAGATTCGGTATCCCCGCGACCACCCTGTTCGCGGTGGCGACCACCGGAACCTCCACGGGCGCAGTCGATGCCGCCCATGACAGCTTCACTGCGGCCGGTGGCGGGGCGTTGATCCTGAACATGCTGTTCGGCGAGATCGCACCGGGCGGCGTCGGCACCGGCCTGTACGGCATCCTGGTGCTGGCCATCATCGCCGTGTTCGTCGGTGGCCTGTTGGTGGGCCGTACACCGGAGTTCCTGGGCAAGAAGATCGGTCGGCGCCAGATCACCATGGCCGCACTGTCCGTGCTCGTCATGCCGGCGCTCGTGCTCATCGGCACCGGAATCTCGGTGGCGCTCCCGTCGACACCGGGATACCAAGGCAACAGCGGCGATCCGGGCACACCCCAGTCCATTCACGGTTTCTCCGAGGTGCTGTACGCCTACGCCTCGGCCGCCAACAACAACGGCAGCGCCTTCGGTGGCCTCACCGTGACCAGTCACTGGTTCCAGGCCTCCCTCGGTGTGGCGATGTTGTTGGGTCGCTTCCTGCCCATCATCTTCACCTTGGCGCTGGCCGGATCGCTTGTCACCCAGCAGAAGACACCGGTATCGGCCGGAACCCTGCACACCCATGGCCCCATGTTCGCCGGATTACATACCGGCACAGTGCTGTTAGTGGCCGCACTTACCTTCTTCCCGGCGCTGGCGCTGGGACCGATCGCCGAGGCAGTCCTGTGAGCAAGACCGTAGTCAGTACCGGAGTTTTCGACCCCACCCAGCTCGTCAAGGCGCTTCCGCTTGCGGTGCGCAAGCTCGACCCCAGGCATATGGCCCGCAACCCGGTGATGTTCGTGGTCACCGTGGGATCGGTGGCCACCACCGTGCTCGCCGTGTTGCATCCCTCGATCTTCGCGTGGGCCATTACAGCCTGGCTCTGGTTCACGGTGGTATTCGCGAACCTGGCCGAGGCCGTTGCCGAAGGCCGCGGCAAGGCACAGGCGGCAAGCCTGCGAGAGGTCAAGCGGGACACCGTGGCTCGCAAGCTGGTTGGCGATGGCAACGGAAGAGAAGAAGAAGAGAGCGTCTCGGGTAGTTCGTTGCGACCGGGTGACCGGGTCGTCGTGGAGGCCGGGCAAGTCATCCCCGGTGACGGTGATGTGGTGGAAGGTATTGCAACCGTTGATGAGTCGGCCATCACAGGCGAGTCCGCACCGGTGGTCCGGGAGTCGGGCGGCGATCGTTGTGCCGTCACTGGCGGTACCACGGTGCTGTCGGACCGCATCGTCGTGCAGATCACCGCGGCTCCCGGTGAGTCCTTCGTCGACCGGATGATCGCGCTCGTGGAGGGCGCCTCCCGGCAGAAGACTCCTAACGAGATCGCGCTCAACATCCTGCTGGCTTCGCTCACCATCATCTTCCTGCTGGCTGTCGTCGCGCTGGGCCCGATGGGTAATTATGGTGGCGAGCAGCAGGATCCGGTCAAGCTCATCGCGCTGTTGGTCTGTTTGATCCCCACCACCATCGGGGCTTTGATGTCGGCGATCGGCATCGCGGGGATGGACCGGCTGGTGCAGCACAATGTGCTGGCCAAGTCGGGGCGCGCCGTCGAGGCGGCCGGTGACATCGACACCCTGCTGATGGACAAGACGGGCACCATCACCTTCGGTAACCGTCAGGCGACAGAATTCATTGCTGCGCCCGGTGTCACGCACGACACCCTCGCAGAGGCTGCGCGGGCGTCGAGCCTCGCCGACGAAACTCCTGAGGGTCGCAGCATTGTCGAGTTGGCCGGGGGGCGGGGTGCCGGGGCTGCTGCTGAGGGCGAGTTTGTGGCCTTCACCGCTGCCACGAGGATGAGCGGCCTGGACACTGCCGACGGCAGGCAGATCCGCAAGGGCGCCTCGGATGCGGTGTTCACCTGGGTGGCAAGCCTTTCCGGCGTGCAAGAGGATGACCCTGCGGTGGTGGCCGTCCGCAAGGCCGCTGACCAGGTGGCCGGCGAGGGCGGCACTCCGCTGGTGGTCGCCGATCACAGCAGTACCGAGACGCGGCTCCTCGGCGTGATCCGGCTATCCGATGTGGTGAAGCCCGGCATGGCCGAACGCTTCGCACAACTGCGCGCCATGGGTATCCGCACCATCATGGTGACCGGCGACAACCCGTTGACAGCCAAGCAAATCGCCTCCGAGGCGGGTGTCGACGACTTCGTCGCCGAGGCCACCCCAGAGGACAAACTTGAGCTGCTGCGCGCTGAGCAGAAGGCCGGTCGCCTGGTCGCGATGACGGGTGACGGCACCAACGACGCCCCGGCGCTCGCGCAGGCTGACGTGGGTGTGGCGATGAACACCGGCACCTCGGCGGCCAAGGAAGCCGGGAACATGGTGGATCTGGACTCCGATCCCACCAAGCTCATCGATGTGGTGGCCATCGGCAAGCAGCTGCTGATCACCCGCGGCGCGTTGACCACCTTCTCGTTGGCCAATGACCTCGCGAAGTACTTCGCGATCCTGCCGGCGTTGTTCAGCGGTATCTACCCACAGCTGAACAGCCTCAACGTGATGCGACTGGCCACTCCGCAGTCGGCGATCCTCTCGGCGGTCATCTTCAACGCCCTGGTGATCATCGCGCTGGTTCCCTTGGCGCTCAAGGGTGTCCAATATCGGCCCGTGGGAGCGGGCGAGCTGCTGCGACGAAATCTGTTGATCTACGGACTCGGTGGCGTGATCGTTCCCTTCATCGGGATCTGGTTGATCGATCTGGTCGTGCGTTTTATACCTGGGATTGGATAGCGATGAACAAGATTGTGATTGGGTGGCTGCGCCAGTGTGTGGCAGGCCTCGTGGTGCTGTTGTCTCTGACGGTGGTGCTCGGCATCGCATATCCGGCCGCGGTGTGGCTGTTCGGCCGTATTGACTCCGTCTCCGCCGAAGGCTCACCCCTCAAGGACCACAACGGGTGCGTCGTCGGATCGGCCCTCATCGGGGTGGATCCGCAGGCGTCCGGGGCGGATTTCTATTTCCACACCCGCGCCAGCGGTGACCCGGCCGCCGGGCTGCCCTCCAACCAGGGCCCCAACAGTGAGAAGCTGAAGACGGATATCCAGGAGAGGCGTGGGGCGATCGCCTCACGCGAGAGCGTCGATCCCACACGGATTCCCGCCGACGCGGTGACCGGATCAGGTTCGAGCCTGGATCCCGATATCAGCCCGGAGTACGCCGCGCTGCAGATACCGCGGGTCGCGGCGGCCACCGGTCTGGGCAGGGCGAAGATCGAGGAGTTGGTACAAGCGCACACGTCATCCCGGCAATGGGGCATTCTGGGTGAGCCGCGTGTCAACGTCCCCACGCTGAACGTGGCACTGGGCCTCACCGGCCCTCCCTGCCGATGAAGGAGAGACAGTGCCTGACGGTCTTCGCGCCAGTGGCTCATCCCTGCGCGGGACGTTGCGGATCTACCTGGGGGCCGCGCCCGGAGTAGGCAAGACCTACGCCATGCTCAACGAGGCGCACCGCCGCGCCGGGCGCGGCACCGATGTGGTCGCCGCCACCGTGGAGACTCATGGCCGCTCCAAGACGGCGGAACTACTTGACGGGCTTGAGCTCATCCCTCCTCGCGAGGTGACCTACCGCGGAACCGTGATGTACGAGCTCGACATCGACGCCGTATTGGCGCGCAAGCCGGCTCTGGTGCTTATCGACGAGATGGCGCATACCAATGTGCCGGGCAGTCGGAATGCCAAGCGCTGGCAGGATATCGACGAGATCCTCGATGCCGGTATCGATGTGCTGACCACTATTAATGTGCAGCACCTGGAAAGCCTGAACGACGTTGTCGAGCAGATCACCGGGATCGTGCAGCGTGAGACCGTCCCCGATGCCGTGGTGCGCCGCGCCGAGCAGGTCGAGCTCGTTGACATCACACCGGAGGCGTTGCGGCGCAGGATGGTTCATGGCAACGTCTATGCGCCAGAGAAGGTGGGTTCGGCACTGGGTAACTACTTTCGGACGGGCAACCTGACGGCGCTGCGTGAGCTGGCGCTGCTCTGGCTCGCCGATCAGGTGGACGCTGCGCTCGCCAAGTATCGCTCGGACAACAGGATCACCAAGACCTGGGAGGCGCGTGAGCGCGTGGTTGTCGCGGTCACCGGTGGACCCGAATCGGAGACCCTGGTGCGCCGGGCAAGCCGGATCGCCGCCAAGTCAAGCGCCGAGCTTCTGGTGGTGCATGTGGTGCGCGGTGACGGTCTGGTCGGGGCCTCCACCGCGGTCATGGCGCGGGTACGTCGATTGGCCAACGACATTGGAGCCTCGGTGCAGGCTGTTACCGGCGATGATGTGCCGCAGACGCTGCTTGACTTCGCGCGTGGGGTCAATGCCACCCAGTTGGTGATGGGCACCTCGCGACGGTCACGGTGGGCCCGGATCTTCGACGAGGGTGTGGCCGCGGCCGTCATCCGCGACTCCGGCGCCATCGATGTGCACATGGTGACGCACGGGCACATGCGGCCTGTGGGCCTGCGCAGCTGGTCCATGCCCCCGGAAGGGCGTAAGCGGCTCATCGTCAACTGGTTGGCCGCGATTCTGGTACCCCTGGCGACCGCATTATTCATTCACTTCTTCGACTCTGCGCTCGGCGTCGGCAGCAAGAGCGCCCTGTTTCTGATTGCGGTACTGACAGTTTCGTTGCTCGGTGGTGTGTCGACCGCGCTGGTGTCCGCGATCATCTCAGGTCTGCTGCTCAACTTTCTGTTCGTCGCACCCCGCTATAGCTTCACCATCGGTGAGACCGATAATGCGCTAACCATCCTGATGATGATGGTGACGGCTGTCGCCGTCGCGGCCTTGGTGGACGCGGCCGCCACCCGGGCACGGCAGGCTCGGCGGGCCTCTCGCGAGGCGGAACTGCTGGCGCTCTTCGCCGGTGGCGTCCTGGTCAACTCCGACCTCTCTGCCCTGCTGGAACGGGTGCGGACCACCTACAACCAGACTGCGGTCAGTCTGCTGTGCGCGGAGGGACCCGCAGTCGCCAGCGTGGGGGAGGACCCGCCCACTCGGGAATCGGAGGCCGACTCGGTATTCCGGGTAGACGACGGTGCGTACGCGCTGGCGCTCAACGGGCCGCCGGTGCCGTCCGCCGATGCGCGGGTGCTTCAGGTGGTCGCCGGAACCGCGGCAGGCCTGGTTCGTTCGGCGCGCCTGGCCGAGGAGGCATCGCAGGCTTCGGCTCTCGCCGAGGCGGACCGGCTGCGGCGGGCACTGCTGTCGGCGGTCAGCCATGACCTGCGCACCCCGTTGGCCGCGGTCAAGGCCGCCGTGTCGAGCCTACGCAGCCCCGATATCGAGTTTTCGCCCGAGGACACCGCGGAACTGCTTGCCACCGTGGAAGAGTCGACCGATCAGCTCACCGCGCTGGTGGGCAACCTGCTGGACTCGTCGCGGCTGGCGGCGGGTGTCGTCAAACCCCGGGCGGTGCCGGTCTACGTCGAGGAGATCGCGCAGCGTGCGCTGCTCGGTGCCACCGAGAACGACCGCAAGCGAGTGCACCTGGACTTGAACGGCGCGGTGGTGCGGGCGGATCCGGGTCTGCTCGAGCGCGTATTGGCCAACCTCGTCGACAATGCACTGCGATACTCACAGGGGCAGGTGCTGGTCAACTACGAAGAAGTGGAGGACCGCACGCTGGTGATCGTCGCCGACCACGGGAAGGGATTGGACGCATCAAAACGCGGTGCGGCCTTCGAGGCCTTCCAGCGGCTCGGCGATCGCGACAATACAGTCGGTGTGGGACTTGGGCTTTCGGTGGTTAGGGGTTTTGTGGAAGCAATGGAGGGCACGGTGAATGCGACCGATACGGCTGGCGGCGGTCTGAGCATGATCGTCGATCTACCCAGTGCCGGGCTGCTCCGGTGACGCGGGTACTGGTCGTAGATGACGAGCCGCAGATCCTGCGCGCGCTGCGGATCAACCTGTCGGCACGTGGCTACGAGGTGGTGACGGCCTCGTCGGGAGCGGGCGCACTGCGCGCGGCCGCCGAGACCCAGCCCGAGGTGGTAATCCTGGACCTCGGGCTGCCCGATATGGACGGCACCGAGGTACTGGCCGGGCTGCGCGGATGGACGACTGTTCCGGTGATCGTGCTGTCGGCGCGCACCGATTCGGCGGACAAGGTGGAGGCACTCGATGCGGGTGCCGACGACTACGTGACCAAACCCTTTGGCATGGACGAGTTCCTGGCCCGGTTGCGCGCTGCGGTGCGCCGTGGCACACCCGATGGCGCCGAACCGGTGGTGCACACCGGCACCTTCGATGTGGATCTTTCCTCGCACAAGGTGATCCGCGATGGCCGGGAGGTGCACCTGACGCCCACCGAATGGTCGATGTTGGCAGTGCTGGTGCGCAATCGCGGAAAGCTGGTGGGGCAGAAGGAGCTGTTGCACGAGGTCTGGGGGCCGGCGTACAGCTCCGAAACCCATTATTTGCGTGTGTATCTCGCACAGCTGCGCCGCAAACTGGAAATCGATCCCGCTCATCCCAAGCACCTGCTTACCGAGGCGGGGATGGGATACCGCTTTCAGGAGTAGCGCTGAGAAGGGCTAGAAAGGCGGTCGGCCGAGATCGATCTGCTGCACATCCGGATCGCATCCGGGCCGGTAGTTGCGGACCAGCTTGCCGTAGCTCGCCTTGAACTGGTCGGCGCCTATCTTTTCCACGGTTTCCGGCTTGGCGAGCAGCACGTAGATGCCCATCGGGGTGATGCGCTTGGTGAAGCACGTGTCGACGACCGTGTAGGCCTGCCGCTCGGCGGAGGTGGGGACGATCTTGGGTTCACCCGGTGGGACGTATACCAGCTCCTCGATCCGCGGGCCCCACGAACCAGATAGCAACTGCGCCCGTACCTCGCTGTACGGACGCAGCAGTAGGGACTCTAGCGCCACAACCGGTTCCGCCGCGGCCGTTGGTGCACACAGGGTTTGTACACAGAACGTCGCCAACGCCATCGTGGCAGCGGAGATTACATAGCATTGCGGGCGTGACGTCATTATGGGTAGAGCGTACGGGCAATCGGCGCTATACGGGACAGAGCTCCCGAGGTGCGGAAGTGCTGATCGGTTCGGAGACCATCGACGGGGTATTCACCCCGGGTGAGCTCCTCAAGATCGCCCTGGCGGCCTGCAGCGGAATGTCCAGCGATCAGCCGCTCGCACGCCGCCTCGGGGACGACTACCAGGTGCGCATCGATGTCAGCGGACCCGCTGATCGGGAGCAGGAGCGTTATCCGGTGCTCGACGAAAAGATGGTCATCGACCTGAGCGGGCTCAGCCCAGAGGAGCGTGCGCGGGTGCTCACCGTCGTGGAACGCGCCGTCGACCAGGTGTGCACTGTCGGACGCACCCTGAAGGCTGGAGTCGAGGTGAATTTCACGGTGGATGAGCGCTCGCGCGAAGACCGAGAGCCGAGTGTCTGAGGTCCGCCTATCCGCCTGGGTGCACGGCCACGTGCAGGGGGTCGGTTTTCGTTGGTATGTGCGGTCCCGAGCCCTTGAACTCGGCCTGACCGGATATGCCACCAACACCCGGGATGGTCGGGTACATGTGGTCGCACAGGGCGAAAAGACGGCCTGTGAACAGCTGCTTGCCAAGTTGAACAGCGGTGAAACGCCAGGTCGGGTAGATCTGGTGGTGGACAGCTGGCAGGAGCCCGGCGAGCCCATCTCCGGGTTTAGCGAGCGTTAGCGCCGCGACCGGTATTCTGGCCCGCTGTGCACCTCAAGAGTCTGACGCTGAAGGGCTTCAAGTCCTTTGCTTCGCCGACGACTCTGCGCCTCGAACCGGGTATCACCTGTGTAGTCGGCCCCAATGGTTCGGGTAAGTCCAATGTCGTGGACGCCCTGTCCTGGGTGATGGGTGAGCAGGGCGCCAAGGCCCTGCGCGGCGGCAAGATGGAAGACGTCATCTTCGCGGGCACATCGACCCGCGCACCGTTGGGCCGCGCCGAAGTCACCCTGACGATCGACAACTCCGATCACGCGCTGCCGATCGAGTACTCCGAGGTGTCCATCACCCGCCGGATGTTCCGGGACGGCGCCGGCGAATACGAGATCAACGGCCAGAGCTGCCGCCTGATGGACGTCCAGGAACTGCTGTCAGATTCGGGTATCGGCCGGGAAATGCACGTCATCGTCGGGCAGGGTCGCCTCTCACAGATCCTGGAGTCCCGACCGGAGGATCGCCGCGCCTTCATCGAGGAGGCGGCCGGGGTGCTCAAGCACCGCAGGCGCAAGGAAAAGGCGGTCCGCAAGCTCGAGTCGATGGCCGCCAACCTGGCCCGGCTCACCGACCTCACCACCGAACTGCGACGCCAGCTCAAACCCCTTGGGCGCCAAGCGGAAGTGGCGCGCCGTGCCGCCACCGTGCAGGCCGATCTGCGGGACTCGCGGCTGCGCCTCGCCGCCGACGATTTGGTGCGCAGGCGCGATGAGTTCGACGGCACCAATGACGCCGAGGCCACGCTGCGCAAGGAACACTCGGAGATCACCGAAAAGCTCGATGTGGCAACCGCGGTGCTGGCCGAGCACGAGACGGCTCTGAACGAATTGATGCCGCAGGCCGAGCAGGCCCAGCAGACCTGGTTCCGGTTGTCGGCCCTCGCCGAGCGGGTCAGTGCCACCGTCCGGATCGCCGGGGAGCGGGCCAGCCACCTGGACGAGGTGGTGGCCGTGCCGACCGGACCCGATCCGGACGAGCTGGAGGCACAGGCGGAGCGTGTCGCGGAGCAGGAACGCCTGCTGATCACGCAGCTGGAAACGGTTGCCGAGCAGCTGGCAGCGGCCAAGGACGAGCTGGTCGCGAAGGAGGCCGCTGTTGCCGAGGCGCAGCGCCAGCACCTGGCGGCCGTGTCCGCCGAGGCGGATCGACGCGAGGGCCTCGCCAGGCTCACCGGTCAGGTCGACACCATGCGCACCCGGCTGGAATCCATCGACAGCCAGGCGCAGCGTCTTACCGAGACGATCGAAGAGGCGACGGTACGCGGTGAGGTCGCGCAGACCGAGTTCGACACCATCAAGGCGCGCGTAGCCGAGCTCGACCAGGGCGAGGTGGGGCTCGACGAGAATCACGAACGGTCGGTATCGGCCCTCTCGATCGTCAATGAACGTGTCGCAGAACTGCAATCGGCCGAACGTCAGGCCGAACGTCAGATCGCTTCGCTCAAGGCGCGTATCGACGCGCTTGCCATCGGGCTGGACCGTAAGGACGGCTCGGCATGGCTCACCGAGAACCACAGTGGCGCTGGAATCTTCGGATCCATCGCGCAGCTGGTCAAGGTGCGTCCCGGTTACCAGGGCGCCATCGCGACGGCGATGGGACCGGCCGCCGACGCGGTGGCCGCGGAGAACGCCGCAGCGGCGCAGGCCGCCGTGGCCGCGCTAAAGGCCTCCGACGGCGGGCGGGCGGCGATCGTGTTCGGCGAGTGGCCCGCCAACACGCATGCACGTCCGGCGATTACCCTGCCATCCGGCGCGCACTGGGCCACCGACCTGGTGGAGGCGCCCGAGCGGCTGGCCACCGCGGTGTCGGCCATACTGGCCTCGGTGGTGGTGGTCGACGAGATCGGCGCCGCCATCGAGGTGGTGCTGGCCAACCCGTTGCTGCGGGCCGTGACCATCGACGGCGATCGGGTGGGCGCCGGCTGGGTTGCCGGCGGATCCGACAAGAAGCAGAGCACCCTCGAGATCCAGGCCTCCATCCAGGCAGCCCGGGAAGAGCTGCGGGCCACCGAATCTCAAGTGGGTGAGATTTCCGCGGCGTTGGCGGGCGCGCTCGCCGAGCAGACGGCGCGCCAGGACACCGCCGAGCAGGCATTGGCTGCCCTCAACGAGTCCGATGCGGCCATCTCGGCGGTGTACGAGCAGCTGGGGCGCGTCGGCCAAGGCGCTCGCATCGCGGCTGATGAGGTGAAAAAACTTACCCTGCAACGTGATCAGCTGGAACTCGGCCGCGCCAAGACGATGGAAGAGCTGGCCGAGGTCGAGTCCCGGCTACGCAATGCCGAAGAGGCCCCCAACCTGTTCGATGATGAGCCCGTCGATCGCGATGACATGGTCGCTGAGCTGGAAGAGGCTCGTTCCGTGGAGATCGAGGCGCGCCTGGCGGTGCGCACCTCCGAGGAACGGGTGAATTCCGTTCGAGGTAAAGCTGACTCGTTGCGCCGAGCCGCGATGGCAGAGCGTGAGGCACGTGCCCGGTCAGAGCGGGCGGCCGTCGCGCGGAAGCGAACGGCTGCCATGGCGAGCACAGTCGTTGCGGCCGGCCACGAGGTTGCCGCCCGTCTCGAACACGTGGTGGCCGCCGCGTCCGCGCGTCGTGACCAACTCGGCGCGACCCGCGCACAGCACACCGCGGCGATCGGCACCGTGCGCGAGCAGGCCCGTGAACTCACCGCTGCCCAGAGCCGCCTGACTGATGCACTGCATCGCGACGAGGTCGCCAAAGCCCAAGCGGTTCTGCGCATTGAGCAGCTCTCGGAACAAGTGCTCGAACAGTTCGGTATGGCGGCCGACGATCTCATCGCCGAATACGGTCCGCATGTCGAGCTGCCGCCCACGCAGCAGGAGATGGACGAATACGAGCAGGCTCGCGAGCGCGGGGAGCAGGTGAGCGCGCCCCGGCCCATGCCGTTTGACCGGGACACCCAGGAGCGCCGTGCCAAAAGGGCCGAGAAGGACCTGCGCGAGCTCGGTAAGGTTAATCCCCTTGCCCTGGAAGAGTTTGCGGCTCTGGAGGAGCGGTACAACTTCCTGTCGACACAGCTTGAGGACGTCAAGGCGGCACGTAAGGATCTGCTCGAAGTGGTCGCCGACGTGGACGAGCGCATATTGCAGGTGTTCACGGAGGCCTACGCCGATGTGGAGCGCGAGTTCAAGGGTGTGTTCTCCTCGTTGTTCCCCGGCGGCGAAGGCCGACTGGTTCTGACCGACCCCAATGACATGCTCACCACCGGGATCGAGGTGGAGGCGCGTCCACCGGGCAAGAAGATCAAGCGGCTGTCACTGCTCTCCGGTGGCGAGAAGTCGCTGACCGCGGTTGCCATGCTGGTGGCGATCTTCCGGGCTAGGCCGTCGCCGTTCTACGTGATGGATGAGGTCGAGGCCGCACTCGATGATGTCAACCTGCAGCGCCTGATCGGCCTATTCGAACAGCTGCGGGAGAAGTCGCAGCTCATCGTTATCACTCACCAGAAGCCGACGATGGAGGTCGCCGACGCGCTCTACGGCGTCAGCATGCGCGATGACGGCATCACGCAGGTGGTCTCACAGCGCATGCGTGGTCTAGACGGCCAGCTCTCGAGCCAAAACGCCTAGCGCCTGCGCGCGTTTGGCAGGATCGCCGAGCACTTGGATAGCGACCTGGGTGGCCCCGGCGTCCCGATGCTCCTGCAGTCGCGCCGCGATCTGCTCCGGAGTCCCGTATGCGATAAGGGAATCCACCAGCTTGTCGCTGCCCGGCTTGACCAGATCCTCCGTGCTGCCCGCGAAACGTTCCAACATGGTCAGGTAGTTGGTCAGGCCGAGATACAGGTCCAGGGCTTGACGGCCGATCGCGCGGGCCTCGTCCGCATCGGTGGTGAGCACCACCTTCTGCTCGGGGACGATGATGGCGTCGGGTCCCAGAAGCTCACGTGCCCAACGAGTATGGGAGGGCGGGGTGAGGTACGGGTGGGCGAGCGCCGATCGCCCCGTGGCGAGCTTGAGCGACTTTTCCGCCAGCGCCGCCAGCCCCCGGCCCTCCTTCGGGACCCCGACCTCATCGAGCACATCGAGGTACTCGACCAGGCCGGTGTACGGCTTGTAGACCACGCCATTGTCGACCTCGGGATGTCCGGCGCCGATACCGAGGATGAACCGCCCGGGATGTGCCGACTCGATGCGCTGCCAGGACTGCCCGGCTTCCCGCGCGGGCGCAGACCAGATGTTGACGATCGCGGTCACGATCCTGATGCGCTCGGTGGCCGACAGCAGGGGGTCGACCCATGGCAGACCGGCGGGGGGCGAACCGCCCAGCCACGCGGTATCGAAGCCGAGGTCTTCGACGGCCCGCAAGAGATCTGCGTCCACCGTCGCGTAGTGAGTGAAGAATCCGTAGGGCGCGAAATCAGGTGCTGTCACGCTTCTACGCAACTCCGAACAGCGCCGACGCTATTCCTTTTCGTCAGCCGGATTACTTATCTGCACCGCAGCTGCAGTTGGAGCCACACTGACAGTCAACGCAGGTGCAGTTGGGGTTGTCGCAGGTCTTCGATGTCTCAGCTGCGACGGTCTCATTGCTAGTCATGCATATGATGCTACGCCCAGACGTGCTAATCCTTGGCGGTATTGCGCCACCAAACGGCCGCGCCGACCGCCACCAAACCGAGAACGAGCAGCCACGGCCAGGCGCCGTGCAGGTACACCCAGCCGGAGATTGTGCGTTGAATCTTCCCGGCCGCGTTGATGATCGGGTCGTCCGGGTTGCCATTGGCGTGGAACAGCCTGACCTCGTAGCTGCCGTAGTACCCCACGTAGGCGCCGACCAGGATGAGGATGCCGCCGCTGATCCGGTTCAGGTACGGCAGCAGGCGCCGCATCGCGTTCAGCAGCACCGTGCTGGCCAGGGCGGTGGACATGGCCAGCGTGCCCACCACGAGGGTGATACCGGAGGCGTACGCCAGGTAGACCATGACACCGTCGAACAGGGACCCACTCTCGAAGGTCGTACTGGTGACCGCGAGGAACGGGCCGATGGTGCAGGACAGCGAGGCGACCGCGTATCCCACGCCGTAGCCGAACATCGAGCCCAACCGGGTGGTGGGAGCGTTCGCATCCAGCACTTTGGGCATGAGCGCGATGATGTCGCGGCCGGACAGCAGCCACAGGCCCAGGATCACCAGGCCGATTCCGAAAACCACCGTCACGAAAGGCAGATAGCGCTGCACCACGGACGCCACCGATACCGTCAGCAGCCCGAAGACGGTGAACACCGCGACGAACCCGGCCGCCATCACCACGGTGGCCACTACGGCGCGGGCCACTGCCTGCGACCTGCCGATCTCGGCACCGGGGCCGCGCACCACGAGCGCGAGATAGACCGGGAGCAGTGCGAAACCGCACGGGTTGAGCGCGGCGATCAGCCCGGCTGCAAAGGCCAGTGAAGTCAGGTGAGTGCCTTCACCCGGTCGCTGAGCTCCTGTTCAGACATCGACGATGTCGGATTGTTCACGAAGTCCGAGGTGCCGTTGGAGTTGATGAACAGATACGCCGGTTGCCAGGGCACTCCGAACTGCCGCCAAAGCGAGCCATCGGCGTCGTTGAGGTTGGTGAAGTGGAGGTTATAGCGCGAGATAAACCCCTCCATGTCACCGACGGAACCGCGGCCGGAGATGCCGACGAAGGTGACTCGGGGATTGGCCGCGGATACCGCACTCACGTGCGGACCCTCGCCATTGCAGAACGGGCAGTAGGCCGCCCAGAACCACAACACCACCGGCTTGCCTTTGAGGCTGGCGCCGTTGAACGGCGCGCCCGAGACCGTGGTGCCGGTGAAATCGAGCAGGCCATCGGCTCGCGCCGTAGGCGTACCGACGGCACCGACCGACAGACACAACACGGTGGCGATGACCGCCAAGGTGCGCGTCAGTGCTCGAACCTTGTTACGTCCCCCGAATTGGATTTTCATGCCAAGAACCTCCTGGGACGATGTGACTTCCGCAGTGTATGACGGTTGTCTCCCGTTTAGCGGGGACGAAGCGAAATTCGCTGGAGCTGTTTGATCGTGCTGACGTCGGCGCAGTGCATGACGATGCGCAGTTCGTCGAGGAACTGTTCGAGCCAGGCAATCACCGCCTGCGACGATTGCACCGCGGGCGCCAGGAGGGGGAGTGCGACCGAAACAGCATCGGCTCCCAGCGCGATGGCCTTCGCGGCGTCCATGCCGGTGCGTATCCCGCCCGAGCCGACCAGCGGCATATGCGGTAGCTCGGCGTGCACTTCCACGAGTGCGTCCGCGGTCGGGATGCCCCATTCGGCGAGCTCGGGTGAGGTGATCGCCCCGAACCGGACGAACTGCTCGACCCGGGCCCACGAGGTGCCGCCCGCACCCGCGACATCGATAGCAGCCAGTCGGCATCCACCGAGGCGGCGTGCGGCGGCGCCGCTGATACCGTGGCCGACCTCCTTGAGCAGCACGGGGAACTCGACGGCGTGGGTCAGCTCGGCGAGTCGATGCACCTGACCGGTGAAATCGGTGTCGCCACCGGGCTGCACGGCCTCCTGTAGCGGGTTGGTATGCACCGCGAGCGCGTCCGCGCCCACCCGCTCGACCAGGGTGCTCAGCCGGGCGGTATCGGCGATGTTGCCGAGCTGTGCCAGCCCAATATTGCCGATGAGCAGGATGTCGGGTGCCACCTCGCGGACCGAGAAGGTGTCTGCGCTCTCGGGGTCGACGAGCATGGCCCGCTGAGACCCCAGCATCATCCCAATACCCAGCTCCTGGGCTGCCGCTGCCAGGTTGCGGTTGATGGTGGCCGAGAGTTTCGCGCCACCGGTCATCGCTCCGATGAGCACGGGCGCTGCCAGCTGTTTGCCCAGGAATTCGGTGGACAGGTCGACCTCGGCGAGGCTGGAGTTCGGCAGCGCGATGTAGGGCAGGTCGAATCGGTCCAGGCCGGTGGTGCGAGTGACGTACTGCACTGGATCGCTCAGGCAGGCGTCAATGTGGCGCTTCTTGCGTTCCTGTAACAATGCCCTAGTGCCTCTTGAAGTGTGGATCGCCATCGCGATCGTTGCCGTCTTGGTTGTTGCCGCATTGGTCTTCGGACTGGTGCGTTACCGCTCTCGCAGTATCAGCCTGACACGGTCCTCCGAGATCGCCGAGGGTGCCACACCGAGCGACCGTTCTGGTGGATACACCGCCGGGTCCACCATCACCTTTAGCGAGGGCGGTGCGCAAGCGGTCCCGCTGCCCACCGTCGGCGATGACGCCGAGATTCCTCGGGACGCGCCTCGACGCACCATCTCCAATGTCCAGCTGCCGGAGCCTGTTGTCGAGCCCGAGCCCGAACTTGTGCCCGAACCCGAGCTCGTCACGGAACTCGAGGCTGAGCCGGAACCTGAACGCGCGCCGGTGCTCGATGAGATCGCGCCGGTGGCGGGGCGGCTGGACCGGCTCCGGGGGCGGCTGGCCAGCTCGCAGAATGCCGTGGGTCGCGGCCTGCTGGGGCTGCTGGGGGCCGGGGACCTCGACGAGGAATCGTGGGAGGAGGTCGAGGACACCCTGCTGATCGCCGACCTCGGCACCGCGGTCACCACCTCGATCGTGGACAGGCTACGCAGCGAGATGGCAGCACGTAGCGTGCGTACCGAGGCGCAGGCCAGGGCGCTGCTGCGGGAGGTGCTCATCGACGAGCTGCAACCCGACCTCGACCGATCCATCAAGGCGCTACCGCATAACGACAAACCATCGGTGCTGCTCGTCGTCGGGGTGAACGGCACGGGCAAGACCACCACCGTGGGCAAGTTGGCCCGTGTGCTCGTGGCCGACGGGCGCCGGGTGGTACTCGGGGCCGCCGACACATTCCGCGCGGCCGCGGCCGATCAGCTACAGGCATGGGGCCAGCGGGTGGGTGCTCAGGTGGTGCGGGGTGCCGAGAATGCCGATCCCGCGTCGGTCGCCTTCGACGCCGTCGACGCCGGGATCCGTGCGGGTGCCGATGTGGTGGTGGTCGACACCGCCGGGCGGCTGCACACGAAGACCGGCCTCATGGACGAGCTCGGCAAGATCAAACGCGTGGTCGAACGCCGTGCCGACGTCGACGAGGTGCTGCTGGTGCTCGACGCCACCATTGGGCAGAACGGCCTGGCACAGGCCCGGGTGTTCGCCGACGTGGTGGACATCACCGGTGTGGTGCTCACCAAACTTGACGGAACGGCTAAGGGCGGCATCGTTTTTCACGTGCAACGCGAGCTCGGCGTGCCGGTGAAGCTGGTCGGCCTCGGCGAGGGGCCCGACGATCTGGCTCCGTTCGAGCCGCCGGCATTCGTCGACGCACTGCTGGGGTAGATCCCGTGGAGAACAACCGGTAACAGAGGCGAAACACGCGCGCGCCCTCTCGGAAACATCCGCTGCGCATTCTTCACAGCGCAACGTGCTGAGATCAGTCGAGAGGAATGCCGCTAGTGGATGGTTTCCCAGTAATGGGTGTCCCGAATACCGGGGACACCGCGTGGATGTTGGCCAGCGCTGCGCTGGTGCTGCTGATGACACCCGGTCTGGCCTTTTTCTACGGCGGCATGGTCCGTGCGAAGAACGTGCTCAACATGATCATGATGAGCATCAGCGCGATGGGCCTGGTCACGGTGCTTTGGGTGCTCTACGGGTACTCGTTGGCGTTCGGGAATGACGTATCCAACTTGTTCGGTAATCCGACGCAGTTCTTCGGGTTGAAGGGCCTTATCGGTGGTAACGGTGCTGATGCGGTGGCTGCGGATCCGGCCGGTGGTGTTGATGCGGTGGCCGCGGTGCAGGTGCCGTTGGTGGGCACCATCCCGGCGACGGTGTTTGTGGCGTTCCAGCTGATGTTCGCGATCATCACGGTGGCTCTGATCTCGGGTGCTGTCGCCGACCGGATGAAGTTCGGATCCTGGCTGCTGTTCTCGGGGTTGTGGGTCACGGTGGTGTATTTCCCGGTGGCGCACTGGGTGTTCGCGTTCGATAAGGCATCGGCTGAACACGGTGGCTGGATCGCCAATAAACTTCTTGCAATCGACTTCGCCGGTGGTACTGCGGTGCATATCAATGCCGGTACCGCGGGTTTGGTGTTGGCGCTGATTTTGGGTAAGCGCCGGGGTTGGCCGGGTACCCCGATGCGGCCGCATAATCTGCCGTTCGTGATGTTGGGTGCCGGGCTGCTGTGGTTCGGTTGGTACGGGTTTAACGCCGGATCGGCAACCAGCTCCAACGGTTTGGCAGGCTCAACCTTCGTCACCACCACCGTGGCCACCGCGGCCGCGATGCTCGCCTGGCTGCTCACCGAGCGCATTCGCGACGGGCACGCCACCTCGTTGGGTGCGGCCTCGGGCATAGTCGCTGGCCTGGTAGCCATCACTCCGTCCTGTTCTTCGGTGAATGTTCTTGGCGCCCTTGCCATTGGAACCATCGCGGGCATTCTGTGCGCGTTGGCCGTCGGGCTCAAGTACCGGTTGGGATTCGACGATTCCCTGGACGTGGTGGGGGTGCATCTGGTCGGCGGCATCGTCGGCACGTTGCTCATCGGATTGTTCGCCGCGCCCGAGACGGGTGCGGGGGTCGCCGGCTTGTTCTACGGCGGAGGACTAGAACAGTTGTGGCGCCAAGGCGTTGGTGCCGGGGCGGTTCTACTCTATTCGGCGATAGGCACGACTATCGTTGCCTTTATCGTGAAGTACACCATTGGCCTGCGCATCAGTGACGAGGGAGAGGCGGCTGGCGCCGATGAATCCCAACACGCTGAAGGCGCATACGACTTTGTCGCACTGGGAAGTGGCTCGGTTATCGGCCGCCACACCAGCGGCAGGGAGGAATGAGGGACATGAAGCTGGTCACCGCGATCGTCAAGCCGTTCACGCTGGAAGATGTCAAGACTGGTCTGGAACAGGCAGGCATCCTCGGCATGACGGTCAGCGAGGTGCAGGGCTACGGCCGGCAGAAGGGTCACACCGAGGTGTACCGCGGCGCTGAGTACTCGGTGGATTTTGTGCCGAAGGTTCGCGTCGAGGTGGTGGTGGACGATAGCGCCGTCGACAAGGTGGTGGAGGTCATCGTGACCGCCGCACGCACCGGCAAGATCGGCGACGGCAAGGTATGGGTGAGCCCCGTGGACTCGGTGGTGCGGGTGCGCACCGGCGAGCGGGGCGCCGATGCCCTTTAACCGCATAGGACGGTAATCACATGGGCGCCGCAACGGACCTCGTGGCCGCTAGGGCGCAGCTGCTCGGTGATAGTGCTCGGCTTAGCGCGGGCGCGATTCGCGAGGCGATGTCCGACCTCAATGAGCTGTGGCTGACCGCCAAGGCCGCCGAGGTCGGTATCACCGACTCCAGTGGATTTGCCATCGTGGCACTTGGTGGCTTGGGTCGGCGTGAGATGCTGCCGTACTCGGATCTGGATCTGGTGCTGCTGCACGACGAGGACATAACGTCGGACACTCTTAGCGAGGTCGCGGACGGATTGTGGTATCCATTGTGGGACGCCAATATTCGGCTCGATCACAGTGTTCGTACCGTGGCCGGGACCTTGCACGTCGCCAGCGAGGAGATGTCAGCCGCGTTGTCGCTGCTGGATGCCCGGCATATCGCCGGCGATGCCCAGTTGTCGAGCCTGCTGATCGGCGGGGTGCGGCAGCAGTGGCGTTCGCAGATCCGGACCCGGCTCGACGAACTGGTCGACTACACCCAGGCGCGGTGGCGGCGCAGCGGCGAGATCGCACACCGTGCCGAACCCGACCTGAAGTCCGGTCGCGGCGGCCTGCGTGATGTACAGCTGTTGCGCGCGTTGGCCATTGCCCAGCTCACCGATAGTGGACTCGAGAAGTCATTCGACGGCGCACATACCGTCATCCTGGATGTCCGCACCGAACTGCATCGTGTCGCCGGGCGGGAACGGGATCAGCTGCTGGCCCAGTTCGCCGATGAGATCGGCGCGGCGCTGCGCGTCGGCGATCGGTTCGACCTGGCCCGGCTGCTATCTGATGCGGCGCGCACCATTAGTTACGCGGTGGACGTAGGGCTGCGCACTGCTGCTAATTCGATTCCTCGACGGGGTATTTCAGTCTTGCGGCGCACCGTCCGGCGTCCCATCGACGAGGGTGTGGTGGAACATGCCGGGGAGGTGGTGCTGGCCCGAGATGCTCGCCCGGAACGCGACCCCTCGCTGGTTCTGCGAGTGGCGGCGGCGTCGGCGACCTCCGGTCTGCCGATCTCCGCGTCCACGCTAGGTCGCCTCGCCGAATCGGCTCCCGAGCTCCGCACACCGTGGCCGCGAGAGGCGCTCAAGGATCTGCTGGTGCTCCTGGAGGCCGGTCGTCCTGCGGTGGCCACCATCGAGGCGCTGGATCGAACCGGATTGTGGGGCAGACTTTTCCCTGAGTGGGGTGCGGTGCGAGACCTGCCGCCGCGGGACATCGTGCACATCTGGACCGTCGACCGGCATCTGGTCGAGACGGTGGCTCAGGCGAGCGCCTTCACCACCAGGGTCTCCCGTCCTGATCTGCTGGTTCTCGGCGCGCTGGTGCACGACATCGGTAAGGGCCGCGGCGGTGACCACAGCGTGGTCGGTGCGGACCTGGCCGTACAGATCGGCACCCGGTTGGGATTGTGGCCCTCTGATGTGGAGCTGCTGTCGAAGATCGTGCGCTATCACCTGCTGCTGCCCAACACCGCGACGCGGCGTGACCTGGCGGACCCGGAAACCATTGACGCCGTGGTCAATACGCTCGGTGGTGACCTGCTTCTGCTCGAGCTGCTACAGCAGCTTGCCGAGGCGGATTCGCTGGCCACCGGCCCCGGGGTGTGGGGTGACTGGAAGGCATCGCTGATCGGCGAGCTGGTGCGCAAATGCCGGATGGTGATGCGCGGCGAGCAGCTGCCCGAACCTGATCCGATTGACCCGGAACTGCTTTCGTTGGCCACCGACGGAAGCGTTCAGGTACGGCTGGTGCCTGCCGGGTCGCCCCATATGTACATCGTCAGCATGATCGCGCCCGATCAACGGGGGCTGCTCTCGAAGGCTGCCGGGGTGCTGTCATTGAACTCGTTGCGAGTGTTCTCCGCCTCGGTGGCCAGCCATGCCGGATCGGCCATCAACACCTTCGAGGTGTCGCCGCGGTTCGGAACACCTCCGGCGGCCGGGCTGCTGCGCCAGCAGTTGATCTCGGCGCTCGACGGGGATACTGACATCATCGCGGCGCTTGATGAACGTGAACGTGAGGCCGCGCAGTTCGGAACGGGCCTCGTCGGGGATTCGACTCCCGCGGTCCCCACCAACTACGCGCCCGCACCACCACGCATCCGATGGTTCGAGCCCGCCGGGAACGCCGATCTGCAGATCGTGGAGATCCGCACCTCCGATGCGCTGGGGCTGCTGGCACGCATCACCGCAACCCTGGAACGGCACGGGGTGGATATCGCGTGGGCCAAGGTCAACACCCTCGGCTCTTCGGTGGTCGACACCTTCTGCCTCAGCACCGGTCCCGAGCAGGCCGTGCTGGAGGCGGCCATCGCCTCGGTACTCCCGGCGACCGCACCCCAGCCGAAGAAGGCCGCGAGCTAGGTCGCTGTGTCGACACGCCGCCTTGTGGCGGACACGTGCGATACGAACCCGCCGCTATGCGGCGTGTCGGCGGTTAGACAGTGCCGATATTCCCGCCAGCTAGGCTGATCAACGTGTTTGAATCGCTGTCTGACCGGTTGACCGATGCCCTTGCCGACTTGCGGGGCAAGGGCCGACTGTCCGACGCCGACATCGACGCGACCTGCCGGACCATCCGACTGGCCCTGCTGGAAGCCGATGTCGCGCTGCCCGTCGTGCGTACCTTCATCGGCCGCATCAAGGACCGCGCCAAGGGGGCCGAGGTCTCCGGCGCGCTGAACCCGGCGCAGCAGGTAGTGAAGATCGTCAACGAGGAGCTCGTCGGCATCCTCGGCGGGGAAACTCGCCAGCTGGCCTTCGCGAAGACTCCGCCGACCGTCGTCATGCTTGCCGGTCTGCAAGGTGCCGGTAAGACGACGCTCGCCGGAAAGCTCGCTAAATGGCTTAAGGGACAAGGGCATACGCCGCTGCTGGTGGCCTGCGACCTACAACGCCCAGGCGCCGTCAACCAGCTTCAGGTGGTGGGTGAGCGTGCCGGGGTCCAGGTGTACGCCCCGCACCCGGGGACCGCGGATGGTGGCCTGGAGGTCGGCTCGCTGATCGGCGATCCCGTCGCGGTGGCCCGAGACGGTCTGGCGCATGCCAAGGCTCAGCATTTCGACGTGGTGCTCGTCGACACCGCCGGTCGTCTCGGTATCGATACCGAACTGATGGACCAGGCGGCCCGCATTCGTGATGCCGTCGACCCCGATGAGGTGCTGTTCGTTCTCGACGCCATGATCGGTCAGGACGCGGTGAGTACCGCCGAGGCCTTCCGCGCGGGCGTCGGTTTCACAGGTGTGGTCCTCACCAAGCTCGACGGCGATGCCCGCGGTGGCGCCGCGCTCTCGGTGCGCGAGATCACCGGCACCCCGATCCTGTTCGCGTCGACCGGCGAAAAGTTGGAGGACTTCGATGTCTTCCATCCCGATCGGATGGCGAGCCGCATCCTGGGGATGGGCGACCTACTGTCCCTCATCGAGCAGGCCGAACAGCATTTCGATGCCGAACAGTCCCTGGCTGCGGCCGAGAAGATCACCTCGGGAGAGCTGACGCTCGAGGACTTCCTGGAGCAGATGCTCGCGATCCGCAAGATGGGGCCCATCGGCAACTTGCTGGGCATGCTGCCCGGTGCCGGCCAGATGAAGGACGCGCTGGCTGCCGTCGACGACAAGCAGCTCGACCGGGTGCAGGCCATCATCCGCGGCATGACCCCCATCGAGCGGGCCGACCCGAAGATCATCAACGCCTCCCGGCGGCTGCGGATCGCCAACGGTTCCGGAGTTGCGGTCTCGGAGGTCAATCAGCTTGTCGACCGATTCTTCGAGGCGCGCAAGATGATGGCCTCGATGGCGGGCCGCATGGGCATGGGCGCCCTCAACCGCAAGAGCAACCGCAAGGGCGGCAAGAACACCAAAAAGGGCAAGAAGGGCTCACGGGGTCCAACACAGCCGAAGATTCGGGGCGGCCTCCCGGGTATGCCTCCGGGTATGGCGGGGATGCCCCCAGGATTTCCCGACCTCTCTGCGATGCCCGAGGGACTGGGCGAACTACCGCCCGGCCTGGCCGATATCGACATCTCGAAGCTGAAGTTCCCGAAGAATTGATCGTGACGTGCCCCCGCTGCATCTCAGGGGACTGACACTCCCGTCGGAAGAACCCATCGATCTGTGGGTACATGACGGCGTCATCAGTCTGGAACCGATCGCGGGCGCCGACACCATCTTCGGTGCCGACGGGTGGGGCGGCTGGCTGCTTCCGGGGCTTGTCGATGCGCACTGCCACGTCGGGGTCGGTCCACACGGCCCGACCTCGCTGGAGGAAGCGGTCGCGCAGGCCGAGGCCGAGCGTGGGGTGGGCGCACTGCTATTGCGTGACGCCGGATCCCCGGTGGACACCCGCGGCTTCGATGAGCGAGAAGACCTGCCGCGGATCATCCGTGCGGGCCGGCATCTGGCCAAACCCAAGCGATACATCCCCGGATTGCCCATCGATATCGAGGACGAATCGCAGCTCCCGGAGGCCGTAGCGCTGCAGGCGAGTTGGGGCGACGGTTGGGTGAAACTGGTAGGGGACTGGATCGACCGTTCCGTCGGCGATCTGGCGCCGCTGTGGTCGGACGAGATACTCACGCGGGCCATCGACGCCGCGCACGCCAACGGTGCCCGTGTCACCGCGCATGTCTTCGGCGAGGACGCGCTACCGGGTCTGATTCGCGCCGGGATCGATTGCATCGAGCATGGCACCGGGCTGACCGATGACACTGTCGCGCTGATGGTCGAGCACGGCACGGCCCTAGTGCCGACCGTCATCAACATCGAGAACTTCCCCGGAATCGCCGATTCCGCGGCGAAGTACCCGGTCTACGCCCAACACATGCGTGACCTGTACGCGGGCCTGCACACGACCTTCGGCAACGCCCACGATGCCGGAATCCCGATCTACGCGGGCACCGATGCCGGCGGCGGTATTGCACACGGGCGCATCGCCGATGAAGTATTGGCCCTCACGCGCATTGGCATGAATCCCACCGATGCGCTGGGTGCGGCGTCGTGGCGGGCACGGGAATGGCTGCGGCGGCCGGGCCTGGAGCACGGCGCACCCGCCGATCTCGTCGGATATCGCGAGGACCCGCGCACCGGTCCGCATGTGCTGTCGCGGCCGGACCTCATCGTGCTACGCGGCCAGGTTCGATAGAGTCGCCGTCATGCGTTTTGCTATGGCGTTGGTGGCGGGTCTGGGTCTGGTGATGGTCGCACCGGCCGCGATTGCCCGGGCCGAGACGGTTTGCGCCGAGTTCAACACCCTGGATGAGGCAGGCAAGCTGGCCGCCGTCCAGGAAGCCGCTGTCGAAGGCAGCGTTGTCGCTCAGCTCTCTCCCAAGGATGCCGTCTCGCTGGCCATCGCTATGTGTCGAGTGCGCACCTCCGAGACGGTGACCCAGGTACTCAACTCCAAGGTCTAAAGCGAGCCGATGCCGACCTGACCGTCATTGACGAAGCCCCAGTCGAACAGGCTCGCGGCGTGATCCCAGTAGGTGGGGCCGCCTTCGTGTACCAGGCCATACATCATCACGACGACCAGCCGCTTGCCGTCCCGCTCGGCGGCCACGACATAGGTCTTGCGGGCGATATCGGTGAAGCCGGTCTTACCGCCGAGCACGCCGGGATAGCGGTACAGCAGCTCGTTCTGGTTGTGCAGCACGCGGCCGGGGAAATCGGCGGCCGGCTGCCGGGTGATCTCCGCGAACACCGGATTGGCCAGTGCCGCACGGAAAATCACGGCCAAATCGCGCGGGGTGGTGCGCATGTCCATACCCGGCGCGTCCAGTCCGGAGGGGGAGGCGGTGTGCGTTCCGGTAGCACCGAGCGCCGCCGCCTTCGCGTTCATCTTCTCGGCGGCCGCCTCACGACCGCCCAGCATGTGTGCCAACGTGTTGGCGGCGTCGTTGCCGGACTCGAGCAGCGCGCCCTCCAGCAGATCGTGCGTGGTGTACGTCTGTCCTGCCTTGATGCCGACACAGTTGCACTCGGCCTTCGCGTCGGCCGGGTCGGCGACGACCGCGGCATCCAGGGGCAGCTCGTCGAGCGCCGTCAGCGCCAACAGCACCTTGATGGTGCTCGCGGGGGCGTGCGAGGCGTAGGGCTCGCGGGCGGCGAGGATTTGGCCGGAGTCCAGATCCGCCACCAACCACGCCTGCGCCGGCCCCTCGGGCGGTGGCGCCGCTGTATCCGCGTGGGCGACATCAGGGACCGCGAGGGTGAAAAACAGGGCGCTGAGCACCACGAATACGCGGTGGCGAAGGGATGGCGGCAGGGAAGACATTGGCTCCGAGACTAGCGCGGCGGACATGGGGAACATAACCGGACTGCGGTCCGTTTATGCAGTCATGACGAATCAAGTGCAGTTTGGTTTGGACACCTTCGCCGATATCCCCGCCGGGATGACCAATCCGGAAGCGATCCGTGCCGTGGTGGAGGAAGGGGTGCGCGCCGACCAGGTTGGCGTCGACATCTTCGCCATCGGGGAGCATCACCGCACCGAATTCGTGGGGGAGTCCCCGGAGATGATGCTGGCCGCGATCGCCGCCCGCACCGAGCGGATCACACTTGCAACCGCCGTGACGGTGCTCAGCACCGACGACCCGGTGCGGGTGTATCAGCGGTTCGCGACTCTCGACGGAATCTCCAATGGTCGCGCCGAGGTGGTGCTCGGTCGGGGCTCGTTCACGGATTCCTTTCCGCTGTTCGGATACGACCTCGCCGACTACGACGAACTCTTCGAGGAGAAGTTCGATCTCTTGGCCAAACTGCTGCCAGGGGATCCGGTGACGTGGTCGGGGAATCTGCGTTCCTCGTTGGACGGCGTGGATGTGTTCCCGAAAACTGCCGATGGCCTGCGTGCGTGGGTAGGGGTGGGCGGCTCGCCGCAATCGGTGGTACGCAGCGTGCGGTACGGCATACCGATGATCTTGGCGATCATCGGCGGCAACCCCATGCGGTTCGAGCCCTACGTGGATCTCTACCGTCGCGCCCAACGCGAGCTTGGGGTCACCGAAGCGATGCCGCTGGGGATTCACAGTCCGGGGCATATCGCCGAATCCGACGAGGATGCGATCGCGCAGTATTGGCCGGGGTTCCGGGAACTGCGCACCACGATCGGGCGTGAGCGTGGCTGGCAGCCCCCGCGGTACGAGGAGTACCTGGCCGAGGTGAAGTCCGGCTCGCTGTATGTCGGTTCGCCCGACACCGTGGCGGCCAAGATGGCCAAAACCATTCGCGGTCTGGGTGCCGACCGGTTCGGTCTGGTGTACCAGGCCTCGCAACCCGGGCTGGGCATGCAGAACGTCGAGCTGTACGGCACCGAAGTTATTCCGCGTGTACGGGAACTGTTGGCCCGCGAAGAGGCCGGCGCGGCCTAAGCGAAGCTGTAGGTGGCCAGCGCCTTGGCAATGACCTGGCCACCTGCGTCGCTCACCGTGATCTCGCAGGCGCACAGCCGCTTTCCGCGACGAATCACCTGGCCGACCGCTGTCAGGTCGCTGGCGTTGGCGGGAGCCACATAGTCGACGGTGAGGGATGCGGTGGATCCGCCCGGCTTCTCGGGCACCACGTCATCGGCCCAGGCGGCCGCCATGGCCGCGGTATCGGCGAGGGTGGCGATCGCGCCACCGTGCACCGTCTGGCCCAGCGTCACAAGCTCGGGTTTGAACGGCATGGTGAGCACCGCGCGGTCGTTGCCGACTTCGGTAAGCGCGATTCCCAGATGCTGACACAGCGGCGAGTTCGGGACGAATTGCGCAATGATTGCGGTCCGAGTGGGCATGCTCACAAGCTATGACATCCGCGTGGACCCTCGACGAAGTTTCCGATCGCCTGCAGATCCAACAGCTGCTGGTCGACTATGCGACCGCCATCGACACCCGCGAGTTCGATGACCTGGACGAGGTGTTCACGAACGACGCGTACATCGACTATCGCGCGATGGGTGGCGTCGATGGGGAGTATCCGGACGTCAAAGCGTGGTTGGCGGAGGTGCTGCCGGCCTTCCCGATGTACGCGCACATGCTCGGAAACATCTCGATCCGATTCGATGATGAGGAACGAAGCTCGGCAACCGTGCGCAGCCTCTGCTTTAACCCGATGGTGCCGGGCGGCGACACCGAACAGGTGCTCTTCCTGGGGCTTTGGTACGACGACGCGGTGGTGCGGACACGCCATGGCTGGCGGCTCACGCGACGCGTCGAGACGAAATGCTTCAACCGGTTGGTCTGACCTCGTCGACCGCCTGACGCCGTCGACACGCCGTGTTGTGGTGGACAGATGCGATACGAACCCGCCGCTATGCGGCGTGTCGACGCGATTTGGCCTGGTAGGCCCCGTTCTGGCAGAATGGCGAACCGTCCGTCACGCGGTTCCAGCCGTCGGCGGTCAGACCCACGCGAGGCAAAACCGGATCGTGCATTCCGCACGCATCGCCGAATTGCCGCGTGATACCTCAAGGAGAAGCAGTAGCTCATGGCTGTCAAGATCAAGCTCGCCCGTCTCGGGAAGATCCGCAACCCGCAGTACCGCATCACGATCGCTGACGCGCGTACCCGCCGGGAAGGCCGCGCCATCGAGGTGATCGGCCGGTACCACCCGAAGGAAGAGCCAAGCCTGATCGAGATCGATTCCGAGCGCGCGCAGCACTGGCTGTCTGTTGGCGCGCAGCCGACCGATCCCGTGCTGGCCCTGCTGAAGATCACCGGCGACTGGCAGAAGTTCAAGGGTCTGCCCGGCGCAGAGGGCACCCTGAAGGTCAAGGAGCCCAAGACCAGCAAGCTGGACCTGTTCAACGCCGCTCTGGCCGCGGCCGACGGCGCCCCCACCAGCGAGGCCATCCAGCAGAAAAAGAAGAAGGCCCCCAAGAAGGCTGAGGAAACCGCTGAGGCCGAGGCTCCCGCGGAAGCCGCGGAGGCTCCTGCTGAATCCACTGACGCCGCAAGCGAATAGGACCACAGATGAGTTCTGTCGTGGTCGATGCCGTTGAGCATCTGGTGCGGGGAATCGTCGATAACCCCGACGATGTCCGCGTTGACCTGGTGACGAACCGGCGCGGCCGCACCGTGGAGGTGCACGTCCATCCCGATGATCTCGGCAAGGTGATCGGCCGGGGTGGGCGCACCGCCACCGCATTGCGCACGCTTGTCGCGGGCGTCGGCGGCCGCGGGATCCGCGTCGACGTGGTGGATACCGACCGGTAGCTCCGATGGAGCTTGTGATCGGGCGTATCGCCAAGGCGCACGGTGTCACCGGCGAGCTGTCGGTCGAGATCCGTACCGACGATCCAGACGGGCGTTTCTCCGTCGGTTCGGTGCTGAGTGGTCGGCTGCGCGGTGGTGGCACTCGCGAGTTCGTCATCGAATCAGTGCGCGAGCACAGCGGGCGGCTGCTGGTCAGATTCGCCGGAGTATCTGATCGTGATGCCGCAGATGCGCTGCGAGGCACCCTTTTCACCGTGGACACCGTCGATCTGCCCCCAATTGACGATCCCGACGAGTTCTACGACCATCAGCTTGAAGGCCTCACGGTGCGTACTCAGGACGGGACCGTTATCGGAACTGTTTCTGAGGTACTGCACACCCCGGGCGGCGAATTGCTTGCGGTGAAGTCCCGGAACGGGGACAAGCACGGCGAGCTTCTGGTGCCGTTCGTCTCCGCGATCGTCACGTCGATCTCGCTGGCGGACAAGGTGATCGAGATTGATCCGCCCGAGGGACTGCTGGAACTGTCGTGAGGATCGTGGCGTGAAAATCGATATCGTCACGATCTTCCCCGACTACCTGCAGCCAGTGCGGCAGTCGTTGCCGGGCCGGGCCATTGATGCCGGACTGGTCGATGTCGCGGTGCATGATCTGCGGCGCTGGACGCGCGATGTGCACAAGTCGGTCGACGATTCGCCGTACGGCGGCGGGCCCGGCATGGTGATGAAGCCGACGGTCTGGGGCGAGGCTCTGGACGAGATCTGCACGCCGGAAACACTTTTGGTGGTCCCGACGCCCGCCGGATATCCGTTCACGCAGGAGACCGCCCGACAGTGGTCCACCGAGGATCATCTCGTGATCGCGTGCGGGCGGTACGAGGGCATCGACCAACGGGTCGCCGATGATGCCGCTACCCGGATGCGGGTGCGCGAGGTGTCGATTGGTGACTACGTGCTCAACGGCGGCGAGGCCGCCGCCCTGGTGATCATCGAATCGGTATTGCGATTGGTTCCGGGTGTGCTGGGCAATGAGCTTTCCGCCGTTGATGATTCACACTCTGCGGGACGGGAGAGCCTGCTGGAGGGGCCGTCGTACACCAGACCGCCGAGCTGGCGGGGGATTGACGTCCCGCCGGTGCTGCTATCGGGTGATCACGCCAAGGTGGCGGCGTGGCGGGCCGAACAGTCGCGTCGGCGTACTGCCGAGCGGCGCCCGGACTTACTCGGCCTCGATCCGTCCGCCGGGGAACATGGTGGAGACAGCCTGAGTTAGCGTGTTGCGCGCTGTGACGTCGTTGGCGGTCTGCAGTGATGACACCACCACGATGAATCGCCGATCGGGGCCCACCACACCGGTCGAAAGGTGCATCCACGCCGATCCCACACAGCACATCCAGCCCTGCTTCACAGCGACGGGTTCACCGGGAATGCCGTCCGGAATCCCGAAACGCTGTGGGTAGCCGTCGATACCGTTCGGCGTCGAGCGGGCCAGGTCGTCGACAATGATGTTCGCGCGCTCGGGAGGCAATCCGCCCGCACCGGAGAGCAGCATGTCGTAGTACTGCACCAGGTCATTCGCGGTGCTGATGGTGTTCCACCACATCCCGTCGGAGGGCACCCTGGTGGAGCCCAGGCCGTACCGCGCGGCGACCCGGGTGATAATCGAATCGCCGCCACCGCGTTGCCAGAAGATCTCCGCAGCGCTGTCATCGGAGGACTGCAGCATCCTGTCGAAGGAGGCGCGGTCCGCGGGCGTGAGGGTGACCTCGCCGGTCGATTCCCGCATCAGCAGATCGTCGGCGATGAACAGCTTCGCCACCGAGGCGATGGCGATGGTGCTGTTGTTTCCGTTGGACACGATGGCGCCGGAGGCGCGGTCCTTGATCACCGCGGTCAGCGTTGCGCCGGCATTCCGAGCCTGCGTGGTCGCTGCGGTGGTGCGCTCGGGCAGGGCCTCGAAGGATGAGGGGCTCTCCACCGCGAATACGGGCGGTGGTTCGGCCGGAGCGCTCACGACTGCCAACACCGGTGTGGCTGGATCACTGCGTACCGATGCCATACATCCAGAGCTCAGCGCGGCTACTGAGGCGAGCGTGAGGCTCGCAAACAGGAACTGGCCGCGCATGACGTGGACCCCCTCTGCGGTCAGTCTCTGGATTTGTTACCGATGTGGCAGGTGTGCCGGTCACGGTAGCTTACTAGTACGGCCACATACCCGCTGACTGGAGCCTCCCACGGGGATCCCGTGGGAGGCGATTTCACTGCAAGGGGCTGTGTCTGGCACAATTAGCGAGCTGTCTGCCGCCGTTCGGCAGACCCAGACAGAACTTAAGCAACATTGATCGGCCGAGGTGCATTTCCTTATGCGACCCGGCCGCGCGACTTAAGTCGAGAGACCAAGAGGGAAGTACACCGATGAACACGCTGGACTTTGTCGATCAGGCGTCGTTGCGCCAGGACGTGCCTGACTTCCGTCCCGGCGACACCGTCAATGTGCACGTCAAGGTGATCGAGGGCTCCAAGGAGCGCGTCCAGGTCTTCAAGGGCGCCGTGCTGCGTCGCACGGGTGGTGGCGTGGGTGCCACCTTCACCGTCCGCAAGGAGAGCTACGGAGTCGGCGTTGAGCGCACCTTCCCGGTGCACTCGCCGAACATCGACCACATCGAGATCGTCACCCGTGGTGCGGTCCGTCGCGCCAAGCTGTACTACCTGCGCGAGCTGCGCGGTAAGAAGGCCAAGATCAAGGAGAAGCGCTGACCGAGTCGGCGCTTTCGTGACAGCACCGGTATCGGGCGAATCGGAGTCATCCGAGACATCCGCGCAGCCCCCCGCCGACACTTCCGAAGCCGAACCAGCCGCTGAGACGTCATCCGCAGCATCGTCGTCCGACGACGAAGGCAGTGGATCCGGGATGCTCAAAGAGGTCGGCGTTCTACTGTTGATCGCCCTGGTGCTGTACTGCGTCACGCAGAACTTCATTGCTCGGCCGTATCTCATTCCTTCGGAGTCGATGGAACCGACCCTGCACGGATGCCGCGGTTGCACCGGCGATCGGATCATGGTCGACAAGATCGTGTTCCGGTTATCCGATCCGACCCCCGGCGACGTGGTCGTGTTCAAGGGCCCGCCCGAGTGGAACGGCAACTACCGGTCGATCCGGTCGTCGAACACCGCGACCCGGTACGTGCAGAACACACTGTCGTTCATCGGCGTGGTGCCCCCGGACGAGAACGACCTGGTGAAACGTGTCATTGCGACCGGCGGGCAGAACGTGGAGTGCCGTCCGAACACCGGCCTGACCGTGGACGGGAAGAAGCTGAACGAGCCCTACCTCGATCCGGAGACCATCGGTCCCAACACCGATGGGTGCTGGGGTTTCCCGTTCGGTCCGGTCAAGGTGCCGGAGGGCAAGCTGTGGATGATGGGGGACAACCGCACACATAGCGGTGACTCGCGTGCGCACTGCCAGAGCCGCGACCGCGACGCCGGACCTGATGTCGAGATCGAGCGCAAGGTCTACTGCACCGGCGACCCGAATATCGGAACAGTGCCGGTGGATAACGTCATCGGTAAGGCGCGATTCATCGCGTGGCCCCCCGCGCGGTGGGGCGGCGTCTCATCGGTGAACCCCCAAACCTAGTTTCACGGTATGACCAGCTGGCCGCCACGCACGGTGATTCGCAAGGCATCCGGAATGCGAACCCTCGAATTGACGCTCGACAGAGTGGGCTTAGGCCCGGTCGCCGGAGTCGACGAGGCCGGGCGTGGGGCGTGTGCGGGACCGTTGGTGATCGCCGCCTGTGTGCTCGGCTCTAATCAGCGGAAAAGCCTTGCCGCGCTCGATGACTCGAAGAAGCTCTCCGAAAAGATGCGCGAGACGCTGTTTCCGCTGATCTGCCGGTACGCCGAGGCGTACCACGTGGTGTCGGTGCCCGCTGAAGAGGTGGACCGCATCGGTGTGCATGTGGCCAATATCGAAGGAATGCGCCGGGCGGTGGCAGGCCTAGGCGTCAAGCCTGGATATGTGTTGACGGACGGATTCCGGGTACCGGGGTTGCCGGTGCCGTCCCTGCCGGTAATCGGTGGTGACGCCTCGGCGGCATGCATCGCGGCGGCCAGCGTGCTGGCTAAGGTGAGCCGGGACAGGGTGATGGTGGCGATGGATTCGGACCACCCCGGGTACGGATTCGCGGTGCACAAGGGGTACAGCACGGCCGTCCATACCGAGGCGTTGCACCGGCTGGGACCGTCTACTCAGCATCGACAGTCGTTCGTCAATGTCCGCAATGCGGCGTTGGGGAGTTCACAGGGGGGATAATGGGAAGCCTATGAGTGCTGAAGACCTCGAAAAATACGAAACCGAGATGGAACTCTCGCTGTATCGCGAGTACAAGGACATCGTCGGGCAGTTCAGCTACGTGGTGGAGACCGAGCGAAGGTTCTACCTGGCCAACAGCGTCGAGGTGATTCCGCGGAATACCGAGTCCGAGGTCTACTTCGAACTGCGACTCTCCGATGCCTGGGTGTGGGACCTCTTCCGACCCGCGCGCTTCGTCAAGCATGTGCGGGTAATCACCTTCAAGGACGTCAACATCGAAGAGGTCGATAAGCCTGAGCTGCGCCTACCGGAGTAAGTCACGGTAGACGCAGCTCCGGATGTGGCTTACGGGATGCTGACGCAACCTACGTTGTCGACACAGCCCGCCCCGCCGCCGGGGCCACCGTGACCGCCGCCCACGCCGGGGATGTTGCCCCCGCCGCCTTCGGGCCCGCCGCCGCCGGTAGGACCACCCGGGATGCTGCCACTGCCGCCTTCTGGTCCGCCGCCTCCGGTCGGGCCGCCGGGGATCGCACCGGATCCGCCCTCGGGACCGCCGCTACCGGTCGGGCCGGGCGCCGGGGTGCCTTCGGGTGCGCTGCTGGGCACCGGGGTGGTCGTGGTGGTTGTTGTGGTCGTCGTCGTACTGGTACTTGTCTGTCCGCCGTCGGTGCTGGTGCCGCATCCGGCGAGTGCTGTGCCGAGCACGATGACGCATCCGGCAAATACCTTGGCAGGCTTGGCTGTTCGTATTTTCATCTGATGCTCCCTAAACGTGTGGGGCTTCTTTGATCTTGCTGTTCTCGTTGCCCAGCGTCTTGCAATAGACGGTAGAGGAGTTCCGTGCCGCCATCGTCTGCAGACCGCTGGGGTCCTGTTGGTTCTCGTCCTTCAGCATCTTGGTGACGGCCTCGTTCTGCGTGCCCTCGTCCTGAGTGAGGAATTCCTTGCATGTGGTGTCGCCACCCTGGTTGATCACGCTGGAACAGCCCGCCAGCGATATCGCTGCGATGGTGCCGACGGTCACTGCGAGCTTCTTCGATATGGACGGAATCACTAGGGCCCCTTCTGTTGTGGACTGGCGGAACTTCCTGTTACTCATCGCCGACCGCTGACGAGGCGCACGAGAAACAAGAGAATGCATGCGCCCGCCAACGCGGTGACGAATGTCAGAACCCAGCCGAAACCGTAGGTGCCGACGTCGAGCAGGTTCAGCAGGAATCCGCCCAGCAGCCCGCCCACGATGCCCACCACGATGTTGAGCAGGAGCCCTTGCTGGCCGTCGGTGCCCATGATCTTGCTGGCCACCCATCCGGCGATCCCGCCGATGACGATCCATCCGATCCAGCCGATGCCAAAGCCAAGGTGGGCTGCCGCAACATCAGCGGCCATAGGTGAAATCATTTGTGGTTTCCTGATTCTCGTTGGAGTGGGGGCGGGCTGCTGCGACGATCTGCGCTACTTCTCGGCGTCTTCGCGAGCCTGATGCACGGCAGCCTCGGCGCGGGCCTTTTCTGCCGCGGCTTCCTTGGCGGCTACCTCGCGCTGAGCCTCGGCCTTGTCCTGCTGTGCCTGGCCTTCGCGCTCCAGTGACTCGTCGTCCGTGAGCTTGCCGAAGGCCTCCTTGGCCTTGCCCTTGACATCCTCGACGACGCCCTTGATCCCGGCCTCGATACCGCTGTCCCTGTTGTCATCGCTCATGTGTCGCTCCTTTTCAGTGCGTGTGCGGTGAAACCGCTTACGCCGCCTCGTGATGAGGCAACAGAATCCACCGTAGCAGAGTTGCGTACTACGTAAACTACTCTGTAAACAAACCGGTGCTGGTCAGGGGTTTAGCCGACGGAGGTACCTTCTTGTGGACGGCGAAGCCGCCACGGGAGTGCCGTCATGGCCTGAGCCCAGATATGTACGGTGGGAGTGACGGACGCATATGGACGAGACGGAAAACCGAGCAGGCGCCGGTAGCGCCGAGGGTCGCAAGCCGCGCTCGCTGACCCGCGCCGAGATCCTCGATACCGCGATCGCGTTGGTGGATCAGGAGGGGTTGGATCAACTGACGATGCGGCGGCTCGGCGCGGCATGCGGAGTCGAAGCGATGGCTCTGTACCGCCATGTGCACGGCCGCCAGGATCTGCTCGGCGGAGTTGTCGATCACCTCGTCGAAAAGCTCTACGACGACCAGCTTGCTGCCCGGCGGCAGGAGGACGGGTGGCAGGACTATCTCGTCAGGCTCGCGCATGGGGTGCGGGCCATCGCCATCGAGCATCCGCATCTGTTCCCGACATTGGCAACGCGGCCGCCGGAGGCGCCGTGGGTTCGCCCACCGTTGCGAAGCATGAAGTGGATGGAAACCTTCTTGGACACCCTGATCTCGTATGGCTTCGACGACCGCACCGCCGTCACCGCCTACCGGGCGTACACCACCTTCCTGCTTGGCCAACTACTGCTGGAGGTGTCTGCACGCGGAGCCTCGCTGAGCCCAGTCGAGGATGAACTGCCGGAGAAGACCCTGCAGAGCCTGTCGAACTACCCGAACCTGCGGCGGATGCAGAAGCAACTCAGTGAAGACCACGGCGCAACGGAGTTCGAAGAGGCACTCGAATCGCTGCTTGACCGCCTCGAGAGCGGCGCACCGCGTTAGTGCTGTCGACGGGGCGTGCCCAGTAGATGCTCGACCACCCGCCGGATGTATTGCTCTACCTCGACGGGACGGGCCTTCTGGTAGGCGGGATCCGGGACCAGCACCAGCGACATCACCGTTCGGATAAGGACGTCTGCCACAAAATCTGCGTCGGGAGCGGGCAGCGGGTCCTGGAGCTGGGAATCCTGTAGCAGCGTGGAGATGAATGCGCGCCCGAGCTCTTGGCCGGGTGGTTCCAGGTCGCGCCACATCCGGACGATCTCCTGCGGCTCGGCGCGGATAATCCATTGCAGAGCAGGAATTTTCGAAGCGCTATCGACCATTCGGGTGGCCACCGCGGTGGCCCGGCGCACGGACGTGTCGGTCTTCTCCGCGTATCCGGTGATGTCACGGAGGGCCTTGGTGATCTCACGACGGTAGGCGATGTCGATCAAGTTCTGTTTGGAACCAAAGCGGCGGAAGACTGTCATCCGCGACAGATGTGCGCGCTCGGCGACCATATCGACGGTCAGTCGTTGCTCTCCGCAGATCCCGAGCACTTCGACCGTTGCCTCGAGGATTCGGATATCCGAGGCCGGGAGGTCGGACGGGTCCTCAGCGATTGCCGCGGCAACGACGTCTGGCCAATTCATCGCACCGGTATCGGGCATGTGCTCGATGATCCCACCCCCCTCCGGTCGGCTGCGGGGCCATGCCGACAGTTTGGGTATTGACTAATGTGACTCAATTGATAACGATAGTAACATGATATTGATTGAAAAAGCTTCGACCTGGGTTTTTAGTGCATCGGGCGTACTACTTCCCGGGGAGGGCGGCATGCCGGTCGCACCGGAGCTTCATGCGAATCAGGTCGTTGCTTGGGTTTCGATTGCGCTGGCGTACGGGGGAGCCGTCGCGGCCTTGATCTGGGCGGTGTGGAAACTCTTGAAGCACAAGGAGATGCTTCCGCTAGTGCTGCTGGCGGCGGGGTTGATCGCCGCCAATATCGAGCCGTTGGGGGATCTGGTGGGATCGATCGTCTACGCCAATGACACTCCATGGTTCGGCTACACCGTGATGGGCCGGCGCATGCCGGCGTGGATTCTCGTTGGTGCGTCCTCGTACGTCGCGATCGGCGGGTACATCGCCTATCGCTATATCCAGCAAGGCCGATCTCTGCGTGACATCTTCATGCTCTCGGCGGTATACGTCGGCATTCCGGAGATCGTGATCGAGATGGTTTGGCATTTCACGGGAATCATTTCCTATTACGGCGACAACCCGACCCGCGTCGGAGGGATTCCGCTGTACTCCATCGTGCAGAACACCACGCTGCTGCCGGTGTACGGCATCGTCATCTTCTACGCGGCGAGATACCTCAAGGGCGCCCGGCTCTGGCTCCTGCTTCTTCTGATTCCGGCGACCACCATCGGGTACATCGTCGGCGTGAGCTGGCCCGCGTACCAGGCCGTGCAGTCTTCAGCCCCGGCTCCGGTGACCTGGATCGCGGCGGTCGCGGTGATGGCGACCTCGGTGTTGACGACGTATCTGCTGCTGCAGATACCCGAGCTACGACAGATTCGCGAGACGGTAAGCAGGACAACGCATACCCAGCATCGGCGGCCGTCGCGGGAGGTATCGGCAGCATGAATTCGATGATTGTCAGTCCCGTCGATGTGGGCAATCTGCCCGTCCCGCCGGGCCCCTCAGGTATCGGCGGTGCAAACGCTCTGGCGCGACTGATCCGCGACCCGTGGCGCTACCCGCTGGAGCTGACCAAGAAGTTCGGCGATATCGTCTCGGTCCCAACACCGTTCGTGAAGACGGTGTACATCAGTCATCCGGATTGGATCGATCACGTACTGGTGAAGAACCCCGATCGGTACCGGCGGTCGGACATGGTCGCCAAGCAGATGGTGCCGCCGAAACTTGGCCACAACTTCTTCGCGTTCGCCGATGACCAAGAGTGGCAACGGGGCCGGTCCCTTTACCGGCCGAGCTTCACCCAGAAGAACCTCGCCGAACTTGGGGACTTGTTCACCGAGTCGGTAACCGAACAGGTGGAAAGTTGGGCGCCGGCGGCCGGCGGCGGGGACGGCCATATCGATATCGAAGAGAAAACCCGCAAGCTGGCATTGATCGTGTTGTTCAATGCGATGTTCGACGAGTACTTGTCTTCGCGCATGTTGGAAGCATCAGTCACGAAGAACGCGATTAGCTTTGGGATGCTCGCGACGACGGCCCGTGTTGCCATGTATTCGTTACCGTCGTGGATTCCCCGGCCATTTCAGCGGCGCATGGATTCGATGCTGGAGATGATCATGGGCGGTGCCGATCAGCTCATCGAGATGCGCCGTCGGCATCCCACGGAGCGCACGGACATCCTCAACCTGCTCATCGACGCGAAGTATGACGACGGCACACCACTGGAAAACGACAAGATCGCCGTCGAAATCGCCGGAATGATTGTTGGAGGCCACGAGACCACGGCGGCTGCGTTGGCGTGGACCTTCGCCCTGGTGTCCGGCCATCCTGAGATCGAACGACGGCTCATCGACGAAGTCGATGCATTGGGTGGAAAACCTGTGACGGTGGCCGATATGGCGAGTCTGCCGCTGGCACGCGCATGCTTCGACGAGGCCCAGCGCCTCCAAGGCGGGTTGGTCATCAACCCCAAGACGGCGCTGGTCAACGACGAAATGGGTGGATTCCGGATCGCGGCAGGGACAACGATCCTGTATTCCTCCCTTGCGATGCAACGAGATCCGCGATTCTGGCCCGAACCGGATCGATACAACCCGGACCGGTTCTTGAACAACGAGGCCGACCTCCGGGCATTTATCCCGTTCGGGCGAGGCCAGCGGCTATGCCTCGGTATGCGCATGGCGTACATCGAGGCGGTGCTCACCATCGCAAGCGCGTACCAGCGCTATCGTTTCGAACTTCCCTCCGGTTACCAGCCCCGGCATCAGTACCGAATGTCCATGGGTCTGAAGGGCGGGTTACCCGTCAAGATCATCCGGCGTTAGTGGGCACCCACTGGTCGCTGGCAGCAGTAGCGGCGCGCCTGCCGGAACCGCGCTAGTTGAACCCGCATCCCTGGTAGCGAGTCGGTCCCTCTTCGAGTTGCGGAACTCGTGAGTATGTCTAGTCTCTGCTAATGAGTACTTTGCTGCTGCGGGCAATGGTTGTGACGGCGCTGGTGGCCGCCGGGGTGCTTCTGGATTCGCCGAGTGCAACGGTGTCGGCATCTACGGTGCACTGTGAGCCGTCGAAGGCAAGTAAAGCTGTGTGTTCTGCCACCGACGATATCGAGATCAAGTCAGCTCCTAACTCGAAAGATCTGCCCGCGCCTGCTTCGGGCGCGATAGGCAAGGTTGCACCGGTAGTTCATCCGGTCAAGATGTGGAACTAGTGGTGCTCTTTAGTTTGCTTGTGGATGAATGCCGGTTTGTGGATAACTATCGATAGGCATAGCTCGGCAGTGCATTGACGTCGGTGCCCATAGCGATGGTGGGCTCATGACACATTCTCTGAATCGATCCCAGATCGGGACACGCGGTGAGGATCTAGCCGTCCAGCACCTGGCATCGGACGGATACGGCATCCTTGTCCGCAATTGGCGGTGTCGTTACGGAGAAATCGACATCATCGCGGTAGATGGCGAAGCGGTGGTCTTCGTCGAGGTAAAGACCAGGACCGGTTCGGCTTTCGGGACACCCGCCGAGGCGGTGACCGCCGTCAAGTTGCGTCGGTTGCGCAGACTTGCCGGGCTGTGGTTGGCGGCGCAGCGCGGATCCTGGGCAGCGATCCGGATCGACGTCATCGAGGTCCGATTGCGCGGATACGTGCCGGAGATCACGCATATTCACGGGGTGAGCTGAGATGGCCTTGGGCAGAGCGTATTCCGTGGCGGTGAAAGCGGTGACCGGACAGACCGTTGAGATTGAAGCCGACATCAGCGCTGGGCTGCCGGGTGTGCACCTTGTTGGCCTGCCGGATGCGGCGCTACAGGAATCGCGCGACCGAGTGCGGGCAGCTATCACCAACTGCGGATTCACCTGGCCGTCTGCCCGTTTGACCTTGGCTCTATCGCCTGCGACGCTGCCGAAGATGGGCTCGGTGTACGACCTCGCGCTGGCGACAGCAGTGTTGTCGGCCAACAAGGTACTACCGCCGACACGTCTGGAGAAGACCTTGCTGCTGGGGGAATTGGCGCTCGACGGACGCGTACGCCCGGTGCGTGGTGTGCTGCCGGCGGTACTGGCCGCCAAACGTGACGGGTGGCCCACGGTGGTGGTGCCCGATGAGAATCTGGGGGAGGCGGGTCTGGTCGACGGTATCGAGGTGCTGGGGGCGCAGACCCTACGCCAGGTCACGGCATGGCTGACCGGTGCGGGCGAGCTCCAACCGGTGCCGCAGTGGAGCTTTCGGCAGCAGATTGATAGTCCGGACCTGGCGGATGTGGTGGGCCACGCTGATGCGCGGTTCGCTGTCGAGGTGGCGGCCGCCGGTGCGCATCACCTCATGCTGACTGGGCCTCCCGGCATTGGGAAAACCATGCTTGCGCAACGGCTGCCGGGACTGCTGCCGCCACTCTCTGCTGAGGAGGCGCTCGAGGTGACGGCCGTCCATTCGGTGGCGGGCCTGTTGACGGCGCGGCAGCCGCTGATCACCCAACCGCCGTTCGTCGCGCCGCATCACACGTCGAGTGTCGCCGCGCTCGTCGGCGGCGGTTCCGGTACTGCCAAACCTGGTGCGGTGAGCCGGGCTCACCGCGGTGTGTTGTTCCTCGATGAATGCGCCGAGCTGTCCACGGCGGCGCTGGAGGCGTTGCGTACACCGTTGGAGGACGGTGAAATTCGGCTGGCCCGGCGCGACGGCGTGGTCACCTACCCGGCTCGGTTCCAGCTGGTGCTGGCAGCTGTTCACTGGTCGACAGGTATGTCGGACTCTACGCGTTTGTCCCGATCGTTGTCCCCAAGCGAGTCATCCTGACCCAACTCAAGCGGTACCTGTATCACCTGCCTCGGCCCGACCGCACTCAGACCGTCGTCGGACAACGCCCCAAATGCCGCGCAATGGTCAAGTCGACTGGCGAAGACTGCACCAACTCGGCAATCTATCTCGGATCGGGAATGTTCGGCGCCCACTGCTATTCACATGCCACGCCCACCGAACGTGAGCAGTATCGCGTGCACCACGAAGTGAACGATGCCCGCCAAGCACGCTCCCATGCTGATCTGCGCAACCTTCAGCGCGCGGTGGGCAAGGAGATTGCCGCGAACTGGATCTCTATTCGGCCGCAGCATATCGAGTGGGTAGATCAGTTGGTGCCCTGACTGCGTCCATCGGTGCTGGCAGAAAAGAGGGTGGGTGTTAGCGCCCGTCCTTGATGAAACGCTGCTGACTTGCCGGTACGGACGCGCCTGCAGCCAGTGTCTGCGGGGGATATTATCTGTAACGTAATCCAGGGTGTGTAAACCCAGGTCAACGATACCGACGCCATCAGCGGCGCAGCGACCGCAAATCGGCTGCCGCTGCTGCCGATTGTGACCCGCGGCGCGCACCAATCAACCCTAGACAAAGCCCGCCGAGCAGATCGCGACAGCGAACCGTGAGCACCTCCCGCTCCGTGGAGGGCCTGGCACGGCACGCCCGGCAAGTGCGTGCCGTGACCCGCCGCAAGATCGTCAAAGCCGTGCGCGAGATGCGCAAAAAGGGGCTGGCAATCAACCCGAACGCGGTATCGCGCTACTCGGGAGTGGCCCGCAAAACCATCTACAACCACACCGACCTACTCAAACAGATCAAGGAAGCGTCCACCAAACCTATTCTGCGCCCGGCAGAAACAGCCACCAGCGCGGACACTGAGTCCACGATCATGGACGCCCTGCGGCGTCAACTGTTAACCCAAGACACCGAACACCGTGCACGAGTCGCGGAACTCAACGCCATCATCAAAGAACGCGACGATGCGCTGGCTGCCGCCCACGGCGAGATACTGCGCCTCACAGACCAATTACGGCACCAGCCCCGCGCACACCGCGCAGCAGAGGACCAGGCACCACAGCAGATCGACCGGCCAGCCGAAGGACTAGGCCCGGGCTAAAACACTTTCAGAAGGTGCGTTCGCCATCCGTGCTAGCCACGTCGCGGCCGCCGCCACCATCAGCGTGAACACGGATGCTTCCAGCTTTCCCACCGTCATTCCCGCGGCACCAGAAGCGACCGCAGCGCCGCCAAAGGCCAAGGCAAGAAACAATATCGAGTCCACAACCGTGGACACCAGGTTGCTGCCGAGAACGGCGGCGGCATAGCCGCGGCGCCTGAGCCGACTGTAGACGGCCAGGTCCGCCGCCTCGGCGGCCAAGAACGTGACGATCGAAGCCACCGCCATCGCCGCCGAAGCCACGATCATGGTCAGTGGGGCACTGGCAGCGATCACTACCAAGGTCCACCGGGCGCCGAGCCGCTCGTGGATCAGATCCCGAAGCGTCAGTTGGGCCCCCGCGAACAGCACACCAGAGGGGGCGATAAGTCCGAACCCGACAGGAATCGTGCGGGGCCCGCCGGCGCCGTGCACCGCACCTACGTGCAGGATCGCCCAATTTGCTCCCGCGATACAGGCGACGAACGCGACTACCCACGCTGCCGTCGTCGCGTGCCGGCGCACGCCCGCGCATGCGCCCCTGACGGCGATCACCGCAGCCGACCTGCCCTATGCAGAACCTCAGCATGTTTGACGCACCCTGGGCAGTTGGCGCACGGTAAGTTGGCGCGATGGCACGAGTGCGTCCATCCGATCACCGCATCCGATATACCTGACACGGCAAGCAATTCGGCTGCACTCAGGTGCGACGCCGGGGCCTGCAGCCGCACACCGCCTTCCTGCAGCCTCAGCACCGTGTCCATACCGGAGAGGAATTCGCCGCGGCCGTCCGCGTGCCGGGCTCCGTCGGAAGCTACCGTCCCGATCAGCACGGCCTCGAATCCGCGTTGCACACCCCATGCCGCCGCGATGGTGATCAGAAACTGATTGCGGTAAGGCCACCACTCCGGCGATACGCCGTCGGGGCCGCTGCCGTGAACGGTATCGGCCATCAGTCCGCGACCAATCACCGCAGCTGGCACAGAGACCGCGTCAAACGGCACCTCGAGTTCAGTGGCGACCTGCCGCGCGGCCCGCCCCTCAGCCACGGCGGGCCGCTGCCCGTAGTCGATGTACAGGCAGTGATCAGGCCGAACCCAGGCGGTCAGCGCGGCGCTATCGAGTCCACCGGAGATCAGCAGCACCGTCCTCACGAAATGGCACTTGCTGCGATGGCCGACCACACGCTGTTGTACAGGGCGCTCGACAGGTCATCGCCGACCGTTGTGCCGGTGCCGCGAGCCATCGTCCAGGTGTGCTCGGTGGGGTGTTCAGCGAAGCCGGTGACCGGGATCTGCGCGTGGGTGGCCCATCCGACCTCAAACAAGGTGCCAGGGTCGGCGCCATCGAGCACGGCCAGCACGCTGTGACAGCTCTGCAGGCCTCGCAAGTCCTTTTCTGCGACTTCGTCACCGCCGGGCCCGACCTCATCAAGAGGCGAAAACACCTCGGCTCCCAAATGAATCAGCGCTGCGCGGATAGTGCGAATGAGGTGGCGCTGCGCGGCATTGAAGAACGGGCCCGCCAGATAAATTCTCGGCGCCACGCGCCTCGGATAGGGCAGCGGCTGGCCCAGGCTGTCGAGAACGCTTTGCGATATCTGCGGGGTACCGGTCAGCGAGTGCGCGGCCGCCACTTGGGATCCGAACTGTGCCGCGGCCAAAGGGGTAGCGCCGCCCGTCCAAGCATGGATGTAGCCGGCGGAGAAGGCGTCCCCTGAACCAAGCGGATGTACCGCCGAAGTGGGAATGGCACCAAAGGTCGCGATTGTGTCGCTGTGGGCCACGAGGCCACCCAAAGCGCCGCGTTTGACCACGACCGCATCGACGCCCAGGCCCAGTAGTTCAAGGGCGGCATGCTCGACATCGCTTCGCTCTGCTGCGGCTCGTGCCTCATGTTCATTGAGTATCAGGGTGATCCGCTGGGCCTCCACGACTTTCAGTAAATCTTTGACTGTCGAGTGCTGTGGGTCGATAACCACGGTGTCGGCGGTCAGCGCCCAGGTAGTTTCGACCATGCCGAACGCCAGCACGGTGCCGCCCTGAACGTGCAGCGGCTCGGCCACAGGGCGCCCGTGTGCGGTGGTGCGATGTATCGGCGTTTCATAGGCGAAGGCAACCGAGCCGGTGCGCGGTGCCGCGTTGGCGGATACCGCCAAACTGGCGCAGACAGCATCAAATTCAGGTGCCGAACTCTCCTCGATCGCAGTCACATACGCGACGTCATCACCCAGGCTTGCCAGCAGACCCGCTGCACGCAGTCCTGACCCGAGGAGCCGATCGATCGCAGGCTCCACACAGTATTCGCGGTAGGTACCGCCCACTATCGTGATGGTCACTGGGGTATTTCCGCCTCGACAATGATGATGTCGGCGGTCACGACCTCGATTTCGGTGTCGGTCTCGATGTCGACCACAGTCTGAACCCGCACCGCATCGACGGTGGCTGTGCGGACGCGCTCTAGCCGAATCGAGTCGGGCAGCGCTACTGGTTGGGCGGGAACATAGCCGATGATGTGCCGGTCGAACGTGATCGCAACCGTATGTCCATCAGGGCCTACGGCGATGTCGACCTCGTGGCCTTCGCTGGGAATCAGGTCCGGGGCGATATCGACCAGGACTGCGTCAAACGGCAGCGCCAGCAGATATGTCGGGCGGGGCCGGATGCGGACACGGACAGGCCCCAGCGCAATGACTTCGGCTTCATAGGCGTAACCCGAATCGATGCAGGCGGTCAGGTCTTTCCAGCGTTCAGTGATAGCGCCGAGCAGATCACCCTTTTCCCGGGTGTACACGGCTAGCTGCTTGGGGGTGCCCTCCAAAATGATTTCGCAGAGGGTGCCGATTTCCAGGTCAAGTACGACCTCCGGCACCGGCGACATCACTGGAGCAACGAAAGACAGTGTGACGCAGCTAGGCCCGTTGTCCTCACGCCTGCCAACACCGCCCAAGGAATCGCGATAGTCAGAGCCTCCGCTGCCGCCCACAGCCTTCCCCCTCGCCTCGAAGCTGGCCCACGAATCAATTTAACGCGAGCTGGGCAGTTGGTGTGGGCAGTTTGCGCGGGCTAGTCCAGATCGCTCAAGTTGTGCACGCCGAACAAGGAACGGGCGCCGCGGCCCAGGGAGGCCAGCGATGACCAGATACATGCGTCCAGATCCGCAGTGCCCACCCCGCCGAGGTATGCCCAAGCCACAAACGCCTCTTCGAAAAGCCGATAGTCCCGCGGAAGCTTCCATTCGGGGTCAAACACACCCGCAGCGATCCCCGCGCGGCGGATATGGATGTCGATGACTGCGATAGCGTCGCTACGAGTCAGATTCCGTACTGCCCAGGATGCGGTCTTGGGGCCGATTCCCGGTATCTGCGTCAGCCAATCTCGCAGTTCCCGGGGGCGATCCAACCCAGGCGGCTCTCGGGTAGCTAGGTACTCGATCGCCGCGGCCAGACGCTGGGCCTTGAGGGCCGGGAACCGATACCGCACAGGCCGTTCACGGCCGGGGAGAGTCAGCGGCTCGCACAAGACGGCATGGACGTCGTGTGCACTGACAACATGACCGCCCAGCAGGTCATCGTCCTGGCATCGGGTGAATGCGGCGAAGGCTATCTGCTCGGTAATCCCGTACCCACCTAGCAGACACAATGCGACTTCCTCAAGCAACGTCGATCCGACCTGATAGGTCTGTGGGCGAGGACGTTCACGCGTCTGCTGCACCCAGAACGCAGGAGTCCCTAGATAACTGGGGTCATACCAGTGAACAGTGCGCTGCCACGCTGACCCAGTCAGGACTGCGTGCCCGCCAACGGGTTCGCTCATCACCCCCAACCGCCAAGCCTCGGCGATACGCACCGCATCGACCGTCGCCATGGGCTCTACCGCTGTCATCGCCGCCTCCTGCCGCTCATCGCTTTGTCCGCCAACTGATTCAGCGGAATGTCCAGTGCCCGCGCCACTCGGGCAATCAGGAAAAAGCCCGGTGTGGGAGTTCCGCCCTGCTCCAACTTGCGCAGCGTGTCCAGTGACACTCCCGCTTCATCGGCTACTTCAGCTGCGGTTCGCTTCCCGCGCAGGCGACGAAGCTCATCGCCAAGCTGTTTACCTTGCGCACGATCATCTTTCGACAACATGGGCCTTGGCATATCAATAACTATACCAGGATAATTATATAAGTATAGTTATTTTTACCACGGCTTTAGTCGATCTAGACAGGTCTGCAAGATTTACCGCGGCGCTGTTAACTTGTTGCAGAAAAACAGGATTGATGCATTATCGGTTGGTTCGAAACGATGGCGTCGAACCACTTGCTTCGTTGTTCACGGCTGGATATCCAGTGGGCGACGATCTTCTCGCCCGCCGCTCGTCGGAGGTTGCGTAAATCGGTGTGGGAGCGCGCTTTGTGGGCATCGTTTTCTTCGTGGTGGGCTCGATACTGTTCACGCTCGGTGGGGGTGGTGTGTAAATAGCAGTGGGCGCCAAACATTCCTGAACCGAGGTAGATCGCCGAGTTGGTGCAGTCCTCGCCGGTGGTCTTGACTAGTGAGGAGCATCTGGGGCGCTGTCCGGCGACGGTCTGGGTGCGATCTGGGCGGGGTAGTTGATATAAATGGCGTTCGAGCCTGTCGCACAGGGCTGGCATCGGCCCGACCTTTGTGGCTCCGAATCAAGCTCCGAGAGTCGCTGCTAAATCTAGTTGCAGGAGCCAGAGTTAGATCTGCCGTACGTCGTGGGCTATCGCGACGGCTTGCGGGGAGTCTGGGACGGCGTGATTGAGTAGCACGCGGCTCCGAGTTGGTGTCAGGGTGATCGTCAGATAGTGATGGGGTTTGCCGCAGGTGTAGGCGAGGCGGTTGATGCGAATGAGCGCCGAGGACACCGGCACCTCGAGTAGGCGCGCATTGGCCGGGCCCGCCAGCTCCGCGGTGAGCTCCGAGTCGATTCGGTCGAGCTCCACCCCGGTCTGGCTGAGCAAGTCGTAGAGCGCGGATTCGCGCAGCGCTGCAGATGTGATGCGGTCGGCCAGCTCGGGTGGCAGCCAGGCCGCGGTGATCATCAGCGGTTCATGCGTTCGGCGTTCCCGGCGGAGCCGTACGACGTGCAATTTCTCGCCAGGCCCGAGGGCTTCGCCAATCAGGGGCGGGGCGGTACGCAGCCCGAAATCAATGACTTCGACGGCAGTTTCGAACTGAGCCTGTCGCATCCCATCGAGGTGACTGCCGACAGGCCGCGATTTCGTCGGCAGATCCTCGCGGACAAATGATCCCACGCCCTGCCGGCGCTCGATCAAGCCTTCCTCGGCGAGGTCGGCGAGTGCACGGCGCACCGTGATCCGCGAGACCCCGAACTGCTCGCACAGCGATTGCTCGGTGGGTAAGGCGTCACCTGGTTGCATTGTCCCGCGGGAGATTTCGTCATGCAGCACCAAAAAGAGCTGCCGATGCAACGGCACACCGGCCCCAGCTGTCACGGCTCCGGGCTGGGCTGGCTGCTCTGTGGGCACGCGCTCAATGTTGGCATATCGGAGGTTGCCGATGAGCCATTAGTTGTTATATAACTATAACAACTAATGAAACGGGGTGTCATGTCTGAGACTCAGCAGAGCGCGACCGACCCGGCGGGCCCGACCGGCCAGCTGGTCACCTGGATCTATGGCTTGACGTTGGACGATGTGCCCGCACCCGTCGTCGATCGCGCCAAGCACCTGCTGCTCGATGGACTCGGTTGCGCGCTGATAGGGGCGCAGCTCCCGTGGTCCCGGGTGGCCACGGATGCGGTACTCGCGTTGGAGCCCACGGGATCGGCTGCGGTGATCGGGACCGGCCGCACCACAGCGCCGGCCGCCGCGGCGGTGCTCAACGGCACTTTTATCCAGGGCTTCGAGCTCGACGATTTCCATCCCGTTGCGCCGCTGCACAGCTGCTCGCTGTTGTTGCCTGCCTTGTTGTCAACCGCCGCACTGACCCCGCAATCGCGTGGTGATGGGCTGTTGTTGGCCGCAATCGTCGGATTCGAAGTGGGCCCGCGCGTCGGATACACATTGCACGGGTCGCAAATGCTGGATCGTGGTTGGCATTCGGGTTCGGTGTTCGGTACTCATTCGGCAGCAATGGCGGCCGGCAAGCTGCGCGGTCTGACTCCCGGCCAGCTCGAAGACGCACTTGGGTTGGCTGGTACTCAATCCGCGGGCCTCATGGCGGCGCAGTTCGAGGCCATGTCCAAACGGATGCACCACGGGTTGGCTTCACGGAATGGCTTCTATGCCGCCGGCCTGGCGCAGGCGGGTTACACCGGTATCAAGCGAGTCTTCGAGCGTGAATACGGTGGCTTCCTTAGCGTTTTCGGCGAGGGGCATAACCCGGACGCCGCAGCACTGGTCCGCGGGCTCGGCCGGCAATGGGAGACCGAGACCATCATGGTGAAGTCATACGCGGCGATGGGTGGGCTGCACGGGGCGATCGACGCCGCACGCCAACTGCGGACGCAATGCGATCCCGCCGATATCGCCCGCATCGATATCACCGTCGGGGAAACCATTTACAAGCACGGCTGGTGGACGCCCGAGCGGCCGCTGACTCCCATTGGGGCCCAAATGAACATCGGCTACGCCACCGCGGCGGCGCTGCTCGATGGCAACGTCTTGCCCGAACAATTCACGCCGCAGCGCTTGGATGCCCCGGACATTTGGCGATTGATCGAGCGCACCAACGTGCATCTTGACGAGTCTCTGGCCACTGCCCCACTTGCACAGCGCTTCCGCACCGATGTCGTGGTGACGACAGAGGACGGTGTCGTGTACCGGTCCTGCGTCGAGCTACCGCACGGCGCCCCCGGAGACCCGGTTACCAACGATGAGCTGGTCGCCAAGTTCCATGCCCTCGCCGACCGGGTCACCGACCACACTCGCGCCGAAGCAATCGAGCACGCCGTACTCGGGCTCGAAAACCTTGAGGAGATTGGCACTCTCGTCGACCTACTTGCGGCACCAGTCTCCGGCGCACTGGATTGAGATGAGCCTGCTGATGGTTACCACTCCCGCACGGAAAGCACTGCGAGAATTGCTCGATCGCGGTGATCTGATTGTGGCGCCTGGCGTTTTCGACGGTATATCGGCCCAGCTGATCAAACGCACCGGACATCACGCGGCGTACCTCACCGGTGCGGGAGTTGCGGCTTCCGGGTTTGGCCTGCCTGACATCGGACTGGTCACGCAGACGGAAATGGTTGAGCGTGCGCGGATGATTGTTGAGGCTTTGGAAGGCGTCCCGTTGATTGCCGATGCCGACACCGGATACGGGGCGCCCCTGAATGTGGTGCGGACAATGCGACTGTACGAGCAGGCAGGCGTGGCCGCTATCCAGTTGGAAGACCAGGCCTTCCCGAAGCGCTGCGGGCACTTGCCGGACAAGCAGGTTGTCTCTGCGGCAGATTTCGGACAGACATTGGCGGCCGCGCTCGATGCCAGGTCCGACGACGGCCTGCTGATCATCGCCCGCACGGATGCCCGTGCGCCACTGGGCCTTGACGCCGCTATCGATCGTGCCAACACCTATGCCGCCGGGGGCGCGGACATCGTCTTTATCGAGGCGCCGCGAGGTGTCGATGAGATCGAACGGATAGCCCGAGAAGTGCACGCTCCGTTGCTGATCAATCTGGTCCTTGGCGGACTGACACCGTTGGAATCAACGCAGCGGCTCACCGAGCTCGGCTACGCCATCGCGATCCATCCAAGCGACCCCTTGGGCCGCGCGGCATTCGCCATGCTGCAGGGCTTGTGCGAGCTAAATGGCACGGACCCCACGGCCTTGATCCCCGCTTCGCCGGCGGAATTCTTCAACCTTGTTGGCCTGTCGGAGTGGTCGGACATCGACCAGGCCCTCGCGAATCGAAAGGCCTCATCATGGGCATGACCATCGTAGAGAGCATCCTGGCGCGAAAGTCCGGCCGCGACAGCGTATCTGTGGGTGACACCGTGGTGGTAGACGTCGACATGACCGTCATGATCGACCTCCAGTTCGCCACGATGTGGATACCGCCGCTGAAGATCAATGATCCCGAGAAGCTGGCCATCGTCATGGACCACGCAGTTCCGGCACCCACATTGAAGGACGCCGCCGGTGGCCCGCATGCCCGTAGATTCGCGGCCGACTTCGGCATCGAACGTTTCTACGACGTTGGGCGCCATGGAATCTGCCATCAGGTCATTGCCGAGAACGGACTGGCCAGGCCTGGGGAAGTCCTGGCATGCACCGACTCTCACACCTGTGCGGCTGGGGCCTACAACACCGCCGCCAGGGGGCTGGGACCTGCCGAAATCTACTCGATCATGTGTACCGGCACCACCTGGTACCAGGTGGCGCCCACCATTCGCTATGAACTCAACGGCACCAAGCCGCCCGAGGTAACCGGCAAGGACATTTTCCTGTACCTCGCCAACGAATACGGAGACGCAGCCAACATGAATCTCGAATTCGGTGGCCCCGGCCTGTTCTCGGTCCCCATGCATGACAGGCGCACTATCGCCACCCAGTGTGCTGAAGTATCAGCCGATTTCAGCACATTTGAATGTGACGAAGTGCTGGAAGCATTTTTGGCCGACCACGGCGCCTCCGGCTATGTGGCCGCTCACCCGGATGGCGACGCGAGCTATCACGAGGTGCGCCGCATCGATGTGGACCGGTTGGAGCCCTACGTGGCCAAGCCCGGCACTGTCTCGCGTAACGGTGTCCCGGTTTCGGAGCTGGGGCGCACCCGAATAGACCAGGCATTCATCGGTTCGTGCGCCAACGGTCAGCTTGAAGACCTTGAGATCGCCGCAAAGATATTGCGCGGCAAGGCCGTGGCGCCGGGAGTACGGCTGCTCGTGACCCCGGCATCACAGGCGGTATATCGCGAGGCAATGCGTCGCGGCTACCTACAGGACATCGCCGACGCGGGTGGGGTGATCACCAATTCCACGTGCGGCGCATGTTTCGGCTACCACATGGGTGTGGTCGGTCCGGGCGAGGTCTGCCTGACATCAAGCACTCGCAACTTCACCGGCCGCATGGGCAGCACCGAGGCCGATATCTATATGGCGTCCCCCGCCACTGTCGCCGCATCGGCAATCACGGGCTACATCGCCGACCCAAGGAGCGTGACCGCATGAAATTCAGTGGCCGAGTATGGGTTTTCGGTGATGGGTTGAACACGGATGCGATGTACCCGGCATTCGCCATGAAAATGGAGCCGATCGAGGCAGCCAAACACGTCTTCTACGAGGTACGCCCCGACTGGACCAACCAGGTGGAACCGGGCGACGTCGTGGTGGCGGGACGCAACTTCGGTGTGGGCTCATCACGGCCCGTCGCCTCGCTGTTTGTCGAACTGGGCCTATCCGGACTGGTCGCCGAGGAATTCAATTCATTATTCTTCCGCAACGCGGTCAATGCTGGGCTCCCCGCTGTCACGTTGCCCAATGCCACGGCACTATTCAGCGAAGGTGACCACGGCACATTCGATCTGGCCTCTGGTCAATGGCGTAACGACACCACAGCCAGCTCCGGTTCTGTACCAAAACTGCCCGATCTGATCCTGGAGATCCTCGCCAGCGGAGGTGTAATGCCACGCCTGGCCGCACAAGGTTATCTGCCAACCGAGCTGGGCGATCTGTTGCGCTCAAGCGTCGTGGCCATGCGTAGCGCAGGTAGTGGGGCATGACAACACTCGTGGGACGCGCGCTGCGGCCCTTGCGTGCGAATCCAAGGCGAAGTCCACTCGCGTCCTCGAAATTGGCGGCCGTGGAAGAGATCATCCTGACCAGCCCGGATTTCTCCGACGGAGCGCCCATTCCTCTGTGGGCAGCAGGCCCAGGGGTCGGTGACAATATCTCCCCAACCTTGCGGTGGAGCCGAATTCCTAGCGCCTCGGCGCAGCTCGTTTTGCTGATCGATGATATCGATGTCCCACTGCCCAAGCCGCTGATCCACAGTGCGGCGGTACTGCAACCGTCCACTGCGGGGATCGAGGCTGGCGGGCTGCGGCGCGGGGAAGCGGGTGTGCGGATTGTTCCCACTCGGCTAGCCAAAGACGGATACTCGGGCCCCCGCCCGATTCGCGGGCACGGCCCACACCACTACCGGTTCCACCTGCTCGCATCAGATATCCCGGTACCGGAGAACGTCAACACCGTACGGGCACTACTGACAGTGCTCACCGGACGTGTCATCGCACGCGGTCAACTGACGGGAACATACGAGCGGCCCCGCTAACGGAGCGATCCAGTGCCAGCGGTGGCAGTAGATGCAGATGCACGGCGGGGCGACGCTCGAACATCAACGAAGATTGGAATTCTGCGCTAGCAGGACCGCACCGCAGTCAAACTCAGCACCAACGGTGGAATCTCCCACTTCAATCTCCACCGTAGGTACGCCTGGGTGGCATCGACATATGGCACCAAAACCTGACCGCCGATTCGCGAGGATCTGGTGGAGGCACGCCGCTGTCTTGATGGTCTGTTCGCCTCCACAGCCTTGCAAAGGGCCCAGCCCGAGGACATCCCCGGCGCGGAGTGCCCGGTGGTCCTGCAGCTGTGGATGCTCAGAGCGTTAGGGCAGGCTGCCGAAGGTGGATTCGCGTTGGTGGTATCAGTCACGCAGATGGCGCTGGGCGGCAGGCCCATCGGTCGGCGGGGTCGTCGTTGATGCTGCTGGCCTCAAACCGGATCTGATTGCCGCCGTGATCGCCGTGTCGCGCCTGGTGGCGGTGGCCGGTACACGCGCCCCCGGCGCCGAGACCGAGTACTAGCGCGCAGCCCAGGTAGCTGCCGTGCAGCAGACTGGTGGACATGACCGAGGTGCACACACCCAGCGCCGCCTCAAGGCGCTAAGTGTCATTCGCCGCGGCACTGAGCTAGAAGGTTCCCGCAGTACCGATGCCATCCGGGCCGGCCAGAACGCCTACTTACGAGGCGATATCGGCGCAGGCGAACTCTTGGAGCGCATCCGGCGCCGGTACAACGCGCAATAACCGACCTGGTGTGTGACGACTGTTGGTGGCGAGAGTTCTTGCTATATCCCTCGCCACCAGGTTCCACCTAGTGGCCTTTCCAGAACCAACGTCGGTGACATGTGTAGAGCACCGGGTCCGATGAAGGTACGACCGTGGGAGACAAAGTGACTGACAATGCTGCTGCGGGAGTTGGGGCGGCCCGTGGTTGTCGCGTCCAGAGTGGTGTGCATCGTCTACTACCTGGTGTTCCTTGTGTGGATGATCGTCGACGTGGATGGATCGCTGGCTGAGTGTGCCGGCACTGGTCTGGTGCTGCTGTGGATGTCGCCGTTTGTGATCGCTGGCGGCTGGTACTTCGTAGTTCCGGGGATATTAGCGCCGGGTGGTTGCTGATGTGGGGCGACGGAAATTGCCAGCGCGACTGGTTAATTGGCGTTCTAGAGGCGGTTGGCAGAACCTATTGGTGTCTGTGCCGTTCACGTATGGTGTCTTGGCTTCGGTGGCCAGCGTGACGGCCCGCCGCCTGGCCCCCGCCCTAGCCAGGAACACTGGCTAGGTTAGCGACGAGGACCTCAAGATCCTCACCGACTGCGATCTTCTGCCCGCAGTGCTCGACCTGTGGGCTGAGGGCACGTCGACCTGTCGTAGCTCGCGCGGCAGGGAGCACGGCGATTGTCGGTGCCGGTTCGTAGAGTCCACTGCACCAGACCGAGGGCACCCGGAGGATTGCGATGTCGCGCTTGTATGACCGACTCATGGTTCATGGCAGCCGATTGACGGTGTACGAGCTCATTGACGCCGACAAATACCGGCATACTCCCGCGCTACAGAAGCTGCGCGACTGGTGCCGGCAGGATCCAGACAAAGCCGAGTACTTCCGTTCCGTCGCCCCCGGCGGCAAGGGCATGATCCGTGAGATCTGGGACCAAGCCAAGGTATTCAGTGTCGACAATGTGCACCGGTACCTGGAAACCCACCAACTCACCCATACCGACCTCGCCGAAATATTGCCTCCGCTCGCTGCCGTCCCGCCTTACCCGTACATGTTCGTCGAGGCCCGCTGCCCACCAAACCCCGCCGGAGCACGCTCATACGGCTGGTTCGTTGAACGCTACGAAGGAACCGAACCCGGTGTGCGCTGGTCCCTTTCAGCCGCCCTCTTCGTGGAATGGGAGAAAGGCCGCCCGATCGGGCCCATAGGCTTGTTCTGGTGGGACCTGGACGAGCATGGTCGCCAGATCATCCGACCTGGCGACCCGCCACTGACCGACGACATGTCAACTCCCGAATCACCAGAGGCTCCTGGTCTTTTCACGAACTTCTGCGAAGGCATCATCTATGAACTGGCAGTGACCCGCGTCGTGCTGACCTTGGCGCTGGGCCTGCTGCACTGCAAGAACATCGCCGAAACCGAACATGAGCCATCACCCAAGCTGCAGAAGGCATTCCATCGCGAACACAACCGCACACTGACCCGGTACTCGACGATCGACATCACACCGATCTCACGGGCACTAGACCAGGCCACCAAATCGGGCGGGATCTCGTTCCCCCAGGCCTTCCATACCTGCCGCGGCCACTTCAAGACCTACCGACCCGAAGCGCCGCTGTTCGGCAGACTCACCGGCCAATACTGGTGGCGCGACCACCAACGCGGCGACAAGAGACACGGCGAGGTGATCTCCGACTACCGCGTCACCGGCATGATCAGTGACGAGCTAGCCGGACTCATCTACGACGGCCCGCCCGTATCACTCGGCCCCGACCCCGACCTACAGACCCGAGGCCACACCGCCCACACCGTCCTCCAGAGTCAATTCGCAGACGCCTTAGAGCGCATCGGGTTCCTACCGCTACGACCCCGTCCGGATGAACCGCAGTACGACCTAGCCTGGCAGAACGAATCCCACCTATGGGTCGTAGAGGTCAAAAGCACTACTGTAGCCAACGAAGTACGCCAATTCCGCTGTGCCATAGGCCAAGTACTGCACTACGCAGAACAAATGCGCCCACACCACGAGCACATCCACCCCGTCATCGTTCTAGAAAACGAGCCGGTAGATATGGCCCTGGTTGGCGCATGCGAGCGCTCAGGAATCCTCGTGCTCTGGCCGAACGTGTTCGACGCAATCCCACCCCCAGCCCACATGTAACCGGCCCATGGCATCTCCGACAAGGCAGTTCAGGGTCTTGCCGGACCATTGATCTAATCGTCTGGGCGGGCAGTGGGGGTGGTGCGCCGGTCACAGTTGCGAGATTCCGCCGTCGACGACCAGCTCGGCGCCTAGGACGTAGCGCGAGTCGTCGCTGGCCAGAAACAGCACCGCCGCGGCGATGTCCTGCGCGCTGCCGAGACGACCCAGAGGCACACTGGCCGCGAGCCCATCCTTGAGGGCCTGCGCTTGCTCGGGAGTGCGGTTTCGGCTTTGCAACGGTGTGTCGATTCCTCCGGGGCTCACGGCGTTGACGCGGATGTTGCGGTCGAGTAGTTCGGCTGACCAGGTTCGTGCCAGCGACCTGACTGCCGCCTTGGATGCGGACAACAGTGACAGTCCGGCCATGCCGGTTTGGTTGAGGAACGAGGTGTTGAGGATGACCGACGCGCCGTCGTGCAAGATAGGAACGACGGCCTGCATCGAGAAGAAAACCCCCTTGAGGTTGATGTCCATCAACTCGTCGTAGCGCGACTCATCGGTCTCCGACAACAGAGTTGACTGCGCCACACCGGCGTTGGGGAAGAACACGTCCAGGCCGCCGAAGGATTCTGCGACTTGGCTCGTTAGTTCCGCGAGGTCCGTCAGGGACCGAACGTCGGCCCTAATGGCCAGGGCGCCGTCACCGAGTTCGGCCATGATCTGGTCGAACTTGCTCTCGTCGCGGCCGGTGACGGCCACGCGGGCCCCTTCGGCGGCGAACAGCTTGGCAGTAGCCAGACCGATACCGCTGGTGCCGCCGGTGATGAGCGCGGTCTTTCCTTCAAGCCTCATAGCAAGGATCCTTTGTGTGAAATCGACTGAAAAATCGGAAATCGGGGTTGGGCCAGTGTCGTTCAGCGCGACGCTGCAACGCGCCCGGCGGCTTGCTTGGTCAACGCCACCCCGGGTGCCAGCCGGTCGGTGGCCAGTGCCAGTGTTCGCCCATCGGCACGGGAGGGATGTCCAACGTTGAATGGTGGATGCGGGTCGTACTCCATGATCAGTTCGAGCGTCTTCGCGACCTCTTCTCCGGCCAGGATCGCCGCGAGGTGCAGTCCGAAGTCGATGCCCGCGGTGACGCCTCCGCCAGTAATTCGATTGCGATCGATGACTATTCGTTCATCTTCGGGGGTCGCCCCGGAGACGGAGAGGATCTCGCGGAACGCCCAGTGAGACGCGGCTCGATACCCCGTGAGCAGGCCAGCGGCGGCCAAGATCAACGAACCGGTGCACACGCTCGTCACGTAGCTGGCCTCGACACCGACTGATCTCACGAACGACAGCGTGTCCGCGTCGTCGATGACTTCGTACGTGCAAGGACCCCCGGGAACAAAGATGACGTCGTAGCCCGGACCAACCCCTTCGAATGTCTGGTCGGGAATGATCGAGACTCCCGAATCAGAGGTGACCGCATCGGCGGTCTTGGCCACCAAATCCACCTCGGTGTTCGGAAGTGCGCTCAGCACCTGATGGGGCCCGATCAGGTCCAGGGTGGTGAACTGCGGATAGAGCAGCATGGCAATGCGCGTGACCGAAGCATCGTCAGGGGCCATTTCATACTCCTTATTCATGTGGTAACCCGGCTATTTGGCGTGTCGTCATCGCAGTCCTGTCGGAAGCATCCGACCGGATCTGCCTTCCCCACAAGTGTCTTCGGCCCGCACGACGGCGTAAAGGACGAGATATCCTCAAAAAAGGACACGAGTTTGATGAGCGTGAATCGCGTCGACCCACCCGACGCGGGTCCGTGTCGGGCTTACCCGTGGGCACGGCCGGGGAGGCCGAGGCGCCCGTCGCGCTAGCTGAAAGCTCTGCGGTAGGCGTCCGGTGGGATGCCGATGTGGCGAATAAAGTGACGGCGCAACGTCTCTGCGCTTCCGAAGCCACACCGGGCGGCGATCACCGGGACTGTGTCGGTACTCCGTTCGAGCAAGCGCCGGGCCGCCTCGGTCCGGATGCGTTCAACGTAGGCGCCCGGCGCCTCGCCGAGCTCCTCGGTGAACAGGCGGGTGAAATGGCGGGGGCTCATCGCGGCGAGGTGGGCCAACGCCTCGATGGTGTGAGTGCCCGCAGGATGGCTTTCGACGGCCTCTTGGGCTTTGCGGATGGGGGCGCGCTTGGCCCGCGGCCGCCACCGAGGATCGGCGAACTGGGTCTGGCCACCTGAGCGTCGCAAGTAGAGCACTAGCCACCGCGCGACGGTCTTGGCGACCTCGACACCGTGATCGTCCTCCACCAGCGCCAGCGCCAGGTCGATGCCGGCGGTAACACCCGCAGACGTCCACACCGTAGAGGAACTGCGGATGACCATGCGGTCAGCGTCCACGCGCACCCGCGGGTACTGCTGGGCGAGTCGCTCGGCGAACGCCCAGTGTGTGGTGACCAGTCGGTCATCAAGCAGGCCCGCCTCGGCGGCTAGGAACGCGCCGGTGCACACCGTGACCACCCGCCTTGCCGTACGCGAAGCAGTACGTACCCACTCGATCAACTCGTCGTCGTGATGGCCGAGTTCCAAGCCAGCGCCGCCAGGCAGCACGACCGTGTCCAGCCCCGCGGGATCTGGCAGCAGATCGGAGACGAACTCCAGACCCGTCCCGGTCCTTACCGCGGCTCCACCGACCGAGCCGACCTTCACGGCGTAGCCGCTGTCGCCGCCGAGCCGGGACAGACACTGCGTAGCTCCGGTGAAGACATCAGAGGGTCCCGCGATGTCGAGGGCCTGGACTCCGTCGAACCCGACGATCAGGACTGGTCGCATGAGCTGAAGTCTCCGTCAACCACACCGATGTCGTCAATGGCCCGTATCCCACAGATCAGGCCATCCACCAGAATCGGACATCACCCGCAGCGGATGGCGCTTCGGGGGTTCCACGGCGTGACCCCGGCATGAGCTGACGCAGTCAAAGCCGTTGCGTCGCCTTCGTCTTGCCACGCTGCCCGCTATCTCGATGTAGAGCAGTGGCATCGGCGGTTCGTCTCGGACTTCGTACTTTCAGTACGCGTGATGCCGGTTAACCAAAAGTCAACGCGGCCAGCAAATATTGTCGATTGCCATCGCTTAGAACATCTCCATAACCTGGTTCAACGGACAGAGACGTCAACGAAATCAGGAGAAGATGTTCCGAGAAAGCATGTGCGGACTACGCGTGCTCGACTTCACCTACGTCCTCGTCGCTGGGCGCCGCTCGCTAGCGCGGTTAGACGTCCAGTCTTCCGGCAGAACATTGGAGGGCTGGGGGGGCACGCTGGAGTGAAATGGACTGGAGCCGTCCCAATCGACGCGGACATCGTTCCATACGGCGGGGTTGGTGAAATCGACGGGCTGATCCCCGAAATCGACTCGATAAAAATCTGCGCCACAAACGAATTCGACACCGACGAATGTGGCGCCGTTGTGGAAGGTTGTTTTCTCGAACCGGACTGGTGCCGTAAATTTGGCACTGGGGAAGCGGGCTTCGAAGATCCATTTCGCGCCGTAGAACGAGACCTGGCGGCTGAACTGTGCCTTGTCGAACTCCGCCACCACGAACTCGGCGTCATTGAATCTGACGGCTTCTTCGGAGTCAAAGTATGTGTCATCGAGAGCCGTTGGGGTCTTGAGGTCGCCGAGAAACTTGCTTTCTCTGAAATCAGTGTGAGAGCCGACATGGCAGGCCTCGAAATCAGCAGGTCCATGGAATGTTGCGCTGTGAAACGAAATTGATGCTGATTTCTCTGGCTGATTGGCCTGCAATCTTTTGAAGAGTGCGGGGCCGTTGAACGTCGCACCATAGAACTCGGCCATCGAGCAGTAGACCCTGGCGTAGGTGAAGTCCGCTGTGCCAACGAATTCGGCCTCCTTGAACGACGCTTCGCTTGCCGCGCCGACCCGGGTGCCTAGCGAGGCGCCCGTGAAGGAAGCGCCTGCGTTGAAGTTGGCACGGTCGAAGTTCAGATTGCCGCCAAACTCGGTGTATTGGAATACGGCGGTCGTATCCCAGGTGGTGTGGGTGAATTCTGCGGTGGTACCCGTCTGGAATGTTGCGTGATCGAATGTGACGTTGGCGAAGTGGCTGTCGGTGAAGGTCGCTTGCTCCCCAGATAGATGTGCGTTGGCGAGTATCAGGGAACCTTGGAAGTGGCATTCCGACAGGTTGACGTCGTGAAGGTGGGCGCCTTTGAGATCGAACCGCAGTTGACGCCATGATGGTTCGGTATCGCGGCGCAGGTGTGAAGCGATGATGTGGATGATCATGCTGCGCACCGGTTGGTCCGAGGGTTCTTCGGTTTTGTCTGCGGCGGGTTGGTCAGCTGGGGCGGCCCGCAGGATGGCGCACAGCACATCGACACAGACTTGCGCCTCCCTGGCGCCCATCGGTTCATCTGCAGCCAGTGCGAGCCAGTCGTCGGCGATGGCAGCCATTGCGTACGCTCCGGCCTGGCGTACGTTGAACCTCTTGTCGCCCAATTGTTCTGCCGCTGAGGTGAATCGCGACCGCAGGTCGCGTTCGGTTGCGCTTCGGCGATCGCGATCGGTGGAGTCACGATCCTGGCGGCGGTTGCTTTCACCGTTGAGCACGGTGAGGTAGGCGGCCATGACTGCGCCTGCAGCGGCCAACATGGTCCCGGTGGGCCCGGCTGCCACGCGCCAGAATTCACCCCAGTTCCGTTCTGTGGCGAGCAACCGATAGAGGAGAGTAGGGCCCGCGATCACACCGATCAGGTATACCGCGACGGCGGTGGAGATCGTCCACAGTCGCCCACCCTTCCCGCCATCGGATCCTCTCTTGGCCGGTTCTGCGCGGTGTGAATCAGACATCGCCCCTCCTGGTGAATCAGACGCTCATTGGGTGTGGGTATTAACGCGCGTTCGCATGCTGGCGGTGCAGCCGGTGTTGTTCCTTGAGGACCCGGTTGACTGTCGAGTGATGAATCCCCATATCGGCTGCGATCGCACCGGTCTTCTGGCCTGTCCTGGTTCGGCTGAGTACCTCGGCGATCACCTCCGGTGGCTGCTTGGTGCGGCCATTCGCTGATCCCATCCGGCGACCGCACCGACGATCTCCTTGGCCTCTAATTCGGTAATGAGGTCGCGACGCTGAGCATTAACGACAGCGTCCTGCATGCGATCACTGAGGATGATCTGCACGGCATCTAGAAGTGCCCGCCGGACAGTCAGCGAGCGCAGGCCCTCGTACTCCGTGAGATCTTCCGGAGCCATATGCGGACGCGCGGTCACAACGGTGTGCGGCGGCACCGCGCCACGGTGACGTCGCGGTGTGCCGACATAGATCTTTGGCGGGTTCACCAGAGCGAGGTCGAACATCGCCAGCACCGTGTGACCTTCAAGGAAAGCATCCGGGCCGACGCTTGCCAGCGCCCCAGCAAGGTCCGTCCACGCGTCGTGCGGTACTCCGTTATGGCGGTAAACGCCTCGGCCTACCCGTGTCAGTGCGCCGCGTGTGGCGAGCTTGCGCATCTCGACAGCGGGCACACCCCAGTCCTCGGCCTGCTCGGTAGTGACAATGCCATGCCTCTCGGCGGCAATTCGCCAAAGCTCGTGCCGGTACGTCATCATCGCCTCCTGGCGTGTCTAGTTCCAACGCTGAGGCGCAAGCGTACTGGAATTGGTACGGTCCTAGCCGCATATACGGCCTATTCGTACCGATAAAAGTACGCTTACGCCAGATATTAAGTCATATCCGTACCATTATCGGTACAGGCCCGACACGCATATGCCGGCAGCGTTATGGACGCCAAACCGAGTGTTCATCACCATGAGACGACACTTTGTCAGTACGTTCCGGCGATGAAGCAACTTGATTCGACCCGGTAAATCGTGGCAAGCGTGGGCATGCGAGGCTCCGATGACCCAGAAAGATTCCTGTGCTTCAATTTTCGGAATTTCTGAAAAGACCAATACTCGAAGAATGCCGGCTATTTCGAGGCGTTGACGAGAAATGATCGAGACAGCACGGTGGGCGACAAAGACGCTCTGAACCGCATGTCGCATGGAGGCGGTAAACTAAAGGCCAGCAGTCGTTTTGCAGTCAGGTCCGGATCCGAACAACATGGTTTTGGCCATGCTCAATAGACAGTTCAGTGACCACTGCAGAGAGCGTCCGTATGCGCTCGCGGAGCCGGGTGTTTTCGGCCGCTAGGTCGCGAGCGCGCTTCCGCGCCTCGGCGAGCTCGAAGCTTGTTGCAATGATGAGTTTTGGTGAAATAGCTTGTTGTGCAAGCTGTTTAAAGTCTGAGATAAGGTCGGGGTACTGCTCGTAGAGGCGGGTACGATGTATCCCAGACTCTTTTGCGAGGGCCACTACGGTGTGATGGCCCACGGTGTGCAATGGGTTTCCGGCAATGAGTCGTTCGATAGCGTCCTCGACTTGTTTCCGTTCGATGTCGTTGTGTGCCAAGGTCTCTACCTCTCTGATCTGCCAGGCTCGTGGTTGTGTACCGCGACACTAAGTTGTTGGAACCGCTGTTCTAGGCGAGTGCGCAGCGGCGTCGGCAGTAGTGGGGTAGCGGCCCGTTCACTGAGGACAGCTAGCTTTTTGCGCACGGCGGCGACGTCGCGGTCCGTATAGGCGATATTCCCGCATGACAGACGGCACCTCGCCCAGTTCGGGTCTGTCTGATCGCTTCGATCGTGACAGGCTGCAGTCTCTTGCCGATAGACGCAGGTAAGCAGCGTGCCGTGGTGGATATCTAATGCTGAATTTCGTTCGATTCGGTGCAGCTGAGCTGCGCTAGTTATGGCAGTGCCGGCGAACTGTGGCCGGTGATCGAGGCGCGCACGGTAGGTCTCCGCCGCTGGCCCTGAGATATGTTCGCCGAGACGTAGTCGTTCAGCGTCGTCGTGAAGTTGCTCGGCACGCAGAAGTAGCGCTTCGAAGTTGAGGTCGCCGGTGAATCCCGCGTCGGCCAGTCCTGCGTAGCCCTGCATGACCTGGGTTCGGACGTGTCCGTACTGCGTTGCCCCGGCAATGATTCCGTTCGGACGGCGCACGATGTGCCAGGCGAGTGTGCGACGAAGTCTCGGTGCGGAGATATCGCCGTCGGGATCAGCCGGGATAGCGGGGTGGCCCGTTTCAGATGCGATTTTTTGGTTGAACCAGCTGACGAACTCGCGCAGATCGACATTGACCTTTCCTGGCGTTCGCGGTTTGAGGGAGGCTGACTCGTACCATTGGCTGGAGCATATTTTCCCGCAGGGAAACAGTAGATCGCCAGGGGTGATCGCTTCCAGGACGGCGACGGCATCGGCCACCTCGTTGGTCACTACCCAGGGGATCGTTGCGGGGGAACGCTTTCGGCGTTCGGGAGTGGTTTTGGATTGCTCGCCCGACATTAGTACGAGGCCAAGTTGCTTATCGCGTGTAATGCAGCCTCTTCGTAGATTGAGTGCCTCGCCGGTGCGGATCCCCGACAGGTACGCGATGACGAGAAAGCACGCTGTGACGACGTGGCGGATGATGGGCACCAGTTCTGAGACGCCGAGTGGACGATTGCGCCAAGGGCGGTCCAGCGCGGTGAATTTTCTGACGATTAGCCAGTCCTGTTTCAAAGGAAGCCCGCTGTCCATCAATCTGCTCCGTACTGCGGTATTCAGTACCGTATCGCGGTCGACCCACGCCGCAACACTGAATCCGATCGCGTCAGGCATGAGACCTTGAGAGGTGCGGACCGCAGGTACTGGCAGGTTGTTTTCGATCATGGCCGGGATCAATCGGTCGATTTGGTCGATCAGTGTTGGCCATCGATAGAAGTCGCGTGCCAGTAGGTGACGATCGTCGGACGCGACAGTCTGCGCGATCTGCCGAATCGCCAAGAGGCGAAGGGTGACAACAGTGATGTCTTTCGCGATTGTCGAGACCGTGAACAGTGCCGCCGACAAAAGTGGCTCCATCACATCGGCATCGATCCGAGGCGTGCGATTGATGACCGCGGGCCGGCGATCACCGACGAGTCGGGCGGCCGTGGTGGATCCGAAGGGCTGCGGTGTAGGCAGCCGACAGTGCTCGGGCAGATAGTCGCGATAGGCATGCAACCGCTGCACCGCCAGAAGTCCACGTCGCCGCCAGGCGGTTGTGTGAGTGAGTTGCTGTACGTGTAGGCGGTAGCTGTTGAGGTGATCAGAGGTGACATCGGCAAAGCTGGTGATGTCCTGTTTGTCGAGCCACCGCAGGAACTCCCGCAAAAATGGAAGGTCGGCATAGATCGTCTTGATCGCCGGGTAGGGGCTGCGGGCAAAGGGTAATCGCGGGGCGTCGTCTAAGACATTGAGCAGTGCAAACACGTACAGCTTCGCGCTCGTCTGTAGCCGTGGAGGGTAGATGTCCCAGTGAAGCGTGCTTGACGGAGAATGCCGATCGGGGATGGCAGGATCAAGGTCCCACGTCGTATCGTTGAACACCGATAACTGGGTACGATTGATTTCAGTACGCAATGAACGAGATTGCAGTACAACGCTTTTAGGTGTAACAATGATGTTGGCGACAACGGAGTCCAGTTCTGAGGGGACTGTCATGGCGTATCGAAGTCTCCTTGTAGCAGGTGTTCAACAAGTTCACGATCTCGGCTGGTGGTCTCAGCACGCGCATTGTTCATCTGCTGCGGTGTGTACAGCGTGAAGATGTCTTCGAGCTGGGCGAGAGGGCCGGCGTAGCGGCGGATCCAGTTTTCGGCGGGAAGTTCGGCTTGCTGGTCGCGAATCCTGTCAGCAACTAGCAGCTGGGCTGGAAGATGGCGGGGAAACGCGCGGGCGTTCACGCAATCTAGGCACGTTAGGAACGCCTGCCGACACGGGCGGTCGTTGTCGAAAGGGGAATGCTCGAAGTCAGTGCATTCCCCTAGTAGCGTGTCGTTCGATGAAGGCGCCGCCTCGGTTTCAGAGGGTAGTGGTGTGACAGTGATTTCGCGGCGCGCCAAAGCCTTAGTGACCTGGTCATCAAGTGCTTCTCGGACAACACTGTACCCCTCTTCGCGAACTTTCTTCATTCGCTGTAGGTAGTGATGGTGCATCGAGCGCGATTGCCCGATTGGCATGCGGGACATCTCGATTCGGGTCTTCCGCAGGCGGTCGAGACTGATTGTGGACAGCATCTCGTCGACGGCCGCATTCCCGGTGAGCCATGGTGCAACCCAACTGGGAATACGGCCCATCGAGTTAGGTAACCCCGCGTGGAAGGGCTGAGCACCTCCGCGTTTGCCGGTATAGAAGGCAAATGCAGCGTCAGTGTTCAATTGGTTGCGGGCCAGCTCGGTCAGCTCGAGCAGTGTTAGATACACCCCGACGGGAGTCGTCAATGACGGAGTCTGCCGGTCCAAGGAGCTGGAAGTTAGCGGTAGCGTGATCTTCGCATTGTTTTTGCGGCGCGGCTTGTTTGTCTCAACCAGGGCGACAGCGGTTTCATCCTGTCCGGTTGCACGGAGATGGTGTGCAGGCAGCGTATTGAGTACCGAAGCGTTGAAACCGGTTAGTGCTGCCAACAGCACCGCCAATGCCCAGGCCTCCATTGTCGACAAGTGGATGAGCGCCATCAAGGCTGGACGGCCACGCCCGCTGCCCTGTGCAAGTTGGCGTGCCGCGGTTACCGGCGCACCGGTGACCTTTGATCGCGGCAGGTCTCCCATGCGCTCGCAGTGATCTAATGCCAACGCTAGTTTTCGCTTGGGGTGATCATCGGTGAGGGCGTCGAGACGGCCGGCACGCAGATCCGAGATCAGCGCGAGGTGTGTGCGGATTCGGCGCTGAGCATTGCGCACGATTGCGCGCATGACGGCACAGATTCGTTGAAGCTCTGCGTCTGTGTAGGGTTCCCGAGCTGCATCTGAACGTGGACGTTGATTGCGCGCGAGCTCATACAGCACTTCCTCTGGTACTTCGGCGCAATAACGCAACAAGGTCCGTGCCATGCTCAACTGGCGGCTGCTGGAGACGCTCAGGGCCAGCATCCGAGCGTCGGCGGGAGTGAGATTGGCGAGTGTCGTTAGCTCAGGTCGAGTCGTAGCGATCCATTGTGTGATGTTTTTGACTGCCGGCAGTATATTTTTCGCCGTGGCCAGGCGCTTCCAAGTGCCCATCGGTCCAGTCACGATCTCAGCGGCTATTGCTATTTCCAACTGAATACTCTGGGGCACTTGTAATTTCGAGAAGTCAACGGACAGTTTTTGGCTACCGTCCTCGCTGACAAAGAGTACTGTTGTGTCTTTGCGCCTTGATTCAGGTTTCCACGACGCGGCGGGCAACGCCGCTCTACGGCCCCGCCGTACGCTCACAGCGCGGTGACCGATAGGACGCGGGGCTCATTCGTGCTGATAGCCCCGATTAGTCGTTCCAGAGCCGCGCGGTCGTCGGAGTCCATGACGGCGACCAGTTGGTCAACGTGCAAGTTCTGGAACGGCTCCAAGTAGATACTCCGCGTAGTCTCTGCGCTGCGATGACCGAGCAGGGTGGAGAGCAGAAACCATATGTCCCCTAATTGATTGCGAAAATCACGCTGCTCAGCGGTTGTTAGTCCAGACGTTCGTTCCCATGCGACGAATGTCGCGACCGAGAACCAACGCAACGCAAAGCTATGTCGCAGCATGTGTGGCCGCGCCCACAGATGCGCCGAGAGTCCGTCTGATTTCTGTAGTGTTCGTTGCACTCGGCCGTTGGCGGTACGGAAAGTCTTGCTCCATGCGGTTTTCGGCCGTGGAAGGCCGTTACTGTTGAGCCACAAACATAGTGGCTCAAGTCCAGAGTCGGTCTCGCGGAACAGTCGCATTCGTAACGGAGGGTCCAAGGCATCCAACGTCATTCGATGTAGTCGATTGCCGTTGCGGACGTTGACCCATCCATCGCCTACTTTGTCGACGATGAGTAGATCTGGAATCTGGCTGTACAGACTCCTTGCTTGGGCGAACGCGATTGCTTCGGCGCGTCCTCCTTCATGGAGGTAAAAATTAGCCGCTTGTGCCACTCGCTTGGGCAGCCAGTAGCGCCTGCCTACACCGTATTTCGCACACGCGGAGGCAAGCCATCTTCGATGCAAACGGCGGTGCAGTGATTGTGGCAATTCGATAGTTAGTACGCTCGACCATTCTCCGCATCGCAGTCCAGTTCCGAACAGGCCCTCAACGAACGCTACGTCGCGATCTTCTACGGTGCCCGACCAAGATTCGCAGGGAACGCCGTCCGCGGTGAATCCGCGTAGTCCGACGTCGCGCCAGAGCCTGAACGCGGCTGGCGTCAACCATTTCACATCGGCTCGTCGTACTCCTGTGGGTCGTGCCTCTCTCTCCAGCCCCAGCTCGTGGTGGTGGTTGCCGCGTCTGACTTGGCGGAACCTGACAGGATTCCTGACGCCGTCGCAAGCTAAGGCTGCCCACTCATAAAAACGGCTGACTGCAGCAAGATCCAACTGAAACGTGCTCGCTCCGACGTGGACTTGCGCTGCCTCGGCAGACATTCGCCAAGTCTTGAAATCGGCCAGTGTTGTCGCGTCGGCCCGGTCCCATGGCACACCGACCGCGCTCAAGAAATTTAGCCATATCCGCAAGGACAACGCGTAGCGCCTTTGGGTTCCTCTGGCCATTGCCCTTACCGATGGCTCGCGCCAAAAGAGATTGATCCGTGCGTCGGCGCGACCATCGGGGCCGACGAAGTACGGCGTCCCGTCAATGGCTCCGTTCCGTCGAGCCATCTCGTATGGATCTTGGCCATACGTCTTACCTGCAGTCACGAATGGCTTGCGCCGGTCGTAGAACTCGAGCCACCAACCCTCACCGATGTACTGATCCAACGGACTCCTCCGTTCCGGGCAATGCCAGCTGCCGAGACATCCTGCCTTACTTCCACGTAAGCCACAGAAATCCAACACGTGTCGTCGGGTAAGAGAACCGCTAATCCGTGCCCATGCGCTCCGGCGAACCCACGTGATTGCACGTGCGCCGCGCCGCTGCGCCGACGCTACTTGGGTAAGTTGTCGGGGCCGCTGCTTGATCGGGTGGACCTTCGGGTAAGGATGCACCCGGTCAGTCAAAACGCCCTCAACGATGACACTGAGGGCACCGCGCTGGTACGTGAGCGCGTCACGCTGGCCCGCGAGCGCGCGGCGCTTCGATGGTCGGCGTACGGATTTCGGGTCAACGCTGATGCCCCGGGTCCGCTGTTACGCAAGGAGTTCCGGCCCTCGCGAGTGGTCATGGAGCCGCTACGCAACGCCATGGAGCGCGGCCTTATCAGTGTTCGCGCCTTGGACCGCTGCTTGCGCGTTGCATGGACTCTGTCAGATCTCGGCGGACGAGATGTACCGAGTGTTGAAGATGTCAAGCTCGCATTGACGTTCCGCGACAAGCGATGAGCGGCGATCTGGCCGACTGGGCGTACCTGTCACGGGTTACCGAGGCGCCGTGTGCCGAGCTGGCGGCGATGGTGTCGGTGTTCGGTGCGCACGAGACGGCCGAGCGGGTCCGCCGGTTGGATGTGCCGGATCGGCTGCGGGGCATCGTGCAGGCCCGTCACGGTATCGACCGCGGTCGCGAGGATCTGGAGATTCTGGCCCGACTCGGTGGTCGGCTGGTGACGCCGAATGACGCGGAATGGCCGGCGTGGCAGTTCCAGGGTTTCGCACTGGCGGATACGAAACGGATGCCGAATGCACGAGAGCCGCTTGCACTCTGGGTGATCGGTGAGCAATCCTTGCCGGAGGTCTCGGCGCGCGCAGCAGCGCTGGTCGGTACGCGCGCCTGCACCGGATACGGCGAGCATGTGGCGGCCGAGCTGGCTGCCGGATTGGTGGCCCGCGGAGTTGCAGTGGTCTCCGGCGCCGCGTTCGGGATCGATGGTGCGGCGCATCGCGCGGCCCTGGGCAGTGACGGCATGACGGTCGCGGTGCTGGCCGGTGGTGTGGACGTGCCGTATCCCGCCGGCCACTCGGCTTTGTTGTATCGCATCGCCCGGCACGGGCTGGTGGTCAGTGAGTATCCGCCGGGAGTTCGGCCGGCTCGATACCGCTTCCTCACCCGAAATCGGTTGGTGGCGGCGCTGTCCGGTGCGACCGTTGTCGTCGAGGCAGGTGTACGCAGCGGGGCGGCGAACACGGCGGCCTGGGCGCGGGCGCTTGGACGGCCGGTTGGTGCGGTGCCAGGGCCCGTCACCTCCACCGCATCGGCCGGTACCCATATCGAAATCGCGGAACGCGGTGCACAATTGGTCGTCTCCGCCCAGGATGTGGTTGAACTGGCGGGTCGGTTGGGGGAATTCGCGCAGGAATCGGGACGACCCGCCTGCGCACTAGACGCACTCGGCGAGGACGAAAAGCGGGTCTACGAAGCGCTGCCTGGCCGGGGTAGTGCCTTGTTGCAGCAGTTGGTCATTGAATCCGGGCTGACCAGTCGAAGGGTCCAGGGCGCGCTGGCGATTCTGGAACTTGAGCAGTTGGTGATTGACGCAGACGGTGCCTGGAAGATCACCCGTGCCAGCCGAACGCGATCGATCTGAGATTCGGCAATGGTTCGGGGGGCATCGTATGCAGCGCTTCCTGCGCCATTCGTCGAGGCCTATTGGTACATAGTTCAATTCGCGCCCGGTGACATCTCCCGCTATCGAGACTCTCTGTTCAAAGCTGAGCAACTCCTGGCCGGATACTTCAATGCTGTGTGTTCCGGCGTCGTTGGCTGGCAATGCGTGGGCGGTAACGGCAGCGATATCCTGGTAACCAGAACGATTTGCTCTGAAGCGGGACTGGTTGAACTCTTCCCGACGGCGGCCGGACATGCCGGATTCGCGCGCGCAGTTTTGTCGCCGACCAGGTGAAATGCATTCCCCCGCTGTATTTTTGGGGGAGAGAATGTGCCGGTAGCACGGCGGGGCCGTGGGGTGTCCGGGTGTGTTATGGCAGTGGGTGTTTGCCAACTGATCGCGAATAGGCGTTGCAGCATCTATGGTTTCCAGGCATATTGGAGTCGGTTGCTTTCAATGTCTGCGGCGCACGCCGAGGAGTGACATGTGGCCTGATAGTGCGGTCGAAGCGGCCTGGTAGTCGGGGAGTTCGCTTTCAGCAGTTTGTATTTCAATGGGGCGCAGGGTAGCGCCGCTCCGCACTGGGGTGTGTCGAGCCTCACAGGCATACAATACCCAGGTAGGGTATGAAGGAAATATGGCATCTGATCCGAAGTCCGCCTGGAATGCACTCAAAGAGGGTAACCAGCGTTTTGTGGGTGGGCTTCCGCTGCACCCGAGCCAGAGTGTGGCCCGGCGTGCGGAGCTCGCGAATGGACAGAGTCCTGATGTGTTGTTGTTCGGGTGTTCGGACAGTCGGGTCGCTGCGGAGATCATTTTCGATCAGGGCCTGGGTGACATGTTCATCGTGCGCACGGCAGGTCAGGTGATCGACTCGGCGGTGTTGGGTTCGATTGAGTACTCGGTGGCGGTATTGGGGGTGCCGTTGATTGCGATTTTGGGGCATGACTCGTGTGGTGCGGTGGCGGCGACGTTGGCGGCGCTGGAGACCGGCGACGTGCCCGGTGGGTACATCCGGGATTTGGTGGTGCGGGTGATCCCGTCGATCTTGGGCGGCCGTAAGGACGGGTTATCGCGAGTGGACGAGTTCGAGGCGCGTCATGTGCAGGAGACGGGGGTCAAGTTGTTGCAGCGTTCCCAGGTGGTGGCTGATGCGGTCCGTGCCAAGAAGTTGGCCATCGTGTATCTGACCTACAAGCTTGCCGACGGGAATGTGGTGCTGCACGGCCACGTCGGCGATATCGATGAGTCCTGAGCCGGCTGCCATGAAGCAGAAGAGCGGTATGCAGACTGCGGTGTTGGAGAAAGCGGTCACTCCGAAGCCTGCCGAGGCGGTAGTGACCCGTGACGCCGCACTTGGCTCCGAGGCTCGGCTTTCCTGGTTGCTTGCCGGGCTTGCCGGGATGGTTGGCGCCGTGGCCTTCTTGCATAGCGCGGGATATTTCGTCACGTTCATGACCGGAAACACAGAGCGTTCGGTTCTGACCTGGTTCAGGGTCACCGATAGGCAACAAGTCGCGGGCGCCGGCCCTGTCGCCGCGATTTCGATGATCGCGGCCTTTCTCTTCGGGGTAATGGTGGCCTCGTTTTGCAGGCGCAAATTTTGGAAGAATCACCCGCACGGAGCCACTGTGCTCACGACATTCGGGCTTCTTGCGGCTGCCGCAGTCGACTTTCTTCAAGACCGTGGCTTCAACGCGAACGTTGACGTGCATTTCACGCCGATCCTCTTGCTGGCCTTCTCAATTGGCGCCTTGAATACCTCTTTCGTCAAGAAGGGCGAAGTCGCGATTCCGTTGAGCTACGTAACGGGGACGGTCGTCAAGCTTGGGCAGGGAATCGAGAGGCACCTTTTTGGGAAAGGTTCTGTCTATGACTGGCTGGGGTACGCGCTGCTGTACATGTCTTTCGCTCTAGGTGCTGCCAGCGGTGGGGTCATAGCTTCGGCCTACAACGGGTCCAAGGTGATCCTCACTGCCGGATTGATCTGTGGCGCGACCACCCTGGTTACATTCTTCTACTCCGACAGGAAGACCATTCTCGGGTGAACGGCGCGCTGCGTAGTAGCGCGGAGGCCCTGTGCCAGGGGCCCAGAGTCGGTAAATCTCTAGAAACAGATGTGAGCTCCGCTGAAAGGAATATGTGATGGAACCTGGATTTCAGATCTATGAGGCACGGAAGAGTGACGGACGATTTCTCTTCGAGCACATGAACGACCTTGTGACGGCGACACTGATATCGATCCTCTTTATTGCTCTGGGAATAGCGAAATTTGGGTCTTTCTGGCCCATCAACTACTGATGCTTCCTTGGCAGGGGTGCCGGAGGCGTCTCTCATCAGGTTTGTCGGGTATAGGTGATTTGTATGGAACTGAGGCAGCTTGAGTACTTCCTCGTGGTGGCCGATCACGCGAGTTTCACTCGTGCAGCTGAAGCTCTCCATGTCGCTCAACCTTGGGTAAGCGCACAGGTTCGTCGGCTGGAACGGGAGCTCGGCCACGAGCTGTTCGACCGTTCGAGCAGAGCGCTTAAGCTGACCGAGTTTGGGAAGGCGCTGGTCCCGCTTGCTGAAATGGCACTTCAGACCGTTGGTGAGATACGGACAACCGCCGATGCCATGGCGGGAATACTGTGCGGGCGTTTGGCGATAGGAACGGTCGCTCACCCGCTACCTCTGCTTGCGGACGCCTTGGCTGCCTTCCACGAGGCGCACCCTGCGGTGTCGATAACCCTCACCGAAGCGAGGTCGGATCAGCTCACCGCCGCAGTGCTCGAACGGCACCTCGACATGGCGGTAGTCGGACGGGCCGCGCCACCGCCTCCTCAACTCTGCGAGCAGCTTCTCGCCCAACAGAACATCGTGGCGATAGTCCATCGCGACGACCCCCTGGCGGGACGCGCATCAATCACCCTCACGGAACTGCAGAATCGCCCACTCATCAGTCACCCGCAAGGGTCCGGTGTTCGGGCGATTCTTGACCAGGCTTGCCTGGCAACAGGATTCGCGCCACGTATCGCCTTTGAAACGAGCTCAGTCGATATGATGAGCCATCTCGTTACCCGGGGTCTCGGCATCGCCGTCGCGCCGGAGCTTCCCCGCGACCGCCTGGACGGGCTCCGGCAGATTGACCTGTCCGATCAGGTGATGCGCGGGCGCCTCGCCCTCGTGTGGAGAGGAAAGGTCGTCACACCGGAAACGGTCGCTTTCGCGGCCCATATCAGTGAACAGTTCCGCAAGGAGGCCAATCTTGTTGGCGCACCCTAGCGCTGGCTGGATTCAGTCACGCGTACCAGCCGAACGCGACCAACACCGCAAGCGCGATCAGGATCACATTGACCGGGGTGAGTTTCCATTCGTCGCGGCGGGCGTGGACACCAAAGGCGCCGGCCTGCAACACCGCGAGCCCGGCGGCGGCCAGCGGGCTCAGAACCGGGGCGATGCCGGTCGCGTGCGGGGCCACCACGCCGATGGCGCCGAGCACCTCCAATCCACCGATTGCCTTCACCACATTGGGTGAGAAATCGGTGGCCCAGGCAAGGTTCGGGTTCCCGGCGATCTTCTCGTACGGCGTGACCAGCTTGAACACGCCCGCTCCCAGGTGCGCGACCGCCAGCACGCCGGCACAGATCCACAACCAGGTATCCATCGCGTCAGTATGCCCGGGTGTAACGGCGGTATTCGGCGAACCCGATAAAGATCATGACCAGTGTGTGGACACGATGACCACGTTGCCGACGAGCGAAGGGGATGATGGATTTTGTGACTGATACCGGTGAGCTCATGCGGCGCCCTCGTGGCAGACCGCGCAAGGGCGGCGAAGGAGTGTCGACTGACGCGATCTTCACCGCGGCGCTGCACGCATTCGCCACCCACGGCTATCAGGGCATGTCGATGCGCACGCTCAATCGTGAGCTTGGCGTGAGCCACAACCTCCTACATCAACGGTTCTCCTCCAAGGAGCAGCTCTGGTATGCCGCCGTCGACTGGGGGTTCCAGGCGATCATCGACAAGGTCCTGGCCGACGACGACGAGAGCTTAAGTTCCGCCGAACGGATCAAACGATTCATCAAGATGTTTGTGATCTTCGCCGCCGAACACCCCGAATTGATCCGCATCATGGACATCGAGGCGGGCCAGGACAGCGACAGGCTGCAGCACATCTGTAAGGCCTACGTCATACCCATGCAGGAACGGCTCGGCCCGGTCTACGAGGAGGCGGTCAAGGCGGGGGAGCTGCGTGATGTGCCGCTGCAGACCAGTTTTTTTCTCATCACCTCAGGCACCGCTGCCTTGTTCAGCAGCGAAGCGCTGGCACGCACTGTATTCGGCGATGGCGTGTTCGCTCCGGAGCAAGTTCATGCCCACGCCGAAGCCGCGGCCGAGCTGATCGTCAGAGGCATGCTGCCGTGACGGAGGCACCCGGCGGCGGACATTCCTACGTATAGTCAAGGCAATTGACATAGGGGATTCGACGCAGGAGGCGATATGACGCGCCCTTTACATGAGTTTCAGGTAGTTCGGACCGAGCAGGTGACCCCGCATATCACCCGGGTGGTGCTCGGCGGTACCGGATTTGACGGATTCGAGGCCAGTTCGTTCACCGACAGCTACGCCAAGCTGATATTCCTTCCGGACGGCCACGAAGGGCCGGGGCCGCGTGATATCGACCAGGCGCGCGAGATGCAGGCCACGGTGCGCACCTACACCATCCGCTCCGTCGATGCCGATCGTCGGGAGATCGCCATCGACTTCGTGGTGCACGGCGATACCGGAGTGGCAGGCCCGTGGGCAGGCCGGGCCAAGCCCGGAGACAGGTTGTACGCCACCGATCCCAACGGTGGGTATTCGCCCGATCCCGCCGCCGACTGGCATCTGTTCGCCGGGGACGAGTCGGCGATCCCGGCTATCAGCGTGGCGCTACAGGCACTCGCGGAGAATGTCCGCGCCAAGGTGTTCATCGAGGTGGCCGGTCCGCAGGACGAGATCCAGTTCGACACCCGCGGCGATGTCGACGTTGTCTGGGTACACCGCGGCGGCGACGCCGATGAGGTCGGCGAGGGCCAGGCGGGGGACAACGCCCCGCTGATCGCGGCGGTACGCGCCGCCGAATGGTTGCCCGGGCAGGTACAGGTCTTCATCCACGGCGAGGCGCAGACCGTCATGCATAACCTGCGTCCATACATCCGTAAGGAGCGCGGGGTGGGCCCGAAATGGGCGTCGTCCATCTCCGGATACTGGCGGCGCGGCCGTACCGAGGAGACCTTCCGTGTCTGGAAGCAGGAACTCGCAGTAGCCGAGGCCCCGGCGAGTTAGCTTGCATCCGAGGGCTGCTGCACGCACCGTGGGGGAGTGACCCCTCAGCTGACCGCGATTCTCGACGAGTTCGCCGAGTATCTTGCGTTGGAACGCGGGCGGTCGGTACACACTCAGCGCGCCTATCGTGGTGACCTCACCTCGTTGTTCGAGCATCTTTCGACAGCCAATCCCGCGATCGGCACAGCCACACTGGCCGACCTGTCGCTACCGGTGCTGCGGTCATGGCTCGGCGCTCAGGGCAGGCAGGGGGCCGCGCGTTCCACCATCGCGCGGCGCACCTCGGCGGTGAAGATCTTCACCGCCTGGGCGACCCGACGCGGATTGATGGAGACAGATCCCGCGATTCGCTTGCAACAACCCAAGTCTCGTCGAACGCTACCCGCCGTGCTGCGACAGGACCAGGCCGTGGCGGCTATGGAGGCGGCGCATTCCGGCGCGGAACAAGACGATCCGATGGCACTACGCGACCGATTGATCATGGAAATGTTGTACGCCACTGGGATCCGGGTCAGCGAATTGTGCGGACTGGATGTGGATGATATCGACCAATCGCGAAAGGTGTTGCGCGTCTTGGGCAAAGGGGACAAGGAGCGCACCGTGCCGTTCGGGGGTCCCGCCGCCGACGCCTTGACCGCCTGGTTGGAACGCGGACGACCGCATCTGGCCGCCACGGGCTCCGGTGCGGCTCTGCTAGTCGGTGTCCGCGGTGGGCGCATCGACCCGCGTCAAGTCCGCACCGTGGTGCACCAGACCATGTCCGCCGTGCCCGGTGCCCCCGATATCGGCCCGCACGGGTTGCGGCACAGTGCCGCAACGCATCTGCTGGAGGGTGGCGCAGACCTCAGGGTGGTTCAGGAGTTGCTCGGGCACTCCACGTTGGCCACCACCCAGCTGTACACGCATGTCACCGTGGCGCGCCTACGAGCTGTCCACGACCAGGCCCATCCACGGGCGTGATCGTGTCGCGGCTGGTGTCCCGGCCGGTGGCTCGGTCGTGCACCACCACCGGCCACCAGAACCAGCGCCCCAGCAGCGTTGCGATGGACGGGATCACGAACGAACGCACGACGAGGGTATCCAGCAGCAGACCCAGTCCGACGGTGGTGCCGAGCTGCGCGATGTTGTGCGCATAACCGGCGATCATCGCAAACATGGTGAACCCGAACACCAGTCCCGCGATGGTGACCACGCCGCCGGTGTTGGCCATCGACCGGATGATGCCCGTCTTGATCCCGGCATGCATTTCCTCGCGGAACCTGGCCACCAGCAGCATGTTGTAGTCCGCCCCCACCGCGACCAGGAATACGAAGGACAGGGGGGCCACCGACCAGTGCAGTGGATTGCCGATGATGTCCTGCCAGACGAACACCGCCAGCCCCAGTGCTGATAGGTAGGACAGTGCCACGGTGCCGATGACCGCCATCGCGGCGACGAGGCTGCGCAGCAGGATCAGCACCACGCAGAACACGAAGGCGAACGCGGCCACCACGCTGGTGATGAAATCCTCCCGGGTGAACGCCTCGATGTTCAGCAACGTGCCGCCCGGGCCGCCGATGCTCACCGTGCTACCAGCCAACGAAGTCTGCTTGATGGACTGCAGTGCGGTCGGAATGATCTTGGAGCTCAGGTCCATTGCTTCGCGGCTGAACCCCTCCATATCCGGTGTGACGATCATCCGCGTCACCTTGCCGTCGGTGGAGAAGAAGAACGGCATCGCGTTCTTGAAGAGCGGGTTGTCGAATGCCTGGCTGGGTAGGAAGAAGGATGAGCCAGGGTCGCCTGCCGCGAAGCTCTTGCTGAGTTCGTCGGTGAATTGCGTGATCTCGGTGACCTGGGGAACCAGGACCTGCAGGGTGCTCTGCAATGGTGCGGTGACCGCATTGACCTGCGTAATGAAGGCCTTCAGGCCCGACAGCTGCGCGCCGAGCTGAGGCAATGTCTGTGCTAGAGCCCCGGTTCCGTTCACCAGATTGCCGACAAGCCCGTCGAAACGGTGCAGATCGTCGAAGAGCGTAAAACCGGTGAGCGCGGCCTGGCAGTACTCGTTGTCCCGACAGTTCGGGATGGAGCCCACGAACTGCTCGGCGGGTTTGGCGGTTTCCCGTAGCGTGTCGACCTTCTGCACGACGGCGGCCAGGCTAGTGCGCAGTTCGGCTGCGCCCGTATGGATCTGAGTCGCGCCGCGGGTGCCGTTCTGCAATGCCTGCTCCAGGCCCTTGACCGTGAGAGACAGCTGCCCGACCTGGCCACTGAGCGCGGTGAGGTCATTGATGCGCTGGCCGAGCAGATTGGTCATCTGGGTGAGGCGGCCACCGATATAGCCCGCCTGGGACGTCAGCGCGCCTTGTTCCAGTGGAGCCCCGAGTGGACGGGTGATGCCCTGCACATTGTTGATCCCGGGAATGGCCAACACCGCGTTGGACAATTTCGCCAGCGCGATCATGTCCCCCGAGTTCCGCATGTCATGATCCGACTCGATCAGGAAGAGGCTGGGCGCCATGATGTTTGGTGGCAAATGACGGTCCGCGGCGGCGAAGCCGAGATTCGCGGGAGAGTCGCTGGGCTGCGCCCGCCGCTCGTCGTAGCTGGGCCGGAATCCCGGCAGCACCAACAGCGCGAGTGCGAGGACAGCCATGCTGCCCGCCAACACCGGCCCCGGCCAGCGCACCACATAGGTGGCGATGCGGCGCCACCGACGCTGTGACTTATCTTGGCGCGGCTCGAAGAACCCGCGCCGGCTGCCCAGGGCCAGGAGTGCGGGTCCGAGGGTCAATGCCGCGGCAAGGGTGACCATCACCGCGATGGTGCAGGGCAGCCCGGAGGTGCTGAAGATGGCCAAGCGGGTGAAGACCATGCAGGCCGTGGCCCCGGCGACGGTGAGCCCCGAGGCGATGATGATGTGCTGCACCCCGGCCAGAGCCGTGTAGTACGCGGACTCCGGGTCCGCTCCGGCCCGGCGCGCTTCCTGGTATCTGCCGAGAAGGAATATGCCGTAATCGATTCCGGCCCCCAGCACAATCACCGCCAGCAGGGCTGAGGCGAAGATCGACACCCCGATGACTTGATGTTCGCCGAGGAACGCGACCAGGGGCCGTCCGACACCGAGCCCCGCGCCCGCGACCAGCAACGGCATCGCGATGGTGATCGGGTTGCGGTACACAAGGAACAAGATGGCGCCGACCAACAGGCCACAGGAGATCAGCAGCAACAGGATCGAGTCGTTGATCGACACCAGCTCGTCGTTGACCACTGCGGATGGCCCCGTCAGATGCGCGGAAAGCCCTTGGGGTGGTGGATATTCCGCGATGAGATCGCGGATGGCCTGGGTGGATTCCATGGCCAGGGCGGTTCCCATGTTGCCGGCCAGGTTTATCAGAACGTAGGCGGCCTTGCCGTCCGCACTCTCGTTGGCGGGGGAGAACTGTGGATTGGACCACAGGTCCATGGAGGAGTTGACGTGTTGCTTGTCCTGGTTGATCCGTTCGAGGACCGACGAGTAGTACTGGTGCGCTTCGGTTCCCAGGGGCGCGTCGCCTTCCAGGAGTAGATAGACGAAGTTGTTGGTACCGGCACCGCCGAAGTAGTTGCCCATCTTGACGATTGCCTGCACGGAGGCGGCGTCATCGGGCAGGAACGAGCGGGCGTGCCCCTTGATCACCGTCTCCAGCTGGGGGACAGCGAGATTGAGTGCCCCGGCGGCGACGAGCCACACCACGACGACGGGTAGGGAGAACCGGTAGAGCAATCGGGCGAGGAGGGGGCGTCGGTTGTTCTGGGTGTTCACGCCACCACCACCTGGCAGGAGACGGCCGGCGAGTCGGATGCCTTCTCGTCACGGACCTGGCCGTTGATCGTGATGCGACAGGACGCCTGCCCGCTGCTGGACTGTGCGATGACGCCAGTGGGGATGGTGAGCTGGGCCGTGCGCAGCGTGGTCTGCCAGGGGAGCGTGCCCGATACCTCGCGCACCGTTCCGTCTACATCGAGGTACGACGCCGAGACGGTGGCACCGGCGGGCCCGTCGAGCCGGTACTCGACGACCTTTTCACGGGGCGTGCCGATCGACGGTCGCTTGGCCGAATGGCCGATCGCCGGGTCGGGGATATCACTCAGCCGCAGATGGGCTATGTACCCCCCGGCGATACAGAGGATCGCAATCGATACCAAATACACCCATGCGCCACGCATTCCAGCTCCTCATCGATCCGGTCGGTGATCGTTGACGTTAACTGGACGATCGTTAATTTAACAGTCGGTCATATCAATATCACACCGATCGGTCTACTGTGACGGGGAGCACACCGCTTTTGGGGTGGCGAGCCTGCGGAACTGGTAGAAGGGACTGGTGACAAGGGCCGGTACTAAGGGTGTGCCACGCGCTGAGCGCGAGCAACAGATCCTGGATGCCGCCTGTCAGGAGTTCGGGCGCAACGGCTACGCAGGCATGTCCCTGGCCGACGTGGCCTCGAGTGTGGGCATTTCCAAGCCTATGGTCTTGGCGTATTTCGGATCCAAGGAGCAGCTGTACATCGCATGCGTGCAGCGCGCCGGAGTGATCGTGGGTGACCAGATCGAGGCGGCCATGGAGGCTGCTCCGCCCACGCTGGCTTTGCCGCGCGCGGTCCTGCAAGCCGTCTTCCAAGCCTTGGCGCCGCGCCCCTCGGACTGGCTGGTGATCTGGGACCAGACGCTCCCGGAGGAGAGCGAAGCGCTCGCCGCGGCGCGGGCTGCCAGAATCCGGCTCGCCGCGCTGGCCGGTCAGGGCGTCGCCGCGGTCGGCGACGCCGCCGCACAGCTGCGTGATGAGAAGGACATTGGTGTGCTCACCCAGGGCTGGATGGGAATGGTCGGCGCCATGATCACCTGGTGGATCCGGCATCCGGAGCAGAGCGCCGAGCAGATGGCCGAACGCGCCAGTCGGCTCATCGCGATCATCGCGAGTGCCGGGGTGTCCGAGGCGGAGGCACCCGCCGGGGCTGTCACGCCACGGCCCGGGACTCCGGTACGCGGGTCCGGTTCCGGACGGCCACTCATGGCGGCATTCGACCTCTTCGGCCGGCGCTGGGCGATCCTCGTTATATGGGAGTTGCGATCGGGGACAAAGACCCTCCCGGAACTGAGAAACGGGATAGGTGATGCGTCCAGCGGTGTGCTCACCACGCGCCTCGATGAACTCACCGCCGCGCATATCGTGCGCAACCGGGACGGGCGGTACTCCCTGACGGCAGTCGGGAAGGGTCTGCTCGTCGCCTTGGCCCCGCTGGAATTGTGGGCAAGAGCCTGGTCGGCCTCGGTCCGGTGACTAAAATGCCAAGCATGCGCGCGGGAATTCTGGTGGCGGCTTCGGCCGCCGTGCTGGGCCTCGGAACCGTGGCCCCGGGCACCGCGACTGCCGATGTCTACCCGCCATGGTGGGTATGCGTGGCCAACGGCGGTGAGATGCGCGCGTTTTATCAAGTGGTGACCGAGCAGGACGCGCTCGATCGTTTTCACGACGCGGTCTCCCGGATCTCGCAGACCACCGGTAAACCGGCACACGTGGACGTCTGTCAGCCCGCCTGAAGTGGCTTCAGCTACGCGTAAGCGGCTTGAGCCGAATCGGTGTTGATCTGAGCAGTCCCAGCGGATCCAGGTAGTCCGCAGCGGACGCCGGCCCGCGCAGCGCACCCCAGTGCAAGCAGGCCGCCGCGGCGCAGCCCTGATGTCCCGGCAGCAGGGTGCCGATGGCGGACCCCTCTGCAACGCGCTGGCCCGGCCGCACCAGCGGAGTGACGGGCTCATACGTAGTGCGTAGGCCACCCTCGTGTTCGACCGATACCAGCGGCCGCCCCGCGAGAGACCCGGCGAACACCACGGTTCCCGGCCCGGCCGCGTACACGCGTTGGTCGACAGAACTCATCAGGTCGACCCCGCGGTGCCCTCGGTTCCAGCGCTCCTGCGGTTTGTCGAATGACCGGGTTACTGCAGGTCGGGGTCTGAGCGGCCAGTCGAAACGGTTCCCTATATCGCCCGGGGCGGCCGCCGCCGCAGGGGATGCGGCGGCAGCCAGTGTGAGGCCGAATACCAGACAGCCGAGCCCTCTGAACCGCACAAGGTCATCGTCAGGGGAAGATGGCGCAGGGGAAAGGGCCGTTCCGGCTCCTGTGGATAACTCGCCGTGGCTTCCGGGACGTGGGAAAACCACGTGCCGGAAGCATGTAAAGTCATTACCGCAACTCGCCTAGCGGGTTGACTTCGCGCGTCTGCACACGAGTACGTGATCAGCAAGCCGGGCGGTCCCAGATGGGGAGAGATTCTCCAGACGGGTTCCGGCATCAGCAGACGCCAGGGTCCAGGATCACCCGATCCCGGGCGACAACCGACTAAGTAAGGAAATAGCCGAAATGGCTGTTGTGACCATGAAGCAGCTGCTTGACAGCGGCGCGCACTTCGGGCATCAGACCCGTCGTTGGAACCCCAAGATGAAGCGGTTCATCTTCACCGACCGCAATGGCATCTACATCATCGACTTGCAGCAGACGCTGACCTACATCGACAGGGCATACGAGTTCGTCAAGGAGACCGTCGCCCACGGTGGTTCGGTCATGTTCGTCGGCACCAAGAAGCAGGCCCAGGAGTCCATCGCCGAAGAGGCGACCCGTGTCGGCATGCCTTACGTGAACCAGCGCTGGCTGGGCGGCATGCTCACCAACTTCTCCACCGTCCACAAGCGCCTGCAGCGCCTGAAGGAGCTGGAGTCGATGGAGCAGACCGGTGGCTTCGAGGGTCGCACCAAGAAGGAAATCCTCATGCTCACGCGTGAGAAGAACAAGCTTGAGCGCAGCCTCGGCGGTATCCGCGACATGATCAAGGTGCCCTCGGCGATCTTCATCGTGGACACGAACAAGGAGCACCTCGCTATTGCCGAGGCCCGCAAGCTGAACATCCCGATCATTGCGATCCTGGATACCAACTGCGATCCCGATGTTGTCGACTACCCGATCCCGGGTAACGACGACGCGATCCGCAGTGCTGCACTGATCACCAAGGTCGTTGCTTCTGCTATCGCCGAAGGCCTGCAGGCCCGTTCCGGTCTGTCCGGTGGCGACGAGAAGCCCGAGGCCGCCGAGCCGCTGGCCGAGTGGGAGCAGGAGCTGCTTGCCTCTGCCGTAGCAACTACCGACGAGGCTGCCGCTGAGTCCGCCGAGGCACCGGCCGAGGCGGTCGAGGCTCCGGCCGAGGCTGCTGAGAAGACCGAAACCGTAACCGAGGAAGGCTAAATGGCGAATTTCACTGCTGCCGATGTGAAGCGGCTCCGGGAACTGACCGGTGCCGGAATGCTCGACTGCAAGAACGCCCTAGCCGAGTCCGACGGTGACTACGACAAGGCCGTCGAGGTGCTGCGTATCAAGGGCGCCAAGGATGTTGGCAAGCGCGCTGAGCGCGCCACCGCCGAGGGTCTCGTCGCCGCGCGTGACGGTGTGCTCGTCGAGCTCAACTCGGAGACCGACTTCGTCGCCAAGAACGCCGAGTTCCAGGGTCTCGCCGACGCCATCGTCGGTGCAGCCGCGGCCGGCAAGATCGGCGAGCTTGAGGCTCTCAAGGCAGCGAAGGTCGAGGACGGCCGGACGGTCGAGCAGGCCATCGCCGACCTGGCGGCCAAGATCGGCGAGAAGTTGGAGCTGCGCCGGGTGGCGTACTTCGATGGGACTGTCGAGGCCTACCTGCACAAGCGTGCCGCGGATCTGCCGCCGGCTGTGGGCGTGCTGGTCGAGTACACCGGCTCGAACACCGAGGCTGCGCACTCCGTCGCGCTGCAGATCGCCGCACTCAAGGCGAAGTACCTGACGCGCGAGGATGTTCCGGCCGATGTGGTTGAGAACGAGCGTCGTATCGCCGAGGAGACGGCGAAGGCCGAAGGCAAGCCCGAGCAGGCGTTAGTCAAGATCGTCGAGGGCCGCGTCAACGGTTACTACAAGGACGTCGTGCTGCTGGACCAGCCGTCGGTGTCCGATAGCAAGAAGACCGTCAAGGCACTGCTCGATGAGGCCGGTGTTACCGTGACCCGTTTCGCGCGGTTCGAGGTCGGCCAGGTCTAGTTCGATCTATCACGTTCGGCCCCGCCAGGATTCGTTCCTGTGCGGGGCCGAACTATTTTGTGCGCTAGCCTCGGGCAATGCCAGCTGTCGGGCCGAATGCAAAGCGGTATCCCAAGGGCGTAGCCAAACGTCAGGAGATCCTTGCCGCCGCGCTGACGGTCTTGGAGCGTGACGGGGAGGCCGGCGCCTCGATGCGCGTCATAGCCAAAGAAGCCAACATCAGCCTGGCCGGGCTTATGCACTACTTCCCGACACGGGACGTGATCCTCACCGAGATCCAGCGGGACGCCGATGCCGGTATTGAAGAGTGGTACCGGAATCCGAATCTGGAGACAGATATCGATCCCGGTGAGGCACTTGCCCAGGCAATGCTCGACAAGGCGAGCAAGCCTGGCTCGGGGACGGTGTATCTGTCGTTGGCCGCCGCTGCGGCCGTCGACCCGCGGCATCCTGCCGGGACGTACCTGCGGGATCGGTACGAGAAGATGCGTGCACTCATCGCCGGGTACGTGCGAGGCCGTCAGGCCGCAGGCGTTGTCCCCGCGCATGTGGATGCCGATTTCGCGGCCACTGCGTTGATCGCCGCTGCCGACGGTATTCAGATTCAGTGGATGTCGGACCCGTCCATCGATATGGGTAGTCACATGCGTCGAGTGTGGGAGCGGCTGCTCACCTAGAAAACCATACAATGTATTGTTTTGGTATGAGGTGGATAAGGGTGCTGTTATCGTCGGCCGTCGTACTTGCATTGGGCATGTCCGCGTGCAGTTCTCGACAAGAGGTTGCAAAGGACGACTCGGCCTGGGATCACGGGTTCTACTGGGGCACCGCCACCGCGGGCTACCAGGTCGAGGGGGATGCTCCGGACAGCAATTGGCGCCGTTACGTCGACCGCACGGCCGGCAAGCCGGTGCCGACAGACAACTCCAATCCGCTCGCGCATGGGCCTGTCGATCCGTACAAGGAGGCCGATGATTTTCGGCACCGCTACCAGGAGGACATCGCCAACGCGCATGCTATGGGCGTCAACACTTTTCGGTTCGGTGTGGAGTGGGCGCGGGTCATGCCGGAGCCGGGTAAGTGGGACGAAAAGGAATTGGCCTACTACGACTCCATTGTCTCCACTCTTCGTGAAAACGGCATGACGCCGATGATCACCCTCATGCACTGGACGTATCCGGGTTGGGTTACCGACAGCGGCGGATTCATGAACAACCTCGCGGCATTCGAAGAGTTCGCCACGGCGATCACCAAACGCTATGCCGGACAAGGGGTGCTGTGGGTGAGCATCAACGAGCCGGTGGTCTTCGCGGGCATGGAGGTGCTGACCGGGGCGATCAAGCCGGAGGAATTCAACGGATTCCTCGATCGCGTCGCCGACGCGCATCGCGCGGTGTACCGTGCCGCGCACGAGGCTGATCCCAGGGCAAAGGTGACGACCAACGAGGCCTACATCCCCCCGGATATGGTGGCGCAGTTCGCAAGTTACGGGATAAGAGGTATCGAGGAGTCGTTCTTCGATCGGGTCAAAGACAGTCTGGATTACCTGGGGTTCGACTACTACACCGGTACCGCAGCGGATAATCCGGCATCGAGCCAGAGCATGGCGGCGCGGTGGGATATCAAGCTGCAGCCCGAGGACATCTACTACGTGTCTCGGCATTATGCACAGAGATATCCCGGGCTGCCGATCTACATCGTCGAGAACGGAATGGTCACCGATAACGGCAAGGCACGGTCGGATGGAGTGACCCGATCGCAGTACCTCAACGACACCGTCTTCTGGCTGCAGCGGGCCAAGGCCGATGGCATCCCGATCATCGGGTACAACTACTGGTCATTGGTCGATAACTACGAATGGGGAAGCTACCGGCCACGTTTCGGCTTGTACACGGTCGATGCGCTGAGTGATCCGGCGCTGAAGCGCGTGCCCACCGACGCCGTGCAGACTTATACCCAGATCACCCGGGATGGCGGTACCGCACCCGGCTATCGGCCTGCGCTCCCGGCGGCGAAATGCTCGACAACAGTGGGGAAGGACAGCTGCGCCTCGCTCGACCCGAACGGTCCGACGGTCCCGTTGCGCTAGCTTCCCCTCTAAAGGTCTAACCGCCGGGAAGGAAATAGTGCTCGGGGTCGTCCAGGGCCACAGCGGGGTCGCCGTCGACGGTGATATCGGCGCGTCCCGCAGTGGGATCCTGGCGGAAGTGCTGTTCCTCCGCATCAATCCACAGTTGCCAGAACTCGCGGAGCTGCTCGCCATCGCGAGCCTCGGCGCGGCGACGGCGGGTTGCCTGGTCGGTCTGCACCCAGATCAGCGAACTCAACCGACTGGCGGCGGCCAATCGGCCCGACCCGACGCCCTCGAGAATCAGCACCGACGGCGGTGAGCACCGCTCCCATGGACCGAATTCACGGGTCTCCCAGTCATAGCGTCGATACCGGGCCTGTTCGCCGTGCGCCCAGGGCGTCAGTACCTGGTCCTCGAGCCGGGGCCACCACCCGAAGAGCGTGTCCCAGGACGCGAAGTCATCCGTGTGCAGGACCACTGTCGAAGGGGTTGTCGCTGACAGCGCGGTGCGCAATCGCGCAGCAAAGGTGCTCTTACCGGCAGCGCCCTGGCCGTCGATGGCTACGACGCGCACGTCACCGCAACGTGGCTCGCTCTCGTTGATGAGCTTGGCCAGCCACGAGAAGCTCCGCTGCTGGGCCGGTGTCGCCATGGCGCGAGTTTACTGCTCGGCTAGCCTGTTGCCGTGGACTGGACTGAGCTAATCGGGAGCCTGGCCGGTGTGCTGTTCGTCATCCTTGCTGTCCGCCAAAATATTTGGACCTTCCCGGTGGCGATCGTCAGCTCGCTGTTCTACATAGTGGTCTTTGGTCGGCAGACCCTGTATGCCGATGCGGCCCTGCAGATCATGTTTATTGCGTTAGCAGTGCAGGGTTGGTATCTGTGGCAGCGGGGAAGCCGAGACCGGCATGGGGTGGCGGTGCGGCGGACGCCGCAATGGGCATGGCTGCCGTTGGCATTGTCCCTGGCGGTCCTGGTCGCGGGGCTCTATGCCTTCCTGGTCACCTTCACCGATTCCAATGTCCCACAGCTTGATTCGATAATCACTGGGCTCAGTGTGGTCTCCCAATTCATGATGAACCGAAAATGGATCGAGAACTGGGCCCTGTGGATCGTCACCGACACGTTCTCTGTCGGGGTCTATCTCTTCAAGGGTCTGAACCTCACGGCAGGTTTTTACGCGTTCCTCAGCGTCATGGCCGCGGTCGGCTTGTGGAGTTGGCGACAAGAGCTGCGGACGGCGGCGACCGCCGAGTCGGTATGAATAGCCCTGCCCCTTTATCATATATCGCATGGTGGGGCTTGCGGCAAGGCCCCGGTCATGGAGCACAATCGCTGGCCGAATATCAGATGCCATGAACTAGAAGGAGAATGGGGAGAAATCCGGGTGCCGACCCACGAAGAAGAACTGCAGTCCGAGCAGGAGTACATCGCCGGGCTCTATACGCGGCTCGACGCCGAACGCGCCCGCGTGAAGGGCCGGTACCGCGCGGCCTTGCGCGAGTCCGTTGATCTGCAGAACGGCGCCGCCATGGTTGAGCGCGATGACGAGGTGCGCGCACTGGCCAGGCAGACGCAACGGTTGGAGGTCGCCGATGACGGCCTGTGCTTCGGCCGGCTGGACGCCATCACGGGGGAACGCTGCTACGTCGGTCGGATAGGCCTTCTCGACAGCCAGAACGAATACGAGCCGTTGCTGATCGATTGGCGAGCGCCGGTGGCGCAGGCGTTCTACACCGCCACCGGCGCCAACCCGGAAAACACCCGGCGGCGGCGTCAATTCCGAACTCGGGGACGTCACGTCGACGATTTCGCCGATGAAATCCTTGGCCGCCCGGACGGCGAGGCGGGCGACGGCGAACGCGGCGGTATGAGCGATACCGCGCTGCTTGCGGCCGTCAACGCACCGCGCGGTCACGGGATGCGCGACATCGTGTCGACCATCCAGGCCGAACAGGACCGGATCATCCGGCTTGATCATCCGGGTGTGCTGGTGATCGAGGGCGGCCCCGGTACCGGCAAGACCGTCGTGGCGCTGCACCGCGTCGCCTATCTGCTGTACACCCAGCGCAAGCGGATGGAACACCACGGTGTGCTGGTCGTCGGGCCCAATGCGGCCTTCCTCGGCCATATTTCGCGCGTACTGCCCTCATTGGGCGAGACGAATGTGGTCTTCACGACGGCGGGCGACCTGCTGCCGGGTCTGGAGGTCACCACCGAGGATGACGCGGAGGCGGCGCGGCTCAAGGGCTCGCTGCAGATTCTTGGTGTGCTTGCGGCGGCGATCGCGGATCGGCAGCGGACACCCGAGCAGGCCGTGCAGATCGACCTGGCCGATGTCTCGGTGCGTATCGATACCGATATCGCGCAATGGGCCATCGACGAGGCGCGCGCGAGCAAGCTTCCGCACAACGAGGCCCGGACGGTCTTCACCGATGTCATCACGTGGGCGCTCACCGAGCGGGCGATCCCGCGCATCGGCAAGGGCTGGCTGACGCGGGAGGACCGCCCCGCCTGGGAGCATCTGCGCGCGGAACTGCTCGACGAGCTGGGAGATCATGAGGGGTTCGCCGCCCTACTCGATGCGCTGTGGCCGATCCTGACACCGGAGACGCTGTTGGCGGAGCTGTATACCTCACCTGAGCGGCTGCGCGCGGCCGGTGCTGATCCGGCGCTGGCCCGGGCCGTTGGTGACGCCTGGACGGTCTCAGACGTGCCGCTGCTTGACGAGCTGGTCGACCTGGTGGGCCGGGATAAGGCGGCGGAGGAGGCTGCCGAACGTGAACGCAGGGCCGAGGCCGCGTATGCCGCTGGTGTGCTCGACATGATGACCGGCCGCGAGGACATGATGGACGACGAGGACCATCTGTTCGCCACCGATCTGCTCGACGGCGAGGACCTCGCGGAACGTTTCACCGAGCGTGACACTCGCGACCTCGTCGAGCGCGCCTCCGCGGACCGTGACTGGACATACGGCCACATCGTGGTCGACGAGGCTCAGGAGCTGTCCGAAATGGACTGGCGAGTGCTGATGCGCCGTTGCCCGAGCCGCTCCTTCACCGTGGTCGGCGATCTCGCTCAGCGCCGATCGGTAGCCGGAGCCACATCCTGGGACTCCATGCTGCAGCCGTATGTACCGGGTCGGTGGGTCTACCGGCCGCTGTCGGTGAACTACCGCACTCCCGCCGAGATCATGGCGGTCGCGTCGGCGCTGCTGGCCGAGTTCGCGCCGGGTACCCAGCCGCCCGAATCGGTCCGTTCCAGTGGATTCCTGCCATGGTCCAGGCAACTGACCGAGGCAGAATTATCGAAGGCCATCGACGAGTTCGTGCACGACGAGGCCGGTCGCGAGGGCACCAGTGTGGTGATCGGGCCGCCCGGTGTGCCGGGGACGGTGCCGGCTTCGGAGACCAAGGGGTTGGAATTCGATGCCGTCCTGGTGGTGCAGCCGGAACGGATCCTCGCCGCCGGCCCACGCGGTGCCTCCGAGCTCTATGTGGCGCTCACCCGTGCCACCCAGCGTCTGGGGGTGTTGCACGTGGCACCGTTGCCACAGGTCCTCGTCGGCCTCACCGAAACCACACCCGACGGAGATTCGGTTCGCCGGGTCGTGCCAACGAGCGTCGCCCAATAGGGCAGGATGGACAACGCCATCGCGGCCTGCAGGGCCCCGATGGCTGTGCTTTGTGTGATCCCCGTACCCAGGAGGCGTGATGACTCGCGACGTGAGCCGCACCGGATATAAAAGGGTGCTGCTCAAGCTCGGCGGCGAGATGTTCGGCGGGGGAGCCGTCGGCCTCGACCCTGATGTGGTCCACAGGGTGGCGAGCCAGATCGCAGAGGTGGTCCGCACCGGTGCCGAGGTGGCGGTCGTCATCGGCGGTGGCAACTTCTTCCGCGGCGCGCAGTTGCAGCAGCGCGGTATGGAACGGACCCGCTCGGACTACATGGGCATGCTCGGCACCGTCATGAACAGCCTTGCGCTCCAAGACTTCCTGGAAAAAGAAGGCATCGTCACGCGTGTGCAGACCGCCATCACCATGGGGCAGGTCGCCGAGCCGTACATCCCGCTGCGGGCCAGAAGGCATTTGGAGAAGGGCCGCGTCGTCATCTTCGGTGCCGGTATGGGGCTGCCGTATTTCTCCACCGACACCACCGCCGCGCAGCGTGCGCTGGAGATCGGCGCCGAGGTGGTGCTCATGGCCAAGGCGGTCGACGGCATCTTCACCGATGACCCTCGCGCCAACCCGGACGCCGAATTTCTTCCGGAGATCACCCACCGCGAGGTCATCGACCGCGGACTGCAGGTCGCCGACGCCACCGCATTCAGCCTGTGTATGGACAACCGGATGCCGATCCTGGTGTTCAACCTGCTGACCGAAGGGAATATCGCCAGAGCGGTTGCAGGTGAGAAGATCGGAACACTGGTTACACCGTGATGGTGCGCAACCAGGACTACATAGGAGGTCGTTCGTGATCGACGAGGTTCTTCTTGACGCCGAGGAGAAGATGGAAAAGGCCGTGTCGGTGGCCCGCGACGACTTCTCGACGATTCGCACCGGGCGTGCCAACCCCGGCATGTTCTCCCGGGTTGTCATCGACTACTACGGCACCACGACCCCCATTACGCAGGTGGCCGGCATCAATGTGCCCGAGGCGCGCCTTGTGGTCATCAAGCCCTACGAGGCCAATCAGCTCAAGGCCATCGAAGAGGCCATCCGCAATTCGGATCTGGGGCTTAACCCGAGCAACGACGGCAGCATCATCCGCATTGCCGTCCCGCAGCTCACCGAGGAACGTCGTCGGGAGCTCGTCAAGCAGGCCAAGGGCAAGGGCGAGGACGCCAAGGTGACTCTGCGCAACATCCGGCGCAAGGCCAATGACGAGCTCAACCGGATCAAGAAGGACGGCGAGGCCGGCGAGGACGAGGTAGGCCGCGCGGAAAAGGATCTGGACAAGACCACCGGCCAGTACGTGAGCCAGATCGATGAGCTGGTGAAGCACAAAGAAGGCGAGCTACTGGAGGTCTAGGGCCGCCGGTGATGACGACCATGGGAGATACCGACGCGGCTCCAGCGCCCGATGCGCCCCCTTCAGGGGCGAAGTCCCGGGCCGGACGCAACCTGCCGGCCGCCATCGGCGTTGGGGCACTGCTGGCGGCGCTGATCATCTTTTCGTTGCTCTACGAGCCCAAACTGTGGGTCGGGATCATCTCGTTCTTCATGGCGATCGCCACGTGGGAGGTCACCAAGCGGCTGCGCCAGGCAGAGATCTCCGTACCGTTCATCCCCCTCCTCGTCGGCGGGCAGGCCATGATCTGGCTGACCTGGCCGTGGGGGACTTCGGGTGCTCTTGGTGCCTTCGCCGCAACCGTTGTGGTGTGCATGATTTGGCGCCTGGTGGGCCACGGGCTGAGTCAGCAGCCGGTGAACTACTTGCGTGATGTCGCCATTACGGTGTTCGTCGCGGCCTGGATTCCGCTCTTCGCGTCATTCGGAGCCCTGCTGGTGTACCCGGAAAACGGTGCGGCCCAGGTGTTCTGCCTGATGTTGGGTGTTACGTTCTCCGATATTGGCGGCTACGCCGCCGGTGTCCTGTTCGGCAAGCATCCGATGGCGCCGGCCATCAGCCCGAAGAAGTCCTGGGAGGGGCTTGCCGGGTCGTTGATCGTGGGCACGGCCGCGTCTACGTTGGCGGTGACGTTCCTGCTGGGGCATCACCCATTCGTCGGTATCGCCCTGGGCGTCATGCTCGTCATTACGGGAACGCTGGGCGACCTGGTGGAATCCCAGGTCAAGCGCGACTTGGGTATCAAAGATATGGGCACGCTGTTGCCGGGCCACGGCGGCATCATGGACCGTCTCGATTCCCTACTGCCCTCGGCCGTCGCCACCTGGATCGTGCTGACGCTCTTTATTTAGGTTGTGCTCTACGCGGCTGCACTTCGGTACAGCGCCGTTTGATAGATCCCGCTAACGGTTACGGCGATAAGGACTGCGACCGCAATCCAGAGCCCTCCGCACAGTCCGAGCACCCCGGAGAGCCCTCCTTGGCCCACGGCGGCGGCTGCAAAAAGCAAGCCCGCACCCGGCAGTACCAGCATGAGTGTGAAGACGCGGAGGCATATCTGGGCGAGGACGTTCTTGGCCAGCAGGCGCCGAAGCATTTTCTTGGAGGCCTTGATGGCGTCCGCGGAGCCGACGTCTCGCAGAATGATTGTGGGAAGCACCTGGAATGAGACCGCATGCCACATGAGATCGAGGAACCGTCCGATGAACAGAACGTGCAGGAGGGTTCCGACATACAGGAGGTTCTCGTCGATGACACCGATGCCCCACGTGACGGCCGCCTCGATGAGAACCCAGGGAATCAGCCGCTTGCGGTAGCGGGTGGCGGTCGAGAAACCCTTGGCAAAGCTCGGTTCTCTACCCTCCAGCGCGTCGTTCGCCTGCGCGATGAGGGCCGTGAGCCAGAACATCGTGAGATACAAGAGGATGACGTAGTCGACGGCCAGGGCGGTACGGACGAACTGCGGCGTGGTCTTGTCGATGTTCGGCGGTAGCAAGAGCCCCAGAGCTATCAACACCACGATGAACAGCACGACGGTAATGCCGGCCGCGACGGGGAAGAGCACGAGTGTTCTGTGTCGGCGCAGGAGACGTATCGATGTCTTGAATATGTCCCACGATGTCGACAGAGCGTTGGAAGAAGCCACCGAGTCCCCTGATACTTAGTTACCTTTGCGCACTAGTCATCAGTGTGGCACCTGAGGCGTGGGGACGGGCGACACGTGCCACTGGGGCATTGGATGGCGCGGCGCTGTTGAGCTCTGTCTAACGAGTCTTGAGCGCCTGACGCAGGTCGACTCCGGCGAACGGCCCCGGAACTTGGCCGTCAACCGTGAACCGGTACAGCGCAGTCTGGAAGATTCCGGTGAGGGCTGCGCCGATGATGGAGGCCGCCAGGATCCAGAGCACGCCGATTCCGGCGAGCACGCCCATCGCGGAAGCGACGTTGGTGATAACCCCGAGGTAGATCAGGCCAACCCCAGGCAGCGTCAACAGCCCGGTGAAGAGGCCAAGCCCCGCAACGCCGACGACGTTCTTGCCCCACGCATTTTTGAGCGTTTCCTTGGTCTTCTTGACCGCGTCGATCGCGCCGAGGTTCTCCAGCACGATGGTGGGCAGCACCTGGAAGGAGACCACGCGCCACGCGACGTCGAGGAACCTCCCGATGAACGGAACCCGTTCCTCGATGGCACTGATGATCCAGGAGACGACGCCGGTGATGAGAACCCAGGGCAGTAGGCGACCGCCGCGCTGGGTGGCTGCCGAGATGCCCCCGGCGACACTCGGATCTCCGCCCTCCAACGCGATATTCGCCTGCGAGATGAGCGCCGCCTGCCAGAACGTCACGACATACACCACCACGAAGTAGCCGATGGCAAGCACGGGGTAGAAGAGCGGCGGTAGCGAATCGCCGGCCGCGGCGGGCAACAACACGACCCCGAGGGCCACCATCCCGAACAGCACGAGCGCCGAGGTGAGCCCGGACAGGATCGGGAAAACGACAAGCTCCTTGCGCGAGGCGAGCACCTTCGCGGATGTCTTGAAGATTTGCCACGATGTCGAGAGCGTGTCGAAGAAGGCCATCAGATTCCCCCTGGTATTTGACGAACGAGTGAGGCCCAAGATACCAGTGCGGTAGCTACGAGGAGGGGTGGCTGGTTTGATGGATCCATGTCTCGCCGCGACGTTCTTATCGCCAGACCCGACGGGCAGTGCCACGCGACGCTGCACCTGCCGGATGCACCCGGCCCGGGTGTCATTCTCTATCCCGATGCCGGTGGCGCCCGCGAGGTCATGCGGGAGATGGGGGACCGGCTCGCCGCATTGGGGTATGTGGCATTGGTGCCCGATGTGTACTACCGCGAGGGCGATTGGGCGCCGTTCGATCTGTCCACCGCCTTCGGTGATCCGGAGGAACGCGCCCGGCTGTTTTCGGTAATGGGGACACTCACCCCCGATCGGATCGAGGCCGACGCGGGGGCGTTCCTGGACGTGCTCGCGCAGCAGCCCGAGGTGATCGGGGACAAGGTGGGGCTGACCGGTTACTGCATGGGCGGCCGAATCTCATTGCGGGTAGCGGCGGCTCATTCGGAAAAGGTCGGCGCGGCCGCCTCGTTTCATGGCGGCAATCTCGCCAACGCCGATGATCCGAACAGTCCGCACCGCATCGCCGACCGGATCACCGGCGTTGTGCTGGTGGCCGCTGCCGAGGAGGACGCTTCCTTCCCTCCCGAACAGGCGCAGCTGCTGGGGCAGGTGCTGACAGCTGCCGGCGTACGGCACACCATCGAGACGTATCCCGCCAAACACGGCTACGCCGTCACCGATAACGCCACCTATGACGAGGCTGCGGCCGAACGTCACTGGAAGGCCCTCGAAGAGCTTTACGGTGCGACGCTGGGGATCTGGTTCGGCGGGCAGGAGCGAAGCGACCGGGGGATCTAATGCTGTTCGAACCGAGGTTGCGCACCGGAATCCACGACGGCACCATCTCGGTGGCCTACCGGCGCTGGAAGCGGCCGCAGGTGAAGGTGGGCGGTCGCTACCGGGTGGGTTCGGATCGCATCCGTTCCATGACCGAGTTCGACTTTATAGAGGTGGATGCCGTCGACGCGATCACCGCACGCGATATCGACGATGCCGATGCGCTCCTGGCCGGCTACTCTTCCGCCGCCGCGGCGCTAAGCGATATCGGCGCGAACGGCGGTGATCAGTTGTACCGCTTGGCATTCCGCAAGATCGCGATGGCGGATCCGCGTGCAGTGTTGGCTTCATCGGCGGCGCTTTCGGCCCAAGACCTTGCCGATATCGACGCGCGGCTGGACCGGATGGACCGCAGTGCCAAGCCCGGCCCCTGGACCCGTGACGTGCTGCGCGAGATCGCCCAGCGTCCCGAGGTGCGCGCCAAGGACCTCGAATCCTGCTCCCGCTGGCCCGATTTGGCCACCTTCAAGGTGCATGTGCGCAAGCTCAAGAACTTAGGCCTGACACTGAGCCTGCCGGTGGGTTACCGGCTCTCACCGCGCGGTGAGGAGTACTTCGCCCAATTGTTGCCGCGCTAGCAGCTGAACTCGCGACCATTGCCCTCGGAGGGAGTGACCTCTTTCAAGCAGCCGAAGGGCTCGATCCCGGCATCACTGATCCGAATGGCGGACTTAACCTTGGTATTCGCGCAGAACAATCCGGAAGTCTCACTGCGGCAACCGAAGTCTCCGAACGTCAGGCGGCCACCGTAATCGAGTGGATTTCCGTCACCGCTCTGGAAGGGGCCCGGGTCGCCATGCAGTCCACCCACCGTGACCTGACGGCCGTTGAAATCGGTCCAACCGCCGACCCAGTTCCCCTCGGTATCGGCGGGCCGTTTCGGCGGACTCGTCAGGTTGACCAGGCAGGACAGCGTGTCCGGCTCGATATTGCTCGTCATGCATCGGGTCTTACCCGAAGGGGTTTTGAAGGCGACGTTGTCGCCGAGATCGGTCTTTTGTCCATCCTGGCTGATGGCTGCGTGGAAGTTGGCGGCCGCTACCGGGGCTCCCTTGGAAATCCACTGGGCCACAGCCTCATACGGTGCACCTGCGGCAGGCTCGGGTAAGTCGAGGGGAGTCGTGGTCGTAGTCGTGGTGGGGGCCTTGCTGGTGGTGCTGCTCGATGTTGACTGGCTCGATGAGGGAGTGGTCGGAGAAACCGTCGCCCCTCTCGAGCATCCGGCGACCAGGAGCGGAGCTCCGAGCAGGATCAGACCACCGAGTAACAGGGCACGCATGCAGCCAGGCTAGCTGGCCACTAGCGGCTGACGGGTAGGCGCGGCGGTGGCCCCGTCGATTGCGGGCTTGTCCTGCGCCGCGGCAGGCCGGCTGGCCCGGGCATTGAGCCAGCAGGCGAGCGCGCCGATCACCAGGCCGATTCCCATGCCGATGTCCACGCGCTGGCCGAGTAGAACCCAGGACAGCAACCCGGCGACGGCCGGGATGACGCAGAACAGCATGGCGACGGCCGCCGCGCCGAACTTGCTCACCGAGCGGACGTACAGCGAGGTGCACAGGGTGGCGTTGAACAGCACCACCGCCGCGACCGCGCCCACCGCCTTCCACGGATCGTGCACGACGCTGGGCGTCAGCAGGGCTAGAGCGCCGGCAGGTAGCAGTCCGGCGAGGTTCTGGATAGCGCTGTTGACGCGGAAGTCGACATCGGCGCAGAAACGTTGCTGATAGACGCCGCCCGCGGCCAGACCCAACAAAGCGACCAGCAGCAGCACCAGTACGGTGTCGACTCCGCCGGTGGCGAGCAGCCGGTTGGCACAGGCGGCCAACACCGCCACCACGCCTAGGCCAAGCGCGACAAGCCGCCGGCCGCTGAGGCGCTCGCCCAGGAAGAGGGCGGCCAGCACCGCGGTGACAACGGGATTCATCGAGATGACGACCGCGCCCAACACCGCGGGGGCCCCATGTTCCAGGGCCTCGTACAGCGCACAGAACTGCACGGCCTGCATCAGCAGCCCGGTGATGATGACGTGGCCCAGCTTGCGGCCCGTTGGCCAGGCGGCCTTCGCAGCGAGCGCCCAGGCGGCCAGAATCGCGCCGGCGAGGGCGAAGCGGGCGACCAGAACCAGCATGGGTGTCATGGCCGATACCGAGAGCGCGCCGATGGGGTAGCCGAGCGCGTACAGAAACGTGAGTGCCGCGGCCGAGGAGATCGGCATAGGCACGGTCATCTTCTGCATGACTGCCATGGTCGCCGGTCCGGGCGGTTGATGTCCAACGATAATTACTGATCAGAATCAATCAGTAGTCCTTATCGGTCGTGATTCTGGCTGCCAGCCAGATCAATGTTCTTCGTGTGCGGAGGAGAATATTGATCAGGTTTTGTGATCGGACTACGGTGGCGATATGGCGAGTTCGACACTCGATATCGCACCCCTGCGGTCACTTGTCGCGGTCGCGGACTGTGGAGGTTTCCACCGAGCCGCCGCGGTGCTGCACCTGACCCAGTCCGCGATCAGTCAGCACGTGCGCAAGCTGGAGGCCGCGATCGGCGAACCGGTGGTCCGGCGTTCGGGGCGCGGCGTGGTGTTTACCGATAGGGGCGCGCAGCTGTTGGCGCATGCCCGCCGCATTCTTGACGCCCATGATGTGGCGGTCGACGATCTGATTACCGGTCAAGAGCGCACCCTGGTTCTCGGAGTCACCGAGCACGGCGCGGACTTGATATTGCCGAGCATCACCACGGCGCTACGTGATCATCTCCCGGACTGGTCGGCGCGCGTGCGTTTCGATCGCAACGTCTATCTCGCCGAATCCGTCGACCGGGGAACCATGGACCTGGCGGTAATTCTGGACGGGTCGGGCCTGGATCGCGCCAACGCGGTGGGCACCGTTCGCCTGCAATGGGTGGCGGCGCGTGGCTACAAGGTGAGTTCCGGTGAGCCCCTGCAGATCATGACCTTCACCGAACCGTGCACCCTGCGCGCACCGATGTTCAGTGCATTGCACACGCTGGGGCGTCCGTATCAGATCACCGGTGAATCGCCGGATTTGTCAGGCCTGTACGCGGGCCTGCGGTCGGGTCTCGGGATGGCGCTGCTACCCATCATCGGCTGGTTGCCCGACGGCATTGCGCCGGTGGACGTCATGCCCGCGGCGAACCTGGCGACCTTGTCGGTCGTCGGCCGTCGCGGGCTGGACCCAGGTGTGCTCTCAGCCGTGGAACAGGCTGCACGCGAGGCTCTTTCGGGAGAATCCGCGGCTATCGCCTAGCTCGATCCCTCCGACGGCTTGCGCTCGGCCCGCAACACCGTGTCGGCGATTTCGAATTCCTCGCCGTCCCGCGCGAACTTCCGCATCCGTGACTCGGCGATAAGAACGTTCCATCGGCCCGGGTCGAGGGTGTCGGCGATATCCTCGGCGGTGAAATACCAGTCGGGCAGATCCGGCCGCCCGATCGCCGCCTGCATATCCGACGGATGGTGCCCCACGATCAGCAGCGTGCCCCCAGGAGCGACGGCGTCGGCCAGCGACACGAACACGGGCTCGCGGAGCGTGGTGGGTAGGTGCATGAAATGCGATGTCACCAAATCGAATAGACGACGCGGCTGCCATGTGGTCAGGTCGGCGTGCGCCCAAGTGATCCGGTTGGCGAGCTCGGGATCGGCCTTCGCGGCGTTATCGGCGGCGCGGCCCAGCGCTGTCTCCGAGAAATCCAGGCCGGTGACCCGCCAGCCCTTCTGCGCGAGCCAGATCGCGTCGCCACCCTCGCCGCAGCCTGCGTCCAGCGCGGTACGGGGAGGCAGTGTCGAAATCTCTCTCACCAGTTGTGGATTGGCATTCCCACTCCAGAGCGCATCGTGTGACTGGTAGAAGTCGTCCCAAGAATTCTCATCGGAGGGTGGGTTGTTGTGATCATGCATGCTGCAGCTCCTGCGCGTCGACGACCGCGAGGTCGGCGTTGATGGTGGCGGCTACCTCGGTTCCGGCCGCCGCCGATGTGATGACCTGTGCCCTGATATCGGTGACGTTTCCGGCGGCGTAGATACCTGGGACTGCCGTGGCGCCCCTGGCGACCGGTAGGTATGTCCCCAGTAGCTGGTCCCCGAGTCTCATCTCCTGCGTCGTCAAGCGCACGGGGGCCAGCATGTCGATACGCGCTGACACCACCGTCGCGACGACCAGCGCCTCGCACGCCACCGTGGCGCCCGTTTCCAGCTCCACCCCGGCGAGTGCGTCATCGGTGATGCGCAGCCGTGTCACAGGTCCGTCGATGACGCCGATATCCCGGCGGGCCAGCTGCGCTGCCTCTTCGTCCGATAGCGGAAAGTCGTTATGCCGCAACAGGGTGACGTTCTCGCTGAGCTGACGGAAGATGAGCGCGTGGTGGACCGCGAGGGGGCCGGTGCCCAGCACCGTGATGGTGTGGTCGCGGACCTCCCAACCGTGGCAGTAGGCACAGTGCAACACGTCACGGCCCCAGCGTTCGGCCAGCCCCTCGATTTCGGGTAACTCATCTACCGCACCCGTGGCCACCAGGACCCGACGCGCATGGACCGTCGAGGTCCTGTTGTCCTGAAAATTCACTGACACGTCGAAATGGTTGTCCGCGTGGGACACCGAGGTGACCTGCGCATCATGGAATGTGGCGCCGTATTGCGCCGCTTCATCTCTTCCGATGCCGAATAGCTCGGCCGGCGGCGTCGACTCGCGTCCGAGATAGTTGTGCACCCGATCCGCCGGGGCGTTGCGCGGCCGGTGATCGTCGATCACGACGACGGACCGCCGCGACCGGGCGAGGGTGATGGCCGCCGACAGGCCTGCGGCTCCACCACCGACGATGGCTACATCCCAGAGTTTGTTCATGACACCACTATTGGGGCGACCCGGCAAAATACGCAAGTTTTCTTGCCAAAGTGGCAATATGACGGGTATGGACGAACAGAATCAAAGGCTGGAGGCCGTGCTCGATGCACTGGGGCCGCGGCTGCGGGCGCTGCGCCTGCATCGTCAGGTCACCCTGGCGCAGTTGTCCGAGACGACGGGAATTTCCGAGAGCACGCTGTCTCGCCTGGAATCCGGTCGGCGGCGACCCACACTGGAGCTGTTGTTGCTCCTCGCCGAGGCACACCAAGTGCCGCTCGACGAGCTGGTGAACGCACCTGCCACGGGAGACCCGCGCATTCACCTCAAACCGTTCAAACGAGACGGATCGATCTATGTGCCGTTGTCCCGCCGGCCCGGCGGGGTGCAGTGCTACAAGCAGATCATCCCGCCGCACTCACCCAAGGGGGAACCGAACCTGAAGGTCCATGACGGCTACGAGTGGATGTACGTGCTCTCCGGGAAAGTGCGCCTGCTGCTGGGTGAGCTCGACCTCATCCTGCCCGCGGGTGAAGCCGCCGAGTTCGACACTCATGTTCCGCATTGGTTCGGAAATCCGACCGACAAGCCCGTCGAAGTGCTCCACATTTTCGGCCCGCAGGGGGAGCGGATGCACGTGCGGGCACGTTCGGGTTCCGGGGACTAGCGCAGACCTGGGATACTGAGTCGGTTATGTCTGCCGAAAACAGGTCCCTCCCGCTGGTGTTCGACGCGCCGCGTCGGGCCATGCCGCCGCGCCATCTGGCGGATATGACCCTGGAGCAGAGCCGTGAGATCGTGAGTTCACTGGGGCTTCCGGAGTTTCGCGCCAAGCAGATCGCCAACCAGTACTACGGACGACTGGTGGGCGACCCGGCGGCGATGACGGACCTGCCGGCAGGCGCGCGGGACGCCGTGGGCGAGGCGCTGTTTCCCCGACTGCTTGATCCGCTGCGCCAGGTGGCCTGTGATTCCGGAGATACTCGAAAGACCTTGTGGCGCTTACATGATGGCAGCACAGTCGAATCGGTGCTGATGCGCTATCCGGACCGCAACACGCTGTGCATCTCCTCGCAGGCTGGGTGCGGTATGGCATGTCCGTTCTGCGCCACCGGCCAGGGTGGGCTGACGCGTAACCTGTCGGCCGCCGAGATTCTGGAACAAGTTCGTGATGCCGCATCGTCATTGCGCGATGGCGAGCTACCGGGCGGGCCCGGCCGGTTGTCGAACATCGTGTTCATGGGCATGGGGGAGCCCCTGGCCAACTACAACCGGGTGCTCACGGTGCTGCGCAAGATCACCGCACCACCCCCCGACGGTTTCGGCATATCGCAGCGCGGTGTCACGGTCTCCACGGTGGGGCTGGCACCGGCCATCCGGAAACTTGCCGACGAGGGGCTCGGCGTCACGCTCGCGGTCTCGTTGCATTGTCCGGATGACGAGCTGCGCAACACCCTGGTGCCGGTTAACACGCGGTGGGCGATCACCGAGGTGCTCGATGCCGCGCGCTACTACGCCGACGTCACGGGCCGGCGGGTGTCGATCGAATATGCGCTCATCCGCGATATCAACGATCAGCCGTGGCGTGCCGACATGCTCGGCAAGAAGTTGCGAAAAGCCTTGGGTCAGATGGTTCATGTGAACCTGATTCCGCTGAACCCGACGCCGGGCAGCCAATGGGATGCCAGCCCGAAACCGGTCGAGCGCGAATTTGTACGACGCGTCCGTGAGCAGGGGGTCTCCTGCACGGTGCGTGACACCCGCGGTCGGGAGATTGCCGCCGCATGCGGCCAGTTGGCGGCTTCCGAGCGCTAGCTAGCGGATGCGGCCCGAGCGACGGCCCAAGTAATCGTTCACGGTGAACGCCAGCACGATGGCGGCGAACCCGATGAGGAAGATGTCCTCGACCTTGCCGACGTGATTGCCCTTGAGCATCAGCAGCAAGAAGCCCGCAATGGCAATGCCAAGGATGTGGAAGACGCGGGGGTTCTGGCCGGAGAGCCCGCGCCCGAACGCTGCGGACGGCACGTCCTCGACATCGACTCCGTCGTGCTTGACAACCTCAGTCGTGGCCACCGCCAGCCCTCCTCAGAATCTCGATCCGAACTCTTGACCGTCTTCGGTGGTCAGTCTGCCATGTCGTCGGGTGAGTCTACGGAACCGGTAGTAGATATTCGGCCAATACCTGGTCGTCACCATGACACTTGCGGTGACACCAAAATGGTGTCACCATGACGTCATGGACTTGCAACCGTACGTCGACTCGGTGCGTCACGACCTCGCCATCGCCGCGAAAGCCGGGGGGTCGGAGGCCGAGGAGCTCGCCGATCGACTGACCGCGCCGCTCGACTCCGCCATTCGGCTCGCGCTACTGGACGCGCTCTCGGCGGCCACCGAGGAGATCACCCGCGAGCTGGCGCCCACCTCGGTAGACGTGCGGTTGCGCGGCCGCGAACCGCAGTTTGTGGTGAACCGGCCGGCCACTCAGCAGCAAGCCGAACCGGCCTTCGCGATCGACGACAGCGCCGGCACCTGGCGGGTGACCCTGCGACTACCGGAAAGCCTGCGGGCCATCGTCGAGGCCGCCGCCGGCAACGAGGGGATCTCGCTCAACGCCTGGCTGGTGCGTGCGGCGGCCGCTGCGATCAAAAAACCCTATAGCTCAACAACATTCAGTTCAGGTAACACCATAAGCGGCTGGGTCCGCTAACAAAGAAAGGAATATCGCTATGTCCAAGTTCGAAACCCTCAACCCCGTCGCTGCCAAGGTCGCACTGGCGCGCGGCACGCTGCAGATCATTGCGAGTGACCGTGCGAACACCACCGTCGACGTCAGGCCACGAGACGTATCCAAGGCGCTGGACATCAAGACCGCCGAGCGCACCCGGGTCACCTTCGGAAAGGGCCTGCTCTCGGTGGAGTCGTCACCGGGCCTGACCTTCCGCACCGGCACCGTGGACATCATCATTGAACTGCCCACCCAGTCGGTCCTGGATATCTCGGTGGCCTCGGCGGAAGTGCGCGCCGACGGTGCCTTCGGAGACGTGCGACTGCAATCGGCAAGCGGTGATCTGCTGATCGACACGATCACCGGGGACGCCAAGATCGATTCCGCCTCGGGCGGCGTATCGATCAGGGAGCTCACCGGCGATATCGGCTTTCAGACGGCTCGGGGAGACCTCGCCATCAAGCAACTGCGCGGGAATATCAAAGCGGCCTCATCCTCGGGCTCGGTGACCATCGGGTCCGCGATCGTCGGCGGACTGATCTTCGACACGGCCAGTGGGAACACATCCGTCGGCATCCCGGCGGGCACCGCTGCAAAACTGGCGATCGACACCGCCAACGGCGTCGTCACCAACTCGCTGGATTCCGTGGACGGACCGCTACAAGGGGACGAGAGGTTCCTCGTCCAGGTGCGTTCGGCCTCCGGTGATGTGGAGCTGCACCGTCCCGTGGTGCTCACGAGCTAGAGCGGGCCCGTACTGGGGGCACAATACGTGGGTGACACTTGGTTCAGAGGTCTGTCGGGTCTTGCTCTTGGGCAGCACCGGGTCCATCGGTACCCAGGCGCTTGAGGTCATCGCCGCCAACCCCGATCGATTCGAGGTCGTCGGCCTGGCCGCAGGCGGCGGCAACATCGACCTGCTGCGCAAGCAGATCAACGCCACGGGGGTCACCAACGTCGCGGTGGCAGATCCAGCGGCCGCCGCACAGCTCGACGTACCCGTGCTGAGCGGGCCCGACGCCGTCACCGAGCTGGTGGAGAACACCGAGGCCGATGTGGTGCTCAACGCACTCGTCGGCGCTCTCGGACTACGTCCCACCCTGGCCGCACTGAAGACGGGGGCGCGGCTGGCCCTCGCCAACAAGGAGTCCCTGGTTGCCGGGGGACCGCTCGTCACCAAGGCCGCATCCCCGGGACAGATAGTGCCCGTCGACTCCGAACATTCCGCGCTCGCGCAATGCCTGCGCGGTGGAACCCATGGCGAGGTTGCTCAGCTGATCCTCACCGCATCCGGCGGGCCGTTCCGGGGCTGGACCGCCGAACAGCTCGAGGACGTCACCCCCGAGCAGGCGGGAGCGCATCCCACCTGGTCGATGGGGCCGATGAACACCCTCAACTCGGCCTCGCTAGTCAACAAGGGGCTCGAACTCATCGAGACGCACCTGCTGTTCGGAGTGCCCTACCGCCAGATCGGTGTCGTCGTGCACCCGCAGTCGATCGTGCACTCGATGGTGACGTTCACCGATGGGTCGACGCTGGCGCAGGCCAGCCCGCCCGATATGAAACTGCCCATCGCCTTGGCCCTGGGATGGCCGGAGCGGGTGCCCGGAGCGGCCGCCGCCTGCGATTTCGGCACCGCTTCTACCTGGCAGTTCGAGCCACTGGATGCGCAGGTGTTTCCCGCCGTCGACCTCGCTCGGAGCGCCGGTGAAGCGGGGGGATGCATGACCGCCGTCTACAACGCCGCCAATGAAACCGCGGCCGCCGCCTTCCTGGCCGGACGTATCGGATTCAGGTCCATCGTGCGAACAATTGCCGATGTGCTCGACGCCGCAGGCCAGTGGGTCGCGGAACCGGCTACCGTTGAGGATGTACTTGACGCGCAGCACTGGGCTGACCAGCTGGCTGCGCAACTGATCTTGGCGGAGGAAAATCGATGAGCCGCCTGCGTGAAGAGGATGATTTGGCCTGATGGGTGCGTACGCGATAGGTATTGCGTTGTTTGCGCTGTCGATCTTGGTATCGGTGGCGCTGCACGAGTGTGGGCACATGTGGGTGGCGCGTGCCACCGGTATGAAGGTGCGTCGCTACTTCGTCGGCTTCGGGCCGACGCTGTGGTCCACCAAACGTCCTGCACCCGGAGGAGACGTTATTGAGTACGGCCTGAAGGCCGTCCCGCTGGGCGGATTCTGCGATATCGCGGGTATGACCTCGGTGGAGGAGCTCACCCCGGAGGAAGCCGACCGTGCGATGTACAAGCAGAAGGTCTGGAAGCGGGTGGCGGTGCTCGTCGCCGGGCCGGCCATGAACTTTCTCATCGGCATCGTGGTGTTCTACGTCGTGGTGTTGACGTGGGGTCTACCCGACAACAATGCGCCCACTCACCCCGAGATCGCTCAAACCAGTTGTGTGGCACCGCAAAAGGGTGCGGATCCTAAGGACATGGCTCCGTGCACGGGCGAAGGACCTGCGGCGGCCGGGGGGCTGCGGGCCGGCGACCAGGTGCTCACCGCCGGTGGCAAGCAGGTCAGCACGTCGAGCGATTTGGTCACCGCTATTCGAGGGTTGCGCGGTCCTCAGGTGTTCGAGATCGTGCGCGATGGCAAGCAGCAATCGCTCATTGTGACCGTGGCCGAGACACAACGCTGGGACGAGAAGGCCGGCAAGCTCATCGCGGTGGGCGCAGTCGGCGCCACCCTGGGAACCTATGTGCCGCAGATTCACTACAACCCGGTGACGGCGATTCCCGCCACCGGGAACCTCATCGGAACCGTCTCCGTCGAAACCGTCAAGGCCATCGGGAAGATCCCCACCAAGGTAGGCGCGCTGTGGGATTCGATCACCGGCAGCGAACGAGCGATGGACACCCCGATGAGCGTCATCGGTGCGAGCCGCATGGGCGGCGAGACGGTAGAGCACGACATGTGGATCATGTTCTGGATACTGTTGGCGCAGCTCAACTTTGCGCTCGGCGCTATCAATCTGCTGCCGTTGCTGCCATTTGACGGTGGACATATCGCGGTGGCCACTTACGAGAAGATCCGCAACATGATCCGGTCCGCGCGCGGGATGGCGGTGGGCGCGCCCGTTAACTACATGAAGTTGATGCCGGCGACGTACCTCGTCCTGGTGGTGGTTGTCGGCTACATGCTGCTGACCATCACCGCTGACATCGTCAACCCGATTAGACTCTTCCAGTAGGAGATACATGACCAGCCTGGGCATTCCGAGTGCACCGCCGCCGACACTGGCGCCGCGGCGTAAGACGCGTCAGCTCATGGTCGGAAATGTCGGGGTGGGTAGCGATCACCTGGTGTCGGTGCAGTCGATGTGCACCACCAAGACCCACGACGTCAACTCGACTCTTCAGCAGATCGCCGAATTGACCACCTCCGGCTGCGACATGGTGCGCGTTGCTTGTCCGCGGCAGGAGGACGCCGACGCCCTCTCCGAGATCGCCCGTAAGAGCCAGATCCCGGTCATCGCCGATATCCACTTTCAGCCTAAGTACATTTTCGCCGCGATTGATGCCGGCTGTGCCGCGGTGCGGGTGAATCCGGGAAACATCAAGGAGTTCGACGGGCGCGTCAAGGAGGTCGCCAAGGCGGCCGGTGCGGCCGGAATCCCGATCCGGATCGGCGTCAACGCAGGCTCCCTCGATCCGCGCATTCTCGGTAAGTACGGCAAGGCCACACCCGAGGCGCTCGTCGAATCGGCGCTGTGGGAGGCCGGACTGTTCGAGGAATGCGGGTTCGGCGATATCAAGATCAGTGTCAAGCACAACGACCCGGTGGTCATGGTCGCCGCATACGAACAGCTTGCCGCGCAATGTGACTACCCGCTGCACCTGGGTGTCACCGAAGCCGGTCCGGCATTCCAGGGCACCATCAAATCGGCCGTGGCCTTCGGCGCGCTGCTGTCCAAGGGCATCGGGGACACCATCCGAGTATCCCTCTCGGCGCCGCCCGTTGAAGAGGTCAAGGTGGGCAACCAGATCCTGGAGTCCCTCAACCTGCGGCCGCGTGGGCTGGAAATCGTGTCCTGCCCGTCCTGCGGTCGGGCGCAGGTCGACGTCTACACGCTCGCCAACGCGGTCAGCGCCGGCCTGGAGGGACTCGATGTACCGCTGCGCGTCGCGGTCATGGGATGCGTCGTCAACGGACCGGGGGAGGCCCGCGAGGCCGACTTGGGCGTGGCATCCGGAAACGGCAAGGGGCAGATCTTCGTGAAGGGTGAGGTCATCAAGACCGTGCCGGAGGCACTGATCGTCGAAACGCTGATCGACGAGGCCATGCGATTAGCCGAACAGATGGGCTTGGAAAACGGCACAGGGATTGGCTCCGGTGAATCCCCGACAGGCCAGCCGGTCGTCACCGTAAGCTGAAAGCAGCTCGGCGCAACGGACACGGGAGCGATTGCCGATGACGACAACACTGCCGGCGCCTGGAGCACCCGGAGCGCCGTCCTCTGATGCCGTGCGTGTGCTCGGTTTATCGGACACTGACGCGGTCCGCAGCGTTCTTGATGTCGACCCGGTGGCCTCCTGCATGCTGGCCGCCCGGGTGGAGGCCCGTGGTGCCGATCCCACCGCCATCGGCGGTGAAATCTGGTCGACGGGTGCGTTGGCAGACTCGCTGTGCTTCGTCGGGACCACGATTATTCCGCTGGCGGGTGGACCCGAGGCCACCCGACTGTTCGCCGAACGGGCAATAGAGCAGCACCGGATCTGCCCCTCCCTGGTCGGCCCCGCCGATGTGGTTCTCGATATGTGGTGCCACCTTGATCCGGTCTGGGGACCGGCGCGCGAGGTCCGCGCCTGTCAGCCCTTGCTGGCAATGCTCGATACGCCGACATGCGCCGTCGACCCCGCGGTCCGCCAGGTGCGCGCCGAGGAGCTGGACGAGTATTTGAAGGCCTCGGTCCAGATGTTCATCGGCGAGATGGGCGTAGACCCGCGCAACGGCGACGGGGGACGGGGGTATCGGCGACGGGTGGCCGGCCTCATCGACGCGGGTAGGGCATGGGCACGTTTCGAGGACGGCCGCGTCATCTTCAAGGCCGAAATCGGATCACAATCGCTGAGCGTCAGTCAGATTCAGGGCGTGTGGGTTGACCCGGAGTTCCGTGGCTGCGGGCTCGGCACCGCGGGGGTGGCCGCCATCGCGGCCGCGGTCCATCGCAGCGGACGAATCCCGAGCCTGTACGTGAACAGCTTCAACGAGGTCGCCCGCGCGTCCTATGCCAAGGCAGGATTCACCCGTATCGGCACTTTCGCGACGGTTCTTGTCAGCTAATCCTCGTTAGACCCGTGTGCCTCCGGGGTTTTGGGGGCTCGCGGTCATAGCATCGACCCGATGTCCAGACGTGTTTGGTCCCTGCCGTTGTTCGGTACCGCGCTGCTGGTGGTCGGCACGGTCGCGTGCACCCCGCGCCCCGACGGGCCCGGCCCTGTGGCGGAGAAGTTTTTCCAGGCACTGGCCAGCGGTGACACCGCCGCGGCCGCCAAAATGACCGACGACCCGGATGGCGCGAAAGTAGGTCTGGATCAGGCGTTCTCGGGCCTGCAGGCGACGTCCTTCAAGGCCATCGTGAACGGTTCGCAGTACACCCAGGACACGGGCAGTGCCGATGCGACGTATACCTGGCAACTGCCCAGGAAGCGCACCTGGGCCTACAACGGGCGCCTGGAAATGCTGCGCACGGCCGGTAGCTGGGAGGTGCGCTGGGCGCCCAGTGATCTGCACCCCAAACTCGGTGAGCGTCAATCGCTTTCGTTGCGCACCGAACCGGCCAAGCGGGCGACGGTCAACGAGGCGGGCGGTACGACCGTGCTGGCACCGGCCAACCTGTACCGGATCGCGTTCGACGCTTCTCAGGCCGGTAAAGCGCTGATGAGCACCGCCACCGCGCTGGCCGATGCCATCAGGCCCTATGACGACCAGATCAATGCCGCCGCCCTCGCCGAGCAGGCGAGCGCGCAGACCACGCCGATGACTTTGATCACGCTGCGCAAGGATGACTGGGACAAGGTCTCCATTGCGCTCGAGACCCGGCCGGGAGCATTGCGCCCCGGCGTGGTGATGACACCGATCGCGGATCTGCTGCCCACCGATGACTCGTTCGCGCCCGATATCGTCGCGCAGGTTAAGAAGGCCGTGCTCGACGAACTCGATGGTGAGGCCGGTTGGCGCGCCGTCAGCGTCAACCAGAACGGTGTCGACGCCGTCGTCCTCAACGAGGTGAAACCCACCCCAGCACCTTCGAAGACGATCAGCCTGGACCGTCCAGTGCAGAACGCCGCGCAGAATGCCGTCAACACGCGCGGCCAGAAGGCCATGTTGGTGGTCATCAAGCCGTCGACGGGAGAGATCCTGGCGGTCGCCCAGAACGCCGCCGCTAATGCGGATGGACCGTTGGCCACCACGGGGCTGTTTCCACCGGGGTCGACGTTCAAGATCATCACTGCGGGCGCCGCGCTGGACCGCGGCATGGCCACTCCCGACACCATGCTGGGCTGCCCGAAGCGCATCACCATCGGCGATCGCAGCATCCCCAACTACAACGAGTTCGATCTCGGTACGGTGCCGATGGCGCGTGCCTTCGCGAATTCGTGTAACACCACCTTCGCCAAGCTGGCCAGCGAGATGCCGTTGGACGGCCTGACCATCGCCGCTTCCCAATTCGGTATCGGTCCCGATTACGTTGTCGCGGGTATCCCCACCATCTCCGGGGATGTGCCGCCCACCGTCAATCTGACCGAACGCACCGAGGACGGATTTGGGCAGGGCAAGGTGCTGGTCACACCGTTCGGCATGGCGCTGGCGGCGGCCACCGTGGCAAACGGTAAGACGCCTGTACCGCAGCTGATTTCGGGTCAGGCCACCCAGGTCACGGGTGAGCGACCGCTGGTGAGCTCGAAAATGGTCGACGGCCTGCGTGGGATGATGCGCGAGACGGTTCTCAGCGGTACCGCCATGGATGTCAAGGGCGAAGGTGAGATCTACGGAAAGACCGGTGAGGCCGAGTTCCCGGGCGGATCGCATGCCTGGTTCGCCGGGTATCGCGGGGATATGGCCTTCGCCACATTGATCGTCGGGGGCGGCGGATCTGAGGCCGCGGTGCGTGCCACCAAGATCATGTTCGAGTCACTGCCACCGGGGTACCTGGCTTAGTCCGCAAGCGCCTCTAGCACGCAGAATTCGTTGCCCTCCGGATCGGCCAGCACGACCCAACTTGAATCGCCTTGCCCGATATCGATTCTGGTAGCGCCGCGGGCCAGAAACCGCTCCACCTCGGCTTGCTGGTCGGCACCGCGAAAGTCCAGGTGCAGCCGGTTCTTGGCCTCCTTCTGCTCGGGGACTTTCAGGAAGAACAGTGACGGTGGATGTCTGTCGGGCTGAAAGACCTCCACATCGCCGTCCTCGTCGACCGTGTAGGGCCATTCGAGCACGTCGGCCCACCAACGCCCGAGCGTGGTGGAGTCGCGGCAATCGATGACGATGGATTCCAATCTGACACCCATGTACGCGATTGTGCGCGTTGTCGCTAACGTTCTGCAGGTCGATCACGAACTACCATGTAGTCAAAACCGTGCCAGGGAGGAAAGTAAGCTTGCGCAGAGCATTTCGGAGTGTGCTTGTAGTGACTGGACTCGCCAGCCTCCTGATGAACGTCGTGATCGCCGCACCGGTGCATCCGTATCTACTAGGCGCGGCCTCGGCCGCGAGTCCCAGCGGTATCGCATCCGTGTCGCCCACCCCGGGAGCCGTGGTCGGTGTGGCTATGCCGGTGACGATCCATTTCGCGAGTCCGGTCAGTGACCGTGCGGCGGCGGAGCGGTCCATCACCTTCTCCGCCCCGAAGGTCCCGGCAGGCGGCTTCAGCTGGATCGACGATTCGACCGTCCGGTTCACCCCGAGTGAGTACTGGCCCGCGCATTCGACCATCTCGGTGGCCGCCGGCGAAATGAAGTACAAGTTCCAGACGGGCTCGGAGGTGCTGGGCATCGGCAGCATCAGCGCCCACACGTTCACGGTGAAGATCGATGGCGTGACCATGCGAGAGATGCCCGCATCGATGGGAAAGCCGAAGCACCCCACGCCGGTTGGATCGTTTACCGCGCTGGAGAAGCAGAGCCCGGTAGTGATGGACTCGCGCACCATCGGCATTCCGCTCAATGACCCTGAGGGGTACAAGTTGACGGTCTACTACGCGGTCCGGGTCACCTGGGGCGGCGTGTACGTGCACAGCGCCCCCTGGTCCACCGGCTCACAGGGTAATTCGAATGTCAGCCACGGCTGCATCAACCTGAGCCCGGATAACGCCTCGTGGTACTACAACACCGTCGGCATCGGCGACCCCATCGTCATCAACGCGTAGCCGCCCGGTAGGCCCAGCTACGCTGCATCCATGACTGTTCGTGCTGCGTTGATCGCAGGAGAGCTCTCTTCCGAGCGTAAGGTTCCCGCGTCGATCGACCGGCCCGAGTACGTGGGCAAGTCCAAGGTCGCCGAGGCCATCGGGGAGCCGTACGTCCAGACACCCGAGGTGATCGAAAAGATGCGCGTCGCCGGGAGGATCGCGGCGCAGGCGCTGGCGCTCGCGGGTGAGGCCGTGGCCCCCGGCGTCACCACCGACGAACTGGACCGAATTGCCCACGACTACATGGTTTCCCAGGGCGCATACCCGTCGACACTGGGATACAGGGGATTCCCCAAGTCGTGCTGCACGTCACTCAACGAGATCATCTGCCACGGGATACCGGATTCGACCGTGATCCAGGACGGCGACATCGTCAACATCGACGTCACCGCTTATATCGACGGTGTGCACGGCGATACCAACGCCACCTTCCTGGCCGGAGACGTCTCCGAGGAACACCGCCTTCTGGTGGAGCGGACCCGGGAGGCCACCACGCGGGCCATCAATGCCGTCAAACCGGGCAGGGCGCTCAGCGTCGTTGGCCGGGTGATCGAGGCGTACGCAAAGAGGTTCGGTTACAACGTGGTTCGCGCCTTCACCGGTCACGGTGTGGGTCCGACGTTCCACAACGGGCTCATTGTGCCGCACTACGATGACCCCAACCTGGACATCATCATCGAGCCGGGTATGACATTCACCATCGAACCGATGATCAACCTGGGATCACTGGAGTACGAGATCTGGGATGACACCTGGACTGTGGCGACCATCGACAAGCAGTGGACCGCGCAGTTCGAGCACACCATGGTGGTCACCGACGACGGAGTAGAGATCCTGACCCTGCCATGACAGGGGCACTGCTGGTCGGGGGCGTCAGCTCCGATGCCGGTAAGAGTCTGGTCGTCACCGGTCTGTGCCGGCTGCTGGTCCGCCAGGGGATTCGCGTCGCACCGTTCAAGGCGCAGAACATGTCCAACAACTCCGTGGTGACGATCGACGGGGGAGAGATCGGCCGGGCACAGGCCCTCCAGGCTCGCGCCTGCGGACTGGAACCCTCGGTGCGGTTCAATCCGGTACTCCTCAAGCCCGGCAGTGATCGCACCTCACAGCTGGTGCTGCGCGGACAGGTGGCTGGAAACGTCAGCGCCCGTTCCTATGTCGAGCATCGCGAGGAATTGCGGCAGGTAGTTGCCGAGGAATTGTTATCACTGCGTGAGGAATTCGACGTGGTGATCTGCGAGGGCGCCGGCTCCGTCGCCGAGATCAATCTGCGATCCACTGATATCGCCAACATGGGGTTGGCGCAGGCCGCGGATCTGCCGGTGGTGCTGGTCGGCGATATCGACCGAGGCGGTGTGCTGGCGCACCTGTTCGGCTCGGTGGCTGTGCTGGACCCCGCGGACCAACGACTCGTCGCCGGTTTCATCGTCAACAAGTTTCGCGGTGATCGCACACTGCTGGACCCGGGCCTGGAGCAGCTTGCCGCGCTGACCGGCCGGCCCACCTATGGTGTGCTGCCCTATGACGACCAATTGTGGCTCGACGCAGAGGATTCGGTGTCTGTAGTGGCATCGGCCCAGGTTGGTCACGCTGCTACCCCCATCGGGCGGGAATGGCTGCGAGTGGCCGCGGTGCGGCTGCCCCGGATCTCCAATTCCACCGATATCGAGGCCATCGCCTGCGAGCCGGGAGTGATCGTGCGGTGGGCGGCCCATCCCGCCGATATCGCCGATGCCGATGTGGTGGTCCTCCCGGGAACCAAGGCCACTGTTGCGGATCTTGCGTGGATGCGGCAGAACGGGATTGCCGATGCGGTTGTCGCACATGCTCGCTCGGGCGGGCCGGTGCTGGGTATATGTGGTGGGTTCCAGATGCTGGCCAAGTGGATCGATGACCGTGTCGAGTCCGGGGTCGGGGCCGTTCAGGGGCTGGGCCTGCTCGATATCGACATCGCCTTCGAACCGGCCAAGAACCTGCGCCGCTGGCAGCCTCCCGGCCTGACCGGCTACGAGATCCACCACGGCACCGTCACCCGCTCAGCGGTGGCGCCGTGGCTGACCGATCATCACGAGGGTGCCGTCGACGGGGCGGTCTGGGGCACTCACTGGCACGGGGTATTGGACAACGACGACTTCCGCCGCACGTGGCTCACCGAGGCGGCGGCCGCGGCCGGGCGTTCCGGATTCGTGGTTGCGGCAGACACCAATGTCGGCGGCTGCCGCACAGCTCAGCTGGACAGATTGGCCGACCTCATCGAGACCCACCTCGACATCGATGCGCTGAAGGCCGTGTGGGAAGAATCCGGGTGGCGAGGATCCGCCACGTCGCCTCCGGTAATTGCGCACAGTCGGTAATTGCGACGCAGGTCGAATAACCTGTGCGGGTGCACCGGGGACTGATAGCTATCGCGGCATCCACACTGGCGCTTGCCGGCTGCACCAACTCGGTGGCCGGGACCGCCACCTGGCCGGGGGAGCGCATCGCGCAATCGCTGCTCACCGCCGATGAGCTGCCCGAGGGCACCAAGTACGACAGGGTTGTCGCCGACCCGGGGCCGGTGACCGTCAACAACCAGCAGGTAGTCGGTGCGATGCCCTCGAATCCGGCGGGCTGCGCGGACGGTCTGTCTCCCCGGTTGGCCAATGCCGGTCAAGCTGGGCCCGAGAACACGGCGCGCTACATTGCCCGGTTCAACGGTGCGAATATCATCGTCAGCCTGTTGCGCGACACCATCGACCTGGCCAACGTCAAAGACGTGGCGACCAAATGCGCCAAATACGAGGTGTTCTTCGACAAGAACTCGCCGGGAACGCAGATGACAACCGAACCGGTACAGGGCGGGCCCGTTGGCGTTCTTATCTACAAGCAGACGATGATCATGCCCAAGCGCACGACCTCGCGGTACATGGCTTTTGCGAATGTCCAGGGGGTGGCGCTGGTCGCGACATCCTTCGACCTGCGTGATCCGTCGGTCAAGGCCACCGCCACGATGCCCAAGACCTTCCTGGACATCGTCGAGAAACAGATCGACAAGATCGAACGTAACTAACGGGCCAGGTGAAAGTTTCCTGATAGGGCTGGTTAAAAGCCCAACCGGAGGGTCCGTACTCAGGTACCGTGCGCCCATGCAGAAGGTCTTCGCGCGAGCGGCTCATCCATGAGTTCGACGCCCGAGCTTCGTCGCCCGCGCCCGGGGCACCCGCCTACGCGCGACGGTGAGCTCCATCAGGTCGTCACGATCGACGGCCGAACGGTGCAGGTTAACGTGTCGGGGCCGGATAAGGGAACCACCGTCGTGATGCTCGCCGCCGCCGGGCATTTCGCGCTCGGTTATCGCTCGGTGTGCGAGCGGCTGCATACCGCCGGGCTGCGTACCGCGGTGATCGGTCATGACCCGCACCTCCATGCGAAGGCCATCACCGGAGTGCTCGACGATATCGGTGTCAAGGTCGCGCTCTTGGTGGGAGACCGTGCCGGCGGTGAGCTGGCCTGGGACCTGGCGGCAAGCAAGCTCGACAGATTCATCGGCCTGGTGGCGATCGACCGCGGGCATCCGCGGGTCGCCGACCGTACTGGGCAGATCCGCGACAAGCACTGCCCACCGGTGGAGATCAACACCACGGTTTTGGTGACCTCGGACACCACTCGGGCTATCGCCCGCGCCAGCCAGCGCTTCGTGTACGGCGACTACCGGATTGTCGAACTGATGGGACGCCGGTCGGCGACTCGTGACCTCACCCCGGAGTTGGCCGCCGAGGTGGTGCTGCGCAGCAGCTCGTGGTGAGCTAGCCGCTCGCCTCGTACCAGTCCAGCCAGGAATTCAGCTCCTGGTAGGCCCGTATACGTGGGTCCGCCGCCGATAGGAACACATCGTGTTTGGCGTCCGGGACCGGAACCACCCGTTGATAGTTGCCGATGCACCCCGCCCAGCGCGCTATCTGTTGAACGTCCAAGACCGCGTCGCCGTACAGGGCGGCCGCGGGGTCGACGTCCCCGGGGAGACTGCGGTCCGAGCGCAGGATCAGGTTGGGCACGCCGACGTCCAGGCCGCGGTGGAGCTCGGCATGTCCGCGCCGGATCGCACTGATCCACCCGAACCGCACCGGGAACCCGCCGACGGGTTTCCAGTCGAGGTTGTAATCGAACTCACCGTGAAAGTCCTTGTGCAGGCTCGCTCCGTACGCGCCCTCGTGTGGTAGCGGGATCGCTTGTTTCGCACGGAATCTCGAAATCGCCTTAACGGCTGCGGTGGTGCTGCCACTGCGGAGAAGGGGACGCCCCTGGAGGTCCAGCCACGGGCTGTTAAGGATCAGGCCGGAGAGGCCTCCGTCGTGGAGGCCATCGGCCATCCGTAGACGGTTGAGCCACAGCGAGACGATCAGACCGCCGGCGGAGTGCCCGTACACGAGCAGCGGTGCGCCCGCGGTTTGCCCGGAGATGATGCTCACCGCGGCGTTGAGTTCGGTGTCGTAGAGCGACAGATCGCTGATGTAGTGCGGGGTTTGGTGTTCATGGCGAGAACGCCCGCATTTGCGCAAGTCGAGCGCGAAGAAACGATAACCGCGGGCCAGGAAATGTTCGGCAAGTGTGGTGTGGAAGAAGTAGTCGGTATATCCGTGCACCATGAGCACCGCGCGCCCGGTATCGGGCTGAATTTCCGGCCGCACCAGTGTGGCGGTTATTACACCTTCGCCGTCAGGATCGACGCCCAGGTCAATGGTCTGTCGGAGGTAGCCATCGAGGACATCGGATTCCCATGTCACGGGCATAGCCTAGTTGAAGTGAGGATGGAAATACTCGCGCGATAACCTGTGTGTACTCATCAGTATTTGAGGGAGTATCGCCACCCAATCAGATTCGAAAAGGACAGTGAACGGTGTCAAAAGCGCAGGTGGAGCAGACGGACGTTGCCCTGATCGGGTCGGGGATCATGAGCGCGACGCTCAGCGCCCTGCTGCGGTTGGTCGAACCGGACCTCTCGATCACCCTGATCGAGCGCCTCGATGCGGCCGCCAGCGAAAGCAGCGACCCATGGAACAACGCAGGCACCGGTCACTCGGCGCTGTGCGAGCTCAACTACACCCCGCAGAAAGCGGATGGCTCGATCGATATCACCAAGGCGGTCACGGTCAACGAGCAGTTCCAGGTGTCCCGCCAGTTCTGGGCGTACGCCGTGGAGAACGGTGTGCTTCCGGACGTCCGGGGCTTCCTGAACCCGATTCCGCACGTGAGCTACGTACATGGCGCCGACAAGGTCGAGTTCCTGCGTAAGCGCCACGACGCCCTGGTGGGTAACCCGTTGTTCGCGAAGATGGAATTCATCAACGATGACGATGAATTCGCACGCCGTCTGCCGTTGATGGCGGCCGGACGCGATTTCTCCGATCCGGTGGGGTTGAACTGGAGCCAGGACGGCACCGACGTCGACTTCGGTGAACTGTCAAAGCAGTTGGTGGGCTATGGGGTTCGTACCGGTACCAGTGCGATCTTCGGAACCGAGGTCCGCAACATCAGCCGCGACAGCGACGGCGGGTGGATTCTCAAGCTCGTCAATGGCCGTACGGGTGAGAAGCGCAAGCTCAAGGCCAAGTTCGTCTTCGTCGGCGCCGGTGGCGGTGCGCTGGGTCTGCTGCAGAAGGCCGGAATCCCGGAAGCCAAGGGCTTTGGCGGGTTCCCCGTAAGCGGTGCCTTCCTGCGTACCAACAACACAGATCTCACCGAGGGCCACAAGGCCAAGGTGTACGGCTTCCCGCCGCTTGGTGCGCCCCCGATGTCGGCCCCGCACCTGGACACCCGTGTGATCAACGGCAAAGAATGGCTGCTGTTCGGGCCGTTCGCCGGATGGTCGCCCAAGTTCCTCAAGATGGGCAAGATCACGGATCTGCCGTCGACGGTGAAGCCCAACAACCTCGTGCCGATGCTCGGTGTCGGTCTCACCGAGTTCGGGCTGGTGAACTTCTTGCTGAGTCAGCTGCGTCTCACCCCGGACGACCGGATCGACATGCTGCGCGATTTCGCGCCCAAGGCGCAGCGTTCCGACTGGGAGCTGATCACCGCCGGTCAGCGTGTGCAGGTCATCCGCCCAGCCAAGGGCAAGGGCGGAGCGCTTGAGTTCGGCACTATGGTGCTCAATTCAGCCGACGGCAGCATCGCCGGCCTGCTCGGCGCCTCGCCGGGTGCGTCTACGGCGGTGCCGGCCATGCTCGACGTCATGCAGCGTTGCTTCCCCGACCGATTCGCCAACTGGATGCCCAAGCTCAAGGAAATGATTCCGTCGCTGGGTATCAACCTGTCGGACGAGGCGTCGCTGTTCGGTGAGGTATGGGACTGGGGGACACAGGTTCTCGGCCTGGAGAAGTGATGCTGCCGGCCCAGCCGGCACAGCCCTTTGTGGCCCGGTCCTGGTCCGCGGACCTGGACGCCGCGACGCTTTATGGGCTGCTGCGGCTGCGCGCCGAGGCGTTCGTCGTCGGGCAGAACTGCGCTTACCAGGATCTCGACGGACGCGATCTGGAACCGGGAACCCGGCATTTCTGGATAGGAGACTCCGACGGCAACGTGGTGTGCGGTTTGCGGCTCCTGGAAGATCCTGGGGGCGAGGGTTTCTGGATCGGCCGGGTGTGTACCACCGAAGCCGAACGCGGGCAGGGGCACGCGGCGCGATTGGTTCGTGCCGTGTTGACCGACATCGGCGGTGCGCGCTGCCGGTTGAATGCGCAGGCCCACCTCAAGGACATGTATGGCAAGCTGGGATTCGTGGTCGCCGGTGACGAGTTTCTTGAGGACGGGATACCGCACGTACCTATGACATGGGCGGCCGGAAATGACTGACACGGCAAGCATTCTGGGGTATCCGCTGAGTGCGATCGTGGGGCATGACCAATTGCGCCTTGCGTTGGTGCTCTCGGCCGTGCGGCCCGATATCGGTGGCGTACTCATCCGCGGCGAGAAGGGCACCGCCAAGTCGACGGCGGTACGTGCCCTGGCGTCGGTGTTGAGCGCGACGGACAGAACCGGCGCTGCGCGACTGGTGGAGCTTCCGATCGGTGCCACCGAGGATCGGGTAGTCGGATCACTCGATCTGCAGAAGGTGCTGCGCGACGGCGAACATGCTTTTTCCCCAGGGCTTCTGGCGCGCGCCGATGGCGGCGTGTTGTATGTGGACGAGGTCAACCTGCTGCACGACCATCTGGTCGACGTGATCCTGGATGCGGCGGCGATGGGCCGGGTGCATGTGGAACGTGACGGCGTATCCCATTCCTACAATGCGCGATTCGTATTGATCGGCACCATGAATCCCGAGGAGGGCGAGCTGCGTCCGCAGCTTCTCGACCGTTTCGGATTCGCGGTGGATGTACACGCCTCGCGCGATGTGGCGGTGCGGGCAGAGGTCATCCGTAGGCGTCTCGCGTATGAGGCAGATCCTGCCGGGTTCGTCGCGCGCTACGCCTCCGAGGAGGCCGAGCTGGCCGCCCGGATAGCCGAGGCCCGGCTGCTGCTGTCCCGGGTCACATTGCCCGACGCGGAATTACAGCGTATTGCGGCCCTGTGTGCGGCGTTTGATGTGGACGGGATGCGTGCCGATCTGGTGGTTGCGCGTGCCGCCATCGCCCATGCCGCGTGGCGGGGTGCCGAGGTGGTGGGCGAGCCCGATATCCGGGTGGCAGCCGAGTTGGCGCTGCCGCACCGTCGGCGCCGAGACCCGTTCGACGAGCCGGGTCTGGATCCGGATCAGCTCGACCAGGCGATGCGCGATAGTGCGCCGCCGGAGGATCAGGATCCCGGCAAGGACGACCCAGATCCCGATCCGGATGGTCCAGGTCCAGATGGTCCGGGGGGTGCTCCCGAGCCCTCCCCGAATCCTGGCAAAGCAGATGATTCACAACAGGATTCGAGCGACTCCGCGCGTGGGCCCGGCGCGGCCTCCCGGCCCAGCCCGGCGCCGTCATCGACATTTCGCACCAAGACGCTCCGAGTGCCCGGCGTCGGCATGGGCGCGCCGGGACGTCGCTCGGTCGCGCGCAACCGGGCGGGCAAGGTGATCGCCCCGAGCTCCGATGCGGGTTTCGGGGTGCACCTGATCGGCACGCTGATGTCTGCGGCAGGCCGGGTGACCGAACCCGGCAGGCTGCCCAAGCCGGTGTTCTCCGATGTGCAGTGGGCGATTAGGGAAGGGCGCGAAGGCAATCTGGTGATCTTCGTGGTAGATGCTTCCGGATCGATGGCGGCACGCCAGAAGATGTCGGCGGTCGGTGGGGCCACATTGTCGCTCCTGCGCGACGCCTATCAGCGCCGCGACAAGGTCGCGGTCATCACCTTCCGCGGTCAGGAAGCCACGACACTGTTGGCGCCGACCAGCTCGACGCATATCGCGGGGCGCAAGCTGCAGCGGTTCGATACGGGCGGCAAGACGCCGCTGGCACAAGGACTTCTGGCGGCACGAGATCTGGTGGCGCGTGAGCGTGGACGCGATCCGCATCGCCGAGCATTGGTGGTGGTGCTCACCGATGGCCGCGCTACCGGCGGTCCGGACCCCTTGGGGCGGACACGTCGTGCCGCGGGAATGTTGCGTGCCGAACATGTTGCTTCCGTGGTGATCGACTGCGAGACATCATTCGTGAGAATGGATCTGGCGGTCACGCTGGCCCAGCAGTTGGACGCGCCGGTGATCCAGCTGGACCACTTGAATGCCGACCGGCTCGCCGGCGTGGTGCGCGGCGCCACCGCCGCTGCGTGAGATAGCGGAGGAGTTTTTCGATGCCACAGGGACAACCGTCGGCGATACCGGAGGACGGGCTCACCACCAAAGCGCGGCGCAATGCGCCGATTCTGGCGGTGCATACCGGTGCTGGAAAGGGTAAGTCCACAGCCGCTTTCGGTATGGCGTTGCGAGCCTGGCACCACGGTGCCGATGTCGCGGTGTTCCAATTCGTCAAGAGTGCCAAGTGGCGAGTGGGCGAGGAGTCGGTCTTCGGTGAGCTCGGCAAGCTGCACGACGAACAAGGGATCGGCGGCTCGGTGCAGTGGCACAAGATGGGGTCGGGGTGGTCCTGGTCGCGTAAGGCCGGCACCGAGACCGACCATGCCGCCGATGCGGCGGCCGGGTGGGCGGAGATCTCACGGCGGCTGGCCGCGGAGGAACACGGCTTCTATGTTCTCGACGAGTTCACCTATCCGCTCAAGTGGGGGTGGGTGGATGTCGACGAGGTGGTGTCGGTACTACGTGACCGGCCCGGAACGCAGCATGTGGTCATCACGGGACGCGATGCGCCACAACAACTGTTGGATGCCGCCGACCTGGTCACCGAAATGACGAAGATCAAGCATCCCATGGACGCCGGTCGCAAGGGCCAGCGCGGTATTGAGTGGTAGTGGCGTGATAGTCCGATGAATGTTCCGGCCGTTGTGATCGCCGCGCCCGCCTCGGGTAGTGGAAAGACAACGGTGGCAACGGGTTTAATGGGTGCACTGCGACAGGCGGGGCACCGGGTGGCGCCGTTCAAGGTGGGGCCGGATTACATCGATCCCGGGTATCACGCCCTGGCGGCGGGCAGGCCGGGCCGCAACCTGGACAGTGTGCTGGTGGGCAGCGATCTCATCGGGCCGCTGTTCAATCACGGCTCCCGGGACTCGGATATCGCAGTGGTCGAAGGGGTGATGGGTCTCTTCGACGGGCGGATCGGCGATGCGAAGGGGTCCACCGCCGAGATCGCGGCCGTGCTCGGAGCGCCCGTGGTGTTGGTGGTCGATGCGAAGGGCTACAGCCACAGTCTGGCCGCGCTCCTGCATGGTTTTGCGGTGCACGCCGCTGAGACGGGGATCAGGATCGCGGGTGTCATTCTGAACCGTGTCGGGTCGGCGCGGCACCGGGAGATCCTCACGGCGGCAGCGGACCGTGTCGGACTTTCCGTGCTAGGAGCATTGCCCCGTACCGAGGAATTATCTGTTCCGTCACGGCATTTGGGCCTGGTAACGGCCACCGAGCATGGCCAGGCGGCGCTCGATGCGATCGAGGCGATGACACAGCTGGTCGCCGCGCATGTGGATGTGTCGGCGATTGTCGGGGCGGCACGCAGTGGGGTAGACGGCGCGGCATGGGATCCGGTGGAGGTTGTCGGGAGCCCGGTTGCCGGGAATCCCGTGGTGGCATTGGCATCCGGACACGCGTTCACCTTCGGGTACGCCGAACATCGTGAGTTGTTGGTGGCGGCAGGCGCGGTGGTGGCGGAGTTCGACCCGTTGGTCGACTTGTTGCCGGCAGACACCGCGGCATTGGTGATCCCGGGTGGATTCCCGGAACAGTTCGCCGCGGAGCTGTCGGCGAACGAACCTCTACGCCAACAGGTTCGCGTGATGAACGGCCCGATTCACGCCGAATGCGCCGGGCTCACGTACCTGTGCAAAAACCTGGATGGCGCGCCGATGTGCGGGGTGATCGATGCCAGCGCGCGATTCACCGACAGACTCACCCTCGGATACCGGGAAGCAGTGGCGATCAGCGGTTCGGTGCTGTTCGACGAGGGGGAACGGCTGAGCGGGCATGAGTTTCACCGCACCACCGTCGATTGCCCCGATGACTCCAGGAACTCCGCCTGGGCCTGGAGCACCGCCGACGGCATCCGTCGAGAGGGCATTGTGGCGGGGGAGGGTGGTCGCATCCACGCCTCGTATCTGCATACGCACCCGGCTGCGCACCCGCGGGCGGCGGCTCGTTTCGTCGCGCGCGCGGCCGCGGAAGCATAGAACTCACATGGCTGCCGCGGAATACAGCCGCCGGATCGTATCGGCATACGGCCGAGCACACGCGCGCATCAATCCGGTTGAAGCGTGAGGAGTTCCGGATGGTGGAACTCATTGGTGAAACCCTCGTTGAGGCCAAGCTGCGGTGGCGGTATCCACTCGGTGCGCCCGGTTTTTCGATTCTTCCGGGTCGTCCAGCCTTGAGCCAATAATCGATGATGCGGTCCGCAGACGAACGTCAGCCTCTCGATGTCGGTGGCGCCGCCGTCTGCCCAGTCGTCGACGTGGTGCACCTCGCAGAGGTATCCCGGGACACTGCAGCCGGGGTGGGTGCAGCCGCGATCATTGGCGTGCAAAACAATCCGCTGATCTACCGATGCGATGCGTTTGGTGCGACCCAGATACAAGGGGCGGCCATCGTCATCGAAGATTGTCAGGTAATGGAGAGCGTGAGACGCCATGCGGATCACATCACGCATCGGTAGGAGTGTCCCGCCGCCGGTAACCGCCTGGCCGGATGCTGATTCCAGCTCATCAAGGGTGGTAGACACCACGACGGTGACGGGAAGCCCATGGTGGCTGCCGAGTTGTCCGGAGGCCAGCGTGCTGCGGCAGACGGCTCTGAGGGCGTCGTGGTTGCGTTGAGCATCGGTGCGGTGATCTGCCGCCTCGCGCGCGGGTTCACCATCCACGATGGGGGATTCGTCGGTCGGGTTGCACATACCCGGTGCGGCCAGCTTGGACAGCAGCGCGTCGAGATAGGAGCGGGTTTCAGGATCCAGTAAGCCGGTGATTGGGGACATGCCATCAAAACCCTGGCGGCCGATCGTCATACCGCGTCGGCGGGCCCTGTCCACATCCGAGAACTCACCATCCGGGTTCAGCAGCACCATGATGCGATCGGCACCCATCCGTAGCTGATCAGGCCCGAATTGCACTGCCATCTGCGCGAGTTGCCTCTCAGCGGCTTCCCGAGTGGGTGCATCGACCGCACTCGCCAGCTTGTCGAAGAAGCCGCGCACAATTCGTACATGCTCCTCGCCGACCTCGCCGCGACGCAACGCATCGGCCACACTCGGCAACATGGGTGCTAAAGGTTCCCCGTTCAGGGCCTGTCGTGGGCCGAGTTGTTCGGAATCGCCGATCCGTCGCCGGGCTACGGACTTGCTGATGTGCAGCTTGCGGGACAACACATCCGGAAACGATGTGCCACCGAGCTCTATGGGGGAACCCTGCGCAACGATTCCCGCGGTCAAGGTGTGGGAGACGGACAAGAGCTGGCGTTGAACTTCCTCCAGCTTGGCCAGCGTCAGGAGCTTTTCGCTGCAGCTGAGCCCATCGAACGACTCGGCAGCGGCTTCTGAAGCCGCCACCTTAAGGGCGTCGATCGAATGCATGTATGAATCGTAAAGACGCCCACCGACAAAACGGGCCCCGATGTGACTGTAGAAACCACTGTGATAGAAGGGGTTTCGAAGATCTACGTCGAGCTGACAGGAGCCTGTACCAAGGGAAGGATGACCTCGTCGACCATGCGGCGCATATATGTTTCGTCGATGACCGTTCTTTTGAGGGCGGCGGTCAAACTGAGGCCCAGAGGTATGTCGTAGACGAGGGACAAGTCGCGGTCCCGGGCTATCTCGCCACGTTCGATGGCACGTGCGAACACGAGTTCCATCCGTTTCTGAGTCTGCGACACCAACAGGTCGTCTAACGCCGATGCCAGGGTGGGATCGTTGACGGCTTCGGCGATAATCCCCGCGAGTAGGTTGCCCGTGAGGATGTCGTTGTCGCCGAAGTCCCTTGCCTCATAGAGTGCGTGCAGGTCGCCACGGAGACTCCCGGTATCAGGTACGTCGTCGTGCCGGCCGAGCGAAGGGCGCCCGTGCAGGATCGCATCCGCGGTGAGCGCGGCCTTCGAAGACCAACGCCGGTAGATGGCTGCCTTGCCCACACCGGCGCGGGCGGCGATCACATCCATGCTCATGGTGTCGTATCCCTGCTCGGCCAGCGTCACGAATGCCGCTTCGAGGATCGCTACGTCCAGTGACCTGTTGAGGCGCCCAGGTGTTCGCTGTCGTTGAACCGCTGCGCTTTTCGTCATCGGATCCCTCCGTGAGTACGGACGTTCAGCGGCCACCAGAACCAGCGGCCGAGCAGGGCCGCGATGGCCGGGGTCATGAAGGACCGCACGATCAGAGTGTCGAAGAGCAGGCCGAGGCCTATCGTTGTCCCGAGCTGCCCGACGATGCGCAGATCGCTGACGACCATGGCGCACATGGTGAATGCGAACACCAGACCCGCATTGGTTACCACCTTGCCACTGCCGCCCATGGCCCGGATGAATCCCGTCTTGAGCCCGCCGTGTAGTTCCTCCTTGAACCGGGCGATCAGCAGCAGGTTGTAGTCGGAGCCCACGGCCAACAGGATGATCACCGACAACGGGACCACGAACCAATGCAGGTCCATACCCAGCAGGTCCTGCCAAATCAGTACTGACACCCCAATGGAGGCGCCGAGCGACACCGCCACTGTGCCGACGATGACCAGAGCGGCGACCACACTGCCGGTGACGAGCAGCATGATGATGAAGATCAAGCACAGTGACGCGATGCCGGCGAGGATGAGGTCGTACTTGGCTCCGTCTTGCAGGTCCTTGTTTGACGCTGCCGTGCCGCCGAGATAGACCTTCGCGTTCTCGAGCGGTGTGCCCTTGATCGAATCCGCCACTGCCTCTTTGATATTGCCGACGGTCGCTATTCCCTCGACCGAGGCCGGGTTCTCTTGATGGGAGACGGTCATCCGGACGGCCTTCCCGTCGGGGGACAGGAACATCTTCAATCCGCGTTTGAAGTCGGGGTTGTCGAATACCTCAGGCGGCAGATAGAAGGAGTCATCGTTCTTGGCCTGGTCGAAGTACTTGCCTATCAGGGTGGAGTTCTTGGTGCTCTCATCCATCTGGTTCATAATCCCGGACATGGTGCTATGCATGGTCAGCAACGTGCCATGCATGGACTTCATGATCGCGATCATGGGCGGAAACTCGGCGAGCATGCGCGGCATCAGCACATCGACTTTGTCCATGTTGACCAGCATGCCGTCCATGTCCTCAACCATCGCGTCGACGCCGTCGAGAGCATCGAACACCGTCCGGCTCGCCCAGCAGATCGGAATATCTGCGCAATGCTTTTCCCAGTAGAAGTAGTTGCGAATCGGCCTGAAGAAATCGTCGAAAGTGGCCATCAGGTCGCGCATGTCGTGCATCTTGCCCTGCATCACCTTCATCTGGCCGGTCATATCGTGCATGATGTCGGTGAGCTCGCGCATCATGTCGTAAACACGTTCCATGGTGCCGATCAGGGTTCCCATTTGGTCCGCCATGGTCAGCATGTCCGCCATGCGGTCTTTCATGTACTTCATGTTCTGGATCTGACCGGCACCCTGCAGGCCGATCTGGAACGGTATCGAGCTGTGTTCGATGGGAGTCCCCAGCGGACGGGTGATCGCCTGCACTCGGGCCACCCCGCGCGCATGGAATGCGGTCTTGGCGATTCTGTCGATAACCAGCATGTCCGCCGGATTGCGCATATCGTGATCGGTTTCGATCATGAGCATTTCGGGGTTCATCCGGGCCGGCGAGAAATGCCGTTCCGCAGCGGCATATCCAACTTTCGATGGCACGTTATCGGGCATGTACTGACGATCGTCGTAGCCCGGGGTGTATCCAGGCAGAGTGGCCAACCCCACGAGCGCAATGGCGATTGTCACGACGAGAATGGGTCCGGGCCAACGCACTACGGCCGCGCCGATGCGTCGCCAGCTGCGTTCGTCATACTTGCGTTTGGGCTCGAACAACCCGAAACGGCTGCCTACTGCCAGTATTGCGGGGGCCAGGGTGAGTGCCGCCGCGACGATCACAAGGATGACCAGCGCACATGGCACGCCCATCGACCGGAATAGTGGCAGACGCGTCAGGCTCAGGCAGAGCGTGGCGCCGACGATCGTCAGTCCCGATCCCAGGATCACATGGGACACACCGGAATAGGCGGTATAGAAGGCCGCTTCCCGGTCTTGCCCGCGATGGCGGGCCTCGTGGTAGCGGCCGAATAGGAAGATCACATAGTCGGTCCCTGCCGCGATGCCGAGCATCGTGACCATGCTGACGGCGTAGGTCGACAGGCCGATCACATTGGTATTGCCCAATGTTGCGACCACTCCCTGCCCCGCCATCAGTTCCACCCCGACGATCAGCAGCGCGAACACGGTGGTTATCACGGACCGGTAGACAAGCAACAGCATCACGAGGACGACACCCACCGCTATCAGGGTCGTTTTCTGCATGCTCTTGTTACCTGCCGTGCCTGTATCGGCGCTGGCGGCAGTCCCTCCCGTGACGTATGCCTTCACTCCGAGTGGGGGCGGAGACTCGTCGATGATCTTGCGGACGGCATCGACGGATTCGTTCGCGAGTGTGGTGCCCTGATCACCGGCCAGGTTCACCTGGACATAGGCGGCTTTCCCATCGGCACTCTGCGCGCCAGAGGCGGTCAGCGGGTCGCCCCAGTAGTCCGAGATGTGCTGGACATGGGTCGGGTCGGCCTTCAGCTTCTTGATGATCCCGTCGTAGAAACGGTGCGCCTCATCCGCGAGTTCCTGCTGCCCCTCCAAAACGATCATTACCGAGCTGTCAGAGTCGAACTCCCCGAACACCTTTCCCGTATGCATCATCGCGATCATCGATGGTGCATCCTTCGGAGACATTGACACCGAATGCGCCTTGCCGACCTCGTCCAGGGAGGGGGTGAGGACGTTCAGGAGGATGGCGAGGGCAAGCCAGAAGAGAATGATCGGGACCGACAGAATCCGGATCAGTCGTGCGATCCGGGGAGGCCCCGCAGCGTGGCCGCTCATGCGGACTTCACCAGGCAGTAGATGTAGGCGTTGTGCTCGTTGGCGACTCGTTCCATCTTGACTTCGCCGTTGACGGTGATCCGGCAGCCGATCTGGTTGCCATTGCCTTGGGCGACGATGTTTCCGCTCAATGACGGCAAGATCGAAACGATCTTGAATGACCACGGCAGCTGCACCGCATCGACGCGGGTCGGCTGCGCATCCTCGTTGAAGTAGTTCACATCGGCCATGGCGCCGGGTTCCCCGAAAATTTCGTAGATCAAGGTTTTGGGGTTGTACGGGGCGGCGTCTTTCGCGTTGTTGTCTGCAGACGAGATCGACGACTCCGACCCGAAGATTCCCCGGACCCGCAGGACCGCGAAGCCCCCGATCGCAACCACAACCGCGATCAGCAGCGGCATCCATATCCGTCTTACAATGCGAAGCACACCAAACCCCTTTGCACTCATTGGAATTGGCACATAGTCGGCATCTCGCTGAGGAGTGCTGCCGTCACTGGTCGTGTCGGGCATCGTCGCCCCGGCCACGCACGGAACTCAAGTTCCGCCTGTCGTTGGGGAGGCTACCCCTTAGCTGTTACGCGCGCGACACGAGCGATGTCCTCGCTGGTGTAGACGGCTCGATGGTGAGATCCGTTGCAGCAGCCAGTATTTGCAATCTTGGCACTCCGGCGATGTGGTGGAGGGGGCTCCGCTGCGTGAGAGCGCGGGTGCTGCGGCCCGGATCGGCGCCGGCTCCCGGGCGGGCATGCGCGAAGTTCCGGGTGGGGTTCGCCTGCGGCAGATACGCCTGGAGGCGTCCCGGCCACTCGATACGCTTCCAACAGCAAACAAATTGGCGCCTCCCGGCTTCCGGTGGCGGGGCTGCCCGCGATCCTTGGTTGCGAGCCGTCACCGGCACCCCTGGTGCTGGAAACCAGCTGCACCGCCGCCGCCGCGGCGCCCTGAGACCGGCACGATCCGCGGCCGCGGTGAATGATCCCGTGTCCAATTCGATTGGGGCCGCTAGTGCACACGAGGCCCAGATTCATGCTGAACAAATCTCGTAAATATTTCTAGCGCTCTTTAAGCTATTAGCCGACCTGCGTTATTGCACTGATAGCAAATCTTAAGAACTGCTGTGAATATCCTGTGTCGGATCCGGGGCCTGGCGTTTTGGATACCCCCATGGGGTAGCAAATATGGAGATACTGCGAGGTGACATGACATTTATGTGCACGTCATTTGATATCGGCACCAGCATGGGAGCAAGCTGTCTGAATGGGCAGCGTTGCCCCAGGGTGTATATATAGCGAATTGTTAACAATCGCCAACATCTCGTGAATTCTGTGTTTCACGGCTATCAATGGACCGTAAATCGTGCGGCTCTCGAGCATTGAACGCGAGTGTTTTTTAGACATCGTGCCGCCTTGGTTCTGGAGGCGGTGTGACGCTGATCTCTTGGGTCGCGAATTCCGTTCGGCAGCCCTATCTTTAGCTCTATCGAGATCGACTGCTAGTTATCTCCAGTTCTACTACCAGACGGATTATGGTGTTCGAGGAGGGCGTAGCAAGATGACGGACGCGTCTGCAACCCCGGTTGCAGTTATCGGGATGGGATGCCGACTCCCGGGAGGAATCGAATCTCCCGAACAGTTCTGGCAGGCGTTGCTACGCGGTGAGGACTTCATCACCGAGGTCCCGCCGGACCGGTGGGACCTGAGCGAGTACTACGACCCAGAGTCCGGTGTGCCGGGCAAGTCGCCCTCCAAGTGGGGAGCCTTCCTGGACGACGTCGGGGGATTCGACGCGGACTTCTTCAGCATCAATGAGCGGGAAGCCACCTCGATAGACCCTCAGCACCGGGTCTTGCTCGAGACCTCTTGGCAGGCAGTGGAACACGCTGGCATGAATCCGCGGTCACTGGCCGGTTCGCAGACTGCAGTGTTCGTCGGGGTTACCCACAACGACTACCAGCTGCTGGCCGCAGACGCGGGCGACCTGGGAGCCACCTATGGCTTCGCCGGCACCAATCTCAGCATGGCCTCGGGGCGGATCTCTTACGCGCTGGGTGTTCACGGGCCGTCGTATGCGGTAGATGCGGGGTGTGCCTCCGGCCTACTCACAGTGCATATGGCAAGCCAGAGTTTGGCATCGGGTGAGAGCGACCTTGCGCTCGCCGGAGGTGTGAACCTGGTGCTGGAGCCACGCAGGTATGTCGGCGCCTCACAACAGCGCATGCTGTCGCCGACCGGCCGTTGCCACACGTTCGACGAGCAGGCCGATGGTTTCGTGATGTCTGAGGGCTGCGTCGTGCTCCTGCTGAAGCGGCTACCGGATGCGGTGCGCGACGGAGACCGGATTTTGGCGGTAGTGCGCGGTAGCGCCTCAAACCAAGACGGTCGCACCGTGAATCAGTCGACTCCGTCCTCGGAGGCGCAGACGGCGGCTTGCCGCGCGGCACTGGCGGTAGCAGGTGTGGACGCCGACACCATCGGGATGGTCGAGGCGCACGGCACCGGCACCCCGGTGGGTGATCCCATCGAATTCAAGGGCCTTGCACAGGTATACGGGGTCGGTAGCCCCTGCGCCGTGGGCTCGGCGAAGACGAACTTCGGGCACACCATGTCGGCGGCCGGCGCGCTGGGGTTGATGAAGGCCGTTCTTGCCGTGCAGCATGGCGAGGTCCCGCCAAACCTGCACTTCACGGGGATACCGGGCAAGCTTGCCGATGTCGAGACGAATCTGTTTGTACCGCAAGAAGTTACCCTCTGGCCCGGGCAGGCAGGCGTTCCGCGCCGGGCGGCGGTGTCTTCGTATGGGATGTCGGGTTCGAACGTGCACGCCATCGTGGAGCAGGCTCCGCTTGCAGACGCCTCCAGCGTCGTCGCGGACTCTCCACTGGGGGAGCAGCTGCTCTTTCCGCTGTCCTCCACCTCGGTCGATGAACTGCGTCGAACCGCAGGACAATTGGCCGACTGGGTGGCAGAGCGCCCCGATATTTCACTCAACGATGTGGCATACACCCTGGCGCGCCGCAGGGCCCACCGGTCGGTGCGCACCGCCGTGGTGGCCGACGGAATTGAGGAGCTGCTCGAAGGGCTGCGCGAGGTGGCGGGTGGGGACGCTCCCCACCAGCCGGCGGTCGCCCAAGACGACCGGGGCCCGGTGTGGATGTTCTCGGGCCAGGGGTCCCAGTGGGCGGGCATGGGCGCCGAATTGCTCACCAAAGAACCGGTATTCGCCGCAACCATCGCGCGGCTCGAGCCGCTGATCGCCGGGGAGTCCGGGTTCTCGGTGACCGAGGCGATCTCGGCGCCCGAGACAGTCACGGGTATCGACCGGGTCCAGCCCACCTTGTTCGCCATGCAGGTGTCGCTGGCCGCCGCCGTGACGTCCTACGGGATCACTCCGGGAGCTGTCATCGGCCATTCGATGGGCGAGGTCGCCGCCGCGGTGGTGTCTGGGGCGCTCTCGCTGGAGGACGGCGTCCGTGTCATCTGCCGCCGCTCGCGGTTGATGTCCCGTATCGCCGGTTCCGGTGCCATGGCCTCGGTGGATCTTCCTGCCCAGCAGGTCGTTTCCGAGCTTGCGGATCGCGGGATCCACGATGTCGTTCTTGCCGTGGTCGCCTCGCCGCAGTCAACGGTCGTCGGTGGTGCCACCGAAACGGTGCGTGAGCTGATCGCCGAGTGGTCGGATCGCGGGCTGATGGCACGTGAGGTCGCGGTCGATGTTGCGTCGCATTCGCCGCAGGTCGACCCGATTCTCGATGACCTGGCCGACGCTCTCGAAGACCTGACACCGCAGACACCCGTTATCCCGCTTTACTCTTCGGTCACGTTCGATCCGCGTGAACAGGCCGTCATGGATGCCGACTACTGGGTGGATAATCTGCGCCACACGGTGCGGTTCGCGACGGCGGTACAGGCAGCGCTGGACGACGGCTATCGCGTATTCGGGGAGCTGGCGCCCCACCCGCTGTTGGTGTACCCGGCAGAACAGACCGCCCGGGGCCTCGAGATTCCCATGGTGGCGTTGGCAGGTATGCGTCGTGAGCAGGCGCTGCCGCACGGCCTCCGCGGATTCGTCGGAGATCTGCATGCGGCGGGTAGCGCCGTGGATTTCTCGGTGCTCTATCCGTCCGGCGAGCTGGTGGATGTTCCGTTGCCCACCTGGACCCGCCAGTCCTATCTGTTGAGTTCTGCCTCTTCGGCGCAACAGGCCCAGGGCGGCCACACCGTTTCCGTGCATCCATTGCTTGGTGCCCACGTGCGGCTGGCTGAGGAGCCAGAGCGCTATATCTGGCAGGCAGACGTCGGTACGGCCGCCCAACCGTGGATCGCCGATCACCAGGTTCGCCATGTCGCCGTGTACCCGGGCGCCGCGTATTGCGAGATGGCCTTGTCGGCGGCCCGTGCCGTGTTTGGCGAATCTGCTGCGGTTCATGATGTTTCGTTTGAACAACTGCTGACACTGGGTGAAACGACGCCGATATCGGCGACGGCAACGGTGAAGACCCCGGGTTCGGTCGATTTCGTGGTGGAAACCCTGAGCGAGGGTGACAGCGCAAAACGCGCTACCGCCATCTTGCGGAACGACGGCGGGGCAGACGCCCCCGCCGCCTACGACGTGGCCGCCCTGCGCGCGGAGCACCCACATCTCGCCGCGGGCGACGAGCTTCGAGAGTCGTTTGACGAGAGGGGGGTTCAGTACGGCCCGGCCTTCCAAGGCCTGGCCGCGGCATACGGCGGCGACGAGTCCGTGAGGTCGGTGCTGGCGGAAGTGGCGCTGCCCAGGGCCATTCGCGCGCAGCAGACCAGCTACATCGTTCACCCGGCGCTCCTGGATGCCTGCTTCCAATCTGTCATCGCCCTACCGGATGTGCAGGAGGCCAGCAAGAATGCGCTGCCACTTCCCAAGGGCGTACGCAGCTTGCAGGCCTACGATTCCGCACGCAAGGCGCACTACTGCTACACGCGGGTGACGCGGGTGGACGGCAATGAAGTGGAAGCCGATATCGACGTGCTGGATGAGCATGGCGCCGTGCTGCTGGCAGTGCGTGGTTTCCGTTTCGGCGCAGGAGCGTCCGAAGACGAACAACGCGATCAGCTGCTCAACAACCGGCTGCTGGCCATCGAATGGCAACAGCAGCGGTTGCCGGAGGAAACACCGGCTGGGCGGCGCCGGTGGCTGCTGGTCAGCACGGGCGAGACGGTAGATCCTTGGGCGGCGGAGTTGATCGACTCGCTGAAGCTGCGCGAGGGCGAGGTGACGCCGGTGCAGTGGCGGCCGGACGCCGATCATGCTGCGGTGCTTGAGGTCCTGCGTGAGCAGCTCGCGACGGGCAGTTTCAGCGGTGTGCTCATCGTGACGGCACCGGCAGACGCTGCCGGTCCGCCCGGCGCCGCGCTCCAGGGTGCGGTGCAGGTGCGGCATGTGGTGCGTATCAGCAGCGAACTAGTCGACCTGCCAGGCGAATCGCCGCGGCTGTATGTGCTGACTCGCGACGCGCAGACGGTGGTGCCCGGCGATGTGACCAATCTTGAGCAGGCGGGTCTGCGCGGTCTGGTGCGCGTCATCGGTGCCGAGTACCCGCATTTGCGGGTCACCCATATCGATGTCGACGGCCACACCGATGCCCAGAATGTGGCGGGGGAGTTGGTCTCTGGCTCCGAGGAGGACGAGACGGCGTGGCGCGGAGGGCAGTGGTACCGGGCGCGCCTGAACCTGGGTCCGCTGGGACCCGACGAATGGCACACCACCAGTGCTGCTCCGGGTAGTGAGGGCGTGCAGTTCGAGGTCCGCACGCCCGGCGACCTGCAGTCGCTCGGATTCGTCGCATTTGACCGGGTGCCGCCGGGGCCGGGACAGATCGAAGTTTCGGTCACGGCCACCAGCATCAACTTCGCCGATGTGCTGAACGTGTATGGCCGGTACTCGAGTTTCGAAGGGCGACAGGAGCTCGGCGTCGATTTCGCGGGTGTCGTGACGGCCGTCGGTCCGGGTGTCACCGAACACCGGATCGGCGACCGCGTCGGCGGTATGACGCCCCACGGTGCCTGGAAGAGCTTCGTCGTGGTCGATGAGAACCTCGCGGCGACACTTCCTTCGGAAGTGCCCGATCAGGAGGCCGCGGCGGTCCCCGGCGCCCACGTCACCGCCTGGTACGGCTTGCACGAGCTGGCCAGGATCTCCGCACGGGACAAGGTGCTGATCCACTCCGGTACCGGTGGTGTCGGACAGGCAGCGATAGCCATCGCGCGCGCCGCGGGTGCCGAGATCTATGCCACCGCGGGCAGTGCCGAGCGTCGGGACTTGTTGCGCAGTTGGGGTATCGAACACGTTTATGACTCGCGCAGTACGGAATTCGCCGAGTTGATCCGTCGCGACACCGACGGGTACGGAGTTGACATCGTGCTCAACTCGCTCACCGGTGCCGCCCAGCGGGCCGGCCTGGAGCTGCTGACCTTCGGTGGCCGCTTCATCGAGATCGGCAAGCTCGATATCTACGGTGACACCCGGCTCGGGCTCTACCCCTTCCGGCGCAATCTCGCCTTCTATGCCGTCGACTTGGTGCTCGTGGCGAAGACCCGGCCAGAAGTGATTCACCGGACTCTGAGTGCCCTGTATCAGCAGATGGCAGATGGTGTGCTCCCGCTGCCGGAGATCTCATTCTCTCCGCTGCAGGATGCTGCCGAGTCGATTCGGGTGATGGGTGCCGCCGGGCACACCGGCAAGCTGGTGCTGGACCTGCCCAAGGTCGGTCAAGTCGCCGCGGTGATACCGCCTTCGCACGCGCGGTCTTTCCGCACGGACGGCGCGTACATCATCACCGGTGGCCTTGGCGGCCTGGGCTTGTTCCTCGCCGGAAAGCTGGCGGCGGCTGGATGCGGGCAGATCATTCTCAACGGCCGCAGTGCCCCCAAGCCGGAGACGCTGGACATCATCGACGGGATTCGGGAGCACGGTACCCAGGTCGATGTGGTCCTTGGCGATATCGCAGAGCCGGGGACGGCGCAGCGGCTGGTTGCGGCCGCGACCGAGTCGAGATTCCCGGTACGCGGTGTGCTGCATGCCGCGGCACTTGTCCACGATGCCACGCTCACCAATATCACCGATGAGCTCATCGATCGCGGTGACTGGCGGCCCAAGGTGCACGGCGCGTGGAACCTGCACGAGGCCACCGCGGAACAACCGCTGGACTGGTTCTGCTCGTTCTCGTCGATCGCCGCGCTGGTGGGCTCCCCGGGGCAGGGCGCCTACGCGGCGGCCAACAGCTGGTTGGACGGATTCACGCACTGGCGGCGGGCAAAGGGCTTGCCGGCTACGGTCATTGCCTGGGGTGCGTGGTCTGAGATCGGGCAGGGCACCCACCTGGCGAATGCGGACGCGGCCATCCTCCCGGATGAGGGCGCCTATGCCTTTGACGTGGTGCTACGGCACGACCGTGCCTACACCGCGTACGCGCCGATGGCTGGGATATCCTGGCTGGCCGACTTTGTGGAACGGAGCCCATTCGCGCAGGCGTTCCGCGCCTCGGGCCAAACTCAGACGGAGACAAACAAGTTCCTCGACGAGCTCAAGGCATTGCCTCGTGAGGAATGGCCGACCCTGCTTCGGCGGTTGGTCGGCGAGCAGGTCGGTCTGGTGCTGCGCCGCTCGATCGACCCGGACCGCTCGCTTCCGGACTACGGCCTCGACTCGTTGGGCAATCTCGAAATTCGTACCCGTATCCAAGCGGACACTGGCGTCCGTATCGGCCCGGCCGATGTGTCGACCGTGCGCGCCTTGGCGACGCACTTGTTCGACAGGTTGGCAGAGCAGGAGCCCGAGAGTGGCACGGTCGGCGCGGCCGCGCCGACTTCCTGACGCAACCGCAATTATCAAGGCAGAGAAGGGGAAACAATGCGTAGTGGACCAGTCACAGTGTCTCTGACCGACAAGTGGGAGCCTGCTCCCGGCTCGGTCATGTCTTGGCAGCCCTCGCCGTCGTCGTACGCAAAGGCTCTCGAAGCACCGGTGAGTGACGTGCCGCCGAGCTTCATGCAGGTGCAGCATCTGCGCAACTATGTTCGGCAAGCCGCTAAGGGCCTCGACTTCTCGCGGGTGCTTGTCTTTACATTGGATATGCCGGGCCGGTGTGACAAGCGTGCCATGGGCCACGTGATCAACGCCCATCTTCGCCGGCATGACACGTATCGCAGCTGGTTCTCGCTCGACCATGAGCAGAACATTGTCCGCCGTACGATCGCCGATCCGGCAGACGTCCAGTTTGCTCCGGTAAGGCTGGGCGAGATGACGTCGGCAGAGGTGCGGGATTTGGTGGTCTCGGGGACGCCGAACCCGTTCCAGTGGGACTGCTTTCGCTTCGGGATCGTCCAGAGCGCTGGTCATTTCACCTTCTACTTCAGCGTCGACCATCTCCATCTGGATGCGACCTTCGCGCGGTTGCTGATCATGGAGATCCTCATGGGGTACAACGCGCTTGTCCAGGGCGGCGCCCCCATCGATCTCCCGCCTGCAGGCAGCTATGGCGATTACTGCATCCGGCAGCACGACTTCCTCTCCAGTCTGACTCCGGATTCGCTGCCTGTCCGCGACTGGGTCCAGTTCGCCGAGAACAACCGTGGCAGCCTCCCGGACTTCCCACTGCCAATGGGCGATCATTCCGTGCCGTGCGGGACAGCGATAGTGACCGAACAATTGTTGGATGAGCAACAGGCACTGCAATTCGAGTCCACCTGCCTGGAATCGGGTGCACGCTTCATCGGTGGAGTGATGGCGGCCATCGGTTTTGTCGAGCGTGAATTGACCGGTGCGGATACGTATTACGGCATCACCCCCAGTGATGCCCGTGACGAAGCGGACATGTTCACCACCGGCTGGTTCACGGGTCTGGTCCCGATAACCGTCCCGGTCGACGGGTCTTTCGGGGTTGCGGCCCGGGCCGCACAGGAGTCTTTCGACCGGGGCAGGCAACTGGTGAATGTCCCGTTCTACCGCGTCCTGGAGTTGGCGCCCCAGCTGAACTGGCCCCGGCCATACCATCCGATGATCAATTTCTTCGATGGTGGTGCGCCGCCGCTGTCCCAGTTGTTCACCAACCCGCTGCTGGTCACCAACCCCATCGGTCTCTATGCCGAGAGCAAGTCGGTTTACCAGCTGACGATCTTCATCTCGCGATTCCCCACCGAGACGGCACTGACCATTGCGTACCCGGACAACCCGATCGCGCATGAGTCCATCACCCGCTATGTCGCGCTCCTGAAGTCCGTGTTCGCTCGTTTCGCCGGGCAGCATGAGGCCGTGTCCGCACGGTCCGTCGTCCGGGCTTGATGGCAACTGAGAGGTAGACCGCCACCGGGCGAATCGAATTCACTGTCAGAGGGGTCGTCATGTGGACCGTTGTTCTCTTGATGGCGCTTGGGGTGAGCGTCGAGCCCACCCGGCTGGGCCTGACGGTCCTGATGTTGAACAGGCCGCGGCCGCTGCTGCAACTGTTCGTCTTCCTGTGTGGTGCCTTCGCCATGGGGCTGAGTTTGGGGCTGACGCTGTTGTTTCTCCTCCGGGTGTCACCGGCAGGGGAGACGAACATCTCCGGTCCGCACATACAACTCGCGCTGGGTCTGCTCGCGCTGGTGGTTGCGGCGGTGCTGGCAGCCACCCACCGAGCCCGGAGGACTCCCGCGCCGGCACCCGCCCTTGTCGGGAAGATGTCGACGCGGGTGCGTGGCTTCCTGAAGAACAACTCGCTGTGGGTGGCGGGGGTGAGCGGACTGGGAATTGCCTTGCCATCAGCGGACTTTCTCGCGGTAATCGCGCTCATTCATTCCTCGGGTGCCACGCAGTCAATCCAGACCGCGGCATTGCTGTTCTTCAACGTGGTGGCCTTCTCGATGGTGGCACTGCCGCTGGTGAGCTACGCGGCTATGCCCGATAGGACCTACACGATGTTGTCCGCGCTTCATGCCTGGGTCCGGTCACGTCGACGGATCGATATCGCGGCCATTGTCGCCGTGCTCGGTCTGCTCATGCTCATGCTCGGAGTGATCGGTCTGCTTCGAGGCTGAGTGGCGTTGTCTCCACTTCGACGAGGGACGGACCTAAACCCAGGACACTTGATTGATGCGCGGCCAGTACGCTCTCTCTATGACTCAAGGGATTTCGCGTAGATGGCCCAGGGAGTTAGCTGGGCTCACTGTGTCCGGTGTGGCGGTAACGGTGGTCGCCGCGATCGGCACGGCTGCTTCGATCAACGCTGCAGATTCCTACGGGCGGCTGCAACAGCCCGCGTGGGCCCCGCCTGCCTGGCTATTCGGTCCTATGTGGACAGCGCTGTATGCGTTGATGGCCGTATCGGCCTGGCTGGTGTGGCGGTCAGGCTCGCCGGAGGACAACCGCACGCCACTGATTGTTTATGGCATCCAGCTCGTTTTGAACATGGCATGGACACCACTATTTTTTGGTCTGGGCTGGCGGGGTCTGGCATTCATTGAGATCCTCGTGCTCTGGGGCTTCATCGCTGCGACTGTTCTGTTGTTTTGGCAGCGAAACCGTTGGGCCGCAGCCCTGCTGCTCCCATACGTGGCCTGGACCACATTCGCGGCAGTCCTGAACTTCTCGGTGTGGCAGCTGAACAACTAGCCGCGCAACGGTTCGCTATTGGATCAGCGGTAGTTGTGCGATGACGGGGCCAGTGGGTGCGGTTGAGCCCGTGCCCTTTTCGAGGGTGAATGCGAGCGCAGTGGAGTCATTGAGGTGAGGTATCACAGCGGTGGTCGACGGTGCGACGGCATGAGTGTCCATTGTTCCGGCTGACTGCGGGCCGCGGTCACTGATCAGCCACATTTGGTAGACGGTCCCCGGTTCCGGGGGCGCGACGTTATTCATAACCAGCACCGCCGTGTTCTTCTCCCGCGAGTAGACGACAGTCGCGGTACCGCCCGTGGGGATGTTGCCTGTTACGGTCCGGACGTCAGTTGCGGCAAAAATCTGCTGCGCATTTGGCGGCTGGGGCCGCAGGATGCCGCCGAGGCCGGCGGCGGCCAGCCCGATCGCAGTGGCCGCTGCGACCGCGACCAGAGGGGCTCTCCAGCGATTGACATTCATTGTCCCGGTTGATCTTCGGGCGTCTTTGGCCACGATCTTAAGCAGCCGAGGGCGGAGCCTGGCAGGCGGTTCGATCGCGGTACTCGCTGCTACAGCCGCCATTGTTTCGCGGGCGGCACGGACTTCCTGGATGAAGGGGAAGCTCTCTTCGGGTGCGGCAGCGGCCAGCCATTGATCGACCTGGTCTCGTTCATCATCGTGCAGCGCGTGCAGTGCATAGGGGGTCGCGACAGTGATGAGGTCGTCAGGTTCGGTCATGGCGTCCCCAGGCATCGGCGCAGCGCTTTGATTGCGTCGCGCATCCGAGATTTGATGGTTGCCAGGTTTGCGGTAAGCCGTTGTGAAACCTGGTTGTAGGTCAGGCCCTCGTAGTAGGCCAAGTGCAGACACTGCCTTTGGTTATCGGTAAGCGTTTGTAAGCATTCGGTGACTTGCCGCTGCTCGTCATCCAGGATCACCGATTCAGCCACCTGATCTGAGGCTCGTTCGATGTTGGCGGCACCGTAGCGTGACTCGCGCTCCGCCGCGGATTGCTCCGAACGCACGCGATCGACGGCACGACGATGGGCCAGGGTCATGATCCAAGCCAGGGGCGAACCGGCTGTGGGGTCGTAGCTTTGAGCCGAACGCCAGATCTGAAGATAGATCTCTTGTGTCGTCTCCTCGCTGTACCCGGGATCCCGCAATACGCGCACAACTAGTCCGAAAACTTGCGCGCGGGTGCGATCGTAGAGTGCACCAAATGCACCGGTATCGCCGTCGGCGACACTGCGCAACAAAGCATCCAGGTCGCCGGTCACGCCCGTGAGCCTAAACGGATCCTGAAGAATCCTCATAACTATCCCCGCTTCGGGGGGAGTGGAAGGAAAAAGGAAACCCGGCGCTGATAGTCATCGAATCCGGGCCGCCCAGCCATCACCCTCTCAGTGCGCCGGCCCCCGGTGGCGGAGACAAGAAAATATGTCATCAGCACCGGGTAAGGCACCGTCGCCAGGGATTGCCATCCTGTGATGGTGATCAGCCACAGTCCCCACCACAAGCAGGCATCGCCGAAGTAGTTCGGGTGACGGGTCCAGGCCCACAGACCTTGGTCCATGATCGTGTTCTTGTTGGCCGGGTCCTGTTTGAAACGGCGCAGCTGATAATCGCCTACACCCTCGAAAAGCAGCCCGACGAGCCAGAGAGTTACGCCGGCGGCCAGCACAGGGTGCAGCAGCTCGGGGGTGGGTCCTTCCACAGCCGACCGCTGCACGGGTATCGACACCAGCCACGTCGCGGCGGCTTGGATGCCGAAGATCTTGCGCAGCACATGCGGCACCGAGAAGTTCCCACCAAGCAGGTCCCGATAACGCGGGTCTTCACCTCTACCGGCCGATTTGACGGCCATGTGCCAGGACAACCGTGCTCCCCAGATCCCGATAAGAATCAGCAGCAGCACCCGCCGCCGCCAGTCGCCGGTGCCAAGTGCAGCGCACACCGCCGCGACGGCCACAAATCCCAGCCCCCACGCCACGTCGACCACGTTGTAGCGGCCGATGCGGTGGCCGATCGCAAAAGCCACGCAATGCACGGCAATGACGGCCCCGAGCGAGGACGCCATGATGATCAAGAAGTTCATTCTCGACCTCGCTGCAAAATCCACTGCTGGACATCGAGATAGCCGGAACGGAAACCAGCTTCCGAATAGGCCAAATACAACTGCCACATGCGGCAGAACACCTCGTCGAAACCCAACATCAAGACGGCGTCGCGTCGCGCGGTGAACTGCTGGCGCCACAGTCGCAGTGTTTCGGCGTAATGGGGACCCAGAGACACCGTATCGACGGTCCGCAGCTGCGTTGTCTGGGTGGTGATCTCGGCGATGGCTGGCATGGAGGGAAGCAACCCGCCGGGAAAAATGTACTTCTGTATCCAGGTGAGGGTGTTGCGGCTGGCCAGCATCCGGTCGTGGGGCATGGTGATCGTCTGCAGAGCCAACCGTCCACCCGGTATAAGCAAGCGGTCGATGGTTTGGAAATACGCTGTCCAGAAATCGAATCCGACGGCTTCGATCATCTCAACCGACACGATGGCGTCATATTGGCCGTCCAGGTCCCGATAGTCGCGAAGCTCAATCTGAACCCGATCGGCTAGCCCGGCAGCTTGCACCCGCTGCCGGGCCAGTTTCTGTTGTTCGATCGACAAGGTGACCGAGCGCACGTGAGCACCCCGGGCAGCCGCAGACACGCACAGTTGTCCCCAGCCGGTCCCGATTTCCAGCACTCGGGTGCCTGGGCCTACCTTCGCGCGGTCCAGGAGGCGGTCTATCTTGCGGCGCTGAGCATCAGCCAATGCCGTTGCGGAAGATGGGATGTGATCGAACAGGGCGCTCGAGTAACTCAGCGTCTCATCCAGGAAGAGGGCGAAAAAGTCATTCGACAGGTCGTAGTGGTATGCAACGTTGCGCTGGGCTTGCCGTGGCTCGTTGCGCTGCGCCCGCGGACTGCGTGGCACAGCCACACGCCGGAAGCGTTGCAGGGCAGGTGTAATGAGCTCACCCGCCGATGCAGCCCAGGGGGTCAGGAAGCCTGTCAGATCGTCGCAGTCCCAGTCGCCGGCCATGTATGCCTCACCGAAACCGATCAGGCCGAACCGGCCCAGGCGGCGTGCTAGCGCCGTGGGCCGCCGGATTCTCATCGTGGGCAGGGATCGATCGGCCGCCCCGACGACCGAGCCATCCGGATACTGCAATCGCACCGGCAGCCGTGCAGCGGCGCGGCGCAGCAGTTTGTCGGCGACGATCGCCCGCGCCGCCGTCAGTGGCCCGCAGGGCACCACCGCGATATCGGGCCAGCGGTGCGGATCGGTTGCCACCACATCAGTTGCGGTGCTATCGAGGTGCCCACTCACTTCACGCCGTCCGTTCCGGCTGAAAGCCTGCGTTGTGTTACCGGCAGGCCCCGCAGCCACAGCCTGATGCCTTCGACACGGATTGCCAGCGCACCCATCAGCGGTGCCAATGGCGTAATGGCCTGCAGCCGCAACAATTCACCGATCCAGGCGGGGCGCCGGGTGCCGCGCATCGAGGCGAAGAACGGCAACTGGCCATCGCGATACAGCCAGATACTGATGTTCAACGTGGCATCGGGACGGTCGGCGCGTACCCGGTATCGGCCGTCAACACCATTGAACGGGGACACGTACAACTGCTTGGTCAGTACGGCATCAGCAGTCGGCGGCAAAAGATACGCGTGACGGCCGCCGTAGGTGTTGTGAACCTCAGCGATCACATGCACAAGATTCCCCGCGCGATCGTGGCACCAGTACAGGCTCAACGGGTTGAAGACGTACCCGAGCACCCGTGCCTGAAGCAACGCCGTGATAGTCCCGCCGCTCCCGGCGATCTGGCGCGAGGCGAGGAACCGGTCAACGCGCTGACGCAGCGTGTCATCAGCATCCCCCCAGAGATGGTCCCGCACTTGGAAATTGGCCAGGCTCGCCAGGCCGCGAGGAAGCCTTGGCAGGTTGTCTATGTCGACGTACCAGCTGTATCCGCGGTAAGTGAAACGGTGCGATACCGGCGATCGCCGCACATGGGTGATACGAGTGCGGTACAGGCACGGAACCATCGGTACCGAAGTCATCACGCGGCCGCCCCTTGCCTGTCGGCAGTCCTGGGCAGCCAAGACCGGCCTAACGATTGGGCGGCCCGCAGACCCGCGATCGCGCCGTCCTCATGGAATCCCCAGCCGTGGTAGGCACCCGCGAACGCGATGCGGCCATCGTTGAGGCTTGGCAGCAGACGCTGAGCAGCAACAGATTCCGAAGTGTAGATCGGGTGTCTATAGGTCATTTCGGCGAGCACTGTCGAGGGATCGACTAGATGCGATCCCCCCAAGGTAACCAAAAATCTTTGCGGCCCAGTCAATCGCATCAGCCGGGTGATGTCATACGTGACCACCACACCCTGGTCGCTGGTCTGGCTCAGGTAGTTCCATGACGCTCGGACGCCTGCGTGGCGAGGCAACAGAGATTCATCGGTGTGCAGCTGCGCGGAATTAGCGACGTATCCAATAGATCCCAATACCTCGCGCTCTGCAGCGGTTGGCTGCGCCAGCAGGCGCAGCGCCTGATCGGAATGTGTCGCGATCACGGCAGCATCGAACAGCCTCGGCGGGTGCCCGTCGGCGGTCACAACAACACCATCCGATGTGCGTGCCGCATGAACGACGATGGTGTTGGTGAACACCTCGTGCAGGCGGCTCACAATAGCGTCGACGTAGGTAACCGAGCCGCCCCGCACGGTCCGCCACTGAGGAGATCCAAACACCGAGAGCATGCCGTGATGGTCAAGAAACCTGAACAAGTACGCCGCCGGGTAACCCATGGCCTGCCCGGGCGGGCACGACCACACAGCGGCGACTAGTGGCGTCAAGAAGCAGTCAATAAAGAACTGCGAAAAACCGTGCTGCTGAACAAACTCCCCGAGGATCGGGGTTTGATCACCTTCCCCGGAACCCGCGAGCAATCGGCGCGCACTATGGTGAAAACGCTTGATCTCCAACAGCATCCAGAGATAGCGAGGATGTGCTGCGGCGAGCGAGGCAAAGAGACCACGTGCACCGCGCGCACCGGCGTACTCCAGGCCAACCCTGTCATCACGCACCGACATCGACATGTCCGTTGGAGCCGTGTGGACGCCGAGCTCATCGAACAGCCGGCACAGGGTTGGGTAGGTCCGGTCGTTGTGCACCAAGAACGCCGTGTCCACCGCGACCGTGCCACCACGGCCATCGTCGACGAACTGCGTATGAGCGTGTCCTCCGAAACGGCCATCTGCCTCGTACAAAGTGACCTGGTCGTCAGCGCACAACACGTGGGCTGCGGTCAACCCGGCCACACCGCTTCCGATAACGGCAATAGTTCGGGATTCACTGCGGCCAGATGTTGCGGTCACATCCAGTATTCGGAGTGGGGCGGCGCCTGGATTGGTGTGGGGCCGAATTTTCCTCATATCGACGTGCCCAGCTTTTTTCGAGTCGGACCCATCCAGATAGCTCTCGGCGCCGAATAGAAGAGCAGAGTTCCAGCCGTGCACCCTCACGGCGGGCAGCGCAGCACCCTACGGAAGGTAGTCCCGCTCAGATGTCAGACTCACCGCGGCTGCGGCCGCACTTCGATGATGTGCAGGCGCATTACGACTTGTCGGATGATTTCTTTCGGCTGTTTCTCGATCCCACCCAAACCTATAGCTGCGCGTACTTTGAGCGCGACGATATGACCCTGCAGGAAGCCCAGCTGGCCAAGATCGACCTGGCGCTAGGCAAGCTGGGGCTAGAACCCGGCATGACACTGCTGGATGTGGGCTGCGGATGGGGCGCCACCATCAACCGCGCCCTGGAAAAATACGACGTCAACGTCATCGGCCTGACCCTGAGCAAAAACCAGAAAGCCCACGTCGAAGAACTGTTGGCCAAATCGCCGAGCACCCGCCACAAAAGCGTCCAACTGCACGGCTGGGAAGAATTCGACGGCACCGTCGACCGGATCGTCTCGATCGGCGCGTTCGAACACTTTGGTTTCGATCGCTACAACGACTTCTTCGCGTTCGCCTACAACGCCCTGCCCGACGACGGAGTGATGCTGCTGCACACCATTACCGGGCTGCTCCCCAACGAGGTAACCGCCAAGGGACTGCCGCTGACCTTCGAGCTGGCACGCTTCATCAAGTTCATGCTCACCGACATCTTTCCCGGCGGCCGATTGCCATCCATCCAAATGGTCCGCGAACACGCCGAACAAGCCCACTTCACCTGCACCCGAGTCCAACAACTGCAGCTCCACTACGCCAAAACCCTCGACATCTGGGCAGCCGCACTCGAGGAACACAAAGACCAAGCCATCGCCATCCAGGACAACGAGGTGTACGAGCGCTACATGAAATACCTCACCGGATGCGCAAACTACTTCCGCATCGGCTACATCGACGTCGCACAATTCACCCTCGAGAAGCTGCACCTTCCCTACTTCAAGAAGTAACGGACACCGGAATGAGGAGAAAATGAGTGTCTTCACGACGGTGCCCGCTCTGGGTGCCGAACTGCTCAAGGCGGCAGGAAACACTATCGGGATTCGCGCGGGCACTGAAGAGCCCCAGTACGAGACGCAGCCGCTGACCACTGCGGTGCAGATCAGAAAGTATGGCCGCCGAATCGCAGCAGAGACAGAGGTCCGGGCTGATAACAACCAAGCCCGCAGCGAAGGCTTTCGCCGCCTGGCCGGCTACATATTCGGTAAGAACCACCGGCAGGCCAAAATTGCCATGACCGCGCCAGTAGAGCAACAAAATCAGACCATCGCGATGACGGCCCCTGTTGCCCAATTATCAAGCGCTACAGGTAGTTCAGTGATCCGGTTCTACCTGCCGTCAAACTGGTCGATGGCGAGTCTGCCCACCCCCAGCGATAACCGCATCCGGCTCAGTGAGGTGCCCGCCGAAACACTCGCCGTACTGCGATTCAGTGGGGACCGATCAGCCACAACGATCGACAGACGTATCCATGAACTGCTGAATATATTGCGCAACAAAGAGATACAGACCGCGGGGGATCCTCAAGCCTGGTTCTATGACCCGCCGTGGACATTTCCATGTGCTCGACGCAACGAAGTCGCAGTCCCGATCCATACGACGTGAGCCATGGGCGCATTCACGGCGATCGGCACTACTGCGGAGGCGTCAGGCTGAGGAGGACTGCGTGGCGTGAAATAAGCTAATTCGAGTCCTATTTCAGCGCAGCACAAGCGTGAGCGTGAAGACCGCGGCGAGCACTGTCACCGCAAGGATGTCGCGCCATCCAGGCCGCGACGGGTGCGCGGAGATACGACCGGCGCCGCCGCGAGCGGTGATCGCATCACCCATCTCGGTGGCGCGGCGCAGTGAGACGACCATCGCTGCGGTGCACAGATCGACGACTTCGGCACGGCGCGAGAGCTTCTCGGGCTGCGGTGGCTGGAGACGGCGGGCGGCGGCCAGCAGGCGGAATTCCTCGGACAGCATCGGGAACATTCGGAACGCCAGGGATATGGTGACCGCCCAGTCGTCGACGGGTAGCCGCAGGATGCGCAGCGGTCTGCACAGGAGCGCCACCGCGGGCGCGATATCGGCGACTTGGGTGGTCCATGAGACCACCGCGCCGAGGCCGATCAGGACCAGTCCCAGCGAGGTGACGCGCAGAAAATCCAGGAAGCCGCCCACCCCAAGGGTGACTGGTCCGAGCGCAAGTTCCGGGGCGCCGCCGTTGACGATCGTGAACAGGCTGCCCGCTACGACGAGTGCCCAAACCCAGCGCGGCACGGAAGGAACACACCTGGGGGAGATCCTGGCGAGCGCCGCGGTGACCAGGATGAGCAGGGCGATGAGCCCGATCGCGGTCCACGACGGGGTGATGGTCAGCAGCACCGATATGGCCAGCACGGCAATGAGTTTCGTACCGGCCCAGAGCGCATGGATGGGTGACGGACCGGGGACGGGGCGCATCAGCATCAAAGGACGACGTTGACTCATTCGGTAACCACCAGCGTGCCCCGCTCCAGTCGTATGGTGCGCGGGCAGAGCGGGGACAGGCTGTCGGTGTCGTGAGATATCACGATGACGCTCTGGCCGCGGGTGCGGATGCCGGCCAGGAGCTCGATCAAATCGGACTGCGCATCGGCATCCAGGCCTGCGAGGGGTTCGTCGAGAATCAGCAGTCGCGGAGAGCGAGCGAGCAGCCCGGCCAGGGCAACTCGCCGCAGTTGTCCTCCGCTGAGCCGGTCGATCAGCACGCCGGAGATCTCAGGGTCCAGGCTGACCGAGGCCAGTGCCCGGTGGACGCTGGCGATATCGGTAACCGAGAATCCCGCCAACGCGGCCACCGCCGCACCGGCATGGCCACGCAGCAGCTGCAATCGCGCCGCCTGGAAGCACAATGCGACCGCACCTACCTGCGCAGCGGTGGGCTTTCCGTCGAGTAGGCATTGGCCGGCCGAGGGTTCCAGCAGGCCGGCCATGATCCAGGCGAGTGTGGACTTGCCGGAACCGTTGCCGCCGCAGAGCAGTACGCCGTCACCGGAGTTGATGCGTAATGAGACATCCCGCAGTACAGGTGTGGACCAGGGGGTGCCCGCGGCATAGTCAAAGGACACGTTCTGTACATCGAGAATCGTTCCGCCGCCAGATGATTCGGCAGGGGAGACATCCGGCCAGGGCCCGCGCAAGGCGGCGGCGCCCCCGCCAAGGGCCACCACGCGGTCGGCGGCGGCCGCTTCTTCCGGATAGTGCGTGATGTGCACGAGCCCCAGGCGGTGGTGTGCGGTAAGCCCGTCGAGGACGCTGATCAGGGTCTGGCGACCATCTTGGTCGACCATGGTGGTTACCTCATCGGCGACCAGCAGTGCGGGCTCGCGGGCGAGCGCCGAGGCCACCGCAAGCCGCTGCAGCTCCCCGCCCGAGAGCCCCGCTGTATCGCGATCGCCCATGCCGCCCAAACCAACTTCGTCGAGCAGGCTTTCGGTATCGATCTGCCGGTCATGCGGCAATCCCCAGACGATGTCGTCGGCGATGCGCAGTCCCAGCACCTGACTTTCTGGATGCTGCAGCACGAGGGCCGTACCACCCACCCGGCCCAGTCCGACTCCCGTCGCGCGCTCGACGGTGCCGGTGGTGGGCGCGACACCCGCCAGGATGCGCATCAGGGTCGACTTGCCGGAGCCGTTGGCGCCGGTCACCGCGATGTGCTCACCGACGTCGACCCGCATGGTCACCGGAGCCAGCGCGTCACGGTCGGCTCCCGGGTATCGATAGGCGGCCTGGGTCAGGACCACAGGCAACGGACCAGGGGGAGCGTCATCGTGCGCTGCGGGCAGTATCCCGACCGACGACAGATCGGTAACCTCCTCGAGCCGCCGCAGGACCGGAGTAAGCACTCGCCATCCGAATGAGGTGCCGAAGATCACGATGAGCCACACCGAGACGCCAAAGAACCACGGCCAGTGCACGAGCCAGCCCTGCACGGCGCGGTTCAGCCCCGCCGCGCCGTCGCCGAGCACCGGCACTCCTTGCAGCAGCGTCGCGAACCCGCCGACATTGGCTGCGACGGCGCCCAGAACCACCTCGCGCAGCGCGGCGAGGGCCGCGAAGATACCGACACAGAAGGTGGAGACCACCACGCCCCACACCGCCGCGACCGCGAACATCGTTGCCGCGCCACGACTCCGGCGTTTCACCTGGCCGGCAATCGCACCCATATACACGCAGGTCAAGGCCGATACCAGGCCGCCGAAGCCCGCGATCAGAAAGCTGATGAGGCCGGCGGCGACGGAGGCCGCCAATGCCACGCGTAGCCGGTGTCGGTAGCAGAGCACTCCCATCGGCACCGAGCCCAGCCAGGCGAAGACCACCGCGCCGGGCAGCACGATGGACACCACGGCGATCGCACCCATCAGGGCAGCGGTCATCGCGGCCTGGGCCAACTCCGCTGGTTGCATGCGATTCGGTTGCACTGGGCCGATTAGAGCACGGCTGCAGTGCCTGTCGATTGATCCCCACGTAAACTCGCGCGGTGACTCATGACGCCTACCTCGTCGGCCTCCGTCTTGCGGGACGCAAGGTCGTAGTTGTCGGCGCCGGATCCGTCGCGCAGCGGCGTCTCGGCTTGCTGGTGGCCAGCGGTGCCGATGTCCACGTGATCGCTCCCAGTGCGACCCCGGCGGTCGAAGGCATGGCCTCGATCACCCTCAATCTCAGGCCATACGAGGACGGCGACCTCGACGGGGCCTGGTACGCCATCGCTTGCACCGATGACCCGGCTGTCAATGCCGCGGTGGTGTCGGAATCCGAGCGACGCCGTATCTTCTGCGTCCGGGCCGATTCCGCCCGGGAGGGCACCGCCGTCACTCCTGCCTCCTTTAACCACGACGGCATCGCGGTCGGTGTCTTGACCGGTGGTCAGCACAAACGGTCGGCGGCGCTACGTTCGGCCATCCACGAGGCACTGCAACGCGGGCTTATCGCTGAGGATGTGACCACCGAGAAACCTGCCGGTGTGGCACTCGTCGGTGGAGGGCCGGGTGATCCTGACCTCATTACGGTGCGCGGGCGCCGGCTGCTCGCGCAGGCCGATGTGGTTGTCGCCGACCGGCTCGCCCCCGCCGAGTTGCTTGCTGATCTCGGCCCCCATGTCGAGGTCATCGACGCCGCGAAGATCCCGTACGGCCGCGCGATGGCCCAGCAGGAAATCAACCGGGTGCTGATTGAGCGGGCGCAGGCCGGAAAGTTTGTCGTTCGTCTCAAGGGCGGTGACCCCTTCGTCTTCGCGCGCGGTTACGAGGAGGTGCTGGCCTGCATCGACGCTGGCGTCGCAGTAACCGTTGTACCCGGTGTTACCAGTGCAATCGCCGTTCCTGCGGCGGCAGGGGTGCCCGTCACCCACCGCGCCGTGAACCACGAGTTCGTGGTCGTCAGCGGTCATGTCGCACCGGGGCATCCGGAATCGTTAGTCAATTGGGATGCGCTTGCTGCTCTCAAGGGAACCATCGTGTTGCTGATGGCCGTTGAGCGCATCGAGCAGTTCGCGAAGGTGCTCATTGAGGGTGGCCGACCTGCGGATACTCCGGTACTGGTGGTGCAACACGGCACCACCGACGAGCAACGCGTGTTACGCGCGGACCTTGCCAGTGCGCCAGAGCGTATTCGCTCTCAGGGCATTAGGCCGCCGGCAATCATCGTCATCGGCCCCGTTGCTGCTTACGGCGCCTCTTTGTGACCTAAGCGCACGTTAAGAGGACGGTAAGGTGTCCTCCATGCCTGCCCTCAGCGTCGAGCAGCTCACTCAAAAGGCGCGAGAACTCCTGCCTTCCCGGCACTATCTGTACGCCGTCATCGCGATCGCCGGTATGCAGTTTCTGGCCACCATGGACGGCACCATCGCGGTTGTCACGCTGCCGAAGATTCAGGCCGAGCTGCATCTCAATGACGCCACCCGAAGCTGGGTCATCACGGCGTACATGCTGTCTTTCGGTGGGTTGATGTTGCTCGGCGGACGCCTCGGTGACACCTTCGGCCGTAAGCGCGTGTTCATCGGCGGCATTGCGCTGTTCACCCTCGCCTCCATTGGGGTGGGTATCGCACAAGAGGACATCGGGTTGGCCGTCTTCCGTCTCATCCAGGGTGTGGGCGCCGCCATCGCATCTCCCACAGCGCTGGCATTGGTCGCGACCACCTTCCCCAAGGGGCCGCTGCGCACCGCCGCCGTCGCGGTGTTCGGCGCCATGACGGGGGTGGGCTCCATCGCCGGACTGATCGTCGGCGGCGCGCTGGCGGAGGTGTCCTGGCGTCTGGCCTTCCTTATCAATGTGCCCGCCGGTGCGCTGATGATCTACCTCGCCGTGCGATCGCTGACCGAGACCGAACGCGAGCCGATGAAGCTGGACGTCACGGGATCGGTGCTGGCCACCCTCGGCTGTACCGCCGCGGTGTTCGGCTTCACCCAGGGACCCGACCGCGGATGGGATTCGGCCTACACGATCGTGGCGCTGGTCGTCGCGGCTGTGCTCCTGATCGCATTCCTGGTCGTCGAACGCACCGCGGAGAACCCGGTGCTGCCGCTTAGCCTGTTCAAGGACCGCAATCGGGTTGCCACCTTCGCGGCGATCTTCCTGGCCGGCGGCGTGCTCTTCACCCTGACCATCACCATCGGCCTGTACATGCAGGATCTGATGAAATACAGCCCGCTGCGAACCGGAGTCTCCGCCATTCCGTTCGTCGTCGGCATGGGGATCGGCCTGGCCCTGTCTTCACAACTCGTCACGCGAGTGGCGCCTCGGGTGCTGATTTTGTGCGGCGGTGTCGTGGTGTTCGCGGCAATGCTGTACGGCTCGACGGTTGACCGGGCCATCGATTACTTCCCGGATTTTGCGACGCTTATCTTCGTCGGTGGACTCGGTATCGGCACCATCGTGGTGCCGGTGATCCTCTCGGCCATCACCGGAGTGGATGTCGACCGTATCGGGCCGCTGTCTGCCATCGCCCTCATGCTGCAAAATCTGGGTGGCCCAATAGTTCTGGTGATCATCCAGGCGATCATCACCTCGCGGACGCTGTACCTGGGCGGCGTCACGGGGCCGGTGCAGAACATGAACCAAGCGCAGTTGCACGCCCTCGATCACGGCTATACCTACGGCCTGTTGTGGATTGCCGGAACGGCCGTCCTGGTGGGAGTGGCAGCGTTGTTCATCAGCTACAGCGCCGGCGATGTCGCGCATGCACAGAAGGCGCAGACCGCGCACGATCAGGGTCTAGACGAAGAACAACCGGCCTAACAGTCTTGCGGGGTGTCGTCTCCGGCGCGGAACAGTAGTCCGTTGGTGATGGGTACGCCGTCATTCACCGTGATGTGGCACGACATTCGGAACACACTCGGAGCCCCGACCGCGGTCACGCGCAGCACGGGCGGCGTGCCATTCAGCGTGGCAGTGCGCTCCCAGTAGTACCCGGCGAAGGTGTGTCCGGACTCTTCCCGGAGCCGGCCACCATCCTGATATTGGACGGTGAAGTCAGAGTTGCCGATTCCGATTGCCGACAACGAGTACTTCACGGTGGCCGGGGAGGCGTCGGCAGGCGCCGCGATTCCCAGGCCGAACATCGCCACCGCCGGAATGATCGCCCACGCACGCATGCGTTCGATGCTAGCCGGAGGCCTCGACGGCGCGCCGATATGCTGTGCAACCGTGATTACCCGACTTTCCGAGCTATTCGTACGCACGCTGCGCGACGACCCGGCCGACGCAGAGGTTCCCAGCCATAAGCTGCTCATCCGCGCGGGCTATGTGCGCCCCATCGCGCCGGGTGTGTACAGCTGGCTACCGCTCGGCCTTCGGGTCCTCCGCAAGATCGAGAACATCGTCCGCGAAGAGATGAATGCCATTGGTGGCCAGGAGATCCTGCTGCCCGCTCTGCTTCCGCGCGCGCCGTATGAGACCACGAACCGATGGACCGAGTACGGCGATTCGCTGTTCCGGCTCAAGGATCGGCGCGGTAACGACATGATGCTTGGCCCCACGCACGAGGAGCTCTTCGCGCTCACCGTGAAGGGGGAGTACAGCTCCTACAAGGATTTCCCGGTCATCCTCTACCAGGTCCAGACGAAGTACCGGGACGAGGCGCGTCCGCGCGCGGGCATTCTGCGTGGCCGCGAATTCGTCATGAAGGACTCGTACTCGTTCGATACCTCCGATGACGGGCTCAAGGCGGCCTATCACGCGCACCGTGAGGCGTACCAACGGATCTTCGGCCGGCTGGGCCTGGACTATGTGATTGTGGCCGCCACCTCGGGAGCCATGGGCGGTAGTGCATCCGAGGAGTTCCTCGCCGAAAGCCCCACTGGCGAAGACACTTTCGTGCGGTGCGTGGAATCTGGATACGCCGCCAACGTCGAGGCGGTCGTCACACCGGCACCGCCGGCTCAGCCCATCGAGGGCCTTCCGGAAGCGGTCGTGCACGAGACCGGCGACACCCCGACCATTGCGACGCTGGTCGACTGGGCCAACTCGGTCGATCTCGGCAGGTCCGTCACCGCCGCCGACACTCTGAAGAACATTCTGCTGAAGGTGCGTCAGCCAGGTGGCGAGTGGGAGCTGCTCGCCGTTGGCGTACCCGGGGATCGTGAGGTTGACGACAAGCGCCTCGGCGCCGCGCTGGAGCCCGCCGAGTACGAGATGCTCGGTGACGCCGACTTCGCCAAGCATCCGTTCCTGGTGCGCGGCTACATCGGACCGAAGGGATTGATCGCCAACGGGGTTCGCTACCTCGTGGATCCGAGGATCGTGGAGGGCACCAGTTGGATCACCGGTGCCGATGAACCCGGCAAGCACGTGGTCAACCTCGTCGCCGGGCGCGACTTCACCCCCGACGGCACCATCGAGGCCGCCGAGGTGCGCGACGGCGACCCATCACCCGACGGCGTCGGCCGGCTGGTGTCGGCACGCGGGATCGAGATAGGCCACATTTTCAAGTTGGGCCGCAAGTACACCGATGCGTTCACCGTCGACGTGCTCGGCGAGAACGGCAAACCGGTGCGGCTCACCCAGGGCTCCTACGGTGTCGGCGTCTCGCGGCTAGTAGCCGTCGTCGCCGAGCAGCAGCACGACGAGCTCGGGCTGCGTTGGCCCGCCGCGGTATCGCCGTTCGATGTGCACGTCGTCATCGCCAACAAGGACGCCGCAGCACGTGCGGGTGCCGAGGAGCTGGCCGCGGACCTGGACCGGTTGGGTCACGAGGTACTCCTCGACGATCGGACCGCCTCACCGGGGGTCAAGTTCAAGGACGCCGAGCTGCTCGGAGTGCCCTGGATCGTGGTGATCGGCCGCGGTTGGGCCGACGGAACCGTCGAGCTGCGTAATCGGCTCACGGGGGAGGCGCAAGCCATCGCGGCGACCGATGCCGTGGCGTCCATCACACAGGCGATTCGGTAGGGCGATAGGGTAATCGACATGCCGTCTTTTAAGCTCGCCCCGCTAGTTGAAAGCGACTTCAACTCAAGCGATTTCGTGTATACCTTCTCTGCGCCGCTGGCTAAGGATGCGGCGACGGTGTGGGCTGAACTCAATGGTGAAAGTCCGCTGCACTGGTGCAAGGCCATCAAGAAGATCAGCTGGACCTCACCGGAGCCGCGCGGTGTCGGTTCGACCCGGACGGCGCAGCTGGTCGTCCCCGGGGCGACGTTGTACGAGCGGTTCATCCTCTGGGAGGAGAGCCCCGAGCGGTACCGCAACGCCTTCACCGTCGAGACGACGACGTTCCCCGGGACCAAGCGGTTCGGCGAGTACTACGAGGTGGTGGGCACCGCGACCGGATCGCTGTTCACCTGGAGCTTCTTCATCGACCCATCGCTCGGTCTCACTCAGTACCTCAGGCCGGTCATCCGGCGTGGGCTGGCCGGATTGATGACCGACACCCAGAAGCACTTCGCCTAGGTTTCTGACCCTCCCGGGAATGGGACACTCGCCGGCGTGATGTCGGCGGTAACCCGCCACCGTGCCGCGCGAATTGCGCTCTCGGTCAGCATCCGAGCCGCGAATCCGCGGTCATCGCCGTTGCTGGCCTGTTCAGCGACGGCCCGCCAGGAGGTCGCGGTGTCGGTCTCGACCTGCAAGGCCAACTTGGTGGCGCCGGCCGGGGTGTTCACCGGGAACGGGATTTTGTAGCCGGCGGCGGCCACGGGTGCAGCGACCGCACGACCGTGCAGCTTGGCGATGCACTCCTCGCGACACTGGCGGTGTTCGATGATGGATTCGGTTACCAGCCAATTGTTATCGGGCAGTGAATGCGCCGAGACCAGGCCGTAGGCGTAGATGGCCGCGTGCTCGTTGGCAAGGGCATTGGCCAGCGCGGTGTCCTCGGCCGACGTGGCCGGCTGCGGAGTGGGCTCGGTCGAAGTCATGGCAGATCAACCTCTGCGGCCGAGGCGCAGGCGGCACTGATCGACGCGAGCAGCCCGGCGCGGTACCCGCTGTATTTGGTTGCCAGGTCCAGCGCGGCGCGCGACGAGTCCTTGAGTTGGGCCTTGAGCTGATCGACCTGTGGCGGCGGGGCCGATGACGTGGTCGTGCTGCTGGAAGCCCTGGTGGTTGTGGTCGCGCCGGGGATGCGGTCGAGTTCCTTGGACAGCGCGGCGCCGTGTGCGCGGCGGATCGCCGCGACGGCCGTCAGTGCGGGCGCGAGCTCAGCGTTAACGGCGGCCGCTGAGGTTGCCGAGGCCGTGTCGCGCTGCGCGAGGTCGATCTGGGTCAGCAGGCCGTCCACCTCGGGTTTGGTATCCGGTGTCTGCTGGCACGCGGCGGCCAGCACGGTGACGCCCAGTGCGGCGCCTCCGATCAACACGTCGCGGCGCGACAGGCTTCTGGGCATCCGCCCATCCTGCCAGTGCACGCGGTTGCGGCATGACAGCCCTCGCCGGGCGTAAGGTGGAGTGCTGGTCAGGATGATCGTCCGACTAATGTGAGCAAGCCGAACGCCCGATAACTCAAGATGAGGAGCCGCAAAACGCCATGGGGCTGCCATCCGATGACCAGGTGATCGAGCTGCTTGCTGCCGAGTTCACCCGGTCCGGCGTCGAGATCGAAAGTGTCTCCGTCGATGAAGAAACCGTTCCCGCCCGCATCACGGTGGTGGTCGACTCGGATTCTCCGGTGGACTTGGACGCCGTCGCCGCACTGAGCCGCACCGCATCGGCATTGTTGGACGAGATGGACACCGGCTCGGAGGTTTACGAGCTGCAGGTCACCACGCCGGGTGTCGACCGACCGCTGACCACTCCTGCCCACTTCCGACGTGCACACACGAGGCTGGCGGAGATTCGCCTTACCGATGGTGAGGATCTGCTGGGGCGCATCGGCGTGACGAACGAGGACGGGGTGCAGGTGGTGCTGCGTAAACCCGTCAAGGGCACCGGCTGGACCGTGCGTGATCTTGCGTTCTCCGATATCGAGAGCGCGGTAGTGCAGGTGGAGTTCAAAACGCCCAACCCGCAAGAACTCAAACTGGCCGGGGCAGCCGAAACTGGAGGTGGCGCATGAACATCGATCCCGCAGCAGTAAGCCTGATGGCCGCCGATAAGGGCATCACGGTCGACGAGGCGATTGACATCATCAAGACGGCGCTGCTGACCGCCTACCGGCATACCGACGGTCATGAGCCCAACGCGCGTATCGAACTCGACCGCAAGACGGGTGTGGTTCGCGTGATGGCCCGTGAGACCGACGAAGACGGCAACCTCATCACCGAGTGGGACGCCACGCCTGAGGGATTCGGCCGTATCGCGGCCACCACCGCGCGGCAGGTGTTCCAGCAAGGTGTGCGCGACGCGGAGAACGAGCACAAGTTCGGCGAATTCTCCACGCGTGAGGGCGAGATCGTCAGTGGCGTGATCCAGCGCGACGCTCGAGCTAACGCCCGTGGGCTTGTCGTGGTTCGGATGGGCAGTGAGACGAAGGGATCCGAAGGGGTCATCCCGTCGGCCGAGCAGGTGCCGGGGGAGGAATATCACCACGGAGACCGGTTGCGCTGCTATGTCGTTGGCGTATCCCGGGGTGCGCGCGAGCCGTTGATCACCCTGTCGCGTACGCACCCGAATCTGGTGCGCAAGCTGTTTTCACTTGAAGTACCGGAGATCAACGACGGCTCGGTAGAGATCATCGCGGTCGCCCGTGAGGCGGGGCACCGATCCAAGATTGCGGTGGCGTCAAAGGTTCCCGGACTCAACGCCAAGGGCGCCTGTATCGGTCCCATGGGTCAGCGCGTGCGCAATGTGATGAGCGAGCTGGCCGCCGAAAAGATCGACATCATCGATTACGACCCAGACCCCTCGCGGTTCGTCGCCAATGCGCTCTCGCCGGCGAAGGTGGTATCGGTATCGGTCATCGATGAGGTGGGCAAGGCCGCCCGCGTCATCGTCCCCGACTTTCAATTGTCCCTGGCGATAGGCAAGGAAGGGCAGAACGCCCGGCTTGCCGCGCGACTCACCGGATGGCGTATCGACATCAGGAGTGACGCAGACCCCGAAAGCTAGCACCGATTAACGCCGGGTAAGCCACAGATACTGACCAAAGTCCCTATCGGCACATAACTTGTATCTCATATACAAGTTATGTGCAGCTGACGCGATTCACCGATCTGGGCTTGCGCATCGTCATGCGCCTGGCCGTCGAGGGGCCGGGCACTCAGGCACGCACTGATGACCTGGCCACACAGCTGTGTGTGTCGTATGCCCATTCCACCAAAGTCGTTGCCCGACTTGTGGCATTGGGGACCGTCGAATCCGCACGCGGACGGCACGGGGGAATCTGCATTACACCCGTCGGGCTGCAGCAGCGAGTAGGTGAGCTGGCGCGACAGCTGGAGGGTGGGGGCGAGGTCGTCGACTGCGACGGGGCCAACCCCTGTCCGCTGCGGCAGGGCTGTCGGCTGCGTGCCGCGCTGCGTACGGCGCAGGAATCGTTCTACATGAGCCTGGATCAGTGGACGGTCGCTGAAATCGCCCGTCCGGCAGTGCATCCGAAAATAGAAAGGAACAGTTAAGTGATATCAGCAGAGTCGCTGGCCGTGATTCGTCAAACCCTCCCCGCGGTGGCGGGTGCGATCAACGAGATCACACCCCTCTTCTACTCGAAGATGTTCGCCGCACACCCGGAGCTGCTCCGCGATCTGTTCAACCGTGGAAACCAGGCGGCGGGGGAGCAGCCGAAGGCGCTCGCCGCGTCGATTGCGTCATTCGCCGTTGCGGTGCTGGAAGGCAATGCCGGCCAATATGATTCAGTGCTCGATCGCATCGCCCATAAGCACGTCTCACTGGGGATCGTCGCTGCGCAGTATCCGATTGTGTATGAGCACCTGTTCGCCGCGATTGCGGAGGTGCTGGGGGATGCGGTGACCGAGGAGGTCGCCGTCGCATGGACCGAGTTTTACTGGGCGATGGCCGATCAGTTGATAGCCCGCGAGAAGGCGTTGTATGACGCCGCGGGGGTGGCGCCGGGTGACGTGTGGCTGCAGGCCGCCGTGGTGCGCCGTCGGCTGGAATCGGCAGATGTGGCCACATTCGAATTACGTGGGTTATCGGCCGGATTACCCAGTTTCCTACCCGGACAGTACATATCGATCCAGGTGGCGTTGCCGGATGGAGCGCGGCAGATCCGGCAGTACAGTTTGTCGCGTGGCGCCCACCCGGGTGACTGGCGTATTGCTGTCAAGCGGATCAACGCGGGCGACACCCCGGCCGGTGAGGTGTCGAACTTCATCTACGACAACGTTTTCGAGGGTCAGCAGCTGCGGGTCTCGGTACCGATGGGCGAGTTCACGCTCGACGATTCGACGGACCCGTTGGTTCTGGTGTCGGCGGGTATCGGATGTACGCCGATCATGGGGATGCTGCAAGAGCTGGTCGCTACGCAGTCGTCGCGGGAGGTGGTGGTTCTGCACGCGGATCAGTCGGCGGCGGCGCACGCCTACCGACACGAGCTGGCAGATCTCGTCGGCCGACTGCCCGCCGGGCGGCTGCACACGTGGTACGAACGGGCGCATGTGGATTATCCGGCGGACGGTGTTGGGCGTATGAACTTGGATCGGCTTCCCCTCGACCAGTCCTCCACGGTGTTCGTGTGCGGTCCGCGGCTGTTCATGTCGGCCATCAACGAGGATCTGGTGTCCCTGGGTATCCCGCAGGAGCGCATTAACCACGAGCTGTTCGGACCGTTGGCCGAAGCAGTGGCGTGACACACGCGGGGGCAGCGGTGGCCCTGGCCGCATTCTGGCTGGGCATGGTGGTGGCGATCTCCTTTATGGAGGCGCCGCTGAAGTTCCGTGCGCCGGGAATGACGATTCAGCTGGGGCTGGCGATAGGCCGCCCGGTGTTTCGGGCTTTGAACACGGTCGAGTGTCTGCTCGCGGCGGCGCTGATCGCGCTTCTGGTCATCGGGCGACCCTCGATCGTGTCGGAGGTGGCCGTTGCTGGTGCCTGTGCATGTCTGGCGGTTCAGCTTCTGGTGGTGCGGCCGGTGATCGTCAAGAGGTCTGATGCGATACGGGCGGGCGATGATTATCAGGGCCGCACCCGTGGACATCTGTGGTACGTGGGGCTGGAGTGCCTGAAGGTGTTGGCGTTGATTTGTGTGGTCACGACCATGTTGACCGTGGTCTGAGGGGCTTCTCTGGCCATCCCCGCTGATGTGGTGTGGGGCGATTCTTAAATCAGGTGCTGCGGACGGTAGACTAAACCGTGATCCAGCGCGAGACTTCGGTGTTCGCGCATTCCCGCACCGGTCAGCCGGTGCGGACATGCGTGGGATGCCGGAAGCGAGAGCTGGCCGTAGATCTGCTTCGTGTGGTTGCTGTGTGTGCTTCGGATGGTCGAGACGTTGTCGTCGACATCCAGCGCAGACTGCCCGGCCGCGGTGCGTGGTTGCACCCGTCGGCACAGTGTTATCACCTTGCGGTAAAGCGGCGAGCATTCGTGCGAGCGCTCCGGATCGCCGGAAACCCGGATACGAACGCGGTCTTCGAACATGTTGAGCAATACCAAGAGATTGGCAACGACAAACAATGAGCACACCGTGAAGCGTCGATGATGATCGTCCATCACAGCTAACACGAGGCACGGCGCCTGAAGCCGCTGCCTCGCAGACAGGAGAGCAGTGGCAGGCAAGGCCCGGGTACACGAGTTAGCTAAAGAACTCGGTGTGACCAGTAAAGAAGTTCTCGCCCGACTGAGTGATCAGGGCGAATTCGTTAAGTCCGCATCCTCGACGGTGGAAGCCCCCGTCGCGCGGCGTCTTCGTGAGGCATTCGGTGGTGGCGATAAGCCCGCCGCCGCCGGATCCAATGGTGCGGCCGCAGAGACTGCGGCACCCGCCAAGACGTCCACTCCCAAGCCCGCGGCCCCCAAGCCCGCGCCGAAGAAGGTTGCTGAGCCCGTTGTTGAGGCTCCCGCGCCGGAGACACCCCCGGCGCCTCCGGCTGCCCCAAGCCCCAAGCCGGAAGTCCCATCCCGGCCCGAAGCAGAAGCCGAAGCCCCCGCTCCGGCCGCCCCGCGGCCCGGCGGCGCGACGCCCGGGCCCAAGCCTGGCGCTCCGCGGGTGCCGCGCGTCGGCAACAACCCGTTCTCCTCGGTACAGCCGACCGAGCGGCCGATCCCACGTCCACAGGCACCCCGCCCGGGCGCCCCGCGTCCCGGTGGCGCGTCCCCGAGCAACATGCCGCCCCGTCCGTCTCCCGGATCGATGGGCCCGCGCCCGCCGCGTCCCGCTGGTCCGGGTGGCGGTCGTCCCGGTGGTCCCGGAGGTGGTCGTCCCGGTGGTCCGGGTGGCGGTCGTCCCGGTGGTCCCGGTGGTGGCGGCGGTAACTACCGCGGCGGTGGTGCCAGTACCGGCGCACCGGCCGGTGGTCCTCCGGGTGCCGCAGGTGCCGGTGGCTTCCGCGGTCGCCCCGGTGGCGGCGGTGGCGGCGGTGGCCGTCCCGGTCAGCGCGGTGGTGCGGCAGGTGCGTTCGGTCGTCCCGGCGGTGCCCCGAAGCGGGGTCGTAAGTCGAAGCGGGCGAAACGCGCCGAGTACGAGAACATGCAGGCGCCGGTTGTCGGTGGCGTTCGGTTGCCGCACGGCAACGGTGAGACCATCCGGCTTGCCCGCGGTGCCTCGCTGAGCGATTTCGCCGAGAAGATCGACGCCAACCCGGCATCGCTGGTGCAGGCCCTGTTCAACCTCGGCGAGATGGTGACCGCCACCCAGTCTGTGGGTGACGAGACCCTGGAGCTGCTGGGCGGCGAGATGAACTACGTCGTGCAGGTCGTTTCGCCTGAGGACGAGGATCGCGAGCTGCTGGAATCCTTCGACCTCACCTACGGCGAGGACGAAGGCGGCGAAGAGGATCTGCAGACCAGGCCGCCGGTGGTGACCGTCATGGGTCACGTCGACCACGGTAAGACCCGCCTGCTGGACACCATCCGTAAGGCCAACGTCCGCGAGGGCGAGGCAGGTGGCATCACCCAGCACATCGGTGCCTACCAGGTGACCGTCGAGCACGACGGCAATGAGCGTCCCATCACCTTCATCGACACCCCCGGCCACGAGGCGTTCACCGCCATGCGTGCCCGCGGTGCCAAGGCCACCGATATCGCGATCGTGGTGGTGGCTGCCGATGACGGTGTGATGCCGCAGACGGTCGAGGCCATCAACCATGCCCAGGCGGCCGATGTGCCGATTGTGGTGGCGGTCAACAAGATCGATAAGGAAGGCGCCGATCCGACGAAGGTCCGCAGCCAGCTCACCGAATACGGTCTGGTGGCAGAGGACTTCGGTGGCGAGACGATGTTCGTCGACATCTCGGCCCGAGCCGGCACCAATATCGAGCAGCTGCTCGAGGCCGTGCTGCTGACCGCCGATGCCGCCTTGGATCTGCGGGCCAACCCGAATATGGAAGCCCAGGGTGTGGCGATCGAAGCCCATCTGGACCGTGGTCGTGGCCCAGTGGCCACCGTCTTGATCACCCGCGGCACGCTGCGGGTTGGTGACTCGGTGGTTGCCGGCGATGCGTACGGTCGCGTGCGGCGCATGGTCGACGAGCATGGCGACGATGTCGAAGAGGCGCTGCCCTCGCGTCCTGTCCAGGTCATCGGTTTCACCTCGGTGCCCGGCGCAGGCGACAACCTGCTCGTTGTTGATGAGGACCGCATCGCCCGGCAGATCGCGGATCGGCGCAGCGCGCGCAAGCGCAACGCACTGGCCGCGCGCAGCCGCAAGCGGATCAGCCTGGACGATCTGGACGCCGCGCTGAAGGAAACCAGTCAGCTGAACCTGATCCTCAAGGGCGACAACGCCGGTACGGTCGAGGCTCTGGAAGAGGCACTGCTCGGTATTGCCATCGACGACGAGGTGCAGCTGCGCGTCATCGACCGCGGTGTCGGTGGTGTCACCGAGACCAACGTCAACCTGGCCTCGGCCTCGGATGCCATCATCATCGGCTTCAATGTGCGGGCCGAGGGCAAGGCGACCGAGCTGGCCAACCGCGAGGGTGTGGACATCCGCTACTACTCGGTGATCTACCAGGCCATCGACGAGATCGAGAGCGCGCTCAAGGGCATGCTCAAGCCGGTCTACGAAGAGGTGGAGCTCGGCCGTGCCGAGATCCGTGCCATCTTCCGCTCGTCGAAGGTCGGCAATATCGCCGGTTGCCTCGTGCAGTCGGGCATCCTCCGGCGTAACGCCAAGGCTCGGCTGTTGCGTGACAACGTCGTGGTGGCCGAGACAGTCACCATCTCTTCGCTCAAGCGTGAGAAGGATGACGTCACCGAGGTTCGTGACGGTTACGAGTGCGGTCTCACCTTGACGTACAACGACATCAAGGAAGGCGACGTCATCGAGGCGTACGAGCTCCGTGAAAAGGAACGCGTCTAGATATGGCTGATCCCGCCCGCGCACGCAGGCTGGCCAAGCGGATTGGGGCCATCGTCGCCTCGGCGATCGAGTACGAGATCAAAGACCCGAGGCTGACGATGGTCACGGTCACCGATACCCGGGTGACCAACGATCTGCACGATGCGACCGTGTACTACACCGTGATCGGGCAGACTCTCTCCGACGAGCCGGATTATCCCGGCGCGGCGGCGGCGCTAGAGAAAGCGAAGGGTGTGCTCCGAACGAAGGTTGGTGCCGGTACGGGGGTGCGCTTCACGCCCACCCTGGCATTCGTCCTCGACACGTTGACGGATTCGGCCCGGCATATGGAGGAGCTGTTGGAGCGCGCGCGTGTGGCTGACGCCGCACTCGCCGAGGTCCGGCAGGGAGCTCTACATGCCGGTGATGCCGATCCTTACAAGGCATCCTCGGACGAGGACCCCGCATCTGACGAGGACGATGAGCGCCGTCCCGATTGAGACGGGTGCGGTGGGGGCACGCGTAGACGCAGAGGGCGCGGTGGCGCTCCTGATTAAGGCCAAGACGGTCGTGATCATCTGCCATGTGCACCCCGACGCCGACACGGTGGGCAGCGGGCTGGCACTCGGACAGGTGCTGGTGGCCAAGGGGGTTGACGTCCAGGTGAGTTTCGGGGCACCGGCGGCCCCTCCGGAGTCACTCGGCACCCTGCCGGGCGCAGAACTTTTGGTGCCCCCGCATGAGTTGTGCACGGATCCGGATCTGGTGGTCACGGTCGACTGCCCGAGCGTGCGGCGGCTGGGACGACTGGGCGAGCTGGTCGACGGGACCGCACCGGTGCTGGTTATCGACCACCACGCGTCCAATGAGCTCTTCGGTACGGCGAATTACCTTGATATCAAGGCCGATTCGACGACGATGATGGTGGCCCGGCTGCTCGACGCCTGGGGGGTGGGCATCACCCCCGAGATTGCGCATTGCCTGTACGCCGGTCTGGTCACCGACAGCGGGTCTTTCCGCTGGGCCACCGCGGAAGGCCACCGGCTGGCGGCCCGGCTGCTGGACTTGGGTGCCGACGGCGTGAACATCACCCGCACGCTCATGGATTCGCATCCGTTCGTGTGGCTGCCTATCTTGTCGCGTGTGCTGGGCACCGCCCAGCTGATTCCTGAGGCTGTTCGGGGTGCGGGACTGGTGTATGCCGTTGTCACCCATGACGTCTGGTCCTCCGCGCGGGCCGAGGAGGTCGAGTCGATCGTCGACATCGTGCGCGCCACCACCGAGGCCGAGGTGGCGGTGGTGTTCAAGGAGATCGAGCCCGAGCATTGGTCGGTGTCGATGCGTGCCAAGTCCGCGGTGGATCTGTCGGCAGTAGCGGCAACCTTCGGCGGCGGCGGACACCGGCTGGCCGCCGGGTTCTCGGCCACCGGTCCCATCGACGAGTTAGTGGCGGCGCTGGTTCGCGCTCTTGACTGATGTGGGCGATGCTGCCGCGCCGTCTGGGCTAAGGCGCCGAATCGTTGCTCTGGCGTTGCCCGCGCTGGGAGTTTTGGCGGCCGAACCGCTGTACTTACTTTTCGATATCGCCATGGTGGGCCGCCTGGGTGCGGTGCCCTTGGCGGGTTTGGTCGTTGGGGGACTGGTGCTTTCGCTGGTCGGCACGCAGCTGACCTTCCTTTCGTACGGCACCACGGCCCGTGCGGCACGACTGTTCGGCTCCGGTGATCGTGCCGGGGCGGTGCATGAGGGCGTGCAGGCAACCTGGCTGGCGCTGCTGATCGGAGCCGCCCTGACGCTCATCGTGAACGCGGTGGCCGCACCGGTGGTGCGGGCCATCGCCGCGGCACCCGATGTGGCTGCTCAAGGACTGACGTGGTTGCGTATCGCCATCTTCGCGGCACCGGCCATCCTGGTGTCACTGGCCGGGAACGGCTGGATGCGCGGTGTGCAGAACACGGTCCGGCCGTTGCGGTACGTGATTGTCGGCTTTGCGGTTTCGGCCATGTTGTGTCCGGTGCTGGTTTATGGGTTACTCGGGATGCCTCGCATGGAATTGGCGGGGTCGGCGGTGGCCAACCTGGTGGGGCAGTGGCTGGCCGCGATCCTCTTCCTACGTGCCCTGTACTCCGAACGCGTTCGGCTGCGCATGGACCCGCCGGTGCTGCGCGCGCAGCTGGTGCTGGCCCGCGATCTGTTGGTGCGCAGTCTGGCCTTTCAGGCCTGCTTCATCAGTGCCGCGGCGGTGGCCGCACGATTTGGTGCGGCGGCGCTGGCGGCGCATCAGGTGGTCCTGCAGGTGTGGAGTCTCCTTGCGCTGGTACTCGATTCACTCGCCATCGCGGCGCAGACTCTCGTCGGCTCCGCGCTGGGAGCGGGTCGGGTAGCGGAGGCCAAGTCGGTGGCTTGGCGGGTGACGGCCTTCTCGCTGGGGTTCGCGGTGGTGTTGGCAGCACTTTTTGCTGTCGGTGCGCCTGTACTTCCGGGTCTGTTCACTTCCGATGCGGCGGTGCTGCACGAGATGTACGTGCCGTGGTGGTTCCTGGTGTGCCAGTTGCCGATTTCCGGTCTCGTTTTCGCTCTCGACGGTGTGCTGTTGGGGGCCGCAGACGCCCGGTTCATGCGCAACGCCACCATGGTCAGCGCCTTGTGCGGATTCCTGCCACTGGTGTGGTTGTCGCTCGTCTTCGGGTGGGGTCTTACCGGAATTTGGTCCGGGCTCACCCTTTTCCTGATACTGCGGCTGGTGTTGGTCGGCTGGCGCGCGCTGTCGGGCCGCTGGGCCGTTCTGGGGCCCGGCCACTGATCAGTGCGCCGCCGGCGGGTACTGGGGATGCTGCGGCTGCGGGTAGGGATATCCAGCGGGTGACGGCGGGTATCCCGCTGGCGGGTAGCCCTGGTAGGCCGGGGGTTGCGCGGCCAAGCGACGAATCTGCTTGATCTGCCCCATGTTTCCGAATATCGCGATCCAGTTCATGACGAGGATGGACAGAAAGCTCCACCACCCGGCCGCCAGATTGTGGATCTGCGCGTCGCTGTATGCGGTCTCGCATTGCTCCAGCGTCCCGGTGATCGTGTAGGACCGGGTACTGAACATGATGAGCATCCCGGTGTGCTTGGTCAGCCGGACCTGAAAGTACCTGGGTGGCGGCGCCGCGGCAGGGTACTGCTGTGGATAAGACATGATTCCTCCCCTGATCGTGTGACGCCATCCGATGATATCGGGGTTTGCTCAACAGTCGGCTATGTGATCCAGGTCACGTGCGGAGTACTCTGGGAAAGGCTGGATGAGGAGGTGTTTCGAAATGAACCTTGATCGATTTGCCGTGTGGACCGGCTACTTCCTTGGGCTGATGTCGGTCACGATCACCGCGTTGGGGCTGGCGGCATTGGCGGCCGGACATCACGGATGGGGAATGGCCGCGGCGATCGCCTTACTGGTCACCGCGGGCCTCGGATTCGCAGTGGTAGGCGGCACAGTGCATCACGACCACAAGATCCATAAGGAGACGCCGCACTTGATGTAGGGGTAGGGCTGCTGTCTCAGAAACGCTTCGTAGAATACGGCTTGCCTAAGTTGGGCCTATTGATCGAACGGAGCCTCTTGGCAGATGAACACCCCTACCGGTTACCGCATCGCTAGAGAGAACACCGATGTGGCAGTCGAGGTCATCGAGGCCGGGGCGCCACCGCTGCCGTCGTTCGACGGCACCCGGTATGCGATGCGTGTGGTCGACCCCGCAGGATCAGACCCGGACATGCTCAGCGAGTGGTTCGCGCGCCCGCATCTGTTGGAAACCTGGGAGCAACGATGGTCGGCTGCACGCTGGCATGAGGACGCTTCTTATCGACTGGCCGGCCATTACTCCTTGCCCTGCATCCTGTCGGTTGACGGGGCCGAGATCGGCTACGTCGAGATGTACCGCGCCGCGCGCGACGAGATCTCCCGGATCTACCCGTCGCATCCGCACGACACCGGCTTCCACATAGCCACAGCGGCCGCCGAGTATCTGGGCCGCGGCGTCATCTCCGAGTGGATCCGATTGCTGCCGTTCGCCGTGTTCGCCGCCGATCCCGATTGCCGACGGATGATGGCCGAACCGGCGGCCGGTAATCCGCCGATCCACAAGGTGCTCGCGCGCCTTGAGTGGACTGCTTTGGGCGAGTTCGATATCCGGCCGGACCGTCGGATCGCGTTGTACCGCTTCGACCGTCCTTAGGCCTGCCAGGGTCTAAGCGTTTTGGCTGCGCCCGCGTTCCATGATGGCGGCGCGTCGCGCCTCCACACCCTCGGCGATGGAGTTCTGGGCGATCCACCGGTGGGCGTCATCGAGGGCCACCTGCAGGCCGTTGCCGATGACCTCGGACTCGATGCGCCGGTAAGAGGCCAGGAGCTCGCGTACCGCGGACTGGTTGTTCCCGGCGATCGTCGCGGCGAGCCTCTTAGCGGCAGGCAGCAGCTCCTCGTGCGCAACCACCTCGGTGACCAGACCGGCGCGCAGCGCATCCTCGGCCGACAGGTAGTCGCCGGTAAGGCTCATGCGCCGTGCCAGCCCACGCCCCACCGAGAGCGGCAGCAGTGTGGTCAGCCCCCAGGTGGGCAGGATACCCACGCGCGCATGGGTATCGGCGAAACGTGCCTTCTCCGAGGCGATCAGGATATCGCAGGCCAACGCCAGCTCCAGGCCACCGGTGACGGCGGCGCCGTTGATGGCGCCAATGACGGGCTTGGACAGCTCGGGCCACCACGGGTCCAAGGTGTCGGCACGGTCACCGCTGCCCAGCTCCTTGAGGTCGACGCCCGCGCAGAACACCGGGTCGGCGGCAGTCAGGATCATCACGTCGACATCGTCGTCGACATCGGCGGCGGTGACGGCTTTTACGATCTCCTCGCCTAGTGCCTTGCTGAGCGCGTTGCGGGCCTGTGGGCGGTTCAGCGTGATGGTGCAGATCCGGTCTTCGGTCTGCGTCAACAGAATTTGTTCGGTCATGCGTCGATAACCTCCTTGGCGATACGTTCGGCGTGGACGGCACGGCCCCCGAAGAGTGCCGAATTGCTGACGGCCCGTTTGTAATACAGGTGGGCTGGATGCTCCCAGGTGAATCCGATGCCACCGTGGCTCTGGATGGCCTTCGCGGTCACCTCGACTGTACCCGCGGACGCTACCTGCTGAGCGATGCTGGTGGCCAGCGCGGGATCGTCAAGGCTCGGGTCGTCATGTGACCAGGCCGCGTGGTAGGCGGCGCCGCGCACGTTCCCGGCCGCCGCGGCCATGTCGGCAAGGCGGTGCTTGACGGCTTGGAACGACCCGATGGTTCTCCCGAACTGGATACGAGACTTGGCGTATTCGGTTGTCACATCCAGCATGTAGGCGGCGATACCGGCCTGTTCGGCCGCCAGTACGGTGGCTGCGACGTCGAGTGCCTTACCGACTGTGTCAGCGCCCAGGCCCTGTTCGCCGATCAAGCGCGCGGGAGCGGAGTCGAAGTGGATATTGGCCTGACGACGGGTCAGGTCCAGGGTGGCCAGTGCATGCCGGTCGACACCCAATGCGTTCCCGTCGACCGCGAAAAGGCTTGGACCGGAGTCGGTATCGGCCAGCACCAGGATCACGTCGGCAGTGGCGCCATCCGGCACATGCTCGGTGTCGCCCGTGAGCTTCCACCCGTCCGCATCGGATTCCGCGGATACCGTGATCGCGTCGGCCAACCGCGTGCGGCCACCCGCGAGAGTGATCGTCTTGTCGCCGGAAGCCAGCGCGGGCACCAACTCGACGAGGGCGTTGTCGTCGCCGCTGGCCGCCAACGCGGTGGCGCCCAGGGCTGCGCTGGATATCCACGGCAAGCAGGCCAGTGCGCGTCCCAGTTCCTCTGCCACGATGGATAATTCGATAACGCCCAGACCGCCCCCGCCGTATTCTTCGGGCAGGCTCAGGCCGACCACACCCAGCTCGGAGCCCAGCGCACGCCAGGCGTCCAGGTCGACGGTGCCGGCATCGACGATCTCGCGTACGTGCTCGGGTGTCCAGACACGTTCGCACCAGCTGCGAACCAGTCCGCGTAGATCGCCATGTTCTTCGGTGAACTCGAATTCATTCATCCTCGAGGCACGTCCTTCCAGGCCTTGTCGGTATCGACCCGGATATCGCCGGGCAATCCGAGGACGCGCTCTCCGATGATGTTGCGCATCACGTCGGAGGTGCCGCCCTCGATGGTGTTGGCCTTGGACCGCAGGAAGGCCCACATGGTGTCGGCACGGCGGTCGTCTTCGACGACGCGTCGCATGTCGTACGAGGCGTAGAGAGTCGCCTCAATGCCCAGCAGTTCGACGCAGAAGTCGTAGATCTGCTGATTGAGCTCTGCGCCCATCAGCTTGCCGATCGATCCTTCCGGACCCATGGGCCGGTCGCCCTGGGCGGCGATGCGCATCTGGGTGCCGTAGCGGTTTCCCTCCGAGCGCACGAACAGATTCGTCAGCTTGGCCCGCAGCTCGGGGGTGTGCAGGTCGGGGCGCTGCTTCCACAGATTCAGGGCGTTGCCGATCGATCCGCCGCCGCGGCCGTGGTCGAATGCGCCGCCCAGCGCGCTGCGCTCGTTCATGAGGGTCGTCATCGATACCCGCCAGCCGTCGCCCTCATTGCCCAGGCGGTGTGCGTCCGGGATCCGGACATCGGTGAGGTACACCTCGTTGAACTCGGCGTCACCGGTCATCTGGCGCAGCGGACGGACCTCGACGCCGGGATCGGTCATATCGACCACGAAATAGGTCAGGCCGCGGTGCTTGGGCACCTCGGGATTACTTCGGGCCACCAGGAGTGCCCAGCGTGCCTGGTGGGCACCCGAGGTCCATACCTTCTGGCCGTTGATGACCCAGTCGTCGCCGTCGCGCACCGCGCGGGTGGCCAGGCCCGCCAGATCGGAACCGGCGCCCGGCTCGCTGAACAGCTGACACCACAGCTCTTCACCGGTGAACAGCGGGCGCAGAATCCGTTGGGTCAGTTCGGGCTGTCCGTGTGCGAGCACCGTGGGTGCCGCCATGCCGTAACCAATTACGTTGATGAACAGGGGGTCTGGCATGCCTGCCGCGCGCAGGATGGTGTCGGAGACGGCCTGGAGGGAGGGTGGGGCGTCGAGTCCGCCCAGGCCGACCGGGAACTGGACCCAGGCCAGGCCCGCGTCATAGACGGCGCCCAGCAGTTCGGTGACCGATGTGGAGGCAGGGGGATGTTTGGCGAGAACCTCGTGCGCGGCGGCGGCGATCCGGTCGCGTTGCGATGAACTGCTTGCGTGAAGAGCGTTGGATCCCGCGCTAGACGGCTCCGATGACGTCACTGGCATGAATTACGTATACACGCGTAGGTGAACTAACCGGTGGGTGGGGCACGGTCGGATCGGCATCGTCAGGCCTATCGTCGAAGCATGTGCAGGAACATCACCGAACTACGCGGGCTGGAACCTGCGGCGACCGACCAGGAGATCGAGGCGGCGGCGCGGCAATACATCCGCAAGATCAGCGGTATTCAGAAGACCTCCGATGTCAACCGGGAAGCGTTCGAGCATGCGGTGGCGGAGGTGACGGCCACGACGATGCGACTGTTGGGCCTATTGCCTGCGCGCCGTCAGCCACCTAGGACGGTGCCCCCGCTGCGGCGTCCCGAGGTGCTGGCGCGGTTGGCGGAGCGCGGCCAGAGCTAGAACTTGTAAGAGGGCGCGAGAATGTTGGCGACCCGGCGGTTTTCCACGAGGCAGCCGGGGCCGTCGGGGGAGTACTTCGCTGATGCGTAGTACAGAGACTGCTGGACCACGCCATAACTCGTCTTGAAGGTGATCATGCAAGACACCCACCACTGGTTGTTCCAGTCGGTCGGCTTCATGATGTTGTACTCCGCCGCGCGGTGACCCTGAATCGTCGTCTCCACGGCGTCCGCGGGCAGCGAGTCGTCATACGTGCGCCACACGATCGCCTCGACGGCAATTTGGTAGTTGTTGCGCGAGTCATACCGGCAACGCAGCCCCTCTTCGGGGGAGGGCGGTGTCTGGTCCAGCGCGGCCGCAGCGATGACCGAGCCGGGGATCTCGTAGCAGGGGTCAAAGGGGCGTGGATCGGTGGTGGCGACAACTGGCCATTTGATCGTCGTCGTGGCGCCGTTCGTCATGGGCGCGGTGGAGAACCGCAGCTGAACCGGCGCGCTGGTGGCGTGTTCCGCCGGTTCGGTGTGCCACACGACGAGGCCGCTCAGTAGCAGCGCCATGATGGCGGTGCTCAATCCAACTCGGGTCAGGCCTACCCGTAGGGCCATGCGAAGTCACCTCAATCTGGTCGGCCGCGGTGGCCGAAGTCTAGCCGTGCCCGTCGTCACCTCATTACGGAACTTTCAAAACACTAGAACACGTTCTAGTCCGGGAGTATCGTGACGCTATGGCACGAATTGGGAATTATGCGGACGATGATGTCGCCGGCTGGCTGATGGCTTCACCCGAAATGACGCCCGGCTTCGCAGGGTTTTCGGATGCCGTCTACAACCGCAGCCGGCTTCCCATCGGGGTCCGAGAGCTCGCACGCATGGCGGTGGCCTTCGCGAACGAATGCACGGTTTGTCAGAACACTCGCTTCGTCCAGAGCGGGGAGCTGGACGCCGACTTCTACGCGGACGCCGACCAGTGGCGCACCTCGCCGCGGTATAGCGAGGCCGAACGGCTGGCCGCCGAGTTCGCACATCGCTTCGCCACCGATCACACCGGGCTGCGCGAGGACGACGAGTTCTGGGAGCGGGCACGTCAACACTTCGATGACGGGCTGCTGACCGACCTTGCGCTGTCCTGTGCGTTCTGGGTTGGAAGCGGGCGCGCGCTGCGGGTTCTCGATGTTGGTCAGAGTTGCACGCTAACCCTGTAGGTACATTGGCCGGATGACGCAGGAACGGGAGCCCACTTTGTGGGCGATCAGCGACCTGCATGTCGGGCAGTCGGCCAACAAGTCCGTTCTCGAAGAACTGCATCCGGCCTCACCGGAGGACTGGTTGATCGTCGCCGGGGATGTGGCAGAGAAGACTGACGACATCCGCGCGGCGTTGGATCTGTTGCGCCGCCGGTTCGCCAAGGTCATCTGGGTGCCGGGGAACCACGAGCTGTGGACCACGGCGCGCGACCCGATGCAGATCTTCGGGCAATCCCGCTACGACTATCTGGTCAACATGTGCGACGAGATGGGCATCGTCACACCCGAGCATCCGTATCCGGTGTGGGTAGAGCAGGGTGGACCGGCGACTATCGTGCCGATGTTCGTGTTGTACGACTACACATTTCTGCCGGAGGGGGCCAATTCCAAGGCCGAGGGTCTGAAGATAGCCCGGGACCGCAATGTGGTGGCCACCGACGAGTTCCTGCTCTCCAGTGAGCCTTTCGCGACGCGTGATGCCTGGTGCCGGGATCGGTTGCGGTACACAAGGAAGCGGCTGGAAGATCTGGACTGGATGACTCCGACCGTCCTGGTGAATCACTTTCCGCTGGTGCGTGAACCCTGCGACGCATTGTTCTATCCGGAGTTCTCGCTGTGGTGCGGGTCCACCGCGACCGCCGACTGGCACACCCGCTACAACGCGGTGTGTTCGGTGTACGGACATCTACACATTCCGCGGACCACCTGGTACGACGAGGTGCGGTTCGAGGAGGTGTCGGTTGGTTACCCACGGGAATGGGCGCAGCGCAAACCGTATTCGTGGTTACGGCAGATCCTGCCCGATCCGCACTATCCGCCCGGCTACCTCAACGAATTCGGGGGCCATTTCGAGATCACCGAGCAGATGAGAGTGACGGCCAAGCGATTCCGTGAACGGCTTGCCAAGGAGCGTGCCAGTGACTGATGAGCGTCTTGCGCGACGAGGCAGCAGTACTGATCAGTTGATTGCGTCAGTGGTTCCCGATGTGCTGTCCTCGGCGGAGCTGTACGACGACCCACCCGGTTTGGTGCCGCTGCCCGAAGAGGAGCCGCTGATCGCCAAATCGGTGGCCAAGCGTCGCAACGAGTTCATCACCGTGCGGTACTGCGCGCGGCAGGCCCTGGCCGTCCTGGGGGTCCCCGAAGCTCCGATTCTCAAGGGCGACAAGGGGCAACCGCTCTGGCCCAGTGGGGTCGTGGGCAGCATGACGCACACCGAGGGATTCCGCGGTGCCGTGGTGGGACGCGTGGGGGAGGTGCGGTCGGTGGGTATCGACGCCGAACCGCACGATGTGCTTCCGAAAGGGGTGCTCAAGTCAATCGCCCTGCCGGTCGAGCGTGACGAGCTCGCCGCGTTGCCCGATGGCACGCACTGGGACCGGTTGTTGTTCTGCGCCAAGGAAACCACGTACAAGGCCTGGTTCCCGCTGACCGCACGCTGGCTTGGCTTCGAAGACGCGCACATTACGCTGGACCCGGATGGGACCTTCACATCGCGAATCCTGGTGGACGGCAAGGCTGACGACGGCAGCGTGCTGTCGACGTTCGATGGGCGATGGATCATCGACAAGGGTTTGATTTTGACCGCGATCGTGGTGCCGTGACGGATCCGTTGAGCCGCGCGGGGCTGGTGATCGTGGATAAGCCCGCCGGGATGACGAGCCATGACGTGGTATCGCGCTGCCGCAGGCTGTTTTCCACTCGCAAGGTGGGGCATGCAGGCACCCTCGATCCGATGGCGACGGGGGTGCTGGTGATCGGCATCGAACGCGCCACCAAGATCATGGGACTGCTGACGTTGACCACCAAGTCGTATGCGGCAACGATTCGGTTCGGGCAGAACACCAGCACCGATGATGCCGAAGGTGAGGTGTTGCAGACTATTTCGGCCTCACAGGTGACCGATGCGGATATCGAGACGGCAGTGGCGGCGTTGCGTGGGGACATCGAGCAGGTGCCATCCTCGGTGAGTGCAATCAAGGTCGACGGACAGCGCGCGTACAAGTTGGCGCGGGAAGGGCAGACCGTCGAGTTGGCGGCGCGGCCCGTGCGTGTCTCGCGGTTCGACGTGTTGGCGGCGCGGAGACCGGGGGATGGGTTTGTCGATGTGGACGTGGCGGTGGACTGCTCCTCCGGGACGTACATTCGAGCGTTGGCTCGCGATGCGGGGGCCACGCTGGGCGTGGGTGGGCATCTGACGGCGTTGCGGCGCACTAGAGTTGGTGATTTCAGGCTGGATCGGGCGCGCACACTCGACGAGTTGGCCGAGGGTGCGACGTTGACGCTGGATCTCGATAGCGCCTGTCTTGAGGGGTTCCCCCGACGCGATCTGGATGCGGCAGAGGTCGATTCGGTGCGCAATGGGCGGCCGTTGTCGGCCGCCGGTATCGGGGGCACCTACGCGGCGGTGGATTCGGACAATCGGGTCATTGCGTTATTGGCGGACAACGGTTCTCGCACCACATCGGTTGTGGTGCTGCGCCCGGCGAATCTGTAGGGCTACCCGAAAACAGCTTTGTGCCACCACTGTTCGGGGTCACTGAACCAGGGGCCGAACGTGCCGGTGTTAAGGACTCGTAGTTCCTTCATGTCGATGTTGTATCGCGCGTAGAGCGCGGCAAGTTCCCAAAGGTCCCATTTCTCGCCGCCGTTGATATCTACGTTGATATACAGAGTCTGTTGTCGTCCCTGATAGGACTTGACTTGAGGATTTTTGTCAAGCCAGTCAAAGAACGCCCCCTCGTCGAGGGTGGAGTAGAAGCGAACCCCGGTTGCTTCGAGAGTCGCATGATCAGGTGTGTGGGCGACGTGAAGGTCTAGCGGCCATTCCTTCGTATGGACCCCGACGGTGGGGGCAACGCTCCATGGATAGTCACCTGAGAACAGTTCGCCGTTTCGGCGATCCTCGGCTGGTGGTGGGCGATCGAATATCTCCCTATGCCAGAAGCGGTCCGGTGAGCTGAACCAGGAACCCAGACGGTGGGTTGCGAAGATTTGCAGTTCTGCTGGATCGATGTGGTAGCGGCGGTAAAGAGCGACGAATTCGTTCAGGACGTCTTCATCGATTGCTTCCGCTCTCAGGAATATCTCCACGGTTCTGTATTCGCCGCCCAGCGATTGAACCGCAGCGATCTTGTCAAACCACTCAAAGAACACCGTTTCATCGAATTCAGACTGGTAAAGAACGCCGGTTGCCTCAACCGCTATTTCATAGCTCACTTGCCAGCTCCTTCAGGTTGTGGTGGCAAGACGTTTTCGTGCTTCTTGGTTCTTGGATCCTGAACGTCCCAGTGTGGGCCGCGGTGTGCATCTCCAGGGCGCTCGGCCGACCCGGGTCCAGTTGGAACCCAGACCTTTCCGTCGGCTGCCTCCCAGCCGAAACCTCTGCCATTCGGATTCGGTACCCACTTGGGGCCATCTTTCGGTGGTACGAAATCCCGTGGCAATGATCCCGCCGGATAGTCACCCGGATAGCCCGGCGCCTTGGCTCCGTTCTTGTCAAATGCGTCGTTGGGCGGCTTGCGGTTCGAGTAGACCGTCGTTTCGCCCGTAATCGTTGCGATCGATAATCCTATGATCGCGCCGAGACCCGCAGCGGTGATTGATCCCGCGCCAAAGGTGATGCCGCCCAATGTCGTAAGGAATGGGCGGATGCATGCCGCGAGCGCTGATGCACAGGCGTCTACCGCTGTGGCCGCGATCTCCGCGCCTCCTGCGGTAGCACGCCCGCGAGTGATGACGGCGATGGCGGCGATGGCGGCTATTCCAACACCGAGAGTGCTGGCGATTGCGAACTGCATATCTGATCGCAGCTGATTGAGCGCCGCGTAGTGGGCGGTCGTCGAGGTCGCGAGATCGCTTGCGGCCAGCTTGATTCTGCCCGCACTTGTGGAGAGCGTCGTGAGATGCTCGCTGAGGTTCGGGATATCTGGGGCATGAAAATTGCTCAATGCGTTAGCCGAGAGCCTGAGGTCGGATTCGCCCCTTGAAATCGCGTCATTGTCGGCAAACGTCTTCCACGCCTTGGCCGCACGATCGAGCTTGTCTGTATCACCGTCCGGGATCTCGCCGCCCGCTACCTGAGCAACGACCTTCTTATACAGGTCGGGCACATCCGACTCAAGACCTGGGCCATTGTGTTTTGACGATGCCACACCGACGACAACATCTGCCCCATAAGGTAATTCCGACGGGATTGTCCGAGGGCAGGCCGGGCCCGTTCCCTTGTTGGGATCGCGATTCGCTCGCCAGTCGGCGATTGCCCAGTTGTAGCCAGCCGCAATGAGAATGTCTCCCAAGCGTTGTAGCGCCCTGGCGTAATCAGTAGTCACCATCACGAGAGCGCCCGCACGTTCGTCGTAGCCGCTCGACCAAGCCTTGACGGCCTGATAGCCGCCCGCCATTCCGCTGGTTTCCAGAGTCAGGACACGGGAAAGCGGCTTGAACGCGGCCTGGACGTCGGTCGAGAGCCTGTAGCAGGTTTCCGCGGCGGCGTAGTACGCGGCTGATTCAACAACGACGGCCACGTCATCCCCTCGTCATCCGAAGATTGGCTTCCTGGGCCTCCGAGTAGGCGCCGTGTGCTGTTCTAGCGGCCTCTTCCATCTGGTTCAGTCCTTCGACGAGCTCGCGTGCCGCATCTATCCACTGCTGATGCGCTTCCGTGTACGCAGCGGCGGCGGCGCCTGTCCACTGCCCGCTCTGCACCAGCTTCTGGACACGTGCTTCTAGCTGATCGAGATTCTCGGTGACGAACTCCTTGAATCCGCGAGCGCGCACGGTGACCTGATCAATGTGATCCAGATCGAACGAGAACTCTGACTCGATGTGAGCGGGCACAGCTCAGCCCCTCTGTGTTGAGTCGATCGACGATGCCGTCGAGACTTCCTGGGCCTGGAATGCCGCCGCGTTAGAGTCCAACGTAGAGGCGATATCAGCGAGTGCGTCCCACACTTTCGTTGCACCGTCTTGCATTTCGTCCCATCCGGACCGGTAGGAGTCGGCTGCGGTGCCCTTCCAGACACCGAACAACGCCTGAACCTCGCGATCCAGCGAAGTTGAACCCGATCTCATTTGGTCTGCAAGGCCGGCGGCGAACTTGCTGAGTGCACTGACTTCGTCGATTACCACCTGCAGCGGCGCGTCACCGGCTGATGTCATTACCTCGCCCCTCCCGGGATTCGACGTGATCTTTTGTAGATCTGACGCGGCTAGTCGTGATTCGGTTCCATCTTTTTGAAGATTGTTCAAACCCGCCCGAAACCGCAGCTCAGTCGCGGACCCACCGGCTCGGAGGATGAAGCTCTCTGGGCATCCACATCAGCGGCTGTCGGTCCGCAAAGTGCGGATCGAGTTCGGGATTCCCGGGGAAGCGCCCATCACCGTCGGGCCACAGAATCTGCAGATATCGCACATGGTTGGTCCGGTTGAACCACAGCCCGAACCCGAATTCGTTGTGATACCAACTCGGATCGACGGGGGACAGCTTCACCTGGTAGTCGTCGACGGCCGGCAGCGCGAGCACGTCACCAAACGTTTCGCCCACCTGCAGCCGGCGTCCGTCCTGTACCTGTTCGGCAACCGCATTCAAAGCGCGCTGCATCATCGCAACGTCGTTGACTCCGTAGATCGCCAGCTCGGGCGATCGCATGGTGTGCCACATCCCGACGGTGTATGCGAACGGTGGGCTCTCCTCCGACGAGGTCGGACCGATTCCCAGCGCGCTCCAGCCGTATTCGGTGACGCTGCCGATGATGCCGCGGTCGCTCTCGTTGTAATCACCGCGATCGCCGTAGTCGACGCACAGCAGGCACTCACACGTCGCGTTGCCGGCCATTTCAGTCGAGTACAACCCAAATTGATTGCGCTGCAGGGTTTCCCAACTCAAGCTTCTTTTCCCCGCCGCCGCTGCCGTCGCCCTTGATCGATACCGAGATGGTTCCGGCGAAGTCGCGCCGCTCGTCCACCGTCACCCGAGCGTCCAGTGCCACGCCTACAGTGTCGAAGTAGCGCAGCATCTCCGGATCGGCATCAGAGATTCGGGCCACCACACCGGCATCGCCGTTAGCGCAGTCAGACAGCTGGCGCGCCGGGGGAGTGGGCACCTGCCCGTCCGGCCCGGGAATGGGGTCGCCGTGCGGATCGCGTTGCGGATGACCAAGCTTCGCGTCAATCTTGGCCAGCAGAAGGTCGGAGACCGCATGCTCAAGCACCTCGGCCTCGTCGTGCACCTCGTCCCACCCGTATCCGAGTTCGTTGACCAGATACGTCTCCAGCAGTCGGTGCCGACGCACCATGAGCACGGCCGCCTTGCGGCCCTGGTTCGTCAACGTCACCGCGCCGTACTTTTCGTGATCAACCAGACCTTGATCGGCCAGCTTGCGGATCGACTCGGAGGCGGTGCTCGCCGACACGCCCATCGCCTCGGCCAGCATTTTGGTGCTCACCTTTTCGCGTGACCACTCCTGCGCGGTCCAGATCACCTTGAGGTAGTCCTGGGCAACCGTCGTCAGGTCGGCATCGGAGGATCCGGCGGGCCGGTCGGATCGAGAGGGGCTCACGAAGCTCAGCCTAGTCAGCCTTGGATGAGCCGCCGGCGCGAAGACCGAAAGCCTGATCGGCCCTCTCATATCTTCCGAAGTAGGCTTCATGTCGTGCAACGCTGGCGCGGGCAAGACGAAATCCCGTCCGACTGGGGTCGGTGCGTGTTGACGATCGGCGTATTCGACGGTGTGCACCGAGGTCACGCCGAACTCATCGGGCGCGCGGTGAAGGCCGCACGCGAGCTCAACCTCAAGAGCGTCCTCATGACGTTCGACCCCCACCCCATGGAAGTGGTGCTTCCCGGCACCCATCCGGCACAGCTCACGACCCTTACCCGGCGCGCGGAGCTGGCCGAGGAATTGGGCGTTGACGTCTTCCTCGTGGTGCCCTTCACCCCCGAATTCATGAAGCTCTCACCCGATCGCTACGTGCATGAACTGCTGGTCGAGCGACTGCACGTTGCCGAGGTCGTGGTCGGGGACAACTTCACCTTCGGCAAGAAGGCGACCGGGAACGTCGCCATGCTCAAAAAGGCGGGGGATCGGTTCGGCTTCGCTGTCGACGCTGTGAAACTGCTCAGTGAACACGCCGTCACCTTCTCCTCGACGTACATCAGGTCCTGCGTCGACGCCGGTGACATGGTCGCTGCCACCGAGGCACTCGGACGTCCACACAGGGTCGAGGGTGTCGTGGTCCGTGGTGACGGCCGCGGCCGGGAACTGGGCTTTCCGACCGCCAACGTGGCGCCGCCGATGTTCGCCGCCATCCCGGCGGATGGGGTGTACGCGGCCTGGTTCACGCTGCTCGGACACGGTCCCACCATGGGCACCGTCGTTCCCGGTGAGCGCTATCAGGCAGCCGTCTCGGTGGGCAGCAACCCGACGTTCTCCGGCAAGGCACGTACCGTCGAGGCGTTCATCATGGACACCGCCGCGGACCTGTACGGCCAGCACGTGGCGGTCGATTTCGTGGCGCGGGTTCGCAGCATGGAGAAGTTCAACTCGGTGGATGAACTCGTGGACGAAATGGGCCGCGATGCCGAGAAGGCACGCACGATTTTGGCCCGGGGCTAGCCCGCCGGTACACTTCAACATCGGTGTGAGCTGCAGTTCGCGGTGGCCCGCCAGAAACATTCGACGCGAACCCCAGTGATGGAGAAGCTTGCCGTGGCATTGACTACCGAGCAGAAGAAAGAAATTCTCACCCAGTACGGGGTGCACGAGACCGATACCGGTTCTCCCGAGGCCCAGGTTGCGATGCTGACCAAGCGCATCGTCGATCTGACTGAACACCTCAAGACTCACAAGCACGACCACCACAGCCGTCGTGGTCTGCTGCTGCTGGTCGGCCGTCGTCGCCGCCTGCTCAAGTACATCGCGAAGGTCGATGTCGCGCGCTACCGCTCGCTGATCGAGCGCCTGGGTCTGCGCCGCTGACTTTGGTTTCTCCTCGACGATGCGGCAGCCCCGGATTCACGGCTGCCGCATCCATCGTTCTGGTTGTCGTGGGTGTTGGGCTGGTGTCGGCGTGTTCGGCAGCAGCCGCCACCGACGACCTGGTTGTCGGTGACTGTGTCAACCTCAGTGGTACTGACCAGCAGGCCAAGATCGTCAAAAAACCGTGCGGCAGTCCCCAGTCCAATTTCAAGGTCTTCGCCAAGACCGCAACGGATACGGACTGTCCCCGGGACGCCGACTCGTCCTATTACGCCAAGCGCGGATTCGGTCGTAAGAGTCAAGCCCTATGCCTGGACATCGACTGGGTGGTCGGCAGTTGTATGAACGTCCCCGACAAATGGGACGGCGATCCCGTACGCGTCGACTGCAACGACCGCAATGCGCAGAACAAGAAGCGTGCCACCCAGGTCCTGCAGGGAGTCTCGACGGCGGATGATTGCATGACCGCGCTCGGCTACCCGTACATCGACCGCAATTTCACCGTGTGTGTGGAGGAACTGCCCTGATCACGCTGCATGGCCGCAAACGCCGCAGGTGATAGGGTGTCGGGGTTGTCATGCTGGTCCCACCGGGTAACGGGCGGTCTTCGGTAGTGGCAGCCGGAACTCTGCGTTTCGCGGCTCGCGCTCCTCGCGCAAGCGGCTCCTCGCCAGCCCCGGCCGCTTCGATCGAATGGCCGTGGCCGATCACCTTCCGGGTCCACCTCGCGCTGGTACGTCCGCGCGCTGACCGCGTGATGGCACATATGCCCAATGCAGCACTTGCTGCTAACTGAGAACGTATGAGAGGTATTCCAGAACCCATGTCTGTTACAGAAATTGATGAAGGCGTCTTCGAGTCCACCGCGACCATCGACAACGGGAGCTTCGGCACCCGCACCATCCGGTTCGAGACCGGACGCCTAGCCCAGCAGGCCGCCGGCGCCGTAGTCGCCTACCTGGACGACGAGACCATGCTCCTGTCGGCGACGACTGCCAGCAAGAGCCCCAAGGACCACTTCGACTTCTTCCCACTGACGATTGACGTCGAGGAGCGGATGTACGCCGCGGGCCGCATCCCCGGCTCGTTCTTCCGCCGTGAGGGACGTCCCTCCACCGACGCCATCCTGACCTGTCGTCTGATCGACCGGCCGCTGCGTCCGACCTTCATCAGCGGGCTGCGCAACGAGATCCAGGTGGTGGTGACGGTGCTGAGCCTGAACCCCGCCGACCTGTATGACGTGCTGGCCATCAACGCCGCATCGGCATCCACCCAGATCTCCGGGCTGCCGTTCTCCGGCCCCGTCGGTGGCGTCCGGGTCGCCCTCATCGACGGCCAGTGGGTCGCGTTCCCCACCGTCGAGCAGCTGGAGACGGCCGTGTTCGACATGGTGGTCGCGGGCCGGAAGGCGGGCGACGATGTCGCCATCATGATGGTCGAGGCCGAGGCCGCCGATAACGTCATCGCTCTTATCGAGGGTGGCGCCGGTGCACCGACCGAAAGCGTTGTCGCCGAGGGCCTTGAGGCCGCCAAGCCGTTCATCGCCGCGCTGTGCACCGCACAGCAGGAGCTGGCCGAGAAGGCCGCCAAGCCCGTCGCCGAGTACCCCCTGTTCCCGGACTACCAGGACGACGTTTTCGCTGCCGTCGCCGCGGTGGCCACCGAGCCACTGTCACAGGCACTGTCCATCGCGGGCAAGGCTGAGCGCGACGAGAAGACCGACGAGATCAAGGTCGAGGTTCTCGGCCGTCTGCAGGAGGGCTTCGACGGCCGCGAGAAGGAGATCGGCGCGGCGTTCCGTTCGCTGACCAAGAAGCTGGTCCGCCAGCGCATCCTGACCGACCACTTCCGCATCGACGGCCGCGGTCTCACCGATATCCGCGCCCTGTCAGCCGAGGTCGCCGTGATCCCGCGGGCCCACGGCAGCGCACTGTTCGAGCGCGGCGAGACCCAGATCATGGGCGTCACCACCCTCGATATGGTCAAGATGGCTCAGCAGATCGACTCGCTGGGGCCGGAGAAGTCCAAGCGCTACATGCACCACTACAACTTCCCGCCGTTCTCCACCGGTGAGACCGGGCGCGTCGGCTCGCCGAAGCGCCGCGAGATCGGGCACGGTGCGCTCGCCGAGCGTGCGTTGATGCCGGTGCTGCCTAGCGTCGAGGAGTTCCCGTACGCCATCCGCCAGGTATCGGAGGCGCTGAGCTCCAACGGATCGACCTCGATGGGGTCTGTCTGCGCATCGACGCTGTCGCTGCTGAACGCCGGTGTGCCGCTGAAGGCCCCGGTCGCCGGCATCGCGATGGGTCTGGTGTCCGATGACATCGAGCTCGCCGACGGCACCACCGAGCGTCGCTTCGTCGCGCTCACCGACATCCTGGGCGCCGAGGATGCCTTCGGCGATATGGACTTCAAGGTCGCCGGTACCAAGGACTTCGTCACCGCGCTGCAGCTCGACACCAAGCTTGACGGCATCCCGTCGAAGGTGCTGGCGGCCGCACTGGCGCAGGCCAAGGACGCGCGAAGCACGATCCTCGAGGTGATGGCCGAGGCCATCGACGCGCCCGACGAGATGAGCCCGTACGCACCGCGTGTCACCGCCATCAAGGTGCCGGTCGACAAGATCGGTGAGGTGATCGGGCCCAAGGGCAAGATGATCAACTCGATCACCGAGCAGACCGGTGCCAGCATCTCCATCGAGGATGACGGCACGGTGTTCGTCGGCGCCACCGACGGCCCGTCGGCGCAGGCCGCGATCGACATGATCAACGCGATCGCCAACCCGCAGCTGCCCAAGATCGGCGAGCGGTTCCTCGGAACCGTCGTCAAGACAACCGATTTCGGCGCGTTCGTGTCGCTGTTGCCGGGCCGCGACGGACTGGTGCACATCAGCAAGCTCGGCAGGGGCAAGCGGATCGCCAAGGTCGAGGACGTGGTCAAGGTCGGCGACAAGATCCAGGTCGAGATCGCCGATATCGACAACCGCGGCAAGATCTCGCTGGTCCCGGTCGGCGAAGACGAAGCTCCTGCAGCCGAGGCTTCCGCGCCCGCTCCGGCGGAGGCCGTTCCGGCTGATGCCGTCACCCAGTAAGTTCCCCAGCGCGGTACGCCGCACGGTTCTTCCCGGCGGTCTCCGAGTCGTCACCGAGGCAATGCCTTCGGTGCGCTCGGCGTCCGTGGGGGTGTGGGTCGATGTCGGGTCCCGTGACGAGGGGCGCAGCGTTGCCGGTGCGGCACACTTTCTCGAACACCTGCTGTTCAAGTCGACGCCGACCCGGTCCGCGGTCGATATCGCGCAGTCGATCGATGCCGTAGGGGGCGAGCTCAACGCGTTCACCGCGCGTGAACAGACCTGCTACTACGCACATGTGCTGGACTCCGATCTGGAGCTGGCCATCGATCTGGTGGCCGATGTGGTGCTGCGTGGACGCTGTGCGAGCGAAGATGTCGAGGTCGAGCGCGATGTCGTGCTCGAGGAAATCGCGATGCGCGACGATGACCCCGAGGACCTGCTGGGGGAGGCGTTCCTCGGAGCGCTGTTCGGCGATCATCCGGTCGGCCGCAGCGTGCTGGGGAGTTCGGACTCGATATCGGCGATGACGCGGGCACAGTTGCGTTCGTTCCATGTGCGGCGGTATCGGCCCGAACGCATGGTGCTGGCCGTGGCCGGGAACATCGACCACGATCGCGTGGTGCGGTTGGCGCGCAAGTACTTCAAGTCGCATCTGAACCCATCGGTCGCGACGGTGGCGCCACGAACGGGGAACGGTCGGGTCGTGGCCAAGCCGGGGCTCGTCTTGGTGCCCCGCGACGGTGAGCAGGTGCATCTGTCGCTAGGCGTGCGCACGCCGGGACGTGGCTGGAAGCACCGCTGGGCGCTGTCTGTGCTCAACAGTGCACTTGGTGGCGGTCTCAGTTCCCGTCTGTTCCAAGAGATTCGCGAGCAACGCGGGCTGGTTTACGCGGTCTACTCGTCGGTGGATACCTTCTCCGATACCGGTGCATTGTCGGTGTATGCCGGCTGCTCGCCGGAGCGTCTCGACGAGGTGGCCAAGGTGACCTCACAGGTGTTGAAGTCGGTGGTCGAGGGTGGATTCACCGCAGCGGAGATCGACCGGGCCAAGGGCGCGCTATCCGGTGGACTTGTTCTGGGGCTTGAGGATTCGGCATCGCGCATGAATCGGATGGGCCGCAGTGAGCTCAACAACGGCAAGCACCGCACGATTTCGGCGACCCTCGACAAGATCGACGCGGTGACCGCCGACGAGGTCAATGTCATCGCACGTCAGCTGCTCGGCAGTCCTGCCGGGGCGGCCGTCGTCGGACCGTATCGATCCAAGCGGACGCTGCCGCGGGCGCTACGGGCGATGATTGAATCCGCACGCTAGGCGTGCCGGGTGTCGGTATCATCTCCAGCTGATGGTTGCCAACGCGATCCAGCGGGTTAGGGCACTAACAGCTGGCCGATACGCACAGCTTGCAACTGCGGTAATTCTGTTGTCGTGGTTGGGTTTTACCTTCCTGCCTCAGCACGGTTCCCAAGCTCATACCGCACCGCCCGTTGCAGGCCACATGCACGGTATGAACCACGAGACCATGGATCCTATGGCTCCTATGCCCGCCGCCCACCATCCCGCGCTGTGGGCAGCCTTCGCCGCCTGGATAGTCATGACGATCGCGATGATGGGGCCGGCCACCCTGCCTGCCGTGCAGTTCGTGGAGCAGCATGCCCCGCGCGGCCGTCGCGGTGGGGCAGTAGCGCTTTATGCGGCGGTCTGGCTTGCCGTGTGGGCTGCGGTCGGCATCGTCATCACCCTCGCTCAATCCGCGGCGACCGGCGCCGCGCCCTGGTGGCTGTTTGCAGGCGCACTGTTGGCGACTGCGCTCTGGCAGCTCACCCCGCTGAAGTGTCAGGCTCTCGGCGACTGCCATAGGTCAAGCCCGCTGCCGCCCTCCGGTTGGCCAGCGGCCAAGGGGGTCATGAGGTTCGGAGGGGTGAGTGGCTGGGCCTGCGCCAGGTCGTGCTGGGCCGTGATGCTGGCGATGGCCGTGGCCCCCGCAGCACATGTTTTGTTGATGGTGCCGCTGACGGCCGCCGTCACCTGGGAGCGGTTCACCGGTCATCCCCGCCGGACCACACGCATTCTCGCGGTCCTCTTCGCCGCGGCGGCCGCTGCTGCTGCCGCGTTCGCAGCGCTCCAATAACGCCGCGCTAGGGTCCCGGGTATGGATATCAACGGCAGCGTCGCCATCGTCACCGGAGCCGGCTCGGGTATTGGGCAAGCACTGGCCTGGGCGCTCGCCGATGCCGGGGCACGGGTTGTCGCCTCCGATATCGACGCGGACGCCGCCGCGGGCACCGCGTCGGCGCGGGCGGGCCAGATCATCGGCCGGCGCGCTGATGCCAGCTCCATCGCCGATATCGAAAACCTCATCGCCGTGGCGGAGAAGGAATTCGGCCCGGTCGATCTCTACATCGCCAATGCCGGCATCGGCGGTGGCCTCGGGCTGGAAATTGGCGAAGCGGCATGGGATCTCACGATCGATGTGAACCTGCGGGCACATATCCGGGCGGCCACTCTGCTGGTGCCGAAGTGGGTGGAACGGGGCCGTGGATACTTCCTCGCGGTCGCATCGGCGGCCGGGTTGCTCACCCAGATCGGCTCGCCGGCCTATTCGGTGACCAAACACGCGGCTGTCGGGTTCGCCGAATGGCTCGCGATTACCTATGGCGACAAGGGAATCGGCGTGAGTTGTCTGTGCCCGATGGGAGTTAGGACCGCTCTGCTGGACGGCCTCACCGAATCCGAGGACCCCGCCACGAAGGTCGCCGGTAGCTCGATCACCGCCGCCGGCGAGGTACTGGAGCCGGCTGCCGTCGCGGCGATAACCCTGGACGCGATCCGGGAAGGGAATTTCCTGGTTCTGCCGCACCCGCAAGTGCTCGATATGTACCGGCAGAAGGGCGCCGACTACGACCGGTGGATCGCCGGTATGCGTAGGTATCAGGGAATTCTGGAAGCTCAGATTCTGAGCTGAGAATATGATGTAAATCACATATTCATAACCCATGTGACTAAAGCTCCTCTTGTCGTATCACCGCTCCTTCCTGCTAGCGTTGACGTAACCGAGTAATTCGTCAACAAGCACAAAGGGTGGTACCGCGCAGATGGCAGTTGATGGTCCTGTTGACGTCGTGGTCGTGGGAGCAGGCACGGCCGGTCTGGGTATGGCCGCCAAACTGCGCCAGACCGGGGTGGAGAATCTGCTGATTCTTGAGCAGGCCCAGGAGATCGGCGGCTACTGGCAGGCCGGCAGCTACGCGGCCACCATCGGCGATGAGTTAGCTGTGCAGCAGTCCTACTCGTTCTCGCCAAGTTCCTCTTCGCGCGCGGTCTGGGCGACACGTAAGGGCGTTCTCCAGTACCACCGGGATCTGGTCGCACGGCATGATTTAGAACCCGTGCTGAGGTTGCGGCACCGGGTGACTGGTCTTACCTTCGAGCCGGCCAGCGCCACGTGGCGGATCACCGTGGCGGGGAAAAAGTCCGTTGTCGCACGAAAGGTGGTCCTGGCGGTTGGCGCCGGAAAGACGCCGTTGCCACCAGAACTCGATGGAATCGATCAGTTCGACGGGCCGGTGCTGAGCACCGCGGACTGGGATGCGGGCTTCGACTTCTCGGGCCGCAACGTGGCGGTGATTGCGGCAGGTGCCAGCACCGTGCACGTGGTACCGGAACTTGTCAAGCAGGCCGCGCGGGTGCGGGTTTTCCAGCGCACGCCCGACTGGGTGTTACCGCGCTGGGGCGGTGAATCCCCGAGCCTCGCCGGGCGGCTGTTGTCCCACGCCTCGGGAACCATCGCGGGCCGGGTGACGGCCCGCTACCAGGAGATCTTGAGCCGGGGTCTGGTGCGGCGCGGTGTGGGTACTCGCCTCGTCGAGGCGGTGGCGGAGGGTCATCTCAACCGCAACGTGAAAGATGCCTGGTTGCGCCGCAACCTCCTTCCGGCCTACCGCGCGGGCAGTCGCCGCATCCTGTTCTCGGACGAGTTCTATCCGGCAGTGCAACAGGACAATTGCAAGCTCGTGCCATGGCCTGTCACCGGGGTGAGCGCCATCGGCGTTCGATCGGCGGATGCCATGACGCACAGGGCGGACTGTCTGGTTTTCGCCCTCGATGCTCCCGAGGTGATGCTTGAGCCGCCGTTCCCCATCCGCGGTGCGGGTGGCCGCACGCTAGACGCGCACTGGGGTGCTGAACCGTCCGCATATCACGGGGTGAATGTTCCTGGCTTCCCCAACCTTTTTCTACTCGCCGGTCCTGGTTCGGGCTCCAACGCACTTGCGGGGCTATCGCATACCGAGGCTCAAATCGACTATGTAGCAGCATTGTTGGCGCTGGTTGATTCACTGGCCTTCGTCTCGGTGGAGGTGCGTCCGGAGGCTCTGGAACGCGAGCGGGCGTGGTCGGCCCAGCGATTCGGCAAGAGCCCCTGGCGCGACGGTGCATTCCGCTGGTACCGCCAGATCGAGACGACGGCCAGTGAGCTGTTCCCTGGCACGGCAGGCGAATTCCGGCGGCGGCTCGAAGACTTCGACACCGCCGATTACCGGATTCTCACCCAGCAGGAACTCAGTGGCATCTCTAGTTCGACTGCTCACTCAACGAAGATAGGGGTAGCTCAATGACGACCGTACTGGCGGACGACCCGACCCGGGAGAACACCAAGAACATCACAAAGAACGACGAGTTCTTCGTGAACGTTCTCGGCAAGGTCAAGGCCAGGCAATGGACCCTGGCCGATTTCGACTGGGACAAGCCAGGTGCGGACACGATCAACCCCGAGCAGTTCGACGATCTGAAGCGGTTTATGTCCGATCTGGTGTGGATAGAGCATATCGGCGGCCGGATGATGGGCACGTTGGGTGTGACGGCGCCGAACGACACCTTGCGTGAGATCTATAGCTACTTTCATGCCGAGGAGCAGCGGCATGCCAATGCCGAAATAGCGTTGATGCACCGGTGGGGCATGCTGGAAGAGGGCGAGATCCCTCCGCAGTCAGCAGATATCAAGGCCCTGCTGCAAGCAATGCACGGGTTCGACGCTATCGGTGACCGGCGTCTGCCCTTCATGTACATGGCGACGGCCATCCCGTTCTTCGAGGTGGGGCTGGACGGTGCGGTGCTCAAGTTCCTCTCCGGCGAGATCGAGGACCCGCTGTTTCACGAGGTTTTCGCCAAGATCAACTCCGACGAATCACGCCATTTGGCAGTGGGTTTCGCGGTCATGGACATGTTGGGCACCCGCAAATTCTCCAAAATGCTGGTCGAGGATGTGGCGCCGCTACTCAAGCCGGTCACCATCGTCCGCGCTATCGGGCTGGCCAACCCTCACATCATCCGGTTCGCGGGCTTTCTGACCCGGGTGGGTGACGCCATGCGGAACATGGGCATCGACACGATACTTATCCAGCGTGCGTTCGACCGCTATGCGGAATCCGGCGGCAGGAACAGCAGTAGCGCCCGCCGGTTGCCGGCCTTCCGGTTACTGCGTTCACCCATCGTGAACAGCACCTACTTCAGCGATTTCGACCATCCGCTGCACAAGGTCGGCCGGGCGGTGAACAAGTTCAACGACAAAGTGCCTTATCGGAAGAACGTCAAGATGCCCACGTGGACACAAGATCTCACACCCGATACCGAGGTGTAGCCGGTACAGGACTGCCGCGTTACGTGAGCAGGCCCGCGGGATCGGTGAAGGGCAGCTCGAGATCCTCGGCGACGTGCGCGTTCAGCAACGCACCTTCATGTGTCGAGAGCCCCTTGGCCAGTGCGGTGTCTTCGCGGCAAGCCCGGCGCCAGCCCTTGTCCGCCAGTGCCAACACATACGGCATGGTGGCGTTGGTCAAGGCGAAGGTGGACGTGCGCGGCACCGCACCCGGCATATTGGCCACGCAGTAGAAGACGCTGTCATGCACGGTATAGGTCGGCTCGTCGTGCGTGGTCGGGCGGGAGTCGGCGAAGCAGCCACCCTGGTCGATCGCGATATCCACCAGCACTGAACCCGGCTTCATCTGGGCTACAAGCGAATTCGATATCAACTTGGGGGCCTTGGCCCCGGGGATGAGTACCGCGCCGATCACCAGGTCGGCCCGCTTGACGGCCCCCTCCAGCTCCAGGGAGGAGGAGTAGCGGGTCCGGACGCGTCCGCCGAATTCCGCGTCAAGCTCGCGCAGCTTGTTGAGATTTACGTCGAAAACCGTGACATGAGCGCCCATTCCGGCGGCGACACGGGCGGCGTTGTATCCGGCAACCCCACCGCCGATCACCACGACGTCGGCCGGGCCGACGCCGGGAACGCCGCCCATCACCAGACCGCGCCCGCCTGCTGGAGTCATCAGGTGGTAGGCGCCAACCTGTGCGGAAAGCCGCCCGGCCACCTCGCTCATCGGTGCGAGCAAGGGGAGTGCGCCGTCGGATGTCTGCACCGTCTCGTAGGCGATCGACGTGGTTCCCGACTTCAGCAGCGCCTCCGTGCAGGGCAGCGAGGCAGCCAGGTGCAGGTACGTGAAGAGGGTCTGCCCGCGGCGCATGTGGGCATACTCGGGCTCGATGGGTTCCTTGACCTTGAGCAGGAGATCTGCCTCGGCCCACACCTTTTCGGCGCCGTTGATGACCTGGGCGCCGGCCGCCTTGAAGTCGATATCGGATATCGAGGAGCCTTCGCCGGCCCCCGACTGGATGATCACCTCATGTCCGCGGCGGGTCAGCTCGGCAACTCCGGCCGGGGTGGTGGCCACGCGGTACTCGTTGTTCTTGATCTCGGTAGGGATGCCTACGCGCATGATGATGTCTCCTGTTCGGGGATCGCCCCATTTCTCACCTCAAGTGTGAAGAAGCGTCGAGAAACATGCAATATTCCTGACGAAGATTCGGTATATTGCAAATATGGTCGCAAAATCACCGGAATCGCAGCTTGACACGGTCCCCACGCCGAATGATGTTCGGCGCGTGGAGCTTGATGACGTCGACCGCCGCATCCTGCTGGAACTGCATGACGACGCACGTATACCCAACAGCGCGTTAGCCGAGGCGGTGGGGATTGCGGCGTCCACGTGTCATGGACGGGTTCGACGTCTCCAGGAAACCGGGGTGATCCGTGGATTCTTCACCGACGTCGATCCGGCGGCCATTGGTCGGCCGCTGCAGGCGATGATCTCGGTCAGCCTGCAAGCCAACGCCCGGGGCAGGATCCGTACGTTCATCCGGGACATCCGTCAGCTGCCGCAGGTCATCGACGTGTACTTCCTGGCCGGCGCCGACGACTACATCTTGCACGTGGCGGCCCGCGACACCGAGGACCTGAGGTCCTTCGTCGTTGAGAAACTCAACGCACAGCCCGATGTCGCGGGCACGCAGACGTCGTTGATCTTCGAGCATCTACGTGGGGGAGCGCCCCTGTAGATGCCGGGGATCAGCTCGTGGCCGGCGCTGGGTCCTCCACAACGTCGTTCGTGGCGCCGTCCTGGCCCACGATCCCGTTCTCGTCCACCTCGTACACGTGTGCTTCGGCGATGTTGAAGAACGTGCCGACTACGCGTACCCGGCCCGCCACGACGGCTCCGGCCAGAATCGGGTGGTGGACAAGCCTTTCCACCTGAATTGCCACGTTCACGATGCCGAGCTGGTCGACCTCGTTGAACCCGCATGCCTCAGCGCTGGCCCGGGCCGGATGGTGTTCCTGGTAGGCGATGAGGCTGTCCCGGCCGTAATCGAGCCACCGGCCCACCGGGGTGGTGGGCGCGTCCGTGGACTCCGACAGCAGCGCCTTCATGGCCCCGCATGACGAATGTCCGCACACCACAATTGAGCTCACGCCCAGCTGGTTGATCGCGAAATCGAGCGAGGCATCTACCGAACCGTCGGCGGGATCGGTGGGCACCAGGTTTCCGACATTGCGCACCGTGAACAGGTCGCCCGGACCGCTGGCGGTGATGACATTCGGCAGGATGCGCGAGTCTGCGCAGGTGAGGAACAGCGCGTCCGGATTCTGGCTGTCGACGAGCTCGGCGACGTGCGGACGCAACGCGTTCGAGCCTCGCGCGTTGTACTCGTTGATGCCATCGATGATCGACGCACCCGCTCCGTCATTATCGCTGCGGCGCCATGACCGCCACGGCACCAAACCGACAGCGCGAGAAACGAAATGGCGCTGCGGCCGAGTGGTATGCGCGTGGTGCAGCTTGGCGTGTGAGGACTCGACGATCATCACGGTGCCGCCACCCGCCTCGTGGGCGCGCTTCCAATCGGAGATGGCCTCCGAGATGGCGTGATCGACATAATCGGCGTTGATGGCCAGCGTGACATGGGCACCCGGCGGGACGGTGCTGAGTGTCTTGGTTAGTCGCGGCATCGACAGGAAGCTCAGGGTTCCGTCCAGCTCGACGTGCCACTGGCGTGAGCCCTCGGTGCCGAACGGCCTGGCCTCCATATGCGCCCGCATGACCCGGGCCACCAGGATGCCGATGGCCACCAGCAGGCCGATGCCCACGCCCTCCAACAGGTTGAGGAAGACGACACAGACCATGGTGATGGCGTACACCGCTAAATCGCCTGTGCGCCAGGCGAGCTTCATGTGTGCCAACTTGACCAGCTGGATACCGATGACGATCAGCAGACCCGCCAAAGCGGCCTTGGGGATGAGCTGTACCAGATTGCTGAACAGTGAGGCGAACAGCAAGACCCAGACGCCGTGCATGATCGCCGATGTCCGAGTCTTTGCACCCGCGGCCACGTTGGTGGAGCTGCGGACGATCACACCGGTGATGGGCAGACCGCCGAGAAAGCCGGACGCCACGTTCGCACTGCCCTGACCGATCATCTCGCGATCGAAGTTGGTGCGGGGACCGGTGTGCAGTTTGTCGACGGCGACCGCGGACAGCAGCGACTCGACGCTCGCGATCAGGGCGATGGTCACCACGCCCAGGATCACCGCACCCCATTCTCCGTTGGCCGGTCCGACCAGCGTCGGCAGGCTCAGCGCGTCAAAGAAGTTACCTGACAAGCTGATTCGCTCGGCTGGCGAGTTGGTGACATATGCGAGCGCGGTGGCACCGACGATCGCGACCAGCGCACCGGGGATCATCCGGATCTTGGGCGGCAGTTTGGGCCACAGCAGCAAGATGGCGATAACCATCACGCCAATGATCACGTCGGGCAGGTGATGGTTGAGGACGCCCTGTGGCAGCGCCTTGAGGTTCAGCCACGCGGAGCTCTGCGATGTGCCGCCCATCAGAACGTGGATCTGCTGCAGTGCGATCGTGACGCCGATACCGGCGAGCATCGCGTGCACCACCACCGGCGCGATGGCAAGGGCGGCCCGGGCCATCTTGCTCAACCCGAACAGGATCTGGAGAACTCCCGCAGCCATGGTGATGAGGCAGGTCATCTGCCAGCCGAATTCATTGATGAGCTCGGCCACCACCACGGTGAGGCCGGCGGCGGGGCCGCTGACCTGAAGGGGTGATCCGCCGATGGCGCCGGCGACGATGCCACCGACCACGGCCGCGATGAGGCCCGCCATGAGCGGGGCACCGGAGGCGATCGCGATACCGAGGGAAAGCGGTAGCGCGACGAGGAATACGACGAGGGAGGCCGGGAGGTCGTGCCGCAGGTTCTGCAGGAACGACGCTTTCGAGGCCTGCTCGGTGGCAGGAGTCGCCATGTTAGTAAGCCCTATCGGGATTAAGGGTCGCAGCAGCCGCAGCTCTATGCGCGTGCGCGACTAGTGGATAGATATGGATGATGAGACGCGTATGACGGCGTCTTTGCCGTCACGGTGACGGCTCAGCGTCGATCTATCCCGAGGGTGATAAGGCGTTGTCGTCCTAAGTTGTCGGGCGCACGAGAAAACAGTGAGCCTCGCGCGGCCAGTAGTGCCAGCAGAGCGGCACCCAAAAGGGCAGACATGTAAAGGGCCACGGGCAATCGCAGCGACAACGCGCTGGGCTGCTGCCGGATTCGTGTGGCGGCCGCGCTCACCGAGCTCTTGGCGTGCTCGTGAATCTCCTCGGGCGACAGGCTCGACGCTGGCGAAGCACCAACAACGGCCGCTCGCCACCCGAACATCTGCCCGTGCGTGGCCGGTCCGAGGAAGCACAGGGCCGCTAGGAGGACGATTGCAACGCCCCCCATACGCGTCAATCGCTTGCGGCCCGACATGGGTTTTAGAGTACCAGTGGATGCGTGATCTTGATCGTATCGCAGCTAGGGATACGTTTCTGAGAGGAACCTGAGAGCATCGCGTAATGCCGGCAAATGGTTGCCAGAATCGTGAGAGCGGTCACAGCCGATTGCTCGACGGGGCGTTGTCACACGCGCCGGTGTACTCAGAAATAGCCTCAACCAGGAGTTGATGCAATCTACTGGCAAATTGAGCGTATGACAGGAATTTCGTAGCTCACGTGATCGCCGGGGGATCTGTCCGGTGAACATCCTGTGTGCCCGGCGGCGAGCGACGCGCACGATTGCGTCTGCGAGGTGTCGCTCGTAGTCGGGCACCACGCAGGGCGTCTGCTGAGTGTGTCCGCCGACGATAAGGTGACCGCGTGACCACCATCGCGACCGGAGTGCTCGGAGCCCAGGGAAAGGTCGGCCAGGCCATGTGTCAGGCCGTCGATGCCGCCGTCGATCTTGACCTGGTGGCCGCTGTTGACAAGGACGACTCGCTGGAAGCGCTCACGGCGGCCGGCGTCGTCATCGACTTCACCCATCCCGATGTCGTCATGAACAATCTGAAGTTCTTGATAGGCAACGGTATCCACGCTGTCGTCGGCACCACCGGCTTTACCGACGAGCGTCTGGACCAGGTGCGGGCCTGGCTTGCCGAAAGCCCGGGAACGGGTGTGTTGATCGCCCCGAACTTCGCGATCGGTGCCGTGCTGTCGATGAAGTTCGCCCAGCAGGCCGCCCGATTCTTCGAATCGGTCGAGGTCATCGAGCTGCACCACCCCAACAAGGCGGACGCCCCATCGGGAACAGCGACCCGCACCGCGCGTTTGATCGCCGAGGCGCGTAAGGGATTGCCGCCGAGCCCCGACGCCACCAGCACCGGGATCGAGGGAGCGCGCGGTGCCGATGTCGACGGAGTGCGGGTGCACGCGGTCCGTGTCGCAGGACTTGTCGCGCATCAGGAAGTGCTGTTCGGGACGACCGGCGAGACGTTGACCATCCGGCACGACAGCATCGACCGGTCGTCCTTCGCGCCGGGTGTGCTGCTGGCCGTGCGCAACATCGCGGCACGGCCGGGCCTGACGATTGGCATCGAGCCCCTGCTGGAGCTGTAATGTCCGCCGCCGCCCGGGTCAAGATCCTCATCGCGTTCATGTGCGCGGCGATGGTGGCGTACTTCCTGATCCTGGGCCGGATGGGTGTTGCCCTCGTCGAAACCGGGAAGCCTGCGGCGATCGGCATGGGGATCGGGGTGCTGATCCTTCCGTTCATCGGGTTGTGGGCCATGGTCGCCACTTTGCGTGCGGGCTTCGCCCATCAGAGACTCGCGGGGCTGGCGGCAGAGCGGGGCCGCGAACTGGATGTCAGCGCATTGCGCAGGACACCGTCCGGACGCGTCAACCGGGAGGACGCCGACGCACTCTTCGCGATCGTGAAGGCCGAGGTCGAGGCCGAACCCGACGACTGGGTGGGGTGGTATCGGCTGGCCCGTGCCTATGACTATGCCGGGGATCGTGGTCGCGCCCGCGAGACGATGCACACCGCCGTGCTGATGCAGCAGGAGGCGGCAACCCCATGAGCCGCCTGCTGGTGGTGCACCACACCCCGTCACCGGCCACCCGTGAACTGCTGGAAGCGGTGCTGGCAGGTGCCAAGGATCCCGATATCTCGGGGGTCGAGGTGGTGGCCCGTCCCGCTCTGGCCGCGACGATCCCCGACATGCTCGAGGCCGACGGGTACCTATTCGGAACTACCGCGAATTTCGGATACATGTCCGGCGCGCTCAAACACTTCTTCGACACCGTCTACTACCCGAGCCTGGATCACGTCGCCGCACGTCCCTATGGCCTGTGGGTGCACGGCAACAATGACACGGTGGGCGCGGCGTCCGCGGTGGACAAGATCGTGACCGGGCTGGCGCTGGAGAAGGCGGCAGACGTGCTTGAGGTTGTCGGGCCGATCGATGCATCCGTGCGCGAGCAGGCCTATAACCTTGGCGGCACGCTCGCCGCGATCTTGATGCAATAAGGAGACTGGCATGCCCGGACTTGCCGAACTTGCCCTGGGGGCAGCACCTATCGCCGGTGGCGCACTGCTGGGAGCTGTAGCAGGCAATCTCAAACCCCCGGACTTCCGCGCGATGATCGCCAAGGACTTCGACTTGTTGGACCGCATCCCCGCGGAACAGACCGAACGTCGCGCAGCATTCCAGCGCAGCATCGACCAACGCATCGATGATCTGATCGCCACTAGCGACCGAAGCCGCTCGCTACGGGAGGCGGCGCTGTCGTATGGCGGGGGCTGGCGGGACATCCTGGTGTTCGTCGGAGCCGTTCTGTTCACCGTGATCTGGTGGAACGTCGAGCACACGCGGACGAACTGGCTGGTCATGTTCCTGGTGATGCTGGCCTTGGCGCTGGTCGCCGGGTTCTACGCGACGCGCACGATGCTGCGCAGTATGCAAAGCCTTGCGGGCCGGGCGCGGCGCCATACCGAATAGCGGTGGGGTGCCGAAATGGCGGAGTTCATATGACTCGCTCCGCCATTCTGCAGGTAATTAGGAACTTCGCAATAAATAAAATTCGAATCGGTCATGTGCGCCATAGTCTGTCAAATTCGACTTACGTTATTACGTATTTTTAATCATGGGTCGACCCGGGGCGACTCGTCACCTATCTATATTGTAGAAAAGGTGATGAGTTAGCTATTCAGCTCTGGGAGGGGAATTCCGATATGGCGGAATCTGCAGGTAACGCCACGCTAGGCGCGACCGAAACAGTCGGTATTCAGCGGATGCTCTCGGCGGCCGAATCGGAATTGAACCATCTGCGGAGGTACACCACCATTTGGTATGTCGCGTGGCTGCACGGTGACCTGGACATCGCAGCATTGAGCGCGGCCGCGACGCTCTTGCAGCAGAAGCACCCCTACCTTGCGGCACGGGTCGAACCCGTCGGCCGCCGTTTCCGGGTCACCACCGAACCGGCGCGCGACACCGTCGTGTCGCTGCGGACGGAGCCCCTCGAAGATATCGCGACGCTGCCGGTGCTCTCGCTCGACGACGGGACCTTTGCGATCCTGGTCCACCCGCAGGAAGCCGGCAGTGCTGTCGCGGTCGGTGTGGACCACTCGGTCGCGGATGCGCGCCTCAGTTATGTCTACTTCTACGAACTGTGGGAGCTCTACACCTGGATCGTGAGCACAGGAGAGATTCCTCAGCCGCAGTCTCAGCGTTTTCCCGTGGCTCCGGAGACCGCGATGGCGAGCCGGGGTCTTCAGCAGACTCCTCTCCCCGAGAAGCCGTGGTTCGCGCCGACCTACTGGGGTGGCAAGCAGCAGCACGAGATATCCACCTCCCCAGGAACGGTCTTGGGGTGGAAGCAACGCTTTGACCCCGAAGTGTCCGCCAGATTGCGGGCGGCGGCCCGGCAACGGCACGCCACCGTGAATAGCCTGGTCACGGGTGTTATCGCGCTGGCAGAACGTGCTTTGATCCCCGTCGACTCCGGCGAGCCGGTGAACCTGGGATTCGAGTCGCTGGTGGACTATCGCCAGCACCTGACACCGCCTGCCGAACTCGGAGAGATCGCCAACGGAATCATGATCGCCCGGAGCCAGGTAATGGTCCGTGCACACGATGACCCCGTGCAGGTCGGCTCCGAGGTGACACGTCAGATCATCGAGGACATCAGCAGCGGGTTTCTCCTGCAATGCGTTCACCACATCGCTGACACGTTCCTGACCGGTCGTTTCGGACCGTTTATCCGGATCACCAACCCTGGAATTCTGCCCACCCCGCCCCTGCCTGCAGGCCTGATCATGGAGGACTTCGACGTCCAACTGGCAACACCCCCGGTCGCGATCGCGGCAGGCTCGCCCTTGCCGCACGCCACCCGATACGAGGTCTATTCCATCGGCGACGAATTCACCATCGTCTGCAAATTCCCCGCCGCATCCCTGACCGCCGAACAGGCTGGTGCATTGCGCGCGGACATTGTCGCCGGGATCGAAGCGCTCGCGAATCCGTAGAACGGCACGGCGTCATCCCACGGTGAATATCGCGGCAAGGGATGGCGTAAGAGAGCGGCACGCGCCGGATTGCTATCGACGTGATCGTCGTAGGGGCCACGTAAGCTGACCGAGTGTCCATACCCACCCCTTACGAGGATCTGCTGCGCCTCGTGCTCGATCAGGGCACACCGAAGTCGGATCGCACCGGCACCGGCACCCGCAGCATCTTCGGCCACCAGCTGCGTTACCGCCTGGACGACGGCTTCCCGTTGATCACCACCAAGAAGGTGCACCTGAAGTCGGTGATCTATGAGCTGTTGTGGTTCCTGCGTGGCGACTCCAATGTCCGTTGGCTGCAAGAGCACGGAGTCACCATCTGGGACGAGTGGGCATCGGAGACCGGGGAGCTGGGTCCGGTGTACGGGGTGCAGTGGCGCTCCTGGCCCACCCCGTCGGGTGAGCACATCGACCAGATCGGCTCCGCGCTGGAAGTGTTGCGCACCAACCCCGATTCGCGACGCAACATCGTCTCGGCCTGGAACGTCGGCGAGATCCCGCAGATGGCGCTGCCGCCGTGCCACGCCTTCTTCCAGTTCTACGTCGCCGACGGCAAGCTGAGCTGCCAGCTGTATCAACGCAGCGCCGACCTGTTCCTCGGAGTTCCGTTCAATATCGCCAGCTACGCGCTGCTCACGCACATGATGGCCGCGCAGGCCGGGCTCGGAGTGGGCGACTTCGTGTGGACGGGTGGTGACTGTCATATCTATGACAACCATGTCGAGCAGGTCACCGAACAGCTCCGCCGCGATCCCTATCCGTACCCCAGATTGGTTTTGGCGCAGCGTAATTCGATATTCGATTACGAGTACGACGACATTTCCGTCGAGGACTACCAGCATCACCCGGCCATCAAGGCGCCTGTCGCGGTATGACCGGAACCATCGGACTGATCTGGGCGCAGTCGCGCGACGGCATCATCGGTGCGGACGGTGCTATACCGTGGCGGCTACCGGAAGATCAGGCGCATTTCAAGCGAATCACCATGGGGCACACCGTCATCATGGGGCGCAAGACGTGGGAGTCGTTGCCGGCGAGCGTTCGGCCATTGCCGGGTAGGCCCAATATCGTGCTGACCAGAGATGCGTTGTTCGAACCGGACGATGCTTTGGCAGTGGGATGTGTGGACGCCGCGATGGCCGCTTCCGATGAGGCGCCTTGGGTCATCGGTGGCGGGGAGATCTATCGGCTGTTCCTGCCTCTCGCGCAGCGATGCGAGGTGACGGTGGTGGACGTCGACGTATCGGGCGATGCTCTCGCGCCGGAGCTCGATGAGAGCTGGGTTGTTGAGGAAAACGACTGGAAAACAAGCGAATCCGGGGTCCGGTATCAGTTCCTGAGCTACCGGAAGGTCGACGTGTGAGTCCCCCGCGAGCGGGAGGAGCCCCCAGTGTGCTGCTCCCGCTGGCCATCCTGATGGCCACCGCGGTGCTGGCTCTCGCCGGTTGCACCCGCACTGTTGATGGAGCCGCGTCGGCGCCCGCCGAAGCCGCAGGCTGGGGGAGCAGCCAGGGTGCCGCCGTGACGGTGGGTGGCGCCGGTGATGTCGCCGCCGGTATCACCGTGTTCGTCGATTTCCAATGTCCGTTCTGCCAGCGATTCGAGGCCGAATACGGCGAGGACATCACGAAATACGTGACCGAAGGTCGGTTGCGGGTGACCTACCGGCCGGTGAGCTTCCTGGATCCGATCTCGGCCAGCGGCGACTACTCGTCACGCGCTGCGGCATCGCTTTTCCTGATCGACAAGTCGGGTGCCTCCGATGCGGTGATCCTGGGCTTCATCGGTGAGATGTTTCGTAGGCAGCCGGCCGAAGGCATTGGGAACCTCACTAATCTGCAGATCAGTGAGATAGCCGCCGGGGCCGGGGTGACGGGTGATGTGCTGCGCGAGATTTCGTCTCTTCAGATCGCCGATGCCGATCACCGACGGACTGCCGGCAACGAGCAGCAGCTGACCGACCAGGGGCTGGGAGGTGTCCCCAGCGTCGTCGACGGCTCGGGGGAGATCGTCGACCCGTCCGATCCAGACTGGTTGGCGCGTCTTGTGGGAGCCCGGTGAGCCGGTCGACGTTGAACGTCGGGCAGGCGCGGCGCATTGCAATTGCGGCCCAGGGCTTCACCGACACACCAGCGACATCGATCACGCGCGCGCATCTACGCAGGCTCATCGCCAGAATTCAGGTTCTGCAACTGGATTCGGTATCGGTTGCGGTGCGCGCACACTATGCGCCGGTGTTCAGCAGACTCGGACCCTACGACCGCGCGCTTCTGGACGACGCCGCCTGGAGTCACAGCGCCCGAACGCCGCGGCTGCTCATCGAGTACTGGGCGCACGAGGCAGCACTGATGTCCATCCAGGACTGGCCGCTGATGCGGTGGCGGATGCGCGAATACCGGCACGGGCGGTGGGCGCGAAAGTTCGTCGAGGAAAATCCACAGCTCGTCGACGATGTGCTCGCAGCCGTCGCCGAACTCGGGCCATGTACCGCCGGACAGATCGAGGCATACCTGGAGAGGGAAGCGCCGGGCCGCAAAGGCCCGTGGTGGGATCGCAGCGAGACCAAGTGGATCGCCGAAGCCCTGTTTTCCTCCGGCGAGCTGACCACCGACAAGCGGGTCGGCTTCTCGCGGCATTACCAGCTGGCGCACAAGGTGATTCCCGCCGAGATCTACCAACGTGAGGTCTCCGATGAGGAGGCGGTGCTGGAGTTGGCGCGCCGCGCGGCGCGCGCGCTGGGCATCGCTACCGAGGCCGATATCCGCGACTACTTCCGGCTGTCGGCCGGGCAGATCAAACCAGCGCTGGCCGCGCTCGCCGACGCGGGGGAAGTCGAGAAGGTGGCGGTCGACGGGTGGAGTGCCCCGGCGTATCTGGCTGCTGGGCAGACGATTCCGCGTGTCGACCGTGGTACCGCGTTGCTGTGCCCCTTCGATCCGCTGATCTTCTTTCGTCCCAGGGTCGAGCGGCTCTTCGACTTCCACTATCGCATCGAGATCTATACGCCGGCGCCCAAGCGGCAGTACGGGTACTACGTCTGGCCGTTTCTGCTCGACGGGCATCTCGTCGGCAGGGTCGACCTCAAGGCCGATCGCACAACCGGGACGCTCAATGTAGTGGGAGCGTTCGCCGAGGCGGGGCAGGATCCGTCACGCATCGCCGCGCCCCTGGCCGAGCAGCTGGGCGCGATGGCCTCCTGGCTGGACCTCGACGCTGTCGCGGTGGGGAAGCGCGGCGATCTGATCAAGCCCCTTGGTGGCGTCCTTCGAACGACACGGTGACCAGGTCGGCGACCTTCAGCGATCCCATCGCCATCGAAAACGGCTTGACCTGATACGCCCGCTGAGACACTTCCGTCGTGAGGCTCAGGTGCTGGTTGTCACCGCTATCGACGACAACAAGATCGAGATCGACAATCTGTGTCACTCCGTGAATTGTCAGGGGACCATGCAGTCGGTAGCCCGCGTCGCTCTGCGTGATCCTCTTGGCATGGAACTCGATGGTGGGAAATCGCTTGGCGTTCAGCGTCTTCAACGCATTGGATCGCACGATGATTTTCTCGGGTGCAGTGAGCGGTGTCAGTCCGCCCTCGCCGCTTGCGACCCGCAGCGAGTCCACATCGACCACGAGACTGGCGGATGAGGGCAGGTCGTCGGACTCGTCGATCGAGACGGTCCAGGACTCCATGACGATCGTCAGCCGGTGGCCCATGCGGGCGGCCCGCCCGGTGACACCGGTCTGCAGGGTTAGCGTGCCGTTCTGGGGTCCAAGCGTCCAGGAGCTCACGGGTCGATCGTATGTGTGACCGCTTGAGCCGCCGACACGCCGCGTGGCGGTTGGTTCGTATCGCACGTTGCCGCCGCAAGACGGCGTGTCGGCGAGGACTCACGCGGAAAGTAGGGTGTGCGCGTGGCTGAGATCGTGCCGCTGCGTGTGCAGCTGATAGCGAAGACCGACTTCATCGCACCTCCAGACATCGACTGGAGCACCGATGCCGACGGTGGATCCGCGCTGGTCGAATTCGCCGGCCGGGCCTGCTACCAGAGCTGGGCCAAGCCCAACCCACGCACGGCCACCAACGAGAGCTACCTGCGTCACGTCATCGAAGTGGGACACCTGTCGGTGCTCGAACACGCCTCGGTCACCTTCTACATCACGGGCATTTCACGCTCCTGCACACACGAGCTGATTCGACACCGCCACTTCTCGTACTCGCAGCTCTCGCAGCGGTTCGTCCCCGAGGCGGACTCCAACGTGGTGCTGCCGCCTGCCGTCGAAGAGGACCCGGAGCTGGTGGAGCTGCTGCGCAAGGCCACCGATGCCAGCCGCGCGGCCTACGTCGAGCTGCTGGAGAAGCTGGAATCCAAGCTCGCCGACGTCCCCAATGCCGTCCTGCGGCGCAAGCAGGCGCGGCAGGCGGCCCGATCGGTACTGCCCAATGCCACCGAGACCCGGATTGTCGTCACCGGGAACTACCGGGCCTGGCGGCATTTCATCGCGATGCGGGCGAGCGAGCATGCCGACGTGGAGATTCGGCGCCTGGCGATCGCCTGTCTGCGGCAGCTCGCCGACCTGGCGCCGTCCATATTCGGCGACTTCGATATCGCAACACTGGCCGACGGCACAGAGGTCGCGATCTCCCCGCTGGTCTACGAGGGATAAGACACAGAGGGCACGGCATATTCGCTTGGTCGGGGCGGGTATTCTCATGCCGTGACAGCAGGTGAAACAGTGGCGCGGCTCGGCACCGTGCTCACCGCGATGGTGACCCCGTTCGATGCCGATGGCGCCCTAGACGTCGATACCGCGGTCCGGTTGGCCGCGCACCTAGTCGACGCCGGATGCGATGGCCTCGTGCTCTCCGGCACCACCGGGGAGTCGCCCGTTACCTCCGATGCCGAGAAGCTGACCCTGTTGCGCGAGGTAGTGGCCGCTGTCGGCGACCGTGCCCGCGTCATTGCCGGGTCGGGGACGTACGACACCGCGCACACCATCAAGCTGTCCCGGGAGTGCGAGGCTGCCGGAGCGGACGGCCTGCTGGTTGTCACCCCGTATTACTCGCGGCCCTCACAGGTAGGGCTGCTGGCGCATTTCACCGCCGTTGCCGATGCGGTGAACGTGCCCGTCATCCTGTACGACATCCCGCCGCGTTCGGTCATCCCGATCGATTTCGGCACCATCCGCGAACTGGCGGCCCACCCGAACATCGTGGCCGTCAAGGATGCCAAGGGTGACCTGCACGGTGGCGCCCAGATCATCGCCGGCACCGATGTTGTCTACTACTCGGGCGACGACCCGCTGAACTTGCCGTGGCTGTCGGTGGGGGCGGTCGGATTCGTCAGCGTTATCTCGCACTTTGTGGCCGGGCCGCTGCGGGAGATGCTGGCGGCGTACAACGCCGGGGATGTGGAGACTGCCCGCAAGCTCAATGCCCAGGTGGCGCCCCTGACCGAGGCATGTAGACGACTGGGTGCCGTGGGGGCCGTGAAGGCCGGACTTCGGTTGCAGGGCATCGAGGTTGGCGATCCCCGCCTACCGAACGTGCCACCGAGCGCGGAACAGATCGAAGGATTGGCAGCGGATATGCGCGCTGCCGGGGTGCTGTAAGTGCCGTTAACCCCACCCGAGGATCTGCGCGCGCCCAAACCGCTCGCCGATGGCGCGTTGCGTGTGACGGCACTCGGCGGTATCAGCGAAATCGGCCGCAACATGACGGTTTTCGAGCTGCGCGGACGTCTACTCATCATCGACTGCGGAGTGCTTTTTCCGGGCCATGACGAGCCCGGCGTCGACCTCATCCTGCCCGATATTCGCCTTATCGAAGATCGACTCGACGATGTCGAGGCGCTGGTCCTGACGCACGCGCACGAGGATCACATCGGTGCGATCCCGTTCCTGCTCAAGATGCGCCCCGATATCCCAGTGGTGGGTTCGGCGTTCACGTTGGCGCTGGTGGAGGCCAAGTGCCGGGAGCACCGCATCACCCCACGGTTCGTGAAGGTCGCCGAGGGGGAAAGGTCCACCCACGGAGCTTTTGAATGCGAGTACTTCGCGGTCAACCACTCCATTCCGGACGCCCTCGCCATCGCCGTGCACACGGAAGCCGGGACGATCCTGCACACCGGTGACATCAAGCTCGATCCGCTGCCGCCGGACCGCCGTCCGACCGACTTGCCCGGACTGTCCGGGCTGGGGGATCGGGGCGTCGATCTGTTCCTCGTCGACTCCACCAACTCCGAGATTCCGGGGGTGGGCCCGTCGGAGAGCGAGATCGCCCCGACGCTCAACCGGCTCATCGAGACCGCCCGTGGCCGAGTGATCATTGCGTGTTTTGCCAGCAATGTGGCGCGGGTGCAACAGATCGTCGATGCCTCGGTGGCGCACGGCCGCCGTGTCGCACTTGTGGGCCGATCGATGGTGCGCAATATGGGCATCGCACGCGATCTGGGCTTCCTCGATATCGACGATCGCAATCTCATCAACGTAGAGGTTGCGAACGAGCTTGCACCGCAACGAGTCGTGATGGTCACCACCGGTACGCAGGGCGAACCGATGGCAGCGCTGTCGCGCATGGCGCGTGGCGACCACCGTCAGATCACACTGACCACCGACGATTTGGTCATCCTGTCCTCCTCGTTGGTGCCTGGCAACGAGGAGGCGGTTTACGGCGTCATCGACTCCCTCGCGAAGGTGGGCACTCGGGTGGTGACGAATACCCATGCACGGGTCCATGTTTCGGGCCACGCCTACGCGGGTGAGCTGCTCTACCTATACAACGCGGTGCGGCCGCGCAATGTCATGCCGGTGCACGGCACCTGGCGGCACCTGCGCGCCAATGCGGCGCTCGCAGTCAAGACCGGTGTCGACGATGACCGGATCGTTTTGGCGGAGAACGGCGTGAGCGTGGACCTGCACAACGAGCGCGCTCGTATTTCGGGGCGGGTTCCGGTGGGCAAGATGTTTGTCCAGGGCCTCGTCGACGGCGATGTCTCCGATGTGACCGTGGGTGAGCGTCTGGTCCTGGGTGGAGGAGGTTTCATCGCGGTCACCGTCGCGGTGCGCAGCGACGGACGCACCGTTGGTCGGCCACAGCTGTTCTCGCGCGGCTTCTCCGATGACGCCAAGGCGCTTGACCCGGTGACTGAACTGGTCATCGCGGAATTGAATTCTCTTGCTGGGCAAGCTGTCACCGATACTAGCCGCATCGCGCAGGCCGTGCGGCGAGTGGTGGGCAAGTGGGTTGGTGAGGTCTATCGGCGTCAGCCGATGATCGTGCCGACCGTGCTCACCGTGGACTGATCCCGGCGAGCTAGTTCTTTTCGGCGAGCACGGTCCGTTCGAGTTCGGTGGTCGACAGCCGCCGTCCGGCGGGCGTCAGATAGCGGTCCCGGTATTCGGGGCCGCTGACATCCTCGACCACTCGCCAGCCGTACTCGGCAAGCAGCGGTGCCACCGAAGTGGGTGATAGACCGAACATCCATACCTGGCTGCGTACCCGAAACCGTTTGTACAGCATCGTGTTTCCATACAAATTCGAACCGTCGATGAAGTCGCGCTGAACGTAGGTAAGCGCGAGGCGGCTCCCGGGCGCTACCGTGCTCAAGAAGGCGAACGTCGCGCGGACCGCGGGCTCGGAGAGGTACTGCGTCACGCCCTCCCAGATGAAGAAGGTGCGCGCAGTGATGTCATGCCCGGCCCGTCGCAGCGCGTCGGCCAGATCGTCCTGCTGAAAATCGACAGGGATCAGGTGAACCGACGGTGGTACCGCGCCCACCGCCTTCTCGATGGCGCGCCGCTTGACCGCCGTGTTCACCGGCTGGTCAACCTCGAACACCGGGACCGGAGAGGTTCGGGCCAGCCGGCACCCGCGGGTGTCCAACCCAGCACCTAAATTGACCACCGAATCGAATGTGCCTGCGGAAGAAGCGAGTTGGTCATCGATATAGCGCTTACGGCACACGAAGATCGACCAGGCGCCCTGGCCGCTGCGCTCGGCCAGACGCACCAGAAGATTCCGCAGCGGTGTCCATGCCATGGCACGGACGAACCGCCGGAGCCCGCCGGGCAGGATCGGGGCCGCCAGGTCGTCGTCGAGAATCCGGCCGCCCCGTGGTTCATGCTGCTCGATCGCCGCGATGGCCATCGGACCGAAGGCGGTCTGCGCGGCGGGATTTGATCGTGTCACGCCTAACGCCTGTTGGTGAAGCCGGCGTCGATGGGGAGCGCGACGCCGGTGACGTACCGGGCGTCCTCGGAGACCAGCCATGCCACCGCGTTGGCCATATCCTCGGCCTCCATAAGCACCACGGGTAGTGCGTGTCCGGTATCGGACATTCCTTCGGGTGCGCCGTTGGTGAACAGCGCCTCCGTCACCGGGTTCACCAGCATTGGTGTCGCGACACCCCCGGGGTGAATCGTGTTAACCCGAATATTATGTGGCGCAAGCATATTGGCGTAGGACCGCATCAGGCCCACCAGTGCGTGCTTGGCGGCCGTATAGGCGAGTCCGCCGGGGGAGTTCATCACCATCCCGGTGAGTCCCGCGACCGAGCTTGTCAACACAATCGAGCCCCCGACGCCGCGCGCCACCAGCGATGGCCGGGCCACCTCGATGGTGTGATACACCCCGGTGAGGTTGACGTCGAGAACATCGGTCCAGCCGGCCTCGCCGCTCTCGGGAGTCAGCGTGGCAATGCCGGCATTGGCGACCACAATGTCGACCGGGCCAAGCGCCTCGACGCCGGCGTCATAGGCCGCTTGTAGGGCATCCCTATCGCGGACGTCTGCCCGATGTGCCGTGATGCTACGGCCCAGCGCGTCAACCTCTTTGACCGTCAGATCAAGGTCCTCGGGTGTAGCCATCGCGTACTCCACCGACGCGATCTGCGAGCAGATGTCGACCGCGATGATGCTGGCTCCCTCGGAGGCCAGCTTGATCGCGTGTGCGCGGCCCTGGCCACGTGCCGCGCCGGTGATGAACGCGACCTTGCCGTCGAGTTTTCCCATATCAGTGCGTCAGATCTCCCTTGGCGGGATCGCCCGCTGGAAGAGGTTCGGCGATAACAATTTCCGGTGGCTGGGCCAATAGTGGGCCCACTTTGCCGAACATCGCGGTGACCGCGGGTGCCTTGCCGTGCGCTGCCAGTGCCTCGTTGCTCGCCCAGGATTCGACGAAGACGAACCGATCATGGGCCTCGTGCAGGGTGTACAGATCGCAGCCCGGCTCGTCGTGGACCAAGGGGATCGTTTCGAGGAGCGCGGCGCGAACCTCGTCGCGCTTGTCTGGCTGGGGATACAGGAACGCCACCACAGTGGGCATGGAACACCTCTCGTCGTTGGGAGTGGATCGATTTCCACCGTACCGAAGCTGGCTGGCAGCCACCGCTCGATAGGCTTTCCAATAATCAGGAGTCGCCGGGAGACGCGAGGGAACATTGACCGATCCAGAGCCGTCGCCGGGATTGCCGATCCGGACCGAGGTCGTCGTCACCGAGGAGCGACTGCAGACCCTTGCCAAGGGTGCATTCCGGACGGTCTTGCGGTCTAGGGGCGTATGGATTCTCCTCGTTCTGAGCGTTGTGTACGTCGCCTATTTCTTCGCCTTCGTGGGCACGACCGCAGGTGTCGTCATCTTGGTCGTAGTGGCGGCGGCAGTGGTGCTTGTCGCCGCGGTGCTTCGCTCACGTACCCGGCGGTCGATGCAGGCGATACCGGCCGGTACGGTGCAGCGCGCGGAGTTCAGATCGGCCGATTTCACCTACTGGACGCTGCGTGCGACGACGAATGCGCTGCTTGGGCAATCGTTTCTGACGGCTCGGTTCATGAGCGTGCGCGACTATGCCGAGATTCAGAATGTCGTGGCGAACGACGCTGTCGTGGGGATCATCTTTTCCGCGCGACCGGCAACGCGCGAGATCTTCCCCCGTGCGTTGTTTCCCGATGAGGCCCTCGCCTTGATATCCCGATACGCCAAGGTCACCGGGAAGTGGCAGTCTCCGTCGGCACCGACGAATTGAGCCAGACGGAGTACTCGTCGAGAGCGGCGTTGAGCCGCGTGCGGTCAACCTGGGTGCCGATCTCTTGGGCGCCGACCAGGATGCTGAAACCGATGCGCGCCAGGGTGTCGGCACGGTTCGGGTCAAACCCCGCCTTGATGTAGTGCCTCGTGAGGTGCTTGTGCCGAACCTGGTCGACACGATGCTGTGCCGCCGCGACATACCGGTCGGCCGTGGCCCACACCCGAATGGCCTTCTCAACCTCGTGGTCGGCATCGCGAGCCGCTTGTTCCAGGACTTCCAGGCGTTCCTGTGGATCGGCGACTTCATCCACGCGCTTGCGTTGCGCGGCGGTGACCTCGTTCTCCCAATGGTCGATGACGGCCTTATAGAACTCTGCCCCGCTGCCGAAGTGGTGATACAGCGAGCCGGTTGTCACACCGATCCTTCGGCACACGGCGGTGGTGGTGAGCGCCGGTTTACCGCCCAAGGCCAGCAGTTCGAAGGCGGCCCGGAAATAGTCGTCACGCGAGACCTTCTCGGTCATACACTAACCATAGATGAATCTATGGAAGGGATGAAGACCCAGATTGGCGCGCCTAGCCGCTGACATGCGGCGCGTGCGGCACCGGGCATCCTGCCGGTGTCGCCGCTGTCGCGTCATGGTGGGTATAGGACGCGTCGTGCATCCCGCCGAACTTGGCCAGTGCCTGGTTCAGCACGGTGGCAGACCACCAGAGCAGCTCGCCATTGCGTTGCCGGGCACGCTGTTTGGCGCCGGGCAGCTTGTCTAGGACGCGCCGGAACTGCACGTTGGCGTGCACAGCGATACCCGTTAACGCAGTCCACGGCTGTAGTCGGGCGTCACGCAGGGGAGTGGCGCGCACCAGCGCTCGCACCAGCTCCTCGCCGCCGTAGTACGCGGCGATACCGAGAACGGGAGTGAAGACCAGTCGACCGACGCGTCCGGTAAATCCCTTGTCCACGAAGCCGAATGCTGCGTTCATCATGATGTCGGTCCACTCCGAGGGTCCACCGGCGTAGGCGACCATGTAGTCCATGGTTTCCATGCCCTCGGCCACCGACTTCGGAATGAGCTCGTCGGCCACGCCGAAGACATAGGCGATGTAGGCCCAATACATCACGGCTGCCTCGAGATCAGCCGTCGTGCGCGTGCGCCCATGCTGGTGGTCGATGAGCGGCGGAATGAGCCCGAAGGTCATCGCCGCACCCATCATCATCGAATTGGAGATCGGGTTGCCGTGATGAGCGAACTGCTCGTTACCCCAGGACCGCCGCAGTCCGGCGCGCACCTGTGAGTGCATCAAACGCACCCGCACGGTGTCCTTGAAGGGCTCCGAAAAGCGTTCCAGAGCACCGCGATAGGTCATCTTCCGGAACCATGCGGTGGTTTCCAGGTTGCGCCGCAGTGTGTCGTTGACGAATCTTCCTGTCGCACCGGTGGCGTAGGCGACCTCATCGCCCACGAAGGTGCCGAAGGTGTCCCCGAATCCCATGCCGAACTTCGCGGCGAGCGACGAGTCGTTCCACAGTTGGCGCCCCCGCTCCCAGAGATTCGGGTCGTACCAGTCGGGCGGGTTGTCGAGCTGCTCGAACAGCGCCACGAACTCCGCCGGCGGATTCTCGACCGATTCGATGCCATGGTCGAGGGCTTGGTTGAGCATCGCGCGCCCCTGGCGCGCGGGCATCTTGCGGATGCGGTCCACCACGGCGTCCATGAGCTCATCGCCCTGCCACAGGTGATCGACGAGCAGCCGGGTCCGCGGTGTCTCCGGTGGGATCTCGTGGAACTCCATCCACGGTTTCAGGATGTCCTCGCGTGATTGCGTCCACATGGCGTCGTAGCGCAACCGTGGCGGCGCCGGCCGCAGCTTGTTGCCGGGCCGCCAGTAGCAGTCGTAGGGGTGCGTTTCGACAGGTGATGCGGTTGATAGGGCGCCGTTGCCACTCATGGGAGAAGGCTAGCGAGCATCCGGCCATGTTGGCAACAGTCATTGTCAAGTGTCTCGTCGGATTTCCTTCGGCGAGCCAAAAGGTCTGGTTACAATCAGCCTCGCTATTTTGCTGACTCGGTAACCACAAATATGGGGAGGGTTGGAGTGCGGTTTCTAACTCGATTGGCCGGCGTCGCCACGCTGACACTGGGAATGGTCCTGGGGTCGCTGGCCTCCGCGGCTGCGGATCCAGATATCTCCGGGGATCCGAATCCGTATCCCGACGTCAACAACATCACCAAGTTCAAACAGGCCGACTTCGAGCCATTTCTGCGCGATGACACCGATGGCGCCTGGTTCTCGACGCCACGAGGGTTGACCTGTGCGATCTGGATCGACGGCAGCTTTGGCTGCAATGGTTCGTTCCCCGGGGCACCTCCCGGTGCGAACCAGGTGGCCTGGTTTCCTGGCGATTGGCGCGCGCATTTCGACACCACCAACGAACCACTGTTCGCCCCAGGGACGCGTCCGCCGGTGCTTACGCCGGGCAACTACCTCAACTATCGTGCCGTGAAATGCGCGGTGACCAAGGACGCCGGCGTCTACTGCTTCCGGGGCCATTCGGCCAGCAGTTACAACGGCGACCAGTTCTACATCGCGGCGAATCAGTCCTGGCTGGGTGAGACGAAGCCGCGTCCCGACCGCTAAGCCGCGTTTCGAAGGTCACGAGACCGTCTCAGGGCGGCCTCGCGTAGGTGACAAAACATTTGCCTACATGCGCTTTTATCCGTGTTGTAGATGGTGCAGATGTGGCTATTGCGACTAGGCTGTCGGCCATGGCGAGTAAGACTGTCAGCCGTTCACGTGGCCGGAACACCAAATCGGGAACCCGGTCGCGTAACACTGCGCCCACCCGTCGTCCGGCCCCGCGCCGCCGTAACCAGCGTCGTAACCAGCACTGGTCGGCGCCGCTGGTGGCAGTGGGTCGTGGCGCCCGCGCAGGCTGGCACGCCTGCGCGCAAGGAGTGGGAACCCTTTTTCGGTCGGTAGGCCGGGCTCGCGACATCGAGCACGGCCATCGGCGCGACGGTGTTGCGTTGGCATTGCTGGGTCTGGCGTTCGTGGTGGGTGCCAGCTCGTGGTTCCACGCGGCCAAACCAGTTGGCGGCTGGATCGACAGTGTCTTCCGTGCCGTCGTCGGTTCCGGTGTGGTGTTGGTTCCGGTGATCACTCTCGTCATCGCCGTGTTCTTGATGCGCACCGAGCCGAATCCCGAGGAGCGTCCGCGTCTGCTCCTGGGCTTCGCGATGGTCGCCTTGCCGATCCTCGGCCTGTGGCATCTGTTCGCCGGTTCACCCGATGGCCCCGAGGGACGTTCGATCGCGGGCGGCTTCGTCGGCTTTGTGATCGGTGGACCGCTTGCACAAGGCCTCACCGCATGGATCGCCGCACCGCTACTCCTGATGGCGATCGTCTTCGGGGTGCTGCTCCTGACCGGCACCACCATTCGCGATATCCCCGACACGCTGCGGAACATGTTCTCGCCCCGGGAGTATGACGAATGGGACGAGGACTGGGACGAGGACGACGAGAACGCGGACGACGCCGTGGAGCCGGAAGACGATTACGAGGCGACACGTGAATTCACGCGCGGGGCAACGCCGATGGAGAACTACCCCCTCCAGGAAGACAGCGTGGACGTTGCCGCGGCGCCCGCATCCGTTCCGTCCGCACCCAAGCCCGTGCCGGTGGTCAAATCGACCAAGAAGACCAAGCCGAAACCGCAGATGCCCGTTGTTGATCGGGTGATCGAGGGTCCCTACATGCTGCCCTCGCTGGATCTGCTCATCGCAGGAGACCCGCCGAAGGAGAGCAGCGCGGCCAATGACGACATGATCGCCGCGATCACCGGGGTGCTGGAGCAGTTCAAGGTCGACGCCGCGGTCACCGGTTTCAACCGCGGTCCTACCGTCACCCGTTACGAGGTCGAGCTCGGCCCCGGCGTCAAGGTGGAGAAAATCACCGCGCTGCAACGCAATATCGCCTACGCGGTGGCCACCGACAGCGTGCGCCTGCTGGCCCCGATCCCTGGTAAATCCGCGGTGGGTATCGAGGTGCCGAATACCGACCGCGAGATGGTGCGCCTGGCCGACGTGCTGACCGCGCCCGAGACCCGCCGGGATCACCATCCGCTGTTGATCGGTCTGGGCAAGGACATTGAGGGCGACTTCATTTCGGCCAACCTGGCCAAGATGCCGCACTTGCTGGTCGCCGGTTCCACCGGTTCGGGTAAATCGAGTTTCGTCAACTCGATGCTCGTCTCTCTGCTGGCACGCGCCACCCCGGAGGAGGTCAGGATGATCCTGATCGACCCGAAGATGGTGGAATTGACGCCCTACGAAGGCATTCCGCACCTGATCACGCCGATCATCACCTCGCCTAAGAAGGCGGCGGCCGCCCTGACGTGGCTGGTGGAGGAGATGGAACAGCGCTACCAGGATATGCAGGCCAGCAAGGTCCGGCACATCAACGACTTCAACGCGAAGGTGCGCTCCGGCGAGATCACCACACCGTTGGGCAGCCAGCGTGAGTACCGTCCGTACCCCTTCATTCTCGCCGTCGTAGACGAGCTCGCCGACCTGATGATGACCGCCCCCCGCGATGTCGAGGAAGCCATCGTGCGCATCACGCAGAAGGCGCGCGCGGCCGGTATCCACCTGGTGCTGGCCACTCAGCGTCCGTCGGTGGATGTCGTCACGGGCCTCATCAAGACGAATGTGCCGTCACGCCTTGCCTTTGCGACGTCATCGCTCACCGACAGCCGCGTCATCCTGGACCAGCCCGGCGCCGAAAAGCTCATCGGTATGGGCGACGCGCTGTTCCTGCCGATGGGGGCGGGGCGGCCCATCCGCATGCAGGGTGCGTTCATCACCGACGAAGAGATCAGCGCGGTGGTGTCCGCCGCCAAGGAGCAGGCCGAACCCGACTACAACGAGGGCGTCACCAAGGCCAAGGTCGGTGGCGGACCAGGCAAAGAGGACGTCGACCCCGATATCGGTGACGATATGGATGCCTTGCTGCAGGCCGTCGAGCTGGTTGTATCGAGCCAGTTTGGCTCCACCTCGATGCTGCAGCGCAAGCTGCGCGTGGGCTTCGCCAAGGCCGGCCGTCTCATCGATCTAATGGAAAACCGCGGAATCGTGGGCCCCAGCGAGGGATCCAAGGCCCGCGAGGTGCTCGCGAAACCCGACGAACTCGCGGCGGTGCTCGCCTCCATTCGAGGCGGCGGGGGATCCGACGAGGACGAAGACGATGGCGGCGTCCCCGAAGACTTCTGAGCCACTGGGTGTATTTCCTGGTGTCGATTATGCGAGCCGGGGTCCGTCGACGATGATCTCCTTCGTTGCTGTAGCAACGAAGGAGATATTGGTGAGTACTTCCCTGAGCGTGCGCAGTGGGCTCCTGTAGAACGGGAAGCCCGTTGGGGTTTCATTACTCAGAACTGGATACGGACGTTAGCCAGATTTACTTCGGTCGACTCGCTCGCAGTAACTATTTCGCTGGGCTGTCGACAATTTCTGGCCAATGAGCCACCCCGGTCACTCGAAGGGAAACGGAACTAATCGGCCGGCGACTCCGTGATGGGAAGTCTGTCATTTGTGCAGGTAAATAGGCATGAGTAAAGATTTGTACTATTGCGCTGCCGAGTTAATGAGACGATCACTGCGCTTGTAGTCTTGATGAATACTCTTGTCAAGACTAAGGCGAAGTGACGATTGACACAGCGTTCAGCAAATAACCTTCCCTTGGATATCCGCCGGTGTTGTGACAGTGTTCCTCCCCAAGCGGCGTGTGACTTAGGTCGCACGGATGTACAGATGTGGTTCTCGCCATAGCGGAAGGCTGCTTGCATGAGGCTCTCGAGATCGCGTACGGATAAACCTTCAGCTAATGCTGCCGATGGCGGATCGTCGGGTAGTTCTCTCGCGCCGCTGGCTCCCGGAACCCCATTGTTGGGGAGCATCCTTGCGTTCCGTCGGGACATTCTCGAAGCGACCCGGATCGGTTGGGAACGCCATGGAGGAGTGGTCCGCTACCGTCTGGGCCCCTTGCAGGTCTATTGCGTCTCGGACTACCAACTTGCCGCCGAAGTGCTTGCAAACACGGCCGTGTACGGCAAGCTCGGCAACACCAGCCCATTGCGTCTGGTGCTCGGGCAGGGGTTGCTGACGACCGCCGACCATGATCACTGGAAACGCAATCGACGGATGATGCAGCCCCTTTACTCGCGGCCCAGTATCGCGGGGATGTACTCGACGATGGTTGAGTGCGCGGAGGCCATGCTTGCCGATCTGGCGGAGGTCTCCCGGAGCGGCGCTGTCGTGGACATCCATCCGGTCATCATCCGGGCGACCCTGGATATTGTGTCGCGCTGCATGTTTGGCATGAAGGCGGCCGATGCGGAAATCATCGTCACACCGGAATCGGTCGAGGAGATCCTGACGTACGCATTCAACCGGCAGCAGAATCCTTTCAGTCCCCCATTGGTTGTGCCCACTCCGGCCAACCGGCGGTTTCGGGCGCTTATGGGTTCTTTCGACGATTTCGTGTACGGGCTGATTCGGTCGCGGCGGGAATGCCCTGGCACTGGAGGGGACCTACTTGACATGCTCCTCAGTGCGCAGGATGCGGAAACCGGTGAGGGGCTCAGCGACACCGAAATCCGGGACGAGGTGATCACGACCTTCGCCGCGGGCCACGAAACGATGGCACAAACCCTCACCTGGGCGCTATACCTGCTCTCGCAGAACGACAGTGCGCGCGAAGTGCTGGAGGCGGAAGTGGATAGCGTGCTGGGTGGCCGTCTACCCACGCTGGATGACCTGGCGCACCTGCCCTACGCACAGCAGGTAGTGAGCGAGGCGTTGCGGCTGTATCCTTCTGCGCCAATCCTGCCGAGGTTGGTCAGTGAAGACACCGTGCTCGGGGGCTATCGGATACCTAAGGGTGCGCGGCTGCTTATCAGCGTCTTCAACATCGGGCGTGATCCCGAGCAGTGGCGCGACCCTGGGCAGTTCGACCCTGCTCGTTTCATTGGAGACAAACCGGCTGGGGTTCATCACCGTGCGTACGCGCCGTTTGGCGGTGGCCCGCATGTCTGTATTGGCAAGCATTTCGCATTGATGGAAGGCCAGCTGGTGCTGGCTGCGCTGATTCAGAACTACCGATTCGAGCATGACCCCGGGCACCGAGTGGAGATGTTATCGAAGATAACGCTCCGCCCCAAACATGGTATGCGCCTGGCGATATCCCCGAGAAGGTCGTTGAAGGGAGTCATCCGTGTCGGTTAGCGGCGGCGTCTTGGTGGGCGGGATTGATCTGGGTGATCCGGTGCTTACGCAGATTGCGCGGCAAGGGCTCCAGGATGTTGAGCAGCGGTTCGCCATTGAGCTAGCCGACTACGACGAGCGTGTCCTGGACGCGGTGTCGCATCTCTCGCGGGCCGGCGGGAAGCGTTTCCGCTCGCTGTTCACGCTATTGGCGGCGCAGTTCGGGCCCCGTGCCGACGATCCTCAGGTGGTGCTCGCGGCGGCGATGATCGAGATCGCTCATTTGGCAACGCTCTATCACGATGATGTGATGGATGGTGCGCTGGTGCGCCGCGGGGTGCGTTCCGCGAATGTGATGTGGGACAACAAAATCGCCGTTCTCGCGGGCGACTATCTGATTGGCCGTGTACTGCGGATCGCGGCCGCATTGGGGGAGCAGGCGATGGACATCATCGGTGTGACGTTCACGGAGCTGGTGGCCGGGCAGATGCAGGAGACGATGGGGGCTTCTGCGGAGACCGATCCAGAGGCTCATTACTGGATCACCATTCGGCGCAAGACAAGCGTGCTCATTGCGGCGGCAGGTCAGTTGGGGGCGCAGCTTGCAGGTGCTCGTAAGGAACATGTCGACTGTCTGTACCGATTTGGCGATCTGCTCGGAACGATGTTTCAGATCTCCGACGACATCATCGACGTCTCTTCTGATTTCGAGCAGTCAGGGAAAGCCATCGGTACTGACTTACGGGAGGGGATTGTCACCCTGCCCATGCTCTATGCCATGCGTGATGACGGCCCTGCCGGCCGCCGGCTGCGTGAGTTACTCCACGGGCCGATCGACGACCCGCGTCTCGTCGACGAGGCACTGTCTCTTATCAACGAGGCGCAAGGAGTGAAACTCGCTGCACAAAAGCTTGTTGAACTGGGCGGCCAGGCGCAGAGCGACCTGTTGCAGCTTCCGGAAAATCCTGCACGCCAGGCATTTTCGAATCTCATTCAGTATATGGCGACTCGTGTTGCATAGCCGTACCGGATGCCCACCCCAGGAAAGTGATCGCATAATGGTTCAACTCGTCCACGAAGAGACGCCAACATCATGGCGGATACGTATGCGGTACTCCGTGCACATCCGTCGTACAGAGTTCCTCTCCAGCACCGTGGCAACCATTCTGGTTGCCGGGTTTCTCAGCGCACATTCGTGGACGGACCTAGTGTCCCTGCCATTCTTGGCCGCTGCGGTGCTGGTCATTCAGGGCGAACAGATATGCAATATGGTGAACTGCCTGGCCGACCGTGAGCAAGACCTCGCGCACAAGTCGCGGCAGGCCACTGCGGTGTTCGGTTTAGGTGAAACGCGTGTACGGCGTGAGATCAACGCCACCATTGTGCTCTGCGTAGTGCTCGGGATGTACCTGATGTTCACCACCCGGCACTGGGATCTGGTTGGTATTGGCTTGGTGGCATTGTTCTTTGGAACCCAGTACTCGTTGCCGCCACTACGGCTGAAAGGCCGGGGGATCTGGCAGATTCCCGTGCTGAACATCACTCTCACGATCGTGCCTGGGCTGATCGTCATTCGCTCATTGCCGTATCCGATCGAATGGTTCACGCTCGTGGCGATTTTCGGAATGGGTCTGACTCTCAACGGCGTGATGGTGGCCAAAACAGCCGAGGACATCCCCGAGGACGAGCAGTTTGGTGTGCTCACTTCGGTTCGCGCTCTTGGTCTTACACGTGCGTTCGTGCTGGGAACCGTTCTGGTGGGGCTTGGCGCCGGACTGGTCACGTGGGCAGTGCTCGAGCTTGGCGGATTCTCGTGGGCGCTGCTGCCGTATGGACTCGGTGTTGGTATCGCATTGGCGGTCAACGCCAGCATCTTGCGCCGCGTGATCGGCAAGCCCGTCGCCGACGGTGTCGACGTGGTGCGCTCATACACGAAGTATCTGCCTTACTACGCGCCAATCCTGGCCTGGTCGACCGTGGTACCCGCCGTCTACGTCCTCATCAGCAGATAGTTACGCAGGAGAACGCCATGCTTTCAGCACCTTCGGTGCCTTTTCTCGATCTCTTGAGTCGGGACTTCGATCTCGCCTCGGATGAGGTTGATCGGGCCCGCGAGCAGTATTGGTTCGCGCAGAGTCCACAGGGCCCGGTCGTTCTGCGCTATGAAGAGTGCGCGGAGCTTCTCAAAGATCCCCGCCTCGGTCTAGACGGTCGCCGGTTCCTGCGTATGAACGGGGTCACGTCAGGTCCGATGTACGACTGGTGGATCACTACGGTGCGCAACACCCCACAGGAAGACCACCTGCGCCTACGGTCCGTGGCCGCTCCGGGCCTGAGCCCCAAGCGAGTTGAGGCGCTGCGCCCAGCGTTGCGGACATTGGCACAGAACCTGGCTCAAGATATGCCGGCCGACGAAATCGTCGACTTCGCGGAGCGATTCGGATCCCCCTATGCCAGCGGGGCAATCGCGCGCTTGCTGGGTGTTCCGGATGGCGATCATGAGATGTTCCGATTGGTGTCGAAGGACGCCGGTCTGGTGTTCGTATGGAGTGACCTGCCTGCGGTGTTGCCGATCATTGATCAGGGTATCGAGCAGCTCAAGAAGTACGTCCATGGTCTCTTTGAGTTTCGGCTGCGAGAGCCTGGCGAGGATTTCGTATCTTTCCTTGCCGCAGAGGTTTCCGGAACGGCCCTGCTGAGCAGGGCAGAAGCAGAGGGGCTTGTCCTGGATATCGCCTGGGCCAGTCAGGAATCGGTGGCTCGTCAGCTGGGCCGGGCGCTGATCGCATTTCACCGCCACCCGCGGCAGTGGGAGTTGGTTCATCGAAACCCGGAGCTGATAGGCCAGGCGGTCGACGAGGTGTTGCGTTTCGCGCCGCAGATCCGTGCGATCTTCCGCTTCGCCACCGAGCGGATCGACTACCGTGACCTCACCCTCGAGCCGGGCCAGTTCGTGATGTTCTGCCCGCCGAGCGCAACCCGAGATCCGAGAGCGTATGACGGTGCGGGCACTTTCGACATTCTCGCCAAACACCAGAAGCGCCAACTGATTTTCGGCGGGGGGATCTTCCGCTGCCTCGGTTCTGGCTTGGCCCGAATCGAATTGGAAGAAGCATTGCTGGCATTGATACAACGATTCACCTGCCCAGTTCTGCCCGACCCGGCCACGTGGCGTGCGGCTCTGCCGATGGTCAACGTGCGCGACGCATTGCCGATTCGATGGGAACGGCGCAGCCATGACTGACGACGTGGTCCTCCTGGATGAGACCGGGCGCGCGTGCGGCATCGCACCCAAGGCCACCGTGCATGACGACAACACTCCACTGCACCTTGCCTTTTCCTGCTACCTGTTCGATCCGTCATATCGGTTCGTGCTCCTTACTCAGCGTGCCTGGAGTAAGCCGACCTGGCCGGGTATCTGGTCGAATAGCTGCTGCGGACATCCACCTCCGGGCGCGGATGTTTCCGAAGCGATCATCGAACGCGTGCATTACGAGCTCGGTGTCCAGATGTCACCACCGCAACTGGTGCTGCCAGACTTTCGCTATCGGGCGGCCATGGAGAACGGTGTCGTTGAGAACGAAGTCTGTCCGGTCTATGTGGGCACGATTGCTGAGGTCCCGATTCCGAACCCGGACGAGGTGGCGGGTTACCGGTGGCTACCGTGGACGCAGTTGTGCGATGAAGTGCTCACCGATGCCCGTTCGGTGTCGCCATGGTGCAAGTTGCAGGTAGCGAAGCTTGTGCAGATGCGCGAATTGCATTCGAGTTCAAGGGAGTTCGGGTTGTTCCCGACCAGTGGCCGGACAGCGACACGGACAGTGACGGTGAGGCACAATTTCGAGACCGCGCATCGGCTGCCCATCCTTGGTGGAAAGTGCGTGAACCTGCACGGGCATTCATGGTGGGCCGAGATCACGGTGGCCGGGGCATTGAACGAGCAAGGGATCCTCGTCGACTTCGGGATACTCAAGGCACGGCTGAGAGACTGGATCGACGCCAATCTCGATCACGGCGCGATGCTCGGACACGCGGATTCGCTTGTGCCGGCTCTAGAGGCAGAGCGATCGAAGCTTTTCCGATTCGGCCTCGATGCACCTTCCCACGGTTTGGAGTGGCCCACGGTGGAGAACGTTTCCGAACTGCTGGCCCGGGTCACCGCCGGATTCATTGCCGAGGCCGGTTGGCCCAATGTCACAGTGCACCGCGTCAAGGTGACCGAAACACATGTCAATGCAGCGGAATTGACCGAATGGCCGTCGTTGAGCGCATGAATAGAGGAAGGAGCACACTTCGATGATCGATGTGGAGAAGGTGAAATCCGCTGTTACCGATCTACTGCTGGCAACCGGAGTCGGTGACGACGAGCACACGGAGGACACTCCGGGGCGCGTGGCCAGGGCGTGGGCGGAATCGCTTGCCGGATACGACGAGGACCCCGCCGTCCACCTGCGCCGGCGCTTCCCGGCGCCGAGCGATCCCGGTCTGGTGATCGTGGCTGGGATACGGCTCGTGTCCACGTGCGCACATCATCTGCTGCCCATCACCGGGGTTGCGACGGTTGCCTACCGGCCCGGTACAGGTAGCGAGGTTGTCGGCCTCTCGAAGCTGGCCCGGGTGGTGCACGGTTATGCGCGGCGCCTACAGGTGCAGGAGCGTATCGGATACCAGGTGACAACCGCGGTGCAAGAAGAACTTTCACCGGTGGGTGCCGCCTGTTTCATCACCGCAGCCCATGGCTGCATGGAGGTTCGAGGAGTCAAGGAGGCAGGCAGCGTGACAACAACGCACGCGATGGCGGGCCAGTGGGTGCCCGGCCATCCAGACGTTGCGGCAGTGCTCGCGGAGCACGCACAGATAAGGCGCTGAGCTACTACTCGTCCCGTCGTAGCGCGATGGCGTCGCCGACGTCGAACGACGTGAATCCCTCGGGCGCGGCGATCTCCACTATCGGTTCGTCGCGGTCATCCCACTCCAAACGCAACGCGGTGCTCATCACCGCATGCATCTCGTACATGGCGGTGATGTAGGTGAGCTCCAGGATCTCCTCATCAGAGAGATGGGCCTGCAGCGCGGCGAACACCCCGTCGGGTACGCGGCCGCCGTCCAACACCAGACAGTCGGTGTAGGCAAGGACGGCCCGCTGTACCGGTGTGAAACAGTCGGCCGTGCCCCAGGAGGGGATGGCGGCGATCATCTCCTCGGTCATGCCAACGATGCGGCACGACTTGCAGTGCTGGGAGAAGACGAACTGGCTGCGGCGAGCCCAACCGGCCCGAGTCTGGCCGAGTTCACGCAGTACCGGGTCCAGTGTGCGATCGGCACTGCGGTAGAACGCGAAACCCTGGACCGCGTGTTTCAGAGCATCGGGCACGAGAGCGAAAACCGACCACCAGTCACCCGGTGTGCCCGTGGTTGTTCCCGGTTCGGTGACGGGGTCGCGGTCGCCGAAGATCTGGTCATACATGCGATGTACGAGTTGATCGTTGGTGTCGGCACGGGAAACTTGGCGCAGTCTTGGCATGCCTCGATCATGGACGACACCTGCCCTCTTGTGAGGGGAATCAAAGGTGGACGAGCATCCGGGTGTTACCCAGGGTGTTCGGCTTCACGTAGCTCAGGTCGAGGAACTCGGCCACGCCGGTGTCGTAGGAGCGGCACATTTCCTCGTACACCTCGGCTGTCACCGGGGTGCCGTCGATCTCGCTGAACCCGTGCTTGGTGAAGAAGTCGACCTCGAATGTCAGCACGAACACCCTTTGGAGTTCGAGCTCCCTGGCCACCTCGAGCAGGCGGCTGACAAGCACATGCCCGACACCGGCCCCCTTGAGCCGGGGGTGCACCGCGATGGTGCGTACCTCGCCGAGGTCGGACCACAGCACGTGCAAGGCGCCACAGCCCACGATCTCCCCGTCGACCTCGGCAACCCAGAACTCCTGGACGGCCTCGTAGAGCGTCACCAGGTTCTTCTCCAGCAGGATGCGCCCGGCGTAGACGTCGACGAGCGCCTTGACGGCGGGTACATCGGAGGTACGGGCACGACGAACGGTCACCGCAGGGGCGGTGTGCCCCGGATTCCCTGAGATGCCGGATGTACCTTCAGCGCTCATGCGTGAACAGTAGCCAGCTCTAGAACAGATAGGGTGATTGACGTGCCGATGCCACCGGAAACCCAGCCTGATTCCGAGGCATCTGCTGCGCCCGTGCCGCTGCTGAACATTGCCAACATCCTGACGATGCTGCGCATCGTGCTGGTGCCGGTGTTCATCGTTGTCCTCTTCACCGAGGGAGGGCACCAAACTTCCTGGCGCATTGCCGCTTTCGGGGTGTTCGCGGTGGCCATCGCCACGGACCGATATGACGGAGTGCTGGCCCGCCGCTACGGCCTGGTCACCCCATTCGGCCAGCTTGCAGACCCGATCGCCGATAAGGCGCTCATCGGTGCGGCGCTGGTGGGCCTGAGCGTGCTCGGAGATCTCGCGTGGTGGGTTACCGCGGTCATCCTGGTGCGAGAGGTCGGGATCACGGTGCTGCGCTTCTCGGTGCTGCGCCACGGCGTAATCCCCGCAAACCGCGGCGGCAAGCTCAAGACGATGGTGCAGTCGTTGGCGATTGCCGGCTATCTGTTGCCGTTGACCGGGTACTGGCATACCGCCGCCGTGGTGCTGATGGGTCTGGCGGTGGCGCTCACCCTCATCACCGGCATCGACTATTTGGTGCAAGCGCTGCGTCCGCGGGTGAAACCCGCCTGAGCTCAGCGGTATGCGCCGATGTCTTGATCCTTGAGGCGTGCGGTCTTGCTGCGACGGGTCAGGAGCGTGAGCAGCGTTCGGGTCAAAGGCGTCTGGGTGAGCCGCGCCAGTACGCGACGCATGACCAATTCCGTGCGGTTCTCGGGTGTGAAGAAGAAACGTTGCTTGAGTCCAAAGCGTTGGTAGGCGTCGATGAATGGCCGCAGGGTGCGTTCCCACTCGACAAACGCCGTGTTCAGGTCGGTGGGGTAGCGGTCAAGCATGGTTCCCAGCAGGTCCGGTCCGGCCAGCGCCGATGACACCCCGAGCCCGGAATACATCGTTTCGCACCAAGCCGCGTCACCGACAAGCACCACGCGATCGTGGTGCCAGCGGTCCATGTGGACCTGCTGCACGGAGTCGAAGAGGTACTGATCGGCGGCGTCAAATGCATCAAGCACTTCCGTGAGTAACCGGCCGTAGGGACGCGATCCGAACACCTTGCGCAGCCGTACTGCCGGAGGTTCGGTGAACTCCGCATCGACGTCATCGGTCAGATACGAGAGCTGCGCTGTCGGCATGCGGTCGCGCATGGGATAGACGATGAGCGAGCGCCCCGATTCGACCAACCACGCGCCATCATCGGTCGCCAAATCGGTGAGCTTCTGCGGCATCTCGAATGTCGCGACAATATGGTTGAGGGGCCGCAGGTATTTCTCATCAGGCCCGAATGCGAGTTCTCGTACCGTGGATCGCAATCCGTCGGCGCCCACAACCAGGTCGAAATCCTCCGTATAGACGGCGGCATCGGCTGAATCAGCACAGTTGGACAGCGTGACCGACACACCACCCGCGTGCTGGTCGATTTTCATGGGAATGGTGGAGTAGCGGATCTCCACGTCCTCGGGAAGCGCCTGAAACGCCGCGGCTTCCACGTCGCCACGTAGCACCATCCAGGCTTTACCGGGGAGGTCGGCGAAGTTACCGCCGACACGACGGCTGCCCTTCCGACCGTATTCGTAGGAGATTCCCGTTGGGCGCCGGTCATGCAAGTACGGACTGATCCCGAGTCTTTTTGCGGCCCACTGGCCCGAGCCGAAGACGATGACGAAATTGCCCCCGGTGCGACGTACCGGTGCGCGTTCCACGATGACCGGCGTCCACCCGATCTGATGCAGGCGAATCGCCGCGGCCATACCGCTGATTCCCAGCCCGACGATGAGCACGCGTCGACTGTTTCCCCGGGTTTCAATCATCGGACCCTCGCCAGAATGCGCGTTGGGTCTGGCTGCCATGGTTAATTCCTACCGGGGTGATGTTCGAATGCGGGAGCGAAGGCGCAGTATGGCGTGGTTTCCACCGCATGGTGCATCATGCCTCACCTTTGCCCATCCGGTCCAGCGATTAGGCAGCCGGATTCGCGCAATTTAGTGCGCCGTGGCTGATGCGAATGTCTACCGGTCCGGATTGCTGTGCGGTAGCGTGCATGAACCGATTCGACAGCGTTAATAAAATTGACATACGGGAGTGGCCAAATTACGGGTCAAGTAAAAACTGTCTCCAATCCCTGGAGCGGATCCGGCCGTTGCCAACCTTTGGGGTTCGGCACATGAAAATGCTGCTCATCGATAACTATGACTCATTCACCTACAACCTGTATCAACTCATCGGCGAAGTATGTGGTCGGCCGCCGACGGTGGTGCGCAATGACGTGCAGTGGTCGCAACTAATGCTCGACGAGTACGACGCCGTTGTGATATCGCCGGGGCCCGGGCGGCCCGACCGCGCACGTGACTTCGGCATCAGCGCCCGTGTGATTGTCGAAAGCGGGCTTCCCGCTTTGGGGGTGTGTCTTGGGCATCAAGGTATCGCGCACATGTTCGGCGGGTCGGTTCGTCATGCCCCGGAGCCGATGCACGGACGCGCTTCAAAATTGCGGCACAATGGAGTTGACCTGTTTAAGGGTGTTCCGTCGCCGATGTCGGTGATTCGGTATCACTCGTTGATCGTCGAGGAGACGCCCAGGGATCTCGAGGAGATCGCATGGACCGATGACGGCTTGGTGATGGCCGTCCGGCACCGCACTGCGCCGATCTGGGGAGTGCAGTTTCACCCCGAATCCATCGGGACCGAGTTCGGCGCCGAGCTTATGAGTAACTTCCGAGATCTGGCCCTGACGTCGACACGGCGGCGCCGGTTTCAGCTACCCATGCAGAGTTCCGCCGTGGTGAAATCGCGGGTTCTCGCGAATTTCCCCGCGGCGGCCGCCATATATCAAGAATGCTTTGCGGAATCGTCGATGTCATTCTGGTTGGACAGTAGCGCGGTTATCGACGGTGTGTCCCGCTATTCGATCCTGGGAAGCGGTGGCGGGCCGCTGGCCGAGTTTGTTTCCTACCGTGTGTCCGAACAAAAGGTTCGGGTGGTGTTACCCGACGGCCGAGAGGAAATGGTCGACGGATCTATTTTCGACTACCTCGACCGTGAGTTGCGGGCTCGATTCGTCGAAAAGCCTGACGATCTGCCTTTCAACTTCAATCTGGGGTACGTCGGCTTTCTCGGCTACGAGCTGAAGGCCGACCTCTTCGGGGCGAACGCGCACACATCCCCGACGGTAGATGCGGCAATGCTCTTCGTCGACCGAGCGGTGGTCATGGATCACGAGCAGCGCAACTGCCATCTGCTTGCCCTGGTCGCTTCCGATGAGGATCCCACCGCCGACCTCTGGATGGACTCGGTCACCCGACAGATCGAGTCACTGACGGAGTGCGAGTCTGCGTCGAGGGAGCCGAGCACATTGGCACCCGTGCCCGTTGTGTTCGAGCGGCATGGTCTGCTGCATCCCCGGCACAGCAAGAGTGCGTATCTGGAGAGAATCGAGAAATCCCTGCACGAGATACGCGACGGGGAGGCCTATCAGATCTGCTTGACCAACGAGGTCGAGGTCGATGCGGAAATCGACGTGCCGGCCACCTATCTGCAACTTCGCGAGGTCAGCCCGGTGCCCTACGGGGCGCTGCTGCAGTTCCCCGGGGTGTCTGTGCTCAGCGGATCCCCCGAGCGATTCCTGACGATCGGTTCAGATCGCGTCGTCGAGTCCAAGCCGATAAAGGGAACCCGGCCGCGGGGACTGACCGAAGTAGAGGACGAGCACCTGAGGTTGGAGCTCATGCACAGCGAGAAGGACCGTGCTGAGAACCTCATGATCGTCGACCTACTGCGCAATGATCTCAACGCGGTCTGTGACGTGGGCTCTGTGCACGTGCCGGACATGATGTACGTCGAATCCTATTCCTCTGTCCATCAACTGATCTCGACCATCAGGGGGACGTTGCGCGACGAGGTGAGTGCCGTCGATTGCGTGCGGGCTGCCTTTCCGGGCGGATCCATGACAGGTGCTCCCAAAGTTCGTGCCATGGAGTTGATCGACAAACTCGAAGACGGACCGCGGGGTGTGTATTCGGGAGCCCTCGGCTGGTTTTCACTCTGCGGCGCAGCAGATCTCAGCATTGTCATCAGGGCGCTGGTTGTCACGGACCGCGCGGCGACGTTCGGAGTGGGCGGGGCCATTGTGGCGTTATCGGATCCGCAGCGTGAGTACGAAGAAACCGTGGTGAAGTCCCGTCCCATTCTCACCGCGCTTGCCGGTGCCGAGACGGGCGAGCCGCGGTGCTGAATCCCCTTGACAACGTGATCGTCGTCGGGGGTGCCGGTGCCGTCGGGGCACTGTTCGCCAACCTGTTCGCGGTGGGCGGACTGGAGACGACGGTGGTTGACCTGCCGGGCACAGCGATTGGCGAATCAGGGAGCTCACATCGTGTGGTCGAAGGAGACATTTTGCAGTCCGGGCAGCGGCTGCGCGCGGCCCTCACCGATGCGGATCTGGTGCTGCTGGCCGTGCCGGAGAACGTTGTATGCGCGGCCCTTCCCGTCATCGCGTCGCTGGTGAAGCCCGGTGCGCTGCTTGCCGACACGCTCTCGGTGAAGGCCACCATCACCACGACCTGGGCATCGGTAGACGCCGATGTCGAGGCGATGAGCCTGAACCCGATGTTCGCGCCGTCACTGGGGGCACAGGGGCGCCCGGTGGCCGCGGTAGTGCTGCGCGACGGGCCGAAAGGGAAGGCGCTCGTGGAGGTCATCGAGGACGGCGGATTCCCCGTTGTTCTCATGGGGCCGGACGAACATGACGCGATCACCGCGAGCGTGCAAGCCTTGACGCACTCGGCCATCCTTAGTTTTGGAACAGCGCTGCTGCAAAGCGGTGTCGATATCCAACAATTGGTGCGGGTGGCGCCGCCTCCCTTTCAGGCGCTGCTTGCATTGTTGGCACGTGTCTCCGGCGGAACCCCCGAGGTCTATTGGGATATCCAGCATGCGAATCCTCATGCGCCGGGGGCTCGCGAGGCGTTGTCGACGGGGTTGCACAGGCTGAATGGGGCTCTCGCGCAGGGCGAGTCGAATTTCGGTGCGCTGTTCGCCGAGATCAACGATTTTCTGGGGCCCACCGCGTGTGGACTCCGCAACCAAGGTCAGGACATGCTCGAGGCGCTGCCCGCGTCCTGGCCAAATCCATTGGGCCAGAAGTCTTCGTAAGCGCAAAGTTCGACAGAAAGGAATGGCATGACAGCACAGCTGACTCCACACAGTGGTGGTGATGCACCTGTTGCGCTGCAAGCGCTACGCAATGAGCTCGACACGATCGATGAGCAATTCCTGGATGCGCTCCGTCGGAGAATCGAAACGTGCGTACGGATCGGTCAGTACAAAGCGGAGACTGGAGTGGCAGTGATGCAGCCGCAACGGATCGCGTTCGTCAAAGAGCGCGCAGCCCGGTACGGAGAGCAGCACGGTATCGATCAGAATTTTCTCGACAGGCTCTACGACCTGATCATCGGGGAGACGTGCCGGGTGGAGTCCGTGGTGGTGGGGCTGCCGAGACGGGTTCCATAGATTTGGCGGGTGGCGCGTCATTCTCTGGTTGGTTGAACCTGTGTTTCGGCAGTGAGTTCGAAGAGGCTGATGCGCCGTTCTGTCTTGAGCTGGTATTCGGCGAAGACAGGCGCCAGCTGGACCAGATGTGCCCAGACCCGGATGTGTTCGTCGGGGGTGAGCTCGCGGGCGATTACGTTGACGGTGCGGGTCTTGATCTCGACCGTTGCCTTCGGGTTCGCGCGCAGGTTGTAGACCCATGCGGGATGACTGCGGTTGCCCCAAAACGAGCCGACAAGGTACCAGTGGCCCTCCCAGTCCAGGTAAAACAACGGGCTGACTCTTGGTTCACCGCTCTTGGCACCCACCGTATGCAGCAACAGGAAGCGGTCCGCTCCGGCGTATAGGCCGTCGGTGACTTTTCCGTCGTTGGCTCGCAGCTGCGCCACGATGTCGGCATTGAATGCTTCCAGCTCCGACCGTCCTGCGAACTGGATCTTGCCATGCCCGAGTGTCCTGTCACTCATAAAGAACTCCTTCATATCCAGCTGGTGACTGGCTGTGCCCGGATCGGTAGTCATCCTTGATGACAGCGTATTCAGCATGCGTGGTGCGGATGTGTTCATTGTTGGTTACCAGGGATCCTTCACGTGACCGCTGGCTTCGATTCCGTCAGCTCCTGACGTGCAGGTGCGTAACTACCAATCAGCCCAAACCTCCGGGAACCTCCGGCTGCGGGACAGCGTTGAGTAGGTCAGACTCAACTACTACGCAGTACGGACGCGGACGGTCCCGCTGCCGGAAAAGGAGATAGACATGGCGCTGTTGCTTCGAGACGCCATCGGCGACACCCTGCGGCGTGCTCGCTCCGGGCAGGGCAAGACGTTGCGTGAAGTGTCCGACACGGCACGCGTCAGCTTGGGATACCTGTCCGAGGTGGAACGCGGCCGCAAGGAAGCCTCCAGCGAGCTGCTGGCCGCGATCTGCGGTGCGCTCGAGCTCCCGCTTTCGGAGGTGTTATCCGAGGTCAGCGTCAGACTGGCGCGTCGTGAGGCCCCCGATGCAGCTCCGCAGGCCGCGTCGGCGTCAACGGCCGGCTCACTCAGCGGGATCGATGTCGTAACCAAGGTCGTCATCCCGCAGGTTCGCGCAATGGCGGCCGCCTAACTACTGTGGCGATCGCGTTGTTTTGCGCCCGGTAGGGGGTGTGGGGATCGACGTGCAACAGATAAGTTGGACCCCACGCACCACCTAGACATCGACGATTGCGACAGAAGGCGGATCGATCCCATGGCTAACCCGTTCGTCAAGGCGTGGAAGTACCTGATGGCGCTGTTCAACGCGAAGATCGACGAGAACGCAGACCCGAAGGTGCAGATTCAGCAGGCCATCGAGGAGGCCCAGCGGAATCATCAAGCGCTCTCACAGCAGGCCGCCTCGGTCATCGGGAATCAGCGTCAGCTGGAGATGCGACTCAACCGTCAGCTCGCCGATGTTGAGAAGCTCCAGGTCAACGTTCGTCAGGCCCTCAACCTCGCCGATCAAGCCACCGGTGGGGGTGATGGCACGAAGGCCACCGAATACAACAACGCCGCCGAGGCTTTCGCCGCCCAGCTGGTCACCGCCGAGCAGAGCGTCGAGGACCTCAAGTCGCTGCACGACCAGGCGCTCGCCGCCGCAGCCCAGGCCAAGAAGGCTGTCGAGCAGAACGCGATGATGCTGCAGCAGCGCATCGCCGAGCGCACCAAGCTGCTGAGCCAGCTGGAGCAGGCGAAGATGCAGGAGCAGGTGTCCGCCTCGCTGCGCTCGATGAGCGAGCTGGCCGCCCCCGGTAACACCCCGAGCCTGGACGAGGTACGCGAGAAAATCGAGCGCCGTTATGCCAATGCTCTGGGCTCGGCGGAGCTGGCGCAGGGCTCGGTACAGGGCCGCATGATCGAGGTGCAGCAGGCCAGTGTGCAGATGGCCGGGCATTCGCGTCTGGAGCAGATCCGCGCTTCCATGAAGGGTGAGGCGCTGCCCACCGGCGACTCGGCCATCTCGGCGCCCGCGGCGGCCGAGACGGCCAAACCGGCCAATCCGCTGGGCCAGCAGTAACTTCCTGTCTTCCCAAATCCGCCGAGTGAGCGCCCGCGCCCACTCGGCGGATTTGTTGTGCTGACATGCACACTCGGCGGCGGCGAAATTTTCGGGCACAATGTGAACATGACGCCCCAGCCACCCCTCCGCGCCGCGGTGCAAGGAAGCTGGGAGCAGCTGATGCGCCGGGTGTTGAACAATGTCAACGATCTCGGTGAGGAGCTTGCCGCCCGCTTGCGGGCGATGTCCGATAAGCGCGAGAAGCTGTTGCGAAAGCGGCTGCGAGCCAAGCGCTGGAGTATCCGCTGGGCACTGGCCTGCGCGGCCCTGGTACTCGTCACCACAGTGCTTGCGACCACTGGCGCGCCGTTCTGGATGCTGATCATTCCGGGTCTGCTTGCCGCCGGCTGCGCGATTCCGGCGACCTATTTGTTTGTGCGGTACCGCTTCCTCAAGGCCGAGCCGCTGCCACCGCCCCGTCCCGGTGTGGAGCGGCGACTGCCGCCGCCCGGATCGGCGGCGCGTCCGCCCATGGCCGCGTTGGATGCTGCTGAACGCGGGCTGTTCTCCCTCCTCGGAGTAGTGGAGCGCGGCAACATGATTCCGGACAGTGAAGGACGTCAGGTTCTTTCGGCCGCCAATGAGGCAGCCTTCGTGATGGCGGCGACCGCCAAGGAAGTCGTGTCCATGGAGCGAGCCGCCGTCGAGGCCCCGCATACCCGGGAGTTCCTGCAGCCCACCATCAACGCGTTCACCGCGCAGCTCGATACCGGTGTGCGGCAATACAACGAGTTGGTTACCGCGGCAGCGCAGTTGGTATCGGCCGGCAACGGTGGTGCGGTGGTGGCATCGCCGATGTCACGTGGCCCGCTCTTCGATGACCTGGTATCGGCCACCGACCGTCTCACCGGCTGGGCGGGTGCACTCGACGAGCTCGGCCAGCTGTCAGGGTAATCCCCGATCTTTCCCTGATCTTCGGGTTCCGGGGTTCCTCAGGCGCTGATCCCCCTGCCAGGCTTGCTCTATCGCAGCAAGTCGAGAGAACGGTGGGTACCTGTGTTGTGGAAGATCATTGGCGTGCTGCTGGTCGTGTGGCTGGCATTCCTCGTGGTGGGCGCCATCTTCAAACTCTTGGTCCCGATGCTGGTGGTCGGCGTGCTGATCCTTGGCGGTGTGATGCTGTACCGCGCGGTGATGGATACCGACAAAACCCCGCTGCCGTGATAGTCAGAGCTTCGGGCGCAGCGCAGGGATCGCGATCCCGAGGATGCCCCGCACCAGACCCTTGGTGATGTTCAGGACGTCGCCGTAGTCACGCCACAGGACGATCCTGCCGTCGTCGGAGACCTCGAAGACCCCGCAGACCCAGAACCCGATATGCAGCGGGCCCGCGATGATCACATCGGTCCGTTCCGTCATCACGGTGTTGCCCTCGGCAGCGATTCGATGGATCTTCACGTCGAACCCGGCCCACGGGCTGTTCATCAGCCCCATGAACCGCATGACCGCACGTCGTCCACGCACCGCGGGCAGCCCGACGTTCTCCCAGCTCACGTTCTCGTCGAGGGATTCGTCGATGGCAGCCAGATCACCCAACCGCAGGGCATCCCATAAGCCTTCGACGACGGTGGTGGCGTCGCGTATCGCGAGTGTTTCCGTCATCTCAGAACCTCGGTCGCAGTGCGGGGAACGGGATGGCGATCAGACCTCGCACCGTCGCCTTAAACATGTCGAACATGTCGAAGTAGTCGCGCCACAGCGTGATGGTGCCCTCATCGGAGACCTCGAAGACCCCACACACCCAGAACTGCAGGCGCAGCGGGCCGATGACGATGGCGTCATGGCGCTCGTTCATCACGGTGTTCCCGTTGGTGGTGGTGCGGTGTATCTGCACCTCGAACCCGAACCCCGGGCGTTTGAGCGGCTCGAAGATCTTCAGCGCTGCGCGGCTACCGTGGATTGTCGGCAGGCCAACATTCTGGTAGACGAGGCGTTCGTCCAGGACTTTCTCGGCGAACTCGGTGTCGCCGTTCTGGGCGGCCTCCAGGAAGCGGGTGACGGTTTCGGCCGGGGTCAGGGTGAGGCGCTCCAGCGTGGTGTCGGTCATGCGTTTCAACGTAGCCCGAATCGCTGTGGCAGGGTAGGGCCGTGCGTGTCGCCGTGGTCGCCGGTCCCGATCCCGGGCATGCCTTTCCTGCTATCGCGTTATGCCTGAAATTCGCCGCCGCCGGGGACGATCCGGTGCTGTTGACGGGGACGCGCTGGCTCGATCAAGCCCGTGCCGTTGGGCTGGAGTCGGTGGAACTTCTGGGGCTGCAGCCTCGGGTTGCCGATGACGACGGAGACGCGGGCGCCAAGATTCATCAGCGTGCAGCCCATATGGCGCAGGCCAATCTCGATCAGTTGAGGGAACTGGCGCCGGATCTGATTGTTTCCGATGTCATCACCGCCTGTGGCGGCATGGCCGCCGAGTTGCTCGGTGTGCCGTGGGTGGAGCTGAATCCGCACCCGCTGTATTTGCCGTCAAAAGGATTGCCGCCATTGGGAAGTGGACTGGCTCCCGGTGTTGGGCTACGCGGCAGGCTGCGCGATGGGCTGATGCGCCGGCTGACACAGAGGTCTATCGACCAGGGACTGCGACAGCGCTCGCAGGTTCGGGTGGAGATCGGATTGCCGGCCCATGACCCCGGGCCCGTTCGACGGTTGATCGCGACTGTGCCCGCACTTGAGGTGTCGCGTCCCGACTGGCCGGGTGAGGCGGTGCTAGTGGGGCCGCTGCACTGGGAGCCCACGGACGTTGTGCTGCAACCGCCTGCGGGTTCGGGTCCGGTGGTTGTGATCGCGCCGTCGACGGCCTTCACCGGCGCCGAGGGGATGACCGAGCTGGCATTGCGGGCCTTGGAATCGGCAGGTGCACGAGTGGTCGTCTCTGCGCTGGATCCATCTTCATCGGGGTTGCCGTCGTGGGCGGTTGCGGGGCTGGCACGTCAGGACCTGCTGCTGTCCGGGGCCGATCTGGCCATTTGCGGTGGGGGACATGGTTTTCTGAGCAAGGCGCTGCTGGCTGGGGTGCCGGTGGTGGTGGTTCCCGGTGGTGGCGACCAGTGGGAATTGGCGAATCGTGTTGTGCGGCAAGGAAGCGCCGAGCTGGTGCGGCCGCTGAACCGGGATTCTTTGGCTGCGGCCGTCGGTCGCGTATTGGGGGAGCGGCGGTACACCGAAGCTGCCCGCCGGGCTGCCGCAGGCGCCGTCGATGTCGAAGATCCGGTACGGGTGTGCCAGGACGTAGTGGCGGCCCTAAGGTGACGGTGTGCGTCTGACGGAGTTTCATGAGCTGGTCACTGGGCGTTTCGGTGCGATCTACGGCTCATCCGTGCTGGTTGACCATGTGTTGACCGCGATGGGCGGGCGCACCGCGGCACAGGCTGTCGAAGCCGGGATGGAGCCGCGGGATATATGGCGGGCTTTGTGCGCAGATTTCGACGTCCCTCGAGATCAATGGTGAAGCTACGCGCAAGCAGCACGCGCAGCTTGTAGCGACTGGCGCGCTCCAGAGAGCGTGCCGGAGATCCACGTACCTGATCGTTGCTCGTCGGGGTCCTGTGCGTCATTCTTGCCAAGTTCGGACGCAAGCCGGAACGCCCAGTTGCGCATGTCGAATGCCGCAGGGCTGGCCAACGACATCAACGGCATTGCGGCGGTTTGGATCTGGTTCTCTATACCGAACGGTGTGTATCCGTACGGCTGGACTTGGTTATAGGCCACTTCGAGCTGATTGGCTGCCGTGACGATCGTGCCGCAGTCCGGGTTTGGTGCGGCAGCGGCAAGTGCAATGGTCAGACAGGCCAGGCAGGTAACGATGGCCGTGATCGCGAGCGGAAGACTCCACGAAATTCGTTGCCGCATGATTCTCACTGTATTGAGCTGGGGCAGCTGGGTTGCTGAAACCAAGAATTAACCACTACAAGTGCCGTGAAAGAAGTAGCGAGCCAGCTGCTATTCGGGTCGCTGCGACCTCCGTGTTTCCGTGTTAAGGCGCGACACGCCGGTCCGGCGCGCCTCCTTGAATCGAACAGGTGTTCGGCTTACGGTAGTCATGTTCGAGCACGACGGTTACGGGTCTCCCGAGCAGGTCAGGTGACTTGTCAGACCTGTGTCCTAGCGTCTGCCTCAACTGATCGGAACGCCGATCTTCGAACACCGATACGAAACGGAGAACACCATGGCGCAGGCACCGGATCGCGAGAAGGCTCTCGAGCTCGCGCTCGCACAGATCGAGAAGAGTCACGGCAAGGGTTCGGTGATGCGCCTCGGCGACGAGGTACGCGTCCCCATCTCCGTCATCCCGACCGGGTCCATCGCCCTAGACGTGGCGCTGGGTATCGGCGGCCTGCCGCGCGGTCGTGTCATCGAGATCTACGGACCGGAATCTTCGGGTAAGACCACCGTGGCGCTGCATGCGGTGGCCAACGCGCAAGCCGCCGGCGGTGTTGCGGCGTTTATCGATGCCGAGCATGCGCTCGACCCGGATTACGCCAAGAAGCTGGGTGTCGATACCGACTCGCTGCTGGTATCCCAGCCCGATACCGGTGAGCAGGCACTGGAGATCGCCGACATGCTGATCCGCTCGGGTGCCATCGACATCATCGTCATCGACTCGGTGGCCGCCCTGGTGCCACGCGCCGAGATCGAGGGCGAGATGGGTGACAGCCACGTCGGTCTGCAGGCCCGCCTGATGAGCCAGGCGCTGCGCAAGATCACCGGTGCGCTGAGCAACTCGGGCACCACCGCCATCTTCATCAACCAGCTGCGTGAGAAGATCGGCGTAATGTTCGGCTCACCCGAAACCACTACGGGTGGTAAGGCTTTGAAGTTCTATTCCTCGATCCGTCTGGACGTACGCCGGATCGAGACGCTCAAGGACGGTACTGATGCAGTGGGTAACCGGACTCGCTGCAAGGTTGTCAAGAACAAGATGGCGCCGCCGTTCAAGCAGGCTGAGTTCGACATCCTCTACGGCAAGGGCATCTCCAAGGAGGGGTCGATCATCGATATGGGCGTGGAGCATGGCTTCGTCCGTAAGTCCGGCTCCTGGTTCACCTATGAGGGTGAGCAGTTGGGACAGGGCAAGGAAAACGCCCGCAACTTCCTGTTGGAGAACGCCGATGTCGCCAACGAGATCGAGAAGAAGGTCAAGGAGAAGCTCGGTATCGGAGCGGTGCTGACCGATGACGAAGTCGTCCCGGCCCCAGTCGATTTCTGATTCGGCTTCCGCATCGGGTTCTCAGGAATCCCTAGACGAACTGCGAGCCCGGGTCGCGTCGGTACCCGAAGCCCCGACGCATGAACCGGTTGACTCGCGGGACGAGCAGGCGTGGTCATATTGTCTTCGCCTGTTGACAAGTCGGGCGCGTGCCCGCGCCGAGCTGACCGAAAGGCTGGCCCGGCGCGGGTACCCCGATGACATATCCGAGCGGGTCATGGATCGGCTGGCCACCGCCGGGCTCATCAACGACGCCGATTTTGCAACACAGTGGGTGCAGTCTCGGCATACCTACGCCGGAAAAGGCAAGCGCGCCTTAGCGGCAGAGCTTCGTACCAAGGGCGTATCGGCCGAGAATGCGGCCGCCGCGCTCGCGCACATCGACGGAGACGCCGAACGCTCGCGCGCAGCGCAGCTTGTCGCCAAGAAACTCCGATCCGAGAGTCTCGACGACGGTGGGATCAAGGCTGCGCGGCGATTGGTTGCCATGCTTGCGCGTCGCGGATACGGCCAGTCCATGGCCTATGACGTCGTGAAGAACGCCCTTGCCACCGAGCAGGACCGTCGCGACGTCGGGTGACCGCCGCTCGCCCTAGAGACCGAACGGGCGTGCCGGGGGGTTGGGCGGCGGCGCGTCCTCGTCCGTGGCATTGGACCGCATCATCATCGAGGCTTCGGCAGATGGTGACTGAACGCCCGGCAGGCACGGCACCTGACGCGAGATCGTTTTGAACGGCCCGATCTCGGTGTCCTCATTGAGCATGGGGAGCGGACCGCAATTACCCTTGAAGTGTGCGTCCATGGTGAAGGGCGTCGGATTCACGCAGGTCAGGTTCATTCCCACGGGTGTCGCAACCTGCAGACAATCGAAGCTCAACGGCGCTCCGTAGGCCACCGGTGCACCCGTGAGTGCTGCCCCCGCGCACGCCGCTCCGAAAACGGCCGACACGCCGATGGTCAATACGATGTTTCGCATGGGAACAATGGTAACGGAGTGGTACCTGTTACATAATACTTCGATTGTGATAGTTGAGTAAGAATCTAACGTGTGATGCAGCTGTGAAGGATGATCATGCGTTCTTGGCGTAGTGCCGGGCGGCCTTTGCCCTGTTTCCGCAAGTCGCCATGGAATGCCAGCGTCGAGCCCCGTTCTTGGATGTGTCATAGAAGAACAGCACGCATTGCGGGTGGGCGCACTGTTTGATCCGATCGGGAGACTCGGCGAGCAGGATCAGCAGGTTATCGACGGCCAGCCAAGCGGGTAGCCAGTGTGGCTCGGGAACCTCGGCCGTGTCGACCGGCCCGCCGACGGTCAGCGAGCGACGGATCGCGCCCCGGGACAGCACGGCATTGATGTCGTCGATCTGGGAATCCTTCACCGCCCGGTAGATGGCGTCACGCGCAGTGAGCAGGGCTTCTCGGGTCGTCTCGTTGGCGGTGCAGCGATCGTGAAGATTATTGGTATGCAACCAGATTCGTAAGCCGTCGAGATCGGTGAGCAGATCCTGCGCTCCATCGCCGCTCATCCACCGGGTGTTCAGTAGATCCAGTGCGAGCGGTTCGCCGAGATGGGGACGTGGATCGGACATGGCCTGAGGTTAGCCGCCTCCTCTTGGGGAGAGTGTGTGCCACAAAGTCTAACTGATAAAACCAGATAGACGGTTGACAATGCTTCCGGCTGACGATTACCTTCTAACTGGTAATCATAATTTGTCGGTTAGGAAGGGTTTGTTCATGAGCACTGCCATCGCACCCCGGGTGGTCACCGGTCACATCGGGTTGAACGTCAGCGACCTGGAGAGGTCCGTCGCGTTCTATCGTCAGGCATTCGGATTCGACCAGCTCGTTCTGCGTGCAGACGGCACGCAGCGATTCGCGTTCCTCGGATCCGACGGCATCCCGGTGCTGACGCTTTGGGAACAGAGCCGTGGGGAATTCTCGGCGGCCACGCCAGGCTTGCACCATTTGTCGTTCCAGGTGGATTCGGTGCAGCAGGTGCAGGAGGTAGAGGCGGTGCTGAAGGAACTATCGACGGTATTCGTCCACGACGGTGTCGTCGCCCATCAGGAAGGTGCATCCTCTGGGGGGATCTTCTTCACCGACCCCGATGGGATTCGCCTTGAGGTGTTCGCGGCCGCGGGTATCGAGCAGCATGCGGCGCCGTCCGGCGAAGCACCGACATGTGGCTTCTTCTGAGATGATGACCTATCACGTCGGCGAGCTCGCCGTTCAACGGCGAATGGGGCAGTCCGGCAGTGCTATTCGAGTCGGCCGGATCATCTCGACGGAAATACCGGAGGTTGCGGCGGCCTTTCTGGCCGCCCAACCGATGGTGTTCGTGTCGGCACGGGATGGCGACGACCGGATGTGGGCGAGTCAGATCGTCGGGCCACCCGGCTTCGCGCACGCCACCGATACCCGGACCATCGCAATCGACAGCGTGCCGGTTTTCGGTGATCCACTGGCCGAGGCGCTGCGGTCGGAGCGAAAGATCGGCATGATCGCGTTGCAGCCGCAGCGTCGGCGCCGGATGCGCGTCAACGGTACGGCGCGGCCAGCGGGCGCGGGGCTCATCGTCACCACCGATCAGGTGTATTCGAACTGCCCCAAGTACATCGCGCGTCGTGACATCTCAGGCATCGGCCCCGGACTGCCCGGGGAACCGCGCCGCGCAACCTCCCTGAATGATGAACAACAGCGCACCATCTCGAGAGCGGACACCTTCATCATCGGCACCGCCGATGGAGAAGGCAACGCCGACGCATCCCACCGCGGCGGCAACCCCGGTTTCCTGCAGGTGCTCTCGCCGAACGAGTTACGTTGGCCCGATTACCTGGGGAACTCGATGTTCATGACGCTCGGGAACCTGCACGTCGATCCGCAGTGTGGGCTGCTGATCCCGAACTGGCACACCGGATCGGCAGTGCAGCTCACCGGAACTGCGCGCTTGAACTGGGACGAGGGCACCTTCGCTCCCGGCGCGCAATGCTCCGTCGACTTCACCATCGACGAGGTTGTCGAGACGATCAATGCCAGCCCCCTACGGTGGGGGGAGGCTGAACCATCGCCCGCCAATCCGCCGCTCTGACAACGAAATATGACAAGGAGATATGGCATGCGCCCACCACTTCCGCCCTTCGATATCGATTCCGCCCGCGAGAAGGTCCGCGCCGCCGAGAATGCCTGGAACACACGCGACGCCGAGCATGTCGCCGCCGCCTACACCGAGGATTCGTTGTGGCGCAACCGCGATGAGTTCATCACCGGGCGCGTCGAGATCGTCGCCTTCCTGACCCGCAAATGGTCCAAGGAGAACGGGTACGCGTTACGTAAGGAACTCTGGGGATTCCGAGAGAATCGGATGGCCGTCCGCTTCCAGTACGAGTGGCACGACGAGGCCGGGCAGTGGTGGCGCAGTTATGGCAATGAGTTGTGGGAGTTCACCCCCGAAGGGTTGATGTCACGCCGTGAGGCCAGCATCAACGACACTCCGATCGCCGAAGCAGAACGTCGCATCTTCGGTCCGCGTCCGGCAGGTGACGAATCACCGTTGCCGATCCAGTGACTACTCGCCGTAGTCCTGACGTAGATCTTTGTGCGCGAGATCCACGCCGCGGGTCTCCAGTAGATCCTTGGTGACCAACCCCGGTTCGGGCTGTGCGTGCGGAACCTCCAAGAGGCTCTTCTTCTTTCGCCCCTCGCGCAGCTGACGCTCGATATTGGTGGCCAGCGAGGACAATGCGAAGTTGATGACGATCATGATGACCGCGACCACCACCAGCGCGGGCAGATAGTTCCCGTAGTAGGACGCCGAGCGGATACCCGAACGCACCACCTCGATGTAGCCGAAGGCATATCCCAGCGCGGAGTCCTTCAACGCGATGACCATCTGCGAGATGAGCGCGGGCAGCATGGCGGCGATGGACTGGGGGAGCAGGATGAGCCGCATCATCTGTGACTTGCGCAGGCCCAGAGCGACCGCAGCCTCGGACTGCCCACTCGGTAGTGACTGGATGCCCGAGCGCAGGATTTCGGCGATGACCGAGCCGTTGTACAACGTCAGGCCCGTCACCACCGCCGTAAACGCCAGGTACTCGGAGGGGAAGACGGCCTGCTGCCCGTACAGGTAGTAGGAGAAAATCATCAGGATCAGCACCGGGATAGCGCGGAAGAACTCCACCAACGCACCCGAAACCCAGCGCACCACACGGTGATCAGATAGGCGTCCGATACCGAGCACCGCACCGAGCACCAAGGCGAAGACAATGGACAGCGCGGCGGCGGAGACCGTCCCGAGCAGCCCCGGCAGGATGTACGTCGTCCACGTATCCAGATGCAGGAAGGGCGACCACTTTTCGGCGGTCAACTGCTCGTTGGCGTTAAGGGTCCAGATCACCCATGCCGCAATCACTATCACCAGCGCGGTGAAGACCACGGTGATGACACGGTTGAGAGCCCGGGCCTTGGGGCCGGGCGCGTCGTACATGACGGTGGCGCTGTTGCTCATCGCTTCACCGCCAGTCGCTGTGCGAAGTATCCGAAGGTCAGCCCGATCGTCAGCGTGATCACCATGTACCCGGCGGCGATGATGAGAAAGATCCAGACGATCTGATCGGCGAATAGCTCGATCTCCGATCGCATCAGCAGGGCCGCCTCGGCGACACCGATCGCGGAGGCGATCGAGGTGTTCTTCACCAACGCGATCAGCACGCTACCCATGGGCGCCAGCACCGACCGTATTGCTTGCGGTAGCACGATCAGCCCGAGCACCTTGATGAACGACAGTCCCAGCGACCGGGCGGCCTCGGCTTGACCCAGCGGGACGGTGTTGAAACCAGAGCGCAGCGTTTCGCAGACGAAAGTCGCTGTGTACAGGACGAACCCGAGGACCGACAGCCAGAAATTGTTGTTCTTGATGAAGGTCGAATTCTCTGGAGCCAATGCGATGCCGAGATTCTGGTAGAGGCCCACCGAGCAGAAGATGATGATGAGCGTCAGCGGGGTATTGCGGATGATGTTGACGTACCAGGTTCCGAAGCTTCGCATGATCGGCACCGGCGATACCCGGAGCCCCGCCAGGACGGTGCCCCAGATTAGCGCGCCGACGGCGGAGAAGAACGACAATTTTATGGTGGTCCAGAACGCAGGCCACAGCTGCGACCCCATGTTGGCCCACAGCGCGTTCATGCGGCCTCACAAGCCTTGTCGGCGGCGGGCTTGACACCGGTGATCTTCTCGATCGCGGCCGGGGAGGGATCGGGCCGCAGACCGTAAGTGCCGCTCTCGGCGCGCTTCTCCCAATCATCGATCGTGCTGTCGCCGAGTGCGTCCCGTAGATCGGCGTCCCAGGCTCCGCTAGCGATCATCTTGTCGAGCGCCCGGTCGATGGCCTCGATGGCGGCAGTATCGCCCTTGGCGAGACCGATCCCGTAGACCTCCCTGGAGAACGGGTCGCCGTTCTTCTTCTGCTTCTTGGGTTTCCCGATACATAACGGCTGGCTCAGCTCGTAGTTCATCTGAATCAGCTTGAACTCGCCCTCGTAGCGTTTGGCGTAGCCGGCCAGAATGGTCTCGTCGGTGGTGAGGGCGTCGACCTTGCCTCGTCGCAGTGCCTCCACGCAGGAGGAGTACGAGTCGAACTCCTGCAGCTGGGTGCCCGCCAGCAGGTTCTTGACGTTCTGCGCGGGCGTTGAGCCGGATACCGAACAGAGCTTCTTGCCCCGGTTCAGATCATCCAGTTTGGTCAGCGAGTCATCCTCCTTGCGTACCAGGAGCCCTTGGTAGGTAATGAGATACGGGCCGGCGAACGACACCTTCTGGGCTCGGCTGTAGTTGACCGAGTAGCTCCCGGCGATCATGTCTACAGTGCCGTTGTCGATGAGCTGTTCGCGCTGTGCCGAGGGCGTCTCGTACCAGCGGATGGTTGGGTGTTTGACACCGAACTCGTCGGCGATGGCGTTGACGACGTACTCGGAAACCTTGACGTCGAATCCGCTCATCTTCTTGTCGGGGTGTTGCAGGCCCACCCCGGGCTGATCGAATTTGGTGCCGAGGATGACGGTGCCGCCGCGGATCGATTCGAGCAGCTGCCGGGGCTCATTGCTGCCGCAGGAGCTGATCAGGGTGGCAACCAAGGCCACAGCCGCCACCAGTGCGGTGTGCCGCCGCATCAGTGTCCGAGGATCTTGCTGAGGAAGTCCTTGGCGCGGTCGGACTGCGGATTGGTGAAGAAGCTCTCCGGGTCCGAGTCCTCGACGATGGCGCCGTCGGCCATGAAGATGATGCGATCCGCGGCCTTGCGGGCGAAGCCCATCTCATGGGTGACCACCAGCATCGTCATACCCTCTTTGGCCAGCGCCACCATGACATCGAGAACCTCGTTGACCATCTCAGGGTCCAGCGCCGAGGTGGGCTCGTCGAAGAGCATGACCTTCGGGCCCATCGCCAGGGACCGGGCGATGGCCACGCGCTGCTGCTGCCCACCGGACAGTTGCGCCGGGTACTTATCCTTCTGGCTCGCGATGCCGACGCGCTCAAGTAGTTCCATCGCGTGCTTGCGGGCGGATTCCTTGTTCTTTTTGCGCACTTTCAGCGGCGCAAGCGTCACGTTGTCGAGAATTGTCTTGTGCGAGAAAAGGTTGAACGACTGGAACACCATGCCGACCTCTGCTCGCAGGTTGGCGAGCGCACGTCCCTCCTCGGGAAGCACATCGCCGTCGATCCGGATGGTGCCGGTGTCGATGGGTTCGAGACGGTTGATAGTCCGGCACAGCGTCGACTTACCCGAACCGGATGGCCCGAGGATGACGACGACCTGACCGCGTGGGATTTCGAGGGTGATGTCCTTGAGGACGTGCAACTCGCCGAAATGCTTGTCGACATGCTCAAGAGAGATCATTGGGGCACTTGTTGCGGAGGCGTTTTCCCCGCTCGTTGATGTGTCGGTGCTCACCGGCATGGTCAGACCATACGGGTTCCTCACAGTTTTGCAGGGTGGAACGAATGGGTAGGCGAATTCGACGGCGGGCGACCCGGTGCACCGTGTGATCGGCCTCAGCAAACATCTGCGATACTGAGTCCATGTGGACGCGACGACGGCCTTCCTTTGAAGGCCCGCGAATCAGGGCGTTCGCAACGGTCCTGGCATCCGTTCTGTTCATCGCTTCTTTTCCAGTCGCAGTGGTAGATGGGGCAACTTCCTGGGGCTGGATTATGGCGAGTCTTGGGCTGGTTTTCGGGTTGTGCTTGCTGCCCAGCTCGCTAATGCGCTTAGTCACGCCATCGGGGCAGGTGACTGTCGATGGGGGGCGGCATCTCAGAGGCAGCGAGATCCTCGATCGGCCGCGGCCCAGGCGAGATATCTCGTTCGCGATCGTTATCGGGCTGATCGGGGTCATCGTCGTCGTGACTGTTCGCGGAGCATTCGCGGAGCCCGAGCTCCCAGAGTCGTGGGTGTTGGCCGGCTGGTGGATATGGATGGGTGTGAACGCCGTCTGCAGCATCGACGATTGGTGGCAGGGCTGGCGTGTGCCAGAGCGTCAAACATGAGGCTGTTCGGACTCGCTGTGGTTGTCACCGTTGCAATGTCTTCATTCATTGCCGGGGCGTATGTCGCCGCTCATAACGCGACTGATGTTTTCGGCTGGCTTGCCGTTGCAGGCAATGTCCTTGGTGGACTGGTCGTGGCGGTGGTGTGCATTGCGGAAATCGGGATGGCTCTCTTAGGGCCAGAAGGTTCGTGCCATCGCAGCTGGACGCGCACGCTGGCGGCTTGGGTTGGCTTCGCCATCATGGCGATCGCGGCCGCTGTCATGTTTCTGCGTGACGTCATCGTGGAGCCGAACAAGGCGCAGAACTGGTTTTTCCTTGGCTGCGCAGTTGTGGCCATGCTGACTTATGCCTGTGAGCTGGACAAATGGGCCCGAACTCCGCGTGAGCTCGGCCGGGAATCTGTCTGAGCCAGGGCACGTACCATAAGTCGGTGACCAGTTCCGTGACTTCCGATTCGGAGGTCCGCACGTACCAGGTCCGCACCTACGGCTGCCAGATGAATGTGCACGACTCCGAGCGGGTGTCGGGTCTGCTGGATGCGGCCGGATACGCGAAAGCCCCCGAGGGCACCGACGCCGATATCGTCATCTTCAACACCTGCGCCGTGCGCGAGAACGCGGACAACAAGCTGTACGGAAACATCAGTCACCTCGCGCCGCGCAAGGCAGCCAACCCGAACATGCAGATCGCCGTTGGCGGATGCCTCGCGCAAAAGGACCGCGAGGGCATGCTGAAAAAGGCGCCGTGGGTCGACGTCGTCTTCGGCACCCACAACATCGGGTCGTTGCCGACCCTGCTGGAGCGTGCGCGCCACAACAAAGAGGCCCAGGTCGAGATCGTCGAGGCCCTCGAACATTTTCCGTCGGCACTGCCCGCGACCCGCGAGTCGGCCTATGCCGCCTGGGTGTCGATATCGGTGGGCTGCAACAACACCTGCACCTTCTGCATCGTTCCCTCTTTGCGCGGCAAGGAGATCGACCGCCGTCCCGGCGATATCCTCGCCGAGGTGCAGACGCTGGTGGACCAGGGTGTGCTGGAAGTGACGCTGCTCGGCCAAAACGTCAACGCATATGGCATCAATTTCGCCGATCCTGAAATTCCCCGCGACCGTGGAGCTTTCGCCGACCTGCTGCGCGCCTGCGGTCGCATCGAGGGTCTCGAGCGGGTGCGGTTCACCTCGCCACACCCGGCCGAATTCACCAACGACGTCATCGAGGCGATGGCGCAGACCCCGAACGTGTGCCCACAGCTGCACATGCCGCTGCAATCGGGTTCGGACCGCATCCTCAAGGCGATGCGCCGTTCCTATCGGTCGGAGCGCTTCCTGTCGATCATCGACACCGTGCGGGCGGCGATGCCGGACGCCGCCATCACCACCGACATCATCGTCGGCTTCCCCGGCGAAACCGAAGAGGATTTCGAGCAGACACTTGAGGTCGTGCGTCGCGCCCGGTTCTCCAGCGCCTTCACATTTCAGTACTCGATCCGCCCGGGCACCCCGGCGGCCGAATTCCCCGATCAGCTGCCGAAAGCCGTTGTGCAGGAACGGTACGAGCGGCTCATCGAGCTGCAAGAGTCCATCACCCTGGAAGAGAATCAACGGCAGATCGGCCGCGAGGTCGAACTGCTGATCGCCACCGGTGAGGGCCGCAAGAATGGTGCGACCGCCCGGATGAGTGGTCGCGCCCGCGACGGTCGTCTGGTGCACTTCCGGCCGCAGGGGCAGCTCAACGGCGACCTGCGTCCCGGAGATATCGTCACCGTCGAGGTCACCGGGGCAGCGCCGCATCACCTGATCGCCGATGGGGGACTGCTGAGCCACCGGCGCACCCAGGCGGGCGATGCGCACGAATCCGGAAAGAAGCCGGGCACACCAGGAACCGGCGGAGAGACGAGCTTGGGGATGCCGGCAATCGGTGCGCCACCAAAGATTGAGGTTGCAGGGTGCGGGCTGTGAATGATGGTGCTGAACGTAATGAGTCCGGACCCGATAAAGACGACGCCGAATTCGAGGAGTTCCGCCAGGAGATCGACGCGGCGGAGCGGAAAGTCGCGGGCGAGATCGATCCGGGTGCTCGCGCGCTGGTGGTGGCCGTCCTGGTCTTTGTGCTGCTGCTGACCTTCGTGCTGCCGCATACCGGTCACGCCAGGGGATTCGACGTCCTCGTCAACGGTGCGATCGCCGATCAGGAATCCGTGCGGGTGCCATCCCGGATCTTCGTGTGGCTCGCGATGGTCTTCGGCGTCGGCTTTTCGATGCTGGCGTTGTTGACCCGCCGATGGGTGCTGTCCTGGATTGCACTGGCGGGCTCATTCGTCGCCAGCGTGATTGGCATGCTGGCGATTTGGACGCGTCAGACCGCCGGGGCCGGACATCCGGGTCCGGGTATCGGTTTGGTGGTCGCGTGGATTTCGGTCATCCTGTTGACCTTCCACTGGGCGCGTGTGGTGTGGTCACGCACCGCGGTGCAGCTGGCAGCCGAGCAGCAGCGGCGCGAGGCCGCGCAGCGCGATAAGCGCACCTTCCTCGACGACGCCTTCGGGGACGACGAGGAACCGAACTAGCGCGACCGGCTCTTGACGGCGGCAACGGCCGCGTCGGCCCATTCCTGCCACTGCTTGGCGCTGGCCCGAGCCTTTTCGGCATCCTTGGTCTTACCGGCGGCCTCCGCCTTGGTGGCCTGCTCCTCGAACTGCCGTGCGCGGTCCCGGAACTGCTCGGCGCGCGCCTCCGCCTCGGGATCGCCCCAGCCGGTTTCGCCGGCCTCGCGCACCTTCTTCTCCACCGCGCGCATCCGTCTTTCCAGATCGGTCTGCTGCTCGCGCGGCACCTTTCCGATGGCATCCCACTTATCGCCGATGGTGCGCAACGCCGTCCGAGCGGCGTCCACATCGGCGTCCACATCGATCTTCTCCGCCGCCACCAGCAGTGCACGCTTGGCGTCCGCGTTGGCCACGAATTCGGCATCGCGGGAAGCGGATTCGGCGTTGCGGGCCGAGAAGAATTTGTCCTGGGCGGCTTTGAAGCGGTGCCACAGGGTGTCGTCGGTCTCCCTAGGCGCCCGTCCGGCGGCCTTCCAGTCATTGAGCAGACTCCGGAATGTCGCCGCGGTGGCACCCCAGTCGGTGGAGTCCGAGAGTGCTTCGGCTCGCTTGCAGAGCTCTTCCTTCTTCTCCCGAGCCCCGGCACGGTCGCGGTCCATTTCGGCGAAGTGCCCGCCGCGCCTGCGGTTGAACGTCTCGCGTGCCGCCGAGTACCGCTTCCACAGTGCATCGTCGGTCTTGCGGTCGACGCCGTGGATGGATTTCCACTCGTCGAGAATGGCTCGAATCCGATCGCCAGCCGTCTTCCACTGCGTGGAGTTGTTGGCGAGCTCCTCGGCTTCGGCGGCGAGCTCCTCCTTGCGGGAAACGCTCGCCGAGCGGGCCTCATCGCGTTGCGCGCGCATCGCTGCGGCCTGCGTGTTCGCGGACTCGAGGAGTGCTGACAGCCGCGCCGAGAGCGCGTCGACATCGCCTAGGACGGCGGCGGTCGGCAGCGTCGCCGCGAGGTGCTCGGCAGCGGTCTTGATCTTGCGTGCATCGCCCGAACCGGAGCCGAGCCGCAGCTCCAGCAGCTGGATCTCCGTCTCCAGGTCTTCGAATCGACGGCCGAAATGCGTATATGCGGCGTCGGCGTCTCCGGCCTGCCACGATCCGATCTGACGCTCGCCGGCGCTCGTGATCAGCCAGACGGAGCCGTCGTCATCCACGCGGCCGAACTTGTGCGGATCAACATGGTGGGCTGCTGGAGCGGGCGCCGTCGCCGCGGGACGCCGCGGCATCGGATGAGGTTTCGGCCCGGGCCGGGGGACGGGTGCAGCTCCGGGCTGGGGGCCAGGAGCAACTCCGGGCTGGGGGGCGGGAGCAACACTGTCGTGCTGTGATGACTGATCCGGCATCGAAACCTCTTCCTACAATTGTTGCCGCGCAACACGGCGCCCGTAAGCTCACTACACCGTTCATTCAAACAGGTGTCATCGCCACACGGCGAACATATGCCAGATGATTCCGCGAGGAGGTCGCGATGTCCGAGGCGGATATCGCGTCGGCCCTCGCCGTTGGAGCCGCGGCCTGTGTCGCATTCGGCGATGTCGTTCACCAGCGCACCGCGCATGCCGTCCCCACGGGAAATGGCGTAGCCCCGACCCCGAAGGCCACGTAGCGTCGTGAATCTGTCGATAGCGATCTGCCCGTCAACCCCGCTGCTCGTGCCCGAGCTCGGCGGGGAGGCCGCCGAGGAAACAGCCGACCTGCGCGCGGCGGCAATCGCGGCAGCACGAAGCTTGCCCACCCAATGGATCGCCATCGGGGTGGGGGACGGCCGGTACGGCGGCGATATGTCGGGCACATTCGCCGGATACGGGGTTGACGTGCGCGTTTCACTGACGGCCCCGGTCATTGGGCTGGCCGCGAGGCCCGCCGAACTGCCGCTACCGGTGCTGGTCGCGGGATGGCTGCGCGAACGCGTCGCGGCTGTCGAGGTCGAGGTGCGACTTGTCGGTGTCTCTGACGGGGACGGCATCGCTTTCGGTCGGGCATTGCGTACCGAGATCGAGACTTTCGAGGCCAAGGCGCTCGGCGTTCTGATCATCGCCGACGGTGCCAACACCCTCACAGACAAGGCGCCCGGGGGCTACCGGCCCGAGGCCGAAGGCGCGCAGCGGGCCCTTGCCGATGCACTCGCGCACGGGGACGCGGCCGCGTTGACCTGCCTGCCGGACGTCATCACCGGGGGCGCCGCATACCAGGTGCTTGCCGGGTTGGTGGGCTCAGATCTCGTCCAGGCCCAGTGCCTGTACCGAGGTTCTCCGTACGGGGTCGGGTACTTCGCGGGCACGTGGCGGGTGTCGTGACGCGACCCATCGCCGTCATCGGTCCCACCGCCACCGGCAAGTCGGCGCTCGCATTGGATCTTGCCGAGCGCCTGGGCGGGGAGATAGTCAACGCCGACGCGATGCAGCTGTATCGGGGTATGGATATCGGTACGGCCAAGGTGCCGACCGCGGAACGCGGGGGCATTCCACACCACATGCTCGATGTGCTCGAGGTGACCGAGACCGCCACGGTCGCGACCTACCAGCAGCAGGCTTCCGCCGTCGTCGAGGACATCCAGGCGCGAGGTCATGTGCCGGTGATAGTCGGTGGATCGATGATGTACATCCAAGCACTGCTTGATGATTGGACGTTCCCCGCGACGGATCTGCAGGTGCGGATGCGCTGGGAGCAGCGGCTGGCGGAGATTGGAGTGGCCGCGCTGCACGCCGAACTCGCCGTGCGTGACCCGGCGGCCGCCGCCATCATCTTGCCGACCGACGGACGTCGCACGGTGCGTGCGCTGGAGGTCATCGAGCTCACCGGCCAGCCGTTCGCGGCGTCTGCGCCGACCATCGGCACCCCGCGGTGGGACACCGTGATCGTCGGATTGGATTGGAAGACCGAGGAACTCGACGAACGGATTGCGCTACGGACGGATCTGATGTTCGAGCAAGGGTTTGTCGCGGAGGTCGAGCATCTGCTGGGTGTCGGGCTGCGTGACGGCGTGACCGCATCACGGGCCATCGGGTATGCCCAGGTGATTGCCGCGCTGGATGCCGGGGGAGCGCCCGATGACCTGGCGCAGGCGCGTGAGCTGACGTTCATCGGCACCCGACGCTATGTACGCCGGCAGCGATCATGGTTTGGTCGCGATCATCGCATCATGTGGCTGACCGGTGGCTTGGCAGACGCGGCAGGACTCTGCGGCGAAATCGAGTCGCGCTGGCGCCTATCCTCGAATACGTGAAGTTCACCAAGGGGCACGGCACCCAGAACGACTTCGTGGTGTTGCCGGACGTGCACATCAAGCGGGATCTGTCGGTGCCCGCGGTCCAGGCGTTGTGCGATCGGCAACGAGGTCTCGGGGCCGATGGCGTGCTGCGGGTGACCACGGTGGGCGCTGCCATCGAGGGTGCGGTTCTTACGGAGAAACCCCCAGGTGTGAGCAGCGAAGACTGGTTCATGGACTACCGCAACGCGGACGGTTCGATCGCCGAGATGTGCGGTAACGGCGTCCGGGTGTTCGCGCATTACCTGCGGTCGATGGGACTGGAACACCGCGACGAGTTCGTGGTCGCATCGCTGGCCGGACCGCGGCCGGTGCGGATCAATTCCTGGAGCCAGCTCGCGGCCGACATCACCGTCGATATGGGGCCGGTGAAGGAGTTTGGCGCGGGCGAGGCGACCGTCGGCGGCCGGCGGTTCTCCGGTCTGGCCATCGATGTGGGTAACCCGCACCTGGCCTGCGTAGACGCGGATCTGACCGCCGAAGCGCTACGCATGCTCGATGTGGGTGCTCCGGTCACGTTTGACGAAGCGCTGTTCCCCGACGGGGTCAATGTCGAAGTGCTGACGGCCCCCGTGAACGGCCCAGGCGCCCCCGCAGGCGCGGTGCAGATGCGGGTTCATGAACGCGGTGTCGGCGAGACGCGTTCCTGCGGAACGGGAACTGTGGCGGCCGCATATGCGGCGCTGCGCAATCTGGGGCACGAGACCGGCGAGATCGTCGTCAACATCCCCGGTGGACAGGTTCAGGTGACGATCACGGGGGAGTCGAGCTTTCTGCGCGGGCCCTCGATGTTGCTCGCCGATGGTGAGATTTCCGACGAGTGGTGGGGTGGCATTGGTTCCTGCGGATAATTCGGATGCGATAGCGGGCCGGCGAGTGGAATCATCGGGACCTGCTATGTCATCGAGAACATTTCAGACGCCCACCGACGGTGAACTCGCTCTTGAAGAACGAGCCGCGCTCAAACGTGTGGCGGGGCTCTCGACTGAACTCGTCGACGTCACCGAGGTCGAGTATCGGCAGCTGCGGCTGGAACGGGTTGTGCTCGTTGGCGTCTGGACCGACGGGACCTCCCACGAGGCCGAGGTCAGCATGGCCGAACTCGCCGCGCTCGCCGAAACGGCCGGATCCGAGGTGCTCGAAGGGTTGATTCAGCGTCGTCAAAAACCCGATCCGGCAACGTATATCGGTTCCGGCAAGGCGATCGAATTGCGTGAGATCGTGCTCGCCACCGGCGCTGACACCGTGATCTGTGACGGCGAGCTGAGCCCGGCGCAGCTGGTGGCGCTGGAAAAGGCGGTGAAGGTCAAGGTCATCGACCGCACCGCCTTGATCCTGGACATCTTCGCCCAGCACGCCACCAGCCGCGAGGGCAAGGCACAGGTGGCCCTGGCTCAGATGGAGTACATGATGCCGCGGCTGCGCGGCTGGGGTGAATCCATGTCTCGCCAGGCCGGTGGGCGCGCCGGCGGTGCCGGAGGCGGTGTGGGTACCCGTGGCCCCGGTGAGACGAAGATCGAAACCGATCGACGCCGTATCCGCGAACGCATGTCCAAACTGCGTCGCGAGATCCGCGAGATGAAGACCGTCCGCGACACCAAACGCAGCCGCCGGCTCGAAAGCGATGCCCCGTCGGTCGCGATCGTCGGATACACCAACGCCGGTAAGTCGAGTCTGTTGAACGTGATCACCGGGGCCGGAGTGCTGGTCCAGGACGCGCTGTTCGCGACGCTGGAGCCAACGACGCGACGCGGGACCTTCGATGACGGACGCGAATTCGTCATCACCGACACCGTGGGTTTCGTCCGGCACCTGCCTACCCAATTGGTAGAGGCGTTCCGGTCCACCCTGGAAGAGGTGGCCGACGCGGACCTGCTGGTGCATGTGGTGGATGGCTCCGACCTGGCGCCGCTGGCGCAGGTCGAGGCGGTACGCGCGGTGATTAGCGAAGTGGTCGCCGGTCACTTGGGTGATACCGGATCGGCGTCCCCGGAACTCATGGTGATCAACAAGATCGACGCGGCGGGTGATCTGGCCTTGGCGCAGCTGCGCCGGGCGTTACCCAACGCGTTGTTCGTATCGGCGCATACGGGCGACGGCATCGCGAAGCTGCGTGCGGCTATCGCCGAAGCGGTGCCACGCGGAGATGTGCCCGTCGACGTGGTCATCCCTTACGACCGTGGCGATCTGGTGTCCCGGATCCATGCCGACGGTCAGGTGCAATCCACCGAACATCTGGCCGATGGCACGCGTGTGATCGCCCGGGTGCCGCACGCCCTGGCCGCTGTCCTTGCCGAACTGGGAGGCTAGTCGCTCACCGGTGCGATAGTCGGGCCGGTTGAGTCGCGTGAGACGAACGTCGGCGGCTGGTGGGCCCGGACCGGAGGCGGCGTTCCCTCGAATCGCTCGATCTGCACCAGCACATGCTGACCGGTACATCCCTGCGCCAAGGACGAGGTTCCCGAGTCGTCGGTGAGGACATTCGGATTGCCGTGCGCGCAGGGCGAATCCGGGTCGGACGGATCCACGGGGTCGAACCATGCCCCGGTCGACAACTGAACCACCTGACGTCGCAGCCCCTCGTCGAGAACCGCTCCGGCCAGGCAGGCGCCACGGTCGTTGAACACCCGCACCACCTCGCCGCTGGCGATACCGCGTTCGGCGGCGTCATCGGGGTGAATGCGGATGGGTTCGCGACCCTGGACCTTCGACCCCTGGCTGGTGCCGCCGAAGTCGAGCTGGCTGTGTAGCCGGGTACGTGGCTGGTTGGCGATCAGGTGCAGCGGAAAGCGTTCGGCGCGTTTCCCGTTCAGCCACTCGGTGGGTTCGTACCACTGGGGGTATCCGCCGCAGTCGGCGTACCCGAACCCATCGATGGTTTCCGAGAAGATTTCGATGCGTCCACTCGGTGTGTGTAGTGGGTGTACGTCGGGGCTCTCCCGGAAGTCCGATAGCAGCGTCAGCCCCTCATCGGTGGGTAACTGCAGGTATCCCTGCGCCCAGAAGTCATCGAAGGACGGCACCGAGAAGTTCAGGGTGCCGGCCCATTCGGCGTAGAGGTGGCGCAGCCATTCGTCGGCTGTCCGGCCCTCGGTGAACTCCTCGGCAAACCCAAGGCGGTCGGCGAGCTCCGAAAAGGTGGTGTAGTCGTCGCGCGAGTTTGCATACGGCGGCGCAACGGCTTTCATCGCCACTAGCAGCGGGTCATTGCGGCTTCCCGAGAAGTCATTACGTTCCAGGGCCGTCGTGGACGGCACCACGATATCGGCATGCTTGGCCATCGCCGTCCACACCGGATCGTGCACCACGACGGTGTCGACACGGGCCAGCGCGCGGCGCAGCCGCGGCAGGTTCTGGTGATGGTGGAACGGGTTTCCGCCCGCCCAGTAGACGCATTTGATATCCGGCAGGGTGAGCGTCTGGCCGTTGTAGGCCAGCGTCTGGCCGGGGCGCAGCAGCAGCTCGCTGATCGCCGCGACGGGGATGAACGTCGAGACGGGGTTGGGCCCCTGTGGGAGGGTCGGCAGGCCGCAGCTGAGCGGAGCCAGGCCAGACTCGTTCATCGAGCCGTAGCCGTGGCCGAAACCGCCGCCGGGAATCCCGATCTGGCCGAGCATCGCGGCCAGGGTGACACCCATCCACGGAGCCTGCTCGCCGTGCCGTACCCGTTGCAGCGACCAGCTGACCGTCACCAGGGTGCGCCCCGCCGCCATCCGGCGCGCCAGGATCCGCAGCTCGTCGGCATCGAGCCCGCTGATGGGCGCCGCCCATTCCGGGCTCTTCTGCACGCCATCGTCGGTGCCCAGTAGATAGCGTTCGAATCGCTCGTAACCGGTGCAGTAGGTGCTCAGGAACGCCCGATCGGCCAGATTCTCGGTAGCCAACACGTGGGCCAGGGCGAGCATGACCGCGACGTCCGTCCCGGGAACGGGCGCGTGCCACTCGCATTCGCCGTCGATATCGTCGCGCAACGGACTGAACGAGACGATGTGCCCACCGCGGGCGCGGAACCTGTTGAGCGCATCGCGCGCCGGGTGGGCGGTGGTGCCGCCATGGTTGACGCTCGTGTTCTTGAGGGCGATTCCGCCGAATGACACCAGCAGATCGGTGTTCTCGACGATGACGTCCCATGACGTCGACCTCTTGAACAGCCCGTCGTGGGTGCCGATGACGTGCGGCATGATGACGCCGGTTGCCCCCAGACTGTACGAATGGCGCGAAAAGGTGTACCCGCCAAGTAGTTTCAGGAAGCGATGCACCTGGCTCTGCGCATGGTGGAAGCGTCCGGCGCTGGCCCAGCCGTAAGAGCCGCCGTAGATGGCCTCATTGCCGTGGGTATCGACAATGCGCCGCAGTTCATCGGCCAGCAGTTCGGTGAGCTCCTCCCAGGACACTTCCACGTACTCGTCAGAGCCGCGTGCCGCGCTGGGGCCGGGCCCGTCCCGTAGCCAGCCGCGGCGCACGGATGGCGCGGTTACTCGGGCCTGATGTCGGATCGAACCGGGAATGTTCTGCAGCAGCGGTGACGGATCCAGGTCGGTGGCGATGGGCACAACACCGACGACCTCTCCATCGCGGACCTGAGGTGTGAAAGCACCCCAGTGCGTGTGTGAAAGTTGCGATGAGCCGCTTGCGTGAAGAGCCGAAAACGCACCAACGGTCATCTGAATAACCCTAGGCTTTCTCTCTGCCAAAGCAGAGTAGGCGAGTACCGACCGACCAGTGGGTTGGTATACATTCTGCCGAGTACGTAAACCCAAACCGGAAGGTGATCATGGCCGGCGCCGTTAAGTTCACACGCACCATCTTCGAACCCGAGCACGAACTGTTCCGCGAGTCGTTCAAGACCTTCCTTGCTCGGCACGCCGAGCCCTACAGGGAGGAGTGGGAGGAGAACAAGATTGTCGACCGCTCCCTCTGGGTTGAGGCTGGCAAACAGGGCTTTCTGGGCACCGACATGCCCGAGGAGTACGGCGGCGGCGGCCTCATCGATTTCCGCTACAACGCCATCATCGGCGAAGAGGTCACCAAGGCCCGGCAGTCGGGTATCGGTTTCACTTTGCACAACGATGTCTCGGGCCCGTACTTCCGTGACCTGGCCAATGACGAGCAGAAGGCGCGCTGGTTCCCCGGATTCTGTTCCGGTGAGCTGATCTCGGCGATCGCCATGACCGAGCCGGGCACCGGTAGTGACCTGCAGGGCATCAAGACCCGGGCCGTCAAGGACGGCGATCATTACATTCTCAATGGCTCCAAGACCTTCATCACCAACGGCATCAATGCCGACCTGGTGATCGTGGTGGCGCAGACCGATCCCGAGAAGGGTGCATTGGGCTTCAGCCTCATCGTCGTGGAGCGCGGTATGGAGGGTTTCGAGCGCGGCCGCAAGCTCGACAAGATGGGCTTGGATGCGCAGGACACCGCCGAGCTGTCCTTCACCGATGTGCGGGTGCCCGCTGCCAACCTGCTGGGTGAAGAAGGCCAGGGCTTCGTGTACCTGATGCAGAACCTGCCGCAGGAGCGCATGTCGATCGCCGTCGTGGCCGCCGCTGCCATGGAAACCATGCTTGAGGCGACCATCCAGTACACGTCCGAGCGTAAGGCGTTCGGTAAGCCGATCAAGAGCTTCCAGAACAGCCGCTTCCTGCTGGCCGAGCTCGCCACCGATGCCACGATGATCCGGATCATGGTCGATGAGTTCATCACCCTGCTCAACAAGAAGGAACTGAGTGTCGAGCAGGCCGCGATGGCCAAGTGGTACAGCACCGAGAAGCAGGTTCACCTGATCGACCGCTGCCTTCAGCTGCACGGTGGCTACGGCTTCATGCGTGAATACCCGGTCGCCCGCGCCTTCATGGACTCGCGCGTCCAGACCATCTACGGCGGAACCACCGAGATCATGAAGGAGATCATCGGGCGTTCGCTCTAGCGCCTAATGATCATTCGTGACGCGGCTGCGGACGACGCGGCCGCCTGTGCGGCGATCTATGCGCCGTATGTGACCGATACGGCCATCTCGTTCGAGGAGGTGCCGCCGTCGGATGTCGTTCTTGCCGAACGCATCCGGTCGGCGGCCCACCGGCACGCCTGGCTAGTGGCCGAGGATGGCGGCGAGATCCTTGGTTATGCCTATGCGGTGCCATGGAAATCGCGCACCGCCTACCAATGGGCGTGTGAAGTTAGCGTGTACGTGGACGGCACTCGGCACCAGCGGGGGACGGGGCGCCGGCTCTATTCTGCGCTACTCGATCGGCTCCGCGATCTGGGTTACCGCACGGTGCTGGCCGTAGTGGTGGTGCCCAACGCGGCGAGTGAAAAGCTGCACCGAGCAATGGGATTCGAGCAGGTTGGGCTCTACCGGAAGATCGGGCACAAGCTAGGCGCCTGGCACGATGTCGCGCATTTCCAGATGTTCCTGCCGTCTCCGGACGGCAGGAACACAGAGGATGGCAGTGCCCCCGGGGCGCCGCCGGGCGCAGCCTAGATCTTGCGGAGGACGGTGACGACCTTGCCGAGGATGGCGGCGTCATTACCGGGGATCGGCTCGAACAGTGGGTTGTGCGGCATCAGCCAGACTTGACCCGCTGTCCGCTTGAATGTCTTGACAGTCGCCTCACCGTCGATCATCGCGGCCACGATATCGCCGTTGTCGGCGACGTTCTGTTGGCGGACCACGACCCAGTCGCCATCGCATATCGCGGCGTCGATCATTGATTCGCCGACCACCTTGAGCAGGAACAGTGATCCCTCGCCGACCAGCTCGCGGGGGAGCGGGAACACGTCCTCCACGGCCTCCTCGGCCAGGATGGGCCCACCGGCGGCGATACGCCCCAGGACCGGCACGAATGTCGGCTCGGGCAGATCGCCGGAACCGGCCACGTCAGTGGTGGCCGATGTCCTCTGTAGATCGCCAATCCCTCGCACATCAACGGCACGTGGGCGATTGGGGTCGCGTCGCAGGAAGCCCTTCTGTTCGAGCGTGCGCAGCTGATGGGCGACCGAAGAAGTGGATGTGAGGCCGACGGCGTCACCAATTTCGCGGATGCTCGGGGGGTAGCCCCGCTCATTCACCGATGCGCGGATGACCTCCAGAATGGTCCGCTGGCGCTCTGTCAGTGAACCGGTGGCGGATCCCTTGCTGGGTGTATCGCTCATGGGCCCGAATCTAGACCTGTCGACCTCTTTTATCAAACATGTGTTCGATGCGTGTCGCATTTTACGTCTCCGTGGCCGGCTGGCGTGGTGATTGGCGCTGGTCAGGGGCACTTGTCGGTGGTGGATGCTACAAATCGATCACATGTTCGGACATCGAACACATGATCGAGTACATTCGAACATAAGAGCGAACGGGCCTCCCGATCGACAGGACAGGAAGGGCATACAGATGAGCACAAACGTTCTCACCACACGCCGTGAATACACGCCACGCGAGTGCGCCCCGCAGGCACGTGCGTACAGCGCGCAATACCCGCTGACGCAACGTCGTGCGCTGCCTGTGCGCACTGTCGCATACCGGAGGCCCGCCGGCCGGCCGGTTGCGTACCGAGGCACCGGGGTTCGAGTCTCGACCGCAGTGCATCATCGCCGGCCGGTGAGCCTGAAGGCCACCGTCGTCGTTGCGGTGGGCGCTGCGGTGGCGACGATGTGGCTGCTGATGCTCGGACAGGTCAGCGCCGCCGGAATCGGAGGATCCGGCCTGCCGGATCGTGTGGCGGTAGTCCAGGTCGCTCCAGGAGAGACCCTGGCTGACGTGGCCTCGCGTGTCGCACCGGATGCGCCGCGCGCGGCGGTGGTGTCCAAGATTCGTGAACTGAATGAACTCGATTCAGCGACAGTGCAAGCGGGTCAGACGTTGGTTTCCCCGGTCGGCTGATCGGCGCACGGACGTGACCTTCGAACGAGCCGGAGCACGGGTATCCTCGACACCGGTCTGGGCGCGCTGCACTGTGCGTCAGCCCATCCAGACCAACGACTTGGAGTCTAGAACCGGCGAAGGAGCAGTAATGCACTGTCCGTTCTGCCGTCATCCCGACTCACGCGTTGTCGATTCCCGCGAAGCGGATGAAGGTCAGGCGATCCGTCGACGGCGCTCATGCCCTGAGTGCGGCCGTCGTTTCACCACCGTCGAGACCGCTGTGCTGGCCGTCGTGAAGCGCAGCGGCGTCACCGAGCCGTTCAGTCGCGACAAGGTGATCAAGGGGGTGCGTCGGGCCTGCCAGGGGCGTGATGTCGATGACGACGCACTGAATCTCCTCGCCCAGAAGGTTGAGGATGCCGTCCGGGCTGCCGGATCCCCGGAAATTCCCAGCAATGAAGTAGGTCTGGCCATTCTCGGCCCGCTCCGCGATCTTGATGAGGTCGCCTACCTGCGCTTCGCTTCGGTATATCGCGGATTCAGCTCAGCCGAAGACTTCGAGCGCGAGATCGCCGCACTGCGGGCCCACCGGGACGCACCGACGGCATCCTGACCTTTTGGTCGTGCGCTCTGGCTGCTCTAGTCCAACGTCAACGATTGATCGGCGACGACGTGGCCGCCGATCGTCACCCAGCCCTCCGGGCTCCACTGCGTGAGAATCTGCGATCCCTTGCCCTGATTGATGATCAGGTCGCGGCTCAACAAGTCGGTCAACCGCGCTGCCACCGCCCCGGTCGCTTCGTCCTCGGCGAGACCCAGGTCGGAGGCGAACACACGTGATCGCACCAGGCTGGCGTTGCGGTCCTGCCAGGCCCATACGCAATGCAGCAATTCATCCGCGTAGTCGGCGGGATCGGCGGCTTCCACATCGGCGGGGGAGTCTGACTCGTGGAAGTCGGTCTCCGGGGCCCACTCGGACCGTGCCCGTATCCACGTGCGATCGTCGTAGTTCACCTGGAGGACCCCCGCGGGGACCTGCAGGGTATTGACCGGCGTCCCGCGTTCGCGCAGCCACCACGCCAATCCCACGGTCGGATGTCCGGCGAAGGGGAGTTCGGATGCCGGAGTGAAGATCCTCAGATGTGCGGTGTTGGATCCTTCAGCAGGAAGATCGACGAAAACTGTTTCGCTGAAACCAAGCCGGGTGGCGACCTCCTGGCGTTCCGTCGCGGCCACGTCGGCTGCGTTGACGATCCCCAGGGGATTGCCGAACTTGCCTGTCTCGTCGGTGAATACGCGAACAACCGCAACAGCAACGCTCATTCTTCGACTCTACGTCTCCCGAGCGCTCCGTACTCGGGTACCCGTGAACTGCGGAAACCTCTAACAGCGCTTGGTCTCTCGTGCGATTAGGTAGCGCTGCGTTCGTCGGTGCCCATGGCGTCGAGTACTGCCATGCGTGTGCGAGCGGCCCCGCTGATCGCATGTTCGGTGACGCCGGTGCGCAACATGCGGCGTAACTCGGCCTCGTCGTACTCGGCGGGTTCGGTGGAAGCGATGAACTGGCGAACGATGCGGATGAACCGCTCAGGGTCGTCATGGAACGGAAAATGTCCCGACCGGTCAAAGATCTCCAGGGTGGAGCCGGGCATCGCGGCGTGTGCGAAATGGCCATGGCTGACGGGAATGACCAAATCGTCGCTACCCCAAATCAGCTGCACGGGAACCGATTCAGTCAAATAACATCGGTCCAGCATGGTCACCACCTGGCCTCGCCAATCCACCACGGCACGCAGTGTTCGGGTGAATGCGGCCGAGGCCCGGGGTTCGGGGAGATCGGAGAGAACCCGCAGCACATCGGGGATATCGCGTGCCATTCCCGCGCGGCCCAGCGTCGCTCGCGCCAAGGCGCCCGTGAGCCGAACGATCGGCATGGCCAGCGGCAGTCTCAACAGCCCGAGCGCATCGCCGACGAAGGGCAATGATGCGCAACGCAATACGATGTTGACGTCCTTGGTGACCCCGCCGGGCGAGACCAGGATGAGCCGCTCGACGAGATGGGGGAACTGGTAGGTGAACTGCATCGCGACGCCGCCACCGAGCGAATGTCCGACTACCGTGACCTTCTCGATGTCCAGTACGGCCAGCAGGTCCCGCATGCCGTTGGCGTACGCCGCCACCGAATAGTCGGCGCGTGGCTTGTCCGACTGGCCGTGCCCCAGGAGGTCCGGAGCGATTACGGTGAAATGCTCGGCGAGCTGCGTGTGGACACTGTCCCAGGTTGCCGAGTTGTCGCCGATCCCGTGGATCAGCAACACCACAGGTCCCGATCCCGCGATCCTGAAGGCGCGACGGTAACCGTGGATTGTGCGGAACGCCAGCCGCGGCCGCAATGCCGCATCGACGGCAGGTTCCGCCTTGTCGCCAGTATCGGCGTGCCCGGCATCCGGCACCGGACGCAATAGGCGCGGTGGTGGATTCATGTGGAGTATTTTCACCCGTCGCCGCAAATTTGGCGCGGTGAGCGCATAACTCGGCTAGAGAATCGGTCCGTCCGCCGTCGGATTGGTCGGGTCTTCACCGAACTTGGCCTGCTCGGCGAGGAACTTCTCGAACTCTCCGGCCAATTCGTCGCCGCTGGGCAGTTCCTCGTCCCGCGCCAGCAGAGAGCGGTTCTCCTGTGCCGACACAAAGGCGTCGTATTGGCGTTCCAGCGCGTGGACCACCTGGGCTACCTCGTCGCTACCGTCCACCTGATCGTTGATCTGGTTGCGCACCTTGGCGGCCGCCTCGGTGAGCTCCTGCAGTGGCAGATCCAGATCGCCGGTCCTGGCCACTTCCTCCAGTAGGCGTTGCGAGGCCTCCGGGTAGTCGGTCTGCGCCAGGTAGTGCGGGACGTGGACGGCGAAGCCGACGACGTCATGGCCGTGCTGAGCGAGTCGGAATTCCAACAGATTGGAGGCGCTGCCCGGCACCGTCACCTCGTCGATCCAGCCGGGATGCTCCTCCAGCGTCTTGCGGTCGTTACCGTGCGCGGTCAGGGTGATGGGGCGGGTGTGCGGAACTGCCATCGGAATCGCGCCCAGCCCAATGGTTTTACGGACGCCGAGCTGCTCGGCCAGCAGCCGGATGGCGTTGACGAACCGTTCCCACTTCAGGTCTGGCTCCAGGCCCGCGAGCAGCAGGAACGGCGTGCCCTTGGTGTCCTTGAGCGCGTACAGATTGAGCTCGGGGGTGGCGTACTCGGTGAAGTGATCGCTCTTGAACGTCATCAGGGGTCGACGCGACCGGTAGTCGAGCAGATCGTCGATGGCGAACGACGCCACCAGCTCACTCTCAAGGGTGCTGCGCAGATGGGTGGCCGCCAGTCGGACAGCGTGGCCGGAGTCGGAGAAGCCCTGCAACGCGTGCACCAGCACCGGGCCGCGGCCGTCGGGGGACGATAGTTGTGGACCGGGAAACTCCAGCTCGTACATGCTGGATGAGCCGCTTGCGCGCAGACCGTCCGAACCCGTCTGATCGGGTCGATACGGTCGCTGCTCTCCGTCGTCAGTGCCTGACATCGCTTTCGCCTCCCTTCGCGTCCTTGTCCTACCAGTGTCCCTTACCGGCAGACAAACGGCGAATGTACCTGCGGGTGTCAACGGCCCAGACGGGATGCTAATTCCGGGAACAGGGAGTATTCGCCGAGCGCGAAATCCCTCAGATCTTGAACTGGTTGAGCGCGCGGATCTTGTTCATCACGTCGAGCGCGGCCACCTTGTATGCCTCGGAGAAGGTTGGGTAGTTGAACACAGCATCGACCAGGTACTCAACAGTGCCGCCGCAACCCATCACCGCCTGGCCGATGTGGACCAGGTCGGTCGCATCGGAGCCGAAGATGTGTACCCCGAGTAGTTTCAGATCCTCGGTGGACACCAACAGTTTGAGCATGCCGTAGGAATCTCCGGCGATCTGCCCGCGCGCCAGTTCGCGGTACCGCGAGATACCCACCTCGTAGGGGACCGAATTCTTGGTGAGTTCAACCTCGGTGGCGCCCACATAGGACACTTCGGGGATCGAGTAGATGCCGATGGGCTGCAGATCGGTCATGCCCTTCGACGGCTCGCCGAACGCGTGGTAGGCCGCCAGGCGGCCCTGGTCCATCGAGGTGGCCGCCAGCGCGGGGAACCCGATCACATCGCCTACCGCGTAGATGTGGTCGACCTTGGTCTGAAAGTTCGCGTCCACCCAGATCCGGCCGCGGTTGTCGGCCTCCAGGCCCGCATGGGCCAGGTCTAGCTGATCGGTCTGGCCTTGTCGCCCTGCCGAATACATCACGGTATCGGCCGGGATCTGCTTACCGCTGGCCAGTGTCGTCAGGGTGCCGGAGTCGTTGACGTCGACGGTGGTCACCTCCTCGCCGAAGCGGAATGTCACCGCGAGGTCCCGTAGGTGAAAGCGAAGGGCCTCAACGACTTCGGGGTCGCAGAAGTCGAGCATCGTGTCGCGTTTCTCCACCACGGTCACCTTGGTGCCCAGGGCGGCGAACATCGACGCGTATTCGATGCCGATGACGCCCGCACCGACCACCACCATCGAACCGGGGATGAAGCGCAAATCCAAAATGCCGTCCGAATCGAGAACGCGCCGCTCGTCGAAGGCCACGCCATCGGGCCGGGCGGGTTTGGTGCCGGTGGCAATCACGACGTAGTCGGCATGGAGTGTCGTGCGCTCGCCGCGAGAGGGTTCCTCCACCACGACGGTGTGTTCGTCGACGAAGTGGCCGATCCCGGTGATCAGGTCGATGCGGTTGCGCAGCAGCTGGGACCGCACCACCTCGACTTCCTTGCGGATGACGTGTTCGGTGCGGGCCAGCAGATCGTCGGGGGTGATGTTGGCCTTGACTCGGTAGCTCGCGCCGTACAGCTCGCGCTGGTTCATCCCGGTCAGATACAGCACGGCCTCGCGCAGCGTCTTGGACGGGATGGTTCCGGTGTTGGTGCAGACGCCGCCGAGCATCTTGTCGCGTTCGACCACTGCCACCGTCTTACCCAGCTTGGCCGCGGCAATGGCGGCCTTCTGGCCACCGGGGCCGGAGCCGATGACGACGAGATCGTAAGTGGGGGTGTCTGCAGCCATGGGAGTACTCATACGCCGGTTCGCCGAATCGCGCATGCCGTCCGCGTCACGACCACGTGAACAGTTGTCCCCACCAATCTCGCGCGCGCCTCCTCAGACCCGGGGTATGCCGATGGCAGCATGTGAGCGTGAAGGCATCGCGGCTGGTAGCGACGATAGTTGTGGCTGGGTGCTGCGCTGCTGTGTGCTTGTCGGCGCCCGCGTGTACGCGGGCGATCGATGGTTCCCCCGTTGAGGGTGCGGGTGGCGCGCCTGGCCCACTGACAACTGCCACCACGACGCTGCGGGCACCGGCGGGCCCGGTGGGACCGCTGCTACTGGCGCCTACGGACTTCCCGCACCAGTATCCAGCCACCACGTTGGACCCCGATGCCGCAGGTTTGGCGCTTCGCGATATCCGGGGTGTGCCCGATGCCGCGACGGTCGCGCCGGCTGCCTGCGCGCCCGCGCCCGTTCCCGCCGTGCCGCATGATGCGGCGGTGGTTGTGGGGACCAACGACTCCGACAGCTCGAGCATCACGGTGGCGGTGTTGCGCGTGCCAGAGCCGCTCGCCACTTACAAAACCCAGGTGGAGCGTTGTACCTCGTTCACCTTCACCGGTACGGATCAGATCCAGAGCACGGTGACGGCATCTCAGGCGGTGGCGCCGCCCATCAATGCCGACGATTCGGTGGCGGTCAACCAGACGGTGTCCCCGGCGGGGGTCGGTAGCGGCAGCCGGACCACGCTGTCATTGATAGCGCAGATCGCCGATATCCGAATCCAGGCCACGTACATGACTTTTCAGGGAACCGAGCCCGACGCGGTGCTCCTGGATCAGGCCTTCACCGCCGCCGTACTCAAGGTGCACGACACCTTCCGCTGACCGGCAGCCGTGAATGCGGCCGTAGGCACTGAAGGTGGGGAAGGCGGGTCGGCACCGGCATCAGCGGCCGGTACCGAGCGGGCGATCTAAACCTGGATCGGCGTCGGCACCCGGGTCGCCTCGGGTGCGACGGAACGGCCAAGGTGCTCGATCTTGGTGACGAAGGGCGATGTCATCGCCCGCACGAGCGCGCCGTAGCCGACACCGAAGCCGATCTCGTCGCCGACCGCGGCGGGGTGATCGCCGAGGTCGACGATCAGGTGGTCGCTGCTCATCCCGAGGATTGTGATGCCAGCGGGCGGTTGCAGCCCGTCCACGTCCACGTCCTGGCGACCGAGGGCCAGTATTGCTTGGTGCACGGTCTTGCAGCCGGTGCGGGCAGGCGCTTCGCCAAAGGCCGCCTGAGCGCGATCGCCCCAGGGCTGAGCAGGTTTCATGGCGACCTCGATGATCTCGGCGGTCAAGGTGAAGGCGTCCGTGTGAAGGCCGGGGATCGGTGTCCGATACAGCGGGTCGACACCGAGAAGGATGGCTTCGCCGAGTCGGAGCTCGTCGATCCGGCCGACGTCATGGGTGTGCAGAGCCCAGTTCAGGTTCGCCGAGTTGCCGCCAGAGATGACGTCGAGCGTGATCCCGTGCAGTGACTCGATGTCGTTTGCGAGCCCGGTGAGGATGCCCATGTTGCGGTCGTCGGGCACGACACCGTTCTGACAAGCTAGGTTGGCGCCGATCCCGACGAGCCGCAGCGAGGAGTGACCGAGGACGGCCCGCACGGCCTCGGGGGCGTCGTCGAGTGCAATGCCCTCACGCAGGTCACCTAACTCGACCATGAGTAAGACGGCGTGCATCCTCTTCTGCTGGGATGCGGCCTGATCGAGCGCCGCCAGCACGACAGCTTCGGTATTCAGACTGATGTCGGCGACGTCAACGATCCGTGCCACTTGGCTGAGCATGGGTGAGCGGATCAACGTGCGTAGCGGTAATCGGTCGAGCCTGGCCAGCCGAGCGAGGTTCGGCACCCGGGAATCACCGAGGCCACAGACGCCGCCCCGCAGCATCGCCGCGCCGACTCCCGGCGAGCCCAACACGGCCTTGGTGATCCCGGTGACCCGGATGCCCGTCAAGGCGAGCCGGTCAACCAGGATCCGCGTGTTCTGCTCGAGCTTGTCGAGATCGGTCTCGAGCCGAAGCGTCACACGGGGGTGGCGGTGTCGGCCACCACCGCGAGCGCGGGGAAGGCCGCCAGCACCATGTCGACCAGATCCGAGGAGGGGCGCGTCAGGGGGTCGGTTACCGGGAGGCCGAGCCGCGAATGATGCTCGGAGATCGCGGTGCTCAGTTCTTCGTCGGTCATCTCTTCGTGGTTGATCGTGACTCCGATGACGCGGGTGTCGGCGAACGCCTCGATCAGCGCGATCTCGCTGGCCGCAGTCGGCATCGGCACCATCGGGAAGTCGCCGAGCACCTTGCGCTTCGGCGCGTGCTGCACGATCACGCCGGCTGGTTGGCTGCCGCGCAGGATGTGAGCCGACGTGATGTACGCGGGGTGGCTGAGCGCGCCTTGGCCCTCGACCACGATCACGTCGGGGTCTTCACCCTCGAACGCGGCGACGACCTGGTGCTCGACCTCGCCCGAGCAGAACTGGGGGACCAGCGCATCCAGCGCGACGCCGTACTTCCCGCCCTGGATCAAGGTGGTCTGACCGGTGCCGACCATGACCGCTTTGATACCGCGCGCGTTGAGCGCCTGGACCAGCAAGGTGGCGGTGGTGCGCTTCCCGATCGCCCCATCCGTACCCAGGATCGCGATCCTGGGGCAGGTGACATCGAAGATCCGGCCGGAGAACAGGTGCAGGTCGCGCTTAGCCTTGGGCCGGCGCACATCGGTGATGGTGACGCTGGCGATCACGGCTGCCGCAGCGAACTCGGCGTCGTCGTTGAGGAACTCGTGTAGGCCGTTGATGATGTGCATCCCGCGGGCAATGCCATCGAGCAGCACGACACGCTGCTCGTTCGACAGCAGGCCGTCGGCAGGCGCCACCCCACAGATCAGGTAGTCGGGTACGTGGCCGGCGTGAGCTATGGACTCGGCAAGTGACGCCAGCACCGGGATGCCGTTGGCGGTGCCGTCGAGGAAGTTCCCGGCATCCACTCCGGCGCGGAGGCTGTCGATGACGCTGAGGATTTCGTACTTCTCCGAGTGCCGGACCAGGCCGTTGGCGGTTTTACCGTCCTGCTCGCCGAACTGGCCCTCGCAGTAGACGATCGCGGTGGAACCGGCAGGCAGAGCGAAGGGATTTGCGGGAAGGATCGACTCGCTGTGTTCGGACGCGTTGAGAGACGAGGTACCGCTGGTGAGCGAAGACATAAGATCCTCTGAGAAGTCTCAGAGAAGGCGACGGGATCGAGGCGGGGCGGTGAGCCCAACGTCCAGCGAGTGGTCTGCCCTGAGGGTCGGCAAGATTACCGACATGTTAATGATACCCGATCTGCGCTGGCTGTCCTGTTTTCGTTGACCCTGAGCCATGCGGTGCGTCCGCACGCCTTGACCGGGAGCAAGACGATATGCGGGCAGCCTGACCATCACCGCCGTACTCAAGGTGCACGACAACTTCTGCTTAACGACGGCAGTTTCGGGCGTCTCGTCCACAATTCCCGCGATATCCACAGATCGTCGGACGCGCCCCATAACGCGAGGTCGTCTTCGGGGCGGTGACGGCCGTCGCTGTGACCCTGCGGTCATGACATCGCTCATTCCCGGGCTCCCCGGTCGGCCCGACTTTCGACTGAACCGGCCCTCCGCCCTGATCGCCGCATTGCCGGCGATGCTGGGATTCGCCCCCGAAGACTCCCTCGTGGTCGTCACGCTCGCCGATGGGCTGGTCGAGGCGATATTGCGGAGGGACCTCTGCGATCTTCATGACCCGGATGGCGAGGCCTTCGCGGCACTGGCCAAGGTGGTGGGTTTGGGTCCGACCGATGCGGTAATCGTGGTCGTTATCAGTGCGGATCTTGACGATCTGGAGGCCGGTGACATCATTCGTCGGCTGGCCAAACACATGGAACCTCACGGCATCTCGTTACTCGCGGGCCACACGGTGGACCGGGTCGCCCCGGACGGGTGGTGGCGGTGCTACGACGGGTGCGGTGCCGGCGGGCCCGTCGACGACCCGGGGTGTTCACCACTCACCGCGGCCGCGGTGCTGGCGGGCAGGACCGTGCATCGCCGCCGCGAGGATCTCGTGGCGATGATCGCGCCCACCGACGGTCGCCGCACCGCCGTCCTGGCTGACTCACTACGACGGTCATTCCGGAGGCAGGGTGACGAAGGGGTGCAGGACCGGCGCGCGGTGAGTCGCATCATGCGGGCGGCCTGTCGGACGGCAGAAGGCAACCCGCTGACGAACCGCGAGGTCCTTGCCATTGCGCGTTCCCTGACCGTCCTCCGCGTTCGAGACACGGTGTGCGCATTGGCTGTCGGTGTGTTGGCGGTCGATGTGGAGCGGCTGTGGATGGTGCTGAGTCGGCTGCTTCCGGCGCCATGGCGGGCGGAAGTGTTGGTGTTACTGGGCTTCAGTGCCTATGCGCGCGGCGACGGTCCGCTGGCGGGTGTTGTGCTGGATACCGCTCTCACGCTCGATTCGGGTCACAGGCTGGGGCAGCTGCTGATGTCCGCGCTGCATTCCGGCATGCGTCCCGATGAGATTCGCACCCTGGCCGATACCGGTTTCCGGCTTGCCCACGAAATGGGAATCAGCCTGCCCCCCAGGGAGATCTAGAAATTCGGCGCGCAGGTCAGACCTTCTCGACCATGACGGCATGTGCCATTTCGTGCGGCAGTTCAACGCTTTCATGACCGGGAATGACGATGATGACGCCGTCGGGAGAGGACTCCACGGTGACGCGGGCGTTGGGCACGATACCGGCGTCCTTGAGACGGGACAGCAGCCCGGTATCGGCCTGCACGTGCTCTGCCAGCCTGCGTACCACTACGGCAACCTGCGACCCCGCCTGGATCTCGGTGAGTCGCACCGCGCTGGCATGCTCGGACCGGTCGCCGGTGACACCGAGCTCGGACAGGCCCGGAATGGGGTTACCGAACGGTGAGGTGGTCGGGTTGTTGAGCACCGTAAGCAGGCGTCGCTCGACATCCTCGCTCATGACGTGCTCCCAGCGGCACGCCTCGGCGTGTACGTCCTCCCAGGGCAATCCGATGACATCGACCAGCAGGCACTCGGCCAGCCGGTGCTTACGCATCACCGAGACCGCGAGCGCGCGGCCCTTGTCGGTGAGTTCGAGGTGGCGGTCGCCGGCGACGTTCAGCAGGCCGTCGCGCTCCATCCGCGCCACCGTCTGGCTGACCGTCGGGCCGCTCTGCTCCAGCCTCTCGGCGATGCGGGCACGCAGCGGCACCACGCCCTCTTCCTCGAGGTCGTAGATCGTCCGCAGATACATTTCTGTCGTATCGACAAGATCGTTCACCACTCGCCCCTTACGGTCGTGCTCAGTCTACCGATGTACAACGCAAATCGGGGCGCTGCGCTTCCGATGAGCCGCTTACGCGAAGAGCATCGGGCTAAATAACGCAGCGCCCCGAGGGCAGGGTAGTGGGTGAACTAGCTTGCGTACGAACGCAGGCGCTCGGCGCGGTCGCCGTGGCGCAGTTTGTTCATGACCTCGCGCTCGATCTGGCGCACGCGCTCGCGGGACAGTCCGAACAGCTTGCCGATCTGATCCAGCGTGCGTGCCTGTCCATCATCGAGCCCGTACCGGAGCCGGATGACCTGCTGTTCGCGTTCGTCGAGGGTGGACAGCACGCTGCGCACATCGGAGTGCAGTAGCTCGGCGATGACGGCGTTCTCCGCCGACATGGCCTCTGTGTCCTCGATGAAGTCGCCGAGCGGCGCTTCCTCGTCGGCTCCGACCGGCATGTCCAGGCTCACCGGATCCCGGCTGTGGTCCAGCAGATCCCCGATCTTCTCCACGGGAATGCCGGACTCCTCGGCCAGTTCCTCATCGCTGGCCTCGCGACCGAGCCGCTGGTGCAGTTCGCGTTTGATGCGGGCCAGCTTGTTGACCTGCTCGACGAGGTGAACCGGCAGGCGGATGGTGCGGCTCTGATCGGCCATACCGCGGGTGATGGCCTGACGAATCCACCACGTCGCGTACGTCGAGAACTTGAACCCCTTGGCGTAGTCGAACTTCTCCATCGCCCGGATCAAACCCAGGTTGCCCTCCTGGATGAGGTCGAGCAGCGGCATGCCGCGGCCGGTGTAGCGCTTGGCGAGCGACACGACCAGACGTAGGTTCGCCTCCAGCAGGTGGCTGCGCGCGGCACTGCCCTCGCGCACGATGACTGCCAGGTCGCGTTTACGTGCTTCGCCGAGTCGTTTCTTGGTGTCCAAAAGGTGCCGGGCGTACAGCCCCGCCTCGATCCGTTTGGCCAGCTCGACTTCGTCCTCCGCCGTGAGTAGCGCGGTCTTGCCGATGCCGTTCAAATACACTCGCACGAGGTCGGCGGCTGGACTTTGAGCGTCCAGATCCTCGGACTCGGTGGTGCGGGCCGGACGGGTGGTGGCGTTTGCCATCGCTGCCTCCTAATTGATCCGTAGCTCTCATGTGGTGCAACGCTCGGTCGGCCCAGAAAGTTCCTGAGGTTCCCAAACAGCGGTGTCACTGACCTGCGGATTCATCGTCGACAGCTGAGAATGTCCTGAGAATTGACATAGCTGTACCTAAGACGAGCCGGCGGAGTCCTCCGGCGGGGTGTGCGGTTGCGGCGGGGAAGCGGGATCAATCGCTCTGCGCTCTGCGGTGGGGAACAGCGGGTGGTGCTGCGTCTGGGGCCCGTAACGGCGCGGCTCCTCGGACTTCCGGGGAGGCCGGTCGTTGGCGATCAGCACGGCCATCCATGGCAGTGGGATCGATGCCGCCAGGATGGCCAGCGAGATCCACCCGTTGTGCCATGCGCTGTAGGCCCATGCGGCGCCGATCAGGGCCGGAATCCGGAACGCCATGAGCGACAAATAGCGGCGTACTCGGGCGCGATGTTGGTCCTCGACCGAGTACGCGGCCGCAGTGATGAGTACTGGTCGGCCGTCGTCATCGAACGACAGCTCTTTTCTCATGCCTCCACTGTTGCACAATGAACACATGGACACGCAGACGATCGAGCGTCCGGACACCACCGTCGACGAAAGCACTGATAGCGATACGCCCAAGGTCTTCCATTACGTCAAGAAAGACAAGATCGTGGAGAGCGCGGTCATGGGGAACTTCGTCGTGGCCCTCTGCGGTGAGGTTTTCCCTGTCACCCGGTCGGCTAAGCCCGGCTCCCCGGTGTGCCCCGACTGCAAGCGCATCTACGAAATGATGAAGCGGGAGGACTAGCAGCCCTCAGGGGAGTCCTTTGGCGTCACCTCTGCTGGGCTGTTCTGGCCATTTTGGGGGCTCAGCCACTCGCGCAGCTGCCGCGCGTGGGTCGCCCCGGCCGGCCAGCGCTCCTCGATGGCGGCGTTGAGCTCCGCACCCAGCACGATCGCGAATCCGAGCATGAAAGCGAATAGCAGGAACGCGATCGGAGTGGCCAATGCGCCGTAGGTGTAGCCCGTCCGGGTGATCCAGTTCAGGTAAAACCGCAGCCCCAGGCTGGCGATTACAAAGAATGTGACCGCCAGCAGCGCGCCGATCAAAAGGCGGTGCGAAGGAAGCGGTTTGGGTAGGGATACCCGGTATAGCAGCGCCACCAGGGCCACCAGCGCGATGCCCAGGAGAGGGGCGTAGCCGTACCGCAGCAGCCCGTTCCATGAGTCGGGCACGATCTCGGCGATCCGCTTCGGTCCCAGTGCGATGACCGGCAAGGTCACCACCGCCATCGCCAGCGCGGCGACGTACAGCCCCAGCGCAAAGAACCGCTGACGAACGGGGTGGCGCAGGGGTGTCTGGTCGTGCGCCTCGACGACGGAGTCCACGAAGCTCGATATCGCCGACGATCCGGCCCACAGCGAGATGACGAACCCGATCGACACCACCTCACCGCGCCCATCACGCATGATGTCGGTGACCGTCGGCTCGATGATCTCCGCGACCACGCTCTTGCTGAACACGCTGTTGGCCACCCGCAGCAGTCGCTCTTGGATCTCGGGCAGCGTGTCCGGACCGAACAGCGGTCCGACGAACGTCAAGCTGCCGAGGATGCCGAGCAGCAGTGGCGGTAGCGATAACACCTGCCAGAAAGCAGCCTGGGCCGACTGCGCGAAAATCGAGTCGTCCCAACTCTTTACGGCGGTGCGGCGCATAACGTGGAGGACGTCCCGACCTATCGAGACATGGCGCGGCTTCTCACTCATGGCCACACCAGCATTCCTGATGGGGCGGTCAGAGGTGACTACCGGGGGTGAAACCGCGGTGACTAATCCTCGACAGCGCTGCTGATGTACAGAACCGCCGACATGGCGGTCAGCCTGTCGGAGTGCTCATTTGCATGATGCCGGCAAAAAAGCAGCTCGGCTCCGGAGGGGAGCGTGGCGCGAACCCGGGCAGCCGCTCCGCAACGATCGCAGCGGTCAGCCTTCGTGAGTTCTGGACTGGTCAGAGTTGCGTTCATGGCTCCTCCGTAATCTCTCCTCCGCTTTGCGGTCCGGTGAACCGCTCGGCGCCTATGTATGTACTTTGTCAGACGTTTGGGGGGTTTCGGTTGTTCCCCATGTGTCTCCGGTGTGTCGCGGCTCACGTCCGTTGTGTTACTGGGCTGAGGCAGGCTGGTGTGATGTATTCGACGTCGCCGAGCGAACCCGAACTCGTTCACATGTGTTCGGTCGAGGAGTGGGCACTGGCGCGCGAACGGGGAGAGCATCGGCCCACGTCACTGGCCGAAACCGGATTTATTCACCTTTCCGCGCCATACCAGGTTCACCTTCCGGCCAACCGCTTGTATCGCGGAAGGTGTGATCTGGTCGTATTGTCTGTCGCCCTGAATCTGCTCGACTCTCCGGTACGTTGGGAACCGGGTGTGCCCAGCGACCCTGAATCGATGTTGTTTCCTCACCTGTACGGCCCACTGCCGATCGCCGCAGTTACTTCTGTGGCTACATTCCGGCCGGGATCGGACGGCTTTTTCAAGCCGCTGGCACCTAGCACTTCCTAAGCTACCAACGTGGTAGCTAGACTGACCTAGTTCGTTGGTCTTTAGATAAGGGGGTAACCGCGGTGGCCTCTTCAAATCACCCGCTTACGACCGTGCTGGCCGATGAGCCCGCGGTCGGTGCCTCGTGGCGTCCCGAGCTTGCTGGAATGTTTAACCAGGGTGCCGTCACGGATGACGCCCTCAACCTCGCTTTCACCGAGATCGTCGCCGAGAACTTTCGCCCCGGACAGCTACCCGTCGAACTGATGCGCCTTCGTGAGGCCGGCACCGTTGTCGTGCCACATGGTGTGTCACTGGGTCTTGCCGGGGCCGACCTGCCGGATCCCAAGCGCGTGAAGCACCTGGCCGCTCTCGCCGCCGAGCTGAAAGCTCCTCTGGTCAGCGAGCACGTGGCCTTTGTGCGGGCAGGCTTTGAGAGCGACCGGCGCAGCGGTGCGCTGGAGGCGGGCCACCTGGTGGCTCCGCCGCGCACCACATTGGCCCTAAATGTGCTGGTGGACAACGTGTCCCGGGTCCAAGACGACCTCGGCGTGCCGCTGGCGCTCGAGAATGTGGCCACCACGCTGCAGTGGCCCGAGAACGAGCTCAGCGAGCCCGATTATCTGCGCGAACTGTCCCGGCGCACCGGCTGCTGGCTGGTGCTCGATGTTGCCAACCTCTACGCGACTGCGGTGGCCTCGGGTACCGATCCCGTCGCTATGCTGCGCCGATTCCCCATCGAGCGTGTCGCGTACGTGCACATCGCGGGCGGCCGATTTGAGGGCGACCTGTACTGGGATACCCATGCCGACACCATCATCGATCCGGTTGCCGATTTGCTCACCGAGCTCGTGGTGCTCACTTCGGGACGCAGCTTGGGCGTACTGATCGAGCGCGACGGGTCGATCGACGAAGCGAGCGTCAGCGCGGACCTTTCCGTGGTCCGGCAGGCGATCAAGGCTGGTGTCGTTCATGCTTGACAACCGAGAGATGCTGCGGCGCCGTCAATTCTCGGTGCTGTCGGATTTGCTCGCCGGGAATGCCCCGTCGGGATTCGATGAGTACACGGCGTTGACCGCGGGTGCGCAGCTGCGTATTAAGCGTCGCTTCGACACCGCCAAGGCGCTGCCCTGGCTCGCTGAACTGCCCAACTGGGAACACGAATTCGAGCAGTACGCGCGGTTGCACGCGATGCAGTGCTGTGTGCTGTGTGATGCCAAGGAATTCCGCCAGTACACCTACGAGTTGCCGCATCTGCGCAACTGGATGATGGACCGCGAGGTCGCCGAGGGTCTTCGTCGTATTGCCCTGGTGCGCCGCGGTGGCCGTCGGGAACTTCAGATCGCGTTTGGAAAGAAGTTGCGCTACTTCGCATTACGGCCGGAGCGGGTCGACGCGTGATCGTCGCGATCATCGTCATTGCGACGGTGATTCTCCTGCTGATCATCGCGGGCGCCGTTGTCGTGTCGTCCAATTCCGGAAGCCGGCCGCGCAGCGGGGACGGTTCCTCAGGTAACGGGTACACCGGTTACTCGGGTAGCGGCTGCGGTGGTGGCAACAGCGACTCCGGCAGCGGTCACAGCGGCTGCGGTAGCGGATCAAGCGGTTGCGGCGGCGGCAGCAGCTGTGGCGGCGGAAGCTAGCCGATTATGCTGGGCGCGTGCAGATTCCGCACCGTTGGTGATGACTGGACTTGCTGCGGATCGGGGTAGGTTCCCAGTAGGCGGTCGGCCGTTCCCGAGCTGGTGACGGTGAACCAGTAGTTTTCGTTCTTGAAATGGTGGTACCGGTGGTTTCGCCATACCGCGCGATAGATCGCGTGACGCGGTTTGTAGTCGGTGTGGACGAGGTAGTGGATCCACTCGTAGAACACCAGGAACAGTGCCACAGTGAGCGCGAATGTGAGTCCAAGTCCAGTGCGCGGGAACGCAAATAGTGCGATTGCGGTCAATCCGGCGATCACCACGACCAGGCTGGGCCATGGGATGAACACCAGGGGGATGTCCCGGGGATCCTGGTGATGAAGACGGTGGTCACGGGCAAGCCGGGAATCGACGGTCACCGGTCCGACTGAACGCGGACGCCAGTGCAGGATGCCGACGTGGATCAGCCACTCGGCGACAGGCGAGATGGCCACGAGCAGGATGGGTGTGATGGCATCGATGATTGTCCAGCCGCCCACAGTGATTCGCGCGCCAAGCAACGCCGCGGACCACGCCACCAGCATCCATGGGGTGGGGTGTTTGGCGAACTCGACAAAGGCATCGCGCAGGGTCATGCCCTTGCGAATCGCGGTGTTCGACCTTCTCGGAGTAGGTGATTCAGAAGTCATTTCTGGTTCTCCATCTCGAGTAGGAGATTGTCAAAGGCTTTGGTGCCCAGGGCGAGCATCGCCGCGGCGGCCTCCTGCGCGGCATCGGGATCTTCGTCGGCGATCGCATCGGCGAGCGCTCGGTAGTGGCCGATATCGCCGACCTCGGCGGCCATGATGTTCACGAGCACATCCAGCGCCCTCACATACGAGTCGCGCATGGTGTTGAACACCAGCCGGAAGGCAATCGAATCTGCGGTGTCGATAACCAGCTCCCAGAACGCGAGCGCCTGCCACATTCGTTGCAGTGGATCACTTTCCGATTCCAGATCGGTGGTCATGGCACGCAGGCGATCGGCGACGCCGGGATTTTGGCGAGATCGTTGCGCGGCCAGTCGCGCCACTTGGGGGCCGATGATGGCCCTTGCCTCGATGACGCTGGCAAGCGTGCGGCGGTCCACATCGCCGCCATAGGCGAGCAATAGTGGCAGCACGTCGAAACCGGCCTCGCTGCGGTAATCCCGGATCACCGTCGACCCGCCCTGGCGGATGTGAATCAGGCCCGAGCGCTCCAGGCGGCCCAATGCTTCGCGGACCGCGGTGCGGGACACCCCGAGGGCCTCGGCAAGGGCTCGTTCACTGGGCAGGGTGTCGCCGGGGGTGCGGTCACCGGTGAGAACCTGCGCCGCGAGCTGACTGAATATCTCGTCGGGTATCGACTGACGGGCGATCGGCTGCAGTGTCATGTCGTCACGGTAGCACCGCGATTGGTAGGAGGTCTAGTGGTCCGACCAGTTTAATTCATGATGGCGTCGACCTCAATCTCCACCAGCAGCGCCGGATCGATAAGTGCTGATACCTCGACCATCGTGGCGGCCGGGCGGATATCGCCAAAAAACTCGCCGTGCGCCAAACCGACCTCGCGCCACCGCCCGATATCTGTGACGAAGATGCGGGTCCGTATGACATCGCCCAGTGACGCGCCTGCCTGGCCGAGCGCTGATTCGATACGACGGAGCGCTTCGCGGGTCTGTTCGGCGACGTCGTCGCCACCGACCGTCCCTTCCCACTCGCCGTCCGAGGAAATCGTCATGCGTTCCATGGCCGCAGCGTAAGTGGCGGGAATACCGGCGGCCATCGAATAATTGGACTTCCATGTGACAAGACCCATTCGTATCGGTATCCAGCTTCGGCCCGCCCAGGCGCAGAGCTACAAGCAATGGCGAGACGCAGTGCTCCGCGCCGAGGACAAGGGAGTGGACGTCGTCTTCGGATACGACCACTTCCATTGGCCCGCCGGCACCATCGGTAGTGACGGAGTGGTGCTCGATCCGGTACAGCCCGATGTCAACAACTTCGAGGGCTGGACGGCACTGGGGTCGTGGGCCGAGATCACCTCGCGGGTGGAGATCGGACTGCTGGTCACCGGCGTGGGTTATCGCAATCCTGACCTGCTTGCCGATATGGCTCGCACCGTCGATCACATCAGCGACGGGCGGGTGATTCTCGGCGTCGGTGCCGGCTGGTACGAAAAGGACTACACCACATACGGATACGAGTTCGGTACGACGGGTTCGCGATTCGATCTGTTCGAGGACAGCCTGGTTCGGATTGAGAACCGGTTGGATCAGCTGTTGCCGCCGCCGGTGCGTCCGATCCCGATCCTCATCGGCGGTGGGGGAGAGAAGCGCACCATTCCGCTGGTGGCCCGACATGCCCATATCTGGCATGTCTTCGCCGATATCGACACCTATCGGCGCAAGAACGAAATCCTGATCGCCCAGGCCGAGCGAATCGGCCGCGACCACAATGAGATCGAACGGTCGACCAGTTGGGGGCTGGATCCTGATCGGGGTTTGACCCCCGCGGAAGCCGACGCCTACGCGGACGCCGGAGCAACGCTGTTCACGGTGGGGATCAATCCAGACCCGGACTATGACTTGTCGGTGCTGGACGGGCCCTTGGCCTGGCGTGATTCACGCTCCTAGCGGCCGAATCAGGTAAAACTCGCCGATCTCCAGTGCGGTGGGTACATCGGCCGTCACCACGGTGGGCGCGGCAGGTGGTGGGATCCGATTTTCCGGGCGCCACGTGATATCGGAGGGCACCAGGATGAAAAGGCCGTCGTGATCGCCCACCGGGCCGAAGCCGGGGCTCGGCTCCCCGAAAGGCGGCAGTCCGAGCTTGTCGTGCATGAGCCTCTGAGTCTCAAGCACATCGGATACCCCGAAACCGACCTCGCTGAGATGGCGGATGTCGTCGACGCCGAAGGGGTGGTCGATGCGGTTGTCGAGCGTGTTGCGTTCGATGAGCTCGAGGACGGCATTGTCAGGACCGGTGAAGTAGATGCTGCGGGCCTGCCAATTGGGCGCGCAGTCGAATTCGTCATGCCATTGACCATCGGTCTGCAGCGTGACGCGCTGCGACAGCCACTCCTTGGCCGCAGCCAGGCTGCCCGCGGGAATGGTGAAGGCGATGTGATGCGCACCGTGATACGCGTGGCCCGGCAGCATCGTGAGCGTGCTGTCCCCGATATGAACCGACGCCCGGTCTCCGTCGAGTTCTACCGGCAATTCCAGGGTTTCGGAGTAGAAGTGAGCAGCTCCGGGCACGTCGGTAGCGGTGATCTGCACATCGTGAATCTTCACGCCAGGACGCTATAACCTCAAGCGCCCTTGAGGTCAAACGAGTGGCTGAAGCTCACCCAAGACGGTTGGCAAGAACTCCGCCACAGTGGGATGAATGTGTACGGTGCGCTGAAGTTGTCGCGCGGGCACGCCGTACTGCATGGTGTCGAGCAGGCAGTGCACCACTTCATCGCCGCCCACCCCGAGGATGGTCGCGCCGAGGATGAGATCGGTATCGGCATCAACCAAAACCTGCATGTAGCCGTCGGTTTCGCCCTTCTCGATGGCGCGGCCCACCTGACTCATGGGCTTGCGGCCGACGAGCACGGTGCGACCTGAGGCGCGCGCCTGCGTCTCCGTCATACCGACCCGACCCAGCGGAGGATCGGTATACAGGGCATAGCAGGGCAGCCGGTCGGTGACCCGTCGAGGATCGTTATCGAGCATGTTCGCGGCGACGATCTCGAAATCGTTGTACGAGGTATGGGTGAATGCCCCGCGCCCATTGCAGTCTCCCAGCGCCCAGATGCCTGGAACGTTGGTGCGCAGCTGATCGTCAACCGTGACGTACCCGCGATCGTCGGTGGCGACCCCGGCATTCTCCAGGCCCAAGTCGTCGGTGTTGGGTCGGCGGCCCACCGCGACGAGCACGTGAGACCCGGCCACCTCGGGTGCGCCCCGGGTGCAGTCGACGCCGACGGCGACCCCGTCGTCTCGCCGGGACAGGCTGATACAGGAGGCGTTGAGGCGGAAGGCTATTCCCTCGCGCTCCAGCACCTCCTGGATGATCGCCGAGGCGTCGGGATCCTCGCGTTCGACGAGCCGTGGTCCGCGGTGCACGACGGTGACCTTGCTACCGAACCGTCGGTAGATCTGCGCGAATTCCAGCCCGACATAGCTGCCGCCGATGACGATGAGATGCGCTGGGATCCCGTCGTATTCGATGAGTGAGCTATTGGTGAACAGCGGAATGTCGCCGACACCCGGCCAGTCCGGAACCACTGCCCGGCCGCCGACGTTCAGGAAAACCCTTTCGGCAGAGATGATCTCGTCGCCCACGGCGAGTTCGGTGGGGGAGATAAAGCGGGCATGCTCGTGGTAGATCGTGCAGCCAAGGTCTTTAAGCCATGTCTCACCACCATTGCGCGAGGGCAGGATCACCGAATCTTTGCGCTCCCTCACCCGGGCCATGTCCATGCTCACCGAGCCGGCGACAACGACACCCCAGCGCGCGGCGTCGCGGGCGGTGTGTGCGGTATGTGCGCTGGCCACCAGCGCCTTGGTGGGGCGGCAGCCGGTGTTGACACAGGTACCGCCGAACAGATGTCGCTCGACGATCGCCACCGTCATCCCCGCGCCACGTAACCGGGCCGCCAGAGAGGGGCCGGCCTGTCCGGCGCCGACGACGATGGCGTCGAAGTGGGTGCTCATCCGGCGAGCGTGAAGGTGATGGCAAGTGCCGCAGCGACCGTTATCGCATCCTCGGTCAGTGCCGCGGGCAGATCCTTACCGAAGGCGTCGGCCAGCTTGCCGCGGGCCCACGCCCCGCCGAGCGTGCCGATCACCGCGCCTGCGGCGCCGAGCAGCAGCCCGATTATGAGTCCGGGGGAGGTGCCGTCGGCCAGGGTGCCGAACACGGCCCCGTAGAAGCCGCCGAGTACCACGCGCGCCGCGAAAGCAGGCGGTGCCTTGCGGCTCGGAGTCTTGGGCAGTTTGTCATTGACGATCTCGGCGACGGCCAGCACCGTGGCGACGATGGCCACGATCAGGCTTGCCAAGAACGATGCCCAGGTGCCCTCTACTAGAAGGCATTTGGCGAATGCGGCCCAGCTCAACACGGCGAGGGGAGTCATCGCACGCAGGCCGGCGACGATTCCGATGAGAAGGGCAGCTAGGTACAAACCGGTCATGAGTTCTCCCGATGCGTAGGCCTGTGATCTTGCTAGAGCGTAGACCCGCAGTACGGCTTTCGCGTCAGAACAGCGTGGGGTCGTCGAAACCGGGAGCGTGCTCGAGTCTGAGCAGTTCACGCTTGGTCACGACACCGCCGTAGGCGGAGAAGCCGTGCAGGCTGTGATCAGCTGCCAGCACCCGGTGACACGGGACGAGTAGCGGAATCGGATTGCGGCCCAACGACTGTCCCACGGCCTGCGCGGCGCCCGGTGCCCCGACGGCGGCCGCCACCTCACCGTAGCTGCGGACCCGGCCGGGTCCGATTGCTCTGGTTACGGCGTACACATCGCGATCGAACTCGGTGATCGCGTCGAGATCCAACCGGACCCACTGCAGATCGTCGTCCTCGCCCGCGAGGACCCGTCGGATGCCGTCTATCGCCTCGGACACCAACGGAGGCGGGTCGAGTTCGCCGGCGCCCCGTCGGATGCGCGCACGGGTCGTGGCGTCATCGCCCTCGGGCAGCTGCAATGCGACGATGCCCTCGGCGCTCCACGCGATGGCGCAATTGCCGATGGCGGTGTCGAACAGGCAGTAACCGACTACTGGCATAGCGCCCAGTATTGACGCACCCACCGACAACCAATGGCTATGGGTGGGTGCGTCCCGGCGTCATCGTGGCCATCACTCGAGTGCACGTCTCAGTTCTTCGATTGCGGCCGCTTTCTCCTCGGCAGTGAGATCTGGATCGCTCTTCACGATCTCGATCTTGTGCTCGATAAACGCGCGGTCATCCGACCCCTCCCGGTGCCGGCGGCTGAGTTCTTCGAACTGCTGCCGCCGGTCGGCGATGGGGCCGGTACCGGGAGGGGGAGGTGATCCGTCATCACTCATGAACGGCTGCTCCTGCTCGGTCAACTCTTGACCACGAACGAGTAGTTCGGGTCCAGGAACAGTGGTGAGAATCCATGTCCGTCATTGCGTATGGTCGAGTCGGCCGCGCGCAACAGCGCCCATTGTCCCCAGTTGCCGGCCGCGTCGCGGCCGACCAGCATCGTGTTGAGGAATCCGAGCCAGCGGGTGTTCGTGTAGCTGTTCTGGAATGTCTCGACGATCGGTCCCCAGCTGCCGACCCAGCCGGATGTCTGTTCGGCGGTAGAGGACTGATAGTCGAAGCGGTACACGAGATCCCAACGGTTGGCCGCCCGGTTGTGCAGCAGCACCTCGTTGCGCCACCGGTTTGGTGCGATTTCAAACGACTGATTCCACACGAGCAGCGTCTGCAGACCCCAGCCGTGCGATGAGGTACTACGCAGATACGACGTCAGATTCGCGAACGGGATGTCGGTCTGCCAATGATCCGAGCGTGCCCAGTCGAATACCTTGAATCGGGCGATGTCCTGAGCGTGGTACGAGACGAACGCCTCGACACCTTTTTGTGCTCGGTTGGTGGCGGTCAGGTACAGGTAGTCGCTCACGTTCCCGCCGGGCTGGTGCGGGCAGACGATCTCGTAATAGAACGAGGTACCGCGCGCGAAGCGTGTGCGAAAGCTGTTCGTGTAGAACATGCCGTAGCCGACACCGCCGGGTGGCGGGGTTATCGCCGCGGCGAGTTCGGCGCTGTCGGCCACTCCCGCGGCTTCGGCCAGCGTTGCCTCGGCCTCCTGGCGGGTAGCCGCCGAGAGCTTCGGATGTGATTGCAGTACAGCCAGTTTCGATGCAAGGAACGCACGCTCTGCGTAGGGGTCCCTGACGGTTTCGGCGGTCAGCTTGCGAAACTTACTTCGGCGGTCGGCCACCTCGCCGTCGAAGGGCGGCGGCGCGGTCACTTCCGTGTCGAGTGTTGCGGTCATGGTGGGTCCTCATCTTCCAGCCCTGGTGACGGTCACCGGGGTGGCACCATGCTGCTGGAACGGAGATCCACTCGACATGCGTAGCGGGCTACTCCATTCGCGCTTTGATCGCCGCGGGTCTTGTTATTGGCTGCTACTTCGGTGCGGCAGCGACATCGTCGTCGGGCGTGTCTGCCAGCGCCCCTACGGGTTCCACGCCCTCTGCAATCTCGCTGAGGTCTCCCGCGGCTTCGGCGGCCGTGAGCTTGGCCTTGCGCCACGTGTACGCGACCAGTGCCACCCAGGCGATGACAATCACCAGGTAAATAGGCGTACGCACCGAGTCAGGAGTGTCGAAATACCGCAGCAGTGTGCGGGTGTTGGTCAGCACCAAGATTCCGCCTACTGCGGTACCGAGCACCACCGAGTTGACGCGCGAGACGAGCCAGGCGGCGATCGGCGCGGCGATCACGCCGCCCAAGGCCAGCCCGGCGATCACGATCAAGTTGTTGAAGAACTCCGAGCCGAGTCCGAACAGGAAGCCGATACTCGCCGAGACGGCGACGATGAACTCCGACGCACTCACTGAGCCGATCACCGTGCGGGGTGCAGCCGTTCCACGAGTGAGCAACGTACTTGTCGTCACGGGCCCCCAACCGCCGCCACCGGAGGCGTCGATGAATCCACCGAACAGGCCTAACGGGGCCAGGAACTTCGCCGAGAATGGCGTCGATGGCGCGTAGTTCCCGCGGGGCGGGTTGGTGCTGAAGCGGTACACCAGGTAGACGCCGATGGCGAGCAAGATTCCCGCCGTGATCGGGGCCGCGGCTTCGGTGGACAGTCGCGACAACACGGTGGCACCCAAGAATGCGCCGATGCCGCCGGGTATGCCCAGCCGCAGCAGGACACGTTTGTCGACGTTCCCGAACCGCCAATGCGAGACACCCGACGCCAGTGTGGTGGCGACCTCCGCGAAATGCACCGCGGCGCTCGCGTGGGCGGCACCGACACCGGTGAGCACCAGCAGGGTCGTGGCCGTGACGCCGAACGCCATGCCAAGCGTTCCGTCGACGATCTGGGCACCGAGACCCACGAGGGTGAAGATGAGAAGTTTGATCACAGAGGGTTCGCTCCTGGCGGGACTTGCGCGGTTAGCGGAAGTCCCGACATTAGCCGTGAACGTGTTCTGGGCAGCGAGTTGTGGTTGACGTGATCCAAACTCGGACCGACGGCTGCCCGCGCCGACCGCCGACACTCCGGTTTAGGAAGCGTTACGCGAGTAGCGCGCGCAGAACACGGCGCGAAGGGGGGATTAGTCGAGGTAGTCGCGCAGCACCTGTGAGCGACTGGGGTGGCGCAGCTTCGACATGGTCTTGGACTCGATCTGCCGGATGCGTTCACGGGTCACCCCGTACACCTGACCGATCTCGTCGAGCGTGCGCGGCTGGCCGTCGGTAAGACCGAACCGCAGACGCACGACGCCGGCCTCACGCTCGGACAGCGTTTCCAGCACCGACTGCAGTTGATCCTGCAACAGCGTGAAGCTCACCGCGTCCACCGCGACAACGGCCTCACTGTCTTCGATGAAGTCGCCGAGTTGGCTATCGCCTTCGTCACCGATGGTCTGGTCCAGCGAGATGGGTTCACGCGCGTACTGCTGGATCTCCAGCACCTTCTCCGGCGTGATGTCCATTTCCTTGGCCAGCTCTTCGGGCGTGGGCTCGCGGCCCAGGTCCTGGAGCAGCTCGCGCTGAATGCGGCCGAGCTTGTTGATGACCTCTACCATGTGCACCGGGATACGGATGGTGCGGGCCTGGTCGGCCATCGCGCGGGTGATGGCCTGACGGATCCACCAGGTGGCGTACGTCGAGAACTTGTAACCCTTTGTGTAGTCGAACTTCTCGACTGCGCGGATCAGGCCCAGGTTGCCTTCCTGGATGAGGTCCAGGAACGCCATGCCGCGGCCCGTGTAGCGCTTGGCCAGCGACACCACCAGACGCAGGTTGGCCTCCAGCAGGTGGTTCTTGGCGCGGTCACCGTCACGGCAGATCCACGACATATCGCGGCGCTGTGCGGCCGGAAGCTTCTCGCCCTTTTCGGTCAGCTCGGTGACGATCTGGGTTGCGTACAGACCGGCCTCGATCCGCTTGGCCAGCTCAACTTCCTCTTCGGCGTTGAGCAGGGCCACCTTGCCGATCTGCTTGAGGTACGCGCGCACCGAGTCTGCCGACGCGGTGAGCTCGGCGTCTTTGCGGGCCTGCCGCAGCGCCTCGGATTCCTCTTCGTCCCAGACGAAATCCCCTGAAGCCTTGTCCTTATCGGAGGGCTCGTCGCTTTCGGCTTCTGCCTCGGGCTCGGCGACAACCTCGACGAGGTCGACCTCGATCTCGGCGTCATCACCGAGCTCGGCTTCGAGATCTTCGCCGGGCTCGACCTCGGTGTCCTCGGCGCTGCCCTGCGGTTCGAGAGCGGGATCGGTGCCCTTGGCGGCGGCCTTCTTGGCGGGTGCCTTCTTGGCCGCGGCCTTCTTGGCGGGTGCCTTGGCCGGGGCGGCCTTCTTGGCGGCGGCCTTCGCGGGCGCCTTCTTGGCCGGTGCCTTCGCGGGGACTGCCTTGGTGGCGGTGGTCTTCGAAGGTGTTGCGGCGGTGGCCTGCTTTACCGGAGCTGCTTTCGTGGCTGCCACGTACGCCCTTTCCTGGCTACTTCTTCGACGCGCATGGGCATGCAAAATCGAGAAAATTGGCTGTCTGCTTGATGTTCGTCGCTGCCTCGGAGCACCTGCGTGGCCCTGCATGCGGCTGTCTGACTGCCATTGTAACGATAAGAGTGGGGAACCTGTGAAAAAGCTAAGGTGAAACGCCAGCGTGTGCGGCCATCGCGGCACCCACGATCCCCGCGCTGTTCTGCAGTGCAGCAGCCACCACCGGGGTGCGGTTCGTTAGCAGCGGCACCCATTTTTCGGCCTTGCGACTGATGCCTCCGCCTACGATGAACAGGTCGGGCCAGACCGCGTTCTCCACCGCCACCAAGACCTTGGTGACCTCGGGTGCCCACTGCTTGTAGCTCCATTCGTTCTTTTCCTTGATCGACGACGCTGCGCGGTGTTCGGCCTCCATGCCGTCGACCTCGATGTGTCCGAACTCGGTGTTGGGCAACAAAATCCCGTTATGCAGGACGGCGGATCCGATTCCGGTTCCGAAGGTCAAGAGGACGATCACGCCCGACTGGTCCTTGCCCGCGCCATACCGGTCCTCGGCCAGTCCGGCGGCGTCGGCGTCGTTGAGCACGGTGACGGTCTGGCCGTGCAATTCGGCGCTGACGATGTCGTGGACGTTGACGCCTAGCCACGATTTGTCGACGTTCGCCGCAGTGCGTGCCTCGCCGTGCACGATCACGCCCGGGTATGTCACGCCGACGGGCCCCGTCCACGAGAAATCGCGGACGACTGTGGCGATGGTCTCCGCGACGGCCTCGGGCGTGGCGGGCTGTGGAGTCGGATATTTGACCCGTTCGCCGATCAGCTCGCCGGTTGTCAGATCCACGATCGCGCCCTTGATACCGCTTCCGCCGACGTCGATGCCGAACCCTCGCTGCTCGGCGTCACCTGCTCCCGTTGCGGGTGCGGAGGGTCCGGATTCGGTGGTGGTCATCGGCGCTCCTTGGTCCTGGATATACGTGGCTGGCGAACATAGCCGGAACACACTGAATGCGAGTGACACCTTAATGCCCTCCGGGACGATGCGCGTGACCCTGACTGGTGTGCTGCGATAGAGGCATGGGAATCGAACCGGGAGCGCTGCGTTCGGTCGCGGTGCGGCTGGCGTCTGAGGCCGCGGAATTCGTGCGGCATCGTCGAAGTGCCGTCGATTGGGCGACGTCCGTGCGCACCAAGACAACCGAGACAGATCCCGTGACGCTTGTCGACACCGAATGCGAGCGGCTGCTGCGCCGCCGGTTGGCTTCGTTGCGACCCGATGACGCGATCCTGGGCGAGGAGGACGGGGAGACCGGCGACGCGGGCCAGTCCCAGGTGCGTTGGGTGATCGATCCAATCGACGGCACGGTCAACTTCGTCTACGGCATCCCCGCCTACGCGGTTTCGGTGGCCGCACAGGTCGAAGGTGTATCCGTGGCGGCAGCGGTCGCCGACGTCGCGGCCGACCGCGTCTTCTCGGCGGCGTCCGGCAGCGGCGCGACAGTTCGTGAGGCCAATGGTCTGCAGCGGCCGCTGGGATGCAATCCGGTCAGCGAGGTACGGCTCGCGTTGGTGGCCACGGGTTTCGCGTACTCGACGGTGCGACGGGAACGTCAGGCCAGGTTGGTGGCGCAGTTGTTGCCTCGGGTGCGGGACGTGCGACGGATCGGCTCGGCGGCGCTGGATCTGTGCGCAGTGGCCGAGGGGCGCGTCGATGCCCAATACGAGCATGGGCTGGGGCCTTGGGACTGGGCTGCGGGCGCCCTCATCGCGCGTGAGGCCGGTGCGGTGCTGGTGTTGCCGGGCGCCGATGCCCCCAGCTCGGATGGCGAACTCATCGCGGCGATGGCACCCGGAATCGCCCGGGAGTTCGGGCAGCTCCTGACAGATATCGACGCCAGGTCACCGATTCCCGGCTAGCAGGTGCTCTGTCGCGCCCGGGCGATGAAATCGGAGTTGGCCTGGTTACCGGATTTGAGGCTGCTCAGTGCCGAGGTGACCGCATTACCCGAGGCGAGTTCGGTGAACTCGCTGCCGAGTGCCAGATCCACCGAATCGTCGGATCGCTTGTCCTCGACGAACTCGACACACGGTGCCACCAGCGAGAGCGTTACGGCGGTGGCGTACCCGGATTCCCCGAAACGTATCTGGCCGACACAGTTCAGGCGGGAACCGGCGGGGTAGAACGGGTCGTTATCGGCGGTTGGTGAGGGGAACCCCACATCGCGCAGCGAGGTGGATACCTCTCCGGCCTGACCGGCCTGGCCGTTGGCGTTCAGGACACGCACCTTGACGTCGCTAAGAGTGGCCGGGCTGGTGCCTGCCAGCGAGGAGCGAGATATCGGGTTGCCGATGCCGGCGCCACCCGGCTCGGTCTGCTGAGCGGGCGAGTTGCATGCCGTCGCCTCCTTGACCGGTGCCTCCCGGGTGAGCGCCGAAGCCCAGACAAACACGGTGACGGTCAGGAGTGCCAACCCGACACATAGGGCTGGCAAATAGTTCCGGCGTCGAAAAGGGCGCCCAAGCTTGTCTACCGAGGTGCCCTCGGTGATGTCTGCGACCACGGATGGCACTCTAGGCCAGCGGACTTCTTCGCGACAGACGGCGAAATAGACCGGGTGTCCACTGCTGTGTGATGCAAATCACACTAAGAACCGGCGGAATCCGGGCACTAATAGTTTGTGATGTCCGTTTCAGCCTGGTACAAAGCCTTGCTGCGCCTATTGCAGAAGCTAGATGACGAGATGTTGATAAGGGGATGGACGCATGGCTACCGACTACGACGCTCCGAGGCGAACTGACGCCGACGATGTGTCAGAGGACTCGTTAGAGGAGCTCAAGGCTCGTCGCAACGAAGCACAGTCGGCGGTGGTCGATGTCGATGAGGCGGAAACCGCCGAATCGTTCGAGCTACCGGGCGCCGACCTATCAGGCGAGGAACTATCGGTACGGGTGATCCCGAAGCAGGCCGATGAGTTCACCTGTTCGAGCTGCTTCCTGGTGCATCACCGCAGCCGTTTGGCGAGTGAGAAGAACGGCCAGCTGATCTGCACTGACTGCGCGGCGTGACGAGCTAGCTCCGGAGCCGCAACGTCGGCGACATTCAGCTCCGCAGGGCCGCCAGCACCCGATCGGGGTGGCGGCTGCTCACCAGCCAGTACGGCGTCGGATCATCCGGGTCGTCGAGCACCACCAGCACCATCGGACCGATCCACGCCCGATGTACGACGAAGGCTGCCGGATCGAGTTGGCGGCCGAGTGCTGCGCTTTTCGCGGTGTCCGGAATCGCCGCGGACTTGGCGATCACACTGACCGGCAGGTGCGCGGATCCCGCCCGCAGCTCGGCGATCCCGCCCGGTCCGGTCGCAACCTCCACGCGGATCCTGCTGAACCACAACAGGACTCCCGTGACTATCGCGAACAGGATCGGGTAGGGCACCCAGCTGGGAAGCTGGCGCATGCCCTGATTGATTTCCAGCCCGAGCAGCGTTGCCGCACCAAAGCCGGGCAGCGTCCACCACCAGGGAACCCACAGCCGCTCGATATAGCGGGTATCGGTCGTGTTGCTGGGGGATGCCGTCACGCGGCCAAGGGTAGTCTGGGCGATCGTGCCCACACCTACGAGATTGGCGATCGTTCGCCTCGATCGAGAGCTTCCCCTGCCCTCCCGTGCGCATGCCGATGATGCGGGAGTCGATCTCTACAGCGCCGAGGATGTCGTGATCGAACCCGGGCGCCGGGTGCTGGTGGGCACCGGTATCGCCGTGGCCGTCCCGAGCGGGATGGTCGGGTTGGTGCATCCGCGTTCGGGCCTGGCTGCGCGCGTGGGCCTTTCGATCGTCAACAGCCCTGGCACGATCGATGCCGGGTATCGTGGCGAGGTGAAGCTCAGCCTGATCAACCTGGATCCGGAGACCCCGATCGTCATCACCCGAGGCGATCGGATTGCGCAGCTACTGGTTCAGCAGGTCGAGTTGCCGGAGCTGGTTGAAGTGGATTCCTTTGACGAGGCCGGTCTGGCCGTGACCACCCGCGGTGTGGGTGGACACGGGTCCAGCGGCGGACATGCGAGTTTGTGATGGCTTTACACCGTAGTGGCGGTCTCAACGACCTAGATGACACAGTCGATGTGTCGTCCGGCGCGGCATCGGGCGAAACATTTGACGGCCCATACGAAATCGAAGACTTTGACAGTCCGGAGGACGCCGGAACCGGACGCCTGGACTTGGGCTCGGTGCTCATTCCCGTGCCTGAAACCGGGCAGATTCAGGTTGAGTTGACCGCCTCCGGCGAGCCCGGGGCCGTCTTCGTGCTGACGCCCAACGGGCGTTATTCGGTCGCCGCGTACGCCGCACCCAAGTCGACCGGGCTCTGGCGCGAGATCGCCGCCGAGCTGGCCGACTCCCTGCGCAAGGAATCGGCCGAGGTGTCGATCGTCGATGGTCTCTGGGGGCGTGAGGTCGCCGGTGTCACCGCCGGAGGGTCGGTGCGCTTCATCGGCGTCGATGGCTACCGATGGATGATCCGCTGCGTGCTGACGGGCCCGCCGGAAACCATCGAGGCGCTGACTAAGGAGGCGCGCGAGGCGGTGGCCGACACCGTCGTCCGCCGTGACGATCACCCGTACCCGGTACGGACCCCGCTGCCGGTGGCACTGCCCGAACCGATGCTGGAACAGCTACAGGCGGCCCAGGCACAAGCGCAGGCGCAGGCGGAAGCCGCCGTCGAGGATCCGGCCCCACAGGATGATCCGACGCCGGTCGCTCGCCGCAGTGTCTCGGGCTCTGCCATGCAGCAGCTCCGGTCCACGATCACCGGCGGCTAGGTCCGGCGGGCGGAAGCCAAAGCGACCTTGGGGATCTAGTCCGGATCAAACCGGAACACCGCCAGTGTTCCGGCCAGTGCTTCGAACTCGTCTGGAGTTCCATGCCGAACGAGTCCAGCGTTTTTGGCGAACCGCACGCCCACCGGAACCTTCATGGCGAATTCCCGCAGCGCCCGTCGCGCCGTCTCGGGCGGTACAGCGACGATCCTGACGTGCTGGACACGGTTTCGTCTGGTGAGGGTTCCAGAACCGGCTGCGGCGGCATTGCGGGGCCAATCTGAGCCCGGATAGCCGCCGACGGCGAAGAGCTGGCCGTCCATTTCGAATGGTGTGATCGGTGTGGGTCGAGGTTGTCCCGTCTTCCTCCCGGGGACGGTCAGAACCATGGCCGGACCGGTGGGGATGCCGAGGCGGTGGAATGCCCGCACCATCTTGTTCATCGGTTTGAGCCACCGCGGTGGGTGGTTGGATGAGCCGCTGGCGTGAAGGCCGTCAGGCACGTTGGACATGGCGATCAGCCTTTCTGAGGTGTGAATTCGGCCCGAAACCTGTTGGCCCAGGCCGCGAACGTCTCTGCAGGGCGCCCGAGTATCCGATCCACCTCGTGCGTGACAACCGCCGGCGTGGAGACCGTGGACGCCTGCATCGCCAGGTACGCGTCAGCGAATCCGTCCGGAAACCCCAGGCCGGTGAAGCGCTGGCGCACAAGATCGTCGGGGACCTGGTGGTACTGAAGCGGGCGGTGCAGAACGTCTCCGAGAACCGCGACCAGCTCGGCGTTCGTGTAGGCCTGCGGGCCGGTCAACGGGATGCGTCGGCCGACGAGATCGTCCGTCAGCAGCGCGTGGGCTGCGATCTCGGAGATGTCCCGGTCGGCGATCGGGGCGGTCGAGGCGGATGCGTGCGGTCCGCGGACCACATCGCCCGCGCTGAGCTGGCCGGACCACATTCCGCGGAAGTTGGATGCGAAGACGGTCGGACGCAGGCTCACCCACTCCACTCCGGACTCGACGGCGTACTGCTCCACCTCCTTGTTCCGATCTCCGCGGAACCGTGACGGCTGTCGGGAGAAGTCGTCGTCACAGTTGATGGCCGACAGTGCGACGAGTCGCGAAACCCCTTCGTGCACGGCCTGGTTCACAAAGCCGGCGAGATCGTCGCCCAACGCCCGTGAATTGAGAAAGACGGCCGTGGCGCCGCTGAGCCCGGTTCGGGCCGACTCGATGGTTTTCACTTCCGGTGAGAAATCCGCGTGCTCGGGCTGCCGGGTGACCGCGCGTACGTCGGCTCCGGCCTTGGCGAGCAACTCGACAAGTGGACGCCCCACATTGCCTGTTGCGCCGGTGACGAGAATTGTCATATCGGGTTCTCCATTTCGGGAGGTTCGAGATGGCCGGATGGCCACATGACTACGACGAGGCGGGGACATAGAAAGTTACGCAAGTTACTCGGGCTTGATCGGTAACTTTTTTGGGCGCGGAATCGTCGTAGTGACATGAGTGGTTCCTCATCTATCCACGACGCACTGGTGGCGGCCGCCTGGCGCGACCATTACCCCTATCTGGTCAACCTGGCCTATCAGATGCTCGGAGATATCGGGGACGCCGAGGACGCCGCTCAGGAGGCCTTCGTGCGGCTGGCGCGGGCCGAGGAGTCGGAGATCGACGAGCCGCGCGCCTGGCTATCGGTGGTGACCGGTCGGTTGTGCCTGGATCAGCTGCGTTCGGCGCGGATGCGTCGCGAGCGGACGGGGGAGGAGTTGATCGTGGAATCCGGCGCACCGCTGCATGTTTCGGGAAGTACTGATCCCGCCGAGAGAGTCACCCTGGACGACGAGGTGCGCAGCGCTCTGCTGGAGGTGTTGCGAACGCTTAGCCCTGGTGAGCGGGTGGCCTTCGTCTTGCATGACGTGTTCGGGGTCCCCTTCGAGGAGATCGCGTCTACCGTGGGCCGTCCGGTAGGCACCTGCCGTCAGCTGGCCCGACGGGCGCGGAGCCGCTTCCAGCAGTCCGCCTCGCGAACCGGTGATGTCACGGGTGTCGAACACCAGCAGCTGATCGAAAAGTTCGTCACCGCATGCGCCAACGGCGACCTGACCGGGCTGATGGCGGTGCTGGACCCAAGCGTGTGGGGAGTGGGCACCATCATCGGAGATCCCGCGCCCCCGCCGCAGGTCAACCACGGACGCACCGATGTCGCCACCAACCTGCTCGTCTATCTCGGCCACGGTGCCACCTTGGTCGGTGGGCCGTTTGGGCAGCCGGTACTGCTGGCGTTCGCCCAGCGCAGGCTGTTTGCGGTCGTCACCCTCACGACACGGGACGGTCTGGTGCTGAAGATCGAGGCCACTGCCGACCCGTCGGCTCGCGGACTCTGAATCAGATATCGCTCAGCGCGCCGATACAGGCCGCACCCAGGCAGGACGGATCGGCGCCCAGCTGATCGAGGGTGAATGTGCGCAGCGCCGCGCGCGGCGCCCAGGATGCCCAGTCTCGGCCGACCGCGAGCGGATGTATCGGGTCATCGGTGGCCGCTGCCACCGCCAAGGGCACGGTCAATCCGCGGAGATCGTCGGCGGACGGGTTCACAAACGCCGACACCTCCTCCATGGCATCGGGCAGGCCCGGCCACTGGACGGCCCATGAGCGCGTGAGCTCGGCGGCGAGCCAGCCGGGGCTGCTGGCCCGCATCGCGGCGGTCACCGCCTGCAACCCGTCGGCACGCAGCGATTCGGCGGTGATCCGGGCGGACACCGAGGCCGGAGAGTTCTCCGGCGCGCCTGTCCACGCGGGCATAGCTGCCAGCACGGCCACCGTCGCATCGGGGTTCTGCAATGCCCACGTCAAGGCCACGGCGGTGCCGATGGACATCCCGCCGACGATGATCGGGCCATTCTGAGCGGCCCGATCGAGCGCCCGCCAATAGCCGTTGACCAGGTCATTCGGCTCAGGGCGCACCGCGAGCAGGGTGGCCCCCGCGGCGGTAAGAGCGGGGCCGAACGCCCGTGTGATGTAGTCGTCGTCGGAGCCGGTACCGGGCATGAGAACAGCCGTGTGGCCATCGATTTCTATGGATGAGCCGCTTGCGCGAAGACCGTTGATGGGCGTCACACACGTGATACTGCCCGGTGGGCGGGACACCCTGAGAGTCGCCTGGCATCGCGCGGCGCAAAGGTCTACCGTGGCGGATGCACCGATCAAATTGCGCATGCTGAGAGGCCAGGACTGGAAGTGGCTACCACCGGCGGTTATCTGCGTCGACTGACTCGTCGACTGACAGAGGACCTGGAGCAAGTGGACGCCGAGAAAATCTGTGACGCCGCCACCGCCACCGGTGCTCAGCGTGTCATCGATTGTCAACGCGGCCAAGAAGTCACCATGGTCGGGACGCTACGCACCGTCGAAACCAACTCCAAGGGCTGTGTGGCCGGCGTGAAGGCCGAGCTGTTCGACGGCACCGATACCGTGATGCTCGTGTGGCTGGGCCAGCGCCGCATCCCCGGTATCGAATCGGGATGCACCCTGCTGGTGCGCGGTCGCCTCGGCAAGCTTGAGAACGGCGGCAAGGTGATTCACAACCCGTACTACGAGATTCAGCGGTAAGTGCCAGAAACCCCACCGCACGAGCCCGACCGCGGCTCGGGCGACCCCGACGCGCATAACGGGCCACAGCTGAAGATCAGTGTGCCCGGGACAAAGCCCGAGGAGCCGGGCAGCTCGCCGCTGCACGAGATGTGGCATCAGGCCGGGGGATGGCAGGGAATCGTCTATTCGTCGATCCCCGTGATCGTGTTCGTCATCGCGGTCAGCGTGTCCTCACTGACGCCTGCGATCGTCTCGGCGCTGTCCGCCGCGACCCTGATCCTGCTCTGGCGCTTGGTAAGGCGCGAATCGCTGCAACCGGCAGTCTCGGGGTTCATCAGCGTCGGCATCAGCGCGCTGATCGCCTACCTGCTCGGAGAGGCCAAGGGCTACTTCCTCATTGGGATCTGGGCCAACTTCTTCTGGGGCATCGTGTTTTTGGCCTCGGTCGTCATCCGCAGACCGATCGTCGGCTATGCCTACAGCTGGGCCACCGGGGGTGATATGTCGTGGCGCAACAACCGGCGCATCGTGCTGGCCTTCGATATCGCCACGGTGTCATGGATCGTGTTGTTCGCCACCAGGTTTGTGGTGCAGCAGTGGCTCTACCTCGCCGGTAATACGGCCTGGCTCGGTGGTACGAAGATTGCGATGGGCTGGCCCTTGACGGCGGTCGGCGCACTCATCACCCTGCTGGTGATCCGCTACGTGCGGCGCCACACCGAACCAGTGGCCGAGGAACCGGCCGAAACCCGGGGCGATAGCGCTTACCCGCCCGAGGGATTACTCGGGTAGCACGGCCCGGTGTAGCTCGTCCTCGATATCCGCGGTGGCCACCAGGATCAGCTCGTCGCCGCCCTCGAGGGGCTCGTCGGATTGCGCCGCGATCACCCGCGATCCGCGCAGAATCGCCACCAGCACCGCATCGCGGGGAAGCTCCAGTTTCCGTACCGGCTTACCGGCCCACGGGGTGTCGTCCGGAAGCGTGATCTCCACCAGATTGGCCTGCCCGCGGCGGAATTCCATGAGCCGCACCACGTCACCAACGGCCACGGCCTCTTCGACCAGAGAGGCCAGCATCCGCGGTGTCGAGACCGCGACATCGACACCCCACGCGTCGTCGAACAGCCACTCGTTGCGTGGATCGTTCACACGGGCAACTACGCGCGGGACCGCGAATTCGGTCTTGGCCAGCAGGCTCAGCACCAGATTGGCCTTGTCATCACCGGTGGCCGCGATCACCACGTCAAAGGTATGTAGCTGCTCGCCTTCCAACAGGCTGATTTCGCAGGCATCACCGAGCCGCCACTTCGCCTCGGGCACGGACTCCGGATCGATGTGCTCGGGGTTGCGTTCGAACAGGGTGACTTCGTGCCGGCTCTCGATGAGCTCGCGGGCGATGGACCGACCGACGGCGCCGGCACCTCCGATGGCGACCTTCATCGGGAACCTCCGTGGTCGTCATCGGCATCTTCGCCCGGTGGCTGCGCCGCGATCGCCATCGCCTCGGCGGCCCGGCCCGATACGGCCGATACGTAAACCTCGTCACTGTCTTGGATCACAGTCTTGGCGTCGGGAAGCAGACCGGTGCCGAACCGAATGATGAAGGCCGCTCGGGCGCCGGTTGCGGTTTCCAATGCCGTGATGCGCTTGCCGATCCACTCTTCGTGCAGGGCCAGCTCGGTGACCACGACAGAACCGGACGGGTCACGCCATTTGGTGGTGTCGCTCTCACGGGTAAGCGCGTGCAGCAGGCGATCGGTGGTCCACGGCACGGTGGCTACGGTCGGGATGCCCAGGCGCTCGTACACGGCGGCGCGTTTGGCGTCGTAGATACGGGCGACCACTCGGTCCACGCCGAAGGTCTCACGGGCCGCCCGGGCCGAGATGATGTTGGAGTTGTCACCGGAGGAGACCGCGGCGAAGGCCTGTGCCCGCTCGATTCCGGCCCGCAGCAGGACATCGCGGTCGAAACCCATGCCGACGATGCGTTCGCCGGTGAACTCGGCGCTGAGCCTGTTGAACGCCGACGCTTCCTTGTCGATGATCGCCACCTCGTGGCCGATTCTGGCTAGGCCGCCGGCCAGCGCTGCGCCTACGCGCCCGCAGCCCATCACCACTACTCGCACCAGTAGACCTTTCCGGATAAAGCATTCGGCTTAGTGCTTGTCGCACTACTTAACGCCGCGTCGCGGCATCAGACACAGCGATGTCAAGTGAGACCGTACCGCGATTGCTCGCGTGGCCTACTGTTGGCGTTCGTGTCTACGCTTTCCAAGCTGTCGACGGCGGCTCGGCGCCTGCTAATCGGCCGGCCGTTCCGTAGTGACAGCCTTGGCCATACCCTGCTGCCGAAGCGGATCGCGCTCCCGGTTTTCGCCTCCGACGCGTTGTCCTCGGTGGCATATGCGCCCGAGGAAATCTTCCTCGTGCTCTCCGTCGCGGGGATGTCCGCCTATGCCTTGACGCCATGGATCGGGCTGGCGGTGGCCGCGGTGATGATGGTGGTGGTGGCAAGCTACCGGCAGAATGTGCACGCCTACCCCTCCGGCGGTGGTGATTACGAGGTGGTGACCACCAACCTCGGGCCCACTGCGGGCCTGACGGTCGGCAGCGCGCTGCTGGTGGATTACGTGTTGACCGTTGCCGTTTCGATGTCCTCGGCGATGTCGAATATCGGCTCGGCCATTCCTGTCGTCGCTCAGCACAAGGTCGCATTCGCCGTAGTGGCCATCGTGGTCCTGATGTCGATGAACTTGAGAGGTGTCCGCGAATCGGGTGCCATGTTTGCGATTCCCACGTACACCTTCATGATCGGCATGTATCTCATGCTGGGCTGGGGTCTGTTCCAGATCTACGTGCTCAATACCCCGCTGAGGGCCGAATCGGCGTCTTTCGAGATGCACGGCGAGGGCAGCGGCATCATGGGATTCGCGCTGGTGTTCCTCGTCGCCCGCGCGTTCTCGTCTGGTTGTGCCGCGTTGACGGGTGTGGAAGCGATCAGCAACGGCGTGCCGGCATTCCGGAAACCCAAGTCACGCAACGCGGCCACCACGTTGCTGCTCCTCGGCGGCATCGCCATCACGCTTTTCATGGGCATCATCCTGTTGGCCGAGCGCACCGGTGCGAAAATCGCGGAGGATCCGGCCCAGCAGCTGGTGGGCGCCCCCGCGGACTATCACCAAAAGACTCTGGTTGCCCAGTTGGCGGAGGCGGTGTTCGGGGACTTCCGGATTGGATTCCTTTTCATCACCGTGGTGACCGCGCTGATCCTGGTGTTGGCCGCCAATACCGCCTTCAACGGCTTCCCGGTGCTTGGATCGATTCTGGCGCAAGACCGTTACCTGCCGCGGCAGCTACACACCCGCGGTGACCGGCTGGCGTTCTCCAACGGCATCATCTTCCTGTCGGCCGTCGCGGTCCTGTTCGTGGTGGCATTCAAGGCCGAGGTGACGGCTCTCATCCAGCTGTACATCGTCGGTGTCTTCGTGTCTTTCACGCTCAGTCAGATCGGCATGGTGCGGCACTGGACCCGGCTGCTCAAGACCGAGACCGACCCGGCGGTGCGCCGCAAGATGTTCCGCTCGCGCGTCATCAACACCGTCGGTTTTCTGATGACCGGCGCGGTGCTGCTGGTCGTTCTGGTCACCAAATTCCTTGCCGGAGCGTGGATCGCGATCCTGGCGATGGGCCTGCTGTTCGTGCTCATGAAGATGATTCACAAGCACTACAACACCGTGGCCCGTGAGCTGGACAACCATGAGGGAGAAGTGGTGCTGCCCAGCCGCACCCACGCGGTAGTACTGGTCTCCAAGGTGCACCAGCCCACCCTCCGCGCACTCGCCTACGCCCGGGTCACCCGCCCCGACGTGCTGGAAGCGGTGACCGTCAGCGTTGACGATCGGGACACTCGCGAACTTGTCCGGGAATGGGAGATAAGCGATATCAGCACCCCGCTCAAGGTGATCGCCTCCCCATATCGCGAAATCACCCGGCCGATCCTTGATTACGTCAAACGCATCAGTAACGAAGCGCCGCGCACTGTCGTCAGCATCTTCATCCCCGAGTATGTGGTGGGTCATTGGTGGGAACAGGTGCTGCACAACCAGAGTGCGCTGCGGCTCAAGGGGCGTCTGCTGTTCGTCCCCAACGTCATGGTTACATCCGTTCCGTGGCAGCTCGACTCGTCCGAACGTCGCCGAGAGCTCGACGAGCAGCCCGCACCCGGTGACTCACGCCGCGGTTTCGATTCGTAGAGGCTGAATAGATGGCTATAGGCGACATCCTGGAGGTCGAGACCGGCGGGCCGGCCAACGGAGGCAGCGTGGTGACCCGACATGACGGGCGGGTCATCTTCGTCAGATACGCGTTACCGGGAGAACGGGTACGCGTTCAGATCACCGACGACCGGCAAGCCAGCTTCTGGCACGGCGCAGCGATCGAGGTCCTCGATCCATCACCGCACCGAATTGAACCGCTGTGTCCGATCGCGCACGGTAGCGGTGAATCCGGTTGTTGTGACTTGTCTTTCGCTGATCCCGCGTATCTGCGTGAGCTCAAGGGCGACGTGGTGAGCCAGCAGCTGGCCCGGCTCGGCAAGTATGACTGGCAGGGTGTGGCCGAGGAGGTGGGGACCGGCGGCCCCACCGCTTGGCGGACTCGGGTGCGTCTGGATGTGAATGCCTTGGGGCAACCTGGTTTTCACCGCTATCACAGTGACGAGCTGGTGACCGATCTGCGGTGTGCCCAAGTGGTACCTGGGCTGCTTGACGGGCTGGATGAACCGCATCTCGGTTCCGAGGGGCCGTTACATGCCGTGATGGACGATCAGGGCCGCAGGCATGTGCTGCGCGGACGCACGGTCGCCGAGGGCGAGGACGTGACTGTGCAGAAGGTGGGGGACCGGCATTGGTTGGTGCCGGTGACGGCCTTCTGGCAGGCACATCGCGACGCGGCGAGCACTTACAGTCGGCTGGTCTCGGAATGGGCCGAGCTGGAACCGGGGATGAGTGCCTGGGACTTATACGGCGGCGTCGGGGTTTTTGCCTCGGTGCTGGGGGAGGCGGTGGGTCCCACGGGACGCGTCGTGAGCGTCGACACCTCGCGCCCGGCGTTCCGCAGCGCCAAGGGTGCGCTTGCAGATCTGCGCCAGGTCACGATGATCTGCGGGTCGGTACGCCATGCCGTGCGGGACCTGGGTGAGGCCGATGTCGCGGTGCTGGACCCGCCGCGAGCGGGGGCGGGACGCGAGGTCATTGGACGAATCGCCGAGGCAAACGTGCCGAGGGTGATTCATATCGGCTGTGAGGCAGCGGCATTCGCGCGGGATGTGGGCCTGTACCTGGAGCAGGGATATCAGGTGCGTGAGCTGCGAATGTTCGATGCGTTCCCGCTGACTCATCACATCGAGAGCTTTGCGCTCCTCACCCGGTGATCGGGCGCCGAGCGTCAAGATCTTATAAAGTAGCCAGCAGGTGTGCCGGGAAGTCTGGTCGGCGTTTGTACAGCTCTGCAGAAAAGCTGACGTAACTCACGAGGACGGACACCTAAACTCATGCGCCTGCGCCAACGCGTCTTCACCCGCGGATCGTGGGCGGAGTCGTCTCGTGTCGCAGAGATCCTGCGCAAGGAAACCGTCGGCGGCGTGCTGCTGGTCCTGGCGGCACTGGCGGCACTCCTGTGGGCCAACTCGCCCTGGAGCGCCCACTACTACCGCCTGGCGGGATTCGTGGTCGGGCCGGAGCGGTTGCACCTGAACCTCACGCTGGCGGGATGGGCCACCGATGGGCTGCTCGCGATCTTCTTCTTCGTCGTCGGCGTCGAACTCAAACGGGAATTCGTCGCGGGGGATCTGCGGGACCCGGGTCGCGCCGCGCTGCCGATCGTTGCTGCCATGGGCGGCATGCTTGTTCCGGCCGCCATTTATCTCGCCGTGAATGCATCCGGTGGCGTCGAGGCGATGCGAGGCTGGGCGATCCCCACGGCCACCGATATCGCCTTCGCGCTTGCGGTACTCGCGGTGATTTCCACGCATCTGCCCTCGGCGCTGCGCACATTCCTGCTCACCCTGGCGGTGGTGGACGATCTGCTGGCGGTCATTGTGATCGCGGTCTTCTACACCGATGAACTGCACTGGGGACCGTTGGGCCTGGCGATCATCCCGCTGGCGCTGTTCGCGCTGGCGGTGCAGCGTCGTCGCCGGGAATGGTGGCTGCTGGTGCCGCTGGCGGTAACGACCTGGGCGTTGGTGCATGCCTCGGGTGTGCACGCGACGGTGGCGGGCGTGCTGCTGGGCTTTATGGTGCCGGTTCTCAGGCGGGACGGACGCACGGACGTGCACGGAATGGCCGAGCGGTTCGAGCATCGGCTACGACCACTGTCGGCGGGTGTCGCGGTACCGGTATTCGCGTTCTTCGCTGCGGGGGTGACCCTGGGCGGCTTCACCGGATTGGGCCAGGCGCTGTTGGATCCAGTGGCTCTCGGCGTGGTCCTCGGCCTGCTGGTGGGCAAACCGATAGGGATCTTCGTCACCACGTATCTGTTGGCGCGATTCACCCGAGCCAGTTTGGACGACGATCTGAGTTGGCTGGATATCGCTGGTGTGACGCTGCTTGCCGGGATCGGGTTCACCGTGTCGCTGCTGATCGGGGAGCTGGCATTCGGGACCGGGCCGGCTGCCGAACACGTCAAGGTCGGTGTCCTTGCCGGATCGCTTACCTCGGCGGCCGTGGCGGCGGTGGTGCTGAGGCTGCGGAACCGGGCATATCAGCGGATTGAGGCCAAGGAGACACTTGATGCCGACCACGATGGAGTGCCCGATGTTTTTGGCTCCGCTCCAAGCGACCAGATCTGAATCGCTGCGTAGACTGACCAGATGCTTGACGACATCAGGGGACCGGGTGACCTGCAGGGTCTCTCCAAGCGAGAGCTGGACTTGCTCGCTGACGAGATCCGCGAGTTCCTGATCCATAAGGTGGCTGCCACCGGCGGCCACCTTGGACCCAACCTGGGTGTCGTCGAGCTGACTCTCGCGCTGCATCGCGTCTTCGAGTCACCGTATGACCCGATCATCTTCGACACTGGCCATCAGGCGTACGTGCACAAGATCCTGACTGGACGTTGCGGAGACTTCGACACGCTACGCCAGAAGGACGGACTATCGGGGTACCCGTCGCGCGCCGAGAGTGAACATGACTGGGTGGAATCCAGCCATGCGTCCACTGCACTGTCCTACGCCGATGGGCTTGCCAAGGCCTTCGAACTGACCGGGCAACGACGTCGTCATGTCGTCGCCGTGGTCGGTGATGGCGCGCTTACCGGCGGCATGTGCTGGGAGGCGCTGAACAACATTGCCGCCGGCGAGCATCGGCGCATCATCATCGTCGTCAACGACAACGGGCGCAGTTATGCGCCGACCATCGGCGGGCTCGCCTCGCATCTGGCGGGGCTGCGGCTCACGCCCACCTACGAGAAGGTGCTCGACGAGAGCAGGAAGCTGCTGCGCGGTATGCCGGTGGTGGGGCCGTTGGCTTACGCGTTGATGCACAGCCTCAAGGTTGGGGTCAAGGATGCGGTCTCGCCGCAGCTGATGTTCACCGATCTGGGAGTGAAATACGTTGGGCCCGTTGATGGACACGATGAACACGCGGTGGAGGACGCGCTGCGCCGCGCCCGTGGTTATGGTGGCCCGGTCATCGTGCACGTGATCACCCGCAAGGGCATGGGATACGGCCCGGCCGAGGACGACGAGGCCGACCAGATGCATTCTACGGGCATCATCGACCCGAAAACCGGCCGCTCCATCAGTGTTTCAGCTCCGGGCTGGACATCGGTGTTCTCCGAGTCGCTCATCGATGTGGCCAGCGAGCACCGCAATATCGTGGCGATCACCGCGGCCATGCCCGGGCCGACCGGTCTGAGCGCGTTCGGTGAGCGTTTCCCTGATCGACTGTTCGATGTGGGTATCGCCGAGCAGCATGCCGTCACCTCCGCCGCCGGGCTTGCGATGGGTGGCATGCACCCCGTGGTGGCGATCTATTCCACGTTCCTTAACCGCGCATTCGATCAGGTGATGATGGACGTTGCGCTGCACCGGCTTCCGGTCACGTTTGTGCTCGATCGGGCGGGCATCACCGGCAGTGACGGTGCCAGCCACAACGGTATGTGGGACCTGTCGATCCTGAACGTGGTGCCCGGGATGCGCGTCGCGGCCCCGCGGGATGCCGCACGGCTGCGCGAAGAGCTGACCGAGGCCCTGGCCATCGAAGATGGGCCGACAGCGCTGCGTTTCCCGAAAGGTGAAGTCGGCAAGGATATCCCGGCGGTCGAGCGGCGTGACGGAGTCGACGTACTCGCCCGGCCGGCGAGCGGTTTACATGCCGATGTGCTGTTGGTGGCGGTCGGTCCGTTCGCATCGACGGCACTGGCGGCGGCCGAGAGGTTGGGAAAGCAGGGGATCGGGGTCACCGTGGTCGACCCGCGTTGGGTGCTGCCGGTGCCCGAGTACGTGGTAGAGCTGACCCGCCAGCATCGGCTGGTGGTAACTCTCGAGGACAGTGGCGTGCACGGCGGTGCGGGCACCGCGGTGACGAGGGCGATGCAGGATGCCGATATCGATGTGCCGAGCCGGGATATCGGTGTGCCACAGCAGTTCCTGGAGCACGCCTCGCGCGGGCAGATCCTTGAAGCGCTCGGCCTGACCGATCAGCATATTGCCCGAAAGATCACCGGCTGGGTGGCCGCGATGAGCCGGGAAAGCACCGACAGCCCGGTTTCCGAACAGGTCGACTAACCCCGTACCCAGTCCGGAGTGGCGAGGATTTCGCGCAGTTCCTCCACGAGGCGTGCGCTGTGGTACCCGTCGGCCGCGGCATGGTGAATCTGCAGGGCCAGCGGCATGATGGTTCGGCCGTCCCGCTCGTGGAACTTGCCGATGGTGAAGATAGGGGCCAGGTGTTCCCAGCCGGGAGCGATGGTGAGCGTGAAGCCGGAAAAGCTCGCCCACGGAATGCTAGAGATGTCGAACACGTTCCGGGGCCGGGGCAATCCTTGCGGGAAAAGGGTTGAGGAGTAACGATATTCGGCCATAAGGTCGATGACTTCGGTGTGGAAGGCGTCGAAGTCGCTGGTGTAGTTGGCGCTGATCCCCGCGAAGGTCTCGCGGTCGGGATTGAACACCGTGAATGCAGGGTCCACGACATCCCAGATTCCTGGATTTCCCTGATCGTCGAGGGCCATGCGGAACTCCGGATGACGGTTCACGACGGACGCCAATGCCCAGATCTGAGTCGGATATGTCTTGCGGCCGGATGCACGAATCGCCCCGAGGAGATCGGTGACATCCAGCTCCACCGTCATCGAGTAGTAGGTGGGACAACGGTCGAGATAGTGCGCGAACCATTCACCTCGTGGCCACTGCTGCACGTCGACGGGTTGAAGTGTCGCCATGGGGACCAGCACAGCGTGTTCCGCGCGACCGTGCAACTCAGTTTTCGCCGGCGGTGAGATCGCCCGAGTTAGTCGGCCAACGCCTCGGTAAGGATCGCGGCCGTCAGCTCGCGCTGCCACGGACGCGCGCCGTGACCGGCCAGTAGCTCCTCGACGTCTGCGTTTCCGTCCCAGTCCCAGCAGATCCGCCGCACGATCTCGGGGGTGACGATGTTCTCCACGGGCACCGAGATCTGCTCGGAGAGCGCAGTCAGGCCCGTCCGCACCGCTTCGAGGCGCGCGTACGCCTCGGGTTTGCGCCGCGACCACCGCGATACCGGCGGTGGCCCCGTAGTTGGTTCGTTGACCGGTGGAGGAGTCGCGCCGCTGCGCGCCTTTGCCAGTGCGGCGAGCCACCGGTTGGCCTGCTGTTTCTGTCGCGGGCCGCCGAACACCGGCAGCGCGATCAGCTCGTCGCGTGTCTTCGGATCGGCCAGCGCCGCTTCGACGATCGCCGAATCCGGCAAGATCCGTCCGGGGGCGATATCCCGTGTACGCGCTAATTCGTCACGGCTGAGCCATAATTCGCGTACAGCGGCGAGCTGTGCGGGCTTGCGTACCTTGTGCAGGCCCGAGGTGCGGCGCCAGTTGTCCCGCCGGGTCGCCGAGGCCGGGGTATGCACCAGATGCTCGAACTCCTGCCGGGCCCATTCGGTTTTGTCTTGTTCGGCAAGCACTTCGGCGATCTTCTCGCGGAGCTCAATGAGCACCTCGACATCGAGTGCGGCGTAGTTGAGCCATTCATCCGGTAATGGGCGTTTGGACCAGTCCGCGGCCCCGTGTCCCTTGGCCAGGCCCAGGCCTAGCAGCCGGTGCACCATCGCGGCCAGGTTCACCTTCTCGAATCCTGCAAGACGCCCGGCCAATTCGGTGTCGTATAGCGACGGCGGTCTCATATCCAATTCGGCCAGGCACGGCAGATCCTGGTCGGCGGCATGCAAGATCCATTCGTCGCTGCCCAGTACCTCGACAATCGGTTCCAGGGCTTCCGGAACATTCGTCGGATCCAGCAGGACCGTTCCCGCGCCGCGTCGGCGAATCTGGATCAGGTAGGCACGGTTGGAATAACGGAACCCCGAGGCCCGCTCGGCATCGACGGCAAAGGCGCCGGTGCCGGATGCCAAATATTTTGCGGCCGATCGGATTTCATCCGTAGAGGCGGTGATCGGCGGTACCCCGTCGGCGGGGAGCCGTAGTGGTGTCGGTTCCGGGAGCTCGGCGTCGGCGTCCATATCGTCGGCGTCCATATCGTCGGTTTTCATATATCTGAGTCAGCAGCGCGAGTGCTAGGCGCGATGACGCGTCCCCAGATCCGTCACACCCACCGGCGGCAGGCCTGCCGCATGCTCAAGCACCTCGCAGAACGCCTCGACGTGGGTTTCGATATCGGTGCCGGTGGCGGTCCAGGATGCCCGCAGCTCCAGCTGGTGGGCACGTCCCGGACCGGCGATATCGCCGTAGCGGACCGAGGTGGTTGCGGTCACGGTTCCGCCCAGCGCCGTCACGTCACTGGAGCGGGTCGACAACGCATCCACAAGCCAGCTCCACGCAACCTCGGGCAGCAACGGGTCGACGGCCTCGGAAGCATCGAGATCGGCCTGGATGTAGGCGACTAGCCGCATGGTGCCGTTCCATGCCTCGTCGCCCTCGGGGTCGTGCAACAGAATTAGCCTGCCGAACGCGTCGCCCTCGGATTGTTCGGGCACGTTATCGGTATCGCGGTGCTTGACCTCTGCGCCGAGTGCGTAGCTGAACGGGGCCAGCCGTTGCGGGGGACGAATGGTGCCCAGCTCGATCTCCGGACGCGCGGTCACGGAGTTCATCGCGTCGACCGCCGCGCGGAACGGGGCTGGTTCGGCAGACGTCACAGCAATGAACGGTAATGCGCCGGGCCGACATGCTCCCGGAGGCGCGCCGTGCGAGGTCGCCATGGCAGCATGGGGCGTGATGACCGGATTGAACGAAGATCGCGCGACGGGGCCGCGAACCCCTTCGAAAATACGACGTGACCTGCCATTTTCTCCCTACCTGGCGGCTGCCTCGGGGAAGGCCCCCAGCCACCCTCCGGTGTGGTTCATGCGGCAGGCCGGACGTTCGCTGCCCGAGTATCGCGCGGTACGGGCCGATCACGCGATGCTGGACGCCTGTTTCAATCCTGAGTTGGTTTGCGAGATCACCCTGCAGCCGATCCGTCGGCACCATGTAGATGCCGCCATTCTCTTCTCCGACATCGTGGTTCCGCTCAAGGCCGCCGGGATCGACTTGGACATCGTTCCCGATGTCGGACCCGTGATCGCCAACCCGGTGCGCACCACCGCCGACGTGGCGGCGCTGCCTCGCCTGGAACCCGGTCAGGTCGATGCCGTCGGCGATGCGGTGCGACTGCTGGTCGCCGAGCTGGGCGCGACCCCGCTGATCGGTTTCGCGGGCGCCCCCTTCACGCTGGCCTCCTACCTCGTCGAGGGCGGTCCGAGTCGCAACCATCAGCGCACCAAGGCTCTGCTGCAGGGCGATCCGCAGACCTGGCACGCGCTGATGACGGCGCTGACCGATATCACCATCGCTTTCCTGCGCGCCCAGCTCGACGCCGGCGTGGATGCACTGCAGTTATTCGACTCCTGGGCGGGCGCACTGTCCCTGGCCGACTACCGCTCCGCTGTATTGCCGCATAGCACAAGAATTTTCGATGAATTTGCGGGCGTTGGCGTGCCCATGACGCACTTCGGGGTGGGTACCGCCGAGCTGCTGGGTGCGATGGGCGAGGCCGGGGCCACGGTGGTCGGCGTGGATTGGCGTACCCCGCTGGATGTCGCCGCGCGTCGGATCGGCTCCGGAAAAGCCTTGCAGGGCAACCTCGATCCGGCCGTGCTGTTCGCAGGCTGGCCGGTGGTGGAGAGTGAGGTGCGCCGAATCGTGGCCGAGGGGCGTCAGGCCGTGGCTGCCGGCGCGGCCGGGCATATCTTCAATCTGGGGCATGGGGTGCTGCCGGATACCGATCCGGCTGTGCTCACCGATGCGGTGGCGTTGGTGCACTCCTTGTGACGCCGAGGTGACACCGCCGCCGTCTGCCGGACCACGCTCCATTGCCATTGTGGGGGGCGGTATTTCGGGGCTGACGGCGGCGTATCGGGTGCGGTGTGCGGTCGGTGACGATGCCCGGGTCGTCGTGTACGACCCGGCCGAACAGCTCGGTGGAATCCTGCGCACCATCACCCTGGGCGAGCATCGGGTCGATATCGGTGCCGAGGCCTTCATCACCCGGCGCCCCGAGGTGGTGGATCTACTGAGCGAGCTCGGGCTGGCGGACCGCACACTCGAGACCTCGGGGGCGCGCCCGCTGGTGTACGCGGGGGGCCGCCTGCGCCCGTTGCCCACGCGGACGGTCAACGGAATCCCTGCCTCGGGGTCCTCAGTAGTCGGGTTGGTCGACGACGACACCGTGGCGCGCATCGACAGCGAGCCCCAGCGCGGTATGCAGTGGACCGTCGGTGCCGAACCAACCGTCGCCGACCTGGTGTCACTTCGGTTCGGTCCGCAGGTGGTGGCTCGGCTGGTCGATCCGCTGCTCGGAGGCGTGTACGCGGGTTCGGCGGCAACGACGGGTCTGCGCACGGCGGCACCCGGTATCGCCCGCGCACTCGACGAGGGGGCGGGCAGTCTGCTCGTCGCGGCCCGCCAGGCGTTGCCTCCGATCTCGGCCACCGGCATCTTCGGTGCCATCGACGGTGGCTATACGGTGCTGCTGGAGGAGCTCTGGTGCCGCGCCCGTGCCGATCACCGGCAGCTCGCGGTCACCGGTATCGCACGTGAGGGCGACGGATGGGTGCTCACCGGCGAGAATCAAGCGGACATCACGGCCGATCACTTTGATGCCGTCATCGTCGCTGTCCCCGCACCCCGCGCGGCGCGCATTCTCGACGCGGTGGCACCGGAATCAGCGGTGGCGGCGCGACGCATCCCGGTGGCCTCCTCGGTGGTGGTGGCCATGACCTTGCCCGACGACGCCCCGATTCCCGCCAATTCCGGTGTGCTCGTTGCATCGGGAGAAGCGTTGCATACCAAGGCCATAACGTTCTCGACCAGCAAGTGGGGATTGCGTGGACGGGGCACCCAGGTGGTGCGGTTGTCCTATGGACGCTTCGGCGACACCGTGGCTCGGGCGACCAGCGACGAGCAGCTGCGGCACTGGGCCGTCGCCGACCTGGAAACGGTGCTCGGTGCCACGGTCGCTCCCATCGATTTGGCGCTGGCCCGCTGGATCGACGCCATGCCGCAGTACGGGCCCGGCCACGCCGATGTGGTGGATGCCATCCGTGCCGGGCTGCCTCCGGGAATCGCGGTGGCGGGCTCCTACCTGGACGGCATCGGGGTGCCGGCCTGTGTGGCCTCCGCCTCTCAAGCGGCACAGGTGATCGTGGCACGATGGGGACATGCCTAGCCTCGATTTCGACACCCTCAACTCCACCGTCCGTTACCTGATGTTCTCGGTGTTCCAGGTGCGCGACGGGGGACTGGGCGAGGACCGCGACGGTGTCGCCGATGAGGTGGCCACCCTGATCAAGCGGCACGAGGACGACGGTGTCGTGGTTCGCGGCATCTACGACGTCGCCGGTCTGCGTGCCGACGCCGACTTCATGATCTGGTCGCACGCCGCATCCATCGAGCAGCTGCAGGCCCTGTACCGCGACTTCCGGCGCACCACCGCACTGGGCCGGGCCAGCACTCCTGTATGGAGCAACGCCGCCCTGCACCGGCCCGCCGAATTCAACAAGAGCCACATCCCGGCGTTCCTTGCGGGTGAGGATCCGGGCGCCTACATCTGTGTGTATCCCTTTGTGCGGTCCTACGATTGGTATCTGCTGCCCGATGAGGAGCGGCGCAAGATGCTCGCCGATCACGGGATCGCCGCACGCGCATACAAGGACGTGCGCGCCAACACCGTGCCCGCGTTCGCGCTCGGCGACTACGAGTGGCTGCTGGCCTTCGAAGCCCCCGAGCTGCACCGCATCGTCGACCTGATGCGCGACCTACGTGCGACCGAGGCGCGGTTGCATGTGCGCGAGGAGACGCCGTTCTTCACCGGCCCGCGGGTATCGGTCGAGGACCTCGTCGCCAACCTGCCGTAGCCGCCGACACGCCGTCTCGTGGCGGAAACGTGCGATACGAATCCGCCGTAATGCGGCGTGTCGCGGAATTAGGACGGCTGCAGCCGCAGCGAGATCGAGTTGATGCAGTACCGCTGATCGGTGGGCGTGGGATATCCCTCGCCCTCGAAGACGTGCCCCAGGTGGCTGTGGCAGTTGGCGCACACCACCTCGACGCGGCGCATGCCCAGCGACTTATCGGGCTTGAGGATCACCGCATCGGAATCGGCCGGGTCGAAGAATGACGGCCAGCCGCAATGGGATTCGAACTTCTCGGTGCTGCGGAACAGCTCGGCGCCGCATGCCCGGCAGGCGTACACGCCCTCGGTCTTGGTATCGGTGTACTCGCCGACGAACGGTCGCTCGGTGCCCGCGCGGCGCAGCACCGAGAACTCCTCAGGAGTCAGTCGCTCCCGCCACTGCTCGTCGCTCAGATTCACTGTCGGGTCGCTCGGTGTCGTCATCGGCTGGTGTCTCCTTGGTCTTGGCCTTCTCGCGCATCCACACGGGATCAAGCCCTTGGTCCAGTGTGCCAGCGGCCTTGGCATCCCGGTAGCGCAGCAGCAGCACCATCATCACGACGATCAGCAGCAGGCACCAGCCGTAGGTGATCTTCAGGTATTCCAGGGCGCGTCCGGTCGTCAGCCAGTGGTTGAGCAGCCAGCGGTCCATGGAGAAGAACCCGTAAATCGCAAGCCAGGCCGGCCAGTTCCGCAGCACCGAGTTGGGCAGCACGATCGTCATGACGAACGGGAACAGCGCCATCGAGTAGTAACCCTGGCCCAGACCCAGTAGCAGGAACGAAGCCGTCAGCACCACGCCACCGGTGGTCAGAGCCCAGAACCTGGGGTCTCGCTGCCGGTAGTACTTGTACAACAGCCACACGCTCACCAAGGCGATCACCAGGAACGCGATGCGCAGGAAGGCGATCAGCGGCTCGGGCAATCCGTAGTACAGGCCATTGCCGGAGATGGAGCTGTTGAAGTAGTCGCGGGTTTCCGCCAGATATTTCAGGGTGCGCCGGAGATAGTCCCAACCGTCCACGATCCTGACCTTGTGCGGGCCGAACATCGCCACCGCGTTGAAGAAGGCGGGGATACCGAAGGCGGCCGCGAAAACCCGCCACTGCCGGTTCAGCAGCGGCAGCAACAGTAGGGGAGCCAGGAGCGGTTTGATCACCAGTGTCAGGCCGATCGCGACACCCGCCCACCACTGCGCACCCTTGCGTCCGTCCAGCAGCCAGCGGAAGAACAGCACCTCCAGCAGCAGCATGACACCGTTGATATTGGTGAAAACCAGTGTATTAGTGACGCTTTCGGTGCAGAACATGGCCAGCAGGAGTGCGGGCGCGGCCACCGAGGCCAGCGTGAAGTCGAACAGCCGCAGTAAGAAGTACGCCGCGATGACGATCGCGATCGTGTTGATGGTGATGAACCAGTAACGCGATGCGTCCACCGGCAGGTATGCGAAGGGGGCGAGCAGCAGGGTCCCGCCAGGCGGGTAGATGTAATGCGGGTCGACGTACGCGAAGTTCTCGCCGTACACCGGCAGGTGCCGCTTGAAGGCGATAACGGCCCGGTACACGGGCCCGAAGTCGTCGGTGATGTAGCCGTTGGTGCCCAGCACATAGCTGCGGTGGATCAACGCCATGATGGCGAGTGGCCACAGTGCCGAGCGCACGATGGTCGTTACCGACGGTGCCGCCGTGGGAGGTTTCAAAGAGTTCTTGAAGCCGGCCACTAGGCCGGAAAACAACGCATCGACTGACACCACGCAGGCACCGTACCCTGAGCGCCCCGCAGGGCTCTGGCAAGTGCGATTAGGCCGGGCAGAACGTGTCGGTCTCCGGGAGCTTGCCGCTGTCTAGATATCCGAGGGCCGGCGGCTGCGCGCATGCGGTGTAGACGATGGCGCCGTGGCCGATGCCCTGCCACATGACGCGCTTGCTGGCCGCCTTGGCGTTGATGATGACCGCGGCGGTGGCCGAGACGCCCTCGCTGCCGGCGATCGGATCGTGTTGCACGCCGAGGATCAGCACGTTGATCTTCAAGTCCTGCGGCGGATTCGACTTCGATCCGCTGGGCCACTGCAGGCAGTTCACGAGTTCGAGGGCGGAGGTGCGCCCAAAGAGGGGGTATTGCTTGCCCCAGGCGACCACCAGCTCGCGTACCCGGTCGGGAGTGGGGCGGCTGAGCGCGTCGCTGCACGAGTTGACGAACTGTCCATCGGCATCGCGCAGCGCGTTGGCCCGCTCCACCAGCGGGGTGAGTGCCTCGCGGTCAGGACCGCGCGCAGCGTTGAGTGCGTTCGCGAGGTTCTGCACGACGGCGTTGCCGTCGCCGACCGGATACGCCAATGCCGTGGTGATCGCCCTGACGACGGTCGCCCGTGACCAGGGCAGCCCGCCGTTTTGGGCGCGATTCAGTAGATCGCCGACGGCGCCTGCCGGATCGGGTCCCAGCGAGCAGTTGTTGGCGACGCATTGCGCCGCGAACGCATCGAAGGCAGATTGCTCGCCCTTGAGCCGCTGTTCGGCGGCGGCCTCGGCGGCGATATCGGCGGCCACGGGTGAGTCGAGCATCAGCCGAGCAACCTTGTTGGGATGAGATCCCGTGTACGCCAGGGCCACTCGGGCGCCGCTGCCAACGCCAAGGAGTGCCAGGTTGGGCACGTCCCATTGGGCGCGCAACGCCTCCAGGTCCTCGGCGGCATGCGCGTCGTTGTAGGCCGAGTCACCGGGGGAGATGGTGTCGGTGCAGTTGGTGGTGGCCGTCTCGATGATCTTGCCGAGGCTCGCGACCTGGTCGTCACCGCCACGATTCTGGGCCTGGTCCCGCATGTCCCGCAGATCCCAGGTGTCGCGGCAGGTGATGGGATCGGATCGCCCGATGCCGCGGCGGTCGACAGCCACCACCGGGCGTTGTCTGAGCACCTGGGCGCCGGGACCGTTGAGCCAGGTCGCCAGCTGTACCGAGGACGGGATATCCGAGCCGGTGGTGAAGACCAACGGCCCCGCATCGGCAGGTGTCTGCGAGGTCTTGGCGCGCACTGCGCCCAGCGTCACGCTGCCCGGTGCGCCATTGATGGGATCCAGCGGGGCCTTGTACTCGGCACATTCGAGTGTGAACGTCGGCGATGTGGTCACGCCGGCACTGGCGAGCACCTCCCGGGTGCAGTCCTGCCAAGACAGGTCGACCTTGGGTTTGTCGATGGATGGGGGTCCGCTCACCGGCGGCGCCGAGGGTGGGCCGATATTTCCTCGCCCCTCGTCCATCGCGAAATTCGGTCCCGCGGAAGGGCCGGGGGCGCACCCGGCCAGGAGCATGGCAACCGCCATCGCCCCCGCCAGCCGTGCACCCATGCGGACCAGAGTATCGGGTGTGCATGGGTTGCGATGAGCCGCTTGCGTGAAAAGCGTTAGCTGCGATGAGCCGCTTGCGTGAAGAGCGTTAGCTAGGTCCGGACGTGCCGCGCGAACAGGTACCCGTCCGCGTCGCCGAGTAACAACACCCGTCGCCACGACGTAAGTGCTTCGGCGGGGCTCGACGCGATCCGGATTGCGCCACCCGCGACCGTGGTCGGCGCAATGGTCAGGCACAGCTCATCGACGAGACGTGCGGAAAGAAGGGTGCCGAGCAGAGCGGGACCGCCTTCGCACAGCACCCGGGTCAGACCGCGACCGCGCAGCTCGGCCAACGCCGTGGGCAGGTCGACCTGCCCGGCGCGCAGGTGGTGCTCGGCGACAACTACCTGCGCACCGGATACGCGGGAAGCGACGTTCGCCGCCCCGGATGCCGAGGTCACCACGATGGGTGCGATCTCCGACTCGTTGAACAGGGGAGTGCTGGGGTCGATCGCCCCGGAGGCGGTGACGACGGCGATCACCGGCACCTCGCTCTGTCCGCGGGCTTGGCGGCGCTGGCGCTGACTGACCGGTAGATGCGCTCCGTGATAGCGCTCGGTCCGCACGGTGCCGGCCCCGACGAGAATCACATCGGCATTGGCGCGCATCGCGGCGAACACCGCTCGGTCGCCGTCGCCGCCGAGCCCACCGGACGATCCGGTCACCGTCGCTGCACCGTCCAAGCTGCCAATCATGTTGGCGCGCAGATAGAGTCCGGCGTCGTCGGGGTAATCGTAGAGATCGACCAGCTGGCCTGGGTCGACCGATGCGCCCGTCGTCAGCTGTGTGAGCTGCGTCCCAGTAGAGCCCGGAATTGCCTGTTCACCGTCGTTGTCGGCCACAAGGAGATCTCAACACGCCGCTACGCTGCCCGTGTGACTGATCCGCAATCCGGTGCCGTAATAAACCTCCAGCACCTTGCCGACCGGCACCCCACCGTCTCCAATGACCGGCTGATCGCGCAGTTGGTACCGCCGCCGACGTTCACTTCGGTGAGCTTCGACTCGTACCGGCCGGATCCGAACGAACCGACTCAGGCCGCGGCCGTGGAGACCTGTCGGGCGTTCTGCCAGGACGCGGTCACCCGCCGCTCGGGCAAGAAGAAACTGTTCGGCAAGCGTGAGGTGCTGCCCGGCGTCGGCATCTATCTCGACGGCGGATTCGGTGTCGGCAAGACTCACCTGCTGGCGTCCATCTACCACACCGTGCCGGGCCCCAAGGCCTTCGCGACCTTCGGCGAATTGACACAGGTGGCCGGGGTTTTCGGGTTCCTGGAGTGCATCGAGCTGCTGTCGAACTACACGGTGGTCTGCATCGATGAGTTCGAGCTTGACGACCCGGGAAACACGACGCTGGTGTCGCGGCTGCTCTCGGAACTGGTGGCCCGTGGAGTATCCATTGCCGCCACCTCCAACACGCTGCCCGAGCAGCTCGGTGAGGGCCGGTTCGCGGCGCAGGACTTCCTGCGCGAGATCAACACCCTCGCGGCGATCTTCAACACGGTGCGGGTGGAGGGTCCCGACTACCGCCACCGTGATCTGCCTCCTGCACCCGAGCCGCACACCAGCGAAGAACTCCGCGAGCTGGCGGCCTCCATTGACGGTGCCACCTTCGACGAGTTCGACGATCTGTGCCGCCACCTGGCGAGCATGCATCCCTCGCGGTATCTGACCTTGATCGAAGGTGTGACGGCGGTATTCATCGCGGGCGTGCAGCAGATACATGACCAGGCGGTGGCGCTACGGATCGTGGCGCTGACGGACCGGCTCTACGACGCGGGCATCCCGGTGGTGGCGTCGGGGGTGAAGCTGGACACGATCTTCGACGACGAGATGGTCGGAGGCGGCTTCCGCAAGAAGTACCTGCGCGCCACCTCGCGGCTGTTGGCGCTCAGCGCGGCGCCGTTGCCGAGCGCTAGATGACCCGCTGCATCACATAGTCGTTCTCCAGTCGCTCGCCGACTCGGAACGTCTTGGTGCCGCTGCGGCTGAAGCCGTGTTTGGTGTAGAAGCGTTGTGCGCGTTCGTTTTCCTGGTTGACGCCCAGCCATACGCCGGTGGCCCCGCGCCCGGCAGCCGCGGTGAGGGCGGCGCTCATCAGTGCGCCCGCCACCCCGGCTTGGTGGAACTCCGGCAGCACGTACATCTTGGAGAGCTGTACCGCGGGCCGTAGCGTGACGGCGCGCTGGACTTCGGGATCGTCGACGACACCGTCGACCAGCATCGCGTACCCCACGATCGTCGTGCCGTCAGCACGCGCCACCAGCACGCGGTTATCGCGGACGTGTTCGGCGAACCTGTCCGCGTTGAGGTTGGCCGCGATGAAGGCTGCGATATTGTCCTGCGTCGACGACGGTGGGCAGGCCAGAGGAAAGGTTCGGGCGGCGACGTCGGCCAGCTCGGTGCAGTCGGCCGCTGTGGCGGTGCCGACCTGAATCGTCATGACCGGCACGCTACCTATACTTGGCCCGGTTTCAGACTCTGCGACCCATTCACCCCATTCAGGAGGAGCATCACATGACCCGGCGCGTGACGGCCTTCGGCGAGATTCGTGACGCGGTGGTGGGGCAGGGCCTGCGCACACTGGCCCGCACCACACCGTGGGTGGAAAGCGAGTTGGTGGGTATCGCGCAGGTGGTCAGGCCGGGGGATGTGTGCCTCGACGTGGGTGCGGCCGCCGGTTTCTACACCGCGGAGCTGGCACGGCTGGTGGGCGCCGAGGGCCTGGTGTACAGCCTGGAGCCGCTGCGGTTCGCCCATGCCACCTCGTCGGCGGCCCTGGGCCTGCGCAGCGCACAGAACGTGCGCCGTCACGCTGTCGCGCTCGGCACCAATGCCGGTGAGCAAGTGATGAGCGTTCCGCTGCGCAACGGCAAGCCGATCACCGGCCGGTCCTTTGTCGACGCGGGAGCCGACGGGCTCGGCTCGAATGCCGAGTTCGACGAGCACATTCGGGTGGTCGTGGATACCGAGACATTCGACGGGTTCTGTGAACGTCTGGGCATCGCGCGGATCGATTTCGTGAAGATCGATGTCGAGGGCGCCGAACTCGATGTCCTGGTCAGCGGTGAGAAGACGATTGAGCGGACTCGACCGGCGATGATGCTGGAGGTGGAGGACCGGCACATGGAGCGTTTCGGACGCACCGCCGGGGACATCGTGGCCTGGTTCACCGAGCGCGATTACCGGATGTCGGTGTGGAGCGCCGATTCTTGGCGGCCCGCGGACAAGGTCACCGATACCTTCCGGAACTACCTGTTCCAGCCCCGCTGATCTCCAGGGCTCGCGCGGGAGAAGTGCGCTAGAGGTCCCACTGGGCCAGGTGGACCTGGGTCTGTGCCGAACGCAGCACGATATGGCGCACCGGTCCGCGGTAGACGTCCCAGTACACAGCGCCGCTTACGGTCGATCCCTGCGGCGCGTTGCGCAGCGCATAGTTCAGATCGTCGGGCTCGTCGGTGCGCTGCGGCTCGTACGCATCCCCGGTTTCCGGTGAGATGCCGCCGAGCTTGAGCGCCATCAGCAGCGCGTACGCATTGGGCACCTTGGTCGGCCGGATGGTGACGTATGCCTTCCAGATGACACCGCGAGGGGGAGCCATTCCCGCGGGGACGCCGGTGGGTTCGATGTTGTGCACGGTGACGTCCGCGCCGATGGTGCCGTAGTCGAAATGCAGCGTCTCACCGATGTGTCCGATGGGCGTTACCCGCTCGGGTTGCGCATTCGCGGTCGGAGCCAGGGCCATGGCGATGGCGGTGAGCATGGCGATGAGCTGGAGGGCAGGGCGTAGACGCACCCAGCGATCTTGGCACACGTCGCGGCGGGGTCGGTGGCGCATGGCTCTTCGGTATTCGCCCGGTATAGAAGCCCTGACGACCTACGATGTCCTGATTGGCGCGGGCCGCCGAACCGGATGGGACGTGAAGCATGCGCGTATTGGTTACTGGCGGTACCGGATTCGTGGGTGGGTGGACGGCGAAAGCGATCGCAGACGCCGGGCATCAGGTCCGTTTTCTGGTGCGTAAGCAAGCGCGACTGCACACCACGGTGGCGACGCTGGGTGTCGACGTATCCGACTACGCGGTCGGCGATATCACCGACCGGGAGTCGGTCGAGGCCGCACTCGACGGATGCGATGCGGTGGTGCATAGCGCGGCGATGGTCAGTACGGATCCCAAAGAAGCCGACCGGATGATGGCCATAAACCTCGAGGGCACCCAAAACGTCCTCGGGGCGGCGGTTGACCGTGGCCTCGATCCGATCGTGCACGTCTCGAGCATCACCGCGTTGTTTCGGCCGGGCCTGGACACGTTCGCCGCCAACCTGCCCGCGGCGGGCGGTAGTGACGGATACGGGCAGTCGAAGGCGCGGGTGGAGCTCTACGTGCGCGAATTACAGGAGTCTGGCGCACCGGTGACCATCACCTATCCCGGCATGGTGCTGGGACCACCCGTCGGCGATCAATTCGGGGAGGCCGCCGAGGGGGTGCGCTGGGTCCTGCTGCTGAGGTCGGTCCCCGGCCGTAGTGCGGCGTGGCTGGTGGTGGATGTCCGTGACCTCGCCGCCTTGCACACCGCGTTGTTGGAACCCGGACGCGGCCCCCGCCGCTACACCGCGGGTGGCCATCGGCTGGAGGTCGACGAGCTGGTGGATCTGCTGACCGAAGCAGCGGGCAGTACCGTACTTGCGGTTCCGGTACCCGACTCGGTGCTGCGCGCAGCGGGGACGGTGCTGGACCAGGTCGGCCGCTACGTGCCGCACGGCACTCCGGTCACCGAGGCGGGTATGCAGTACTACACGCAGATGCCCGCCTCGGATGACTCACCCAGCGAGCGTGAGCTAGGAGTCACCTACCGGGATCCGCGGGAAACTCTGGAGGACACCATCGTCGCCTTGCGCGGTAAGAAGGCCACCTCGAATCTGTTCGGCTCATGGCCCTTTTTCTCATAGAGCGAGCCAGTGTGCTGCCCGCCGCGATCGCCTTCGCGCGGGTCACCGACTGGCCGCGGCATAGCGAGCACATCCCGTTGACGACGGTCGTCGTCACCAGCGACCCTCCCGCAGGCGTCGGTACCACCTTCGTGGGGCGAACCGGGTTGGGGCGCATAGGTTTCGATGATCCGATGACGGTCGCCGGATGGGAACCGCCGCAGGGCGGGCAGCCTGGGAGGTGTCGGCTGGAGAAGACGGGTTCGTTGATACTGGGCTGGGCCGAGATCGAGGTCCATCCCGCAGACCGCGGTTCTCGGGTGGTCTGGCGTGAGGAAGTGCGCATTCGCGGTTTACCGAGATTCTTCGACACGCTGGCCAGATCCGGCGGCCAGTGGATGTTCGGCCGAGCCCTCGACGGACTGCTGCGCCGCTAATTCCGGGAGCTGCGCCATTCCTGGATGGCGCAGCCAATCTCGGTAGTCGGCGGTTCACCATAGATCCATTCGCGAGCGATCCGATGCCAGTTGTTGGTGACGTTGAGCTGGCCGAGGACGCCGAAGGTGTAGAAGTCCGCGCGTCGCGAGAAGATGTGTTCGGGCGGCAGGTTTTGGCGCCTCATGCCGGCGAACTCGCCGGAGCGTGGGTCTACGGCGAGAATCATTGCACTGGAAGCGATCTCGGGAGTAATGGTCATTTCTTCATCGACGAGGTTCCATCCGGACGCCGCATAGCAGTACTCCAAACAGTCCTGGGGGCTTACCGCGGCGTCCGGGTCGACCACCCCGCGCCGCACCATGGCGTCGTATAGATCGTCGGCGCGGCCCTCAGATGCTGCGCTCATGGTCTGACGCTCGAAGTCCACATGTTCGGGATCCATTCGCTTGTACAGCCCGAAGTCCACGAATCCGACGGTGCCATCGGCGGCGAGCAGGATATTGCCCGGATGGGGATCGCCGCAGAACTCGTTGTCCTGGAACAGCGAGCCGACGTAGAAGCGGAAGATGAGTTCACCGATTCGGTTACGTTCGGTGTCGGGCAGTCCTTGCATGTACGGAAAGGCTTCGCCCGCTACAAAATCCGTGACGAGTACCTGCGGTGTGCACAGTTCCGGTACACAGTCGGGAATGACGATGAAGGGATGCCCGCGATAGTGCTCGGCAACATGTCGCTGGGTGCGTGCTTCGCGGAGGTAGTCGAGCTCGCCTTCCAGGCTCAGTGAGATCTCGTCCATGAACGCCGAATTGGCAAGGGTTGGTATCGCTTTGCGCCAGAACTTGGTGAAGAGCGCGAGATTCTGCATATCCGCGCGCACCGCTTCGTCGACGCCTGGGTACTTGACCTTGACCGCGACATCGCGGCCATCTCGCAGGGTGGCGCGATAGACCTGCCCGATTGATGCGGCCGCGACAGGTGTTTCGTCGAAATCGCGGAATGTCTTACTGAGGCTTCCCAGATTTCTTTCGATGATCGGTCGCATCACCGAGAACGGTTCGCGTGGGGCCTGGTCGCGCAGCCGGGCCAGCTTTTGCCGGAAGCGTTCTCGGTGCGCCTCCGGCACCAGATCGACTTCGAGCATCGAGAGCAGCTGACCGAGCTTCATTGCCGAGCCCTTCAGGCTGCCCAGCACGGTGACGAGCTGTTCGGCGGCTTGGAGCGAGGATCGTTCTGCCAGCACTTCACGGGCCCGTTCTGACCGGCCGATCATGGATATCCGGCTTCCGGCGGTGCGGATGGCCTGCCCGGCAGCGAGCTTGCCCAAAATCTGGCCACGGCTTATGCGGCTCAAGGGGATTGGATCAGTCATCGAGTTTTGTCTCTAGCCGCGGGTACCGGTGAAGGCCAAGTGCAGCGGCAGCTCGGGGTCGAGAATCAGCCCGTTGAATGCGGCGATCGATTCGGCGATACCAAACAAGATGGTGGCCAGGTATTGAGTGAACCGCTCGATCGGCATGGGATTGTCGCGTGACTGGTTGGCGCTCAAGAACCAGTCGGTGGCGGTGCCGACTGCCCCAGCCACCGAGCTGACTGCCAGATCGGCGTCATCGGCGCTCACTGTTTCGTCATCGATGGCGTTCGACAGCATTTCCGCGAGGTCGCGCGTCATCTGGTGTGCCGCCTCGAGGAGCCGCTCGGTGCCGTCCGCCGAATTCACGAAATGGCCGTGCACGATGAACCGCAGCACATTCGGGTGCTCGGTGACCATGCGTGTGTACTCGTTGGCGCCGAGCTCGACCAGCTGGCGTGCTGAATCGGTCATGAGATTCATGCGGCCGGTGGCGGCCGACCACACCATGTCCTGGACGCGTGCAAGTACCGCCGTGTGCAGGTCGCCCTTGTCTTCGAAGTATCGGTACAGCTTGGGCTTGGCGATCCCGGCTTCGCGAGCGATATCGTCCATGCTCACGGCCGGGCCGAGGCTGTTGATGGCGCGAAAGGCGGCGTCCACCAATTCTTCTCGTGCAATCTTGCGTCGGTCGCCGCGCCGGGCAGCGGCCGTGCCTGCCTTCGGTGCGATGGCTGTGCTCACGTTCTCCACGGCTCCCATCACCACTGATGATATGTGTGTGCCGTCATCGGTTTGTTGATTCGGGCGACACGATCCTGCTGCCTATTGTGCTTACGCCATGCCGTATGGATACTATCAGTAGTACTCGGAGTACCAGTATAAAAAGCCAGGTCAGACGTCAACGCGGACGTCGGAGGTAAGGAGTTCCGTCATGGCAGTTGTAGAACAGCGGAGTCGAAAGTCGGTCACGCGCGCGCTTCCGAAGGTGCGCCGGATGAACTTCCGGTTCGGTGAGCCGGCTCCGATGAAGAAGCACTACGTCGAGGGCGATATCGTCTTCAGTCACCTGGTGTCACTACTGTCGGGTGTTTTCCCGCCCGGTGAGGAGTCCTTCATTCGGTCGGTGCGCAACTACTCCGACCAGATCACCGATCCGGTGTTGAAGAAGCGTGTTGCGGCCTTCATCGGCCAAGAGGCCATGCACGGTCGCGAGCACCGCAAGCTCAACGATCAGATCGTGAACATGGGATACCCGCTGGTCAGGCTTATGAACTTCGAAGAGGGCAGCCGGCGCGAGAAGTTTGTCCTGGCCTTGGAGAAGCGCATACCCAAGATCGCGCACCTGGCGGGGACGGCGGCCGCAGAGCATTACACCGCGGTGCTCGCCGAGCGGGTGCTGTCCAGCTCTGAGCTGCAAGAGATTCCGATGTCCGATGAGGTTCATCACCTGTTGAACTGGCATGCGATGGAGGAGATGGAACACAAGTCGGTGGCCTTCGATGTCTACCGCGCGGTGGGCGGACCGGAATCGGTGCGCATCGGTGTGATGTCGGCGATCTGGTTGGGCACACTGCCCGTCATGACTCTCGCGGTGCTGGGGTCGATCCTCACCGATCGCAGTGGCTGGAAGCCCGTATCCGTGCTGCGTCAGACCATCGACCTGTACCGCGGACCACTCGTCAAGGGACTGATGCGCGATATCGCGGTGTACCTGCGCCCGGGATTCCATCCGGACGACGTCGACACCAACGCGCTGCTGGATGAGTGGCAGAAGATCCTGTTCGGCGCCGAGGGCGAACTCAACGATCGACTACCCACTCGCGCCACTGCGGCGGGCCAGTGACGGCCGAAGCAATTCGGATCACCAGCAGCGGAATCACCGGGAACACAGTCCTGGAGGTCGAAATCTATGGGAGCACACACGTTCTCGACTGGCCGGCGGGCAAGAAGCTGCTCGACGTGCTCCTGGACGCGGGGATAGACGCCCCCTACGTGTGCCGCGAATCCGCCTGTGCCACCTGTATGTGTTCGGTGATATCGGGTCAGACGCGGATGCTGATGAACGAATCGCTCATCGACAGCGAGGTGGCCGAGGGGTTCACCTTGGCATGCCAGACACTGCCGGAATCGGATCGGGTGCAGATCGTTTTCGACGGCTAAGCAGGGCATCTCGCGACACTCGCCGGAAATCGCGGCCGGCCGCGCGGGCGAAACGTGCGCGGGTCCAGCCGCACACCCGCAGCGCACCGCCGTGATCCAGCAGGACCACGGCGGTGGTACCTGCTGCCAGGATCATCCATATCCCGCGCACCAGCATCCGCATGCCGATCGGCATGCGGATGAATCCCCTTTGCAGGGAGTCGATCTGGAAGGCCACGTGCTGGTGCTCGTCATCGACGATTCGCCGCGACATGGCCTCCACCGCAGGGTCGCCGCACTGCGACAAGGCGCCGTAGTAGCTCAGTGCGATCACCTCGGCCACCGTCAGCACCATCACCTCCCATCGCAGCGTGAACATCCTGCGAGCGGTCACGAACACCGAGTTCGACCAATGCGTTGAGAGGGGCGGCACACCCAGGTGCTCCAGGCTTCGGCCCAGCAGATGGGCGTGTTGCTGTTCCTCGGCGACGAACAGTTCGAGCGCCTTCGCGTATTCGGGATCGCCTGCGCGTGCCTTGCGTAACAGCACCTCACCGTCGCCGCGTTCGCCGATCTCGAAACGTTGCAGGGAACGCCCCACTGCCAGTGCGGTTTCCGATGGTAGCGCGGTGTCGGCACGCCAGTTGATGGCGGCGTCGATCTCGCGGTTGAGCCGGCGGTTCCGCTCGAAATGTGCAACCCAGGCTGCCGGTCCAATGATGGGCGTGCGTGGCAGGTTGTCGTTCATGCCGCACGGTAGCAATCGATTGTGAAGCATCTGTGAAGATGTGAATCGGATTGCGGGATAGGCTGGGTATCTGCTGATCGAACGGGGTATTGACCATGGAGCCTATGGCGACATTTGACCTGCTGGTGCGCGGCGGCTTGGTATTCGACGGGACGGGTGCGCCCGGCCAAGCCTTGGATATCGGGGTCCGCGGCGGCAAAGTGGTGGCCATGGCCCACGATCTGTCGGGCGCCGATGCCGATGAGGTCATCGAGGCCGACGGCAAATGGGTCATCCCCGGCATGATCGACGTGCACACCCACTACGACGCCGAGGTGCTTGTCAGTCCTGGGCTCGGCGAATCTGTGCGCCACGGCGTCACCTCCGTCGTTTACGGCAACTGCTCGATGTCCGCGGTGTACGCCGAACCGGAGGATGTCGCCGACCTGTTCGCCCGGGTGGAGGCTCTGCCCTGGGATGCGGTGCACTCGGCCCTCAAGGAGCACAAGGATTGGGACGGGCCACGCGGATACCGCGAGGCCATCGAGTCACTTCCGCTGGGCGCCAACGTCGCGACACTCATCGGACATTCCGATATCCGTGCGGCGGTGATGGGTCTCGCGCGTGCCACCGATTATGAGGAGCGGCCCACATCCGAGGAGCTGGCTCGGATGCGCGCCATGGTGGCCGATGCGCTCGACGCCGGATTCGCCGGGTTGTCCACCGACCGGCTGCGCTTCTCCAAGCTGGAAGGCACGCGGTTCGCGGGCCGACAGTTGCCGTCCACATATGCGACCTGGCGCGAGTACGGGGCTCTCTATGACGTGGTCCGGCGGCGCGGCGCCGTCGTGCAGTCGAATCTCGATGTGGAGAAGCGGCCCGAGACGGTCATGCATTTCCTGCTCAGCGGTGCCCGTCCCTGGCGCCGCGCGCTCAAGACCACGCTGCTGGCCGCCTTCGATCTGAAGAGCAACCGGTCGGTGATAACACTCCTCAAGGCGGCGACCGGTGCCCTCAACCCGCTGCTGCGCTCCCAGGTCAATTTTCAGCTGCTGGCGGTACCTTTCCATCTGTACTCCGACGGTATGGATCTGGTGATCTTCGAGGAGTTCGCCTCGGGCACGGCGGCGTTGGATATCCGCGATCAGCTCCAGCGGGTCGACCTATTCAAGGATGAGGGGTACCGGCGGCGGTTCCGCAAGGAGATGGCCCAGAAGTACGGGGTGGTGGCCTGGAACCGCGATATGTACGACACCGAGATCGTCGGCTGCCCCGATGAATCGGTGGTGGGCAAGTCCTTCGGCCAGGTGGCCGACGCCCGCGGCGTACAGCCGGTGGACGCCTTCCTCGACCTGGTTGCCGAGCACCCCGGGAAGGTGCGCTGGCATACCACCATTGCCAACGACCGTACCGACGTTCTCAACGAAGCCATCAAGTATCGGCATTTCCAGTTGGGCAACAACGACTCCGGTGCACACCTGCGCAACATGTCCTTCTACAACGCCGGGCTTCGGTTGCTTAAGCGCGTCAAGGAGGCCTGCGAGGCGGGCAAGCCGTTCATGCCATTGGAAGCCGCGGTGCACCGGCTGACCGGTGAGCTCGGTGAGTGGTACGGCCTGGATGCCGGGCGGCTCCGCATTGGCGATACCGCCGATATCACCGTGATCGACCCTGTGGGCCTTGATGATTCACTTGAGGGGTACCACGAGGAGTACATGACGGAATTCGGGGTATCTCGGCAGGTATGCCGCAACGACGGGGCGATCGCTGCCACGGTCGTCGGTGGGCAGCGGCTCTACTCCTACGGCACCTTTGTCGATGGCTTTGGCAGTACGGTGAAGGCCGGGCGGTTCCTCGCCGCGCGTTAGCCGAGCCACCCCATGTTTTTCCCGAACGTCTCTGCCGAAGAGGACAGCGAGCCCAGCTCACTGCTGCGCTGCACGTAGCCCTGGATGGCCACCATGAACTGCATCGGGTTGTAGACGTCTTCCTCGTTGGCCCAGTGATTGTCGCCGGCGTAACGGAAGATGCTGATATTCGTTGCTTCCCAGACGCTTCCGTCGCCGGGGTCCTTCATCCGGTTGACCAGCTCGCAGATGACCCAGCCGTGCTCCTCGTCGACCACGTGCCAGTTGGAGAAGTAGTGGGGCATCTCCACCCCTGGGAATTCGGACATGGTCTTGACCATCGACTCACGGATGGCTGCACGGCCCTCGAAGGTGCCGTAAGTCGGTTCGATATAGGTGGCGTCCTCGGCGAACAGATCGGCGTACTTGGCCCAGTCGCCCTTCGGGCCTATCTCCTCGACCACCCGCAGGTGATGGTCGAACATGCTCTGCAGTTCGTCCCGTGACCACTGTCCCATGGCGGGGACAGTAACACCGGGAGCGTTTTCAAATCCGGGCTTTCGCCGGTGTCACCCGGAATTGAAAGCGGGACACAGAAATTCGCGCGACTACAGCAGCCCGAGCTGCTTCAGGTCCGTCGCGTACTTGACGACGAGCTCCCGGGTGAGGTGGGGGATATCGGTGTTCTGGGCGGATTGCACGCCCTCACGGAATCTGACCGCGGGCAGGAAGGCCCCGTTATGCGCGTGCTGTGAATACCGGTACGCGTGTAGCAGTGGGAGTAGCGAGTGCTGCTTCTGCTTTTCGGGCAGGCCGCGGATGGCGGTGTCGAAGCGGTCGAACCATTCGCTGTACTTGGCGATGCGCTGGATGGGGTATCCGGCGTCGATGAGCCAGTCGACGAAGCTGTCCAATGAGACTCCGTCGGCGTGTGGGTTCACCGAATCGTAGGTGTGGAAGCCCTCGATGGCGCGGAGTGCGGTGATGGCCGAAGCCGTGAAATCTGCTGGCAGGCCGTCGTAGTGGGCGAGTGGGCGTTCTCCCGTGGCCTGTGCCTGATAGAAGGAGCCGGGGGCGATACCGGTGGCGATGAGGCTGAGGATCAGTCGGGTGAACTGGTCGGGGACGTTGAGCTGGCCGGTGTAGCGGCTGTGGGCCAGGATCATGTCGGAGCGGAAGACGGCCACGGGCAGGCCGCACAGATCGTGTGCCTCGCGTAGCAGCACTTCACTGGCCCACTTGCTGTTGCCGTAGCCATTCGCGTACCCGTCGTCGATCGGGCGGATCGCGCTGATGGTGCGGATATCGGCGTCCTCGTCGAACACCTTGGGGTCCACCGAGATTGCCACGGCGACGGTGGACAAGTAGGTGACGGGCTTGATTTTGGTGGTCAATGCGAGCTTGATGATCTCGGCGGTGCCAACGACATTGGGGCCGAATAGCTGTTTGTAGGGGAGTACATGGTTGACGAGTGCGGCGGGGTGGATGATGAGGTCGACGGTGTCGGCCAGGTGCTGCCAGGTGTCGGAATCAAGGCCCAGGTCCGGGTCGCCGATATCGCCGGGGAGCACTTCGAGGTGCTTGTCGGCCAGTGACCGGAAGTGCTTGAGCAGTTCGGCGTCGCCGCTGTCGAAGGCATCTTCGAGTCGCTCATATGCGGCCTGGGTGTCCTTGCCGCGGACGATGGCGATCAGCTTGCCGTCCGTCTTGTCTAGGCGCTCAAGCCATTCCAGCGCGAGAAATCGGCCGAGGTAGCCGTTGGACCCGGTGAGTAGCACGGTCTGTGGTGCGCCGGTCGATTTGGGGAGCGACGGGGCAGCCTGCAGCGTGGCCTCGTCGATGAATTTGTCGAGGGTCAGATCGGCCGCACGGATCTCGGTGTGCCCGACACCGTGCACCGACTCGGCGGTGGGACGCACAGAACCGGAGTCACGTTGTGTCTCCACAATGCGCGCGATGGCGGTCAGATCGTTGGCGGCGCTGACGATATCGCCAACCGGAATTTCCACGGCGAAGATGTCGCGCAGCAGATCCGAGAAGGACAACGCGGACAGCGAATCACCGCCAAGGTCGATGAAGTGAGCGTCCGGACTGACGTCCCCGGTGGCCAGACCCAGGAGCGCCGTTGCCGCGCGCTGCACGGTGTCCAGGACAGGCTTGCCCTCGTGTCCCGCCGAGTGCAGGGCCTGCAATTCCAGCGCCTGCGCGATTGCGATATCGGAGTACAGCTGTTCCAGGCGGGCACCGTACTTCTCATGCAGCTTCGGTCGCGCCAGCTTCGCGATACCGGTCAGCAGGCCGTTGGCGGCCGTGAACGGTTCACCCTCCACCAGGAAGTCGCGTGGCACCTCGTAGGGCTGCAGCTCGGCATCTCGAGCGATCTGCTGTAGCGACTCGGCGAGCAGGCGCTTAAGTGACTGGTCATCACCCTGGCTCAGTTCGAGTGCCTCGGGTGTCGGCACCACGACTGCCAGCAGATAGGACCGCTCGCTGCTGCCGTAGACGCAGATCTGTTGCACCAGTGGGCTGTTGGCGTACTCGGCTTCGAGATTGGCGATCGCGACGAACTCGCCCTGAGAGAGCTTGATGACGTTGTTGCGGCGGTCGACGATCTGGATCTTGTCGGGCTGCAGCTCGGCGACGATGTCCCCGGTCTTGTAGTAGCCGTCGGGATCGAACACGTCGGCGGTGACATCCGGGCGCTTGAAATACCCGCCGAATACCGATTCGGCCTTCACCAGCAGCTCGCCGCGTGGGTGTGGTTTGTCGGTGGAGAAGTAGCCCAGCTCGGGCACGTCGGTGAGTTTGTAGTCGATGACGGGTGGACGCTGGATCCAGCCGTTGCGCACGATGACACCTGCCTCCGTTGACCCGTAACCGTCGGTGATGCGGGCATCCAGGCAGGACTCGATGAACGCGGCCAGCTCCTCCGAGAGCGGGGCCGAGCCGCACACGATCGTCAAAACGCGTCCGCCGAACAGATTTTCACGGATGTCGGCCTTGACCTCGGCGTCGAGGGCAGCCGGATCGGCCGCGGAATCCATACCGGCGCGGCGTTCCACTTCGTTGCGGTAGCGCTGAAAGAGCATGTCGCACACGCGGGGAACAAGGGTCACCACGGTCGGGCGGGTCAGGGTGATGTCCTCGAACAGGGTGGACATATCGCTGGATGCAGCGAAGTAGGCGAGGCCACCGCAGGCCAGTGCGGTAACCAGGCTGCCCCGTCCCATCACATGGCTCATCGGCATGAAATTCAGGTTGATCAACGGAATTTCGGCCTTGGAGCTCAGGGTGTCGGCCCGCAGCCATGGTTTGGCGACCATCTTCTCGGTGTAGGTCGCGCCCTTGGGGGTACCGGTACTTCCCGAGGTGTAGATCACCAGGGCCAGCGGATCGGTATCGTCTTCGGCGGTGAACAGTGGGGCCTGCGGAAGAGCCCGCCCGTGCCCTATCACCGCAGACATGGGCTCGACGGCAATGGGCAGCCCGGCCTCGGAGATCCTGCGCTGCGCCGTCTCGATGCTCTCTCGCTGCGCGTCGACACCAGCGTGATAGTCGAAGACCGTGATATGTCGTAGCGATGGCGTGGCGAGCGCCGATTCCATTGCTACATCCAATAATTCGGCGCTCACGGCCAGCACCGAGGGCTCGGATTCGGCCAGTATCGCGGTCCAGCTCGATGCGGGCGCGCTCGTCTGCAACGGAACCGCTACCGCGCCCAGATGGATACACGCGAGATCAACCGCGGTGTAGTCGACGCTGGTGAAGCCGAGCATCGCGACGAAGTCTCCGGCGCGTACCGGATGGACGGGATCGTGGTACCAGGTGGAGGCCAGCGCGCGCGCCATACCCCACAGCTCTCCGTAGGTGACGGTCTCAAACTCGGGCAGTGCACGTAGCGTCGACCGTCCGGTCTCGTCGGTGACGAGTTCTTGGGCCCGGTGTCCGAGGGCCGGCCGGTCGGCATACCCGTCCATGATCGCGGTGACCACTTCGGCCAGGCGCATGCCCGGTACCGCGACGGCAGCGTCCACCCCGGGATCGGGTTTGGCGGCCAGGAATTGCGGATCTTCGGTGAACAGCCGCCTGACGCGGTCGCCCAATCGCTGACGACGTGCTTCCTTGGTGTTGTCAGCGGCGGCGTCGATGGTCATATCGGGGAGCTTACGAAACCTCGAATTCTGTAAGCGCGCGGGTTAGAGCAGACCGAGTTGTTCCAGGTCCTTGGCGTACTTCACGATCAGCTCCTCGGACAGGTGTGGAATGTCGGTACCGCCGTCCTGATCGGCCGGACCGATTCCAGCGGCCTGCACCGCGTGCTGGAAGCGCTTGGCCGGAACGACGCCGTGGTCCTCGGCACCCTGGGGCCGCTCGAACGCGTGGAGCAGGGGCAGCAGGGAATGCTGCTTCTGTTTTTCGGGCAGGCCGCGGATGGCGCTGTCGAAGCGGTCGAACCACTCGCCGTAGTTGGCGATGCGCTGGATGGGGTATCCGGCGTCGATGAGCCAGTCGACGAAGTTGTCCAATGAGAGTCCGTCGGCATGCGGGTTCACGCAGTCGTAGGTTTCGTATCCATCGGTCACCTGCGTGCCCAACGTGGTGATCGCCTCGGCAGTGAAGTCACCCGGCAGGCCGTCGTAGTGCGCACGCGGACGCTCACCGGTCGCCTGTGCCTGATAGAAGGAGCCGGGGGCGATACCGGTGGCGATGAGGCTGAGGATCAGTCGGGTGAACTGGTCGGGGACGTTGAGCTGGCCGGTGTAGCGGCTGTGGGCCAGGATCATGTCGGAGCGGAAGACGGCCACGGGCAGGCCGCACAGATCGTGTGCCTCGCGTAGCAGCACTTCACCGGCCCACTTGCTGTTGCCGTAGCCATTCGCGTACAGCTCGTCGACGGGGCGCGCGGCGCTGATGAGACGGATATCGGACTCTTCGTCGAATGTTGTCGGATCGACATACGCCGCGACCGCTACCGTCGACAAGTAGGTGACGGGCTTGATTTTGGTGGTCAATGCGAGCTTGATGATCTCGGCGGTGCCAACGACATTGGGGCCGAATAGCTGTTTGTAAGGGAGTACATGGTTGACGAGTGCGGCGGGGTGGATGATGAGGTCGACGGTGTCGGCCAGCCGCTGCCAGGTATCGGAATCAAGGCCCAGATCCGGGTCGCCGATATCGCCGGCCAACACCTCAAGGTGCTTGTCCGCAAGCGAGCGGAAGTGCTCGAGTAGTTCGGTGTCGCCGGTGTCGAAGGCACCTTCTAGACGCCGGTAGGCGGCGTCGGCATCCTTGCCGCGGACGATAACGATCAGCTTGCCATCTGTCTTGTCCAGACGCTCAAGCCATTCAAGAGCCAGATAGTGGCCGAGGTAGCCGTTGGACCCGGTGAGTAGCACGGTCTGTGGTGCGCCGGTCGATTTGGGGAGCGACGGGGCCGCTTGCAGTGTGGCCTCGTCGATGAATTTGTCGAGGGTCAGATCGGCCGCACGGATCTCGGTGTGCCCGGCTCCGTGCACAGTCTCGGCGGTCGGCCGGGTTCCTCCCGAATGACGTTGGTCGTCAATGAACTTCGCGATATCGCTGAGGTCGTTGGCGGCGCTGACGATGACGCCGACGGGTACCTCGATGCCGAAGATGTCGCGCAGCAGATCCGAGAAGGACAACGCGGACAGCGAATCGCCGCCCAGATCGGTGAAGTGTGCGTGCCCAGACAGCTCGGCCGACGAGACACCGAGTAGGGCTTGCGCGGCCTTGAGTACCGTCTCCAGCGCGGGCTTGTCCGGGTCCACGCCGTGCAGCGCACGCAGCTCCGCGGCCTGCTGCTCGGCGATATCGGTATACAGCCGCTCCAGCCGATCGCCATAGTGCGCCTTGAGGTTCGGGCGTGCCAACTTGGCGATCCCGGTCAGTAGACCGTTGCCCTGAGTGAAGGGCTGCGGCTCGACTATGAAGTCGCGCGGGACCTCGTAGGACTGCAGCTGGATTTCCTTGGCGATGTCCTGCAGCGAGTCCGCGATGGTTGCCTTAAGGGCCGCCCCGTCGCCCCGAGCGGTGGCGACAGCCTCAGGTGTCGGCACCACGACCGCCAGCAGATAGGATCGCTCGCTGCTGCCGTACACGTAGATCTGGTGCACCACAGGGCTGTTGGCGTACTCGGCTTCCAGATTGGCGATCGCGACGAACTCGCCCTGGGAGAGCTTAAGGACGTTGTTGCGACGGTCGATGATCTGGATGTTGTCGTGCGCGAGTTCGGCGACGATATCGCCGGTCATGTAGAAGCCGTCCTGGTCGAAGACGCCGGCTGTCACCTCGGGGCGCTTGTAGTAGCCGAGGAACATTCCGTCGGTCTTCAGCAGCAGCTCACCGCGTGGATGCGGCTGGTCGGTGGAGAAGTAGCCCAGCTCGGGCACGTCGACGAGCTTGTACTCGATCACCGGCGGGCGCTGCACAATGCTGTCGCGGAACACCATGCCTGCCTCGGTGGATCCGTAGCCGTCGGTCAGATGCAGCTCGAAGCAGGACTCGATGAATTCGCCTAGCTCCTCGGACAGCGGCGCCGAGCCCACCATGACGGCCAGCACCCGGCCCCCAAAGAGGTTGTCGCGGATCTCGGCCTTGACCTCGGCGGACACCGAGTCCGCATCGGCGGCGTTACCACCGGCGAGACGGCGATCCACCTCGGTCTGGTACCGCTGGAAGACCATGTCGCAGACCCGGGGAACCAGCGCGAGCGCGGTGGGTCGGATCAGCTCCATATCTTCGAAAAGCGTTGACATGTCGCTGGATGCGGCGAAGTACCCCAGGCCACCGGTTGACAGGGTGGAGGTGAGGGTGCCGCGGCCCATGATGTGACTCATCGGCATGAAATTGAGGCCGATCATGGGCAGATTTTCGGTACCGGCCATGACGTCTTCGCGAATCCACCAGCGGCGCACGATATTTTCACTGTGCATGGCGCCCTTGGGGGCTCCGGTGCTGCCGGAGGTGTAGATGAGTAGCGCCAACGGATCGTCGTCGGCGACCGGCGCGTACAGCGGTGCGCCGGGAAGCTCCGTGCCGCGGGCGATCACGGAATCGAGGGTCTCGATCGCGATACCGGTTCCCGCGAGCCGTGCGCGGGCGGCGTCAAAGGCCTGGCGTTGCTCGTCGACCTCGGGGGTGTAATCGAAGACCACGATCTGCTTGATCGACGGCGTGGTGAGTACGGATTCCACTGCAGTGCTGAGCAATTCGACGCTGACGGCGAGAGTATTGGGTTCGGCCTCGGCGAGAATGGTGGTCCACTGCGAGGTGGGTGCACTCGTCTGCAGAGGTACCGCGACGCCGCCGAGGATCATGATCGCGAGATCCAGCACGGTGTAGTCGATGCTGGTGAATCCGAGGGTCGCGACAAGGTCGCCGCCCTTGACAGGATGGGACGGATCATGGTGCCAGGAGGCGGCGACAGATGTTGTGCGGGACCACAATTCACCGTAGGTGACAGTGTCAAAGCGGGGGAGGAGACGCAGGGTGGTACGTCCCTCGGCGTCGACGACGAGTTCGCGCGCGCGCTCGCCGAGGGCAGGGCGCTCGGCGTAACCGGTCATCAGGGTCGCGATGGCTTCGGAGAGATGTAGGCCTGGCTGCAGGACCGCTTTGGCGACTGCCGGGTCGGGCCGCGTGGCGCGGAACTGGGGATCGCTCTCGCGCAGGTTCTCGATACGACGGGTCAGCTGCTCCAGCTGCGGGTCGGTCGTGACGGTCTCGGTGTTGGTCGCAGTCATGGACAGCCTCTAATCGACAGGGTGCTCTTTGGGACTCTGAAAGTACATTACCTAAACTAACGATATATCCCGATATGGTATTCCTCACAATCGGCGCCCTTTGCCGGTGGCGTCAAGTAGTTGCGTGGAAATCTCGCACAATCCAGGATTGGCCAGCGTCGCGAGCCATGAAGGGAGGCGTCATGACACAGGCAAAGGTTGCTACACAGAATCCCCTCGGCGCCGAGCGCTCGGGGTGTGGGTGAAGAACTGGGCATCGATGATCGAACCCGGAACCCTGCGGGCGGCCGGGCAAGCGGCCGGTATGAGCAGCTTGCCGAGCCGGCTGCACGTCACTCGGCGGCGGTGTGGCTGGCCGACATGACATCTACGCAGGCTTCTACTCGACATCTACCCGCGTAGATGTCATCTCGGCGGCGGGGAGCTGAACTCGACAATGTCGCGCCACCGGCTTCCGGTTGCCGACTTGAACGCGAAGCTCTCCGATTCGGCGAGGGCGCGTAGCTCGGCAATGCCCAGGCGATCGGGATCGAGGAAGATCTCTTGGAAGACCAGCCGCCCACCGGGTTTGAGTACCTGTGCCAATGACCGGATGCAGGCGGGCTTGTCGGGGACCTCGCCGATCACGCTGGAAAGGAAAGCGACGTCAAAGGTGTTGTCCGGGAAGGGAAGTCCGTTGCCGGCGTCGCCGGAGTGAAATCCGGTGTTCCGGTATCCGGCTCCGTCGAGCTTGCGCTTGGCCTTGTCGAGCATCTGAGGCTGCACGTCGAATAGGTCGAGACGTCCGGAGGTGAGTCGGGGGGCGATCTGGATGCTGAACATTCCTGGTCCAGGGCCGATCTCCAGTACGCGTTCGTCACCGCGCAGTGCCAGCTGCTCGATCACCCCGGCGGGATTCACGAACTTTCGGTGTATCGGATTGTCGAGTAAGAAGGCCGCCTGGTGGGGAAAGGGGAACTCGCCAACCCGACGCACCTGGTGTATCACGGTGTCTATCCATGTTGTAGGCATGAACTAAGGGTACCCTAATTAATGCCTCGAATGGAGTCTCGCTAGTGGTGGCCGCCGCCCGCGCTGGGTGCCTGCGCGGGTGTGCTGTAGGTCGGCGCCTCCCGCGTTGGTGCCTCCCGTGTTGGCGCGACGGGTTCCGGCGCCGACGCGCGTGACGGGGGCGCCTCACGCTCCACGGGTGCTTGCTTCGCCGGGGCCTCGACGGGTACCTGCTGTGGGGCCGGTTCCACCGTGGCGCGCGGCTCGGGTGTCGGAGCTTCCTGCGATGGCGTGCTCCGTTGCCTGGTGGGTTCCGGTGCGGTGGACGGTTCGGCGGTTGGCACAGGGGGTGCGGTGACTGTTTGACGTGGGGCGGGTGTCACCGGCGACGCGGGTGTCTCTGGCGTTACGGGAGTCGGGGCCGCCGGGGTGGTCACCGGTGCCGATGTCTCGTCCTTCGGCGTGGGGGCCGGCGCTACCGAGGTCGGTGCGGGGGCCGGCGCACTCGTGGTGGCCTTGGCCGGGGCGGAAGGCTCGGACGTCGGCGTCGGTGATTGTGACGGTTCCGTCGATGGGGCCGGACTTGTGGTGCCGGACGTCGCACGCGGTTCTGTGGAGGGAGTGCGCGTCACCGGCGTCACCGCCGGAACCGCGGGGAGCGACGGGGGAGTGAAATCCTCGGGTACTTGCTTCGGTGGAGCCACAGGTGCCGTCACCGTCAATGCCGGTGGAGTAGAAGACTTTTCGTCGGTAGGAGACGCCGGTTTCGGCGACTGCTCGGGAGCGGAGGCGGGGGCCGCCAGCTCCTTGCTGAAGTTGCGGACCGACTTCGTCGACAGGTCCTTGACGAGGTCCGCCGACGGGCGGGCCGACTTGTCATCGGCCAGGAACTGCGCGAGCGACGCATCCAGGCTCACAACTGGTTCTGCGGCGGCTGGGCGATCGGCGACGCGGGCGGTGCTGGTCACGGGGGACCAATCGCGCTCTAACGGGTTATCCCAGTTGCGATTGAGGTTCCAGTCCCGGTACTGGGTGGGGTCGATTCCATGTGACTGGTCCCAGAGATTGCGGCTGAACACCGGGTTGGTGTTCTGGAACTTCCACTCGTAGTACTGCCGGAACGGGTGATACCTGTCATACCAACCCTGGTCGCGCGGATCGTTGTCGTTGCGCTGACCCCACTCATTGCGGCCATCCCGGTCGCGGCCGTCGTGGTTGTATCCGGACCAGTTGTAGCCGTCCCAGTTGTAACCCCAGCGGTCGTATCCCCACCTGTCGTAACCCCAGCGGTCATAACCCCACCGATCGAAGCCCGTGAAGTCGTATCCGTACCGATTGAACCCGGACAGTCCCCAGTTGAACCAGTCCACGACGTTGTATCCGTAGAGCAACATCCACGACGGGTCGTAGCCGCCCAGATCGCCCAGGTTGGGCGTCAGCGGTGGCGTGACGGGCGCCGGCCAGTCGGCCACCGGATCGACCGGGATGCCAGGAGGCAGGGGAGCCGAATAGGCCTGGGGTGCAGGGGAGGGGGCGCTGGCCGCTGCGGCGTAACCCCAGCTCGGCGGCGGCGTCGAAGGTCCCACGGGCGACGCGTTGGCGGCCAGATTCGCGTCGGCGTTTACGCCCGGGGCCGCGGGCAGCGCAGGGAGCTGCTGCGCCTGCTCCGGTGTGTACTGGCGCAGCTGCTGGGTCAGCTGCAGATAGAGATTTTGCAATGAGGTGCGTTCGTCGGAGGCGGATACGAACTCCAGTCCCCGCTTGGCTTCGTTGAGTGAGGTGCGGGCGGTGGTGAGCTGGTCGGGCGACGGTTGCTTGCCGGTGCCGAGGATGTCCTGAGCGTTCTTGAGCTGGGAGACCACCGCGCGCACCGCCACGTCCTGCGAATGGGCGGGGAAAACGGTCCTGTCCAGCGCCCACAGCGAGCCGCCGGGCTGTGCGCCATAGGCCGCGCCCATAACCACAGCGAACAGCAGGCCGACCAGTGTTCCGAAGGCCGCGGCCCGTAACTGGGACTCACCGGGCGTGAACTGGCTCCACCGCGGGGGCGGTTCGGGAGCGTCCTCTGGGAACTCCCAAATCCGCATCGCCGTGTCCTCGACGGGAGGCGGAACAATCGTCATCTCAACCCTCTGCACTACCGATCAGCACTAATACACACCGAACTCTAGGTATTCCATCGCCACGACAATCGCGGTCGTTACCGATTCTCAGTAATCTCGCAGGTCTCCTATCAGCGATGTTGGGGCGCAATCAGTCCCGGTACATCGCCCAGAGGGTGGGGCCGCCGGACGTTGGCTTGATCTCCTGGACCACCTTGAAGCCGAAGCGTTCGTACAGCGGGTTGTTGCGGATATTGGAACTCTCCAGATATGCGGGCCCCTCGATCTGATCGATCTGATGTTTGATCAGCTCGGAGCCGATGCCCTTACCGGGAATGGTGGCGCCGATGGTCGCCAGATACCAGTGCGGGTGCTTGGGGCGGACAGCCGCGGCGGCACGTGCGACTGCCGCACCGCGGATGACCCCGAGCCTGAGTGCGCCGAGTAGCAGCGGGATGGCACGCATTTTCTGCGCGCTCGGCGGCTCCCAGCTCGGGGGATCCCAATGCGCGGCGCCAACCGCCACGCCGTCCTCGTATAGCAGGTATTCGCCCTGGCCGGACCCGTGTAATGCCAGCGAGATTCCGCGGAAAATCGCCTCATCACGCCGGGGGTCGGAATTGACCCAACGGACCACGGGATCCTCGGCGAATGCCGTGGCGATCACTCGGTGGGCGACGGCCTCGTTGGTGGAGTCGATGTCTCGGATCTCGCGGGTCATACGTGTTCTACGAGTCCGGAGCGCCGAAGGTTCCCGGTGAGGCCGGGTTAGTCCGGTTAGTCCTGGGTGCGGCGCATCGTGAGGGCGGCCGCGATCGCGGTGGCCACCAGGATCAGCGTCGACAACCCCGCCACGGCATGGATGCCATCTGTCCATCCCGTCCTGGCGAGCTCGGCTGCGGCGGCGCCGGTGTCACCACCGAGGTCTTTGGCGCGAGCCATGGCCTGCCCGAGTGTTTCGTGCACTTGGGTACGTGCCGCGAAGACCGCCGAGGCCAGGGCGCCGAAGACCGCCAGGCCGAAAGCCTGCCCGAGTTCGAAGCTCATTTCCGAAATGCCCGTAGCCTGACCGGCCCGTTCAGGTGGAGCGGCACCGAGTGCGACCGCTGACACGAAGGTGAACATGACACCGGTACCGATGCCGGCGATCACCGTCCCGGCGATGTAGACGCCGACCGGCCCGTGCGGACCCAGCCCGAGTAGCACCGCATTGCCGGCGGCCATTGTCAGCAGGGAGGTCACGAACGTCCAGCGCTGTCCGAGCAGGTGTTCGATCCGTGGTGCCGCCATCGAGAAGTAGGCGATGGTTACCGCCATGGGCAGCCCCAGGAATGCGGCGGCGAGCACGTCGAATCCGAGTACAGACTGCACATAGAGTCCGGTGAGGTACATGGTGGCGCCGAAGGTGGCCATGGCGCCGACGGTGCCGATGATGGTCACGGTGAATATTCGGTTACTGAACAGGTCGATTGCCAGCAGCGGGTGCGGGTTACGCATCTGCTGACGAATGAACACCCCGAGCGTGACCACACCGATCACGCCGGTGATCGCGACAGAGGGCGAGAAGCCGTGTGTGGCGAAGGCTTTCACCGCATAGACGAGCGTCATGATCCCGACCATGGACAACGCGACGCCGGCAAGGTCGAAGGGCGACGGGACCGGGTTGCGATACTCGGGGATGAGTATGGGGGCGATGAGTAGCAGCACGACCAACACCGGTGCGTTGATGAGGAACACCGAACCCCACCAGAAGTGGTGCAGCAGGATGCCGCCGATGACGGGCCCGACGGCCGCGCCGAAGGAGAAGGCCGCGGTCCAGATGCCGATCGCCAGCGCCTTCTGGCGGGCGTTGGGGAACATGACACCGATGAGCGCCAGGCTCGCGGGCAGCAGCGTGGCCCCGCCCACACCCATCAGGGCGCGCGCGGCGATCAAGGCCAGCGGGGTGGGTGCGAACGCGGCGAGTACCGAGGCGATTCCGAAAAGTGTTGCACCCCAGAGCATCAGGCGTCGTCGTCCCCACCGGTCGCCTAGGTTGCCCATGGTGATAAGCAGACCGGCGAGCAGGAATCCGTATACATCCAGGATCCAGAGCTGTTCGGCCGCTGATGGATTGAGTGACTCGGACAGTCGCGGCATCGCCAGGAACAGCACCGAGACGTCCATGGACACCAGGAACACGGGCAGCAGCAGTGTCGCCAGCCCGAACCACGTACGGCGTCCAGCGCGCGCACCCTCGGGGGTGGTCGCGTTTTCGGGCGCAGGGGTCTTGCAGGTGCTCATCGGTATCGCTCCGGTATATTTTTGCGCGTACGGCGTACGCAGCAGACTGGGTACACTGTACGCAAATTGGTTCAGTGGGTCAATCGAGTTGTGAAGGGAGCATCGTGACGGAACCGCGCCTGACGCTGGAATCGATTGTCACTAAGGCGATCGCGATAGCGGATTCGGACGGTCTGTCCGGAGTTTCGATGCGCAAGATTGCCGACGCTCTCGGGGTGGGAGCCATGTCGCTGTACCGTCACGTCGCCGATAAGGACGCGCTCCTGCTTGAGATGACGGCAGAGGTGACGAGACGGTTCGCCTATCCCGATGAGATGCTCGGAGACCCGGATTGGCGGGCCCGGGTGCGCGTCGCCGTCGAGTACGACTTCAATCTCTACAGCACTCACCCCTGGGTGCTGCTGGCGTATGCCGTGCCGCGCAATGGGATGCAGCCGGACACGCTCGGCTGCTTTGACTGGATGCTGGAGGCGTTCGGACACCTAGGGGTGTCGGTGCCTGACGCGGCTGAATTGGTGTTCCAGGTGTGGTGCTATTCGCAGGGGGTGGGCCTGGGCGCTGTCGGCGGTCAGCTCGTCTCACCCGGCGCGCGCACGGACTTCTCAGGATTGTCGGAGCTGATCGCGGGCAACGTCGATGTGCCGGAGTCCCCGCGGCTGGCCGCGCTCGTGGGATTGGGCGACCTGCCGCAGGTGACCAATCCGCGAGAGGTGATTGACCGGGGTGTCGAGATCTTGTGCGACGGCATCGCGCGGCGCTACAAGAAGCTATAGGTACGTGGCGAGAACCTCGGCCTCAGCGCGCAGCTTTACGGCGGCCTGCGCCTGCCCCAGCGCGTCGTAGCCATTGGCCTCGGTGGCACGGTCGTCGATCTGGGCCTGCAAGATGGCGCGGACATCGGCAGGGGAGAGCACTCGGCGGGCCGCTTCGGCCGCACCGAGACCCGTTGCAGCACCGGCGATATGCGCATTGCTCGTCGTGGTTTTTGCTATCTGGTCCACCGACTCGGCATTGTCGATCGCAGCGATTGCGGTCCGCAGGGCGCTGACGGCCTGGCTGTTACGGGCCTTCATCGCGGCAGCGAGATCGGCGCGCATCGCGGCGCGCAATGCGTGTGGGTCGTGGGTCGATGTCATGGGGTATCGAGGGTATCGACGCGGATAGGTGGTGGCCACCGAATAACCGATGGCGTCAATCAGATCCGGACAGGCCGACGCCGTCGTCGTATTCCACGACGTCCACCGTTGAGATTGTGTCGTCGGGGGTCGCGAGGATCCACCGTTCACCCGAATCGGCGGTTGGGTCCTCGATGTCGAAGAGCACGCGCTGGCCTAGCTCGCGGGCAATGGCCCGCGCCACGGCCTCCTGCGACCGGGTCACCGGCGATGCAGGTGACCAGATGATGCACAGCCCCATCTCGAATCCGTACATGTACTCGGTGATCTGGACGTAGCCGTCCGCGTCGTCGACGGCGTGGTTATCGGACTCCAGTGGAACGCCACAGGCCCGGGTGCAGGCGGCCGCCACCGACGCTTCGGATGCGGGCCGCTCCACGAAGAAGTTCATGTAGTTCGGGTCGTCCATGTTTGTGTGCGCGATCAGGCGTCGTCGTCGCGCGATTCGTCATCGCGTGCTTGGTCTTCCGGTCCGGGATTGCGCCACTCCGAGAATCGGCGACGCACATCTGAGGCGACGTCGGTGACGCCCTGCCCGACGACGTTCACGACGCCGTCCAGGGTGGATCCGAAGTTGCGCAGTGCTGCGATCAGCGGATCGGTGGAGGAATCGAAATTGTCCTTGTATGACTTTGCCGCGGAACGGAAATCGGCGCCGAGGTCGGTCTGCGCGTCGTCTTCGCGCAGCGGATAGTTTCCGCCGAGGATGGCGCCGTACTCTCCGCGGTCGATCCACTTGCTGAGCTCGGCGGCCCGCAGTACGGAGAAAGGGTGAGATTGCAGTTCGAGATTGAGCAGCTTGAGCACGCCGTCGCGCATATCGCCGGTGCGCTCGTACTCGGCCGCCTGGGCCAGGAAGTGCTGGGTGTCCATCTCATCGAGGCGGGAACCTCCGGCCAGCTTCATCTCCACTCGGATGGCGGTGTCCACGTCCTGCCCGCAGAGCATGCCGGCGCGGTCACCGGAGAGCTCGGACTTGCGCTGCCACTCCATGAGTGCGGCGACAACGGCGCGCAGCGCCCACCCGCCGATCGGCATCCAGCCGAGGTTTCCGGCCAGTCGCATCAGGTGCAGCAGCATGGTCCGGTACACCGCGTGCCCGGAGAGGGCATGCCCGAGCTCGTGGCCGACGATGAAGCGCAGCTCCTGCTCGTTCATCAGGTCCAACAGGGCCGAGGTGAGCACGATGAACGGGCGGTCCATCCCAATGGTGTACGCGTTGGCGTATGGCCCCTGGATGACGTACAGCTCTGGGGTTTCGGGGGCGTCGAGGACGCGGGCACAGTCGTTGAGGATGTCGTTCAGCGTGCTGAACTGCCGGTCGTCGACGCGGATTGCGGTGGCCAGATACATCAGCCGGTGCTGCCGTTCACGCAACAGTGCCGCCAACGCCTTGAGGATGGTGTCGAATCCCTTTAGGCCGCGCAGCGTTGCCAAAGCGGCGCGGTCGGCGGGGTGCTCCCAGGCGCGGGTGCTTATCCCGGGAAACTCTACGTAGGTGCGAGTGGGCAGATCAGACATAACATTCAACCTATCTGGTTACCGTGAAAAACGCTCGTGACAGGCGAGGTTATCGACGGCGACAGTCAATAGCGGGCGCGGTGCGCGCAGCGCGTATGTCGATGTCATGGATCCCCCCGGTGTTGCTTCTTGCTAGATCAGACGATTGCGCGTTCGTTTTGGTTCCCCGGCCCCGCTACGCGTTCACGTTCGCAAGCTCCTGCTGGTACCGCTGCGCCTTGCTTATCACCGCGTCCATCAGCGTCGGGTACTGGCCGATCCCGGTTGGTCCGTCACCCGCAAGCTCGAAGACGACACCTGGCTCGTCGGTGAAATACGAATGGGAAACGGCGATGGTCATGCCGTAGTAATCGTCGGAGCCGATGACGGGAATCAGTTGATCGAAGGAATGGGCGCCGAAGTACTCGGGTGTCAACGACGCACCCTCGATGTACGCCTTCATCCGTTTCCAGTTCTTGGAGCCGGGTGCCGAGTCTGCGAGTGAAAACAGGTGCTCGAAACCGCAGAAGGCGCGTAGGCCGTCGGAAATCTGCAGTAGATCGCGGTGGTCGGCATCGAGGTAGCGACCCCACTGCCGTTCCTTCGCACGGATGTCGTCGCGTGTCGCCGGCTTGGGTGTGCCGGGTAGGTCGTAGCGGGGGTCCTTCTCGTGTAAAGCCTTCTGCTGTTCCGAGAGCATCGACACGATTGAGGACCATTCGCTGTGCCGGGCCGAGCTACTAGGTGAGACGCAGCCGCATAGCAGTGTGGCAATCAGGAAGATCGTCGTGCTGAACCGCATACGCCCGCCTAACTCGCACCTACTGGGAAGAATAGCTCTGGGTACCGGCGCGATTTGGCGAGAATCGATCACTTCGAGAGGGTTTCGTCCCGTCGTTAGTCGTTGCCTGCCGGCCGGTGAACGGGTTGGGAGAAGGTCCGCAGCATGGCGGGGAAGGCGAGCCGCTCGAGCATGCGTGCCTCGGCCACCTCGGGCTCGACATATACCTGTGCCGCGGCACCCTCGCGCAAGGCGGTGGCCAATCGGGCGATGAGCTCGGTGTCGATGATCAACTCCCGATTGGCGATGGACATCAGCTCGCTGATGACACCTGCCGCCTCGCGGCGCAACCGCGCGTCATGCTCCGCCAAGATGGCGGCAGCGCTTGGCTCGCGGATTGCGTAGAGGGTGAACTCGGTGCTGATCAGGTACCAGCGGCGCTGTTCCGGGCCCTTGTCATCGATCATGGAAATGAAGGTGCCCAGGGGATCCGGGCTGTCTCGGCACTGTTCGAGCGCCGCCCGCAGCTGTGCGATCAGCTGGTCGCTGCTGGCGTCGAATAGGGCGAAGAAGAGCTCGTCCTTGCCCGAGAAGTTCGAATAAAACGCGCCGCGGGTGAATCCTGCTCTCTCGCAGATATTTTCGATGCTCGCACCGTGGAAGCCGCGCTCGGCGAAGGCGTCGAGCGCTGCGTCTAGCAGGCGCGCACGCGTGCGTTCGCGCCGATGAGTCCAACCTTTCGGCATGGGCTTCCCTTCGTGGTGCAGAGGTGAACCATAGCTTTAATACAGATATGTATCCAATATTGTCGAACCGAAGCGCGGAAGTTGTGCATGAACACGCCAGCCTGCTGTCGGTGCGGTGCATCGGAACATCGCTTTAATAATGACTATTTGCCGTCTCGGCAGGCGGTTCTTCGTTCAGGATCCCCTTGACGGGCTTCCGGGTGCGGCAGTAGCTTGTGGAGAACCGATACAGGTATGTATCGAAAGGAGATGCAGATGGTGGCCGGAGGCATTGCAGTGGGCGAGGAGATGTCGGCATACGCGGTCGGTTCCGCGGGCACCGAGTGGTTGAAACAGCCGTCGCCCGCGACGGTCGGGGAGGAACGTGACCTCCGGCTGCGCGAGCTGGCCGCCGCCTTCCGCATCTTCGGCGCATTCGGTTTCTCCGAGGGCGTGGCCGGGCACATCACTGTTCGTGACCCCGAATTCCCGGAAACGTTCTGGGTGAACCCATTTGGGATGAACTTCCGGCATATCACGGTGTCGGACCTTGTCCAGGTTGACCATGAGGGAAACGTGCTCACTGGGGACCGCCCGGTGAACCGGGCGGCATTCTGTATCCACTCAGAGGTGCACAAGGCGAGGCCGGACGTGGTCGCCGCAGCACACGCTCACTCGATACACGGAAAGGCGTTCTCGTCGTTGGGGCAGCCGTTACTGCCCATCACGCAGGACGCGTGCGCGTTCTACCAAGACCATGCGGTGTACACCGACTACCAAGGCGTGGTCACCGATCTGGAGGAAGGGCGCGCCATCGGCGCGGCCCTCGGCCCGAGCAAGGCGGTGATCCTGCAGAACCACGGACTGCTCACAGTGGGCCATTCGGTGGCCGAAGCGGCATGGTGGTTCATCTCGATGGAACGGTCGTGCCAGGCGCAGCTGCTCGCGATGGCTGCAGGGCAACCTCGAGAGATTGCCCATGACACGGCGGTCTCGGTCTACCAGCAGACGGGCACCCCGCTTGCCGGATGGTTCCAGTTCCGGCCGCTCTGGGACGAGATCGTGCGGACCGCTCCGGAGGCCTTCTGTTGAACGGCGGGGAGACGCTGACCGTCGACCTGCACACACACGGGCTGAGTATCGTCCCTAAATGGCTACGGGCGTTGGGCGAGAAGGCAATAGACATGCGGTCCGAGCCGCTTTCTTCACTGCCGAAGGGCAGGCTGGCGGTGGTGACCGCGGTGGGAGATGCGCTGCTCGGCACCGCATGGCGCCTTCGATCGCCCTGGAGTGGCGTCAAGGCGCAGCTCGCCCTTGCCCGCGCCGAGGCGGCCGCAGCGGGTATCCCGGTGGTGGACAGCCTTGGGCAGGCCGAGGGCACCGAGAACTCCGCAGTGATACTCGGTATCGAGGGCGCCGATGTGGTGGCGGCACAACCGGATCGGTTGGTAGAGCTGCATCGCCTCGGGGTGCGGGTCCTGGGTCTGGTCCACTATGCGGACAACGGTCTCGGAACGATCAGTACCTCGCTGACCGGAAACCGGGGCAGCCGAGCGGTGCGCTCGGGGCGTCACGGCGCGGGGTTGACGGCACTGGGCAAAGAGGTTGTTGCGGAAGCCAACCGGCTGGGGATGCTGGTGGACCTGGCGCACGCCGATGCGCCCACCACGTTGGCAGTGTGTGAGAACGCCCGGGCCCCGGTGATCAGCTCCCACACCGGCGCGGCAGCGGTGCAGGAGTTCCCCCGGTACATCAGCGATGTCGAGGTGCGTGCCATCGCCGACACGGGTGGGCTGGTCGGATTGTGGCCCATGGGCTTTCGCGGCCTCGGTATGCGAGACCTGGACGACTTCGCGCGCCACGCCTCGCATCTGGCAGAGCTCGTCGGCGCCGGCCATCTGTGTGTTGGAACCGATATGAACGGAGTGCCCGGGTACGCCGCGGGATTCGATGGGCCTGGCGGGTTCCCCGCGCTGAGCGAGGCGTTGCGGCGCACCGGGTTCAGTGCGCCCGAAGTTTCGGGGATTCTCGGAGGTAATGCCCAGCGTGTCCTGGGGGAGGTCCTGGTTGGCCCAGGAGCTCCGTAGCGGCTCAGTCCAGTGCGTGCAGAAAGGAATTCGGATAGTGAAGACCCAGATCGAGACAGCGCTGGCACCGCGTCCTATCGGTGCCTACTCTCAGGGCGTTCGTATCGGCAACACCATTCAAGTATCGGGCCAGGTGGGGCTCCACCCTGCGACCAGCTCGTTAGCCGGCGAGACGACCTACGGACAGGCAGTCCAGACATTGCGTAACGTTCGGGCGATCTTGCAGGAGGCCGATGCGGATTTCGATGACGTGTTGATGCTGCGGGTCTACCTGCAGTCACCCGGGGCGTTCGCCGAACTCAACCGGGCGTTCGAGGAGACTCTCAGTGAGCCCTACCCGGCGCGCACCACCCTTTACGGTGGGCTCCCGCCTGGTGTGCTGGTCGAGATCGACGCACTGGCAGTCGTTTCGGGGACAGGGGAGTAGCGATGCGCATCCATCACCTGAACTGCGGCACGATGGCTCCCCTGGGTAAGCGACTCATCGAGGGTAAGGGCGCGCCGTGGCAGCGCGGCCGTCTGGTCTGTCATTGCCTGCTCATCGACACGGGCAAAAGGCTGGTGCTCGTCGATACCGGCTTTGGCCTGCGGGATATCGCGGACCCAGTCGGAAGGATCGGTCGACCGCTCCAGCTCCTCCTCAACCCCGAGTTCGCAGAGTCGGAGACCGCTGTGCGCCAGGTGCATGCACTGGGATACGACCCGGAGGATGTCACCGACGTTGTGCTGACCCATCACGATCACGATCACGTCGGCGGAGTCGACGACTTTCCGAACGCGCGTCTGCATGTGCACGCGATCGAGGCCGAGTCCATCCGGTCGCTGCTCACGCTCCATGACCGGGTCAGGTACACCGGGCAGCTTGACCTTATGAGTCGTAAACGGGGGCAAGACCGATGGGTCGAGTACTCGATCGGTGGCGATTGGTGGTTCGGCTTCGAGGCTGTACGCCAGCTCTCCGGCCTGCCGGAAGAGATTGCCATCATTCCGCTGGCCGGGCACAGCCGCGGTCATGTGGGCGTGGTGATCGACACGGGCGGTATCGACCGCCCGCGCTGGCTTGTCCATGCGGGAGACGCCTTTATGCATCCCGACGAGATGCGGCCAGACCCGCGTTGCCCGATGGTGTTCAGGGTGTTCCAGAACATCGTGCAGGCGGATGCGACGTCGCGGCTGTACAACGCGCAACGGCTGCGTGAGTTGGCTGCGCGAGATGATGTGCAGATCATCAATGCGCACCATCCCTACTACCTGGACCGTGCCGTGGTGGCAGGGGAGCCCACGCGGGTGCCCGCTCGATGAGGGTCGCCGTGGCCGGGGCCGGAAGCATCGGCTGCTATCTGGGCGGCAGGCTACAGACGGCCGGGCACGACATCGTGTACATCGGTCGGATGGGGCTAGGCCGAGCCATCGCCGAGCATGGCCTGACCGTCTCGGATTACCTGGGATCGTCAGCCACAATTCCCGGCGACGACTGTGCTTTCACCGAAGATATCGAGGCGGTGCGTGAGGCCGACGCCGTGCTTGTGACGGTGAAATCTGCAGCCACCGCAGGGATCGCGGAGTCACTGGCGGGGCGGTTGCGGCCAGGTGCGCTGGTGGTCAGCTTGCAGAATGGGATACGGAACCCGGCCGTGATTGCGCAACATGTGAAGCAGCACAGCGTGATTGCCGGAATGGTGGGGTTCAACGTCGCGCAGGTCGGCCCGGGGCATTTTCATCAGGGCACCTGGGGGAAACTCGCCCTTGCTACCGGCGCGGAGACTGTCGCGCAGGCGTTGACCGACAGCGGGCTGCCCACCGACACGCATGGCGATATGCCAGCGGTGCAGTGGGGAAAGCTATTGGTGAACCTCAACAACGCCGTCAACGCGCTGTCCGGCCTGCCGCTGAAGGCAGAACTGGAGGACAGGGATTTCCGGCGCGTGCTGGCGGCCGCGCAGCATGAAGCGCTCGGGCTGTTGCGTCGTGCGGGCCAGCCCGTGGTGAGCCCGCTCGCCGCCCCGATCTCGCTGATGCCCTGGGTGCTGCGGACCCCCAACCCGGTGTTCACCAGGTTGGCTCGCCAGATGATCACCATTGATCCGCAGGCGCGCTCGTCCATGTTTGACGACATCACCGCGGGGCGGCCCACCGAAATTGACTACATCAACGGAGAAGTCGTGGGGCTGGCCAGGGGACTCGGGCGGAACGCGCCGGTCAATGCCACGCTTGTCGACCTCGTCCGCGAGATCACTGCAGGAGGTCGGGGAAGCTGGCTGGGCCCGGAGCTGCTCCGCGAGGTCAGTGATCGTGCCGACCGGTGCAGGGGCAACTGCCGGGCCTGAGATACGGCCTGATGCCATCTTGACAACGGGCGGTGTCAACATAATCATTGCCCGGAGTTGACATGTGTCAGCTCGGTCGGTGTCACGCGAAACAACCGGCAGCACACGAGCAATGGGAGACCGGATGCGGGCCGTCAGGCGCATGATCAACGTTCTTACGAAGCCGATCCGGGTCAGCTATCCATGGACCCCCACGCTCGCCGAACGTGTGAGCGGCCGGACCGTACTGATCACGGGTGCGTCGAGTGGGATCGGGCGCCGGCTGGCAGAGCGCATCGCGGAGGCGGGGGCGATCGTGCTTGTCACCGCCCGCCGTGCCGATGAACTCGACGAGGTCGTGCGCGGGATCAGGGTGCGCGGCGGTATCGCGCATGCAGTGCCCGGTGATCTGTCGACGGGCGATGGTGCCGATGCGGTGGCCAACGAGGTCATCGAACGCTATGGGGCACCGGATATTTTGGTGCTGAACGCGGGCCGATCCATCATGCGGTCTCTCGCGGACTCAGAACATCGGCTGCACGATTTCGAGCGGACGATCGCGATCAACTACCTCGGCGGTGTCGGGCTGCTGGTGCGGCTACTGCCGGGAATGCGTGTCCGACGGTCGGGGCATATCGTGCACAGCTCGTCGATTGGAGTGCTGGGCAACCTGCCCGACTTCTCGGCCTATGTCGGGTCGAAGGCGGCCATGGATGCGGTGCTGCGCATCGCGGCCATCGAGAGCCGCGCCGACGGGGTGCGTGTCACCAATGTCCACCTCCCGTTGGTGTCGACGGATATGACAGCGCCGACCGACTGGAGCCAATACGCATCGCTGTCTTTGGATGAGGGCGTCGACATGGTCCTCGACGCGATCCGTCGGCGGCATCGTGAGGTGAACAACCCGCTGGGGATCCTGTACCGGGATTCGTATCGGGTTGTGCCCGGCATCGTCAGTCGGGTGCAGAACGATTACTACCGTTGGTATTCGAACCGCAGCCGGAGTCCGGAAGCCTCGGCAGAAGCGGTGACCGCCCCGTCGAGGTAGACCCCAACTGGGCCGTTTACGTGGATATACTCGCCGACCTATGGACAGCGTGCCTACCGCCCTCCCGGCGCCGAGCGGGCCCGCCGATCAGCTGGGTGTGGAGAGGCCAGGTCACCCGGACAAGCTGGACGCCGCGCTGCTCCGGATCGCCGGCATATGCGGTTTGGCGAGTGTCATGGCCTTCCTGGACAGCACGGCGGTCGCTGTCGCCCAACGCACCTTTGTCGCCGAGTTCGGTTCCAATCAGGCCGTCGTCTCTTGGACCATAGCCGGCTACATGCTCGCCTTCGCGACCGTGATCCCGATGAGCGGATGGGCGGCCGACCGATTCGGCACCAAACGGTTGTTCCTGGGTGCGGTCCTGGTGTTCACGGTCGGTTCGCTGCTGTGCGCGGTGGCGCCAAATATTCTGCTGCTCATCATCTTCCGTGTGGTACAGGGCATCGGCGGCGGTATGTTGATGCCGCTGAGCTTCATGATCTTGACCCGCGAGGCGGGACCAAAGCGGCTTGGCCGCGTGGTGGCGATAGGGGCGATTCCCTTCTTACTCGGCCCTATCGGTGGGCCGATCCTGGGTGGGTGGCTGATCGGCAGTTATGGCTGGGAATGGATATTCCTGATCAACCTGCCGATCGGGCTGAGTGCCTTTGTGCTCGCCGCACGCATGTTCCCGGCGGATCGCCCGGCGCCGTCAGAGAAACTCGACATCGTTGGTGCGCTGCTGCTGTCACCCGGCGTGGCGACGTTACTTGCCGGGGTGTCGGCCATCCCCGGGCGCGACAGTGTGGCCGACCGCCATGTCCTGCTGCCCGTAATTATCGGCGTGACATTGATTTTCGCCTTCGTGGTGCACACCAGGAACCGGGCGGCCCACCCGCTTATTGACCTGCGGCTATTCGAGAACCGTGTGGTCAAGTGGGCCAACATCACGCAGTTCGCTTTTGCCGCCACCTTCGTCGGCGCAGGCTTGCTCATCCCGAGCTATTTCCAGGTGGCACTGCACCAGACGCCGATGCAGTCTGGGATGTCCATGGTGGCGATGGGAATCGGTCTCGTACTGACCGTGCCTCTCGCGGGGGTGTTCATGGATAGGCATGGGCCCGGCGCGATCGTGTTGATCGGCCTTCCGGGGATTGCGATGGGCCTGGGGATCTTCACGTACGGAGTTGCGCGGCAAGCAGATTTTTCGCCGATACTGCTGGCCGGATTGCTGATTATGGGCATGGGTGTTGGCTGCACGTCGACGCCGCTCTCGGCGGCGTGCGTGCAGTCGCTGGCGCCGTCCCAGGTGGCGCGGGGTACCACGCTGCTCAGTGTCAACGACCAGGTGGGCGGATCGGTTGGGGCCTCGCTGGTGGCAGTGCTGCTGACCAATCAGTTCAATCGCGCCGGAGGTGGAATCGAGGCGGATGGCCCGTCGGTGCTCGTGAGTTCAGAATTTGCGGGGAACGCTTCCCAGTGGCTTTCGCACTCGTACACGATGGTGTTCTTGGTGACCGTCGCATTAGCGATAGTCACCATAATTCCCGCGGTTTTCCTGCCGAGGAAATTGGTGGTACAGGTCGACGCCTGAGAATCGTTGCAGTGTCTCGCCATCTGGGCGGCCGGTGGCCTAGTGCTAAGGTCCACTGCAGCTTAGGGAAGGCTTGCATAACCTGAGAAAATCCTTAAGCTGATCTGCCAGTGGGCCGTGTTCATCGGTGCGCACAAGCCCCTGAACAGCATTGAAGAGCTAAAGGGGTCGTGTATGCGCATTGTGTCGTTCGGATATCAGGTCTGGGGCTACCGAACCCTGCAGGCAATGATCGATCTGGGCCACGAGGTCGTGCTCGCCGTCACCCACCCGTCCAGCGACGAAGCGTACAAGGCGATTTGGTCAGCACCGGTCGAGGAACTCGCGCGCGAGCACGGTATCCCGGTGCATATCACGAAGCGGGTCGATGCTGAAACCATCGGTTTGGTCAAGGGTGCCGAGCCCGATGTCATCGTCGTCAATAGTTGGTACAACCGGATGCCGGTCGAACTCTACGACTTTCCGCCGCATGGCACGCTGAACTTTCATGATTCCTTGCTGCCTAAATTCACCGGTTTTTCCCCTGTCTTATGGTCATTGATCAGCGGTGAATCCGAATTCGGATTGACCGTGCATCGAATGGACAGTGGGCTGGATACCGGAGACATTCTGGTGCAGCGTTCGCTTCCCATCGGCTCCGCCGATACCGGCACCGAGTTGGTATTGCGAGGCATGGACCTGATTCCGGGTGTGCTGGCCGAAGCGCTCGGTGCGCTCGAGTCCGGCGCCGCCGTCTGGCGACCGCAGAACAAGGCCGAACGGACCTACTGTCACAAGCGTTCAGAGCGTGACAGCGCGATCGACTGGACATGGCCCGCCGAGGATCTCGAACGGTTCGTACGCGCGCTGTCCGACCCGTATCCGCGCGCCTTCACCTTCTACGACGGAGAGCGGATCGAGGTTCTGGAGGCGCGCATTTCCGAGGCCCGCTACGGCGGGACGCCGGGCCGGGTCATCGTCCAGGAGGAAGGCGGGGTGGTGGTCTGCGGGTCATCTGCCTATCGCGTCGGTAACCGCGGACTGGTGATCACCCGTATTCGTTGCGCTGACGGGGTCGAGCGCAGTGGCGAAGAGTACTTCCGGCGCGGGGGATATCTCAACAGCCACCCATGATCTCGGGACGGCAGAACGGGTGCTGTCAGGCAGGACGCGCGGCGCCGTCGCTCTCAGATCGTGATGATGAGGAAATTCGATGCAAACCAATCCCTTTGACGATGACAGTGGCAGTTTCATGGTTCTGGTCAACGACCAGGAGCAACACAGCTTGTGGCCGTCCTTCGCTGATGCCCCGGCGGGCTGGCGTGTGGTCTACGGCCGCGCGGGCCGTGCGGCGTGTCTGGAGTACATCGATGAGCAGTGGACCGACATACGGCCGAAAGACCTACGCCAAAGACTCGCGTAGAGACCATGTTCGCAGGTGATGTTCGCCAAGCGCGACAAGGCATCTCAACGATGACATTTCAGAAGCCAGTATGCAGGCCCAAGTAGGGAGTTCGTCGTCCTCATGCTCAACTACGGAACGCGTCCAGAAGTTCTTGGACCCCTGACAGCCGCTCAGCGGTCGATATGGGCCGCCCAGCAATTGCGCCCCGAGGTGCCCTACAACTTCGCGGGATTCCTCACGATCGATCACGACGTGGACGCCGAACGGCTCATGGTCGCGTGCGAATCGATGGCCGCACGGTTCGGTACGCCATGTGCGCGGCTGTCCGTCGAGGACGGCGAACCGATTTTCGTCATCGACCGCTCGTTTCCGGAGACCATGCACTGCATCGATCTGCGCGCCGAGCGTGACGCGGTAGCCGCTGCTCGCCGCTGGATGGACGAGGAATACCGCCGGCCCATCGACTTGCTCAGCGATCGGCTCACCCACTTCGCGCTATTGCGGATTGCGGACGATGTGTCGTACTTCTACATGCGCACACACCACGTGCTGCTGGATGGATACGCCACCAACAATCTGCTGAGGCATATCGCGGATGTCTACTCAGGGTCGGTAGCCGCTGAGACGGAGGTCGACTTCTCCGAGTTCTCGGTGATCCGCGAGGCCGACCTGAAGTATCGGCAGTCCTCGCGTAGCGCAGCGGATTTCGAGTATTGGAAGACCGTCATGCATGGGCCCGTCGAGGTCGCCGACCTCGCGGGAATGGAGCGTTCCGTGACGCCTCGCCACCCACTGGTGCGTGAGCTGGTCTGTGATGAGCTGCTGTCACAGAACGGGCTTGGTCAGTTCGAGGTGGCCAGAGTCGTCGCGACATTGGCGACATTCGTCGCGAAAACAACTGGACGTCAGCGGGTTTCATTGTCATTGCCAGTGTCGGGGCGCACCACGGCGGCACTGAAAAGATGCGGTGGCATGGTGTCGAACCTGGTGCCGTTGTTCGTCACCATCGACGACGCGGATACCATTGGTGCACTGGATGATCAGGTCGCCAAGGCCGTGATTGGTGCGTTGCGGCATCAGCAGTTCCGGCGCTGGCCGGAGCTGGTTACCGATGCGGGCCGCCGCGATACAAACATTGAATTCGGCCAAGTAATCAACGTATTCGACTTCGCGGATGCGTTCTTCTTCGGGCCGTCGGAGGCCGTGGTCAACGTGTTGACCACATTCCCCATTCAGGACATCGCAGTCAATATCTATCCGCGGCCGGGCGGTGGTGCCTCGCGTATTCAGTTCGCGTGGAATCCCGACAGGTACACCACCGACGAGATCGACAGGCACATAACCCGTTTGGAATCGCTCCTGGGTCGGCTCTTGGCGGCCGACGCCTCGCTGGTGGTGGGTGAGGTCTCATTGTTGGACCGGCGTGAGCGTCATCAGGTGCTGGAGGAGTGGTCCGGTACCGATGTCCAGGCCCCGGTAGGGGTGGCACCGGAATTGCTGGCTGCAGCGGCGGCCGCCGATCCGGAAGCGGTGGCGGTGGTGGACGGCGCCCGCGAGCTGTCGTATCGCGAGCTCGATGAGTGGTCGACGCGATTGGCGCGGGTGCTGATCGAGGCCGGGGTGGGCCCTGAGCGCGCGGTGGGTGTGGCGTTGGACCGTAGTGCCGAGTTGGTGGTGGCGTGGTGGGCCGTGGTCAAGGCTGGCGGAATCTATGTGCCGGTGGACAGTGCCCATCCGGTCGATCGGATCGCCTCGGTCTTGGATTCCGTTGCGGCTGTGTGCGTGTTGACCTGTGGCGCGGGGGAGGTGGCCGGGGCGGGTGCGCGCCCGGTGCTGCGCGTCGACGGTCTCGGTGTGTCCGGGCAGTCGGAGTGGTCTCAGGAACCAGTCACGTTGCTGGCTGAGAACACCGCGTATGTGATCTTCACATCGGGCTCCACCGGTACCCCCAAGGGTGTGGCGGTCCGTCACGCTGGCCTGCCGGGAGTGGTCGCAGCGCAACGCGATCTGCTCAAACTGGGCGTCGATGAGCGGCTGCTGATGGTGGCCTCGCCGACATTCGATGCGTCGGTCTTTGAGATCTTGTGGGCGGTGGGGGCGGGAGCCACGCTGGTGGTGGCACCGCGAGATGTGTACGCCGCCGACGCATTGACGGAGTTCTTGCAGACCCAGCGGGTCACCGCGGCGGTGCTGACCCCGACGGTGTTGTCGTCACTGGACCGCGCGCGGCTCGATGCGATGCGCACGTTGGTCACCGCGGGGGAGGACTGCCCGCGGGAGCTGGTGGACGCCTGGGCGCCGGGCAGGCGGCTGGTCAACGCCTACGGCCCCAGCGAGGCCACCATCTGGGCGACCTCTGCGCCGGTGGTGGCCGGGCAGCCGGTCGACATCGGTGCCCCGATCCCGGGGGTGCGCGCGCTGGTGCTCGACGCGGGGCTGAACCCGACACCCATCGGGGTGGTGGGCGAGTTGTATCTGGCCGGGGCCGCGCTGGCATCCGGCTATGTGGGCCGCGCGGAGCTGACAACCGAACGGTTCGTGGCCAACCCGTACGGGCAGGGTGGGGCGCGGATGTACCGCACCGGAGACCTGGTGCGCTGGAACATGAATGGCGCGTTGCAGTACATGGGTCGCGCCGATGAGCAGGTCAAGGTCCGCGGTAACCGCATCGAACTCGGCGAAGTTCAGGCCGTGCTGGCCGGTGTCCCCGGGGTGGAGCAGGCCGTGGTAATCGTCCGCGAGGACCGTCCCGGTGACAAGCGCCTAGTGGGTTACGTCACCGGTGCCGGCACCAGCGCCATAGACTCCGCTGCGATTCGTGCCGCGCTCGGTGATCGGTTGCCGGCCTACATGATTCCGTCCGCGATTATCGTCCTGGACGCACTGCCGCTGACGACCAATGGCAAGCTCGATATCCGGGCGTTACCGATACCCGAGATCGCAGCCGGTGAGTACCGAGCGCCATCCGATGCGGTCGAGCAGACCCTGGCCGCCGTCTATGCGCAAGTCCTCGGGCTCGAGCGGGTTGGTGTGGACGATTCGTTCTTCGATCTCGGTGGGGACAGCATCATGTCGATGCAGGTGGTGTCCCGGGCACGCACGGCCGGGGTGCTGTGCCGACCACGCGATATTTTCGTCGAGCAGACCGTGGCGCGGTTGGCACAAGTGGCCACGATGGTCACCGGCGATACCGACGAGGGCGATGACGGCTTGGGTGAGGTGATCGCGACACCGATCGTGCGGTGGCTGCAGGATGCGCAGGGCGAGATCGGCCAGTTCAACCAGACGATGGTTGTGACGGTGCCCTCGGCCGTGACCGAAGCTGATGTGGTGGTGGTGCTCCAAGGGCTGCTGGACCGCCATGCCATGCTGCGACTCCGCGCCGAAGACAACAGTGTGGGTGCATGGTCGTTGACCGTGCCCGAGCCGGGGAGCGTGGACGCGCGCGGCTGCCTGCAATCGGTGGATGTGCTGTCCGATGAGGCGCTGGTCCAGGCCCGGGCGCGGTTGAACCCGGCCACCGGAACCATGCTGAGCGCACTGTGGGCCGGTTCCACCGCCCAGCTGGCACTGGTCATCCACCATCTTGCGGTCGACGGGGTCTCCTGGCGAATTCTGTTGGAAGACATCAACATCGGCTGGACTCAGCATCACGCCGGGCAGCCGGTGGCCTTGCCGCCCGGCGGCACATCCTTCGCTCGGTGGTCGGCATTGATCGACGAGCATGCGCGCACCGCCGAGGTGCTCGAACATGCCGAGGCGTGGAAGCGGGTGGCGGCGACCCCGGCATTGCTGCCGGCCGTGCGTCCCGAGCTGGACACGTATGCCACCGCCCACACGTTGTCGGTGCCACTGGATGTCGAAACCACCCGCATCTTGTTGGGCGAGGCGGCTGCGGCGTTCCATGCGGGGGTGGGCGAGATCTTGTTGATCGCCTTCGGCTTGGCGGTCGCTGAGCTGTCGGGTAACAGCGGTGCGCCGGTCGGTATCGACGTGGAAGGCCATGGGCGCCAAGAGGAATTGGGCGTCAGTACGAATTCTCCGGTGGACCTGTCGCGCACGGTGGGCTGGTTCACCAGCAAGTACCCGGTGGCATTGAGTGTCGGCAGGTTGGACTGGGCACAGGTGAGCGCCGGTGATCCTGCGTTGGGCGCAGTGATCAAGGACGCCAAGGAGCAGCTCCGCGCCCTGCCCGATGGCATAACCTACGGCTTGCTGCGGTATGCGAATCCCGAGGTGGATCTCGGTGGGGCAGAACCGGTTATCGGGTTCAACTACCTGGGACGGCTGGGCGGCGGTGTCGGGCCGGCCGATCAGATGTGGCTTCCGAGCCCCGATGCCCTGTCGGCGGCCGCGGTGACCGCCGCGGTGCCAGTGTCGTTGGCTCATACCGTGACACTGAATGCGGGCATCCTCGATACAGAGGCCGGACCGCATCTGGAGGCCAACTGGACTTGGGCGCCCTCGATGGACGATGCCCAGGTCGGCCGGCTGAGCCAGCTGTGGATCGAGGCATTGACGGGTATCTGCGCGCATGTGTGTGGTGGCGGAGGGGGATTGACCCCGTCGGATATCGCCCCCGCACACCTCACCCAGCAGCAGATCGGCGAACTCGAGCAGCATCACCGAGTCGCCGATGTGCTGCCGCTGACCCCGCTGCAACAGGGACTGCTCTTCCTCGCCACCGCCCACGTCAACGGTGACGATGTGTATGCGGTGCAACTGAATCTGACCCTCGCCGGCCTGCTCGATGCGCACCGGCTGCGCGATGCGGTGCACGCGGTGGTCACCCGTCACCCCAACTTGGCGGCACACTTCTACCCTCAGTTCGACCCGCCGGTACAGGTCATACCAGCTGATCCGGTCGTCCCCTGGCAGTACGCCGAACTTGACGGCGGTATCGATGCCGAGGCGCCGTTTGAGCAGCTGTGCGCCGCTGAACGCGCAGCGGTATGCGATCTGAGCAGACCGCCGCTGTTCCGGGTGGCTTTGATCCGCACCGGTCACGACCAACACCGCTTGGTGCTCACCAGCCACCACACGGTGCTCGACGGTTGGTCGTTGCCGATCCTGCTGCAGGAGATCTTCGCGAGTTACGGCGGACACAGCCTGCCTCCGGCGGTGCCGTATCGCAGGTTCGTGACGTGGCTGGCCGATAGGGATCTCGATGCCGCGCTAACGGCCTGGCAGGACGTGCTGTCCGGGTTCGAGACACCCACATTGGTGGGCCCCCTGCACAAGCTGGGATCGGGGCGGCGCGGCACACAATCGCGGCGTCTGTCCGCGCGGGCAACACAGGCACTGACCGAACTTGCCCGCGCGCACCACACCACCGTCAACACCGTCTTGCAGGCGGGCTGGGCGCAGCTGTTGGTCTGGTTGACCGGTCAGCACGATGTGGCCTTCGGTGCAGCGGTCTCGGGCCGCCCCACCGAGGTGGCAGGCGCGGAATCCATGGTGGGCCTGTTGATCAATACAGTGCCGGTGCGCGCGCGTATCACCGCGACGACTACTGCCGCCGAGCTGTTGGAGCAGCTACACAGTGTCTCGAACCGCACGCTGGACCACCAGCACGTGGCGCTTCCCGAGATTCATCGTGTGACAGGGCAGGACCAGCTCTTCGACACCCTGTTCGTCTACGAGAACTACCCCATCGACCCGGCGGCATTCGGGACGGTCATGGGCACAGGCGAATTGGCTATCGCGGGGTTCTCCAGTCGCGAAGCCACCCACTACCCGCTGGCCCTGCAGGTCACGCCCGGCCACGAACTGGTGCTGAGCATCGAACACGACACCGATGTTTTCGATGTCGAGAGTGTCGAGGTGTTGGTTGGCCGGTTGGAGCTCGTGCTGGCGACCATGGTGGCGGACCCGTTGCGGCGGTTGTCCTCGGTGGATGTCTTGGGTGCCGACGAACGTGAGCGTTTGGACGTGATGGGCAACCGGGCGCTGCTGGGCCGTCCGGTGGCAGGGGTGTCGATTCCGGAGTTGTTCGCGGGCCAGGTGGCGAGGACCGCCGATGCGGTTGCGCTGAGTTGCCGGGACCGGTCGTGGACCTACGCTGCGGTTGACCGTGATTCGAACCGTTTGGCGCACTTCCTGATTGGCTTGGGTGCCGGTCCGGGCCGCTGTGTGGCGGTGATGTTCGGGCGATCCGCCGAGGGGATCATCGCGATCTTGGCGGTGCTCAAGACCGGGGCGGCATACGTGCCGATTGACCCGGCGGTGCCCGACGTGCGGATCGATTTCGTGGTCGGTGACGCGAAACCGGTGGCGGTGGTCACGACCGCGACGTTGGCCGGCCGGTTCGGGGCGCATGATGTGGTGGTTGTCGACATCGACGACCCGGCCATCGACGTGCAGACCGGCGCATCGCTGCCGCTACCCGCCTCTGACGATGTCGCGCACATCATCTATACCTCGGGCACCACCGGTATTCCCAAGGGAGTGGCGACAACTCACCACAACGTGACGCAGTTGTTGGAGTCGTTGCATGTCGGTTTGCCCTCGGGGCCCGGACAGGTGTGGTCGCAGTGGTATTCGTTTGCCTTTGACGCCTCGGTGGAAGAGATCTGGGGTGCGCTGTTCCACGGTTCGCGGCTACTCGTTGTCCCGGAGTCGATCGGTCCGGATGAGTTCCAGGCCTTGCTGATTGACGAACATGTCACCGTGTTGCACCAGACTCCGTCGGCCGTATCGGCGCTGTCCGTGGAGGCGCTGGAGTCGGTGGCGCTGGTGGTGGCCGCCGAGGCATGCTCGGCGGAGCTGGTGGACCGCTGGGCCCCGGGTCGGGTGATGACGAACGCCTATGGGCCTACCGAGACCACGATGTGCGTGACGGTCAGTAAGCCGTTGGCCGCGGGTTCGGGGACGCCGACGATCGGCGGGCCGGTACCGGGGGCCGCGCTGTTCGTGCTCGATGCCTGGCTGCGGCCGGTGCCGGTCGGTGTGGTCGGTGAGCTGTATGTGGCCGGGCTCGGGCTGGGGCTCGGATATGTGAGCCGGTCCTCGTTGACCGCGTCGGGGTTTGTGGCGTGCCCGTTCGGTGCCCCAGGCGAGCGTATGTATCGCACAGGGGATTTGGTGCGTTGGCGTGCGGACGGGAACTTGCAGTACCTGGGCCGCGCTGATGAGCAGGTCAAGATCCGCGGGTATCGCATCGAGCTCGGTGAGATCCAGGCCGCCCTTGCCGACGTGGTGGGGGTCGAGCAGGCGGTGGTGATCGTGCGCGAGGACCGACCGGGCGATAAGCGTCTGGTCGGTTATGTCACGCAGTCGCCTGAAGCGGAGCTGGCTGGCGGAGTCGATACCGCCGGGGCGCGCGTGGCGCTGGGCGAGCGGCTGCCGCCCTATATGGTGCCGGCCGCGGTCGTCGCGGTGGACGCCTTGCCGTTGACGATCAACGGCAAGCTCGATACCCGTGCCTTGCCGGAGCCGCGGTACCAGGAAACGCAATACCGTGCTCCGTCCAATCCGGCCGAGGAAATCCTGGCCGATATCTACGCGCGCGTGCTTGGGCTCGAACGCGTCGGCGTCGACGACTCGTTCTTCGATCTGGGCGGTGACTCCCTGTCGGCCATGCGCTTGATCGCGGCCATCAACAAGTCGATGAGCACACATCTGACCGTGCGCGCCCTCTTCGACACCGCCACGATCGCCAAGTTGGCCCCGGGCCTGCGGACGGATACGGGCGGGCGCGCACCGTTGGTACCCACCTCACGGCCCGCGGTGATTCCGCTGTCGTTCTCGCAGCGGCGGTTGTGGTTCCTGGACCAATTGCACGGTGCCTCACCGGTGTACAACATGGCGGTCGCGCTGCGGCTGTGCGGGCAGCTCGACCTGGATGCTCTGGGTGCGGCGCTGTTCGATGTGGTGCTCCGCCATGAGTCGCTGCGCACTGTATTCCGCGATGAGGAAGGTGTGCCGTACCAACAGGTGCTGGCACCCGAAAGTGCGGAATTCTGCTGGGAGGTGGTCGATGCCACCGCATGGCCGCCCGCGCAGCTGGACGAAGCGATCGGCGCCGCCGCGCGCCACACGTTCGACTTGTCGGTCGAGATCCCCATAAACGCAAAGCTCTTCACGGTGCCCGGGGACGAGCACGTACTTGTCGCCACGGTTCATCACATCGCCGCCGACGGCTGGTCGGTGGCCCCGCTCATGCGTGACCTGACGGTGGCGTATGCCAGCCGGTGCGGGGGACACGCACCCCGTTGGGCACCGCTGCCTGTGCAGTACGCCGATTACACACTGTGGCAACGTGATCAGCTCGGCGACCTCGAAGACAGCGAGAGCGCCATCGCCACCCAGGTTGCCTATTGGCAGGATGCGTTGGCCGGGATGCCCGAACATCTCTCGCTGCCCACAGACCGGCCCTACCCGGCGGTCGCCGACTATCGCGGTGCCAGTCTGGATCTGGAATGGCCCGAGCAGCTGCAACACGCGGTGCGTTCGCTGGCTCGTGAACACGGAGCCACCAGCTTCATGGTGATTCAGGCGGCCCTGGCCGTACTGCTGTCGAAGATCAGCGCCAGTTCCGATGTGGCGGTGGGTGTCGCGGTCGCCGGCCGCGATGAGCCCGCGCTTGATGAGCTGGTGGGATTCTTCGTCAATACCTTGGTGCTGCGCGTCGATATCGACGGCGATCCCACGTTCGCGGACCTGCTCGGGCAGGTCCGGACCCGCAGTCTCGGAGCGCTCGAACACCAGGACGTGCCCTTCGAAGTGCTGGTGGAGCGGCTGAACCCGATCCGGTCGCGGAGCAGTCATCCGCTGGTTCAGGTCGGATTGACTTGGCAGAACCTCCCCGGGCAGGATGCCGCCGGACTAGGGCTGGGCGATCTGCGGATCACTCAGATACCGGTGCACACCAACACCGCCCGCATGGACCTGACGTTCTCTCTGGGTGAGCGCTTCACCGAGGCCGGTGAGCCTGCCGGGATCGGCGGTGCGGTCGAGTTCCGCACCGATGTATTCGATCTCCAGAGTGTCGAGTCATTGATCGCGCGCCTGCATCGGGTTTTGTCGGCCGTGACTGCTAATCCCTTGGCTCGGTTGTCATCGGTGGATCTACTTGATGACGACGAGCGCGCCCGACTGGATGAGTTGGGCAATCGGGCCGCGTTGTCTGCGCCGGTAACGCCGGTGTCGATACCGGAACTTTTTGCGGCGCAGGTGGTTCGCACTCCCGAGGCGGTGGCGATCAGCTGCGGGCCGCGCTCGTGGACCTATCGTGAACTGGACGAAGAATCGAATCGTTTGGCGCACTTACTGATTGGCCATGGCGCCGGTCCGGGACAGTGTGTGGCGTTGTTATCGGAGCGTCGCGGTGAGGCCATCATCGCGATTCTTGCGGTACTCAAAAGCGGTGCTGCGTATCTGCCGATCGCCCCGGCGGTTCCCGATGCGCGCATCGAATTCATGATCTCCGATGCCAGTCCGGTCACCGCGATCGCGAGTGCGATATTGCGTTCGCGCCTCGATGGGTACGGGTTGCCGGTCATCGATATCAGCGGTCCTGCAGTGGGTGCGCAGCCCAGCACCGCGTTGGCGGGGCCGGCTGCCGACGATATTGCGCATATCGTGTACACCTCCGGTACCACCGGTATTCCCAAGGGCGTTGCGACAACTCACCACAACGTGACGCAGGTGCTGGGATATGAGCACCTGGGTATTCCGTCGGGGCCGGGGCAGGTGTGGTCTCAGTGGTACTCGTATGCCTTTGATGCCTCGGTGGAAGAAATTTGGGGTCCGCTGCTGCACGGTGGCAGCCTCGTGGTGGTCCCCGAATCGTTGGTCCCGGAAGATTTTCAGGAATTCCTGGTCTCCGAGCGAGTCACCGTCTTGCACCAGACACCCTCTGCCGCAGCCGCGCTGTCTCCGGAAGCTCTGGAAGGCATGGCGTTGGTGGTGGCTGCCGAGGCCTGCTCGGCCGAGATGGTGGACCGGTGGGCGCCGGGGCGGCTGATGGTCAACGCCTACGGCCCTACCGAGAGCACGCTGTGTGTGACGGTCAGTCCGCCGCTGGCGGCGGGTTCGGGGACGCCGGCGATCGGTGTTCCGGTGGCAGGGGCTGCGCTGTTCGTGCTGGACACCTGGATGCGGCGGGTTCCGGCGGGCGTGGTCGGCGAGCTGTACATCGCGGGCCACGGGCTCGGGGCCGGTTATCTGCACCGGTCAGGGCTGACGGCATCGCGGTTTGTGGCGTGCCCGTTCGGAGAGCCTGGGCAACCGGGACTGCGTATGTATCGCACCGGCGATTTGGTCCGTTGGGGTACCGACGGGCAGTTGCACTATATGGGGCGTGCCGATGATCAGGTCAAGATCCGCGGCTACCGCATCGAGCTCGGCGAGATCCAAACTGCGCTAGCCGATCTCGATGGCGTCGAGCAGGCGGTGGTGATTGTGCGTGAGGATCGTCCGGGCGATAAGCGCCTGGTCGGATACGTCACCGGGGTTATCGAGCCGGCCAAGGCGCGCGCGGCGCTGGCCGAGCGGATACCGGCCTACATGGTGCCCGCGGCCGTGGTGGTCATCGACGCTTTGCCGTTGACGGTCAACGGGAAGCTTGATACCCGTGCGCTGCCGGAGCCGCAGTATCAGGAAACCCAGTACCGTGCCCCGTCGAACCCGGTCGAGGAGACCCTGGCCGGTCTCTACGCGGAGGTGCTCGGCCTGCCGCGCGTCGGTGTCGACGACTCGTTCTTCGATCTGGGTGGTGACTCCCTGTCTGCGATGCGTCTTATCGCCGCCATCAACAAATCGATGAACACGCACCTGACCGTCCGTGCTCTCTTCGACACCCCCACGGTGAGCAGGCTGAGCGGGCAGCTGGACAGGCATGCCAGCGACCCGCGCTATGTGGCCGTGCACGGTTCCGAGGGCGCAGAGGTGCGGGCCGCCGACCTGACGCTGGACAAGTTCATCGACGCGAAAACCCTCAGCGTGGCAACGACACTGCCGAAGCCCAGCAGGGAAGCACGCACCGTACTGCTGACCGGGGCGACCGGCTTCCTCGGGCGGTACCTGGTGCTGCAATGGCTCGAAAAGCTGGAACTGCTCGACGGCAAGCTGATCTGTTTGGTACGGGCCTCATCTGACGAGGAGGCCCGTCGCCGGCTGGAGCAGATTTTCGACAGCGGCGACCCGGAACTGTTGCGGCACTTCCATGAACTGGCCGAAGACCATTTGGAGGTCGTCGCCGGTGACAAGGGCGAAGCAGGCCTCGGTTTGACCGAGGAAACCTGGCAGCGGCTGGCCGATACCGTTGACGTGATCGTCGATTCGGCGGCCGTTGTCAGCGGCGCGCTGTCCTATGGCGAGTTGTTCGGACCGAATGTGGCGGGCACCGCAGAGCTGATCCGGTTGGCGTTCACCACGAAGCTGAAGATGTTCACCTTCGTGTCGACGGCCAATGTCGGTGACCCGATCAAACGGGTGGCCTTCACCGAGGACGCCGATATCCGCGATATCTGTGCCACGCGTGCCATTAAGGACTCGTACGCCAATGGCTACGGCAGTAGCAAGTGGGCGGGAGAGGTGCTGCTGCGTGAAGCCCATGACCTGTGCGGGTTGCCGATCGGGGTCTTCCGCTGCGACATGATCCTGGCCGATACCACCTATGCAGGTCAGCTGAACGTATCGGATGTGTTCAGCAAGATGATTCTGAGCATCGTGACCACCGGCTTGGCACCCAAGTCGTTCTACCGCCTTGATGCCGACGGCAATCGGAGGCGTGCGCACTTCGATGGGCTGCCAGTGGAATTTGTCGCCGAGGCGATCACCACCTTGGGTGTTCAAGTGGTTGACGGGTTCCAGACCTATCACGTGATGAACCCGCACGATGACGGCATCGGTCTCGACGAGTACGTCGATTGGTTGATCGAGGCCGGGTACCCGATCGAGCGCATCGACGACTTCCAGAATTGGTTGCAGCGGTTCGGGACCGCCCTACAGGCGCTTCCCGATAAGCATCGGCGAAATTCGGTGCAGCAGATGTATCTGACGCTGGTGCAGGACCCCGAGAGAGTGAGTCCCGTTGTGCCGACTGTCGGTTCATTCGCGCCGGCCGATCGTTTCCGTGCGGCGGTGCAGGAAGCCAAGATTGGGCCTGATAGCGATAATCCGGACATCCCTCAGGTCTCGGCGGCGAACATCGTCAAGTACGTCACCGATATGGAGCTACTCGGGCTGCTTTAGGCGTCAGCGTGCTGCTCGGAGGCAGGACCGATGAATTCGAGACCGGCGTTGATCGCGGGGCGGTGCCGCAGGATTCGGAAGTGCGCCAGGCGCCCGAGTCCCTTGGTCGCCATCAAACGGGCTCCAGGCCATGAATCCGCTAGGCGCTCGCTGCACTCATAGGGGGTGTCCGGGTCGTCGGGGTCGTGAATCAGCAGCAGCGGGGGATGCCCGGCGGTCGCAGCGACGCGGACCAACTCGGTTTCGGGCAGCGTCATCTCGATGCGGCGCTCCAGCTGACGCTGCAGTCCGGCGCGTATCCGCTTGCCGAAGCCGTGCCGCGCGGCGAACAGATCGAGGTACAGGGGGAAATCACCCATCGGCGCCAGGTACACCAAACGGCCCACGGATGCGCCGTAGGAAGCGGCGAACGTGGTCGCGTTGGACCCCAGGGAGTGGGCCACCACCGCGTGGGCGGGCCCGTGCTCCTTGATGACGGCCGCGACCGCGTGCGCGCACTCGATGAGCGTGGTTCGCCCCGGTGCGAGCGCGCCCGGGGCGGACTCGTTGTGGCTGGGCAGGTCGAAGGCGATGACGCGGTAACCGGCCTGCAGGAGAGGCTTGATGAAGATCCCCAGGTGTGTGCGCTGCCCGCCCCAGCCGTGGACCAGATAGACCGTCGGCCCTTCGCCCCACGACTCACCCGCAATACGGTGCCCGTCCCAGTGGGCCTCCAGCGGCTCGCCGGGGGGCACGCCGGGCGGCATGCGCAGACTCGACTCGATGACCGGCGGGGTGCACCACAGTTCGACGGCCCACCGCGATCCGATGGCGGGCGCGAAGCGCTCCAACCACCAGAAAGCCCGGCGTATCCGGTCGGAGACCGGAGGTTGAACTCCGGAGCCGTTCACGTCAAGGACGGGCTCCGCGCCCTGAGTTGGTGCGGACTCCGTCTTCTCTTGTGCAGTCACGTCAAGGAGTCTATTGACCGTCAGAGATGAGGCCGCTGGCGAGACTCGCTGAGAACCAGATCGATGACCGGTTTCTGGGCGTTCCACAGTGCGCGCTGGTTGACGAACTCCACCGCGGAGATCAGCAGGCGAATCACGTCCTCCGGGCGGGAAGCCAGATTGGTGACATGCAGGTGTAGGCAATCGGCGGGTGAGTCGAGGGTAAAGGCGCTCATCCCGTCGTCGGGATATCGCAGGCTTGACCAGCAGTCGATCAGGGCAGCGAAATTGCGGCCATAGAAATCGGGAAACCCGAAGGTCTCTTTCAAGAGTTCGTGCAGTTGACCGGTGGTTCGGGTGTCCGTCAGGTCAATGGATATCTGCTTGTTCAACGGTTTTCGGCCGAGGCTCGCCCTGCTGCGGTCAGTGCGCCGAAGAGGCGCAAGCGTGACAATCCGCCGTCCGGGTAGATGTCCAGGCGCACGTCGGTGACGGGTTCGCCGCCCCCCAACAGGAAACGGTGCCGGGTGTCGGGTTGCAGCGGGGTATGTGGCAAGAGCGGAACCCAGTTGCCCTGGGCGGTCAGGCCCTGCAGCCCCGCCGCACCGGGGCTGTTACCCACGAAATACGAGGTATCGATCTCGGCCAGGTGGAGCACCCCCTCACCGGCGAGCCGCACCTGCACCCAGTCGTTGGCGCCATCGCGGCGGCGGGCGGTCTCCCATCCGTCGCCCATCACCCGGGCGACGCCGGGAAACAGCAGGTTCTGCGGTGAGCTGTAGAACCTGTTGGAGCAGTCGGTGACCAGGCCACCGTTCTCGATAGCGGCCAGGTCGAACGGCCCGGCATCGAGCAAGCGCAGGTCGGGACGGCCGTGGCCGTGTACACGCAATCGTGCGACACCGCCGTCGGGGTACATCGTCAGCCGTACGTGTGTCCACCGCTGCGGCGATTGGACATCGAACACGTTGCGGGTGTCGCCGTAGGCCTTCGTGCGCTCGACGACGCTGTGCCAGGTGGTGTCGCGGGCGATATCGGCCGCAGCCGGGTATCCGTCGATCTCCGCCGCGTCGACCGAGATTTCCGGAGGGTAGTTGCCCTTGAACCATGCGGTATCGACGACGACACCCGCGATCACACCGGGCACGCCCAGCCTCACGATCGCGGAGTCATGGCCGGGGGCACCGTCCGGGTCGCGCCGGCGCCGCGTCTCCCATCCGTCGTACACCTGCCCCTTGTGCCCGAATGTCGCGGGCCGATAGTCGGCAGGCCCGGGCTTGATCAGGTTCTCCTTCTCGGCGAACAGGTCGTCGTTGGCCCAGATCACCGCGCCGCCCAGGGGTCGCAGCGCCAAGTCGGGCAGCATCGTGAAATCGGGCAGCCCTGCAGATGTGTTGCCGGTCATCGCTGGTCGGTTCCTCCTGTGACGCTGTCTGTCGAGGTGCGCTGCACGAGTTGGTCCAGTACCGCCCGGTCGCATCCCGGGACCACCGCCGTCACTTCATCCTCGGAGTAGGCGCCGCAGTCCAGACCACGCAGTATTCCGGCTGCCAGTGCCTGCGCCGTCGCGGGCTCGTCGACTACGGCGCCCCCTTGCCGCCGGAGGTAGGCGTCGATGCGCGGCCCGGCCACTGCCAGAGCCCGCTGGTGGAATCCGTACGTGGCCAGCCAGCGCGTGATCAAATGCCCCGGATGCATGTCCCAGCCTTGCCAGTAACCGCGCTCGAGGGCGCGGGTGACCAGCCGGTGGTGCCTGGCGATTGCGGCGGCCTGCTGTTCTTCGGAACCCTCGGGCATCACCTGGGTTGAGCCGTCACAGACCCATACGCCGGTCTGTGCGGCGGCCGCCAGCATGACGGCCTTGGCGTGGTCGGCCACCGGATGTTCCAGCGATTGGTGTTCGGCCGCGATCCCGCAAGCCGCGCTGTAGTCGTAGGTTCCGTAATGCAGCGCCACCAGGCGCCCTTGCGCCATGTGGATGGCCTTGGCCAGGGTCGCTGCACCATCGGCACCCAACACTGCCTGTGGGCTTTCGATCTGCAGCTCGAAACGCAGTGAGCCGCAGGGCAGTCCATGCACTCGCTCCAGCTCGTCGAACAGCCGCAGGGCGGCCTCGGCCTGAGCCAGCGCCCGGAATTTGGGAACCGTCGTCACGAATCCCGGCGGCACCCCCGATGCACCGTCCAGGACCAGCTCCAGGGTGCGCACGCTTCGCCGCAGGTGCAGCGAGGTGAGCCCCTTGATCCGGATTCCCAACGCCCGGGGCGGGTTCGCCCCCGCCGACAGCGCCCGCAAGGTCCGGCCCGCCTTACGGGCGTCGGCGTCTTCGGTGCTGTCCTCGCGCCAGCCGTAGCCGTCCTCAAAATCCAGCCGCAGGTCTTGTACGGGAGCGGTGCCCAGCCGTTCTCTGACGCGGGGGAGGACGCCCTGCGGGTCCAGTTCCGCGAGTGTTTCCGCGTGAAGCTCGGCGAGTTCCAGCGCGGAGGCTCCCCACTGGGCGGGCGTTCGGCTATCGGCCAGTGCCGCACTGGCATAGACGGTGTGGATGGGCTGTGGTTCGCTGCGGACATCCGGATAGCGGGACGCCAGATCCGCATCGGCGGCCGCCAGGAGCGCGGCGATCGGCGCGAGCCAGCCGGGACCACCGGCATCGGATGGGCGCGATGGGGATGCCGATGACACGAGTCCCATGCTTGCAGACTTGTGACGGCAGTGCTTAGTGGTGCGGGGCAGCAGGGTCCTCGTGGGGCTCGGCGACCACCTCGTCACCGGCGAGGACCTTGCGCATGCGCTCCTTGTCGAGCTGGCCTTCCCAATTGGCCACCACCAGCGTCGCCACGCAATTGCCCAGCAGGTTCACCGAGACCCGCATCGAGTCCATGATCCGGTCGGCCCCCAGCAGCAAGGCCACCGCGGCCACCGGGATGGCGCCGTGACCTATCGCCGCCACGGTCGCCGAGAGCGCCAGGAACGACGAACCCGGCACGCCCGCCATGCCTTTGGAGGTCAGCATCAGCACCAGCACGGCGGTGATCTGTTCGCCGATACTGAGGTTGACTCCCAGCGCCTGTGCGAGGAACAGCACACAGATGGACAGGTACAGGGTGGCCCCATCGAGGTTGAACGAATACCCGGTGGGGATTACCAGTCCCGTCGTCGTCTTGGAGCACCCGGCGTGATTCAGCTTGGTCATGATGCGCGGCAGCACCACTTCGGTGGATGCGGTGCCGAGAGCCAGGAACAACTCGTCCTTGATGTAGAGGATGAACTTCCAGAGGTTCACCCCCGCGAAAATCCTGGCGACCGCCGCCAGGACGCCGATGAACAGCAGCGCGGCCAGGTAGCAGGCCGCGATGAGCTTGCCGTAGCTGCTCAGTGCGCCGATCCCATACTGGCCCACGATGTAGGCCATCGCCCCGAAGGCGCCCAGCGGTGCCAGCCGCATGATCCATCCGATGATGGTGAAGAAGAGGTGGCTGAGATGGTCGATGAACTCCAGTACCACCGGGGGGCCCGATTCCCCGAACTTGGCCAGCGCCAGCCCGAACAGCACTGCGAAGAACAGCACCTGCAGCAGTGCGTTCTCGGCGAAGGCCGAGACGATGGAGGACGGGATGATGCCGAGTAGGAACTCGACGGTGTGTGGTAGCTCCCCGTTGTTGGTCTTCTTCGCAATGGCATCGGCCCCGGACGCCATGGTGCCCGCATCAATGTGGAAACCCGCCCCCGGCTTGGTCAGGTTCCCCACGAGCAGGCCGAACAGCAGCGCGAAGGTGGTGACCGCCTCGAAGTAGACGAGGGCCTTGATACCGATCCGGCCGACGGACTTGAGATCTCCGACGTGGGCGATGCCGAGCACCACCGTGCAGAAGATGATCGGGGCGATCAACATTTTGATCAGCTTGATGAAGCCATCGGCCAGCGGGCGTAGGTCGGCCCCGAACTCCGGCCATTGCCAGCCGATCACGACGCCCGCGACGATCGCGACGAGGAGCTGGAAGAACAACGACCGGTACCAGGGTGGTTTGTTCGCCAAGCGCACCATCTCGCTGGCGGGTATCTCGATCGCGGCTGACATGTGCGAGACCGTAACGACGGTCTGTTTATCGCATGTGAACGCAGGATTCAGCCCGTATTACGCCGGGCGTGGTCATGGGGTTCGATAGGGACCATGGCTGCCGCAGAACCCGACCTCGCGACCGATATCGTCGTCGGCGTGGTGCTGGCGGCAGGTGCCGGGAGCCGCTACGGAACACCTAAGATCCTCGCCGAACAGGGGCGCTGGCTGGAGCTGGCGGTGACGGCACTTGACGGCGGTGGCTGCGGCGAGATCTACGTGACGCAGGGTGCGGCGCACACCGAGATACCCTTTCCAGCAAGGGGAATCGACGTCCTCCGCTGGCAGGACGGCATATCGGAATCGGTGCGTTCGGTGTTGGGCCGGCTGCAGCCGAGAACGGATGTGGCGGGAGTTCTCGTCCACTTGGTGGACCTGCCGACCGTGGGGCCAGAGGCAGTGCGGATGGTGTTGCAGGCCGCCGGACGGCGGCGCTCGGTATTGGCCCGCGCCACGTTCGCGGGCCGACCCGGGCATCCGGTGTATATCGGCTATGAACATTTCGAGCCCGTGCTGGCGGCGCTCGACGGTGACCGGGGAGCCGGGCCATACCTGGCGGGCCGCACCGATGTCATTGCGGTGCCGTGCGATGACCTCTGTGACGGCGTCGACCGGGACTATCGGCCGTAGATCAGGTACGCCGGTAGGTGCCGCATGCCGAGCAGGTAGACCCCGAACCCAATCCCGGCGCCGATGAACCAGGTGAAGCTCGCCAGGTAGGCGCTGCCCCAAACCACTGTCGCGATGGCGGTAAGCGCCCCGGCGACGGTCGCGGCCACCGCGACCGGGTTGATGCCGCCGCGGTAGTAGTACGCGCCCGACGGAGAGAGGGTGAATAGGTCGTCGACCTCGATGGTGCGGTTACGCACGAGATAGAAGTCGGCGATGAGGACTCCGAAGAGAGGGCCGATTACCGCGCCGAGCGTGTCGAGTGTGTAGTGGATCGTGTCCGGGTTGTTGTAGAGATTCCAGGGCGTGATGAGGATCGAGCCGACCGCCGCGATCATCCCGCCGGCTCGCCAGCTGATCCGGGTCGGGGACAGGTTGGAGAAATCGAAAGCGGGCGAGACGAAATTCGCCACGATGTTGATCCCGATGGTGGCGATCGCGAAGGTGAGAACACCCAGTACGGCCGCAGTGGTGTTGTCGATCTTGTCCACGATCAGCACCGGGTCGGTGATGATGGCGCCGTCCTCGCCGCGGCCGATGACCGTTGCCCCTGCCGACACCGTGCACACCGCCAACACCGCGAAGAACAGGAAGTTCACCGGCAATCCCAGGAAGTTGCCGCGCTTGACCTCCTCGAAGCTGCCCCCATACCGCGAGAAATCGCCGAAGTTGAGCATGGGCCCCGAGAAGTAGGAGACCACCAGTGCTATCGCACTCAGCACTGTCGCCACGGCGGCGAACCCGGTTTTCGGCGGACCCGACGCCAGGCCGAAATGCACGTTCTGCCAGCCGGCCGCGACGACGAGATAGAGCGCAAGTGCCACCATCACCGCGTACACCGCGGGCCCACAGAAGTCGATGAACTTACGAATCGCCTCCATGCCGTTCCAGAAGACGGCGGCCTGCAGCACCCACATCAGCAGGAAGCCACCCCAGCCGAGTAACGATAGACCGAGAAAGCCGTACTCGTCGGCATCGCCATAGCGTCCCAGGGCGGGCTGGAACTTCACCGCCAGGAGTACGAATGCCGTTGAAGCCAAATAGGTTTGGATGCCGTACCAGGCGACGGCGATGAGGCCCCGGATCAGAGCGGGAAGATTGGCACCCCGCACACCGAAGGCAATCCGTGCGGTCACCGGGTACGGCACGCCGGCCTGCTGGGAAGGTCGTGACACCAGATTGCACAGCCAGTACACCGCCACAATGCCGATCGTCAGTGCCGACAGCACCTGCCATGCCGAAATACCCAGCGCAAAAAGGCTTCCCGCGAAGACGTAACCGCCCACGCTGTGCACATCGGACATCCAGAACGCGAAGAAGTTGTAGCTGGTCCAGTCCTGCTTGCGTAACGGGGCCAAGTCGCCATTGGTCAGTGCGGGGTCGTACCCGGGCTTGATCACACTGTCGCCGGCGGCGCTGTGCCCGGTGACAGCAGGTGCGATGGCATCGGCCGCGAGTACACCGGTCACGAGAACCTCCAGGAATAGCGGCAAGGAGTAATGACGCCGGTGATAAACGAAGCTAAGCGGCCGGTGTTGCCGTCGTGTTGCGCGAAGACAATATTTTCGGCGTGCGTCTGCGGCGAAGACGGTGCTGCGGCTTATGATCGCGTCACGATGGCTCAGAACGAGGCTGAACCGGCGGCACCCCGCGACATGGTGGGCTACGGGCGCACGCCGCCGCATCCGCGCTGGCCCGACGACTCGCGGATCGCGGTGCAGTTCGTGCTTAATTACGAAGAGGGCGCAGAGAACAACATCCTCGACGGGTCGGCCGCCTCGGAGACATTTCTGTCGGAGATCGTGCCGGCAGAGCCGTTCCCCAACCGGCACATGAGCATGGAGTCTCTGTACGAGTACGGTTCGCGTGCCGGGTTGTGGCGCGTGTTGCGGGTATTCGAGCGCCGCGGACTGCCGCTGACCGTCTTCGCAGTGGCGCGGGCATTGCAGCGCAACCCGGAGGCGGTAGCGGCCTTCGGTGAGCTCGGGCACGAGATCGCTTGCCATGGGCTGCGATGGCAGTCCTACCAGCTGGTCTCCCCGGATGTCGAGCGTGCGCATATGGCGCAGGCCGTTGAGATCCTGCGCGGCCTCACGGGTGTGGCTCCCGTGGGCTGGTACACCGGCCGTGATTCCCCGCAGACCCGACAGCTGGTGGCGGAGCATGGGGGATTCGCCTACGACTCCGACTCCTACGCCGACGACCTGCCGTACTGGGTCAGGGTGCCTGTCAGTGGGAATGTGGTCGACCATTTGGTGGTGCCATACGCCCTGGACACCAACGACATGCGGTTCGCCTCGCCGGCCGGATTCCCCAGTGGGGAACAGTTTTTCACCCACCTTCGTGATGCATTCGACTGCCTGTACGCCGAGGGCGAGGCGGGCAGCCCGAAGATGCTGTCAGTGGGCCTGCACTGCCGGCTGGTAGGCCGTCCGGCCCGGACGGTCGCTCTCGAACGGTTCCTGGATCATGTGCAATCCCACGAGCGGGTGTGGATTGCCAAGCGCATCGACATCGCCGAGCATTGGCGTCGGGTTTACCCCGCAGGTACCGATCCGAACGAATCCAGCAGCCCGGCATAGGGTTTGATCGGCGGTGTGGCGAACTCGCCCCGCCCCGATTTACTCAGGCCCATCGATACCAATGACTGCACCAGGTTCACCGCGGCGGCCACACCATCGATCACCGGCAGTCCGATCTCGGCCGAAATGTCTTGGCACAGACCTGCCATTCCCGCGCAGCCGAGCACGATGACATCGCTGCCGTCCTGCTGCGCGGCGCGGCGGCAGTGCTCGATCAGGATGTCCTTAGTGCGGGGGTTTTGCTCCAGGTCCAGTACCGCGATCTCGCAGGCGTGCACCCCGCGGCAGAAACGCGACATCCCGTACCGTTCGGCTAAGTCCCAGGCGCGCCCGGCCGTCCGTGCCAGCGTGGTCACCACGCTGAACCCTCTGCCGAGATGGCTTGCCATGTGCATAGCGGCCTCGGCGATACCGAGCACTGGGCCGGTGGCCAGCTCTCTGGCGGCGTCGAGGCCGGGGTCGCCGAAGCAGGCGAGCACATACCCGTCGGTGCCTTCGGATTCCGCGCGGCGGATCTCGGCCAGCACACCGGGCACGCTCAATGCCTCGTCGTAGTGGCTCTCGATGGATACCGGTCCCATCCCCGGATTGACGGCCGTCACGCTGGTTCCCGGCCAGGCCGCCGATTCCGCCACCGTCCCGATGGCCTTCGTCATGGCCTCGGTGGTGTTGGGGTTGATCACGCGTATCCGCATGGCCGACAGGGTACGTCGGCGTGGGGTGCTGGGCATCGTGTTGTCCGCGCAACGCGCTGCCATGAAACGTTCGCGTTAACTATGTGTCTCCATCGATGGCGGCGGGGCACGACCACTGACAGGATCGGGGTTTCGGCAGACGGTTATGGAGGGTGAATGCCACGCACATTCCGGTACCGCAGGCTGATCAACGAGCTGCGCACCAACAGGTCCGGGCACGACCAGCTGAGTGTGCTCGACGGGTTGCGGCGCGCGATCCTCGACGGTGCGGCTCCGCCGGGTTCGATGATCCCCATCAGCGAAGTGGCTGACACTTACCAGATCAGCCCCATACCGGTACGGGAAGCGCTCAAGACCCTTGTCGCCGAAGGGCTTGTCGGCCACCGGGCCAACGGGGGCTACCGCGTAGCTCAACTCACTCTGCCGGAGCTGCGTGAGATCTATTTCACCCGAGGTGTTCTGGAGCGTGCCGCGCTCACCCAGGCGGTTGCGCTGGCGACCACCGAAGATCTGGACCGTGCCCTGGCCGAACATGAGCTGCTGCAGCGGGCAACCGTCGAGGGTGATGCGCGTGCATTTCATCTGCATTCCCGGCATTTTCATCGTGCATTGGTGACTCCCTGCGGTATGCACCGCCTGTTGCACATGTTCGAGGCCACGTGGAACTTGACCGAGCCGTTCCAGGTAATGCGGACGGTGTCCGAGTCGGCGCAACTGCAACTGCATGCCGATCATGAGGCGATGATCACAGCGGTGGCAAGGCGCGATGTCGGGGCCCTGTTGGCTGTCGCGGCCACTCACCACGACCGTTTGGAATCGGTAATCGTCGCTGCCGCAGGGCAATTGGATGTGATCGCCGAAACGCAGCCAGGGTGACCCGTCGAGCAAAATATAGACACTCGGCAACCTGGCCGCAACACACCCGATCTAGCGTCGCTTCGGCGGCCGGCGGATATGCACGGGTGCACTGAGACCAGGGAGGTTCCGCGATGAGGAGAGTCCATCCCGTCGACGAGGTGCCCTCCGCGGGCAAGCTCGTCACGCTGGGCGTGCAACATGTGATCGCGTTCTACGCCGGTGCGGTACTGGTGCCGCTGCTCATTGCGCGCGCCATCGACCTGGACGCCGAGGCGCTGACCATGTTGATTACCGCCGACCTGTTCACCTGCGGTATCGCCTCGATCCTGCAGTCGGTGGGCTTCTGGAAGATCGGTGTGCAGCTGCCGCTGCTGCAGGGGGTCACCTTCGCCACCCTCGCCCCGGTGATCAAGATTGCCAACGACCACGGCGGTGGCAGGGTGGGGCTGCTGACCGTCTACGGCGCGGTCATTGCCGCGGGTGCGTTCACCTTTCTCATCGCGCCATTCTTCGCTCGCCTGATCCGTTTTTTCCCGCCGATCGTGACGGGTTCGGTGATCACCATCATCGGGGTATCGCTGCTGCCGGTGGGTATTGGCGACGCCGTCCGCAACCCGCACAGCTCGGTGTCCGCGCACGATCCCGGCAACGGGCGCTGGCTCATGTACGCGGTGGGCACCATCGTGCTGATCGTGTTGATGCAGAGATTCTTCCGAGGTTTCTGGGGCACCATCGCCGTCCTGCTCGGGCTGGTCACCGGTACCGCCATCGCCTGGCTGGCCGGGGACACCGATTTTGCCCGCGTCGGCGAGGCGGGCTGGATCGGGTTCACCTCGCCGTTCGCGTTCGGGGCCCCGCGCTTCGATGTCATCGCCGTGGTGTCCCTGATCGTGGTGCTGATGGTGACCGCCGTCGAATCCACCGGCGCGGTCTTCGCCACCGCCGAGATCGTCGGGAAGCGGGTGCGCGGGGCGGATATCGCCGCCACGGTGCGGGCCGACGGCATCGCCACCATGATCGGTGGCACCTTCAACTCCTTCCCGTATACAGCGTTCTCGGAGAATGTCGGGCTGGTGCGTCTCACCGGGGTCAAGAGCCGCTGGGTGGTGGCGGCCGCCGGATTGATCATGATGGTGCTGGGCGTGCTGCCCAAGACCGCCAAGGTGGTGGAGGCCATCCCGGCGCCGGTACTGGGTGGGGCCGCGATGACGTTGTTCGCGACGGTGGCCGTGGTGGGCATCCAGACACTGGGCAAGGTCGACTTCAACGACCATCGCAATCTGATCATCGCCAGCACATCCCTGGCCATGGGGATGTACGTGCAGTTCTCCCAGTCCTCGGGTCCGTCGACCGTTCTGGACCACGGACGCGGTATCGCGGTCCCGGCGCTCCCGGGGATCGACCAGGCCGTACCGGGGCTGCTGCAGATCCCCTTCAGCACCGGCATCACGATGGGGGCCATCACCGCGATCGTCCTGAACCTGCTGTTCTTCCACACCGGCAGCCGCGGTGTGGCGGTGGCCGGAGGAGGCTCGATCCGGCTTACGCAGGTCAATGAGATGACGCTCGAGGAGTTCCGCGAGACCTTCGGCGGGCTGGTCCAGGACGTGCACTGGGTCGCCGACCGCGCTTACCGGCAGCGGCCGTTCGCCGACACACACGATCTGCGCAGTGCCTTCCAGGAGGCGATGCTGACCGGCAGCGACGAGGAGCAGCTCGAACTCATCAGATCGTTCCCCGATCTGGGCGCCGAGGACGAAGCTGGAGAGATGGCGGCCGTGGACCACACCATCCTGCAGACCCTTGACGAGGGCGAGCTGAACAACGTGGTGAGCCTGGCCACCGCCTACCGCGAGCATTTCGGCTTTCCGCTGGTGGTCTGTGCGCGCGAGACCGAACGCTACGAGCGGCTGCTGCGCAACGGCTGGAGCCGCATGGAGAATTCCGCGACCAGTGAACGGTCCTTTGCCCTTATCGAGATCGCGAAGATCGCGAACTACCGTTTCGACGACCTGGTGGCCGACGCCAACCCCATCACGGCGGCCCGTTTCGGGCGCTACGAGGATTTCCATGCGACGCGTTGACTGGCGGGGAATCGAGAGCTTCAACGAGCTCAGCGATAACCAGGCGATCCATTGGCTTTACGAATGCTGCACGTCGCGGATATGGGCTATCCGGGTGGCTGCGGGGCGGCCCTTCCGAGATGAGCAGGCGCTGTACAGCCGGGCAGACCTGATACTCGCTGAGCTCACCGAGACCGACCTGGACGAGGCGCTCGACGGGCATCCGAGGATCGGGGAGCGGTCCGATAGTGCGGCATCCCGCCGTGAACAGTCCGGTGTGGCCGGCGCAGATGCCGCGGTGCTGGCCCGGCTCAAGGACGGTAATGCCGAATACGAGAAGCGCTTCGGCTATGTGTACCTGGTGTTCGCCAATGGCCGGCCCGCCGGGGAGCTACTGGCGATCCTGGAGGAACGGCTCAAGAACGATCCGCAGAACGAGCGCCGCGTCATGAGAATGGAGCTGGGCAAGATCAACCGCAGCCGCTTGGAACGGATGCTGGGTCCTGCCGGTCAGCATGGCGACGATTTCGAGACGGAAGGCGATTCATGACCGGATTGAGTACCCACGTGCTGGACGCGGTGTCCGGGCGCCCGGCCCGGGGTGTGCAGGTGACGCTGCTGGACGCCGTGGATGCGCAACTGGCCAGCGGTGCAACCGATTCAGACGGCAGGATCAGCGATCTTGCCGAGGCGATCCTGCCCGCCGGGCGCTACCGGCTGGTCTTCGACACCGGAACGTGGTTCAGCGATCACGAGATCGACGCGTTCTACCCAGAGGTGGTCATCAGTTTCGAGGCAGACGGGCAGGGTCACCTGCACGTACCGCTGCTGCTAAGTCCCTACGCCTACTCGACCTACCGCGGCAGCTGAGAAAGGAAGCATCAATGGGAATCGTCCTCGGAGGCAACCAGTACGGCAAGGCCGAGAACCGGGTGGTCCGGATCTACCGCGACACCCCCCGCCACGAGATCAAGGATCTGAACGTCGGCAGCGCACTGCGCGGGGATTTTGCCGCTGCCTACACCGATGGCGACCAGCGCAAGGTGCTGCCGACCGACAGCCAGAAGCAGACCATCTACGCGTATGCCAAGGAGAAGGGCATCACCACCATCGAACAGTACGGCCTGGACCTGGCGTACCACTTCGTGGACGAGTACGAGCCGGTAACCGGTGCGCGCATCGAGATCGACGAATATGCCTGGGAGAGGGTCGTTATCGACGGGCGCGAGCACGACCACAGCTGGGTCCGCAAGGGCCAGGAGGTGCGCACCGCGGAGATCACCGTCGACGGTGTGGGAGCGCAGCAGCGGACCTGGGTGATCGGCGGCCTGAAGGACCTCATCGTGCTGAAGTCGACGGGATCGGAGTTCCGCGATTTCCTGAAGGACAAGTACACGGTGCTGCAGCCGACCACCGACCGGGTGATGGCCACCTCACTGGTCGCCAAGTGGCGTTTCGTCGGGACTGAGATCGACTGGGATCAGACCTATCTCGGGGTAAAGGCGATCATTCTGGAACGGTTCGCCACCGTGCACTCGCTGGCACTGCAGCAGACGCTGTACGAGATCGGCAAGGCGATCCTGCAGGCCTACCCGACGATCGCCGAGATCCGGCTCTCGGCGCCCAACAAGCACCACTTCCTCTACGACCTGTCACCGTTCGGGTTGGACAATCCCAATGAGGTATTCCATGCCGATGACCGCCCGTACGGACTGATCCAGGCCACCGTCGCCCGTGACGATGCTCCCGATGCCGGGCAGGCCTGGACCCCCCACCTGGCCTGGCTGGGCTAGCGGTTGCCGTCGAGGTACCCGGTGATATCCCGTCCACGTACCAGCACGGAACTGATGGCCGGTTCGCGCAGCCCCATCAGCAGGCCGAACAGTGTCTGCTCGGTGGCCAAGTGTTCATCATCGGACCGGATGGCATGGGAGAGGTTGTCGGCCAAGGGCTCCCACCGCGCCGGGTCGATCACCAGGAAGTCGGCGTCCTTGCCTGCGTCCAGGTTGCCGAACGTGCCCTCCCGGTCCAGTGCCCGAGCCCCGGCGAGGGTGGCGGTGAACAGCAGCTCGGCCGGGTGCAGCGATACCGCGGCCGGGTCTGGTTCGGACATGTGGACCTTGAAGCAGTCGTTCAGCACGCGGGCCAACAACCATTCGTCACCGCCACCCACATCGGAGCCGAGCGCGACGTTGACCCCGCTGGCGATGGTCCGGCGCCACGGCATGGTGCCGGAGCCCAGAAACAACTGGGAGGTGGGGCAGTGCGCGATGGAGCTGCCCGTCTCGGCCATCCGGGCCAGCTCCTTGTCCTGGCAGTGGACGGCGTGCGCCAGGATGCTCCTGCGCCCCAACAAGGTTGAGCCGCCCCGGCGGGAGCCGGGCAGGAAATGACCGTCATAGGTATCCAGATAGTTCCTGACGCCGTAGGCGGCCAGGGTGGCATCGACCTCTCCGGTACCCGGGCGGGCGTTCTCGTTGAGGTGGGAATGGAAGTAGACGCCGTCGGCGCGCACCCCGTCGTAGAGCTCACCGAGTGCCGCAAGGGTGTCGGTGTTCACCGACAGCGAGAACCTCGGCACCAACGCGACATCGGTGAGCCAGTGGCCGTGCCAGCTCTCGATTTCTCTGGCGCACAGTTCGATTGCGCGTTCTGTCGAGGTGAGCAGCGGTGCGGCACTCTGCGGGCCCACGGTCTGCACGCCGCGCCCGCTGACTATCCGCAGGCCCGCGGCTCGGGTGGCCGCAAACAACGCGTCCTGGGCCTCCGGGAACGCCGAACCCATCACCATCGCTGCGGTGGTGCCGGCGGCGATGCGGCGTCGACAGAACGCGGCGGCCGCGCGCTGCGCCAGTGCGGGGTCGGCCAATCGCGCCTCGGCCGGGAAGATGCAGTGTTCGAGCCATTCCAGCAGCTGGCCGCCGCCATACGAATCGGTGCAATACGTCTGCGGGAAGTGCATATGCGTGTCCACGAAACCGGGCAGCAGGAAACCGGAGCGGTGGTCGCGTACGGGCCACCCGGTATATGTCTGGGGCAGTTGCGTATAGGGGCCGCAGTACGCGATCACTCCGTCGGCCCCGACCGCCAGCGCGCCATCGGGGACCGACTGCAGATGCGCGACCGCATCCGCCACGTCAGGGGAGCCCGTGATGTGGAAGATGTGCCCGCGGTAGACGGCAGCGGCAATCGGGTGCATCGCACCATAGTGCACACCGCATGTCACCGCCGCAGCACTAGGTGCGGCGGCGAGGCCCTGCAATGAGCCCAATCACATTGATCGAGAACGTATTCGCGGCGACCGTCGATCTTGAGCGCCGGGAGATCGACAGTGCGACCGTAGTCATCGACGGCAGCAGGATCGCTGCGGTGCTACTCGCCGGGGAACAGAACCCATGGCGGACACTGCCCGATGTCGAACGTGTGGACGGCCGTGGCTGCCTGCTCACGCCGGGCCTGGTCAACACCCACCATCATCTGTACCAGTGGATCACCCGCGGGCTGGCTGCCGATCACACTCTCTTTGAGTGGCTCACCGCCCTGTACCCGGTGTGGGAGGGTATCGACGCCGACAGCGTGCACGTGGCGGCGCAGGGCGCGCTGAGCTGGCTGGCCCTGTCGGGATGCACCACGACTACCGATCACCACTACGTATTCCCCTCGCGGGCAGGGGATCTGCTGGAGGCAGAGATCGAGGCGGCGCGGGAGGTGGGGCTGCGGTTCGACCCGACTCGGGGCTCGATGGACCTCGGGCAGTCGGCAGGCGGGCTGCCTCCCGACAGCCTGGTGGAGTCGATTGACACCGCGCTGGAAGCCACCGTCGCGGCCATCGCACGCTGGCATGACCCCGCGCCCGGGTCTATGTTGCGCATCGGTGTGGCGCCGTGCTCACCCTTCTCGGTGACCGCGGAGCTGCTGCGCCAGTCGGCGCTGCTGGCCCGTGAGCACGGTGTGCGGCTACACACGCACCTGGCCGAGACCGTGGACGAAACCGATTACTGTGCTGCGCACTTTGGTTGCAGCCCCCTCGAATACATGGAAGAGCTGGGCTGGCTTGGAGCCGACGTGTGGTTCGCGCACGGTATTCACTTCGATGATGCGGCCATCGCTCGGCTGGCGTCGACGGGCACCGGTATCGCGCACTGCCCGACCTCCAACGGGCGCCTGGGCGCCGGTATCGCGCGGACCCGCGAGCTGGTTGCGGCCGGGGTGCCGGTGGGTCTGGGGGTGGATGGTGCGGCCTCCAATGAGTCGGGGCGGCTGCTGGAGGAGGCGCACCAGGCGTTGCTGCTGGCCCGTGCGACCGGCGGTCCCATGGCATTGAGCACCCGCACCGCACTCGAGCTGGCGACGTTGGGGGGAGCACGACTGCTGGGCCGGGACGGTGAGATTGGCTCGATAGAGTTTGGTAAGTGCGCGGACCTGGTGCTGTGGAACATGAGCACGCTGGGGCACAGCGGGATCGAGGACCCGGTGGCCGCTCTGGTGCTGGGTGAGGTGCCGCCCGTCAAATGTTCGTGGGTGGGCGGCAGACGGGTCGTCAGTGACGGGGAGATGTTGACGGTCGACACCGACCGGATCGCGGCCGCTGTGCAGGCGGCGCATCATGGATTGATGAGCAGGGTGCGCTGATGGATCTGCACACCATCGACTCGGTGATGGTTCCCCAGGACCGTTCTGACCTGCGTGGCCTCGGGGAGCAGGACGGCCTGCTGGCCGGTGGTACCTGGCTGATGAGCCAGCCGCAGCCCGGGTTGCGGCGCTTAGTGGACCTCGCCGGAATGCGGTGGCCGGATCTCGTGGTCGATTCGGCCGGCTTGCAGGTGGCTGCGACCTGCAGTATCGAACGGCTCATTAACGCTTCGTATCCGCCTGACTGGCGTGCCACCGACCTTTTCGGGCAGTGTGCGCGTGCGCTGTTGGCCTCATTCAAGATCTGGCGTGCCGCGACGGTCGGCGGCAATATCTGCCTGGGCCTGCCCGCGGGGGCGATGATCTCCCTGTGCGCGGCTCTAGATGCCGAACTGCTGATCTGGCGCCGCGACGGATCCGACGAGCGTTGCACCGTAACGGAATTCGTGACCGGTATCAACAAGACAGTGCTTGATTCCGGTGATGTGCTGCGCGCCATATTTTTTCCCGCCGCCGCGCTTGTACAGCCGACCGCACTGCGCAAGATCGCCTACTCCGCGCTGGGCCGCTCCGGCGCCCTGGTCACCGGTCGCCTCGACGGACACGACATCGTGCTCGGGGTCTCCGCCGGGACACGCAGGCCGATTGTGCTGAGGCTCCCCGCCAAACCAGAACGTGTGTTCCAGGCTGCGGCGGCCATTCCAGGCCAGGAGTTCCACACCGATGCGCACGGCACTGCCGACTGGCGCCGCGCGGTGACCGCGCAGCTGGCGCGGGAGGTCGCGGAGGAGCTGACGGGAGGACGCCCGTGAAAGTCAACGGCCAGATCATCGACGCCAGCCCGCGGCCCGGGCAGTGCCTGCGCACCTTCCTGCGTGAGCACGGGCACACCGAGGTCAAGAAGGGTTGTGACGCCGGGGATTGCGGCGCGTGCACGGTGCTGGTGGACGGAGCCTCCCAGCATTCGTGCATTGTGCCGGCCCACCGCGTCACCGATGCCGAGATCCGCACCGTCCGCGGCATGGGTGACGAGCACGACCTGCATTCCATGCAGCGCTGTTTCATCAGCCATGCCGGGTTTCAATGCGGATTCTGTACTGCCGGAATGGTGTTGACGGCGGCAACTCTCACCGAGGGTCAGCTGGACGACCTGGGGGACGCGTTGAAGGGCAATCTCTGCCGCTGCACCGGCTACCGGCCCATCAGAGAGGCCATCCGCGGTGCTGCTGCGCCGCAGGACTCCGTCAGTGCTCCCGCCGCCGCACGGGTCGTTACCGGCACCGAGCCGTACACCATGGACCAGTTGCCCGCTGGTGTGGGACATATTGCGGTACTGGGAAGCCCGCACCCGTCGGCCCGCATCACCCGGATTGATACTGAAAAGGCCCGCGCCCTGCCGGGGGTGCGTGCGGTGCTGTACTACCGCGATGACCCAGGGGTGCCGTTCTCCACCGCTCGACATCACGAGCGTGCCGACGACCCCGATGACACCCTGGTTTTCGATCGCATCCTGCGGTTCACGGGGCAACGGGTTGCGGCGGTGGTGGCCGACTCGCCTACTGATGCGCAGCGGGCACTGGATTCTATCGACGTCGAATATGAGTTGCTGCCAGCGGTATTCGACCCCGAACTGGCGCAGCGGTCGGGAACGCACCTTGTGCATGGCGACAAGGGGATCGGCGCCAGGATCGCCGATCCCGCGCGCAATCTCGTCGCTGAGGTGCACGGTGAGGTCGGGAGTGTCGCTGAGGCCGTGGCGCGGGCCGGGGAATCCGGTGCGGTGGTCAGCGGCAGCTGGCAGACCGCCCGCGTGCAGCATGTCCACCTAGAGACACATGGTTCGGTGGGCTGGCAGGACGAGCGCGGGCGCTATGTCCTGCGCACCAGCAGCCAGGTCCCGTTCTTGGTGCGCGATGAGCTCTGCCATATCTTCGGCCTTGCGCGCGAACAGGTCCGGGTGTTCGCGCCGAGGGTCGGTGGCGGGTTCGGCGCCAAACAGGAGATGCTCACCGAGGACCTGGTACTGATGGCGGTCCGCGCGACCGGGGCACCCGCCGTCTACGAGTTCAGCCGCACCGATCAATTCACCATCGCACCGTGCCGGCATCCTATGCGGGTGAATGTCACCGCGGCGGCCGACCCTGACGGGGTTCTGACCGCTCTCGCGGTTGACGTGCTCTCCGATGCAGGGGCCTACGGCAATCACAGTGTCGGTGTCATGTTTCACGGATGCAACGAGTCGATGGCCCAATACCGTTGTGCCAATAAGAGAGTCGATGCACAGGCGGTATACACCAATAACATCCCGTCCGGTGCGTTCCGCGGCTACGGGCTGGGGCAGGTGCTGTTCGGTATCGAATCGGCCCTCGACGAGCTGGCACGCGAGCTCGGTATCGACCCGTTCGAGTTCCGCCGCCGCAACGTCATTGTCCCGGGTGATCTTTTTGTCAGCTGGGAGGTCGAAGAGGACGACCTCGAATTCGGTAGCTACGGGCTGGACCAGTGCCTTGACCTCGCCCAGAATGCGTTGACCCAGGGGGCGACCGACCCGGCACGTGACGGTTCGGCGCTACCTGCTGGCTGGAAGATGGGCGAGGGCATGGCCATCGCGATGATCGCGACCGTTCCGCCGCGTGGGCACGTGGCCGATGCGCGCGCCGAGCTGGACGAGCGGGGCCGCTACCGGATCGCTGTGGGTTCGGCCGAATTCGGCAACGGCACCACCACGGTGCACGCCCAGCTCGCGGCGGCCGTGTTGGGCTGTACGCCGGGCCAGATCGACGTCCACCAGGCCGACACCGACGAGGTGGGGCACGACACCGGGGCATTCGGCTCGGCCGGCACCACCGTCGCCGGATTGGCCGTGCAGCAGGCAGCAGAGCGGCTGCGGGAGAAGATCGTCCGATTCGCCGCGGCCAAGCTGGTGGCACCGGATTCCCTGTGCGTGCTGGGCCCGCACGGGGTGCAGATCGGCACGGAGCTGCTGGAGCTTGCCGATATCGCACGCTTGGCACCACAGCCACTGTCGGCGATGGGGCGCCACGAGGGCACACCGCGGTCGGTCGCCTTCAATGTGCAGGCATTCCGGGTCGGTGTGCACCCGGATACCGGCACCGTGCGCATCCTGCAATCGGTGCAATCCGTCGATGCTGGGGTGGTCATCAATCCGCAGCAGTGCCGCGGGCAGGTGGAAGGCGGTGTCGCACAGGCCATCGGCTCAGCGCTCTACGAAGAGATCCTGGTGCAGGACGGCGTCGTCAGCACGGCGACCCTGCGCAACTACCACATTCCGCAGCTGGTGGACCTGCCCGATACCGAGGTCTATTTCGCGGACACCTACGACACGCTCGGGCCGTTCGGTGCCAAGTCCATGAGCGAGTCCCCGTACAACCCGGTGGCACCCGCGCTGGCCAACGCCATCAGAGATGCCGTCGGCGTGCGGATGCACCGCTTGCCGATGAACGCGGCGCGCGTGTGGTGGGCCGTCAAAGAATCCGGGGGAGGGGAGCCTTCGTGAAAGACATACTCGGTGATCTGGTGAGGCGGCTTGAGGGCGGTGGCGCCGTCGCGCTCGCACGCGTGGTGGAGGTCAGTGGTGCTGCCCCGCGTGAGCCCGGTGCGGCGATGGTCGTGACGGCCGATGGGCGGGTAATCGGGTCACTGTCCGGCGGGTGCGTGGAGGCAGCGGTCATCGAGACCGCGCGCGAGGTCCTGGAGACCGGGGTATGTGTGGGCGAGCGGTTCGGCATCGACGACGGAATCGCACCGGGACTCACCTGCGGGGGCGAGATCGAGATCGTCACCGAATACGTTGGCGCCAAGAGGCTGCCGTTGTTACGCCAGCTGCGCGCCTTGGTTGAGGCGGGGGAACCGGTGGCATTGGTGACCACCCTGTCGGGTGTCTCCGATTGGGCACTGCTGCAGCCGGGCGAGCCGGGGCCGTGGCCGCAGATCGATGGCGATATCGCCGCGCTGGTGCGGTCGGGGCGCAGTGCGGTGGCGGGGGCCGATCGCTGCGAGCCCGATCAATCCGCCCTGCCGCGGGTGTTCGTACAGGCGTTCGCTGCGCCGCCCCGGATGATTCTGGCGGGGGCCAATGCATTCGTGCGGGCGTTGAGCCGCACCGGAAGTCAGCTCGGTTACCGGGTGACGGTGGTGGATGCCCGTGAGGTGTTCGCGACGCCGGCGCAGTTCCCGCATGCGGACGAGGTGGTGGTCGATTGGCCGCACCGGTACCTGCGCGCTGAGGCGGAAGCAGAGCGTATCGACGGGCGCACCGTCGTGTGTGTGTTGACTCATGACCCGAAATTCGATGTGCCGATGCTGGCGGCGTCTCTCGCCGTGGTGCCGCTCGCGTTTGTTGGTGCGCTGGGCTCGCGGCGGACGCATCTGGACCGGGTGGCGCGGCTGCGAGAGCAAGGCGTGACCGACGCCCAACTGCGGCGGCTGCGCAGCCCGCTCGGCCTGGACCTGAACGCCCGGACGCCCGAGGAGACCGCGATATCCATTGCGGCACAGATCATTGCCGAGACTTCAGGAGGCTCCGGGCGCGCGCTGAGCGACACCGACGGACCGATCCACCGGTAGTTGGGAGCGGCAGACCGAACGGGACGCGTCACAAGACGAAGTTGTTGGGTTTTGTCGTGTGTGGGCTGACGGCCTGTCATACTCGTTGTTATCCATATGGTTTCAGCCCCGGTGAGGGGGTCCGATGCGAGCAGCTCGTGCGCTACGGCGTGTTACTCGATCTGACCGTGAGTTCCAGGCGTTATCTGGCGGATGGAATCGGCGATTTCACGCGAATCCTCTGGAGATCGTGTTTCCGGCCGACGCTGACGAGGTGGCTGTGGCTCTGCTGGATGCGCAAGAGCGGGGGGTACCGTTTCGAATCCGCTCGGGTGGGCACTCAGTAGACGGCTTCTCAGGGGTCGACGACGGGATCATCATTGACCTCGGAGATCTGAATACTGTTGACGTCAGCGCTGATCGTGCGCAGGCCAGAGTGGGGGCCGGCGCGCATCTGCACGATGTCTATGAGGTGCTAGGTGAGATCGACCGGGTGGTACCGGGCGGGGTTGGTCACTCGGTTGGTATGGGAGGGTTGATCACCGGCGGGGGACTGGGCGGCCTGACTCGTTGGCTGGGGGCGCTGGCGCACAACGTGCTCTGCTTCGATCTGGTCGATGCGCAAGGACAGATCCACAATGTGACGCCGGATAGTCACCCGGACTTGTATTGGGCCTGTCTTGGTGCCGGTGGAGGCAATTTCGGCATCATCACCGCCTTCACGTTGCGGACGACGCCCCTATCTGCGGCTGTCTGGTATCGGTTGTCGTGGCCGTGGAGTCAGTTCGAGCACGTTTATGAGGCGTGGCAGCAGTGGGCTCCGGCCGCCGATAGTCGCCTGACGCCGCTGCTGGTGATGTGGCCGACAACGACAGCCAATCGCATCGATGTAGCCGGCATCTTTCCGGGCACCTCTGAACAACTCGAAGACTTGTTAGATCCCCTACTCAAGGCGGTGCCGTCGCCGAGCGAAAAGCAAACAACGCCAACCACATTCGTTGCCGCCATGGCGGCTCTTCTACAGAAGATTGGCGGTGAGTCCTTCGACGTCGACACACGGGCCGCGACCGCATCGCCGTTCTTTGACCAACCACTCGACCGGAACCTCATGGGAATACTTCGTGATTGGCATACCAAAGCGCCAGGTAACTCGTTTGTTTGGTGTCTTCCCGGTGGCGGAGAACTTACAGCCGCCGCTGACCGGGGAACCCAATCGTTCTCCCACGGCCACATGCAGCAGCTGATGCTCATCCGATCGGACTGGAGCGACTTACGCGACGACGATGCCTGTATCTCATGGGTCAGCGGCCTTTACGATCTGGTACAGCCGTACGCCAGTGGTGCTTATCTCAACTGGACCAACACAGACACCGAATCGCGGCCGCACCGGCTATACCGCGACAGTTATGCCAGATTGGTTCAGATCAAGCACCGCCACGATCCGCACAGCATCTTCAGCTTCACGCACGCGATCCCGGCCTCGATATCTCGCGCACACGCCCGTCAGCTCCAACTACCAGACTCCACACTCACCGAGCTGTCCGACCGAGGCCTCCTGGTCGACTAAGAAGCGCCTCGCCGCAGACTGCTTTCGGCTGGACCGCGTCCGGCCAGTCAGGAGGAGCTGCCCTTATCGGTAAACGAAGCCTATGGCAGTCGTCGACTGCAGCACTGAATGCCTTCGGGGTGCCATAGCCGCGGTCGCTGATCGCGACATCGATCGGACGATCCGTGGGGCGATGATGCCTGGCCAGAGGCTTAAGAATTGCCTTTGACCCGTGATCCTGCTGGTGCGCGATACTGGGATTGAACCAGTGACCTCTTCCGTGTCAGGGAAGCGCTCTCCCGCTGAGCTAATCGCGCCTGTCTAAATGGAGGTGGAGACGGGAATCGAACCCGTGTGCACGGCTTTGCAGGCCGTTGCCTCACCACTCGGCCACTCCACCGCAAGGGATGCCAGTCCACCTTCGAGCGGATGACGGGATTCGAACCCGCGACCCCAACCTTGGCAAGGTTGTGCGCTACCAACTGCGCTACATCCGCGCGCAACGGATGAGATCGTCACCCGGTGCGAAGTGAAACAGTAGTCGAACGAGAGGTTTAATCACAAATCCCTTGAGCGCACGGCTCGTAAGCTGCTGGGCTGCGGTCTTTCCGGTACCTCGTGCTAGCCTTTCACCTCGATTGATCAGCCATCTCCGATCAACGCGCGGTCTCGTAGCTCAGCGGAAGAGCACTCGCCTCACACGCGAGGGGTCGCTGGTTCGAACCCAGCCGGGACCACCAAGAGTTCATTTTCATCACCTCCGCGATCCTGATCACTGCGCCAGGATGGCGGCATGGCTGAGATCGACTTCTCACTGTTGGATGTGCCACGAACCACGCCGGTGGGCGATCCCGAGGCGTATCTCCGTGCCGCCATCGCCTGGCATTTCCGTGAGAGCACCGGCTCACCGTTCTGGCTGCGTACCGCGCGGACCCTGGACTTCGATCCGTTGATCGACATCAACGGTTTCGACGATCTCCGGCTGTTCCCGAACCTTGTCAACGAGCTACGGCACGCCCCCGTCGAAGACCTCATTCCGCGCGGCTACGGTTCGCCGGCGCCTGTGCCCAAGATCTTCGAGTCGGGCGGCACCACCGGCGCACCCAAACGCACGGCACAGCTGCCCGACTGGGTCGAGCAGGTCACCCAATGGCAGATCGAGGACTTCACCGCCGGCGGGTTCGTGGCCGGAGAGGGTCTGCTGTTCCTCATGCCCAGCGGCCCGCACGGGGTCGGCTACTTCTCCCGCGCCGTCAGCGAGCGGCTGAGCTCGGTGTTCTACCCGGTGGACCTGGATCCGCGGTGGGTCAAGAAGATCGCCGCACGGGGCGCCACCGCCGAGGTGTCGGCGTATGTCGAGCACGTCCTGGAACAAGCCAGATTCGTCCTGCAGACCCAGAACGTGGCCAACCTGCACATCAGTCCGCCGCTGTTGGGTGCCATCGCCCGCGATGACGCCATGGTGGACCTGGTCAACCAGAAGATCCGCTACATCCTGCTCAGCGGCGCCCACGTGGATCTGGACACCCTGGATCTGCTTCGGGAGATCTTCCCGACGACCGAGATCGCGATGGCGTTCGGCAGCACGATGATCTTGTCCCAGGCCAAGACTCGGGTCGAGGGTGACGCCTTGGTGTTCGACCCCAGAACGCCCTACGTGGTCTTCTGGGTGATCGATCCCGACACGGGCGAGCGCGTGCCGTACGGCGAGCGCGGTCAGGTGGTGATGAACCACATCAGCAAGGGCATGTTCATTCCCAACAACCTCGAACGCGATAGTGCGATCCGAATGCGCGGACCCGGGGGCCAGATCGGTGATTCCGTCAGCGAGGTGGTGCCCGTCGCTATCTTCGAAGGCGAGGCCGTCATCGAGGGCGTCTACTGATCGTGATTGTCCTCGACGCGCTCGGCCCCAACGGCGAATACCGCACCCGCACCCGTGAAGTCATCAACGATATGGCCGGGACGCCGGTCGCTGAGCTGAGCATCGTGCCCCCGCTGTATGTGCACCGCAGCATCCGGGCTCAGCACAACGCGAGACCACTGTCGACCGCGCAGCGCGCCATCGCGCTGGCCGGCGCCGCCGAGGTCTTCGGCACCGCGATGATCGGCGGTTTGGGCTTCGAGCAATACGTCGAGATGGTCAGCCGGACATCGGGTCTGCCGATGGCGGTGGCGCGGTCCAGCGCCCGCGGAGTCGCCGAGTCCGTCCGATGTGCGGTCGATGCGGTGACACCCGCCCAGCCGGTGGGCGCCGCCCGCGATTGGCGCGATGAGCGCACCCGACGGGGGAGCGCGGTGTGGACACGTCGCGGCGAGGTGTTGGCGGTGCACGCATCGGGAAACAGCCCGGGTGTTCACGGCTCGTGGGCGCAGGCACTGGCGCTTGGCTACCGGGTCGCGATACGTCCGTCGCGGCGTGAGCCCTTCACCGGTCACCGGCTGGTCAATGCGTTGCGTCAGGCAGGATTTCGACCCGAGGACGCGGTGTATCTGCCCACCGGCCACGCAGGTGCGGCCGAGATCATCACCGCGGCCGACCTCGCCATCGTCTACGGCGGGCAAGACATCGTCGACAAGTACGCCGGCGACCCGACGGTAATGGCGAACGGGCCCGGCCGCACCAAGATCCTGATTACCGCCGAACAGGACTGGCGTGACTATCTCGATGTCATCGTCGAGTCGATCAGCGGTCAGGGCGGGATGGCATGCACCAACGCCACGGCCGTTCTCTATGAGGGGGACCCACGCCCGTTGTCGGAGGCGGTTGCGGCCAGGCTTGCGACGATTGCACCGCTTCCGATCACCGACGAACGTGCCATCCTGCCCACCAAGCCCCTCGGCGCGGCGCGGCGCCTCGCGGACTACCTCGCGGTCAAGGCCCGGGGCGCCACGCCACTGTTGGGCGCCGATCAGGTGGTCGCGGACCTCGGCGACGGCTCCGCGGCGCTGCGACCCGCACTGCATCTGCTGGAGCGGCCCGACGGCGACCAACTCAATACCGAGTTGGCGTTTCCGTGCGTGTGGATCTCACCGTGGTCCCGTGCCGATGGCGTAGCCCCGCTGCGGCATTCGCTCGTCATCAATGCGATCACCGGCGACGAAGACCTCATCGACGATCTGCTCAGTGACCCGACGGTGTCCAACGTCTACAGCGGCGGGCACCTCACCTCGTACGCGGCACCCGACATCCCACACGACGGCTTCCTTGCCGATTTTCTGATGCGCAACAAGGGCGTCATCCGAGACTGACGGCGACCCGTGTCACGACACCCAGGGGCCGTTGCCGCCGATGGAGTCAATGCGGATGCGGGTAAGGAATCCGGCGGGGGCGTTCGGCGGCGGGAAGTGCTCATCGGAGCCCAGCATTGCGGTGGCCAGCTGTTTGAGCAGCTCGGGTGCCCCGCCCTCGACGACCCGCGCGGGGCCCGTGACGGCCAGATACTCGCGCTGCTGACCCGGCTGGCTGGGCGCGAGGATGGTCACGGCGACATGTGGATCCCGCCGGATGTTGCGCAACTTCTTGTATCCGCCGGATAGATGGGCGGACACCAGTTCGTCGCCATCGGCGGTGGACTGCAATGCGAACCAGACGACGGACACCTGCGGGCTGCCGTCGTCGTTGATGGTGACGAGCGTGGCATCTGTGCCCGCCCCGATGAGTGTGCGTGCGGCCTCATTGAGTTCCATGTGCGATGTCTACCCCGTTGCGGTCGGTTTCATTCCCGGATTGGAAGGACGCCCGAAACGACGGTGCCCGGCTGACAGGCATCGTCAGCCGGGCACCGTGTCGTAATGGGCTTACTGCAGAACGGTCGTGGTGTTCGTTCCGAACGGCACCTGCGGGTTGGTGCCCAGGGGAGTGCGTGGGTTCGCGCCCTCGTGAGTTGGCTCGTGGAAACCGCGGTCGTACAAGTTGGTGCCGGGCTGTGTGCAGGCCCCGCCGACACGCGGCGCGCCGCCGGCGCAGGCCGTCCGGCAGCTGTGGTTGTACGGCGTCTCGCCGGCTGAACACACCGGGGATGACGGCTCCGCGGCCGCGACCGGGGCGAGGAACATCGCGGCCGAGGCGCCCAGGGCCCCGGCGAACAGCGCGATGCGAGTGGGCAGCGAAACCATGAGGTTCAGAGCTCCTAACAATGCATGAATGAAACCTGAACAACAGGCTACATATCATAACGATTTCAACTCAAGGAATATTTGCTGCATTGCGAGAAAGGGTATCTGAATGGCTGAACTCCCAGCGGACACGCCTAGTGAACGGACATGCCGTAAGTAGCTGAAGGAGATGAACAGCTAACCCGTAGCCTACCGGGGGAGGGTTCTGGTCGGGGCGATCGATGGCGCTCGACTCACAACGCGCGCAGGTACCGCCTGGTTACCAAACGCTGCAGCTGCCTGGCTACGAGATTGCCTACCCGAATCCACCAGAACGATGGCTTCGAGAAAGCCGTGATCTCCACGGACACAATGTCATTGGATGGATCAAAGCGCACCGTAAAAGCTTCCTCGCCGGTCTCCGGGTGTCCCTGCAAGGTGCCGTACGCGAAACCGCGCCGGTTCGGCTCGTCGATCACGCACACAACACGGCACAACGCCCAGAACGGCCACAGGTGCGTCGCCACGTTCACACCTTCGGCGACGTCCGGGGCGGAGGTCTGCACGGGAAGTCCAATTCCGCGTTGGATGCCGAACCGCATCAGGCTCGCGGTGGCCTCCTCGAACCGCGCCCTACCCGTCCCGATCTGCTGCGACTCGTGCAGATGGTGATATCCGGCGGGCAGTTCACCGGCCGTCGCGCCGATCTCGGGGTAGGTGAACGGGAGCTGGCTCAGCTGCGCAATATCCACCCCAATAACGTAGGGGAGCATGACCACCGAGGAAGCAGTAACAGCGCACGAGGGTGGCGGGTTCAATCCGCCCGATCCCACCCTCAAGGGCGGCCCTGACTACGGCCGCTTCATCGATGCGCTGCGGACCCTGCAGGACCGCGCTCGCGCGGTCCTGCCTCCTGACGAGGTGATCACCGGGCTGGCCGATCAGATCGAGGCCATGAATGATCTGCTTGCCCCACACGAGGTTTCCGAATGGGACGCGCCATCGGGTCGGCGCACAGATCTTCCGCTGCGCGGAAACATCCTGTTGGTCCCGATGACGGTCGACAGTTTTGACAACGGAGTCCTCACGGGCACAGCCACTTTCGGGCGGTACCATCTGGGGCGCAACGGCGCGGTGCATGGCGGATGCCTGGGGCTGCTGTTCGACACCATTATCGGGACCGGCACGATGCTGCTTACCGATCTGCGCAAGCTGCGCACCGCCTACCTCAACATCAACTACCGCAAGGTCACGCCCATCGAGAAGGAGTTGCAATATGACTGCACCCTGGATCGGGTGGAGGGGCGCAAGGTGTTCTTGAAGAGCAGGCTGCTCGACGGCGAGGATGTGCTCGCCGAGGCCGATGCGCTCTTCGTGAAGCTCAACCCCGGGCAGCCGTGACCGAAAACGCCTGGCGTCGGGCCACCCGCAGGTGGGCTCGTTGGCGCGACCGGGTGCGGGATCGGCCCGCGCTGGACATCGCGTATCGCATGGTGGTCGCCGTCGTGGGCCTGGCCGTACTCGTTGTGGGCATCATCACCATCCCGTATCCGGGACCCGGCTGGGCGATCGTGTTCCTCGGTCTGGCGATCCTTGCTACCGAATTCTCCTGGGCAGGCAAGGTTCTGCACGCCGTCAGGGCCCGGTATGACAGATTCATGGCCTGGTTCTCCACCCAGCCGCACTGGGTGCGGGGGATCGGGGTGCTCTTCACCGCAGCCGTGGTCGTGGCCACGCTATGGGTGCTGGGCGCGGTCGGCTGGGTTGCTGCACTGGTCGGGATCGAGACGCCGTGGCTGAAGAGCCCGCTAGGACTTGGCGGCTGATCGTCGTCCCCGCACGCGATCGATAACATTTGTCCACAACACTTTTGAACCCGCCACAAACTCCGAACCGACCTCGCGCGTCGAGATCATCTCCTTCATCATTCGAACCGCGTCGGCCTTGTTGCGTGTGGAGGCCTTGCTGAAATGGCCGGTGTCGAACGGAGGCTGCGGGTCGTACTCGATGCAGAGTTGTGTGGCCTCGGCGCGCGATCGCCCGGCGATCTCGCCGACGAGCCATAATCCGAGGTCGAGTCCTGCCGAGACGCCGGCGGCGGTGATCACCTTGCCGTCTCGCACGATTCGTTTGTCCCGGCGGGGATTCGCGCCGAAGGTGGTGAGCATCCGTTGCCCGGCCCAGTGACAGGTGGCGTCCTTACCCTGCAGAATCCCGGCCGCACCAAGGATGAGCGACCCGCTGCATACCGACGCCGTCCACTGCGTGGTCCGGTGCACGTTCCGGAGCCAGTTCAGCACGCCCTCATCCGCGGCCGTGGTCATGGTGGCCGGTATCGAACCCCCAACCAGGACGATGTCGGGTGTCTGCGTTTCCTCGAATGAATGCGTCGCCCCGAGCACCAGCACCCCGCTGTCGGTCACTATCGGGCCCGGCTCATGCCAGACGAATCGAAACTCGGCATCGGGTAACCCCCTGAGCACTTCAAACGGACCGATCGCATCGAGTGTCGTCATCCCCGGGTACGCCAGAATCGCTATCTGCATGACTGCCATGGTCGATGAGAGGTCACCCGAGCAGAAGTGGCCAGATAGTCAGCAGCCGACGAGATATTGCCAATCGAGGTTTACGCTGGCCGCATGCACACCGTGTCGTCGGGTCGTTCGGACAAGCCTCACTCCGTGCTGTCGGGTCGTTCGGACAAGCCTCACTCCGTGCTGTCGGGTCGTTCGGACAAGCCTCACTCCGTCGTCGTTCTTGCCCTTCCCGAAACCATCGGATTCGATCTCGCCACCGCGGTTGAGGTGTTCCGGCGCGTGCACCTGGCCGACGGCAGCCGGCCCTACCGCGTGCGGGTGTGCGGCACCGAACCGGTCGTCTCTGCCGGGCCGTTCGGCATTGCGACAGACCTTGGGCTTGAGGCCCTTTCGGAGGCGGACACGATCGTGGTCCCGGCCCGCAACGACGTGACCGCACCCGTCCCCGATGGTGTCATCGAGGCATTGCAGGCCGCATACGCGCGCGGCGTGCGGATCGTTTCCATTTGCGCGGGGGCGTTCACCCTCGCCGAGGCCGGGATCCTGGACGGCAAGCGGGCCACCACCCACTGGATGGCCGCGGACCTGTTCCGGGAGATGTACCCGGCGGTACGCCTGGATGCCGACGTGCTGTACGTCGACGAGGGGCAGGTGCTCACCTCCGCCGGTGCCTCGGCCGGTATCGATCTGTGCCTGCACATCGTCGCGTGCGATCACGGCACGGCGGTCGCCTCCGCGGCGGCGCGAGTAGCAGTGGCGCCGCTGCACCGCGACGGCGGTCAGGCGCAGTACGTCATCAGAAACCGTCAGCGTGCCGAGGCAGGTCTTGGCGAGATTCTGGCGTGGATCGAGCACAACGCCCATCGCGAGCTGTCCCTGGAGGACCTCGCGGCGCGGGCGTCCACCAGCGTGCGTAGCCTCAACCGGCGGTTTCGCGCTGAAACGGGCCAGACGCCCATGCAATGGCTGACAGGGGTGCGGGTCCGTCACGCCCAGCAGATGTTGGAAAGTTCCGCGGATCCGGTGGAGTGGATCGGGCGCGAGGTGGGGTTCGGTTCACCTGCGAATTTCCGGGAGCAGTTCCGCCGGCTCACTGGTGTCCCCCCGCTGGCGTATCGGAACACCTTCCGGATGCGGTCGGCCTGAGTGCAGCGACCGCCATCAGGCTGGGAAGGCGCTGGTGTGGACCGATAGCATGAGTTCGCAAACCCCCGCCTCTGACGATGGAGAACTGCTGATGACTGCGCCCAACCCGTCTTCCCTTGTGGCCCCGATCCGGGTGCCGGCCGGGACGACGGCGGGCACCGCGGTGCGCGAGGCGGGCCTGCCCGGTAAGGGTGAGGACGCCGTGGTTGTCGTGCGCGTCGACGGGAACCTGAAGGATCTGTCGTGGACCCCGGAGGTCGACACCGAGGTAGAGCCGGTCGCGGCCAACACCGAGGACGGACGCAGCGTCATCCGACACTCGGCCGCCCACGTGCTGGCGCAGGCCGTGCAAGACCTCTTCCCGGCCGCCAAGCTCGGTATCGGCCCGCCGATCACCGATGGCTTCTACTACGACTTCGGGATCGATCACGCCTTCACTCCCGAGGATCTGACCGCCCTCGAAAAGAAGATGAAGCAGATCATCAAAGAGGGACAACGTTTTTCGCGCCGTGTCTACGATTCGGTCGAAGAGGCTCAGGCCGAGCTGGCGAGTGAGCCGTTCAAACTGGAGCTGGTTTCGGACAAGTCCGGCGCCGACGATCCGGAGGTCATGGAGGTCGGCGGCGACGAACTGTCGGCCTACGACAACCTGAATCCACGTACCGGGGAACGGGAATGGTTCGACCTGTGTCGTGGCCCGCACATTCCCACCACTAAACACATCCCGGCGTTCCGGCTTACCCGTAGCTCGGCCGCCTACTGGCGCGGAAACCAGGCCAACGCGAGCATGCAGCGCGTCTACGGCACCGCTTGGGAGTCCCAAGAAGCCCTCGACAAGCACCTCGAACTGCTGGAAGAGGCGCTGCGACGCGACCACCGCAAGCTCGGCGTAGAGCTCGACCTGTTCAGCTTCCCCGACGAAATCGGTTCCGGTCTCCCGGTTTTCCACCCCAAGGGTGGCATCATCCGCAAGGAGTTGGAGGACTACTCGCGCGCCAAGCACTCCGCCGCCGGGTACGAGTTCGTCAACACCCCGCACATCACCAAGGAAAACCTGTATCAGACCTCCGGGCACCTGGATTGGTACTCCGACGGCATGTTCCCCCCGATGCACATCGATGCCGAGCTCAACGAGGACGGCACCGTGCGCAAGCCGGGGCAGAACTACTACCTCAAGCCCATGAACTGCCCCATGCATCACCTGATCTACCGGGCGCGGGGCCGCTCGTACCGTGAACTGCCGTTGCGGCTCTTCGAATTCGGTTCGGTGTACCGATATGAGAAGTCGGGCGTGGTGCATGGTCTGACCCGGGTGCGCGGTATGACGCAGGACGACGCGCATATCTACACCACCCGCGAGCAGATGCACGAGGAACTGACCTCACTGCTGCGGTTCGTGCTCGATCTGCTGTCCGACTACGGGCTCGACGATTTCTATCTGGAGCTTTCCACCAAGGACGAGACGAAATTCGTTGGCAGCGACGAAGACTGGGAAGAGGCCACCAGAACCCTGGAGCAGGTGGCGCGCGACTCCGGCCTTCAGCTGGTCCCGGACCCGGGCGGCGCCGCTTTCTACGGCCCCAAGATCTCGGTGCAGGCCAAGGACGCACTGGGCCGGTCCTGGCAGATGTCCACGATTCAGCTCGACTTCAACATGCCCGAACGGTTCGATCTCCAATACTCCGCCGCGGACGGCACCCGCCAGCGTCCGGTGCTCATCCACCGCGCACTGTTCGGGTCGATCGAACGGTTCTTCGGTGTGCTCACCGAGCACTACGCGGGCGCCTTCCCGGCCTGGCTGTCGCCGGTGCAGGCGGTGGGCATCCCGATCGCCGATGCCCACGCTGTGTATCTGAACGACATTGTCTCCCAGCTCAAATCCCAGGGCATCCGTGCCGAGGTCGACACCAGCGATGACCGCATGAACAAGAAGATCGTCAACCACACCAACCAGCGGGTGCCGTTCCTGCTGTTGGCCGGTGACCGCGACGTGGAGGCGGGCGCTGTCAGCTTCCGTTTCCGTGACCGCACCCAGGTCAACGGTGTGCCCCGCGAGGAGGCCGTCGCCGCGATCATCGACTGGGTAGGCAGACGCGAGAATGTGTCGCCGACAGCCGAGCTCATGAAGTTGGGGACCCGTGACTGACGAGGACTCGACCATCACCGACCGGGGAGTGGGCGACCCCGATCACTTGCAGCGGCTGTGGACCCCGCACCGGATGACCTACCTCGTCGAGGCAGTGAAATCGAGCGGGGCAGAGTCCGCTCCGTTCACCGACATTCCTGAGATGGCCGACGAAGACGGACTGGTGGTGGCGCGCGGCGACCATGTATACGCCGTGCTGAACCTGTACCCGTACAACCCGGGGCATCTCATGGTGGTGCCGTACCGGCAGGTCGCGGAGCTCGAAGACCTCACCGAGGACGAGAGCCGGGAACTGATGGCGTTCACCCAGAAGGCGATTCGGGTGATCAAGAAGGTCTCCCGACCACACGGCTTCAACGTGGGACTTAACCTGGGCACCGCCGCGGGTGGATCACTGGCCGAGCACTTGCATCAGCATGTGGTGCCGCGCTGGGGCGGCGACGCCAACTTCATCACCATCATCGGCGATTCCAAGGTGCTGCCGCAGCTGCTACGGGACACCCGCAAACTGCTCGCCACCGCCTGGGAGCAATTGCCATGAGCGGCTTCCTATCCCGGGAGACATTCGCCAAGATCACGAAACCGCTGGCCAATGCGGTACTGCGCGCCGGATTCACCCCCGACACCGTCACCATCTTCGGAACCGCGGCGTCGGTCGTCGCGGCACTCACCCTGTTCCCGACGGGCCACCTGTTCTGGGGTGGCATTGCGGTGGCGCTGTTCACGATGTTCGACATGCTCGACGGGGCGATGGCGCGCGCCCGTGGCGGCGGCACCCGGTTCGGTGCGGTGCTCGACGCGACATGCGATCGGGTCGCCGATGGTGCGGTGTTCGCCGGTCTGCTCTGGTGGGCCGCATTCGGTTGGGGATCAACGTCTTTGGTGGTCGCTACGCTGATCTGCATGATCACCTCGCAGGTGATCTCGTATGTGAAGGCCCGGGCCGAGGCGTCCGGATTGCGTGCCGACGGCGGGCTGATCGAACGCCCCGAACGGCTCATCATCGTGCTCCTCGGAGCGACCTTCAGCGGAGGCCTCGGGGTGCACTGGCCATTGCATGTGGCGATGTGGGCGCTGGCGGTCGGGAGCCTGGTGACCGTGGCGCAACGGATGCACGCGGTGCGCACATCTGCCGGTGCTCTGGACGCGCTGCCCAACCCCGATGGCGGCCAGGACACCGCGGAGTCGAGTCAGTCATGAGCGTCTGGGGTGAACGGGCCGCCGATTGGGGATACGCCGCCGGCTGGAAACTGACACAGGTAACACCAGATCCGATCGCCCGTGCCATATTCGATCTCGGAGCGACGGTCGGCGCGCGCGATGGTGGTCCCGAGCAGCTCCGCAAGAATCTCGCCCGGGTACTAGGGGTGCATCCCCGCGAGGTGCCCGATCGGCTGATGCTTGACGCTGTGCGGTCCTACGCCCGGTACTGGCGTGAAGCGTTCCGGCTGCCCTCACAGAACATGGAACGTCTTGCCGGCCGTTTGGACAGCGGCGCCTTCGGGCGTCGGAACATCGAGGCATCCCAGGACCGCGGTAAGGGAACGGTGATCGCGCTGCCGCACAGCGGCAACTGGGACATGGCGGGTGTTTGGCTGGCCCAGACCTACGGCACCTTCACCACGGTGGCCGAGCGTCTCAAGCCTGAATCGCTGTACCGACGTTTCCTTGATTACCGGGAAACCCTTGGCTTCGAGGTGCTGCCGCTCACCGGTGACCAGTCCGGGCCGTATGAGCTGCTCGTCCAGCGATTGCGGGAGAACCGGGTCGTCTGTCTGATGGCCGATCGCGACCTGAGCCGCAGCGGTGTCTCTGTCGACTTCTTCGGCGCTGAAGCCCGGATGCCTGCGGGCCCGGCACGCCTGGCAATCGACACCGGTGCGGATCTGCTTCCGGCGCACTGCTGGTTCGACCCACATGGTCAATGGGGCGTGAGGATTCATTCGCCTATTGACACCTCATCGGGGGACGTCGCGGTGGTCACCCAGGCGATGGCCGATGTGTTCGCCGCCAATATCGCTGAGCGCCCCGCGGATTGGCACATGTTCCAACCGTTGTGGCTCGAGGACCTCTCGGAGGACCGTCGCACCAAGCTGCGCGCCGCCGCGGCCCAGCCCACCCCTACGGAGGAGTCGGAGCCCACACGGGAAACGGATCCGGTCGGTGGGCAGGCGTAGTGCGCATCGGGATGGTCTGCCCCTACTCGTTTGATGTACCGGGCGGCGTCCAGTCGCATGTGGTGCAGCTGGCGGAGGTCATGCGGGATCGCGGCCATCACGTCAGCCTGCTTGCGCCATCGTCATCGGAGCTGGAGCTGCCGGAATTCGTGGTTTCCGGCGGTAAGGCCGTCCCGATCCCATACAACGGCTCCGTCGCGCGACTGCGCTTCGGTCCCGCCACCTATGCCAAGACCAGGCGCTGGCTCGTGGATGGCGACTTCGATGTGCTGCATCTGCATGAACCGAATGCGCCGAGCCTGTCCATGCTGGCGCTCATGGTCGCCGAGGGGCCTATCGTCGCGACCTTCCACACATCGACCACGAAGTCGTTGACGCTGAGCGTCTTTCAGGCCGTGCTGCGTCCCTGGCATGAGAAGATCGTCGGCCGGATCGCCGTCTCCGAGCTGGCACGGCGCTGGCAGATGGAGGCACTAGGTTCCGACGCGGTCGAGATACCCAATGGCGTCGATGTCCGATCCTTCTCCGGGGCGCCGATGCTCGAGGGCTACCCGCGAGCGGGTAAGACGGTGTTGTTCCTGGGCCGCTACGACGAGTCGCGCAAGGGTATGGACGTGCTGATGGGGGCGCTACCGAAGATCACCGCAGGCTTCTCCGATGTGGAGATCTTGATCGTCGGCCGTGGAGACGAGGACGAATTGCGCTCGCAGGCAGGTCCATTGGCCAAACATCTGCGGTTTCTCGGCCAGGTCGACGATGCCACCAAGGCCTCGGCAATGCGTAGCGCCGACGTGTACTGCGCACCCAACATCGGTGGCGAGAGCTTCGGCATCGTGTTGGTGGAGGCGATGGCCGCGGGTACCGCGGTGGTCGCGAGCTCGCTCGACGCCTTTCGGCGAGTGCTACTGGACGGCAAGGCCGGCCGGCTGACGCAGACGGGCGATCCTGATGCCTTGGCGGCGGCCATCATCGAAGTGCTCGGCAACGACGAAGGTCGCGCGGAGCTTGTCGCGGCCGGTACCGAAGCGGTGCAGCGGTACGACTGGTCGGTGGTCGCGCAGCAGATCATGCTCGTCTACGAGACCGTGACCGCTGCCGGTGTACGGGTGAAGGTCGACAGTTGGTGACCTTCTCGGCGTTGACCGTCATCGTCATCGCCCTCATCGCGACCTTCCTCGCCTTCGGCCTGCTGTGGGCCTATCTGGTGGCCAACCGGCTCGACCGCCTGCATGTGCGCAGCGACCTGTCCTGGCAGTCGCTCGATGCCGCCCTGGCGCGCCGCGCCGTCGTCGCGCGGGCAGTGGGAGATGCGCTCAAGGACAATCAGCTGATCAAGGTGGCGGCCAAAGCCGAACGTGCTGAACGCAACTGGCGCGAGGATGCGGAGAACCAGTTGGCCTCCGCACTATCCACCATCGACCCAAACCGGCTGCGGCCCGCGCTGGTGGCCGAACTCGCCGATGCCGAAACGAGGGTGCTGATTGCGCGCCGTTTCCACAACGACGCAGTGCGTGACACCCTCGCGTTGCGTGTACGCCGTCCCGTGCGGTGGCTGCGGCTGGGCGGAACGGCGCCGATGCCAACATATTTCGAGATCGTTGATCTGCAAGGCGCGGGCTCCGAGGATCCTGCTCTGGCCAACTTCCGTACCTCGGCGCGGATCATCCTGTTGGACGAGGACGGTCGGGTGCTGCTGCTGCGTGGTTTCGACCCGGCCGCGCCCAGTCCGGCGGTGCACTGGTGGTTCACGGTCGGCGGTCAAACCCTGTCGGGGGAGAAGCTTGCCGATGGTGCGGTGCGCGAGCTGGTCGAGGAGACCGGATTGACGGTGCCCTCCGGACGGCTCGTCGGGCCGCTGTGGCGTCGGGTCGCCGTCTTCGACTTCAACGGCACCACCATCCGTTCCGAGGAACTGTTCTTTGTGCACCGCACCAAGAGATTCGAGCCGGCCACCGATGGCCGCACCAATCTGGAGCAGCGCTACATCACCGGCCACCGTTGGTGCGACGCCGAGCAGATCGCCGCATTGACGGCGTCGGGGGAGCAGGTGTTCCCCAATCAGCTAGGAGAGCTGCTGGATGAGGCCGCCGCGGCGGCCGATGCGGTAGTCGCTGGTGGGCGCCGCGAACCGATTCTGATCGGGTGAGCCCGGTCACCGCACCTCCCGGAGCAAAATCGCTGGTGCGGCGGCATTAGACTGATGGAAGAACCCGACATCCAGGAGCCCTCAGTTGACTAGCACGACCAACGGAACGTCCCCCGAGACCGGAACCGGCACCGCGCGCGTCAAGCGCGGTATGGCCGAGATGCTCAAGGGCGGCGTCATCATGGACGTCGTCACCGCCGAGCAGGCGAAGATCGCCGAAGACGCCGGAGCCGTCGCCGTCATGGCGTTGGAGCGGGTGCCCGCCGATATCCGCGCCCAGGGTGGCGTGTCCCGGATGAGCGATCCGGACATGATCGACCGCATCATCGGCGCCGTCAGCATCCCCGTCATGGCGAAGGCCCGGATCGGGCATTTCGTGGAGGCGCAGATCCTGCAGAGCCTCGGCGTCGACTACATCGACGAGTCGGAGGTTTTGACCCCGGCCGACTACACCAACCACATCGACAAGTGGAAGTTCACCGTGCCCTTCGTGTGCGGTGCCACCAACCTGGGCGAGGCGCTGCGTCGTATCACCGAGGGTGCGGCAATGATCCGTTCCAAGGGCGAGGCCGGCACCGGTGACGTGTCCAACGCGACCACCCACATGCGCAAGATCGGCGGCGAGATCCGTCGCCTCACCTCGCTGGCCGAGGACGAGTTGTATGTCGCCGCAAAGGAACTGCAGGCCCCATACGAGCTGGTGGTCGAGGTTGCACGGGCAGGCAAGCTCCCGGTCACCCTGTTCACCGCCGGCGGTATTGCCACCCCCGCCGATGCTGCGATGATGATGCAGCTCGGCGCCGAGGGTGTGTTCGTCGGATCCGGAATCTTCAAGTCCGGCAACCCGGAGCAGCGGGCCGCGGCGATCGTGAAAGCCACCACCTTCCACGACGACCCGGACGTGCTCGCGAAGGTGTCGCGTGGTCTCGGTGAGGCGATGGTCGGCATCAACGTGGAGGACATCGCTCAGCCGCATCGGCTGTCCGAGCGCGGCTGGTAATGCGATGAGCCGCTTGCGTGAGGAGCGTCGGGGCTAGCTGATGGCCGATATCGAAGAGATCCTGACGCTGGAACAGCTCGAAAAGGACATCTTTCGGGGCAACGTGACCCCGAGCAGCCTGCGCCGCACCTTCGGTGGACAGGTCGCGGGACAGTCGTTGGTATCGGCGGTTCGCACCGTGGAGCCGGAGTACCTTGTACATTCCCTGCACGGATACTTCCTGCGGCCCGGAAATCCCAACGAGCCCACCGTGTTTCTCGTTGACCGGGTGCGCGAGGGACGGTCGTTCTGTACTCGCCGCGTCACCGCGATCCAGGACGGCCAGCCCATCTTCAGCATGTCCGCTTCCTTCCAGACCCTGGATAGCGGCATCGAGCATCAGGATCTGATGCCACCGGTGCCGGCACCCGAGGACCTGCCGGATGTGCAGGATGCGGAGGAGTCGTTCAGTAGTGATCTGTTCCGGCAGTTCGCCGAATGGGATATCCGGATCGTTCCCGATGAGCTGATGGATCGGAATCCACGGCTTGCCGCGCAGCAGCGCGTATGGTTCCGCTGCCGTAAGCACCTCCCCGATGATCCGGTGCTGCATATCTGTGCGCTGGCCTATATGAGCGACCTGACCCTGCTGAGCTCTTCCAAAGTGCCGCACCGGGATGCGGTGCTGCAGACGGCATCCCTTGACCACGCGCTGTGGTTCCTGCGACCGTTCCGCGCCGACGAGTGGCTGCTGTACGACGAGACATCGCCGTCTGCCGGCTACGGACGCGCGCTGACCCAGGGCCGGATCTTCGACCGCGAGGGCCGAATGGTCGCGGCGGTGGTGCAGGAGGGTCTCACCCGGTACGAACGGAACCCGGATGAGGCGTCGATTGCCAAGGGGAACATGGCGTGAGCCCGCTCGTCGGCGTGCTGGCATTGCAGGGTGATGTCAGGGAACATGTTGCTGCCCTGAGAGATTCGGGTGCCGACGTGGCGAGCGTGCGCCGTCCCGAGGAGCTCGCCAAGGTGGACGCGCTGGTGATCCCCGGTGGTGAGTCGACCACGATGAGCAACCTGCTGCGTGTGTTCGAACTGTTGGACCCGCTCACGGAGCGCCTACGCGAAGGCCTGCCGGTCTACGGTTCGTGCGCCGGCATGATCCTGCTGGCCAGCGAAATACTCGATACCCGTCCGGATGCGGTGGCACTCGGCGCCATCGATATGACGGTGCGGCGCAATGCCTTCGGCCGTCAGGTCGACTCCTTCGAGGGCGACCTGGATTTCATCGGGCTCGACAGTGAGCTGCACGCGGTATTCATCAGGGCGCCGTGGGTCGAGCGTGTCGGCGAGGACGTCGAGGTGCTGGCCAGTGCGCAGGGGCATCCGGTCGCGGTCCGGCAGGGGAGCGCACTGGCGACGGCGTTCCACCCCGAGGTGACCGGCGACCGTCGGGTGCACGAGTTCTTCGTCGATATGGTGCGTGCTTCGTAGCAGCCCCTTGCGCGAGCAGACGCGTATTGCACGCGCGTCCTGGGGTTTCTGTGCACTAAGTGTCTGCTCGGCCGGGGGATCTGGCACGTGCGGTTCACCAGCGGAGCATCGGCATGGGGCGCAGCGGGTGCTTAAGCGTCCACCTTCCCGCGGTACGCAACAAGAATCCGTGAAAACCGCCGTAGGGCAACGCCTCCACGACCTCGCGCACATCAGAGCGTTCCAGACCGGTCCAGACGTACAGACCGCGGAAGGCATCGATCCGGTCGCCTAGGCGGAAGGTCTCGACCCACAAGTCCTCAACGGTGCGCAGCTTGTGGTGTTCGGCCACCATCGACCGCACCCGCGCGATGTCGGTGACTCCGAATTCCGGCGCCAGCTGCTCGGCGAGCGCCACCGACGGATCGAGGTAGTCCCAGGTGCCTGCCGTCCAGATCCCGATATCGTGTGTCGCCCACGCCAAGGCAATCTCGGGTGGTGCCTCGGTCATGCCGAGAAGCCGTAGCTGGTAGTTCATGGCGCGGTACAGATGGTTGCGGTAGTCGGTCAGGCTCTCGCCGATGGTTTCCGCGTATCGGTCCAGCACGGCGTCGACAATCGGGTCTTCCACCAGGACAGTCATGCGGTTCACCCTAGTTGCGCGAGTACACTCGGTCAGCGCTGAAAATGAACACAGACAGAAAGAAGTAACCGGGTACATGAGCGGCCATTCCAAGTGGGCCACCACCAAGCATCAGAAGGCCGTCAAAGACGCGCGCCGTGGCAAGGAGTTCGCCAGGCTGATCAAGAACATCGAGGTCGCCGCGCGCACAGGCGGCGGTGATCCGTCCGGCAACCCGACGCTCTACGACGCCATCCAGAAGGCCAAGAAGACCTCGGTGCCCAATGACAACATCGAGCGGGCCCGCAAGCGTGGTGCCGGCGAGGAAGCCGGCGGCGCCGACTGGCAGACCATCATGTACGAGGGCTATGGCCCGAATGGTGTCGCGGTGCTTATCGAATGCTTGACCGATAACCGCAACCGTGCCGCCGGTGAGGTGCGTGTCGCGATGACCCGCAATGGTGGCGCCATGGCCGATCCGGGGTCGGTGTCCTATCTGTTCTCCCGCAAGGGCATGGTGACCCTCGACAAGGGGAACCTGTCCGAGGATGACGTGCTCATGGCCGTCCTGGAGGCGGGTGCCGAGGAGGTCAACGATCTGGGCGAGAGCTTCGAGGTCGTCTCCGAGCCCACGGACCTCGTTGCGGTGCGGCAGGCGCTGCAGGCTGCCGGGATCGATTACGAGTCGGCGGAAGCGAGCTTTCAGCCGTCGGTGAGCGTCCCTGTCGATGTCGACGGGGCCCGCAAGGTGTTCAAGCTGGTCGACGCGCTGGAGGACAGCGACGACGTGCAGAACGTCTACACCAACGTGGACCTGTCCGATGAGGTGCTGGCCGCGCTCGACGAGGACTGACCGGCCGCCCAGACCGCCAGGGTCACCACCGCGGTGGTGACGAGCACGGCGCCGATGGTGTCCGTGACGTAGTGATACCCGCAGGCAACCTGCCCGAGTAGCCCCAGCGTGCTGACGATCGCAGCGGCAACGAAGGACCACATCGCCCCGCCGGCCACCAGCACGACCATTCCCATCACCGATACCACCAGCGTGGTGTGGCCGCTGGGGTAGGCGAGGTAGCCGCCCTTCTCGCGTCCCACGAGCAGCTTGGTGGCCTGAGTGGTCCAGATCGCGACGAACGGACAGGCGAGTACCACCGCCGCCACCCGCCAGCGCCGGCGATACAGCTCGAAGCCGATGCAGGCCAGCAGTACCGGTCCGAGCAGCGCCCAGTCGGTGAAGATCAATAGCCAGCGTGGCTGCACCCCGAATACCTGTTGGGTCGCATCGAAAAACCAGATGTCAAAGGGTGTTGAACCCTTCCCGACGGTGAATCCGAGCACCAACATCGTGATCACGCCAAGGGGAGGCCACCACTGAATCGTTTTCTGGATCGACAGGTTTCCGGCAGACACTATGACGACAGTAATCGTCGGGAATGTAACGCCACCCGTGCGGCGTTACTGTGATGTCAACGACTGTTGGTCAACATGTGTTGACAGCTATGTCAAGTAGGCGTACATCTTAGACATCTAGGAGTGAAGGGAGGCCCGTCATGGCCACACAAACAGTCATCTCGGCGCCCGAATCGACGAGTCTCTGGCGCACCGCGCGTGCCGTACTCGCGCTGCCGGTCACCATGACAGTCCTCATTCCACTGGTCATCCTCTACGGATCGGGCATGGAAGTGCCCTCGTGGATGTCGGACCAGATGTCGATGGCGGCGACGGTGATCGGGACGCTGTTGTTCGGTGCGGGCCTGTACCTGGTGACGCGGACGGTGCTGCTCTTCCATCAGATCGGTAAGGGTTCTTTGGCGCCATTCGATCCACCGACCCGACTGGTGGTCTTCGGTCCCTACCGCTACGTGCGCAACCCGATGATCACCGGAGTGATCGCCATCCTGGTGGGCGAGGCACTCGCCGTGAACTCTGTTGGTCTGCTGATCTTCGCGGCGGTGTTCATCACCGTCAACGCCATCTACTTCCCCCTGGTTGAGGAACGCGGCCTGTTGAAGCGGTTCGGCCGCGACTACGCCGAGTACTCCCAGCACGTACCGCGATGGATTCCGAGGCTGCGCCCCTGGGCTCAGCCCGCGGCCTGAGGTGCGGGTGCGTCGAGGTAGTGCTGAATGATTGGCGCCAACCAGTCGATGACCTGCTCGCGCGTCATGTCCACCACGGGACTCAAGTTGAGGATGTAGCGGCATGCGGCGAAGCCGATCATCTGCGTGCCAACCAGAGCGGCACGCTCGAGGATGTGATCCGAGATCACTGGCGCCATGGCAGGGACCGTCTGGCTGCTGAAGATGTCCTCCATTCGCGCTCGCGCGGATTCGTGCGATACCGCGGCGCGTAGGAGTGCGACCATCGTGTCGTCTACTTCCCAGCGGTCCATGAAGTGCTCGACCATCGTCGTGCCGAGCTCGGCATGGGGCACCGCGGTGAGATCAGGCAGGCACAGGTCGAAGTTGGCGGCCGCCGCGAACAGCTTTGCCTTGTTGCCGTAATACCGCATCACCAGGGACGGGTCGATACCCGCGGTCGCTGCGATGGCTCGGATGGTTGCCTTCTCGTAGCCGACGCCGGCGAAGTGTTCCTGGGCAGCCTCAAGGATGGCCGCGCGGGTGGCGTCCGATCGCCGAGGTTCGGTGGACATGCGCTGAGTTTAGGCCAACGAGCGTTGACATTTGGAGAGCCCTCGCGTGTTGATATGCCGGATGGGCGAAACCCCTCGATATGCTGATCGAACAGTTGTTCTACGGCGAGAGGGCTGACACGTGCGGGTGATGGGAGTCGACCCGGGTCTTACCCGGTGTGGCCTGTCCATGGTCGAGGCCTCCTCGGGCCGCAAGGTGGTTGCCCTGGATGTCGACGTCGTGCGTACCCCGGCCAATCAGCCTCTCCCGCAACGACTTCTGGCGATCAGTGAGGTCGTCGAACACTGGATGGACACTCACCGCCCTGATGTGGTCGCCATCGAGCGTGTCTTTGCTCAGCACAACGTCTCCACCGTGATGGGAACCGCTCAAGCCGGCGGGGTGATCGCGCTTTGCGCCGCAAAACGGGGAATCGAGGTGTATTTCCACACCCCGTCGGAAGTCAAGGCAGCGGTAACCGGCAACGGGCGGGCGGATAAATCGCAAGTGACAGCCATGGTCACCCGCATCCTGCAGCTGCAGACGGCGCCGTCACCCGCGGACGCGGCGGATGCACTGGCCCTGGCAATCTGTCACTGCTGGCGTGCGCCCATGCTGGCGAGGATGGCCAAAGCGGAGGCCGCAGCGGAAAAGCAGCGGAAGGCCTTTGCGGCCCGAATGAAGGCGGTGGCGCGATGATGAGCCGCTTGCGCGAAGAAGGTGGTATCGAATGATTGCTTCGGTCAATGGCGAGGTCATCGACATTGCGCTCGATCATGTGGTGATCGAGGCCGCCGGGGTCGGATATCGCGTCAATGCCACCCCGGCGACACTGTCGACGCTGCGGCGCGGCACGCAGGTGCGGCTGATCACGGCGATGATTGTCCGCGAGGACTCGATGACCTTGTACGGCTTCACCGACACCGATGCCCGTGATCTGTTCATGACGCTGCTTGGGGTCTCTGGTGTGGGGCCCAAGATCGCGATGGCCACGCTCGCGGTGTACGACGCACCGACGCTGCGTCAGGCACTGGGCGATGGCGATGTCACGGCGCTGACCCGGGTGCCGGGGATCGGTAAGCGTGGCGCCGAGCGCCTGGTGCTGGAACTGCGGGAGAAGGTGGCGGCCGCCCCGAGCGGATCTGCCGAGCTGGGCCGCGGCACTGGATCGCTGGTGCGCACACAGGTCATCGAGGCGCTTACGGGCCTCGGATTCCCCGCCAAACAAGCCGAGCAAGCCACCGATACCGTGCTGGCCCAAGACAATTCCGATGGCGACACCTCGACCGTATTGCGCTCGGCACTGACGCTGCTGGGTAAGACGCGATGAGTCGCTTCGACGAGTTCGGGGACCTTGAGGCCGAGGAGGAGGGCTTCGAAACCGCCGAGATGTCCAGTGCCCTGACGGTCGGCGAGGGCGATGTCGACGCAGGATTGCGGCCGCGGACCCTGCACGAGTTCATCGGCCAGCCACGCGTGCGCGAGCAGCTGGAGCTCGTGCTGTCCGGCGCGAAGAATCGTGGCAGCACCCCGGACCACATCCTGCTGTCCGGTCCGCCCGGGCTCGGGAAGACCTCATTGGCCATGATCATCGCCGCCGAGTTGGGCTCCGCGCTACGGGTGACCTCGGGGCCGGCGCTGGAAAGAGCCGGCGACCTCGCGGCGATGCTGAGCAACCTCGTGGAAAACGATGTGCTGTTCATCGACGAGATCCACCGCATCGCCCGGCCCGCCGAGGAAATGTTGTATCTGGCCATGGAGGACTTTCGCGTCGATATCGTCGTCGGCAAGGGACCCGGTGCGACGTCGATCCCCCTGGAAGTGGCCCCGTTCACGTTGGTCGGCGCGACCACCCGATCAGGAGCGCTCACCGGGCCGCTGCGGGACAGATTCGGATTCACGGCCCATATGGACTTCTATGAGCCCCCCGAGCTCGAACTCGTGCTGGCCCGGTCGGCGGGAATCCTCGGTATCGAACTGGGGGACGACGCCGGTGTGGAAATCGCCCGACGGTCACGGGGCACCCCGCGTATCGCCAACCGACTGCTGCGCAGGGTCCGCGACTACGCGGAAGTGCGCGCGGACGGCGTGATCACCATCGATGTCGCGAAGTCCGCCCTAGAGGTATACGACGTAGACGAACTGGGTCTGGATCGTCTCGACAGAGCGGTGCTTTCGGCCCTGACGCGCAGCTTCGGTGGCGGTCCGGTGGGCGTGTCAACGCTGGCGGTGGCGGTCGGGGAGGAGTCGACCACTGTAGAAGAGGTATGCGAGCCATTCCTGGTGCGTGCCGGGATGCTGGCCCGTACGCCGCGCGGACGCGTGGCGACCCCATTGGCGTGGACGCATCTGGGTCTGACCCCGCCGCCGCAGGCGCTGGGGCAGACCGGACTGTTTGATTGACACGACGCTCCAGTCCTGGCGGGCACGGGGTTCGCGTCGATTCCGCAGAGTCGGATGGCACACTGGTGGCTTGTCGCGCGCTCGTTCACGCAGACCGTGCTTGATCTTGTGAAGACCCAACGGAAAGAACCCCGAAAGCCGCCATGGAATCGTTCATCGTTTTCTTACCGCTCATTCTCGTCATGGGCGCGTTCCTCTACTTCGCGAACCGTCGGCAGCGCAAGGCCCTCGACGCCACCATCTCGCTGCATGACTCCCTGGCAATCGGAGACCGGGTGCACACCACATCCGGGCTGCAGGGCACCATCACCGCCGTCACCGACGACGACGTCGATCTGGAGATCGCGCCGGGCGTCGTGACACGCTGGATGAAGCTCGCCGTCCGCGGCAAGATCGAGGACTCGGACGAAGACACCGATGACACCGTTGAGGACACCTCTCGCGACGTCGAGAGCTCCGGGGTCGAGCTGACCAAGGACTAGTGGCTTTCGCCTTGCCGAAAGCCTGAAAGCCCCCGACGACCCGCCCTCGACAAGCAAGGAGACCGGACACGTGGCCTCTCCATCGGCCCCTGTGCATCCCGCGCGCTATCTGGCTGCCTTCCTGGTGCTACTGATAGGTGCCTTTCTGCTGGTGTTCCTGACCGGCGATAAGCAGGCCAAGCCCAAGCTCGGTATCGACCTGCAGGGCGGTACTCGCGTCACCCTGACGGCCCGTACCCCCGACGGTTCAAAGCCGACCCGGGAAGCGTTGACACAGGCGCAGCAGATCATCAACGCACGCGTCAACGGACTCGGCGTCTCCGGATCCGAAGTCATCATCGACGGCGACAACCTCGTCATCACGGTGCCCGGTAACGACGGCAGCGAGGCTCGGAACCTCGGTCAGACCGCCAAGCTCTATATCCGGCCCGTCCTGCAGGAAATACCTGCAGAGCCGCCGCAGCAGCCGCAGCAGCCTGGTGGTCCGGCGGGGAAGCCTGGCGGCGAACAGGGCGCAGCGCCGGCCGAATCCGCACCGGCAGCACCGACACCCAAGCCGCAGCCGCGCCCGTATCCGGCCCAAACCACCACTCCGCCTCCGCCCCCGGCCCCGGCAACCCCGGCCGCCACCACGCCTGCAACTCCTCCGACGCAATTGCCTCCCAAGCAGGACGGCGAGCAGCGCAAGGCGTTGATCGATATGCACAAGCAGCTGCGGCAGAGTGAGGATCCACGGCTGCAGATCGCGGTACTGCAAGCGCAGGCCGCCAGTTGCGCCGACGAGGATCCGTTGGTCGGCAACGATGACCCAAACCTCCCGCTGATCACCTGCTCGCAGGATGGGAAGGCGGCGTACCTGCTGGACAAGTCGATCATCAGCGGTGAAGAAATCAAGGACGCCAGCTCGGGACTTGACCAACAGCGCGGCATCTATGTGGTGAGCATGGAATTCAAGTCCACCGGCGCCAAGGTGTGGGCGGACTACACCGCGTCGCATTGGCAGCAGGGCACCCAGACCGCCTTCACGCTGGACTCCAAGGTGATCAGTGCACCGGCGATCCGCGAACCCATCCCTGGCGGTAAGACCGAGATCAGCGGACAGTTCACCTCCGACCAGGCCAAGCAGCTCGCCGCGGCACTCAAGTACGGCTCGCTGCCGCTTTCCTTTGAGGCCTCTGATGCAGAAACTGTCTCGGCCACACTCGGATTGACCTCGCTCAAGGCCGGTCTCATCGCGGGCGCCATCGGTTTGGCGGTCGTGCTGCTGTACTCGCTGCTCTACTACCGCGTGTTGGGTCTGCTGACCGCGTTGTCCCTGGTGGCCTCCGGCGCGATGGTCTACGCGATCTTGATTCTGCTCGGCCGATACATCTCCTACACCCTGGATCTTGCGGGCATCGCCGGTCTGATCATCGGTATCGGCACCACCGCCGACTCCTTCGTGGTGTTCTTCGAGCGCATCAAAGATGAGATACGAGAAGGTCGTTCATATCGTTCGGCGGTGCCGCGCGGTTGGGCACGCGCCCGCAAGACGATCCTGTCGGGTAACGCGGTGACCCTGTTGGCCGCCGTAGTGCTCTACGTCCTGGCCATCGGCCAGGTGAAGGGCTTCGCGTTCACCCTCGGGCTCACCACCATCCTCGACGTCGTCGTGGTGTTCCTGGTGACGTGGCCGCTTGTCTACCTGTCCTCGAAGTCCGCGACCCTGTCCAAGCCCGTGTACAACGGGCTCGGCGCGGTCCAGCAGATTGCCCGCGAACGTAAGGCGGCGGCACACGCATGAGCACCAGCAACGACACCGTGAGCAATGGAAACGGCGCAAAGGACACCGTGGAGGGCGCCGATAAGGACTCGGCGGACGTCACCGCGAGCGCCGCGAAGGAACCCAAGTCCACTGCGGTGGAAACCGCCGGTGCCGCACCAGAACACGGGTTCTTCTACCGCCTGTACACCGGAACCGGCGCCGTCGACGTGGTCGGCAAGCGCACGTTGTGGTTCGGGATCAGCGGCGCGTTCATGGTCATTGCGATCCTGTCGATCGCGATCAAGGGATTTGTCTTCGGCATCGACTTCGAGGGCGGCACCAAGGTGTCGTTCCCGAAGGGTGAGGCCACCGTCCAGGCGGCAGAGGATGTCTTCAGTCAGACACTCGGTCGCGATGCCGAATCGGTAGTCGTCACCGGAACGGGCGCCTCGGCCTCGATTCAGATTCGCACCGAGACGCTCGACAACGACGAGTCCACGAAGCTCCACAAGGCGATCTTCGATAAGTTCGCGCCCAAGGGGTCAGACGGTAAGCCGTCTATCAATGCCATCAGCGATTCGGCGGTATCGGAGACCTGGGGTGGTCAGATCACCACCAAGGCACTCTGGGCGCTTGGCGTGTTCCTGGTGCTGGCCGGTATCTACATCGCGGTCCGCTATGAGCGTTATATGGCGTTGGCCGCGTTGGCCGCGTTGGTCTTCGACCTGCTGGTCACCGCGGGTGTGTACTCGTTGGTGGGCTTCGAGGTCACCCCGGCGACGGTGATCGGCCTGCTCACCATTCTCGGCTTCTCCCTGTACGACACCGTGATCGTGTTCGACAAGGTGGAGGAGAACACGCACGGCTTCCAGCACACCTCACGGCGCACGTTCGCCGAACATGCCAACCTGGCCGTGAATCAGACGTTCATGCGATCGATCAACACCAGCCTGATCTCGGTGATCCCGGTGCTCTCGCTCATCGTGGTCGCCATCTGGCTGCTGGGCGTCGGAACACTGAAGGACCTTGCACTGGTTCAGCTTGTCGGCATTCTGGTGGGCACGTACTCGTCCATCTTCTTCGCGACCCCGCTGTTGGTGGCGTTGCGTGAGCGCACGGAGCTGGTGGCGAGCCACACCAAGAAGGTGCTGAGCCGTCGCAAGCCCGACGCTGCGCCGCTGGCGGAAACGGGTTCGGGAACGAAGGCCACCAAGGCTGCGTCATCTGGGTCCTCGGAAGCCTCCGACGCTCCCCGGGTGCGGCCTGCCAAACCGAAGCCCGGTGCTCGTCCTCAAGGTAAGCGAAACGCGCGGCGGCACTGATGGTTTCACGGGGCCAGGCACGAGCCAGGGCACGACGGATCGGGCGGATAGGCGCCATCGCCGCGACGGTGCTCCTCGCGTCAGGACTGTTGACCTCGTGTTGGACTTCGGCGGCGAAAACGCTGGACTACGCCGTCGACGGCCGCCTCACGACCTACAACGTCAACAGCGTCGCGGGGAACGCCTCGGCAGGCGCGCAAGCGTTCAACCGCGTACTCACCGGTTTCGGCTTTCACGGACCCGACGGTCAGGTGATTGCCGACCATGACTTCGGCTCCGTGGAAGTAGTGGGCCGCATTCCGCTGGTTCTCGACTACACCATCAATGACAAGGCCGTCTACTCCGACGGCAAGCCGGTGACCTGTGAAGACATGGTGCTGGCCTGGTTCGCGCAATCCGGCAGGCAGCCTGATTTCGATGCTGCCAGCACGGCCGGATACGCCGACATCTCCTCGGTCGACTGCAAGCCGGGGCAGAAGACCGCGCGGGTCACCTTCGCGCCCGATCGCGCCTTCACCGACTGGGCCCAGTTATTCACCGCGACAACGATGTTGCCGTGGCATGTGATCGCCGACAAGCTAGGTGGGGGTGTCGACCTGATCGGCGCCATCGCCGCCAACGATGTTCCGACGCTGCAGAAGATCGCCGATTTCTGGAACACCCAATGGAATTTCGGGCCGGACCTGGACCTGTCGAAGTTCCCGTCAGCAGGCCCCTACAAGCTCGACGGTTACAACGAAGACGGATCGGTTGTACTCGTCGCCAATGACAAGTGGTGGGGGAACCCGCCGGTCACGAAGCGGGTCACGGTGTGGCCCAGCGGGATCGACGTGCAAAAGCGTCTGTCCGACGGTGACCTGGAGGTTGTCGACGTCGCCGCAGGATCGGCCGGGACTCTCACCGCGCCTGACGGATTCGCACGCACCGAGGAACCCGGATCGGGTGTGGAACAGCTCATCTTCGGTGCCGCCGGATCGGTCGGGGCTCCCGATCTGCGCCGCGCGGTGGCCCTGTGTACCCCACGCGACGCCATCTCGGGAATCGCCGGAGCGCCGGTGATGAACGCACGACTGGATACCAGTATCGGAGACTCGTTCGCCTCAGTAGAAGCTGCGGCCGAGGCGGGACGATTCATGCGTTCGGACCCGGCCGCGGCCCGTGCCGCCGCGGCCAACCGTCCGCTGACCGTCCGAGTGGGATACCAAGCGCCCAACCCGCGTCGCGCGGCGATCGTGTCCGCGATGGCGCAGGCCTGCGAACCTGCGGGGATCACCGTGCAGGATGTGAGCGCACCTGAGGTCGGGCCACAGTCGTTGCGGGACAATCATATTGACGCGTTGCTCAGCTCGATCGGCGGTGCTCCCGGAAGTGGGTCGACCGGTTCGTGGCTCATGGATGCGTACGCCCTGCGTTCTCATGAGGGAAAGAACCCGGCGAACTACGCCAACGGTCAGATCGATGGAATCATCGCCGCGCTCGCGGTGACCACCAATGCCAGGGACCAGAGCCGGCTATTGGGCGATGCATCGGCGATCCTGTGGAACGACCTCCCGACGCTGCCGCTGTACCGACAGCCACGCGTGCTGATCGCACCGAAGTCGATGTACGCCGGCACACCCAGCGTCACCCGGTGGGGCGCGGGCTGGAACATGGACCGCTGGGTGCTGCCCGCGTGACGGATACGGATCCGCGGATTGCGCTTCTGGTGGCATCGCTGACCCGTGAGGTTCCCGATTTCCCGGAGCCAGGGGTGCAGTTCAAGGACCTGACACCGCTGTTCGCGGATGCGAATGGTTTGTCACAGGTGACCGACGCGTTGGCAGAGGCGGCCGATGGTGCGTCTCTGATTGCGGGGATTGATGCGCGCGGTTTCCTCTTGGGGGCGGCCGTGGCGATTCGGCTCGGTGTGGGAGTGCTGGCGGTGCGTAAGGCCGGAAAGTTGCCGCCACCCGTGCATTCCCAGTCCTATCAGCTCGAATACGGCACCGCGGCGCTGGAGATCCCCGCCGACGGGGTGGAACTCGCCGGTCGCCGCGTGTTCATCGTCGATGACGTGCTGGCCACCGGAGGAACGCTCGCGGCAACGGTGAGGCTGTTGCGCAGTGCGGGGGCCGACGTGACGGGCGCCGGTGTGGTCCTGGAATTGTCTGATCTGGGCGGTCGCACCGCCGTGGCGCCACTGCCATTAACTGCGCTGCGCGTGATCTGAGAGATAATCTAGGCAAAGACCGGCGGAGGAGGTGAACCGTGGCTGACGAGCACGTACCCAGCGAGAATCAGGTCGCGGTGGAATCCCTGCCTGTCGTGAACGAACTGACGGTACCGAGCTCGGAGTCCCTGCGGGTCAGCGGCACCATGAGCGCTTCGCGCAGGGTGCGAGCTCGACTGGCTCGCCGGATGACCGCGCAGCGCGGTGCTGTTAGCCCAGTGCTCGAACCGCTGATGGCCGTCCATCGCGAGTTCTATCCCAAGGCCGACAGATTGGTGCTCCAGCGCGCCTATGAGGTGGCCGAAAGCCGACACTCCGAACAGTTCCGCAAGTCGGGCGATCCGTACATCACGCACCCGATCGCGGTGGCGAACATCCTGGCCGAGCTGGGCATGGACACCACCACGCTGGTTGCCGCGATCCTGCATGACACCGTCGAGGACACCGGCTATAGCTTGGAGCAGCTGACCGCCGAATTTGGCAGCGAGGTGGCCCATCTGGTCGATGGTGTGACCAAGCTCGACAAGGTGGTGTTGGGCAATGCCGCCGAGGGCGAAACCATCCGCAAGATGATCATTGCGATGGCGCGCGACCCTCGGGTGCTGGTCATCAAGGTCGCCGACCGGCTGCACAACATGCGCACCATGCGATTCCTGCCGCCGGAGAAGCAGGCGCGGAAGGCACGCGAGACACTGGAAGTGATTGCGCCACTGGCGCATCGGCTGGGCATGGCCACGGTCAAGTGGGAGCTCGAAGATCTTTCCTTCGCGATCCTGCACCCCAAGAAGTACGAGGAGATCGTGCGGCTGGTCGCCGACCGGGCGCCGTCACGCGATACCTATCTGGCCAAGGTTCGTGCGGAAATCATTGCCACCCTGAATGGTTCGCGTATCAGTGCCGTCGTCGAGGGGCGCCCCAAGCACTACTGGTCGATCTACCAGAAGATGATCGTCAAGGGCCGTGACTTCGACGATATCCACGACCTGGTGGGCGTCCGGATTCTGTGCGACGAGATTCGTGACTGTTATGCCGCTGTGGGCGTGGTGCACTCGTTGTGGCAGCCGATGGCGGGCCGCTTCAAGGACTACATCGCGCAACCGCGTTTCGGTGTCTATCAGTCGTTGCATACCACCGTGGTCGGGCCCGAGGGCAAGCCGCTGGAGGTGCAGATTCGCACCCGCGATATGCACCGCACCGCCGAGTACGGCATCGCCGCGCATTGGCGTTACAAGGAAGCCAAGGGGCGCAACGGAGTTCCGCTCACGCTTGCGGGCGCCGAAGTCGACGATATGGCGTGGATGCGCCAGCTGCTCGACTGGCAGCGTGAGGCCGCCGACCCTGGTGAGTTCCTGGAGGCGTTGCGGTACGACCTGGCGGTGCAGGAGATCTTCGTCTTCACCCCCAAGGGCGACGTCATTACCCTGCCTGCCGGATCCACTCCGGTGGACTTCGCCTACGCGGTGCACACCGAGGTTGGGCACCGCTGCATCGGTGCGCGCGTCAATGGGCGCTTGGTGGCACTGGAGCGCAAGCTCGAAAACGGGGAAGTGGTGGAGGTTTTCACCTCCAAGGCCGCCAGCGCCGGCCCGTCGCGCGACTGGCAGACCTTCGTGGTGTCACCGCGTGCCAAGGCCAAGATCCGGCAGTGGTTCGCCAAGGAACGGCGCGAGGAGGCGTTGGAGGCCGGTAAGGACTCCATCGCCCGTGAGGTGCGCCGCGGTGGACTTCCGCTGCAGCGCTTGGTCAACGGCGAGGGCATGGCATCGTTGGCCCGGGAGCTGCGCTACCAGGACACCTCCGCGCTGTACACCGCGGTGGGCGAGGGGCATGTTTCGGCCCGGCATGTGGTGCAGCGGCTGGTTGCCCAGCTGGGCGGGGTGGACAGCGCCGAGGAGGAACTCGCAGAGCGGTCCACTCCATCGACGATGCTGGTGCGCCAGCGCCGTAGCGACGATGTGGGTGTCGCGGTGCCGGGTGCCCCGGGTGTGCTGACCAAGCTCGCCAAGTGCTGCACCCCGGTACCGGGGGATCAGATCCTCGGATTTGTCACCCGCGGCGGGGGAGTCAGCGTGCACCGCACCGACTGCACCAACGCCGAATCCCTGCAGCAGCAATCGGAACGGATCATCGAGGTGCACTGGGCGCCGTCGGCGTCCTCGGTGTTCCTGGTGGCCATCCAGGTCGAGGCGCTGGACCGGCATCGGCTGCTCTCCGATGTGACGCGTGTCCTTGCTGATGAGCGAGTCAACATCCTGTCGGCCTCGGTGACCACATCGAATGACCGAGTTGCCATCAGCCGGTTCACTTTTGAGATGGGCGACCCCAAGCATCTGGGCCATGTCCTCAACGTGGTCCGCAATGTCGAGGGCGTCTACGACGTCTACCGGGTTACATCCGCCGCGTAATCCCTTACGCCGAGCACCAGTGTGGACACTCGGCGGTTAGGAAGTCAGTGCCTTGAGCGCGATTCGGGTGGCCTCGGCGATGGTCTGCTTGCCCTTGGTGGATTTCGGGTCGTCGGGGATCGCGAGCACCGCGATGGCGATGGGCGCACGCCCGGGTGGCCAGATCACCGCGATGTCGTTGGTCTCGCCCTTGAATCCGCTGCCCGTCTTGTCGCCGACCGGCCAGCCCGTCGGGACACCCGCCCGAATCGATTGATCACCTGTGGTGTTCCGCTTCATCCAGTCGGTGAGCAGGTCCCGGCCCTGGGGATCCAGCCCGTCGCCGAGAACCAGCCTGCGCAGGGTGGTCGCCAGCTGTAGCGGGGTCGACGTGTCCTTGTCGCCGTCGGGAATGTTCAGCTGACCCTCGATGCGATCCATACGAGAGATGTTGTCGCCCAAGCCTCTGACGAACTGCTCGGTGACCTTGGGGCCGCCGAGCTGAGCGATCAGCAGGTTGGCGCCGGTGTTGTCGCTATAGCGGATCGTCGCATCACACAGCTCCGAAATGGTCATGCCGTCGGCCACATGCTTGGAGGTGATCGGCGCCCACTCCAGAACGTCGGCCTGCGTGTAGTGAATCCGCTTGTCCAGCAGGCCCGGATCGCTGCGGCGGCGGTGCAGAATCGCCGACACGATGAAGGTCTTCACCGTCGAACACATGATGAAGCGTTGGTCGCCCCGAAAGCTGAATGTCGCACTCGAGCCGGCCTGGACCGCACACACGCCGAGGCGGCCGCCGAAGTCCTCTTCGAGGGAACTCAGCGCGATCCTCGCCGGGTCAACGGGTAGCCGGCATCCGGTTCCCGCGGATTGGGTGAACTCGTACGCCCCGGCACCCACCGCGGCCACCGCACCTGCGGAGAGGCCCCCGATAAGCAGCTTGCGACGCGAAATCACGTCAGTCGAGCTGCAGGTCGATGATCTTCACCTCTTGGGCGGGTGTGCCATCGCCCGAGCCGCGAGAACCCGGCTTGATGCCGTTCTTGGCGATCTTGGCCAGGGTGTCCATACCGGTCTTGTCGATGGTTCCGAACACCGTGTACTGCGGCGGAAGCTTCGAATCCTTGTAGACCATGAAGAACTGGCTGCCGTTGGTGCCAGGTCCCGCATTGGCCATCGCCAATGTGCCCGCCGGATAGACGACGGCACTCTCCGCGGCCGGATCACCCGGCTTGTACTGGTTGGTGGGGTACTCGTTGTCGAACTGGTATCCCGGGCCGCCGGAACCGGTGCCCGTCGGGTCGCCACACTGCAGCACCGAGAGACCGCCACTGGTTATCCGGTGGCAGATGGTGTCGTCGAAATATCCACCCTGCGCCAGGCTGGCGAAGCTGTTCACCGTGCACGGAGCCTTCGCATTGTCCAGCACCAGGCCGATGTTGCCCTGGCTGGTTTTCACGCTGGCGGTGAGCGTCGCGGGTTCGGTGGGCACCTTCCCGGTTCGCGGTATCTGCTTTTCGATCTTCTTGGAGGGCTTTTCCGCGGGCAGGTACTGGCAGTTGGCACCCAGATTGGCGGGGGCCACGAACTGCGGGAGAGCCGGCCCTGTGACAGGCGGTTCGTCGGGTGTCGGCAACGAGGAGGTCGGCGGTGCGTCGACCGTGGAGACCGGGGTGGTGTCAGAGGCGGTGGCCAGGGCGGAGTCGGTCTTATCGCTCTTGCGGATGGCCAGCCATGCGGTGATGGCCACCGCTGCGAGGACGGCGACAACCGCGACGCCGCTGATCGCCCAGATCCGCTGCTTGCGAGCGCGCTCCGCACGGCTCTCCAGCTGTCGCTCCAGCTTGCGCTTGGCGGTCTGACGTCGCTGCTCGTTGGTCGGCACCGGGCTCTCCTTCTAGGGCTTCCGCTGAAGAATCATCGAAGAATCTAGGTCGCCAGAGAGTGTGCCAGCCACACCTGAGAGAACGTGCAGGACCCGCCGCCTAAGCTGTTCGGGTGCTGATCACCGGATTTCCCGCGGGCATGTTCGCCACGAACTGCTATATCGTGGCGCCCCACGAAGGCGGCCCTGCCGTCATTATCGATCCCGGCCAAGAGGCCATCCCGGGTGTCAAGGAGATCCTCGCCGAACGCAATCTGACCCCCGCGGCGGTGCTACTCACCCACGGGCATCTCGATCACACGTGGACCGCGCAGCCGATCGCCGACGAGTACGGGATCCCGGTGTACATCCACCCCGATGATCGCGTGATGCTTGCCGATCCGCTTGCCGGGATCGGGCCGGGCCTGGGTCAGTTCATCCAGGGCGTGGAGTTCACCGAGCCCAAGGAGCTCATCGAGATCGGCGACGGCGACAAGCTGGAGCTCGCGGAGATCACCCTCACCGTGGATCACACGCCCGGGCATACGCGCGGCTCGGTGGTCTTCGGGATCGAGGTCGACACCGAGAACGGCCCGGTTGATGTGGTGTTCAGTGGCGACACCCTGTTCCAGATGTCGATCGGGCGCACCGACCTGCCTGGCGGGAACCACCAACAGCTGCTTAATTCGATTGCGGCCAAACTGCTGACCCGCGACGATTCCACCGTTGTCCTCCCCGGGCACGGCAACTCCACCAGCATCGGCGACGAGCGACGCGCCAACCCGTTCCTCGAGGAAATTCAGTGAGCGAGAAGACATACGGGGCTGGATCCTTTCGGGCCCCGAAGGGCATTCCCGATTACATACCACCGGACTCGGCGCAGTTCCTGGCGGTGCGTGACGGCTTGTTGGAACAGGCGCGGCTGGCCGGGTACGGCTATATCGAATTGCCGGTGTTCGAGGACACCGGACTGTTCGCCCGTGGGGTGGGGGAGTCCACCGATGTGGTCAGCAAGGAGATGTACACCTTCTCCGATCGCGGCGATCGTTCGGTAACGCTGCGCCCGGAGGGCACGGCCTCGGTGATGCGTGCGGTCATCGAGCATGGCCTGGACCGCGGCCAGCTGCCCGCGAAACTGCGTTACGCCGGACCGTTTTTCCGGTATGAGCGTCCGCAGGCCGGCCGCTACCGCCAGTTGCAGCAGGTGGGCGTGGAAGCCATCGGCGTCGACGATCCGGCCCTGGATGCCGAGGTGATCGCGATCGCGGATGCCGGGTACCGCTCGCTGGGGCTTACCGGCTTCCGCTTGGAGATCAGCTCGCTGGGCGATGCGTCTTGCCGCCCGCAGTACCGAGAGTTGTTGCAGGAATTCCTCTTCGGCCTGGACCTGGACGAGGCGACGCGGGAACGGGCCCGTATCAATCCCATTCGGGTACTCGACGATAAGCGGGCCGAGGTGCGCGAGATGACCGCCGCCGCGCCGCTCATGCTCGACCATCTCTCGCAGGAATCCAAGGCGCATTTCGATGAGGTTCTCAATCATCTGGACGCGTTGGGCGTGCAGTACGTGGTGAACTCGCGGCTGGTGCGCGGCCTGGACTACTACACCAAGACCACATTCGAGTTCGTGCATGACGGACTGGGCGCGCAGTCGGGGATCGGCGGCGGCGGGCGCTATGACGGACTCATGGCGCAGCTCGGTGGACAGTCGTTGTCGGGTATCGGGTTTGGGCTCGGCGTGGACAGAACTCTGCTCGCCCTGCGGGCCGAGGGCGTCGAGGTGGGGGACAGCGGGCGCTGCGAGGTGTTCTGCGTTCCCCTTGGGCAGGACGGAAAATCGGCGTTGGTCAAGGTGGCGGCGCAGCTGCGTGCTGCTGGAATCCGCACCGATATCGCGTACGGCGACCGTGGACTCAAGGGTGCGATGCGCGCGGCGGACCGCTCCGGAGCCTCGATTGCACTGGTCGCCGGGGACCGGGAAATCGGTGAGGGAAACATCGAACTCAAGACGCTGGCAGATGGCGTTCAGCACCCGGTGCCGATTGGTTCGATTGTCGACGAGGTAACGGCGCGGCTAGCATCGCGGATATGACACGTATGGGACGTATCGCAGCAGGTCTGCTCGCCGTGGCCGGTTCCGCAACCTTGACCATGTCCGTGACGGCCCTGATCCCGGTAGCGCAGGCGGCACCGCACCAGGTGAAGTACGTGATCAGCTCCGACCGTGAGTTCCTCTCGCAGACCCTCGTGCTGCAGAACGAGCCGCCCAGCAAGGCCGCGTACGACTCGGAGTCGAGCAAGTATCTGGTGCGTAACTCGACCCGTATCTCGCCCGACGCTCCGTTTGTGGTCGAGACCACGTTGAACGATCCGACGCAGTGGGCTTATGTCAGCGCGAGCGCGGCGGCCAAGGCCGTTACCGGTGCTCCCGTGTTCCATTGCGAGGTGTTCGTGGACGGCGCTCTTGCAACGCAGGCCGATGGCGAGACCGCTGTTACGTGCGCACTGCGTAAGTGGTAGCGCGCTAGCCGGCTGCCCACACGTAGACCCAGGCCGTTGCGCCTGAGCGCAGCGGCACCGAAATGCGTCGATAGTCGTCGACTTCGTATTCGTCGGCGGAGGCCAGCTGTGCGGCGGTAATGGAAAAGACTGTCCCCGGGACCTCCGCTGCGGCCGTTGCCGACGGACGCAGGATGGGATGCCGATCGTTGCCGCTGGTTGCTATGACACGCGGGTCGGTGATGGTGACGTAGTCCAGGTCGAACCCGACGATGGCGTCGCCCTGCCCTTGGAGTTCCTGCCCGAATGTGGCGCGTTGCACCTCGGGCTGCTGCAGGGTGCCATAGGAAAATAAGAGCTCTGTCGTCGATTCCGTCACGTGATAAGTCAAGCAGTCCCTCGCGTGCGACGCATCTCAGTACCACCGCGCTCCTACACTGACCGGCATGCGTCGTTGGCCGGTCGAACTCTGGAAGATGCTTGCCCGGGCAAGCATCGGATACATGTTTGTCAGTGGCGCGGTGGGAAAGATCGCCGATCTCGGGAGGTTTCGCGATGACTTCGCGGCATGGGGTGCCCCGCTGCCGTCGATATCGGCGCCCGTGACGGCGTGGGTGGAGTTGATCGCCGGAGTCATGCTCATTGTGGGTCTGCTGACCGGGATGGCTGCGCTGGCACTGTCCGCAATCATGGCCGGAGCGATCTGGCTATCGGTGGTTCCTGGGCTCGCGGGGCAGTCCACGGCTGAGTTCTTCAGCAATTTCTTCTACTCACCGGAATGGCTGTTGCTGCTGGTGCTGGGAGCGGTCGCGTGGGTCGGTGCGGGCACGCTTAGCTGCGACAACCGGCTGCGGCACGCCAATCTTCTTGTGGCCGGCCATAAGTGGAATCTTGCCGATCCACGGGGGCTTTCGAGCGCGTTTGGCGCTTGACACCGTATCGAACATATGTTCGCATAAGGTATGCGGTGGGACGGTCAGGCACTGGCGGCCGACGATGGTGCGCTCCCGGGTTTGGAGCGCATCGGTCTGGTGCGCAGCGTCCGCACACCCGAGTTTGAAGGCATCACCTTTCACGAGGTGTTGTGCAAGTCGGCGCTCAACAAGGTCCCGGCCGCGTCCATGCTGCCGTTTCGCTTTACGGTCAACGCATTTCGCGGGTGTTCGCATGCCTGCCGTTACTGCTTCGCGCGCCCGACGCATGAGTACCTGGAATTCGACAGCGGTGCTGATTTCGACACTCAGATCGTCGTGAAGACCAATCTGGTTCCGGTGCTCCGGAAAGAGTTGCAGCGCAAGTCCTGGGCGCGTGAGACGGTCGCGCTCGGCACCAACACCGATCCCTATCAGCGGGCCGAGGGCCGCTATCAGTTGATGCCGGGAGTGATTGCCGCGCTGGCCGATTCGGGGACACCGATGTCGATCCTTACCAAGGGGACGTTGCTGCGCCGAGATCTACCCCTGCTCGCCGAGGCGGCCGGGCAGGTGCCGGTAGGCCTGGGCGTCTCGCTCGCTATCGGCGATGACGCGGTACACCGGGAAGTCGAGCCGGGGGTGCCCTCACCCCAGGCACGGCTGTCGCTCATCGCCGCGGCGCGCGAGGCGGGATTTGAGCCGCATGTGATGGTGGCGCCGGTGCTTCCGTTTCTCACCGACTCGATTGAGCATCTCGATGACCTGCTGGGCCGCATCGCGGATGCCGGCGCGGGTTCCGTGACGGTTTTTCCGTTGCATTTGCGTGGGACGACACGGGGCTGGTTCATGTCCTGGGTATCGCAATCGCATCCCGAGCTGGTCGGTCGATACCGGGAGCTGTACCGGAAGGGCGCATATGCGCCGGCCGAGTATCGGTCATGGCTACGAGAGCGGGTGGCCCCGTTGGTCGACAAGTATGGATTGGCCTCGCACCGTGAGGAAACCCCTACGCGGCCACCAAAACTGGTGCCCGCGCTGGAGCCGACGCTGTTTTAAGCCGCCGAGCCCGGTGCCTAGTTCAGGTTCTCGGCGTTGAAGGTGTCGCAGACGCGGTAATCACCGCTGCGGTACCCCTCGGTGAACCACCGCTGACGTTGTTCGGATGAGCCGTGCGACCACGACTCCGGGTTGACGCGCCCGGTCGCACGCTTCTGAATTCTGTCATCGCCCACCGAGGATGCCGCGGAGAGCGCGTCCTGAATGTCCTGATCCGACAGTGGTTTCAGGAAGGGCACCCCGGTGCCCTCCTGCTTGGTGGTCGATGCGTGCTGGGCCCAGACCCCGGCGTAGCAGTCGGCCTGCAGCTCGGTGCACACGCCGCCACCTGCCTGGCCCTCGGCGCAGCGTTGATTCTTGCCCAGCACGCCGAGCAGGTTCTGCACGTGATGGCCGTACTCGTGGGCGACCACATATTCCTGCGCCAATGGGCCGCCGCTGGATCCGAACTGGTCGACCAGCACCTGGAAGAAGCTGGTGTCGAAGTATGCGGTCTGGTCGGCGGGGCAGTAGAAGGGGCCGACCTCGGTGGTCGCGGCGCCGCAACCGGTGTTCACCTGACCGCTGAACAGTTTCACGCCGGGCCGTGGGTACTTCGGCCCGAGGATCTGCTTCCAGACGGCGTCGACGGAATTCCCGGTAGCGATGATGCGGCAGTCCAACGCGTTGTTCGCATCGGCACCGGTTTTGCAATGGCTGAAGTCCTGTGTCTGCTCCTGCGCCGGGCCCGCTTGCTGCTGGCCCTGCTGTTGCAGAACCTGGCTGGGGTCGCCGCCGAGCAGCATCACCACCACTGCGATCAGCAACCCGCCGACACCACCGCCGATGGCCAGTTTCGGGCCGCGGCCCATGCCTCCACCCGAGGTGGTGCTGGTATCGATCTGCATGCCTTCGTTGAAGGTCATTGGTCTGCCACTCCCACGTTGTATCTCTGCTACTCAGTTATCGGCTGCGTCCGGCTGCCGATACCTTTGCATACTCCACAGGCCGACGTATCGCTACACGGCGAAGAGTTCATGTCCGTCTCCGGTACTTTCCCGCGGCGCCACACGGCCCATAGCGGGTCTATGGCCTCCGCCCGCATTACGATTCGATACGTGGCCGTTGATGTCGCCTTACCGACCATCGTCCGCACACCATTGGGAGACCTGCGGGGAACCATCGATCGCGGCGTTTCGGTGTGGCGTGGGGTGCCGTACGCGCAGCAGCCCGTCGAACAGCTTCGGTTCCTGGCACCCGCTCCGCTGGAGGCCTGGGACGGTGTGCGCGACGCCATAGAGCACGCGCCGTTGCCGCATCAAGGAAAATCGTTCGTGGGTGCCGGGCGGGACGACCCCAAGGTCCGAGGCGAAGACTGCCTGACGGTCACCGTATGGTCGCCCGACGTCCACGCCAGCCTGCCCGTCATGGTGTGGATCCCGGGCGGGGCCTTCGTTTTTGGTGCTGGGCAGCTGGAGCTGTACAGCGGTGCGCGACTGGCCGCCAATGGCAATGTCGTGGTCGTCAATGTCACGTACCGGATCGGAGCGCTGGGTGGGCTGGAACTCAGCGCCCTGGGCGAGGGTTTTGACGACAACCTGGCCCTGCGTGACCAGATCGCCGCGCTGAAGTGGGTGCGCGACAACATCGCGGCCTTTGGTGGCGACCCCGATCGCGTCACGATTTTCGGTGAGTCGGCAGGGGGGACTTCGGTGCTGGCGCTGTTGGCCAGCCCGGCGGCGGGAGGGCTGTTCGGTCGCGCCATCGCGCAGAGCCCGGCGTTACCGCTCATTGCCGACAAGGCCCTGCGAGACCGGCGTGCGCACCGGTACATGGAGCTGCTCGACGTCACGGACCCCAGCCGTCTCAAGGTGTTGCCGCAGCGGGAACTGCGCCGCGGCGCGGCCAAGTTGCAGATCGAGAGCGCGACCGATACCCCGATCCTCGGATACGGGCTCACCTACGGCACTGACCTGCTGCCACACCACCCCGTCGAAGCGGCGCGGCGCGGCGAGGTGCATCAGGTGCCGCTCATCATCGGGTCCAACAGCCATGAAGCGTCGATGTTCGCGCGGGTGAAACCGCCGATGCTGCCTACCACCGAGTCGACCATCAACGGCTACTTCAACCGGATAGGCCCGGAGTATCAAGACGCGATCGTGTCCGCATACCCGAGATACCCGAGCCGTTCGGCGCTCGTCGCCCTGGGTTCCGATGCCATGTTCGCCGCCCCCATGTGGGCCTTCGCCGATGCCTACAGTGCCTTCGCCGATACATTCATGTACCGGTTCGACCACACCGCCTGGGGCCTCAAGGTGCTCGGCCTCGGTGCTACCCACGGCAGCGAGATCGTGCACGTCCAGCACAGTTATGGGTCATTCGTCGGGATGCTGCTGAGCCCGCTGGGGGCGCGGATGATGCCCTCGGTCGGCCGCCGCATGCAGCGCGCCTGGCTGGACTTCGCGGTCGGAGACGGACCCGAGGGCTGGCCGACGTATGGAGCAGAGGGTCGACGGACCCGGATCATCCGGTCCCGTGCCGACGTCACCGTGGAGGATCCGGACTCGGTGCGCCGTCTCGCCTGGGCCCGGGTGCACTGAGTCCGTCGAGGTCGCTAAACGCGGGCCGCTAGGCTCAAATGTCTTAACACTGACTTTTCGAAGGGATCTTTTGTGCTGCGCAGTCACGACGCGGGAACGTTGCGGGAGTCCGACGCCGGGCAGCGGGTAACGCTTGCCGGCTGGGTGGCTCGACGACGCGACCACGGCGGCGTCATCTTCATCGATCTGCGCGACGCCTCCGGCGTGTCGCAGGTGGTGTTCCGCGACGACGCGGTGCTCGAACAGGCTCATCGGCTGCGTGCCGAATTCTGCGTCGAGGTCAGCGGAATCGTGGAGGTCCGGCCCCAGGGCAACGCCAACGACGAGATCCCCACCGGCCAGATCGAGGTCAACGCCGCCGAACTGACCGTGCTCAACGAGAGCGCGCCGCTGCCGTTCCAGCTGGACGAAACCCCGGGTGAGGAAGCGCGTCTCAAATACCGGTACCTCGACCTGCGTCGCGAGGGTCCGGGCAATGCAATGAGGTTGCGCTCCAAGGTGAGCGCCGCGGCGCGCAGCGTGCTGGCCCGCCACGATTTCGTCGAGGTGGAGACGCCGACACTGACTCGCTCGACGCCGGAGGGCGCGCGCGACTTCCTGGTACCGGCCCGTCTGCAGCCGGGCAGCTTCTACGCCCTGCCGCAGAGCCCGCAGCTGTTCAAGCAGCTCCTCATGGTCGCGGGTATGGAGCGGTACTACCAGATTGCGCGTTGTTACCGGGACGAGGATTTCCGGGCGGACCGGCAGCCCGAGTTCACCCAGCTCGATATCGAGATGAGCTTCGTGGACCAGGACGATGTCATCGGGCTTGCCGAGGAGATCCTCGTGGCGTTGTGGGATCTGATCGGCTATCACGTGCCGACACCCATCGCGCGCATCACCTATGCCGAGGCGATGCGCCGCTACGGCAGCGACAAGCCGGACCTACGTTTCGGCCTGGAGCTGGTGGAGTGCACGGAGTACTTCTCCGACACCAGTTTCCGGGTTTTCCAGGCGCCCTACGTGGGTGCGGTGGTGATGCCCGGCGGTGCCGATCAGCCACGTCGCACGCTGGACGGCTGGCAGGAATTCGCCAAACAGCGCGGACACAAGGGACTGGCCTATGTGCTGGTGGGGGAGGACGGCACCCTCGGCGGCCCTGTCGCCAAGAACCTGTCCGATGCCGAACGCGATGGGCTGGCGGCCCATGTCGGCGCCAACCCGGGTGACTGCATCTTCTTCTCCGCCGGTGCTGTGAAGTCCTCGCGGGCTCTGCTCGGTGCGGTGCGCGGCGAGGTTGCGCAGCGCCTCGGTTTGATCGACCCCGACGCCTGGGCATTCGCCTGGGTGGTGGACGCGCCGATGTTCGAGCCTGCCGATGACGCCACCGCCGCGGGTGACGTGGCGGTCGGTTCCGGTGCGTGGACTGCGGTGCACCATGCCTTCACCTCGCCGAAGCCGGAGTCGGAGAACACCTTCGATACCGATCCGGGTTCGGCGCTGGCATTCGCCTACGACATCGTGTGCAACGGCCACGAGATCGGCGGAGGGTCGATCCGTATCCACCGCCGCGACGTCCAAGAGCGGGTCTTCAAGGTGATGGGCATCAGCAACGAGGAGGCCCAGGAGAAATTCGGGTTCCTGTTGGACGCCTTCGCATTCGGCGCCCCGCCGCACGGCGGGATCGCCCTCGGCTGGGACCGGACGACCGCGCTGCTGGCCGGCACGTCTTCGATCCGCGAGGTCATCGCCTTCCCGAAGTCCGGTGGCGGTGTCGATCCGTTGACCGATGCCCCGGCGCCGATTACCGCGGCGCAACGCAAGGACTCCGGGATCGACGCCAAACCGGAAAAGCCCGGTAAGCCTGCGGACGCATAGGGCACGTGCTTCACGTCCGGATTATCGCACCTGCGGACCTGTCCGATCAGGTGGTGGAATTCCTTTCCACCACAACAGGAGTCGCGCATATCGTGCGCCTGCCCGAAGCGGCGATCAGTCCGGCGGGCGATGTGATCACCGCCGACGTGGCGCGCGAGACCGCCAACGACGTGCTCGACGGACTCAAGTCGATCGATATCGACAAACGTGGGTCGATCACTGCGGAGGTTCTCGACACGGTGATCTCGCAGACCGCCTATGAGGCCGAGGACGAGGCCGAGGGGGATCCGGCCGATGCCGTCATCTGGGACGAACTGATCGGTCGTACCCGCGAGGAGTCGACCCTCAACCTGACCTTCCTGGCATTCCTATGTCTGGCCTGTCTGATCGCTGCAGTCGGTGTGGTCACCGACTCGCCGGTCACCATCGTGGGCGCCATGGTGGTTGGCCCGGAATTCGGCCCGCTTGCCGCCCTGGCGGTTTCGATCGTGCGGCGTAAGTGGTCGCTGGCGCGTCGGTCACTGCTGGCGCTGATGGTGGGCTTCCCGGTGGCGATGGCGGTGACTGCTGTCGGAGCGCTGGCCGCCGAGGGTGCCGGATGGGTAACGCTGAAGAGCGTGCGAGAACTGCAGCAGGTTGACTTCGTGTTCCAGGTGGGGCCGTTCTCGTTGGTAGTCGCGCTGCTGGCCGGAGCCGCAGGCATGCTCTCGCTGATGTCGGCGAAATCGGCTGCACTGGTGGGCGTTTTCATCTCGGTCACCACCGTGCCGGCCGCCGGTTTCGCGGTGGTGGCGGCGACAGTGGGGGAATGGGAGCTCGCCGGACTGTCCACATTGCAGCTGGCGGTCAACCTTTTCGGCATCGTCCTTGCCGGGGTGTTGGTGCTGCTGGTACGGCCCAGGGGTCTGCGCTAGGCGCCGGCTGCTCGTGTCAGCCCGCCAGAGTGTTGACGGCACGCCGGAACAGCGCTGGCGCCAGGGCGGAAGCGGGCACAATGGCCTTCCGGGTGAGACGAGGCGCCGTGGCCAGTACCAGCCCGCGTGTCAGGTACCGGTAGCGCCGGGTCACCTGGTGCCATGCCGCCTCGTAGGACTGCGGTGTGTCATTCACAATGGCATCGATCGCCGCGGCCGCCTGCTTGACCGCCAGGCTGACGCCTTCTCCTGTCAGGGCATCTTCGTAGCCGGCGGCATCGCCGACCAGCAGCACCCGACCCTCGACCCGCCGTGAGACGACTTGGCGCAGTGAGCTGCATCCACGGGCGGGACCGGGCCGGGCATCGCACAGCCGGGCAGAAAGCTGACCGAACCAGGCAAGATCCGGCTGCTTATGCCGGCTCAGGATTGCCACCCCCACGAGATCGGGTTGCACCGGAGTGACATAGGCCTCGCCCCAGGGCGACCAATACACTTCGACGTACTGCGACCATGGCGCCATCGCATAGTGCCTGCGCACGCCGTGTCGGTGCGGTCTACCCGCTGTGGTGGCGATGCCCAGAGCGCGGCGCACCGGTGAATGCAGCCCGTCGGCGGCGATCATCCATTTGGCCCGGATGCCGGCGGCGCTGACCCCGGCTCGGTCTTGGTTGACTTCCGAGACCCGCATTGCTATCGATTGCGTCCCTGTGGATTTCGCGCGCTCCGCGAGCGCGGTATGCAGGGTGGTGCGCCGCACGCCGCGTCCCGTGCCTCCTGTGAAATCCGCCTGGGCGCGGCGGCGCTCGCTCAGATAGGTGATACCGCACAACGGCATTCCCGCCGGGTCTACGTCGAGTTCAAGCAGCTCTGCCAGACCGCCCGGCATCAGTCCTTCGCCGCATGCTTTGTCGATCGGAGAGGTGCGGGGCTCGGCCACAATGACAGTGAGCCCTTGCCGTCTGGCGCGCAGAGCGCAAGCCAGGCCGGCCGGGCCCCCGCCGACGATCAGCAGGTCCGCGTCATAGTCCGTCATGCGTAGCCAAGAGCCTTGTTTTCCACCCGGATTCGCGTCACCAATACGAATGCATTGGCCACGGTGAAGCACAGCGCGGTCGCCCAGGCCGTGTGTACGAGCGGCAGTGCGATTCCTTCGGCGACCACGGCCACATAATTCGGATGGTGCAACCAGCGGTACGGGCCCCGCCGCACCAACGGCGCTTCGGGTAACACGATCACCCGGGTGTTCCATCGCTCACCGAGACTGGTCACGCACCACCAGCGCAGTATCTGACTGAGCACAACGATGGCCAGCATGGACCAGCCGAGAATCGGCAGGAACGGCCTATTCAGCAGCCACACCTCAAGGACGCAACCGACCAACAGCCCCGTATGCACGGTGACCATCGCCGTATAGTGCCCACGGCCAAATTCCTTGCCGCCCCGGCTGAAAGACCAGCGTGCATGCCGGTTGGACACCACCAGCTCTGCGAGCCGCTCGATCCCCACCGCGAGGATCAACAGGTAGTACACGGCGCTACCAGGCCAGCAGTACGAGCTCGGAGCAGAAGCCCGGGCCCATGGCGATCATCATCCCGATAGACCCGGGAGGCGGCGGGGCGGCCAAGGTGGCCCTCAATACATCGAGGACTGATGTCGAGGAGAGGTTTCCGTTATCCCGCAATGAGTTCCGGGTGTGAATCAATGCATCCTCAGGCAGTTCGAGACCTCGCTCGATGGCCTCGATGACCTTGGGGCCGCCGGGATGGCAGACCCAGGTGGTGACATCGTCAACGGTGAGACCGTGATCGGCGAGGAAGCGCGTCACATCTTCCCGGAGGTATTTTTCGGCGATCGAGGCGACCTCGGTGGACAGAATGATCTTGAAACCGTCGGAACCGATATCCCAGCCCATCACCCCCTCGGAATCGGGGTAGAGCCTGCTGCGGGTGGCAAGCACGCGTGGGCCAGACGCTGCCCGATTCGCGCCGACTGCCACCACGGCCGCAGATCCGTCGCCGAAGAGGCTGGAAGCCACCAGGTTTGCCATTGACTGGTCGTTGCGCTGGATGGTCAGTGAACACAGCTCCACCGACAACAAGATCGCGACATGGTCGGGGAAGGCGCGCAGGTAGTCGTGTATCCGGGCGACGCCGGCGGCACCGGCCACGCATCCCAGCCCGAACAGCGGCACCCGCTTGATGTCTGGGCGTAATCCGACCCGCTCGACGAGCCGGGCTTCCAGGGTGGGCACGACCAGGCCGGTGACCGTTGTCGACACCACCAGATCAACTTGCGATGGTTCGATGCCCGCAGATTGCAAGGCTGATTTGATGGCGCGCTCACCGATTTCCAGCGCAGTGTCCCGGAACGTGTCGTTGGCTTCGGTGAAACCGCTGATGGTGCTATATCGGTTGAGAGGCAACGCCAGATGCCGCGATTGCACGCCCGCCGACTTGGCGAACCGCTCGAATGCGGGTCCGGCGAAGCCGGTCAGTGCCGAGCAGATGTCTGCCTGGCTGTACTGATTCGGCGGAAAGGCCGTCGCGGCCGCCGCGATCGATGGGGCCCCTACCTGCTGTGCTGCGACTTTCGCGGCAGCAGATTGGGGACTACGGACGGAGGAAGGATTCGAGTCCACATACATGGTCACGAGTGGGACCGTGGTTTGGTTCAACCGTCTCAGCGGATTTGGTGAATACCGGACACTTCCTGGTCGAACTCCCCGTCCGCGTCGGTGTGCGCCAGCACGGGATCGCCGTATTCGAGTGGTCGCGACACGAACACCGTGCCCATGCCGATCTCCCGCGCGGCACGCAGGTCATAGGGATGCGCGGCCACCATGGCCGCCTCGCTGGGTGCCACACCGAGGTAGCGGAGTGCACGCCGGTACACCACCGGGTCCGGCTTGAAGCACCCGAACACCTCTGCGGTGAGGACCGTATCCCACGAAATGCCCAGGTGTTTAAAGAGATTCACCATGGTGGCCATATCCGTATTCGAGAGGGTGGCAATCGTGGCTCGCGAACGCAGCGCCGCGAGACCGGCAGGCACGTCCGGCCACGGAATCAGGCGCTGCCAGCTGGCCGCGGCGGCCTCGGCGGTCGCAGCGTCCGGGCGCGGGAGTCCGAACGTCTCACAGACGTCCGCGAAGCCGTCTGCGTAGAGATCCTGAACCCGTGTCCAGTCGTCCACGGATTGCGTCAGATTCGAGACGCGGTCGAAATAGTCTGCGCGCCAGGCCCGAGTGAATGCACCGGCGTCGACCTCGGGCACCTGCTCGGCAACCGTGCGCGACACCGGTTCGAAGAAGTCGAGCAGCGTGCCCTGCACGTCGAACAGGTATGCCTTGTACCGCAACGAGGCTCCGTTCAGTAGGTGTTCTTGGGCGGATCGGTGCGGGTGAGGCCGGTCACCTCGATGACGGGAATCGACGAGGGGCCGCGATAGCTCTGCCCTCCGGGCACCGTCCCGGTCACCGACACCCAGGTGTTCTCCGGCAGCGCCGATGCCGATGCTGCCGCCGGCCCGGTCATCTTCAGCCGTGCCAGCTGGGCGTCCGCCGCGCAACAGACGATGACGATCTTGGCCAGATCGGTGCGCTCACCCTCCTTGAACGTGAACCCGGTGACGGTGATCGTGCGTCCGGTCAGCGTGTCGGAGGATCCGGCAGCAATGCGCATCAGTACTTCGGGCAGCGGCACTGCGGGCGCCGCGCCGGGCGGCAGCGGGGGAAAGGCCCGCCGTGACACGTTGGCGGATCCCGCGATATCCGCCTGTGCGATGGAACGCGGGCTCAGGGCCGGGGGCACGATGAATATCAGCAGAACTATCGGCAGTACCAAAAACCATGTGGCGCCATGCTTGTGGGCGTGATCGCCGTGGCCCTCATGCCCGTGAGCGGCGTCGTCATGATCGGTGTGGCCGTGGCGCACATCTCGGACTATGGCGGCCAGCCCGAGTCCGATCACAATGACCGCCGAGGCGGCAAGCCATGGCAGCAGTCCGGGTTTGACGTAGCGGGTAAACGTTCCCGTCACCGCAATCATCGCCACACTGACCCCCAACAGGATCAGCAGCGTGTTCTCGGTATCGCGCCTCACGAGGTTCCCAGCACTGCCAGGCCGATACCGGTCGCGACGAGCGTGGCCACCACAAAGGTCACGGGAGCGAACCGGGCGGCGAAGGCCCGTCCGAACATTCCCGACTGCATGGCCACGAGCTTGATGTCGACGGCGGGCCCCACCACGAGGAACACCAGCCGGGGGATGAGCGGCATCATGGTGATGCTCGCGGCGACGAAGGCGTCTGCTTCCGAGCACAACGCCAGCACAAAGGCCAGCAGCGCCATGGTCACCACGCCGACCACCAGATTCCCCGCCAGATGCTCGAACACCCAGGCCGGTACCAGTACGTGCAGCGCCGCGGCGGCCACTGCGCCGATTGCCAAGTACGAGGCGGCCTGCAGAAAGTCGTGCCGCGCCGCCTCGGTGAATATCGTCCAGCGGGAAGAGGATTCGGAGTGTGCGGCGGGCAGCTTGCGGGTGACCCAGCTGTCGCGGCCCCACCGTGACCACACCATCCCCATCACCATGGCGGTAAGCAGTGAGGCCACCGCGCGCGCCAGCACCATCTTCGGCTGACCGGGGAAGGCGACGGCGGTGGCGACCAACACCACCGGGTTGATCGCGGGCGCCGACAACATGAACGTGAGCGCGGCCGCACCGACGGAGCCCGGTCCGTACAGCCGGCGGGCGACCGGCACCGAACCGCATTCACATCCGGGCAGCGCGGCACCGCTCACACCCGCCACCGCCACCGCCGCGACGGACCGATTCGGCAGCCACCGTGCCAGCCGTTCCGGGGTAACGAACGTCGCGACCAGTCCACTCACGATCACACCGAGCGCAAGGAACGGGACGGCCTGGACGAACACCCCGCAGAACACGGTCCCGGCCGTCGCCAGCTTTTCGTTGCCGTCGACGACGCCGCGTAACCAGCCTGCTGCCAGGGCCATAGTGATGAGCGCCACCACCAGGATCTCGGTCGAACCGAACCAACGTCGTTCCTGGGAGGCAGCCACCGTCACCCAGCCATCCTGACAGTGCAACCTGAGAAACACGGCGCAGGACTGGCACTCTGGTGAGGTGACCGATGACACCCCTTTTAACCAACTGCCCGCCGCGGTGATCAATGAGTTCAACGACGGCATCACCAAGGAGTTCCACGCGAACGACGGAGAGGTCGGCGGACAGTTCGCCGGCGTGCCGATCCTGCTCCTGACGAACACCGGCGCCAAGAGTGGAAGCAAGCGCCTCAATCCGCTGGCGTACTTCGACATCGACGGAACGATCTACGTCGTCGGCTCGTTCGGCGGCGCCGACAAGAATCCCGCATGGGTGCACAACCTGCGGGTAAATCCACATGCGCATATCGCCATCGGAACCGACGGTTATGACGTGTCAGCCCACGAGCTCTCGCGCGCGGAACGCGACGCGCTGTATCCGAAGGTGGTCGAGCGAGTTCCCGTGTTCGCCGACTACCAGGAGAAAACCGACCGGGCCATCCCGATCTTCGAGCTGCGTCGCCACTAACCGAGGAACTTGCGCGTCAGCGTCTTCGGCGCCTGGCAGAGCCAAGCCTCGGTGATGAGTTCGGTGAGCTCCGGCGCCGCGATGGCGTCCAACCGGGCCAGCACGATGGGGTAGCCGTCGAAATGCGGTGTCGTGAAGTACACGTCCGGTTCGTCGGCGATGAGTGCCAATTTGACGCCCTCATCGCTGACGCGGGCGCCCAGTATGTCGCCGTCGGGGGCCGAATCTCCCAGGGCTGCCAGATCACGCTTGCGCAACGGCCGCTCCCAGACGAACAGCTTCTTGCGGACCTTCCACACCCGCGGCGACGTCTCGACCACGTCGGGGAGCCCCGATACAGTGCCTTCCACGTCATCCCAGGTGGCCACGGTTTCATTGTGCCCCGATCCGTAGGCGATGCGGGTAGCGCCAGGTTGTGGTGGGATCAGCCGATGGGCATCAAGGTGGCGCTGGAGCATCGGACCAGCTACACATTCGACAGACTCGTTCAGGTACACCCGCACGAGATCAGATTGCGTCCGGCTCCGCACACGCGCACACCAATCGAGGCGTACTCGCTACGGATCACGCCCGAGGACCATTTCATCAACTGGCAGCAGGACGCGTTCGGCAATTTCCTTGCGCGCCTGGTGTTCCCGAATAGGACACGGCGGCTGTCCATCACCGTTGGACTTATCGCGGACCTGAAATCCGTCAACCCGTTCGACTTCTTCATCGAGGAGTGGGCCGAACACGTCGGATTCGCATATCCGCCCGCGCTGGCCGCCGATCTGGAGCCCTACCTGAAGCTGGTGGATGAAAAGGAGCCCGGCGCGGGGCCGGGTGAACTCGTACGCGCCTGGGTCGCCAACTTCACCATGGCTCCCGCCACCCACATCATTGACTACCTGGTCACGCTCAACCAGGCGCTATACGCGGACGTCGGCTACGCGGTCCGAATGGAACCCGGCGTCCAGAGCCCGGACACCACGCTGGCGGTGGGTATCGGCTCCTGTCGGGACACCGCCTGGCTGCTGGTATCCATCCTGCGGCAAAAAGGGCTCGCCGCCCGCTTTGTATCCGGGTACTTGGTCCAGTTGACCTCGGATATCGCCGCGATCGACGGCCCCTCCGGACCGGTCGCCGACTTCACCGATCTGCATGCCTGGGCCGAGGTGTACCTTCCCGGCGCCGGATGGGTAGGCCTGGACCCCACATCCGGACTGCTCGCGGGAGAGGGGCATATTCCGCTCTCGGCAACCCCACATCCATCGACATCCGCCGCCATCTCCGGTGCCACCGACAAATGCGAGTCCACCCTCGACTTCTCCAATACCGTCACCCGTGTCCACGAAGATCCCCGAGTCACGTTGCCGTACACGGCATCGACATGGGAGGCCGTCACCACACTGGGTGCACAGATCGACACCCGGCTCGATGAAGCCGCGGTAGGGCTCACTATGGGTGGCGAGCCGACCTTCGTGTCGATCGACGACCAGGTGTCCGAGGAATGGACAACGGCGGCCGATGGAAGTCACAAGCGTGAACGGGCAGGCGACCTCGCCGCCCGTCTGAAAGCTGCCTGGGCGCCAACGGGTTTGATGCAGCGAAGCCAGGGCAAGTGGTACCCCGGTGAGCCACTGCCGCGGTGGCAGATCGGTTTGTACTGGCGCCGCGATGGCCGGCCGTTGTGGTCGGACCCCGACCTGCTTGCCGACCCGTGGGCCGCTGAGGAGGCGCCGTTCGCACCGGAGGGCGCCGATCGTGCCCTGCTGCTTGCCCTCGCGCACGATCTGGGGCTGCCCGAGACCCAAGTGCGGGCGGCATACGAGGATCCGCTGAGTCGACTTGCCGCTTCGGTTCGGCGGCCCGCAGGTGATCCGGTGGAGGCTGGCGATGATCCGGCACCGCAAGAGGATTCGGCGGAATGGCGATCAGATTTGGTGAACCGCCTGGACGAGCCGGTGACCCGGCCGGCCGCCCACGTCCTACCGCTGCACCGCAGCGAGGAGGACAACGGCTGGGCCAGTGCAGACTGGAGACTACGGCGCGGCCGTATCGTTCTGACCGAGGGAAAATCGCCGGCGGGACTGCGGCTCCCGCTGGGTGCCATCTCCTGGGAGCCGCCACCGCACATGCCCGAAGCGGATCCGATCAGCGTCTCAGCCGAGCTCGGCGCACAACGCTCCGAAACGGCCGCCACTGTGGTGTCGGCGGACGGGGCGCCCCCTACTGCCGTGGTAGCGGAAATCCGCAAGGGGCTGCTGTATCTCTTCCTGCCGCCACTGGAGAGCCTCGACGACTTCGTAGACCTCATCGCGCGCGTCGAGGCGGCGGTGACCTGCCCGCTGGTCATCGAAGGCTATGGGCCACCGCCGGACCCGCGGCTGGAATCCATGAGCATCACACCCGATCCGGGCGTCATCGAGGTCAACGTGACCCCCACCGGCAGTTTCGCCGAACAGTCCCGCCAGCTTCAGGTGCTGTACGAGGAGGCGCGCAAGGCGCGATTGACCACCGAGTCGTTCGACTTCGACGGCACCCATACCGGGACCGGCGGAGGCAACCACATCACACTCGGAGGGCGCACACCGGCGTCATCGCCGCTACTGCGCCGCCCCGATCTGCTGGTCTCGTTTCTCACCTATTGGCAACATCATCCGGCGCTGTCGTATCTATTCTCCGGAAGGTTCGTCGGCACCACCTCGCAGGCTCCTCGTGTGGACGAAGGACGCGAGGACGCGTTGTACGAGTTGGAGATTGCCTTCGCCGAGATCGAGCGGCTGACGAACCTGGAGGAAGGCGCTGCGGATGAGGGCCGCTCCGCGAGCGGCGCTCCGGATGATGATCGCTCCGCGAGCGTCGCTCCGTGGATCACCGATAGGGCGTTGCGGCATCTGCTCACCGACATCACGGGGAACACCCACCGCGCGGAGTTCTGCATCGACAAGCTGTACAGCCCCGATAGCGCCCGCGGACGTCTCGGCTTGCTGGAGCTTCGCGGATTCGAGATGCCCCCGCATTTTCAGATGGCGATGGTGCAATCGCTGCTGGTGCGCGCACTGGTGGCCCGTTTCTGGGAACAGCCACTGCAGGCGCCACTGATCCGCCACGGTGCCAACTTGCACGGCCGTTACTTGTTGCCGCACTTCATTATTCATGACATTGCCCAAGTCGCCGCGGATCTACGCGCGCATGGAATCGCCTTCGAGACCAGCTGGCTGGATCCGTTCACCGAGTTCCGGTTCCCGCGGATCGGCACCGCGGTGTTCGAGGGTATCGAGATCGAGCTGCGTGGAGCCATCGAACCGTGGCGGGTGCTGGGGGAGGAGGCCACCGCCGGAGGCGCCGCGCGATACGTGGACTCGTCCATCGAACGTGTGCAGGTTCGGGTCATCGGAGCGGATCGCTCCCGGTACGTCGTCACCTGCAACGGCGAACCCATCCCGTTGCTCTCGACAACCAACCCGGATGTACAGGTGGCCGGTGTTCGGTACCGGGCCTGGCAGCCGCCGAGCGCGCTGCACCCCAGCATCACCGTCGACGATCCACTGCGCTTCGAGCTCATCGACACCGCCAACGCGCTGTCTCGTGGCGGCTGCACGTACCACGTATCGCACCCGGGCGGCCTGGCCTATGACGACCCACCTGTCAACGCGGTGGCCGCCGAGTCGCGGCGCGGTCGGCGTTTCGATGCCACCGGTTACACCACCGGGCGGGTCGATTTGTCAGACTTGCGCGAGAAACAAGCCCGCATGTCCACCGATGCCGTAGCGCCCGGCATCCTGGACCTGCGCCGCGCGAGAACCGTGGGGCGCAGATAGGACTAGATAAGCAACGGGAAGGAAGGTACGGCCGGTGGCAGCACCTGCTCAGGGAGCTCCCGTCGGCCCCGGCTTCCCCATGAACGAGAACCCGTTGATATCGCAGTACCGGAGCGCTCGGGCCCAGGGCGCGCTGTTCGAGGTCGGACGGCGGGGCAGCCCGGCAGGCTACGACGAGTTCCTGGCGCCTGACGGCACCGTGCGCCCGGCCTGGGCCGACCTGGCCGATGCCATCACACAACGCGGCCGCCCCGGTTTGGACCGGCTACTGGATCGTGTGCGCACGCTCGTCGACACCGACGGCATCACCTATATGGACCCCAGCCGCAGCCCTGGATCTCCGCCCGCGCCCGATGCGCCCACTCATCCAGTGCCGTGGCGTCTGGACGGGCTGCCGCTGCTCATTGATCCCGGCGACTGGAACGCCCTGGAGGTTGGTCTCACCCAGCGGGCCATGCTGCTGGATGCCATTCTGAGCGACCTGTACGGTCCGCAGGAGTTGATCAGGTCCGGTGCGCTGCCACCGCAGCTGCTCTTCGCGCACCCCGGATATGTGCGTGCCGCACACGGCATGGCCCTGCCGGGACGACACCAGCTCTTTCTGCTCGGATGCGATATCAGCCGCACCGGCACCGGAGACTTCTGGGTGAACGCCGACTGGACGCAGGCGCCATCGGGCGCCGGCTATGCGATCGCGGACCGTCGGGTGGTTGCGCACGCCGCCCCCGATTTGTACGAGAAGGTGGCACCAAGGCCGACGTCTCCCTTCGCGCAGACGCTGCGATTGGCACTCATCGATGTCGCGCCCGAGTCGGTCGAAGACCCGGTCGTGGTGGTGCTCAGTCCCGGCATCCATTCGGAGACGTCCTTCGACCAGGCCTACCTGGCATCGGTTCTGGGATTTCCGTTGGTCGAGTCCGCGGATCTGGTGGTACGCGATGGCAAGCTGTGGATGCGATCGCTGGGCACTCTGCGGCGGGTGGATGTGGTGCTGCGCCGTGTGGACGCCGCCTACTCCGATCCGCTGGATCTGCGGGCCGATTCGCGGTTGGGGGTCGTCGGCCTGGTCGAGGTGCTCCGCCGGGGCGCCGTGACCGTCGTCAACTCGCTGGGTAGCGGGATACTGGAAAATCCTGGCCTCGCCCGTTTCCTGCCAGAACTGTCATACCGACTGCTCGACGAGCCACTCGGGTTGTCCGGCGGCGAGACCTGGTGGGGCGGTATCGACACGGAGCGCTCGCACCTACTCGCGAACCTGAGCTCACTTCTTGTCAAATCGACAGTGGGGGAAGAGGTTCACACCGGTCCCCTCCAGTCCGCACAGGCGTTGGAGACATTGCGGGCGCGGATCGAGGCGGCGCCCTGGCGGTGGATCGGTCAAGACCTGCCCGAGTTGTCGGTGGCCCCCACCTACCTGCGACCCGGCACGCTCACTGCCGCGCCGATCGGTATGCGTCTGTTTACAGTTGCGCAGCGCGGCGGGTACGCGCCGATGATCGGTGGCCTCGGCTACGTGACCGCTTCCGGATACTCCGGCTCGACTCTCAATAGTTTTGCTGCCAAAGATATTTGGGTTCAGCAGCCGGATCGCGACCAGACCGAGCGGGCACTGACGGTCGCGCCGGTGGACCTGCCCGCCGGACGATTGCCGGAGTCCGATGCGGTCAGCTCACCGCGTGTGCTGTCGGATCTGTTCTGGTTGGGTCGATACGGAGAGCGTGCCGAGAATCTGGTCCGGCTGCTGGCCGTTACCCGGGAACGCTTCCACGAGTACCGGTATCGGCAGTTCATGGAGGCCAGCGAATGCGTCCCGGCACTGCTTAAGGCGCTCGGTGATATCACCGGCACCGACACCGAATCCGGCGATCTGAGCACGCATGTGTGGTCCTTGACCGTGGACAAGGAACGGGCAGGCTCGTTGGCGCAGGCGGTGGAGCGGCTCGGTCTGGCCGCCCGTGCCGTCCGCGACCAGATGTCCAACGACACCTGGATGGTGCTCGGCGGCATGGACCGAGCCATCGTCGCGGCAGCGGCCGAATACGACGAGTACACCCGGTCCGGCGGCGGGCAGAGTCGGGCCGATGACACAGTGCTCGCCGCCACCCAAACCCAGGTACTGGCAGGGCTTCTCGCCCTAGCGGGCCTGGCCGCGGAGTCGACGGTTCACGATATCGGCTGGACCATGATGGACATCGGCAAGCGCATCGAACGCGGCCTCGGCCTGACTGCGCTACTTCGGTCCACCCTCACGACGGTCCGTGGGCGTGCGGCCGAGCAGTCGGTCACCGAATCCACCCTGGTGGCCTGTGAGTCCTCGGTGATGTACCGCCGCCGTACTCGGGGCAAGATAAGCCTGGTGGCCGTCGCTGATCTGCTGTTGTTCGACGCCGATAACCCCAGATCGCTCCTGTATCAAGTCGAGTCGTTACGAAATGACCTCAAGTCGCTGCCCAGCGCCTCGGGAACCTCGCGGCCTGAGCGCCTGGTGGAGGATCTGGTGACACAGCTGCGGCGGCTCGACCCGGCCGATCTCGACACCGCTGGTGAGCAGGGGCAGCGAGACGCACTCGCCGAAACTCTCGATAACGTCCATCAGGTGTTACGCGAGCTGTCGTCCGTGATCACCGCGACTCACCTGTCCATGCCGACCGGTATGCAACCGTTGTGGGGTCCCGACACCGGACGGCGGCTGCCGTGATGCGCTATCAGGTGACGCACCGCACCCTCTACAAGTACTCCGACGATGTCACGAGCTCGTACGGGCGCGGCTACCTCACGCCGCGTGACACCGATTGGCAGCACTGCGAATCGCATGAATTGATCGTGGAACCGGAACCCTCGGACAGTTCCACCGGCAGGGACCTTTACGGGAACCTCAGCTCCTACTTCCACGTCACAGCGCCGCACCGCGAGCTCAGCGTGACCGCCCGCGCGGTCGTCGATGTCGGCACCCCGCCGTCGCCCGGAGCGGGTTGGGAACAGGCATGGGAGCTGGCCCGCCCGGCGGACGGGGGATCGTCAGGTGCCGGTGCGCTCGCCACCGAGTTCGTGCTGGACTTGGTGCCGCCGGAGATTACCGACGAGGTACGCGCCTACGCCGCAGTGAGTTTCACCGCAGGGCGGCCCCTCGGAGAGGCCGTCGTCGATTTGATGGGCCGGATATACCGCGATTTCCAATATCGGTCGGGGTCGACCACCATTTCCACCAAGGTCAGCGAGGTCTTCGCAGCAGGGGAGGGCGTGTGCCAGGACTTCGCCCGCATCGCGGCGACGGCACTGCGTACGCAGGGGCTCGCGGCGCGCTACGTATCCGGCTATCTGGCAACCAATCCGCCGCCCGGACAGCCTCGGCTCGTCGGCTCTGACGCCACCCATGCCTGGGCGGCGGTGTGGGTGCCGCCGGACGGCTGGGTCGCCTTCGACCCGACGAACGACACGATCATCGACGAGCGGTATGTCACCGTCGGGTGGGGACGCGACTACGCCGACGTGCCGCCCTTGCGCGGCATTATCTACACCGATTCGGACAGCAGCACCATCAAGGTGTCGGTGGATGTCGCTCCCTGTGAGGACAGCCCCGCTCATGCGTGACTTCACGTGCCCGCAATGCGGCCAACACCTGGCGTTCGAGAACTCCGTATGTCTGTCATGCGGTAGCCGTGTCGGGTTCTCCCTCGACGCATCGGCGCTACTCGTCATCGCCGATGACTCCGGCCCTGGATTCGTCGATGCCGACAGTCATCAGCTGTGTGCGAACCTGCATGTGGCCGAATGTAATTGGCTGGTCAACGGCTTGGGATCGGCGACGTTGTGTGCCTCCTGTGTGCTCACCCGCACTCGCCCCGGCGATAGCGATGACACCGCGTTACCGGCGTTCGCCGAGGCCGAGCGGGCCAAGCGACGCCTGCTCGCCGAGCTCGCCGAGCTGCGGCTACCGGTCACCGGGCGCGACGTCGACCCCGAATTCGGGCTGGCCTTCGATCTGCTTTCCAGCCAACAGAAGCAGGTGGTCACGGGCCATCAAAACGGGGTGATCACGTTGGATCTCGCCGAAGGTGATGATGTCCACCGCGAGCAGCTCCGCATCTCTATGGATGAGCCGTACCGCACATTGCTCGGACATTTTCGCCACGAGATCGGGCATTACTTCTATTACCGCCTCGTTGGAACCTCGCCGGACTATGCCGACAGGTTCCGGGGTCTGTTCGGCGATCCGGACGCCGACTACCAGGAGGCGCTCGACCGTCACTACCAGCAGGGCGCACCGGAAGGATGGGAGGCGAACTTCGTCTCGTCCTATGCGAGCATGCATCCCGCCGAAGACTGGTCGGAGACCTTCGCTCATTACCTGCATATCCGCGATACCTTGGACACCGCCGCGTCCTTCGCCTTGGCACCCGCCGGAGGCACCTTCGATCGCAGGGTTCTGGGCCCCAGCGGATTCGATACCATTATCGAGATGTGGCTGCCACTGGCATGGTCGCTCAACATGGTCAACCGCTCCATGGGACGCGACGATCTGTATCCGTTTGTACTACCCGGCCCGGTGCTGGAGAAGATGCGCCTGATCCACGAGATCGTCACGGGCGCGGGGGCCGCCGAGGGCGGGTGACTACCCGCCGGGTGTGGCGAATACGAACAGGGCCATGAACGCCACATTGATGAAGAAGGTCGCCTCCACCAGGCTGACGGTCATGAAAAACGGTGTGAACAAACGGTTCTGCGATTCGGGTTGACGGGCTACGCCGGCGATGAGCTGTGCCCCGGCCATACCGTCGCCGATACCCGCGCCGATGGCGCCGCCTGCCAACGTGATCGAGCCGGCTAGCAGCGCGTTGCCCATGAGGAGTTCAGTGGCCATGATGTGCACCTTTCGTCGTCGTGGTTTCCAGTAGTGCGGCGATGATGTCCGTCGCCGCCCCAGCACCGTCCTCGTCACGAATCAGCCGTGAGAGACGTTGGGCTTCTTGGCGGTACCGAGTCTCGGTGATCACGTTGGTGATGGATGCGGAGAGTTCTTCGGCCCGTAGCGATGTACGCGGAAGCGGGGCGCAGGCGGCGCCGAGTCGAGACAAGCGGTCGGCCCAGAAGGGTTGGTCCATGATGCCCGGCACCGGAATCGAGGGGACCCCCGCGCGTAACGCGGCCGCGGTCGTTCCCGCACCGCAGTGGTGGACAACGGCGGCCATCCGCGGAAACAGCCACGAATGCGGAACGTCGTCGACAGTGATGACATCGTCGCCCCCGCAGGAGAGGCCGGCCCACCCACGCTGCACCACTGCCCGCACCCCGGCGCGACGGATCGCGGTGGTGATCGTCTCCGACAACTCGCGACCCTTTGACGTGGCGGTACTACCGAAACCAATGAAGACCGGAGCGGGACCATTGTCGATGAACTCGGCCAGTTCTTGTGGTGGTAGCCAGGTTTCGTCGTCGGCGGGCCACCAGTAGCCGCTGAGGTGCCAGTGCGCTCGCCAATCGCGGGGGCGTGCGACGAGATGGCGGCTGTAGCCGTGCACGATGGGCCAGCGCTTCGCGCGGGCATCCCGATAGCGGCGCTGCGGTGACGGAGCCAGCCCCAGGTTGTGGCGGAGATCGTCGATGAGTGGGGTGTAGATCCGTTCCCCCCACGCGGCGAGGCGCCACACCAGCCGGTTACCGCTACCGCCGAAGGAACGGATGGTGAGCGGCGGTGGCGCGAAATCGGCAGTTGGGCAGGCTGGTTGAAGTGATAGCCCCGCGCTCGGTATGCCGAGTGCTTCGGCGACGTGGTATCCCAGCAAGGTGCCGACGGGGCCTTCGGCGAGCAGCACGTCGGCATCCTGGGCTGTTGCGGCCATCGCCTCTCCGACTCCCGCGAGTCCGGTGCGCATCTCGTCGAGAGCTGCCCGCGAGGGCCGCATGCGTGCGCCGTCCACAAGTGCCTGACCATGCTCGGAATCTCGGGTGGCCGCCTCGGTGTCGCCGGGCAGTGTTCGGAATTCCAGCCCGGAGGCACGCACCGCGTGTGCATACGGACCTTGTGCGGCAATGACCACATGGGCGGATAGATTGTTGCGCAGACGGATTCCCAGCCCTGTCAGGGGTGCCACGTCTCCGCGGGTGCCGTATGCGGTGATCACGATGGTGGTCATGACGTGGCTCCGACGGCTCTTGTGAAGATGTCGACCAGCTGTTCTCCGTAGCCGATTGCGTCGTAGTCGGGGTCGCGCCCGAGCTCCCACACGACACCGTCCAGTGCGGCTCGCAGGGCATTTTTCATAAACGGGGGTGAGACCGGTTGGAATTCGCCGCTGGCGACGCCCTCGGTGAAGATGGCCTCGGGATCCATCGCGGCGAATTCGGCGGGGGGAGCGGTGCCGGCGGCGGCCTGGTCGAAGCGGAGGCCATCCTGACTGCGGTAGCCGCAGATAATTTCCAGTAGGGCTATCGCTGCCACTCGATTGCTCACCACGAACTCGATGTTGGCTCTGATGTAGGCCGTCAGGCGTCCGGTAGCGGTTGACTCGGCCTGCACCGCGGGAACCATCACGGTCGCGGCTCGGGTGAAGGCCTCGGCCATCACGGATTCGATGACGTCCGTTTTCGACGTGAAGTGATACAGCACCGCGCTCTTGGCGACTCCCACATGCTCGGCGATCTTCGACAGGGATGTCTGCGGATAGCCCGCGTCGGCCAGCACCTCAATGGCGCCCGCCACTATCTGTGTCCGCCGCGCTCGTTCCGTGAAGGTCAGCGCCTTTTTAGACCGCATGGTCTTAAATTAGACCGATCGGTCAGGAAAGGCAAGCGTGACTATCGCAATGCCGACTGGCAAATACGGCGGTGCGGATGCCGCTAAGACTGTGGGCCGCCCCACAGTCTTAGAAAGACGGGGTATGGTGAGACGGTAATGACGACACTATTGGCAGACCCCGTCGCGCAGGTTATCGCCACCGCCGAGGGGTTGCTCTCTAGGCGGGCGGGCGCAACGGTAACGCTGGCCGAACCGGAGGATCTCGGTGGCAGCGGCCCCGCGATCGTCATCCGGGTTCGCGCGGTGCAGAACCCATTCGCGTTGCCGAAGTCCATGGTGATCAAGCAGGTCCCCGAGGGCGGATCCGATGCTTCGGTGCTTCGCGAGGTGGTGTCGTATCAGTTCGCAAATTCGTTGACGGCCAAGCATCGGCCCGGGCCGGAGCTGGTTGCCTATGACATCGCCGAGCGCCTCATCGTGCTCACCGATCTGGGCGCCGCCCCGACCATGGCCGAGCTGCTCGCGGAGCGCAATCGTGCTGCCATAAACCATGCGCTGATGGCGTGGGCGCAGGCCCTGGGGCGTATGCACGTCGCCACGGTGGGCCGTGAAGGCGACTTTGCTGCGTTGTTGCGGCGCATCGATGTCAAGAAGACGGATGTCGACCCCGCGCAGCAGCGCGTCGGCGGGTCCGAAGCCATCGCGCCATTGCTGCAGATTTTGAGAAGCGAGTACTCGCTCGACGTCTCAAAGACGCTGGTTTCTCGGATACAGCAAACAGCCGTACTTTTCGAGAAGGGTGGCGTTCGAGCCTTCAGTCCCTCCGAAGTGGCCCCCGACAACATCCTGGTCACCGAGCATGGCGTCCGAATCCTCGACTACGAATGGGGCGGATTCCGCGATATCGTGCTGGACATCGCCCACGCACTTACCGTCTATCCGGAGTTCCTCGGCGCCGCCGACCGCGAGGAAGTCGCCGAGCTCGACGATGCGATGACCGAAGCCTGGCGATCCGATGTTGCCTCGATCGCGCCTGCCTTGGCCGATGACGACACCCTCGCGCGACGCATTCTGGATGCACGGCTGACATGGGTGTGGCTTGCCACCCATGAGTACTTCACTCTCGATGTCGACCTCGACGATGACACGGTCGTCTTCGGCAATCCCGCACCCAGCCATACCGCGCTGCTCGGGCGATGGATCGGATTACACGCCGCGGCTGAGCGCGTGGGCGATCGGGGCGTGGCCGCCCACGCCGCAGATGTCATCGCAGGGCTACGCGGCGAAACCGCCGCAGGCAGCTAGGTCAACGAGGGGGGCTCGGCCTTGCCGGGCACCTCGAGGATTGCTACTTTCTGCGAATGGGCAGTCGGCGGGAGCTTGGCATACGCCGTTTCGGTTTGCGTGGCCGCCGGCCGAGGAACACTGAGATCAGAACGGCAGTAGATGTGGTATTCGCTGCCGCGCCGGCAGGGGCATCCTCGTTGCTATCGCTGGTCGACATGTGGGGACTGCGGCGCGGAAGACCGATCACGGTCGAGGACGAGCTGCTGCCCGCAGGGGTTTTTGGGCAGTGGTTATCGTTTCCGGACCGCGACGTGTTGAAGGTCCGGCCAGACGGCTTATCGCGAGAGCGGACTATCGCTCACGAACTTGGCCACATGGTCCTCGGTCACCGGGGGCAAGCGATCACCGACTACGCGACAGCGCATATGGAGGCGGCTTCGCCTGGCTTGGTCGCTCTCGTACTGCAGCGATCGTGCGGCGAGACCCACGGATGGCCCCACGAGGAAATCGCTGCGGAACAGTTTGCAAGTTTGCTTTTGCGCCGTCTGGAACGCGCGGGTGCGGGCGCAGAGATGTTGTCGCGGTACCGTATTGACGAGACGCTCTGCTGACCTCGGCTTGGTTTGGCGCTTTATTCGGTCGCCGATTGGTTCGTGCCTTGTAAGTATCTACCGGCTCACGGCGAGCTGAGATCCGCCGGGGTGAAATGCATCGGCCAGCACGCGGATCCACTCGGAATTCGTCAATGGTGTTGGAGCTTGAAGCCACGAGGCGCTTATCCCCAATGGGGATTGGCCCTTTATCCAATCAATAGCAGCCTGAACATGTTTCGTGCGATCGTGCGGTGGAGCAGCGTTCTCTAGAGGGAGATCCCGGTACTGTGCCATCAGGCTCAGGCCATCCTGAATTTGACCGATCCACTCCGGTACTAGGTCTGTCAGCCTCACCGCAAACGGCTGCGGCGGAACTAAACCCGGAAACAGTTCGATCAGCGCATCACGCAGGGGTCGCAGCCGGCGCAGTTCGCGGCGCGCCTGGTAATGCAGGGCAAGAGGCGGCCACGTCAAGGCGGAAATGGCGAGCACAGCCCCGGCCGTGACGGCGCTCGTCTGCACAGTGAGACCGCACCATGCTGGCGGCGGATGTCCGTACCACTGGAACAGCTCAGCGCAGATACCCCGAGTCACCACCGCGATCGCCACCGCACTACCCGCAGCGCCAAGTAGTCCCAATCCTCGCCCAGCCGGCGTGCGGTCTATCCGCCACACCGCGAGCAAAGCAAGATGGGTTAACACTCCGGCGGCGAATATATGGCCGATAAGGGTGGCTGCCAAAAGGCTCAACGAGTCACGGCGCGGCTCCGTCAGATAAGTGAAGAAGTCGCCTCCACCCGGCGTCGATACCGCAGAACCGGTTAATGCCGCAACTGCCGCTAACGTGATCGCCGCTCCCACAACAAGTCTCTGGATTTTCTTGCGGCGAGTCACGTGATCGGCTTGACCGCATGCCTCGATCACGAGCACCCATGCGCTGGCCGACGCCACGACACCAATTCCCCCTGCGGCGTGAAAGGCTTGTATCTGCGGCGGTAACTTGCCCCATATTGGCTCGATATCGCACAGTGCCCACGGCCATATGGACACGGCAAAAATCGCACCCGCGGCCAAAGGCAGTGACGGTCGATCCGTCCACCATCGCCAGCCTCGGTACAGAACTGCAGGTGCAGCAAGAGCTAGGACAACAAGCTCTACAGCTTGGCAGTGATCCCAGAACCAACGCATAGTCAACTCGCGCCATGTCGAAGCAAATAGCCGGACAATATCCCCCGAAGATTAGCTGGCCGTATCGGGCCGTGAGTGACTCACCCGGGTGCTGAGAGCTAACGCCCGTGCGGTTGGGCTCCCTCAGGCCATAACGCCACCCGCACCCACGCCCATGTGGACCCGGTCACGGTCTAGAAACGAAGGCGCGTCGTAACCCGATGCGGCGCGGACGCATTCCTAGGATCGCCGGGTGGCTGATCGCTATGGCATCGACATCTTGTCCAACAACCCGCACACCCCGCGGCGTCCGCAATCCACGGAGGTCGCGGCGATAAAGGGCCTTGTTGTGGAAGACGCCCAGACAGGGTTTGTGGGTGCGGTGGTGCGCATCGAATACGGCCGGATGGATCTGGAGGACCGGCACGGCCGCGTCCGCGGATTTCCGGTGGGCCCGGGATACCTCATCGACGGCAAGCCGGTGATCCTGAAAGAGCCACTGCGGCACACACCCGCCAAGTCGACCACGTCGGCCTCGGGATCTGTTGCGGTACACGGCCTTAAGGCGCGCACAGCGTTGGCCAGCCGAATCTACGTGGAGGGGCGTCATGACGCCGAGCTCGTCGAGCAGGTGTGGGGTCACGACTTGCGTATCGAGGGCGTTGTCGTGGAGTACCTGGGCGGGGTGGATGACTTGGCCGCCGTCGTGAAGGAATTCCAGCCCGGCCCGGGGCGGCGGCTCGGAGTGCTGGTCGACCACCTGGTCAAGGGGTCGAAGGAATCGCGTATCGCCGAAACAGTGCAAAAGGGTCCGTACGGCGAGCACACCCTGGTGGTGGGCCACCCGTTCGTCGACATCTGGCAGGCGGTGAAACCGGAGCGGATCGGTCTGCACGCCTGGCCCAACGTGCCGCGGGATATCGAATGGAAGCACGGCATCTGTCAGGCGCTCGGCTGGCCGCATGGCAGTCAGACCGAGATCGCCGAGGCCTGGCGCAAGATACGGGGCAAGGTGCGCACCTGGACGGATCTGGAGCCCGCCCTGATCGGCCGGGTCGAGGAACTGATTGATTTCGTGACGCAACCTGCCAGCTGAACAAGTCGGTATGACGTGGTAAGCCTGAGACGTGTCAGACAGCCTGTTCGACGTACCGGGGGGCGCTTTCAGCTCGGCTCCTAGCGCCCCAGGGGTGCCACCCAACGCGCCTCTCGCTGTCCGGATGCGTCCCGCCTCCCTCGACGAGGTGGTGGGGCAGGGGCACCTGCTTAAGCCGGGCTCGCCGTTGCGCCGGCTGGTCGACGGGTCCGGCGCGGCGTCGGTAATCCTGTACGGGCCCCCTGGTACGGGGAAAACAACTCTTGCGTCGCTGATTTCGGGTGCCACCGGGCGCAGGTTTGAGGCGCTCTCCGCGCTCTCCGCCGGTGTGAAAGAGGTTCGCGCCGTTATCGACACGGCCAGGCGGGCCGCGGTACACGGTCAGCAGACGGTGCTGTTCATCGACGAGGTACACCGGTTCTCCAAGACGCAGCAGGATGCGCTGCTCGCGGCCGTCGAGAACCGGGTGGTGCTGCTGGTGGCCGCCACCACCGAGAATCCCTCCTTTTCCGTTGTGGCGCCGCTGCTCTCGCGCTCGCTGATACTGCAGTTACTACCTCTGGGCGACAACGATATTCGCGAGGTGCTGTCCCGGGCGATCGCCGATGAGCGCGGGCTCGGCGGCGCGGTGGCCGTGGATCCCGAGGCGCTGAGCCTGCTGGCGCAGCTCGCCGCGGGCGACGCACGGCGGGCGCTGACCGCCCTGGAGGTCGCCGCCGAAACAGCGGGAGGGGCGGGCTCAGTCATATCGGTCGAGGTGGTCGAGCAGTCCGTGGATCGGGCCGCAGTGCGCTACGACCGCGACGGCGACCAGCACTACGACGTGGTGAGCGCCTTCATCAAGTCGATTCGCGGCTCCGATGCGGACGCCGCATTGCACTACCTTGCGCGCATGCTGATCGCGGGGGAGGACCCGCGCTTCATCGCCCGACGGCTGATGATCCTGGCCAGCGAGGACATCGGGATGGCCGACCCGACCGCGTTGCCCATGGCGGTGGCCGCGGCGCAGACGGTGCAACTGATCGGGATGCCGGAAGCGCAACTAACGCTGACCCACGCCACTATCCACCTCGCGACGGCGCCCAAATCGGGAGCGGTCCCTGCGGCGCTGGGGGCCGCAATGGGTGACATTCGCGGGGGGAAGGCCGGTTTGGTGCCGCCGCATCTGCGCGATGGCCATTACAGCGGGGCCGCAAAACTCGGTAACGCCGTCGGATACGTGTACCCGCACAACGACCGTGACGGCGTCGTGGCCCAGCAGTATCCGCCAGATGAGTTGGTGGGCGCCGATTACTACCAACCCACCGATCACGGCAACGAACGCGAGATCGGGACTCGGCTGGAGAAGCTGCGAGCCATCATTCGGCGTGGGCTCAAGCGCTGACGTGCTGGTCGCGACGTGGCCGCAGTGTCGGCACGAGGGCTTTACCTGGCGCGTGTCGGGGTTCAGGCCATTTCGGGCACCCGTAGGTGGGCGATGGCGAGCTCGAATTCGCCGGTGTCGAGTTCCTCGACGCCGGCCTCGCGCATCGACCTGATCTTGAGCTCGGTCGCCTGCTCCCGGTTCCGATCCAGCGCTTCGCGGCTGTCGAACGACTCTGTGGAGACTCCCCGGCCACCTCTGCGGTCGACGAGCAGACTGGCGCTGCAGAATCCCTCGAGCTCCTCGATCTGCGACAAGGCCGAGGACTTGTAGAACTCGACCCCTTGGTCCACGGCTTCGGGCGCGATTTTCACCCACGTCGCCCGCACGCATGTGCCCTCGTGTGCGCGGTGGTCGCGGTGCAGGACGGCGATTTCCCATTGGTCGACGCTGACATCTCCGCCGAAGGTCTCGCTGGCCCGTTCGCGCAGCGATGCGGCTTTCTCGGTGCTCGTGCGCATCGCGTCCTCGGTTTCCCATGCGCTGGTAGCGACGCAGCGGCCCGACTCCCGGTCGACCAACAGCGACAGGCCGACGTAACCGCCCATTTCCTGGAGTGCCGGCATGACCTCATCACGAACGTAGGCAATTCCGGCATCGATCGACGAAGAGTTTGCCTGGATTGTGGTAGAGCGTGCGTACACGATCCACCTCCCTTATGTCGGGGCCGCGCCCCGGTGGCGCCGCCGAACCAACCTCCAGCTTCCTCCTGCACAGCATGCGATTCAATGGATTGTTCGTGATCTATTGAAGCGCTTCCTATGTTGGATTCATGGATCCCGACCTACTCGATGTCGACACGTCGAGGGGAGAAATCGTCGGCCTCACCGACGCGGTATGAGGCCTTCCGCGGCGCGGCGCAGACTGCCCCCGCGGAGCCGAACTGACCGCGCACAACTGGCCGGCAACGCCACCTGACCTTGGCGTATACCGGCAGTAGGTGAGTGCCCCGGTAGGATGACCCGGTCAGATTCCCGAGTAACGCAAGGACGAAATGCAGACACACGAGATCCGGAAGCGATTCCTGGACCACTTCGTGAAGGCGGGCCACACCGAGGTGCCGAGTGCCTCGGTGATCCTCGATGACCCCAATCTGCTGTTCGTCAACGCCGGCATGGTCCAGTTCGTGCCCTTCTTCCTGGGACAGCGCACGCCGCCGTACAACACGGCCACCAGCGTCCAGAAATGCATCCGTACCCCGGACATCGACGAGGTGGGTGTCACCACCCGGCACAACACCTTCTTCCAGATGGCCGGGAACTTCTCCTTCGGCGACTACTTCAAGCGTGAGGCGATCCGGTTCGCCTGGACGCTGCTGACCAACCCCACATCCGAGGGTGGCTACGGTTTCGATCCGGAAAAGCTTTGGGCCACCGTCTATCTCGACGACGATGAGGCCATCACGCTATGGCAGGAAGAAGCCGGGCTGCCGCTGGAGCGGATTCAGCGCCGCGGCATGGCCGACAACTACTGGTCCATGGGCATCCCCGGCCCGTGCGGTCCGTGCTCGGAGATCTACTACGACCGTGGCCCCGAGTACGGCATCGAGGGTGGTCCGGAGGCCAACGAGGACCGCTACATCGAGATCTGGAATCTCGTGTTCATGCAGAACGAGCGTGGCGAGGGTACGTCCAAGTCGGACTTCGAGATCCTCGGGCCGCTGCCGCGCAAGAACATCGATACCGGTATGGGCGTGGAGCGCATCGCGTGCCTGCTGCAGGGCGTCGACAACGTCTACGAAACCGACCTGGTGCGACCCGCCATCGACTGTGTGGCGGCGGTTGCCCCGCGTGGATACGGGCAAGGCAGCCACGAGGACGATGTGCGCTACCGCGTCATCGCCGACCACACCCGCACGGCGGCGATCATCATCGGCGACGGGGTCAGCCCCGGTAACGAGGGCCGCGGCTATGTGCTGCGCCGCCTGCTGCGCCGAATTGTGCGCTCCACCAAGCTGCTTGGCGTCGAGCAGCCCATGATGAGCGAGCTGATGATCGTCGTGCGTGACGCCATGGGTCCGTCGTACCCGGAACTGGTCACCGACTTCGAACGGATCAGTCGCATCGCCGTCGCCGAGGAGACCGCGTTCAACCGCACCCTGTCCTCCGGCTCGAAGTTGTTCGAGGATGCGGCGGAAAAGACGACGGCGTCCGGGGCTTCCCGGCTGTCGGGTACCGATGCATTCACCCTGCACGACACCTTCGGTTTCCCGATCGAGCTGACCCTCGAAATGGCGGCCGAGGCCGGGCTTTCGGTGGATGAGGACGGCTTCCGGGATCTGATGAACGAGCAGCGGCAGCGCGCCAAGGCCGACGCCGCGGCCCGCAAGCACGCTCACGCCGACCTAACGGCGTACCGCGAGCTCGTCGACGGGGGTCCTACCGAGTTCACGGGATTCGACGAATTAGATTCCCAGGCCACAATTCTGGGGATCTTCGTGGATGGTGCACGGGTGCCGGTCGCCCCGGCGGGCGCCGAAGCGGAAATCGTGCTGGACCGCACCCCGCTGTATGCCGAATCCGGCGGCCAGATTGCCGACATCGGATCCATTCGTGGAGACGGGGCGAACGCGATATCGCAAGCCAAGGTCTCCGATGTCCAGAAGATCGCCAAAACCCTGTTCGTGCACAAGGTCACGGTGGAATCCGGCGAGTTCGTCGAGGGCGACCACGTGGTGGCCTCGGTGGATGCGCAGTGGCGTCACGGCGCCACCCAGGGCCATTCGGGCACCCACCTGGTGCATGCGGCGCTGCGACAAGTACTGGGGCCCAATGCCGTTCAGGCGGGCTCGCTGAACAGGCCCGGATACCTGCGTTTCGACTTCAGCTGGCAGGGCGCGCTGTCGGAGGCACAGCGTCAGGAGGTCGAGGACGTCGCCAACAAGGCCGTCGAGGCCAACTACGCCGTCAATACCTACGTCACCGATCTGGAGCGGGCCAAGGGTATGGGCGCCATGGCGCTGTTCGGCGAGAACTACGGCGACCGTGTGCGCGTCGTCGATATCGGCGGACCGTTCTCGTTGGAACTGTGCGGTGGCACCCACGTGGCGCACTCCTCGCAAGTCGGTCCCGTGACGCTGCTCGGTGAGCAGTCGGTGGGCTCTGGTGTCCGCCGCGTCGAGGCCTACGTCGGACTCGACGCGTTCCGGTACCTGTCGAAAGAACGCGCATTGATGGCGGCGCTCTCCTCGAGTCTGAAGGTTCCCACCGAGGAGGTTCCGGGCCGGGTGGCCACCCTCGTGGAGCGGCTCAAGGTTGCCGAAAAGGAATTGGAGCAAACGCGTTTGGCCTCGGTAAGGGCCTCCATCACGACATTGGTGGATAACGCCGAACGCATCGGAGACACCACCGTGGTGGCGCACCGGTTGCCCGACGGCACCGGTGCGGGCGATCTGCGCAGCCTGGTGGGCGATATCCGCGGCCGACTCGGCAGCGATCCGGCCGTTGTCGCGTTGATCGCCGCCGGCGACGGCTCGGTGCCCTTCGTGGTATCGGTCAACCAGGCCGCCCAAGATGCCGGGCTGCGTGCCAACGACCTTGTGGGCGCTATCGGCCCGGCAGTGGACGGCCGCGGCGGCGGCAAGCCCGATACGGCACAGGGTTCGGGTAAGAACTCCGTCGGTATCGACGCGGCGCTCGGCGCGCTGCGTGAACAGATCCGCCGGGCCTGAACGTAGTGCCCGACAGCGTGGATGACCCGCTCGCGGGAAGACCGACAGGCGACGCCCCCACCCCGGATCGTCCTGGCCCCGATGATCCGGGCCGAGGCCGTCGTCTCGGCGTCGACGTGGGTACCGTCAGGATTGGGATCGCGTCGAGCGACCCCGATGGAATTCTTGCCACTCCGGTCGAGACCGTTGCGCGGGATACCAAGGAAAGCAGTGATTTTCGGCGGATCACGGACCTGGTCGCGGAGATGAGCGTGGTGGAGGTTGTCGTTGGCCTGCCGCGCAACCTGCGCGAGGGCACCGGGGCGTCCGCGCGGGATGCGGCCGGATTCGCCAGCGAGCTCGCTGAGCGGATTGCCCCAGTGCCGGTGCGTTTAGTAGACGAGCGTTTCACTACCACCACCGCGCAGCGTTCCCTGCGTGAGGCTGGAGTACGGTCTCGTCAGCAGCGGGGCATCATCGACCAGGCGGCAGCGGTGGCCATTCTGCAGGACTGGCTTGAGCAGCGGCGTCGGCGCGGCAATGAGGGGGGTACGCGTTGAGCGACTGGGACGATCACGACAGTCGTGAGAACCATGACGACGAGTGGTCAAGCGGCCGCCGAGCGGCGCCGGTCGCGGTCGGTCCCCGGCCTCGGGAGAGCCGTCGCGAACGTGCCCGGCGTAGGGCCGCAGCCCGACGTCGGCGCAACGCCGGGCTGCTGGGTCTGGCGCTGGTCGTCATCGTTACGGTCGCTGCCGTGGTCGGCGGAGCCAAGTTGTGGGACAGCCTGTTCGGCGCCGACAGCCCCGTCACCGACTACTCGGGTTCAGGGGTCAAGGACTTCGTGTTCGAGGTGCACAGCGGGGACACCACCAAGGTCATCGGGCAGCGTCTGAAGGAAGAGGGAGTGGTAGCCACTCCTAGTGCGTTCACTGATGCGGCCCAAGGAAATCAGACCATCGCGTCCATCCAGCCCGGCTTCTACAAACTGCGTACCAAGATCCCCGGCAAGGCCGCCGTCGCACGCCTGGCCGAGCAGGAGAACAGGGTCGGGCTGCTCGTCATACCCGAGGGGCGTCAGCTCGATGACGTATCCGCGGTGGCCAATGGTGCTGTCACCGAAGGCATCTTCACCCTCATCGCTCGTGCCTCGTGCGTGGACCTCGACGGGGACAAACACTGTGTTGCCGCTTCGGACTTACGGCAGGCCGCCTCGACGGCGCCGCAGTCGGAGCTAGCCGTTCCGGAATGGGCGTCCAACGGCGTCAACGCCGTGCGCGACGATCATCGCCGCATCGAGGGGCTTATTGCCGCCGGGCGGTGGGACTTCAACCCGATGGCCGAGCCCGAGCAGATCCTGGCATCCCTGATCCGTGAGAGCAGTGCGCAGTACGAGCAACTGGGGCTCCTGAACGCCGACGCGGCTGGGTTGTCGCCCTATGAGGTGCTGGTGGTCGCGTCGCTGCTGCAGCGAGAGGCCAAACCGCGCGATTTCGCCAAGGTGGCGCGGGTCGTCTACAACCGGCTCGCGGCACATCAGAAGCTGGAATTCGACTCCACGGTGAACTACCCGTTGGACCGGCAGGAAATCGCGACCACCGACGACGACCGTGAACGTAAGACGCTGTGGAATACCTATCAGTCACAAGGGCTTCCGGCGACCCCGATCTCTTCGCCCAGCCCGGAGGCACTGCGAGCGGCCGAGCATCCGGAGCCGGGGGACTGGCTCTACTTCGTCACCATCGACGCCGAGGGCACCACATTGTTCACAGCCGACTACAACGAGCATCTGGCCAATATCGAGCTGGCCAAGAGGAACGGCATCCTGGACAGTGCGCGATGAGCACGTCGGGTGACGCACCTGACGCTCGCCGCGCCGCGGTATTGGGATCGCCGATCGGGCATTCCCGGTCACCCGACCTGCACCTGGCGGCGTACCGCGCGCTGGGTCTGACCGGTTGGACCTACGAGCGGATCGAATGCACGGCCGAGCGGCTGCCCGATGTGGTCGGAGGCTCCGGGCCTGAGTGGGTGGGTTACTCGGTGACCATGCCCGGAAAGTTCGCCGCGCTGAATGTTGCCCTGAGTGCCACTGAGCGCGCCCGGTCGATCGGTGCGGCCAACACGTTGGTGCGAACAGAAGGCGGTTGGCACGCCGATAACACCGATGTCGACGGAGTGTCCGGGGCACTGGGTACTGCCGGGATCGATCCGTCGGGACAACCGGCGGTGATCGTGGGTGCCGGGGGCACCGCTCGTCCGGCGATCGTGGCTCTTGCCGAAATGGGCGCGCGGTCCCTGACCGTGGTGGCTCGTGATGCGGGCCGGGCGCGGGGCGCTCGTGAGCTCGCGGAGCGAATGGGCCTCTCTGTCTCGGTGATCGGCTTCGATGACGGCGCGCTGTCCTCGGTGTGCGAGTCGTCCGGAGTGTTGGTGAGCACCGTGCCCGCAGAGGCTGCCGCCCCGTTCGCGCCGTCGCTCGCCGCAGCGCCCGCGATTCTTGACGTCATCTATCACCCGTGGCCTACCGAGCTGGCCGCCCTAGCGCAGCGGCGCGGTGCGGTGGTCGTTGGTGGGCTTGAGATGCTGCTCAATCAGGCCTTTACCCAGGTAGAGCTGTTCACCGGGCAGTCGGCACCCCGGGAGGCAATGGCCGCCGCGCTGCGCTGATCTCTTATTACCGCGTCTGTGCCGCCCGAGTCTGGATATCGGACCCCCACCTGCGGCAATGAAATTTGTGGGACTTTCGGTCCCATGAGGCCTTGCGTGGGATGCTCCGTCCCATTAAATTGGAGGCAGTTGGAGGAGGAAGCAATGCCGCTGTTCACCGTCCCCAAGTCGGGCGCATTCGATGACGAGTACCTAATGACACTTCGCACCCTCTCAGAGGGTTCGGTGCGCCTGCACTTCGATCCGTTCCAGGACATCGACTGGGATGCCCCGGACTACCAGATCGACCGCAACGATCCCCGCTGGGTACTGCATCCCGAACTCGACACGCTCGGCGGAACCCAGTGGTACCGGAACCAGCCGCTGGAGCGTCAGATCGAGATCGGCCGCTGGCGCCAGGCCAACGCCATCAAGGTCGGGCTTGCCTTCGAGAGCATCCTGATTCGCGGCATGATGCAGTACCTCATGAAGCTGCCGAATGGCTCACCTGAGTTCCGCTACTGCCTCCACGAGATGACCGAGGAGTGCAACCACATCCAGATGTTCCAGGAGCTCGTCAACCGTATCGGTGACGACGTTCCCGGTATGCGTAAGTGGTTCCGTCGGGTCTCGCCGATGATCGGTGTGCTGGGTGGATGGGCCCATGTGGTTCTCTTCATCGGCATTCTCGGTGGCGAGGAGCCCATCGACCACTATCAGAAGTCGTTGATCCGCAGCGATGTCGCCATGCCGCCGGCGGTCAAGCGGGTCATGCAGATCCACGTCGCCGAGGAAGCGCGCCACATCTCCTTCGCGGGTGAGTTTCTGCGCGTACATGTTCCGCTGATGAGCGCGCGCAAGCGGGTCCTCTGCACCATCCTCTTCCCACTCGCCATGCGCTGGCTGGCCGGAGAGATCATGACCCCGCCGAAGTCGTTCGCCACCGAATTCGACATTCCGCGTGAGGTTTTCAAGGAGGCCTTCTGGCGCGGCGAGCATGCGCGCCAGACGCTGTCCGGGTATTTCGGTGATATGCGCAAGCTCACCGAGGACATCGGTATGCGTCCCTGGTGGGTACGTCCGCTGTGGAAGCTGCTGCGCATCGACGGCCGTCCGTCGCGGTATCGCAGCGAGCCCGACCGTTCGCACGCGAGCACGCCGCTACTGGTGGGCGCCTGACAGTACGGCGAGCGCGGCCATGAGTTCGGTCTGCGGGTCCATGGACAGGCCCACCGAACGGGCGGCTCCGTCCAGCACATACCAGACGTAATTGGCGAGATCCTCGACGATTTCGGTGCGATTGCGCACTGGTTCGGTTTCCCGTAACCACCGGGAGAGGGTTCCTTCGACCATCGTCACGACTGCGTAGGTGACCGATTCAAAGGGGCTGTAATCGATCCCGAGCAGTTCGGTGATCGGGATCAAGACTCCTCGGACACGCTGCTCCATCCGGACCTTGACCGTGCTGATGGCATCGACGGCGGGGTCCTCGTCGGTGGCGCCGGAGCGCATGAATTCGTAGCGATGCGGGTAGTCGGTCATCCAATCCAGCACGGCCCGAATGGTTCTGGTGGCAATATCGTCGATCGAACCCCGGGTGACGTCGAGCTGCGACGAGATGGACGTATCGAAATCCTCGAGCAGATGTGAGCGGATGCGGCGATCGAGATCCTCGCGCCCCTCGAACTGCCGGTACACCACGGATTTGGCCAGCCCGGCTCGCTTAGCGATCGACTGCACGGGAATCTCGGTGCCGGGCGGCGTTTCATCGAGCAGCGCGACGGCGGACTCCACGATGCGGGTCTGCCGGGCCGAGTTGTGCCGTTCCCAGCGTGCCTCGTGTCCGGTCAGTACACGGTGTGAATCCGCCTCCCCACGTGCGAGTGGCTCATCGGTGCTGGCCTGGGACACCGGCTGAGTCTATCGACCCGTTTCCGGCTTGGATGCCACACAGAAGATCCGGCGGAATCCGAAAGGTGTCACGGCACCGGATGGCGGGTATGCCTGACGCAACAGTGCGGCATATTCCTCCTCGAATTCGGCGAATTCATCGGCCGAAAGCGCCGAGATCACGGGCCGTAATCCGGTGCCGTGTACCCATCGCAGCACCGGGTCGTTCCCTTCGAGCAGGTGCACGTATGTCGTTTCCCAGGCGTCCGGAACCAGGCCCGCGGAAATCGCCAGGCGCGCATAATTTTCGGCCCCGTCGCTGCTCTCCTCACCGCGCAGCACGCCGCCCAGCCGTGACGCCCATCGCGAGGATTCGGCGACCTGGCGCATGAGCGTATGAGAGGGCGCGCCGAAGTTGCCCGGAACCTGGAAAGCCAGCGAACCACCAGGATTGAGCTGCTGCGCCCACGCGGTAATGAGTTCGCGATGCTGCGGAAGCCATTGCAATGCCGCATTTGTGAACACCACATCTATTCCGTCGGCCCGGAAGTTGGCGATATCGCCCTGTTCGAGGCGAAGATTGGCCGGCAGATCCGCGGGGGCGGTAGCGAGCAGCTCGGCAGAGGAATCCAGTCCCAGCACCGCTGCATTCGGCCACCGGCGCGCCAATTCGACGGTCAAGATCCCACTGGCACAACCCAAATCGACGACGGTACGAGGGGTCGAGGCAGGGATACGGAAAAGAAGCTCATAGAACGGGCGACTGCGTTCATCTCCGAATCGGCTGTATTCCTGAGGGCTCCACAATGTAGTCGTCACTACTCCGAATGTAGCCTCGCGGCGCTACATTCCCCACATGAATTACGGGGTGGGGGTAATGGTGCTGTGCTGGATGACGGCGCTGTCGTACTTCGATATCAGGTATCGCAGGCTGCCGAACTGGCTCACTCTGTCTGCGGCCGCGGTGGTTGTCGTGGTGGCGATGCTTGATCGCAACCCGACGATGGTGGTGGGTGCGGTGGCGCTGACCGGTCTGTACCTGATCGCACACCTGTTATCGCCGCGCGCGATGGGAGCGGGGGACGTGAAGCTTGCCTTCGGCACCGGTGGCTTATCGGGGGCGTTCGGATTGGACGCGTGGTTCCTGGCGGCGATCGGTGCGCCGCTGTTGACCGGCCTGATCGGTCTGGTGCTCATGACTATCGGCCGTCGAAAGACATCCGTGCCGCACGGCCCCTCGATGTGCTTGGCGACCGCCGTCGCGGTGGGGTTGTCCACCGTGACGCCGGGCATCTGACAAAGAACGGTCCACTGTCCCGATCGATTTGGAGGACCGACCTGCCCGCATGGGACAATGGTGCACGTGTTGCGTTGGATCACGGCAGGTGAATCGCATGGACGCGCGTTGGTCGCGGTCTTGGAAGGCATGGTCGCCGGTGTCGAACTGACATCGGAGGACATCGGTAGGCAGCTGGCGCGTCGCCGCCTGGGCTACGGCCGAGGCGCGCGCATGGCCTTCGAGGCCGACCAGGTCACCGTGCTCGGTGGTGTGCGGCATGGTCTGACCTTGGGTGGTCCGGTGGCGATCGAGATCGGCAACACCGAGTGGCCCAAATGGGAGACCGTGATGTCTGCGGACCCGGTGGACCCTGCCGAGCTGGAGAACATCGCGCGCAACGCGCCGCTTACCCGCCCGCGCCCCGGCCACGCCGACTACGCAGGCATGCTCAAGTACGGATTCGACGATGCGCGCCCCGTGCTCGAGCGCGCCAGCGCGCGTGAGACGGCGGCCCGTGTCGCGCTCGGCACCGTCGCCAAGGCCTTCCTGAAGCAGGTATTGGGTGTCGACGTCATCTCGCATGTGATTTCCATCGGCGATTCCGAGCCATACGACGGAGCGGTTCCCGGTGCGGCCGATCTAGTGGCCATCGACGCCAGCCCGGTGCGGGCGTTCGGCGAACAGGCTGAGTCCTCGATGATCGCCGAGATCGAGGCCGCCAAGAAGGACGGCGACACCCTCGGTGGAGTTGTCGAGGTGGTGATCGCCGGACTGCCGGTCGGTCTCGGCTCGTTCGTCAGCGGTCATGACCGCCTGGACAGCCAGCTCGCGGCCGCCATCATGGGAATCCAGGCCATCAAGGGCGTCGAGATCGGTGACGGGTTCACCACCGCGCGCCGCCGCGGGAGCGCCGCCCACGACGAGATTTACCCCGGCCCCGACGGCATCCTGCGGTCGACCAACCGCGCCGGCGGTTTGGAAGGCGGTATGACCAACGGTCAGCCGCTGCGGGTGCGCGCTGCGATGAAACCCATCTCCACGGTCCCGCGCGCGCTGGCGACTGTCGACATGGCCACCGGTGACGAGGCCGTCGCGATTCACCAGCGCTCGGATGTGTGCGCGGTTCCGGCCGCTGGTGTGGTCGCCGAGGCGATGGTCGCGCTGGTGGTGGCCCGCGCGGCGCTGGAGAAGTTCGGGGGAGACTCCCTCACCGAGACCAAGACCAATGTCGGGACGTACCTGGATGCGGTGGCGCAGCGAGAGCCACGCCGGGAATCATCCACGGGATGAGCCCCAAAGCCGTCCTCGTCGGGCTGCCCGGATCGGGTAAGTCCACCATCGGCCGTCGGCTCGCAAAAGCGTTGAACGTCGACGTCTACGACACCGATACCGGCATCGAGACCGAGGCCGGGCGGACCATCGCCGACATCTTCGCCACCGACGGAGAACCGGAATTCCGACGTATCGAGGAATCGGTGATTCGGCAGGCGTTGGATCAGCAAGGCGGAGTGGTTTCGCTGGGGGGTGGCGCCGTGCTTACCCCGGGAGTTCGTGAAGCACTCGCCGGGCACACCGTGGTGTATCTGGAAATCAGTGCCACGGAAGGGATTCGGCGTACTGGAGGAAGCGTGGTGCGTCCGCTGCTGGCCGGGCCCGATCGTGCCGAGAAGTATCACTCGCTCATATCCCAGCGGGTGCCGCTGTACCAGGAGGTTGCCACCATCAAGGTGAACACCGATAGGAGAAATCCCGGTGCGGTGGTGCGGATGATCGTCTCCCGGCTGGAGAACCCCGACTCGGGCACAGCGCCAGGCTCGTCACGGCGACGACGCCCCCGTCGACGCCCCCGTTCTCGGCGCCGCGCTTCGAGCATCACCGCCACGACTCAAACACCAACCGACACGTCCGGAACCGAAACCAAGGAAAGAGCCGACAATGACTAGCGCCGACCCGACGACGATCACCGTCGAGGTGAATCCGCCCTACCCGGTCATCGTGGGGACTGGTCTGCTGGGTGAGTTGGTGGACGCACTCAAGGGCGCCGACAAGGTGGCGATCCTGCATCAGCCCACCCTCGCCGTCACCGCCGAAGAGATCAGAAAAACTTTGGCCGAGAACGGAATCGATGCGCACCGGGTTGAGATTCCAGACGCCGAGGATGGCAAGGACCTGGCCGTGCTCGGCTACATCTGGGAAGTGCTGGGCCGGATCGGAGTCGGACGCAAGGACGCCGTCGTCAGCCTCGGGGGAGGGGCCGCCACCGATACCGCGGGCTTCGCGGCGGCCACCTGGTTGCGCGGGGTGAAGGTGGTGCACGTGCCCACCACACTGCTCGCGATGGTCGACGCAGCCGTCGGCGGAAAGACAGGTATCAACACCGAAGCAGGGAAGAACCTTGTCGGCTCGTTCCACCAGCCGGGGGCGGTGCTGGTGGACCTGGCGACCCTCGACTCGTTGCCGCGCAACGAGCTAGTCGCCGGTATGGCTGAAGTGGTGAAGGCCGGATTCATCGCCGACCCCGTCATTCTCGATCTCATCGAGGCCGACCCACAGGCCGCGATCGACCCGTCCAAACCGGTGCTCCGCGAGCTCATCGAACGTTCCATCGCCGTGAAGGCCAAAGTGGTGGCGGCCGACGAGAAGGAGGCCGAGCTGCGTGAGATTCTCAACTACGGTCACACCCTCGGTCATGCCATCGAGAGGCGCGAGCGGTACCGGTGGCGCCACGGCGCGGCGGTGTCGGTTGGTTTGGTCTTCGCCGCCGAACTGGGACGCTTGGCCGGACGTTTGGATGACGAGACCGCCGATCGTCACGCGCAAGTGCTGTCCGCGCTCGGGCTGCCGACCCGCTACGACGCCGACGCGCTGGGGCAGCTCATCGAATATATGCAGGGCGATAAGAAGACCCGTTCGGGCATACTGCGTTTCGTGGTGCTCGATGGGTTGGCCAAACCGGGACGGTTGGAAGGCCCTGATCCGTCGCTGCTGGCCGCCGCCTACTCGGTTGTGGCAGGACCGGCTCAGGCTGACAGTCAGGGTAAGGGGACGTTGTTGTGACGATTCAGGTGCTCAACGGCCCCAACCTGGGTCGCCTCGGCAAGCGCGAGGCCGCGGTGTACGGCAGCGTCACCTACGACGAGCTGGTCTCGCTCATTCAGGCCGAAGCAGCCTCGTTGGGTGCGGATGTTCAGGTGCGACAGACCGATAGCGAAGCCGAGTTACTCGGCTGGATTCACGATGCCGCCGACGCGAAAGATCCGGTGATCCTGAACGCCGGTGCGTTCACCCATACGTCGGTCGCCCTCCGGGACGCGTGTGCGGAGCTGACCGCCGGACTCATCGAGGTACATATCTCGAATGTGTATGCACGCGAAGAGTTCCGGCATCACTCGTACCTGAGTGCGCTGGCCACGGGCGTTATCGTCGGGCTCGGCGTGCAGGGATACCTGCTGGCAATACGGTATCTAGCGGCTACTTAACGTTCGCTTCTTCCTGAACCGCCTGGAACACATCGGTATCTGACTGCTGCAGAGCGGCATGTTCCTTTTCCTTGCGGTCCACGAGCAGCCGGCCTACGAACACGCCGGCCATGGCGGGCGCGAACACCACGAGCGCCACGAACGCTGCGGTCGTGGTGAGTTCGGCGAGGATGCTCGCGGCGTAGATTCCGTGGTTGAACAGGCTGATCAACCAGACCACCAGGCCACTAACAACCCCGGCGAAAATGCCGGCGAGCAGCCACCACATGGCGAGGTCGTCTCGGCGGTCCGGGTCGGGGTTACGTTGGGCGTCGCTGCGGCCGTCCGTGAGCGCCCATGCGACCACCGCCGCGATGAACACAATGAGCAGCACCAGGTTGATGGCGGTGCCGTGGTTTTCCCACACGCTGAGGGCCAGTCCCTGCACCACGCGGGTCAACACCATCAGGATGGCGAAGACGGCGCCGCGGGTGAGCCATTGTGTGGTCAAAGTACGTGTGGTCGATGAGCCGCTTGCGCGAAGAGCATCGGATTGAGCTTCGGGCATGGGCCCAGCGTATCGCGGTAGCGTCGACACCTGTGAAGAGTGATGAGCAGCTTGCGCGAAGAACCTCGGGTGCGGCCCTCAGCCATATCGACCGCAGAGAGCGGCTGCGCGAGGGGCTGCGCGCCGATGGGCTCGATGCGCTCTTGGTCACCGATTTGATCAATATTCGCTATCTGACGGGTTTTACCGGGTCCGCTGCCGCGCTGTGGGTGGCTGCCGATGATGACAGGTCGAGGGAGGACGCCACCGTGCTGTGCACCGACGGCCGGTACCGCACCCAGGCCGCCGCGCAGGTGCCCGATCTGCGCGCTCTGATCGACCGCAAGTACGGCGCGGCGTTGGTTGCAATGGCCGGTTCGAGCCGAGCCGGGCGTGCGGGATTCGAAAGCCATGTGGTGACCGTCGACGGATTCGACAAGCTGGAGCAGGCGTCTGGGGATGTTGAGTTCGTAAGGGCACCGAACCGCGTCGAGAAGCTGCGTGAGGTGAAAGACGATTCCGAGGTGCTCTTACTCGAAAGGGCTTGTGCCGCTGCCGATACTGCATTGTCAGCGTTGATCGACACCGGCGGGATTCGGCCTGGGCGTACCGAGCGTGAAGTGGCACGCGACTTGGAGAACCTCATGTGCGAGCACGGGGCCGATGGCCCGTCCTTCGAAACAATCGTCGCTGCCGGATCACACTCGGCGATCCCGCATCACCGGCCCACCGACGCAGTGTTGGCCGCCGGCGACTTCGTCAAACTCGACTTCGGTGCGTTGGTGGGCGGGTACCACTCGGATATGACCAGAACCCTTGTGCTGGGTTCGGTGGCCGCCTGGCAGCGCGAGATCTACGACTTGGTGCTGGCCGCGCAGGGGGCGGGGCGGCAGGCACTCGCGCCCGGGGTGGCACTGAAGGATGTGGATGCCGCCGCGCGCGATCTCATCGCAGCTGCCGGATACGGCGAGAACTTTGGCCACGGCCTTGGGCACGGGGTGGGTTTGCAGATCCACGAAGCACCAGGCATCGGATCCGCAGCCACCGGTACACTGCTTGCTGGCTCGGCGGTGACAGTCGAGCCAGGGGTCTACCTGCCCGACCGGGGCGGAGTCCGGATCGAGGACACGCTCGTGGTGCGGCCCGACGGGCCGGAGCTGTTGACCCGGTTCCCCAAGGAACTCACCGTCATTAACTGAGGAGACAAAAGACGTGGCTTCAACCGCCGATTTCAAGAACGGCCTGGTGCTCAACATCGATGGTCAGCTGTGGCAGATCATCGAGTTCCAGCACGTGAAGCCAGGTAAAGGTCCGGCATTCGTGCGGACCAAGATCAGGAACGTGCTCACGGGCAAGGTCATCGACAAGACGTTCAATGCCGGTGTCAAGGTGGAGACCGCGACGGTCGACCGCCGCGACACCACCTACCTGTACCGCGATGGTGACTCTTTCGTCTTCATGGACAGCCAGGATTTCGAACAGCACCCGCTGTCACCGGAGCTTGTGGGCGACGCATCCCGCTTCCTGCTAGAGGGCATGACCGTCCAGGTGGCGTTCAACGAGGGTGCCGCGCTGTACATCGAGCTCCCGACCACCGTCGAACTCGAAGTAAGCCACACCGATCCAGGCCTGCAGGGCGACCGCTCCAGTGCCGGCACCAAGCCGGCGACCATGGAAACCGGTGCAGAAATCCAGGTTCCACTGTTCATCAACACCGGTGACCGGCTCAAGGTCGACTCTCGCGATGGCAGCTATCTCGGCCGCGTGAATGGCTGATACCGGCAAGCCCGCAAAGGGTGGTCGCCGCAAGGCGCGCAAGCGGGCCGTGGACCTGCTGTTCGAAGCCGAAGCACGGGATATGACGGCTGCGGACGTCGCCGACGAGCGCAAGGCCTTGGCCAAGTCCAAGCCCGAGATAGAGCAGCTCAATTCCTATGCCGTCACAGTGGCCTATGGAGTGACGGAGCACGCCACCCATATCGACGAGCTCATCTCCTCGCATCTGCAGGGCTGGACGCTGGCCCGACTGCCCGCGGTGGACCGCGCCATCATGCGCGTGGCCGTCTGGGAACTGCTGCACGCTCAGGATGTTCCCGAGGTCGTCGCCGTCGACGAGGCGGTCGAGCTGGCCAAACAGCTCTCCACCGATGATTCACCCGCCTTCGTGAACGGAGTGCTGGGTCAGCTCATGCTGGTTACCCCGCATATCCGGGGGAACGCGGAGTAGCGCGATCAATTGTCGATACCTAACGCGCTGGCCAACTGAGGCGGGATCTTCGGCTCGGCGAAGTCCGGATACCAACGGATCACGATGTTGCGCAAGGCAATTTCGGCCTCCAACTGGCAGGCCACCCCGACGAAACCGGCAATGGTGCGGAACATCATCACGTGCTCGGTAGGGATTTCGAGCACTGCGCCACCCAGGAAGTCCTGGCCGCGCGCAAGCCCGGGGATGCGTGCGGCGTGCTGCTGTAGCCAGTGGCGGTCGAATCGAAAGAGCGGCGACCAAAGCGGCTCGGCGAATGGGCCGAAATAAGCCAGTAGATCCTCGGGCTTCACCGGTACGCCGGTCCGGCTGAATCCGGCTTCCTGCATCGCGGAGTTCACCTCGTCGAGCACGAGCGCTCTCAAGTCGTCGGGTAGTTCGCTTAGCTGTGCCTGTTCAGCGAGCTCTGCCTGTCTGAGGGAGTCGAGGTACCCCAGTGCGCTGCGATGCACCGCGGTGACAGCGCCGAAGTCCAGCACTGCAAGCCGGCCATCAGAGGTGAGCTGATAGTTCCCGGGATGCGGGTCGGAGTGCAATAGTCCGAGACTGGACATCGACGCGCCACAGAATTCGAACAACAGCGCTGCAGCGGTGTTCCTCGATTCCTGATCGCCTCGCTGAATGATGTCGGCGAACGAACGACCCGTGACCCACTCGGTGACTAGAACCTTGGGTGCGGAGGCTACAACTTTGGGTACCAGAAACGCCTGGCTGCCGTTGAATGTCGAGGCGAACGTGCGTTGGTTTTCTGCCTCATGGCGGTAGTCGAGCTCCTCGGCCATCCGTTTTCGCACCTCGGCAAGCATCGGTCGGATAGCTATCCCGGGAAACACCGGATCTAGGAGGCGACTCATTTGGCCGATCCTCCGCAGATCCGACTGGAGGGCTGCGTCGACTCCTGGGTACTGAACCTTTACCGCCACGATCCGGCCGTCGTGCCAGCGCGCGCGGTGCACCTGACCGATGCTGGCCGCGGCGACCGGCTCATGGTCGAATTCTGTGAACCGCTCCCGCCAGCGCTGGCCGAGTTGTTCGGCCAGCACGCGGTGTACCTGTCTGATCGGGATGGAGGGTGCCGACGCCTGTAGCCCCGTCAACGCCGCTCGGTATGGCTCGGCGTACTGGTCGGGTATCGCCGCTTCGAAGATGCTCATCATCTGGCCGAACTTCATTGCGCCGCCCTTGAGTCCGCCGAGCACGGCAAAGAGCTGTTCCGCATTACGGGCGGACCATTGCGTAGCGATGGCCTCCGTATCACCTCCGGCCAGTCGGCGTCCCCATCCCACGACGGCGCGCCCCGCGGCGCCCAATGGCACGCTGGCCAGCTTTGCGCCGCGACGCACCGAACCGCGCGCGATCTCGCTCATGTCGACATTATGCGTCGGCACTGGAGGTGTTAAGGGTGTATGTGGAAACTATCGTGTACCAATTTGTGGCGCCTCGGGTAGTTGTCCGACCAAGGCCGCTCATACGGACACGGTAACCGAGCACTGATTACGCGAGAGAGCGACGCTGATCAAACACCCATGCTCAGAAGGGCTCTCAAGGCCTTGTGTCAGATCGTCTAGCGGGCGTGCTGTCCCGAAGTTGCGCCGCTACACCATCCGAATTGGAGTCCGGGAAGCCTTGCCAACGAACGTCTTTGAGCGCTTCGCTTCGGGAATGGGGTCCCATGGCTCTAGGCCGTCAGAGGTCGATGGTGAGCTCGCCGTTGCCCGAGCGGTCGGCGCAGCGGGATACACAAGTCAGCATGGCCCCCACGCCTCGTTCGGAGGCGGTGAGCAAGGTGTCGCGGTGGTCGACTGCACCTGAAACGACTTTCACCTCGCAGGTTCCGCAGAAGCCTTGTTTGCAGGAGTACGCAGCGTTCGGATCGCTCCGCAGAATGGCCGCCAGCGCACTCTCGTTGGGGGACACCGTGATCCGTTCGCCGCTGCGGGCCAGGACCACCGTGAACGCTGCTCCATCCACTACCGGTGGGGCGGAGAACCGTTCGTAGTGGAGTTCTACATCGTCGCGGTCGATCAATGCTGTGCGCATGAGCTCGAGCATTGGTACCGGGCCACAGCAGTACACCGCGGTGGCCCCGGGGATATCCCCGAGAAGGTCTGTGGCGGTGGGCAAGCCGTGCTCGTCGTCGGTGCGTACGGTGATCTTGTCCCCGAAGATCTTGAGTTCGTCGAGGAATGGGATCGAGTCGCGGCTGCGCCCGGTGTAGACCATCGACCAATCCAGCCCGAGCCGTTCTGCGGTCATCAGCATCGGCAGTATCGGCGTGATGCCGATGCCTCCGGCCACAAACCTGAGTCGGCGGGCGGGGGACCCGTGGCCTGGCACGGCCATCGGCAGTCCGTTCCTCGGCCCCTTAACCCTTATCAGGGACCCGGTATGCAGCGTGTCGTGCACCTCGATTGAGCCCCCGCCACCGTCGGGCACCCGGCGCACGGCGATTCGGTAGCTGTCTCGGGTGGCAGGATCGCCGCAGAGCGAGTACTCCCGCATGCGGCCGGACTCGAGCAGCAAGTCCAGATGTGCGCCGGCCGTCCATGGCTCCAGCTCACCGCCGTCCGCGGCGGACAGGGTCAGTGCGACGACGTTCTCGTCTTGTGCGACGACCTCGCGCTTAATGACTCGCATCGTGCGTATCCGGTTGACCTCAGGGGCCTTTCCGGTCTTGGCCAGTCGCGCAAACAGGCTCAGCCATAGTGTCGCCGCGGCACCGCCGACTACCAGCAGTGGATCGCGCGAGTATTTTCCGCGTAAGCCCGGGGGGGCCTTCGCGATTTCGGTGTCCGGAGGCAGGAAGTACGACCCGCCGGGGTGTGTTGCTGTGGTGCCTGTGCTCACAATGCGGCGCTTCTCGCGGCGGGCGAGGCCGCCAGGTAGGCGACCGCCTGAGCGGTGGATCCAACCTCCTCGGGATGGAAGCTGGGCCGGAAATAACTGAGCGTTGAGGTGACCAAGAAGCCGAGCTTGGGTAACAACCCACGTCGTGCGGCCCTGAAGTACTCGATCCAGACCCGGGGATAGGAGTAGTTGATGGACGGATCCTCGCGAAGGATCAAGAGCGCACCGCGATGGACCAACACGGATAGTCCGATGATCGACAAGATCATGGCCCGACATCGCTGGAAGTAGCTGGCATGGAAGTAGTTCGCCACATCGTGAGCGACGCTGCGATGTTCCATCTCCTCCGCGCCGTGCCACCGCAGAATGTCGGTCATCGTCGGGTCGGCGCCGTGTTCGGTCCAGGTGGCATTCAGTGCGAAATCTCCGAGCACTGCCGTGTAATGCTCGATGGCCGCGATCAGCCATAGGCGCTGGATCAGGTCGTTGTAGCGCACCCGCGCCGATCGTGTTTTCCTGGGCGCCAGCACCTTACGGAACAGGTATTCGGCATGACGCAGGTAGGGCGCGGTGTTGATGCCGCGCGCCTCGAGGAAGTCGCCGACTGCCTTGTCATGCACCTCGGCATGCATGGCCTCCTGGCCGATGAAGCCGCGCATATCGTGAGCGAGCTTCTCGTCCTTGACGTATGGCAATGCTTCAGCAAACGCCTCGCAGAACCATCGTTCCCCTTCGGGGACCATGATGTGCAACACGCTGAGCGTGTTGGAAGCGGAGGGCTCGTTCGGAATCCAGTGCAACGGGGTGTCACTCAAATCGAACGAAACATTCCGGGCACGTATCGTGATGCCCTGTGGCTCATGAATCGATGTCATGAAAAACGCCTTTCAACACTGAAAAAGCGACCAGAGTGACATTCTTCACTCGAATTGAACAAACGGTAACATAGCGGGCGCACTAGATCACTGGTCGTTTGTGTCACATCCGTCGGGATGTGGTGCCCTACGTCACATCTCTGTGGCGCCAGTCGGCCCGATACCTCCACGGTGCTGGTCGTAGCTATTAGTTGACGATGGCAGGCGGCGCACGAGACGGGGATCTAGGCGAGTGTTCCTTCGGCTTTGTAGTACCTCCGCGCGGGGAACCAGAATGCGGCGAGGAAGGCGACCGAGGCCAGAAGCAGCAACATGTCTTGGTAATGGTGGTGGGACTGCCCCGCCATGGTCAGCGTCATGAACGTCATTCCGAGCCAGTGGGCGAGATTGCCGCCGATGGTGAAGTCCAGGAAGGTCTTGTTGGCCTGTGGTTTTCGTGCCGCGATCAGCAGAAAAATCGCCCATGCGACGTAGATGCTCTCGAGCATGACTTCTGGGACGTTATTTCCATGTCCCCAGGCGAACGCATGGAACAGGGCATTTCCCACTTGCTCAAGTTGTGGGATACCGAGCTTCTCGGCGTATATGCGCCCGAGGTCCTCAGGGTGCTGGCTGGCTGACGCGAACAGCATGAACGACCAGATGCCGAGATGAAACAGCGCGAACAGGCTGATAGCCAGCGGCAGCCAGCTTGCGGCGAAGGCACCGAAACTACTGCGGGAGGCCCCAGACCCGGCCAGTACGAAGTCTCCTTTGTACACATCGAAGAATCGGGACGCACCTTCCTTTGAGTCCCGTCCCTGAGCGGTCATCAACGGACGGCTTCGATTGGCGCGGATGCAGACTGCGTTTCGCTGCGGTCTCCGCGTTCCAGCAGGGGGCGCAGGAAACTGGCAACGGCGGCTTCGGTTTCCGTGGCGTGGGTGACGAGGGGCCAGTGGCCGGCCTTGTCCAGGATGACCAGTCGCGCCGACGGGAACGCGTCCAACTGCTGATAGGCGTGTTTGACGGGCAGGAAGTGATCGCGCGCACCCCATATCACCAACGCCGGAATATCGTGCTGGTGGAACAGGTATGCGAGGGCGTCGCCGAACTCTCCGAGGTGGTGTGATGCGCGGTACAGACGCAACACGGCGTCGCGTGTGCCTGCATCGAAATCGTCTGCCATATGTGCCAGGAAGTCGGCGGGCAGCCGGGCGGGCGCCGACTTGAGGGCGTAGCCGTACTGGATAACGAGTTTGAACGCCGTGGTCGTGGTCAGCCGCATCATTAGTTCACCGACGCCTCGGGTGAGCCACAGCCGGGCGGGCCAGTGCCAGCGGTGTTCGTAGACCGAGCCGGTGTTCATCAAGGTGATCGATGCGACTTGGTCCAGATGGGCGGCGGCCCAGGTCAGTCCCCAAAGACCACCAAAGTCATGCAGCACCAGGTGCACATTGGTGATGTCCAGCGCCGATAGTGCGCCGTCGAGGTGGGTGGCATGCCCTACGGCGCTCTGCCGGAAGTTGGACGGCTTGTCCGCCTGTCCGAACCCGGGCATGTCCAGGGCAACAGTCCGGGCGTGATCGCCAACCGCCGCCAGCAATCCACGAAAGTCGTGTGAGGAACCGGGATTTCCGTGGATGAAGACCACAGCGGTCCGGCCGCGATCTGGTCCGGCAAGCAGCACCGGAGATCGCACCCCGTCGACGATAACTTCGCTTGTTCGTAGCTCTGCCACGTTCTCTCCTCGATGAATGGATACGGCGCGCATTGCCTCAGCTGGGCCGGTTTCGTGAATCTAACATATGGTAGATACCATAATCTATATACTGATTCCGCTTCCGCATGGACCGGAAGCGGAAGGGGCGATTGACCAGTGGTTATCGCAAAGGCCGCGCCGCAGCAAGGTAAGGGCCAGACCAAGCAGCGGATGCTGCATGCAGCCGTCGAGCTGATGACCGAGCGGAGTGCGGCCGGGGTCACCGTCGACGAGGTGATCGCCCGGAGCGGCGCACCGCGCGGATCGGTCTACTACTACTTTCCGGATGGGCGTGCACAGCTGCTCGCCGAGGCGCTTGAGCTGGCAGGCAAGATCACTGCGGCGACGATCACCGATGCGTTCGCGGAAGGCGCGACCAGCGGAATAGACCGTTACGTCAAGTACTGGACCGCGATCCTGCAGCACAAGGACTTCGGGGCCAGCTGCCCGATCGCCTCGGCCGCTATTGGCGGCGGCGACATCGACGGAAGTCTCATCCCTCAGGCAGACATCATCTTTCAGACGTGGCAGGACTTAATTGCATCCGGTCTTGTCGACATGGGAATTTCGCAGAAGCGCGCGGTCGGGCTGTCCACGCTGATAGTCACATCGATCGAGGGAGGCCTGATACTGGCGCGCGCCAGCCGCGATACTGCGCCGCTGCAGAGGGTCCAGGACGAGCTCGAACAGGTTCTGCAACAGGCGCTTAACGAGGAATAGGTTAGCTGAACCGGATCTCGAACACTGGGATCAGGCGATCGGTGGCTGTCTCATAGCCGGCAAATCCCGGTGCGCGCTGTTTGACGATTTCGTACACGCGGTCGCGCTCGGCACGAGGGAGTTCGACTGCGGTGGCAGCGGTGATCGGGTTGGCCCCGATTTCGACCTTGACATCGGGGTTGGCGCGGATATTTGCGACCCAGGCCGGATTGCCCGGTCTGCCCGCGGCGGAGCCGACGATGTAGGCCTTACCGTCGATATCGAAGTACGCCAACGGATTTACCCGCTGGGCGCCGGATTTGGCACCGATGCTCGTCAGAAGCAGCAGTGGAAAACCTTCGAACTGGCCGCCCACTGTGCCGCCGTTCGCCCGGAATTCGGCGATGTTGTTTTCGTTGAATGATCGTTCGGTATCCAAAGGTTCGGTCATCGTTGTCTCGCTTCTCTCGGCGACAGGTTGAGCCTAGTGGCACATCCTGAGCCGAGATGAGCAACGTGAAGGATTCCAGTCGAGGTGCGGTGCAGGTGAATGATGTCCGGCGCCTACGCCGGTCGGCGGTCGAGGCGTTGCAGCGCGAGCGGATCGGGCAGAGCGAACCACCCGGTCGGGGAATCGTGCTGGTCCGGCAGGGGAGTGGGTAGCACGCACCCTACTGACCTGCCGAAAGTAACAACCTCGGGGCCGTAACACCGGCGGAAAGCACTTGAGTGGTTCTTGAGTTATCGAAGAGACATTGGACGCGACAACTGCGGAGGAAACTAAGAACCCAAGGACGGGGCGTTATGCGGGGTCGGGTTGTTCTCGTTACCGGATCCTCGAGAGGGATCGGGTTGGCGACTGCGCGCCTTGCCAAGGCCGCCGGAGCCGAGGTGGTTCTGCACGGACGCACCGCTTCTACCGCGCTCCGGCGGGAAGCGGCTGATATGGACGTGCGGTACATCGTCGCTGATGTCGGCAATCACGAGGAGGTCAGCAGCGCGGTTGAGGAAGTCGTCCGTACTCATAGCCGTATCGACTCCCTGGTGAACTGTGCTGGGGTGGCCAGCCCCCGTGCGTTCGCGGAGCTGACTAGACGGGACTGGGATCAGCACCTGACGGCGAATCTGATTGGGGTATTTAACTTTTGCCAAACGGCGGCCCCGTATATGCCGCGCGATGGCAGCGCGAGAATCGTGAACGTCTCGTCCATGCGGGGGAACTTGTCGATGGCCACCGCGCGAGGGATGGCCTACTCGGCGTCGAAGGCTGCATTGAATAGTTTCACCGTGGCGCTCGCGAAGGAGCTCGCACCGGAAATTCTGGTCAATGGTCTGGCTCCGGGCCTCATCGAGACCGATCTGGTCGCCGGACTAAACCCGCTGAGCCGTGCGGAAGCCGAATCGTCATTGCTCGGCCGAATAGGGACCCCTTCAGAAATAGCAGAGATGCTGGTATTTCTCGCGAGCGAAAAAGTCAGCTATATGACCGGCCAGATCATTACTGCCGATGGCGGCACGGAACTAGGCAACAAATAAGGATCGAGTCTGTCATGTGTAACGCGGCTTATCGCATCGGATCATCGATATCATACGAAGTTAATCGTACGGTAACGCATGCGCTAAGCGGTCACGCGCGTACCCAGTTAGGCTGGGAAGAACCTGAGAGGTTCTAGAAACAATAAATCGGAAGCACACTGACGTGCCCCTGAATGGTATCACGCGGAGGTAGTGCAGAATGGTTGTACGTGCAGACGCTAATATTCTTGGTCCATTGTCACTGACCGCTTCTCTTTCATCGGGCGAGCGGGACGCGACGCCATCGGCAAAAAAACAACGTCAAGTTCTTGCGATGCTGCTGGCTCGGACCGGGCGTTTTGTTCCAGCGGCCGTACTTATCGACGAATTATGGGACGATGAGCCACCCAAGAGTGCAACGACAGTGGTGCAGACCTATATCCTCAGTATACGCAAGACTATAGCCAAAGAATTTGACATGAGTGTGGCCCAGGTTGCCTCGTCCATGTTGCAGACAAAAAACATGGGCTACCTGTTCAGCCCCCAAGATATTAACCTTGACCTGCGTAAATACCAAAGTCTGATCGAATCGGCGCGGTGCGCCAAGGAGTCGGGAAACGATCATCAGGCCGTCCTGTTGTACGTAAACGCCGAAAAGACATGGACCGGTCCCGCGTTTGTTGATATCGAAGTCGGACGACTCCTGGCATCAGAGAAGGATCAGGTGGAATGTATATTTCTAGCCAATTTGGAATTGCGCATTGAGGCTCAATTACGTCTCGAAAGGTATCGGGAAGCGGCGATTGATCTTGCGCTTTGGGTATCTCGGTTCCCGTATCACGAGCGACTGTATGCGTACTATATGTATGCATTATGTCTGGCGGGCTGGCGGGATAAGGCGCTCGGGGTATTCCAGCTGGCGAGAAAAACGTTGGCTGCAGGGCTCGGGCTGGAACCCTGTGTGAAATTGCAGCGACTGCACGGCGATATTTTGGCCTCGTCCGATGACACCGTAGCCGACCGAATGAAAACCGAACATGGCCGGTTCCTTACCGGGCTAATTCCGCATACCGTCACGGGGCTGACGTCTCAGGTTTCCTGATAAGGAAATCGTCACAGCTAAATCCACCAGCAATGCTGGTGGATTTTTTTTGGCCTTTTGCCCCGGCCGCGGCCGTTTGATCTCGAATTCGACAGCTTGAGCCGTCTTTGAGTAGTGGCTCCCCACAATGTATCTGACATCAATACCGACACAAACTGAGAGGTGGGAGATGGAGCGAAGAGTAGTCATCACCGGCATCGGTGTACGCGCACCGGGTGGTCGCGGCGCCGACGAGTTCTGGAAACTGCTGGCCGCTGGACGCACCGCGACCCGAAGCATCTCCTACTTCGATGCGTCGCCGTATCGGTCTCGGATCGCCGGTGAGGCCGATTTCGACGCAGTGCAGGAGGGTTTGTCGCCCAAAGAGATTCGGCGCATGGACCGGGCCACCCAGTTCGCGGTGGTCTGCAGCCGCGAGGCCGTGGCCGATAGTGGACTGGATGTGAACACGCTCGACCCCTATCGACTTGGGGTAAGCCTGGGCAGTGCCGTGGCGGCGGCTACCAGCTTGGAGCAGGAGTACCTCGTGCTGTCGGATTCGGGGCGGAATTGGCTTTCGGACCCGAAAGCGGTGTCCCCCCACATGTTTGACTACATGATTCCCAGCGTGATGCCGGCCGAGGTGGCCTGGACGGTGGGGGCGCAGGGTCCGGTGACGATGGTGTCCAACGGGTGCACCTCGGGGCTGGACTCGGTAGGCCATGCCGTGGCGCTGATTCGTGAGGGCAGTGCCGATGTGATGCTTAGCGGCGCCGCGGACACTCCGATCACGCCGATCGTGGTGGCCTGCTTTGACGCGATCAAAGCCACCAGCACGCGTAATGACACCCCGGAAACCGGTTCTCGCCCCTTCGACGGTTCTCGCAACGGCTTTGTGCTGGCTGAGGGTGCGGCGATGTTCGTGCTGGAGGAGTTCGAACATGCACGGGCTCGTGGTGCGCAGATATATGCAGAGGTATCCGGATACGCCACCCGCTGCAACGCCTATCACATGACAGGGCTGAAGATCGATGGGCGGGAGATGGCCGAAGCCATCACCATTGCCCTAGACGAGGCACGGCTCGATCCGACCAAGATCGACTACATCAATGCCCACGGATCGGGTACCCGCCAGAATGACCGCCACGAAACGGCGGCATTCAAACGCAGTTTGGGCGAGCATGCGTATCGCACGCCGGTGAGCTCGATCAAGTCCATGGTGGGCCACTCCCTGGGGGCTATCGGGTCCGTCGAGATCGCTGCCTCGCTACTGGCGCTTAAGAACCAGGTTGTTCCGCCGACCGCGAATCTGCACGAGGCAGACCCGGAGTGCGATCTGGACTACGTCCCCATCACCGCACGCGACCACCACTTGGAGCATGTGCTCACCGTGGGCAGTGGATTCGGTGGATTTCAGACCGCGATGGTGCTGAGCCGTCCGGCCGAGATGTTGGGAGCATCGGCATGAAACGCGTATTGGTGACGGGTATGGGAGTGTTGGCCCCCAATGGTCTGGGTACCGAAAATTACTGGGAAGCCACAGTATCCGGGCATACCGGAATCTCGACTCTCGACAGATTCGATGTTTCCGGATATTCGAGCACCTTGGCGGGACAGCTCACTGATTTCAACGCCAAGGAGCTGCTGCCCGGACGGCTCCTTCCGCAGACCGATATCTCAACCCGGCTGGCCCTCGTGGCCGCGGAGTGGGCTCTGGGCGATGCCAAGGTGGATCCGGAGGAATTCACCGACTACGAGATGGGTGTGGTCACGTCGACTGCCTCGGGTGGCTTCGAGTTCACGCACCGGGAGTTCCAGAAGCTGTGGTCCCAGGGCTCGGAGCACGTCAGTGTGTACGAATCGTTTGCTTGGTTCTATGCCGTCAATACCGGCCAGATCTCGATTCGGCACGGAATGCGTGGCCCTAGTAGTGCTTTGGTGGCGGAGCAGGCCGGCGGGCTGGATGCTCTCGGACATGCGCGCCGTACGGTGCGGCGTGGTACCGCTCTGGTGGTCTCCGGAGGCGCGGATTCGGCTCTTGACCCATGGGGCTGGACCTCGCACATCTCGACTGGGAATGTCACCAGGGCGACTGATCCTACGCAGGGATACCTGCCGTTCGATCAGCGGGCCAACGGATATGTGCCGGGCGAAGGGGGCTGCATCCTCATCTGCGAAGACGCGGATGCAGCGGAGGCGCGCAATGCCCCCAACATTCACGGTGAGATCGCTGGATATGCCTCCACCTTCGACCCGGCCCCGGGATCGGGTCTGCCTAGCGGACTGGCCCGTGCGGCGCAGATGGCGATCGCGGATGCTGGACTGACACCGACCGATATCGATGTGGTGTTCGCCGACGCGGCCGGTGTGACCGGCGCCGACGCCGCGGAAGCAGCGGCCATCGTGGAGGTGTTCTCGCCATACGGCGTGCCGGTGACTGCGCCAAAGTCGATGACCGGCAGGCTCTATGCCGCTGGCGGGCCACTGGATGTGGCGACGGCACTGCTATCTCTGCGGGACGGAGTGGTCCCGCCCACTGTCGGTACCACCGATATTCCCGAGCGCTATCAGCTTGATCTTGTGCAGGGTCAACCACGTGAGGCGTCACTGTCGGCCGCCTTGATACTGGCGCGGGGCCGGTGGGGTTTCAACTCCGCCGTAGTCGTGCGTCGTTGAACACGAAAATCAGCAAAGGAGAAGAGAAATGGCCGAAGTAACGCTTGTTCAGCTGCATAAGATCCTGGTTGCCTGCGCCGGTGGCGAGGACGACAGCGAGATTAGTCCAGAGAGTGCGACGATTGAGTTCGAAGAACTCGGTTACGACTCCTTGGCCCTGATGGAAACCGCTGCCCGGCTGCAGCGGGAATACGGCGTGCATATAGCCGAAGAGGAGCTGGCTGACCTGACTACGCCGCAACAGATGCTGGATGTCATCAATACGCAGCTGGCCGGTGCGGCATGACTTCTCCGGTAACGCATACGTTGACGCACTCGCGAGAGATAGCGGCCCCCGCAGAGGTGGTCTACTCGCTGGTGGCGGACGTGACCCGCTGGCCGGTTATCTTCGGCCCGACGGTGCACGTGGACCTGCTCGAGCGCAGCGACACTGGCGAGCGTTTTCATATCTGGGCGACAGTCAATGGTTCGGTGCGAGATTGGGTATCGCGGAGGAGCTTTGATCCACAGGCCAAGCTTGTCGAGTTCGCCCAGGAGCGCAGTGCAGCGCCCATTACGTCGATGGGTGGGAGCTGGAGGTTCACAGATCTGCCCGGTGGGTACACCAAAGTGGTGCTGGACCATCACTTCACGGTGGCGGGCGATGATGCCGCTCAGGCCGCCATCATCAAGGCAGTCAATACCAATAGCGAAAAGGAGCTGACCGCATTGGGTCTGGTGGCCGAATGCGGTTACGTGCCTGGGGAAATCATCCATGTGTTCGAGGACACCGTGCAGCTGCCGGGAAGCGCATCCGACATCTACACGTTCGTAGAGCGCAGCGACTTGTGGCCGAAGCGGTTACCGCATGTTGGACGGGTCGACCTGGTCGAGACCGCGGATGGCGTGCAGGACATGGAGATGGACACCGTCACCACAGATGGCAGCAGTCATACCACCCGGTCGGTGCGACTGTGCTTCAGCCCGAACAAGATTGTGTACAAACAACAACTACCGCCAGCGCTGCTGCTGGGACACAGCGGGGTGTGGGAGTTCACAGACGGTCCTGACGGCGCCGTCGCCACCTCCCGACACATGGTCGCCATCAACCCGGCGGCGATAGCCCCTGTGCTGGGTGCTGGCCAAGGTATCGGCGATGCTCAGCAATACTTGCGAAACGCGCTGGGTGCCAATAGCAAAGCTACCCTCGCCCATGCCGGGTACTGGGCAGAGTCTCTCGCGGAAAACCTCAGTTGACCTCGGGGCTGGCGGCACGGGGCACCGACCGGATCACCGAAATCGCGGACGGTGTCTACGCTTATCTGCAGCTGCCCGGGGGCTGGTGCCTCAGTAACTCGGGAATCGTGGCGAGTCCGGACGGCGCGGTCGTCGTCGACACCCTGGCCACGGAAAGCCGCAATCGGCGGCTGGTCGCGGCGGTTGACGGATTAGCTCCTGGCTCGCGACGCACCGTGGTCAACACTCACTTCCACGGCGACCATCATTTTGGCAATCACATGTTTGGCCCGCAGGCGATGATCATCGCTCATGAACGCGCCCGGATCGAGATGGACGAGGCGGGCCTTGCGCTAACCCAACTATGGCCCGAGGTCGAATGGGGAGATGTCAGAGTCACTTTGCCATCGGTGACCTTCTCCGATCGGCTCCAATTGCATATAGGGGACCGGGCGGCCGAGTTGATTCATCTCGGCCCGGCGCACACCACCAACGACGCGGTGGTGTGGCTTCCGCAGGACAAGATTCTGTTCGCCGGTGACATCGTGCTTTCGGGTGCGACCCCGTTCAACCTGATGGGCTCGGTCGAGGGTGCGCTGCGTGTTATCGGTGAGTTGGCTCAGTTTGGTGCCGAGACCGTGGTCTGTGGTCATGGTCCGCTCACCGGGCCCGAGGTATTCGAGCAGACGATCGCGTACCTGACCTGGATCCAGCGTCTGGCGGCCGAGGGGTCTGCCGACGGCATTGGGCCCCTCGAAGCCGCTCGCCGTGCCGAGCTGGGCGATTTCGCGGGGCTGATCGACTCCGAACGGCTGGTGGGCAACCTGTACCGAGCCTATGCCGAACAGGGTGCGGAACCGCGAGACGGTGACCTCGGGGCGCCGCTCGATGTGATCGCCGCGTTCGATGACATGGTCAGCTACAACGATGGCCAGGTGCCCGAATGCCTGGCGTAGCCGTCGACGTGTGTGTGATCGGCGGCGGTCCGGCCGGGCTGATGGCCGGTCTGCTGCTGGCCCGATTCGGTCTTGACGTCACCGTTCTGGAGAAGCATGCGGACTTTCTCCGTGACTTCCGTGGCGACACAGTGCACCCGTCAACTCTGCAGGCGATGGATGAACTGGGTCTGATCGACCAGTTTCTCGACCTTCCTCATGCCAAAGCTGAAACACTACCGATAGCAACAGATTCCGGCCAGTTGCTCTTTGCGGACTTTCGGGGGCTACCCGGTAGGTACCGGTATCTCGCGTTCATGCCGCAGTGGGACGTACTGAACTTCATCGCCTCTGCCGCCCGCCGGTACCCGGGATTCAAACTGCTACAACAAGCTCAGGCCACGGAACTGATTCACGATGGCGAGGACGTGGTGGGTGTGCTCTGCAGCAGCCCCGACGGCCCGCTGCAGATCCGGGCCACACTGGTCATCGCCGCAGACGGACGGCGGTCACTCGTGCGGACCACCGGATCGCTTGACCTTGCGGCCTCCACGGCACCGATGGATGTGTTGTGGTTCCGGGTGAGTCGCGAGGCCGACGATGTGATTCCGGCGGTGCGCAGCGGCAGGGGCTATTTCATCGTTTGCCTCAACCGTCAACACTATTGGCAGGTCGCGTACATGATCCCCAAGGGCGGCTATGACCAGATTCGGCGTAATGGCCTCGAAGCACTGCAGGCAGCGATCGCCGGGATCTATCCGGCGTTCGCCGGCAGGCTGGCCGAGGAGCTATGCGATTGGAGCAGCTTTCATCTTCTAGACGTACGCGTGGACCGGCTGCGGCGCTGGTACCGGCCGGGCCTGCTGGCGATCGGCGATGCGGCACATGCCATGTCGCCCGCCGGTGGTGTCGGTATCAACCTCGCCGTGCAGGATGCCATCGCTGCGGCGCGCATACTGGGCCCGGTACTGGCTTCCGGCGCCAGGCCCTCGGTATCGCAGCTCGCTCGCGTGCAACGCCGCCGCCAGTATCCGGTGCGGGCAGTGCAGTGGGCGCAGTTGCATCTGCTGGCTGATCTCTATCCGACCGCTGGCCGTCCGCCCGCCGAGCGGCCGCTCCTGATACGGCTGATCCGGGCATTTCCCATGTTGCCCAGGCTTATCGCCCGGGTCATAGGTCAAGGCCTGCGGCCTGAACCCATACCCCCGCCGCTGGTGGGGGTGCAGTCAGAATCCATGGAGGCTTAGACATGACAACGTATGTATTGGTGCACGGCGCATTTCATGGCGGGTGGTGCTGGGAACGGCTGACCCCTGTGCTTGAGGCGTCCGGCCACGCGGTCTACGCGCCCTCGCTGACGGGGCTTGGCGACAGGGCCGGTGAACTGGGCCCGGACGTGGGTCTTGATGTTCACGTGAACGATATCGCCGGGCTGATCGAGGATGAGGACCTGACCGACGTCGTGCTGGTCGGGCACAGCTATGCCGGCGTCGTCGTGACGGCAGTCGCAGACCGAATCCCCTCCCGCATAGCCTTACTGGTGTATCTGGATACATTCGTCGCGTACGACGGTGAGGCCGTCGCCGACATCCTTCCGGTCAATGTTCAGGCTTTCGCGGATGCGGCGCAGGCCGAAGGTGACGGCTGGCGAGTGCCGGTGGCCGACATGCCTCCAGGGGTCGAGGGCTGCTACGGGGTAACCGACGAGCCCGATCTGAGCTGGTTGCGTTCGATGCAGAGCCCGCAGTCATTGCGCACCTTCACCGATGTCCTGCGGCTCGGCAATCCGGAACAGCTGCAGAGTGTCCCGCGGGTTCATATCCATTGTTCCGGTGGCGGCGAGGCCTGGACGTCTCTGCGGAAGCAGTTGATGCCACGTTCCTATCCGCCGGCCGGTGAACCTGTTCGCGAACTGGAAACAGGCCATGACGCCATGATCACCAAACCTGACGAGTTAGCAGCGGCGCTAGATGATCTGGTGACGGCGCACGCCCGCAGCGGATCTGCTCATGCACGCCAGTGAGACTGAGCCCGTCCGGCCCCGTGACTTCGTGGGGCAGTGGCGGCTGGAGTCCTATTACGACCTCGATGAGAATGGCGCCACTGGCGAGGGGCCACTCGGTCAATCGCCTATCGGTCTGCTCTACTACGGGGCCGAGGGCGCGCTGTCGGTAAGCATGATGCGCGGAGAACAAGTGCCCGGCGCAGTCCCGTTCATGGGATACGCCGGGCACTGGCAGGTTGACGGACCGCTAGTACTGCACCGGATTACGGTCTGCTCCAACCCCGCCTGGGCCGGCACTGTGCAGACACGTCAGTACGACTTCGATGGCGATAAGCTGACGTTGATCGGCGCACTCCAGCAGGGCGGCAAGCAGCAGCGGCGCATACTTGCCTGGCGAAGGGCTTAGTAATTGCCCAGGCCGCCACAGACATTGAGGGCCTGAGCGGTCACCGCATTGGCGCCGGGGCTGATCAGGTAGTCGACCATGGCCGCTACCTCTTCGGTGTCCACATACCGGCCGATGGGCACACGAGCGGCGACCCGTTTACCTGCTTCCTCGGCGTCCACACCCCACAAGGTGGCGTAGGTTTCACGAACCCGCTCGGCCATCGGCGTCTCGACGAACCCGGGGCACACGGCGTTCACCGTGACACCGGTCTTCGCTAGTTCGAGCCCCAAAGCCTTGGTGAATCCCACCATCCCGTGCTTAGACGCCGAATACGGTGCGCCGTGCAGCACGCCCTGCTTACCTCCGGTCGAGGCGATGTTGATGATTCGCCCCCAGCCCTGGTCGAGCATCCCGCCGGTGGTGAGTGCCGCCTTGGTCATCAGGAAAACGCTGTTGAGGTTGGTGTTGATGACGTCGAACCACAGTTCGTCGGTGATGTCCTTGGTGATCCCGCCGCCGTTACGACCGGCATTGTTCACCAATATATCAATCGGCCCAAAGCGATCCACAGCGGCGGCGACGTAGGCACGTATCTGCTCGGGCGAGGTGACATCGCAGGTCACCCCGTCGGCCTCGTAGCCGTCGTTCTGTAGTTGTTTGACTGTTTGGCTGAGTGACTCCTCGCTGCGAGCGCAGAGGAAGACCGCGAAATCCTGTTTCGCCAAGTGTTGCGCGATCGTCAAACCCATGCCGCTGGTCGCGCCGGTGATGAGAGCAACTTTACGAGTCGTTGTCGAAGTCATGAAGGTGACTATGCACGGCTCCGCTATAGCTCCGGTCAAGCCCGGGTGTAGTGCCCTTGACCGAGATTCGAGCTCTGCTAAGGAAACTGGCGACACCCGAAGGTGCCAGGCGAGGTGTATGAGACTAAGGAGCCGACCGTGACGACCGTTGACATCAGCACGAGCCTCTACATCGAGGTGCAGCAGTTCTACGCCAGACAGATGCAGCGACTCGACGCGCAGGACATCGAAGGTTATGCGGCGACCTTCACCGAGGACGCGATCTTCGACCACACCACCGCTCTACCGGCCAGTGTTACACGGACCGGAATCATCAACGACCTGTACGACTTCCGTGAGATGGGTAAGCACGACCCGGTGCAGAAACGGCACTACTTCTCGATGATCGACCTCGAATATATCGATACCGATGAGATTCGCTCCACCGTGTACTGCCTGGTGGTCAAGACCAGGCCGGGCAAGCCCGCGGAGGCGAACCCGAGTTGTGTGGTTCACGATGTGCTTGTCCGCGTCGATGGTGAGTTGCAGACCAAATCCCGTCATGTCAGATATGACAGCGATTCGCCACTACTGCAAGGGAAAACGGTACCTGAAGAGTCGCCGCTGGAAGGATATCTGGCCCTGCCCGCCGTCGCTCAGGACCTGCTTTTCCGTCAGGCTCGCACCGCCAACACCTTCACCGACGAGCCGGTCGCCGACGAGCAGATACAGGCCGTCTACGAGCTGATCAAGTTCGCTCCGACGTCCATGAATCAGCAGCCGCTGCGAATTGTCTTGGTGCGTTCCGGGGAAGCGCGGTCACGGCTGGTCAAGCACATGCTTGGCGCTAATCAGGCCAAGACCCTCTCGGCCCCTTTGGTAGCGATTCTTGCTGCCGACTTGAACTTTCACGAGGAACTGCCTACCCAGTTCCCGCATTTACCCGAAGCCAAGGACTACTTCGCCGATGCTGATGCGCGCGCCGCGTCGGCGAGAACCAATGCCTTGATCCAGGTTGGCTATTTCATCCTCGGTATCAGGGCCTCCGGGCTCGCGGCGGGACCGATGACGGGATTCGATGCCGGGGCCGTTGACCGAGAGTTCTTCCCCGATGGGGTGCACCAATCCTTGGCGGTGGTGAATATCGGCAAGCCCGGCCTGGATGCCTGGCACCCGCGGCTACCTCGCCTCGCCTACGTCGACGTCGTCACTTCGGTCTAGCAGATCTAGGAGGATGAACATGTTTGCAATGGTGATGCCAGGCCAGGGTGCTCAACGCAAAGGCATGATCGCGCCCTGGCTGGACGATGCCGGATCGGCCCGGATCGACGAATTCTCAGAGGCCGCGGACCTCGATCTGCGTTACTACGGCTCACTGGCCGAGAACGACGAGATTACCGACACCGCAATAGCTCAGCCACTCATCGTCGCCACCTCGCTGCTGGTGTTCGAACGGCTTCGCGATGAGCTGACGCTGCCGGACCCGCTGATTTTTGCCGGTCATTCGGTGGGGGAGCTGGCAGCCGCCGCGGCGGCTGGTGCCATGACCTCACGCGACGCCGTCCGGCTGGCCAGGCTCCGAGGGCTGGCGATGCGCCGTGCCTGCGACCACGAACCCACCGGTATGGCGGCAGTGGTAGGTGGTGGCCTGTGCGACGTTACCCGCGCGGTGGAGGAGCTCGGTCTGTTCGTGGCGAATGTGAACGGTCCCGGACAAGTGGTCGCGGCCGGCCGGCTCGACGAGCTAGATCACTTGCGGGCCAACCCTCCGGCCGACACCCAGGTGAAATTGCTCCCGGTGGCCGGGGCCTTCCATTCTCCGTATATGGCGTCCGCTGAGGCGGAATTCGGTGCCGCGTTGGAGAACACGCCCGTGGTGATGGCGCGGCACCCGCTGCTGTCGAACGCCGATGGCGCGCTTGTCATCGGACCGCAGGATCTTAAACACCGGCTGGTCCGGCAGTTGACTCGTCAGGTGCGATGGGATCTTTGCGCCCGGTCGCTTCGTCAATACCGCGCAGATATTCGCGTCGAATTGGGTAAGGGCGCGCTCAGTGGGCTGACTCGCCGGGAAAGGCCGGCGCCGCAGGCAATTCAAGCATCGGCGCCGGAAACCGTCGCGTTGGTTCGGGAGGCTCTTACCCAGTGGGAGAACACGCCGGGACCTATCGAGCCTCGCCTGGCGTCGTGATAGCCAAGTCTCCTGGTGACATCGGCGGATAGCAGTGGACCGGGAGTGCCTCTCGGCTATTTACTCACCCGCACTGCAACACTCCTGCAGCGGCATGCGACCGTAGGGCTGGAACCTCTTGGCCTGTCACTGTCGGCCTTCATCTGTATGCAGATTCTGTACGCGGACCCTGGATCGTCCAACTCCCAGCTTGCACGTAAGGCACGCGTGAGCCGACAGGCGATGTTCGATGTGCTGCAGCAGCTTCAGGATGAGGGGCTTGTCACGCGGCCGGTATCCGCGGAACAGGGCCGGACGCTGCCCGCCTCACTCACCCGGCAAGGGCTGCAGCGTCTTGAAATGGCTCGCCAACAAGTCACCTGTGCAGAACATCGAGTAACGGCTGCCCTGACAGAAGTGGAGCGTGGGCAGCTTAAATCGCTTCTAGCGCAATTAAGTATGCCGACGTCCACATGATTGGTGTCCCCGGGAACGGCGGTTCAGAGTGGGATGTTTTTGTGGCGGCCGCGGCGGTTGGGGGCTTCGGCGAGTGCGCGGGTGAGGACGGCGCGGGTTTGTGAGGGTTCGATTTCTTCGTCGACGACGCCGATTTCGATGGCGCGGTCGACGC